>JACJXZ010000009.1 GCA_020636375.1 Lewinellaceae bacterium | reverse complement strand
TGAGTTGCACGCCAAATTTGAAGAGCTGTACAACGACTCGCTCATTAAAATTGACGAAATTGCCGAACGCATCCTCACTCTGGGCTTCACGCCGCTGCACACCTACACCGACTATTCTGCAGTTTCCGGCATCAGGGAAGCGAAGAATGTTTCCGATGGCGTGGCAGCGGTGAAGGAGATCCTGAAAGGCTACGAAGTGCTGCTCCCCCTTGAGCGGGAACTGCTCGAACTGTCCGGGGAATCCGGCGACGAAGGCACCAATGCACTCATGAGCGATTACATACGCGAGCAGGAAAAACTGGTGTGGATGTATTCGGCTTATTTGGGGTAGGGTGAGCCGTTCGGGATAGGCGTATCAAAACTGTTTTACGAAAGTTATTTTCGAAATGACCTGCTGCTCCTGAAAAGGATCATCCAAGTCGTTTATTCTTGCATCGTTGAAGACAATGTACAGGAACGATAGGGGCTGGTATTCCCAACTAAACCGCAGGTTCCACCGGCCTTGTTTATCGAAACTGTTATATTGGTAAAAGCTAGATAACTGTAAGCGTGGGTTGAGTGCAAACCGCGTTCCTACGGACACCAGGTGGGTAGATAGATCAGTTTGGCCGATTCCCAGATTTGTGAGGTCATTATATTCGTAATCTACTGTGATTGCAGCATGCACAGAAGGGGCATAGCGTAGGCCTGCATTCAGGCTTGTGCGCCGGCCGTTGTAAAACCGGCCCCAGTTGATGCTGCCCGAGCCCGATAGCCTGGCCGATTGGTCTGTATTAAACCGGACTTGTTGGCGGGTGTAGTAATAGCTGTCTTGCTCAATAGGTACGCCCAGCGGGGCAAAGCTGAAATTGATGTTCTGCCAGGTCGGGAAAATGGCATACTCCAGGAAACTGCCATTGGTAAAGATCAAATAAATGGGAAAGAGATACAGGTTGGCTTGCTGAAAGTTGCCCGGGTTCTTAAAATCATGGTAGTAATTAACGAAAGCGCCCGGGTCAAAGCGCCTAATCCAGGGGATGTTCCTGGGGCGCCAGATGAAATAGCCGCCGGGGTTATGATAGATCACATTTTCCTGAAAGACAAAACCCATGTCGGGGCGATAAGCATCGGATACAAAATTGGTGAGCCATCCCAGGTAAAAGTCATTGGTAGAATAGCCCGCAAAAATCCGCCCCCCTATACCAAGGGTATCATTAGCATTATCCCTGGAGCCCGACAGCATATAAGACAGGGTAAATTCATCCCGGGGGCGCACCAGCCCATCCAAAGTAAGGGTAGAATTATGGCTGGCCTCCAGGCCGAGTGCTTCGGAGGCTTCATCCATGCGATGAGTAAGCATAACCCCGGCATTGTTTTCTTTACCGTAGTTGTGCTGGTATCTCGCTACCGCAAAGCTGGCCCCAGGCGAGCGATCCGTTTCTGCCTGATGCATGTATAGGCCGGCAATGGCTCGCTGCTCATTGCGGGAGGTATATCTTGCTCCTGCATGTATGGGGGCCGGTTCTGCATTAAAGTTGCCCTGCAGGCCGATCCGGCGGCTGAAGAAAGGGACAACCGAGCGGTTATTAGCTCCTGCCCAAATGCCGGAATTTTCCAGAAAGAATTGCCTCCTTTCCGGGAAAAAGATGTTGAAGCGCTCCAGGTTATTGACGGCCCGGTCGACATCAGCCTGGGCAAAGTCGGTATTAAAAGTAAAATCCATTACGGATTTAGGGGTGATTGCCCATTTTATATCCCCGCCTATCTTGGGTTGTTGTTTGGCAGTAGTATTTGCCCCCTCTGTGAGGCGGTCATATTGGTAAAGGGTATAGGGTTCTGCACGGATGTTGGTGCTGGGTTTGGGTAATGTCAGCCCTCTGAGTTCCGCAGCATAGGTCATTCGATAAGGGGAGAAGGACTGAGGTATAGGGGGGAATACAGTTTGTTCGTAATCTCTGCGCGCTAACCGGGTGAAGGTGATCCCCCAACTGCTGGAATCGCCTTTTTCCGGCAATTCGTAGCGAAGGGACTTGAAGGGGATGGCGAATTCTGCATAATAACCGGTATCTGTCCGGGTTGTACGCACGGCCCACAGGGCATTCCAGTCATTGTCCGTGTTGTTATCGTTAAAGTTTTGCAGGTCTCTTTGGCTGCCGTAGGGGGTGGCCTGAAAGCTTACGCAATACTGCCGGAGGTTTTGTGGGTCGAGTTGGATACCGAATATATCATTTTCCCCCCAGGTGAAATCGCGGCGCAGGTCTTGTACCCGGATGCCGTTTCTTCCCATCGAATCCGTGCAGAATGCCCCTACGTATAGATTGCGTTCGTCAAAAAGTATCTGGACGGATGTGTGGTATTGGTAATCACCACCCTGCCGGGGCTCCATTCTGAAAAAATCCGTAACGGGTGTTGCCCTTTGCCAGGCTCTTTCGTCCAGCTTCCCGTCTATCGTTATTTTATCTACCGCCTGAGCGGCCCGAATTACTACCGGCGTATCTGGAGGAGGGAAGTTGTTGTCCTGGCCTTGGGCTACCAGAAAAAAGGTTAACATAAAAAACAGCAGTGCCAGTCGGGTATGAGTGTACATGTTGGGTGTTTTGATCTTACAATCGCCGCAGCCGCCAAATTCCCGCCCCGCCCACAATCAGCACGTACAGCAGCAATACCAGCCAGCTTCTGCCCGGCGCCTGGCCGGCGTAGTGCTGATTGGCGCCAACTGTCTGACGGAGTTGCTGGAATTTTTCGGTATCCATAGATATTTGCTGCATTGCAAATTCCAGGAGTTGTTTGAGTTTTGCCTTTACGCTTAGGCTGATGTCATTGCGAAAGGCCAAATAGGCAGGAGAGCCATTGCCCGCGATTTCGTCCAGCCCCATTTGCAGAGCATAAACCGGGTTGTACCAGACAGACTGCCGGGCCAGCCGTTCCCGGCCTTCTTCGGTTTCGTTGGCGACGGCGGCCGCTTTTTGGTTCAGCACCAGGCCCGCTACATCGTAGTAGTGGCGGTCAATGAGCGGGTCCCGGGCAGTATCTTGCAGGTAGGGCGTATTGCGGGCTTCCGGGAATTCTCGTAAAACGATGGGCTCCAGGACCTTCGCTTCTTTCTCGTAAAGCGCGTAAAGCTCCGCCCGCTGGGCATCCGTGATCTCGGTGCTGAAGGAATGGGGGTATTGGCTTTGTCCCCATAGGTTCGCTGCCGCAGGCAGCAATATGCTGACGCCCATCCAGAGCAGGGCCAAAGCCAGCGCGTTGAAGGCCAGCCCCTGCCGGAAGGAGATCACCAGGGCAACGGCAGCCGCCCAGAGCAACAGGTACAGCAGGCTCAGCAACAGGCCAGCCCATAGGCCTATACCCCAGTAACCGGCTACGGCGCCTGCCAACAGCCAGAGCGCAGCGGTGGCCAGGCTGGCCAGGGCCCATTGAAAACCCAGCCGTAGGCCAACCCAGCCCGCCAGGCGGCCGGCCTGCAGGCGCAGCAGGGGCAGCATGCCCTGATCCCGTTCATAA
This sequence comes from Lewinellaceae bacterium, assembly GCA_020636375.1. Classification (GTDB taxonomy): domain Bacteria; phylum Bacteroidota; class Bacteroidia; order Chitinophagales; family Saprospiraceae; genus JACJXW01. The sequence goes on along the minus strand of JACJXZ010000009.1, from coordinate 399,328 downwards.
CCCAGTATGTCATAGCTCAGCAACAACAACAGCAATGGGCTGAGAAACACCAGCACAAAGGCCAGGTCGAAATGCCCGGCCATCAGCTGTTCCGGATTGATCAGCTCCGGCTTGTTGCGGGTATCGAACGGGCTGCTGAAACGGGTAATGCGGGCGTAGTTCGGACGGGTATCCGAAACACCGAGGCTCGCGAGGGCAAGCGGCGCCGGTTCTTTACACAGGTAACTGCCCGTGTACCAGGATGCCCAGAGCGGCTGATAAATATCGACCCAGGGGCGGTCCTCAGGCCCTTTGATGCTATCCGCATACCAGGCCAGGGCCTGTTCTGCCATCTCCTGTTCTTTGGCTTCTACATGGGCGACGGCAGCCGCCCACTTTTGCACGTAGCGCTGGCCGGAGAAAACCGCATATATCCCCAGCAGCAGATAGATGGCCAGAGCGGCCTGCCGCATCCAGGAACGGCGCAGTTGCGCCCACTCTATTGACAATAGGCTGAAAACGTTCATGTAGCTCAGGGTTTTAGGTTAGGTTTCCAATACGGATATGCGCTTTGCAGAGGCTAATGCGCCGATGGCCAGCAAAAACCAGGCCAGCAGGACGGCCAGCTCAGGCCAGCGGTTCGACAAGGCCCACCTCGCGCCGGGAGGCTGATAAGTGAAATCTTCCATCGACTGGAAAAAGGCCGCCTCTGCTTTCCACCCCCAATCGCCGCTTTGGGAGCCACCGTAGGCGTGCTTGTCGTTTAGGGTTTTGACCCAATGCCGCCGGTAGTCTTCTACTGACCTTTGGAAATGAAGATGGCCATACAGGCTGGTGCCCGCGAGGGCCATGCTCAGATTGCGTACGGCCAGGAATGGCGCAAGGACAGAAGCCCATTGAATGACGCGGTTCTGCTGCTGTATGGTTTGAAAATACTGGCCGAAGTGCTTGTCCCATACCTGATTGCCGTACTCCTCATCGGCTTGCATGGCTATGCCATCAAAATTGATGGGCAGTTGCGCTATGGAGTCTACTCCGTATTCTTTCAACACCTGTTCTTCCAGCGCTTTCCGGCGTTGGTCGGAGGGGTTGTGCCCATCGAGCCCTTTTTGGCGGTCTTCCTGCATCTGTTCTTCGAAGGCAATGCGGCTGGGCAATGGATAGAGGCTTTGCCCCAGCTGCGCGGCTAACTTAGGCACGATGAACACCCATACCAGCCAGGCGCCCAGCAAAAGGGCCAGGGCGCTACTGCTGCGCTGCGCCCGTCCGGAGACATAAACCGAAAGCAGCGCAACCAACAGATAATACAGCGCATAGCAAAGCAGAAAAACGCCCAGCGTTGCCCAGTCTACCTGTCCGCCGTACAGCAGCGCCATCAGTGCCACCATAGCTAAGAGCAGCCCGAGGCTGATGCTCCAGTAGGCCAGTGCTTTACCGGCCATCAGTTGCAATATGCTGGCGCCCTGCAGTACCAGCATTTTGAGCACCCCCTGTTCCCGTTCCCGGGCTATGCTCCCGAAAGCCAGAAAGATCAGCAGCAGAGGCACAATAGCTTGTAAGACTAAAGCCGGCTGAAACTGGCTGAGCCGCATCAGAGAAGTACTGCGGGAGGCTTCGGCGTACATTGCTTCATTTTGTACGTGCCCCTCCACCTTAAGCACATCACCTGTGTAGGGCTGTACGCCCGCATCCAGCATACGCAGCAGCCCCAGGGGCCGATAGGCGTAGGTGCCATAATGGGCGGCGCCGTGCGGGTTGTAGTCTCCCAGGCTGTCCCACTGGGCCTCGGCTTTTTCTGCGGCCTTGCTGCGCGCTGCCTGCAGGTGTTCGTAGGCGCCATGGCCCGTCCAGGCCGACAGCGCCAGCAGCAATAGCGTGAAGCCGGCCAGCAGTTGTACGCGCCGGTCCCGCAGGCTGCCTTTGAGTTCGTTCAGAAAGATCAATCGTATCATGGCTGGGACATTTGTTGCAGATAAAGGGCTTCCAGGCCGGCCTGGCCGATCTCCTTCGGGCGCAGCGACTGCACCAGTTCTCCGGACCGCATGATGCCAATATGGGTGGCGGTCTCCTTGGCCCTGAACAGGTCGTGAGTGGCCATCAGCGTGGCTATGCCATATTCGCTGAGCCGTTTCAACAGGCTGGCAAACTCATTACTGGCCTGGGGGTCGAGGCCGGAAGTGGGCTCGTCGAGCAGCAGGGCTTTGGCCTGCTTGGCCAGAGCGATGGCTATGCCCGTTTTCTGGCGCATCCCTTTGGAGTAGTAGCGGGCGCGCTTGTCAAAAGCCTCTGGCTCAAGCCCCGCTTCGGTGAGGAACATCTCCAGTTCTGCCCGTTCGTACTTTTTCCCCGTCAGCGCCGAGAAATAAGCCAGGTTCTCCATGCCGCTGAGGTTGGGGTACAGCTGTATATTCTCCGGGATGTAAGCGATTTGGGCGCGGGCGCGCTGTGGGTTGGCCGCCACATTTTGCCCGTCGATGCGGGCTTCTCCTTCATCCGGCTTCAGGAAGTTGAGAAAAAGGTGGATGGTGGTGGTCTTGCCGGCCCCATTGGCGCCCAGGAGCGCGTAGATCTCGCCGGGCGCCACGGCCAGGTTGAGCTGTTTGAGGGCGGGCTGGCCATTGAAGGATTTGCTGAGGTTGTAGGCTTCTATCATGAGTTGTGTTTTAATATTCGTTTTCTGATCGGCAACTTCGGCACTGCCGATGATTATACAAATGCAGGCCAATCAACACGACAGCACTAGCATATAGAGGCGCATGCCCCCACAGATGCCAATGCATGGCCTCCATAATAATGCTCAGCGCAATGGCCGACCAGGCTGCCCACATGCCCCACTTCACCCAGGCGGCGGCTACCTGCCTCGATGTATAGTAAATAGCGAAAAAGGCAAACAGTAAAAATGCCCAATCTATTACCAACCAGTACCAGGGTAGCTCCGCTCCACCACACAGGTGCTGGCCGGCCTGGGCGGAAGCCTGGGCAGCAAACAACAATGGCGTTGCCGCACAATGCATAGCGCACAGGCCGCTGGCCCATGCCCCTACCATATCCGCATTCAGTTTTTCAAACGACAACGCCATTGAATACTAATTTTTAAAAGCAATGACCAGAAATTCTGCCGTCGACTGCCCCGTGTTGGACAGGCTATGCCGGCAGGCTTCGTGCCAGTGGGCTTCGCCGGCAGTGAAGCTTTGCTCCTGTGTAGCTTCTTTGTCGGAAGCATAGGTTATCGTATAGTCTGTCAGGGAATAGATGACCCTATTCGTACCAGCATGTTCTGGTATTTCTGCTCCCGCTTCCAGGGTGACTTTGGTAACCCTTGCATGTTCGTTCTCAAAAAGTACGGAAGACTTGTCCGGGCTTACTTTGTTCACGTCATTGTTCAAGGCTTTTTCTTCATCGCAGGCAGGAAGCGCCGCCTTCGTCCGCATAACCACCAGGAACTCCGCATCGCTCTGGCCGATGTTTTTGGCAGCGTGAGCACCCGCATCGTGCCAGTGAACATCGCCGGCAGTCCAGGCTTTTTCCGAAGGGTCGCCTTCTCTTTCCCGCCAGCTCAGTTTGTAATCGGTGAGGGAGTAGACGACCCGCGGCCCACCTTCGTGCAGTGGCTGCTCCGCACCGGGAGGCAGCGTCATTTTCTTCACTGTCACATAGGCGTTCTCAAGCAGTGTAGTCGCCATCCGGGCGGGCAGTTCAGCCGGTGTTTCCTGCTGAACCGTGTCCGTTTCAGTGGTGTCTTGTTGATTGCCTGTTCCGGCAGGTTGGCAACTCCAGAGCGCCAGCAGGCTGATCGCAAAAAAGAGCATTTTGATTTTCATAGTGGATTGTGTTTTGATTACTGCCCGAAATATACTTGCAACAACGTTGCGAAACAATGAGCTTGCTCATCGTTTGAGGGGCTTTGCCCTACCATTCCGGCCAGTTGTCTTCAAACACATAACCGCCTTTCCAATCCACCACTTCGGAATCGTTCAGAAGGCAGGCTGTCAGTTCCGCCCGAATACTGTCTTCATCCATATCCTGCCCGATCAGCACGAGTTCGGTTTTGCGGTCGCCCCAATCAGCATCCCACCGGCTTTCTATGAAAGCCTGATTATCTACAAAAGCAGGGTAGTTGATCCGTTCGCCGTAGGGCATACTTGACCACCATACCCCAGCCTTTTCTGCTCGCAGAGAGCCACCTGCCTGGCTCCAGTTGATGGCATCAGCGGGCCGGGAAGCGATCCAGAACAAGCCTTTGCTACGTACCACCGAAGCCGGCCAGTCTCTATTGAGGTATTGCCAAAACCGCTCGGGGTGAAAGGGGCGGCGGGCCCGGAAGACAAAGGACGCGATGCCGTATTCTTCCGTTTCGGGAGTATGCTCGCCATACAGTTCCCTGATCCACCCGGCAGACTGGCTTGTCCGCTCGTAGTCAAAAAGGCCGGTGTTCAGCACTTGGGATAAGGGAACCTCGCTATGTTGAGTACGGATGATCCTGGCTTCTGCATTGAATTTTCGGATGAGCGCTTCCAGCACTTCCGCCTGCTGCTCCGTTACGAGGTCGGTTTTGTTGAGTAAGATGACATTGGCAAACTCGAGTTGATCAACCAGCAGGTTGACGATGGTGCGCTGGTCAGTTGGGTCGTCGTTGAGGTCACGGGAGTAAATGGTGTCCACGCTGCCGAAATCCCGGTAGAAATTGAAGGCATCCACCACGGTCACCAATGTATCCAGCCGGCTGACTTCCGACAGATTAACTTTCAGCTCTTCGCTGTCGAAGTAAAAAGTTTGCGCCACCGGTAGTGGCTCGGAGATACCTGTACTTTCGATGAGCAGGTAGTCGAAACGGCCTTCTTGCGCCAGTTTTGCCACTTCCTCGATCAGGTCCTCCCTGAGCGTACAGCAGATGCAGCCGTTGCTCATCTCCACCAGTTTTTCCTCTGTGCGGGAAAGCGTGTTGCCCTCTTCTACGAGGCGGGCATCCACATTCACTTCACTCATGTCATTTACAATCACAGCGACTTTTAGCCCTTCTTTGTTGTGAAGGACATGGTTGAGCAGCGTCGTCTTGCCCGCGCCCAAAAAGCCGCTAAGGACAGTGACTGGTAGTTTTTGTATCATGCTTTTCCTCTTTTATTGAAAATTGAATGCCCCTCCGGTATCTATCCGCAGGAGCAGGCGGGAAAGGCCGGATTGTTCCACCGAGGGGCTGCGGTGTAGTACAGCGCCGTACTTGCTTTGGCCATGCAGGGATAGGTAAAATCATTGGAGGCATGAACAATATAGTTTTTAAGTGCAACGTTGTTGCAAAAGTAGAAACAACAATTGACATTTGCAACTACGTTGCATAAACAAAAGCTAATGCCCAAACATTACTGGCTTACCATCTTAATTGTTTTAATAGCCCTGCCGTTATCTGCTCAGGAAAAAATTGACTGGGAATTGCTGGCCAAGGTGCGGTTCAAGACCGAATATATTGAAGACTTAGGGGCTTACTATTTGAAACCTAAATTCAGTGGTGCGGTAGCATCGCTCGAAGGGCGGGAAGTGATCCTGTCGGGTTATTTCATTCCTTTCAATGAGCAGCAAATGTTCTTCGTTCTTTCCAGGTATCCTTTTTCGTCTTGTTACTTTTGTGGGGCAGCGGGCCCGGAATCGGTAGTGGAGTTGCAGCTTAAGCTGGAGGCTTTACGAAAATTCCGGATGGATGAACGCCTCACCTTTAAAGGAACGCTACTTTTGAATGCCAATGACCTGGACCATTGTAATTACATTTTAAAAAACGCAGAACCTTACGAGCCATGAAAAACAGCCTGATTTTTTTGTTACTCTTTACTGCCTCCGCCTGTTCCTCCGGAGAAAAGGCTGACCCTCAACTGGAGCAGGCCGCCGCCGTGCATGAAGAAGCCATGAAAATAGAGGAAGAGGCCAGAGGCAAGCTCGACAGCCTGTTGCAACTAAAGAACAGCATAAATGTACAGGGGCGGGCCCTCACTGAGGCCGAACAAGCCTTCGTACGGGAGATAAACGGACTGGAGGGCCGCTTTCAAGCCTGGGCGGAAAGCCTGATCGAAGTGCCAGGCTATGAACACGATCACGATCATGAGCATGGCCATGACCACCATCATCACGGGAAAAAAGCACCGGAGGTGACGCCTGGCCACATGCTGAACATACAGCAGGAATTTCGCGACAGCATTGCTGTCCTGCGCCAGGAAGCAGAGCGTTTATTGGCAGAGCAGGAGTTCTGACAACCACTTATTCCACCAGCACCGCATCATCGAGAATGTAATTGAGGTACATGAGGTCGTGATCATTAAGGCGCAACCTGCCGCGGAAAGTTACCTTCTGATCCATGAGCAGGCGGCCCAGTGGCTCTTTCGGCAGGATATCCATTACAGATTCGGGGCCGGCGCCCCCACAGAAGAAGCACTGGGTGTAGGGAAAGGCCGAAAGGACGATATAGGATTCCTCGCCGGTTTCCTCCAGGGGGATGACGTAGCCGGATATCTGTACCTCTTTGCCCGCCACGGCCTGGATATTCTCTCCAAAGATCGGGATGGGCACTTCTGCCTGCGCCATTTCGTGGTATTTCATCTCGAAGGAGACGTCGGCCAGGCCCTTCCAACTCAGGTATATAGGGCCCGGCTCAGAACCGGGGTTCGCCCGTACGGAAGTATCGGAACTCGTGGGCGCTTTTTCCTCATAAGCTGGCGCTTCGTCCACTCCCGACCGAGAGCAACGTTGAAACAACATGATATAAAAGAATATCACCGAAGCGTGTATGAATATTTTTCTCATTCGCTTAACCTTTTTGGTTCAGGCCCTGTTCAAAGAAAAAACCTGGTGTGGGAACACCAGGCTTTAAAATATTCTATAAAACCAGGTTGGATTAGTACCAAATGGAACAGCTTCGTGATGAAAGAACAAATATAAAATTGGCTTTCACCTCAGCTTTGGTTGCCAAATGCTAAATTGAGCAACGATAACAATTATAAATGCAATTGTGTTGCAAGTATATGGTTATTGCAACAAAGTTGCAAGTTTTTCAAGGGCCATTTCTTTGAAAAAGGCTGTTCGAACCATATTTTTATGCCCGTTGCTCAAAGAAAACGATGATCATGCAGGAAGATATAATGGAAAAACTGGATAAGCATGACTTGCGCAAGACGATCATCCGTAAGGATGTGCTGAAGATTTTTGTGCAAGCAGAAGGCAAAGCCCTTTCCAGCAAAGACATAGAACAAGCGCTCGAGAATCCTGACCGCATTACGCTATACCGCACCCTGAGATCCTTTGAGGAAAAAGGGCTCATCCATCAAGCCGTGGACGGCAGCGGAACGTCCAAATATGCACTTTGCTCGGAAGATTGTACGGTGCATGAGCATCAGGACGACCACGCTCATTTTCATTGTACGAAATGCGAACAGACGATCTGCCTGGAAACCGGACCCCGCTCCCCGGTAAATGTGCCGGAAGGTTACATCGTGCGGCGGTCCTACCTGGTGCTGGAAGGCCTGTGCAGGCGTTGTGCTAATCCGTAATTCCCACTTCAAAGGCTACTGCTTCCGCAACATTGCGCACCCCATCGTGGGCGCGCAGGAAAAAGCGATAGCTGCCCGCCTTCAGCGTACCGGGTATCGTATAGGAAAAACTGAACGGGTAGCTTTTGCTGGCGCTGTTGTCGAAAGGGAATACAGCATCGGTAACAAAACTGTTGCCCGAACTCAGGTCGGTGTAGCTCAGGAAGAGCACGCCGTTGCCCCCTTCGCTCAGCGAGTAATTGTCCGTCACTTCTCCTTCAAATGTTATGACCTCTCCTTTGGCAATGGAAAGCGACGTGCCGGCGGGCGCATTTACTGAAATGGCAGGCGGCTCCTCATCGTTGGGGTTCACCGCCTGGATACTGTAAAAATTCGCGAGCGGATTGTCGTTTCCGGCTTCATCGATGACCTGGATCTGAAAATGGTAGTTGCCCGCCGTGATGTTTTCAGGCGCCACCAGCGTTTGGGCCACCTGCTGCTCTTGGCCGGAAAGCCCGGTGATCTCCAGCTCCGACCAGTCGGTAGTCTGGTTGTTCACATTGGGGATGGAAATACCCGGTGCGGCGCCTCCGCCATGGCCGTGGCAGTCAAAATTGTTGTGGATATCAATCTTGTACTGGGAAAGGCTCGATTCGTCGCGGAAAAGCAGTTCAAAGGACAGGTTTTCACCTCCTCGAAGGAGGAAAACCGTATCTTCGGCCGTCCCGCATATTTCGGCGCTTACCGGCGCCGGCGAAAGGCTGATGATTTTCATAGATGGAGGAGTGATGTCCACTTCCTCATCTCCGCAGGAAGAAAAAAATACCACCAGGGAGAAGGCCGACAGCAATAAAACTTTGTTCATGCGAATGACTTTTTAATAATAATGCAAGTTTGTGCAACTTTGTTGCATTAAATACAGGTACATTTGCCTTTATGAAAACAAAGCTCTTATTTTTTTTCTTCTTCTGGGCTGCCTTTTCTCAGGTTTATGGCCAGATCAGTGGAACAGTATACGGCGAAGGAGGACAGCCGCTGCCCGGAGCAACCATCTGGGTGCTTCCCGATTCTTTAGGAGTTTCGAGCGATGAAGACGGGCGTTTTTATATCTCCGGCCTGGATGCGGGCACTCATCAGCTCGAGGTAGGATACGTTGGGTATGAACACAAATCCATCAGGGTGAAGGTGACAGGCGGCGGGATACGCCAGCTTTCCATAGTGATGGAAGAACGGAGCGAGCTGCTGGAGGAGGTCGTCGTGTCGGAAGAGCATGCCAAGCAGGAAACCACCCTGGCCACGGAACATTTCTCCGAGCACCTGATCGAGCGCAACCTGCAGGGCACCTTTGCCAAAACCATGGAAAAGATACCGGGTGTAAGCGCGATCAATGTGGGCGTTGGCATCGCCAAGCCCGTCATTCGCGGCCTTTCCTTCAACCGAGTCATCGTCAACCACATGGGGATCAAGCAGGAGAGCCAGCAGTGGGGCGCCGACCACGGCCTGGAGGCCGACCAGTTTGATGTGGAGCGCGTAGAGGTCATCAAGGGCCCTGCTTCGCTGCAGTACGGTTCGGACGGCCTGGGCGGCGTGATCAACATCATGCCGGGCAAGATCATTCCCAGGAATACGCTGAGCGGGAATGTGCTCGGCCTGTACAAGACCAATAATGAGCACTGGGCGGGCACCGCGAAGATAGGGGCCAATATCGGCGGCTTTTTTGCTACGGCCCGCTACAGCCGCCAGGCCTTCGGCGATTACCGCGTGCCGGCCAGCCAGTTTCTATACAATTCCTTCGTGCTGCCCATCTACGACAACAGCCTCAAAAATACGGCCGGCAGCGAGTCCAACTTTTCGGCTATGGCCGGCTTACAGCGGGATTGGGGCATCTCCCGCTTCACTTTTACCAGCTATTCGCTCGATGCCGGCCTGTTTTCCGGCGCGGTGGGCATTCCGCGCTCCTATGCTTTGGAGGATGACGGCAACCGCCGGGACATCGACGTGCCGAAGCAGGAAGTCGATCACTACAAGCTGGCGTATAACCAGGTGTTCTTCCTGCCGGACTACCACCCGATTTCAACCTGGGCTACCAGCGCAACCTGCGCCGGGAGTTCTCTTTCCCCGAATTCCACAGCATTCCCAGCTCCCAGATCGACCCGGGCAATACCCTGGCCCTGGAGCTTGCCCTGGAAACCTACAGCGCCAATTTTCACTACGAACACAACCCGGCCGATCACTGGAAGAACATATACGGCGGCAATGTGCAATGGCAGAAAAACCGGCGCGGCGGCTTCGAATTCCTCCTGCCGGATTTCAATACCTTTCGCGGGGGGCTTTACACGTTGATCGAAAGGGAACTGGCCCCCGGCTGGCTGGCCAATGGCGGCATTCGGGTAGATTATGCCGAGAACGATACCCGTTTTTTCCGCCAGTGGGTCTGGGACAGCAACGAGAACATCGTCGACTCCCTCATTGCCCCATCCACCGCTCAGAGCTATTTCAACTGGTCTGCCTCCGTCGGGTCCAGCCTGGTACTTCGGAAAAATGCCTGGTTCCTGAAGCTCAACCTGGGCAAGAGCTTCCGCGTGCCCTATCCGGCGGAAACGGTCTCCAACGGAATTCACCACGGCACCTTCCGCCATGAGGTCGGCACTCCCGGCCTGGAATCAGAACACGGCTATCAGCTCGACCTGAGCACCGACTGGACGGTGGGCGGCTTTTCCGGAAGCTTCGCCACCTACTTCAACTATTTCGACAATTACATTTACCTGGGCCCGACCTTCCCCGCCCGCTTCTCGCCCCTGCCCGAAGCCGGCCAGATCTTTCAGTACCGGCAGGACGATGCCGTCTACACCGGCTTAGAATTGCAATGGCAATGGAAAGTACTGCCCTTCCTGAGCCTGAAGCAGTCTTCGGATTTTGTACAGAGCTACAACCTCAATACCCGCCTGGCGCTGCCGTTCACACCCCAGCCGACGCTGAAATCCAGCCTGTTGTACGAGGTTTCCGGCAAGGGGTGGCTCAGCGAATTTTACGCCGAGCTGGGCCACCAGTATATATTCGCGGCTGAGGGCCGCCTCAGAGTCGACCGTTCAGAGCGCCCCACGCCGGCCTATCAGTTGTGGGAGGCCAGCCTGGGAGCTACCCTCAACTGGCAGGGCCAGCAGCTCATCCTCAGTATACAGGGGCAAAACCTCCTGAATTCCCGTTATCTCAACCACCTGAGCCGCTATCGCCTCATCAATGTGCCCGAACAGGGCAGGAATATCGTTTTCTCTGTGAAGATCCCCTTTTCGGCAAGGCTTAAAAAGAATGAGGCTGTCGATCCTTAGGGGCGGACAGCCTCTTTTCACAAAATGGGGGTTGCTTATTACTGAATGGAGAATTCTACGTCTGCAAATTCCTTCTCAGCGCAGTCGTGGTCTTTGCAGGCCTCTACCTCCAGGTGGAAGCCCGTTCCGGAAGGATAGCTGGAAAGGTCGACATCCTGTTCGAAGGTGATGACTTTGCTGTGTTCATGCTTGCCAAAGTCAATGATCTTGTCATTGACGTCCCCTTCGGGATGCAGAACGATCTCTACTTCATGGTTCTCATCACTGGCCTCGATCTCGATGTGAATGTGAACATCGGAAGCATCGGCGATCACTTCATCAGCACCCGGTTCCAGGATGCGGATGGTAATTTCATTGTCCCCGTGCATGTGGGGCTCCTCATCATCCTTATTACAACCAACAAAGGTGAGGGCAGTAGCCGCAAGGGCAAGGAAAAAGAAGTTTTTCAGAAATTTCATAATTAGCCTTTTATATGTTTTGCGTGAAGCCTGCGCCGGCGACAGGCGCCATTGATCAGAGCTGCCGGTAGCGTTGTTTCATTGCAATGCCGGGCGATGCGGCTCATTGCTGTAGCAATCGGCCGTTCCCTCACATTTGTACACCGCTACCCATGTGCGCATCCACCTCACAGGCGAACCTGCTCAGAATCCTGGGCCGCAGGGGCTTTCACAGAATTTTTAAAGAATTGTAAACAACCTGAGGATGATTCAGGCGAATCGGGGAAAGAAGACAAGGGCGGAAGGCGGCCCGCGCTCCCGGATGTGGGAAAGGGAAGGATGGCTGTGAGAAAATGAATATTCAAATTGTTCCTCCACCCGGAGGGAGGGCCTGGAAGTGTAGCCCGCCGGAGGCTCTGCTTCCAGAAGCTGGGGGTAAAGGATCAGGCAGAGTGGGCAATCGTGATGTTTCAGCTCTTCGCCGTGCAGGTGATGGTCGTTACCGCTGGCTTCACAGGTTTCGATGGCTTCATGTTGCTCCAGGAGATAATGCGCATCCCTCATGCCTATGGGCAGAAGGAAGAGCAGGAGCAGGAACAGGCTCCCCAGCAGGCGATATGTTTGATGCCTCAACACTTTTGAAAAAAAAGAAGGTTTATGTTTGCTAAACACTGCAAATAAAAGCAATGTTTTTGACAATCATGCTAATTATTGCTTTACCTCGGCGGAGCCTCGCTTCTTCGCCAATTCCTGAAACGTATCCCCCTTATCCTCCTGCGGCTGGTGCTTGCAGGGGAAGTCCTTTTCGATCAGGATGTCCAGCACGTCGCCATTGTCCAGCCGGTGGCGGAGTTCGATGCCCACCTCGTCGGTTTCTATCCAGTGCCGGGCGGCGGCGGCGGGCAGGGCAATGCGCAGCAGCCCCTCCAGGAAAGAAGGCGCGGCAGCCTCTACCGGGGCGATGGCCAGCTCAAAAGCCAGGCTCTGGCCAGGGGCGACGAGAATAGTTTCCCGGACGCTCTGCCGGCTGGAGAGCTCTTCAACGTCTGATTTGCGAAGGCGGAAGCGCAGGTGGTTGGCCGTGCAGCGGACTTTCATATAGCGTCTTTTTTTATTCAGCAATTTTACTCCAATTATAACAACTATCCCTGGCCAACGATCAAATTATAAACTGCTTCATTGAAAAAACCGCAATATTACCTACATTTAGGAGATTAATAACGAATGCCCATTTACAATGAGGTTTCTATCCCTCTTCATTTTCCTGTTATTCTGCGCTTACGCGCTGGTCGCCCGCTGGTATTTCGTCTGCCAAATCCGGGGGCTCTGCGGCGAAGAACAACAGGTGGAGGACATCCGGCTGAAAACCCTGAAACTGACCGAAGGCGATTCCGTCATCCTGCAGGGATATGACCAGTTCGCCTTCGACTCACCAGTTTTCAGCCCCGGCTCAACCGCAACAACGAAGCCTTCCTGGACACCCTTGCGGTATCCTCCGGGCCAACCCAGGTACCGCAACATGACCATCACGGCTTTTTACCGCGCCAGCGAAAAGGGGACATCAAGCCGGGTTTCTTCGAAAATATCGGTACTGGCGCGCGCCGACCAGATACGGAAACTGCTGATGAAAAGAGGCATCGATCAGGTACGCATCTCTCTGGACCACGGGCTGAGCGAAGATGCCGGGCTGAAAGAACCCTGCTCTTCAGTTTGTACGACCCCAACAATATCCCCAGGGACTTTGAAAAGGTCGTTTTACCTTCAAAAACATGACCTTTTCCGACGCCAACTTCGAGTACAACTCCGACGTGTTCAAACCCGGCGAACCCTTCAAGCTGTATGCCGATTCCGTCAAAACGTACTTCGACCTCAACCCCGAAGCCATCCTGCGCATCGTCGGTATACGGACAGCATCGCCTCTGCCGATTACAACCTCGACCTGGGCATGCGCCGGTACCAAAGCGCCCGCGATTATTTCCGGGCTATGGGTATAGAAGCCAAGATCGTCGTGGAATCACAGGGCGAAGAGCGGTAAGGTAGCCCCCAATTCCAACCCGGATGGTTCCGACAACCCGGAGGGGCGGCAGAAGAACCGCCGCGTCAACTTCATCCTCAATACGGCTGAAGAATATCAGAATGCCCTGGAAGAAAACAAAAAAAATCCTGGAGGACGCCGCCGACCTGAACTGAACGGCGCCTCGCCAATAAATAATATTCATTCACCTCATCCTACCAAACCATGGACTTAAGCAAACTCTTCGACCAGTTCAACACCCAGGACAGTTATGCTATTCTGTTCATCATACTGATCGCCTTCCTATTTGGTACTTGTTGCTGGGATACATCCTGCGCAGCCGCCGGGTGATGCAGCTGAGGCGGGAGTTGAAGGAGAAAAAAAAAAAATAAACAACCTTCAGGCGCAGATTGAGGCGCAGGAAGAACAGCTGGGGCTGAAGGAAGCAGACCTGAAAAAGGCGGAATTCGCCCTCCGGGAAGCCGAAGCACGGGCAGAGCGCATCGAAGAAGAGAAGGTACCTGCACCGGGAGATTTTCAACCTTAACCGCCAGATCGATGAGCTGAAAACGGCAAAAACGGTACAGGAGGCTACCATCGAGGAGCTGAACACAGCTATCGCTTACCGCAGTCCAGGAATGAACAGCTGACGGAAACCCTGGAAACGGAAGACGATGGGTACTGATGGCCTACCCCCAGATGCAGAGCGCCTACAACGCTACCCGCCAGCGCCTGGAAGCCGTGGAGGACAGGCTGGAATTGCTGGTAAGCGAGAATGCCCACCTCCGCGAAGAACTGGAGGGGTTGAAAAACAAGGTCTTGTACGCTGCGGCAGCGCCCACGGCGGTGCCCCCCCGCGAGGAGCCTCCCGCCGTGCCCCGGAGCCTCCACCCCGAACCGGGCCTGCCCGACGCATCGGTTGTCGAAGAGGAACCGGTAGTCATTACCAACCCGGACAAACCTTTCCTCCAGGACAAGATCGGGGCAGCGGCAGAAGTGCCCGAAAAGGACGACCTGACCCTCATCGACGGCATCGGCCCTTTCCTGGAAAAGAAACTCAACGAAATCGGCGTGTTTACTTACGACGAAATCTCCAGTTGGGACACTGCCCGCACCCGGGAAGTCACCCACGCCATCCAATATTTCGAGGGGCGTATCGAACGCGACAAATGGGTAGAACAGGCAGCACGCCTGGTACCTCTAAAGAAACACGAGAACCCGGAGGCTTTCAAAGGGCGGTACGACGCCTTGTCCAACGACCCGGAAGACCTGAAAGTCGTCGAAGGCATCGGTACCAAGATCGAAGAACTGCTCAAAACAGCGGGCATCAACAACTGGAAAGCCCTGGCCAACGCCGATGCCGGCTTGCTGCGCGACATCCTGGAGGCTGCCGGTACCGACCTACCGCATCCACGACCCCTCGACCTGGTTCGCACAGGCCGCCTGGCCGCCAACGGCGAGTGGGGCGTGCTGAAGGAATACCATACCGAATTGCACGGGGGAGAGAGCCGGATCGGGAGTAGTGGGCTGGTTGATTGATGCTATTAGGTGCCGGAGCACAGCGTAGGCTCCTTACCGGCGATAGGCACGTCGGGGTTGTTGATGCTGTTGCTCAAAAGCTGGCAACCCGGGCAGCCCACTCCGGCGCATCTTCAGGAATCTGCCGCCGGATTTTGTTAAAAACGGATGAAAGTGTACCTCCAGGCTGTGCCGCTTGGTATGCAGGAAGTCTTTTTCGATCTCCCGGCATTCATCTTCTGCGAGTTCCCGCACATTTTCCGGCATGGGCCAGCGCCCCGCCACGTGGTTGGCCGCCAGCCTGGCCTGCAGGTCGGATAGGGGACAGATGCAGCCCTGCGGCTGGGTGATACCGATGAAGAACAGCGTGGGGTGCCCGGGATGGATCATGCGCAGGTAAAGGGGAATGCGCTCTGCGTCCTCAAAATTGATGAAGCGCTCATCGAAAAGGGAAAGGCGATCTTGTAGCCGGTGGCGGCGATCACCGCATCGAATTCTTCTACTTTTCCGTCCTTGAAGTGTACCTTTTTGCCTTCGAACCGTTCAATGCCCTTTCGGGGATGCACCTTGCCGTGGCGGATGCGGTAAAGCAGCTCCGAATTGAGGGTGGGATGGCAGCGGGTGATGGGGTAATCCGGTACTGCTCCAGCCCGTAATCGCGATAATCGCCCACCTGCAGGCGGAGGCTCAGCTTTTGAATAGGCTGGCGCAGGAAGTGAGGCAGGCGGGTCAGTAGTTTATTGTAAGTATCCGTCGGCTTGCCCATCATGAATTTGGGGATGATGTAGTAGGTGGCGCATGCTGATGGTAGTATGGCGGCCACCCGGCTGACCTCCACGGCGCAGTCGCAGCCCGAATTGCCGGCGCCGACAACCAGTACCCGCTTGCCGGCGAAGGGCGCATTGGTTTTGTAGTTGTGCGCATGGAGGTACTCGCCGTCAAACGCGCCGGGAATGTCCGGCCAGCGGGGCACGGAGGTGGTGGTAGTTGGCGGCGAAGAGAAAATCGAAATGGAGCGCCTCGCCGTTTTCCAGGGTGATGCGCCATTTTTATCCGACGTTTCTTCCGCTCTGGTACCACCGGGGTATTGAACCGAATGTGTTTTTCCAGCCCGAAGTGGCGGGCATAGTTCTGAAAGTAAGCCAGCACCTGGGCGTGGGAAGGATAGTCCGGATAATGCTCCGGCATGGGGAAATCCAGGAACTCGGACATTCTCTTGGAGGAGATGATGTGGGTGGTCTCGCACACGCTGGAATGAGACTCGCCGGCAGTGAAGATCCAGTTGCCGCCCACCTGGTAGTTCTTCTCGAAGCAGGTGACGTTCTCCACGCCACTATGCACGAGATTCTTGATCGCTGTCAGCCCGGAACAGCCGGCGCCGATGACGCAAACGCGGGGGGGGGAGAGGGGAGGCCATGGGTTGGATTGTTAGATTAGATTGTCAGATTGTTATATTGTTGGCAGAGGTTGCCTGGTACCTTGTTGGGAACAGCAAAGCCTGCGCCAATTTTACTTTTTATATACCCCTAAGAATTTATCGCCGTCAAAATGGATTAAGTGGTCGGGGGCTTCGGCAATCCATACCTCAGTTTCCCAGGCGATATCTGCAAAAACTC
The DNA here is from genome assembly GCA_020636375.1 of Lewinellaceae bacterium. Taxonomy (GTDB): domain Bacteria; phylum Bacteroidota; class Bacteroidia; order Chitinophagales; family Saprospiraceae; genus JACJXW01. Next base: position 382,927 of record JACJXZ010000009.1, on the reverse strand, counting down.
CTTAAAAGTAATTGTCCGTTTTCGTCTTTCATCGGGCGGGCATTTCCATTGTAATTCGGCTGGAAGTATTTTTTGACTTCTTTTGCCAGGTTCATGGCGAAATACGGGGCGACTGCATTCCCAATCTGGTTGAATACGCCCGTCTCATTTCCATGGAATTCGAACCAGTCCGGAAAACTCTGAAGCCTGGTGCCTCTCTGGCAGTCAGGCGCCGCCTTCTTCCGTCGGGCAGCTTTATTCTGTGCATGTCTCCAGTTGCCCCTGCCAGGTTGCGGCAGGTTAAAGTACGGGCAGTACTGTTTAAATACAAATCCCTTGGATTTATACATTGAGAAGCCTTCTCGTAGTTTGCAATATATTTGTCCATGCTAGGGGTGAGAAATTTCGCGTCTTCAGGAATCTGAGCAGCTAATTCTCCCAATGCTTCTCCGGCGGTTACTTTGTACTGGAGTTTAGAGGGAAATGGATCGTTTCTCTAGCCCCTATTACGATGACCCTTTCCCGGTTCTGGGGCACTCCGAAAAACTTGGCATTCATTAGCCGGTAGGAAACATTATAACCAAGTTGCTTTAAGCGTTCAATGATTTCCTGTAGGTACCATTTGTTTTTATACAACATACACTATCTTACATTTTCGAATAAGAAAACTTCCGGATTGACCCTTTCAACAGCAGATAAAAATATTGGGAATCCATCCCGGGAATCTTTTAAGCCCCAATTGTTTCCCGCCTACACTAAAAGGTTGGCAAGGAGGCCTCCAATGATGACATCCGCATCCGGATATTCCGTATTGACATCCAGTTCTTGGGTATGGCAATCACCTAAAAGGTTGGTTCTATACGTTTGCGCGGCATCCTCTAATTTTTCAAAGCCGATAGTCCTGAAGCCAACCGATTCAAAACCGAGCGACAGTCCGCCGCATCCTGCAAACAGGTCAAGAACCGTTTTGTCCAGGTTTTTATCAATCTTTGGCTTAAGCTCTGTATTGATTCTTTCGACGTACTCCATCCTGTAAAAATATGCTTTTTTCCGGACTTTTGAACCAATGCACCTATATTACCTCCATGATCCAACTCAACGAATTCTTCCGTTCTTCCGGCAAATTTCCCAAAATAGAGGCTGTGCCCGGCTTCCGCTTCGTGGAATACCGCTCCTACGAAACTTCGGCGCGCAACCGGGTGTGGGTCGACCGCAACTTCATCGTCTTTGTGCTGGAGGGGCGCAAGGAAATCCACACCGCTGAAGAAACCTACAAGCTGAGCTACAACCGGGCCTCTTCCTGCGGCGGGGCGGCTACCTGATGTCGGAAATCCCGAAAGGGCGGGGCGTGTTCCAGAGCCTGCTGTTCTTCATCGACGATGCCTTCCTGGAACAGTTTGCCCGGCAGCACGCCGCCCTGCTGCCCCGGACCGTTAGAGAACCCAAGCACGCCGGCATCCCCATCCGGGTGACGGCGCCCATCAGCCAGTTTTACTACACAGCCCTGCCCTACTTCAACCTGCCGCTCAACGAGGCGCGCCGCCGGGCGCTGGGCCTGAAGTTCGAAGAGCTGCTGCTTACGCTCATCGCCGAGCCCGCCAACCGGCACTTCGCCGCCTTCCTGTCCAGCCTGCTGCAGGGCAAGCCCAACATCCGCTCCGTGATGGAACAGAATTTCTTCCTCCGCCTGCCAATGGAGGACTTCGCCCGCCTGGCTCAACGCAGCCTCTCCGCTTTCAAGCGGGACTTCCGCGCCGCCTACGGCATGCCGCCCAGTACCAGTGGCTTCGCCAGCGCCGCCTCCAACACGCCCGCCTGCTGCTGAAAACCACCGACAGCCCTGTCTCGAAATCGCCCGGGAGAGCGGCTTCGAAAATGCGTCGCATTTCAGCCAGGCCTTTCGGGGAGCAATTCGGTAGTTCGCCTTCGGCGTGGCGGGGTAGTGAGGCTTTACAGGTTTTCAGAAGTGTGCCCGCCGGGAACCTTGTCAAGTCCGGCATTTTGATTCCAGACAACAGACAACAAATGCTGACGCTTGCGGTCAGCATCCTGACAATGCGCAGCATTCGTCAGGACAACAGACAACTACCCCGCTCCCCTACTCCTTCCAGAACGGCACATGCGCCACCTCCACCCACACCAGGGAATCCTTCCGGATGCGCCGGCTCTCCACCCGCAGCCGGTCGCCCCCCAGGGCAGGTACTGGACGTCCATCGTGGCGGACAGGCCCGTTGTCCTCGCGCCGGGGTGGGCGAAAAACCGGAACTTCGGATCGGCGATCAAACTGTCATTCACAAAAAGCTGATGGATAGCGCCCATGCAGAGCAGTATGGAGTCGGCGTTGATGCCGCTCCGGTCCTCCTGGATGGTGACGGCACCCTCCAGGGTGATGCCGGTGGTTCGGGCGATGTCCAGGTACCGGGGCAGAGGGACTCCATGGTACTTGTCGTCCTCTTCCGGCAGGTAAGGGATAAACACCTCCAGGAAGCCGTTGCTGACATAACGGGAGGGGATGCCGGGCGCGTCGGAGAGGGCATCCTCCGCCCGCAGGTCGTCGTAGAAGCCGGGGTTCAGCGTGATGTGGGCTGGCGGAGCTTTGGGAAAATAGGTGTCGCTCACATACTTGAGGGAGGAACCGACGAGCAGGATGGCGATGTAGGGAACCAGCAAGAAGCCTACTCCCCGCCCAAAGCGGTTGTCGATCAGGTTGTAGTAGATCGGGCGATACAGGCGCGCAAAGGTGATCAGGCTGAAAAAGCGGTAGATGGGATAATAAACCGGCGCCAGCCACCGGATTCTTTTGAGATAGCCCAGGGTTACAAAATCGAGGAAGTACAGCAGGCTGCCCAGAAAAACAGCAGGTAAAAGACCCTGGGCACGGGATGCTTCCCCAGGTACCGAGCAACTCCTGGAAGAACAGGTTGGCCGCGCCACCAGGGCAATTATCCCGCCGACGGACAGCAACATGAACAGGATCAGGAAGGTGAAGGCGAACAACACGCTGCAGATTTTCTCCAGGCGTTCGATATAGCGGTCGAAACTGCCCACCTGGTTCCGCAGGAAGCGGTCGAAGCGGGGATGGAAGCGGAGGCTTTCGAAGTCGATGTCGTCGGACACAGAGCGCAGCCCGACGGTGCTGATCCACAGGCCCGGAACAGGACATGGATGCAGAGGTTGACCAGCAGGATGAACCAGGCGGCGATAAAGATGCCATATAGTAGGTACAGCGCTGTCTGCAAATGCTGGCTCAGGCCTGCTGGCGAACAGGCCTGCCCAGGCTGTCGAGCGGCTCGTAGATGCCGATCAGCAAAAAGATGGCGAAGCCGGAGAGGATCAGCTCGAGCTGCCAGCTCTCGCGGTACCAGGTTGTCCAGCCATTCGGACAGGCGGGAGGAGGAGCGTTCCTGCATGGGCGTGGTTTGTTCAAAAATAGGGAATATTGGCGGAAAAATGGGCTGTTCTTAGCACAAAGAGCGCATAGACAGCGCTATGTGGTATATGTGGTAAAAAACCGCCCAGGGGATGCTTAGCGACGTGCGATCAATAACTGTCAGATTTCCTAGGAGCGCTTTTGGCTTTACCCTTCCCCGACACTACGTGTACGGGGTAGACTGTTAAAGAACCGCCTCCCTTAGCTAGGCTAAGGTCGGGAACCCCGCAATTCTGCGGGGGCAGGCTCTTTGCCTCGGTTAAAGCCAAAATCACTAACCTACTAAACCCGACACTTATTAATCTCACGTCGCTTAATGCGGAAGCCAACATCACCCCCAAAGCCGCCGCCACCAGCTTTTTCCCTTGGTTTCAGGATGGGATTCCGGTATCCAGCAAGTTGAGGATTTCCCCGGCAATTTGATGGTACTGCATGGAGAGTGCCTCCGGTGCAATAAGTCCCATTTTTTCATTGAACCGGAGGGCTTTGAACATTTCCGCCAGCTTCGCCGCTTCGGCGTTGCGGCTCGTGCCTTCCGCATGGACCAGCAGGTGCCGGAGCGCCAGGGTACCAGCTCGCTCTGCCCGACCAGTTGGCGTATCTCGTTTGTCCCGGAAAGGGTACCTTGGGGCAAGGGAGAAAGGTCGTCTTCGGGCAGGCTTTGAAGGTATTTTGCCCTCGCCTCTTCGGCTAACCTCCGCGATCCTTCTCCCGCCGCCAGCGCTGCGGCTTCTTCTTCCGCCGAAATGCCGAACAGGTACCGCGAAGCTGGTTGGAGATTTCTTTCAGTACCTTCTCCGTGTTCCGGGCTTTCGGGCGGCGGGTAGTCCTTCAGCCAGTGCATTAAGGCAAAAGCAATTCGGTTTCGTTCAATATAAGCGCTTTCTGTCGTGGTACTACTATGCATTCAAGTTCTTCCGCAGCCGTTCTATCCGCCCGAGCAGAAGCTGGACGCCAGGTTCTTCGGCAGGCAGTTTGCGGAGGTACTGGCTAATGCCGGCGGAAGCCATGAGTTGGAAAAAATCGTTCTTTGTCATTGGTTTTGGTTTTTATCTGATTGGTACTTTATCTGTTTTGGATGAACTGTATCAGGAGCTAGCCTGTGAGGTTACACAAAATGGTGGGCTTGCGATCAGGATGATCGCGCCACGAGCTGGAGTGGGCTTGCGATCAGGATGATCGCGCCACGAGATGGGGTGGTGCGATCAGGATGATCGCGCCACGAGCTAGTACCGGACCAGCACCACTTTTTCTACCCACTGCCGCTCCCCGCCGGTCACTTTAAGGAGATACGTGCCGGAGGGTAAGCCGGACAAATCCAGCCAGCCGCTTTCGGGTAGGCAGCAGGCTCGCGATCAGGATGATCGCGCCACGAGTCAGGTACCAGGGGCTTGCACCAAAAGCCAAAGTAAGCGAGGCTGAACAATGCGACTTTTTCCGGGGTGCCTCCGGTGCATTCCAGGCGGACCCGCCCGCCGGAGGGGTTGGGCGAAACGCTGATCCGGTAGCCCGGCGAGGCAGCTTTCGCCGAGTTGATGTTGCATACCCCGATGTGGTCGAGCAGGGCGCGGTATTTGGGGGCGTTGTCAATGGTATAAGGCGGTTGGATACCGAACTGGTGCGGCAGGGCGCCGAAGCTGCCCCAGCGGGCTTCCTCGGGGTGTCGCCCAGCGGGCTGATGAAGGAAAAGTGCATGAACAGCATCTCTTCTTCGGACAGCCGGGAGAGGGTGTCGAGCAGTTCCAGGTACAGGTAGTGCATCTCCGGGATGGTATGGGCTTCCAGCAGGCCCAGGTTGTAGGGCTGCACCGTTCCCCAGGGATGAGGGGTGAAATGCTGGTACCCCTCGTAAAACAGGAGTTGCTTGCCGTTGCCGGCGGCAAGGGCGGCGTACTTCGCCAGCCCTCCATCGCGTATTCATTTTCGTCGAAGGTGAAAACGTGCGCGCTGCTAACCACATCCTGGTAGGTGGTACCGCCGCGCCAAGCGAGGCGATGGTTTCGGGGTCGTACGACATATAGCCACCGGCGAGATGGCGTCAATCAGGTGGCGCGCGGTATTTCGGCTTCGATCTGGGCGTAGATGCGCGTGCCGATGTCCAGCCAGGCGTGCTGGTAGCCCATCACCCGCACCAGGCGGGGATTGCCGGCGCCGAATACGTCCGTCCAGATTTGCATGACGTCGGCAATGCGGGGCCCCAGGCGCTCGGGCCAGGGCAGGCTCTGGTCCAGCTCGTCATTGCCGTAGTAGTGCCTGGTCAAAGATCCAGTTCCAAAGCTCGTTGGAGTACTCGACGTACACCTTCAGGTAGGGGGTCCAGCCCGTCGCGGAAGAGGGTGGCGAGTTGTTCAATGTAGTTATCGTCGGCCCGGTGGGGTACGCACACCCAGGCGTCGGACTGGTTGCGGTTGCACAGATCGATCCAGTGTTCGTAGGGGTTGCTTACCAGGGGTGTAGGTGTAATCGGTGGGCAGGTACCGGTCCGCCCAGTGTTGCAGGCGGGAGTTGTTGGTCAGTCCCCAGTCCATAAAGCGCAGCGCTTTGAAGGTACCACCTTTTCGAGGAAATCCTCATTCCAGGGGTTGTCCAGGTAAGTCGCCTCCGTGCCGGGCATCAGGAAGCGGATGTTGCGGATGGGGTTTCCCGGGTTGGAGCGCATGATCATCAGTACCATGATGTCGTCGTTGGGGATGACGGCTACCTCCATGCGGTACGGCGACTGGCTGACGGTATGGGCGTCGAAGCGGAAGTCGATCTCCCCTTCGCCTTCGTAGAGCAGCACGTAGGTGCTTACGGTAAGCAGGGGCACTGGTATTACCCCAGACGGTGCGGATGACCTGTTCGGTATCGGCATTGGGGTGGTCGATGTCGAGGGGCGCTTCGAGGGGTAGCCTTGCTCGTCGAACTCGAAGTGGTCGATCAGTTCGGTATTCCAGAGGTTTTGCCCGCCGGCGGTCCAGGCGGCATTGGTGGTCTCCCAGGCGCGGCAGTAGCGCATGATGTCCACAAAGTACCATTCGGCATTGTAATCGGTGGGGTACTTACCAGGTTGATGCCGATGTTGAGGTTGCAACGGGTAGTAGGCTGAGCATTCGCCTGGGCAGAAAATAAGAGAAGGAGGATTCCGAGTACGGTGCGCATCGTTTTTGGGATTTGGGTGGTTAAATCTGCGATTCTGGTTTTAGTAAGCCACTAAAACACAAAGGCACAAAACCCCACAAAATTTAGTGCGGATTTCGTGTTTTCGTGCTTTGTGGCAGAATTTAAGGCATCATTATACCAAAGCGAAGATCACTGGGATTTGGGTTATTAGACTTGAAATATATGTATATTATCCCTTCTTATCCAGCCTCTGAAAAATTAAAAGATTTTTTTACCTTCTGGAAAACAGGAATTAACCTCATACTAAATGGCAAAAAAAGGAAAAAGGAACCACACCCATATGGTAGGGAAAGCACAACCCAATACCAGCATCGCATCCTACTGCCGCCGCGCCTTCCCCTTACTAGGCAGCAAAACCGCCGTGAAGAAGGCCATCGCCGACGACGGGCCTGCTGCACAATGGCATACCTGCCCGCCCGGATGCCCTCGTCCGGTACTGGCGACCGCCTGGAGCTGGCGGGTGCCGGCATGCCGCATACCAGGGACTTCGACATGGAGCTGGTAGTCGTGTACGAAGACGAACACCTGCTGGTGGTCAACAAGCCGGTAAGGCATCGCCGTCAACGGCAACCGGGTCAAGACCGTGGAAAACGCCGTGGCGGGGTCCATCCCCCCCAGCAGCCAGCCTGGCGCCCTGCCCCGCCCGGTGGCTGTACACCGCATCGACGTGCCAACCCGGGGCTGGTGCTGCTGGTAGAACCAAGGACATGCTGATCCGCCTGAGCAAGGCTTTCGAGCAGAATGCCGTAAAAAGGAGTACGTTGCGGTGGTGCATGGCAAACCGCCGGAAAAAGGCGTGATCGATGAGCCGATACAGGGGAAAGAGGCGGTGACGAAATTCGAAACCGTGCGGTCAGTACCTTCCCGCGTTTTCACCACCTGTCCCTCGTCCGGCTCCGCCCCGTGACGGGCCGGACGCACCAGCTGCGCATCCACCTGCGGCGGCAGGGGTATCTCATTATCGGCGACAAAGCCTACGCCGGCAAGCAGAAGACGATACTGGGCAAAGGGCTGTTCCTCTGCGCCTGCCGCCTGGAATTCGAGCATCCGGCGACCGGAGAGGCGGTGGTGGTGGAGATTGAGCCGCCGCGGCGGTTCGGGAAGTTGCTGGATCGGGAGGAGGAGCGGTGTTAGCCGGCGTAGGAGTCAAAATCGTATAATCTCGATTTTCTAACTTTTTTCTTCAGATCGATGATTTTTTCCCTGATCAGGCCGGAATTGATCCGGTACCGTTCATTTGCCGCGCAAAAGTGATAAAGGTTATCGTTGAAGTCATCTTCTAAAAAATACATATTGATCAGGCTGTCTTTGTAAGCCTGGCCTTCTGTGTGCATCTGGATTGCGGAGTAATAGTACTGAACAGCCAGTTCGTTGTGGTAATTGGGTTCGAGATAGTAGGTCGCATCGGTTCCCAGTACTTCTGACAGCGATTTGAGGATGTCGTCCTTTCTCTCCGGGTACAAAATAGTGAGGTTGATCAGGGTATAGGCACCAATTGGTAGTTTTATAGTGCGCATTCGCTCTGTAGGAATGGTTGGTCATGTAATTCAGGTAAAAAATATCCAGTGATTTTATGACGTCAAAAGGCAAAAATCGAATCCCGAACAAGAAATTCAAGCAAAGTACCAGAGGTTGGATTTCCTTTTCATCTTCAACAATTTCTTCAAGTGACTCCTTTGTGTCTTCGTCTGCTATCCTGCTTTTCAACGCATCAATACCGGCGGCATTCTCTGGTTCGCCTCGGTTGGGCAGATCATCCAGCCTTTCATTAAAAAATACCAGATAGCCCGAAGATACTCTACAAAGAAATAGTTTCTTTCGCACCTGTACTTTAGTTCCAGGATTCGGATAAACTTATTTGAAATAGGCGAATAAGGCGAAACAATAGGATCCTTCAGCTTAATTTTTAATTTGGGATGGTAAATAGTTCCAAACAAGTGGTAGTGCGCATACTTGGTGAAAAAAAAAATTTTTTCAGAATTTTATCCCATCTTGTACTCGTCAATTTTATCAGTATCCGTTTTAGTTTCAGTTTGATCTCTTGTACGAGCAGCAATACTTCGCGGACCTCATGGCTGGAAGAGATATTGCTGCTGAATGAGGTGGCGGTCTTCATCCCGGTCGTGAGCATTCTGAAAAATTTCCCGGTATTTCAATATCTGCGGGCGGTTGGACACGTCGTATGCCCACGTTATCGCGTTGAGCACTTTGATGGCGATACTTTCTATCCCGTGTAGCATGTTTTCGAAGCCATCCTTTTCCGGATAACAAAGGTTGTAAAGCAAACAATCCTGGCTGACTTCCTGAAAAATTTCGGTTTTGTCGGAAAACTTGGTGCTGAACAACTTTTTAGCCAGTACCACCAGATGGTCTTTGATTACGTACAGGAACTTCTCCAGCTGAAAAGCATAGCTGTGGGTCCTGCCTGCTTTGAGATAAAACATTCCGGCTGATCTGTAAAGAGCCAGCACCATGTTGATGTCGAACCGCTTGCCAAGATTTTCTCGACCTGCATCAGGACCTGCGAGGATTAAAAAGTGCCTTAAACCATTTTTCCAATGCCTGAATCACCGGCGAAGTCCTTTCGCTCTCATCCATCGTATAAATGGAAAATATTTCTTCATGAAGATAATCCCCGCGTCTCATGCTGAGGAAGGTCAGAATGGTATCTCCAAGCTTTGAAAATATATTTGCTAAATGGTATAAATAATTGGAATTGACTAGATAGTTGTTTTCCGGTTTCAGCAGGTTGAGCGCTTTTACAAAATCATTTTCTTCAGCGAATATGAGCTTTAGGGGCATATTGCCCGAACTCTCGATTTCCGGTACCTCAGGCAATTCAGGAAATGTTTCAAAGCTTGTCAGTAATACAGGTAGGCTGAAAAGGAAGGGCAATAGTCCTCCAGGAATTTTTCGTCTGTTATGTTTTGAATAAAGTCGATGTCACTCTTCGCGCCGAACGCCTTAAAATCATCAACTTGCCCGAAGTGTCTGGCAAAGTTTTTATTTTTCATGTACAGCACGCTTCCCACGTTGTTAAAATAATCTCCCAGCAGGAATTCCTTGCGGGGCTTGTCAAACAACGCTTCGTCTTCCTTGCCGGTTAAGGGGATAAGATTTGTTCTATCTCCAGCTTGCTTTGTTCGAGGTTAGCGTGCGTCAGGTAAATCGAAACGCTGTTTTTCAACCAAAACCAACCAGGCTATATATCCTTTGTTTATCAGTTGAAGGCCCGGTACGGAGGCAATCCTGCGAAGGAAGAGGCGGCAAATTCCCGGTCGTTGTCAATCACTTTGGCGAGATACTTCGGAGTATTGATCTTCAACTCTTTATATATGGAAATAGCAGAATCAAAAGATCTTATTTTTTTTCGAGCGTCTGCCCTATTTTCAGGAAATTCCGGATGATGAAGGTCACATGATGCTTGGTGATCTCACTTAAATTTTCAGAATTTTGGCTGTTCAACGACTGGGCGGCATCGGAGTAATAAAGCAGGGCGTCGTCATATTCTTTGTCATAATAATGGAGGTCGCCCAGGATGTTCTGTATAAAGCCGAGCGAATGGACATATTTAAGGTGGTAGGACTGGGAGGAATAAAATAATGCGTTTTTATTTCCTCCAGTTTCTTCTTGTAATGGCGTTTGATGAGCAGCGACTCGTCCAGCGTAAAATTAAAAGCCGCAGAACTGATGTCAGAAATTTTGGAAATGTATTTCAGTTCGTTGGCTACCTTATTATAAAATTTAAACTGATTCACTCCGGTAATGGTCACGCGCAGGAAGGTATTGGAAAGGAAGGTGATCAGGTCGCCGATGAAGCTTCGCAAATTAGGCTCTTTATTGATCAGGATGATCTCGGGGATCAATTCCAGGTTGCGCCAGGAAAAACCAAACGGGTGGAATTTGAGGATATGATCCATGATGAAGGCATTGGAGAACAACAATTTATCACCCAGTGCTTTCAGGTACCGGCTGTGAATAATAAGATACGGTAAGGTAGAGATTGGCGGTTAGGCATATCTCGTATTGATCGTTGAATTTGAAACGCAGGAATAACTGGCTGTTTTCATCCTTCTTTTTGCCGTCCAAAAAGACGTGCAACGCTGTATCATTTTGTCGGTCTGCCTGTAAGGCAGGCGAATTGGGGACGATGTAGTTTTCAACCAGGCCCGCCAGCTTTTTTGGGGTGCCGTTACTTCGGTAGGTAAGAAAAATGATGAAGCTCTGAAGCAGAAAGGTTATTTTATAAGCCTTTTCCTTGTCTTCTTCAGAAAGCTCTGCCGGAAGGGAATGGCTGAAACCGTTTTCTGGGTTCTCTCCATTACAATTCGCAATGGAGTTTCCACAGTAGAAGTCTGTCAAAAACTGAAAATATACCTTGAGGTTATACAGCTTTTCTTTCTGGTTGTCCTCATGGGCCTTACCGAACGCGCCATTCCGTTTTCTGGCGGCATTAGGGTGGGATCCAACCTCTTTAGATAAAAAGAGGGTATCAGCAAACTGCACAAATAGCCTTCCGTCATCCTGGTCACGCCCGACCGCGCATCAATTTATTTCCGCTATTGCTTTACGGACAATGCTCGTTTTTCCCATTCCCCGAAAACCGGTTACCAGATATGCCCCTGATTTGGTGTCGGATTTTGTCAAGATCATCTTAAGCCGGTCAACAACGTCTCTCCTCCCGAGAAACTTCTGGTCTGGCTTGTCAAAAGCATATGGGCTGTGAAAAACTCGTAGTTTTCCAGTTCCAGTGCTACCTCCTTGATTTTTGCCGAATATTTTTCATAAGGAGAAATGACGGTTTCCAGTACTTCTTTTTCAGAGGAGAGAAAAACGAGGGATTCATAGAGTACTTGAAGCCTCGAAAACTTAGCCCAAGATTTGTGGAAAAATAAAAACCAAGAACAAAACAAGGAGGATTGCAAATTGCCCATAAAGTAGAATCCCAAATATACTTTCCTGAGGGTAGGAAAGTTCGCTTGCCAAACTGCCCTTGAAATGTAAATAGGACAGGAGACATAAAATAATAAGAATAACACAAAACAAAAGAAACCTTGTGATGGATAATGCGCTTTTTTCTTCTCGCGAGTTTTTTTCGACCTCGCTCTTTTTTTCACTCGGAGTAATTGGGAGTTTATCAAGATATTCCAGCGTTGCGCTACTGATCTTGGTTTTTTGCCTCATTGCTTCAGAAGGAGAAATAGTATCCAATCTCAGCCTTTTTTCAATGTCATTCCATCGGCTTATGAGCAAAACAATTTCATTAAAAATAACCTGGTCACTCTTACTGAAAATTTCCTTGAAATCTTGAAGTACATCCAGGGTTTTGCCTTCCTCAATGAGCGAATGAATCTTATTTCTTATGGTTTGACTCATATGCGAAAGCGGTATGATAGAAGTTCATTAATATTCTGAACCTCGCTAAAATAGCTTTATGAAGATTCCCTAAATTACCATTTACATTTGAAATCCCCAAATTATCTCAATCGGAGCAGTTTGACTTTCATCCTTCAAAAGTTTTTCGACACATACTACAGTGTCGCGTGGCATTCATGAATTCCGTTCATGAGCTAGGAGATATAATTCAAAACATCTGTAGAAGAAAACTCCACCTTCCTGCATTCCACTGTCCATTCCCATACACCTGCTGTCCGGTTTTGAACACAAACCAAGGTCTCTGGTAAACACAATCCGCATAAATGCCTGACAAACAACCTAATGCCTACCTGGCATGAGTTTTGGGCATACTATTGAAAATTTTCCGGGCTGTGCATTCGTGTATTTGTCCATTTTTACCCCTGACGAGGCTCAGCGAAAAAGGGCTGTATGCGTGGTACCTGCAAGGCGTCAGTACCCAGCCCGCAGGCTCCCTCACGTATACACGCTTACACATTTACACAACTCTGTAAATACCTTCTCCCATAAATCAACCCGTACCACCATGCTGTCCAACTTCCTCAAAACCGCCCTCCGCAGCTTCTACCGCAACAAAGGCCTTCAGCCTGATCAACCTGGTAAAGTATGGCGCTGGGCACGGCATGCTGCCTCTACATCCTGCTGTTCGTCCGGGAACACCGGGGATACGACCGCCATCACCGACAGGCGGAAAACCTTTACCGCATTGTCAGCGACCTCCAGTTCGGCAATGAAATTTTTACACCTGATGATAGTACCTGCTCGCCGCCCATAGCGCCAGTACCATGCAGGCGGAGTTCCCTGAAGCAGAAATGGCTGCCCGGGTGTGCAACCCGCCCGGCGTCGAGCAGCACCTGCTGAGGGTGGGGAAAAGGTTTTTACGAAAAAGCCGGCTATTACGTGGACAGCACCTTTTTCCGGCTTTTCGACTATCATTTTCTCGCCGGCGATGCCCGACGCGCCCTGGACGAGCCATTCTCGGTGGCTCTCTCCGAGCAACTCGCCCGAAAGCTGTTCGGGGAGGAAGAGGCTGTCGGGCAAACGATCCGGATCGGAGGTGGAGAGGAAGAACACCCGTATACGGTTACCGGCGTTTTCGACGGCAGCCTGGGCAAGAGCCACCTCATGCCCGAGTTTTTCATGGCGATGAATTCCTCCGGCATCGGGCAGTACATCCGCTCGAACAACTCCTGGGCGGGCAACAACTTCGTTTACGGTTACCTGCGCCTTCGGTACGGCACCGACCCTCTGGCAGTGGAAGCCAAAATACCCGCTTTCCTCCGGAAACACGGCGCCAGCCAGCTGCGCGACCTGGGCATGGACAAGCAGCTCCACCTGCGACCGGTTTCGGTATCCATCTCTCCAGCGGTAGGAACGCCGATATGCCCACCAACACCAGTGCTGCTTTCCTCAATTTGTTGCTGCTCATCGCCGGTTTCATACAACTGGTGGTATGCATCAATTTTATGAATCTCTCCACCGCCCGCGCCACCCGGCGGGCGAAGGAGGTCGGCGTCCGCAAAGTGGTCGGTGCGCCGCGCCGCCTGCTGGTCGGGCAGTTCCTCACCGAAAGCTTCCTGCTGACGCTCCTACTATGGGGCTGGTACCTGCCCCTGGCGGTACTATTCCCTGCCCTTCCTTAACCGCCTGACCGGCGCGGACGTCAGCCTGCACTTTTCCGGGGCGGGATTTACCTGGGCATAGCCTGGCGCTCGTACTCGTCACCGGGCTGGTGGTAAGCAGCTATCCTGCCTTCTACCTGTCGTCCTTCCGCCCGATCGGCGTGTTGCAGCAAACCGGAGCAGCCGGCAGGAAGGAAGGCGTGGTACTGGCTGCGCAAGTACTCATCGTCAACAACTGGTACCCGCCTCTGCCCTGGTCATCGGCGCGCTGGTCATCCGCCTGCGGCTGAACCACATGCTGGAAAACGACCTGGGGTTCGAACCAAACCAAAAGGTGGTCTTCCATTTTCATTCCGGCGGAGGCTCGGGCAACCTGGAGGCCTTCCGCAGCGAACTGATGCGCCTGCCGGAGGTCAACGCCGCCTCTGCCATGAGCGAGGTGCCGGGTAAACCCCTGATCCGGGACATACCGCTGTACAAACAGGGCGGGAATATGCAGAACGCTACCGACGTCCGGATGGCTTACGTAGATGACCATTTTTCAAAACCCTGAAGATCAGTACTGCTGGCGGCTGGTACGGCGCCCACGCTGGCGGATACGGCGAGCAGCCGCGGCATCATCCGGGTGGTGCTGAACGAGTCGGTAAGTAAAACGCCTGGACATCCCTGCCGAAGAAGCGCCCGGCATGGTGTTGTACTCCGATTTTGAGGATATTCATATCGAAGCCACCGTCGTCGGCGTCATGGAGGACATCGTGTTCGAAAAACAAAGCAGCGAGCTGGGCCGTTCATGGTGGTCGCCGAGCCGCCCCGCAACCTCCGCAACCTCGTCGCCGACGTCAATACCGCCAATTACCCTGATTTCCTGGAAAAAGCGAAAGCGCTCTGGACGGCAGCGGTTCCCGGTACCTGCCCTTCGACGCCTCCTTCCTCGATGCCGACATCGCCCGGATGTACCAGGCGGAGCAGGCACTGTCCCGCATCATCGCCGCATTCACCCTGATCGCTATCCTTATCTCCTGCCTGGGGTATGTTCGGTATGTCTGCCTTTGCCGCCGAACAGCGCACCAAGGAGATCGGCATCCGCAAAGTGCTGGGCGCCAGCGCCGCCGCGGCATCGTCGCCCTGCTGTCCAAAGACTTCCTGAAGCTGGTGCTGACCGCCCTCCTGCTGGTCGCCCCTGGTATACTACTTCATGGATCAATGGCTGGAGAATTTCGCCTACCGCATCGAGATTCGCTGGTGGGTGTTCGCCCTGGCAGGAATGATCGCCATAGCGGTGGCTCTGCTGACAGTGAGCTTCCAGAGCGTGAAGGCGGCGCTGGCGAATCCGGTGGAGGCGCTGAGGAGCGAATAAATCGTGCATTGGTGAAGGCACATATACACAAAAATTTAAGCCCATGTGGAAGAACTACTTCAAAACCGCCCTCCGCAACCTGGTAAAAACAAATGGGTCACCCTGATCAGCATCCTGGGTATATCTGTCGGAATGGTAAGCGGATTGCTCAGCTACCTTCATATCCAATATGAAAAAGGGTACGATCGGTTTCATTCCAAAAGCGGGCGGATTTATCGCATCGTGACCGGCGACGTAGATACCGGCGAGGGCTGGGTCGGCATTTCCGCGCCCATACCTCCCAGGATAAAGGCAGATGTGCCGGAAATCGAGGATTATGTGCGCCTCACCAAGCTACGCAGGCAGGGAAAAGTTGTGGTACATTACGACAACCAATACTTCAACGAAGCGGATTTTTTCCTGGCGGACGCCTCCTGTTTTCCATATTCGACTTCCCGCTGCTGCAGGGGGACGCCAGCCGGGTTTTCGAACCCCTGAACGGGATCGTGGTGTCCAGGACGGAGGCGCGGAAATTGTTCGGGGACAAAAACCCCATAGGGAAATCGTCGAAGTCAACGACGCGTTTGAATTCGAGGTGACCGGCGTCATGGAAGACGTGCCTGCCAACTCCCATCTGGACATAGATTACGTCGTTTCCTTCCAGAACCTGGAGACCCTGTTGCCGGGCACCAGCCTGGAGGGAAACTGGGGGCAGTACAATTACTACGCCTACGCCCTGCTCCGCCACGGTGCGGATGCGGATGCCGCTGTGCGCAAAATCCAGTCCCTCAGCGTACCGCTCCGGGATTATACCCATACCTTTGAGAACCTGGGTATACAGCCGCTTGCCGACATCCACTTCGTCCACAACCGGGGCAACCTGAAGCCCTCCTACAACCGGAAGTATCTCTACATCTACGGCGCTGCCGCCCTGGGGGGCTGATCCTGATCTCGCTGGTCAATTTCATCAACCTGAACACGGCGGGGTCGTCCAGGCGGGCTCGGGAAGTGGGCGTCCGCAAAACCATAGGCGCCAGCCGCCCGCAGCTGATGGGGCAGTTCCTGGCGGAAGCCCTGGTGCTTTGCCTGGTTTCGCTGGTACCACCATCGGGCTGATGAAGCTGCTGTTGCTGCCCTACGTGAACAACTTGTTCGGCTCCGACATGGATTTTGACTTCCTCCACCCGGTGAGCCTGGCTGCCGGGCTGGTATCGTCGTGGTTGTATCCAGTGCTGTTGCGGGTGGGTACATCGCCTTTTTCGTCACTTCTTTTCCCCGGCGGAAGCGCTGAAAACCAGATAAAAACGGGCAGCGGGAAAACATGGGCATACGGGATGCCTTATTGGGGTGCAGTTCCTGGTGTCCATCATCCTGATCGGCAGCAGCCTGTCCATCACCCGGCAAATGAACCACATCTCGGAGATGAACCTGGGGCTGAACCCCGACCAGGTCATCAACATACCGCTCTACGTCGAAGTAGAAAAGGAAAAAAGGGAACTGCTGAAAAACGAACTGCGCAGTGTCGGTAAATCCGCGAAGTTTCCCTGAACAGCTTCAACCCCGGCACAGTCAACTGGAACCAGACTGTCTGGTGGGAAGGGCAGGAGGAGAGCGAAAGCATGTACATCATTTCGGTAGACCCTGCTTTTTTTTTGAAACCGTGGGTATGAAATTGCTGGAAGGAGACCCCGGTATGATCCGGAACAATATCACGGACCAGTACGCCTACGTCCTGAATGAATCTGCCAAAAACATATTGGATGGGAAAAAGCCGTCGGCAAAATGTTCACCGCTTTTGGCGACGAAGGGCGGCGCAATACGTTGCCGCCGTCATCGAGGATTTTCATTTCCAGTCCCTCCACAACCAGGTAAAACCCTGCCTGCTGGTGGTCGGCGACCTCCGGTACAGCCAGCTGTATCTGAAAATTTCCTCCGCTCAGGCCCGCCAAACCATCGAGGCGGCAGAACAGAAAAACTGGTAAGGGCTGCTGCCGGGGCTGCCGTTCGAATACGAGTTCCTCGACGCAGAGTTTGCCGCCCTCTACCGCGCCGAGCAACAAGCCCGGAAGATCATTTCTTTCTACACCCTGATCTGCATCCTCCTGGCAGCCTTCGGTATGTACGGGTTGCTGACCTTCGAAGTGAACGAGCGGACCCGGGAGATCGCCATCCGGAAAATACTGGGCTGCTCGGTACCACCACCTCAGTAGGATTTTATCCCGGAATTTTATCCGGTACTGTCATAACCGGCATCGTTGCCATCCCTGCGATGTGGTGGCTGATGGAAAGGTGGCTGGACAACTTTGACTACCGCATCCATGTGAGCGTTTTGTCCGTCCTGATGCCGGTCGTTTTGCTGGGCGCCGTCATTGTGCTTACCGTTTTCCTGAAAGTATGGGGCTCTATGCGGGAAAACATCGTGGAGGAATTGCGGTATGAGTGAGGGGGCAGTTTTCAGGGCAATTGTTGGATGGCTTGATGATTTGCGAACAACGAACAGCGAATTCTGAACAACGCCTCAAATACCCCCAAAACACAGGTACTTCACCTCCATAAACTCCTCCAGCCCGTATTTGGAGCCCTCGCGGTAGATGCCGCTCTCCTTCACCCGCCGAAGGGCGCCACCGCCGTGGAGATCATGCCGGTATTGATGCCGACCATGCCGTATTCCAGGGCTTCACCACGCGCCATACCCGGTACCTACGTCCCGGTAGTAGAAGTAGGCAGCCAGGTATACTGGGTAGCATTGGCGGCGGCGACCACTTCCAGTTCGTCCTGGAAGCGGTAGACCGGAGCGACCGTACCGAAGATTTCTTCGTTCGTCACCCGCATGCCGGCGTTGACGTTGGTACCAGCACGGTGGGTTCGTAGAAGGTGCCGCCCAACTCGTGCCGCCGGTACCGCCGGTGACGACGGAGGCGCCCTTTTCGACGGCGTCCGCCACCAGCGTTTCCACCTTTTCCAGCCCCGCCTGGTTGATGAGCGGGCCGATGACGACGCCCTCCTCCACACCTGGTACCCCACCTTCTGTTCTTTGACTTTTTGGCGAGTTTCTCCACGAACTCGTCGTAGATAGTGTCCTGGGCATAGAGCCGGTTAGCGCAGACGCAGGTCTGCCCGGCATTGCGGTACTTGGAAGCGATGGCGCCCTCCACGGCGGCGTCGATGTCGGCGTCGTCGAAGACGATGAAGGGGCGTTGCCGCCCAGCTCCAGCCCGACCTTTTGACCGTGCCGGCGCACTGCTCCATCAGCAGCTTGCCGACCCTGGTGGATCCGGTAAAGGAAAGCTTGCGGACGATGGGGTTGGCGGTCAGCTCTCCGCCCACCTCTGCCGGGGAGTTGGTAGTGATGACGTTGAAAACCCCGGGCGGAAAGCCCGCCTGGCTCGCCAGTTCGGTAAGGGGCGAGGGCAGAGAGGGGCGTATCCTGCGCCGGTTTCACCACCACGGTACAGCCCGCCGCCAGGGCGGGTGCCACCTTGCGGGTGATCATGGCGTTGGGGAAGTTCCAGGGCGTGATGGCTGCCACCACGCCAATAGGCTGTTTGATCACCACGATGCGCTTGTCGGTACCGTGGTATTGGGATGACGTCGCCGTAGTACCGTTTGGTACTCTTCGGCAAACCACTCTACGAAGGAAGCCCCGTATTTGATCTCCCTTTGGCTTCCGCCAGCGGCTTGCCCTGCTCGGTGGTGAGGATCAGGTGAGGTCATCCACATTAGCCATTTGCAGCTCGTACCAGCGGCGGAGGATGGCGGCGCGTTCGCCGGCTGTTTTGGTATTCCATTCCGGCAGGGCGGCGTTGGCGGCTTCGATGGCGCGTTTGGTTTCGATGGCGCCCATGTCGGGCACCTCAGTGATGAGGGCGCCGTTGGCGGGGTTCAGGATGGGGTAGGTTTTGCCGTTTTCGGCATCACCAGCCGCCGTTGATGAAGGCTTTGTTTTGGAAGAGGGTGGGGTTTTGGAGGAGATCATAGGCTTTCTGTTTTTGATGAAGATGATCATGTTGCAATGCATTTTAGAAACCGCCGATCTTCCAGAAAAATTCGCCTCCCTCCTGCTTTTGTACTAACTTGCGGTATCTTTCAAATTAAGGGGTTTGGGGGTTTGGAAATAAATAGGCTACTGATCCCGAACTCACATTAAACAACCTGACCGATGTGGGACGAAATCCGGCAAACCTTAAAACTGGGCTGGTACTGATCATCCTGGGCAACCTCTCCCAGATGGTGCTCGGCGTCATCGACAGCGCCATGGTGGGTGCCATCCACAGCAGCCAGCTGGTAGCCGCTTCGTTTGTCAATAACATCATCACCTTACCCCTCATCCTCGGCATCGGGCTGACGATGGTATCTCCCTCTGGTACCAACGCCCTGGGCGAAGGCGATACCGACAAGCCCCTGCGCATCCTCTACAACGGCATGTGGATCGTGGGGCTGGCTTCCCTTGCCATGGCGCTGGCTCTGCACCTGGGCGAGGGCATCGTTTATCATATGGGGCAGGACCGCATCGTTGCCGACCTTTCCGGTACCGTATCTGAAATGGATGGTATGGGGCATGGTCCCCATGTCCCTGTTCATGGCGATGAAGCAGTTTGCCGACGGTACCTGGGCAAAACGCGACTGCCCATGTACCTGGCCTGCTGTCGATCCCCATCAACGTGCTGGTCAACTACGCCTTCATCTTCGGAAAGTGGGGTGCCCCCGCATGGAACTGGAAGGAGCAGGGGTAGGAACGCTGGTGTCGAGGGTAGTGATCATGATCGGCATCGCCCTTCTCATTTTCAGAGGCAGGGATTTTGCGCCTTATCGGCAGCATTTGAGGGAACAACTGCGATTCCGGGCGGACCGCATGCGCGACGTCATCCGCATCGGCGTTCCTTCCAGCCTGCGTACGGCATGGAGTCGGTATCTTTCGCGCTCTCCGGCATCATGGTAAGGCTGGCTGGGATACATCCAGCAGGCTAGCCCACCAGATCGCCCTGGGCTACGCGTCCATCACGTTTATGGTATCCCTGGGCATCAGCGCCGCCGGCAGCATCCGGTGGTACTTTTGCCCACGGGCGCGGCAAACTGGAAGCATAGTAGGCACATCGGCACGACCACCATAGCCATACTGTCGTCGCTTATGGTTTAACCTGCGCCTTGGCCTTCATCGCTTACCGCCATCATCTGCCCCTGTTGTTCAACGACGAAGCGCCCGTCCTGGAATTTGCGGTAATGCTAATGCTTTTTGCAGCGGTATTTCAAATTTCGGATTCCGTGCAGGTAATCGGGGTCGGGCTGCTGCGCGGCATCCAGGATGTGCGCATCCCCACCGCCTTTGTAGCCCTGGTATACTGGGGCATCGGCATTCCGGCGGGCTATGCCCTGGCATTTAAGGCAGGCTGGGATATAGCCGGCATCTGGACGGGCTTCGTGTGCGGTATCCAGTGCCAGCGCCGCCCTGCTGAGCTTCCGTTTCCACCGGCTCACCAAGCACTGAGCAACGTGTTGTCCTGTCCCTCTCTCCCCCCCTCCCCCACTCTCCCATTCTCCCCCTCTCCCCCTCTCCCCCTCTCCCCCTCTCCCCACTCTCCCACTCCACCCCTCCCCCCTACCCCGCCCGGTCGATCTTGCGCAGGCTTTCCATATTGATGATGCGGACATGGTGCTTGTCGATGTCAATGACCCCATCCTTTTTTAAAGTCATCAGCGCGCGGGTGACGCTCTCGCGGGAGATGCCGATCAGTTCGGCTATTTCATTGCGGGAAAGGGGCAACTCGAAGCAATCGCTTTGATAAACTTTCTCGGCAAAGTACAGGATGACGCCGGCGATCCGCCCCGGGGTTTGCTTGTGGCTCTGAAGGGCGAAGCGCTTGTAGTCCAGCAGTTCGTTGCGGCAGATATCGGAGATGATCTGGAAGGCAAATTTGCCGTTTTTGTGGATTAGTCCTTTGAAAGTGTCGATGTCGATGTAGCAGGCAGTAGTGGGGGCCAGAGCCGTAGCCGAGAAATTGTTGACCCGGTCGCCAAAAATGGTCGACAGGCCGAGATAAGCGGGAGCTTTCACCAGTTTCAGGATATAATCCTTGCCTTCCGTGGCACTTACGTGAATCTTGACCAGGCCGGTTTGAATATAGGTAATGTGGCTGTTGAGGATCTTCTCCCTGAAAAGAGACTCTCCTTTCCCGAAATAAGCTTCGGACACGTTTTCGGACATCAGCTCCAGTTCGTAGTCTTCCAGGACGGAAGCTGCGCAGGATTTTACCGGGCAGTTTTTACATTTTAATACGTCGATTTCCATGGAGGCTCCTTTCATATTTTATTGTGACCAATCTCACAGCTGGCAGTGAGGAATAGCAGGGCTGTTTTCTGAGTTTTCCAGCCTGAATTTTATACCTTATTGTTGAAAATCAGATGGTTTAATGAAAATCCATCACGATGAAAAACTTTTTGTGGCGAACCGGATTATTCCTGCCGGCGGCGATTTTTGCCGTTTACGTCCTAATGGCGGTAATTGGCATCATCGCCAGTATCGCCGGCGCGGGGCCCTTATTTTACTGTACTGTGTACTGCAAAGTCGGCATAGCGCTGGTTATTGCCGTAGTGGCTGCCGTTTTGTTTTCCCAGGTCAGTTTTTCCCTTCAAAAATGAATGATTTGAAAAGAGGAAAGGACTGGGATCAACACACGTGAACCAGCGGGTTTGCTTCTGCGAAGAGATAATGCAATTGAGGGGAAAAAACGCCTTTCTGGCAATGAGCAGGATCATCTTTTCCGTTGATTTTTCTCAGGGTATTGCCCCAATCCTGATGGGAGTTAAAGGATGGCCTTGGCACAAAGCCCGCCGACATGAGCAAAATTTAGTGCGGCGATTTTTGTTCTTAATAGATAAATAGTTTTTTCAGTAGGGGGCTTTCATTACCTGCCAGTAACCTCAGGAAATAATATCCGGGGGACAATGAAAAAATATCAATAGCCTGGCCGGCCGAATTCAAAGAAAATTGTTTAACGAGGTTTCCTTTATAATCAAAGATGGAAAGCTCTCCCGGGTGAAAAGGAGAAAACTTGACTTCAATCCAATCGGAGGCAGGATTAGGATAAACCAAAAGTTCTTGTTGTGGGATACCTTTTTCAATGGAAGAAATAACTGTTTCACAATTTTCAGCCAGGCCGGTTTCATACAGCCCCAATTGCGCGTCCTGGTAGCAGCGCAGTCCATTGGAATACCTGCCATCGCAAATGATATGGCACCATCCGCTGAGCCGTATCCTTGGGAACAAATAGGGCTGATGGCCAAGCCGCTCTGTAATTTTGCCGCCCAAAGGGCCGTCAAAGCTCATATTCAAAACCTTCAGCACCTCTCCGTTAATTACTTCGGTGTCGGTAGAAACTACTGAAACCTGGGCGGAACAGTCTTCCATCAATATTTCCCATTGGTCGCCGGCCTGAGCGTTGAAATCGTACAGAACAGTAAATTGATCGACATATTTGTTGTACCAGTATACGACTCCTTCCTCGTAATAAGTGTAGTCCTCCAATTCACGGTCTGCACAATTCCGGCCGCTTTTTTTCATGATGCGGCACGGCTTGCCATGGATGAGGGTGTCGCCAACTACCGTAATCGTCACATAAGAAGAATACTCAGAAGAAAGCCAATCATCTTCCTGAAAATGCCAGACCGCTCCGATTGGTGCCCATTCCTGTGATTGTGAAAAACAGTGCACGGCAATGCCATAAAAAGTCAGGAGCAATAAAAAGAGCTGTCTCATGGTTTTGATCTTTGGATTGTAAAAAAAACAAGGATTTCTATTTGATAACAATCAATTTCTCACTTAGCCACAAACCGTTCACTTCCATTATCCGGCAGTAACTGCCCTGCTCCAGCCCATGGGTTGCAAAGGTGAAATTGGCGCTGCCCACTTCGATTTCTCCAGACAATTGCCCGGCGCCGGGTCGGTGAAAGTGGTTTCGTAATCGGGCGAAGGAATGCTTGTAGTTTATCCCATTCATGCCCTGGCCTTCCGCCTGGAGGCCAATAACCGGATATTGGAATGGGACCTCCTCCTCTCCTGGTGAAAACCGCCTCCAAAAAATCTCAGCCTCTTCCAATGACAATCGTCAACCCTACTGCAACAAAAATAACAGATCTTTAAACATTAATGGCCGGCGCGGAGCGACGGCGTACCAATGCACGAACTTCCGCCCCCCTAACCAAACCTCAACCACCATGTCCAGAAACCTAACCTCTCTTTCCAGCCGGAAAGGCTTGTCGGACAACCTGTTTGAACGCCTTGGGGAACTATCAGAGAAGGAGGGCACCCCCACCCGGGAAGAACTCCGC
Organism: Lewinellaceae bacterium; assembly: GCA_020636375.1. GTDB lineage: Bacteria > Bacteroidota > Bacteroidia > Chitinophagales > Saprospiraceae > JACJXW01. Next base: position 359,658 of record JACJXZ010000009.1, on the reverse strand, counting down.
CAACTGGCCGAAGAATTCCTGATGGGCCCCGCCAGCCTCTATGGCACGGCCTCTTTCTACGATTTTACCCGCCCGGAAAACAAAGGCAAGCAGGTGTATGTGTGCAACGGCACGGCCTGCCGTTTGGCCGGCACACAAGACGGCCTGAAGACAGAACTGCTCCGGCATTTCAAAGAAGAAGAGATCGGCGAGATGTGCTGCCTGGGCCGCTGCCATGAAAATGCGGCCTTCCAGTACCGGGGGCGCAACTATTCCGGCCCGGCCATCGGGCAGTGGGAGCGCATTGAAAAGCAGGGCCATCAAAACGGGCGGGACCGCTACGCGGTACAGTCCCTGGGCCGCCCCCTGCTCACGGCAGCCATGCCTGCCATCGAGGGCTGCCGTTATGCCATCGGCCGGATGCTGAAAGGACAGCCGGAGGATGTCATTGCCGCCGTCGAACGCTCCCGCCTGCGGGGCCGGGGCGGTGCCGGTTTTCCGATAGCCGTCAAAATGCAAGCCTGCCGGGAAGCGCCCGCTGGACAGAAATTCATCGTCTGCAATGCCGACGAGGGCGACCCCGGCTCCTATTCCGACCGTTACCTGCTGGAAGAACGGCCGCTGCCCGTCCTCCTGGGGATGTTGATCGCCGGTTACGCCGTCGGGGCGGAAACGGGGATACTGTACATCCGGGCGGAGTACCCGGAGTCCGTCACGGCAATCAGCCAGGCCATCGGGACGCTCCAGGCCGCCGGCCTGGCGGGGGAGGACATTATGCATTCCGGCTTTTCCTTTGACTTCAAAATCATTAAAGCCCGCGGCGCTTACATCTGCGGGGAAGAGACGGCCCTGCTGGCCTCTATCGAAGGGCAGCGGCCAGAAGTGCGGGTGCGCCCGCCCTTCCCCGCCCGGGAGGGCCTCTTCGGCAAGCCAACCCTGGTGAACAACGTAGAGACCCTGGCCAACCTGTTCTATATCCTCGAAAAAGGGGGTGAGGCATTCGCCTCCATCGGCACCGAGCAGTCTGCCGGCACCAAGCTGTTGTCGCTCGACAGCGCGTTCCGCCGGCCGGGCGTGTACGAAGTGCCGATGGGCACGCCCCTCTCCGCTGTCGTCGACGAGCTGGGCGGCGGCTTCCGCAAGCCGGTGAAAGCCCTGCATATCGGCGGCCCGCTGGGCGGGCTCGTGCCCGCCCCGAAAATCCCGGAATTGACGGTAGACTTCGAATCCTTTGCCGAACACGGCTTCCTGCTGGGCCACGCCTCGGCCGTCGGCATTCCGGCCTCCTATCCCATGATCGCTTACCTGGAGCACCTCTTCGCCTTCACTGCCCACGAAAGCTGCGGAAAATGCTTCCCCTGCCGCCTGGGCTCGAAACGGGGTGAAGAGATGCTCCGCAAGGCGCAGGCGGAAGGCTACCGGATCGACAGGGGCCTGTTCGATGACCTGCTGGACACCCTGGAGCAAGGCTCCCTCTGCGGCCTGGGGGGCGGCATGCCGCTGCCCGTGCGCAATGCCCTCCAATACTTCGGGGAGGAACTGAAACCCTATTTCGCCGAACAAAAAGCCGCCGTCCAATGAAAAAGTCTGCTTTCATCAACAATATCGCGTATGAAATCCGGGATGGCGAGACCATCCTGTCCTTCATCCGCCGCCACCTGGGCCACGACTACGTCCCCACCCTCTGCGATGCTCCCAACCTGGAACCCTTCGGTTCCTGCCGCCTGTGCAGCGTGGAAGTCGCCAAAGAAGGGAACGGGCAGATGAAAACGGTAGCCGCCTGCCACACGCCGGTGGCGGAAGGGCAACGCATCTTTCCCGACACAGAAGCCATACAGCGGCTGCGCCGCAACATCCTGGAGCTCGTCCTGACCGACCACCCGCCCAACTGCCTCACCTGCGAGGCCAACGGGCACTGTGAACTGCAGGCCGTAGCCGCCAGGGTGGGCGTCCGGGAAGTGCGCTACCCGGCGGGCGCCAACCACCTGGCCCGCCCCCGCGACGAGAGCCACCCCTACCTGGTGTCGGACCTGGCCAAATGCATCAACTGCTATAAATGCATCCGCGCCTGCGACGAGGTGCAGGGAGAATTCGTGCTCAGCATGGCCGGCCGCGGCTTCGACAGCCACATCGTCAAAGGCCTGGATACCAGCTTTGCCGATTCTTACTGCGTATCCTGCGGCGCCTGCGTACAGGCCTGCCCCACCGCTGCCATTACCGACATCTTCCAACCCGCCGCCCAACGAGCCACCGAAACGGTGCGCACCGTATGTACCTACTGCGGCGTAGGCTGCAACCTGGATGTCGCCAAACGCAACGGCACCATCCTGAGCATCTCCGCTCCCTACGATGCCGCCGCCAACCAGGGCCATACCTGCGTCAAAGGGCGCTACGCCTTCCGCTTTTACAACCACCCCGACCGCCTGCGCTCCCCCATGATCAAACGCAATGGCCGGCACGAGGAAGTGAGCTGGGAGGAAGCCTACGACTACATCGCCGAACGCCTGGCCACCATCAAGGCCGAACACGGCCCCGACGCCATTGCCGGCATCTCCTCCTCCCGCTGCACCAACGAGGAGAACTACCTGATGCAGAAGTTCATCCGCGCCGTCATCGGCACCAACAACATCGACGGATGCGCCCGCATCTGCCATGCCCCGACCGCCCTGGGCATGCAGCGCACCTTCGGCATGGGCGCCGCTACCAATTCGATCGAAGACCTTGAATATACCGACTGCATCCTCGTGGTCGGCGCCAACCCCACCGCCGCCCACCCGGTGACGGGCGCCCGGATCAAGCAGCAGGCCATGAAAGGCAAGACGCTGATCGTCGTCGACCCCCGGAAGACGGAACTGGCCCGCCACGCTACATATCACCTGCAACTGCGGCCGGGCACGAACGTCGCCCTGCTCAATATGATGATGCACTACATCGTCAAAGAAGGCCTGGTAGACTGGCCCTTCATCCAACGGCGCGTGGAAGGCTACGAGGCGTTCCGGCAACAAATCCTGGCGCTGGATATCGACAAAATGGAGGAAGTATGCGGCGTCGGCCGCGCCCTGGTGCGCGAGGCAGCCGTGGCCTACACCTCTTCGCCGGCGGCCATGTGCTTCCATGGGCTGGGCGTTACGGAACACTACCAGGGCACCTTCGGAGTCATGCTGGTCGCCGGGCTGGCGATGATCACCGGCAATATCGGCCGGCGGGGGGTGGGCGTCAACCCGCTGCGGGGGCAGAACAACGTTCAGGGCGCCGCCGATATGGGCGTGCAGCCCAACCTGGGGCCGGGATACCTCAGCATGGCCGACCCCATAATGCGCAGTGTCTACGAGGCCGCCTGGGGCGCTGCCCTGCCCGGCGGGCCGGGGTATACCATTCCCAAAATGATGGAGGCCGCCGAAACGGGCCAGCTCAAGGCCCTCTGGATCATGGGCGAAGATGTGGTACAGACGGAACCCAACTCGAACAAAGTACGCAAAGCCCTGGAAAAGCTGGACTTCCTCATCCTGCAGGAAATCTTTTTCTCCGAGACGGCCGGCTACGCCGACGTCATCCTGCCGGCTTCGTCCTTCCTGGAGAAATCGGGCACCTTCACCAACGGGGAGCGCCGGGTGCAGCGCGTCAACCGCGTCATCGACCCGCTTCCGGGCACCAAACCCGACGGCGTGATCGTCACTGAGATGATGAACCGTATGGGCTTCCCGCAGCCGGATTACGACCCGGCAGTGGTGCTGGAAGAGGTCGCTCAAATCGTGCCGTTCTTTAAAGGCATCACCTGGGAGCGCCTCGGCAGGAACGGCCTGCAATGGCCCGTAGCGGAAGACGGCACGGATACGCAGGTGCTGCATACCGAAACCTTCAAGCTGGGCAAGGGGCGCCTCCGCTTCATCGGTTTCGAAGAGAGCCGCGAGGTTCGGGAAAACGCCGACGATTATCCTTTCATCCTGACCACCAACCGCGCCCTGGAGCACTACAACAGCGGCTCCATGACCCGCCGCACCCGGGATACGGCCCTCCTGGGCGAAGACTTGCTGCTGATCAGCCCGGAGGACGCCCGGGCACGAGGCATACAGGACGGGGAAGAAGTGCTGGTGCGCTCTGCGCGCGGCAGCGCCCGCATCCGCGCCCGCGTGAGCGATATGGTGCAGCCGGGCGTGCTCAGCTCCACTTTCCATTTCCCGGAAATCCTGATCAACCAGGTGGCCAGCGACGTGCTGGATAGCGAGGCGGATTGCCCGGAGTATAAGGTAGTGGCGGTGGATGTGGGGAAGGGGTAGTGGGAGGGGCTCGTTTCGGCTTCGCTCAACGAGCTTCGGGGTTCCGCCGCTGCCCGAGCGGAGCCGAGGGCAGCGGAGCCGAGGGCAGCTACCGATTCCTAAAATGCGTCTCATTCCGACACTCCGCCAGCCGGTGCAGTTCATCAAACTGGCTATGGATAAGTGCCTCCTTTTTCTTCCGGCTCCAGCCCTGTACCTGTTTTTCCCGGTAGAAGGCATGATCAATGCGGGAAAATGTTTCAAAGTACACCAGTTTTACAGGCAGCCTTTTGCGGGTGTGGTTGGCGCCTTCGCCGCTCATGTGTTGTAGCAATCTTCTGATGAGGTCTTTGGTGCTTCCGGTGTAGTAGCTCCCGTCGGCGCATTCCAGGATGTACATGTAGCCTTTGATTTTCATGAGTAATCTGTTTTGTTCTCGAACAGCTTCGGATTGACGGTGGCAGCCAGTCCGAAGGGGTTTTTCAGGCAGGTTATTACTCATGCGAAAGCAGGGCGCTGTATATGGACAAAGATAGCAATTTTTTGTTTTTAAAACTACCCAGAGCCTTCGGAGCGGCTATCCCGCTCGCCCTGCCAGCACCGGGCATCCTATAAAACTATTTACCCCAAAGGCTTGGGGGACAGGGCCATCCACCTGTTTACCCTGTGAAATTAATGCTTCGCTATTTCATAGGATGAATGGGTAGCCATGCGGCTTTGCTTATGAGCAAAGGGACGAAGGTCAGGCAGAAGCCGCGAATGACACGGCCGTCAGCAATGCTTTTCCCGCACCAGAGAAAAAAAGAGCATCGATAGCCATATCCAACCTCACCCCTCCACCCGCCGCACCTGCGCTCCCAGCGCCCGCAGGCGCTCATCGATAGCCTGGTAGCCCCGGTCGATCTGATGGATGTTGTGGATGATGCTGGTTCCTTTGGCGGAAAGGGCGGCGATGAGCAGGGCCACGCCGGCCCGTATGTCCGGCGAAGTCATTTCGATGCCGCGCAGCTGGAAGCGGCGGCCCAGGCCGATGACGGTTGCCCGGTGCGGGTCGCAGAGGATGATCTGGGCGCCCATGTCGATGAGTTTGTCGACGAAGAAGAGGCGGCTTTCGAACATCTTTTGGTGGACCAGCACGCTGCCCTTGGCCTGCGTGGCCACCACCAGCACGATGCTCATCAGGTCGGGCGTGAAGCCCGGCCAGGGGGCGTCGTAGACGGTCATGATGGAGCCGTCGATGAAGGTCTGTATTTCGTATTCTTCCTGGCGGGGGATGAAGATGTCGTCTCCCCGGAATTCCATCCGGATGCCCATGCGCTCAAAGACGCGGGGGATAATGCCCAGCTCTTCCACCCGGGCATCTTTGATGGTGATCTCGGACTGGGTCATGGCGGCCAGGCCGATGAAGCTGCCCACCTCGATCATATCCGGCAGCAGGCGGTGTTCGGCAGCCCCCAGGCGGGGAACGCCCTCGATGGCCAGCAGGTTGGAGCCGATGCCCGAGATGCGGGCGCCCATGCGGTTGAGCAGGCGGCACAGTTGTTGTACGTAGGGTTCACAGGCCGCGTTATAGATCTGGGTGGTTCCTTCGGCCAGCACGGCACCCATCACTACGTTGGCCGTTCCGGTCACGGATATTTCGTCCATCAGGATATAGGCGCCCTTCAGGCCGTCGGACGCCACGTCGTATTGGTTGCGGGCCGGATTGTAGGTGAACGCGGCACCGAGCTTCTCCAGCCCCAGGAAATGGGTGTCGAGGCGGCGGCGGCCGATCTTGTCTCCACCCGGTTTGGGCAGGATCGCCCGCCCGAAGCGGGCCAGCAGGGGCGCGATGAGCATGACCGAGCCGCGGATGCGCCCGGCGTTCTGCCGGAATTCCCGGGATTCGAAGTACTCCAGGTCGACAGACCGGGCCTGGAAGCAGTAGGTTTCTTTGGCTACATGCTCGACGGAAACGCCCAGCCCCTGCAGCAGGCTGATCAGCAGGTTGACGTCCAGGATATCCGGAATGTTGGAAATGGTTACTTTCTCGTCAGTGAGCAGGGCGGCGCAGATCACCTGCAGGGCCTCGTTCTTGGCCCCCTGGGGAATGATCGAACCCTTTAAGGGCGTGCCGCCGATAACTTCAAATGCGTCCAGGGACATAAGTTATTTCTTCCTTCGGTAACTGCGGCGCGGTTTATCGCTATTCCTTCCGCCCCCGTTGTCCCTGTCCCTATCTCTGTCCCTGTCCCTGTCTCTGTCTCTGTCTCTGTCCCGGGAAGAACTGCGCTGCTGCTGCTGGGGCTTGCTGCGGCGGCTGGGCCGGGAGAGGTTGTCGAGGGAGGCGCTGTCATCCAGCGACAACTGCCCGTTGGACAGGGTTTCGAGGTCTCCTTTGATGATGTCGTCGCTCACGTAATGTTCTTTATTCCAGGTGCGGTAGGCCAGTTTCATATAAGAGCCGATGACGGCGACGAACCCTTCGCGTTTGGGGCCGGGCGGCATAGACAGCGCCTTCTTGATCAGTTGTTGTACATTGTGGCCGTAGTGGCGGTACTTGGCCTCCATGACCGGATAGCCCACCTTTTCGGGGCGTTTCTGGCTGTCTTCCGGGCGGGGTTTTTTACCGCCGGGCGGTACGACGTCCAGCTGGTATTTGGCGATGCGGAAGACGTGCTTCCACAGTTTGTCGCGGTAGTCGTCGATATTGCGGCTTTGGGGGTGCATCTGCTGCATCAGGTCGACCACCGCTTCGACGAATTTCTGGCGGTAGGCCGGGTCTTCTATCGTTTTGGCGTGGTTGATCAGCTTCTGGACGTTGCGCCCGTATTCCGGGATGATGAGGTCTTCCCTGGCGGAATTGTACTCCATCCCATCGTTTAATGGATCACTCATATTTTTGATTTTACTTATTCTACGGTTACAGATTTAGCCAGGTTTCTCGGTTGGTCGACATTGCAGCCCCTCATTACCGCGATGTGGTAAGAAAGCAGCTGCAGGGGGATAACGGAGAGTAGTGGCGTAAGCGGTTCTTCCGTGTCCGGGATTTCGATGACATAATCGGCCATTTTGCTGATGACCTTGTCGCCTTCCGTGACTACGGCGATGACCATTCCCTTTCGGGCTTTCACTTCCTGAATGTTGCTGGCGATCTTATCGTAAGCGCTTTTGTTGGTAGCGATGACGATGACGGGCATCTGCTCGTCGATCAGGGCTATCGGGCCGTGTTTCATTTCCGCGGCGGGATAGCCTTCAGCGTGGATATAGGAAATTTCTTTAAGTTTGAGCGCCCCTTCCAGCGCCACGGGGAAGTTGTATCCTCTTCCGAGGTAAAGGGCGTTGTGTTTGTCCTTGATTTCACTCGCAATATACTTAATCCGTTCGTCGTATTCCAGCACCTTTTGTACTTTCTTTGGAATAATGGCCAACTCGCTGGCCAGTTGCCGGAAGTAGGACTTCGAGATGGTTCCCCGTTTTTCCGCGAGGGTCAGGGCCATCATGGTCAGCAGGGTAACCTGGCCGGTGAACGCCTTGGTAGAGGCTACGCCGATCTCCGGCCCGGCGTGAATATAGGACCCGGCGTCGGTGATCCGGGCGATGGAAGAGCCTACGGCATTGACGATGCCGTAGATCATGGCCCCTTTTTCTTTGGCCAGCTCGAGGGCGGCCAGGGTATCGGCGGTTTCTCCCGACTGGGAGATGGCGATGACGACGTCCTCTTCGGTGATGATGGGGTTGCGGTAGCGCAATTCAGAGGCATACTCCACCTCCACGGGTATCCGGGCCAGGTCTTCGAAGAGGTATTCCCCGATGAGGCCGGAGTGCCAGGAAGTGCCGCAGGCCGCAACGATGAAACGCTTGGCCTTGGCGATGCGGTTGATGTGCTCTTCCAGCCCCCCCAGGCGGACGAGGCCCTTTTCGGCGTTGACCCGCCCGCGCATGCAATCGGCGATCGTCGTCGGTTGCTCGTAGATTTCCTTGAGCATGAAGTAGTCGAAGCCTCCTTTTTCCAGCATCTCGATCTTCATATCGAGTTCGTGGAGGAAGGGCGCCTGCACCTCATTGTCGATGGTCTTGATCTGCATGTCGCCGGAGCGCCGGACGACGGCGATCTCTTCGTCGTTGAGGTACACTACCGTCCGGGTATGTTCGATGATGGGCGTGGCGTCGGAAGCCAGGAAGAATTCCCCTTCCCCGATCCCGATCACCAGCGGGCTGGCCTTGCGGGCAGCGACCAGCTTATTGGGGTCCTGTTTATCCATCACCACGATGGCATAGGCGCCCACGACCCGCGTGAGGGCAACGCGCACCGCTTCCTCCAGCGGCAGGTTGTCCCGCTCCTGAAGTTCTTCGATCAGGTGGACCAGCACCTCCGTGTCCGTTTCGCTTTCGAAGGTGTGGCCCTCTTTTTCCAGGGCGGTTTTGAGCAGGGCGTAATTCTCGATGATGCCGTTGTGGACGAGGCATAGCCTGCCGTTGCCCGACCGGTGGGGGTGGGCGTTGATGTCGTCGGGCGCCCCGTGGGTGGCCCATCGGGTATGGCCGATGCCGATCGTGCTGTTTTTATGGACCTGCTGGATAAAAGCTTCCAGTTCCTGTACTTTCCCTTTCTTTTTAAAGACTTTGACCCCGCCGTTGAGGATGGCGATCCCGGCGCTGTCATAGCCGCGATATTCCAGGCGTTTCAGGCCTTTTATCAGAATGGGGTAAGCTTGCTGGGGGCCGAGGTAGGCGACAATACCACACATAGTTAAGAACGTCTTTGATGGTTTTGGCTAAGAGCATGTTTGGAGGTGGCCCCCGACACTTTGTGTACGGGGCAGGCTATTTAGGCTGCTAAAGCACCACCTCCAAATATGCTCTAAAGGCCAATGATAAATTATAGTTTTGTAAATGCCAGTTTCAACCTGATCCCATACTGCGGATGGCTGGCGCCGTAGAGGATGGTGCGGGAAGCCGTCTCCGCTTTCTGGAGTGGCGTGATAAACAGTACGTTTTTCCTGTTGCCGTCGATGATATCCTGGAAATGAGCAGATATATTCATCCGGTAAAGAGCGGGGCTTCCGGAGGTGCCTTCGATCGGCGTTCCCCCGAACACTTCCGCCAGGTTGCGGCGCTGCGAGAGGATGATGGAAATATCTTCGACCACTACCTGCAGATCTTCGTCATCCGGCGTCGTAAGGATCAACTGGGGGCAGGGGGTAAACGCTGCTTCATCCCCACCGACATCAGCGACGTAGAACTCCAGTTCGGCCTTATTGACCACCAATCCACGGAGGTTGGCCACGTTGGGAATCTCCAGCCGGGCCGACACGCCGCTCATCCCCTGGATGAAGATAATGCTGTCCTCCGTGGCGCCATCCAGAAAATCATTGACCGGTGCGCCGTCATAGTCGTGTTTAAAGTTGGTGAACCGGACCGTAGGTTCGATGTCAAAATCGTAGAGGAAGCGCTTGGGCTTTCCGTTGATGGAATCGCGGTAGTAGAGGTAAATCCCCGCATCCTGTGAAAGCAGGCGGAAGCTAAGCATACCCTCATTTTCCGTGGTGGGCCGCAGGTGGATGCCCTTGAAGGCGTCCAGGAAAAGGCTGTCGTCCGCATAAATGTTTGACTCCAGGCCGACGAGATAGCTGGCCACGGCGTCGTCCAGGGTTATGCGGTAGTGGGGGAAACGGGCCGCCACCGTGTCCGTGTCATCATAATCGGTGAACGCGAGGCTGTCCGTGCTGACCATCGCCCGGGCTGAACCCACAGGCATGGCTTCAACGGCAGCTTCCTGGCTGGAAAAATACTCCTCGTTCTCCTGGAGTACTTCTGCCAGCTGAAAAACGTCGATGCCAAATTCCTCCCCCTCCGTCTTGCCGTATAAACCATCGACATTGTACGGCAGCACGAGGATGATAGAATCCACTACCGTTGCCGCACCGAAACCGGGGCTGCTGCTCTGTGGATACACCTGCGCGTAAATGCTGGAGGAGGAACGCCCGAAAACCGGGTCGTTGAGGTTGCCCAGAAGATAGGTGCCCAGCTGGCTGGACGAAAAAGGGCTGTAGGTCCGGATCGAGTCATTGGCTACGGTGGAACTCACGATCGAAAGCGTATCAGAAAAGCCCACGTCCGCCCTGTCTTCTTCCAGCAGGCCGGCCCCGACCTGGGTGGGGTCAGCGCACGAATAGGCGGAAGCGATAACCGCCAGAACTAAAGCAAAAAAGGTTAGTCTCATAAAGTTTTTCTGTTTTGCCATCAGATAAATGAATACCGTGCCGTCCTGTTTTGTTGGCCGGCCCCGGAGATTCCGGGCACCGGTTCTCTCACACAGGGGCGCTCCTGCCCCGGCGTGATCATCAGGCGGATTCGCTTTTTAAACTAATGGCTGAAGGAGAGGGTACGGCTGCGCAGCCTGTTTTATTTCCCCTCTTCCACCTCTTCGGCGGTGAGGGAATTATAGAATTCCAGGAAAGCATCCAGGTTTTCATCATCGCCCAGGAATTCCATAACAGGTTTATCGACGCTGTGAAGCGCTTTTGAAACGGGCTCACTGAGTTCTTCGCTGCCGATCACCAGGGCGTCGGCGTAAGAAATAGCACCTTTGTGAAGCGTGGCCCCGGCGCCATTCTGATATGCCCGGAGGTCCTCTTCGCTGAGGTTATTGATGGAAGCTTTAGCGACGAATGTATCGTTGAAGGCCTTATCCAGGGCATTGTTGTAAATGGAATAAACGACCTTTGAATGCTGGAAAAGCGGCTCGTTCTTGTAGGCCGTCTTGAGGTAGAGCGGGATGAGGCTCGTCATCCAGCCGTGGCAATGGATGATATCCGGCGGCCAGCCAAATTTCTTGACGGTCTCGATAACGCCTTTGCAGAAGAACACCATGCGGTCGGCGTTGTCTTCAAAGGGTTCTCCAGCTTCATTGGTAAAGACGCGCTTGCGCTTAAAGAAGTCTTCATTATCGAGAAAGTATACCTGCATGCGGGCTTCCGGCAGCGAAGCTACCTTGATGATCAGCGGGAAGTCATCGTCATCGACGATAATGTTCATCCCGGAAAGGCGGACGACCTCGTGCAGCCGGTGCCTGCGTTCATTGATCGTTCCGAAACGGGGCATCAAAACGCGAATTTCCATGCCGCTTTCCTGAATATGTTGCGGAAGCTTTCGGGCTATGTTGGATATTTCGGAGAGTGCGGTATAGGGGTGCATTTCCTGCGTTACGATCAGCACTTTCTTTTTACTCATAGACAAAAAGTATTTAAGGAAAAACTATTTCTCCAAAGGTTCAAGGAACAAGACTGCAAATTTAGCAAAAATTCGCTGATTTTCCTGTATTTAAGCTGAACTTAATACTCTGTTAACAAAAACGCCTATATTCGCAGATTGGTTGTTCATTCCACGTCAAATGTACCTTTTCAAGAAAATCAGCAGCCTCCGGAGATACCTGGAATTATTCCGAAATAAGAACAGGCCTATCGGTTTTGTCCCCACAATGGGTGCCCTCCACGAAGGCCACCTCTCCCTCGTCCGGCAGTCGCTGGAGGCGGCCCAGTGTACCGTTTCCAGCATTTTTGTCAACCCTACCCAGTTCAACCAGGCTTCCGACCTGGAAAAGTACCCCCGGACTCCCACTACGGACCTTACCATGCTCTACAAAGCGGGTTGCCACGCGGTTTTTATGCCCTCCGTCGAAGAAGTCTACCCTCCCGGGCTCGAAACCCAGGTGGAGGTGGATTTCGGCCCGCTGGCCCTGCCCATGGAAGGGCGCTTCCGCCCCGGCCACTTCGACGGGGTGGCCCAGGTGGTCAAACGCCTGCTCGACATCGTAGAACCCCAAAAGCTCTTCATGGGGCAGAAGGATTACCAGCAATTCCTCATCGTGCAGCACATGGCCCGCACCCTTGAACTCCCGGTAGAGGTGATCTCCTGTCCCATCGTCCGCGAAAAAAACGGCCTGGCCATGAGCTCCCGCAACCAGCGCCTGAGCCCCGAACAACGGGAACGGGCCGCCGCCCTCTACCAAACCCTCCAACAGGCCGCCAGCTGGGCCCGCCAGCTCTCCCCCCGCGAAGTAGAAGCCAAAGCCATGGAACACCTGAAATCCCTCGGCCTGGAACCCGAATACTTCGAACTGGCCGACGGCCAAACCCTCCAACCTGTGCCGGATTACAGCAGCCCCGCCTCTGTCGTCGCCTGCGCCGCCATCTGGGTGGGCGGCGTCCGCCTTATCGATAATTTGATCCTGAAATAAATGACTCCTCCCCGTCTCCCCGGCCAACCAAACCAGCAATTTCTCGTGTAGAGCATGCACGTATCGCCGCGTGCGCACCTTACATGAGAAACTACTGCAACCAAACCACTCTATGGGTTATCCTGCGGATACACAAACACTACCGTATCCGAACGGACGGCAGACCCGAACACCCCGATCGTCCCTTCGATGGCAGATTTCAGGAAAACAGGTTCCACGAAGGGGTTCAGGATAGATTGCAGCTGGTTGTCGATATCCTCGTAAAAAGCGGCTGCGGTTTCATCCAGGGACTGCAGGTAAATGTAGGCCGTATCGCCCCGCCGATACTCGAAGGAGACCTCGGCGTAGAGTTCCATCGGCTGTCCGTCGTTGTTCTCGTCGCGGAAAATGGTGCGCCCCAGGTCGGTGATCCAGAACTTTTCGCCGTTGGTGCAGTCATTTACCAGGACTTCCAGGATGTGGGCGTGGTGACGGGAAGTGTCGAGAAAGCGGTCCATCTGGAAGCGGTAGAAGTTTTTTTCGCCCGGTGCATCCCGGAACCGGAGGATGACCCCGTCGTGGCCGCCGTATACGTCGAAGAACTCGGGCGTGTATTCTACCTCGTCAAGGTTGACCCTGGCCTGGTCGATTGTGGTTGTGGCTGTATACGTTTCACCCTGGTAGGTGACCGTCAGTTGGTAGGTTTTGCCGTACTCGGCAGGTACTGTCCCCGCATAATAAGGCACCCAGCGGCACCGGAACTTGTCGAAAGTGGAATCCGGTTGCAGTTTTTCTTCCTGAGCGCCGTTCGACAGGAATACTTCTGCCCCACGGGCGAACATCTCCTGGGGGGTGACCTCCTCGTTGAAGAAGGGCTGGCTCCGGCTGAGGTAAACCTTGGGCACTTCCCCCGGAAATAAAATGCTTTCGATGAACAGTTGGCTCTCGTAGGAGGAATCGGGCTTGATTTTGACGTCCTTGCGACAGGAGAGCATCGTCAAAAGGAAAAGGAGGAGAGGGATGATATAGTTAATTTTTTTCATGTCGCAATATTTTTCTGTGGAACCAGGCTTGACAAGTTTGCTGTGGCCCCGGCGGGGAAAAAACTTGTCAGGCCTGTTAAAATTTGAAATTGTACGTAATGCTCGGAATAATGGGCAGCAGGGACACCTGTTTCGCTTTGGGCTCGCCGGTGCGGGGCTCCACTTCGAAGTAGACGAAATAGGGATTCAGCCGGCTGTAGGTGTTGTATACGCTGAAGACCCATTCGGAAGTCAGGTCTTTGCCGAACAGGCGCCACTCCCTTTTGTGGGCGGCCGACAGGTCGAGCCGGTGGTAGGGGTTCATCCGCACGTTGTTGCGCTCCTCGTAAACGAAGTAATTGCCTTCGAACAGGGAACCGCCGTAGAATACCCCGATGCGGCCCACCGGCACCGTATACACATTGCCGGAAGAAAAGACAAAAGTGCCCGACAGGGACCACCGCTTGCTGAGCTGGTACGTGCCCACCACGGACAGGTTGTGCCTCCGGTCGTACCGGAACGGGAAGGCCTGGCCGAAGTTCAGCTCTTCGAATTTCTGGTTGGTCCAGGAAAGGGTGTAAGACAGCCAGCCGGTCAGCCGGCCGCGGTTCTTCCGCAGGAAGAATTCCGCGCCATAGCTCCACCCTTTTCCGTAGGCCAGCAGGGGGTCGACGTCCAGGGTTTCGACCAGTTGGTTGCCTTCCTTAAATAAAACCTGGTTTTGCATGTCTTTGTAATAGACCTCCAGGCTGGATTCGTATTGGTTGTCCCGGAAGTTCCGGAAGTAGCCCAGGGAATACTGGGTAGAAACCTGCGGTTTGGTCTGCTCTGTGGAGGGCACCCATATTTCCGTAGGCACGGAGGCTGTAGAGCTGGGCACCAGGTGCAGGAACTGGTTCATCACGGTGTACGCGGCCTTGACCGAAGAGGCAGGGCCGAGGGCCATTTTTACGGACGCCCGGGGTTCGATCCGGTAATAGCTGGCCTCATCGGAAAAGAAACCCGGCGCCCGGACGCCGAGGCTGGCAGAGAGGCGTTCGCTTACCTGGATTTCATCATTAATGTAAATGGCGAACTCGTCGAAGTACTTCACCGGGATGGCGTCCGCATCGATGCCGGGGGAGGGGTCGGAGCCCGACTGGGCCTCCGTCCTGCCGCTGGAGCGGAAAGTGTGGTCCAGGTAATGAGCGCCAAAGAGGAGGACGTGGCCGGGGTTGGGATAATACTGGAATTCTATTTTCCCGTTGACGTCCTTGATACCGGAGAGGACCTCCGAGAAGGCGTTGTCCTGCAGGGCGGAGATATTCTGGTCATATTCATTGAGGATAAAGGAGGTATTCAGGAAAAGTTTCTGCCCGAAGATGTGGTTCCAGCGCAGGGTGGCGGTGGAGTTGCCGAAAAGCACGTTGTACTCGATGCCGTCTTCGATATAGAGGGCGTCATCCTTACCGGTGAAGGCGCTGAGGAAGATGCGGTCTTTGGGCCCCAGTTGCCAGTTCACCTTGGCGTTCAGGTCGTAGAACGCGTAGTTGGTGCGGATGCGGCTGGACAGGAACGGTTTGATCATCCAGTCGAAGTAGGTCCGGCGGCCGGAGAGGATAAAAGAAGCCCGTTCTTTTTTCAGGGGCCCTTCGACGGTCAGCTGGGAGGTGACCAGGCCGATGCCGCCTTCGGCGCCCACGCGCTTGTTGTTCCCCTCCTTCATGGTAATGTCCAGTATGGAAGACAGCCTGCCGCCGTACTGTGCCGGGAAGCCGCCTTTGATGAGGGTGACGTTGTTGATCGCCCGGGTATTGAAGGTGCTGAACAGCCCGAACAGGTGGTTGGGATTGTAGACGACGGCCTCGTCGAGTTGGACCAGGTTCTGGTCGGCGTTGCCGCCGCGGACGAAGAAGCCGGTGGTGCCCTCATTGCCGGCCTGCACGCCCGGCAGCAATTGGACGATCTTGAGCACGTCCACCTCTCCGAGGATGGCCGGCAGTTCCCTGATCTTCTCCGTCGGGATGTCCACTACGCCCATTTGGGGGCGGGCGACGTTCTCGTCGGCACGCTGCCCGGAGACGACCACCTCATCGAGGAGCCCGACGCCGGGGGCGAGTTCCACATCCAGTTGGAAACTCTGATCGGGAAAAACCTTTTTGAACTGTGGGCTATACCCCACATAGGAAAAGGCAATGCCCATGCTATCCATTTTAGGTAGAGTAAGAGAGTAAAAGCCGTAGGTGTTCGTCGTCGTCCCCGTTTGCAGGGAAGTGACGAAGACATTGGCGCCGATGAGCGCTTCGCCGGTTGTGGCATCGGTGAGCCTGCCGCTTATCGTGAAGTTTTGGGCTGCCCCCGTAAAGGGAAGCAGGATGAGCAGGAATAGAGAAATCCGCATGGTGATGGTGCTTTATCCTTTTTAATAAATGCTCAATTCATCATCCTTAAGGATCTGGTTGATGTACTGGTGCGAGATGCTGTCGACCAACCCCAGCGCCACTGCTTTTTCTGCCAGCAGCCGCAGGCTCCACTTATCATGCCCTTCGGGCGGCTTGCTCTTTGCCAGGGCGACGATCTTAGCCCGCTGTCGGGCGGTGATATCCTTGGGCCGGCCGGGCCGGGGTTTGTCTTTCAGGAACTTCAGGCCTTCCTTCCTGTATTTTTGGGCCCAGGAAGAAACCGTAACGCTGGACACCCCCAGGGTTTCGGCAACTTCCTTGTATGTTTTTCCCTTGCCGAGTTCCAGAAGGGCCGTGGCCCGTTTCAACCCTCTTGGCTTTAACGCTTTTTTGGAGATAAGAGCTTTTAGTTTCGCCTTGTCCGCTGGTTTCAGTTGTACATAATGTTTTTTCATTTCTCAGGATTAAGAGAAAGAGGATAGCCCGGGACAGCGGCCTCCTTCAATAGTTGCTGCTTAAGCTCCTGCCACACCAGGCCGGCGGCGAAAGGAAGCATAATTCCTACATGACCAATCGAGCATAATTACTGAAGGGATATGGATGTTAGCAGCATGTTTGTCGGGTTGCAGCACTGAGGGTATTTAGGCTGCTTGTAATATATTCCTGGCACTTCAGGCCGAATTCCTGCCTATTTCTATTTTTTCGCAGGTTCTCGTCTCTCTTTGTAATACGCAAGTTCTTGTGGAAAAAGCTGCGTGGGCCGGGCAGAAACTCATTCTTCTCCGACGAACCCGTATTTGACCAACAGCAGTTTTTCATCCTGCAACAGGCCGATGCCCGGGGCGTAAGTTTTAAATTCCATTTCGAAGGGGTTGAGGGCGGACCCCTCTTTGGTCAGCAGGCAATTGGAAAAAGAACCGGCCGGCGTGTCCAGGTGGTCGTCGAGTTTGAGCACCTCCGCCCGGTCCATGGCCACCCCCCGGGCAATCTCCTGGTAGTACTTCATCCCTACTTTGGGTTTGCCGGGCATGATGAGGCCTGCCTGCGCTCCGTTCTTGCCGGCCAGCCAGGCCCCGTCGTGGCTGGTTACTATTCCTCCGTTGTACATGTCGACTTCCTCCCCGAAGTAAAAAACGTCTTTCGTCTTTTCGTCGATAGCGAAGAAATTCCGGGATATTTCTATCAGTTCGCCGTTCTTCCATTCTTTTTCTTCGACCACCCGGGTGGCGACCCCGTCCACTTCTTTGGTTTCATCGAGGACGGTCACGGCGAGTTTCTCTGTTTTGCTTTCCAGCACCAGCTGAAAGCCGGGCTCCAGTATAAAATAATCATTCCGCCCGACGGTGGACAGGGTGCGGCCGGAAAGGCCAAATTCTTCCTGCCAGGAAGAGCTGCCCTGTGCGTTGGAATTGCCGGAACTGCCGCAGGAGGCCGCAAAGATCGCCATGGCCATGGCCGCCACAGTGTGCATGCTTTTTTTCATGTTGCTTTTGATGTTTTGCCGGAAGTAAGATAGCAGGAGATTTTGGAGGGAATTGGGAGGGGCGAAGGCAAAGCCCCGGCGATACTATGGATGCTTCGGCATCCGTAGTATCTATATAATCTACAGCATCCGGAACCGAAACACCCTCCCTCTTCCCCTCTTCCCCTTCGCTTCCGTACTGATATACATCGTTCCATCCGGCTCGAAGCAGATTCCTTCAGGCTGGTTGAACGGGGCTTTATCCAGCTCGCGGATGCTGAGCAATTCGCCGGCGGAGGACAGGACGAGCACGGCCCTCGCCTTGCCTTTGGAAGACAATATATATATGTGCCCGGTAATGGGATGGACGGCGATGCCGGACGGCGCGAACTGCCCGGCCAGCACATCCGGCCACCAGGCTTCCCGTATCGCCTCTTCAGCGACCGGCATATCCTCGCCCAGCAGGTAGGCGGGTTGCCCGGATAGCCGCATGCTGTCCAGGCTGAAGGCATAAACCGCCCGTTTGTTTTCAAACTCCGGGCCCCGGCCGGCAATTCCTTTGCAGGCAAGCAGGAGGCGGCGGTTGGGTTGGTCGTAGGCCAGGCCTTCTACGTCGTAGTCGGCATCCAGCCCCGTCGCATACACCGTCGCTTCGGTTTTCGCCTTGCCGGAATGTTCCACCTCAAAGATAGTGCCGTCGCTTCTGGCGATATATATATTGAGGCCTACCATTTCCACCCCTTCATAATCGCCTGCTTGCCCGAAGGCGAGTTCGCCGAGAATGCGGCCCTTGTTTTTATCGAGAAAAAAAACCTTACCCTCTTCATCGTTGACCGCCAGCAGGCAGGTACCGTCGGCCGAAAGGCCAAGGGCGGAGATTTCTTTAAGCTCCCGGGACAGTTTCAATCCCGGTCCTGTATCCCGAAGTTCATACCTGAAATGATATTTATCTGGATCAACCACAGCGGGGCCACTGCCGCCGGGGCCTGCTCCGGCAGAAGAGGCCAGGTTGCCCCTGGTTTCCGGGGCATCTCTTTTTCCTGGCTTTTCAGCCGGCATGCAGGCTGCTGCAGCCAAAATAAGGCTCAATGACAAAATGGCTTTGTGGACCAACATTTTAATAGTATTACTTTGATAAAAAGATGTATTGTTATCAACAATGATAATATTCCCTAATATAAGAGAAAGCTATAAGCCTTTCACTATCAGGCGTTAACAAAAAACACAATTTAATTTAAAAAAAATATACAACTATTTTGTTGACTGCTGTTTTTTTTATATTTTTGAATAGTATTCCAATCCATAAAAGTATGGATACCCTATTTTATGAAATTGACAAACTACTTGAAACATTAGCCGAAACGTACTAGAACCCAGTTG
This sequence comes from Lewinellaceae bacterium, assembly GCA_020636375.1. Taxonomy (GTDB): domain Bacteria; phylum Bacteroidota; class Bacteroidia; order Chitinophagales; family Saprospiraceae; genus JACJXW01. The sequence continues at coordinate 340,978 of JACJXZ010000009.1, read as the reverse complement.
ACCCACCCTTTCCTGCCATCAGGAGAGGAACGTACTTTGCTCCTTTCCGACGATTCTTGATTACCTGTTTTAAAAGTTTCTTCTACTGAAAGCTTTAAGAACTAAGATCGTTTTCCCAATAACAGAAAAATTAAGCTTGCTACAGTAAGGAATTGTTTTCATTTTGCTTTTGCCGTGCTTTTGGCAATCCTTTATTATCCCCCCCTTAAAAGGAATTGCAGGTGAAGGCGAACAAGCGGGTTTTCCTTTGATTTCCCATTAAGTTGCCACAGTTTTACCCTGTGCTTTAGTGTCAAGGCCGAGTTTCAGCGCCCAAACATTGTAGCTGAGTAAATCAGATTGTTTGCGTGTTGTACTATGAGCCTCAGCTCAGATGAATTAGCACAGAAATCGTGGAAAAAGAAGTTAGCTGTTTCCTGGTGCCGAAGTGTGGGAAGAACAAGCTTTCAGCGCTTCGTTCCTTGCAGGCCGGGCACCACAGGAAGGAGCGTCGTATGCCCGTTCTATTCCGGCATGGCTTCTTTGCGTGGGGCATCTGAGAGCATCATTCCCAAAGATTACCGATTAATAGCAACCGGCCCTTTGTTTGAAGGGATACGCCGTTATTGGCGTTCAATATGAATATTAAGGATCCTTCCCGTCACCGGGAATGGTTTGGCGTTGATATATATAAAACAGATTCACTACAGCTTGTCTGCCCTTTCTGCATCCGGGACGGAGTGGGAGAGGTATAGGCGGGCGCAATGTACAAACAATCACAATCTCAGCCCTTCCTGTTCCTGGACAGGGGTGATATTGCTTTGCGAATAACTAAACAAACAAGCCATTATGCGAGGAATTATTACATCCAGTCTGCAAGGCCGGTTAGCCGTTGTATCTGTAGCAGCATTGCTGATCGTGCTTGGCATATCGCAGCTTCGCGATATGCAATTGGGGGTCTTCCCCGAGTTCTCCCCGGTGTATGTCGAGGTTCAGACCGAAGCGCTGGGCCTTTCCGCCGACGAAGTGGAGCAATTACTCACCGTCGCGCTGGAGCAGGACCTGCTCAACGGCATCGCTTTCCTGGATGAGATCTGGTCCGAATCGATGCCGGGCCTGTCCAGAGTGGTCTGCGTTTTCGAACCCGGCACCGACCCTATGGTGGCGCGCCAGGTCGTAGCCGAGCGCCTCACCCAGGCCCATGCGTTACCTCATGTATCGAAGCCCCCCATCATGCTGCAACCCTATTCCTCTACCGGACGGGTGATGAAAGTAGGCCTCAGCCCCAACGCTCCCGACATGTCCCTCATCAACTTGTCGGTGCTTGCCCGATGGACGATCCAGCCCTACCTGATGGGCGTGGAAGGCGTGGCCAATGTGTCGATATGGGGCCAGCGCAAGCGCCAGCTGCAGGTTCAGGTCAACCCGGAAACGCTTAAGGATAAAGGCGTCACCTTACACGATGTGATCAAGACCACCGGCGAGGCGCTCTGGGTCTCTCCGCTGAGCTATCTGAATTCATCCACGCCGGGCACCGGGGGCTTCTTCGATACCCCCAACCAGCGAATGGGCATCCGGCACCTGTCGCCTATTTCTACGGCCGAGCAGCTCGCGGAGGTGTCGGTCCACGGCCGCAAAAATATGCTGCTCAAAGATATATCGACGGTCGTGGAGAACCACCAGCCGCTGATCGGCGACGCCATCGTGAACGGCAATGAAGGCCTGCTGCTGGTGATCGAAAAATTCCCCTGGGCCAGCACGGCGCAGGTCACCGAAAATGTGGAGAATGCCCTCGATAAGCTGGCGCCCGGCCTGACCGGCGTTGCCTTTGATACCGAGATTTATCAGCCCGCCAGATTCGTCGAAGCGTCTTTTGACAACCTGGCAACCGTTCTGGGGTTCAGCCTGGCGCTCATCGCCCTGCTGCTCTTCATCTTCCTGTATGAATGGCGCGCCGCCCTGATCAGCCTGGTTGCCGTCGTGCTGTCCCTCCTGGCCGGCGCTTATGCGCTTTATCTTCAAGGCACTATTTTTGACATGATGGCCGTCGCCGGTTTCATCGTGGCCCTGGGGGTCATCATTGACGATGCCATAGTCACCGTAGACAACATCCGTCGCCGGCTCGACAGCGCCCGCGACAACGGCGCCGGGAAATCATCTGCCGCCATCATCCTGGAGGCTACCCTCGAGATACGCAGCCCGATATTCCTGGCTACTCTCATCCTCCTGTTGGCGGCCATGCCGCTCTTCTTTGTAAGCGGCATCGCCGGCGAGTTCCTCGACACACTGGCACTGTCGTATCTGCTGGCCCTGGCGGCTTCCACGCTGACGGCCCTGGTCCTTACGCCGGCGCTCAGCTTATTGCTGTTGCCCAACGACGGCCCTGTTTACCGATCCTCGCCGATGCTGAACTCCATCAGTGCGGCCGTAGGCGGCATCCTCGGCCGCATTACCCAAAAACCGGTGACGGCCTACGCCACATTAGGAGGGATTGCGCTGGTGGGCATCCTGGCCTTGTCAATGATCGGCCTGCCTCCAGGCCTGCCGGTCCCACAAGAGCGGGATTTGGTGGTCCAGTGGGATGGAGCATACGGCACCTCCCGCACGGAAATGGTGCGCGTCACCAAAGATGCCATCAGCAAACTCCGGACGATCCCCGGCATCGACAACGCCGCAGCCCATATCGGCCGGGCCGTCATGTCCGACAAGATCACCAACGTCCATTCTGCCGAGATTTGGCTCAGCATGGACGAGGAAACGGATTACGATAAAACGGTGGCTTCCATCCGGCAGGTGCTCAAGGGCTATCCGGAGATGAAGAGCAATATAACCACTTACTTGGAACAAAGCCTCAACCGGCCCTTTTCCACGACGAACCATCTTTATGCCGCCCGGATCTACGGGGAGGACCAGGAAATCCTGGGGCAAAAAGCAGAGGAGGTGAAGAAAGCGATTTCGGGCGTCAAAGGCGTAGTGGATCCCAAGGTTGAATACCCGGCCACCGAGCCTGCGCTCGAGATCGAAGTCGACCTGGAAAAGGCCAAACAGTACAACATCAAACCCGGCGACGTGCGCCGGACTGCCGCAACCCTGGTGGCCGGCATCGAGGCGGGCAGCCTGTTCGAGGGCCAAAAGGTGTTTGAAGTTGTCGTCTGGGGGGTTCCCGAAGTGCGCAACAGTATCGAAAGCGTTAAAAACCTATTGGTGGACACCCCCGACGGCAATAGGGTACGCATCGGCGAAGTGGCAGACGTGCGCGAGAAGCAAAACCTGGCGGTCATTCGCCGGGATAAAGTATCCCGTTATATGGACGTCACCTTCGCCCTTTCGGGCACGAATATCACCGCGGCCAAAGCCGAAATAGAAAAAAGCTTTAAGCAGGTCCGGTTCCCGCTGGAATACCACGCCGAACTGGCCGGCAACTTCACGGAGCTTCGCGAGGAAAGGAGCAACCTGATCGGCGTGATCGCCGCCTGCCTGATCGGCATATTCCTGCTGCTGCAGGCTGCCTTCTGGAGCTGGCGCATGGCGCTGATCGCCCTGCCCAGCCTGCTGGCCGCCCTCAGCGGAAGCCTGGTGGCGGTATGGCTGAGCGGCGGCAACATGCAACTGGGCCATCTTGCCGGGCTGCTCGCCGTACTGGGCATAACCGCTTACCATGCCATCCTGCTGGGCAAACACCTGAAGCGGCTGGAAATGCTCGAAGGCGAATCCTTCGGCCCGGCTCTGGTGCAAAAGGGCGTGGCCAACCGCCTCCAGCCCATCCTGATGACCACAATTATCAGCGCGGCAGCCTTCCTCCCGTTTGCTTTCATGAGCGGCGCGCCCGGCTTCGAGATGCTGCACCCCATGTCCCTGGCCATGCTGGGCGGCCTGATTACTTCCCTGGCCGTGAACCTCATGGTACTGCCGGGCGCCTACCTGGCATACGGGAAAGTGCCCGACGCTGTCATGGAAGAGGAAAAAGCCATGCTGGGGCTGGATGTGGCACCGAGCGCGTAGGTGGTTGGAGGGGTGTTAGTGGTTGTTTGTGGGCGGAGTTTCCATCAACAGACAACCATCAACAGACAACCGCCACAACTCCCTCCACACTCCCATTTCAACAACCGGAAAAAACAGTAGACATGAAACTGTATCAACATAAATCCCACTGGCTGGCCCTTATGGTCGCCGCACTGTTCCTCCTCGGTTGCGAGGAAAAGGAGCCGCCCCATGAAAAGACAGAGCCGGCCCATATAGAACACCTGAAGGACAGCGAACTCAGCCTGCTGAAGCTAACGGAGAAAGCCGTGGAGCGCATCGGCATCGAAACGGCGCCGGTGGCCGAAGAGATGATCGCTCACAGCGAGGCCAGGACGAGATCGGTCGTTCCTTACTCCGCCTTGCTGTACGACGTGCAGGGGCGCGCCTGGGTGTATGTCAACCCCGAGCTGAACACCTACACCCGCCATGAGGTCGGGGTCGACTTCATCCAGGGAGACAAGGCGGTGCTGAATGCCGCCCCTCCCCCCGGGACGCCGGTGGTATCTGTCGGCGCCGCCGAGCTGTACGGCACGGAATATGAAGTAGGACACTAACTCAAAAAAGAAATCATGTTAAGATCTATAGTAAAATCAAGCCTTCAATTCCGCTTCCTGGTCATCGGGCTGGCGTTGGCCATGATGTACTTCGGGCTGAGGCAAATCAAGGAAACGCCGGTGGATGTCTTTCCGGAATTCGCCCCGCCGCTGGTGGAAGTACAGACGATATGCCTGGGGCTGGAATCCAACGAAGTGGAAGCCCTCGTTACCGTCCCGCTGGAACAGACCTTTAACGGCATTCCCGGGCTGGACGTGATGCGGTCCAAGTCTGTTTCCCAGTTATCCGCCATCAAATTGATCTTTGAACCGGGGACCGACCTGATGCAGGCCCGGCAACTGGTTTCAGAGAAGATCGCCACGGCCATACCGACCCTGCCCACCTGGGCGGCGCCGCCTCTGATGCTGCAACCCTTGTCGGCCACCAGCCGCTGCATGAAGATCGGACTGTCTTCCGACAGCCTTTCTGTTATCGACTTGTCGATGCTGACCTACTGGAAGCTCAACGACGCCATCCTGGACGTGCCCGGCGTGGCCCACGTGGCCATCTGGGGCGAACGCATCGAGCTACAGGCAGTGGAAGTGGTGCCCGAACGGATGCAGCGCTACGGCGTAACCATGCAGGACGTCATGGAAGCTACTGCCGATGCCCTGGACGCCGGCCTTTTGTTCTACTCCACCGGCGCCATGATCGGCACCGGCGGTTGGGTGGAAACTCCGGACAAGCGCTACGGCGTTCGGCACATCCTGCCCATCAACCGGCCGGAGGACCTGGGCGAGGTGGTGGTCAAAACCCATAACGGCCAAAAAGTATACCTCCAGGATGTCGCCAAACTGGTAGTCGACCACCAGCAGATGTCGGGCGACGCCATTATCAACGACACGGTCGGCCTGATGCTCATCGTCGAGAAGCTGCCCTGGGGCAATACCCGCGACATCACCGCCGGGGTTGAGGCCGCCATCGACAAGCTCCGGCCCGGCCTGCCCGGCGTGAAGATCGACACCGAGATCTTCCGCCCGGCCACCTACATCGACATGTCGATCAACAACCTGCGGGAAGCGTTGCTCATTGCCTGCGTCCTGGTGATCATTATCCTGTTCCTCTTCCTCAACGAGTGGAGAGTCACCCTGATCAGTTGCACAGCGATTCCCTTATCTCTGATGGCGGGTGCCCTGGTCCTCAAAGGGCAGGGCGCCACCATCAACACCATGATCCTGGCGGGCTTCGTGATCGCCCTGGGCGCTGTGGTGGACGACGCCATCATCGACGTGGAGAACATCATGCGCCGCCTGCGCGAGGCGCGCAACGAGGGCATCAAAAAATCGCCCTTCCGGATCATCCTGGAGGCGTCGATCGAGGTGCGGGGCGCCATCATCTACGCCTCCCTGATCGAGGTGGCGGCCCTGATCCCGGTCTTCTTCATGGGCGGCTTGTCCGGAGCGTTCTTCAAGCCGCTGGCTTCCGCCTACGCCATTGCCATCATGGCATCCATGGTCGTCGCCCTGACGATCACGCCGGCCATGAGTTACATCCTGCTGCGGAATGCGGAGCTGCACCGCCGCGAGTCGGCCCTGATGCGGTGGCTGCACCGGGCCTACGACAGCGTCCTGGGCAGCCTGATCGGCAAGCCGATGCATGCCTACGCCGTGGTAGGCATCTTCACCCTGATCGGGCTGATGATCGTGCCCCGCCTCGGGCAGTCGCTCCTGCCTTCCTTCAAGGAGCGGGATTTCCTGATGCACTGGGTCACCAAGCCGGGCACCTCCTGGCCGGAAATGAACCGCATCACCATCAAAGGCAGCAAAGAGCTGCGCTCCATCGAAGGGGTGCGCAACTTCGGCGCCCATATCGGGCAGGCCTACTACATGGATGAGGTGGTGGGCATGAACTTCGGCGAGAACTGGATCAGCGTCAGCCCCGAAGTGGACTACGACGAGACCGTGGCCAAAATCCAGGAAGTGGTGGACGGCTACCCGGGCCTCTACCGCGACGTGCTGACCTACCTGAAAGAGCGCATCCGGGAAGTGCTGACCGGCGCTTCCGAGGCCATCGTCATCCGCCTGTACGGCCCCGAGCTGGAGGTGCTCCGCAGCAAAGCCCGCGAGGTTAGGGACAAGCTGGCGGACATCGACGGCATCATCGACCTGCACGTCGAACTAAATGAAGAAATTCCCCAGGTCCAGGTCCGGGTAAACCTGGAAAAGGCCAAACAGTACGGGTTAAAGCCCGGCGACATCCGCCGCATGGCCACCACCTTCGTGGCCGGCGAGGAAGTAGGCGACATTTTCCGGGGCGGCAAGGCCTACGATGTCAACGTGTGGAGCGTGCCCGAGGCGCGTTCCAGCCTCACCGACATCCAGAACCTGCCCGTCGACGTGCCCGGCGGCGGGTATATCCGCCTCCAGGATGTGGCCGACATCGAGATCGTTCCTACGCCCAATATCATCAAACGGGAAAACCTCACCCGCCGCCTCGACGTGGCCGCCAACGTGCGGGGGCGCGACCTCGGCTCGGTGATCGCTGATGTCGAGAGCGCTCTGGCGGGGGTGGAATTCCCTCTGGAGTACCACCCGGAAGTGCTGGGAGAATACGCCGAACGGCAGGCCGCCCAGCGGCGGATGGCCCTCTTCGCCGGATTGGCGCTGATCGCCATTTTCCTGCTACTGCACAGCGCCTTCAACAGCACGCGCCTGGCCGTCCTGTCCATTCTTTGCCTGCCGATGGCGCTGGTGGGAGGTGTGATGGCCGCTTATCTCGCCGGGGATGGCGTCATCTCCCTGGGTTCTCTGGTGGGCTTCCTGACCATCCTCGGCATCGCTGCCCGCAACGGGATCATGATGATCAACCACTTCCAGCACCTGGAAGCCGAGGAAGGCATGACGTTCGGGCGGGAACTGGTGATCCGGGGCGCGCAGGAGCGCCTGGCGCCCATCCTGATGACCGCCACGACCACCGGCCTGGCCCTGCTGCCGCTGGTGATTGCCGGCAACGTGCCCGGCCACGAGATCGAGCTGCCCATGGCCATCGTGATCCTGGGCGGGCTGCTGACCTCTACCCTGCTCAACTTGCTGGTAATTCCACTTTTGTATTTGAGATTTTATAGGCCATAGAATTTATTGTTAACCGTGAAAGCACTTAAAAATGACTAGCAAAAACCTAATGCTCCTGGCAGGCCTGTTTGCCGCCTGCAACAAGGATGGCGAGCCGCCTCCTTCCGGCGAGTTGCCGTTTCCGGTGCCGGAAAAATACAGCTTCACCAGGAACGGCGAACCAACGATCGGCCTGACGGTGCCGGCTGTACACATTGGTATGTGCATGGAATTGCCCGGCGAGATGTCCGGCTACGAACACGCCACCAGGAAATCGATGCTGGATGCCTGGATGAACCGCAATTCCCCATTCAGCGACCCGAAACTCAACGCGTTTGACGGAAGTATCCCGGACTTCGTCGCTTCTTCACCACGGCCTATATGACGAGGAATCAGGCCCATCAATTCCAACAAACTCCGGGTAAAACCTTGGGTTTAATGATAACTAGTAAAACAAAAAAAATATGAATACTCTAAATACCCTGATAACATTAGTGCTTATTTGCACTTTTTCGTCAATTTTTTCGCAGAATGCGCCTGTTGCAGTTCAAGGTAAAGTAACTTATGGCGATGGCACACCCATTCCGGATGCAACAGTTACCGTAAGCAAGGATTTGGCAGTAATAGCCCAGACGGTTACAGATAAAGACGGAAAATTCACCGTAACCGGCCTGGAGTTTGGGAATTACGAAATTAAGTTCAAGCATATTTCTTATGGAGAAGTAATCAAGACGTTCAGGTTGACGAACAACAAGGTTAAAACGATCGATGTCACGCTGGAAGATGAAGTGATTGATTTAGCCGATGTCATCGTGTCCAGTACCTCAAGGAACCTGAACGACATCAGTCGGCTGCCGAGCGTGAAAGGTACGGCTATATATGCCTCCAAGAAGAATGACGTTGTCCTTCTGGATAAAATCAATGCGAACCTTGCCGTAAATAATCCTCGTCAGGTTTTTGCTAAAGTGGCAGGAACCAATGTTTGGGAAAATGATGGCACTGGTATTCAATTAAATGTATCGAACAGAGGCTTGAGCCCAAACAGATCCTGGGAATATAATACCCGGCAAAATGGCTATGATATCGCCGCTGACATTATTGGCTATCCGGATAACTATTATACGCCAACCATGGAGGCTGTTGAGCGAATTGAAGTAGTGAGAGGAGCAGCATCTTTACAATATGGTACTCAAATGGGGGCATGATGAATTTTAAGATGAAAGGAGCTCCGAAAAACAAGACATTTGAATACAACAGCAAGCAAACAGTGGGATCCTATAAATTATTCAATTCTTATAACAGCATTGGAGGACGAAAAGACAAAGTTGAGTACTTCGGTTATTTTCACCATCGAAGTGCCGATGGGTGGAGAGAAATGCGGATTACAGGATAAATAGCGGATATGTATCCGCTAACTATCAGGTCAATGAAAAATTAAACATTGGTGCGGAATTTACGAAGATGGGATACACCTTGCACCTGTCGGCAGGGGTGACGGATGAACAGTTTAAATTGACCCGCAGGTTTCTAACAGGGAACGAAATTGGTTTCATGTAGAGTGGAATTTACCAGCGATTACATTGGATTATGATTTTGGAAATGGCACCAAACTTTCCATGAAAAACTTCGCGGTACTTTCCAGTAGATATAGTGTAGAACAAACTGATCCGGTCAATATACCCGATGATGGTGGTTTTCGGGATTTAAGGCGGGATGAGTATAGAAATTATGGTTCGGAGATTAGATTTTTGAAAAATTATAAGCTTTTTCCTAATACAAGGAACACCTTTTTGATTGGGGTAAGAGTGTATGATGGAAAAACGACAAGAGGACAGGGATTAGGAACGGATGGCAGAGATCCTGATTTCAGCTTTATCAACCCTGATGCGTTGGAGTACAATAATTATACGTTTTACACAAATAACTATGCGGTTTTTGGAGAACATATTTTTCAAATAACTCCAAGGCTATCCTTTACTCCTGGTTTCAGGTACGAGTATATCAAAGTTGATTTTGATGGCTACTTTAATAGCGGCGATGGCAAATTGATATATGAAGACCGCACAAACACAAGAAAATTCCCTTTGCTGGGAGGCGGAATTCAATATCTGATCAATGATGAGATAAATTTTTATGCTAACATTACGGAAGGATTCAGAGGGGTTCATTTCAATGATATGAGGGTTGAAAACCCTAACCTTGATGTTGACCCTAATGTAAAGGATTCAGATGGCTATAATGCCGACGCAGGTTTTCGGGGGCAAATCGGACAGCTTCTTAGTTTTGATGTCAATGCGTTTATACTTGCCTACAACAACAGAATTGGCGTAATAACACGCATGATTGATGATCAGCCACGTCTTTACAGAACCAATATTGCCGACTCAAGGAATAGGGGAATAGAGTCGTTTGTTGAATTTAACCTTTTAAAAGCCATTAATCCAAGAGCGCCATACTCTTTAAGTTTATTTAGTTCGTATGCCTATATCGATTCAGAGTATTTAAATTCAGAATTTAAAGGAAACAGGGTCGAATTAGCACCCGAGCACCTTTTTAAGGCAGGTATAACTTTCAAGGGATACCACTTTTCAACCACTTTGAACTATACCAATACCAGCAGCCAATATTCTGATGCGAATAATACAGAATCTACGGTGACAGGAAACCAGGGATTAATTCCAGCGTATGAGGTTTTTGATTTGTCGGCAAATTATGATATAAAGAATTATACTATAGCCATTGGTATAAATAATTTGCTGAATACAACCTATTTTACTCGCAGAGCTACCGGTTATCCCGGCCCTGGTTTAATACCGGCTGAACCTCGGCTTTATTACCTCACTTTAGCATTCAGAATTTAGCGTTATACTTGGTTGCAATAGGTTTTCCCGCCATGCCCATGCGGGAAACCTATTGCCGCTGAGCACACTACTGGATATCTGAGTTCAATGCCTCAGAAAGCGGTGTATCGTGGAGCGGCAAGTCACTGATAAACAGATACACTGCTCTCCGATAAACAGACTTCGTAGACTCGGATGGTGATTAATTCCTCGCTATCCTGCTGGTAGGCCTGGCGAGATAAAACTTGCGGGCCTACTTTTTCCGTACCAAGGTAAAATCTACGGTGGTGTATTAAATCCGTTGATCCATTCACCACCAAATCTACTTAATAAGTTGACTCGATGAATTTGAAAACAATCTCTTTATTATTATTCTCTGCTTTTCTTAACCTGACTGTAACCGCACAGGAAATAAGAATTCCCCAAGAGAGAGTAGCCGTTAAAATTAAAGAGTATATAGAAAAAAATTACCCAACAGCTACCCGGATTAAATATTATCAGGAAGTCATAAATGATACGGTATTTATGGAAAGTGAATTCAAATTCAGGGGAAACAAATATGCTGTAACGTTTTATGACGAAGCCTTGTATGAAGTTGAAATTTTTCTTGCTTTTAAAGATATTCCAACACCTGCTCAAAAGGCGATAAAATCCACATTGGACAGCTTATTTACCCGCCATAAGATTTTGGTTTGCCAGGAAGTTAATCCGAGAACGGATTTACTTTATGAAATCAGAGTAGAAGGAACTTCGGAAAGATCGACCGCATTTTGGGAGCTGTATTTCACGCCATCCGGCAAATTAGTTAAGAAAACAGAATTTATTGTCCGGCCCATCCCTTCCCATTTTTAATCTTATGAAAAACATCATCACAAGCATTTTCCTGATTTGCATAAGTGGTATCGGACACGCACAAGACCTGTCCTTTTATGGTATATTGCCTGCATTCAGCCTGACCGGAGGAATTAATCAAAAGGTGAATTACAACCTTTTTATTTCAACGACTATCAATGCTTTTGAACGGGAAATTAATGGTGAAAACTACCCGGCTTCCAATTTACAGCTATACGTTCAACCCAGTATTATATTTATATATTCGCCTAAATTAAACCTGGCTGGCAGCTATACTTATCAGCGCGGCAATCCCTTTAATGGAAATTACGTCAATGAACACCGGCTCTGGCAACAGGCCATTTTTTCAAATGCTTTGTTTCAGGGGCAACTCACCAATCGTTTCAGATTAGAAGAACGATTTATTGAAAACAGGTTAAATGGCAAATACCCGCTTTCTACCCGTTTTCGCTATCAAATCGGATTTAACACTCCATTGCAGGGAAAGAAATTGAACGAAAAAGAGTTTTACTTTCATGCTTACAATGAATTTTACTGGAGTTTGACCGGCAGCAAAAACAGCACTTATAGCAGCAATTGGTCATACGCGGGGTTTGGATATAAAATCGGTGCTTCCAATAAAATTGAACTTGGTTATTTATTACAAATTTCCACTCGGAACATAGAAAAAGATTTACAGTATCTGCATCTTGTCCAGATTTTGTGGGCTACAAATTTGAAAAAGCCTGCTGCAAAAGATGGGTATAAGCATATTTCTCAAAAGTAGGATTAACCAGTTTACCCTTTCACCATCTAAGCTATGCCTTATTGCCGCTGTATCTTTCCCGTTCTTCTCTGCCTGTCTGGCTTCCGGGCAATCCATTCCCAGCCGGGGCTGAAAGTTCAGATACTCGACAGGCCAATAATCGTGGATGGGAAGATCGCCCCGGAGGAATGGCAGCTGGCAGACTCGGCAATCGGCTTCTATCAGCTGGAACCGGAAAAGGGGGCATCCGCCTCCCGAAAAACAACCGTCCTGGCCGGGCAATATGGCAAAAACCTCTACTTTGCTTTTATTTGCCTGCTTGATGAAGCTGGGGAAGCAGTAGCGCGCATTCAACGCAGGGACCAGCTGGACGAAAGCGACGATATCGTGAGTGTGCTGCTGGACACCTATCATGACAAGAGGACTTCCCTGCTCTTCCGTGTCAACCCGATCGGCACCCTCACCGACGCCAAAGTCACTGACGATGGTAAGAACCTGGACCTGTTCTGGGATACCGAATGGGAAGCGCACACTTCGCGCACCGAGAGATATTGGATAGCCGAGGTCAGGATTCCCTACGAAAGCATTCAATTTAAGCCGGGATCGGAAGTATGGGGCGTCAATTTCGGGCGGGTCATCCGCGCCAACCAGGAGACCTCCTGGTGGGTGCCGGTCACGGAAAACTTCCGGGTCTCGCAGGGAGGTATGCTTACCGGGATACAACCCAGGGGGAAGCCCAAACACATCCTGCGGCTTTTTCCTTACGGTACGGCCCGGTATGAAGACAGCGACATTACCGGAGTCCACCACAAGGTCAGGGGAGACGCTGGGCTCGACCTGCAGTATCTGTACGGCTCCAATGTGGTGGCCAACCTGACTGCCAATCCCGACTTCGCCACAGTGGAAGGAGATAAAGAGCAGGTCAACCTCACCCCCTGGGAACTCCTGTTCCCCGACAAGCGGCTCTTTTTTCAGGATGGGAACGAGATGTTCCAAACCCGGATCAGCACCTTCTATTCCCGGCGCATCGGCGACATGGCCTTTGGCGGCAAGGTGATCGGAAAAGCGGGCAAATATCAGTTTAACGCCCTGTTTGCCCGCACCGAAGAGAACCGCGAGGGCAACCTGCCGGCAGCCTGGCATAACGCCATGAGAATAAAGCGCGACATCCTGCAGTCCTCCATCGTCGGGCTGACCTATGCCGACAGGATCACCGACACGGCCTATATCCGCTCGCTGAGCGCAGATTATGTCCTCAACCTGGGCCAGACCTGGAAACTGACCGGGCAGTTCGTCGGCAGCGCTCCCGGCAGTTTCTCCGGCCATTCCGCCTGGTTTGTCCGCTTTGCCCGGGAAAATAACGTCTATCATTACCACCTCCGCTATTCGAATATCGGGCGCAACTTTCAGGACAACGTCAACCAAACCGGTTTCATCCCGGATGACGACCGGCACGAACTGGACAGCGACGTCCGCTACCGGTTCTGGATCAACCAGGGTATCAAGTATCTTTTCCTGGAAGGGAAGAACAACGTCTTCTGGAGCCAGTCGGGCGACCTGCGGAGCTGGTACCTCACCTACCGGGCGAGGATGTACCTGCAGAACCGATTCAGCCTCGAGGTGGCTTACAACGACGAGTACAAACTGCTGGAAAAAAACTTCTACAACCACTTTTACCGGGCCGACATCGGGTTCAATACCGATGAGGCTTCCCACGCTCAACTGGGCTATCAGGCCGGCCGGAATTTCGGGCGGGATTTTCAGCTCTGGCAGTTTTTCTGCCGGTTCCAGCTGTTCAGCCGCCTGGCGGTCTCCTACGAATTGACCCGGCTGGATTACGAGCCCGGCCCTTCCAGTTCCAGCACGACGATAAACGTACTGGGAGCGGATTTCTTCTTCAACAAGGATTTGTGGATCCGGGTCTTTACCCAGAATAACTCCGTTTCCGATAAGTATTATCTCTATGGCCTGTTTGGCTGGAGGTTCAGGCCACCGTTCGGCGCCGTTTATCTGATCGTGAGCGCCGACCGGTTTGCAGAGCCGCTACAGCCGGAAAACGTCCGGTCGGACATCATCTTTTTGAAGCTGACGTATCCGGTTTCTGTTTTGTAGTGGCGGTAATGTGCCATTGAATCCCTGAAAACTTTTTTTTCACCAAATAACGCTAACATGTCAAAGATCATCAAATGGGTACTGCTTGGCCTTTTGGCCGTCCTGATTGCCATCCAGTTCTTCCGCATCGATAAAACCAACCCCCCGGTCAATGCGGGAGAGGATTTCATGGCCATGGCCGCCCCGCCGGCCGAGGTCGCCGAACTTTTGAAAAAAGCCTGTTACGATTGTCATTCTCACGAGACGAAGTACCCCTGGTATACCAACGTGGCACCGGTTTCCTGGTGGATCGGCCACCACATCGAAGAAGCGCGCGGGCACCTCAACTTTTCCACCTGGAAAGCCTATGACGCGGAGAAAAAGGCCCATAAGGCCGAGGAGTGCGCGGAGGAACTGGAGAAGGGCCTCATGCCGTTGAAGTCCTATACCAGGATGCATGCGGAAGCGCGCCTGAGTAACGAACAACGGGAGCGGTTGATTTCCTGGTTCAAATCTGTGGAAGAGCGGGAAAAGCTGGGGGTAAAATAGTTTCACCTGCCTGGCAAATTTCGTACCTTTGTGATCCCCGCGTTTACAAACCGGCTTTTGAAATGAAGAACACCCACCTCGTTTTTTTCTTCCTGGGAGCGGCTTCGCTTGCCGCTCTGCTGCTTTATTTCTCCTTTACCACCCTTGAAGAGCCGGCTGGCCTTTATGCCCCCCAGCCCACCCCCGACCGCATTATCCTGAGCTGGAGCGCCGACCCGGCCACCACCCAGTCCGTAACCTGGCGGACCGACGTCTCGGTCAAGGAAGCTTTTGCGGAGATTGCCCCGGCGGACCCCTCGCCGGATTTTCCAGGCAGGGCCACGTCCGTAAAAGCGGCCACTGAGCTGCTCGTCACCGATAACAACGCCGCCCATTTCCACAGCGTTACCTTCACCGGCCTGCAGCCGGCGACGCTGTATGCTTACCGGGTAGGCAGCGGCGATCACTGGAGCGAATGGTTTCATTTTAAAACGGCTTCGGGCGAGGAGGCCCCCTTCGCCTTCCTGTACTTCGGGGATGCGCAGAACGACATCAAATCCCTTTGGTCGCGCTGTATCCGCCAGGCCTACAGCACCATGCCCGACGCAGACTTCCTGCTCCATGCCGGCGACCTGATCAACCGCGCCAACCGGGATGAGGAATGGGGCGAATGGTTCTACGCCGGCGGCTGGATTTACGGCATGAAGTCCAACATCGCCACCCCCGGCAACCACGAGTACGGCCGTAATGTGCTGGGCGGCCGCGAACTCTCCAAAATCTGGAAGCCCACCTTTACGTTCCCGGCAAACGGCCCCGAAGGCCTGGATGAAACGGTTTATTACCTCGATTACCAATGTACCCGCATCATCAGCCTCGACACGCCGGCGCTGTACGCTGACGACGATGCCGGAGAGGCGCAGGCGAAGTGGCTGGAGGGGGTGCTGAGCAACAACCCCAACCGCTGGACCATCGTCACTCAACACCACCCGGTTTATTCTACAGCCAGGGGCAGGGACAACGAAGAGGTCCGGGAAGCCTTCCAGCCTTTATTTGAAAAATACGGCGTCGACCTCGTCCTTCAGGGGCATGACCACAGCTACGGCCGGGGACACAACCTGCAGTTCGGCGCCAGCCGGAAGGATAAAGGCCCCATCTACGTCGTCTCGGTCAGCGGCCCGAAGATGTACAACCTGAATTTCGAAGAGTGGATGGAACGGGCGGCCTCCAACACTCAGCTGTACCAGATCATCAAAGTCGATGGCAACCTCCTGTCCTATGAAGCTTACACCGCTACCGGCCAGTTGTACGACGCCTTCGAGCTGCGCAAAAGGAATGACGGCGCCAACAAATTCATCGACAGAACGCCGAAAGACGTGCCCGAGATCATCAGCATCCCGGAGCGGCTACAGCTCAAAATGGAGGAGGAAGAGGTGCGGGAATACCGGCAGCGCTTTGAAGAATACAAAGCCCGGAACAAGGGCAGAAAGGACCTGCAGGTGAAGGGGTTAGAGGGGGCGGATTGACTTGCTCCTGAAAAATAGTTAAAAATTGGTTAAAAAAACGTGCAATTAATTTGTTTACTATCGTTTTTTTTTGCATATTAACGGGTCGGAAGAATTTTTCTATTCCAATCTGGATTCCGATTCTTCCGTTACTTCAGAGCGCTGTATGAATAAAGACGAACCCTGTAACCAATGAAATGAAAAGCTTCCCGGGCAAATTTTTCTTCCGTAAAACGACTTTGTATCCGCTAAATTTACGAACAACTGTTAAGCCCATCTGCCTCAGAGAGGCACTGTTTTCCACTAAAGTCCTCAAGTCCTTAAAGCACAGAAGATTATCGCCGTTCCCTGTTGACGACACTCGTTAAGAAGTGACATTTCGTTTTCCTTCTGCCCATTCGATTATGGGATTAAAGCGGGTATTTCACGGAGCGTAGCCGTTGCTTTTCCAACTGCGGCAAGTTCCGGGGCCACCCTTTTGGCCATTTCACATCCTCTTGGCCGACAACCATATTTTCCGAGCGAATAAGATCATTTGTGCTCTTCTTTAACCAAGACAGAGGGGGCACAGCTATATCCTTAACTAAAACCTGGATACTATGCGTGGGATAATTATGTCGAGCATGAAAGCCCGGCTAGTGGTTGCAGCCATTGCAGCCCTGTTGATCGTTTTTGGCATTGCACAACTTCGTGACATGCAATTGGGGGCCTACCCCGAGTTCTCACCGGTATACGTGGAAGTTCAAACCGAAGCGCTTGGGCTGTCCGCAGAAGAAATCGAAGAAATACTGACTGTAGCCCTGGAGCAAGACTTGCTGAACGGGGTCGCCTATCTGGACGAGATCTGGTCGGAGTCTATGCCGGGCCTGTCGCGGGTCGTCTGTGTTTTTGAACCCGGGACCGACCCCATGGTGGCCCGTCAGGTCGTGGCAGAGCGCCTCACGCAGGCTCATGCCCTGCCTAACGTTTCCAAACCGCCGATCATGTTGCAGCCCTACTCCTCTGCCAGCCGGGTGATGAAGGTAGGCCTGACGCCGGCGGCGCAGGACATGTCCCTCATCGACCTGTCGGTGCTGGCCCGCTGGACCATTCAACCCTACCTCATGGGGGTGGAAGGCGTGGCCAACGTCTCCATCTGGGGGCAGCGCAAACGCCAGCTGCAGGTGCAGGTCGACCCGGAAAGGCTGGCGGAAAGGGGCGTAGCCCTGCAGGACGTGATCAAGACTACCGGGGAAGCCCTATGGGTGTCTCCCCTGACCTACCTGAATTCATCGACTCCCGGCACTGGCGGCTTCTTCGACACGCCCAACCAAAGGCTGGGCATCCGCCACCTCCTGCCCATTTCCAACCCGGAAGACCTGGCGAAAGTGGCTGTCGGTGGGCGTAAGGATATGGTGTTGGGAGACATTGCGGCCGTGGTAGAAAACCACCAGCCGCTCATCGGCGACGCCATCGTCAACGGCAACCCCGGCCTGATGCTGGTGATCGAAAAATTCCCCTGGGCCAGCACGGTCCGGGTGACCGAAGCCGTAGAGGACGCCCTGGAAAAACTGGTACCTGGGCTGGCCGGCGTGGCCTTCGATACTGAAATATACCAGCCGGCAAGGTCAATTGAAGCCGCATTCGGCAACCTGGCCCTGGCTCTGGGCATCGGCCTGGCCCTGGTTATTGGCCTGCTCTTCCTGTTCTTCTATGAATGGCGCGCCGCCTTCGTGAGTGTCGTTGCCATCGTATTGTCGCTGATCGCCGGCACCTACATCTTGTATCTGCAGGGCGTCATTTTCAACATGATGGTTACCGCCGGCCTGGTCATGGCCCTGGGGGTTATCATCGACGATGCCGTCAGCACGGTGGAAAATATCCAACGGCGCCTGCAGCAGGAACGCGATGCCGGTTCTGACAGGACAACTGCCAACATCGTTCTCGAAGCGGCCAGAGAAACCCGAAGCCCCATCCTCTTCGGGACGATGATCCTCCTGCTGGCCGCCCTGCCTTTATTCTTCTTTGCAGGCACGGCCGGCGCTTTCCTCAGCCCGCTGGCCGGCGCTTTCCTGCTTGCCCTGGCGGCTTCTACCCTCACGGCTATCATCGTCGTGCCGGCACTGAGCCTGATGGTGTTCTCCAAATCGACGGTGGCAAAGCGGGAATCTCCCGTTCTGGCTTCCCTGAGCGGCGCTTTCAATGCCGGCGTCGCCCGCTTCCTGCAACGGCCCGCGCTGAGCTATGCCCTGCTGAGTGTGATCGCCGTGGTTGGCATCGTGTCCATATCTATGCTGGGCGAGGGGCTGCGGGCACCGAGGTTCAATGAACGGGATTTGGTGATCACCTGGGATGCGCCCTACGGTACTTCTCACCCCCAGATGGTCCAGGCCACCCAGGAGGCGATCGGCCAGCTGCGGACCATTCCGGGTATCACCAATGTCGCTGCCCACATCGGGCGGGCAGTGATGTCCGACAAAGTGGTCAATGTAAACTCCGGAGAAATCTGGATCAGCATGGATGACGATGCAGATTATGATGCAACCGTATCTTCCGTACAGGAGGTTCTCGACAGGTACCCGGATATGGCCAGCGACGTCATGACCTATCAGCAGCAAATCCTCAGCCGGACGCTCAGCGGCACGGAAGGCAAACTTTATGCCGTTCGGGTCTACGGCGAAAATCAGGATATCCTGAAACAAAAGGCGGAGGAGGTGCAAAAAGCGGTTTCGGGCGTCAACGGCCTCACAGGCGTACAGGTGGATTACCCGCCGATGGAACCCACCATTGAGATCGAGGTTGACCTGGAGAAGGCAAAGAGCCATGGCATCAAGCCGGGCGATGTGCGCCGCGCCGCAGCCACCCTGCTGGCGGGCATCGAGGTGGGCAACCTGTTCGAGGGGCAAAAAGTGTTCGAAGTAGTGGTTTGGGGGGTACCGGAGGTGCGCAGCAGCATCGGCAGCGTGCGCGACCTTCTGGTAGACTTGCCCGGCGGCGGGCAGGTGCGCGTAGGAGAAGTGGCGGATGTCCGGCAGAAACCGAACCCGGCAGTTATCCGCCGCGAGATGGTTTCCCAGTACATGGACGTCAACTTCAACGTGCCGGGCGGCAATATCAATGCCCTGGCCGATGACATCGAACGCAGCCTGGCCCAGGTCGATTTCCCCCTTGAGTACCACGCCGAGCTGATCGGAGATTACACAAAAATACAGGAGGCGAAGAGCCAACTCTGGGGCGTTGCCCTCGCCTGCCTGATCGGCATCTTCCTGCTTCTGCAGGCATCTTTCTGGAGCTGGCGCTTGTCCATGTCGGTTTTGCCCAGCTTCCTGTTCGCCCTTTCCGGCAGCGCGCTGGTTGCCTGGCTGATCGGCGACGGTTTGTCGATGGGCGTCCTGGCGGGAATGCTGGCGGTATTCGGCATCACGGCCTATCACGGTATCCTCCTGATCAACCGTTTTCTGCAGTTGGAAATGGAAGGCGGGACGGTCAGCGCCGGCCTCATCCTTCGCGGCGTTCAGAGCCGGTTGAAGCCCATCCTGATGACGGCCATCATCACGGCGGCAGCCTTCCTGCCCTTCGCCTTTTTCCCCAATGCCCCCGGAATGGGCATGCTGGCGCCTATATCTCTGGCCCTGCTGGGCGGCCTGGCCACCTCCCTGCTGGTCAGCTTGTTCGTGCTGCCGGCCCTTTTCCTGGCCTTTGGCAGGGTGTCGGAAGAAGTGATCGAGGAAGAAAAGTCGATCCTCGAGCTGGAAGTCGCGGAGCCCGTGTAGGAGCAGGGGAGCAGTTGTTGTCCGTTGCCGGTTGCTCCAACAAACAACCGACAAACGACAACCGCCCCCCTCACCGGGCTATCCGCCTAAGGTTGGACAGCAGAAAGGGGAAAGCCGAGCGGAGTCGAGGCCAAGCGTTTGCAGGAGGCATGGAATGTCCAACCTTAGATGGGTAGCCCCTCACCGCAGAAGATTCCTGATTGTCAACCAGAAAAGCAGAAGCAATGAGAGCGGTAAATAATAAAACAGGTTTGATCCTTTTGCTCGTCGCTGCCCTGCAGCTCATTGGCTGCCAGAAGAAAAGCAGCAACTACGAGCACATCGAGCCGGCCCACCTGGAGCATATTGAGGGCAGTGAGCTGAGCAAGCTGGCCCTGACGGAGAAAGCGGCGGAGCGGCTTATGATCCAAACGGCCCCGGTGGCAGAAGAGATAATCGCCCACAGCCCGGCGGAGTTGCGGGCCGTCATCCCATACTCCGCGCTGATCTACGATGCGCAGGCCCACGTATGGGTTTACACCAATCCTGAACCATTGACTTTCATCCGGCACGAGGTCGTGGTCGACTTCATTGAAGGCGACAAGGCCATCCTGCTGGAAGGCCCGCCGGCCGGGACCAAAGTGGTGACGGTTGGCGCCGCCGAGCTGTTCGGCGCAGAGTATAAAGTAGGGCACTAAACCAAAAACAAAAAATCATGCTAAGATCTATAGTAAAATCGAGCCTAAGGTTTCGGTACCTGGTGATCGCTGTCGCGGTGGCCATGCTGTATTTCGGCATCAGGCAGGTACGCGATATGCCGGTGGACGTCTTCCCCGAGTTTGCTCCGCCTGTCGTGGAGGTCCAGACCATCTGCCTGGGGTTGGAGTCGAACGAAGTGGAAGCGCTGGTCACCGTGCCTCTGGAACAAGCCTTCAACGGGATACCCGGGCTGGACATCATGCGGTCCAAGTCCGTTTCTCAGCTATCCGCCATCCGGATGATCTTCGAGCCGGGAACGGACCTGATGAGGGCCCGGCAACTGGTGTCGGAAAAGATCGCTACCGCCACGCCGACCCTGCCGACCTGGGCGGCGCCGCCCCTGATGCTGCAACCGCTGTCGGCTACCAGCCGCTGCATGAAGATCGGCATCTCTTCCGATAGCCTGTCGGTGATCGACCTGTCCATGCTGACTTACTGGAAGCTCAATGACGCCATCCTGGGAGTGCCCGGGGTTGCCAACGTCGCTATATGGGGAGAGCGGATCAAGCTGCAGGCCGTGGAGGTCGTACCCGGGAAAATGGTGGAACATGGCGTCACCCTGGATGAGGTGATGGAGGCTACTGCCGACGCCCTGAACGTCGGCATCCTGCGGTATTCCGGCGGCGCCATGATCGGCACCGGCGGATGGGTGGAAACGGGGGACACGCGATATGGGGTGCGGCACATCCTGCCCCTGACTGACCCCGACAAGCTGGCGGAAGTAGTCGTCAGGACAAACAGCCGGGGTGAAAAAATACTGCTGAGCGACGTGGCCAAGGTAGTAACGGACCATCAGCAAATGGTTGGCGACGCGATCATCAACGACTCCATCGGCCTGATGCTCATCGTTGAGAAGCTGCCCTGGGGCAACACCAAAGACATCACCGAAGGAGTGGAGGCCGCGATCGCCAAATTGAAGCCCGGCCTGCCCGGTGTGGAGATCGACACCGAGATTTTCCGCCCGGCGACCTACATCGACATGTCGATCGACAACTTAAGCAGCGCCCTGCTCATCGCCTGTGTGCTGGTCATCATCGTGCTTTTTGTTTTCCTTTTCGAATGGCGGGTCACCCTGATCAGTTGTGTGGCGATCCCGCTGTCGTTGATGGCGGGCGCGCTGGTGCTGTACTTCAGGGGTGCGACCATCAACACCATGATCCTGGCGGGCTTCGTGATCGCCCTGGGGGCCGTGGTCGACGACGCCATCGTCGACGTGGAGAACATCGTCCGGCGGCTGCGCGAGCACCGCCAGGCAGGAGAGAACGTACCGTTTAGCAAAGTCATCATGGAGGCGTCCTACGAGGTGCGCCACGCCATCATCTTTTCGACCCTGATCGAAGTGGCGGCCCTGGTGCCGGTCTTTGTGATGAAAGGCCTGTCCGGCGCCTTCTTCCAGCCGCTGGCCTTTTCCTACGCCATCGCTATCGCCGCGTCCACCTTTGTGGCCCTGACCGTCACCCCGGCCATGAGTTACATCCTCCTGCGCAAAGTACCGCTGGAGCGCCGGGAGCCTCGCCTGCTGAAATGGCTGCACCGCATTTACGATTCTATCCTTTCCGGCATTGTCGACCAACCGAAGCGGGCCTATGCGGTGGTGGGCGCTGTAGTGCTGGCTGGCCTGCTGGTGCTGCCCCGGCTCGGGCAGTCGCTCCTGCCGTCCTTCAAAGAACGGGATTTCCTGATGCACTGGGTCACCAAACCAGGCACCTCCTGGCCGGAGATGAACCGGATCACCATGCAGGGCAGCAAGGAGCTGCGCTCGATCGAAGGGGTGCGCAACTTTGGCGCCCACATCGGGCAGGCCTTTTACATGGATGAGGTGGTCGGGGTCAATTTCGGGGAGAACTGGATCAGCGTCAGCCCGGAAGTCGATTATGACGAAACGGTGAATAAGATTCAGATGCTGGTCGACGGATACCCAGGGCTTTACCGGGACGTGCTGACCTACCTCAAGGAAAGGATACGGGAAGTATTGACCGGGACCTCCGAGACCATCGTCATCCGCCTGTACGGCCCCGAGCTGGAGGTCCTGCGCAGCAAGGCGCGGGAGATCCGGGACAACCTGCAGGGCATCGAAGGCCTCGTCGACCTGCACGTGGAGTTGAACGAGGAGATTCCCCAGGTTCAGGTTCGGGTAGACCTCGACAAGGCCCGCCAATACGGGATCAAGCCGGGGGATGTCCGCCGTGCGGCATCGACCCTGGTGGCCGGTGAGGAAGTGGGCGACATTTTCCGGGACGGCAAGGCCTACGACGTCCAGGTGTGGAGTGTGCCCGAGGCGCGTGCCAGCCTGACCGACATCGAGAACCTGCTCATCGACGTGCCCGGTGGCGGCCATGTACAGATGAAAGAGATCGCCGACATCGGCATCACGCCCACGCCTAATGTGATCAAGCGGGAGAACCTCGCCCGCCGCCTCGACGTGGCGGCCAACGTCAAAGGCCGGGACCTCGGCGCGGTGATGGCTGACGTGGAGGAGGCGCTGGCGAAAGTCAGCTTCCCTCATGAATACCATCCGGAAGTCCTGGGCGAATTCGCGGAGCGGCAGGCCGTTCAGCGGCGCATGTTGATGTTCGCCGTCCTTGCCCTGCTGGCCATCTACCTGTTGCTGCATTCTTCGTTCAAGAGCCCCCGGCTGGCTACGCTGGCTTTCCTGTTGTTGCCGACGGCCCTGGTGGGCGGCATCCTGGCCGCCTATTTTGGCAGCGGCGTCATCTCCCTCGGGTCGATGGTCGGTTTTCTGACCATCCTGGGGATTGCCGCCCGCAACGGCATCCTGATGATCAACCACTTTCAGCACCTCGAAAAGTACGAGGGCATGGCCTTTGGCCGCGAGCTGGTCATGCGGGGCGCACGGGAACGCCTGGCGCCCATCCTGATGACGGCGACGACTACCGCCCTGGCGTTGCTGCCGCTGGTCTGGGCGGGAGATATCCCGGGGCACGAGATAGAATTGCCGATGGCGATCGTCATCCTGGGTGGCCTGGTCACCTCGACCTTGCTGAACCTGCTCGTGATGCCGTCCCTGTACCTGCGTTTTGCCGAAGCGGACCGGCACCGGGTGGAAGATACAGCCATGCAGTAGGCTTGTCCCAAAAGACAAATTCAAAAATATCTGCAACATAAAACCCTCGATTATGAAAGATATACGCAAGCAAAGAAAAACCGGGTGCCGAAAAGCCTGGCGCCTGCTCCTGCTGGCCGCAGCGGCCCTGCTGGCGGCCGCTCCCCTGTGGGCGCAGTCGCAACACGTTACGCCGGACGGAAAAGGCAACCTCACCTTCGTGCCGGGCGTGCGCATGCAGGTGCGGTATGAGTACAATGATGTGGATGAGAACAACGACTTTTACATCAAAAGGATGCGCTTCAAGGGGAAGGGCAATATTTTCGATGTTGCCAATTATAATTTCGAGATCAAGGTCGACAATACCGGGAAGTACAACCAGGCTCCCCGGGCGCTGCTCGAACACGCCTGGTTTACCGTTCCGATCGTTGACGAGCTGGTTACTTTCCGTCTCGGCATCGAAGATGACGTATTTTCCCGGAATGCCCTCACCTCCGACTCCAAACTGTTGTTTATGGACCGCAGCCGGATCAAAGACGCCCTGACCGCTCTCGGCGTGACGGACAACACCATCGGCGCATTGATCTACGGGCGGCCTTTCGGCGGCCACCTCACGTATTCTACCGGTATTTTTGACAACCTGGGGTTCAATCAGGCCGGCGGAGAGGGGGTGCTGGCCCGCAAATCCCAGGGTGCCATGACGGTGGCCCGCGTCGCCGCCGACCTGCTGGATCCGGCTGACCCCAAAGGATCGTACGACGATTATCGAAGCTCCTACATCGGCGAGGGCAAGCACCTGACGATCGGCGCGAATGTGGCCAACATCGTCAAGACCGAACTGGGCGACGACGTCTTCAACCTCTTTGCCTGGGGCGTGGACGCCTTCTTCAACTACGGCCCGTTTTCGCTGGAAGCCGAGTATGATGAGTACCGCGAACACTTCACCAAAACCGTCGGCGAGCCCATTGCCGACATCAACGGCGACGGCTTCTACGTCCAGGGGGCCTACCTCGTGCTGCCCAAACTGGAACTCGCCCTGCGCTACCAGGAGCTCGACCAGGACAACGACCTGGCCCACGATATTATGGGAGGCAGAGAAATGTGGACCTCCATTGGCGCCAACTACTACATCCGCGGCCATACCTTCAAGGTTCAGGCGGAATACACTTTTAAACGGGAAGAAAAACAAAAGGAGATCGACAACGATGTCCTTCAGGTTCAAATGCAGCTTTCATTTTAAGGGGTTCCCGGCCAGAGAGCTATTATCCCACGCAAAGGCGCAGGGGCACAGGGAATGGAATTGGAGCGATGAGCGGGCTGCCTCTGCGCCCTGCGTGCCCGAAGAGCGGGACCTGGGTTCATGGTTGGGGCAAAGCCATGAACCCATGAACCAGTGAACCAGTTCCTCCCCGGCACCCCCTCACGCACTCCCGAACGCCTTTTTCCACCCATACCGCACCACCAGCAGCAGCCCGATGAAGATCAGGATCACATACTGGAACGGGAGGTAGGAGAAAACGATGATGCGGGTGCGGTCGACGAACCACATGATGATGAGGGCGGCGGTGATGACCGTCACCAGGCCGGAGAGTTTGTCGAAGCCGGGGATGTAGTCCAGGTCCACATTACGGCGGATGAGCAGCAGCGTCACCACCATGGACAGGACGGGCAGCACCTGGGCAAAGACGTCGGCATCCATGATGCTGCCCCGGCTGAAGAGGAAGTTGTACGCGCTCAGCGTGATGGAAAAGATGCCCGGCACACAGACGAAATAGATCAGCGTGGAATACAGGTACCGCCAGGGAGAGAGGTGCCCTTCCCCCCTGCCGAGAATGCCGGCCAGGAAGGCCATGACGGGGATGATGGCGAAGTAGAAGATGATGTACTCCGGATGGTCGGCAAGCAGTTGGAACAATTCGCGTAAGGTCATGGATGCCTTTGTTTTTTCTGCCACACAGGCCACATAGGGGTTTCCCTTTAGAAACTTCATGTGGCTAATATGGTCCGGGACTTGAACAGTTCCGGTTTTTGCGCTAATATAGGGGAAAGAAAATTATCCGGAGAATTATGAAAACGCGCTTTTTTGTCCTGTTGCTCGCCTTTGGTTGCGGCATGGGCATTTCTGCTCAGGAGGCCGGCTTTTACCCGGTGCTGTCCGCCAAGGTCTCGCCGCTTTCCGTTCTGGATCCGCTGACCAGCACATTTGCCGCCAGCCTTACCTGCCGGCCCCTTACGCCCAGCCGGGGGTGAAACATCGAATTCATTTAACGTTCGGATTCCGGATTGGCGGTGTATTGGCCCGTGGGAGGTTGCGCCCAGCCGGCTAAAGATAAGAGCGCGGCTGGAAACGTTTTCCCGATGACTCCGCCAGGCAGAAAACGTTTCCAGCCGTAACCGCTACAAGTCCATGAGCATGGCGACCGGGTCTTCCAGCAGTTCCTTCACCTTCACCAGGAACGTCACCGAAGAGCTGCCGTCGATCACGCGGTGGTCATAGGAAAGGGCCAGGTACATCATGGGGCGGATTTTGATCTCGCCGTCGACCACCATGGGCCGTTCCTTGATGCCGTGCATGCCCAGGATAGCCGATTGTGGTTCATTGAGGATGGGCGTGCTGAGCAGGGAGCCGAACACGCCGCCGTTGGTGATCGTAAAGGTTCCGCCCTGCATCTCTTCGAGGGTGAGCGTGCCTTTGCGGGCCTTTTCGGCCAGCTCGGCGATCTTGTACTCGATCTCGGCGAAGCCGAGCGATTCCACGTTGTGGACCGGGGGCACCACCAGGCCGGATGGGGTGGAAATGGCGATGGAGATGTCGGCATAGTCGTGGTAAACGAGTTCCTCCCCGTCGAGGCTGGCGTTCACGTCGGGCATTTCCATCAGCACTTTGGCGCAGGCCTTGGCGAAGAGGGACATGAAGCCCAGCTTGATGCCGTACTTCTCTACGAAGCGGTCCTGGTACTTCTTGCGCAGGCCCATCACCTCGGTGAGGTCCACCTCGTTGAAGGTGGTCAGCATGGCCGTTTCGTTCTTGGCGCTCACCAGGCGTTTGGCGATGGTGCGCCGCATGCGGCTCATCTTTTTGCGGCTGGTCTCGCGGCTGAAGTTCTCCTTGGGGGTAAACGACACCTGCCGCTGTTCTTTTTGCTTCGGCGCCTCTTTCTTTTCCGGTTCGGGTTTGGATTCCGCCGGGGCCGGCTGCGACTTTTTGGCCTCCGCCGCCTTCAGGGCGTCTTCTTTGGTAATGCGGCCACCCTTGCCGCTGCCGTCCACTTCTTCGGGTTGGATATCCGCCTCCTTGAGGATCTTGCCCGCTGCCGGCGAGGGATGGCCGGCGGCGTAGCTCTGCTCTGCCGGTTGTTCTTTGGCGGCCGACGCGGGAGCGGCTTTTTCTTCCTTTTTCTCTTCTTTCCCGGGAGCGCCATTGCTGCCGCCGCCAGCCTCTTTGCTTACGCTGGTATCGATCCTGGCCACCAGGGCGCCGATTTCCAGGTCGTCGCCTTCCGCCGCCACGTGGATCAGCTTGCCTGCGGCTTCGGCGGGAAATTCGAGGGTTGCTTTATCCGATTCAAATTCGCAGATGGGGTCGTCCAATTCGACGTATTCCCCGTCTTTTTTCAGCCATTGAGACAAGGTCACCTCCGTAATGGATTCTCCGATGGTAGGGACCTTCATTTCTACTACGCTCATACGGTGTGGGTAAGTGGGTTAAGTGGCTGCCCGCCTGAGGTTGGACAAAAGTTCCGGGGCTGTGTACGCTGTACAGGCCAATGGCAGTCTTTGGCGGCGTACGCTGTACGAGGCTGTCCAATCTTGGAATGGTAGCCGGTTATGTGTTTCTTCCCGCAAGTATCCGGGAATTGGATTAATAAAGCAAAATTAACGATTTTTTTTTGGTATGGACCGGCCGTTGTCCGTGGACAGTTGATAATGGAACAACCTATGTGCCAACCCGGTTCTCCCCGGCGCACTAATCCACCCTTCCCGGCTTATAATTGAAGCGGTAGATCAGGCCATCGTCCCCTTTGCCTTCGTTGGACACGTAGAGGTTGCCGTCGGTGTCGAAGCACAGGCCCTCCGGCTGGGGGTGGATTTTTTTGCTCAGTTTTTCGATGTGCATGATCTGCCCTGTGGGGCTCAGCACCAGCAACAGCTTGCCCACGGAGGAAGCTACATAGATATTGCCGGTCCGGGGGTGGATGGCGATGGCCGAGGGGCTGAAGTCGAAGTCTTCATCCGGATCGAAGAATTCGACTACCTTTTCCAGTTTGCGGATGGCGGGATCCTTTTCCAGGTAGCTGTTGACGGAGTCGAGGCGGATGAAATATACCGGTTCTTCGCCCAGCGTTTTGGTAGCCAGGTCGAAGCCGTAGATGCCCTTTCTGCGCTTGTAATCCTTCTCGTGGCCGGCCTTCGCCTTGCAGGCCAGCAGCAGGCGGTTGTGGGCGCGGTCGTAGGCCAGGCCCTCCACGTCGTTGTCTTCGTCGAGGAAGAAGTTGTGCTTTTCAACTTCCTGTCCGGGCGTCCCGGGGTTTTTAACTTCGTAGATCGTGCCGGAGCTTTTTACCACATAGGCGGTGCTGCCCACCATTTCTACCCCTTCGTAGTCGCCATCTTTCCAGAATTCGATCTCGACAAACACTTCCCCATTATACCGGTTGAGGAAGAACAGCTTTCCGTCTTCATCCTGAACGGCCACCAGCGCCTGGCCGTCCTCCGAAATGCCCAGGCCGGAAATCTCCTCCAGTTTTTTAGGCATCTTGAAGGTTTGGTCCGGATCGTCCAGCCGGTAGGCAAACTCGTATCCTTCGGCCAGGGTGATGCTTCTGGCACCCTGATCCTCCCCGGCCGGGGCGTTACAAAATATCAGGCTCATAACAAGCAGGCAGAAAATCGGCGTCATGCATTTAAAATTTAGGATTTTCATCAATGGAGTGTTCAGGTAATATGGCGCCGCAAAAGATAAGAAAAGCCACTGAAAGAGCACCTTTTCAATGGCTTTGTATTGTTTTTTAATTTCTTTTGCCGACAGTGCATGCATTATTTTCTAATGCGTTATACTAAACGCATGAGGCGGCCGGTTTATTTTAGGGAGGAGTTCGCCGGGAAGCTGCGCCAGAAATAAAAAAGCACTTCATTCTGAAGTGCTTTTCTGTAGCGCGAGGCGGGCTTGAACCGCCGACCTCATGATTATGAATCATGCGCTCTAACCAGCTGAGCTACCGCGCCTTGTTGCCGCCGATCTTTTGATGAAGGCGGTGGTTTTTTTGCGAGTGCAAATATACGCCTTTTAACACCTTTTACGCAACAAATGCGGCAGGATATTTTTTATCCTTATTTAAACAGCTTCTAATAAAATCCCGGCAGTGATCCCGTTGCTGCCGCCTCTCGCTTTATTTTCCCGAACAGCAGGTTCAGCCCCACCCGCAGGTTGGCGCTGTGGCTGTCTTCCAGGCGAAAGACGGTGATGATGTTGTCGGTGGCAGCCATCAGCTGCACCGGCCCGAGCAGCAGGGTGGCATTCAGGCCCAGGTTGTCGAGGCGTTCGCTGCGGAAGGCGTAGGTGGCGCCGAGGTTGAGGATGGGCAGGACGTCCAGGTTGCTGCCGATAGCTACAGCGGTGTTCACTTCATCCCGGTATCGTTCCAGGTAGACAAGGCCGGCGGCGGTCCAGTTGTCCCTCAGGCGGTACCGCCCGCTGAGGTAGAAGCGGGCCGGCAGGGTGGTGGAATAGTTAACGGAGGTTTCGGTGACATCGTAGACTTCCCGCAGGGTGTCGATGATGGAGCCCGCCTTGACCGTATCTTCGAAGATGTTCTGGGCGAGGTCCAGGCCTTCGTATTCAAAAGTGCCGTTGAGGTTGTAGTTGGTCACGTCCCGGTCCCAGTTGACCTTGCCGATGTCGAGGGCGCTGGCCGCCACTTCCAGGTTGTCGCCCAGCCGGAGGCGGACGCCCAGGTCGAAAGCGAAGCCGGTATTGCTGGTGAACAGTTCTTCATAGTCAAACCGGCCGTAGTCGAAGGATACCGTCAGCTCATCAAACCCGTCGTACTTCAGGGCGCCGGCGGAGTTGACGTAGTAATCGGCATTCAGCTCCAACTGGTAAATATCGCTGTCGGTGCGCAGGCGCAGGCTGGTGCGTTCGGAACTGATATTGCCCACGCCGGCCAGTATTTTGGCGCGGCCGCCGATGGTTATGGCGGGGGTAACGTCTACTGCCAGGCCGAGGGCGAATTCCTGGTAGCCGTAGAGGTCGACGTCGGGGCCGAAGTCCACTTCCTGGCCGATGAACTGAGCGTTGCCCTGCCAGATGAGCTGAGGCATGGTTTTCGGGTAGTTCATATACGCGTTGAAGCGGAGGCTATGGCCCAGGGAAAGAGCCACTTTGCCGAAGCGGAAGCCCAGGCTGAGGGTTTCGATGTCGAGGTTGCTGCGCAGCACGTTGTTATCGCCCAGCTTGGCGATGGCCTGGTCGATGTTGAGGACGTCCTTCCCGTCTTCGCCCCTGGCGATCAGGTCGCCGTAGGTCACGTTAGTCACCAGGAGGGTGTTATAGGCCCCCGGCAGGCCGACGATGATCTTATAATCCGGGAAGAATGCCGGGTTGGTCCGGTTGGCTTGCCAGGTATGGCGCATGAAATGGGTGGCCAGGTCTTCCTGAGCCAGCGTTGTGCCGACGAAGGAGGTTAGGATGAATAGTATGAGCAGTATTTTCTGCATTATAGTATGGTTGTTTTGAGTTTGGGGGATATTTTTCGCGGTTCGCGGTTCGCTTTTCGCGGTTCGCTTTTCGCGGTTCGCGGTTCGCGGTTTGCGGTTCGCTTTGTGAACCCTGCGAACTGCGAATACCGAACCGCGAACCGCGCTTCCCTAATCCCGCACGCCGAAAATGGCGCCGAGTTTGACCTGCACGGATTGGCTTTCGAAAATTTTCACCGACACGGTTCCGTTGTTGATCGTGGAGAAGGAAGCCACGATGTCGAGGTTTTCGGCGGTTCGGATTTTATCGAAGCGTTCTTCCGGGTAGTCGATGTAAGTGACGTCTTCCTGTACGCCGGAGGCGTTGCCCTGTCCGTCCACCGGTGCTCCGGCGATCACCCGCACGGATTCTGAAAAGAGGGAATCCAGCACAACGCCCTCCTTGTCCAGGAAGTACCCCTGGATCGACACGTCCAGGGGCAGGCTGTTGACGGTCACCAGTTTGAATTCGGCCTTGTACATTTGCTGGAAGTCGCCGAAGGCCAGCTCGAAGGTGTCTCTGGCCAGGAAGTTGACCGATCGGCCGTAGAGGGGGAGGTCGACGTCCACCCGTATTTTGTAGTAACTGCTGTCGGTGATGAAGCCGCGGATATTCACGTTGGAATCCGGGTTGGTCACGGCGTCCACGTCGTAGTCGATGGCTACCGGCCCCGCCCCGAGGATGCTGTCGATGTTGGAGTTGGTTTTATCGAAGACGAACTTTTCCTCTTTGATGACGCCCACCTCGTCGATAGAGGGATAGGGGAAGTCGATGCCGCTGTCCACATAGGGGCTTCGGAGGTTGAGGGTCTCCCCTCTGACGGTGAGCACCTTAAACACCTTGACGTCGGATTCGGTCGGTATGCCGAAGGAATTCTCGATATTGAAGGTGACGGTGGGGTCGGCGAAGTAGATGTCGCCGGTCACCCAGTTGTCGAAGAAGTCGATGATGATGGTATCGCGTCCGCCCTCGTGGCGCTGGATGCCGAGGAAGCCTTCCATATAGGAAAAGACCAGGTCGCGGAAGGTAATGGCCAGCAGGGCGGTGTCGGGTTGCCCGCTGGCGCGGATCAGTTCGTACTCTACGTAGACGGAGTCGGTTACCGGGTCGGGCACGGCCTCGTAGCCTTCCAGGGAGTAGGGGTTGAAGAAGTTGGTGAGGGTCGGCAGGTTGCCGCTGCCGCTGTAGGCGGGCAGGCTGCCGGATAAGGACAGGGGCACGCCGTCTTTGGTCACCTGCGGCAGGGTGATGGTGAACTCTACCGGTTCGGGGTGCCGGTGCTGAAGCCCGAAGATGAACCCGCCGCTTTTGAACACCAGGCGGTCGAAGTCGAAACCGTCGGGCAGGCTCAGGGGCAGGGCCATGCGTTTGGACGTGATGGGAATGGGAACGCCGGCCAGCGATTCGTTGATCTTCCTGAATATCGTATCGCTGTTTTGGGTGAGCACGTCGCCGGAATAGGTAAAGTGGATGAGGCCGTCGGGGTCGATCGTGATGACGGCCAGGTCCTGGAAGTTTTCCAGCGCTTCCTTCAGGGAGAGCTCCGTATTGAGCAGCGGGACGGCATATTCGGCGTCGTAGTCCGCGTCTTCCAGGTTCTCCAGGTCATTGAAAGACTGACAAGAATAGAGCAGGGCAGCAACGGCCAATAATACAAGCAGGGTTAACCTTTTCATAATCAAATTTTAGAATAAAACAAGCAGCGTAACAGGGAATAGGGCGCGCCGGTTTCGCGCAGCGGGCGTTTAGCTTTTCAGCCGGAAGTTTTGGAGAGTTGCCAGAGATTGTCAAGGACAAATTGCCTTGAACACACAAAGATATTCAAAATACTGCACATTACAACATGTGGAAAAACCAAATTGATGTCTGGGCGGCAAAGTTTTCAGGAATTATACTCACCTAAACACAATGCCCCTGAAATGCCCGGCGGCCTGCCTGCCAACCCTGTTTTTCAAATTCGCGACCCTGCCTGGTTTTCGTGGGGGTAGCCTTCGTCTTCGATGGGTTCGACCAGGAGGACGCGGCCGTCGATCACGCCAATGACGCGGACGGGGGCGCCGGGTTTGAGTTCTCCGCCGCCGGTGATGGCCTCCAGTTCGTAGGGGGCGTCGCGCAGGTTGAGGTGGACCTTGCCGAAGCCGTTGCGGTGGGGCGGGATGGGTTCCAGGACTTTTCCGGTGCTTTCCACCAGCAGGTCGGCGCCGGGGTGGTAACCCGGGATCAGCCGGAGGATGAACCTGGATATGCCCTTAGCCCACGCGGCGGCCAGGGCGCCGAGGGCGGCAGCCGGCGCCAGGACGAAGGCAAGGGAGACATTCTGATAGGAAAGCAGCAAGGCGAGCCAGCCGAAAACGGCCGAAAAGGTGAGGATAGTGCGGGGGTTAAAAAAGCGGGAGGGGCGGTGTTCTGCCTCTGCCACATGGCCCTGCGACAGCTCATACAGGCTCAGGGCCGAAAGGATAACCAGGAGCAGGCTGGAGACGATCGCCACCAGCCAGAACACCTGCTGGGCCCAGTCCTGGGCTTCCCACCAATCTCCAAACAGTGAAAAAAGCATAGCACGCACTATTAAATACCATCGGGTGGAACATCCTTACAATTGTTGCGGTTCAAAATTAAGGAGCCGGAAGCAACAATTCTCAATGTGTTCGACAAAGCCCGGCGGTTTATCGGCAAAAGAGGGGGCTTTCGGGAACTCCCGGGCGAATGATGGAAAATTCCGGCAATAATTGATTGATTGTTCGTACCTTTGCCGAGAGGTTTAATGTCCACGAATCCAATGACTGAAGTAAAGCTTTTTTCCGGAACGACTTCGGAATACCTGGCAAAAAACATTGCTGAATATTACGGCCATCCCCTGGGAGACATCAAAGTCTACCGCTTCAGCGACGGGGAAATGCAGCCGACGATCAACGAGTCGGTGCGGGGTGCCTACGTTTTTTTCATCCAGTCTACCTACGCCCCTGCAGAAAACCTCATGGAACTCCTGCTCATGATCGACGCCGCCAAGCGGGCTTCTGCAGGCTACATCTCGGCGGTGATCCCCTATTTCGGATACGCCCGGCAGGACCGGAAGGACAAGCCCCGCGTTCCCATCTCCGCCAAGATGATCGCCAACCTGCTGGAGGCGGCCGGCGCCAACCGGATCATGACCATGGACTTCCACGCCGACCAGATCCAGGGCTTCTTCGACATACCGGTCGACCACCTCAAAAGCGAGGCCATTTACATCCCCTACCTGCAGGAGATGGACCTCAGCAACGTCATCTTTGCCTCCCCTGACGTGGGGGGAGTCAAAAGGGCACGCACCTACGCCAAGCATTTCAGCCGCAACCTCGTCATCTGCGACAAATACCGCAAACGGGCCAACGAGATCGCCGAAATGACCGTCATCGGCGACGTGCAGGACGCCGACGTCATCCTCGTCGACGACCTGGTCGATACCGCCGGCACGCTCTGCCGCGCCGCCAAAATCCTGATCGAAAAAGGCGCCCGCAGCGTACGGGCCATGTGCACCCACCCGGTCCTCTCCGGCAATGCCTACCAAAAGATCGAAGAATCCGCCCTGGACGAGCTGCTCGTCTGCGATACCATACCCCTAAAAGAAAAATCGAGCAAGATCAAAGTCCTGTCTACTGCGAAGCTGTTCTCCCGCGCCATCCGGAACACCCACGAACACCGTTCCATTTCCGCCCTGTTCGTCGGCGGATAAAGTTTTCAAAGAACACCCTTCTCTTTTTAAAGGGAAAAAGCTATCTTTGCGTGCCTTTTTAGAATTCAATGGCATAGTATAACAGACAAAGCCGATAAATCATGGAAGTAATTGCAATAAGCGGGCAGCTGCGGACCGACCTGGGAAAGTCTGCCACCAAAGCAGTGCGGAAAGAAGAGCGGATACCGAGTGTGCTGTACGGAGGCGATGAGGTCATCCATTTCTCCACCACCCTGAAGGAAGTTCGCGATCTGATCTATACGCCGGACTTCAAAGTTGCCGAAGTCACAATCGACGGAAAGACGTACAAGTGTTTCGTCAAAGATATCCAATGGCACCCGGTTACGGATGCGATCGTCCACCTCGACTTCCTGCGCCTCATCGAAGGCGTGCCGGTGAAGGTGGAAGTGCCGCTGCGTTTCAAGGGCGCTTCGCCGGGCGTGAAGAACGGGGGCAAGCTGATCCAGAAACTCCGCCGGATAAAGATCAAGACGACGCCGGAACACCTCATCGGCGAGTTGCAGGTCGATATTTCCAGCCTACAGCTCAACCAGTCCATCCGGGTAAGGGACATCGACCGCGTTCGCGATAATATCGATGTGCTCAACTCTCCGGGCGTACCTGTCGCTTCTGTTGAAGTGCCGCGCGCCCTGCGTTCGGCTACCGCTGCCGCTGAAAAGGCCGGCACCGCCACTGCCGAAGAGGGAGGGGAAGAAGGGGCAGAAGAAGCCGGCGAAGAATAAGAAATTCAACCGGGTTATTCCCGTCGAACCAGCAAGAGGTGCAGAAGCGGCATAACGCTTTGCACCTCTTTCGTCATTTGTACCGATATCAATACCTGTTTCCGCTATGCTCCATCTCCATGCGACTTTGGTTCAAACCGCCCTGCACTGGGAAGATAAAAAGGCCAACCTGGCGCAACTGGGCGAAAAACTGGCGGCCCTTTCCATTCCGTCCGACCTGATTGTGCTGCCGGAAATGTTCACCACCGGCTTCACCATGAACGCCCGCCCTTTGGCCGAGCCGGCCGAAGGGCCTACCTGGGAATGGATGGCCGGGCAGGCCGCCCGCCTGAACGCCGTCGTCACGGGCAGCTTCATCGCCGAAGAAGGCGGCCACTACTACAACCGCCTGCTCTGGGTACGGCCCGACGGCAGCTACGAACAGTACGACAAACGACACCTCTTTACCCTGGCCGGCGAACACGAGCATTACGCTCCGGGCAACAAACGCCTCGTCGTGGAACTCAACGGCTGGAAGGTGCTGCCCCTTATCTGCTACGACCTCCGCTTCCCCGTCTGGGCCCGCAATGTGGACAACTACGACCTGCTGCTCTACGTCGCCAACTGGCCGGAGATGCGCCGCAACGCCTGGCGAACCCTGCTCGCCGCCCGCGCCATCGAGAACCAGGCCTACACCCTGGGCGTCAACCGCGTCGGCCAGGACGGCAACGGTTTCCCCTACACCGGCGACACCTCCGCCTTCGACTTCGCCGGAGAGGAACTGCTGCACGCCACCCACGTGGAAGGCCTCTTCACCGTTCAACTCTCCTACGAAAAACAACAGGGGTTCCGGAACAAGCTGCAGTTCCTGGCGGACCGGGATGGGTTTGTGCTGGAATGAAGGAATGTGTAAATGTGGATAGGTGTAAATGTGTAAATGTTGCGCCATTCCCTGGGGGCCGCCCGAACTTTTACACTTTTACACCTTTCTACCCTTAACACAACCCTCACATTCCGGAAAAAATAAAATCCGGGCCGACCCCGTTATTTATTCCGATTGTCTAACCCTTCCAAGCCGATGCGCCCTATGTTCAAAGCTTTTATCCGGACCGCCGTCTTGCTTTCCTACCTGGTCTTTTCGTTTTCGCAATGTGCTGTTTTGTACGATCCGCCCACCGGCCCCAAAAACCCGTCGCGGGCGGGGACGAGCACTCCGGAGGCCAGGGAGGTAGAGAAAGAGACAACGGCCGCCGGCAAGACAACCACCCGGCAGCGGGAAGAGGTCGTCAATTACGCGAAAAAGCAGCTGGGTGCCAAATACCGGGAAGGCGGCAAGGGGCCCAACAGTTTCGACTGCTCGGGCTTTACTACTTATGTGATGAAAAAATTCGATGTCGACCTTTCTCCGGTTTCCCGTTATCAAGCCAAAGAGGGTAAAAAAGTGCGGGTAGAGGACGTGCAGCCGGGCGACCTCGTTTTCTTCAAGCGCAGCCCTGCCTCGGAGGTGTTCCACGTAGCCCTGGTGGTGCGCAACAGCCGGGAGGGCATCGAGGTCATCCACAGCACCTCGCGGGGCGTGGTCATCGACAACATTTCCCAATCGAGCTACTGGGAGCCGAAGATTTATTCGGCGCGGGATGTGCTGCGATAGCGTTATCCTGTGCAGGATCGGCGCGGGTATCATCGCTGTCGGCACCAATACTACTTTAACCACTTAAACGACCTTAACCAGGTTTGACAGCATATATACACTCTGTGACGCAAGCTACTCTATCTTGTAAATCCTGTTAATCCTGCCTATGCAACGCACCACTTGAAAGTGGTACGTCCTGTAAGCCTGTCAATCCTGTCCGATGCTCTCCACCGGGTTCGCCATCGCTGCCCGCACGGAGTGCCAGCCGGCGGCCAGCAGCGCCACGGCCAGGGTGGCCAGGGCAGCCAGCAGCGGGATCAGCGGGTCGAACGCCACGCTGTAGGCGAAGCCCTGCAGCCACCGCTGCATCAGCCACCAGGCAACAGGCCCGGCAATAAGGTTGGCAACGAGCAGCAGGACGGCAAATTCCCGGTTCAGCAGTTGGACAACCTGAAGGACGGAAGCCCCCAGCACCTTGCGGATGCCGATCTCCCGGCGGCGCTGACGGGCAGCAATGGCGGCCAGCCCGAGGATGCCCAGGGCGGCGATGAAGAGAGCGATGAGGGAAAACAGGCCCAGCACGTCGGCTTGCCGCTTCTCGGCAGCGTAGAGTTGGGCGAATTGGTCATCCAGGAAATGGAATTCAAAGGCGTAGGCAGGCAGCCGGGCGTCCCATTCTTTTTCAATGGCGGCCAGGGTGCGGCGAATGTTTTGGGCGGAAGTTTTGATGAGCAGGCAGCCGAAAAACTGCGGCTCGTACACCATCACCAGGGGGCGCACGGCGTCGTGCAGGGAATGAAAGTGGAAATCTTTGACCACCCCGACGACCGGCCCGCGCCGGAAGTTGATGGCCGAGTTGCTCCAGCTGAAGGCCTTGCCGATGGCTTCTTCCGGGCGTTTCCAGCCCACGGCGGCGACGGCGGCTTCGTTCAGGACATAGGACCGCTCCGCCCCGTTCACCCGGGCCATGATTTGTTCGAAATTATCCGGGAATTTCGCTTCCGGTTCGCCGGGGGTACGGAAGCCCTGCCCGGCGAGCAGCTCGATGCCCATCAGCTGTAAAAAGTTGGGCGCCACCGGCAGGATGTCCATTACCGGACCTTCTTCTTCTGCCATGCCCTCGGCGTAGGTGGGTCCGGCGTCGCGGATGGGCTGGGAAGGCTCGGACATAGCGGCGCTCACCGCTTTCACCCCCGGCAAACTTTCCAGGGATAACCGGAGGCTGAAATAATGGGGCAGCACATCCCTGGGAAGATCGGGGATGCTGATTACCTGATCCTGGTTAAAACCCAGGTCCTTGTCCTGAAGAAAACGGAACTGCTGATAGGTCACCGCTGTGCAAATGATCAGCCCGATGGAGATGGTGAACTGCAGCGTGGCCAGCACTTTCCGGAGGGGAAGGCGGCTGCCGGCTGTCACGATGGCCGCCTGGTTCTTCAGGACGTCTATCGCTTTGGATGCCGTAGCTTTCCAGGCCGGATACAGCCCCGCCAGCAGCCCGGTGAGCAGAGCGGCGGCGAAGAAGGTAGTGAGCACCGGGGCATTCCATACATCGAGCCGGGCGGCGGCCAGGGTTTCAAAGAAGGGCCGGGCAAAGTGCAGGAGCAACAAGGCCAGCCCGAAGGCGATACCTGAAAAAACGAGGGCTTCCCCCAGCAGGTAAGCGATGAGCTGCCGGCGGGAGGAACCCAGGATTTTGCGCATGCCCAGCTCGCGGGCCCGCTCCGAGGCGTGGGCGATGGACAGGTTGACGAAATTGACGCCCGCCAGGAAGAGGATAAAAAAAGCCACCAGGGAAAAGATATACACAGTCGTACTGTTGCCGTTGGGCTGCAGCTCCCGCGCCAGGTGGGAGTGCAGGTGGATGCTGGCAAGGGGCTGCAGGTGGAGCTGGTTGGTTTCCGCAGCTTTCTCTTCGTCGATGTGCTGATCGATGAAACGGGGGAATTGGGCTGCCAGCCTTGCCGGATCGGCCTCCGGCTTCAGCAGCAGGTATATGTAGGCCCAGCCGGCCCGTTGCTCCGGGCTGCGGAAGGAGGTGAGCATGTTGATCCTGAAATGAGAGGTAGAAGGCAGGTTTTCCATCACCCCTGTCACCTTGTATTCCTGAACCTGCTCCTGGCCTTCGCCCAGTAGCTGGATCGTCTGGCCGAGGGGGTTCTTCTTTCCGAAATACTTTTCGGCTATGTCCCGGCTGAGTACTACCGAGTTGGGCGCCGCCAGGGCGGTTTTGGGGTCGCCCTGAAGCAGGGGGAAGCTGAAGACGTCAAAAACGTAAGGGTCGGTAGCGAACGCATGGGGTTCCCGGAATTTGGTTTCGCCGATGCGGATATGGGCGGTGCGGAACTCCTGCAGGCGCAGCAGCTTTTCGATCTCCGGGAAGGACTGGGGCAGCTCGTTGATCCAGGTGTCGGGTACGCGGGCGAAGTGGTGGTTGTACCCACTGGGGTAATCGTAGGCGCGGGTGAGGCGGAAAATCCTGTTTGCCCGCTCGTGGTGGCGGTCGTAGCTCAGCTCGTGGCGGACGTAGAGCAGGACGAGCAGGCTGCCCGCCAGGCCAACGGCCAGGCCGCCGATATTGATCAGCGAAGACAGCCGGCGGCGGCGGATGTGGCGGAGGATAGCGGTGAGGTAGTTGTGGAGCATGGTGAGGTGGGTGAGGTGTTGTTCGTTGTTTGTTGTTTGTTGGGGCGTGGCTGCCGGCATCTGGCCTGGTAAAAACCTGTCAAAGCCGGAGGATGGGCGGAGTTGGATAAAGGGTTCCCCGTCAAAGGACGGGCACTCCATGCCTCCTGCACACGCTTGACCTCGACTCCGCTCGGCCTTCTGCTTTCTGCTGTCCAACCTTAGACGGGGAGCCGGATAAAGATACAAAGAATACCGGTTGTTTTGGGAGAAAGGCGCTACATACAGGGTAGGTGGCCTTGCGATCAGGATGATCGCGGCACGATCACTTCAGCAGCTCCAGCAAATTGGAGTAATACCCTTCCCCGATGGGCAGCCCTTTTTTCCGGCCCTTCAGGAAAAGCTCGTGTTTTTCGTGGTCGATGTAGGAGATGCACTGGATATTGACGGCATTGTAGCGGCTGACCTGCAGGATGTAGGGCGGCAATTCCTGGAGCAGGCTGGTCAGGGTGCGGTTCAGGTGGAGCTTCCGCCCGTCTTTGACGATGACGTGCACGGTGCCGCTGCCCCCCACCTCCAGGTACTGGATTTCGTCGAAGGTCACGAAAAAAGTGTGGTTTTTGTTCCGGACGGAAAAAATGCCCAGGGCGGCCAGCAGTTTGGTCTCGGCCCGGTTCTCCTTGCGGGCGGCCACGGCTTTGAGGCACTCCCGGCGCTTTTTTTCCCAGTTTTTGAAAAAAGGTTTCTGGAGAATGTGGATGACGACGTCGTGGAATTCGTTAAAGGCAGTCAGGGCATATTCGAACCGTTCATGTCCGGTATTCAGGACGACGGGCGGCAGCACCCGGCCTTCCGTTTTCAGGCGGCGCAGCAAGTCAAACCCCGTACCGCCGATCAGTTTGATGTCCAGAAAAATGGCGTCCGGCTCGTGGCTGACCACCAGCTCGTAGGCGCTGTCCACATCTTCAGCCTGCCCGCAGACGTTGATCAATGGGTCTTCTTCCAGGCCCCTGACCAGCTCTTCGAGTACCAGGGGTTCATCTTCTACTACCACTACCTCTATCGGTTTCAAGTTCATAATTGAATCGTTTGGGAATGAGAATACTAATGCGCGTACCATACCCCTCTCCGCTGTCCTGGTCAAGGTAGATATTATCTTCAATGTTGCTGATGATTTTTCTCACGTTCCGGGGATTAAAAATATCATGGAGGCTGTTGAGCATCCGCTCGCCCTGCCGGGTGCCTCCGATGTTTTTCTTTCTGGCGTTGGAGTAGCCGATGCCGTCGTCTTCAACGACGATCTTCAGATACGGCCCTTCATCCTTCAGGGTGATCCGGAGAAAAGAACTGCCCTTGCGGTTGCGCAGGCCGTGTTCCACAGCATTTTCTGCATGGATCAGAATCTGCATCAGCGGCAGCATGATGTGGCGGTAAAGCATCACCTCTTCTTCACTGGGTAATGTGAACTGATACCGGCCGTTAAATCGCCGGTGCTGGATGGACAGGTAGTTGCGCACCATTTCCATCTCATCGAAGAGGCTGTGGAAGGCTTCCCGGTTCCGGCTTCTCTGAAAAACGGTACGGATGTTTTCCGCCAGCTTGTCGATGATGGAGCTGGCGACCTCGTCCCTGCGCACCTTGGCCTGCACCCAGTGCAGGGTATTGTTCAGGAAGTGCGGGTTCAGGGAACTGGTGATGGCCTGTATCTGGAGGGCTTCCTTTTCGCGTTTCAGCCTTTCGGCAGCCAGCTCGTAGCGTTGCTGCTGGCGCTTTTGGGTGTAGCGCAGCCAGAGGATGGCGCTCACGGCAAAGACCAGGAAGGCGCTGATCAGTGCCCAGAACCACCAGGTATCTTCCAGGTTTTTGGGGATGAAAAGGCGAATGGATCGGTGTTCCATTTTCTGGTTGTCCTTGTAAAGCGTGAACTCCAGCCGGTGTTCGCCGGGAGGGACGTAGCCGAGGCTGACTTCCTGCTTCAGCAGGTAATCGCTTTGTTGCAGCGTATCGCCGCTGGCCAGGATGAGGCGGTAGCTCAGCCAGCGATTTGGCAGCAGTTGCCCGTCGAAGGTGGAACTCCAGAAGAAAGAGAGGCCGCGCTGGCCGCGGGGCAGTTTCAGCAGGCCGTCGGAAGCTTCGGAGCGTTCGTTCCTGCCGTGAAGGAAGAAGAGGGAGTCGAGGCGAATGGCGCCGGTGTCCAGCACCAGCCGGTCCAGGGCCAGGCGGATGGCGCCCTGGTCGTTGCCCATCCAGATGTTGCCCT
Source organism: Lewinellaceae bacterium (assembly GCA_020636375.1). Classification (GTDB taxonomy): domain Bacteria; phylum Bacteroidota; class Bacteroidia; order Chitinophagales; family Saprospiraceae; genus JACJXW01. The sequence goes on along the minus strand of JACJXZ010000009.1, from coordinate 299,532 downwards.
TGCGGTCCACCAGCACGGCATTCTGCTCGGAAGAGCCGCCGGGCAGGTAATCGGCCGTATTGAAGAAGTGAACTCTGGGGTTTCCGGGGTTGTCGTAATAGCTGCCCAGGTCCAGCAACCCGAAGCCGATATTGTTGCCGAAGCAAAGGTAGCCCTGGTGTTCTTTGAGGAAGATGACCATTTCGGGCCCGGCTTCGGGCAGGTTCAGGAGTTGGATGTAGTCATTGGCATTCTGCTGCAGGAAGTCCAGCTCGTGGGGTGCGGGCAGGACGGCGAGCCCCTGCCTGGTTCCCAGCCATAGATTGCCCCGGGTATCCACCTGAGAGCTGATGGCGCCGAATCTGCCCTTGTCGCTGATCAGCCAGGTGACGGCGGTATCCAGCTTAGGGTCGTAAACGCCGAGGCCCTGGGAAGCCCGGCCGAACCAGATCCGCCCGGCGCGGTCTTCCGCGATGGTGAGCACGTTGATCAATTCCATGCCCTTAGCGGAATCGACGTAGTGCATCGGTTTCCCCGGCTCAAAGGGGTAGTCCATCAACCCGAGGCCGAGGTTGCGGTACAACCCCAGCGCCAGCCGTTGGCCGTTGGACACTGGCAGGAAATACCCACCGGTCAGTTCATTCTCTCCACTCTTGTATTTGGTTATGCCCTCCCAATCCCGCCCGTTGGTTTTGAAAAAGCCATATCCCCTTTCGTTGAAAAAATACATCCACCCCTGTTCGTCCCGCCAGCTTCCGGGCATGATGTGGGGAAAGGGGATAGAAGAGGGCGGGACCGGGATGATCTTATCTCCGTCGAATTTGGAAAACCCATGCCGGTAGAAGCCGAACCAGATGTCGCCCGCCGCATCTTCGCTGATGGCATGCAGCCCGCTCGCCATGTTGGGGTTGCTCTGGAAGCAGCCCAGAAAGGCCGGAAAAACCTTCACCAGCCCGCCCTGGGAGGGCAGCCAGAAGTTGCCGGCGGCGTCGGGTTGTGAGATCGGCACACCCAGAGCTGCCGGTAATGAAAATCGAGCCAGAAAAACCGACCGGCCAGAAGCGTCCACCTCCCAGATTTCCGTCTCCTCGTCGGACTGAGCTATTTCAGGCGGGGGGGTGCCATGCAGCAGTACCCTTCCCTGAACAGCGGAAAAACCATAACCGACAAACTGCCGGCGCCTTTCTTTCCAATCCATGCCCTCCAGGGGCGTCATCCCGCCGGCCCGGGAAACATAGTACTCCCTGTTTTGGGTTCCCTTGCCTTTCTCCGGAAAGCCAAGCAGGTGGACTTCAGCGCTGAGGGGGTAAAATAATACAAGTCCTTCGGCAAAGGCCATCCTCCTCTTTCCTTTTTTCCCTTCTTCCCATTCATAAACCGCCAATTCCCCTTGGCTGGATTCCATCACCAGTTCCCAGTATTTCCCGAATTTGGAAATGCCTCTATAGTAATAGGTATCCCTGCCGTAAGCCGCCCTCCTGGCCGTCAGTACAGCATCCGGTTCGAACTGCCGGCTTTCCGGATTAAAAACCAGCAACCGGTTTTCCCCGTCCATCAAAACGATGCGGTCGTTGCCTTCATCCAGGAACCAGGTTTTGAAGGGCGGATACGCCACCTTCACCTCCTCCTGCGCTACGTACCGGTACAGGTTGCCGCCGTTCAGCATCCACACCCCGTACTGGTCTTCCAGTATGCTCTGGTTATCGGTAGAGTTGGATGCCACTTCCCCCTTGCCGAATTCCCGAAAGCGGAAGCCGTCGTAGACGAGCCGGTGCCCGGTGGTGGTCATCAGGTAGAGATAGCCGGCCCGGCTGATGAAGGTGCGGCCCACCTCGGTCATGGGCAGGCCGTCCTGCACCATATAGGTTTTGGTGAGGTGGTACTGGGCGGGCAGGGCCAGGGGGAAGAGCAGTGCCCACAAGAAGAGGAGCAGGCAGGATGAGGGTTTGAATAAAGGCGTCATGTCGTGCCAGGGATTTGAGCTAAAATTACATCAAATCTCCAAAATGGTTTCCGGGTGCCCTGCCGGGTAGGTCGTTTTTGGAGCTAAAAACCCCGGTTTTCCGGCTGTTTTGGCCGGGAAACTACCCTTTTTGCGGGCTTCATTGGCGAAGAAGGGGGCTTCGTGCGGGTTCAGCCCCTATTGGTTCGAAAGGGGGCGGAGGGCATGGATATTTTTCTTTTTTTTATGGGATGTATTCCTGTTGTATGCCTTGTTTTTCAGCAATTCTCGCTTTGGGCGAGGTGACATCTTTTGAGGAACGAAAAAGGTGTCATCTCGCCCAAAAAAACCGGAATCGCTTCTTGTTTTTTGATCCCGGAAGCTTTTAGGAAGCCTTGGGAGCCTGGGGTATAGCCACGAAAGCACCAAGGCTCGAAACTTTTACCCGTCTGGCCAGACGGGCCCGCGAAGGTTTGGCGCTTTCTTTCTGTTTTATGCCCTGCTGGCAGGGGAAAGGCGCTGTTTAGTTAATCTCAAATGATTGGTTATGAAGAAGGTTTATGGGTTCGTAGTTTTACTATTTGGAAGCCTCCAATTTTTAAATGGTCAAGATCCTTGTTCACTGCAAGATCAGACCTATTCAAGACCTCCTTATGTACCCTGCGAGAATGATTGCATTCCAGCAAACTATTCAGAACCGTATGCAGGAAAATTAAGAATTCCGGTCATTTTTCACATGATCAATAATGTAAACAGAGAGAGCCCTTTGGATGAAATGCAAATACAACCCAAACTGGATATTACAAACCAGATTTTCGATGACCAGGGATTGCCGTTTTATTTTTATCAGATACCATCGTCCCCGAATGAGATCATTTCCGATGATTTATATGATTTTAAGGATGGAAGCCCCGGATGTCCTTATTATGACGACAATGACTGGGGCGAAGCAGAGTCCCATGAGAATTTCGTAGATAACGTAATTAATATTTTCATATGCAATTTGAGTAATTTGCAAAACCTGGTGACGACAGAAGGACCAAACGGTGAAATTATCACAGAATGTGAACTCAGAAATGGGATTTTAGGGGTAACAGATACACCAAACGACATTATTGATGCCATTTTTTTACATTACGACGTTTTTGATGCCAATGAGAACAATAAAATATTAGCTCACGAACTGGGGCATTTTTTGGGATTATACCACACTTTTCAAAGTGATTCACAAGCGGGTGATCCATTTTTCGGCGATGGCCCTTGTATGGAACAAGATGGAATAATGGATACGGCTGAAGACGGGCCCGGAGATGATGATTCCTATAATTTAATGTCTACTGATAATGGAGATAATGCATTGGAGCTTAGTACCTGTCAAAAAGCAAAAATGATTGATGTTCTGTTTAATTGCAGGAACAACTTATGCCATATCCCAGGCCAACCTGACGTAAGGCTAAACAACAGCAACGGCTTATCCGTGAATTATCTTGAATATACAACCGATGAACCTTTAGACATTCTATATGCTTTTCTTGATCCTCAAACCGGTACAAACACCGGAAACTTTGCGCGATGGAAGATATTTGATTGTTCAAATAATTTATTGTTCGAAGATTTTGCCCCTACCATTGATTTAAATACACTCGTTGACCAGGGCACACTTTCAAATGCAGGGGATTATGTAATTGAAGTTCGTGATCGAAACCTTTTCAGCCCAAATTCAGGCTGTCAGAGTAGCCCCACAATAGTAAATGTCCATATTACTTCCTGTAATAATGACGGCACCTGCGACCCCAGCGAAGACTGTCAATCCTGCCCCAACGATTGCGGCCCGTGCTCCTCCTCCAATCCCCCAGCACTTAATTGCCTAAATATCAATCAAATCCAAATCCAATACAACGCCCCCATAAACAGCGCCTCCCTCAACGCCTCCTCCCTCCGGATCTGGGGGGAAGAAACAGGCTTCCGGGCCGGCGCCTATTCCGCCAGCGGCAACCTGGTAACCTTCACAGCGAATGAACCCTTCCACCCCGGAGAACTGCTGCACATCGTCGCCCGCAATACGGTGCAGTTTTCCAATGGCGACCCCGCCCCCGCCTTCAGCTGGATCCGGCAGGCGCCAGCGACCAACCCGACGGTGCCTTACTTCGGCAATATCGTCAACACCGGGATCGTGCTGCCGGCGGCGGCCTACGCCTACAGCTACCAGTTCCTCGCCCTGGACCTCAACCGGGACGGCCGGCAGGACCTGCTCCACCGCTACCACGCTGCCTACGGCGCCAGCACCAATATCCTCGTATACCTCCGCAACCCTGACGGCACCTTCGCAGCGCCGGCCACCTATTCCAATTCCGCCTCCCATTCGGCAATGAGCGCGGCGCCAGACCTCAACAACGATGGCTATCCCGACCTGCTCGTCATGCACAATGTCCCGTCCCAGATTCATGTCCGTTTAAATGACGGCACCGGCACCCTGGGCAGCCCGGCCTTCTATCCGGTCACCAATTACTGCAATGGCGTCCTGTATGCCGACGTGGACCTGGACGGCGACCTCGACCTGCTGGCCTTTGCCGGAAACGCCTCCCTTTCCGCCAATACCATCAGTTTGCTGATCAACAACGGCGACGGCACCTTCCAGCCCCAGCAGACGATCTCCACCGGGGTCTTCGGAAGCTCCCTGATGCCCGCCGATGCAGATAACGACGGCGACATAGACCTGCTCTACACATCCAATACCGCTTTTAATTCAGCTCCGTATTTCCGGATTTTCGTCAACGACGGCGCCGGAGGGTTCAGCCTGAACACCAATGAGGCCAATCCGGCAGCCCGCTACATCCTGGGCGCCTTTGACTACAATGGAGATGGGATTGTGGATATCCTGTCCGGCAACCCGGGGCTGGACGTACACCAGGACAACAACACCCTGCCCTGGACCCTGGCCAACCCTACCCCGCTGGATGCCTACCGGGGCCGGACATATACCGGCGACCTGGACAGCGACGGCGACCTGGACGTCATCAGCCCCAACCGCTATGACGGCACCAGTTGGAATACCCTGCCCATGCAGTACTTCCTCAATGACGGCAACGGCAATTTTTCCAGTGCCGATCCCAACCAGTTCATTCCCGGCAGCTACTCCTATCTCTCCGATTACGACGGCGACGGCGACCTGGATATTTATTTCATCGAAAACGGCGCCATTTTCGTAGCCCTGAATGGCCCCTCGCCCCTCCCCGCCTGTTCTAACCTGACCAGCCCCGCCAACAGCGCAGTGGACGTGCCGGTGGATGCCAGCCTGGCCTGGACGGCCGCCGCCGGCGCTACCGGCTACCGAATCTCCGTAGGCACTACCCCAGGTGGCAGCGATATTCTCAATAACGTAGATGTGGGCGCTCAAACTTCGGCCAGCCCTGGTACGTTGCCCTACGGCGCAACGATCTACGTGCGCATCACGCCCTACAACAACAACGGGGATGCTCCTGGCTGCACAGAAGAGAGCTTCGCTACTGAGGAGGAGGTTGTCAGCTGCTCCACCGTCGTCACCAATACCAACGACAGCGGCCCGGGCTCCCTCCGGGAAGCCATCAACTGCGCCAACAGCAACCCCGGTGCCGACCTCATCTCCTTCAACATCGGCGGGACACCGCCCTTCATCATCTCCCCGGCCACCAAACTGCCGGCCATTATTGATAATTATACCACTATCGACGGCACGACCCAGCCGGGCTATTCCCTCGGCGACATCATCATCGACGGCATAAACGTGGATGGCGGCTTGTCTGACGACGACGGCCTGGAACTCAACGCCAACTACCTCGAAGTCTACGGCCTGCACCTGCGCAACTTCACCCCGGGCGACGCCATTGAAATCTGGGGCTTCCGCCACGATATGATCATCGGGTCGGACGCCAAGCCCAACATCATCACCGAAAGCAGGACGGCCATTTTCTCCTGCTGCCAGGGCACTCAGAATATTACCATTCAGGGCAACTACATCGGCACTGATCCGAGCGGCGTCGACCTGGGCAACTCCTGGTGGGGCGTTAGCCTGCAGGGCGTGAACCGAGCCCTGGTCGAAAGGAACACCATAGCGTATAGTTTCAGGGACGGTATTGCCCTGACGGGCCCGGGTTCCTTCAACCGCTTCACCCAAAACACGATGTATTGCAATACTTCTTCGGGGATCAGCATCAGCGCCTTCAATCAGGGCAAAACCGCGCCCGTCGTTTCCACAGCCACCGGACTGGAGGTCAGTGGAACGTCCAACCCCGGAGATTTCGTCGAGGTTTTCGCGCATGACGACGCGCCTTGCCCCGGCGCCCGATGCCAGGGCAAAACCTATCTCGGCAACGCGACAGCTGATCCCGGCGGGAACTGGACACTCAGCGGTGCCTTCACCCCGGGCACCCGGGTGGTGGCCACTGCCACGGACGCGGCGGGCAACACCTCGGAGTTTTCCGGTTGCCTGGAAATCACGGCCTGCCCCGACGCCGACAACGACAACCTCTGCGACGCCGACGACCCCTGCCCCTTCGACGCCAACAACGACCTCGACGGCGATGGCCTCTGCGGCGACGTGGACAACTGCCCCGCCGACGCCAACCCCGGCCAGTACGACGTCGACGCCGACGGCATCGGCGACGCCTGCGACCCGCTGGTCTATTTCGATGAGGTGGCCACCGACTTGTCGGACTACATCGAAGGGTTAAGCCTGGACCCCCGGGTAGAAGGAGCGCTGACCCGGCGGCTGGACCTTTCGATCGGTGCCCTTTGCGGCAGCGGAAGCAGCAGCACGGCAATCAGTTACCTGAACAACCTGATCAGCTATGTGCAGTACCAGAGCGGCGGCAATATTCCGGCGGATGAGGCGGATTACATCATCGCCCAGCTACAGGCCCTCATTGCCGCCATCAATGCCGGCACGGTGCAGTGCGGCGGCGGCAACCAACGTGGCTTCCCGGGAGCGCCGGCCGGCGAAACGGCCGCCGGCATCCGGCTGGAGATTTTCCCCAACCCGGCCACGCATGAGCTGAATATCCGGGTGGAAGGGTTGACAAGCGGTGCCCAACTCACCATCTACGACAAGCTGGGGCGGCAGGCCTGGACGGCGCCCGTGGAACCGGGGCAAACCACCCTGCAGGTGACGCTGGAAGAGAACCACTACGCCAACGGCCTCTACCTGGTCCGTCTGGCCGCGCCGCAGGAGACGGCCTCCCGGCGGCTGATCGTGAACCGGTGAGGGATTGCGCAATAATAAGTTACACAGAATAGACGAAGTTCCCGTCTATGCAGCCGGGTGAAATTTTGTGTGCTGGCAACCTGCCCGCGAGGACGCGGCCGAGCAGGCAGGGGCGCCAAACGCAGGCAGAGCTACGGCGAGGCTTGGCAACAGTCTACCCCGCACACTGCCTGCCCCGTACACAGCGTGTCGGGGAAGTGTCGGGGCCGCCAGCGCGCAAAAGAACGAGTATAAATGGGTAATTTATTGTTGCGCAATCCCTAAGGAAGTTTTCAGTGAGGCCGGCTCAAAAGAACCTCCCGGCGGTAGGCCACTGAATAATGTTTCACGCCGAGGCGCGAAGCACGCAGAGATAACAACAAACAACACTGCGTACTCCGCGCCTTTGCGTGTTATTATTTTACGCGCTCGGTTGGCCCTCCCTTTTGAGACAGCCTCATTGAAAAGAGGATCGATTTTTTGGGGTTATCTCATCCATCTACCTGGGAATGGTAATATAACCTTCAGGGCTTCCAACAGCGTAATTCGTTACCGGATCGACATACTAATGCCCTTGACGTTACCGGTGGCGCCTTCAAACCTTCCCGTACCCCCTACGATATCCAGGTCGGCTGAAAAGGTGCCGTCCAGGTAGGATTCATAAGAACCTTCCCACCAGACCTGATCGCCATTGGCACCGGTACCAGGTGCCGTGGCTGCCGGAAATGGCTACCATCACCGGATTCCAGTTTTCGTCGAGTATCAGTTCGCAACTCCCATGAGCCCAGGGCTCTCCAACCTATCGAGCTTACCCAGATGGGTGGCATGGCTACTTCGCATCCAGCCGCTTAAGCAGGGACGGCTACCCCGGAAATGGCGCCGTACATTCCACTATCCCCAGGGACTCGTCCGTTATGGCTTCGATCCATAGTTTCATGGGTTTAGTGACGCTTCCCCTGGCGCGGAGATCAATGGCTTCCTGCTCATCCAATACACCGGCCGGAGCCGGCACGTCTTCCGTACAAGCAGCGAGGAAGAACAGCAGGGCAGGGATCAAAAAGAATTTCAGCGTTTTCATGGTTTTTGTTTTTGGAACGCGGGCCTCCGGCCCGCAAACAGGTTTTCAGAAGGGCAAAGCCCCCCCTCCACGCCGGCCGCAGGCCCGTGTTCCGGTGAGAAATAAAATAGCTGACTTGGAATTGCCCTATTTCGTCAGCACACCCCTTCTCGTTACCGTAAATCCATTCACGCTCAACTGGTACAGGTACACGCCGGCCGGCAGCCCGGAGCCGTTCCAACCGGCCTCGTACTCGCCGGGGTACAGCAATTCATCCAGGAGTGTAGCCACTTTCTTTCCGTTTACATCAAAAATGTCGAGTTCAACTTTGGCGCGTTCCGTTATCGCAAACTCCATGCGGGTAGTGCTGTGAAATGGGTTAGGGAATTTCGCAATTGGAAATCAAAGCCTTCCGCCACTTTCCTTTCGTAGCTGGAGCTTACTATCTCATGCCTTTCAACCTTGGCATGGAAATTGGCATTTCCAAACGGGCCGGTCATTCCGCCGAGGACGTAGAAATCCCCCCCCAGCACGGCTGCGCCCAATTCCCGGCGGGCGAAATTCAGAGCATCAAAATCAACCCACACCCCGGTTTGAGGATCAAAGTACTCCGTTGTGTTCAAAAAGGGCGTGATAAAGCCAGCTGCGCCCCCCACTACGTATAATTTACCGCCGACGTTTTTACAGGAATGGAAGCCCCTTGCCGTGTTCATCAAGGCTGGGCTAACTATCCATTGCCCTCCGGGTTCGTAAATTTCTACGGTATTAAATGCGGTGGTCCCTGCTCCACCCCCCGTTACATAAATCTTCCCGTTCAGGGTATCGGCCGACAGGCCCGCTCTTCCCGTATTCAGAGGAGGCCCACTCGCCCAAACACCGGATATCGGATCAATTCGGTCATCTTTCCGCCTTTTTCATATCGATATATTTTTACTGAATACTGATCTTGCGCGTACTGCTCCTTCGGGCATCAGCCACCCGGACCAGGTACACGCCTCTTGGCAGGTTCTCGCAGGAAATGGCCTTGAGTATTGTTCCCGACTGGAAGTCCAGGGTTTCACTCCAAACCTTCTGACCAGTGAGGTTGATGAGGTCAATCACCAGGAAATTATCCGGTTGCCCTTCGAGGCGGATGTTAAAGAGATCGTCTGCGGGATTCGGATAAATGAGGAAGGCCTCTAAAAACTGCTGTTCGGAAACTGGAACGGTGATGGAAATTTCTTCCTCGTAGTTGGAAACGCCTCCGCAGGCATCCGCAATCGTCAGTTTAACGAGGTATTCGCCCGACACTCCAAAGGAATGTTGCGGACTTTCCTCGATGCTGAAATGCCCGTCGCCAAAATCCCAGAAGAAAAACTTGGCATCAACCGATGTATTGGAGAATTGAACCAGATTAGCTGCCTGAGCCCAGGTGAAGCCTGCTTGCGGGGATGGGGCTTTCGAGTATTGCAAGATAGCGTAGCCAGTTCCAACCGCCCATCCGGTTTGATCATCCAGAAACTGTAAATCCCAAATACCCGGCGCTCCGGCCCATTGGGTTTGCCAGGTGGCCCCACCGTCTGCAGTTTGGAAAATGTAGCAGGCAGGCAGGCCAATATTAGGAGAGGTTCCCATCCAGCCTGTTATATCGTCAATAAAGTAAACCGAAGATAAAATATTAACCCCCTCCATCAACTGCCAATTTTCTCCACCATCGGTTGTTTTGGCGAATAAACCCCTTCCTACGGCATACCCTGTAATGTTATTGACGAAATGTACATCTTCAAGCCTGCCGAAAGTGTCGGAAGATTGCGATACCCAATTTTCTCCCCCATCCAGGGTTTTAAGAATAGTACCATCCCCTACCACCCAACCTGTCAGGCTATCGAGAAATTGGAGGGAGGTAAGGTCTTGGGAGGTACCGGACAGTTGGAATTGCCAGGATGTCCCCTCATCTACAGTGTTGATAATGGTTCCTTGATCACCAACTGCCCACCCGGTTGTGCTGTTTACAAAATGTACACTATTCAAAGCGTTTACCGTTCCCGATGTCTGTGGCTGCCAGATTACTCCGCCGTCCAACGTTTTTAAAATAGTGCCATCATCGCCAACTACCCAACCCTTTTGGTTATTGACGAAGAAAATATCGCGGAGATCCTTGTCTGTCCCCGATATTTGCAGTTGCCAATGCTCACCGCCATCGGAGGTATGACGCACTGCCCCTAAGCTGCCAACTGCCCAGCCTGCCTGGGGTCCCGTAAAATGGATAGCATTCAGCGACAGATTGAAATCGGAGGATTGTTCCTGCCAGCTGGCGCCTCCGTCCATAGTGTGAAATATTTTAGTGCCTCCTAACCATCCATTCTGGCTATCCACAAAATGAACTGCACTGTTATACGTCCCGACCGTCTGCGATTGCCAGGTTACCCCGCCATCCAGTGTTTTCAGGACAATACCGGTTTGGCCCGAACTCGAACTACCTGCTACCCATCCCACCTGACTGTTGGCAAAGCATACCTCTGTGAAAAAGGTATTCGGCCATGAGGGCTGCGATTGCCAGGTAGCTCCGCCATCCGACGTCCTGAATATGTATCCCGTGCTGCCTGAGCCGCCTACAATCCATCCATTTTGGCTATCAATGAAGAAAACGTCATTAAAGTTGGAAGCGGCTCCAACCTGCCGTGCCGCCCAGGTTACACCGCCGTCTGACGATTGGTACACCTGGCCATAGCTGCCGACGATCCACCCATTTTGGTTATCCAGGAAATGTACGCTTTGAATCGACCCTGGATTTACTGATAATAATACCTGCTGCCAGGTTGTCCCTCCATCCGTTGTTCGAAGTATGAGGTTATCTCCAACCGCCCACCCCACTTGATTATCGAGGAAAAACACACCAGATAACCATTGCCCGGCATCTGTTGCCTGGGCATCCCAGGTCAATCCACCATTCGAAGTCCTTAATATTTTGCCATGCCACCCTACTACCCACCCCGTTAGGCTATCTGCGAAAAAAACGGATTCGAGACCAACTTCCGTTCCAGAGCATTGCTGCTGCCAGCTTGCCCCACCATCTGTAGTTCTGAGTATCGTACCTGCACGGCCTACTGCCCATCCGGTCGTGTTATTGACAAAAAAAATGTCTCGTCCACCCGTCGGATTCTGCCACTGCCAGCAGCCATCACTCGCCGGTTGGCTTTGAAGTATGGATGCTAAACACCCGAAGAGACAGATAAAAAGTAAATGTTTGATCACAAATATTTTCCTCTCCACCCCACAGCTGCCGCTGTATGCGCCGGGCGTGGGGATGGGCCTTTTAAAGGGCCGAAGAACAGGCTGCTCCTTTCTGGAAATACCAGCCTCCCGAAAAACCTGGGCAGCCCCGATCCCTATTCTACTCGTCCGTTTCATATCGTTTTATTTTTATTGAATGATGATCTTACGTATACTACTCCGCTGCCTGCCAGCTACCCGCACCAGGTACAGCCCCTTCGGCAGGTTGTTTGTAGAGAAAGCCTTGTGCGTACTTCCAGCCAGAAAGTCCAAGGTTTCGCTCCAAACTTTCTGTCCGGTGAGGCTAAAAAACTCAATGACGAGGAATTGTGCTGGCTGCCCCGTTACCTGGATATAGAAAAAATCAGCAGCCGGGTTCGGATAGATCATGAAGTCATACGTGGCCTGTTGTTCAGTGACGGGAACGGTGATCGAGATGTTTTTTTCGAGGGTGGAATTACTGCCGCAAGCATTCGTGGCAATAAGTTTAACTATGTAGTTGCCTGGTACAAGATATTCATGCGATGGATTTTCTTCCGAACCGGACGAGCCATCTCCAAATTCCCAAAGATAGTTTTCAGCGCCAACGGAGGTATTGGTGAACTGAATGACGTTGCCTTGGCCCTCCCAATCAAAACCAGCATGAGGAGGCTGGACAGCTCCGAGAACGGCTATTCCATGTCCAACAGCCCAGCCTGTTTGGTTGTCCCAGACTTGAATAGCTTTTAAATATCTTAATCCGGTTAATTCAGTCTCCCAGGTTACCCCTCCGTCGGAAGTTTTGGCAATATTTGGCCCCATACCCGGCATAGGGCCTCCAACTGCCCAGCCCGTCTGTTGATCTATAAATTGAATGGACGAAACCAGTCCCAGATTCAATGTCTCCGATACGATTGTCCAATTTGTTCCGCCATCTGTTGTCCTGAATAAAGTGTCTTGATGAATGACTGCCCAACCTGTCTGGTTGTCAATAAAAAATACGTCCACGAATGGTCCCCAACTCGAAGTCAATTGAACTTCCCAACTCTGCCCGCCATCTGTTGTCTTCAGAATTTCGGCATAACTTGCTGCCCAACCGGTCAGGCTATCCAAAAAGAAGAGGGATGGAAAGGGAGCATTCGTATTGGTTGTAAGCGGCTCCCAGGTCAACCCGCCATCTGTGGTTTTCAGCATTACGCCAGATTCTCCTGCCACCCAACCTGTTTGATTGTTGATAAACTGAACGGTATACAGCTCACTCGTTAAGCCTGATGATTGCCCGTACCAGCTTGCTCCGCCATCCGACGTGTGAAGAATAAGGCCTCCCATTCCAACTGCCCATCCTGTCATATTTTCTGTAAAATATATGCCGTAAAATGGGAAATCGGAAATTTGTGCCTGCCAGGTTATTCCACCATCTTCTGTTTTGAGAATACCGTTATCACCTACAGCCCAGCCGGTCATTTTACTGACAAAGAAAACGTCGTGTAATAAGCCTTGAACCATTGTGTCAGTACTTACCGGGTGCCAGCAGTAATCACCAGGACAATATTGCAGCACGACCCCCGTCACTTTTGGCCCCGGCATGTTGGGGAAGTAATAAGGAAACAGCGATCCCCCAAATCCATAAATACAACCATCCACCACCGAAGAGGTAAAATCCACTTTGAATTCGGGTAAGTCATCCGCAATACCCGTTTCCCACTCGTCGGTTTCAGGGCGATACCGGATCATGTCCATCGAGAGATCATAGTTTCCCGGCGAACCGCCATACACGTAAATCAAACCATCTACGACAGCCGACCCGCCAAATCCTCTCGGCTGCGGCATTTCTTTTTTTACCGTCCAGGTGTCAGTTAAGGGATCATAGACTTCCAATACATCCAGGTTGATTGGTGAATTTCCATCAGCACCTCCGATGGCGTAGATCTTTCCATCCAACACCTCACAGGAAAAAGCCGACCGTGCCGTAGGCATCGGCGATTTGGTTACCCATGTATTGAGATCAGGGTCATACATTTCCACGATGTCGGTTCGCACCGGCCAGGTGGGGGTACCCCCTATGGCATAAAACTTACCATCCACTGTTGCAGACGACAAGAAGCCTCTTGCCGTTAGCATCGATGTCTTTTGTACCCAGCTATTCATTTCGGGGTCGTAGACGTACAGCTTTTTTTGGGAACCTCCCGCATTGTCGCCACCTACTACGTAGATTTTTCCGCCGATGGTTTGGGCGGTAGTACCACGAAGTGGCTCGGGAAGGCTGTCCCTTGTTTCCCAACTATTGGTCGCCGGATCGTACATTTCAACCACGGCACTTGCTGCTGTTGGTGAATAGGCGCCGCCGATGACGTATATTTTTCCGTCCAGCACCGTGCTGGTGCAATAGGACCTGGGCGTTGGAAGAGAGTCTTTGTACACCCACCCATCCTGCGCTTTTGCCGGGCTTAAGCATAACATTAAGGCCGTTGCGGCCCACATTGAAATGGTCATTTTCTGTCCCATACCGAAGGCTTTTTATACGATCAATTTAGCCTGGCTTTTGGCAACGTGTGAAGGACTATTGTTCCAAATCATGTCTTATTGTTTCATATGGGAAGGAGCCGCTCAGCCTTCCCTGGCTTCAGAAGGCGGCAGCCCGAATTCCCGGGTAAAAGCGCGGGAGAAATAATAGGGGTCTTTAAAGCCCACCGCATAGGCCACCTCGGCGATGGCCATACGGCTGGACGCGAGCAGTTGACGGGCTTTTTCCAGGCGGAAAGAACGGATAAAATGAGAGGCGGGCTGGCCGGTCAGAGCAGCCAGCTTGCGGTGCAATTGAGTGCGGCTGACGCCAAGCTGGGCACACAGGGCCCTGATGCCGAATTCCTCCTCCGGATAATGCCTTTCCAGGCATTGTCGGACCTCATACAGGAAGCGTTCATTCAGCCCCGGAGGTTTGCTTTCGGGCAGTGGAGCAGTAAGGCTTTGGCTGAATTTGCGTTTCAGGGCTTCCCGCAGGGTGATGAGTTTCCGAAGCTCCACTTGCAGTTCCTGTCGATGGAAGGGTTTGGTAAGGTAAGCATCGGCGCCGGACTCCAGGTAGCGTATCCTGGACTCCACATCCGTTTTGGCGGTCAGCAGGATGATAGGGATGTGGTTGGTGCGAAAATCGCCCTTCAGTGCCCGGCAAACTTCCAGGTAATCCTTTTCGGCATCATAATATCGCTGATGATGATATCCGGTACGCGTTCTATACTACGGTTGATGCCCTGCTCGCCGTCGCCGTGATCAGATTGTAATCCTTTTGCAGGAAAGCCTGAAGATACCGGACCACATCGGGGTTGTCTTCGATGAGCAACAGGCGGGGGCAGCTGAAGCGCCAGGAACTGCCTCCGGCGCCGGTTCTTCTTCCTCCGCTTACGGGTCGGCAGACAACAACTGCACGGGGGTACCCGGTTGCGCACCGGCAGGTAAACAGAGAAGGCGCTGCCTTCCCCGGTAAACTATCCAACTCAATATACGTACCGAACAGGTGGGCGTATTCCCGAAGTATCGCCAGCCCTATCCCGGCGCCTTCAGTGGGCCACTCCCCAACCTAGTAATAACGGTCGAAGATGCGCTCCCAATGCTGCGGAGGGATACCGATACCGGTATCTCTGGTACGGATGAGCAGGCAGGGACCCGGTTCAAGTGGAGGGGGCGATGACGGCAGGCGTTCCAACTCAAGCCACACTTCACCCCCGGCAGGCGTGTACTTAATGGCGTTGTCCAGCAGGTTGCCCACCAGGCGCTCCAGCTTTTCCGGGTCGAAATCCATCCAGATCGCCTCCGAAGCACTGGAAAAATGCAGGCGGATGTTTTTCGCTTCAGCCAGGCTGTGGAAGGCCTCCAGCAGGTATTTCAGTTCCTGTACCACATCCGACTGCACATAATGAGCGGAAAGGGTGCCGCCTTCCAGCCTGGACAAGTCGAGCAACTGGCCGACCAGGCGCAGCAACTTTTTCCCGTTGCGGCGGATGAGTACGGCACTTTCGGCAGCCCCCCGGGAAGGGGCCTCCCGGATCTGTTCCGCCATGCCCAGAATAACCATCAGCGGCGTGCGGAATTCATGGGAAATGTTGGAAAAAAACTGGCTGCGGGCATGGTCCAGCGCCCGGAGTTTATCGGCTTCTACCTGGCGGAACCGCACCCGCTCCCGCATGTAAATGCGGACAAAAAAGTACAGCGACAGCAACGATACTATAAAGTAAAGGACAAAAAGCACCAGATTCTGCCCTGCGGAGAACTGAACCACCGGCCGCAGCCAGGGTTGCAGGATGGCTTCCAGGGAGACCGTACCCAAATATAGCAGCAGCAGGAAGCGAACCTGTTCCGGACGTGGAAAGACCAGGGCAAAGAAAATGCCCGCCATGCCGAGAAAAACAAAACCACCGGAGTTCAGGATGCCTCCCGTGAAAACGACGGCAACAAAGGAAAACAGAATCTTGAACACTTCCGTACTGATGAAAAACCACTCCGTGTGTGCCCGCACCCGCAGGAAGAGCAGTATGCTGCTCAGGAAAAAACCACAGAAAACCGCCATCAGATAAACCAGGAACATGAAGTGCATACAGGCATACACCATCCCGGCGACCAGCCCCAGCACCAAAGAAGAGACAGCGATGCCGCCCCATACCGTTTTGGACAATATGGCCTCTTCATCGTCCCCCGGGGCATAAATGGCCGCATTCTGCCACTGCCTCCATTTTTGAAGGCGCAGGTCGTTCATGAGCAGCAGGTTCTTACTGCTGAAAGTTAGGGTAGCGATCGTTCTGTTTCACTGATTTAAGTCATGTGATCAGCGAATTTTTCCAATGCGGGCAAGAGAATGGACATGGACTTAAATTTCAGTTCGCCTGCACGACAACCTTCCGTTCAAAAAACCGCTCTTTCTCCCCCTTGAAGCCGACGATAATATGCAGCCCGTTCGCCAGCCCGTCCAGGTTCAAAAAGCCCCGGTTGCCGGCAAAACGGACGGAAAGCTCCCGCTCCAGCCGGCCGTCAGGGCTATACACCTTCACCGGCATGACCCCTTCGTACGCGAAATCGATCTGCACCGCACAACTTGTAGGATTGGGAAAGACTTTCAGCTCGCTCACCTCCCGAGGTGCCTTTATCTTATTGAAATACTGCTCCGCAAATGCAAAAGCCTCCACCCCGATCTCTTTGCCGATCCGCCGGCCGGGGATGTCGTCTACGGGCGGGTGGATGCCGCCGTAGATTCGCGACAGGCTGCACTGGTCGGCGGCGTCGCGGTAGGTTGCCCATTGGAGGGTAAGGTCGGTGCTGGGGCCGTCCTCAAACACCAGGAATTCGTTTTTCGGGCAATGGAATTCGCCCATGCCGCCGGGGAAGAAAGGGTCGCCGGTCAGGGCTGCCAGCACTTCGGCAGCGGCGCGGCTGTAGGTAGAATGGCCGGAAATATAACCGGCAAAGGGCGGCGAAACGAAGGTCGGCCGCTGATAGGGCCACCAGAAATTGGCCCGCACCCAGCCGACGCCCGCCACGTCCGTCCTCGGGTCGTCGATAAAGTTGGGGCCCCGCCATGCCTTCATCTTTATCTCGTTGATGTATTCGCCATTTTGCCCCTGCAGGAGATCGCCCGCTGCGATCAGCTCGATGTAGCCGGGGATGAGCGGCAGGCCGCCCGGGTGGTAATTGGGCAGGCCCGGGTCGCTGCTCTGCCCCAGCTCGGCCATGCCCCGGATCGCGGAGACCGGCCGCACGCTGTCGTACCACCCTTTAATGCCCCAGACGGAAATGGCCACGTCGTGCATGGCACCGCCCAGAGCGAAGTAGCCCTTCACGTCCCATTCGAGATCATCGAGCGTGGGGCCCTGGCCCCGCATTTTCTTACTCAGCTCCGGCTGCTCGCTGACGTAGTTAAAAATGGTAAACCAGTGGCCGGGCGGCGTCTCCGAGTCCGGGCCGTCGGCCCAGAATTCGGCCAGCACCCGGTAGTAGTCCGCCCGGTGAACCACCTGCGGAGCGTAGGGCTGCCCGGTTTTGGGGTTCAGGGCATGCCCCTGCCCCGGGTCGCCGCCCTCAAAGAGATCGTAAAAATCGCGATAGGCGAAGACATCCGCCGGGTATCCGGTGATGTTGCCAATGGCGGCGGGAGAGATGTCGATCAACACCCCGTCGGCCGGGTCGAGCAGGGCAGACCATATTCCGACCAGGGCGTAACCCCATTTGTATTCTTCGGAAAGGCCGCCGACGGCCGTGGTGTCCAGATAGGGCGGCGGCCCCGGGTCGTGATAGAGCCAGTAAGGGCCGCCATTGCGCTCCCGTATTTTTGCATCGCCCGGGTTCAGGGAGAAGGGCAGCACCCGCCCCCATTCGGGGCTGACAAAAGGCGGGGCGAAATTGCCGAACGGGTTGCCGCTCTGGTCGATGAACTGGGTGAAGGCCAGGGGCTGCCAGCGGTTCAGGTCAGCGATATCCGGGTTGCCGGGCGCTTCGACGAACAAGGGCGGGTTCACCGGCTCGTAATACAAATTGGCGTACCCGCCGGCCTCGTTCGATCCGTCCTGCAGGCCGTAGGCGATGACCTGCCCGGCAATATAGTTGCCCAGCTCCGCCGGCCCGCATTTGTAGTCAGCGGAGATATTCTCCCGGTCGTAGCCAAGCGAATCCATTAAAACGTCCGTCTCGTAAAACAGGTCCCGCCAGCCCGGCGACCCGGCAAAGCGATGCCGCAGCAGGCGGTAAACGGCAAAACTGATGGCCTCCTCCTGCGCCGCCCTGATGTCTTCAGGCACCGGGGTTCCGGTAAAGGGGCAGGTAAACCCGTGTACTGTTTTTCCCAGCAGATAAGTTTCGCCCGTTTCGCTGTACGCCGCCCAGGCGTCGTACATGGCCAGGCTGGTGTGGAAGAGGTTGCGGGCGTGCACGGTGGGCCGCGCCAGATCGCCCCGGATGCCGTCGAGCACGGCCTCGTTCCAGAGGCGGGCGACGGAATGCTGCGACTGGAGGTGAACACTAAACAAAAGGAATAACAGATGCAGGGTGATTGCTTTTTTCATAACATCGCTTTTTGGAACGATAACTATTGAGCAATATAATCATTGCCATCAAAACAATTGGGCTGTTAACGTTCCCCTAACGCTTTGATCCGCCGGCAATTTATCCTGACGCAGGGCAGGCAGTGACGCACTGCCGGAGTCCCGCCAGGATTTTGTTCCTGACAAAACCACGCGTTCGCCGGTATAATGTTTGGGGGCTACTGTTCTAAGTACATGGACTGAATTAGTGAATTAGTGATTAACAGGGGCTTAGAGTCGGTTTTATGTATCATTATTTGTGTCCAGGTACTTAAGAAGCTATTTTCATCCGTTTCCTTACTCACTTCCCCCCTTCACCATTTTACCCTCCATCTTTTTATCATTGAATGTTGCCGTGTAAAAATAAAACCCGGGCGGCATGGCCGATGCATCCCACGGAACATCCAGCAGGCCGGGTTCCGCCAGTTCCGCCTCCGCCCGGAAAACCAGCCGGCCGGTGGAGGAGAAGACGGCCAGTTCGAGCATGCCCGGTTTTGCCAATTCGAAGCGCAGGGTGGTTTTATGGAAAAACGGGTTGGGCAGGGCGAAGTTCTTTTCCACAATGGCGCCGCTCGCCGGGGGCGGGGCGGACCCCTCCTCTTCGACAACAGTCCCGTCGCCTTCTCTGAAATGCAGGATTTGGTTGGCCGGCACGTCGTACAGGGCCTCCGTGACGCCTGTCAGCCAGGTGAAGCGGATTTCGTCGACCACCGTGGCACCGCCCAGGCCGAAGTGTACGGGCCGGATGCTCTGCCCGAAGATGGCGGCGCCGTGGTGGTAGCGGCAGAGCCACTTGTCGCCAATCCTGGCCTTTACGGTGGTACCAAAGGCATCCCGGTTGGAGGCCGTCCCTTCCAGGCTGACCTGCAGCCAGTTGCTGGCCGGCGGCTGGTTGTCGTTGTGTATGGTGTTGTTTTTAAAGAGATAGGCGGCTTCTTCCATATTGGCCACCACGAGGTCCAGGTCGCCGTCCCGGTCGTAGTCAAAAACTTCCAGCCCTTTGCCCTTGGCTTTCCCGGTAAAGCCGGAGGCCGCCGAAATGTCTTCGAAGCGCATGGACTCTTCCACGAGCATATTTTTAAAAAAGAAATTGTCGATATCCGGCTGCTGATCGCCGTAGAGTTTGTCGATGGGGCCGTTGACGGCGGCCAGGTCTTCGTCGCCGTCGTGGTCGTAATCCAGGAAGCTCGTGCCCCAGCCCCAGCCGGTGTTGTCTACGCCCAGTTCCTTCGCCTGGTCGGCATAGCGGCGGTTGCCCTGGTCGATGAAGAGGGGATTGGGGTGGTGGTTGTAGATGTTGGTCACGTAGATGTCGAAAAGGCCGTCGTTGTTGCAATCCCCGACGGCCACGCCCATGCCGGCGCCTTCGTCGTGGAGGCGGTAGGCGCGGGAGGCCTCGTTGTACTTCTGGCCGGAACGGTTTTCGAAGAACTCGTTGATCTGGGTGTCGTTCATATTGTACAGGTCGAGAAAGCCGTCCTTGCCCGCATCGATGGCTGCGCTCGACCAGGTGATGGTATTGTCGCCGGCCAGGCCCAGCGCCTCGGTCACGTCGGTAAAGGTGCCGTCCCCGTTATTCAGGTACATGATGTTCTCATTGTTGAGTACGGAGACGTAGAGGTCGAGGTCGCCGTCCCGGTCGTGGTCCCACCACAGGCCGGTGGCGGAGTAGCAGACATTGCAGCCCCCGACGCCTGCCTGGGCCGTCACGTCGGTAAAGGTGCCGTCGCCGTTGTTGTGGTAGAGCTGGTCGAGGCGGCTGTTGGCCAGGAAGAGGTCCGGGAAGCCGTCGTTGTCGTAATCGCCCCAGGAGGCGCCCATTTTTTCGCCCCGCTCGGCGCGGAGGCCCTCGTTGACATACTGGATGCCAAAGCCGGCCTCCACGGTCACTTCGGCAAAGGTGCCGTCTCCGTTATTCCGCATCAGATGGCTCCAGGTGGTTTCGTCCGCAGGGTCGAAATTGTTAATGCCGGTGAAGAAAATATCGAGGTCGCCGTCCTGGTCATAGTCGGCAACAGCTACGCCATTGGTATTTACGATCCCGGCCAGGTTGGCCTGGGCTTCCATGCGGGTGAAATCCTGGGAAGAGGCGTTTTGGAAAAAAAGGCACGTGATCAGGGGGAGTAAAATTTGTTTCATGACAATAATCTTTAGGGAGTAGTGAGCGTGAATGGACACCATTTTTAGAAGAAGTAGGCGGACACAATTATTTTACTGATAAATTATCGTCGAGGTTGCTCGCTACGGCCTGTGGCCGTAACGAGCATTCCTGTTTATTATCAAGTATATCCGGACTACTCACTTCTACCTGGTAGTGGGTTAAACCCGTTGATCTATCCAGCGGACCTGGAGAGCCTGTCCCGCAGCATTGCGGGGTCCGCTCTCCATTCACGGCTGAAACTTCAACGGTTTTAACCCGCTGCCAAACCATCAATTATACCCCGGGTTCTGCTTGTACAGCCCCCGGCTGATCGTGATCTGTTGTTGCGGGATGGCCAGATATTCGTCCCTGCCGGCGGTGAAACGGGCATCGATGAGGTAATCCCTTCTGAGCTTTTCCGTTTCAAAATACGCATTAATGGTTTCGGCAGCAACGCCCCAGCGCACGAGGTCGAAGAAGCGCTTGGACTCGAAGGCCAGTTCCAGGCGGCGTTCCCAGCGCAGGATCTTGCGGGCGTTTTCCTGGTCGCCCAGGGAAGCATAAGTGCCTATGTTCCATTTGCCTGTCGGCGAGCCATCGGCGAAGACGAGGCGGGAGGTGCTGGCGTCGCTGCCGGCCCGCTCCCGGATGGCGTTGATGATGAGCAGGGCCTCCCCGAGCCGGTTCAGCTCGATGAGCGCCTCCGCTTTCATCAGCAGCAGGTCGCCGTAGCGAATCTGGTCGGTATTCCGGGAGATGCTGAAAAAAGCCTGGTACTGGCGGAAGCAGGGGCAGTCCGGCAGTTCCTGGTCTTTCATGCCCAATTTGTAGCCGTATACGCCGGGCACGCGGGCGTAGGTCTCGTCGTAAATCCGGCCCGGGTCGTACTTGAACGGCATCCCGATAATGCCGATGGTGTGGGCGATCCGGGGGTCGATGTTGTTGGCTTTCACATCGTCGGCCGTTTCGATCTGCGGGCCCTGGTTGAAGGTGTCGAACAACGGCAGGCCGTTCTCATCCGTCTTGTAGGCGTTGGCCAGGTTCTGGGAGGCGTGGTTGAAGGAGCAGCAGCCGTAACCCGGGCCGAGCGAAGAAGTCAGGCCGGTGGAGAAATTGCCCCGCCCTTCCGGCGAACCGTCGTCGATGGAGCGCATGATCGCCCAGACGGACTCGGTGCCGCTTTCGAACTCCCAGAGGAAATTTTTCGCGTAATCGTCATAAAGGGAATACTCGCCGGTCCCTTCAATCGTGGTGATCAGATCCACAACCTCTTCCAGTTCTGAAGCGGTAATGCTCGTAACCTGATGCTGGTCGTCCTGCACATAAGCCTTGTGCAACAGCACCTTGGCCAGGTAGGCGCGCGCGGCGTTCTTCGTCGGCCGCCCCTCCTCGGCCTGGCTGTCGGGCAGATCGGCCATTGCCGCCCGGAACTCGCTGGCGATGTAGGCCCAGCCTTCCTGGTCGGTCAGCTCCCGGTTGCTGATGTTGATGACCTCCGTTTTCTCCACGGTTTCATCCAGATAAACCGGGAACTTGTAGAGGGTCTTCAGGATGAACTCGTAGTGCCCCCGGACGAAGCGCATCTCGGCAATACGCTGGGCGCGGCTAACGCCCGCCTCTGCCTGGTATGCTGCTTCATCGAGAGACTGGATGCGGCGGATGGCGTCGTTCACGCGGGAAATACCGGCGTAGAGGTAGGTCCACATCAGGTTGGAATTGCCGTTGGCGGGGGTGTTGACCGTAAACACCTCGACCAGGTGGCTGTCGAACTGGTCGCCGATGCTGCCGCCGCCCTTGTAGGCGTCGTCGGAGCGGACGCTGCCGTATACCCACATATCCTCGTACTGATGGGCCAGCAGGCCGTCGTTGCCCAGCGAAGCGTAGGCGGCAATGACCATCTTTTCGGCATTGTCCACGGTATTCAGGTCGGCATCGGCCACGACCCCCGTGGGGGTAAAATCCAGGAAATCATCCTTGCAACTGGTGACGATGACGAAGGAAAGGCTTACCGTCAGCAGTATTTTAATATTAAAAAGACGTTTCATTTCAGGTTGTTTTTGTTTTGAAGAAATTAGAACGACACATTGGCGCCGACCGAAAGGCGAAGCGGTTTCGGATAAATGCCAACCACGCGGTTTTCCACCGACCATCCGGTCTGCGGATACTGGTCGGGGCCTTTGCGGTCGACGATCCAGCCGAGGTTTTCGCCGCTGAGGTAGACCCGCAGGCCGGAAAACACCCCGCTCAGGCTGCCGGCCGGCAAGGTATAACCCAGCGTTGCCTGGCGGAAAGCGAAGAAATTGCCGTTGCGGACGTTGTAGTCGAGCGAAAAGCCGAAGGGGCGGTTGCTGTTGCTCACTGCCGGGATGTAACTGCCCGTGTTGGTGGGCGACCAGGCGTTGAGCTGGGCCGTTCCGCCGTTTTCGCCGTTGTCCAGCGACCCGAGTTCCATGCGGAAAACATCGGGCGTGACCTGCCGGCCCAGGGCGCCCCAGGTGTACAGGCTGAGGTCGAAGTTTTTAAACTCGACCTGGAAATTGACGCCGAACTCCACTTTCGGCACGCCATTGCCCGGGCCGTACTCCTGGTCGAGGGCGTCGATCACGCCGTCGTTGTTGAGGTCGACATAACGAAGGGCGCCAACCCGTTTGCCGACCTGGTCGGCGTGGGCGTCCACCTCGGCCTGGTTTTGGAAAATGCCGTCGGTGCGGTAGCCGAAGAGGGCATTGGGCGCCTGCCCGATAATGTTCTGTTCGGCATTGCCGGGATAGCTCGACCATAAGTCCTCCGGCAAGCTGGTGACCACGGACTCGTAGTGCGCCAGGTTGGCGCCGATGGAATAGCGCAGATCACCCCGGCCCGGCGTGCTGTTATACTGCAGGGAGAGCTCCCAGCCGTTGGTTTCCATGTCGGCCCCGTTCACCCATTGGCGGGCGCCGTCGCCCACCGCCGCGATCTGGATGGGCTGGATGAGGATGTCCTCCGTCTGGCGCCGGAACACTTCCAGCGTCCCTTCCAGCTGGTTATTCAGGATGCCGAAATCCAGGCCGAAGTTGATCTCAGTGGTGGTCTCCCATTTCAACTCGTCGTTGCCGGTTTGAGTAGCCAGGAAGCCGGAGGGCAGGATGCCCGTGTCGTTGTTGCCGATATCGTAGGAGGTCGCCGCGTCGGGGCAGGGCGTTTGCGCGCAGCCCCCATCCCAGGGCAGGATGTTGCTGGCGGGGGCGTAAACGGCCTGGTAGAGGCCGAAGCGGGCGTTGTTCAGGATGTCCTGGTTGCCGGTTTGCCCCCAGGCGGCACGAAGCTTGAGGTTGGATATGAAGTCGACATCCTTCAGGAAGGCCTCTTCGCTCACCCGCCAGCCCAGGGAAGCAGCCGGGAAGACGGCGTACTTGTTTTTCGAACCGAAACGGCTCGACCCGTCCCGCCGGATAGTAACCGAAGCGAGATACCTGCCGGCAAAACCGTAGTTCAGTTTTCCGAAATACGAGAACAGGGAAAACCCGGTGCTGTTACCCGAGGAAGTCCGCTCGCCGGAAGCGGCGTCCAGCTGAAAGTACTCGGCGGTTTCGAGGGCAAATTCCTTGCCGGTGGCGGAGAAAATGCTGATCTCGTTTTTCACGGCCTCCGTGCCGGCCAGGGCGGTGAATTCATGCGGCCCGAAGGCCCTGGTATAGGTGAGGGTATTGTTAAACACCCAATTGGTCAGTTGCGACTGGCGGAGGGTCAGCTCGGCCGTGTTGTTCGCCAGGAAGCCGCGGGAGTAGGTGCGGAATATGTCTCTGGAGTTGATGCCGTCGTAATCCACGCCGAAGTTGGTGCGGAAAGAGAGGCCCTCGAGGATTTGCACGCTGGCATAGACATTGCCGAAGACCTTCACGCTCTTGATTCGGTCGTCCCGGTTGTCAAAGGCCAGCGCCACCGGGTTGTCGCGGTCGGAAAAGCCGCCGCCCGGAGGGCCGGAGAACCTGCCATCCTCGGTGCGGACCGGCAGGATGGATTTGTAGCGGTAGGGGGCCTGTTCGGGCGTGCCGCCGAAGCCGTTGTCCATCCACAGGCGGCTGGAGCGCGTCACCGCCAGGTTCTCGCCGACGGTCACCCGGTTGTTCAGGAAATTGTAAAAGGAATTCAGGCGGACCCCCATGCGCTCATAGCCGGTGCGGATGACTACTCCTTTCTGGTCGAAGTAATTGGCGCCGAAACGCACGCCGCCCCGCTCGCCGCCCTGCGACAGGGAGAGGTCGTAGTTCTGGATGACGCCCGTCTGGGAAATCTCCTTCCAGTAGTCGGTGCCCTCTTCGATATTGCCTCCGTAGATGCTGTTGGGGTGGCCGGAGGGGCGCAGCTGGTCGTCCTCGTCGAGCCATTCCGGGTAGATGATCCGGTCCAGGACGGGCGTTCCGGTCCCTTGTATGCCCGGGCCGAGGCTGGGGTCCAGGCGCCATTCATAGGTGTATACGCCGGTGGCGTTCGGGTCGGCGCCGTCGTTCACCGCGCCCTGCCATTCGAGAATGGCCCGCTCCCGGTTGTTGGTCAGGTCGTCGAAATCCGTCCATTGTTCAACGCTGGTGCGCACGTTCAACTCGACCCTCGCTTTCTTGGTGTCCGCCTGTTTGGTGGTGATGATGACTACGCCGTTAGAGGCCCTGGCGCCGTAGATGGAGGCAGAGGAAGCATCCTTCAGCACCTGTACGGAAGCGATGTCGTTGGGGTTAAGCCAGGATATTCCCCAGGTTTGCGGAACGGTCGATCCGTTTTCGTTAGTGACAAAGGTCTGCACCGGCACGCCGTCAACGATGTAAAGCGGGTCAGTCAGCTTGCCGAGCGTGCTCGTACCCCTGATCCGGATGCGCGCTCCCTGGCCGGGGTCGCCCGAGAGGTCGACGTTCACGCCGGCCACCCGCCCCTGCATGCTCTGCAGGATATTGGAGTTGCCGGAATCGTCCACGTCTTTCAGGTCCAGGACGGCTACGGCGCCAAGCAGGTCTTTCTTCCGTTCGACGGCATAACCGGTCACGACGATCTCGTCGAGCACGGCGCCGGCCGAAAGCCGGATCTCCACATTGTCCAGCCCGGCGATGCTCACCGTCTGGGATGTATAGCCGGTATAGGAGACCTCCAGCGCCGTTGCCGCCTCGTCCACTTCCAGAGAAAAAGAACCGTCGAAATCCGTGACCGTCCCTCCGGAAGTCCCGGAGACCAGGATGTTGGCCCCGATGAGCGGCTCGCCGTTTTCAGCGTCCGTCACCGTCCCTGTGATGGTGCGTTGCGCCAGGGCCAGCTGCGACAGCAGCAGCAGCATGAATAGCAAGTGTAATTTGAATTTCATGATGACATTTTTTTGGTTGAAAACATGGTTGGCTTATTACTGCCAGATACTTTTCAGTTGGTGTACTTTGCCGCCGGCCAGCTCCACTTTGCCGCCTTCGGCAAACAGGCTTACCTGGTTGAAATCCTCGCCCGGGAAGAAGATTTCCGTCATGACGGTGGCGCCGCCATCGGCGAAAAGCTCGGCGGAGGCCACGTCAAAGAACAGGTGCAGGCGGAGGGTTTTGTCCCTGGAAAAGCGGGGCGCGACGCTGGGCTGCTTTGCGAAGTCTCCGGAAAAGGGAGCGTCGCCTGCTTTTGTGCGGTCGCTGAAAAACTGATTGGCGGCGGCATCGAACCCGATGCGGTAGGTTTCGCCCCTGCCGTTGGAGAGTTCCACGCCGAAGCTGCCGGCCGCATCCTCCGGCAGGGCAAATTCAAGTTCCATTTCGGAGAGCCGGGACGGGAAGCCCAGTTGGCCGGCCAGGCCGAGGCGGCCGTTAACTTCCGTTTTTTCCAGGCGGTGGGTAGCCGTGCGGAGCGCCTCCAGCTCTTTTACAGGTTGCGGGAAAATGCGGTATCCTTCGTCCGTTTTTTTGAGGGCAAGCGACCAGGGGATGGTCATGGCATTGCGCCAGGCCCCGGTCGGCACCTGATTGGCGTATTGCCAGTTGCTCATCCATCCGATGAACAGGCGGCGGCCGGCGGGGGCGTCCGACCAGGTGACGCCGGCGTAGTTGTCCTTGCCGTAGTCGAGCCAGACGCCTTTGCCTCCTTGTACATAGGGGAGGAAAGCGGGGTCGGGCGTGAAGGTTTTGCCGTCAAACCGGCCGATGAAGTACTGGGTCCCGGAGCCGCCGTTCGGGTTGCCGGGGTTGAGGTTGATGATGAGCGCCCACATTTTTTCGCCGGTCCCTTCCACCACCATCGGGAAGAGGTCGGGGCATTCCCAGACGCCGCCGTGGGCGCCGAGGGCTTTCCCGAATTCGCTGAGTTTTTTCCAGTTTTTCAGGTCGGGCGAGCCCCAGAACCCAGCGTGATCACCCACGGCCAACACCATCACCCACTGGCCGCTGTCGTCGTCCCAGATCACTTTCGGGTCGCGAATGTCCCGGACTCCTCCCGGATTGGGAAGGACGGGATTGCCCTCGTACTTCGTCCAGGTGCGGCCGCGGTCATTGCTGTAAGCTATGGCCTGAGATTGGTGGCTCTCGCTTCCGGCTTTGGCAGCTGCGGCATCGTGATAGGTGAATATGGCGACGAGGGGCGGCTGGCCGCCGTCGCCGAAGCCGGTCGTGTTCTTCCAGTCCACCACTGCCGAGCCGGAGAAGATATAGCCCAGGGAGTCCGGATACAGGGCGATGGGCAGGTGCTCCCAATGCACCAGGTCGGTGCTCACGGCGTGGCCCCAGTGCATGGGGCCCCAAACGGTGGAGTCCGGATAATGCTGGTAAAACAGGTGGTACTCGCCATCGAAATAGACCATCCCGTTCGGGTCGTTCGTCCATTTTTCTTTTGGTGAAAAATGAAACTGCGGCCGGTGCTTTTCAGCATATCCCGCCTGCCCGGCCGACGTTTCTCCGGTGTCCGGCGGAGCGCCGGTTCCACCTCCGCAGGAGGCAGCCAGGACGGCAAGGAGGGCCAGAAAGCAAAAGGCCAGGCCTCCGGGCATCTTGGGCCTGTCCGTGAAAAGGTGTAAAAGTGTAAAAGTGTAAATGGGCAGAAACTTCCGTTCTTCTGTTTTTACACATCCCGGCAAATTTCCGACTTCGCACTTCCAACTTAAAATGGCTGTACGTCCAAAGCTCAGGGCATTAAGTCTGGTTAAATAATTCATGGTCAGCTGGTTATTGGTTTTGTTGATTCATTATCCTTTGCAGGGCTGCGGTGTCGATGGCCGGCGTCCCTCCGGCCTTCGTCGCGACCAGCGCCCCGACGGCGCAGGCATAACGGAGGCAGGAAGCCGGGCTCTCCCCGGTGAGCATCCTGCTCAGAAAGGCCGCCAGGAAGGCATCCCCGCACCCGATGGTATCTTTGACCTCGACGCGGAAGCCGGGCTGTTGAATGCAGCCGTTTTCGTCAAAGCAGGCCGCGCCTCCGCGCCCTTTGGTCACGATGAGCATTTCGAGCTGGAACTTGCTTTTCAAAAAATCCACCCTGGCGGATTCTTCCCCGTAAGCTGCCCAGAAACCGGAAAGGAGGTTCAGCTCTTCGTAGTCCACCTTGACGATATCCGCCTTCCGCAGGAGTTCCCCCAGCAATTTTTTCGAGAAAAAAGGAGGCCGCAGGTTCACGTCGAACACCCGGAAGGTAGCGGCTTCGAGCAGCTCGAAAAGGGTGCTCTTGGAGCGCTCGTTGCGGCAGGCCAGGCTGCCGAACATCAAGGCGTCGGCCTCTTTTACGGTGTCGGACATTTCATTGTCGGGGTGGATGAAGTCCCAGGCTGCCGGCTGGGCGATGTCGTAGCTGGGCGACCCATTCGCGTCGAGGGTGACGTTGACGGTGCCGGTGGAAAAATTGGGGTCAGCCTGAATAAACCGGGTAGAGACGCCTTTACTGTTCAAAAGCGCCAACAGCTCATGCCCCGGCCCGTCGTCGCCGATACGGCTTATCATCTGGGAGCGCAGGCCCAGTTGACTGGCGTGGCAGGCCACGTTCATCGGTGCCCCGCCGGCGATTTTCCCGCCGGGGAGCAAGTCCCAGAGGACTTCGCCGAAGCAGATGAGTGCCGGATCGCGCATCCTTCTTTTGTTTAAAAAAGGAGCCCGGAAAGGGGCTTCCCGGAACTCCTGTACGCTCACTGATTATTGTATGAAACTTTTCCTTGGATAGTGCTAAGTTACAGGCGGGGCAGGAGGAAGGCCTTCAGGATTATTCCAATCGGCCTTTAAGATTGTTGCAAAATATTTTGCCAGGACAACCTTTTGTAAAACAAAGTTTTATGAAACTGCGGATAAGCCAAGAAGAAACCTGGCCTTTAATAATGGTGCATGGCCCTTAGAGAATGTTGCACGGGAGGAGATGCAGGTTTTGACGAAGCGCCCGGTTTAACCCGGGCTATTTTTAAATTCAGAAGGAGGCATTCCGTATTTGGAGCGGAAAACAGTCGAAAAATAATCCGGCGAAGAGTATCCGACCTGATAAGCGATCTCCGCGATCGAATACTTCCCCTCCATCAGCAGTTCCTCCGCTTTTCTGAGCCGCACGTTCTGGATGTGGTAACTGATGCTCTCCCCCAGCAGGGCGGTCACCTTGCGGTAGAGTTGCGATCTCGACAGGCCGAATTCCCCGCAGAGGTCGGACACCTGAAAGTCCTGCCGGGCATGGTGCTGCTCAATGTAAGAGAGGAATTTTTTGATGAAATCGCGATCGAGGGGGTTGACGTCCTCTGCCAGGCCGGGCAGGGCTTTGCCTGCAGCCACAGGGGCCGGGGCTTTCCTGTAGCTCTCCCTGAGCACCTGCCGGTTGAACAGCAGCGATTTGATCTTGGCCTGCAAAAAATTGATGTTGAACGGTTTGGTGATGTAGGAGTCGGCGCCGATCTCGGTGCCTTCGATCTGGTGTTCCATCCCGCTGCGGGCAGACAGGATGATGATGGGGATGTGGGAAGTGCGCAGGTCGGATTTCAGCGCCCGGGTAATTTCCAGGCCGTCCATTCCGGGAAGCATGATATCGCAGATGATGAGGTCGGGGGTCAGGCTGAAAGCCTTCTCCAGGCCGTCTTTCCCATTAACGGCCGGAACGACCTGATAAGTGGCCTGAAGTTTTTTGTGCAGGAAAAACTGCAGGCCGGGGTTGTCTTCAATGACGAGGATCTGTAGCGAAGAGGAGGGAGAGAGAGCCATAGAAAGATCGCCTTCCTCCGGTTCTGCCTCGGGGCCGAAGAGGAATTCCCGGGAGGCGTGCGGCCCTGTTTTCCCTCCCGTCAGCTGTTCGTCTCTCAGGTGTGCGCTGCCCAGGGGCAGGGTAATCGTAAACCGGCTGCCCTGCCCTTTCGAGCTTTTGACGGAAATGGTACCGCCGTGCAGTTCCACCAGGGATTTCGACAACGACAGGCCCAAACCGGTGCCGGTCAGCTGCTGCTCCTCCCCCTGGTAAAACGCCTCGAACACGTGCGCCTGTTCTTCTTCCGTCAGGCCCCTGCCGTTGTCTTCGACACACAATTTTACCTGGTGTTCGGGATCATCGACAGAAAGAAACAAGTGGATCTTGCCGCCATCGGGCGTGAACTTGAACGCGTTGGACAGCAGGTTGAACAACACCTTGTCCATCAGGCCGGCGTCGAACCAGGCCAACAGCTGTTCATGGCTGGCCCGCAGCTGAAAATCAATGCCTCTTTTTTTCGCTGTTTTTTCGTAGGCGCCCATGATGTTGCGCACAAAGCCGGCGAGGTCGGCCTGCTCCGCGCGCAGGGTCATCTTGGCGGTTTCGATTTTCCTGAAGTCCATCAACTGATTGACCAGCCGCAGCAGGCGCAGAGCGTTCTGCTGGATGTGGCCGATGCCCTGCTGCATGTCTCTGCTGAGCTTGGGGGAAGGCAGCAGGTCTTCGGCGAAGCCCAGGATCAGTGTCAGCGGGGTGCGGAACTCATGGCTGATATTGGTAAAAAAGTCGACCTTCGCCTGCGTCGCCCGGCGTACCTCTTCTGACATCTCGACGAGTTGTTGTTCGTGTTCCAGTATCTCCTGGTTTTTGCGCTCCAGGCTCAGGTTGGCGGCATGTTTGGCCCGGAGGGACTTCCACAGGAAGCTACCCAGCACCAGGGCAAGCAGCAGGCTGGCCAGCAGCACAAAGATCAAGGCCTGCTGATTGCGGCGTATGGCATGCAAATCCCCCAGGCTTTCCAGCTGCTCGTCGATGCTTTCCTGCAGGCTTTCCACCTTTTTCATCTGGTTGTGCAGGATGCGGGCGTTGTCGCTGTTGATGACGATGGATTCCAGGGTGTTCTGGCGTTCGTAGGGCAGGTCGTTGAGCACCAGTAACGCAGTGCGGATGGCTTCTCCTCCGCCGGCAGGGTAGAGCAGGGAGGCGTCGAGGACGCCGTCCTCCACGGCCTGTATGCCGCGCCCGGTGCCGGGGATGCCGTCGATGCCGACGAAGAACAGGTCTCCGGCGCGGCCCATTTGCTGGGCCACCTTGTAGGCTGTTTCGGCATTCAGGTCGGTATGGGCGTAGATGATGTTCGCGGAGGGATGCTTTTCCAGGACCGGCGGCAGCAGCGTGTAGAGCAGATCAGGATCGTCTTTGATCTCGATGGCTTCGACGACATTCATGCCCGGCGCTGCCGCCAGGGCGTCGCGAAAGCCCCGGTGCCGTTCAATAGCGGGGGAAATGGTCATCAGGATCTGAATCTCGATGATCTCGCCCCGGCCATCGAACTGGTTGATGATGTACCTGGCCGCCGTTCTCCCGATCTCGTAATTGTCCGCCCCGACGTATGCCGTGTACAAGTCAGAATCTGTTTTCCGGTCGATCAGGATAACCGGGATGCCCGCTTTATACACCTCTTCAATTACCGGCGTCAGCGGTTTGGATTCATGGGGCGAAACGATGAGCAGGTCAATGCCCTGCTGTACCAGTTCCCGTATCTGCCTGACCTGTTTTTCGCTGTCGCTGTTCGCCACCCGCATCTCGAAGCTCACTTCCGGGCGGAAGGCCAGTTCCCGGTACATTTCGGCGTTCATTACGTCCCGCCAGGCATCGTCGCAACACTGAGAAAAGCCAATGCGGTATTTCTCGTCCGGGCCGTTGTCTCTGCAGTCGACACAAAGGAGCAGGCCGGTTAGGGCCAATAAAAATAATGTAATCCTATGCCACTGGCAGCTCATTCAGTTAGGGTTATCCCGTTTATGGCTACCTGTCTAATGTTGGACACTCCATGCCTCCTGCACACGCTCGGCCTCGACTCCGCTCGGCTTTCCCCTTCCTGCTGTCCAACCTTAGACGGGTAGCCCCGTTTATTAGCGTTGATGCGTTGGGACCATTATGGATTAAAAAGCTGCCCCAACGCATCAACGCTAATGAATTAACAAGGTATGAAATTTCGGAGAGAATCTATTTCGCCGTCCATTATTGGACAGATTCCGGGGAGGAGTCCGACAAGCCGCCGGAGGATAACCGGTGCGAAACTGCCGAGTAAATGTGCCGATGCCCGTAATCCGACGCCACCCGCTCCAGTTCCTCTGGCTGGCTCAGCCCTGCCTCCAGCGCCACTTCCACGAACCGCCGGAAGGGCAGCGGATAAGGTATCCACGGCGGCCGCGCCTGCTCCGTCTCGTACTCCACCAGGATGAAGGGGGCACCGGGGCGCAGGCAGGCCAGGATATTCACAAGCGCAGAAACGGGGTCCGGCGCGTAGTGCAGGGCGTTGGCCATCACGATGCCGTCGAGGAGCGGCAACTCGAGGGGGCGGGTGAAATCCGCCTCGTGAACGACGATCGCTGCCGGCCCGCCGCCGGCAATGCTCCAGAGGACGTGGGGATTTTTATCTACCGCATAAATGGTTCCGCTCCCCAGCAATTGCTGCAGGGCCAGGGTGAACATGCCCGTGCCGGCGCCCAGGTCAGCCCAGGTGCCGGAAGGAGAGGAAACAGCGGGGCGGAGGAGGGTGAGTGCGTCGGAGGGGGTCATGTTTCGTAAGTGTTCAGGTGCTGCGGTTTTATGGGGTTCCGGTATTGCGGCCGAGCTGTTCCTGGAAGCCATCGATATGAACTCCGAGTTTATATTGAGCCAACCGTAAAACCAAAACACCGGAATACTATCGACGCTAGAATACGGACAAAGTGAAGATCAACCAACTGCTAATGATATCTACTTCAGGCGTTCCGTGATCTCCTCACTCATCGGCGCTACCTTCGACGGGAAATGCGCCAGCCACTCCCCTTCCGGTGAGATCAGGAATTTATTGAAGTTCCAGCTCACCTTGGCGTCGGATACGCCGTTGAGTTCTTTTTGGGTCAGCCAGGCGTAGATGGGGTGCTGGCCGCCGCCTTTGACCTTGATCTTTTCGGTAAGCGGGAAGGTGACGCCGTAGTTGATCTCGCAGAAGGTGGCGATCTCCTCTTCGGTACCCGGTTCCTGCATGAGGAACTGGTTGCTGGGGAAGCCGATGACCACCAGTTTGTCCTGGTATTTCTCGTACAGTTCCTGCAGGCCTTTGTATTGGGGGGTGAAGCCGCATTTGGAGGCCACGTTCACACACAGGACGAATTTGCCCCGGAAGTCCGACATGTGGATTTCCTCGCCGTCGATGCCGGCAACAGCGAGTTCGTGGAAAGCTTTGGGGAGGGCGGCACCCGCGTTGTTATGCCCTTTGCGCTTGGTAGCACTCACCAGGGTGACGCCCAGAAGGGCAAGGAGGAGGAAAAAAGCGGCGATCTTCATGTTTGGTTTTATGGGAGAACAACAAAAAGGGACAATGGTTTTGGTTGGGGGGGGATAAGGCTGTTCCGGTGTTGGGAGGATTTAGGGCTTAGGCATTAGGTTTTGGGCGTTAGGTGCCTGATGAGTGCCCGATTAGGACTGGGTTGCTCCCCTAAAACCTATAGCCTAAGATTTACCCGGACGGACGGACGGGCCTAAACCGAGCAAGGGGTACAAAAAGGAATCGCGCCCTTGACAAGATTATCAGGATATGTACGCCATTGTAGCGCAAGCCACCAAATCCTGTTAATCCTGTTAATCCTGTCTACCCCGTTAATCCTGTTAATCCTGTTAATCCTGTCTACCCTGTTAATCCTGTCTACCCCGTCCATCCTGTTAATCCTGTCTGTTTTCCGCCTTTTTGCCCAACCCCACGTCCGGTAAAACACAGCCGCCACCCCGTGTACACAGGATGGCGGCGGAAGTGCAGGCAAGGCCGTCAGGCCCCGGTGCACGAAGACATTATTCGAGGGTGCGCATGAAGTTGACGAGGTGCCAGACGTCTTCCTTCTCCGGGATCTTTTTCTCGTAGTTGGGCATTTCATCCTTTCCTATCCAGGATTTGTAAAAGATGGCGCCATCGCTTTGTTTTTGGAAAGCGGCCGAGCTGAAGTCGCCGGCCGGAGTATCCAGGTTGGCGGCTTTGGGGCCGTCGCCCAGGCCGTCCTTGCCGTGGCAGGACTTGCAGTGCAGGTTCCAGAGGGATTTACCCTGGGCAATGGACTCCTTATCGGCTTTCACCGGGTTTTCCATCTTGTCGTACTTCTCGGGTACCTTCCAATCCTTAGCCTGAGCCTGAATGGAATGGGCATAGAATATTCCGAGCGCAAAGACGACGAAAAATGCAATGAATCTGATTTTCATGGTCACAATTTTTAATGAATGGTTTCAGTTATTGAGACGTTTTCCTGGCAGCCGGGTCACAGAATTGTCAGCTTTCGGCCGCGTTTTTTCTCAGTTTAAACAATTTGTAAATAACCTCCATATAATGCCCCCAGATGATCAGCAGCAGGGCAATGAAAGTGAGCAGCAGCCACAGGGGAGGGCTTGGGCTCCACAACTCGCGCGGCGTTTGGCCGGGCATGGTTTCCAGCGGGATTCCCCAGGCTTGGCTCATGTTAGCCTCCACGGTGCCGAAGGCATCGTCTTCTTCCAGGCGGACGATGATGTTCAGGTTTCCTCCGGGGTCGCCGGGGAGATCCGTCGGGAATTCGACTGATGCCATCCCGTCTTCATCGGTAGTGGCTTCGCCGATCCGCAATGGACGGAACATGCCTTTGACGTAGAAATAGAGGTCGGTTTCCGGTACCGGCGCTCCGAGGCTTTCGAGCGTAGCGACTAAGGTGCGGACAGAATCTTCTTCCATAGCCTCTAACGTTATTGCAGCGGGAGTAATTGTGATCTCATCGTCGCTGTCACCAAATTCGTCGTTGCCTTCGAAGAGGGCCGTGAGCGGAAAAGCGCCGGAGGTATCTGCCAGCAGCTTGGTTTTGGCCAGGCTAAGGCTGGCAATGCCGTCTTGGTTGGTAGTGGCTTTGCCCAGTTCCTGTTCCGTAGAATCCGTTACTGAAGAGAAACCCACTTCCAGCCCGGGCAGGCCGGTATAGCGGTCGTCGATCTTTGCCCGGACCAGGGCTTTCAGCGTGATCATGTCTTCGCTGCCCTGGACGGCCGACAGGCTCATCCGGGTTCTGAGCTGTTCCTTTTCTTCCGGTTCTTCCTGGGCCAGCAGGGCATTTCCGGAAAACAGCCCAAGCAGGAGGGCCAGAAGCAGCGCCGGCATTACGGGCCTGAACCGGAAGCTGCGTTGCAGGTATCTTGATTTTGGTCTTTCCATGGCATTAGTTGGTTTCTTTTTCATAATCCGAGATCGGGATCACGTTGAACAGCTTCGGCACCAGGGTAAAGAAGATGAAGAAGGTCGCGGCGCCGGCCAGCACGAGCGCCCATTCCACCCAGGTGGCCGTATAGTGAACGTATTCCGGCCGCGCATCCTGTATGGGCAGCAGGGGCGTTTCCAGCGACGGCACTACCGTCAGATAACGCCGCACCCACATAGCTACAATCACCAGCAGGGAAAGGGCGGCGATGATCGTTGGCGTACGGAACCGGCGGATAGCGATAACGACTATCGGCAGAATAATGCCAAAGAAATTAGCCAGGTGAAAAGCCCAGCCATATTCTTTGAAGCTCAGCAGCTTATCCGTCACTTTAGATTCCCACGTCATGGAGGTATACCAGCTGGTGATATACTCCGAAAGCGTGAAGTATCCAAAAGCACCAACCAGTGCGAGTAAAATCAAACCCATGTAACGGAAATGTTCATCTTTCAGATATTCCTCCAGCCGGTAGAGCTTCCGATACACCCACATGACTCCAATGATCAGGGCGATACCGGTGGCAATGGAAGCGATGACATAGGAAGGGCCGAAGATACTGCTGCGCCAGCCGGGACGCAGCGTCATGCCAAAAATCCAGGAGAGTACGGCGAAAGCCAGGATCACCTTAGGCACCATGATAAAGGCCATCGATTTGGTGGAGTGGCCGATCTGCTCATCCTGCTCGGGGGTTCCTTTGTAGCGAAGGGCCAGCGCGTTGTACAGCTTTTTCCTCCAGGAGGGAAATTCAAACATCGAAGTGTCCCGCAGTATGGCAAAATCCTTGATCAGGAGCAGATAAGTAAATACCGTGATGCCGACCAGATAGGTGGAGATCACCATGACGTCCCAGGTGATCGGCGACTGCACTCTGGCGTGGATGAACAAGTAGTGCAGGCGGTCGAAACGGCCGATGCACAGGAGGATGAACACCGGGCCGATGATGCCGGAAATGAAAGCCACCAGGGCGGAAATCCGGATGATGGGCCTCCCCCAGGGCACCTTGAAATAATACAGGATGGCCGCCAGCATGGCCGTGCCGTAACTCACGCCGATGAAGTAGACGAAATTGGCGATATAATAGCCCCAGACCGCATGGTCCCGCATACCGGTGACGACGTGCCCGATGTAAATCTGCCGGAACAGGCCGTAGCCGCCAAGCAGGATCAACAGCAGGAGGAAGCCAACCCAAAGGCGGTACAGCGCGCCTGATTTTTCAAGCTGCGGGCCGAGCGTTTGCAGTATAGCGGTTTGCTTTTTATTTAACTGAACAGTTTTCATCCTTGATGATTATCGCGTTCTTGAATTAAAACATGTCCTCATACAGCTTCCTGGTCTCCTCCGGCATGTCTTCCAACGATTTTTCAGCGGGGAAGATGCGGTCGGTAGGCGGCAGGTAGTACACCCTCGGTTCGGTACCCAGCTCTTCGCCGTAACGGTAGCCGGCGCGCTCGGCAATGAGTTCGCTGAAGCGGACGGTCTCGGAGCCATTGGTCACGATGTCCTCGTTCTGGTCGCCGAAGTAGAACGCGCCGTTGGGGCAGGCCGTCACGCAGTCCGGCAGTACGCCCATGCGCGCCATGTCGGGGCAGAAGTCGCACTTTTCAACGGTGCCGACCTGGCCGGGGATGCTGGTCTCTGCGTTGGCACGGTGCGTCTTCATATCCGCCGGCACACCCTGCTCACCCCAGTTGAAAACCCGGGTAGAATAGGGGCAGGCCGTCATGCAGAACTTGCAGCCGATGCAGCGCGTGTTGTCTATGAGCACCAACCCGTCCTGCCGCTTGAAAGTAGCGTCCACCGGGCACACCTTTACGCAGGGCGGGTTGTCGCAGTGGAAACAGGTTTTCGGGAACCAGTACGGCTCGCTGTCCTCGCTGTCTTTCATCAGTTTGACGGTCAGCCATTCCTTGTCCGGAGGCAGGTGGTGCATTTTCTGGCAGGCCGTCACGCACTTGCGGGCATTGGTGCAGCGGGCCAGGTCGATGACCATGACGAACTTCCTGCCGGGCAGGCCGGTCCGGGACTCTTCATAGGTGATGTCCTGCGTATGGTGAACATGCTTGAGGTGGGAACGATCTACCTCAACCAACTGCCCTTCCGGGGTGAGCACTTTGATGGTGTCCGCCCCTTCTTCAGCAGCATGACTATGATCATGGCCACCTTCCGAAGCACAGGAAAAGACCAGTTGGCCCCAGGCGGCCAGGGTAACGCCCAGGGCACCTTTTCTCAGGAAATCTCTGCGGCCGTTTTCTGATGATTCTGACATGACGGTTGTTTTTTCAGTTATTGTTTCTTAGAAATTCCACAGGCGGGTCATGTTGAAGCCGATGAGGAAGTCCGTATTCTGGTTGAAAACATTGTTAAATTGCGGCACGATGCCCTTGTAATTGCCCACAAATATCTGGAAGGCATGCGCGCTGGAAACGACCTCGATGCCGAAGCTCAGGTTGGGCTCGGGATTATTGACCTCGTGGTCGGTCAGCGGCAGGTCATAGCCGGCGATGACGCTCATCGTCGTGCTCACCTTCATTCTGCCGAGGAAGGACAGGGAGAGGTGGTCATTGCTCATTTGCAACAGGTCGTCCGGGTTTTCTTCTCCGGGCACCAGCTCCTGGAAGTTGAAGTGAGAAACATTGGCGCTGGCCTGCAGGGAGAAGGCCGGAGTGAATTTGCGGGCAAACATCAGCTGGTGAAAGTAAGAGAACCGGTCTACGCCTTCATAGGTGTTCTCCGGGAAGCTCTCTTTGTCGCGGGTATCAATAGCAGCGTTGACAAAATAGGTGACGCTTACCGGCCAGCCGCCTTCGCGGCCCTGCTGGAAGAGGGCGTACTTGGCATTGAAATCCCAGAATTTGCGTTCCTTCGTGAAGCCGAAACCGATCTGGAGATTGTTGACCGGCACATAGTTGAAGCCCAGGCGAATGTTGGAATTTGCATAAAGCCCCCAAAAATCGTCATAGCCCTTATCCATGGTCCCGAAGCGGTGCTGAATGTCCATCTCGAATGTCCCCTTGATCGG
Source organism: Lewinellaceae bacterium (assembly GCA_020636375.1). Taxonomy (GTDB): domain Bacteria; phylum Bacteroidota; class Bacteroidia; order Chitinophagales; family Saprospiraceae; genus JACJXW01. Next base: position 261,273 of record JACJXZ010000009.1, on the reverse strand, counting down.
CACCATGACAGTCTGGTTGTCGATCAGCCAGACACTTTCAAAGGTATTGCGCACCGGGCGGGTATCTTTTTCAGCAGCTTCGCCTTCGTCCTGTGCCTGGGCTGGGGCAGCCAGCATCAAAAAAGCAACAGCCCATATTCCTGCGACCCGGAAAATTGAAAAGCACTTATAAAAAAGCGACGGTAATTTTTTCATGGCAGTAAGTTTTTGCCTTCTCCGGAAATTCACATTGCATGTGAATAGCCGGAGCCTGTTATTTAATTGTCTTTTGCACCCTGGGTAATCCAGGTCAGCACTTGTTTGTTGTACTCATCATTAGGGCCGGAGAGCGGCATGTCCAGGTTCCGGTTGCCGAGCATCCACTGTATCAGCTCGCTGTTTTCCGGAGCGAGGGTGTCGATATAGTTGCCGGCAAAAAGCGCCTCGTAGGCGTTTTCCGGTGTCAGGTCAGGAGGCTCCCCGCCCGTGCTGTGGCAGCCGCTGGAATTGCAGGACTGGTTAAATATCGGGATGATGTCCTGAGCAAAACTTACCTGCACAGTGGTGTCAATATCCGGAGGCTCGATAACGAGAATGCCAGCTTCTGAGGTGCATCCCGAAGGTGCGATCATGCTCAGCAGGAGCATGGCAAGGGCCAGGAAGGATAGGACTCGTTGTTGCTTCATGATTCGAGGATTGGTTATCACTCCCCAGATAATTTCCATGGGAAGTGGCCTTAGGCTGGAAATAGGCCAGGCTTACATCGCCCCCGAAAAACAAATGATAAGACCAGGTGTCGACATCAGTTGTTTTCCAGGGGGCTCAAAATTGGACAAAATAAACAATGTCTTACGTGTCGGCTGATCAGTTCAGCGCAGCCAGCGAGTTTTTCAGCAGAGCTTTGGCATATTTATAATTGTGGACGCCGAAGCTCTGGTCTTCCCGTACATACTGGTAGTTCCAAAGGGCGCCGAGCTGTACGTTGGTCAGCTCCAGCGGCGCGCTGGTAGAGGCGTTGACGCTCTCCAGGTTGTCCCGCAGAATGTCCAGTTCGAAGAGCCGGGTGCCCAGTTGGTTGAGCAGGTCGGCGATCTCGGTCTGGGTTTCTTCAACCAGCGTTTCCAGTTCGCCGGCATCGTCGTGGCATTGGATGCAGCCGTTGGTATTGAGTTCGCCATCCGCCGATTCTACCCGGAAGGTGTGGCCGCCGGATGCTCTTCCGTCAGCAACTGGCGCCATGTGGCAGGTGATACAGCCGTTTTGAATTGCCAGAGTGTGTACGCTGTTGCTGTACGGCTCGTCACCTGGTATTTCATACCCCGTGTTACCCGTGAACATCACGCCCTGCGAACCGTGGTGCGGGCCGTAGCGGCTGCTGGTAACGGTGGCCATGCCGTCGACGCCTGGCTCCGGCACTTCCGGGCTGGGGATGCGGGCCTGGTGGCAGTTGAGGCAGAGGTTGCTGTTGCCAATGTCCGCCATCTCGCCCTTCACCCAGAAGGTGACCGGGTCGGAAGTGGTCAGCGCCCAGTCATCCTGTGTATAGGTCTGGTGGATTTGGTGGCAGGTGTAGCAGTTCTGCGGCAGGGGGTTCTCGACGTCCATGCTGGCGGAAGTGGCGCCGGTGCCGGCAACTTCCAGGAAGCCCTGGCTGGTGTGGCAGATGGCACAGGAGGCAGCATTTCTATTATAGGCACCGCCGGTAGCGTGGACGGAATTTTCCCACTGGAACAGCCTGGCCGTGATCAACTGGTTGCCGCCGTGGCAGTCCTTACAGTTCTGAACGCCTTCTCCGGCCGGGCCGGTTTCCCCGATCGGTCCCGCTGGCCCTTCCGAGCCCTGGGGGCCGGCAGGGCCCTGGTCGCCTTCGCAGGAGGATAAACTCAGGGCGAGCGCGAGGCTCAATAGTGATGCGAAAAATATTTTCAATCTCATGGCAAAATATTTAGGTATGATGAGAATCTTATTTCGTGACGGCTATTGTCATTTTTTTGTCATTCTGTAATTATGACTCGAAAATCCTGGAATTCTGCCGCGTTTTCGATGACGATTATCACCCCCCTTAAGTGATTTATATCACAAATGGAAGCGGCATCGCTCACAAGCGGGAATGGCAGAATGTTATGTCATTTTCCCTATCCATTTAATAGAAAAATTCTGCGGAGAGAAAGTGGGCGGAGAGAAATTTTGGAGGAAAAAAGCAGGGGAGCAGCATTTTTTTTGATTTTTTTCGGAGCGGGGAGATATATGGAGATACATGGAAATACGTGGAAATACATGGAAATACATGGAAATGCGTGGAAATGCGTGGAAATGCGTGGAAATACGTGGAAATACGTGGAAATGCGTGGAAATGCGTGGAAATACGTGGAAATACGTGGAAATACGTGGAAATACATGGAAATACGTGGAAATTTTATGGAGACATACAGAAATGGGGATTGTTCGCTGGGCACTGGCCGGGGCCAATGCTGTGCTGCTTTGGGGATAAAGCCTGAAAATAAGAGCAACTATTTACCACCCGGCCGAAAATGCCTGATTTTGCCCCGACTTCCGAAATGAATTCGGAACAGGCTCTGAAGGATGATCAGGCATTTTCGGCCTTTGCTCCCTTCAGGGCTACGGCTTAGGCACAAGTAGTATGAAGAAAAAACATAATTTGATTATGAAGAATTAAGCACCTTGAATGCCTCCATATAGATGGCAAACTTTTCCATACTTCTTCATAGTGATGGGGTACCAGGCGGTTTTTGAGATTGATACCCTTTCCAACCGCCAAGCCTGGCAATAATCCAGGCAGCCCAACTTAGGCGATGCTGGGGAAACGGATTCTTTTGTTTTTCGGTTTTTCCCTGCAAACGTTCATTGACCTGTCGTAAAACCTGTTGTCCTTGCTGATCGAACACTTCATCAGTGGGCTGGCAATCCAAGCGGTTGCGGGCGTAAGTTAACTGAAGCACTGTGCAGGCTGCTTTTATTGTCATCGTAGTCTGGCGCAGGATCGCATCAAAGGTTTCCAATTGAGTACCCTCTATATCGAAGCCCTGTTTCTTAATGGTTCTAAAGAGCTGTTCAATGATCCAGCGCAGCGTGTAATAATAAACGATCAGGTAAGCTTGTTCCGCGTTTTCAACTTTGTGAGTTGTCCATAGGCGCCAAATAATTGGTTTTTCGCCCTCCGGCAACTGCTCTGTCGTTTCTCTAGCTTCTACCAGGCATAGAGGTATGCTGGGTTCGGCTTTAGGGTAGCCGAGGGGCAAGCAGCTCGACAGTACCTGATATCGGATTTCCATAGTGGCTGTGCGGGCTTGGCGGCGGATGCGTTTGCCCGAAGTCCAGGAGTAATGATCCAACTCCGGTATATCCAGCTCATAAGTGCCAGTACTTCAAATTGGGCATGAAAGTTATTGGCTTTCAGCACCTTGCCTTCCCACCTGAATTTCCGGTTTTGATTCGAGCGGATAATAAAATCGGACGCCTCCTGGAAAATCAGGTGTTTAAACAAGTCGAAGTCGTCAGCCTCGCGGTCAAACAAAAAAGTAACCCGCTCGGCGGCTTGTAGCACTGCTTTGGCATTAGTGGCGCCTATAGCCCACCGGTAAGATTCTTTTTCTTCCCAGGAGCGATTATCAGGAGCGGAGGCTTGTTTTTTCCCAGATTCCCAGCGTGTCCAATATAGGATGTCCGCTACCCCGGCGACGCCTGCTGTCCGAGCGTCAACAACTATGCTTGTATGGCTATGAAACCCAAGGGTCTTGCCGTCATTGAAGCGCGCCGATGGATTCCGGATCCTGAATCCGGTTCTTGTGCTTGCTTAAATTGAAGCTCGTGCTGTCTCCTACCGCTAATACGTGACAGTACCAGACAAAACTTCAGGTTTTACGCTACAATTCATCTTAATGAGGCTCTGCATGAGCAACTCGTGGGTTATTATAAAATGATACATTTGATCCGCTTGGCTTGTGCTTTCACCAGTTGTTGAATCGCGGTTTTTGTTTGCATACCATGCTCTCGCCGAGCATTTCCCAAACTTTGTGCGACCGGGCATCATTAAAGGGGTGTCTGCGGCGGCTTATCCAGGGATTGCCAAATTCTTGTCCGTAGACACTGATAGGGGCGAAGGGCGTCATGGCAATTTTTTGTCTTCGCAATATTATGCAAAATTTTAATACTACTTGTGCCTAAGCCGTAGCCCTTCAGGGTTGGGGCAAACAAAGGGCGAAAATGCCGGGTGGTAAATAGTTACAAATAAGACGGACACGAGCGAAGCGACTGACGAAGTAAATCGGCCTCCGTCCGACATAGTCGGCTTCGGCCGACTTCGCACTTCCGACTTAAAAGGGCGTCACCTCCATCAATCCCCCGAATACACATGCAGGCTATCCTCCGCCGTCGGCAGGTAGTCCATGCCCAGGTAGGTGAACACGATGGCCGCCACGCCGATAACGACCACCCAGGCCAGCCGCTTCTCGCTCCAGGACGGGATATTCCGGAAGTGCAGATAGGCGGCAAAGACCAGCCAGCTGATCAGCGCCCAGTTCTCCTTGGGGTCCCAGCCCCAGTAGTTCGACCAGGCATTCTGGCCCCACCAGGCGCCCAGCAGCAGGCCGGCAGTCAGGAACAGGAAGCCGAACCTGGTGATCTGGTAAGTCGTGGCGCTGAAATCGATGCGCTCCTGCTGGCCCAGCGCATGGTGCGAAGTCATGCCCCCGGGAAATACCAGGAACAAAATAGCCGTGAACCCCGCCACAAACAAAGCGCCGTAGGCGAGGAAGTAGGAAATCACGTGCGGAATGAACATCCACGTCTGCAGGGCCGGCGGCAGGGCAATGATCTCCACGTCCCGCTTGGTAAGGGCAAACAGGAAGATCAGAACCACGCCGATGGCCGACAGGAACCCGACCAGCCGCACCTTGAACTTGTACTCTACCGCCAGGCTGATCAGCGAGGTCGTCCAGGCAGCAAAGACCAGCGACTCGTAAAAACTCTTGAACGGCGGCCGGCCGGCTTCTATCCACCGGTCTACGATCAGCACGGTACAAGCCAGGAAGGCCAGGGTGAACAGGGCAAAGGGTATGGCCCCGAATACTTTTCCCTTCCGGAAAATGCCCACCAGATAGCCCAGCAATGCCAGGGCGTACAGCAGGAACGTCGCTTTGAATAAGGTGGATGTATAAAATAAGCTCTCAAGCATGACTTCTCTTTTTTTAATGATTTAGCTTTGTACATTTGCTTTTTACAGTCTCGGAATCCCCTCTCCCCTCTCCCCTCACCCCTCACCCCATCACCCCATCTCCCCATCTCCCATCACCCCCTCACCCCATCCCCACCTCCTTCCGGTACCGCCCGTAAAACATCATGGCACAACCGATAACCAGCACCGTAAACCCGAAGTAGATGACGTAAAGCCCGGGTTCGTGGCTGATGCCGATGCCGGAGTAGTTGGGGTTGTCGGGATCGTAATCCGACTGGTAGAACCGGTACCCGCGGTGCAGCATGGGCTCATTGACCACGACCGGCTGGCTCTTCACCACCTCGTCGTCCTTGCCCAGCACCGACAGCTCGCTGCGGTAGTACTTGGTTTCCATATCCTTGAAGGATTCCAGGGCCAGGAAGTAGTCCGTGCCTTCTATCTGGAAAGTACCGCCCCTCCTGCCGCCCGGATACAGGAAGGCTTCTTTGGAGTGCCCTCCTTTATGCCATACTTCAACTTTGGCGACGGGATTGAGCAGTTCTTCTCCGTCGGAGGTGGGCGTCGACAGGAGGTAGGCCGCATCAGGATAGAGGTACTTCATGGTGAAGCCGATCTCCTCGCGGTTGGGGAAAGTGTAAAACTTGCCCGCCTCCAGCGGTTCGCCGGACAGCTCGCCCTCCACCAGGTAATAGATTTGTTTTTCCTTTCCGACCAGGATGGTCCGGTTGACTTCCGCCCATTTTTCATCCATCCGGCCGTTGAGCGCCCCGGTGAGCTCCTCGGGCGCCTCCCAGTAGAATTCGAGCCAGCCGCCCATGTGGTTCTCGTCGGCGATCGTATTGCGGCCGGGGCGGTTGGAAAAGAGGTTGACGTCGGCCTGTCCGAAAGGTGTTTTCATATTCAGCAGGACGCCGGGGTCTTTGGCCTCGACATCGTCGTTGACCTCCGGATAGGAATACTCGAAAGTGAAGTTGGGATAAAACTCGTTGAGGCGGAAATAGACGTCCGTACCATATATATGGCGGATTTTCGCCTCCTTCAGGGGCATGGAGGCGACGATCTCCGGCGTGCCGGTGATCTGCTGGCCGTGACCGCCCGCCGCCGGCTGGGCGTGGGGTTGGGCATCGTTGCGCCAGACCTGTATGCGGTAGTCCGGATCGTGCTTCTGGAATTCGAAATGGTCGAGCCGGATCCGGAAGGGAATGGCCGTGCTGTCGCCAATATAGCCGGTATTGCCCCGGTAGAGCTTGGCGATGTTGGTACTCTGCCCTTTTTCCAGCTGTATGATGCCCCGGAAGCCGTAGAAGTAGTCCACCCAGAATCCAAACAGGATAAGGATGGGGCTCAGGTGCGCCAGGTGGAAGCCCAGGTTCTCGCGGTTGAACTTCTTCTTCCAGCTCGTTTTGAGCAGGCTGCCGGCCAGCAGGGCAAAGAAGCCGACGTACCACCAGCTGTGGAATACGTCGTCCAGTTGCAGGAACCGAAGCACCTTGCTCCCTGTTTCGCCGTAGCGATCGACAAATACGCCGGGCAGCGCATTCTGGGAAATAAAGGTGCCCAGAGCGGTGCCCACCGCAATGGCCAGCAGGCTCAGCGTGGCAAAGTAGGGCGTGTCGACGGTGCGTTTCAGGTCCTTAAAAAAGAGGAGGGGATAAGCCGCCAGTATCGCCATCGGAACCATCGTGTTCAGCCAGAAGTTGCCGAACCATTCGTGCAGGTTCTGCGCCAGCAGGGCAAAGATCACCATGGCCGCCAGCAGGCCGGTGGCCCTCCTGAACCCACGGGTTTGAAAATCGTGATTTTTAGGACCGGAAGCGGTGTTCTTTAAATCAGCCATTGGACTAGGAATTGGTTAAAATTTTCAGCCTCCTTAGAAGAAGGGCTGCAATGCTCACACAAAATAAGGGAATATTAAAGGGCGGATTGCATGATATAAATCATTTGGGCGTTATGACAATAATCACCCCGGAAGTTGCGCCAGGCTTGAGGTACAGCACGACGACAAAAAAAAACGGCCATCCCGGCCGGCTCACTGCAATTTTGACAATTTTGTGAAACTCGGGAAAATTTGCCGTGCTATTTTCGGGAAATTTTTTGATGGTGGTGGCGGGTCGGCACTCCCACAGGCATCAAAATCCTATCGGAAAAGAAAGCCGGGAGGGGCCTCCCCGCGACTGGCTTTCCATCACTCACAACAAAAAGCATTACACAATGACCTCCAACAAACTTTTCCTCACTATGGCTGCCGCTGCTTTAACAGTGGCTGTTTTATTTTCCAGTTGCGGCAAAGACGACGAACCGGCCAAAACAACGGTTTACGGCACCATAACTATTGAAAATGCAGATGTATGGGAAACCTGGGCCGACAGCGGCGAGGTGCAGCTGACACTCTTCTCTGAATTCAGCCTCGACCCGCTAGCAGGCTGGGGTGAAGTGCCGGACAACTTCTTCGGCCCGGGCGTACCGGGAGGCACTTACGCGGTCGGCGCCCCCTACAATTCACAGAACCCGGTCATCCTGGAATACGAACCCGGCAAAACGGAATACGAGTTTGAGATCGAGGTCGACCCGGGCACCTACTCCGCCCTGGCGCTCGGCTTCCGCCACGACTTTGTCAACGACCCCACCCTGAAGAGCGCCACCCTGGGCGTCTACTGGGGCAATGCCAACGAAGTGAGCCACGGCGTGGTGATCAAGGTTCCGGGGCCGGGCGGAATGATTATCCCCGTGTTCAACTACCCGCCGCCCGCCACCTTCGAAGTCAAGGCCAACGAGCAAAAGGAGCTGAACTTCCGGGCCGACTTTGGCTTCGTGAATGTATGGTATCAGTAAACTGAGTTGATTGGGTTGATTGGCTGCCCGGTTGATTGGGTTGGTTGGGTTGGTTGAGAGGCCCCCATCCACTAAATCAACCGGGATAGTTCAATTTTCTGTGTCTCCCGGGGCTATCCGTCCAACGTTGGATTCCGTTTTTCAGAGCATGTTTGAAGGTGGCCGCCGGAACAATTGGGTTCCCTAACTGACAACAAACAACCGGCAACAGCAACTTGTCCAGCGTTCGACCGAGCTCACGCCGAGGTCTCACGCCGAGGTCCTTAGGCCGATACCCTCTCCTGAAAAATGCCCTTTATTTTCAGCGATTTGCGAACAGCGAACGGCGAACGGCGAACAGCAAACAGCGAACAGCAAACAGTCCCAATCAACTCCGCCCTCTTCCCCCGGCCGGCACAAATCAACTGAATCAACCATCTAAATATCCAATCATGCCCACCCTAACGGCAACCAGGCTAACGGCAATCGCCCTCCTCTGCTTCCGGGCCCTAACCGCCCCGGCCCAACCTGGCGTTGCCGCTCCCACCCCGCCGCCCCAGGCTCAGGCGACCGGCAGCATCGAAGGCGTCGTCCGGGATGTAGAGAGCGGAGAACTGCTGCCCCTCGTCAACATCCGCCTGGCGGACACCCTGGTGGGGACTTCCAGCGAATTCGACGGTTCCTTCCAGCTGACGGCGCTGAAGCCGGGCCGGCATATCCTGCTGGCCTCTTACGTGGGATACAAAGAGCAACGCCTGGAAAACATAGCAGTGGAAGCCGGAAAAAGCACGGAGGTAACCATCAACCTGGAACCGGCGGCGGTCATCGCCGACGAGGTGGTCGTCACGGCTACCCTCCGGCCGCAGGCCGTCAAACTGGCGCCCGCCAGCATCGGGCTGGTGACGAGCAAACAGATCCGGGAACGCAACATTACCACTTTCGACCAGGCCTTCGACGAAGTGCCGGGCGTGGTGGTCACCCGTTCGAGCGGCGCCAACGTGCAGGCCCTCTCCATCCGGGGCGCTTCCGAAGTGGCCGGCGGCGGCATCGGCAACCGCGTGCTGCTGCTCATCGACGGCCGCCCGGCCATCAGCCCGGAATCGGGCGGCGCGCTGTGGAACCTCGTCCCCCTCAACTCCATCGAACGCATCGAAGTGGTCAAAGGGGCCTACTCCTCCCTCTACGGCTCCAGCGCCATGGGCGGCGTGATCAACGTGATCACCCGCAAACCAGATGTCGAGCCGGAAATGCGCCTGCACGTCAACTACGGCTTCTTCAACCGCGCTCCGGCCAGCGCCGAATACGCCAGATACAACGACTTCCGCACCATCGAAGGGAGCTACAGCCGCCGGACCGGCAAGTTCGCCTACCTGCTCGACGGCGGCTGGAAGGCCAACGACGGCCACCGCGAAAAGTCGGGCTTCGACCTGTACAACTTCTACGGCAAGGCTTCCTGGCAGTTTTCCAAAAACCGCTTCCTGCAGGTCTCCGGCAACGTCAACCGGATCAAAAACGATACCCCCGCCACCTGGTTCAGCACCCGGCAGGCCTACAGCGTGGCGCCTCACCGCCGGGATGACTACCAGGACCGCCGGGAACTGAATACCGACCTCTATTATTATGCCCTGCCCAACAGCCGGGCCAAGTACTCTTCCCGCTTCTACTACTACCACAACTACTCCCGCTTCACGTTCGATGACGACCCCGGCAACGACAGCACCAACGTCAACTTCGGCAAACAACTGGTCGCCGAGTCGAGCGTCCAGACCCAGCGCCTGGGCAACGTGAGCCAGCTGGACCTCTATTCCCGCTCCGGCCACTACATCATCGCCGGCACGGATGTCAAGTGGGACGGCGTCGTGGGGCTGCCGGATACCGTCCTCTACGGCCGCCACCAGGCCCTTAGCCTGGGCGCCTACGTGCAGGATGAGATCACCTTCAGCGAAAAGCTGGTCGCTACCCTGGGCGTCCGCTTCGACCATTACAATATCCTGGGAGAATCGGTTGAGAACAACTTCAGCCCAAAACTGGCAATGGCCTTCAACGCCCGGAAGGGCTTATCCTTGCGGATGCTGCTGGCGCAGGCCTTCCGCAACCCGGCCATGGCCGAGCGCTTCATCAAATTCGAGCAGGGCGGCGGCCTGCGCTTCCAGCCCAACCCCAACCTGGAGTCGGAAAAGCTGGTACTGTCCGTTGAATTCGGCGCAAAAATAGATGTCGCCCCCGGCGCCTCCCTCGACGCCGCGCTGTTCTACAACCGCTACAACGGGCTTATCTCTTTCCGGCAGCTGTCCAAACCGCTGGAGCCGCTTCTGTACGAGGTGATCAACCTGAAAGCCGCCGTCATGCAGGGCCTGGAGCTGTCCTACCAGCACCGCCTGAAAGACTTCCTGATCCTGAACGTGGGCTACACCTTCCTCGACGCCCGGGATATCTCGGACGGGCGGCTCAACGATGAACTGGCCTACAAGGTCCGGCACGCCTTCAGCGCCTCAGCCACCGCCTACCGCGGCCCGGTCACGTTCAATGTCAACTGCCGCTACCGCAGCCGCATCCGCGAGGTCTTCATCTACCCCGGCAGCGAGCCGGACGCGGCCTTCATCACCAACGCCAAGCTGGATGTCAAAATCGCCGATCATTACAGCTGCTATTTGGCGGTGGACAATATCGGCAATGAGCAATACGAGGAGTTGGAGCGCTACCGCATGCCGGGGCGGAGTTATACGGCGGGGGCGGTGGTGCGGTTTTAGAAAGTGAGGGGGGGCGGGAAAAACGGGAAGGGCTCGGGCTAGTGGCCAGGCGACTTAAAGTTCGCCTGGCCACTAGCCCGCCAAACAAAGAATCCAATGATAAAGTTACCGCTTTTTTTTTAAAAAACCGGGACAGTTGACCGACTCAGGTCACCAGCTATTCCCTCGGCAAATAGCATACGCCTGCAAATAAAAACCTGAAAACAAGGCACTTCCATCTTGTCACTTGGTTATTTTTATCACGCGAACCGTCCCTATCCTGTCTGGATTTTCAATTTTTGCAAAGTATAAGCCATCCGGCAGGCTTCCCAGAGCTACCTGAAGGCCCTCCTCCTTTCCTGAAAGCTGGGTGCTCCATACAACAGATCCAACCCTATCCATAATTGAGAGCCGGCCTGGCATTCTGAAAAAGCCATTCAACTCAACCGTCAACGTTTCTGTAAAAGGATTGGGAAAGGCAGAAAGGGCAACGGCCTCTTTCGCCGGCTCAAAAATGCCGGTAAGCATCCCCTCTACATAATGGGATAAACGATTCACGGCAAGCCCGGCAGCCGTTTCCTTCAAACCATTGGGCCATTCTATAACCAGGCTGTCGATGGAAGCAGCGTTGCCCAGGCCGAAGTGAACTCGCTGGCTGTTGTGCCCGGCAAAGCTGTTTTGGGAAGAAATTTCCCTCGTTTGCCAAAGGTTTTGGCCGTTGATGCTGGCCTTTACCCTTACTTTGGCGCCAATGGCGCTGCGGTTGGAGAGGGTGCCCTCCAGCGTGAAGATCGCCCAGTTGGCATCGTTGCGGGTGGCAGGGTTGAGGTTGTTGCGATAAAGGCCCTTGAGGCTGATGTCGAATGCGTTGATGAATAAGTCGAGGTCGCCGTCATTGTCATAATCGCCGATGGTAGCGCCGCGCGAGCCGTTGCTGTTGGTGAAGGTTGGGAAAGCATGGCTGAAGGTGCCATCGCCATTGTTCATGTAAAGGTGGTTTGTGCCGGCGCCGTCGGCGCCGATGAATACGTCGATCCAGCCATCGTTGTTGAAATCGCCCCAGGTATTGGCCAGCCAATTACCTGCCTCGCTGGCCATGTGTACGCCAAGATCAGCCTCAGTAAGGCGGGTGAAGGTGCCATTGCCATTATTCTTATAGAAATCGCAGGGCACATCTTCTTTCCAATTGGTCACAAAACCATCCAGGTCACCATCATTGTCGTAGTCGATGAGGTTCCAGTTTTGGCCGTCCCGCAGGTCGCCAAAGAGGACGCCGGTTTCTTTGCGAAGCAGGTCAGCTGTACCAGTTTCCATCAGCTGATTGATGTATATATGGTCTTTGGAAACAAAAGCGACCTCCCCGCTGCCGATAAAAAGGTCCATGTCGCCATCATCGTCGAAGTCGCTCCAGTTAGCGCTGGTGTAAGCGGCGGTGCCGGTGGTGACGTCGCTGTTGGCGGCCTCTGTAAAGGTGCCGTCGCCGTTGTTGTGGAAAAGCCAGTTGGTATGGCAAACCGGGCCGGTGCCGCCGCAGGCATGGGTAGCCACCAGGTCCAGCCAGCCATCGTTGTCGTAATCTGCCCAGGCAGGCGACCAGGCATTGATGTTGGCGGCAATGGCACCGGAAGTTACCCTGCTGAAGGTGCCGTCGCCGTTGTTGGCAAACAACCCGGCCTTGTTGCGGTTGACGAGCATGAGGTCCACGTCGCCATCGTTATCATAGTCAGCCCAGGAGTTGCCGTTGTTATATCCGATACTCACGCCCTCAATACCGCTGTCGAGGATACGGGTGAACTGCCCGCCGCCTTCATTGCGATAGAGGAATTCCTGATTGACAAAGAGGTCGATATCGCCGTCCTGGTCATAGTCTACCCAACTGGCACCGGCATACCCCATGGTAGGCATGTCGGTAACGATGGGATTATTGGATGAAGTTATTTTAGTGAAATTCTGGGCACAAAGGCTGGCACAGAGGGTAAAAAGGAGGATTGTAGCAAAAGTTTTCATAGCCGGCTGTTTTAAATGTTTTTGGCAAGGTACCATAATGCCGGCGATGGCCTTTTGTCTATTCTTGCGAATTTGGCAATGCAACACCCATTTGAGGCTCGTGGTGCTTTCTCTATTCGTCGTCAACGGGCAGATTCTCGGCGGCGGGCGGCGGGCGGCCTCCAATTTTGTTCCGGTCAACGACATCCAAAGCATCCGGGTATTGAAAAATCCTTCTGAAACGGGTATATACGGAGTGCAGGGCGCAAACGGCGTGATCGAAATACAACTGAAAAAAACGGAACCGGTGACTACAGTCACAACCTCCATCCCGGTATTTTCCGAAATTTGATCCTGTAAAGCGATTTAATCAACTGAAAAACGAACATCATGAAAAAGAACATGGGAAATACCGACCGCCTCATCCGCGTGATCATTGCCGCCCTTATAGCTGTGCTTTTCTTTACCAACGTCATTAGCGGCGTCGTTGGCATCGTACTGCTGGTGTTGGCCGGCGTTTTTGTACTGACCAGCCTGGTGAGCTTCTGCCCGCTGTATCTGCCCTTCGGCCTGAGTACCTGCCCAAAGCAGGAAGGCAAAGCGGCTTAGGGCCCGGAGAAATAACCCTGTGCAGTTCTTTCTGCGCGCTGATCCATAGCATGGCCGGAAAGCCATACTATGGATTTTTTTCTCATCCGACGCCGGAAAAGCCTTAATTTAGAGGCAACAACCCTGTTGCTATGGATCAAGCTTACGGCCCGGGCCCTTCCAAAGTACCTTCCTTCTTACGCCGCGAGATACTGGATAAGGGTATCCGCCGCATTTTCCCCGTGCAGACGGAGATCCTGCGCGAAGGGCAATACGTCCAGGCAGTGCCCTTTGTGCTCAGCGGCCTGATCAAGGTATCCGCCCGGTTTGAAGAGCGCGACCTGCTCCTGTATTACATACAGCCGGAAGAGAGCTGCATCATGTCCTTCACGGCTATTGTGGAGAATATGCCCAGCCAGGTATACGCCGTGGCCGAGACGGCCACCGAGGCCATCCTCATCCCCAACAGCCTGGTGGAAGAGTGGATCGGCCGCTACCCCGCCTTCAACCGTTTTTACTTTCACCAGTACCGCCAGCGGTACGAAGACCTGCTGGGCACCATCCAGGACCTGCTGTTCGCCAGGCTGGACCAGCGCCTCAAGGCCTACCTCGTCGAAAAGGCCCGCCTGATGAATACCCGCCGCCTCAATATCCACCACCGCGAAATTGCTGAAGACCTGGGCTCTGCCCGGGAGGTCATCAGCCGGCTGATGAAGAAGCTGGAACAGGAAGGGGTTGTGCGGCAGGCCGAACAGGGTTGGATAGAAGTATTGGAGGGCTGACAGCAGTTCCTCATGTAAGGTGCGTACGTGGCGAGAGGATGCCACGAAAGTTTACCCGGCTGACCAGACGGGCACTAAAACACCAAATCCGCACTAAATTTAGTGCGGATTTGGTGCCTTTTCAAATCATGCTCGTTTTAGAACCCTCTTCCCCGGCCGCCGGCACGACCTTGGCTGCGGTTCATACTGCCCTGTTGCTGGCCACTTCCCTGCCGGAAGCCTTTCTGCTGGCCCGGCCCTTGTCCATCACACTCGCCTTTGGCTTTCAAGCGCTGGCCATTTCCCTTGCCTTGTTTGCCCTGGTAGGCCTTTTGCGATTTGTTCATCTTCCGGTATTCCTGTTTTGAGAGCTGGCCGTCGCCATTACGGTCGAAATCGGCGAAGGAGCCGTTGCGGAACTCATTCTGAGCGATGAAGCCGTCGCCGTTCAGGTCGCACTGCGTAAAGCGGGTGCAGTCGCGGGCCTGTTGCCGGGCCTGAGCCTGAGCAGTATTTACCGCGAAGAAAAAGGCAAGCCCAAGTGCGAGTATCAAACTCAGTCCTCTGATTTTCATAGCCGGTTTCATAATTGTTGTTTTTGATGATTGAATCAACTTTCATTCTCTACTACGCGGAAGGAGGAATTTTCTTTCAAAAAATTTTTTCGGTTATCCTGTGGATTTCGCTTCGTGGGAATTCCACAGGGTTGTACTCCCGCAAATGGCGCCCGTTTGAGCTGGCTGGCATGCTTCATCAGAGTAAAAAAAAATACGGAAATGAAAGAAAAAACGGACGGCAGCGTAGTAAGGGTTGAAAGCAAGCATATTTCAACAAAAAAAGATACAGTCATGAAAAATCAAATGGTAAGATGGATCGGCAGCGTGGCGCTTTTACTCGGTTTTGCCATGCTTTTTACCCAGTGCGAGAAAAACGAACAGGCTGAGCCTTCTGCTGCAGATGGCATAATGGTTACCGACAGGGGCGTGGCCGCCAACCCGGGCGATCCGTGCAGCTGCCTGGCAGCGAATTTTGACCCGGCCGACTTATCGGAGGAAGAAATAGCCGCCCTGGCCTTCATGCGGGAAGAGGAAAAGCTCGCCCGGGACGTTTACCTCAACTTGTACGAAAAATGGAATGTCCGTATATTTTCCAACATCGCCCGTTCTGAACAACGCCACATGGACGCCATCCTCTGCCTGCTTGAACGATATGGCCTGGAGGACCCCACCGATGGCCGGGCAGTGGGATCTTTTCAGGACGGAACTTTGCAGGAACTGTACGACAGGCTGATGGCACAGGGCGAGGAAAGCCTGGTGGCCGCCCTGACGGTAGGCGCCACTATCGAAGACGTGGACATCCTCGACCTGCAGCAAAACCTCGATGCTCCCGCAATCGATAATGATGACATTAAGGCCGTGTTCAACAACCTGGCCCGAGGCTCCCGCAACCACCTGAGGGCATTTACCCGGGAACTCGAAAAATTGGGCGCCTCCTACGAGGTTCAGTATATTAGCGAGGCGGATTACAACGCCATCCTCAGCTCCGGCCCGGAAAGAGGCGAAGGCCTCTGCGGCAACGGCCCCCGCGCAGGACAGGGCAACGGCCCGGGTAATGGAAACGGCAACTGTGACGGCAATGGCCCGCACGGTAACCAGGGCAACGGCAACCAATACAGCAACTGCCCGAACAATGGAAATGGAAATGGCAACGGCAACGGCAATTGCGACGGCAACGGCCCGCACGGTAATCAGGGCGGCAATGGCAATGGTAATAATAACGGCAACGGAAATAACGGCAACGGAAATGGAAACGGAGGCAATAACGGCGGCGGAAATAACGGCCCAGGTAATGGAAACGGAGGCGGCGGGAAGTAAAGAATAAGCAAAACCAGGGGAGCAGAGGCGCAACGATAAAACGCGGCGCCTCTGCATCCATTTTCTACATACCATCAGGCAAACAACCAATGCATCCATCCGAAGAAATATGCAGGCAGTTGAGCGAACAGGACCTCGTCCGGAAATCGCTGGAACAGATGGAGTACTTCTCCTGCCTCTACGACCGGTACGAGGCCCAGCTGCTGCGTTACGTAAAACGGATGGGGGTATTGACGGACGAAGAGGCCGAAGACGTCCTGCAGGAAGCCTTCCTGAAAATCTGGAAAAACCTCAACGCCTTCGATCCCGCCCTCAAGCTGTCCAGTTGGCTGTACCGCATCGTCCACAACCAGGCTATCTCCTGCCTGCGCCGGAAGAGATCCTTCGGTAAGGACAAGAAGGAGGCGTTCGACGACAAACGCTTTTCCGACCTACCGGACGAAGGCCCCGCCGGCAACCCGGAAGCAATGGAAGAAACGGGCCGGCACATTCACGAAATCCTGGACGAGCTGCCCCTGAAGTACAAGGAAGTCCTGGTCCTGAAATTCCTGGAAAACATGAGCTACGAAGAGATCTCGGATGTACTGAAGATTCCGGAAGGCACTGTAGCTACCCGCATCAACCGGGCGAAGAAGGCCTTCCGGGAAATTGCCGAACGGCATCCTGAAAATCTGGTATTATGAAACCTTCCGAAAAACTCCTGCAAAAGATCAAAGAAGAGCAGGCCGAACCGGCGCCGCGCTGGCATTTTGCCGTTAAGAACAAGCTGCTGTGGGCCGCCTTCGGGCTGGCCGCCGTACTGGGTGCCCTGGCCTTTTCCGTGATCCTTTTCGCCATACAGCAAACGGATTTCAGCATCCTCAGCCACCTGTCCCACTCCGGCCTGGAGCTGTTCCTGGGGCTGCTGCCCTTTTTCTGGATCATCCTGCTGGTGGTTTTCCTGCTCATCGCCATGTACAGCGTACAGTATTCCCGCCGGGGATATAAGTTCACCCTGGCCCGGCTGGTGGGCTACAGCGCCGCCCTGAGCATCCTGCTGGGCACGCTCTTCTTCATCGGCGGGGGCGCGCAGCGGCTGGAGCAGGCTTTCGCAGTCCATGTCAGCATTTACGAAAGCATACAGGAAAAGAAGGTGAAACTCTGGTCCATGCCCGAAGCCGGCTACCTCTCCGGAGAGATCGCGGAAACCGGCCTGGACGCCTTTCAGCTTAAAGACTTCCAGGGCAAAACGTGGACGGTCCGCTACGAAGGGGCCTTCATCCCGCCGGTGGTCCTGCTGGAAAGGGGAGAAAAGGTGAAACTCATCGGGGAGATCGCGGATGATGGCGCGTTTGCTGCCGCAGAGGTGCGGCCCTGGGGAAGGATGGGGAACCGGAAGGGGGAAGTCGGAAGTCGGAAAAGAAGAGATTAAACCAATATGTTGTTGTTTTTGTGGAAATAAAAAACTTATTGTGTATATTTGAAATCAATTGTACAGGCCACTGATTCAAAAAACAGGGGGACAAACAAACGATTTTGCCTTCCGGCAACTTGTTTTCCGATGAAAAAGTCAACTTAGAAAAATAAAGAGCAAGAATACTGCCCATAAAATAGTCCTCTTCCAAACCAGCCACATGCAAAGATCCGGACATGCCGACCTCCCCCTCCACCACGGGCGCGTGCCGCCCTGGCTGGCCAGCCGCATGGCGCGCCTGGGGCGGGCTATCGTCGAGGCCCTGGTGGTGGAATACGGCCGGGGCGAAGTGGTGCGCCGCCTGAGCGACCCGCTTTGGTTCCAGTCCTTCGGGGCGGTGATGGGCATGGACTGGCACTCTTCCGGTATTACAACTTCCGTGGTGGGCGCGCTGAAGCGCGGGCTCAACCCCATCGCCAAAGAGCTGGGCATCTACGTCTGCGGCGGCCGCGGGCGACACTCCCGCAATACGCCGCAGGAACTGATGCAGGTGGCCGACAAGACGGGGCTGGACGGCATGGGCCTGGTACGCAGCAGCCGCCTCACCGCCAAGGTCGACAATACCGCCATCCAGGATGGCTTCCAGATTTACCTGCACTCTTTCATCGTAACGCAGGAGGGCGAATGGGCAGTCGTCCAACAGGGCATGAACGAACAGAACGGATACGCCCGCCGCTACCACTGGCATTCCCAGGCTTTCGATTCCTTTGTAAACAACCCCCATACCTCCATCTACGGCGAAAACCAGGGGCTCATCCTCAATCTCACCGACCAGGAGGCCGACAAAACCAGAAGCTGCGTGCTCGGTATTTCTACCCAGCACCCCACCCGCATGCTGGAGGAAATCCGCAAAATCCGCCTGCCCGCCCACCATGACGTGAAAGCCAAAGACGTCGACCTGCGCCGCCTCGGCAGCGTCATCGCCCTGGCCTACGAGCAGGATTTGCAGGATTTCGAATCCCTGCTGCTGCTCCAGGGCGTCGGGCCGCGCACCCTGCAATCCCTCACCCTGGTCAGCGAGGTCATCTACGGCACGCCCTCCCGCTTCCGCGACCCCGCCCGGTACTCTTTCGCCCACGGCGGCAAGGACGGCAAGCCCTTCCCCGTGCCCACCCGGGTGTACGACGAGACGATCGCCGTGCTGAGCAAAGCCGTGGAAAAAGCGAAGATCGGCCAGAGCGAAAAAAAGGAGGCCATCAAAAGCCTGCACGAAACAGCAAAGCGGATCGAAGAGAACTTCACGCCCAACGACAATTTTGACAAGCTGATAGAAAAGGAATGGCGGGAATCCCACCAGTACGGCGGCCGCATGGTGATGGACGATGCGCGGGAAAAGAAGGCCAGGCCGAAACGGCGCCCGGCAGATGGGCAACTGCGGTTGTTTTAGGGATTTCGCCGGAACAGGTGGAGGGCAGAAGCATATCGTGGTGGAACCGAAAGTTTGAGATCAAGCTCTTCCCTTTGTGCCACCCTCATGCCCTGGCGGATATTGAAAAGATGGATGACAACAAAAAAAAGACACCATCCTTTTGCTGGATGCGCTGGACGAGGACAGCGAGGCCGTAAATAACTATCAGAAGCGCCTCCAGGAAATTCTGAATAAAGCCTGGCGGTCAACCTGTATCTCCACCAATCTTAAAGGGGCGGCTTGTATATCCACAAAGACGAAAAAATATCTACGGATAGCGGCATACAGCTTTCCGACCTGGAAGCCAGTATGGAAATATCCTTGAAAGAATCTCAGTGGCGTAGCCGGTCTTTGCTGAACCGGAATGCGGAGGGGTATTATAAGTTTTCCCATAAATCAGTGCTGGAATATTTTTTGGCGAAGGAAGCTATAGAAAATCCATCCTTTACAGGACGACTCAAATTTGAGGGGTTGGATGTGGCTAGGCGGTTTTGTGAAGAAATGGTGTTTGGGAAAATGCTCAAGAATTCGGAAGGGACTTTCGCTCTTTTGAATATAGGCAAAGAACAGCCTTTTAAGCAGTTAAATAAAAGAGGAAATGACCAGCCACGAAAAAGCCATTTTCTACGGAGACCCTATGGAAACGGAAATGGAACGGCAGTGGCGCATCAGGCAAGCCGTAGAGATGGGCTTAAATAATCTTTCCCTTACAATCTCTGAACGGCTGTACCTTTTGGGGCAGAAATTTAGTGTGGCTTTGCCTTCTTCGAGGTTGATGCCCGGAACAGCTGTTGCGGATGATTTGGCAAGACAGGGAAAAGAAGCCGGGCAACATGCAATCCGGCTGAAGGATGCTACCCCTCAGATAGGAGAAGTACTTGGATTTACCATCCGGGAGAGCAAGATTTTAATATCTGGCAGGGCGGTTTCCCATGGTAGGTTTGACTTTGTTATAACAAAAAACGGGAAACTTAGCTTAGGAGTAGGGCACCACGCTTTATCAGGAGGAGCTAAGGAAGTATTTGCCGCAGGGCAGCTAAAGATTTATCAAGGGCAGATTACCAGAATCAGCAATTGGTCGGGGCACTATCAGCCTTCCATTGAAGAATCCAAACATTTTCCCAATCTTTTACGTAATTTAGGTCTAAGGGATTGCGCAATAATAAGTTACACAGAATAGACGAAGTTATTTTGTGTGCTGGCAAGGTGCCAAACGCAGGCATAGCAGAGCTACGGCGAGGCTTGGCAACGCCGCCAGCGCGCAAAAGAACGAGTATAAATGGGTAATTTATTGTTGCGCAATCCCTAAACGTTTCTGGAGCGAAATTTCATCTGTACAACCGGAAAGGACAATTAGTTGAAACCATAAGGCTGCCATAATGGAGATCAGCATGCAAACGAAAATATTGGCGGAACTGTTATGGAAAAGGTCAGGCAAAGAAGCCCGCTTTTATCCGGTCGACCGGCCTTTTCTGGAGCAATACCTGGATCAGGTCAAAGCAGCGAATCTAGCTGAGTTTGTGAGCTACAACCTGGCAACCTACCCCAGCTTGTATTCGACCCAGTTGTTCGTCTGCCTGCCGGAATTATGGGAGGAACTCTCTGTAGATGATATATTGAGAATTATAGAAAGCTTCAACTCGGAGCAACCCTTTTATAGCCTCATTCTCTTTACCTACAAGTATCTTCAAGTGGATATCCTCCGATTGCTACTGGAAGCTCCCAAAGTATCAGAGCTAAACAAACAGAAGATAAAAAAATTTTTAAAGACCCAATACCCCCATTTAATATTACAAGAGGAAGAATTGGAGGATTTTGATGAAGATGGCCTTGGCATTCATCTGGACGACTGGATTTATGCCCGCCAAAAGCTGCTTACGGACGAGCGGGTTAAACCAGCTAAACGCCTATTAGTAGATTTAAAGGCAGAGGTAGAAAACCTTTGAGACGTTCACCGCACCACCACCAACCGCTCCGCCCCCCTTCTCCCCTCATCCCACACCTGCACAAAGTACACGCCCGCCGGCCAGCCGCCCGTATCCACATCCAGCCTGCCCTGTTCCAGCACGCCGGAGTAATACAACCGGCCGGCAGCAGAGAAGACCTGCACTTGTGCCGCGCCGCGGACAGGCGCTTCCCATGAGATTTGCACCCGCCCCTGCGCCGGGTTCGGCAGGAGCCGGACATGGCTGGCGGGGGCAGCTACCGCGGCAGAGTTGGCCGGGCTTTCCAATGACAACGACAAGATCCAGGCAGAGCGGCCGGGCAGGGTCCGGCCATTGACCCGCCAACCGGCAAAGCCGCCATCGGCGCCGATGGTGACGGTTCCAATGGACTGCTGCGTCAACAACTCAGAAACGGAATATTCTCCTGCCGGCAGGGAGGAAAGCGGCAGGGAGAGGGAAGGCTGAATGGTGGTTGTGCCCACATTGGCAACGACAATGACCGCCTCGTCCTCATATACCCGTGCGAAGCTGAGGGCGTTGGCCTCCTCCTGCTCCACCCTCACCGTCCGCCCCCGGCGCAGAGCGGGCTGCTCGTTCCGGATGCGGATGAGCCGGCGGTAGTGCTGAAGGAGAGAAGAAGGATTGTTGGCCATGGCCGTTACATTATTGGTGGCGTAGTTGCTGCCAGGCGGCTGCCAGGGCGTGGCCGTGGAAAAGCCGGCGTTGGCCCCGCCCGACCACTGCATGGGCCGCCGTATGTTGGGGTGGGCGCCCGTGCCGGCCATGCCGACTTCCTCGCCGTAGTAAATGAAAGGGATGCCCGGCAGTGTCAGGTAAAGAGACGCTGCCAGTTTCATTTTTTGGGTATCCGAACCCAGGGTGCTGAATACGCGGTCGATATCGTGGTTGGTGAGGAAAGTGGCGTATTGCAAAACCGGATAGGCGGCCTGCACGGCCATCAGTTGCCCCTCCAGGCTGGCTGGATTCCCGTTGTTGGCCGCATCGAGGATGGCGCCCGCCAGCCCGAATTCAAAACAGGCGTCCAGGCGGTCGTTTTGAACGTAGGGGATAATGGAAGCGGTGTTCGACCAAACCTCGCCTACGGTAAAGGCACCGGGGTTGTTGGTTTTGTATACCGTGTTGAATTCCTCCAGCAGGGCAAAGGTCTCATCCGCATCCTCCAGGATATTGCCGTCTTCCACCAGGTATTTGATGGCGTCCAGCCGGTACCCGTCCACGCCCTTGCCCAGCCAGAAATCGGCCACCCTGAACATCTCCTCTTTTACGGGCGGGTGGGTGTAGTTCAGGTCCGGCATGCCGCTCCAGAACAGGCCGTAGTAATAATCGCCGCCCCTCGGGTGCCAGATGGGCTGCCCCCAGGGGCCGGTTTGGCCGGGGTTGTTATCCGACCATATATACCAGTCGCGGTAGCCGCCTGTGTTGTTGGCGGATTGGATGAACCAGGGGTGTTCGCTGGAGGAATGGTTCAGCACCAGGTCGATGATGACCTTGATGCCGCGCTGGTGGGCGGCGTCGAGGAAAGCCTCGAAATCTTCCATCGTGCCATAGTCCGGCTCGGTGGCATAGTAATCGGTAATGTCATAGCCGTGGTAGCTCGGCGAGGCCATCATCGGCATGAGCCAGATGCCCGTGATGCCGAGGTCGTCATGGGTGTCCGGGTTGCCGTCGTTGAGGTAATCCAGCTTTTCGGTCATCCCCTGAAAATCGCCGATGCCGTCCCCGTCGCTGTCGTAGAAACTGCGGACAAAAATTTCGTAAAACACTGCATCGTTCCACCACTCGGCATCGTACTCAAATACGACGGAGGGATGGCATTCCTCACAGCTGCTGAAACAGGGAACGGCAGGGCTGCCGTTGCCGGCGGCAAAGTTGAATGCCCGGTTCCGGCTGCCGTTGTCGCCCGGCACGGTGCAGCCGCCGGGCAGGTCCTCCGCGGCGGAAGCGGTGTTCCCGTTTACAAACAAATACTGGTAGTTGCCGGGGGGGACGACCAGTTCTACCTCGTACGTGCCGTCCTGGTTCTGGTCCTGCAGGGCCACAGCACCGGGGTCCCAATCCTGCGGAAATCCGGCGGCCTCCTGGAAATCCCCCATGACGTGTACGCCTTCCGGCGCAACCTCCTGCCCCACCATATTCACCGCCAGGCGCAGTTTGGGGATGCAGCCATTGAAGGGCACGGCCGGCAGGACGAGCCCGGTATTGCCGACAGCCACGATCCGATTGTTGGTACTGCCGACAGAACACTCGGAAGGCGGATTTTCATCCATGCCCCAGGCATTTCCATTGACGTATTTGTATTCGTAGGTGCCGGGCGGCAGGGAAACGGTGATCTCGAAAATGTCGTCTCCGTCCGGATCCTGCATCGGGGTGGAGGCGGGGTTCCAGTCATTGCCCAGACCGGCTTCCGACTGGAAATTGCCGGCGATGTGGACGCCGCTGGCCGCTACCGTTTCGGCGCTCATGTCTACCTGGAAGGTGACATCGACGGATTGGCTGTAAGTGGAAGTGACGTTGAGGAAAAAAGAAAGGAGGCTCAAACAAACGACTCTCATGCTTTACTTTGCTTTGTGACAGGATTACTTTTACAAAGGTAGGTTTTTAAATTGATTCAAGCGACACGCCGAAATCACCCCTCCGCCGCCACCGGCCGGTACCCCTTCAGCCCATAAAACACCAGATACCCATAAGCGGCCATCGGCACGACAAAGGAAAGCTTAACCCCTACCCCCGGCAGGTCGGCCACAAAGCCCTGCAATAAGGGAATGACCGCCCCGCCCACGATCATCATGACCAGCAGAGAGGAGCCGATGCTGGTGTATTGCTTCAGCCGGGCGATGGCCAGGGTGAATATGTTGGACCACATGATGGAGTTGAACAGGCCGATGCCCAGTACGGACCACAGCGCGGCTTTTCCGCCCGTCGACATCGTAAGCAGCAACAAAAGAATATTGAAACCCGCGAAAAGCGCCAGGATAGCCGGCGGAGTGTTCTTCCCCAACAGAAAAGCAAAGTAGTTGAGCAGCATCATGGCCAGGAAACCGAAGGCCATGGCCGTGGGCAGGCCGCGGGCCGAGGCGACGGCAAAAACGACCGCAAAAGCAATGGCGGGTATGGCCAGCATCTCCAGGGCTTTCCTGCCCGTTTTTTCGCTGCTGCCCAGAGCAATGGCCCCCATAAAGCGGCCCACCATGGCGCCGCCCCAGTAGTAAGCTACATAGCTACCCGCCGTTTTTACATCCAGCAGGATGCTCGGTTCCGACTTGAAGTACTCCACCAGGAAACTGCCGATGGCAATCTCGGCGCCGACGTAGCAAAATATGGCAATGGCGCCCAGGTACAGCTGCGGGTACTTCCACAGGGAGAAACCGGTACGGGTGGCCTCCTCGTATTCAATGGCCGGCAACTTCAGGAAGTAGAAGATGATGCCAATAACAATAAGGGCTATGGCCAGAAAGATATAAGGCCCCTGCACGGTCGACACATCCACGATCTCGGTATTCTGCAGGATGAGCCAGGAGCCGAAGAGGGGCGCGATGGTGTGCCCCAGCGAATTGAAGCCCTGCGCCAGGTTGAGGCGGCTGGCGGCGGTCTCCTCCGGCCCGATGATGGCCACATACGGGTTGGCCGCCACCTGCAGTATGGTGATGCCGGAAGCCAGTACGAACAGCGCCAGCAGGAAAACGCCGTAGACCTTGACGATAGAAGCCGGATAAAAAATAAAACACCCCAGCCCCATCAACACCAGCCCGATGACGATGCCGCCCTTGTAGCCCGTCCGCCGGATGATGTAACCCGCCGGGACGCTCATCAGGAAATAGGCCCCGAAAAAGAAGAACTGAATGAGCTGAGCCTGCCAGTGCCTGAGCGCGAAAGCCGCCTTGAGGTGGGGCACGAGAATGTCGTTCAGAGAAGTAAGCAGACCCCACAGGAAAAAGAGGGTGATGAGGGCCGTGAAGGTGAAACTGAAGTTCTTGCGAAGGCTCATATATGGTGAATTGTTATATTGTTATATTGTTATATTGTTATATTGTTATATTGTTATATTGTTAACGCGGCACCGGCATCTTGGCACGATTACTTTTTGTACCCCTTGCTCGGTTTTAGGCCCGTCCGGCCGGCCGGGTAAATCTTAGGCTGTAGGTTTTAGGGGGGCAACCAAGGCCTAATCGGGCACTCAACAGGTGCCTAACACCCAAAACCTAATGCCTAAATCCTCCCAACACAGGAGGAGGCACAATTTAGCATCGCACCCGGCGCCTGCCACCAGGCAAGGCGTACTATTACGACAAAACACGCGCCAAAATACTCCAGCCGCCGGAGTTTTTCAGCATTAAATTCCTGTTAATGCGCATTGATTTCCCGCTAAGCGGCGACCGGCGGGCGTTGTAGGGTGGAAAACAAAACAGAAGACGATGAAAACCACCCTTTCTTTTTTCGCACTCTTTCTGGGACTATGCACGCTGCTGCCGGCTCAAACCAGGCAGGGCCAGTCCGTTATTGGCATCCAAACCGGCTTCAGCCTGGCGGGCGCCCTGTTCAACCTCTCCGAGATCGACGCCAATGTCGACGCCTCCACTCCGCCGGCGGTGCAATTGGCCTATGATTATGCGCTGACGGATAGGCTGAGCCTGGGCGGCGGCGTTTCTTACCAGCGTTTCAACCTCGCGTATTCGGACTACGGGGAAATGAACCAGGATTTCGACGTCCGCCTGTCGCGCTTCAACCTGGCCGCCCGCGGGCTGTTCCACTACGGCAATTCGGAAACCCTGGACCTGTACTCCGGCCTGCGGATAGGACTCAGCAACTGGTCGCTGGACGTGGGCACGGACGATCCCAACTTCGACCCCCCGAAAGCCAGCGGCCCGGCCTTTGCGCCCCAACTCATCCTGTTTGGCATCCGGGGGTATTTCACGGAAAGCCTGGGCGTTGCCGGCGAACTGGCCGCCGGAGCGCCGCATATACTGTCCCTGGGGCTGAATTACCGGTTTTGAAAGCATCAAAAAACAATTAGGCGGCTTTTTGTTTGCATACCTCTTACTAACCGGCCTATCTTTATATTTTCTTCCCGACACCGGTTAGTAAACGCAAACAAATATGCCGCCCCGAATCCCATGGAAGGCGCTGTGGTTATGGATACTTGTGCTGTTGCCGATCTGCAGCAGAGGGCAGGAATACATCGTCCGGCACCGAACTCTTTCCGTTGAGGACGGCCTGTCCAGCCGTTTTGTCCGGAAAGTCATACAGGATGAACGGCGATTCATCTGGATCGCGACCTCCGAAGGGCTCAACCGGTATGATGGCCACAAGGTATCGCGGTACACAAAGGAACAGCATGGGCTCCCTGCCACTGACATCAACCTGCTTTTCGAAGGGCCGGATGGCTTGATCTGGATAGGACATTGGGAGATAAAAAACCATAATGGCGTGATGGGAGGCAGCCTGAAGATAGGTTTTTTCGACCCGAAGGCTGAAGAAGCCCAATCTTTCCAGGAATACTTTGGAGACAAAGCCCCCTTCCCGGAAGAAGAACTCTTTGGGTTATATGTCGACAACAACCGCCGGGCCTGGTTGGGCACTTATTCCGGCAAGGCCTATGTGTTCGAAAACGGCCGCTTCGACTTGCTTGTAGACAACAAAGGTGCCCAGCCCATCAGTTACGTGTTGCCGGCAATGGAGCAGTCTTTCTGGCTTTTGGGCCCGGGCGCGCTGCTGCGGGTGGACAGTGCCGGCAAAATCCTGGAACGCTCTCCTTTTGACGCCCCCCTCTTCCTTCCGTACGAAATCCGGCCACTTCAAAACGGCAATCTGCTGGCCAAGGCTTTCTGGGGCATGAGGATCAAATACCCCGGGGAGCAGCTTAGCCGCGAATACCGCCTGCCGGGCGGCGGCGCGCTGAACCTGTATGGATACCTGAATATATGGGAAGGGCCCAACGGCTGGTTGTGGCTCGCCGGAAAAAACAACCTGGAAGTATTTGACGCCGCCGGCCATCAGATTTTTGACTCTTCTAATTACTTAGCCGATGCTGATCAATATTCATTTGACGCTCCTTTTACCAGCCTCTTCACCGATGTCGATGGACTGGCCTGGATAAGCCCGGATCATGGGCTCTTGTTAATTGACATCCGAAAAAATTTCTTTCGTCCCTACCTTGCCGGGCAGGGCTTCAGCCTGCGCAGCATGATACCGGTTGGGGCGGAGGAAATCCTGTTAAACACCTACCGGGGAATCCATTTGCTGAACTTATCCTCCGGAAAAACAGAACCGTTGTTTGAGGATAAAAGCCTGCAGGGAATGGGGGCCATCCGGGCACCCGACAGTACGCTGTGGATTGCCTTGCATAGTTCTAAGGTTGCCCGGATAAACGGGAAATACGATTCTCCCGAGCTTTTATCCGTTAAAAACCAGGACGACATCCCGTTCGAACCCTACTGCCCCTTTATCGGCAAAGACGGCAAACTATGGCTGGGAACTACCGGAGGGATTGCTGCTTTTGATTCCTCCTCCCGTCAGTTTGTCTTCGACCCCCGCCTCAATCAGCCGCAATACCTGGGAGGCAAGGCCGTCTCCTGGTTGTCCGGAAACGAGGAGGGATTGTGGGCATGCACCAATGAAGGGTTATTCCTCATCGCTCCCGACGGCGCCCGGATACAAAAGATCGAGGGCCTCCCCTCTTTTAATATTTTTCACTTATATCCGGAATCCTCCCGCCGCTTCTGGCTGTCGACCCGGGGCAGCGGCCTCATCCGCTGGGACCGGGAAGAGAAAAGCTTTCGGCAGTTCACGATGGAGGATGGCCTATCCAGCAATATCATCTATGCCGCCTACCCGGACGAGCGGGGCCTGCTCTGGCTGCCGAGCCAGAACGGGCTGATGCTGTTCGATACAGCCAGCAATACTGTCCGTACTTTCAAGAAACTGCACGGCCTGCCCTCCGACGAATTCAACGCTTACGCCCATCTTCGCCTGGAGGACGGGCGGTTGCTGTTCGGAACGATCGACGGGCTGGCCAGTTTCCGGCCGCAGGATATTCCGGCCGGGAACAAAGAAGACACCAGGGTGAGCATCCTGGAAGCCCGGCAATTCGACTCAAAATCCGCCGTGATGGAAGACGTTACCCAAAGGGTCGTCGAACAGGGCTTCCTCGAGCTGTCCGCCCGGCGCCGTTTCGCCGTCCTCCGGTTTTTCCTCGACGATTATTTCAAACCGGAAGACAACCGGTATTTCTACCAGATAGAAGGGCTGGACCCCAACTGGCAGGCCATGGCCGACAACGAAGTGTCCGTCGGCCTGTTGCCCTGGGGGAAGTATACCCTGCGGGTTCGGGCTATGGGCCAGGACGGATACTGGGCCGCCAATGAACTGGCTATCCCCATCTACTCGGCCCGGCCGTATTACCTCAGTTGGTGGTTCCTCCTGGCCGCAGGGGTAACCGTTGCCGGACTGGTGCTGCTTCTTTTCCGCTGGCGGCTCTGGCAGCTGAAGCAATCGAAGGCCATCCTGGAAGCCGAAGTGGCCCGCCGCACCCGGCAAATCGAACAGGACCGCCAAACCATTGCCGAGCAAAAGGGCCGCCTGGAAGAGACCATCGCCGCCAAAGACAAGCTGTTCTCCGTCATCGGCCACGAACTGCGCGGCCCGCTGATGTACTTCGGCAATATTGCCAACCGCATCAGCTATGCCCTGCGGGAAAAGCAGTACGATATGCTGGCAGGCCTGGGCGAAAAAACGAGAACCGTCGCTGCCAGCACCAATAACCTGCTGAACAACCTGCTCAACTGGAGCCTGCTCCAGAGCGGCCGCCTCTCGTTCGGCACCGCGCCGGCCGATGTGGAGGCCATTGCCGGCCAGGTGCTGAAAACCTACGAGGAAGTAGCGGAGCTGAAGCGCCTTACGATTAACAGAGAAACGGAGCCCGGCATCTGGGTACAGGCCGGCGCCGACGGCCTGGCGATCCTGCTGCAAAACCTGCTGTCCAACGCCATCAAGTTCTCGCCGGAAGGGAGCACCATCAACGTCCGTTCCTTCCGGGAAAACCACCGGGCCGTCATCGAAGTGGCCGACCAGGGCACAGGCATGCCTCCCCAAAAGGTGGCAGAACTCTCTTCCGGCGCCATCCAACCCACTGCCATAGGAACCGCAGGCGAACGGGGCGCCGGCCTGGGCATGCAGATCGTCCACGAAATCCTCAAACGTTATGAGGGAGAATTGAGGATAGAAAGCCGGGAGGGCCAGGGCAGTACCTTTACGCTGCTGCTGCCGCTGGCTCCGTGTTTGGACAATAACCAATAACTCCGTTCAACTCCGGCCGGCAAAACAACCACCTGCCAGCTTCCGTCACGCTGCACAACCGACAGAACAAACCCCACTCCCTCCTTGTTATCCCCGAAAGCAACGCCTGATGGACAACCTCTGGAATTATTTTAAAAACCTGTTCCAAAAAGCGGAGGAAAGCTCCCCTTCCCAGCCCCTCATCCACGAAATGATCAGCCGCCCGGATGAAGAAAAAGAGGACTACGAACGCTGGAAGAAAACCCTCGTCTGCCGCCGCCTGATGGACTGGCTCAACGCCCAGTACGCCATCTTCCGTACCGCTCCCCGTGCCATCGACGAGGCCATTGACTTCCTGGACACGCCTTCCTCCAAAGGCTTCGTCATCCATTTCCACCAAACCCGCTACAGCAAACGCGACGCCACCCATTTTTTCGACTTCCTCAAGGAGAAAGTGCTCGCCCTGGAATACCGCTCCCAAATCTCCGACCTGCGCACCTATAACCGCGCCGATTGGGTAGAAACCATCCAGCGGCACTACCTCAAACCCGGCCCCCGCATCCGCAAAACCCGACAGGAGGACGGCCGCTTCCTCCAGAAATACGGAAACATCACCATCGAACTGGAACTGCGCGACGACCAGGTGTTCAACCTCCGCTTCCGCGCCACCAGCTATCAGGACAGCCTGTTTCAGGAAGCCCGGGAGTTTGAGGAGTTGATTCTGGGGATTATGGGGTGAGGTTGTGTATAGGTGAGGCGGCTCCGTCTCCGCCGGTCCGGAGGCCGGCTACGACGGACGGAGGCAGGAAAGTCCCCCAAATGAGTGGATGAGTGAGGGAATGAAGGAATGAAGGAATGAAGGAATGATTCCCGGGATAAACCCCTGAAACCCATATTGACATATAACCTCAAGAGACCGCTGTGGGACGTGCCGCTGGCCGGCCGCCCACAGCTTTTTCGGACGGGCTACTTTCAAGTGGCCCGTAATAAAGAAAGAGCTTCAACTATTTTTTTCCTTTGTTAGATTTGACGGCAACTCGATCATCAGCGATTTGTCAATTTCAACAGCATGAACTCTATGATTATAGAGCAGAATTAATTCAGTAAAATTTGCCTTCAGGTTGGAATTGTCGAAACTGCTGATTTCTTCAATATTTTGAGAAATAAAGGATTCCAATGATTCGACTGCGATCTGGTTTTTGCTGAATTCATCGGCCAGTTGCCGGGCTGCCGCCAGTTCTTTCTTCTTTGCGATTAACGATTCATTTATTTCATTCAACAAAGGAGTCAGGTAATTATCAGCAATCCAGGTAATAACCGGCACACATACCGCGTCGCCAAAACCGAAAAGAGCTTCCGTTGCAGATCCGGTCACGTTAAAATCATCCGCTCCCATCAGCCGGGCGCATTCCGTAGGCGAAACAAACCGGACTTTTACTTTGCCCAGCCCAACTTTGAGCAATATCTGGCGGGCGCTTCCGCCTTTAGGGGTTCGGAGGCACCCGGCAATTCCATCCGACCTGATCTCCGCCATTGACCTTCCTTTCCTGACGCGGCGGAAGGCCGTTAGATAAGAATAATGGGACTTATTTTTCAGGG
Source organism: Lewinellaceae bacterium (assembly GCA_020636375.1). Taxonomy (GTDB): domain Bacteria; phylum Bacteroidota; class Bacteroidia; order Chitinophagales; family Saprospiraceae; genus JACJXW01. The sequence goes on along the minus strand of JACJXZ010000009.1, from coordinate 230,653 downwards.
CTTCGATGACCCGGAGGTGTTTTTCGCTGGTTTGGTTGATCAGATAATCTACCCGCTCCTGGCTCCACCACTCATTGGCATCCTCGGGCGTCTCGTCCACGATAGTTGGCAACAGCCGTTCGTTTCTGGGAAGTTTGGGCAACGCTCTGATCTCCCAATTTATATCCTGATGGCTCAGGATGAAATCCGTCAGCTTTTTGGGCCGTAGTTCCCCTTCGTAGAACAATGACAATTGATCATCGGAAACTGCCGGCAATTTTTCCGGCATCAGGCTTTCCAACTGCCCCACTATGAACAACCGCACCCGGCTTTGAGGAACGAAGCGGACAGCGTCAATAATAAAGGAATCCACCCTGTATCCAAGGCTGTTCAGTGCTTTAAGGGCTTCTTCGAAATCTTTTCCTTTATGAGAGGTTAGAAAGCCGGTTACGTTTTCCAGAAGCACGATCGGCGGCCGCCGGTCGCCCAGGTCTTCCAGGACTCGGATAAAACCCCAGAAAGCAGAGGATTGTTTCCCCGAGAGCCCCTCCCGTTTCCCGGCAAGAGACAGGTCGGTACAGGGAAAAGAGGCGGTCGCCAGGGTGGTTGTCGGGATCCGCTCTTCTTCGATTTGGTGTATATCGCCCAGCGTAAAATGCGGGAAATCATCCTGAAAATGCGCGCTGTACAACCGCTCTTTCATAGGGTCGATATCGTTAGCAAACGCTATTTGCCACCCTGCCCGTTCCAGCCCCATCCGCATCAGGCCTATCCCGGCAAAAAACTCTGCAAAGGTCTTTGGGTATTTATCTTTCCTTGTGTAAACCATCTGGACGGTCGATTTTTTCAGGAGTGAAGATAAGAAAATCAGATAAAATAATATGGTTTAAAATGAAAAATTTTGTTTCCAGCCTGTACTTGAAACGTCGGAGCCTGTTCCTTTTCCGCATTTACTCCGTCAGTCGCTTCGCTCGTGTCCGACTTTCGACTTCGCCGCCGGTTCATCCAAAGTTCCCCCTAATACACCGCCTCGGCGATCTTCCGGATCGTCTCCGAATCCCCCATCGTATAATAATGCAGGCAGGGCGCGCCGGCCTTTTTTAGCTCTCTGGACTGCTGGATGCACCACTCGATGCCGGCCTGGGTGCGCGTTTCGGTATTTTTGGCCGACTGGACGGCGCGGACCAGTTCGTCGGGCAGGTCGATATGGAAAATGCGGGGGATGGAGTTGAGCTGATACAGCTTGGTCAGCGGTTTCAGGCCGGGCACGATGGGCACGGTTATGCCGGCGGCGCGGCAGCGGTCCACGAAATCGAAGTACTTTTTGTTGTCGAAAAACATCTGGGTGACGATGTAATCGGCGCCGGCGTCGATCTTGGCCCTGGTCTGCTGGAGGTCAAAATCCATGTTGGGCGATTCGAAGTGTTTTTCCGGGTAGCCGGCCACCCCGATGCAGAAGTCCGTCCGCAGGCCGTTTTCGATATCTTCGTGCAGGTATTTCCCTTTGTTCATATCCACCACCTGTTTCACCAGGTCGATGGCGTAGGTGTGGCCGTCCTCTTCCGGCACGAATTTCCCGTCGAACATGCGCGCGTCGCCGCGGATGGCCAGCACGTTGTTGATGTTGAGGAAGTTGAGGTCGATCAGGGCGTTTTCGGTATCCTCCCGGGTGAAGCCGCCGCAGATGAGGTGGGGCACTGCATCCACGCCATAGCGGTGCATGATGGCGGCGCAGATGCCCACGGTGCCCGGCCGCTTCCGGATGGCCACCTTCTCGTAGTACCCGCTGGCGCGCTTCTTATAAATGAACTCCTCGCGGTGGTAGGTCACGTCGATAAACGGCGGCTTGAACTCCATGAGGGGGTCGAGGGTATCGAAAATGGCCTGCATGCTTCCGCCTTTGAGCGGGGGCAGCACTTCAAAGGATATGAGGGTCTGGCCTTTGGCCTTTTCAAAATATTCTGTGACTTTCATGTTGTATTTTGCTTCGGCAGCTCTTTTGTGAGGGGCAAAAGTACGGAATAACGGGATTTAATGCCAGTGGGTAATTGTTTGGGCCCTTCCATTCGTCAGGGTAAATATTGCCGCATTTCGGTGTTGTGGTGTTGCGGTTGTACGGCAAACTTAGCACAAGCGAAATAATCAGGATATTGTTCCGGTTTCCCCCGAAAATGCCCATTGCAAGTAGTCCTCAATTTTCCCGGCAAGGTAATACGGCAGGCTGAGTAAGGTGTACCCTTTGCCGGCAAGCGTTCGGACGGCCTCTTTTTTCAGATTCCCTGCGTACAGCCGTACCGCCATCTGGTGCGGGGCGCGATCCATAAACAAGTGCAACGACCGCAAGCGGCCTGTATGGCCTGATTTAACTTCTACCGGGATTATATTTCCTTCATCGGCCCCATCCCCCCTTTCGTCGTGTTTTCTCAAAAAAAGGACTGCTGCACTTGACAAATAAATTCATTGCCTTTAATTTTGACTAACCGTTCGGTCAACTATAAGTGATTATGTCGCCACGCACCAAGAAACAGTTTGAAGAGATTCGCCAGAGGAGCATGGAGGCGATCAAAAAAGCAGCTATGGAGCTGTTTGCCCACAATGGCTACCACAGCACCTCCATCAGCCAGATCGCAAAAGAGGCGGGAATCTCCAAGGGCCTGTTGTACAATTATTTTGACAGCAAAGAGGATTTGCTGCATGACATCATTATGGAGGCGGTAGACATGGGCGAACAAATAATGGGGGAGGTTCTTTCCTCCCCGAAGGAGGCTGCGCAACAACTGAGGTCGATGACCGAAGTGACCTTCGAGATCGTCCAGAAAGACCGGCACTACTGGAAACTGATGACCTCCCTGGCCTTTCAGACCGACGTGCTGACCAGCCTGATGCCGGAACTCCGGAAAAAACAGGAGGAAGCCGTTGCTGCTATCGCCGACATTTTCCGCCGCCTGGGTTCGGGAGAGCCGGAAAAGGAAGCCCTTTACTACGGCGCGGTGCTGGACGGCATCATGCTGCACTACATGCAAATGGAAGAAACTTATCCGATCGAAGAGATGAAAGCCTATGTGCTGGACCGGTTTCTTTCGGGCAGGATATAAATTGATTAACCAAAAACGCAAACCATAATGAAACGATTGATCCTGGCTGTACTGGCTTTCACCCTGATGATGAGTACAGCCGTCAATGCCCAGAACCTCACTGCCGTGGAGATCATCGAAAAGGCCGATCAGAAAGCCCGGGGCGAGACCAGCATCGGCGAGCTCAAAATGACCATTATCCGGCCCACCTGGAAGCGGGAAATGCAGATGAAGAGCTGGTCGAAAGGCACGGAGTACATGCTCATCCTGGTGACGGCCCCCGCCCGCGATAAAGGAACTGCCTTCCTGAAAAGGGAGAACGAGATCTGGAACTGGCAACCCACCATCGACCGGACCATCAAACTGCCCCCTTCCATGATGATGCAGTCCTGGATGGGGTCCGACTTTACCAATGACGACCTGGTTCGCGAGTCTTCCATCGTCAAGGATTATACCCACGAGCTGCTGGGCCGGGAAACCATAGATGGCCGGGAGTGCTATAAGATTCAACTGATCCCGAAGGAGAACGCCCCGGTGGTCTGGGGCAAGGTCATCTCCTGGATCGACACCAAAGAGTTCATGCAACTGAAGACCGAGATGTACGACGAGGACGGCTACCTGGTGAATACCATGTACGGAAAAAACGTCAGGGATATGGACGGGCGCATGCTGCCTTCCGTCCTGGAAGTTATCCCGGCTGATGAAGAAGGGCACAAAACCATTGTGGAGTACCTGTCGATGAAATTTAACGAGCCGGTCAAGGAAGCCTTCTTTTCGGTCCAGAATATGAAGCGGGTGCGGTAGGCAGGGCCTGAGTTTAGGGAGCTTGGGTTTTCGGGTTCAGGTTTTCGGGACAAGGAGTGAGCGGTTTTTTGAAAATACATAAACCAAAGACATGCTATTTCGTCTTGCCTGGCGCAACATCTGGCGCAATAAGCGGCGCACGGCCATCACGGCGGCTTCCATCCTGTTCGCGGTGTTGTTCGCTACCTTTATGGAAGCCATTCAGAAAGGCGCCTGGGGCCACATGATCAACAGCGTGGTCAACTATTACTACGGCTACGTGCAGGTGCATCAAAAAGGATACTGGGAGGAGCAGACGATCGACAAGGCTTTCCCCCTGGCGGACTCTCTGAAGCGGTTGGGGGAGAAGGTCCCTGAGATCCGCCAGGTGTTGCCGCGGATCGAATCCTTTGCCCTGGCGTCCACCGGAGAGCATACTTCCGGAGTGATGGTGGTGGGTATCAGCCCCGAAGTAGAAAATGCCATGACCAGCCTGCGCGACAGGGTTTCCGAAGGGGCGTATTTCGAAGATAACGAAGCGGCGGCCCTGGTTGCCGAAGGGGTGGCCGGGAACCTGGGGCTGAGCCTGGGCGATACCATCGTGCTGATCAGCCAGGGATACCACGGCGTCAACGCCGCCGGGAAGTATCCCATCAAGGGGATGGTCAATTTCGGTTCGCCGGAACTCAACAAACAGATGGTGTACCTGCCCCTGCCGGTGGCCCAGTATTTCTACGGCGCCAATGGCCTGGTGACGTCCCTGGCCCTGAAGCTCGATGAACAGGACGACATCAAACCCGCCCTGAAGTCGCTGTACCAGAAACTGGATACTTCTGCCTACGAAGTAATGGACTGGAAGGACATGCTGCCCGACCTGGTAGAAGCCAAGGCGGTGGACAGCGCGGGGAACGTCATCGTATATGTCATCCTGTACCTCATCATCGCCTTTGGCATCTTCGGCACCATCCTGATGATGTCGAAAGAACGGGAATACGAATTCGGGGTACTCATTTCCATCGGCATGCACCGCCGGCAACTGGCATTTACCGTATGGTTGGAGATCATCATGCTCGGCCTGCTGGGCGCTCTGCTGGGCATCCTGGCCAGCATGCCCCTGGTATGGTATTTCCACGTCAACCCGCTTCGCTTTTCCGGAGATTACGCAGCGGCTATGGAAAAATTTGGCTTCGAGGCCATCTTCCCGGCTATTTTTGAAGCCCACATCTTCCTTACCCAGGCGCTGCTGGTCTTCGTCATCACTGCCCTCCTGGCGTTGTACCCGATCTTTAAGATCCGGAAGATGAAACCGGTGCAGGCGATGAGGGCGTGAGAGGCGTACATTTAATGGGGGAGGTTCTTTCCTCTGTGTATACGTGCATTTGTGTATACGGGTGCGCGGGTTCTCCGGCCAAATGCACAAATACACACATACACGAATGCACAAAACTATAAAACATGATACAAACAATGGCCTGGCGCAACATCTGGCGCAGTACCACCCGCAGCCTGGTCGTGATCGGGGCGATTGCCGTCGGCATCTGGGCAGCGCTTTCCCTGACGGGGTTCGCGACGGGCATGGTCAAGAGTTATGTCAATAATGCAGTGCAGAACATCGTCTCTCACATTCAGGTACACCAGCCTGATTTCCTGGATGAGAACGAAGTCAAGTACAATATACCGGATGCCGGAGGTGTGGAGCAGGCCATCCGGGCCGAGCCCGGCGTGAAAGCAGTGAGCGTCCGGTCGGTGGTCAAGGGCATGATCTCTTCCAGCCAGGGTGCCCGGGGGGTGAGCATCAAGGGGGTCGAACCGGAAGAGGAGGCCCGGGTGAATGCCCTCGATGAGAATATCGTGGAGGGCGATTACCTTTCCGGGGAAGGGCGAAACCCCATCCTGGTCAGCGACGAACTGGCGAAGAAACTGAATGTCAAGGTGCGTTCCAAAGTCGTGCTCAATTTTCAGGACCGGGGCGGTAGCATTACTGCCGCCGCTTTCCGCGTCGCCGGCGTATTCGACACCGGGAACAAGCCCTTTGACCTGTCCCACGTCTATGTCCGCCGCAGCGACCTCAACAACCTGCTCTCTTCCGCTGCCGACAGTGCCCTGGCGGTTGGTCTTCTGGCACACGAGATCGCCATCATGGTGGACGATATCCGCAAGGTAGACACCATTGCCTCCAGCCTGAGCGCCGGATTGCCCGGACTGGAAGTACAGACCTACCGGCAGATATCCCCCGACCTGGAACTCTACGAAGGGCAGATCAAGAACATTTCGCTGATCTACCTCACCGTGATCATGCTGGCGCTGGTCTTCGGCATTATCAATACCATGCTGATGGCAGTGCTCGAACGCATCAAGGAGCTTGGGATGCTGATGGCCATCGGGATGAACAAGCTGCGGGTATTTCTGATGATCGTCCTGGAGTCGGTCCTGCTCGGCCTGGTGGCCATGCCGGTGGGGCTGCTCCTCGGTTATATTACCATTGATTATGTAGGAAAGAACGGCATCGATATGTCCATGTACGCCAAAGGCCTGGAGAGCTTCGGCATGTCCTCCGTCATCTATTTCGAGCTGGCCCCCATCGTTTACCTGCAGGTAGCCGTGGGCGTATTCCTGACGGCCGTGCTGGCCTCCATCTATCCGGCATTGAAAGCCATTCGCCTCAAGCCGGTGGAAGCATTGAGAACCATTTAAAAAAAATCAGCGATGAAAGTCATCACCACCAAGGGCGTCGTTAAGATTTACAACCCCGACAAGATCCCGGTAAAAGCGCTGAATGGCGTAGACCTGGAGATCGAGGAAGGCGAGTTCACCGCCATCGTCGGGCCCTCCGGGTCGGGAAAGACCACCCTGCTGAACGTTATCGGCGGCCTCGACCGCCCCGATGAAGGCGACGTCGAAGTCGGCGGCCACGATATCGACGCCATGAGCGACAACGACCTCATCGACTTCCGCAAACAACACATCGGCTTCGTCTTTCAGGCCTACAACCTGATCCCGGTGCTGACTGCCCGCGAAAACGTCGAGTTCGTCATGCTGCTCCAGAACCGGCCGAAGAAGGAGCGCCACGAGCGGGCCGAAGAGCTGCTGCGCGCCGTCGGCCTGGACGACAAGATGGACAAGCGGCCTTCCGAGCTGTCGGGCGGCCAGCAGCAGCGCGTGGCCGTGGCCCGCGCCCTGGCGCCCAAGCCGGACTTCATCCTGGCCGACGAGCCAACCGCCAACCTCGACTCCAAATCGACGGCCAACCTGCTCGACATCATGGCCCGCCTGAACGAGGAGGAAAAGATCACTTTCGTCTTCTCCACCCACGACCAGCGGGTGATCGACCGGGCGCGAAGGGTGGTGACGCTGGTGGACGGCAAGGTGGCAACGGATGAGGTGAGGGGGTAGGAATAGGGTGAATGGGTGAATGGGTGAATGGGTGAATGGGTGAATGGGTGAATGGGTGAATGAGTGAATGAGTGATTAACGGGTCCTTAGAGTCGGTTTTATGGCGTGTGGGGCGCGATTTCTTTTTGTACCCCTTGCCCGGTTTTAGGCCTTAGGCTTTAGGTTTTAGGGGCAACCCAGGCCTAATCAGGCACTCAACCGGTGCCTAACGCCTAAAACCTAATATTTACCCGGCCGACTGGACGGGTCTAAATCCTCCTAACACCGAATTTAGCATTGCGCCCAAGTAAAATAATGCTTTATTATGAGACCAATTTTCCTGGCGCTGCTGTGGTCCTTGCCCTTGCTGGCTAACGCTCAGGAGGACAAGCCCCGCAGCTGGTCGCTCGACGGTTATATCAAGAACATGCAGACGTTGCTGTTCTTCAACGATGCCTATCCGGACCTGAAGCAGGGGGTCCTGGCAGATACTTTCCTACAGGACAATCTCATCCACCACCGCCTCAACTTCCGTTGGTTGATGACAGACGAGCTCAGGCTGCGTGCCGACCTGCGTACGCGCGTTTTCTACGGCGACCTGGTGCGGGCCACGCCCGGCTACGGCGATGCCATCGACAACGTCAACAACGATTACTTCGACCTCTCCCTGGTGTTGCTGGACGAGAACGCCTGGGTGATGCACACCATGATCGACCGCTTCTACCTGGAGTACTTCAAAGGCCCGTGGGAGGTCCGCCTGGGGCGGCAGCGCATCAACTGGGGCATCAGCACCGTCTGGAACCCGAACGACATCTTCAACGCTTTTTCCTTCACCGATTTCGATTACGAAGAGCGCCCCGGCAGCGATGCCCTGCGGGTGAAGTACTATACCGGCTTTGCCTCCAGCGTTGAGTTGGCCGTGCGCATGTTTGACGATTTTGACGAGGCCACCATTGCCGGCATGTGGAAGTTCAATACGGGAACTTACGACATTCAGGTTCTCGGAGGATATGACCGGAATTTCCTGGTGGCCGGCGGCGGCTGGGCCGGCAACCTGGGCGATGCCGGCCTGAAGGGCGAGCTCACCTACTTCTTTCCGTTGAAGGAAGAACAGGAAGAGGCTTTTGCGGCAACCGTTGGCATAGATTATTCCTTCGAAAACGCCCTTTACCTGAATGGCGGGTACCTTTACAACAGTTCGGGCAGCACCAGGGCCAGCGTGACCAACCTGTTCGATTTCGAACTGTCGGCACGCAACCTGTACCCCTACCGGCACGCCGTTTTTGCGCAGGTGTCCTACCCGTTCACCCCATTGCTCAACGGGGGCGCCGCCTTCATCTACAGCCCGGTGGATGTGCATGCCCTCTTCGTCAATCCCACGCTGACGCTTTCCGTGGCGGAGAACTGGGACCTCGACCTGGTCGGGCAGGTCACTTTTGACAAGGAGGAACGGGGTTATGTTAGCCCCATACAGGCTTTTTTCCTGAGGTTGAAGTATAGTTATTAACAGACACGCATTGTCAAACGGCGTCCTGCTGCTGACGGATATAAAAGCGTTCTTTAAGGCGGGGCAAAAGTGTATTGCTGATGGCAGCGTCGATTAAATGAGTCGGGCCGTAGAATTCGAGGTATTGGTTGTCCTGGCCGTCCGTAGTAATGCGAAACAGGGCTATCCCCAGATTTGAAGTTGCAATAACAGCTTTAATATATTCAACGCTTCCTTCCGATTTATCAGGTATGATTTGGGAATAAAGCGCACTCAGGAGTTGCTCTTTTTTTTCTTTTGAAAAAAGGGCTGAACTTTCTTCGGGTACAATTAAACCAAATGCGAAACTGCTGATCCGCAGGTTCTCAATAAAGAACGACGTCGTAGTCGAATCCAACTCCAGCAATCCGGCAAATTGAGAGTAGCCATTCGGCAGGTTGAATTCTTTGTGAAGGAATTTTTTTTCAGGAATGTATTTTTTTAATCCATAAAACATGCCTTTGTAAGATCTAAGCTTGCTTCTCTTTTTGGGAGATAGCTCTGCAAATACAGCAAAAACCTTATGAATGCTTTGAAGTGTTCCTATAGAAATCTCCAGTAGTTTAGGGAATTCCAACTCTTCGTTTATCATTGAGTCAAAGTCAGGCTCAATAATCTTTAATTGGATAACAGAAATACCTTTTATGCCTTCCCTTTCTCTATTGGAAATGCCTGAGAGCAAGTAGTAAGGTTCCTCTTCAGCGAGGCTTGCTATATGTAGTAAATCAATCATCTTTTTTTGAAGTAATAGTGTTTTCTCAATTTGTCGTCTTTCTCCCCGGCATTGAAGTGCTCCATCTGTTTATCTTTTTTAGCGTAAAAAGCTTCTTTATCTTCCCGAATAGGTATCTCCCTTTCTTCCGTATCTCTAAATCCAAACAGCGAGATCAATATTCGGAAAATATAAAGCATCCTGTTTCGGTTATCCAACTTATGTTGATCTCCTGATGGGGTATTTGGTTTTACGACTTTATATGGCTGCTTGCTCACCGGCACCCCATGATCCCGCTTAGCCTCCCGAAAAGCAGCTCTGCGAGTTACAAAAACCTTACCGGTGTCTTTTTCTTTTCCAGGTTTCTTCATCGGTTTTAGGATAAACCTCCAATTTAGAGAAAAATTTACTCATTATCAATGATACGGCGAGTGGCGCTGAATAAGCACCGAAGAGGAATTCGGCAAAATTGATATAAATCACCGCCCGCCTGTGAGCAAACTCATAGCAGGGCCTGGATAATCGGCATAGCTTATGGTGTTGAACCAAAATGCGGAATGATGAAAAAGCATGTCGTATTGATCGCCCTGCTGCTTGCCGCCGGCGCCCTGTCGGCGCAGTACACCGCTCAGGGGAATTTTATGATGGGGACAACACTGGGGTTCTCGGCGGCCTCCTCAACGATCACTCAGGATAAGGGAAGCGGCGACGTGGCGACGGAAAACCCTACCTACACGCAGTTCAGTTTCGCCCCGTCGGTGGGGTATTTCGTGATCGACAACCTGGCCCTGGGCATCGGGCTGGACTACACCTTCAACCAGATCAAAAACAAGAGCCGGTCTACCAACAAGGACAGCGACCTGCTGTTCGGCCCCTTTGCCCGGTATTACCTGCCGGTGTCCGACGACATGTCCTTCTTCCTGGAAGCCAATTTCGGCTTCGGCAACTCTTCGGATAACCAGGAAGTCGGCGGCGTGCCGCAGAATATCAACACCAATATCTTCGCCGTTGGGATAGGGCCCGGCTTTACGATCTTCTCTTCGGAGGCCGTCGGCATTGAAACGCTGGTGAAATACAACTTTGCCCGCTCCGACTTCGACACCAGCATCGGCGGCGTACGGGCCAAGACGACAACCAAGACCAACCAGTTCGACTTCTCCGTCGGTTTCCGATTCTACTTCACCGCCCTGGCAAAGGCGGAAGGGCCGAAGGCGAGGATGTATTGACAAAGGAGGATTCATTAGTTAATCTACGCCGTCACGCCGGCAGCGCCTCCCGCAAGCGCTTCACCACTTCGAAAGCCGCCGGGCAGATCATCGTATTCTTCAGGGTGAGATCCAGGATCTGGTGGAAGTTTTTCCGGTCGGTGTGCGGGTATTCACGGCAGGCGCGGGGGCGGATGTCGTAGATGGCGCAGTAATTGCCGTCGCCCAGGAAGGGGCAGGGCCGGACGTTGAGCACGTAATCTCCCTCCTCATCGATATGCAGGTATTTTTCCACGAACGCTCCCGGGCGCATGCGGAAGTGGGCGGCGATGCGCTCGACGTCCTTATCCCGGAAGATGGGGCTGGTTGTTTTGCAACAGTTGGCGCACTGCAGGCAGTCGGTATGCTCGAAAACCTCCCGGTGCAGGGTGGCGGCGGTGGCATCCAGCGCCCTGGGTTTGTTGCGGGAGAGCTTCCGGAAGTATTTCCTGTTGGCCTTTTTCTCATCTCCGGCGCGCTGGCGGAGGTGCCTCAGGCGTTCAGGCATGGATTCGTAAGAGTCCTCTTTCATCGTTTCCATTCATTTTGCCGGGGCAAAGCTAGGGAGAAACGGGTAGTCCTCAAAATGAAGATTCCGGGCAACTTTTCCCCTCCCTCGCCGGTTTGCTAGGTATTAATTAAACCGCATTGCCTTGAACGCAACACCCGCTAAAGCAAAAGCCGCCGAAACTGCCGCCCCTGGTTTGAAAAGCTGGGCCGTTTTGCTGGTCCTGAGCCTCATCTGGGGTTCCTCCTACATCCTCATCAAAAAAGGGCTGGAGGTGTACTCCTCCAATCAGCTGGCCACGCTGCGGCTCTCGATTTCCGCTCTGGCTTTCCTGCCCATCCTGATCTACCGGTTTCGGCGGGTCGACTGGTCGCGCTGGCGGCACCTGCTGGTGGTGGGGCTGACGGGCACCGCCATTCCCGCCTTCATGTTTTCCATCGCGCAGTTGCACATCAGCAGCTCGGTGGCGGGGGTCCTCAACTCGCTGACGCCCCTGTTCACGTTGTTGCTGGGGGTGCTGCTGTTCGGTTCCAGCGCGCACTGGGCCAAGGTGATGGGCGTGCTGGTAGGGCTGGGCGGCGCCGGAATGCTCATCCTGTTCGGCAAAGAGGCCGGCGCGCAGGGCAATCCCTGGTTCGGCCTGCTGGTCATCGTCGGCACGATCTGCTATGCTACCAGCTCCAATGTGGTCGGGGCCTATCTGCGGGATATGAGCGCCGTGACGATCAGCGCGGCGGCCTTCGTGATGGTGGGCCTGCCGGCGCTGGGCTTCCTGGTTTCCACCGATTTCCTGGATGTGCTGAGCCATCGGGAAGGCGCCTGGCTCGCCCTGGGCTACGTCGCCATCCTGGCCCTGGTGGGCACTGTCCTGGCCTCCATCATCTTTTTCAAACTGGTGCAGTGGACGACGCCGGTCTTCGCCTCCATGATCAGCTATCTGGTGCCCATAGTTGCCCTGAGCTGGGGCGCCTTCGACGGGGAACCCATCACGCTGATCCACCTGCTGGGTATGGGGCTGATCCTCTCGGGGGTGTATCTGGTGAAGAAATGAAGGGGGGGAGTTGGAAGGCGGAAATGGGAAGGCGGGAGTCGGAAGGCGGAAATGGGAAGGCGGAACGCTCTGCTTTTTCACAGGGATTTAACATTGCATTAAAATTTTTTTTCCTCTTCAGATCGTTACCTTTGTGGAGTGTGGCGGCGGGGGGGGGTATAGGGCTATATTGTCATATTGTTGTATTGCTAAGTACCTGGACACAAATAATGATACATAAAACCGACCCTAAGTCCCAGTTAATCAGTCATTCACTAATTCACTAATTTTTACCCGGCTCGAAAGAGACGGGCAGTCCATGTACTTATATTGCTGGCCCTGTGGTGCCGGTTGCCAAACAAATTGACCTTTAAAACCATTTAACAGTACGGCGATACAGCCATTAATCTCTTCAAGCGAAAAGGTCACATTACGCCCAAAACATTAGACAAATAAAGAATATGAAAAATACGATCATCGCCCTCGCTGCCATCCTCGCGGCTACCGCCCTGCAGCCTCTTCAGGCACAGGACAAGATGTGGAAAACCCTCTCGAAAATCACCTTCAAGAAGGAATACAATGAGATGATGGGCTTCAAAGTTGACGTCCCTGTTTTCAGCGAAGAGGTCAAAGCCCTGGAAGGGAAGGAGGTCACGATCCGGGGGTACATCATTCCCGTCGAAGGTTACAAAGGCCATAAGGAGTTCATCTTTTCGGCCTATCCGTACAACATGTGCTTTTTCTGCGGCGGGGCCGGCCCGGAGACGGTCATGGAAGTCTACGCCGATGAGGCCATCGAATATACCGCCGAGCCGATCACCATCCGCGGCAAGCTGGAACTCAACGCCGACGACATCAACCGCCTGATCTATGCCCTTCAGGGGACGGAGAAGGTGAAGGATGTGGAGTAAAACGGAGACGGTTGTTCGTTGTCCGTTGCTTGTTTATTGCTCCCGGGCAAAAACCAACAACAGACAACGAACAACAGACAACGAACAACAGACAACGAACAACAGACAACGAACAACAGACAACGAACAACAGACAACGAACAACAGACAACAGACAACAGACAACAGACAACCCTTCGCTCCCTACCCCATGTCAACATCCCGCATCCCATACTGGCTCCTTCCCCTCCTCGCCCTGGCGCTCACCTTCTGCGCCAATCCCATTCCTCCGGAAGGGGGGCTTCGGGACGAGCAGCCGCCGCAGCTGGTCCCGGAAGAATCGACGCCCAACCTGCAGACCAACTTCGAAAAGCAGCGCATCGAGCTGACCTTCGACGAGTGGTTTGAAGTGCAGGACGTGTTCAACCAGGTGGTGATCTCCCCGCCCCTGGAATACCAGTTCGAGATCACTCTCAAACGAAAAACCCTGCGCTTCGACTTCGATGAAAAGGAAGTGCTGCGCGACAGCGCTACCTACACCATCAATTTCGGCGAAGCGGTGCGCGACATTACCGAGCGCAACCCGGCCGACAACCTGCGCTTCGTTTTTTCTACCGGCGACTTCATTGACTCCCTCTCCGTTTCCGGCACCATCGTCGACGCCGAAAAGGGCGAGCCGGTGGAGGATGTGCTGTTCATGCTGTACGAGAACCTGGCCGATACCGTCGTGCGCACCGAACGGCCCTTCTATTTTGCCCGGACCGACGAGCAGGGAAGCTTCCGCATCGAGAACGTCAAGGCCGGCCGCTTCAAAGGGTTCGCCCTGCAGGACGCCAACCGCAACTACCTCTTCGACCAGGCCCAGGAACCTATCGGCTTCCCGGACTCCCTGCTGGTGCTGCGCGACAGCCTGGAACCCAGGGTGCGCATCCGGCTCTTCACCGAAGACCAGCCCCTGCGCCTGATGGGCAGCGACGACAGCCGCTACGGCCTGGTGCGCGTCCATTTCAGCAAGCCGCCAGAGGATCTGGATATTTCTTATAAGGACATCGGCCAGCAGGTGATCATCGAACGCAACCCCGACACCACCCGGATCTGGTACGACCTGCCCCAGGACAGCGCCTGGAGCATCTATCTGCAAAAAGACACCATCCTCAACGATACGGTAAAGGTGCGCGCCCGCAGCCGCCAGGCTTTCCTGGATAAGAACATGCTGCAACCGGCCCGCTCCTCAAAAGGGCCCCTCCGGCTGAACCCCACCAAGGAGGCCAGCCTGCTTTTCAACGCCCCGATCACCGCCTTCGACGCCAGCCTGATGCGCCTCTATGAGGACACCTCCCGCCTCGTCGTGCAGCCCGAATACAGCCTCGACACCAACGGCCAGCGCCGCCTCATCATCGCCCACCCCTGGAAGGAGGGCCTGCCCTACGAGCTGGAGCTGCTGCCCGGCGCCCTGACCAGCCTGTTCGGCCAGCAGAATGACACCCTCCTGCAGCCCATTCAGGTGGAACTGCTCAAGAGCTTCGGCAACCTTACCCTGCAGTTCGACAGCCTCTCGGCCGACAGCAGCTACTACGTCGAACTGCTCGGCAAAAACAACGAACGGGTTGAATCCTTTACCATTCAGGGCGATACTGCCTACCAGCGCGCTTTCCGTGCCTTGCCTCCCGGCACCTACTCCGTCCGCTTCATCGAAGACTGGAACGGCAACGGCCGCTGGGATACGGGCGACTACGACGAGCGGCGCCAGCCCGAGCCCATCTACCTGCGCCCCCTCGACCAGCTCCGCGCCAACTGGGACCTGGAAACGGACATCAACTTCGTCGACCTGCGCCAGGCGGCCCGCCGGGCAGCGGCCGAACCGCCGGCGGAAGAGGGGACAGCGGAGGATGGCCAGGCACCGGGCAAGGGCCCCTCGCGGGACGATAAGACGGGGCGCAAGCCGCCGAGTGGGCGGGGGGGGAATTAGGAGGGGCGATGGGCTATGTACGATTTACGGATCAGGCAGAGCGTGGAGCGTGTACGGTGTACAGGCTATGCCGGGCGGTGAGTTGTGTACGGTGTACGGCGGGGGCGGGGCGGACCGGGACAGCAATATAACCATATAACCCTACCCCGGCAAGTGCCTCAAGCCGCGTTCCTGTCCACTTCCGGGATGTCATCCAGTTCCTTTGCCAGCTTGGTTTCCTGTTCTTCCAGGTCGTAATCATCCTGAAGGCCGAGCCAGAACTTTGCAGATGTGCCAAAGTACTTGCTCAGCCTCAATGCCGTGCCCGCAGTGATCCTCCGGTTTCGTTTCACGATTTCGCTGATCCTGGTTTGGGGTATCTTAAGGTCTTTTGCCAATTTGTATTGGCTGATTTCCATCGGGATCAGAAATTCTTCCAGCAGGACTTCTCCGGGGTGTATGTTGGGCAATTTTTTCATGATGAGGCTTTAGCAGAGTTCTTCATTGTGATTACACTAAGTATAACGCTGATGGATAAATATTTGGTTCTGGTTTTCAGAATTACAAGGTTCTGAATCCTAGTTTACTACAAATCTCCTGCGCTACCCGTCTAACGCTGGACAACGGTTGTTGGGCTGTGTACGAAGTACGGGCGCAGCAGCCGCGCAGGGCAGTGGACGGTGGACGAGGCCCCGCGTGGCTGTCCAACCTTAGAAGGGCAGCCACCACCTGCGCCCCCAATCCTGTTCACCCTGTGAAATACTCGGGTGTTTCTGCTGCGCTATTTCACAGGGTAAATCCTGTTCATCCTGTCTACAAAAAACCTTATGTCCCCCAATCCTGTCCAATCCTCCGCGGGTAGCCCCTCCACCAGGCTTGCAGAGTCCGGAAATTTGTCCTATTTTCAACTTTTCAAACACCGGAAATCCCTACCCATTGGCAGGAATGGACATCATTCTTCTCACATACGCGAATAACGCCGAGCAGCCCCTTCTTCACCTGCGGGAAGAATCGGAGGCGATCAGCCGGCTGCTCGTCGGCCGGAGGCTTCGCCGCCATTTTGACCTCGATATAGATGCGTTTACCAATCCCGACAACATCGCCTTCCGGATCAACGAATTCCGTGACCGGCTGGTATTCTTCGGCTTCAGCGGGCACGCAGGGCGCGATGTGTTGTTCGCCGAAGGGGAAACCCTCCACGCCGGAGGCATCGCTGCTTTGCTGGGCAGGTGCCCCAACCTTAAAGTTGTCTTTTTGAACGGCTGCTCCACTGCGGGGCAGGTAAAGGGCCTGCTCGGCGCCGGCGTCAGGGCGGTGGTCGCGGCTCATGCTCCTGTGGGGGATGAACTGGCCATGATTTTTGCCAAAAACCTCTTTCGGCCGCTCAATAAGGGGCATACCCTGGAGGACGCCTACGCGTTTGCCAAAGGCGCCGTCCTAACCGAGGATAACCGCAAGGTTTTTACTGAAACCAGAGGCTTTGAACTTGCCATTGAAGACGCCGACTGGGGCCTGTTCTGGCGGCCGGACGCAGAGGAGGTGCTGAAGTGGAAGTTGCCGGGCGACCCCGGCACCGCCTCCATCCGGGAAAACATCCGGAAGGAGGCCGCCGCGCTTCAGTCGGCTCAGGAGGCATGGACAGCGGAAAGAGCGCTGCTGGAACAGCAGCTTTCCGAAAGCGTGGAAGAAAAACAAAAGGAAGGCCTGCGCAGGCAACTGTCCGAAACAGAAAACAGGCTGGCCGGTTTCGAGCCGATGCTCCGGCACCTGAGCGCGTCCGCGCAGGCAGAACCGCCGCCGTCTTCTCCCGCCCGCCTTTCGCCGGGCGGCAATTGGCTCCTCCGCTGCCTGTACCGCCTTCTGGCGCGGTTCCCCCCTGCCGATAGCCGCTTCGCCTACTGGAAGCCGCTGGAAGGCGGCCGGCAAAGCATGCAGGAGCTGCGGGCCGTTTTCCGGCAGTACATCACGCCGGCGGCCTTCCAGTTCAGAGGTGCCGCAAAGCTGGCGGAGGCCGTGGCTCCACAGAATCCGGCGGGGGCGGGAAAGAGGTTGGGCGAAAACCTGGACGCCCTCTTTTCAGCGGGTTTCCTGCGCCTGAAAGGCTCCTACGTGTTGTTGCTGGCGGATACGGGGATGGGCAAAACCACTTTTCTGCAAAAGCTCTTTCACCGGCTGGCGCGCACTTTCCCTGCCTCCGCCCTGGCTTTTGTGTACGCTGGCGAAGAGACGCTCGAACAGGTCCGCCACATCCCGGAAAAAGAGCGAACCATCCTGTTCCTCGACGCGCTGGACGAGGATCCGCTGGCGCGCAAACACCTCTCGCCTTACCTCGCGCAGCTTTCCTGCCTCCTGCAGGATTTTCAACTGGCCGTCGTCTCCAGCCGGGTGCAGTTTTTTAAAAACAGAAAAGACGAGTGGCAGCGCCTGCCGGGAAAAAAAGAACTGTATATCGTTGAGCTGCAGGGATTCAAAGAAGGCCAGGCCCGGTCGTATCTGGCCCGTAAATTCCGCCGGGAGCCTCAGAAAAAAGAGGAGGCACTGACGCTTTTCGACAGGTCGCCGGCGCTTTTCCGGCGCCCGCTGCTGCTGTCGTGGTTTGACGAATTGCTGGAGGGGGAGAAAAAGCAGTACCACTTTCTTTTTGAAGTCTACGAAGCGCTGGCCCGGGGCTGGGCAGAGCGGGAGAGCCGCATACCAGAACGCCATAACCCGCAGGGCGGCGACTACGCCCGCCGGCTGCTGGCTTTCTCCGAAGACCTGGCTCTGCACTTTTTCCGCCGGGCGCAGGGCACCACCGGCGACGAATCCATCGAAAGCATCGCCCGCCGGCACGGCATAGAAGAAATCGACGCCCGCAGCCGGTCCTTCCTGGCCCGCAACCGGCGTACCGACGAATACGGGTTCACCCACCAGTCTTTCCTCGATTTTTTCCTGGCGCGCCTGCTGCTGAACGGGCAGTTGCCGGATCACGAATTCCCCTTCGAAGAGTATCCCAGGGCCGCCCGGTTTTACGAGGAGGCCTGCTGGCTGTACTACGCGGAGGAAAAGGAAATACCACGCGACCGGGCGCACCGGCAGCTCAGCCTGGCAGAGGGCGAACACCTGGCAGAACACTACGACAGCCGGCTCATCGCCCTCCTTCCCAACCGGGCAGTGCGCGCCATGCTGATCCGGCACAGGGAGCAGCTTTCCGGTTTTGATGCGGAACCGTTCTGGTTTCAGCTCGTCGCCTTTTTGCAGCCGCTGTGCCGGGGCAAAAGGGCGGAGGGGCATTTTGTCTTTTCGGAATATGAAACCTTCCGGAAGGCCTGCGGCCAGGAAACCTCCGATGCGGCCGGGTTCTTTTGCGGCCAGTTCCTGGCGGAATGGGTTTGCGAACAGGCTTTTGCCCGTTTCCGGCGACCCGTCCCCTCTGGTATGGATGGACTGCACCTCGAAGCCGGGGAGGGAGCGTATGAAAGCCTGCTTCCCCCAGCATACCCGCAGAAGGACTTCGGCTTTGCCCTCGGGCACCTCCTGGAACACAACCCGGAATACGCCCGCCGTTTCCGCAATTTCGATTATCTGGTATTGCACGGTTTCCAAATCCGGGATGTATCGTTCCTGCAGTTCTGTCCCCGCCTGGAAACCCTGCGCTTGTCTTCCAACCGGATCGAACGGCTGCCCGGCTTTTTCTCCCGCTTCGAAAACCTCCGCTTCCTCAACCTGGCGGATAACCGGCTGACGGGCTTTTCCGGCCTGGCAGGCCTGCGGGAGCTGCGGGGCCTGAACCTGCAGAACAACCGGATACAGGGTACAACCCTGCTGAATCCGGTGCTGAAGCTGCCCGAACTCCTGGAGTTTTCCCTTGCCGGCAATCCCCTGGGCGGAGAACTGGAACCACTTATTAATACTACGGAACCCACAGAAAGCCTCCGTCGGCTGCGCGAACGCCTGCTCCACCCGCCGGAAATGGCAGCCGTGCAGGGCGGCTCTTTCCGGATGGGCAACCTGGACGGCTGGGAGTCTCCGGAGAATTGGGAGTACAAATCGGACTGGGAAAAGCCGGTGCATGAAGTCCGGCTCCGTGATTTCCACATCGGCAAATACCCGGTGACGCTGAGCGAATACCGGAAATTTATACATGCTACACAATACGTGACCACAGCCGAAAGAGTGGGGTGGAGTCTTGTCCTGAACGGGGAAAAACAGGACTGGGAAATAACGGAAGGCGTAAACTGGCGCCACGATGCCTTTGGAAAGAAGCAGCCCAACGGCCGCCACCCGGTGCTGTATATCAGCTGGTACGACGCCGTGTCCTATTGCAACTGGCTCAGCCGGGAACAGGGGTTAGAACCATACTACGGAGTCGACGAAGCGGAAGAAAATCCCGGCAACCTGAATGATGAGGAGCGGGATTCCTTCAAATGGACAGTAAAGGAGCGCCCGGGCAGCAACGGCTACCGCCTGCCTACCGAGGCAGAATGGGAATATGCAGCCCGGGGCGGGCAGAAGAGCAAGGGGTATGCCTATGCGGGTAGCGATGACCTGGATGAAGTGGCCTGGTACTGGGCGAATTCCGGATACCTTCGTTTATCCGGAGGCTGGAATAAGGAAAGTTTGATCGCCAATGATTGCCAAACTCACCCTGTCGGTCAGAAAAAGCCAAACGAGCTGGGTCTGCACGACATGAGTGGCAACGTGTTGGAGTGGTGCTGGGATTGGTTCGACGAAGGTTATTACCAGCAATTTGAAAATCAGCCGGTTGACAATCCTGCTGGGCCGGAGAGTGGTCATTACCGGCATGTTCGGGGGGGCTCGTGGAGCATTAACGGTGAGTTCTGCCGCGTCGCCTACCACCTCAGGTACTTCCCTGGCATCGGCAGTGACAGCATAGGATTCCGGTTAGCCAGGACTGTATCTCTTTTGTTCTTTCTCGCCAGCCGAAGCTTTCTTTGATCGACGAAGCTTTAGCGGGGTCGATAGTGTAGGCTGGTACCCTTTTACCCTTTGCGTTTTTCATGCCTTCGTTCGCGAGCGTCTATGACGCGATGCGGGATAATTTTCCAGTCTCCGACTGGCGTAAACCGATTATTACGCATCGAGGCACAGCCTCCTGTTGGATTTTTCTATTCAAACCTGCTTCAGACAGGTTTTTAACGGTCTTAGGTGCCGGGTTCCCGCCTGGCGTAAACAAGCAACCTGGGACCGCAGCGGCTGGAGTGCGGGGTTGTGCAATAAGTATATGTAGACAGGATTAACAAGATTATCAGGATATATACCCCCCTGCGGCGCAAGCCACTACATCTTGCAACTCCTGTTAATCCTGTCTACTTTCGAACTTTTTGCACAACCCCACCCAGGTTCCGTATACGATCGCAGATCGCAACGAGCATTTCACAGTTTTATGGAGGCCCCCCCGAGCGAAGTCGTAGGCCCCCGAGCGAAGTCGTAGGCCCCCGAGCGAAGTCGAGGGGGGCCTACGTCGCAATCGGCTTCAAAATCACATCCACTCGTCGGTTTTTCAGCTTGCCCTCCCAGGTGGCGTTGTCGTAGACGGGGTTGAGCTCGCCGAAATCTTCGATGGAGATTTGGTCGGGCAGCACGCCGTTGTCCATCAGCTTGCGCACGGCGGCCTCGCTGCGGTTGCGGGAGAGCCAGGCGTTGTACTCCTTGCTGCCGATGTCGTCGGTATGGCTGTGGACGCTGATCTCGTAGTCTTCCAGGTGGGGGAACTGCCGGAGCCACTCGCCAAGCTCGCGGGCCTGCTCGCCGTCGATGTAGTGGCTGCCGCCGCCGAAGTAGATGCTGAAGATGTGATAGGGCGCCTCCTTTTCCTGGGCGGCAAGCGGCAGGACGGCGGCGAGGAACAGGATGGCCAAAATGGGCTTCATGGAGGGTGATTTACAGGGTGGTGAAAAGGGTAATCTATAGTAAAATGGTTTTTGGGGTGGCATTGTTTTATGGGGGCATGGTGGGTGCAGTTCGCAGTTCGCTATTCGCAGTTCGCTATTCGCAGTTTGCAAATCCCAGCTCCGCGCCAACTGGGATTTGGAAACGGCCGTCAACTTCGTGGACCTGCGCCAGGCGGCCCGCACGGCCGCTTCGGCAGAACCGCCGGCGGAGGAAGGAGCGCCGGAGGAAGGCCAGGCACCGGGCAAGGCCCCCTCGCGGGACGATAAGGCGGGGCGCAAGCCGCCGAGGCTGCTTCAGGTCCATTTTTTAAAGTAGGCACCCTTACTGGACAAAGTTTTTTAAACTACAATTGAGATGCTCGTTACGGCCTGTGGCCGTATACGGTCTTAGGGCCCGGCCTCCCACCCGGCGTAAACAAGCAACCTGGGGCTGGAGCGGCCGGAGCACGCCGGGCAGGAGCCCGGCACCCAGGTTCCGTATACGATCGCAGATCGTAACGAGCATTTCACAGCCAGCGCGCCAGGTACAGGGTGGAGGCGGCACCGGTTTTGCCCCAGTATACCAGGGGCGTGTTGCCCGTTATCAGGGCGATGCGTGGTGCCCGCTGGCCGTAGGTATTGTCCGGCGCAACAGGGCGACAAATGTTAAAAAACCGCGTGCCTATAAAACACTCCGGCAAACCGCGTTTTAAGGAAGTATTAAGCCATTACACTTCAATAAACACCCGGCACAGCTGCGCCGAGCGCGCCGGCACGGCTTGCCGCTTTCGTAAAAACCGGAAACATGAAGCCCTTCAAACTACTTTCTCTGTTGCTGCTCCCCCTTTGTCTGGGGGCGCAGGCAATCCAACCCCGTTTTGTCGTCGGCCCCGAGCTCGGGGCGGATTTTCGGAAGATCAGCCCAGTGATCAACAGCAACAACAATTACACGTTCGGATTGTCGGTGGAATATCCCGTCGGGAAGTTCTCGCTGGGCACGGCCTTCCTCTACAAGGAGTACGGCGCGCACGATTACCGGGAGTACACCGGCGAAACCTACCAGGAGTTGAAGGAGGAAGAGTGGGTCACCTACCACAATTATTACGAGCGCCATGTCCGGCTGAATTACTACAGCGTCCCGTTTCGCCTTCAGTACCGGCTGCCCTGCAATTGCGTGTACCTCCAGGCGGGGATAATGGCCGACTTCGCCAATTTCGCCGCCCGGTCCGGCGGAGAGGATGTCTTCCGGACGATAGAAGACCCGCAGACTTTTGATTTCAATCACCGGGAAGGCCTCAAGCCGCTCAACTTCACCTACGAACTGGCCGTTGGTTTCAAAATGCACTTCAACGAGCGCTGGAGGATGTACATGCGGCCGACATTGCGCATCATGAACCAGCCCAGCCGGCAAAACAGCACCGAGTGGGCGGATAGCTACCGGTCGTTGCACATGGCTTTTGGGGTGCAGCGGGCTTTCTTTTAAGAGGTGTTGAGGTGTTGAGGTGTTTAGGTGTTGCGGCCGGGGCGCGGTCTCTGGTTTAGCGGCGGGTTTGTCTTGGGCTAACCGTAATGCCATAACACCGGAACACCATAATACCTGAGCAGTTGCCATTCAGCAACATAGCCCCGCCTACCCCCGCTCATACTTCATCTGCACCAGCCCCGTATCAAAAGCCTGATGCCCGGCCAGCCTCCACTTCGCCTCTTTCGGCTGCCCGCCGAAGAGCGGGATGCCGGCCCCCAGCACGATGGGGATGACGGAGAGGATCAGCACGTCGATCAGCCCGGCGTTGAGCAGGACGGTGTTGAGCTGCCCGCCGCCAATGAGCCAGATGTCGCCGCCGGGTCCGGCTTTGAGCTTTTTCACGAAGGCCGCCGGGTCTTCGGTGATGTGCTGCACCGGATTGTCGTCCGGCCCCCTTTCCTGGCGGGAAAAGACGTAGTTCGACAATTTCTGGTACGGGAAGGGGCCGCCGAAGCCCAGCACGTCGTCGTAGGTCTTGCGGCCCATCAGCGTCGTGTCGACCGAGGCGAGGAAGGCACCGTAGCCGTAGTCTTCCCCTTCCTTTTCCACCATGGAGAGCCAGTCGATACCGCCGTCCGGACGGGCGATGTAGCCGTCAATGCTGGCGGCGATATAAAGAATTACCTTGCGCATGATTCGGAATGGTTTCTATCGTTAACGAACGAAACCGAAAAATAGCAAAAAGAATAGGGCGTTTTTTATTTCGTGTTGCGTTTTCTAGCCACAAAGACACCAAGGCTCAAAGACTCACAAAGGCTTAGGAACGTCTTAGTGGCTTAGTGGCAAAAAAACGGCATGAGACTGAAATCCGGCTAAACAACAACATCAAAATCACTGTAAATCATGAACAAGATTATTACTCTGACGCTGCTCCTCTCCGTCATCCTGTTGCCCAAAACTCACTCCCAGCAAGGATGGGGCATAGGCATCGACTACTTCCCGAATATTTCCGTCGAATCCTCGGATCAAAGGGCCGGGGCCGGTTCCAAATTTTCGAACAGCATCGGGATATTTGCCTCCAGGGAGCTGAGCCGAAGGCTGGCCGTAACCGGAGGCGTCAATTTTTCCAATACCGGCCATAAAACGGGCCCCAATGCCCTGAGGTGGGGAACACAGCACGACGGCCAGGGTGGCTTCGACCCCGATGCCGACCCGCAGGAAGACATCACATTTATCTATAATTACTACCACCTGGAAGCCCCGGTAAAACTGCTCTACACCTTCATTGACAAAAAGTTCCGGTGTTATGTCTCCGCAGCGGCCGTACCGCGGCTCCACCTGGCCAACCAGTCAAAATGGGAGGTTGCCTCCTCTGTTTCCGGCACCACAGAAAACGAGATCGACGACCCGGTCAGCTACCGGGCGCTGACTGTGGGCTTTCAGTCCGGTATCGGCATCGCGCGGCAAATCCTGGGCAGGCATAGCCTATTTCTGGAGCCGAGGGTGCAGTTCAACCCCGTCCGCGGAGAATTGCGCGGAAGAACGGTCAAAGGCGAATACGTTTCTTACGGGCTGGCGCTGGGGGTGAAACTGGATTTGATGAATGAATAACCCGCTGGCGGGGTGTCTTGCGACATAATGTTGGGGTATCCGTCTAACGTTGGACAAAAGTTGCCGGGGTTGTGTACGTTGTACGGGACCAACGGCAGTCCTGGGCGGTGTACGATGTACGGGATACACCTGGCTGTCCAACGCTAGACGGGTAGCCTAATGTTGTATACCATAAATCGACAGTAAGTTATATCCATTTCGGTAGTGTATTAAATCCGTTGATCCATTCAGCGGACCTGGAGGTCCGCTCTCCATTTGCACCGAAAGTTCAACGGATTTAATACACCTCCTCCATTTCAATAGCAATGTCGTTTGCGAGGGCCTGAGACCCAATGCAGTATAACTTGCAAGTCTTTTTTTAGTGACGCAAGTCTGGAGACTTGCTGATTTAGACGTATCGGGACATAGTCCCTCACGAACAAGATACCGGCCTTCGAGGTTCTTAACCTCAGCCTCAACCTCAACCTCAACCTCAGCCTTAACCTCAGCCTCAACCTCCCGGCCAACCCTACCCCACCCGCTCCACCCTGATCTCCACCAGGCTTCCGCTCATCACGAAATGCACGAAGGTGCGCACGGGCTGCCCGCCGAAGAGTTCCTGCACGGCGCAGCCGCTGAGGTAGCACCAGCTGCCCAGGTTCTGCAGTGCCCGTTGCTTCTCTTTGGTGGGGTCGCCCCCGGCGAAGCCGCTGTTCTGGATGACGACGAGCCCCTTCGGCGTTTCCAGCAACAGGTCGATGACGTTGGTGAACAGGCGGCCGTGGTGGAAGTAGCGGATGGGGTATTTTCGGTGAGCCTGCCGGATGTCGAACTGCCGGCCCAGGAAATCGCTCCAGGCGTCGCCCAGCAGGGCCAGCGCTTGTGGCTGCGTCTCTCCCATCTCGTAGCGTCCGATGAAGCCCCGGGCCATCAGCAGGCGCTCGGCGGGCGGATACTCCTGGCGGTCGCCGGCCAGGAAAGCCTTGATGCCTTTGGCGGCGGCGTACAGGTCGATCCCTTCTTCTAATTTCAGTTGGTTGTCGTAATGGAGGACGTCGCCGATGCGGGCGTTCATCTCGTGGGCGAAGGGTTCGGCGGCGGCGTCGATGTCGAAAAGTTCGTATTGCCGCCGCCCGGCGCGCTCCGCCAGGAAGCGGATTTCGGTTTCGGGCAGATCGGCGTGGGTGAACTCGCGGGGATAGGGAAACACCTCGGTGTTGATCCGGAGGAACTGCCCGGCCCATTCCCAGGGGCTTTCGTGGCTGTCGGGGTCGAGGGTGGGGTGGTCCTCTTCACCCTGGTGCCACACGCGGTTGAGCCATTGGGTAGCGCGGGCGCGGGAAGAGAAGACGAGGTAGTCGCGGGCGCGGGTCAGGCCGACGTAGAGCAGGCGCGCTTCCTCCTGCAGGGCTTTCTCGCGGGCGCGGCGGCTGGCGTCGCTTTCCGCCAGCCGTTCGTCGAGGACGGTGCCTCGGTTCTGGTCGGCATAGGGGTTGACCCAATAGCGCAGCCAGCGGTTGCCCAGCACGTTGCTGAGGTCGACCTCCTCGCTCTCCTGGATGATGTCGACGCCCCACACGTCGGCCCGCAGGTTGCCCTCCAGGCTGTGGCAGATGACGACGGGCCACTCCAGGCCCTTGCTTTTGTGGTAGGTCAGCACGTTGACCGCGTCGGGCCCTTCGCCGGAGCCCTGCATGTCGGCCTCGTTGTTTTCCAGGTCGGCCAGCCAGAGCAGGAAGCCGCCGAGGGAGGCGGCGGAGTGGAGGCGGTTGCAGGCCTCTTCGTACTGCAGGGCCAGCCGGCGCAGCACGTCGACGTTGTCGAGGCGTTGCTGCTGGTTGCCCCAGCTGGCGACGATGCGGCGCAGGTCCAGCTCCTCCAGCAGCAGGTTGAGGATTTCGGCGCTGGACAGCTCGATGGTTTGTTCCCGCAGCCGGTCGAGGGCCAGGATGAAGGCATCGTCGCCCGCCCACTGGCGGTGGCGGGCCTGGCCGTTGTCCGCCTGTTCGAGGTATTCCAGGCGGCTTTCGATGATGTCCTCGATCGGCTGGCTGCTGGCCAGCAGCAGGATCTCGGCTACCGACAGGGAGTCGTACTGGTTGAGGATGTACTTCAGGCAGGCCAGGATGAGCTTGGCCTCGGCGGTGGCCAGCAGGCCGCTGCGGGAGATGGCCGCCCGCAGGCCCGCCCGGTGGAGGGCTTCGGCCACCACCTGGCATTCGTTGTTCGACCGGCAGAGGATGGCCACGTCGCCCGGCACGGCTGCCCGGGGCTGCCCGCTGCCTTTGGGCACGACGCTGGGGTGCCGGCTCAGCCACTGCCGCAGGGAGTTGGCCATGCAATCTTCCATCCACGGCCGGCCGGGGAGGCGCCCCTCGCCGTCGAAGCGGAAGTGCCAGTGCATCAGGGCGTCGCTCAGCCCGGAAGGTTCCGGTTCTTTGTTGAGGCTGTGTTCGTTGGGCTTTTTGGCGCGCTTGGCCTTCAGGGCCACCTGTTCGGGCGGCAAATCCGTGAAAGCTTTGGTAAAGAGGGCGTTGGCAGCGTAAACGATGTCCTCCCGCGAGCGCCAGGAGAACTCCTGGATGTCCTCCGGTTTCACGCCGCCCACTTTGCGGATGATGGCCTGCATCAGCTCAGGCGCCGCCCCCCGGAAGCCGTAGATCGACTGTTTGGGATCGCCTACCCAGACGGAGTGTTTGGCCAGCCGGGACAGCTTCAGGAAAATCTCCAGCTGGATGGGGCTGGTGTCCTGGAATTCGTCGACCATCAGCAGGTCGATCTCGTCGGCCAGCACCGCCTTGACGGCAGGCTGATCCAGCAGGCGGTTGACCAGCACCTCCATATCGGTGTAGTCGATCAGGCCACGCCGTTTCTTGTAGCCGTCGTATTCCTGGATGGCGTCGATGGTGATGTCGAAGATATTGTAAATGAAAGCCTGGATGTCCTCCTGAAAATCAGGGTGCCGGTGGTGGGCGGCGGCGAACTCCATCAGTTCGGCTGCGTCGTCGCGGCTTTTGGCGCCGACGCCGAGCTTGGATATTTTCGCCCATTCGTGCCAGTAGAGGTATTGGCGCAGTTCGAGGGTGCGCTGGAAGTCCCGGAGCGTATTGGCGGCATCGCGGGTCTTCTTGGTTTCGTCGGCGTTGTTGTTCAGGCGGGCGATGGTTTCGCCCATCAGCTGGCCGAGGCGGTGTTCGAAGTGGCCTTCCGGGTGGCTATTGTCGGGCTGGCCGATGAATTCGCGGAAGCTTTCGAAGGAGCGGATTTTGCTCTTTTCCAGCCCGTCGGCGGTGAAGTCGTTGGCGCGGGCGATATCCGTCACCTTTTTCACTTCCTGCCGCCAGTCGTAGCGGTCGCGTTTATTGAGGCCGAGGCGGTCGCTGAGGTATTCCATCCGGCCCACCCGCTCGCCGGTCAGCACGGTGGCCAGCGACTGGTTGAAGAGCAGTTGCTGGTCTTCGTCGGCGATGATGGCCACTTCCGGCGACACGCCCGCCTCGTAGGCGAAGCGCTGCAGCAGCCGGACGCCCAGGCCGTGGACGGTGCCGATGAGGGCGTTGGCCAGCTGGTCGGCCTGCTCGCTGAGGCCTTCCTCCAAGAGGCGCACCCGCACGCGCTCCTGCAGCTCGGCGGCCGCCTTGTTGGTAAAGGTGGTGGCAATGATGCCGCCGGCGCGGACGCCCTGCTGGAGCAGGGCCACCATCTCGCTGGTCAGGCGGTAGGTCTTGCCGCTGCCGGCGCCGGCGGAGATGATGCGTGGGTTCATGGTTTGTGGATGGTTTGGCATGGTTGGGCGAAAATAAGGAAAAGGGGGGGATTATTTATAGTTGATGCAGGAACGGATGGGGGCTGATCCTGATGTATTGGAACATCGGTAAGCGGATCAACGAAGAGGTGCTGAAACAGGAAGGCTACTCGTCTGATGTTGGACACTCCATGCCTCCTGCACACGCTCGGCCTCGACTCCGCTCGGCTTTCCCCTTTCCGCTGTCCAGCGTTCGGCCGAACTCACGCCGAAGCCCTCAGACGGGTAGCCCACCATGAAGAACGAATATTACCCATAGGCGGTGCCCCATCCCGGCGAAGGCCTGCGGGGAAAGCTGGAAGAACTGCACATGTCGCCCAAGGAATTTGCCGTGCGGTGTAATAAGCCGATAAAAACCATATCCGAAGTGCTGAACGGCAAGAGCGCTATCACCCCGGACTATGCCCGGCGCTTCGGGACGCACCCGGCGATGATCGTCGGGCGGCTGCAGCACCGTGGGGTGCTCGGGCATTCGGAGGGGGCGGGGTTTCGGGTGAGGATTGATTGGGGGGGGGTGTTGTGGGTGAGGGTGAAAGCTTTATTGGGGAGGGGATCGCAACCTTCCCTGGTTTTTCCCGTAGAACATTGGTGTGCTGTCAGCGCGTGATTTTCTCCGGCTGCCGTCCGCGTGCCGCGGAAGCTCCAGCGTCGAGGCCTCTGGCGCAGACGCTCGGACAAAGCCTTAGGCTTGCGCCAAAGCTGCTACAGCGTAAGAGCATGGCGGCGGACGAGGCGCAAGCCAGGAGCGAAGGCTGCTATTAGGCACTGACTTATAGTGGCCGGCTTGTAAATACAACGCGCTATGGCCCTCCTCAACAACCTCGACCTGCGCAGGAAGCCCTGCGGACCATGGACGGGGTGCCCGCAGAGGAATAGGGGGGCTTGGGGATTTGTGGTTGCTGAATAGCGCGCAGTTGGGAGGAGGAAGCGGGAAATCAGAAAAGGAATGGACATTTTGGGATGAAGATAATTAATCAAATTCGATGAGCTCTACAATTAAAAAAGAATGGGAGAATAAAGCTGAAATTCAAAACGAATTAGGTTTTCATGAAGCTGGACATTTCGTATTGGAGCGATTACTTCTAAAAGCAGATATATCTGACGCTAACTTTTCAGGACATAACTTTATCTATATTGACTCAAATTTAAAGGAAGGTTCAGTAAATGGTTTTCTTCAAGAGGTAAAATGGAAAGGTAATTGTTGGACAGAAAAAAATTACAATCTTTTCAAAGAATCAATCATTAATAATAAAAGAGCATCAATTGCGACGCTTTTTTCATTAATTGCTGGATATACGACGTATAAAAAATTTATTGAAAACACGGAGTATTTTATTAGATCACCTAATTTTGATAACGACCAAGTAAAATATTATAAACTAGATAATGTGGAGCATGGGACATATCGAAACAAAATTGATCGTTATCATTGGGGAGTATCCGATTTTGCAAAAATAAAAGAACGTCTTGGGTTTTTAGGTGTAATGGATATTGTTAATTTGAATAAATTGTACCTAAGCCTTCATGAAAAAGTTATGCAAATTATGAATCTTGGAGCAGTTGCCAATTCAATTAGATATATAAAAAATCGGTTAATAGAAGAAGATGGAAAGAGAATTGAAGGAGACAATTTAAAAAAACACATTGATTTTGTTGAGCAACTGATGATAAATGTAGATGTTATCAAGTGGATTGATGAGTTTGAAGAAGAATTAGAAAGCATCTAGTGGATTTCGTGTATGCAAATACACAATAACAGTTTGAGATGGAAAAAATTAAAAGTAGAAAAGCCAGCAGGCAACAGGGCAGATATTCCATAGGGTCTATTCGTCGGCTACGGCATATGTGCTGAACGTTTCTGGGTAATTCAAAAACGAACCTAAAATAAATGAATTTGATGATACTTCAATTTTGAAATTCTTTATAAACATCAAAAGTTAATCCCTTATGAATTATTATTTGAAAATTATTTCAGTATCCCTTGTTGGAAACAAATCATTAATTCATATTTGCTGTTTTTGTATTTAAATAATTGACTATTAGGATTTCTTGGGAGGTGTAAATTAAATTCTGTCTACTAAAGAATTAAAATCTATTCTGATTCATAGCCCGAGAAGCCCTAAAAAATCCTAGATAAATTATGGCAGTTTTTTTATGTATTCTTGCGGCTCCTTTTTTCTATTGGTTTTTCTTTATCAAGCCAATAAGAGACAATATTACAGAAAAGCGAGAAACTAAGATTAAATTTGAAAATGTTATTTCAGCTCTAAAAAGAAGTGATTTTAAAAAGGAATTCATTTCAAAAGACTCAGTTTCTTTTTCTAGGAAAATCCAAAGCTATATTCAGGTTGGGACCTCCACTACTTATAAAACTCTAGGTAAGGTTTCCTACTATTATTCTGTTAGTCGGTTCAATGGAAAAGCAACTGTTAATAGTGATTCGCATCATTTTTCAGTTAGTGCCAGTTTCCCTGGTGTAAAAACGTCATCCCTTTATAAAAGTAAAGAAATACCAAAATTAAAAAATGGGTCCCCAATATATTTATCGACCCATGATTGTTCAAATATTTTTAATGAGTTATGGGGTGAAATTTATGATTCTAAAGAATATAAAAGAGCATATTCAGAAGCAGAGAATCGCCAAAAAGCGAGATACTTATAAAGGAAAAATCAAAACTACCCAGAATAATAAAGGCTGAATAGCCTGGTGCAACTGGCTATTTCAGTCCCGCGCTGAATGCGCGGGATTGAACGAAGCGAAGCCAAGAGTAAGCAGCGTCCTCTCTTATGGGGTTTCATTTTAAGATTAGGGGCACTGCCAGCCCCGGCGTCGGGGGGAGGAGTTGAAAGAGAGCGCTGAAAAAGTTCTTTGCATACAGATAGGCCCGGGAGATACGAGGCCAAAAGGCGTTTTTCAGGCCTAAATTCCTGCCGCTAGACATTGCAAAGCCATGGCAGAGGCGTGCTGCCAAACGGGATCAGTTATAGAAAAGAGGCATGAGGTGTGCAGGGGGGCTTTATTAGCCTCCAGCCAATGGTAATCATCCGGCCACAGCGCGCTCCGGCCGGTACTCCAGCTCCCCCCTAAACATGCTGGTTGGTGCCGAGCCGTCTATGCTTACCCTGTGGCACCGGGCAGTAAGATGGAGCCGCCTGGTTTTTGGAAGCAACCCAAGAAGCCAAAATTTTGACAGGGTAGGGGAAAAAGCATATTTTACAAGCATTTTAAATCCGGAGGAAAGCAGGCACGTTTCCCCAAAAGTAACCGGACAGCGGGGCAGGCTGGTTTTGTCCAACTGAAATGTCTGCGCGGGCCGGTTTGAGAGGCTTGGCGTTCGGGGTGGGGGCGCAAACATTCCTTTGAGTTGGTGGCTATGAAAATAAAAAATGAAACAGGAAAAGCATAATTTAATCTAAATCAATAACCTAATTTTATAAAAATGAAAAAAATCAATTACACTCTGATTTTACTTCTTGCCGTATTTTTTTCAAACTGCAAGAAAGAAACTACACAAGCCGACCTTTGCCAAGGAGTAATTTGTCTGAATGGGGGAAATTGCGTCAATGGAGACTGCAATTGTCCCCTTCAATGGACTGGTTCTGATTGCAGCCAAGAAAAAGTGCCAATCAAAATGAAAGTCGGTAACATAAAAATCACCACTTTCCCTCCGACAACTACAAGTGGGGCAGGATGGGATATTTTTGACGGCCCCGATGTTTATATCGTAATAAGTCGGAATAATACTTCCGAATACGAAAGTGGATTTGTCGAAGATTTAACTGGGAACTACACGTGGTCGTCCAATTTTGAATTCAGCGACCCGACGGCTACTTATTCAATTAGTGTTTACGATTATGACGACGGGCTTTCAACAGATGATTTCATGGGAGGAATAAATTTCACCCCATACCGACCAGGAGAAAAATTCCCAACATCTTTCACACTTGATTGTGGCAATTGCGTCGTCTCCTTCCAATTTACTGATGTGACATATTTTCATTCATAAGAAAAAATAGAAAGAAGAAAAAGAACACAGCCAACAATAATAAAGCGCCAAAGCGAGGCGGAGCTCAGCTAGGGCCATAGCGTTGGCGCTGTGTTGAACAGCCTTTCCTCGCGAGCACCGAGGCATTATGGGTATTTAAGTGAAGCCTGTTTTTTAAGCGTGCAGGCCGGTTGAGGAAGATTGAGGAAGCGATTCCTGTAGAAGGGCTGTATAGCGTGTAGCTGAGCTGTGTTTTTGTTCCGATTTTTGGCATTTTCCGTTTTCGGCTGAACTGGAAGGTGGGATCTCTGTAAGGCTGACAGCAACTGGCGGCACGGCGCGCTGTGGGCCAAGAGGGCGGCGTGAAGGGATTTTTTTGTGAATTGGGTGGTGGGTTTTTTCACAGTCTGCCGTTCCACTCCATTAAGAAAAAAGAAATGCAATACCTGAAATCAGATAAACTTTACATTCAAAGAGCAAGAAAAGTGTTTCCAATTTTAGTAAGGCAAGCACAAATTGGGCAAAAAATTTACTATTCGGATTTAGCAAAAGAGGTTGGAATTCCAAATCCAAGAAATTTAAATTATGTTCTTGGTGCGATTGGTGAATCAATTAATACAATTGCTGATGATTGGGAAGAAGAAATACCACCAATCCAATGTATAGTAATTAATAAAAATAGAGGATTACCTGGAGAAGGCTTCGTTGGGTTTTTATCCAATGTAGATGAATATCAAAAAGCCAGCAAGTCAAAGAGAGAAGAAATAATCAATATGGTCTTAAGTGAGATTTTTATCTATCCACATTGGGAAGAGGTATTAGAGCGTGTTGGGAAATTTTGAAGTTATGAAAAAATGGTCATCGGCGTATCTTGTGGTCGACCAAAACAACAAGATATGCAGCGAAAATTCAATCCGCTTACCGATGACCAATGGGAAGTTATAAAACACTTCTTTAATTGGAAAAGAAAACGCGAAATTAACTTGCGTGATGTATGTGATGCTATTTTATGGATCACCCGAACCGGAGCACAATGGAGAAACCTGGATAGCAGCTTCCCTGATTGGCAGGCTGTCTATTACTACTTTGATAAATGGAAAAAGCAAGGCACGTTCGAAAAAATGAGCATAACCTTGAATATACTTGAACGAATCCAATGCGGCAAAGAGCCCACGCCTAGCTTAGGGCTGGTTGATTCTCAGAGTGTTAAGTTGGCGCCGATGATCTTCGAGCATAGAGGTATTGACGGCAACAAAAAGATTAATGGCCGCAAGAGGCAAATCCTTGTCGATGTATTGGGGCGTATATGGAAAACAAAAGTTCACGCAGCCAATATCCATGACAGCCCAGGCGGGCTTCCGTTGCTTGAGAACCTAAAATCAGTAATGAGGAGGCTGGAAAAGATCATGGGCGACAAATCTTACAGGAAAACTTTTGGCGAAGCAGTTGAAGGCCTTGGCATAGCATTCGAAGTCCCTGATCGAAAAGATGGACAAAAAGGATTTGTCGTTGAAGCCAAAAGATGGGTTGTTGAAAGGACGTTTGCATGGCTAAATCACTTCCGAAGGGTGGTAATGGACTATGAACATACCCCTGAAAGCGCCCAATCGTTCTTGTATTTGGCCAATATCTCAATGGTTATTCGGAGAATCGACTTTGATGCAATATAAAATTTCCCAACACGCTCTTAGAAGAGTTAGATTTAAAACCAGTTGAATGGATTGAACCAAAAACAAAGAAAATTGTCCGAAAATTAAGAAAGAAAAAATATCAAGGTTCAGACAGAGAAGGGGCAGAGCATAAAGCATTTAAAGAAAGAATTTTCAATAATCCGGAATTAGTAAAAATCAAGCTCAAAATCATTGAAAGATATACAGAATATGAATTTTTGTCAAAAGATAAGATTGATGTTCTATTCAAAGGCAAATTTAATTGGATTGGGATTGAAGTGAAATCAAAAAAATCAAGTCCAGAAGATGTTCTAAGAGGAATTTTTCAAGTAATCAAATATCAATCTCTTTTGAAAGCTGAACAAATAATTGAAGGTATAGAACCAGAATACAGATGTGTTTTAGCATTGGAAGGTGAAATCCCCAAAGAGCTAATACCAATAGCGAACCAATTAAAAGTCGAAGTAATTGAAGTAAGGTAAAAAACAGTGTGAAATAATAAAGGCTGAATAGTCTGGTGCAACTGGCTATTTCAGTCCCGCACCGAATGTGCTGGATTGAACAGCCTGCCCCGCCGACAGGCTGAACCCACTACGGCAGGCGAAAACCCGTCGATATCCCCGGAAAGCCGGCGAACACCATGCCCCCCCGAAGGAGCAACGGCGAAAAACCAAAGCATACCCTCACACCCATCGCCCTTCACCCCCCCCCGGAATACAATAAACATTTCCACCACAATCCACCGAACATTTCATATCTTAGAGCTTGTTTGGAGGTGATCATTTGGGCTGTAAATGACCGCTTTCGGAACCTCATTTCAGCTATTTTGGGTCCCGTAGCGCTGCCATGAAGCCCAAAATGAGCTTTATGAGAACCCAAAATCAGTCATTTTCGCTTCCAAAGCACCACTTCCAAACATGCTCTTATTGAACGAAGACCGGAATGACCAAGGAACACCAAATAGAAGAAAACCTCATCAAGCAGCTCACGGAGCTGAAATATACACATCGGCCGGATATTGTCGGCCGGCAAACGCTTGAGCAGATGATCAGCAAATATATGGTGCTGGTGGAAAGCGAGCAGAAACTGCTCGTGATGCGGCCCTATCAGATTTATGCGGTGAAGGCCATTGTGGATTGCATCCACCAAAACCGGGGGAACGGTTATATCTGGCACACCACAGGAAAGGGGTTGATGCAGGGGTTGTTTCCGTAGAGACGCAATGCATTGCGTCTCTTGATGCAGGGGTTGTTTCCGTATAACCAAAATATAAATGGACAAGGATAAATATCAGAATACATACCGCATACCGTCTGCCCGTTTGCAAAATTGGGATTATGGATGGGCAGCCCTTTATTTTATTACCATCTGCACCCACCGCCGTATATGTTTTTTCGGGAATATTGATTCTACGGCAAACAAGGATTTCAAAGTATATCATCAATAATCCTAAAAACTGGCGGGACGACAAATTTCATAGTCAATGACACAAAAAGACCAACAACAACTGGGCAAAACCCTCTGGAAAATAGCGGACGACCTGCGCGGCGCGATGAATGCCGATTCGTTCCGCGATTACATGCTTTCCTTTTTATTTTTAAGGTACCTATCGCACAACTACGAAGAATCGGCCAAGAAAGAACTGGGCCCGGATTATCCGGAACTGGCGGAAGAGGATAAGCCTGCCCCTCTGGCAGGCGGGCGTACGCCTTTGGCCATCTGGTATGCGGAAAATGAGGAAGATGTGCCTATGTTTGAAAAGCAGATGCGCAGGAAGGTGCATTATGTGATCAAACCCCAGCAACATTTCCGAACTGGCGCGCACGCAGGATACTGCCTTCAAATGCGCTTGCCCTTTGCTTCTGGGAATGAGTTCCCGCAAAGTCTCGCAGAGGTAGCCGCAAAGTCTCGCAAAGGAGTAAGTGTACTTAGCGAGACTTCGCGAAACCTTAGCGAAACTCCGCGGGAAATCCCCCCTACCGTAGGATGGCGAGCTTTTGGTTACCCTGGGGGCAGGCTTTCGCTACATTGAGAACGAATCCTTTGACAATTCCTTTCAGGGGTTGTTCTCCGAGATCAACCTAAACTCCGAGAAGCTGGGAAAAACCCCCGCCGAAAGGAACAAAAAGCTGTGCCCCATCATCCAGAAAATTGCCGAGGGCATCGCTGACTTTTCCACCGACACCGATACCTTTGGCGATGCCTACGAATACCTGATTGGCCAGTTTGCCGCGGGTTCCGGCAAAAAGGCAGGGGAGTTTTACACCCCTCAGCAGATCTCCACCATTCTTTCCCGGATCGTCATATTAGACTGCCAGGACCCCACGAGCGGGCCAAAGCCCAAACTGAACAAGGTGCTGGACTTTGCCTGTGGTTCCGGTTCCTTGCTGCTGAACGTCAGAAAGCGGATCAAAGAAAGCGGCGGAAGCATTGGCAAAATTTACGGCCAGGAAAACAACATCACCACCTACAACCTGGCCCGAATAGAAAACTTTAAGAAAGGAAAACGTCAAAACCACCTTCGGGATAAAGACATTGAGAGGATCGTTAAAACTTACAGGAACCGCCCTAAAGAACCGATTGAGCGGTATGCTCACAGCGTTTCCATGGAAGAGATCAAAGATAATGGCTACAACTTTCGCCTCCTCATTTTGCCAGGGCGCGATGAGGGCCTGCAGATAGCCGGTGCTGCAATTCGGGCAGGGGATTTTCACGAAAGGATTGGCGGAGGCTTGCCTGGCAATTTGAATCCAATCGGTGGCAGTGCTGTCTATTGGCGAATAAATTTAAAGGTTCTTCCCAGGAGGGGCCAATCCTTTAGGCGGAATACACTTTAAATTGATAAAATTAAGTATAAGCTTGCAAAAAATCAACTTAACTCGTATTATTGCACCCAATACGATGCTCCTTCAGATACATTAAAGATTTAGTTTAAAAAAATCTCATCCAAATTTGCCCGTGACGGAAATTAAACTTATTTCCTTCACCCTCTAAATCTATACGCCACCATGATCCACACCCTTGCTTCTCCTCCAGGCAGAAGGCGCCCTTTCCATGCCCTGGCCCTGCTGTTCCTGGCGCTTCTTGCTGTGTTTGTGCTTTACTACAGCCATTTCAATCCGGCGCCGGAGCTGGACTACTTCACAGGACACACCGGCGGCGCCACCTTCTCCTACGAAGTAACCACCTCCGACCTGACCGTCGACTGGCAAAATGGGGGCGATTTCGACCCGCGAGACAAATGCCCGGAGGATTTCTTTGCCGCCGGGTTTACGGTGATCTTTAAAAAGTTGCCGGATGGGAACACCATTAAATTTCTTTACCATAAAGGCCAAAAGCTGCTTTACCGCATCGACAAGGATGTTATCCAGGGAAAAGCCGAGGTTGGATTGCATTGGGTAGAAAGCACGCGGTTCAGTTCCAAATACCGGATTGCCGATGCCGCACACAAAGGAGGAAAGGCCGTGCCGGTTCCCAATGCCAAGGGGGGTAAAGAGTTGAAGGTGTTTCATTATGGAGAAGCCGTTTCCCCGAAAAGGATACAGCGCCATCGGGAGCTTTTTAATGAGACACACATCAATCCGAAGCAATGTGAGGATTGGTGGGATATTTTTAACTTTATCCCTTGAAGGAAAATACGAAGGCTTGCCTGCGCAAGCCGCAACCAGGCGGGCAGGCACTAAGGGGCACCGACCGAGCCTTTGTGAGTCTTTGTGCTTTAGAGCCTTCGTGGCAAAAACAACTGCTCTTTACCATGAAATTCGCATTCCAAAAAATGCAGCTCGAAGCCGACGGCTTCTACAAACTCATCAACACCTGGGCGGAGATGCAGCTGGTGGTTGCCGAAGACTCGGCGACGATCATCGGGTATGGGTATACCTATGAGATCGCCGGCGCCTTTACTATGCTGGTCTTCGACTGGGAGGCCAGCATCCCCATCGCCAAAGAAGGCCTGAACATCCCGGAGGGCTCCTACGACCTCAGCCGGATGGGCGACAAGGTCCACGCCTGCAGCCGGGAGAAAGCCTACTTCCTGCCTGACCGCCCGGTGACAGTAGAGGTGGTGTCGGTGCCGGAGGAGTGAGGGGCTTACCAGCCATCCGATACCAGGCCAAATCTTCAACCTGCGGACGACTTGCGTACACCGGCCGCTTATGTGGCTTGTTTCCGCCACTAACTAAGCCTTTGTGCGTCTTCGTGCCTTTGTGTCTTCGTGGCAAAAACAACTGCTCTTTACCATGAAATTCGCCTTCCAAAAAATGCAGCTCGAAGCTGACGGCTTCTACGACCTCATCAACACCTGGGTGGAAATGCAACTGGTGGTGACCGAAGAGTCGGCGACGATCATCGGAGATGGCTATACCCATGAAATCCTGGAAGCTTTTACCATCCTGGTATTCGACTGGGAAGCCAGCATCCCCATCGCCAAAGAAGGCCTGAACATCCCGGAGGGCTCCTACGGCCTCAGCCGGATGGGCGACAAGGTGCATGCCTGCAGCAGTGAAAAAGCCTACTTCCTGCCCGACCGCCCGGTGAGGGTGGAGGTGGTGTCGGCGCCGGAGGAGTGATTTTTGAGCGCATGCCTGGAATGCCGGAGGTAATGAGTGATTGATTTCACTATGCTTCCCTTGCAGATTGCCAAAGACATGGTTAAATTTGGGAATCTGCGGGCGAAATACCAGTTTTTGAAAGGAATGGATGCGCTGCAGGCCAAGGATAACTGTTCTGAATATTAATTCATCCGTACGCCGGAAACAGAGCGCACGCTCAACGGCCGAATAAAGCAGAGGTATTATGAATACTGCGACACACACGGCAGCACGGACAGCTGCGGTCATCGGCGCCGGCCCGGCCGGGCTGGTAGCGGCGCGCTGGCTGCGAGAGGCCGGCTTCCGCCCGACGCTTATCGAAGAGGACATCGACGTCGGCGGGCAATGGCGGGTTGGCGGGCCGCAAAGCAGCGTCTACCGGGGATGCGCACCAACACCAGTCGCGTAATGACTGCGTTCTCCGACCTGCCGCACCCGCCCGGCACCCCCTTACCCCACGGTACCGAACAAATCGGCGCCTACCTCCGCCGCTATGCCGAACAGATGGGCGTACTCGCGGACGCCCGGTTTCGCACCCGTGTCGATGAGGTACCGACCCTGACCCCCGCCGGCAACGGTTGGGTCGTGCGCGCCACCCAGGCTGATTACCGTACCTGGGAAGAACGCTTCGACCATGTGGTCGGCGCCACCGGTACCGGTACCGCGTGCCGACGATACCGCAGGTCGCGGGCTGGCCAGCTTCACCGGCAGCGGCGGCACGGTCCATGCCGCGCGCGCTTACCGCGGCGCCGACCCGTATCGCGGGCAGCGCGTCCTGGTCGCCGGGCACAGCATCAGCGCCCTGGAGATCGCCAGCGAGCTGGCGCTGCGAGGAGCGGCTCGCGTCGTGGTCACGGCGCTTAAGCATCGCTACGCGCTCCAGAAGATCCTGGTGGCGTGCCCATCGAGCGACCTCGTCTACACCCGCTACGCAGCGCAGGCGTCCGAACTGCGGTCGCCAGCGGAGAGCGCGCGCGCGCCTGAAGGCGCTCATCCTGCGCACCAGCTACCACCCGGCGCAGTTTGGCGCGCCGTGCGCGTCGGAAGACCCGTTCGAGGCGGGCTTCACCCAAAACCAGTTCTA
This sequence comes from Lewinellaceae bacterium, assembly GCA_020636375.1. Taxonomy (GTDB): domain Bacteria; phylum Bacteroidota; class Bacteroidia; order Chitinophagales; family Saprospiraceae; genus JACJXW01. The sequence continues at coordinate 191,526 of JACJXZ010000009.1, read as the reverse complement.
CCTGGCGCTCGTAGCCGAGGACCGCATCGTGCCGCGCCCCTGGATGGCGCAGGTGACGGGCGGAACGGTGCAGTTCACGGATGGAAGCACCGAAGAGGTCGACGCCATCATCTTCGCAACCGGCTATGAGCTTTCGCTTCCCTATCTCTACCCGACGGCGCACGCGGCGCTCGCGCCGGACGCAGACCAGGCGGACCTCTACCACCACACCTTCCACCCTACCTGCCGGGCTTTGCCCTCGTGGGCGTCTACCACCAGTCGGGCCCCTACTTTCCGACGCTCGAGCCGCGGGCGCGGTGGGTGGCGTACACCTGGAGCGGGCGGGCGCCACGTACCCGACGCCCGCCGAGATGATTTTACCACATCGCCGCATCGCGGTACCGCAGCGTACTGCCGCCAATGTTGCGCATGCATACCTGGGCGCGGCTGCTGGCCGGCCAGGCGGGCGTGGAGCCCGTCCCGGAGCACTGGCCGGAACTAACGCGGGCGCTGCTCTTTGGCCCCCAGTCGCCGGCCTCCTTCCGGCTGGACGGGCCGGATGCGCTGCCCGACGCGGCGCAGTGGGTACTGGAAGATGCGGCCGCCTTTGGGTTAATTCCGGACGGCAGGATCACCGCCGACGAGCAGATGCAGCTCGACGCGCTTGTAGCAGCGAGAAGATGAGTAAATGTGTAATGAATGGGACGAGTTGCCAATATACTGCCGGGTGGTAAATAGTTACAAACATAGTGGCGTTTTTTCACATCACCTCCTCACCACCATGCTCCGGGTCACCGCTGCGCGCGCTGTCGACAGAGTATAATACACCACTCCCTCCGGCAGCCCTTCCGCACTTACCCTCACTTCCTGCCGCCCTGCCTCGCGCCACCCGCTCCACTGCCGGAGCAGCCGCCCGTCGGCGCTGTGGATCAGCAGGGTGGCCTCGCCCGGCCGTTCCATGTCGAAGGAAATTGTCGTCGCTTCCGAGAACGGGTTGGGGGCGTTGCCCAGAAGGCGGGCCGGTTTTGCCGGAGCGGGGCGGAAGGCCAGCTCCAGGCGAAATACCTGCCCCTCGGCGCTGTAAGCTTCCGCCGGGGTGACATCGGCGCCGATGCTCAGAAACTGCTTTACGCTTCCGGCCCGGCGGGTGCGGAAGGTGAGGGTGAAAAAGGGCGTTTCCGGCCCGGCCTGCTCCGGCAGGCGGTAGCAGCCGGCGGTGATCCAGCCCTCGTCCAGGAAGCTGAAGCCGAAGTCTTCTTCCTGCATCAGCCCGTAGCCGGCATCCTCCAGGCGGAGGGCCGACGGCTCAAAACGCAGGGTGAACTGCAGGGTCCGGATGGCGCCGAGCTCTTCGGCGGTGACCGGCACCCGTACCAGCTCGCCCGCTTCAAATTCCACATCCTGCGCCCACAGCTGGAAATGGGGGGGCTGGCTGCGCAGTGCCGGCGCCGGGTTCGTGACGGCGCTCCCGTTCACGTCTCCGACCTTGATGGCGATGAAGTTTGCGCCCTGGATGCCGCCGGGCGGTATGCCGGGCAGGTTGATCACTTCCGGGAAAGGCTCCTGCCAGGGGTTCAGCGGGTTGGGAAAGATGTAAGCCGCATCGACGAACCGCCAGCTGGCGTTATTGGGAAAGGCGGGCACCTGTCCCAGGATCAGCCGCTGCAGGCTGATGAGGTCCAGGGTGGTGACCGAATGCGAGTTGTTGACGTCGGCAGCGATGATCCGGTAGGGATCGTCAAAGCGGTTGACGCCGAGCAGGTGCTGGCTGATCAGCAACAGGTCGTAGGTGCTCACGCCGTTGGTATAGCTGGTGTTGAGGCTGGGGATGATGGTGTAACCGCCGGCAGGGAGCTGGCCGGAAAAGCCATAGGCACCATCAGCGCCGGTGAGCATGTTTTCGGAAACCGGCCCGGCGATGTCGATCTCTACGCCTTCAACCGGGGCCCCGCCTGGGGTCCGGATTTGCCCGGCAATGCCGGCGGTGAGCAGGTTCGCGTTGACGATTCGCGCCATTCCCGTCTGCCAGGGCCGGCTGGAGTCGGAGAGGATGCCTCCGACGAGCAGGTCGCCGTTGTCGAGCAGCACGGCGTCAAAGAGGAATTGCCGCTCGAAGTTCAGGCTTTGCATGTTGTTGGCGATCTCGCCATTGTTTTCCAGCAGGGTTATACAGGGGGCGGGCGACAATCCGAGAGAGTCGAAGTGCCCCACTGCCAGGATGCGGCCGTCGGGCAGGCAGAGCATCCGGCGCACGCCGCCGTCGACGTAGGGTTCGCTGTTGTCAAAGGCACCGGGTAGCTGGAAGCTGCCGTCGATGGCGCCGTCGGCTTCCAGCCGGGCCATGCGGAAGGGTATATTCTGGCTGGGGTCGGTGCGGAATGAGCCGCCTACCAGGATTTTGCCGTCGTCCTGTTCGGTAAATTTGAAGCGGCTGCCGCTAGTGCAGAGAAGGCCTGCCGGGGACTGGAAGGCGGGGTCGCGCTCCAGGCCGGCGCTGAGGCGGATAATATGCTGCGGGGCGGCGCCGTCGTAGCGGATATCGCGGCCACCGAGGAGGATCTTGCCGTCATTCAGGCGGATGACCTCTGTAGCGTCCGCCACCTGGATGCGGTTGGAGAAGCTGCGCACCAGGCTGCCGTCGGCATTGTAAAGCGCCACTTTGGAAGCGGCGATTCCTCCGTCGAAGACGGTGAAATTGCCGATTGCCAGCAGCTGGCCATTGTCCAGCGGGAAGACCTTGGCGAGGCGCCCGACGGGGTAGGCGGCCGGGTTGAGTTGAAAAGTAGGATCGAAAGCGCCGTTGGGCAACAGGCGCATCAGGGGCGCCTCATGGGGGTTGTCGGCATTGTCGACGTTGGTGCCGGCCGCCAGGATGCGCCCCTGGGCATCAAGGGTGATGCACGGCACTTCATTGCGGTAGCTGATGCCGGGGTTCTGGAAATCGGGATCGGCCACGCCGTTGTCCAGCCGTATCCGGGCAATATTGGGCGTATAGGTATCGCCGACCATGGCGAATTCCCCGCTGATGTACACCTTATCGCTGCCGCTGCGCACGATAGAGCGCACCATGCCGGTGCGTTCCAGCACGCCGTGGAAGCCGCCTGCCGGCGCTCCGGCAGCGTCGAGCCGAACGATGCCCAGGCGGGCGCGCCCGTCAAAGGAGCTGAAATGGCCGCCGGCGATAAAGCCGCCCCCGGGAACAAGGGCCACTTTGCGGATCAGGCCATCGGCGCCCCAACCGCCGCTGTAAGTCTGCAACCCCGTTATCGGGTCAAAGGCGTGCACGGCGCTGACGCCATTGTAGTCGCCGGCGACGAAAATGTTGTCGCTGCCGTCTACGACGATGGACTGGGGAATGCCGAATACATAATCCCAGGCGCCGTAGCTGCCGTTGGGATTGATGATCCCCACCGCATAGCGTATGAGGAAGGTGCTGGCGCTGAAGGCGAAGCGCCCCTGACTGTCGAGGGCCAGGTCCCGGATAGCGGTCAGGATGTTGGTGGTGCCAGGCAGGGTGATGGAGAAGTCGAAACCTGGCACCGGCGCTCCGCTGTATTCATGATAGCTCAGGTAGCCCTTTTCATCCATTGTGCCACCCACCATGAAACGGCCGTTGCTCTGCACGGCCAGGCTGCTGACGAAAATGCCATTGGCACTCAAAGGGATGCTGGCCAGCAGCTCGCCAGTATTGTTCAGCCGGACGACTCCCTGCGAGACTTGCCCGTCGAAGTGGTTAAAGGAACCGCCAACCAGGATCGTGCCGTTGTTCTCCACCTGGATGTCGGCGAAGTTGCCGTCGGGGGCAAAGCCGGCCCGGAAGCTGTCGTCGAGGCTGCCGTCGCTGTTCAGCCGGATCACGGTGATGCCCTCCGGGGCGCCTTCTTCTGCGAAGCTTCCGCCGAGCAGCACCTTGCCGTCGGGTTGCAGGGCCAGGGCCGTGATGGAAAAACCGGGGCCCGGGGAGAAGCCGTCGTCGAGGCTGCCGTCGGGCAGGAAGCGGGCAATGTTCCTGCGTTCCGCCCGGTTGGCCCAGCTGAAGCTGCCGGCGGCGTAGTACCGCCCGTCGGGCAGCACGGCCAGCTCCGACACCTCGCCAGGGCGGGTAATAAAGGGTTGGAAACCGGAGTCAAAGATTTGGCTGAACAGAGGTGCAGTAAAAGCGCAAAGCAGCGCAATCAGGGTAGTTTTTCTCGTCACCATGGGATCGGTTTTTGTTAGTGGGGGCTGCGGGGCGGGCGGGGTGGGGTAGTTGGTAGTCGGTTGTTGGCTGGCAACAGGCAACGAACAACGAACAACACCTCCCGGCCTTTTCCGGCAAGACCCTGGTACGAATACGAATATGCTACAGCCGTCAAAGAACTTTGATTTGGGATAGGACAGGCTGCGTGTTCTGTTTTACGGGAAAAACGGGGGTAGGTTTCCGGGTGGGGTGATTTTTTGTGGAGAGAGAGGGAGAGAGGGAGATGGGGAGATGGGGAGATGGGGAGAGAGGGAGAGAGAGGGAGAGGAGAGAGGGAGAGAGGGAGAGAGGGAGATGGGGAGAGAGGGAGATGGGGAGATGGGTAGAGGGGGTGGGGTGTACAATTTTTTCCTTCTCAAAACGCTTTATACAATTGACGACCGAGTCATTTTTTAAATCCGGCTACCATTTTATAGTTGGACAACCGGGGCGGGTTTAGGGCAGGCGCACCCGGCCCGGCATCATTTTCTAACTATAGGCGAGTGGCCTTAAGTCCTTATGATCATGCTGAAATACCTGCATTTTTACCTTGCCTCTGCCGTCCTTCTTTTCCTGGGAGGCGGCATTCAGGCGCAGGAAAACATCGATTACATATTCCTGCTGAACGGAAAAGAGATCAAGGCTGTCGTAGAAAGCGTCGATGGGAAGTTTATCCAGTACCGGGATTACGAACAGCCGGGCGGCGCGACGCTCCGCATCGCCAAGACGGATGCCGACCGGGTAAAGCTGGCCAACGGCACAGAGTTGTGGTACAACCGCATCCCGGCGGAAGCCCGGCCGGAAGAGGAGGCTGCTACCCCGGCAGCCGCCAGGGAGCGGAAAAAAAAGCGGCCGGTCTCGGCGCAGAAGCTGCAACGGCAGCGGTAGTGCCTCCGGAACGAAGTTCCGGGGCAGTTACCAGTTCCCCTCGACTCGCTCGGGGTGAAGATTGTTGTTGACCAGCTGTAACCCCTAAGCCGTTGATTGCCAACCAACCTGGCCCCGAGCTTGTCGAGGGGCAGTAGTTTCTCATGTAAGGTGCGCACGCGGCGAGAGGATGCCACGAAAGTTTACCCGGCTGACCAGACGGGCACTAAAACACCAAATCCGCACTAAATTTAGTGCGGATTTGGTGCCTTTGTGTCCGTCTCTTTGAGCCGGATAAATTTTTGTGGCGATACGTGCATGCTCTACATGAGAAATTGCTGGTCAAGGGGAACCATCAACCGCATTCCGCCCTCGGCGGGAAAACAACTGACCCGTTACCAGGCAGGTAAGTAAGCGGACACAATTAGCGCAACAATATAACAATATAACAATATAACAATATAACAATATAACAATATAACAATATAACAATATAACAATATAACGATATAACGATATAACGATATAACAATATAACAATATAACAATATAGCCATATAACAATTGCCCCAGGAACAGAGCTGCCAAGCCACGCTTTCGAAGCAGTATTAGTTACAATAAATGTGTCCAGATACGTAGTTCCTCCCCGGCGTTTTCCTGCCGCTCCTCCGCCAGGGCTTCTAACTCTTCGATAGCCGTATCCTGCTGCGTATCTGCCAGAATGTGAGCCTGGAGCCGGCGGGCCTGGTTTCGGTAAGCCGGATCGGCCAGGATGCGGGTTATTGCCCGGCGTATGGCAGCTGCTCTTGCTTTGGGACTCAGCCGGATTCCGGCTCCGTGATATGCCACTTTGGCGGCATTGTCGTTTTGGTCGCGCCCCATGGGCAGGCAGAGCAGTGGCAGGCCGTTGGCCAGCGCCCGCATGGTGGTGCCGTGCCCGGCGTGGGTGATGACGAGATCGGCATGGGTAAATACCCGGGTGTGCGGGGCGGATTCTACCGCCACCAAGTTGTCCGGAAGCAGAAGGCTCTCCTTTGCCATGGCTGGCCCCAGGGTTAAGAGCCCGCGCACCGGCAGGGTGCCCAGCGCTTCGATGCAACGTTCGATGGCGGTGCGCTGGTTCTGAAAAGTGGAGGAAAAAGAAACCACCACCAGCGGGCGGCCGTCATCGGCGGCCCAGGGAGATGCCCAGGGCACCACCCAGTCGGGGTCGTCGAGTACCGGGCCGGTATAGCGTACGTTGGCCGGGGCAGGCTCAATGGGGAAGTCGAACGCGCGGCTGGTTTGGATGAAGCGCCGCCCGGCACGGTGAACCTGGTCCACGGCATTGGCCAGTGGAGGGAGTTGGTGTTGGGCCCGGATTGTGTTCAAGGTGGAAAGCCCCCGGTTAAAAATCAGGTTGAAAATATTGCCCAGCAGGCGGTCGCGCCAGCGGCCGGGAACGCCTCTTCCCGGCACGAGGCCCATCATGCCCGGCGGCCGGTTGGGGCCGGGCAGGTACTCCGGCATGTGGAAAACAACAACGCCGGGGAGGCCCAGCGCCTCGGCGGCGATCAGAGCGGGAAAGAGCAGGCAGTCGGCCACCAGCACATCGGCAGAGACAGCCTCCATCGCCCTGCGGGTTTCCCGGACGACGATCTCTGCCGGGCCGAAGATGATATTTTCAAAGATGGGGTTCGACAGCGGGCCGGCCTTCCAGTCTTCAAAGATGTCCTCCCGCCGGTCGGTGCGGGTAAAATATTCAGAGAAGGGCAGGAATTCCAGCCCATAACTTTCGGCTGCCGGCCGGAGGCAGGGTTCCGATAACAGCCTTACCCGGTGGCCTCGCTGTGCCAGCCGGCGGGCAAGCCCCAATACCGGCGGTATATTGCCTCCGCCGTCGATGGTGACGAATAAATAGCTTTTTTGCATGTTTCAATTGGGTTTTGCGAATCATTTGTATCCGGGCTACGGAGCGATCAGCCCGTCCACCAGTTGTTGCATGGTTTCCTGAGTTTCTTCCATGCTGCGCTTCAGGTCGCGCCGCAGCAGTTTCCACAGGTAAACGTCGGTGGCGGCGATGAAGGCCAGCAGGCGCAGTTCGTAAGTGGCGGCAGCCGGCTCCGGCAACCAGGGGGCAAAAACCCGGGAACACCACTGCCGGTGGTAACGCCGGCCGGCTTCCAGTATCCTGCGCGCTACAGCCAGTTCCTCCTCAACGGCGAGCGTGCGGATGTTGGCGTCGCCGTAGGTTTCGTAATCCTCCAGCAGGATGCGCAGAGCCGCCGGCACGTCGCCTGCCGTCGCCTGATCGCGTTTTGTCATCATTTTAGCAGCATCCTGTTCTATGCAGGCTTCGTACAGGCCTTCTTTAGAACCGAACTTTCGCAGCACCGTCCGCACGGTTACCCCGGCACGGCCGGCCACCGCCTCCAGAGTGATCTCATGAATGGGGAGTTGGCGCCAGAGGGCCACCGTGGCGTCCAGGATGCGCTGCTCGGTCCTGGCAGCGGCTTTGGCCCGGGTTTTCATATTGTAGGGGCGGGCGGCTTTCTTTGATTTCATGTCACAAAGATAGGCGCTAAAATAATTCGTGTCAATATTTGTGACATGAAAATGGGAAAATTAATTTCCCGGGATTTCCATGCCGTCGGGTTGGTAGCGGTACACCCAGTCCATTTTCTTTTTTTCGAACCGGATAAAATGCCGGAGCATCAGGTCCCGAAAAAAGGTGGCGATGGGGTTGGGTTTGGACTTGGCACTGCCCACTTTTCGGGCCTGTTTTACTATTTTTTCCACCCGGGGTTTCCGCGCCTGTTGGAAGCGGGCAAATGCTTCTGCTGTATTCGGGGAGGAATTCAGGCATTGCGAAAGCACTATTACATCTTCCAGGGCGAGGGAGGCTCCCTGCCCGGTGTGAGGAGCGGTAGCGTGGGCTGCGTCTCCGATGAGGCATACCCGCCTGGAATGCCAGCGGGGAAGCAGAGGCATTTCATAAACAGGGTAAGCGAACATCTCCCCGGTTTGCCGGATAATTTCGGGTATGTGGGCCGGGTCGTTCTGGTGTATTTCCAGCAGTTGTGCTTTGATCTCCTTTTGGAGGGCGGCATGGATTTCATTTTTATCCGGCTCTTTTTCGCGATGGAAGTTGCTGAACCACCACACCTCGCCCTGGTTGGAGGCGGCGCAGGCAAAGAATCCCCGCTGTCCGAAGGTCATTTTAATGGCCCCGAAGGGCAGTTGTGGGCCGTTCAGGCGCATCATGGCACCGGTTGAGATTTGTTGGGTATAAACGGGTTTTTGCGCTTCGGGAAAAAGGGCGCTGCGGCAGGCGGAATGGATTCCGTCGCAGGCAATAAGGAAGGCAGCCGCATGGGAATGGCCGTTGTCAAACGAGGCTTCCACCCCGCCGGCCCGTTCCCGCAGGCATCTGAGGCGGTGGCCATACCGGATGTCGATGCCCTCCCGGGCGGCCTCTTGCCGCAGCAGCTCGCCAACCCTGGCCCGCTTCACCTGAATGGTTTCCGCTCCGTACTTCCGGGCCTGATCCCGGGTGTCAAGCCGGCCGATGCATTTGTTCCGGGCGTTGTAGAATTCCATCGTTCCCGCTGTATAATGGTTGCGCAGCAGGCCTGTGTCGATAAACGCTTTCAGTATGTTGAGCCCGTTGGGGGTAAGGCCGAGGAAAACGCCCCCTCCCATTTCATTGTCTTCGCGCGCCTCATAAAGGGTGACGCCCATGCCGAGGCGCTTCAGGGCAATGGCCATGGCCGGGCCGGCGATGCCAGCCCCGGTTATTATTGCATTCATGATTGCTTGGTTTTGAGATTAGTGGGAATTGGTTCGGAGAAGGGCCGCCAGGCCCAGGTTTACCAGTGCGAATAAGCCTACCCGCAGATAATTCAGCTGTCTCCACAAGGCCGCCTTTTCCAGCAGCCCGCTATCTACGCTGTCGCTGTACGGAACCTGCTGGAATTCGATGATGGTGGGCGCGAAGTAAGCCAGCGTCCAGGCCCGCACGCCGATGTGGATGGCGATCAGCAGTAACATCGGGTTCCGGCGCGCCGGGATACGCCAGTTGAAGACGAGCGCGGCAATCAGGCTGAGGTCGTGGATGGAATGAACCAGGATCCAGAAAGTTTTAAGGTCCGGAGCATAAGGCTCCCGGAAGAAGATCAGGGAGGCCGGCGGCGCCTTGGTCCAGGCCGGGATCATCAGGGCTGTTTCCCAGAGCTGGGCGCCGTTCATGACAAAATAAGCCGAAACGGCAATGAACAGCCACAGGTCGGCTTTCGGGATTTCCTTGGTTTGATCGTTGTTAAGCATAAGCTTTTTTCAGTTTTTAGTCGGGTAATGTTGAAATACTTCTTTTTTAGAGTTGAGGGCAGTATCTTTACTTAGGTGTTAATAATCTTATTAACTAAATATCTTAGTTACAAAGATAAAATAAAAAACTGAAATGAGCAAGAAAATGTTGCCAAGAGGCCGCATAATAGCGGAGATAAATGGGTTGGGCAGGGAAATGTCGACCGCTACGGTGGTTTTTCATCAGGCGGTAGCGGAGAAAGCCGGGCTGTCCGGCACGGACCATAAGTATGTGGATCTTCTCTTCCGGCACGGCTCCATGACGGCCGGAGAACTGGCAGAGCATGCTGGGCTGACCACCGGTGCGGTGACGGGCGTGATCGACCGGCTGGAAAAAGCCGGCCTGGTGCGGCGGGAGCGAGACCCGGCTGACCGCAGGAAGGTGGTTGTAGCGCTGGACGAAGAAGCGGCCCGGGAACGCATCAGCCCTGCCTTTCAGCATATGCAGCAAGGTTTGGGCCAATTGTACGAGGGTTTTTCGGATCAGGAGCTTGGGGTGGTGAAACGATATCTGGAGAGTACTATAGCTTTTTACGAAGGCCAGATAAAACATCTCCGCGAGGAATGAAAGGCTTCCTTCGGCCTCATTGCGCCATTCCCGCAACGGGCATCTGCACGAATTTTTTCAGGCCACCAATTTTGAAGAACCTTGAAATCTGCAAAAGCAAACCTATTTGAAAAGGAACGCCCGGCCCTCATCCGCCTCACGGCTCTCTGGGCGCTCAACGAGGCTGGCCTGGGCGGCCTGATGCACCTGTTGCGCACGCCCTTCACCGGCATTTTTGTCGGCGGGGCGGCCGTACTGCTTATTGCCATGATTGCTCATGTGGCGAAGAGGCCGGGGCCGGCTGTTTTGCGGGCGTTGGTACTGGTACTTATCATCAAGGCGGCGGTAAGCCCGCATTCGCCACCGACGGCTTACCTGGCCGTCGGGTTTCAGGGGTTGCTGGGTGCCCTGCTTTTCAGCCGGCTGCCGTCCTTCCGGGTAGCGGCCCTGCTGCTGGGTACGCTGGCCTTGCTGGAATCCGCCCTGCAGAAGCTGCTCGTCCTGACGGTGCTCTTCGGCATGCCGCTGTGGGAGTCGATCGATGCCTTTGTCGACTATGTGCTGCAGAAGTTCGGCTTGCTGGCCGGGGGAGCGGGCGCGCAGGGCAGCCTGTGGCTCATCGGGATGTACGTAGGGGTGTATCTGGCCGGCGGGCTGGTCATCGGCTGGCTGGCCGGCCGGCTGCCGGCAGAGGTAAAGGCTGCCGCTCAAAGGCTCACCCTGCCGGCCGTCCGGCCCCTGGCTACGGAAGGAACAAAGAAAACCGCGCGCCGGCCTTTCTGGCGGCGGCCTATGATGCGGTGGATAACGGCCATCCTGCTGGCCCTGCTGGGCATCTACCTGCTGGCGCCGGGCGCACGGCAGGCCATGGCGCCCTTGTGGTTACTGGCTCGGGTAGCAGGCATTCTCGCCGTATGGTATTTTCTGGCAGCGCCCCTGCTGATGGCCCTCCTGCAACGCTTCCTGAAAAGGAAAGCCTCCGACTACCGCGAGGAGGTGGACGCCGCCCTCGGGTTGCTGCCCGTTTTTCGACCCCTTGCCCGGGCCGCCTGGATCGAAACGCGCCGGGAGAAAGGATGGCGCCGATGGAAGGAGCTGGCCGTGCGCCTCATTACCTACGCCCTGCTGTATTCCAGTGGGAAACCTGATGACAGGACGCCTGATATTATCGTATTTACCGCGCCGGTCAAGGCGGGCAAAACCACCGCCCTGATGAATTGGGTAAAAGACAAAGAGAACGTGGGCGGCTTCCTCGCCCCCGATATCGACGGCCGACGGCGCCTGTTTTTTCTCCGGAGCCGCCAATTGCACGACTTCCAACTCACCGTAAAAGCGGCAGAAAAAGCCGCCCCCGGCGAAACGGTATCCATCGGCAGGTTCTTCTTCGATGCCTCCGCCTTCGCACTGGCGCGGCAAACCCTGCTGGAAGACAGCCAACGAGGCTGCGGCTGGATCGTCATCGACGAGATCGGCAAGCTGGAACTCCAGGGAGGAGGACTGGAGCCCGCCGCCGGGGAAACGATCCGGAAATTCAAGGCAGGAGAAGCGCCAGGTAAGTTGCTTCTGGTGGTGCGCAATGAGCTGGTGGAAAAGGTAGCGGCGTACTACGGGCTGGAGCAGTATGCATTTATCCGGCTGGGAGAGGGGTTGCCCTACTGAGTAATGAGCAGGCGGAAATGACAAAATTACCCCGTTTCTTTATTATCTTCGCATTGTTCAAAAGATCATTCGGCTGCCTTTGCGAAAGCACTTCCACATATCCTTCCTTTTGCTCATCCTGCTCTGCCCCACAGCGCTGGCCTATCTGTTCTTTGCCTGGCAGAAACATCAGGTGAAGGAAAGGGTGAAAGCGCAACTGCTTGCCGGCATGGATGTTTCCGAGCTGACGGAGTTAAAGTTTTCAGCAGCAGATGCCGCAGTGCTGCTGGAGTGGGAAGAGGAGCATGAATTCGAGTATCAGGGCCAGATGTACGATGTAGTAGATGTGTCCATCGAAGGCGACAGCATCTGCTACCGTTGTTACCAGGACCAGGCTGAGAGCCGCCTCAAAGAGGAACTGCGCCGTTTGCTGGCCCGGCCCCTCCGGGATGACTCTGCGACGGCGGACAATACGCAGCGGCTGATGACCTTTTTCCAATCTCTCTTTTGTGTAGAAAAGCCCTCACTGGCGGCTCCTTTGTGGGAAAAATCCAGCCCCCGCTATTTCTACACTTCTCCCTTTGGGCTGCATTCCGGGCCGCCGCCGGTTCCTCCTCCGGAAGTTTGATGCCCCTTGCATTTGGCTTTTTTTGCCTGTCTCCCGGCGGAGGCGGGCCTGTGGCATTTTTTCGTGCCGCGATCTTCCAGATCGCAGGGCAATATATTAAATAAGGCCCATGCGATCTGGAAGATCGCGGCACGAGGAACTTAAACTTCCAACATGAAGAAAATACTCCTTCTGCTGTCCATACTGACTGTTTATCACACCGGCACAACACAAACCCTTACGGTCAAAGGCGAAGAAAGCCGGGTGCCTCTGGAGTTCGCTACCCTCTACAGCCCGGAACCCGAGGCCTTCGCCACCACCAATGCGCGCGGCCAGGCCGACATCTCGGCCTTTGCCGGCGCCAAAACGATCGAGGTGCGCCTCATCGGTTACGAAACCCGGTCGCTGAGCTATGCCGAGCTGGAGAAAGCCGGTTTCGGGCTCTTTCTCCGCCCTTCCAGTATTTCCCTGGACGAAGTGGTCGTTTCGGCCACGAAATGGGAACAGGAGGCCCGCCGGACGCCTGCCCGCGTGACCACCATTTCCGCCCGCGAGATAGCCCTGCAGAATCCACAGACGGCTGCCGACCTGCTCGGCAGTTCCGGACAGGTGTTCATTCAGAAAAGCCAGCAGGGCGGCGGCAGCCCCATGATCCGGGGCTTCGCCACCAACCGCCTGCTGATCGCCGTCGACGGCGTCCGGATGAACACGGCCATCTTCCGCAGCGGCAACCTGCAGAACGTCATCTCTCTCGACCCCTTTGCCATCGGGCGCACCGAGGTGCTCTTCGGCCCGGGCTCGGTGGTCTACGGCAGCGACGCCATCGGGGGGGTGATGAGCTTTTTTACCCTGAAACCGCACCTGGCAGTGGGAGAGGAACCATTCGTCAAAGGCAGCGGCGCTGCCCGTTACGCCACTGCCAATGAAGAAGTCTCCGGCCACGCCGACGTCAGTATCGGCTGGAAAAAGTGGGCCCTGGTGTCCAGCGTTTCCCACAACCGCTACGGCGACCTGCGCATGGGCAGCCACGGCCCGGAGGACTACCTGCGGCCCGAATACGTACAGCGCATCGAAGGAGAGGACCGCGTGCTGGAAAATGGCGACCCGCTGGCGCAAATCCCCTCCGGCTACTCCCAAACCAACCTCATGCAGAAGGTGCGCTTCCAGCCGGATGAAGACTGGAGCCTCACCTACGCCTTCCACTACTCCGCCACCACCGACTACGACCGCTACGACCGCCTGCTGCGCTATCGCAACGGCCTGCCCCGCAGCGCCGAATGGTACTACGGCCCTCAGATATGGATGATGAACCACCTGAGCATCAGCCACAGGGCGGGGCTGAGCATCTACGACCAGTTGCATATCAACCTGGCCCATCAGTTCTTCGAGGAAAGCCGGATCGACCGCGACTTCAACGACGCGGAACGGCGCCGGCGGGGAGAAAAGGTGAATGCCTGGTCCGCCAATTTCGAATTCAGCAAGAGCCTGGGCAGCCGTCATCAGCTCCTCTACGGGCTGGAGGCCGTCTTCAATGATGTGAACTCCACAGGGACGAATGAGGATATACGCACCGGCGAAACCGGCCACGGGCCGGCCCGCTACCCGCAATCTACCTGGGAGTCGTACGCTGCCTACGCCACCTATCAGTTTCAGGCCACCGGGCAGCTGCTGCTGCAGGCCGGCGTGCGCCACAGCCTGTTCGCCCTGGGTGCCGAATTCGACACCACCTTTTATACCTTCCCGTTCACGGAGACCGGCCTCAGCGACGGCGCGCTGACCGGCAGCCTGGGCCTGGTGTTCAGCCCCACGCCCGAGTGGCAGCTGAGCGCCAATGTGTCCACCGGCTTCCGGGCGCCCAATGTGGACGATGTCGGCAAGGTGTTCGACTCGGAGCCGGGGTCGGTGGTCGTACCCAACCCAGAGCTGGCTGCCGAGTATGCCTACAATGCGGAAGTGGGCGTGGCGCGGCTATTCGGCAAAGCGGTTAAGGTGGACCTGACGGGCTTTTATACCATCCTGGACGACGCCCTGGTGCGCCGCAACTTCACCCTTAACGGGCAGGACAGCATCGTTTACGACGGCGAGCTCAGCCAGGTGCAGGCCGTTCAGAACGCCGCCCGCGCCACTGTCTGGGGCATTCAGGCCGGCCTGGAGGCCAGGCTGCCTGCCGGCTTTGGATTCTCTGCCCGCTTCAATTATCAGAACGGCGAAGAAGAACTGGACGACGGCACCACCAGCCCCCTGCGGCACGCCGCGCCCTGGTTTGGCATAGCCCGCCTGAAGTATTCCAAAGGCCGCCTCCGGCTGGAACTCAATGGCCTGTTCAACGGAGAAGTGCCCTACGGGCAGATGCCGCAGGAAGAGATCAGCAAGGACTACCTCTATGCTGCCGACGAAAACGGCAACCCCTACGCACCGGCCTGGTACACCCTGAACTTCCGGGCGATGTGTCAGGTGGCGAATCATTTTTCCATCACCGCCGGGCTGGAGAATATTACCGATCAGCGGTACCGCCCGTATTCGTCGGGGCTGGCGGGAGCGGGGAGGAACCTGGTGCTGGCGGTGAGGGGGAGTTTTTAGCCGCTCGTCGAAGTCTCCAGACTTCGACGTAGCGCTCAAAGTCTCCAGACTTCGACGTAGCGCTCAAAGTCTCCAGACTTCGACGTAGCGCTCAAAGTCTCCAGACTTCGACGCCATCATAAATCCCATTTCCCTCCAAAATTTATCGCTAAATTCGAGGCATGAAAATCCTGATCATCGAAGACGAACCGGCGCTGGCCAGCTCTATCGAGCAGTATTTGCAGCAGGACGGGTACCTGTGCGAGGTAGCGCCGACGTTTGACGACGCCATGCTGCGGTCGGGCGCCTATGAGTATGATTGTATCCTGGTGGACATCACCTTGCCCGGCGGCAGCGGGCTGGACGTGATCCGGACGTTGAAGAGGGAACACTCCAAAGCGGGCATCATCATCATTTCCGCCAAGCATTCTCTGGACGACAAGATCAAGGGGCTGGAGATCGGCTCCGACGATTACCTCACCAAGCCGTTCCACCTTTCCGAACTCAACGCCCGGATCAAGGCCTTGGTACGGCGCAAGCAGTTCAACGGAGAGCAGCGCATCGATTTTCACGAGATTAGTGTCTGGATGGACAAGCAGGAGGTGCAGGTCAACCAGCAGCCCCTCGCCCTTACCCGTTCTGAATACCGGTTGCTGCTCTATTTCCTGGCCAACCGCCGGCGGGTGCTCAGCAAGGAGAGCATTGCCGAACACCTGGCGGGCGATGAGGCCGACATGCTCGACAGCCTCGATTTTATTTATTCTCACATTAAGAACCTGCGCAAGAAGCTGGTCAACGCCGGCGCGGAGGACTACATTCATGCCGTGTACGGCATGGGCTATAAATTCTCCGGCCAGTGAAACTGCTACAAGCCACCGGGCGTTATTACCTGCTCTTCTCTTTTGTCCTGTTCGTATTGGGAGGAGGGATTTTGTACCTCACGCTCAGTTATTTTATCGGCATTGAAACCGACGAGCGCCTGCTGGACACCAGGCCGGCTCTGCAGTTCCAGCTGAGTGCCATGGACAGCCTGCCCTCCGTCCTCGTCATTTCGGATGACGTCATCGAAGTGACGCCTATTGCCGCGTTTTCCGAGTACGAAATGTACTCCGACACTATGGTCTGGGATGCGATTGAAAAGGAATTCGAGCCCTACCGGAAGTTTACTTACCACGACCAAATACACGGCCAGCCTTACCGCATTGCCCTCAGCCATACCAGGCTGGACAGCGAGGCGCTGGTCATGACCAGCCTTTTCGCCGTGCTGGGCATCCTGTTGCTGCTGCTGCTGGCCATCAACCTGTTCAACCGTTACCTTTCCCTTCGGCTTTGGCGGCCCTTTTACGAGACGATCCGGCAGATCCGGGGTTTCAATTTCGACAAAGGAGAACCCCTGGCGCCTCCGCCAACCCGGATCGAGGAATTTGCGATCCTGAACAACGCCCTGGAAATGATGACGGCCAAAGTACTCAGCGACTACCGCACCCTGAAGCAGTTCACCGAGAATGCCTCCCACGAGATACAAACGCCTCTGGCCATCATCAAGAGCAAGATTGAACTGCTCATACAAAATGACGGGCGGGACGAAAACGAGCGGCAGGCCATTCAGCACATTCAGGAGGCCACGAGCCGGATTTCCAAGCTCAACCGGTCGTTGCTGCTGCTGGCCCGCATCGAGAACCGGCAGTATTCCGATGCCCGCGAGCTGGACTTCCGGGAGCTGATCGGGAAAAAAGCCGATCAACTGGAGCCGCTCATTTCCGGCAAAAACCTCACGGTCCGCATGGAACTGGCGCGCGTGTCCAAAACCATGGATCCCACTCTGGCGGAGATGCTGCTCAACAACCTGCTGGTCAACGCCATCAAACACAACCTGCACGGCGGCCAGATCGAAGTGTCCCTGCAGGAGGAGCGCCTCCGTATCCGCAATACCGGAAAGCCGCTGGAGGTAGCCGCAGAAGAGCTGTTCGAGCGATTCCGCAAAGGTGCAGGTGCCAGCCCTTCTCTGGGCCTGGGCCTGGCGATCGTCAGGGAGATTTGCGCTGTTTATGGCTATGAAGTACGGTACGAATGTCAGGACAACTGGCACATATTGACGGTTTTGTGGGGAGGGAGCGCCAATGGGCAGTGACGGTTGTCAACAAATTTTTTATATCTTCTCTGCCTCTCCAAGTTCTCTCCAAAATCTCTTCCTAATATTGCAATAAGACATATTTTATAGCCCCGCCCGGCCAAGGCAGGGCAATCCCGGACATTCGGCCCGGGACCGAGAAACTACCCCCCGATCAGATTAAGGGTTAATTCTTTAACCCGTCAATTTGTCAATTTGATGAGCTAAAACCCGTGCGATGAGAACGTATTTTACTTTACTGGCCATCCTGCTGCCCTTCGCTGTTTTTGCCCAACCCAATTCCGACACAGCCGTTTTCGGGGTTGTCGTCGAAAAGTCTACGGGCGAACCCATGGAATTCGTAGATGTCGTACTGTACACGGGCGAAAGCGAAGAATTCCTGCATGGCGTCATAACCGATAAAGATGGCGGATTCCGGTTTACAGAACTGGCGCCCGGCAGATATTACGTGCAAACCAATTTCATGGGGTATGAACCGAAACGCTCCCGGGTATTTGCCATCGAAAGCAAAAACCAGTCGGTAGACCTGAAGAAAATCGCCATCGAGATCAGCGTCAGCCTGCTCGACGAGGTGGAAGTCACCGCCACCAAGTCAACCCTCAACCTGGGCCTGGACCGGAGGGCGTACAATGTAGATGCGGATATTATGTCCCAGACCAGTTCCGCAACGGAAATCCTCCAGAACCTGCCCTCCGTGACGGTTGACGTCAACGGGCAGGTCAGCCTTCGGGGCACCTCCAACATCACCTACCTGATCAACGGCAGGCCCTCCGCCCTGCTGCGGGCGGGCGGCGCGGCAGCCCTGCAGCAAATACCGGCCAACTCCATCGAGCGCATCGAGGTGATCACCAACCCGTCGGCCAAGTACCGGCCCGACGGCATCGGGGGGATCATCAATATCGTTTTGAAGGAATCCAGCCGGCAGGGGTTCAACGGCTCCGTACAGGCCAACATAGGCAACCCCGACCTCGAACGCTATACCGGCAATATCCTGCTCAATTACGGCAAGGAAGACGTGAACTTCTTCGGCAGCTACGGATTCCGCCATGCCAAGACGCCCCAGGATATTACAGACCGGCGGATCGAGAGAGAAGAGGGTGTCCCTGTAAGCACTCAAAACATAGTAAGAGATGTCACTTTCGGCGAATTATCTCATCTGGCTACTGCCGGCGTGACTTTCCCGGTAGGAGAAAGCGGCACGGTCGAAATTGCCGGCGAATACTTTTATCTAAATAACGACAATAATTCTTTTGCAAACTGGGATGTAACAGACGAAAATGGGCCCGATGCATTCTCTCTCGACCGGCAATACAATGGCTACGAACAAGAATATGACGTAGGCATTGCTTACGAAAGAGCCTTCGATGGCAACGAAGACCACTCCCTGGCCGTCGAATTCAACCTCTCCGGTTATGATGAAACGGAAGACAACCTATATGGCGAGCGCAATCCGCTGCCGGCTTTTAACTTAAGAGACAGCAGCCGCAACCTCATCAAGAAAGGCGGCCCGGTCATGGAATTCGTCGTGGAGTACGCCCGCCCTATTGGACGGGAGTCCGAACTGGAAGTAGGTTACCTGGGCGAAATCATGAAGGACGACATCGACATCCTGGGAGAAAATTTCGAAAATGGCTGGGTGACCGACCCTTCGAAAACCTACCGCTTTAAATTCAATCAGACCCTTCATGCCGGCTATGCGGTTTTCACGCATGCCATAGAATCCTTTTACTTCTCGGCCGGGGCCCGGGCGGAGCAGGCCCTGGTGACGCCCAACCTGGTTTCCGATGGTGAAAAGTATAATAATAATTACTTCAACATCTTCCCTACCCTGGCACTGGGCCTGGAATTGGGCGATACGGAAGAAATCAGGCTGAGCTACAGCAAGCGGATCAACCGGGCCGACCCGGACGAACAGAATCCTTTCCCGGAATATGACGACCCCTTTACGCGCGACAAGGGCAACCCCAGGCTAAAGCCAGAACAAGTCCATTCTGTTGAACTGGGTTATCACCTGCAGAATGAAAAGTTCACCTTCATGCCCACGCTTTATTACCGCTATCTGTACGATGGTTTTACCGAATTACGAAAGTCTGTGAAAGAAGGCGATGTTAATATTCTGGAAACGACCTTCACCAACTTCTCTAACCAAACCCTGGCTGGCGCCGAAGTAATCTTCAAAGGCAACGTCTCTAATTTTTTAAGCCTGAATTTCAGCACCAATGCTTATTATAATGAGCTGGATGGTACCAACCTGGGCTTACCGGCCAACCAATCCCAGATTACCTGGGATGCCAAGTTGGGCGCCAACTTCAATATAACCAAAACGACCTTCGGGCAATTGAATGCGCAATACGTTTCCAACCGCCTGACCCCGCAGGGAGAGTTCCAGCCCATCAAGTTGCTGAATCTGGGCTTGCGGCAGGACGTTTTCAACCGGAAAGCATCTATCCTCTTCACGGTCTCCGACGTGTTCGCTTCCGTCGAATGGGAATCTCGTATCGACAACGAAAACCTGTTCTGGAACCAAACCTTCGGGCGAAACCAGCAAATCTTCTACCTGGGCTTCTCCTACCGCTTCGGTTATTCTTATGCGAAAAGGCGCAAACTCAAGCCCGAAAAACTGGAATTTGAAGACGTCATCGAAGTGCCTAACCCGGTGCCGAAGGAGGATGAGGAGGAATAAGACCTTGCATTCGTGTATTTGTGAGGGCACTCCGGAAACCCTGGGAAAGGAGTGAAGGAGTGACTTAGCGAATGAGTGAATAGAATCAGCTATGTAATAAGGTTTGATTTTTAAAACAATACATATTTTACATTCATTCACTCATTCAGTCCCTCATTCCATCATTCCTTAACGAAAGTTTCCGGAGTGCCCTCACAAATACATAAATGCACAACCATGCCCCCCGAGCTTTGAGCGGCTATTGCCCCAATCATTATTAAATAAAAAATAACAGAGAAACATGATGAGATCAAAATGGAACGCTTCGGGCCTGGCAATACGGGCCAAACTGCCATCCTTCCGGATGATACTTGGAATGGCAGCTTTCCTGATGCTGTTCAGCGGCACGCTGACGGCCCAGGAGGAAAAGCAGCAGAAATGGGAAAACTTCGACCCGAAGAACTTCGACGAAAATTCGATCCATATCACCAACGAATGGATGCCGCTGACACCGGGCATGCGCTACGTCTACGGCGGTACCACCCTCAGCGATGAGGACGAGCCCCTGGCCCATCGGGTGATCATCAACGTGACGGACCTGACCAAGGTCATCGCCGGGGTGAACTGCGCCGTCACCTGGGATTTGGACTACAGCGGGGGCGAGCTGGTGGAGGCCGAGCTGGCTTTTTTCGCCCAGGATAAGGAGGGCAATATATGGCGCATGGGCGAATACCCGGAAGAATACGAAGACGGCGAATTTGCCGACGCGCCCCACTGGATCGGCGGTTTGCAGGACGCAATACCGGGCATTTCCATGCTGGCCAACCCCTGGGCCGGAACGCCCAGCTATTCGCAGGGGTGGGCACCCAAAGTCCAATTTACCGACCGCGGCCAGGTAGACGAGATGGGCCTGTCCACCTGCGTGCCGATGGGCTGCTACGACAATGTCATGGTCATTAAGGAAACCAGCGAAGAAGAGCCCGGCATTTACCAGCTGAAGTACTTTGCCCGAGGGGTGGGCAACGTGCAGGTCGGATTTAAAGGCGACGACCCCAGCGCCGAATTGCTGGAATTGATCGACGTCCTGCAACTCAGGGGAGAAAACCTGCGGGAAATGCGGGAAAGCGCCCTGGCGCTGGAAAAAGCCGCCTACGAGCGCAAGATGAATAAAAAAGTATACGGCCAGACGCCGCCCTGCGTGGTGCGGCAGGATAGCAACGAGAAGAAGATGAAAATGATGAAGGACAAGGTTGAGAATGAAGACTAATAGCTAGTCATTCTTAGAATTCCAGGCTCAATGCTGATAAAATTGGCGCTACCTGTACCCGGCGCCGGTTCATAAGCATTGTGAAAAAGGGGGCGAGGAAAAGGATCCAAATTGGCGTTGATCTTTCGTGGTGAGACAAAAGAATGGACCTAAAGCGAGCCTCGCCCCTCCTATTCAATTGAAAAAATTTTCCTGGACTAACGCATTGGCGCAGCAGTATCCTGCACGGCACTGCAAAAATAATTCCTTTTTAACAAAAGGCCGGGGGGCTAAAGTTGTTTGACTTCGTAGAAAGTTTAATTCCTGCCAATAACTTCGAATGGTTGGCTCGCTAAAAGTTTTCCTGCCGCTATAGCTTTTAAACCGAAAACGGCTTTGAAGGTACTGCAAAAATATAAAAAAATGAGATTGCGGTTTTATTTGTCAATTGGTATTTTTTTGAATATTTCAATTATTGTCACCTCCCAGCCCATTTCCTTCTCTTCTGTACAAGGCGTTGTGGCCGAAAAAGCTACCGGCCAGCCCCTGGAATTTGTAGATGTAGCGTTGCTGGATGCCGTCGGTTCTGGCTTCGTTCTCGGAACGTCAACCAACCAGGCCGGCGAATTCCGCATTGCCGAAGTCCCGCCCGGCCAGTACCTCCTGCAATTGAATTTCATAGGCTTTGAAACCAAAGAAACAGCCCCTTTTTTCGTTGGCGGCCAAGGACAGGAACTGGACCTCGGCAAGATTCCCATGGCCGTCAGCCGGAACCTGCTGGATGAGGTGAAAGTCACCGCCGAGCGTTCCACCTACAGCCTCTCGCTGGACCGCAAAATTTACAATGTCGAAAAGGATTTGCAAAGCCAGGTGAGTTCTGTGGCGGAGATTTTGCAGAATATCCCCTCGGTCACAGTCGACGTCGACGGGCAGGTCAGCCTGCGGGGCACTTCCAATGTCACTTATTTCATCAATGGCAAGCCCTCGGCCTTATTGCGGGCCAACGGCTCGGCAGCTCTGCAGCAGATTCCGGCCAGCACCATCCGGCGCATAGAGGTGATCACCAACCCGTCGGCCAAATACCGGCCTGACGGCATCGGCGGCATCATCAACATCGTGCTGAAGGAAAACAGCCGGGAAGGGTGGAACGGAACTGTTTCCGGCAATGTCGGCAACCTCAGCCGCCAGAATGCCAGCCTCCTTTTGAACTACGGCGGAGAAAACCTGAGCGTTTTCGGCAGTTATGCTTTCCGGCACGCCAATACGCCCCGGAGAGAACGGGACCTGCGGATCGAAAGAGACGGAAACGGGGCTGCGGCCTATACTTCCGAAAATGAAAGCTACCGGGAGACCGACGAATATTCCCACGTGATCAGCGCCGGGGCCAGCCTCTCCGTCGGGGAGAACAGCCAGGCGGAATTCGCCGGCACGTATTACTACGGAAACGAAGACAAAAACACGCTGGCGGATTGGACGGTGACCGACGAATTCCCTTCCGCCTTTTCCATCAACCGGGCGCTGGAAGAACTGGAACAGGAAGCAGAACTGAGCGCTGCTTTCGAACACGAGTTTGGCGACGACCACACCCTGGCCGTCGAGCTGGCCTATTCTGCTTATGATGAAAACGAGGACAACTTCTACGATGAGAATTATACCCTGCCGTTCCCTTCCGAAGCCCGAAGCCGCAACCTCATCGAAAAGGGCGGGCCCCTGACGGAACTGACGGTCGAATATGCCCGCCCTATCGGCGAAGATTCAGAACTGGAAGCCGGCTACCTCACCGAATTCATGAAAGACGACATCCGCTTCCTGGGAGAAACGTTCGACCCGATAGACGGTGCCTGGGCTACCGACTTCAACAAAACCAACCACTTTGTTTTCCGCCAGAACATCCATGCGTTCTATGCCACCTTCGGCCATTCCTTCGATGCCTTCAGCTTCCTGGCGGGCCTGCGGGCGGAGCAGACGTTCATCAACTCCCGGCTGATCAATACCGGGGAGAAAATCCCCAACGACTATTTCCAGTTCTTCCCCACCCTGCACCTTTCTTACGAACTCGGCGACGATCAGGAGCTACAGCTCAGCTATGGCCGGCGGGTCAACCGCCCCGACAGCGACGAGCACAACCCATTCGCCGAGTACGACGACCCGAGAAACCGCGAAGTGGGCAATCCCAGGCTGTTGCCCGAGCAGGTACATTCGCTGGAATTGGGTTATCATTTGCAAAAGGGCGGCTTCTCCTTCATGCCCAACCTTTATTACCGCTACAAATACGATGCCTTCAGCGAAATCAGGGAGATTGTTGAGGATACCGTCCTGCAATCCAGGCAAGTCAACCTGGCCGACGAAACTTCCGCTGGCCTGGAGCTGATCTTCACCGGCAACGTGGGCGATGTGCTGGATTTCACCTTCAGCGCCAACGCCTTCTACAACGAACTGGACGGCTCCAACCTGGAGTTTACGGACAAGCGCTCCAACCTCACCTGGGACTCCAGGCTGGCGGCAAGCCTGAACGTCACCTCCACCACCTTTGCCCAGGTGAATGCCTATTACCGCGCCGCCCGCCTCTCCGTCCAGGGCGAGTCCAGGCCCCAGTTCCTTCTCAACCTCGGTGCCCGGCAGGACCTTTTCCAAAACCGGGCTTCGGTTACGTTGACTTTATCCGATGTGTTCGCTTCCCTGAGGTGGGAAAAAGTGATCGACACGCCCGAGCTGTACCGCAAAAGAACCTATACCCGCAACCGGCAGATCGTATACCTGGGCTTTTCTTACCGCTTCGGGCAGGCGTTTAAGGAGGAGAAAGGGAAGGAATTGGATTTTGTAGATAAGATTTGAAGTGAGGATCGGACAGGATTGGCTTATTGCACAACCCCAAGGTAAATCTTGTCTACTTGTAATTTTTTGCGCCATTTCAGGACACCAGAATCCCATCAACCTTCCTTTTTTTTGAGCACTTCGCCGTCGGTGCTGAAGGTGACCTTCACCTTCTTGTCGTCCTGTTTCATCTTTATTTTATAGGCCAGGGGCCGTTCGGGCGTTGCTTCCGTCTCGACCTTATCGATCTTGTAACCGGCGTACTGGCTGGTGATGGCCAGCCAGACGGCTTCCGGAAGGTCCGTTTCGGTGATCTCCGTCTCGGTTTCCACCCAATTGCCGTTGGCGTCAAATTTTGCCATCATGTCTTTGCCATCCAGTTCAAAATCCACTTCGTAAACGCCATCTTCGGGGTCTTCCCATTCGGCGAACCCCGCGTCGGCAAACCGGGCGGCGAAGGCTTCTTTCACAGCAGGGGGGACGTCATCCTGGGCGTACAGGGCACCGGAAAACACGGCCAGGGCGGCCAGCAGAGCAAATCGTTCCATAGTCGTATGGTATTCGTGAACTAATTGGTTTTCGGTTAAAAATCAGTATATGTAAAACGGAAGGTACCGAGTGGAAAATTGCGCCCGGAGAAAAGAAAAACGGGCCGATAAGATGAGGGCGCTGACGGGCCGATGGCTCCGGCAAAGCGGGCTGCGCAGGGCTTAATCAAAAATTATACTCCGCTGCAATAGGTTTTCCCGACACTTTGTGTGCGGGACAGGTAGTGCATTTATGGGAGGATTTCCCCTTTAGGGGATTATGGACGCGCAACAATCTTACCATCTATGTCGTTCTTCGCTCTGACACCCGTGTGGTAGATGAAGCTGCCGTAGCTGGCTATGCCTACGTTTGCGCTTCCCACAAAACTTCTATTTGGCACTTATTATTGCGTGATCCCTTGGGCCGGCTTGGCCAGTAGTATTAAAATTTTCATAATATTAGCAAAAATTCCATGCGCCTGCCCCTATCAGTGTCAGGACGAATTTGGCAATCCCTGATAACCGCGCAGACACCCTTTAATGATGCCCGGTCGCACAGTTTGGAAATGCTCGGCAAGATGGTATGCACAAAACCGCGATTCAACAATAAGCACAAGCGCGGATCAAATGTATATTTTATAATACCCACGAGTTGCCAGCAGAGCCTCTTGAATTGGCTCCATTTGTCTGGGCACCGTCACGTAGCGGTGAGCAGCCGAGCTTCAATTTCAGCACAAAACCGATTGCGGATCCGAATCCATCGGCGCCTTCGACCAGACCTGGCCATAGACAAGCATAGTTGTTGACGCTCGGACGCAGGCGCTCCGGGTGGACATCCTATATTCAATTGAAAACTGCTCGATAATCGCTCCTGAAGAGTCTTACGGTGCTTACCATACAAAGCAGTAGCTCCCCGCTGAGCGGGTTACTTTTTGTTTGACCGCGAGGCTGACGACTCGATTGTTTAAGCACCTGATTTTCCAGGGGGTCCGATATATTCCGCTGAATCAAACCGAAATTCTGATGAGAAGGCAAGGTGCTGAAAAGCCAATTCCTTCATGCCCAATTTGAAGTACGCACTTATGAGCTGGATATACCGGAGTTGGATCATTACCCTGGATTCGGCCGCTCCGCCGCCAAGCCGCAAGCCACTTATGGAATCCGATATCATATCGAGCGCTTGCCCTCGGCTACTTAAAGCCAACAGCATACTAGCTGTACTGAGAACGACAGAGCGTTGCGGCGAAAACCAATTGTATCATGACAACTCACAAAGTTGAGCGGAACAACTTCTGATCACGTTTATATACCGCTGCGCTGATCATTAACAGCTCTTTAGAACCATTAAAACAGGGCTTCGATAAGAGGTACTCAATTGGAAACCTTGATGCATCCTGCCAGACTACGATGACAATAAAAGCAGCCGCAGTGCTTAGTTAACTCTACGCCCGCAACCGCTGGTTGCCACCATGATGAAGTGTTCGATCACAAGGCAACAGGTTTTACGACAGGTAATGAACGTTTGAGTGGAAAACCGAAACAAAGAATCCGTTTCAGCATCCCAAAGTTGGGCTGCCTGATTATTGCCAGGCTTGGCGTGGAAAGGGATCAACAAAACCGCCTTACCCATCATATGAGTAGTTTGCCATCTATATGGCGGCATTCAAGGTGCTTACATTCTTCATAATCAAATTATGTTTTTTCTTCATACTACTTGCGTAAGCCGTAGCCCTAAGGGGCGGGGAGGGCAAATGCACAAAACCTATTGCCGTTAAGTATAAACATCGCAAATCAAACATCCAAAATCCATCAGTCCCGCTCCTCCTCCTTTTCCAGCACTTTTCCCTCCGGGCTGAAGTTGACCCGCACGGTATACCCTTCCTGGTCGAGGGCTACCCGATAGGCCACCGGCCGCCCGGGCGACGACAATTGCTTCACCCAGTCGATTTCGAAATCACTGTATTGTTTGGCAATGGTTTGGCTCACTGCCGCCGGCAGGCTACCTTTATCCATTTTTATTTCGGATTGCACCCAGTTGCCTTTGGCGTCAAAATCGGCAGATGTTCTCTGGCCGCTGTCCGAGAAATCTACGGTGTAAATGCCGTCGCTGGCGCTTTTCCATTTTGCTGACTCGGCCTTCGGATATTTTTTAGCGAACCCTTGCTTCGAAGCCTCGGGCACTTTGAACTGGCCGAATAGCGTGCCGGCAAACAAGACGAGGAAAAACAGGGACAATGATGCTTTCATTTCTTTTAGGTTTTTGCTGAATAATGAAATTGCAGGTAAAGCTAGGGCAGGATTCTGTAATAATTTGGGATAATACCTTTATCCGGAAAGGATGGAAAGGAGCATCGCAGCCCCCCTTCGGGTACGGGAGATGCAATTTTGACAAATTTATTTTTGTGTTCCTGCTCCAAACCTACTCTCCGCGCCTCCTCTTCCTACAACACCAAACTAAACCCATTATTCAACACATACATCGCATTGGGTACCGGAACGAGCGGCTCGGTATCGTAGATCAGCTGAAAATAGGTGCGCAGCGAAAGCCTGCCCGTGAGCTTGACCGACAAGGTAGTCTCCGACGAAATGCGGAAGTCGGAAAAATTGCTGAGGTTGGGCTGATAATAGGTGACGTGGTTGACCGTCAGGTAAGAGGTGATCTGCAGGCCGGCGCTCAGGTAGGTGCTCAGGCGGTGGTCGTCGAGTATCAGGCGCTCCGTGAAGGGTTCCGGTTCTTCGAACTCATTTCTGGACTCTTCGTGTTCAAACATGTACAGGGCACCGAAATAAAGTTGGGCGGAATCCGACCGGATGAGGCGCAGGCGGGGCCCGGTGCCGGCCAGCAGGCGGAGGTCGATCTGCTGGATTCTGTCGTACTGGGCCTGGGCGAAGGCTTCCCAGGTGAGCCAGTCGCGGGAGCGGTAGTTGTAGCGCAGGTGGCCGAAGCCGTTGTTGGCAAAGTTCTTGGGTGCCGAACCCGGCTCGTCTACGTCATTGAACTGGGTGAGGTTGTAGGCGCCGAGCAGCATCCAGCGGTGATCGCCGCGCAGCAGCTCCAGGCGGGCACTGGTGCCCAGGCGGACAGTCTGCCCGGCCCGGTTGCGCGCCAGGCCGAGGTCGAGAGCCGCCTCGCCGACAAAGCCTTTGTCGCCCTTGTCGAGGCGCAGTTTTTCGGTGTTGACGACTTGGGAGTGAGCTACGGCGGGGAATAAAAACAGCAGTAATAGAAAGCGTTTCATAGCAAACTTTGGGTTTTCAGTTTGCCGGCAAAGGTAAAAAAAAGCTGAAACAGCCTTTACAACTCCCGCCAGACCCCCACTGCCGCCCCCCACAGCAAAAGCGTATCCCGCTTTATTTTTCCCCGGAAAAAGAGCTCGGCCCGCGGCATGAAATACAAATTTTAAGCAATTGGCATTTCCAACCGGACCACCCGCACCGTTTCGATCTTGGTATCGCTCACCAGTTCCAGGACGAAGCGGTAGCCGTTCAGTTCCATTACGTCTCCCCGTTCGGGAATAGCGCCGTGGGTCATCACCAGATAGCCGGAGAGGGTGTGGTAGTCGCCTTCCGGCAGGCCCAGGGCATATTTTTCGTTAAGATAATCAATTTCCAGGCGGCCGGAAAAAATAAATTCCTGTCCTGGGCGGATGACTGTTTCGACGTATTCTTCCTGGTCGTGTTCGTCCTCGATCTCGCCGAAGATTTCCTCCAGGATGTCCTCCAGGGTGATCAGGCCGGAGACGCCGCCGTATTCGTCTACCACGATGGCGATGTTGATCCGGTCGCGGATGAACTGGTTGAGCAGGTCGGTTACCCGCATGGCTTCGGGCACGAAGGGCAGGTCGAGGATCAGCTTGCTGATGGATTTGGGCTGTTTGAGGAGTTGTTGGTGGTGGACGTAACCCAGCACGTTGTCGATATCATCCTTGGTGACGATAATGCGGGACAGTTTGGTCTCCCGGAAGAGTTGCTCCAGGTCGCCAACGCTGGCGCCGATATCGATATTTTCGATCTCGGGGCGGGGCACCATGCACTCCCGCACGCGCACGTCGCGCAGGTTGAGGGCCTTGCCGAAAAGCTCCCGGTCGATGTTCTCCTCGGTGTCGGTCTGAGTGTCGTTGATGAAGTTTTCCAGGTCGAGGCGGGTGAAGGCGTTGTCCACTTCTTCGGTCGGCGTGCGCAGGGCGCGCAGCAGGAGGTTGGACAGGCGGGTCATCAGCCAGGCGGGGATGAGCAGCAGCCATTGGATCAGCTTCAGGGGATAGGCCAGAAAGTAGAGGACGTCATCGGCGTAGAGGCGGAATAGTGTTTTCGGCAGGAACTCCCCGAATAACAGCACGATGACAGTGGCCAGGAGCGTTTCGATGAGGAGTAGCACGAGGGGGGGCTGAAACCAGGGAACCTGCAGCAGATAGGGTTCAACGAGCTGCGTCAGCAGGTAGGTGAAGACGACCAGGGCGATGTTGTTGCCGACGAGCATCGTGCCCAGGAAAGCGGCGGGATCCTCGTAGAAGCCGGCCAGCACCTGGCCGCGCTGCGACCCCTTCTTTTTCTTGAGCTCTACCCTCAGTTTGTTGGCGGAAATATAGGCGATCTCCGTGCCGGAAAACAGGGCGGACAACATCAGGAACAATATGATCAGCGCAATCAGCATTACTCCAGTTCCTTTTCCAGGTCATCGACCTTGAGGCGCCCTTCGATGGCGTTGATCCGGGAGTAGGTGAAGTCCTGGTCGGCTTCGAAACCGTGGCCGTAGATGATCTCGTCGGGGCGGGTGATCACCACGAATTTGTTGGTGTAAATCTTCCGTTGCCGTTCGTCCCAGATCAACTCCTCGGTCTCGATCTTTTCCCCTTCGACGCTCAGCCAGACGACGCTATCGCGCACGATCACCTCGTTCTTGTTCTCCAGCCGCAGGCCGTAGCGGGCGTCGAGTTCGCTGGTTATAGCGCCTTCCGGCCCGAAGAAATCGACGGACACCCCGTCCGGGAATTCCTGCCGCGGCTCCTGCCGGTCGAGATGGTAGAGCATCGTCGGCCCGGTGATGCGCACCCGCACCTGGGCGGAGTCGCTGTAGAGGATTTCCACATCTGTTGCCGTCTCCACGTGGGTGTCGAACTTCGAGACCAGGGCGTTGACGTCCTCCACCTTATTCTTACAACCGGCCAGCAACAAGGCAGCAGCCAGCGCCGGCCAGGACAAAGAATATCGCACCGTTTGCAAAAGGTATTTCACACAAAACTTGTTAAGCTACGACAATTTCATCCCTTCTTCAACCAGCAGCTTCTTGGTATGCAGGATACCGTCGATCTCGCTGCCTTCTCCTTCGAATTCGATGCCGACATGGCCTGTATATCCGGCATCCCTGACCAGTTTCAGCATGTGGGCGTAGTCGATGGTCGTTTCCCTGCCCTTTTCGTCGAAGGCGTAGGATTTGGCGCTGACCCCCTTGGCGAAGGGTAGCAGGTCATGCATGCCGTCATAGCGGTTGTACTCATTGACGCACTTCCCGTCTTCTCCTCGTTCGATGCAGAAATTGCCGAAGTCGGGCAGCGTGCCGATATTGGGCCGTTTCAGTGCTCCCATGATGAAGGAGAGCCATTTGCCGTCGGAAGAATACCCGCCGTGGTTTTCCACCAGCACGTTCAGGTCCAGTTGGGCGGCATAGTCTCCGAGCTGCTGCAGGCTGCGCAGGGCCGCCTGGGCCACGTCGCTGGCTGTGCCCCGGCCGGCGGCATTTACCCGGATGGAGTGGCAGCCCAAAGCCTTGGCGGCATCCAGCCATTTGTAGTGGTTGGTCACGGCCAGGGCACGGGCTTCATCGTCCGTACTGCCCAGGTCTCCCTCGCCGTCTACCATGATGAGCAGGCTCTTCACGCCGTTGTCGTCCGCCCGCTTTTTCATCTCGGCAAGGTAGGCCTTGTCTTTAGCCTTGTCCTGGAAGAACTGCGAGACGTATTCTACCGCACTGATGCCGAAATCTTTTTTAGCCATTTCCGCAAAGTCGAGGTTGTCCATCTCGCCGCTCTGCAAAGACCGGTGGAGGGACCACTGGGCGAGGGAGATGTCGAAGAAAAGCCCTTCCGGTATGTCTACATTTTCCACGCTGCTGCCAGCACACGAGGACAGCCCGTAAAGAGAAAAGCCGGCGACGAGCAGGCCGGAATCACGAAGAAAGGTACGTCTGGATCTTTGCATAGGGGATCTTTTAAGCGAAAATAGGAAAATACAGTCACTGTTTATTTATGGTATTTCGGTTTTATGGTTTTATGGTATTTCGGTTTTAAGGTTTTGCGGCGGGTCCGGCGTAATCCCCCGGCCGCCATACCCAAACCACCGCAACACCGCAACACCCAAACACTACCCGTTAAACTGGCTCATCGCGTGCTGCAGGCCGATGGTGGCGAAAGCCTTGGCGGTTTCGGCGGCTTTTTCGAGGATTTCCGGCAGTTGGCCAGCTTCTTCGTCCGACCATTCGCTGAGTACGTAGTCCACCTGCTGGCCCCGCCCGAACTCACTTCCGATACCGATCCGGAGGCGGGCGTAATCATTGCCTCCGGTCATCTGATCGATATCCTTCAATCCGTTATGGCCCCCGTCGCTGCCTTTGCCCCGCAGGCGCAGCTTGCCGAAGTCCAGGTTGAGGTCGTCGACGATGACGAGCAGGTGGTTTTTGCTTATTTTTTCTTTTTGCAGCCAGTAGCGCACGGCCTTGCCGCTGCGGTTCATGTAGGTAGAAGGCTTGAGCAGGACGAACGTGCGCCCCTTGTGCCGGAAACTGCTCACGTCTCCCAGGCTGTCCGTTTTCCATTCGGCTTCAAATTCACGGGCAAGGCGGTCCACCGCATCGAAACCGATGTTGTGGCGGGTGTTTTCATACCTGGCGCCGATATTGCCCAGGCCGACGATGAGGTATTTCATGGTAAAGAATGTGTATGCGTGTTTATGTGTGGATGTGTGGATGTGTTTATGTGTGGATGTGTTTATGTGTGGATGTGTTTATGTGTGTGCATTCGAGGGGGCTGACGGCGGATCGTATACACCTACACACTTAAACACTTAAACACCTACACACTTAAACACCTACACACAAATGCACAATTTTTCAAACCGCCACCTTATACTCCCGTAGCGCCTCGTTCAGGGATACCTTCTTATTGGTGCTTTCCTGGCGCTGTCCGATGATCAACGCGCAGGCCACCTGATAGGTTCCGGCGGGGAATTCCTTTGGATAAGAACCGGGGATGACGACTGAACGCGCCGGCACCCGGCCCTTGTAGGTAACGGGCTCCGGCCCGGTCACGTCGATGATACGGGTAGACTGGGTGAGGACGACGTTGGCGCCCAGCACCGCTTCCTTTTCTACACGGACCCCCTCGACGACGATAGAGCGGGAGCCGATGAAGCAATCGTCTTCGATGATGGTCGGGGCAGCCTGGGGCGGCTCCAGTACGCCGCCGATGCCCACGCCGCCGCTGAGGTGTACGTTGCGGCCGATCTGGGCGCAGGAGCCGACGGTGGCCCAGGTGTCGACCATGGTGCCGCTGCCCACCCAGGCGCCCAGGTTGACATAGCTGGGCATCATAATGACGCCTTTTTCCAGATAGGCGCCAAAACGGGCAATCGCGTGCGGCACCACCCGGACGCCCAGCCCGGCGTAGTTCTTCTTCAGCGGGATCTTGTCGTGAAATTCAAAGGGGCCCACTTCGATGGTCTCCATCTGCTGGAGAGGAAAATACAACACTACGGCCTTCTTAACCCACTCATTGACCGTCCATTCTCCGCCGGCGGCAGGCTCCGCAACGCGAAGTTCTCCCCGGTCGAGCAGTTCCATGACCTGATGGACGGCTTCCTGTACCGGTTTGTGGGACAGCTTGCTGTGGTCTTCCCAGGCTTCTTCTATGATCTGTCGGAGGTTCATCATCGGCATTGCGGTTAATTTGGCGCGAAGATACAAGACTAAGCGCAGGATTGGAAGTTTTCCGGTTTCCCGGCCTCATATTTCGATCTCGAAGGCCGGATTAAAATGCTGAAAGAAACCGCGGACGAAGCTGCCGTTGACAAAGGTGGCGCCCTGGTGTTCTTCCCTGCCATAAGACTCGTGAACATGGCCGAACAGGTGGAGCTTTACCGAAAGTTCATCCACTCTCCTGCGGAGGTCCTTACACCCCACCGAAAGCCCCAGGGAGGTGCGGTCCAGAATGCCGGCCGGCGGCGTATGGGTGATCAGGACGTCGACATCCCCGGGTATTTTTTCCCAGTATGCCCGAAGCTCTTCTCCCCGGTTCCGGTTGAAGGCGCCGACGAAATTGGGGATCATCGGCGAACCCCAGATGTGGAGCCCTTCCAGGTCCAGGCTTTCGTTTTCCAGGTAGTAAGTATTGTCGGGCAACATCTGGTGATACTTCACGGAATCCACCTCCAGCATGCGGTCCATATTGCCGCCGATGAATATCTTATAAGGATGGGGCAACTCCGCCAGCCAGTTCAGGAAGTCCAGCATCTGGGCTTCCCGGCCGTTGGTCACATCGCCGCCGTGGATCAGGATGTCGCCATCCGGAATCTCCGCTTTCCGGTGCCTGCCGTGTGTATCAGAGATGAAAACGATCTTCATAGTGTGCTTTTTTAGAATGCCAGTTATATATATTAGGTAACAATTCCTGAAGCCATTTCTATTAACCACGCCATTTTCATTGCCGGCCGGGCGCGATTCCTTTTTGTACCCCTTGCTCGGTTTTAGGCCCGTCCGTCCGGCCGGGTAAATCTTAGGCTATAGGTTTTAGGGGGGCAACCCAGGCCTAATCGGGCACTCAACAGGTGCCTAACGCCCAAAACCTAATGCCTAAATCCTCCCAACACCGGAGGGACCACAATTTAGCATCGCACCCCTACCGCCCCGGTTCCGGCCTGCCCGGTGATGAAAATCAGCGCCTTTTACCTGATTAATCATTATAATGCCGGAAAACGCACACATGATAACCAAGCGACCTGCTGCCCTTTACGTTTTGGCTTTTCTCGTCTTTTTCCAATGCGCCAGCGGCCTGTTCGGAGGAGGCAGTTTAATCGCGGACCCTTCCGGGGCCAGCCTGCAGATGCCCGCCTCGGAATATCTGCCCGGCACGCCCTTTAGCAATTATATGATACCGGGAATGATCCTGGGGACACTGCTCGGCCTTTTTCCCCTCATTGTCCTGGTCGGCCTGTGGCGACAGCCCGAATGGCATTGGGCTGAAAAACTGAATATCTATGACAATTATCACTGGGCATGGGCCTTCAGCTTGTATCTGGGGATGACACTCATCATCTGGATCGATGTTCAGATTGCCCTTGTCGGGGGCGGGCATTTCCTCCAGACCACTTACGGGCTGCTGGGAGTAGCCATGCTCATTTTTACCCTCCTGCCCGGGGTGATGCGCCATTTCCAGCAAAGCAAAGACAACTGAAACGATGAAACATGCTGGGCAACAAAATATATAACAGGAAAAATCATTGAAAAAAATCTACTAGGAAAGTTTTTTCAATAAGACATTTTTCTATATTTGCGCCATGCTCCCAACTGAACTCCAATCTTCCAAATCCCGGTATTCCTGACAGATCATGCTTCAGCCCTCCTTTAGGGCCTTTCAAATCTCATAAAGACGACCAGATTTTTCACACAATTTTCTCCCAGGTTTAATGGGCCTGCTGTCTCAGATGGCACGACAGGCAGGGGCGTGCCTTTGGGCAGCCAATAGCAACGAATAGCAATTATCGAATCATAAACATCCCAAAAATGAGATTTTTCCAGATCACGCTTCTTCTGGCTGCGTTTTCAATGGGCAGCCACGCACAAAACCATTCTCCAATTCAACAAAAGGTACTGTTCCACCAACTGTCCGGCAAAGGGCTGAAGGCAGTTTCCGCCTTCCAATGGGCCGGAGAGGTGGCCGGCAGCCTGAAAAGCACCGTTTCCCGGGGGCAGGTGCTGCAGGTGGACGCCGCAAGCCTGAAAGCGGCCTACCGGGCCGATGCGCCGGCTATTGCCCTGCAGGTGCCTACCGGCGAGTTCAGTTCCGTCCGGCTGAAACTGATCCGGCACGAGTTGTTCACTGATGATTTCCAGGTGTCCACCAGCGCCGGGGAGGGCAATGTGCCGGCCTACCGCCCCGGGCGCCACTACCGGGGAATCGTGGAAGGCTCTTCCCGTTCCATAGCCGCCATCAGCATCTTCGAGGATGGGCTGATGGGCGTCATAGAAACCGCCGAACAGGGCAATATGGTGCTGGGCGCGCTGGAGGGGGAAGGGCATAAAGGCCGGTACATCCTCTACCGGACTGGCGACGTAGCCAGCCCCCCGGCTTTCGAATGCGGCGTATCGCAGCTCGAAGACGTCACCAACAGCCTGCGCAACCTGAACGAACACCTGCAGGCGCCCGCCGGCCGCAGCGGCGGCAATTGCGTCCGCGTTTATCTCGAATGCGATTACGATATGTACCTGGAAAAAGGTTCGGTGCAGAATACCATCGACCATATAGCCGGATTATTCAACGTCGTGGCGGCCATTTATCAGAATGAAAGTGTCGAAGTCGTCATTTCGGAGGCCTTCGTCTGGCAATCGCCGGATGGATATCCTACCAATTCCACCAGCGAGGCTTTGAAAACTTTCCGTACGGCCCGGCCGAACTTCAACGGCGACCTGGCCCACCTGGTGTCCCGCGGCGCCCCGGCGGGCGGCGGCATCGCCTGGGTCGACGCGCTCTGCTCCTCCTACAGTTATGCTTACAGTTACATTTACAGCGGTTATAATGAGCTGCCGGCCTACTCCTGGTCTGTCAACGTGATCACCCACGAGATGGGGCATAACCTGGGCTGCTGGCATTCTCACGACTGCTCCTGGGATGTCAACGGCGACGGCACGGCCGCCGAGGCCATCGACGGGTGCGGCGAAACCGCCGGCTACCCCGGCAACGGAAGCTGCCCGACAGCGCCCCTGCCCAACGGCGGCGGGACGATTATGAGCTACTGCCACCTCGTTGGCGGCGTAGGCATCGACATGAGCAAGGGCTTCGGCCCCCTGCCCGGCGACAAAATCCGCTTCGAGGTCAGCAACGCTTCCTGCCTCTCCGCCTGCAGTACCTGTAGCCATACCGCCAGCATCAGCAAAGCCGACGTCCGTTGTACCGGCACCGCTACGGGTTCGGCAACGGCAACGGCCTCCGGCGGTACGGCCCCGTACAGTTTTAAATGGTCGACCGGCGCCACCACCTCCAGCATTTCCGGCCTGGCAGCAGGCACTTACTCCCTCTCCGTTACGGATGCTTCGGGATGCCTGGCCGTGGAATCCGTGACGATCAACCAGCCCACCTATATCGTCCTGTCTGCCAGCACTACCGCAGAAGCAGCCCCCGGCGCCGACAACGGTGCCATTAACCTGACGCCCGGCGGAGGCACCCCGCCTTATACCTACAAATGGTCGACCGGCGCTACGACCCAGGATCTGTACGGGCTGAGCGGTGGCATATATACCGTTACGGTCACAGACAACAACAGCTGTACAAAAACGGCTTCCGCAACCGTGACGTCCGACGGATGCGCAGCCATGGCCGGCAGCTTCCCCTATACCGAAAGCTTCGAGAGCGGCGCCGGCCAGTGGATGCAAAGCGCCAATGATGACTTCGACTGGGAACGCGGCGCCGGCCCTACCGACACCAAGAGAACCGGCCCCGAGGGAGCCGCCGACGGCACCTTCTATTTCTACATCGACGCCTCCAGGTTTTCCGGCGGGGCCGCCATGTTGATAAGCCCCTGCCTGGACATCCGCGACCTCATGGACCCCACTCTTTCCTTTGCTTACCACATGTACGGCGCCAACATGGGCACGCTCTCCGTTCAGGCCAGCGCCGACAATGGCAGCAACTGGACGACCCTCTGGATGCGCTACGGCAATCAGGGAGAAGCCTGGCAATCGGCGACGGTTTCGCTTTCCGGGTACAGCTCGGGGTATACCAAGGTGCGGTTCGTCGGCACTGCCACCGGCGGGCAGAGAGGAGACATGGCCATTGACGCGATATCCGTCGACGGCGACGCCATGCCCTGCAACGAGCCTACCCTGAACGTCTATTCTACTCCGGCCTCCTGTTATGGCGGGTCCGATGGCACCGCCACCGTGAACGCCAGCATGGGGGTAAGCCCCTACACCTACGCCTGGCCCAACGGCGCTCCTACCCGGACGGCGGTGGGGCTTTCGGCCGGCAGCTACGAAGTGACCGTCACCGACAACAATGGCTGTTCCGCAACGGCCACCGCTTTCGTCGGCCAACCCGAAGAGATCATCCTGGCTTTCGATGTGACCAATGTTTCCGCTTCCGGCGCCAACGACGGCGCCATCGCCCTGGCCGTTTCCGGAGGCACGCCCGGTTATGCTTACCAGTGGGCCAACGGCGCCAGCGGCCCGAACGTCAGCGACCTGCCGGCGGGGGCCTACACCGTAACCGTAACGGACGCCAATGGCTGCACGCAAACCGGCAGCGCTGTAGTGACGGCGGGAATATCCTGCCAGCCGCTGGCCGCCCTGCCTTACGCAGAAAGCTTTGAGAACGGCTTTGGCCTCTGGTCGCAAAGCAACGCCGACGGGTTCGACTGGAGCAGGGGAAATGGAGGCACGCACACCAACAATACCGGGCCCTCCGCCGCCTCCGACGGCATGTACTACGCCTATACCGAATCTACTTCCAACAACAACGGCACTGCCATCCTGGAAGGGCCCTGCTTCGACCTCTCCTCGGCGGCTATGCCTTCCTTCCGCTTCGATTACCACATGTACGGCAACCAGATGGGTACGCTTACCCTGCAGGCCAGTACCGACGGGGGCGGCGGCTGGTCCACCATCTGGTCGCGCTCCGGCCAGCAGGGCCGAAACTGGCAAAGCGCCAACATCAGCCTTCAGGGATTCATCGGCCAGGTCGTCCGCCTGCGCTTCAGCAGCACGATCGGGGGCGTAAGGAGCGATATGGCCGTCGACAACATCGGCCTTTCCGATGCGGCGGCGCTGCCCCCGGTGGCTTCAACATCCTTCTTGCCTGCCCTGCGGCTGCGCCTGCAACCCAACCCGGCCAGCAGCTGGGCAGCAGCGATTATCGACAGCCCGGCAGAACAGGAGGCAGAACTGTTCCTGGCCGATCAACTGGGCCGCACCCACTTCCTCGGGACGGCAGCCCTGACGGCGGGCAAAAATGAAGTGCCCCTTCCTGCGGCAGAGCTGGGCCAGGGCGTGTATTTCCTGATCATCCAAACGAAAACTACCCGGCTCATCGAACGCTTGCTGATACAAAGATAAGAGATGACAAAGATCAAAGGTTGAACAAACAATTGTCATTCCAAAGGTTAGGGAAAACGTCTATTATTAGAACGCTTAAGGCTTCAGGGCCCAATGCTTTGTTTAAAGTCCCAGGATGGTGTTTCCGGCCAACCGGCTCTGGCCAGGAGGCTGGAAATACCATCCCGGGACAAAAAACCCTAACCTATGCTAGAAATTCGAGGCCATGCCAGAGGCGGCCAGGGGATGGTAACCGCCTTCGAGATACTGGCCAAAATATTCAGCAAGCTTGGCAACTTTCAGGTCCAGGCTTTTCCCGCCTTCGGCGTTGAGCGAACCGGTGCCCCCATACAAGCTTTCCTCCGGGTAGCCAAAAAGGAAATCCTCAACCGAAGCAACATTTACCACCCTCATTTAATTGTCGTTTTTGATGAAAGCCTGATCGAGCAGGTCCCCGTCTTCGACGGGCTGCAGGAGAATGGGGCCGTCCTGATCAATACGGAACGCCCGGAAACGGACTTTTCGGCGCCCGGCAGGACGGCCTATACGGTACAGGCCACCCGCCTCTCTCTGGAGCTGGGGCTGGGCAGCAAGTCGCTGCCCATCGTCAACGCGGCAATGATCGGCGCGCTGGCCCGGATTTTCGAAGTCAGCCTGGACATTGTCCTGGCGGCCATCAAAGAGAACGTTCCGGCCAAGCCCGAAGCCAACATGGAGGCTGCCGCCCGGGCGCTGCGGGCGGTCAGCGGCGCCAACGGCCGCAATCAGTTCCTGATCGGGTCGTTGCACGCCCAGCCGGCAAGGGCCACCAAAACCATAGAGAGCCTGGCCTTTGACATCCCGGCTGAGATCAACGGGCTGGAAACGCCTTCCTGGTCCGACCCGATGTCCAAAAACAAAACCGGCAACTGGCGGCTGATCACGCCTTCCTACGAAGAGCGACCGGCACCCTGCAACACGAGCTGCCCGGCGGGCACCGATGTGCGGGGCTTTGTGCGGCTGGTTTCCGAGAAAAAATTCGGACAGGCCTACGAGCTGATCAGCCGGTACAACCCCTTCCCGTCCGTCTGCGGCCGGGTCTGCCCCAACTTCTGCGAGCAGAATTGCAACCGCAACGAACTGGACCGCGGCCTAAATATCGGTGCCATCGAGCGTTTCCTGGGCGACCAGGCTGCTGAAGAGCAGGTGAAACCGGCACCCAAACGGCATAAAGAGCAAATCGCCATTATCGGTTCCGGGCCGGCCGGGCTGACAGCCGCCCTGCGGCTCTGCGAAAAAGGATACGAGACGACGGTCTTCGAAGCGCTCCCGCAGGCCGGCGGCATGATGCGTACCGGCATCCCGCGGTTTCGCCTGCCGGACGAAGTGCTCGACAGAGAAATCCGCCGCATCGAGGCGCGGGGGGTAAAAATAAAGCTCAGCAAAAAAGTCGCGGCGGAAGAGCTGGCCGGCCGTTTTGATGCCGTCATCGCCGCAACCGGTTCTCACATCGGCAGCCCGATGCGCATCGAAGGAGAAGAGTTTGCCCGCGACGGCATTAACTTCCTGCGCGAATTCAAGCTCGACCACGATGCCGACGGCCTGCACAGAGGGCAGGAAGTGGCCATCGTCGGCGGCGGCAACACGGCTATCGACGTTGCCCGCACGGTGCTCCGCCTGGGCGCCAGGCCTACCATCTACTACCGGCGCACCATCAGGGAAATGCCGGCCATCCCCCAGGAGGTGAAGGAAGCCTTGCTCGAAGGGGTGAAGATTGAGTTCCTGTCCGCTCCGGTGGCCCTCGCCCCCGCCGGGCCTACCAAGGTGGCGCTGACGCTGACCGAAATGCAGCTGGGCGAACCCGATGAATCCGGCCGCCGCCGGCCGGTGCCGGTTGCCGGCTCGGAGCGCACCATCCTCGTCGACCGGGTGATCAAGGCCATCGGGCAACGCTCCGACCTGTTCGCCCTCGGCGAGAAACCCGTGGACCCCAAGCAGGGGTACATCGAACTGGAAAGCGGCGCTTCCGTTTTCTGCGCCGGGGATATGGCCTGGGGCGGCACCGTTGCCGAAGCCATCGGCAGCGGCAATAAAGTGGCCGAAGAGGTCCACGCTTTCCTGCGCGGCAAACCCTACCGCGAAGCGGAAAGCCTGCCGGAAGTCGTCCTGCCCAAAGACATCAACTACACGTATTACCTGCCCATGGCGCGGCATTACAACAAGCTGCACCATCCCAGGCGCCTGGACGGCGATTTCAGCGAGGTCTCCAGAGGGATGGACGAAACGGAAGTCGTTGCCGAAACCGCCCGCTGCCTGCACTGCGGCGAGTGCTTCAACTGCGGCAACTGCTACAACTTCTGCCCCGACGCCGCCATCCACGTGGATGAAGAAGGCCGCCTGCGCATCGACTACGATTATTGCAAAGGATGCGGTATCTGCGTCCAGGAATGCCCCTGCTCCGCCATGCAGTTTCAATTAACAGAAGCAGTATCATGAAAAAGGAAAACAACCATAATGGCCTGATGCTGGAGGAACCCTACCCGGAAAGCCCCCGGTATCCACGCCATGTCGAGGTGGTGATGAAAGGCAATTACGCCGCTGCCGAAGCGGCCCGCCTGTGCCGGGTGGGCTTCATCCCGGCCTACCCCATCACTCCGCAGACGACCATTGTCGAGCGCCTTTCGGAACTGGTAGCCGAAGGCAAACTCGAAGCGACGTATATCAACATGGACAGCGAGCACTCCGTTTTTGCCGCTGCCATGGGCGCCGCAATCGGCGGAGAGCGCGTATTCACGGCGACGGCCGGCCAGGGCCTGTTTTATGCCCACGAGGTGCTGCAGGCCATCTCCCACTTTCGGCTGCCGATGGTGATGTGTAATGTCGGCCGCCCGTCCATCCCCTGGAATATCTGGTCGGACCAGTCCGACTCGCTTTCCCAGCGGGATACGGGGTGGATACAATTCTATGGGGAGAGTTCCCAGGAAGTACTCGACACCATCATCCAGGCCTATGTGCTGACCGAAAAGACCCGGATTCCCGCCATGGTCGTGCTCGACGCCTTCTACCAGAGCCATACCAGCGAGAATGTATGGCTTCCGGACCAGAACCTGGTCGACCGCTTCCTGCCGCCGATCCAGCCCGGGGAGATGTCGATAGACCTGAAAAAACCGAAGTCCTTCGGCGGGCTGCTGCCTCCCGAACATTACAACCGGATGAATTACAGCTTCTGGGAAACGATGAACCAGGTGGAAGCCCTGGCCGAAGAGATCGCCACGGATTTCGGAGCGCATTTCGGCCGCCCCTACAGCAACGTGGAAGCGGTGAATATCGGCCCGAAGACCCGGCTTGTCCTGGTGACGATCTCCAGCATTACTTCCACCGCCCGGGGTGTTATCCGGGACTATCCGGAGGTTGGCCTGCTGAAGCTGCGGCTCTTCCGGCCTTTCCCCAGAGAGGCAGTACAGCGCGCGCTGGCACCGCTGTCCAAAGATGCCGTCATCGCCATTGTGGAACGCAACTTCCTGGGCGACAATGAAGGGGCCATCATGCAGGAAATGAAGCGCGCCCTGTACGGCAGCAACTACAAGATGTACGGCTTCTTCGCCGGCGTCGGCGGCAAGGATGTACCGCCGGTTACCATTGAAAAGATCATCCACCGCGCCTTCCACCGGCCCGAAGAAGTGAACTGGGTGGATGTGGGTTGAGATCAGGTTTGGAGCGTTTATGCCTTTCATTTGAACTAAAAGCACTACCAAATAATGAAACCAGCACTCGAATTTCTCATAAAGGATGAAAAGGTCTATTCCGGCGCGCTCAGCTGCCGGGGATGCGGATGGTCGCTGCTCGTGCGCCACCTGGCCAGCCTGCTCGGGGAGGATACCGTCTACGTTGCGCCGGCGTCCTGCTTTTCCATCATTTCCGGGCCGTTCCCCCTGCGGGAACTGAAGGCCAACCTGGTGCATACCGTCTTCGCTGCCGCCCCGGCGACCGCCACCGGCGTGCGGGCCGCCCTCGACCGGCAGGGCAAAAAGGACACTACCGTCGTCATCCTCGCCGGCGACGGCGGCACCTTCGACATCGGCCTGCAGGCCCTTTCCGGTGCCGCCGCCCGCAATGAGAACCTCCTGTATATCGTCAACAACAACGGCGCTTACATGAACACAGGCATACAGACGAGCACCGCCACGCCTTACGGCGCCGTGACGACGACCAACCCCGGTAGCGGGTTCAAGCGGGCCTGGCCCAAGGACCTGATGGGCATCGTCGCCGCACACAATATGCCCTACGCCGCCACGGCCTCCCTGGCCTTCCTGGAAGACCTGCGGACGAAAGTCGAAAGAGCAAAAAATACCCGGGGCTTCCGCCTGCTGATGATCGACGGCCCCTGCCCTCCCGGCCATAAGGCCGACCCCGCTCAGTCGATCCAAATCGGCCGGCTGGCCGTGGAGACGCGCCTCTTCCCACTTTTCGAAGTAGAGCGCCAGCATTATACCATCAACTACCGCCCCGAAAAAAATATCCCGGTAGAAGAATGCCTGAAGCTGCAGGGGCGTTTCAAACAGCTGTTCAAACCCGAAAACCGCTATATGATCGAAGAGGTGCAGGCGCATACCGACCAATACTGGGTCAGGCTGGAGGCGATGGAGGGGTTGTAGTCGGCTGGGGGGAAATGAGTGGAAATGTGCTCGTCCGTGAAAAGCTGGTTAAAAACTGAGTCAACTTGGGGCGACCCGTCTAAGGTGGGACAGCAGAAAGGGGAAAGCCGAGCGGAGTCGAGGCCAAGCGTGTGCAAAAGGCATGGAGTGTCCAACCTTTGACGGGTAGCCCAACTTGGTTGTAAACCATTGATTTCGAGGATACCTTTTATCGGCAGATGAATTATTTTCGATTATTTTTCTTTCTTATCTTTAAGTTGAACGATAACACACCTCAAAACCACCCCATGAGAACCTGGATTTTCCTTTTCCTGGCCCTTTCCTTCCTGCTGTTCTCCTGCCGCCAGCCCTGCCCGGAGAACGGCGCCCCGCAGGAAGAGTGGCTGCAGCTTTTTAACGGCAAAAACCTGGACGGCTGGACCCCCAAGATTCAGGGCTATCCGGCCGGCGAAAATTTCGCCAACACCTTTCGGGTGGAGGGCGGCCTGCTGAAAATTTCCTACGACGATTATCCCGATGGTTTCGGCAACCGGTTTGGCTTCCTTTTTTATGAGAAGCCTTTCTCCTATTACCGGCTGCGGGCTACGTACCGCTTTGTGGGAGAACAAGCCCCCGGTGCGCCCGAATGGGGGCGCCTCAACAGCGGCCTGATGATCCATGGGCAGACGCCAGAGTCGATGGGCCTCAACCAGGATTTT
This sequence comes from Lewinellaceae bacterium, assembly GCA_020636375.1. Taxonomy (GTDB): domain Bacteria; phylum Bacteroidota; class Bacteroidia; order Chitinophagales; family Saprospiraceae; genus JACJXW01. The sequence goes on along the minus strand of JACJXZ010000009.1, from coordinate 148,760 downwards.
CCCATCTCTCTCGGCGTCGAGCTTCTGGGGGGCACCGGAAAAGGCAAGCGCCCGACGGGAGGTCTCTGTACGCCAGGTACATATGTAGAGATAAACGGCAGGCTTTTCACCGACCATTGCCGCAAATCCCGCGCCAGGACGTATCGCGGAACCCAGTGGGTAACAGTGGAAGTACTGGTACTTGGCGATTCTCTCATCCAGCACTGCGTGGATGGATATGGGGTTTTGAGATACTCCAAACCGCAGGTCGGAGGTGAAGGGCTCAGTGGTTACGACCCCAAGGCAAAAGTGGACGGTACGCCCCTTACCGGCGGGACCATCTCCGTGCAAAGCGAGAGCCACCCCATCGAATTCAAAAGTATCGAGCTGCTCAACCTGGAAGGGTGTACCGACCCGAAGGCGTTGAATTACAAGCCGTATTATGTGAAGCCCAACGGGCAGGCCTGCCGGTACTGAGGGGAGGCCGGGTATAAACTTGCCCCGCCCTGTTCCTCCGAAAACGGTCAGGTTTCCCTCCTGTCAGCCTCCTCATACCTCCACCATGCCCGCTTCAACTGATCCCGGATGCGCCGCCGCAGGCGGGCCGGCTGCAGGACTTCCATAGCCGGGCCGAAGCCCAGGATGCGCCGCTCCAGCTCGTAGTTCTCTTTTACCCGGATTTTGACGACGACGCCGTCCGGGCGCTCCTCCAGCACTTCCTGCGAAGGGTGCAACGGCTTGGTGAGCACGTACGGAGCATTGCGCCGGTCGACCCAGATCTTTACGTTGGACGGGCGGCTGCCCTCGTTCACCGTTACGCCGATCACATCCCGGAAGTACTCGGCCGGGTCGAAACCGGGCTGCTCCTGATAGGGTACTTCGGGCAGGGGCCGCAGGCCCTGGATGCGGTCCAGCGCCAGGATCAGCAGCTTTCCCTGCCGGTGTTTTCTTCCCAGCAGGAACCAACGGTTGTTGAACTCCTTCAGCAGGTAGGGATGAAAAACGAGCAGCGCCCCCTCTCGCGCCCGGAAAGACTGGTAGCTCACCTCCAGGACGCGCCTTCGGATGATGGACTGGTACAGCGGATCGAGAAATTCCAGCCCCTTCAAATCCTCGTTGCGCTCGAAGTCGATGACGGGGCGCCGGTTCGTTTTCTGGGCGTAGACGTGCCCTTCCAGCTTCTGTACCATGCCATCCAGCTCCCGGAAGTGGGAAAACCCCTGGAATTGCTTCAGGAACGCCACCGCCTCCTGCAGCCGGCCCAGGTCCTGCCCGGAAATAGGCACGTTGGTGATGGAGTAATCCGGGTCTTCGTAAGCATAGTACTTCTTGTCCACTACGACGATGGGGGCGTTGTAGCCCAGCTTATCGCTGCGCATCATCTGTATGTCGGCCTGAACGGTGCGCCGGCTGACGCCCTTGTCGATGCCTTCGTATTCGTAAAGGGCGTCCGAGCAGGCGCCGACCAGCCCCTCCAGCGTCCAGCGGCGATAGCGGTTGCGCAGGCACTGGTCGATGGTCTTGTAGCGGATGAGGGCGTTGCGGTTAACAGGCATGGGGATGATTGATTTCAGTACTGTAAAATCGGTATATTATCAATTTTTTGAAAAAATAACCAATTTTTCATAACTGCGCAAAAACACTGCGCACTTGCCTCCCACCTTTGCATCGTTAACCAATCTTTCGAACGATGTATTTAGAAATTGTCACCACCCGCCCGCCCGCTACCGACCTGGGTTTTCTGCTGGGCAAGCACCCGGAGCGCTGCCAGAGCCGGGAACTGAGCTTCGGCAAAGCGCACGTATTCTATCCGCAAGCTGACGAAGAACGCTGTGCGGCCGGGCTGTTCCTGGAGATCGACGCCGTAGCTCTGAGCCGCTCCCATAACAGCTCCTATGCCGATTCCTTTCAGTTGGGGCACTACGTGAACGACCGCCCCTACGCCGCTTCCTCCTTTCTGTCGACAGCCATTGCCAAAACCTTTGGCAGCGCCTTAAATGGAACCTGCAAGGAGAGGCCGGAGCTGGCCGAAGCCGCCCTGCCCCTGGAAGTTACCCTGTCGGCCCTGTCGGCAGCCGGGGGTGAAGAAATGATCCGCCGTTTCTTCGAGCCGCTGGGGTACGTGGTGGATCTGGAAACCCAGCTGCTGGATGAACAGTTCCCCCGGTGGGGTGCCAGCCCTTACTTCAAACTCCGGCTGCGGCATACGCTGCCCCTGAAGCAGCTGCTCCGCCACCTCTACGTCCTGATCCCGGCGCTGGACAACAACAAGCATTACTTCATCAACAAGGACGAAGTAGAAAAGCTGCTGGAAAAAGGCCGCCACTGGCTGCCCGGGCACCCGGCGGTGGAACTGATCACCCGCCGTTTCCTGAAGCACCGCCGGAGCCTCGCCGGGCAGGCGCTGGAACGACTGGCGGCGGCCGACGGACAGGCTGAAGAGGCTCAACCAGAGCGTGAGGAAGAAGAGCTGGAAGAAAAGATCAGCCTGCACCAGTTGCGCCATCAAACCGTCGTGGAAGAACTGAAGGCCGCCGGCGCACAGAGCGTATTGGACCTGGGCTGCGGCAGCGGCAAACTGCTGCGCCTGTTGCTGCAACACGGGCAGTTCGCCCGCATCACCGGGCTCGACGTCAGCTACCGCGCCCTGGAGATCGCCAAACGGCGCCTGAACTGGGACACCATGTCCCCCCGCCTGCGCGAACGCCTCCACCTGCTGCACGGTGCCCTTACCTACCGCGATAAGCGGCTCGAAGGCCATGACGCCGCCGTGGCAGTAGAAGTGATCGAACACCTGGACGAAGCCCGCCTCGGCGCCTTCGAACGGGTGGTCTTCGAATACGCCCGCCCGCGGACGGTGATCCTGACGACGCCAAACGCGGAGTACAACGCCCTTTTCGAAACGTTGTCCGCCGGCACCTTCCGCCATCGCGACCACCGATTCGAATGGACGCGGGCAGAGTTCCGCGCCTGGGGAGAGGGCGTAGCCGCCCGACGGGGCTACCGGGTGCGGTTCGCCCCCATCGGCCCGGAAGACGAACGGCACGGGGCACCGTCGCAAATGGCCGTTTTTTATTAAAAAAAGGTAACTATTTAGCTGGGCTAAGAGGCTTTTGCCACAAAGACACCAAGGCACAAAGATTACACGAAGCCTTGGTGTAACCTTGGAGTCCGTCTGTTCAGCCGGATAAATTTTCGTGTCTTTGTGGCGATAAAACCGGGTTAGGTGGCAGGCCACTTAGAATAGTTGCAAAAAAAGTTGTTTTCAGATGTCTCTGTTTATTTCGCCACGAAACCGCGAAACCGCGAAATCCACACGGAAATTTTGTGGGATTTAGTGCCCCTCGTGGCTTCGTGGCAAAAAACCGGAGCCTCCCGAATAAAAAAACCTCAAAAAAATGAAGATCGAAATTCCGGAATTGTGCCTGGTCATCCTGATCGGCCCGACCTCTTCGGGAAAATCCACCTTTGCCCGGCAGCATTTCAAGCTAACGGAGATCGTCAACTCCGACTCCTGCCGGGCCATGGTGGCCGACAGTGAAAATGCGATGGACGCCAACACCGAAACCTTCGAAGTCCTGCACTTCATCGTCGAAAAGCGCCTGCAGCGCGGGCTGCTGACAGTGGTGGACGCCACCAACGTGCATCCGGAGTCGCGCCGGGCCCTGGTGGCCATTGCCAGGAAATACCACGTATTCCCCATTGCTATTGCCCTGAACCTGCCCGAAGAGGTATTGTTGGAAAGGAACGCCGCCCGCCCGAACCGCCAGCTGGGCGCGCACGTCATCCGCCACCACTACCGGGCGCTGAAACGTTCTTTCCGGAGCCTTAAAAAGGAGGGCTTCCGTTATTTCTTTGAACTCAAGGGGCAGGAAGAGGTCGACAACGCCATTATCGAACGCCGGAAGGTATGGTCCGATAAGAAAGAACTCTGTGGCCCGTTCGACATCATCGGCGACGTGCACGGCTGTTTTTCCGAGCTGAAAACCTTACTTCAACAACTGGGTTACCGCATCACCCGCCACCGGGACCGGAACCGCAACTTTGGCTATACTGTAAAGCCGCCCAAAGGCCGGACCGCCCTGTTCGTCGGTGACCTGGTGGACCGCGGGCCGGCCTCCAACGAGGTGCTGCGCCTGGTAATGTCGATGCAGCAAAGCGGTGCCGCCCTTTGCGTCTGCGGCAACCACGACGCCAAGCTGCTGAAGAAGTTGAACGGCAAAAAGGTGCAACTGAAGCACGGCCTGGCGGAGACGATGGAGCAGTTGGCACAGGAGCCTCCGGAATTCATAGGTGCCGTAAAGCAATTCCTCGGCAGCCTGATCAGCCACTACGTTTTAGATGACGGCAAGCTGGTAGTGGCCCATGCCGGCCTGCGCGAAGACATGCAGGGGCGGACGTCCGGTGCAGTGCGCGCCTTTTGCCAGTACGGAGAGACAACCGGAGAGATCGACGAGTTCGGCCTGCCGGTGCGCTACAACTGGGCGAAGGAATACAAAGGAAAGGCGATGGTTGTTTTCGGCCATACCCCGGTACCCGAAGCGGAATGGATTAGCAACACCATCGACATCGATACCGGCTGCGTGTTTGGCGGAAAGCTAACCGCCCTGCGCTACCCGGAGCGCGAATTGGTGCAGGCGCCGGCCGCCAAAGTATACGCCGGGCCGATCCGCCCTTTGATCCCGGAGCAGCCTGCCTGGGAAGACGACAGCCTGCCGGACATCCAGGACGTGCTGGGCCGGCGGACGGTCAACACCCGCCTGCGCCCCAACATCACCATCCGGGAGGAGAACGGCATTGCCGCCCTGGAGACGATGAGCCGATTCGCCATCAACCCCCGCTGGCTGATCTACCTGCCGCCCACCATGTCGCCCAGCGAGACAAGCCGCCAGGCCGGCTTCCTGGAGCATCCGCTGGAGGCGTTCGAATATTATCGCCGGCAGGGCGTCCGGCAGGTAGTTTGCGAAGAGAAGCATATGGGCTCGCGGGCGGTAGTCGTGATCGGCAAGGACGAAGCCGCCATTGAAAAGCGCTTCCGCATCCGGGGCGAAGGCATCGGGCGCATCTTCACCCGCACGGGCCGGGCCTTCTTCGACGACAACGCCACCGAACAGGCCCTGCTGCACCGCCTGCGCGCCGCCATGGACAAGAGCGGCTTCTGGGACAGGCTGGAAACGCCCTGGGCCCTGCTCGACTGCGAGCTGATGCCCTGGTCGGCCAAGGCTCAGGCCCTGCTGCAAAACCAGTACGCCGCCGTCGCCGCCGCCGGCCAGCTTTCCCTGACGCAAGCCCGGAGCGCCCTGCAGCGGGCGGAAAACCGGGGGATCAACACCAACGGGCTTAGCCAGTATGTCGGCGAAACCCGCCGGATGGTGGAGCAATTTCAGCAAGCCTACCGGCAGTACTGCTGGGAGGTGGACAGCATCGAAGACTTCCGCCTGGCACCCTTCCACCTGCTGGCGGCCGAAGACCGGGTGCATACCGGCCAAAACCACGCCTGGCACATGCAGGAGCTGGCCCGCATCTGCCGGGAGGACGGCATCCTGCTGGCGACGGAACACCGGCTCGTCAACCTGGAGGATGAACAGGCCGTGCAGGCCGCCATCGGCTGGTGGCTCGCCCTCACCGAAAAGGGCGGGGAAGGCATGGTCGTGAAACCGCTGGATTTCATCGTTCAGGGGAAAAAAGGCCTGGTCCAGCCCGCCGTCAAGTGCCGGGGCCGGGAGTACCTGCGCATCATCTACGGCCCGGACTATACCATGCCGGCCAAACTGGAGCAGCTCCGCCAACGCGGCCTGTCGCACAAGCGGTCGATGGCAGCGCGGGAGTTCGCCCTGGGCATCGAAGCACTGGAACGCTTCGTGCGGCACGAGCCGTTCAGCCGGGTGCATGAGTGCGTGTTTGGCGTGCTGGCATTGGAGAGCGAGCCGGTGGATCCGAGGTTGTGAATTCTAATTTGACGTGGGGTTTGACCTGGATGTGTTGCCATTCGGAAAATTCAGGTCATTTCCCTGTTTCCACTTTATTTCAAAGCATTTCTTGTCCGGGCGCTTAATTCAAAGCCTGCGAGCATATATGGCGGCACTAGGAGCCTCATGCACAGTAGAACGGAATCCCACCCAAAAACCTCCATATCCCGCCATTTTTTGTATTTTCGCTTCTTCCTTGAAGATAGGTTAAAAAGGTTTAACTAAACCACAGCAAGTTCATGATCAATTTAATACTCTTTGGCCCTCCGGGCTCCGGCAAGGGCACCCAGGCGGCCAAGCTCGTCGAGCAGTACGAGCTGCTGCACATCTCTACCGGCGACCTTTTCCGCTACGAGATGGGCAACAACACGCCCCTGGGGCAGGAAGCGAAAAGCTACATCGAAAAGGGCGAGCTGGTGCCCGACGAGGTGACGGTCGGCATGCTGCGCAACAAGGTAGAGGCCAACCTCGACGTGGAAGGCTACATCTTCGACGGCTTCCCGCGCACCGTGCCCCAGGCCGACGCGCTGGACAACCTGCTGGCCGAGAACGGCAACGAAGTATCCCTCCTGCTCATGCTGGACGTGCCGGACGACGAGCTGGTCAAGCGCCTGCTGCTGCGGGGCGAAACCTCCGGCCGCGCCGACGATACCGACGAGTCCATCATCCGCAACCGCATCGAGGTGTATAAGAGCGAGACGACTCCGGTGTTCGATTACTACGCTGCCAAAGGCAAAGCTGCCAAGGTGTATGGAGTAGGCGAAATTGAAGAAATATTCGCCCGCCTGTGCGCCGAGATCGACCACCACGCCTGAGGGTGGCAGTCATTAGCCCTAACCAATCTTCAGATAACCAGCAAAAGCCTTTCTACTCTTCGAACTTCCAGCGCCGGAACGTTTCCATGGCCTCGTATTCGGCCAGGCCGAGGCTGCGGTAGGTCTGAGCGGTGGCCTGGTTGCGGTCTTCGGCGCGCTGCCAGAACTCCCGCTCGTCGGTACCGGGGAAGGGCGGGCGGTCCTTTTGCGACTGGTGCATGAAGATGGCCTGGCGTTTTTTGCGCAGCTCCGCCGGGCTTAGGGGCACCGCCATTTCGATCTCGTGTACCGGCCATTCGTGCCAGGCACCCCGGTAGAGCCAGAGCCAGCAGTCTTTGAGCCAGGCCTGCCCCTTCATCTTTTCGAAAGCGCCGAAGATGGCTTCCATACATACCCGATGGGTGCCGTGGGGGTCGGCCAGGTCGCCGGCGGCGTAGACCTGGTGTGGTTTGATCTCTTCCAGAAGGGCGGCGACGACGTTGATGTCCTCGTCGCTCAGGGGTCTTTTCCGGGGGCTGCCCGTCTCGTAGAAGGGCATGTCCAGGAAGTGGATGTGGCTGTCGTCCAGCCCGCAGAAGCGGGCGGCGGCGCGGGCCTCTCCCCGGCGGATGAGGCCTTTGATCCGGCGGATTTCGGCTGAATCCGCCTGTCCGGGGTCTTTCCCGGCGAGGAACTCCATCATGTTTTTGTAGTGGGCCTGTAGCTGATCGACGGCCTCACTGTCGCCACTCACCGTTTCCTGGAGGAATTCAATGAACCGCAGGGCGTCGTGGTCGTGGACGGCGATGTTGCCGGACGTCTGGTAGGCGACGTGTACCTCGTGGCCCTGGTCGACCAGGCGGAGGAAGGTGCCGCCCATGGAGATGACGTCGTCATCCGGATGGGGGCTGAAGATGACGGCCCGCTTGCGGGCGGGTTTGGCCCGTTCCGGGCGGGTAGTGTCGTCGGCATTGGGCTTGCCGCCGGGCCAGCCGGTGATGGTGTGCTGGAGGCGGTTAAAAATGCGGATGTTGATGTTGTAGGCCGAATCTTCTTCGATGATCAGGTCGCTGAGGCTGTTTTCGGCGTAGTCTTCGTCGGTCAGCTTCAGGATGGGCTTGTTCAGTTTCTGCGACAGCCAGATGACGGCCTGGCAGATCAGGTCTTCGTTCCAGTTGCACATGCCGATGAGCCAGGGTGCCTGGAAGCGGGTCAGCTCGCTGGCGGCGCTCTGGTCGAGGTAGGCCTTGACGCTGGGGTGCTTCTGGAGGAAGGTGGAGGGCACGGAGGCCGTCACCGGCCCTTCGATAGCCCGCTTGAGGACGGCGGCCTTGTGGTCGCCCCAGGCCAGCAGGTAGATTGTCCGCGCCTTCATGATGCTCTTGATGCCCATGGTGATGGCGCGGTAGGGCACATCCTCCTCGTGCGGGAAATCCTTCAGGGCGTCCTTCCGGGTGATGGCGTCGAGGCGCACCAGGCGGGTTTCGGAGTGCTCCCAGGAGCCCGGCTCGTTGAAGCCGATGTGGCCGGTGCGGCCGATGCCCAGCAGCTGGATGTCCAGGCCGCCCTGGGCGTCGATCTCCTTTTCGTAGGCTGTGCAATAGCTGTCGACCTTCTCCATGGGGATGGTGCCGTCCGGGATGTGGATATTTTCCGGCCTGATGTCAATGTGGTCAAAGAGGTATTCATGCATGAAGCGGACGTAGCTCTGCGGCGCGTCCGGTTGCATGGGATAGTACTCGTCGAGGTTGAAGGTGACGACGTTGTGGAAGCTCAGGCCTTCCTCCCGGTGCAGGCGGACCAGCTCCTGATACAGCTGAATGGGGGAGGAGCCGGTGGCCAGGCCGAGGACGATCTTTTCGCCCTCCTGTTGTTTCTGCCGGATGGCCAGGGCAATGGACTGGGCGGCGTGCCTGCAGCCATCGGCTGAGGAATTCCATACTTTAACGGGAATCTTTTCGAGGGACTTGAGTTGATAGCGCAGGCGTTCCATGGGCTTGGTTTTGATTGGTCCAAATTTCATAAATCTGTTGAAAACAAGCACATAAATATTGATGAAATATGCAAAAAATACAGCATCTTATCGAATTTTTCGCTGTTTTTTGCAGGAAAAAACAATGGCACAGCACCCCGGCAGGGATTAAGAGTATGTTTGGAGGCCACCCTTTGGGCTAAAAAGCGGCCTCCAAACATACTCTGAAAATAAAAAATCAAATGTTCCGTATCTTTGCGACCCTATATTCTAAGCTCCTGGACGGGAAAGTTGTTTTTCATTGTTTCCTAAAGCGAGAATTGCAAACGAGATGGCAGAACAGAATTTTGTCGATTATGTGAAAATATGTTGCCGTTCGGGTGCCGGCGGCGCGGGTTCGGTCCATTTCCTGCGCGACCGCAAGAACCCGCGAGGCGGGCCCGACGGCGGCGACGGCGGCCGGGGCGGCCATATCATCCTGCGCGGCAACCGGAACGTATGGACCCTGCTCGGCCTGAAATACCGCAAGCACGTCATTGCCGGCGCGGGCGGCGGCGGCGGCGCCAACAACCGGACCGGGGCCGACGGGGAGGACGTCATCCTGGAAGTCCCTCTGGGCACCGTCGCCAAAGATGCGGAGACGGGCGAGGTGCACTTCGAAATCACTCAGGATGGGGAAGAGCGGATTCTGGCCGAAGGTGGCCGGGGCGGGCTGGGCAATACGCATTTCAAGTCGCCCACCAACCAGACGCCCCGCTATGCTCAGCCCGGGGAGCCGGGACTGGAGGAGTGGAAGATTCTCGAACTCAAGCTGCTGGCCGACGTGGGCCTGGTGGGCTTCCCCAACGCCGGCAAGTCGACGCTGCTGTCTGTGGTGACTGCCGCCAAGCCCAGGATCGCGAATTATCCCTTCACCACGCTGACCCCCAACCTGGGCATCGTCCAGTACCGGGACGATCGCTCCTTCGTCATTGCCGACATTCCGGGCATCATCGAGAAGGCCCACGAAGGCAAGGGGCTGGGCCACCGCTTCCTGCGCCACATCGAGCGCAACGCCACCCTGCTCTTTATGATCCCCTGCGATACGGGCAGCATCAAAAAGGAATACGACATCCTGCTCAACGAGCTGCAACAATACAACCCCGAACTGCTGGACAAGCCCCGCGTGCTGGCCATCACCAAGAGCGACCTCATCGACGAAGAACTAAAGGAGATGCTGAAACCGGAAATTCCGGAAGGCGTGCCGTACCTCTTCATCTCCGCCGTCGCCCAGCAGGGCCTGACGGAGCTGAAGGATTTGTTGTGGGCGGCGATTAACCGCAGTGAGGAAGAGGAGTAAAATATTGTTCCATAGTTACCTGGGTTCCTTGTTTCACTGAAACCAGGTAACCGCGAACCTCTGCAACCATGAGATCATCAGATATCGAAAACGCGCTCGGCGAACTGTTCTACAAGTGGGCGGGCCAGGAAGCCAACCTGGTGCTGCCCCTGGCCCCTTCCGGTTCGCAGCGCATTTACTACCGCCTGAAAAGCGGCGACAAGAGCGCCATCGGTGCCTACAATCCCGACCGCAAGGAAAACCAGGCCTTCATCAGTTTCTCCCGCCACTTCCACAGCAAGGGGCTGCCGGTGCCGAAAATCTACAACGAAAACCTGGACGGGCACGTCTACCTGCAGGAAGACCTGGGTTTTACCACCCTGTACAGCTACCTGCTGCAGAAGGGCGATTATTTCCCCGACTACCTCATCCGCATCTACCAGCGGGTGGTAGAGCAGCTGGCCCACCTTCAGGTCGAAGGGGGAGAAAGCCTGGATTACAGCGTCTGTTACCCCCGCGAGGCATTCGACAAGCAGTCGATGCTCTGGGATTTCAATACCTTCAAATACTATTTCCTCAAACTCGCCAACGTCACTTTCGATGAGCAACTGCTCGAAGACGACGTGCACCGGCTGGCCGATTACCTGCTCCAGGCGGATACCCGCCATTTCATGTTCCGCGATTTTCAGACCCGCAACATCATGATCAAGGGGGGAGAGCCGTATTTTATCGACTATCAGGGCGGGCGCCGGGGTGCCCTGCAGTACGACCTGGCCTCTCTCCTCTACCAGGCCAAGGCCAACATCCCCGAAGACATCCGCGAGAGCCTGCTGGAACACTACATGGACACGCTGGAAAAGCTCATCCCCATCGACCGGAAGCAGTTCATCGAGTATTATTACGGCTACGTTTTCATTCGCAGCATTCAGGTGCTGGGCACCTACGGCTTCCGCGGCCTGTACGAGCGCAAGGAATATTTCATCAACAGCATCCCCTTCGCCCTGCGCAACGTCAAGTGGCTGCTCGACAACAACAAGCTGGCCATCCGGCTACCCGAGCTGGAGCAGGCCCTGCAGAGCCTGGTCGCCTCCAAAAAATTCGAGCCTTTCGACAAGATCAAAGGCAGCTCCAGCCTGCTGACGGTGCGCATCAACAGCTTTTCCTACAAGCAGAACGGCATCCCCAAAGACCCCACCGGCAACGGGGGCGGCTTCGTGTTTGACTGCCGCTTCATCCACAACCCCGGCCGTTACGAGCCCTACAAAAAACTCACCGGGCGGGACGAGCCGGTGATCAACTTCCTCCGGCACCACAGCCAGGTGGAGTCCTTCCTCAACGACGTCTTCCGCATCGTCGACGGGGCCGTGGAGGACTACATCGAGCGCAGCTTCACCAGCCTGGCTGTCAATTTCGGCTGCACCGGCGGGCAGCACCGCTCTGTCTACGCGGCCGACACCCTGGCCAAACACCTGAAGGAGAAGTACGGGGTGAGGGTGGAGCTGGAACATATTGAGCAGGAGCGGAAAGGGTGGCAGAATTAGGAACTCAGGGGGGGGCATTGGTGCATTGGTGAGGTTGCTCCGGAAAGTCCCCCAAATGAGTGGATTAGTGAGGAACTGAATGAGTGAATAAATATAAAATATGTGTTGTTTTTAAAATCAAACCTTATTACATAACTGATTCTATTCACCCATTCGCTAAGTCACTCATTCCCTCAAAAGGCAGGCCCCCGGCCAATCCGGCGTTCGACTGTGCGTTCGACTGTGCTCACGCCGAAGTCTCACGCCGAAGTCCGGGAAACCTAACCCTTGGGAAAAGAGCATTATCAATGTATCTCTGAAGCAAATTTCGGGAATGTGTTTCCCTTTTTTGTACCGGAAAACAGGTAATGGCGTACCGGTTTTCGGAGCGTTTACTTCTCAAAATCGGCGAACACCACAAATTCTCCCCGGCTCACCCGGATGATGGCGTCGACGATCTCCTTTTTGCCTTTGCTTTTGGAAAGGAAGCCGTCGGCACCCCGCGACAGGGCCAGGTCGAGGTCTCGCTTGTCATCCCTCATGGTCAGCAGGAGGACTCTGACGCCGGGATGCCCGGCCTTGACCCGTTGGGTGGCCTCCAGCCCGTCCATGACGGGCATGTTGATGTCCATCAGGATGACATCGGGAGGGGCGCTCCGCTCGCGCTCCAGGTATTCCAGCAGTTCCTGCCCGTTGTGGGCAGTACCCGCCACCCGGATTTGCGGATGGCCTTTCAGCAGTAGTTGCAATCCGTCCAGGACCACCTGGTGGTCGTCCACCAGATAGACGCGGATTTCTGATCTATCCATAGGCGTAGTGAGGTTTTTTGGGGTTTTGCTTTATTCTTCTGGATGAGAAGACAGTTCATTGCCGTCCAGCAACTGGCACTGGCAGGCCCAGTAGCCGAGGCTGGCGTCGTTGGCGACGCCGTAGTCTTTCAGTTTTTCTCTGATCCGGCGTTTATGCACTTCTACCGTGGCCGGCTCCATGTTCCGGTTGTTGATCCGGGTGAGCATTTCGGCGATCTCGCGGGTGCGGAAGCCCTTGCACAGCAGGGCGATGACCTGTTTTTCAGTCGGGGTGATCAGTTTTTTGGCCTCCATGCAATCATCCTCCGCCGGAGGGCTGGCTTTTCCCAGGTCGATGACCACGCCGCCGGTGTGTATCTTTTTCAGGTCCTGGCAGATCTCTTCCATGCTGAGCGACTTGGACAGGTAGCCCCGGGCGCCGGTTTCGAGGGCCTGCTTGGCAAAGGCGAGGTCTTCCTGCCCGGTAAACAACACCACTTTAACCGGGGGGAACTGCGCCTGCACCTTGCTGATGGCGGCCAGCATCTCCGGGGATTCCGCCATCTTATCCAGCAACAGGACGTTCGTCCGGGCGCTCAGCCGGCTGAAAAGCTCGTCCAGGTTGGAAGCCCGCCCCGAAAATTCAAAATCCTGGCCCCGGCTGAATTGGGACCGCAACACGTCGACGACGAAGACGTGATCATCGGCAATGAAGACCCGGATATTCTGTTCTCCCATAGTTCGAATTATTTGTTCTCCGGCAAAAAAATGTCAATGGCAGTGCCCTCGCCCGGCCGGGGTTCGACACGGATGCGGCCCTTGTACTGCCGGACGTACTCTTCCACGTTTTTCAGCCCGTTCCCATATTGAACGCTGTTTTTGTCAAAGCCGACCCCGTTGTCCTCGATGTGGATCGACAACCCGCCTTCGGCCCGGGTGATCAGGGCGCTGAGGCGGCGGGCTTCGGCATGGAGCAACACATTAGCCGCCAGGGTAAGCACGATCTTGTAGATGGCCAGCCCCATTTCCCAATCCGGTTTTTCTTCCAGCCCCCGGACCACGTATTTCACTTCCAGCTGGCTTCTTTCGGAAAGGGCGTGAAAGAAGCCCCCTACTTCATCCAGCCAGTCAATAGAATCTTTATCCAGCAGGCGCTCTACATTGCGGGCGTTTTTGTAGGCCTCGCCCATCATTTTCAGGACGTTCTGCATGTCCTCCTGGCCGAGCGTGCCGTTCCGCAGCGCCTCGATGTTGGCCTCCTGCAACCAGCGGGTGGCGGCCAGCTGGCTGCCCACCGTATCGTGGAGGGTTTTGGTGATCTTCTTCCGCTCGCGCTTCTCCCCTTCCAGCCTGGCGCTTTCATTGGAAAGCTGGATGTCGTCCAGCAGCGCATTGACCCTGCGCTGGTGCTCGATCATCTGAAGCTGCAACGCCAGCGCATTGGCCTTGCGCTTCCGGTACTGCCAGAACGCCAGGGCGCCGAACCCGGACAGAAAGACCAGGAAAACCGACAGCCACATGTAGAGGCGTTTATTTTCGATCTGATGCTCCAGGGCGTTGACCGAGGCGGCAACCTTGTCGAGGGAGGCCTGGTCGAGCATGCTGGCTTTTTTGCCAAGAGCTTTTCGGGCGGCGGCAAGCAGCCGTCGGGCCTGTTCCGGGTTGCCGTCGGCAGCTGCCATTTCCGCCAGGTTGAGGCTGGCGTCGAAGATGGAGAGGGAATCGCCGGCTTTTTCTGCCCACGATATGCTGTTGCCGAAGTTCTCCCTTGCCTTTGCCCTCTGCCCTTCGGCCTCGTGGATGCCGGCCAGCACATTATAGGCCATGGCCATTTTTGCGTACTCCTCCTCCCTTTCGAAAGCGGGAATGGCCGCCTCGATATAAGGCCGGGCCTCTTTATATTCTTTCAGCTGATAGAACAAGTCGCCGGCGCCATAGCCGCTGATCGCCATCCCGACGGAATCTCCCAGGGCCCGGAAAAGCGTGTCGGCGCGTTGGAAATATCCGAGCGCTTGTCGAAAATCCCCCAGGCTTTTGTTCGGGTTGGCCAGGTCGACCAGCGCATTGGCCAAGGCAAAAGAATCCTTCAGTACTTCGAACAGGGCCACTGCCCTTTCGGCAAACCGGCGGGCCGTTTCGTAATTGCCTTCGGCATCTTTCAGGATGGCAATGTCCTGATACAGGCTAGCCGCTTCCCGCCGGGCGCCCCGCTGTTCCTGGATGGCAAGGGCCCGTTGGTAGTTGCGCAGGGCGGCAGCCCAGTTTCGCATCCCTTCTTCTGCCCTGCCCATAGCCTGGTAGCTGTCGGCCATCCCACCTTCCTGCTCATATCGGGCGGCCAGTTCCAGCGACCGGGCAGCCAGCGACCGCATGGCCGGATAATCCTGCCCGTCATAGGCGCGCCAGGCGGCGTCGAGCAGTTGCCGGATGCTGTCGGGGGCCTGGGCCTCCGCTTGCGGAAACCCCGGGAAGAAAAGGAAATATGCCGCCAGGAGGTATCTCATCGTTTCAAGTTGATGCCGCCTTCTTATACCATAAACCGGGAATCAATGGACCGCGGGCGGTTCCGGCGGGAACTCATGTTCCGGGTCTTGGCTTTCCGAACGGTATTGACGGGTTCCGGCGCTCCGTTCCCGGAAGAGGTATTCCCGGCGCTGGCCTGCTCCATATCCAGCAAGCCCCGGGACAGGGCCGGCAGTTCCTGGTTGCGGAAAGCTTCCGCCTCCGCTTCATTCTCCATGAATACCACTGTCACGGCAAAGTTGCCTTCTGCCTGCCCGCTGTCGGAATAGGTTTCCGTATTGACTTTCAGCCGGGCAGGGTTGATGAAAGGAGCGAAACTGTCGTCCTCCAGGGTGTCATCCCCTCTGGAAAGCACCAGGATGGATTCGAAAACCCCGTTTCCCGGGCTGGTGGCAATGAGCCGGTCCTGCTGATCGGAAAGCCGGTAGCCCTTCGGCGCCAGCAGGACGTGGGGATGAAACAGAGAGGAGGCACCTGTATCTGTGCCTGGCGTTTGCTGCGCCAGGTAGACGTAAGGGCAATTGTAGGCAGGCGCGAAACCCGGCTGCCGTTCCGGCGCCGGGCGGGTATCCGCATCTATGTACGGCATCATATTCGAATAGGCCAGGGGTTCTGTTTTGCCGCCCGGCCCCTTCACCTCCACTTCAACTTTCACCTCCCAGGAACCGGGATCGAAGCCTGAAGGATGGCGGACTTCGGGTTCCAGGTCAAAATCCATCAGGAAAAAGTCGCACGCTTCCTCCTCAGAAGCATCCGGCAAAGCCGATACAGAGAAGCGAATGGCGGTCAGTCCCGCTTCGTAAACGGCCGGCTGCCCTTCTGCGGCCAGCACCGGAGATACTTCCTCGCCTGCCCGCTTGCGTATCGCCACAAACAGGCGATAACCTGCCCGGCCTTCCTGGCGGGACAGATAGAGATAGGGCGCGTATAAAAGAAATGTGTCCCTGCTTTTCATAGTGTTTATTTTGGATAACATTTTATTACCTGCAAAAATGAATACATTTAAGGGCATTCCTTTACCGGAATCGGCCATCCGGGCGTACCGGAAAACCGGTAGGCCGGAGAGGGGCAAAAAGGGTATCCGTCAAAGATTAGACGGGTAGCCAGTGAAACCCAGAGGGGCCTGATCGTTAAGGCGGTGGATGTTATCGGATTGGATAAAGTATGAAAAGTTGCTTTCAGGTTTTTAGCGGCATAAATATAAGCAATATTTTGCATTAATGCTCCATCCGGGACGGGCAGCCTCCAAATGCCCGGAAACCGGATTTTCAAAAGAAAGCAGAAACCGGACCGGCGGGCGCAACTCCGGGCCCGTTTGTCCGTATAAATATTGCTTTCCCGTCCTGAAGAAGGAAACCCGCACTATTAGAGTTATGTTTGTTTTTGCCTCAGAACACATAGGCGGCGGCTATTGCAGCCTGTGTGAACTATCTGGTGTGACCTGTATGGTAAATAGTTAATAATTTAGCTTACATTTATTGTCACAACAAAATCCCCTGAAGCCTATGGCTGATTCCGACACGCACAACCAGAGGTTAAAAGCCATTATCCTCGATGCGCGGATGGCATTTCATCAAAAGGCACTCGCCGTCAAAGAGAACCTGCAGCTCGGCGAAGAAGAAGCCGCCGACCTGACGCGGGAGGCGGAAGAGGTGCTCGCCCTGTTTGACCGCCCTGAAACCTGGATCGGCCCCATCGAATATGACAGCCGCGAACTGTTCAGGTGTATCGACCAGTTTCAGAGAAGCGACGAGGAGGACCTGGAGGCCTTTTCGGAAAGCCTGGCCGTCTTTGTTGGAGCGCTCCGGCAACTGGCCGCTCCGCCGTCCCGGGCCCGCTCCGTCCCGGGCAGCCCTTTCAACGGGCTGATGGAGGAGGCCCTCCTGAACAACCGCCGGACCGTCGACGGCATCGAAGCCATGTACCTCGAAAACGGCCAGAACCTCCACCAGATCGAGGAGTATGCCGAAACCGCAACCCGGCAGAGTATGCTGGTCAACAACTACACCCGAAAGCTGCAGTCCGGCGAACACCAGGCCACCGCCCTGCAGGTCAAGCGGATCAAAGACTGGAACGGATTCTTCCAGGAGGTCACCGCCGAAACGCCCGTGGAAGATTTCATCCTCGACTGCCAGGATTACAACGACGAACTCCAGCACCAGTGCCCTTTGCCGACGCCATAACCGGAAATGGAATATCGCCTCCGGCCCGAATGCCCTGATTGTTGAACCCTATACCTTTCTATATTCATTATGCGTACCTTCCGATTCCCCGCGTTGTTGTTCCTGAGCTGCCTGCTTGCCGGCCCGGCCCGGGGCCAGAGCCTGATCGAAGATACTGAAGCGCTGGTGGCGGCCCTGCAGAGCCTGAAAACCCCGGCAGCAGCCGGCGAAGAAAGCCTGCCCGCACTGGTTATAGATACCATAATAATAACCCTTGTCGAAACACCGGAGGGCGACAGCCTGGCCCGGGATACAGTATGGGGCACCCCGGCACCTCCTCTCTCCCCGGTGGAGCGGGCGGCCCAGGCTATGGCCATTTTATATTACTACGACACCCCAACCAAGGAAACCCCGACCACCCTGCCCCAGTTTCAGTCCATTACCCGGCGGTACGCCGGCAACCCGATGATCAGAAGGTTCCTCGGCGACGAGGAGCTCCTTCCCTACAATCAGCTGGTCGACACTGCCTTCACCCGGAGTTTCAGGGAAAAACTGACGCAACTGCAGGGCAGCCCGCGCCAGAAGATGATGTCCTTCCTGCAAACCGAAGAGGCCATCACGCCGAGCGCGTACCTGTCCGTCTCCCGGTCGCTGCAAAACCACAGCCGGCCGGCCCTCGAAGGCCAGGTGGCCCTGCGGAAGGCCGCCGGGCAAAGCAACAGGAACGTCGCCGACGGACTGGTCAGCGCCCCGGCTATTATCGAAGGGCTCTTCAACTTCGTATTGGCCAAAGCCCAGGAAGAAGTAGCCATCTCCTTCCTGGAACGCCTGCTCAGCGAGGACGTACAGCTCATGCCGACGCTCTTCCCCACCGTTTCGCGCACCTTCAAAGGGCACAATTTCACCTACTCCACATCTTTTATCGAACGCCTGCGGACATCCTTCTACGAAGACATGCAACTGTTGCCGGTGCGGCTGCCGGAACTCATCTGGGAAAACGACTACTTCCTCCCGCTAAAGGAAGACCCCGTAGCCTACAACCTGCTGGTTGCTTTTTACACCGCCGGGCTGGCCCAGAAGGGCATGGCGCTGGATTCGTTCCTGCCTATCACCCACCGATACCTGTACGACACCTACGAGGAAGCCAGGAAAAAAGTGGACCAGGATCTCGTCAGCCAGGCTAATACGCCGGAATACCTGGCCATCATCGGCAGCACTGAAAAGATCATCACACGCATCAATGCCATCCACAGCCGGCTGGTTAGCGAAGAGACGGCGCTCCGGGATACCATCCGGTCCTATAAATTGCGGTTCGGAGAAACGGCCAGCCTCCAACTCCTGGCAGACGATGCCCTCGAAAACCCCGACCTGAACTACTCCGCCCTGATGTCCGACCCGGAAGACAGCCTGGGCCTCGGCCTGCTGTGGCTGCCCGACATGCTGCGCGGCAGGCTGAACCCCGAAAACGTCATGCGCGCCAATACCCTCGAATACTACGACAAATTCTTCGCCCGGGAGCATTCGCCCAACCAGTGGCGGTCGGCGGGCCTGTCTCTGGCCCGCAACCTGAACGGCTCCTGGCGCAAAGGATACACCATCCCCGAGCTGCTGCGAAGCCGCCGGAAAGCCCTGGCGGACTATGCCAAAAGCGTCCGGCAATGGATACTGGAAACAGACCCGGAAGGCGCCAGGCGGGCGGACCTCCAACGGGCCGAACAAAAAAGGGCATACCTGGATCAAACCCTGCTGCCCGCCATGCAGAGCTACTGGGGGAAGGACAGCCTCGCCAGCCCGGACCAGCTGCTGGCGCTCCGCCTGCTGGATACCATCGTGGCCGAGCCCGGCAATTTCTACCCTTTCCGCCGACGCTCCACCCTGGCCGATTCGCTGGCCATGGCCCGGAATGAGCTGACAAGAGTGGAGGAACGATTGTTCACCCTGAATGAACGGCTGGAAAGAGACCAAACGGACGACGTCAGGCAGGCCAACCCCATGAGAGGGTACCTGGCCTCTCAGCAACCTTCCGAGCCTTTTACCGGCATCCTGGCCATGATCGATACCCTCTCTGAACAGCTGCAACTGCTCGACCGGCAGTTCAAAACCCTGGACCGCGTCCGGGGCGGCGCAGCAGCCCGGGCCCGCGATAATGCCGAACCCATACTGCAGACCACCGACATCCTGGCCCAGCTCTTCTTCTGCCTGCGGTCGCCGGATGAGAAAAACAAGTGGATCACCCGCGAACAGCTCAGCTCCGTCATGGACGGCGGGCTCCGCCAACAGGTATTCTTCGGCCTGATGCAGCAGCGCCTGCTCGACATCCGGCCCATCGGCAGCATTTCCCCCAACGGCCTGGCCCAACTGGTGGAACTTACCATCCAGGAATGGCCCCTCCTCGACGACTCCTCCGGCCCGGCTTCCCCGGGGAGGGACTCGCTCGAAGCCGACCGCAATACGCCCCCCCGGTTTTACCGCAAAGCCGCCCTGGTGATGAATACTTTCAACCGCATCCTGGAACTGCCGCTGTTGTCTTCGCCGGAAGGAGGCCGCGCCTTCATCCCGCTCGTCAAACAGGATACGGCTCTGAGCGTACTGCCCGACCTGTCCCGGCAGGCGCTCGACCTCATCTACTTCCTCGGCGAGAAGGACCACCGCCATGCCGTCAGCTCCTCCATCCGGCTTTTTTCCGTCATGGACCAGGCCATCGAGAATAATCTGGCCGCTAATGGAATCAGCATGCCAAAGAGGAAAAGGAGCAACAACGTCGTTGGCTTTTTCCGCAATTACGGGGATTTTGTCGCCGACCTGATCGACGCCGATTCTACCACAAAGATCACCGCCCTGATGAACGGCATTGCCGACCCCCCCGGCAGTTCCCGCCTCAAGCGCAGCCACGACTTCAGCGTTACCCTCAACGCCTACCTGGGCGGCGCCGTTTACCACGAATGGTGGGATAACCCGGAGGATAACTCTTCCGACCAGTTCTTCGGAATAGCCCCGACCATACCAATCGGCGTCAACATCAGCGGGCTGGTCTTCGGCAGGAAAAAACCTTCTTCCTTCTCGGCCTTCCTTTCTTTCCTCGACCTGGGTTCCCTTTTTGCCTATTCCGACAGCGGCCAGATCGGGGGGGATTCTAAAATATCGTTCAAAAACGTTTTCAAACCCGGCCTGCAGTTCCACTGGAACATCCCCAAATCTCCCTTCTACCTGGGCGTGGGGGCGCACTACGGGCCCCAGTTCCTCGACACAGCCGCAGGCGATGAGATGTCGGTCCGCTCTTTCCGCTTCTCGTTCCTCAATTTCGGCCTGGATATCCCCATCAAAACCTTCTACTGGAGTATGAACTAATGCGCCGGGAAGCAGCTGTGGCAACTTTTCCGTATTTTTGTGGCGCAGCAGAGAAGGGTATCCGTGCATTCGTGTACAGGTGAGGGCGCTCCTACACACCCTACTGCTACCCTTTTTCAAAACAGAAAACTACCTGATGCTTCGAATGCTCCTTAACCTGGCCATCGCTTTATGCCTGAGCGCCAGCCTTCCCGCCCAGTTGCTTTCTCCCGGCGAGTTTTTGCCGCACGAGCACGGGCGGCAGTTCACCCCCCATTACCTGCTGGCAGATTACGCCGGGCACGTTGCGGAAAACAGCCCCCGGGTGCAACTCCTCCGATACGGCAGCACCCACGAAGCCCGCCCCCTGTTGCTGGCTTTCATTTCCTCTCCCGAAAACCTGGCCCGGCTGGAGGATATCCGGCAGAACAACCTGCGCCACGCCGGCCTGCTGGACGGCGAACCCGACCCTGCACTGGACAGGGCCGTGGTGTGGCTGAGCTTCGGCGTCCACGGCAATGAGGCCGGCGCTTCCGAAGCCTCCCTGTCGGCCCTGTACGAACTGGCCCGGGCCGACCGGAAAGATATCCCGGAGTGGCTGGAGAATACCATCGTCATCATCGACCCCTGCATCAACCCGGACGGTTTCTCCCGGTATACCGAATGGTACCGCCGTTATGCCCCCCTGAAGCCAACGCCCGAACCCGCCACCTACGAACACGACGAACCCTGGCCCGGCGGGCGCGTCAACCACTACCTCTTCGACCTCAACCGCGACTGGGCCTGGCAAACACAGATAGAAACCCAGAGCCGCATCAAGAAGTACCAGGAGTGGATGCCCCACATCCACGTCGACTTCCACGAGCAATTCCCCAACGACCATTACTACTTCGCCCCGGCAGCCCCTCCCTACCACCAGTACATCACCGACTGGCAGGCGGAATTTCAGTACGACATCGGCAGGAACCACGCCGGTTACTTCGACCGGGAAGGCTGGCTCTACTTCACCCGCGAAGTGTTCGACCTCTTATACCCCAGCTATGGCGACACTTACCCCACCTTCAACGGGGCAATCGGCATGACACACGAACAGGCCGGGCACGGGATCGCCGGCCTCGCCTACGAGATGGAGAACGGCGATACCCTGACTCTGATGGACCGCATTCTGCATCACACCGCTACTGCCCTGTCTACGGTAGAGGTGGCCTCAAAAAACGCGGCCCGCATCGTCGGCAACTTTCAGGAATACTTCGAACGGGCCAATACCAATCCGGCCGGCAAATACAAAACGTTCATCATCCGGGGAGACAACCCCAAAGGGCGGCTCGACGCATTCCGGCAACTGCTGGACAAAAACGGTATCCGTTATGGAATGGGCGGCAACTCCGGAAACGTCTGGGCTTACAATTACCAGTCCGGCCAGGAAGAGGATATTTTCATAGAACCCGCCGACCTGCTGGTCAGCGCCTATCAGCCCAGGTCCGTCCTGGCCCAGGTGTTGCTGGAACCAGAACCGGAGCTGGAAGATACGCTGACCTACGACATCACCGCCTGGGCCCTGCCCTATGCCTACGGGCTGGAGGCTTATGCCACCACCCGGCGGGTGAATCCCGTTTTTCCATGGGAAGCCGGCCCGGGCGCCGACAGCCCCAAAGCCGGCTCTTCTCCGTACGCCTACATCGTGGAATGGACGTCCCTGGCCGACGCCCGCTTCCTGGCGGCCCTGCTGCAAAAAGGAGTTAAGGCGCGCTTCGCCACCAGCGCCTTCGCGATAGAGGGGCGGCAATACGAAGCCGGTGCCATCGTGATATCCCTCGCCGATAACCGCAAAATGGGCACCGACAGCTTTCACGGGCTGATAGCCGGCGCCGCCCGCGAATTCGGGCAGCCGACCCACCCGGTGAACACCGGCTTTTCCGACAGCGGTTTCGACCTGGGCTCCGCCAGCCTGCAATTCATTACCCACCCCCGGGTGGCCGTCCTCACCGGCGAAGACACCTACGCCAACAGTTACGGGGAGGTGTGGCACTTTTTCGAACAAAGCCTGGGCTACCCGCTTTTCCCGATCGCTCCGGAAAAGATCAGCGGCATCGAGTTTTCGGACTACAACGTCCTCGTCATGCCCGAAGGAGAATACGACATCGATGACGACGCCATGGAATCCCTCCGGGAATGGATCAGTCGGGGAGGCCGGCTGATCGCCATCGGCAACGCCCTCTCTGCGCTCGAAGGCAAGGAAGGCTTCAGCCTGTCCCGCTACGCCACGGAAGAAGCCGAAAGCGAAGCCGATGAGGAACGCCAACAAGCCAGCCTGGACCGCCGCCTGGACCCCTACGCCGGGCAATCGCGCCGATACATCAGCCGGAGCATCCCGGGGGCCATTTTCCGGCTCCAGCTCGACCACACGCACCCCCTGGCCTTCGGGCTGGAAAGCTACTACTCTCTCAAGACCAGCAACCATTTTTACGAGCTGCTCAAAGACACCTGGAATGTCGGCTTCATCGGCGAAACGCCGGAAGTGGTCGGCTTTGCCGGTGCCAATGCCCTGAAGAATGCCCGGAACACAGCCGTCTTCGCCGTTCAGAACAAAGGCAGGGGCGCCGTCATTTATATGGCCGACAACCCCTTGTTCCGCGGATTCTGGGAAAACGGTAAGTTCCTGTTCTGCAATGCGCTGTTTTTTGCGGGGCAGGGAGGAGAGCGGTGAGCTTTCTTTTGGGCAAAGGCGTGAAGGCACCGTGCAGCCCTGAGTGAGCAGCACACCACATACACACATACACATGAGGTTACTCCGGAAAGTCCCCCAAATGAGTGGATGAGTGAGGGACTGAATGAGTGAATAAATATAGAATATGTATTATTTTTAAAATCAAACCTTATTATATAGCTGATTCTATTCACTCATTCGCTAAGTCACTCCTTCACTCCTTTCCCAGGGTTTCCGGAGTGACCACACACACACACGCCTCCCCCCATTTGTCTCCAACCGGGCATAAAAGGAAACTCATTTGCCCGGACACCTATTATGCCCTAAATTTGGAACCAGCACACAAAAGCTGCAATGAAACGCCTATTCATCAGCATTTCAGGATTATTGTTCCTGCTGGCGCCAGCCGCAGCGCAATACCCGGGCAACGGCATTGCCCCTACCACCGTGCCTTTGTCGGAGGTGGAGAAGGTATCCCTGGGCCCGGTGGATAATGAGGCGTTGCGGCGGGAAGAACTCCAACGCAGGGTCCCTGGGCGGGCGCCCCACTTTGCCAGGCCTTTAGAAGTAGATATTACGCCCCGGGGCCGCGGCCTTTGGGAGCAGCTGCCGGACGGCGCCGAGGTATGGCGTTTGAGGATATGCTCCCCCGCCGCCCACTCCCTCAATTTCGGTTTCCTGGAATACTACATGCCGCCCGGCGGGCGCCTCCTGATATACGGCCCCGCCCAGGGCCGGGTGCTGGGGCCCTTCACCGCTGCGGATAACGAAAACCACTATCAGTTATGGACGCCGATCCTGCCGGGCGACGAAGCAGTCCTCGAAGTGCAGCTGCCTCCCGGCCAACGCCAGGCCCTGCGCCTGCGCCTGGCCACCGTCAACCACGATTTCCTGGGGTTCTACAAGGTGCTCTCCGGTGCCTGCAACCTCGACGTGGCCTGCGGCGCAGCCGACGGCTGGCCCATCGTTGAATCTTACCGGGACGAAATCCGGTCCGTGGCCGTTTACGGGCTGGGAGGAAGTTCCTTCTGCACCGGCTTCCTGATCAACAACACCCGCAATGACTGCACGCCCTACTTTATGACTGCCAACCACTGCGAGATCAACGCCTCCAATGCGCCGTCGGTGGTGGTTTACTGGAACTACCAGAACAGCTACTGCCGGCAACCCGGCTCGACGGCCAGCGGCAACCCGGGCGACGGCCAGCTCAGCAATTTCAATACCGGCGCCATTTTTCGGGCCGGCTATGCCCCCACCGATTTTACCCTGCTGGAACTCGACGACCCTCTGCCGGCCAATTCCCAGGCCTTCTTTTCCGGCTGGAGCCGCGACGCCACGCCCCCACAGGACACCCTGGCCTGCATCCATCATCCGGACGGACGGGAAAAACGGATCAGCTTTTCCTTTTCCGACGCCTACCCTGGTGCCTGGGGCAGCGGCAGCGCTAATGTCCCGGGCGGCAACCACCTGATCGTCCCTTACTGGGATATTGGCTCCACCGAATCGGGTTCCTCCGGCGCGCCCCTGCTCGACCGCCAGCGGCGGGCAGTGGGGCAACTGCGGGGCGGCGCCGCCAGCTGCAACAACAACCAATACGACGCCTTCGGGTGGCTTCGGCACTCCTGGGCCGGCGGAGGCACACCCGCCACCCGCCTCCGGGATTGGCTGGACCCCGGCAATACCAACCTGATGTACCTGGACGGGCGCCGGATCGCCAACTGCAACCCCACCGTTTTCCTCGCCGACAACCACCAGGAGAGCTGCATCCCCGGCAGCGCCAGGTATGTGGTGGAAGTGGGGGACAACTTCTCCGGGCCTGCAACGCTCAGTGCCGCCGGCCTGCCGTCCGGCATCAGCGCCACCTTCAGCCCCAATCCGGCCGGCCCCGGAACGGAATCGAACCTCACCCTGAATATCTACAATACCGCCTTATCCAACGGCACTTACAACTTCACCATCCAGGCAGAGGACAATTACAGCTCCGCAGAGGCGGGCGCCACCCTGACATTGACCGACCAGCCACCGCCGATGCTCTCCGTCATTGCGCCGGCCCCGGGAACGGCCGTGCTCAATTTGTCGCCCACATTTCAATGGTCGGGCCATCCCCTGGCGGAAACGTACGAGCTGCAAGTCGCCGAAACTATCGGCTTCAGCAATATCGCCGGTTCTGTTTCGGGCCTGACGGCGCCTTATTTTCAGGGCATTATTCTGGCGCCCTCAACAACCTATTACGTCCGGGTGCGGGGCCGCAACACCTGCGGAGCCGGCCCGTGGACGGCGCCTTCCGGGTTCACCACCGCCCCTTCCCTCTGCCAGAACGCATCCTACCAGGGCCCGCCTCAACCTATTTCTCCCCAGGGCAGTTCTTTTGCCATCGCCAGGATCAGAATAGAGGAGGCGGGCGCCGTAGCAGGCATCGCCCTGCGCAATATCGACATTGCCCATTCCTTTACCGGCGACTTATCCGCCACCCTGCAGTCGCCTTCGGGCACCGTCATCGACCTGTTCCACCGGCCGGGCATTCCGGGATCCTTCTACGGCTGCCCGGGCGCCAACCTGGCCCTTGGTTTTGCCGACGACGCCTCCCTCACTCAGGAAGACCTGGAAGCCACCTGCGGGGACTATCCGGCAATCGCGGGAACGTTTCAACCTATCGACGCCCTGTCGGCCCTGATCGGAGAACCGGCGGAAGGCGAGTGGAAGCTGACCGTCATCGACCACTTCGACCAGGATGGCGGCCAGATTAATGGCTGGGAACTGGAATTGTGCGCCACTCCGCCCGATGTGGCCGAGCTGTTCCCCCTGCAAACGGCAAATATCGCCTGCCTGGGCGAACCGTATGCTACGGATTTTTTTATCGGCAGCGGGTTTCCCGGGCCGGCCACTCTGCACGTGATCGGCGCGCCGCCGGGCAGCGTTTCGAGCTTCAGCAGCAACCCGGCGGCGCCCGGCACCCTTGTCACCCTGACGATCGACAGCCTGTCGCAAACCGGCAACTTCCCGCTCATCATCACCGCCGCCCACGGGACCACGTCTCACTTCATACAGTGCGTGTTGCAGGCCAGGAGCCTTGCTCCTGCCCCAACCCTGCTCTTTCCGGAGGACGAATCCTTTGTTTTTGATGAGTATCCCACTTTCAGCTGGGGGCCGGTTGCCGAAGCCGACACCTTTCTGCTGCAGATCGCCACCGACCGCTTTTTCCAGTACATCGTCCGGTCGGCCCGGACCGCCGCCACCTCCTATACCCTGGAAAGCCCGCTGGGCGAGGGCGAATACTTCTGGCGGGTATCCTCGATCAATGCCTGCGGCGTCACCGGGAGCGACAAAGCGTTCAACTTTGTGCTGCAGGGCAGCGCTGTCGGCAGCCGGTCGCCAGCTTTCGGGCAGGAGTGGCAGCTGTTTCCCAACCCGACGGACGGGTTGCTGCGCATCCGTTGGGCTGGAGAGGCCCCGGCGGAAAGGACAACAGTGACATTTCTTACGATTGAAGGGCGGACACTACTACAGGAGGAGTTTTCCGGCTACCTGGAATTGTCGCTACAGGGATGGCCGGCGGGGCTGTATCTGGTGGTGTTGCGCAATAACCGGGGAGCAGTGGTAAGGCGGGTGGTGGTGCGGTGAGGGGCAGGCAAACATCTCTTAGTAATCCTTAAAAAATAACTTCACGATCCGTCGTTGTAGTGAAGTGAATCAGCCACGTAGGATTGTCGCGGGGTTAGGCTGATAAACGAACTACAACGACGGATCTCAAACAGTGAAGTTATTTTTTAATCACTACTCAGGTTTTTTTCACTGTGAGTACTTTATTATTGGCTATAACTTGTCAAAAAACATAGTTATGGCCAAAACAAGCGGGTGAATCCTTTAATCGGCAGAAAAAAAGAACTGAATTGGCAAGAAAGTGATCTTTCTTGATGAACTGCCGTGGCTGGATACAAAAAATTCGAAGTTCCTTTCCGGACTGGAGCATTTTTGGAACAGTTGGGCCAGCGCGCGTGACGATATAGTACTTGTCGTTTGTGGATCAGCTGCTTCGTGGATGCTCAATCATTTGATTAAGAACAAGGGAGGCTTGCACAACCGCATAACGGACCGCATTAAACTGGACCCTTTTTCCCTGGCAGAAACGGAGGAATTCCTCCGGGAAAAAGATGCAAGTCCAGTGTTCGTCAGAACAACTCCTCCATCGTAATCACATTATCAATCAGGCCGAGGCTATGCTTATTTGGGAGTAAGCCAAATGTAGTGACCAATACCAGGAATAGCTGTTTCCTGGACCTGGACGCCTCGCGGAAAATGCTGCGCTTTTTCCTCAGTTTATCCGCCTCCTCTTTAGACAGCGAAAATTCATCGTTGTAGAATTTTATTTCGCAGATGGATACAGCGTTGTCCATCCGGTCAATCAACAGGTCAATTTGAACACCTTCGCGATCCTCGGTTGCTTTTGACAAAAAACTACAGTGGCGCGTATACATGCCAGATATGCCAAGCGCTGTTTTTATTTTGCCGATATGCTGCAGGCAGATATTTTCGTAGGCATAACCGCTCCAGGACTTCCAAGATTGGGTTTGGCTCAAACTCTGCCAATTTCCGGCTTCATTTTTTGGCATATCCTTTAGGTACTTGAGGTAAAAAAGCGAGTAATTATCCGTCAGCCGGTAAAGCATGTCTTTTTTCTTCTTGTTGAAAGGGACATAGGATGTGATGAAACCGGACTGTTCCAATTCTTTTAAAATATCCGTAACCCCTCCGCCGTCGCTCAGCTTGGTAGCGGTTAATATCTCTGCCCTGCTCAGTCCTTTCCAGGTTGAAGCTAAAGCACTTACAATGATTTCATATCGTTCGGGATTGGCAAATAAAGAACTATACAGGTTATCAAACTCTGTTCGCAATAAACCCTGAGGGTGGAAACATATTTCATTTATGTTCTGAACGGCAGTTCGACCTCCTTCTACCTGGTCTAAGTAATGAGGGATGCCTCCCATGGTCATATAGAGCTGCAAAATCTGGTATCTGTCAAATGAAATGTTTCTCGACCGGAAGTAGGCCTCCGTCTCTGATAGAGCAAAAGGTTGCAACAATATTTTCCGCGTTACCCGGTTGTGCAACCCGCCTTTGTTGTTGATGATTTTTTTTATCATCCACGCCGTTGCAGAACCGCAGATCACCACAATGATGTTTGACTTTGACGCATAACTGTTCCAGAAATAACTAAACCCGGTAAGGAAGTCAGACTTTGCTGTAGCTGCCCAGGGAAGCTCATCAATAAATACGACCTTCCTTTTTTTTTCTTTTTCAGAAGATTCCAGAAATTCTTTCAATTCGTGAAAAGCGGCCAGCCAGTCCTTCGGAGTTCTTTCAACGGGGCCTTTCTGTCCTTTGGCTTCTTTCAGGCTGTAGGTAAAATTTCGCAATTGTTGTTCCATGTTGCCATCCTTCAACCCAACCATTTCAAAATCAATCTGCCCTCCAAAAAAAGACCGGATCAAATAGGTTTTCCCAACCCGCCTCCTGCCGATAACTGCCACCAGCTCCGGCTTTTCGGATGCAAGGGCTTTTTTTAGAATATCTGTTTCTTTTAACCTGCCAATCATGTTTTTGCTTATAAACTGCGGAATGTGCGTAATTTATACAGATTCCGCAATATATAATAATATTTTTCGCGGAAAGCTTGTACCAACATATACATTCCGCAGTTTATAGCGGCTATCAAGCAAAGCAACAGTTGAAAAATCTCCAACTAAGTAGTGATTAAAAAATAAAGAGTCGATGCCTTAGCACGAAGGCTAACAGACTCATCATGGCAAAGGCCTTCGAGCTAAAGCATTGACGTCGAACTTATTTTTTAAATGTTCCTAACCTTCCCAGGCCTACCACCATCTCACAGTTAAATTTTCTTACTTTTGCCCCAAAACCAAAGTGTATGAGCCGAACGAACGACCCTAACCTGAAATCCTGGGTGGAAGTACCCCCGGGCAGCGATTTCCCCATACAAAACCTCCCCTTCGGCATTTTTAAGACGCCCGGCCTCACCCCCCGCCTTTGCACGGCCATCGGCGATTACGTGGCCGACCTGCAGGTGCTGGCCGAACACGGATTCTTCGACGACCTCGGTATCGACCCCCGCGTTTTCGCCCGGCCCTTCCTCAACGACTTCATCGCCCTGGGCAAGGCCAAAACCGGCGCTGTGCGCAGCCGCCTCTCTGAAATCCTCGACGACAACCTCGAAGACTGGGACGCCAGCCAGCTGGCGGATTATTTCCTGCACCGGCAAAGCGAGGTGCAAATGCTGTTGCCGGTCCGGGTCGGCGATTATACCGACTTTTACTCCAGCCGGGAACACGCTACCAACGTCGGCACTATGTTCCGAAGCAAGGAAAACGCCCTGATGCCCAACTGGCTGCACCTGCCGGTGGGTTACCACGGGCGCGCCTCCTCCATCATCGTCTCCGGCACGCCGGTGCGCCGCCCAAAAGGGCAACAGATGCCCGACGGCGCGGAAAAGCCCGTCTTCGGCCCCTCCCGCCTGCTCGATTTCGAACTGGAGATGGCCTTCGTCATCGGCAGGGAAACCGCCCTGGGACAGTCCGTCGACATCGCCGATGCCGAGGACTACATCTTCGGCCTGTGCTTGTTCAACGACTGGTCGGCACGCGACATCCAGAAGTGGGAGTACGTTCCCCTCGGCCCCTTCCTGGGCAAGAGCTTCGCCTCCACCATATCCCCCTGGATCGTCACCCTCGACGCGCTGGAACCTTTCCGCACCGAAGGGCCCAAACAGGACCCCAACCCCCTGCCCTACCTGCAAACCAAAGGGCCGGGCAGCTTCGACATCCAACTGGAAGTAGAAATCCGCCCCGAAGCGGGGGAAGGGAAGGTCGTCTGCCAGTCCAATTTCAAACACCTGTACTGGAGCATGGCCCAGCAACTGGCCCACCATACCGTCAACGGCTGCAATATCCGCGTGGGCGATATGATGGCTTCCGGTACCATCAGCGGCCCCACGCCGGATTCCTACGGCTCCATGCTCGAGCTGTCCTGGCGCGGCACCACGCCCATCGCCATGCCCGACGGCAGCGAACGCAGGTTCCTGCTCGACGGCGACACGGCCATCCTGCGCGGCTGGTGTGAAAAGGAGGGGCTCAGGGTCGGCTTCGGAGAGGCGAGCGGGAAAGTGCTGCCGGCGGAGTGACCGCACCTCGGGTGCCAATTTTCTTCGGCAGCCGTAGCCGCCTGCGGAGGCATGCCTATTGGCGTCCGAGTTATTCATAAGACCAAACCACTCCCTATGGTTCAATATCTGTTTACCGGCCTTTTCCTGTCTTTTGCCTTTGTGGCCCCTGCCCAGAACCCCTACCAGGCTGCCGCCAACCGCCTGGCTGCCGACCCCAGCCTCCGGCACGGCAGCCTGAGCATCAGCGTAATCGATGTGGAGAGCGGGCGGCTGGTGGCCAGCTATGATCCGGAACGGAGCCTCAGCCCGGCGTCTAACCTGAAAGTGGTGACCACCGCCAGCGCGCTGGCGCTGCTCGGGCCGGGCTACCGGTTCCGGACCGTGCTGGAATACGACGGCAGCCTGTCCGGCAACGGGCTGCTTGCCGGCAACCTGTACCTGTCGGGCTTCGGCGATCCCACCCTGGGCTCGCCCTTTCTGGAAGGCGCCACGCCGCTGCAACCGCTGATGGAACGCCTGCGGATGGCCGTTCAGCAGGCCGGCATCCGGCGCATTGAGGGGGCCGTAGTTGGCGATGCCTCCGCTTTCGGCTCCGGCGCCAGCGTGGGAAGCTGGCAATGGGAAGACATGGGCAATTACTACGGTGCCGGCGCCTGGGCGCTGAACCTGCACGAAAACCTGCACTTCCTGCACTTCCGGCAGGCGGGCCAGTTGGGGGACATTCCGCCCGTCGCCGGCGTGGAACCGGACATTCCGGGCCTGCAGTTTACCAATGAGGTGAGGTCGGCAGGGCGTGGCACGGGCGACAATGCCTACATCTTCGGCGCGCCCTACCAGTTCAACCGCTACGTGCGGGGCACCATCCCGGTTGGGAGCGGCATTTTCACCATCAAAGGCTCCATTCCCGACCCACCCCTGTTTGCCGCCCAGTGCCTGCGGCAGAGCCTGGCCACCGTGGGCATCGTGGCTGCCGGGGCTTCCACTCGCCTCAACGGGCCGGCGGGCGGCGGGCGGCGGCAGTTGTATGCCCACTTTTCTCCACCGCTTTCTGAGGTTGCCGAACGGACAAACATGGAAAGCGTCAACCTCTACTGCGAGGCCATGACCAGGACGATCGGATGGGAAAAGAAACAGGAGGGCAGCACCTCCGCCGGCCTGGAGGTTATTAAAGCATACTGGGAAGGGCAGGGCCTGAGCTGGGAAGGCTGCTACCTCTCCGACGGCAGCGGCCTGTCGGAGGCCAACGCCGTGACCAGCCTCTTCCTGGCGCGCCTGCTTCGGCTGATGGCCCGGAGGGAAGCTTCGCTCTTCAGGCCCTTTTATCAGTCCCTGCCCGAGGCCGGCCGGTCGGGAAGCCTCAAAAACACCCTGAAAGGGACCGCCGCCGAGGGCCGCCTGCGCGCCAAGAGCGGAACGCTGGAACGCGTGCGCGCCTACAGTGGTTATGCCACCGCCCGCGACGGCCGCCTGCTCGCGTTTTCCGTCATCGCCAACAATTTTGCCGGCTCCGGAGGCGAGATGCGCCGCAAAATGGAACGCTTCATGCTGGAATTATGTAGTAACTAAATCATTTTATTCAGGAAACGGTATAACTTTGCGGCAAATCGTTAGTATGGAGTTCCGGAAATCATCATTCTACTTGTTGGCTGCCCTTGTGCTCTCTTTCACTGCCTGCCAGCCCTCGGGCGGGAACAACCAAACCGGGGGCAATAGCGCCGGACAGCACACGACAGGCGGCGTCACTCCTCCCCCCGTCCAGAAAGACACCGCCAAAATCCTGGAAGATTACGAAAATACGAACCGGGTGGTCTGGCAAAAACCGGAAGTCGTCATCGACCTGCTGGGCAACCTCGAAGGGAAAACCGTCGCCGATATCGGTGCCGGCACCGGATTCTTCGCTCTGCGCATGGCGCCGGCGGCAAAAAAGGTGATTGCCATCGATATTGACCCCCGCTTTACCTCCTACCTCGACAGCCTCAAATCGTTCGAACTGCCCGAAGAGATCCAGGATCGCCTGGAAACCCGCCTGGCCCTTCCCGACGACCCCAAACTGGCGCCCGGCGAAGCGGATGTCGTCATCATCGTCAATACCTTCATGTATATCAAGGACCAGGTAGCCTACCTGGAAAACCTGAAACGGGGAATCTCCGAAGGCGGCATGCTGCTCATCATCGACTTCAAAAAGAAACGTACGCCCCTGGGGCCTCCTTCTCAAATCCGCGTCCCCCTCTTCGAAGTGGAGGAAAAGTTGATCCGCGCCGGCTACCGGGACGT
The DNA here is from genome assembly GCA_020636375.1 of Lewinellaceae bacterium. Classification (GTDB taxonomy): domain Bacteria; phylum Bacteroidota; class Bacteroidia; order Chitinophagales; family Saprospiraceae; genus JACJXW01. Next base: position 116,253 of record JACJXZ010000009.1, on the reverse strand, counting down.
GGCAACCAACGATACGGCCCTGGATTACCAGTATATTGTGACGGCGAGGAGGTGAACGATGGCCTAGCGCTTGTACGAGATGTACGGAACCTGTAATCGTTAAATCAGCAATTGAAGTTTTGTTCTGCACTGACTGTAAATTCCTCCGGACTAACATTGTTGTTTTGCCGGAGCTTGTTTAATTTGGGTGCCGGATGTATTGAGTTTCATGAATTAATAAGGGGAAGTGATGTCGGCTGGCGACTCCGGTATGCTCTACGTTGTCGCTCGCCTGTCGACTATCACGATGTTTATTTTTTGAAAACCAATTGATCCGGCAGGCAAAAAGTCGTTTGCAAACGGTTATAGCCGGTTACAAACGGATAGGAGGTAGAGATGGGGGGAATAGACGCAATTGGGGTGGGGTTATGCGAAGTTGGCTTCCACCAAGAAAATATACTGAATAGATGACAAGTATCGAGAAAAAAAAAGTTCAAAACCATATTGCTAAAGGAGAAATTGAGGATGCAATAAATGCTTTATCCGAAATCTTGAATGGAACAACTTATTTTCAAGAGATTGTCTTGATTTCAGGCAGATTAGAACGATTGAATCAAAGCATTCGGATTGGAACAATATCCGAAAATAATAAAATATTAGAGCAAAACAATATTAGTCATGCACTTATAAATTTGACAGAAATTTTAGATAAAATCGAAAGGAAAGGTTCAGAAAATGAAGTAGATAAAATAAAACCACTACAAATAAAGAATGAGAATTTCATAAATGTAACGGGAGGAAAATTTAAAATGGGAAACAACTATGGAACAATCAAGGAAAGACCTGAGCATGAGGTTGTAGTTGATGACTTCGAAACATATAAATACCCCGTGACCGTAAATGAGTATAAGCTTTTTTGTTTAGATAGGGGAAAGGGCCTTCCACCACCTCCAAAGTGGGGTTGGAAAAACAACCATCCAATTGTTAACATTAACTGGTATGATGCCAAAGAATTCTGTGAGTGGGCTAATGTTAGACTATTAACTGAAGCAGAGTGGGAATATGCAGCTAAAGGTGGAAAACTTTCTCAAGGGTTTCCTTATTCTGGAAATCTATTATTGACTGAGGTTGGGTGGTATTATGATAATTCAAAACTACAAACTCAAAAAGTAGGATTAAAACAACCAAATGAATTAGGTTTATTTGATATGACAGGAAACGTATGGGAGTGGTGTTATGATGCGTATTCAGATGAATTTTATTCAAAATCTCCTCATAAAAACCCAATTAATGAAGGTAGCAAATATTCAGATAGAATAGCAAGAGGAGGGAGTTGGTATAGTTATTCAAAGAATCTCAAATTAACCTATAGATATAAAAACTTTCCTACTGAATGCAGGGAAGATTTAGGGTTTAGAATAGCAAAAAAATGAAGGCGAGAAGCGAATCGAGTGGCAAGGAACAGTGACTGACATTTAAACCTACCCACTGGGCAAAGGTGTCCATCACTGTTCCAGAGCCCTCACACCACCGTACGTACGGATCGCGTATACGGCGGTTCGTCAAACAGTACAACCGCTCTTTTCACCAGTTGCACCTTGCATCTTTTCCATCGAAACGGATGGTTTGCCGTAGGGAATCGGTCACCCATGATAGACAAGTTCCATGTTTCGCGGATCGTCCGCTGTTTGACGTTCAGCCCTTCACGGCTGCCCTCTCGTGCTCCGCTGCCAGCGACAACTTGTCCCGTACACAAAGTGTCGGGATGGCCAGTCATTGGTGCACGGTTTGGCTCCGCTACTATGGCTTCGGCTGACTTCTCCATTCCAGGAATGAATCCTCATGGAGATCTCCCCGGGTAAGAGCATCCGCTTTCAGTCTAATCCGACGGCATCTACTAGCAATGAATTGTTACCTGCGGGCTTCGATCCCGTCACGCCTGACGGGATGCTGCCTTACCCTTCATTACTAGCCTCTTATGCCGTTTCTGTTCGTCCGTTCAGACTTTTGCAGTCCCGCTTCCTTCAGACCGGAGGTCGCCCTCCACGCCCTTGTCCCGCTTTCCCAGAAAAGCGGGACTAATGGGCTTCGGCAACTTGCCCATAAGGGACTTTCACCCTCTAGTTTTATTCCCTATCTTTACAGGGAACGGATGCCCATGCCGGGCACACACAACGCATAAAACGATCAGCCTGTCCATTCGTCCAGGCCGCCGTTTATGCCAACCGTCAGACTGTGAAAAAACTCAAAGCACTATGAATAGCACCATCAAAAATATGGTTAAGCTCTGCTTATGCGGCGTTTCTTTTACAGGCCTGCTTTCTTTAAGCGGGAAGCCGTATTTTATTTTATGGAGTGAATTTGTAGCTTAGGTTTTTTCACAGTCTGCCGTTGGATGTGATCTGAAAAATAAAAATTGATGCATAAGCTATGTTTATTTGACTATGATGGTACAATTCGCAAGGGATTGTCAATTTATGATTGGATAAAATTTCTAGTGAAAAACCAACTTATTCATGAAGAAATTTGCAGAAATATCCAGGTGAAAATTCAATCATATTATAGTGATAATCTTAGCTATAATGAATTAGTGAAGTTTACTTACAAAACATATTGTAAATCATTAACAGGTGTAAATGAAGTTAATTTGATTGCTTTGGGAAAAGAGTATGCTGTGAAAGAGAGAGAACAATTTAGCGAATTTTTCAACGATACGATTAGATATTTAGAAGAGAATAATTTTAAAACTATTATTGTATCTGGTTCACCTTCAGAGGTTTTGAACTCAGTTTTTTGTGAAAGAAATTCAATTCAAATTTTTGGATTGGAATTGGAAAAAAAAAGTGGAATATACACTGGGAAGATTGAAAAGGAATATGGGACTGTTGAATCAAAAGAAGTGTTTATTAAAGACAATATTATTGATAATTATGATTATATAATTTCTTTTGGTGATTCAATGGCAGATACTCCTTTGTTCGAGGTTAGTAATTTAAGTTTTTTAATGTTACCTGCATATTCTGTAACCATCAATAAAAACCTTAATACTAACTTCCTAATAACAACATCGACTACTGCAAAGTCAGTAATTGAAAAACTAGAATTGTATGCAAATCAATGAAATTCTTGTTAATTTAATAATTGGAATACTTGGTGCTATAATCTATGCAACTGGAGTTTATTTAGTCGGAAGGATAAGAGAAAATAGAAACCCATATACTGGTAAATGGGAAAGTCGAATTTATGACGATAGTGGGAGAATAGTAAAAAAAGATATTTGGAACCTGCGACAAAAAGGAAAAGAATTTAAGGGAACAGTTTATAGAATAGAACCCAAGAACCAATCACATAGATTTTGGAATATGAAAGGCAGAATTATTGATAGGAATTTTTTTGCAATCTTTTGGTCTAAAGATGAAAACATAAAAAGCTACGGTTGCTGGTTTATGAGGCAAGAAGATGATTTCTTATTGAAAGGTAAATATTTAAGCTTACAGGAGGATAATGGTTTTGTGTAAATAAATCCTATCCGGATTGAGATAGAAAAGATTATCGACAGAAAATGATAATTGACCACATCCAATAATAAAGGCTAAAACGACAATAGGCTCGATTCCTCGCCTACTGCGTTTAGCCAGGCCGCTACCCCTTCCAATAAATTTCCCCTTAAATCCCAACATCTCTTCCCCTCAGAGGCCAGCAGCTAACCCTTTTCGATATCAATTTCATTCCTTCACCTCCACAAATTCCCCTTCATTGCCCACAAACAGCACCACATAAGCTTTTAAATCTTCGAGTTTTTGCAGGTAATCGTCATAGCGCAGATAGCGCCGCAATTGTTCGACGGCCTCTTTTTTTACTGCTTCCGCCTGGGCGGCGTCCGCTTTTTTGACGTATTTCAGTTCCATCGCGAATTGATACTTCGTTTCGAAAGGCGGGCGTTTTTGCAATAAAATGTCCACGTATCCTTTATCAGTTGGCGATCTTTTGACTTCTAACTCATGGCGGATGGTATAAATCCCAACGGTAAACAGGACGGATGTAAAGATGGCCTTGATATATTTTTCATCAAATTTGACCTTGTCCCGGGTTGAAAGCGCCGTCAGTATCTGCTGGGTGTAGTCGATTAAAGGGCGCATCTCGTTATTAAGAGCTAAAACCCTAATTATTTCATGCAGGTCTATCTGGCTGGCGGGAAGCCTGCTTCGTTCTATCGCCACCTGATGAAAGTATTGATAGTACAATTGTTCGATCACGTAGTTGGGCATTTTTAAAATCACGGCGGCCAGGCTGCTTTTGTGAATCGTAATAATGCCCGTATAATACAACAAACTAATAAAATCATTGCGGTCGAACCGCCGTTCCAATTCAAATTGCCGGACCAGCTTCGCGCTGATTGCTCCTGTCGTCAGCAACTCGTCGAGATATTGCAGATGTTCTTTTTCTTTATCCTTGATTTTAAACAAGCGGCGAATTTTAGTGTAATCGCTCGCGATATTGGGATCCAGCAGTTCTTTGGGATAATTTTGGCTACTGCTGTATTCGGTGGCGAAGTACAGCACCATATCCGAATTATAAATGTGTTCCGCCGCTTCTTCGGCAAATAAATAACCATTGTACCATCCTTTCATCAGCGCCAGCGCCTCCTCCTCTTTTTCCCGGGGTATTTCAATTCCTCTAAGTATGTCTCTTACTTCATTTTGTTTAAAGCCCATCAGGGCGTTGAACTCCTTGCGCAAGCTGATATTAGTGGAGATGTTAAATCCGCTGGTGAGGCTATCCAGGGTTAGCGGCGAGACGCCGGTGATGAACAGCCGGTCTATCGTCCCGCTTTGCGTGCCCACCTTGACAGCCTCGTAAAATTTGCGGACGAATCCATTCTTCCCTACCATTTCCTGGAAATCGTCGAACCGAAACGATAGTATTTCATTAGCAAAATGATCGTATTCGTCCACCAGGAGGTAAATCTTGTGATCAGGGGCGTTCACTCTCGCTATGCGGAGGATATGTTGCATCACCTCGGCGGGAAAGGTATAATTTTTAACCTCTTCTAAATTTGGCTGGCCAAAAAGATGGGCATAAAGCTCCAGAAAAGTCAGCGCGCTACCTTTTACATTCCCCAAAAAAGACTTGAATGTATTCTCAAAAGAAGAAGTATCCATCTGGGAAAAATCAAACTTCAGTATGAGGTATTTATTGGCGGCAGGCGTAGGGTTTTGGCCAATGTAATACTTCCCAAATAATCGCTCAAATTTGTCCTTATACTGAAGGCCGTAGTAGTATTCCAATACCGAAAGAAACAAACTCTTCCCAAACCGGCGGGGACGCACGAAAAATAAATACCGCTGGCTCAGGCTTTCCAGCTTTTCCAGATAGAAGGTCCTGTCAATATATAGATACCCTTCATTGACCAAGAGCTCAAAATTGCTGATCCCATAAGGAAGTTTTAGCATCGGGGCTTGATTTTCTAGCTGATAAAGATACCTAATTATTCTTTAAGAGCCTGTTTGAAGGCCGGGCCTCCGGAACGGGATTCAACTTCTGTCTTCAACGAATAATCCGGGCTAAAACCTATCATTCCCAAATCACCTGTATCTTTCCAGCAACTCAAAAAACTTCTCTTCTTCCAACTGCCGCGAAGGCATCAGGCGGCCTTTTTTCAGCTGCAGGAAGCCGTCGCGGTGGAGGCTGAGGGTAGGCGGGTCGGTAGCGTAGGCGGCAAAACCGGCGTAGAAGATATTTTTGGCGAAATATCCGGGCGTGCCGCAGGGGCTCTGCGCATCCGGGTTCCAGTCCTGCCCGAAGATGATCATGGTGGAGACAACCTGTTCCTTGTTCAGTGCCTGTTCGATTTCCAGTTTGCTCCCGGCGGGGATGAAAGCCTGCCGGAAATACGTCCTGCCGTTGAAAAAGAAGACCAGCGCGTCGTATACGGGGTCTGCGACGACCGTGAAAGCCGCTGCCGGGCCGTCATCCACAGGCTGTGGCGGGAAGCAAATCTCCAGAGGCGCGGTGCCCAGGCTTGCCTCTCCCGTCAATTCTCCGGGATAAGCCAAACCCCGCTCCCTCCAGGGCAGTTGCAGGATGAGGTTGGCTTCGGCGAGTTCGGTATTGCCCCCGGATTCCCGGAGCAGGCGTTCGAGTTCCTCGCGGCTGATGCTTCCCTGTTCGGCGATTTTGTCGGCCAGGGCCTGCAGGGCGTCCATCGGGGCGCCTTCCTCTTCTTCTCCGGGGAGATACTCGCCTGCCTGTTCCTCTTCCGGGGCCGTGAGGCCGGAGACCACGCCGACGGCCTCGTCATAAAACTGATTCACCAGCAAGCCCGCCACCAGCAAAAGGGCAACGAGCGCTCCCGCCCAGGCCCAGGGCAGCCACTTCTGCGCAGGCTGCCCGGCGGCGGCGGCCGGCACTTCGCTCTCTACGCGGCGCTCCAGGCTGCGGTAAGCCTGGTTGAGCTGATCCATAATCGTTTTATGGGCCCGCAGGCGGCGGGCATGGCGGGCCACGCCCAGCGCCAGGGCAGGAGACTCTACCCGGAGTGCTTCGACCTTGCGGAGCAGGGTTTCGGCAAAAGCGTCGCGAATCCCGGAAAAGCGTGCCGGCAGGGCGTTCAATGCGTCAACGGATACCAGCCCCCGCAGGTAACTCAATTGGCCCAGATCAATCCGCGACTCCTCTGCTGGCCCTTGCTCCAGCTTCTCCGCCAGTTGACGGACGGCAGACAGGCGGTCCTCTAAATATCCGGTGCTTTCACCCTGGAACACGACGTCCTGAAAGGCCTCATCTCCTTTTTCTATCTGCTCCGCAAAGGCCGAAAAGGCAGAGGCCCGGTCGGTTTCCAGGGCATCTTTCAGGTATTCGTCATAAGCCTGCTGCAGTTGCCGGGCTGCCGGGCCGGCAACGAGTTCGTCTTTCAAAGCCTCTTCTTCGATGCGGGCAAAGCAATCGCCGGCCAGGAAGCTGTTCAGCTCCGGATATTGGCAGAGGCGGTGGTAATATTGGATGCGGGCGGGGTCGTCCAGCTCCCGGATGGCTTCCATGGCTTGTTCTTTGGCCAGGGTTTGCCTGCGGTAGGCGACCGGTTTTTCCTCTTCTTCCCCCACTAAGCGGCGCCAGGCCTCGACGATGGCCGGTTCGTCTATCTTTTCAGGGTCCTGATTTTCCAGGCGCAGCAGTTCGACGGGGTTGATCCAGGTCATAGTATATTCTTTTGGGAAGGACAAGATACCATTTTTTATTCCTTATCACTTCCCTATTCAAGCCTACATCCTTACATAATGGTCATCCCACGGCTCTTCAACCAGGTTCCTCTCGGGAAAAATATCCTGAAGGTCGATTACCAGATTGGGAAAGATCACCGGGCTGATCTCGTCTTCTTTGTTGAATGGAGGGCGCCCCACATATTTTCCCTCTTCATTCAGGACATAAGCCAGCACATACCTCTCCTGCGGGAAAACCATCCAATATTCCTTTACGCCCGAATATTCAAAGGCCCAGGTGAGGTAATCGGCATAGGTATAGGTTTTATTCAAATCCAGGTTTTCCAGTTTCATTGCATTGTTTTTAACGACAAATCCATTTGCTGAACTAAGTTACGAAAATTCAAACCAGGAATCAATTGGCGGCACATTGGGAACCAACAACAGCTGTCAGCTCCCAACAGTGAAATATGGGCCTGGGTTGCCCCTAAAACCTACAGCCTAAAACCGGGCAAGGGGGACAAAAAAGGAATCGCGCCCTCTCGTTAATCCGGCCTACTTATACTTCCGGATACTGGATTTACCCCTCAGGATTTACGCCCCAGCTGCTCCCCGTTCCTTCACGATCAGCTTCTGCCGCTCCGGCCCGGTAGACACCATCGTTATGGGCACCCCCAGCGCTTTTTCCACTGCTGTGAGGTATTCCCGGGCAGCTCCCGGCAAATCCTCGTAGGCCGTGACGCCGTCCAGGGACTGCTGCCAGCCGGGGTGGGCTTCATAGGCCGGCGCTATGAGCTGGTCGCAAATGTCGTAGGGCAGTTCCTGCGTCGTTTGGCCGTCGATGCGGTAGGCGGTGGCCACTTCGATCTGTTCGAAAGCGTTCAGCACGTCTACCTTGGTGATGGCCAGTTGGGTGACGCCGTTGAGCATGATGGTGTACTGAAGCTGCGGCAGGTCGAGCCATCCGCAGCGGCGGGGCCGGCCGGTAGTGGCGCCGAACTCGCCCCCTTCGGTGCGCAGGCGCTCGCCAACGGCGTTATCCTGCTCGGTCGGGAAGGGGCCGGAGCCCACGCGGGTGCAATAAGCCTTGCTAATACCGATCACCTCGCCGATCTTGCCCGGCGATACGCCCAGGCCGATGCAGACCCCGGCGGTGATGGTGTTGGAGGAGGTCACAAAGGGATAGGTGCCGTAGTCGATGTCGAGCATGGAGCCTTGTGCGCCCTCGGCAAGGATGCGCTTGCTCTCCCGCAGGGCATGGTTGATGTAGTACTCGCCGTCCACCTGCTGCAATTGCCGGAGCACCTCCAGGCTCTCCATCCACTTTTGCTCTTCCTCTTCCAGGGCAAAGGAGGTGGGCGGATAAATTTCCAGCAGGCTGAGGTGCTTTTCTTTCAGCGCCTGGTAGCGTTCTTTGAAATTGCCGCGCGAAATGTCGCCCACCCGCAGGCCGTTGCGGCCGGTCTTGTCCATGTAGGTAGGGCCGATGCCCTTGAGGGTAGAGCCGATCTTGGCCTTTCCCTTGGCGCTTTCCGAAGCCGCGTCCAGGTAGCGGTGGGTGGGCAGGATGAGGTGGGCCTTTCTGGCCAGCAGCAGGCGTTTTTTATAATCGACGCCCGCTTTTTCCAGTTCCCGGATCTCGGCGGCCAGGGTGATGGGGTCGATGACTACCCCGTTGCCGACCAGGTTGATCAGCCCGGGCCGGAAGATGCCGGAAGGGACGGTGTGCAGCACGAATTTTTTCCCGTCGAACTTCAGGGTATGGCCGGCGTTGGGCCCGCCCTGAAACCGGGCCACCACATCGTAGGACGGGGCCAGGTAGTCGACGATCTTTCCTTTTCCTTCATCCCCCCATTGCAGGCCGAGAATTACGTCTATTGCCATTATCGTTTTGTTTGGTATCTGTATTCGTCCAAAATAAAAAAACCCAACAGGTTAAGCCAGCCTGTCAGGCTTTTACTTTTTTTAAAATGTATCTCTACCTGCCGGGTCTCAACTATGCCCCGGCTTGTGATAACCCGGCCGGCAGGTTGATCATAATTTTTTTGCTGTTTTCAATTCTGGCTAACCAGAGACGCTACGGCCTCGTCCACCGAATTGTTGACCTGGAAAATGGGCCGCAGTTTCGTCATCTCCAGCAGCTCCATCACCTTGGCGGAAACATTGGCCACGGCAACCTGCCCTCCTTTATCATTCGAACGGGTCTTCAACATGATGAGGAAGTTCAGCCCCACGCTGTTCATAAAGGCGATTTGTTTCAGGTCGACCACAAAATTAAAAAAACCTTCATCGATCTTGGACTGGACCGCCTGAAGGATTTCTTTGTTGGCAAACTCATTGAGCAGGTTCCTCACTTCGAGCACCTGCACATTGTCTTGCTTTTTAATGTTGTAATTAGGGTTCATGGGATAGCAGATTGGGTATTATTCTCAAGTGTCGGGCAAAAAATCATCCCTCCTCGCTGGCGACTTTTGCCTCCGTTTTTTGTTTTGCCGTGCGCGGGCAGGCGCCGTCACATTGCCCGTACAGGTTGAGGGAGTGATGCGTGACCTTGAACTTCAGCAGCTCGCCCATCATGTTTTTGATCTGTTGGATACGCGGGTCGCAGAACTCCAGTACCTTACCACAATCAACGCAGATCAGATGGTCGTGTTGTTTGTATCCGTAGGATTTTTCATACTGAGCCAGGTTCTTCCCGAACTGGTGCTTTTTCACCAGGTCGCAGTTCACCAGTAGCTCCAGGGTGTTGTATACGGTTGCCCGGCTCACCCGGTAATTCTGGTTCTTCATGTGGATGTACAGCGCCTCCGCGTCAAAGTGGTCCGTGCGCTTGTATATCTCTTCCAGAATGGCGAAGCGCTCCGGCGTTTTCCGGAAACTGTTCTGCTCCAGATGAGAAGCAAAGATATTCTTGACCTCCTTTATGATTTCCTCTTGTGTTCTTCCCGCAGACATATCCTCGTGCTTAAATGGTAAAGTTAACAAACCCTGCCGAAAAAAGGAACGATTGATTGAATGAATAGGGCGAGCCCCATTCATTCCTTCATTCCCTCATTCCTTCATTCACTCAATCCTAGTAACAGTCGAAACGCTGTCCAGGTTTTTGAGGGCCCGGATCGCCATGTTGAGCTGGTCCGTATTTTTTACCAGGAGGCTCATCCTGCCTTCGAAGTAGCCTTCATGCCCGGCGATGTTGAAGGAGCGGATATTGAGGCCCAGCATGGTGGAGATCTTATTGGTCAGCCGTTCGATGATGCCCGGGCCATCGTCAATGCCGGTTATCCGCAGGTCGGCTACGAAAGTAGTGTCGGTCGTGGAGATCCATTCGGCCTTCATTACCCGGTAGCCGTAGTTGGCCATCAGGTTGGTGGCGTTGGGGCAGTTGGCGCGGTGGATTTTCAGGCCGGCGTTGGCCGTCAGGTAGGCGAAGATGTCATCGCCCTGCACCGGGTTGCAGCAACTGGCGAAAGTATAATTGAACCGTTCGGCCGGCTCGCCGTTGATGAGCAGCCGCGGCTTGCCGGTAAATTTGGGCTTGCGCTGTTTGCGGGGTTTCGGCTCCGGAACCGGCTGTATCACTACTGGTTCTTCAACTTCCACCAGATACCGGCTGCCGTCCTTGCCCAACTCCACTTTGTAGGATTTGAATATTTCGGGAATAGTCACCTCCCCGGTGGCAATGGCGTAGTACAGGTCGGCATGCGACTCCATGTCGTAGTTTTTGACCAGCAGGTCTACGCTTTTGTCAAAATCTACTTTCATGCCGTTGAGCTTGCGCTCCAGCGCTTCCTTCCAGATTTCCCCCTTGCGGCGGCGCTCGTCTTTCATGGCCGAGCGGATTTTGGACCGCGCCTTGCCGGTGACGACCATCTTCAGCCAGTCCTCGCTGGGCTTCTGGTTCTTGTTGGTGATGATGTACACCTGGTCGCCATTGCGCAGCTTGTAGCCCATGGGGACCATCTTGTTGTTCACCTTGATGGCCGAGCAGTGGTACCCCACGTCGGAGTGGATGCCGAATGCGAAGTCCAGGGCGGTAGCTCCTTTGGGCAGGATCCGCATGTCCCCCTGGGGGGTATATACGAAGACTTCTTCGTTAAACAGGTTATTGGCCCGGAAGTCGCCCAGAAATTCCACCGCGTCGCTGTTGGGGTTTTCCAGGATCTCGCGGACACTGTCCAGCCAGCGCTCATAAACATCAGGATGGCGGGAAACGCCCTTGTATTTCCAGTGCGCCGCATACCCGCGCTCGGCGATCTCGTCCATGCGGGTGGACCGGATTTGCACCTCCACGTAGCGGCCTTTAGGGCCGATAACGGTCGTATGAAGCGATTCGTAACCATTGGATTTCGGGGTGGTTACCCAGTCCTTGAGGCGTTCCGGGATGGGCGTGTGCACATCCGTCACGATCGAGTAGGCCTGCCAGCAAACCAGCTTTTCCTTGTCCACCGGAACATCCAGGATGATGCGCACAGCGAAGAGGTCGTAGACCTCGTCGAAGGGCACCTTCTTGTTCTTGATCTTGTTCCAGATGGAATAGATGGACTTGGGCCGGCCGGTGATGTGGTAGGGCGCTCCGATCTCGTCGAGCCGCCCCTCTAGCGGGCTGATGAACTCATTGATATACGCTTCCCGCGAACGCTTCGTCTCCGCCAGGTTCCGGGCTATTTCGTGGTAGTTTTCCGGGTCCGTGATCTTCATGCAAAGATCGAGGTACTCGGTCTTGATGTTGTGCAGGCCGAGGCGATGCGCCAGGGGAGCATACACATAGCTGGTCTCGGCGGCTATCTTGAGCTGCTTGTGGCGGGGCATGGCGCCCAGCGTGCGCATGTTATGGAGGCGGTCGGCCATTTTGATCAGCACGACGCGGACATCCTCCACCAGCGTACTGAGGACTTTGCGGAAATTCTCCGCCTGAGGGCTTTCGGCATTGTACGCGCTATCCAGTTTGGTCAGCCCGTCCACGATCTTGGAAATGCGGCTGCCGAACTTCTTCCTGATATCCTCCAGCGACACGTCTGTATCTTCTACCACATCGTGCAACAAGGCGCAGATGACGGCCGTGGGCCCCAGCCCGATCTCGTCGGCACAAATCTTCGCCACCGCGATGGGATGCAGGATGTAAGGCTCGCCGGACTTCCGGCGCTGCTCGCTGTGCGCTTGTACCGCCAGTTCGTAAGCCTGCCGTATATTGATCCGGTCCTCTTCCGTCATCTCCGATTTGATCGAACGCAACAGGTCCCGGTAGGCATTCTGTATCAGCCTTTTTTCTTCTTCGTTTACTGTTAATACCTCAGCCATGATAATAATTCCTACTGTTGAGAAAGCAACCCGTTCCCCAGGTCATTCCTCTTTATTTTACGGTAATTGTGTAAATATGTTTAAGCTACAGGTTATCAATAAATTAACCTTAACATTTGGGACTATACAAATCTAACAAAAAAGAAAGGCGCAACGTTAACCGCCACCTCCTTTTTTGTTCGCCGGCAAACATTCTTTGCCGGAACAGTTGTTTCGGCAAACGGCAGGCTTTGTCTGCCGGACAGGCACTTCATTGGGATAATGATCTTCGCAGCGGCGGCAATTTGTTGGGAGAGGTGCCAAATTGTGCTCTTGCGGCCGGCAAACCAAGGGCATTTCGGATGAATTTGGGCATGGATACCCATCGGCAGCTGGTTCGGTGCATTTGTGGGCAGGTTTCCCCTGCCTTGGGCGACGAAGGCTGCCACGCCAGCTGAAGCCGGGAAATCCAGGATGCGGGGCAAGCTCCTGCACCAAACCGGATGCAATCAAATATATTTATAACGCCGGACATGCCGCCGGCGCTGCCTCTGCATTTACCGGCCGCCAAACATCATCTTCCGCACCCAGGATTGTTGCCCCAACTGCAGCCGGTAGAGGTACACGCCCGGCCCGGGCAGCTCGTCCGCCTGTACTTCCAGTTCGTGAAGCCCCTCCGGATAGAAGGCCTCCACGGCCTTTACCAGGGCGCCGTCAAGGCGGAACAGCTCCAGCCGGCCCCGGCCGGCTTCGGCAGCCTCAAAGCGGATGGTAGTCCTGGTTCGGAATGGGTTGGGGAAGTTTTGCAGCAGCGCGCCGACAGGTTGCTCCGGTGCCCATTCCAGCGACAGGCCCTGCTTCTGGTTGTTCTCATCGTAAGCTTCGGCGGCAAGCAGGCCGTCGTCCAGCCCGACGGCTTCTGACAAACGGCAACCCTTCCGGGCCCGCAGGTGGATGGCCATCAAAGGGGCATGAGCATGGATGGGAGCGCTCGTATTCCAGCTCATGAGCAGCCGGCCCTCCTCCAGGTATTTCCGGTTGAGGAAGGGGTCGCCGATGGCTTCGCCGGCTACCTGCTCCACCTCGAGAACCCCGGTATCGAACCACAGCGCGGCCTGCATGCCCAGGATGCCCGCCATATCCGCCCGCAGGGTAAGCGCATGGGACTCTCCGGCCTGCAGATGGGCATCTGTCCCTTCCAGGCCGAGAAAAACGCCGTGGCGGCGCCCTTCTGCCCGCTGCTGCCCGTTGGCGCGGGCGCTCAGGTCGACATCGCCTACCTTGATGGCGACAAAGTCCTCGCTCAGGCGTTGCCCGCTGAGGTTGTTGATGCTGATCGCTTCCGGGAAAGGCACCGACCATGGATTGCCGGGAACGGGAAAGGTATAGCCCCGGGGAACAAACCGCCAGCTGGTGTTATCGGGAAATTCCAGAATGATGCTGAGGATGACCTGACGCAACTGTATTATGTCGATGGTGCTGACTGAACCTGATCCGTTGACATCGGCGGCGATGATCTTGTAGGGCGAATCCAGGGGCCGGGTACCCAGAATGTGCTGGCTGATGAGCACGATGTCGAAGGTGGACAACCCGTTCTGGTCATCGCCGTCCCGGAAGGGCGTGATCGTATAGTCGTAGTCGGGTTCCAGGTCGGGAAATACGTACAACCCGTCATCGGCAGTGAGGACGTTGCCGGCACCGTCGCCGCTCAGTGCGACGTCTACCTCCGCTACCGGCTCATCGTCCTCCCGCTCCACCAGGCCGGCGATCATGGCCTGGGTGGACATGCAGTGGCCGCCGTTGTCCTGGACGAGGATGAACGTCTCGCAATAATCGTTGTTCGGGCCGCGGATGTCGATATCATCAGGCAGGACGGCATACGGGTTGTTGGCAGCGTCCCAGGCGTGAATCTCGACGATGAGGATACCAAGGTCATCACAGGTAAGCACCAGGCCGTTCTTGTCCGGGCTGGGCATCTCGCCCGAACGGTTGATGGAATATTTCACCGGTTCGGAACAGTCATAGGTGGGGCTGGAAATAAAGTCCGTGGCGAAGATAGTCCGGACGGCCAGGTCGATATCCCCGTCCCCGTCCGCATCCGTATCAGGCGGGGCGGGCATCAGGCTGGTCACCAGGCCGTTGATACAGGCCGGCGAGGGTGCCTTGCAGTCCACCACTTCGAAGGGCAGGGTAGCTGCCGAGGCGTTGCCGCAGCCATCCCGGACGATGACCTCAAAGGCATGCGTCCCGATGGGGTATTCTCCGTTGATCTTCCATTTGGGGTAAACCCCGAAAATATTCGTGACCATGGAATCCGGATCCCCATCGGCGTCTTCGTCATAATAGATCTCAAATTCCAGGTCGTTGGGGGTGCAGAAGTCGGAGATGGTAAACAAATATTCCACCTCCGCCAGGCAATCGTCGCTTATGGCGCAGAAAGGCAGGGGGACGATGAAGAGAATCTGGGGCGCAATGGTGTCGTAGACTTTCAGCGTCTGGGAATACTGCCAGTAGCCGTTGGAGAATTCCGTTCGCCAGTACCCCTCCGGATTGTCCGGCGGGCAATTGCCGCCCCGCTCGCCGGCCTGGGGGTTGGCGTTCCCCTCGTCGTTGTCGCGGTCGATGTAGGTGCGATCCGGGCGGCGCAACACCCACACGGCTTCGTCGCCGGGCGCTCCGTCGCAGTCTTCATCCCGGCCGATGACGACAGGGCTGCTTTCCCCGTCGTATTCGCACCAGTTGATCACGCGATAGGTGCGGAAAAGCTTGTAGCATTCGTCGCCCGAAGCGGAGAGGACGGCGTCTTCCACGCTGACGGCCAGAAGGTCGCAGCCGGTTTCGCTGACCTCTATGGTATCCAGCGGGTTGGGGTAACCACAGTTGGCCTCCCCGTCCGCCGGGAATCTTATCTCGTAGTTGTGCCGTTCCTCCAGCGTGACAACCTGCTGGCAGCTGGTATTGGAGACGTTGCCGTAAACATCCACTGCCTGAAACCGGCGGACGAACGTGCCGAAGCCGCAGTCGTCCAGGTTGTTGGCCGGCGGCAGCTCGTTCCAGGTGGCTTCGCAGTTGTCGGTAACGGCAGGCACGCCGAACAGGTTTTGCAACTGCTCCGTATCTGCCGGGTCAAAACCGGCAGGCACCGCGTCACAGGGCATGGAAACCGCAGCCGGGGGGGTACAGCGCGGCCGCGTTTTGTCTTCTATCAGGGCGTCCATCCAGCAGAAGTCTTCATTTCCAGCTTCATCCACCACCCGCAGTTCCACCCGGACAGTACTGTTCACCTCACAACAGGAAAAATCGACGTATTCGCTCCAGGGCGTGAAGAATGGCGCCACAGGGCTGCAATCGGCCTCCTGCCGTACTTCCCGCCGTATCAAAAAGCTGTCGATACCACAGTTGTCATAGCTCCCTTCTTCAAAACTGGTGGCAAAAAGGCGGGCCGCCCCGTTGGGCCCGATGGAAATGTTTAACGTATCATCGCAGGCGGCGGCAGGGTTGACCCGGTCTTCCACACAGAAGCTGCATTCCCGGACGGTTTCGTTCCCACATTCGTCTTCAACAGTATAGCGGAAGCGGTGGCAGCCAACAGGGATATCCGACACAATGCGGTTAGGAGCATTGGGAAGGATGGTGGCCAGGACAACCTCCCCGATAACGGTATCCACCGGATTGCCGGAGGGCCCGTAAATAACGGTAACCTCGTCGGTGACAACCTCGGTCGTCACTTCCCAAAGGGAGCAATTGTCGCTCACCTGCGGCAGCGGGGCGCTGAAAGTGGCGGTACACCCGAACGGGCGGGTAGAATAAACGAGGGGGTCCGGGAAACCGTCGCCATTCAGGTCGACCAATGGGCAGCTGACCTCCGGAGCGGTAAAGTCCCCGATCTTGATGACCTGGTTGAACTCCAGCGGGTTATCCTGGTCGCACCAGTCGATGATGGTCCAGGTGCGGACGAAGACGTACGACAGGAGGCATACCTCAACCAGGGCGCCGTCGTCGTAGGAGGCGCCGATGTTGCAGTATGCATCCCGCAGGTCGACGATCCCGCCGGCGGTAACCAGGAACGGATAACCGGTGAAGTCGGGGGAGGGGTTGCCCAGGCCGTCGACCGGGAAGGATTCATCACATTCGATCGCAGTGGTTGCCGGAGGCAGGACAACGTCCTCCAGGGTAGGCCGCCGGAAGTTGATCCGCTGATCGCACGTCCCGGTCAGGCCCTGCTGGTCCGTAGCGGTAAACGTGCGGGTGATGAAGAGCGGCCCGCAGTCTCCCTGCTGGGTCAGGGCATCGTCGAAGGACAGGGTGTAGTCTGTACAGCCGCCCTCCACTTCGGGAAGGCCGAGGAGGGGAAGGCTTTCGGGATCATCCAGGACAAGAGGGACGTCTTCACAGAAAAGAGGATATGAGATATCGATGGAAGTAACGGGCACCCCCTCTATCTGCCCGTCGCCATCGCTCAGGACCGTGTAGGTATACGGGCCGATGGCGTTCGGCGTATCGCTGGTAGTAAGCAGGAAATACTGCTGGCCGGGACGCAGCGGCAGCCCGATCCGCAGGAAGGGCCCGCTGCCGGCAATGGGGCCGGGCGCCAAAGGCGTATCCGCCCGGGCGATGATATTGCTGCAAGGGTTAGCGAGGTCGAAAGCCCCCTGGTAAAGCGCCATTAGGGCACCGCCGTCGTTGAAGCCGGGGTCCAGGAAAAAAGTGTACACATCGGCCTGCGTTACGGTAAAAGGAATAAGTTCGTAAAAATGATCGCCCCCCGGCGGATTATTGCCGGCCAGGCAGGAATACAGAGCAGGATTCAGCACCGGGCCGGTTACTTCCAGCTCGCCCTGAAGTTGCTGCACCTCGGTGGCCAGAGGCAGGCGGTCGGCATCATCCGGGCAGTCCAGGACGGGCCCGGCGTCGCGGGCTTCGATCTCGCCCCAGCAGGAGGGCAGGCCCGCAATACTGACGGGCGCGTAGTCGAACACCCAGTTGGTGAGCCAGGCGGCCGGCACCGGCCCGCTCCCCCCCTGCCCGGAAGAGCGAAGCTGCAACACCAGGCGGTCCCCCGCGCTGACGAAGAGATTTTCCATCCCGCTGGCCCCGTCGGCGGAAGAGAAAGAGGCCGCCACATTCCCGGAAGGGTTCAGCAGGCTTCCTTCAAACGTGCCGCCGGCAGGCAGCGAGGCCATTCCCCACCGGAACGACAACGTGCCGCCGAACCGAATGGGAAGGACAGCGATGGCAAAGGCCGGAGCATTGCTTCCGGTCAACAACAACGAATCGGCGGCAACACTGGAGGCAACGCCCCCCTGAAAATCGACGTGAACACCCCATCGCGACAAGGCAAAGGGGCCGGTAAAACCGGCGGCGTTCAAAGGCTGGATGGGCTCGATGGAGTAGGGATAGACGCCCACTTCATCCAGGATATTGCCGTTGGACGGATCGGCGTCCTGTATTTCTATGCGGAAATCGGCATCGCGCAGGCACCCCATATCTCCCTCCAGCAACATATCGGCGGATATATAGCGCTGGCAGCCGGCGCCGAGGTTGACCACTACCGTTCCGTTACAGGCGACATCGGGCACCGGGGCCGGAGGCTGGCTCACCACGATGGAGAAATCCTCCACCCGGCTGTTCCCCGAGGCGTCAGTGGCCGTCAGCTCAAGCTGGTACGTGCCGGGGGTGGCCAGAGCCAGGAAGGTATTCCCGAAAGGATTCTGCAACTGGAGATCGCCTCCCGGCGAAGCACTCACATCAATCGAAAGGGCCGGAGCAGGATCGCAGGCATCGGTGGCGGTAACGTCGAAAAATACCACAGCGGCCCGGCTGCCATCGCAAGAGCCGAGTTGAACGGCTATGTCCTGCGAGGGGTAGACAATCACCGGTGATGTCGTATCCGGGTCGCATCCCGGCACCATTTCCATATCCCTCCAACCGCCGGCCGGCCACCGGCTGGCGCTGAACGCTAGGGTTACCAAAATGCCGGCCACCATGATTACAAATCTGTGCATGACAATCCTTGTTATCCAACTATTTTCTTATACTCTTCCCAGCATTGCTTTCTAAGAGCTTGTTTACCCCGGCAAAAATACCGGCTACTCACGGGCACCTACCTTTCTCAATACGTTTTTGTTGATAAAGTTGGCCCGGGAGTTCATTATTTTAAGACTCCTTTCACTGCTCTTTCGGCCACTGAGTGGCCGCTGAAAATGAAGGGGCCCTTACGCCAGGACTGCGTTTCTGAAGTTTTTGGGATGTGTGCTTCGGCGCACCGAAGGGGTGCGGGCAGGCAAATGAAAGCCCAACAGCTCAATTGGCGCTCACTGCAAAGGATTATTCATGGGACAGGCTTAGCGACGTGCGATCAACAACTGTCGGGTTTTCTAGGAGTGCTTTTTCCTTTATCCGGCGTTGAAGAACCGCCTCCCTTAGCGCTGCTAAGGTCGGGAACCTTCGCCTTGGCTAAAGAAAAAATCACTTGCCTATCGAAACCCGACACTTATTAATCGCACGTCGCTTATCTCCTCCTATCAAAAGAAGAATACCGGGGCATGCGGGGGGCGATTGGTGGTATTGTCTGGATCAGGAATGATGAAACAAAGCTATGGTTTGCTATCGTTTCATCATTCCTGGCCAAGATAAACAAATTTGCCAAAATCACTTCAAATATACAAATTACTCCAGCATGATCATCTTTCTGGCAACAACTCTGTCACCCATTTGCAATCTGTAATACAGCACCCCGCCTCCGATGCCGCCCGGAGACAGATCCGCTCCTTTCAGGATCAGTTGATTGTAGCCTTTTTCGAAAACGCGTTCCTGCTCATAAACCACTTTGCCGTTCACATCGTATACTTTCAGCTGCGCAGTGCCGCTTTCCGGCAGTTCGAAACCGACCACCGTTTCTTCGGAGAAGGGGTTCGGGCGGTTCTGGTACAGGCGGAAAGCAGGTTCCGGCAACGGCCCGCCCCCGCCGAAGGCTAAGGATACATCCAGCAGTTCATTGCCGGGCGTATACGCTTCTGCCAGCGTGTAGCGCGAACTGACGCTCAGCAACCGGCTTAGGGGGGCGTCAGCTTTAGCCCGGAGACGGAGGGTAAAGAGCGGTTCTCCTTCCGGGTATTCCAGCCCATCTCTGCGGTACCAGCTCCCCGTGAGATACCCTTCCGGCACCCCATGCAACCCGATGCTGTTCTTATCCGCCAGCCCGTATTCTATATCGATCAACTCCAGGACGCTCTGGTCAAAATCAAGGGTGAACTGGCAACCCCGGATCGCCTCCAGGTTCCTTCCGCTAACAGGAACGGTTACGGTTTCCCCTCTGGCCACCGACAGGGCAGGGGCTTCGAGGTAGAACGTGCCGGCCAGGCGCCGCCCCTGAACCCGCTGCAGGTTGGTGGTCACCGCCGAGTTGTTAACATCCCCGATCTTGATGGCGACAAAATCGTTGGCCATCTGGGGGTAAGCCAGGTCATTGACGTTGATGACTTCCGGGAAAGGTGTGAACCAGGGGTTGAGCGGCACCGGGAAGATGAAGTTCTTGTCTACAAACCGCCAGCTGGTGTTGTTCGGGAACTCGAGAATCTCGCCCAGTATGAGCTGCTGGATCTGAATCATATCCAGCGTCGTGATGCTGTTGGTCCGGTTGGCGTCGGCAGCGATCCGCTTGTAGGGGCTGTCCAGCGGCTGAACGCCCAGCAGGTGCTGCTGGATGATCAGCAGGTCGAAAGTGGAAATGCCGTTGCGGTGCCCGGTGTTGAGATATGGCCGGATAGAATAGTCATAACCCGTTTCAAGGTCGTCGAACTGGTAACTGCCATCCGCGGCCGTGAGCATCATCAGGTTCATCGGGCCACTAAGGGATACCTCTACGCCTTCCACGCCCATATCGTCCTCGCGGGCGATGAGGCCCGCCATCATCAACCCGGCATTGCAGGCATTGTTGTTGTCCTGCACGATGACATACGTGTCGCAATATCCGTAGTTGAACCCGCCGACAGTACTGTCCGGCTGCACAGCATACGGGTTGTCGGCACTGTCCCAGACATAAACCTGGATGGCAATCGTACCGGTATCCTCACAGGTGAAGTAAAGGGCCCGGCGGTTGATGTCCGGCGCTTCCCCAACCAGGTTGATCGAGTAGGCAATGGTATCGTCGCTGCAATCGGCGGCGTCCAGGACAAAGTCGCTGGCCCAGATCGCCGCGCCGGCAATATCGAAATCCCCGTCTCCGTCAAAATCGGTATTGGGGGGCAGCGGCATCAGGTTAAAGGATAAACCGTTGAGGCAGGTAAACGCCGGAGGGGCGCAATCCACCACCTCGAAAGGCAGCGTAGCCGAGGCCATATTGTTGCCGCACCCGTCGCTGGCCTGAACGATAAAGGCATGGTTGCCAACCGGGAATACGCCCTGGATGGTGAAGTTGGGATAGGATCCGCTCAGGGCACCGGTATTCGTCAAATCCTGATCGACGACACCGTCGGCGCCGGCGTCCAGGAAGACCTCTACATCCAGTCCGTTGGCCGAACAGTCTTCGGATACCGAAAAAGGATAGGTTACCTGCCCGGTGCAGTTGGCTGCATCATAACTACAGAAGGCACCCGGCACGGTGAAACTGACCTGCGGCGGGATCGTGTCCATCACTTTGATGATCTGGGTGTATTCCCATAACCCCACCGAAGAAACGGTACGCCAGTATCCGGTAGGGTTGGTCGTGCCGTCGCAGGCAAGGCCCTTGGCGCCAAAGGCGGGGATGGTGTTTTGCGGGTTATTGTCGCGGTCCACGAAGGCACCGCCGGGCTGGCGCACCACCCATACGTCCTCGTCGCCCGTCACGCCGTCGCAGTCCTCGTTCCTGCCGATGACAACGGCGTCGGAAACACCGTCGTATTCACACCAGTTGAGGACGCGGTACTTGCGGAAGATCTTGTAACATTCCGGCCCTGTGCCGCCGAGGAGAGGCGTGAACACTTCATCGGTGACGCTTACCGAAAGCAGGTCGCAGCCGAAGCTGTCATAGATCAGCGTGTCCGGAGTGGGTGCCGTACAGTTGGTAGTTACGTCTTTGGGAAACTTGATCTGGTAGTTGAATTCCGCCCCGATCGTGATTACCTGGGTGCAGGCATTCAGGGAAAGGTTCCCGGCCAGGTCTACTCCCTGGAAAGTGCGGATGACCGTCCCCGCCCCACACTGATCAAGGTTCACTGCCGGCGGCTGCTCAACGGCAATAGCGCCGCCGCAGCCGTCCGTAGCTGTTGCCGCCCCGAAGAGGGCCTGCAACTGGCTGGTGTCGTAGGGGTCAAAATTGGCGGGCAGGCTGCTACAGCTCACGGTGGTGTCGTTGGGCGCATTACAAACGGGCCGCACCTTATCCTCCACCAGCGCCGTCAGCCAACAGGTATTCTCATTGCCGTGGACGTCGATCACCAGCAGCTCTACAGTGACCGTCTGGTTGACATCGCAGCAGAAGAAATCCACATACGGCGCCCAATCCGAATAATAAGGCGCCACTGAGTCGCACGTTGCAGGGTCCACATCGAACCGGCGGCGCACCAGCAGGCTGTCTATCCCGCAGTTGTCGGTGCTGCCCTCGTTGACGTCCGTGGCATAGACCCGGCCGACGCCCTGGCCGCCTATCGAGATATTGAGGCTGTCGTTGCAAACCGCCGTCGGCTCTACATCGTCCACGACGCAGAAATTGCACTCCAGCAACGTGAAGTTGTTGCAATCATCGGTAACCTTGTAACGGAAGCGGTGACATCCTACCGGAATGCCGCTCACAAAGCGGGGTTCTCCCGGCAGGATGGTGGCGAGGAGCGTCGCTACCGTATCGTATCCGATGACGATGCCGTACTGGTTGGTGACCGGCACCACCTCATCGGTGACGATCTCGGTGCGCACTTCCCAGCCGGAACAATTGTCCGTCACGTTGGGAAGGGGCGCCACAAAGGCACCGGTGCATTCAAAAGGCACCGTAGAAAACTGAAGCGGGTCCGGATAGCCATCGCCGGTGATATCGATTTCCGGGCAGGAAACGATGGGGCCATCCACGTCGCCAACCTTAATGGACTGGGTCAGCTGCAGGATGTTGTTGCCGGAATTGTCGCACCAGTCCAGGATGTCCCACCGGCGGATGAATCGCGTAGTGCCGTCACAAACGACGATGGGCGCCGAGTCGGTATAGGAAGCTCCGAGGGAACAGAACGCCTGGTTGAGCGGCTTAGGCCCGAAGTAAGTCTGCACCAGCGGATAACCCGTGACCGAAGGATGAGGGTTGCCGTTCTGGTCTACGGCGAAACTGGAGTCGCAGGGGATTTCCACCAGAGAGGGCAACGGCAACAGGTCGCTAAAATCAGGGTTCCGGATCGTGATCACCTGAACACACTGAGCGCTGTTGCCCAGCGGGTCCGTCACCGTAAAGGTCCGGTTGATCTGGCGGTCCACGCAGTCCGGCGTCATCACCATCTGGTCCTGGAAAGCGACGGTATGCTGGACACAGGTGTCGAAAATCTCCGGCGTACCGGTAACGGCCAGGCTCGCCGGGTTGTTCAGTATGGAATCCAGGTCGGAACAGATGAGGTCCACGTCCTGTGCCGGGCAGGAGATGGCGGGAGGCGTGAAATCCTGAACATTGACATAACCCCAGCACACCAGCCCGCAGAAGGGGTCGAGCACTTCTGCAATCAGGGTCTGGCCGGCTTGAGCAACGGTAATGACATTGCCCAGGCTCACCCCGTTGGGGTCGAGCAGGTTGACGATCAGCCCGTCGGCGCAGCCGTCAGAGCCGCCTTCCAGGATCATATCCGGCACCACAAGCACTTCGCACCGGTCGCCCAACGGCACATTGACCGCGCCGTTGCAAGCGTAATCCAGGTTGCTGGCCAGGCTTACGGTGACAATCGCAGACACTATCGGGCAGCCGCTCTGCCCGCCTACCGTATACCGGAAGCGGTAGTCGCCGCTGGAAAGGCCATCCAGGTTGACGCTGGAGGGATTGGCCAGCGATACGCCGGCGCCATCCAGGTCCGCCCAGGTTCCGCCCGGGCTGGGAACGCCGCCCAGGGCAGCCGGCAGGTTGACGGTTACGTTCGTGGAAGTACAGGTCAGGCAAACATCGATCGCGCCGTCCAGTCCGGCACCCGGGCAGTTGCCGACAGTGATGAGCGCCGGATCCTGATCATCTTCATCCGTAACGGCCGAGCTGCTGCCCGGCTGGCCGGTGCCATTTCCGTTAAGCGCATCGTCAGAGGGGCTGTTTGCCAGGCCGCCGGCGTCGTTGGCCGGGTTTTCATCGTATTGCGAATCGACATCGACTGGCGGAGTATTGCCGGGGTTGGTATCATCATCGGCCGAACGGATCTCGGCATAGTTGACAATGGTGCTGCCTGTAAAGTTCTGGCTAATAACAAAGGAAATATCAAGCACTGCCGTGCCGCCGTTCGCCGGAACGGGCCCGGGAATGGTGCGCCTGGCTATGGTGCCGGCCTGCACCCAATTCGGATCGCTGAGGCTAAGCCCGGCGGGTATGTAATCGACGACCTCTACATTATAGGCGTCCATATTCCCCTGATTCATCACCGTGATCCGGAAGGTCACTGCGCTGCCTGGCGAGAAGGGGCCGGGCGTAGCCGACGTTTTCAGGCGTTTGCGCAGCGCCAGGTCGAACACCGGCGTAGCGCTGACCGTAATATTGGCACTGTCAAAATCATCTTCATTGTTGCCGGCGGCACCGTTGCCGGGCGTGGAATCGGCGTCGTTCAACCCTGCGCCGTTTGAGGCGGAGAAAATCTCGGCAAAGTTGGTGATCGCCGTCCCGGCAAATCCCGCCGCCACCACGAAGTCGATCTCCACCGTTTGAGTAGCGCCCGGCGCCAGGCTGGCGATCGGGCTGTTCAGGCTGGCCACCCCGCCGTTGGCCGTCCAGGTGTTGTCCGACAGCGTCAGGCCCGCCGGCAGGTAGTCCCACAGCTGGATGTTCTGCGCCGCTACGTTGCCCTGGTTGGTAATGGTCAGTTCGAAGGTCACCGGGCTGCCTTCGGAATAGGGGCCGGGGGTCGATGAACTCACAGCCTTGCTCAGCGCCAGGTCGAATACCTGTGGCACGCTGACGGTGATGCCCGCGCTGTCGTAGTCGTCCTCATTGGCACCTGAAGCGCCGTTGCCCGGCGTGGAGTCCGTATCGTTGAGCCCCGCGCTGTTGGAGGCCGCACCGATCTCGGCGTAGTTCACGATCTGAGTGCCGCCGGAACCGGCAGCCACCACGAAGTCGATCTCCACCGTTTGGGAAGCGCCTGCTGCCAGGCTGGCAATGGGCGTATTGTAGCTGGCCAGACCGCCGTTGAGCGTCCAGGTGTTGTCGGACAGCGTCAGGCCCGCCGGCAGATAGTCCCATAGCTGGATATTCTGGGCCGTTACGTTGCCCTGGTTGGTGACGGTCAGGCGGAAGGTGACGGGGCTGCCCGGCAGATAGGGGCCGGGCGTCGAAGAGCTGACCGACTTGCTCAGCGTCAGGTCGAACTGCTGGGGCGGGTTTACGGTAATGCCCGCGCTGTCGAAGTCATCTTCGTTGAACCCGGCACTGCCGTTGCCCGGCGTGGAGTCCGTATCTCCCAAACCAACGGTGTTGGAAGCCGCGCCGATTTCGCCGTAGTTGGTAATGAACAGGCCGGTGAAATTCGGAGAAATAGTAAAGGAAATATCTACGGTAGCAACAGCTCCGGGCTGCAGTACGCCAATATTCCGGTAGGCCATGCTGCCGTTGAGCGTCCAGTTGTTATCCGCCAGGATGAGGCCCAGCGGAATATAATCCCGGACCTGAACATTCTGAGCGGCGATGCCGCCCTCGTTCGTCACAGTGATCCGGAAGGTGACGGTGCTGCCCGGATAAAATGGCCCGGGGGTGGCGCTCACCTTCAGTTCCTTGGCCAGGGCGAGGTCAAAAGGTTGCTGCACCACATTGATGGTAGCGCCGTCGAAGTCGTCCTCGCCTGTGCCGGAAGAGCTGTTGCCCGGCGTGGAGTCCCGGTCGTCCAGGCCGTAGATATTCGCAGCGGCGCCGATCTCGGCGTAGTTGGCGATGGCCGTACCGGAGAAGTTGGAGGCGATGGTAAACGTAATATTGAAGGTAGCCGAAGCGCCCGGCGCCAGGTTGCCGACGGTACGGCTGGCGACATTGCCATTGGATGACCAGTTGTTATCTGCCAGGATGAGGCCCAGCGGGATATAATCCCACAACTGAACGTTTTGAGCAGCTACCTCGCCCTCGTTAGACAGGGTGAGGCGATAGGTAACCGTGCTGCCCGGCACAAAGGGGCCGGGAGTGAGCGCGGTGTTCAATTCCTTGGTAAGCGCCAGGTCAAACTCTGCCTGAATGATGTCGATGGCGGCGCTGCCGTAGTCGTCCTCATTGGGGCCGGCCGGGCCGTTGCCCGGGGTAGAGTCCGTATCGGGCAAGCCATATATATTGGATGCCGCACCCACCTCGGCAAAGTTGGCGATCGACAGGCCGGAGAATGTGGGGGAGATGGTAAAGGAAATATTGACGGTAGCCGAAGCGCCCGGCTGCAGGTTGCCGATATTGCGCACTGCAGTGCTGCCGTTGAGCGTCCAGTTGTTGTCCGCCAGGATGAGGCCCAGGGGCACATAGTCGCGCAGCTGGATATTCTGGGCAACCAGGTCGCCCTGGTTGGTGACGGTGAGCCGGAAGGTAACGGCGTTGCCGGGAACAAAGGGGCCGGGGGTGAGGCTGGCGTTCAGTTCTTTGGTGAGCGCCAGGTCGAACTCATCTTGTATGATGTTGATGGTGGCATCGTCGTAATCGTCTTCATTGGGCCCGGCGGCGCCGTTGCCCGGCGTGGAATCCTTATCCGGGATGCCCATGGTGTTGGACGCAGCGCCCACTTCGGCCCGGTTCACCAGTACGGACCCGGTGAAGGCGGGAGATACGGTAAAGCTGATGTCGAAAGAAGCAGTAGCGCCGGGCGCCAGGTTGCCGATGTAACGCACCGCCATACTGCCGTTGAGCGTCCAGTTGTTATCCGCCAGGACCAGCCCCAGCGGTATATAATCCCGAAGTTGTACATTCTGCGCTTCGAGGTCGCCCTCGTTGGTAACCGTAATGCGGTAGGTAACCAGGCTGCCCGGAAAGAACGGGCCGGGCGTGGCGCTGGCCTGTAGCGCTTTGCTCAGCGCCAGGTCAAACTCCTGTTGTAGTACCGTGATGGTGGCGCCATCGTAATCATCTTCATCCGGCCCCAGGCTGCCGTTGCCCGGCGTGGAATCCATATCGTCATATCCCAGGATGTTGAATGCGCTGCCCACCTCGGCGTAGTTGGCCAGGCTGGCACCGCTGAATCCGGGGGCAACGGTAAAGGTTACATCCACTACCGTGGTTGCGCCGGGCGCCAGGCTGCCGATTGGGAAGGCCAGTTCCGCCACGTTGCCCACGGCGTTCCAGAAGGGGTCGGCCAGTATCAGGCCGACAGGGAAATACTCCCGGAGCTGAATGTTCTGAGCCAGCAGGTCGCCCTCATTAGAGATTTCGATCTCGAAGGTAACGGTACTTCCTGGGACAAAGGGGCCCGGCGTGACGGAGGACTTCACCCTTTTGCGCAGAGACAGGTCAAAGTCCTGCCGGCTGACCGTTATCGCCGCGCCGTCGTAGTCGTCTTCTCCGGGGCCGGCGCTGCCGTTGCCGGGGGTAGAATCCGCATCGGCGGGGTTGGAAGAGGTGGTGGCGGGAGCGATCTCGGCGTAGTTGGACAGGGAAGTCCCCTGGAAAACCGGGCTGATGGCAAAGTTGATGTCCACCGTCGCTGAATCTCCCGGCAGGATGCCGGGAATAGGGCTGTTCAACTGGGCGATGCTGCCCAGGGCCGACCAGTCGGCGCTCGTCAGGATGAGCCCCTGGGGAATATAATCCTGGATGTGGACGTTGCGGGCGGTTTCGTCTCCTTCGTTCTTTACTGTTATTCGGTAGGAAACAGTACTGCCCGGATAATAAGGAGGAGGAGTTTGCGCGGCATTTACCGTTTTGGACAGCGCCAGGTCGAACCGTTTGGGAACGGCGATCCAGATGGTTTCGGTATCGTCGTCGTCCTCATCGTGGCTGCCGTTGGCGGGGGTGGAGTCGGCGTCCGGCAACCCGTTGACATTGGTGGGGCCGCCTATTTCCGCGCAGTTCACCAGGCTGTCTCCGTTCACCAGGTTAGGTGAAATATCGAAGAGGATGGGAACCGTCACCGACTGCCCCGGGGCCAGCGACGGGATCGGGTTGGCCAACCGGAGGATATTGCCCTGGACGGCCTGCCAGTTGTTGTCGTTCAGGATCAGCCCGGGCGGATAATAATCGAATAGGGTGATGTTGGCGGCGGCCAGGCTGCCCTGGTTGTAAACGGTCAGGTTGAAAGCCACCTGCCCGCCCGGCTGGAAAGGGCCGGGAGTGAGGGTGGTGTTGAGCGTCTTGGCAAGGGCGAGGTCATAGGTTTGCCGGACCTGAACGACGGCTTCGTCCATGTCGTCTTCTCCCGGCCGGCCATTGGCCGGGCTGGAGTCCTCATCCGGCATCGAAGAGCTGTTGGTTGCGCTATTGACCTCCGCCTTATTGGTGATCGAAAGGCCGGTAAAGTCATCCCTGATTACAAAAGTGATGTCGACGCCGACGGTGGCGCCGGCAGCCAGGTTGGCGATGGGGGTGTTGAGGACGGCGGATCCGAAGACCTGCGACCAGTCAGGGTCTGCCAGTTCCAGCCCGGGCGGGATGTAATCGATGATGGAAACCTGGCTGGCGTCGATGTTGCCCTCGTTGCTCACCCGGATGGTGAACGTCACCGTACTGCCCGGGAAGAACGGCCCCGGGGTGGCGGAGGTTTTTATTTTTTTGGTCAGCGCAAGGTCAAAAGCAGGCGCCTTCTGTTCCACCGGCACGATTGCCGCTCCTTCGTCGTCCTCGTATAGGCCGACCCCATTACCGGGGTTGGAATCGACATCGTCCAGCCAGTCGTCGTTAAAAACGGAGTAGACTTCTGCCTCATTGACCAGCTCTTCTCCGCGGAAGTCATCCCCTATCCTTAACCGTATCGTCACGGTCACGGATTGCCCCCCTTCCAGAGAGGATATAGGCGAGGCGATGACGGCCAGGTCGCCGTAAGAAATCCAGCCCGGATCGTCCAGCACCAGGCCTTCCGGCAGGTGATCGGCCACCTGGATGCTCCTGGCTTTAACGTTTCCTTCGTTGACGATGGTGATGTTAAAGCTGATGTGATCTCCTGGGTGGAACGGCCCGGGCGTTTCAGCGTAATTGACCTCTTTCTTCAGCGCCAGGTCGAATACCGGCGTGGGCTGCTGGATGGCAATGGTAGCGTTGCCGTCGTCATCCTCCTGAGTGCTGCCGTTGCCGGGCGTGGAGTCCCGGTCGTCCAGTCCCTGAGTATTGGCAGCCGACTGGATTTCGGCCGTGTTGACCAGGCTGGTTCCCCAGAAATTGGGGTCGATTACGAAGGTGATCTGGCGGTTGACGGTATTGCCGGGTGCGATATTGGGGATCAGGTTGTTGAGCCGCGCCACGTTGCCGGTCACCGACCAACTGTTGTTGTTGAGCGTCAGGCCGTAGGGTATGTAATCCGAGATTTGCACGTTTTGGGCGGCGACAGTGCCTTCATTGGTTATACGGATAGAAAAGGTCACGGTGCTGCCCGGCGAAAAAGGCCCGGGGCTGACCACTTCCTTAACCAGGGAGAGGTCGAATACGGGAGTCACCGTCAGGGTGGCCGAAGCCTGGTCATCCTCGGAGGGCACCTGGTTCCCGGGAGTAGAATCCCCATCGCTTTCACCGAGGGCATTGGCGGCAGCGGCAATTTCTGCGGTGTTGGTGATCGAAGGCCCGGAGAAACCCGGGGCAACCTGGAAGGTGATTTCCCGGAAGGCCGAGCTTCCGGTGGGCAGCGAGGCAATTGGCGCAACGAGGCGGGCAGTGCCGTTGGCCGCCGTCCATTGCGGGTCATTCAGGATGAGGCCGGCGGGAATGTAGTTGTTCAGTTGGACCGCTGTGGCGTCGAGGGCCCCTTCATTGATAACCTCAATGATGAACGTGACGTTATCGCCGGGGTAAAAAGGTCCGTCGCCATCCAGGGTGAGGTCGAGCGCCAGGTCAAAAGCCGGCGCTCCGTCGACGACGATCAGCGCCGCGTCGTGGTCGTCCTCATCTGTGGCGGCATCCGTGCCGTTCACCGGGCCGGTCCCGTCTCCGTCGACGGCATCGTCGGCACCGGAGCCGGGTGCCCCGCCGGCGTCATTATCGGGGATGAGGTCGGGGAAAGAATCCTCGTCATCCGCGTCGATGGAATTGAACGCCTGATAGATCTCGGCCCGGTTGATGATGGTGTCTCCTGTAAAGGAAGGCTTTATCCGGAAACTGATGCTCAGGACACGATAGTCGCCGGGGGCCATCACCGGCAGCGCGTTCCGGCTGACAGCTACGCCGTTAACGACAGACCAGTTCGCCGTATCTTCCAGCACCAGGGCATCGGAGGGATAATAGTCTGCGATTCGCAGAGAATCAGCTGGAATGGCACCCTGGTTGTATACGGTAATGACGAAGCTGACGATATCGCCCGGCGCGAAGGGCGGCGGGGTCAGGTCTTCGTGCACCACTTTGCGCAGGGCCATATCGAACCGGGCAGGCCGGAAACCGGCGTCGAGGGTGGTATTGACCTGCCCCGGCCCGCCGGTAGTGACTTTGATGTACGGCAGCCGGCCCGGGATGTCGCCCGGCATATTGGAACTCAGGTTGTTGGGGTCGGGGTCAGAATCGTTCATGAACGGGTTGGCGCCGGCGCCGACAAACCGGGTCGTTATCAGGTAAGGCGCTCCATTGACCCAGGTATAATCGTTTGGCAGGCTGTCGCTGCTGCTGCCCAGGACGATAAAATAGGACGTATTGGGTTCGACCTGCCCATCAGCCAGCCAGTTTTCGCCGACCGTTCCGGAGCGGGTGAAGTGGTAGCGGCCCTCCGGGCTGGAGCGGGTAGTGGCGAGCAGGGTGCCTGCCTCGTCATAGAGGGCGACCGGCAGGCCCGCCAGAGGAGGCTCGCAGGCGTCCTGCACGCCGTCGCCGTTTTCATCTTCCCAGATCAGGTCGCCCAGTTGCAGGGGTGCCGGCTCGCAGATGCAGAAGTTGATATCGCTCAGGCCGATCTGCTGGCCGGCCGGGTTGGAGGGCCCGTCTGGGCCAGGCGACAGGCGGACCACCACGGAGTCCACCTCCTGCGGGAAGGCGACCGTGAGGTTGCCGTCGGCGGAGGTGCCGCTGGCACCCCGGCCGTTGCCGGCATACAGGTTCGGGGAGGAAACGCCGACCACGCTTCCCAGACCGCCCAAACCGGGCGTAATATCGGAAAGGCTCAGGAGCACCTCTTCCCCGCCAAGAAAACCCCGGACGGAAACCTGATCCTGATAGGAGAAGCCGGGCAGGCCGTCCCAGTCTGCCTGGTCGATATCCAGGATAGTAAAGGTAAGCAGGCTTACCGGCTGGCTGAAGGTGATCGTGCTTTCAACAAACTGATCCGGAGCGGAAGCATCCATGGCGATGCCCCAGAATCCGCGCTGCCCGCCCTCGGGCGAGAAGTCGTTGTCGACCATGAAGGCCGAACTGGAAGCAATGCCAAAGGGGTCGTTCCCGGTGACGGCCAGTTCCACTTCGTCCATAACATAAGGAGTGGGGCCATCGTCGTTATCGGGAAAGCCCATCCAGTCGAATATGCGGGTGCAGCCGGGCGACAGGGGCACCGGTTCCCGGCACCAGCTCATATTGCCGATCCCGATACTCTGGACGATGCTGCCCAGGTCTGCCGCTGCTACCGAAAACAAAGTGATGGCCACCTGGTCGACCGGTTCATTGAACCGGATGGCAACGTTGCCGGCGTTCGAATCGTCTCCCACCGGGGAAGCCCCCTCGAAGAGGAAAGGCTCGAGGACGCTGACGGCGCTGCCGGCTGTTATTTCCGGGAGCGACAAGGGGACGGGGGCCCCGCCGAGGAATCCATGAACAGCCACCCGGTCGACGGCGCTGCCGGAAATATCGATATCGAGCAGGGTAAAGGAGAGCCCGGCCACAGGGCGGCTGAAGGCGAAAACCGCGCCGACGCCGCTTTCACTTCCGGGAGTATTGTTATTGGCTTCCGTTTCGAGCAGGTAATACGCCTCTTCCCCTCCGAACCGGGAATGGTAGACTTTATGGGCATAGGGCGTCGCGCCGTCCATCGTTCGGGCCCAGGACACTTTGTCGGTATTGACATCTACGGAAAAAGGCGGCCGGGAAAAAGGGTTGGCGCCTTCTGCGTAGGCGCTCCAGTCCAGGACATTGGGAGGCCCGGAGCAATCGGCCGCAGCGGCATCTTCCCGGTTGAAACAATCTCCGGCGGACAGGTCCAGGAAGGCGGCGTTCACGGCGCAGTCTCCAGCCGTGGCGAACTGCACCGGAGAGCCGTTATCCGGTCCGGCCAGGGAAGGGCTTATACCCGGTACCTGCTGGGCGGAAAACTCCACGCGGTACTCCTCTCCTGCATTCAACCCGGAAACGCTCCAGCGCCCTTCGGCATTGGTAAAGGCCGTGCCCCGTAGTTGCCCTTCGCAATCGTATACTTCGACTTTGACATTCGGCTGCCCGGGTTCGTTGTCGAAGGCGCCGTCGGGCGTAACTTCGGCCCAGGCCATGCCACCCAGAGAAGCAGGCGTACCCGGGCAGGCGGGCGTGCAGGCGATAGCGTCGGCAGTGCTGAAAACCTGGCAGGCGTTGCCATTGGTGAACTGAGCGGTTACGGGATAGCCCATGCCCGGGCTGGGCAGGCTGAAGCCGGAAAACGTATGGACTCCGCCGGACGCGGCGGGGGTGAACAGCTGGCTTTGCCCGCCGACGGACACCTGAATAGGGGATATTGCCCCTCCCGCCTGATATTCCACTGCCACGGCCACTGAAAATTCGTTGGTGCCATTGGCATAATTGCAACTTACGTCGACGGAACTGATCCGGAGGATACACTGCGCGTCAGCGGAGGGGAGAATGCTGGCCAACAGGAAAAAAAAGGCCGTCGGATAAAGCCATCCCCTCATCAAAAATTTGGCTATGGTTTTCTCATTGAATGCCTGATAGCGGTCTTTCATGCGAATTAAAATTTGTTAGCTTAACAAAACGACGCCCTCACCGCTTATGTCGTGGTGGGAACATACGGGCGTCTTTTTTGTGATTTGTTATAGCGACAACTGCGCCTGCCTATTGTTTGACGAAGAAAAATGCCTCTGTGTACATAAAACAGCTGAGGTTATTTCTTCTCAATACAAAGGCCGACAGGTACAATACTGTATGGGGTAGTATCGAAGGGCTTGTAAAGGCTTGGGCCTGTGTGAGTAACAGTTGATGTTCAATTTCATGGTGTCAGCAGGATACTGACAACTATCCGAAACCAGTTAAGATAAAAATTGTTTGGGCCCGGCTTGATCCGGCCATGCAAAAATAGGCAATAATTCTAATCTCTTCCAGTTTTGCCTCCCTTTTTTGGAAGGGGGGAACAATAATTGGAATGCGCCGTACAAATAATACGGCAGAACGGAAGGCAACCTTCAGATTGTATTACCCGGTTTTGTCTGCCCGGCGGCATTTCGGAAAGCGGATACACTAAATGGAAAACCGGGCGGGCTTGAATAATCAAGGGAACCGCCCGGCGAAGGTGAATTGTTCACCAAAAACCATCTTGTGTACCTTCTGGTGTTGTCCATAATACTTTGTTTTTGGGAAATCCCGGACAGGGTTTACGGCTGCCGGATTGGGCAAAAACAGACGGGATATAGAGGATTTACTGGAGGTGCTGCTCCCTGCCGCAGGAGCTGGGCGCTGTAAACCCGGTTCATCCTTTTGTTCGTGCCCAGGCGGCGTTTCCTGGCCCACAGGCTTCATGACAATAGGTCCGGCAGATATTGATGAGACGTAACAAATATAAATATAGAAAAAATATTCTAATTCCGCATCGCCGGGAAAAAAGTTTGACAAGATGACATTTTGCAGCAACCTTTGCCGCTGTAAAAAGTCTTTGTAAAGATGACTGAACGATGTAGTACTGAAAAAATTCTTCAAACATGATCTCGACCCTCATCCAATTATTGCTGGCGCTGCCGGCGTTACTGGCGCCGGCCGGCGGGCATCCGGCCCCCGGCACCGGCCTTGAAGACGGCCAACTGGTCATTGAAGTAGGCAACGTGAAGGAAGCCAAAGGCACCATCTGGGTAGGCATTTATGACTCGCAGGACAATTACCTGGTCAAGGAAAAAGCCATCGTTCAGGGTTTTAAAGTAGAAAGGGTTGGAGACGCCCGCTTTTCCATCCCGGGCCTGCCTTTTGGCACCTATGCCGTCGCTCTTTTCCACGACATCAACGACAACGGCGAACTGGACCGCAATTTTCTCGGCATCCCGACCGAGCCTTTCGCCTTTTCCCGGCCGCCCCGGTCGAAGTGGCGCCTGCCCAGCTTCAGCGAGGTGTCTTTCCAGTTTCAGGCCAGCAGCCAACGCCTGCGGATCAGCCTGCGGGAGTGGTATGATTGAGTGATTGAGTGAATGAGTGAGTGAGTGAGTGATGAGGGCACTCCGTCTCCGCCGGCCCGTAGTCCGGTTACGACGGACGGAGGCCGGAAACCTTCGTTAAGGAATGGCAGTATCCTCGTCCATGAAATAATCCTCAAATACTCCTACCTTTGCCGAAAGCAAAGCCGCGTTTATGAAAGTGCTCATCGTTGAAGATGAAAAGCCGGCTGCCAACCGGTTGCAGCAACTCCTACAAAAACAAAGGCCGCAGGCAGATATCCTCGGCCAGATCGACAGCGTGGAGAGCGCTGCCCGCTGGCTCGGGGAAAACCCCGGCCCTGACCTGTTGTTTCTCGACATTCAGCTTGCCGACGGCCTGAGCTTCGATATTTTCCGGGAAGTAGAGGTCCAGGCACCCGTTATTTTTACCACCGCCTATGATCAGTATACCCTAAGGGCTTTCAAGCTCAACAGCATCGACTATCTGCTGAAACCCATCGATCCGGAAGAACTGGAGCGGGCCCTGTCCAAATTCGACCGCTTCTTCGGCAAGGCGCCACTCCTGAACGCCCGGGCGCTGGAAAGCCTGATCCAATCCTTTCAGGCGCCGGAGTATAAAGAACGGTTCATTGTCAAGATCGGCCAGCAACTCACCTACATACAAGCCGACGACGTCCATTATTTTTACTCGGAAGATGGCCTGCTCTTTGCCCGGATGAAGGATAAAAAACGGCACGCCCTGGATTATACCCTCGACCAGCTGGAAGGGCTGCTCAACCCCAGGATGTTCTTCCGGCTCAACCGAAAGGCCATCGCCCATATCCATGCCGTTCACAAGGTATCCCCCTATTTCAACAGCCGCCTGGTGGTGGAATTAAAGCCCCGGCCGGATTTCGAGGTGATCGTCAGCCGCGACCGGGTCGGCGACTTCAAGAACTGGCTGGATAAGTAGTTTGGTGGTGTATTAAATCCGTTGATCCATTCAGCGGACCTGGAGGTCCGCTCTCCATTTGCACCGAAAGTTCAACGGATTTAATACACCACCAGTAGTTTTATACTATTGCCGGGCAATCATCACTTTTTCCGTGAACACCCGGCCTTCCTGTTCTACGGTAAGCAGGAGCAGGCCCTCGGGTATGCCCTGCAGGCCGATGCGCTGGTCGTACCGGCCTTCGAAATCCTGGATGTATTCCTTGTAAACCTGCTGGCCGGCGGCATCGAGCAGCCGTATGGTGACCGGTGCCTGTTCTCCGGTGAAGCGCACCGTCAACTCGTTGTCCGCCGGGTTGGGGAAGGCCTCGAAGGCTTCGAGCCCCAGAGCGGGGCGGGTTTCACCGGGTCCCGGCACCTCCGGGACGCCTTCCTCCTCCCGTTCCATAACCACTACTCCATCCTTGAGGATAACCACCCCGCGGCGGCGGCCGCTCTCTTCGCCCTCCTTGCTGAAAAAGTGGATGTCGTGGCCGTCGCCATCCTTTTTAAATTCATAAACGAACGGAGCTGACTCCCTGCCCTTTAGAATGGCCTCTACAGTCATGGGTTGGCCCTCCCGTTCGAGGCCGACCGACACCTTGTCGCCGGGCGCCTTATCGCGAAGGGCTTCGACCAGAGCTTTGTAATCGCCGATCTTTTCTCCATCGATAGCCGTGATGATATCCCCCTTCCGGACGCCCGCCTCTTCGGCGGCGCTGCCTTCAAAGACCTCCAGGACGGCCGTGCCCTTGCCGCTGAGGATTTCTGTTTTCTCCACGTCTCCGTTCTCATGGGCCATCTCTATTTCCTGGCCTATCTTTACGCCAAGCAACGCCTTGTTGGGAGGCGCAGCAAAGGTGAAATCTTCGCCCTCCAGGCTCCGGAAATGCAGGCCTTTCTGCTCCAGGCGCTGCTCCAGGCCTTCCGGGAGGCCGCCCAGGCCCTGCCATTCGATCACTTCGCCATCCGGTTCGATGCGGATTTTCAGGTTCTTCAGGCCATCCTCCAGTTCGTCTACCTCCACCTCGATGTTTCGAAGCTGCTCGTCCAGGCCCTCCAGGTGTTCTTCCAGGTCCATGCCCAGGCCATCCAGCTCGATGTCGATGTCGTCGGGGCTTTCCCATTCGGCATCGCCCCCGCCGAGTTTGATGATCACGTGCCCTTCTTCGTCTTTCCACTCCAGCTTTTCATCGCCGTCTGCTTCCCGGACGATCTTTTCCACCACCTTGTTTCCATTTTCGTCGATGGACTTTTTGATGACGACAATTTTCTGTTTGCCTTTTTCCGGCTCTTCCTGGGCCAGGAGCAGGGCGGGCAGCAGGGCCGCCAGGGCCAGTATTAAGGTCCACTTCATTTTCATGATCCAATTTTTTTTAGATTACCTTGCCTGTGATTTCTTATTGATCCGGATGTGGGTGTCTTCGCCCACCTCTTCTCCGGTAGTTTCCTGCCAGAGCTTTTTGTATTTTTCGTAGGCGGCCCGGGGCTGTTTTTTGCCTTCGACCTTCACCCACCCTTTGCCCGACAGTTCAAAACGGTAGTTGGCAGCGGTTTCGATCAGGCCGTCGGCGAGCAGTTGTTTTTCCAGGGCGCTCTGGGTTTTGCCTCCCACTCCGGCATCTTCTGTAGAAAAGAACAACACATTGCCTTCGGGCGCGAAGCGAAAGCCGCCCTCTTCAAACTGCAACCGCATCTCGTCGTTGTTCTGCCGCATCTGCTCCCGGTACTGCTCCATTGCTTCCCGGGTGCGCTCGCGGATGTCGTCCTGCTGGGCTTTCAGCTCGCTGAGCAGGCGCTCGCGTTCGGCGGTGCGCTCGTGGCGCAGTTGCTCATGGGCCCTTTTCATCTCTTCCTGGATGCGTTCGCGATCGGCGCGGTACTGTTCCATCAATTCCTGGTAGGCTTTGCCTTTTTCATCATTTCCACCCAGCCAGAAGCGGGAGGCGCCGTCGTCCGCCCGGAAATGGAACAGCCGCGGGCCGGTTTCTTCGACGATCACTTTGGTTTCGCCGTCGGCCAGTTCTTCGCCGTCGAGGTAAATGCTGTGGCCATCCTCCTCGTCGGCCACGATCAGCTCGATCTTTTCCCCGTCCATTTTTTCGATGATGATGGCGGTGCGGCCGTCGTCCTGCTTTTTGGCGGTGACGCGATTGACGTCCTTATGGCCTAAAAAGCTCCGGGGTGCCAGGGGTGTCGGGGGTGTAGGAGGTGTCGGGGGGGTTGGGGGCGCAGGAGGGGCAGGAACTGCGCCTGGCACCGGAGGGTAGGGGCGGCGGGTGGAGCGGGCGGGGGTAGCGGGCGGGCGGGGCAGGGGTGGGGCATCGCTCAGCAGTTCCTCCACCATTTCTTCGTATTGTTCCAGTTCGCTTTCCGGGATTTCCTTCCCGTCGATCTCCAGTTTTACGATCTTTTGATCCCTGATGCGCGCTTTTACCTCCTTGCCGTTCTTGTGAGAGTGGTAATCAACATTGCCTTTGGGCAGGGTATCTGGTTGAATCAGGCCGGGCAGGGCGTTTTCTGCCGGGTTCAGCGATTGGAGTACTTCCGGATTCAGGCCAGGCAGCCGTTTCAGCGGATTGATGACGGATTCCTCCTCTGCCGGGTGGCCGGCGCTGAAAGAAAGGAATACAATGGCCGCCAGTAACAGAGCCGTTGCTGTGAATTTTTCCATGATGTTGGATTTGTTTTGCGGTTGGTTAAGGATCCGCTTTACCCGGTGGAGCAGGCGCCCTTTGCCCCTGCGGGCAAGGGCCATGGCCATGCGGGGGCTTCTCTGGCTGTCTTCTTCGATCTTCACCAGGGCTTTGGCGTAGGCCAGGGAATTGCCGCACAGCGCTACGGCGATGTCGTCGCAGCAGTTCTCCCGCTCCATCCGGATATTGGCGGAGATCCACCAAACAGCCGGGTTAAAATAATATAGTGCTTCAATGAGTGATTGCAGGATGTTGAAGAGGTAATCCCTCCGGTAAATGTGGGCCAACTCGTGGGCCAGCACGGCCTCCACCTGTTCGGCGGACAGGCCGTTGACGGCGCCGACGGGCAGGAGGACCACCGGTTTTAAATAGCCGATGACCATCGGTGCCCGCACCAGGGCGGACTCCAGGAGCCGGACAGGGCGGCGCAGCCTGAGCTGTGCGGCCAACTGCTCCGCGCGTTGCTGCCAGGGGCCGGGGAGCGGCGCCACCCGGGCGTGCCGCAGATGCTGGACGTAAGCGATGCCGCCCAGCAGGCGCAGCATGAAAAAAGCCACGCCCAGGAGCCAGATGCACAGGATCAGCGGCAGGTGTTCTTCGAAATAGGTTTCGAGATCCTGCAGGATGCCGGCCAGGGCCGGGGCCTGCGGCTCTGCCTGGTAAGGCATAAGGCCGGCAACAGCCTCACCCGCGCCGCCGGCAGCCCCGCTTTCCGCCGCCGGATAGCAAGCGGCAAAGGTGGCGGCCGAAGCCGCCAGCAAGAGGAGCAGCGCAAAATTGGCCAGCACATACCGGAGGTTAGCCGGCCGCTGCTGCAGCCCGATCAGGGCGCCGGCCAGCAGCAGCGCGATGAGCATGCCCTGCCAGAGGGAGTGGACAACCGTCCATCCCAGTGCATAAGCTACATCGCCGTTGAGAAAAGTATATACAGGATTCATAGAATACAAAGGAGTTTTGGTGACTTAGTCCGGCTCGTCGCCGCCCGATTCCATCTTCTCGATCAGGGCTTTGATCTCGTCCAGTTCTTCCGGAGAGGCCTGATGGTTGCCCAGGGCCTGCATGACCAGCTTCATGGCAGAACCCCGGAAGGTGGTATCCACAAACTTCTGCAGCAGCCGCTTCTGAGTGTCCGCCTCGCTGACGGCCGCCTGGTAGATGTGCGTCCGGCTATCGGTATTGCGCCAAACCAGGCCCTTCTCGGCCATGATCTGCATCAGTTTGAGGGTGGTGGTGTATCCGACTTCCCGCTCCTCGTTCAGCTTGTCGTTGACAAACCGGACCGGCGAAGGGCCGTGCTGCCAGAGGACCTGGAGTATCTCCAGCTCCGATTCCGTTGGCTTGGGAATTAATCTTTGATCCATGGCCAGTTATTTGTACGAATCATTTCGTACACAATGATAAGCGAAGGGTTCCACAAATGCAAAAATAAATACGAATATTTTCGTACTTTAACAAGTGTTAACTTCCCCTTTGTGCCGTTTTTGTGTTTTTGTGTCTTAGTGGCGGAAAAGCACCGTAGACAGCAGTCTGACTGTTCAACCACTCAAATGAAAAGACAGGGGAATGAACCGCAGAGATGCAGGAAGGAGCAGAAATTGCAGGGCGCACCCCGGACAAAAAGGCCGATATGGCAAATAGTCGCCAAAATTCCTAACTTTGCCGTTGCCGGCACGGGCTGGCAAAACTTAACCAAAACTGTCACTTCAATGAGAATCGCATTGCCTTTCGTCATCGGCATCTGCCTCTTCGCTTTCACGTCCTGTGGAGGCGGCGCTTCGTCCGGCCAGGAGCAAAACGCCGGCACAGCCACGGATACTTCCGGCATCCAGGAAGGCGGAGAACCCGCCGGATACGAAAACGCCCGGCGGCGGGCCAGCCACGACTGCAAAGTGTCCGGCGAGATCCTGGAAGGCAACCAGTTCTGGATCCGGGATCAGGAGATACTGGTCGTCGTAAAGGCCGATTCCACTACGCTGGATGCCGACTACGGGCCCAGCCACCGCGTCCTGGAAGTATACGACACTAAAAACTGCACGCGCATCGAGCGCTCAGTGCTGCCGGTCGACGTCAGCCCGGACTTCCCCTACCTCATCGCTGAGATCACCTACAACAACAACAGCCAGCTGGTGGCCGTCCACGGCTTCAGCCTGATCTATATATATGACATCGAAAACCGCCGCCTGCTGCCCCAGCTCAAGCCACAGTACAGGACGGAGCGCTCCGGAGTGGATGCCCAGTCGGGTATGATCCAGCGCCTGGAGGTCTGGGAAAAATATCTGGTAGGTTACGCCCGCGACTACGGCAGCTTCGCCTTCGACCTGAGCGACAAACAAAATCCGAAGCCCGTGCCGGCTTTTGCCGAATACGAAGTGGAGACCCAGGTGTTTCACTCCCTCTTCCTCCTGGAATCCCAGGGCGGCTACCAGGCCATCATGCCCAGCTTCGATTACGAAACGGATACCTTCTCCATCAACCCGGCCTTCGCCGCTCCCCTCGCCCTGAACACCGACGTGCCGAAAAACGCCCGGAACAACCGATTCCTGGTGCTGCGCCGCGCCAACGAGGAAAAAACAGCCCTCGCTTTCGACCTGAAGGACCGCGAAGCCGTCTCCCTGCCCGCCAACATCGCCAGCCAGCAGACCAAAAATGTGCTGGACTGGCTGCGGCAGAATGGGTGAGAGAAGTGTATTCGTGCATGTGTGAGGACACTCCGTCTCCGCCGGCAGAAGGCCGGAGGCTCCGGCATTCGTCGTTGCACCCGCCATACCTGATTATGTTATTTAAACACTGTGAAGATGATACACCGGACCACGTGCCTGGCGCTTGCGTTTTTCCTTTTGGCTGCCCATCCCGCCCAAACCCAGCGGATGGACAATAAGAAAATGGAGAAAATATTTGCGAAGGAAGCCATTCAGGTAGAGGGCGAGCCGGGCGCGTGGATGGCCTATTTCAACGACCACATCCTGCTGGTCATCACCGACGAGCGGAACAACCGCATGCGGATTTTCACGCCGATCGAGGAAGAGGACGCTGCCAGCCCGGCCCAGATGTCGCGCATGCTGAAAGCCAACTTTCACTCGGCCCTCGACGCCAAGTACAGCATCTACGAGGGTTTTGTGGTCAGCGTTTTCACCCACCCCCTGCGCGAACTGACCGAGGGCCAGCTGCTGGACGCCCTGCGGCAGGTCTCCAAACTGGCGGAAACCTACGGCACGACCTATTCCAGCACCGACCTGATCTTCGGGGGGGAGGAGGAAGAGCAACAGGAAGAGGAGAAGCCGGTGGAGAAAAGGTCGTGAGTGGGAAATGGTGGACGGCGGACGGCGGACGGCGGACGGCGGACGGCGGCGCCAACAACAGTACAATCATATAACAATCCGTTCATGAAAGCAGGCCGTGCAAAAAAACAACTCCAAAAACTATGACAGCAATCATCTGGATGAGCCTGATGCTCTCGCCTACAACGGTTTCGGGCAGCAAAATTGATACGGGATCATTGGCTTTAAACATCCAA
The DNA here is from genome assembly GCA_020636375.1 of Lewinellaceae bacterium. GTDB lineage: Bacteria > Bacteroidota > Bacteroidia > Chitinophagales > Saprospiraceae > JACJXW01. The sequence goes on along the minus strand of JACJXZ010000009.1, from coordinate 75,055 downwards.
AACCTGGAAACGGCAGGAGGCGAAGTACACATCGCCCTCTTCGGCAGCGAGGCGGATTTCATGGAAACGGAAAAGCGGATCGTCGGATTGGTTGTGCCCGTCAAATCGAGAGAACCGCTACAGGTGACGCTGGGCAACTTCCCCTTTGGCACCTACGCCGTCGCCATTTTTCACGACCTCAATGGCAACGGGGAACTGGACAAAAACTCCTTCGGCATTCCTACCGAGCCCTATGCTTTTTCCAACAACCCCCGGGTGAAGTGGCGGGCGCCGACCTTCCGGGAAACCCGCTTTGAGCTGCGCCAGCCAAAACTGGAGCTGGATATTGAGCTGAAGCGGTGGAAGGCGCATTGATTGCTCAAACCCCCACCGGTGCCCCGATCAACGGCAAACTCACCGTAAAAAACTCCTTTGTCTCGATCACATCCACCTTTTCCTCCGAGAAAAAGGCGTAGCGGTTCCGGATGTTCTGCAGGCCCAGGTTGGTGGAAGGCATAGCCTGCCGCTTGCGCTGCAGGTTGTTGCGCACCACGAGGCGCTGGTTCTCTATCCAAAGCTCGATCCGCAGCGGCCGCTCGTCGGAGATGATGTTGTGCTTGACCGCATTTTCGAACAGGATTTGCAACGACAAGGGCACCAGCTGCAGGTTCAGCGCCTCGTCCGGCACCCGCAGTTCGGCCCGGAAGTTGTCGCCAAAGCGCTCCCGGACGAGGAAGAGGTAGGCCTGCAGGAAATTCAGCTCCTCTTCCAGGGAGATCAGCTTTTTGTCCCGGATTTCCAGGATGTAGCGGTAGACTTTGGAAAGCTTCTGCACGAAATGCACGGCCCGCTCCGGGTCTTCCGGAATGATGTAGGTGAGCGTGTTGAGGCTGTTGAACAAAAAGTGGGGATTGACCTGGCTTTTGAGGCCCTCCAGCTGGGATTCGATGTTCTCCCGCTTGAGCTTTTCGGCTTCCACGATGGCCCTCCGCCAGCGGTCGTACAGGAAAGCGCTTTCGTAAAGCGTACTCACCAGGGCGACGATCATCAGCGTACCTACCGTATAATCAAAATCCGTCACCCCTTCCCGCTGGGGCACGCCCAGAAGAACATGGACGTGATCCAGCGACCAGTTGACTACGGTGTAGATCGCCAGGACGGCCAGGGATACATAGATAATACGCTTGCGGGTTTCCTGCTGCCCGGGAAAACGGCGGCGAAAGTATATGAAGATCGTCCGGCAGGACATCCAATAGGCAACGGTGTACATCATGGCGACGCCCCACTCCGGGAAATAGGCCACCAGCCCGTCAGCCAGAGTCGCCTTAAAAAAAAGCAGGGGGATGCAAAAAGACAAAGCAGGGATGCCCAGTATCAGGAACCAGGTATCGTCGAAGCCTAAAACCTCCTTTACGTTTTTCTGTTTGCCCATGGTTGGTAAAATATGAATTTTCTTTAAGAGCATGTTTGGTTGCCTTACCCGAAAATGCCCGGCAGGCAACCAAACAGCTTTTAAAGATCAAAACTGCACCCGGTACAGGATATCCGGGAAGAAGCCGGACTGGTACACGTCGTTCACCTCGTTCGTCACTTCATTGTAGCGGCGCTGTAAAAATCTTCCGGATAAAGCCAACCTGCCACTCTTTTCCCATGAACCGCCGGATGGGAAGGGTGAATTGTCGATCGGGGGTATTGAGTTGAACGGGAACGTTCCGACCAACCGGTTAATTGATCCAATAGGCTCCCCGTCTAGGGACGGGCACTCCATGCCTCCTGCACACGCTCGGCCTCGACTCCGCTCGGCCTTCGGCTTTCTGCGGGCCAACCTTAGACGGGGAGCCATCCCAAAAACTAAATCAGCCAATTCCACCAAACCCCCGTATCTTTGTCCGGTGAAAGCAAGCCTCGGTATGATAGATTTCAGGTCCCAAAACTGGTTCGAGCAGTACATAGCTTTCCGGCAGCAGCGCCCGCTGGCGCTCCGGGAAATGCGGCCGCTTTCGGAAATGCTGGATATCGAGTCGGCCGCCCGCTTTGAGAGCCTGCGGCACCCTCTGTATTTGTGCCTGCAGCACTCCGGGATGATCTACGGCTTCCCCGTGCATTATCCCTTTGAGGAATCAGCCCCGTTTATCGGCCGCCTGTCGGCGGGGTGGCGGGCCAAGCTCATCCTGCTGGACACCATTATATATGCGGTGTGCCTGGAGGAAGGGCAGCCCACGGGAGAAGCGTATGTTCAGATGGTAGCCCGGGCAGGAGCATGCCTGCGCACCTACTACCGCAGGATATCCGAATACGGCCCGGGCGAGACGATGGAATATACCGAAGACGTGCTTTTTCACCGGGTCCGGTACAAGAAGAACCACCTCGATTTCCGGCACACCGGCATCAACAGCCATTTGTTCTGGGATCTCTGCTTTTTCCTGGAGTACTACCGGCAGCTCCGGCACGGCCCGGTAGACGAGAGCCTATATTTTCCGGAGCTGATCGCCCGGAAAAAGAAGATGAAGGCCCTGTCCATACAGGTCGTCGTGGCGGCGGCCCATGCCGACTGGAAGCTGGCGCGGCAGGAAAAGCGCCTCTTGCGGCAGTTCCGGCGCTCGGCGCGCCTGTTGAGCAGCCTGGAAAAGTGGCAGGTGCGCCATTTTTTCAAATGGGGCCTGACCCTTGACGACATTCAGTTCCCGGAGATGGAATGGATCGCCCGCCGTTTTTTGATGGACATCTCGCTGCTGGCCGTCTTTTCCGATGCCAGTATCGACCTGCGGGAAGATTCCTTCATCCGGCAGTTGGCCGTCCGTTTGCATTTGGATGAGAACGACCTGCTGAGCAGCAAGGCCGACCTGGGTTCCTTTATCTACATCTACGGCAAAAAGCTCCATTTCTATGGTGCCAAAGAGGCCGGCCTGACGCTGCTCGGACAGGCCCTTTACGAGAACATGATGAAGCTGAGCCACGCTGCCCGCATGGAAGCGATGGAGACCCGGGATATGGCCGTTGTTTTCGGCCGGATCCTGGGCCGGCGCCTGGGCATCAGCGGACAGCAGGAACTGCCGTCGGAGGAAGAGATCAAAGCGGCTATCGAACAGTTGAAAGACATCCCTAAATTCCTGCCATTTTTCAGCTTCATTTTCATGCCGGTTCCTGGAATAACCGAAATGTATATCTTGCTGGCATTCAGCCTGGAAAAGCTGTCAAAGGGCACCATCAGCCTGCTCCCCAGCCAGGTGCGGAAGGCGATTCACAAGGCCGGGGAAGAAGAATAATCCTCTTCAAAAACTTGGGGTTACTCACAAATATCCTTAACTTTATCACTGGCTATACTTTCATACCATCTCCCCCGGAAAATTTGGTCGTATTGTTCAATTGTCACCACCCCAGAACAGGCGAGAGAAATACATCACCCCTTTGTTGGCAGCCAGGCGTACCCGGCAACAGGCCCGTCCCGGCTCAAAAACGCCCCCAACCGCTACTTTGTCAGGAAAAGTGTCGTTTTAATTATTTTGCCTGATTAACTTTGCCCCTCCACAATAAAAGGTGACAAAATCTATGAATCTTGAAAATCTGATCGCAGTCAGCGGGTTGCCCGGTATCTACCGGATGGCGGCTAACCGAAGCAATGGTTTGATCATCGAGGATGTAAAAACCGGCAAGCGGCGTTTCGCTTCGTCCAGGAAACACCAGTTTACTCCTCTGGAATCCATCGCCATCTATACCGATGACGGAGATTCCACGGAGCTGAAAAACGTCTTTCGCAATATGCTCCAGCAGATCGCCGACAACCCCCCGGCCAGCACAAGCGCCAGGCCGGAAGAACTCCATGAGTACTTTGCTGACATTCTGCCCAACTACGACCGCGACCGCGTATTCCCCGGAGACATCAAAAAGGTGATCAAATGGTTTAACTACCTGAACGAAAGCGGCGCTCTTTCCGCCGAAGAGGAGGAAAAGGCAGGCGATGAAGAGGAGTAGGCAGGCAAACGGCCAGACCCTTTAAAAGGGCAAAGGCCACGCCCCGTTTGGGCTTGCCGGCCGCAGGCAACAAAAGAAATCCAATAGGCGAAACGGCCGAAAATTTGCGGCCGAAAAATATTGGATCGAGGTAACAATTTCCGGAAAGCCCCGTAATACCAAAAGGTTCCCCAAAGAGCCGACGACGACCTGAATTTTGAATAATCAAGGAATAACAGCCCCCCGGAACGCTGCCTGTTTCGACCCCTCAACGGCAACAACACAAAAGAAGCATCTCATGAATCTCAAAGCGGCAACAGTTCTACAGCAAGAGAAGGAACGAACATTTGTCCCGAAGGAATTCAAAGTTACGACATGGTCTAAGCTAAAGCCATACTACAACGAATTGCTGAATCGCGTTATCCGTTCTAAAGAAGACCTGGAACAGTGGATCAAGGATAAAAGCGAGTTGGATGCAGTAGTCAGCGAAGCTTTTTCCTGGCGCTACATCAGCATCACCGTCAACAGCAACGATGAAAAAGCGGAAGCCCTGTACCAGTACGCCGTCCAGGAACTGTCTCCGAAGATATCTTCCTTCGAGCATGCCCTGAATAAAAAACTGGTCGAGTCGCCTTTTTCCGACCAGCTGGATTCCAAACGGTTCGGCATCCACCTGCGCAGTATCTACAACGCTGTCAACCTCTTCCGTGAAGAGAACATACCTCTGGCCACGGAAATCCAGATGAACTCCAAGGAATATGTGAAAATATTCTCGGAAATGACCATCGGGGTGGACGGCAAACAGATGACCCTCCAAAAGGCCAGCTCCCTGCTGGAAGAACCGGACCGGACCTACCGCCAGGCCGTCTACCACAAGATCCACCAACGCATTTTACAGGAAACGGACCAGCTCGAAAACCTCTTCGATAAACTGCTCCACCTCCGCCATAAGATGGCCCTCAACGCCGGCTTCGACAACTTCCGGGATTTTAAATTCCAGGCCCTCGGCCGGTTCGATTACTCCGTGGAGGATTGTTCCGATTTCCACGAGTCCATAAAGTCGGAGGTCGTACCGCTGATCGACGAACTCAACGCCTACCGGAAAGGCGCCCTGCAACTCGACAAGCTGCGCCCCTGGGACCTCTTCGTGGACCCGATCGGCGAAACCCCGCTCCGCCCCTTTGAAACCATCGACGACCTGGTGGAAAAGGTCATCTATTGCATGAACAAACTCCACCCGGAGTTCGGCAAGACCATCGGCATTATGCGGGACAAGGGGCACCTCGACCTGGAAGCCAGGCCCGCCAAGCGCCCGGGAGGCTACAACATGCCCCTCCACCTCACTGGCCTGCCTTTCATCTTTATGAATGCGACGACCTCCCTGAGCGACATGCGGACCCTCATGCACGAAGGCGGCCACGCCGTCCATTCGTACCTGACCCGGCATTACAAACTCAAATCGGCCAAGCGCGTCCCCTCGGAAGTCGCCGAACTCGCCGCCATGTCGATGGAACTCCTCACCATGGAACACTGGGACGTCTTCTTCCCCGATGCGGAAGAGCTGCGGCGGGCAAAGATCGCCCAGCTGGAATACGTGCTCAAGGTCCTGCCGTGGATCGCTACCATCGACAAATTCCAGCACTGGATTTATACCCGGCCCGGCCACAGCCGCGAAGAACGGGTGAAGAGCTGGATGAACATCATGCAGGAATTTAACTCAACCATTATTGACCATTCCGGACTGGAGGAATACATCGCACATCTATGGCATAAACAATTACACATCTTTGAAGTACCTTTCTACTACATCGAATACGGCATGGCCCAGCTGGGCGCCATCGCCCTCTGGAAACAGTACCGGGAAACGCCCGGCCAGGCCGTAGACAACTATCTCAACGCCCTGAAGCTCGGATATACCCGCAACATCCGGGAGATATACCAAACAGCCGGCATCGAATTCAACTTCTCCCGCGACTACGTCAGCCAACTGGGCGCATTCGTGAAGTCAGAACTGGAGGCTTTGCTGTAAGGTGGTGCCGGGATGGCACCCCGGGGCAATTATTGGTTATTGCCAACTTTAAGTTGAAAAAATAGCATCAGGGCCGGGCAAAGGCCGTAACGCCCCCGGCCCGCTTCAATCCTCCGAATCCATCAGGCGGAAGGGATCCCGGTCCAGGCCAATGTCCTGCAGCCGGTTCCCTCCCGACACATCAGTGGTTTCAACCGTGAAAATGCCGACCCGGTGGCGGGTGGCCAACCGGGCGCCTGTTTCCAGCGTCACCCAACCCTCCCAACTGGCCTCCAGCCCTCCAACGGGCAGGATAGAAACCCACATCTTCCAGCTTAAGGGCAGCCCTCCTTCATCGAGCATCCACAGGTAGGCGTCTCCCGGCGTGACCCCTCCGCTGGAATACCGGACCAGCAACCCGGGCCGTCCGGGCGCCAGATCCACCAGGCTCCGCGTGGTTCCCGGGTCGAAAGCTTTGGCCGGCGCGTTGAGCCAGAAAGAATCGTTGCAGAAAAAGCCCCAGGCTTTCGCCAGAAGCTTTTCGGCAGCCGCCCCCTCCTGTTCCTCGCCGCCTTTCCAGGCCCTGCCGGCCTGCGTGCCGGTGTGCAACTGCACCCGGACATCGCCCCACTCCACCTGCACCCGCTGCCGGAATTTATCCCAAACGTAGTGATGGCCTCCGGGAAAGGACCACCGCACGTAGCGGGTACTGTCCCACGCCTCCTTATTTACGGCTGCCAGCATCTCCCGGGCCAACTGGTCGGCTTCCGGCCCGGGCCTGCCCTCCGGCAGAGGTTCGTTGATAAAAAAGGCAGCTGCGATAGCGAGGGCGAGCAGGCCGCCCAGGGTAATCCCGATCCATTTCAATATTTTCCACATATTTTTGGGGATATAAATGCCGGGGGGGGCGGTATTGTTTAATGTGATGTGCCTGTAATGGGAAAGCCTGCTCCTGGCGTAAGTATGCCAAAATTCCCTTTTTTATCCCAAACCCCCTATATTTGCGCCCATAAAAGCAACCGATGTATAAAGGCAAGAAAGTAATCGTGGTGCTGCCCGCCTACAACGCGGCCCTCACGCTGGAAAAAACGTACCAGGAAATCCCCTTCGGCCTGGTGGATGAAGTAATTCTCTGCGATGACGCCAGCAGCGACAACACATCCGAACTGGCCCGGAATATCGGCATTCAGCATGTTATCGTTCACGAAAACAACAAGGGATACGGCGGAAACCAGAAATCGCTGTACAATAAAGCCCTGGAGCTGGGCGGCGACATCATTATCATGCTGCATCCGGACTACCAGTACACTCCAAAGCTGATCCCGTCGATGGTCAACATCATCGGCGAAGGCCTCTACCCGGTGGTGCTGGGATCCCGGATACTGGGCAAAGGGGCCCTGGCCGGAGGCATGCCCCTTTACAAATACATCGCCAACCGGGTGCTGACCCTGACCCAGAACCTGATGGTCAATTACAAACTCTCGGAATACCATACCGGCTACCGGGCATTCAGCCGGGAGGTGCTGCTGGGGATCAACTTCAACGAAAATTCCGACGACTTCGTCTTCGACAACGAGATGCTCTCGCAGATCATCTATGCCGGTTTCCATATCGCCGAAGTGACCTGCCCGACCAAGTACTTCGAGGAGGCGTCTTCTATCAACCTGCCGCGCAGCATCCGCTACGGTCTAGGGGTGCTGAGGGTCTCTTTCAGCCACCTGCTGCAGCGCCTCGGCCTGGCCCGGTTTCAAATCTACCGGCAACCGGCACGGAAAGCCCGACAACATGCCTGACGCTGTCGAAAAACTACTGGAACAAAGCGTCGAACACTACAATCAGCCCGGTTTTATCGAAGCCGACCCGATCTGTATCCCCCATCGCTTCAGCCGCCTCCCGGATATCGAGATCATGGGCTTCTGGGCCGCAACGCTGGCCTGGGGGCAACGCAAGACCATCATCAAAAAGGCAACCGAACTCATCGAATTGATGGACGGCGCTCCCTACGACTTCGTCCTCAACCACCGGGAAGAGGACCGGAAGCCCTTCCTCCAGTTCAAACACCGTACCTTCCAGCCTACCGACACGCTGTACTTCCTGGAGTTCTTCCAGCAATATTACCGGCAGCACGACTCCCTGGAGGACGCCTTTGCCCGCCATCTCAAACCGGACGACGCACACACCGAAAAGGCGCTGGCCGGGTTTCACCAGCTCTTCTTCTCCCTGCCCTGCGCTCCCGAACGGACCCGCAAACACGTCGCCACTCCGGCCCGCAAGTCTACCTGTAAACGGCTGAACATGTTCCTGCGCTGGATGGTGAGACAAGACGATAAGGGCGTCGATTTCGGCCTCTGGAAGCGCATCAGCCCCAGCCAGTTGCTGATGCCGCTGGATGTACATGTAGACCGGGTGGCCCGCCGCCTGGGGCTGCTGCGCCGAAAGCAGACGGACTGGCAGGCCGTCCTTGAACTTACCGGAAGGCTCCGGCAATACGACCCGGACGACCCGGTGAAGTATGACTTTGCATTGTTTGGGCTGGGCGTCCTCGAACAACAGACAAGATGAACAGGTTTTGGGGGCGCGGCGCTTTGGGGAGACAGGATTTACCCTGTGAAATAGCTATGACAGAGCAAGCAATTATTTCACAGGGTGAACAGAATGGACAGGTTTTGGGGGCCACCCCATCCTGTTAATCCTGTCAATCCTGTCTACCTCTCAATCCCGTCTACCCCTCAATCCTGTTAATCCAGTCTATTCTTTGTCAAAGCGGAGTTCCTGGATGAGATATTGCCCCCCGGCGACTTTCATGTAGATATAAACCCGGAAGGTTTTACCGCCGGCGACCAGGTTGCCGATACAATATTGAGAATCATTGTTGGGGGAGGCGCCTTTATGGACCTGGCTGAAAGAGCTGGGTTTATTGTCGGTGAAGAATTTACGCACGATGCTGATAGCCTGCGCCTTGTTGTAGACGTCTTCTTTATCCAGCACGGCAACTTCTACCGTTTGGTCGAAATACTGGCCGAGGGCGTCGGCATTGCCTTCACTGATCGCTTTGGTGATATTGGCCAGGTTGGCATTCTCAGAGCTGTACAGCCAGGGTGCCAACAGGATCAATAACATGAGGTTTTTCATAGTTTAAGGATTTTAATATTCATGGGAAAATTCAATTATTGCACCATTCTTCCTCCACAAGAGCATTTCTTAAGTTTCAGGCGCTCCTGCGGAGCATTCACATTCCCATTTGCATTAAACCCAACGTTGTGACGTAAAAAACCAACCGCGGCCACAACGGCTGAATTATTATAACGATCCTGAACATTTAGAACGAAGGCGAAGTACGCAAAATTGCCTTTGCCCGATGCGCAGCCGGGAATAAGCTGGGGAACCAAAAAATGTGCCGGCTTTTATTTTATGCTTTACAGCAATCCGGGATGTCTCATGTTGCCTACCCCTTCGTCCGCAGGCCTGCCCGGATGAGCTTGAAGACCCATTCCCGGTCGGTTTCGCGGGAGCAGTTCACACAAAGGTTGTTGATGGGGTGTTCGCTCCAGGTATAGATCAGTTCTTCAGCGGAATACATCGGGCCGGGCAGCTGGGTGCCCAGGCTGACGCCGTAGGAAGTCCGCTCCCAGTAATGGATGCCGTTCATGCGTTCGAATTCGATGGCGTCGGCTATCCGGGCGCCTCCGTCGGGCAGGCGCTCCAGGAAGTGCGCGCTGTACATGGTGTGGATAAACATCCACAATGAGGCCTCGAAATTCGGGAAGGAGGCAAAATCCGAAGGCTCCGGGTCATGGCGGGTTACGCCTTCGCAAAAGAAAAAGGACTCGCAGATCCACGGCTTGGCCTTCTGCCGGATGCCGAAGTAGTTAAAGGTGCGGTTACAGAGGTAGGACGTTCCCCAGAAAGTCTCGCGGGCCGCCTTGCTGGCCAGCGCCCGCCAGTCGGCCAGATACCGCTGCGCATAAATTTGGCACAGGGGGGCGATGTCGTAGTAAAAGGCATCCTGCAGGCGCGTGAGTTGATCTATGGTAACCGCCTCCGAGCGGGGCACGTTGAGGTGCCACCGCCCCGTCTCCGGAATCTGAGTCACCATAAAAGGATGGGAAAGGGCCAGTTCCCGCAGGATGGATTGGACGCTGTCGCCACGGACGACCTGCCCGTTGAGGATGGATACACTGAAGGAGAAAGCGAAGAAGGCCAGCCAGCTAAAACGCATCGGGATTCCGGTTTTTACTTATGTTGTTGTTTAGAAAGATGCTTATCCGGAGGGTTAATGCCAGGCAACGGGCAAAAAACAAATTCATTGGCAGAGTTGTTCTTCGGGGATTGCCGGGCGGCACAAAAATAAGGATTAAAATGAATATTTTGCCTGCCTGTTCTTACGGAAAAACAGCAGAAATGTTGGGTTCTTTAATAAAAAAAAGCAGCAATCCCCAATATGCGCCGGCCGTTTGCGAAGTTCCTCCCCGGCGCCGCCGTTTTTTACCTCCAAATTGGTACTTTTGCGGGTATGGAAAAAAAGCGCGTACTACTCGTCATACTCGATGGGTGGGGCCATGGGCCCGACCCCAAAGTCAGCGCTATCGCCCAGGCAGAGACGCCTTTTGTCGATAGCCTTTACGAAAAATACCCCAATGCCGAGCTCACCACTTACGGCGAGCAGGTGGGCCTGCCGGAAGGGCAGATGGGCAACTCCGAAGTCGGGCACCTCAACATCGGTGCCGGCCGAATCGTCTATCAGGAACTGGCCCGGATCAACAAAGCCATCCGCGACGGCGAGCTGGCGAAGAACGAGGAACTGCTCAAAGCCCTGAAACACACCAAAGAAACAGGAAAAGCCCTGCACCTTTTCGGCCTGGTGTCCGACGGCGGCGTCCACTCCCACCACCGCCACCTGATGGCCCTTTGTGACATCGCCCGGGAGAACGGCCTGGAGAAAGTTTTCATCCACGCCTTTACCGACGGCCGCGACACCGACCCCAAAAGCGGAAAGGGGTTCCTCCGCGAGGTGCTGGAACATATCGACGGCACGCCGGCAAAGCTGGCCTCCGTCGTCGGCCGCTACTACGCCATGGACCGGGATAAGCGCTGGGAGCGCACCCGGCTGGCCTACGACCTGCTCGTCCACGGTAAAGGGGAAGCTACCGCCGACGCGCTGTCTACTATCCAGGAAAGGTATGAGGAGGGCGAGACGGACGAATTCCTCAAGCCCATTGCCTGCACCGGCCCGGACGGGAAGCCCGCAGCGACGCTCCAGGAAGGCGACACCGCCATCTGCTTCAACTTCCGCACCGACCGGCCCCGGCAGATCACTACCGTGCTCACCCAGAAGGACATGCCGGAACACAGCATGAAAACGCTCCCGCTCTATTATGTCACCATGACCCGCTACGACGAATCGTACCGGGGCATCCACGTGCTGTTCACCAAAGACGACGTGTCCAACACCCTGGGCGAAGTGCTCTCCCGGGCAGGGAAAACGCAGGTCCGGATCGCCGAAACGGAAAAGTATCCCCACGTCACCTTCTTCTTCAGCGGCGGCCGGGAGTCGGAATTCGAAGGGGAACGCCGCATACTCATCAATTCCCCGAAGGTAGCCACCTATGACCTCAAGCCGGAGATGAGCGCCTACGAAGTGACCGACGCCATCGTCGAGGATATCGGGAAGAACCAGCCGGACTTTATCTGCCTCAATTACGCCAATGCCGACATGGTGGGCCATACCGGCGTGTTCGAAGCAGCCATGAAAGCCGCCAACACGGTAGACAGCTGCCTGAAGCGGCTGATCGAAACGGCCCTGAAGCACAACTATGAGGCCATCGTCATCGCTGACCACGGCAACTCGGATTATATGGTCAACGACGACGGCTCGCCCAATACCGCCCACACGATGAACCCGGTACCCGTCTTTTACATCAGCAACCAGCCGGACAAATACCGGATCAAAGGGGGAAAGCTGGGCGACATCGCGCCGACCATTCTCACCCTCCTCGGCATGGAGATTCCGAAGGAGATGGATGGAGAGGTGCTGGTAAGCCGTTGAGGCAGGTGTCCGTTGTCCGTTGTCTGTTGAGGGAAGGCACCCGGCCAGACAACGGGCGGCAAATGGGGCAGCAGGGTTTATACCTTCCCAAAAACTTTATAGCCCCTCGTGAGTTATTCTAGCAAAACCTTAGCATGAAAAGACCATTCCTCTATTTGGCTTTTCTGTCCCTTGCCTTCACGGGCTGCGCTTCCGGCGGCGAAGAGGAAGGCCTTCCTGCCCCGGATGCTTTCTTTGACCTGAAAGGGTACATAAAAGGCGAGATCCGGCGCCTCTCGGAAATCCAGCCGGAGGTCCTGAAACGGATCGCGATCGATGGAAGAGGGGAAGAAAAAACCTTTGACTCTCTGGATTATGAAAAAGAGCTGGACATTTTTTCCCGCTCCGACATCAATAAGATCGCCTGGCTGGACAAATACCGGGTAGATAGCGTATTTCAGGGCGGGCAGCTCGTCCGGCTGACCTATACTTCGAAAGATAAGGACCTGAAAACGCACCTGCTCGAGGTTCGGTTTTCCGGCGGCCAGGTCACGCAGGTCCACGTTCAGAATAAAACGGAGAGCATTGTCGCCGACGTCGGACAGGAGATATGGTATCAGCCCGCCAAAGGGTATCGGCTGGCCAGCCGGCAATCCACGGCTTTGACGGAGGAAAAGGAGGTGGAAGTGGAAGTGGAATTTCTCGAGTGAACTGCCCCCTCACAGGCCGGGGTATCCGGGATACGCTGAAAAGCACCCTGCCTCGACCAAACAAGCCCTGCCTTCGGGTTGTAACATTCCTACTGCATAGCGAACCCAGAGTTCCTATTTTCGTGTCCTCCTGGCAGGATTCCATTGGGCAAAAAAAAGAGGCAGCGCTTGCGCACTACCTCAGCCCTAACCAAATAAAACCAAATTATTCTTTAGCTATAAAAGCTCTTTTTCTGTTCGATAATACAAATATAAGGACTTTGTGTAAAAAATACAATTACAAATTTGATAAAAAATTCAGCTTGCCGTTTAATCTACAACCCCAAAGCGGCGGCTCTGTTTAAAAAAAACTATATTCAATCCTTTTTTGCTGTTTTCGCCCGGATTTTTTCCAATTTGCATTTAGACATAAAAGAAGAAAAACCGGTTTTTGCAGAAATTTTATTTCGGCCGTTTTTCAGCAGCCAAATAATCGTCTTATTCCCCATCGCTCGTTTCTGAGGCAGCGGGCCCTCTCCTTTTCCGGGCTGCTGCCCGGGCAGTCATCGAAAAGGGCTCTGTCGGGCTGAAAAAAATTTTTACTTCTCTGAAAATTTTATCTTTGGAGCCTGGTTTTTAACAAAAAAAGTACTGAAAACCGGTGCTGATGAATCGTTTTGCCTTTCTGATCCTGCTGTTTTCCCCCTTGTTGAGTTCTGCTCAGGACAATGCCCTGGCAGAGGATGCCTTTTTCATCCGCAAAATCTACGACGAAGCGCTCACCCGCAGCCGCTGCTACGACTGGCTGAATTTCCTGACGCGCCGGATCGGCGGGCGCCTGGCCGGTTCCCCGCAGGCCGCCGCCGCCGTCGAGTATACCCGCCGGGTACTCGACTCGCTTCAGCTGGACAGCGTCTGGCTGCAACCCTGCACGGTGCCCCATTGGGTGCGCGGGGAAAAAGAGCAGGCGCGCATTGTCAATTCCCGGAAGATGGGTACGGTAGAACTCAATGCCCTGGCGCTGGGCAACTCGGTGGGCACCGGGCCGATGGGTATCGCCGCCGAAGTGGTTGAGGTGAAAAACCTGGACCAGGTAGACAGCCTGGGGGATTCGCTGCACGGCAAGATCGTTTTTTTCAACGGCCGCATGGATCCCACCCAGCTCAATACGTTCAACGCCTATGGGAAAGCAGCCGGACAGCGTGTCTGGGGCGCCTCCCGCGCTTCCCGGTACGGCGCCGTCGGAGTGCTCGTCCGCTCGCTGACTACCCGGCTGGACGACATCCCCCACACCGGCTCCACGGTATACGAGGAAGGCATTACGCCCATTCCGGCCCTGGCCATCAGCACCCGGGATGCCGAGCTGCTCAGCCTGCTGCTGCGGGAGGAATCCGTTCGGGTATTCATGCGCAATACTTCCCAGACCCTGGGAGAAGCGCCTTCCTTCAACGTCATCGGCGAGATCAGAGGCAGCGAGTTCCCGGAGGAGATCATACTGGTCGGCGGCCACCTGGATTCCTGGGACGTGGGCACCGGCGCCCACGACGACGGCGCCGGCTGCGTACACGCCATGGAAATCCTTCATCTCATCAAACGGATGGGCTACCGCCCGAAACGGACGATCCGCTGCGTGTTGTTCATGAACGAAGAAAACGGACTGCGGGGCGCGCGCGCCTATTGGAAGTGGTCGGATGAACAGGGCGAATACCACATGGCGGCCATCGAGTCGGACCGGGGAGGCTTCACCCCCAGAGGATTTACCGCCGACGGCCACGAGGATACCTTCAATGAAAAATTCCGAAAGGCCATCGAATGGCTGCCCCTCCTGGAACCCTACGGCCTGGCCTTCCGCAAAGGAGGCTCGGGGGCTGACATCTCCGGGCTCAAAAACCAGAAAGGGCTGCTCTTCGGCTTCGAGCCCGACCCGCAGCGCTATTTCGATTACCACCATACGCCCATCGACGGCGTGGACGTCGTCAACCAGCGCGAACTCGAGCTGGGCGCCGCCTCCATCATGAGCCTGGTTTATTTGCTGGACAAGTACGGAATCTAATACCATGAAAGAAAACATCACTATACATGGCCTTTCTTTCCGCCCCTATCTCAGCCGGGAGCAGATCGCCGTAAAGGTCGCCGAAATGGGCCGGCTGATCAGCCGGGACTACCAGGGCAAGCGCCCGCTCTTCCTCGCCGTCCTAAACGGGGCTTTCGTGTTCGCCGCCGACCTCATCCGCGCCTGCGACGTCGACTGCGCCATTACCTTCATCCGCCTGGCCTCCTACGAAGGGCTGAACTCCTCCGGCACCGTGAAAACCGTGATCGGCCTGCAGGACGACCTCCAGGGACGGGACGTCATCATCATTGAAGACATCGTCGACACGGGCCATACCATGTCCCAGTTCATCCCGCAGCTGGAACAGCTCGGGCCGGCTTCGATCGCCGTGGCCTCCCTGCTCGTCAAAACCGAAGCCCTGGAATGCGAGGTCGACATCCGCTATGTCGGCTTCGAAATCCCGACCAAATTCGTCATCGGCTACGGGCTGGACTACGACGGGCTGGGGCGCAATATTCCGGATATCTATCAGTTGGCGGATTGATTATGGTAAATCATTTCACACATGAACCTCGAAAAAATCTGCCACCAAACCATCCCCATCATCGAACGCAGCGGCCGCTTTATCCGTCAGGAACTGGGCCGGGTGAGCAGCGGCGACATCGAAGAGAAGGCCCTGAACAGCCTGGTGAGCTACGTCGACAAAACGGCGGAGGAGCAGCTGGTGGAAGGCCTGGGCGAGCTGTTGCCCGGCAGCGTGTTCCTCACCGAGGAGGACACCATTGAGAACCGGAGCGGAGACCTGCAATGGATCATCGACCCCCTGGACGGCACCACCAACTTCCTGTTCCAGCTCCCCGTATTTTCCATCAGCGTGGCCCTGCAGCAAGAGGGGCAAACTGTGCTGGGCATCGTTTACGAGATCAACCGGCAGGAGTGCTTCTACGCCTGGCGGGGCGCCGGCGCCTTCCTCAACGGGCAGCCCATCCGGGTGAGCCGGCGGGCACCGCTGGAACAGGCGCTGCTGGCCACCGGCTTCCCCTACCACGACTACAGCCGCATGCGGGAGTACTTCCAGGTGTTCGAACACTTCATGCGCCACAGCCGGGGCCTCCGCCGCTTCGGCTCGGCAGCCGTCGACCTGGCCTACGTGGCCTGCGGCCGCTTCGACGGCTTCTTCGAATACGGCCTCAACGCCTGGGACGTGGCCGGCGGCGCTTTCATCATCCGCGAAGCGGGCGGGGTAGTTACCGATTTTAAGGGCGGCGGGGATTTTCTGTACGGCGGAGAGATCATTGCGGCCAACCCGGCAGTGGGCAAAGAGATGCTGAAGGTGATACAGGGGGCGATGGGGCAGGGGGAGATTGCGGCAGAGTAGTGGGGGAGTGGAAAGGAGCACATCCTGTAGAAGCTCATAATGAATTCTAAAAACTAAATTCAAACAGCTTCTTAGCTCTAAAATTTCCTCCCTTTCATCGAACAAATTCGGGCACAGACAGGCATTATGCGTACCTTGCGGCGCTGTTGGCTTCTAAAGGAGGGGGCCCAAAAAACCTTACACACGCAAAACCTCCAAACAAGCTCAGAGGCCTGCAAAAAACGTACCCCATAATACCCATATAACTCCCAACCTGCGAACAGCAAAGCGAACCGCGAACCGCGAACAGCACCCCCGACCCATTCCCTAACAAATCCACCGGCCAATGAAATTAAGCGAAAACATCTCCCTTGCCTTCCGCGCAGTGCGCTCCAACATCCTGCGGGCCATCCTCACGCTGATGATCATTGCCTTTGGCATCATGGCCCTGGTCGGCATCCTCACCGCCATTGACGTGGGCATCAACTCCCTGAGCGACAACCTGTCCTCCCTGGGCGCCAACACCTTCGACATCGACCCCAAAGGATCGGGCATACACGGGCGGCGCGGCGGGCGGCAGGAAAAGCGCGGCGAGCCCATTTCGTTCGAGCAGGCCATGGAGTTCAAAGACCGGTTCGAATTTCCGGCGCGGACTTCCGTTTCCATGTACTGCACCGGGATAGCCGCCATCAAACACCAGGACGAAAAGACCAACCCCAACGTGGCCCTGTTCGGCATCGACGAGAACTACCTGGAAGCCAAAGGCTTCGAGCTGGCCGCCGGCCGCAACTTCACCAACCGGGAGATCATGCACGGCGGCTACATTACCATCATCGGAGACGAAATCCTCACCCAGCTCTTCGAGGGCAAGGCCGACAAAGCCCTGAATAAATCCATCTACGCCGGCAACATCAAGCTGAAGGTAGTCGGGGTACTCAAATCCAAAGGATCCAGCATGAACCAGAGCGAAGACCGGCGCATCCTCTTTCCCCTTCAAACGGCCAAGCGGTACTACGCCACCGACGATACCAACTACAATGTGCTGGTAGCGGTCAACGACGCTTCCCAGGTGGACATCGGCCTCGACTACGCGACCGGCCTGTTCCGCAACGTCCGCGGCCTGAAAGCATCCCAGGAAGACGACTTCGAGATCACCAAGAGCGACAGCCTCATCGGCATCATCAAGGAAAACACCACCTACTTCCGGCTGGCAGCCATCGGCATCGGCTTCATCACCCTGATCGGCGCCGCCATCGGCCTGATGAACATCATGCTGGTCTCCGTCACCGAGCGGACCCGGGAGATCGGCATCTGCAAATCCATCGGCGCCACCCGCCAGTCCATCATGATCCAGTTCCTGTCGGAAGCCGTTATTATCTGCCAGTTGGGCGGCGCGGTAGGCATCGCCCTGGGCGTCGCCGCCGGCAACGTGGTCGCCATCCTGGCCAACGGCAAGTTCCTCTTCCCCTGGGCGTGGGTACTCACCGCAGTGGTCACCTGCACGCTGGTCGGCCTGGTCTCCGGCCTGTACCCCGCCCTGAAGGCCGCCCGGCTCGATCCGATCGAGGCGCTGAGGTATGAGTGAGGTGCATTGGAGTATTGGTGTATTAGTGCTTTGATTTTGAAATATGTACCTCCCCAAGGGATTGATTCTCTCGCTGAGGCGCAGAGGCACTGCCTTTCCCTGCAGCGCTCCGCGCCTCCTGTGTTTTTTTAACCGCAGGGTCCGCAGAGGGCCGCAGAGGAAAGGCCGCATGGCAGGATGTTGCTTGCGCAGCGGAGCTACGATACGCTTCTCCGCGCTCCCTGCGTTCTTCCGAAACGAGTTCGGAACAGGCCCTGCGGTTTTACAAACATATGAGGCGCAGAGGACCGGAAAACAGCGACTTGGCAACTCCGCGCGCAACTTCTAAATAGTCCTCACGCAACGACGCGGCGACGCAACGATCTACAATTAAAAAAGATGTTTTCGACATGAAATTCGTTGCGCCGTTGCGCCGTCGCGTGAAAATTTTGTTATAGTCCCTTGTGTGAAACGCTATTGAGGAGTTACCTCGCGAGTCGAGGGGAACTAACAACTGCCCCGGAACTTCCTTCCGGACGCACCCGGTTGATGTTAAACAGGTTTTCAAAGGGGAAATGATTACCATAGAATTACCTTAGTAATCCTTAAAAAATAACTTCACGGCCCTTAGTTGTAGTGAAGTAGCCAGTCAGGGTTCCAGCGGGGTCAGGCTGCTGAACGAGCTACAACTATGGGCCTCAAACAGTGAAGTTATTTTTTAATCACTACTTATGTGGAATAACATTTCCTGCTTACCCCTCCGCCAGCGTCGTCGAAATATCCGTCCGCCCGGCCTGGATAGCCGGCAAAATGGCGGCCAGGAAACCGATGGCCAGCGCTCCCGCCAGCAGATAAATCTCTTCCTTCAAAAACACAGCGCCCGAGAAAGTATAGCGGTATGATTCCTTCATCTGCCCGGCCAGTATCTCCATGCCGGCGTGGCTCAGGGCGATGCCCAGCGCGTAACCCAGTGCCGCCAGCAACAACCCTTCCAGAATGATCAGCACGAACAACCGGGCCGGCGAGGCCCCCATCACCCGCATGAGGGCCAGCTCGTAGCGGCGGTCGCGCAGGGAGCTGTAAAGCGAGATGAAAATGCTCAGCCCGGAAACCACGACGATGATGATGGCCAGCCAGCGCAGGGCTTTGGTGCCGGCGCCCAACAGGGCGTAGAGGCGGTTGATCTCAATGGCGGGGGTGGCGGCCTGCATGTCCGTATTCTCGTTGATGCCGCGCTGCATATTGAGTGCCTGGTAGTTGCGCCCCTTGAAGATGATGAGGATGGAAGTAATGTCTTTGTCGGGATAGTCGAGCAGGGGGCGCTCCAGGGAGTAGGTGGCTTCGTGTGCCTGGCCGGATCCTTCCTCGTGTTCATGGCCGTCGTCCTCCTCCTGGTGCTGATGTCCTTCCCCCTCCTGCCCCGCTTCCGCTTCGTGTTCTTCTCCGCCGTGCTCATGCACGGCCCAGACGCTCTGGTTGCTGGTGAGGATCAGCTGGTCGATGACCGAGCCGGTGGGTTGCAGTATGCCTACCACCCGGAAAGCGCCGGCATCGTCGTGGATCAGGTTGTCGTCCTGGACAAACCCGTGGGAACTCTGGAAGGAGTCGCCGACCTTCAGGCCCAGGTCCTCCGCCACGGCAGCGCCGACGGTGGTTTCCAGGGGGGCGTTCCACACCCGGCCTTCCCCGGGTTCCGCCCCGTAAAGGGCCAGTATGTCCGGCGTAGTGCCGACGATGCGGTATCCCTTGTGGCTGTCGCCCAGAGAAAGGGGCACGGCCGTTTTGATCAGCGGGTGGCCGGGGCGCAGGAAGGGCGTGGCTTCCCGGATGGAGATATTGCCCGTCGGCGCGTCGATGTGGTACATGCTGCTGAGGATCAGCTGCAGGGGGCTGCCCTTGGCGCCCACCACCAGGTCGACGCCGGCCAGGTTTTTCTCGAACTTGTCCTGCAATTGCTGGTTGAGCAGAAAGAGCAAGGCGATCAGCCCCACGCCCAGGGCGAATAGCACCAGGCTCAGCAGCATGGTCAGGGGCTTGTTGATAAGGTTTTTCCAGCTCAGGTTAAGTAGGTTCATCTAGGATAGTTCGATCTGGTTAGGGAATTTTTCCTTCAGGCGGCCATCGTGGGTGACGACCAGCAGGGTGGCCCCCACGGCGCTGGCCTGCTCCTCCAGCAGGCGGGCCACCTTATCGCAGTTGGCATCATCCAGGGCCGAGGTCGGTTCGTCTGCCAGGATGATGGCCGGGCGGTTGACGATGGCGCGGGCGATGGAAGCGCGTTGTTGTTCGCCCACGCTGAGCTTGTCGGGTTTCGAATGCCGCTTGTGCCCCAGGCTGAGGCGCTCCAGCAGTTCGTCGATGCGCTGCCGGCCCGGGCGCAGGCCCGCCAGCTGCTGCGCCAGGATGAGGTTTTCCTCCAGGGTGAGCGCCCGCACGAAGTGGGCCGTCTGGAAGATGATGCCGATCTTCTGCCCCCGGAAGCGGTCAGTGGCCGAAGCGGACAGCTTGTTGAGTTCCGTGCCGGCCACTTTTACCGTGCCCTTCTGCGGGGAAAGCAGGCCGCCCAGCAGGTGGAGCAAGGTGGTCTTGCCGCTGCCCGACTGCCCGAGCAGCAGCCAGTGTTCGCCTTCCCGGCAGCGGATGTCGGGGAAGGCGAGCTTCGTCTTTTTGTCGTAGGAATATTCCAGGCTGTGTGTTTCTAACATGCTGCAAAGATATAGACTTGACAAATTTGCCGGGTGGTTCCCGGCTGAAAACTTGTCAAGTCTGATACAGAAGCGCTATCCCCTTCTTTTAGAAAAAAAATAAACCAGTGCTGTAGGGATGCTGAAAAACAAGGCGGCCACTGTCCACAGCAGTTTGCCGGGGATGCTGCGTTCCTGGTCTTCATACCATATATTATAGAAGACCCAGAAGAAGGCGAGCAGGCTGAGCAGGGCGATGAATTTCATGAGCTATTTTTAGGTGACGGATGTCGTCGAAGTCCCTGGCGCGGCCGGAGGCTCGCTTGGCTTTCAGCAAATCTTCAAGGGCAATTAACCGGACGGACAGCCCTTCGTCCAGCTCCACCGATTTCGCTTTCGGGAAAGCTTCCCCGAAAGCAAGGCCTTTCACCCGGGTCATGATGTCAATGCTGACAGGAGAAGTCCCAAATGTAAAAACGTCAAACATGGAGGCATCCAGGAAGTTCTCCTCCGTCATGTCGAATACCGGCATGCCGAATTCCCGGAATGCCAGTACAAGTTTTTTGTAGTTTTTTTCGGAAGGATTGACCCAGATATTCATATTCCCGGTAGTGCGGGCATAACCATGCAGGATCACCGCATAACCACCGACCAGGAGGTACTCCACTTCATGATTATTCAGCGCCTGGATGAATTCCAGGAAATCCTGATAAAAAACCTCATTTCTCATGCGCCTTCTCGCTTTAAAAACATCCTTTTGCAATTTTGGCGGCCTGTCCGGAGGGTAATTCCAGGCGATGGCGTTCAGGCGGGCCGCCGCCCGGAGCCGCTCCTGCGGAGGATGGCTCAACCAATAAGCCAGCTGATCATCCGCTTCTTCGGCGGTTTGCCGTTTGAACGCCGTCCTGTCCAGTTTGTAATCCTTTGGCATAGTGAACTCAAATGGCTGTATAAACTTGGTTGCAATAGGTTTTCCCGCCCAGCGGGAAACCTATTGCTGTTGAGGGCTACCCGTCTATGTTTGGACACTCCACGCCTCCTGTACACGCTCGGCCTCGACTCCGCTCGGCTTTCCCCTTTCTGCTGTCCAACCTTAGACGGGGCGGCCCGTTGAGTATAAATGTAAGATACAAGTAAAGCCGGAACAAATGCGCAATTACAACGTATACTCTTGATATTCCCCCAGATTTGCCCTATTTTTGCAAAACATTCTGAAAACATGCATCAAGCGCACCAATATATAATTATCAGCATTATCATTCCCAACAGCGGTCTGCTGGGCTGATGTGCCGATAGTTGTACGTACCGAAAAAGCTCTGGCAGACTAAGTTTGCCAGAGCTTTTTTGTTTGTGTATTATTATTCCTAAAAATCAGGATATGACTATTAAAGAAAGAATCTTGCTGGACCTGGCGGAAATTGAGAGTTCCAGGTTGTTATACCAGATTTTCGAATTCGTTCACCTCATTAAGAAGAACATCAGGCCGGAGGAAGGGAACATCGAAGAGGTTCTGGCATTTGCAGGTTCTCTTCCTGATGAAGATGCCGTGCAAATGCAGAAAGATATTTCCGAGGAGTTCGGCAAAATTGAAGGTGAATAGGGAAAATCGCCAGCGAACATTACCTTTGCAGGCTAAAAAGCCATCAAATACCATAAAAAAAGAATATAGCAATGTATAAAGAATATAAAGGCCTCAACCTCCCCCAAATCGACAAAGAAGTCCTCGAATTCTGGGAAACCAACCGGATTTTCGAAAAAAGCGTAGACCAACGCCCCGAAGACAACCGCTACGTCTTCTACGAAGGGCCGCCCTCGGCCAACGGCAAGCCGGGCATCCACCACGTGATGGCGCGGACGGTGAAGGACCTCTTCTGCCGCTACCACAGCATGAAGGGCAAACGCGTGGAGCGCAAAGGCGGGTGGGACACCCACGGCCTGCCCATCGAGCTCAACGTGGAAAAAGAACTGGGCATCACCAAGGAGGACATCGGCAAAACCATCTCGGTCGACGAATACAACCGCCGCTGCCGCGAAACGGTCATGCGCTATAAAGATATGTGGGACGACATCACCCGCAAGATGGGCTACTGGGTCGACCTGCACGACCCCTACATCACTTTCGAAAACGACTACATCGAGTCCGTCTGGTGGCTGCTGAAACAGCTCTACGACAAGGGCCTGATGTACAAGGGATACACCATACAGCCCTACTCGCCGGCCGCCGGCACCGGCCTGAGCAGCCACGAGCTGAACCTGCCCGGCGCCTACCGGGACATCACGGATACGTCGGCCGTAGCGCAGTTCAGGGTCAAAGGAAAGGAAAACGAATACTTCCTGGCCTGGACGACCACGCCCTGGACCCTGCCGTCCAACACTGCCCTGGCGGTAGGCAAGAATATTACCTACGTCAAGGTGCGCTGCTACAACCGGTATACCGGAGCGCCCACCGACGTCATCCTGGCCAAAGACCGCATGGGGGCCTATTTTACCGAACCTGCCCCGGGCCTCAAGCCGGAGGAAGTCAAGGCCGGCAACAAGCCTATCCCCTACCTGGAGGTCGTCGCAGAAATGAAAGGGGCCGAACTGGAAGGCATGGAATATGAACAGCTGATGCCTTACGTGCAGCCCGATAAGCCGGCCTTCCGCGTGCTGCTGGGGGACTTCGTCAGCACGGAAGACGGCACCGGCATCGTACACATCGCGCCCACCTTCGGCGCCGACGACTTCAAAATAGCGAAGGAATACGACATCCCGCCGCTGACAGTGAAGGACGAGCTGGGCAACCCCATGCCGCTGGTCGACAAACAGGGCCGCTTCGTGAAAGAAGTAACGGACTTCGCCGGGCGCTACGTCAAGGACTACGGGCAGGAGGAAGAGCGCCCGGTGGACGTCGACATCGTCATCAAGCTGAAAGAAGAGGACAAGCTGTTCCTCTCCGAAAAATACGTCCACTCCTATCCCCACTGCTGGCGTACGGATAAGCCGGTGCTGTACTACCCGCTGGACAGCTGGTTCATCAAAACCACCGCCGTTAAAGAGCGCATGTTCGAACTGAACCAGACCATCAACTGGAAGCCCAAATCCACCGGCGAAGGGCGTTTCGGCAAGTGGCTGGAAAACCTGCAGGACTGGAACCTCTCTCGCTCCCGCTACTGGGGTACGCCCCTGCCCATCTGGCGCAGCGAAGACCAGCGGGAGGAACAGTGCGTCGGCTCGGTGGAGGAACTGCGCCGGGAGATCGAAAAGGCCAACGAGGCGCTGGGGCTGGATCAGGCTGTGCCGAATGACCTGCACCGCCCCTACATCGACGAGATCGTGCTCGTTTCCGATACCGGACAGCCCATGAAGCGCGAGCTGGACCTGATCGACGTCTGGTTCGACTCCGGCTCTATGCCATCGGCTCAGTGGCACTACCCGTTTGAGAAGGAGGAGGTATTCAATAAAAACTTCCCGGCGGACTTCATCGCCGAAGGCGTCGATCAGACCCGCGGCTGGTTTTATACCCTGCACGCCATCGCCGTGATGGTGTTCGACAGCGTGTCCTTCAAAAACGTAGTCTCCAACGGCCTGGTGCTGGACGCCGAGGGCAACAAAATGTCCAAGAGCAAAGGCAATGTGCTGGACCCCTTCGAGGTGATCGAAAAACACAGCGCCGACGTCACCCGCTGGTACATGATGAGCAACGCCAACCCCTGGGACAACCTCAAGTTCGACATCAAGGGGCTGGAGGAAGTGCAGCGCAAGTTCTTCGGCACCCTCTACAATACCTACTCTTTCTTTGCGCTTTACGCCAACATCGACCAGTTCTACAACAAAGAACAGCAGGTGCCCCTGGCCGGGCGCCCCGAGATCGACCGCTGGATCATCTCCCTGCTCAACAGCCTGGTGAAGGAAGTAGACGCCGACTATGCCGATTACGAGCCCACCCAGGCTGCCCGCAAGGTGCACAACTTCGTGAACGACAACCTGTCGAACTGGTACGTCCGCCTCTGCCGCCGCCGCTTCTGGAAACCCTCCCAGCAGCAAAACGGCAAGAGCGCCGCCATGGACGCCGACAAGCTGGCCGCCTACCAGACCCTGTACGAATGCCTGGTGACCGTGGCCAAGCTGATGGCCCCCACCGCGCCCTTCTTCGCCGACTGGCTGTACCGCAACCTCAACGAGGCCAGCGGGCTGGAAGATCACGAATCGGTGCACCTCGCCGATTTCCCAACGGCTGACGAGGCCGCGATCGACAAGGATCTCGAACAACGCATGGACTACGCCCAGCGCATCTCCTCCCTGGCGCTTTCCCTCCGCAAGAAGGAGAAGATCCGCGTGCGCCAGCCCTTGCACAAAATCCTGCTGCCCATCCTCGACAGTCACTTCCAGGAGCAGGTGGAGGGGGTAAAAGGCCTCATCGTATCCGAGATTAACGTGAAGGATATCGAATATGTAGACGACACTTCCGGCATCCTCAAAAAGAAGATCAAGCCCAACTTCAAAACCCTGGGCCGCCGCCTGGGCAAGGACATGAAGGCCGCCGCCCAGGCCATCGGCAACCTTGGCCAGGAGGATATCGCCCGGATCGAAAAGGCAAAACAGTATACTCTGGATGTGAACGGCAGCCGCTACGAGCTGACGCTGGAGGACTTCGAGATCACCGCCGAGGATATCCCGGGCTGGCAGGTGGCCAGCGACGACGACATCACGGTCGCGCTCGACATCACGCTCGACGAAGAGCTGGAGGCCGAAGGCATGGCCCGCGACATCGTCAACCGCATCCAGAATATCCGTAAGGATAAGGACTTCGAGGTGACGGATAAAATCCGCGTAGCCCTGCAGAAAGATGCTGCTGTGGTGCCTGCAGTTGAAAAATACGGAGAGTACATCAAGGCGGAGACGCTGGCTACCGAGCTGAAGCTGGTGGAAGAAGTGCCCGATGGAGAGGAAATTGAACTGCCCGGGGAGGTGAAAGTGGCTATCAGTGTGGACAAGCAATAATCAGAGCTGTACAGACTTGACAAGTTTTTAAGGCTCCTTAGAGCTTGTTTGGAGGTGGCCCCCGACGCTGCGTGTACGAGGCAGGCTGTTTGGGCTGCAAATGACCGCTTTTGGAATCCCGACCCTACGGGTGCGGGACAGGCTCTCACTTCGCCATTTTTTCGCCCCATAGCACCACTTCATTTTTATGAAGCGGATAAGTTAGGAAAACCAGGGCCGAACAACTTATGCTATGCGCTATGACCTCATTCTGCTCACCGAAGCCCGCTATGAAAGTTCATCGCCGGCAGCAGCCTCCGGCTACGCCCAAGAAATAATCCGGGAAGATCTTCTGGTACAGGAAGCACTAACCCGCAAAGGCCTGCGTACCGCCCGCTTCGACTGGGCCCGGCCGGATGTCGACTGGAGCAGTACCCGTGCCGTCTTGTTTCGCACCACCTGGGATTACTTCCACCGGTTTGAGGAATTTAGCGCCTGGCTGGACAAGGTGTCTGCCCAAACCCGCCTGATCAACCCCATTGAGCTGATCCGCTGGAATATGGACAAGCATTACCTGCAAGATTTGGCAGGACGAGGCATCCATATACCCCCCGTTCTTTTCATCCATACCGGCGACCACACCACCCTGGAAGAGCTGTGCCGACCCACCGGCTGGCCAGATATGATCCTGAAGCCCGCCGTTTCCGGCTCGGCGCGGCATACGTACCGCCTGAACCCCGGCAACCTGTCGGATTACGAAGCCACTTTCCAGTCTCTGATCGCCCGTGAGGATATGATGCTGCAGCCTTTCCAGCACCAGGTAGTGGAGCAAGGCGAGCTTTCACTAATGGTCATTGCAGGCAAGTATACACATGCAGTGCGTAAGGTGGCCAAACCGGGAGAATTCCGTGTGCAAAGCGATTTCGGCGGGACCGTTCGCCGGCACGAACCTACCCGCGAAGAGATCGCCTTTGCCGAACGGGCCGTTGCTGCCTGTGCTCCCCAACCTGTTTACGCCCGGGTAGACCTCATCCGGGATAACGGCGGCCGGCTTGCTCTGATGGAACTCGAGCTGATCGAGCCGGAGATGTGGTTCCGGCTGTTTCCGGCGGCGGCAGAACGGCTGGCAGTGGCAGTGGCCGGGGCGCTATGAAAGAAGGGGGACGAAGGACCTCACCAAACTGTGCTTTGCCCACAAAATATACCCATGGCACCACTATTGTGGCCTATGTGAAAACCCTGTGTGCACAATGTGGCAAGAATCTTTGCTCACTTGATCAACGAGGGCAGCTGCATCGCCAGCTCCATATCCCCTCTGATCTTTACCTTGCCGCTCATCACGGCCATCATGGCGTTCATATCGCCCCGGCGTATGGCGTCGAGCGTCTCTATTTTGGTGGTGATCACACAGTTGGCGTCTTTGTCCTCGTTGGTGACCACCGCCTGCTCATGGGTCAGGTCGATGTGTACCGGCCCCTGTTCAAAGACGAACTTGACGGACTTGCCCAGGGCAGGCACCCGGGCGGCCGTTTTGGTGAATTGCTCGGTAATGGTTTCCAGTGTCATGGTTTCGGATTGATCGGGATAAAGATAAGAAAAGGAGGAAAATTCCAGCCCCGAGCCAGAACTAACAGCTGGCTTTTTCAAAACCCTGGAAAGACCGATGCGGAATAAACACTAATTCCGTACCTTTATTTTTTACTCATTTCAAAAATCCGGACAAGCATGAAAAAAACAGTACGTAAACCTCTTTTCACTATTTTAACCTGCCTGTTGGCCGCTTCCTGGCTTTCGGCACAGGGACCCGATGCTTTTGGTTACACCTGGAAGGATTCCAATGACCCCGACGGGCCCGTTTTCGAATGGATCGACATTACCTCCGTAGGGAGAGAAGTGACGGGGCTAGGAGATGACAATTCCGTTGGGCCCTTCCCAATGGGTATGGATTTCCACTTTTACTGGTCGGATTTTGACCAGATCAAGATCGGTTCCAATGGCTGGCTGAGCTTTGACAACGTTTCCAACATCGCTTCTTGTTTTCCAGCCTTGCCGACTCCCGGTGGCGCCAACAACCTGATCTGCCCGCTGATGTCGGATATCAATTTCGACAACAATTCGCCGGGAAAGATGTACACCTACCACGACGAAACCCCCGGCGACGAGAAGTATATCATTTCCTATGAAAACGCGACGTTCTGGACTCAGGCCGACCCCATCTTTGGCGCCAATACGTTCCAGGTCATCCTGTCGAAAGCCGACAGCTCGATCACCTTCCAGTATGCCGACATGGAACCCGATTTCACCTATACCTGCACGGGGTCCGGCAAAGTGGCCGTCGGCATTGAAAACCTGACCGGCGATATCGGCCTGGAGGTTTTCAGCGGCGTCGTGCCCCCATCCAACTATGCGGTGAAATTTTATTACCCCCAGGAGATCACGTTGGAAATTATTGACGTCGCGCCCACAGCCAACCAGAATGATGAAAACGAAGGGGTATTCCTCCTGCCGGACGAAATGGTGACCCTCACCTCTGTGGTCTCCAACACCGGCAATACGGACGTCACCACCCCGGTGGCGGTGGCGGCCAACGTCCAGGCGCTGGACGGCACGTCGATTTACCTGGATGTCCAGGAAGTTCCGCCACTGGCAGTTGGCGAATCACAGACAGCCAGCTTCCTCCCCGTCAATGTCGACTGGGAACCCGGCCCTTATTTCTTCGATGTGCTGACTGCCCTCGACGACGACCTTAATCCCAACAACGACCACAACATCACTGAGCTGAACGTCGTGGACCTGAGCGCCGAGACGCTTACCCTCGGGTATATCCTCGGCTTGACCCCCACCGGAGTGATGCAATGGAGCGGCGGCGGCGACGGCACCAGCGGCGGCGGCATAGAGATAGAGCCGCCTTTTTATCCGGCGGTAGTCACCGGAGTTGAAGTTGGCATTGCCGGCGGCTCATCCGATGGTTTTTCCATGAAGCTTTTGGACGATGACGGCCCCGACGGCGGCCCGGGTACAGTACTGGCGTCCGTTACCATTCCTGCCGGCACTTATGCGGCAGGCGCCTTCAACGCCATCCCGTTTGACAGCCCCGTCGCCATCGCCGACGGAAGTTTCTACATCGGCTGGTTTATGGAGGGCAACACGGTGGGGCTACTTGTCGAAGGAGAAGGAGAAGGGCCGATCGCTAACCGCACCTATGAAATTTTGTCCGGTGCCTGGGCAAAATACCGGACAAGTGCCGATGCCATGATCCGGGCGGTCGTCGAGAACCCGTTCTTCGTATCCACGAAAGAGATCATCAGCAACTCCCCGTTGCGGGTTTATCCCAACCCCAATACCGGCGACTTCAATATCGACAATACGCGGGGAGAGGAAGCCATTGAATACATCCGGGTTGTGAACACACTGGGTGCCACCATTTTTGAAAAAACCCAGAACGTCGGTGCCGGCCAGCAGGTAAGTGTGGAAACGAACCTGAAGCCGGGGCTTTACTATCTGGAATTAAAAACGGCGGACGAGCGCCGCATCATCCGCAAGGTGATGGTTCAGGAGTAATTTTTTTTGCCGCCTGCGGCAACAATTTGGACATTACTCCGTAAACTTGTGAAGAACTAATAAGGGGAATCTTGCCGGCTCCTTCGGGCCGGCAGAAAGTAATTAGGCCAGCAAGCTCGTTCCGTTTGCTGGCCTTTTTTTTTGGACGGGCTGCCTTCATCTCCGGCTCGATTACCGCCCGGCCGCCTCTGCTACCCTTTCCGACCAGAATGGCCCGAGGGGCTGCCTTGGATTTCGGCATAAGTAGACGGTAGTGCCCCGCTCCCGGGCGTGCGGGTTGGCGATGGCGCCAATAGCCCGGATATCCTCAAACAGACCGGCTACGTCTTCCCCCATCTCATCGTTGATATAGATCAGGGTGTTGGCTGATGTAGTTCGGGGCAGCCAAAGGCGGTAGGTGTCGCTGAAACTGACGGCCGGCGGTATGCCTTGTCCTTGGCCGTAGTAATCAACCGCGCCGGCCTGCCCGTAATTTTCACAGTAGAGCAGGATGTTTTCTCCTTCCGCCGCCCGGCAGGCTTCGACCGCCAGGCGCCCCAGTTCTTCCCACCCCATCATGTCGGCGTAGTCCTGTGGCAGCGGATGGATGCGGCCGTCCTCCCAGCGCATCGGCCCTTCGAAACCTACCTCCTCGATGAGGTAATTGCAATAAGACAACATCTTCGGCAGAGGCAGAACCGGCAGGCCCAGCGGCAGGGCCGGCAGCAGGATCAAAGCCATCAGGAGGGGAAAGGCTACCTGCAGCCAGGCGCGGCGCAATGCGGCTTCCCACCATACTGCTCCGGCGGCGATGAGCGGCGGATACAGGCCGAGGGTGTAGTAGGGCTTGCCCCGCAACAGGAGCAACACCAGGAAAACCAGGACAAAATACCAGCCCAGCAAACGGTAGCGGCGGTTAGCCGGCCGGAAAAACCAGATCAGCCCTGCCACCCATACCGGTATCACGGAGAGGTTCATAAACAGCTGGGCGGTGAGAAAATCCACAACCCGAACGTTCACCAGTTGGTTTTCCGCCAGCTCCTGCATGTGTGCGACGACCGGGAAACCGTGGCTGTACTGCCAGATGAGATTGGGCAGGACCAGCAAGGTTGCCGCCAGGGCCGCCAGGGCTGCCGACGGGCTCCACAGCACCCGCCGATAGGGGCTGAGCAAGAGCCCCCCCGCGATGCCCAAAAGAGCAAAAACCGTGGAATACTTATTCAGAAAACCAAGCCCAAACACCACCCCGAAGTATATAATGTAGCGGCGATGTTCTGTATTGATATACCGGATAGCCAGATAGGCCAGCACGGCCCAGAAAAAAATATCCGGCATGACGGGCTGAAAGAGCATGCCCGGCCGCAGGTTTGCCGGCGTCAGCAGCATCGCCGCTCCGGCGAGGAACTGCCCGTAACGGCCGGCGCCCAGCTCGCGGGCCATCCATACCACCAGTACGATGAGCCCGCAGCTCACCAGCATGGGAAACAGGCGAATGGCAAAGAGGCTATCGCCCACTGTCGACTGCAAAAAAGCGCTCACCCAACCGATGAGCGGCGGGTTCGACCAGTATCCCCAGTCGGGATGGCGCCCCAGAGAAAGGTAGAGAAACTCATCGCGGTGCCAGCTCCAAAGGGTATTGGTGTAAATATGAAGGGCCAGCTTTGCCAGGACAAGGGCCAGCAGGCCGGGCAGGAAAACCGGTGACAGGTGCCTGTTCATGCGTTATTGGTTATTGCGCCTGGCATTGCCGTAAGCACGGTTATTAACCAGTAGTTACTCCATGACAGTTATGCCCCCCCGTGCTCCTCCTCCTATTTCACATGCTTTTCCAGAAAGCCCAGCATGGCCTTGTAGAACTCGAACCGGTTCTCCTCGTTGGAAAACCCATGGCCTTCGTTGTATTTGACCATGTAGGGCACGTCGATGCCCCGGCTGCGCAGAGACCGGACGATCTGGTCGGACTCGTCGATGTTGACGCGGGGGTCGTTGGCGCCCTGCACGACGAAAAGGGGTGTCCGGATACGGTCGATGTGAAAAACCGGCGACCCCGCCTCCAGCCTTTCTTTATCCCGTTCCGGATGCCCCACCATTTCGTAGAGCATTTCCAGGTAGGGTTTCCAGTAAGGCGGAATGGTGTTCATGAAGGTGAAGAGGTTGGAAACGCCCACATAATCGACCCCGCAGGCGTAGAGCTCCGGCGTGAAGGTGATGCCGGCCAGTGTGGCGTACCCACCGTAGCTGGCCCCGTAGATGGCTACGCGTTTCGGGTCGGCAATGCCTTCCTTTACCAGCCAGTTCACGCCGTCGGTGATATCGTCCTGCATGGCATGTCCCCATTCCCTGAAGCCTTTCTGCCAGAAAGCCCTCCCGTATCCGGTGCTGCCCCGGTAATTGACCTGCAGCACCGCATAACCATGGCTGGCCAGCAACTGCACCTCCGGGTTGTAACCCCAACTGTCGCGCACCCAGGGGCCGCCGTGCGGGTTGACGACTACCGGAAGCCCGCGGGAGGGCTTACCCCGGGGCAGCGTCAGATAACCGTGGATGGCCAGGCCGTCGCGGGAGGTGTACTGTATCGGCTTCATGGGCGCCATGTCTTCCCCATCCAGCCAGGGGCTCACCTCGATGATCTTTTCCAGCTTGCCCGCGACCTGGTCATAATAGTAATAAGCGCCGAGGGAGCGGTCGCTATAGGTGCGCACCATGAATTTATTCTCATCTTTACTGGAGCTGGTGATCACCACTTCGTGCCCGGGCAATTCCTGCTCCAGGTATTCCTGCAGCTTTCGGCGTTCTTCGTCAAAGAATTTGATTTCCCGCTTCCAGGTCGTGTATATAGCGCCGGTGACCACCTTGCGCTTGCGGGAATACATCAGGCTGCCGGCATCTACTTCCGGGTGGGCGAAGATTACATCCCCCGCCTCCTCTCCGGCAGCCATGTCAAACTTTACGATCTCACTGCGGTCCCGGCCGATGTTGGAAACGGCATAGACGATGCTGCTGTTGTCGAACTCAAAAAAAATAGGCTCCAGGCTTTCCTTGAAGTTAGTGGTGATGACCACCTGAAAATCCTCCTCCTCCCTGGCCCGGTAGAGCAGGCTGTGGTTGACGCCGGCAATGGTTTTGATGGCGACACGCAGTTTGCCGTCGTGGTCGGTCATCCAGCTGGTAATGGGCTCGGCGGGGTTGTTGTTCTCAGCCAGCTGGGTATATTCCCCGGTGCGGATGTTGATCCGGTAAGGTTCGAACAGCATGGGGTTTTCCTTATTCATCCCGATGATGAGCTCGTCTTCGTTGTCTTCCAGGTCATCGATGAGCTGTATCTTTACCCCTTCGAAGGGCGTCAGGTCCCGGGCGTCCGTGCCGTCGCGGTCGACGGCAAAAAGCTGAAAGTTCTCGTCCCCGCCACTGTCCTTGACATAAACCAGGCGTTTGTCGCTCGACCAGAAGAAGCCGCCGATATCCCGTTCCGTTTCGTGGGTGATGCGGACGGCGCTTTCCTCGCCGACTTTTTGCACAAAGATGTTCTGCCTTCGTTTATAAGGCCCTAGATAGGCGAGGTAACCTCCGCCCGGCGACAGCTGGAAGGCCACCTTTTCCGGCGTGCGGAAAAAATCTTCGACTGTGTATTTGGAATTGCCTTTTCCCAGCTCCATCAGGCTCTGCAACACCTCTTCCGAACTGGGCAGGCTGGGGTCGCCGGGCAAAGTCTGCTTATCGTTTTGCTGCATTGATTGGGTGACTTTCGTGAGGGGAACCGATAAGAATAGTATTGCTGCTGATGCTAATCATGGTGTAAATATACCTAATCTGGCAAATTTCCATAGAGCCTAAGTAGGGATTGGGGTTAAAAAGACGAGGATGCTCCGGAAAGCCGCCCATATTGAAGCAATGGGACAATGGCCCGGCCGGCCGGCCATTCCTGGCAATTGTTATTTGGCTATATGGCTATATTGTTATATTGTTATATTGTTATATTGTTCCGCTAATTGTGTCCGCTTACTTAACAACCGACAAGTAGGTGTCTTTCACATCACCCTCCCCCCTCCATCCAATGCTTTCCGGCCTGTGCCCGCCGCCCCTCACATCCCCATTCTGATCCCTGCATAAATACATCCCAGGCAGAGGAGCAGGCTGCCGCCGATATTCAGCAGGCCCAACCCCAGATGGCCGGCCTGCAACAAGCTGAGAGTCTCATTGGTAAACGTCGAAAAGGTGCTGAACCCACCGCAGAAACCCGTCATCAGCAGAAATTTACAGGTGTCGGTTACCTGGCCGCGCAGGCTGAGCCCCACGAGCCATCCCAGGAGGACGCAACTCAGGGCATTGGCCAGGAGGGTGGCCAACGGAAAAGCAAGATGGTGCCGCGCCAGCCAGTGGGCGATCCCGTAGCGGCAGGCGCTGCCCAATCCGCCACCAACAAAAACCAGCAGATACGGAGTCATCGGAGAGCCAGTTTTTTCTGTTTCTTCCGGAGTACCGCCTTGTGAAGCCAGAAGGTCAGCGCGGACGCCAGCAAGACAACCATGCCCAGCATCCAGTGCATTTCCAGAGCCTGGTGTAAGGAAAAAACCAAAAGGATGAAAAATACGTTGACCGATACCAGGATGCCGGTGGCCTGCATGTGAGAGAACCCGTAATCGATCAGCAGGTGGTGAATGTGGCGGCGGTCGGCGTGCAGCGGCGATTGCCCGCGCAGGGCCCGCGTGATGAATACCCGGATGGTGTCGTACAACGGAAGGATCATAATACCAATGGCTACCACCGGGCTGGCCATGATCTTGCCTTTCTGCCCCACTTCCATGAAGTAGTTCATATCGATGAACTTGATGACGAGGATGACGCTGGCCGTCCCGACCAGCAAGGACCCCGAATCCCCCATGAATATTCTCGCCGGAGAGTAGTTATATTTCAGGAAAGCGATGATGGCGCCCACGATAGTGAAGGCGACGATGGCAAATTCTATCCTGCCGACGTAGAAGAACCAGCAGCCCAGGGTCCCGCAGATCAGAGCGCCGATGCTGCCCGCCAGGCCGTTGATCCCGTCGATGAGATTGAAGGCGTTGACGACCACCAGGATGGTGAAGATGGTCAGGCCGGTGTAGAAGGGCATCGGCAATTCAGCGTGCATCCCGAAGAAGCCGTAAAACCCCCGTAGCATGATATCGGACTTGAAGACCAGGATGGAGGCCGCCAGGGCCTGCCCGATGATCTTGTTGAAAGGGGAAACGGGAGAGATGTCGTCCTTTACGCCGACCAGGAATACGATGATGAATGCGCAAAGGATGTATTGCAGGTTGCCAAAATCCCGGAACGGCGTCCACAGGACGATGGAAAAGATAGCTGCCGAGAAAATGCCTATGCCGCCCAGGGCTGGTGTGCTGATGGTATGCGAACTGCGCTCGGAAGGTTCTTCGCAAAGGTTCTTTTCCCGGGCAATATTGATGACGTGGGGGATGGCAAAGTAAGCAAGCGTAAACGCCGTGAGAAAGCTGATGATCAGTATGAACAGCATATGGGGGATTATGATTTCAGTAGTTTCCTATAGTTGCAAACAAATATACCATTTTTTAAGGAATAATTCGTGCAACGGTAGCCGGGAAAATTCCCGCCTTGCGGGCAATTGGCCGGTGACGGCATTCCGCCAGCCGCCGGCAACGGACAGCCCCAGGGCCAGGAACGCTTCCCTGCGGGCTTCTCCCTGCCGC
Source organism: Lewinellaceae bacterium (assembly GCA_020636375.1). GTDB lineage: Bacteria > Bacteroidota > Bacteroidia > Chitinophagales > Saprospiraceae > JACJXW01. Next base: position 40,535 of record JACJXZ010000009.1, on the reverse strand, counting down.
CTTAAAACGACGCATCATCCACCTTATCCAGCCAGTTGGTGATGACGTCCACCACGGAAGCGACACAGCCATCTTCGAAGGGGGAACGCAAGTTGGCGAGTTCCACCAGTTCCAGGAAGGACCGGCTGCCGCCGGCATCGCACAGGCGGACGTAGTCGTTCCAGGCCTGCTGGTGGCCCTCCTGGTCCTTTTTCCAAAACTGGAAGGCGCAGATTTGGGCCAGGGTATAGTCGATATAATAAAAAGGCATGACAAAGATATGGCTTTGCTTCTGCCAGTAACCGCCGCTTTCGAGGAAGGGATGGCCGTCGTAGTCGCGGTGCGGGAGATACCGGCGTTCGATATCGCGCCAGGCCTGGTTGCGTTCCGCCGGCGAAGCCCCGGGGTGTTCGTAAACGAAGTGCTGGAATTCGTCGACCGCCACCCCGTAGGGCAGGAAATACAGGGCGTTGGACAGGTGGCTGAACTTGTACTTATCCGTATCTTCTCCGAAGAAAAGCTGCATCCAGGGCCAGGTGAAGAACTCCATGCTCATGGAGTGGATTTCGCAGGCCTCGAAGGTGGGCCAGTTGTATTCGCTGATGCCGATGTCCCGGCTGCTATACACCTGAAAGGCATGGCCGGCTTCGTGGGTCAGCACGTCGATATCGCCGCTGGTGCCGTTGAAATTGGAGAAAATGAAGGGTGCCCGGAATTTGCCGATGAAAGTACAGTAGCCGCCGGTGGCCTTCCCGGGCCGGGTCTGCAGGTCCATCAGGTTAGCGCCGCGCATGAAATCGAAGAACTCGCGGGTCTCTGCCGACAGCTCGCTGTACATGCGCCGGGCCTGCTGCACGATCCATTCCGGTTCTCCTTTGGGCTGCGGGTTGCCGGAAGGGAACCGCAGGTCTTCATCGTAGTAGGCGAGTTTTTCCAGGCCGAGGCGGCGGCGCTGGCGCTCGTAGAGCCTGCGGGTGATGGGCACGATGTATTCCTCCACCTGCCGCCGGAAGTTGGCCACCTGTTCCGGGCCATAATCGGAGCGCAGCATGCGGGCATAACCCAGTTCCACAAAGTTTTCATACCCCAGTTCCCGGGCAATCTGATGGCGGACGCGCACCAGGTCGGCGAAGATGCCCTCGATCCCGGCGGCGTGCTCTTCGAAAAAGGCCCATTTAGCCTCCGCCGCTTCCTTCCTTACGGCCCGATCCTTGTCCATTTCATATTTTACGATGGACGAGAGGTTGTGTTCTTCTCCTCTGAAAAGGATTTTGGCCTTGGCCTTTATCTTGGTGTAGGCGCTGCCGAGTTTGTTCTCTTCCTGGAGCAGGCCGATGACCGATTCGTCAAACGTCTTCAGGCTCAGCCCGGCAATGGTGAAGAGTTGCTGGCCCCACTTTTTCTCCAGCTCATCCCGAAACGGAGATACCGCCAGGAGTTTGTAAAACTCATTGACCAGGCCTTCATAAGCCGGCATCTGCTGGTCGAAATATTCGTTCTCCTTTTCGTAGAAGTCGTCGCGCGTATCCATGGTATGCCGGATGTGGCAAACGTTATACATAGAGGTGAACTCCGTGCGCAGTTCGTTGATACGGCCCAGCGCACGGCCCTGTTCTTCCGCCGAAGCAGCTTCCCGAAACCGGGCCAGTTCCTCGCGGAAAGAAGCGGAATATTCGTCGAAGCGGGGCCTTGTATATGGAAAATTTTCAAATGTCAGGTCCATTAGCACAAATCGTATTTGGTTGAATGCCGTACAAATCCCATACCAAAAGGATTTTGTTTAGAGGGGGGGAAAATACAACGGTTTCTGCACATATTCAATTCTGGCTTTTGCGTTATATGTAATTGTATATTCAAAAAGTGCATTCAGTTTCGTAAATTTGCATATTTGTCAGTCGGCAAGATTCGACAGCGCTGAGGAATGAGGTTCTCAAACAGTTATTTCATCGCCGGAAGCCGAGAGCGGTTGTTCGTTCCCGGCCCAACCAGTGTTAGCGGAAAAAGATGGATTTAAAGTCTCAGATCAACATTGAAAAGCTGCCCCGCCATATCGCCATCATCATGGACGGCAACGGCCGCTGGGCAAAGCAGCATGGCAAGCCCCGCGTGTTCGGGCACCGCAACGGCGTAACCGCCGTACGGGAAACCACCGAAGCCGCCGCCGAGCTGGGCGTGGAATACCTCACGCTCTATGCTTTTTCCACCGAAAACTGGAACCGGCCCAAGCTCGAGGTCAGCGCTCTGATGCGCCTGCTGGTCGAAACCCTCCACAAAGAGATAAACACCCTGAACAAGAACGATATCCGCCTGCAGGCCATCGGCGACATCACCAAACTGCCGCCGTCCACCTATAAGGCCCTCCTGGAAGGCATCGAAAACACCAAAGACAACAAACGCATGACCCTCGTCCTGGCCCTGAATTACAGCGCCAAGTGGGAGATCATGGAAGCCAGCCGCCGCCTCGCCCGGCAGGTGCAGGCCGGCACCCTCAACCCCGAAGATATCGACGAAGAAGCCTTCGCCGGCGCCCTCAACACCAGCGGCATGCCTGACCCGGAACTGCTCATCCGCACCAGCGGCGAAACCCGCCTGAGCAACTTTCTCCTCTGGCAGATCGCCTACGCCGAACTCTACTTCACGCCCCTCTTCTGGCCCGATTTCCGGAAAGAACACCTCTTCTCCGCCATCATCGACTTCCAGAAAAGGGAACGCCGCTTCGGGAAGATCAGCGAGCAGGTGGCGCCGTGAGGGGGAAATTGTGTATTTGTGCATTTGTGCATTTGTGGGTGGCAAGCCGGTTTTGGCACCTTGTACGTATACACAAATGCACAAAAGCACCTATACACATGCTCTCCCCCATACAACCCTCCCCCCCCTTCCGCCCTCTTTCTACCATGAGCCGCCGGGCTGCTTTCCCAGCAAATTGTCCGGGACTTTTCATACTTCCGGCATTTTTTTGATAATCAGGCCGCTGAATATGCGGTTATCCTGGCGGCAAACGTTATTTTTGCGCATCGAAAAAAGAACAGCAATCCACTGCCCGGCGCAGTGAATGAGATAAACCTGACGATTGGAATGAGAGAAATTGCCTTGATCACCCTCTGCTGCTTACTGACACCTTTCTACACGTTCGCACAGTCAGATACGGATACCATCCCGGTACTCCAGTACAGCGAACCCAAAGACTACGAGATCGGCGGCATCAAAGTCATCGGAGCCGACTTCAGCGACGACAACGCCATCATCAGCATCGCCGGCCTGCAGGTGGGCGACAAAATCCGCATCCCCGGGCCCGACATCCAGAAGGGCATCAAAGCCCTGTGGAAGCTCCGCCTGTTCACCGACGTGCAGATCATCAAAGAGAAGACCATCGGCGACGTGATCTTCCTGGAGATCAAAGTGCAGGAGCGGCCGCGCCTCTCCCGCCACTCCTACCGGGGCGTGAAAAAATCCTACCACGACGACCTCAACGACGAAGTCGACAAGTACCTGCTCAAAGGGGGCATCGTCACCGAAAACGTAAAAGTCAACGCCAGCAAGGCCATCGAGGGGTTCTTTATCGGAAAGGGCTACCTCGACACCCGCTGCCGGGTCATCGAATTGCCAGACTCCAGCCGCATCAACGCCGTGCAGCTGATCTTCGACGTCGACCGGGGTAACCGCATCAAAATCCAGGATGTCGCCTTCGCCGGCAACGACAACATTAAAGACCGCAAGCTGGCCAAGCAGATGAAGGGCACCAAGCCCAAGCGGCGCCTGTTCGCCTCTTCAAAATTCATCAAAAAGGACTACGAGGAGGACAAGGAAAAGCTGATCGCCTACTACAATACCCAGGGCTACCGCGACGCCCGCATCATCAGCGACAGCCTCTGGCGGGAGCCCGACGGCGACCTGATGATCCGCCTCAACCTCGAAGAAGGCAACCAGTATTATTTCCGGGACATCAGCTGGAAGGGCAACTCCATCTACGATACCGAAACCCTGGCCGGCGTGCTGGGCATCGAAAAAGGCGAGGTCTACGATAAAGAACTGCTGGAAACCCGCCTGCGCTTCAGCCAGGACGGGCGCGACGTCAGTACCCTCTACATGGACAACGGCTACCTCTTCTTCCAGGTAGACCCCATCGAGGTGGCCGTCGAGGGCGATTCCATCGACCTGGAAATCCGCATCTTCGAAGGGCCCCAGGCCACCATCGACAAGGTGGTGATCAAAGGCAACGACCGCACCCACGAACACGTCGTCCGCCGGGAACTGCGCACCCGCCCCGGGCAAAAGTTCAGCCGCTCCGACATCATCCGCTCCCAGCGGGAGATCATCAACCTCGGCTACTTCAACCCCGATACTCGGCATCAACACGCCGGTGAACCCCAGCGGGGCACCGTAGACATCGAATATACTGTGGAGGAGAAGCCTTCCGACCAGCTGGGGCTCTCCGCCGGCTGGGGGGCGGCGCCCAGCGGGTGATCGGCACCCTTGGCGTGTCCTTCAACAACTTCTCCCTGCGCAACGTCTTCAACAAGGAAGCCTGGAAGCCGCTGCCCCAGGGCGACGGCCAGCGCCTGTCGCTGCGCGCCCAGACCAACGGCGACTTCTACCAGTCGTACAACGTATCCTTTACCGAACCCTGGCTCGGCGGCAAAAAGCCCAACTCCCTGACCGTAGCGGCTTTCTTCAACCGCTTTGCCTTCGGCCGCCGCGGCACGGACAGCTACCAGAGCTTCAACATCCGGCAGGCGTCTCTCAGCCTGGGCACCCGCCTGAAATGGCCGGACGACAACTTCGTCTCCAGCACGGCCATCAACATACAGACCCTGACCCTCAACAACTGGGTGCGCGGCCTGTTCCGTTCCGACGAGGGCGAGATCGTGCAGGAGGGCAACTACAACAACTTCAGCATCAGGCAGACCATCGCCCGCTCGACGGTCAATGACCCCATCTTCCCCAAAGACGGCGCCCGCATATCGCTGTCGCTGCAGTTAACTCCTCCCTACTCCCTCTTCGACAAGGTCAACGACTACAGCGAGCAGCCGGCCCGCGAACGCTTCCGCTACCTCGAATATCACAAATGGCGCTTCGACGCCGAGTGGTACACGCCCATCGTCGGCAACCTCGTGCTCAAGGCCCAGGCCAAGATCGGCCTGCTCGGCTTCTACAACCGGGAGATCGGCTCCTCGCCCTTCGAGCGCTTCCAGCTCGGCGGCGACGGCATCAACAACCAGCAGTTCGGCTTCGCCGGGGTGGACATCATCTCCCTGCGCGGCTACGAGGTCAACGAACTGGAGGCCAACCGCGACCCCTCGGGCGGCACCTCGGCCACGCCCCTGTTCGACAAGTTCACCGTAGAGCTGCGCTACCCGCTGTCGCTCAACCCCAGTTCCACCATCTACGTGCTGGCCTTCGCCCAGGGGGGCAACGCCTGGCGCGAATTCCGCGACTTCAACCCCTTCGACGTGAAGCGCTCGGTAGGGGCCGGCCTGCGCGTCTTCCTGCCCATGTTCGGCGTGCTCGGCTTCGACTACGGCATCGGCTTCGACAAGCCGGGGGCGGACCGCTCGCTGCAGGCGCTGGGGGATTTCAACATCGTGCTGGGCTTTGAGCCGGAGTAGTTAGTTCTAAGTCTGGAGACTTGGAACAGCTGCCTGCTGCGATCTAGTTCTAAGTCTGGAGACTTAGAACAGCTGCTGCGGAGCAACGGGTTCATTGCGTTCAAAGGTCAATCTGTACCGCCCCGCCGCTCATAAAACCGCTTCAGGTACTCCACCTTGGTATTGGGGTGATCTCGTTTCTTTTCTTCCCGCAGTTCCTTTACCAGTTCCTCATCCTCTTTGATGATATCCCACAGCAGCCGCAGGGACAGATTCAGTACCTTTTGTTCGCGGGGCTTATACACATAGGCATTGCTGCCCGGCACGCCGGCCGCTCCGGCAATGGCACCGCCGATGGCGCCTCCCAGGATGCCGCCGATGATCGCCCCCTGGCCGTTGGTTCTCGCCGGCGGCGCTTTGAAGGGGCTGTATTCAACAATTTTTTCCAGTTTTGAATAGAAATCATAGTTCAGCAAAGGCGTGAGGTTGAGGTAGACATGGGCGCCGTCGGAAAAACCCCAGAAGCCGGGGTTTTCTTTTAAGTCGACAGCCTTTCCTTCAGCACCAGTTATTTCTACCTGTTTGTGCTTGAGTACGGAAGCACCTTCTTCAGCGATCCGGATATCCACATCTTTTATCCCGGGATCATTGGCGATGAACTCGACATAGGAACGGTAAACGCCTTTTTCAGCTGGGTGGCGGTATCGATCACGAAGGAGGGGCGGGGCTGCCGCAGCAATTCCACCCGGCTGATCCGGTCGGCTTCCTGCCCTTGATAACTTTCCAGCAGCGTAATGATTTCTCCCAGCAAGTCCTTCATCGTCCGGATGACAGCCTCAGAGTGGTAACGGGTCACATCAATGCCCCGGTACTCTTTGTAGAGATCGAGGGACTTCATTTTATACAAATCTCCGCCCTGCTTTTTATAGCAATCCACCAGGGCGTTGAGCCGGCCGATATTGTCCAGTTCGGAAACGTTGAATTCCCGTACCAGGAGCACGATCGAATCTTTAACTCCCTCTTTGTAAAGCACCAGTTCATCCACCGTCCTTTTGAGCTCGGCATGCAGGCTCTTTTTGAATTTCGCCACTTTTAGTTTATTGCCCACTCCTGTCAGCGCATAACCGATATTGGTGGTGTCCACCCGCCGGTCGAGGATTTCACTGATGATAAAGGCCACCTCTATCCTTTCCCATTTCGGCGGGAAGGACTTCAGCTTTACGTAATGGACCTGGCTGAACAGGAGTACAGGCACGCAGAGAGCAAATAAAGTAAGGGCGCGCAGCATAGACATCGGCTTTGATTATCTAAGATTTTGTCCAAATTTTGGACAATTGCTGAATTTTGGACAAAATCTAAAATTATGCTTACTCTGGGGAAAAAGGAGAATCGCAGGGAGAATTTTTTAACAGAAGGGGCCAGGCGACTGAAACTAAAATGGTCAGGCAACATCCGGCAAAAAAAGCAGCCTGCCCAGCCAACCCTTGTTTATCCAGCAACCTCTTTACCTGGACAGTATGCTCATCCATAGAGCGCTAAACCGGAATGTGAATTTTAGCTCCCGGCGCCAGAGGCATTCACCACGGACAATAATCAACAAACCACCCCAACACCACCAATCCTCCGATCATGCACTGGAAAAGATACCTTCCGGTACTGCCCGCCAGTACCTTTGCACTCTTTTGCTGGATGAGTTCTAAGCCTGGAGGCGTAGAACAGCGGCGGCGGCGCAAAGCGGGACAGGCTTGAGAAGTTTCCGCCGAGCTTCCGCAGAGCGAAACTTGTCAAGCCTGACACAACCCAAAATTTTCGCTTTTTAAACCAAGTGGTTTGAGAGGGGCTCCGCTGCGGCGGGGCCCTTTTAGTTTCGGACGGCTACCTTCAGGTGGCCCGTCATTAATTACTACCAATCGGCAGGCTGATCGACATATCGACGGGGATGACGGAACCCTGGTCGATAACGTATTCAGCGCGGTAGCGGTCGAGATCGGGGCGGCTCAGCATATTCCTGCCGCTGGCCCAGAGTTCGGCCATCTTATCCTTTTCGAAGAGCAGGGAGTTGGGGAATTCATTGTAATCCTCCGGGGGCATGTAGTACACGTTCACCCGGATGCCTTCGGCCTCTTCGCCCAGGCTCTCCAGGCCGGCCACGCGGCCGAGCAGGCGGGCGATGTCCACGTCATTCTCGCGCACCTCGGTGCTGAACAGGTCGATCGTGCGGGCGAGCAGCTTGAGGATGCGGAGCTTGTGCATGGGGTCGAGGCTGGGCTGGTCGGTGCTGTGGATGATGACGTCGATCTCGCGGGCGCCGATCTCACGGGCCGTCATGATGGCCTTGCGGATGGGCACGTTCTCCTTGACGCCCCCGTCGGCGTAGTAGTCCTTCTCGCCCTCTTCGTCCTTCAGCTTATACAAAGACATGAAAACCGGCTGGTTGGCGGAGGCCCATACCCAGTTGACCATCTGCTCGTAACCGAAATCCCTGGAAGATTTGTACTCCACCGAGTCGGCCTGCAGGTTGACCACCGTAGCGATGATCTCCAGGCTGTCCGGCGACCGGGTGATGGCGTTGAAGTCCGTTTCTGTAAAGTAAGTTTTTATGGTTTTCCGCAGGCGCTTGCTTTCGCCCAGGGTTTTCCGGCCGGTGATGATGCGCCAGAAGGCGTTGAGGCCGCGCACCTGCCCCTTTTTCTTTCCTTTGGTGTAGAACGGCCGTACGTTGAAGATGTCCTTGTGGGTGACGCTGGTGTAGGCTTCCTCCAGCCGGGCGAAGGAGTCGATCGCGATCATGGGCGCCAGCAGGCTGCCGGTGCTCGTGCCGATGACGGCGCGGTAGTTGCGCCCGGATTCATACAGGGCCTGCGCCAGGCCGCCGCCCCAGGCACCGCGGGCACCGCCGCCGGAGATGACCAGGACGCGCTCCTGGGCGTGGGTGAAATGAGCAATGGCGAACAGCAGCAGGGCTGCGAGGATGGTGGTTTTGGGTTTCATGGCCTTTTGGGTTTGGTTGTTTATAGTGTTGTTGTTTTTTTGGAGGAATCCAGCGGGAGGCACTCCAAAAAAACAACACGGCGGCACGACCGGGGGTGGTTGCTCTGTTGGTTAATATGCTGGTTATGGCGGGCGTTACGTTTTGTTGGTGTTTTTTTGTCAAATATTGCAATCCGCCGGATTTTGGGCATGCTTCCCTGACATTAATCTGGCAGCGCTTGTCAAAGGAGCTACCTCATCTGCCTGGCAGGGGGGAAATTATTTCAGGGTGGAAAATCCTGTGTATCCTGTTCATCCTGTCTACAAAAATGCGTTGCCTGAAGTTTGTCCGGCTGAACAGGTGGACAGTCCGTCCTGTTAGTCTTATCTACAAACGCACCACCTAAAGGTGGCACGTCCGGTAAATCCTGTCAGTAGATGTAGGTCTTCAGCCAGCCCCAGAATTCGTACCGGTTGCGGAAGAACCAGACGGCCATCCCGATAGTCAGGAAGATCAGGAAGACGCGCGTGGAGCGCATCGTCTCGGAAAATTTTTCGCGGCGGCTTTTGTAGTTGCGTTTTCGGCTTTGGTATCCCATTTTTTATGTGCATTTGTGCATTTGTGTATTTGTGCATTTGTGTATTTGTGCATTTGTGTATTTGTGATGGAGTACGATGGATAGCTGCAGGCCGGCTTGCACAACATATACACGAATGCACGAATTTTACCCGGCCTCGTAGAGACGGGGCACCTATACACGACGTATTATTCAGTACTCACTATGCCTTTCCCAGTAATTCTGTTCTTCGATCTCTTCCAGGAGGGTGAGGTAGTTGATGTAGCGCAGTTCGCTGAGTTCACCGCTTTCCACGGCCTCCTTGACGGCGCAGCCGGGTTCGTTGCGGTGCAGGCAGTTGCCGCCGAATCGGCAATCTTCGGAATACCGGAAGAACTCGCGGAAGTTGTGCGCCACGTCCATCGGCTCCAGGTGGTTAAAGGACAGGGTTTTGATGCCCGGCGTATCGATGATGGCGCCGCCGAAGTCCAGCTGGTGCATCTCGGCGAAGGTCGTGGTGTGCATGCCCTTGCCGGAGTAGTCGCTGAGTTCCTGGGTACGCAGTTCCAGCTGGGGCTGTATGGCGTTCGCCAGGGTGGATTTGCCCACGCCGGACTGTCCGGCGATGAGGGTTACTTTATCCCTGAGTAGGGCCCGCAGTTCTTCCAGCCCCTCGCCCTCTGTGGCGGAAGTCAGTACAGCCGTATAGCCGATCTTTTCGTAGATTTCTTTCAGGTATTCGAAGATGGCCCGTTCTTCCTCTCCGTAGAGGTCGGATTTGTTGAAGACGACGATGGCCGGTATTTCGTAGGGTTCGGTCATCAGCAGGAAGCGGTCGATGAAGCCCTGCTTGAGGTTGGGGTTCACGATGGTCACGATGACCATGGCCTGGTCGACGTTGCTGGCCAGCAGGTGTAGGTCGTGCTTGCGGCGGGGCGACTGACGGACGACGTAGTTGCGCCTCGGCAGGATGTTCTTTATCGTCGCCGTTTCGTCCTTTTCGTCGACCTCTATTTCCACCTCATCCCCTACAGCCACCGGGTTGGTCAGGCGTTTGCCGTCGAGGCGGAATTTGCCGATGATGCGGCTGTCGACCACCGCTCCGTCGTCGAGCAGCACCTGATACCAGCTGCCGGTGGATTTTATTACGGTTCCTTTTTGCAAGTTGTCTTTATTTACTATTCTCTGGTTCCAAACGCAGGATTAGAACGAAAAAATTCCCGAACGGGTTCAGGTTCTTTACATCTCTCTGGTATTTATCCGGCCGGCACGGCACCTGTGCACTGCCTCTGCCATCTCCCCGAGCAATTCCGCCGACTGCTCTACCGCAGTGCCCACCACGATGATGTCGGCGCCGGCCTGGGCGCTGGCCCATGCCTGTTCCGGGCGGCGGATGCCCCCCCCGGCCATGAGGGGGACGGTGACGTGCTGCGCCACTTTCCGGATCATGGTTTCACTGACCGGCTGGCGGGCGCCGCTCCCGGCATCGAGGTAGAGGGTTTTCAGGCCCAGCATTTCTCCGGCCAGGGCGGTGGCCAGCGCAATGTCCGGCTTGTCAGCGGGAATGGGCAGGGTATTGCTCATGTAGGAAGCCGTCGTGGGCGCGCCGCCGTCGACCAGCATATACCCTACACTGATCACTTCCAGGGAGCTTTGATAAAGGTAGGGAGCACTGACGACCTGCTGGCCGATGAGCAGGTCGGCGTTGCGGCCGGAGATCAGAGACAGGAAGAGCAGCGCGTCGGCCTGCTCGTCGATCTGCAGAGGGCTGCCGGGGAAGAGAATGGCAGGAATGGCGCAATGGCTGCGCAGGAAGGCCAGGCATCGGGCCAGCTCGTCTTTCACCACCAGGCTGCCGCCGACAAAAAAGAAATCCACCTGCGCATCGACGCCCAGCCCCACCACCCGTTCCAGGTGCTGATCCGTCGCCTTGTCCGGGTCGATCAGGACGGCCAGGGCTTTCCGGCCTGCCTGCCGGGCAGCCTGCATGCGCTGGTATATCTCTGTTTTCCCGCCCATTGTTTTGTTTTGGTACGCGGGATAAAGATAAAAACTAATTTTAAACAGGCCGCTCACGTTTTCTTTTCCACCAGAACGGCCATGGCCTTGTCGGCTTTGGCCACCTCCTGGTAGAAGGAGCGGAAACGCTCGTAGTCCGCTGCCGGGAGGCGGTGTCGGCGCAGTTGCAGGCGGCGGATGTACACCAGGGTGCCTTCTGCCCTCTCCACCCGTGCCTCATAGGCCCCAAAAGAGCTTTCCACCACTGCCGGCGCCTGGGGCATGCTTTCTACCTGAAAGCCTTCCGGCAGGTGGAAAACAATCGTATCTAACTGAGTGAAGGCATCATCGGCTATTACGGGGTAGCGGCGTTCCTCTATTTTTTCCGGGACGAACTTCAATGGGCTGATGGTATTCAGGGGAATGAAAAGCCGCTTGCCCGCCTTCGATGCATACCTGGATGAAAAAGCCTTATACCTGCAGTAGGCCTCCGGATCATCGGGCGCTGCCTGAATATCCAGGGACTCCAAAGCCAGAGCGGGCAGGCTGCTGTTGCGGACGAACCAGTCTTCCAACTCTTTCCGGGAACTGTAGGCCAGGCTCTGCCGGTACGGTTCATGAAGAGAGCCGGAAACCCACAGATTTCCTTCCACGACAGCCGATCCATCCTCCTTCAGCGCGACAGCCGTTTTGCCTGCTGCTCTGTTTTTTTCTGCGGTAAACGCCGGAGTCGCCTTCAGCTTCCCGCCTTCAGGGGTAATGAGCAATGTATAACGCCCGTCGTTGCCGGCGCCGACGTAGCCGGCGGGGAAGGTGCTGCTGGTACACTCCAGCCACATATCTTCCGAAGGAATATATAGTATAGCGTGGTTAAACAGCGGATAGGTGAAGCTATCCTTTACTTCGTAGGGTACCCGCCCGTGGGCGATCAGCGCCGGATAAGCGGTTATGCCGGCTTCCCTGAGCAGGGCCTTCATGAAATTGCTGAGGGCCTTGCAGTCGCCGTATTTGTTTTCAGCAACATAGGCAGCGCTGGAAGGCCGCCAGCCGCCGATCCCGAGTTGTACGCTTACGTACCGCATGTTCTCCTGAAGGTAGCGATAAAGGGCCGTTATCTTTTCTGCATCCGAACCGGCATCGGCAGACAGTTGCCGCACTTTTTCTGCCACGTAGCCCGGCAGGGCGTCCCGCCCTTCAAACAGCTGGCCGATGAAGGCACCGAAATCCTGCCAGCTGGACATGCTTCCGACATACGTCCCTATCCGGAACCTGCCGGCTGCTGTTAGCAGGGTGGGCAGGACTTCGGAGGCGGGCGGGCCGTAGGGTTCCGGCTGTACCGCCTTCAGCCCCCGGACACGCCAGGTGTAACGGGTTTCTTTTTCATCCTCCGCCCATTCCGGTTCCAGGCGGAGGTTCAGGACCTTGTAATGCAAGGGGATTTCCCGGGGCAAACGAACCACAAAGCTCGCCTGCTCCACACTCTGCCGGTAATCTTGTATCTGCCAGTAGGGGAACATGGCGAAATTGATGCCGCTGACCGCCATTTCATATTCATAGGCCAGCGTGTAGGGATATTCGTGATGGTTGGCCTCCAGTGCTTTCAGCCGGTTATCCTGGTAAACGGAATAGCCGTCGACAGCGGCGAAATCGCGAATCTCGTCTTTGCCCAGTTTACGGATTTCATGCCCCTGGTTGTCGTAAAGGCGCGCCTCCAGCTTTTTCACTTTACTATCGGGGTCATACCCCAGGACAAACACATTCGCCTTGCTGTCTTTGCTGAGCAGGGTCACCGCCTTGCGGCAGCGGACGATACCGCTCTCTTCGGAAAGCACCTCCAATTCGTAGTACTCCTCCCGCACCACTTCATCGGCGCCGGACAGCAGGCTGTCGGGAATGGTATAAGCCGGGAATTGCTGGCCCGTCAACGGGCCGCAGCCGGCCAGGAGGATCAGCGCAATGAGCTGCCTCATGCGTTACGTTTTTTTGCGAAAGACGATCTGCTCGCCCTGCTTTTCGAGAATATAATTGAAAAAATTCCTGATCACGAGATATTCTTCGGGTTTAAATGTCAACTGGTTGATCTCGAGCTTGAAAACCACCTGCACCTTGCCGCCATTTTCGCTGATCAGGTAATCGAACTTGCCGCCGGCATTGGGCAGGGAGACTCGCCCCGATTCAGGTAATTCTTCCACCGCATATCCCTCCGGAATTTCTATGAACAGAATATCCTGTACCTCTATAGGATAGGGGATTTCAACCGGATAAGTTCGCTCTTCCAATTTCAGGGGATTCTCCTTAAAGGCAGGCATAAGTGCGATGCTGACATACAGGAAATCATCAAAAGCTTGCGCCAGGCCGGGCAACTGCCCGTCGTAGGTAGCCTTAACCGGGGCAAACGGACCTTCGCCCTCTTCAAATTCCGGGGTGCCTATCTGAACCTCCGGATACCTGTCTTCCCAGTTTCTGGCCAAAAATTGACCTTTGTCCTCCTCTCTCAAAGCCTCCCGCAAATCCACGGCATCATAGCCTTCATAGAGGGTAGCAACGGAAACAGCAGCATTGCCCTGGTTATCTATTTTCAGGTTATACATACTCTTTTTTTGGGCGCCTGGAGGGACAAGCTGCAACCATTGCGGGTTAGATTCGTCAGCCAACCACCCAAGCCCGTTCAGCGCGCTGACCCGAGGGTAACCAGGAGGGCGAGCCGGCGATCCCAGGTCAAACAACTGCATCTGCCCGTTGAGGTGAGCCATGGCCATCAGGTGGTTGAACTGGCTGAGGATAGGATACAATTCCAGCATGCTGCCGTGGCCGCGGGTACTGGACAGGACCGGGTAAGCCTCCATCTCCAGAGCATTGAGCGCGCAGAGCATCATCAGGTTGAGTTCTCCGCTGCTGGCCTTTTTCTTTTCGAAGCAATCCGCCAGGTCCTGATCGGCAAAAAAAGAATACCGGCCATCCCATTCCACCGCGTTGTTCAGATATTGATAGGCCAACATGGCTTTCTCTTCCTTGCTTTCAGCGCCGGCTTCGGCCCATACCGGTTCGAGGGCCTCCAGGAGCGCTTTCTGGTTTTTCTTTTTATCAATCTGTTTGCCGAGTTGCCCACTGTCGTTCAATTCTTTGGCCAGCCCGGCCCAATTGGACAAGATGGGCTGGACCAGGCTGTTCGGGTACTCGACAGAACGCAGTTGGAAGCGTACCCGGGCCAGATAGTCATCCATGGTGGTGACATAGGCCTCCTCCGTCATGGCGGGAACATCCTCCATCACAAACCGGTATTTGTTGACTTTGGCGTGAACAAATCCGCTTCTTCCAAAGTCGGAAGGGACGCGGATGGACTCTTCTCTGGAATCCCTTTCTTCAATATCCACCGGCCGGCCCTGCTTGAGGAAAATGTAGTCATACCACTCCGGAATGGAAAGCCGAAGTTCGCTCCACAAAGTGGGAATCTCCCTTTGAAAATACCAGGGGCGTAGCTGGATGATCGACTCTGAACTGATCCGGTAGCGGTATTCGATCACCGCCCCTTCTTCTACCTTCGGGAAGGAAAACTTCATTTGTGACCATTCTTCACTGGACTCCTCCTCAAAGATGTCATTGTTGGTTAATTTATATGACTGCCCATCTGGCGTAAAAAGCTGAGCATCCAGGCCGCCGATCTCTTCGCTTTCATGATAAGGTATGGAAACATCAGCGTAGGCAAAGCCCTGGCGCTTCAGGATTTTGATGCGCCGGTGGTGTTCAAAAACATAGCGCAGGTCGCCGTCGCCCAGGTCGACCGACAGCTCGGCGAAGTCGCAGAGCAGCACAGCAGCAGCGGAAGTATCGGCTTCGCAGGCGGTCATGTTCAGGTCGTCCTCATCGACTTTGCCCCATTTCATGGGAGGTTTCTGTGCGCTTAACGGCAGGAAAAAAACACATAGCAACAGGGCCAGAGCGCCCTGCCCTGGAAAGAAGGTTTCAGGCATCATTTTGGGGGGTTTTATCCGGTTCTTTTTTTAAATACTTCTTGTTCGCCCAGCTTCGCTTCTACCTGGGCAAAGATTTGTATGGTCTTTTGGAAAAATCACGTTCCTTAAAACGGAAATCACCTTGAAAAAATTCCTTTTTGCTGTATTATCTGCCCTCCCGAGCTTTGTTACCCCGGCATTGAAGTGAAAAGCTGGCCTTTTTCTCTATTTTTATGAATTCAAACCGAACCTATTACCCAGGTGGTAAGAGAAAAATTTATCACCATTAAAAGAATTCCTGATGGAAAAACTCCACAAAACGATCTTTTCGCTCTTTCTAAGCCTTTTAACCCTTCCTGCCGCCAGCCTGGCCTGCGACGGATCGGGATACGTCATCAACAACCTCACCGATAATACAGATGGCACTTACACCATCGACATTGCGGTGTTCATTGCCGGCGCCGATTACCCGGGAGGCATCCTGGGCGGCACTCAGGGCTTTTATTTTGCGACAGCCGCCACTATCCTCGACGTGTCGCCGGCGAGCCTCACCAGCCTGAACGGCACCACCCTGAACGCCTCGGTCTCCGGCAATACCGTCACCTGGGGAACCCCCGGCAGCGGACCCTTCTTTGTCCAGGATACAGAACCCACCCAGACTTTTTCCGTCACCCTGGTGGTTGATGGCTTTCCCGTGGGCTGGAACGGCGGCGGCATGGAAAACAACGGATGCCCGGGCGGCCCGGGCACCAGCAACCCATCGCCGGGCTATTCCGGCACTTTCTCTACGACGCCGATAATGGCGGATACGCTTTATATCGACACCACCATCTGCAGCGGCTTTCCTTTCCTGCTGCCCAATGGCGACAGTTATGATTACAGCCCGGGCACCAACCAGGATTTGCTCATCCTGGCGGATGGCCCCGACGTCACCTATGTATTCCTCAACCTGGAGGTGATCGAAAGCCCGGATACCCTATTTGCTTTTACGGCCTGCCAGGGCGAAACCATCGAATTACTCGGGCAATCCTTCGCCCGGGACACCGGCTTCGTCCGCTTCATACCCGCCGGCGGCTTCTGCGACAGCCTGATTTTTTATGAGCTGTCCTTTGTGCCCGTTCCTTCCAGCCAGGACACGGCTTACGTCTGCAACAGCAACCAGGTGGGCCAGGATACAGCCTTTTACGACATCGGGCAGGCGTGCGACAGCGTGGTTTTCATCACCCGCCTGCTCACCCCCGATTCGTTGGCCTACGCCTTCCGGGAAGTCGGTGGCTGCCCCGGCGACACCCTTTTCCTGCTCGGCCAGGCCATTACTGCCGATACCGTTATTCTCGAAGTTCTCGTCGGCGGTGCCGCCAGCGGCTGCGACAGCATCACCGAGTGGCGTTTCAGCTTCCGCAGCCCGCAGTTTTACACCATCGCCGATATCCCGCCGGCCCTCTGCCTCGGCGACAGCCTGACAATCGTCTACGGGCAGGATTTCGCCGCGCAGTACAACGACTACGGCCTGGAAGTCCGGGGCGATTCCCTACCCCTGCCCGACGGAACCGGCGTTGTTTATGCCGGCACAATCACAGCGGAGGCCTTTACCCTCAATCCTGCCATCCAGGATCCTTCCGAGATAGAAATCTGCATCAATATGGAACACTCCTGGATGCACGACCTCGACATCAGCCTTACCTGCCCCGCCGGAAATACCATCATTCTGCAGGAGCAGGAATTCATCACCAACGAGGTACACCTGGGGGAACCTTATGAGGCGGACGACTTCAACACGCCTTTCCCGCCACAGCCTGGCACCGGCTATACCTACTGCTGGACGGTCGACGCCCCCAACGGTACCTGGACCGAATTTTCCCTGGCCAACGACCCGGGTGGGCCGGTAGAGTATACCCTCCCTCCCGGCGCCTACCGCCCCTTCGATCCGCTGGACAACCTGGTGGGATGCCCCTGGAACGGAGAGTGGACTTTAAAAGTGGAAGACCAATGGGCGTCCGACAACGGCTGGGTCTTCTTCTGGTCGATCGGCCAGCGCTTCGCCCCTGCCGACTCTCTGGTGATCGTTTCCGGCACCTGGGCGGATGACCCGGCTGCCGCTATTTTCGGCGACACCCTGCAATTCATCGCCAGCCAGGCCGGCGAATATCCATTCACTTATGCCCTGACGGACACGCTCGGCTGCGTCCACGACACGACCTTCGTCTTCGAAGTGTTTGCTCCCTCCTACGAAGAAAGAGATACCGTACTTTGCCGGGGAAGCCTGCTGGGAGGCACCGTGGCCGATACCGCCGGCGTTTATACTTTTAACCTGTCCAATGCCGCCGGTTGCGACAGCACGGTCGTCTACCGGGTTGAAATCCTCCGCCCGGACACCACGATGCTGGCAGAAACCACCTGCGCCCGGGACAGCGCCGGCCTGTTCGAAGCCTACTTCACCGGAAGCGACGGCTGCGACAGCCTGGTGCTCACGACGGTCGCCTATGAACCGCCATCGGACACAACTTTCGTTTCCGCTTTCACCTGCAACATCGGGCAGGAAAACGAGCTGCTGGTGCTGCAAACCCCTGCCGGCTGTGACAGCCTCGTGCAGGTCGAATACGAATACGTACCCCTCAACTACACGCTGGCGATCATCCCCGACACCTGCCTCCAGGGGCTGGGGCGCCTGGAGGTGATACTGGCCGACAACCCCGACTATGGCAGCGCCCCGGAGATCCGGCTGACTACCGGGCCGCCTCAGCCTACGCTCATTGACACCGGCGCCATTTATGCCGGCCTGGCCGGCGGTGCCTACCTGCTGGAGATCACTGCCGGGCCCAACTGCCGGGCAGAAGAAGAGATAACGATCGGCAGCATCGGAGAAGGGGCGCCGCCCAATGCCCAGTTCAACTTCTCCGTCAGCATCGGCGATGTTGGTTTCTCCGCCTTGCCACCGGCTTCCGGCGAGCAGTATTTCTGGAATTTCGGCGACGGCGCCAACGGCTTCGGGCAACAGGTTAACCACCAATATCCTGCCAACGGATTGTACGAGGCCTGCCTGACGGCAGTCAACGAATGCGGCCAGGAGACGAACTGCCAGCCCGTCTTCGTGCCCTTCCGCGTCGAACCGGAAGGGACGGAAGGGTTCGTCGGCCAGCGCGTGGTAGTCCCGGTCCGGACCAATGGCGTCCGCCAGTTGGGAGAACTCAACGCCATCATCCAGTTCCTCAATCCGGATGTGATACAGATCGACGACATCGAGCCGGCCGCCCTGTCCGCCGGCAGCCTGCAGTATGACATCCTGGACGCCGCCGGCTTTATCCCCTTCAGCTGGCTGGCCGGAACGGCGCCCGGGCTTACCCTCGGCCCCGACGACGTACTCTTCTACATCCACCTGACGCTCACCGGGCAGCCGGGCGACATCTGTGGGATCGTCGCCACCGAACCGCCTACCTCCGGTTATTACCTGAACGGGATGCTCGACGGCCTGTACCCGGTGGATTTCACCCCCGCTTTCGTCGAAGTTTCCGGAGAAGCTTTCACCATCGCCGGCGAGGTGCAGACGGCGCCCTACCACGTCACCCCCTTTGCCCCTCTGGCCAATGTGGAGGTATCGTTCAGCGGCCTGCCCAATACATCAACCCTTACCGGCCCCGATGGGGCCTACGCCTCGCCGGGCGTGCCCATGCAACCCTACCTGATCGGATTCTCCAAAAACAACGACGGCCTGAACGGCCTGTCGGGCCTGGGCATGCTGCGCCTGCTGCGCCACCTGGCCGGCCTGCTGCCTTTCAGCTCCCCCTATGAATATCTGGCTTCTGATGTGGACTGCAATGAGGCGGTAGACATCAACGACGTGGCGCGGCTCCAGGAGGTGCTCCTGGGCAACCGGCAGGCCATATGCGAGAGCTGGCGTTTCGTTTCCAGCGAGTACGTGTTCCCGGATCCGATGGATCCCTTCCAGGCGCCGCAAACCTATTATACCGACACCCTGTTCGGTGACCTGCTGGCGCCCGTCTTCTACGGCGTAAAAACAGGGGACATCCTCGGCGAGGCCGATCCCTCCCGGCGGCCCGGGCTGCGCAGCGACTCGCTGGTGCTGCTGGCCAACAACGGCGTTTACAGTACCGGCGATACGATAACCCTGACGCTGGCCGCCTACGGGTTTGATTCCCTGATGGGTTTCCAGTTCGAACTGGAGTTCGATGCGGGCGCTTTGGCCTTTGCCGACGCGACGGCGGCGGCGGCGCTCCCTTCGTTCTCGGAAGCCAGTTTCGGGACGAGCCAGGCAGCCGGCGGCTTTTTCCGTACCCTTTGGACGTCCCTGGCCCTAATGCCGGCCAGCCTGGAAGAAGGGGAAGCATTGATCCAGCTGCGTTTTGTTGCGCAGCAGCCTATTGCGCAGGGGCTGGCGCCGTTGATCCGGCTCTATGGGGCCAACCTCACGCCCGAGGCCTATGACGCGGCGTTTGAGCGCATCCCGCTGCTGCTCCGCTTCGAAGCGCTTACCGGTACAGCGGAGGCCCGCCGGGAAGAGATGCAGCTCTTTCAAAACCAGCCTAACCCTTACACAGGAGAGACGGCTATCCCATTCTACCTTCCGCAGGGCACTGACGCCGAGCTGATCGTCACCGGGGCGCTGGGGCAGGTGGTGGCCCGGCACCGGCAGCATTACGCTGCCGGACGGCACGTATATGTTTTCCGGCCGGAAGCGAAGCTGCCCGCCGGGATATATACTTACATGCTGCGGACGGAGGTTGGGCAGGCCACGAGGCGGATGGTGCTGGCGAAGTAATTTCAACCCCCGGTGCCGGACGGCTTCGGCGGAGAAAATTTTTTCGTTATTTTGGTCGTTATGTCCGCTGTAAACCGGACAGGATTGCCATAGGGTAGACAGGATGAACAGGTTTCGGGGGGCTACTTGCCTTAAGGTAGACAGGATGAACAGGATGAACAGGTTTCGGGGACTAATTGCCTTAAGGTAGACAGGATGAACAGGTTTCGGGGACTAATTGCCTTAAGGTAGACAGGATGAACAGGATGAACAGGTTTCGGGGGGCTAATTGCCTTAAGGTAGACAGGATGAACAGGATGAACAGGTTTCGGGGGCTAATTGCCTTTGGCGGGCAGGATGACCAGGATAAACAGGTTTCGGGGGGCTAATTGCCTTTGGCGGGCAGGATGAACAGGTTTAGGCTAGTCCAAGGACCAACAGCACAAAGGCACTCCTTGAAGCGAAGTTTTCTAAGGACCCAGAAAATAATAAGTAGTACAGAATAGAGGAAGTTATTTTGTGCGCTAATAAGGCGCCAAACGCAGGCATAGCCCAAGCTACGGCGAGGCTCGGCAACCGTCTACCCCGTACACTGCCTGCCCCGCACACAAAGTGTCGGGGGAGTGTCGGGGCAGTTAGCGCGCAAAAGAACGAGTCTAAATGTATTAGTTATTATTTTCTGGGTCCTAAATAAAGCCTAATTAAACAAAATGGCGAACAAAATACTGTTGTGGGTTTTCGGCCTGGCCCTGCTGGCCGGCTGCTCCTCCGGTTCCCCCTGCGGAAACAGCAAGGACGTTTTTCTACAGAATTACTATGCCCTGGTCGACGAGGCGGCAGCGGCCAACCTGCCGGCATCGGATGACAAGTGGGCACAGTATGACGACCGTTTCCGCGCGTTTGTAGAAGAGTGTTATGATCAATACGAACCGGAACTCAGCCCTAAGGAGCGCCGGCGGTTCTGGTCTAAATCCTTGAAATACTACGCCCAGCGTTATGGCGACGGCGCGATCAAAGAGCTGGGAAAGAAAAAGGACAAAGCCTCGGAAAAAGTGGTTGGCGAAGTGGAGAAGATCTGGACGGACACGAAAGAGGCCCTTAAAGAAGCCGCCGGCAAGGTGAACCCCAGGGAAGTACTAAAGCCCGGAGAAACGGAGACGGAATAGAAAGACGCCAGTATAAATTTTTATTTTTGTAATTTTCAGGGGTAATAAAGTATCTGGACATTATAGGCGGAACACAATTCGGGGCTAATGCCTTGATATTCAACCATCCAGTCATTCGCTATTCAGTCCATATGCTTAAGCCGCGCGCTTCCCGCCAATACGGAAAGCTATATGATGCAAACAGAAAACGGCCTGTTACAGGATACGGAAGCTTATATTCAGCAATTCTTTGAGGAACATTTCCCTCCGGAATATGTATTCCATGACCTCCCCCACACCCGGAATGTCGTGGAATCCGCCCTGCAGATCGGCCAAGCCTGCGAGCTTTCCGAAAAGGAAATGGAAATACTCCAGCTGGCGGCCTGGTTTCACGATACCGGTTATTACAAAAACCCGATCGGCCACGAAGAACTCAGCAGCAAACTGGCCGAAGCCTACCTGCGGAAAAAGGGTTATACGCCGGAAGATATCCATGTCGTTAAAAATTGCATCAACGCCACCCGCGTCCCGCAGAACCCTTCAAACCTGATGGAGGAAATCCTCTGCGACGCCGACCTCAGCCACCTGGGCAACGAACGGTACTGGGACCGCTGCGGGCGCCTCCGCCAGGAGATGGCCATGACCCGGGACATCCTCATGTCCGAACAGGAATGGGTGGATTTCGAACTGGACTTTATGGTCAACCACCGCTACCATACGGAGGTGGCGCGAAAGTTGTTCGGCAAACAAAAGAACAAGCACATCAAACAGCTCATGGAGCAGAAAAAGCGGCTGTACCCGGAGGCCGTTACAGCGGAAGGGGAGGAACAATCCGGGGAAAAGAAGAAAAAGAAGAAGAAGAAAAAAAACGGCAACCACAAACTCAAGGAACTCAACCTGGGCCGGGGGGTAGAAACCATGTACCGCACCACCTACCGCACCCACGTCAACCTCAGCTCCATAGCCGACAACAAGGCCAACATCATGCTGAGCATCAATGCCATCATCATCTCCATTGTAGTAGCCAACCTGGTGCCTAAAATCCCCGGCGATTACCGCCTGGCCATTCCCACCCTCATCCTGCTGGCCGTATGCCTGGCCGCCCTGGTCTTCGCCATCCTATCCACCCGCCCGAAGGTCACCAAAGGGGAGGCGACCCGGGAGGACATTGCGGAAAAGCGCACCAACCTGCTGTTCTTCGGCAACTTCTACAAGATGGACCTCGAAGACTTCCACTGGGGCATGATGGAAATGATCAAGGACAGCGACTTCCTCTACAGCTCTATGACCCGCGACCTGTATTACCTGGGCGTCGTGCTGGCCAAAAAGTACGAATACCTGCGTACCTGCTACAACATCTTTATGTTCGGGCTGATTTTCGCGGTGGCGGCCTTCGCAGCGGCCTTTTTGTTCTGGCCGGCGCCGTGAGGGGGGGCATTGGTGTATTAGTGCATTGGTGAGACCGCCCCGGAAAGTCCGGCAAAGGAATGAATGACTGGAGGAATGAAGGAATGAATAAAGTGGCAATGTATTTTAAATTGATATTCATTAATAAACATATAATTATTACTATTCATTCCGTCATTCCTTCGTTCCATCATTCCTTAACGAAGGTTTCCGGAGTGCCCTCATGGGTGTATGGGGTGAAGTTTAGCCTTACCTTTTGGCAATCTTATTCAACGAGATGTGTTTCTGCCGGGAAGCTTTAAAACGGCCCGTTGTTTGCCCTCTCAGCCTGCGGTGCTTGGTTGCCCGGCCCTGTACGCGGGCGCGCCATTTTTTCCAGTTGCGCAGGTGCATCTGGTATTTCATGATTCGGATCACTTCTGCTTCGGTGACGCCGAACTGGGCTTCGATGGCGTCGAAGGGCGTCCGGTCTTCCCAGGCCATTTCCACGATGCGGTTGAGGTCGCGGTCCGTCAGTTGGTGTTGTTGAAGTGTTTTTTTGATGTTCATACGCCTGGCTAACAATTAATGCCTCGATCTGTTTACTAGTCTGCGAAAAAGCCTGTGTGTTCTATGCGGTAAATAGCCGCGAATTTCTTTATTTTCGGCTTTCAAAATACCAACAGCTATGATTTCGAAGAAAATGGTAAAAGCGCTCAACGAGCAGATCGCCCTGGAAGGTTACGCTTCCTATCTATATTTGTCGATGGCCTCCTGGTGCGACAAGGAAGGCATGGAAGGATGTGCCCGGTTCATGCACCGCCAGTCGGAAGAAGAACGCATGCACATGCTGAAGATTTTCCACTACCTCAGCGAGGTGGACGCGCACGCGCTGACCCCCGCCATCAAGCAGCCTCCCCTCGAGTTCGAATCTGTAAAAAGCATATTCGAAGAGGTCTATAAGCACGAGCAAAAGGTCACCGCCTCCATCGGCAAACTGGTCAAGCTCAGCTACGAGGAAAACGACTTCACCACCCTGGAATTCCTGCAGTGGTACGTCGAAGAGCAACGCGAAGAGGAAGCCCTGATGCGCACCATCCTCGACAAGATCAAGATCATCGGCGACGGCCCGTCGAGCCTGTACTACATCGACCAGGAAATCGAGAAGATCAACGTCCGGGCAGCAGCGGCGGAAGCAGAAGGGGAAGCGTAGGGGGACTGAAAGTTGATTGTTGTCA
Source organism: Lewinellaceae bacterium (assembly GCA_020636375.1). Lineage (GTDB taxonomy): Bacteria > Bacteroidota > Bacteroidia > Chitinophagales > Saprospiraceae > JACJXW01. The sequence continues at coordinate 16,968 of JACJXZ010000009.1, read as the reverse complement.
GTTGGCGGGTGGGCGCCCGGCGAACAACGAACAACAAGCAACGAACAACCAATCAGCCATGGACCAGCAGATACTCGACTACTTCGGAGAGTTTGAGGAAAGCACCCGTATCGTGCCGGTGAAGTACTTCTTCTTCGAGTCAGAAGCGCGCCTGTATGCCGCCCGGCTAAAGGAAGCGGGTATCCCCTGTTTCATCTCCAACGCCAACGTCATGGCCGTCCTGCCCCTCGGCGGCGGCGGCGGCATTGGCCTGCACATCCGCGAGGCCGACCTGGCAGACGCCTCCCGCATCGTCGCCCGCCTCGACCACCAGAAAGCGAACGGCAGCCGGAACGACACCTTCCACGACGCCGACCTGGATGACATCGAGTACCAGCGCGCCCTGAACGAGCCGCCCATGGCGCTCAAAGCCGGCAACGCCTGGTACTGGCTCGTCATCGGCATCGCCCTGCTGGTCATCCTGCGGGCTTTCCTGCGGGCAGCGGGGGTGGTGGAGAGTTGGAGGGATTTTTTTTAACAAAGAAAATACTGATGCCTCTTTACAATTTAGGGACAAGGCATATTCCACGCAGTTGTGAAAAAGGAAAGCTTTCAGATTAGCCGGAACGAGAGCATAATATTCGACCTATTGTAAGAAAGCTATACTTGAAATAATGCGCAACACCCTCCCCTCCCGCCTCCGCGAAATCGCCTCCCTCTTCCTCAAGCTGGGCATCTTCGCATTTGGCGGGCCGGCCGCCCACATCGCCATGATGGAAGAAGAAGTGGTGCAGAAGCGGAAGTGGATGGACCAGCAGCACTTCCTCGACCTGGTGGGCGCCACCAGCCTCATACCCGGGCCCAACTCCACGGAGATGACCATGCACTGCGGCCACGAGCGGGGCGGCACCTGGGGGCTCTTCACGGCAGGCGTCAGCTTCATCCTGCCGGCAGTGCTCATTACCGGCGGGTTCGCCTATCTGTATGTGGAATACGGCCAGTTGCCCCAGGTGGCGCCTTTGTTGTACGGCATCAAGCCGGCGGTACTAGCCGTGATCCTGAGCGCCGTTTTTAAGCTGGGAGGCAAAGCCCTGAAAAATGTACAGCTGGGCGTCATCGGCGCCCTGGCGGCCCTCGCCGTGCTGCTGGGGCTGAGCGAGATTTTTGCCATCCTGGCGGCTGGCGTGCTCGGCCTGGCGCTGCACGGCCTGCTCCGGCTGCGCCGCAACGATGCCGGCCTGTTCATCCCCTTGCCCCTGCTGCTCTTTCAGGCTGTCCCCGCCGCTTCTTCCGCCAGCCTGCTCCAGCTGTTCCTCACCTTCCTCAAGGTGGGTTCCATCCTCTTCGGCAGCGGCTACGTGCTGGTGGCCTACCTCGACGGCGAGCTGGTGCAGAAGCTGGGCTGGCTCACCCGCCCCGAGCTGCTCGACGCCATCGCCATCGGGCAGTTCACGCCCGGCCCGGTACTGTCTACTTCTACCTTTATCGGTTATCAGATCCTGGGCTTCCGGGGAGCAGCCGTAGCCACGCTGGGCATCTTCCTGCCCTCTTTCTTTTTCGTCTGGCTGCTCAACCCGCTGGTGCCGAAAATCCGGCAGTCCAAAGCCGCCGGCGCTTTCCTCGACGCCGTCAACATCGGCGCGGTGGGCATCATGGCAGCGGTGGTGCTGCAACTGGGCGGCGAGGTGCTGCCGGATTGGAAGGCCTGGGTTGTGGCCGGGCTGAGCGCCCTGGCCGTCTTCGGGCCCTGGAAGGTGAGCTCGGTGTGGGTGATTCTGGGAGGGGCAGTGGTGGGGTATGTTTTGGGTTTTGGGTGAAGGCACCCGGATGTCGCGCAGCGGGTTCCGAAGTTCCTCATAGCATCTTAGGGCCCGGAGAAAAATCAACAGTATGAATCGCAACGGATTTTTAAAGCTTAGCGACGCGCGATCAATAAGCCGTTTCGTTAGCATAAGAACCAATGTCATTGGCACCGCTTGAAACAAGCATCTCGTCCACATAAAGCTCATATCCGTCAGGAGCAAGAATTCCGTCTCCAAACGTATCGTAGATCTCGAAGAAAAAGCAGCCATCAGCATGTTTCATAACAGTTTGAGTGTCCACCGTGAATGAAAACAACAGGAATCCCCTTTCCTACAGAAATGTATTCTATTTCTCCAAGTTTGGCGTAGATTACCGTGCCATTCATTCTCTCTTCGGTCAGTTTTTACCCATGGTGAATGATCAAGTAGGTTTATTCATAAGGTGAAGCGAGCCAATTATTACAACGTCTTGCAAAAAGTGAATGATCCACGCCCAAAAGAAACCCTGTGTTTCAAAAACAGATTTGGCTAAAACAAATCCTAAAATTCCAGCTAGTGATATGCCAATTATTCCACTTGGCATTCCGTTAATATGGGCAAGTCCAAAAATTATTGCGGAGATTAGATAAATGGTTGTAGGTGCTAGAAGCCCCTGCAGAGGCGAAACAAGGCCTACTCGATAAATCATTTCTTCACCAAAGGAATTTGTCAATGAAAAAAGCAATATCCAGATAATTCCGCTTTGCAAAAGCGACCAATCCACATCAACCTTCTTGAGTTGGAAATACATGAATATGGCAGTAACTCCGGTTATTACAAAACAGAGTGAAAGCCCCGTTTTAAGCCAACTATCACCTTGCTTAATGCCAAAAAATTTGAGCTCGTCTCCTGGTATTGAGAGTTGTCCAAAGGAGAAATAGGTTTGAAAGCTTTCCTTATTTAAGAGGTAAGTAGTTAACAAAGAAATTCCGGTAACTATCAGCAGGATAATCTGATATTTTACTTGTCCATTCACATAGGAGTTATTGGATACTTCCAGGCCTATTTTCTTTGAGAAGCTTCCTGCAGACAGAAGTGCCGCAGTGTAAACTACAGTCAATAGTATGGGTATGGCTATTTTCATTGTTCTTGATACTTGCCGCTAAATCAAAGGAATGTCTGCGCCCCCTTCCGAACGCCAAGCTCTTCGGCCAACCCGCGCAGACATTTCAGTCGCCGACGGCCATAGCCTTACGCCTGCCTGCTTTCCTCCGGAATAAAGTGCCTGTAAAATATGCTTTTTTCCCTACCCTGTGAAACTCAGCGTTTCTTCACCAAAATTTCCAAAAAGGCTTTTTACCTTTAATATCCTTACCTCCAATTTGAATGTCTCGACCGGCAGCAATCTCACCACTTATATTGATATTTCCATAAACAGTGCTAACACCTGAGTCACTGATTTCAATTAGCCTTGGATTGTTTCTTTCAAACTACCTATTAACCACCTAAAATTAGAATATTTACCAATATTAATATCTCTTCCTGCAGCAAACTTCCCTTTGATGTTTACATCTCCTTCCTGTTTTTTCATTTTTTTCATTTTTTTAGCAATACCGTAGAACGGTCAGCACATGCAGCTTGCCGCCGCTTAGACCCGATTGTATATGCATTGTTCATTCCCATTAAGTCAAGCGCCCCAGCTAGATAACAAACTGCACGGAAAAGAGGATATTCGTGAAAATTCCAGTGATCATGAACACCTTCCTCCGTGCATATCTTGACGCCATCCGGCAGTTTCCACAGTTGGCTAGGCTTCGCCGTGAGCTCAGCCGAACGGCAAAGCCCCCAAAGCCCCCAACAATACTTTTCCAGGCCTGGGATTCCGATAGCTATCGGAATCACCCGAACCCGCACCTTACACCTTGAACGAGTTGTCTGGCTCAACATTACGCTTCTCAAAAGTACGCTTTGTGTCGAACTTGGCCGCTTTTTTGACTGGCTTAAGGCCGGAGAAATTTCCCCGACGAAAAGCGCGCTGGCCCAAGCCCGCCAAAAACTGTTGCCCAAATTCTTCAAAGACATGTTCCTCTTCAGCGCCCGGCTGTTCTATGAATGTTTCAAAACCAAGCGCTGGAAGGGCATGCGCCTTTGGGCTGCCGACGGCACCGGTTTCCGGCTCCCTGACGAAGAATGGCTGGGCGAAGAGTTTGGCTGGCACGGCAACCAGCACAACAGGGTGCCTTCCAGCCGCCTGCGTTCGACTGCGCTCACGCCGAAGTTTAGCCTATTATGATCCCGAAAAAACCGGGACAGGCTTTGCTCAACCAAATCCTCACCGCCGCCCAGCTCCATACCCGGCACGTGGATGAAACAGTGGTTGCCCAACGCTCCATCGCCGAAATCCCGAGGGATGTCTGCACCATAATGCATTGTTGCAGTTTTCTTTTTTTTAATTCCAAACACTAAACAAGCCCCAATAACCAAAACTTAAAATCAGTATCAAATATATCAAGTTGTTGGAAATTAGCGTAACCCTTATCCATCCTTTCGTCTTGAGAGACTTAAGTCTTTTCATTGTAAATAAACTAATAGGGACAATGGCTACCAACAATAGAAATGGAATGTAGGAAGAAGCACTAATTAAGGCTGAACCATAATGTTTGTAAGGCGCATCAAAATAGTAGATGTTTACATTAGTAGCTAACACAAATAAATAGCCAATTAGTGATAGGTTTAATGCGAATATTAGAAATACCCTTTTGAAGGTGATTTGTGTGTTTTTGCCCCTAATTGCAGCCAGACTCAATAAAAAGATGAAAAAAGATAACAGTCCAGCTATCGCTACAAGCAAAATTCTCAACACAGGTGTATTAAAAGGGGTCTTGTAACTTTTAAGCCTTTCAAATTCTGAATTAATTGGGAATAAACGGGGAACGTCGATTAGATGGTCGCCTTTTGCTAATTCTTCCGACAGGCTAAATCGAACCGTAGAATCGAAATTATGGTAAAAGAACAGATTCACTACTCCGTCTTTTGTATCCCAAATTGATGTAAGTAATGTCCCATCTCCATTTCTACTTCTACATACGTGCATAGTATCTGAGAGGGCAGAACAGTATGGTAAAGAAGAGTCGACCTTCTGCGTTTTTAAAAAATCTTCTCCATTTCTATAGCGTGTAAGTTGCCTCGCTTGCTCATTTCCTGTAATAGAAGGACAAAAATTAGATAAGATATAAGTCGGATCATTACCTCCAATTAATGTATATGGTTCTACAATCAAATAACTACCTGAGCTATCGATATAGATATACACATCATCGAAAAATACACTATGGTCGTATTTTTCAATATATTTCTTTACTTCTTTGACAGTCGTACATTTGTGTAAAATGTCTGTCAGGTAATCAACTTCATCTTCAATTTTAAGTCTATTGGGGAATCGGTTGTTTTGTTTGGGATAATACGCTACCAGCCGAGAAAATGCAAGTCCTTTTTCATTCATTCCCGATTGAGGAGCTGCTCTGTTTTCCCCTACCTGTCTTGCTCCAGTAAAGCAAGCTCCGAATTCGTTTTGTTTCTTAGCATTCGCAAACCATATTTTAGGCGTAGAAAACCAAGTGTCATGATTGCAACCAACTATAGTCTGGCCATCCACGGTAATTTTATACATACTACAGGCCCGAATCTCATTATGAGATAAGGTTAAAAGGAAGGTTACTAGTAAAACTATATGACTTCTATTAAGCCTCATTTTTTCAAAACGGATTTACATTTCCTTTAATTGCATACAACGGCAGTTTGCGCCAAAAGCTGAATGTTGAACTAAGCCGCTATCGCGGCAAGCCCAAAATAACGTATATTCCAGTATTTCATCAAAACAATATTCATCATGTCAAAAAAAGTCCCAACCCAAGGCCTATCAGGCTAGCCGCCCTGCATTTCAAGAGGCCCTCGGCCGCATGGCCAACCACCTTGCCGTAGCAGGGCTTGACAAAAGCACTGCCCTAAACTATGTGCGCTCCCTATGCGATGTGCAGGAGCGCACCGGCAAGCCGGCCGATACACTTACCCGCGACGAACTGCTGGCCTACCTGGCTGCCCGGCGCAAGCATCTCAGCGCCTCCACCCTCACGGTTGTATGCGCCTTGAAGTACTACTACCGCGAGGTAGCCCGGCGGCTCGAACTGGTAGTGGATATCCCCAACCTAAGCAACTCGGCGATTTGCTCAATGCCGATGAACTGCGCCTCTTTCTTGGCGCAGCGCGCAGCTTGCGCCACCGCCTGGTACTCGAACTGCTCTTCGGCCTGGGCCTGCGGGCCTCTGAGGTAGGCCGGCTGCGCATCAGCGATTTCAACCGCGAGCAAGCCACGGTAACCATCCGTACTTCCAAAGGCGGCATCACCAGGGCTTCGGCCGTGAGCTCAGCCGAACGGTACTTCCTTATGGCGGCCGCCTGCGAAACACCCTCAACCAGTACTACCGCCAGGAATGCCCATAATTCCTCGATGTTCGCCGGCTTTCCCGGCATATCGCCGGGACAGGCTGTTCAACATAGCGCCAACGCTATGGCCGTCGCTTTGCTCCGCCTCGCTTTGGCGCTTTATTGTTATACTGCGCTGCAATAGGTTTTGTGCATTGCCTCCCCCCGCCCCTCAAATCCCCTAAAGGGGAAGTCCACCCAAAATGCACAAAACCTATTGCTGTTGAGTATAGCTACAGTTTATTTTACAAAATACATTTCCATTTCTCCTTTTCCTTTGGCATAAACTTTTCCTCTGTATTCGCAATCGATGTCATTTTTGACAAGTTGATAAGTCGGTCCTGAGATATTTATTTTGCCAGGCTCTCCTGATGACTCCATCCTGCTTGCCGTATTAATTGTATCTCCAAAAAGATCGTATCTGAATTTCTTCTTTCCTACTACTCCAGCCACAATAGGTCCGGAATTTATCCCTACTCTCATCCTCCACTTTATTTCATGTTTTTGATTTCTTTCCTCAAGGTAGGATAACATCTCTTGGGCGGCTGTGATGCAATTAATAGCATGTTCAGTTATCTCTTCTTCAATACCACAGGCAGCCACATATGCATCACCAATTGTTTCAATTTTTTCAACTCCTGCCTCCACAACGATTTCATCGAACCGTCCAAAAATGTCATTAAGCTCATTGACTAAAGTGATTTCCGTAATAGATGCTACTATCTCCGTAAAACCTTCGAAGTCAGTAAAAAGTATAGTCACATTCTTGTGCCTTTGGGGAATTGTTCTACCGATTTCTTTTAGATCCTTCGCTACATTTACCGGAAGAATATTATGCAGAAGATCATCTGATTTTTTCTGTTCAGCCATTAAAGATTCCTCTGATCTATCAATTAGAACAGACATACTCCATATAAGTGCAAGACTAATGAATCCAGTTATACTGATATTAACTGCTTGTAATATATAGGATTTACTGCATTATAATGAGCATTAATATTTGATTGAAGTAATACAGTAACAATCAACGTCAAGCAAGCCAGTATACTAAAACCATGGACTAATTTCCTTGCCTTTCGTGGAAAAGTCATATAGGGCATGATAATTATTAAGAAAAAAATGAACGCAACGCCTGACGAATATCCCAACAAATAAAGAAACAAGAGAACCGATATGTAAGATGCAATAGTAAGCCATATGGCAGCCAGTACCCGCCAACCTTTTTTGTTAAAAATTAACACAATTAGAAACATCAATCCCAACAATGCATTGCTTCCGTAAATTATTGAGAAGTCAGTGAGATTAATTGAAATCAGCATCCAAATTGCATTATATATTGCACCTAGAATAGATGCAATATTCGTTACTCGCAGATACCTGATTTCAGTGACAGAAAAGTCTTTATTAGCGCCAATATCAACCATTCTATGAAAGAATCGAGATTCGTTTTTATCATCCATTGACATTTGGTTCTTCTTAGGGGCCGGAGAAGAATAACTTCCCCATTTGATACGGCTCCCTGCCTGCTCGCCAGCCCGCCTGCTGTGCCAGCATGGCCGGCAGGCTCGCTGGCAGGCAGGTTTTTCCGCCAGGCTGCCCCGACACTTCCCCGACACGCTGTGTACGGGGCAGGCAGTGTGCGGGGTAGACTGTTGCGGGATCGGTTGCGTAGCGCTGCTATGCGCCCTCCCCGTGCCCCTGCCTGCTCGCCAGCTCGCTGGCAGGCAGGTTGCCTGGCGAAAAAATAGCTCGCCTGAAATGAGGAACTTATTTTTCTCCGGCCCCTTATTTTTTTAAGGGTGACTACTTATTATTGTAGCTAACTCGTTGAAGGATATCAAGCTCATTGATATTACTCAATGCAATTAAACAACTTGAATCGGCTATTATTACTCTTTCAGGCATTTTTCAGGTCTTCTTCTAATTCTCCATATTCATATCCGAATATCGAAACATTGTATTTGCCCAATATCTCGATAAATGCCCTTTTGGATATCCCTACTATATCTGCTGCCTGTCCGGAGCTTAATTTACCATCTTCAAATAGTTTTGACGCTATCAACATTTTTAGCTCAAAATCATTGATCTTGACACTATCAGGTATCTGTATTTGAAATACGCTCATAATCCTTTGGTTATCAATCTACTAAGTTTTGAAATCTTGAATTGGTTCCTTGGTATAACTCAAGAAGTTAAGGTTATTTGCTGATTCTCGCAATTGTTTATCTTGGAAGATTTTACGGCGAAAGCTAATCAATTGGTTATCAATTGTCTGTACTGTTTCTTCTCATGGCCTACAACGTCCCGCATAAACGGCGGCTTGACCGTATGGGAAGGCTGATGTCGGGTAGGTCAGGGGCATTGCTGCCCCCTTCCCCCCTAAGAACCGTGCGTGCCAGTTTATTCACTTCGTTCATGTGTCGCTTCGCTCGGCTTCCGGCACACGGTTCAAGCACCCTTAACGCCGGCCTTTATAGCCAACGCGGCCCCGATGGCTATCGCATGCGCGGGGACATAACTAAAACATATATTAATAAACGGCAAGTGTTTGGCGGCGAAGCAATTAGCCAATCATTTGGATAAATAAAATAAGCTGTTTAGCTTAAAAGCCTTACGAGAAAACAGATTAAAGGCCACTAAACAGCTTACCAATGAATAAATGTTACCTGCAAATTAAGAAGAAATTAGCTCAATACCCAATTTGCGAGCTTGCAAAACAAACAGGTTTTCAAAAGAGGAAGCCTAAGAAAATAGAAGCATCGGATTTCGTCGTTTACGCCTTTGATACCATCCAGCAAGGCGACCTAAAAGCAGCAAGCATAGCCAAAGCCATTTCTTATGGCAAGCAAAGGGCTGTAAGCCGGAAAGCCGTGGACAACAAGCTGTCCTACCGGCACGAGGGTTTCAGCCGACGGTTGTTTGAACAGGCATTGGCGCAGGAGCTGCAACCAAGCAACCATCAGGGAAACAGCTTGTTCGGCTTCTTCAAAGGAGTATTTGTCAATGATTCGAGCTGCCTGAAAATGCCGGAGAATTTGTCTGAGCTTTTTCCTGGCCCGCACAGCCATACTGGGCGATGCGCAACGGCGCGGATCCAATTGCGCATGGATTTGCTGAACCACCAGTATAGCCATATCGACATACAGTCTTATAGAGACAACGACCAGAAATATGCCGCCCAGCTAGCCGGGCAAGCCCAGGCTGGAGACCTGAATATTTTTGATTTGGGCTATGCCGTCCTAGGCGCTATGGGAAAAATAGCGGAAAAACAGGCTTATTTCTTGTGCCGCCATAGGTTTGGCACCAGCCTTTTCCAGGCCGGGAACGGAAAGCAGATCGATTTGCTCAAAACCTTGACGGGCTTACACCGCAGGGGGATCAACCACATGGATTGGCAAGCCCTGCTCGGCGCTGAAAAGCGCTTGCCCGCCAGGGTAGTGGCCCAAAGGGTGCCCCAGCGCGTTTATAGGCAGCGCCTGGAAAAAGCGCTCAACGACCGCCATAAAAAGGCTAACCATTCGAAGGAGTACCTCCAGCTGTTAGCTTGGACTATATTAATTACCAACGTGCCTAAAGAGGTTTGGCGATGCTCCCAGGCATTTAAGGCTTATCAATTCCGCTGGCGTATTGAAATTATCTTTAAATGCTGGAAAAGCAAATTTCAATTCCAGCATATTTTTAAAGCTAAACGGTGGGCCAGGCCCCCGGCAGCTATGATTTTCTTATACCTTATCCTGGCTTGGCTGACAATGTTTTTTGTCCCTCTTTATAAGTTGTTTTTAGTGCGGGTTTGGGACAAGCATCAAAAATGGCTCAGCATTTTCAAATTTGCAGACATGGTCAAAGAACGCTTTGACGAAATAATGTCCGATGATTCGCCCGAGAGGCTTGTGGATTTGGCAGCTTATTTCTGTTGCTACGATAAGCGCAAGGACAGATTAAACCATCTTGAATGCTTATATATGTTTTAGTTATGTCCCCGCGCATGCGATGGCTATCGGGGTTACAGGTTGTTGATGAACTTGTACATGACAAACCGGGTGCATTAACACGAGGTTTTCGCTCACCCACTTTCCCCCCATGTGTTTGGGGGTCAGATGGTGAGCGTTCCAGCCGGTTTACCCGGCCTTTTTGGTGAGCGTGGCGGCGGCAGGCCCATTTCCAAAGCACCTGCCAGATGCGATGATCCACGTAACTGAAGGTGTCTTTGGCCACGATATGGCGGTGGCACATTGTCCATCCCCGGATCAGCGGAGCCAGGTGGGTTAACAAATCGGCTGCCTTGGCGGCTCTGAACTTTACGATGAGCTGCTTTACCTTTTGAAGAAAATTTCCGACACTTTTACGAGACGGTTTGATCAGCAGTTTTTCTTTGTACTTGCGTACGTTTTGAGACAGAAAATCGAAGCCTTGCCGGATGTGGGTTAGGCGGGTTTTCTCTTCGGACAGTCCCAGCCCCCGCTCGGCCAAAAAGGCCTGGATGGCGGGCTTGGCCTTTTGTTCAGGCAAGGCTGGGTTCGAACAGGTAACCACAAAATCGTCGGCGTAACGGATCAGGTGTACATGGTGCGGGTTGATGCAGCGTTGGGGTTCCTGGCGGCCCCAATATTTTATCCCGAAAGCTTTCGGGACTGCCTGGCCAATGGCCGCTTGCAAGCCATCCAAAACCATATTAGCCAGGCAGGGGGAGATGATTGCGCCTTTTGGGCTTCCCGCCTCGGTGGGGAATAGTCGTTGCTTTTCAAAGAATCCTGCTTTGAGCCATTGGCGTAACATCCTCTTGTCCATCGGTATATGATCCAGCATCCCTGCCTGCGGCAGGCAGGCATTGGTGAGAGATGTTGTCGAAACACCCTTTAATATCGCATTCCAATATCCAGTGGGGGGCATTCTTTTTGGCGAGTATCCCGACACTACGTGTACGGGACAAGTCGTCGAAGCACCGGGCGATGGCGTCGGCACAGGAACGGCAAGGGCGGAAGCCATAGGAATTAGCGCCTGCCAACGTTTCGGATATCGGGCCAAGAGTGAGCAGGTAGAGAGCCCCGTTAAGGCGGGGCAGGCTCTGCATGGCGCGGTCGCGCATTACAGGGATGCCCAGGGGGCGTTTCTTGCCGTTCGGTTTAGGGATGTATACCCGGCGTGCCGGTTTTGCCCGGTAGCCTTTGCTTGGCAATTGCTCAATGGCCATAAACTTAGCCAGGGGCGTGTCCCATGTTTGTCCCCCGACACGCTGTGTACGGGGCAGGCTATCAATGCCAGCGGTACGGTGGCCGCTGTTCTCTGTAACTCTCCTGGTTGCCAGGAGTTTTCCGGCATAGGAACGGCTCAGGGTGCCTTGCAGCACTTTTACCTTATTCCTGCGTCCGGCCTGGGCTGCCTTCACGATACGGGCCTGTAAGAGCTTTACCTGGCGCTCGGCAACTTCCCAGCTTCCTCTCGCGAGTTCGCCTTTAACGGGGTGCCGTGTCTCCGAAGCTTCGGACAAGGCCGTTGCCAGCGATGCCCGTCTGGATAGAGAACTAATGGCAGTACAACTTGTCCCGTACGCGAAGTGTCGGGATTAGGTTAGAGCAACTTGGCGTACCTCTTGCAAGGTTCTGGTATGCCGTTGTCTAACAATATTTAGAGCGACTTTCTGTCGCACCATTTTATGCTTTGTTAGGCACAGAATTTATTTTTTTATTCGGATTTCCCCATTCAGAATATTTCGAATATCTATAGTATTTTGGGATACTATCTAATCGGATGTGAAGCCAAGAAATTCCTCCACCAGCTACAGATAACCATATAGGTTTTTCATTAAGCAATAGTTTCATTTGATGAGCCACTACCTTCCAAATAGATTGTTGTTGTTTAATCGGAGCTTCAAGAAAAAATTCTGGTAATCCGCAGTAGTTCGCATCTTTCCTGTAAGGAGATGGAACAACCAAGGTAGCATCATGACCTAGGTTTGGAAATGAAACAACACCATGATTAGGACCACTTAAATCATAATACTCTTTATAAGTTTCATAATCAGGTAAACTCGATGATTTTGGAGTGTTTAAAATAACAAATTCAAATGGTTGTTCTATGTTATCGGTAGATACAGGCGGAGTTTCCCAGACATATGAATTAAATCCACACTTTTTGAATAGTTTAATGTAGAAATTTAGAAATTCTTCATCCATTTCCCACAGCCTTAAAACCTCTCGATATTCAAGTAATTGACCGTTTTTTCTCAGTCGGTATTTTTGCACAAATCCATTTCTTTCTTGTTTAATTAAGGCTTCAAATTCACCTCCACTAATTACTGAATCGTTTTTAAAATCTTCATTTATTGCTTCATAAACAAAAGCAACCATATTATCTTTTGCATATTTCTCAGCTTCCCTTAATAAACTCATTAGGTTAGCATCAATTGAATTTAACTCAATTCTATTTTCTTCACTTATTGTTCCTTGAATTCTTTGCCGATTAAAGCGGTTAAACCTTGACGATAAAGACACAATTTGGTTTTCTAGCAAATCGTCATTAAACATAGATATAAATACCCCTAATTTTTCTATTGCCGATTTAGTCCTTCCTTCCATAATGGAAGCTTTTATTTTATTAACAGCATTTTTTATTTCTGATTGATTCATTGGATAGAGTTTAATTCAAAGTCTTTTGGTTCTTTATTTTTTGTGCCTAACTCAAAGGGGGCGCAGTTGCGATTTGTCCCCCTCTGCTGATGAAACGAACGGCCTGAAAGGCCAGCCTATCTTAGCAGGGGGCAACGCCCCCTGTAAAGGCGCACAACCGTAGCCAGCGCCCTGAAAGGGCAGCATATTCGAGCTGGTATTATGATGGCCTTTCAGGCCGCAGGCGGCTTTCATCATTATACACGGGGCGATGCCCCGTGCTAAAATATATTGGCCTCCGGCATTCGCCGGAGCAGGCTTTTCAGGCCGAGCCGGCTATGTGGCGCTACCTGAAACCAACATTTTAGAGCTTTTACATGGGGACAAATCGCAACTGCGCCCACTCAAAGGAATGTCTGCGCCCCCACCCCGACCGCCAAGCCTCTCAAACCAACCCGCGCAGACATTTCAGTTGGACTAAACCAGCCTGCCCCGCTGCCCGGTTACCTTAGGGGAAACGCGCCTGCTTTCCTCCGGAATAAAGTGCTTGTAAAATATGCTTTTTTCCCTGCCCTGTCAAACTTAGCGTACCGCTCTGGATCAAATGGGCTCATTTTACTACCCGGCCCTTCCGCGCGGGCACAGCCGGCCCGGCCCCATTCAACACGTTTTGGGGGAAGCTGAAGTGCCGGCCGGAGCGCGCTGTGACCTCATTGGCGGACTACGTTGTGCTCTGCCCAGCACGTGATAGCGGGTATAAGCCGGATCGGGCGGCAGAGCCTCCTCCAAAAAATCTGTCCCCGAACAACCTTCGCAACAGTAGGGCTCTTTCTGCAGCAAAGCCCGAAGGATCTGGATGACTGTGCGCACCGTTGCCCCTTCCTGCTTCACGATGCTGGGCAAACAGCCTTTCAGGCGTTCATAGGTAGGAGCCGCATGCAACCCATAATGCCGCGAGCGTTGAAAATAGGGCGGCAGCTGATGCTGCAATACCTGCCAGCGAGGCTGGCGAGCAGGCAGGTCTGGTGCATCGCAGCCAGAGGCTCCATATGCCGATAGGCTTTGGGGGCCGGCTCCCCCGCCTTTTGCTCCCGGTAGTTGTTGTACTCAATGCATACATTCTGGCCGTTTTTGTCATAGGACAAGCGCTTGTCCGAGATGCCTATCCGGCAGACCTGCCTGCTCGCCAGCCTCGCTGGCAGGTATAGCGGCCGAGGTATTCCTCTATCACCTTTGTCTCTGCCGTGGGCCATTGGTGGTTCACCACCCAGCGCTTCTTGGGCAGGCTGCTTTCCAGTTCCTCGTAGACTTGCCGTTGAACAGATAATCCTGAGGCCGGTATGCCCGGTAGTAATTGCGCAATACTTCCAACAGGCACTCCGGTATGGACACATAACGCCCTTTAGCGCCTTTGCCTTTTACTATCCGGAGTTGCTGCCGCTGCCCGTCAATGTCCACTATCCGCAGGTTCAACGCTTCGCTCAAGCGCAAGCCCGTCCCGTATAACAACACCATAAAAACCTGGTGCTTGTATGTCCGCCCATAGCTGATCAACCGCTCTACTTCCTGGGTGGACAATATGCCGGGCAGGCTCCGTTCCTTGCGCGGCCGGGGCAAATGCTCCACGTCCCATTCTTGGCCCAGTACGTGCTCGTAAAACTTGCGCATCGCCGAATAATCCCCGTTCACCGTCTGCCACTTCTTCCCGCTGCGGTAACGGCTCAACAAATAACGCCGCGCTTCTTCTTGGCCGAATGGGGCCGAAAAGCCCTCCGCTTCCCGCCATTCCAAAAATTGCTTTAAGGCGCAGCGGTAGGCCGAAATGGTGGCCTCGCTGTAGTTGCGCAGCTCCATCCAGTCTTGTAACTTCTGAAGGTGGTTTGTGTGTGTGCTCATATCTCTTGATTTGGTGAAATAATACCGCCAAATTTAAGAGAAAACTAAATGCAATGCACTGAAAAACAGAACCTTATGAGTGTAAAATAGGATGGTTTAGTTCAACGGCAGCGCCAACGCAGCCCGACGTAAGGAGGGTTGACGGTGGCGCAGTGTTGGTGGCATTATTTCCTACTATTTTTAGTTTTATCTATAACTCTTCCAATATTAAGAGCTTTGCCAAGGCCATAGTGGATAATATATTCAGTGTGAGTTTTAACCTTAGGATCAATATTACTATAACTTCTTTGTCTGTAACACCATCTTTGCCAAACCTGTCCGTCTACTCTATCAATAAAGCCAATTACGTTTAGATTGTATAAAAATTGTAGAAAATCATCTGCTGTACGTGCGAATCTAGGGATATCAGTTTTAATACTATCAAGATGCTTCATGTAGTCTTGATAGGCTTCTAGATAGGCATTGTATCCAAATTGGTATTTCCCATATAGAAATTCAAAAAATTTTAGAAATATTTCATATTCTTTAATTGCGTAATAAAATGAAAGTTGATCTTTAACTTCTCCTAATAAATACTCCGAATACTTATTCTTAAATTCTCTGCTCTCAAAATCGTCTTCTGTAAAAATACCGAGTTTGATACGATTTGAATTTATGTACTCGGATTGCATTATATCCACAGCTGATATAATATCTCTTGGGCGGGACATACCGTAACGCAAAAACCCCACAAAAGAGTCGTCTTCTCTACCCTTTGTTCCTTTAAGTTTGTATGGAAAATAATAATCCCAAGCTTCTCCAATTTCCATTTTCTTTTCTTGTTGCTTAGAAAGCAAATTATCGACTATGTTAAAAATCAATGAATCTCTATATACGTTATATGTTGTTCTTAAATCTAATAAAACGCTATTGTCTGCAATTTTATTATTTGTATTTTGCAATCCTACAGAGGAAAAAATATCAGGTCTAATAAGCATTACCGCTTTGATTCTACCTTTAGAGTCTTTAATATTCGAAAAAAAATCACTGTTTATAGTCCACAATGCATTTGTAAGACCTTTAATGCATTCTAGATATTCCTCGTATTGCAAATTGGCAGGCCTTATATCGATTCCGTCTATATATAATGTATGGTTTTTCTCAAGTTTCAATGCTGATAGCGCTTCTTCAAACTGCCTTTCAATATAGAATAAATTCATTTGAAATCTAGATTCAGAAAAAGATATTCCTGATTTAGATTCTCCACCAATACTTGCTTTCTTATCTGCTATTAAATTTGCTGCGAGCGAAGACTCTTCCATAATATTCAATGCATAAATAATTTCTGGACTAAATGCGTTTGAATAATACTCGTTAATGGCATTATTTAGAGCTTTAAGCTTTCTAGAATAGATTTTTTCTAAGAACCCCTTAGGTTCATTCTCTATAATTTGCTTACTTATTAACAAATACAGAATGACCTTCCAAATACTCTGATAATCTGATAACTCCAAATGTTTCTTTTGCTTTAAAGAGACAAACTTTCTGTAATCAGTTTCACGAATATATTTAAGTGATGATTTATGGTTTTTATATTCATTGTTTGAAAGAAATACAGCATAGGCGGTTTTACCAGTTCCCTTATCGCCAACTAGAAAATACGTCTGTTCTTTCAATAGTTGATCAAGTTCGTCGGATTTGACAAACACTCTATTAAAGAGCTCTTTATTTTTACGGTGCTTATAGTTTTCTGCATCATTAAATCCTAAAGTCAAATCTTCAACCTTCTTCATTGCTAGTATTGCTTTGTTTGTGACAAGATATTAATACACTACCGATGTTACAAGTATTTGATGGTAAGAAATTTTATATGTTGTTTTGGAATTTACATTGCCACCAACTTTAAGCATTGTATCTGCCGGAACCGCGCAGCGGTGCTGTCAGATACAATGCAGTTGGACAGCCTGTCCCGGCGCCATGCCGGGAAAGCCGCATGTATTTGCCGCCCTTATGGGCATTGTATCGGCCTATCCAGGGGTTCTCTTCCGGCCCTTCAGCCGCCCGTTTTTCTCTGCCGGGCCCCCTGTAAGCCCCTCCGGCCGGCAACCGCAGCCTAAAATAGCCGTTTCTTCCTTCTTTTTCAAGCTCAATGCCCACTTCAAGGCATAAAAATACAGCCTCAGGGCTGAACTGAAGCTGCCTGAGCCGCAGGCAATGGGGGGGACAACCCTTTAGCCATGAGGCAA
>JACJXZ010000008.1 GCA_020636375.1 Lewinellaceae bacterium | reverse complement strand
GTAGATGGCCACTGCCAGCATGATACCGATCATCAGGGCATCAAAAAAGCGAATGTGCCGGTCAACGGCAAAATAAACATGAGGTTTGAAAAGCGCATTGCCAAAAGCTTGCCGCATACCCTTACCTACCGCCCCGATTCTTTTCAGCCTGAAAAATACCGTCAGCGTATCCTGAGCCGGCAGGCGCAATGGCATACAGGACAATATGCCGTAGCTGCCTTTAAAAGATTTTTCCCCAAGGGGCCGCGATTCGCCTGACTTCAGTTGGGCAAAGTGGTTGGAATCAATGGGTATGAAAAGATCCACCGTGCCGGCGTCGACGTTGACCAGCCATTCCTCATCGACATCCAATTGCGAGAGGATGGTTAGCCGGCCCCAGATGTAATGAATGTCCGGGCCCAGGTCGCCGCCGAAAGTGCCGGCCCGCCACCGTTCCTCCTGGCTGAAACGCGCCTGAAAAGCCGGGGCCGCTATTTCTTCGATCGTCCTGTCTTCCGTGGTATCCACAAATACGAAAAGGTGATCCTGTAAGGGATACAGGCCATCCTGGTATTCTTCATCCGCCGGGGATACGACGAGCATACCCTTGCCTCCAGGCTGGGCAAGCCCCTGTAGGACAAGAAGGCCGGAACAGGCCACACTCAGCAAGCCGGTGAGGAGCCATTTTTTCATAGGCGGAAAGCCAAAGGCTACCTCTCAAGTTGAGGCGTTTGAGTGGTTGTTGCAATGGCATTTGTCAGCAGCAGGAGGTTTTTTTCCTTACTAAAAAAACCTTTGAGGCTTCGAAACCCCAAAGGTTTTTATATTTTCCTCAATGCATGAACGGCACCCGCCTTCGCCCCTGGCTTTTCTGAAGTACAGAATCCTCCCCGCTAAAACCAGCGAACCGGGAACAGCGAACCGCAAACTACGCTTACATTCAGCAATCCGTATCCTGCAGGTCCGTCCCCCAGCAGTGCCATTCCTGGTCCTGGAATTTTTCGGCATCCTTTACCCTGCCGTTTTTGTTGACGCTGTCCCAGTTGATCTCCAGCAGGTTGTCGATCTCGGCCTTGTATACCTCGTATGCCCGGTCGAACCCGTCGGCGGCGCCGGCACCCTCCCGGTATTCGATGTAGCCACCGTTTTCGGGCACGCCGGGAATGCTGTTGGTATAGCGGATAGCGGCGGCGCCGTTGCCATTGTCGCGCTGGAAGTCAATGTTGATGAAAGGCCTGGGGTTGTTGGGGTCGAAGTTCAGCGCCCACCGGGCGTAAGACCGGTCATTGGCGGTCGTGCCGGAATACCAGTGTACCCGCGGGAAACCCCCGGTTTGCGAGATGTACATGTCCCATTTCACTTCAGCGGAAGGCAGCAATTCGCCGTACAGCTCCGCCTGGTAGGTTGCCCCGTTTTCACCCGTAAATTCATAAGCCCAGAGCCAGACGCCTCCCCCCTGATACTCCGCCTGATGGTTGAAGGATTCGAAAAAGGCCAGGGTCGGAATAGCCAGGTGTACCGTGAGCACCGTATTCCAGACTAAAACAGTGCCGGCTGAATAACCCCAGTTGTTGATCGACCTCGAGGTTACCTCCTGCGTCCATCCCGGTGCCTCCCGGCCGTCGTCCAGTTCTGTAAAAGGCTTAATAGGCATCACGAAAGTCTCCGCCGCCGGCAGCTGAGGAGCTTCCTGCCCGGCATAGGGATCGACAGGTTCGGCCGTGTCGTCCTTCTGGCAGGATTGGATAGCGAAAACCGAAAGCGCAAGGGCTAAAACAAAACTTAACTTTCTCATCAGATTGAATCTTTTGGTTTGGAAAAAGAGCTTGTCCGGTGGCCGGGCCTGAAAGCAAAACATGCGCTCCAAATCACCGCCCGAACAACGCCTCTAATCCCTGAAACGAAATCCTCCGGATAAACCCTACCGGAAACGCCCGGAGCTTCCGATATTTTTTCTGTTGTATTCTGCTTCTCCGGTAATATGGCTGAATAAGATGCGGTTCGCTTGGGCAGGAAGTTGGTGGATGATTATCAGGGGCAATCGGGTAGGGCGCGAGGGTGAGCCAGGCCTGTTTTCCTGTTATTACGGGCCACTTAAAAGTGGCCCGTCCAAAAAAAAACCGGCCGCAACGGGCCGGTTTCCAAAAGAGCTTTGAGAGGCTATCTACATACCAAAAATGAGGACATCCTTTGATATCCCCGAAAAATCTTTCATGGGATTACAATAGCACATGGGATTATAAAAGCATTCGTGGGATTACAACCTTTGTTTTGCCCTTTTCTTCAAGAGGGCGTTGTCAACTGTCGTTCTTCTCCGTTGACAATACAAAAGTCAACAATAATCGGGGGCTTGCGAAGTGCAATTTTTCGGATCACTGCACCCTTTTTTTATAAAAAAAATATTTATTTAATTGATTTTCATTTTCTTGCATTTTAAAAACAAGGGCTATTCTGTATTTTTGCAGTTAACTTTAATTTAATGCGCCCTCTTTTTTTTTATCCTGTCCCTTGAGAAGCTTTTTGAATTTGGTTTCAGGGAAACAAATCGCAGAGATATGTATCCGGCTCCCCCCCGGTGAAGCCAAGGTACAGGGAACTTTAACCGCCGAAAAACCAACCTGCCCCGGCGCCCACCCGCAGGCGCAGTTCGGCGCCACCCTCCGACAATGCCGCCGGCGCAGGATCCAGCCGCAGATAGGGGAACAGCCCTGCGGTTACGAAAAAGGAACCGGAAACCGGCTGGTAGCGGTACCCTGCGCCCAGTAACAGGTCGAGGAAAAGGTCGGATTCATCCCTGTCCCAAAAACGGAGGCCCTGGGAAAACGGGGTGAAGACGAGAGAAAGTTCCGGACGGTGGGCGCCCGCGCCCAGGGCTATGGAGGCCCCCACCGGGATCGCCAGCCCTTTTCCCCAAACGCTGCCGCCTATCCGGAAGTGGCCGCTCGCCTTTTCAGCCGCAAAGAAACAGCGGGCGTAACTGAGCGAGTAGTACGGGGCCGCGCCGCCGGCTTCCAGGAAAACCCCGTTCGGGGCAGGGCAGGCAGCCTGGGCAATGAGCGGCCGGCAGAAGGGAAACGAAAAGACAAAGAGCAGGAAGGAAAAGCAGGTGAATGCCTGAACTGGAGACATGAAGGGGAAAACCCGCCCGTACAAAGAAGGACACCCGACAGCGCTTCCACGAACCCGCCTCATGGTTTCTTCTTCCGGGAGAGGAAGTATTTGAAAAAATTGATGATCGCTTCCATAAATTTTCCGAATGCGGATTTGTCGCTCATGATGAAAAGTTTTGATACAAATTAGTCGGCGGATATTAATTCCGCCCTCCGCTCCCGGGCTTTGGCTTTCGCCCGCTTGATTCTCATTTTCACGGCGCTTTCCGATTTGTCCAGGGCCGATGCAATTTCTTTGATCGACAGGTTGTCCCGGTACTTCATGAATAAAATCCCCTTGTCTTCTTCCGGGATCTGTTCCAGAACACGGGCCAGCTGGCCCATATTATCGGAAGGGGCTTCCTGCCAGGGAGCTTCTTCCACCAATATAGGAAGAAAGGGCAATTCTTCTAAAGATGCCTGCTCCCGTTTTTTATTCTTCCGGAGGTAATCGATGCAACTGTTATGAGCAATGGAAAAAACCCAGGTGGAGAAGCTGGATTCTCTCCTGAAACCGGAGGATTTGAGGTAAACCTTCATGAATATTTCCTGGGCGATGTCTTCCGCCGCCACTTCTTCCCCGAGCATGGCCAGGCACTTACCGTAAACTTTCCCGGCGTACTGCCGATAAAACGCGCTGAAGTTAAAAGTGCTCTTTACTCTCATGCCGGCCGGCATTTCCCCGCTCTCTTTCTTATGGATGGTTGCTGCATTTTTCATCGTGCCTGCGTTTTTATTATTGATAATACAAATATGCAGGCGCCTGGCCTCCGGTGCGTGGAGTATCGTTGCGAAAGGGTGGAGTATTGTTGCATGGGCTCATTGTTGCATGGGCCTGAAACGGTGCAACAATGAATCCATGAACCAATCCCCCTACTCTCCCCCGCTCTTCCGGCAGTGATAAATATACTCGGTGGGGATATTCGGGATTTTGGTGATGCTGCATTCATCGAAAATCCGCGTGAATTTTTTGTAGTTGAAACGGGTATACAACACCTGGCTGTAATATCCGCCCGGGGCGAGCATCTCGTAGGAATCCCGGATGATTTTGGCGCCCACTTCGTTGGACAGGAAGGTAAAGGGGATGGAGGCGATAAAGCCATCGACGGCTTCCTCTTCGACGCGTTTTTTTACATGTTCCGCGCTGTCATTTATGATGATGAGCCTGTCGTCCTGAATTTCTTCCCGGACGTGGCGGCAGAATTTTTCGTTGACTTCAAAGGCATATACTTTGGAGGCCGGGGAGATGTGCTTCAGGATCTCTCTGGTGATATTCCCGTGGCCCATTCCGTACTCCACAATTACCTTGTGCTCTCCTTCAGGCAGCCGGCTGCAAATCTCTATTTCTACTCCCCGGCTGGTTTCGGTCAGGGCACCGGTGGTGAACAGGTTTTTGGTGAACTCGAAAGTGGTTTTTAGTTTCTTGAAATTCATCGCATTGTGAGTTTTGAACCAGAGCAAAGCATAAAAAAAGGAGCCTTCTCCTTTCGAACGCTGGAATATACGAATCAACAGGCACAATATACGAATTCAGAACTGCTCGCCAGGACGAAGAAAAGAACAGAGAAGCATAGATGGATGGTCCGGTTATCCTGTAAATACGGCGTCGGCACGGCCCATTGACCTCGCTTCTGCAACATTCCGCGAAATTATTTTCTCTGGAAATTAACCCCTGGGGTTGCAGTAACCGCCAATTATTATTAGATTTATCGCGATTATTGCAATATATTCATTGGAGGCCTTTCGGGGCCTGATCTTCCCCGTTCTTCCGAATCGAAAATGAAGCCCGTTTTTTTTTTAGCTCCTCAGTTTCTACAGTATTCTTTCCACACGTCTCATCGGAGCGTGAGGCTTTTTAAATTTTGTACACACTCGACAAAACAACTGGCTGAACAACACCAGAAACAGGCTCAAATTCTTGTTTTAAGCTGATATTCAACAGCTTACCGCAAAGGATCGAGAACCCGTATAACTTGGCTGCTACGGCTATGCGCCGTAAGCAGGCTGGATTTTTATTCTATTTATCAATCAAAACCGGATTAGTACATGAAAACACAGCTTACCATCCTGTTCGCCCTCATCTGGGTATTGGCCTTCGGGCAAACCTCCATCCGCCCCTCCGGGCTGGTGCAATCAGCTCAGGAGACAGGCGCAGCGTTCACCCCTGTACAGTTGTTCCGTACTGTGCCGGGTGCGGCTCTTGAGGGCGAAAAAGCCCCCCAAAGCCCATGACCTGCTCGACATCAGGCAGGCTGCCCTCCAGCAACTGCTCCAGGACGAGCCGGAGAGCATGACCCTCGTGCTGCCCACCAGCTTCCGGGCTGCTCCCATCGAAGTGTTGCTGGTGAAGGTAGATCCTTTTCGGACGACTTCCGCGCGCACACCAGCGACTACCGGACGCTCACAGACATCCACCTGGGTATCCACTACCGGGGCGTCGTCAAAGGAGAAGCTTCCATTGCCGCCTTCAGCTTCTTCCCGCATGACGTGATGGGGCTGCTGGCGCACCAAAGGGAAGGCAACATGGTGGTTTACCAACTGGAGAAACCCCGGCATACCGGGCGTTATATCCTTTATCAGGACCAGGACGTCATCCGGGACATTGGCTTCAGCTGCGATACGCCCGACGACGGCGTGGGTTATACCCGGGACGAGCTACCCCGGTAACCCGACCCGCGCGCCTTGTCCGATTGTGTGCGCTTCTATTTCGAGGTGGACGACGACGTGGTCTCCAGCAAAGGCGGTGCCGCTGGCGCCACCAACTACGTGACCGGCATCTACAACCAGGTGGCTGCCCTCTACGCCAACGAATCGATCAATACAGTGGTCTCCGAAATCTTCAACTGGACGACGAACAGCCCCTATTCCAGCACGACCAGCAGCGGCATGTTGAGCCAGTTCCAGTCCTACCGCAACAACTGGAACGGCGACCTGTACCCCAGTTGCTGTCCTATCAGGTACCAGCGGCGGCATCGCCGCTTACTTCTCCGGCATCTGCGCGTCCAATGAGGACAACAGCATGAGCTTCAGCTCCATCAATTCTACCTACAGCAACTTCCCGACTTACTCCTGGACGGTCATGGTGGTCACCCACGAGTTCTACCATACCTTCGGCTCGCGCCACACCCACGCCTGCGTCTGGAACGGCAACAATATTTACCATCGACGGCTGCTCCGGCAGCACCGAAGGCAGCTGCCCCCTGCCCGGCTACCCATCCGGCGGCGGCACCATCATGTCGTACTGCCACCGCAGAGCGTCGGCATCAATTTCAATAACGGCTTCTACCGCAGCCCGGCAACGTGATCCGCAACGTGATCACCAACGCCTCCTGCCTGCCCGCCTGCGGCCGCCCTCCTGTGAGGACGGCATCCAGAACGGCGACGAGACCGGCGTCGACTGCGGCGGATCCTCCTGCCCGGCCTGCCCCACCTGCAGCGACGGCGTCCAGAACGGCGACGAAACCGGCGTCGACTGCGGCGGATCCTCCTGCCCGGTTTGCCCCTGCTTTGATAACCCGGTAACGCTGACTATCGTCCTCGACAACTACCCGGAAGAGACCAGCTGGGAAATCAGGAACGCCAGCAATACCGTCGTTGCTTCCGGCGGCACCTACGGCTCCTCCCCGGATGGCTCCACCGTCGTGGAAAATGCCTGCCTGCCCGACGGCTGCTATGACTTCATCATCTACGACTCCTACGGCGACGGCATCTGCTGTGCCTACGGCGCGGCTCCTACACCCTCACCGACGATTCCAGCGGCGGGACCCTCGCCTCCGGCGGCGCTTTGGCTCTTCCGAAACGACCAACTTCTGCGTGACCGGAAGCGGCGGGCTGACCTGCACCGACGGCATCCAGAACGGCGACGAGACCGGCGTGGACTGCGGCGGATCCTGCCCGCCCTGCCCGGTCACCTGCAATACGCCCGGCAGTACCTGTCGGCTTCGCCGACCAATACCGACGCTACCCTGACCTGGAACGCGCCGCCTTACGCCATCGACTACAACGTCCGTGCCCGCGAGATCGGCACTTCCACCTGGACGGAAGGGTTCAACCTCACTTCCCCGGTGAGCTATACTGGCCTGATTTACCTGCACCGACTACGAATTCCAGGTGCAGTCCAACTGCGCAGCGGCGGCGTCACCAGCGCCTGGAGCAGTTCGAGCTTCTTCTCGACCACGGGCTGCGGCGGATGTACGTATCAAACCCTCGACTTCAACAACTTTGAGACTACCTGGGGCATCTGGAATGACGGCGGCTCGGATGCTTAAGCGTTTTCAGCACTTCCTACGCTTACAGCGGGTCGAACGCCGTGCGCCTGCGGGACAACTCCTCCTCCTCCGTCATCACTACCGACAACCTCAACCTGGTTTCGTACGACGAGCTGACGGTCAACTTCACCTATGTACTTCCAGCATGGACAATTCCACCGAGGACTTCTGGCTGCGGTGTCCACCAACGGAGGTTCCAGCTACACGACGGTAGAAGAATGGAACCTCGGCGACGAGTTCCAGAACGAAGTCCGCTACTTCGAGTCGGTCGTGATCACCGGCACCTTCTCTTCCAATACGCGCCTGCGCTTCCGCTGCGATGCCTCCAGCAATACCGATTACGTCTACATCGACGATATCGAAATCCTCGGCTGTGCTTAAGCGGCGGGCTGGTTGAACCCGGCAGCAGGCCTGATGATCGTGGGGCAGGCTGCGGATGAACTGGAGCGGGCGGCGCCTCTTATACGCCATACCAGAGCGGCCTCGAGCCCCTGACCGCCATGAAGCTCTTCCCCAACCCGGTAACCAACGAACTGACGGTTTCCTTCATCCTGCCCGAATCCATGCCGGTGCAACTGCTGGTAACGGACCTCAACGGCAGGGTGCTGAACCAACAGCCCCTGAACGGCGACGCTTAAGTAACAGGGAAACCAGGGTCGACGCCAGCCGGATGGTACGGGCGTCTACTTCGTCCACCTGCTCAGCCAGGGAGCGAAACTGACGAAGAAGTTTGTGGTTGTGAGATAAACAGCATTTAGGATATGGGAATGAGCGGGTGCCTTCGGAAGGAGGCGCCCGCTCTTATTGTTGAGGAAAACAGCGAACAGCAAATTCCATACAGCGCCGGGATATGCGTGGAGATGCAGTTTTTATTATCCGAGCGGACAAAGCGGCTAATTTTCAGAACAATTTACCTGAAAAGGCTGTAGTTTCAGGTACTGATCATTAACAAAAATAATCCTGAACCTATGCAACGTATCTTTACCTTTCTTTTCATATCGTTCCTTTCCTTTCAACTGAGCGCTCAGCAGCATACCAAGCGGTATGTTTTGCTGGAGCATTTCACCAACACCCGCTGCCCTATATGCGCGAACGCCAATCCGGGTTTTACAATACCATCGCGGGTTACGAAGCGGATGTTCACCACATCGCCTATCATCCCAGCGTCCCTTACAGCTCCTGCATATTTTATCAGGCGAATACCGAGGAGAACAGCGCCCGTGCCAGTTACTACAGCATTTTCAGCACGCCCCGGGTGTTCTTCAACGGCACTTCGGGCACTTCGGTACCAGTAGGTCACCGCTTCCATGCTGGACAGCCAGGTCGGGCAAACCAGCCCGCTGGCTATCCAGGTAACGGAATCCGGTACCAGCCCAGCGGCAGGTAGAGGTGGGAGTGTTCTCCCTGGGCACGCCGCCCTCCGGCGACATCCGCCTGTTCGTAGCCGTTGTCGAAAAGGAGATCCAGTACAATGCGCCCAACGGCGAGACGCTGCACCACGACGTCTTCCGGGATATGCTGACCAGCAAGGACGGCGACCCGGTTAGCCTGGCGGCGGCGGGCGGCTCGGTTACCGCTTCTTTCAACTACACCATACAGAACAACTGGAATGCAAACCAGGTGTACGTCCTAGCCTTCGTCCAGGACTATGCCACCAAAGAAGTGTTCAACTCAGGCACGCCCTTCGACCCCCTGATCAGCTCGGCGGAGGAAGCTTCGGTAAGCGCCATGCGCCTTTATCCGAACCCGGCGCTGGAAGAGCCGTGGTTGAGTTTCCGGTAGAAGCGTAAGCATCCTGACGATCCGCAGCGGGCTGGGGCAGGTGGTGCTGACGCAGCAGGCTGCCGGGCAGCGTTCCATGCGGGTGGATGTCCGGGAATTGCTTACCGGGGTATATTGGGTGAGTTTTGAGAGCGGGCAGGGGCAGTGGGTGGCGCCGTTGGTGAAGCGGTGATAGGGCGACGGCGATTTCTTGGCTAAACTGGTGGAGCCGTGCATTTGTGCATTTGTGAGGGCACTCCGGAAACCCCGGAAAGGAGTGAAGGAGTGACTTAGCAGCTATTCTCGCTATTAGAAAAAATTTAAATATGGCTTTATTCTAGCAAAGGGAAATCCACCTGGATGTCCTTTGCAATGAAGCGATAAATAACGTTCATTGACTTACAAGGCAGCAAATCGAAAACCTGGCGGATTTTCTCCCAGAGCTTTTTCTTGGTTTTGCAATACTTCAGGGCTTTATCAAATGCCTGGTCCATCTTTTGAGCAATTTGGTCGACGCAGAAAGCCAGGAAAGCAAGCAACATGAAGTTGGTGGCCAAGTATTTTTCGCCATGCCCGTAATTGTGCTCCAAGTGGTAGCCCTGGTTCTTAAGGGTATTGAAGGTCTCGTTTTCGATCTTCCAACGGCTGCGGCCAATGAGGGTTAACTCCACGATATTCTCCTGTGAAATGGCTATGTCTGTTATCCAGGAGTTGAAATAAGCTCTTTGGCCTTCGGTGTCAAACTGCTCAAGTTCAAAGTAGTTAACCTCTATATCCTGGTTTTGGCCGTTGAGCACCAATTGGTTATGCCACCTGGCAACACACTTTTGCCCATCCGGCGTGGCCAGGAGTGTTCCTGGAGGGCTTGTGCGGCTCTAAGCCGTTCAACCTGGATGAGGACGTAGCCTTCCTGGATGCCAATGACAAAGCGCATTTCATGCTTTTGGAGCATGCGGATAAAAGGGCCGTTGGGGTACAAGCCGTCAAAAACGCCTAGCAGTTCATACTGTCGCTCAGGCAGCAAACCCCTCACAAGGGGGATGAGCCGTTTGCCTGCATTGAGCTCGCAGTCGTTTTTAGTGCTTCCGTCCTGGCGCACGATAGCTTCACAGCAAACAGGAAAAACCTCCTTGTGCCCGTGATGGGCCATTACTGCGGCTAACGCTTGGTGGTGGTAAGTGGTTTTTGTCACTTCGCCTTTTTTGTTGCGGTGCTCCCTGGTTAAGCAATGTTCGCAGGCTGTGGCGCAGGAACAATAATGCTGCGTGCCGTCGAACAAAAGGCAATTATAGCGCCCCAATACCCGGCATTCATCCATAATCCCTTCTTCGCCAAGGGTTTGCAAGGGAACCTTGAAACATGCCTGGATATCGCCAGGGGCAATATAGTCTATGCCTTCTCGCATCGCCGAATCCGAGGGCAGCGATTTAATCTGGTAAACCCGCTCCAGGTTCGCCTCCCGTTCCCGGTAATTTATCCGGTAATGGTGCAACGACGGGTCCTTGAGGTGGAACATCGCAAAGGCCGATTGCAAAAAATCCCCTAAGGGTATTTGAGCATTCTTATAACGGTGTTCCTTGACCGCTTCGAACTTTTGCCTAAGGCCTTGTATTAACTGGTCTGTTGCCATATGCCAACTTTTTGGCTGTGAAAATAGGGCAGCAGCCGTTTATATCATAACTTTTTCTAATAGCGAGAATAGCTGTTGGCATAGCTAAAAGATTAATTTTTTTATCATTTGTTTTTCAAACCACGTCACATCTATGTTTTTGAACGCTTCTATATTCAGTAGGAAAAAATAAACATTTTAAAATTTGTCCCCCCCCTTTTGGCAAGCGAATATCTTTTCCTTTCCCGAACCCAACGAATAAACACTTTAAAATAGGCTCTGTGAGCCGCAAGGTTCATCAGGGCCGAAGGACTGTATGGACAAATGTGGGCCTGGCCGTGCTACAGGGCATTTCATGCCCACAGTATAAATAATTGAAAGAAATTTTTTCATACTATTAAATCATATCCCATGTTAAGATTTTGTACTCTTTTGACCCTTTTCTTTTCTTTTGTAGCCCTTTGCCATTCAAGCTCCTGTCCCATAGAGATAGAGGGCGAACTTTGGATTTGCCCTGGCGAGGCTACAGTGCTGACCGCCGCCAACGGCTTCAGTGAATATTACTGGAACAACGGACAGAAAGGAAGATCGATCACGGCCGGGCCGGGCAGCTACCGGGTAGTCGGCCGGACGGAGGACGGCTGCATCGGCATCGCCGAATTCCAGGTCAGAGAAATGACGTTGCCGCAGGCCTTTGACCTGAAGGTGCTGGGATCCAGCCGGGTGGATGGCGACAACTGGGTTGGAAGCCGGTATGCCGTCCACCCTTATCACGATTTCCTGGAATATTTCTGGATGCTGGATGGGGATACCCTCAGCCAGGGCCACGAGTTGGAGATCGATACCCTGCCGATCAGGAGCTACCAACTGGGCGTTAGCGCTTATAGTCCCTGTACAGGCCTATCGGTATCTTCCTTCTGGCCGCTGGTGCCCTACGAGGGGGATGCGGGCAGTGTCACGGTTTTTTCGTGTTCTCAGGAACCTCCCTACTATTACTTGGCTGTGCCCTTGCCGGAAGAGGGCCTGTATGACATCCTGGCTGTTAACCAGGTAGGCCTGCAAGTCGGCCTCAGAAGACATGTAGTAGTCGAGCCACAGTATGCAACGTCTTATGATACTGTAACGCTCTGCGGAAATACCCCTCTGAATTATTCCGGAACGATAATAACCCAGCCGGGCAGTTATGCTATTTCCATCAGCAACAATTTTAACTTCGGCTGCCGGGAACTGGTTCACCTGGAAGTGCTGGAAGCGCTGGAGCAGCCCCTGTCCCTGGAAACCGTAGAGCATTGCGGCAGCGGCTGGTTCGAACACAATGGCGAATACTATAACATGCCCGGCCTGTACGAAAGGGCCTATCCCCGGGGCAACGGCTGCGACAGCCTCGCCTTCACCTTTGTGGAATATACTGACGAGGTGCCGGGAACGGATATTTATGCAGAGATCTGCCCCGGAGAAATGTACCACCACAACGGGATTTCTTATTCCGAAGCGGGGGAATACGTCCGCACGTACAACCTCGCCAGCGGTTGCGACAGCGTCGTCACCCTCCACCTGTCCATCCTGGAAAATCCCGAGATAGAAACGCACCATTACTTTTGCCACGGAGAAAGCATCCTGGTCAACGGCACCCTGTTCACCGAAAGCGGCATGCTGGAGTACGTCGCGCCCGGCCAGGGAGAAGCATGCGACAGCATCGTCACCGCCCATGTGCAGGAACTGGCGCCGATCGAAATTGCGGACCAGGCGCTTACTCCGGATGACGGCGGCCAGGCCGGCTCGATCGAAATCTCGGCACAGGGTGGTTTGCCTCCTTATGCTTACGAATGGTCGAACGGGGCGACTACCGAAGACATCAGCCAGTTGGCCGCCGGCTCGTATTCCCTGACCATCACGGACGCCGCCGGTTGTTCCGCCGGCTTTACTTTCATCCTGGACCTGGTCTCCGGCACGGGCAACTCGGAGCCCGGCAAACAGCTCACCCTCGGCCCCAATCCTTTTCGGGACAGATTACAGCTGTTCGGCCAGGCCGGCCTGGAAATCCCCAATCCGATGTTGTACCTTTACGACGTTACCGGCCGCCTGGCTCTGCGCCTTCCCTTTACCGGAGGCGCTGCCGATGTGCCTTCCTCCCTGCCCGCGGGCCTGTACTGGTACCGCCTGCAATCCGCCGGGCAGGTGCTGGCGGAAGGGAAGCTCCTGAGGCAATAATAAGGAACCGGCTGATAATAACTTCCCTATTTTGGCGGTGTCTTGTCTCCGCTACCTTCGTTGTCCCGCTTTTCCAGGAAAAGCGGGATCACAGAGCCCCGGCTATGCTTCTTCGCCGCGCCTTGGTAGCGAAAACAATACCCTCCCCAAAAACGGGAACTTATTTTCATCCGGTTCCTAAGCACTTTCTGGGAGGCCGGTGGAGGATTATTCTTTAGACTTGACAAGTTTTGAAAACTTGTCAAGTCTATACTCAGAAACATACCTCTGCTCCTGGCATGAAATACGTCAACCTCTTCCTGGCCCTGCTCTTTGCCCTTTTTGCCGCCGTGCAGCTCAACGATCCTGACCCCTGGGCCTGGGCCGCCTTATATGGCTTCGTGGCCATCGTATCGGCCTTTGCCGCTTTCGGGCGTTACCACCGGTACATCCTGTACCTCGGCCTGGGCGTAGTGCTGATCTGGATGGCGGCGCTCCTGCCCGATTTTATCCGATGGATCAACATGGGCATGCCGACGATCACGGGCACCATGAAAGCCGGGTCGCCTCACGTGGAGCTGACGCGGGAGTTTCTGGGGCTGCTCCTCTGCGGCCTGGCGCTGGGGTGGCATTGGCGGGGGGCGAGGGGGTGAGGGGCATGCGCATCAGGCTAATATGGTTAAAATGATTGTAAAACATGCTCTTAGGGGAGACCACTTAGGTACATGGACTGAATGAATGAATGAATGAATGAATGAGTGAATGAGTGAATGAGTGAATATCCGGGGGCTTAGCCACGTTTTGATGTCTCAATATTTCTGTCCACGTACTTACAAATGCCGCTCTGCATGGTAGCTCGACCGCACCAGCGGCGCGCTTTCCACGAAGGCGAAACCTTTGGACAGCCCCACCTCCTTGTACTCGGCGAACTTATCCGGATGGACGTACTCCGCCACTTCCAGGTGCATGCGGGTCGGTTGCAGGTACTGGCCGATGGTCAGCACGTCGCAGCCGTGGGCCAGCAGGTCGTCCATGGTCTTGAAGACCTGCTCGTCGGTCTCGCCCAGGCCAACCATGATGCCGGATTTGGTGCGCTTACCGTAGTCTTTGGTGCGCTGGATCTGCTCCAGGCTGCGGTGGTATTTGGCCTGGGGGCGCACCTTGCGATATAGGGCTTCTACGGTTTCCATATTGTGGGAGACGACCTCCTGTCCGGCGCTGATCATGCGCTCCAGGGCCCACCAGGTGGCGCGCACGTCGGGGATGAGCGTCTCGATGGTGACGTGGGGCGTGCGCTCTTTGACGGCGCGCACCGTCTGGTACCAGATTTCGGCACCCCGGTCCTTGCGCTCGTCGCGGTTGACGGAGGTAATGACGGCATGCTTTACGCCCATCAGGTCGATGGCCTCGGCCACGCGGCGCGGCTCGTCTTCGTCGTACTCCGGCGGGCGGCCGGTCTTGACGGCACAGAAAGAGCAGGAGCGGGTACAGGTATTGCCCAGGATCATGAAGGTGGCGGTGCCGGCACCCCAGCATTCGCCCATATTGGGGCAATTGCCGCTCTGGCAGATGGTGTGCAGGTTGTAGTCGTCGACCAGGCTCCGCACCTTTTTGTAGTTGGGGCCGATCGGCAGCTTGACGCGCAGCCAATCCGGCTTCCGTTTTCTCGGTTCTTTCTTTTCTACTATCGGCAGTTCGATCATTGTTGCGGTTGTTGGTGGTTGACGGTTATCGGGTACCGGGGCAGAGCCGGTTATTAGTTATTGGACACCGCATGTTGCTTCTGGCGGTGAAATATCTCCTCTGCTATTTGGTACGCGAGGCACTGGTTAATAACAAGGAAAGAGCCACAGAGTTTAGTTCATATTGAGTGTAAAAGGATTCCGGCGAAAGGGCTGCGATAACAACTAACAACCAATAACGCCATTCCGCCCGCCCGACGCAGGATCAGAACTCACAACCTTCACCCGGCGCCCGCCGGCCTCTACCACCGCTTGCCCAGCTGCAAATTTATGTAAAGGTTGATGAAAATCGACTTGTTTTCCGGTAATTCCGTCAAGCTGGATTCCACCATGAGGGGCACCCGCTGGAAATAGGCGTCGACCATGACGCCGGCTTCGATCGCTTTGACGAATTCGTCGAAGGCGCCCCAGTCGAAGTGGACAGCGAACTTGCCGTGCAGGCCCGGAATGGCAGAAATCTCTCCCAGCCCTTTGGAAAAGCCCGAAGAGCCGTAAATCCGGCTGATGTCCAGGAAAGTAGCCGCGTTTGCATCAGAGAACTTTTCGCTGCGGATGGTAAAATCCTGGAAAGGGTCGGACTCGGAGCGGACCAGCTCCAGGTAATAAGGTTTGAGCAGGCCCAGGGAGGGGCCGCCTTCGTAGCTCAGCCCGACGGCCAGCCCTTTGCGTTTGGCCTTTTCCGAAAGGTACCGCTTCTCCCCTATTCCAGCCCGGAGGACGAGCAGGTTGTTCTGCTTGCCGAAGATAAAAGCCCGGGAGACGCGGGAGGCTGCCGGAGTCTGGAAGTCGAAGCTCTGGCGGAACTCCTTGTCGTGTTTGATCTCGCCGATCTCTATGTTGAAGAAGCGGGTGAGGTAATAGGTTTTGAGGCGGGCGAAGTTGACGCCGAGCGCAAAACCGTTGGTATGCAGTTTCATGTCGACGGTAAACTCGCGATCATAAACGATCCCTTTGCTCTCGTCGTAAATGTTCTGATCCGTATCATAGGTTTGCTGAGCTATTGCGGAGAAGCATCCGAGGCTCAGCAGCAGGAAAAGGTAAATCTTTTGGGCCATGACGTTTTTTTCTTAAATAGTATTACGTTCTCAGGGCATAAAGGTTCAAGCATATTCTGACATTACGTCCTGAAGAGGGCAAAACCGCGAAACATTTGTCAATTTAGCAAAATAAATGAATAAAATACAGGCCGGGGAGGAACGTTCCCTCATTCTTCCTGCCTGGCGCCCAGCAATTCCCGGCCGATACCCAGGAAGATATCCTCCACATTCTCACCGGTCTTTGCACTGGCGTACCGCCTGTCCGGGGTTTCGCCGGCCAGTGCCTGCAGTTCTGCCTGGTTCAGCAGGTCTTTTTTGTTGCCGACTACCCGGACCAGGCAGCCCGGCAGCATCCTGCGGATAACGGCCAGGTCGGCCTCCATGCTGTTGCGGCTGTCCGGACGGCTCAGGTCGAAGACATAAACGGCCGCGCTGGCGCCCAGAAGGTAGGTGCGGGGTACTTTCCCGCCGGACAACTCCCCCACCAGGTCCCACAGCACGAGTACTAATGGCCCTTCCTGAACTTCAATTTCCTTTCGGGCCACTCCCAGGCCGATATTTACCGGGGGGCGCTCACTGAACGTATCGTGAATGAAGCGGTTCAGGAGGGAAGTTTTCCCGACCGCATGATTTCCGGTGATGAGGATCTTTTTTATGGCCATGGATTAAATTTATGGAAATTCCTTCCACCAATAAAAAAAAGCGTATAAAACACATTATCTTTCAGTAAAACCTGGCACAACGCAGGATGAAGATACTGATTTACGTACCCTCTGTGCCCCCCAGGGTCAAGTATGCCTTCCGTTTGCTCTTCCGGTCCTGCCTGAAAGTGGGGTACCAGCTGACCACGGACGAGGAGGCCTATCGCTCTGCCGCCGGCGCGCGGGCCGCCTACAGCCCGGCCCCGCTGGACGAGGAGGGGCTATGGCTCCCCGCCGGGCCGTTGCTTTGGGAGGACGGCCTGCGGCCGCAGGCTCCCGACGTTTTCCGGCATCAGGGGCTGCCCGCCTTTTTCCGGCAGGAAGCGCCGGGTGCCGCTTTCCCTTTCGACCTGCCGGCACTGGTTTTTTTTCTGGCCAGCCGGTATGAGGAGTACCTGCCCTTTGCTGCCGACAGCATGGGCCGCTTCCCCGCCGCCCGGAGCCTGGCCTACCAGGAGGGTTTCCTCGAGCAGCCCCTGGCCAACCAGTGGGCGCTCCGCCTGGCCGGAATGCTGAAGCAGCGCTTCCCGGAATTGCCCATCGGGTATCCGGAATACCGTTTTATGCCAACCTACGATGTAGACCTGGCCTGGGCTTACCTCCACCGGCCCTTCTGGCTCAACCTGGCGGGAACGCTGCGCGACCTGGCTACCCTGCGCTGGGGGCTCGTCCTGGAACGCTGGGCCTGCCTGCTGGGCAAACGCCCCGACCCCTTTGACACTTTCGCCTACCTCCGGCAACTCCATCGTGCCGAAGGCCTCTCCGCGCTTTACTTCTTCCTCCTGGGCGATTATGGCCGGTATGATAAAAATATCCCGGCTTCCAACCCCGCGCTCCGGAAACTGGTCGCCTGGGTAGCCGATACGCGCCAGGTAGGGCTGCACCCTTCCTACCGCTCCAACTTCGACGAGGACCAACTACCCCGGGAGGTTCGCCGGCTGAAAAAGATCACCGGCGAGAACGTCCTGCGGAGCCGGCAGCACTTCCTGATGCTGCGCTTCCCGGAAACCTACCGCCGCCTGGCTGCACAGGGCATACAGGAAGACTACAGCATGGGCTATGCCGACGCCGCCGGCTTCCGGGCCAGCATGGCCACTCCCTTCCCGTGGTACGACCTGGAAACCGAGCAGTTGCAACCCCTGACGATCTACCCCTTCGCCGCCATGGATGTGACGCTGCACAAGTACATGGCCCTGGAACCCAAACAGGCGCTGGGCCGCCTGCAACAACTCTGCGGGTCATGCCGGGAAACCGGCGGCCTGTTCATAACCCTGTGGCACAATAGTTCCTTCGCCGAAAGGCATGGCTGGAGCGGATGGCGGGAAATATACGAAGAGGCCCTGGCCTATGCCCGCACCTCCGGCAACCAACAAGGGCGCAGCAGAACAATGAACCCATAGAACCATGAAACCATCTCCCTCCCCCTCATACTCCCTAACCCCAAATAATGTATATTTGTGGTCTGAGAAAAAACATCATTATTTTTAACCATACCAGCCAATTGCAATGATCTTCAACTTAAGCGAAAAAAACTCGATCGCCAACCACTTCATCGCCGAAATAAGGGATGCCAGAATACAGCAGGACAGCATGCGTTTCCGCCGCAACCTCGAACGCATTGGCGAAGTGCTGGCCTATGAGATCAGCAAAGAACTGGATTATCAGGAAAAAGATATTGAAACCCCGCTTGGCGTCGCCAAAGTCGAGGTGCCGGTGAACAGGGTCGTCCTGGCAACTATCCTGCGGGCGGGGCTCCCCCTGCATCAGGGCATGCTCAATTTCTTCGACTATGCCGGCAACGCCTTTGTCTCCGCCTACCGCAAACACCATAAAGACGGAACCTTCGACATACGCCTGGAATACATTTCCTGCCCGGCCATCGACGACGCCATCCTGATCGTTTCCGACTCCATGCTGGCTACCGGCGCCTCTATGTCGCTGGCCACTAAAGAGCTGCTCGAGTTTGGCAGCCCCCGCCAGATCCACTTCGCCACAGCGATCGCCTCCACCGCCGGGCTGGACCACGTGCGCCGGATCTTCCCGGAAGCCTACGTCTGGATGGGCGCCCTGGACGAGGAACTGACCGGAAAGGCATACATCGTGCCTGGCCTGGGTGATGCCGGCGACCTCAGTTACGGTGATAAAGGAGTGGGGATGGATGTGTGATATCGGGGAGCGTAGGGCGGATGGCTATATTGTTATATTGCTATATTGTTAAGTGCCTGGACACAAATAATGACACATAAAACCGACTCTAAGCCCCTGTTAATCAGTCATTCACTAATTCACTAATTCAGTCCATGTACTTATATTGTTGCTGGATGGCTAAAACAACAACGGGCTGCCCACTGGTTGGGCAGCCCGTTGTTTTCCGGAGGGTTAGCCCCTCAGGCCGGCGTGCTATTCCTGTATTACCGTAACGTTGTTGTAGTCCGAATTCAATTCGATCTGCACATTGCTGTGGCTGTCGTACCCGTCCTGGGATACCTTTACGGTGTTGAAGTCGCTTTCTGAATAAATGTCCACGTGAGAATAGTGTTCCATCCCGTCCTGGTCGATGTCGACTTCATTGTCATTGGCGCCCCCGCGGATGTGTATCTTCGACTCCTGTTCATCGCCATCCTGCCGGACGTTGAGGATGTTGAAACTGGCGCCTTCGGTCACCTCCACCTCTGAGTATTGCTCGTCTCCATCCTGGTTGACGGACACCATGTTGCCGTCGCTGGAACCTTCGATCAGGATGTCCGATTCATGCTCGTCGCCTTCCTGGAGAACGGCAACGATATTGCCGGAAGACCCATCGGCTATTTCTATTTCCGAATCGTGCCCGCCGCTGGAGCGCTGGCGAACCGTCACGGTATTCATACTGGACTCGCCCGTGATTTCGACCTCGGAATCGTTGAACTCGCCATTTTGCCGGACCAGGACATCGTTCATGAAACTCAGGTTGGAAATCGCCACCCGCGAATCCTGTTCTTCTCCGCGCTGATCGATCGTGACGTTGTTCTCGGCGGATTGGTTGCCGATGTATACTTCGGATTCGTGATTGCCGTCGCCGCTCTGGTTTACCAGGACCTCATTGTCATCGGAAAGGAAATAAATGTCTACCTCCGATTTATTGTCCTCGCTTTCCTGATTGACTTCGACCTGGTTGAACCAGCTTTCATCGATATCCACCTCGCTTTTGTTGTCTTCTTCTTCCATCGTGACGCGCACTTCATTTCCCATCGAGGCATTGGTGATGTCGACATCGCTTTTGAGGTTTTCGCCTCTTTGCCTGACCCGGACCCGGTTGTCATCGGAGTCGTACAGGATCTCCACCTCGGAGTAGTTTTGTTCGTCATCTAGTTGTTCCTGCGTCACCCACACATCGTTGTTGCCGCTCTCCCCGGAAATGGTGATATCGGAGTGGTTGTCGGACTGTGCCATCACGGACCCCAGAGCGAAGAAGGTTGCTGCAAATAAGAAAATGATCTTTTTCATGTTCAATTTAGATTTTTCCGGCAACTATTTCCCATCAGGGCATAAGCAGCCTGCGCTGCCTGGCAACCAGGTGCAGCAAGCCTGACGGGGCCTTGTGCTAAAGGCGTTTGTAGTTACTTCTTGATTAATAAATTAGATGTGGTGCCAGCCCCGGCCATCAGTTCCGCCGCATTCGAATGCTTTGGCCATAACGGTTTTCCTGATCTTGTCCGGGTGCTTAAGCCTCATTGAAAGAGAAGCAATATCCGTGCCAATTATGAAGATCGGTTTGGAGGAGAGCGTGTATGTATGAAAATGTAAGTAACGGAGCGCAAAGGGGGAAATACGTGGAAATACATAGAAATACCTGGAACCTGTCGCCCTGCCCGGCCGGGTAATGGGTTTCATTATTTCCAGGTATTTCTATCTGCTTCAAAGAATGCTCAGATCATCAATCCTTCTTCCCCATGCCCAGCAGCCAGCCTATGACCCCGCCGGCGATTGCGGACATGACGGTATACACCACCACGTCCATGACCATGCCGTTGAGGGTCATGATGTTGGTCGTCCCGAACATCGTCAGGTCCAGGCCCAGGGCAACCAGCAGGCCGACCAGGGCGCCGGCCTTCAGCCCGCCCATGAAGGTAGAGATATTGGCCCAGCGCAGGAAGATGAGGGTCAGCAGCGCCGCCATGGCCAGGTTGCCGAGGAAGAGGGCGGCCATATTCATGGATTCTTTGTTGACGCCGGTCGCCGGGCCGGCGTTGGCCTCGAAATAGTTCATGAACAACATGCCGTACAGCAGCCAGCCGAGCAGGAAAAAGGCGATTCCGCCTGCGACCGTTCCGATAGCAAATTTCTTGGCATCCATTTCGTTTTGTTTTTTGCTTGAATAATAAAATTTTATATTCAGGTAAAAATACAAAACTATATACCAATTTCAGCCTTCTAAATTAAATATTTTTTTCGCCACTTCCACCCCGTTGACGATGAGGGAAAGCTCATGCTGGCCCGGGTAATACCGGCGGGTGGTGATCGGGCGGAAGCTCTGTTTTCGCTCGATGAGCGCAATGGAACCGGCCGGGTATTCCCGCTCGCTGATCTTGAATACTTTCCGGGAATGGCTGCCGTTGGCGCGCAGGTAGTACAGGCCGTATTCCAGGCGGATGAGGGCGGGGCGGGCGCTTTGGTTTTGCAGCTCGAAAGAGAATTTCAAATGCTCCCCCACGGTTACTGCCGGCGTCTGTATTTTGAAGTTTTGAATTGTGACCTCCCGGGAAGAACTGTATCCGAACAGCGCCATGGCCTCCGGCCGGCCCTCTTTGAGCAGCGTGCGGCAGCCGTGTTTGACCAGCCGGTCGGTCTCGGGGTGGCGGCCGATCCAATCCCGGAAAACGGCAAGGGCAATGCCCGGGTTGTCTTTGGAGATGTCGTTGAGGTTGTTGGCCACCGAGCGGCGGACGTATTCCGAGGGGTCCGCTTTCAGGTTCTCCAGGATGGGCAGTACAGGCGAGGGGTCCTGTTTCAGCCTGGGCAGGGCCATCGCCCAGGGCAGGCGGGGGCGGCTGCCTTCGCTGGCCAGGCGGCGCACGTGGTGGTTGGGGTGCCCCGACCAGCGCAGCATCTGTTCCAGCATCCTGCCTTCGTATTTTTTGATGAAGGGGCGCACGGCAAATTCGCAGCTGGTGAAGGGCGTCAGGCGCTCCATCGCCCCGACGGATACGTCGTAGTGTTCCAGCCCGAAGCGCTCGACGTAATCCGGAAAGAACATATACTCCAGGGCTTTTTCGGTGATGCCTTCTGCCTGCAAAGCCTCAACGAGATTGAGTATGGCCCCGGCTGCCTTGGCGAACGGCTGCGGCAGGAAATGGTGCAGCACAGCGCTGGTGTGCTTCATCCTGTCTTTCAGCTCCCGGCCGTCCCACTGCTCGTCGAAGATGAGAGACTGGAAGGCTTCGGCGTCGAAACCCGGAAGCACGCTGCCCGCCACCCGGCAGAACTGGTGGTAGAAGGCGGGGTTGTAGAGGTTTTTGAGTAAGGAGGTGCTCATAATAGCAATAAGCTAACCGACGAATATAATAGAGAGGGCCTACCCTTTTCATTTGGCGGACGAGAGTATTTCTTCCTTCATCCATCCGACATATTCAATCAACTTCTCACCTAAAAAATAGGGCAGATTTAGCAAATAAAAATTTTTCCCACCTGATGTAACTGCCTGTTGCAGGAGGACGGGTCCGGCGTATAGCCTCAGAGCAAAGGAATGATTGGATACCTCCATGAACTGGTGCAAGGATCGAAGCTTCCCGGCAGTGCCGGATTTTACCTCGACGGGTACAAGCTTGTTTTCAAAAGGGATGATAAAATCGACCTCTGCCGTACTTTGTTTTTTTTCCCGTACCCAGAAGCGAAGGTTTTCGACGGGCAGTTGCATAGTGGATAATAACTGTTGCCCTACCCAATGATGAATAATACGCCCCCGGTAAGCTTCATGCAGGTCTCTTGTTCCAATGAGGCTTTCCTGAAGGCCAGTGAAAAAGTTCATCAACCCGGTATCAACTACCTGTAAATAAGGTTGCTTCCTCTTGTCGGGAGTTCCTGGCAACAAAGGTTCAGTTGTAGGATAAACCAAATTGACCAGCATCGCCTTTTCCAATGTCCTTAAAGCTTCCCCTATGTCCCGGGAGCCGTAGTTGGAATACCCAAACCCCTGAAACTTTATCCTCTTTGCTGCTTCAAGGAAAATGTTTTGAATGCAGTGCTGCAGGACCTGTGCCCGAGCCTCTGAGGAAGCGTATTTCTGGACATCGTCCTGATAGGCAGTAAGCAAGGTTGTATAAAGTGGCTTCAATCGCGTAAAATCCTGATGTTCAACAAACTGCTGGATTATTTCCGGCATTCCCCCGATAAGGGCATAGGTATGGAACAATTGCAAGAGCTTCGGATAAGCATAATCCGGCAATGGCACTTGTGAAAGCAAATCTGCTGCTGCACTTTCCCCAGCCGCCTTTAAAAATTCAGAAAAAGCAACCGGCCGCATTACCAGGTATTCGGTCCGGCCCACTGGAAAGGTATTCCGGAAATCAAGCAAAGTTTCCAACAGGGAACCAGCGGCTATGACATAAAGGCCCGGATAATCTTCATAGAAATATCTCAACTGCGCCACCGCTTTAGGTTCAGCTTGAATTTCATCAATAAACAACAGCACCCTTTTTTCCTCCGAGGAAATGTTGTGCCGGAAAAAAATAGCGGCTACAATGTCCTTGAGGCGGTCAAAACGAGTGAAAAATTCCCGGTCATCCGTTTTTTCCAGGTTGAGGGAAACAAAGTGATCGAACTTTTCAGCAAAGATTTTTACCGCGGTCGTCTTCCCAACCTGCCTGGCACCGCGCAAAACGAGCGGCTTGCGGTTGCTGCGTTCCGACCACTGCTGCAGGTTCTTTAATATGTTTCTCTGGAAATTCAATAAATAAAATTTGCACAAAGTCAGGGCAAAAATAAATATTTTTTGTCACAAAGTAAGGGTTTTATTTGCAAAAATAAACACAAAGTCAAGGTTTTCACGCCTTCTTTGAGAGGTCGCCGACAGCTTATCCAACCACATCCTAGTTTTATTTAT
This sequence comes from Lewinellaceae bacterium, assembly GCA_020636375.1. Taxonomy (GTDB): domain Bacteria; phylum Bacteroidota; class Bacteroidia; order Chitinophagales; family Saprospiraceae; genus JACJXW01. Next base: position 387,541 of record JACJXZ010000008.1, on the reverse strand, counting down.
GCTCAAAGCCGACAAAGCAATAACCGCAGCGGAACGCTGTTCCGCTTGCTCTAATCCGACGTCCGTATCGTCGTCGAAACCTGTATCCAGCAGCCGACGTAGTAACTGTCGCCGGCTTTGAGGTTGCGGATGAAGACGTCCTCGCGGTTGGGCATGTACTGGCTGTACTGGCGAATCCATTTGTTGGCCTCGGCGGCTACGCCGGGGTCGATGCTCTTGGCCTTGTTCCACATGTCGATGGCGGGCCAGGTGACCACCTGGCTGTCCCATCCCCGGCCCGGCCCGCAGAGGGGCCCGCTGGAAGCATAGAGGCGGCCGATGAGGATATAAGGCTCGCCCCAGCCCGGGCGCATATCGGCGGCCTGCAGGGCCCACTGGCGGGCGCGCGGGAAGTTGCGCAGGTGCACGTTGTAAATCTTGGCGATGGTCAGGGCGTAATTGGCCTTTTTGGTTACATCCTGCTCTTCTTCGATGGCCTTCTGGAAGGCTTCGATGGCCTCCGGGTATTTGGCCTCCCGCAGCAGGATGTAGGCCAGCTCTGCCGGGCCGGGCTCCGGCTTGCAGTTCTGGTTGCCCACCCGGATCAGGGCGCGGAACCTTTCGTCCGACTCGGAACACCCGCCCCACTTCAGGCGGCTGTATACCGTGCGCACCACGTCGCAGTCCTCCGGGTTGGCCTCGAATTCCGGGTAGTACTTGTCCATGTAGTATTCGCAAGAGTAAAAGCCCTCCACCGTCTCGAAGTATTCCAGGCGCACGGGGGCATATTCCTGGATGATGTTCCAGCGTTCGCAGGTTTTGCCCTTGCAGGTCTTCAGGCCGTGAGCCAGTATCTTTCTCACCTGTTCCTGGTATTTGTGGGCCTCTTCCCGGGGGATTTCGCCGGCGTCATACAATTCGACAAGCAGCGCGGAGAAGGGGTTGAGCACAAAGTCCGGCGTGTTCAGCCCGTCGGTGTCTATGGCCTTTTTGAACATGGAATAAATTTCCTTTTTGCCGGCGCGGTACGGGTATTTATAGTACAGGTCGAACGCCTTGCGGGCAGGGATGTAACCGCCTTCGGGATAACACCGGTCGATCTCGTCGTAGATGGAAAAGATGGTGTCGACGTAGGCGTGGATTTTTGCGGAATCCTGCGTCTGGGAGATGAAGTATTCGTAAAAACGGATGCCATCGGCGTAAACGGTATTGCGCCGGCCATCAGCGGCAGGCGCCACCGCGTAGACTTTCTTCCACATCCGGAAGGCCTTGTCCCATTCGTTGACCTTCATGAAGTCCCGGTAAAGGACGTAGTTGGTCTCGGCATCATCCGGGTTGGGAGCGTCCCTGAATTTGGGGCAGGGGCTCAGGTTTTCCTCTTTTTTCGGCGGTTTGACCGGAGTCACTTCTTCTTTCTCTTCAGAGGAAGCGGCAGTTTCTGTGGTCTTGGGCGTACAGCTGGCCAGGAAGGCCAGGAGCAGCACTCCCAGAACAAGGAGTTTGGATTTCATAACTCTATAAATTTTTGACAGATCTATTGCAACAACCATTGTTTGTCCCAGGGTGAAGCGCCTGGCAATCACTCCGTCGCTCCTTCCCTAAAAGCCCCAAAAATATTGATTTTTCGGGAAATTCACCTCAGAACAGACACAATACCCGTGCGCACTTTTTCTTCCCCTTCGCAGATAAAGCTGATCTGGTAGCGCATCACGCCGGAATTGACGGCCTGCCCGCGGTAGAAGCCATCCCATCGTTCGAAGGGGTCGGCGGTGGAAAAGACGGTATTGCCCCAACGGTCGATGATGTCGAAGGAGACCAGTTGCTGCACGGTATAGGGGTTGCTAATGCCGAAGGTCTCGTTGAGGCCGTCGCCGTTGGGCGTGAAGGCGTTGGGCAGGGAAATGTCGTTGCAGTCGAGGTCGTTGGGGTCGATCACGTTGATCAGGATAGAATCTGTGGCGATGCAGGCGCTGATGTTGTCGGCCAGGGCGACGGTGTAGAGGATCTCTCCCTTTTCTTTAGGCAGGATGGATGGTTCAGCAGCCGTAGGGTCGGACACGCCGTCGGCAGGCGTCCAGCTGAAGGAGCTGGCACAGGTGTTGGTCAGCTCGATGTCTATCGATTCGCCCAGGAAAATATTCACTACGGCGCTTTCCTTCCGGATCTGGTCCGGCGCAAAATACAGCTCCCGGATTTCCTTATCGTCGAGGGCGCGGTTGTAGACCCGCACTTCGTCGATCAGCCCCCGGAAAGGCTTCTCGGCAGCGGTCTTGCAATCGCTGTTGCCGATGGTCAGGTCGCCGTCGTTGAATACGTCGAGGCGGTTGGCTGTGGTCAGCAGCTGAACCCGCTCGCCATTGATGTAGAGGCGTGCCCGGCCGCCTTCGCGCACGACGGCGATGTGCTGCCAGCAAGCCGTGTTCTCCAGTTTGCTGGAGAGGAATACAGACTTGTTGGGCGTTTCCAGGAAGACAGCGTTAACCGTCCGGGTGGCCGGCACATAGCGGATATAAAATTCATTGCCGCCAAAACAACTGGGGCTGCGCTTCGACAGCACGTACTGCGTGCCATCTCCCCCGGTCGGCTTGATATAGAGGCTGACCGTGACGTCCTCGTCGTCAAATTCGTTGTTGACCGGCCCGCTAAGGATGACGACCTCGTCGTCCTGCCCATCCAGCGAAAGGGCCTGCCCCATGGCCCCGCAGGCAAAGGCAGGGCCGCCGCCCGGCGTGCCGGTATTGGCGGTATTGCCGGTTACATCCCGGTAAATGGAGTCCAGCGTGTAGTAGGCGATCAGCCCGACTGTGGTCTGAGCCGATAGCGCAACGGCGCTGCCCAGTATCATCGAAGTAAGAAAGACGCGGTATTTCATGGAATTCTTTCCGTTTTTGGAATGTAGTTTTGATTCACACAGTACTTAACGTACGGGAAGAGGTTTAGATTTTCCCGGCTTGAAAAGATCAGGGCGGGAGCGCGGGTTTGTGCATTGGGGTATTTGTGTATTGGTGTATTAGTGTATGCGATGCCTGCCTTAGAACCCTGCCTCATATCTCATTGCGAAAGTCTGCTCGTCCTCGTACCCCGGCTGGGTGAAAATGTACTAATACACAGTGGGCGGACACAATTAGCGTAACAATTTAGCCATATAACAATTAACCCCAAAATGGAGCTATTAAGCCACGCTCTCGAAGCACCAATAGTTACAATAAATGTGCCCAACTACTAAGGGATTGCGCAATAATAAGTTACACAGAATAGACGAAGTTATTTTGTGTGCTGGCAAGGCGCCAAACGCAGGCATAGCAGCGCTACGGCGAGGCTTGGCAACAGCCGCACAGCGCGCAAAAGAACGAGTATAAATGGGTAATTTATTGTTGCGCAATCCCTAAGCATTCCTGGCCCCGCCCCTGGCTCCTACCCAAACAACCCGCCCAGGTCGCCCAGCCCCGGAGGCAGCATATTCTTCATCATATTCTGCGCCTCTTCAGCTTCCTTCTCCGCCGCTTTTTCCAGGGCTTTATTGACAGCGGCGATGATGAGGTCCTGCACCATTTCCGCGTCCTCCCAGTCGAGTTTTTGCTTGTCAAACTGAATGTCGAGCAGCTCGCGGTTGGCGTTGGCCACCACTTTCACGGCGCCGTCGCCGGCCTCCGCTTCCACCTTGAATTCCGCCAGTTTCCGGCGCATTTCTTTCTGCTGCTCCTTCATGTTGCCCATCAGGTCTCCAAACATGGTTCTTAGCTTTTAGTTTGTAATGTAATACAGGGCAGGCAAAGGTACATCTTTACAGAATGGCGTAAAAACACTATCTTGGCAAAACCTATGAAGAACGTCATTCTCGAAAAAATAGAACAGGGCGACCTCGGCCATTTTCGCGGGGCCGATATCCCGATGGACATTCCCATCTCCCAGGCGCTGCTCAACGAGCAGCTCCGCGAACTGCTCGGCGAGACCCTGCAGGAGCTCGTATTAAGCCTGCACGACAACAACATCGTCTACCTCACCCTGGCCGCCCGGGTACCGGTCGCCGGGTTGGTCCGCCGCCGCCTCCGGATGAAGATGGAGGGGGGGATGGACGGTTCTGGCAATAGCCTGCTGATTTTCCATTTCCTCGACGGGCTGAAGATGCTCGACCGGCAATTGATCGGTTTTTTTCAGAAAAAAATTGCCGAGGCGCTTCCCGACGGGGTGCGCCTCGGCAAAGAGGGTTGTGCGGTTGACCTGAAGGTTATGATGGCTGCTTCCGGTTACGGGCACCTGCTGCCCGCCGTCCGCAAGCTGCTGCCTGCCACGGAAACGGGCAAGCTGCGCCTGCGGATGCACGTGCAGGTGTAGGGAAGATCGGGATGCATGTGTGCGTTCGTGGATTCGTTAAGCAGGGCTTCCGAATGCACGAACACACGAATACAAGCTAAAAGCAGTACCCATTCGCCTCGATCATCACCCGGGCAATCTTGCGGCGCTCTTTCTTTACGTTGGCCGGCGGATACTTGGTAAACCGCTTCAGGCCCATGAGCAGGATGCGGAGCAGGTCCCCTTCGGCGAAGGAGGCCAGGGCATCGGTCCCGTTTTTCAGGATGCGGGCTGTGGCGTCAGACAGGAAGACCTTCAACATGGCGTCGTATACTTCCTGATCGATATTCTTCTGGATGCCCGACAGTTTTTCTACTCTCAACAGCAGCGACTCGGCAGTGAGCACATCGTTGAGCATATCCGACACATTCATAATGACCTCCTGCTCTTCCTTCAGGTTGAGCTTGCCGTCCATCTGCATCTTGGCGGCGGCGCCGGCAATCATCAGCACGGCCTTCTTGAAGTCCTTCACGGCCTTGTGTTCCTCGCCATAAGCGCCCTCCGGCTTGTCGAAAGCCGGCATGGAAGCCAGTTCTTTCTGTACTTCCCAGGCCGGGCCGACAATATCCAGGGCGCCTTTCATACCCCGGCGCAGCAACATGTCGATTGACAACAGGCGGTTGATCTCGTTGGTGCCCTCGTAGATGCGGTTGATGCGGGAATCGCGGTAGCCGCGGGCAGCCGTCCCCTCTTCGGAGTAGCCCATACCGCCGTGGATTTGCACGGTTTCGTCAGTCACGAAATCAAGCGCTTCAGAACCCGATACTTTGAGCAACGCACATTCAATGGCGTACTCTTCAGCCGCCTGCAGCTTGGCCTCGGCGAAACTGGCGCCCTTTTCCATCAGGGCTTTGTTCTTCATTTGCATGAGGTGAGAGACCCGGTACATTGCGCTTTCCACCGCAAAGGTACGGATGGCCTGCTCCGCCAGCTTGTGCTGGATAGCGCCAAAATTGGCTATAGGCTGCTTGAACTGCGTGCGTTCGTTGGCATACCGTACGGCGGTGGTGATGCTGGCCTTGGCCCCTCCGATGCACAGAGCGCAGAGCTTGAAGCGGCCCACGTTCAGGACGTTGAAGGCGATGAGGTGCCCCTTGCCGATCTCTCCCAGCACATTTTCCCTGGGGACCTTAACATTCTCGAAGAACACCTGCCGGGTAGAGGACCCTTTGATCCCCAGCTTATCCTCTTCCGCGCCGAGGGTAAGCCCCTCACTTTCCCGTTCGACGATAAAGCCCGTGAACTTGTCGCCGTCTACCTGGGCAAAAACGATATATATATCGGCAAAGCCTGCATTCGAAATCCACATCTTCTGCCCGTTGATGATATAGTGTTCACCGTCCGGAGCGAGGTCAGCCCGCGTCTTGGCCGCCAGGGCGTCGGAACCGGAGCTGGGTTCGGTCAGGCAGTAGGCCGACTTCAGCTCGCCGCTGATGAGGCGGGTGAGATACTTTTGTTTTTGCGCTTCATTGCCATAATACAGGAGCGGCAACATGCCGATGCCGGTCTGCACGGCATAGGGAACCGTGAAGGCCCCCGCAGGGCCCAACACGTCACAGATCAGGGTATTCGTATTGGTATCCAGCTCCATGCCGCCGTAGGCCTCCGGCATGTGGCTGCCCAGCAGGCCGAGCTCGGCCATTTTTTCCAGCAGGCCGGGGGTCAGGCCTTCTTCCTGCTTCTCAATGCGGTTGACGTTGGGCAGGATTTCGCTTTGCAGGAAATCCCGGACCATATCGGCAATCATTTTTTGCTCTTCATTGATCTCTTCAGGGATGAACGTTTCTTCAGGAGTGGCGTCTTTGATCAGGAACTCCCCTCCTTTCAATACCAGTGGTTGGACAAGCGTATCTTGCATTTCCGGGCTGTTTTTACGGGTCAGATAATCGATTAGCGAAAATTCGCTACTAAATTATAACGTTTTTGCCTTATTGTAAAGTTTGAGGAAAGTATTTTTGCGAAAATTCGCTAATTAAATTGCAAAACGCCATTTCCAGGTGGGAAATCAGGAATATTTGAGCTGCGAACAGGCACCCAAAGAAGTGGCGCCATATTAAAGCATGGTTCCACGATTTTATGATTGGCAACCCGCCGCGACCGCAACCAGTAACCCGCCTTGCCCCTAAAAAAACCGGAATACCTCACCCCAGGATCAGGGCCACCGCCGTCAGCAGCCCGGTCAGCGCGCTGAGCGCGATGGTGTTTTTATTGGAACGGACCAGTTCCCGGCTGTCGTAATGCCGGCGGATATGCCCAAAGATCAGCAGCCCGGCCGCCATAGAGAGGAAACTCACGGCAACGAGCCAGAGGTTGATGCCCGGCAACAGGAAGACAATAACGAGGTTAGCAACGAAAGACAGCATCAATATTGCCAGATAGATGTAAGTGCTCTTCTCTTTTCCGAACGTCACCACCGGATGGTTCTTTCCGGTAGTGGCGTCGGATGCAGCATCCGGAAATTCGTTGATAAGCAGAATATTGGCAGTCAGCAGCCCTGCCGGCAGGCCGATCAGGAAGGCCATCAGGTCAAGTTGCTGGGCTGTGACGAAAACCAGGCCGGCGGTAACCAGCGGGCCGAACGCCAGGGTAATGCCCAGTTCGCCCAGGCCTTTGCGCGCTACCAGGCGGACGGGAGGAGCGGTATACAGATACCCCAGCGCCAGCCCTGCCAGGCCAATAAACAAGGTAGGGGCACCGGTTTTATAGGTAAGGTATAAGCCGATGAGCGTGGCGGCGGCCATCAGGCCCAGGCCCAGGCGTTTGGCCCCCTCCAGGCTGATCAGGCCCAGCTCGACAGCGCGGCTGCCGCCGGAAAACTGAAGAAAGTAATCGTTGTTGGCGCCGTCGGTACCGTCCTTCACATCAAAATAGTCGTTCATCACATTGCTGCCCAGGTGCAGCAGGATGACGCCAAACACGGCCAGGCCAAAATGCAGCCAGTTGAAGGCCGAGGGATCGCCGAGCAAATAATGATATGCATAAGCGCCGCCGATAAAGGCCGGCATGACCACCGCCGAAATGAAGGGCAGGCGCGTGATAGCCAGTACCCGGATCAGCTTCGTCGTCCACTTGATGGGCACTTCTACCTCCTCTTCGATCGCCTCGGTTACCCCGCAATACCCCGTCTGGCCATTGGCCTTGCCATTGGCAAAAGTGGGCGTGATGCGGATGCGGGCGTTGAAAGGGGCGCCGTCCTTCCGCACAAACTTGGTCTTCGTGACATATTCCCCTTCCCGGCTCGCCTGTTCCAACCATACCGGTACATTCTGCAGGACGATCTCTCCGGGAGAAAAGACCGAAACCCGCTCTTTGCCGATGACTTCATCCGCCCGGTAGCCGAACAGGTCTTCGGCGCCTTTGCTGAAGGTCTCGATGCGGCCTTCCATATCGCAGGTAATTACGCTCTTCATGTTATTCATTATTTTCAGTAATTATTGAAAGCTAAACAAATAAAGCGGCCTTTTGTTCGTGCCGCGATCATCCTGATCGCACGGCCCCTCGCCCCTACAGAACCACCACACCCCGTGCCGCGATCATCCTGATCGCACGGCCACACGCCCCTACAGAACCACCACACCCCGTGCCGCGATCATCCTGATCGCACGGCCCCTCGCCCCTACAGAACCACCACACCCCATGCCACGATCATCCTGCTGCCACATGCAGCAGCCCGCTTGCCCCTACACCAAAGGCTACTGTCGACGGCGTATGGCACACAACCCCTTCATCGCACGGCCCAAGTACCTTTAAGCCCACATTTGACATGCCCGGCGATCAGGTAGCAGCATGACAGAGCTATCCCTCCGGCAGCAACTCAGCGGAACAGAACGTCCACGGCCAGTCTTCCCAACACTCCACCAAATTTGCCCTCACCGGATTTTCCAGTATATATTGCAGTATCCAACCGAAAGACTTGTCATTCCGGACCATATGGTCATAGCTCTCATGCTGCCAGAAAAACCCTTCCCTGCCCAGCAACTTGTTGGCCACATTACCGGTGAATGATTTGTGCCGGCCCAGCACGTCATACAGAGGAGGGCTACCTTCCCGCAACGTGAATAAAGCGTGAACGTGATTGGACATGACGCAATAAGCCCACAGGTGGAAAAAATGTTTGCCGCAATAGGCAAGAGAGTCCGCCACAGCCCTGGCGACTTCTGGCTCGGACAACCAATAAGGTCCGTTGAGATTGCCGTCCAGGTACGGATCGTACCGCTCTGTAAAATACCGCCAGTGCAATTCGGCCAGTTTAGATTCCAGATCGGCTGTATCCAACCCCAAACTTCCGATCCGGGCTATTTCTTCCTCCTGTTCTAATTTCCATTTCCGGAGCAGGGCCATAGGAATGGAACCGTGGAGGCGATAGGTGACGAAGAACGTTCCTTCTTTGGGTTGAAGATGCGGGAGGCGCCGCCGGTATCTGGGTTTGTACGGACGAGGCATGGTCAGGTGTTTTTAAAGTGAAAAGATTGGCTCGTGCCGCGATCATCCTGATCGCACGGCCACATTATAAGGTAGGGGCCTGGCGATCAGGATGATCGCGGCACGAGCAAGTTTGCTTCCGCAAATTAAGGCAGCCCGTTGTCAATATCCAGGACAGTTGCGCGCTCCAGCGCAGCTCCTGTTTCCAAGGTTTTCGAATGTAGATTCATTTCAATGCATTGTACGACAAGTCATTAAGCTTTGGCTCAAACCTGCTGGCATACTACTGTACATGAAGGAACCAATCGACATATAGCCACGAAGGCACAAACCTCACATCCCGATAGCCATAGGGAACAAAGCTCGGCGCCCGGCCCCGCCCAGCCCCCCGGTCCTGTATGAAGTAGAGTATAGTGTGAGAACGGCCTGGCGATCAGGATGATCGCGGCACGAATGACAAAAGTCACCTGCCCCCGCTGGCCGTAGTCATTTTTTCAGAAAGGAGGTTGAAGTACCTTTTCCTTTGGCCAAAAAACAACGCCCATGCAAAACCCCATTTTCCGCACAGCAGAGGCCGAGTCGAGATTCCTTCGCCTTTACCAGGAACAACTCGACCAATGGCCGGTACCTTTCGAGCAGCATTTCATCAGGACTGAAGCGGGCATCACCCACGTGCTCAGCTTTGGCGAAGAGTCGGCGCCCCCGATCATACTTTTGCACGCCGCCAGCACGGCCGCCATCGCCTGGAAGCCCAATGCCAAAGCCCTGGCGGAGCACTTCCACGTTCATGCCATCGATATCCTGGGCGAGGTGGGGCTCAGCGTACCTTACCGGAAAAACAAAAATGCAGCGGAACAGGTAACCTGGCTGGCAAACGTACTGGATGAACTGGGAATCGAACGGGCAGCTTTCGCCGGCGCGTCGGCCGGCGGGTGCCTGGCCATCAATTTCGCGATCGCTTTTCCGCAAAGAGTGGATAAGCTGGTGCTTTTGGGCCCCATGGGGCTGCCGCCCACCAATTTGCTCACCGTCCTGAAGATTCTCTATTACGTCTTGTTCCCTACTGAGAAAAACATCCAGAAACTGATCCACTGGTCGGTGGGCAACAACCCGGCCGTACTGGAAGTCTACGAACCCTGGTTCGAGGGTTTTTTCCAGGGCATAGACAGCAGCTATGTCACCCGCCCGGACAAGATTCCGGGCCGGCGGCTGGCGGAGGTGAGCTGCCCTACCCTGCTCTTCCTCGGCCTGCGGGACGAGGTGATCGGCTCACCGGACAAATCCGAGAAACGCGCCCGCCAAATGCCCGGGCTGGAACGGGTGATCCTGCTGGATACCGCGCACCTGATCAACTATGAAATGCCGGCCATCGTGAATGAAGAAATGGCCAGATTCCTCTTGAAAAGCCAAACAGATATAGCGCCTGCTGCAAAAAAGGCGCTTCCATGAACTTAATTTCTCATAAAATCCCCGAACTATGAAAATGGTATTAATCATGCTCGGAATAGCCGTACTCAAAAGGCTGAATTATGGATGATACAGTGCAAATCATTTCCGTCACCCCTGAAAATGTGGATTCTCACGGCCTGTTCTGCGTAAAGAGCAAAAAGAACCCCGGCTACGCCCGAAAGCTGGATTGGCTCCTGCGGGAATACCCGAAGGGGCTGCGCCTGAAAATCCTTCAGGATGAGGAGGGCAGGCAACTGGGTTTCATCGAGTACACGCCCGCCGAACAGGCATGGCGGCCCGTGGAGGCGCCCGGCTACCTCTTCATCCATTGTATGTATATTTATAAAAAGGAGGATAAGGGCAAAGGGAACGCCTCCGCCCTCCTGCAGGATTGTATAGAGGACGCCCGGCAACAGGGAAAAGCCGGGGTGGCTGTCATTGCCAGCGACGGCCCCTGGATCGCCGGCAAAGCAGTCTTTCTGAAGAATGGTTTCGAGCCGGCAGATCAACGCGGCGGCTTCGAATTGCTCCATTTCCCCTTGGCTCAGGGGCCACTCCCCCGCCTCCCGGACTGGGAAGCGCAACAGAAACACTACCCGGGCTGGCAACTCCTCTACGCCGACCAATGCCCCTGGCATCAGAAGTGCGCAGAAGAACTGCTGGGCCTGGCCGAAGAAAAAGGGCTTCCGTTAGAGGCTAAAGTGGTAGAAAGCTCTGCCGCCGCCCGTTCGGGGCCTTCAGCATTTGGAACGTTCGCCCTGGCCAAAGACGGCGCGTTGCTGGAGTACCATTACATCAGCAAAACGCGTTTTAAAAACATACTTAAAAAGGTGGATGCCGGATGAGCTAATTATCCTTCAGCCCGGCACCAGTCTCGATATTTTTTGAAAAAGCGGCAATAAACCGGGCCATCTCCACCCCGTCCACCACATCGTGGTCGAGCAGGATCGTGAGGTGGAGGAATTCCCGGATTTCGATCTTGTCCTCCACCACGGCGGGCTTTTTGACGATGGACCCGGCGCCAAAGCCCAGGGGATGAACACTGGTGTGGACAAACCACCCCCGTACCTCCCCGAACATGCCGATCGAAGTGAAGATGATGCTGCCCATCATCTGCTGGGCCTGCCGGGGAGCAATGGCAAAATATTTCCAGGCCAGGCGCCGCAACCAGCCGGGGAGGCTGAAGTAGACGTTGGCCAACAGCGCGTTCCTGCTACTGTTCATCGCTACCTGATCCTCCCCGAGGGGTTGTGCCTTGGCACTGGCGATCTCGGAGGTGATGTCGTCGATGCTTTTCGTTTGGGTCTGGCGGATGATGTAGGGCAAAGGCACCTTGTCGCCGCCGTGTTCCCGCTCCACCATCACGGTAATGTCGATGTCTTCGAATACCAGGCGGGTGCGCTTATTTTTCAGGTAGGCATGGACGTTCTCAAACGCCTCTACCGTCTGGCTGATCGTCTTAACCATCCAGGCGGTGAAGGAAACGGGCCGCCCGGCTTCCCGGTGCTGCCGGATCAGCGCCCGCGCCAGGGTCACATCCAGCTCGATGAGCGCTTTGACATGGTGCTTTTTCAGGCCAATGGCGAAGACATCCAGGGTGCCTATCCGGCTTTTGGGAAATTTCTTTTCCCTGAATTTTCCTGAGTTGGGCATTTAAGTAGCTGTTTGAACAGAATGAAATCTACCGTTATGAACGAGGAATATAAAAACAGAGTGTCTCAATTCATGGCCTGCCGCCGTATCGCCGTGGCAGGCTATTCCAGCCAGGGCAACCAGCCCGCCAATGGCATCTATCAACGCCTGAAAGACAACGGGTACGAAGTTTTCGCGGTCAACCCAAAGGCGGATGCGGTGAATGACGTGCCCTGCTATCCCAACCTTACTGCTATTCCCGAAGGCGTCGAAGCCGTGGCGATATGCACGCCCCCACATTCCACCATGGATGTGCTGCAGGAATGCGCCAACCTTGGCATCCGCCACGCCTGGATACACCGCAGCGTCGACCAGGGCAGCTACGTGGAGGGCGCCGAAGCATTTGCTTCCGAAAACGACATCAGCCTGATCCCCGCCGGCTGCCCGCTGATGTTCGTCAGCCCCGATTTCGCACACCGCTGCATGAAGTGGTTCTTCAGCTGGCGGGGGTTGCTGGAGGCGGAGGAGGAAATGAGCCATGCCTGACTGTTACTCCGGAAACAGGGAAGCATCCAGGCCAGGAATTACTTTTAGGGCATTTTTGTAATACAATTTCTTCAGGATGTCATCCGGCAACCCGATGCCGTACATGCGCCAGAACGCGTGGTAGCGCTTGTAGTAGGGGAAATATTCGTCCTCCGTCTCGAATACGCGGAAGTAGGTGTGGTACTCTTCCGGATTGTAAGCATCCTTGCCAAAGAGGATGCGGTCCTGGTATTTTTCGAAGAATTTCAGGGCCTGCCGGGGTTGCCGACCCAGTTCGGCGATGATGGCGCCGCATTCCACGTACATGTTCGGCAGTTCGTCCAGCAACCGGCCCAGCCGGTCCAGGTCGTTGGCGTACCACCCGAAGTGGGCGTTGATGAACGTCGTATTGGGGTGTTTGCGGAAGATGTCGTGCTGTTCGGCGATGATGGTTTCCCAGGGTGCCGGATCGTCGGGGCCGCGCTGGCGGCCGGGGCGCAGCTTGAGCTCCAGCCAGCGCTCGTTGTTCTCGTCGTGCGGATCCCAGAACGACTTGGGGTCGGCCGAATGGATGAGCACGGGGATGCCCAGCTCGCCGCACTTCTCCCAGACGGGGGCCAGCCGGGCATCGTTGATGGCGATGCGGTTGCCGGCATTGTCCGTATCCCGCATGCCCTGGCTTTTGTAGATCTTCAGCCCTCTGGCGCCGATGCTGACGTCATACTCCAGTTGCTCAAGCGTGCTCTTCTCCCAATCCGGGTCGTCGATGCTGCGAATGTTGATGTTGGTAAAGTTGACGATCCGGTCCTCGTAGCCGGACTCCTTGATGTGTTCCACCATACCCGTCAGCAGGGGCCCGCCCCGCCCGCTGAGGTTGACGATGATGCCCATGTTGAGCGAATCCATTTCCCGGATGAGCTTGCCGAGGTCCTGCTCCGCCAGGCGCCAGTGGTGGCTGTGCACGTCGATGAAAGGAAATTTGGCGCTCGACACCGGATGTTCCGGCACGGCCAGGGTGGACGGCGGGTCGTACCGTTCAAAGTCCATGTGCAGGGAGGTGTCGACCTCCTGCCGGCCCTGGGTTGCGGCCCAGACAGGCAAAACCAGTGCAATGCAGAGTAAACGAATCTTCATAGCAATCAGGCGTTTTGTATTCAAACGGCCTGAAATTACGGTTACTCTTTTAAAAACGCGCTATTTCCGGCAAATTACTTTCCCGGGAAGCCGGGGGGCAAGTTTTTTTCAAAACCTGATAACTTTAACGTCTGGCGCATGGGCTGTGCCGTCCGTTTAGACCCGATGATCGCATGCGTAATGTTCTGCGCATTATTAAAAATATGTTTTCACAGCAAACTCAAATTGATCAATGAATATTCGCTTAAAGGCAGTTATGTTATTTCTCTCATAAAAAATTAACATCGCTTTCTTATAATCAATGGAATCTACTGTCCTGAATGATATTGGACAATATCTATTAGCAATAAGTATCGCATTACTTGTAATTCTTGCTGTTCGTTTATTCCCATCCATAAAACCTTGAATATATGAAATTAGCACTAATGCTATTAATGCCTTTTCAAATATATTCTTCTTTGAATTTATTAACTGGCACATATTTTCAAAGGCTTCTTTAATCTGAAATTCATTATCTAATGGCCGATAATTTGTCCCTGTAATACCAACTCTTCTATGTCTTAAATTGCGGCTTATCGCTAGTTCTTTTGTCAATAAACTATGAATGTCTTCAATTCGCCGAATTGACAACTCTTTTAGATACTCTGGATTTTCAACTATGAAATCTATTGCATCCTTGTGATTAAGAAGCATTACTGCTTCATCTTTACTTTTTCCTGATGCCGTTTGCTTTTCTTTTAATAAGCGTTCAGTCTCTAGTAATGAATATGTATTTCCTTCAATTTGAGAAGATTTCCAGCTTAAGTCAATGGCTAATCTTTCTATCTCTTTTAAGTATTCTTCTGAAGTCAGTTCACTGATATTTCGTAAATATATTTTTTGCAAATCATCTAATTTTATTAATTCTGAATCCGTAAATAAATTGACATGATATAAGTCTTTTTTAAGCAGGTCATGATTGAAAGAGCTGATAATATCCCGGTCGTCAATATCTTTTGAAAAGTATTCATCAATATCTATAGAATGCATAATTCCATACGATTTAGATAACGAGTATTTAGTTCCCTTATTTATTCCTTTTCTTGTGACCAATTTCTTATCTACTAGTTTATCCAATAACCGAATGAGAGTTCGACAATTTCCTCCACATTGAGAGGAATCTTGAATTGGAATCCCACAACTTGCAGATAATACTTTTGGCTATTCGGAAAGACTTGGTTAGCGCCCGTAATGTCGCCAGGCTTAATAGTTACATTGTTTCCGCCAGTGGATGTAGCCGTAAATGACCAGTAAACTATTGATTGATTATAGGGTTGAAACACTCCCGGGATTACTGCATGGTTTATCATATGCATGCCCTAATTCATGCTTGAACTTACTTTACGCATATTAATTTTATCCTTTGGTTCAGGAAAAGCCATCCCTGTCCAAGAGGGGTCAATTATAATATCCATATCTGTTATGTAATAACCTTCCTCTTGTCCAGTTTCACATAAGACTGTTCTACCAGTAAATAAAAGTGCAGCACCTCCATTTTCTGTTGTTACTGATTCTTCAATGATGATATTGATGTTATCATCAGGGTTTGTACCGTTTAAATCCTCATCTACATCGCTAATGAAAAAACTGATCTTAGTATTTGGACACCAAGCATTTAGAGCATTTTTAAACTCGGTTCTTATCCAAGCAGGAAGGTCGTTATTAGTTGAAGGATTATTGTCTCCCTTATAGGTAAAGCATATACCTCCGTCATTCAATTCTTTTAGTACAATCTTCTTTTGCTTGCTGCCCTGCCCCTCTACGGTTCATAACCGCATAAGGAATCGTTAAAATTTCATTTGATTCATCCTCTCCACAAGCATTTTCCACTTTAAACTTTCCACTTGCGGCAGGTTTTCGAATCGATTGCTCTGCATCGACAGAAGGAACTCTTACTTGTATTTCAGTATCCGTCCAATGAATAATATTATTCCAAAAAAGTCTCTTACAGGATGTCTTTCTCATCCATGTATTACTCCCATCATCACCGTTCTTAAACCATACATTTGATTCTGTAGAAGACCAGTTTCCAAAATTAGAGCCCGTAATAGTTAAGATGTCGCCATTTCCTGCCGGAATATTATCTGGTGTGAATCCTGAAATAATAGGATTTGAGCAACCACATATTTTCCCTGTTTCTTCGTCATCAGCCACAATAGGATCATAAAATTCAAATGGAATTGGTGTACCGCCTGTATAATGAGTACTCCTGTCATCATTCATTTGCATCTCGTCAAATATCAGATTAGCATTAGCGTCACAATTACTTACATCTAAAACAACTTTGGCGTACTTCTTCGGTTCTGTGCCAAGATTAAATAGATTGCTCGGGTCCGCATCAAATAATAATGGTGTTGAATGGATAAGAAATCCACTTCCATTATAATCTAATATTTCAACATCATACGTATTCTGATCGCCAATAATCTCTCCTCTGGTAAATTGTAACGTACCACCAGATACTTGATTTGAGGGAAATCCTAGAGAATTGTATTCTACATAGACATAGCCAACAGAATAATTTGTAGGTGCTTCTGCTACAGCAAAAATATCAAATTGTAACTCCGTGTTATTATTTATTGCCGTTAGGTTCTCAAAGGTATAAGTAATTCCAACCTCTGAACCGGGTTGCGATTCTGTACTTGTAATTGGTCCGTCTAAGGCTACTTCGTCAAATAGTTGGTAGCTGCCTCGACACCAATAATATACCTGCCCTGAAATGTCTATGTCATCAAATGAGATACTCCCTATTTGGGAAAAATCCTCAATTTTCAATTTGATATGCAGAATGGATTCAGGGCTTGCTGAGAGAAAGTGAGAGTTCATTGGAACCATATTCGGAATCTGCCACCACAGAAATGGTCTGGCTCGAAGCATCCTGATAAGTGATGCTATATAGGTCATTTTGTAGTATCTCCCTTTTGTAATCTCTACGGTTTCGTTCTGAGACAACTGTACTGCCAAATTCCTCAGAATATTTGATAAATAAATTCCCTTTCCCAAATTTCAGGTGACGTATTGACTTCTGCCATCACGTCAAATTCAATATGAGTAAAGTTCTCTGTATATTGGACATTGTCGAACGAAAATTCTATCGCAATATCACTTTCAATGAACGGAAAAATCTCACAAGAATCTCTTTCTTCAAATGCCTGAGTACTATTTACCAGAAGGTGTTCCTCGAAACTGATCTTGGGAAATCGGGTTTTCTTTGATAATCTCTTCTTCAAACTTAATCTTTGAGTATGTTTTCCCTCTATATAGACCTTAGGATTCAGGTCTCGGTTTTGAGAACAAAAGCCATAGGAATCATTTACTAATCTGAATCTATTGTCCAATCCATCTTTTTAAGAAGAAGTATCCTTTCTGGTTGGGTTGTAGCTCAATCGCGTGGGTTTGAAATTGAAAATAGTCTTCTACCTCCCTCCAATTGTTACTACTGATAGAATCGAGTCTGAAGGCACTCCCTTAAATACGGATTTGACGAGAACCTTGTTGTCAGTATAGATTCTCGTCCTTTCTTGATTCAAAATGCATTTTTTGACAAAACAATACCTTCCACAACAATTGAAGCATCTTTTGCCATTTTTTCAATTTGGGCATTGGTGCTATACGTAATCAATACCATTAAAACCGTAGCAAAAATTTTAACTTGATTCATAGTTTAAATTCTTTGATTTGTTTAATGATTTTCGCTAACGGTTCGTGTATGTGGCGTGGCGGGCTTTTGCCCGACATGAACACATACATGTTGTTCACCGCTGCTTTCATTCTTTATAAATATGTTCTATTAGATTTAGTATTTTGGGATATTTGGAACTGATAGTTTTTTGAATTTGATTATACTGTGGCAGCTTTAAGGTATGCTTTCCTGATTTTTTATTTACAGTTGTGTTATGCTGTATTCTACTTCTTATAGTATATAAATGTTCTAACCAAGCACCTGCATCAGAGATAGGTCTTTCATAGGATTTAAACTTGTCATAACGTCTCCTCTCTTCGCCAAAATTACTCTTTTCACCTGTGTAATCATCAGGATTGATTATGTCTTTTTTAACTTCTTGTATGTAATGGAGAATAAGATAATCTACGAATTTTAGCGCATCACTTAGCCAAGCTCCAACCTTAGCATTTTTTGGTAAATCTTTGAATGTTCCACAAATAGACAGACAAACTTTGGCATGCTCAGAAGAATTAGCGTAATCAGCTTCCGAGAGAATTTCTTTGAAAATTACAGCTAACTGCCTTTGTATTACATCTTCATAAAAGATGACGAAAGAATCCGTAGAATCTGAAATATGATTTATTTTTTCATCTACTAAGTCTGTTACTAAAGATTTCATCTTTTGGGATAAACTTCCACCAGACTCAATAGTCTCTTTCAAATAATTCAAGTTCTCTAAATTCATCATACGCTAAACCAAGATTTAATAAGGCTAACAGATAAATCGCCTCTCTTGAAATATAAAATCCAATCAGAAAGGGTGTACCTTATGTATGGTTCTTTATCATTCTTGATTAAGTCTCTTGTCATACTCCATAGCTCATCAGCTTCTTTCAAGTGAGTTAAAAGAATTTTATATAGTGACAACCTTATAAGAGGAGAATCCTCAATTTTTATTCTATCCACAATTTTCTTACAATCTTCCTGATAGATATTTAGGTTATTTATAAACAAAATATTGGTTTGATATTCAACCCATTCGAACCTTTTATAAGCTGTTTTTATTTTGGAAATTATGGAGCGGTAATTATTTCCTAACTTGTACTTGTTAAGATTCCAGCAAAAATGATTAGCTCTCCAATAAAGAGTGTTCAATCCTGCAATCCAGATTGGAACAAGTTTTTTGTTCAGAGATATTTCTTTGTCATACTCAAATAATAATCTTACATATGCCCTCCAAATATATGCTGCATCTAATAGGTCATCCTCGAAAGATTCAACATTATCGATTTCAAAATAACCATTCTTTATGTATTCATAAAATCGATGATAAATATCATTCTCTATTTCATCTATTCTTCGTTTGATAATTTTTAGAGCTTCATCCGGTTCTACGTTTAGCTCAAAATATTCTTTATGGTTTTCATATTCTTCAAAATATTCATTTTCAATAAGAGCTTTTTCATCTTCTGTCAAAACAATTTCTTTCAAACTTTGATTCTTTAATGATTTTTTTCTCTCCTTTTCTTTATCCTCGGATACTATCTCTATTAATGTTTTCTTTGAATTAATTGAAAGAGAATGGTCTTTTAAGAATGAGTCAATAATTACCAATGCTCCTTCTAATTCAGTCTTATCATTTGCATAAATTTTCATATCATCAGTATATCGATAGTATGAAAAATTTTCTCGAATCATTTTTGTATCCAAATTGTGTAGTAGCAAATTTGCTACAAAAAACGAGGCAATTGGTCCTTGTGGGATGCCAACTTGGAATGTAGGTGAATTTCTTGTTCCACTCCACATATTTAAGCAAATAAGGAGTAACTCAATTATTGAATTATCAACTTTTCTCTCTTGTAAAATAAATGCCAAACTTGAATGTGGGATTGAGTCAAAAAACCCAGTAATATCAGTATCAAGTTTGAATTTTAGATTTTCTCCCTCAATTTGCTTGTTAACTGAATTAACAAATTCATTGAACAATGGGACGTAGTTTTTAAAAAATTTATAATCCGGGTTGAATTCATCAAGAAGAGTAACTCCTTTTTTCACATTTTCATGGAGGATATTTCCAAATACATTTTTCGATGTTTTTTCTAATTCATCATAGACTTTCTCAGCAATATGGTTAGAAATTGCTTGGTAAACAATTGAATCTTCAATGCTTAGAACAGTTTTTACTCTTTGAGTTCCTATTTGCTTCGGTTCGTAATATTTAAATGGTCTGCTCGGAGTATATTTTCCCTCTTGCAATCTTTTGCTTAAATCCTCTAAATTCTCTTTTAATTTTATTTTATATAAAGATTCCCCGAAGGAATTTCTCACATCACCAGTAGAGGATTTTAGTACCCTTTCATATGATAATCTTAGTGATTTATATGTGAATATATCCTTCATGAGTTTCGTTTCTTTTTTCTTTTTAGTTGCGGTGAACTTGTGCGTACACGCAACTCCGTCTACACAAAAAGGCGAAGTACGTGTATATCTCCAATAGGCACCTTTCCTCCCCCAACTCCCATAAGCAGAGCGCCCCTCTTCAAACACAAATCCGCACCTGGGCAACCCATGTTTCTATCCGTTTGTAACCGTTTATACCCGTCTACAAACGACCGTGTCCGTACCCGACCGAAGCTGCCAACAGCAGGCCTTGCTCCCCCCTTACGAGTCCCTGTTAGCAAGCAAGTCCACCGCAATTTAAGGAAATCTCCGGTCAACGACAATGTCGGCAAAAAAACTTATGCTTAAGTGCGATAATAAAACAACTTCGATATAATGTGCCTACCCCCCCCCTTCTTTTATCCGCCACCATCTCCCCCCTCAGAAACGCCCGCTCTACCAGGTCGCTGCCAAAAGCGTACGGCAGGTAGGCCACCGAAGGTATCGGAGGCGTGATGAAGAAATTGGCCAGTTTGCCTACGGCAATGCTGCCGCACTCCCGCTCCAGTTCCATAGCCCGGGCCCCGTTGAGGGTGGCGGCGTGGATGGCCTCTTCCGGCAGCATGCCGCATTTGATGCAGGCAAGCGACACCACGAACTGCATCTTGCCCGATGGCGTGGAGCCGGGGTTGTAATCCGTGGCCAGGGCGACGGGTAGGCCGGCGTCGATCAGCCGGCGGGCGGGCTGGTAAGGGTCGCTGAGGAAGAACGGGGCCGAGGGCAGCAGGGTGGGCATGGTAGCGCTATCCTTCAGGCTTTCGATATCGGCATCGCTCACTACCTCCAGGTGGTCGACGGAAAGGGCGCCTCGTTGAACGCAGGCGGGCACGGCACCCAGGCTGTTGAACTGGTTGACGTGCACCTTCGCCTTAAGCCCGTAGCGGGCGCCGGCTTCTATGAGCTGCTCCGTCTCGGCAACCGTGAAGAAACCTTTCTCGCAGAAAGCGTCGATGTAATCGGCCAGCCCCTCGCCGGCAATGCGCGGCAGCATATCGTCGATGATCAGCCGGATATACCCTTCCCGCTGCCCGCGGTATTCCGCCGGCAGGGCGTGCGCGCCCAGGAAGGTGGCCTTAACGGGCATGGCGGTTTCCGCTTTGAGGCGTTGGATCACCCGGAGCATCTTCAGCTCGCTTTCCAGCGTCAGCCCGTAGCCGCTCTTGATCTCGACTGCCCCGGTGCCCAGCGCTTCGACCTCCCGGATGCGCCCCAGGGCGGACGCCAGCAGTTCTTCTTCGGATGTTTCCCGCAGCCGCCGGGCGGAGTTGAGGATGCCGCCGCCCCGCCGGGCGATCTCTTCGTAGCTCAGGCCCTTGATGCGGTCCACAAACTCCTGCTCCCGGCTGGCGGCAAAAACGAGGTGGGTATGGGAATCGCACCAACTCGGAAAAACAAAACCGCCGCCGGCGTCGACAAACTGATCCGCCCGCTCCGGGCATTCGGCCATCGGCCCGAAACCGGCGAACCGGCCGCCTTCAGCCAGGAGATAGGCATCGTGCAGCAAAGGGAGGCGCTGCATGGCACTGCCGGCCACAAAGGGACGGGGCGTGGCTTCGGCCAGCACCAGGGTTTTGATATTTCGGATGAGGAGGCTGGGCATGGGCAAAAGTTTGAACTGGTTATCGGGCAAAGGTACGAAGAATGGACTGTCGAAGCCGGATCGGAGGTATTGAAGTTATTCGCACGTGGGGTGCCAAAGGGCGTTATTGGTTATTGATTGCTAACTTCGATCAAGAGGGCCTGTTCAAAAAACTGTGTCAACCCGCATTTTCTTAACCGCAGGGAACCTGCCTGCCCGCCTAGCCAGTCGCCAGCCGGCCTGGCAGGCGCAGAGAGCCACAGGGTAAGGCGCTGAACCACAGCCGCTTGCGCTCCCGTATGGTCAGCCGGACAAGCTCTGTGGTTCTCCGCGCCCCCTGCGGTTCAAAACAAAACCTGCCGGCCTGCGGCACAGCCTGCCTGCCATTACTGCCAGGTAGGCAGGCAGGCGGGAAACACAGCAGTTTGAACAGTCCCGGCCAAGGCCGGAATGCAGGCGATAATCGCAACTATTTACCACCCGGCCGAAAATGCCTGATTTTGCCCCGACTTCCGAAATGAATTCGGAACAGGCTCTGAAGGGTGATCAGGCATTTTCGGCCTTTGCTCCCTTTAGGGCTACGGCTTAGGCACAAGTAGTATTAAAATTTTGCATAATATTGCGAAGACAAAAAATTGCCATGACGCCCTTCGCCCCTATCAGTGTCTACGGACAAGAATTTGGCAATCCCTGGATAAGCCGCCGCAGACACCCCTTTAATGATGCCCGGTCGCACAAAGTTTGGGAAATGCTCGGCGAGAGCATGGCCTGCAAACAAAAAACCGCGATTCAACAACTGGCCGAAAGCACAAGCCAAGCGGATCAAATGTATCATTTTATAATAACCCACGAGTTGCTCTCATGCAGGCTCTCATTAAGATGAATTGTAGCGTAAAACCTGAAGTTTTGTCTTACCGTCACGTATTAGCGGTAGGAGACAGCACGAGCTTCAATTTAAGCAAGCACAAGAACCGGATTCAGGATCGGAATCCATCGGCGCGCTCAATGACGGCAAGACCCTTGGGTTTCATAGCCATACAAGCATAGTTGTTGACGCTCGGACAGCAGGCGCTTTCGGGGTAGCGGACATCCTATATTGGACACGCTGGGAATCTGGGAAAAAACAAGCCTCCGCTCCTGATAATCGCTCCTGGGAAGAAAAAGAATCTTACCGGTGGGCTATAGGCGCCACTAATGCCAAAGCAGTGCTACAAGCCGCCGAGCGGGTTACTTTTTTGTTTGACCGCGAGGCTGACGACTTCGACTTGTTTAAACACCTGATTTTCCAGGAGGCGTCCGATTTTATTATCCGCTCGAATCAAAACCGGAAATTCAGGTGGAAGGCAAGGTGCTGAAAGCCAATAACTTTCATGCCCAATTTGAAAGTACCGGCACTTATGAGCTGGATATACCGGAGTTGGATCATTACTCCTGGACTTCGGGCAAACGCATCCGCCGCCAAGCCCGCACAGCCACTATGGAAATCCGATATCAGGTACTGTCGAGCTGCTTGCCCCTCGGCTACCCTAAAGCCGAACCCAGCATACCTCTATGCCTGGTAGAAGCTAGAGAAACGACAGAGCAGTTGCCGGAGGGCGAAAACCAATTATTTGGCGCCTATGGACAACTCACAAAGTTGAAAACGCGGAACAAGCTTACCTGATCGTTTATTATTACACGCTGCGCTGGATCATTGAACAGCTCTTTAGGACCATTAAGAAACAGGGCTTCGATATAGAGGGTACTCAATTGGAAACCTTTGATGCGATCCTGCGCCAGACTACGATGACAATAAAAGCAGCCTGCACAGTGCTTCAGTTAACTTACGCCCGCAACCGCTTGGATTGCCAGCCCACTGATGAAGTGTTCGATCAGCAAGGACAACAGGTTTTACGACAGGTCAATGAACGTTTGCAGGGAAAAACCGAAAAACAAAAGAATCCGTTTCCCCAGCATCGCCTAAGTTGGGCTGCCTGGATTATTGCCAGGCTTGGCGGTTGGAAAGGGTATCAATCTCAAAAACCGCCTGGCCCCATCACTATGAAGAAGGGCCTGGAAAAGTTTGCCATCTATATGGAGGCATTCAAGGTGCTTAATTCTTCATAATCAAATTATGTTTTTTCTTCATACTACTTGTGCCTAAGCCGTAGCCCTTTAGGGTTGGGGCAAACAAAGGGCGAAAATGCCGGGTGGAGATAGGCCTAAATAGTTACCGATAATCAATACTAACCCCTTCCTTCCTTCCTCCCTCACCGCTTCACCACCTTGGCGCCATATTGCCTGCCTCCATCTGCCAGTTGGATGAAATACAACCCGGCGGGTAAGCCCTCCGTATCCACCTGAATGTTCGAATCGCCCCGGCGAACACCGTAATTCCGTGCCAGTTGGCCGGTGGCGTCATATACTTTCAGGGCTGCCGATGGCTGCTGCAATTCCGGCAGCCGCACCTCCAACCTGTCGGACACCGGATTGGGCATTACCGCCAGGCGGCCCGCCCCGGCTATGGCCTCTGCGCCGCCAACGATCACCAGCGGCACTTCCACCCGCTCGCTGGCGCACTCCAGGCCTGGCTTCTGGATTTTCCAGTTGAAAAAATAGTAGTACCGGTCATTGCCCAGGTTGGATGTGGTGATCTCTACCACGTCCTCGACGACGTAGGGATAACTGACGCCCTGGTCGGAACGGCGCAGGCGCGCGCTGTTGAAGCCAAACTGGCTCTGATTGTGTTCGGTATTGGTGGTAAGCGCCAGGTTCGTGCCGGGTTCTATATCAAAATCCAGAGTGATCACCTGCAGGCCGGACAGGATTTCCACTTCCCGGCTGTGCAGTACGTTGCCGGCGGCATCCTGCAATTCGATGATTCGGGGGCCATCCGTGTCCGTGTACACCAGCACCTCCCTCAGCGTGAAGGGGCTAAGGCAATCGAAGATGACGGCGCCGTTGTACTGGTTGCCGCTGTAATTGCCGCCCTGGTGTTCCATCATGCCGGTGAGGAAAAGCTCCCCGGGGTAGCGGGTGATGTTTTCTGCGTAAAAAGTACTATCGGAATCAATGGGCACCGAGAGCAGGCTGCCGGAAGCGATGGGGGCTGCCGCGCCGGGGCCGTCGTACCAGAGGATGCTGTCGCCAATAGCGGACACCAGCGCCTGCCCGTCCACGACGCCCGCCGATTCAATCTCCGGCGCGGGGGATTCCAGGACGATAATGGAAACGGGCGCCGAAGTGAACTCCCGGCAAAGGCCCGGCGTAGTGACGGTATAGTCCCCGCCCTCCGCCACCTCGATAAAGGCGGTGGTGTCGCCGGTCGACCAGAAGTAACTTTCTGCTTCGGAGGCTACCAGGAAAACCGAACCGCCCCGGCAGAAGCGGGTTGCTCCGGCAGCCTCGACCGAGGGGGTAGCATCCGGGTCGAGCGTGATGGCCACGCCGGGCGACACGCCGAAACAGTCCGAGCCATCGTAAACGGTCACGTTGTAAGTGCCGGCATCAGTAGCGGCAATGGACTGCGTGGTGTCGCCTGTGCTCCACAGGTAAGCGAAACCCTCCGGCGCCCAGAGCTGCAAGGTATCCCCTTCGCACATGACGGTGCTGCCCTCGTATTCGATGTAAGCATCCGGAGAGATGCAGTTATTCTCGATCACGGTGATGAACTGGTTGGCGGCCAGATCTTCTACCTTGTCGATATTGCCATTAGGCCAGCGGATGACCAGGGAATCCACGTGCTCAAAAGTGCCCAGGCCGAAGTGCTGGGCCATGGAGTTCATGATGCCGTAGCTCTCGCCGGCGCGCACTTCCCGCGCCTGGATGCCCCAGGGGCCATAGGCTTCGATGCGGGCACCGATGCCGTTGCGGTTGCATGCCACGCCCACCAGGTTTACCGTTATGAAGTTGTTGCCGCTGGCCGCGTCGTTGAGCCAGATCACGTCGTCGATATTGCTGGGGGTGGTATATACATTGGCGTAGCCGCCGTAGACATCCAGGAAGCCGTCGTGGTTGAGGTCGCCAATGGCAAAGGACTCCATCTGGTTGTTGTCGAACACGCCTTGTACTTCGGTGAAGGTCTTGTCGCCGTTGTTGCGGAAGAGGTGCTGCCGGGTGCCGGCCACCAGGATGTCGACAAAACCGTCGTTGTCAAAATCGCGCATGACGCCCTGAATGGGCAGCCCGGCTATGTTGATGCCGCTGCCGGCGGTGATGTCCGTAAAATGGCCGGCACCGTCGTTTTCCAGCAGCATGCTGGGCACGTCGTGGTTGGTGATGAAGCAGTCGTAATCGCCGTCGTTGTCGATGTCCTGAAAGTCGGCTGTCCAGGACTGGGCGCCGATCTTAAGGTTGAAGGAATCGGCCGCCTCGATGAAGTTGTTGCCGCCGGTGTTGAGGTAGAGGGCGTTGATGCGGCGGGGGTCGGCGGGGTTGTTGACGCCCTGCCGGCACTTGGCGATGTAGAGGTCCAGGTCGCCGTCGTGATCGAAGTCGGTCCAGATGCTGCCGTAGTTGCCCGAATTGTCGGAAGCCGGCACGGTAGCCATGTCGATCCAGTCGTCGGCAGGGACGAAGTTGCCGGCAGAATCGTTGGCCCAGATGCGGCTCTCGCCGTCGTCGTGGCAGGCGAAAAAGTCGATCCAGCCGTCGTTGTTGATGTCCGCCAGGTTAGACCCCTGAATGAAGAGCCCGGGCCCGGGCAGGGTGCTCATCTCGTAGCTCGTCCCGTTCTCCATGGCCCGCACCAGCTTGACGCCATCGTACCGGCCGCCGGCCAGCACGTCGTTGTAGCCGTCGTTGTCCACATCCGCTACGCACATGCTCCACTGGCTCTGGCTGGCGATATTGCCGAAGGCGTAATTCAGGAACGGCGCTCCGGCGGGCTGCTGGAACTCAATGTGCAGGGCCTGCCCCTGGGAGAGGCGGGCGATGTCGTCCAGGCCGTCGCCGTTCATATCTACTACGGCAATGGCTACCCCGCTGTGGAAGCCGGGGTTGGACAACAGGCCGTTGCCGTTGGAGAAGGAAATCTGCCCGAAGGAGGAAGAAACCAGGGCGAGGAAAAGAGGAACTAAGGAGTAAATTTTGATCATCAGCGCAATGGATTTAATGGTTTGGATGAGGCACAGGCATGGCTTGAAGGGGCTATTGGCTAATTGGTTATTGGTTACCCGCCCTTCTTCAGCCTTTCCGGCGGACGAAAATACGGCGCTCTTGGGTGGCGTCAAAAACTAATAAAGGAAATCGCAATAGGATTGACAGGATTTACCGGGCGTGCCGCCTTCAGGGGGCGCGTTTTTTAGACAGGATTTACAGGATTTACCGGACGTGCCGCCTTCAGGGGGCGCGTTTCTTAGACAGGATTTACAGGATTTACAGGATTTGCCGGACGTGCCGCCTTCAGGGGGCGCGTTTTTTAGACAGGATTAACAGGATTTACAGGACGTGCCACCTTCAGGGGGCGCGTTTTTTAGACAGGATTAACAGGATTTACAGGATTTACCGGACGTGCCGCCTTCAGGGGGCGCGTTTTTTAGACAGGATTAACAGGATGGACAGGATGTGCCGGACGTGCCGTCGCAGAGCAAGAATCAGACATAGCCCTGGAAATGTTGTTGGACAGCCTGGAACCCAACAGGCAGTTGGGCCTGGCAGCTCTAAGCAATCTCTCCCCGCGCTCACTCCGGCCACGTTTTTATTCCTCTTCGCCCTCCTACTGGCCACCCCGGTGCAGGAAATCCCCCCATTTCCATTTCCTCCCATAAACTCTTATTTTTACCTAAACTTTTAACACCAATCCCTATGAACATATCCCTGAAACTCGCCCTGCCGGCATTGCTCCTCCTGGCTTTTTTCCAAAATCCGGCTCCCCGGGAGAACACTCCGGCGGCAGATTCCGGCGGCTACTGCGCTCAGGCGCCATTACACCAACAGAAACTACAGGAAGACCCCGCCTACCGCCAGGCCTCCCAACGCCTGGAAGAACAACTGTACGCTCTGGCTCAGCAGCCCGCCCAGTGGAATTCGCCCGGCGGCAATTCCACTGAGCGCGGCCCCCTTGCCCAACACACCCTGCCCGTCGTCGTCCACATCATCCACAACGGCGGCGGCGAAAACATCAGCGACGCCCGGGTAACCGACGCCATCCAACACCTCAACGACGCCTTCGCCAATGTCGGCTATTACAACCCCGCCACCGGCGTAGACACCGAGATCGCCTTCTGCCTGGCCCGCCGCGACCCACAGGGCAACGCCACCACCGGCGTCAACCGGGTGCAATCCGCCCTGACGGACCTGAACAACAGCACCGACGACCAGGCGATGAAGGACCTCAGCCGCTGGGACCCCACACAGTACATCAACGTCTGGGTCGTGCGGGAAATCTGCAGCAACAACGGCTGCGGCGTTGCCGGCTACGCCTACCTGCCCGGCGCCCACGGGCAGCCCTACGACGGCATCGTGCTGGAGGCGGCCTATATGGGCAGCAACCCGACGGCCTCTACCGTGCTCGTCCACGAAATGGGCCATTACCTGGGCCTGTACCACACCTTCGAAGGCGGCTGCCCCAACGGCGACTGCCAGCAGGAGGGCGACCGCGTCTGCGATACGCCGCCCGACAATACTACCGCCCGCCCGCCCTGTCCGGCGGATATGAACTCCTGCCAGACGGATGAGGACGACGCTTCCGCCAACAACCCCTTCCGCCCCGTCGCCCAGGGCGGCCAGGGCGACCAGGTGGACATGAAGGAGAACTACATGGACTACTCCCGCTTCGAATGTTACGACCGATTTACTCAGGGGCAGAAAAACAGGATGTTGAGCGTAGCCGAAACAACCCGCTCCAGTCTGCTCGACTCGCCGGGCTGCATCGACCCCTGTCCGGTTCCGATAATAGTGGGCTTCTTCGCCGACGGCCTCAGCGTGCCGGTCGGGACTGCCGTCAATTTTACCAACACATCGGCCAATGCCGACAGCTATGAGTGGAGCATCGATGGGCCCCCCTTCAGCACCGCCACTAACACCAGCTACACCTTCAATGCGGAAGGCAGCTTTCCGGTAACCCTGACCGCCTTTTCCAACCTAAGCAACTGCCTGCCCGCCGATTCTACCCTCACCATCGAAGTGTTCTGCCCGGTGATGGCCGCCTTTGACGGGGGCGATGCCACCGTGCTGGCGGGCGCGAGCGTCGCTTTTACCAATACCAGCGCCAACGCCGCGGCCTACACCTGGCTCGTCAACGGGACGGCCGTGAGCAATAGCATAAATTACACGCTGAACACCACCGAACCCGGCCTGTACAACGTATGCCTGCGGGCAGAAGGCGCCCTCTGCGAAAGCCTGGCCTGCGCCTATGTGGAGGCCACCGCTCCGAACACCGGCTGCGGGAACAATTTCTTTTATGTCCTGGGCGACCGGACGGTCAACGAAACCGCCAGCTGCCTCATTCCGGCGGCCGACGGGGGCTTCTACCTGGGCGGCAGCCGGGCAGGAGAATCCCTGCTCATGAAGTTCGATGCGAATGGCAACCGGATCTGGCAAAAGGCGGTTCCCTTTTCCGGCGATCCGGAAGAGGTCCATACCCTGCTGGAAGACGGGCAGTATCTGGTCGGTTCAACCAGGACGCTGGTCAACGACGACCAGTACTGCTTCAAATATGATATGAATACGGAGGCTTTTGCCTGGATCCGGTCGATCGCCAACCCGGACCACAACCGGACCTATGAGTTCATCAACATCGAAAGCTCTCCGAATTATTTACTTATCGGATACATGAGAGATAACAGCGCGCAGGGGTGCGACGTCACCTGGGGAGAATTAGACAAAAACACCGGCAACCTCCTTCAAATGCAGCGATACAGCCTGGGCAGCTGCGAATCGGGTTCGGATGCCGTCCTGGTCGATGACAAAGTGTATGTAACCGGCCGATACAACGCCGCCGGCGGCGGACAAGCCGCCTTCCGCCCCGCAATCACCGAGTTCGAACTGGACGGCACCACCAACTGGACGCGCCTGTACCTGGTCAGCACCAACACCAGCGCCCGGCTGTATTCGAATTCTATCATTGAGGATAACGGCACCCTGGTGATTTGTGGCTACGGCGACCTGACTGGTATTTCCACCACATCGGTCATTGGCCATATTTCCAAAACCGGCCTGGACGGCGCCATCGAATGGGCAGCCATCATCGATGTCCCTGGCAGCGATTCGGAGCGCCTCAACATGGTGCTGGACCAGGGCGACGGCTACCTGGCCGTTGGAAATTACACCCCTGCCGGCGGCAGCGAAAACCTCCTGCTCGTCAAAACCGACAAGGCCGGCAACCTGATGTGGGCCAGGGAACTGGACAACGGCCGCCAGGAGGTGGCGTCCATCAAGGGGGCTTTTGTCCGGGACGGCTATGCCTACATCTCCGCGACCACCACCAACGACTCGGGCCGCGACATCCTGTTGTTCAAAGTAAACCCCTTCGGCGAACTGGACACCGAATGCGGCAGCCTGGAACCCCTGGAGGTGGAAAGCTGGCAGCTGAACGACCCGTTTGACGGCATTTTCGACCTCGATGCCGCCCCGTTTAATCCGGACAACTCGGCAGCACAAATCCTTCCGGAGGACGTGGTCGTGCCCGCCGGGCCCAGCTGCTCCGACCCTTGCGAAGAGATCTGCGACAACGGTATGGACGACGACGGCGACGGGCTGGCAGACTGTGACGACAGCGACTGCCCCTGCTTTGAAGACTGCGGCAACACTTTCGTGAAAACGATAGGCAACCCCAACACCATTGACGGAGCGACGGCCATCGTCTCCGCAGGCGACGGCTCCTTCTACATCGGCGGCTACCTCGACGAGGAGGCCATGATCGCCAGCGTAACGGCAGAAGGAGAAATGCTGTGGGTACGGCGCTTCGATTTCACCGATCGCCCGGACCACATCATCTGCCTCTACCTGGATAGCGAAGGTTTCCTGGTGGGCAGCAGTTTCGGGGATGACGGGACCGGCCCGTTCGGGCGGGGCGCCACTGCCTTCCGGTATGACCCCGAAAACGACCAACTCCTCTGGGTCAATTACTTCAACAGCCGGGGTACCCCGGACCAGGTTATCACCAACCCGGCGAACGGCAATTTCTTCTTTATCGGCGGAGACATCCTGACCACCGGTGCCGGCAATGCCGACAACGCCAACCTGGCCGAGCTGGACCGCAATACCGGGGCCGTACTGTGGCGCCGGGAATTCAACCGAGGCACCAGCGACCGCTTTTTCAGCATGGTGCCGGTGGGCAATGTGCTGTACTGCCTGGGGCGCTATACGTTCAGCTCCAACTTCGGGAAAATGCGGGTCACTCTCGCCGCATTCACCGGCAATGGCAACCTCGAATGGTCTAAGTATTACCTCATCAACTCCACACAGGATGCGAGAATGTACGGGACCAGCTTAAAGCTGGATAACGGAGAACTGGTTGCCGGCTTCTACGGCGACCCTGCCGGCACCGACCTGAACGGCTCTTCCACTTCAGGGATCATGAAAACGGATCTGGCCGGCGAGCTGCAATGGGCCAAGACATACCGGCTCACCGGATACCCCTCCCTGCAGGCCGCTTTCCAGCTGGTGGTAGTCCCTGATGGCTATCTGCTCTACGGTTACGCCATTGCCGGCGACAGGGATCTGGTGATCATCAAAACAAACAAGCAGGGCAATGCCCTCTGGGCCAAGACCTACGGCGGCCCGGCCGATGATGACGTTTACTATTCATTCTGCAAGCCGCCCATCCTACAATCCGGGGGCAACATCTACTTCGTAGGGCGCACCGGCTCCGGCGGCTCGGAAGACGCCCTGCTCGTCAAGGCCCTGGCCGACGGCAGCCTCAACAGCGACGACTGCGATTTCGCCCGCGAAGTTGCTGTCACAACCAACGACTGGACGAACCTCTTCGAAGCCGACGCCGGCCTGCAGGAACAGCCCAACCCGAATATCAACCCACAGCTGCAGTCGGTACAGGCCGTGGCGGCCAGCCCGGAGTGCGATATCCTCTGCCAGGCCAGCCCGGTAGACGCCATCGTCGCCCTCGACAGCGCCTACTGCAACGGCGACAGCCTGGCCGTAACCCTCCGTATCTGCAATGAAGGCACGGATACCCTCTTCAGCGCCCTGCCCTATACCTTCTACGATGGAAACCCCACCGCCGACCCCGGTGCTACGGTGCTGGCCGATGGACTCACCGCTCCGGGCCCGGTCCTTCCCGGCGAATGCTACAGCACAACAGTATCCGTACCCCATCCGCAGGGGCCGCAGATCTACTGCATTGCCAACGACAACGGCACCCTGTCTCCCGTGTTCAGCCTGGAAACCGGCTTCCCGCCCACCGAGATCATCGAGTGCGATTATACCAACAATATCGACAGCGCAGGTTACGAAACGACGGTGCCGGACATCGACCTCGGCCCGGACACCAGCGTCTGCGAAAACGGCGTCTTCCGGCTCGACGCCGGGCCGGGCTTCGCCTCCTACCGCTGGCAGGACGGGGCGATCGGCCAAACCTACACCACTTTCGAGACGGGCACCTTCTGGGTGGAAGCCACCACTGCCTGCGGCGACGTGAAGCGGGACACGATAGAAATCCGGTTGAATCCGGTTATTGCCATTGCCCTGCGGCCGGACACTATCCTTTGCTCCGGCGATTCCATCCGCTTCTCGACCCCACAAGATCCTGATTATACCTACCAGTGGGCACCATCCGCCACCCTGGACTGTGCCGACTGCCCGGCGGTGACGGCCACTCCGGCCGCCACTACTACCTACAACCTGGTGGTGAGCAACAGCACCGGTTGCGTCAGTGTCGACAGCGTGACGATAATTATAGAAGACTGTGGTGCCATCCTGGATACGGCTATCTGCTTCGGTGATTCCCTCCTCGTGGAAGGGCAGGTTTTCCACCCCAATGAGATGGACACCGTCCAACTGCCCGACGGCAGTGATCTTTTGGTGCAGGTCGCCGCCCTCGATACGTTCTACCTGGCATTGGAACTGGGCACCTGTCCCGGAGAAACCGTCGAGTATAACGGTGTGCCGCTTCAGCTGGGCCAGGCCGAAAGCTTCCTGTTCACCGCCGCCAACGGCTGCGATTCTACGGTGGAGGTTACTGCCCTGCCGCTCGATACCTTTTCCAGCACCCTCGACACCGCCATCTGCCGGGGGCAGTTCCTGGATTACAACGGTATGCTGCTGGCGCCCGGCCTGTCCGAAACAGTCCGGCTCGCAGCGGCCAACGGTTGCGACTCCACGGTGCTGGTGCGCGTCAGCCCGCTCGATACGTTCTACCTGTCTGTCGGCCTGAGCGCCTGCGCCGGAGAGACGGCAGAATACAATGGGGTGACGCTGCAGCCCGGCCAAACGGAAATCTTCAGCTTTGCCACTGCCGGGGGGTGCGACTCTACCGTGGAGGTGTCCGTCCTTCCGCTCGATACCGTCCTGGCTGTCATCGATACGGCCGCCTGCGAGGGGCAGGGTGTCGGGTATAACGGCACGCTCGTGCCCGCCGGGCAATCGGCTGCCTTCTCCTTCCCGGCTGCCAATGGCTGCGATTCCACGGTGCTGGTCAACGTCAACGCCCTGGATACGGCCCTGACGCTGCTGGAAGTACAAGCCTGCTTTGGGGAAACCTATTCGTTCGACGGCATGGAGCTGCCCGGCGGCAGCACGACGCCCTTCCTTTATACCGCTGCCAACGGTTGCGATTCCACCCTGTTGCTAGCCGTGGCTGAACTGGAAGAAATCGAAACTTACGACACCCTGCGGCTTTGCCGGGGCGACACCGCAGAAATCTTTGGGCAGCCGGCAACAGTGCCAGGCGTATATTCAGAAATGTTTACCTCTTCGCTGGGCTGCGACTCCACCCACAATATCCATGTGATCCTGCTGGATACGGCGAGCCTGCAGGTCGCGCTCGGCCAGCTGAGCTGCGCTACCCTTACCGGCAGCCTGACGGTGGAAGCAAACGGGGGGACGCCGCCATACGCTTACCTTTGGAACGACGGCCAAACAACAGCCACCGCCACCGTGCTGGCCGGCGGCACGTACTCCGCGACGGTTACTGACGCTGCCGGTTGCCGGAGCGTTAGCGTCCGGGAGGTGCCAGAGGAGCTTTCCTGGCCGGTTGCCGAACCCGCCGGCGTGCCGGCGAGCTGCTTCGGAGAGCAAGACGGCGCTATCCTGCTGGAAATCGCCTCCGGCGGTACGCCCCCTTACGAGTACAGCCTCGACAGGGAGCAATGGCAGGCAGAAAATTTGTTCGCCGGTTTGGCGCCCGGTATTTATGATGTTTACATCCGGGACCGCGAAGGGTGTGAGTCCTCCTATTCCATTTCGGTGGGCGAGCCGGTTCCGCTGGCCGTCCTGCTGCCGGGCGATACGACGCTGCGGCTGGGCGACAGCATAACGCTCACCCCCATCATCCTGTCCGGAACGCCTTTTATCTACGAATGGAATCCACTCGCCGGGCTTAGCTGCGCCGATTGCCCCAACCCCGTCGCCCGCCCGCTGGAGAGTACCCTATACCGACTGACGGTACGGGACAGCGCCGGCTGCGCCGGCTCGGATGATCTGTTTATTGAAATAGACGCCACTGTAAGGCTCTACCTGCCCAATGCTTTCTCACCAAACGAGGACGGCCGCAACGATCGCTTCACCGTCTTTGCCGGCCCGGAGGTAGAGCGGGTGCAAACCCTGCAGGTGTTCGGCCGCTGGGGCGAGCAGCTGTTCAGGAACGATAATTTCGCCCCCAACCAGGAGAGCCTGGGCTGGGACGGTACGTTCCGGGGGCAGCGGATGCCGGCAGGGGTGTACGCCTTTTTTGCCGAGGTGGTGCTGGCCGATGGGAGAGTGGAAGTGGCGAAGGGGGAAGTGGTGTTGGTGAGGTAATTGCTTTTGCTTTACGGGTTCCTGGCCATAGCACGGAAGGGTATCCCGCCGGATTCAATTGCTCAGTTGATAGCGAATCTCATCGTCGGCTTCAATTCCGTATTGTGCGCAGAATCCGCCGATGACTTCTACCACATAGAGGGCGTCGCCGACCGAGCTCTGGCTCTGCAGGCTCCCGGGCTGAGCATTGGCCCGGATATTCAGTATCCGGAAGTTCTCGTCGACGAAGATGATATCCAGGGGGATATAGGTGTTGCGCATCCAGAAGGACTGCGGCTCGGGGCGGTCCATGATGAAGAGCATGCCCTGGTTTTCCTCCATCGACCGGCGCCACATCATGCCGGTGCTTCTGTCCAGTTCCTCTTTTTTGACTTCAATATCGATGGCCCTGATCACATCGCCGCTCTCCTGGCTGATAAATTGCAGTTCTCCTTGTTTGGTAAATTGAGGGCCCATGGTAGGTTTTTTGCCTTTGGGAATGGCGAGGTAGATCAGCCCGCCCGCCAAGGCGATGGCCAGCGCTATGACGATCCATTTCAGGCTGCTGCGCCGCTGCCGCTCTGCCTGCCTGCGCTGTGCCCGGTTTTTCGGTTTTCTCCTTGCCATAAGATTCTTTTTTGGTGAGGCAAGATACAAAATCCGGGGTTTGCCTGCCCGGTTAATCAGTACAAGCGGAATTGCAGGCCGGCATTAAAACTGAGGTAACGCATCAGCGTATGGTCATTTTTGCCCAGCCGGTGATCGTAGTTTAAGAGGGCTTCTGCGAACAATCCCCAGTTCCGGGTTATTCCCAGGGCGAGGCCCGGGCCGCCTCGCAGGGAACTCAGGTAGAAGCTGTCCTCCCGGATAGAAAGTGGGCGGTAATAAGGCCCTGAAGGGCCGGCGAACTCGAAATTGAAATCCTGCCGCCGCGCCTGCCGGAGAACCGCGCCGGCCTTCAGGTAAGGCCGCATCGATCCCTGGCCGGCGAAAAAGTATTTCACGGCAAAAGGCAGTTGCAGATACTCCAGTCTTACGTATAGTTCCTGCAGCCCATCGGAGGGGTTGTCCGGCATCAGGGAAGGATATTCATGGATGTTGTCTTCCTGGTACAGCTCAAAGGAAAGGTGCAGCAACTCCAGCCCGGCCTCCACCTTCCAGTGGGGCCCGTAGCCCAGTTCGCCGCCGATACCGAGGATGTAGGAAGAGAAGGAGGTCCCCGGCATGGAGAATACGTTGGCGATGCTGCCGCCGGCCATTAAGGCCAGTCCTTGGGGTTTACTCCGTTTT
The DNA here is from genome assembly GCA_020636375.1 of Lewinellaceae bacterium. Lineage (GTDB taxonomy): Bacteria > Bacteroidota > Bacteroidia > Chitinophagales > Saprospiraceae > JACJXW01. The sequence continues at coordinate 352,163 of JACJXZ010000008.1, read as the reverse complement.
AGCGTTTGATGCGCCGTACGCCTGAGCCAGGAGGCGGCGCTGCTTTTCTGTCCGGCAATAGCAGGAAAGGGAGGTGGCGAAGGGTTTAGACTGCCTGGGGTGGGGGCATCGGCCCGGGGCAGCCGGGCAACTGGTGCTGTCCGGCTTAGTTCGGGATGGAAAGTGGTATTTTCTTCTTCTCCAAAGCGCTGTAGGATGGGGAGCCGCCCGGGAAGGCCCGCTTTCGTGGAATCATCCAGCCTTCTTTTTCCAGCCGAGAGGGCTGCCACGCCGGAAGAAGAAAAGGCGCCGGGCTGGAAAATGGGGAATCTTCTTGTCCAGTTCCCGGCGCTTTGCATGGCCGGTTGCTGCCAACCATGAATGTTAACCGTATCGTAGATGTAATGATCTTTCACCAACCAAACCGTATCAGCCCGTTGATTGAACCGCGCCTCCGCCCGGGCCAGTTGTCGTTCCGCCCGGTTCAGGCGGATAGACAGGTAGGAGGTAAAGCCGCACAGGCCGAACAGCAACAGAACCGCCAGCCCAGCCGCCCAGCCGGGTAAAAAGACCCCGGCCGGCTTCCGGCGGGCCTGCTTCAGCCGCTCCTCTACTGCCGCCCACGCTTCCGGGTCGTAGTCAAAGGACGGGGGGGTACTCAGAGCGTCCTTAAAACGTTGATCCATATTCTGGTCCTTCTTCATCTTTAGAATTTTCCGGGCGGAAGTAGCTGTTGCCTCTGTTCCGTTCGAGTATCTGACGGAGCTTCATGCGCGCTTTGTGCAGGTTCGACCTCGATGTGCCCGGGCTGATGCCCAACAGCTCAGCAATTTCCTGGTGCGTATATTCCTCCATCACGTACAGGTTGAAAATGACACAGTAAGCAGGCGGAAGCTGTTGGATGAAGGCGATGGCCTCCTCATACGACAGTTTCTCCAGCGCCCCGTTGCTGCCGGCTGGCATAATGCTTTCGGTCGGCTCTTCTGCCTCCAGGCTTTCGTGGAACCGCTTGTATTTTCGATTGTAGTCAATGGCTGCGTGAACGAATATCTTCCCGAACCAGGCCCGGAAAGGAAAAACCGGGTTATACTGGCCTATTTTGGTCAGCACATTGAAAAATCCATCATTCAGGATTTCCATGGCTTCCGCCCTGTTGCATGAATACCGCATACAAATACTGAGCGCAAAGCTGTAGTATTTGCGAAAGAGCAAGTTTTGGGCAAGGCGGCTGCCTTGCTTACACTTTTCGATGAGCTCCTCCAAAGGAGGTTCACTGGGTGTATTCATTTGTTCTTCTTGTTCATACGAGGCATTTTATCCATAGCGTTGCCTGATTCTTGCCGTTGATAGAAGAAAAAGCCATTTTGATCGGATTTCCCGGGTCCCTGGCGACAAAAAATAGGGGAAGGGAGGGCATCCCGCTATCATCCTGATAGTAATTGAAAACCAAAAACAATCTGCATCATGAAACGTCAATTTAAAAGCACCTCCAACTGGCTGGCGCTCCTGCTGTTGCCGGCCCTCCTTTTCTCCTCCTGCGATGAAGGCAGTTACACTGCTGACTGCCCGGCATCCGATCAGCGTTCCTTCTCCGTTTCCGGTTTTACCAAAGTGGATGCCGGGGAGAACTTCCGGCTGCTGATCCAACCCGGCGAATCGTTCTCCGTCAGCGCCGAAGGCTGCTCGCGCGAGCTGGACGAGCTGGAGCTCGACGTCCGGGGACAAGAGCTGGAAATACGCTACAACCGCAACCGCAACAACCGCCGCCGCGTGGACATCACCATCACCATGCCGCAACTGGATGGGTTTGATATCTCCGGTGCCGCCCGGGCCAACGTGCTCCGATTCGGTGCGCATGACGAATTTTCCGCCTCGGTTTCCGGTGCCGCCGAAGCCTCCTTCACCGGCGACGTGGAACGCCTGGATGTCAACCTTTCCGGAACCGCCGAACTGGAACTGAAGGGTACGGCAGACGGTATGGACGCGCAACTCAGCGGCAATGCCCGCCTGAAAGCGTACGACATGCCGGCTCGGGAAGTCAGTATCGACGCTTCCGGCGCCAGCAAGGCCTGGGTCCGGGCCAGCGAAAGCCTCCGGGTGGATGCCAGCGGCAGCGCCGACATCTTTTACAAAGGCAACCCCTCTACTGACATCCGGCTGAGCGGGGCCAGCAAGGTGGTTCGGGAGTAGGAGGGAGAGGCTGAGGTTGAGATTAAGGGGGTGTCGGCCTGAGCCTGGACAAGTTGCTGTTGTCGGTTGTTAGTTGTCCGTTAGGGAACCCAATTGTTCCGGCCCCTAAAGCCATTCCGACTTTTTACCCGGCTAAGGCACGAGGACGGGCCGCTTTCCGACCCGTCCTCGCTTTGCTCTTCCGGGCGAGCTTCCGACTTTGTCCAGCGCCAGGAGCCCAAGTCCCGATAACCACCTCAGCCTCAACCTCCCTACTCCGTCCCATTAATATAATACGCCCCCTTCAGGGCGATCTGCTGGCCTTCCCGCAGGTTGAGCGTTTTGATTTCCACGAAGCCTTCATCCGCCTGTCCGGTTTCCACCTCTGTCTTTCGGAAGCCCTGCGCGTCCTTAATAAAAACGTAGGAGCGGCCGCCGGAACGCACCAGCGCCTCTTCCGGAACGGCGGATACCTGCCGCGAGTCCGTGCGGATACGGGCATACAGGAAGGTGCCGATGGCCAGGTCCTGAGGCTCTTCGTCGAGGTGTACATGCACATTGGCGGTTTTCTTTTCCAGGTCAATCGCCTTGTTGATGAGGTGAACCTCTCCGTGCAGTTCTTCATCGGTTCCGGGAATCGTAGCGATCACTTTCTGGCCTTTGCGCAGCTTGCCCAGGTCTTTGGCGAACACCTCTACTTCCAGGTGCAAGTGGCTGTTATCGATGATCTCGAACAACAGCATGTTGGGTTCCACCAGTTTGCCGGGATTGACGTTGACCTGGGTGAGATAGCCGCTAACCGGCGTGTAGAGCCGGATGCTCTGCTGGACCTGCCGGGTTTCTTCCAGCCCCTGTGTGTTGATGCCGATCAGCTCCAGTTCGGCCTTCAGCCCGTTGTAGTGTGCTTCTTCCACCGCATAGTCGGCCCGGGCCTGTTCGTATGCCCTCTTCGAGGCGGCGTCTACTTCCGCCAGCTCTTTTTTCCGTTCCAGGTCCGCCTTCAGGAAGGCGATCCTGCCGGCGCTCTCCAGGAAGCTGCGCTGCTGGCGGACGAGCTCGGGGTGGGCGATGCTGGCCAGTTGGTCTCCCCGGCGGACGAATTCTCCGGGCAGGTGCTTTACCTGCTGGACGAAACCCGTCACCGGGCTGTGTACAGAACGGATATTCGAAGGCGGCACGTCGATCACGCCCGAGCATTCGACATAGGAGGCGATTTCCCGGACGGCCGGCTGCCCCAGGACGATGCCGGACAGGTCCATCTGTTCGGGCGAAAGGTAAACGGCGGCCTCCTCCCCGCCTTCTGCGGCGGCTTGTTCTGCGTCGGCTTCGCCGGCCTGCTGCCGGCAGGCGCCCAGGGCCAGGCTTAGGAACAGGGCGAAAACAATTATTCTGATATATTTCATGTCTTTACATTTTTTGGCCTGCTGGCCGGCGATTATTTAGAAAGGAATTCGAGATACAACACGGCCTGGTTGTACTGCCCACTGAGTTCGATGTACTGCAGCTCGTTTTTGAGGGCAGCTTCCAGGCTTTGGGCAAACTGGAAGTAGTCGGTTTCTCCGGCCCGTAGCCGGGCGGAAGCCAGGCGGCGCAGTTGGGCGGACTGGCGGAGCAGGTTCTGCCCCTCGGCCCGCAGTTGCTGTTGGAGTGCCCGGGCTTGTTGCAGCGCCATCTGCCGCTCTTGCTGCAGGAGTTGCCGTTGCCAGCTTAGGTTGTTGACCGCTCTCACTTGTTCCAGTTTTGCCTGTTCCGCCTGGGCGCGTTGCGCTTTGGAGAACAGGGGCAAGGCAGCCCCCAGGTTCAGGGCGTGCAGGGGCCAGTCGGGGCGGATGCTTTGCTGCATGGCCCCCAGGCGCAGCTCGGGTTTCAGGCGCCGGGATTCTACTTCTGCCTGTCGCCGGGCCACTTCGATCTCCTGTTCGAGGGGAGCGAGCTGCAGCCCCGGGGCGGCGAGGCTGTCCGCCAGCGGCGGGAATGGCAACAGTTGCAGGCTGTCGCCGGATCGCCGGTACCCTTCGGAAAAGGACTGTTGCAGCAGCCGGATATAGGCCTGTTCTTCTTCGATCCGGCCCTGGCTCAGCGCCCGGCGCGCCTGGGTGAGCAGGCTGCCGGCCAGGGTGTTTTCCAGCTGCCCGATCTCCCCGGTCCGGAACTGGAGGGCGGCCTTATCCGCCAGCTCGTTGTACAGGGCCTCCTGCTGTTCCAGCGCCTGTAGCCGCTGCCGGCGGTGCAGCCAGGCCTGCCAGGCGCTCTTCACCTGGTAGGCGAGCTGGTGTTCCAGCAGGGCCTGTTTGTCGTTGGCCAGGGCGAGGATCGCACGGGCTGCCTCGCGCCGGCGTTGGTTCAGGCCGGGAATGCCCAGAGATTGGGTGATACCCAGCTGATAATCCATCGAATTGGTGTTGAATTGCCCGATGCCCAGCATCAGTTCGGTAGGCGGTATAACGGTTGCTGCATCCATCCCCAGCTGTGCCTGCTGAACGGAAATGGCGCCATTCTTCAGGCTGGGGTGGTTGTCCATGGCCTGTTGCAGGGCTGCCTCCAGCGTGAGTTCCGGCTGCTGGGCCCGGGCCGGGTTGCCGGCAAGCAACAGCGGGAGCAACAGAACGGCTGCGGCCGGCGGTATGGTTCGCTTCAGGTTGCGGTTGGTGAGGTAGTACAGGACCGGCATGACGACCAGCGTGAGCAGGGTAGCTGTGATGAGCCCGCCGATGACCACCGTGGCCAGCGGCTTCTGCACCTCGGCGCCGTTGGAAGTGGAAAGCGCCATGGGCAGAAAGCCCAGCGCCGCCACCGTGGCCGTCATGATCACCGGGCGCATGCGGGTGAGGCTGCCAACGATGACGACCTGGCGGATGTTCGTCATCCCGTCTTCGTACCGCAGGCGGTTGAAATGGCTGATCAGCACGATGCCGTTGAGCACCGCCACCCCGAACAACGCAATGAAGCCCACACCCGCCGAGATGCTGAAGGGCATGCCCCGCAGCCACAGTGCCAACACGCCCCCGATGGCGGCCGTCGGCACCGCCGTAAAGATCATCAGGGCATACTTCAGTTTGCCGAAGGTGAAATACAACAGTACGAAGATCAGGGCCAGAGATACCGGCACCGCTACGCCCAGCCGCCGCTTGGCAGCTTCCAGGTTCTCGAACTGGCCGCCGTAGCGGATGTAGTATCCCGGCGGCAGGGCCAGCTTCTGGCCGAGGGCCGCCTCGATGTCGGCCACCAGGCTGGCCACATCCCGGTTGCGGACGTTGACGCCGATGGTGATCCGGCGGCGGGCGTCTTCCCGGGAGATCTGCATGGGGCCCTCGGTATATTCCACCGTCGCCACCTCGCTCATCGGGATGGAGCGCCCGTCGTCGAGGTGGATGAACAGGCGGCCCAGGTCCAGGTTCTGGCGGAAATCCTCCCGGAGGCGGACGACCAGGTCGAACTTGCGCTCATTCTCGAAGACGGTGCCGGCGGTTTCGCCGGCATACGCAGTGCGGACGAGGGTGTTGAGCCGCTCGATGTCGAGCCCGTATTCGGCCATCTTTTTCCGGTTGAACCGCACCTGCAGCTGCGGCAGGCCCTCGGTCTGTTCTACCCGCACGTCCGCCGCCCCGGGGATGCCCTCGATAATGCCGGCTGCCCGGTCGGCCTGCCGCTTGAGTTCCTCGACCTGCTCACCGAAAATCTTGACGGCCACGTCGGTCTTGGCGCCGGTCAGCAGTTCGTTGAACCGCAACTGGATCGGCTGCGTGAATTCGAAACCGGCGCCGGCTACTACGGAAAGCTTTTCCTTCATCAGGCTGACGAGTTCTTCCCGGCCCGAAGCGGAGGTCCACTCTTCTTTCGGCTTCAGGATGATCATGATGTCGGCGTCTTCGATGGCCATCGGGTCGGTAGGCACTTCGGCGGTTCCGATCTTGGATACGACGTGCTGCACCTCGGGGAAGTTGTCCAGTAAAATCCGTTCAGCCTTGGTCGACGAGCGCACGCTTTCCTGCAGCGAGCTGCCTGGTTGTATGGTCATTTGCATGGCCAGGTCGCCTTCCTCCAGCGTAGGGAGGAATTCGGCGCCCAGCGAGCGGAACAGCAGGGCTGTGGCCAACAGCAGGACCGCCGTAGCGCCCAGGACCAGGGCCGGCAGGCGCAGCGCCCATTCCAGCGTCGGCCGGTAAAGCCTCCGGATAAAATTGACGATACGCCCCGAGAAGGACTTGTGCTCCCGGATTTCTTTGGGCATCACCCAGGCCGTCATCATGGGCACGTAGGTCAGCGACAGGATCATCGCCCCCAGCACAGCGAAGCTGAACGTCATGGCCATAGGGCGGAACATCTTGCCCTCGATGCCGGTCAGCGTCATGATCGGGATAAAGACCGTCAGGATGATGAACACCCCGAAGACGGCCGAGCGGAACAATTTCGACGATTCCTCGATGATGATGCTGTCCATCTGCTCCTGGGCCAGCGTCTTGCCCACATGGTAGGTGAAGATGGCGTGCAGGACTCCTTCCACGATGATCACGGCCCCGTCGACGACGATGCCGAAGTCGATGGCGCCCAGGCTCATCAGGTTGGCCGACAGGCCGAAGTAGTTCATCAGGATGAGGGCAAAGAGCATCGCCAGGGGGATGACGGAAGCTACGATCAACCCCGCCCGCAGGTCGCCCAGCAGCAATACCAAAACAAAAACGACGATCAGCCCGCCCGTCAGGAGGTTGTGTTTGACGGTATTGATCGTTTTGCCCACCAGGACGGAGCGGTCGAGATAAGGGTACAGTTCCACCCCTTCCGGCAGGGATTGCCTGACCTGTTCGACCCGGCTGTGTACGTTGGCGATGGCCTCCGAAGAGTTGGCGCCTTTGAACATGAGGGTGATGCCGCCCACGGCCTCCCCCAGGCCGTCCATGGTCATGGCGCCGAACCGCTTGGGGCTGCCCAGTTGCACCACGGCCACGTCGCGCACCAGCACCGGTATGCCCTGCCGGCTGCCGATCACAATAGCCTCGATGTCGGAAATATGCTCCACCATGCCTTCGGTGCGGATGTAGTAGGCATTGGTTTGCTTTTCGATGTAACTGCCGCCGCTGTTCTGGTTGTTGCGGGTCAGGGCGTCGAATACTTCCGCCACGGAAATGTCATAGCTTTGGAGCAGTACCGGGTCGACGGCCACCTCGTATTGTTTGAGATAACCGCCGAAGCTGCTCACTTCGATGATGCCCGTGATGCCGGACAGCTGCCGCTTGACGATCCAGTCCTGTATGGTACGCAGTTCCATAGGGCCGTACCGGCTTTCATATCCCGGGTTAACTTTTAAAACATACTGATAAATCTCTCCCAGCCCGGTGGTGATGGGCATCAGCTCGGGTTGGCCCAGGCCCGGCGGGATCTCCTGCTCGGCCATGCCGATCTGTTCTTTGACGTACTGCCGGGCGTCGAGGACCGACACGCCGTCCTCGAACACGATAGTGACGACGGAGAGCCCGAACCGGGAGATGGAGCGGATCTCGGTTACGCCGGGTATGTTGGCCATCGCGACTTCCACCGGATAGGTGATGAACTGCTCTACTTCCTGGGGGGCCAGGGAGGTGGACACCGTGACTACCTGCACCTGGTTGTTGGTAATGTCGGGTACGGCGTCGATGGGCAGGCGGGTCAGCGAATAAATGCCGGCCCCGACCAATCCCAGTACCAATAACAATATAATGAGTTTGTTCTTTACAGAAAACCCAATGATGGCTTTGATCATGGTTGCTTTGCGAGTTTTGTCCTGAGTCCGGGAACTGAATGGCCTTTGCGATGCTGAAATGCGCCTCCGCTTACTGAAGGCGGCAGGTGCCCGTTTCCACGCAGGGCAGCTCGTGCTGCTGACGAGCTGCGACTGAACTCAGGCCGGCGCTGTCATTCCCGGATTATTGCGAATATGTTTGGTAAGCATCAAAAAAATGAAGACGAAACAGGAGGGCGGAAAACGGCGCCTTCATGGGCAGCGCCATTGTAGGGTTGATGATGGGGGATCACCCGGCTGTGCGCAACGGGCAGGGCCGGCAATTGCAAGGGAGCAACGCTAACCGGCAGTATCTGAGAAAAGGTGTGTATTGTTTTCAGCGGAAGATCCTGGTGGCTTTGCCCGCCGTCGTCGTGCTGATGGCTTCCCGGATTCAGGAAGTGGGCATAAAGAAAATCGAAGACAGAGGTGTTTTCGCCGGAACCGGCGGCAAGTTGCCGGTGCAGCCCGTAGTGTTCCCACGCGGCCGGCGCCTTTTTCAGCTGGCTGAAATCGGAACCCGGCAGCAAACTGCCGAATGCGAAGTAGAGCGCTAATATCTGAGCAATGAGCTTCATTTTCCGGGAAAGGGCCCGTTTGTGATTGTGATTTCAGGAAATATACTGCAAATATAACATTATTCTCTTAATAAGTGTGGGCCGTGATTCAGGTAAACGGAAGGTTTGAGGAAATAATAATAGTTGCAAAATTTTTTAATTTTCTGAGAACCTTTTGCCGCCGGCGCCATCATCGTTACCACCAAGCGGGGCAAAACCAAAGGCGGCAACAACTTCCAGGTATCGGTCAACTCTTCCTATCGCATAGACGACCTTTTCGTCGTTCCCGATTACCAGCAGGAATACGCCATGGGGTCGTTGGCCAAGTACGATTCCTCTTCCGTAGGGGTTGACTGGGGGCCGCGCATCGTCGGCCAGACAGTAGAGAACGTGCCCGTTACCGGAGGCGCCGGGCCTCTCCAGGCAGTGGAAGACAACGGCGTCCGCGACTTCTTCGAGCGGGGCAATACCTGGATCAACAACTTCGCCATTTCCGATGGTAATGAAAAATACGACTACCGCCTGAGCTTCGGCGCCCTGAACCAGACCGGTATAGTGCCGGCTTCGGAGCTGAACCGCTACAATATCTCATTAAACGCCGGGATGCGGCACTCCCCCCTGCTCCGGTCGCGCTTCGGCGTCCAGTTTATCAAGACCGACTCCCGGGGAACGGCGGCAGCCGGGGCCAACGACGTCAACATCGTCGGGTTGAGTTCTTTCAGCAGTACGCTGGACCAAAGGCTGTTCAGGCCCTGGATCGACGAGGCCGGCAACCAGATCAACACGGTTGACCCCCAAACCAACAACCCCTACTGGATCCGGAACGAAAACCTGAACAACCGGGATGATACCCGCGTCCTGGCCAATGCCGCCCTTACCTTCACCCCGTTCGAAAACTTCGAACTCACCGGCAGCTTCGGCTATGACTACGACCAGGACAACCGCTTCCTGTCCAACCGAAAGGGGACAATCACCCGCCTGGAAGGAAACTTCACTACCGATAACATCAACAACATCCAGATCAATACCGACATCATTGCCAAGTACTCCTTCAAAATCACCGAGGACCTTTCCGTCTCCGCTCTGGGCGGATTCAACTACAATAAGCGCGAAAGGACGGTGGAAGGCCTCTTTGGCAACCAGCTCCTCATTCCGGAGCTCTTCTCTCCGGGCAACGTCCAGCAGAACGTCCCGGACCGCGATTTCCGCGAGCAGGTGCTCTTCGGGCTCTATTCTTCGGTCGACCTGAGCTACCGGGACTGGCTGACGCTGACCATTACCGGCCGGAACGACTGGTCGTCGACCCTGCCGCTGGAGAACAATTCCTACTTTTATCCCTCGGTCAGCACCGCCTTCGTTTTCTCTGACGCTCTGGGGCTGACCAGCGACTTCTTCAGCTACGGCAAGCTGCGGGCCAGCTTCGCGCAGGTGGGCAACGATACCGACCCCTACCAGCTGGACTTCCTCTACTTCCCGGTCACGGTAGCTACCGGGCAGTACGGCCTGAACGTGAACTTCCCGTTCAACGGCGCTTCGGCCTACACAAAGACCAATACCATCCCGCCGGCCAACCTGCGGCCGGAAGAACAGACCAGCTATGAGTTCGGTGCTGAGCTGGACTTCTTTGACTATCGCCTGGGAATAGATATCGCTTATTTCAGGACGCAGAACAAGGACCAGATCCTGGCCCTGCCCATTCCGGAATCCACCGGCTTTGGTTTCCTGCGGACTAACGTAGGCCAGGTGAATACTTCCGGCCTGGAGTTCACGATTGACGCTACCCCCATCCGGTTTGACAAGTTTTCCTGGAACACCAGTGTCAACTTCTCCAGCGCGCAGGTCGAAGTGGTGGAACTGGCCGAAGGGGTAGACCGGGTGCTGATCGCCAGTGCCTTCAACAGCGTACAGGTCGTTGCCGAGCAAGGCAAGGGCTTCGAACTGTTGGGCGTGCCCTGGCTGCGGGACTCCGTTTCCGGCCGGCCGCTCATCAACCCGGAGGACGGTACCCGCCTGGCCGGCGAACCCAAAACCTTTGGCTCGGTACTGCCGGACTTCACCATGGGCTTCGTCAACTCCTTCCGGATCGGCGATTTCAACCTCTCCTTCACCATCGACTGGCGGGAAGGCGGCGTCATGAAACCCTCAACCGTTGAAAACCTGCAGGTCGGCGGCCTGACAACCGAGACCCTGCTCAACCGGGAAGGTACTTTCATCGACCGGGAAGGGGTTATCGAAAATGCGGATGGCACCGTGCGGGACAATGACGTACCCGTTGCCAGCGCCGAGCATTTCTGGGCTGCCCTGAACGACAACAGCGTCGCCGAACCCTTTATTTTTGACGCCTCCTTCGTCAAGTTGCGGGAAGTCGCCCTCAACTACAGCTTCCCGCAGAGGCTGCTGGGCAACAGCTTCATCAAAAACCTGGTCGTCGGCGTAGAAGCGCGGAATGTAGCCCTGCTGTATTCTGTTATTCCTCACATCGACCCGGAGGCCAGCCTGTTCGGCTCCGGTGCCGACGGCTGGGGGATCGAACGGTCGAACGTGCCCAGTACGCGGAGCTTCGGGGTGAACCTGCGGGCCACGTTCTGACGTGGTGGATGTTCGCCCCGTGAATGTCATTAACCAAAAAAGAAGATCAACTGATGAAATATATAACCTTATCCATCTTATTTTTGGCCGGGTTGATGGTTCTCCCTTCCTGCGATAAGGCGCTGGACATCAACACCGACCCTCTGGCAGCCAGTTCGGCCGATCCGAACGTCATCCTGCCCTTTGTTATCGTACAGTACTCCAATCGTTTCGAAACGGAACTGGGCACCCGGATCATGGATGTGCCGCAGCACTTCTCTGCCTGTTTCAACAGCCCGCGCACCGGGCCGACGACCAGCTTCCTCACCGGCAATACCTGGGGTATGTATTACGAGCAGGTGCTGGGCAACCTCGCACTGGTAGAACAGGACGCTCTCGCCGCCGGCGAATCGAGGAACAACGTGGCGGCGATCGCAAAAATCCTGAAGGCCAAGTCCTTTTTTGAATTGTCCTGTATCTGGGACCGGATTCCCTTTTCCGAAGCGCTGGACGGAGTCTCGTTTCCTGCCCCTGATTTTGACGAACAGCAGTCGGTGTTCCGCGGCTGCCTGTCCATCCTGGATGAGGCCATCGACCTGATCGACAAGGTGCCCGCCGAAGGCGTATTTGACGTCTCCTCCGGCGACGTCCTCTTTCGCGGCAATATGGACAACTGGCGGCGCTGGGCCAATTCCCTGAAGCTGCGCATCCTGATGTTGCTGCGCAATAAGGACACCTCGGTCGACAGCGAGATCCAGGCTGTATTGTCCCAGCCCCTGATCGAGAACAACGCACAGGCTGTAATGCTCCGCTACGCGGGCGGCGGCGGTTCCGGCAATGCCTTTTATACCATCGTTGAGGCCTTTTTTGGCCCGTCGAATGAAAGCGCGCAGGTGCACGGCCCGGGAGAACCGCTCTACGACCTTCTGGACGACGGCGACCCCCGCTTCGACCTGTTCATCCTCGATCCCGACGGCCTGGGCGCCCCGGAAAACGGTTTCTTCCCGGACGACAATACGGCGGTGCTCAAAGACAATATCATCCGCCCGGACCTGCCGCACATCATGTTCCTGCCTTCGGAGATCAGCTTCTACCGCGCAGAGCTGGCCCTCCTGGGCGTGACCAATGAAGATGCGCAGGAGTGGTTCGACCGCGGCCTGACCCAGATCCTGGAGTTCTGGGGGCAGGACATTCCCGGTGTGCAGATCACGCTGGACGACGCCACGATCAGCGGTTACGTCAGCGGCCTCCCGGCAGTTACTCTGCAGATGGTGCACGAGCAGTTGTACCTGGAGTCCTTCATCCGCCCGGTCGTCGCCTGGAATACGGTCCGCAGGACGAAGGTTCCGGACATGTCGCCGCCTTCCAACGCCGTAATCACCACCATCCTGAAGCGGTTCAACTACCCGCCGGATGAAGTGTCCTCCAATCCGAACACGCCGGCGAACGTGAATACGGACGTCCCGCAGTGGTTCGAGAACTAAATCGGGCAAGGCTTTTGTAAACCTTCAACAAAAAAATGAAACGATGAACTATAAATATTTCATGCTCCTTTCCGTTGTTGCCCTGCTTACGGCATGTGGCAACGACTACGAAGTCAGCGAATACTTCGACCTGGAGGAACTGCCCGGTTATGTGGCCTTCGATGCTCCGGGCAACTCCGCCATTCTGGATGATATCATGGTCACTGAAGCAGATGGTTCTGCCACCGTAACCATCGAGTGCCCCACCGGTACGCTGTCGGATATCACCGTGGACTACGAGTTTGGCGGCGATGCGGTCTTCGGCACGGATTTCAACGTGGCGGGCGCTACTGCTTCCGGCGGAACCATTACCGTGGGGCAAAAAGCCTGGGACGTAGTAAACCGCTCCAATGCAGACCTGGAGATCGAGCTTCTCACGGATGATACGGCCGACGGGACGAAGACCCTGACTGTCACTCTGGTCAGCGCCTCCAATGCCGAGGGGCCTCTCGCTGTGGGCCGCGGCGGAACCGATTTCCTGAAGACGGCTACTATTGTCATCGAAGATGTTGATTAAGGCAGGGGGGCTTCCCCTCTGAATCAGGAATCCCGGGCATTGGCAAGCGTCAACGTCCGGGATTTTTTTGTCTCCGGGCGCATGAAAAGGCTGGCCTGCCCTGGGTTTCCCGCATCGCTGGCGGCTCCGGAGTGCCGTTGGCCCCGCCCATCCTGCCTGCCCGGGTATCAGCCGCATGAAACTTTTACCCCATTTTTTGGTTTCAAAAATGATACTTTACTGATGCTAGTTTTGGCAGAGGGGCGGGATAAACCCTATTTTTGTGTTTGTAAGAATCCCCCTGCCCACCCAAAAGGACAGCGGCAATGGTCAAAAAATCAGAGAAAGTCAACCGAGCTATGATAAAAAGACAGGCGGAGGCCCTGATCCCTACGCCCTGGGGCAATTTCAACATGATCGCATTTGCGGCCAGCGAGAGTGAGTGGATGCCCCACCTTGCCCTCGTCCATGAGGATTGCGACATTACCGAGCCCGTCCTCACCCGCATCCATTCCGAATGTATTACCGGCGACCTCTTCGGGTCCCGGCGCTGCGATTGCGGCGAACAGCTGGACAAGTCGCTGCGCATGGCTGCCGAGCAGGGGGGGCTAGTGCTCTACCTGCGGCAGGAGGGCCGCGGCATCGGCATCATCAACAAGCTGAAAGCGTACAATTTACAGGATCTCGGCCTCAATACCGTAGACGCCAACTTGCACCTCGGTCTGGAAGTGGACGCCCGGCAGTACGACATTGCGGTCGAAATGCTCGCGGCTCTGGGCGTCAGCCGCATTCACCTGCTGACCAATAACCCGGAAAAGGTCGAAGCCCTGGAAAACTCCGCCATCGAAGTGGTCAGCCGGGTGCCGCTGGTCATCGAACCCCAGAAGGAGAATTTCAACTACCTGAAGACCAAGCAGGACGAGATGGGGCACTTCTTCAAGCTCTAACCACACACCTCATGCACGCAATACTGATCGAATCCTTCGGCGGCCCGGACCAGCTTCATCTCGGCGAATGGCCCAAGCCGCATCCCGGCCCTCATGAAATACTGGTAAAGGTGGAAGCCACCGCCCTCAACCGGGCGGACATCCTGCAGCGGGAAGGGAAATACCCGCCGCCGGAAGGAGAAAGCCCTATCCTGGGCCTGGAAATGGCCGGGGTTGTGGAAAGCACGGGCCAGGGCGTGACAAAGTGGAAACCGGGGGATGCCGTCTGCGGCCTGCTTGCCGGAGGGGGCTATGCCGAGTATGCCGTCATTCACCAGGACGTGGCCCTGCCCGTTCCGGAAGGGCTCAGCGCCATCGAGGCGGCCGCCATCCCGGAAGTATTCCTCACCGCCTTCCAGGCCCTGCGCTGGCTGGCTGGCCTGCAGGAAGGCGAAAGGGTGCTGATCCACGCCGGTGCCAGCGGCGTTGGCACCGCTGCTATTCAACTGGCGCGCGTTATGGGCGCTCATCCCATTGTGACGGCTTCGGCCCCCAAGCATCCCATCTGCATAGAGCTGGGCGCCGTCCATGCCATCGATTATAAAAATCAGGACTTCGAAGCGGATGTCATGGAATATACCCATCAACACGGCGTGGATGTGGTGGTGGATTTCATCGGAGGCCCTTATTTCCAGCGCAACCTCAACGTGCTGGCGACGGAAGGGCGGCTGGTCATGCTGGCTTTCCTGGGCGACGTCCGGGCCGAAAAGCTCAACCTCGGCCCCATTCTCCGCAAACGCCTGCAAATCCTCGGTTCGACACTTCGGGCCCGGAGCCTGGACTACAAGATCAGGTTGTCGCAGGACCTCTATCGCTACGGCTGGCCTTTGTTCGCCCAAGGTAAGCTTCGCCCTGTCATCGACACGGTCTACGACTGGAGGGAGGCCCCCAAAGCACACCGGTATATGGAAGCCGACCGGAACCAGGGGAAGGTGGTGCTGAAGGTGGGGTGAGGGGGATGATTGTTTGTTGTCTGTTAATTGTTGATTGTTGTTTGTTGCCGGGCAGCGTGGTAGCATCAACAACAGACAACAAACAACTGACAACAGACAACCAACCAGCCCTACCGCGCCATTCCCGCCCCCGTCATTTCCACCGCCACGGACGCCCGGCTATTGTCCGTGCCGATCTCTTTGCACTCCCAGACGGGCGAGTAGTTTTCTCCTTCATGGCTGTACCGGCACAACTGGGTGCCGGAGCTGCTGTTGTTGAAGACGAAGGACTCGTTGGCAAATTCCTTGTTGGTCGTATATTCGGCATGATAAACGCGCTGGAGGTTGGCGCCGTCCCAGTAAAAGAAGGATTTTTCAATGCCTGCCCAGCAGCCGACGGTCATGGTACTGGCTTCGATGATGGTGAAGCCCTGCGGGGTTTCAACGGCCCGGAGCAGCGGGCTGGAGGCACAGTCCTCAAAAACACAGAGGCCGGGGACGGTAACCTGGTAGACGACCTGGCCGCGCCGGGCGATGCGGATCTCCGCATTGATCTCGGCAGGAGCCTGGCGTTTTTTCGAGGAGATGCCCAGCATGATAAATTCCGGCTGGCCATCCTTCCCAAGGTCGACGGAACGCCAGCCCTTGGCGATCTGCCCGCCCCAGATATAGCCGGTGAAAGCCTGCCCCCGGGGGTCTTTGCCACTGACGTGATACCAGATGTCGCCATAGCCGTCGATCTCGTCTTCCGGGAGGTAGTAGTCGTCGTAGGCGATATTCCGGACGCCGTAACCTGCCGGCAGGCGGGTGATCGTTTCAGAAGTCCGGCAGGGGCCGGCGTGGACTTCGGTATTGCCGGCGAAAGTGAAAAGCTGCGCCTGGTCTTCGTAAAGTTGAGCCACCTGCGATTGCCGGTGGTACCAGTCGTAAAAATCGTTGAAATCGGAGCTGACGAAGCGCTCCTGGCCGGTGATGGCGTGGGTGCTGAAAAAGGCAGCTAGGATTAGGATACTTCTCATGGGAGTGGATTAGGGAGTTATGATGTAAACTTTTTAGCCTTTCCGATTATTGCCTTCGTATATATAAAATTGCGTGATTTTGCCTGCTTCGTTCTTTTTTTTGCCAATAAAATTTGTATGAAAAAATATTTATTGCTTTTTGGTTTTTTTGTGATGTTAAAATTTTCCGATGCTCAAACGCTGGATCCCCACCTGTGGAAGGACCGGGTGATTCTGCTCTTCACAGCTTCCCGGCAGGATGCTTTTTATCAAAAGCAAACCCATATTTTGACGGAAAAAACGGAAGAAGTCACCGAGCGGGCGCTAAAAATTTATACCATCCTGCCCGGCGGAGGCACCCGGCCCGGGGGCGGCGGCCTTTCCGCCGGCCCGGCGCGGCACCTTTACAGTACATACGGAGTTACCCCCGGAAAAGGTTTCACTTTTGTGCTGATTGGTAAAGACGGAACCGAAAAACTTCGAAAAGAAGAACCGGTAACTGCCCGGGAGCTCTTTGCGCTGATCGACAGCATGCCGATGCGGCGGGCGGAAATGCGCCGGAAAAGGGGAGGCGGGAGCAAAAAAAACTGAATTAATCTCAACATTAATTTGTTTACTTTTGTATTACCCATGAATTGGCCTCCGCGTATTGGCAACCTCCAGGCGCCTCCTGACGTTTAAGCTGGACAGACGGCCCTTCACGATTGATAACTCTTATGCAAACGGAATAATGTATCAAGACCAGAATAATCATCCGACAAGGCTAAGCGTCTGGCTGCCTTTGCTTTTCGCCCTGGTGCTGGTAACCGGAATTCTCATCGGGATGCGCATGCAGTCCAACGCCCCGGCTGTCGTTACCGAAATGCAGGAAGCTCCCCTGCACGCGCTGGGGCAGGGCAAGATCGAGGAAATCCTTCGCTATATCGAGGCCAAATATGTAGACGAGGTAGACCGCGAGGCGCTGATCCAGGAAGTGATCGAAGATATGCTGTCCAAGCTGGACCCCCACTCCAATTACATCACCGCCGAGCAGCTGCGGGAGGTCAATGAGCAACTGGAGGGCAATTTCGACGGCATAGGGGTGGAGTTCATGATGCTGGATGACACCATAGTGGTGGTAGCCCCTCTGGCCGGCGGCCCATCCGAAGCAGTGGGAATACAGGCTGGCGACAAGATCGTCCAGATCGGCGATTCCACCATCGCCGGAGTAGATATGGCGACCCGCGACGTGATCAATATGCTCCGGGGAGAGAAAGGGACCGATGTGGAAGTGGGGATTTTGCGGGGTAGCGAAAAGAAGGTTCGCAGGTTTACCGTCACCCGCGATGAAATTCCCATGCACAGCGTCGACGTCGCCTATATGCTGAACGATAAGACGGGCTATATCAAGGTCAACCGCTTCAGCGCCACGACCTACGAGGAGTTCATGAAAGGGTTGGAACAGCTGGTAGAGAAAGAAGGCATGGAAGACCTGGTGATCGACCTGCGGCACAACCCCGGAGGATATCTCCAGCAGGCCACCAATATCCTCAGCCAGCTTTTTTCCCGGAAAGACAAATTGCTGGTATACACGGAAGGCCGGGCGGTGAACCGCAGCAATTACGAATCTACCGGACGGGCGTTCTTCGATATCGACGACATCGTCGTGCTCATCGACGAGGGCTCCGCTTCCGCCAGCGAAATCCTCGCCGGCGCCATTCAGGATCACGACCGCGGCACCATCGTCGGACGGCGTTCCTTTGGCAAGGGCCTCGTCCAGGAGCAATATAAACTGCGGGACGGCTCCGCCCTCCGCCTCACGGTAGCCCGCTATTATACGCCTTCCGGCCGGTCTATTCAAAAGCCCTACGAGGGCAACGTGGAAGCCTACGAGGAGGAGATGGCCCACCGGCTGGAATCCGGCGAACTGGCAGGAGAACAAGAGGCCGCCATTCCGGATTCTACGAAATACTTTACGGACAACGGCCGGGTGGTCTACGGCGGCGGCGGCATCTCGCCCGACATCTTTGTTCCTCTCGACACCATGGTATTCAACGATGAATACCTGGAACTGCGCCAGCACGTGCCCCAGTTCGTTTTCCGCTACATGAGCGATTCCGCAGGCGGGCTGGGCGAATATACCAGCTCTTCCTTCAACCGAAACTTCCAGGTGAGCGATGAGTTGCTGGATAAGTTCCTGGCCTACGCCAAAGGCCACGGCGCCCGATTTGACCTGAATGACGGCCTGTCCTGTGAAAAGGAGATCAGGCGCTTCATCAAGGCCCGAATCGCCAAGCACCTCTTTGGCGACGATGGATTCTACACAGTATGGAACCAGGATGATCCGATGATCAAAGAAGCGCTGAAGGCGCTGGAAAAACCCATCCCGCTGACGGCGAGCCAGAAGTGAGCGGGGGGGCATGGGGCGCTCGGGAAAACGTTAGTCGAGTTCAAAAAACCGGATCAACCCCCATCCATCACTCCACCTTCACCAGCACAGGTTTCACTTCCCTGTCATTTCCCCGTTGTATCGCCACAAAGTAAACGCCGGGCGCCCAGTTTGAGGCGTCGATCTCCAGGCGTTTGGCAGCAAACCGGTTGGGGGTTCTCGTATCGCGGTACATCTCCTGGCCCAGCGCGTTGTAAACCCGGAAGTCGTAAGGCTCGAAATCCGGCGTTTCATATTCTACAAAGAAACCGGAGGAAGCGGGGTTGGGGAATATTTTCAGGATGCCGAGCGGCCCTGAAGATCCGCCGCAGGCCTCGCTGAGGATTTCCATAGCGTTAAACACATTGAGTATGCCCCCGGTGGCGGTCAGCCCCTCGAAGCTGGCCAGAGGTTCTGCCCCGCCGATCAGCGCCGACCGGATCAAAAGGGCCGTTTCTCTCGGGTTGGACAAGGCGTCGGAGGCCAGTTCGCTGCAGGGCAGGCTGTAGAGCAGGGCGATGGCACCGGTGAGGTAAGGCGCAGAGTAGGAGGTGCCGTTAAATACAGCGTAGCGGCCGAACAGAGCCAGAGAGTAGCTATTCTGGCCCGGCGCCCCCATATCGATCGACACTTCTCCGAAACCGGATCTCGGTTCTTTCTCTTCCTCTTCATTCATATTGGTGACGGTGACGATGAAGTCGCTTTCGCAACTGGTAGGCATATCGCCTACCTCGTCCACATTGACGTTTTGGTTGGCGGTGCCGGCACCGGTCAGTACACCCTGTGCGCCGAGCAGGTCGTACATGCTGCCCCAGATGGGTTGCTGGTCGCAGAATGTCGGGGTTACCAGGCCGAAGGAGGCGTTGGTAGCGACGACAAAGGCGCCTTCGGCCCCGTTGGTCTCGTTGTAGAGCCGGCGTTGTCCGATAACGTATTCATATGCGGAAATGATCTCATCGACATATTGGATGGCGCAGATCATCATCTTGACGTTCCAGTTCACGCCGGTAATGCCCATGCCGTTATTGCCCTGGGCGCCGGCAATGCCTATGACGGACAGCCCATGGCTGTTGACTTTCATCACGTTGCTGTCATCGATAAAATTCCAGCCGTAGGTATCGTCGATGTAGCCGTTATCGTCATTGTCGATGCCGTCGCCGGCTATTTCGCCGGGGTTGCTCCAGATGTTGCCCTGCAGGTCGGGATGGTTCAGGTCGCAGCCATCGTCGAGAACGGCGATGACGATGGTGTCGCCGTTGGCGGTGAGCCCTCCGGTGCTCACGTCCCAGACTTCCGGCGCGCCGATCCTCGACAACCCCCATTGCCTGGGGAATTCCGGGTCGTTGGGCTCCTGGCGGAACGCTAACTGGTAATTGTACTGGGCAGCCTGAACGCCTTTTTGAACCCGGAGCCATCCCAGCAGGGATTCGCCGGGCCAGGCAGCAGGGTCGAATTGCAGCAGGTGGATGTTGAACCGGCGGGCAGCCGTTCTTTTATGTAGTACTGAACCGGGCCGCCGATGGTTGGCCTTGTCCAGCAGGGATGCCAGGGTGGTATTTTCTTCGAGTTGAACCAGCAGTTCGTTTGTCACCTGGCCGGTAGCCGGGTCTACCAGTTGAGCGTGGGCAAATTGATACAGAAAAAGGATTAATGAGAGCAAGATAGTCCTATTGGCCATTTTTCATACTTTTTGAAGTTCCAAAGTTATAGGAATTTGGCCAATATTCAGGAGTTTAATGGGCAGGGTGCCATTTACTGACAAGATTGACCGGGCGCACTGCCACCGAGTCCGGGCCAGCGGACAAGCACAAACAACAGACAACCAACAACAGGCAACTCATAGGGTATGATACGCCTCTGTGAGGCCCTGCCGCAGCTCGCGGAAGTAACCGGCGGATAGCAGCAGCCGGCTTCCGTACCAGGAGAAGAGCTGCCCGTCGACGAATTTCAGGGTGCTGAGGGGGCAGGCGTGGCGCAGTTCCTCCCGGTGTTCTTCCCTGAAGGGGTAGGGTTCGGAGGAGAGCAGGATGGTTTCCGGCCCGGCGCCGGAAAGTTCGGCCAGGGATATCTCCGGATAGCGGCTTTTGTGGCGGAATACATTTTCGAAGCCGGCCCGGCGGAGCATATCGTCGATGAATGTGTCTGCGGCGACAGCATAGTAGGGTTTTCTCCAGATGAGGTAAGCGGCCTTCCGCCGGCGTTTCCCTTTCAGCTCTTCGGCGAGGGCTTTAAAATCTGCGCCGATCGTTGCCGCCAGCTGCCCGGCGGCGGCTTCCCTGTCGGTAAGGGTTCCGATACCCCGGATCATGTCGAGCGCATCCTCCAGCGTTCTGACGTCGCTCAGCCACACCGGGTACTGTTCCGCCAGGGCTTCAACCTGTTCCTTGTCGTTCTCTTCCTTGTTGCCGATGATCAGGGTGGGCTGCAGGGCGGCGATCTTTTCGGCCTTCACCTGTTTGGTGCCCCCGACCCTCGTTTTGTGGCGGAACCATTCTTCCGGATGGACGCAGAATTTGGTGACGCCCACCGTTTCCTGCCCGAGCCCCAGGTAGGCCAGCAGCTCGGTCTGTGAGGGCACCAGCGATACGATGCGCCGGGGGGGGAAGTCCACCGTTATCGTTCTGCCCAGTTGGTCCGTGAAGTTTTTTTTCATGGTTGATGGTTTGGGGGTGACGGGGTTACTTCAGGCGGGGGGATGATAACCGCCCGGGAACTTCGTTCCGCCTGCATCAGAACGGCAGCGGCGTCCCGCCCGTTTCCGTCAGCGCCCGAAAGAGGCCCTCTATTTGTTCTAACGTCGACCGCCCGGATTTGTTAACGATCCGGCGCCCGTCGATGGCGGACACGCGGGTGAGTTCTCCCATGGTCCCGGTGGTGAACACCTCGTCCGCAGTGTAGAATTCCGTGATGGAGAGGTTTTTTTCCCGGGCGGGGATGCCGTTTTCGCGGCACAGGTCGAGGACCAGCGCCCGGGTGATGCCGGGCAGGCAGCTGTCGGCGTGGGGCGTATAGGCCGTATTTTTGTAAATGCAGAACAGGTTGACGCCGTTGGCTTCGGAGACGAAGCCGTCCTTGTCGAGCAGGATGCCCGCATCGGCCCCGGCGTGGTTGGCCTCGATCTTGGCCAGGATGTTGTTGAGCAGGTTGTTGTGATGGATCTTGGAGTCCAGGAACATAGGAGAATTGCGCCGCACCGACGAAGTGATGAGGGTGATTTCCGGCGGGTATACCGGCGGTTTCCACTCGGGCAGTATGATGAGGGTCGGCCCCGACTGGTTGAGGCGGGGGTCCATACCGGAGGTGATCTTCTCTCCCCGGGTGAGGGTCAGCCGGATGTGCACCCCGTCGCGCATGCCGTTGGCCCGCAGGGTTTCGAACAGCGCCCGGGTGATGAACTCGCTGTCGGGCACCTCCCGGAAGGCCAGGGCGTGGGCCGAATTCTGCAGCCGTTCCAGGTGGCGGTCCAGGCAGAAAATGCGGCCGTTGTACACGCGCAGGCCCTCCCAGACGGCGTCCCCTCCCTGCACCACGCTGTCAAATACGGAAACCTTGGCTTCCCGGCGGGGCAAGAGCGCGCCGTTGATGTAAATGAGGATGTTGTCGTTTTTCGGATTGTATTCCTGTAGCATAATTGTTTGGTATTACGGTATTTTGGCATTGCGGTGTTATGGCCGCAAAACCCAGGTGGGGGCCTGCATTTTGGAAACCAGCTACGCCTTGATCGCCGCATCGTACAGCGCCTCATAAAAAGGGCGGCATTCCGAGGCCAGGGCCTCCAGCCGGGGCGGCAGTTCGAACTCCTGTTCCCGGTAAGGTTCGAAACCGGAGGATTGATGTACCCTGCCGTACCAGTACCGGGCCCATACCCCGTCTTCGGGGCGGGCGCCGGGGCGCCACCGCAGCATCTTTTCATCGAAAGGTATCGACAGTTTCCCGCACAGTTGACGGAGGACGGAGGGCGGGCCGGAGAGCAGCTCCCGGCTGTCGACGACCGCCGACAGTTTCCCCTTCTCCCGGAGCAACCGGAAGAGGCCGTACATCTTTTTGATGCCGATATCTTCCATGGAGGGGTTGGGGATGACCTTGTGGTAAGAATGGATGATGGCCCTGGGGTCGCGGATGAGCAGCACGTTGTCCATCTCCAGCAGGAAGCTTTCATCCAGCCCGGTGAGGTGGTGGGCCATTTGCTTGAAAAAGGCGATGGGCTTGCCATGGTCGGCCAGCAGCACCTGGCGGACCACCGCGTTGCCGTCCTGCTCCTGGCTGGCGAGGATTTCTTCCGCACCGGGGTGCAGCGTCCTCCTGCCGCTGGAAGAAAGATAATGAGCGTAGAGGGGTTCGTCAAAGACGCAGGTGTCTTCCCGCTGGGCAAAGGCATACATCAGGGCGGTGGAGACATTGCGGGGGCTGGACCAGGTGTTGATGCGTTTGGTGGTTGCGGGCATGGCAGGGAGGGTTTCAGGGATGAGGGCACTCTGGAAACCAAAGCGAGGGAGTGAAGGACTGAATTAGCGAATGAGTGAATAAACCCGGTATGTAATAAAGGTTAGTTTTCTAAATTAAACATACCTTATTTTTATTCACTCATTCAGTCCATCACTCATTCACTCCTTTGGGAGCATTTCCGGAGTGCCCTCAACAATTTACCCTTCGACGGTCAGGTCCTCGATGGTAGCGCCGGGGGCGTTGCTCTGGACCGACTTAATGCCGTTCTCCATGCTTGCCTTGGAGGCGTACATCTGGCTGCTGCCGATGACCTGCTTATTGGCGGCCAGCAGGTTGAAGTGGAACTTGCCGTTGGATGCTTCCTTGCGTTCAAAGCGGCTGTCGTCGGTGGCGTTTTTCATGACGCTTTCAGCGCCGTTCTTGGCGCTGGCTTTGCTGGAGTATCCCTGGCTGGAGAGGATGACCTGGCCGTTTTTAGCCTTCAGGCGGAAGTAAAACTTATCGCTTGTTTCGCTTTTGAAAATCTCGAACTTCATAAAGCGTGTGGTTTGATGGTTTGAATAATTATAGAAAGCCTAAATTTATAAGTTTTTCAACAAAATTCAGGGCTAAGGACAACCTTTTGACGAAATACTGTTTTGAAGTCACTCCCCGAAGCCATTCCCGGCTTAATCTTCCTTACACGGTACCTCCCGGAACTGCATCCCCGGGCCTGGTTTGAGGAAGTAGTAATTTTTGATTTCTTTTTCCAGGTCGAAATTATCGAGGGCGAAGTTTGTTGTGAATTCCACGGTATCCCAGTATGTGGTTTGCGGTTCGGCAGCGCGGAGGTCGCCGGTTGCGGCCATCCATTTTGCGAGGCTGGCCCTCAGCTTTTTCCGTTCTTTTCTGAATTCGGGCCGGGGGGCGAGGTTATCCAGTTGGTAAGGGTCATTCGATACCTGGTACAACTCTTCCGCCGGGCGCTTGCCGAAAGCCAGCTGGAAAAAATCCGGCGATCCTCCCTGGCCTTCCATATCCATGATCAGAAATTTGGTGATGGAGTTGTCTACGTCGCCGTACTGGCCGACAGACTGGTGGGCCCCGGGGTCGCCGGCGGGCCAGCGTTCCGGTTCGAAGTTGCGGATGTAAAGGAATTTCCGGGTGCGGATCGCCCGTATGGGGTAACCCAGGTCTCCCCGGCGCGCGTTGGCGTGGCGCTCTCTTTCCAGGAATACCCGGTCCCGAGCCGGGTTGCGGCGGGAAAGCTTGGTGTTATCCGGAAGGAGCAGCGGCAGTAAGCTCTGGCCGTACATGCTTTCCGGGACGGCCAGTCCGGCTGCTTCCAGAAAGGTGGGAGCGAAATCCACGAAATTCATAAAATCCCCGATCACCGTTCCCGGTTTGATTTTTCCTTTCCATGAAATGGCCAGAGGCATGCGGGTACCGTAGTCGTATACATTGGCTTTTGCCCGGGGGAAAGGCATGCCGTTGTCGCTGGTCATCACGATGATGGTATTGCCCGGCTCTCCATTTTTTTCCAGCCTGCGGATGATCTCTCCGCAATCCCGGTCGAACCGCTCCACTTCGAAGTAGTAATCGAGAATATCGTTGCGAATGCACTCCCGGTCGGGCAGGAAGCCTGGAACTTCTACCTCTTCCAGGTTCATGCCCGCCCTGATCCCCATACTGGAGTCGTACGGGCGGTGGGGGTCATATCCTCCAAACCAATAGCAGTAGGGCTTTCCCGGGGGGCGGGCATCCAGGAATTCCCGGAAACTCTCAAAGTGAGGGCCGGCGGGGTTGTGAGGGTAACCGCCCCGCTTTTCATCGCCCGGCCCCCAGCCTTTTCTCGTCTTGCCGGTAAAATAGCCGGCTTCTTCCAGCCGGGAAACCCAGTTGGGGAATTTGGCGGGAAATACGCTCCACAGGTTGGCGGCGCTTTCCAACTGGTGAGGGTAGCGCCCCGTCAGGATGGCGGCCCGGGACGGGGAGCAGGAAGGGGCGGCGCAGTAGGCGTTGCGGAACAGCGCTCCTTCAGCGGCCAGCCGGTCGAATGTCGGTGTTTCCACAACCTTGTCCCCGTAGGCGCCGGCATGGGGATAGGACCAGTCGTCGGCGATGAGGAACACAATATTCGGGGGGTGCGCCGATACCCTGGAAGAGCAGGTGGGTTCGCTGCCGGATAAAATTCCGATCAGGAGGAGAATGAAAAACGGGTGAAGGGTTGACGGCTTCATGCGTTTATTCGTGACAACGGCAAGGTGTATGCCTTGCGCACAAAGCCGGTTGATAAAATCACGCGCATAGGTTTTCTGAGCAATCTCCCGCTTATTAAACTCATCCGCCGCCGCAGTAGCAGATGAAAATCCGCCCGTATCCATCGACTCCCGTGTAGAAAAAAATCACTCATTGGCCTGGCTTGATTGTGGATTTTGATCATTTTACAAAAGTACAACTAGTCCGGCACTTTTACCTTCCCCGTCCATCCTGCATTTTCTCCCAACTCTTTTTATTTTGTTTCCAAACCAATCCTCTCCGGAACCCATGCGAATCAGAACCTTCACATTGCCTCCAAGTGAGCCTCAAATTGAAATATCAGGAAATAAAGTTACGCCGCCAGTTTCCTCCATTGTAAAATAGCCTTGGCGGCCTCCAACAAAAGCAAAAAAAATTTACCGTCCGAAATCCAAATTTAAGATCACTTCGTAATTGCGGTAAAGGAAATGCTGCGGCCGCTCTTTTCCGCCAACCACCGCTGGGCGATGCGCATGGGGGAAAGGAGTGCTTCCGGCAGTAAATAACGGGGCAGTTATTACACCATCTGGAGCAACATGCCGTCAATGGTCACTAACTAATAACCAGTGCTTTACGCCAAAATTATTCACATCATGAAAAATAAAGCATTCGAAAACGGGGGGCTTCAACCCGCCCTGCTTTTTATCCCCGACATCAGCGGCTTCACCCGCTTCGTATCGGAGGTAGAGATCAACCATTCGCAGCATATCATCGAAGAACTGCTTGAAATCCTCATAGAGTCCAATGAAATTGGCCTGGAAGTGAGCGAAATCGAGGGCGACGCCATCCTCTTTTACCGCTTTGGAAATGCGCCCACCGCCGCCGAATTGTTGACACAGGTACAACGCATGTTCGTGCGTTTTCACGCCCATTTGAAAAAATACCACACCCACAGGATATGTAACTGCGGGGCCTGCAAAACGGCTCACGACCTGACGCTCAAGTTCGTTGCCCATTATGGAGACATCACCATGAATACTGTGAAACAGTACCACAAACTATTCGGCAAGGAGGTCATCGTCGCCCACCGGCTGATGAAAAACAGCATCGAGCACCACGAGTACGCCATGTTCACCCACAACCTCGTGCAAGCCTGCCCGCAATGGGTGGACATAGACACCGCCGCCTGGGCGGCTGTCCAAAAAGGCAATGAAGAATACGACAGCGGCAAGGTAAGCTATTGCTACCTGCCTTTGGCGCCTCTCATGGGCCTGGTGCCGGAACTGACGGTGGAAGACTATAGTATTCCCGGTGTAAAGGCCAAGGTCATTGAAACGGAAGCCATCGTTGAAGCCCCCCTCGAAATGGTTTTCAATGTGGTGAGCGACCTGCCCTGGCGCAGCAAATGGATACCCGGCTCTCTGCCCGAAGTGGCGGACATCAACAGCGAGCTGGCCCAGGCCGGCCAGACGCACCGTTGCCTCGCCGATGGGCCAGTCATTGTGGCCCATGGTTTCGAGGCTTCGGAAAACGTCATCACCTTCACCGAGACCGACCAACAAAGAACCTATTGCGTCATTTACACCCTGGCCAAACTGGACGAGGGCCGCACCCGGGTGCAGTCGGCCAGCTTCATCCGGAAAAACTTCTTTAAGGAGTTGATTTTCAAATTGTTTGTAAAAAAGAAACTGGAAAAGGTGTACTACCAGGCTTGGGCGAACCTGAACGGTTACTGCCAAGGGTTGCTCGAGCAGGGAAAGGAACACCCTTATCGGGTGGTGCTGGACAATAGGCAGGCTGTGGCAGTATAAATTTTAATAGCAATTCATAGGGAAAACTGGCCGAGCATTGGGCGGTGCAGGAGAGCTGTGCGATGGCGGTGCAGTTGGGGTTATTGTGATGAGTTGCATCCAATCATGAATATCAAGGACTTGCAGAAGGGCAAAAATGAGACGTTTGGATCGTGACAAAAGGATAGCAAATGGCCGGACGGCTCTCCCTTTCCTGCCACTTTCCTGCTACCGGGCATTGAAAACTGTAAATCAAAATTTTATCAAAATGAACAACAACCTTTCAACCGTACAGCAAATCTACGCCGCCTTCGGGCAGGGCGACATTCCCGCCATTATTGACCACCTGGAAGACAACGTTAGTTGGGAGGGGTGGGCGGACAACACCGCCCAAAAGGCAGGCGTGCCCTGGATGAAAGCGCAAAAAGGCAAAGCCGGGGCCATGGCCTTTTTCCAATACGTCGGCACCATGATGCAAATCAAGGATTTCCAGATTTTGAGCCTCATGGAAGGCGGCAACCAGGTCGCCGCAGAATTTATCATCGAAGCAGATGTGCCTGGTACGGGCGGCCATTTCCGGGACGAGGAAATGCACCTGTGGACCTTCAACGAGGCGGGCAAAGTAACCCGGCTGCGCCATTATACGGATACGGCGAAGCATATAAAAGCGGCGGGGCTATGAGTTTTTCAGATTAAAAAACAAGAGAAATGAAAAAGCCTGTTCTTCTCGTAGCCATTTGGGGAAAAATTGCGGAGATGTTGGAAGGATCGTGGAAGGAACTGCATCAAGCGGTGCAGTGAATCGCCCCCTGTCTGCCGGTTCATTTTTTCATATCCGTTTGCCAGGTTTTCATAAGCTGAAAAGCCCGTCTGCCTGAAAGGCCTGCCTATTACGGCCCGTTGCTCCCAGCCCAGTGCTTCCTCCATAATAAAATAATGTTATGATCAAAGCAATACATGGAGCCATGGATCAGGTTGGTGCTGAGAAAACCTTTGACGCCGGTGAAATAGAAGCGCAGTTGCCTGCCCAACGCTTCAAAAAAATGGATTCAGGATTAACCTGTTATCTGCTCTTGCGCTTTCCGTTGTACGGAGCGGCTGCCAGGTCGCCAGGCAGGCAAAGAAGCTGGGGGAGTATGGAGGAGTTGTCTATTAGCGCTCGTCCTCATCTCTTCTGTTCAATGCCCAGGCGGCAAGGCCGGCAATGGTGATAATGCCGCCCACGGCGATCGCCAGGTTAATGTTGCGCTGCACTCTTTTGGCCCTGGAAAGGTAGGAAGAGCCCACTCCTTTTTCAGCGATCAAATTTTCGACCTTCCGGACGCGGCTTTCCAATTCCGCTTTTGCTTTTTTCTTGATATCCATAGTTTATTTTTAATGAAAGTTACAAGTTTTAAACAGCCGGGGGAAGGCGCTTGTTCGTCCTGTGGAGATATGCCGAATATGTCCTAATCCTCCACCGCCACCACCTTCCCGATCACATCTCCATACCCGATCCACCCATTGGCCTTGCCCAGGTTGTTGCCGATCAGAATCCTGTCCTCCTCGATACCCTTCACCAGGTGGAGAATGTAATTGTTCTTCCAGCGTACGAAGACGGCATCCCCGAGTTCTACCTCTTCGCCCCCGGCCCTACGGATCGTCACCAGCTGCCCGCTCTCGATCCGCCCCCGCATGGAGCCGCCCTGAGGGCGGACCCTGGCAACTCCGTTGGCCTCCAGCTGCTTCCGTGCTTCTTTTACCCATCCCATGATTTTTATTGGCTTTTGATTCAACTCATCAACCATTGCACAGGCTCTTCTGGTTCCGCAAAGCGCCCCGTCATTCCTCCTTAATTCGTATCTTGCCGGCCACAACCGGAATGTCTATGAACCCTAAACGCCTTTGGCTCCTATGCCTCTCCCTTTTCCTCACCGGGCCGGCAGGAAAAGGGCAGCCTTCCGCTGATGTCTCCGGCACTTACCCGGAACTGGTAACCCTGTTCAACGATTGGCGCGCCTTCGAAACCCCGCCCCTCCGCAACGGCGCTCCCGATTACACCGCCGAAACTTTCGAAAAACGTCACCCGGCATTTGAACAGCTGCGCGCCCGCCTGCTGGCCATCGACACCACCGGCTGGTCCACCGAACAACAAGTAGACTGGCACATCGTCTGGGCGGAAATGAACGGCTACGATTTCAACCAGCGGGTGCTGCAGCCCTGGGCGCGCGACCCGGCCTTCTACAAATCCCTCTGGACGGCCCGCTCCGACGTGCCCGCCCACGAAGGGCCCACCCACCACCGGACGACGGAGATCTGGACGTATGCTTTCCCCCTCAGCCCGTCCGAAAGGCAACGGCTGCTGGATGACCTCCAGGTGATCCCCCCGCTGAACGCCCAGGCAAAGGGCAACCTCACCGGCAATGCCCGGGACCTATGGATCGCCGGCATCCGCGACATCCGCCGGCAGAGTGGGGGCCTGAAGGATATTCTCGATCGGCCAGGCGTCAGGGAGGACGCTGCCCTGGTGTCGGCCATCGAAGCCGCCATTACTTCCACCCGTGAGCTGGCCGCCTGGCTGGAAGCGGAAGCCAAAACCAAGACAGGCCCTTCCGGCATCGGAAAGGACAATTACACCTGGTACCTTCAGAAGGTGCACCTCGTACCCCTCACCTGGGAAGACGAGGTGATGCTGCTGAAGCGGGAGCTGGCCCGCGCCTGGGCCGCCTTGAAACTGGAAGAGCACCGCAACCGCAACCTGCCGGAACTCATCGCCGCCGACTCTCCGGAAGCCTACGCCGAACTGACGGAGCGCTCCGCCCGGAGCCTGATGAACTTTCTGGAGCAGGACGAGATGGTGACGGTCAAAGATTACTTCGCGCCGGCCCTGCGGGCACACCTGGGACAATACATCCCGGAAGAGACGCGCCACTTCTTCTGGATCACCGCCCATTACGACCCCCGGCCGCTCTATTCCCATTTCTACCACTGGTTCGAGCTGGCGCGGATGGACAATGAGCCGCACGCCAGCCCGGTCCGCCGCGGGCCGTTGCTCTACAACATCTTCGACTCCCGCAACGAAGGCCTGGCCACCGCCGTGGAGGAAATGTTCCTACAGGCCGGCCTGTACGACGACGACCCCCGGGTGCGGGAGATCGTCTACATCCTCATCGCCCAGCGCGCCGCGCGGGGGCTGGGGTCCCTCTACGCCCACGCCAATGAGATGACGATGGAGGAGGCCGGCGGCATCCACCAGGAATACACCCCGCGCGGATGGATGAAAACCGAAAAGGAATTGCTCCTGTTTGAGCAACACCTTTACCTGCGCCAGCCGGGGTACGGCACCAGCTACATCACCGGCAAATACCTGGTGGAAAACGCCCTGGCGGAATTTGCCCGGATGAAGGAAGCACAAGGAAAGGCTTTCCGCATCAGGGACTTCTTCGACCGGCTGAACGCCATGGGGAATATCCCGATCGCGCTGGGGCACTGGGAGATGACGGGGGACGGGAAAGCTATTAAGTAATCCTTAAAAAATAACTTCACGGCCCTTAGTTGTAGTGAAGTGAAGCAGCCAGTCAGGGTTCCAGCGGGGTCAGGCTGCTGAACGAGCTACAACTAAGGGCCTCAAACAGTGAAGTTATTTTTTAATCACTACTAAGGAGATTGCAAAGTGATTTTTTGAATAGGCGTCCTTGCCGGGAACTTTCTTTATCTTTCCGTTCAATACCTAGTACTGATTAAAAAATAAGTTCGAACTTATTTTTTAAACGTTCCTAAACATCAGACAAGTGAAAAACCGTAAAGATACCATGCCTGGCGCGCTCACCGAAAAGCTGCCCGCCGGCCTTGCCTTTGAGATGGCCTATGTAGAAGGAGGTACCTTCCACATGGGCGGCGGCGATGAAGAAGCCTACTACGATGAACACCCCGTCCACGAAGTAAAACTGGACAGTTTTTACATTGGCCGGTATCCCGTCGTGCAGGCCCTCTGGGCGGCCGTCATGGAAGAGGATGCTTCTGTTCCGGCAGAAAACCACGAGCACCCGGTAGAAATGGTATCCTGGGAAGACGCCCAGGCCTTTATCCAAAAGCTCAATGAGGTCACCGGCAGGACTTACCGGCTGCCCACCGAAGCCGAATGGGAGTACGCTGCCCGCGGCGGGCAGAAAGGGAAGGGCGGCATCTACTCGGGCAGCAATGATCCGGACGAAGTAGCCTGGTATGTGCGGAACAGCGATGGAGAGGAGAAGTCCGTCGGAAAGAAAAAGCCGAACGAGCTGGGCCTCTTCGGCATGAGCGGCAACGTGCTGGAGTGGTGCCACGACTGGTACAGCGGCAGTTATTATGAGGAGTGCCAAAAGCAGGGCGTCGTGGAAAACCCGCAGGGGCCGGCGGAGGGTGTTTTCCGCGTGCTGCGCGGCGGCTCCTGGTACCTGGAAGCCCGGAAGTGCCGCAACAGCTACCGGCACTACGACCCGCCGGGGAGCCGCTTTACCGATATGGGGTTTCGGCTGGCGATGTCCTTTGTAGGTTAGGCTATTATGCAGTAGCTTCATGGGCTACCCGTCTGAGGACCTCGGCGTGAGCTCGGCCGGACGCTGGCCAGAAGAAAGGGGAAGGCCAAGCGGAGTCGAGGCCAATCGTGTGCAGGAGGCAGGGGATGTCCAACCTCAGACGGGTAGCCGCTTCATGGCAGGAAAACAGGAAAATCTTTCCCGGCAACCTCTTGTCATTCTTGCCCATTCAGGAAAGCGATCTTCCCGCTCAGCAACAATAAAGTGTAAATCTGCCTGGCACCCTCTAGTTTTGATGTTGTAACAACTTTACAACTTTAAAACTCAGAACCATGAATCTCAGGAGCCTCTATTGCATTCTCAGCACACCTACTTCAGCAGGCGTGGCAACTATCCTGCTTCTTTCCATTTTGGGTTTGACAAATGCGAATGCCCAGCAAGAACAATACCAGCAGGCACAGCAACTGGCCTTCAGCGGCCGGCATGCCGAGGCAGAAGCGGTACTCGGGCAGCTTTCTGCCGATTATCCCGATTACCTGCCGGCCGCGCTCCTGCGCGCCCACAACCTGTCCTGGAGCGGGAAGCACAGCCAGGCCATCGATGCCTTCCAATCCATCCTGCGGGATCATCCCGGGCAGGTAGACGCCCTGGTGGGGCTGGGCTACGCTTACAATTGGTCGGGCGACGGCAAACAGGCCATTGAAACTTTCGGCCGGGCCATCGAACAGGCGCCCGGCAATACGGACGCCCGCAAAGGGCTCGGTTATGCCTGTCTGGAAACCCGGGACCTCAAATCCGCCCTAATGGCCTTTGAAATCCTGGCCAGCGAACATCCGGATGCCGGAGAATACCACATCGCCCTGGGCAAAGCCCAGCTCATGGCCAGCCGCTACAAGGCCGCGAGGCAGTCCTTTGAGCAGGCCCTGGCCGTTGCCCCCTCCAATGCCGAGGCGCAGCAACTGCTGGCCCGCGCCCGGGCCGAAGGGGCAGCGCTGGAACTCGATGCCTGGGGCGGCTACTCCCGGGTAGCGGACGACGGCCGCGCCGGCCTCCGCCTCCTGCAGGCCCTCTACCGGATCAACAGCAGCTATGCTGTCTTTGCCCGGTTTGACAATACCTTGTCGCTGGACAACCTGGATTTCGTCAACCGCAACGCCAATGCCTCCTCCCTCTGGGGCGGCCTGGTGGCCGGCTGGGACGACCGCCTGGCCACCCGCCTGGAGTACGGCCTGCGCTTCTTCCCCGAGCGCAACACCCAACAGCAGGCGCGCCTCGAACAAGTCTTCTACATCCACAACGGCCTCAGCGCCCGCCTCGGCGGCTGGGCTGCCTTCTCCAGCGACTTTCCCACGGAGTGGTACGGCTATGGCGGCCTCTACCTCCCGCTTACTTCCTACCTGGCGCTGGAGCCTTCGTATTACTACGGCCAGGACGGCTTCAACAGCGTGAACCAGCAGCGGGCAGTGCTGGCAGCCAAGCTGCTGCTGCCCAAGGGGCCGGAATTTACCCTCGGCGGCTTCATCGGCAAAGCGGATCTCGGCATCGAGGGCGTGCCCGACCATATCTCCGGCGGATACCTGCTGGCGCTGCTGCCCTTCACCGACTGGCTGTCGGGGCAACTGGCCGCCAATTACGAAAAAGGCAATTTCGCCGAGGCTACGGTGGTTGCCGCCGGGTTGAAGTTCCGCTTCAGGTAAGTAGCCGGAAAGTATTCATTAACTTATACACCGGGCTTAAGCCTGAGCGCATTAGAAAATCGCGCCCCGACAGCCCGGTACGGCCGCCAATTTTCTTCGGCTGCCGAAGCTTCATGCGAAGGCATGCCCATTGGCGTGCGAATTCTCTAATTCCGGCCGTTTTGCCGGAGCAAAAAAGTTAACTCATGTTGCAGAATAATACCGACCGCGCACTGGTGGCCAGTGCGGGACTGGAGATGCCCATTCCTCCTTCGATCTTAAAAAATCCTCGCGAAAAAGCAGCCCGGCGCAAGCTCCTGTATGCTGCTGCGCCCCGCCCCTGGATGTATGTCTTCATCTTCGGGATGTGGCTGGCCAGCCTGGCCTGGTTTCAGCCCCGCCTGCTGCAGCTGTTGGATATGGCTTACAACCTGCCCAGCTGGGCCGCGCTGGCCCTGTTCGTCGCCTTTATCGATTTTGCCTGGCTGTACGGCCTGTACAATGTGGGCGTGATCCTTTTTGCCGTGGGGCATCGCTGGTTCGGCCACAAGCCGGAGGCCGCCCTGGCGCGCACCGAGTTGCTGGATTACCCCGCAGTGGCCATCCTGTACACCACCTGCAACGATTTCGTGGAGGAGAGCGCCCTGTCGTGTGTACAGCAGGATTATCCCAACTACACGGTGTACATGCTGGACGACAGTCCCTCCCCGGAGTGCCAGGCCGAGGTAGACGCCTTTGCCGCCCGTTTCCCGGAGTTGGTGAAAGTGGTGCGCCGCCCCAGCCGCGAAGGCTTTAAGGCCGGCAATATGAACTACGGCCTGAGCCAGGCTGCGACCAAAGAACCCTACTTCGCCATTGCCGACGCCGACGAGATCCTGCCTCCCGACTTCCTCAGCAAGCTGGTGCCGGTTATGGAGGCCGACCCCATGTGCGGCTTCACCCAGGCTAACCACCGGGCCAACCCCAATGCCGAAAGCTCCCTGGCCCGGGCCATGGGCGTGGGCGTCGACCTGCACTGGAAATGGTACCAGCCCCTGCGCAACAACTACGGTTTTGTGATGTTCCTCGGCCATGGCGCCCTGCTGCGGCGCAAGTGCTGGGAGGAAGTGGGCGGGTTCCCCGACATCGTCAGCGAAGACCTGGGGTTTGCCATCCATATCCGCGAGAAGGGCTACCGCGGGCGCTTTGTGGAAGATGTGGTCTGTTACGAAGATTTTCCGGATACCGTGCGCGCTTTCCGCATCCGCCACATGAAGTGGACGAGAGGGACGAGCGAGTTCCTCCGCAAGAAGATGGGCTGGCTGCTGAAGGCAAAGAATATTTCCTGGACGGAAAAGCTGGACATCCTGTTTCCGACGCTCAACCTGCCGCTTACGCTGGTGTACTTCCTGTTCATGGTGAACGCCAACCTGGTGCTCCCGTATTTCTTTGGCCAAACAGCCGATGTGACCTTCGTGCTGGGCGGGCAGGAATGGGTGTTTCCCGTGATGAGCATGGACACCGGCTTTCAGGCCATTTACGACTGGGACTTCTTCGCCATCACCATGCTGGCCTTTTTTGCCCCGGTGCTTTGCTTCATCATCGGCCTGGCGCACCAGCCCGCTAAGCTGTTCCGTTTCCTGAGCCAGAGTACGGTACTGTACGCCGCATTATCTCCGCTTTCTTCCATCGGGGTGCTGGCCTACATGGTTTCCGGCAAGGCGATATTCCTGGTCACAGGCGATAGTGCACAGCAGGAACACCGGCTTTCGGGCAGCGCCGGCCATCTGATGCAGCGGGTGAAAACGTCCTGGCAGGACTTCCTGGCCAAGAGCCATCCGGATACCGGCATAGTGCAGGCCTTCGAGATCATGACGGGCGTCTTGTTCGGGCTGGTTTGCCTGTACACCTTCCAAATCTCCTTCTTCGGGCTGTGCCTGGCCTTTATCCTGCTTCCCCTCATGCACCATCTGGGGTGGGACAACCGGGCGGTAAGGGTGCTGATGTACCTGCCCTTCGTGCTGATCCTGCTGGGAGTATTTGTGGCGAGCCTGAGCCTGTTCGGGCTGCAGTCGGTGTTTTTTGGGTATGGGTTTCATTTTTGAGTGTATGAGCTGACCGTCTCTGTGAGCCGGTTAAAAATTAGTGAATGAGCGAATGACTGAATATCTGGCTTTAGGAACCTGTTGTCGGTTGTGTTTTTGTGGCGATTCGTCCATGTTCTACATGAGAAATTGCTACACAGAACTTGAACACTCCCTGCCTGGGCTTCCAGTACTGTTGGCACTAAATGACGGGGCAGTTGTTTTCCAGCCGGGAACAAAATGCCGTTCGCTGGCAATCAACGCCTTAGAAGCTGCGGATGGACAATAACCAACAACCAGTAGACAACCAACAAACCTGCCCCGCTTGAAGCAACGGCTGATTATCACTTAGCTCACTGCCTCCCAATGCCTCCTATTGTAACACCAGAGGCCTTACCCACTGCCCCTGCTCCGAGATGAGCTGAAGATGATACAGGCCGGCCGGCAGGCCATCGCGTTGCAGGCTGAACTGGTTGCCGGAGAAAGAATATGTCCTAAGCACCTGGCCATTGGCGTTGAAGAGGAGCAGTTGGTGTTCCTGCCCGGAAGGCGAATCCAGCCGGAGGTGTATCCAGTCGGTGGCGGGGTTGGGGAATACCGCCCAGCCGCTTTGTGAGGCAGGCGTTGTAGTGCCCACCGTGGTTTCGCAGAAGGGGTTGGCCCAGCGCTCGTCGGTGAGGAAGGCTTCGTCGGTGAGGGTTTCCAGGAAAGCCACGAGGGCCTGGCGTTCTGCCGGGCTGAAGTTGGGCCGGCGGGGCGGGCCGGCGGGCCCGCCAATGCGCAGCTGGGGAGAAAGGTTGGGATGGGGTTGAATGCCGTTGCTATAATGCTGGATCACCTCTTCGAGCCCTTCGAAACGTCCGTCGTGCATGAAAGGCGCAGTGAGGGCCACGTTGCGCAGAGAAGGCGTCTTGAACAGGCCTATCTGCTGGGGGTTGCCGGTGACGCCCCCCAGCCCTTCATCCTGAGAGACCAAATCCAGCCCATTGTTGCGGGGCCCGGGCGCGATGAAGGCCTCCGTGCCGTGGCAGGCGGCGCAGTTGCCGCGGTTGGCGTCAAAAAAAAGGGCCTTGCCGAGATTCTCCTCGGCGGTGAAGGCGGGCCAGGGTGCGGCGCCGGGAGGGCCGGGGGGCGCCGTCTGCCGGGCCATGTCATACCTGGACTGGTAGCTGACCATGGAACGAACAAACTGTGCCAGGGCCAGCGCCACTTTGCCGGAAGTGATTTCCGGGCTGCCAAAGGCTTCTTCAAACAGGGGAGGATAATATTCGGTATTGGCCAGGCGGCTTTCCAGTTCCTCCAGGGTGAGCCCCATCTCCGTGTGGTCCTGGATGGGCATCAGGGTTTGTTCTTCCAGGGTGGCGGCCCGCTCATCCCAGAAGAAGCGGCCGTTCTGGTAGTAGCGCGCCATGGCCAGGCTCATCGAGTTGCGGCCGGTGAGCCCTCCTTCGAAGCCCAGGCTGAGCGGCACATCATCGGTGAAGGCTATTTCCTGTTTGTGGCAGGAAGCACAGGCAACGGCTTGGTTGGCCGACAGCCGGGTGTCGTAAAAGAGCACCCGCCCCAGGGTTGCGCCGGCATCGGTAATGGAATTGCCTGCCGGGGTGTTGTCCGTATCCTGAACGTTGGGGAGCTGCAGGTGGTTGGGGAGCTGGATATCTGCGTAGTTGAACGGTACGCCGGGCAGGTCCAGGCAGGTCTCGTATTCATTTGGTGGCTGGCCGGGGCCGTGCCATGCCAGGGCTGATAAAGCGAACGCAAAGGCTAAAAGCGAACCAAGGGCCCTAGAGCATGTTTGGAGGGGGTGCTTTTGAAGCGAAAAACTCAGATTTCGGGTTCTCACGAAGGCATTTTTTCGCCTCATAGCAGCGCTATGGGGCGAAAAAATGGCAAAGAGAGGTTCCAAGAGCTGGGTTTTGCAGCCAAAATGATCCCCTCCAAACATACTCTTAGGTTTCATAACGATAAACGGGTTTTGATATACATTAATAAGGTTGTCTCTTTTTGTGGAGACTGGAATGAACCTGGTGTACTGTATATTTTTCCGTTTTTTCGAAAAAACCGGTAACTATTTAGAAGCTTCTGCCCCGAAAACGCGAAAGGCACGAAATCTCACAAATCCCGTATAGCTACCGGGAAGTGCGGATTTGGCGGTTTGGTGGCTATCATTTAAGGCTGGCGATCTGGAAGATCGCGCCACTAGGACTTCGCCAGCTGCACCTTCACCTGGCTCGTCGTATCCACGCCTTCCAGCACTTCGACCAGGATGCCGTCCGACAGGCCCAGTTTCACCGGGCGCTTTTCAAACTCCTGGTTGCCGTTCCTGATCTCCACATAAGTCGTGTCCTCCTCGAACAACACATCCCGCTCCTTGATGGCCACCACCTGCCGGCGGCGGTCGAGGATGATGTCGGCATTGGCGCTGTAGCCGGCGCGCAGGAAGGTCTCTTCGGTGGGCTTGACGGCGGCGCGGACCTCGAACTTGACCGTGCCTTCCTCGTCTTCTCCTTTGGGCGAGATGAACTCCAGTGTGGCGTCGAACCTGTCGCTTTCGATGGCGCCGACGGTCAGCTCCATGGGCATGCCTTCTTTCAGCTTGCCCACGTCGGCCTCGTCTACCTTGCCTTCGAAGATGAGGTTGTTCATATTGGCGACGATGGCGATGCTGGTGCCCTCGTTGAAGTTGTTGCGCTCGATCACCGAGGAGCCTTCTTCTACCGGAATGTCGAGCACCATGCCGTCGAGGGTGGAGGTGACGATGTTGGCCACCTGGCGGGAGTTGCGGCTGGCCCCCTCGCGCAGCAACTGCAGGTTGTTGATGGCCGCGTCGAGCTCCTGCCGGCGGATGTCGACGTTGGTCTCAAACTGCTTGATGTTGTTGGACGCCATGATGCGGGCGTTTTCCAGGGCGGCCTTGCGGATTTCCAGGTCCACCTTGAAGCGGTTGTAGTCCTGCTGGGAGACGACGCCCTGCTCGAAGAGTTCCCGCTGGCGCTCCTCTTCCTGCCTGGCGTTCTCGAAATTTACGCGGGCTTCCTCCACATCCAGGTTCTTCTTGTAGACCTCCTTCTGGCGCGCCAGCTCGCGCTGGGCTTCCTGCAGGCGCAGGCGCGCCAGCTCCACGTTCGACTGGGCGTTGTTGATGTTCACTTCGCTGGGCACCAGCTTGATCCTCGCCAGTTGGTCTCCCTTTTTGACCATCTGCCCGGCCTCGACGAAAAGCTCGTCGACTACTCCCGATACCTGCGGTTTGATGTGTACCTCCTGCCGCGGCCG
Organism: Lewinellaceae bacterium; assembly: GCA_020636375.1. GTDB lineage: Bacteria > Bacteroidota > Bacteroidia > Chitinophagales > Saprospiraceae > JACJXW01. Next base: position 313,829 of record JACJXZ010000008.1, on the reverse strand, counting down.
GATCGCACCGGTGGCGACGGTCTTCTTGACGATGTCGGAAAGCACCGGTTTTTCCGTTCCGAAATTATCCGGTGCCCGCTTGTTCTGGTTGTAAAAATAAACGCTCAGCCCAATGGTGGCGATGACGAGAAATGCTCCGAGTCCGATGAGGCAGCCTTTGTTCATTCTGCTTATTTTTTAATGATTTTCTTTCTTGTTTTTCACTCCGGCACTCCACCCATTCAGCAATATGACAATATAGCAATATAGCAATACGACAATATAGCAATATAGCAATATAGCAATATGACAATATAGCAATATAGCAGCCATTCACCCATCCCTCCCCTACTCATCCTTCAGCGCCACCACCGGGTTAACTCTTGCCGCCTGCATGGCGGGGATAAACCCGGCAGCCGCTCCCGCCAGGATGAGCAGTACGATCGCGCCCGCCCCGACGGCGAGGTTGACCTGGGGGTTATAGAAATTATCCGGTTCCAGGTTGTTGGCCATCATCAGGTAGTCGATGCCTCCGATGATGAAGGTGCCGGCGATGAGGCCCAGGTAGCCGGAGGCCGACGTGATGGCAATGGACTCCGCCAGGATCATGCTGATGATAGAGCCGGGCGGCGCGCCCATGGCCTTGCGGATGCCGATCTCCTTGGTCCGCTCTTTGACCGTGATCAGCATGATGTTGCTCACGCCGACGATGCCCGCCAGCAGCGTGCCGATGCCGACAAACCAGAGGAAGGCCCGGATGCCGCCGAAGAGCCGGACCACGCTTTGGTATTCGGCCTCCAGATTGAACCCGCCGATGCCCTGGGGGTCGTCCGGCGCCACGTGGTGCCGTTTTTTGAGCAGGGCCTTCACCTGCGGCTCAATGGTGCTGACCAGCACGTTCGGCGCCGCCGAACACACAAAATAATCGACGCGCTCTCCGGTGCCGAAGGTACGGTACATGGCGGTCAGGGGAATGACGACGGCCTCCAGGTCGCTCTCCGTCCAGGGTTTGATCTGCATGGGGCCGAAGATGCCGACTACGCGGAACTCTACGCCTTTGATGCGGACGTACTCTCCGATACAGTCCCGGTTTCCGAAAAGCACTTCCGCCGTTCGTTGCCCGAGGACGGCCACCTTGCGGCTCTCTTCGATATCCCGTTCATTAATGTACCGGCCCTGGTGCAGTTTCAGGGCTTCGATGCGGATCATGTCCTCCAGCTCTCCCCGAATCTCGTAGCTGTCGCCAATATCGTTATAATATACCGGCTGGCTACCTATGGAGAGTCGGGGGGCGATGAACTGCACCTCCGGCACATTCTGGCGGATGGCCGTTATGTCTTCGAGCCGAAGCTGCGGCCGCCGTCCCGGCTGGAAGCCCTGGTAGGGCTGGGATGTCCGCTCCGGCCATACGTACATGACGTTCTTGGCGCGGTCGCCGAAGCCGCGGAAAACGCCGTTTTCCAGGCCCTTGCCCATACCCAGCACGAAGATGAGCATGAAGATGCCCCAGAAGACGCCCAGGGCCGTCAGCCCGGTGCGCAGCTTGTGCTTCTTGATGGTGCCCAGTATTTCCTGCCAGGTGTCTCGGTCGAGCATGGTGTTTGTTATATGTTGTTATATTGTTATGTTGTTATATAGCCATCTACCCCCCCTCCCGCATCGCCACCACCGGGTTGATCTGGGCCGCCTTACGCGCCGGCATGAGGCCTGCCAGGGCCCCGGCGAGCACCAGCACCAGGGTAGCGCTGAGGCCCACGCCCAGGTCGACGCGGGGATTGCGGAAATACTCCACAGCGATAGATTCCATCAGGCTGATCGCCCCGACGCCGGCCAGCAGGCCCAGGTAGCCGGCCACGGATGTGATCAGGATGGATTCCTGGAGGATCATAGCGACGATGGACCGGGGCGTGGCGCCCAGCGCTTTGCGGATGCCGATCTCCCTGGTCCGGTCTTTTACCACGATCAGCATGATATTGCTGACGCCGATCACGCCGGCGACGATGCTGCCCAGCCCAACAAACCAGACAAAGGCGCGGATGGCAGCGAAGAGGTTCATAAACTTCTGGTATTCTTCTGCTGCGCCAAAGATATAGAGGGCTTTTCGGTCCTGTACGTCGAACTGGTGGCGGCGGGCAAAGGCGTCTCTGACCTCTTCCTGCAGCTGTTGAATGGCCGGCAGTTCCATATCCCGGGTCGTGAACATCAGCTGGTGCAGTTCCCTGGTGCCCGCATAGATTTTTTGAGCGGTGGACACGGGGATGTAAATAATGCGCATTTCGTCGTCTCCGCCGGTATCCGTATAAGTGCCCACCACGGTATAGACCGTGCCGCCGATCTTGATCTCCTTTCCCAGCGGCGGCTCGTCGCCAAAGAGGTCTTTCTGCACGACGGCCCCGATGACGGCCACTTTTCGGAATTCGCTCAAATCAGTTTCGTTGATATACCGCCCGCTCTCCATAATGGTGTTTTCGAGATAGCGGTGGCCGGGATGGACGGCCCGCACCGAGTAGGAGAGAGCGGTTTTCCCGTAGGAGATAGTCTGGTCTCCTGAAAGGTAAAACCGGCCAGTGATCTGGTCGACCTCCCCAAAGTGCTCGGCGAGCATGTCGTAATCTTCATTGGTGAACTTTATCCGCCGCCCTTTGGGCAGGCCCTGGTAGGGGATGGAGGTCACCCCCCGGCGGATCCAGACGCTGTTGGTGGCGTCATCCCGGAACTCGTACTCCACGCCGTTCTGCAAGCCTCGGCCGGCGCCCAGCAGGAGCACCAGCATGAAGATGCCCCAGAAGACGCCCAGGGCAGTAAGGGTGGTGCGCAGGGGGTGGCGCCGTATGGAGTTGAAGATTTCCTGCCACTTATCGAAGTCGATCATAGGCGATAGATAAAGTCGGGTCATTTAGTAGCGCTCAGGGTAGCGTTGCCATTCTCGATGACGCCGTCCCGCAGGCGGATGATGCGCCGGGTCATGGCGGCAATATCGTTCTCGTGGGTGACGATGATGACGGTCATGCCCTCCCGGTTCACTTTTTTGAACAGTTCCATCACCTCGAAGGAGGTTTTGGAATCGAGAGCGCCGGTGGGTTCGTCCGCCAGGATCACTTTCGGTTTGGTGATGAGGGCCCGGGCGATGGCCACGCGTTGCTGCTGCCCGCCGGAGAGCTGGTTGGGCAGGTGCTCGGCCCAGTCGGCCAGGCCTACCAGGTTGAGGTATTCCAGGGCGAGGTCCTGACGTTTGCGGCGGTCCATTTTCTGATAGTAAAGCGGCAGGGCGACGTTTTCCTGCGCCGTTTTGAAAGGCAACAGGTTAAAGGATTGGAAGACGAAACCGATGAAGCGGTTGCGGTAGTGTGCCGCTTCGGTTTGGCTGAGCCCCTTGATCATTTTGCCGTCGAGCAAATAATCGCCCTCGTCATATTCGTCGAGAATGCCGATGATGTTGAGCAGGGTGGACTTGCCGGAGCCCGAAGAGCCCATAATGGAGGCAAAGGCGCCGGCTTCGATATCGAGGTCGATGCCTTTGAGGACGTCCAGTTGTGTGTATCCGGTTTTATAGGCTTTTCGGATATTTCTGAGTTGGATCATAGATAGCCGGGTTTCGATAGCATCAGGCCATTCGCGCCTGTTTTTCGAGTGCGTCAATAAAGGTAATGCGTAATGGCGATCAAAAAAAACTAGACAAATAAACGGCCTTTTTAGGCCAGTATCAGTTATGCGCAACATTATGATGCCTTTTTTGTCGGCCTTCCCCTATTTTTTCTTCATTTTTTGAGCCGCCAGGAGATTTTTAGGGCCTGAAATTTTCCTGCCATATTAAAAAATGGATATTTTTATAATTCTTGGTGAGGCAAGCAGCCATTCCCCGCCTCGTTCCGTTTAACTTTCAAAATACCTTGGTAAAACTGCAGAGCATGGATCGTATTTTTACGTTGGCGGTTATTCTGATGATTGCCGGGGGCTGTAACCTGAGTTCCCTGGAAGATACGGTTGTCGTGCCCGATGTCGATGATGAATTTTATCTGGACATCTGGGAGGCCCTCACTCCACAGGGGCGCTTCCTGGAGTTTCGCCTGCGCACCATCGCCAACGAGCCCTGCCTGAACGCTGCTATAGACTACGAATACCGGCAAACGAACCGGGAGCTGTCCATTTCCATCAACGAGATCGTCCGGGAAGAGGGCTGCGTGCCGGGGGATGCGCCGGCAACGGCCAGCTTCCGGGCCTATTCCCCTTTGCCCGGCGGGTTTTACCCCCTTCTGGTCGACCTCCGGGGAAAGGTGTCCAGCGACGGCCAGCTGGTGGTCACCTCCGGGGCTTACAACATCAGCCTGGAGGAGGGAGGGGGCATTGTCCTGCTGCGCCCGGAGCTGCTGCGTATCCCCGAGAATACGATATGGGGCTATGTTTACTTCGGAGATCCGGTTCTGGAGACGGCGGCCGTCGAACTGCTGGATGACCTGCAGGCCATCAGCAAAGCCCGCCCCCTGCCGGAGGGGTACTACGGTTATTTCCGGATAGAAGGCAACCATAACCTGAAGCTTGCCAACGGCGCAGCACCCGCCGGCGCCCTGCCCTTTTCCTATTGGTACGAAGGGGAGAAAGAAGCGTTGGTGAACCTCCTGGAGGGATACCGTTCCGACTACGGAGAGGGCCTGGAGGTGAAAGTGTTCAATACCCTGGGAGAGGAACTGTAATATGAACTTTAGTCTTTCCAGGCAATGTTAGCCCTGACCTTTTTACTACGGCTCTTCTTTTCCTTTTTTTTACTCTCTTTCAATTCAAAGCTGAATCCTTCGGCGAGGAATTGCTCATACTTTTCCCGGTCGAACTTGTAGAGGCGGGCCGGCCGGTGCGCAACGCCTTCCTGGGTCTCGTCCAGGTCAATGAGCAGGTTCATGGACAGGATCTTCTTGCGGAAATTGCGCTTATCCAGTTCGGTTTCCAGAATGGCCTCGTAGAGGTGCTGTAGTTCAGTAAGCGTAAACTTGGGCGGCAGCAGCTCGAACCCGACCGGCCGGGAACGCACCAGCCACTTCAGCCGGTGAAAACAGGCTTCGAGAATTTCTTTATGGTCGAATGCCAGGTCGGCCACTTTGGATATCGAATGCCACTTTGCCTTCTTAGCGATCGAAGACGGCTGAATGTTGTAGTGGCTGATCTTGATCAGGGAAAAATAGGCCACGGTGATCACTCTGCCGAAAGGGTGGCGGTTGACGGCACCGAAAGTCCTGACCTGTTCGAGGTAAACATTGCGCAACCCGGTGAGTTCATCCAGCACCCGCTTGGCGGCGGCGTCCAGGTCCTCATTGGGATAGACGAAGTATCCGGGAAGGGCCCATTTGCTCTTGTAGGGTTCCTCCCCCCGATTGATGAGCAATACTTTCAGGTCCCCTTCGTCAAAACCGAAGATGACGTTATCGACTGTGAAAGCAGACTTGAAATATTCATTGAATTCGTTCATTCTCGAAACCGTAGGTGTTTGCATTTTATTCCAGCGCTGAAATTAGGCAAATAATCACGTAAATCCAATCAAACAGGGGGGAATTAGTGTAAGGTGTACACTAGCTATTGGGTTTGTTTAAGCTCTTGTGAGTCAAAGAGAAACACAGTTCAACAAAACGGGCGGCGAGCGGAGTGGCCAGGGTGCCGTCGAAACGGGCTGGCCCGGAGCGGGCTTCTGGCCGGCTGGCCGTTGCAGTTCCCGAAAAAATGCATTAGTTTTACAGAATAGTGCGCATAGAGAGGAACCACAGTCGAAACGATTGTCGGACCTAAAAACATGCGGAATGAACCAACGGGAATACCCGATGGCCCGCCTGTTGTTGCCACTCGCCCTCGGCATGGGTGCCGGGTTGGCCGGCGCGGAGTGGCGGCAGTGGGTTGCCCTCATCGCACTGATCTTCCTACTGGCCCTCCTGGCCTTTTGGCAACGCCCCGGCCGGCGCTTTTCCCGGCGCTGGTGGTTCGGCCTCGCTCTCCATCTTTTCCTTTTCTTCTTCGGGTCGGCGCTGGCCGGTTTCCACGATGAGCGCCGTCACCCCCGCTACCCGTCTTTATCCGGGGAAGAAACCTGCATTTTAGGGCGAATCCGGCTCCTGGAACCGGCCGGCGAGCGGTTGCGGCTGGAAACGGACATCAGGGCGGCCGCCGATTCCTCCGGGGGCCTGCGGCGGGCAAGCGGCAAACTGATGGCCTACCTGGATATTACTGCCCGAAGCCGCCAACTGCGGCCGGGAGATGTCCTGCTGCTGAAAACGGAGATGCTCCCTGTTCCCGGCCCGCTCAACCCCAATGCCTTCGATTACCGCCGCTACCTGCATTTCCGCAACATCCACTATCAGGCTTTTGTGGACGAAGAGGACTGGCGGTGGCTGGAACACCGGCCCTCCCCGGGCAGCTACGCCCGGCAACTCCGGCAGCGCTGCCTGAAAGTGCTGCGGCGCCACCTGCCCACCGGGAACGAGTACGCCGTGGCTGCCGCCCTGATCCTGGGGTACAAAGCGGACCTGCCGGAGGAGACCCGCAACGCCTACGCCCATACCGGCGCTATGCACGTGCTGGCAGTCTCCGGGCTGCACGTCGGCATCATCCAGATGCTGCTGTCCTTCGCGCTGGGGCTGCTGCGGCTGCCCTGGCGGTGGTGGCCGCCGTTCCGCACCCTGATGCTGCTGGCCGGCATCTGGGCCTTCGCCCTGGTGACGGGGGCTTCGCCCTCGGTGCTGCGCGCCGCCACTCTATTCTCCTTCCTTTCCGTCGGGCAGGCCCTGCGGCGGCGGACGAACATTTACAACACCCTCGCCGCTTCGGCCTTCCTGCTGCTGTGCTTCGACCCCTTCCTCTTGTTTAACGTCGGTTTCCAGCTGTCTTACCTGGCCGTGCTGGGTATCGTGTACTTTCAGCCGCTCATCTACCGTCAGTGGTACGTCAAAAACCGGGTCGGCGATTATTTGTGGAAGCTGCTCGCCGTGTCCCTCGCCGCGCAACTTACCACCCTGCCGCTGAGCCTGTATTATTTTCACCAGTTCCCGCTTTACTTCTGGCTTTCGGGCCTGGCGGTGGTGCCGGCGGCGGCGCTTATCCTGTCTTCCGGGCTGGCGCTCTTCGTTTGCCACGCCGTGCCGTTGGCCGGGTTGGCCGTTGGCAAGGTGTTGTACGGCATCACCTGGCTGGCCAACGCCCTGATCTTTCTGATCCAGCAAATACCGGGCGGCCTGATCCAGGGTTTCTGGGTGGGGCTGCCGGTTGTTGCGCTGCTCTACCTGGCCCTGCTCTGCGCCGTGCTGGCCCGCGAAACCCGCAATTTCAATTGGGTGCTGGGCGGGCTGCTCTGTTTACTGGGGGTGGGTGCGCTCAACGCCGCCAGAGAAGTGCAGGTGCAGCGCCAACATACCCTGGTGGTTTATCATATCCCCCGCGCTACAGCCATTTCGCTCTTCGAGGGCAAACAGGCCAGCCTTTTCCATAGCCCGGGACTGCCCGACAAGCAGCTGGAATACGCCAGCCAAAACCACTACTGGTACCGGAGGGCCAGCCTGGCGGGCCGCCGGCCCTTATCGGGATCGGGGCAGGGGCGGGGATGGGCCTACCGCCGGGGCGCGTTGCAGTATGGCCCCTCCCGGCTGCTGGCCATCGGGGGCGGCGAGCCGCTGCCGGCAGGCGCCGGGGCCGATATCGTCCTCCTCCGCAACGGGGTAAACATCCGCCTGGAAGAACTCCGGCGAAAGGTGCCCTTCCGCCTGGCCCTCATCGACGGCTCCAACCCGCCCTGGAAAGCCCGGAAGTGGAAAGAGGAGGCCCGGGCGCTGGGGGTGTCGTGCCATTACACCGGGGAGGACGGGGCGTGGGTGGAGGAGTGGTAATTGTGCATTTGTGTATTCGTGTATTCGTGCATTGGCGTGGTAAAAGGCTTCGTGCATCTTCGCGCCTTCGGGTCTTTGTGGCAATAAGCATCAAGCAGCATCAAAAAAATCCAAAAGCTATGAAATCATTTTTCCAGGAGTATTTCTATTACACCCGGGCGGAGCGCAATGGCGCCTTCGTGCTGGCCTTGCTTTGCCTGTTGCTTTTCCTCTTCCCCAGGGTATATCCCCATTTCAAGGACAGCCGCGATTCGGAATACGGGCAGTATCAGGAGGAGGCGCAGGCCTTTTTCGCAGAGCTGGAGGCCGGCGGCCCTGCTTCGCCAGGCCCGGTAGCTGAAGCGTTTTTCTTCGATCCCAACACCATTTCCAGGGACAGCCTGTTGCTACTCGGCCTGCCCGCCAGGACGGCGAATACCATCGTCAAATACCGGAAAAAAGGGGGGCGGTTCCGCCGGCCGGAAGACCTCCGCAAGCTCTATACCCTTTCCGAAGAAGATTATGAACGCCTGGCGCCTTACGTGCGGCTGCCGGCCCCGGCGTCCGCCCCGGCCCGGCAGGTGAAGCTGGAACGGGAAACATCTTTTCCCCCTCCGCTCCAGCCCTTCCCTTTCGACCCCAACACCGCCACCCGGGAAGAACTGCTCCGCCTCGGCCTGCCGGATCGGCTGGCGGGCAACATCCTCAAATACCGGGAAAAAGGCGGGCGCTTCCGCAACCCGGAAAGCCTGAAGAAAATCTACGGCATGGACGAGGACACCTACCTCGCCCTGGCGCCCTTCATTGAGATCGGCGAACCGGATACAGCAGCACCAAAACCGGAGGAAGAACGCCCGCAAGCCTATGAGCAGGTGCCTGCCGCGCCGGTTGCTATCGACATCAACCAGGCCGGCGAGCAGGAATGGCAGCAATTGCAGGGCATCGGCCCGGGCTATGCCGGCCGCATCCTGCGGTTCCGCGACAAGCTGGGCGGCTTTGCCTACATCGACCAGGTGGCGGAAACCTACGGCCTGCCCGACAGCACTTTCCGCAAAATCCGCCCGCTACTGCGATTGTCGCCGGTACTCCGGAAGATCAACATCAATGCAGCCGATGCCGAGACCCTGAAGGCCCACCCTTACCTGGACTGGCGCAAGGCGAACGCCATCGTGAATTACCGGGCGCAGCACGGGCCGTTCAGGAGTATGGAGGATTTGAAAAAACTGAAGGCGCTGCCGCCGGAGGTGGTGGAAAGGCTGGCGCCGTATGTGGGGTTTTGAAGGATAAGTCCGCCTATACTTGTTTTTTCACTTTTAACCTTCATCAAAACATCTATTCCAATGCCGTAAGATAAGAACAATTATTGCCTTTGAAAAGGTTCGCGTGCCGCCCGGTCGCCGGAAAGTATTATATTTGAAAAAAAGCTCCAGGTGCTAAACCCATGTGAATAAATGATTACAAACGACAAAGGAAAGCAGCTTCATGACAAAGCCTCGCGGGGAGAAAGCCTGACAGCCGAGGAGCATGCTCAGTTGGAAGAATGGTATGCGTTTCAGGACCAGGCCGAAGCAGCGGCATTAGGGGTGAACGAGCGAGAAAAGGCCCAGGCAAACCTACAGGCACAAATCGAAGACGCCCTGGCTCAGCTCGTCAGGATTTCGAGCCGGATACAACAAACAGCTTCTGAAAATGAAGTGCTACGCCAGGAGAATGCTGCCCTGCGACAGCAATTAGCACATCTTCCGGGATCCTCCTCTGTATGAGTATTTCCAGGCAAGTCCGGGATTTAGTGCGGCAAAAGGCAAATTTTGCTTGCGAATTCTGCGGCTTATAGGTTGAGAAATCAGCAACGAAAAGAGGATAGCCGGTTGCTGGCGCAGTACAGGGAAATGCTTCGGCTACAAAGAGAATTAAACAACCAATTGTCTGCTTTAGCAGAACAACAACAGCAATTGCTTGAGGAACAGCAACGGCTTTTGCGATTATTGTTGAGACGAGGCAAGAAATAGAAGGTTTGCCTGGCGAGGTATATACTTCCATAGGCAGGCTTCTGCCTTTGTCATGTTTTTTCTCAGGCTGTTGGCAAAAGGCTGGAGATTTTTGTTGTAGTGGTAATTGTTTTGGGGGGATGCTTTTCCGGCAAGTAGGGGGCGGCATTGGTCATTTCATCGGATTTTAGAATTTTTTCAGGAAAGAGGGAAGGCGTTTTGCCGTTGCGTCCAGGGTACGCCGCCTGACGGCATAGATTGACGCTGGCGAATAGTTTTTCAAAAGAAAATCGCATTAGGCAAACTCGCTCTCTCCCGCCCTTGTGAGAACAGTTTTATACAATGTTTTGCTGATCCGGAAATTGTTCTTGATCAAATCATCCAGTATCGGTTTCACCATAGGAATGGCCTGAAGTTGTTTTGCCCGGATCAAAATGCCGGCCAACCCAATGACTACCAGGCCTTCCCCTTCGGCAATGCTTCTTCCCTTCTTTTCGTCAATCAACAAAAAATCTGCTTGCAGTTCTTTTGCCAAGGCAATGGCTTCAGCTTCCCCACGGTCAAGCACCTGTTCAAGTTTGCCTATTAATGCAGGATCGGCTGGGGCTTGAATAATAATCCAGCCTGCTTCTTCAAGAGGAGAAAGATCGTAGTTAAACCGTTTTAGCTCCTCCAATTCGGACCGCACGGCAGGAGGGATCAAGATTTCAGAAAAAAGACTCCTTAACAAAGTGAGCTGCTGAATCTTTATCAACCCACTTATTACAGAGGTATCGCTGATGACAATCACTTGCCAAGTTTTTCCAGCTTCCTCATGTCTTCATCCAAATCCTCTTCCGAGTAGTGAAGCGTGATGTCCCGCTTAGCGAGAATCTGCTCGAATTCCACCCACGAAATCCGGGCAAAATCGGCAGCGGCACGCATGGAGAGGATTTCCTGTTCGTAGAGGAAAATAGCAAATTCGAGGGCCAGCCCTTTCTCGTCCAGGGATATATGCTTAGCGATGTGATCAGGTATTTCCAGTAACATGGTTGTTCGATTAATTGCCGTAAGATAAGAACAATTTTGCCCTTCCGAAAGGTTTAATCCACTTGCTGCAGCAACGAAAACCGGAAAAATCAGGCTGCCCTTATTATAACGCTCCGGACAGCCCCGTACATCGTACACTGCCAAAGGAGTCCCTCTATATCCCAACACCGTACACTGGCCCAACGGTTCCGCCCTGCACCCGTACACCAGCCCGGCGTACACCCCAACCTCACCCCTTCCTCAGCTCCACCACCGTCACCTCCGGCAATATCCCTACCCGGCCCGGGTAGCCCAGGTAGCCCAGCCCCCGGTTGACGTAGAGGTACTGCTGCCCTTCCTGGTACAGGCCGGCCCATTGCTTATAGACGTACTTGATGGGGCTCCACTTGATCCAGCCGGGGATTTCGACGCCGAACTGCATGCCGTGGGTGTGGCCGGAGAAGGTGAGGCCGATGTCGGCGTAATCTTTGGTCACCTGGTCGAGCCAGTGGGTGGGGTCGTGGGAGAGCAGGAGCTTCAGGGGCGCCGTTTCGGCGCCTTCGTAGGCTTTTTTCAGGTCTCCGTATTTGGGGAAGCGGGGGTGGGCGGAGTAGTTTTCCACGCCGAGGACCGCCACTTTCTCTCCGTTGATCTCCAGGAGGCGGTTTTCGTTGAGCAGGAGGTCCCAGCCCATCTGGCGGTGGGCGTTTTTGAGGCTCTCCAGGTTTTGTTCTTTTTCTTCCTGGCTGTCCCAGCGGTGGTAGTCCCCGTAATCGTGGTTGCCGAGCACGGAGAAGACGCCGTATCGGGCGCGGATGCCGCTGAAGATGTCGATGAAGGGTTCCACCTCTTTGGCGACGCTGTTGACCAGGTCGCCGGTGAAGAAGGCCAGGTCCGGTTTCTGTTCGTTGATGATGCGGATGGCGTTCTCGACCGGCTCTTTGAGCAGGAAGCTGCCGGAGTGGATGTCCGAGATTTGCACGATGCGCAGGCCGTTGAGAGCCTCGGGCAGGTTCTTCAGGCGGACGGTTTCTTTAAATACAGTGTAGCGGTACGGGTTGCGGATCATGCCGTAGATCAGCGACACGAAGGGGATGCCCCCCATGAGGATGCTCATCCGGGCGAGGAACTGGGAGCGGCTGGCGTCGTATCCGCTGCCGGAGCCGGCGAAGTAATTGTAGGCCACCAGGGCCACCCGCCGCAGGTCGTCGATAAACAGGATGCTGACAACCAGGATTTTGGAAATGTAGACGATGAAAAACAGGGTGCGGACAACCGTGAGGATGTTTTTATTGACCCCGCCGGTGAGTTCATTGGCGGAAGCCAGCATCCAGCCGGCCAGGGCAATGGGCACGATCCAGTGAAAGGCATAGGCCATGGCGCGAAAGGCGGCAGGCCAGCCGTGAGCAAGGGTACGCACAGCCTGGAAAGCGTACCAATCCAGCAGGAGAATAAATAAGATAGTGAAAAGCAGGCGCATGTGTTCGCGTTGGTTAAGAAACTCTTTGCATACTGCTGTACATGAAAGGGACAAACGCTCCTGGCCACAAAGACACCAAGCCTCGAAGTCCCACAAAGGAAAGGCTTAGTGCCGTCTTTGTGTTTTTGTGTCTTGGTGGCAAAAAAGCGCCGTGTACAGTAGTATAAATTCCTTGCCCGTTCGGCAAAGAGGGGTTGAATATTAAAGGCTACTAAAGCTTATAAATGCCATATCAGCCAAATTGGTTGTGTTGGGGTAAAAATCATTTGGTTAAAATTTTTTTTTTCAGGGGGTAACCGTTTTAGCACAGTTCAAATTAAACGGCAAAAAATTAGTTTCTCCTTTGAGTGTTTTCGGGCGCACGAAATTTGGAAACGGTCCGAAAATCAGGGAGGACTGGAACCTGCCGAAAATGCTTCGGAATAAAATTTGTCAATGACAAAAATCAATGTCTTTTTTCAAAATATAATTTGCCAATTGGCTTGAAATCTATCCCGAATCAGCATACATTTGGGGCGGTGCTCCGGATGCTTTTCTCAAACGGAGCAACCGCCCATGAATACAGAAAAAATAACGAAATTCCATGAGAAGAATGATGATCCTATCGGCCCTGCTGGCGTTTGCCTGCTCTGGCCTGAACGCCCAAACGACATTCAAGAAAGGCGATGTTGAACTGGCTGCCGGCATAGGGGTTTTCCCGACCTTTGCCAAAGATGATGCCACCACCGTCGTCCCCCCGGTCAGCGCCCGGCTGGACGTCCGGCTCGCTCCCAATTTCAGCCTGGGGGCCTACGCTGCGTTCTCTTCCTCTGAAGCCCGGCGGGTGGGCCTGACGGAAGGAACCATCCGCGACATCAGCAACAAGTTCACCCTCATCGGCCTGCGGGCCGCTGCCCATGCCAACCGGATGGACAACTGGGATATTTACGGCGGCGCCATGCTGGGGTACAACATTCCCCGGGTATCGGACAGCATCACCAAGGAGAAAAGCGAGATCGAGGGGCCTACGTTCAGCCGGCCGGCGCAAAACGAATTCACCTACAGCGCTTTTGTGGGCGCCAGCTACTATCCTGTAAAAAATATCGGCCTGTTTGCCGAGGTGGGATATGGCATTTCCATCTTTAACCTGGGGGTCAGCGCGAAATTGTAACTTTGCCCGAAAAACAGCGCATGAACCTGGAACAGATACCGAAGCTGAAAAACCTCGAAAGCGGCAACTTCTTCCTCATCGCCGGCCCCTGCGCCATCGAGGGGGAGGAAGTGGCTTTTGAGATCGCAGAGTATGTCCATGGCCTGTGCCGTCGGCTGAAGATCCCTTATATTTTCAAGGGGTCCTACCGGAAGGCCAACCGCTCGCGGCTGGATTCCTTTACCGGCATCGGCGACGAAAAGGCCCTGTCGATCCTGAAAGCTATCGGCGACCAGTACGATATACCGGTGACGACCGATATCCACTCCGAGCCGGAAGCCGCCCTGGCCGCCGGCTATGTCGACATCCTGCAGATCCCCGCCTTTTTGTGCCGGCAAACGAGCCTGCTCGCCGCCGCGGCCGACACCGGCAGGGTGGTCAACATCAAGAAGGGGCAGTTCCTGAGCCCGGAAGCCATGCGCTTTGCCATGGATAAGGTCATTGAGTCGGGCAACGGCAAGGTCATCCTGACGGAACGGGGAACGACTTTCGGCTATCAGGACCTGGTCGTCGACTTCCGCGGCATACCCACCATGCAGGCCTTAGGCGCCACGGTAGTCCTGGATTGCACCCATTCCCTGCAGCAGCCCAACCAGGCCAGCGGGGTGACCGGCGGGCAGCCTGCCCTCATCGGGGCGATCGCCCGGGCCGGCATCGCCGTAGGGGCCGACGGCTTGTTCATCGAGACGCATCCCCGCCCGGCGGAAGCCCTGTCGGACGGCGCCAATATGCTGCCCATGGGCCGGCTGGAGCAACTGCTGGAGCAACTGGTGCGGATTCGGGGAGCGTTGGTGGATGGGGAGTAAGTGGGATTGTTGAAAAATGTCCAGTAGTATGACGGACACTAAGGCGGCATAAGTAAGCCTTTGTGGTTCTTTGTGGCTTGGTGTCTTTGTGGCTATTAGGCGTTTGGGGCATCCAGTAGTATAAGAAACATGAACAATTCCTTACTCCGTCACCAACTTCGCAGGCGTAGCCAACAATATAACAATTTAGCATTACGGCAATTCATCAATATAACAATCCAACAATCCCCCCGCTCAGGCAGCGTTTTGGCCCTGGAAAGAGTCTTATTAGTACGAAAAGAAAGCAGATAGCGCCGATAGTGCGCATTGACTCTTTTAAAAAAAAACAGTAATTTGTAATTTTTAAAAATAAAAGGAGGCGCCTATGAGAAATTTTTTACTTCAATCCCCAATGCTGACAGTCCTCCTCTTGTTCGTAAGCTCTATGACCTATGGGCAACAGGTGGAAAAAACACTTGTCAAATCCTTCAACCTAGAGGGGAACCAGCAAGTCGCACTCCAGATGGATGGCCCGATCGAGGTGAGAACCTGGAACAACAATTTCCTCCGGGTGCAAATGCAGGTAACGCTCAGGGAAGGAAGCGAAGCGCTTCTAAAATCTCTGGTCCAGGCCGGCCGTTACAACCTCCGCCACGAAATCGAGGAAGAAACCTACAAGGTGCTTGCCCCCATGCTGGCTATGGAGGTCAAAGTCGGAGGAAAACCCCTGCAGGACGAAGTGTCCTACATCGTTTTCGCCCCCGAGAACGTGATCGTAAAAGTACCGGACAGCAAAAGCGCCAGCGCGGAAGCACCAAGCTCTTCCCTGTAAACAACTTTTGAAAGAAGCGTACGTTATAAGGGTGTAATGCCGTTTCGGCATTACACCTTTATTGTTTTCGGACGGGCTGCCCGCCATAGCAAGGCGCAGGCGGGCGGCCGGCAATCCTGGACGCTTTTCTGAATATCGAACGACATGAAGACTATCCTTTGGCTGGCTTCCCTGATGCTGGCCAGCGCCCCTGCCCGCGCCCAACTGGTCAAGACCCTTTTCCAGACTTTCGAATTGCCCGACAGTGCAACCGCGATCGTCCTCAATATCTATGAGGAAGACGCTTACGAGGTGGTGCCGTGGGCGGGGAATACCGTTATGACGGAGAGCAACATCAAAATGTATTACGCTTCCCGTGGGGTGTTCGACCACCTGCTCGAAAAGGGGCGGTACAATTTCAACTCCCGGGAAGGCGGCGATTCTCTCATCCTCTCATCCACCCCGGAGAGGCAACTGAAGGTAAAACTCAATACCGGTAAAGAAGAAGCGTCGGAACAAGTGCCCCGGGGCCGGTACAACCCGCGCAGCAATGACCAGGAGAAATACGAGATCGTGAAAATCCGCATCTTCATTCCCGACGATTTTTCGGCGGCCTCCGCCAACACCTGGAAGCGCCCCCGCCAGGAGCGCGGCGAAGAGCGCATCGGGGCCTACCGGCCGCGCAAGAAGCTGGCGCGGGAATCCGGAGCGGTAAGCGACGAGCTCCGGGAGGCGGTCCCCGAGGCACCGAAGGACACAGTGGAAGAGAAAATCATCCTGCCGCTGCCCGATTCTACCTGGCGGCGGCGGCCGGGCGTTCCGGATCCGACAAATAGTGGCAAGCAGTGATCAGAGAACTGGAATTGAAATTGCTGCCGGCAGAAGCGGCGGATGAGGCGCTGGTCCGGCAACGCGCCATACAGAAAAGCCGGCTGCCGGCCCGGGATATCCAAGAGGTCCGGGTCATTCGCCGGTCGATCGACGCACGGGGCGCCCGGCCGCTCGTCCGCCTGAGAGCGGCAGTATACGCTGGCCAGGCCTACGAACCGGAGCCGGCGATCCTGAGCGGCTTCCACCCGGTATCCGACGCCCCGCCCGTGATCATTGTCGGCGCCGGCCCGGCGGGCTATTTCGGCGCGCTGGAATTGATCGAAACCGGCCTGAAACCCGTCCTGTTCGACCGGGGAAAGGACGTGCGGGCCCGCCGCCGCGACCTGCGGGCCATTCAGCAGTTCGGGGAAGTCAACCCCGATTCCAACTATTGTTTCGGCGAAGGGGGCGCCGGCACGTATTCCGATGGAAAACTCTATACCCGCTCCCATAAACGCGGCGACATCGAAAAGGCCATGCGCCTCCTGGTGGAGCATGGCGCCAGCCCCGACATCCTTGTCGACGCTCACCCCCACATTGGGTCCAACAAACTGCCGAAGATCGTCGCCAACATTCGCGAGACCATCCTGCACTACGGCGGCGAAATCCATTTTGACAGCCAGGTGACGGATTTCCTGATCGAAGGAGGCCGGATGCAAGGCGTCGTGGTGAACGATAAGGAGGAGCACCGGGGAGAAGCGGTCATGCTCGCCACGGGCCATTCGGCGCGGGACATTTACTACCTGCTGCACCGCAAGGGCATACGCATCGAGGCCAAGCCGTTTGCCCTCGGCGTCCGCATCGAGCATCCGCAATTACTCATCGACCGCATACAGTACAACCAGTCGCCCCGGGAAGAAAACCTGCCGGCTTCGAGTTACCGCCTGGCCTGCCAGGTGGACGGCCGCGGGGTCTTTTCCTTCTGCATGTGCCCGGGCGGGTTGGTGGTGCCGGCGGCGACCGCCCCGGGCGAGATCGTGGTAAACGGCATGTCGATGTCCCGCAGGGATTCCGCCTACGCCAATTCCGGAACGGTGGTGGCGGTAGAACTGGAAGATCTGGCACCCTTTGAGCAATACGGCGTTTTCGCAGCCCTGGAGTTCCAGCGCAGCGTCGAACAAACCCTGTTTGCCGCCGGCGACGGCAGCCAGAAAGCCCCCGCTTTGCGGCTGACCGATTTTGTAGCGGGCCGCCTCTCCCAAAACCTGCCGGGGTCTTCCTACATCCCGGGCCTGTACCCGGCGCCGCTCTACGAACTGCTGCCGCCCGACATTTACCGCCGCCTCCGGGAGGGCGTGCGCGAATTCGGCCGCAAGATGAAAGGCTACTTCACGGAAGAGGCCAACGTCATCGGGGCGGAAAGCCGGACAAGCGCGCCCGTCCGTATTCCCCGCAACCGCGAAACCTATATGCATGAGGAGGCACCCGGCCTGTTTCCCGCCGGCGAAGGTGCCGGTTATGCCGGCGGCATCATCTCCGCCGCCATGGACGGCCAGAACGTGGCGCGGGCAGTAGGGCGGTATGTGAGCGGGTGATTGTTGCATGGGCAAATTGTCGCATTTCCACGCATTTTCCTGTTTCGGCCCGGTGCTTTCTCCTCTCATTAAATTTCCACCCGCGCTGAAGGAAGTGCCGGAAAATGCCGAACTTGTCGCCCGCCATAAAAATCCAGGGCCTGTCCCTTCCAAATAAACATTCAGATGAAAAACATAATAGACCTCTTAGGCAGGGCCATGCTCTCCTTCATTTTCCTGTACGAAGCCTACGATTCCATTTTTTATTTTAAAGAGACCAAAGAAAAGATGGCGGCCTACGGCCTGACGTGGAACCAGGACCTGTTGCTGGTCGGCGCCATCCTCGTCCTGGTGCTGGGAGGGGCGATGCTGCTGGTCGGCTACCGCGCCGGGCTGGGCATCTCCATACTATTGCTGTACTGGGTGCCGGTGACCTTCATCGTGCATTCTTTCTGGAACGACCCGGAGCCTGCCCAGCGCCTGCAATCCATCCTTTTCATGAAAAACATCGCCATCATTGGGGGGATGTTCATGGTTTGGGCCAACGGAGTGGGCAAATACAGCATCAAGCGGCTGTTTGCGACGACGCACGTGCCGGGGACGTAGCGGGCGGTCAATTGAGCTTTTCCCCGCAGTATTTGCAAAACACGGCGTCATCCGTATGCCCTTCGCGGCCGCAGTACCGGCAGGCCTGGGTATTGCTTTGGGAAGACCGCCTGCTTTCCGCGACCATTTCGGCCGATACGATGCCGGTGGGCACGGCGAGGATGGCGTACCCCAGGAGCATGATGAAGGCTGAGAGGAACTGGCCCAGTTCGGTCACAGGGGTAATGTCCCCGTAACCTACAGTAGTGAGGGTGACGATGGTCCAGTAAATGGCGCGGGGAATGCTGGAGAAGCCCTCGTTCTGGCCGCCCTCGATGAGGTACATGACAGAACCGATGACGATGACCAGGAGCAGGATGAAGAGCAGGAAAACAGTGATCTTGGCCCGGCTGGCCTTCAGGGCCTTGACGATGGAGTCTGCTTCGACGAGGAAGTGGCCCAGCTTGAAGATGCGGAAAATCCGGAGCAGCCGCAGCCCCCGGATAACCAGCAGATACTGGGTGCCGTAAACGAAGACGCTGATGTAGGTCGGCAGGATGGCCAGCAGATCGATGATCCCGAAAAAAGAAGTGGCATATCGGAGGGGCCGGTAAACGCAGTACAGCCGGAGCAGGTATTCGATGGTGAAGATGATGGTGAAGCCCCACTCCAGCGCGTAGAACAGGTTGCTGTAGCCGGCCTGCAGGCGCTGGACGCTTTCCAGCATGACGACCACCACGCTGGCCATGATCAGGATGAGCAGGATGACGTCGAAGGCTTTCCCCATCGGCGTGTCGGCCTCGAAGATGATCTCGTGAATCTTTTCCTTTTGTTTATCTCTTTGGGCAACCGGCATGAATTCTTCGTTTGCGGGCAGAAAATACGAACCTTTGCGGGGCTCTCCATATTTTTTTATGCTTTTGTCGCTTTTCAGGAAAGGCAAGGGGGTGTTTGGCCGAAGTGTTTCGCGGAGGGTTGCCGGCAAAAAAATATTTGATAAAAATTTTAATATTCGAATATTTTTAATTTATTTTGTTGTTCGAACAGGTACTCATAAAAAGTGACTTTCCAGCACAGGAGGTGCTTTTTAATGATTGCCGGTGCAAGGAATTCGTTTCCAAACGACAAGCACAGAACTACCACCAGGAGCTTTGAGAGGCCTAATTTCTACACCATCAGCCTGAAAAAGCTGAAGCCATTGGCTTTCAGCAAAGAAACCAACATCAAAAAGGTAACTTTTTTTTGAAAACCCCGTATATCTTGTTAACAAGGACGGGAGGCTATGTTGTAAGATTGGCGTCAATGCTTTTTTTGCAACTTAAATTTGGAAAGCCGTGATAAAAGCCGTTATCGTTGAGGATGAAGTCAAAGGGTTGAACAACCTGAAGAACCTGCTGGGCAAGTATTGCGAAGAGGTGGAAGTGATCGGTGAAGCTACGACCAACGAAGAGGCTTTGGGGCTGCTGGCCAGCCCGGACATTGACCCGGATGTAGCTTTCCTGGACATCAGCCTGCCGGACGGCCAGGTCTTCCAGTTGCTCAACCAGCTCCGGCCGGTGGGTTTCGAAGTCATTTTCGTTACGGCTTACCAGGACTTTGCGATCAAGGCCTGCAATTACAGTTCCATCGGCTATATCCTCAAGCCGATCGACCCGGACGAGCTCAAGGATGCGGTCGCCCGCATCCGCCCCCGGCGAGACGGGCAAATTGACCGGCGCCTCGAAATTTTCAACAGCTACTACAACAATCCGAATGCCTTCACCAAGATGAGCATTTCTGCGCTCGACGGGATTTATTTCGTCAACATACGGGATATCGTCCGCTTCGAAGCAGAAGATAATTATACGCACATCTACCTCCACAGCGGAGAAAGAATCACAGCCTCGAAAACCATTAAAGCTTACGAGGACCTGCTGGCCCCCTTCAACTTCTACCGCGTTCATAAACGGCACGTTATTAACCTGAACTACATGCGAAAGTTTGTAAAGGGTGATGGTGGCTATTTGATTATGGATGACGATATCAAGATCGAAGTTTCCCGAAGGCGGCGGCCCGCCTTTATGGAGCAGATGAAACGCCTCCAGGAAGGGCTGTAAAAAAACTTGCCCTTTTCAGAGAAAAAGGACAACTTTGCGGCCTCTTCATCTGCTATCTACCCCCATCCAGGCTTTTTACATACCCAGTTGACGATAAACAAACCAATTTACAATGCCACAGTGCTGGCATGGAACTTCTATTTATTCATAATAAAAAAATGTAAGCCAGGCTTGCCTTCCGGCTTCGTGGCAATAGAATATTTTTTTACTTTTACTGACAAGTAACGGTATCAGAACAAAAGAATCCGGTCCCGTGTACACAAAATGAAATACTATGGGAAAATCCAAGAAAAATCTCGACGACCTGAAGAAAGACCTCAAAACGATCAAGAAAGGCGATATGAAAAAGATCGTTGGCGGTAAAAAAGGCAAGAACAAAAATTGGAATAATGGTTGCGGAGGTATAGTACCCCAGTGACCATATCTAAAAATATAGTATCTTGAGGGCTATATCTGTAAATAGAGATATAGCCCTTTTTTTTATTTTTATTATTGCTATGTTTTTGGGAAGCCCCGTTCCGCAAGTCGTCAATGTCAGTGAGCTGGAATACAAGCTCCGCCAGCAAAAGGACCCTTTGCAGCGCCTGATCTCGCTGGACAAGCTGGCCGGCCATTATACCTATACCAACATCCGCCGGGCGCAGGAACTGCTCGGCGAATTGTGCGGGATACTGGGGGAATATCCCAACCCGGATTTTAAACTCAACTACCACTGGTATGCGGCTACCATCGACAACCAACTGTATAATTTTACCGCTGCCGAAGAACATTTCCTGAAAGCTATTGAAATACTGGAAGAACGCGGCACCATCAAGCAACAGGCAGAAGCCTATATCGACTACGCGGGGATTTGCATGAACCAGGAAAAGATGGAAAAGGCGACCCGGTACCTGGAAAAATCCGGCAAATTGCTCAAGAGCTTTCCCGATGACCGCCTGCTGGCCCGCATCACCTGCCGCGAAGGGTTCATGAACCTGCACTATGGCAATTATTCCCGCGCCATCGAGCTCCTGCTGGCCGCCGATAAAAGCATTACCATGCAGGGGCCTCCCCTGGAACTCAAGGATTATTACTTCCTGACCCTTATCCACTCCGGCCTGGGCAAGGTCTATGAACGCAACGACGACCGGGAGAAAAGCGTGCGCTCTTACCTCAAAGTGGTCAATATGTGCGAAACCATGGGGATGCGCACCCGCTTGTCCTGGCACTATCTCAACGTCGGCATCGGTTATATCGCCCTCAACGACCAGGAAAAAGCGGAAGAGTACTTCCGGAAGGCCATCGACATCACCGACGATATCAGCGAGTATGCCCGTGCCAGCGCCTTCGCCAACCTCGGATACTGCTATTATGAAAAAGGCCGCTACCAGGAGGCGCTGGAACTCTTCGACCGGGCAGAACACCTGTACAAACACAAATCGGAAGAGGATTACTACAACTTCTCCATCATCGAAGCCTGGCGCGGGCGCCTCTACCAGGAACAGGAGGAACAGGAGCGCGCCCTGTCCCATTTTTCGCGCGCCCTGGAATATGCCCGCCTCATCCAGGATTACAAACAACTGGCAGGGGTGTGTAAGGATTTCGCGAACTACTATGCCAACCTGGAGGATTTTGAAAACGCCTACCGGTACCAGTGCCTCCACGATCAATACCTCGACAAAAATTCCGAACAGGTCGATAAGCGGAAACAGCTGGAACTGGAGGTCAAATACGAAGCGGAGAAAAAGAAACAGGAAACAGAACTGCTCCGCCTGCAGGCTACCCGCCTCCAACTGAAGGCCCTGCGCGCCCAGATGAACCCCCACTTCATGTACAACGCGCTGAACTCCATCCAGAATTATATCACGTCCAACGAGATCACTTCCGCCGCCAAATACCTGGCCAAATTCGCCCAGCTGATGCGCCAGAGCCTGGAATATTCCGACCTGGAGATCATCTCCCTGGAAAAGGAGATCGAGTTCCTGGAGGATTACCTGTTCATCAATGAGAAGCTGCGGTTCGAGGACCGCCTGAAATACGAAATCATCATCGATGAAGAGATCGAGGAGGACATCCTCGGCGTGCCCACCATGATCATTCAGCCCTATGTGGAAAACGCTATTGAACACGGCCTGCGCACCAAACGCGACGGCCTGATCCGGGTCCTGTTTTTCCTCTACGATGAAGACACCATCCTTTGCGTGGTTGAAGATAACGGGATCGGCAGGGAAAAGGCCCGGCAACTGCGGATGCAGGACCCCCAGTACCACAACCACCGGTCCCGGGGCACCAACATCACAGAGAAGCGCCTGGAAATCCTCCACAACTCCAAAGACAAGGAATCCTTCGTGCATACCATCGACCTGACTGACGAAGAGACCGGAGAGGCCCGGGGTACCCGCGTGGAGATCATGATCCCGATCATGGAAATACAGATCAAGTGAGCCGCGATTCCAACCGTTTCCTAATTTAATATGACCATTCCCTGCCATTCCGGTGCCTTATATACATCGGGCCGGTATTTTTCCCGTGAAGGCTTTATCTTAGCGTCAGTTTTCTCATAGTATGTTTGTTTGAACCTCCTGCACCAGTCCCTTCGGTGCAGGCTTTTTTTTGCCCGTACCTCTCCTCCTTTTACCGCAACCTAAGCTGCCGGCGCCATTGGAAGCCCTCCTGATACCGCTGCCTAAGTATGCCCCGGATTGACGCCGTTAAACCTTATCTTGCAGATAGTTTTCTCATAGTATGTTTTTTCTGCCTACATCTGTTTACCTCGGATGTAGGTTTTTTTTTGGGAGAAAGCTGGCCGGTTTGGCGCGTTTCTATCCTTTGCAACAGAAGGCTTGCCGGACGAGGCATCTGCCACTTTCTCCCGGAAGGCTGCCATACCATAGGCCATTTTGCCCGTAGCATAAATCTTATGAGTATATGCCTGATATATTTTTATCTTTGAATGTGTAGTTTTCTCATAGTATGTTAGTGCTCCTACATCCGAACAGCCTCCCCTGATGTAGGAGTTTTTTATTTTACCGCCGTGCCGGACGGTTTTTCCCGCCACGAAGACATCAATACACCTGGACTTTGGTTAAGCCGGAAATCGGAAATTCGAAGTTGGAAAGGTTCTTCATTGATTAATTGTCCGGTTTTTTAATAATCTCAAACGGCTGTTCCAGCCGGCGCCCCTCTTTATCTACCAAAGTCAGCAGGTGTTTGCCTTCGGAAGGGTTCAGCTCGAAACTGTGGAAAGTTTGGGTGCTGCCCACATACTCATTGTCGATATGCCAGTAAATGGTGGCGGTGTCTGACCGGTGAGCGGCGGTGAAGACGGTTTTGGACAGCTTGCCGTCCAGCCCTACCGGCACGTAAATCCGGGTGGGATATTTGGGGTAAATCAGTTCCATGTAGGGCCGGGAAGGATGGGCGGCACAATCGGGGCGGTATGGCGGCAGGGGCGTATACTCCGGATAGCGCGCTTTGTAGAAGTGTTCTTCGGTTGGCGGCAGGACGAACCAGGCCTGGCGCTGCATGGCGCCGGGAGGCTCGCAGCCGGCATGGACCTGCCATTGCCCGCCGGCGTCCAGGAAAACGAGCTGGTGGTAAGGGCAGGGAGGCACATTGATGCCCGATGCCGGCGCCCAGACGGTATCCGCGGGGCAAATGTCCAACGGGCGGTAGCCACTGTTGCGGCACACTGCGAGGCGGGCCATATCATCATAGGGCTGCCGGAACCAGGCCCCGTCGCCGGGCAGGCGGTTGAAGATATCAAAAAGTACCGGGGCGGCGGCCAGCGTGCCGACCAGGCCGGGGCGCCCTTCCCCGTCGGCGTTGCCGGCCCAGACGCCAACAGCATAGCGGGGGTTGACGCCGACGGCCCAGGCATCCCGGAAGCCGAAGCTGGTGCCCGTCTTCCAGGCGATGCGGCGGCTGGATGCGAAACGTTCCCACTCGCCCTCGGAATTGGGCCGTTCGACTTCCTGCATGGCGTCGAAGGTGAACCAGGCGGCGGCGGCGCCAATATGGGTGGGGGCGGGCTGAAGGAGGCGCTCCTCCTCGCCGCCTGCCGCCTCCGGGTAGATATAGTGGGGCGGGAGAAAATCTCCGGGGTCGTACTGCGCATCGTAGGCCGTGTAGTGCTGCAACATGCGGCTCATGCCGGCGTAGGCGCTGGTGATGTCCCAAAGGGTGGCTTCGGCACCGCCCAACACCAGCGGGAGGCCGTAGTAGGCCGGCGGTTGGTCGATGGTGCTGAAGCCCAGCTTCCGGAGGTTGAAGTGGAATTTCTCCAGCCCGTATTGCTGCAGCATATATACCATAGGCACGTTGAGCGAACGGATGAGGGCGAGGCGGGCGGGCACCGCGCCGTCGTAGTCTTCGTGGTAGTTCTCCGGCCGGTAACCGCTGAGCTGCATGGGGATGTCGGGCACGAGGCTCTGCGGGAGGATCTGGCCTTCCTGCAGCATCAGGGCATATAAGATGGGTTTGAGGATGCTGCCGGTGCTGCGCCGCGCTGTGATCACATCCACCTGCTCGCCGTGTTCCGGGCCGGCGCCGATCACATTACCGGCGTAAGCGAGCACCTCCCCCGTCCTCACGTCCGTGACCATGGCCGCCAGGTTGTGGATTTCGCTGGCGCTGAGCCGCTTTTGGTGGAACTCCAGTATTCCGGTAAGCTGCTTCTGCACGCCTTCTTCCAGGGTGGTTCGGATGCGCGATTGCCGGGCCCGGCCGGTACGCACGTATTCGAGGTAGGCGCGGTCGAGCAGGTGAGGGGCCAGTCTGGGGAGGGGATGGGGCGCTTCCGGCAGCGGCTCCTCCATCGCCAGCTCGGAGGTGAACGCATCGATATAACCGGTTTCCTGAAGGCGGAGCAGGAGGCGGTTGCGCTTGGCCAGCAGGGCCTCCCGGTTGCGCCCGGGATGGATGAGGGCAGGGCTGTTGGGCAGCACAGCCAACATGGCCGCCTCTGCCCAGGACAGCAGCTGCGGGCTTTTGCCGAAATACCGCCAGGAAGCGGCTTCCAGGCCTACCGCATTGCCGCCAAAAGGGGCGTGAGAAGCGTAGAGGGCGAGAATCTCCTTTTTGGTGGCGCCCAGCTCGAGCCGGGTGGCGAGGATGATCTCGACGGCCTTCTGCCAGAGGGTGCGCGGCGGGTTGCCTCTGGCCATCCGGATCACCTGCATGGTGATCGTGCTGCCCCCGCTGACGATTTCTCCGCTGCGGATGTTTTGCACCAGGGCGCGCCCCAGCCCGACGGGGTCTACACCCGGATGGCGGTAAAAACGCCGGTCTTCAAACTCCAGCAGCGCCGCTTCAAATTTGGAGGGAAGGCTGTCGATCTGCGGAAAACGCCACTGGCCGTCAGCGGCGATCCGGGCCCCCAGCAAGGCGCCCTGACGGCTTTCGAGCACCATGCAGGTGGGCGCGTCGAAGAGCGGCCGGGGCAGGCAGAAAGCATACCACAGCAACGCCAAAGCCGCTGCTGCCAGCGATTGGCGGGGGTACCGCTTGAAGAAAAGGTAATATGTGTTTTTTAGCCATTGCCTCACGGAAGAACTTCAATGGATTTTTCCAGGATCAACCACTGCCCTCCTTCTTTTTGTAACAGGAAGGAACAGGACATCCACTGCCGGGGATACCGTGGCAGGTTGATGAAAAGGCCGGCAGTCGCCCGTTCTCCCCGGAATTCAATGCCGGCTTCGAGTATTCCGAACTCAGCCTCCTCCAACGGCAGGTTTTGAATGTCCTCTCTTGTCACGGGGATGACTTCCCAGGGCAAGCTCCGGAAATCGGCAGCAGTGAGCAGGTCGAACTGCTTGTCGGTTGACCGGCTGCCGATGCTGGGATTTTCCCGTTTTCGCAGGTACAACGGGCGAAGGGCGCCCCATTCCTGGGTGAAGGCGGCTTCCAGTTCGGGCACCTGAAGGCAGGCGCGGAGGCAGGCGGCCACCTCCGTATCGGACTGGGCGGAGAGGGCACCGGAAAACAGAGGGAAAAGCAGGAGTAGATAGTATCGGGCCATAGCGCTGGTTTACTGGGATAACGCCGGCGCCGGGCTGTGTATTTTCAATCCCGCCCATTTAATCAAACCGGCTACCCGTCTGAGGTTGGACACTCCATGCCTCCTGCATACGCTGGCCTCGACTCCGCTCGGCTTTCCCCTTTCTGCTGTCCAACCTTAGACGGGTAGCCATCAAACCGCAGGGAGCGCAGAGAGCCACCGGGAAGGCTGGCCCTCCGCGCTCCCTGCGGTTTGTTTTCTAAAGTAAAGCAGTCTTATGCTATCCGGCGGAGCGTTCCCCCGATCAAGGCAACACCCGTACAAAAGACTGCCGCCCGACTGCATCCTCCGCCACGACAAACGCGTGATAGAGCCCGGCCGGCAGCGAGCCGTCCAGTTCAATAGCGACCGGGCCGTTCCCGGGATTCGGGCCAATCTTCCGGCGGAGTATTTCCCTTCCGTAATTATCGGTTATGCGAATGAGGGCCCCTTCCGAAAGCTCCCGTTCCATCCGGAGGTTGACCCTGCCCTGCGACGGGTTCGGGAATATGCTGAAGGGCAGGGCCTGCCGGGCGGCCACTGCGCCTGTAACGGCCAGCGGCCGGGCAATGAACACCTCATCGTGCAGGCAGGTGATGGGGCAGTTGCGGCGGATGACGTCCGCCAGCCGGTTGCTCCTGATCCAGGCTTTTTCCTCCAGCGAGAGCCAGGGGTCATTTTCATAGTAAAAGCGGTCGCCGTTGCGCAGGGCCAGGAACTGCTGTTCGATGATGCGCATGGCCGTCTCTCCGAACAGGGCGTCCGGCATGTGGTCCTCTGCCAGCATGCCCACCCAGGGGTCGATATTATTGACATCCTGGTATACCATCTGCAGGCTGGCGCTCATCAGGGGGTCGGAAACCATTTCCTCAAAGCTGCCCTTCGGCGCCAGGCCAAAGTCGGCCCGCACGGTATTGTAATCGGGCAGGCCCCGGTCTCTGCCCCGGTTGATGTTGAGCGCCACCAGGTCGAGGCCGCCGGCGCCGGGAGAGCCAAAGAGGAAATTGCGCAGGCCGTCGATGACCTGGCAGTCAAAGTCCTGCTCTACAACGGTGGACATGCCGATGAGGTAGGGTTCGATGCCCCCCACCTCCAGCGTAGCCTCCGGGTTGAAGAAAGCGTCCTGCAGGAGGATGTCGCCCTGCGGCATAGGGTGGCCGCTGTCATCCATCCGCAACAGGACGCTGTTGATGGTAGTATGCCCGTAACGGAAGGCGGCGGCAGAGAAGACGTTCATAATGCCGGGATCGGCATAGGGGTTGTACCCGTTATACGGCGCCAGTTCCATGCCGAGGGTGGGCAGCCATTCCTCATAGACGATGGCCTGCATCAGGGCGCCCACCAGCTTGCGGGCGTGCTGGTAGAGCTGCTCGTCCGTCCAGTCGGGATGTTCATCGGCCAGCCCGGCACACAGCCGGTTGTGTTCGCGCAGGAAGAGGGTGTGCATGGCCAGCAGGAAGGGGTTTTCGTTGCCTCGTTCATCGCCGACGACAAACCAGTGCTGCACGAACGGGAAAGGCATGACCATAGCCGGCGCATCGGGGTCGATAGGCGCCCCCGGTTCACCGGTCGTCGTATTGAAAGGCGGCAGGTTGCCGGTGGATACCTTCAGCCGCCCCCCGGCAAAGGTGCGCAGCCAGGCGGCGCGCTGCTCGTCGGAACCATAAACGGCGGAGGCGTCTATAAAAGCGGTGATCTTGTTGAGGTGAACCCTGGGGTTGTCCACGCCGGTTCCCGTTTCGCGGTCATAAGCGGACCGGTGCATGGGGATCGTCACCCCTCCCGTTCCCTGCGGGTCGAAAAAGGCATCGAAAGGCGGAATGGCAATGTCCATGCTTTCCGAAGGGTCGTCCGGCACCAAAGTGATGTCGTGGTCGATGAATTGCCCCCAGGCCCAGGTGTAGGCGCTCAGGCCCCGCGGATCGTCCTTCAGGCTGGTCTGAGCAAAAAGGGCATTGCTGATGAACCGGGGGTTGGGGCGGTCCGGTCCGGCAGGTGCCGACACCCCGTCTTCGTAGCCAACCGTTGTAGCGGTTACCATCCGGACGTCGGCGGCGCCCCAGGCGGGATATAAAAAATTGTTGTTGCTTCCGTCCAGTGCCCGGTATTCCTGAGCGCGAAGCGGGCCGAAAGCAAAAAGGAGGGGGAAACAGAGTGCTGACAGGCGGAGTAGAGCTGTTTTCATAAGTATTTCATTTTGAAATGTGACTTTGCGTTTCAATGCTGCCGGCCCGGTGTTGGGCCTGTTGCCAGTTGACAGTGCCGGGAGCACATGCCCCCGGAACGGAACGGCCCGTACCGTTATCCGAACGGCGGACGGGTAACCCGCATCGGTCACAGTATCCTATCGCCCGGGACGCTGCGGTGTTACCTGCTGGCGAATATCTGGCCTGAAAATCCTTCCCGGAGGGGTACGGAGGGGTACGGAGGGGTACGGAGGGTAAGGAAGAAAAACCTTTTAAGTTTTAATACTATTTTATCTCAAAAATAGTTTCGCACATTGGTATGTTTTTTTTTGTAATCTATCACCTTCCTGGCGAACAGAGGGCAGTATATGGCTTCGAAACCCAACGGGTGCGATTCCCACTTGTACCCCTTGCTCGGTTTTAGGTCATAGGCCATAGGTTTTAGGGGGGCAACCCAGGCCTAATCGGGCACTCAGCAGGCACCTAAGGCCCAAAACCTAACACCTAAATCCCCCACCCCACCCCATACCTCACCTCTCACGGCCCCAGCCGCAGTTTTTCCCGGTTGATCTTCTTCCCCATATCCGCCAGAGACGTGTGTGCGAACTCGGCGCGCAGTTCGGCCTTGTGGCTGATCCAGAAATCGTGGACCGGGCAGGGCGCTGCCTGGCCGCAGCCGGCGAGGCCCAGCAGGCATTTGTCAAAGAAATCTTCTCCTTCGAGGACGAGGACGATATCGGCCAGGAAAATCTCCTCCGGCGGCCGGGCCAGGGCCACGCCGCCGTTGGGCCCGCGGTAAGACCGAAGGAGGCCCGCCTGGGTCAGCGACTGAAAGGTCTTGGTCAGGAAATGGAAAGAAATGTCGAGTTCTTCGGAGACCTCTCCGATGCTGACGTACTCTTCCGGAGGCTTCTCCGACACGATGTAGAGCAGCGCCCGCAACCCATAAACGCAACCTTTGGACAGGACTTTCACGATAGTTGTTTTATTAAATTTAACACTTCCGGGTCAGCGTACCAGCAAAACTTCCCCTTCGTAAAATTCCTGCTCCCCGGCGGCGTTGATCAATTCGATGTAATAGGCATAAATGCCTGTTGGTGCCGGGCTTTCCCGAAACCGCCCGTCCCAGAACCGGGCGCGTTCGGAGGAGCCGAAGGCCGTCCTTTCATAAACCAGCCCGCCCCAGCGATTGAAGACCCGGAAGGCGAGGATCTGCACTTCTGCGCCGGAGTAGATTTCGAAGCGGTCGTTGCGCCCGTCGTCATTGGGGGAAAAGGCGTTGGGTATGAAAACGGGGCACAACAGCCCTACTGTTACGGAGTCTGTTGCGGCGCAGCCTTCGGCATCGCGGACGGAAAGCAGGAAAGCGCCAGGCGCCAGGCCGTCAAACCCGGGGCTGGCCTGTTCCCTGCCATTGAGGCTGTAGATAAAAGGCGCCGTACCGCCGCCCGTCTCAATTTGCAGCGCTCCGTTCGGGGCGCCACACCGGCTGGGCGTTACTTCCAGGCGGAGGATGCGGGGCGGGGCGGATTCCGGGATCGAAACCGGGGCGGTAGAGGTGCATCCGTTTTCATCGGCCGCCAGTACCGTAAAATCTCCGGGGTTGAGGTTGTCAAAAATGCCCGAGTCTTGGGGCTGCCCATTATTCAAACTGAAGGAAAGTGTGCCGGTGCCTCCGGAGGCGGCCACGGACAGGCGGCTGTTGCCGGGCCCGCAGGCATCAGCGTCCACGCTGGTGAAGGCCAGCGCTTCTGCTGCGGGCATATCAACCGTCCGGCTATCGGAGCAGCCGGCCTCATCGACGACTACAATCAGGAAGCTGCCGGCATCCAGCCCGGTGAAGTGTGGCGAAGATTGCCAGGGGCCTCCGTCCAGGCTGTATGAAAGCATTCCAAGACCTCCGCCGGCTTCGACGGACAGGCTGCTCTGCCCTGGCCCGCACGGTTTCAGGCCAGCCTGTTCGATCTGCGGGCCAGGCTCTCCAGGAACCATAATGGTTAGGGCACTGCTGCAGCCCCGGCTGTCGATGACGCTCACCTCGTAGGTTCCACCTGCCAGGCCGGAAAAAGCGGGGCTGTTGCCGGGAGTACCTCCGCCGAGGGAAAACTGGTAAGGCGGCAGGCCGCCTCCGGGTTCCACTTCTATGGCGCCAACGCCCAGCCCGCAACTGTCCTCCCGGATACCCAGCACGGCCAGCACAGGAGCATCTCCGGCGGCCTCCACCGTCACCATCTGACGGGCAGTGCAGCCCTGGCCGTCCTGAATGTATACGGTGTAATCTCCGGGCAGCAGGCCGGTGAAGGTCCCTGCCGGCTGAAAGCTGAAGTTGTCGAGGCTGTAAGAGAGCGGCCCGTTGCCGCCGGTAGCGGCCACCTCGATGATGCCCTGGGGGTTGGCGCAGGTGGTGGGCGTTGTATTTGCCGATTCTATTTCAATGGGGTTGGCGGCCAGGAACTCCAGCAGGCTGGCGGCGCCGTAAATGCGCATCCGCAGGTCGCAGGCCTGGCCGAGCTGGCCACTTTCAAAATTGATCTGGAAGATGGTGCCGTTCCCGGAGTCATTGGAGACGTAGGTGACCGTATTGTCGCAATCCTCAACGAAGGTGACGATGCCGAAAATCTGGCCGCCGGCGCTGAAGTTCAGCAAAACTGAGCTGTTGGCCGGATTGTCCAGGTCGATAGCGATCATCTGGTTGCTCGTCGAGGCCATGACGAGCTGCCCTTCGTAAAAGGTAAGGTCGCCGGCTGAGCCATAGCCGATATTTCCGAGATAGCTGTGCGTCATGCTATTGATGTCATAAACATAGAGGTCGCCATTGCCGCCGGCCGAATAGATGCGGCCCGCCCCGTCGGCGACCAGGGACGTAAAAAAGGGGCCGTTGTTATTGGGAAAGGTATAAGCCAGGGCAGCCTCGCCGGTATTTTCAGTGATGACAAACAGCCGCCCGTCGGTAGTGACCCCCCAAAGGCGACCATCGGCCGTGTAGGTAATGTCGCTAAGGCTGACCCCGCCGGAGAGCTGCACCCGGGAGACGAACTGGCTGGAACAGTCTCCGATATCGACCCGGAACAGTTCGCGGTTGCTGTTGACGATGAGGAACTCCTGTCCGGAAACCTCTGCCGCCAGAAAAAGCAACAATAGTGGAATGCAATGCCTGTAGATCATAGGCCCTAAAGTTGTCAGTCCCGGTAAAACATCCATTTCCCCAGTTCCTTCAGCGTCACCTTTTTGCCGTACATCAGGATGCCCACCCGGTAGATGCGCCCGGACAGCCAGACGAAGAAGACAGATGAACCGGCCAGCACCACCACGGAGGCCACTACTTCCCACAGCGGAGGGTTGAAGGCCAGGCGCGCCGGCATTACGATGGGGGAAAAAAGCGGAAAGATGGACGACCAGACCGCGAGGCTCGAATTGGGCGCCTGGATGGCCACGATCATGATGTAGAAAGCGATGACTACCGGGATCGTGATAGGGATGGTCAGCGACTGCCCTTCCCCCAGGTCGTCTCCCATAGCGGAGCCGACGGCGGCGAAGAGGGAAGAATATAGAAAATACCCGCCGAGGAAAAAGAAGACGAACAGGGGCAGGATACTCCACCAGTTGAGGCTGTTGAACTCTTCGATGGCCAGGGCGATCATAGCCTCGGCATCTTCGGGGTTAACATCGGCAGCGCCGGGAGAGGACTGCGCCATCTGCATCTGGGTGTTGGAATCAAAGCCGAAGACCAGGCTGGTGATCAGCACCACAGCCGGAATGAGGATGGCCCAGATCGCTACCTGGGTAAGGCCCACCGCCCCGACGCCGATGATCTTGCCCAGCATCAGATGGAAAGGGCGGACCGAAGAGATCATCACCTCGACGATGCGGTTGGTCTTCTCTTCCATAACGCTGCGCATCACCATCATGCCGTAAATAAAAACGACGATGTACATGATGATGCCCATCAGGCCGCCGATGCCGGCGGCAATAGCGCCGGTGAGCTTGCTGGCGTCCTGCCCCGCCTCGTCGATGGGTTCCGGCTCGAGGGCGACCCGGGTATCCAGCGCTTCCAGTTGGGCGGGATCCAGCTGAAGCGCTTCGATCTTGAAGTCGCGCACGCCCTCCCGCACCCTTTCGCGGATGAGGGACTCGATGTCCAGAGTGGGCTGCTTATCCGAATAATAATAAACGGTGTAACTTTTCGACATCAGGTCTTTAACCTTCGGGATGACCAGGATGCCGTCGTAGTCGAACTCCCCGAAGTTGTCCCGCAATACATTCAGCTCTACATCCACGAACTTGAAGTAGAGGTTCTTCTCATCTCTGATGCTCTTCTTCAGCACTTCGCCCTCATCAATGATGGCGATGCGCCGGGTGTCGTCGCTCTCATACTGAAAGATCAGGCCAACCACGACGAAGAAGACGGCAAAGGCCAGCGGCGTCAGCAACGTGGCGATGATGAACGACCGCCGCTTGACGCGCGTGAGGTATTCCCGTTTGATGATGAGCCAGAGTTTGTCCATGGATGGTGCATTTGTGTTTCAGTGTATTGGTGTATGGGTGAGGGCACTCCGGAAACCCCGGAAAAGGAATGCCCGTCTCTGCGAGCCGGGTAAAAATGACTGGAGGCCCGTCCTCGTTCCTCGGCCGGGTAAAAATGAAGGAATGAACAAAATTAATATGTATTTTAAATTGACATTCATTAATAAAAACATGATTATTTTTATTCATTCCATCATTCCTTAACTAAAGTTTCCGGACTACCCTCACCCCTACCCCTTCACCTGCCGGATAAATATCTCATTCAACGTTGGCAGGATTTCGTTGAAGGCATGAACGAATACGCCGTTTTGAAGGAGATACTGTAGCAGTTCGTTCGACCTGCCCTCCTCGTTCACCTGTATCGTAATATTGTGATCGGAATGCCCGACGATGTCGGCACGCTCTTCCAGCCCCGGAGGCAGTTGACCTTCGTAGTCGATGCGGAAGAGGTTGCGTTTGAACTGGTTTTTGATGTCCCTGACCTTGCCCTCCAGCACATTCCTGCCCTTATTGATCAGCACGATATGCTCGCAGACCTCCTCCACCTGTTCCATGCGATGGGTGGAGAAGATGATGCTCACGCCCTGCTTGTGCAACTCGTGGATTTCATCCTTGATGAGGTTGGTATTGACCGGGTCCAGCCCGGAGAAGGGTTCGTCGAGGATCAGCAATTTGGGGCGGTGGACGACGGTGGCGATGAACTGTATTTTCTGCTGCATCCCTTTGGAGAGCTCTTCAACCTTCTTGTTCCACCAGTCTTCGATCCCGAACTTCTCAAACCAGTGCCGGATCTGCTCTTTGGCCTGTTCCTTGCCCAGGCCTTTCAGCCGGGCCAGGTAGAGGAGGTGTTCGCCCACCTTCATTTTGCGGTACAGGCCCCGCTCCTCCGGCATGTAGCCGATCTGTTCGGGGTGGCGGCTGTTGAGCTTTTCCCCTTCGAGCAGGACCGTGCCCGTATCCGCCCGGGTAATGGTAGTGATGATGCGGATCAGGGAGGTCTTGCCGGCGCCATTAGGGCCCAGCAAGCCAAATATGCTGCCTTTAGGCACCTCAAAGCTCACTCCATCGACCGCCACGTTCTTGTCGTAGGTTTTTACGATATTGTCCAGCGAAAGTATACTGTTACTCACAGTTGATGCTTTTGAGTAGAAATAGGACAGCTGCGGAAAAAGTTGTCCAAAAGTAATAAATTCATGGGTTCTTTGGCCTACGGGCCGCGGTTTTATGGTTCCCTTGTTTCATTGGCCCGTGCAACCCTGCAATCATGAACCACCAATGGTATGCCATCGCCAACCCCACCGCCGGCAAAGGGTTGGTCCGGAAACATTGGCCGGCTTTGCAGCAACGCATTGCACAAGCGCTGCCGGTATCCGGATTTGCCCTCTCGGAATATAAAGGCCATGCCATCGAGCTGGCCCGGCAGGCTGTAGAAAATGGCTGCCGGAACATTCTGGCCATCGGCGGAGACGGCACCAACCACGAGGTCGCCAACGGCATCCTCCGGCAGCAGGCGGCCCCCTCCCGGGATATCACCTATGCCCTGTTGCCCATCGGCACCGGGAACGACTGGATCAGGACTCACGGCCTGCCCAAAGACATGGACAGGGCGCTGGCGCTGATCCGGGCGGGTAAGACGAGCTATCAGGACGTGGGGCTGATCCACTACCACAAAGATGGCGAACCCCGGCAACGCTACTTCGTCAACGTGGCCGGGCTGGCGTATGACGGCTTTATCGGGAAAAAAGCGGAAGAGCGCCGGTACGCCACCCGCAACAAGCTGTTCTACCTGCTGCTGGTGGCCCGCTGCCTGTTTGAGTACGAACTGAGGCGGGCAGTGGTGGAAAGCAACGGGCGCCGGGAGGAAGGCCTCTTCTATACCATCAACCTGGGCATTTGCCGGTATTCCGGCGGCGGCATGCAGCTCACGCCCCACGCCGTACCCGATGACGGGCAGTTTGCCGTCACCCTTGCCGGCAGCCTCAGCCGGCTGGGCGTATTGCTGAACACTTACCGGTTCTACAATGGTTCGATCGGCGGGCACCCCAAAGTGGACACTTTCCAGGCCGCGAGCCTCACGGTGCGGGCGGCGGATGGCGAGCCGCCGACCCTGCTGGAAGCGGACGGGGAATTTCTCGGAGAAACGCCGGCCCGCTTTACGATCCTCCAACAGGCATTGAAGTTCATCGTCCCCTGAAAACTCCTTCTTCAGGGACGAAACGAGCGTTGAGAAAATGCGAGGGGCTGAGCCTTTCACCGGTTGCCTTTTATTCGTTGTCCGGCCCTCAGAGCGCACTTTTATTACTCATCCTGCTCCGGCATGCGGGTCAATT
This sequence comes from Lewinellaceae bacterium, assembly GCA_020636375.1. Taxonomy (GTDB): domain Bacteria; phylum Bacteroidota; class Bacteroidia; order Chitinophagales; family Saprospiraceae; genus JACJXW01. The sequence goes on along the minus strand of JACJXZ010000008.1, from coordinate 278,633 downwards.
CGCCGTTTAAGCTCAGGTAGTAGAAATCCAGTTCTCCGTCGGTTCCCTTTTTGGCGACCTTGGCTTTTCCCTGTTTAAAAGGCATGGCTTCTTCAAACTGCGGCCAGATGATCCAGTTTCCTTCCCGGTCTACATAGCCCCATTTTTTGGTAAAGTCGTTGAACCGGGGTTCGAGCTGCTGTTTTTCGCTTCCCTTCGCGGCTTTCGGTTTATCCGGCTTCGGCGCCGCCGGTTTTTCCACCTTTTTCTCCGGTTTCGGATTTTCCGGCACTGCCTTTTCCGTGACTTTGTCTTCAGCAGGCGGCCCGGTTTCCGGTTGCGGAGGGCCGGCCGGCGAAACCGGAGGGGCAATTTCGGGTGGTGCCTGGCTGCCGGGATAAGCATCCGGCGCGCCTTCCTGGCCTTGGGGGGGGGTATTGTCCATGCTCCTATCCTCCGGTTGCGGCTCCTCCTTTTGCCCGGAGTCTTCCTGGATGCCCTGTTCAGCCACCGGGGCGCTGTCTCTCTCAAAAAGAGAAGCGGCCTTATCCTTCATCACCGGCCAGGCTGCAATGCCGGCGATTGCCAGCGCCACGGCTATCACGGCGCCGATGAGCTGGCCCCTGCGGACGGACATCTTCACGCTTTTCAGCTTACCGGTTCTCCTGCCCTGGGTTTTGGCGCCAAAATACCGGGGAGGCCACTGCCCGTTGTTCAGGTACTGTTCGGCCATCTGCCGCAGGTTTTCGGCAGAAGGGCGTTCTGCCGGGTCTTTGTCCATGCAGTGTTTCAGTATATTGCTCAATGACCAGGAAAAGGGAGGCGGCAGTTCCGGCGGCACCAGGCCGGACAGGTGCTCTTTGCTATCCGTCTGGGGGCGGCTGAACGGGGGATAGCCGGAAGCCAGTTCATAGAGGGCGGCGCCCAGCGCCCATATATCAGAAGCCACCCCGGTGTTGCCGTTGCCCTCCTGGCCCAGTGTCTCCGGGGCCCGGTAGGCCGGGGGCGGCATATTCTCGTCTCCCGAAACCGGCAGCCCCTGTTCTCTGGCGTTGCGAATGAACTCCCGGCGCAGCTCCCCACTGATCCCGAGGTCGCTCAGCAGGTAGTGGCCCTGCTCGCTCAGCAGGATGTTTTCCGGCTTAATATCCAGGTGGGCAATGCGGTAGGCTGGCTGATGGATGTAAGCCAGCGCGCCGGCAATATCCTGCATAGCCCGGGCAATTTCCCGCTCTTCGAGCTTGCCCGCCACCCGGGATGCCGCGCCGCGGCGGCAGTATGGCATCACCACGTAGGGCCTGTCCTGATGGGTGCCAAAATAAGTGGGCCGCAACAGGCGGGGGTGCATCAGATGATAGGCTTTGGCGAATTCCCGGCGAAACACGATGCAGCCCTGTTCATCCAGGCTTCGGTATACCTTGACCACCTGCTCCGCACCCATGATGTCGTTTTGGGCGAGCCAGGATTCCGAAAAACCGCCTTCCCCCAGCCGCTTGCGCAGGCGGTAGCGGTCGGCAAAAGTATCGTTCGGACTGAGGCCCAGCATATAGATCGGTTGTTGGTTCATTGGTAATTTGACTTTGGGCCACCCGCGGCATCACTTCCTTTCCTTGACCTGTCACGGAATCTGCCGTTTGCGGATGTTCTGATAAATATAACAGCAATAGATACCATTCTGCTTTGCCGGCTGTTGTTTTTTTCCCGAGGTGTTACTTTTTCGCAAACGCATCGTCCCAATGGAAAGATTCGAAATTTAACTTAAAAATCGAATAAAATTCTGACATGAAACCCCTCGTTATCCTCTTCGCCTTTACCCTCGCGGCCGGGTACTCCCTTCAGGCCCAGGTTTCCGAACAAACCAGAAAAATGAGCCAGGGCGCCAACAACGCCCTCATCCTGGAGATCCCCAACGCCGACGCCAAGCTGGTAGCCGACGTGTGGAAAGACTACCTGAAAGACTTTTACAACGCCAAGCCAAAATGGGACCGGAAGGCCAAAGAATGGTTCGCCGACAACGCCGACATCACGGCCATTGGCAGAGGCAATACGGTGGACATCTACGCCTCCGCAGAAGACAAAAACAACGGCACGGATTTCAGTATGTGGGTCGACCTGGGCGGCGCCTACCTTTCCTCCCGCGAACACCCCGAGCGGTATTCGGAAGCCGAGAAACTGCTGCTGCGTTTCGCCCTGGAAGTGGCCCGGGAAAAAACCCGGCAGGAACTCGAAGGCGAAACGGACGAAATGAAAAAGCTCCAGCGCGAAATGGGCCGCCTCAAATCACTGAACGAACGCTATCATAAAGAGATCGAACGGGCCGAGGAGGCCATCAAAAAAGCGCAACAGGATATCGTGGACAACGAAAAACTCCAGGAGGATATGCTGCTGCAGATCGCCGAACAGGAGAAAGTAATAGAAGGGGTGCAGAAGCGCCTCAATGACCTTTAGGAAGTGGGAAGGCGGAAGTGCGAAATCGGAATTTTGGAAACCCAACCTATTGGCTTTTTGACATCAGTTATCCCATGAATATGGATGGCCCTGAAAGCTATCCCCCCTTCCGCCTTCCCTTTGAGGCGGCATCCACAACTTAGTATGAGAAAATGGCGAGCCCGCTGCTTTGGCAGCGGGCTTTTCCGTTTTTATGCAGACTGAATACAGGTATTGTGATTCCGGCCCGAGAGCTTATTTGATGGGAGCAACCCTGGGGCGGCAAATGAGCAATTTGGGATAACATTTCACATAACCTATTGCAGCGGAGTATAGCGGCGTTTCTTATCACTTTTTACTTAGTAGTGATTAAAAAACAACTTCACTGTTTGAGGCCCTTAGTTGTAGCTCGTTCAGCAGCCTGACCCCGCTGGAACACTGACTGGCTGCTTCACTTCACTACAACTAAGGGCCGTGAAGTTATTTTTTAAGGATTACTTAATGCCGAAAGCACCAGAAAAAACCGCAGGACTTTTCTGCTCAGGCTTCCACAAGCTTTACCTCCAATCCGGAAAAAAAATCTTCGCAGTACCGAATCTCTGATTCTCTGATCTCATAGCCTGCCCATTCTATGATATTTGCCAGGCTCATCCATCTTTCTACCCGACAGTCAAAAGGGGCTGCGGGGGCGTGTGTTCCGGCTACAGGGCAAATCTCGGGGCAGCCCTTTGAGCAATGATAATAATTGAAGCAGTCTTTGCATTGATCATAGGGAGTTGCCACTTTTCGGTAAATGCTTAATAGTTTCCCCTCCTCTAACACCGTCTTTTCTGCGCTCTTCCTGTATTTGCCGAACATGTATTGCTCATGATGGCTATGGTGGTTATGGGTAGTTTGGAAACAGGAGGTAAAGTATCCGTCAGGAGTGATCGTTAAATTATTCTGGAAAATAGTGCAATGCTTATCGTGAAATTCTCCGAGTCGGGTGTTCGCATAGGTTAAGGACATGCCGTTTTTCCTTGCCCATTTCCGGGCTTTCAGGAAATTTTTCAGGAACAGGATTTTGTCTGGAATCACTTCTGGGGAGACGGAGCCGCCTAAATTCTGATAAACGGGGCACAGGTCGGCCTGCTTTATGTGGTGTTGGCCGAAATATTGAACGATATCAAGCAGTTTTTCTACCGATTTGCTGGTGACTGTTGCCCTTATCCTGAGATGGCTTAGGCCATTTTCAGGAGCTGTCAGGACAGAGACGGTCCTCCTTACGTCCGCAGCGGTGCCTTTTCCATTCAATTTCGGGCGAAACTGGTCGTGAAGCTCATCCGGCCCATCCCATGATAGTGTAATGCCATGGAAAGCGCGGGCGGCCCAAACAGCAGTTTTTTCGGAAACCACTCCATTGGTGGTGCAGTAAGCCTGGAGTGGAAGCCCAAACTGATGGGCCGTTTCTTTGCAAATATCCATGCATTGCCGGATGGCCTGTAAGTGGAGCAGAGGTTCATTCCCTCCGTGAAACCCCAGAATGAATGGTTTATTATACCTTCGGCTGTTCCGGGCAACAACTTTGGCGGCACTCCGCAAGGCTTGGAGATCAAAATGTATGGCTGGCAGTCTTTCTTTTTCCGGGATGTAACAATAGGCACAATTGAGGTTGCATTTGTTGCCCAGATACAAAGTCAGGCAAAAAGGGTTGAAGCTCCACTGCCCATTTTCGCGAAGGGCGGGAAATTCGGAAGCCGGCCTATCGGAAACGGCAATCCTTTCTTTAGTTCGCAAATTATAAATTTGCCCGGCTGCCGGCCGGTAGAGCAGGTCTCCATCTTTCCATCTGATCCTGAACAGTTTATGGTCCATGTAGTAAAAATTAAACCGGGCGAACCGGAATCTTCTGATCAAATTCAGCGATCCGCCTCAATAATGCGGGGTCTTCTATCTCCAGCCATTCAGGGGGGCAGCTATTGAAAAATGCTTTGATTTCCTTTACCAGTTTACGGGTTCTTGGAAATAAAACAGGAGGAATATCCAAGTAAGTGAAAAAGTAAAGCCCTCCCAAATGGCTAAAAGCAGGAACAGGCGTAAACCCGTTTTCCTTTTCATATAGTACGAACCGGGTGGCCAGGCCCAATTGTGCCAAATACTCCTTACACGCTACCATCGTGTCCTTCTCCGGCGTTCTCAGCTGCTTCATCGGCTTCCTGGGCGCATAAGGCTTTCGGGACCTAAAACCGGCCAGGGCAGGGATGGGGGAAAATCCGGGGGCATCTTCCGGCAGTCGTTTTGGGTCAATCCAGAAAGCAGGATTCGTAATCGACAGGCCTTCTTTTTTTACTGGATAAGCCAGAGCTGTTTTTTGAGCAGCAAAAGCTTCGTCCATCATTTTTAACCAGCCTTCGCCATTTTCTTCTATGAAAAAATCATGATCGAAAAACCATAAGCCCTCGTGACGGTTTAATTTTTTTCTAACCACCCATTCGCAAACCGCCCAGTGTTCTTCCAGGTGCTTTCTTGGCAAGCTCAATTCAACTACCTTTTCCGGCATATAATTCCTGAAAGCTTCTTTCAGATACTCCTGTTTCCCAACTTGAACCACGAAAACCCTCCGATCCGGAGCGTAATCACAAAGGTTGCTCAGGCACCTAAGCCCCAGGCAGTTGGACCACCAGGATATGACTACAATGTCGCTATTCATTTTTTAAAGCTTCCAGTAATTGATCTTTGGTGAGTTCCCGGTTGATGTAACACCGATCGGGGTATTCATCCGGCAGCATGTCTTCGGCTTTGATCGACTTTGCCGGGCAATCGCCGGCGCAGTGCCATTTACAAAAGCAATTTTTGCATTTGGACTTGTTCAGGACATTCAGTTCAAACAGGTTTTTTCGCAGTTCTTCGTCGATTTCCACCTTCCTGAGTTCGGGATTGTATTTACCGTAGAAGAAAACAGCCGCCAGAGGATCATCAACACTTAATACTTCGTAACAACTGGTGATCCAGCCTTCCGGCGTAACAGCGCAGGATTCTCCGGCAGCCTGGCAAAAAACACTGGAAAGCGTATTGATCCGTGCGCCGGAATAGATGAGGTTTTTCCCGAAACTCCTGGCGGCCTTTAAGGCGCTTCGATAGTGTTTGACAAAGGCCACCGCAGAAGGGGATCGGACGACGGTACGGTGAACGTCGGCCCGGCCTGCCGGAAACATGGGTTCAATTTTAATGTTTTTTGCTCCGTAATTTTCACAGAAAAACCGGACAATTTGCCCGATATGGGAAACGCTGCTTTCGGCTATGGTGCAGCGCAATCCGTAACCGAACCCTGCCCGGTCGAAATACTTCAACGTCTCGTGAACGATAGGAAAAGAAGGCTTGCCATTAGCTAACGGGCGCAACTTATTATCCTCCGGGCCCCCATCAAGAGAGACGGTCGCGCTGTCTATGTTTCTCACGATCCATTCCCGCTGTTTATCGCTCAGAACACCACTCAGGCCGATTGTCGTCCTCGCCCGTATGCCATTGGAAGCCGTGATGGAATCGACATATGCTCTTGTTCTGACGAGCAACTGCCAGGCAGAAGTGACATCGCCTCCCCCGTGGAAATTGACGGTCATTTCTCTTTGCCCTGATGCCAAGACGTTCTCAAGCACTTCATCCAATACCCCGGTGACTGTATCCCAGGGCATGCGCAATTTGTTTTTTCCGCCATCTGCATAACAATACAGACACCTCAAAGGGCAGTTGTTGGTTAGAAACAGCGAAACGTTCGTCGGCGCAAAGGGAGGCAACGCATCAACAGCCAAAGGTTGCCGGATCCTCTTTTCGATATCTAATGTGTTGGCGAAGAAATTTTCGCTTACGCCCAATCGAGCCCTGGCTTGTTCATCTCCGGAACAGGCTTCATGGACCAGGTTGACCAAACCGGCATTGCCCGAAAGGACGATCTCCTTTAAAGGAAAATAAATGAGGTATTGCCCCTGCCGATGAGGAATGCAAAAAACATCTTCGTATACCATTTTCGTGTTAGCGGCCATGATCCTGGCATCTTAAAAAAAATGAGATAATAGGGTTCCCTGACAGTCAGGCACGGTTAACGTAAACTTGCTAAACCGCTGGCGTTGCATAGATGCCGACAGGCAGCCACCGGTGCAGTGCCCATGCTGCCGGTATGTACAATTGCTGCATTTTTTGTAGAGCATCATGCTTCGGAACGTTTCCTGCTTTTTTGAAAACACATTCCGCAATTCGGTATCTGTCAAATCTTCCCGTAGCATTTCCTGCTGTAAGCTCGCCAAAGGAAAACAGGAAGCCACCTGCCCATCCGGCAAAATGTCCAGGATGGGATTGCACCTTTTCCCCAGTTCGGCCATTTCAGGGCCTATAGATGAAAAGCTGCTTTCCGGGAACATGCAGGGCACAAAACCGCAGTCGAATAAAATTCCGACCCCATAAGGCCGGGCCTTACTGCTGAATTCAGCGATCTTCCTGCCGACCGCTGGATAGTACCTGGGATGTAAAAAATGGTTGCCTCCTTCCGCCTTTGGATGCGCTAAACCCAACCGTACTTTGCGCATGGTATTGAAGCCGAGTACAATATCCAGCAAAAAATCCAGTTGGATGGAAGGCGTATCAATGTTAAGCCCTGGAATAGTTTTTGTGTTCAGCCTTTGAAAAAGGGAAACCAGCCTTTTGTCCAGGCCGTCGAAACTTTCGGGATTGGTAACGACATTGACCAATATTTTAACTTTTTCGGCGGGCAGCTCTTCCAAAAAGCAAAGAGCAGATTCCGGCATATAACCGTTGGAAAAAAGCAATATGCCAAATCCTCTGTTCAAAGCAGCCCGGACGAACACGGAGAACCCGGGATGCAGCGTGGGTTCTCCGCCCAGTATGCGCACTTCTTTAATGCCCGACCGCTCCAGAAAATCAAGTGTTTGTTCAAAAGTCTGGCCTTCCATGAAATTATCGCTGTTGCTCGCGAAACAGTACCTGCATTTTTTATTGCATTTGGTGGTGATGGATATATTGGCCATCTTTTATTCTGTTTTTTGAAGGAATCCTTGTTCGGCTAAGCTTTCCAGGCAACCATTCACGATGTTTTCTGCCTCCCGGAAACCCACCGAGGCAATCCTGGTTATCAAATCCACCATCCTCGCGTAGGCAAAGCCCTGGGTGGCGAGATCCCATACTGCTGCTTCCGGATAACCCAGTTTTTTCTTTTTTTCCAATTCGTGGTGGATCAACAACACGCCATCTATCTCCACCACCCACCTTACTTTGGGGTGGCAGGAGTACGAGGCGTTTCTATTTTGGCGACTGTGGTTCAACATACGGGGATTTGTTCGCAATAATTGATTCGGGTGGACAAGGCCTCCATCGCCGGCCGGCCGGCTGCCAGGGATTCCGCCATTTCCAGTTCTCCCAGTTCTTCCAACAAGCTACAGGCGGTAATAACCCGGGACTGGATACAAAAATCAGCATCCAATACAGCATTGGGATAAGAATGATTGACGTGGCACCCTCCGGCGCACGACCATTTGCAAAAGCAGGATTCACAGGAAGGCTTAAGAGTTACGTGTTTTCTTAGCCGGTTAACGGCATCCCTGTTGATTTCCAGTTCCTGGTTGTTATTTATTGCTCCCAGGTTGAGGTCCAGGCCCCGCACCTGCCAGTCTTTTTCCAGCAAATAACAATTGTTGAGCCTGCCGTTGGGCGTAACGATGATGGTGTCTTTCCCGACCGGGCAGAAACTGTGCCGGGGTTCGGGGGTATAATCCGCGGCATAAACGGTTTCAACCCCATAAGCCCGTATGGCCTTTCTGGCCTTCACAAAATGGGAAGCGAATTCGTAGGGGTCGGGGGGGAAGAGCCCGGCAGCCATCGATTCGGGCCAGGTTTGCAGGGTGTCGAAGTTGACCGTATCAGGCTTGAATGCTTCGCAGTACCAACGCCCGATATCCTCCAAATGAGATACAGAGTCTGCTGTGACGCAGGTGCGAAGGCAGAGTTTTGCCGGCATTTCGCTCCATATCCGCGCGGTTTCGCATACCCATTCAAAGCTGCCTCTGTCTGCCGTCATTGCCCGGTTGCGGTCATGATATTCTCTGAACCCATCCAGCGACAGGACCACCACATCGAAATAATCCCCTACAAACCGAGCGCGCTTTTCGGGAAGAATGCCATTCGTCGAAGTTTCAAAATGGGGCACCAGGCCATGTTTTGCCGCTTCCCACCGGGCTTTGTGCACCACGACTTCGACCAAATCCCAGGCGAGAAAAGGTTCTCCGCCAAAAAAATGTATGTTGAGTTCCCGCTTGCCGGCTTGCAGGCTGTTCTCCACCATCCAGTCTACAGCGGCGACGGCCTGATCGAGCGTCATCGCCGATTTGGGAGCAGCAGAAGCCCCAAAACCGCAATATGCACAGGAAAGGTTGCAATTGCGGGTGGTAACCAGCCCCAGGAAGAAAGCCTCGGGCGGGCCTTCTCTAACCGGAGGGGCCGCTGCCGGAACCGATAGCTCTTTATTGATTTCATAAAGGGGGCTGCCCTTGGCAAATGTTCGTCCTCCTGCCAGTTCCTGAGCCGCCTTTTCATTCACTAAAGCAGTGACCCCATGCAAAGGGGCATGGAGGATAAATTTATCGAAGACAGGAATGAAAAAAACATTGTCAAACATGGGCAGTCCAATTTTGGCAGGTAAGATGCGTTCCGTTAATTTATTTGAAAATATACCCCACCAATAATCCTGCTTCATATCCAAAATCGTGGCCGAGTTGATTCCCGGCGGCAAAGTAGGGTTTCAGAGCCGCCTCTACGATAAATTCTCCGGCTATAAATTGCCCTCCGCCGCCAAACGGGATAACGGTAAACCGGTCCCTTCCTTTCATGCCGTCGAGCTTCATGGTACCCACTCCAATCCCCAGGGACAGATAAGGCTGAAATTTCTTTGCTCCAAAAAAATAGCGGATATCCCAGACATGATGATTGAACTTGGTGTCAACCGAACTGTCTTTCAGGTGGTTCGAAGAAGAATAGGCTGAAAAGGTGTAGAAGGTCAGGCCCATGGTTCCTTCTCCTTTATACCCAAACTCGAATTTCACGCCGGGCGACTGGTCGAATGTATTCCCTTTTTCTCCTTCCCCTGTGAACCCTCCATAAGTTGCCCCGCCGGAAATCCACAACCGTGTGCCTTCCTGCGCCCGGGATAGTTGGAGGAAACTCAGTAGAAAGAGGATTGAAAAAAAATAGCTGGCTTTCATGGGTAATGTTTTTTGACATGAAACATGAAATTTAGTTTGGATACCAGTAACTCCCACCGCCGCCGCCACCGCCACCGCCACCTTGTGTATCGCAGGTACAGGTACTAACTGTATTGCAGGTACAATGGGTATTGCAGGTGCATACCTCATCGCAAGTGCAAACGTTCTGCTGATATGTTGACCTCCAATTACTACTATGTTCGCTTCTCTCATCTTCCTTAACGACATCGCAAGTGCAAACGACGTGACAGGTGCAGTGCTCATCATCGCACTGAAGTTCGATTTCCGATTCTTTCTCGCAGCTGGAAAGAAGCCCCCCCAAGCCAAGGAACCCAGTCATGCCTAATGCTGCATCCTTCAGGAATTCCCGCCTGTCTTTGGCAGGGTTCTGCTTTCCCCGGCGGGCAATTTTAAATATCCGGGGAGCAGCATCTTCACTTGCTTCTTCTATTTTTTTAATCTTGAAATCCGGATCAGCCTCCCTGGGGGTTAAGTCCTTTTTCTGATCTTTCATCGTAAAATAGTTTTGATTGAAGAAACATTGCCATCGCTTACCTGCATCGGCTATTTTTCAACTCCAGAGTCTCAAGACCTCAGATGTGATTCAAAAGCCATTTCTTGATTTACTACCAGACAGAGAAAATGTTGGATTCCTGCTTTGGAGATAAATTTTTTTTCAATATCTTTTCTATTAAAGAAATTATGGCTGTCAAAAGTCACCCAGCGCATATGATTTTTGTCACACTTCGCATTGCCGGGCAAAACTTCCAATGAACCCTCTGTTTTCAGGCCAGATGAATGGCGCAAATGCCATTAACAACAATAGCCTGCACTGCCCCATCCTGCTGAAAAAATGACCCTTCGTCGAAAAGTTTTGCCTCCCTACTCTTGCCTTCCGAACTTCAGGCCCATAGTTTTCTGGCAAATACCAGGCCTAACCAGGCATTCCATTTTTACCCGGAAGCCCCCCGGCAAAGATGGGCAGCCATATAACAATATAACAATATAACAATATAACAATATAACAATATAACAATATAACAATATAACAATATAACAATATAACAATATAACAATATAACAATTTAGCCATATAACCATCCACCCATGCCCCAACTCCGCCCCAACCTCCAACAAACCCTCTGGGAAATCCCCGCCATCGTGCTTGCCATTTTCCTGGCCCTGGCCGTCGACAATTGCAACGAGAACCGCAAGGAAAAAGCCCTGGCCCAAAAGGCACTGGAGGCTATCGTGCTGGAAATCCAGGGCAACCGAGCCGAGCTCGAAAGCAACCTGGCCGATAATGAGCTAAAGCGGAAGCAGATGCAGGCCACCCGCGATTCGCTGATCGCGCTGGGAGAAGGAGGCAACGTCTCCGTCAGCATCGGCTACAACCAGATACTCATGAGCAACGGCGCCTGGGAGATGGCCAAGCTGTCGGGCGCCATCCGCCGCTTTGAGCCACGCACCATCCAAAACCTTTCCGAATTGTACCACCTGCAGGACATGTATATCAACCTGGGCAACGAATACTTCCGCCAACTGGCATCCATCGGTTTTCACCAGAGCAGGGCAGAACTGCCCCGGCTGGACGCTTCCCTCAACCTGATCAAAATGGCCGACAGCGTAGGAAAATCTGCCATGAAAGGGTATGACGCCTTCCTGGAAGACCACCGGGAGATCGCGGCCCGGCTGGAAAAAAACAGCAAAAAATAACCGCTATACTGACGCAGCCATGCTTCCGGATAAACCACCTTTTCCTTATCTTTGGCTACGAACAAACTTTTCAACACGCACTACGCATGTACTTTTTGTTCATAACTACTGGCAATAAGGGCTTTGCAAAGGTTCCCCTTTGCGCAGGAATTATCCGCAGCTTACAAATCAACATCTTTTCCACACCCCCGGCCAGTTTTTCCACAATAGCAGGAAACAATAAAGAAAAGCTCTGCGCGGGTTTCTGGTTATAATCCCGTAGCTTTGTTTGCCCTCAGCAGGAGTTTTAACCATTTTCAAACCATCGACCATGGCAGGCGAGAAGGATCCGGATAAGAAGCTGCCGAGCCTGCGGAGCCGCAGCAAGAAACGAGGAGATGACCTGTCGAACTACGTCTTCGGCAAGGTGCAGCCACAGGCCATCCCCCTGGAAGAGGCCGTGCTGGGCGCATTGATGCTCGACAAGGACGCTTTGTCTATCGTGCTCGACATCCTGCGCGCCGAAAGTTTTTACCTCGACGCCCACCAGCTCATCTACAAGGCCATGCTGCGGCTGTTTGAGAAATCTCAGCCCATCGACCTGCTCACCGTCACCGAAGAACTCAAGAAAACCGGCGAACTGGAAGCCGCCGGCGGCCCCTACTACCTGGTGGAACTGTCGAACAAGGTGGTATCGGCTGCCAACATCGAATACCACGCCCGCATCATCGCCCAGAAGTACGTGCAGCGCGAGCTGATCAGCGTGTCCACCAAGATCATCCGCGACGCTTACGAGGACACCACCGACGTGTTCAACCTGCTCGACGACGCCGAACAGGGCCTGTTCGCCATCGCCCAGCAGAACATGAGCCGCGGCTTCGAAAGCATGTCCTCCCTGGCCGCCAAAGCCCAGAAGCAGCTCGAAGAGCTGCGCAAAAAAGAAGACGGGCTGACCGGAGTGCCTACGGGCTTCACTGAATTGGACCGGCTGACGTCGGGGCTGCAACGGTCGGATTTGATCATTCTGGCAGCGCGGCCGGGTATGGGTAAATGCCTCGGTAAGGGCACTAAAGTCCTAATGTATGACGGCAGCCTGAAAAAAGTTGAGGATGTCAGGGTCGGCGATCTCCTTATGGGCGACGATTCGATTCCCCGGAAAGTACGCTCCCTAGCCCGTGGGCGCGAGCGGATGTACTGGATACGCCAGAATAAGGGCAAAGACTACCGGGTCAATGAAAGCCATATTCTTTCTCTGAAAAAAAGCCGCCAGGAAGGCGCCGGAGAGAGAGGCGATATCCTGGATATTTCTGTTAAGGATTATCTGTCTCGCTCCTCTAAATTTCAATCCAATTACAAAGGATACAAGGTAGCTGTAGATTTTCCTGAGCAGAAGGTTCCTCTACCTCCATATTTCCTGGGCCTTTGGCTTGGTGACGGTTCTTCTTATGGTTGCAAGATCATAACTCAAGATGAAGAGGTAGTTTCCTGTCTGCAAGCGTATGCAGGCAAATTGGAAATGGAGCTGGGGTGTTACGAGGGTAAAGGTAAATGTCCTGAATACCGGATAAGTAATGGAAGAAAAGGAAGATGGGGGTATTCCCTTCAAGCAGAGCTTCGTAACCTTGAACTGTTAGAGAACAAGCATGTTCCTAAACAATACCTTATCAATTCAAAAAATAAGCGCTTGCAGTTACTAGCTGGCCTGATTGACAGCGATGGCCACTACCTGGAGCAATCCAATGGATATGAGATCACACAAAAGGATGAAGCCCTAACCCGACAGATCAAATTCCTCTGTGATTCATTGGGCTATCGGGTTTCTTTTAAAGCCAAAAAGGTTAGTATCGCTTCAACAGGCTATGAATCTACAGCCTATCGCCTGAGAATATATGGAAACATTGATGAAATCCCGGTCCGGGTTAAGCGAAAGCAGGCTTGGGAATGGCAAAGCCCTGTAGATTGGCAAGTTACAGGCATTCAGGTAGAGTATGATAAGCTGGATGATTATTACGGTTTCGAGATCGACGGCAACGGGCGCTTCCTCCTGGAAGACATGACGGTCACCCACAATACCGCCCTGACCCTCTCCCTCGCCAAAAACGCCGCCGCCGACTTCGGCAAGCCCGTGGCCATCTTCTCCCTCGAGATGTCGGCCCTACAGCTGGCCCAGCGGGTCATCTCCATGGAGGCGGAAATTTCGGGCATGAAAATGCGGAACGGCCAGCTGGAGGAATACGAGTGGCAACAGCTCAACGCCGCCCTGGAACGCATCAGCGAAGTGCCCCTCTTCATCGACGATACGCCCGGCATCAACATCTTCGAGCTGCGCGCCAAGGCCCGCCGCCTCAAGATGCAGCACGACATCGACCTCATCATCATCGACTACCTGCAGCTGATGAGCGGCGGGGGCGACAACCAGCGCGGCAACCGCGAACAGGAGGTGAGCGCCATCTCCCGCGCCCTGAAAGGCCTGGCCAAGGAACTCAGCGTGCCGGTCATCGCCCTGTCGCAGCTCAGCCGGGCGGTGGAAGTGCGGGGAGGGACGAAGCGGCCGCAGCTGTCGGATTTGAGAGAGTCGGGTTGCCTCGCCGGAGACAGCCTTCTTCAGGATGCTGAAACCGGCAGGCTGGTAAGCATCAAGGAGATTGCAGAAAGAAAAGAACAGAAACCTATTAAAGTGGTTGCCCTGGGACATGAACAAAAGTTGGGTAGCCATACCATGGAGAAGGCTTTTTATTCCGGCCGAAAGATGGTATTTGAACTCAAAACCAGAAGTGGACGATGCATAAAAGCAAGCGGCAACCATCCATTCCTGAAGCCGCAAGGATGGACAGCTCTGGAAAACCTCAAAGCCGGCGACCGCATCGCCGCCTCCTCGTGGGGCGATCATCCTGATCGCAACCCCACCGCCCATGTCCCAAACAACATTCAAAAGAACCGACAGGATGTTGCCATCATACCTCTAAGCACAGCACAAGATCGACCAGAGGACGTATTAGCTCTTGAGGCACCATCTCACCCCGCCATATTCTGGGATGAAATAACCAGGATTTTACCTTTAGGCGAAGAAGACGTATACGATGCCACCGTAGAGGGCGTCCACAACTTTGTAGCCAACGACATCATTGTCCACAACTCCATCGAACAAGACGCCGATATCGTAGCCTTCATCTACCGGCCGGAATACTACGACATCCTCGAAGACGAAGAAGGCCAATCCCTCAAAGGCATCGCCGAGGTCATCGTCGCCAAGCACCGCCACGGGGCGCTGAAGACCATCAAGCTGCGCTTCACCGACGAGTTCGCCCGCTTCTCCGACCTGGATGACCCGGATTTCGGAGCGCTGCCGGAAGATACTTTCCAGAGCCCCCAGTCGAATATTATTACCCGGCCTTCGAAGATGAACGATGATGAGGATATACCGTTTTAATGTTGCCCTGAGTTTTTCCTTACGGAAACGGTTCAGAGCGAACGGAAAAATTCAGAGCGGCACCCGACAGGCCGCCTCCTCCGGACTGTAAGCCAACGCCTCGAGCAACAGGCCGTTGTTACTGGCCAACAAAATAACTAAGCGCTTTGCGACAATGACAGGCGCCTTCAACCAATAACCAATCAACCCACCAGCATCCCATGCCCAAACCGCCCAACAAGAACCGCCGCCCTCAGCGTGGGCCGAAGCGCCGGCCCGGCGAGCAGCGCTTTTCCAAACCCAGGGAGAAGCCGGCTGGCCCGCTGCCCAACAAGCAGGAGGTGGAAGGCATGCGCCTGAACAAGTACGTGGCCCACTGCGGAGTGTGCTCGCGCCGGCAGGCCGCCGAACTGGTCAAAGCCGGGCAGGTCACCGTCAACGGAGAGAAAGTTACCGAGCCGGGATACCAGGTGCAGGAGGGCGACAAGATCGCCCTGCGGGGTAAGCCGATCCGGCCGGAGAAGAAGCTGGTGTACGTGTTGCTCAACAAGCCTAAAGATTACATCACGACCGTAAAGGATGAGAAGGGCCGCCGCACCGTGTTCGACCTGCTGGGCAACCAGGTGCAGGAGCGCATCTTTCCCGTGGGGCGGCTCGACCGGGCCACGACCGGCCTGCTGTTGCTGACCAACGACGGAGAACTGGCCGAGAAGCTGGCCCACCCCAGCCATAAGGTGAAGAAATTCTACCAGGTGGCGTTGGATAAACCATTAGCTGCCGTCGACCTCGAAAAAATCCGCAGCGGGCTGGAACTTGAAGATGGCAAGGCCATCGTCGACGGCGCCGGCTATGTCGAGGGCGGCAGCAAGAATGAAGTGGGCATCGAACTCCATATCGGGCGCAACCGAATCGTCCGGCGCATCTTCGAACACCTGGGCTACCAGGTCGTCCGCCTCGACCGCGTCTACTACGCGGGCCTGACCAAAAAGGACCTGCCGAGGGGGCGCTGGCGCCACCTGTCCGAACAGGAGGTGATCATGCTGAAGCACTTCACTTAATTGCGCTTCTTCGTTTTCCGGTTAAAATCCTTGGGAAACAGGCGGGTCTTGCCTCCGGAGGTCGGCAGTTCGCCTTTGCGGTTCGGTTTGACGTGCGCCGCTTCATTGGCGGGGCAGCCCACTTTTCGGTTGCAGGCGCTGCTGGTGAATACCAGTCCGGCGCAGGCGGTACAAAAGACAACAATAGCGAGTACTTTGCGCATGGCTGCGAAATTTATTTTGGCGGTTAAGCAAATTGGCTCACGGGGGTGGCCCAAAGATACCAAAACGACTCAAAACCCTTGAAAATTCTGGCTTCAGGGCTTTTTTTTTGGTTGTAAAAACTTGGTTTAATAAAAGTAAGCGTCTAAATTTGCGGCACATTTTACTCATTAAAACCTTTAGAAATGAATAAGGGAGATCTTATTAACAAGATTGCTGAGAGCGCTAACCTTTCCAAGGCTCAGGCAACCGACGCATTGAATGCTGTGCTGGATGGTGTTTCCGACGCTCTGAAAGACGGTGACAAAGTAACCCTCATCGGCTTTGGCACTTTCTCCGTTTCTCGTCGTGATGCCCGTACTGGCCGTAACCCTCAAACCGGTGAAACGATCAAGATCGCAGCTAAGAACGTTGTGAAGTTCAAGCCCGGTAAAGAAATTTCTGACGCTGTTAACTAAGCAGCACATATAAAATCCGAAAGGGAAGGGCAACCTGATGGTTCAGGTTGCCCTTTTTAGTGCTTCTTGCGGGCGGCCTCGTCTTCGTGCTGCCCGGGCGAAAGCCCCGAAAGCGCGCCCCTTCCAGGCGGAGGCAGGTATCAATGAACCCTATTCTTTAAAGGCACGTATACATTTTCTGACAACGATTTCCTGTACTGCGCGCAACGCCGCCCCCGGCTGTAGTTGCGCCGTAAAACGCCAAAATGCGAACCGGCCCGGCTGTCGGCCGGTCGTGCCTTTTGGCGAAAACACGACAACTATGAAGTTTGGCACCAAAGTAATTCATGCAGGCATATCGCCCGACCCGTCTACCGGCGCCGTCATGACGCCCATTTACCAGACCTCGACCTACGCCCAGGCCGCCCCCGGCAAACACAAAGGTTACGAGTACGCACGCACCCAGAACCCCACCCGTTCCGTCCTGGAAAAGAACCTGGCGGCCCTGGAGGAAGGGCATTTCGGCATCTGCTTCAGCAGCGGAATGGCCGCGATGGATTCCATCATGAAACTGCTGAATCCGGGAGACGAGATCATCTCCACCAACGACCTCTACGGCGGCTCCTACCGCCTGATGACCCGTATTTATGAAAAGTTCGGCGTCAAATCCCACTTCGTCCACATGAGCGACATCGAAGAAGTCCGGGCGCGGATCAACAGCCGGACGAAGCTGCTCTGGATCGAAACCCCCACCAACCCCATGCTGAACATCATCGACATAGAAAAAACCTGCGGCCTGGCCCGGCAACACGGCATCCTCACCTGCGTGGACAACACCTTTGCTTCGCCCTACCTCCAGACGCCCCTAACTCTGGGTGCCGACATGGTGTTGCACTCGGCCACCAAGTACCTGGGCGGGCATTCCGACGTCGTCCATGGCGCCATTGTCGTCAATGACGAAAAGCTGGCCGAGCAGCTCTATTTCATCCAGAACGCCGCCGGCGCCGTGCCCGGCCCCCAGGATTGCTTTCTGGTGCTGCGCGGCATAAAAACCCTTCACCTCCGGGTGGAACGCGCCTGCCAGAACGCTGCGCGCATCGCCCAATTCCTGAAAGAACATCCAAAGGTATCCAAAGTATATTACCCCGGCTTCCCCACACACCCCGGGCATGAGGTTGCCCAACAGCAAATGCGCCACTTCGGCGCCATGGTTTCTTTTGACCTGGTAGAAGACCAATACGCCGCTGCCGAGAAAATACTCATCAACACCCACCTGTTCACCCTGGCCGAGTCGTTGGGCGGGGTGGAATCGCTCATCGGCCATCCGGCTTCGATGACCCACGCCTCCATACCGAAGGCAGAACGGATGAAGGTGGGGCTGACCGACTCGCTGATCCGGCTAAGCGTAGGGATCGAAGATGCCGATGACCTGATCGCCGACCTGGAAAAAGCACTGGAGTAGCCATTGCGGCGGCCTTGCTCCCAAAACAGGAGTTCCCGCTTTGCCAGATTGAGGCCCGAAACGGGAATTGCTGTTCCAAAAAGGCCGCCGCTATCTTTTTCTTTTTAGAAAGAAAAACCTAGTTTAGAAGATCGTTTTTTATTTTTAAACACATTTACTGGGCTACAGAAGACCATTTTTAACGCAAGACCTTATTTAAGTCCATATCCATAACGGAAAGATATGAGAACTATCTTTAACCTCGGATTGCTTTTGCTGCTGGCCTTCGTTGTTTTCCGCCTGACCCATCTCCGAAAGGAAAAAAGACAACTGAGATCGGCCTTCGATAGCAGCTCCGACGGAGACAAAGCCCGCCATTACCGGTACTTGACAGTTTTTCAGCTGATCATGCACAGCCTGTGGGTGCTGATAGGCCTGTATTTCTTCTACTATTTTTTCCTGAAATAACCACCCCGGCATGCAACCTGTTTTCCTCACCGCCGAATGGCGGAACCTCATCATGGCCAATTATGAGATCGACCCGAAAGAGCTGGCGGCCTTCGTGCCTTCCAATACCGAGCTCGACCTCTGGCAGGGGCGGTGTTACATCAGCCTGGTGGGCTTCCTCTTTGTCAACACCCGGGTGATGGGGCTGAGTATTCCCTTTCACCGCAATTTCGAGGAGGTAAACCTCCGGTTCTACGTGCGCTGCCGGGAAGGCGAAACCTGGAAAAGAGGAGTGGTATTCATCAAGGAGATCGTGCCGAAGCGGGCGATAACGGCTGTGGCCAACCTGCTGTACGGCGAAAAATACGTCACCATGCCGATGCGGCACCGCTGGGAGGCGCCTGGCGGCCAGCTGCTGGTCCGGTACGACTGGAAGCCCGGCAACCGATGGAACCATCTGAGCGTGGTTGCCGGCGCCCAACCGTCGCCTATGGCAGAAGGCAGTGAAGAGCAATTTATTGCCGAGCACTACTGGGGCTATACCGGCCTGCCCGGCGGCGCCACATCCGAGTACCAGGTGGAACACCCCAGCTGGCAGGCCTTCCCGGTTCAGTCTTATGAAATTGACTGCGACGCTCAACAACTGTACGGGCCGGCCTTTGCCGAAGCCATGGCCGGGAAGCCCCGCTCTGTCTTCCTGGCGGAAGGCTCGGGTATTGCCGTGCGGCGGGGCAGGAAGCTGCCGGGATGATAGCTGATTTGCCGAAAAAAACGGCCAGCCCAAACCTCACGCCACTTATTGCAGCCAACTGCGTATCTTGCGGAAAACTCCCGCCATGAGGCCCTTACAAATCCATCCGGACATCCGCAGGGCAGCTACTCTGCCCGCCTCGTTTTACAGAGATTCCGCCATTTTCGAACAAACCAAAGAAAAGATATTCGCCACCACCTGGCAGTATGCTGCCGATGTTGCGGCCCTGAACGAAGCGGCCAATGTGTATCCCTTTACGCTGCTTCCCGGCGTATTGGACGAGCCGCTGCTGCTCAGCCGGGCAGAAGACGGTGCAGTGCATGGCCTGTCCAACGTCTGTACCCACCGGGGAAAGATCATTGTAGAAAAACCGGGAAAAGCCGGCCAGCTCACCTGCGGCTACCATGGCCGCTGCTTCGCACTGGACGGCACCTTCAAAAGGATGCCGGGCTTCCAGGGGGTGGAAAATTTCCCCACCGGGGCCGACAACCTGGCCCGGATCGCCCTGGAAGAGTGGCTGGGGCTGTATTTCGTTTCCCTGTCCCCCTTTGCCGATTTCGACCTCGTCACCCGGCCCATTCGGGAGCGCACTGCCTGGATGCCGCTGGATACGCTGGAATTCACGGAGGAAGGCTCGGTGGATTACGACGTCGCGGCCCACTGGGCGCTGTATTGCGACAACTACCTGGAAGGCTTCCACGTGCCTTTCGTCCACCCCGGCCTGAATGCGGCGCTGGACTTTGGCAACTACGATTATGAATTATTCTCCTACTGCAATCTGCAAATCGGCATCGCCAAAGAAGGCGAGCCCTGCTTTGACATCCCCGGGGGGCATCCCGACCACGGCCGCCGCGTTTACGCCTACTACTTCTGGCTGTTCCCCAACCTGATGTTCAATTTCTACCCCTGGGGCCTGTCGCTCAACGTGGTGGAGCCCCTCGGCCCGGCGCGCACCCGGGTGCGCTTCCGCACCTATGCCTTTCGCGGGCATGCCCACCTCCGCACGGCCAACCGCATCGACCAGACCGAGCTGGAGGACGAGGCGGTGGTGGAAAGCGTGCAGCAGGGCATCCGCTCCCGGTATTACCGGCAGGGGCGGTTTTCGCCGGCTATGGAGAAGTGTGTGCATCATTTTCATGGGTTGGTCGGGCGGTTCATGGATTGATAAGATTCCTCCTTTACCACAATTTTTTCCCAACTAAAATCCCTACATTTGAAACTTTCATCACGACAACAACTGACCATGAAACTTAGCACGACTATCATTCTAACGCTCCTCCTTGGCTTGTCCCTGGCTTGCTCCAACAACGAGAAGAAGCCGGCCAGCACGGCGCCACAGCCTGCAAACAGCGCCGCGCCCGCAACCACTACTCCGCCGAATATGAATGCCAACGCTGCCGCCGCACCGGCCGGCGGCGTCCAGCACTACATCTGCCCCAACAACTGCGCGGGCAGCGGCGGCCCGGCGGCAGCCACCTGCCCGGTCTGCGGAACGGCCTATATCCACAACCAGGCTTTCCACAGCCAGGGCAATGCCAGCGACCCTGCTTCCAGCCCCCTGATGCAGGTGCCGCAGCAGGAAACCCCCGCCCAGAACGCCGCGGGCGTTTTTCACTACACCTGCCCGAGCGGATGCGCAGGCGGAAGCGGCTCGGCCGGCACCTGCCCGCAGTGCGGCGGGCAGCTGGCACACAACCAGGCCTACCATCAATAGACAGGATTTTCAGGGCCTGATGAAATACAGACAGGATTAACAAGATTTACAGGATATGTGCGCTCCCGTGACGCAAGCCGCTGCATCTTGTAAATCCTGTAAATCCTGTCTATCCTGTCTGGTTTTAACCTTTCTGCACAACTCCGGGCTTGTCCGAGGTTAGGCCGGGTTTTTGCACCTATTTAGGTGGCCTGCCACCTAACCCGGTTTTATCGCCACAAAGACACGAAAATTTATCCGGCTGAACCGACGGACTCCAAGATTACACCAAGGCTTCGTGCAATCTTTGTGCCTTGGTGTCTTTGTGGCAAAAGCCTCTTAGCCCAGCTAAATAGTTACGGGTTTTTATTCAAAAGCAGCCCGTTCCATTCCCAGCCATTCCAGGGTATTATCGGCAAAAATCTTTTCTACCGCCTGCTGCGGCAGGTCCATCTCTTCGATGAAGGCGCCGATCTCGAGGTCGCCAAGGGGGAAGGGGTAGTCGGAGCCGAGGCACACGCGGTTCTCGCCGGCGGTATCCAGCACATAGCGCAACAGGTTCGGGTCGTGGGTGATGCAATCGACCCAGAACCGCCCCAGGTAGTCGCGGGGCGGCACGTCATTGTCTACGGCCACCAGGTCGGGCCGACAGTCGAAGCCGTGCTGCACCCGGCCAATGGTCGGCAGGAAGGATCCGCCGGCGTGGGCGAAGCAGGCGCGCAGGCCGGGCAGCCGTTCGAACACGCCGCCAAAGATCATGGAACAGATGGCGCGGGAGGTTTCCGCCGGCATGCCGACCAGCCAGGGGAGCCAGTATTTGCGCATGGAGTCGAACCCCATCATTTCCCAGGGGTGGACGAAGAGGGCCATGCCCAGGTCCTGGCAGGCCTGGAAAACGGGAAAAAATTCCGGTTCGCTGAGGTTTTTATCGTTGATGTTGGAGCCGATCTGTATGCCGGCCAGGCCGATCTCCTGGCAGCGCTGAAGCTCCTGTATGGCCAGGCCCGTATCCTGCATGGGCAGGGTGCCGAGGCCGATGTAATGCCGGGGATGGTCCGCTACCGTTTGGGCGATGTCGTCGTTGAGGAAGCGGGCCAGTTCCAGGCCATCCTGGGGCTTGGCCCAATAGGAGAACATGACCGGGATGGTGCACACTACCTGCACCTGGGTGCGATACCGGGCGTATTCTTCGATGCGCTCCGCCGGGGCCCAGCAATTGGAGGCGATCTCGCGGAAGAATTCATTGCCTTTCATCATCCGGGCGCGGCCGGGAGCGTGGTGTTCGAGGTAGATAAAATCCCCGTAGCCGAACTTATCCGCAAAGCGGGGTAGCTTTTCAGGGATGATGTGGGTGTGCATGTCGATTTTCAGCATGTCAGTCTGGCGGTTTGGTTAAGGCGGCAACAGCGAAGGTACACTTTTTGCCAGGGCCTTACAAGTCCAGCAACCGGGCCTCGAGCCGGGCCTGCACATAGGCGGCCTGGGCGTTGACCAGTTGTTCCCGGCTGTTGGTTAATACCTGGAGGGCGTCGAAGACGGGCTGGAACCCGGTGACGGCATTCTGGTAATTGAACCGGGCGAGTTCCAGGTTCTGTTCGGCAGCCTCTATGGCATGTTTTGCCAGGGCGGCCTGCGCCCGGGCGCTTTCCATTTGCAGGGAAGCCCGGACGGCCTTGTTTTCCTGCCCGATCCGGTAGGCTTCCATCTCATTGCGCACCTGTTCCATCCGCAGGTTTTCTATCCGGGCGCCATAACGCCGGTCCTGCCCGTCATAAATCGGCAGGCTGGCTGTCAGGCCAATATAGCTCAATCCGTACCATCGCTGGAAGTTGTACAAATCCGGCGACGGAGAAAAGAACTGGGCGCCGAGGTACCCCTCAGCGCTAATGGCCGGAAGCTTCGAACGGCCGAGCCGGCTCAGATTATTGCGCGACTCCTCCAGCTTAAGGCTGTAACTCCGGATGTCGTAATTATCGGCGGTATTCAGCCGGAGGGTGTCGTTCATGGCGGGGCTGAGGCTATCGGCAAGGAACATCTCTTCTCCCGCCGGGAAGCCCATTTCCAGTTTCAGCCCGGCCAGGCTGGACAGCCAGCCCAGGCTGTCGGCGTAGATCTTGTTTTGTTGCTGCTGGTATTGCTGGCCGACGGTGTTGAGCAGGGCGGGGTTTTCCAGTTCGTTTTCTACCTGAATACGTATGTCTTCCCGCAGTTTACCCAGGCTGGACAGCAGGCTCCGGCTGTTACGGAAGGTTTCCCGGTTGAGCAAGGCGAGGTAATAAGCCGCTATGACCCGGAGTTCCATCTGTTTTGCCTCGAATTCCGCATCCAGCGCCGCTTTATTCCGGGCGATGGTTTTCAACTCCTGTTCCAGGTGGAAGACGGGGTCGTAAACTTTCTGCTGCACCGTCAGCCCCAGGGCGCTGGAGAAGGCCGTCCCGAACTGCACCTCGATGAGTTCTCCGCCGGGCCCGCCGGCCAGTTCGGCCGGCAGGAGGGTGGTCTGCAGGATGGGATTGTAGCGGATGTCGGCGGAGGCGGAAACCTGCGGGTGCCACCTGCGTTCCAGGCGTTCTTCTTCTATAGCTGATATTTGCTGTTCCAGGCGGCTGTTCTTCAGGGCGGAGACGTGTTCGCGGGCGTAATTCACCGCCTCCCCGACGCTAAAAACCTGCTGCCCCATCAGCACATTCGACAAAAAAAGGAAGGAAAGAACATTCAGGAAGATCTTCATCACGATAATTTTTGATCAACGGAAAACGGAAGCCGGCTCTACTTTACGGATGCGGAAGATGGCCAGCAGGGCGCCGCCCAGGGAAAGGAGCAGCGTGGCCAGCAACAAGCCTGCCCAAAGCATCCATCCATAGTCGAAGATCACGCCGGCGTTGGCGATGCCTTTTTGAAAGCCTGCGAGCAGCGCGGCGGCGAGGGCGAACCCCACTGTCGCGATCAGCAATGCCTGGGACAGGATGATGCGGGTCACGTAGCCGTTGGAGGCGCCGATGGCCTTCATGGTGGCGTAATCGTTGAGGCGTTCGATGGCTGCCGAATACAGCGTCAGCCCGATGATGACCATCCCGGAAATGATGGCGAAGATGATCAGGGTGAAGGTGGAGGTGCCGATACCGCTGTTGCTGAGGTTCTCCTGGCGGGTTTGCTGAGAGAAAGCTTTGCGCTCCCAGGCGCGGATGCCGAAAAAGCTGCGGTTGATGGCGGCCGCTACGCTGTCGGGCGAGTAGCCTTCTTTTACGGTGAGCAGGATGGCGCTGGCCTTGTTGCCTGGCACCTGGCCCAGCGCC
This sequence comes from Lewinellaceae bacterium, assembly GCA_020636375.1. Lineage (GTDB taxonomy): Bacteria > Bacteroidota > Bacteroidia > Chitinophagales > Saprospiraceae > JACJXW01. The sequence continues at coordinate 254,555 of JACJXZ010000008.1, read as the reverse complement.
CGGGCCCGCCCGGCGGTAGTTACCATCAGGGTGCCGCCGAAACCGCGGGCGCCCCGGGTAATGGTTTTTACATAAGAACGCCGGCCGCTGATCTCCAGGGGTTCGCCGATTTCCAGGCTGTCCATGCTGCTGATGTCGAAGATGTCGACGGACACGCCGCCGTTATCCAGCAGGCCAAATTTGCTGCCCTCTGTCACCCGCCAGGGTTCGAGCAGGAATTCCGGGGCTTCCACCCCTACCAGTTGCACGGGCAGTTGCTCGCCGTTGCGCAGCTTGGCGCTGGCGCCGGCCAGTACCAGGGGCGAAACGATGTCCACACCCGGTACAGATTTCAGTTCCAGGGCGTAGCGCATGTCGATCGTGCCGAGCCGGTTGGCGTCGCGCGCCTTTTCATTGGCCACCCAAATGTCGGCCTTCGAGTTATCGACCAGGGTGGTCATCAGGCTGGTCAGGAAGATAAATATGCCCGCCTGCTGGCCGATGAGGAAAATGGCCACCAGTACGCCAAGGGTAGCGCCAAAGGCCTTGGGCTTGTCATAATTGATGAATTGCAGGGCCTGCCGGAACATCAGTCGGTGTTTTTTGCGGTTTGAATAAGGGCTTCCACCTTCATGCCCAGCAACAACCGGCCGCTATCCTCCAGGCGGATTTTGATGCGCCGGACCTGCAGGTCTTCAAACTGGCTGTTGTCTTCAGAAAGGATGGATTTCCCGCTTAGCTTGCCGGAGGTGAAGATGACCTGCCCGCGGGCCAGGGTATCGGTATATCCTTCCCGGCGGATGATGGCATTCTGGCCCACCTGCACATTGGAAGCGAAGTATTCATCGACCTCGGCTTCGAGGAGCAGAGGCCCGGCGGGGGCGAATTCTCCGGCCACCTGATAGGCGTTTACTGTTGCGCCCTCGCGCACTTCCCAGCGCAGGAGGGTTCCGTCGCCGGGTGCTTTCAATTCCTTCTGTTGCCGGCGCAGCCGCACTTCCCCCTCCTGGAGCCGCAGTTCCCGGGCCTGTACGTCGAGCCGTTGCAGCAGGCGCGCGGCGGCGGCGGCCTGGTAACGGCTGTCCTCAATATCGAGTGCTGCCTGATCCAGTTCGCTGGCGGGCAGGGCGTTGGCCTCTACCGAACGCTGCAGGCGCTGGTAGGTTTGGCGGTGTTGTTGGAGTATTTCTTCGTAGTGCCGAACCTGGGCGCGGGCATCCTCCTGCTCCAGCCGGTTGCGCTCCAGCTGGGCCCCGAGGGTTTGGAGCTGGTTGTCCTCCAGGGCGGCATCGAGCGCAATGAGGGGAGTGCCGGATTGGGTTTTCTGCCCCTCCGTGACATGAATGCGCCGAACCCGCCCGCTGGTTTCGAAGGCGAGTTCCAGTATTTCCCCTTCCGGAATGACCTTGCCCAGCGCGGCCACCACTTTGGGGTTTTGCAGGCGGCGGACGGCAGCCTGCCGTTCGGCGGCGGCACTTGCCGGGCCTTTGGCAGGCTCTTCTTTGTTGCCACAGGCAAGGGCGAGCAGGGAAAGGAGCAGCGAAACGGATAAAACACGAAGTTGGCCCATCTTCATCAGTTTTCGTTCTGTATTAATCCCGGTTGTATTTCTCATCTACTATCCGCCCGTCTTCCACGCTGATGATCCGGTCGGCATAGGCTTCCAGGCGGGGATCGTGGGTGACCACCACTACGGCCTTGCCCTCCCGGCTCAGGCTCCGCAGTTCGCTCATGATCTTTTCCAGGGACCGATGGTCGAGGGACGCGGTGGGTTCGTCGCAAAGGAGGATGCGCGGGTTGGTGGCCAAAGCGCGGGCGATGGCCACCCTTTGTTTTTGGCCGCCGGAGAGCTCCCGGGGGCGGTTTTTCCGGCGGTCGGCCAGGCCCAGCTTTTCCAGTTGCGCCATGGCTTCCCGGCGGGCTTCCCGGCCGCTTTTCCCCATCAGGCGAAGGGGAAAAGCGACATTGTCGAGGGCCGAGAAGGGAGCGATCAGGTTGAAATTCTGGAAGACAAAGCCGATGTTGTTGAGGCGCAGCCGGGACAACTGGCGGTCATTGAGGCTGCTGGTGAGGGTGCCGCGGACAAAAACTTCGCCTTCCGTGGGATAGATCACGCAGCCGATCAGAGATATCAGGGTGGTCTTGCCAGAGCCGGACGGCCCTTCCACCAGGACGAGTTCACGGCTGCGGACTTCCATGGTAGTGGAATCCAGGGCGGTGATCATCGTATCTCCCGTTCGGTATACTTTTTTGGCTTGCTCCAGGCGGGCCAGTACTTCTGATTCGGGCATGGCGAGGGGGTTATTGCTTCACGAGCCTGCCCTGGTACTGCCTGCCATCCAGGGCGATGCGGTACCAGTAAATGCCGGAGGGCAGCGCAGAGAGGTCCACCTGTTTGATGTTCCCATCGGCCAGATTCCATCGGCTGGAATGAACCAGCTGGCCGGAGAAGGAGAAGGCCTGGACCTGCGCTTCGCCTACAGCGCCATCGAGCCGGAAGAAGGCCTGCCCGCCGGTGGGGTTGGGGAAAACCCTGAGGCTTTCCGCAGCGGGCTGTCCGTTTTCGCCGGTAACGCCCAGTACCTCCAGCACGGCGGCGAGGGCGTCGGCCCTGCCGAAGCCGTAGACGGCATTAGGAATCTGCTGGCCGGAGAATTCCGCGCAATCCTGCCCGCTGAACAAGGGCAGGGCAGTTTGCTCGATGATGGATTCGATCTCTTCCACCTGTCCGGCCAGTTCCGGTTTGGCGGAGATCAGGAGTGCCACCAGGCCGGCGACGTGAGGGCCGGCCATGCTGGTTCCGGAAAAGTTGGCGAAGCCGCCATTGAGCACGGCAGAGCGGACGCTGACGCCCGGCGCAGCTACGTTGGGCTTCAGGCGGCCGCTGCCGTCGGCGATGACCGGCCCGCGGCTGCTGAAGCCGGCGATGGTATCGTTCTGTTGGGTAGCGCCTACCGAGAAGCTGTTTTCGTACATGGCTGCCGGCGTATTGACCGTAGCGCAGTTGCTGCCGCTGTTGCCTGCGGAAACGACGACCACGATGCCGGATGCCTTGAGGTTGTCGACCACCATTTGCATAGTGCCGAAATTGGAGGGGTTGCAGCCTTCCGATTCCGGGCAGCTCCAGGAATTGTTGATCACGTGGGGAGCGTAAGTTACGTTGGCGTTTTCCCCGTTCAGGTCATAAGGTGCCAGAAACCATTCGAAACATTCGATATAAGTGGCCGGCGTGCCTGCGCCTTTTTCCATATTCCGGCAGGCGATCCAGGTGGCGCCGGGCGCAACGCCGATGCTTTTGCCCTCGTCGCTCTCCGAGCCGGCCATGGTGCCCATGGTGTGGGTGCCGTGGCTGTGGTCGTCGCAGGGCACGGCGCTGTCCAGCCCGCAGGGGTTGGTGTCATTGGGGTCGCCGATGAGGCTGTGGATGGCGTCGTGCCAGTTGTGGTTGTGGTCTGCCGTGTTTCCGTCCCAGCCGCGGTAAGTATCCCGGATAGCGGGATGGTCCCATTCGTAGCCGGTATCCTGCCCGCCGATGACGACGCCCTGGCCGGTGTACCCCATCGCCCAGACATCGTCGGCGTTGATCTTGTCGATACCCCATTCCACCAACGCGTTGCGGAAGGAAATGGGGGGGGCGCCGCTCTCTTCGGCCAAGGGGGGCTGCAGGCGCACCGCCGGGTTGTCCTGCACCTGAGCTACGGCGCCCAGTTGCGCTACCCGGCGGATAAGGTCCAGTTTGCCTGTAGCCAGGATGGCGTTTACGATATAAAAGGGCCGGTAGGCAGCGCCGGCTTCTTCCAGGAGGGCGATCACCGGCCCCTGGGTTTGTTTGGCCGTCTGTTGCAACTTGTTGAATACAAAAGCGGCCTTTTCTTCTTTGATGCGGAATTGCCGGCTGCCGCTGACATCCGCCTGTTCCTGCAGCAAGATCAGGAATTCGGCTTCTTCCCCGGCGTATGCTTTTTCCAGCAGGGAAGCGTCGACTTTATTTTTCCAATCGCCGCTTTCCGGCTTTTGCCAGGAGGCCATTGAAAAAATGATGACGGTAAAAAAGAGCATTTTCTTCATGTCCTTGTAAGTTTTCGGCAAAGTTAAAAGTTACGGGCGGCATTCTATGCAATCTGTGTTACAGCAAGCCAGAAATTGGGTTTCAAAGCACAGTACCTGGAACTTCGGTTGTTTAGCCAGCAGGCATTGGCCGTTGCCTGATCTTACGGGGAGATGCCTTTGGTTTCCACCGGTAAATTGACAACAATCACCCGGTTTTCCCGTATACTTTTACATATTGCAGTTGTTATCCTATACTGACGGCACTAGTAATCGGGAAAAAATAAAATTTCATGATATTTCCTAATTTTAGCCGTAAAGCGGCTAAAGCAATGAACACAAAGACGGAACGCATCATTGGCCAACACGAAGGAACGGAGAGGGGGCCGCTCCTGATCTGCGTGGGCGGGATGCACGGCAATGAACCCGCCGGCGTGCAGGCGCTGGAAATCCTCTTCAAACTGCTCGAAATAGAACCGGAAACCAACCCCAATTTCACCTTTAATGGCCGCCTGCTCGGCTTGCGCGGAAACGTGCGTGCCATCTCCAGGAAGATGAGGTACATGAAAAAAGACCTCAACCGGCAGTGGACACCGGAGAACATCGCCCGGATAAAGGCCATGGCCTGTGAAGAACTGGAGGATGAAGACCTGGAGCTGAAAGAAATGATCGCCATCATCGAGCAGAATGTCGAAACCTACCAGCCGGAGAAGATCGTCCTGCTCGACCTCCATACCACTACTGCCTATGGGGGCATTTTCTCCATTGCGACCGACGACCCGGAAAGCGTCAAAATAGCCATCGAACTGCACGCCCCGGTTGTGAAAGGCATGCTGGAGGGCATTCACGGCACCACCCTGCATTACTTCAACAGCGACAACTTCGGCCGCCCAACCGTCGGGGTCAGCTTTGAATCCGGCCAGCACGACGAGCCGCTGTCCGTCAACCGCGCCATCGCCGCCATCATCAACTGCATGCGCACCGTGGGCTGCGTACGCTCCGAACATGTCGAAAACCGCCATGACGCCCTGCTGATCGAATACTCCAAAAACCTGCCCAAAGTGCTGGAGCTCATCATGTGCCACGAGATACAGCCTGGCGACGACTTCCACATGATGCCGAATTACGAAAATTTCCAGAAAGTAAAAAAAGGGGAACTGCTGGCCCACGACCGCCACGGCCCCATCTATGCCCGGGCCGACGGCCGGATACTCATGCCCCTCTACCAGCAACAGGGAGACGATGGGTTCTTCCTGATCCGGACGGTGGGGGGGGGGAATGGAGGCATGGTTTCCTAGGAGCCAGTGAACCCATGAACTACCGCTCCTCCGCCATCTGAAGGAACTGCATTTCGTACAGGCGGCGGTAATGCCCGTCTTCCGCTTTCAGCAATTCTTCGTGGGGCCCGAATTCCTCCACTTTCCCTTTGCTCAGGACCATGATATTATTGGCATGGCGGATGGTACTCAGTCGGTGGGCGATGATAATGGAGGTGCGTTTGGCGATCAGCTTTTCGATGGCGTACTGGATGACGGATTCCGTCTCGGGGTCGATAGAAGAGGTGGCCTCGTCGAGGATGAGGATATCGGGGTTGAAGACGAGGGCGCGCACGAAAGAGATCAGCTGCCGTTGGCCCATGGACAGGGTGGCCCCGCGTTCCATCACCTTGTAATCGTAGCTGCCGGGCAGTTTCTCGATGAATTCATGGGCGCCGATCATTTTGGAGGCTTCGATGACCTCTTCCCGCGAAAACCGGGGGTCGCGCAGGGTGATGTTCTCCAGGACGGAGCCGGAAAAGAGGAATACATCCTGCAGGACGATGGCGATGCGCTGCCGGAAGGCCTGGAGTTCGAAATCCCGGATGTCGGTGCCGTCGATCCTGATGCTGCCCTTCTGGATTTCGTAGAAGCGGTTGAGGATGTTGATGATGGTCGTTTTTCCGGAGCCGGTGCTTCCTACGATGGCCAGCGTTTCGCCGGGATTGATCCGGAAGCTGATGTCTTTCAGGACATAGTCTTTGGCATTATAGGCGAAGAAAACGTTCCCGAAGTCAACCTTTCCCTTCAGCTTATCGGGTTTGATGCTGCCGTTGTTCTCGATCTGGTCGTCCTTATCGAGTACGCTGAATACCCGTTCAGAAGCGACCAGCCCCATTTGCAGGGTATTGAAGTTGTTGGCAACCGTCCGGATGGGGCGGAAGAGCATATCGAGGAAGATGGGGAAGGCCACGAGGGCACCGAGAGTGACGCCGCCGGCGCGCAGGGCGTCCTGGGCGCCCCACCAGACCATGAGGCCCAGGGAGAAGGCGGAGATGATCTCCACGACCGGAAAGAATACGGCGTAATACAGGATGGAGTCGAGGTTCGCCTGAGTATATTCGCGGTTGATCTTCTTGAACTTCTCCATTTCCTGATGTTCGGCATTAAAGATCTGGACGATGCGCATGCCGGTGATGCGCTCCTGGAGGAAGGCGTTCATGCGGGAGATCTGGGAGCGCACCTTCTGGAAGGCGGACTTCACCTTCTCCTTAAAAACATAACTGGCGATAATCAGGAAAGGCATGGTGGCCAGGCAGATCAGGGTCAGTTTCCAGCTGGTGTAGAACATGACGCCGAGTACCGTGGCCAGGGTCAGCAGGTCGGCAATGATGGTGATGGAACCCTGGGAAAAAACCGTATTGATGGCTTCGATATCGTTGATGGTCCGGGTGGTCGAGGTGCCGATCGGCGTGCGGTCGAAGAAGGAAAGGCGCAGGCTCGTCAGGTGTTTAAAAATGCGCACCCGCAGGTCGCGGATGACGGACTGCCCCAGCAGGTTGGTGGAGTAGATGAAAGCATAGCGAAAGCCTGCTTCCAGGGCCAGGAGGATACAGAGCAGGAGCGCCATACGCGTGAGGCCCTGAATGTCGTTGACGAAGATATACTTGTCCACCATCTCCTTGACCAGATAGGGGCGCAGGGTGGCCAGCGGGGCCAGCAGGACGGCCAGTACACCGGCGGTCAGGAAAATGCTCCGGTAAGGCCTGGCCAGGCCGAGCACCCTGCCCAACAGGTAAAAGTCGATCTTGTTCTTGTCGAGGGAAGCCATTAACTCAGGTTCTGGGTATAATTTAGTGAGTGAAAAACACTATTTTAGGGAACAAGAGAGCAAAGGATAAGTTTTAAAGCTTCGAAATTCGGAGCTATCCTTTTCAGAGCAATCCTTCATCGGCGAAGCTGTAATAGCTCCGGTCTCCTATGATCAGGTGGTCCACTACCAGGATATCCATGATTTCGCCGGCTTTTTTGAGTTTGCGGGTCAGGTCGATGTCGGCCTGGCTGGGGTTGGTGCTGCCCGAGGGGTGGTTGTGGCAGAGCAGGATGGACACGGCCTGGCCTTCGAGGGCGGCGGTGAAGACGACCTTGATGTCGACCACCGTGCCGGCCACTCCGCCCCGGCTGATCCGTTCGCGTTTCAGCACGCGGTTGGCGCGGTTGAGCAGCAGTATCCAGAACTCCTCGTGGGGCAGGTCCATCAGCAGGGGAGCAATAGCGTTGAATGCATCGAGGCTGCAGGTAATCTGGGGTTTATCCTCTATCCGGGACAGCTGCCGGCGCCGGCTTAGCTCCATTGCCGCCACGATGGTAATGGCCTTGGCCTCTCCGACACCCTTGAACTTTCGGAGCCGCCCTAAGGAGCATTTACCCAGTTCGTGCAGGTTGTTGTCGACCGACTGGAGGATGCTCTGGGCCAGGACTATGGCCGATTGCTCTCTGGAACCCGATCCCAGGAGGATGGCGAGCAGCTCGGCGTCGGAGAGGCTGACCTTGCCCTTCCGGAGCAGCTTCTCCCGGGGGCGGTCTTCCTCCGCCAGGCTCTTGATGCCCAGTTCGTTGGGGGTATATTCTTGCATGGATCCGGTGTTGTTGCGGTGTTCAAAACCAGGGGCAGAGCCCCCTCCCTGCGGAGGCGCCGGCCCTGTCCCCTTAAAAAATTGACAGTAACGTAAAATGGAAACTATTCTTTGCTGGCTACGGCATCCTTGCTTTCTTTGTGGTGCTGGATGACGTTGTTCAGCGCTTTGGCAAAATCGTCGAGGTCTTTGTGCAGGATGATGATGCGGTCCTGCTCAAACTCGCCTTCCTTTTCCTTGCTCTTCCGGCTTTCCGTGATGCGCAGGTAGGGGTTTCCTTTCTCCGATTGTTTGAAGTCGAAAAAATAGGTGCGGAAGACGCCTTTTACCGTTTCTGAATAACGAGCATTTTTTTCCATGGCTGGAGGGTTTAAAGGTTTAAAAAAAGTGTTCTCATAGTATCAGTCGCAGAAATCGAGAAATTCCATAAAGATTTTTCAACTTTTTTTCATTTTTTTTTCGTTTTGTGGTTTTTCGCCGGGAAACCAGTACTTTGGAATGATGGAATTTCACCCGGAAGAACGGCAGCGAAGACGGAGAAGGAATGATGGAGACAAGAAAAAAAATCACGATCAGCAGATGTATACCTTTCAGCGAGGCGAACGCCTGAAGAGCCGCAAGGTGATCGGCGCCCTGTTCAAGGAGGGGAAGTCTTTCGGGCAGTACCCGCTGCGGGTGGTGTACCTGCTCCTGAAAGAACCGCGCAGCAGTTTTCCGGCACAGTTCACCGTGAGCGTCCCCAAAAAAAAATTTCCGGGGGCGGTTCAGCGCAACCGGATCCGGCGGCAGGTGCGCGAAGCCTGGCGCCTGAATAAACACCGCCTGTACCGCGCGTTGAAAGAGGAGCAGGGGCAATACGCTATCCTGGTGATATACGTGGCGAAGGAAGCGCTGCCCTATGCGGAGATAGAACGTGCCATGCGGCAGGCGGTTGGGAGGCTGGCCAGGGGGAGAAATGAATGAGTGAATGAGTGAATGAGTGAATGAGTGAATGAGTGAATGAGTGAATGAATATGGGAAGCCAACCTTTTAATATCTGAAAACTTCTTTAGTATATGGAGAATCATCGCGCGATACAACCCTGGCCTCCTGGTATTCAGTCATTCAGTCATTCACTAATTCACTAATTTACTAATTCACTCCATGTACTTATTACCTTTAGTAGCAAACCGGAAACAACATGCGCAGTTCCCTTCTACTTTTGGCTTTCCTTTCGGCTAGCAGCCTGCTTCATGCCCAGAAAGTCCTGCAGCTTGAAAAATACGGCAGGGCCAGGACGGAAAAAATGTATATCGGAGACCCCATCACCTACCAGCTTCAGGGGGAGCAGGGCTTTCAGGCCGGCTACATCGAAGACATCCGGGTGGAGGAGGGCCTTTTGGTTTTGTCCGACCGTTATGTCAAAGTGCAGGACATCAGCACGCTGCGGTATGAGCGTGGCTGGCCCCGCGCTACCGGCATTTCCCTCTTCTGGTTTGGTATCGGGTGGTCGGGATTTGCGGCTATCGGCACTGCGCTGGACGGGGATGACGATACGCGCTACCGGTGGTCCGACGCCATCGTATCGGCGGGTTCCATTGGCCTGGCCTTTGTGATACCTCCGCTTTTCAAACACAAGGATGTCAGGATGGGTAAACGCCGGCGCCTGCGCTTGCTGGACCTGCGTTTCAGGAAGGAACCCTGGGAAGACTGAAAGCATGTTTGGAGGCCAACCTTTAAGCTTTCAAATTCGGCCTCCAAACATGCGCTGACCGCTTCAAAAGTGTTAAAGCTATACGTCCGTGGTTTTGTTCTCAAAAATTTGAATTAATTTCATATAACATTTTCATAAACGTTAACCAAAACCACGAAAAGATGAGACGGCTATCCCCCCTATGCCTCTTGATTTTTCTATGTATCCAGGCCTATGGCCAGGACATGACGACGCCTAACGGCTGGACGTACCAGGTACTCCGCCCGGGCAGCGGCGCCCACCTGAGCAGCAATAAAGGCGCGCTCACCCACAACCAGTTATCCGATGTCAACGGAAGAGTGCTGGTGTCTACCTATCAGATCGGCGTACCGGATTATCAGCTGATCTCCGAGTTGCCGGCGGGCTTTCAGTCGGCTTTTGCCGTCATGCAGGCCGGCGGGAAATACCGCTTCCAGATTCCGGTTTCCGACCTCCGGGAAGCCATGCGCAATGCCCCCTCCATGTCTATCCCCGGAAGCTATGCCATCTGGGAGATCGAACTGCAGGAAGTGCTGCCTCCTTTACCTGATGGCGCCCGCCTGGTGGCCCAGGCGATGGAGCGCGGCGGATCGGAGGCCGCTTATAAGGAGTTCAAACTCCTGGTCAATGGCTCCAGAGCGTATTTTGGGGAATGGGAGATCAACCAAGTTGGTTATATGTTCCTGGAGAAGGGCCTGGCCGATGAGGCCATTACGGTTTTCCATTACAATGTCGAACAAAACCCCTACTCCGGCAACGCCTATGACAGCCTGGCGGAGGCTTATTACAAATCCGGCGACCGGGCTTCAGCCAAAAAGCACTATCAGAAGTCGCTGGACCTGAACCCGCAAAACAGCAACGCCCGGCGGATGCTGGAGGAGTTGAGGTAGGGGGGGAGAGAAGCTAACCTTGTTGGACAAAAGTTGCCGGGGTTGTGTACAGTGTGCAATGCCTCGCCGGGCTGTCCGGCGTTAGGCGGGTAGCCCCTTTTTGGCTACCCGCCTAATGTCGGACACACCATGCCTCCTGCACACGCTCGGCCTCGACTCCGCTCGGCTTTCCCCTTTCTGCTGTCCAACCTTAGACGGGCAGCCTTGAAACCGGCGCTGGTTTTCAGGTGTTTGAGAACAGCTGAAAACCGTCAAAAAGCGCTAATCGAGTAAACACCGTATCCCCAGCTCTTTCATGCGGGCTACGCCGTTAACCAGGAAATCCCATTCGCCTCCGAATTTGCCGTTTTCCACGTCGAAATACCACACCTCCTCCCAGGAGATGGTTTTCCCGTCCGGTTTGGCGCCGGCGAATTCATCATAGGGAAATACCCCGACGTGGCGGGCGCTGACGCGCAGCCAGGCCACTGCCCGGTTGCCTTCCACCACCAGGTGCTTCAGGCTGGCCCGGTAACCGGCGAACGCTTTGCGGAAGGGCCTGTGCTGGGCAACAAAGTCGTCCGCTACTTCCCGGGTGGGCATGAACGGCCGGACGAGCTCCTCCCATTGGCTGGCAGACAAAGCGTCGAGGTAGAGCCCGATGAACTGCCGGGGGTCGTCGGCAGATTGGCCCGAAGCGGCGAAGGCAAAAACATTGGTTAACAATACGGCGAATAAGGAACGGCGGAAGAAAGCCCTGTTTGTCATCTCTTTGATTTCTGGGTGAAGGAATGCTCTCCTGTTTCGGCCTATGGGAAAATGCAGTATTATATTCAACGCATTTCTGTCTGGATAATTACTACTACTTTGCCGTTTTAGCAGGAGCGCGGACCTCCAGGCCCGCGCAGGTTGCTTCGGGCCGACTAAAATTTACAGCAGTAACGTCAGTTCGGAATACATTCGGGAATATATAGTGCCTGGCCGAAAACGCCAGTTTTCGCCATTTTCTGCCTGCGCCGTGCTGCCAGGCTGATGCAGGCAGCCTCACGCAACGGCGAAGCGGGTGCAAAACGGGCTATCAATTCGGTAATTCTTTCGTTTTGCGCCTTTTCAGGCGCTTTTTTGTGCCTTTGGGGCATAGCTCGCCCGCCTTTCCGTGGAAAGCCAGCAATAAATGCCCTTATTTTCAGGCCGCTCGGGAGGACTTGCCCGGCAGGGTGACAGTTGTGAGCAGGCCCTGCTCCATCACCAGCTTGCCCAGCCGCTTGAGGTTGTAGGCCAGCACGCCGAGGGCCACATATTTTTTGAACCTGTCCAGGCCTTTATCCGGCACCCGGTTGGCGCCGCTGTGCTCCAGCTCGTTAATATTAGATTCCACCGCACTATGCTTTTTGCGCAAAGCCACAAAGGTTTTGGCACTTTCCTCTGCTTCTTGCTCCGGCGTTTCCTTCCCTTTGCGCGGCATTACCACATGCTCAAAATCCTGCTCCAGGGCCTTCTTTGCCAGAACCGAGAAAAACCCTCTGTCAAAACTAATACTATTCAAAAGATAACCTTCAGCGAAGCGCTCTTTGAGGCGCTTTGCTAATGGTCCACATGGGGTTCAAAAATGGAAAACACCTTTTCTTCATGAGGGATCACTTCTCCATTAATAATGCGGCGCTCCACTAAATCAATGTGCTTTTCCAGCATCTCATGGTAGTAAGACAGGGCCTCAAGTAAAGCCATTAGCTGGATGTCAGCCAGCGCCAAGGGCTGTAATGCTTTATGGCTTTGATCCACCCTACTACTCAACTCCCGGCAGCGGCCCAGGTATTTTACAGCTGCTTTTTTCAGGCGCTCTTTGTAATCCTTGCCTTTCTTTTGGTGAATGTTTGCCGTGTGCCGGTAGGCTCGTTTCACCACCTTGTACCAGTAATTGTGCTTGCGCCAACCAGCCAGAGTATACCTTTTCAATATTAATCCTATCGTATCCAGGCACTTTCGCCTGAAAATCAGCCAAGTGCACAGCAGCTTGGCGTTTTCGGTCAGACACTATTTACATTGAATGGGATAGAGTCTACAAGAAATTTTCAATTTGCGGATACGATAACTACCGGATATTTTCAATCCTGCTTCTCTCCGGACGGAAAGAAATATGCCAGGATTGACATAAAATATTTAGGTGAGTCTGAACATCGCGTAACCGTTTATGATTTTGACCGCTGTACCGGAGAATTTACCAGTTTTACCTCCTTTACTTTTGTAGATTGGGCATTAGGAGGAGGCGGGATCGCATTTTCTGAAAACAGCCGGTTCCTTTATGTAATCGCGTGGCTAAACATTTACCAATTTGACTTAACCAGTTCTAATGTCGGAGCCACCTTATTAAAGGTGGCAGAATACGACGGGTTCGTTACTCCAATAAACAACCAATCCACTCCTTTTCGCACTGCTCAATCCACTCCAAACGGGGAAATTTTCGTTAATTGCGCTTCCAACGCCAACTACTTCCACATCATCCAAAGCCCTAACCAAAAGGGCTTGGCTTGCAATGCACAACAGCATGCTTTAGAAATCCCAACATTTAATTTTAACAGCATCCCAACTTCCCCTACTACGGCCTGGGCCCCTTAGACGGCAGCCCCTGCGACACCCTCGGCATCGACAACCCGCCGCCCCAAGCGGCCTTCAGCTACGTCATTGAAGACAGCGCTACCTTGCAAGTAGCCTTTTACGACGGCACGCGGTTTAGCCCCGAGAGCTGCTGGTTGTGGGATTTCGGGGACGGGCGGAGCAGCACGGAGCGGTTTCCGGTGCATGCATACGCGGAGGCGGGGGTGTATGAGGTGTGTTTGACGGCTAACAATCAGACGGGGAGCGATACTTTTTGCGATACCATCAACTTTTTAGCTACCGGAGTGCAAGAAACTGTTAGTGCGCCGCCTGGTTTTTCTGTTTTCCCCAACCCGGCCTTTTCCCGTCTGACAGTGAGCAGCGGCAGGCCATTTGCGGGCCAGCGCCTTTCCTTGTACAGCGTAATGGGCAAGGAAGTGCTGGTGCATAAGATGCCGGAAGGGGCAACCTCCTTTGCTTTTCCGGTAGCGGGCCTGCCGCCGGGCGTGTATTTCCTGAGGATATGGGAAGGGGCGGCGGCGGTGTAGAGTACGCGAGTAGTGGTGGGGAGGTGACTTTGGGAGGAGGCTCAGCCCGCTCTGCTTTCCTGCCTGCACCAAAGGCGGCCCCTGTCCGGGGCTGCGCCGCCGGCGGGCAGGTTAAACCGCAGGGACCGCAGGGAGCGCAGAGGCAAAGCGCTATAAATGCCTCCGGGGAGCGGCACCTACAGCCCTCTCTGCGTACGCCGCGCCCCCTGCGGTTCAAATAAAAGCGGAGGTTTCCCTCCTTTACATTCACTCCTCCCGGTCCTCATACCACTTCTCGTCCGAAAAGCTGTGCCGGCTTTCGTCCTTGGCGCGCAGCACCACGACGGCCTGCACCAGGATCATCACCGGCAGGCCGATGGCGCCCAGGCCGATAATGAAAGGGGAAGGGTAAATGAACAGGAGAAAGATCATCATCATCAGGATGACAAAAATCCAGGCGGTCGCGGTTTTGTAGTGCATGGTGGTGGCGGTTGATAGTTGTTTGTCGTCTGTTGTTGGGCCAAACAGGCAACAGACAACAAACAACTAACAACCAGGCACCCCCGGAGTTCATGCGGCCTTTGCCAACAACTCGGCTTTTTCCCCGTCGATGTCGAACCAGCGGCCGGCGTTGTACACTTCTTCGTAGCCCAGCATTTGCAGGGACTGGGCGACCCAGCCGGAACGGATGCCTTCTTCGCAGCAGATTATCCATGGCCGGGGTAGTTCTTCCAGTTCTTGCAGGTAGTAGAGGTGGAGGTCCCAGGGAATGTTGACCGAACCTTTGGCGTGGGAAAGTTCGTACTCTTCCCGGGAGCGGACGTCAATGACGGTGCCACTGAATGCGTTGGGTATGTCTCGGATAAGCATGGCAGGAGCATTTTGGTGAAAAAATAGCCCCGCTCTTGATCATAGCTTGCCAGACGTTTTTGGGACTGGCGCCCGACTAAGGCGGTTTGGATATAATATTGTTCTAAGATACGCCTTTTAGCCGAATAAAAAAAGTAATAAAAATCACCAAATGCAACTATTTATTTTGCGACACAGGTGTAATGCCAAATAACACCTCACAGTTCGTGGTTCGCGCACGCCTGCCCTGGCCTAGCGGAGGCGCAGAGTTGCCAGGTTGCCGTGTTCCAGTCCCCCAGCAGTTTCTAATGTAAGGTACGCACGTGGCGATAAGATGCCACGAAAGCTTACCCGGCTGACCCGTACACCACACACAGCTTACCTCAGGGGCTTCACCACATACCCTGCCTCCCGCAACAGAGCCACCACGCCTTCGTCCCCTCCCAGATGGCCGGCGCCGACCGCGAAGAAAGTGGGCTTAGCCACCATCATTTCGCCCATCACCGGTATCCAGTTGCGGTTGCGGCGCACCAGCAGCAGGTCTTCGTAGCCGCCGATGCCGGAGGATTCGTCCTCCATCATGCCCTGCATGCCCTGCAGGTCCTGGTTCTTGTAGAGTTCAACCATTTTGGCGAACTGCCCGCTGTCGGTTTTCTCCGACTTGATGGTTTCGACCAGCATTTTGGCCTGCACGGTATAGGGAATGCTGTCGAACATGCTCATCTGGTACTCGGCGGTTTCCAGCCCCTCGATGGGCAGTTTGCGCTGCTGCGCCATCTGCATGAGCTCCATTTCGTAGGAGACCACCTGGCTGTCGTCGCCGCTGCCCATGCTGATCATATCCTCGCCGCCCAGGGCAGAAAGGAACATGGGCTTGATGCGCTCCAGGAACATCAGGGGCAGGCCCACCTCCTCGAAGTGCGCTTCGACCAGCTTGTAGTCTTCCTCGCTGAGCAGGTCGCTCAGGGTGGTGTCGTTGGCCATAAAGGCCTTCATCATCAGCGGCATCAGCTTGGTGAAGTCCATCATGTCCTCCATGTCGATCTCGAAGGCCACCTGCTGCGCCTTGCCGAACGAGGCTTTGGTGGCGTCCGTCAGGAAGAAATCTTCCTTGCCGATCATGTGGATGGTGCCGAACAGGTAGGATGGCTCTTTCAGCTCTTTACCGCTGATCTCCCAGAGCAAGGCGTTCTCTTCGGCAGTAGGGGCATATTGAGCAGAGCTGGCCGGCTGCGCCCAGGCGGCGACGGCCAGCAGGGCCAGAAAAAGGGAAAAACAAATTTTTTGCATGATTTTACTTTAGCGTAAGCTTTTTTTTGAAGAACAAAAAAAGGGGCGTTCGGTTGCCTCTCTGCCCACATTCAAAAACAACAGCAGAAAAAACGCGAAAAAACCTACCCCCGTCGAATTCTCGATGAAATGTTCGATCAAAAACGCCGCCAGCACAACGCCGTAGAACCCCAGCAGGAAAGGGTGGCGGTAGTTCCGGCGATAAAAGAGCGGATGGAAAAGGGCGAAGAGGAAAAGTAGCAGGCCCGCCGCTCCCGTACCCGCCAGCACGAACAGGAACTGGTTGTGCGGCACCAGCGGTTCCGGCAGCTGGGGATAGGACTGGTCAAATACCCTTTTCACTTCCTGGTTCAGGTTGCCTGCCCCCACGCCAAAAACGGGGTGCTGCCGGGCCAGTACCCAACCCACTTTCATGGAGACGAGGCGGCCGGTATCGGAATAATCGGCCCCCTCCCCTTCCTGGTATTTGATCAGCCCCCAGCGCATGTAATCTACCTTGGCCCGGAAACTGGGCACCAGCAGGTAGGCGGCCGCCGGCATGGCCGCCAGGGCCGCCAGCAGGGCCAGCCCCCAACCATAACGGCGGGATACCAGGATGTACCGCGCCAACAGCAGGAACAAGGCCGCATACAGGGCCAGGATGCCGCTGCGCACCGACAGCAGGTGGATGAAAACGAACAGGAACAGCGTGGCGCCCAGGATGAAATGCCGCTCCCGGGCGTAGCGCAGGAAATACCCCCGGCTGTACAGGTAGCCGCCGCTCACGACGCCCAGGGCCAGCAACAGGCTGTAGCGGATGTGGTTGCGGGGCGTAGGCATGGGCTGCCCCTGCTTCAGCATCAGCTGTATCTCCTCGTAGTGAACCCCGTAGTTGATGGCGACGCCGATGGCGGTCACGAACATCAACACCAGCAGGAAATACAGCAACCCCAGCCACTGCCGCTCTTCCAGGCGGGGATGGCCGAGGAATACCAGGGGAAGGGCCAGAAAGGGAACTTTGATGCGCAGGCGAGCCAGCCAGTAGCTGTAGTCCTCGGTCTGCCAGAAGCTGAGCAGGACGAGGAAAAAGAACAGCGTGATCGCAACGAAAGGCGGGTACTGCCATATCCGCAGCATCCGCCGGATAGCTTCCCGGTCGATGGCCACCCTGAACTCCCGGCGGCCTACCCGGAAACGGATCAGGCTCAGCACCGCCAGGGAGATCATGCCCACCGACAGCAAAAAGGGAGACAGTGCCAGGGCGGCGATCGTCACCACATAAAAGAACAGGACCAGGTGTTGTTTTTCCAGGCTGGCAGGCATGGGGGAGGCGTTGGGCAGGGGCATGGCGGGGATTGGTTGTTTGTTGATAGTTGTCTGTTGATGGTTGGGCGTAACCAACAACCATCAACAGACAACCATCGCTCGCCAAAAACCGGCGTTACTGTACCTTACTATACCGCTCCCCGTCGACATATTCGACGATGTAGGCACCGCTGTAACCTTTGCTCTTCACCTGCTGCAGGGCCGAGCGGGCTTCCTGGAGGCTGAAGAAATCGGCCAGCAGCACGCGGGTCAGGCCGCGGGCGAGGATGAGCTCAGTGTCGATCCGGCCCAGGGCGGCCACGTTGCTGAACCGGTTCTCCTGGAAGGTGCCCACCGCCGCCAGCTGTATCTTGTAGTAGGTGCCCTGGTGGCGGGGCGCGCTGGTCTGGTATTCGTAATTGTCGTTGGGCCCTCTTCCGCGCGCCGTATAGGGCTGTCCCGCCGGAGCATTAACCGTCGGCTGAGCCGGCGCCGGGCGGGTAGGCTGGGCCGGCTGGCCGGGGGCTGCGGGCTCGCCCGGATAAGTCGTCTCCGGCGAAGGCGCTGCGCCGGCGGCACCTTGCACGGCCAGGAAGATGGGCTGGCCGTAGGTGAAGGTATTCATATCGTTGCTCGCAAAGCGGTAGGACCCCGGCTCATAACCGTAAGCCGACACCTCTACCCGGAACTGCCGGTTGGGCAGGATTTCGTAGGAGTACTTGCCGTCGTTGAAGGCGCGGGAGATCAGCTCTGTTTCCCGGCCGTCTTCGTAGGTTTGATACAGGGTGACGGTGATGTTGTTGATGGGCTCTCCCGACTGCCGGTCGTACACATTGCCCTTGACCATGACGCGGCGGCCGCCGACGGCGAACTCGAAGATGTCCTCGTGCGTCGTCGTGGGTTTCTGCCCGGCAAACACGCGGTTGGAGGTCAGGAACCCGCCCGTCCGCGAAGGGTTGAGGATATAGAAGTACTCATCGGCGCTGGAGTTGACGGGCATGCCCAGGTTGTCCGGCTGCGACCAGCTCACCTCGTCGCCGATGGAGCTGAAAATGTCGAACCCGCCCATAGAAACATGTCCGTTGGAAGCGAAGTAGAGCGTCTGGTCTTCGACATTGTAGAAGGGCGTGATCTCGTCGCCCAGGGTATTGACCACCGGCCCCATATTGACCGGGAAGGTGAAGTCGATGTTGTCGGAACCCAGGTCGCGGGAAGCGTACCAGAGGTCCATGCCGCCGCGGCCGCCCTCGCGGTTGGAGGCAAAGAAGAGAATCTCCTGCCCTCGCTGGTGGACGATGGAGGGGTGGGTGGCGGTCACGCCCGCCATGTTGATGTAATCCGGCAGCCGCTCGGGCTGGGACCACACGGCGCCGACCCTTTTGGTGACGAAGATTTCGCAGCGGGTCTTGATGTCGTTCCAGGGGCCGCTGGTATTGCTGCAGACGGTAAAATAGAGGCGGCTGCCGTCGGGCGCCATCGCCCCGTTGCAGAAGTGGCCGGACTGGATGACCGGGAAGTTTCGGGGCGGCTCGCCCTTGCTCCAGGTGCTGCCGTCCCGCCGGGAAGCGTAGATGCGGGCGCGGTCGCCGGTGGTCGAGGAGTAGTAGAGCTCGTTGTCGGAGACCGGGTAGGGCGCAAATTCGTCTTTTTCGGAGTTGATGCCGTCGCCGGGCAGCAGCAGCTCGACGTCGCGGTCGGCCTGAGCCGGAGCATCCATGCCGAGGCGGCAGCCGGCAATCTCGTTCCGGATAATCTCTTCGAGGATGTCCTTGCCGTCGCCGGTGTAGTTCTGCATGAAGGTTTCGAACTCATTGATGGCTCGGTCGTACTGGCCGTCCTGCTTCAGGCAGCGGGCAAATTTCAGCCCGACCAGGGGAAATTCGCTGTTTTTTTCTTTGATGGGGCGGTACGCTTCGGCAGCCTTCCGGTAATCGCGAAGCTGGTAATAGAGCTCTCCGGCCTGATGGATGAGATCTTCTTTTTTGCGTTTCTTGCGCCAGGCTTGTTCGTACTTGTCCGCCGCGTCGGCGAGTTCGCCATCCTGATAAGCTTGCTCCGCCTCTTTTTTGAGTTTGCGCCAGCTCTGGGCAGAGGCCAGGCCCGCAAAGCTTACCGACAGGATGAGCAGGAGTAATAGCTTCTTAGTCATGTTTGCGGTTTATTGGTTATGAAGTTTATGTTCAGGTGTTATGGGGTTATGGTTTTGCGGTGTTGCGGTGTTATGGTGCCGAACGGCGAACCGCGAACGGCGAACAGCCAACAGCCAACAGCAGCCCCTCTCCCCTACCCCTCCTCCAGCTCCTGCGCCAGTTGCTCCACCACCGGGGCGAAATGCCGGTGTTCCAGTTGCTGCACTTTGCGGGCGATATCCTCGGGTTCGTCGTCCGGGGCGATGGGGCAGGTTGCCTGGAAAATGACGCCGCCTTCATCGTAGCGCTCGTTGACGTAGTGGATGGTGATGCCCGAAACGGTTTCGCCGGCGGCCTTCACCGCACGGTGGACGTTCATGCCGTACATGCCTTTGCCGCCGTATTTGGGAAGCAGGGCCGGGTGGATGTTGACCATCCGCTTGTCGTAGGCCCGTACCAGATAGTCCGGAATGAGCCACAAAAAGCCGGCCAGGACGATAAGGCCGACGCCTCTGTCGCGCAGGGCATCCAGCAATCCCTCCGTTTCGTAAAAGGACTGCCGGCTGATCACCATCTTTTCAATGCCGGATTCATCCGCTAACTCCAGCACCGGCGCCGTTGCCTTATTCGAAACGACCAGTACCACGTGAATATTAGCATTTTCCTTAAAATAATCAATGATTTTTCCCGCATTTGTTCCGGTCCCGGAGGCGAAAATGGCTATGTTGGGCATGGCGTGTGTGTGCGTGTATGTGTATGTATGTGTTTAGGTGTTTAGGTGTTTAGGTGTTTAGGTGTTTAGGTGTGAGGGCACTCCGGAAACCCTGGGAAAGGAGTGAAGGAGTGACTTAGCGAATGAGTGAATAGAATCAGCTATGTAATAAGATTTGATTTTAAAAACAATACATATTTTATATTTATTCACTCATTCAGTCCCTCACTTATCCACTCATTTGGGGGACTTTCCGGAGCAGCCTCATGTGTTGGGCGCAGGCTGGCAGCTACTCGAACACCAGCTCTGCGAAGCGGTACTGCCGGCCCCGTTCGCCGTAGACCATCATGCGGCGGCTGCCGGTCTGTTTGCAAATCTTGGGCCGGGTGAGCACTTCGGCGTCCCGGTTGTTGAACAGGGGGTACATGCGCAGTTGGCCGTCCTTGCGCAGCTCGGCCAGGGCGACGATGGAATTGCGGCCGTTGAAATTATAGAGCCGGCCGGAGCCGTCGTCGGCAAAGTTCCGGCTGTTGTCGTTGAAGATGAAGTACAGCCGGTCGCGTACGATCGACATGGCGTAGGAGGAATAGTAGCCCCCGTCGTTCATGGTTTCCTGCCGTTTGGGGATGCGCGTGGCCCATTCGATGCCGCCGTCCGGCTGTATGTTCACCACGATGATGTCGTTGTAGTTGTAGAAGTAGTCGAAGCGCAGGGTACCGTCCCAGTAGCGGTAGGCGCGTTCGAAGACGAAGAACTGCTCGGCGACCAGCACGGCACCGCCGTCGCTGCGCAGCACCAGCTCGTCGAGGGAGAAGCGGTAGAGTTCCGGTGCCCGGTTGGCGTCGCCGCTGGCTTCGGCCCGGCTGGCGCGGCGCAGCTCTGCCGGCCGCATGAATTCGGTGCGGAACTCGAAGTCGAACTCCTTGAAGTTGAGGTTGTAGATCTCTTTGGTCCTGGCGTTCAGCTTGAAAAAGCAGGTGCCCTTTACGCTGTAGGCCCCTTTTTCCGAGAAGAAGCCGGCGCAGACCAGGTTGCCGTCGTCGGCGATGCGGAAGGCCAGGTCGGTGATGAACTTGTTTTCCAGGGCGACGTGGTACTCCTGCACGTCCTCGCCCTGCTGGGTGTAGGCCAGGATGACGTACTGGTAGTTAGGCCGGCCCCGGCGGCGCTCGCGCACCCCGTCGACATACAATACGCCCATGAGGTAGACATTGCCTTGTTCGTCAATGCGGTAATCCTCGACGCCGAACTGCTGGTCGGAATAGGGCAGGATAATGTCGCGGCTCCAGAGCTTATTCATCTGGTTGTCGAAGACGCTGATGGCGAAGCGCTCCGGGTCCTTTTTCTGGTAGGGCAGCTGGCTGTAGAGCAGCACTTTGGAGCTGTCGCCGGAGATGACCAGGTTGAAGGCGCCCTCCCGCGCCTTGTTCGGTGCCTCCACTTCCGAGATCATCACCAGGTCTCTGGAGGCCTGCAGCCGCTTGCTGACCTTCTGGTAGAACAGGTAGTTCTTCTTTTGTGCCTGGTTGTTGAAGCTGGTGAAGAGATAGAGCTGCCCGCCGATCATGGCCACGTCCTCGAAATCGCGCCGCTTGCCCTTGTATTTCAGGTCCAGCTGCTCGGATTTGCGCAGGCGCATGCCGGTGTCGTAATATTCCAGGTAGGCCTGTTCGTTGGACAAGGCCCCTTCGTTCTTCCGCCGCAGCATGTAAAAGCCTTCCTTGTTGACGGCGATGGCCTTGGTGATGCGGGTGCCGGCCGGCTCGGTCAGTTCTTCGCCCCAGGTGGCGCGGGCGGGCACGTCGTCGCGCTGGCCGCAGAGGGCCGCTGCCCAGAGCAGCAATATTCCGGTCAACAGGCAAAATCGGAGGGAGTGGATCATCATAGTTTGTTTGAACGGCAAAGATAGGCATTCTGGGGAGAATAGCCGCCCTACTTAATCGCCCGGTACTCCGCCGCATTCGACGCATCGATGCGCGTCATCACCTGCACCACGGTATTCTGCTCCTGGGGCGTGCCCCGTTTGAAAATCTCCAGGATTTCCTGGGATTTGGTGTCCGTGAACACCTGGATGACCATAGAGTTCGGATAGGCCTGGTCTACGTCGCGGATTTGCTCCAGGGCGGCGGCGATGATGGCCCTGCCGGTGGCCACGTCGGTGGCGCTGACGTCGAGCCCCTGGCGGTGGTAATCGTACCAGGCCTGCCGCAGCGGGCGGACCCGGGGCGAGAGCAGGTTTTCGATCAGCCAGAAGCGGTTGCGGTTGCCGTCCAGGGAGCGCCAGCCAGGGTTGGCGGCGGCGGCCGCCTGGGGGACGTTGTTGAGGATGTCCTGCGCGGCCTGGAAGTATGGTTCTCCGCCAAAGGGCGAATAGGAGTCGTAATCCAGCCCCAGGATGATGTAGGAGTGGAAGGCCAGCACGCTGGAGAGGTTGTCGTTGTAGACGTTCTGGCTGAACTGCAGCGGCTGGAACTGCTCGTAGAAAAACGTTACCCCCTTGTCGATGTGGTTGATCAGGGGCGTTTCGTAGTCGGAGCCGTAGACCGGGCGGGAGGCCTGCAGGGCGATATCCGCCTTAAAGGAGGTGGGGGACAGCTCTTCCTGGATGGTGATCAGGAAGTTGGCGTTGATGCGCTCTTCGTTTTCGAAGACGTCCTCCGTCCACTTCTGGGTATTGAGGAACTCGCGCACCGTGCTTTCCAGGGTTTCGAACACCTTGGGGTCTGCCGACTGCAGTTTCTGGGTATTGATGCGCACCGTGGCGTTGAGCTCCTGGGCGATGAGCCCCAGGGCGATGGCAGAAAGGAAAAGAGTGAATATTAATTTTCTCATTTATCTGTAAAAGTGTACGTGTATGA
The DNA here is from genome assembly GCA_020636375.1 of Lewinellaceae bacterium. Classification (GTDB taxonomy): domain Bacteria; phylum Bacteroidota; class Bacteroidia; order Chitinophagales; family Saprospiraceae; genus JACJXW01. The sequence goes on along the minus strand of JACJXZ010000008.1, from coordinate 231,813 downwards.
ATGTGTATGTACCGGGGTTGGAATGGAGAAATATATGGAAATACATGGAAATACGTGGAAATATCCTGAAACCTGCCGCCCTATCTGGTTGGACAATATATTTCCCTATTTCAATGTATATCTAAATATTTATGTCCGGGCACTCCCCCCTTCTATTCCGGTTTATTTTTCAGCAGTACTTCCACCTCGTCGAGGATGTCTTCTGCTACTGCCGGTTTAGATTTTAACTCAAAATCGCGGATCTTATTGCCTTTGCCGATGATGGTGATCTTATTCGTATCGTAATTGAAGCCGGCGCCTTGATCCTGCAGGGAGTTGAGCACGATGAGGTCGAAGTTTTTCTTTTCCAGTTTGCTTTGAGCGTTGGCCAGTTCGTTATCGGTTTCCAGGGCGAAGCCCACCAGCAGCTGGCCCGTTTTTTTGCGCTGGCCCAGGGTGGCGGCGATGTCCGGGTTTTTGATCAGTTCCAGCTTCAGGACGTCTCCCGTTTTTTTGATCTTCCGGGCGGCGGCTTCCCGGGGGCGGTAATCGGCCACGGCGGCTGCCAGGATGCCGATGTCGGCGCCCGGATAGGCCTTCTCCGCTGCCTGCAGCATTTCTTCGGCGGTTTGGACGGGCAGGACTTGCACCCGGGCATCGCGGGGCGACAGGCGGGAGGGCCCCAGCACGAGCGTCACCTCGGCGCCGCGGCGGGCGGCGGCATCCGCCAGGGCCACGCCCATCTTGCCGCTGGAGCGGTTGCCGACGAAGCGGACCGGATCGATGGGCTCGTAAGTCGGGCCGGCGGTGATGAGTACCTTCCTGCCGGCCAGGCTCTGCTGTTTTTCCCAGAAATGATGGAGGTGGGCGACGATCTCTTCGGGTTCCGCCATGCGGCCCTCGCCGACCAGGCCGCTGGCCAGCTCGCCGTGGCCTACGGGGATGAGGAGGTTGCCGTAGGACTGGAGGCGCCGCACGTTCTCCCGGGTAGCGGGGTGGCACCACATGTCGAGGTCCATAGCCGGAGCGAAGAACACCGGGCAGCGCGCCGAGAGGTAGGTGGCAGTGATGATATTGTCGCTTATGCCCTGGGCCATCTTGGCCAGGGAGGAAGCCGTCAGGGGCGCCACCACCATGGCGTCGGCCCACAGGCCCATTTCCACGTGGTTGTTCCAGCTTTCCCCGGCGATGATGTCGGTATGGACCGGCCTTTTGGTCAGGGTCGATAAGGTGAGGGGGCTGATGAACTCCGCCCCGGCTTTGGTCATCAAAGCCTGCACTTCGGCGCCGGACTTGATCAGCAGGCGCACCAGGAATGCTGCCTTGTAGGCAGCAATGCTGCCCGTAATGCCAAGCAGGATTTTTTTGCCGGTCAGGTTTGCCATATTACGGCTTAATCCAGGATATCCTCCTCCTCGTCCTGTCTCCGTTTTTTGTTATACCGGTGATAAACTTCGTCCTTCAGGAACTCTTCCGTAGCGATGATCACCGGGTTGGGCAGGCGCTCGTAAAATTTCGAGATTTCGATCTGCTCCTTGTTCTCGCTCACCTCTTCGATGGTGTCGGAAGAAACGGCAAACTCTTCCAGCTTCTGGTGCAGCTCCTGCTTGAGGTCGACAGCCAGTTGCTTGGACCGCTTGGTAATGATGGACAGCACCTCGTAAATGTTGCCGGTCTTGCGGGCCAGGCCGTGAACGTCACGGGCCCGGACATTAGGATCCAGCCCTTGCACTTGGGTTTTGATATCCGACATTATCTAATTTATTTAATGATTCTCTTGATTCGTTATAAATAGAATTGACTTCCTTGGTATAGCCGCTGTCCGGGAACCGAAGCAGGAATTCGGAAGCCCGGTCCCTGGCGTCCTGGTAGCGTTCTTTCTGTTTGTCGACAAAGCTGTTTTTCGCCAGCTGGTATGCAGAGCGGATGATCATGTAACGGATTTGCTCGGCGTTCCTGGTGTCCGGAAAATCCTTCAGCACATTATCGAACGTCTGGATGGACGCCTGGTACTCGCGCAGGTCGAAGTACAGCTTGGCGCTTTCATAGGCTTTCTTTTCCAGTTTGTTCCGCATCTCGTCGATCAGGCGGTTGCACTCCCCTACCCGCGAGCTGTTGGGATAGGTGTTGACAAAGAGCTGGAACCCGTTGATCGCCTCTTCGGTATAAGTCTGGTCCAGGCGGAAAGTAGGAGAAAGCTGGTAGTTCGAATAGGCCGACATAAAATCCGCCTCTTCCCGAAGGCTGCTGGCGCCGTAGGTGTTGGAGAAGTTCTTGAAATAATAAGAAGCCAGGATGAACTGTTCCAGGTGGTAGTAGGTGTAGGCGTATTTATAATAAATGTCTTCCGCCTCTTTCTTGCCCCGGTAGCTGCTGATGATCAGCTCGAATAAAGTCTGGGCTTTCTGGTACTCCTCCTGGTCGTAGTATTCCAGCGCTTTGGTATAGATCCGGTCGACGTCTCCGCTGGCCCTGATTTTCTCGAACTCGCTCTTGCAGGCGCCGATCAGCAAACTCATCCCGACTAAGGCTACAATTAAGGATTTTTTCATAAGGGTGCAAAATTACGGTTTTTTATGCAATCGCACAACACCGATTTCCATTAGGAGGAAACGCATGGTTGCCGGGTTCAGTTGTTTTAAGGTGCAAAAATGTGGCAAAACGGTTGGCTGAAGAAAAATAATTACAGGAAACGAGTAAATTTGGAGGTGTCAAGGCATTGCGGTTTTGCGCCCCACCCATTCGCCAGCGTAAGGGCCGAGGTGGCAAAACCGCAAAACCACAAAACCGTAAACAGCGCCCAACATGACAGAAAAACCGGCGCCCCAGGGCGGCAGCGACGCCTCCAAGGTCAAGCGGCTGGAACATTTCCGGATCTACTACAACCACACCATCCACCCGGAGCTGCTGCGGATGGAGCGCCACCGCATTGGCCTGCTGCGCCTGCTGTTCTTCTCCGCCATCCTGATGGCGGGGGTGGTGCTGTTCGAGTTCTACATCAATATCCTTGCCCTGACCCTGCTGCTGGCCATCCCGCTGGGCGCATTCATTTTTTACATCATCTACCGCATCCAGCGTTTCCGGCTGACGTTCAAGCCCCATGTGGTCAGCCTCATCCTCGACTTCATCGACGACGGCATGAACTTCGACCCCGACCACCCGCTGAAGTACGACCCCAAAAAGGCCATCGACAAGGGCCGCTTTTTCAAAAGCCAGATCTTTGCCACCAAAGCCCCCTTCTATGCCGGCGAGGACTATATCTCCGGCCGCATCGGGGAGATGGACTTCGAGCTGTGCGAGCTCCGGGTCAAAGAGCTCTCGCCGGTAGCCAACCGGCTGGACGAGGTCTTCAAAGGCGTGTTCATGCACGCCACTTTCCCCGAGGAAGCTACCGGCCGGGTCATCATCTGGCCCCGCCGCCTGCGGCAGTACCACACCAAAGCGATCAAGAACTTCACCTGGGAAAAGGGCAAGAACCAGGACAAGGAGGTCAACAACGAAAAATTTAAAGAGCTGTTCCTCACCTACGCCACCGAGGACACCCACGTGGAGGGCATCCTCTCCGAACCCATGCAGGAGGCCATCGTCCGGTACTGCGCCGCCACCGGCAAAGACCTCTTCATGTCCTTTATCGACCGGGAGATTTACGCTGCCGTCAGCGAGGAGAAGGATATCCTGGAGCCCTACCTCTTCCGGTCCAACCTGAGCTTTGAACTGGTGCGGGAGTTTTTTGAGGACATCAATTTGTTGCTGAGGATTGCCGAGGATTTTGACCAGACGCATTAGTGCTTCCGGAAAGAAGTCCCTAACTCCCCCCCTCAAACAACCCCTCCATAGTTAAAGCAATATCAACCAGCCCCAGGCTATGCTGATTCTGTTTCAGCCCGAAAGTAGTGATGAAGGTCAAAAAGACCTGTTTCCGTGTTTTCGTCAACTCCTTAAAGCGGGCTATTTTATTGCGCAACTCCATCGCCATGGCCCTGGTCATAGCGACTTCGGCCCCATAAAATTTCATTTCGCACAGGTTGATCACGTGGTCCTTGCGGTCGATCAGAAGGTCGATTTGCAGGCCTTCTTCCTCCTCGTTTCCTTTTTTGTAAAAGGCAGAGGCCGTTGAATAAACTCCGGAAATGCCCAGTGCTTTTTTAATTTGCGGAAGGTGTTTGAGGCAGATGCTTTCAAATCTTTAGGCTGGGTTTGCGGAAAACTGCCTTTCGAAAAACCGGAAAGCTGGATCATGAAATTTCGAAGTTGCTCCTGGCGGGTAGCATTCTGAATCCCGGTAATTTCAAAGTCAATCCGCCCCTCATAGGCTGATTTTACCAAAAAGGTCTTCCCCACCCTTCGCCTGCCTATTACAGAAACCATTTCCGCTTTCGGAGATTGCAGTGCCTTTTCCAGTATTTTTCGTTCCTCAATCCTGCCAATTAAGGGAGTGTTTGTCATGTGTACTGTTTATTGCTCGCGAAATCTGCATTAAAATAACACTTTTCGCGGGCAATAAAAAACTATTGCTCGCGAAATCGCTTAATTTTACATCCTTTTCGCGAACAATACTTCCCCCAGCCCCTCTCCGCCAACAATATAGCCATCCTGTAACCCTACCCCTCATCCTGCAGGATCAGCAACGGCGCCGGGCTGTCGAACACCTCCCGGGTGGTGGCGCTGACGTGGAAGGCCTCCTCCAGGAAGCCCCGCCGGCGGCGCACCATGCAGAGCAGGTTGGCCTGGTAGTCGCGGACGAAGCTGTTGATGCTCTCGTTGATGTTCTGTTCGTCCAGTTCGTAGTGGAAGGAGTGGTCGGTGCCGTCGAGGAAGATGTCGACGGTGGGGTCGATGCCGTCGTCCCGGCTGCCGAGGTCCTGGTGGAAAACATGGATCTTGGCCTCGAACGCCCGGGCGATCTTCACGAGGACGGAGGTGATGCCGGGGTGGCTGATCCCCTCTTCGTCCACGGCAAAAACGATGGTTTTGATGGGCTGGTAGCGGTAGCCGTTGGGGATGGCCAGGACGGGCGTGCGGGTGTTTTTCATCACGCCGTTGGCGGTGCTGCCGGTAAAGATCTCTTTGAGCCCGGAGGCGCCCTGGGTGCCCATGATGATGAGGCTGTAATCGCCCTTTTCCGCGAGGTCGGCGATGACGGGCACGGCGTCGCCCCGGACGATCTTGCTCTCTAATGTCGCGCCGCCGGACAGCATGGGTTCTACCCGTTCGGCCGCAGCCAGCATGTGTTCGGCGGCGTCTTTTTCCATATAAGATTCCACCGAGACAAACATGCCGGCGGAGCTGTATACTTTAAAGGTGTGGAGCAGCGTTATCCGGCTTCCGAATTTGTTGGCGATCTCGGCTGCATAGAGGAGGGCGTTCTCGGCGTTTCTGGAAAAATCCGTTGGCACCAGTATATTTTTCATCACATTCCCCTTTTGGTTAAGGCCAGTCATAGCCGCCTGGCGAAGCATTTCTTCTTTTTGGTTCACGCTGCCGCTCAGCAACACCTTCAGCACGATGCTCAGGTCTTCCACGCTGGGCACCACCTGCTGAAAGAGCACCTGCCCGTTGACGGCCAGGGCCGGTATGCCGGCCACTTCGTACCGCATCAGTTCGTCGATGTCGGTGACTTCCCGTACCGGGACATTCAGGGACAGGTCGCTCAAGGCCTGGAAAAGGTTAGCTTTAAGCTGCCGGTGTTTCAGCGAGCCAATGCCCAACAACTCAATGCGCGGCTTTCCATTCCATCTTTTTTCTTCAGACATTCCCTTTCCTGTGTTTTTGTCGTCTCTCTCCTCCTTACCGATCCGGCTAACTAACATACCTTACATATTGACGGTGAACGATACGCAACTCACGCGAAAAGGCCCGCCGTTGCCGGGCGAACCTTCTTGTGCCTTTCTTTCCGGCTCCAGGCGACAGCCTCCCGGAGCCATAATCGCATTTTAAGAGCATGTTTGGAGGTGGTGCTTTTGAAGCGAAAAATCCAGATTTTGGGTTCTCACGAAGGCATTTTTCCGCCCCATAGCAGCGCTACGGGGCGGAAAAATGGCAAAGTGAGCCTGCCTGCCCGCGAGGCCACGCGGCCGAGCAGGCAGGGTTCCAAAAGCTGGGTTTTGCAGCCAAAATGATTACCTCCAAACATGCTCTGAGCCTAAATTAATGGGCAAAATCGTTCTAATAGACGAGCAGAGGAATGACTTTTGTCACCCCTGCCCATGACTTATGTCATTTCCCCGCCGCGCCTGATCTTGCTATTTTGCCTTTTCATCAACGAACAGGCCAGACGAAGTACTTTGTGAACAAACTTAGCAGCCATAATCATCTATCGGAAGATGCGTTAATGCTCAATGCCATCATCGAAACGGCGACGGATGGCATCATTGCTATTGGTGAAAACGGGATCATCGAACTGGCCAATTCCGCCGCCGCCCGGCTGTTTGGCTATGAGATCGGCGAACTCACGGGCAATAACGTGAGCCTGCTCATGCCCTCTCCCCACAGCGAACACCACGACGGCTACATCCGCCGGTACCTGGAAAGCGGAAAGGCACGGATCATTGGCATCGGCCGGGAAGTCGAAGGCCGGAAAAAAGACGGCACCACCTTCCCCATCCGGCTCAGCATCTCCGAAGTCAAACTGCAGGGCCGCCGCATATTCACCGGCATCGTCCATGACCTCAGCCACCGGAAAAGCATAGAAGAAGACCTCCGCAAAGAAAAAGAAAGGGCTCAGCGGTACCTCGACATTGCCAATACCATTATCGTGGTCGTGGACCGGGAGGGCAAGGTCCGGTTGCTCAACGACAAAGGCTGCCGCGTGCTGGGCATAACCGAAGAGGAAGCGGTTGGCAAAGACTGGTTTGGCCTGGCTATCCCCGAGGAGAACCGCCGGGAGATCAAATCCGTCTTCCAGGCGCTGCTGGGCGGGCGGCAGATCGACTATTATGAGAACGACATCCTCACAACAGAGGGAGAACGCCGCCTCATCGCCTGGCACAACTCGCCCTTATACGACGAACAAGGCGCCGTTACCGGAACGATCAGCTCCGGCATCGACATCACCGCCCAGCGCCAGGCCGAGGACCGCATCATCCGCCTCAACGCCGAACTGGAAAAGCGGGTGGAGGCCCGTACCGACGAACTGGCCGAGGCCGTCAACCAACTGCTGGACATCAACAAAAAACTCCAGCACGAGGTCAAGGAGCGAAAGGCCGCCGAAGAAGAGATCCGGAAAAACGAATCCCGCCTGCGGCGGTCCCTCGAAAAGGAAAAAGAACTGAGCAACCTCAAATCGCGCTTCGTGTCCATGGCGTCCCACGAGTTCCGCACCCCGCTCAGCACCATCCTGTCTTCCGCCGACCTGATCGAGGCTTACCCCTCCGAAGAACACCAGAGGAAACGCCTGCGGCACACCACCCGCATCAAGTCCTCGGTAGCCAACCTGACCGGCATCCTCAACGACTTCCTCTCCCTCAGCCGCCTGGAAGAGGGCCGCTTCGAAGCCGAGCCTTCCTGGTTCAGCCTGGAGCAGTTCTACAAGGAGGCCACCGGCGAGATGCAGGGCCTGCTCCGGCCCGGCCAGCACATCGAGAAGGAGGGGGAAATGAAGGGCGCGGAGCTGTTCCTCGACAAAAAAATGCTCAAGAACATCCTGTTTAATTTACTGTCCAACGCCATTAAATACTCCGGGGAAGGCAAAAAGATCACCTGCCGGATGGAAGTGGCCGGCAACACCCTGCACATCACCATCATCGACCAGGGCATCGGCATCCCGGAAGAGGAACAGCAGCACCTGTTCACCCGGTTTTTCCGGGCCCATAACGTGGAAAACATCCAGGGCACCGGCCTGGGCCTCAACATCGTCAAACGCTATGTCGACCTGATGAACGGCACGATCCGCTTCGAAAGCCGGCTGGGCGCGGGTAGTTCTTTTTACGTTACCCTGCCGCTCCCGGAAGCAGAGCAGGGCGGGTGATGGGCCGGGTGAGGGCACTTTGGGAAGTCGGGCCCGGAGCCCCGGAGTCCTAAATCGGGAAATTTTATTTGGTGCCCACCCCTGCCCGCCGGCGGGAGATTTTCATAAATGAGTCTGCCCGGAAACCCCGAAAAATGAGTGAGGGACTGAATTAGCGAATGAGTGAATAGACCTAATTATATGATGAAGTTTGATTTTTAAGATGAAACACATCTTGATTTTATCCACTCATTCACCCCATCAGTCATCCACTCCTTTGGGCGAGTTTCCGGAGTGCCCTCTTATACTTGGTTGCAATAGGTTTTGTGCATTAGCTCGCCCCGCCCCTTAAATCCCCTAAAGGGGAAATCCGCGCACAAATGCACAAAACCCATTGCAGTGGAGTATAATACAGACTGAAAACCACCTAAACCATGCGTATTCTCAAAAAGATAACCCGCCTTTTTCAGGGCGAAGCGCCTGATAAAAGCGTTCCTTCTCCCGAATTTCCGGCATCGGAGGGTACTTCCTCCAAAAATGAACCCGAACCCGGTTTCAACCCCGGCGAGGTCGATAATATATTTGAAGAACTGCTGAACGACATCGGTTTCCTGATCTCCCGGCTAAACTACGTCGGCAAGAATGCCAGGGAGCAGGAGGAAAAGCGGATGGAAGCGATGCGGCGGCTTCAGGCGCTGGGGCCGGAAGCGGAGGAGGCGGTTGGTACTCTGGTCCCCAAGCTGTTCGGAGAGAAAGCCCAGGAGAGGCAGCTGGCGCTGCAAACCCTGGAGTGCATCGACGCCGGCTGGCAGCAGCACGAGCAGGTGATCGGGCAAATCCCTTTTATTCTGGAAAAGCTGAACAAAGGTTATCCGATCGGCAGCAAAGCCATCGACATTTTGTCGGCCATTGGCGCTCCGGCGGTTCCCTTTTTGCTGGATGCCCTCAGGCCGGATTCCGGCCGTGATGATTTTTTCAGGTCGAACGCCCTGCGGTGCCTGAATAAAATGGAACCGCCGACGGAAGCGCTGCCTGCCATCATCGAGACGACCCTTAAGCAATCCAGCTCCGCCCAAATGCTGGAGGCCGCAGCCGATGCCATCTGTGCCCACAGCGATTGGGCCACCCCCAACACGCCCTTTATCCTGCCGTTGCTGGAAAAGGAAGAAACCAAGCTCCGGAGCAAGGCGTTAAAGGCCTTATCTCATTCTACAGCCATAGACGACTCCGCCCTGCCGCCGCTTTTCGGGTGTTTGGCCGATGAGAGCGAAGAAATCCGCAACGGGGCTATAAACATTTTGGCCGGCTGCGAATCGGACGCGGCGAGTGAATTCTACGAAGGGGTAGTGACCAAGCAGGGCGAGTTGAACGAAGAGGACCTGAAAACCGCTTTTGAGCGGCTACAGCACGTGTTTACCAAGAGTACTGTCGAGGACTTCCGCTCCAGCCGGATGCGGTTCATCAACAACCTGTCATGGTACAACCTGGAGTTCCAGCAGGCACTGGACAAGCCCCGGTTGCTGCTGGGTTCCATCCTCGACATTTTAAAACAAAAGGAAGCTGCCCGCCCGGATCTGTCGGAGCACCTGATGCGCATATTTGAGAAGCAGCCCGGGGACGCCATTCAGGAGTCCTGTCTTGCCCTGCTGGGAAAAATCCCGGAAAACAAAGAACCCGTTCTGGCTTTTCTGGTGAGCCAACTCAACCAGGTATCTGCCCCCCTGCGCCCAAAAATGGTGCATACGCTGGAGCAACTCGACCCGCAATGGATCGCCCACCCCACCGCCGTTTCCTTCGTCAACAACCTGATCGACGGCCTGGACACGTCCGGCCGGCAGGCCGATTCTGCCGAGGCGTTGTTAGCCATCGGGGATGCCGCCGCCCCCCTGCTGGTCTCCCGCCTGGAGCAGTCGGAGCAGCGGGTCATCCAGCAAACCCTGCTCGACATCCTGGGAAAGCTGGGCTCCCGTGCCGAGATCAACGTAGCGACCCTACTGAAAATAAAGGAGCGGTGCGCCAATACGCATACGCTGATGGCGCTGAATGAGTTGATCAGCAAGCTGGGGAAGGAGGGGTAAGGCTACCCGTCCAGGGCCGAACAGAAACGACTGGGGTTGTGTACGCCTGCCCGGAACTCGATTCGGGGATGTACGAATCCAACTGCGGCTATTGGTTGTGTACGATGTGCGAGTTAGCATGGAAACCGAGGATTGACCGGAAAAGGTGTTTTTCCCGGCGGAACTCTTCTTGCATTTCGGCGGTTTATTGCGTAACTTTGCGAGCGCTTCGAAAGAGGAGCGGTTTTGCGGCTATCCGCCTAAAGTTGGACAAAGGTTGCTGGGGACATGTACGATGTACGGGTTCAACGGCAGCCCGGGGATGTGTGCGATGTACGAAACCCCGCCTGGCTTTCCAAGGTTAGAATGGTAGCCTGTTTGTAATTTGGTCCCATAGCTCAGCTGGTTAGAGCACCTGACTCATCAAAGGTGATCTTTGATCACCAACGGTGCCTCCCGCCGGAAACGGCAGGATGAGAAGGGGGTTAATTCAGGGAAACCTTAATCCTGGCATTTATCGTCAGGACTGGCAATCCTGAGCCAAGCCCGGCGAATGGCTTTTATTGTAGCCGGGAAGGTGCAGAGACTAGAGGGTGAGGATAGCCTCCCAATAAGCCCTCCCCGAACGCCCCCCGCCTAAGGCATGATGTGAAAATCATGCTATGGTGGTGATATAGTCCTACCCCACTGCGAAAGCAATGGAAGGTGAATCAGGGGGTCCTTGGTTCGAGCCCAAGTGGGACCACGAATTTCGGTTCTATACGGTGCGTGACAGTTCGTTTCGCACCGTTTTTTTATGGATTTAGTGCATTTTTGGTGCAAAAATGAGCAGCTTAAGTGCAGAACCACTTCTACTATTTCTTCCCTCCAGTTAGCCTTTTTCTTGTTTCAGCTTCCTCTCCAAGTTCAACGAATTAGGGAGTTCCATTATATTTCAAGCTTTACGAACAACATGAGCAACGAACCTTATACCCGCCAAAAAAGTTTTTTGATTGATAACCGAAGGTATAGTGTTGACTTGCTGTTCTATCACCGCCTGTTAAAATGCCACATACTCATTGACTTGAAAACAGGCGAATTTACACATGAGGATGCTGGGCAAATGAATTTCTACTTGAACTATTTCAGGGATAATGAAATGCACACAGGTGATAATCCGCCAATCGGAATCATCCTCTGTTCATTGAAACACGAGGCTGTGGTCAAGTACGCAACAGGAGGCCTGGACAATCAAGTATTCATTTCCAGATATTTATTGCAATTACCTAGTGAAGAAGCATTGAAGCAGTTTTTGCTGGATGAGAAGAAGCGCCTTGAGTAAAGGAAAATAAGGAATTGCCATTGCCAGAAGCATAATCTTTGTCGTGAGGCATGGCTGCTATTTCAACGGCTATAAAAGTAGGTTTTCCAGCAGTTAAGGTAATGGACGTCGTTCAATTGAATATTGAATCAAAAAAGTGGCACTCCCCTTGTGGGGTACAATTTCCAGGCCAGCATGCATTTAAACACTTTCTAGCTACAGTCGAATTTTGACACATCTTAATAAAGAAAAAAACTCCGTGCATATTCCGTGCAAAGCACTTCTTTGGAACCATATAGCATTAATAATCAGTTTTTTATGAAAAAAACACTGGTCCAAGTGGGACCACTTTGCATTTAAATTCTTGATGATCAAAATATTACGGAATAAAAATAAAATAATGTTTCCAAAGAGCTCATTTTATTACCGGTGATTATCAAGGATTTACTTTTTTACATGCCCGCCATTTTTACTACTTTTTCCGATTTCTGACTATTTCTTACTTTTTCTGCCTTTTGTGTTTCCTTCTCCTTGGCTTTACTGAAAACCAATCACTCCCTCTTAAAGTCTTAACCGCAGCTATATCGAGGGCTCGGGGCAACTTTAGGTATTTCTTCAAGGGGTACTGGCCGGTTCTCGTTAGCCGTTTTGAACTGATTCTGCTAGCTTTGAATATTTCTCACCCATATTATTGCATTTTTAGACAAAAAATAGTCTATTTTTGCAATAATATGGAATCAATTCAAAGCATAGGATCTTTCCTTTCAGAAATTCAGGCCAATGGGCGGATGACGTTCACTTTGGATGAAATGGACGAATTGTTACCGATAAAACGCAGTTCCATTTCCCGGGCATTGACCCGTTTGACACAAAAACGAGTAATCGTGCCGGTCAAAAGCGGATTTTACGCCATCTTAATGCCTACGGAAAAGAAACAGGGGATGCCCTCTCCGAAGCGGTTTATCCACCAACTCATGACGTGCCTTGACAAGCCATACTACGTCAGCCTGTTGACAGCGGCGGCCTGGCATGGAGCCGCTCATTATGCTCCTATGACTTTCTATGTCACTACTGAATACCCTGCAATCAAGGACATCAAGAAAAGGGGAGTTCATATTCACTTCGTATTTACTTCCAGGTTTCCGGCACAAGGGATTATCCAGGCAAAAACAGATGTTGGGTTTGTACAAGTTTCTTCACCGGCACTGACGATGCTCGACCTGATCAAATATGAGAGCAGTGTAGGATACCTGGAACGGCCTGCGGAAGTTATCTATGAGTTGGCAGAATTGGTTGAAGTGGGTGAATTAGAACCATTGTTCCCGCTTTTTTCAACAAGAGCGTTGCAAAGGTTGGGTTATATCCTGGAAAAGGTAGTTGAAGAAACCCGGCTGCATCCGGCTGTCTTTTCCTTTTTGAAGAACCATAACCTGAAGTATATTCCCCTGATCTCAAACTATGACGGGGAAGTGGTGGCGCGGGATGATAAGTGGAAGATAGAGGTGAATGAAGAAATGCAAATATGACCAGGATAGAGCATTTGATTGGGTAGAGACGGCTTTGATCGAAAAGCTTTGATGCTGGCAGGAATTTCGATCAATAACTCCTATACTATTCTAAAACACTTGTATGAAGCCCGCCCCCTCCGGCAACCACCTCCACTTATTCCAGTCCCTTTTCCGTGGCAGGGAGGATGTCTTTGCCGTTCGTTGGGAGAAAGGCAAAAGAAACGGCTACATGCCCGCCTATAGCTATGACCCTTACCTTTACCGCATCCACCGAATGAAGGGAGGCACTTTCAAAAACTATAAGGACAAAACCTACTCCAGGCTTACCGATCAGGAAATCTGCAAACACCTGCAAGGAGAGCAGTTCATTGGTATATACCCTTTATTGAAAGATAATACCTCCTGGTTCATCGCCGCCGATTTTGACAAAGAGAATTGGGCCAAAGAAAGCCGGAAGTTGATCGCAGCATGTTCGGAAGCCGGCATGCCTGCCTATCTGGAACGTTCCCGTTCGGGTAATGGTGGGCACGTATGGATATTCTTTAAACAGCCCTATCCCGCCGTTAGGAGCCGTAAAATACTGGCCTCCCTACTGGAAAAAACAGGTGGATTTTCCATTTTCGACAAGGGCTCCAGCTTTGACCGGCTGTTTCCCAACCAGGATTATCTCTCCGGCAAAGGGCTGGGCAACCTTATCGCCTTACCATTGCACGGCCCGCTTGTAGAAGAAGGCAAAAACTGCTTCGTTGACCCGGAGACACTGGAACCCTATGCCGATCAGTGGAAGTTTTTGGAGGGCATTCAAAGAGTTCCGGCGGCCCACCTGGACCGGATCTATGAATCGCTCGGGCATTCTACTCAAGCAACCGCAGACAAAAGCCAAGTTCAGCAAAACGAAGGGTTGAACATAATATTGAGCAATGTCATCCGCCTGAACCGTTCCGACCTGAATGGTGGCTTGATTGACTTTCTCAAAGAAGAACTCAACTTTGTCAATACTGAATTTTTCATCAAAAAGAAATCTGGTAGGAGTACCTGGGATACGAAGCGCTATTTTAACCTAGTGGAGGAAACAGAAGATGAAATTATCCTACCTCGGGGGTTCATAGGTAAGTTGATGCGCTTTTGCAAAAAGCAAAACATCGGTTTCAAATTTCAGGACAGGCGGATAAAAAAGGCGATTACGCCATTTACCTGCAGCCTCTCCTTGCGCAACCATCAGGAGCAGGTAATACAAGCGGCCCGAAAGAAAGAGTTTGGAGTGATCGTAGCTCCTCCGGGCGCCGGGAAAACAGTGATGGCGATAAAGATCATAGCTGAAAAACAACAACCTGCGCTCATTATTGTGCACCGAAAGCAACTTCTGGAGCAGTGGGTGGACCGTATTGAGGCTTTTCTGGGCATTCCCAGAAAGGATATCGGTAAAATTGGACAGGGAAGAGGCAAAGTGGGCAAGCAGGTGACGGTCGCTATGATCCAGAGCCTCTCAAAAAAAATGGCAACAAGCGAAGCTGCTGCTGACCTGAGTAACCATTTTGGCATTCTCATTGTCGATGAATGCCACCATATTCCTGCGAAAACGTTTCAGGAAACCATTTCGAAATTCAACACCTATTACCAATACGGCCTTACTGCGACGCCATTCCGAAAATACAGTGATGGAAAGCTGATCTTTACACAGCTTGGAGAAATCATTGCTGAAATCAAGCCCCAACAAATAGATCCCTTAAAGCGGGCTCGGGTGATCATCAGAGAAACAAGCCTGAGGTTCCTTTAACATAAGGTAGACCCCTTCGAAACGTTGTCGAAGATCCCAGTGCGCGATACGGTAGAAATAAATTGATCCTCAAAGACGTGGTAAAGAATTGCAAAAGGAAATAGAGCGGTGATCATTACCGAACGGCGGGAGCATATCCAAACCCTGGAACAATTTCTCAAGCAGTCGTATGAAACGGTAACATTGAGTGGGAGGATACGGTAAAGAGCAGAAAGGAAAAGTGGAAATTACTGAAAGGAGGCAATTTCAGGTTGTGATCACCACCGTACAGTTTTTGGAGAAGGTACGGACCTGCAGAACGTGTCCCGGCTCTTTCTGGTTTATCCGTTCTCTTTAAGGGCAAATTGATCCAGTATATCGGAAGGTGCAACGCTCCGAAGTCACGCCTGTCATCTATGATTACAGAGACTCCAGGATTGATTATCTGAACAAGCTTTCTTAAAGCGAATAAGTACTACCGCCATCTGGAAAGGCAAGCGACTCTGTTTGATGATCCTGAGGATGAACCGCCTCGAAGGGTATCATCCAGGTGAACCGCCGGATTAAGGTTACTATGGAAGAATTGACTTTCAATATGGGGCAACGCCTTCTTACACCGATCCTCAGGTCAGCCCTTACTTGAATTCGAAATCGAAAATGATTACATCCGCCTGGAATTTGAGGTGTTGAAGCCCTACTTTTCCAAAGTTATTGGCTCTGATAAAGTGGAAGTAGAGATCCATGCAGAGATTGAAAACGGCGAATTGGTTGCTCAGATGGCGGTGCCCGGAACTGGAAAGGATCAACCGGGAGATCATTGAAAGCGTAAAATTCAGGTTCTTTGATGAAGCCCTTGTTGGCGGCAAATGTACTTCATCTGAAAGCACCGGATTACCTCGCCTGGAGCAGGAACAAGAGGAAGGCAAGATTGAGAAACTGTATGGTTCAGAAGAAGAGCTGCTTGAATATGCGTTGAAGAAAATAAATGCCAGGCATTACAAACAGTTGAGGTTCCTTGCAGGAAGGCACCAGGGTTCCATCCTGAAACTGCGCTTCATACTCAACCCTTTTGCTTTTGTATTTCTTTTGGAGGGAAGGGAGCAGTTCCACATCGTATTGGAAACATTAGATACCGAGGAAGCCACTTATGTCTGGCATCTGGAAAAGAACCGGCAAGGCCTCCCGGACTACCTTACTGCCATCGATGAAGATCTGGCCGCGATCAGGAACGAAGGCAGGCAGGCTTTCCTGGCCAACCAGCCAAAAAACTTCAGTCGCATTATCCACAATTATTCGAATGCCAGAAAGGGATTCATCCTTTGGAGAGATATGCTTGAAGAAAAGCTATTCTGAAATGAAGTTAAGTGGCTATTGTTCCCCTGCTGCTTTCAACACAGAATCATACAGGTCCTGTTTCACGTAAAAACCAGCCTTTTCAATGAGTTCGTCAAGCAGTTCTTTAACCGAGGGAATTAACTTCTTGCTTTTTGCCTCCATCAATACACCTAACAGGCCGGTAACCTGAAGGCCATAAGATTTTGCCATGCGCCTCCCCTTGGTTTCATCTATAAGGATAAGGTCGGCACGCAGTTCCAGGCCCAAAGTTATCGCTTCGGACTCTCCTCGATCCAAATCCACAAATATCTTTTTGAATAACTCCTGGTCTGTAATGGGTTTAACCTGGAGCCAACCCTCCGATAACAGATTTTCTATTTCCGGCCTCCTGGATTCCACGCGCAGCAATTCCCGCCTCACTCCTTCAGGAATGGTGACCAAGCCATACAGATCTTTTAATAATTGAATATGGTTGACCGCCAGCAGGCTGGTGATCGGAGAAGTGTCGCTGATTATTATCATTGCTTAAATCCTTCCCAACTGTGAAAGAGTTTTCAGGTCTTCTTCGAAATCTTCCTTACTATAGTGGATGGGAATTTTCCTCTCACCGAGTATTTGCTGAAACTTCAGCTGGTCTACTTCCGCCAATTTGCTGGCCTGTTCCAAGGTAAGGACCTCCCTCGCATACAGGGCGACTGCAACTTCAAGCTTAACTTCTGCTCTGGTGATGGAAAGCTTATCAAGGATTTGGTCAGATATTTCGATGATCATGGTTTATCCTTTTCGAGTTTATATGCTATAAAAACGACGGCTGCCCTAGATTGGTTCCTATTCTACCTAAACCTGTCTACCATACAATAATAAGGAATTCAGCGGAATTTTTTCCTACCTAACCCTATGGAGTTGTATGCTTTTCCTCGGTACCCATATTGCAGGATTGTAACCAAACAGCATAATATGACAGCATTGAGAATATCTCCGCCAAAGGCTATAGCAGCCAGAGAAAATTTTCTCCGTGCACATTCCGTGCAAAAAAGTTCGAGTCCCTAATAAGACCTTGAATACCAGTGTTTTCTATTTCCGGGCACTGGTCCAAGTGGGACCACGAAGCAAAAGCCCGGCTGCGTAAAGCAGGCGGGCTTTTTGCGTAGTGGACCCACTTGGGTCCCGCTCTTAGCGCAGTTGGGCGAAGCCCTTACGGAGCTTGAGCGGGAAGCCCCCGCCTTCGTTTTGGACTTCGTGGCTCTTGCCCACCCACCTTTGCACAAGCTTCGATCAACATTACCCAAAACGAATGGCTCGCCGGTTTTCTCAAGCGCTATGCCCAGTACTCTGTCATTGGCTTTGTCGCCGCCCGCACCTGGGTCTGCATTTCTTTGCAGACAGCCGGGACAAAACCGCTGGTTTACGTCAAAGCCGAATGGTTCACCTCCTCCGTTTTCCGGGATCTATCCACTTTGATCCTGACCTTTCTCACCCGGTACCCCCAAAACTGGATTCGGCGGCAATATTTGCCGAGCGCAACGGGCAATCCGTCAGTGAATTCTGCGAAATGCACGTCCTCGATGCCTGCCACCGGATGGCAGGGGAGGGCGAGGCCCTGGAAGCGGGCGCCTTTGCCGAAGAAATTCAGGGGATTTTCAAGCAAGCCTTTATGGCATTCCGGGAAAACGTCCTGGAGCTACTGGAAGAAAGGGAAGCCTCCACAGAGGAAACCGATGAGGCGGAATTCCGGGAATTCCTCGATTTACCGGAAAAATTAGAGGAAAAACTGAATGCTTTCCTGGAAGAAACTCAGAAACTCCACGAATTATTTCCGGAGATGAACATCTACTCCAAATACCTGAAAGGGGATCAGAAATTCCCGGTATACTACGATACACCGGAGGAAGCCGCCGAGGATGAGGAGCGGTATGGCTCGGTTTGGATGGATACGGGGGAGGGAAGGTATCGGTTGGATCCTAAGAAGTATGATTTATAAAGGGGGCTCTACCCCAACCATTTGTTGCCTTTATCAAATCTTCCAATTTCGAGAGATTCTCCAGATCGAAAATCCATCATTTCATCTAACCCTTTCCAGACTTTTCCATCCTTTATGGCATTCACAAAATCTTCGGGTGAGCAAAATTCCGGATTTACCCACAAACTATATTCTTCCTTCGTAGCCTGTCCAGGTGTCCCTTTTTTGAAATAAGGATTGTTTTGATTGAAGGACTGAATTACAGATGATGCAAGGAAATCTGCCTCTTCCCCAGATAAGAAGGAAGCCAATCTATTATGAAGAGACTCATATAGATCATTATGGAGAATCACCAATAATTCAAAGAGGCTGACTTTACGGTATTGCCCCTGGACCAAAAGATCATCAAACTCAAAGATATTTGACACGATTAGAGGGATGATTACCAGCTCTTCCAGCTCACAATCAATGCCCAGTTCCGGGATGCTTTTGACCGCTTCAAAATTTGTCTCGATATATTCCTGGTGTCTCATCAGTTGTTCGATAGCCTTATATTCAAACTTTATGGCGTGATACCAAGCATAACGCAATAGGTTTTCCTCCACGTAGGTGGTTTTTAGTTCGATTACGAATAATACGTTGTCTTTGAAAGCCAATGTGTCAATCTCCCCTTCATCATCCTTACCTTTATTGTATTCCCCACCGGCGACAGCATTGAAACCGGCTTTCTTAAAGCTATCCGCCAGCCCCATTTCAATTTCTTTTGATTGATCCGGTTGATTAAACAACGTTTCTGCTGCCATCCGCCTGTGCATCAGTACATCCCACCTTCTATCTCTGAGTAAGCTGGAAAGCCAGATATACTGAGTCCCAATTTTCAGTAATGGCCGGGAAAGGAAGTCGATCTCAGAAGTTGTGTTTGAACTCAGGTCTATTGTAAAAAAATCAAGTAAGTTTCTGACAGCCTGTGTATCCCAGCCAAAGTATTCGGTGATATTTTTTTCCAGCTTTTTCTCTTCAACAACATATAGATAGCCATCACCAAACAGTCGGCCGAACTTTTCCGGCTTATTTTGTTTTGCAACGAAATAGGGAAGTGAAGACCCTCTTTCTTCTGCATCATGTTGAGGTATAAAGATCTTTCTCCCTTCCGGCATCAAATAATTGGAAAAGGCTTTGAGCAGGGTGAATACCTGCTCAAAATCAATTTCCCCCTCTTCCTTTGTGGTAATGGTATGGGGTAGTTTTAAGTACTTCCAATATTCAATGGCGGAGTGGACTGCCAAGAAGTTTTGCTTTTCATACATCTCTTTGTTTGAAGAAAGGTAGGTCCTGGCTTCTTCTTTTTGAGCGGCTTTATTCATCGCCAGCACTTCCTGGAACCAGCTCTTCTTATCATTCCTCCAATGTGTGAGAAACAGCTCATTGGTCTTCAGTGTAGCTTCCAATTCATCAATGAACTCGAAATCCGCATACCCGCATAAATACCGGTCAATCTGATAGCCAACCGTAAAGAAAGAGAAGTAAAACTCGATGGCCTCTCTGATCAGTTGTTTTTCCGGGGATATGGTTTCCTCAGGTAAATACTTACCTTGAATGACCCCTTCTGGCGAATTCAATGGCGGAAGGGCATCTTGAATGGCTTTTTTAAAGGCTGAAATAGTGTATTTACTCTTGATTGACTCGCCGGTTTCCTTTATAGCAGCTTGTTTGATGGTGAGCAAATTGTTCAACGTGTAACACAAGGTTATTTCGGTGCTGGTAATGAGGCTTTGCTTGCCTATCGTCCGCTCACTGCTACGTTTGAATTTTTCGAAGTAAGATATGGTGTGTATCAAAATATCTTCATAATCCAATCCCCAGATTACACCTTCATAAAATTCCGCCTTTTCCTGCCAGTCGCTGGTCAGTTTTCTGATGTAATCGAGTTCCTTATAGAAAATCCGCAATTGTTGGTTTTGATTTGTCCTAAAACCCTCAAAGCTTTCCCAGTGGCTTTGGATATCATAGGCTTTGGATATTTTTATTGCCTTCTCCAGGAGCCGATGGTTCTGCTTCGCCATTTCCTGTAAAAAGGTAGGGTTCACATTTTCTGGTTTGGAGAAATAGTCAAACAGCAGATCAATGCTATTGGGCAGGACAAGTAACTGCTTTGCCCATTTCGATGGGAGTGGGGACGTCCAGAAGATTTCATGGCATTTGGACTTCCGGAATCGTTTTGAGCGCAGGAATGCAGCTACCTCCTCGAAGGGAGCATCATTTAACGCTTCAATCTCTTGGGAGAATTCTTGGGGTTCCATTTGCTAGGTTGATTTAAACTAAAAACTGCATTTCCTTAATCTTCCTATACGTCAATTCACCTTCTTCAATCCGCCGGATGACTTCTTGACAGGCTTGTTCAAAATCTTTATTTAGATTAGATAATTGGCATTGAGAGCAAACTCTCTTGACAAGAGTACTTCTTTCCAAAAGGATTTCCGTGTAAGGACTTTATGAGTTCTTTCTTTTTTCATAATCTTCTAGCCAAGAATCGAAAAACATCAAATCACCTCTACCCAAATGAGTATAAAGAAAATTCTCTCCACTCAGTGAATCAAAGTTGAAGAAGCCTCCCCTGTATCTTCCGGTTTGTTTTATTTTTGAAAAAATTTTTCTTCTCTTTCTGAAATCCATTAGGTCGGATTGAATGTGGCCAATTTTTTCGGTCAACTTATCCTCGCTATTAAACTTCTTTTTGTTTTTAGGAGATTTGTAAAAACATTCTTGCAGGAAAGACGACCTAAGTAGATGCGAAGTAAATTCCAGCCAACTGGAGTGAATTGATTTCCTACTCGCGTAATCTAAATTATTTAACAATCTAAAATAGAGTAATGATCCTTGGCTAACAGAAACAGGCGTAAATGTTGAGACAACAGAGAATGCCCCTGCTTGAAAAAATGCTTCGCCAATTAATCCTGTATACCCGTAAACCGGGGCTGTATTGCATGCAGATAGGAATACAATTGGAGCTGATATGTCATTTTTAATTATCTGATCTCCAGTAAGTTTCTCATTGTTGATTATTAAGTAACTTGTTCGTGTCTTTTCATCGTATCCCCCATGACAATCAAAAATCACCAATTCAGGTTTAGTTTCTTCGATAGCTTTTTTTACAGAGTCAATGGAAGTACAATGCTTGCAAACAAAACCAAGTTTTACAGATAATTTTTTGACATAAGGATGCCATTTTTTAAATTCAATATCCTCATTCTCTTTCTGAGAAACTCCGAAGATCACAAGTGTTCTTTTTAGAATGTCTTTTGGGATTTTATACCTAGATCTTTGATTTTTCAGATATTCATTTAAAAGGCTCCGGTAGTTAGTTTCCGGAAGCCTACAAACATCGTGAGTAAAACATAATGGAATACCGTCAAGGCTTATCCATTCAATTGGTAGATCGCTAATACAAAATAGCTGCCCGTTCCTTTTTTTTATGTAATTTATTGCGTCCGAATTTAAAGTAAGACCTGCTAACTTTTTCCCAAAAATATTTATCGCTTTCCATCCGGATTTTCTCATAATTGATGTTTGTCCAGCTTTGAAGAAACCTAACTCTCGGTTTATCGATTTTCCCATCATTGGGAATCTCATTATTGGTGAATAGCAAAACAATCCATGCAAATAGCTAAAGTTATCAATCACTAAACTCCTTTTTTGGGAAAGATGGTCGGCCTGTTGGCATAGTTCTATTATTTCCTTCTGAGAAAAAACTTTGTAACTATTCAGCAAAGCTGAAGATTTAAAAAATAACTGAGGGGCGGGCATAATGGCTTTTAATCATCATTTCCACTCCCGGCTCCGCCAACGGAGATATTTTGCCCTGCGATGGCAGGGATTGCGTAAAGATTTCCCCCGCTGGCGGGGGTTAGGGGGTGGATTAAAGCCCAAAATTGGTATTACGCTCACCCCTATGTTGCAAAATAACTATTATTTTTAAGGATGCTTCCAGAACAACTACAACAAGCGATCAAGAAATTGCCAGAGGAAAGCCAACTGGTGATACAGGCTATTGTAGTATTCTATGAATCGCAGGTTCAAGAACTGAAAGCCCGAATCAAAGAATTAGAAGATCAAATCTCAAAGAACAGCAGAAACAGCAGTAAGCCCCCTTCTACAGATGAATATGACAAACCCTCTCCCAAGAGCCAGCGGGAAAAAACCGGCCGCAAAGCAGGAGGGCAAAAAGGGCATGAAGGGAATAACCTAAAAATGGTAGGATCTCCGGATAAAGAAGAAGTGCATAAAGTAGAGGTTTGTGCCTGCTGCCAGAAAAACCTTCGAGGCCAAAAAGCCGATGATATTGAACGCAGGCAGGTATATGACTTGCCGCCCTTAGAATTAATAATAACAGAACACCAGGTAGAAGTGAAGCGTTGTTCGTGCGGCCATGTCAATAAAGCTGATTATCCAGTAGGTGTTAGCCATTATGTGCAGTATGGGCCCAATATAAAGAGCCTCTTGGTGTACATGCAAGACTACCAGCTGCTGCCTTATGAGCGCGCCAAAGAATTTGTCAAAGACGTATTTGGGCACGCCATAAGTACCGGCACCTTATATAATATACGCCAGTGTGCTTTTGACAAGCTGGCTGGTTTTGAGGAGCGGCTCAAAGCCTTGCTAACAGCCGCCGTGGTTGCTGGCTTTGATGAAACCGGCATTCGTATAGTAGCCCAGCGCCTTTGGCTGCATAGCTGCTCTACTGCCCAGCATGTTTATTACCAGGCCCATGCCAAGCGAGGGCAAGAGGCTATGAACGATATCGGCATTTTGCCCAAGTTTAGAGGCGTGGCTGTCCATGATTTTTGGAAAAGCTACCTTGGCTATTGCTGTGAACATGGCTTGTGCAATGCACACCTGCTCAGAGATCTAATCTTTATCAAAGAACGTTTCAAGCAGCAATGGGCTGATGAGCTCATTGGCCTGCTCTTAAAAATGAAGGCGGCCAAAGAAAGAGCCATTGCTAAAGGCAAGGCTGCTCTATCCCAGGCAACTTTAAGCCGCTATCGAAAGCTCTATGGCGCTATCGTACAAAAGGGGCTCAAAGCCAACCCTTACAACCCCCCTCCCGTCAAAAAAAGAGGCCCCGATAAAAAAACAAAGCCCCGAAACCTCATAGAACGAATTAGAGATTACGCCGATGATATTTTGAGGTTCTTCTACGATTTTAAAGTGCCATTTGACAACAACTTCTCCGAGAGGGACATTCGAATGATGAAAGTCAAACAAAAAATCTCGGGTTGCTTCAGAAGTTGGGATGGCGCTAAATTCTTCGCAAGAACCCGCAGCTTCATCGTCACGGCTCGTAAACAAAATGTCAATGTTTTCAAAGCATTGAGGGATTTGTTTATGGATAATTCTATTACTTTTCAATTAACCAGCACTCTGCCGTGCTGAATAGTTACAAAACTTTTTCAATTTCCCCACTGACTTCTGTATGGTGTTGGTAGAGATTATTCTGTTCACTGGTAATAATTTCAAGGAGGGTCTTTTCCTTAAGATTTTCCGCCTGCCTTCTCCATTCTTTTCTAAGGAAAGGGTTATGGTAAGGGAATATTAGAATCAATGTTTCGTAGACAGGATTATGAGGAGCATTTATTGGAGTGATTTTATTTTGGTAAAGCAAGTACCGCACCCAGTCAATTTTTTTTACTAGGTCGAGCAAAATCTTTGGCCTTTCCTCAATCTCTAAGCTTTTGTAACTTTTATTTTTGGCTTTAAATAGTTCTTCTATCGGAATTGCATATTCATCACGTTTCCAAAAATTACCTATTATCTGATTGAACATGAAAAAGTTAGAGAAAGCCGGTAAAAAAAACTTTAGGTCAACAAGACTTAATAAATCCTCATTTGTTTCTAGTTCAAATCTCAATTCATAATCGCTTCCCTGATCCGCTAAAAACTTATTTATTGGATCAACGTCCTTTATCAACAATTCGACAAAACCCCTTCCATTTATAAAGTAATTGGCCTCATTTTCTTCCGTAGGCTTTCCATTTAGTATAGAATAATACCAAAGTCCATTAACTTTTTTGCATCTGTCCAGGATATTCTCTAAGTCCGAACATCTGGCGTCTATCAAGAAAACTTTTACATGGTTTTCGGTCTGAATGAATTCAAAATATGAATTCAAATCAAGTGGAGATTGTTTGAGAAGGAAAATATCCAGGATAATAAAAAAATCCAGGCCGAATCTAAGATTAGATGAAATACTTACTTCAAAGTAGTCTGTCGGGCTCGATAGTTGGAATAAATCACGAGGTAGCTCCCTTAATAATGAAAGTAAGGAACTATTAAAATCTTGTGGAATATCGGCATAGCTCGATTTATCATCAATAGTTATTAAGAAATAACAAATTGAAGTTTTACCTCTTATTTGGGTTATTGCCATGTGTTCTAAAAATTATTATTCCACCGCCCCGCCAACAACTCCGCCTGCCTCAGCACCGTCTCCGTCGCCTTTGCCTGTTTATCCGGCGGATAGCCGTACTTCCTTAGTGTACGTTTCACCAGCACCCGGAGTTTCGCCCGAACGCTCTCTTTTATCGTCCAGTCGATGGTGGCGTTGTTGCGGACCTTTTCCACCAGCTCCCGGGCAATGTCGCGGAGCGTATCATCGCCCAGGACTTTTACTGCACTGTCATTCACTTCCAGCGCATCATAGAAGGCTAGCTCGTCCTCGGAAAGATTCAGCTGCTCGCCGCGCCGGTCGGCAGCTTTCATGTCTATAGCCAGGTTGATCAGCTCCTGGATCACCTCAGCGGCGGTTAGGATCTTGTTCTGGTAGCGCTTGATGGAGCCTTCCAGCATCTCCATGAGGGTGCGGCTTTGCACCATATTGCGCTTGGCCCTGGCTTTGATCTCGTCATTCAGGAGCTTTTTGAGCAGCTCCAGGGCCAGGTTCTGGTGCTGCATGCCGCGGATCTCCTCCAGAAAGTCTTCGGACAAGATAGAGATGTCCGGTTTCTTGATCCCGGCAGCGTCGAAAATATCTACCACCTGATCAGAGACAATGGCTTCGTCCACCACCTGTTTGATGGCTGTTTCGATATCGTGATCGCTTTTACCATTGCCGGTTACTTCAAACTTGACCAGCCGGGCTTTTACCACCTGGAAGAAGCCGACCTCCTCCTTCGCTGCCATCGCCTGATCGTGCGGAATGGCAATCGCCAGGGCTCTGGAAAGGGCCGTCACTTCCTGGATAAACCGGCTCTTGCCATCGTCCAGGCTCAGGATATGCTCCTCGGCAGCGAGGATAATGGAAAGCTTCTCTGAGGTGGAGGCTGTGAAGTAATTCTCATAAGGGAAGTGCCCCTCCTTGCTGTATCTCAGGAACGGTTCGGCAGCCATGCCATAGGCCGGTTTCGGATCAGCCGGGCGCTCGTCGAACATCTGAGAGACGATTTCCAGCTTCTCCAGCAGCAGGCTGACCGCCACTTCCTGCGTCTCGGCGGGATTGCCCTTGCCGCCACTATCTGAATAAAACGACAGTGCTTTCTTCAGGTCGGAAGCGATGCCCAGGTAGTCCACCACCAGGCCGCCGGGTTTGTCCTTATAGACGCGGTTGACCCTGGCGATGGCCTGCATCAGGTTATGCCCCTTCATTGGCTTGTCGATGTAGAGGGTATGCAAGCAGGGCGCATCGAAGCCGGTCAGCCACATATCCCGGACAATGACCAGTTTGAGCGGGTCATCCGGGTCTTTCATACGCTCCGCCAGAGCTTTTCGCTGGGTTTTGGTCGTATGGTGAGCAACCATCGCCGGCCCATCGGAAGAGGCGGCAGTCATCACCACCTTGATGCCTCCCTTATCGAGCGCCTCATCGTGCCATTCCGGGCAGATCTTGATGATCTCGTTATAGAGGCCGACAGCGATACGGCGGCTCATGGCCACAACCATAGCTTTGCCTTTGAATACCTTCTGCCGCTCTTCAAAGTGCGCCACAATATCCTGCGCCACATTGGCCACCCTTTGCGGGCTGCCGATCAGCGCTTCCAGTTTGCTCCATTTCGCTTTAGCCTTCTGGACCTGGCTGATTTCCTCCGCCTCCAGTTCTTTGTCCAGCTCTTCTATCAGCCTTTTGCCCTCTTCGGTCATGTCAACCTTAGCCAGCCGGCTCTCATAATAGATACGCACGGTGGCGCCATCATCCACCGCCTGGGCGATATCGTAGATGTCGATATAGTTTCCGAAAACAGCAGGGGTATTCACATCCGTGCTTTCGATGGGTGTGCCGGTGAAGCCGATGTAGGTGGCATTCGGCAGAGCATCCCGCATATATTTGGCGAAGCCGTAAACGGTCTTGGTGCCGATCACTTCGCCGGTTTCCGGGTCCAGGTCGTCAATATTCCGGGCTTTGAAACCATACTGCGTGCGGTGCGCCTCATCGGCGATCACCACGATATTCCGGCGTTCCGACAACTCCTCGAAGCGCTCCTTTCGTTTGCCTTTGATCTTATTGCCCTCCTCATCCACCAGTGCCTCGGGCAGGAACTTCTGGATGGTCGTAAAGACAATCCCGCCGGAAGCCACCTTTAAAAGCTTTTTCAGGTGATCTCTGCTCTCTGCCTGTACCGGCGCCTGCCGCAACAAGCCGGATGAGGCGGCAAAAGTATCGAACAGCTGGTCGTCCAGGTCATTCCGGTCGGTGATCACTACGATGGTGGGGTTATCCAGCCCCAGGACCAGCTTTCCGGCGTAAAACACCATGGAGAGCGACTTTCCGGAGCCCTGCGTGTGCCAGACTACTCCTCCCTTCCGGTCGCCCTCCCGGGAAGTGGCCACCTTGGTCGATTCAACCGCCTTGTTGACGGCGTAGTACTGGTGGTAGGCGGCAATTTTCTTGACAGTTTGGATGGTAATGATCCCGGCGCCGGGATCTTCCTGGCTGCCTTTGGGCTGGTACTCCGGTACCGGCTCCACTTTTTTGGATTGCTCGAACACAATAAAATGCCGGATGTAATCCAGCAGCGTTTGCTTATTGAGCAGGCCTTTGATCAGCGTTTCCAGCTCGCCGATGCGTGGATCAGCCAATGTTTTACCGTCTGACGTTTTCCAGGCCATGTATCGGGAATATCCGGCAGAGAGTGAACCGGCTCTGGCGTCCAGCCCGTCGGAGATGATGCAGATCTCATTGAAATTAAAAAGGGAAGGAAGGGTTGCTTTATAGGTTTCTAATTGGTCAAAGGCTTTCCGGACCGTTGCATTTTCATCGGCGGCGTTCTTCAGCTCCATGACCACCAGGGGCAGGCCGTTTACAAAGAGTATGACATCAAGCCGCTTGTGGTTGTTGTTTTCGACGACGGTGAACTGGTTCACCGCCAGATAGTCATTGTTCTCCGGATGGTTAAAATCCACCAGCCATACTTTAAGGCCTCGTTCCTGCCCATCCTGGTGGTAGCTGAGGCTCACTCCATCTGTCAGCAGCGTATGAAAATGCTCATTGTTGGTGATCAGCTCCGGGGAGGCAATCCGGGTTACCTCTTTGAATGCCTGCTCCTGAAGGTCATAGGGCACGTTCGGATTGATGGTGGCAATGGCGTTTTTCAACCGTCCGGACAGTACAGTTTCATCCCAGCTCCGGCGCTCCGGGCGGCCGCCATCCGGGGCGATCTCCGGGCCGTGGAGGTAGGACCAGCCGAGTTGCTCCAGTTCTTCCAGGGCTAGGTATTCTATGTCATTCTCCGTGATTTTGCCCATGAGTTAAAATTTTCCTGCTGTCATTATGGCTATCCAAATATCAGGCCCGTGCGGGATAGCAGTTCCGGATATTCTTTCTCCAGGCGAGCTGGCACGTAGCTGAATAATTCATATTCACTTGAAATGGTGGCAAAAACCAGATCCATCAAAGCGCCATCCAGGAAGTCGATGCTTTCCTTATAGCCCGATACCAGGGCGGCTTGGGTTTCTTTCCGAAATGAGGGTATAGCTTCCGCATCAGTATTCAAGGTGTCACAACTGCTGAAATGGACGGCTTTCCCCTTCCAGCGCCCATTCACTGTTTCTGCAATCTCCTCTAATGAAAGCCATTGCCGATTCGAAGTATAGATATAATTGGCTTCACCATGAAATGCCAGATAGATGAGCCGGTAATCCTGGTATCTCTTCAGGCAGCTTTTTTCCAGGTAGAACAAAAACTCCTCCCGGGTGGCAACGCGCCGGTAAATATAGCCCAGCTCCTGCGTTGCCTCCAGGTATTCCAGAAGAGGCAGTACACTTTTTCGGTCATCCAGGGAGTTCTCATATTCTCCCTCCAGGCAAAAGATGTGCTTTTGGGTCATAGTTCAGCTTTTGTAGCGTCCGAAATGCGAATTTGCCCGCTCATCAGCTTTGGGAGGAGGGTGTCGCGGGTTTTAGTAAGAGTACGGATTTCTTTGTTGTTGTTGATATATTTTCGAAGTAAGGGATCAGTAATCTGTTTGTATTTTAGCAAGATCTTCTCTTTTGGTTGAATGATCTCAAATTGATCAATATCAGATTTGCCTAAATGAATTACAGTGGTTCCCGCTTTGGTTTTTTCATAAAAGTGTAGATGAGGCTTAACCAATTCATAAAGAAATAGCTTGGAAATATTATTGTTTTTGGGCCTAAACCTACATACTCGTTGATTGAGAAGAGCTTTAGTTCCTGACCAGAGGTATGGCTTAAATTCTGCATCCATTCCTGCAAGAACATCTCCGGGTTGGATTATATATCGCTGATCGAATTCTTCGGTTGTGTAAAAAGATCCATCTCCCTTTTTGAGGTCCCTAATGCGGATCAGTGGTAAACCATCTCTAGTTTCATTGAAGAATTGTGATTTAAAAGGGAACCCATAATCAACTTCAATTAATTCATAAACATCATTTACTTTCCAGTCTTTAGGCACCTCCCCAAACTCACTCCCCACCATCTTCCCTCCCGAAGACCGATACGGTTTCCCCTCCGCATTGGGAAATTCAAAGTCGATAAACCAGTGCTTGAAGAGGGTTTGGGCGATTTTTTCGAGTATTTGGTTTTGGCTTTGGAGGAGGGTGATTTTTTGATCGATTGAGAATAAAATCCGACCTATTTCTTTTTGTTCATCCAGATTGGGAAGGGGAATGACGACCCCTTTTAGATACGTCAAATTTATCTTTGGTACTCCTGTATATTCCGAATCCTTCCGTATTCTTTTGATGCTCCTTGAGGATGACAAGTAATAGTAGACAAAATTTAAGTCCACCTTTTCTTCATCAACTGAAAGTTTCATTTGGTTTGATGATAGAAGATATTCCTTATATCTACTATTATATGGAATAATTCCAATTTGGCCAATAGTCCCCTTTTTTGTAAAAATTATATCTCCTGGAACACAAATACTTCTTTTGAGATTTTTTGCAAAATTTTCTGAAACAAAGACAAAACCATCATCAAAAAATCGTTCTTCCCCAAGTGAAAGATTTACCCCTCTAATTACTGGCACACCTGAATCAGTATATTCAGATGCTGGTAGATTAGATCCAAAAGGACCATCTACTAAACCTTTATTAGCTTTTGCAATTAAGGCTAGTTTTGTAGTGTTCCAATCTTTTGGTAAAATGCCAATTTCCGTTTCTCTCCATTCATTCATGTATCGATTCCAATTTTATTCTGTTTTTCAATTACGCAGAAAAATTACCGAGTATGGAAGGAGGTGTATTACTTTAATTGTGCCGTTTTATTGACGATCTTATTGACGACCTTTGGTTTATTTCACAGAGAATCGTCAATAAAATACCTGGTTCCTTTCTTTTCTCCCTCTTTCTTAATCTTTCCCTCCATTTGGAGGTTGTTGATCTGCGTTCTGAGGGTTCTCAATGGAATTTCTTTTCCGATGCGCGTATGGATCTCACTAATTGCACTTTTTCCATAAATTCCTAAGTCCTCTAATATAAGAGCACGCAGCCTATGTGCCTCAATATTCTTCAAGTCGGTCTGCCCTTTGAATTCGAGCCTCTTTAGCAATTCTGGTTCTACAAAATAGGTCGTACCCTTTGTTCTTCCCTTCTGTTTTACCAACTCCAGTTCCAAGAGCCTGCCCATCCAGCTTCTCACGCCGTTGGGCTCTTCCAGGTTTAGGATTTTCGAGAATTCGATAGCGGTTAGGGTGGTATGCTGAGCAATTAATCCCAGGCTGATTATTTCCTTAGTGCCCAGGTTATAGATCTGATTGGCCTTTTCCATAAAACGGATGACTTCTTTTTTGATAATCCGTTTTTCCACGGTGACGCTTACCCGGTCGCTTCCTTCTTTGGGTTGGGGGAGGGGTTTGCCCATGCTCAGCAGGGTAGCGAAGATTTTATCATATCCGCTACCTTCCTTTTCCATTAATTGCAGGTCATAAAATACTTTAGCCAGATGGGTGTTGCGCTGAACGCTTTTATGAAGGATGTTTTCAGCCGTGACGCCTAACGGGAACAACCCTGGATTGTGGATCTCCATTCTGTTGGAAAAGATATTGATAAAAATATCGCCCCGAATGGTATAAGGCCGGTGAACAAAGGCATTGGCAAGCAACTCCCGAACGACCACTTCGTCGTAGTCGGCAACCTTCTGTCGAAACAATCCATCCTGAATTTCCAGGCCCTCTTTCCAGTCCGGTACTTTTGCCCAGATATCTTCGATCAGCTCTTTAGGGTTTAAGGAGTAATCATCCCAAACGATTTTATTTACTTTCTGCTCTTGTTCATCATACTTGATGTACTGTGCGGCAGGGGCGTATAGTAACTTTGCCCGGTGTGCCCGTTTCCCTATCCACAACACACCTAAATTGGTCAAGTACTTATCCTGCGCAAAAAAGTAATAATCCATCAGCTCTTCAGGAGACTTCTCCTTTACAAAAGCGCTGACCCTGGTGGATTTCCGGATATCTCTTACAAAATTTTTCAGTTTTTGCGCATCATACTCCGTGTGAGGAATCTTAAGGTAGCTTTGCAGCTCCCAAACAAAGGCTGATTTATCGGAAAGCAACCGCGGCAACTCATCTGGCAGGATCGGTTTACAATCATCCTCCACCCGGATGTAATATCTACCTTTCGAAGTACAAGCCACCGTGGAAGCGGTGCGCTGCACGGTAAGCTCCAGATATTCCGCTCCATTTTCATGCTGAACGACCCTGGGAATAACGCTTACGTTCAGCGTTCTGCTCTGCATGTTCTTTACCAGTTTTGAAACCAGGTCGTTGGGTACCTTTTGATCACGCGGAGGTTCCTCCTTTCCATCTTCGATGCCAAACAGCAACCTGCCTCCATAGGCATTAGCAAAGCAAACGCAGTCTTTGGCCAGCTCCTCCCAATCAGGGTTATTTTTGGTGAGAATCCGCAAAGATTTTTTATCCAGTTGACTGTTTTCAATCATCAGAATGAATGCTTTCTTTCAAAAACTTTTCTTACAGGCCGTTAATTGCCTGTTGCCCATACCAAGTGCTCCATATTCTATAATTCGATCCCGATTTTCGCCAGTTGTTCCTTGATCTGAACATTGAGCTTTTCTTCCTCAGCCATTTGTTCGCGCAGTTCCTCCGTAAGTGTCGCCATCTTCTCTTCAAAGGGAATCCCGTCATCTTCCTCATCCGGAATTCCTACATACCGGCCCGGCGTCAACACAAACTTGTGTTTTTCAACTTCTTCCAAAGTCGCCGATTTGCAAAATCCCTTAATGTCTTCATACTCCTCTGAGCCTTCCTTCCAGCTGTGGTACGTATTCGCCACCTTTCGGATGTCCTCCTCCGTAAACTCCCGCAGGCGGCGATTGACCATAAAGCCCAGCTCTGAAGCATCAATGAATAATACCTCTCCCTTTCGCCGCCGCTTATTCCGGCGCAGGAACCACAAACAGGCGGGGATGCCGGTATTGTAGAAGAGCTGTTTGGGCAACATAACGATGCAGTCCACCAGGTCCTCTTCCACCAGCTTTTGCCTGATACCGCCCTCTCCGCCCGTATTGGAAGACAATGACCCGTTCGACAAAACAAACCCGGCCACG
Source organism: Lewinellaceae bacterium (assembly GCA_020636375.1). GTDB lineage: Bacteria > Bacteroidota > Bacteroidia > Chitinophagales > Saprospiraceae > JACJXW01. The sequence continues at coordinate 199,954 of JACJXZ010000008.1, read as the reverse complement.
CCAGAAGAGGGATTGAGGTGATAAATGAAATGCTGAACCCAGGCGAAGTTGGCATTACCAGCCGGTGGCACACCATAGCTCCATCGCGCATCCGCGCGGAGCTGGGCGCCGGACCAGTCGCTGTCATTGAAGGGCGGGTTAGCCAGGATGTAATCCGCTTTCAGGTCCTTATGCGCATCATTCAGGAAGGAGCCCTCGTTGTTCCATTTAATGTTAGAGCCGTCGATCCCCCGTATGGCAAGGTTCATCCGGCACAGCCGGTAGGTCGTCTGGTTACTCTCCTGCCCGTAGATGGAAATGTCATCGATCTTCCCCTGGTGCGCCACGACAAACTTCTCACTCTGCACAAACATACCGCCCGACCCGCAGCAGGGGTCGAACACACGGCCCTTATAGGGCCCGAGCATTTCCACCAATAGAGTGACAATACTTGCCGGGGTATAGAACTGTCCGCCCTTTTTACCTTCCGCCAGCGCAAACTCCCCCAGGAAATATTCATACACCCGCCCCAGCACATCCTGGCTCTTCGACCGGGAATCTCCCAGTGCCACCGTACCGATCAAGTCGATCAGCCCACCCAGGCTGTTCTTATCCAACGCCGGCCGGGCATACTGCTTGGGCAGGACGCCTTTCAAAGTGGCGTTCTCCTTTTCAATAGCTTCCATTGCCGCGTCGATATCCCCTCCGATGGTAGGCAGCTTCGCCCGTCCCTGCAGGTACTTCCACCGCGCCTTTTCCGGAACAAAAAACACATGCTCCCCCCGGTACTCATCCGGATCTTCCGGGTCGGCGCCCTCATATTCCCCTTCTCCTCTCTTTAGCTTCTCGTAAAGTTCCTCAAAGGCATCGGAGATATACTTCAGGAAAATGAGGCCCAGCACGATGTGCTTGTACTCCGCGGCGTCCATATTCTTACGGAGCTTGTCGGCTGCTTTCCAAAGCTTTTGTTCCAGGGATTCTTCCTTGCTGGCTTTCTTTTGCTTCGCCATATCGTCTTCGAGTTCGTCAGTTTTTACCGGAGGGCATCCTCCCGGTGTTTGATCATTCCTACAAATATAAAAATTGGCGGCACATTGACTTGTGCTGGATTGTAGTGATTGTGTTTATGCCGGCGCCGGAAAGGTGGAGTTAGCGCTTTGTTTGGGTGCCTGTTCTATTGTACTGGCAAAATAGGGAAAAGGGTTCGGGTTTCGAGGGGTTGTTTGGGGGGACTTTGAATTGTTCGGCTTGTAGTCATGGCCTTTAAAGCTCTATCCTTAGATGTTTTCTCGCATAAATTCGCGCCTCTTCCCAGTTTTCACGCAAAATAGGCCGGGCAACACAGGTATCCCCATCAGATGGCTCTCCGGAAAAATGGCAAAACTGCTCGGGATAGAAAGGGTCGCCATACTGGCTCCAGACGCGATAAGCTGCGGGGGAAAGTGGCCTATCCGGATTGAAGGGAATCGATTCTCCTGTTCGGATACAGAAGCCTGGCTGTTCGGGTTGATGGCTTTCCATGTTGCTAAATGAGGCCGATCTTCCCCTATTACCACTTACCCTCTTTTCCTGTCTTGAAGAGGCCATGATGGACCTTACCTCCTCCATACAATCCATGTAGGCTACTTCGTCTTCCTCCCTGGTGAGGAGCACGCCCATTTCTCGGTTATTGAATTCTGAATAGGCGTACAGGTTCATCGATCCGATGATTGCCATCTTCTCATTGGCAAAGCATTTGGCATGCAGGTTTTCTTTAAAATAGAGGTTGCAGGCCAGCCTCATTATCTTGTCCTCTTCTTCCAGGTCGAGCTGCTTCTTGCCGTAAATTACCGTCACACCCACGCCTCTTTGGATCGCCTCTCTCAGCCGTTCGTGATAGGTATCGGACATTTTCAAGAATGGCGTGACAAGGTATATCTCTGAAGAAGCACTCTTAATGACTTCTTCCAATTGGGCTGATAAACCGCGAGGCAACAAAAATTTTGCCATTGAGGAAATTGCTTTAGCGGCTGAAGCCTATTCTTCAAAGTAATCTGAGTCAATCCGTTTCACCTGGAAAGTCTTCTGTGGAGACACCCCCACATTGTGCTCGATCATCAGCCGGGCAAGCTGCTGCCCGTCAATGAGGATGATCTTTGGCTCTATAGACCGGACGTATTCATGAGCCGAAGCCGGAAAGCTGGAAGTTGTGATAAATACGCCTTTCCGGGCCTTGTTACCCAACAAGGCGCCGGCAAAGTCCCGGATCTCTTTGATCGGCACTGAATTTTCCCACCGCTTGGCCTGAATGTAGATGATGTCCAGTCCCAGCTTATCTTCTTTGATGATCCCATCGATTCCCCCATCGCTGGTCTTTCCAATGGCCCGGCCGGCATCCGCCCGGGAGCCTCCATAGCCCATCTGCAGGAGCAGGTCGACCACAAGGTTTTCGAAAAAACGGGGCGAAGCTTCTTTAATGGTTAGGAGCAGTTCAGCAGCCAGGTCATGTTGCAGCTTCTGGTGGGCATATTCCAGGAGTTCTTCCGGCGTCTGTTCTTCCGCCTCGATGTCGGCCTCCTGTTGATCAACTACTTTGGTCTTGTTTTTCCCGGTACGGAACTCCACAAACTCGGGGAACTGTTCCAGGAAGCTGATGTCGATCCTGGAGGGCTTCTGGTTGAGCACCTGTTTCCCCTTTTCGGTGATGGACATGGTGCCCCTCTTCTCCGACTTGACCAGTCCTGCTTTTTTGAGGTAGGTACGAGCCCAGCCTACCCTATTGTCAAATACTGGTTGCTGCCCACTGGGGAGCAGTTCTTTGCGCTCCTCCTCGGTAAGATTATAGCGCTCGGCAAGCCCTTCGATGGCTTCGCGGGAGGTGTAGGTTTTTCCGTCGGCTACTAGCTCCAGCAAAGGGCGCATTATGGTTTGATAGTCTGGTATCATAGGGGAGTTTTTGAACGCGCTTCAAGATACTTGGTGGCAGGATTTTCTGCTATGCAAGTATAGGGAATTTGGTAATGTTTTTTACGTGGGGTGTGGGGGGAATGTTTCGGGGGGTGATCATTTAAGAAGACCATCGGCTAGCTTTCGGGAAACCAATTTCAAGGAGCTCCAGGCTTATTTCACTTTGTTACCTTGTACACTCCTCAACCTTGGGTATCTGAATTCTGTGTCCAACAAATCCACCCCGATGTCAAACTCTTTGAGGGCCTAGATGGCGATGGTCAGTAAAGTACCAGTTGCCTCTTCCCACTCGCTTTCAACTGGTACACAGCCTTATTGCATTTACTTTGTAAGCGTCCGAGCAACTACAGGTGTGCCACTTCCGGCGTGTAGCCCGGGAGCAAGGTGTGGAGCTGCGACAGCTTTGTGTCGGCGATGTGCTCCAAGGTATGCTTGAGCCACTCATAGGGGTTGACGCCCTGCATTTGGCAGGTGGCAAAGAAAGAGTACATCATAGCAGCGCGCTGAGCGCCTTTGTGAGAGCCGGCAAACAAATAGTTCTTACGCCCCAATGCCAGAGGGCGGATTTTGTTTTCAATAAGGTTGTTGTCGATCAGTAGCCGGCCGTCTTTGAAAAGCGTCATGAGGTTGGGCCATTGGTTTTGGGCGTAGGTGAATGCCTTGCCAATGGGGCTCTTGGGAGTTACCATGCAGGCCTGCTCGCCCAGCCAGCATTTGAAGCTCTTGTAGATTGGCAGTGTATGTTCCAGGCGGTAAGCGTGCCGGGCCTCTGGTTCCATGCCTTTAGCCACGCGTTCATGGGCATAGATGCTCTGAATAACTTTTAGGGCATGTTCGGCTCGCCGGGCATCGTTGCTTTGTGCGTCATAGAACTTGCGGCGCACATGAGCCAGGCAACCCAGGCGGTATACGCCCTGCCGTGCGGCAATACCGTTGTAACTACTGTAGCCATCTGTTTGCAGGTAGCCCTGCGTGAAGCTGCCCAGCGTAGCCTCGGCCCCTTCTGCTGCCCGGTTGTCCTCATAATTGAACAATACATACCCCGCCAATGGATTGTGGGCTACCCACATCCAGCCGAGCATCTGCTTGCTGCCTTTTTCCTTGCTGGGCTTCTTTGGATTGCCCTCTTTGTCTTTGGGGATGTTTGTCAGGACTTTGATCTTAGACTCGTCAGCTTGCAGGTAGTCTGTATCCAATGCCCTTTTTGCCAACTCCTCGTACAAAGGCTCCAGAAGCGTGCAGGCCGCAGCGAACCAGCTATTGAATGTCGATTTGTGCAACTGCCAGCCGTAATCGCGCGCAAAGCGTTGGCCCTGGCGGTAAAATGGCAGGTGTTCAATGTATTTGGCGGCAATAATGTGGGCCAGCAGGCTAGCCCCGCAGGCTGACCGGGAATGCGTTATGGGAAATAGATAAAAATTGCTATAATGCATAACTATGGCAACTTTCAAGAAATACAAAACGGGGCAATCCCACGGGGTGGTGATCGACGTGGGCAGCTATTTGGCGGAGGGCCACTTGTGCAAACAAGTAGAAAAGATAGTATCAACCCTGGATACCAGCGCCATTGAAGCCAGTTATAGCGAGCGTGGCCAAAATGCGCTGCACCCAAAATTGATGCTCAGCGTAATATTTTATGGCTACATGGAAGGCATCCGAAGCGGGCGCAAACTGGCCAAAGCTTGTAAAGAGAACCTCCCCTTTATTTATTTGAGCAAAGGTTATCAGCCGAAGAAGAGCGCTATTAATGATTTCCGCAAAAAACACTATGCTCATTTTTCGAGCCTATTCCTCCAAGTGTTGAGCAAGTGTAGCGAAGCAGGTTTGGTAGACGCATCCCTAAGCATAGTAGACGGCAGCAAAATAGAAGCCGACAGTTCAAAGAAGCGCACGAAAACCAAAGAGCAGTTTGAAAAATGGCAGCAACATTTAAAAGAAGACATTGCGGCCTTAGAAAAGGAAGCGCAGGATGAAGCAGCAAAAAAAAAACTAGCTTCCAAAAAGAGCCTGGACGAAAAAATAAGCAGCGCCATTGAAGTATTAGACAAGGATGCTTCGATAGGGAAACTGAACTTAACGGATGCGGACGGGCCCATCATGAAAGGCAAAAAGGGCAATTTCGATACCAATTACAATGTCCAGGCAGCTTGCTGTGAAAGGGGGCAAATCATTACCTATTGCGATGTAAGCACCGACGGCAACGACAAAGCCCAACTCGTGCCAGCCCTTCAAGGCATAGAAGAAAATACCGGCCAGAAAGTGCAAACAGCCCTTGCCGATGCGGACTATGGCACTTTTGACAGCTTTGAGTATATGGATGAAAATGGCATCTGCGGATACGTCCCTTACAGGGACATGAATGCCGATTTTGACGATAAGCCCTTTCATAGCGCTCATTTTGAATATGACGCTCAACGAGATACTTACACCTGCCCGGCCAAACATGCCCTGGAGTTCAAATCCATAAAAACGGATAAGAAAGCGAACAAAAAATACCGCCAATATCGCACCGATGCTTGTAAAAGCTGCCCATTGAAAAGCCAGTGTTGCCCTCCCAAAGCAGTGTCGAAGTTGCTGTTGAAAAGTCCTCTCTTCATGCGGAAAGGACCAGATCTGGTACTGTAATATATAAAGCCTTTAGTCTCCCGTTCCCAAACTTGCCTCATGCTTGAGTAAATATTCTTATATCCTACACTAAATAATCGTTAATGCTCAACTTCAGGAATTGCTTCATCTTTGAGAACAAGGACTGATGGACAATAGCTAAAATAGATTTTGGATTCTCCAAAGAGAAACCATTTTTCTCTTATTTTTTTGAATCCGGGGACGTCCTCTATTTAAGAATAGAACAGAATAATAGTATATGAAAATTTTTGTTTTACAGCAAGTTATCATGTTTAGGGTTGATTGGGCTGAACTATTCAGACCAGAAGAATATGACCTGATTTTGATTACAAGCCAGAGAACCCCATTTAGGCTAAAAGAACAGCAGGAGCAGTATTTTAAACAAATCCATTTCCTCCCAGAAATGACTCCTGAGAGACTTACAAGTATAATCCCCTCTCTTACGGGCACTGACAACCAACTTCGCATAGTTACAAATGATGAACATTGTATTTTACTTGCCGCCCAGGTTAGATGGGCTCTTGGTATCCAAGGCAGCTATCCGGAAAATGTGCTTAGGTTTACGGATAAACTGGCAATGAAGGACGCCCTCAAAGGCAGTCCAGTAGTACTGCCAAAATTCACAAAGTTGAATCGGCTGCACTGGGGTGAAAGCCAGTCCAATCTCATTAACCAACTGGAGGATAAGTTAGATTATCCCATGTTTGCAAAGCCAGTCAACCTAGGAGGGTCGCAGCTCACCTTCAAAATCGAAGAACGAGCACAATTGAGGCAATGGCTTAAAGTGAACGCCCATAAGGCGGATTTCGAAATTGATGAATTCATTGAGGGTACACTCTACCACTGCGACTCTCTGGTCAAAGATGGAGAGATCATTTTTTTTGCACCCTGCCGGTACGCATATCCTAATTATTTATTCAGCAAAGGGAAGTTTTGCGGAAGCATAAGTATTACAGAGGACTCCGCTGAATATCAGGAGCTGAAAAAGTTCAATCGCCTCGTGTTGGACCTTCTCCGCCCTGAAAACTGTGCTACCCACCTGGAACTATTCAAACGAGAGAATGGAGAGCTCGTTTTTTTAGAAATTGCTGCGCGGGCGCCTGGAGCAATGATCTGCCAAAAACATGAAAAGGAAACGGGCGTTAATCCGGAAAAAGTTCACTTTGAGCTTCAAATTGGCCTGCAACCACAATTGCCTCCTATACCCGACAGGAAGGTTTTTTGTGCCTCTGGATGGTTCCCAAAAGTAGAAGGGCGAGTAACACGAATTGAACAAGATATCCCCATCAAAAGCCAATACGAGCTAAGCTGGGAGATCCAACTTAACGAATTGCTTAATCAATCAGACAGCCTCATTCAGATAGCAGGTTCCATTATCCTCTGGAATGAGTCTTTCGAAGAACTACAATCCGACTTCTCTTTCCTATCCAATTATTTGCCATATAAAGTATCATTTTAAATAAACGAAATATTATGAAAAGTGTAAAAAACAAGTTAGCCATCATTGATGGAGAGTCCATGTCCATTGCACATTTTCGAAACCTGACCGACAATGCGGTAAAATGGCATATCCCAGATGCCAATAAACAAAAGATCATCAGTTCCCGGAAAATATTTGAAGTAATCAGCCAAAATAATACCCCCATATATGGAGTGACTACTGGTTTTGGCGAAATGGTTTATATGAGTGTAGATGCTTCCAAAGAGGAAGAACTTCAGACAAACTTAGTCCGGTCTCATGCTGCCGGAGTAGGTCCCTACTTTTCACAACTAGAATGCAAAAGCATACTGCTTGCCCGTACCAACGCACTGGTTAAAGGGTATTCAGCAGTACGCGAAAATGTAGTAAACCGCCTGCTTTTTATGCTCAATAACAACATCATTCCAGCCATTCCGGAAATAGGTTCCCTGGGCGCTAGCGGCGACCTAGCGCCTCTCGCCCACATGGCATTACCCCTCATTGGGGAAGGAGAGTTGTTTGACGAAAATGGCACCGTGGTATCAGCGAATAAAATTCTCAAAAAGTGGAATATTACCCCCATGAAACTATATTTTAAAGAGGGGTTGGCATTGATCAATGGTACATCGGCTATGACAGGGCTTTCGTGTTTAATTCTAAATAGCGCTCTCGATCAGATAAAGGAAGCAGAAATAATAACTGCGCTATCTCTTGAAGTATTAGGGGCTTCTATGGGAGCCTTTGCTGAAGATGGGCATAAACGGGCAAAACCCCATAAGGGACAAATTGATTGCGCATTGAACCTAAGGGCATTATTGAGTTCGAGTAGTATGGTAAAGTCCCACAAACAGCTTGAAAAAGAAATAGCCCGAAAACTAAATGACCACCAAAATGTGACGAAAACCAATACATACATCCAAAAAGCTTACACTCTGCGCTGTATCCCTCAGATCCTTGGTGCCGTTCGTGATAACATCTATCATTCCATCAGGGTTACAGAGATCGAATTGAATTCTGCCAACGACAATCCATTGTTTTTCGGAAAGGACCATATATTTCACGGCGGTAATTTCCACGGCCAGCCTATTGCTTTCTGCTTAGATACGGTTGCTATGGTACTTACTCAAATAGGGGTGGTTTCGGAGCGTCGGTTGAACAGGCTTTTAAACAGGCACCTGAGCAATGGTTTGCCTGAGTTCCTGGTTATAAATGAACCTGGCTTGAACTGTGGGTTTGCCGGAGCACAATATCCGGCCACTGCTCTGGTAGCAGAAAACAGAAGCTTATGCCATCCGGCGAGCATTCAGAGTGTGCCTTCCAATGGAGACAATCAGGATGTCGTGAGTATGGGTCTGATAAGCGGAAGGAAGGCCAGAAGGATTCTGAACAATAATTGGTACATACTAGCATTGGAAGCTTTGAGCGCTGCCCAAGCAGTGGATATAAAGTCATGCTACCCAAAACTTAGCGAGTCGGGAAAAGCAACATATGACTTTGTCAGAACTTTTGTATCCCCCTTGGTCAAAGACAGATACATGAGAAACGATATTGAAATTATAGCCAATGAATTAAAGATAGGTTCCCTTTTGAATTGTTGTCCGGTCCACCTTGTCTAATTTAAGATGCCATATTAATTAACCTGCCCTGTGGAATAGCACCCATTTAAATTCCACAGGGCCTGGTTAGTACTGCCTATGTTGAAAAAATTTGACAGTTCCATAATACGCAAGGAATTATTATTGACGGGGCTTTTCAATCCTTATATGGCATGCTTTTTCAATGTATTCAATGATTTCTTTATCTCCTTTACGTAAAAAGTAAAGTAAAAAAAGAATGTCGTTCCATTCGTCCTTATTCTCATCCTCATTGACAATAGGAATTTCAATATCAATGTCTTCCACCTCAGCCAGAAATTCTACATTTAAGACGTCCCATTTAAAAGTATGCTTCATTGGTCCAACGGAAGCATAGCCTCTCTTGGTAATTGCTTTTGGAGCATAGCCTTTTGCCACAAGTTTCGCAACTTCAAGTCTTATCGGCGCAGTGATTTCTTCCACTTCCTGGTAGCTGAAACCATCGAGGAATGATTTTCCGTCGATTAGTTGCTGCAAGCTATGAATTAGTAAATTTTCGAGGTTTGTTTTATGAATAATTACTTTTACCCCATGGAGATAAAGTTGATTAAAGTAGATTACATTGTCATGGTTTGAAAAAGCCATTATTCTTAATCGGTCTGCATAAACCGATTCCTGAAGTAGATATTTAGCAATAGCTAATCCCAGAATATGACGGTGGTCATTCCCGAAAGAAATATCGAGAATAATATAATAATCACCGGTGAAGCTTTTGTCTGCGAATTTATCTAAAAGAAACCTGAATAACTTGCCTTCCGGAATAGAATCGGCGGATTGGGCCGGATCAGTAATAATATCGATAGGGTCAAAAACATCCTTCATCCCAAGTTGTATGCGCGTCTTGGTACTTATTGCAATATCTTTTTGATCGTCAACAATGACAAGTCTTTTTGGCATGGCATTAGATTTTTGGAAGTATTGTAGTAATGGTTGTTCCTGTCTCAGGAGAAGATAATTCAACGAAGAAATCTCCACCCAATTCCATAGAAAAGCGTTTGGCGATGTAAAGTCCTGAACCTTGAAAAGTGTTTTTTTCTTCCAGGAAATTAGATTGCCTGTGGAGAGGAATTCCACAGCCGGTGTCCGTTATTTTAATAACCGCCTTATCATTCTTTTCCGAGATGGAGATGGTCAACTCTTTTCTAGAGCTCTCTTCCATAGCTTTCAGTGCATTCGAAATAAGATTGCGGAATACTGCCTCGAAGGCGCCGCGGTCCGCATGAATGGCAGGATTTACGTTGCCGATCAAGTGCACGGTGACTCCGGCATGTTGAAAAGTGGGTTGGTAGATGTTCTCAAGCATATCTTTGAACCGGTCATAAAGCTTGAAAGTGACACGCTCTCCACCAGAGTTTCTTCCTTTATATTTTGCCCAACGGACCAAAGATAGAGCCATACTTTCACTAGCGATTATCCCTGAATGTATGCTCATAGTGAGGTTTTTCCTTTCATGGTCATTCAGTTTATCGTAATATCTGATCAGCAAATCTGCATCAGAACGTGGAGCGGTAAATGTTGATTTGAGGTCATGCCCCACCGCTTCGTAAATGCTGAGTATCTCGGTAATATTCGATGCGACGAAAATGATCTTGGCATTATCTCCATCGCCATATTTGCTCAAAGTTATCGAAGAGGTAATAAAAGGGCCATTCCTACTTCCACTGTTCCGATATTTTGCAACTCCTTCTTTCAAACACTTTCTTATTACCGAGTCGATTGATTTGTACGAACTCTCTTCCAACAGTTTTCTGCCTTTATAACCTCCACCATACCATTCATCGTAGGTTTTATTGGTCCAGGTAATGGTCGAATCTGAATCCATCACTGCAATGGCTGTATGGCTGGAATTGATGATTGCCTCAAACTCAGTGAGCTTAGCGGCTTGTTTTCGGATTTCAATATTCGCCTTCTCACTTTTCCGTTGCTGGCGGGTTAAGTTCAAAAACAGCAAACCAATGGTTAGGAACATAATGCCAAATACAACTGGAAGCGCAATAGCCCCACTAATTAATGCTTTACTCTCCTGTTGGAAAGCTTCTCGTAAAAATGCATCGTGCACCACTAAGCCAAAAAGGAGTCTTCGTTTGGAGTCTTTATAGAAAATACCAAACCGATCTCGTTCCTCATTTTTCCCGACAGAATACCTGCCGTGAACAATGGAATCTGCAGGTATACTCCTCCTTAAGACCCTGAATGCATCTACGAAGTCCTGCCCTCCCGCTTCAAGGTTAGTGTCACCAATATAATCTTCAGTGCTAGATATCCAGATAATACTCAAGGAATCGATAACGTTACCTAAGGTGTCAACAGGGTAGCGATCTACGAACAACCTGAAAGAATTATCACCCATCGGATAGCTAAAGGCTTTTTGTTGTAGGCTTACGCTATCCTGAAGTTTGATAATTTCCTTCATCTCATAGACCATTTGGTCATGTAGTTTCGTATTTTTCTCTGTGAAATACTTGTATCTATAATCAGCATCAGCCAATCGTCGAATTACTTCTCCTTTTTTTATGAAGTTTGCGAGTACTATTGCTGATAGTACCAAGGCAATTAGGATAGTGCCGCTTATTACATATTTTATTTTCAAGGCAGTAGTGTTTAAACGAAAAATGCTTAATAAAGTAAAGAAGATATCTTTAGGCCAGAATTAAGAATTATTAACTGGCTTTCATATGCATAAAAAACGGGCCAGCTGTTTAAGGAAAAAACAGCTGGCCCGATAGAATGAATGGGATATACCCTGGCTGGGCTAATCAATTGATTTTCAATACTTTTTTGATCTCACTTTTGGTGGCTGAGGAATATGTGCGACGCCCAATGGCGAAGGCTTGCTGGGCAATTGCCATTCCAATGTCCGTTTGAGAAAGCTCAGCGTAGAGAGGCCTCACCAGACGCAATGTCGAGTACTTCGGTAAAAAAGCTTTCAGCTCATCCGACACCTCTTCCACTGCGCCTGCTCTGACCAGGTTCTGTAAGAAAAGGCTATGCAATATTGCGTTACTATTATTCAGATAAGGGCGTAATGACCGTAGTAATGCCAATTTTTGCTCGTTGGTTACCTCGCCATCCCGCAAAAGGGTGTAAAAGAGGTATTTCCATTCGTAAAAATTCCATGAACCTGGAGAGAAGTCCACCTTCATCTCTTTAAGAGCCTCCTCCAGCCAAATGGTTACTTCATTCAGGTTGCCGGGGCAAATCATTGCCAGGTCTTCCGGGATGTACCCACGAGCCAGGAGCCAGGGCTCAAATTCATCAACCGTAACGTCTCGCCCATAGACAGCACTGAGTAAACCTTCTGTGGAAATACTAGATGTTCGGTGGCCGTTCTCAGTATGCTGTCGAACAACCTCCACTATTCTATCTCTGCCTATATCTTTTTCGACTTTTAGCCAGAACAGAAAACCTTTGTGATAGGCAATAGGATTTAAGGTTTCGCCTGGATGAGCAACTGCCCGCTGGTAAATAGGTGTCTCAGGAAAAGCCTCTTTAACCAGCTCAATAGCTTCCATGTAGTCAATGTATGCCTGCTGTTGGGCTGATGCCTCGCCATAAGCTTCCATAAGGATGAGATACCTAAGGTATTCTGTAAATCCTTCATTGGCCACTGGTAGGTCAATCCAGGTCCGGTTAGGAATAATGTTGGTGAAAAAACCATGGGCTAATTCATGAGCATTGATGAAGTTTAAGCTTCGGTCGCCCGTAATCATGTAGTCCGAAGCTACGAACAAACAAGGGTTCTCCATAGCAGAGAAAGAAAAGCTTACTGCTGGCAGTATAATAAGGTCCTGGCGGGTCCACTGATAAGGTCCAAATACCTTTTCCCCAGCTTGAATCATTTTTTCGAATTCCGAAAATTCCTTGCTGGCAGCCTCCAGGTTTTCCTCTTCAGCGTAAATACCTGTGCGTTGACCAGTCGGTATGTACTTAAAATCTCCGATCATCAGAGACCAAAGATAAGTAGGGATAGGCTTTTCCATGTTAAAGGAATAGCTGCCATTATTCGACTTTTTTCTGGGATTATCCTCACTGGACATCAACGCTATCAGGCCAGCCGGCACCTGGATTTCTGCAGAATAGGTAAATTGGTTCATTGGCGTATCCTGGCAGGGGAATATAGAACGTGCCCCTATGGGTTCATTGAATGTGAGAAACATAGGGTGACGGCCTCCTCTCGTTTGGTGGGGCGCCAAAAAGACTATTGAGGCTTCTTGCCCGTGGGTAAACTCCAGATGGAATTTGATAGACACTTTTCGGGCCCCTTTTTCCAGGGAAATGACCAGCCCTCGCTTTTGGCTTGAAATGGAACCCGAAGCCTCTCCTTGTTGCTCATCTGAAAATTGATTTACTGCATAGTCAGCGGGGAGTACTTCACCATTTTCTTTTATGATAGAGACCTGCTCGATCTCCTGTCCTGCCATATCGAGAATAAGGTGTTTGGGCTTGTCGGTAAGAAATTGAAGGGTATGAATTACTTGCCCTTCCAGCAAGAGGCGATTTAAGTTAAGGCGAAGATTAAAATCACTATGTGTGATCCGTACCTCATCCACATTGGCTACACTATGTGGGTCTAGCATCTTTGGCAGGTGCTTTAGAGAATTGCCTCCACTAGATGCCGAATTGCCTTCTACTGTACAAGCGGGGAGCGCTATCAACAGAATGGCAAACCAAAAGAAAATCCTCTCCTTTGAAATTGAAAATAGAGCGTTCATACTGAAATTTTTTTAATTAGAAAACACTAGCCCCCTTTGAAGGGTGCTGATCATTGATGAGATAAAGTTGGGAATTAGAGAGGAGGAAGGGGTGTATGATAATTACACCTAAGATTAACTTTCCGGAAATCATGGGGTAATGATTATTAAACTGGCTCTCTGGAGCGGTGGGGCGTTGATGATTATCACTATATTCTTAAACTCATCTAACGCAAAGAAGTACTACCCTGAAAAAATAAGCGGCAATTAGCCTAGCAGCCTGTCGGAGAACGCCCTGACGCCCCTGTATGCAAGCCTCAGGCAGCTCGGAGCCCCGGCCCGGCGGGCTCATCGCGCCGGGCCAGTTGGTTTCAATTTGGGCTGTTGTCGAAGCCCAGCAGGCTTGCCAGCCTCCTGGGGCATACCTTTTTTAGCTATGAACCCGCATTTCGGGTTATTTTTATGCATTTACCAGGACAAAAAGCCTTTTAAGGTTGAATGCGCTGCAAACGAGGAGCCATTCGCCATTAATAGCAACCTCGCCCCTAAAAGAAAACCGGCGGAAGCCCATAATTTCCTTGATAATGCCGAATACGGGCTCTACTGTCATTTTCCGCAACCGATAAATGGCTCGCCCTATTTCTGTTTTGAGCTTATGGCTCATTTGCATCGAAGGGGTAGCATGCTCGCCGGGCGGCTCCAGCTCTTGTTGAGCCAATTGTTCGTCCAGCCATTGGTTGTGAGCTTGCTTGCCTACTGCTATGTAGGCGCCGACTTCTCGCTGTGCGCAGCCTTGTACGTTGCTTTGGCTAAAATAGCCGCTATCGGCCGCGGCGGTATCCACTTTCCCTAATGCCGTGGGGATCGCATCCAGGACAGGAAGCAGTTCTTGGGTGTCGGTGCAATGGGCATTGGCAAAAGCGCCGACGATAAGCATTTGTCCGCACACCGCCGCCTGGGCATTATAACATTGATCGAAGCCGCCCGAAGTTTTCATGATCCTGGACTCGGGATCGGTAAAGTTGTATTGGTCCTTGCCCTTAGGCCCTTCTTCAGGGGCTTTAGGCTTTTTCCCGCCAATTTTCCTGCCGCTTTGCCTCTCTTTCTCCTCGCGGGCTTTCATTTTCGCTTCGTATTCTGCTTGTTCCCGCTCGAAGCGCTCCTTAGCCCGCTGTTCGATTACTGCTTTGGCTGCCCGGATCTTTTCCAGGCGATCCTCCCGCCGCAGTATCTCGGTACCGGCATGTCCAGTTCCTGGTACTCCTGCATGTCAACCTGTTTGGCTCTCTCCATCAAGCGCTCTATTTCTTCTTTAAATTGCTGTTCCAAGCGCTCCATGCTTTCATAGCTCATCGCGCTGTGTTTGGATGCGTTGGCTTGGACCTTCGTCCCGTCTATGTTTATCTGCCCTACTTTCACAAAACCCAGGGACTGGGCTATCAACAAGATTTGAACAAAACAGCTCCCTATTTGTCCCAGGAAACGCTTGCGGAAATCTGCCAGCGTGTCGTGGTCCGGGTGTAGGTTGCCCGATATGAACCGGAACGCTACCGAGTCGTGCGTAGCCTCCTCTATTTTCCGGGAACTGAATACCCCGGTGGCATACCCATAGAACAGCAGGTATAATAGCATCCGCGGGTCATAGGCCGCGTACCGGAAGGTTTGTACTCCTTATAGAAGGCTGATAAGTCCATCTGCTCCAATATCTCATGCACAAACCGCGCCAAATGCTTTTCCGGTAGCCATTCGTCTATCGAGATCGGCATCAATTGCTCCTTTTTCCGGTCAGGGGTAATGAACTTTCGCATGGCATCATCTATTTGAGGCTCCAATTTATGCCCTTTATTCCTGCTTCGCTCCTGGATGCCCTCTTTTTCGGCCAGTTCCTAGCAGCCTGTTCTCCGACAGGCTGCTAGTATAATATCTTCACATTGGCAGTCGTTGGTAAACACTTAAAACATTTTAGCGTTGGGAATATCTCCTCCAACGATTACAGCAGCCAGCGAATTTTTTCTCCGTGCACATTCCGTGCAAAAAAAACCGAGCCTCGGCTACCCGTCTAGCGTTGGACAGCCAGGTGTATCCCGTACATCGTACACCGCCCAGGACTGCCGTTGGTCCCGTACAACGTACACAACCCCGGCAACTTTTGTCCAACGTTAGACGGATACCCCGAGCCTCCAATAAGCCCTTGACCCCCAGTATTTTCCATTTTCAGGCACTGGCCCAAGTGGGACCACAAAAGCCTCGGCGAAAGCCGGGGCTTTTTGGTTTCACGCCGGGCGAGAAGTTTATCCCGCTCTTAGCGCAGTTGGGCGAAGCCCTTACGGAGCTTGAGCGGGAAGCCTCCTTCTTCGTTTTGAACTTCGGCGGGCAGGCAAGTGGGGGTGCGATTCCCATTTGTACCCCTTTGGCGTATCGCCTGGGGAAATGCCCTGAAATTGATGGTTCCATGGCTGCATTGGTCCATTGTTAGGCCGCCCGTGCCCCGCAAACCATGGACCAAGGGAACCCTGAAGCCATTAAAAGCGTACATTTTGGAAGTTTTCATGCCGGAAACCACAAGAGGGTACAAACCAGAATCGCACCCGGCAAGTGGGACTACTGTTTTTCAAAGCCTTGTTATACAGCTGTTTATAAATGAAACGTTTTAACAAGTTAACTTTATAACCAACTGTCTATCATGGCTTTATTTTTTTCCTAGGCTACCCGTCTAAGGTTGGACACTCCATGCCTTCGGCACACGCTTGGTATCGACTCCGCTCGGCTTTCCCTTTCTGCTGTCCAACCTTAGACGGGTAGCCTTTTCCTAAACTTTATTCAGTGCAATTTTTGGTAACTATTTAGCAGCCGGCATTTTCGCCCTTTGTTTGCCCCAACCCTGAAGGGAGCAAAGGCCGAAAATGCCTGATCACCCTTCAGAGCCTGTTCCGAATTCATTTCGGAAGTCGGGGCAAAATCAGGCATTTTCGGCCGGGTGGTAAATAGTTGCCTAACAAGAAAGAAAAATAAGTTAACGCCCTTTCCCCCTGGCAGGAAAAACAACATCCAAACCCTCATGAAACTCTACCTCGGCGTCACCGACACCCACTGGTTCCGCTTCCTGCGGGCAGAGCAGCCCGAAGAGGTTAACTTCTGGCAGCCCGGCGGCGGCAATGCCTTCAAGGTGTTGCCGGTGGGCGGCCCTTTCCTATTCAAGCTGAAGGCACCGCTGAATGCCATTGGAGGCGTCGGCTTTTTTGCCTCTCACACCTGCCTGCCTCTGTCCGTCGCCTGGGAGTTCTTCGGGCGTACCAACGGGCTGGGCACCTACGCCGCTTTCCGCGACAAGATCATGGGCTACCGCCGCTCCGGGCAGCCCAACCCCGTCATCGGCTGCATCGTGCTGACCGATCCGGTCTTTTTGGAGCAGGCCTTGTAATCCCCGCCGAAAAGCATCCCCATCTGCTTCTGGGACAGCCAAACCGTCTCGTCCCGCAGGTTCACCCTCTGCTTAAAGAATAACCCGGATTATCCATCCGCCGCTCCGGCGCCGCAGCGGCTATGGCGCGTAGGAGGCCGAAGAGCCTGCTCCGGCGCATGCCGGAGGGCCGACACCGCCTTTCCCTTGAAAATACTGGTTTTAAACTTAAATACATTAATTTAAATGTCAAATTTTAACTTAATTTTTCGGCAAAATCGAGATTGTTTTGTTTTTTTGGATTAATTTTATCAAATCCAGCTTAAACAAAAGCCCGTGCCTGGGCGATCCCAAAAATATGAAGCACAAAATCACAGGCGGCAGCGAAGTCCTGGAAAAACCTATTTCACCAGGGATGAAGCAATAAAAGAGGGATGTCATTTGTTTCTTCCTCCGGGAAATTCCGTGGGAATGCCGCTGGAAGATTGGAGGAAAATCCTCGAAGAATTACAATAAAATGGAACAGAAAGGATTTTTCATAACCACCATGGGCGGCATATCGGATACCTCTGATCTATATGTTACTCAGGATACGATGAACAACAATATCAAGCTGTCAGATTTTGGAGGAGGGGTCCGGAAGATCTCCTTTTATGCTTTGACTTATGAAGAACCCAGCCGGATCAACGAACCTTTCTGGGAATATGACCCCGTCAGCAGAAAAATCGAAGGCAGCTTGCCTTTAGACTATTCAAAAGCTTCAAAATATGTTGACAGAGAAGCCCAAAGATTGGTATGCGAAACCATGTTTGAGTTATTCGACAAGGTTTCTGGACAAATTGAAGATTTCGATTTCGAAGCCTTGAAAAAAGCTATGCTCGAGGCTGTAGAAACCAACCCTACATTTGCGGAAAAAATCAGGTTCAGGGTCAATTCCAACATTGGGATTGTGACGGGGGATAGGACAGAATTCTCTGATGCCATTGACCTATCGAAGTATGGCAGTGGGGTTAAGAAGCTATTTATTAAAGCCTCCTTTTTTAAAAACCCCAAAATTTTCTTGCCTGACCCTCCTTATTTCGATGAACACAAACAAGGATTATATATTTCCGTAATTTCCAGCTCGGATATCAACCAATTTTCTTCCGAATTGGATAAGGCCATTGAAAAATTAAAGCCACAGGTGGAGGATTTTGATTTCGAATTGCTCAAGTCTGATATTTTGCAATACGCGAAGTTATTGAAGGAGGCTGCTTAGCGACGCGCGATTAATAAGGGAAATCCTGGAGGAAGATGGGCTGGCCGTGCTTGGTTTTTCGGCAGGCAAATACAACCCCTTGAATTAGGCCGGGTTAACTTTATGTGCTGTATATTTCGCTTAACAACACCACTAACCTTGCTGTTATGAAAAGAAAATTCCCGATTGCAATAGTGGCCATTGCATTTTCCTTTTTGTTTTTGACCGGTTGTACAACGGAACAAGGAAAAAAAGGGAAGTCTCGCCAACAACAAGTAGAAAAAACAGCCCGCGCCTTTTTCGCTACGTTTGCTGAAAGGAAAGACTGGGAAAAACTTTGTTCCTTTTATCGAGAAGACATGGCCTTCGAAGACATCCTGCTGCAAATTAAACTCGACAGCCTCTGGCAATTCAAGCGCTTTTACAAATGGGACGAAGAAGGGGAGCCTTTTAAAAAACTGACCCCCGGCCAGGAACACCTCACCCTCATTTCCCTGGTGGCCAACGATAGCGTAGCTGTCGGGCGGGGGCGGGTCAACCCGTTTTATTACTATGGCGAATTGGTTGACGAGGAATGGGGCATGGAGTTTACCATCTGGCTGTATTTTGATGAACAGTTGAAGATCAAAAAACAAATAGACTGGATGGAATACGCTCCGGAAGTTTTTGAAAGCGTAATCAAACGGGTTCGCGAAAATGGAGTGGAGAAGGCGCCAGACTGGTTAGATTTGTCCAGAAACTGATTTTAGGGTTGCTACCCTTCACACAACGTATCTACGACACACTACTGGACAAAATGGTTTTGGACACAGAGCGCACTGAGTCCAATACAGAGATACGCAAAGTTTTCCGACGAGCGCTATCCCGACGGCTGCTTTGTGGAAGACACCGCCATCCTACCAGAACAGTCCTATTCAAGCAGTAACTTCCGGAAATAGCGAGACCGTAAAACTGGGATGCGTACAGGTGAACTTCCCTTTTTCTCTCCAATAACAGCGACGTGCCCGATGTCATCCAGGAAATATTTGCGAGGGTGTTCCCGAGCATCCACACCTTTGACGCTAAAAAAGGCGAATTCAAATCCTGGTTACGTCGATTGGCCATTAACCAATGCTATCAGTATTATCGAAAGGGAAAATTTGTTCAACTACATGTCGAATTGGAGAGCAGGCTGGATTGGTCAGATAACATCGATGATTACCGCGTGACCCTTGAAGACGTAGTGATCGAAACGAAAACCAATGCGCTCACTGGAGAAACGGAAGAAGTCCGGGGTGATGTCGAGGTTGATGTCGAAGCCGAGAGAAGAGTCAGGCATCATAACCGGCATACCCTGATACAACTCCCTCTGGGTATGGGCATGCAACACCAGTTCGGGGCACTCAACTGGTTCATCCAAACCGGAGCATCCGTCAATATCCGGGGGCATAGTACTGGACGAATATTACAACCAGACAACGTATATAATTACGACGGGACCTCAAATAAATTCTATCAGAATAGTTGGGCAATTAATGGATTTGTGGAAACCGGGCTGGGCCTGCCCCTCAATCACGCCTGGAATCTAAACGCTGCCATAGGGTATCAAAAAGCCTGGTCCAACTGGAGCTTGGAAAACGGGGTTCAAATGCGTCCTCAAATCTTTAGCCTGCAGTTGGGGCTCGCATACCAGATCAAGTAGGTCCATTGACCTACCTGTCGAAGGAAGGGAATTGCAAAGCCTTGTATTTCACAATCAATCATCGTATATTCACGATAAACTAACCAAAATGAGTAGAACCTTGGCTAAAATAGCCTACAATGCCGATGAAAAAAAGCTGGCTGCATTTGCCAAAGCAATGGGACATCCGGTTCGGATTCAAATTTTGAAGATTTTGAATACCCAGGCCTGTTGCTACACTGGCGACCTGACAGATAGTATCCCCCTGGCACAGTCTACCATATCGCAACATCTGAAGATGTTGAAAGATGCTGGGCTTATACAAGGAGAGATCATGCCGCCGAAGGTGAAATACTGCCTCAACCAGGAGAATTGGCCGGTAGCCCGGCGGTTGTTTAGCGAGTTGTTCCAACTATCGGGTTCTCAGGAGGGCCAAACATTATGTAGTTCAGATGAATAACGGGAACAGGACAAGGCAGGCATCCGGTTTACAATAACCCCATTCGCCATGAAAATGAGGCCTTTGGGGTTTATCCGTGTCGGCAGAGCCGCAAAAACACGCTCCATGGAGAAGCAATCATTATCATCCTGGCCAGGTGATAAATATCAGTGTTTTTTACCCAAATTCATCGTAATTCGCCGATAAACTATTGGATTATGAAACACATCAAAATACTGGGCACCGGTTGTCCCAAATGCAAACAAACGGAAGCAGTTGTGCGCCAGGCCGTGGATGAATTGGGGGTAGAGGCGACAATAGAGAAGGTGGAAGACATCATGCAGATTATGGCGTACAATGTGCTGTCCACTCCTGCGGTAGTGATCGACGGGGAAGTGAAGATCAAAGGACGGGTGCCGACAGCCGGCGAAGTCAGGGGCATCCTTAACTAACGCCCCTGCTCACCGAAAAACCATGATCTATGGAATGGAAAAGGGAAGCTCGTATCCTGCTCTGGGTGGTGATGGTTTTCCTGTTCGCCTTCTTCCTGCCGATCGGCTCGGAGCGGTTCCGGGAAGCCATCCTTGCGATGTTCGACCTGACGAAATGGTACGCGCGCGAGCACGTTATCCTGTGCCTGCTGCCTGCCTTTTTCATTGCCGGCGTCATTGCTGTTTTTATCAGCCAGGGGGCGGTCATCAAATATTTCGGCGCAAACGCTAAAAAGTGGCTGGCTTATTCGGTTGCTGCCGTCTCCGGGACTATCCTGGCGGTTTGCAGCTGCACCATACTTCCCTTATTCTCCAGCATTCATAAGCGGGGCGCGGGCCTGGGGCCGGCGGTGGCTTTCCTTTATTCGGGGCCGGCCATCAATATTCTGGCCATCATCCTTACGGCCCGCATCCTGGGGTTGGAGATGGGGGTGGCCCGTACTGTCGGCGCTGTGGTTTTCGCAGTGGTGATCGGCCTGGCCATGTCCTTCCTTTACCGCCGGGAAGAAAAGGCCAAAGCGGAAGCGCAACTGGACTTTCCGGACGTCCCCGAAAAGCGGCCGCTGTGGCAGACGGCATTCCACTTTTTCACCCTCGTCCTGATCCTCGTGTTCGCCAACTGGGGCAGGCCCGGCGAGGGGGTTACCGGGGGCGTATGGTACTGGCTGTGGGCCGACAAATGGACCCTTACAGCAATATTCTCCATTTTCCTGGTTTTCTCCCTGCTCTACATCCTTAAGCTAAAGTGGCAGCACGTGCTGCCCGCGGCGTTTGCAACGGCAGCATCGGCCTGGCTGTCGCCTACGCCTCTGGTCCCTGTTGTGGTAGGCATCATCGGGCTGAGCGCTGTTACTCTGCTCGACGAAAAGGATCCCGACAACCGGGAGTGGACAATCGCCACCTGGGGATTCGCCAAACAGATCTTGCCCTTGTTGGCGTTGGGGGTCCTGGCTGCAGGTTTCTTGCTGGGATCCACCCACGGCGATACGCAAATGGCCGGGGTGGTCCCCAGCGAGTGGGTTATATGGCTGGTAGGCGGCAATTCCATGCTGTCCAACTTATTCGCATCCATAGTCGGCGCCTTCATGTATTTCGCTACGCTGACAGAAGTGCCCATCCTGCAGGGCCTGCTCGCGGCAGGGATGGGCAAAGGCCCTGCCCTGGCATTGCTGCTGGCCGGGCCGTCCCTGTCGCTGCCCAATATGCTGGTCATCCGGGATGTGATGGGCACGCAGAAAACGCTGGTATATGTGCTTTTGGTGATTATCATGGCCACCGTTTCGGGCCTGTTATACGGGGCATTTTTCCCGTAAAACCTATGACTAGTGCTTTCAGCCGGCGCCGTCCTCTGCAAGAGGATTTTTTCAAAACGGATAATCTGAACAAACATGCGGTTCTGTGGAGCGGCTTTCTTTACACCCTGGGGCGCGGGATCAGCTATACGGCCATCGGCATGGCCCTGTACTGGGGCGCCAGCAAGTTCCATTTGGCCCGCTTTCTCCAATCCAGGGGAGAACTGGCCCTGGCCCCTGTCCTTATTGCAGTGGGCCTGGTGATGTTGGGTGTGATCAGGCTGGACTTCCTGGGAAAAAGCAATATCCTGGAGCGCTTCACCGGGCACTTCAAGGATAAGGGGCACTGGGGAGCGCTCGTCCTGGGCATTCTCTTTGCCCTTGCCTTTTGCCCGTACAGCGGAGCTTTATATTTCGGGATGCTCATCCCCATGGCCATCGGCAGCGCATCAGGGCTCTACCTGCCCGCCGTGTTTGCATTGGGTACCGGCCTGCCCGTCATGATCTTCGCCTTCCTGCTGGCATATAGCGCTGCTTCCGTTGGGAAGGCCTTCGATGTGGTCAGCAGGCTGGAAACGGGAATGCGTTATCTGGCAGGCAGCGTATTCGTCATCATTGGAGTGTACTACAGTTTGATCTTCCTGGGATGGATATGAGCATCGCAATCCACTTTGCACTGGAGGGCATTTTTCCGCCCCATAGCGCTGCTACGGGGCGGAAAAATGGCAAAGCGAGAGCCTGAAAGCTGGGTTTTGCAGCCAAAATAGCCCGCCTCGTACACAAAGTGTCGGGGACTACCTCCAAATATGGGCTACCTGTCTAATGGCCTCGGCGTGAGCTCGGCCGAACGCTGGCCAGCAGAAAGGGGAAAGCCGAGCGGAGTCGAGGCCGAGCGTGTGCGGAAGGCATGGAGTGGCCAATGTTAGACAGGTAGCCCAAACATGCTCTGAACGCCTAAAAACTGAAAACCCTCTACTCGTCTTCGCAACTTATTTGACGCCAAAGCTACAATTCTGGAAAAGTTAAGCCCCTCAAAAAACTAATTTGGGAAAATGGTGTTCGGACTCTGGCTTTAGTCATTTACCAAAACTACTGCATTTCGGTTAGTAAATGTGCATGCGGCCTGCTGCATGCACCTGACGTGTATTGCCTAAATTTTTCCTTCATCCCATAAATTGTTTTAAATATGAGATTTCTCTACATTTTGCCGTTCCTGCTGCTTGGCATAACAGGATTCGCGCAATTTAACCTCCCCTCGATTTCGAATCGAGTACCATTACTTACGTCCTGACGGATTTTGGCGGAAACACCTCCCTGGTCGTAACCGATCCTACGGACGTGACCAACAACGTTGCCCAGTCCACAAAACCAATACTGCGGAGCTGTGGTGGCACCACCATGGGTAACGACGATGGTTTTGATTCCGCCATTCCCTTCACTGCCATCCAAACCAGGATGACTGTCCGAGTCTGGTCGCCAGACGCTGGCATTCCGGTGCGGCTGAAAGTAGAGGACTCTTACTGACCCCGGTATCAGCGTGGAAACAGAAGCTACTACTACCGTCGCGATGGAGTGGGAAACGCTGGAGTTCGACTTCACCAATGAAGTGCCCGGCACTGCCGCTCTCAACCTGGCGAACAGCTATGACAAAGCCTCTATCTTCTTCAACTTCGGCACTACCGGTGCTGACGCCGGCGAAAAGACTTACTTCTGGGACGACGTTGAACTCGTTCCTGCTCCTGACTCCACCGTTGTCGACATCATCGTCAACAGCCCGGACCATACGACGCTGGAAACGGCAGTCATCGCCGCTTACCTTACTACCGACGACCTAAGCGGCATCGGACCCTTCACGGTCTTCGCGCCCACCGACGCTGCCTTCGACGCCCTGCCCGCCGGCGCTCTGGATGCCCTGCTGGATGACCCGACCGGCGCACTGGCGCAGGCGCTCCTGTATCACGTGCTGGGCGCCGAGGTGCTGTCCACCAGCCTGTCCGATTACCAGATGGTACCGAAACGCTACAGGGTGCCGACATCACCGTGACGATCGACGGCGGCAACGTCTTCATCAACGACGCTATGGTGACGGTGGCGGACCTGCGGTACCGACAACGGCGTGGTGCACGTCATCAACGCCGTCTTGCTGCCTCCCGCCCAGGTCGACCTGCCCATCACTTTCGACGACCCCAATGTGGACTACGGTACCTAGTGATTTCGGCGGCAATGCGTCTTCCATCGTAGTTGACCCCACGGACCCGGACAATATGGTCGGGCATACCATCAGGACGGCGGATGCTGTAGTGTTTGTTTGCCGGCACCACCATGGGCGCCGACGGGCTGGCTAACGCCATACCGTTCACTACCAGCCAAACGCAAATGTCGGTCCGGGTGTGGTCGCCGGAAGCGGGCGTACCCGTCCGCCTGAAAGTAGAGAATGCTGCGGATCCCGCCATTAGCGTAGAAACCGAAGCAACGACTACCGTTGCCATGGTATGGGACACCCTGAGGTTTAATTTCAGCAATGAAGTGCCCGGCACCGCGCCGATCAACCTGGATGATACATACGACAAAATCTCCATCTTCTTCAACTTCGGAGCAGAAGGGGCAGCTGTCGGCGAGCAAACTTACTATTGGGATGATGTAGAACTCGTTCCTCTGCCTGATTTCACTGTTGTGGACATCATCGTCAACAGCCCGGACCATACGACGCTGGAAACGGCAGTCATCGCTGCGGTACCTTTACTGACGACCTGAGCGGCATCGGTACCTTCACCGTCTTCGCACCTACCGACGCTGCCTTCGACGCCCTGCCCGCGGCGCACTGGATGGTATGCTGGTGACCCGACCGGCGCGCTGGCACAAGTACTCCTGTATCACGTGCTGGGCGCCGAGGTGCTGTCCACCAGCCTGTCCGACGGCCAGATGGCCGAAACGCTGCAGGGTGCCGACATCACCGTGACGATCGACGGCGGCAACGTCTTCATCAACAACGCCCTGGTGACAGTGGCGGACCTGCAGGCCGACAACGGCGTGGTGCACGTCATCAACGCCGTCCTGCTGCCTCCCGCCCAGGTCGACCTGCCCATCACTTTCGACGACCCCAATGTGGACTACGACCTGGCCGATTTCGGCGGCAATGCGTCTTCCATTGTGGTGGACCCCACGGACCCGGACAATATGGCCGGGCAGGCTATCAGGACGGCGGGTGCTGTAGTGTTTGCCGGCACCACGATGGGCACCGACGGGCTGGCCAACGCCATCCCGTTATCCCCCAGCCAGACGCAGATGACCGTCCGGGTGTGGTCGCCGGAAGCAGGCGTACCCGTCCGCCTGAAAGTGGAGGACGCCACCAACCCCGCCATCAGCGTCGAAACGGAAGTCAACACGACCGTGGCGATGGACTGGGAAACGCTGACGTTCAACTTCAACAACGAAGTGCCCGGCACCGCGCCGATCAACTTTGCCAATACGTACGACAAAATTTCCATCTTCTTCAACTTCGGAGCAGAAGGGGCAGCTGTCGGCGAGCAGACCTACTACTGGGATGACGTGGACATGGCACCTGCTCCCGAGTTCACTGTTGTGGACATCATCGTCAACAGCCCGGACCATACGACGCTGGAAACCGCAGTTATTGCTGCAGAATTGGCCGACGACCTGAGCGGCGCCGGCCCCTTCACCGTCTTTGCGCCCACCGACGCTGCTTTTGACGCCCTGCCTCCCGGCACACTAGACTTCCTGTTGGCGGACCCCACCGGTGCGCTGGCGCAAGTACTACTCTATCACGTGCTGGGCGCCGAGGTGCTGTCCACCAGCCTGTCCGACGGCCAGATGGCCGAAACGCTGCAGGGTGCCGACATCACCGTGACGATCGACGGCGGCAACGTCTTCATCAACGACGCCCTGGTGACAGTGGCGGACCTGCAGGCCGACAACGGCGTGGTGCACGTCATCAACGCCGTCCTGCTGCCTCCCGCCCAGGTCGACCTGCCCATCACTTTCGACGACCCTAATGTGGACTACGACCTGGCCGATTTCGGCGGCAATGCGTCTTCCATCGTAGTTGACCCCACCGACCCGGACAATATGGTCGGGCATACCATCAGAACCACAGGTGCTGTAATTTTTGCCGGCACACCACGATGGGCGCCGATTACCTGGCGAATCCCATTCCCTTTGCGGACGGCGACACCAAAATGACCGTTAGAGTGTGGGCGCCCGATGCCGGCATCCCGGTTCGCTTAAAGGTAGAAGATGCTACTAATCCTGGCATCAGCGTAGAAACCGAAGCGACGACTACGGTGGCTATACTGGGAAACCCTGGAGTTTGACTTCAGCAATGAGGTAATGGGGACAGCTGCCATTAACTTTGCCAACACGTACGACAAGATCTCCATCTTTTTCAACTTCGGAGCAGAGGGTGCAGCTGCCGGCGAGCAAACCTACTACTGGGATGACGTGGAGTTTGGCGCCAAAGAAACGGTGGTAGACATCATCGTGAACAGCCCCATTCATGAGACACTAGAAACTACCGTCATCGCCGCTGAATTGGACGACGACCTGAGCGGTGCCGGTACCTTCACGGTCTTTGCCCCTACCGATGATGCGTTCGACGCCCTGCCCGCCGGATTGCTGGACGCCCTGCTTACCGACCCCACCGGCACACTGGCGCAGATATTGCTGTACCACGTGCTGGGGCTGAAGTCCTTTCCACCGACCTGTCCGATTACCAGGTACTACCACCTTGCAGGGGAGAAGACATCACCGTAACCATTACCGGCAACGACGTCTTCATCAACGACGCCCTGGTGACGGTAGCGAATATCCATACCGACAACGGCGTGGTGCGACATCATCAACGCTGTGCTTATACCTCCTTCTATTAACGGAGTGGAGGTGCTGCCGGCAGCAACCAACGGTATCCGCATATCGCCCAACCCTTACCAATACGTATGTGAATATTGAGTTTGCCGAGGCACTCCGCGAAGCGGTCCAGCTGACCCTTTTGATGCAGGCGGCAAGGTCCTGAAACGGGAAGTAATCCGGGACCGGTATCGCAGATCAATACCAGCAGCCTCACGCCAGTACCTGTATTTCCTGCGTATGGATAGCAGCTCCGCCAGTTATTACCAGAAGGTGGTGATTGGCAGATAAGAGGAATCGGTTAGACAATGACAACGCATAAGGGTACGGGGAAAGAATATCCGCATCAAATGAGGGTTATTCTTCTCCGTACCTGTTGTTTTAAGATGCATTATGCTCCTGATAAATCCCATTATTAAAATTCGGCGATTGACGGAAGCAGTCCGTTCCCGGCGCACTAGTGCTTTCGGCAGTAAATAACGGGTCAGTTATTTTCCCGCCGGGAACAAAATGCAGTTGTTGGCTCCCCTCGACAAGCTCGGGGTGGGTTGGCTGGAAATCAACGGCTTAGAGACCCCGGGTGGGCAATAACAAACAACAAACAACTGCCCCGGAACTTCGTTCCGGAAGCACTAGTCCCACTCCCATCCGTCGCCGAAGCCGCCGAAGCGGAAGGTGATGACGCCGGTGGGGCTGCTGAAGTCGCTGTCATCCAAGGTTTTCAGCTGGCTGATGCCGTTTACCCAGCGGTAGCCGGCGGTGAAGCCCAGCTTGAACCAGCCGGTGAGGTTGATCTCGGCGCCCACTTCGGGGGTGAGCACGAAGATGCGGTCCCGCCCGGTGTCGAAATCTTCGTTCAGCAGCTGTACCTGCCCCAGCCAACCTTGAGGCTGGTATAGAGGTGCCCCATCTTGTACTGCTTGGGGGTATAGCCGAACCACAGGCCGCCGTGCTTGAAGCGGATGTTGTACGTAATGTCCCGGATTTCGCCGTCGATCTCCTGGGAAAGAGTGACGTCCGGCTGGTCCGTCCCCATCCCGTAGCCGCCGATGAAGAAATCGTCGAGCACGAGGGCGCCGCCGCCGCCCACGTCGGCACCGACTTCGCCATTGATGGAGCTGATCTCGATCATCGGGCCGCCGAAGGCGCCGAAGGACGTAAAGTCATCGAAAAGGGTTTCGTGCTGGGCTGGCAAAGCCTGGGCCAGCAAACCCGACAGCAACAGAAAGAATGCCTTTTTCATAGTTCCTGAGTCGTTTTGGTTTTTCCGGGGAAAGCATATCCGAAGCAACCGTGCGCTGAACTTTCCCCAAACAGATGATGTATTAAAAAGGCAATACCCTACGGGGGCTTTGAAAACAAATTCTTTGTGCTGTCTTCGTGTTTTTGTGTCTTAGTGGCAAAAAACAAAGGCGGCAAAGTACTCCTGAACAAAAAACGAAAGCCTGATAAAATGAACTTCAAGACCGCTGTAATCGAGAAAAGCTTTGAAAAACCTGTAGTCGTCGACTTCTGGCGCCTGGTGCGGTACTACCTGCCGCGCTTTCGGTAGGTGATCGAGAAGCTTACCGAAGAAGAGCAGGTAAGCAAATGGGAACTGGTGAAGCTCAACACGGAAGAGGACTACGAGGTGGTTGAGCAATTCAACATCCGCAGCATCCCCAACGTAAAGATGTTTTACAAGGGCGAAGTGGTGGTGAATTTGCTTACGGCGCCATACCGCGCACCGCCATCGAGCGCTGGCTGGAGCAGCACCTGCCCGATTACCGCAAGGAGAGCCTGTCCCCTCATCCTGAGCCGCCTCAACGGCGAAGGCGGTATGTCGGAACTGGAAGCCTTCATCGCCCAGAACCCCCGACGTGGCGGAGGTACGCGCGGCCTCGCCCGCAAGCTCGTCTACAGCAACCCGGAGCGCGCCGCCGCCCTGGTGGAAACCATACAGCTGGGCGACGCGCTGGAAAGCGCCGAAGACCTGCGCACCCTGGCGGAACTGATGTCCGCAGAAACCGACGATACTCCCGCCGGCAGGCTGGTCGCCGCCGCCCAGGAAGCCCTCCGGAAAAAGATAACGAAACAGCCATCAAAAGCATCATCGAAGCGACCACCGCCGACAAAGGCCTTCGCCAAAGACCTGCCGCGCCGGGCGGGCATCGCCCTGTTCCGCCTCTGGGGTACCCGCAGGAGGAGCTGACGAAGAATTATAGGTGGAAGTTTGATATGGCGCTGTATTAGGCGGTTGTTCGGTGTTCGGTGGTTCGCTCCACCTTATTGCCACTGATTAGAGGTGTGTACCCACTCATTTGCTGATTGTATTTTTATCCAGTCAATATACCCGGGTATGGTGTCCGCTGCCAGGGGGACACCATTATTATCTGACCAACCCTGAAATGCCCCAATACCGAGGAAAAGAGGCTCAAAGTCCAGTTCACCCCATGGGAAAAATGGAACTCCCTCCATTCAGCAGGAAATTTCCGGAATAACCTGTATCTCCTGCCTCTAATTTCCAGTTTGATAAAAATGGTATCCGGGTATGCATTTACACTATCGCTAACGGGTAAGTAATCGCGTTCTGGAAATGGACATTTTGAATGAGTTGAGAAGGCAAATAACCGGACGCATTTACCCATTCAATAATTCGGGACGTTCGCGAGAGGCTGTAGCCTCGACGCGGCATAGTCAGCAAGTCTCCGACTTGCGTGAGCTAGCTGCGAGAGAGATATTGGTTTACGCCAGTCGGAGACTGGTTTGTTATACCGCATCGCGTCTTGTAGACGCTCGCGAACGAGGGAAAAATTCTTTACCTAATGAAAACCTCCCTCCCCATTCAACTGCCTCCAAAATAACCTCCTGCCCTATGGCTTTCCATACCCGGAACACATGCCTCACCCCTCTGGCAATAACCAGTTCCTCCTGCCCTTCCGCCAGGCAGAAGATCAACTTGCCGGCAAAACCCGGGAATAAAACTGCTTCTTCCGTATGATAACCAACATAGGCAACGCTCACCTTGTAAAAGGGTATTTTGGGAAGGGTATACTACTACCATCGAAATCAGTAGCCAAGGTTTCCAGGAGTGCCCCATCCGCCGATAAAAGGCTTACTTCAGCTCCGATCAGTGGTTCCTGGTTTTCGCTATCGAGAACAGTAACCTCCCGTGCTTTGTTGCCTTCGACCGGATACCGGACTTCCACCCATCCTTCTTCCGGTGCCGGCTCCGGCGCTTCTCCGCTATACGTGCAGGTAATTATAGAATCTGCCATTTCATAGGTTCCCTTGCCGATGCCCCACCCCCGGGTCCGGTACTCAAACGTGCCATCCTCGTAAAAGGTGATTTCATAAGGCGGCGGTACTCGGAGGCGCACCAGCCCGGTTGCTGGTATTCGTACTTCCATCGCACTCCCTGTTGCCCGGCAGCAGCCAGGAGTGCAGAAATAGCATTAATACGGACAGGATTATTGGTTTCATCATTTTCAGGTATTTCGGTCCTTCTATTCGTCAGGGTAAATGTTGCGGTATTGTGGTACGGTGTTTATGGAGGTTTTGTTTCAAAGAAGCCCCTTCGAAGCAGGGGCTATATTCCGCTGCAATAGGTTTTGCGCATTTTACCCGCCACAACACCATAACACCGCAATACCACAACACCTAAAATAGTTGCCCATTATTCATTGAAATGGATCCTCAACCTCAGCCTCAACCTCAACAACCTACTCCAACACCAAATTCATCCGCTTCGGATACTTCACCGAATACCGGAAGCTCAACTTCTCAGTTGCGCCGGACTTCAGTTCCACCTCCCAGCGCAGCTTCCGTTGGCCTCATCCACTTCGGGCGCCCTTATGCGGTAGAGTTCCACTTCGATCTCTTCGGTAGTGGAGACGGGGTACTGGTCTTCGACGACGATGCTGCTTACTGCCTGCCGCTTGTTGTTCCGCAGCTCGATCTCCCAGCCGATGGTTTCGGTCTTTTGTTGCCGATGAACTGCTTGTCGGTAAACTGTTTTTCCTTCTCGCGGGTGATGACGATGCCTTCGTCGATGCCCAGGGAGAAGGAGAGCGTATCGGTGGCGACGTTGGCATTGAGCAGGCTCTTGCCCAGGTAGGTGCCTTCGAAGAAGAGGTTGGTAAGGCCGCGCTCAGCAGGCGGTACTGTTCCCAGCCGGTGACGTTGGCGGTGAGGAAGGCGTGCGGGTTGAGAGCGCGGCGCGGCATAATACTCATAGGATGCCGGCAGCGTCTCTCTCTCGCCGATACCACGACGTACTGCTGCCCGTCGGAGGGGATGTCATAGGGCGCATTGATCCGGAACGCGAAAGTAGTGGTACTGGTCGTAAGCTTGAACTTCCGGTACTTCGGCGGGTATGGCACCGCTGTTGATCCGGGCGTCATCCAGCAGAATCTCCGATTCTTACCATATCCATTTTTTTGCATCCGACCGCGGGGCGCGCCCCCGGTGACAACGATAACATGTTCCCGCAGCCACCAGGTGTTCAGTACCGGCTTCCGGGCGGTACTCATAGGTTTGCCGGTGGAGAGGGTGAGCTGCACATTCTCCCAGTCTTCGCCACTTTGCTGGTAGGTGTACTGTGCCTTGTACTGCGCAGCTGTACCGGCTGGCCAACGCTTTCCACCCGCAGGTCGTACAGGGGCGACCATCCTACCTGGCTCACCAGATAGCTGATGCGGAAACCGGTACGGACGGCACGGGGGGGCATCTACCGCGACCACCACTTCGCTCACCGAGCGGGACTGCCCGGCGGCGTTGAGCTGCTCGCGGTTGCAGGTACCAGCCGGTTGGCGCTGTCCCGCAGGATTTCCTGCCGCCGGGCGATCTCCAGTTGCTCCAGCTTGATCTCGCGCAGCCGCTGGCGGAAGTAGTCGTAGTACCGTACTTCGCATACCGTCGATGGGCACGCCGTTCTGCTGCCCGCCGATCTGCCGGTTTACCAGCAGCAGGGCTTCCTCCTCCTGGAACACCTGCCCCAGGTATGCTCCTGTTTGAGCTGTTGCTCGAACTGCTTTTTGCGGGCTTCCAGGGCTTCAATCTGCTTCGTCGGCTTTGGCTCGGCAAGATAATTCAGCTGATGAGTTACCGACAGGATGGTGAAATCGCCCGTCGCCGTAAACTCGCAGGCTCTCCGGGCTGAGGCTGGGCGACAGGTACGTGAATTTCAGTACGCTGCGGTGGCGGCGATGCTGACTTTGCCCTCCCGGCGCACCTCTGCGCCCTGCCGGAAGATGGTCACTTCTGTGATGGCGGACGGGGTATCCTGTATGTTTTCTCCCGCCCAGGTGGCGGAAGGCAGGAATAAGAACAGGGGAAGCAGCGCTGAGAATATGCCGGGGACAGAAATTTTTAAACTTTTCATCGGTGTTTTCCGATAAGATGAAGCCGGAATGGAAAATGCACAAGAAGGGCAAAAAAAATCCTCCGCGCAAAAGGGCGGAGGAGTTGATGCCGGGGGTTCTCACAAAAGCTGTTGGGAAAAGGACACGCCCCGCGCGCCCGGGTTGCGGCTGGAAGTGTTAAAGTGGGTACGGCGGAATAGTTTACTCAACGGGAACAATAATCAGTTTTTGCCGGTAAGCGGTACTTTCCTGTTCCTGCTGGTGGAGGCTAAGCAGATACATACCGGGGGCAGGCTGCGTTGGATGCTGAGCCCGTCGCCTCCCCTGAAGGTATGCCGGTAGAGCGTTTGCCCGCCCATTCCGGTGAGGCGGAGCTCAGAAGTAGCTGCGCCGGCGTCCAGCCCTTCGAAAGCGATGGGGCTGCCTGGCGTGTAGGGGTTGGCGCAGATGCAGCGGATAGCCGTAGCCGGGGTTTCGGCAGTCGGCACGACTGTCCGCCAGTAGGTTTGGCAGTGGGAGGCGTCCACCCACCCGGTACCTGGGTGGGCAATGCCTGGTAGGTTTCTGTGTCCGTCAGCATACCCTGTTCGTTGTAATCGTACGTAATCCGCCACTGAAGTTCCCATTTTTCCGCCCACCGGTCATACCGTTCGTACCATTTTAAAAGCAGCAAGCCGGTACCCTCGTCGTAATAGCTATAATTCCGGGCATCATTCACGAGCCGCCCGTGAAAATCGGACCAGTACCTGACTGAGGTAAATGGTTTCGCGGTAGTACTCGTCGTAGGTGAACTGTTCGCGTTGCGCCTCCTGCCATCGTTGGAGGTGAATTACCCATGAAAATTCGTAGTGTTCTTTACCACCAGCCCGTCGTCCTGATATACCCAGGTATCCATTCTGGTGTTTACCCATCCCTGGGTTTCGGTTTGCCAGGATTGTTCGGTATGCTCCACCCGCTTAAAGTACTCGCCGTTGTAGGCGTAGGCTACCCTGAAGACATATTACCAGCCGTCCGCCTGCCAGTCCCAGCTTTGTTCCAGCTGCTCTGACCGCAACCCCGCAGGATTGTACGAAAAGACAGTGCGCTGGTCATTCCACCACACATCGCTTACCAGGCTGCCAAATTGAACCAGGATTTCCTGGAGGGTCCCAGTACCGTCGTAGGTGTACACTGACCGGCGGTAATCGCAGGTATCGCCGTTTTCCTTGAACTCCACATAAGTCTCCGAAGCAAGCATACCATTTTGATATTGGGTGAGCGTTTCGCTGAAGAGAACCCACTCCTGAATGCTTGTTTTCCAGTACCAGCGCCGGTGATTGACAACGCTGCCCGTCTCGTCGTACTCATATTGGTGGCGGGCAACATTCAGCCAGGCGCCCGCTTCCCGCTTCTGCAGGTACTCGGTGAGCAAAAGGTTCTCTGAATCATAAGTTTTCAGGGTACGGAAAGTATCCGGATAAGGGGTCCCGGACTGGTCCAGCACTTCGGTCGCGTTGCCGTTGTCATCGTAGGTTGTCCTTTGGGCGTATTTAAGATGCCACGCGTAGTCGACGGCGCCCCACTCCCGGCTATATACGTGTCGGCGTACTCGGTTCATCTCGTCGTAGGCATAGGTGTACTGGTAGTCGTTTTGCCATTCCATTGTTTCGGGATCCCATTTCTGGAAGGTAGCCTTTAGCTTTTCCCCGTACTTTATTTTCGTAGAGGGAGCGGTTGATGTTCATCCAGCCGCTGCCGCCGCCCCATTCCTGGTGTGCCTTCTCGATCAGGTAGCCGTTCCCGTCGTAGAAGAAAAGGTTGCGGTATTGGTTGCGCCAGTCCGAACCGCTCCATCGCTGGACGATTTCTTCCTGGACTGTTCCGGGGCGAAGTAGGTGAACAGGGACCGTTCCCACGGCGCCCACTCTCCGAGGGGGTGTATTTGCGGAAGCGGGTGATGGCCGCCGGGTCGCTGCCGCCCTCGTATCGTATTCGTGCTTTTGTCCTGGTCAGAGAGGATGCCGGAGGGGTAGTTCCAATCCGTTTGGACAATTTCCCCGATGAGCCGCCCTTCGGCATCGTAGCTGAAGAGGTAGGTACCAGGCTGCTGCGCCAGCCATTCAGGTACCTGCGTCCCATTCCTTGTGCAGATATTCCGTGGGCTGGTGGCGCCGTTATAGGAAAGCAGGTCGTAATACATGTTCACCCAGCCCATGTCCCATTGCTGGTAAATGCTTTCCGACAGCATACTGGCACGTTGTAGGAACCTGGTGATGCGGGAAGACAGCTCCCAGCCGTTCTTCCAGGTGAAGTAGGTCAATTCCACCTCCCGGTGTGCCTCGTCGTAGGCGTGAACGGACTTGGAAGCGGGCGCCAGGTTTCGGTGTAAGGGTCGTAATCGTAGCAAACGGTAGAGTCCCGCAGGTCCAGAGCTTCCGTCCACCGCAGGGGAATGGGCATCTGGGGCGAGGTAGGCAAGGCCTTCGCCCGGGCAGGCAGGCTAGGCAGAGTGGATTTGCCAGCTCACCGGTACCTGCTTCCAATAGGGTTTGCAGGTATTATTTTTTGCCGGCACGGCGGGAAAGGAGAACTGGGCGTGCGCCCGGCAACCCATACCAGAAGGAGAAGAGCGGAGATGTAACGCATGGCGGTCTGTATTTTATGAGATAAAAAGCGAAGTGGTGCCGGGCGGCGCCGGAGAGGCAATTTTTTTCTGATTTGGAGAGGATAGCCGGTACGGTTTTGCCAATCTAACCTGATCCGGACATACATGCAATGACATTTGTCAGTAGTGGTTTTCGGATAAGCTCTTATTTCCTCACCACCAGATGCGGGACCCTTTCTACAGCCCAGTCGATCACCAGCCCCTGCGCCAGGCGCCACCACCTCCGCCCGTACAGGCGCTTTCGCACAGGTAGAGCGCCGCTTCGAAGGATCTGGCGCCGCCGGCGGAGGTGATGTATTTGCCGTCGTGGACGAAAAGTACACTATCCCGGACGTCCAGGTGGGGGAACATACTCGCATTTTTTCCACGTCGCTGGGGAAGGTGGTGCACGCCTTGCCGTCGAGCACAGGATATGTAAACTTCAACAATGATCCTATACGGTTGTATCCTATATGAAATTCCTTTATCTTGAGTCATCAACCATAAACAAAAACGTTCTCAAGACTACCCCCGTTTTAAGGTTCTCAGCGTCCTGCATAAACCTGGCTTCCCGGTTCTGTTCTTCTCAAAAGGTTTTTCCCAAAACAGGAATGGCAAAAATAATCTCTACACTTTTCTTTTGCTGCATCTGGTTTTCCCTTTTCGCTCAATCCTTTTCCTTACCAGCCAGGAGCCGGTTTGGATGATCAGTTACAACACCTTTCCAGACATTCAGGGAGAATTGACCATTTTCACCCGCCCGGAAGAGAGCCACTGGTACCAGTGGTGGACGCCGGTTTTTGAAGCGCACAGCCCCGGCGATACCACTGCGGCAGGCTTTTACCGGGTGGAGGTACTGCCGGGTCTACTACCGGCGGGATGTCGACTGCGCGCTTACCGGCAATACCTGCTCTATGATTTTAGCATGGAATATCAGGATTCAGCTTACATCATCCGCCCGCCGGTGGTTTTTACCTTTGAGGATACGGTCAAATATCGGGTGAGGAGAACAGATGAGGTTTTCTACTACTACCTACCCTGAGGAAATCACTGGACGTTTTATTCGTGGGGAAGACTACGACCCCAACTTACCAACCGATATCTATCAAACCAACTGGCTGGAAGGGGTGGGCGATCTGATATACCCCTTTCCATCCGCTTTTGTGTCGGAGAGGGAGGCTGCGAAGTCCAGTATGCGGTGAGGTGCCTGTCTACCAACGAGGGCGTCTGGTATGCTTCGTTCCAGTCGGTTTGCCGCTATTCCGGGCGGCTGTACGTAGATGAGCATGCCCTACCCCACCCAGGACGGGAAGAGCTGTACCACTGCCTTCACCCGCCCCGCAGGATGCCTTAGCTGCCGCCCAATACGGCGACAGCATCTGGATAGCCGATGGGGTTTATTATCCTACTGATGATGCAAACAGAACGGCTTCTTTCGGTACCTAAAGAGCGGTGTCCACCTCTACGGCGGCTTTGCTTACCATGAAGACAACCTGGCACAACGCGATTGGCAAGCCAATATCTGCCTCCTCAGCGGAGATATCGGTACCTGGTACCGGAGACAGCCTCGACAACAGCTATCACGTCATCCGCGCCATTGGCACCCTACCGCAATACTTCTATCGACGGTATGCACATTTCGTGGGTACCAGGCGGATGGCACGCTTTTTGGCGACCGCTATGGAGGGGGAATATTTTTATCCAACGCCAACGCCGAAGAGGAAGCCTATCTCCACATTCGCAACTGCACCTTTACGCACAATACCGGTAGGGAAGGAGGGGCGTTCGGCAGTAGTAGTACTGGGTGAACAGCCGTTGCTGCCGCAGTTTTATAACTGCCACTTCGCTCATAACCGTACCATCAATATAGGCGGCGCCTTTTTTAAGCAGGGCACCAACGCAGAGGCGGATACGCTCCACTTTTCCCATTGTACTTTTGAAAACAATACCTCCTGGATCGGCGGTGGTGCTATTCATTATGATAGTTTCTGCCAGCCATTAAAACTGAATAATGGTAATTTTGTAAACAACTCTACTATTTCACAAGGAGGAGCAATCAGCCTGATTTCTTATTGTAACAAGGGCTGGTTGACGATAGATTCTTGCCTGTTCCAGAACAATACTGGAAACGTTGGCGGAGCGGTAATACTTGTACAAGCAAATTTCACTTCATTTAAAGATACAGCAATAATTAATATCGAAAATTCCAGGTTTTTGAACAACGTTGCCACTTTTCAATCCAGGAGGAGGGTGTTTCTAGACTTACAAAAAACGGTTTCCTTTCTCAACCTGAATAATTGCCATTTTAAAGAGAATATGGTAAAAGCAGGGGAGGAGGTATTTATATAGATCTTTCATTCGATAATATTTTACACAGCAGGATCAGCCATTGCGAATTTATCCGGAATAATGGAAATCACCCCTGGGAGGTGCCATTCGCATCAGGGGTTTTATAGAATCGCTGGTGGAGAGCCATAACGTAATCGACAATTGCCTGTTTGCTGAAAACACCGGAGCCCTCTCGATAGATAGCGGCAAGCCGGGCGTGGCGGAGTCCCTGATCACCAACTGTACCTTTTACAACAATGGAGAGGTGGATATTGCAAAAACTGGGATCCCGATTTTGATGATGAACACTACTACAATACCATAACCGTAAAAACAGCATACTGCGCCGGGCTACCAACCCCGATATATTCCGGCACTTTGCCAACGGGGCGCCTATGGGCTTACCATTGAACCTATACGACTGGAACATCAGCCACTGCCTTCTTTCGGCTGATACCTGCGATCTTGCAGGCGCCGCCCATACCTGTGGCGAGGGCATGCTGTTTGCCACCGACCCTCTATTTCTCACCCCGCAGACGGCAACCTCCGCCTTACCGCCTGTTCGCCCGCCATCAATGCCGGCGACAAACCTACCGCAGATAGCCTCTACATACAAACTGCCCTGGATGGAGCGCCCAGAATCCTGGAAGGCGCCATAGACCTGGGCGCTTACGAACGGGAGCATTTCCGCATTTCCGGTATAGAAATAAAGCCCCCACGTGTCCTGGCGCAGCCGACGGCGCCGTCAGCTTCTCCACGAACGGAGACGCCCCTATCGCTATACCTGGCAGGATGAAGCGGGCGCAATGGGCACCGGGCAGGATAGCCTGCCCGCATACCAGTACTACTTTACCCTGTCCGACAGTTTCGGCTGTACCGATACCGCCTCGGCGGCAGCCTGGAGGCGCCGCTTCCCATACAGGTGGAAGCGGAAGTGGCGCCCGCTTCAACAGGGCAGGGCGGCGCCATCAGCCTGAGCGACTACCTCCGGCGGCACACCTCCCTATTCCTACTTGTGGAGCACCGACGACACTACAACCGCCCTCTCCGCCCTGTCCCCGGGCATGTATTTCCTGACGGTAACCGATGTACCCAATGCGCCCGCGAGTTCTCCTTCACCGTTGAAATTACCAGCGGGCTACATGAGGCAGCAGCCGCTGGCAGCCTGCTCATTTTCCCCAACCCCTCGGAAGGGAGGTGTTTCTGTCCTGGTTGGCATACCGGGCTGCTTCGCTCTGCATTTACAACGCCAAAGGAGAAAAAGTC
This sequence comes from Lewinellaceae bacterium, assembly GCA_020636375.1. GTDB lineage: Bacteria > Bacteroidota > Bacteroidia > Chitinophagales > Saprospiraceae > JACJXW01. The sequence continues at coordinate 161,679 of JACJXZ010000008.1, read as the reverse complement.
CACGAAGCCCGAGTGGATGGGCTGGCGGGCAGCTACCGCTGGCAACCGGCGGGCGCGCTTACCGGGTTGTATTATTGCCGCCTGCTGCTGGCAAACGGTGGGAATATCGGGGCAAAGTAGTTATCAAATGAAACTACCAGGGCAACTGCTTTTAAGCCGCCGTGGAAGCCAGGTTGTGTCCGCCAACCGCTCAGGCGAACCCCCAACCAATAAAAAGATGCGCCAGCCGCTAGGGCAGGCAACAAGCCAGCCCAAAATTCCTTATTTTGGAGTCCATGATCTCACTTGGGCTACCCAGGCATATTACTTCATTGGCGGACATTCTAAGGATGGACAACCGCTGAGCTGCGTACACCGTCCACAGCCCCCGCCTCCTGCCAGGCGTACACCCCCGAATCGAGTTTGTACACGGATCCGGAACTTACTGTCCAGCGTTAGGCGGATAGCCACTTCATTGATTGTGCTGGCTGTCGTATGTTTTGGTACTACAGGCTACGCCCAGCCCAACTTCGGCAACCCGGTCATCCTCAACGAAGACAACGGGCTGCCGGGCAACTACGTGTCCGCCGCCGTCGCCGACGAGCAGGGCTTCATCTGGCTTACCACCGCCAACGGGCTGGCCCGTTTCGACGGGTCGGAGGTCAAGGTATTTCAAAAACAGAAGGAGACTCCACTTCCCTGGGCAATAACGAGGTGAACAGCCTGCTGTTCGACAGCGAGGGAAGCTCTGGGCGGCTACCATCGCCGGCGTCAGCGTGATGGAAGGCCTCAGTGGCACCTTCCGCAACATCCATGGGGTAGATACCGAAGGGCTGCCCCTTCCCGCGTCAACGATATTTTCGAAGACAGCCACGGCTACATCTGGCTGGTACTCAGGCGGCGGCGGGCTGGTCCGCTACAGCCATTGCGTGGATTTATTCGAGACTTTCCCCATCCGCAGCGGCAATTCCAATGCCGATTCCGCCCGCCTCAATTCCGTGCTGGACATCGAGCCGGGCCGGGAGGGCGATTCCGTCCTGTGGCTGGCTACCCTGGGGGGCTGGTGCGGTTCAATACGGAAACAGGACAACAGCAGGCATATACTTTTTTCACCCCGGACCGGGAGTGGCAGCACGGCTTTAATTCCATGCGGAAATTGTGCATACACCCCAACGGAAAGATTTATGTCGGCGGCTGGGGCGGCGCCGGCGAATTCGACCCGTCCACCGGAAAATTCCGCCACCTGTCCTTCCCCGGTACGGATGGTACCACCGCTCCATCGACCGGCGGGCGGTGATCTCCCTGCTGCCGGCGTACCCGGCTGAGCTGTGGATCACCTACAACATGGTACCTGGCAGTTTTCAACCTGGAAACCGACCAGGCGGAGAAAGTCTATTACAACCAAAGGGAAGGGGGGATGGTTTACGGCGTGGACCGCATCGACGCGCAGGGGCGGATGTGGGGCGTTACCGAATGGGGGTTCTACCTGTATAACCCGCTCCGCAACCAGGTGGATTTCCGGGAATTTCCTGTGCCGGACGACGAGCTTTATTTCATCACCAACGGCATGGTGAAAGCACGGATTACCGCTTCCTCTACCTTACCGTCATCCAGGGCGAAGGCCTGTACATCCTGGACCGCCAAACCGGCGCGTGGAGCATCGTCCGGGCACCAGAGCAGTTCTACGACAACCAGGGGGATTCCCCGCACAAAAGATATTGCGCCTGCGCAATGGAAAAGTCCTGCTGGTGGGCAGCAACAACCTCTATTATTTCCTCGAAAAAGAAAGGCGCCTGGAACACATTCCCCTGCCCTTCCCGGAAAAAAGCCCCTTCTTCCGGTCGGTAGCGGAAAGGTACCGGACGGCGAGGTATGGGTCGGCAGCCGCCGCAGCGCCTGTTCCGGGTAAACCTCGACAGCCGGTCGGTGAAACACTACGAGCAGGAACTACAGGAGGGCGACGTCAACCGCAGCACCTGGGTCGAACGGCTTTTTCAGGACAGCCGGGGAATACCTGGATCCGGGCGGCCTCCGGCTTCAGCGTTTATATCCGGAGGAAAGACAGCATTATCAACTTCCCGGCTATTGCTGCGGACGGGCGGCGCGACCGTAGCTTTGGCGATATCTGGGGGTTCGCCGAAGACCGGCACGGGCGGCTCTGGGTCGCCGGGGGGGGAGGAGGGACTGGGGTCGTCAATCTCGACACGCCCGAGCAGGGCATCGTCCGGAAATACACCCGAAAGGACGGTACCTGAAAACCGATAATGTCCTGAATGTGATCTGCGACCGCAGCGGGATGCTGTGGCTCAACGGGGGCGCAGCCTGATCCGGTTCAACCCCGGTACGCTGGAAAGCGAGTTGTTCGGCTCCGGTTACGGCATCCCGGCAAAGAACGCCAATGCTTTTGCGCTCCTGTCTACCGGCGAACTCGCCATCGGCGCCCGGAGAGGCATCTACTTTTTCCACCCCGACAGCCTGCGCGCCAACCCGGAATTGCCCGTTCCTTACCTGACTTCCTTCAGGGTTTTTGATGAAGACACCGCTTTGCCCGGGCAGGGGGAACTGCGCCTCAGTTACCGGCAGAACTTTTTCTCCCTTGAATTTTCCGCCATCGGGTTCAACCTGCCCGAGCAAAACACCTTTGCCTACCAGTTGATGGGCGTAGACGAAGACTGGGTCTACGCCGGCAAGCGCCGGTTCGCTTCCTATACCAACATCCCCGGCGGGCGGTATCAGTTCCGCCTCAAAGCCGCCAATAATGAAGGGGCCTGGAACCCGGAACCCTATACCCTCGACATTTTTATCACCACCCCCTGGTGGAAAGCATGGTGGTTCTGGCTGTCCCTGGGCCTGTTCATCGTGCTGGACACCGTGCTGTTCGTGCGCTGGCGCATCGCCCAGGTCCGCCGGAAGGAGGCCATGAAGGCCGATTTCGACCGCAAGCTGGCCAATGTGGAACTCAACGCCCTGCGCGCCCAGATGAACCCCCACTTCATCTTCAACTGCCTCAACTCCATCGATTATTACATCCTCAAGAACGATACCGACAAGGCCTCCGACTACCTCAACCGCTTCTCGCGCCTCATCCGGCTCATCCCGCAGAATTCCCGCTCGAAGTACGTCAACCTGAAAGATGAGCTGGAATCTCTTAAATTGTACATCGAAATGGAAAGCCTCCGCTTCGAGCAGCAGTTCGACTACGAAGTGAAGGTCGGTACCGGGGGCTCCGCATCGAGGAAATCGAAATACCGCCCATGCTGCCGCAGCCCTACGTCGAGAACGCCATCTGGCACGGGCTGGTGCATAAGGAAGAAGGCAAGGGGCATCTCGACCTTACCATCACCCGGCAGAACGGCACCCTGCATTGCGTGATCGAAGACAACGGCATCGGCAGGAGGAGGCCCGGCGGCTCCGGTCGAAGACCGCCACCCGCCGGAAGTCCATGGGCATGTCCATCACACAGGACCGGATCAGCATGATCAACAAGCTCTATAACGCCAACGCATCGGTCGAGGTCATCGACCTGACAGACGACAACGGGAAGGGGATGGGGACGAGAGTGGTCCTGCAAATACCTTTATAACCAAAAACACCCAACGCTATGATAAAAGCTGTAATCATCGACGACGAACGCCACAGTGTGGAGACCCTGAAACTGAAGCTCGACAAGCACTGCCCGGACGTGGAGGTGGCCGCTTCGTTTACGGATTCGGAACAGGGTACCCATTTGCGGGAAAACCCGCCGGATTTATTATTTTTGGACATTGAAATGCCGCGCCTCAACGGGTTTGAGTTGCTGGAAAGCCTGGGGGAAGTGCCCTTCGACGTGATTTTCACGACGGCATACGACGAGTTCGGCATCCGCGCCATCAAGTTCAGCGCGCTGGATTACCTGCTGAAACCCATACAGGTGGACGAGTTGAAGGCAGCCGTCGAGCGGCACAGCCGAAAATCGAGGCACAACCTGTCCAACTCTCAGCTGGAAGTGTTGTTCAGCAATATCAAGGAAGAGCAGCGGGGGCGGCCCGGCAAGATCGCCCTGGCTACCAAAGAGAGCATCGAATTTGTCTTCCCGGAGGAGATCGTGGCCTGCTCGTCCGACAGCAACTACACCATGATCTACCTGAAAGACGGAAGGAAAAAGCTGATCTCCCGGACACTTAAGGATTTCGAAGAGCTGCTGACCGAGTTCGGCTTCTACCGCACACACCACTCCCCACCTGGTCAACCTCAACCACGTGCGCGAGTTCGTGCGGGGTGACGGCGGCTATCTGGTCATGAGCAACAAGATGACCCTGCCGGTATCCCGCAGTAAGCGCGAAGAACTACTGAGGCAGTTTTAGTGATCGATTTGGCTTTCGACGACTGAACTGCCTTGCCCTTTACGGGCGGGCTGCCCTGAAGCTCAGGGTGGCTTTTTTTTGCTTTTGCGGTTCCTGAAGTTCGCTTTTCGGTTTGGGAAGCAAATCTCCTTATGATGGTTTGCGGTGAAATCAGCAACTACAGTCCGTTGCGAAAGCCCCGAGCCAACGTCAAACCGCGAAAGCCAACAGCAAAAGCGAAAGCGAAAAATAGCGAATAGCGAATAGCAAACAGCGAACCCCAAAAATATTCCCCCCCCCCGTACTACTAACCCTGCCCCCGTCTTTCTGGGAAACATATTTTCCCTATGCGTATCAGCAACAAGTTCGCAGCCTGGTTTTACTTGTCTACCGTCATGCTGGGCACCCTGGTACGTACCCCGCAGGTATTTTTTTGACATCAGAGGCCGGATCATGGACCCGCCCGATGTGACCGTTTACGTTTCCGCTCCGGAACTCAAAAGCCTCGCCCGGGAAGAATGGAAGGCCTACGAAAGCCGGTACGGCGACGGCGCTACCGGATGGGCGTGAAGGTCATCGCCGCTGAAGATTTGCTCGGCGAAGAGCTGAAGGATAAAACGGCGATGGCCCTCATCAACCAGACCGCCGACACGCCGTTGGTTGCTTACTTTGAGTCCGGCGGCGTACAGGTGGATGCCTTCCGCTTCCTGTCCACTCCGGGACAGGCGCCCGTCAGCGTCTTCCTGCTGGAGCCGGAAAAGCAATCGCGGCATACCGCGAATTTTCCGACTTCCTGAAAAGCGTCACGGCAAAAGAGGTGGCTTCCGAACACCTCAGCCGGCGTAAAGGGCGGCTGTCGTAAGCTTTTGGTGGAAAAGGGGAACCAGGACTGATTACAGTCCTGGTTCCCCCTTTCCACCGCCCCTTTCCTCCTTCCGCTAAAGTTTTTCCTCCCCTGCTCGAAAAGCATGCCAACCGATCATCTGCATTTGCCAGCTCTTCTCATTCCACTTAATATTGTACTGGAAAGCTTCTGTAAAAAACCGGAACAACCGGAAAACCCTGTGATGACGCCTGAAAACCCGATGAAAAAACTGTTCCGACAGAACAGCTTCGTCAGCGGCAGGAAATCACCCGACACTGGACGGGGTTGCGAAAAAAGCACAGTTAGCCTGAAATATCATGTCTGAAAACAAAACCCGATTGAAAATGAAGAAAGTATTGTGGAGCCTCCTACTACTTACTACTCTGCTTTGGGCCTGCCAGGCCAGGAAGAAGAAATCAACCGACAGCGACATCACCAAAGCCATCCCCGTAATGTGCGCGCCCAAAGGCAAAGCCGTGGATGCCCTGGCCGACACGGACCAGCCTGCGCCTGTCTTCACCGGTACCTGGGCGATTACGACTTTCCGATCACGACGAAATCGGAAGAAGCGCAGCAGTTTTTCCTGCAGGGAGTTAAACTCGCTAACGGGTTCAATCACGCGGAAGCAGCCCGGTCCTTCCTCTACGCCATCAAACTCGATCCCGGGTGTGCCATGTGCCATTGGGGCTTGGCCTATGTGCTAAAAACCCAATTACAACATGGGCATGGACCCTGCTGTAGTGGAAGTTGCCAACGAATCCGTAGCGAAAGCGCTGAAGTATATGGGCAATACGACTGCCCGCGAGCAGGAGTACCTGATCCGTACCATTGCCCGGCGCTATCCGCCCGAGCCGGTAGAGGACCGTTCGGAATACGACGAAGCCTACATCGAGGGCATGCGCCAGGCCCGCCGCCAGTTCCCCGACGACGACGACATCGCCGCCATGCTGGTGATAGGCCATTATGGACGCCCATCCCTGGGACCTGTGGTCCTTCGAGGGCGAGCCGCGCCCCTGGACGCCGGAAATCCTGGAAATCCTGGAGGGTATCCTACAGCGCAACCTTACCACGTCCTGGCTATCCACCTGTACATTCACGCTACCGAGGCGTCTCAGGCGCCGGAGCTGGCAATATGGTATATGCGGCGCGCCTGCCCAAACTGACGCCCGGCGCTTACCACCTGGTACACATGCCGTCGCATACCTATATCCGGACCGGCGATTACCACCTGGGGTCTATGGTGAATGCCGCCGCTGTGGAGGTCGACAGCCTGTACGTGAGCGCCTGCCATGCCGCCGGGGCTTATCCCCTGGGTTTATACCCTCATAATTTCCACTTCCTGTCGGCATGCGCTGCTTTCGAAGGGCGCAGCAATCTTTCCCGCAGGCGGCCCGGCGCATGGTGGCTAAGCTGGATACCCTGGCCATGCGGCAGCCGGCCTGGAAACGATACAGCACTACTGGTCCATTCCATATTACTTATACGTGAAGTTCGGCAAGTGGGAAGAAGCCTTACTGAACCCCGCCCGGCGGAAGACCTCCCCTATCCCATTGCCATCTGGCATTACGCCCGGGGGTGGTATATGCCGCCAAAGGGCAGCCGGAAGATGCCCGCCGGGAACTGCACAGGCTGCGCATCGCCGCCGCCAACCCCATGGTGGAAGGCATTACCATCTGGGACATCAACTCATACCAGCCTGCTGCAAATCGCTTACCGGGTGCTGGAAGCGGAGATCGCCAACAGGGAAGGGGATGCCGAAACGGCTATTCGCCTCCTGGAGGAGGCCATTCAGATGGAAGACGGTACCTGAGCTACAACGAACCTCCTGATTGGTTCTTCTCCGTGCGCCACCACCTGTACCCATCCTGCTGGCGGAAAAACGCTACGCCGAAGCCGAAGCCTTGTACCGGAGAGACCTGGAACTGTTCCGCAAAACGGCTACGCCCTCAAAGGGCTGTACGAAAGCCTCATGGCGCAGGGCAAGAAAGAAGAGGCTGAAGAAGTGAAAAAGCGCTTCGAGGAGGCCTGGCAGTGGGTAGATGTGCAGCTGGAGGCTTCGCGGGTGGTGGGGTAGGGATGTGCGTTCGTGTATTTGTGAGGGCGCTCCGGAAAGTCTCCCAAATGAGTGGATGAGTGAGGGACTGAATGAGTGAATAAATATAAAATATGTATTGTTTTTAAAATCAAACTTTATCAACATAACTGATTCTATTCACTCATTCGCTAAGTCACTCCTTCACTCCTTTTCCGAAGGTTTCCGGAGTGCCCTCATTTGTGTATTCGTGCATTTGTAGGGGGGCGTCCTGGTTGGGGAAACCATCGCCGGGGGTGCCGCCTCGTTAAATACCAATTGATGAACATCAGCAGGAAAGTATGACAAAAGTCATCTGTAGCCAGAGAAAGCCTTTTTAATTTTACGTCATAGCCGGGAGGCGGAAAATCTATCCTCCCGGCTGCTTTAAAGTTTCATGCATTTTTACTTATATCAGGCAAATGCCTGTACCTGGAAAATTTAGTGTTATCGGTTTTTAAATCGAGCCCTTCTGCGCGAAGGGTTTTAAATTTTTTGAAGGGCTTTTTTTTAATTGTGTATACGTGCAATGGTGCGTTTGTGTTTGTGCATTCGCCCCCAAATGCACATTTTACGCATGCATATTCTCCAGCCGCTCTCTGTCCACGATCTGGATAGCCCCGTCGACGATCTCGATGTAGCCGTCCTCCTTGAATTCGGTGAGCATGCGGATGACGCTCTCCTTGGCGGTGCCGACCAGGCGGGCCAGGTCGTCGCGCAGGATGTTGATGCTGCCGTCTTCCTGTTTCTGGCTCAGCAGCAGGATGGCGTCACCACGCGTCGGCGGACGGAATTGTAGGCCAGGTTGAGCAGTTGCTCCTCCTTTTCGGTGACGTTGTCGGTACCAGCATTTTTGATCAGCTGGCTGGGAACCACGTCGCGGTTGGCGAGCAGCAGCTTGTTGAAGTCCTCCTTGGGAATGAGGCTCACCTCCGTGTCTTCCATAGCAGCAGCCGATTCGGTGTATTTTTCGTCCTTGATCAGGTCGAGGTAGCCGAAGAAATCGCCGGGCTTGCAGATTTGTATGATGTAGTCTTTGCCGTCCTCGTTGGTCTTGTAGACCTTCACTTTACCCCTTTTGACGAAGTAGAGGTAGCGGGGAATTCGCCTTCTTCGAAGATGTGTTCCCGCCGTTTGATGTTCTTGGTCTTGCGTTCTTCGGAGAGTTTGCGCAGCTCTTCGTAGCCCTTGGCCTCGTTGATGAAAGCGGTCAGGCCCTGCTCGGTTTTGTCGAACTGCTTGCGCAGCTGCTCGCTTTTGCGCAGGCGGGTTTCGATCACCTCCAGCAGTTCGTCCTTATAGAAAGGCTTGGTGATGTAGTCGTCGGCACCGAGGTTCATGCCGCGGCGGAAGTCGCTCTTTTCGGCTTTGGCGGTCAGGAAGATGAAAGGCACGTTGGCGGTGGTGCTCTTCTTGCTGAGGATATTGAGCACGCCGAAGCCGTCGAGGTGGGGCATCATGACGTCACAGAGGATAAGGTCGGGCGGGTCGGTCAGGGCTTTTTCCACGCCGACTTTGCCGTCTTCGGCTGAGATGACTTCATAGCCGGACAATTCCAGTATCTCTTCCAGGTTTTCCCTGACTTCGCCGTTATCTTCGATCACTAGGATTTTCTTCATTTCTACTTTAAGCTTGGTTGTACTTGGTGGAATTTCTCTGCAAATATAATACGAAAGGGCGAGTATTGCTCAATGGAATGTGAGGGATGGGCCCATTGTTTCACGGATTTGGTGTTTGTGTGTTTTTGTGGCAGACAGAAAGATAAACATTGTTTAGGGGTTTGGAAAAAAATAACCTACCCACCTGGCTTGTTCTTTTTCCGCTGGGCTTCGTTGCTCCCCGACCCTGCGGGTACGGGGCAGGCTATCACTCACGTAGCTAGGCTATGCTCATTCTTCGCGCCTTGCCCAGCGAAAAAATAACTGCGCCATTTTGAGTAGCTTATTTATTTCCAAACCCCTTACCAAAAATTAAACAGGATGCCCTAGATTAGAGCTGCTGTTAAGCATAGCAAAATCTTATGATCAGTATCCTCCTACCCGTCTATAACAACGCCCCCCACCTGGGTGCCTGCCTGGATTCCATCCTGGCCCAGTCGGAAACCAGCTGGGAACTGATTGCCATCGACGACTACTCCACCGACGGCAGCTGGCCGGTCCTCCAGCGTTATGCCCTGCGCGACAGCCGCATCCGCCCCCGCCGCAATGCCGGCGCCAAGGGCATTGTGCCAGCCCTGCGCCTGGCCCTGAAGCACAGCCGCGGCAGCTACATCACCCGGATGGATGCCGACGACCTCATGCCGGTTGACAAGCTGAAAAACCTCAAACGGCTGCTACAGCAGCAGCACGGCCGGGCTGGGTCGCCACCGGCAAGATCCGCTATTTTTCGGACGGAAATCTGGGCGATGGCTACCGCCGCTACGAACGCTGGCTGAACGGGCTGATGGACAGCAAGTACCGCCACTACCAGGAGATTTACCGGGAGTGCCCCTCCCTCCCCGGCTGGATGGTATACCGGGAGGCGCTGCTCGTCTGCGGCGGCTTCGGGCAGGACGCCTACCCCGAGGATTACGACCTGGCTTTCCGCTTTTACAAACACCGCCTGCGGATCGCCGCTTCCCGGGACGTCGTCCACCTCTGGCGGGACCACCCCGGGCGGGCTTCCCGGAATGTCGCATTTTACGCCGACCCTACGTTCCTGAGCCTGAAAATGAAATACTTCCTGGAGATCGACCGCCGCCCGACCCGGTACGCTCGTCCTCTGGGGTGCGTACCGCAAGGGCAAGGAAGCCGCCCGGTATCTGGAAGAGGAAGGCATCCACTTCCACTGGGTATGCAATACGCCTTCCAAATGGGGAAAGGACATCTACGGCGTCCGCATGCAGGATACGGAAAGCATCGCCCTGTTGCCCAACCCCAGGTGATCGTGCTGGTCGCCGCCCCCGACGCCAGTACCGGGCATCCGAAGGCAGCTGGAACAATGGGGCTGGCTGCCGGGCAGGATTATTTTTTCTTTTGTTAGCTTGAAACTCATGATCTGGGAAGAACTCATAAAAATAGCGCTCATCGGCACCGAGCGGGGCAAGCTCCCGGCGGAGGTGGAGCAAGCCCTCTACCCGCATCGGCATCGACACGGATGCCGACCCTACCAGGTGGTGCTGGAAGCCGCCGCCCTCTACCACCAGCTGCGGCGCGTTTGGCTTCCCGCTGACGCCCTTCGAAGGCGAGAGTACCGCCGATGCCCGATGAAGCGGAGGAAAAACGGCCGCCCCTTCCGGCACCTCGGCCCGCCACCTGGGGCTCATCCTGGAAGGCCGCCCTTACAGCGCAGCCCTGGCGGAGTACCTCCGGCTGTTGCGGCAATACCAAAAGCGCATCCCGGCGGAACACCAGCCTGCCTTGTTCTATCGCTGCCTACAGTCGCTTACCTGTGGAAGGCCGTACAGGGCAACCTCGACGAGCCGGAGCGGTGGCTCCTCCGCCAGAACCCCGACTGGGCGCCGCTGACCGACTCGCCGGATGCCGAAACCTGGCCCGATGCCAGCCACGACCAACGGCTGGCCTGCTGCGCTATATCCGCCGCACCCAGCCGGAAGCCGCCGCCGCCCTCCTGGAAAGCTCCTGGAAGGAAACGCCTTATCCGAAAAACAGGCTTTGCTCCGGGAAATGGAGCAGCAGCCGGGTGCCTACGACGAAACTTTCCTGGAGGTATGCCTCGACGATAGCCGCAAGGAGGTGCGCACCGCCGCCGCCCTGCTCCTGGCCGCCTGCCCGCCTCCGGCCCTCCAGGGCAGGCTGTTCGCCCGCGCCCGGGCGCTGTTCCCGAAGACACAGAAAGGTACTAAGGCTCGAACTGCCGGGAAAGAACGATGAGGCGCTGAAAAGGGACGGCATCGGCACCGGCAGGAAAAGCTACCCCGGCGGCAAGCGCGCCGCCCTGGTACTTACGACATCCTGTGCCGGTTGCCGCCCAAACGCTGGGAGCAGCACTTCAACCGCCCGACGGTGGAGACCCTGCGCCTGCTCGTAAGCAGCAACCAGAAAAAGCTGCTGCTGGACGCCCTGGCCAATGCCGCCGTCCTCCACCAGGACCACCGCTGGATAGAGGCCATCCTGCGCTACTGGTGGCGCACCGGCGATGAGGAGGTATAGGGGCGGCGGCAGCGCCGGCAAACTGCTCATGGAGAACCTCCCCGATCCGGTTTTTAACGAGATCGCCCTGCAACACCTGAAGCAAAACCCGGGCTTTATCGAAGAAAAGAGCTTTCTTTACCTCCTGCTGTGCCAGGGAGAGCAGCCCTGGGGTAGGGCGCTGGCCCAGCTCGTGCTAACCGGATTCCAGCAGTGGCTCTCCGGCGCCCGCGCCTACTACTGGAACCTCTGGCACTACAAGCGCATCCTGGTACCGCCGCCGCTACCGCGCCGAGCCGGAACTGCTGGAAAGCTTCCGCGCTTAAGCTGGGATACCCGCTCGCCCGTCTGGCATCGATGGGAAAAGGACGTGGAGTGGCTTCTCCGGGTGCTGGCTTTTCGGAAGGAGATGCAGGAAGCGATGAAATAGGAATTAATTTTCGTTTCGTTCGCGAGAGGCTGTGCCTCGATGCGTTATAATTGACCAGTCTCCGACTGGCGTAAATCAACATCTTTTGTGGCTGCCTACCCCTCAATTGAGGAGCGAAACGTCACAAATCGTAAATTTGCCTCAACCCGGATTATTATAGAACGAGAAATGCCATGCCAGACCAAACCATCCTCCGCCCCCGGCGGAAGAATCCTATGCCAAAGAGCTGGATACCCTGCGCGCTTCTGACAGTAACCCAAGCCCCCTAATTGACGCTCTCGCCCCAGGCGGTAACCACCTACATCATGGGCGGCAAGCTGGAGGACGGTACGGAGATCGAACCCAAATACTACGGTAGTAAGGCGCGCCTCATCGAGGTGGCTGTAGCACCCTAGTACCACCGACCGTACCTCCTGCTGACCGGCATCCCCGGCACTACCAAGACGTGGGTCTCCGAGCACCTGGCGGCGGCCGTCTCCGGCACCTCGCGCCTGCTGGTGCAAGGCACGGCGGGGCTCAGCGAGGAAGCCCTCCGCTACGGCTGGAACTACGCCCGCCTGATCGCCGAGGGGCCGTCGGAGCGGGCCTCGTGCCCAGCCCGGTGATGCTGGTAATGCAGCAGGGCAAGGTCGCCCGCATAGAGGAACTCACCCGCATTCCATCCGACGTGCAGGACGCCCTCATCACCGTGCTTTCGGGAAAAATACTGCCCATACCCGAACTCCATACCGACGTGCATACCCGCCAGGGTTCAACATCATCGCCACGGTACCAACAACCGCGACAAGGGCGTCAACGAGCTGTCGAGCGCCCTGCGGCGCCGGTTCAATACCGTGGTCATGCCCCTGCCCGCCACCCTGGAAGAGGAAGTCGCCATCGTCAAAAACCGGGTGGAACAGATCGGGGAGTCCCTCCGGTTGCCGCTAAAGTACCTTACCCCCATCGAGGAGATTCGCCGCCTGGTGACCATCTTCCGGGAGCTGCGCAACGGCAAAACAGAGGACGGCAAGCGCAAGCTCAAATCGCCGGGCAGCACCCTGAGCACCGCCGATACCATATCCGTCATCAGCAACGGTACTAGGTACTTTTACCACCCACTTCGGCGACGGCGAAACCCGCGCCGCCGACATCGCTTAAGCAGCCTCGCCGGAGCCGTGGTCAAAGACCCGGTGCAGGACAAAACCGCCTGGCTGGAATACCTCGAAACGGTGGTCAAAGAAAGGGAAGGCTGGGAGGATTTGTATGAGGCTTGCAGGGAATTGCTGGATTAAGGGTTGGGGCTGAAATGGGGAAATGCATGGAAATACATGGAAATACATGGAGATATTTTGGGTAGGGCGGTATTTCAAAGTATTTCAACATATTTCAATTGTATTTTTACCACAGGCAAAATACCGACTTCCCCGAGTGGCTTCACTCATTCACTCATTCACTCATTCATTCATTCATTCACTCATTCACTCATTCACTCATTCACTCATTCACTCATTTAAATGTACCACATCTACGGCATACGGCACCACAGTACGGCTCCGGCTCCGCCCGCAGCCTGCTTCGCGCCCTGGAGGCGGCGCCTCCCGACTGCCTGCCTGCTGATCGAGGCGCTTACTTACCGATGCGGAACCGGCGCTGGAGCATGCTTGGCACCCCGGCATCATTCCGCCGGTAGCCGTCCTGTTGTATGATGAGAAAGATTTGAGCAAGGCCTCCCTATTTGCCGTTTGCCGAATTCTCTCCGGAGTGGCAGGCCATCCGGTACAGTACTCTGGCGCGGGGCATTCCGGTCCTGTTTATGGACCTGCCGATGAGCATGCAGTTCCAGATGGAAGAAGACAAACAGGGGCAGATGGAGATCCCCTGCCTTCTTCCGAAAACGAGGAACCCATCGTCAGGGACCCCATGGGCTACATCGCCGAAATTGCCGGCTTTTCGGACAGCGAGCGATGGTGGGAGGCTACCTTTGAGCAGCCCCACCACGAGGGCGACATCTTCTCTGCCATCATCGAGCTCCATACCGCCCTGCGCGACGAGCTGGGCAGGCAGGAAACCCGCCACAACCGGGTTCGCGAGGCGTACATGCGGAAAACCCTGCGCCAGGCGCTGGTACCGGTGGATACAAGAACGTGCATTGTCGTCTGCGGCGCCTGGCACGCCCCTGCCCTGAACCGGCTGGTACCCGTTTCCAACCCAAAGACGACAACGCCCTGCTGAAAGGGCTGCGGAAAAAAAAAGATAGCAGCCACCTGGATTCCCTGGAGCTACAAGCGGCTCGCCTTCCAGAGCGGTTACCGGGCGGGGTGGTCTCTCCGGCCTGGTACGCCTTGCTCTTCAGCCGCCGCGGGAGGCGGTGCAGTGGTGGATGGCGCGGGTCGCTTACCTGCTCCGGAAGGAAGGGTTCAACGCCTCTGCGGCTCAGGGCCATGGAAGCCGCCCGCCCCACCAGGCGCTGGCGGCCATCCGGCAGCAGCCGGTCGCCGGGATCGGGGAGATGAAGGAGGCGGTACTTGCTGTCTTCTGCGAGGGCAACGAAGAACCCCTGCAACTGATCGAAGAACAGCTCGTCATCGGCAACGAGGTCGGCGAAGTGCTTACCGACATCCTGCAGATTCCTCTCCAGAAGGACCTGGAGAGCCGGATCCGGTCCCTCCGCCTGGCAAAGGCCTTCCGGTCTGCCGTGCCGGAAACCAAAGAGCTGGACCTGCGCAAAGCCAACCATCTCGATATCAGCCACCTGCTGCACCAGCTCAACGTGCTGGAAATTCCCTGGGGCAAGGTGCTGGAGGCGCCCGAAAACCGGCTGGGCAGCTTCCACGAGAACTGGCGCCTGGAGTGGCTGCCGGAATACGTCATCAAGGTGATCGAAGCGGCATGTGGGGCAATACCGTCCACAGCGCCGCCACCTTTACATCCAGAAACGGGCGGCAGGAACCGAAGAGCTATCCTCGCTGATCGGGCTGTACCCGCGAGGCGCTGCTGGCAGGCATCACCAATGCCTTCAATCCCCTCGTCGTACCGCATCGAAGACGCTGCCTCGCTCACCCGCGACATCTATTACCTGATGGACGCCCTGCCCGTCCTACCGATATTGCCCGTTATGGCGATACCCGGCAGACGGACGTGGAGTCGGTCCGTACCTGATCCGGCATATAGCGCCGCGCATCTGCATCACTATGCCCGCTGCCGCGCTCCACATCGAGGAAGAACCCGCCCGGGAGTGGCACCGGCTGATCGTGCAGAACAACCGGGCGATAAGCCTGCTCGGTACCAGGAACTCAGCCCACAGCAATGGATTGAAACGCTGGACAAGATCGCCCCGGCCGGCGGTGCCCACCCGCTCATCCGCGCCTCTGCTCCCGCATGTTGTTCGACCGGTCAGTACCCACCCGCCCCGGAAACGGCCCGGCTGATGCGCTTCGCCCTGTCTACCGCCGACGAAGCTCAGAGCGGCGCCCTCTGGCTGGAAGGCTTCCTTTACGGCAGCGGTACTGCTGCTGCTCATCCACCTGCTTACCCTGTACCATCCTCGACGAATGGGTCGCCGAAATGTCGGCAGCGCACTTCGACGAGATACTCCTGCTGCTGCGCCGCGCCTTTTCAGAATTTACGCCCCTGAACGCGAAAAGATGCTGCGCCTGGCGAGGCGAGGGATGCAAGAACCGGAAAAAATGACGCCAGCGCGGAGACTGCCTTCGATCAAAAGCGGGCTAAACAGGTCTTGCCCACCGTAAAACTGCTGCTGGGGCTGGACTGAGCCCCGGCGTCGATGCTTGTCCGTTGATCGTTGGTTCCTCCCCAGCCATCAACGGACAAGCATCGACGCCCCCTAATACTTAATGAGGATTTAACGTGAGTTTAATGTTCAATTAAGCTACGATGGCGACTTTTGCACCGTACCAAGAAAGAAAAAGGGATCAAAAAGTGAAATGTTGATTTCTTGCTGTCATCTTCTCTTATGATGCTAATCTTTCCTGCAATCTAAAGTCGCTTTCGTGCAGTAGGGTCGTGTTGCTCGACATGACGCTGGCTCATTTTTTTTTTTTCATAATTGTTTAAAGAGCCGTTAATATGCGGTTTTAAAAAGAGAAGATATTGAACCTCGAAAATTGTTTGTATCCTATACTGTAGCCCTATAAATGTTTTTTTTTTGCTTAGCTATGCTGATGAGCATAGCCTTTTTTTTTTAACCTCACGTTATTTCAGGTTATTCCTCTTCGAAAACATCGGGTTCCTTATACTCCTCCAGCCAGAAATTGTTATACCCCATACCGACGGTGATGTCGATCATCTGGAGGTTGAGCAGTTCGAGCAGGGCCAGGAAGGTGACGATGGCGTGGATGCGTTTTTGCACTCCTGGAAGATATCTGTGAAGTTGGCGCGCTTACCGTTGCGCACCCGGGAGAATATGTGGTATATGTTGCTCTTCGATGGTATAATTGAACTGGACGATCCGGTGGATGGACGTAGGGTGGGCGGTTTCGAAGCGCTGCATGACCCGCTCGAAGGCGCGCAGCAGCTTGAAGAGGGTCACCGACTCCAGTTCGGCATCGACCAGGGCTTTGTTGGCGATGCGCCGCAGTTCGCGGGAGACGTTGCCCCGCAGGCCTGCCTGCCCTGCGCTTCCTCCATCTGGCGCATCTCTTCCAGTACGCTTTTGTATCGTTTGTATTCCATCAGCCGCTGCACCAGTTCCGTCCGGGGTCAATCTCGTTGCCTTCCTCGTCGACCGGCTTGCGAGGCAGGAGCATCTTACTTTGATGCGGCAAGCGCGTACGCCACCAGGATGAACTCGCTTACCAGGTCGATGTTCATCCGCTCCATCTGCCGGATGTACTCCAGGAAGTCGTCGGTGATTTTGGAGATGGGGATGTCGTTGATATCCAGCTCGTCCCGCTCGATGAAGAAGAGCAGCAGGTCGAAGGTACTCGAATTGGGGGAGCTTTATGGTGTAGGAGTTATCCATGAACTGCTTTTTACAAAAGTAAACAATATAGCCTACATTTGCCCTATGGCAACAAAAGGCAAACTATACCTCATCCCCGCGCCCCTGGGCGAAAACGCAGCCCACACCCTCCCACAGTATGTTATCGACATCCTCCACCGCCTGGATGTTTTCATCGCCGAGCGCGCCAAAACCGCCCGGCGCTTCATCAAAGAGACCAACCCGTCAAAGCCCTTCAGCGAACTGGCTTTCTACGAGATCACCAAGCACACCCCGCCCGAAGAGCGCGCCCGCTTCCTGGAAGATGCCGAACAAGGCAAGGACATCTACTGCTCTCCGAAGCGGCTGCCCTGGGCGTGGTGACCCCGGCGCCTTTGTGGTGCAAACCGCGCACCAGCGGGGCATCCAGGTCGTGCCGCTGGTGGTACCCGTCTTCCATCCTGCTCGCCCTGATGGCTTCGGGTTTCAACGGGCAGGACTTCTGCTTCCACGGCTACCTGCCGCCCCGCCGCCCCTGAGCTGGACCGGGAACTGAAATTTCTGGAACAGCGGGTGTTCAAACACCAGCAGACGCAAATCTTCATCGAGACGCCCTACCGCAATATGGGTTTCGTCGAAACTACCGTCAACGTACTCTCCCCGGATATGCTCTTCTGCATCGCCGCCGACCTGACGCTGCCCACCGAGTATGTGCGAACCCTTGCCGTGCGGGACTGGAGGAAGGAGCAAGTACCGGATTTGCATAAGCATCCGGCGGTTTTTCTGGTGGGGAGGTGAGCGGTGGCAGAAGGCGGTTTGTACGTACCATGCCGAAGAGCAGGAGAAATTCGAACAGTTGCAGCAAGCCATTGCCATTGAAAAAGAAGCCCTGAGGCGATCATCATCACCAACAAACATACCGGGAAAAGCTGGAGCGCGGAAGTGGTAAAAGGTGCAAAGGTGCAGAAAACGGAAGTACACTGTTCTTATAGTCAGAAAACGGAAGTACAGCTGTTCAAAAATGTAAGTTAACACATATACCTGGACAATGACGACGGGGTGGAAGCGGAATCCTGTTCATCCTGTAAATCCTGTCTACAGCTCTCCTTGACCACAGGGGAATTCCTGTCCTCGTGTTACCTTCCCGCCCCATCGTCGTCATATATTGAAAAAACTTAGTTTAAAGTTCAAACTAAGTAAACTATTTCCGGAAACCCACCGTTATTCTGGCAGAAAAAAAGAAAAACGGAGGGGTATTCCCTGAAACCACATAAAAATTCCGAACCATGACGACGCTTGCCATTGCCGAAAAACAGCTCCAGCAGAAGGGATACCTGGATGTCGATGTGATCCTACCCTGGACCTGTTCGAGGAAATCGAAAAACTCAAGAAGGAAAAGAACGCCATCATCCTGGCGCACTACTACCAGGAGCCGGATATCCAGGACATTGCCGACTACATCGGCGACAGCCTGGGGCTTTCCCAACAAGCTGCCGCAACCGTACCGACATCATCGTCTTCGCCGGCGTACACTTCATGGCTGAGACCGCTAAAATGCTCTCCCCCAAAAGAAGGTGCTGCTGCCCGACCTGAAAGCGGGCTGCTCCCCTTACCGACTCCTGCCCGCCACCGGTATTCCGCAAGTTCAGGGAGAAATACCCCGATCACGTGGTGGTCAGCTACATCAACTGCACGGCGGAGCTGAAAACCCTGACGGATATCTGCTGCACCTCCACCAACGCCGTTCAGGTCATCGAGAGCATCCCGAAGGACAAAGGCATCATCTTCGCCCCGGACGTCAACCTGGGACGCTACCTGATGAAGAAGACCGGCAGGGATATGGTGCTGTGGAACGGCTCCTGCATGGTACACGAAATCTTCTCCCACGAGAAGATCGTCAAGCTGAAGATGCGCCACCCCGACGCCCGGTTCATCGCCCACCCCTGAATGTGAGGACCACCTCCTGGAAATAGCCGACTTCATCGGCTCCACCACCTACCTGCTGAATTATACCAAACGCAGCGACGCCAGCGAGTTCATAGTACTTACCGAGGTGGGCATCATCCACCAGATGCAGAAGCCTCGCCGCACAAGACCTTCATCCCCGCGCCGCCCAACAACACCTGCGCCTGCAACGAGTGCCCGCACATGAAGCGCAATACCCTGGAAAAACTGTATACCTGCATGAAGTACGAACAGCCGGAGATCACCCTGCCGGACTGGGTCATCGAACAGGTAAACTTCTATCGACCGGATGCTGGAAATCTCGGCTAAAGCCGGGTTGTAGGCAGGATTTGGGGAACCTTCCGGCGATTGGCTGACAATAGTGCCGGGTTATTTGCAACCCTAATCAATTTTGACCAACTCCTGCCGGACCAGCAGTTTACCCTTTTCGTCAAAAACTTCCTGCCTTACCAGCCCTATATTTTTAGCATACCAGGATTTGTTTTTGCCGGTTGTGTTTACAGTACCATTTTGCTGTCGACGTCCTCGGTTATCTTTACGCATTCAAAAGTCCCTGCCGGGGTAGTCACCGCTTCGAAAGCTTCAACTTTTGGAAACGCCGATGAGCGTCAGGCCGGAAACGCGGTCCATACCGGAAAATGTTGAAACGGCACCGTCCGGAGAAAGCCTGAAAGTGCCGGGAATTTCGTACCCTTCATCGTTCAAAAAGTAATCAGCGCATATGCCGGTACGCCGCCGTTTTCAAAACACAGTACCACCCTGGCGTGTACATTTTCTGTATAAAAATGCCCAGTAACTTCCTGCTTTTCCCCGACTGCACATCGAGCAAATACAAACCATAAGGGGGTGCCTCGTCCGTATCCAATTAGCAAATACAAACCATAAAGCAAGCAACCGGGTGCTTAAGCGGGTAAAAACCATGCCTGCTCCACATCGATCCTTTCTTCCATACTTTCTTCCCCGTAAGACATCAGGATGGATCGGTCAAAGGCAAAAGAAACCTCCGGGACATCCATTAATTGATTGGTTTCCAAATCAATCATTATCAGTTTATCCGTGCGCTCTCCGGGAAAAACGGTACCAGCTTTGACCCCTGTTGATCAAATGCAACAGAAGGGAAATGGGCTCTGTCCCGAAAAAAAAACCGTGATTGTTTTGTCCTGCACGTTCACCTTGAAAAGGCTACCCCTGCCGGTACCGTAATCCCAGTTATTCTCATGTACAAAATATCGGCGCCATCCGGAGAAAATCCCAGCAATTGAGGCGCTAAGCCTGTATATGCGGTACCGACCAGACAAGGCGGGGCACCTGATCTGCCAGGTTACCACGTAAAGCTCATACGTCCCGGCAAAATTGGATGCTCCTTTTGGAATAAATCGCTTCCAGGCTATCTTTTTCCCATCCTGCGAAACATCCCACTCTTGTGTTTGAGCGCCGTACCTGGTGGCGCCATAAAATCCAGCAATTCCTCTTCCCTTTGTTGGTTTACCCGGCGTATCCTACTGGAATTCTGTTCGTGAAGCCCCCTCCGCAAAATAAGCCCACTCTCCTGCGATGATGTGGTGGACACCTTTTGAACAGGAACTTTTGCCGTGTCGGCGGCAAGCGGGTCGATCCAATACAAAACCGTTCTTCCCGGATTGGCATAAACCCACCACGCTGTACTTTTTTCACATCAGAACGGCAACTGATCAGCACGGAAAAGGAAAACAAACAGAAAATGGCATTTCTCATCGTTTTCGGTTTTTGAGGAAAGAGATGAGTGCTTAGTCATCAAAGAAATTGTCGTTTTTCCTCGCTATTGTCAATGATCATAGTCACCAGTGCCTCGAGCCTACGGTTTGCACGCATCTTTATAAGATGTTGATGTCCCAAGCCCCGTAGGAGCGGAAGCCCAACAGGATTGACGCCTGACACCACTGGGCAAAGCCCTGTAACCCAGTTGGTGTCAGGTACCTGGAGGAACTGGTATAAACTTATGTATAAACCGCAAGCCTCGCGCACTAAATAACGGGGCAGGTTACGCCGATGTCAGGCGCAGTAACCAATAACTGATCCCGAACTTTGTTCCGGTCGCAGGAGGTCCAGCCCAACGACGCCGGTCAGAAATTCTTTGCTCCTGCACGATTCCGCAACGACCAGTCCCTGCCCGCCATGAAGCATTGGCGGAAATGGTTTTTTCGCCCCGAACAGCCTCCCTTGGCGATTTTCAGCAACGAGATTTCGTAAATCCTCGAGATTTCGTAAATCCTCGGCAGCACCCATTTTTATAAAATTTGATTTTCAATTACTTGAGCCAAGAACTCATTTTGGCATGCCAATTGCCTTTAACCAAACCGAAAGCAGATTGGATATGCCGGCAGCATTTTTTAACACCAAAATCAATTGAAAATGAAAGAGCAAGTCGTTCAGCAAATCAACGGAATGGACACCGATTTTCTCCGACAGACCATCGAGCAGGTCTCGGCTAACCCGGCAGTGGGCATGACAGAATGGAAAGTAGCCACCCACTGGAAGGGAGGAACCCGATCCGATTCTCACGTCGCAGGATACTCCATTGGCGGACAGTACGTGCCCAAAGATTTTACCATCAAGATCGACGAACCCCTGGAGATCGGCGGCACCAACCAGTTTGCGAACCCCCAGGAATACCTCCTACCGCCTTCAACGCCTGCATCATGGTCGGCTACGTAGCGGTATCGGCTCTGGAAGGCGTCGAGCTGGAAGAACTCAGGATCGTAACGGAAGGCGACATCGACCTGCGGGGGTTCCTGGGCATCGACCCCAATGTCGCCCCGGTTATGAGTCCCCGCAGTACACCGTGTACATTAAAGGTAACGGCACGCCGGAACAGTTCCGGAGAATTCACGAAGCCGTCACCGCCACCGCTCCCAACCGGTACAACCTGGGCAACGCCATCAAGCTGAATACCCGGTTCGTTGTGGAATGATTTCAGTAAGATTTATAAGGCTGGAGCCGTCCCGGATACTGGATCCGGGATGGCTTTTTTGCGCGGCTCAGTAAAAGCTGCCATCGGATAATTTTCAGCCGCTTACCAATCATCAGCGCTTTCAAGAAAACAGCGGATGGAATAACTTCGGAGAAATTCCAGCTGTGATGATCCAGTCTTCCGAATACCAACTGAAAGAAGAAGCCATTCTCCGCAAAGTCGTCGAAGGCACCGCCTTATTCACCGGAAACCGTTTTTCAGAGCGCTCGTCAAAAACCTACTGAATCGCTGAACGTACACGGCGCCTGGGTGACGGAGTACGACGAAGCCAACCGCCGGCTCCGGGCACAGGCATTCTGGCTGGGAAGCGACTGGGTGGATCAGTATGAATACGACATCCGGGGCACCCCTGCGAACCAGCCATCGACAGCTGGTACCTGGTCCATATCCCGGATAATACCATCGAATTGTTTCCGGAAGACCCCGACCTGGCGCCCATGAACGCCGTCAGTTATATGGGTATCCCCTGAAAGGCGCCGACCGGAAAATCCTACCACCTGGCGGTGCTGGACACCAAGCCCATGCCTCCCCGGAAACGGCTACAGGCGGTTTTCAGAATCTTTGCCGCCCGGGCAACTCGCAGAAATGCAGAGGCAGAAGGCTATACGGCAGCTCCGGGAAAGCGAAACTCAGCTGCGCCGCCTGTTCGAAGGGGCGATGGACAAGATCAGGCTGTTGGAAGGAGAAAAGAAAATACCCGCCATTACCATCGAAAGGGACCACTGGCAGCGCCCCTGCGAGCATCGCCATTTTGACGAGATCATTGGCGAAAGCCCCAAAATAACCGAAGCGCTGGTAACCAGGGTACGACAGGTAGCCCGGACGAATGCAAGCGTATTGATCACCGGCGAAACGGGCACCGGCAAGGAACTCTTTGCCAGAGCCATACACCGGGCGAGCCTGCGGCAGGGTAAACCCATGATCCGCCTCAACTGCGCCGCCCTGCTTACCAACCTGATCGAGAGCGAACTGTTCTACCACGAAAAGGAGCGTTCACCGGCGCCACCGCTAAAAAGAGAGTACCGATTCATGCTTACCGATGGAGGGACGATCTTCCTGGACGAGATCGGAGAGCTGCCCCTGACCCCGCAGCCCAAACTGCTCCGCGTCCTCCAGGAAGGCGAGTTCGAGCCGGTCGGCAGCTCGAAGACGGCAAAGGTTAACGTCCGCGTGATCGCAGCCACCAACCGCAACCTGCTGGAGGAAGCGAAAAAGGAAATTTCCGGGAAGACCTGTACTACCGGCTCAATGTATTTCCGCTGAACATCCCGCCGCTCCGGGAACGGGGGCACGACGACGTACCTGATCGCCTCCGCCCTACCTACAAAAGCGCCCGGAAGATGGGCAAAAAAGAATAATGGGTATCCCGGAGGATGAAATCCGAAAATTGCTCGCCTACTCCTGGTGGGCAATGTGCGGAATTGCAGAATGTTATCGAGCGGGCTGTCATCACCGCTCCGGAGGGCGGAGATTTGCGCTTCAGCCAGGATTTGCCGGAATGGAATGCCCACCCAGATCCCGGAAAGCCCCCTCCCTCTCCGAAAATTCCCGAATCTACACCCAGCAGGAACTAGTGACTGGAACGGGAGAACATCATCAGGGCGCTGAACGCCGCCGGCTGGAAAGTCTCCGGGAAAAACGGAGCAGCAGAGCTCCTGCAAATAGCCCCTTCTACGCTGAAGTTCCCGGATAAAAGCACTGGGCATTACACGGCATTAAGGCTTCCAAACGCTACCGAAGTTTCCAAACGCTGGTCGAAGTCCCCAAACGCTGGTCGAAGTTTCCAAACCTGGTCGAAGTTTCCAAACGCTGGTGAAGTCCCCAAACGCTGGTCGAAGTTTCCCCAAACGCTGGTCGAAGTTTCCAAACGCTGGTCGAAGTCCCCAAACGCTGGTCGAAGTTTCCAAACGCTGGTCGAAGTTTCCAAACGCTACCGAAGTCCCCAAACGCTGGTCGAAGTTTTGGTCGAAGTCCCCAAACGCTGGTCGAAGTTTCCAAACTTCGACCTAACTATCACTCCCGCTGCAACACATCCGCCGGATTCGCCCGCGCCACCCGCGCCGTCTGCCAGCCCACCGTGGTACAGGCAATCAGCAGAGCCGCCATACCCCGCCAGCACGAACACGCCCACCCCGATCGAAATGCGGTAGGCAAAATCCTCCAGCCAGCTGTTCATCAGGTACCAGGTACCAGCGGGGTAGCCAGCAGGAAAGCGATCCCGACCAGCCAGGTGAACTCCCCGACAACAATCTGATGATGCTCATGCTGGAAGCGCCCAGTACTCTGCGGATGCTGATCTCCTTCCGCCGCTGCTCAGGCTGTAAAGAGCCTTGGTACCACCATACCGAGGAGGCAGGCGATGAAAATACCAATGCGGCAAAAATCCCAAAGACTGTGGCTTGCTGCTCTTCAGCCCGGTAAAGGGCGGCAAAGTTCTCATCGACGAAGGTGTACTCGAAAGGCGCATCCGGATTGAAGCGCTTCCAGATGCCCTCGATGAAATCGATGGTTTCCGGGATGTTGCCGGGCTTGATGCGGATGACGTAGTTCCACGCCATATAGGGAGCGACGAAGTAGACGGTGGGCACGATCTCTTCCTTCATCGATTCGAAGTGAAAATCTTTCAGGACGCCGACGACGGCGCCGTCCCGGTCCTGCCACTGCCCACTTTCCCAGTCGGAAATCTCCGAGCTGCCGAACCCCTTGCCAATAGCTGCCTCGTTGGTCCAGCCGATCTCCCGGACCGCCGCTTCGTTGAGGATGAATGGCCGTGCCGGCGTCAGCGGGAAAAATTCCTGGAGAAGCTGCGGTACCGCCATTTCGAAGCCCATACTCGATGAAACCGAAGTCCGTCCACACCGTTTGCATGCCCTGCTGCTGTTCTTCGGGTATGCCTTCTACCGGGTCCGGAAAGAACTGCTCAGGGCGCCGGCGGCACCCGCGAGGAAGCGGCGGAAGAGATAATTTGCGGATTACCGCCAGCTGTTCGGCAAACTGATCGTACTTGCTCCGCATTTCGGTAGGGTCTCCTCGATCAGCACCAGGTGTTCCTTATCGAAGCCCAGATCCATATTCCGGCAGTATTCCAGCTGCTGGTATACTACCCCGGTGACGATCAGCAAAAGATGGAGGTCGTAAACTGGAAAGAGACCAGCACCTTGCGGAGGGCACCGCCTTTGAAGCCCTGCTGCAACTGGTAGGAAAAAGATTACCGGTACCGGAAATACCGACAACAGAAAAGCTACCGGATAACTGCCGGCGGCTATGCCGATCAGCACCACGATCCCCAACAGGTACCGCCAGCAGGCTCCAGTTGCCTGCGATCGAAAAGGAAACCTGTAAGTACCGGTCAGGCTGTTGAAGGCAGGCAAAGCAAAATAAACAATACCAATGGTAAAACCAGGGCGATCAACGCCAGAAGGGTGCTTTCGCTCAGAAACTGGCTGATGAGCTGAGAACGGAAGCCCCACGACCTTGCGCATGCCGACCTCCCTTACCGCACGCCGGAACGCGCGCCGTACCAGGTTCATGTAGTTGATGCAGGCAATCAGCAGGATGAATAATGCGATGAGGGAAAAGGCGTAAACATAGGTGATGTCCCCTCCCGTGAAAAAGCTATGTATGTCCTTGGAATGCAGGTACATCTCCGGCAAAGGCTGCATGACGAGACGCGGGGAGAACTGCCGCCAGCCTTCCAGCTTGACGTCGACAAAAGCCGCCAGGCCTCCTCATAATCGGTACTTTTACCGCCTGCCTTCCGGTATCATGGCAA
Organism: Lewinellaceae bacterium; assembly: GCA_020636375.1. Lineage (GTDB taxonomy): Bacteria > Bacteroidota > Bacteroidia > Chitinophagales > Saprospiraceae > JACJXW01. The sequence goes on along the minus strand of JACJXZ010000008.1, from coordinate 136,217 downwards.
AGGTCTCGACGTAGCCTTCCCCAGTTCTCCTGCACCACGCGGGAAAATACCTGCCGGGCGCAGTTCATGGATACCAGCACTTCAAACCGCAGCTGCGAATGTTCCGGCACGTCTTCCATCACGCCGGTTACCTCAAAGGGCTGGCTGCGGATCGTCAGCGCTTTGCCCAGGGGTTGTCCTCTCCGAAGTATTTTCGGGCGGCGCTTTCGGACAAAACGACGGAAAAGGGATTGTCCAGCACCGTCGCCGGATCGCCGCTCAGCAGCGGGAAATGAAATACCTGAAATGCCTTCGGGTCGACAAAGGCAAAACCTTCTTCGGTGAACAGCTCGTCGTCCCGTTCGATCAATTCCCGCGACTGGACGGCGAAACGGATGAGGGTAAAATCCGGAAAATCAACCTTCATCTCGTCAGTACCAGGCGGTAAGGTACCGATGGCGCGTTGAACGCTTTCCTGGGTTTGCGGGTTGGTACGCCAGGTTGAGGCGGTAGATGCGGTACGGTTTTCGTGGAACCGGTCATAGCTAAGCTCCGATTGCACGTACAACAGGATCAGCAGCACACAAGTACCCCTATGGCAAGCCCCAGAATGTTGATGAGGGTGTAACCTCTGAATTTCCAGAGGCTGCGGATGGCGGTTTTCAGGTAATTTCCGAACATAGGCTATGGTATTGGTGAAATGTATGATGCCCGAATAAGCCCCCGGGACTCCTAACCGGTCTTCGGTATGTAGACCCCAACCTTGGCGGACGGCGGACGGTTGACGGTCGACGGCGGCTGCAGCCACTGAAAAGTTGGGGTCTACATATCGAGCTTGGGCTAATAAAGAAACGCATGGAAATATGAAAAAAGACGCAACTATTTAGCAGCCCTCCGCTTTTTAGCCACGAAGACACAAAAACCTGCCGGCCGCTGGCAAAGCAGGCGGGCACTAAGATTGCACAAAGCCTTGGTGCGGTCTTGGTGTCTTGGTGTCTTCGTGGCAAAGGCATCAGGCCCACCTAAATAGTTACAAAAAGACACAAAAATCCAGCCCCTGTTGCCCCGGCCGGCGATAAAAACAGAAAGACCGGGAGTACGGGCGCGCCGATAAAGGCATTGTTTTCCCACACTCCCGGCCTGACGGACTATTTTGGACTTTGGACGAACCAACGATTTAGTCGGAAGTCGGAAATGCGAAGTCGGAACGGGGGGCAGAATGATCGTCAGGCACCCATTTTCCCGAGCATCCAAAGTCCAAGACTATTGATATGTCCGGTGGCGGGATTTCCCGGATCATTCTTGCCTCCCGTCCAGCATTAGACGGCGGAGGCAGTCAAAAAGTTACAACCGGCCTTATTCCCCACCTAACAAACAACAGACAACTTACCCTCCCAAAACAGTACCCATCATTTTTTCACCACCTTCCGGACAACTGGTTTGTTGCCCGAAAGGGCCTGGATAAAATAAACGCCCCCGGGCAGGCCCGTCAGGTCGATCGGCGACTGAGCGGCATCCACCTGGAAGAGCGGCCGGCCCATTTGATCCATGACTTTTACCAGGCCCCTGTCCACGCCGGCAAGTTCAATCAACCCCGAGGTAGGATTCGGGAATACGCGGAGGTTATCTTCTGCCGAAACCGTTGCAGAGGAGGAGATCATAGACAAATCGTACACCAGCACCCTGCCGGCAGGGCCGCCTTCATCCGAATAGGCCCCGATGGCCAGCCGGTTGCCGTCGGAAGAAAAGGATAGGGAAGCACCGAAATATTCGTTCACCCTGTCTCCGGAGATGTCTTCGCCAAATGGGGCCCAGTTCTCCCCGTCCCATTGAAATACCTTGACGGAGAATACAGCGGTGCTGTCATTTTCGACTACATACGAACTGGTCGCCAGCCGGTTGCCAGCCGGCGACAAGGCCACCGGGTTGCCAAAGTTTTCCGCAACCAGCGCAGTGCCTAACTGATCCCAGGACGAGCTTGCTTCATCCCATTCATAAACCTCGATTTCTCCCGGTATGCTTTCCTCATTCAGGCCGTACGATGGACTGGCAACCGCCAGCCGGCTGCCATCCGCAGAAAGGGATATAGTATTGGCATTGCCCATAAAACCGTTCGGGTCATCTCCGAAGATGGGTTCTCCAGCCGGAACCCAGGTTTCAGTATCTTCGGCGTAATCAAATACGGCAATCGTGCCAAAGCCTGAATTGTCCTCCCCGCCAACCGCAACCCGGTTGCCATCGGCAGAAATGGAAACAGCAGTCCCAAAATAGTTAGGCTCCGGCAGGTTCAGCCGCTGGCCGATGGGAACATAAATCTCAAATGGAACTTCATCGGTCAGCATCAGTTCATATACCAATGCCCCATTTCCTCCGGTAGCGGCAGCTACCCGGACACAATCCGAAGAAGCGGATATGGAACGGGCAAATCCAAAATCGGGGCCGTCGAACGAACCGAGTTCCGCCCAACCCGGGCCATTCCAGTCTTCAAAAACATACACCTGGCTGTCGGTTTCTCCGGGGGTTGCAATAGCCACCCGGTCGCCGTCTGCAGACAGGGAGACGGAAGTGCCAAAGGCAGAGTAGGCATCCCCGCACCACGGACAAGTAATGTTGGCATATGCGTTCTCCCAGTTTCCGTCAACCAGTTCGAATACCTCAACCGCGCCTTTGAAGCCGCTGTCATCGCTACCATCATAAGTCCATCCAACGGCGATCCGGCTCCCGTCGGCGGAAAGCGATACCGATTCTCCAAATGTATCGCCCGGCGACAGCCCTTCGATGGGCGCCCCGACCCGGGTCTGCGAGAACAATGGCTGAAAGGCGGTATTAACGGCAAGTAACATGGCAAGAAAAGTCAGGCATTTTTTCATGACTATAGGTTTTTAGCGTGAAATAATGCCTGCAAGGTAATGGCTGGACTATGGCATCACAAAGGTATCCGGGTATCGGGCTGGTATGAGGGGGTAATGAGCAGGAAAACCGCCGTATGTGGTTTCTGGAGTTTCGTGTCGCGGGCTGGAGAGCGGCCCTCTGGAATACAGCGGACTATTCCAGAGGGCCGACAAAACAGTTGCTTCGTGGCTTCCTTGCCGGGTTCCGCTCTGCAAAGGAGAAGCAGGAGCTGCAAGCTTATTTCAGGCGGAAAAGAGCAGGTGTTCTGACTGATCACCGCCGGCTGAACGACATCTTCCCTTCCGGGCCGCCCCGCCCTTCACACTCGTCGCTCACCCGGGTCATCGTCATGCCTTCGTCGTTCACTTCAAAAACATAAACGCCTTTGCCGGTACATTCGGAACCTTCGACGTCCTGGATATGAATCTGGCCGTCGCTGGTTTCGTATTTCCCGGTGATCTCAACGGCGCCGTCTCCGCCAAAGTCCAGCCAGTAGATGTTATCCGCCTTGATGGTGACGTGCAGGGGGATCATAGCGCCCTCTTTCGAGCCGTCGGGCACCATGGTCTTCCAGTCGCCCACGACTTCGGACTGGGCGGAAAGGCCGCTGGAAAAGCAGAAACTGAAAAGGATCAGCAAGGATGGCAAGTACTTCATTGGAAGTGAGTTTAGGAACATTTAAAAAATACATTCGACGCCATTGAGCCGGGGCGGCCCGGAGCCCATGAGGGCGAAGGCAGCGCCCGGCTCAATGGCCCAAAATGTCGAATTTATTTTTTAATCGCTACTCAGGTGAATAATAAATCCCGGGCTCGCTGCCCGGAATTGAGTTGACGGGTTGAAAATAGGGATTATTCAAACCAAATAAGCAGCGTTAAAAGTATTTAATTTTAAACCATCTATTTCGCTCCCTTCCAACCGACATTTCTGCCCGGCGTGTCACCGCAACAAATTTACCTCCCCGCTGATCACCTTCTCCTGCCCGTTTTCCATAAAGGCCAGCGTATAAACATAAACGCCTACGGGGGCGGGCTTCCCGCGGACGAGGCCGTCCCAGCCGTCCTCCGCCGATTCGGACTGGAAGACGCGCCCGCCCCAGCGGTCGTACACCTCCAGGCGAACCTCTTCAACCGGGCAGTTGATATACGCCTGGAAGCGGTCGTTGCGGCCGTCTCCGTTCGGGGAGAACGCATTGGGGATGTAGGGGTTGCAGATGTAACGAAGGGCTATTTCGTAGTTGGCGGCACAACCATTATCCCCCACTACGGCCAGCTGAACCCGCTCGGGGAACTGGCCGGGCAGCAAGCCCGGGTTCGGGCATCCGATACAGGTCAGGGCGCCGGCCGGCGCCCATTGGGGCTGCTGGCCCGGCGCCAGGCCGACGTCGAACGCGAACGGCTGGCCCAGCGTGATCTCCAGGACGCTGTCCACGTCCACCTCGGGTAGCGGCTTGGCAGCCACCCGGATGAGCACCACCGAATCGCAGCCGTCGCTGACGGGCAGGCTGATCGGCGTTATCGTCCCCGCCTCATAGGCCAGGCCGTCGACGTCAACCTGCTCGCCCGCGCAGGCTTCGAAGTCCCGGATAGTAGTATCCTGAGGTTCGAAATACAAATCGATGGTGACCACCGAATCGCAGCCGTACTGATTGGCCAGGGTTTCCTGTCCGAAAGGGTTGCCTTCATTGTATTCTACCCCGCCGACATTGACGGAAAAGCCGTCGCCCCGGCAGGCCGACGCGCGAATGGTGTCAAAGGAGTGCGGCGCGAAAAAGAGGCTGACCTGCACCACCGAATCGCAGCCGGCCTCGTCCAGCAACACCTCCTCTCCTTCCGGGTTGTTCACGTCATAAGTATTGCCGTTGAGGACGATGCTGAAGCCGTCCCCCTCGCAGAGCGGTGGCGAAAAGAGGACGGTATCGATTTCCACCACGCGGACTTCGGTCTCGATGATGGAATCGCAGCCGTTGGCCGCCAGCAGAGTATCGAGATAGCGCCCGGGCTGGCTCGCGAAATTGCCCCCCGGTAACAGGGTGGAATCGCCGGGACAGATTTCCGCCACCACATCGGAAAAGACGAGGCCCTCCGCGATCCGGCACCCCAGGGCAAACAGGTTGCAGGCCAGTATATCATTGTTGTTTAAAATGCTGCCGCCAAAGCTGACCTCCCCGGCACCGCCGCTGCACAGGATACCGACGTCCGCCAGGATAATGTCGTTGGTCGCAGCGTCCAGCACGACGGTCGGCCGGCCCAGCGCGTCCTCTGCCAGGATTTCGGCGCCGGTGGGCGGCACCTGCGTGAAAACGCCCTGAAAGGATCCGCCCTGCTGAAAGTTCGACAGGCTGCCGAAAGGGCCGTCGAAAATGGAAATGGAAACCTCCCCGACCGGACTGTTGGGGTTCTCGTTCTCGTTCTCAGTAATGTATCCCCACGGGTTGGCCTCTGCCTGCGTGACGATCACCAGGTTGCTCTCGCATAGCCTGGACCATTCGCGAACGGATTCCAGGATGGCGTCGGGGACATGGGAGATCGACAGGTCCGTAGTGCCAAATTCAGTGGCGGCGGGAAACTGCCCGACGAAAACGATGTCGCAATCGCAGGATTCCATGGTCTCCACCCCGGTAATGAGCGGCAGCTTTTTCAGCTGCACGCCGCAGCCGGCCAGGCCGTTCTGGCCGAAGTTCTGGCCGTTCAGCAGCTTTTCCACCAGCCCGGGCGCCATGAAGCCTCCGTCCAGGGAATACTCACAGTTGAAGGTCAGCAAATCCTCATCACAGTAATTCTCGATGGAGAGGTAGCATAGGTTGATGACTTCCTGCCGCTGGCAGTCGCATGGCTCCTGGGACATGCCCGGAAAGGCGGCCGCCAGAAGGAGCAGAAGGGTGAACGGAAATGGCTTTCGACCTTTTGCCAAAAAACGAGAGAGAGATTCAGGGACCATGATTGTTCTTTTTACAGCCGGAAATAGTGACTTAAAGGTAACAATGCACGGGAAGATAAGGCCCTTTGGCCTGAATCCCGAATGCCGGGTTAAAGTTTTTTTGTCTGATGACAGTCACGAGCATCCTATGCCCCTCACTCTTTAACCAGCTTCAGCACCTTCCTCTCCGCTCCGCACCTGGCCAAAACGAGCAACAGCCCGGAGGGATAGCCGGAGAGGTCCAGATACAGGGCTTCCGGCCCCGGCGCGCTCCAATAGCGGGTCCCCAGCAACTTCCCCCGGGCATCGTAAATGTCCACCGCCACCGGCCCTGCCGTATTCCGGGCCTGCAGCCAGGCGCCGGAAGCGGCAGGGTTGGGGAAGAGCGCCACGCTCCATGCCTCCCCCGGTCCGGAGGCGGGGCCGCCGGTACCGGGGGCCGCCCGCCCCGGCGCATTGCTACAGGGGTCGGCATTCGAGCCGTTCGGCGATTTGGAAGCGCTGGCGCAGTTGTCGGTCTTCACTTCCCACTGCAGGCTGCCGCCATCTGTATAAATTTCGAAAGTATGCGTGCCCGGCTCGAAAACAACCGGTGGCTCGCCCACGTAGTAGGCGTTGCCCTTGAGTTTGTTTTTAGCCCCAGGGGCAATGTAGACGGGAACGGAAAGGTTGTTCTGGTATTCGAAGCGCAACAGGGTGGTTATCTGCGGTTCTCCGGGCAGGGTGGCGGTTTGGCGGCAAATACCGGAAGCTTTGATCCGGTTGTTACAGCCGACAATCGGATTGACGTATAATTTGCCCGCTACCGGCACGGCCGTATAAGGGCCATAGGTGTTGCCCGGCCCGGCAAAGCCCGGAATGACGTCGTAAACGCCGACAACCGGCGGGTCGGCCGCCGGCAAGCCGTTGGCATCCACGACGGCATAGGTTACCGCGCTGGCGGGCGGCGGCGCGTCGCCGCAGGCCAATCCATCGAAGGATGGGGTGAAACCGGCTGGCAGCGGTTGCCCCTCTGTGATGAAACTGGTATTTACCCCGACCGCCAGGGGTGCCGGCGTTATAGCAAGGTTGCCCGGCAGGTAGGTTACCTGATAATTGACGGGGGCCGGCTGGGGCGTGATGGTTATTTGAGCGGCAGAGGTGCAACCATCCTGGGGCGAGAACTGGAAGGGCCCGAAGATGTCACCGGGCGTATCGCCGTAGGGCCACTGCCCCGCCGGCGGATCATAGCTGACCGTGAAGCCCGGCGGCGGATTCTGCCCGTACATGATCTCTGCATCATTGGCCTTTACCGTCAGCGGCGCCGACTCGATCACCAGGAGGGCAGGCTTATAACTCAACACCAGGTTGTCGTTGATGAAGCCGCCCGGGATGATGTACTGGGTGCCGGCATCGAGCCCGGTAATTACGTTGATGGGCCGGATGTCGACCGGATCGGCCGAAGCGGCGTCCGACTCATTCAGGATAACCAGTGCTTTGCCGAAAGCGGCGATCACCGGATCGAATTCGCCGTTGCTGTTGGCCAGCGGCGCGCCGTTCAACAAGTCGTACGGGACGCCGTTGACCAGCGCGATGCCGTTCACCAACGCGATGCCATTGACCAGGGCAATGCCGTTTACGAGAGCGATGCCGTTCACCAACGCGATGCCATTGACCAGGGCGATACCGTTGACCAGCGCGATGCCGTTCACCAACGCAATGCCATTCGTTATGCCGGATAAATCCCCGTTGCTGATACCCGGCCCGGTAAACAGGTCCGCACCGAACTGCACGATCCTTTCCTGGCCAGTCCCGTTGACCAGGGCGATGCCGTTTTGTTGGGCCGTGGTGGCGGCGTCCAGGCTGCTTTGAGACACGTAAAAGGTCTTATTGACCAGCGCAATGCCGTTGGCGATGCCGTCGTCACTGCCGTCGATATAAGGCTGGCCGTTCACCAGGGCGATGCCGTTCACCAACGCAATGCCATTGACCAGGGCGATGCCGTTGGCCAGAGCAAGCGCGTCCTGGTGTTGCTGCGCTATGAGGCCGGCCACCGCCGGGTCGACGACGACATCCGGTTCTCCTTCTTCCCCGAATATATACTCGAAGGTAATTTCCGGAAGGGGAGCGCCGTAGGTGACAGCCGCCGGCGATGCCGGCTGGATGGTTACCGGCATGGGTTCGACTACCAGGGCACCGGGCTGGAGGAAAAAGCGGTACAGCTCCCTCAACTCGGGAGCGATGCCCGCCGTATCCGGGTTGACCGCGTAGATGCCCACGTTGCTGGTGCTGGCCGCCGCCGTGCTGAAACTGACGGATGAGGCCAGCAGGTCGAGTTCATCCTGCGGCAGGGAAGCGCCGGTAGCGGCCAACCTGGCAGCAAATCGGAAGGCCGGCAGGGGCTCTCCGTATCTTTTTTCGGATGGCGCCGCTGTTATGACCACATCGGCAAGAGTAGGGTCAAAAAAGGTGAGGGTATCCGACGTGCCGCCGTCCGACCCGTTGGTCAGCGGGCCGGGAGGCGTGAACACCCAGATCGGCGGGTTGCCGATAAAGGGCGGTATCCGGACGGCGGCAGTGCTGTCATTGAGTATGTTGGTTTCCATCTCCTCGCCCCGGAAAAACACCACGGTCGATTCGTCCAGGTATTGCCCTTCCAGGAGGAGGGTAAATTCGATGTCTCCCGGCTCGTAAAGGCTCTGGTCGAGGTTGTCCAGGTTCAGCCGGAGGAGCCGGGGGCTTGGGTTGGCAATGGCTCTCAGGGCGTCGTAGGCGGAGAGGAACCCAAAGCCGGTCCGGAAATCGAAGCCGGGGCTTTCCATATCCACAGCTGTGGCCCGCAGCAGGCTCCGGATGTCGATGGGCGGGACAACGCCAAACGCATCCTGCGCTTCCACCAGCAGGGCCGCCACTCCGGCGGCGTGAGGAGCGGCAGCGGAGGTGCCGAAGAAGTTGGGAATGTTATCGCCTTCGCTGTCCGGAGCGCCGAAACTTACGGAAGTGTTCACGCCGTTGGGGGCCATGAAGTCGGGCTTTTGCCGGGGTGCGGCGCCGGCGACAGGCGTCCCTCCGGCAGAGGAAAAGCTCTCGGGTGCCAGGCTTCCGCCAAAGGCCGGGGTGTTGGCATAACGGACCGCCCCCACGGCCATAGCGCCGGCGGCGTTGGCGTGGCCCACGACGGTTGAACCGCCCAGCGGCGGCACAGCGGCGAAGGTGCCGTCGTCGCCCGCCCGGAAAACGACGTACTTGAAGGCTGGCGGGGCCCCTGCCCCGTCGGCCAGTTCGATCATGAGGTTGGTGGTTGTCGGATTGACCACCCGGAAAGGCATCACCTCGACCGGATCGCCGCCCGGTATTCCCAGTGAGGGGTCGCCGTTATTGTCCCGGTTGAAACCGTAGAGGATGCTGCCGTCGTCGCCCGCCAGGTAGATATCCATATCGAAGCGGGCCCCCTGGCTGCTCCCCAGGGAATAGAAATCGTCGTCCCATTGCAAGACGACCAGATAATTGCCGGTGCCCAGCTGCAGGCTTTGCAGGAAGCTGCCGCCCCCGAAGTCGTGCCGGTGCTGGTTGGGGGCCGGGGCAGGTGTAAAAGGTGCGGAAAACGAGCGGGCGCCGAAGTTGCCGGCGGAGCTGAAATAAGCGGCCCCGTCGGCCACCACCTCGTCGATGGCCCGGGCAGCCAGCCCGTCCCGGAAGAATGGTTCGGTGACGTACTGTACGTCGTCGACGATCACGTCGCACTGGTATTCCTGCCGCAGGCGGCGGATGGCAAACGCCAGGTTGCCCTCGCTGATGAAGCCGGTGTGGAAGAACAGCTGCGCTTCCGGCGCTACGTCGTGAACGATCTGCAACATCGCCCTGCCCTCGTCGGAGGCCGGCCCGAAAGGGTATTCTTTGACGGCCACCACCGGATTGGCGGCCCCCGGCAGGTCGCCGTTGTTGATGTCGTTGTCTCTTGCCGCTGCATTGGTGGCGTAACTGTCGGAGATGATGCCGACCTTCACGCCTGCCCCGCTGAGGTTCCATCCCTGGCGGGCAAAAAAGGAACCCTGAGCAAAATCGCCCTGGCTGCTGATCAGGCCTGCGTTGCCCAGGGCCGGCGGTACCGGCCGGGCGAAGTTGACGATACTGCCCTGCTGGTTGAGGTCCAAAAGGCCATTGATGGGAAAGAACACCGTGATCAGCAACTCGTCATTGACAGTGGCGATGCGGTCGTCAATAAAATCGGCGGGAGTGATGCCGAAGCTGGCGGACAGGTAGGTTACCACCTCGTTGTATCTGCCGGCGAGCACGATGATCTCGATGAGCACCTCGCCGCTGCCGTTGACGATGTATATGTCATCAGACGGCGGGTCGCCATTGGGATCATATGCCTGGGCAAGCGCCGTCAGTTCCGACCCGATCAGTTCGCTGACCTTGGTGGTGGGGGTATATCCGGGCAGGATGTCGCAATTGGCAGCCAGGCAGGCGCAGACGGCGTCCGCGGCGGCGCAATCCTGGGCGGCAGGCAGGCCATTGGCGGCGTTGCTGGCGCAGTACGCCACCTGCTGGCTCCAGGTTCCGGAGTTGTTGATGTTGCCGCTCCGGGTACGGACACTGCCCTGACCCTACAGGCTTCCGTTGTTGTTGAAATTGCCGTCGAGGATTTCGATGCAGGCATTGGCCAGCGTTGTGCTTCCGTTGTTGATGTAGTTGCCGTCTTTTTGAACGAAGGCGTCGGAGAAAGAGGCCAGCCCGTCGTTGTTCATAATGCCCGGGCCGATCCTGATCGAACCGCCGTTGACGGCCAAAACCCCGCCGTTGCTGATATTGAGGTTGCTCGCCAGATTGAGCCTCGCCCCCTGAGATATGTCGATCGAGCTGTTGTTGCGGATGGTGATGGGGTTGTTGCTGTAGTAGTTGATGTTGTGCCGGATAAACACATCGTCGTTCTGGAGGTCCCGGCCCGGGAAGGGGTTGTTCCCGCACGGGCCGCCGGAGCAGGACCAGGCGGCCGGATCCTCCCAGTTGATGCTGGCGCCGGTGGTTTCGTAGGTTTGGCCATGAAGGCACAGGCTGCCTGCGAGCGAAAAAAAGGCAATCCAGAAGGAGAACAGAAGGACGTTCTCCAATAAAATGTTCCGGCCTTTTCCCTTCGTGGCAGGCATAGCTTCAATGCAAGGCAGGACAGGGCATAGACTTCTCATTGCGTATGGTGTTTTATTTTAAAACCGGACACAGCCCTTCTCCCTGCCGACAGGCATCGCCTCAAAGTACGGGTTGCCCTTCCGCAGGGGCCGGACATTGATGAGCTTTTCATCTAACCAGAAAAGATGCAAAAGTGAGTAAGGGGAAAGGGGAAAGGGGAAATTTGGCGGCTGTTTCCGATTCGCCGTCAAAGATAGGGAACTTTCATTGTATTGTAAAGGGGCCGGCCGAAGTCAAGAGTGCCGGAGAAAATAAAAGCCGGGGGCCGGGAGCGTCCGGGGTTCTGTGTTTAAGGTTGGCTGCCAGCCTGACGTTGAATCCCGCTTTTCAGTATTAAAAGCGGGATATGTTGTCCTGACAAATGCTGCGCATTGTCAGGATGCTGACCGCAAGCGTCAGTATTTGTTGTCTGTTGCCGGTTTGGCCTTGAGGCCGCCGGAACAATCGGGCTCCCTAACAGACAACTAACAAACCACAACAGCAACTTGTCCAGCGTTCATACACCGCACACTACCCCGACAACCACCTTAAACTTACACCCATTTCCCCGGCTCATTCCTTCACCACCTTCACCACCTGGCTATCCGCCCCCCGGCTGACTTTAAACAGCAGCAGGCCCTGCGGAAACGCCGACACGTCGAAAGGTACAGGCTCTGATTCCCATTGGGCGTAAGGCCGGCTCAGCAGCAATTCACCCAGGCTGTTGTACACTTCGACCGTCACCGGGCCGTCCACCCCCAGAACCTGAAGCCAGGCCACCGGGCCGGCCGGATTCGGGAACAGGTCGACCTGCCATTCCTGCGGCGCATCGCTTAGACTGTGGTGGTTGCCGGAGGCAATTGGCCGTGAGGTTGCACAGAAAGAGGTTTTATCTTCGCTGCCCGATGTGGACGGGTAACAATTGTCCGTCTGCAATTCCCATGATAAAAAGCCGCCATCCGTATAAATTTCAAAGGTATGGTAACCAGGCTCGAACACCTCCGGAGGCTCGCCGATATAATAAGCCTCCGCGAACAGTTGATTCTTGTCGCCGAGGGGTATGAAAAAGGGAGTCGAAAATGGATTGTAGTATTCGAAAACCAACAAGGTCGTAATCTGAGGTTCGCCGGGCAGAACGGCGTCGCCCTGGCAGTTCAGGTACGTATTGATGATCACGTCGCAACCGCCAAAGGGATTGACATATAACTTCCCGGGTACCGGCACTACTGAATAGCTGGCGTAGTCTCCGCCGGGATCGGAAAGAGAAGGAACGATGTCGTACACGCCGCTGTTTGGCGGACTGACCACCGGCAGCCCTTCGGAGTCCAGTATCTCATAGCTGATGGAACCAGCCGCAGGGGCCGGGTCGTCGCATACCAGGCCGGAAAGGGTGGAGGTGAAATCCGACGGCAGGGGCTCTATCTCTGAAATAAAAGCAGAATTTGCCTCGATGGTTAAGGGCGCGGGCGTCACAGTCAGGCTGCCCGAAAAGTAGGACACGTCAAAATTCGGGGTTTCCGGTATCGGGTTCACCTGTATTTCGGTGGCGGAGGTGCATCCGTCGGCCGGGCTGAACTGGAACGTGCCGAAGACCCCCCCGGCCGTCTGGCCATAAGGGAACTGATCCGAGGGTTCAAAGGCAATCGTGGGGTTCAATGGCCCTTCCTGCCCGTATTCGACTTCGGTGTTGCCCACAAATACCGCCCACGGCGCCGGCTCGATGACCAGCGGCGCCGGCTGGTAACTCAGCAGCAGGTTGTCGTTGATGAACCCGCCCGGGATAATATATTGAGTGCCGGCATCCAGCCCGGTAATGACGGTAATGGGTTTGATGTCGATGGGGCCTTCCGCATCGGTATCCGTTGCATTCAGTACGGTGAGCACGTTGTCAAAAGCGGCGAACACCGGATCATACTCGCCGTTGCTGTTGACCAGGGCGATGCCGTTCAGCAGGTCGAAAGGCTCGCCGTTGACCAGGGCGATGCCGTTGACCAGGGCGATCCCATTGACCAGGGCAATGCCGTTGACCAGAGCGATGCCGTTCACCAGGGCAATGCCATTGACCAGGGCAATGCCATTCACCAGGGCGATCCCATTGACCAAAGCGATGCCATTCGTTATTCCGGATAAATCTCCATTGTCGATGCCCGGCTCGGTAAACAGGTCGGCGCCGATCTCCACGATCTTTTCCGAGCCGGTGCCGTTGACCAGGGCAATGCCGTTCTCCAATGCTGTGCCTGCGGCATCCAGCGTGCTCTGAGACACATAAAACGTCTTGTTGACCAGGGCGATGCCGTTGGCGATGCCGTCGTCGCTCCCGTCGATGTAGGGTTCGCCGTTGACCAGGGCGATGCCATTGACCAGAGCGATGCCGTTGACCAGGGCGATGCCATTGGCCAGGCCGAGGGCAGTGGTATGTTGTTCGGCAATGGCGTCGGCTACCGACGGGTCGATCTCCAGTTCCTCTCCTTCTTCGCCGAAAATGTATTCGTAAGTGATCTCGGGAATGGGGTCGCCGTAAGTGACCGGCTCCGGCGATACCGGGCGGATGGTCACGGGCATCGGGTCGATGAACAGGGCACCGGGCACGAGGGTGAACCGGTACCGCTCGTACAGGGCCGGATCAATGCCCGCCGTGTCTGGATTGATGGCATAAATCCCCACATTGCTGGCGCTGGTAGCTGCCGTACTAAGGCTTACAGCCGGGAACAAGACGTCGAAGTCTCCGCCGGGAAGGGGTTCTCCGGTGGTGGCCACCGTCGCCGTGAATTCGAAAAGGGGCAACGGCTCGCCGTACCTCTTACTGGCGGGCACTGCTTCGATCACTACTTCTACGACCGTATCGTCAAAGAAGGTAAGGGTATTGGACGTGCCGCCGTCTGTGCCGTTGGTCAGCGGGCCGGGAGGAGTAAACAGCTGAATAGAAGGGTTACCGTCGAAGGGCGGGATTTGCACCGTCGCCGTGCTGTCGTCCACGAAAATGGTTTCCAGCTCTTCCCCGTCAAAAAGTACCACGCTGCTTTCGTCGAAGAACTGCCCTTCCAGGATCAGCGTGAATTCGATGTCGCCGGGTTGATAAATCTCCGTATTGAGGTTGTCCAGGTTGAGGTTGCTGAGAATGGGTGTGGGATTGGCAATAGCGCTCAGGGCGCCGTAGGCCGAAAGGAAGCCATAACCGGATGTGTAATCGAATCCCGGGCTTTCCATATCTATGGCCGTCGTCCGGAGCAGGTTCCGCACGTCGACAGGCGGGGCGATGCCAAACTGCCGCTCGGCGTCCAGCAGCAGGGCGGTTAGGCCGGCGGCATGGGGTGCGGCGGCGGACGTGCCGAAGAAGTTCGGGATGTTGTCGCCCTCGCTGTCCGGAGCGCCGAAGCCCACCGAAGTATTCACCCCGTTGGGGGCCATGAAGTCGGGTTTTTCGCGGAGGGTGCCGCCGTTCACCGGCGTACCGCCCCGGGAGGAAAAGTTCTCGGGGGTTAGGGTGCCGCCAAAGGCGGGCGTATTGCTGTACCGCACGGCGCCGACGGCCATAGCGCTCTCCGCGTTGGCGTGGCCCACGATGGTCGCGTTACCGGTAGTATTGCCGAGGGGTGGGTCAGTGGTAAAGGTTCCGCTGTCTCCCGCCCGGAAAACCACGTATTTGAAATTGGGCGGCGGCCCGGCGCCGTCTACCAGTTCGATCATTATATTGGTTGTCGTCGGGTTGACGACGTTGAAGGGCATGACCTCGATGGGGTCGCCGCCGGGGATACCCTGGGATGCATTCCCGTTATTGTCACGGTTGAACCCGTAGAGGATGCTGCCGTCGTCTTCTGCCAGGTAGATGTCCAGGTCGAACACAGCGCCCTGCGGGGCACCCAGGGAGTAGAATTCGTCTTCCCACTGCAGGACGAGGATATACTGCCCGGTGCCCAGCTCGACGGGCTGCAGGAAACTGCCCCCTCCGAAGTCGTGCCGGTTTTGGTTGGGTGCCGGGGCAGGGGTGAAGGCAGCGGAGAAAGAACGGGTGCCGAAATTGCCGGCGGCGCTGAAGTAGGCGGCGCCGTCAGCCGACACCTCGTCGATGGCCTTGGCCACCAGCCCGTCCCGGAAGAAGGGTTCGGTGATATACTGGACGTCATCGACGATGACGTCGCACTGGTATTCCTGCCGCAGCCGGCGGATAGCGAAGGCGAGGTTGCCCTCGCTGATGAAGCCGGTATGGAAGAACAGCTGGGCCTCCGGCGCTACGTCGTGGACGATCTGCAGCATAGCGCGGCCCTCGTCGGAAGCCGCGCCGAAGGGGTAATCCTGCGCGACGACGACCGGGTTGGCCGCGCCGGGCAGGTCGCCGTTGTCGATGTCATTGTCCCGTGCAGAAGGATTGGAGGCGTAGCTGTCGGAAATAATGCCGACTTTGGTCCCGGCGCCGGAGAGGCCCCACCCCAGGCGGCCCAGGGAAGAGCCCTGGGCCCGGTCGCCCTGGCTGGAGATCAGCCCGGCGTTGGCCAGCGGGGGAAATACAGGCCGTACAAAGTTGATGATATTTGCCCGCTGGTTGAGGCTGTTAAGCTCACTGATGGGAAAAAACAAGGTGATCAGCAATTCGTCGTTGACGGTGGTAATGCGGTCGTCGATGAAGTCGGCGGGGGTGATGCCTAAAGTACCCAGGAAAGCAATCAGGTCATTGTACATACCGGCGCGGACGATGATCTCGATGAGTACCTGGTTGCTACTGTTGATGGTGTAAATAACGTTGGAAGGAGGAGGCCCGTTGGGGTCGTACGTCTGGGCGAGGGCCGACAATTCCGATCCGATAGGGGCATTGACCCTGGTGGTGGGGTTGTAGCCGGGAAGGATATCGCAGTTCACCAGCACGCACCTGCAGATTTCCTCTGCCGCAGCGCAATCCTCCGTACCGGGCAGATTGCTGGTGTTGCCATCAGCGCAGTAGGCCACGGCCGGGCTCCAGTTGCCGCCGTTGATGATGTTGCCGGCCAGCGTCTTTACGCTTCCGGTGCCGTACAAATATTTGGTGTTGATGAAATTTCCGGTGACGACTTCTACGCAGGCATCATTCAGCGTGGTATTCCCCCGGTTGATGAAATTGCCCTCCACCTGAATCAGGGCGCCGGCGAATTCCAGCGTTCCGTCATTGTTGGAAATGCCCCGGCCAACCTCGAGGGAACCGTCATCGATGGACAACGTTCCATCCTCTTTGATATCCAGTTTGCCGCTGATGGCCAGTTTCGCGCCCTGGGATATGAGGACCGTTGCGTTGTCGCCGATGCGGACCGCCCGCCGGCTGATGAAGTTGATGTCGTGCCGGATGAAAACGGCAGCGTTTTCAAGGTTGTTATTGGGAAAACGGTTATTCCGGCAGCCCGCGCCCGAACAGATCCAGGCATCGGGATCCTGCCAGTTGGCACTGATGCCGGTCGTTTCGTAGGTTTGCGCCCGGAGCGACGGCCCCAAGAGCAGAAAAACAAATGCGATCCCGGCCAAAAACAGGCGGGAGCCCGTAGAAACAGCCGGTCGTTCAAAGGCAGTTACAGATGCTGGGAACAGGTATTTCATTGTGGATGACAATTTGTTATTAGCATATTTGTTTTCTTTCCGGATGCCATCAGCGTTTTTGGCCGCTGTCACAACCAGTGGAAAAATGAGGTTTTGGGCTACCCGTCTAAGGTTGGACACTCGATGCCTTCGGCACACGCTTGGCCTCGACTCCGCTCGGCTTTCCCCTTTCTGCTGTCCAACCTTAGACGGGTAGCCAGGTTTTGAGGCTCGATAAAACGGTGCTTTGGGATTTTCTTTTCAGGCAACCCAATGAATTGGAAAAGATGCCAGAGAAAGTTGATGCTAAAGAGGAAAAGGGGACGAAAACAAAAAAATCCAGCAGAACCCACCGTTGAGAACACCGCATCTACGGCCAACCGGTAATTATGTAGCCCTGTTAAATTAATTTTGTAAAGATATAGAACTTTCATGGTAATCCAAGGGCCCGGACAACGTTAAATCTCGTAAGCCCTTCAGCACGGGCAAGGCAGGTATTCGCCACCAAATTGATCTTTGTTGTGTAACTTGGGGCAAATTTTACCCAGCATCCTTTTGGAGCGGCGTACATTGAATAACGAGAGCCCCCGGCCTCCAACCGGGCTTTCATCCAAAATTTCGTACAGTGAGAAAACATTGGATCTTCTTTGCGATCCTTTCCGTGGTGGCGCCGGCCACCTCCTGGGCTCAAAACGCCAGGGCGGACAGCCTGAAGGCGGTCATTGCCGATATGGGCGAAGATACGGTAAAGGTGGAGGTTCTTCTGGAGTTGTCCTCGGCGGTTTTCCGCTCCGACCCGGACACGGCGATCGTGTACGCAAACCAGGCCATGGAGCTATCCAAACGGCTGAGCTATCCAAAAGGGCTGGGCTACGCCCTGAAAAACATGGGGCTGGCGCATTATGTCAAAGGCGACTTTGTCGAGGTGCTCAACTACTGGCATCAATCGCTGGAAATCTTCGAATCCATCAACGACCAACTGGGCATCAGCAACCTGAACAACAACATCGGGGCAGTCCATTTCAATTATGGCGACGACCCCAAAGCCCTCGAGTACTACCTGGAATCCCTGCGCGCCGCCGAGCGGCTGGGCGACAAGCTCCGGGTGGCTACCGCCCTGATGAACATCGGAGCGGTCTACTTCAACAAGCCCTCCACGCACGATAAGGCGCTGGATTATTACCGGCGGGCCGTAGCCATCAGTGAAGAGACCGGCGACCTGGACGCCATCGGCACCGCCGCAGTCAACCTGGGGGAGGTCTATATGGCCAGGGCGGATTATCCATCGGCCCTCGCCAACTTCCGAAAAGCCCTGGACGCTATGGAGCAGTCCGGCGGGAACGCCTCCTTTGTGCTGACCAATATCGGCAAGGCCTATGCTGCTCAGGGCGACCTGGGCCAGGCCATAAAATTCCACAAGGACGCCATTCAGATCGCCGAACGCAAAAACGCCAGGCAGCAACTGGCCCAGGCCCTGGTCGGCCTGGCAGATGCCTACCGGCAGCAGGGAACCACATCGCTGGCCCTTGAAAATTACCGGCGGGCAGAAACCATCGCCCGGGAAGTGGGATTGAACGGAGAGCTGAAAGACGCCTACCAGGGCCTCGCCCGGAGTTACGCCGAATTGTCGGATTACAACAACGCTTTTAAGTACCAAACCTTGTTCGGCCAGATCCGGGATACCCTCTACAACATTGAAAGCGACAAGAGGATGGCGAATATACAGTTCCAGTTCGACCTCGAAAAAAAGGAAGCGGAGATCGAACTGCTCCGCAAAGAGCAGGACCTCAGCGAGGCCGCCATTCAGCGGGCCAACATCCTGCGCAACTTTCTCTTCGCCGTCGCCGCCTTTCTTGCCATCATCCTGGCCGGCATTTTCTACCAGTACCGCTATGCGCAAAAGAGCAACAAGATCATCTCGGAGGAGCGCAACCGGGCGGAGCACATACTGCTGAATATCCTGCCGGCAGAAACGGCCGAAGAGCTGAAAGCCAACGGTTTTGTGGAGGCCAAACGGTCCGATATGGTGACCGTCCTTTTCACGGATTTTAAAGAGTTCACCAAAATTGCCGAATCCAACTCTCCGGAACACCTGGTGAAGAGCATCGATTATTACTTCACCCACTTCGACGAAATCATCACCCGCAACGGGCTCGAGAAGATCAAAACCATCGGCGACGCCTATATGTGCGCCGGCGGGCTACCTGCCCCGAATAACTCCAACCCCAAGGACGCCGTCCGGGCAGCCCTGGAAATGGCCGATTTCGTCCGGTCCGTAAGGGAAAACAGGCCAGAGGGCATCCTGCCTTTCGACATCCGGCTGGGCATCAATACCGGGCCGGTAGTGGCCGGGGTGGTCGGCATCAAAAAATTCCAGTACGACATCTGGGGCGCTACGGTCAACCTGGCCGCCCGAATGGAATCCAGTTCGGCCGCGGGCAGAGTCAACATTTCAGAAAACACCTTTGAACTGGTCAAAGATGAGTTCGAATGCGAATACCGCGGCGAAATAGAGGCCAAGAACGGAGACCACTTCAAGATGTATTTCGTGAAGCACAACAGGAAAAACCCGTGAAAAACATCTTTCTTATTACCACCATCGCCCTCCTGCTCTTCCCGGTGCCGGGCGGGGCACAGAACAGTAAGGCGGACAGCCTGAGAGCAGCGCTGAGCGCCGCCGGCAAAGATACGGCGACGGTAAACCTCCTGCTGAGCCTGAGCAGCCAGTTGCTGGCTTCCCGGCCGGATGAGGCCCTGGCTTACAGCAACCAGGCCATCGAACTGGCGGAAGAACTCGGCTTTCCCCGGGGAAAAGCCTACGCGCTGAAAAACAAAGGCCTGGCCTACTACTTTTCGGGCGACTACCGCGAGGTGCTGAACTACTGGAAGCAATCGCTGTCTATCTTTGAATCTATCGGCGACCAGCTGGGCGTGAGCAACCTGCTGAACAACATCGGCGCCGTTTATTTCAACCAGGGAGACGACCCCAAAGCACTGGAGTATTACCTGGAATCCCTCCGGGTATCAGAAGAACTGGGCAACAAGCTGCGCATCGCCACGGCCCTGACCAACATCGGCGCCGTTTATTTCAACAGTCCCGCCAATCACGACAAAGCTATGGACTATTCCCTGCGGGCGGTCCGGATCAGCGAAGAGATCGGCGATTTCGGCGCCATTGGCACGTCCCTGGTCAACCTCGGGGAAATTTACCTGGAAAGGGGCCAGCTCGATTCGGCGCTCTTCTATTTTGAACAGTCCCTGGACGCCTTCGGCGTTTCCGGCGGAGACCCGTACTACGCCTACACCCTCAACAATATCGGCAAGGTGCATGCCGCCCGGGGCGACTACACCCGGGCTATCGAATTTCATAACCAGGCCTTGCAGGAAGCCCGCAAGGCGGAGGCCAAAAGGGAGATGTCCCAGTCGCTGGCCGGCCTGGGCGAAGCCTATCTGGCCCTGGAGAGCCAGGGAAGAACCCCGGCCAACCTCTTCCGCGCCCGCTCCTACTTCGAGCAGGCATTCCAGGAGGCCCGCGCCGGCAACCTGAAACCAGAAGTGGAAAAGGCCGCCAAAGGCCTCTACCACGTTTACAAATTGCAACAGGATTACCCCCTGGCCCTGAAATATCACGAAATCTACGAATCGGCCAAGGACTCCCTGCTCAACGAGGAAAAGATCAAAAGCGTCGCCCTTCTCGGCGCGGAATACGAGTTTGAAAAAGAAAAACAACAGCTCGAATACGAGCTCGACGCCAGGCTCCGGCGGCAGCGGTCCGTTCAGTATGCCACAGCGGCAGGCCTGCTGGTGGCCCTGGTGTTCATCGTTATCCTGGCACAGTACTACCGCCTGCGGCGCATCCGGGCTGCCGAAAAGTTCGAAGCTCAGCGCCAGCTCATCATGCAGGACAAACTGGCCTCCCTGGGCCAGATCACCGCCGGGATCGCCCACGAGATCAAGAACCCGCTGAACTTCGTCACCAATTTCGCCGAAGGGTCCGTCGACCTCGGGGACGAACTCCTGGAAGTGCTCGCCGAAAACGAGGAAAAATTGCCGCCTGATCAGTTCGGGCTGCTTCGGGACCTGGCCGAAGACATCAACCAAAATGCCAGAGATATCCGGGAAAACGGCCTGCGGGCCGACCGCGTCGTCAAACGCATGATGGAGCAGGCCCGGGGAGATAAGGGCGAACCCCAGCCGGTAGACCTCAATACCCTGATCGAGGAAAACATCCACCTGGCCTACCACGGCTACCGCGCCAACGCGCCCGGCTTCGACGTGGCTATCGAGAGACACTACAACCCTTCGCTGCCTCCTGTGAAGGCCATCCCGCAGGATATGGGCCGGGTGATCCTGAACCTGTTCCAAAACGCCTGTTACGCGCTAAATGAAAAACAGAAGGCCACAGGGCCTTCCTTCGAGCCGGCCATCACCGTGCGCACAGAACTGAACAAGGGCAAAGCCGTCATTTATTTCCGGGACAATGGCCCCGGCATCCCGGAGAAAATCCGCGAAAATATCTTCCAGCCCTTTTTTACTACCAAGCCCGCCGGCACAGGCAACACCGGCCTGGGGCTTTCGATCAGCCACGACCTGATCGTCATCGGCCATCACGGGGAAATGGAGGTGAAAAGCGAACCGGGAGAGTATACTGAGTTCGTCATCCGGCTGCCGGTGGAACGGGTATAGTAAGGGCTTTTTCTGACACGTACCATAACCGGCATCAAATGACCATCACTGACCTTTACACCCACCCTCAGCTCATCCTGCTCGAAGCCTGGAGCGGGAGCCGGGCCTATGGAACCGCCCTGCCCACTTCAGACCTGGATATCCGGGGCGTTTTCCTGCTGCCAAAGGCTTCTTTCTATGGGCTGGATTACACGCTTCAGTTGAATGACGAAACCAATGATACGATTTACTACGAACTGGGCCGGTTCGTCGAGCTGCTTTCCAAAAACAACCCCAACATCCTGGAACTGCTGGCTATGCCGGAGGATTGCATACAACGCCGGCACCCCATTATGGACCGGCTGCGGGTGCAAGACTTCCTGTCGAAAAAGTGCCGGGACACCTTCGGCGGTTATGCCTTCACCCAGGTGCGCAAAGCCCGCGGGCTGAACAAGAAAATCCTTAACCCTATGCCAAAGGAGCGCAAAACGCCTCTGGATTTCTGCTACGTGCTCTGGAACCAGGGTAGCATGCCGCTCCGAAAGTGGCTGGAACGCAAAGGCTACCGGCAGGAATTGTGCGGGCTGGCCAATATTCCCCATTTCCGGGACACCTATGGGCTGTACTATGATCCGGGCGAAGAACTGGGGTTTAGCGGCATCATTCGGAAACCCGCCAGCAATGAGCTGGCACTGAGCAGCATTCCCAAAGGCCACCCGATGGAAACGATACTGTCCTTCAACAAAGACGGGTATCAAACTTACTGCAAAGAGTACCGCCAGTACTGGGAGTGGGTGGAAAAACGCAACGAAACCCGGTACGAAAATACCCTGTCCCACGGCAAAAACTACGACGCCAAGAACATGATGCATACCTTCCGCCTGCTCGACATGGCGGAGGAGATCGCCCGGGAGGGCGTTATCCGGGTACGCCGCCCCAACCGGGAATTCCTGCTGGACATCCGCAGCGGCCGGTTCGGGTATGAGCAACTGGTAGAATGGGCAGAACAGCGCATGGCCCGGATCGATAAACTCTTTGACCAAAGCCCTTTGCCCGAAGAACCAAGCCTGCCAAAGATCAACCGGGTACTGGTGGAAATGCGGGAGGAGTTGTATTCCCCTCTTTGAAGTTGATTTGAATGGGCCTGTACAAAACAAAAGGCCGGGCAGCCCCGATGGGCTACCCGGCCTTTTTTGGTACGGGCCACTTAAAAGTTTACCCGGCTTAGATAAGACGGGTGGCCCGCCCGGTTATTCGATGATAACCATCTTCCTGGTCGCAGTGTATTCTGACGTCTCTACGGTGTAGTACAGCACGCCGGTTGCCGGCAGCGTGTGGGAGCTCAACGCGATGTTGTTGTACCCCTTAACGCCGTCCATGCGCGCCAGCCGCAGCACCCTGCCCGTCACGTCGCTGACCGTCAGCGTCACCTTGTCGTCAGACGGCAGGTTGAAGCCAATCAGCGTCTCGCCCTTGAACGGGTTCGGCGTGTTCTGGTACAGCTCGAACTTGCCCGCTACGTTTGCCTGGCCGCTGAACGCCACCTCGACGCCCATGTAGCTGCCGTCTACGTTGTACGCTTCGGCCTTCGTCACGCGGGAGTTCACGCTCAGGAGCTCGCTAAGCTGCGCGTCCGCTTTGGCGCGGAACACCAGGCTGAACAACGCGGTGTTCGCGTTTCGCAATTCGCTGTTCGCTGCCTGGTTCCAGCTCGTCGTTATCAGGCCTTCGCTGGCGTACGACAGGCCGAAGTTGTCCTGCGTGGCTGCGCCCGGCACGATGTCCACCAGTTCCAGCGCCTTAACGTCGAACTGCAGCGTGGCCTGGTAGCCTTCGATGTTAGCCATTTCCGCAGAAGAGAACGCTACGGCGTACTCGCCGCCCGCCTTCAGGCTGGCTTCTTCTACGTTGAACACCAGAGCGCCTTGCTGGGCCCGGCCCTGTACCCGCGCCAGCGCGTTGGCCTGGGCGTCGCCGTTCACGTCGCCCACCTTCACGCCTACGAAGTTGGCGTTGCTGATGCTTGCCGCCGGCAGGTTGTTGATATTCACCACTTCGGGGAACTCCTCAAACCACG
The DNA here is from genome assembly GCA_020636375.1 of Lewinellaceae bacterium. Lineage (GTDB taxonomy): Bacteria > Bacteroidota > Bacteroidia > Chitinophagales > Saprospiraceae > JACJXW01. The sequence continues at coordinate 112,999 of JACJXZ010000008.1, read as the reverse complement.
GGTTGGCCGGGTTCGGGAACACATAGGCGGCCTCTACGAAGCGCCAGCTCGTGTTGTTCTCGAATTCCGTGTCGATCGACAGGATCAGCTTGCGCAGCTGGATCAGGTCCAGCGTCGTGATCGAGCGGCTGTTGTTCACGTCCGCCGCGATCATCTGGTACGGGCTGCCCAGCGGCTGCACGCCCAGGATGTGCTTGCTGATCAGCACCAGGTCGAAGGTCGATACCCCGTTGAGGTAGTTCGCGTCCAGCTCCGGCGTCACCGTGTAGTCGTAGCCCTCGCGCAGGCCCGCAAAGCTGTACAGGCCGTTCGCGTTGGTCGTCTCCACGCCGTTGCCCTGGCCCGAGAGGCGCACCTCTACGTCCTGCACGCCAGCGCCCGCTTCGGTAGCTATGGCGCCGGAGATGCCGACTGTCAGGGAATCCGGCCCGCACAGGCCCATGTTGTCCTGTACCAGGATGTACGTCTCGCAGAAGTCCGCGTTGCCCGTCTGGTCATAAGCCCAGATTTCCACTACCAGCGTGCCCGTGTCCGCGCACGTCAGCACGATGCCCGTGGAGTCTACGTTGGGATCGTCGCCCGCCCGGTTGATCGAGTAGGTTACCGGGCCGGTGCAGTCTGCCATCGGCGAGACCACGAAGTCGTTCGCCCAGATCGCCATCTGGCCGCTGTCCGGAACGTCGTCCCCGTCAAAGTCTACCGGCATCAGCTCGATGGCCAGGCCGTTGATGCATACCGGCGACGGCGCCTTGCAGTCCACTACGCAGAAATCCAGCAGCTCGCTGTTGACGTTGCCGCAGCCGTCCTTCACGTGCACTTCGAACGCGTGGCAGCCGATCGGGAAGCGCCCGTTGAGCTGGTAGTCCGGATAAGCGCCCGTCAGCGTGAAGTCGTCGAACGCCCCGTCCGTCAGGTCCAGGAGGTCGAAGTCGATGGTGCCGTCGGCGCCAGCGTCCAGGAACACCTTGATGGTCAGGTCGTCCGGCGTGCAGTTCTCGTCGACGCGGAACGGCAGCCCTACCAGGCCCGTGCAGTTCACGTTGTCGTACGAGCAGAAGTCCTGCGGGTCCGCGCTGATCTCCGGGTCGATGTCGTCGTATACCTTGATGATCTGGGTATATTCGTACTGGCCGCCGTCGTAGTCCACCTTGCGCCAGAAGTCGTCGATCCCGTTGCAGATGTTCTGGAAGGCCAGGGGCACGTTGTTCGGCTCGGTCTCGTCGTCGTCCCGGTCGATGTAGTTCTTGCCGCCGGGGCGGTGCAGCACGTATACGCACTCGTCGCCGGGCCGGCCGTCGCAGTCTTCGTCGCGGCCGATCACCAACGGGTCCTGGTTCTCGTCGAACTGGCACCAGTTGATCACCTTCCACTTGCGGAAGATCTTGTAGCACTCGTCGCCAGAGGCCGAGAACACTTCGTCGGTATGGTTCACGGCCAGCAGGTCGCAGCCGATCTCCGTATAGGTTACGCTGTCCGGGTCCGCCACGCCGCAGATGGCTTCGGCGTCGGCCGGGAACTTGATCTCGAAGTTGTGCACTTCCTTGATCGTCACTACCTGCGTGCACAGGTTGACGCTCTCGTTGCCGTTCATATCAAACGCCTTGAAGCGGCGGATGATCGTGCCGAAGCCGCACTCCAGGTCCGGCACCGGCGGCAGCTCGCGCTCCCAGGAGCCGCAGTTGTCTTCGGAAGTGGCGTCGCCGAACAGCTGCTGAAGCTGCAGCGTGTCGGTAGCGTCAAAGCTGTAGGGCAGGTCGTCGCAGTCGACCATTACCGGGTGCGGCGCGTAGCAGAACGGCTTCACCTTCTCTTCCGGCACGATGTCCAGCCAGCAGATGTTCTCGTTGCCGTCCGTGTCGCGCACGCGCAGCTCGATCGTGATCGTGCGGCCTACGTCGCAGCAGTAGAAGTCCACGAACGGGCCCCACGGGCTGACCTGGTTGCCGCAGATGAACGGGATCACCCGGCCGAACTGGTCCAGCACCACGCCCGTGCGGCGCACGGCCAGGCTCACTTCGCCGCAGTTGTCGTTAGAGCCTTCGTCGACGTCGGTAGCGTAGATGCGCGCAAAGTCCGCCCCGCCGATCGACACCGTCAGGTCGTCGTCGCAGATGGCTGTCGGCTCGACCAGGTCGCGGACCGAGAACGGGCAGTACTTGATTACTTTGTTGCCGCAGCCGTCCTCGACCGTATAGCGGAAGTAGTGGTCCCCGGCAGGGATGCCGCTGACCAGCCGCGTCGGCGCGTTCCAGGGGATCACCCGCACCACCACCGTGTCGGTGCGCGTGCCGGTCACCTGGCCGTACTGGTTCACCACGTCTACTTCTACTTCAGTCACTATTTCCGTGTGGACTTCCCAGTCCGAGCAGTTGTCTGTCACGTCCGGCAGCGGCGTGGAGAAGCTCGCCGTGCACCCGAACGGGCTCACCGAGAACACCAGCGGGTCCAGGTCCCCGTCCCAGTCGTAGTCCTGGCCCGGGCACACTACCGTGGGCGGCGTGTAGTCGCCGACCTTGATCACCTGAGCGTCCACGGCGATGTTGTCCCCGTCGCACCAGTCGATCACCGTCCAGTCCCGCACGAACTTGAAGGCGCCGTCGCAGACGTTCACCCGCGCGCGGTCCACGAAGCTCGCCCCGATGTTGCAGTAGTCGTCCGCCAGGTTGAAAATCCCGCTGACCGTCACGATGAAGGGATAGCCCGTCACGCTCGGGTCCGGGTTGCCGTTCGGCAGGGTGGCGAACTGCTCGTCGCACTCGATCGGCACCGTCCGCGGAGGGAACTCTACGTCCAGGTCCGAAGGCCGGTTCAGCGTGATCACCTGCGTGCAGCTCGTCGAATTGCCTTTGTCGTCCGTAGTCGTGAACCGGCGCGTGATGACGATCGGCGCGCAGTCCCCGGCGCTGCTGTACGTGTCTACAAAAGAGACGTTCACCCCGCCGCAGTTGTCGCTGCCCGTGGGCGAGCCCGTCACTGCCAGGCTGGCAGGGTTGTTATAGATCAGGTCGAAGTCTTCGCAGAACAGCGGCAGGGTCAGGCTCACGTCCCGCCGCGGCCACAGCACCGTCGTGTTGATGACCATCGGCTCCCACGTCTGCGGGTTCAGCACCGTGCTGGTCTCGAACAGGCCCACCCGGCCGTTCTCGTCCGGGCAGATGTCTACCGTATAGTCCCCGGCGCCGGCAGGGCCGCTGATGTCGTCGTCGGCCGCTACCCACAGGTAGTACGTCTCCCCGGCGATCAGCGGCAGGCTGATGCGGATGTAGGTCTCGTCGTTGGCCAGGGGCGGCGTCACGTCGTCGATCGGCTCGTCCTGGAAGGCGATGATGTTCTCGCAGGGGTTCGACGGGTTGAAGCCCCCCTGGAACAAAGCGATCGCGCTCTCGTCGATCGTCGAGCCGAAGTCGTCAGATACTAATATGGTATAGTAGTCCGTCCGGTCTACCTGGAACGGGATCAGGTCGTAGTAGTGCACGCCCGCGTCGAGGCTCGAAGTCGTGCCGCCCCCGTCGATGAAGCAGGAGTAGTTCAGCGGCTCCATCTCCAGGTCGCCGTCTTCCAGCGTCCCCGTCTGCGTGAAGCAGTCCAGGATGGCCGTGCCTTCGTCCGTGTCGTCCGGGCAGTCTACGTCCGGCGCTGTCTTGTCTTCCCCGTTGATGTAGCCCCAGCAGTCGTCAAAGTTAAAGAAGGGGAAATTGCCGACGTTGCCGCCGCCGCCGCCGCCGCCATCTGCTTCGAAGCGGAAGTTGAAAATGTCGAGGAATGAATCGAAACCACCAGTTTGGAAACCTTCACCTCGTATGATAAACATCAGCACCCAACCAGCCTGAACCGGTTCGTTTGCTGAACCGCTGCCGGTTACAATCTGGTCGTTGCTGCCAACTCCACCGGGCGTATCTTCCAGAAGCTCGAGGATGAGGTTGTTTTCAAGGTCGATGATGATAATATCATCTTGAATATCAGCTTCCTGCTGGTAGTCGAAGTCAAACGACAAGATGCCATTAGCCGGAAGGGTAATCGACACAACAGCGCCAGCATCTACCCCGGAGGTGATAAGCAGGTTTGTAGGGGAGAAAGTAACGGTACCCAACCCGGACGCACCTCCCACACCAGAGGGCGGGGGTTCGGTGATGGTCCAGTTAGCAGGAGCGAAAGCGCCGGTGAAGCCGTTGGTCACGCCGCCGCCGCCGCCGCCGCCGCCGCTACCGCCCTGGTTCGGGCCGTCGATGTCGGGGCCGACGTAGGTTACCTCATAAATGAACTGGCCGCAGCCGTCGAGGATGTTGCCGTTGCTCGGGTCGTCGTCGGTTACGATGCTCACGCGGAAGTCAGACTCTTCGGCACAGCCGAAGTCGCCTTCCAGGACCATGTCGGCGGTGATGAAGCGCTGGCAGTTGGCATCCAGCGTAGCGTTAACCTGGTAGTTGCAGATCAGGTTGGTGGGGGGAGGGTCATCCTGAAGGACCATGATGAAGAAGTCCTCGTCGCGGAAGTTGCCCGCAGCATCTTCAGCGGAGATTTGTACCTGATACATTCCGGGCGTCAATACCCCCATAAAACGGTCGCCGCCGGCGGAAAATACCGTACCGAGGCTCGGGCCGGAAAATATCGACACCGTGTATTCGGAACCGGGAACCACCGAACCACCGGGAGCGGCAGGGAAGTGGTCGCCGTCGCAGTCGTCAGTCACGGATACCTCAAAGAACACGATAGCCGGATCCGGATCGCAAGGGTCGAGGGTTACCACGATATCCTGGGAAGGATACACGATAACCGGTGCCCATTGGTCGTCAGCGCACGGGCCTTGTGCGAACGACTGTTGGCCCCCCATTATGCCAAAGACAAACAGCAGAGCTGCTGCCCTAAGCCAATGAGGAAGGGAAACGAAAGTAAAATTCGTTCTTTCCATAAGATCACAATTTGCTTAAAAGAATTAGGTTATGTAACAAGAATTAAGTCTAGTCGCTATTATTCGGTGTGCGGCTGCCACAGGGCAGCATGCAAACACCAGAAATTTGGTTTAGGTCGTCGTCGTAATTAAAAACGAATTTTTACCGCAAATTCAAGTGAGAGGGACATCGTCTACGCCCTCTTGTCGGCCGACGGCCAACTATTTGAATTGAAAAAGAAGCCGCTTAACTTCTCTGAAAAGTAAATAAATGGAAAATGGTTTTGGGAAAACTAGATGTCCGGAATGGATTGATAATGAGGCAGGCTTGATATCCGCTATCTTGATACAGGTCAGACTTTTTTAGCTCGCCTCTCATCCGGTTAATCCAACTATTAAATATAGCTGAATTTCCAAATATGTTTATTTCATGATTCAGGTCACGCCAAAGTTAAATAAAAATGAACATTATGCCAATATTTTAAATAAGCTTTTTAATCTGCCCTCCCTTCAGAAGGGGTTTTCGGACACCTTACTCCTTCATTAACAACTCTTTCCGGCCGCATTTACCATTAAAGGGGTATTTTTTGTTTTTTCTTTCCGCATGCCTTTTTTGAGATAAAAGGCATGCCTTCAGCCTTGGCTTATCCCCTATTGGTTAAACCAACAAGAAAGGCCGGGCAGCCCCGATGGGCTACCCGGCCTTTATTTTTGTACGGGCCACTTAAAAGTTTACCCGGCTTAGATAAGACGGGTGGCCCGCCCGGTTATTCGATGATAACCATCTTCCTGGTCGCAGTGTATTCTGACGTCTCTACGGTGTAGTACAGCACGCCGGTTGCCGGCAGCGTGTGGGAGCTCAACGCGATGTTGTTGTACCCCTTCACGCCGTCCATGCGCGCCAGCCGCAGCACCCTGCCCGTCACGTCGCTGACCGTCAGCGTCACCTTGTCGTCAGACGGCAGGTTGAAGCCGATTAGCGTCTCGCCCTTGAACGGGTTCGGCGTGTTCTGGTACAGCTCGAACTTGCCCGCCACGTTTGCCTGGCCGCTGAACGCCACCTCGACGCCCATGTAGCTGCCGTCGACGTTGTACGCTTCGGCCTTCGTCACGCGGGAGTTTACGCTCAGGAGCTCGCTAAGCTGCGCGTCCGCTTTGGCGCGGAACACCAGGCTGAACAACGCGGTGTTCGCGTTTCGCAATTCGCTGTTCGCTGCCTGGTTCCAGCTCGTCGTTATCAAGCCTTCGCTTGCGTACGACAGGCCGAAGTTGTCCTGCGTAGCTGCGCCCGGCACGATGTCCACCAGCTCCAGCGCCTTAACGTCGAACGACAAGGTGGCCTGGTAGCCTTCGATGTTAGCCATTTCCGCAGAAGAGAACGCTACGGTGTACTCGCCGCCCGCCTTCAGGCTGGCTTCTTCTACGTTGAACACCAGAGCGCCTTGCTGGGTGCGGCCCTGTACCCGCGCCAGCGCGTTGGCCTGGGCGTCGCCGTTCACGTCGCCCACCTTCACGCCTACGAAGTTGGCGTTGCTGATGCTTGCCGCCGGCAGGTTGTTGATATTCACCACTTCGGGGAACTCCTCAAACCACGGGTTGGCCGGGTTCGGGAACACATAGGCGGCCTCTACGAAGCGCCAGCTCGTGTTGTTCTCGAATTCCGTGTCGATCGACAGGATCAGCTTGCGCAGCTGGATCAGGTCCAGCGTCGTGATCGAGCGGCTGTTGTTCACGTCCGCGGCGATCATCTGGTACGGGCTGCCCAGCGGCTGCACGCCCAGGATGTGCTTGCTGATCAGCACCAGGTCGAAGGTCGATACCCCGTTGAGGTAGTTCGCGTCCAGCTCCGGCGTCACCGTATAGTCGTAGCCCTCGCGCAGGCCCGCAAAGCTGTACAGGCCGTTCGCGTTGGTCGTCTCCACGTCGTTGCCCTGGCCCGAGAGGCGCACCTCTACGTCCTGCACGCCAGCGCCCGCTTCGGTAGCTATGGCGCCGGAGATGCCGACCGTCAGGGAGTCCGGCCCGCACAGGCCCATGTTGTCCTGTACCAGGATGTACGTCTCGCAGAAGTCCGCGTTGCCCGTCTGGTCATAAGCCCAGATTTCCACTACCAGCGTGCCCGTGTCCGCGCACGTCAGCACGATGCCCGTGGAGTCTACGTTGGGATCGTCGCCCGCCCGGTTGATCGAGTAGGTTACCGGGCCGGTGCAGTCTGCCATCGGCGAGACCACGAAGTCGTTCGCCCAGATCGCCATCTGGCCGCTGTCCGGAACGTCGTCCCCGTCAAAGTCTACCGGCATCAGCTCGATGGCCAGGCCGTTGATGCATACCGGCGACGGCGCCTTGCAGTCCACTACGCAGAAATCCAGCAGCTCGCTGTTGACGTTGCCGCAGCCGTCCTTCACGTGCACTTCGAACGCGTGGCAGCCGATCGGGAAGCGCCCGTTGAGCTGGTAGTCCGGATAAGCGCCCGTCAGCGTGAAGTCGTCGAACGCCCCGTCCGTCAGGTCCAGGAGGTCGAAGTCGATGGTGCCGTCGGCGCCAGCGTCCAGGAACACCTTGATGGTCAGGTCGTCCGGCGTGCAGTTCTCGTCGACGGTGAACGGCAGCCCTACCAGGCCCGTGCAGTTCACGTTGTCGTACGAGCAGAAGTCCTGCGGGTCCGCGCTGATCTCCGGGTCGATGTCGTCGTATACCTTGATGATCTGGGTATATTCGTACTGGCCGCCGTCGTAGTCCACCTTGCGCCAGAAGTCGTCGATCCCGTTGCAGATGTTCTGGAAGGCCAGGGGCACGTTGTTCGGCTCGGTCTCGTCGTCGTCCCGGTCGATGTAGTTCTTGCCGCCGGGGCGGTGCAGCACGTACACGCACTCGTCGCCGGGCCGGCCGTCGCAGTCTTCGTCGCGGCCGATGACCAGCGGGTCCTGGTTTTCGTCGAACTGGCACCAGTTGATCACCTTCCACTTGCGGAAGATCTTGTAGCACTCGTCGCCAGAGGCCGAGAACACTTCGTCGGTATGGTTCACGGCCAGCAGGTCGCAGCCGATCTCCGTATAGGTTACGCTGTCCGGGTCCGCCACGCCGCAGATGGCTTCGGCGTCGGCCGGGAACTTGATCTCGAAGTTGTGCACTTCCTTGATCGTCACTACCTGCGTGCACAGGTTGACGCTCTCGTTGCCGTTGATATCAAACGCCTTGAAGCGGCGGATGATCGTGCCGAAGCCGCACTCCAGGTCCGGCACCGGCGGCAGCTCGCGCTCCCAGGAGCCGCAGTTGTCCTCGGAAGTGGCGTCGCCGAACAGCTGCTGAAGCTGCAGCGTGTCGGTAGCGTCAAAGCTGTAGGGCAGGTCGTCGCAGTCGACCATTACCGGGTGCGGCGCGTAGCAGAACGGCTTCACCTTCTCTTCCGGCACGATGTCCAGCCAGCAGATGTTCTCGTTGCCGTCCGTGTCGCGCACGCGCAGCTCGATCGTGATCGTGCGGCCTACGTCGCAGCAGTAGAAGTCCACGAACGGGCCCCACGGGCTGACCTGGTTGCCGCAGATGAACGGGATCACCCGCCCGAACTGGTCCAGCACCACGCCCGTGCGGCGCACGGCCAGGCTCACTTCGCCGCAGTTGTCGTTAGAGCCTTCGTCGACGTCGGTAGCGTAGATGCGCGCAAAGTCCGCCCCGCCGATCGACACCGTCAGGTCGTCGTCGCAGATGGCTGTCGGCTCGACCAGGTCGCGGACCGAGAACGGGCAGTACTTGATTACTTTGTTGCCGCAGCCGTCCTCGACCGTATAGCGGAAGTAGTGGTCCCCGGCAGGGATGCCGCTGACCAGCCGCGTCGGCGCGTTCCAGGGGATCACCCGCACCACCACCGTGTCGGTGCGCGTGCCGGTCACCTGGCCGTACTGGTTCACCACGTCTACTTCTACTTCAGTCACTATTTCCGTGTGGACTTCCCAGTCCGAGCAGTTGTCTGTCACGTCCGGCAGCGGCGTGGAGAAGCTCGCCGTGCACCCGAACGGGCTCACCGAGAACACCAGCGGGTCCAGGTCCCCGTCCCAGTCGTAGTCCTGGCCCGGGCACACTACCGTGGGCGGCGTGTAGTCCCCGACCTTGATCACCTGAGCGTCGGTGGCGATGTTGTCCCCGTCGCACCAGTCGATGACCGTCCAGTCCCGCACGAACTTGAAGGCGCCGTCGCAGACGTTCACCCGCGCGCGGTCCACGAAGCTCGCCCCGATGTTGCAGTAGTCGTCAGCCAGGTTGAAAATCCCGCTCACCGTCACGATGAAGGGATAGCCCGTCACGCTCGGGTCCGGGTTGCCGTTCGGCAGGGTGGCGAACTGCTCGTCGCACTCGATCGGCACCGTCCGCGGAGGGAACTCTACGTCCAGGTCCGAAGGCCGGTTCAGCGTGATCACCTGCGTGCAGCTCGTCGAATTGCCTTTGTCGTCCGTAGTCGTGAACCGGCGCGTGATGACGATCGGCGCGCAGTCCCCGGCGCTGCTGTACGTGTCTACAAAAGAGACGTTCACCCCGCCGCAGTTGTCGCTGCCCGTGGGCGAGCCCGTCACTGCCAGGCTGGCAGGGTTGTTGAAGATCAGGTCGAAGTCTTCGCAGTACAGCGGCAGGGTCAGGCTCACGTCCCGCCGCGGCCACAGCACCGTCGTGTTGATGACCATCGGCTCCCACGTCTGCGGGTTCAGCACCGTGCTGGTCTCGAACAGGCCCACCCGGCCGTTCTCGTCCGGGCAGATGTCTACCGTATAGTCCCCGGCGCCGGCAGGGCCGCTGATGTCGTCGTCGGCCGCTACCCACAGGTAGTACGTCTCCCCGGCGATCAGCGGCAGGCTGATGCGGATGTACGGCTCGTCGTTGGCCAGGGGCGGCGTCACGTCGTCGATCGGCTCGTCCTGGAAGGCGATGATGTTCTCGCAGGGGTTCGACGGGTTGAAGCCCCCCTGGAACAAAGCGATCGCGCTCTCGTCGATCGTCGAGCCGAAGTCGTCAGATACTAATATGGTATAGTAGTCCGTCCGGTCTACCTGGAACGGGATCAGGTCGTAGTAGTGCACGCCCGCGTCGAGGCTCGAAGTCGTGCCGCCCCCGTCGATGAAGCAGGAGAAGTTCAGCGGCTCCATCTCCAGGTCGCCGTCTTCCAGCGTCCCCGTCTGCGTGAAGCAGTCCAGGATGGCCGTGCCTTCGTCCGTGTCGTCCGGGCAGTCTACGTCCGGCGCCGTCTTGTCTTCGCCGTTGATGTAGCCCCAGCAGTCCTCCCAGTTGAAGAAGGGGAAGCTCGGCGCGTTCGGGTCGGCGTCGCCCAGGGTCGAGAAGACGAAGTTGCTGATCGTCGCTGTGCTGGGCGTAGCGGTGCCGACCGGCAGCAGGTCGTCGTCGTCCACCTGGAACAACAACAACCAGCCTGCTTCGACCGGTTGGTCGAAGGAGCCGGAGGCGGCGTTGGTCTGGGTAACGATGTTGGCGTTGTTCAGGTCGAAGATGAAGAAATCGAAGTTCGGGTCGGCGCCGTTGTAGTTCCAGCTGAAGCTCAGGTTGCCGTCCTGCGGGATGACGATGGAAGCCAGCGCATAGTCGGTGGTCAGCGTCTGGATCGTCAGGGTCGTCGCCGTGAAGGAAACGTCGGCGATCGCGCCGGCGCCGCCGGAGCCGATCACTTCTTCGACCGTCCAGTTGGCGGCAGCGAAGGGGCCGGAGCCGAAGCCGTTGAAGGTCACTGCCTGCTGGGCGCCGCCCTGGGACGGGCCGGTCAGCAGCGGGCCGACGTAGGTCACCTCGTAGATGAACTGGCCGTGGCCGTCGAGGATGTTGCCGTTGCTCGGGTCGTCGTCGGTGGCGATGTGGACGCGGAAGTCAGACTCCTGCGCGCAGCCGAAGTCGCCCTCCAGCACCATGTCCGGGGTGATGAAGCGCTGGCAGTTGTCGTCCAGCGTAGCGTTGACCTGGTAGTTGCAGATCAGGTTGGTCGGCGGAGGGGTGCCCTGCAGGACCGTGACCAGGAAGTCCTCGTCGCGGAAGTTGCCGGCGGCATCTTCGGCAGAGATCTGTACCTGGTAGGTGCCGGGCTCGAAGACGCCCGTGAAGCGGTCGCCGCCGGCAGAGAAAATAGTTACCAAATCCGGGCCGTTGAATGCCGTAACCGTAAATTCAGAACCGGGGGCCACGGGGTCGCCGGGAGCGGCGGCGAAATGGTCGCCGTCGCAATTATCCGTAACCGTTACCTCAAAAAATACGATAGCCTGGTTCAGGCCACAAGGATCCAGGTTCACCACGATATCCTGGGAAGGATATACGATAATGGGTGCCCAGGTGTCATTATCGCAGGGATCGCCCGAGGGAGGCGGGGCATCACCACTTACAGCGAGGATAAAGTCTCCGGAAGCAGAACCGAATCCATCAACGTATATATAGTAGGTAACACCGGCGGTGCTAGTCCAGGTAACCTGAGAATTGTTGCCCGCGCCGCAGGCGGCCGAATTATCATCATTGCCTGTCTCACAAACCAGGCTACTGCAGGAACCGGAATAAATAGCGATCTGAGTGTCAAAGCCGGACCCGCAAAGGGAAGCCGTGATGTCCAGGCCAGTGCCCGTGACGGAATACCACAGGCCGCCGCTGGTTCCGTCGCCGGCGCCGTTGCAGGTTGCCGGGTTGCTGTCAGAAGCACCGTCCGTATTGCCATTGACGGAGGTGTTCAAAGCCACCGGAATGGCGCCAGAACAGTCGTCATTGGGCGGCGCCGCATTGAGGCCACTCACCGCAAGAGTGAAGTCCCCCGAATTCGTGTCGAACCCATCGACATAGATAAAGTAAGTAACGCCGGCGGTGGAAGCCCAGGTGACCTGCGAATTATTGCCCGCGCCGCAGGCAGCGAAGTCGTCGTCATTGCCGGCTTCACAAACCAGCCCCGTGCAGCTGCCGGAGTAAATAGCGATCTGAGTATCGAAGCTGGAGCCGCAGAGAGATGCCGTGATGTTCAGGCCGGTACCCACGACCGTATACCACAGGCCGCCACTGTTGCCATCACCCGCCAGGTTGCAGGTAGGCGGGTTGTTATCAGTTGCGAGGACTGTACTGCCGGTAACGGAAGTATTCAGAGCGACCGGAATGGCATTGGCGCAATCATCGTTAGGCGGAAGCGGCGACGCAACGCAGTTTTGCAAAGATACCCCACAGGCAACATCTGTTATGGCTGGGACATCCGCATCGAATTGCGGCAGGTTGTTTGCCCCTGCCGGCCCAAGGCGGCCTGCATGATTTTCGTTCGGAGAGCAATCTACCACATCGCACGCTGCATTGTCGTCGTCGAATTTATAATAGGCTACCAACCCTGTTTCATTGCCAGTCAGCTCGGTGTTCATTCCACTTGATATTTCAGCAGCCGTCAGAGCTACCGTCCAGATCCGGAATTCGTCAAGGCGCCCATTCAGGAAGCGCCCGTTATAATTTGACCCCAGCATAAAGGTTCCATCAGCACTAAAGCTTCCTGTACGGGGCACCGAGTTGCTCAAAACACCATTAATATATATACGCATTTGGCTGCCATCATAGGTAGCCGCAATATGCGTCCAGATGCCTGCCGGCACTTGACCGCCCGCAGTTAATTTCTGCGTCCCGGCACCAAATTGCAGGATGAATTGGGGCTGATTGTTTGGAATAAGCTCGTCTCCAAAACGGATTAAAGCGGCATCCGTAGAGCCTCCAACCGGCTCCTCTATTCCCCCGATTGAAGAAATAAAAGGAAAGGCCGACTGAAACTGATCTACTTTAACCCAGGTTTCTATGGTGAGCTGTGTCCCGCTCAGGTTGAGGACTCCAGCGTTCACTACATCGTCCGTACCGTCGAAATCCATGGAGAAGTTTTGTGCCATTCCCCAATAAGTGAACAGATACAGGCAGAAGAGTAGAAGTGTTTTTTTCATAATGAGATATGATTTGTTCGCATTTGAATTAAACAAGAACATCAAATACAAAAAAATGCTGGATAGCCCCTAAAGCTACCCAGCATTTTATTTTAAACTAGCTCAGCTAATAAGGGACGGTTATTCGATGATAACCATCTTCCTGGTCGCTGTGTATTCTGACGTCTCTACGGTGTAGTACAGCACGCCGGTTGCCGGCAGCGTGTGGGAGCTCAACGCGATGTTGTTGTACCCCTTCACGCCGTCCATGCGCGCCAGCCGCAGCACCCTGCCCGTCACGTCGCTGACCGTCAGCGTCACCTTGTCGTCAGACGGCAGGTTGAAGCCGATTAGCGTCTCGCCCTTGAACGGGTTCGGCGTGTTCTGGTACAGCTCGAACGTGCCCGCTACGTTTGCCTGGCCGCTGAACGCCACCTCGACGCCCATGTAGCTGCCGTTTACGTTGTACGCTTCGGCCTTCGTCACGCGGGAGTTTACGCTCAGGAGCTCGCTAAGCTGCGCGTCCGCTTTGGCGCGGAACACCAGGCTGAACAACGCGGTGTTCGCGTTTCGCAATTCGCTGTTCGCTGCCTGGTTCCAGCTCGTCGTGACCAAGCCTTCGCTTACATACGACAGGCCGAAGTTGTCCTGCGTAGCTGCGCCCGGCACGATGTCCACCAGCTCCAGCGCCTTAACGTCGAACGACAAGGTGGCCTGGTAGCCTTCGATGTTAGCCATTTCCGCAGAAGAGAACGCTACGGCGTACTCGCCGCCCGCCTTCAGGCTGGCTTCTTCTACGTTGAACACCAGAGCGCCTTGCTGGGTGCGGCCCTGTACCCGCGCCAGCGCGTTGGCCTGGGCGTCGCCGTTCACGTCGCCCACCTTCACGCCTACGAAGTTGGCGTTGCTGATGCTTGCCGCCGGCAGGTTGTTGATATTCACCACTTCGGGGAACTCCTCAAACCACGGGTTGGCCGGGTTCGGGAACACATAGGCGGCCTCTACGAAGCGCCAGCTCGTGTTGTTCTCGAATTCCGTGTCGATCGACAGGATCAGCTTGCGCAGCTGGATCAGGTCCAGCGTCGTGATCGAGCGGCTGTTGTTCACGTCCGCCGCGATCATCTGGTACGGGCTGCCCAGCGGCTGCACGCCCAGGATGTGCTTGCTGATCAGCACCAGGTCGAAGGTCGATACCCCGTTGAGGTAGTTCGCGTCCAGCTCCGGCGTCACCGTGTAGTCGTAGCCCTCGCGCAGGCCCGCAAAGCTGTACAGGCCGTTCGCGTTGGTCGTCTCCACGCCGTTGCCCTGGCCCGAGAGGCGCACCTCTACGTCCTGCACGCCAGCGCCCGCTTCGGTAGCTATGGCGCCGGAGATGCCGACTGTCAGGGAATCCGGCCCGCACAGGCCCATGTTGTCCTGTACCAGGATGTACGTCTCGCAGAAGTCCGCGTTGCCCGTCTGGTCATAAGCCCAGATTTCCACTACCAGCGTGCCCGTGTCCGCGCACGTCAGCACGATGCCCGTGGAGTCTACGTTGGGATCGTCGCCCGCCCGGTTGATCGAGTAGGTTACCGGGCCGGTGCAGTCTGCCATCGGCGAGACCACGAAGTCGTTCGCCCAGATCGCCATCTGGCCGCTGTCCGGAACGTCGTCCCCGTCAAAGTCTACCGGCATCAGCTCGATGGCCAGGCCGTTGATGCATACCGGCGACGGCGCCTTGCAGTCCACTACGCAGAAATCCAGCAGCTCGCTGTTGACGTTGCCGCAGCCGTCCTTCACGTGCACTTCGAACGCGTGGCAGCCGATCGGGAAGCGCCCGTTGAGCTGGTAGTCCGGATAAGCGCCCGTCAGCGTGAAGTCGTCGAACGCCCCGTCCGTCAGGTCCAGGAGGTCGAAGTCGATGGTGCCGTCGGCGCCAGCGTCCAGGAATACCTTGATCGTCAGGTCGTCCGGCGTGCAGTTCTCGTCGACGCGGAACGGCAGCCCTACCAGGCCCGTGCAGTTGACGTTGTCGTACGAGCAGAAGTCCTGCGGGTCCGCGCTGATCTCCGGGTCGATGTCGTCGTATACCTTGATGATCTGGGTATATTCGTACTGGCCGCCGTCGTAGTCCACCTTGCGCCAGAAGTCGTCGATCCCGTTGCAGATGTTCTGGAAGGCCAGGGGCACGTTGTTCGGCTCGGTCTCGTCGTCGTCCCGGTCGATGTAGTTCTTGCCGCCGGGGCGGTGCAGCACGTACACGCACTCGTCGCCCGGGTTGCCGTCGCAGTCTTCGTCGCGGCCGATCACCAGCGGGTCCTGGTTCTCGTCGAACTGGCACCAGTTGATCACCTTCCACTTGCGGAAGATCTTGTAGCACTCGTCGCCAGAGGCCGAGAACACTTCGTCGGTATGGTTCACGGCCAGCAGGTCGCAGCCGATCTCCGTATAGGTTACGCTGTCCGGGTCCGCCACGCCGCAGATGGCTTCGGCGTCGGCCGGGAACTTGATCTCGAAGTTGTGCACTTCCTTGATCGTCACTACCTGCGTGCACAGGTTGACGCTCTCGTTGCCGTTGATATCAAACGCCTTGAAGCGGCGGATGATCGTGCCGAAGCCGCACTCCAGGTCCGGCACCGGCGGCAGCTCGCGCTCCCAGGAGCCGCAGTTGTCCTCGGAAGTGGCGTCGCCGAACAGCTGCTGAAGCTGCAGCGTGTCGGTAGCGTCAAAGCTGTAGGGCAGGTCGTCGCAGTCGACCATTACCGGGTGCGGCGCGTAGCAGAACGGCTTCACCTTCTCTTCCGGCACGATGTCCAGCCAGCAGATGTTCTCGTTGCCGTCCGTGTCGCGCACGCGCAGCTCGATCGTGATCGTGCGGCCTACGTCGCAGCAGTAGAAGTCCACGAACGGGCCCCACGGGCTGACCTGGTTGCCGCAGATGAACGGGATCACCCGCCCGAACTGGTCCAGCACCACGCCCGTGCGGCGCACGGCCAGGCTCACTTCGCCGCAGTTGTCGTTAGAGCCTTCGTCGACGTCGGTAGCGTAGATGCGCGCAAAGTCCGCCCCGCCGATCGACACCGTCAGGTCGTCGTCGCAGATGGCTGTCGGCTCGACCAGGTCGCGGACCGAGAACGGGCAGTACTTGATTACTTTGTTGCCGCAGCCGTCCTCGACCGTATAGCGGAAGTAGTGGTCCCCGGCAGGGATGCCGCTGACCAGCCGCGTCGGCGCGTTCCAGGGGATCACCCGCACCACCACCGTGTCGGTGCGCGTGCCGGTCACCTGGCCGTACTGGTTCACCACGTCTACTTCTACTTCAGTCACTATTTCCGTGTGGACTTCCCACTCCGAGCAGTTGTCCGAAACGTCCGGCAGCGGCGTGGAGAAGCTCGCCGTGCACCCGAACGGGCTCACCGAGAACACCAGCGGGTCCAGGTCCCCGTCCCAGTCGTAGTCTTCGCCCGGGCATACCACTGTCGGCGGCGTGTAGTCGCCCACTTTGATCACCTGGGCGTCGGTGGCGATGTTGTCCCCGTCGCACCAGTCGATGATCGTCCAGTCGCGCACGAACTTGTAAGCGCCCTCGCAGACGTTCACCCGCGCGCGGTCCACGAAGCTCGCCCCGATGTTGCAGTAGTCGTCCGCCAGGTTGAAGATCCCGCTCACCGTCACGATGAAGGGATAGCCGGTGTGGCTCGGGGCCGGGTTGCCGTCCGCCAAAACGTCGAACTGCTCGTCGCACTCGATCGGCACCGTCCGCGGAGGGAACTCTACGTCCAGGTCCGTCGGCCGGTTCAGCGTGATCACCTGCGTGCAGCTCGTCGTGTTGCCCTCGTCGTCCGTGGCCGTAAAGGTACGCGTGATGATGATCGGCGCGCAGTCCCCGGCGCTGCTGTACGTGTCGACAAAAGATACATCCGGGCTATTATCACAGTTATCGGAAACAACCGGGCTGCCGGTAACCGCCAGGCTGGCAGGGTTGTTATAGATCAGGTCGAAGTCTTCGCAGAACAGCGGCAGGGTCAGGCTCACGTCGCGCCGCGGCCACAGTACCGTCGTGTTGATGACCATCGGCTCCCACGTCTGCGGGTTCAGCACCGTGCTGCTCTCGAACAGGCCCACCCGGCCGTTCTCGTCCGGGCAGATGTCTACCGTGTAGTCCCCGGCGCCGGCAGGGCCGCTGATGTCGTCGTCGGCCGCTACCCACAGGTAGTACGTCTCCCCGGCGATCAGCGGCAGGCTGATGCGGATATAAGGCTCGTCGTTGGCCAGGGGCGGCGTCACGTCGTCGATCGGCTCGTCCTGGAAGGCGATGATGTTCTCGCAGGGGTTCGACGGGTTGAAGCCCCCCTGGAACAAAGCGATCGCGCTCTCGTCTATCGTCGAGCCGAAGTCGTCAGATACTAATATGGTATAGTAGTCCGTCCGGTCTACCTGGAACGGGATCAGGTCGTAGTAGTGCACGCCCGCGTCGAGGCTCGAAGTCGTGCCGCCCCCGTCGATGAAGCAGGAGAAGTTCAGCGGCTCCATCTCCAGGTCGCCGTCTTCCAGCGTCCCCGTCTGCGTGAAGCAGTCCAGGATGGCCGTGCCTTCGTCCGTGTCGTCCGGGCAGTCTACGTCCGGCGCCGCCTTGTCTTCGCCGTTGATGTAGCCCCAGCAGTCTTCCCAGTTGAAGAAGGGGAACAGCTGGCCGGAGCCGGGGATGGCATAGGTAAACGAAAGGTTGGTCATCGTAGCGCTGGAGCTGAAGAGCTGGTCGACCGGCGAGTCGATGCCGATGATCAGCACCCAGCCCTGGTCGACGGCCATGTCGAACGTGCCGTTGGCGGCGGTAGTCGTGTTGACTTCGTCGACGATGTTGCCGTTGTCATCGATCATGTAGAAGAAGAAGTCGAAGTTCGGGTCGGCGCCGTCGAAGGCCCAGTCGAAGCTCAGGTTGCCGTCGAACGGCATGGCGATGGAAGCCGACATGGTGAAGCCGGTGCCAGTGCCGCTGCCGGTGCTGAGCGTCAGGGTAGCCGGGGTAAACACGATGGTGGAAGCACTGCCCGGGTTGCTCTGCGTCCAGTTGGAAGGCGCCAGCAAGCCGGTAAAGCCGTCGACCGTGCCCTGGGAGCCGGTGCCTTGCGGCGGGCCGTCGACGAGCGGGCCGACGTAGGTCACCTCGTAGATGAACTGGCCGTGGCCGTCGAGGATGTTGCCGTTGGTCGGGTCGTCGTCGGTGGCGATGTTGACGCGGAAGTCAGACTCCCGGGCGCAGCCGAAGTCGCCCTCCAGCACCATGTCCGGGGTGATGAAGCGCTGGCAGTTGTCGTCCAGCGTAGCGTTGACCTCGTAGTTGCAGATCAGGTTGGTGGGCGGGGGGTCGTCCTGCAGGACCGTGACCAGGAAATCCTCGTCGCGGAAGTTGCCTTTGGAGTCTTCCGCAGAGATCTGCACCTGATAGGTACCGGGTTCGAAGACGCCCGTGAAGCGGTCGCCGCCGGCAGAAAAGACGGTAGCCAGGCCCGGGCCGGAGAAGACCGTCACGGTGTACTCGGAGCCGGGGACTACGGGGTCGCCGGGCGCGGCGGGGAACAGGTCGCCGTCGCAGTCGTCGGTTACTGTCACTTCAAAAGCTACGACCGCCGGGTTCTGGTCGCAGGGGTCCAGGGTGACCACGATATCCTGAGAAGGATACACGATAATCGGTGCCCAGGTATCTTTGTCTATTCTTAGGTTTGCCGTTTTAGAGACCTCGCAATCGAGCTCAATCGGAATCGTATAAGTAATGGCGTAATCGCCTTCCGCAAGCTGGGACAGGTCGACATCGAATGTGCCGTCGCCATTATCGGTAAGGCCGGCCGGGCCGCTGTATACACCACCGGCGGGCGTGGCGCCTCCGGTAACGGTAACGGTTTCATCTCCTACGCAGACGAGCTCAATGTCGGAGAAGGCAATATCCGGGTCGGAAAGAGCGGACGCACAGCTGCCGAAGACAAACTCAACAGACTGGTCTTGCCCATCTACCACGTTAATGATCCGGTTGGTGAAGCCAAAGTTGGTCACCGTGCAGGCGTCTCCGGGCGAGAGGGGTTCGGTAACTTCGTTGGGGGGATCCCCGCCATTGATCAGGAACCGGTATTCCTGCGGGCCTTCACCGAGGAACACGGTAGTGCAATAAACGCCATCGCCATCCGAATCGTCCATAGGGTTGGCCACTGGATTGAAGCCGTTGAATTGGCCGAACAGGTTGACATTATTAATACCGGACAGGCAACCGATATTGACGCAAAATTCAACGTCGGCGCCGGCGGGAGGCGTACAAGTTTGGTCACAGGAATTCCAGCCGTAAGTTTCCGTCACCGGGGTACCCGAGCCGTCAATATTGATCACCCGGTTGGTGAAGCCAAAGTTGGTGACGGTGCAGGGGTCTCCCGGAGCGAAGCTTTCCGGGCCTTCGTCCTGGTTGAAAAATAAATACTCCTGGGGGCCGGCGGACATTTGGACGGTAGCACAGAAAATGCCGTCGCCATCGGGATCGGTCACCGGGTTGGCGCCGGCATTGAAACCATTGAACTGGCCAAATACACTCGGAGCGGTTGCGGCAGGCAGGCAGGAAAGGTCTACGCATAAAGTAACATCCGTCAGCGCAGGAGGAGTGCCGCAATTCGGGGCACAGGTTTCCCAGCCGTAAGTAACGGTCTGCGGCATACCGTCCACAACCGTGATAACGCGCTTGTTAAAAGGACCATCCAGGATCGTACAAGGGCCGGTGAAATCTTCGAAGCCTTCTTCCTGAACAAAAAACCGGAACAGTTGGTCCCCAGGGGGAAGTCCGACAGTTGCGCAAAAAACGCCATCACCATCGGGGTCGGATAAAAAGTCACAACCGGCGCACTCTCCGTTGAATGGGCCGCCTACAGCGGGAGCAGTCGCGGAAGGCAGGCAGTTAAGGTCAACACATAAGGTGACGTCGGTCGTAGGTGGCGTAGCGGAAGTGACCGTAAGCGTATAGTCCCCCGTAGCACCCGAAAAACCGCTTACATAAATGAGGTAGTCGGTGCCTGCCGTGGATGCCCAGGTTATTTCCGACGCCAGTGTGTTGCCGGTGTCGCAGGCATCGTCATCTCCACCTACGCACATCAGGCTGCCACAGGTGCCGGTATAAACGGCGATTCTGGTGTCAAAGCTCGAGCCGCAGAGGGAAGCCGTCATATCCAGGCCCGTACCCGTCGTTCTGTACCAAACGCCGGCGCCACCGACGCCACTGCCACAGGCAGGGGGGGCGCTGTTGGTAGCCGTAGCCGTACTGCCGGGGAAAGGGTTGCCCAGAGATACCACCGTAGCCGTGATGCAGTTGTCATTAGGCGGCGGCGGAGGGGCTGCATGATGCTTATCGTACCCGGGCAGGGGCTGTCTGGCGTGGTACCAGGTGTCGACCAGGATGTAATACTGCGTCCCTCCGGTTAGAGAGACCGTAAGGCTATTGGAAGTAGCGCTGCCGCTGGCATTACCTCCTACGCAAGTGCCGCCGGAAGAAGGGCAGTAAGCATAAACGGCAATTTGTGTCCAGCCTCCGCCAGAATAGCTTATCATAACATCCGTGTTGGCGCCCGGCGTGAATACCAATAAGGACTCGTTGCCGTTGAAGTACGAATTCGTGTACGTGCCACAATTCGTGGAATTGAGGGAAGTAATGTCGTTGGTCGTCCCGCATACTAAGGCTGCATTGTAAGGGAGAGCGCTTACTGCGGTAGCATTGGGGCAAGTGGTTGCATTCAGCTGCTGAGTACTGAATAGGCCAAATGCCAATAGGACAGCCCAACATCGGGCTAATCCTTTAAATAAGTAAGTTTTTTCCATAAGATCACGATTTGCTTATTGTATAAAAGAATTTAAATCCAGTTGCTATGTGCTCACCGATAATTCCCGGAAGTGAAATGGCCGGGAGCGTTTGGTTTGGTCGTCAAAAAACAGCTTAGTAGTGATTAAAAATAAGTTCGAACTTATTTTTTAACCTTAGGGAAGGTTAAAAAGCAAATTATGTCCACAAGGTCAAAGAAGGGCAGCACCTTTTATGCCACCTTTGTTTGATCAGGCCGAAAAGACGTTGAACAGCAATGCCCTAAGGCATAAAAGTGCAATAAGCTTTTTTTGCGCTAAAGCGCAAGTCGTTTTTGGGAAGCAAAATGTAGTGAAGAACCAGGACGTGAAAGCAAAAGAGGATAAATGTCGTTTTTAGGCCGTCTGTTCTTCCTGAAATCTATTAGCTCTCAAAAATAATTTATTGAGGGCGAATTACCAACTTTTTGGCAGAAAGACTGCACAAAACTTAATTTAGTAGTGATCAAACAACAAGTTGCCGGCCTGAATTTCGGCGATCAGGCATAGGTTTCAACCCCTTCATGGGTTTCCAGCCTTTGCCTGATCGCCTAAACCGACAACTTGTTTTTTGAGGTTTACTTAGCGACAATCACCTCCCCGCTCCTGACCTCCACGCGCCCATCCTTAAATTCAATCTCCGCAAAATAAACATAAAGGCCGGGGTTGACCCGCTTGCCGCGATAGGTGCCGTCCCACCTGGCCTGCGGATCGTTGGCCGCTAAGTTTTCGGCAGAATACATGACTCCGCCCCAACGGTCAAACACTTTGAAACTGCGCACCATTTTTACGTTCGGGCCAGGATAGATCCGGAAATAATCGTTGACGCCGTCTTCATTGGGCGAGAAAACGTTGGGGATAAACACCTTCCTGCTGTTGTCGACAAGCACTGTCTTCTGGTCGCTCGCCGTACACCCGCTGGTGTCCACCAGGGTTACGGTATAGGTTGTTTGAACATCCGGAGAGGCTACCGGTTCCGGGCAATCCGTGCAACTCAGGCTCGGATCAAAATCCCAGATGATGGCGCCAATGACAACGTTTGTTGTGAAGGATAACCGAAGGCTGTCGCCCAGTTGGATTTCTTCGTCCGCCCCAAGGTCTACCCAGACATCGCAGGGCGTTCCCGAACAAGGGATACAAACGCTGCCATCGCAATCCAAAACAGTTTCGACATCATTGACGGTATCCGGATCCCCGTCATCACAGCTGACAACCGAGGTGGCGCCGGCGGCATCGCAGTCAATTGCCGTGCCGCCGCAGGGGACACACACCGTCCCGTCAGAGGTCAAAATCGTCTCCTGGTCATTTTCTGTGCAGGGATCCCCGTCATCGCAGGGCAGGATTTGTTCGCAGGCGGCGTTAGCGCCACAGGGCGCAGGGGTGCCGGCGCAGGGGACACAGATGCTGCCGTCGGTATCCAGGATGGTTTCCTGGTCATTGACCGTGCACGGATCACCATCGTCGCAAGCCTGAACGGTGGTCGGCCCGGTAGCGCAATCTGCCGGCGTTCCCTGACAGGGAACGCAAACGCTGCCGTCGCAGTCCAAAACCGTCTCAACATCATCGATGGTGTTCGGATTGCCATCGTCGCAGGGCTGAACCGTAACCGGGCCGGAACCACAGTCGATCGCCGTGCCGGCACAGGGAATGCAGACGCTGCCGTCGCAATCCAGGATGGTTTGTATATCATTTATAGTGCAGGCATCTCCGTCATCGCAGCTGACAACCGAGGTGGCGCCATCGGCGTCGCAGTCGACCGCCGTGCCGGCACAGGGGATGCAGACGCTGCCGTCGCAATCCAGGATGGTTTGTATATCGCCAATGGTGCAGGCATCCCCGTCATCGCAGCTGACCACCGAGGTGGCGCCGGCGGCATCGCAGTCGACCGCCGTGCCGGCGCAGGGGATGCAGACGCTGCCGTCGCAATCCAGGATGGTTTGTATATCATTTATAGTGCAGGCATCTCCGTCATCGCAGCTGACAACCGAGGTGGCGCCGGCGGCATCGCAGTCGACCGCCGTGCCGAAGCGCAGGGGATGCAGACGCTGCCGTCGCAATCCAGGATGGTTTGTATATCGTTAATGGTGCAGGCATCCCCGTCGTCGCAGCTGACCACCGAGGTGGCGCCGCCGGCGTCGCAGTCGACCGCCGTGCCGGCACAGGGGATGCAGATGCTGCCGTCAGAGATCAGAACCGTCTCCTGGTCATTCACTGTACACGGATCCCCGTCATCGCAGGGCAAAGTTTGTTCGCAGGCGGCATCGGCGCCACAGGGCGCAGGGTCGCCGGCGCAGGGAACGCAGATGCTGCCGTCGCTGTCCAGGATGGTTTCCTGGTCGTTAACTGTGCAGGGGTCCCCGTCGTCGCAAGCCTGAACGGTGGTCGCCCCGGTAGCGCAATCTACCGGAATGCCCTGGCAGGGAACGCAAATGCTGCCGTCGCAGTCCAAAACCGTTTCGACATCATCAATGGTGTTCGGGTTGCCGTCATCGCAGGCCTGAACCGTAACCGGGCCGGTGCTGCAGTCGATCACCGTACCGGCGCAGGGAATGCATACCGTACCGTCAGAGGCCAAAATCGTTTCCTGGTCGTTTTCGGTGCAGGGATCTCCGTCGTCACAGGGCAACGTTTGTTCGCAGGCTGCATCGGCGCCACAGGGCGCGGGGTCGCCGGCGCAGGGAACGCAGATGCTGCCGTCGCTGTCCAGGATGGTTTCCATGTCGTTGACCGTACACGGATCGCCATCGTCGCAAGCCTGGACGGTGGTCGGCGCCGTGGCGCAGTCTCCCGGGATACCCTGACAGGGAATGCAAATGCTGCCATCGCAGTCCAGGACGGTCTCCACATCATTAATGGTATTCGGGTTGCCGTCGTCGCAGGCCTGAACGGTGGTCGGGCCGGTCGCACAATCCTGTGGTATACCCAGGCAAGGCACGCAGATGCTGCCATCGCAGTCCAGGATGGTCTGTACATCATTAATGGTGCAGGCATCTCCGTCATCACAGGCCACAACTGAAGTGGTGCCATTATTACAATCTGTAGGAACGCCCGCGCAGGGAACGCACACGATGGAATTGTCGCAGGCTTCCACCGTTTGCACGTCGTTGGCCGTGCAGGGGTCCCCGTCGTCGCACGGCAGCTCTACCGTGTCCGTGCAGGAGGGAGCGGCTGTTCCGGCGCAGGGAACGCACACGATCGAATTGTCGCAGGCTTCTACCGTTTGCACGTCGTTGGCCGTGCAGGGGTCCCCGTCGTCGCACGGCAGCTCTACCGTGTCCGTGCAGGCGGGGGGCGCTGTGCCTGCGCAGGGGATGCACACCACCGAATTGTCGCAGGTATCTACCGTTTGCACGTCGTTAGCCGTGCAGGGATCCCCGTCATCGCACGGCAGCTCTACCGTGTCCGTGCAGGCGGGGCGCGCTGTGCCTGCGCAGGGGATGCACACCACCGAATTGTCGCAGGACTCTACCGTTTGCATGTCGTTAGCCGTGCAGGGGATCCCCGTCATCGCACGGCAGCTCTACCGTGTCCGTGCAGGACGGGGGCGCCGTGCCCGCGCAGGGGACGCACACCACCGAATTGTCGCAGGCTTCCACGGTTTGCATGTCGTTGGTAGTGCAGGGGTCCCCGTCATCGCACGGCAGCTCTACCGTGTCCGTGCAGGACGGGGGCGCCGTGCCCGCGCAGGGGACGCACACCACCGAATTGTCGCAGGCTTCCACGGTTTGCATGTCGTTGGTAGTGCAGTGGGTCCCCGTCATCGCACGGCAGCTCTACCGTGTCCGTGCAGGGGGGGCGCCGTGCTGCGCGCGCAGGATGCATACCACCGAATTGTCGCAGGCTTCCACGGTTTGCATGTCGTTGGTAGTGCAGGGGTCCCCGTCGTCGCACGGCAGCTCTACCGTGTCCGTGCAGGACGGGGGCGCCGTGCCCGCGCAGGGGATGCATACCACCGAATTGTCGCAGGCTTCCACGGTTTGCATGTCGTTGGCCGTGCAGGGGTCCCCGTCGTCGCACGGCAGCTCTACCGTGTCCGTACAGGCGGGGGGCGCCGTGCCCGCGCAGGGGACGCATACGATGGAGTTGTCGCAGGACTCTACCGTTTCCATGTCATTTGTCGTGCAGGGGTCCCCGTCGTCGCACGGCAGCTCTACCGTGTCCGTGCAGGACGGGGGCGCCGTGCCCGCGCAGGGGACGCATACCACCGAATTGTCGCAGGCCTCTACCGTTTGCATGTCGTTAGCCGTGCAGGGATCCCCATCGTCGCACGGCAGTACTACGATATCGCTGCAGGACGGGGGAACTGTGCCCGCACAGGGGGTACACACCACCGAATTGTCGCAGGCTTCTACCGTTTCCGTGTCATTTATTGTGCAGGGGTCCCCGTCATCGCACGGCAGCATTACGGTGTTGGTGCAGGAGGGGGGAGGCGTTCCGGCGCAGGGAACGCAGACGACGGAATTGTCGCAGGCTTCTACCGTTTCCACGTCGTTAGCCGTGCAGGGGTCGCCGTCGTCGCAGGGTAAGTTAATGACGTTGGCGCAACTGGGGACGGGCGTGCCGGCGCAGGGCACACAAACGAGGGAAATATCACAAGCCACTACGGTTTGAATGTCATTAGTCGTGCAGGGGTCCCCATCGTCGCACGGCAGGTCGATGGTATTGGCGCAATTGGCGACAGGCGTGCCGGCGCAGGGGACGCAAACGATGGAGGTGTTGCAGGCTTCCACGGTTTGCATGTCGTTGGCCGTGCAGGGGTCCCCGTCGTCGCACGGCAGGTTGATGACGTTGGTGCAGCTGGGGACAGGCGTGCCGGCGCAGGGGACGCAGACGATGGAATTGTCGCAGGCCTCTACCGTTTGTACGTCGTTGATGGTACAGGGATTGCCGTCATTGCAGGGCAGGTCGACGGTGTTGGTGCAGCTGGGGACAGGCGTACCCGCACAGGGCACGCAAACGATGGAATTATCGCAGGACTCAACCGTTTGTACGTCGTTGATGGTGCAGGGGTCCCCGTCGTTGCAGGGCAGGTCGACTACGTTGGTGCAGTTTGGCGCCGGCGTGCCCGCACAGGGGACGCAGACGATGGAGTTGTCGCAGGCTTCCACCGTTTGCACATCATTTAAGGTGCAGGGGTCGCCGTCATTACAAGGCAGGTCGACGGTGTTGGTACAAGTAGAGGTGAAAGTGCCGGCGCAGGGGACGCAGACGATGGAATTGTCGCAGGCTTCTACTGTCCGCACATCGTTGGTCGTGCAGGGGTCGCCATCGTTGCAGGGCAGGTCGATGGTATTGGTGCAGGAGGGGGGCAGGTCCTGGTTATAAACATAGGTAAGGCAGATTTCATAAGATACGCTGGCAAGGCCCCCTGAAATGGCCGATCCGTTGGAGGGACAAGTGGGGGAGAAATCTGTCGCGGGTATGAGGTCGACGCCGATGATATCGCCAATGCCGATGGCGTTGCCACAGCCGATCAGGTCTAAAGAAAACCCTCCCGGCGCAGTAGCGCCACCTCCAAAACCGCCACACCCTGGAGTCAATACATCCTGAATGATGGGGCAGACCGCCGTAGTGGTCAACGGGCAGCCGACCAGCACATTTCCAAAAATAGGGATGCCGGTGCAGTCCGCAGAAGCGGTAATATCGGTAATATTGATAGAGACAACCAGTGAGGTAAGCGACGGGTTGTTGAGGCCGCAGGGAATCATGGGCGGGTTGAAATTATGCAGATACCCTTCGTTGGGAATGGGCTGCGTGGCATGCGCGAAATCGTTCCGGTCGGTGGCGATCAGGTCGGCCACCGTTTTGCAAACCGTTTGGGAGTACTGGCCGAAACCCGATACGGAGATGGCTGTCAGAGCCATAAAAAATACAACTCTCAAAGAAAGATAGGGGTGTACCCGTTTCTTCATAACCTTTTTTTAAACCTGATGAACAAGAGCGTGTTGGGATTTTGTTTTTGATGCCGAAAATGGCCAGATTTGGGTTCTCACTTCACCTTTTTTTCGCTTCGTAGTGGTGCTACGGAGCGAAAAAAAGGTGAAGTGAGGTTCCATAGATGACCATTTGCAGGCCAAAAGATAAAATCCCAACACGCTCTAAGAAGATGTGAATAAATTCTAATGCCGGGAGATGTTTCTGAAACCGCTCTGCCATGCCCCTGAAAAATTCGTTCACCGGTGGGCGAATACGCGTTTGGGCCTGAATCAAGGTAAACCGGATTCCATTCATTTCAGGCAGCAGTGCGGAACAGGATAGTCGTTGGGATTTCCAAAACGCTTTTGGCTTTGCCACAGCACATTACGGTGTGACAGGGCCAGGAAGCCTTTGGGAAATCTAAGGTAAGAAATAATTGTGTAACAACTACACTAAGGCAAGAAATGTAGTACTTTTATATACTCCCCTCGGTTACCAGAGGTGAGTATAATTATTCATCAATCGAAGCCAGGGGCAGAAAATGTACTTTTTAAAGAACTGAGTAGTGGCTCAATATTAAGGATTTCCGGCCCCCTACCCCATTTCCGCTACCACTTCCCTCACTTCCGGGATCATCCGCTTCAGCATGCCTTCGATGCCGGCCTTGAGGGTCACCGTAGAAGACGGGCAGCCGCTGCAGGCCCCCTGCATGATGAGTACCACTTTGCCCTGGTCCCAGGATTTGAACTCGATGTTGCCGCCGTCCATTTCCACAGCCGGCTTGACGTAGGTCTCGATCAGGTCTTTGACTTTCTTGACGATCTCGGCCTCGTCTCCGGTGTACTGATAGCTGGCGCCGCGTTCCTCTTCGATCTTGGCCATCGCTTCGGCAAAACCGTCATTGATGATCTCGCCGCCTTCCTCGACGTATTTCTTGATGAACTCCTTGAGCTTGAGCATGAGGTCCGCCCAATCGTAGTTCATCTCTTTGGTCACCGTGACGAAGTTGTTGCAGATGTATACGCCTTTCACGTAGGGCAGCTCAAACAGGGCGGTTGCCAGGGGCGACCACTCCCGGGCCAGCTCTTCCGTGCCGAAGTCGGCGGTTCCTTTATACAACATCCGGTTGGTGACGAACTTGAGCGACTCCGGGTTCGGCGTCTGCTCGGTGTACAGCATCACAGGGCTCTTCGTTACTGGGTTGCTCATTATCTTTTTTTTCTTTTATGGCTTATTTAGACCAAATCTATGAAACATAACGCATAAAAGCAAAGGAGGTTTAAGAAGGATCATTCTTTGGCTGGCTTTCTAATCCTTAGACGGGTGGGTTCCAATATCCAAAGGCATCCTTGGGGACTCCTGTTCCTCAATTCTGTTATCAGTTGTCCAGCAAAATATTCAAGAAGTTCAAGGGTAATAGGGCGATTTGGCCGAATCACAACAATACCTTCCGTGCTATCGGCAGGAAAGCGTATTATATTAGCAAAATCCAAATCCAGGGTTATCATACACCTATTTTCCTTCGAAATTTTTTCATACAATTCAGCATCGTCAGCTCCTGATAATTCTTCATCAAGGACCGTGTCGGTATCAAAGCCGGCATTGATGAAAAGTTTAGCAAGCTTGGGGCTAAAATTTTCATCTAATTTTATTTTCATTAAGCAGCAGGTTGAATATCTACAAAGTTTTCCCGGCTCATAGCGGCTCCATACGCGATACAGGCAAATATATCCTCTTTAGTTAATTGCGGGTAATTATCCAATATTTCTTCCATACTCGATCCAGATGCAAGAAAATCTAAAATTAGAGAAACCCATATCCTTGTACCTTTGATACAGGGTTTGCCAAAACACACCTTAGGGTTTACAGAGATTCTTTCCAGTAAAGATTCCATATCTATAGTTTTGCTTCAAAAGCATTTGCCTTTTCAAGGCCGAAGTAGTGAAATTAGTTCAAAAACCTAAAAAAACCAAAATAATATCTGTGAAACCTCTGTTCATAACTAGTGCTCAAATAAGCCCAAAATGCCCAGTAGTGTGAAAAATAACCCTGTTTTCTTTCTCCTTCCCTGCTGCCTTTGCCTGGCGCTGTTTTCCTGCAACGGCGATAACGCCCGGCAAAGCGCCGCTTCCACGGCCCGCGAAGGCTATTTCAACAGCGCCGGCGATATCCGCCTGTATTACCGGATCATCGGCCAGGGTGCCGACACCCTGGTGATGCTCCACGGGGGCCCGGGGATGGACAGCGAGTACATGATCCCCGATTTCGAACCGCTGGCGCAGCAATACAAGCTGCTCTTCTACGACCAGCGGGGCGGCGGGCGGTCTTCACTGCCCGAAGACACCTCCCGCCTGCACATGACGGACCACCTCACCGACCTCGATGCCCTGCGGCGGCACTTCGGGCTGGAGAAACTGACCCTGGTGGCCCACTCCTTCGGCACGGCACTGGCGGCAAATTACGCCATCACCCACCCCGGGCGGGTGGAACGCATGGTGTTCCTCGGCCCGGTGCCGCCCATGCGGGAAGGCTTCTGGGAGCGCTTTGGCGACGCCGTCAACCGGCGCCTCACCCCTGCGGACCAGGCAGAACTGGCCCGGCAGTACGACGCCATGATCGAAGGGCCCGACACCAGGGCGGCCTGCCGGAAATTCTGGGAGATCGCTCTGAAACCGCGCCTGGCAGCCGGCAGGAAGGTTTCCATCATCAAAGGGGATTGCTGCGCCGCTACCACCGAAGCCATACGCTATGGCATGGGCATTACCAACGCCATCACCCTGGAATCCCTGGGCAACTGGGATTACCGCCCGGAACTGCCCCTGGTCAGGGCACCCACCCTCATCCTGCACGGCGAAGAGGAAGCCATCCCCATGGACCTGGTGGAGGAATGGGCGAAACTCATGCCCAACGCCACTCTCGTCAAAGTGCCTCGCGCCGCCCACTTTCCCTACGTGGAACGCCCGGACATCGCCTGGCCTGCCATCGGGGAGTTTTTGAGGGAATGAGGGAATGAGGGAATGAGGGAAGTGCCCTTTTCTTTCATCCGATCCATTACCTCTTCCGTCATTATATGCCCAGCCGATCTTTCCTCCTTTTTGCCGGCAAGTAACCTCCGGTTGAAAAGCGAAGCGCTCGCTCCGGCCGATCTCAAAGGAGAGGGCATTGTAGTTACCAAATAATACCCCTTCGGAGAGCGGTGCGCAGCCTATGTTGGAAGGCGGCGCAGTTGTAAATTCACGCCCACATAGGGAAAATTTTCGCAACTATTTAGGTGGTCTGCCACCTAACCCGGTTTTATCGCCACAAAGACACGAAAACTCAAAGATTACACCAAGGCTTCGTGCAATCTTTGCGCCTTGGTGTCCCTGCCTACCTGACCAGCGTCAGATGGGCAGGCAGGTTTGTGGCAAAAGCCTCTTAGCCCAGCTAAATAGTTACAAATTTACACTAAAAGCTATCTTTGGAAAATGCCTGGCCCCTGAGCTGAGTTTTCTCAACAACTGTAACTAAAATGGCGATGAACACCGTAACCTCCAACAAATTCAAGAGCGGGATTATCAAGATATTCTGGATAACTGTAGGCTGGACGGCCGTTGCGACATTCCAGTTCTGGACCGTATATGCTAATCTGGTCAATTTCAATTGTG
Source organism: Lewinellaceae bacterium (assembly GCA_020636375.1). Taxonomy (GTDB): domain Bacteria; phylum Bacteroidota; class Bacteroidia; order Chitinophagales; family Saprospiraceae; genus JACJXW01. Next base: position 82,790 of record JACJXZ010000008.1, on the reverse strand, counting down.
ACCTAGAGGGCCTTCCGTTTTCTTTTTTCCTGAAAAGCAGCATCAGAACCGGCATCATGGCCGGCATACTGGGGGGAACTACCGTGGTGTTCATCTGGGAGGAATGGCTCAGGGCTAAAAACTATGCCTGGGCACTGTTCAGCATTTTCTGGTCGTATTCCCTGTTGTACGTCATTATTTCTTTTATCAACGGCATCGTCATTAACGGCCGGGAACAAGGCTACTCCATTTTTGACCCGGAGCCCTGGAGGTTGACGATCATGCACTTCATCTCCGGCAATGAGGCCAACAGTTATGTCTTCTGGTTATTCGTCGTTCTGAGCACCCTTGTTATTTTGCAGGTGCGCGATAAATACGGGCCGGGCACATTCACGGCATTCCTGCTGGGCAAATATTTTCGCCCCAAGCGCGAAGAGCGCATCTTCATGTTCCTCGACCTGCGCTCTTCCACAACCATTGCCGAACGGCTGGGGGAAGAATTGTACTTTGATTTCCTGAAGAATGTTTTTCAACACGCCACGCCAGCCATCATTAACGCCAAGGGAGAAATCTACCAGTACGTGGGCGACGAGATCGTCATCAGCTGGAAAATGAAGAACGGCATGGAGAACGCCAACTGCGTGCGCTGTTTCTTCGACATCCAACTGGATTTGCGCCGCCGGACAGCCTACTATCAGGAAACCTACGGAGTCACGCCCGAATTCAAGGCCGGCCTGCACTACGGCCACGTGATGGCGGGCGAAGTGGGGGTGGTGAAACGGGATATTGCCTTCTCCGGCGACGTGCTCAACACCGCCGCCCGCATACAGGCCAAGTGCAACGAGCTGGGCGTAAACATCCTGCTCTCCAAGTTTTTGCTGGACAAGCTGTCGCTGCCGCCTCATTCCTTCGAGCCGAAAAAGATCGGAGATATGTTGTTGCGGGGGAAGCAGGAGAAGGTGGTGTTGTATACGGTTTAGTGGGAATTCTTCCTGAATTGACGTGCAAGGCTTGTCATAATTTATTAATTTGGGACCCAGTTAAATTTTCCATATAACACTTACCCAAATTAATAGGCATCCATGGAAGAACAAATGGTTTTTGGCTTCGAATCAGAAAACGGATTACTGCACATTGAAGTTAGCGAGCAAGTCCCCACCGAAAAAAATGAAAAAGGCAAGGTGGTTTTTGCCACAGGCGGAGGAGAGAAGACAACGGTAGCGAAAGCCGCTGTGAAGTTCGGCGAGGTCACCGGCCTGATCAAAAACGTCTCCAAGAACATAATGGACTCCATTGATAGCCTGGCGAAGCGCCCTGCCGAGGTCGAAGTGCAATTTGGCATCAAGCTGGGCGGGGAAGCCGGAGCTTTTGTTGCCAAGGCAAGCACGGAGGCCAATTTCTCGGTTAAGCTGAAATGGGTGGAGGAAAAAAAACAATTGGATAGCCGGAAAAAAGGATAAGGGATGCTGGAGAGATCGTCCATTGTAAAAGTGATCAGCAAGTATGCACAAAACGCTGCTCCCTGGATCGGGACGGGGTCCCTGATGTCCAGCGCCGGGCACGTCCTCACCTGTGCGCACGTCATCCTCGCCCCGGGCCTGCAGGATGAGGGGGCAGTTCCTTCTGATTGCGACGTCACCCTGGAATTTGTTGCCGACAAGGAGAGGCGCCGGTTTCCGGCGGAACTGCTGGAATGGGTTCCCACCAAAGAAGGGGATTTGGCCCTTCTCAAACTGAAAGACGGCTTGCCGCCCGGGGCTGCCCAACCGATACGGTTCATGGAGGCGTTCGGCGAAGAACACGAGCTTGGCGCATCCGGGAATGTTATCCATATTCAGGGATTCCCGGATGAGCTGACTCATGACCTGGATGTGCTGAAGGGAACGATCATCGGTTCCATTCCCCCTCCCGAAAGCATTTTCCAAAACCCCCGGATACGCAAAATCAGCAAAATCCAGTATTCCAGCAATATTTTCAAAGGGTACAGCGGGGCCGCCGTTTACCTCAACGGCTATGGCTACCTGGGCATATTTTCATTTTATACCGACAACAGCCAGTCGGTAGGTTACTGCATCAGCGGTGCCTGCATTCACCGCCTGTTCAGGAAGTATTTTGCCGAAGAAGACAAAGAAAGCGGCGATGCGCAAATCCTCATCATTGGCGCGGATTATCATTCTCCTTTTCAAAAGGAGATGAATGCCGTCCTGGAGCGGGAGCGTTTTTTTTCTGATGAGGAGTACAACCTTTCGTTCCGGGTATTCGACGCTTCGGACGACGAGACCAACGAGGAACGCCTCCAGGAGGCTTATAATGCAGCGGATATGATCGTTTTCGAAATCACTTCCGATGAGCGTTGCCTTCAATTGTGGCAAAAATACGAGGGTTTTGGCTGCCTGGCCCCTTCTGTTCTGAAAAGCCCTAAAGATGTTGTTTTTGCCGACTGGAGCGCCGGAGAAGTCACGACGATGCAGTATATCGAGAAGTTTAAACGTTCTTTGAAACAAACGCACCCGGACATTGAAAAGCGAATTGCGGAGGACGTCAACTTCTGTAAAAAATATCCTGATGAAAACATCTCCAGGATCGTCGGCAATTACAAGGGCCTGAAAAACCAGTTCCCGGGCGAAACCAGCAAGTCTTTTTTCAATGTCCTGTTCAAGGAATTCCACTCGCGCCTGTCTCATCCCATCGCTCCTTCGGAGTTCAGGAACAGCCTTCTGGACTTCGACTTTGTCAACCTCAAACGCGAGTTTGACCGGCAGCACAGGGACGGCATCAAATTCGCCCTGCTGGGCATCGAAGGCTCCCGGGATTGTGCCCTGGAATTGTTGATCAAGAACATTTTGCAGCAACGGTTTAAAAGCGAATACCAAAGCCCGATCCCCCTTTCCATCGAAAAGTCGGGTATCCGGGATGCAGCGGACCTATGGAGAGAACTGGCCACCCAATGCCTGGGGTTGCCGAAGGAGGCCTCCGTATCCAGGATCGTTTCCCATTTGCTGTTGAAGCTGGAAGGAGACGGCGACCTGGTCCTGATGTTTACCGATCTTTTTTCGGGCGTGCCTACGGCCAAAGAGTCGAAAAACTTGTATGCCATGCTAAGCGCCTTCTGGTCGCAGCTGGTGGAGGAAGTAAAACAAAAACGTCCCCGAAACAGGCTGTTCATTTTTGTCGTAAACAAATTCTACGACCATAAAAGCAAAACCGGCCGCATCGGCCTGGAACGCTTCAGGGAGGCGGAAGTGCAGGTGTTTTCCCTGCCGCCTACTGACCAGTTCGAAGCCAAAGAAGGGGCCATGGCCATAAAAGAGTGGTACGACGCCAAGCTGAAGCATTATTCCAAAAAAGAACGGGAGAAAATTGACCGGAATATGGACCGCCTGGCGAGCCACCTGCACACCCGGCCCCTGCTCGAGGAACTATGCCGGTTGTATCATCCGGAAACTTTCGAATACACCGAACGCGTATGATCAAAGAAAACCCTTACCGCAAGTACACCGGTGCGCCCCTCCGCGAATTCAACCCCGATGCCGGCCTGGATGCCTACATCCCCAGCGACGGCCTGAAAAAAGCAGTGGAAATAGCCCGGTTGCTGCAGCGCCCTTTGCTCCTGCGGGGAGAACCCGGCTCGGGAAAAACCCGCCTGGCCGAAGCCCTGGCGTACGAATTGTACGGCGACAAATACCGGGATTACTACTTCGAATGGCACATCAAGTCGACAACCAAGGCCAGGGACGGCCTCTATACCTTCGACCACCTCGGCCGCCTGCACGATGTTCAGGCGTTTAAAAAGAAAAAAATCACCAAATACCGGCGCTTCGGGCCGCTGGGGGCTGCCTTCCGCAAATCGACGCCCGAAACGCCGGCAATCGTCCTGATCGACGAAATCGACAAGGCCGACATCGATTTCCCCAATGACCTGCTCCGGGAACTGGAACAACAACGCTTCGATATTCCCGAAACAGGAGAAGCAGGGCAGGAAAAAGGGATCAGGGCCGCCTATCCGCCCATCGTCATCATCACCAGCAATGACGAAAAGGAGCTGCCCAATGCCTTCCTCCGCCGCTGCATCTTTCACTACCTGGAATTTCCCGGTGAAGACACCCTGGTCGACATAGCCCGGCAAAAGCTCCGGTCTCTGCCGAATAACCCGGAACTGGAAGAGGATATCGTCCGCGGCCTGGTGCGCAAGTTCGAGGCGAAGCACAAAGAAATGCGGCACGACCCCAATGTCGACAAAGTGCCCTCCACCAGCGAACTGCTCGACTGGCTGCAGGTGGTGGCATTTTACGCCTTTCACAAGGACCCCGAGTCGCAGAATAAAATCCGCATCGATGAGGACCGCATTGTCTTTGACGACGGGAGCGAGCTGCCCTACCCCGGCGTCATCCTGAAAAGCTTTGACGATTACCGGAGAACCGTTGGCGAAATCTGAACATTATGGGCCATCCTCCTGAATTGCTGTTCTACGGTTTATTCGACCGCCTGCGAAAGCAGACGGAGCTGTCCCTGTCTATGGATCAGTATTTTTTGCTGCTCCAGGCGTTTCGCAACCACTACGGGCAACCCATGATAACGGGCGAGGATGGAAAAGAACGGCCTGCCCGGTGGGAAGAAGCCGACCTCCGGTTCCTGTGCAAAACGATGTGGCTGACCCATCCGCGTTTCGAAACCCGGTTTGACCAGATCTTCGACGAATATATGGAAATGCTCCGGCGCCCTGCCGATGTTGTCCGTTATGAAAAGCAGCAGGCGCCTCCGGCGGAGGAACCGGAGCCGGGCCCGGGAATGGACGGCAGCCCCGCCATGAATATCCAGGAAGGCCCCCGGGCAGAAAGGCCGGATCAAAAACCCGGGTTTCCCCTGGATAGCGAGCCGGACGGGCAGAAAGCATCCGATGATGAAATCCCGCAGATATTCGTCGACATCAGCAAGCGGGAGGATGCCGAAGGCACCGCGAACGGAGAGGAGGAAGAAGACGAAGAGCCCATGGCCATCGACCGCCATCCTTTTATCTTTTCCGACAAGTACCTGCCCCTGAACAGCCGGCGCCTTAAACACTACTGGCAACACCTGCGCCGCTTTTCCGACCGCTCGGACAGTACCGAGATCGACGTCAAAGCGACCATAGACACCCTGTATTACAACGGCTTCATCGACCGGATCGCCTGGCTCCCCCAAAAGGAGTATACCGCCCATTTTGCCATTATCGTCGACAATGAAGGCTCCATGATAGCGCATCAGGCGTGGGTCGAGTCCCTCGTCCGGACCATCCGGGAGACGGTGGGGCACAAATATTCCAGCGTCCACTATTTTTACAATTATCCCGGCCGGGTCCTCTACCAGGACCCAAGACACACGCAGCCGGTCGACATCGGCCGCTGGCTCCGGAAAATGGACCAGCCGCACATTTTTCTGTTCATCATCAGCGACGGAGGCGCCACCCGCTGGGCCGCCGGCAACGACCGGATCGCCGAATGGGGGGCGTTCTTCGCCCGCATCGACCGCAGGATAGACTACAAGGTCTGGCTCAACCCCATGCCCCGGGCGCGCTGGGAGGGCAAATCCGCCCTCTACCTGTCCCTCATGGCAGAGATGGTGGAAGCCACCGAGGAAGGCCTCAGCCGGATCCCCGAAATCATCAAACACCTCTAGCATGCTGGCGTGGAAGGACATCGACATTTCGGAGTTAAGCGCCATCGACCAGCAGCGGGTGCTGACCTATTACCGGCGCTTCCACCGCCTTCACAAGGATTACCTGCCCTTTACCTGCCACGCTGCTTTTCCCATCGTCCTGACTCCGGACCTCCTGCATAAGCTGTGGATGAATTTCCGGGAAAAAAGCGGGGAAGGAAGCCAGGCTCTTCCGATTACCGTCGCCACAGCCGACCTGTTGTTCTCCCCCCTGTGCCGCAACATCGGGACCGGCATCTACGAGATGCACCCGGCCATACGCAACCTGTTCCTCCAGCATCTTAAAAATGACGAGGCCTGGGGGGGAGAACGCCTGAAACGGCTGGCCTACTTCCTGCGGTTCTACCTGGAGGAAAACAAGAAATATTTGCCCGCAGAAGCCTACCGCAGCGCCCTCAGCTGGCAGGCGCTCACCTTCACCGACCCGGCCGAAGCCGCGCGCCGCCTGCTGCAACTCCTGGGAGAGGAAGGGGAAGCGTTCAGCCTCAAGGCAGAACAGTCCCTTAAGCATGCCAGGGCCCGCAACGCTCTTCGGGAAAGCGCTGCTGCGCCCGGGCCTTCCTCCGCTTCCGACCCCCTGCACATCGCCATCGCGGTGGCCGACAGCCAGCTTGCTTACCGGAAGGGCGACCTGGCCGCCTCCGTCCAACTGCTTGAAGCCATCAAGAACCACCTGTCCTACCTTCCGCCCAATGAAGACAGCGTGAAAGTGCCCATGCCCGGGGAGGTGATCGAGCAGATCGGGCTGAAAAAAGCGGTGCCCGTAGAAAGCACGCCCGATCCGCTGCTGCCGCCCCGGGGCCACATCGTCGAATACGGCACATCCCGGAAGGGCGGGCGCATTCAGGTGGCCAGCACCCTCCGGGATGTTTACTTCAGGAACGAGGATATCGGTGATCAAACGCTCATCGAACAACTCGAAACGGCAGGGGTGGAGGATGGTGTTCCCATAATATACATCCGGAGACGCAATATGGCCGGCGAAATGATCCCGACGAAGATCAGGCGGGCGGCCAGGGCGGGCGAAGTGCTGGCCGAAGCCCGGAGGCTGATCAGCGATGGGAATCTCTATGACGCCTTTCAATGGACGGAGCTGGTCCTGAGAAGCTTCCCGGAGCATAAGGAAGCCCTGGAAGCAGAGCGCGGGATAAGGGATAAAGCTCTAGCCTCAAAAGAGATTGTTCAGGGGCCGGAGGATGAACCTTCCCCCTACCTACAGGCGAAGGAAAGCGCTCAAAATAAAGATTTTGAAAATGCCATCCGCTTATTCGGGAAAGCTATAGAAGAGGGCAGCCACCTGGAGTCGGCCGTCAAGGACCTGGCCATGTTGCACCACCAAATGAGAGAGCCGGAAAAAGGCATCCGGGTGCTGGAGGACAATCTGCACAAGATCAGTGAGAAGGGATCAGCCTGCAACATGCTGGCCAACCTGGCCTACGCCGCCGGGAACTACGAGCAGGCCATCGAATACCTGGATATGGCCGGCCGCTTCGCCGGGCCGGGCCGGAAACCCTTCATCCTGCGAACCTACGGCCTGTGCCACCTGAAGCTTGGGAACTACGATCAGGCCGAAGCCTGCTTCGAACAATTGTTGTCTTATACACGAGACGACGCCGGCGCCCAGCAGGCCCTGGAAGCCATCGCCCAATACCGGTCTTCCGGCAATTTTGAATCGCTTGAGCGTATCGAAGATATAATTTTTGAGAGCGGCATCGAAGAGATTTCCCTCACATCAGAACTTAGCCCCTTGCTCCAACGGGCCCTGGCCCAAAACAACTACGAAGGGGTGCCGGAATCTCTTCGTGCCAACCAAAACTTGAGTCACACCACGCTTCGCAACCTCCGGGTGCTGATCAGAAAATCCGGTCGGGCCCGCCCCGAAGAGCGCGCCCGGTACCTGCTGACAGAGGCCAGGCTGATGCAACAGTTCGAGCCGGACAAGGTCACCGGGTTCAAATCTGTGCTGGCCAGGTACTGCAACGCTATGGCCCTGCTCACCGCCGCACAAAACTATCCCAACCCGGTCGTGCGCTATTACTACCTGGAAACTTTCAACCTGGAAGACAGTTGGGCTAGCTTGGAGCTCCAGATCGGCGTTTACATCAGTTCCTATACTTTCAAAGGAGTAGACCTGGTGAAAATAGCCGGGCAGACTAGTCGCCCCATTAACCTTAGTAAGCTTTGGGAAGAGGTGCTCTCTATAATCCCCGATGACAAGCGCGTTGAATTATGGGACGGCACCCTGGATATGTTCATCGCCAACCTGCAGATCACCCGCCGCGTCCTCGACATTATCAAGCAGAACAAAACCCTGCTCGCCAGCTCGGTGCGTTACCTGCGCCAGAACAACCCCTCGCTGGGCACCCTGGAGACGGAAGAAGAACTGAACGAAGCCTGGCTGAAAATGCGTATCGAACGAATCCGGGCCACCAACAACCTGATGGTGCCGTACAAAGCCATGCAGAACGAATCGGCCCTGCCGGAGGCCTATGAAAAACTGACCCGCGCCGGGCGCGAAGTCCAGAATACCGATTGGCTGCTCAAACTGGACAAGAGCCGGGCCCAGCAATTGAACGACATCGGGCACGACATCGACAAATACTTCCGGGCCACCAGCTTCGACGCCCGCGAACACCGCTACCAGTTGCTGGAACAAAAGACCCACGCCCTGCTGAATGAGATCGAACAACAACCCACGTTCTTTTCCGTGCATACCTTTCTTCCGTTGTGCGAGTTCCTGCAGGATGCTCTTCAAAGAGGCTTTGAAGAAGTGGTTGCCCACAGCAAACCCAGCATAGAACTGAGCCTGCTCAATAAGAACCCCATCATCGGCAAGGATGACACGGTGGAATTAGAGCTCCTCATCGGGAACGAAAAAGGGCGTTCGCCCATTCAGTCGTTTCGGGTCACGCCCATTGCCAATGAAGATAGCGAGCCGGTTGATGGCGCTATAGAAAATAACAACGTGATCCGGGGAGGCGAAAACGCAACAATGCGTCTCAGGGTAAGAATTACTCCCCAGGCTCTGGAAAACAAGGTAGCGCGCCTGGATCTGCACTTACTCTACCTAGTTAACCGAGGGCAGGCACAGGAGGAACGCACGGAAACGCTAAACCTGAGGCTATACGATGAATCGGAATTCGTCCTCATCCCCAATCTCTATGCGAGGTATGCATCCAGCGGCCCGGTCCATGATGAAAGCATGTTTTTCGGGCGGGACGAGCTGATCAAAAGCATGGCGGACACCATCGAGAAATCCCGGGCGAAGTGCATACTGTTGTTCGGGCAAAAGCGGTCGGGGAAATCCTCCGTCCTTTACCACGTCAATGAAAAGTTGAAAGCTTCGGACAAGTTCATCACCATTAAATTCAGCATCGGAGACCTCATCGGCAGCGAGATGACTGATTTTGCCTTTTTCTACAAAATCTGCCGGGAGATCGAGAACTATTTCCTGGACTTGCCAGGCACTCCCTCCAAGCCTGCCCCGGAAGTCCCTCCCATTGTTTTTGAGGACTTTCGGGAACTTCCTTTCATCCATTTCGACGGCTTCCTGAATCAGCTCCGTCGCAATCTGCTCAGGACGCCGGGCTGGAGAAACCATCAGATTGTTCTGTGTATTGACGAATTCTCCTACCTGTACACCGCCATTCAACGCGGCACCCTCAGCCGGGATTTCATGAAAACCTGGAAGTCGGTCCTGGAAAGAGGTGCTTTCAAAGCTATTTTAGTGGGGCAGGACGTCATGCCGAAATTCAAAAGCGCCTTCCCCAACGAATTCGGCGTCACGGAAGATATCCGCCTGCCCTTCCTGGACGATGCCGCCGCCCGCGCCCTGGCCGAGCAACCCATCTGGGACCAGGCCAGGAACGAGAGCCGTTACATCGGCGATGCCGTGGACGGCATCCTGGAATGGACGGGAAAAAACCCCTATTACATGCAGATGTTCTGCGCCCGCCTGGTGGACCGGATGAACGCCAACAAGTATAGCAAAGCGACCCGCCTGGACGTCGACGCCGTCGCCCACGAAATGGTGCGCGGAAATAACGCCCTTCAAAAAGACAAGTTCGACAACCTGCTTACGGGAGGAGACGCCGATGTGGAGCAATTCGGGGAAAGCCATGTAACCAGCATCCTGAGTTCCATTGCCAAAAACATCCAGGCCCACGGCCATTGCACGCGCGATCAAATCGGCACCATGGCCTCCAAAGATAAGGACGACGAGGTGATCAGAGACCTGCTCCGGCGGGAAGTCATTGAAATAAAGGAAGGCAAATATTACCGGATACTCGTGAAATTGTTCGAGTTGTGGTTGTTGAATGAAAAAATCAGGGAATGAATACCGTCGCCTGTTGTTTTTTTATATTTAAATGAATATAATGCCCGCGATCCCATAATAACTTTTACATGAAGAATTTTCAGCGACTCATCAATATGCTTGTCAATGCCCGGAGCCGGGTTCTGCGCATCCGTACGAGTTATCAGGAGGAAGAGATCATCGGCGCCATTGAACACATTGAACCGGACGAGCTGTGGATCAGGCCCGACGGGCAGCCCCCGATCGGCCTGGACCCCCAGGTGGTGATCACGGCGGAAATCCTGCAGGATGGCCAGCTTCCTGCCCAGCCTTCCCCCTCGGGAGCCGAGCCCAGCCAGGAACAGGCAAATGGCGAGGCGCCTCCGCCTGTTTTTTCTACGCCCTCCGTTGCGGCGCCCGAAACGGCAAAAGCGCCGGTATTAAAAACGGATCAAAACGACGAGGAAACCCGCCTGAGAAAAGAACAGCTGGAGCAGCAGTTCAAGCCCTTCGAGGAAAGCCTGAAGAAAGAAGTGCGGCTATCCAACAACGATCACGACCTGACTTTTTCCATTCCCAGCATCAAACCCTATGAGGTCAACGAGGAAGGAAAAAGGCTGAAAAAACTGCTCGATTCGGTTAAGAGCAAGTATGACTCCACCATCAATAACGGAGACCGGACCAAGCTGAGCGAAATCCTGAACATGCTGCTGGATGCACTTCCCCACTATGCTGAACGGCAGGATATTTTGAAACTGGCCCTCTTCTTTGCCTTCGACCTGCACCAATGGGATAAGGCCATCCAACTGTTGATCCGGTTTCGCGAAGAATTTGACGACAACATGTTTCACTGGCTCTCCTTCTTTGCCAACTACAAAAGCAACCTGACGGACCAGGCGCTCTATCACCTTCGGCACTTCCTGGCGCCGAAGCCGATCCACATCGATAATCCGTTTTTTCAAATCCTGCTCCGGGCCGCGTTGCGCAACGTCAACCATTCTTTAGCCCTCTTTGGTTTACTCGAAGACAAAATCGGGAACAAGGACCTGCAGTCCCTGACCCTCCTGACCCGGGCCGTGTCGTATCTGATGTTCAAAAAAGACCACAGCCAGCGCGCCTCAAAATTGTATGCCCTGACCGACGCCAATCCCGAACCGGAACAAATTCGCCTGGAAATCCAGGACGCTTTTTCGGTCCTGAACAACGTCAGCGAGGTAGAAGCAGGGCTCAACAACCAGTTGGATGAGACCGAGCAACAACAGGAACAGTTCCAGAAGGAAGTCAAAGAAATGGCCCGCCGCCGCCAGGTGGAGGTGGAACAAGACAAAAGAAACCCGCTCCTTCCTCCGATGGGTTATATCATTGAGTACAACCAGGAAATGAAGAGCGGCAATATTCAGGTGGTAAACAGCCACAAGCAGGTTCATTTCAACCACAATTCCATAAAAGACTCCCGGATTATCGAACAACTCACCCGGGATTGGATCGAACAGGAAGACATCCCCGTGATCTACATCCCAAGCCATAACAAATACAACCTGACCATTCCCATTGACATCAGGCTGCCCGTCCACGTCAATGAAATCCTGGATGAAGTGGACGAGCTGATCGGACACAAGAATTTTTACAAGGCCAACCAGGTCATCGACCTTGTCCTAAGGAGTTTTCCCGCCAACGAGGACGCCCTCGAAATGCAAAATAAAATCGTAGAAAAACACCAGGCCTACCGGACCCGGACCCGAAAAGCGAGGCCAACCCCGGCCGGAAACAAATCTAAAAATAAGAGTGCCAACTCTCCGTATAACAACGCCAAGCGGTTTACCCAGAAGAAAAACTTCGAAAAGGCCATCGAGCAGTTCGAAAAAGCCATAGAAGAAGGCGACCGCCTGGAGTCAGCCATCAAGGACCTGGCCATGCTGCACCACCAGATGAAAGAGACGGAAAAGGGCATCCTGGTACTGGAGGACAACATGCACAAGATCAGCGAAAAAGGGCCCGCCTATAACGTGCTCGTCAATTTGACCTATGCCGCCGGGAAATATGAGCAGGCCATCGAATACCTGGACAAGGCCGACCGGCTGGCCAGCCAGGACCGGAAGCCCTTCATCCTGAGAACCTACGGCCTGTGCCACCTGAAACTCGCGAACTACGACCAGGCCGAAGTCTACTTCAAACAACTGTTGTCTTACAAAAGGGACGACGCCGGCGCCCAACAGGCCCTGGAAGCCATTGCCCAGTATCGCAATTCCGGAAACGTCGACCTGCTGAAGAACGTCGTGGATACCCTGGGCACGGAAAGCATCGAAGAGCTTTCCCTCAGTTCGGAACTCAGCCTCCTGCTCAAACGGGCCATGGCCCAAAACAACTACGAAGGGGTGCCGGAGTCCTTCCGGGCCAACCAGAACTTCAGCCCCGCCACCCTCCGCAACCTCCGGGTCCTGATCAAAGAAGCCGGGCGGGCCCGCCCCGAGGAACGCGCCCGGTACCTGCTGACAGAGGCCAAGCTGATGCAGCAGTTCGAACCGGATAAGACCATTGAATTCAAAGCCGTGCTGGCGAGGTACTGCAACGCTATGGCGCTGCTCACTGCCGGGCAGAACTATCCCAACTCGGTCGTTCGGTATTATTACCTGGAAGCTTTCAACCTGGAAGACAGCTGGGACAGCCTGGTGCGCCAGGTCGGCGTTTACATCAGCTCTTATACCCTCCGGGGCATCGACCTGGTAAAAATCGCCGGCCAAAATGTGCGCTCCGACGCTATCCTGGAGAAAATCTTTTCGCAGGTACCCGAAGAAAAGCACGCCGAGCTGTGGGACGGCACCCTGGATATGTTCATCGCCAACCGGGAGATCACCAGCCGCGTCCTGGACATTATTAAGCAGAACAAAACCCTGTTCGCCAGCTCGGTCCGTTACCTGCGCCAAAACAACCCCTCGCTGGGCAACCTGGAGACGGAAGAAGAACTGAACGAAGCCTGGCTGAAAATGCGCAGCGAGCGGAGCCTGGCCACCAACAACCTGATGGTGCCCTACAAAGCCGTGCAAAATGAGTCGGTCCTGCAGGAAGCTTATGAAAAACTCACCCGCGCCGGGCGAGAAATCCAGAATACCGACTGGCTGCTAAAACTGGATAAAAGCCGGGCCCAGCAATTGAACGATATCGGCCACGACATCGACAAATATTTCCGGGCTACCAGCTTCGACGCCCGCGAACACCGCTACCAGTTGCTGGAGCAAAAGACCCGCGCCCTGCTGAACGAGATCGAACAACAACCTACGCTCTTCTCCGTGCGCACCTTTATCCCGCTGTGCGAGTTCCTGCAAAACGCCTTTAAAAGGGATTTCGAAGAAGTGGTTGCCCGCAGCAAGCCTAAAATAGAGATGAGCCTGCTGAATACCGATACGGCCATTGGAAAAGACGACACCGTGGAAGTGCGGCTGCTGCTGGAAAATGAAAGAGAAAGTTCCCCCATCCAGATGTTCCAGCTGACCCCCATCGGGAATGAAGACTGCAAACCCATAGACGGAAAAATAGTGAGTAATGACATCATCCGGGGCGGCGAAAAGAAAGAAGTACACTTCCGGGTGAGGATTACCCCGCAGGCCAAAGAGAACAGAACGGCCCGATTGGATCTCCACTACCTCTACGGGTACAATAAGGGACAGGCACAGGAAGAACGCAATGAAACCCTCAACCTGAAATTGTACAGCGAATCCGAATTTGTCCGCATCGAGAACCCCTACGCCCGGATCGCCGAAAGCGGGCCGGTGGAAGACGAAAGCATGTTTTTCGGGCGGGACGAACTCATCCGGAACATTATCGACACCATCGAGAATGCCAAATCCAAGTGCGTCCTTCTGTTTGGGCAAAAACGGTCGGGGAAATCCTCCGTCCTCTATCACATCAACGAAAAATTAAAGGCGTCGGGCAGAGCCATCAGCATTAAATTCAGCATTGGGGATATCATCGGCAGCCCGATCACCAATTTTGCCTTTTTCTACAAGATTTGCCGGGAAATTGAGAATTATTTCCTGGACTTGCCGAATAACCCTGCAAACCCTGTTCCGGAAGTGCCGCCCATCGTATTTAATGACTTCAAGGAATTGCCGTCTATACATTTTGACGGCTTCATGAACCAGCTTCGCCGCAACCTGGCCAAAACGCCGGGTTGGGAAAACCGCCACATCGTCCTCTGTATTGACGAATTCACGTACCTCTATACGGCCATCCGGCGCGGCACGCTCGACAAAGAATTCATGAAGACCATCAAATCTATCCTGGAAAAGGGCTACTTCAGCGCTATTTTGGTGGGGCAGGACGTGATGCAGAAGTTTAAAAGCTCCTTCCCCAATGAATTCGGCGTCACGGAAGACAAACGCCTGACTTACCTGGATAAAAAGGCGGCCCGCGCCCTGGTCGAAAAACCAATCTGGGATGAGGAAAACCATAAAAGCCGTTACATTGGCGATGCCGTAGATGGCATCCTGGAATGGACCGCCAGCAACCCCTACTACCTGCAAATGTTTTGCGCGCGCCTGGTAGACCGGATGAATGCCAACAAGTACATCAATATCACCCGCCTGGATGTCGACGAGGTGGCTACCGAAATGTTCAGCGGAAATAAGGCCCTGCAAAAAGACAAATTCGACAACCTGTTGACGGGAGGGGATGCCGATGTGGAACAATTCAAGGAAAGCCATGTCCTCGGAATCCTGAAATCCATCGCCGGAAATTCCAAGACGCATCAGTATTGTACCCGCGATCAGATCAACACCATCGTCTCCAAAGAGGAGGACGACAAGGTGATCGAAGACCTGATCCGCAGGGAAGTACTGGAATTGCTGGAAGATAAATACTATAAAATTTCAGTCAAGCTCTTCGAGAAATGGCTCCTGGTCTGATATTTTCCGGGAGCATCCCAATGCATTTCTGAACGTGTTGCAACCAGGGCCGGAGCCGCCGTTAACCGGGCAACAGGCATTAGCGTGACGGCAGGGAGCATATGATTTTTCTGCTGCTGCGAAACAATTTTTGTAACTATTCAGCATCAATGGAACAGGGCATTTTCTGCCGCTGGCTTCGATGATGCTGAATAGTTACCAATTTTTTATCAAAAAATACCCTCTTTCGAAATCCACTCTCCTGGCCTGCTCCGTAACTAGTGCATGAATACCTAAATAAATACCCACTTATGCTTGTTCTTTTGAACTTACTCTGCGTCAGAAAAAACTCACGTAGCTCCGGCTATGCTCGTTTTTTCTTCCTTGATTAAGTCCAAAATAACTTCGCCTAAGCAACCATTTATTTAAGTTTTCATGTACTAGAAATGTAAACACGTATTTCATTTTTTTAAACCACCATTTGATATGAAAAAGAAGAATTTGCTCCTGACCGCCCTGGCGCTGTTCGCCACGGCTGCGGGAATCGTATGGGCTGCTGACCACATCGACGCGCCCGCCGTCACTTCTACCACTTCGGACATTACCGATTACTACGCCTTCCAAAGCCCGGAAAACCCGGAAAACATGGTGTTCGTCGCCAACCTGCAGGGCCTGCTCGACCCGGCGGCCACCGCCAGCGCCAAATTCGACGAGCAGGTCATGATCGAATTCAACATCGACAACACCGGCGACGCTGTGGAAGACCTCGTCATCCAGGCCATTTTTCAGGATGGGAAAATCCTGGCCTACGGCCCGGCGGTGCCTTCCGAAACCGGCCTGGTGAGCCGGATAGAATCCGAAGGCGGCGCCGTGGAAGCCGAGATCACCGCCTACAACGAATCCGCCATCGTCGGCAGCGGCAAAGGCATGAAAGTGTTTGCCGGCCCTCGCGACGACCCGTTCTTTTTTGACTTCGCCCGGTACAGCGACATCATCGCCGGCAATGCCGCCAGCTTCAACAATCCCGGCTCCGACACTTTCGCCGGCACCAATGTCCTCTCCGTTGTCATCGAAGTACCCAAATCCATGCTCGGCAACGCCGCCACCCTCAATACCTGGGTGGAATCCAAGCGGAAGATCTAGCAGTTCCATCATCAGTTTGCTCTATCGTTTCATGGTTTGTTTCATCACAGATGCCTGACGGCGTATCCGTGAAACGGAGCTTCTGTGTCCCCCTTTTTCAATCACTTCAGAAAATTTATTTCAACTATGAAAAATAGTCTTAAAACAGGCATCCTGGCCTTTATGGCCATAGCCATAGCTTTCACCTCCTGCAACGACGACGATCCCATCGCGCCCGCCGATAACAGCCGCTACATGCAGGAAGACCAGATGGGCCGCCCGGCGATCAACACCGTCTTCGTCGATGCCGCCGAAAAGGATAAATTCAACACCACCACGCCTTCTCAGCAGGGCCCCTCCTTTGCCGACAAGTTCCAGAGCAAGCTCCTCGCGCTGAACCCCGGGTATACCAACAATGCCCTGGGGCTGGATGCCGAAACCTTCACCGGCATCCTGGCAACGGATGTGCTGACCGTATCCACGGAAGGCAAAACCACCTTCTTCGACGGCACCAATGTACTTACCGGCCGCGCCCTGGCCGACGATGTCATTTCGGTCGAGCTGCTGCTCATTTTCGGCGGGCCGGAAGGTGCCGCCAATCCCGGCCTGACGGACGACAACGTCGACGCCAACGACAAGGCGTTCCTGAATGTGTTCCCGTATCTGGCAACGCCCCACTAATTAATTACAGTATGTTGTAACTGTTCAGCATCATCGAAGCCAGCGGCAGAAAATGGGCTGTTCCACTGATGCTGAATAGTTACAGTATGTTATTGGTTATTGGAAGCCGGCGGCGCAGTGCCGCCTGGCTTCCAATCATGTCTCCATTTAATAGCACAGCAATTCCAGATAATCCTCCACCATGAAAAATACAGTTTTCATCCTTGTATCCGCCCTGATAATAATGGCCTCGGTTTTTATCGCCCCCCAATATCAGGTGGCCCAAAAAACGAGCTACGAGCACTACCTGTCGCCGGATCACCTCCGGAAAAGCCGGCAGGAGCTGGCCTCCCGGATTGCGTTCTGGGAACAAAAACTCCAGGCTGCTCCCGGCAACTTCGTATACCAAAAAAAACTGGCCGGGCTGTACGCCGCCGGCTTCAAACTCACCGGCGACATCACTCAGCTGCACCGTTCCGACAGCCTGCTGCTGGCCGTCAATGCGCGCCTGCCGGGCCGGGTGGGCGTCCTGCAGTCGCTGACGGCGAACGCCATCACCCGCCACGCCTTCCGGGAAGCGGAAGGTTATATCCGGAAAGCTTGCGACATCGGGGAGGACAGGTTCACCTCTTCCCTCATGCTGGCGGACGTAGCGCTGGAGCGGGGCAACCTGCTGGAAGCCTCCCTGCTGCTCGACGGCATCGCCTCCGGTTCTCACTTCGATTACCTGATCCGCGAAGTGAAACTGCACGACCAGTCGGATGAGCTCGACAAGGCGGTGCGCAGCATGGAAAAGGCAGCGGGCCTGGCCCGGGCTTCCGGCACTTCTTCCGCCATCAACTGGGCGTTGTCCAACCTGGCGGACATGTACGGCCACCAGGGCAAGGTAAAAAAGGCCTACGAAACCTATCTGCAGGCGCTGCGCCTGGACCCGGCGGACCTGCACAGCCTGCGGGGAATCGCCTGGATCGCCTTTTCGCACGACAGGAATACCGAGGAAGCCAAAAGGATCGTGCGCTTTCTCCAATCCATCCATCCCATGCCGGACTACGACCTGTTCCTGGCCGAAATTGCTGCATACGAACAGGATACCGCAACCGAGAGAATGCACAAAGAACAATTCCTGCGGAAAGCTTCCGCCCAAGCCTATGGCAACATGTACAAAAGCTACGTCTGCCAGCTCAAAAGCGAGGGCGGCGAGGCAGCAGAAGCCCTGGAAATAGCCGCGGAGGAAATCGGCGAGCGCCCCCACCCCATGTCTTACCACCTGCTGGCCTGGGCGGCCTTCCGCCACGGCAGCCCCCAACGGGCGCTGGACATCCTGGAGCAGCACGTCATCGGCCAGACCGGCGAACCGGAAGCCTTGTATCACGCCGGCGTCATCCTCAAAGAAGCCGGGCGAAAAGAAGCCGCCAGGGCACATCTCCTGGCCGCCCGGGAGGCTTCTTTTGAGCTTGGGCCCGTTGTGGCGGCGGAAATCCAAGGTCACCTGGAACAATTGTAAAATCCTGCGACAAAACTGAAACTCCTGAAATGACGAATAGAACCCGGGGATTGCCGGTGATGCAGAAGTTTCTTACATTGGCCGGCTAACAACCGGACAAATGATGAAGTACAGAATACTTTTCCTGGCCTCCTGCCTCTTCGCTGCCTGCAGCAGCCCCCAGAATGCGCTCGAAAACCAGGACTACGACAAGGCCTTCAAGCTGGCCCTGGCGGGCCTCAACAAAGGCAAGGACGAAAAAGCCAACCGCACTATCCTCCAACAATCCCTGGAACGGATCATCGAACAGCAGGCTGCCGTCCGCCAGCGCTTGTCCGGCTCCGATTCGCCGGAAAGCTGGAAAGAAGGGCTAAACCTGACCTACGGCCTGCAAAGTAAAGTCAAGGAAGCCCGCGCCTTCCTGCCCGGCGCCTTCGAAAGGGAAGCCCAGACCCTGCCGCAACAGGCCCGATGGTTCCGGACACGCCTTTACAATCATTATTTCCAGGAGGGGCAGGACAACCTGGCCCGCTCCGACTCCACCGGGCGGAAAGCCTATGCCCAATGGGCCTACGGCGATTTTTCCAAAGCCAGGGAGTACGACGAGGCGCCTTCTGCCAGGCTCGATTCCCTCATCCGCACGGCATACAACAAAGGGATCGTTTATTACCAGGTGGATATCGACGCCCCGTTCAACCCTCACACCTGGGAGATCAACCGTATTTTCAGCGAACTGGAAGACATGAGCGGCGGCTTCCTTCGCGTATCGGTTGACAAACCGTTTAAAAACCCGGACTGCGCCATCGAAATCCGCCTCGGCCCCATTGAAATCGACATCGATGAGGAACTGGGCGAAGAAGACTTTAACAAAGAGGTGATCCTGGAATATAAAACCGTAACCGATTCCGCCGGCCATGAATCCAAAGTGCCGGTATACGGCACGGCCGAAGGCGCCGTCACCACCATCATCAAAACCAAAACCGTGGCCTGGGAGGCTGACGTCAACATCGAGGCCCGAACGCCCGACTGCGAACTGTCCGGCGGCAACTTCGAAGCTTCCACGGCGGCCACCATCCGGGAGATTCACGTCTCGGGCGACGAACGCGCCATCCCGGAAAAATACCTCAATGCCCCCGCAGAGGAGTTCATGGAGGAGGACGATATGGCCGAGCAGGTCCTCAGGGACTTATACGAGCAGGTGATCAGGGCTTATTTTTAACGTCAGTTCGGAATACATTCGAAAATAAATAGCCTCAAAACCCTGATTTTGTTGATCGTTGTTGGTTGCCTGTTGACCGTTGTCGGTTCCCGGGAACAATCAACTGACAACTAACAACAAGTAACTGGCCTAAATAATTGATTTTCACAGCCACCATTCCCGAACTCACGTTATTTTTAGTACCTCGCATAGCTCACTTCCGTCAGGAAAAGCCCTTGTGGCGGGATACTCCAGCTTTTTTTCAGGCGTTCCTGCCGGTCCAGGGCGTGGCGCACTTCCTCTATCTTCGTCTTGCCGGTTCCCACATGGAGGCACATGCCGACGATGAGGCGCACCATGCCCCGGAGGAAGCGGTCGGAGGCGATGTGGAACACCATTTTGCCCTCCCGGGGCGACCCCTCCCATTCGGCGCGGCGCAGGTCGCAACGCATCGTTTTAACATCCGTATTGGTCTTGCAGAAGGGGAAGAACTCCCTGTAGCCGAGCAACAGGCTGGCGGCCTCCTGCATTTTTGCCGGGTCGGGCAGTTGAGCGAACGGGTAGAAATAGCTCGTTTCCTGGCCGAAGGGGTTTTTGACAAAGCCTATGTGGTATTCATAAGCCCGGTGAGCAGCGCCGAACCGGGCGTGTGCTTCCGGCGCCACTTCGAAGATGCGGTAGATGGCGATGTCGGGAGGCAGGAACTTGTTGATGCGGCGGTTGAATGCCTGGGGGAACTGCCCGTCGAAGTCGAAGTGCATGAAGTACTGCCGGGCATGCACCCCGGTATCGGTCCGGCCGCAGCCCACCACTTCTATCTCCGTGCCCAGGATGGTGGAGAAGGCCGCCTCCAGCTGTTCCTGTACGCTGATCTTATGGGGCTGTTTTTGCCAGCCGTGGTACCGGGCGCCGTTGTAGGCCAGTTCGGCAAAATATCGCATAGTTTTATAATTGTCAGGCCGGCAGCCGGAACGTGGACTGGCGGGCGGCCCGACAATTATAAAAAAAACGCCCCGGAATTGCTCCGTGGGCGCTCTTTTGTTTTCGTTGTGGAGGAAAAATTCAACCGATCACCGCATTGTCTTTGGCCAGGTTCCCGGCGTACATCCAGGCGGCGCCCGCCAGCATGAGGTCTTTCAGCAGGTTCGAGGTGGAAGCCTGGTCGCCTGCGGCAGCCCCCTTAAAGTGGATGATGAAGACAAATAACAGGAGCATCACCCCGAGAAGCGTGGCCGCCAGTTTATCCAGCTTGCCAATGAGCATGCTCACAGAGGCGGCAATGAGCGCTGCCCCGGTGAGGTATACCAGCGCTGAGCTGCCAAACGCCATGCCGGACATGGCATTGGCGTTCATAAAATGGAACAGGCCGAAAATCGCGAACGGGATTGCATACAAATACTTGCCAATGCTTAATACTGCGTTCATAATAGGTGATTTTAGTTGGTTTTATTGTTTGTTCGAACATTGAATGTATATACAAGGTAAGAACTCTGGCGCAATTGCCCGCGTTTGTTCAGGGTATTTTTTGGCAGAAAGCGTTTTTTGCAGTAAGAACTAAGGCGATAGGAGTAAAAAGGGATAGGGAATTTGGCAGAAAGGAAATAGGCAATAGCGGGGGTAGGCAGCCGTGAATAGATGCCTGCCTCATGCAACAATTGCCGAAAGCCTTTCGGGCAGTCAGTGCGCCGCAAAAAGAGAACCGCTCCCGGGGCATCTCCCGGCAGCGGTTTTCTTTTTGCGGCGAAAGAACCTAAGCGGCGCGCAGCTGTTTGCTGAGTTTGCTATGGCCCAGTTTTTCCTCCGCGTAGGCGCGGCTGATCTCGAAGTGCTTAACGTCCTGCGAAGACGGCAGGTCGAACATGGCGTCGGTCATGATGGCTTCGCAGATGCTGCGCAGGCCCCGGGCGCCGAGTTTGAAATCGAGCGCCTTCTCGGCGATGTACTCGATGGCGTCCTGGGTGAATTCCAGCCTGATGCCTTCCAGTTCGAACAGTTTTTTATATTGTTTCACCAGGGCGTTGCGCGGCTCCACGAGGATGCGTTTGAGCGCGTCCAGGTCGAGCGGTTCCAGGAAGGCCAGCACGGGCAGGCGGCCGATCAGTTCGGGAATGAGGCCGTAGCTCTTCAGGTCCTGGTGGTTGATATACTGCAGCAGGTTGTCGCGGTCGATCGTCAGTGCCTCGTCCGACTTGAAGCCGATCACCTGGGTGTTGACCCGGCGGGCGATGATCTTTTCGATGCCGTCGAAGGCGCCGCCGCAGATGAACAGGATATTGCTGGTATTGATCTTGACGAGTTTCTGCTCCGGGTGCTTGCGGCCACCCTGGGGCGGGACGTTGACGTCGGTGCCTTCCAGCATTTTGAGCATGGCCTGTTGCACGCCCTCTCCGGAAACATCGCGGGTAATGGACGGGTTGTCGCTTTTCCGGGAAATCTTATCGATCTCATCGATGTAAACGATTCCCCTTTCTGCCGAAGCCACGTCGTAGTCACAAACCTGGAGCAGCCGGCTGAGGATGCTCTCTACGTCTTCGCCCACATAACCCGCTTCGGTAAAGACGGTGGCGTCGACGATAGAAAAGGGGACGTTGAGGAATTTAGCGATCGTTTTGGCCAGCAGGGTCTTGCCGGTGCCGGTCTGGCCGACGAATACGATATTCGATTTTTCGATCTCCACCTCTTCGTGGCGGGGCTGCCGCAGGCGTTTGTAGTGGTTGTAGACGGCAACGGAGAGGAACTTCTTGGCGTCGTCCTGCCCGATGACGTACTGGTCGAGGTGGTTTTTGATCTCTTTGGGCGTGATCTTGTCCGGGATGAGAAAGTCTTTTTTCCCTTCTTCTTTCTTTTTGCCGCCGTAGAGTTCCTCTTCGATGATCTCTCCTGCCTGTTCCACACAGACCTCACAGATATGCCCGTCAATGCCGGCGATCAGGATGAGCGCTTCGGACTTGTCCCGGCCACAAAAAGAACAGCGATAACTTTGCTTACTGCGTCGCATCATACGCGTTTTACTTAAATCGAAAATCCGGGCCTCTGTTTTAGCGTAGAGGCCCGGACCTTCTGAAATCTTTATTCTTCCTTCTTCGGATTGTTCCGGTCGAGCACTTCGTCGATCAGGCCGTACTCCTTGGCCTGGGCGGCGGTCATCCAGTTGTCGCGGTCGCAATCCTCTTCGATCTTGTCGAAAGGCTGGCCGGTATGAGCGGCAAGGATATCGTAGAGCTGCTTCTGCATATCCTTGATCAGCCGGTAGGAGATTTCCATATCCGTGACCTGTCCCTGCATGCCGCCCAGCGGCTGGTGGATCATCACCCGGCTGTGGTAGAGGCAGGTGCGTTTGCCCTTGGTGCCTGCGGTGAGCAGGACGGCGCCCATGGAGGCGGCCAGGCCGGTGCAGATGGTATTGACATCGGGCGCCACGTACTGCATCGTATCATAGATACCCAGGCCGGCGATCACGGAGCCGCCGGGGCTGTTGATGAACATCTGCACGTCGCGTTTGGGGTCATCGGATTCCAGGAACAGCAGCTGCGCCTGGATGACATTGGCCACATAATCATTCACGGGAACGCCCAGGAAAATGATGCGGTCCATCATCAGGCGGGAGAATACGTCCATCGGGAAGACGTTCTTGATCCTTTCATCAATGATAGCGGTAGTGAATCCCTGGACATTGGGGGCGAAGGACGGGGTCGTCGAGTCGATGTATTTTTCGAGATGCATGCTACTCATCCCGAGGTGCCTGGTAGCATACTTCATAAATTCATCTTTGTGGAACATGCGGTTTTTGCTTTTGTAAGGTTATGATTGCCAGTTTTGGTAGTTTGCCCTGGCCCTTTGTTAAATAATCAATTGTATAACAAATCGGCTGCTGGGCGGTTGAATGGGGCCAAATTTTTATTCCTCTTCTTCTTCGGCCGAAGAGGCTGCCGAATCTTCCCGGGCGTTGGACACGATCTCCTCGAATGCTTCCCGGCTCACTTTTTTGACGTTGATGCCGACCTCTGCCGCCAGCGCTTCGTAGAGTTTGTCGGAAAGGACCTCTTCGAAGGCCTGCTCTACCTGTTTCTCGTCTTCCATGAGGCGGGCGGCCGTACTGTCGATGATGTGTTCCATTCCCGGCGCCACGCCGCCAAAGTAACCACGAATCCGGTTCTTCAAGGTTTCGAGCACTTCCTCGCTGCGCACCTCGATATCGAACCTTTTGACCAGCTTGCTGCGGATCAGCGACCACTGCAGGTTTTTGGCGAAGGCGCCGTATTCCTTTTCTATGATCTTGTCGGTAAGGTTCTCGTTGTTGCTTTTCATCCACCGCTTGAGGAAACTTTCGGGCAGGCTCAGTTCATTGAGTTCCATGATCCTTTCCTGCATATCCCGGAAAAGCAGGGCCTCCGACTGGCCGCTGTAGAACTTTTCGATCTGCTCCCGGATTTTGTCGCGGGCTTCCTGTTCACTGCTGACTTCATCCTCACCGAAGAACTTGTCGAAGAATTCCTGGTCCAGTTCCGCCGGCATGATGCGGCTGACCTCCACGACTTCGGCTTCGTATTCCCTGCCGGCCTCCCGCTCATCGTCATCGCCGAGGTTGAGGAAATATTTGCGCACGTATTTTTCGTCTTTGCCCTCTTCCAGTTCGAAGAGGTTCAGGCGGAAGGTATCGCCTTTCTTGCCGCTCAGCAATTGCTGTTTGGCATCTTCGTTGGTAATGGAGCTGACCAGAACGCTGAATTCCGACTCAATCCCCTCTTCTTTAGGCGCCGCTCCATCCATTTCCCGGGCCGACAGCTTGACCATGTCATTTTCCCGGATATCGTCTTCGACGAACTGGCGTTCGCCGTGGCGTTTGCGCGCCGCTTCCAACTCCTCGTTGATCATTTCCTCACTGACTTCAACTTCCGTTTTTTCAAAGGAAGTTTCCGGGCTCACGCCCTGCACTTCGAACTCCGGGGCCAGGCCCAGGTCGAATTTGAAGGTATAATTGTGCAGGTCCTTCAGCTCGAAGTCGATGGGCTCCTGATCTTCGGAAGGAAGGGGTTGACCCAAAATCCGGAGGCCTTCACCGGTGAGATACCCCGACAGTTCCTTTTGCAACATCTCATTGATCACCTCAGCGAGCACGGATTTGCCGTACATCTTTTTAATGACGCTGATCGGCGTTTTCCCTTTGCGAAACCCTCTCATGTGGGCCTGCTTCTGATATTTGCCGAGTTCGGACCTGAACTTCGGTTCGTATTCTTCCTTTTCAAGGGTCACCGTCAGAACGGCGTTCAAATTGTCAATATCTTCTCTGACAACTTTTGGCATGGCGATATGCTTGTTATGGTTATCTATTTCCAGGAGCGTGTTCCTTCCTGTTTGCAGGTACAAAAAAGGCTGCGTGAAGCAGCCTTTGTTTCAGTGCGGGTGGAGGGACTTCCCGCCAAAGTTGCGTGACGGCCCAATGTGCCTACTCCACTAAGGCGGGATAAACTTCTCGTCCCTCCACCCTCCTACCATTTCAGTGCGGGTGGAGGGACTCGAACCCCCACGCCTTGCGGCACTAGATCCTAAGTCTAGCGCGTCTACCAGTTCCGCCACACCCGCTATTGGCAAAAAGAGATAAGAAATACGGGCTCGCCGTAACGTTAAGGGCTGATTATCAGTACGATCGGGGCCACTTTGCCCTGGCTTTTCCAAAGGCGGGACAAATATAGCATGTTTTCGGGGAAAAAGTCCAGTCTTCATTGAATTTATTAGCTGGGCGCCCTTACCGGGATACCGGTAAAACCAGGCACCAACTCCGGAGTCGGAGAAGGCATCCTCTGCATCACTGGAAGTCGGAAGCTTGCCCGGAAGAGCGATAGCGAAGACGGGGCGAAAGGCGGAACAGTGGCACATCCAAAGTCCAACTGCCTCATTTCTTCCTGAAAAAAAAGTTGCTCTTCCTGCAACCCTATGTCGGAAAGATTGTTAATTTTGCAAAAATGATAGCTTTACTATCATAATAGAAAGAATAGCTAACCATTAAAAGTGTCATGCTATGTCAAAGCTCGAATTCACCAATGCTTTTTCGCAGTTTGAATCCATGCTGTTTTCTTTTGCCTGCCATCTGACCAAAAACGAAGATGACGCTCAGGACCTGCTGCAGGAAACGGCCTACAAAGCTTTCAAATATCGCAGCATGTATCAGCCCCACACCAACCTGCGGGCCTGGCTGATGACCATCATGCGCAATACTTTCATCAACAATTACCGGCAAAAAAAGCGCCGGCAGGTACTCAACGATAAAACGCCCAACAACTATTTTTTGAATTCGGGCGGGCGCACCGTGCAAAACCTGGGAGAAACAGAGGTTACCCTCAAGGAAGTCGCCACGCTGATCGATTCTCTGGAGGACTGGATGAAAATTCCTTTCCTGATGCACTATCAGGGATTCAAATATGACGAGATCGCTACGGAACTGGATATTCCGCTGGGCACGGTGAAGAGCAGGATTTTCTTCGCCCGGAGAAAGCTGCAGGAATACCTTCGGGCCATGTACCAGTCCAATAGCGTGGCCGAGTTCTTGAACTAGTGCTTTGATTTTATAAACTTTTCCCATGTCTATTCTGGCGATTGAACTCAGCATTAACGAGAAATTATTTTTGCGCAACCCACAGCGGACGGCCCTGGGCCGCAAGATACTGCGCCATAGCGTAATGATGATCGATGAACTGGGGATCGAACAATTCAACTTCCGCCGCCTGGCCGGCCGTATCAATTCTACGGAAGCTTCTGTTTACCGGTATTTCGAGAACAAACAACTCCTGCTGGTGTATCTGGTCAACTGGTACTGGGAATGGATGAAATTCCGGATCGATATGCGGACAACCCATATCGGGGACCCGCGGGAAAAACTTAAAGTAGCCATCAGCTGTATTGTGGATACGGCAAAGCGGGACGCCAAGATCACTTTCATTGACGAGGACGTGCTGCACCGCATCGTCGTAGCCGAAGGGACGAAGGCCTACCACAACAAGGAAGTGGATGCCCAGAACAAGGACGGTTTCTTCATATCCTATAAGTCCCTCTGTCAGAAAATTGCCGACATCATCCTGGAAAACAATCCCGGCTTCCCTTATCCCCGGGCCCTGGCCAGCAACCTTCTGGAAATGGCGAACAACCACATCTACTTTGCCGAACACCTGCCCCGCCTGACCGAAGTGAATGGGGAAGGCGACGTGCTGAAGCAAGTAGAAGAGCTTCTTGTATATTTTGCCTGGAAAATGCTGTTCTGCAATAACGAAGGGCGACTCAACGGAAATGCCGGGATGCCCTGACAAAACGCAAAACCATAGCAATCCCCCCCTTTTTTTTAAACCTTTAGTTGCGTATCTTATGTTTAATTGATCAAAGAAACGGGTCATGGGGACATTGCATTGCCCGTCTTGTTTTGACCCTGTATCCTGCACAAATTACCGAAAATGGAGAATAATACCCGTTGGCGCCCCCTGCAGCGCTTTTTCAAATTGCTGGAACTGGACCGCAAAGATATTACCTACATATACGTCTATGCTATCTTTTCCGGCCTGATCACGCTGAGTATTCCGTTGGGCGTCCAGGCGATCATCGGGCTGATCGCCGGCGGTGCCTTGTCGGCCTCCCTGATCATCCTGGTGGCTGTCGTGACGGTGGGCACCGCGCTTTCCGGAATCCTGAAGGTCATGCAACTGACCGTCACGGAGACCATCCAGCGGCGCATCTTCGCCCGCTCGGCCTTTGACTTTGCCTATCGCATCCCCCGCCTGAAGCTCGATTCGGTCATCCGTCATTATCCTCCGGAACTGGTCAACCGGTTCTTCGATACGCTGACCCTCCAGAAAGGAGTGCCCAAGATCCTGATGGATTTCTCCACTGCCGTTTTGCAGGTAGCTTTTGGCCTCATCCTGATCTCTTTTTACCATCCGTTCTTCATCTTTTTTGGCATTGTGCTCGTCATGATCCTCCTGCTCATCTTTCGGATATCGGGGCCCGGCGGCTTGTCTACCAGCCTGAAGGAGTCGAAATACAAATACCAGGTGGCCTACTGGCTGGAGGAAATGGCACGGGCAATGAATACCTTCAAAATGTCGGGAGGCAGCGCCTTTTCGCTCAATAAGACCGACGGACTGGTGTGTAATTACCTGGATAGCCGCAAGAAACATTTCAAAATCCTGTTGTTCCAGTACGCCAATATCGTAGGATTCAAAACGCTGATCACCGCCGGCCTGTTGTTCCTGGGCAGCTACCTGGTGATCGACAACCAGATCAATATCGGCCAGTTCGTAGCTGCCGAGATCGTCGTGCTTTTGGTTATGGCTTCGGTCGAAAAGCTCATCCTGGCCATGGAGGTGATCTACGACGTACTGACGGCGCTGGAAAAACTGGGTAATGTGACCGACCTGCCCATCGAGGAGGAAACCGGCATCAATTTTAAAGACATCGACACCGGCAAGGGGATGAGCATCAAAGTCGACCAACTCAATTTCAGCTATGCCGATGCCAAGAGGCCGGTACTCAACGGCCTTTGCTTCGAAGCGCAGCCCGGAGAGAAAATCTGTATTGCCGGCTACAGCAGTTCCGGGCGCGTGACGCTGTTGCAACTGCTGTCCGGGCTGTATGCCGATTTCGAAGGAGGCATCTCCTATAACGGTTATCCCCTGCGCAACATCAACATCGGCAGCCTGCGGCACCACATGGGAGATTATTCAGCGCGGGAAGATATTTTCAGCGGCACGATCCTGGAGAATATTACCCTGGAACACCCGGAAGTGAACCTGGAGCAGGTCGTCAGGGTTGCCGATGACATCGGCCTGAGCGGTTATGTGCAACGCCTGCCGCAGGGCTTCGATACCATGCTCCTGCCCGAAGGGCGCAACATCCCGCAGAGCATCCGCACCCGCATCATCCTGGCCCGGTGCATCATCTCCCAGCCGCGCCTGCTGGCCGTCGAAGGCTTTTTCTATGGCATGGAACGAAGCGACCGGGAAATGATCTGCAACTACCTGGCCGGCGCCGATAAACCCTGGACGATGATAGCCGTAACAGACGACCCCTTCTTCGCTTCCCGTTGCGACCGGGTTATCCTCCTGAAGGACGGCAATATCCTGGAGGAGGGACCTTTCGAAAAAATTTCAAAAAGCGAACACTTCGAACGGGTATTCCTCCCCTATCAGGTAAGCGCCCAAAAACGCGTCAACTCCTCCGTGAACCCTTAAAAATACGATATGCTCAATATATCACCGAATACCATCAATCAAAGGGTTGAATTCAACCAGTTCAAATCCTTTTCCCAGGTCACCCTCTCCCGCGCCAACCAGATGTTCACCCGCTGGCTGGTCGGCACCATGGCCCTGGTCATCCTTTTCCTCTTGTTGCCCTGGACGCAGAACATCCAATCCAAGGGAAAAGTAACCACCCTGCAGCCCGGCCAGCGCCCGCAGACCATTCAGTCGACGATTGCCGGGCGGATAGAAAAATGGTACGTGCGGGAGGGCCAGCTTGTGCAGAAAGGCGACACCATCGTGCACCTCTCCGAGATCAAGGCGGAGTATTTCGACCCCGACCTGGTGGCCCGCACCGAACAGCAGGTCGACGCCAAGGAAGGGGCCATCGTGTCCTATGGCCAGAAAGTGGCCGCCCTGGAGGGCCAGGTCGAGGCTATGAAATCCGAACTGGATTTCAAACAGCAGCAACTGGCCAACAAAATCCGGCAGACCGAGTTCAAGCTGGCCTCCAGCCAGGCCGATATGGAGCAGGCCTTCTACCAGGATTCGGTGGCGTTAGTCCAGTACAACCGGACCGTCCAGCTCTTCGACCAGGGCATCAAGTCGAGGGCGGATGTGGAAGAGAAACGGATAAAATTGCAGGAGGCCCGGGCTAAATATTTATCCAGCCAGAACAAAGTGGAGGAAAGCCGCAACGAGCTGGCCAACGCCCGCCTCGAGCTGAGCACCGTACGCTACGAATACAACCAGAAGATCGCCAAGGCGGAGTCGGATAAGTTCAGCACCCTGTCGGCCAGATATGACGCGGAGGGCAGCGTAAGCAAGTTGCGGATCCAGGCTTCCAATTATGAACAACGAAGCCGGTTCTATTTCATTCTCGCCCCCCAGGAGGGCTTCATCACCAAGGCGATCAAACCGGGTATCGGCGAGACGGTCAAGGAAGGGGAAAGCATCGTCACCATTATGCCCGCAGATTATGAACTGGCCGTAGAACTCTACGTCAAACCGATGGACCTTCCCCTGGTCGACATCAACCAGGAGGTGCGCTTCATCTTCGACGGATGGCCGGCCTTCATCTTCTCCGGTTGGCCCGGGCAGTCGTTCGGCACCTACAGCGGCTCAGTGGTCGCCATTGACAATATGATCAGCGCCAACGGGCAGTACCGCATCCTGGTCGGCCCCAGAAAGGACAGCAAGGAATGGCCGGAGGAATTGAGGGTGGGTTCCGGCGCCCAGGGTATCGCCCTGCTCAACGACGTGCCCCTCTGGTACGAAGTGTGGCGAAAGCTCAACGGCTTCCCGCCGGATTACTACGATGAGGATAGGGAGGAGACACCAAAATTGAAAGCGCCCGTGAAGTCCATCCCCAAATGAGGACAGGATGTACAGGGCGCGCCGCCTTTGTCAAGCAGGCAGGCTGCTGCGGCCTCTTTTTAAATGAAGTGTTTTATGAAGCCAATTCAAATGAAGCGAGATATCGGGTTGCGGTTTTGGCCGGTGTGGGCCAGGCCGGTCCGGGTGCCCGGCAGGGCCAGTTCTTTCACTCGGGCGGCAATGGCATTTCTGCTGGCCTTCTTTGCCGTCTTGGCCTCCGTTTATGCCCAGCCTGCCGACAGCGCCCGGGTGTTTTCCCAGGAGGAATTCTTCCGGTGGATACTGGAGTACCATCCGGTGGTGAAGCAGGCGCGCCTGCTCGACAATCAGTCAGAAGCGCTGGAGCGGCTGGCCCGCGGCGGATTCGACCCCAAGGCATACGCTGAATGGGACCAGAAGTCCTTCGACAAGAAAGAATACTTTGCCATCGGCGAGGGCGGGCTCAAAATACCCACCTGGTACGGGGCTGAACTGAAGGCGGCCTATACGGTTACCGACGGCATCTATCTCAACCCCGAACGCAACCTGCCCGAGGCAGGGCAGGCCGTGCTGGGGTTGAAAGTGCCGCTGGCCCGCGGCCTGATCATCGACGAACGGCGGGCCACCCTGCGGCAGGCCGAGCTGATGGCGCAGGCCAACGAGGCCGAGCGCCGGGCCATGATCAACGACTTGCTGCTGGAAGCCGCCTCCGCCTACTGGGAGTGGGCCCGGGCCTACAACGAGCTGCTGATCCAGCAGGAGGCACTGGAACTCACCCGGCAGCGGTATGGCGCCATCGTGGAAAGCTTCGTCCAGGGCGACAAGCCGGCCATCGACACGCTGGAAACCCTCATCCAGGTGCAGAACCGGCAGTTGGCACTCAACGACGCCCGGGTCAGCTACCGGAATACCGGCCTGCTGATGTCCAACTTCCTCTGGTATGAAGGGCAGGCACCGGTGGAAATTACCGGCCGCCTGCGCCCGCCCGCCCTCGGCGAACTGCAACCGGCCCTGCCCGCCCTCGGACCGGACGCCATCTGGCGCGGCGCCAGCCTGGCCCACCCCGAAATCCGCCGCTATGAAGTGAAGCTCAGCCAACTGGACATCGACCGGAAACTGGCTGCCGAACAGCTCAAACCCCGCCTGGATGTAGAGTACAACTTCCTCAGCGACGGCAGCGACTTCATCTACGATACCGGAGAAGGCTCTGGGTTCAACAACCTCGTGGCCCAGAACTACAAATGGGGCCTGCGCTTCGACTTCCCCCTCCTGCTGCGAAAAGAACGAGGCAAGCTGCAACTGGCAAAACTGAAAATCCAGGACGCCGAATACGGCCTGCAGCAGAAACGCCTGGAGATCGCCAACAAGATCGGCGCCTACTACAACGAACTGGAGAACCTCCTGCAGCAAATCCGCCTCACCGAGGATAACGTCGGTAATTACCAGGCTCTGCTCAACGCCGAAATCCAGAAGTTCGACCTGGGAGAAAGCTCCATCTTTCTCATCAACGCCCGCGAGCAGAAGCTGGTGGATGCCCAGCTCAAACTGGCGGCCCTGCGCGGCAAGTTTTTCAAGAACAGGATCGGCCTGGAATGGGCCGCGGGGCAGCTGGGAGGGGGGTAAAGTGTGCGTATGACCGTAACTATTCAGCATCAATGGAACAGCCCATTTTCTGCCTTTGTTTTCCCCGACCCTAAAGGGAGCAAAGGCAGAAAATGCCCTGTCACCCTTCAGGGCTGGGGCAAAACAGGGCATTTTCTGCCGCTGTCTTCGATAATGCTGAATAGTTACCCGGGATAAACTCCTGGCACCGGGCGCCGGCAACTATCCGGGCATTTACTCCCGGATCACCAACTGCCTCCCTGCCGGTACGCCGTCAACCTCCAGCACCAGCAGGTACCAGCCTGCGGGCAGGTGGGGCGGCGTTTCCCATTGAATCTTTTGCAACCCTGCCGGCAGGGCCTGCTCCTCAGGCGCAGCCGTTGGGCGCCCCACCGGATCGTACACCCGAAGGCGGACGCCGGACGCCTCCTGCAGGCGGAAGACGACGGACACTTCCTCCCGGAAAGGGTTGGGAAAGGCTGTGACGGCAACCGGGCTGGCGCCGGCCGGCTGGGCCAGACCGGTGACCGTAGCCGGCTGGCCGGTGAAGAAGTTCCAGATTTCCCGGCTGGCGTCGAAGTCTCGGTTGGTTTTGCCGAAGACGGATTCCAGGAAAGGAGGCACGTCGATGCTGCCCGGCCACCAGTGGCCGCCGCCGTTGACCCGAAAGTGCCATACTTCGGCACCCTGTTCGCAATCCAGGTATTGGATCAGGGTGGCAGTGCTGCCGTCCTGCGGGCCGGCATCGGCGATTTCCGTCACCACCGGGCCGGCGGCGCAGCCGTTGAAGCCGCCCCAGCTTTCGACAAGGGCGGGGATGGGAGGGAATAGCCCTTCGACGCCGGTGTAGGGCACCACCGCATCCGAAGTGCCATGAATATGGATAACAGGTGTCGGCGCGCTGGTATTACACACGAAAAAAGGAACCAGCCCGGGAGAAGTCCCCGGGCCGCCTACCGAGGCGATGGCGGCGATGCGGCCCGTCAACTCGCAGGCCATGACGTAGGCCAGGGTGCCGCCGTTGGAATGGCCGGCGGCGAAAACCCGGGCCGGGTCTATGTTAAACTCGGCGGATATGCTGTCCATCAGCGCCTCCATGAACCCCAGGTCGTCGGGGCCGTCGGGGTCCCGGATATTCCATCCCGTGCCCCTTGGCGGCAAAGCCGGAAGGATGCCTCCGGACGGGTCGTCGATCTCCAGCCCCTGCGGGTAGGCCAGCAGGAAGTTTTCCTCGCCCGCCAGCGCTTCGAAGTTGCTGATCAGGCGCTGGAGCTGGGCAGTGCCGGTGTAGCCATGCAGGCTGATGATGAGCGGCCAGGCTTCGTCGCCGGTATAAGCCTGCGGCACATACACGATGTAGGAGCGGGCGATGCCGTCGTGGGTGAGGCTGCGGTCGAGGGCCTGCTGGGCGGAGATATTGGAACAGAAAGCGGTACAGAGAAAGCACAGAAGTGTCAATCGGGCCGGCATATGTTATCGGTTTTGGTTAACAGGGTATGAAGATAGCAAATCGAATGAAAATCTTTTTTATTTACAGAGCCTCAGCTCCAGGCTAATGCCATTTTTCCTAAGCCGAACCGCAGGGAGGAGCAACCTCACTTCACAAAAGAACGAATGGCCAGTTCATACCCTTTCAGCCCCAGCCCGACGATCAGCCCCCGGCAGTTGGCGGAAAACCAGGAATGGTGGCGGAAAGCTTCCCGGGCGTATACATTGGAGATGTGCACTTCGACGACGGGCGTTTCGATGGCGGCAATAGCGTCGGCAATGGCGAGGGAGGTATGGGTAAAAGCGCCTCCGTTCAGCACGATGCCGTCGTGGGAGAATCCCACTTCCTGCAGCTTGTCGATGATCGCTCCTTCGTGGTTGCTCTGGAAATACTGCAACTCAATATCCGGGAAGTGCTCCTGCAGCTGCAGGAAATAGCCCTCGAAGTTTTGCCGGCCGTAGATGTCGGGCTCGCGCTTGCCCAGCAGGTTGAGGTTGGGGCCGTTGATGATGATGATTTTCATGCTTAATTCGCCATATCCGACAGGAATTTTATCCGTACAAGTTGTATCTCCTCCATCGTAATATCATCGTCTTTCAGCTCCCGGTACGCATCATCCAAAGAGTCAGTGGCTGCCCCCATGAAGTAGTCGACGATATCCTCCCGGGAGTACTCATCGACATTTTCATCGATGTAGTAGTCGATATTGACTTTGGTGCCGGAGGTGACGATGGAGTAGAGTTCGTCCATCAGTTCTTCCATGCTGAGCTGGTTGGTCTCCGCCAGGTCTTCCAGGGGCACTTTGCGGTCGATGCCCTGGATGATGTTGATCTTGACTTTTGACTTGTTGGCCACCTGCTTGACGACCAGGTCGCTGGGGCGCTCGATATCGTTCTCTTCAACGTATTCCTTGATCATCTGGATGAAGGGGCGCCCGTAGCGCATGGCCTTGCCCTTGCTCACCCCGCTGATGTTGGCCATGTCCTCCATGCTGATGGGATATTGGGTGGCCATGTCCTCCAGGGAGGGGTCCTGGAAGATGACGAAGGGCGGCACGTTGTGTTTTTTGGCCTCCCGGCGGCGCAGGTCTCTGAGCATTTTCATCAGGGCCTCGTCCAGCACGGCGGCGCCGCCTTTGGCGGATTCTTCGATCTCCACGGCCTCCTTTTCGTAATTGTGGTCGATGGGGATCTTGAAAGAGTGAGGGTGCTCCAGGAATGCCCGCCCCTTGTCGTTCATTTTCAGCAGGCCGTAGCTTTCGACATCTTTTCGGACCAGGCCGTTGAGGACGGCCTGCCGGAAGACGGAGCTCCAGAAGGTAGAATCTTTTTCTTTTCCGGCGCCGAAGAATTCTTTCTGGTTGAAGCCGAAGTCTTTGACCTCTTTGGAGTCTTTGCCGCGGACGAAGTTGATGAGTGGCTTGATCCCGTAATTTTCATCCAGTTGCAGGACGGCTTTGAGGGCGATAGCCATTTCGTTTTTCACTTCGACCTTTTCCTTGGGATGGCGGCAGTTGTCGCACATCTTGCTGCAGTTCTCCTCGTCGAATTGCTCGCCGAAATAGTGAAGCAGGAAACGGCGGCGGCAGGAGGTTGCCTCGGCGTAGGCCATCACTTCCTGCATCAGTTGGGCGCTCATCTCGCGCTCGGCGACCGGCTTGTCGCGCAGGAATTTTTCCAGTTTCAGGATGTCTTTATAGGCGTAGAAGGCGATGCAGCGCCCTTCCAGGCCATCTCTGCCGGCGCGGCCGGTCTCCTGGTAGTAATTCTCGATGCTCTTGGGGATGTCGTAGTGGATGACGAAGCGCACGTCCGGCTTGTCGATCCCCATGCCGAAGGCGATGGTAGCGACGATGACGTCCACATCCTCCATGAGGAAGTTGTCCTGGGTGTTGCTGCGCGTTTTGGCGTCCAGGCCGGCGTGGTAGGGCGCGGCTTTGATATCGTTGACGGAGAGGGCTTTGGCGATCTCTTCGGCCGATTTGCGGCTCTGTACGTAGATGATGCCCGACTGCCCCGGCATGTCTTTGATGACCTGGATGATCTGCTTGATGGTCTGTTCCTTTTTGCCTTTGGGGCGCACCTCGTAGTAGAGATTTTCGCGGTTGAAGGAAGAGATGAAGGTATTGTGCCCCTCCATGCCCAGGTTTTTGACGATGTCGGACTGCACCTTGGGCGTGGCGGTAGCGGTAAGGGCCACCACCGGGATGTCTTCGCCGATGGCGTCGAGCATGGCGCGGATGCGGCGGTATTCCGGGCGGAAGTCGTGCCCCCATTCCGAGATGCAGTGGGCTTCGTCGACGGCGACGAAGGAGATGTCGACCTGTTTGAAGAACTCGATATTCTCGTCCTTGGTAAGCGTCTCGGGGGCGATGAAAAGCAGCTTGGTCTTGCTGTCGGAAATATCCTGCTTGACCAGCTTCATCTGGGCTTTGGTCAGAGATGAGTTCAGGAAGTGGGCCACTTCGTCATTCTGGCTGTAACCCCGGATGGAGTCGACCTGGTTCTTCATCAGGGCGATGAGGGGCGAAATGATGAGCGCCGTACCGTTCAGCATCAACGCAGGCAGCTGATAACAAAGGGATTTGCCGCCGCCGGTGGGCATGATCACGAAAGTATCCTTTCCGTTAAGGACGCTTTTAATGATGGCCTCCTGCTTTCCTTTGAAATTGTCGAACCCAAAGTACTTTTGTAGTGCGTTGTGCAGGCTTTCTTTCGTCACTGTCATGGCTCGCAAGTTCTGATTTTTGACTGTTCTTTTCTCTGGCGATGGCCGCCGGAAGCAAAATCCGTATTGGTTTTACCGATCCGGGAACATGGAATTTGCCGGAGAACAACTTATTTTTGCGCCCTGGTAGTTGCCAATTCACGGATTGATTCCCGATGTTCCGGCTCGTTCATCAGCCGGCACAACGGCAGCCTACCAGGCTTTTTCACTTCACAGCAGCTACGGATGGTGAAGTTTTAAAGGTTACTTGGCTCAGAGGGGGGATAAAGCATTTGGGATTTTCAATGCGTCCTCCGGGGCCTTTAAAACGGCTGGGCAGGAGCACCACTTACAAACAGAGTTAAATTAATCAAAATCCTTGGTTACATCGCCCTAAAAAGCAAATTATTTATCCACATCTTTGCTGCTTTTTCAAAAAGCTTCCAAAAATACAAAATTTGAAGTGATTTCTGAAGCATTAATCACAAAAACAGCCCTGCGGACCATAGAGATCGAGGCACAGACCCTCAAAGCCCTCAAACCAAGTATAAACGCTTCATTTGTCGATTGTGTTCAAGCCATTTACGAATGCAGCGGGCGGCTGGTGGTGACGGGAGTGGGCAAGAGCGCGCTGGTTGGGCAAAAGATCGTTGCGACGCTGAATTCCACCGGCACCCCCTCCTTGTTTATGCATGCGGCGGATGCTATCCACGGCGACCTGGGCATGATCCAGGGCCACGACTTCGTCCTCTGCATTTCCAAGAGCGGGGAAACGCCGGAGATCAAGGTGCTGGTCCCCTTCCTGAAGAACCTGGGCAGCCCCATTATCGGCATGGTCAGCCAGTTGGGGTCCTACCTGGGCCAGCAGGCCCGCTACGTGCTGCATACTCCCGTCCCGCAGGAAGCCGACCCCAACAACCTGGCGCCGACGGCCAGCACCATCGCCCAGGCGGCTATGGGCGACGCACTGGCCACTGCCCTGCTGGCCCTGCGGGGCTTTACCCCTAAGGACTTCGCCCAGTTCCACCCCGGCGGCGCCCTCGGCAAACAGCTGTACCTGCGGGTATATGACCTGTATCCCCAGAACGAGAAGCCGGCTGTCCAACTTGACGAAACCATCCAGCGAACCATCCTGGAGATGACCTCCAAGCGCCTGGGGGCCACTGCCGTGCTGGACGGCGAAGGGCGGCTGCGCGGCATCATTACCGACGGCGACCTGCGCCGCATGCTCGAACGCGGCCTCGACATCAATACCCTCTGCGCCCGGGACATCATGAGCCCGGCGCCCAGGGTCATCAGCGATGAGGAAATGGCCGTCAAAGCCCTGCAGATGATGCGCCGGAACAGCATCACCCAGCTGATCGTCACCGACAAGGAGGGGCGGTACCTCGGCTTTGTGCATCTGCATGACCTGATCCGGGAGGGTTTGATTTAGGGGAGGGAGAGCGTGTATTTGTGTATTTGTGAGGGCACTCCGGAAACCCCGGAAAAGGAGTGAAGGAGTGATTTAGCGAATGAGTGAATAGAATCAACTATGCAATAAGGTTTGATTTTAAAAACAATACATATTTTATGTTTATTCACTCATTCAGTCCCTCAGTCATCCACTCATTTACCGGACTTTCCGGAGCAGCCTCATTTGTGCATTTGTGCATTCGCAGGGAGATATATCGTGAAATATGGCTATATTGTTATATTGTTATACTGGCGCATGCTTGGCTTTGGCTATATTGTTATATTGTTATACCGGCGCATGCTTGGCTTTGGCTTTACAAAAAACAGCGAGGTCAGTGTATATTGGTGACGCCGTCCGCCACCTGCTTCCAGCCGTCCGCCGTCCCCCGTCCCCCGTCTGCCGTCCTCCGCTCACCCTCCTCCTCCTCACCCTGTTCTCCTGCCGGCAGCCGGCGGAGCGGGTCGTTCGCCCTGCCTTTTACCACTGGCAGACCCGCCTGGAACTGAGCGGTCAGGAGCAGGAACTGGCGGAGCAGCTTGGCGTGCGGCGCCTGTACGTCAAGTTCTTCGATGTCGACTGGGATCCGGACCTGAACGGGCCGGTGCCGCTGGCGCCGGTGGAACTGGTCCCGGAAACGTATGCCGGGCTGGACCTGGCGCCTGCCGTTTTCATCACCAACCGCACACTGGAGCGCCTGACGCCGGGCCAGGTGCCCGAACTGGCCGGCAAGGTTTTCAATAAAATCTTCAGCCTGGCTGCGCAGGACAGCAGCCTCCGCATCCGGGAGGTGCAACTGGATTGCGACTGGACGGGCAGTACCCGGGATAAGTACTTCGAACTGCTCAGCAGCCTCCGGGAAAGATTGAGCAAGCGGGGCATCATCCTTTCCGCCACCATCCGCCTGCACCAGGCGCGATATCCCGCCCGCACCGGCGTCCCCCCGGTGGACCGTGGCATCCTGATGTTCTACAACATGGGCCAGCTCCAGCGTTGGGAAGAGCCCAACTCCATCCTCAACCTGGAAGCGGCGGAACCTTACCTGGAAGGATACAAACGCTATCCGCTGCCCCTGGGGCTGGCGCTTCCCCTTTTCCGATGGGGCGTCCTCTTCCGCGACGGGGAAATGATCAAGCTCATCAATAACCTGCCGGAGCAGCGCCTGGCCAATAATCCCAAATACGAACCCATTGCTCCGGGGCGCTATAACGTCCTGGAGGGCACTTTCCTGGAGGGGCACTACCTGTACCCCGGCGACCGCATCCGCCTGGAGGGCGTAACGCCGGAGCAACTGATGGCCGCTGCCGGACGCCTCCGGGAACTGCCCTGGCCGGATACGCTGGAGCTGGTTTTTTATCACCTGGATAGTGTAGTGGCCGGGCAGTATGGGGTGGAGGATTTGGAGGGACTGGGGGGGGTGTTGGGGGAGGATGGTTATAG
The DNA here is from genome assembly GCA_020636375.1 of Lewinellaceae bacterium. Lineage (GTDB taxonomy): Bacteria > Bacteroidota > Bacteroidia > Chitinophagales > Saprospiraceae > JACJXW01. The sequence goes on along the minus strand of JACJXZ010000008.1, from coordinate 44,213 downwards.
TGTTGCACGTTGACAGTGCATAGCTCTCCATCAACGAATCTCCACCCTTGTATCCGTCCTCGCCGCCTCATACACCGCTTCCACCACGCGAATGTCTCTCAGCCCCTCCTCTCCCGGCACCAGCATGGGCCGGCCCTCCATAATGGCCAGCGCGTCATCGTCCATCTGTCTGGCCTGCTGGTTGGGGATGCGGGCATCAAAGCGGCGGCCGTCGCTGGCTTCGCCCCGGATGCCGCTGTAGGATTGGAAAGGGGACAACTCCGCCCAGCCGTTTTCGTAATCGACACGCAGGTCGTTCATGCTCATGCCCAGGCTGGTGGCGCACTCAGCGCGGGCACCGCCGGGGAACTCCAGCTCAAAGTGGGTGGTCTCGTCGACCTCGGTGTAGATTTCCGGCCGTTTGGTGGAGTGGCGGGCGGTGACGGCAATGGGTTCTTCGCCGGTGCAGTAGCGGGCGGCATTCAGGGGGTAGACGCCCATGTCGTACATCGCGCCCCCGCCCATCGCTTTCTTTTGTTTCCAGTGGTCGGAGCGGCCGTCGTAGTAGCCGGCGGAGGCCTTCACGAGGGTGGGCCTGCCGAATACCTGTTCCCGCCCGATGCGGATCAGTTCCTGCGTGTTGGGTTCGTGCTGCATGCGGTAGCCGACGGCGAGGGATACCCTGTTGTAGCGGCAGGCGCGGATGGCGGCCTCGCATTCCGCCACCGTGCGGGCCATGGGCTTTTCGCAGAAGACGTGTTTGCCGGCATTGGCGGCGCGAACGCAGTATTCCGAATGCATGGAGGTGGGCAGCACGACGTAGACGATGTCAATCTCCGGGTTGTCGGCGATCCGGTCGAAGTTTTCGTAGTCGTAGACGTTCCTGTCGGGAATGCCGTATTCCTTTTGCCAGACGGGGATCTTCCCGGGGGAGCCGGTCACGATGCCCGCCAGGTAGCAGTGCCGGGTTTGCCGCAGGGCCGGCGCCAGCAGGTCGGTGCTGTAGTAGCCCAGCCCCACCAGGGCAATGCCCAGCCTGTCCTTTTGCGGGCGGCACAGGATGTTGGGCAGCATCAGGGCGCCGGCGCCCAGGGAAAGGGTGTGGATGAACTGGCGGCGGGTGGTCGTCGGCGTGGCCATGTGTCGTCGGGTTTTTGTTGTCGAATAGGAGGCTTTAAGATAACAAAGCGGCGGCATATTGGATAATTTTGCCTTGTCGTGATCAAAAAATAAGTTGTCGGAACCGACAATTTATTTTTTAAGGCTTACCTGATCCTTGCAGCGCAACTAAACTGAAGATTATAAAAAAATTTTGTTTCAAACAAAATATTTTTTAACTTTATTGTAGTGCGCACAGAATGGCTTGCCGATAAACTTCTGAGGGAGGAAGCGTTTTCAATGCTTTCTGAAAATCTTTTCCCGGATAAAAAGGATTGTTAGAACAATTTGCTCCCACTCCTTATGAGTCGCCCGAAATCCTCCATACCGAACCACCAAACCACCAACGCCCCCGCCCACATCCCCTTCGGCCTGCGCGGCCTCGAACTGCTCAGCATCGAAGAAGTGCCCCGGGGGCTGGCCTGCGGTTGCTGCTGCCCGGCCTGCGGCGCGCCGCTGGTCGCCAGAAAGGGTGCCCGGCAGGCCCATCATTTTGCCCACTACCGGGGCAGCGCCTGTGCCGATGCTTTGGAAACCAGCCTGCACCTGAAAGCCAAGGAGGTCTTCCAACGGGTGCGGCAGATAGCGGCGCCGCCCGTCTTCCTGCACCGGCAAACAATTCCCATCTTCGAGGCCCAGCTGCTGCGCTTCCAGCGGGTGCGCCTGGAGCAGCGCCTCGGAAGGGTGGTGCCCGATATCATCCTGGAAGCCGGTGGGAAACGCCTGCTGGTAGAGATCAACGTGTCGCATCCTTCGGGGATAGAGAAAGTCCGGCAGTTGAAAAAGCAGGGGCTGTCGGCCATCGAGATAGATGCGCTGGCGATTTACCGGCAGTTGGTCAAAGAACACGGGCAGTTCCGGGCCGATGTGTTCGAAAAGGAGTTGGTGCATGGCCTGGAACACAAGCGCTGGCTGTTCAACGACAAGCAGCAGCGCATCGAGTACAAGCTGCGCAGGCAGGCGGCCGAGCGGCCGGCCCGGCACCGCTATTTCAAAGGCTTCCACGGCTACATCGTCGCCGGCTGCCCGCTGGAGAAACGGCAGTGGCGCTCCGGCTTCCGGGAGGGCGAAAGCTACGCCAGCCTGTGGCAGGACTGCCTCTACTGCCACCGCTGCTTCGAGATCATCTACGAAAAGGCGATAACGGGTTTTGAGGAGGTGCCGCAGGAACCCCGGGCGGTGCGCTGCTGGGGGCACCTGCCGCTGCCGAAGGCGGTGGGTTGGGCGAGCGCGGTATAGGGAGGGGAATGGCTGCATGGCCGGTTGTTCGTTGTTTGTTGTCGGTTGTTCGTTGTTTGTTAGGGAACCCAATTGTTCCGGCGGCCCCAGGGCCAAACCGGCAACAATCAACGGTCAACTTGTCCAGTATTAAACGGATAGCTGTTTTCTATCGCCCCCTATTCCGACTTCGCACTTCGCACTTCCGGCTTCACCCTCAGTTCCTCCGAAGTCCGACAATCTCCCGCAGCACGCGGTTGACATATTTCAATTCTTCCATCCGCTTTTTTACCAGGTATTCCTCCTCCCTGATAGCCTTCAGATATTTCTCGGACAGGGCGATGAATTCAGATGCATGGCGTCCCTGATCTCCTTCCTGTTCCCCGGCCGCCTGTTCTATGTGGATGGCAGCGGAGAGGGTGGCAATAGCTGCTGCCTCCAGCTTTTCGGAATCCGATGAAAGTGCAGGATTTTTTTCCGAAATGCGGAGGGCCTCCTCAAAGTATCGGGCGGCTTCCGGCAGGCGCTGCATCTCGTAGAGGATGTCCCCGGCTTGTTTCAGCCCCCCGGCCAGGGGGGCAGCGCGATCAGAGGGGGGCAGTTTTCGGAGTATGGCCAGGCTCTCCTCGAAACAGCGCAGCGCGCTTGGTTTATCTCCTTTCTCCCGGAGCAGCTCGCCCAGTTGTTGTAAGGTTTCGGCCAGTTTCAGCCGGCCCTGCTCCCCCAAGGTGCGGTACTGGCGGATGGACCGCTCCAGGCCGGGCTGCATTGCCGGAGATGGCTCCAGGCCCTCGCAGCATTGGGCGACCTGCTCCAGGAAGCGGGATGAATCGCCCTGGCCTTCCGGCAGGAATGCAGGAAGAGGCGTATGTTTCCCGACAGTATCTTTTGAGGAAAGGATGGGCTGATCCGGTATGGCTGTCGTCAAAAGGGATATTCTTTGCTGGCCGGTCCGTATAGCTTCCGGCAAGCGGAAATCCACCTTGTTTTGAGATTTGTTTTGCCCCCCTTGCATCCTGTCTTTCCACATCGTGGTTCGTTTTTGGGTGGTGTGTTAAATCCGTTGAACTTTCGGTGCAAATGGAGAGCGGACCTCAAGGTCCGCTGAATGGATCAACGGATTTAATACACTACCCGTTTTTGGATGAAAATCTCGCCGCAGCATGTGCCTTTGTTTACAAGGCCCTGCCAGGACTTCTGAATATTTGGGATGGGCTTCCAGCGAGCCGGGAAAGATTTTTTCCGGCACAATACCTCGAAGGCCATTTATAATCTGACGCAGCCCTGGCCGCCAGGTAACAGAATAGGCACCTCAAATTTCGGGGCTTTGATATTATTCCCTACCTTGGCAATGACTAAGCCCGGGCAAACTCTGAATGCCCTGTTGCCGTTTAATCCTATAAACCAAAACTTTTCTTATGGTTATCGAAAAGAATAAAGTGGTCACCCTGCACTATAAATTACAGGAAGGAAGCCTTGAAGGAAACCTGATCGAGGAAACACACGGCAAAGACCCACTGGTTTTTCTCTACGGCGTGGGCCAGATGATCCCCGAATTCGAGCGGCAGCTATCCGGCAAGAAGGAGGGAGACACCTTCTCCTTCGGGATCAAAAGCAGCGAAGCCTACGGAGATTACAACCCGAAGGCCGTCGTTACCATACCCAAGGACAGCTTCGTCATCGACGGCGAACTGGCCACCGACCTGCTGCAGGTTGGAAAGGTCATACCTATGAGAGATACCGAAGGCAACCAACTGATGGGAACAATCAGCGAGATTCATGAAGAGGACGTACTGATGGATTTCAACCATCCCATGGCCGGGGTCGACCTGTACTTCACCGGCAATATCGAAGACATAAGGGACGCTACGGCCACCGAAATAGAGCACGGCCACGTGCACGGGCCGGGCGGGCATCAGCATTAGAGCCGGGGCGGGAAAGGGTTGTGTTGTTTGTTGATGGTTGCCCATCAACAAACAACCATCAACCAACAACTGACAACCAACAACCGCCAGCCAGCCCTCACTCCTCCCCAAACGCCTGCCGCACGATCCGCTCCTGCTGCTGGTCGTGGATTTTCTTGAAGCCGGTAGCCGGAGAAGCGCTCGACTTGCGGGCCACATATTCGAGGTTGACGTCCAGCCCCAGTTCCTTATTGACGAAGATGGAATGCATGTACTGCCAGGCACCCATGTTGGAAGGTTCTTCCTGAACCCATATAGCTCTGGCATTGGGGTAGCGCTCGAAGGCCGCCCTCAGCTGCTTTGCCGGCAGGGGGTAAAGCTGTTCGACCCGGACGATGGCCACGTCTTCCCGCTTATCATTGCGTTTTTTCTCCAGCAGGTCGTAATACACTTTGCCGGTACACAGCAGCAGGCGCTCGATCTTTTTGCCGCTTCGGGGCCCGACATCGGGGTCGTCGTATACTTCCTGGAAGCGGGTTCCGGTTTCGAAATCGGCTACGCCGGAGATGCACTCCGGATGCCGCAGCAAGGATTTGGGCGACATCACGACCAGCGGTTTGCGGAAGGGGCGTGCCAGTTGCCGGCGCATGAGGTGGAAAAAATTGGCCGGCGTGGTGATATTCGCCACCGTCATGTTGAACTCGGCGCAGGACTGGAGGAAGCGCTCCAGCCGGGCGCTGGAGTGCTCGGGCCCCTGCCCCTCATACCCGTGCGGCAGCAGCATCACCAGGCCGCTCATGCGCCGCCATTTGGATTCTCCCGCCGTGATGAACTGGTCGACGATGGTCTGTGCGCCGTTGTAGAAGTCGCCGAACTGGGCTTCCCAGATGACCAGCGTATCGGGGGAGGCCAGCGAGTAGCCATATTCGAACCCCAGCACCCCAAACTCGGACAGGAGGGAGTTGTAGATCAGGAATTTTCCCTGCTCCTCCTGGATGTGGTTGATGCGGTTGTAAGGCTCGTAGGTCTTTGCGTCGCGGAGGACGGCATGGCGGTGGGAGAAAGTGCCGCGGCGGACGTCCTGCCCGCTCATGCGCACATTGTGGCCCTCCAGCAGGATGCTGCCGTAGGCGATCAGCTCGCCCATGGCCCAGTCCAGCTGCTTGTTTTCCAGTTGTTTCTCCTTGCCTTTCAGCAGGCGGTTGATCTTGCTTAGGGGCCTGAAGCCTTCCGGGATGGTCATCAGGTGTTCGATGAGCTTATCCAGGCGCTCCCGTTCGATGCCGGTCTCCGGAGACTCTTCGAAATCCTCCGGGGTAGTGACCTTGTTGAGCGCCCGCCAGGCCTGTTCCGGTTCCTGGTATTCGTAGGGCAGAGGGTTTTCCCGCACCTCGTCGAGGCGCTGTTGCAGGTCGTTCCAGAAGGACTCCTCCATTTCTTCTGCCAGTTCCTTGTCGACCTCGCCGCGTTCGATCAGCTTCTTGTTGTAGATTTCCCGGGGGTTCGGGTGGTTCTTGATGATCTTGTACATCTCCGGCTGGGTGAACTGCGGGTCATCGCCTTCGTTGTGGCCGTGGCGCCGGTAGCAGACCATATCGATGAAGACGTCATTGTTGAATTTCTGGCGGTATTCCACCGCGAATTCTGCGGCCCACAGCACCGCCTCCGGGTCGTCGCCATTGACGTGGAAGACGGGCGCCTGCACGACGTTGGCCACGCCGGTGCTGTAGGTGGACGACCGGGCGTCGTCAAAATCAGTAGTGAAGCCGATCTGGTTGTTGATCACGAAATGGATGGTGCCGCCGGTGTAATAGCCCTCCAACTGGCTCATCTGCACGGTCTCGTAGGCAATGCCCTGGCCGGCCAGGGCGGCGTCGCCGTGGATGAGGATGGGCAGGATGCGGTCGTAGTCGCTATCGTACAGGATGTCCGCCTTGGCCCGGGCGAAACCTTCCACGACCGGGTTGACGGCCTCCAGGTGGGAAGGGTTGGGCGTAAGCTTGAGGTGGACGGTTTTGCCGGACGGCGTTTCGACCTGGGAAGAGAAGCCGAGGTGGTACTTCACGTCGCCGTCGCCAAAACTCAGGTCGGGCACGGCGGTGCCTTCGAATTCGTTGAAGATTTGCCCGTAGGTCTTGCCCATGATGTTGGCCAGCACGTTGAGGCGGCCGCGGTGCGCCATGCCGATGATCACTTCCTCCGCTTTGTCTTCCGCCCCTTTGTTGATGATCCCGTCGATGGCGACAATAGCCGTCTCGCCGCCTTCCAGGGAAAAGCGCTTCTGGCCGATATATTTGGTATGCAGGAATTTCTCGAACACAACGGCGCCGTTCAGCTTTTCCAGGATGCGGCGTTTCTTGTCGTGGTTCAGCCCAAAGGCTTCCTCCGGGTTGGCGGATTCGATCTTGTCGCGTATCCAGCGGCGCTTCTCGCGGTCCTGAATGTGGTGGTATTCGATGCCGATATTGCCGCAATACACCTTTTTCATGTGGGCGATGATCTCCCGGAGGGTGGCGTTTTTCATGCCCACTTCCTGCCCGGCGACGCAGACGGCGTTCATGTCTTCCTCACTGAGGCCGAAGTCGTCGAGGTTGAGGTTGGGCCGGCGGTCCCGCCGCTGGCGGATGGGGTTGGTGGTAGAGAGCAGGTGGCCGCGGTTGCGGAAGGCCTTGATCAGGGCCAGGGCCTTGAACTCCCGGTCCAGGTTGGCCGAAACGGTAGCGGTGGCGGCAGCGCCGTTTCCGGAATGCCCGTTCGTGCTGTGGGCAAAATCAAAGCCCTTGAAGAAAGCCCGCCAGCTTTCTTCAACCAGCGCGGGGTCCTGCTGATATTTTTCATACATCGACTCGATGTAGGAAGGGTGCGCATTGGCTATGAAAGAAAAGTCACTCATCTATTTTTAAATTGTGAAGGCCAGAATGTATGGGGCCTCCTGTGATGGTATTATTGCAAATGTCACTCATTATTAACGAAGAAAAAAGCGCTCCGTTCGCAAATTAGGGCCAATTAAAGAGGGCTTTTTAAAAAAAGCAAGTAAGGCTGCCAATAAATGGCCTTGACGGAAGAGGGAGAGGGGGTATCCTCTTCCACAGCGGCAGCCGGGTGACGGGTTATAAAAAATGAGGTTATTTTGCCACCAGACACCCTTTTTCGGCAACGTAGAATATATACTTGCTTACCGCATCAACACCACCTCCCCCTCCACTTCCACGCTCCGCCCATCCTTCAACCCCGCCTCCGCATAATAAACATACACCCCGCCCGCCATCCGCTGCCCGTTAAACGTTCCGTCCCATCCAGCCTGTTCTCCCGGGGCGGCATCCTTCTCTTCGAATACCAGCTCGCCCCAGCGGCTGAACACGCGGAACAGCAGGATGCGCTCCACCGCCGGGCCGGGATAGATCAGCAGGCGGTCGTTCCGCCCGTCGCCGTTGGGAGAAAAGGCGTTGGGGATGTAAAACAATGCGGATTGGTCTACCAGCACCAGGATGTCGTCGACAGCAGTGCAGCCGTTCTGGTCGGTTACCTGCAGGCGGTATAGCGTACTCTCCAGGGGAGCGGCGACCGGCTCGCGGCAATCGGCGCAGCTCAGGCCAATGGGAGGCGACCAATGATAGGACAGCTCTCCCGCACCCGCAATGTCAGGAACTAAACGCAGGCTGTCGCCCAGCTTCAACGTCTCGTCTCCCGGCAGCGCGAGCTGCAGCGGCGGCGGCTCTTCGAGTTGAATTTCCCGGCTGAGTTGACAGCCCCGGCCGTCGCGGATATAAACCGTATAGTTTCCGGCGAACAGGCCGGCGAATATATTTTCTTCCTGAAAAACACTGCCATCCAGGCTGTAGCGGTAAGGCGGCTCGCCGCCTGTCGGTGGTTCAATGACAATCGCCCCGTCCTGAAAGCCGGCGCAGGAAACATCCGTTGTCGCAACATCTGCCGAAATGGGATCAAGGGCCTGCACACTGACTTCCACTGTGGAGTCGCACCCATTGGCGGCGGTTAACACGAAAAGCTGCGACTGCCCCGGCAGCAGCTCCACCCCCTCGTACAACAGGCGCTCCTCCTGGCAAATGGCCGTATCCAGCCGGCTGTAGAAGGTATCCAGGGCGGCAACACGGATATAGAGGACGGAATCCGGGCTGAGCTGCACGCTGTCCACCTCGCCGGGGTAGAACAACCGATCCCCGACCTGCAGCGCGCTGCCCAGGCAGATGGCGGTGTCCAGCAGCCGCCCGCAGCCCTCCACCTGTATCCGGAGGGTGTCCACGCTAATGCAGCCATTGGGGTTGGAGGCTACGACGGAGTAGGTAGTGCTTTCCAGGGGGCGGGCAATGGTAGCGGTGCAGTTGGCGCAGGACAGGCCTTCGGCGGGCGACCACGCGTAGATATAGCCTTCCACCTCCGGAACAGAAAGCTGAAGGGTATCTCCGATGCAAATATCCGTAGCGTTCGCCAATAAATCTATAGCAATGACATTATCGTAGCGCACAGTGACAGAATCCCGGCCGGTATCGCCGCAACTATTGGTTGCTTCCACCCAGTAAATTCCGGGTTCAGTTGCCGTGTAGGCCCGTTCCGGGAATCCGTCCTGCCAGCGGTAAGCAGTAAAGCCGGGGCCGGCGTCGAGCCGGACGACGCTGTTCTCGCATACGGTGGTGTCGGGACCGAGATCAACCAGCGGCGGCGCGCCCTGGTAAGCAAAGCTGTCGATGTTGTTGGCATAGCTGCATTCTTCCAGCTCGTTGAGCGGAAAGTCCGTTCCCGGGTTGAAGGGAGGCGGCTGGCTGCCGTCGTCGTTGGCCACTGCGAAGAGTTGTTCAGTGGTAAAAGGCAGCAGCAGTTCCAGGGTTTGGCAGGCACCGCTGTCCAGGGTTATGTCGGGTATCGTGCGGGTAGCCAGCAGGGTTGCGGCGCTGTCGGCAGTGGGATTGCCCAGGTAGACAGATAGGGGCAGGCCGCCGGCATAGGCCGTGCTACCGATATTGCATAACCGGAGATTTACCGCCATGCTGTCGCCCGCACAGGCGGTGGAATCCACCTGCACGATGAAATCGTAGAAGCAGGTATCCAGGCAGGGGTTCGGCCTGCAGAGGAATTGGCTTTCCGGCGCCGGCAGGGAACCTTCCTGCGCAAGGCCGGGTGCCAGGGCATTGTTCCAATTTTCGAAATCCCCGGAGGCTTGCTCAGTCAATGGCGCCAGGCCGTAAGTAACCACCGGAACCGGGTAAGCAAAACTGCAATCCGCTCCCTCCAGCGTCCCGTCCGCCCGGCAGCGGAGGAGCAATGCCTGTTCCCCGCCGCCGTTCCCCCGCCGGCTGCCGGCGAGGTAAATGCTCTCTCCTATCTGGACAGCCTGGACCCTGTAAGGCTCGGGCAGGCCCCATCCGGCGCCACCGTAGGCCATTGCCCAGAGCGCGTCGCCCGAGCGGTTGGTTTTAATGAGTACCAGGTACGGATCCGGGTCTGTGGCCGTGAAAGCCAGCCCGTAGAGCAGGTACCCGCCGGAAACTACCGACAAGCCATAGCCGGCCTGGACATAATTGTACCCCAGCAACAGATACTGCCGTATCCAGAGCAGGCTGCCGTCCGGCCTGATTTTCATCAGGCCGGTGGCTTCCGAAGGGCTGGAAGCGTCAAACAGCGGACTGCCATGAAAGGCCACTGCCAGTTGCTCCGAATCGGCGGCTATGGCGGTAGAACGGAAAAAGCCGTCGCCCGGATAATACCAGGAGGACTGAAAGCCCGCTCCTCCCGGCACGGCCGAAATGATCGCTGCGCCGGGTTGTAAGGCATTGAACCCGAATTCGCTGGCACAATGGATGGCCCCCCCGGCAACTGCCAGGCTTGTGAAGGCATTATCCGTTTGATCAGAAAAGGTGGAAACACTGCTCCATTGGATCGCGCCATTCAGGCGGCTCATTTCTGCAATCAGCCCACTGCTCTGATCATCGCCTGAGGGCCCTATGCCCTGGCCAAACCCACATGCCAGGTAGCTGCCGGTATTGGGATCGGATACGATGGAAGCCAACTGGGCTTGTTCAAAGGTGTGGCTTACCCAAAGGAAAGCACCTCCTTCCGGGTCGTAACGAAAAGCATGGGATACGTCGGCCGGCCCCGGCAGGCTGGCATCAATGCCCTGGCTGACGCCAAAAAGCATGCCTTCCTCGTCCTGCCGAAGGCCGTGGATGCGGTCCGGCCCGGGAGAAAAATCGAAGGTACGCAGCCAGAGGATTTCTCCCTCCGGGCTCATCCGGGCGATCATGGCCTCTTCTCCGTAGTATCCGCCGAGGAAAAGATCGCCGTTTGAAGACGGGGCGATGGCAGCCACTCCGGTGGTGTCGCCGGCAGCGCCCAGGGTCTTGACGAAGGTGCCGACGCAGCTGCCAGAGCAGCCGCAGGCTTCGTCTTCGCAGTCGGCAGTGCCATTTTGGTCATCGTCTTCGCCATTATAACAAATCTCAAAACAGGGAATGCGGCACAGATCGGCCTGCTCCAGTTGCGCGTCCCGGGCGGTGGCAAAACCGGAAGCATTGGGGAACGGGCTTTCGTCCGCATCAAGAGAAAACGCGCCGGCATAAGGATTCGCTATTGGCGCAAAAACATAAGAACCGGCCTCGGGAACAGCGCGCGGCAGGCAGACGGGCTTTCCGATTTCGTCATCAATCGGGATTTTATGGAGGAAAATCTCTTCCGCGCCGTCTGCAGGGTTGGCGCCGGTCACGTACAGATAGCCCTGACGCATGAAAATCCCCCGGCGGCTGATCGCCGTCTGAGGGCCGGCGGCGCCCAGGCCGCGTGCCCATAGCAGGTTGCCCTCTTCGTCAATCCTGAATATCCTGAACGGGCTGCCCAATTCGGCCAGCAGATAACCTCCCCGGACGCGGTAGATGGCGTCGAAAGCTGCGGCTTCTACAAAACGGCGGGCCCAGACGACCTCTCCCTCCGCAGTTGTTTTCATGACGAAAGCCCGGTTGGCAATCAAAGTGGGGGTGGGACTTCCGCCGGCCACCATCAGCCCGTCTCCGTCCGGAATAACCGCCCGGGCGTCGAGCACCGCCGGAGGCGCGGGAGAAACGAGGTAAAGCCGCGTCCATTGCTCGTCCCCCTGCCGGTTGAACCGGGTGACGGCGGGCCGGGCGCGGAAAGTACCTGGGGCAACGTTGTAAGCGCCGGAACAGAATACCTGGCTGCCGAAGATAAAAGCGTCGAGGCCTTCGGCATTTTCACCCGCCAGGTTTTGCCGCTTCGATCGGATCAGCGCTCCCGACGCCTTGCCGACCTCCACCCAAGCCAGCGCAGTACCGCCGCTGGCCGGATCGACAGCCCGCCCGATGCCGATGTAGCCGGCCTGCCCCGGCGGCCCGAGCAAAACATTTAGCTTTACTGGCGCCGGCCCATCAAACCGCCGAATCCATTCCAGGCTCTGCGTTTCCATATTGTAGCGAAAGCAGTAGCTCCAGGCCCTATCCACCGTGACGATGCCGGCCAGGTGGCTGCCGTCTTCCAGCAGATGAGTTACTTCCTCCTGCCCCTGGCCGATGGAAAAGCGCTTTTGCCACAGCAGGCTGTCGCCCGCGCCGAACTTTGCGATCAGGGCGTCCGGCCCAACGCTGCCGCCGAGGTAGAAGCCGCCGTCCTGTGCCGGCAGCAGGGCCGTGCCTTTCTCCGTTTCCCCTTCGGCCCCAAGCGCCAGGGCGTAAGTGGTTTCACAGCGCAATCCGGTTACTTCTACATCTACGCAGGATACATTGGAACACAGGCCGTTGCCCGCCTCCAGGCAGAGGCTGAAAAAACCGGGTTCGGCAGCTTCCAGGGTGAAGGCCTCGCCGGTGCCGGCCTCTATCCCGTCGATGAGCCAGGAGAAGGTATTGGCATCGCCGCCCGAATAGGAAAACGTAGCCGATTCCCCTACTGCCAGGATGGCGCCGCCGGGCAGGAAGCTGCTCTCCACCGGGCAGATCACCTCGATGACGAGGCTGGTATCCCGCGACCGGCAATTTTCCAGGGCGGAAATGGCGGTTAAGGTTATGGTTATATCGCCGGCCTGCAGGAAGGTATAGGACGCATTGGCATCGCTGCTGAACAGGACGCCGTCGGCGCGCCATTCGTAACCGGCGGCATTCGAGGAGGTATTGGTAAAAACCACGCCCTCCCCTACCAGGACGGACAGGGCGCCGGCCGTAAAGGAAGGCGTGGGCTCTGCCGGGCAGGGTTCCAGGCAGGCGCTGGATTCCAACAAACTATAACGGATGTTTTCGACTACGTTCAACATCCTTTCCTTCTGGCCCTGGGTGAAGCGGTCGTAGCATTCGATGCGGGAATAATCCATATAATTCTGAACCATATCCGGCTGATCGCCCAGGCCACCCAGGGCGGCGGGGCGGAAGGGGTTGTTGGCGGAAACGTCGTCCGCGTCAGTTGTGCAGCTGTTGGCCGGCTCGCCGCAGGGCGTACGGGCCGTGGTGTTGTCGGGGGGCGTATCGCAGACGCGGTCGCCCTGCGTCAGGCAGTTGCTGTTGGGGCAGCCGCCTTCGAAGGTATGGTACAGGCCCAGGTAGTGGCCCATTTCGTGGGCCAGCACGGTGGCGTTGGCCGGGTCGGCATTGACGTACCGGGCTTCTACGACGATGCCGTCGTAATCGGCGCCGTGGGCGGCAGGCAGGTAGGCGTAGCCGGCCGGGCCGCAGCCATTGTTGTTACAGATTTCCCGCACGACCCAGATGTTGATGTACTCCCGGGGGTTCCAGCGGATGAGGTCTTTCAGGGCCTGGTCTTCGGTGCTGTAGTTGAACTCCGTCAGAGAAGACCGGACACGGTTGATGCCGGGGGTGGCCTGATTGGCCGGCGTGCGTTGGGCCAGGCAGAAGGCGATCTCCGTGTCCACGCCGGTAGCGGAGTTGTAGTAGCCGTCGTTGGCGAAGGCCTGGTTGAGGTTTTCCAGAGCGGCCAGCACATCGGCATCGCTGATATTTTCCGGGCCGTTGTCGTGGATGATGTGGAAGGCGAGGGGCAGGGTGTGGGCTGTTAGCCGTTGATAGTTGCCACTTGATGGTTGTTGGTTACCGGTTACCGGTTGCGCTTTGCCCGCAAGAGCCTGTTCATAGAGCAGGGTTTCCTGATGTTCGAAGGCGCGGCGGTAGCGTTCGTCATTTTGCAGGCGGAGCTGGTGTGCTTCTGGCTGGGCGCAGGAGAATGGGGGGCTTTCCTGGGCGAGGAGGGCCAGTGGGAGGGCGAAGAGGAATAAAAGCGTGAACGAAGTAGGCGCGGGGAGAGATTGCATAGCGTGGTTTTTAAACGTATTGGGATGCTGGCACGATTATCCAGGATGCTCAAACCCCCAAACCTGCCGGGTTATACTCCGCTGCAATAGGTTTTGTGCATTGCCTTCTCCCGCCCCTCAAATCCCCTGAAGGGGAAGTCCTCCCTAAATGCACAAAACCTATTGCCGTTAAGTATAGCATCACCCGGGTACCGGGTACGACAGGTGGATATCGTCACTAAAATAATGCAACCGGGCCACTTTTGCAAGAAGAACCGGCGAGGTGACAGAGGCGAGATGGTAAATAGAAGATAGGAAAGAGTGGGCGGGAGAATTGGCGCAAATGATAAGCAAAAGGATAATACTAATCTTTATCATCAAGGCTTTCCAGCCGTTTCCGTTTCCGTTTTTTGGCATCCTCAATCTGCTGCTTGAAATTTTGGTTTGTCACCACCTTGCTGCCGGTGCGCTTCTCAAACGCTTCCAGGGCGTCGCCGGCGGCAGTGCCGCCTTCCACAGCAGCTTCCTTGTTTTCGGGAAAGCCCTGCGCATCCCTCTTTATAGCTTCCTGCCTGGTTTGCTCCTCGCCGAGCATGGTGAAGATCAGTTCCAGGTTTGTCATGTGGTCGCGCAGGTTTTCCCGCTTCAATCCTTTGAGCTGCATATATTCGGAAGGTATCAATCCAAACGTCGCCCGGGAAATCTCCGCCGTCAGGATGGAGTACTCCAACCCTTCTTTTACGCCCCTGTTCTTCCACTCGTCAGTGAGCTGCCCGCGAATGGCTATAGCTTGCAGGCGGGTTTCAATCCACTTTTCGTCGTAGCCCAGGTCGCGGTAATACTGCCGCGCTCGTTCGGCGGCCAGTTCCGGGTTTTCTATTTCCTGAACCCGTTCGTATCCGACCTTAGCCAGCCATTGTTTAAAAGGTTCTGCTTTGGGAGAAGGTATGGATTGAATAATCCTGAATATGCCCTCTGTATTTGCAGCATTCACTTTTCGTTTTTTTCCGTCTTTAGCCATCATTTGAAGTGGGGTACAAATTGTACCCCAGTTGCGGTTCAACTCCGTGTCCCGGCTCCGCATCTTCTTAATGTATTGACGCACATTTTTTGTGTCCGTTAAAGTTTCCACAACATCAGAAACGGCAAACCACCATTCCTCGTTATGCCAGGCCCGGCGGATGTGTTTTTCCTGAAAGACGATGATTTTGTTTTCCTGTTCCATATAAACCCTTTTGCTGATGGGCGCGAAAATAATAACTTTATTGGATAAATTCAATCAAAAACGAAAATGATTTAAGCTATTGCTAAATAAAAAGTTAATTAATTTAAAATTAAACCTGCTCTCGCTTTCCGCGCCTAATACGCCAGAGCCGCTTTCGCAAGCGGAACCGGCCGGTAGGCTGAAAGAAACGGAAATTTTGGAGAAAACCCTGGCGTCCGAAAAACCAGAACTCGTGGCTGTCATAGGAAGGAGGCGGGTAGGAAAGACCTATCTGGTCCGGACTTTTTTCGGAAGCCGGATTGATTTTGAGATGGTTAGCCTCAAAGATGGCAACATGGAACAGCAACTGCGAAATTTTACTTACAGCCTGAAAGAAGCCAAAGGGCAAAAAGGACCCGTTGAAAAAGCTCCGAAAGACTGGCTGGCAGCTTTTCACGAATTGAAAGAGTTCCTGGAATCGCCTGAAAAAAAGAATAAGCGCAAGGTAGTGTTCATAGATGAGCTTCCCTGGGCAGCTACGGCAAAGTCTGACTTCCTTACCGGATTTAGTTATTTCTGGAATAGTTATGCCTCCAAAAGCAATATTATTGTAGTGATCTGCGGCTCGGCAACGGCATGGATGATAAAAAAAATCATCAATAACAAAGGCGGGCTGCACAACCGGGTAACCCGGAGGATATTGTTGCAACCCTTTACCATTTTGGAAACGGAAGCCTACTTCCAGTCGAGGGATATTTCATTTGACAGGTATCAGATCTTGCAGCTTTACATGACCATGGGCGGCATCCCTCATTATTTGGACCAGGTGGAAGGAGGGAAAACCGCCGTGCAGAATATTGATGAAATATGTTTTCATCCGCTGGGTTTATTGCGGACAGAATTCGACAACTACCTTGAGGGCATTCCAAAGAACGAAGCCGGCAACTGGCAGAGTTTGAACCAGTCTCAATCCTGGAAGTCGTGGAGCGGTTATGCCTATGAGAATATTTGTTTGCAGCATATCGAAAAGATAAAGGCGACGCTTGGAATATCCGGCATGCATACGCGCCATTGCAGTTTTTTGGCAAAAGCGACGGAGGAACGCGAGGGCGTACAAATCGACTTGTTGATCGACCGGATGGATAACGCCATATCTATCTGCGAGATAAAATTCTATAATGATGTGTTTTCTCTATCCAAAGAGCAAGCAGATAAACTGAGAAAAAAACGGCGTTCCTTTCGCGAAGCGTCCCGGTCCAGAAAACAACTTTTCCTCGTCTTGATCACCACTTTCGGCCTGGCGCCCAATAAGCATAGCCTGGGGTTGATCGATAATGTGGTGACGATGGGGGAGTTGTTTTGAGGGGAGCCACCCGGGGTAAAATCGCACTTCGCAAATGGCACGGTGGCGGCAGGGGCAGGGAGGAGAACCCCCGGGATTTATGATATCTGACTTTGCGATTTTGACCGTCTCATCCGAGCCGGTTGAAATTTTTGATTTGCCCAGGGCTACCCGTCTAAGATTGGACACTCCATGCCTCCTGCAAACGCTTGGCCTCGACTCCGCTCGGCTTTCCCCTTTCTGCTGTCCAACCTTAGACGGGTAGCCTTGCCCAGGCATAACCCGCTAATACCCTTCCTCCTTATAATAATCATACCTCCGCTCCTCCCCTGGCGACGGATACTGAAAGCGGAAGTAAAACCCCGCCACCACGCCAAAGGCAAAGCCGCCGATATGCGCCCACCAGGCCGTGCCGCCGGTCTGAGCAGTATTGACTTCCAAAGATGCCGTGCCGCTCATCCACTGCATGGCGATCCAGAAGCCGAGGAAAAAGATGGCCTGCATGCGGAAGATGAGAAAAAAGAACCACACTTTGATGCGAGAGGTGGGGAACATGACCAGATAGGCGCCCATGACCGCCGAGATGGCACCGCTGGCGCCGATGGTGGGCATGGTGCTGTACCAGTTGAAGTAGATGTGGGCCGCCTGGCCGGCCAGCCCGCCGAGCAGGTAGAAAAACAGGAAGCGGGTGCTGCCCACGGTGGCCTCGATGTTGTCGGCGAAGACCCACAGGAAGATCATGTTGCCGATGAGGTGCCCCCAGCCGCCGTGCAGGAACATGCTGGTGACGAGGGTGAGGAGGTTCTCTCCGCGGACGGTCTCCGCCGGCACCGAGCCGAACTCGCCCACCAGAGCGTCCGGAAACTGGAGCTGATACAGAAAAACAACTACGTTTAACGCGATGAAAGCATAACTGAGGAGCGGGAAATGCCCTCCTCGGACCTGATCATCGCCAATCGGAAAAAACATGCGCGGCCGGTTGCGTTAGGAAATTGACAGTACGACAGTACGCCTGGCAAGATAAGACTTTAGCGGATGCTATGGCGGAAATACCCGCATAGAAATCTGGATAAGGATAGGGGCTATCGTACGAGGAGTGAACAGGAGGGGGAGAACCGGGCGCGATGCTAAATTGTGCCCCCTCCAGTGTTGGGAGGTTTTAGGCATTAGGTTTTATATTCCCTCCACCACCATTTCAACCACATACTCTTCCGGCTGGTGAGCCTTCCCCGCCTGGGGATAGGGCGACACTTTTTCCAGCCGGTAGATATAGTCGCCCACCTTCTTGCTGGCCAGTTCGGGATGGCCGGCGCGCAGGGTCAGGTCGACATACTGGCGCTCTCCTTTCTCCAGGGAGAACTGGATGACGGCCTGCCCCTCCCAAATGCAATTGGTAAACTCCGGGCAGCGGGAGTCCTCCTTGATGGCGGTAAACTGAATGGTTGGCCCCGGGCAATGGCAGCGGGCCGACTCGCCAAGTTGCAGGCGGAACAACTGGCCCAGTTGGTAGTCGTTTTGGTTTCCGCATTTGGCGGCGCCGAACAGAAGGGCCAGGGAAAAGAGCAGTAAATAGTATTTCATAGCGGCAAATTCCCTTCGGGATTTAGGTAACCCTTCAAAGTTAAGGAATTTTTTAATGCCATATTACTCCCGCAGCACATACGCCCTGAAATACTGGCACTCCCGGATAAACAATTCAAAGTAGGGCGTTTCGGAATAATTCTGCGCCAGGATATTAAAGTTGTTGTAAGTCTGCACCGCCCCTTCCCGCCAGCGGTTGACGTAGTATTCGTTGCGCTCGCATTTGGCGGCCATGAAGGTGGCTTTGGCGGCCAGGTTGAGGCTGTCGGTGGCCAGGCGGGCGCGTTCGAAATAATATTTTGCCTGGCTGCAGTCGAAATGCTCGCGGTTATCATACGGGAAGCGGGGTTCGGGGGTGATGTTATCCCCGTCCTGGAGGTAGGCGGTGTTCAGGCTGGCCCCGCTGCGGTAGTAATCCATGGCGTTCCAGGAATAGCTGAAATAGGACATATTGTAGAGGGCCAGCCCGACCTGGTAATAATTCCAGGCGGCTTCGTTGCCGGAGGTGGCCTTGGCGGCGTAGTCCAGCTCCAGCAGGCGCTCCAGGAGTTCGCCCTTGTTGAGGGGGCTGATGTTGTCCGGCCAGCCCTTGCAATGGACGCAGTCTTTGACCCGGTCGATAAAGGGATAGAAGAGCCCGAAGTTGTCCCACTCCACCCTGGGCATCTTTTTCATGGTTTCCAGGGCGGCCTCAAACTGGTAGTTGTTCATCAGGTAGGTGGCCTTCATTGCCAGGAGGGGGTAGAGGAAAGTGCTGTCGCCCTGGGCGACGAGCTGGGTTTCCAGTTTCGTGCGGTTCGGGTCGAGGCATATTTCGATCAGCTCGTCCAGGATGTCCGGCTGCAGGTTGGGCCGCAGCTCCTGGAGCCGGTGCTGGAAGAGGAAAGCCTTGCCTTTGAAGCCATATTGATTGTACAACTGGTACAGCTTGTCGTCGGTGAAGCCGGTAAAATCCTCGTATTTCTCGTACAGGGGGTCGAACTTGCGGATGTAGGCCAGGCTGTTTTCCATGGTATCCGAAATGGTTTGGTAGGAGCTGATCTGCAGGGCCAGTTCGAAAACCCGGAGCTGTTCGGCGAGGAAATCCCCCCGGGGGATCGCTTTGCGGGCGTGCTGGAAGGCGATGCGGGCGTCGTAATAGTTTCCGGACAGGAAGGCCAGGTAGCCTTCGGCCAGGCGCCACAGGCCGGCCTCTTCCACCAGCCCTTCGCCGATCACCTGGCTGACGAAGCGCTGCAGCTCGATCACCCGCTGGCCGGCGTCTTTGGAGGGGATGTTGTAGTAATATTCATTGCGGCGGCGCTTGTCGTTGAAAGAGACGCCCAGGAGGTGTTTTTCCAGCCGGTTCATCTCCTGGATGAGCAGCAACTGGAGGTAGGTATTGTTAGGGTCGAGGCTGTAGATATGGCGCATTTCCACGAGCAGCTTGCTCTTGGGGTCCCGGGCGCGGATAGCGTAAAGGGCCGCCCGCTCCTGGTCGTTCTGGCAGCGCCGCAGGCAGGCCGCCCATTCTTCGTCGGTCTTGATGCTGAAACTTCGGTAAGCCGACTCCCGCTTGCTGGGGCAGTTGTCGAAAATGCGGGAGAAGAGGTAAGCCGCTTCCACCCGTTCGCCCAGGGCCATCAGGGCGCCGGCGCGGTGCCCCATGATCCAGTACTCGATGATGCTGGGGTCGTTGTCGGTCTTGGGCATCAGGTAGTCGTACAGGTCGAGCACCTGCTGGTACTGCTTGCTGTAGTGGGCCAGGCGGACGAGCTGGTAGGCATACCGCAGCCGGATGTAGTGCGACTTGGTGCGGCGGAAGGCCTGCAGGCCATCCTCGATGAGGCCCTGCATCCGGCTGCGGGCGGTATTGGGAGCGTCTTTCCAGGCATCGCTCTGTATCACGTAAGGCTCGCACTGCTTGGCGAAAGAGAGGTAGCGCACCGTTTCCAGGCACTTGTTGCGGAGCAGGTACTCGGCGAAGGTGTTTTCCCGCAGGCGGTAGGGCATGGAGATGGAGGGGCTGCGGATCGCCGCCGCCAGCTGGTCGAGGTCCGATATCGACGACTCGTAGACCAGCACGCCAATGTCCTGAAAGCGAGGCACTTCGCAAAAGCGCGCTTGCCACTCCTCGATATTGCCCTGGACCTGCGGGTCGCCCTTGCGCTGATAGTAGCGCTGCAGCGCATCGAAGTCCACAAAAACAGGCGCCGCCTTGAGTTCCGGGTCGAGGATGGCCGGGCTGATGAAGGAGTAGCCGGAAAAGGGCGGCCTGGTGCGGCAGTTGCTGCCGATGGGGGCCGGGAAAAGCCAGGCGAGGAGGAACAACAGATGGGCGAACGGCAAAACAGGGCGAAGCATGATGCGGGTGGTTTTTGTCGGGTGAAGATAGGGAAAAGGAAGGAATGGGAAAATAGCCGGGAGGACATCGTTTATTCCTCTGATCTGACCGGGCTATTCAAGATGATGCACAAATTTTCAGCCAGATGAGCGAACATCAAAATCCAGGTTGTGTTCCAACCTATATCTCCTCCTTTTATTAAAGCTTCTAATCTAATCCAACCTGATAGAGACAAAGGCTACAAACAACCACAATCAACACCATATTTCCTGACCAAAAGCCTTTTTTATGAAAAACCTCCTTTTCACCCTCGGCCTGTCTTTCCTGGCCTTTGCCTGCGGAAACCCGGAGAACGACGGCACAGATTCCTCTGCTCCTCCCCAGAGTATGATCGAAGACCCCGACCCGGGCATTGCCACCGGCAAGGGCATCGGCGAAGTCAAAACCGTGGAGCTGACCGAACCGCTGAATCAGGATATGCTCGAAATGGGCGAATCCATCTATCAGATGAAATGCGCCGCCTGCCACAAACTCACCGATCAGCGGGTTGTAGGCCCCGGCTGGGCCGGCATCACCAACCGGCGCAAGCCGGAGTGGATCATGAATATGATCACCAACGTCGATATCATGCTTGCCGAAGATCCCGAAGCTCAAAAGTTGCTGGAGGAATGCCTGACCCGCATGCCTAACCAGAATGTCTCCGTCGGGGACGCCCGCGACATACTCGAATTTATGCGCAAAAATGATGTGGAGAAGGTGGGCGAAAGAGACCAGGCAGTGGAGGAAGGTTAAGGGAGCTATATTGCTGGATTGTTATATTGTTGAACCCAGCATTAACAGCCAATCCTGATTTCCGAAAGACATACCCTTTATTTTTTATGCCAACCAAAAACAAGACAACATGATACGCTTACTCCCCACACTTTTCCTTTGCGCAGCAGGGGCCCTGGGCCTGTTTACTGCCTGCGATAGCGCCAATACCGAAAACGTCGTCAACGGCGACGTGGCGGGCGAGGTTTACGTCCCGCCCGGAGAATACGACGAATTCTACGCATTCCTCTCCGGAGGCTACAGCGGGCAGGTGACCGTCTACGGGCTGCCTTCCGGGCGCCTGTTCCGGGAAATCCCCGTGTTTTCACAGTATCCGGAAAACGGCTACGGCTACAGCGAAGAGACCAAGCCGTTGTTTCAGACTTCGTTCGGATTCGTTCCCTGGGACGATACCCACCACATCGAGCTTTCCCAAACCGACGGGGAGTTCGACGGGCGCTGGCTGTTCGTCAACGGCAACAACACGCCCCGGATCGCCCGGGTCGACCTGCGCACCTTTGAAACGGTGGAAATCCTGGAAATTCCTTTCGTGGCCGGCCTGCACTGCGCGCCGTTCATCACCCAGAATTCCGAATACCTGGTGTCGGGCACGCGCTTCAGCGTCCCCATCCCGCAGGAAGACGTGGCCATCGATTCCTACGCCGAGAACTTCGACGGCGCCATCAACTACGTTTCCGTCGATCCGGAAAGCGGCGAAATGACGCTCGCCTTCCAAATCCTGGTACCCGGCTTCAACTACGACCTGGCGCGCAATGGCAAGGGAAAATCCCACGGCTGGAGCTTCCTCACCACCTACAATTCCGAACAGGCGCACAGCCTGCTGGAGATCAACGCTTCTCAAAAGGACAAGGACCTGATGGCCGTCGTCAACTGGAAAAGGGCGGAGGAATACCTTGAACAAGGCACGTTTGAAACGCGCAACATCAGTTATTCCCACAACCTGGTTGATGAAAGCAGCGGCATCGCCACTTCCGGCGAAGAAACCAGCGTGCGCATGATCAACCCGGCCGACGCGCCCGGGGTAGTGTATTTCCTGCCGGTGCCCAAGTCGCCCCACGGCTGCGATATCGACCCCACCGGGGAATATATCGTCGGCAATGGCAAACTGTCGGCAGATCTCTCGGTTTATTCGTTCGACAAAATCCAACAGGCCATAAAGGACGAAAATTATGAGGGCGATTTCGAAGGCATCCCCATCATCAGCTACGAAGCTGCCATAGAAGGCGTGGTCAAAGAGCCCGGGCTGGGGCCGTTGCACACCGAATTTGATGGCCGGGGCAATGCCTATACCACTTTCTTTATCTCTTCGGAAGTCGTCAAGTGGAATGTCGAAACCAAAGAGGTGCTGGACCGGCAGCCCACGTTCTACTCTCCCGGCCACCTCGTCATCCCCGGCGGAGAGACGACAAAGCCCGACGGCAAATACCTGGTCGCCATGAATAAGATCACCAAGGACCGCTACCTGCCGACCGGCCCCGAGCTGGTGCACTCCGCCCAGCTGTTCGACATCTCCGGCGAGAAGATGCGCCTGCTGCTGGACTTCCCCACCAAGGGCGAACCGCACTATGCCCAGGCTATCGCTGCCGATAAGGTGATGCCCAATGTCAAAAAGTTCTACGCCCTGGAAGAGAACACGCACCCCTACGTGGCAAAGGGCGAAGGGAAAGCCAAGGTGGAACGCGACGGCAACGAAATCCACGTATACATGACCGCCATACGCAGCCACCTCGCCCCGGATAACATCGAGGGCATCAGGGTGGGCGACGAGGTCTATTTCCACCTCACCAACCTCGAACAGGACTGGGACGTGCCGCACGGGTTTGCCGTCCTCGGAAACAATAACGCCGAACTGCTCGTCATGCCCGGCCAAACCCGGACCCTGAAGTGGGAACCCCAGCGGGTAGGCGTCTTCCCGTTCTACTGCACCGACTTCTGCTCAGCCCTGCACCAGGAAATGTCCGGATACGTCCGCGTCTCTCCCAAAGGATCCAACGTGGCCCTCAAGTGGGGACTGAACGAAAACCTGAGCGAGAAGGACATGCTGAGCCAGGCAGAGGAGGATGGCGACGGATCGATGTGAGTGGGCAGACAAATCCAGACTGCCCCGGAGTATTGCACAAAAAGTATATGCAGACAGGATTAACAGGACTAACAGGATGCATTAATCTTGTAAATCCTGTTCACCCTGTGAAATAATTGCGGGGTTTATTGGGGCTATTTCACAGGGTAAATCCTGTCTATTTTCAACCTTTTACACAGCCCATCGGACTGGCGCCCAGGCTCTGGACATTCAATCCTGTACGACTATTGCAACACCACAACTCAAAAGAATGAAGGACAACGCTATCCCGCCGCCGCGCCGCCCGGGCAAAATCCTGGCTGTCGCCTGGCTGATCCTCTTCCTGCCCGCCTGCGTTCTTGCCACAAGACACACCGTCTGCACTGCCTGCCCGCTTTCCGGCATACAAAAAGCAGTGGAAACAGCGGCAGCGGGCGACACCATCATCATTCGGGAAGGCGTGTACAAAGAACGCGGCATAACCGTCAAAAAGCGGCTCTGCCTGATCGGGGAAGGCGAGGCGGTGATCGACGGCCAGGGCCAGGGCGAAATCCTGTCCGTTTTTGCGCCGGGCAGCGAGGTGCGGGGGCTGGCCTTCCGCAACGTGGGCGTCAGTTATACCGAAGACCCGGCAGCCATCCGCCTGGTGCGCTGCGAGGGCTGCCTCGTGGCAGACAATGTGCTGGAGAACACCTTTTTCGGGATTTATCTGCAGCAGTCGGAAGGATGCACCGTGCGCGGCAACCGCATTGTCGGCAGGGCGAAGGAAGAAGCCTCCTCCGGCAATGCCATCCACATCTGGAAGGGCGAACGCATCCTGGTGGAAGGCAACTACGTGAGCGGCCACCGGGACGGCATTTATTTCGAATTTGTCGACGACAGCGAAATCCGGGGCAATACCAGCGAAGGCAACCTGCGCTACGGCCTGCATTTCATGTTTTCCAACCGGGATGTGTACGAGGACAACACCTTTCGCGATAACGGCGCGGGGGTAGCCGTCATGTTTTCCCGCCAGATCCGCATGCTGGGCAACACCTTCGACCACAACTGGGGCGGCGCCTCCTACGGCATCCTGCTCAAGGAGATCAGCGACGGAGAAATGGCCTACAATACTTTCCGCGAAAACACCAGAGGCATTTACGCCGAAGGCGCCAACCGCCTCCACATCCACCACAACGAGTTTGTGGAGAACGGCTGGGCGCTGGATGTCAAAGGCAACTGCCTGGACAACCGTTTTGAATACAACAATTTCATCGCCAACACTTTCGAACTGACGACCAACAGCCGCCACAACCTCAACACGTATTCGAACAACTACTGGGGCAATTACCGGGGCGCCGACCTCGACCGCGACGGCATCGGCGACGTTCCCTACCGGCCGGCCAGCCTGCACGCCCTTATCATCGGTAAGGTGCCGGCGGCCAGCATCCTGCTCCACAGCTTCTTCATGGAGGCCCTCGACTACGCCGAACGCATCTTTCCCAGCCTCATCCCGGAACAACTGGTCGACGAAAAACCGCTCATGAAACCCGCCCGCCATGATACGGATTGAAAGCCTGGCCAAGTCTTTTGGCAGAAACACTGCCCTGAGCGAGATTACGCTCCAACTGTCGGCAGGACAGTGCATAGCCCTCATCGGGCCCAACGGCTCGGGAAAGACCACCCTGCTTAAGTGCATCCTCGGCCTGGTAAAACCCAGCGCCGGAGAGGTGTGGGTCAATGGCATTCCGGCTGCCGGCAACTGGGGCTACCGGGAACACATCGGCTACATGCCGCAGGTGGGCCGTTATCCCGACCAGATGAAGGTGAGGCAGGTGCTGGAACTCATCCGCCAGATCAGGGGCAGAGAGGCCGCCCGCCACACCGATGCCGGGCTTATCGGCGCCTTCGGCCTGGAAGAAGTGATGTCGCAGCGAATGCATACCCTCTCCGGAGGCACCCGGCAGAAGGTCAGCGCCACCCTCGCTTTCCTCTTCGACCCGCCCATCCTGATCCTGGACGAGCCGACGGCCGGCCTCGACCCGGTGGCCAACGAACTGCTCAAAGAGAAGATCCGCCGGCAGTGCGAACGGGGAAAACTGATCATCATCACTTCCCACATCCTGAGCGACCTGGATGACGTGGCCACCGACGTGCTGTTCCTCCAGGAAGGGAGGATGCAATTCTTCAAATCCCTGGCGAGCCTCAAAGAAGAAACCCGGGAGGACCGGCTCTCCAGGGTTATTGCCCGGATCATGCAAAGGGAAAAACCATGAAAAAGATCATCAGCTTTGTGGCAGGCGATATTCTCCGCAACCGGACCGTGCTGGCCTATACGGCCGTGCTGCTCCTCTTTTCCCTGGGGTTGTTCAGCCTGGAGCCCCGGCCGGAAAAGGCATTGCTGAGCCTGATGAATATCGTCCTGGTCTTTGTGCCGTTGGCCAGTATCGTTTTTTCCACTATTCATTATTACAACTCCGCCGAATTCATGGAGCTGGTGCTGGCGCAGCCGGTGGCCCGCAGCCGGGTGCTGCTGGTCGAGTTTGCCGGCATAGCCCTGGCCCTGGTGCTGGCCTTCCTCGTCGGGGTGGGCCTGCCCGTATTGTGGCACGGAGCCGGCACTAAGGGGATACTGCTGGTGCTGGGCGGCGTAATGGCCACCGTCGTTTTCGTGGCCCTGGCCTTCCTGGGCGCCGTCACCTTTCGCGACAAGGCGCAGGGCATCGGTTTTGCCCTCATCCTCTGGTTCTTTTTTGCCCTGGTGTTCGACGCGCTGCTGCTGCTCGTCCTGTACAATTTCAGCGAATACCCGCTGGAACGGGCCGTCCTCGTGCTGACCATGCTCAACCCGATCGACATCGCCCGGATGATGATCATCACCCGTATGGATGCAGCGGCGCTCATGGGCCACTCCGGCGCGGTGTTCCGCGAATTCCTGGCCGGCGCCTGGGGGTGGGTCGTTGCCTGGCTGGCCTTGCTGGCGTGGGGGGCGGCGCCACTTGCTGTTGCGGTGCGGATATTCAACCGGAAAGACTTGTGAGAAGCTTCCAGGAACTAAATAGGATGTCCAGGCGGTAGCTTTTCAGCCTGGAAAAACGTAATTTTGGAAAGGTTTTTTACTGTAATTGGCTTTAAATTAAATTTTTATATGACATTTAACACAGAAAAAAGCAACTATTTAGGTGGCCTGCTACCTAACCCGGTTTTATTGCCACAAAGACGCGAAAACTCTAAGATTACACCAGGGCTTCGTGCAATCCCGTCTAGCCAGCCGGGTAAACTTTGTGCCTTTGTGTCCCGTCTCTGCGAGCCGGGCAAGCTTTGTGGCAAAAACCTTTTAGCCCAGCAAAATAGTTACAAAAAAACACTTCTTTTCCTGTTGCCGGCCCTGCTCGGCGCCGCAGCGCTCTCCGCCCAGGAAACCTTCCAGGGCACAGTGGAGTACAAATACGAAATGAAAGGCGAAGGCGCCGAAATGATGGCCGCCTTCATGCCGGAGAAGATGGTCGTAAAATACAGCGAGAAAAGCATGCTGACCTATATGGAAGGCGGCATGATGGGCGATATGATGGGCAGGATCGTCGTCAATGGCGAAAGCGGGGAGAACTTTGTGGTCAAAGACGATGAGCAGGCCATTTATTTGATCAAAGCAGAAGACATCGAAGAAAAGATCGCCGGCCAGGAAGAACCGAAACTGGAAAAACTGGACGAGCAGAAGGACATCCTGGGGTACGCCTGCCGGCGTTATAAGCTCACCCTCTCGCAGGACGGCGCGGAGACGGTGCAGTACATGTGGATCACCGGCCAGCTCCGGGCGCCTGAAATCAAAACGCCCGGCGCCGGCCAGATGGGTGGCTTCATCTCCACAACCGACATTCCCGGCTTCCCGATGGAGGTGGAAGTCGAGATTCCGCAGAGCGGCATGACGCTCCTGCTGTCTGCCGTAAACATTGACCAGGCCAGGGTGCCGGCCAGGGAGTTTGAACGGCCGGAAGGCTACGAGGTGAAGGGCTTCGAAGAAATGATGCAGAAGCAGGACTAACCGGACGTGCCACCTTCAGGCTCGCCCTGATGAATTAGAAGGGTGGTGCGTTTTAAAACAAGACCATATATTCCCCTGAAAAGTGTTTTTTTCCGAATAGCCGAAATTCGGTAAATTGCCGGAATGAAATACCTCCTCAAAACGATGCGCCGCCTGCTGTACCTGCTTGCCGGCCTGCTGCTCGGCTATTTGTTCACGGCCTTGCTGCTCTCCTTTTTTACCGTCCGGCCGGCGCCGGTGGAATGTGAAGAAAAACAGGCTGCTTACCTGGCCACCAACGGCGCCCACCTCTTCATCGTCCTGCCGACGGAAGAAATAGAGCCATCCCTGCGCGGCCGGCTGGCGGTTCCCGGCGGCGCCCGCTTCCTCGCCTTCGGCTGGGGCGACCGGGAGTTTTACCGTTATACACCTTCCTGGAAAAATTTGTCGCCCGGCACCGCCTTCCGGGCGGCCTTTCTGAGCACTCCTGCCGCCATGCACGTGATCAGCTACCCGGAGGCGCAGTCCTCCTGGCGCCAGCTGACGATCTGCCCCGTGCAGGCCGACGCTCTGAGCAGCTTCATCGACCGGTCTTTCCAAAAGGATGAAAAAGGCAACCTGCTGCCGGTAGAAGCGCACGGCTACAGCGACAGCGACCTGTTTTTCGAAGCCCGGGGCAACTACTCCTGCCTGCGCACCAGCAACACCTGGGCCAACGACGCCCTGAAGCAGGCCTGGCTGCCCGCGGCGGTTTGGACGCCATTTGACTTTGGGGTATTGTGGCATATAAAGACAGGATGACGGGAGGGCAGGATTGACAAGGTTCTATCTCGGGAAGTTTGCCAGGCAGGCATTTGTAATGAAAAAGAGTTAACTTATGAGGGTTTTGCAAAACCTTTTTCGCGCTTAACGAAGAAAAAACACCGCCAATGAAGCTGCTTTACTCTTTCCTCTTTCTGACTGTTGCCGCGCCCTCCGCATTTTCACAACCCGGCATTATCTGGAGTACAGAAGTTCCGGGGGCTATCGGAACTTTAAGGCCTCCGAGAATGGGCATAGATTCAAATGGCAACATACTGGTATTGAACCTTAAAAGAACAAGCAGTGGATCGGACATCTGGCTGGTAAAATTATCGCCGTCCGGCGAATTGCTCTGGGAGGTGTCCTTCGACGGGGATGCTCACCTGACCGATTATGGAAATCACATAACGATTGATGCAGAAGGAAGCATTTTTGTCTTTGGAATTACATTTGTCTACGAATCCTACGACGGAGGGTCAATCTTCGCCGAGATATCTCCTGTGGCCCTGAAATACAGCGCAGATGGCCAGTTACTATGGCATCATGTCATTCCTGTGCCTCAGTGGTCTACCGGCGCTGAAGCCAATGCGCTGGCCGCCGACAATGCGGGCAATTGTTATGTAGCAGCGGGGGTGGAAGATGCCACGAATTTCCTGCCTACCAATCATTTGATAAAATACGACACGCTCGGGAATATCGTTTGGGATATATCTGACCCCAACGATAGTATCAGGGTAACCGCAACCGCATTGAATTTTTTAGGAGACTCTATTCGACTGAGAAGCAAAAAGCGCAATATTTTTACAGAGGAACGTACCGTCTGCACTCAGGTTTATGACCTTAATGGAAACCTGTTGTCAGAAAATACCAAAGAAGCAGAACATTGGTACGTCAATGTTTTGGGAGAAACTAAAACAGGCAACCTCTATTATCTGGACGACAGGTTCATTTTCAATTATGATGTTTTCAACAACAGGATTTGGGAATATCAATACGATGCTTCCATGGATAACATTAACAGCATCCTATTTGATTTTGAGGTTGATGCAGGCAACAATGTATTCCTGACAGGGGCGGAGGATAGGATGTTCACTTTAAAACTGGACGGTGAAGGCAATTTGTTATGGAAAACAGCCAACAGCCGGTCCAGCGCCGGCCGGCATATGGATGTTGACGTATACGGCAATACTTTGGTGGGGTGTTATTTCTACGAAAATCAGGTTTTTTCCATTAATGTCGTAAAGTATGATACTGTCGGCAACGAAATCGGTTCTTTTATCCGGCCTGACGCCAATATTGACGATTTACTGGTGTACGACGATGCGTCATTCATCATATTGATCAGGGACTTTTCCAGCACAACCCCTTCGTTTACGGTACAGAAAATAGGCCTCGATATCTCTACTGGCGCCAGACATGTTCCGGTTAAACCGCTGCGGTTTTTTCCCAACCCGACCCAGCAACAGATTAACATGGAATGGGATAGCGCCACCGGGCAGGAAGGCGAATTAACGATCCTGGATGTCAACGGCCGGGTGTTGGAAGAGGCCGCTATAGTACTCCATGCTGGTGCCGGTTTTGATGTTTCCAGCTTGCCCAATGGGTTGTATCTGGTTAGAATAACAGCGGGAAAAGAAGTCTGTGCAGGCAGGTTTGTAGTAGCCAGGTAAAATGAAGCAAAAACTATGAAAAAGTCAGCTATCTGCCTAACGTTGGACAAAGGGTGCCGGGGCCATGTACGAATTACGAGGCCACGGCAGCCTTGAGTGGTGTGCGGTGTACGCAGGCTCAGTTGGGTGTCCAACCTTAAATGGGTAACGGGTAACCAAAAAGTCGGCGACCCGTCTAAGGTTGGACAGCAGAAAGGGGAAAGCCGAGCGGAGTCGAGGCCGAGCGTTTGCAGGAGGCATGGAGTGTCCAACCTTAGACGGGTAACCAAAAAGTCGTTTAAGGCCCTGTTGCACATCGGACAACGTATGCACGTATACACAAATGCACATATGCAGATTTACTCACTCATACCTCAGCGCCTCCACCGGGTTCCCCCGCGCGACCTTTACTGACTGCCAGCTCACCGACAGCCACGCCAGCGCCAGCGCCAGGGCCGCCGCCAGCAGAATCCAGGCGGGGTTGATCGCCACGTGGAAAGCGAAGCCCTGCAGCCACCGCCGCATCAGCAGGTAGGCCACAGGGGCGGCGATCACGCTGGCCAGCAGGACCATATAGGTGACCGGCTTATTCAACGTAAGAACGAGCTGGCCCACGCTGGCGCCCAGCACCTTGCGCACCCCGATCTCCTTGGTGCGACGCGCAGTGGTGAGGGTCGCGATGCCGAACAGGCCCAGGCAGGCGATCAGGATAGCCAGGCCGGTGGCCCACGACAGGAGGCTGCTCAGATGTTGCTCGGAACGGTACTGAGCGTCGAGGGCATCGTTGACGAAAGCAAAATCAAAGGGCTGCTCCGGGGCAACTTTTGCCCAGGCCCGCCGGACGGATTCCAGGGTGGCCGGCACATTGCCTCCCGCCAGGCGGATGGCTATTTTGGGGATGGGCAGGTCTTCGTAACTGGCATCGCTTACTACTTCATAAACGCTCCGGGGGCTCATGCTCATCAGCAGCGGACCAATGCCGGCATGCAGCGACCGGAAATTGAAGTCCTCCGCAATGCCGATCAACTGGAACGCTTCGAAGGGAGGAGGTAGCTGCTGCCCCACCAGGCCCCGCCAGCCAAAAGCATCGGCCATGGCCTCATTGACCACCACCGCCTTCTCCCGGTCGCCGGGGATGTCCGGCGAGAAACTGCGCCCGGCAGCCAGGCCGATACCCATTGTTTCCAGGTAATTTTCACCGACGGTATTGTAGCTGAAATTGCGATACTGCTGAGTGGAGGGGTCGGTATAGCCCAGCGTCGTCCAGCCCGGAAAACCCAGGGCATGGGCCGAAGCGGCTACGGCCAGCACCCCGCGCTCCCCGTTGAGTTCCTGCCGCAGGCGGCTTTCCGCTTCCCTCCCGTCGGCATAGATGGCGGCCGTGCCGTGATCCGCCGTCGGCGTCGCCTGATAGGGCAGGATGACCACCTGCTCCTTGTCGAAGCCCAGGTTCTTTTGCTGTAAAAACCTCAGCTGGAAGGCCATCACCATCGTGCAGATAATGAGGCAAAGGGAAAGCACGAACTGGAAGCTCACCAGCCCGCGCAGCAGCATCTGCCGGCCCCGACCGATTTTGGTGATCTTGCCCTTGATGGCCCGCAGGGGCGAGAAACCGGAGACGACCAGGGCGGGGTAAGCGCCGGCCAGCAGGCCCAATGCCAGCCCCCCGCTCAAAAAGAGGGCCAGGCTGGAGAAGGTATAGGGGATGGACAACGCCTTGCCGGCAATGCGGTTAAACGCCGGCAGGCACAGCTGCGCCAGCAACACGCCCAGCACAACCGCCAGCAGCGTCACCACTACCGACTCGCTCCAGAACTGCTGCATCAGCTGCCCCCGCATCGCCCCCGCCACCCGGCGGACGCCCACTTCCTTCGCCCGGGAAACCGACCGCCCGATGGCCAGGATGACGAAATTGACCACCCCCAGCAACAGGACGAGCAAAGCGATGCCGCTGAGGATCATGGGATACCGGTGGTCGCTCACCGCCGCTATGCCCTGGGGGAAATCGTTGTTCAGGTGGATGTCCGGCAGGGGCTGCAAACCCACTACGTACTCTCCGGCTTTATATATCCTGACAACCTGGCCATCGATCACCGGGGCCATCTTTTCCTGCAGGGCCTGCGCATCCACGCCTTCTTTGAGCAGCACGTAGGTTTCCGGGTACACGAAGGTCCAGCTCGTCAGCGCCCGCTCCGAGAACAGGGTTTTCATGTTCTCGTAAGGGATGAGCATGTTGTACTGCAAACTCGAATTGGCCGGCGCTTCCCGGATGATGCCCGAAACGGTGAACTCCTCCCACTGGCCGTTGAGCTGTATGGACAGCGCCTGCCCCAGGGCGGGGCCGTCCCCGAAGTACTTGCGGGCGGCAGCGGGCGTGAGCACCACCTTGCGCAGGCCGTCCAGCGCCCCGGCGGGGTCGCCTTCCAGCAGTTCGAAATCAAAAATTTCAAACACAGATGGCGTGATGACGTGTACAGGCTCCTGGCTCACTTCGCTGCCCTTTTTCACCAGGTTGTTTATCTGGATGTACTGCAGGGTGGCTTCCACCTCCGGGAAGTTGTCTTCCAGCACGCCCGCCAGCACTACCGGCGTCACGGTGTTAAAGAACACCTCCCCCTGGTAATGTTCCTTGACCCACACCCGGTGTATCCGGTCCTGCTTGCTGTGAAAGCGGTCGAAAGACCACTCCTCCCGGGCGTAAAGCCCAAGCAGCAGGGCCACCGCCACCCCGATGCCCAGCCCCAGGATGTTGATGGTGGAATAGCGTTTTTCCCGAAAGAGGTTTCGGAGGGCGATTTTGAGGTAGTTTTTAAACATGGGTGATTTTTTGAAGCATTGTGTAAATGTGTAAAAGAATGCTCTGTTAAACTTTAAGTGTCTGGACAGAAATACTTTGATATACATGGAAATAAGGAAATACATTGTAAGCCCAAGTTTGGTGAGTATTTCCAGGTATTTCTATTTATTTCCACATATTTCACTATTTCAGTCCAGGTACCTATAGTCCCTCCAGTTCAGCGGCCTGCTCCATCTGCTCTATCCCGACCTTGGAATGGTCAACACCCGTCACCTCATACCCCAACCTGGCCAGAGGGATGGCATCCCGTCCCTGCCCGCAGCCCAGGTCCATTAATTTACCCCTTTCCGGATAGCCGGCGAAAAAGGCGATCAACTCCGGATAAGGCTCTCCGAATAAATTTTCCGTTTGATAGTATTTGTCGAAAACCGTCTTCATGCTTCCGTTTCCCCATTCACTCATTCACTCATTCACTCATTCACTCATTCCTTCCTTCACTCATTCACTCATTCCTTCCTTCACTCATTCCTTCCTTCACTCCCTCCCCAACACCTCCACCGGGTTCGCCCGCGCCGCCCGGATCGAGTGGTAGCTGACCGCCAGCCAGGCCACCAGCACCATCAGGCCCGCTGTGGCCAGGAAGAGGTGGATGCCGATGCCGGCCTGGTAGGCGAAGCCCTCCAGCCAGGCAGAAAGCAGGTACCAGGCCACCGGCACCGAAATGGCGAAGCCGATGAGAATGAGTTTCAGGAAGTCTTTGAACAACAGGCCAACAATGCTGGCCACGCTGGCGCCCACCACCTTGCGGATGCCGATCTCCCGGGTGCGCCGCGCCGCCGTGAAGGCCGACAGGCCGAACAGGCCGATGCAGGACAGCAGGATGGCGGTGGCGGCGAAGTAAAAGGCCAGCTTGCCGATGGCGGTTTCGCTTTTGTACATGCGGCTGTATTCTTCATCCAGGAAGGAATACTCGAAGGGGTAGTCGGGCACGATACGGCGGTACAGGGCTTCCATCCCGGCGATGGCCTCCCGGGCACGGCCGGCTTCGGTGCGGATGTAGAGATTTTCGGAGCTGCCGCTGCGGCTGAGGTAGAGGATCAGCGGAGCAATAGGCTCGTGCAGAGAATTGAGATGAAAATCCTTAGTCAGGCCGATGATCTGGCCGGTTACCCCCCAGAATTCCACTTTTTCTCCCAGGGGCTGCTCCATGCCCATGGCCCGGGCTGCGGTTTCATTGACGATCAGCGAGAGAGTATCCGCCGGCCTGTCCGGAGAAAAATCCCTGCCGGCCAGGATGTTGATGCCCATGGTCTCAATAAAGCCAGGCGTGACCTCCATCACCCGGAAGCCGGTCTGGCTGTCCGCCGGCTTGCCGGCCCACACCGGATCGCGGGTCTCGCTGTTGATCATAAGCGGCGTCTGGTTGGAGGCCGAATACTGCTTCACGCCCGGAATGGCCGAAATTTCGTCTTTCAGGTTGGGGTATTTATCGTAAAGGGCGCCGTTCATCGGGATGCGCACCACATTCTCCCGGTCCAGCCCCAGGTTTTTGTTCATAATAAAGCTCACCTGCCGCTGGACGCCCAGGGCGCAGACGATCAGGCAGGCGGACAGCAGGAACTGCACCACCACCAGGCCCTTCCGCAGGGAAGCCCCGCTGAACTGCCCCGCTTCTTTGCCCCGGAAAATGTTGACGGCCCGGAAGGATGACAGTAAGAATGCGGGGTAACTGCCGGACAACAGCCCCGCCACCAGTCCGGTGCCGAGGATTAACGATAGCGTGCCTGGCGCCAGATACTGGATGGAAAGCTCCGTGCCGGTGATCTGCCGGAACGGTGCCTTCAGCAGTTCCACCAGGGCCAGGCCCAGGCCGGTGGCGATCAGGGCAATGGCTATGGCCTCGCTCATGAACTGGCCGGCCAGTTGTCCCCGGCTGGCGCCCACTACCTTGCGCACGCCGATCTCCCTCGACCGGCGGGTGGCCCGCGCCGTGGCCAGGTTCATGAAGTTGATGCAGGCGATCAGCAGGAGAAAAGCCGCCGCCCCGATAAACAGGCGCACGTAGGTGATGCGCCCTCCTACCGGGCGGCCGTTTTCCAGCTTACCGTACAGATGGCGCTGGGGGAAGGCCAGCAGGCTGATGGTAGTGCCCTCCTCCGTATTGCCCTTATGCTTCCGGAACAGGGCGATCAGCTTGTCCTCCAGCGCCGGGATATCCGTTCCGGGTTTTACCTTGACGTAGAGGCGGGAACTGAAATTGCCCCAGTGCTTTTCCCACGGATGCGTACGGAGGAAGTCGTCGATGGAAAGGAGAAACCCGAACTGCAGGGTGGAATTGGCAGGCGGATCGGCCACCACGCCGCTCACGGTGTACGTTTCTTCTCCGGCAGCTTCCAGGGTTTTTCCGACGGCCTGCCCCCGCCAGCCGGCACCGAAGTACTTCTCCGCCAGGGTTTCCGAAAGCACGATGGCATTGGGCTGGCCGAACAGCGCTTCCCTGCGCCCTTCCAGCAATGGGAAATTAAAAACGCCCGGGAACGAAGGCTCAACGTAAAGCCCTTCTTCCTGGTACGGTGTTTGGCCCTTCTGAAAAGACAATTGCCGCGGAAAGGTAACAGACAGGGCCGCTTCCGCCTCCGGTATTTCTTCATTGACCTTCTCCGCGAAGAGCACCGGCGTAGTCGCCCAGGTGCTCAGTTGCCCATCCTCTGCCGGGAAGTTGAAAACAGCCTGGTAAATGCGATCCGCATCGGCGTGGAAACGGTCGTAGCTCAGCTCGTGCCGCACCCAGAAAAAAAGCAGCAGGCTGACGGCTATGCCTGTGCCCAGCCCCAGCACGTTGATGACGCTGTAGCCGAGGTCGCGGCGCAGGTTGCGGAGGGTGATGAGAAGGTAGTGTCGGATCATTGCTTTATTTTTGTGTATAGGTGTTTACCTTGGCGCAGTGCCAGGCACAAATGCACATTCTTTAACTTTTGATCGAAGGCCGGGCGGTCAGGGAAAAATCCCCCTCCCGTCGGAGCGCCTGGTTGGCCAGGTGCCCGGACGGGGGGAGATCAAGGTTTTCATGACGTGATACTAGTGCGCCGGGAACGAAATTCTTAAACAATTCTTTGGGCTCTTTTTCGCCCAGGCTACGTTGCTCCTCCCTTCCGTAGCTTCGGCTATGGGCGGTCGTCGCGCCTTGCCTGGCCGAAAAACAGCCTC
Organism: Lewinellaceae bacterium; assembly: GCA_020636375.1. Taxonomy (GTDB): domain Bacteria; phylum Bacteroidota; class Bacteroidia; order Chitinophagales; family Saprospiraceae; genus JACJXW01. Next base: position 8,904 of record JACJXZ010000008.1, on the reverse strand, counting down.
AAATTATTGATCAACAACTTCGTTCCCGGCGCACTAGGCGTATCAATCGGGTGGTGGTGAATGCTTACAAGAGACGGGGCAAGTGGGGAGTCGGAAGGCGGAAGTGCGAAGTGGGAAATCGGAAGCTTCAGGGTTTTCCGACTTCCGACTTCCGATTTCCCACTTCCGCCTTCCGACTTGGCTACTTCCCATTCGGCACCCCCTTCGGGGCGTCGGCCTGCCCGGAGGGCTGGCGAATCTGTTCATCGCTGCGCACGTTGCCGTCTACCAGCTCAATGATGCGGGAGCCGAAGGAGGCGTTGCGCTCCGAGTGCGTCACCTGTATGATGGTCACGCCTTCCTCGTTGAGTTCCTGGAAGAGTTCCATGATCTGGTCGCCCTGCTTGGTGTGCAGGTTGCCGGTCGGCTCGTCGGCCAGCAGCAGGCGCGGCTTGCTGATCACGGCGCGGGCGACGCCGACGAGCTGCTGCTGGCCGCCGGAGAGCTGCTCGGGGAACAGGCCCTTTTTGGCCACGATCTGGAAGCGGTCCAGGATTTCGGCCATCATGCTCTTGCGCTCCTTGCTTTTGACGTTGCGGTACAGCAGGGGCGTTTCGATATTCTCGTAGACGGTCAGGTCATCGATGAGGTGGTAAGCCTGGAAGACGAAGCCCATGTAGGCCTTGTGCAGGTCGCTGCGCCGGCGCTCGTTGAATTTGTGGACGGCCTCGTCGTAGAAGTAATACTCGCCGCCGGAGGGTTCTTCCAGCATGCCGATGATGTTGAGCAGGGTGGACTTGCCGGCGCCGCTAGGCCCCATGATGGTGACGAACTCGCCCTCCCGGATGTCGAGGTTGATCTGGTTGAGGACCCAGGCCTTGCGCAGGCCGTTGCGGTAGTACCGTTCAATGTCGCGGAGTCGAATCATGTTTTATTGTTTTGCTGCAACCGGCGCCTGCTCACCTGGAGGAAGCCCGGGGAGCAGGCGCCGGTTGCAGCGGCTTCGAGGAGCCGAAGGCCGGCTCGCGATTTCAGGGCCAGATGTGATCCCAGCCTCCTTTTCGTTTAAAATGGGGCAAGGCTTGTGCCAAAATTGCAATTTGTTCGAAACCAGCTACTTAACCCTAACGCCAGCCGGAGAAAACCGCCTGGGTTGTGCGGAGGCGGACAGGCGGGTGTTCGGAAATGGACAGTCGCCCTATCCCGGACGCGCCAGATTTATCTGGTGCGTAGTTAAGAACCCCCGCTTTCCTTTTCTCTTTTGGGTGGTGTATTAAATCCGTTGAACTTTCGGTGCAAATGGAGAGCGGACCTACAGGTCCGCTGAATGGATCAACGGATTTAATACACTACCCTCTTTTGTATGAGCCTGCTGCTATACTCCGCTGAAAGACCAGCTTGACACATAAAAATGTCATCGGCAGAAAATCTTCACTGCCTGTTGTTCCGGCGCATCCCCAACCTTTAAAACGTACATTCCCGGCGGGAGGGCGGAAAGGCCCAGTTCTTCCCGCTCCTGGCGGAATACTCCGGAGGCGGCAAGTTGGCCGTTGGCGTGGTACAGTTGGTAAACAGCGGGAAGCGGCACATTATTTAACCTTACCTGTGCCGTGCCAGAAGCAGGGTTAGGAAAAACTTCCAGCCGCTTACCTTCCTGCTTCCCGGCCTCCTCGACAGCCACTGTGCTGGCCACCCGGTACCGCAGGAGCTTCATAGCCGACAGGCCGCGCAGCAGGAAGTCGTCCTGCGCCCGGAAAACGAGGGAGTAAGGCTGTTGCCGGCGGTGTTCTTCCCGCACCACCCAGCGGAAGCTGCCGAAGGCCTCATTGCCGCTGGCCATTGCCGAAAAGGAGGCCGGAGAACTGTAGTACGGCTCCAGCAACCCGCAGGAAGCCGTGAGGCCGATCTGTTGGCCCGTTTCCGGGTCTTCGGCTATAGCCTCCACCAGTACGGTATCGCCCACTGCCACGTCGATGATGCCCGGCGCTTCTTCGCTGAGGCTCAGGCCGGCGCCCAGGTTGTCTCCGTCCTCCACGACGATCAGAATATCCCGGGTGACCTGGTCTCGCAGCACTCCGGTGCGGTAGGATTTTATCTTAATGGCGACGACGTACAAGCCGGACTGCTGCGGGCTCTCCCAAAGCAGCACGCCAGTTTCCTGGTCGAACAGGAGGTCATTGGAGGTTGGGCCGGAAGGAATAAATTGAGGCCAGATATAACCCGGCGCGGGCACGCCCCTTTCCAAAAGCGGCGTCACCAGTTCGTAAGCCAGGCTGTCGCCGTCGATATCAAAGGCATTGGGGATTTGGATGAAGGGCTGGCCTTCGACGGCAATGCCAACCGGGGCTTCCAGCAAGACGGGCGAGTGGTTGTCCCCAGGGTTGCTGGCCGACAGTACCGCCACCGACTCGGTATAAAACCAAACCTGGTCGGAATTTGGGAAACCCAGGTTGAGGATGCCGCCGGGGCGGTTTGGGACACGCACGTTAAGCGTATAGGTTCCCAAAGCATCATATACATGTACGCCAGCATATATGTTTTTCCGGACGCCTGGCGCAATGAGCTCTCCGTCCGGCCCGTTGGAGACGCCCAATGCCTCGCAGTTGCCGTCGCCCCAGCAGAGCAGCACACTGTCTCTGCCCGCAGGCCCGGAATCCGGATTGTCGTAGTAAAAAACGACGGAAGCTTCCAGCTCCCTTTCGCCAACCTGCTGGAATTGGATTTCTCCTCCCAGGAAAGTGGCGGCGTGCAGGGGTAAAGCCGAAAGAAGCCATAAAAGAACGGCCGGGAGCGCAATTCTGGTAATCATAGCTATTCTGTTTTATAGTTTGATGATATTGTTTGTAAACTTGTCAAGTTTCCCCAAAAGGGGCAACAACGAAACTTGACAAGTTTTGCCTGGCGGAACAGAGGGAGAGTTCTGTTGATACCTGATTGGGAAAGAGCGCAGAGGAAAGATAAGCCCCCCTGGTTTCAGGCTTTTAAGTAGTGATTAAGGGTGGTGTATTAAATCCGTTGATCCATTCAGCGGACCTGGAGGTCCGCTCTCCATTTGCACCGAAAGTTCAACGGATTTAATACACCACCGTGATTAAAAAATAACTTCACTGTTTGAGATCCGTCGTTGTAGCTCGTTTATCAGCCTAACCCCGCGACAATCCTACGTGGCTGATTCACTTCACTACAACGACGGATCGTGAAGTTATTTTTTAAGGATTACTAAGATAAGAAAATTTCTGATCATAACGAATTGCGTAACTGTTTTTGCCGCCCAAACAGCCTGGTTTTTTACTGTAAATGCCATGCAATTTTAACTAAAATTTCAGCACATTTTTTCATTTGGCGCGACCACAAAGGAAACAAAACAAAAAGAAATCCGTAATAGCATAAATTAAGGTACATTGTCAAAAAAGACAACTAACTGTGGCAGGAGGTTCCTGCCACAAAGCTTGCCCGGACTTCGGCGTGAGACTTCGGCGTGAGCTCAGTCGAACGCTGCAGAGACGGGCCACAGTAGCCGCCGCCTGTGTGGCCTACTGTGAAAACGCTATGTGGCCTATGTGATTAAGAGCCTGGTTGCCCCCTCATCATCCGGGAATTAACAATGTTTTTAAGGTCAGGCCCAAGCCAAAGCCCGTATAATTAAATACTTTATTCTGATTCTGGTGCGCCGGCAAATCCTGTCCACAGGATAAGCAGAGCAACCTGTTCCGAAGAATTTCGGGAGCAGCCGCAAAGCGCCGTTTGATGCCGAACTGCCCCTGCTGCGCAGCTTGGGGCCTTGGTTTCCCTATGCCTGGAGCTGGCGCTTCAGGACTTCGGCGTGAGCTCAGTCGAACGCTAAATTATATCGCCGCAGCCAGGAACAAAGTTCCTGCCAGGTTATAGGTCATTCCTGGCAAGCAGGTGCGGCTGTCCGAAAGCAACAAAGCAGAACTACACAACAACAACACCATTATTACTATGAAAGCCATACTACTCTCTGCCACCCTGGCGCTGACAACCGTTGCTTCCCTCTCCGCCCAGACGCTTTACCAGGACGCGCTGACGCTGGCGGAACTATTGAGAAAAGAGCGGACGGAAGAAGAGGTCAATGAAGGGCCCAGGCTGGTTTTTATGAAAGAAAGGAAGGGCGTCTATTGTTCTTACAATCAAAACACTTCTTCGGCTTCCTTTTCCCCGGAAGAAGACGAAATATCCGGTAATCAAATTGTATTGGATGATCCCGGGTACTATGCCCTGAGAGGCTACGATAAAAGCGACACCATTTACATCCAGTTCGCAAAAGATATACAGGTGCAGGTGTATACGGAAGGGGATTCAATGACAATGATCAAGCAGAAGGAGAAAAATGCCGTAGACACTGTCAAAGTGCCGTTTGACAGCCTGCTCACGATCCATAACGCTTATCGCACCCTGAGTATCCTCGGCAGCAAAAGGCAAATGTTATGCAAACTGGAACATATAGCTCACATTTCGGTTAAAATTCGATCAGTTCTTTGACAAGACGGATGCAAGTAGGTATCGGGCCTCAGCCCAGCTAAGCTGACAATCTGTTGGTGGAGGCTGTTCAGCCCTGTGACATGGTATGATACAGAGCCATCATCGGCCGTTATGACAACCAAGCCTATGGCGCTAAATACCCTGAGCAACATAGCGGTATTGGGTTGATACACCTTCCTGCCCGGGTTCCCTGGTATCAAGTTGGTTAAGTAAGGCTGTTGCCGTACAGCCATATTTTCTCGAGTTTGATGTTGTATCAGGGCAACGAATTGTAAGGCGATAGTAGGGAACCTAACCAAAGTATCGATACGGTTGGGCTTGTGCAGCAGGATGGGCTGCAGGGCGGTACACTTATTAAGCAGGTTGTGAAACTGCTGCTCAATGCGAACTGCTGGCGGTAGATACGCAACAAATCATAAGGGCCTAGCATTTGCTCAGGAGCATTAGTGGCATACACGCACCAGCCTGCCCGCTTTTGAGCTAATTGGTAAGCCTCTTTATTGAGCGCGCAACTTACCTCAAAGTGCCCTTTGGTATGCGAGGCTCTATAATGTTTACTTCAACCAGGCCATGGGCTTTGTACTGTTGGAGTATTTGTCCAACAATAGCCTGGGCTTGTTCCACAGCGGTTATGCGCTTGCGGCCCCGCTTGGGGATAAAGCGTTCCTGTATTTGTATGATGGCTTGCTCGCAGCGCTGTTCGAGGCTGGTAAGCTGCTTTTGCCGCATCTCTACGTTGCAAACAGCCAGGAGGCGGTGTTGCCAGCTCAAGCCTGTAACGGAATCCGATTTTGTTTGGCTGGGCAACTCGGCGCAAAATGCCTTGGGTTGGCTCTGCCCTTCGGGCAACTCGCCTTCTTCGTAGCGGTGGAGTAGAAAGGAACCTGAAGCGCTTGGGTGTCCTCTATCCAGTTGAGGGCTTCGTCCAGCTCAACCAGGCTGAACTGTTTGAGGGCTAAAGGAGACAGGTAATAATTGCCGCTCTGAGCAATGAATGCCCAGTTGGGCAGGTTGCCCAATTTGCTGTCGCCTACATAGAGCATGCCCTTGCGCCTGAGCCCTTCTGTCCATGCCTTTTCTATAGCAGGGACATAAAGTTGGTCGTCGGCCCGGTTGCCGCGCGCAATTAGCGTACTCATTGGCAAGTAAGGGGTCTAAGTTAACCATCATAGCCTTGAGGCTTACTAAATCCTCTCGCTTATTGGCCTGCTTATGGCTCTTGCCGAAAAGCTCGTTGGACTCGCAGAAACTTTGAGCTTTGGTACTGTCTAGGCGCGCCACGCTTTGCCCTTCCAACTCGTAGGCTTTTAGCAAGCCTTGGTTATGGGCTAGTTGAAAACTTTCATAGCTCTGGTAGTGAAGCGTTCCAGCAAGATGCCTAGTCGGTCGTCGCTCAAATGCTTCGGCTTAAAATCAGGGCAATCAAGCAACCACTTAAGCACCTCGACTCTTTCACAGGCCCAGGATTCTATGCCATATAAGTCATGCTTGCCCTCGCTGAGTACGTAAAGCAACAAGCCCATGGCTGTCTTGCCGTAGCCCGGCCCCTGCCAGGAGCCATGTACCGGAAAGTGTTCGTCTAGCAGACCGGGCATGCCGCTTTGGTTCAAAAAGCCTGATAGGAATGGGAGGTCTTCCAAGCGTTCCGTCGTTATTTGCATCCGTTTCTCCAAAGAACGTTTCCCTGACGGGAACTAATATTTTTTTAACCGAAATGTGAGATATAGAAGAAGACTGGAAAATCCAGGCCTTCAGGCGCAGGGTTTTACTGCGGCCGGAGGGTTGGAACGAGGTTAATATTCAAGAACTGGAAGGAGAGGAAATAATAGATCCCAAAAATGATAGATCAAGTAAAGAAGAACAGGCTAACGAAAAAGTCCCTAAAGTAAAGACAGCAATTGTTGGTAACGAAATGTATTTAGAAAACGGTTTTATGTATTCGTTGTGTCGCAAAGACTGGCTTCCTTACCTCATCTACGTGATGGAGGGAGAAGAATACCTGGCCGGTGAAGAGGCGCCGTTCAGGGTGATTGATAATTTGAAAATAAGTTATGACAAAGAAAACCGACAGGTGAAAGGCACGAATATAGATATAGAAACAGGATGGTATGAAGATGGAGAGGTACGCATTGAAAAAGGAAAAAATAACCAACTGATAAACCTGCACGGATTTGTCCATTATACGCTGGAGAATAAGGACAGTATCTTGTCGCTTAACCTGGAGGAACTGAAGCGGCTCAAAAACTTCGAATCGCCGGATACCGGCAACTGCATTATCGAAATAACCGGAAGGGGGATTCCAGATACCGTGCCTGTTCAAAAGGGGGTAGTGACATTGCCTCCGCTCCGGGACACGACCGGCACGGAATATTATAATATTATATATAAAACCCCAATTGAGGAAGACACGTTTACGCTGTTCCTGATTACCGATCACGAAGACAAATTGCACAAAGTAACATCCCATCTTGCATATACTTATATTGATTCAATAGAAAGATCTGTATGGGTATATAATGACTCGATCTTTTTTGATAATCCATTTTTGGAGATTCCTTTTTTGCATAAAACAAAAGACTTCCGAAATATCGCATCTATACTGGCCACACACCACATTTTCAACCAAAGGCACCTCTATCCGCACAGGCTGATCAGCGAAACCTTCTCTGGCTACAGGCAAAAAAACGAAATCCTGAGAGAATCCCTGGCATCCTATCTGAGGGCAAGCCCCAATGGGGAACAAGATTACAGATTCAATTCCAGTTTGGCCCGGAACCTCAAAAATATTTACAGGGCAAGCTACCCGTGGCGGGAGGTCGTATACCTGAAACAACCTTTGAACCTTACAAAGAATTTCAACTACCAGGAACTTATTGCCAATGCCCGGCTAAAAACGACGACTGCGTCGGCAAACCTGCAGCGGGTTACGCAACAACTGGAAAGCCGACAAAAAAGGGCGGGCGGATTTGATGCGGCCACTATTGCCGCCGGGCTCTCCGACTTCATTGTGGAACGCGCTCAGGAGGAACTGAACATGAATTTCCTGTCCAGAATGGAAAAAGAGATAACCGTTGGTTTTCCCGAATTTCGGATACTCTTCCCCCACACTTTGGAACGCCTCGCCAATTTCCAGGTGGATCAATACCGCTCTTTTCTGGCTACCGCCCAGCCGGCCTTCATTACTGATCTGAGCAACTTAGGGTTCAGTTTTCCGGCATTGTTCACCCATGAAGCAACCCGGGAAAAATATGCCGCAATAGCTGATGACCCCGCCGTTTACAATATTTCACTGGTTTACGATATAGCCAACAAAGTCTATGAAGAAACGCCTATAGATTCCATTCTTTTGCATCTCTATTCCAGGCTGGACGAGCGCCTTGGCGACCTGGATAAAAGAGTAGCGAATACGATGAGCGGCGAATTATTAAAAACAGAAACCGGGAAAAAAGAAAAAATACAGCATTTGACTGAAGAAAGCCAGAAAATTTTTAGGGAGATAGATCATTTTGATTTTTTGGTTCAATTGGAAAGGCTGGCCTACGACTCACTAGTTAATTTAATTGAGAAGAGTGAACATAAAGAAATTAAAGATCAGCTAAATGATTTAAACGATATATATGACAACCAGTACAATAATCCGGAATCCCGAAAACATATAAAGGGTATAGTAGAAAAGGATGCGCAGCTAACCCTCAGTTCGCCCTATTGCAATGGGATAAAAACAATCAAAAATAATTCTATAACTACAGCATATAAAGAAATAGGGCGGGATAAAATATACATCCCGGCTTTGAATCCCACATTAGACTCCATTGTTTATAGTTATTACTTAAGTATCGTGGACAAGGAGGATGACGATGATATTACAGGCGCAAGGCTAAAGCGATACGAAGCAGTGATACCTGCCTCTCTGAGGAGGGACATCTCATACGACTACCACATCAGGAAACTGCCTTATGAGCAATTCGACGACTATTTCAGTGAAATGCCAGGTGACAGCACATTGGTATCGGAAGGCTTGTTTTTATTAAAAGACTTTTTGAAGGGCGAGCAGTTAGGCCGCCGGCGCGATTGGCTCCAAAAATATTCAAACCGCCTGGAAGAGTTGATTCCTCTGGCAAAAGAAAGGCGAAGCAAGAAGTCGGAAAGATCCGACTATTACTCCGAGGATGTTGCAAGGTATTTTCAATTTCGGAAACAGCGGGGAGAAATAAAGGCTATTCTGCAAGAACGTGAGGAGAAGCTGGAGGCTTATGCAAGTATTTTCGAAAAGGCAGAAAATATTCGGGAGAACTTAGAAAAAAGCTATAAAAATTTTTTATTGGAGTACGACAAAGCAAAACAAGAAAAGAGAAGTGAAGAGGAATTGGGCAACATGATTGAAGATAGATTAGAAAAAGATAGCATTTATTTAAATGACAG
>JACJXZ010000007.1 GCA_020636375.1 Lewinellaceae bacterium | reverse complement strand
AGCTGAAAGGCGGCGGGGCTGGCGCTTTGGGTTGTTGTTCACTCATATCAAGAGGTTGATTTCAGGGATTATTCTTTTTTACCCGGTAAAAGGCTAAAATCCACATCAAAACACGGGGATTTTTGTCAAAAAGACAAATTTTGCAACCCTTTTATATTTTCCGTAATAAAAACAGGAGCCTTTCCATGCAATAGAAAAGCCCCTGTTCATGCGGTTCGGGTTGAATCCTTATCCGGCCACTCCTTCCTGGACCTCCTTCCAGGTTTGGTAGAGAACCTCCTGGCTGGGGCGGCTTTCCGGGACTTCCCGCAGGGGGTCGTGGCAGGGGAGGAGCGACTCATGGCACTCCCTGGGCAGCCGCTGGTAGAGCTGGGTGCCACGGGTCTTCCATTCTATCATCTCATCGCTTACCTCTTTGACGACCTTGCCCGGGTTGCCGACGACCATGCTGCGTTTCGGGATGCGCTCATCCGCCTTGATGAGAGTCAGCGCGCCGATGATGCATTCGTCGCCCACTTCCACATTGTCCATAATTACCGCGTTCATGCCGACCAGGGAATTCCGGCCGATGACAGCGCCGTGGATGACGGCCCCGTGGCCGATATGAGCCCCTTTCTTCAGGCGCACCGTGACGCCCGGAAACATGTGGATCGTACAGTTTTCCTGCACGTTGCAGCCATCCTCGATGATGATCTCCCCCCAGTCGCCGCGGATGGCAGCGCCGGGCCCGACATATACGTGAGCGCCGATGATGACATTGCCGGTAACGGTGGCCTGCGGATGGATAAAAGCAGTTTCGTGAATTACGGGCCTGAAGCCCTTGAATTCATAGATCATGAGAAAATGTGGTTTTAAATTGGTTAGTATTTATTTGATTTTTAAATATACGTATTTTTGTTTTGTCTTTTCCCGGGATTACAGGCTTCGGCTGCAAATATAAAGGGATCGGTCTTCTTTGCAAACTTTGACAACCAGATTACCACTTTGTTAAAAGTTCGGGTACTTGGCACAAATTCCAACTTCCTGACGTATCTTTTGTAGTAATAATTTACGTTTTTCTAACGCATTCAATCCCTGTTTTTGGCGCAATTCAACTGGACATACGTCAGCGACACCGGCAAAAAATTCAACGTCGGCATTTACCACGGCTCCAAAACCGGCCACCTGGTGGTGTATTGCAACCTCCGGGTCGTGCTCATCGACTTCAACGTGCTGGAAACCAAAACCTATCCTTTATTTCTCGACGACGAACTCTGCGAGCTGACCATCGAGCGCAGGGACAACGAGTTCCGCTACGGGTTTGACATCAACCGCAAGGCCGACACCCCCCGCAACCGACACCGCAAAAAAGTGGAAAAAAAACACTGGCGGCAAACCCTGCTTTTCTTTGGGGCCATGGGGGTGATCGTCGCCCTGTCTACTACCCTTTTCCTGCGCTATGACACCAAACAGAAGGTCGCCAAACGGGAAACCCTGCTGGCCAATTTCGGCCGGGAGACAGTTGCCCGCATCGACCGGCTCGTGCCAACGGACGAAGGGGCCCTCATCCGTTTTTCCTTCGTGGCTGAAGGCAAAATCCAGCATGCCGAACTGCTCCACCCTTCCGGCCTGCCCATCATCCTGCCCTACGGCATGCCCCTGCGGGAGGCCGATGAGTTCCGGGTTCGCTTCGTCACCAACCGCCCCTCCATCTGGGATTTGCAGCTCGGCCAGCCCTCCGATGGCCAGGTCGAAAAATACAACCTCCTGGCCCGGGAGCGCCACGCCCAACTGCACCCGGAACTCTCCAGCCGCCACATCCAGTGCCTGGCCGGCATCGCCTACGACCTCAAAGGCCCCGCCGGCCTGGCCGACTTTTACTTCCAGGACGCCAGCCCGGAAGCCAACGCCGTCGCCAACGAGCTGACCTACAAGCGGCTGGTGCGGGGAGCGCCGTTCCGGCAGCGGGCAGAGGGGGAGTGCTGGTAGGGGGGGATGGGGAGATGGGGGGATGGGAGATGGGGGGATGGGGAGATGGGGAGATGGGGAGATGGGGAGAATGGGAGACGGGGAGATGGGGAGATGGGTGCATTGCAGACAGCAGGACGCTGCGAACAGCGAACAGCGAACAGCGAACAGCGAACAGCACTCCCACTCAGCCCCAGTTTCCCCATTTCCTCTTATCTTTGCCCCATGGAACGACTCGCACAACACATCGAGAGCCTGATCTTCTCCACCGACCAGCCGGTCACCCTGCAGGAGATCAGGAGTTGTTTGGAAGAGGTGATGGAAACCACCTTCACGGAGGAAGAACTGCTGGAGGCCATCGGGCAGTTGAAGGAACGCTATGAGCAGGAAGGATATGCCTTTGCCATCAACGAAATTGCCGGGGGGTACCAGTTCCTGACCAAGCCGGCTTTCCACAATACGGTGGGCACTTACCTGCGGCAGACGACCCGCAAGCGGCTCTCCCAGGCGGCGCTGGAGACGCTGTCTATCGTAGCTTACAAGCAGCCGGTATCCAAGACGGAGATGGAGCGCATCCGCGGGGTGAGCTGCGATTATTCCATCCAAAAACTATTGGAAAAAGAACTTGTTGCTATTGTGGGGCGGGACGAAGGGCCCGGCCGCCCCCTGCTCTACGGCACCAGCGACAAATTCATGGATTACTTCGGCCTGAAAAGCCTGAACGACCTGCCCAAACCCAAAGAGTTCAAAGAGTCCGACTTTATGATTGGCGAACAGGCCCCGATTGAGGAGGATGTGCCGGAGGGGAGCGGGGAGGAGGAGGGAGGGGGGGAATGAAGGAATGAATGAATGAAGGAATGAATATTATGAGCACCACAGACAAACCATTAGTCAACAAAATTGCTGCCAGCGGGCTGATCACGCTTAAGCTGGAAGAGTTCTTTCCGAAAGCGGAGATTGCCAAACTGGACCTCAAAGATTACCTCTTTCGCGAGCTGCTCCTGAAGGAGAAAGACTTCCGCGAGGCCATGGCCGCTCACGACTGGGAGCAGTACGCGGGCAAAATCCTGCTCGTATATTGTTCTACCGACGCCATCCTGCCCATGTGGGCCTTCATGCTGGTGGCTTCTTATGCCGCGCCCTATGCCGCCGATGTTTTCCAGGGCGAGGAGAAAGAATACTACCAGGCCTATTATACCAAAACGTTGGCGGCGCTGGACGTTGAACAGTACCGGGACGAGCGCATTATCATAAAGGGCTGTACCGACAACAAACCCATCCCCGCCAATGCTTACCTGGAACTGACCAAACGCCTGCGGCCGCTGGCCAAAAGCATCATGTATGGAGAACCGTGCTCGACGGTGCCGATTTATAAGAAGCCGAGGGAGGGGAGGTAAAGTTTGTGATGTGCGATGTTTGATGTGCGATGTAGGCCGGGATCGGGGCAGCGTTGGGCCAGCAGGCCGCAGCAGGGCAAATCAAAAATTTTAGCCGGACTTCGGCGTGAGCTCAGTCGAACGCTCATAGAGATGGCCGCACGTCACAAATCGAATACGCCCTCTTTTTTTTGTCGGAAAAAAAGCCTTATATTGTTGTATTATTCCAACAGCCAATAGCGTTGCGCCAGGAGGAATTTTTTAAGCGCACCAACCCTGAATTAAAGGACAACACAGCACAGGACAACCGCAATCGAACCCAGCGAAAGCGCCGGCCGCTTTCCTGAAAAACTCATGAACCATGAACAAAGCACTGCAATACTACACGCTGGCCCTGGCCGCGTTCCTGACCGTCGCGATTTTTGCTTCCTATTCCGGCCAGCCGGGCGAAGGAGCGGCAACAAACAACAGACCGGAAAACAACAATATCCCGCAGGTCATCAAGGCCGTCGACCTGAGCAAGCCCTTCGAATTCGCCGGCGAACGGCTGCCGATGGACAACTTCGACGTGGCCGAACGGCTCGACCGCGAGCTGCTGGTCAATACCTACTGGCATTCCACTACCATCCTCAACATTAAAAATGCGTACAAATACTTCCCCACGATAGAGCGCATCCTGAAGGAAAACGACATCCCCGAGGACTTCAAATACCTGGCCGTGGCCGAGAGCAGCCTGCGCAATGAGGTCTCCCCCGCCGGCGCCCGCGGCATCTGGCAGTTCATGAACGGCACCGCCGAACAGTACGGCCTGGAAACCAACCGCGAGGTGGACGAGCGCTACCACCTGGAAAAATCTACCGAAGCTGCCTGCAAGCTGCTCAAGGATTACCACCGCCGGCTGGACAGCTGGATCCTCACCGCTGCCGCCTACAACGCCGGCCTGTCGCGCATCTCCCGCGAAATGGAAGAACAGCGCGCCGAAACCTACTTCGACCTCAACCTGGGCTCCGAAACCTCCCGCTACGTCTTCCGCCTGGTGGCCATCAAGGAAATCCTCAGCCGCCCGCAGGACTTTGGTTTCTACCTCGACAATTCCGAGCGCTACCCTCCCCTGGATGATTTTCGGATCGTAGAAGTCAACAGCACCATAGAAAACCTGGGGGATTTCGCCCGCGAACAAGGCACGACCTACCGCATGCTCAAAGTATACAACCCCTGGCTGATGGATTCGAAGCTGCCGAACCGGAGCGGGAAGGTGTATGAGGTTAAGGTGCCGAAGTAAAAGGGTCGTGCCGCCTATCCCCTTCCCGGAGACTGCCTGGCTGAAGCAAAAAAGCGATGGCAATTCCGATCAAATATTTTTCCGTTTCGCCGGTTCCGCCTATTTTGCTCCTGCATTTCTATCGATATCCTACAGCTTGTTCTAACCATCCAACGTGCGCGCTCGGGCCGCCGGCTTCTTTTCGGCTGCCTTTTCTGTAACCAACCGGCTAAACGATATGAAAAATGCTAACCCGCTCTCTCTGGAACGCCTGCCGTGGGCAGGGCGAAGAGACCCTTTTGTCGAGCCAGTTATGTCGCAGGGAAGTTCTCGCACACACAGTTATCCGCTGGCTTCGCCAGCCGAAGGCGGCTATATCGCCCTGATGCCAAAGCTTCAGCGAAAGCAGGCGTTTATCCGGCAGTGTGCCCGGCGGCTATGGATTCAGCTTTCAATAACAGCTTTCATCCTGTGCCTGAGCTTGCCGCCACAGGACGGGGCGGGCTTCGGCAGCTACAGCACACAGTTGGGCGGGGCTTCCGATAACTACCTCTACGGCAATACCGTGACGGGCACTATCGAACTGGAGAATTCCAGCACAGGCCTCTTTGCCGGCGGGGCAGAGGGCAATACCCTTTGCTGCAATATCTTCAATAACACCCGATATGGCCTTTTCTTCTGGGGCATGTGCAACAACACCCGACTGCGCCATTCTTCCATCGGCGTCCACGCAACAGGGCTGCGCTGCCAGCCCGGCACGGTCATCGGCGATCAGGTTCATGCCGGAAACCAATGGGGGGGGAGCTATAGCGAGTACCCGGGAGTGCATTGGGGTACCTTTGATGAAATTTCCGGTTCCGAGTTCTTGGTTCAACCTCCAATAGGAACGATCATCTGGCCGACCGGCCTCCATTCTCCCAATAACCCGGATTGGTTTAACCCCTTTCCCGGCTCTGCAACAAATTGCGCTGGCGACAGCGGCTGCGAACCGCCGCCCTCCGGCGAAAAAGAGCCGCCCGTTATTGACGAGACGGATATTCACATCGCCGAAGCAGGCTTCGAAAACCCGCTTTACGGGCCCTACCTCAACTGGGAAGGCGCCCGGCATTTGTACTGCAAGCTGGCAAACTATCCGTCCCTGCTAGGGCAAGAAGGTGCTGTGGATGATTTCTTCGAAGAGGCTGGCGGCACGCCCATCGCCGCATTTTATGAGCTGGATGCCGGCATAACTGCCCTTTACGATTCCGACGTCTTGCTGCAAGCCAGGCAGGCAGCCCTTGTCATCTACCTGGGCCAGTTGGAAAAGCTGAAAGCCGAACTGGCGGAGGCCACAGATGAAAATGCCATTGCCCAGCTCAACGCCTACATCGAAATAACAGGCGGCTTGCTGGCCTCGAACTGGCAGGCGTTGCAGGCCCTTTATCAGGAACTGGAAGCCCAACACCTGCTCGGGGCTAATGCGCTGATAGAAGAAAACGCCCTGGTTTCAGAAGAAGGTTTGCTGGAAGCCAACCGGAAAACGGTCAACGATATCTTCCTGTCCACCGCCGCTCAGGGCATTTTTTCATTGGATGAAAGCCAATTGGAGGCCGTACAAAGCATTGCCGAACAATGCCCTTTCGAAGGCGGCCAGGCCGTATACCTCGCCCGGGCCCTGTACCAATGGCACGAATACCGCACCTTTGACGATTTGGCTCTGTGCGAAGAACCCGAGTTGCGGCCAGCGCCTTTGGGCATAGAACCCTCTACGCCCGCAGAGACCTTTCGCTTTTACCCCAACCCTGGCGCCGGAGCGTTGAATGTAGCCGTGCCGGAAGCCTACCTCGGGCAGAGGCTGCAGCTTAAGTTGTCGAGCCTTACCGGGCGGCTATTGACCAGTAAGGGGATAGCATCGGCTAATATCATAGAGCGGCTGGAAACCGATCAAATTCCGGGCGGCATCTACTCGGTGGAAGTTTGGGCGGCGGGGCAGCACCTGGCCACAGAGCGGCTGGTAATCATCAAATAATTTATTGCTAACATCCTGACGGCATGCTGCCTGGAACGGCAGTGTGCCGCTTTTTTTATAATAGCCATGAAAAAGAAATTATTGTTATTAATCGTATTTTTATCAAGTTGGGGAGCCGTAATTTGGGCGCAAGAACACGATAACATATGGGTAATGGGCTACGGCGGAGGCAGTTTTTCGCCGAGTGATACCACTTTTGGCATTTATCGACTTTTATGGAGGAGGATTCCTAAATATCTTCAACGAAAGGCAGTGAAGATCATTTCAACGCCACCAATGCAGTATAGCCGATGAAGGCATGGCATCTCAATTCTACTTTAACGGCTTATTCTTGAAGATCCGAAGCAGAAAGATGCTCAATGGCGATCAAGTCGATCTGTATGACACTGCGATCGTCGCGTTGGCATGACCTTCCGCAAGGCGCTAGTTGCCTGCCTGGTCGAGCTGAGCGGTATGTGTTGTTTCATGAATCGGATGATTTCCATGGAATGGATTGATCGGTGCGAGTTGCGGTATTCCGTGATCGACATGCATTGAAAAGGAGTTAGGGCGGTAACGGACAAACGAGTGTTAACTCTAGAGGATACGTTGAGCTGGGGACAACTCTACACCGCAACACGCTAATGGTCGGGATTGGTGGCTGCTGACGCCTCGTAAGAACAAAAACCAGTACTACCGGATACGGCTAAGCCCCGGAGGCGTTTTCAACGAAGGCATACAGGCAGTTGGGCAACCGGTGCGCTCTGCTTTGGGACAGGCTTGCTTTTCGCCCGACGGAAAGTGGTATGTGCGGTTTAATACGGTAACCAATAGCGTAGGTGATTTTGTGGATATTTATCATTTTGACCGGTGCAATGGAGCATTAAGCAATCATTTAAAGTTTAATTACTTTGATGGCTCTCATTCCGGCGGCGTAGCCATATCCCCTAATTCCCGCTATTTATATATATCTTCTTACCTCTACATCTATCAATACGACCTCTGGGCGGATGACATCGAAGCCAGCCGGGATACCGTAGCCGTATACGACGGCTACACTGACATCAACGGCCTGGGCACCCGGTTTTACCTGGCACAACTAGGGCCGGACGGCAAGATTTACCTCAGCTGCCCCAACGGCGTGCGGGAACTGCACGTCATCCACCGGCCGGACAAGCCAGGCCCGGCCTGCCAGGTAGAACAGCGTGGCATTCTTCTGCCTACCTTCAATGCCTCCTCTCTGCCCAACTTCCCCAACTACCGCCTGGGCCCCATCGACGGCAGCCCCTGCGACACTCTCGGCATCGACAACATCCCCCTGGCGCGCTGGCGCTACGGGCAGGATACGCTGGAGCCGCTGCAAGTAGCCTTCACCGACCTGTCGGCCTACGAGCCGGCCGAGTGGCACTGGGATTTTGGCGATGGCAACACCAGTCAGGACACTAGCCCGGTGCATGCCTTCCTGGAAGACGGCCTATACGAAGTATGCCTCACGGTGAGCAACGCCAACGGCAGCGATACGAAGTGCAGGGAGCTGCAGTTGGGCATGGTGGCAAGTGGGAAGGCGGAAGGCGGAAGTGGGAATGTTTTGGTTCAGGTGTTTCCCAACCCCTTTGGGGAGCGGTTCGCGGTTTCCTTGCCGGCCGGCTGGCTGCCGCAGCAGGCGCGCCTGTGGCTATACGACGGGCTGGGGCGGCGGGTGCTGTCGCAGCGCCTGCGGGCGGGAGCCAATGCAGTACCCGCCGGGCATTTGCCGCCGGGAGTGTATTTTTATGTGGTGGTGGAGAGTGGGGTGGTTGTGGCGCAGGGCAGGGTGGCGAAGGGGTGAGGGGATGCAGGCAATCAAATGGGCGCTGTTCGGTATTCTGCCATACTACTGTACTTGAAGGAGCCAAACGCCCTTAGGGCAGGCACCAAGGCTCAAAGTTTACCCGGACTTCGGCGTGAGCTCGATCGAACGCTGGCTAGACGAGACGGCACAAAGCCGTATAGCCATCGGCTTTGTGCCGCCTTAGTGTCATTGTGTCTTAGTGGCTAAAAAAAAACGCCATTAACGTATTTAAAAACCCCATCAGCCAACTACTCCACCTTCACGCCCGCCTCCGCCACCGCACTCAGCGCAAATATCCCATATCCCCCCTCGATGTTGCTGTGTACCGTCACCGGCTCGGCGAAGGGGTTGTCCACGGCGTCGTAGTATTGCTGGAGCGATAAGTCGTACAGGAAGGCGTCCCTGGAAAGGGAGTACAAGCGCGCTACCAGGCGGGTGTTGGGCGCGCCCTCCGGCACGGCGCCCGGGTAAGCGTAAAGGCTTACCGTGTAGGAGCTGCCGTCAAACGACTTGTCGGTAAAGACCTGCTCGTAGTGGTAGCCGAACTGGATGACCTGGTCCAGGGTGCTGGCATATACCAAATTGCGGTAAGTGAGGGTATCGCCCGTCGGCTGCACGTCCGAAATCTCATAATAAAACTCCAGCGCATAGTAGTTGTCCTCCCCCGCCGGGTCGGAAAACTGCACCTCGATGCCGTCGGCCCGCTGCCCTTCGCCGTCGACGGCGCCGTCCCGCTCGAACCGCAGGGATTGGACCGGGACGGGAACGGGCATGCGCTGCTCGGCAAAAACAGGGTCATAACCGGTAGCGCTCGCCTCCATGCGGTACAGGGCCGGCGCCGTACCCAAAGGCTCATCCAGTGCCAGAAAATACTTCAACTGATCCTGCCAGAAGGTGAAATCGCTGCCCAGCATCTCCCCGTTGCGGAAGAGGCGCACGGTGGCGTCCTCCGGAAAATCATAGGCCGAAGTGTCAAGGATGCCCAGGCTGTTGGCCACCAGAGCGGTGACGCCGGTATCCAGGCTGGAAAGGCGCGCGTTGAGCACCAGTCGGGATTCGTGCTCCGGGATGTCTACCTCCACGATCTGGCTGAAGTTGCCGGAGCCGCAGCCGGTGAAGAGGGAAAGGGCTAAAGCCAGGATCGTTATTTTTATAATGATTACTTTTATAATCGTTATGTTTTTCATGGTTGTCCTTTTGGTTGTTGTGCCACTTCGCGCCATCAATGCGGGCCGCGACTATTGTGCCCTATGTGAAAACGCCTGTGTGGCCTATGTGATAAAAACGTTCAAAACTTAAACTGATACGATACCGACGGGATGATGGGCAGTATGCTCACCTCCCGGAAGCGGCGCGTTTCGTACGACTGCCCCGTCTCCGTGTCGAATACCCGTTCCCGGTCCAGGATCATATAGTACGGGTTGCGGTGATAGTAGGCGTTGTAGACGCCGAACACCCAGGTGCGCTCCCATTTGCGCTTTTTCTTATGGAACTGAAAACTCAGGTCGAGGCGGTGGTAGTCAGACATGCGAAAGGCGTTTTTCCGCCCGCCGGACTCGATTTCCGCGTTGCCGACGAAAGGGTTCGGGAAACCGCCGCCCCCGTAGACGTCGTGGGGGTAGCGGAAGGTGTTCAGGGTCACGGCGTTGCCGGTACCATAGATCCAGGCGGCAGAGAAGGTCACCTTCTCGTCCATCTCGTAGTTCAGCACCAGGGAGACGTCGTGGCGGCGGTCGTAGCGGAAGGGGAAGCGCCGGCCGCTGTTGATCTCGTCGAACTGCCGCCAGTTCCAGCTCAGGGTATAGCCCAGCCAGCCGGAGAGGCGGCCGGTTTTCTTCTGGATGAACAGCTCCAGGCCGTAGCTTTCGCCGTCGCCCTGGGTGACTTTTTCCTGCCAGTCGTTTTCCAGGCCGAAGAGGAAGCTGGCGCCTTCCTTATAGGAGATTACGTTGTGCATTTGTTTGTAGTAGCCTTCCAGGCTAACCTCGTACTCGTCGCCGAAGGTGCGGGCGGCGCCCAGGGCAGCCTGCCAGCTCTGCTGCGGCTTGATGCGGGCGGTGCTGGGCACCCACAGGTCGGTGGGCAGGCTGAACGACTCGCTGGTCAGCAGGTTGATGAACTGCGTCATGGTGGCGAAGGAGCCTTTGAGCGACCAGTTGCTGCCGAGCAGGTAGCGCAGGCCCAGGCGGGGCTGGACGGAGGAGTAGAACTTGTCGTCCACCGCGAAGCCGGAAGCGTGGACGCCCAGGTTGGCCTTCAGGGCGCCGAACTGCATGTCGTCTTCCAGGTAGAGGGCGTATTCGGTGCTGTAATCGTTCTGGGAGCCGACCAGGGTGTCGAATTGTTCCTCGGCAAATTCGGCGTTGAGGGCCAGCGCGCCCGGCTCGTAGCGGTGGTTGGTGGCCGAAGCGCCGAAGCGGACGTAGTGGCGGGGATTGGGTATAAAATCGAAATCGACTCGGGCGGCCAGGTCCTCGATGCCGGAGAAATACTTGGCGGAGTAGGTCTCCGTCTCCCCCTCGAAGCGGTCCTCGAACTCCGCCAGGATGTCGACGCGGTAACGGCTGTAGGTCAGCGTGGTATTGGCGAAGAGCTTGTTGCTGAGCTGCCAGTTCCAGCGCAGGGCGGAGATGACGTTGCCCCAGTCGATGCCGCCTTTGAAGCGGCCGTCCTCTTCCCGGAATTCGTTGGCGAACACGTCGGAGCCGAAGTAGCCGCTGAGGTACAGGCGGTGTTTGTCGTTGATCTTGTGCTGGATTTTGGCGTTGACGTCGTAGAAGTAGAGGTCCAGCTTCAGGTCGGTGCCCGGCTCTTCGCTGGCGTTGATGATGGGGGCGAAGATGAGGTCGGCGTAGGTGCGCCGGCCGGAGATGAGGAAGGAGGTTTTGTCTTTGACGATGGGCGCTTCCAGGGCCAGCTTGGAGGAGATCAGCCCGATGGCGCCCTCTCCGTGGAACTCCTGGAGGTTGCCCTCCTTCATGTTGATCTCCAGCACGGAGGACAGGCGGCCGCCGTAGCGGGCCGGGAAGCCGCCTTTGGTCAGGGTGACGTTCTTGATGGCGTCGGCGTTGAAGACGGAGAAGATGCCCAGCAGGTGAGAGACGTTGTAGACCGGCACGCCGTCGAGCAGCACCAGGTTCTGGTCGGGGCTGCCGCCGCGCACGTACAGGCCGGTCTGCCCTTCGCCGCCCGACTGCACGCCGGGCAGCAGTTGCAGGGCTTTGAGCACGTCGACCTCGCCCAGCAGGGCGGGCACCCTTTTAATCTGGGCGATAGGCACGTCGATCTGGCTCATCTGGGTGCGCTCTTCGATGCGCGCGCCGCTTTTGGTAGAAGAAACCACGACCTCTTCCAGCTGCACCGCCCCTTCCAGGCCGATGTTCAGGCTGATGTCCTTATCCAGGTACAGCTCGCGGCGCACGGCGTCGTAGCCGATATAGGAAAAGGAGAGGAAGACCGAATCGGCGGGCAGGGTGAGGCTGAAGAAGCCGTAGGTATTGGTGACGGCGCCGCTGCTGCTGCGGCTGTCGTACACGTTGGCGCTGATCAGAGGCTCTCCCGAGCCGGCGTCGCGGATGTAGCCGCTGATGGTGTGCTTCTGGGCGCCGGCCGGCAGGCCGCAGGCCAGCAGGAAAAAAAGTGCGGAAAGCAGGTGTTTCATAAGAGGCTTTTGAGTAAAAACAATCGGGTTGACAACCCTGTATTACCGGGCAAAAGGAAATCTCCCCCAAAGGAAAGGCATTTTTTTTGAAAAAATTCTCACATTTACGGTTGGGGTTGAAGGTTATTGGAAGAAGGGGGGGCGATACCAGCAATTTCTTATGTGACGCTCGCAAGTATTTCCACACACCCGAATCCTCAAAACGTATATTTATTTAAACTTAAAATACTGCATGTTAGGAAACATACTTCTCACCCTGTTCCTCGTCCTGCTCAACGGCTTTTTCGTCGCTGCCGAATTCGCCATTGTCAAGGTGCGCACCTCGCAGATACAGGTACGGACGCAGAAGAACCTGGCGGCGCGCGTGGCCGAGTCGGTCATCCACAACCTGGACGGCTACCTGGCGGCCACGCAACTGGGCATCACCCTGGCCAGCCTGGGGCTGGGCTGGATCGGCGAGAGCGTGGTCTCTGAGGTCATCCTCGCCGTCATGCACGGGTTGGGGCTGGAGATAAGCGAGGCGGCGGCCCATCAGATCGCCCTGCCCGTTTCCTTTGCCCTGATCACCGTGCTGCACATCGTCTTCGGGGAGCTGGCCCCCAAGTCGCTGGCCATCCGGTTCCCGACGCGGACGACGCTGCTGACCGCAGTTCCCCTGCGGGTTTTTTATTTTATCTTTTCCTGGCCCATCAAGCTGCTCAACGGCATCGCCAACGCCTTCCTGAAGCTGATCGGCGTAGAACCAGTGCCTCACGCCGAGGTACACTCCGAGGAAGAGCTGAAGCTGATCATTGCCGAAAGCGCCGAAGGCGGCGCCATACAGTCTTCGGAGCGGGAACTGATCCAGAATGTCTTCGACTTCGACGACCGCCTGGTGCGGCAGGTGCTGAAGCCCCGCACCCAGATCGTCGCTCTGGAGGCGGAAACGCCCATCGAAAAGGCCATCGAGACCGCCCTGGAAGAGGGGTATTCCCGCTTTCCGGTCTACGAAAAACACATCGACAACATCTTTGGCTTCGTCACCACAAAGGACCTGCTGGCAGCCGCCTACCACCAGGAAACGCCCACCCTGCGCGAGCTGGCCCGGCCCGTCATTTTTACCCCGGTCAGCCGCAAGGTGATGCCCCTGCTGCGGCAGCTCCAGCGCGAACGCGCCCAGCTGGCGGTGGTGGTCAGCGAATTCGGCGGCACCGTCGGTATCGTCACCATGGAGGACATCCTCGAAGAGCTGGTGGGAGAAATCCAGGACGAATACGATTCCGAACAGCCCATCGTTGAAGAGATCGGGGAGAACAAGTTCCGCGCCCTGGCCCAAAACCCGGTCGACGAGATCAACCACTTCCTGCCCGAACCCCTGCCGGAAAGCGTCGATTACGTCACCCTCGCCGGCCTCATCCTCCAGGTCGCGCAGGACGTGCCCACCGTCGGGCAAACCTTCGCCATCGGCAATTATCAGGTGAAAATCACCCTGATGCAGTATACCAGCCCCGAAGAAGTGGAACTGGAATGGCAAGGACAAAAATCATAATTTTTATTTTTTTTTGTTATTCTTTTAGGTGCCGGAAACATTTAGCTTTGACCGAAAGATTCCAACAGCATACTACTGTACATAAGTGCTGGCAGGACAACCTAGCCACAAAGACACCAAGACCCTAAGACCCACCAAGCCGATAGCTATCGGCTTAGTGCCATCTTTGTGTTTTTGTGTCTTAGTGGCAAAAAACGCCATGTACAGTGAGGTGCCCCATAGTAAAAATACCATCAGCCATGAATATCACACATATCGAACACATCGGCATCGCGGTAGAAAATATGGATGAAGCCATCGCCTACTACGAGAACGTACTCGGGCTGAAGTGCTACGCTGTTGAAGAGGTGCCCGACCAGAAGGTCAGAACAGCCTTTTTCATGGTGGGGCAAACCAAAGTGGAACTGCTCGAATCGACCGACCCGGAAGGGCCTATCGGCAAACACATCGAAAAGCGCGGGCCGGGCCTGCACCATCTGGCTTTCGCCGTAGGCGATGTGGCCCAATCCCTGGAAGAAGCAGAACAAAAAGGGATGCGCCTGATCGACAAAGCCCCGCGCAAGGGTGCCGAGGGGCTGAATATCGGCTTCCTGCACCCTAAATCCACACTGGGCGTGCTGACGGAGTTTTGCGGGAAGCGGTGAGATGGGGAAATATATGGAAATGCATGGAGATACGTGGAAATACATGGAAATACTTGGAAATACTTGGAAATACTTGGAAATACTTGGAAATACTTGGAAATACTTGGAAATGTGTGGAAATACATGGAAATAATGCGGGGAAATGTATGGAAGTGTATGGAAATGTGTGGGAATGTGTGGAAATGTAATGTATGGAGATACATCGGGATACGTGGAAATAGCGGGAAATGCCGGGGAAATGTGCAGTGATGAATCCGAGGGGGCTGTCTCGCCGGGGTTGGAAATGTCCACTCCCGCATGCTTGGGTTTGCAGCCTATTTCCTTATTTCCATGTATTTCAAAGTATTTCTATTCGAATACCTGTGTATTTCTGAGGGTACTCCGGCCTATTGAACCCGAATAACATAACTCGCTATAATGAGCCTCCAAGACAAAATTCGCCAACTCATCGAACTGCGCAACCAGGCCCGCCTGGGCGGCGGGGAGAAGCGCATCGCCAAACAGCACCAGCAGGGAAAATTCACCGCCCGGGAGCGCATCGACATGCTGCTCGACGAAGGCAGCTTCGAGGAGTACGACATGTTCGTCACCCACCGCTGCCACGACTTCGGACTGGAAGAGCAAAAATATCTCGGCGACGGCGTCGTGACCGGCCGGGGCACCATCGACGGCAGGGTGGTCTACGTCTTTTCCCAGGATTTCACCGTGCTGGGCGGATCCCTCTCCGAGACCTTCGCCATGAAAATCTGCAAGATCATGGACCAGGCCATGAAGATGGGCGCGCCCCTCATCGGCCTGAACGACAGCGGCGGCGCCCGCATCCAGGAAGGCGTCAACAGCCTGGCCGGCTATGCGGAAATCTTCTACCGCAACATCCAGGCCTCCGGCGTCATCCCCCAGATATCGGCCATCTTCGGCCCCTGCGCCGGCGGGGCAGTCTACTCTCCTGCCCTGACCGACCTCATCATCATGAGCGAGCAGACGAGCTACATGTTCGTCACCGGCCCCAAGGTCACCAAAACAGTAACGGGCGAAGACATCACCATCGAGAACCTGGGCGGCGCCGACATCCACACCAAAAAATCGGGCGTGGCACACTTCAAGGCGGAGAACGAAGAAGAAGGCATCCTGCTCATCCGCAAGGTACTGGAGTACCTCCCGCAGAACAACCTCGAAGAACCCATCACCACGGAATGCGACGACCCTATTGAGCGCATCGTCGACGAGCTGAACGAGATCATCCCGGATGACCCGAATAAGCCCTATGATGTTAAGGACATCATCCACCATATCGTGGACTATGAAGAGTTCCTCGAACTACAGCGCCTCTACGCCAAGAACATCGTCACCGGCTTCGCCAAGTTCGGCGGCATGCCCTGCGGCATCGTCGCCAACCAGCCCAACTACCTGGCCGGCGTGCTCGACATCGACGCCTCGCGCAAAGCCGCCCGCTTCGTGCGCCTCTGCGACGCCTTCAACATCCCCATCGTCACCCTGGTGGACGTGCCCGGATTCCTGCCCGGAAGCTTCCAGGAGTACGGCGGCATCATCATCCACGGCGCCAAGCTGCTCTACGCCTACGGCGAGGCCACCGTGCCCAAAATCACCATCACCCTGCGCAAAGCCTACGGCGGCGCCCATGACGTGATGGGATCCAAGCAGCTGCGCGCCGACCTCAACTACGCCTGGCCCGGCGCCGAGATCGCCGTGATGGGCGCCCAGGGCGCCATCGAAGTCCTGCACGGCCGGCAACTCCAGGGGATCGAAAATCCGGAAGAACGCGCCGCCGCCCAGCAGAAAATGGAAGAGGAATACCGGGAGAAATTCGCCACCCCCTATATTGCCGCCCGCTACGGCTATATCGACGACGTGATCGAACCCCGCAACACCCGCTGGCGCATCGCGCGAGCCCTGCGCTCGCTGGCCACCAAGAAGGAGGTGGGACCGCCGAAGAAACATGGGAATTTGCCTTTGTAGGGGGATGGCTATATGGTTATATTGTCATATTGCTATATTGTTATATGGCTATATGGCTATATGGCTGAATGGCTGAATGGTTAAACTGGTTACCCAACAGAACCACATTGTGCTGCCTTTGGCCAGCAATATAACAATATAACACTCCTATAACAATATAACAATGAGTATCGACTGGCCCACCATCATCGACGGACTGCTCATCTCCGGAGTCGGCTACCTGGTCGTGCTGCTGGCGCTGAGCCTGCTGTACTTCGTCTTTCGCTACCTGCCCGACATCCTGCACGCCCGCATCCGCTCCCGCCTGCGGCGGCAGGGAAAGGATATCCGGGAAGACGAAAGCGTCGTGCTCGTCGGCAACGAAAGCGCCGCCATCGCCACGGCCCTGTACCTCTATTTCAACGAGGTGCACGACGAAGAGGACACCATCATGACCATCAAAAAGATTTCCAAGCGTTACTCGCCCTGGAGTTCCAAAATCTTTGGGGTAATGAAAAACCTTAAACCATGAAGAAATACAAATTCACCATAAAAGGCCACGATTACGAAGTCGACATCCTGCATTTCGAGAACGACGTCGTCGAGCTGGAAGTCAACGGTACCCACTATTCGGTGGAAGTGCGGCGCGAAGCGAAGGAAAAGACCAAGACGCCCCGCCTGGTGCGGCAGGCGGTGCCCAAGCCGAGCCCGGAGGAGGCCGGCATTTCCAAAGCCGCCAACCCGTCGGTTTCCATCAAGACGCCGCTGCCCGGCACCATCCTGAAGATCCTGGTCAAAGTCGGCGATGAAGTCAAAAAAGGAGACACCCTGCTGATCATGGAAGCCATGAAGATGGAAAACAACATCACGGCGGAAAAGGCTGGCAAAGTGGCTCAGATCAAAGTCAAAGAGGGCGATTCCGTCCTGCAGAACGACGTCCTCGTCGTACTGGATTAAAGCCTATCAGCCATGAAAAAAGCCATCGCATTATTCATCTTGCTGGCCACCCTGCTCACGCCCGGCATGGCCCAGACCGTAGCTGACTCCGTTTCCCAAACGCCAACGCAGGTGGAAGCGCCGGCGGCGGACGCCGACACGGGCGAAAGCAGAGCTGCGTTGCAGGCCGTGCGCACCTTCTACGAATATACCGGTTTCGCCAACGTCCGCCTTGGCAACATCGTGATGATCCTGGTCGGCCTGTTTTTCATCTACCTCGCTATCCGCTACCACTACGAACCGCTGTTGCTCATCCCCATCGGCCTGGGCATCCTGCTGGGCAATATTCCATTTAAGCTGGACGCCAACCTGCAGGTCGGCATCTACGAGCCGGGCAGCGTGCTGAACTACCTGTACTTCGGGGTGATCAAGGGCATTTACCCGCCCCTCATCTTCCTGGGCATCGGAGCGATGACGGACTTCTCCTCCCTCATCTCCAACCCGCGGCTCATGCTGCTGGGCGCGGCGGCGCAGATCGGCATCTTCGCTACCTTCATCGGCGCGCTGATGTTGGGCTTCTACCCCGCTGAGGCCGGCGCCATTGGCATCATCGGCGGCGCCGACGGGCCGACGGCCATCTTCCTGTCTTCCAAGCTCGCCAGCGGGGTCAATATCGTCGACTATGCCGTCGATGGCGCGCCCATCTACGCCCAGAACCTCATCGGGCCCATCGCCATCGCCGCCTACTCTTATATGGCCCTGGTGCCGGTGCTGCAGCCGCCCATCATGCGCCTGCTCACCACCCACAAGGAGCGGCTCATCCGGATGAAGCCGCCGCGGGCGGTAGGGAAAACCGAGAAAATCCTCTTCCCCATCATCGGCCTGTTGCTCACTACCTTCATCTCCCCCAGCGCCCTGCCGCTGCTGGGCATGCTCTTTTTCGGCAACCTGCTCAAGGAGTCGGGCGTCACCAAGCGCCTGGCCGAAACGGCCCGCACCTCCCTGATCGACATCGTGACCATCCTGCTGGGGCTGACCGTGGGCGCCTCCACCCAGGCCGACGTGTTCCTCACGCCCCAGTCCATCCTGATCTTCGTGCTGGGCGCCCTGTCCTTCATGGTGGCCACTGCCGGCGGCGTCCTCTTCGCTAAAGCAATGAACCTCTTCCTGAACAAGGAAAACAAGATCAACCCCCTGATCGGGGCCGCCGGCGTATCCGCTGTGCCCGACAGCGCCCGCGTGGTGCAGATGGAGGGCCTGCGGGAAGACCCCCACAACCACCTGCTGATGCACGCCATGGCACCCAACGTGGCCGGGGTCATCGGCTCGGCAGTGGCGGCGGGGATTTTGCTGAGTTTTCTGGGGTGAGGGCGGAGGGGCGGGGTGCGCTGTTCGCGGTGCGCTGTTCGCCATTCGCGGTGCGCGGTGCGCGGTTCGGGGTTCGCTGTTCGCCATTCGTGGTGCGCGGTTCGTGGCTGACGGCACCCAACCCCAACAGCCAATCACAAACATCAAAACCCACAAAATGAGGAACTTCCGCGATTACGAAATCTGGAGTATCGGAATGGATTTGGTCGTTGACATCTACGTCTGCTCGGCAGTTCTGCCTGATGAAGAAAAATATGGTTGAAAAACTTGACAGCTTTCAGCGTAAGACGAATAAGTTATGGGGGAAATTGGGGTGAGCTGGCGGCTGACAGTACCCAAAGCCAACTGCCAACAGCGAACTGTGGACCGCCAACTGTGGACCGCCAACTGCGAACCGCCAACTACGCGCCCCCTGGCAAATCTCCCGGAATGTTAGTATCTTGAACGATCGAAAAAAGAGAATCAATGGACACAGCAGTTGCAAAATCGGAGTACGAGCTGGAAAGAGACAAGCCTGTGCCCAGTAAAAATCATTCCATCGTTCAGACCAACCTTGTCATCCTGTTAGGGACGAAGTACCAGGGAAAATACCGAGCGCTCAGCGAGGTTAGCATTATTATCTCTTCGAAGGAGAAAGTCCCCGACATCGCCATTTACCCCTCCATGGAATTCACGCCCGGCGAGGACGAAACCCGCCTGGAAAACGCGCCGCTGGGCGTAATCGAAATCCTCTCCCCTTCCCAGAGCCTGGCTGAGCTGATCGCCAAGTCGGCCGCTTACTTTGAGGCCGGCGTTTTGTCGTATTGGCTCGTGCTGCCTGATTTGCGGTCCATTTATGTGTTCAGCACGCCGGGAGAATACCAGCTTTTTGCCAAAGAGGGCAGGCTGGAGGATCCCCGGCTGGAGGTGGAGCTGGAGTTAAAAGAGATATTTCGATAGCCGCGTATTAATTAGAGGGAAGGGGATTCTCTTCTGCCGGTTGCTTTATATAGCCAATTAATTGTTTAGGGAAGTCGAACGCTCTGATTTCATTTAAGATTGCCTTATCCAAAAAATATGCTCACACTCCAGCGCCTCGACCACGTCGCTCTGCGCGTGCGCGACATCCACCGTTCCGCCGAATGGTACGAAAAAATCCTTGGCCTGAAACGCCTGCAACCCAAAGAATGGGGGCCTTTCCCCATCTTCATGGTAGCCGGGCAGACCGGCATCGCCCTCTTCCCTACCCAAAGCCGGGATGCCCACCTGCCGCCGCCGGGCGACTGGGTGCGCGCCCACCACTACGCCTTCCGGGTGGACCAGGAAAACTTCGGGAAGGCCAAAACCCACCTCACAGAGCAAGGTATCGACTGGGAATTTCAGGACCACCACCACTTCCACTCCATTTATTTCGACGACCCCGACGGGCACCGGCTGGAGCTGACGGTGCAGGTGTATGGGATGAAGGAATGAAGGAATGCTCGCCCGCCCTGCCTGAAACCGCCCGCTTCCGCCCCACTGCTGACAAAAATCAACGGCCAGGCTGAAGAAAAGTCATCCCATTTGAGCTTCAAAATGCTTATGAAGCAGGATAGGCTATTCCTGATTTTATACCTTAAAACCAAATCAAATGAAACGCTCATTAAATTTCCTGCCACACCTGTTCCTGGCCTGTGCGCTGGTTCTGTTCTGGGGATGCCCCAAAGACGAAAACGGCGACCCCGGGCCGAATCCTTCAGATGACATCATTTACATTACCGACGACATCGACGCACCGACTACGTGGAGCAACGACTACATCTATGTCATTACAGCCTGGGACTTTTACGTAAAAAACACCCTGACCATCGAAGCCGGCACGATCATCAAGTTCCACGCTTCGGACGGGCCTTACCTCAACCTGGGGGGCAGCGGGACCCTTATCGCCCAGGGAACGAGTTCCGCTCCGATCATTTTCACCTCTTTAAAGGATGACGCCCACGGCGGAGACACCAACAAGGACGGAAATGCCACCAGCCCGATGAGCGGAGACTGGGGGGCAATAAGCACGAACGGGCTCAATGGTTCCAGCTTTTCCTATTGCCAGTTCCTGTACGGCGGCCGGTCCGGCACCACCCTCGACCTGTTCGACTCCAGGACTACCGTGCGCAACTGCACATTCGCCTACAACGAGGGCGGCGAGCTGGGCAGCGTCGAAGGGGCGCTGAACGCCGCCGAGGCCCTTGCCGGTTCGGTTATTCAAAACAATACCTTTTACGGCAACAAAATCCCCCTCACCATCAGCGGCGTGATCGACATCGACAATTCCAATACTTTCCACAACCCGGCAGACGCCTCCGAAACGAATAAATACAACGGGATATTCCTGGACTGGGGCGCCGACATCGAAACCACCATCCGCTGGGAAGAAACGGAAGTACCCTTCGTCATCGACGACGTCGACTGGTGGGTCGACTATACCGGAACCCTCATCCTGGGCAATAACGTGGTCCTGAAATTCATGCCGGACAGCTACTTAAACCTCGAACAGGGCGCAACGGCGCTCTCCAACCACAACGGCAGCGGCGTCGCCTTCACCTCCATCAAAGACGATTCCCGCAAAGGAGACACCAACGGCGACGGCACTGTCACCACACCCGGCGCGTACGACTGGGGCGGCATCTACGACAACCAGAGCGGCTATTATCTTGCGTGGGGTAATATTTTTTATGATAGCTATTGAGGGAATAAAAAAGCCATTTCGGGCAAATGCCCGAAATGGCTTTTAAGGTTTTGTAGCGGAGGCAGGACTCGAACCTGCGACCTTCGGGTTATGAGCCCGACGAGCTACCAACTGCTCCACTCCGCGATGTTAGGTTTACATCGCCCGACGAGTTATCCCGCTTTTCGAAAAAAGCGGGACTCCACTCCGCGATGTTAGGTTTACATCGCCCGACGAGTTATCCCGCTTTTCGAAAAAAGCGGGACTCCACTCCGCGATGTTGAATTATTCCTGGATTTATTGCCCTCTGACAGGCGTAATTCCGGGAACAAACCCCCAGCGAACTTTCTCGCTTTTTTGTTGGGCATGCAAATGTAAGCGGTTTTTTGAAAAAAAGCAAATGCTGCGCGAAAATATTTTGTTATTCGATGCTGCGGTGCCGGGCACTTGCTGGATTGTGTAAATGTGTAAAACCATTACACATTCACACAAATAAGCCAAACCCAGTGCTCAACCTGCTCATCGTTTGACAAACGGCACGGCACGGCCGCCTGCCAATTGCAGGACGAACATTCCCGGAGGCAGGCGCCTCACGTCAATTTGCCCGCCAGGGACAAACTCCCCTTCCGATACTTTTTTCCCGTCCAGGCTGTATATACGGTACGGCGTGGGGTCCCGGACATTGGACAGAAACAGGAAGCCATTCGAAGGGTTCGGAAAAAGCGTGATTTGGGAATCCACGCCGGCCGTTTTTGTGCTCAAAACATAATCCAGCTTATAAATTCTGCCTTCGTATCTGCCGCAAACGAAAATCTCATTCCCGCCCAGGGCCAGGTCGCTTGGGCTATCCAGCCCGGTGGCCAATTCCTGAAGGGGGATGGGGAGGTCGTCGGTAACGTCGGCCATCAAGATTCTGCCGCCTGAAGATTCCACGATGAACAATTCATTGCCGTGGAACTGCAGCCCGATCGGGCCGTCGATCCCGGTGATTACGCTGGTAAGGGCAGGCAGGCTGTCGGCAAGGTCGATCCTGGAGATTTTGTCTCCCCAAATTTCCGACACGTAGAGGTAATTATCCTGGATCGCCATGCAGGAAGGGAAGTCCATGCCGCCAACGACTTCGGCCGGCGTGGGGTTGGGCTGAGTCAGGTCAATCTTCGAAATAGTGCCGTTCAAGGACTGGGAAATGTACAATTCATCGCCGTGCAGCACCAGGCCATTCGGTTTGTCAATGCCGGTCACGACATCTACCGGAACTGGCGCGCTGGCCGTGATGTCTATTTTGGAGACTATATTTCCCTGAAACCGGGTGAAGTACAGGTCATTGCCATGCAGCGCCATGCTGCCCAGTTCACCCAGCCCGGCCGCCAGGTCAATGACAACCGGCGGGTCTACAGTAAAGTCAAATTTTGAGATCGAACTGTTGCTGTGGGTAAAGAACAAATAATCCCCGAAGCGAAAGAGCCGGTTGGGCTCGTTCAGCCCGGTAATTACGTCCGTGACCTGGCCCACGGAAAAGGGAGAAAACAGGACCAGGCAAATGGGTAATAGGAGCATGTTTTTCATGGATGATAATTTTAATGATGAAAAAAAGTTTATTTAGGTTGACCGCAGACGGCATTTTCTGCCGCTGACCGAGATAGTTACAAAAAAGCACCTGTTTCCGTATTTATTCCGACAAATGGGAGTGCCACAACACCACAACACCACAACACCACAACACCGTATCACCACGCCATCAATCCACCACCAGCCTCCGCAGCCCCAGCAGCTGCCCCCGCCCCCTCACTTTCAGGTAGTACAGCCCGGGTTGCCATCCCTTCGTGTCCAGCGTGGCGCGGGTGCGGCCCTTGCCGGCAGTGCTGCGCAGAGGCAGGGCGGCCACCCGCTGGCCCAGGCTGTTGTAGGCCTCCAGCTGAGGCACCGGGCCGGCCTGCCCGGCAAAGCGCACCTCTACGGTGACCTGCCCGCGGGCGGGGTTGGGGTAGGCGGTGATGACTGTGAAATCCTTCGGCACCAGGGCGAGGGGGCCGGTAGTGGCCGTTTCGCCCAGGTCGAGGATCAGGTCGTCGAAGTAGAAGCCGTCGGCCGAGCCGCCGGCGGAGATCATCGCGAACTGCAGGGCGATGCTGTCGCCGGCCCCGACGTAGGGCGCCAGGCTGATCTCCTCCTCCACCCAGGGCCAGAGGCGGTTCAGGTAGGCCGGCGTCCAGTCGGCCCCGGTGTAGTAGAGCCGCCGGGTGTATTTGCCGCAGAGCGGGAAGAAATCGCCGCCGTTAACGGAGAGCAACACCTGGGCAAAGTCGGGCTCCGTCCGGGAGAGGTCCCACTGGGCTTTGAAAGACAGGGTGGCTTTCTCCGGGTCCGGGATGTGGATGCGGCGGTTCAGCGTCAGGTAATTTTCGGAGATGAATGCATAATCGCCGCCGGGGGAATCGGTAAAGGAGGACGGCGGCGAGAAGTACTCTTCGGTGGTGAGGCCCCAGCCGGTTTCTTCCTGCTGCCAGTTGTCCGCGCTGCCGAGCTCGTCCAGGAAGCCGGATTCTCCATCGAAATAGATCCAGCGCAGGGTGTCGCGGCGCAGCCAGGCGCCGTTGTCCAGTTCCAGCAGGAGGGTGATCTCGTCGCCGTCGCTGATGTCGTCGTTCAGGACGACGGGAAAGCTGCCGGCGATGGATTCCCAGTACGCCAGTCGGAAGCCTATGGGGCCGCCGGTACTGGCGATGTTTGAGGAAAGCGGCGCCAGGCTGATCGTAAACAGCTCGTCCATCAGGCCGATGCGGCGAATCGTATAGTCCAAATCCTGTTCCTGGCCGGTGACGTATTTTACCTGCGGGTATTCCAGCAGCGCGAAGTTGTGCACGGCCCGCAGGGCGGTCAGGTTCATGTGCATGGTGGCCAGGCAATTGGTTTCGATCTGGTCGATGGTGGGCCAAAAAGAGGTGCCCAGCTCGGGCGTCATGGCGAAAATCCTGCCCTTTTCGGTTTGTTCGCCGTACATCCAGTCGTCGGAGCTGCCGTTGGCGAGATAGCCCAGGGTCTCAGTGATCGTGCCTGTTCGAAAAAAGTTCTGGTACGACATCTCTTGCGCGAGCGGCCCGAAGAGGTTCTGGTCGGGAGTCGGCAGGCCGGAGTGGGTCCAGGGGTAGATCAGCAGGTTGCCGGCGGTGTGGTAGTTAAGGGTAATTTGAAAATCATGCTCAAGGCACAGCTGCCGCACGGCCTGGGTTTCCGGCTCGGAGAAGGCGGCTGGGCCGTGATAAATGTCGGAAAACGGATCGGCGCTGGAGCCGATGCCCGTAGCCCATTCGTAACCATAGTTGCGGTTGAGGTCCACGCCATAGACTCCGTTGCCGTTATCCCGCCGGTTTTTCCGCCAGAAGCCGCCGCCGTCCGGGTCGGCGGTTTGGTTGTAAATGTAGCCGTCCGGGTTGAGGCAGGGCATCAGATACAGCTCCGTGTGGTCGACCAGGGCGCGGATCTCGGCGTCCTTTTCGTAGTTCTCCAGCACGTACCACATAAAAAAGATGAGCTGGCTGAGGCTGTTCGGTTCCCGGGCGTGGTGCAGGGCGGTGAACAGCAGCTCCGGCTCATCTTCGTCCTCGTCGGGGTTGTCCGACAGGCGCATCCAGTAGACGGGCCGCCCCTCGTGGGTCAGGATGTCGCCGACGGGCTGCCGGGCGGAGATCAGGTGGGGGTATTCCTCCGCCATGGCGTCGAGCTGATCGAGCATTTCCTCGTAGGTGTAAAAACCGCCCATCGACCCCAGCACGAAATGTTCGGGCGTGGCGAAGGGGTACTGCTTCGTCACCAGGGCGTCGCAGCTGTCTCCTCCGGAGCGCAGCTCCACCTGTTGGGCCAGCCGGGCGTTCTGCTCCCGGTAGCGGGCCTGCACGTCGGCGATGAGGATGTCGGCGGAAAAGCCGGCCCGGCGCAGCGCCTCGAGTTCCTCCTGAGAAAATTCGGAGGTGAAGGCATGGGGGCCGTCCCAGATGCCGTGGGTCACGTCAATCCCCACCGCCGCCAGTTCTGCCGGGGTATGCCCGTGGAGGCGGATAGTGGCGCGGGAATAGGGGGCCTGGGCAAAAAGCGCAGCCGGGATGAGGCAAAGAATCAAAAGAGCGAGTTTAGGCATGGTGTTCGGCTTTGAGGTGAAAATACAGAAAATTTATCATTGCCTGTCGTCCTTACAGGACTTCCCGGCTGCTGGCCCATTAACCAGGGCCTCGCGGCCCTGGCAATGGGCTTTCGCCCCTACGGGGCTTTGGATATCAATATCTTATAAAAATATGTGTAAGCCATAGCCAGTAGGGACGATGGCTCATTGCGTTCGACTGAGCTCACGCCGAAGTCCAGTGTCGAAAGACCCTGGATTAATGGCCATGTGCGCCCTGGTCCTGTAAGGACGATAGCCAATTGCCGCAATGCCCTGGCACCTTTTGGCTATTGCTCCCCGATACTCCTTGTACGGGGAGCGACAGGTCAATACAACCCCTCAAAAAATTCGGGCAAATAATCATCTTCCGGATCAATCCGGTTATTTTTCAGCAGTTTTAAATATTCCTCTCTGAAGGAAACCTTTTTGTGGTGTTCTTTTTGATTCTTGATATAATTTGTGAGTGCGTCGATATGCGTTTCGCTGATGGAAAAGGTAGCGCCGCCGATTTGCCAGGCAAATTTTCCAGGAAGGAACCCATTGGCATTGATCCATTTAGAAGAGCTGGTTTTTATCTTTTGGACGAAGACAGCTGGAGCCATTGCCGGCCTTAGCCGGGCGGCAATATGAATATGGTCTGCCATGCCATTCACCTGGATGGGGGTTTGGTTCAATTCTTTTATGATGCCTATTATGTAATGATGAAGCCGGCTCTCGAATTCAGGAAGAATCAAGGCTTGGCGGTATTTGACAGCGCTAACATGATGGACATACAGCTTTGAAAAGGAATTGGGCATGGTGTTTGGCTTTGAGATGAAAACATAGAAAATTTATCATTGACTGTCGCCCTTAAAGAACTCCCCAGTTGCTGGGCCTTTAAACCAGGGCCTCGCGGCCTTAGTTTTCGACGTGAGCTCAGTCGAACGCATTAGGTTTCCGTCCCTACGGGCTACGGTTTACACATAAGTTCATACCGGTTCCTAGCCAAGCGGGCTGTAGCGCTTTGCCCAGCGGTGTCCTGCGTCAATCCCGTAGGGATTTTAGCCCTTTGCCAGGGCCATCGGCCCTGGACAGCGAACAAGCGGCAA
Source organism: Lewinellaceae bacterium (assembly GCA_020636375.1). Lineage (GTDB taxonomy): Bacteria > Bacteroidota > Bacteroidia > Chitinophagales > Saprospiraceae > JACJXW01. The sequence goes on along the minus strand of JACJXZ010000007.1, from coordinate 406,840 downwards.
AAGAGCTCTGTAGGAGCGATAGCACTGCGAGCTATCCCGCCGAGCTGGAAACCTCGGCTTCTCTTTGCGCAAATCTGTCGCCCTTACCACATAGTGGCCCCTTGGGGGCAGGACTCCCCGGCAGCATTTTTGTCATTCGTTTTCCTAAAAATACGGCAATCGGCGAAGAACCGAAGTAAAAAGCGTAATTTTATCCGGCAAAAAATTCCATGATGAAACAAATTGTAATCCTGTCCCTGCTCTTCTCTTCGATCCGCCTTTCGCTCGGTGCCCAGGCGCCCTGCCCGGATACCAGCGGTTTTTTATCCCTGACCATTGAGATCCTCACCGACCAGTTCGCCAACGAGACCAGTTGGTTCGTGGCCGACAGCGACGGCAACCTCTACGGCATCGCCGGCGGCGGAACCTACTCCAGCAACCAGCTGTATACTGAAAACATCTGCATCCCCGACAGCACCTGCATCACGGTGTCCATCCTGGATTCCTACGGGGACGGCATCTTCTTCCCGGGTTTTGCCCGCATCATCCTGGAAGGCGACACCCTCTTCTCCGACGGCAACTTCGGCTCCGGTTACACCATAGAATTCAACTGCGGCCCGGGCCAGTCCTGCGATATGGCCATCCCCGTGGAGGCGGGCCAGCACGTGGCCGCCTACGACGACACCTGGTACGTCTTCACTCCCGACAGCGTGGGCGCCTATTCCATCAGCACCTGCGGCCTGAACGACTGCGACACCAAGATCTGGATTTACGATACCTGCGAGGGCATCTTCGTCGCCGAGGACAATACCGGCACCATCTTTTTCAATGACGACGAGAGCGACTGCGCGCCCCAGGCGGTGGTTTCCGCCTTCCTGGAGGCCGGCACGCCGTACATCATCCGCATCGGCGACAACCAGGACGCCTGCCCCGACAGCGTCCGCTGGGAGATCATCTACGATGGCCCCGTCACCGGCTGCACCGACCCGGCGTCCTGCAATTACAACCCGCTGGCCACCGTCGACGACGGCTCCTGCCTGCCCCAGGGCGACCCCAACTGCCCCGACGCCCCCGACCTGCTGGTGCGGCAGGACATCCTGGCCAACTCCCTGGCGCTGGACAGCATCCTGTCCGACGACCCCTGCCTCATCGAGGAAGGCTGCCTCCAGGGATATGGCATGCGCGACATCATCCGCTTCACCACCTGGATCGAAAATATCGGCGAGCTGGATTACTACATCGGCCAGCCGGCCTACGACAACAACCAGTTTACCTGGAACAACTGCCACAACCACTTCCACTACGACGGCTACGCCGAATACCTGCTCTTCACCGAAAACGGCACGGAAATCCCCATCGGCTTCAAAAACGGCTTCTGCGTCATCGACCTGGGCTGCAGCACCGGCACCCCCAAATACGGCTGCGGCAATATGGGCATCACCGCCGGCTGCTACGACATCTACAGCGCCAGCCTCCCCTGCCAGTGGGTCGACGTGACCGACATCCCGGACGGCGCCTACACCTTCGTCACCCGCGTCAACTGGGACAACGCCCCCGACAAACTGGGCCACATCGAACGCGACACCCTCAACAACTGGGCCCAGGCCTGCGTCATCCTGGACCGCAGCTCCGGCAAACTGGAAATGACCGTGGCCGACGACTGCCCCCCCTACGTCGACTGCACCGGCGCGCCCTACGGCAACGCCCAGCTCGACTGCAACGGCGACTGCGGCGGGCTGGCACTGCACGGCGACCTCGACCTGAACGGAACCCAGGAGATCGCCGACGCCCGCGAATACGCCGTCCAAATCCTCGCCCAGGACATCGACCCCGCCCCCTGCAACGACCTCAACGCCGACGGCGCCGTCACCGTCTACGACGCCGCCCTGCTGGCCAGCTGCATCAACTACGGAACCGCCCACACCCACCAGGGCTACGGCGTACACGACCACTGCACCTTCCCCGACGGCCTGACCAATACCAACGACACCGTCTCCCTGGCCATCATCAACGCCGACTTCGACTCCGCCTTCATCGACATCGGCATCCGCAACCCCCGCTCCAAGGTCAACGGCTACCAGTTCACCATGAGCGGCCTGAACATCATGCGGGTGGAGAACCTCGTCGACCCGGCCATCTACCCCATGGACCCCATGGGCAATGGCCGGCAGGTCATCGGCCTGTCGTTCGAGGACTCCCTCATCCAGAAGAACAGCGAATTCCTGCCCCTCTGCCGGGTCTTCTACACCGGCCAGCCCGACAGCTTCATCTGCATCGACGAGATCATCGACATCATCAACGAGAACCAGGAACGGACCGTCACCCGCATTGTCGACGGCTGCGTGGAGTACGCGCTGACCGGTGCCGCCAGCCCCTACGCCCGGCAGCTGCAGGTGCAGCTCTACCCCAACCCCTTCCGGCAGCAGACGCGGCTGGTGTTCGACAACCCGGATGGGAAGGCCTTCCGCCTGGAGATCAGCGCCCTGAACGGCCAGCGCGTGCGTACCTACGAGAATATCGCCGGCGGCGAAGTGCTGATCGATGGGGCGGGCCTGCCGGAGGGCATCTACTGGTACCGGCTGATTGGGGATGCGGGGTTTGTGGCGGGGAAGATGAGTGTGGTGCGGTAAACGACATGCGATCAATAAGTGTCGGGGTTAATAGGTTAGCGATTTGGGGTTTAACCGAGGCAAAGGTCGGTGACGAACCGAAGGTTGTCACGATGGTGACTGTAAACGTCATTCATTTCCGATCTTAGCCGTAGTTAAGGGAGGCGGTTCTTTAAAGGGTAAAGCCAAAAGCGCTCCCAGTACAGCCAACCGAATGTTGAGCATTGTATCCCAAACGGTTATTGCAGCTTGATCATTTCTTTGAAAATAATGACCTATCCCGATAACATTCCAACAGTCCGCCAACTCTACTGTCTCCGCCCCCAAAAGCGCCGTATAAATTTCTTTAGCTTTCTCTGCCTTCTCCAGCGCTTCTTCCAAGTCCTGCTTCTTTGCAAGGTCGTTGGCCTCCTCCACCAAATTTTTGTGCTTTTTTCTCGCCGCGAAAGCAGCAAAACACAATATTCCACGAAAATTTTTAGTGCGGATTTGGTGTTTTGGTGCTTTCGTGGCAGATTTTCACACAATTTTTAGAATGCCTACTCCTCCGCCAAAAATTAAAGATAACCAAAGGGCCGGAGAAGAACAAACCCGAATTTCTTAAGAAAGCCGGTAACAGATCGCCCCCTTCTGGTATATAACCAGCAAGAAAGCAAAAATCATCATTGAACCGTCCATCGGCGAGGGCGCGCACCGGCGCCCTTTCGCCCGGGCTATTTATTTCACCACAAAAAAGAACAACCATGAAAAAGTCAAAGCTATTGTGCCTCGCCCTGTTTTTCGGATGCCTGCTTTTTGCTGCCTGCGAAAAAGAAAACCTGGAGGCCGAAACGCCGCAAGCTACCCCTCAGGCCACGGAATCGAGAACAACAGGAGAACAAGTCTATAAAGGATTTGCCGCCCCCGCCCCGGAGATAGAGGACGCGGCCCAAAAGCGCGAAAACCCCCGGCCCTTTCTGCTAAAGGCAGAAGCCGGGCAAGCCCCGGTTCAGGCCGGGAAACTGAATTAAAAGAGATTTTCCTAAACACCAACCTTAAAAAGACACGTCATGAAAAATACCCTGTTTCATAGCCTCATTGCCTCCCTGTTTGCTTTTGCGATTATGCTGGCCGCCAGCTGTACAAAAGATGAAGACGGCAGCGGCGGTACGCCCGACCCCTGCGCCAACGTCTCCTGCCTGAATGGCGGCGACTGCGACGGCTACGGGAACTGCGACTGCCCTCCAGGCTATTACGGGTCGCGCTGCCAGAATTACGACCCCTGCTACGCGCTCGACTGCCAAAATGGAGGGACCTGCGTCAACGGGCGCTGCGACTGCCCGGAAGGCTTCTACGGAGAAGAATGCGAACGCGTCGAGACGCCCACAGCCGTCCGGATCACCCGGATAGATTTGATTGAATGGCCGGAATACCGCTCCAACGGCAGCGTTTGGGACAACAACTCGGTCCGGCCGGATATCTTCCTGACCATCGACATCAACGGCACGAGAGTAGCTACCACCGGCTACCACGAACAATGCAGCCTCAGCAACGAGTACCCCTACACCGGTGGGCAACTACCCGTATATGTCCCTAAGACGTCCTACAAAGTATTGGTATGGTTATGGGATTACGACGGCAGCGACGGCAGCGAGAATATGGGCGGCGTTTATTTCTTTCCCGACAACCACCAAAGTACGCTTCCCTCAACCAGGGTAATAGGGAACAGCGACCTCCAAATAAAATACAGGGTCCACTACGATTGGGTTTTTTAGAGCCTCAAAACCCCACCGGCCTCATATCCCCCACCCCAATAAACCCCGACCAGTAAAACGGATGAGCGGAAGTATGGCCCTCTAACCCGTCGATATACTCCAGCTTGGCCTGCCGCAGGGCTTCGTCCTTGGGCAGGCCTTTTTTCAGGTTTTGGTAGAAAGCGGCCATGATGTCTTTCGTCTTTTCATCGGCTACGCTCCACAGGGAGGTGACGATGCTTTTGGCGCCCGCGTAGGTGAAGCCGCGGGCCAGGCTGACGATGCCTTCGCCCCGCCGCAGCTCCCCGATGCCCGTTTCACAGGCCGACAGCACTACCAGGTCGGCGTTGAGTTCCAGGTTGTACAGGTCGCGCACGTATAGCAGCTCGTTTTCCAGGCTGTCCTTTTGTTCGGTGAACGCCAGGAAGGAGTAGTCCCCTGCCTTGTCGTTGGCCTTGCCGTGGGTGGCCAGGTGCAGGACGCGGTAACCGCCGGCCAGCTGGGCAAACCGCTCTTCGGTGGCCTGCTCGTGATAGTAAACGTCGCCGCCGACGAGGCGCTGTATGCCGTACACTTCCTCCCCCGAGCTGGGCAGCGGCCGCAGCGGTTGCCGGGCCGCCTCGTCCGCATAGCGGAATAAGCCGGCCAGCAGGGCTGTATCCCCGTCGTAATAGGGGGCAAAGGCCAGAAAGCTGTTGGCCGGTTCTTGCTTGTGCTTTTTTTCCCGCATCTCCTGCAGCAGGGTGGCGGAGTAGCAGTAGCTCACCTGCTTATCCTTCAACAGGTAGTGGTGGTTTTTCCAGCGGTTGGGGTTGGCGACAGAATCCACCAGCAGGGCCTCGAAGGGCAGGTAGCCCAGCACCCCGTCCGGAATGATAATCAGTTCCGCTTTGAGGTGTTCCGCCACCGGGTCGACGAGCTTTAGGTACAGATCGTGCGCCACCTGGCAATATTCCCTGACCATGCCGGCGAAGTGGTCCCGGTCATTGGCTTTCCGGAAGGTGGCCACCCATTCGTCCAGCGGGAAATCCTTTTTGATCTCCCGGACGAGGAAGCTGTCCCGGTTGACGACGAAGGCGAAGATGGAGCTGTCGCCCACGAAGTATTCGAGCAGGGTTTGGTTGGGGCCCAGCAGGCGGTCGCGCACCCCGGGGACGTCAATGGTAGCAAAATTGTATTTCAGGCCGTAATACCGGGGATAATCCCGCTCCAGTTGATCCTTCAGCGCCTGGTGTTCGCTCATCAGGCTGAAAAGCCTGCCGCTGATCATCAACACCGCCGTATCCGTTTCGCTCAGACCGCTGAAAATGCTTTCCTGGCGTTGTTTTTCGTAGAAGGCGATGTCCTGCCGCAGGTTGTACTCCCGTTCCAGCAGGCTGTCGGGCAGGCCGGCGAAGGAGAGCGCATAGGCCTCCTGCATGGCTTCGTAAAGCAGGTAGGATTTGGTGCGCTCGGAATAGTCGAAGGCCTTCTGCAGGTGGTAACTGCTGTCCGTAACCTGATGCAGCAGATATTGATTGGAAATGGCAGCAGCGCTGATCGCATGCGCTTCGCGCGCCAGCTGGTTTTTGGTATCTTCACCAACTATCTGGGATTGGAAATCCAGAGCAGCCATGGCTTGCTGAAACTTATTTTCGGCTTGATACAGATACTGAAGGCCGCCGGTACGCGAATACTGCTCCTGACGGGCAAGGCCCATCTGACGGAAAGTAGCAAGCAAAATCGGAACGGAACTTACCTCGCGCAGGGCGCCCAGGCCGGAAAAATTGAAAGCAGCTACGGCTTTTTCGTAGTGTTGCACCGCCTTTTCGTACTCCTCTTTTTTATAGTAAACATTGCCCAGGTTCAGATAGGAATCAGCGATGTAGGGGTGCGTTTCGCCAAACTCATCAATGGCAATATCCAGGGTTTTCCCGAAGTATTCAGCCGCCTTGCTGTAGTCTCCCTGGTCGGCATAAACTAAACCCATATTATTGTAAGAGGCAAATACCTCGGGATGCGAGCTTGCCAGAACCTCCAGTATAATGCTTTGGGCCTTTTCAAAATACTGAAGGGCCAGGCCGTGGTTTTTCTGGTTCAGGGAAATAACCCCTGCATTATTGTAAGCTTGAGCTACCAGCCGATGGGGCCCATCAAAAGCCGCCGACCAGATATCCAGAGCCTTTTCATAATATTGAAGTGCCAGGCTGTCTTTTCCCTGGTCTTCATATACGATGCCCAGGTTATTATACGAGACCGCAATCTGAGGGTGAGATTCGCCGTAAGCCGACAACCAGATTCCCAGGGCCATTTCGTGGTATTGTATGGCTTTGTCGTATTTTCCCTGTTCATAGTTAATGACGCCCAAATTGGTATAGACGGACGCCAGGTTCGGGTGAGACTCGTCCAGAGCAGTTTTCCATATAGCCAGGGCCTTATCATAATATTGCAGGGCTTTGCTGTATTTTCCCTGGTGTTTGTAAACGATGCCTATATTGTTATAGGTTGCGGCCACGTTGCTGTTCAACTCGCCATAGGCCGTTGTCATAATATTCAATGCCTTCTCATAAGCGCTTACCGCATCGTAATATTTTCCCTGCATCATATACGCGACGCCCAGTGCATTGCAGGCAGCAGCAACGTCGGGGTGGGCGCTTCCCATTGCTTCTGACCTGACAGACATGGTTGTGCTCCAGGCTGTTTCTGCGGACTTGTACTTTCCCCAGTAGTAGTAAATCTCTCCTATCTTATACCAGGCATCTGCTGCCGCCATTGACCTTGCGCCCAATACAGCAGCGAAGGATTCTTTTGCAAGCTCCGCTTTCTCCAGAGCAGCACCCAAATCCTGTTTCCTGAGCAGGGAATCCGACTGAGTCAGCAATATCCGCGCTCGGGCCGTGTCGGCTAACTCTTGCCCTCTCAAAAACCCCGGCAATAACAAAATCAGGAAAAACAGGAAACATCGCGCAGTCATGGTTTCAGGTAGTTTGGTGCGTAATCTGAATTAAAGATATGGAATACTTGCGAGGTAAAAAAAGTACTGTTCGTTATCCGGCAAGATTACCAGTCGCCACCAAACCGCAAAACCTCTGGGCCCGTAACAAACTTCCCGGCAAAAAACCTTAGATTTGGACAGGAAACCCGTTAATATTGTTAACATTTTCACTAATCACTGTACTGCCTTTTGGAACCCAAGCACTACACCGACGATGAAGTTATTGAGATGATCCGCCGGGCAGGAAACGGCAGAAAGGAGGCTCTGCACTTCGCCTATATCAGCTGGCGGAGCAGCGCCAAAGCCATCCTGGTGGCGGCGGGTGCCCCGGCAACGGATGCGGAAGATGCGATACAGGAAGCGATCGTCGTTCTGGACAACAACATCCGCAACGGCAAGTACCATCAGGCGGGGAGCCTGAAGAACTACTTCATCGGCATCTGCAAGGGGCGCCTTTATTCCAACCGGCGCAGCACCCGAAGGATAGAATGGACATCCGACAACTACAAAATGGACGGCATAGAGGCCCGGCAGCCGGAAACCCTGATGCTGGAAGAAGAGCAAAAAACCATCATCCGGAAAATGCTGGACAAAATGGATGAAAAGTGCCGTCAGGTGTTGCGTTTGTACAAACTGTCTTATTCTATGAAAGAAATTGCCGAAGCGGCAGGCCTGGGCAACGACAACAACGCCCGGCAGCGGGTCCATAAGTGCCGGAAAAAAATGAAGGAGCTGGTGGCGGAGAACCCGTTGTTCGCAAATTATTTTAAAGATCAGCCATGAGCGACAATACTACTTATGAACGGATAGAATCGTACCTGCTCGGCAAAATGAACGAAGCGGAAAAAACCGCCTTCGAAGCCGAGGCAGAGGCGAATGAGGCGCTCGCCCGCCGGTTGGCCCAACAGGAAATGGAGCATAAAATGATGGAGGCCCTGGTGGAAGACGATCTGCTGGCGGACCTGAAAAAATGGAAAGCGGAAGACGACGCCCAAAGTAAAACGAATGCCTCCGCCCCGCTCTACCGGCGGCCCTTTCCCTGGATTATCCTCCTGGGGCTTCTGGGCCTCGTCACTTTCCTGATCTGGCCTGAACGACAGGAAACGCCCCAAACTGAACCCGACGAAAGCCCGGTAACCACGGCAGAGGACCTGGGCACCACCCCTCTCCCGGACACCGCTCTTGCCAAACCGGAAGAAGCCGGGAAAAGCCAAACCAAGCAGGAAAAACCCGTTGCTTCCCAACCTCCGAATACCGGGCAAACGACCAGCCAGGATGACAAACAGGAAGAGCTGCTGGCCACGGTAAATAATACATTCATCAAGCCGGCCGGCCTGAACGAATTCCGCACCGTCGTCCGGGGCAAGGAAAGCCTCCTCAGCCAGGCGATCGACGACCTGATGACGAAGAACCAACCAGAGGCAGGCATCCGGAAACTCTACCGCATCCTCGAGTCGGACGCCGCCAACCCCAATGCCCACCTTTTTCTGGGACTGGCCCTCTACAATGAAAAAAGGTACGCTGAAGCCATCCCGCATCTGGAAGCGCTTATAGAAAACGGGCACCTGTACGAGGAACAGGCCCGGTGGTTCCTGTCGCTTTGTTATATTCAGGACAAAAAATACAAAAAGGCGGAGCAGTTGATCCGGCTCATCGCTGAAGACGAGGAACATGCGTACCATCAGGAGGCCTTTTCCTTGCTTCCGATCCTGGAAGGCCAGAAGTGAATCCAGCTTCGTAGCAGCCGGGAGGGGGGGGCAGGCTACAGGCATGGTTGTTGGTTCCCGGGAACAGGAAACAATCAACGGACAACCAACAACAACTGCCAGCATCAGGGTGTTGAGCTGCTATATTGCCGGGGCAGTTCCGAGGCCTACCTCCCCTACCGCTTCACCACCCTTTGAACGCCTACCAGCCCCCCACTCTCCCAGTCGCTCATCTGCAGGATATAGGTGCCTCCGGGCAGGCTCTCCAGGCCCAATGTGCCATCCTCTACCCGGTAGGTGCCGTACAGGCGGCCGCTCAGGCCGTACACCTGCACCCGCAACGGGCGCTCCGGCGGGGCATTCAGGCGGAGCGGGCCGACAGTGGGATTGGGGTGGAATGCCGGGGCGAAGGCACCGGGCAGCTCCGTGGTGCTCACCACGCCGCCGCTTTCCGTATCCACCCGGAAAATGCGCAGGGTGGGGTTGAATATATCCGTAAGGCCATCGACGATCAGGTGGTTCTCCCGGGGCGTCAGCTTGATGGCATAGGGAAAGCCCATGTCGTAGGTTTCCATCCAGACGACGTTCAGCAGGCTGTCGAACTTGAAGAGGTAGGTGACGAATTCCTGGTCGTTATAATTGGCGTAATAGATGTAGCCTTCCTCATCCACGGCAAAGGCCCGGCCGCCGTTGGTGAGGAAACCGCAGGTGGGCAGGTTGTAGCCGCGTTCGAACTGCAGGTTCTCATTGAAGACCTCGATGGCCACCGTCCGCTCCGGGCAGCCGGTGCCGCCGTAGGGCGCGCCCTGCAGGGTGGAGCTGGTGAAGGAACTGGCATACACTTTCCCGCCGAGGTACTGGCCCATGCAGCCATCCGTGCCGCTACCGAGGAAATTGCCCTCGAACCAGGTCGTGCCGGTCACCTGGCCGTCGCTCAGGCCGAACTTGCCGATCAGCCCGCCGTAGCTGCCGCCGTCGTTGCCGCCGGGCACCGTTTCGCCTGCCATAAAACCAAAGAGGTAGAATGCATCTTCTCCCATGGTGGAATAGTAATGCACATACAGGGAATCGATGCTTTTCATATCCCGCACGTAGTACACCTCCCCGTCCAGGCCGAGAACCTCGTACTGGGTGTAGGGGCGGTTGAAAGCCAGCGGCAGCAGGTAGGGCACAACGGCGTAGAGGGTATCGCCCACCACTTTGCGGGCGCCCCGGTTGAAATTGCGCAGGCCGGTAGTGACCTGCCATATACTCATGCCGGATACGATGGGCGCCACGTCCTCCCACACTGTTTCCCGCAGCACATTCAGATCCTCATCCAGCTCGAGCAGCAGCCGCGTGGCTGGCGTATCCAGCCGCAGCCCATCAAAAAAATAGCGCCCCTCGCTGACGAAAAGGTCGCCGTAATAACCACAACAAGTGGAATCCAGGCCAATGGCAGCAGTGATCTGCCCCTCCCGGTTGATCTTGTAAAACACCATGGTGTTGACGGTGGCGTCATTGATGCCGTAGATCAGCCCCTCCTCGGTGGCAACGGAAGTGAAGTTGGGCTGATACACCGGAGAATCGGACAGTTCGGAGAATTCTTCAAAGTCCTGACCTGTCAGGCAAAAGGACAGGCAAAAGAGCGCGAAAGTAAAGAAAAACCGCATAGGTGATGATTTGATGGCACAACCCGGACAGGCCGGGCAGGTGGCCCGTTATGGAATGATGTGCTTATTTATCGGTAGAGGAAATGATTGATGGTAAAAGAAAAAATCAGCGAAATTGTTCATCGCTTTTTATCGAAAAAAAGCTTACATTACGATTATTCTGCCATCCAATATTGACCTGCCGGAATTTTCTCTTTCCTGATCGCATTTGAGCCGCATATCATTCATCCCAAAACCATCATACTATGAGGTATCTGCAACAAACTCTTGTGCTCGCCTTTTGCCTGAGCCTCCTGAGCGCCACCTTGCCTGCTCAGATCGACAACTTTTACAAAACCCACCAATCCGGCGGCTGGAACGACAGCAACACCTGGGAAAGGTATGTGGGTTCGGCCTGGTCTTGGCCCGCGCCCCCGCCCTCGGCAGCCACCTCCGACGGCATCCTGATCGGCGCCGGGCACGAGGTCACCATCGGCTCTTCCAGCGTAGTGGTTGACCAGCTCCGGGTGCTCGGCAAACTCACTGTTGGCTACGGAGGCACCCTGACGGTACTGGACGGCCCCGGTACGGACCTGTTGCTGGACGACTTCGGCGCCTTTCTCGATATCTCCGGGACACTGGTGAACAACGGCACCTTAGAGATCAACGAGGGCGGGGTCAAAGCCGGAACGATCGAAAACAACGGCAACTTTGATATCGGCGGGGCCTTCGAATTCAGGCAGGGGACAGTAACCGGCAACGACCTGCGGTACGGCCTGACGGGTTCTCTGGCCGTCAGCCACCCCAATTACACCGTCGACCAGTACGACCACCTGTGGCCGGCCGGGAACGGGCCGGCGGACATCAGCATACCCGGCGGCGTGACGCTGAACGGCAACCGGGCCGTCAGCAACTCGCTGGACGTAACCGGAACCCTGAATGTTACGGGAACCCTCACTAACGCCGGCAGCGCCAACATTTCCGGAACCCTGCAACTCAACGGCGCCTTCGCCAACAACGGCACGTCCGGCATTTCCGGAACCCTGCAGGCAAACCCGGACGGAAGCCTCACCGGCAACCCGCCCGCCTTCACCGGATGCTGCAACGTACTCGAATTCCGGGGCGCCGATGCGTCCTACAACATCGGCCCCCAAAGCCTCCTGTGGCCGGCTACGGACGGCCCGGCCAACATCGTCGTCCCCAACGCCGGATTTTCCGCCCCCACCATCTCCCTGAACGCCAGCCGGACCATCAGCAACCTGAACCTTTCTTCTCATGTAACTTTCCATGCCGCCGACTCCCTCATCATCAATGAGCGCGGCCAGGTCGACGGCACGCTGGAAGTAAGCGGAACGCTCGTGAACCGGGGAGAGCTGCAACTCCGGCAGTGCCTGGTGTCCGGCAGCTTGTTCAACGAGGGCGCCATAACGGTAAATTACCTCTTCCAACTGGAGTCGGGCGGCCAGGCCAGCGGCAATGACTTCCAATACACGGGTGACAGCCGATTGATCTTCAACAACACTTCCAGCCCCCTCAACGTCAATGCGGAAAGCGGCTACTGGCCCATGGAAAACGGCCCCGACATTATCTACGTACAGGGAGCGGGCGGCATTGCTCTCCATACGCCTCGTTTCGCCCCCGGCCTTTTTCAGCTGTGGGCGCCGGTAACCAACGCCGCCAACCTCACCGTGGCCGGCATGGTGGGAATGGCCCCCGGCGGTTCGTTCGACGCGGCCCCAACCTACACGGGACAGGCCACGCTCTCCTACGCTACCGGAGATATTACGGATGTAGGCCCGGAATGGTCGGCCGGAACGATGGTCGGCGCCGGCGTGCCCCGGCACGTCACGATCCTTGCCGGCTCTGCCGTCCGAATGCCGGACGGCGCCCGCCGCTGCCCGGGAAACCTCCTGATCGAAGGGACGCTCGCCATGAGCCCGAACCCCGGCGCCAGCCTGAGCGTGGGCGGCGGCTGGGAGAACTACGGTGCCTTCATATCCAATATGGCGCAGGTTATATTCGATGGCGACGGCCAACAGCAGGTCAAAGGGGCGACTACGATGGATTACCTCACCCTCGATAATCCGGCCGGCATTTCCATCCGGGGCCACTGCGAGGCAGGTAGTACCGACTCCCTGTCCGTCCGCCAGATGCTCACCTTCCAGTCCGGCAGAATCCTGCTGGGAGTGTGCTCCGGAGAGCTGTACATAGGGGCGGTAAGCGGCTTTTCCGACTCGGCCTACGTGGTGACTTACCAGAATGGATGGGTGCATGGCAGGGTGGAAGCCGGAGAAAGCTTTCCGTTCCCCATCGGCCCCTCTGAAGTGCATTACAATCCGGTTACCATCACTCCGGATCCGGGCCAGACGGGAGGGATGCTGGCCACCGTCCGGGTGGATCCGGGCATCTACTCCGATTGGATCGACCCCTTAGCTTCTGTGCTGAGAACATGGACGGTCATTCCCGATTGCTTCCCCGGCGAGCTGACATTCCAGTGGATCGGCGCAGAAGAAGGCCCTGATTTCAAGCGGTACGACGCCTCCGTCTACACCCTGGGTTACTACGAAAGCCTGGAGGCTTCAACCGGGGGCACGCTCTCGGGAACGGATCCCTACACCATCCGTACGGCAGGGCCGATCCCTTGTGTGGATTTTCCCTTTCATGAATTCGTGGTCAGCAACGCTAAAGAATTCTCGGATGCGCCGGAGCCCACTGCGCACGCTTTTTTCCTGGGGCAGAACGAACCCAATCCGGTTGGCGCTTCCACCACCATCCGCTATTCGATCCCCGGAGCGGATTTTGTGCAGCTATCCGTGTACGACGCCCTGGGCAGAGAAGTGGAACGGCTGGTGGACGAACGGCAGCGTGCCGGCGTACACGAACGGGAATGGAGGCCGGACGGCCTGCCCGGTGGGGTGTATGTGTGCCGCCTGCAGGCGGGCAAACGGATGGCGGTTAGAACGATGGTACTGTCCGGCCTTTGAAAACCTTTGCGCCCGATGAGCCTAAGTTTTTTCCCAGGTGAGCGTGCCCGGAAAAGCCGGGATGTTGGGGTAATGTGCCTCTCCCCCTCATCTCGCAAATAATGTCCGGACCGGCGCGTCCAGCCCCACGGAGAGGAACAAGCGGTTCGACCGCAGGGCGAACTCCTCCCCGTTTTCCTCCCGGAACTGGGCGCCGGTTTGCCAGCCCACGCCCACGAAGCAGGGCGTTTTCTGGATGTTCCACTGCAGCTGGGCGCCGGGCCTGACCATATTTTTGGCCGACAGCTTGAAGTCGCCAAGTGCCTCCTCTTCCTCCAGGCGGTAGGTGAGCATGGCGCCCAGGTCGACGCCGATCAGGTGGAGGCTGAACGACTGGGGGCGGTTTTTCTTCTTGAACATCAGCCAGCTTAAGGAAAAGCCGACGGGCAGGTACGGCGCCACGGCAAAGTAGCTGGAGCGCAGGGTCGTATCGCTCTGCCGGCGGGCCAGCCATTCATTGCCGGCCGACACGCCCAGGTAGGTGTTGAAGCTCACCGACAGAGCGTGGGTGCGCTTGGTCCGCGAACTGCCGGGGTCCTCCGCCAGGCTGCGCATCAGGTACTGGATCTCTTCCTTGTTCCTGGCGTCCACCAGCCCGGCAATGAAATCGCCGTAGTTGGCCAGGAAACGGGCCAGAGGGATGTCCGCCCGGCTGTTTGGCGGCTTGGGATCGTGTTTTTCTTCCTGATCCTTTCCTCCGCTTCCGGAGGGCGGAGCAAGGGAATTTTCCGGTTTTTGTTCCGCCGCCCGTACGAAGGTATTGCCCCGGTTCCCGACAGCCACAGGCGGATTGTTAGCCGGTGCCAATCCTTGTTTTTTGGCCCAGCGTTTTTGCCCGCCTTCCTCTTCCGGGGGCCCCAGTTGCTTGCCCATCGAAGCGAGCAGGCGGACCATGGCGCTGACCGCCGGGCGGTGCTGCCCTGCTTCCAGGTAGTACAGCAGGTCCATGCAATGCCCCGAAATTTCCGGCACGTACTGCAGGCTCAGGTGTTTATCTTTCAGGGACATGAGTTCCTGCGGGTTATCCGGGTCAATGAAGAGCTTGAACTCCAGCACCCGGTTGAGGGCCCGCAGGCCGGTGGAGACGGCCTGGAACAGCTGGATCGAATCCGGTTGCGGCACGGCATCCGGTTCATCGCCCGCAAGGGTGATGGCGGCGGGCCGGGGGAGGGCGGCAAAGTCGTTCAACATGAGCTGGGCCAGCCCGGCGAGGGCATCCGGCGAAAGCTGCCCCACGCCGCTGATCCGCCCGAGCCGCTGCTGCATCAGCCCCAGGCAGGCCGTCCGCAGGCGGGGATCGAACAGCATCGTTTCAAAAGTATCCGGGCGGATCAGCCCCTGGCCGTCGGAATCCTGAAGCACATAAAACAGGTTGGACAGCAACTCGGTGGCCTGCAGCATGGGCTCGGTGCTGTTCAGGGCTTTTTGTTCCCCGGGAGCGTGGAGGCCGTCGAGCCGGTGCAGCGCCACCTTGAGGGTGTTGGACCGGGCTTCCAGGGAGTCTATTTCTGCGGTTAGTTTTTCGAGTGGATCATCGGCCTTCTTGCGCAGTAGGTATTGTTGGAACGGGCTGGCGGAGTATGCGTCTGGCTTTTTTTTTGCCAGGCGTTTTTCGACATCTGCTATGCGTTTTTCTAGGCCCAGAAGCTCTTCTTCGCGTTTTTGGAGCCAAAATAGGGAATCCCGTCGTATATAAGCAACTTGGCTATTATTAGCAATCGCCCTTAGCTGGACCAGCGGCTGCAGGTCGGCCGGCCCACATTTTTCCATCCAATACTCATGTGTTTTGCCTATGACATCTGCCAGATTTTCCTCTTTACTCTTAATATTGACAAACCTTTGCTCCAACTCAATTGGATCGCCCGACACTTCCCATGCTTCTAACTTTAGCTTGTAAGCGGCGAGATCAGCCTGCCAGCGCCGGAAAATTCCGACATGGGAAAGCCCGTTGTACCAACTGCCGTCCACTACCCGACGGACAAGTTCCAGGCCGGCGATGCGCATTTCCCTGCTTGAGGTATTGGAAAAAAGATCGTACCAATCTAGCGTCTTATACTTTTTTAAGGTATTGGTATCCAGTGCGCCGTTAAGGAGTTCTGGAAGCAGGCCGAGGTGTAATGAAGCTGTGTCTTTCCGGCTGGTCAGCAACCGATAATCATATAGGCTGCTCCAGATGAAGTTTGGGGGATCTTCCTTTTTTTTCCGCAGTAACCTAGAGATTCTACTTTCATGGGCATATCTAATATTTTGTATGGTGTCAACTACACATCCGAACTGGTCCATATAAGCGGCGGCGGTGACCTGCACCCTCTTATATTCATAAGTACTATCTATATTCAGTTCAGCCAACCGGCTATTCAGTTTCTTATCAGCCGCCTGCCGCCGGTCGAATAGTTCGCGGTGGACGAGCGGCGCCGATTCCCAGAGCGGCCTCCCCTGGCTGGATTGCCCGAACAGGGAGTAAGTGGCCAGCACGCCGTAAAAAACCGGATCGTTCCGGAGCGGGGCGAAGTACTCGTCCCGGAAGAGCAATGCCGGCAAGGTTTGTCCCAGGTTTTTCAGGTCGATGAAAAAGGCTTCCCGCAACCCCTCCAGGAAGGACTGGGAGTAATTGATCTGCGGATTGAAATACCGCTCGCGATGACCATTGTTGGACTTCGGATTGAAATACCGCTCGGCGACATTCGGAAACAAGGCATCGATCTGCGGGGCCTTTTTTTTGTCCAGCAAATTTTCGATAAAATGCACGGCCACTTCCTGCTGGGCCCGTTCCAGCACGAATTCGAACAGCCCCTTCGTCAGCGCTTCCGCCGTCAGGGCGCTCACCGGTTGCGCCGCCCGCGCATTGCTCGCCGCCGCCCGCAGGGCCTCCTGGTTCTGAAGCGGAGGCAGACGGCTGTCCTGCAGCGACCGTTCCACCGACAGGTACTGATTGGGCGAGACAGGCGCACCGCCATACAAGAACCCTGCAATCCGTTCCCGGCTATGCGTACGAGAACTGTTATTTTTAATGTCCAAAGGTTGAGTGGAAAATAAAGAATCTGCCTGTAGCATAGTTTGCAGCAGGTTCCGCAGAAGGGGATTGGCATGGGCATTTTCCAGCAAAAGCTCCGGATTCGAAATAAACCCCATGGAATCCGCCTTCACGGAATCGTCGTACGCAGCTAGTATCAGTAACACCTCCGAGGCTGCATTGTCGCTGGCGCCCTCCGAAGAGCCACTTTGCTGAAGATTATCCAGCGCGACAAGCAGGCGCCGGGCATCTCCGGACAGACTTTGGGCAGAAACGATCGTGGTTATTATCAGCAGGAAAAATAAAATGAATGATCTCATGAATTGCATAGGTAAGGGAATTCTGTTAAAGTCTATGAATAGGGATAACAATATAGAGTTGTTCCGCAATAATCATATTGAAATATTCAATAACTACAACGTAATCCAAGATCAATGGCTAACCCATTGAAAAAGCCTGAAATCGCTATTTCGGAACAACTCTAATGTTAGAATACTTATGAAAGTTTGGACGTAATAAACCCCAGCAATGACCTAAGCTCCGCAGAAAAACCATCCCGATCCTTGGCATCACGGATCGATTCCTTCATTCTGCTAATCACCCTTACATCTGTTTCGTCACTTTGGAAGGTGTTGGAGGAACTAACTTTCCTGTAATAAGCATCTAAGAGGTCTTCTGATTCGTCTTCTAACGGCAAATCAAAGTGCCTTGACTTTCTGTTAATTTCTCCCCTGATGTTCATGAGATCATCCTTAATGCATCGGTTAAAATCAGAAGTGTTATTAGGCATATCCTCAAAATTTATGCAGCGTTAAACTGCTGGGTTAGTAAATAAATGTAGTCATAGCAGCGTTTCGGGCCTGCCGTTGCCCCTCTTCAGCCGACTGTTGCCATGCCATAATACTCACGAATCAGACAGTTTGGCCGCAATAAATCCCCGCAATAACCTAAGCTCCACAGATAAACTATCCAGATTCCTGGCATCATCGATCGATTCCCTCATTCTTCGAATCACTTTTACATCCATTTCGTCGCTTTGGAACTTATCGGAAGAACTGACTTTTCTGGAATAATTATCCAAGAGGCTTTCCAATTCGGCTTCTAACGGCAAATCAAAACGCTTTGATTTCCTGTTAATTTCTCTCCTGATTTTTTTGAGGTCATCCTTAATGCATCGGTTATTATCGAAAATATCATCAGGCATATCCTAAGAATTTGCGCAGCGTATAGCTGCCGGGTTAGAAAATAAATTAGCCATAACAGCATTCCACAGCCCCGGATGCGGCGCACTCCGCAGCCCGCCGGCAGATTGCCACAGCGCAATAACGCGCTCAAGCCGGAAAGGCCGGAAAAACCAATGTTAACCGAGTTTATATATATTCTAAAAAGGAGCCGGGGCGGCACAGGAAAGAAACAACCTGCCCGCTTAAAAAATGTCAGGATACTTAAATCGGGGGAAAAAATATATCTGCTAAATTAATAACTTTCCGCCCCGCCGTCAATACGCTTTTTGGCGTATTTTAACGGCAGGTTATCACACCGGGCCAACAAACAACAAACAACAGACAACAGACAACAGACAACAAACAACAAACAACAAACAACTCCCCCAACACCGAAACGGCAGCCCGCCCCTCCCGTCCGCACTCACACCCACCCCTCCCGCACGCACAGCGCCACCAGGGCCGTCATATTGGCGCAGCCCGACTTCTGCAGCACGTTCCGGCGGTGGGTGCGCACCGTGCCCGCCGACAGGTGCAGCAGGGCCGCCACCTCCTCGGCGGTATGCCCTTCGGCAAAAAGGCGGATGACCTGCAGTTCGCGCATGGAGAAACCGTGCCGCGAAGCCTGCGGGCGGAACGGATCCTCCGCCTGATCCACGTCGATATTCAGGTAGGACAGCCCGCCTCCCAGGTGGATTAAGGACATACGGCGCTTGACGCCGGAGACGAGGTGCCCAATGTCTGTATGCACCCCCAGGATCCGGCTCATGCGGCCAAAGCTGTCCAGCTCGATCGCGGCGGCCTGGTGCAGGATGTAACGGTAGGTGCCGTCGTTGTGCCGCAGGCGCATCACGTAGGACGTTTTGTACAACGTCCGCTCCTCCGCCGGAATCTTTTCCAGGAAGAACCGGGCCACTATCTCCTCGCACCGGGCAAAAAAAGGCAGGTCTTCCGGATGCACCCGCTCCACAATGTCCCGGATCTCGAGGGTTTCGGGGTCGGCGCCCAGCACCCCGGTTATGCCCTGGCTGACGTACACAAAACGGTGCAGCCCCAGCTCGACCACGTAGTAATACGAAGGGCCGGCACACAGGAAGTTGGCAGCGATCTGACTGGCAATATCAGCAGGAAGGCGCCCGGGCCGCGACGAGAACAGATGGTTCGTGTGCTGGCGCCAGATCGAGTAAAGCGCTTTTTCAGAGGACATAGGCCTAATGTTTCAGAGCGTTGATAATGCAGCTTAACCTGAACAGAAATACGCGTTCCTCCATTTGTGCCCAGGCGTGTTAGTGCTAAAACATTGACGCCAAACCGGTTGTTGGCCACTGCTAAAATAGCAAATATTTTCACTGGAAAGAATACTTCTCCTCTCCATACTGCCGGACATTTTGGGTACCCCCGCCTCCACTTTTGCATACTACTGTACATAAAGAAACCAAACGCACTTAGTCACAAAGACACCAAGGCTCAAAGACCCACAAAGCCGATCGCTATACGGCTTAGTGCCGTCTTAGTGACTTAGTGTCTTCGTGGCAAAAAAAAGCACCATGTACAGTAGTATGCCACTTTTGACAAAAATCCTCCCAACCACCTGACCATTATCATTGTTAAATGCACGATAATTTATCGTAATTTTGAGGCAAATCTAACCAAATAAAAACGAGATCAACCAATGAATAAAACCGCACCATTCGACCGTTTTGCCAACCGCCATATCGGGATCAGCGAGCAGGAACTGCCGGAAATGCTGTCCGCCATCGGCGTCTCTTCTCTGGACCAGCTCATCGACGAGACCGTCCCGCCCGCCATCCGGATGAACCGGGAACTGAACCTCCCGGAAGCCATCACCGAACACGAACTGCTGGAAGACCTGCGCCGCACCGGCGCCATGAACAGGCTCTGCAAGTCGTACATCGGCATGGGCTATTCCGGGACGATCACGCCCTCGGTCATCCTGCGCAATGTATTCCAGAACCCGGGTTGGTATACCCAGTATACGCCCTACCAGGCCGAGATTTCCCAGGGCCGCCTGGAGGCACTGCTCAACTTCCAGACCATGGTGAGCGACCTCACCGGCCTGCCCATTGCCAATGCCTCCCTGCTCGACGAAGGCACGGCGGCGGCCGAGGCCATGCACATGTTCTACGGAATCAAGAACAAACGGAACAAGGGCGATGCCATGAACGAGTTCCTCGTTTCCGATAAGGTGCTGCCCCAGACGATCGACGTGCTGAAAACCCGCGCCAGGCCGCTCGACATCGAGATCATCGTCACGGACTGGCGCAGCTTCGAATTTACGGATAAAACCTTCGGCCTGCTGCTGCAGTATCCGGACCGGGAAGGCACCGTGGAAGACTACCGCGCCCTGGTGGAAAAGGCGCGCGCGCAGGAAGTGTACGTCACCGTGGCCACCGACCTGCTCAGCCTGGCCCTGCTGGCCCCTCCGGGCGAATGGGGCGCCGACGCCGCCGTGGGCAACAGCCAGCGCTTCGGCATCCCCATGGGCTACGGCGGCCCGCACGCCGCCTTCTTCGCCACCCGCGAAGAGCACAAGCGGCAAATCCCCGGGCGCATCATCGGGGTCTCCGTAGATACCCACGGCAAGAAGGCCTACCGCATGGCCCTGCAGACGCGCGAGCAACACATCCGCCGCGAGAAGGCCACCTCCAACATCTGCACCGCCCAGGCCCTGCTGGCTGTCATGGCCAGCATGTACGCCGTCTACCACGGCCCCAAAGGCATCAAAGCCATCGCCGAGCGCACCCACACCCTGGCCCAAATCCTGGAAAGGCACCTGAAGGCCATGGGCTACAACCAGGCGAACGCCCACTACTTCGACACCCTGCGCCTGGAGATGGACGGCAAGATGGTGGAAACGGTGCGCCGCACTGCCCTGGCCCACGAAACGAATTTCTTCTATGAAGATAATGCCGTGCAGGTGAGCCTCGACGAAACGGTGGGCATGAAAGAACTCGAGGCCATCCTCGCCATCTTTGCCGAAGCTAAAGGGACGAGCTTCTCCCTGAACGGCGCCGAACCCGCCAGCCACCAGATCCCGGAAGCCCTGCAGCGGCAAACGCCCTTCCTGGAGCACATCATCTTCAACAGCTTCCACACCGAGACCAACATGATGCGCTACCTCAAGCAACTGGAGAACCGGGACCTCTCCCTCGTCCACTCCATGATCCCCCTGGGCAGCTGCACCATGAAACTCAACGCCGCCACCGAACTGATGCCGGTGAGCTGGGCAGCCTTCGCCAACCTGCACCCCTTCGTGCCCGCCGATCAGGCGAAAGGCTATTACAAAATATTCGAAGAGCTGGAACAGTGGCTGTCCGAGATCACCGGCTTCGCCGCCTGCTCCCTGCAGCCCAACTCGGGCGCCCAGGGCGAGTACACCGGCCTGATGGTCATCCGCGCCTACCATGAATCCCGGGGAGAAACCCACCGCAACGTGGCCCTCATCCCCGAATCCGCCCACGGCACCAACCCGGCCAGCGCCGTCATGGCGGGCATGCAGGTGGTGGTCGTCAAATGCGACGAACAGGGCGACATCGACGTGGACGACCTGCGCGAAAAAGCCGAAAAGCACAAAGACAACTTGTCCGCCCTGATGGTGACCTACCCCTCCACCCACGGCGTTTTCGAATCCAGGATTAGAGAAGTCTGCGACATCATTCACCAGAACGGAGGCAAGGTATATATGGACGGCGCCAACATGAACGCCCAGGTCGGCCTGACCAGCCCGGGCCTGATCGACGCCGACGTCTGCCACCTCAACCTGCACAAGACTTTCGCCATCCCGCACGGCGGCGGCGGCCCCGGCATGGGCCCCATCTGCGTCAACGAGAGCCTCCGGCCCTTCCTGCCCAAACACCCCCTGGTGGAAACGGGCGGAGAGCAGGGCATCACGGCGGTCTCCGCCGCGCCCTATGGCAGCGCCAGCATCCTGCTCATTTCTTACGCCTACATCAAGATGCTGGGCAAAAAGGGGCTGACGGATGCCTCGAAGTACGCCATCCTCAACGCCAACTACATCCGCGCCCGCCTGGAGAAGGACTACGAGGTCCTCTTCGGCGGCAAGCACGGCCACTCCGCTCACGAACTCATCATCGACCTGCGGCCCTTCAAGGAGCTGGCCTCCGCCGAGGATGTGGCCAAGCGCCTGATGGACTACGGCTTCCACGCCCCTACCCTCTCCTTCCCCGTGCCCGGCACCGTCATGGTGGAACCGACGGAGAGCGAGAGCAAGGACGAACTCGACCGCTTCTGCGAGGCCATGCTCGCCATCCGCAAAGAGCTGGACGAGATCGCCCGCGGCGAAGTGGACGCCCAGAACAACCCGCTGCACAACGCTCCGCACCCCATCGACATCGTCACCGCCGACAACTGGCCCTACCCCTATTCCCGGGAAAAGGCCGCCTATCCCCTGCCCTACCTGCGGCACGGGCATAAGTTCTGGATCGGCGTCGGGCGCATCGACAACGCCTACGGCGACCGCAACCTGGTGTGTACCTGCCCGCCGATGGAGGCGTATGAGGTGGAGGTTTAGGAAGTGGGAAGGCGGAAATGCGAAGGCGGAATTTTACCCGGCAGAGCGATAGCGAAGATGGGCAAAGGGCGGTGATCTGGCTTATAAATAACGAACAGGACAGGTTTAAGAAACTTTTCCTAATAAAGTCTTTCTGTTCGCGAGCGTCTATGACGCGATGCGGCTCAATCTGCAAGTCTCTGACTTGCGTATGCATGGCTTAAATAGCAACGCAAGTCGGAGACTTGCTGGTTATACCGCATCGAGACATAGTCTCTCGCGAACGATTCGGACTTTTTATTGATTTCTAAACTTTAGCACTATCGGAGATGTTGGGGGAGGCTCAAAGGGACTGTTCAAAAACTTTAGCTCCGCGAATTGCGACCCCCTGGCCGCACCCGCGTTCCATTAAAACATTTTGGAAAATCCACTGATCGGGTTATCTTTAGGAATGGTATATATGTTGAAAGCTATTTTGCCGAAACGCCTATTGATGTCCCATGTCACTGCCACTCATTTATCTGGCTTTCGCCAATGATGCTGCCTCTCCGCTTCCCGCTCTGACGCGGGAGTTCGATGCTCTTCAGGAGATACTCACCGATGGGGCCAGCCGACAGTTCTACCAGCTGCACAATGACCCATTTGCCACCATAGACAAGACTTGCCGGAACCTATCCACTTTCAAGGACCGGGTGTACCTGTTCCACTACGGTGGCCACGCCGGCGGGCGGCAGCTCATCCTCACGGATAAGGAGGCCAATTCGGATGGCATCGCCGGCATGCTGGCCGGGCAGAAGCACCTCAAGCTGGTTTTCCTCAACGGCTGCTCCACCCGGGAGCAGGTGAAGCTGCTGCTTGAAAAGGGCATACCCGCCGTAATCGCCACCTCGGCGCCCATCGATGATGAGAACGCCCGCTTCTTCGCCGAGCAGTTCTATCACGCCCTGGCCCGGCAGCACAGCGTTGAGGAAGCCTTCCAGCAGGCGGCATCCGCCGTGCAGGCCGCGGGCGCTCCCCCTCCCGCTTCCTTCCGGGGCTTCGACCTGAAGGGGGAAGAAGGGCCAGACAGCCTGCCCTGGGGCCTGTATGCACAGAAAGGCGCCGCCGAAGCCCTACGGTGGAAACTCCCCGGCCAGCGGATCTTTACCTCCTACGAGCCGCCCGGCTGGACGCCCAATTCTTATCTGATCGACATCCTTTTTCATGTCCTGGCGCCCTACGACAACAACCTGAAGGCCGAAGAGGACAAGCTGCGCGCCGGAGAAGAAGTCACCGAATGGGACGTACGCCCCCATATCCTGAACTGCCTGCCCTCCCCTATCGCCGAGCAGTTGCGCAAGCTGTTTGCACCGGAAGGGGGGTTCGACAAAGCCGGCCCGGAGCGGCTCGAGAAACTGATCTACGCCTACAACGTCACCATGGAATTGCTGGCCTTTATCATGCTGGCGCAGCTGTGGGACCTGATGTGGAATCGAACCACCCAGGGGGAAGGCATCAGCCTGTCAACAGAAGCCCGCGAAAATGTCCAGTGGGCTCTGCTTTTTCCCCGGATGGAAAAAGCATAGCAACCGGCAGCAGGGACACGGTGGCCGTCTGGAATCTCAAAGGGCAGGCCGTTTGTCGGCTTTCCAGCGGGGGCGAGCCTATGGCAGGCGGCCAATTCTCCCCCAATGGCGCCCATTTGCTGGCCCGCGCGAGGGGCGACGATGGCAGCAGGGCCGCTCTGTTATGGAAGAACGTAAAAGAGAATGCCCGCTTCTTGCAAATTACCAAAGGGTTTTCTCCAATCCGATGGCTGGGGTTTTCCCCCAATGGCACATTGATAATGGCAGCTCTGGAAGACACTACCGTCGTAATTGAAGATATCGAAGACAATAGCCCGCCCCTTGTGCTCTCCGGGCATGCTGCTCCCGTAAACTTTGCGGCCGCCTCTCCTTCCGGTGACGCCACGATCACGGCTTCGGAAGACCATACCGCCATCGTATGGGATACGGCAGGCCGGAAAAAAACCCAGCTGGCCCAACACACCGGCCCGGTAAACTGGGCGGGTTTTTCCCCGAACGGGAAACACATCCTGACTGCCTCGGATGACAATACGGCCATTTTGTGGAACCGGCAAAAAATGGAGCCGGCACGGAAATTCACGCAGCATACCTCGCCGGTGAGCTGGGCGGCTTTCTCCCCCGGCGGCGACAGCATACTGACCGCCTCAGAAGATGGAACAGCCCTGCTCTGGCGCCTGGACGGAAAAGCACTGGCAAAATTAAACGGGCATAAAGGAGCAATCACCTGGGCGGGCTTTACGCCGGATGGCAAGAACATCCTGACCAGGGGCGAAGATGGAACGGTGCGGCTCTGGTTCAGCTCCCAACCGGAATCCAGGGCCGTCGTAAAACTTGAAGAGCCGGCCAGGTTTGCTGTTCCGGGCGGTATGGGCAATGGTTCGATCCTTACTGTTTCCTCCGGCGGGGCGGCCAGGTTGTGGGACTTGTCCGGGAACATGCTGGCTGCCCTACAGGCAAATGAAAGAAAGGTGAACGATGCCATCTGCTCCCCGGATGGCAGGCATATTCTTACCCTATCGATGGATTCTATTGCACTGCTCTGGGACCCGCAGGGCAACCATATTCCCCTCCAGGGGCACTCGGGCGCCATCAACCACGCATCCTTCTCCGCCAGGGGCGACACGGCCATCACCGCCTCCAGCGACTGGACTGTACGCTTGTGGAATGCCAATACCGGCAAAGAAATCATGATCCTGAACCAGGGTATCGGATACGTCCGGGCCGTCCAGTGTTCTCAGGATGGAAAAACTATTCTGGCAGTGGCCCAGCAGGTCATCCCCCTGGAAAATAACAAAGCCAGGCTGGGCAACAGGAAGGCCCTGTTCTGGAAGCTGAAAGACAATCCCGGCCGCACCCCCACCATTCTGGGAACCGGCAATGGCTCCGTCTCTTTTGCCGGATTTTACCCTGGAAGAGAAACAATGGTAACAATTGCCGACGACAATTCCATCCGGCTGTGGAATCTGGAAGGGGACTGCGTGGACACCCTGTACGGGCATACCGCCCCGGTCAATGGCATCTGCTTTAACGGCCAGGGCGGTTTCCTGTCTTATTCGGATGACCGCACTGCCATTTACCGGGACAATAACGGCCACATCAAAAAACAACTAACCGGGCATGAGCATCCGGTCATCGCAGCCGGGTTTTCGCCGGAAGGGGATATGATCCTCACCCTATCCAGCGAAGGCACTCTGAAGTTGTGGGGCGAAAACGGCGGCTTGCGCCATACGTTGAAGGATGCCGGTTCCAGGATTACCAGCGCGCATTTCATGCAGGACGGCGAGGGCAACCTGAATATCCTGGCCGCTCATGACGACGGGGCCGTAACCCTGGTCCCGGTCGGACTAAAGTCTATTGTCGAAAAACTAAAGGCGCAAATGGGCGCGCTCGACGATGCAGAAAAAAGAAAGTGGGGGCTCCTGGAGGAAAACGTTCCTGAAAGGAAGTGGTATGAGTTCTGGAAGTAAATTACGGTGCCACAAACACCGGCGCCTGCTGGTACTGATAGGTGGTATCCGTCAGGATTTTCATTTCCTTTGTTTGCCAGTCCATCAGCCCGATGTGGAACTGGCTCTGGTCGTCGTCGAACAGCTCGATGGCCAGCCACCGGCCGTCCGGGCTCCAGGCGTGCCAGCCTTCGTTCTGCGGGGTGTCCGTGAGCTTCCAGTGCTTTTTCCCGTCGAGGGTGACGGCGTAGAGGCTGTACTTGCCGTTCTGCTTGCTTTGGTAGCTTATAAAGCGCTCGGTGGGGTGCTCAACGGGGGTGCCGGCGTGGTAGCCGAACTGGCCGGCGGTGGTGTCTCCTTCCGGGTAATGAGTGAGCTGGCGCCGGCCCGTGCCGTCCACGTTGATCAGGTAGAGTTCTTCATTGAAGCCATCTATCAGCTTGGATTTGGTCAGCCCGCCCCGAAACACGACCTGTTTCCCACCGTTAACAAACAGCGGGTCGCCCGAGTAGGGCAGGCCGGTATATAGTTTGTCCAGCACCTCACCCTGCTTGTTGAGGATGTAAAAAGCGGAATCCACCGAGCGGTGAGGAGTGGCGATCAACTCCGCCCCGTTGTTCCGGCCGCTCATCCAGCTGTCCGCCAGTCGAGTGCCGGAGGCCTTTCGCACGTTTTCCCCGTCGGCGTCCATTTCATAGAGAAAATAACACCGCCGGCAGGTGTCCCGGTCCGAGATGAACAGGATTTTATCCCGGTAAGCGTAGTACGTCCACTCCAGGCCCGGGTGGTTGGTGACGTTCTTTTTATCACTGCCATCCAGGTTCATGGTGAGGATCTCGTAGTCGTCCGTTTCGGGGTCGGCCAGCACGTTGTAGGCGATGCGGTATTGGGCGCTCTGGAAGGCGTTCCGGCCTTTCCGGCTGCCACAGGCGGCAAGCATGGTCGCCAGAAAAATAAGGAAGAAGCGTTTAATTTTCATCTATGGCGGTTTTGTTCATTTTAGCCCGGCCTCCATATCCCCAATATGAAACCGATAACTGTAAAGTAGACTATGATATACCCCCCGTTAATGAGGATATACCTCCAGCTTTTCTGCTCAAACAAAGCGATGGAGGTGAAAATGGCCGCCGCCCACCCAAAGCCGGTGAGGAAACCGGCGGTGGTTCCCCATTGCCAGTCCGTGCCGGCATCGCCCAGGAAGAAAGCCAGGTTGTAAGACATCAGATAAGCCAGCAGAAAGCTGATGCCGTACATTTTCAGGGGGCTGGCATTCCGGATGTCCTCGTCCATCAGGCCATTTTCCTTTTTCCAGGTATTGTAGAATAAGGCCGGTGAATACCACAACGCCCCGAGCAGCATGTTGAAAACGGCGCAGGCCAGCACGGCCCAGTGGTTGATCATCATTTGCTCCATTGCTTTTTTTACAAAGGTCGGAAGAATGAGCGGGGTGGGATTGTAAAAAATTTACCTGGCTGGATAAATCTATGTTACACAGCATCTCCGATAAACGCTGCCGGGTTATCCAGGCTGGGAGGCGTCCGTAAACCCGGCAGGTTGGGGATGAATTTTTGAAAGCCATAAATTCCTTTTCCGGGGTTTCCGGAGTGCCCTCACACATGCACTTATACACCTTCTTCAGGCCACCGGCACATAATTCACCACCCCGTTCTTCCTCCGCAGGTACTCCTCCGGCGTGAAGCCCGAGAAGCGCTTGAAATCGCGGATGAAGTGCGCCTGGTCGTAATAGCCGCAGTCGAAAGCCAGGTGGCTCCATTCGATGGCGCCGCACCGCTCGATCCCGGCGATGGCCTGCTGGAAGCGGATGATGCGCAGGAAGGCCTTGGGCGGCAGGCCGACGTGTTCCTTGAACAGCTGGATGAGGTGCTTCCGGGAATAGCCCACCTTCTTCGTCAATGCTTCCAGCGACAGCTGCCCGGGCTGGAGCAGGATCTGGCTGACAGCGTACTCTACGAAGGGGTTAGGCTGCAGCTCGCCTTCCGCCATGGCCAGCAGGCGGCGCCCGGCGACGGCCATTTTGGCTTCCGGGCTACCGGCTTCCAGCAGGGCTTCCCGCAGCGCCAGTACGGCCCTGCCCAACACCAGATCCCCTTCGACGACCTGTTCAGTCAACTCTGTTAATGGCGCTCCGGTAATGGCGCGGGCAGCACCTTTCCGGAAGGTAATAACGAACATCTCCGCGTCCTGCCCGGCGTGGATGGAAATGAACTCCTTGCGCAAGCCGGAGATCCAGGCCTGGCTAAAAGACTGCCGCGCCATCAGTGTCTCGTTGTCATACACATGCTTTGGGAAATCCGTCAGGTCGATCACCAGTTCCACATTGCCGTCCGGCAGGAACCGGTCGATGCGGTGCCCGGGCTGGTAGCCTTTGTAGTAGGTGAAGGAGGCCACCAGGTTGCTTAAGGGTGGATGTGGGGTGTGGAATTTCAGGAGCATTCGTTATTCGTTATTCGGGGTTCGTTAATTCGTTTTCCGATTCACGAATATACGAATACACGAAAACCTGCCGCTTTCTCAACTCAAAAAGATCCGCCCTTCGGCCCTGCAGGTTACGGAAGCTGCCATAGGTGTACACTGGGTAAGGACAACCAGCAGTTGGGCCGACGAGTACAAGCGCATCTTCCGGTTGTTTGAAGAAACGCTGAAATAGTATCCGGCTTTTGCAGATACGAAGTTTTCCGCTATTTTACACGCAGAAAGCCGGTTGCACGGCCCGCAGCGTATATCGCAACCCCAACTGCGGGTTCGTACATCCCACATCCTGAAAAATTTAACCATTAAAGTTGCTGTTTCATTATGGGAATGCTTCAAGTCGTTATCGGCCTCGTTTTTGTGCTGCTCCTGCTCAGCCTGCTGGCCACCACCGTCATGGAATTGCTGGCCTCCTTCATGTCGCTGCGCGGCAAGAACCTGGAAAAGGCCCTCCGCAATATGCTGGCCTTTACAGATAAGGATGAAAAGCTGCTGGCCGCCTTCAAGGAAAACTCGCTGTACAAGCAGTTGGGCAGCAAATACGGAAAAAGCCGGCGCTCGCCTTCCTATATCAGCGACGAGTCCTTCCAGTCCATACTCATGGATGTCATCCTCAAAGGGGAAGGAGTGGATAAGCTGGAAGCCCGGATCGATGAACTGCCGGACGAAGACCTCCGGAATGTGCTTAAGCAGTTCCTGCGGGAGGCGGATAATAATGTCGACGTGTTCAAGGGCAAGGTGAAGTGGTGGTACAACGACGTCATGGACCGCGCTTCGGGCTGGTACAAGCGTTATACCCAGAAGATCCTCGTCGGCGTCGGCTTTCTGATCGCCCTCATTTTCAACGCCGACACCCTGGCCATCTACGAGCGGCTGGAAAATGACCCCGACACCCTGCAGAAGGTGGTCAACCTGGCGGAAGATTTTGTGGACAGCAAAGACACCTTTGATGTGGTGACTGCCGGCGACCCGGAATTCGAAGCCTCCCTCGCCAAGCTGAAAGGGCTGGTAGACAACCAGATCGAGACGGTCCGGTCGCCGCTGGGGCTGGGCTGGAAAAACGTGGTCTGGGAAGAAGTTGGCTGGTATGATGTGGTGACCAAAATCCTGGGCTGGATCGTGACCGCCCTGGCGGTCTCTCTGGGCGCTCCCTTCTGGTTCGACCTGCTGCGCAAACTGGTGAACATCAGGACTTCCGGGAAGAAACCGGAGTAGGGGAATGGGGTTGAATGGTTATATTGCCATATTGTTCAGTACATGGACTGAATTAGTGAATTAGTGAATGACTAGTGGCCGATGGATTTCACAAAGTTCAGCAAAATTTTTTCACTCTCCCCATCGTTGCTTATCTTTAGTCAGGTGTTTTCCGTAAAGTTCCGACCGTTCGGGAAAACGCCTGGAACCAGTTATCACATACCAACGACGACCTTAGATTGCTATGAGAATTGTCCAGATCACAGACCTGCACGTCGGCCGGGAAGGCGAAGACACCTACGGCGTGGACGTGAGAGCCAACTTCCTGAAAGTGCTCGATGCCGCCCGTCAAAAGCGCCCGCACTATCTGGTCTTATCCGGCGACCTCTGTTATCGCGACGGAGACCCCCGGATATACGAGTGGATCTTCGAACAGATGGAAGGCCTGGACATTCCCTACGATATCCTCTCCGGCAACCACGACGACCCCGTCATGATGGCAGAGGCCTTCGGCCGCAGCCACCTGCTCAAGGAAGGGGAACTGTACTATTCCAAAATATTCAGCGGCCGCCCGGTCCTGTTCCTGGACACCACCACCGGCATCGTTTCGGAAGCGCAGCAGGAGTGGCTGCGCGGGCAGCTGAAGGGCCTGAAACAGGAAGCCATGATCTTCATGCACCATCCGCCGCTGGAGGCCGGCGTCCCGTTTATGGACAGCCGGCACGCCCTGCGCAACCGGGGCGAAGTGCAGTCCATCTTTCTGGCCCACCCCTTCAACGTCAATGTCTTTACCGGCCACTATCACGTGGAAAAAGTGATCCGCAAAAAGAATATCGTCGTGCATATCACCCCCTCCTGCTTCTTCCAGATTGGCCAGGACTCCGAGGAGTTCCAGGTCGACCACTACCGCATCGGCCTGCGGGAAATCCACTGGGACAATGGGGTGATGATGAACGCCGTACACTATTTGAACGGCGTGACGCATCGTTAGGAGGGTGATCCGCTGACAGGCAAGCCTCCTCTACAATCAACAAATGATGACGCTTGCGGCCAACAAACAACAAACAACACCCCCACACACACTCCATGAAAGACCAACCCGCTGAACAACCTTACCAACAGGAACTCGCCTGGATCGACACCGCGGCCAGCATCCTCGACAACCGTTACCGCATTCCCGGGACCAATATCCGCTTCGGCGCCGACTTCCTGATCGGGCTGGTCCCCTACATCGGCGATGTGGTGAGTTTCGCCATTTCCGGGGTACTGGTAGCGGCCATGGCCCGCAAGGGCGCCAGCGGCATAGCCCTGGTGAAGATGGCCGGCAATGTGCTGATCGATACCGTCGTGGGCGCTGTCCCGCTGTTGGGCGACCTGTTCGACCTGGGCTACCGCGCCAACCTGCGCAACCTTCGCCTGTTGCGGGAACACTACGCGGAGGGCAAACACCAGGGCAGCGCCTGGCCGGTGGTGATCTTCATCCTGCTGCTGCTGTTCGCCCTCCTGGGCTTGTCGGTTTGGCTGATCTGGCGGCTGTTGTACTGGGTTTTGGGGTAAATGTGTTGATGTGTTGATGTCTGTAAAGTCGCCGGGAAGGTTGTTTCATTTACACCTTGGCACTTAAACACATCCACACAAAATCCCCCCCTCCCCCTTTGAATCCTCCCAATCTTGCCTATTTTTGTGAAGCCCTGACGGCCTAACCAGATAAATCAAATGCCCATGAAGATAGGAATCATCCGCGAAGGCAAGATCCCTCCCGATTCGCGCGTTCCCCTCGCGCCGGAACAATGCGCCGAGATCATCCGGGACTATCCCGTAGACGTTGTCGTAGAGCCTTTCCCGGGGCGATGTTTCCCGGACGAGCAATACAGCAAACTCGGCATCCCCCTTTCGGACAACCTCTCTGGCCGGGACATCCTGATGGGGGTGAAGGAGGTGCCGGTCCAGCAGCTCATCCCCAACAAAACGTACTTTTTCTTCTCTCATACCATTAAGGAACAGGCGCACAACCGCGGCCTGCTGCGCGCCATTCTGGACAAGAACATCCGGCTGATCGACTATGAGGTGCTCACCGACGAACACGGCAGGCGCCTGATCGCCTTCGGCCGCTTCGCGGGCATGGTCGGCGCGCACAACGGCATCATGGCCTACGGCCGGCGCACCGGCCAGTACAGCCTCCGGCGCATGAAGGATTGCCTGGATTACGCCGAAGCCACCAGAGTATACCGGCACCTCCAGCTGCCGCCGATGAAAGTAGTGCTGACGGGTTCCGGCCGGGTTGGCCAGGGCGCGGCCAGGGTCCTGAAGGATATGGGCATCCGGCAAGCCAGCCCCGAGAGCTTCCTGGAAGAAACGTTCGCAGAGCCGGTTTTCACGCAGCTGGAGTGCAAACACTACGCTGCCCGAAAGGACGGCGGCCCGTTCAGCACCCGGGATTTTTACAAACACCCCGAGCGCTACAAAAGCATCTTTGCCCCGTACTACCGGGTAGCCGATGTGATGATCAACGGCATTTACTGGGATAAAAAAGCGCCGGCCTTCTTCACCAGAGAAGAAATGCGCCGCGAGGATTTCAACATCCAGGTGATCGCCGACGTGACCTGCGACATTGCACCGGATGCTTCCATTCCCTCCACCCTGCGGGCGTCGACCATCGATGAGCCGGTCTACGGCTACGACCCGGAAACAGAAACGGAAACCGCGCCATACCAGCCCCGCTCGGTCGATGTGATGGCCATCGACAACCTGCCCAACGAGTTGCCCCGCGACGCCTCGCAGGCTTTCGGCCGGCAGTTCATTGCCCACGTGCTGCCCGAGTTGCTGAAAGAGCATAGCCCTATGATCGAACGGGCGACGATCGCCGAAAACGGGCACCTGGGGCCACGCTTCCAGTACCTGGAAGGTTATGTCCGCGGAGAAAAGGCAAGCGAGGGCGTGAGAGAAGAGTAAAGGAGGGAGGGCGTGAATTCCCTGAAATATTTATTCTTATATTACCGTCGAAAACCCCGGGCCTCCCAATACATCCATATGTATCAACACCACATCACTCCCTTCGGAGAATATGAAAAACACAGCCTGGCCGATACGGCGGCCGGCAACCGCATTGATCTCGTTCCGGGATTCGGCGGTTGTGTGCTGAACATCGAGCTGCAGGGGCAGCCCCTGCTCGACGGCTACGCCACCCCCGAGGAGATGGCCATTAACCGCTGGGCCAAGAACGTCCTGCTTTTCCCCTTTCCCAACCGCCTGAAAGAAGGCCGCTACGAATGGCAGGGCCGGGAATACCGGTTTCCCGTCAATGACGGGCAGACCGGCAACGCCCTGCATGGATTCGGCATGGACCAGCCAATGACGGTTAGCGCAGTGAATGCCGCGGAGGAAAAAGCGTCCCTCCGTTGCGCCTTTCACTATGAGGGCGGGCGCCCCTCCTACCCTTTCCCCTTCCTTTTCGAAACAACCTTTGAGATCGCCAACCCCGGAACCGTGGAGGTTACCCTGCAGGTGCGCAACAACGGCCGGGCACCCCTGCCCTTTGGCATGGGCTGGCATCCTTACTTCCGGCTCTCCGACAAGGTGGACGACCTCATCCTGCAGCTTCCTCCCTGCGACATGATCGGCGTCGACCAGGCGATGATCCCCACCGGCCGACGTTACGAATACACCACCTTCACCCAGCCCCGCCGCATCGGCCCGGAAGTGCTGGACAACTGCTTCGCCCTGCGCCAGCAGGAAGGGCAGGTCCATATACTGATCCGCGGGGAGACAGGAGAGGTCCGGTACTGGCAGGAAGTGGGGCCGGGCAAATTCGGATACCTGCAGTTGTTCACCCCCTACTACCGGAATACCCTGGCCCTGGAGCCGATGAGCTGCAATATCGATGCTTTCAACAACGGGGAGGGCCTGATCCGGCTGGCACCGGGAGAGGCGGCCACAGCAAGCTTTGGTTTTGAGTTTACAGCCAGGAAGTAAGATAGCCGGTCGTTCTGTAACGTGACAAGTCACCTCACCCGGTTACCGGGCATAAAAAAAGCCGGAACGGTCGTTCCGGCTGGTTTTAGGAACATTTAAAAAATAAGTTCGAACTTGTTTTTTAACCCCTACTATGGAAGATTATATTTTTAACTATTACGCACCGAGATAGTTTTTGAGCAGTTTGCTCCGGTTGGCGGAGCGAAGTTTGTTAATGGCCTTGTCTTTGATCTGGCGGACCCGCTCGCGGGTCAGGCCGAATTTCTCGCCGATGTCTTCGAGCGACATGGGGTGTTCCACGCCGATACCGAAGTACAGTTTAATGACGTCGCACTGCCGCTCGGTCAGGGTGCTCAGGGAACGCTCGATCTCCTTGCGCAGCGACTCCTGGTAATCCAGGGCGGAGTCGGTTCCGGGCGTGCTGCTGTTTTCCAGCACGTCGAGCAGGGAGTTGTCCTCGCCTTCGACGAAGGGGGCGTCCATGGAAACGTGGCGGGCGGCAACGCCGAGGGTGGTCTCCACCTCTTCGGTGGGGATTTCCAGGGTTTCCGCCAGTTCGTCGGCGGAAGGCTCGCGCTCGTATTCCTGTTCCAGCTCTGAAAAAGCCTTATTGATCTTGTTGAGTGAACCGACCTTATTTAAAGGAAGGCGGACGATGCGGGACTGTTCGGCCAGCGCCTGAAGGATAGACTGGCGAATCCACCACACGGCATAGGAGATGAATTTGAAGCCGCGGGTTTCGTCAAAACGCTGGGCTGCTTTGATCAGAGTACGGTTGCCTTCGTTGATGAGGTCGCTAAGGGATAAACCCTGGTTCTGATATTGTTTCGCTACGGAAACGACAAACCGCAGGTTTGCTTTGGTCAGCTTTTCCAGAGCAGCCTGATCACCTTGTTTTATCCGCTTGGCCAGCTCCACTTCTTCTTCCGGGGTGAGTAGGTCAACTTTGCCTATTTCCTGGAGGTATTTCTCCAGGGATTGACTTTCTCGGTTAGTAATAGACTTAGTGATCTTAAGCTGTCTCATGTACGTAAATAGTTTTTAAGTTTACAATGGTGAACGAAAAAGCGATGAAAGCGGGTAATAGGGAGAATATGACAGGGATATGTAAGTGGGGCAATAGCTTTTGGTATCAGTGAAAGTGATGAGAAGATTCTTTTGACGTAATGTTACCCACTGTTGTGTTATACCCATTAGGTTACAGATTACAGCCTACAAAAATAAGGGTTTATACCATTCTAGTCAAGGGCTGCATAATATTAAGTTAACATCAGTCGTTTTAACAACCTGGGGCATCAATTGGTTCCCCCACCCGTTTTTTTCCCTTTCCGAACTCCTTTTTGCCTTTCCGGCAATGAATTATTTGGCAGCCTCGCAGCCTTGCAGAAAGCTGTTTGGTTGATTGTTAGGGCAGCCAAAAAAGCGGTGCCCCGGCTGCTGCCCCCCCCCGGTTCTTTTCCCTCCTTTCATGCATCTCATTTATTTTTTGGAAAAATCATTTTTTTATTTTTTATTGTGGGCAGGCATTCCGGCTATAGATGCTTTTCCCGTTCTATTCCCCTGAGCATGTCAGAAGAAAAGAATCAATCCAAGGGCATAACAACCGAATAACCCTTGCTGTTCTATGGCCCCTGCTACTTAATCAATAACCAAAGTATGGAACGCGTACAGTTTTCAATGGAATACCTCTTTCGGGCTTCGCCGAGTATCCTGTACAAATTTTTGACGACCCCGGCCTGCCTGGTGCGCTGGTTTTGTGATGAGGTGGACATACAGGGGACTATCTTCACTTTTTTCTGGAGCGGTTCCGATGAAATGGCCGAAGTCATCGAAGATATTGAAGACGAACGCATCCGCTTCCGGTGGCTGGATGCCGAAGATGAATCGGAATACCTTGAGTTCGACATTTCCAAGTCTCCCGTAACCGGGGAGACCATCCTCGTCGTTACAGACTTCTGCGATGAGGATGAGATCGACGACCAGAAACGGCTCTGGGACAGCCAGATCCAGGAACTGAAAAAAGAAACCGGCGGATAGGAGCTTTATGCCTCAGGACAAAGGCCATCCCGGGAGTTTCCTGGGATGGCCTTTGTCCTGCGCCGCTGCCGGAACAGCGCCGGCTGGCTACCAGGCAGCTTCCCCGCAATAACCACCAGCGACCGCTGTGAAAAGCGGCCGGCCAATAACGCCCAACAACTCCGCTCCGCTAATCCTACACGCCATTATCCCGAAGCGCCGTATACAGGATCAGGACGATGCCCGCCACCACCAGCAAGCCTGCCAACAGGTGGAAAAACCCGCCCAGGGGATTGCTGAGAGCGGCAATGCCGAGAATGATGCCCGCCCCCAGCAGCACGATGCCCAAAATGAAGGGGAGCGACGTCCACAGGCTTTTGCCCTCGTCTCCGTCTCCCCGTACTGCTTTTCTTTTTGCCTGCCGTTTTTCCCATTTGGCGCGCTTGCGCTCGATGCGCTTTTTCAGCTTGTCCCACTTGCGGCCCGCCCAGTTTCGGGCAGCCGGGGTTTCCGCCCGCTCTGCGGATAACGCCGACCCCTCTGCCGCAGGAGGGGTAGTGGTGCGTACGGCAGCGTGGGTAACCGAAGTACATAACAACAACAGCGTTGTAGCTAACAGGGCTTTGATGTGCTTTGCCATATTGTTTCGTGTTTCGTGATTGTTTAGGTGTTTCGGTGTTGTGGTGTTTCGGTATTACGGCAGGGCCGGACTCCCAGCCTACCGCAATATATTCCCTGGGGAATGGATGGGGCACAACATCGAAGTACCATAAAACCTGAATACCTAAGTTTCATTTTGAGATTCCAGTTAACAGTGTAAGATAACCATATTTTCCAACCCGCTCTATCCATAATACTCCACCAGGCTCCAGATGAGCAGCACGACCCCCGCCAGGGCGAACAGGCCCGCCATGAAACTGAACAGCCCGCCCAGGGAAATGATGGCCCCGATGATGCCCAGGCCGATAGCGACCAGCAACAGCAGGACGCCCAGCCGGAATTTGTCGTCATTCCAAACGTCCTGCTCCTGGTTTTCGCCAACCAGGCCCCGCTTCTTCATTTTCCGCTCCAGCCGCCCGAGGCGCCTTTCGTACTTCTCCCGGTTTCCGCCCAGCCTGGCCCGCGCCTTTTCCAGGCGTTCTTCGTCGACAACGGGCGCCGCAGCCTTTTCGGCATCGGGTACTGCCACCCTTATCGCCGCCCCCTCGCCGGCCTTCGCGCTGAACAGAAGGGCCACAAAAATCATATAAACCCGATAGTTCAATTTCATCGTGTCACAAAATTTTATGCGTAACCACCCTGGCATACCACCAGAATAATTACCTTTATTTCACAAATCAATGACAGCCCTGATGCCCTCCCGGGGCGGTTGTACCAGGCAGGCGTGCCGGTTGTTTCCGGCCCGAAGGCTCTGCGGTGCCGGCCGGAAACAGCCGGCAATCCCTGCACAAACATCGGAAATTAAGAAACGACTGAGGAAATTTATGAAAGTTTATTTCGGAATGGCGCTGGACGATACGGCCCTTCCCCTGCCGGATCATACGGTGGGCGGCGCGCTCCACCTCGGCCCGCAGGGGTTGCTCCATTTCCTGGAGTCCCATCTGGGCCTGCTGGGGCATCCCTCCGATGATGAATACCTGCGCATTGAGCAGTACCGGCAGGCCATCCTGGCCCAGATGCAGGCCGCCACCGGGTTCTTCTACGGCCCCTCCTTTGAGGCCGACCAGTTCGCTACGGCGGCCGACCTGCTGAGGCGGCGGGACGAGCTGCTGCTCGCCGGCTGGGATTTCCAGCCGGAGGCCGGCCAGCCGGAGCGCCTGCAGTGCCTGGCCGGCCTGGAACAACTGCTCCGGGAAAGCGAGAGCGGGCTGTCCCCGGGTTACGCCGGGCGTTTCGCCGCGGTGCTGGAAGCCCTCCCCCGTCGGCAGTTGCCCATCGATGCTTTTTTCATCAACGAACCCCGGGAACTGCTGCCCGTTCACTTCCAGCGGCTGCTGGCCCTGCTGCAGCAGAAAGGCGTAGAGGCCCGGCAACTGCCTCCGCCCCGGATCGAAGGCGATACCGACCTGGCCCGCTTCCAGCAGCGGCTGAGCAGCGCGGCGGCCCAACCGGGCAAGCAATTGCTGAAGGGCGACGGCACCCTCCTCCTGCTTCGCGGCAAACGCGAATCGGGCCTGGCGGCCTACCTGGCCCAGTTGCTTCGCCTCAACCCGGCCTTTCGCCCCGCCTGCGTCATTCCCGGGCAGGACGGGGCATTCGGCCATGCCCTCATCCAGGAAGGCCTGCCCGGCCTGGGCCAGCTCTCCGCTTCCCTGGCCCGGCCCACCCTTCAGGTGCTCAAGCTGGTGACCGTCTTCCTCTGGGAGCCGATCGACCCGTACAAGATCATGGAGTTCGTCTCCCTCTCCGCCAAACCCCTGGAAGCGGAACTGGCCTACCGCATCGCCGCCCAGATGGCGCAGACCCCGGGAATAGACAGCGACAGCTGGCGGGCCACCATCGCCCGCTACTTCGACGAAATGCGGGAACGGGCAGAGCACAACCCCGGCATCGACCTGGAGAAAATCAACTTCCAGTACAACTTCTGGTTCCGGCGCCGGCGCTACGACATGTCCCAGTCCGTGCCTAAAAGCGAAGTCATCGAAATCTTCGCCTACCTGGCCCAGTGGGCCTTCGAGTGTTTCGAAGAAGAAGGCAGCAGGAACAACTCCCTGCTGGTGCTCAGCGAGCAGGCCAGGCGGGTCCGCGAACTGCTCGAAGCCCTGCCCGAAGAACGGCTGTCCAACCTGGAACTCGAACGCATCGTGCGCACCATCTACGAGCCGGCGCCGGTGCAATTGCGCGGCAGAGAGTGCGAGGCCCTCCCCTACGTTCAGCGGCCGGATGCCGTCATAGGCGAAGTACCCCGGTTGCTCTGGTGGGGTTTCACGCAGAACGAACCCGTCCATTTTTTCTCCCGCTGGTACGGCCCGGAGATCGCCTACCTGGAAGAAAAGGGCGTTTTCCTGCAAGGCCCCGCCCTGGAAAACAACCGCCTCATCTGGCAGCGGAAGCGCCCCATCCTCCACTGCGGAGAACGGCTGATGCTCGTCCTGCCGGAAATGGCCAACGGCCAGGAAGCCCACCCCCACCCCTTGTTCGGCGACCTGCAGGCCACCTTCAAAGGGCTGGATGCCATCACGCTGGACATCGACGAAGGGCAGCCGCCGGCCCCCTTCACCGCCCTCTTCCGGCTCCCGGGATATGCCGCGCTCGAACGCCGGGCCCTCGGCCGGCCGCAACCCTTCATCCGAATCCGCTCCGCCGGCAAACTGGGGCGGCGGGAAGAGGAAACCTTCAGCAGCCTGAACGACCTGTTCTATTACCCTTATCAGTGGGTGTTCAAACACCAGATTCGCCTGCGCAAATCTTCCATCCTCAGCATTGTCAAAGAGCATACCCTGATGGGCAACCTGGCTCACCGCTATTTCGAAAAACTGCTGCGCGAGGATATCCGGCAATGGCGCCAGCAACAGGTGGACGCTTTTATCGACCGGGAAACAGCCGGCCTGCTGCGGCGCGAAGGGGCGGTAATGCTGCTCTACGGCAAGGAACCCGAACGCGCCAGCTTCGTCCAGCGCGTCAAATACGCCGCCTGGAGCCTGGTCCGCCACATTCGGGAAAACGGATGGGAAGTGCTGGAAACCGAAAAACCGCTGGACGGCAGCTTCCTGGGCGTCGCCATCAACGGCCGGGCGGACCTCGTCCTGGCCCGTGGCGACGAAAGGGCGGTCATCGACCTCAAGTGGCGGGGCGCCAGCTACCGCGAACGCGCCATCCGCAATGAGGAAGACCTCCAACTCGTCCTCTACGCCCGCCTCCTGGGCCAGGGACACAGCTGGGCCCATACCGCCTATTTCATCATGGAAAAAGGGCTGCTCCTGGCACGCAACAACCAAGCCTTCCGGGACATCAACCCCATCGCCCCCGATGCAGGCCTCGTCGAGGCCAACCAACGCATCATCAGCCGCATGGAAGCCACCTACCGCTGGCGCATGGAACAGATCCGGAGAGGAGAGGTCGAAATACGGTGCCAGCAAACCCGCTCCAGCCTCGAAGACGCCTACGACGGGCAACACCTGCTGGGCCTCCTGGAAATGAAAGACGAAGACGCTCCGTTCGATGATTACCGGACCCTGATCAATCTCGTTGAATAGATAAACAAGCCAGTCCTTTGTTTTATCTGTTATTTTTTATATTTTGTGAAGTTGAAACCAGGCTCCACCAATCCCCGTTAAGAAGAAATCCCAGGTGCTGAAAAATTCCCGCGACAGCTCTTTTATTATAGAAAAAAATATAATAACTTCGCTGGCGCTATTATCCCTTTATCACCGGCGGAATTATTCCTTTAAAGCGAAGCCCGGCTTCCGGCCCTGCTTTGAGAAACCTGCCTGCTGCTTGCTGAATGCCTGTACGTCCATTGCTCCGCCGGCCACCAGGTGCTATTATTCATTCCCCCCTTATTGTTTACACGACGACACGCGCTGTACCTTGCCCAGCGTTTGCCGGAATCATAATTTTAAAACTAATTCTACTATGAAGTTCAGAATTTTACTTCTGGCAATTGGCCTTATGCTTTGGGGCGGCCAAAATGCTTATTCTCAGTTCCCAGCCCGATGTATAGACGTATTGGTCACCGTTGAAGGCGGTGGCGATCAGGTTGTCGCCTGTGAGGGTGACGGCCTGGACGAGACCATCAACTTCTCGGCGACGTCGCTGGCAATGCCGGTCAGCTTCCTGATCACCGATGAAAATAATATCATTATCCGGGTGAGCGTCCGCGGGATGCTCAGCTTCGAAGGCCTCGGCGGAGGCACCTTCCGGGTGTACGCCTTCTCCTGGCTGGGCCAGATAACGGCCCGGCGCGGGCAGGACGCCACCACCGCCGGCCTGGGTTCCTTCTGCGGCAACCTGAGCGACAACTTCATTACCGTCACCAATTTCACGCCCGATGGCGGCGCCATTGCCACCGCCGCCGGAAATACTTCCGAAACGGTTTGCGTCGGCGACGGCGTGCCCGATGTCGTCACCTTTACCACGACCGCCGCCGTCACCCAGAGCTACGCCTATCTCATCACCGATGAGAACAACATCGTCCTCGCCGTAGCCACCGGCAACAGCTTCGACTTCGACGGCCTTGGTGCCGGCATTTCCCGCGTCTGGGGCATCTCCTACGCCGGCACCCTGACGGCCAGCCCGGGCGATGTCGTCGGCGTGGACCCGCTTGCCGGCGACTGCTTCGGCTTGTCGGAGAACTTCATAGAAATTATCCGCTCGCAGCCCGACGGGGGCACGGTCGAACTCACCAATGGCGAAACGTCGGCCACCGTCTGCGTCGGCGACGGGCAGGACGACATCCTCTCCTTCACCAACCTGACGAGCTCGCCGGCAGCCTATACCTTCGTCATTACCGACGACAACAACATCATCCTCGACATTCCCGACGGCAACTCGGCCAACTTCGAAGGCACCGGCGCCGGCACCGGCCGCATCTGGGGCCTGTCGTATACCGGCAACCTCATCGCACAGGTGGGCGACGACGCTGCCGCCGTGGCCCTCAGCGACGACTGCTTCGAATTGTCCGGAAACTTCATCGAGGTCATCCGCCAGGAAGCCGACGGCGGCATGGTATCGCTGGCCGATGGCAGTACCGATGCGGTAGCCTGCGTCGGCGACGGCACCCCGGATGAATTCAGTTTTATCAATACCTCCGTTGGCGCCGACAATTACACCTACCTGATCACTGACGAGGACAACATCATCCTGGCCATCGACGACGACGGCACCTTCGACTTCGAAGGGGCCGACGTCGGCACCTGCCGCGTCTGGGGGCTCGCCTACGGCGGAACCCTGCTGGCCGAAGTGGGCGATGACGCCGCCAGCGCCATCCTGGCCGACGGCTGCTTCGGCCTGTCCGACAACTTCATCACCATCCGCCGGGAATCCGTAGACGGCGGCACCGTGACCATGCCCAACGGCGAAACCATCCGGTATACCTGCCCCGGCGACGGCAACCCCGACATCGTCCGGTTCGACAGCACCGGCTCCGGCACGGGTTCCTACGCCTACGTGATCACCGACGAGAACAACATCATCCTGGACCTGCCCGCCGGCGACAGCGCCGACTTCGACGGCGCGCCCGCCGGCACCTGCCGCGTCTGGGGGCTGGCCTACACCGGCAACATCACCGCCCAGGTGGGCGATGACGCCGCCGCCGTGGCCCTCAGCGACGACTGCTTCGACCTGTCCGACAATTTCATCACCGTCGTGCGCGAAACGCCCGACGGGGGCACCGTGGCCATGCCCAACGGCGAAACCATCCGGTATACCTGCCCCGGCGACGGCATGGCCGATATCGTGATGTTTGACAGTACCGGAACGACCTCCGGCCCATACGCTTACGTGATCACCGACGAGAACAACATCATCCTGGACCTGCCCGCCGGCGACAGCGCCGACTTTGACGGCGCGCCCGCCGGCACCTGCCGCGTCTGGGGCCTGGCCTATACCGGCAACATCACCGCCCAGGTGGGCGATGACGCCGCCGCCGTGGCCCTCAGCGACGACTGCTTCGACCTGTCCGACAACTTCATCACCGTCATCCGCGAAGCGCCCGACGGCGGATCGGTTGCCCTGGCCGACGGCACGAACCTGGCCTTTACCTGCCCCGGCGACGGCAACCCCGACATCCTGCTGTTTGACAGCACCGGAACCGCCGGGCCGTCCTACACGTACGTAATCACCGACGAACTGAACATCATTCTGGACCTACCCGGCGGCGACAGCTTCGACTTCGACGGCGCACCCGCCGGCATTTGCCGCGTCTGGGGCCTGGCCTTCACTGGCAACCTCACCGCCCAGGTGGGCGATGACGCCGCCGCCGTAGCCCTCAGCGACGACTGCTTCGACCTGTCCGACAACTTTATCGCCGTGGTGCGCCAGCAGCCGGAAGCCGGCACGGTGCAGATGCCCAACGGCGAAACCATCCGGTATACCTGTCCCGGCGACGGCAACCCCGACATCGTCCTGTTCGACAGCCTGGGTGCCGGCATTACGCCTTATGCCTACGTCGTAACCGATGAAGACAACAACATCCTGGCCTTCCCAACCGGCGACAGCTTCGACTTCGACGGCGCGCCCGCCGGCACCTGCCGCGTCTGGGGCCTGGCCTACACCGGCAACGTCACTGCCCAGGTGGGCGATGACGCCGCCGCCGTGGCCCTCAGCGACGACTGCTTCGACCTGTCCGACAACTTCATTACCGTCATCCGCGAAACGCCCGAGGGCGGCACCGTGGCCACCGAGGACGGCGAAAACGAGGTGGCGATCTGCCCCGGCGACGGCAACCCGGACATCATCCGGTTTGACAGCAGCGGCACGGCCGGCCAGTATGTCTATGTGGTGACTGACGAAGACAACATCATCCTGGCCCTGCCCGGCGGCGACAGTGTCGACTTCGACCTTGCCGGCATAGGCATCGCCCGCGTCTGGGGGCTGGCTTACACCGGTACAGTTACAGCCCAGTTGGGCGATGACGCCGCTGACGTTCTGCTGAGCGATGATTGCTTCGACCTGTCCGACAACTTCATC
Organism: Lewinellaceae bacterium; assembly: GCA_020636375.1. Classification (GTDB taxonomy): domain Bacteria; phylum Bacteroidota; class Bacteroidia; order Chitinophagales; family Saprospiraceae; genus JACJXW01. The sequence continues at coordinate 363,606 of JACJXZ010000007.1, read as the reverse complement.
ACCGTCATCCGCGAAACGCCCGAGGGTGGCACCGTGGCCATGCCCAACGGCGAGACCATCCGCTATACCTGCCCCGGCGACGGCAATCCCGATGTCGTAATGTTCGACAGCACGGGGACGAGCGGACTGTATACCTATGTCATCACCGACGAAGACAACAACATCCTCGCCCTGCCCGCCGGCGACAGCTTCGATTTCGACAGCGCTCCTCCGGGTACCTGCCGCGTCTGGGGGTTGGCCTATTCCGGCAACCTCACCGCAGCGGTGGGCGACAACGCCGCAGCTGTGGCCCTGAGCGACGACTGCTTCGACCTGTCCGACAACTTCATCACCGTCATCCGCGAAGTGCCTGAAGGCGGTACCGTGGCCATGCCCAACGGCGAGACCATCCGCTACACCTGCCCCGGCGACGGCAATCCCGATGTCGTAATGTTTGACAGCGCCGGCACCGCCGGCCAGTACATATATGTTATTACAGACGACGAGAACGAAATCCTGGCCCTGCCGGCCGGCGACAGCTTCGACTTTGAGGATGCCCCGGCCGGAGAATGCCGGGTATGGGGGCTTGCCTATTCCGGCAACCTCCTCGCCGAGGTTAGCGACAATCTCGATATCAACACGCTGAGCGACGACTGCTTCGACCTGTCCGACAACTTCATCACCATCATCCGGCAGGCGCCGGACGCCGGCGAGATCGGCACCGAGGCCGGGCCGGTCAACCTGGACATCTGCGTGGGCGACGGCATCGCCGACAGTGTCACGTTCATCGTGGACGGCGCTTCCGACAACCCCTTCATCTTTGTCGTCACAGATGAGAACGACTTCATCATCAGCGCGCTGGACGACGCCACGTTCGACTTCGACCAGGCCCTCCCGGGCATTTACCGCATTTACGGTTTGTCGTACACCGGCCAGCCGTCTCTCGTTCCCGGAGACAATATTTTCCTGGTGGACCTTTCTACCGATTGCTTCGACCTGACCAGCAACTTTGTGGAGATCAACGCCATCGGCGTCGACGGTGCCACCATTTTCACCAGCCTGGGCGTCGGGCAGGACCTCATCAACCTCTGCGTGGGCGACGGCGTGGCCGACAACCTGGAGTTCTTTACGACGACCAGCGCCACGTCGGCCGATTATGCTTTTGCCATTACCAACGAGAACGATGTCGTTATCGGTTTTCTGCCGCCGGACAATACGTTCAACTTCGAGCTGGCCGGCATGGGCATTGCCAAAGTCTGGGGCATTTCCTACACCGGCAACCTGACGCTCAACGTCGGGCAGGTGATCACGGAAACCACTCCTGCCGATGGCTGCTTTGCGTTTTCGCAGAATGTGATCACGATCGTCCGGGACTTCCCCGAGGGCGGCCAGGTGGCTACCAACGACGGGGAATCTGACATCCTGGTCTGCCTCGGCCCGAGCGACGGCGTGGTGGATTTCATCACGACCAGCACGACCATCAACGCCTACGTTTACCTGCTGACCGATGGGAACAATATCGTGCTGGATGTTTATACGGACAGCCAGATCGACTTTGCGCTCCTGCCCATTGGCAACTACCGCGTCTGGGGCTTGTCGTACACCGGCACGCTGAACAGCCTCATCGGCCAGGACGCTGCGGCCATCGACCTGGCCACCAGCTGTTTTGAGCTGTCGGCGAACTTCGTTTCGGTGAGCCGCGGCCCGGAGGTCGACGGAGGCGTCGTCTCTACGGCCGCAGGGCTGGACACCATCTACCAGTGCCCCATGGATGGGGTGGCCGACATCGTGGAGATGCAGACCAGCAGCCAGGACCTGGTGTACCGCTACATCATTACCGATGAGGACGGCAGAGTCATCGTCGGCGAGGTGATCAACCCGGTGATCGACTTTGAGGGCGCCGGCGTGGGCGTTTACCACGTGTGGGGCGTTTCCGTCACCGGCCCGGTCACCATCGGTTTCAATGACGACCTGATGACGACGCCGGTTTCCGACAGTTGCTACGAGCTTTCTGAGAACTTTATCACCATTGTCCGGGAAGCGCCGGATGGAGGCTCTGTCTTCACCAGCGATACGGCCGACGCAGTGAGTGTGGTGGTGGGCGACAGCATACCGGACGAGGTCAGCTTCATCAGCGTGGGCGCTTCGAACTCCAACTTCGTGTTCGTCCTCACCGACGAGGACAACGTCATCCTCGACGTGTTCAGCGGCGACACTTACGACTTTGAAGGCGCCGCGCCGGGCGTTTGCCGGGTCTGGGGATTGGCCTATACCGGCAACCTGATTGCCATGCCGGGCGATACGGCCTCCATCGTTATGCTGACGGACGACTGCTGGAGCCTTTCGGACAACTTCGTCACCGTAACCCGGACGGACGGCCCGTCGCCGTCAGAACGGACGGCAGGCATCCTGTCCCTGCAGCTGGCGCCGAACCCGGCGGTGGACTACGCCGTAGTCCGCTTCACCCTCGGACCGGATGCCGAAGCCGTGAGCACCCTCCGCATCCTCGACGGCAACGGCCGGATGGTGCAGGCGGAGCGCGTGGCCTCCACCCCCGGCGAGAACCGCTACGAGTTGCAGATCAGCGGCTGGAGCGGCGGCCTGTACGTCGTCAGCCTGATCAACGGGACGGAGGTGATAGCAGAGCGCTTGATCGTGGCCAGGCCTTAGAAGTTGTAAGATAATGATTACGGAACGCGGATGGCGGGACCATAGCAACAGGCCCCGCCATCCGTGTTTTGTTTTCGGCCGCCAGGAATATGAACCGGCGGCTTTGCAAGATAAAATTCAATAGCGGCTCCGATGTTAATCAGGCAGCCGGGCCTTCCGGGCCAATGACTGGGATGCGTAGTTCGCCGGCAATTTTTATCAAACGCCGGTCAGCGGTGAGCAAAGCAGATTCCTCTTGCCGGGCAAGCGCCAGGTAATAACAATCATAAATCGGGTGAGCAATTTTGCATGCCATTTCCAACGCTTCTTTCCAGAGCAGCTCCGACGGAAAAAAAATATCTACCAGTTGAATCGCCCTTTCCGCCAGTTTATGGGATGCTTCGGGGCTTAATCCCTCGATGTGGTGGAACTTCCAGGCGGCATTGGCAGCTTCGGAGTAATACAGATCAGGAGCTAAAACCTGAGCCGCCGATTCCAACTGCGGCAGGAATTGACTGGAAGCGCCTGCGGTAATAACAGCAAAGGCAGCACTTACATCTAATACTACTTTCATCGGCTATCTCTGTCTTCTCTGGTCCAGGCGGCAACATCAACATGCGCCCATTTTTTCCAAAGGGGTGCTTCTTTCCTGATTTCGGCTAATACTTCTTTCCGGCGCTCCCGGAAATCAAGCGGCACATCCAGGCCTTTAGCCAGCGTGATAATGGCTTGCTGGCTCAGGCTTCTTCTTTCGTGTTCTGCCGCAGTTTTTAAAGCCTGATAGATGTAATCCGGCAGTTTCCTGATCTGTAGCGTAGGCATGGTTTTTTTGTAAAGATAAGAATTAATCATCGTGCATGCAATGTGCATGCGGTATTTGGTAGCCTGAATCCCGTCTCTCCCGGTCCGGGTCCTTTCCATAAAGAGGCAGCATGAGGCCAGTTGCTGGATGTTTTTTACAGCAACTGGCCCCTCTGGATACCTTTTCAGGCAAACGATCTTCCTGCCCTCATCGGCTCCCGGAAGATCATTTGCCTAAAAATTATACGTCAGGCCGAAACGGAAATCGAAGGGCAGGTCGAGCGTACTGTCGTCCTGCAGGACGTTGTAGAGCAGGTAAATCTCATAGCCCCAGACCCCGTTGCCGTCGTTGAAGCCGCCGCCGACGAAGGCGTTGTTCCGGAGCTGCCGGTTGGTGACCCAGTCCCGGGCATTGGGGTCGTAATTGATCGTTTCCACCTCATTGTCGAAGCCATACTCCACATGAGCAAAGATGGAGCGGGTGATCTTATAGCGGGCGAAGGCGCCCAGGCCGTAGTTGAACAGGTTGGCGGTCTGTACCCCGTCCACTGTCCCGGTTTCTGCCCGATACAGCAGATAGAGCAGGGAAAGGCGCGGCCCCACCGAAAATTCATTTGTGACTTTGAATCCCACCATAGGAGAGAGCCCAAACTGGAAGATGCTGGAAAAGCTGTTGCCGGAAAACCCCAGGGTGAAGCCTCCCCCGTACCACAACCGGTGGGCAAACCCTCCGCTCTCGTCAAAATATTTATCGGTATCGGATTTCTTTTTTCCGCCCCGCTGGCCGTAGGCGTCCACCTGGAAAGCGAAAACGAGCGCAAATAACAGTAAGGCTAATTGAATGGTCTTTTTCATATGAAAATCGGCATTTTTTGCAAAGATATGGTTTTATGGGTGTAAAGGTGCTTATGTGGAAATGTGTAAATGTGTAAATGTCCCGGCTACAGCTTATGCTCACCTAAACACTTAAACACTTAAACACTTAAACACTTAAACACCTCCCCCCAAGTTACCCCCTCCTCCCCCATCTGTTGCCTGCCCATCCCTTCTTTAACAAAAACTTAGCAATTCCAATCGTTAACTGGGCGACGAATTTTTATTTCGTCTTTTCCAATTGACAATTAACTGTTAATTTCGGGCGGTTTTTGCTTTCGGCAGAAGCTCGTACTCCGAAGAACAATCTCCCTCCAAAGTGCCAGAGGACACCTACGGCCAGTCTTGTAACCGAAAACCATTATTGCATTATTAAAAAGTAAATATCGGGTGCGGCCCTTCCGCTCCCCTCTAATAACACACAAACACAGATTTGAGATGAAGCACGCCTACCTCATCGTCCTTTTGTTCTTTTCCATCTCCGGTTTATTATCTGCCCAGCAGCCAACCTTCAGGGGCACGGCGGTGGAATCTCCTTCTCCGGAGGTTTTCGGCCGGATGTTCTCGGAATACCGGCTCTTTCAGATTGAAGCCCCCATATTGAGCCGCCAGGCGCAACGCTCCCCGGGCAATTTCCGGTTTCAATTGAATCTCGGCGGCGAATACGCCTGGCCGCTGGCGCTGGAAGCCCACGATATCCGCTCCGGGGACTACCGGCTGGTAGCCGTAGGGCCGGAGGGCGAACAGCAGCAGCCCCGCTCGGCAACCAGGACCTTCCGGGGCGCCGTCCTCGGCCCGCAGGGCGGAGAGGCCCGCCTGACCATTGATGAGCATTTCCTCTACGGCTTTGTGGAGTCGGCAGGAGAAACCTACTATATAGAGCCGGCATGGCCATTTGACCCCACCCTGCCGGAAGACACTTATCTGGTTTACCCCGCCGGCGCCGTGCTCAATGCCGGCAATTACACCTGTGGATGGAATGAAGAGGATCGCCATGAGGTTCCGGAAGCCCACGAGCTCCCGGCGCCGGAAGCCGGGCGGGTGATCCTGGCTTGTTATCAGGTGGACATCGCCCTTGCCGCCGATTTCATGATGGTGCAGCGCTTCGGCAGCGTTACCGGTGTTGAAAACTTCATGCTGGGCGTGCTGAATAATGTACAGACCAACTTTGACAACGAGTTTGTCCACGAGCTGTTCTTTTCGGTGGCCACCATTTTCGTATCCGCCTGCAGCAACTGCGACCCCTGGACCAGCTCCCGCAGCGCCGGCCTGCTGCTCGACGATTTCGCCATCTGGGGCAACAGCGGCGGCTTCGGCACCAATTTCGACGTGGCTTCACTATGGACCGACCGCGACTTTTTCGGCGACGCCATCGGCGTGGCCTGGGTCGGCAGCGTCTGCACCAGCAACCGGTACAACATCCTGCAAAACTTCAGCACCAACAGCGCCCTGCTCCGGGTGCTGCAGGCCCATGAGCTCGGCCACAACTTCGGCACCGGCCACGATGCGCCGGGTTCCAGCTTCATCATGGCGCCGTCGGTCAATTTCACCAATACCTGGTCTGCCCAATCCCGGGCCAACATCAACTCTTTCGTCAACAGCCTCATCAGCTTCCCCGGCTGCCTGGCCGCCTGCGGCAGCGTCGCCCCGCCCAGCCCGGCGCTCGCAGCCAACGTCACCAGCGGATGTACGCCCCTGGTAGTCAATTTCAGCGATATCTCCAGCGGCCAGGTCGACGACATCAGCTGGCAGTTCCCCGGCGGAAGCCCCTCCTCCTCGTCCAGCTTCTCCCCGACGGTGACCTACAACACGCCCGGCACTTTCGACGTCATCCTCACCGTCTCCAACAGCGGCGGGGCCAACACCATCGTGATGGATAACTACATCACCGTCGCGCTGAGCCCGACGCCGCAGTTTTCGTACTCGGCCAACGGCCTGGCGGTTTCCTTCACCAATACTTCCGTCAATGCCCAGGATTTCCAGTGGAGTTTTGGCGACGGCGATTTCAGCAACGCCACCGACCCGGTGCATACCTTCCCGGCCGATGGCCTCTACCTGGTTGCCCTGACGACCACCAACGCCTGCGGCACCTTTTCTTTCGAGGAATTCGTCATTGTGGAACTGCCGATGCAGGCCGGCTTCTCCGCTGATAATGCCCTGGGCTGCGCCGGCTCTACCGTCAATTTCACGGACCTGAGCACCGGCGCGCCGGTAGCCTGGCAGTGGGCCTTCGAAGGCGGCATGCCCGCCGTTTCCGATCAGCCCAACCCGGCCGTCACCTACGAAACGCCCGGCGCCTACGACGTATCCCTGACGGTGACCAACGCGGTGGGCACGACCTCCAACTACGTATTGCCCACCTACATCGCCATACTGCCCAACCCGTCGGCCGGCTTTACTTACCAGTATGCCTCCGGTGGGCTGAATGTCCAGTTCAACAACACCTCGGCCGGCGCCGATGACTGGCTGTGGGATTTCGGCGACGGCACAACCAGCAGCCAGGAAGACCCCACCCATACCTACGCCGCCGACGGAAACTATACGGTTACCCTAACCATCTCCAGCCAATGCGGCACGGATGAAATGGTTCAGAATATCGAAGTCGCAACGGCGCCGACAGCGGCCTTTTCGGCCGGCGTGCTTTCCGGCTGCGCCCCGCTGGAAGTCCAGTTCGCCAACGCGTCCAGCCCCAACGCCGGGTCCTTCCAATGGACCTTCCAGGGAGGGACGCCGGCCAGCTCCACCCTCGCCAACCCGGTCGTCAGCTTCAACAACGCCGGCGATTATACCGTGACGCTGGTCGCCGCCAATGCCGCCGGCAGCGATACCATCACTCAAAACATCACGATCGAAGCCGGCCCGCAAAGCAATTTCACCGTCGACTATGCCCCGGGCGAAACGGAAGCTGCTTTCTCGGACCAGTCCGGCAACGCCGACTCCCTGATCTGGATATTCAGCAACAGCACAACCAGCACAGAAGCTAACCCCACTTTCGACTTTGGCACGGATGGCGTGTATCCGGTAACCCTCGTCACCTTCAACGCCTGCGGCAGCGATACGCTGACCCAACTGGTAGAGGTGGTCACGCCCCCAACCGCCGCTATCGGGCTGGGGGCGGATTTCGGCTGCGCCCCCTTTACCGTGCAGGCCAGCGATCGGTCGGGCAGCAATACCACCACCTGGACATGGGCGGCGCCCGGCGCCACCCCGGATGCCTCCGACGAGCAGAACCCCGCTTTTACATTTAATGCTCCGGGGACCTATACCATCACCCTGGTAGCCGCCAACGCCGCCGGGCAAAGCAGCAGCTCCACAACGGTAACCGTCGGCAGCATCCCGGAAGCAGCCTTCGCGGCCAGCACCACCCTGGGGCAAACCGCCCTGGGCCTGTCCAACAACAGCACGGATGCCGACAGCTACCTCTGGGACTTCGGCGACGGCAATACCAGCACCGAAGCGGAACCCGCCCACAATTATACTCAGGACGGCACCTACACCGTCCTGCTCATCGCCACCAACAGCTGCGGCAGCGACACAGCCACCCAGGAAGTAACCATCGTCACCCCGCCCGCCGCCGCCTTCGAGCTGGACGCTGTGGCCGGCTGCGCCCCCTTCACCGTGCAGGCCAGCGACCAGTCGGGCAGCAACACCACCACCTGGGCCTGGACGGCACCCGGCGCCACCCCGGATGCCTCCAGCGAGCAGAATCCCTCGTTCACTTTTGCAACTCCGGGAACCTATACCATCATCCTGGAAGCCGCCAACGCCGCCGGGCAAAGCCAGGACACCATAGAGGTGTTCGTCAACGGCCGGCCCGAACCCGGGTTCACCTTTCAGGTCAACGGGCTGGAGGCGCAGTTTACGAATACCTCCGGCAACAGCCAGAGCTATCAATGGGATTTTGGCGACGGCAGCAGCAGCCAAGCATTCAGCCCGGGGCACACTTACGGGACTCCCGGCGAATATGTAGTCAGCCTGGCCGCTACCAATGAATGCGGCATGGCGACGGCTGTAGATACCGTAACACTGGACCTGGCCGCTCCGGTCGCCAGTTTCACCGTTGCCGGCAGCCAGGGCTGCGCGCCCCTTGTCGTTACCTTCCAGAACAACTCGGAAAATGAGGAGAGCGTCTCCTGGTCCTTCCCGGGCGGAACGCCTTCCTCGTCGACGGAACCCAATCCCACTGTCACCTACGAAACCCCGGGGCTTTTCTCCGTCACGCTGGTGGCCAGCAATGCCGCTGGTTCCGGCACCTTTACGCTTCAGGATGTCATTCTGGTGGATGGCCGGCCCCTGGCTGGCTTTGATTATGTTGCCGACGAAGCCACTGTTATTTTCACCAATACCACGGATAATGCCGACAGCTATGCCTGGGATTTTGGCGACGGCAACAGCAGCAATGCTGCAGAACCGCAGCATACCTACAGCCTGGGCGGCGAGTATACCGTAACCCTGCTGGCAACCAACGAGTGCGGAACGGATACCATAGAGCAAGTTGTGGCCCTCACCGGCATGGCGCCGGCGCCGGACCTCTCCGCTTCCGTCACCCAAGGCTGCGCGCCGCTGTCCGTCACCTTCGACGGGGGTGTCCAGGAGACGGTGACCAGCTGGTCGTGGTCCTTCCCCGGCGGCACGCCGGCCACTTCTGCCGAGCCCTCCCCTACGGTAGTGTACGGGCAGCCCGGCGTGTATGGCGTAAGCCTGACGGTGGGCAATGCCTTTGGGCAGAACACCCAGGAGGAGATGGCCCTGATCACCGTCATCGACGTGCCGCAGGCTTCTTTCGACTATGATATTCAGGAGTTGACCCTGGTGCTGGCAAACACCTCGGCCGGGGCAGGCCTGTCTTACAACTGGGACTTTGGCGACGGGGCCGTCAGCCAGGAAGAAAACCCGCAGCATACCTACGCCCAGGCGGGAGAATACACGGTGGCGCTCACCGTTGCCAACGCCTGCGGGGAGGCCCTTGCCGAAACCAAAGTCGTGGCCGTCGTCTCCGGCCTGGCGGATGAGTCGTGGCTGGAGGAGCTGAGCGTCTTCCCGAACCCGAACGGCGGAGCCTTCACGGTGCGCCTGCAGGGGCGGGCGGCAGAACAACTGCGGCTGAGCCTTTTGAATGTGGTGGGGCAGCGCGTGTTTGAGTTAGCGGACAGCTTCCATACCGGGTACTGGCAGCAGGGCCTGAAGATGGAAGGGCTGCCGGCAGGCGTGTATGTGCTGGAGGTGATGGCCGGGGAGAGAAGGGCGTACCGGCGGGTGGTGGTGGAGTAGTTCCCTTTTTTGAAAAAACATTTGCCATGAGGTTATTTTGTCTCTTTCTCGTCTTGGCCCTATGCTTGATAATTATTCCCAAAGCACTTTCTCAACAAAATGATATTGCCAATATTGGATACAACGATGCAGGCCTTTACGAGAAATTTGAATTCGCGTTTAATTTGACCAGCCCAACCTACGCCAATCCATATGATCCCGATGAAGTAAGCGTATACGCACTTTTTTATGGCCCTGGAAACAATTCTTCAGAACACGATTACTACAGGCCGGGATTTCATTATATAGGCTATGATGTCGATGAATCTGTTCTATACAATCCTCCTGTTGCCCCTCATGATTACTGGAAAGAAAACCATTCGCAAACATGGAGAATAAGATTCTCCCCGGATAAGGTTGGGGATTGGACTTTTATGGTATATGTAGATTATTCTTCCCCCGCTGGTTCTGGCAACATAGTAAGTAAACATCTTTACACTGGTAATTTTACATGCAACCCTTCCGGTAAATCAGGATTTGTGTCGGTACATGAAAACAGACGATACCTTCAGTTTGACAATGAGGATATTTATTTCCCAATAGGGGAGAATATGGCTGGTTTTTTTGGAGACAGAGGCGGTTTAATGCCTGACGCCACCTATGTTGGTTCTCAAAATTGCAATCAAAACCATTTAGATTTGTTATCATCTGGCGACATATGTGGAGCAGATCCGGTCCCGTGTTACTCACCGTATGTGTTTTCACATTTTAGGCGGGTTTTTAAAGATATTGCTCCGGAAGGAGGAAACTTTATCAGGCTATGGTTTTTGCCAACCTCTTTTGAATTTGAGTGGGAACAATTAGGAAGTTATGATCAGAGGCAGAATCGAATGTTTGACCTTGATGCTATAGTCGAATCAGGTAATCAGGAAGGTATATATTTTCATGTGGTATTATCAGACAAGGGGATTTTCGATTCAGACTATGCTGACTGTGATGGATTTACGGGTTGCTGGGATGATACGCCTTATTCCCGAATAATGCCGCCGGGGGGTGCGGGCTTTCTTACACCAGCTGAATTCTTCACAGAAGACATTGCCAGGGATTACTACAAGAAAAGGTTGTATTATTTTGTAGCGCGGTGGGGGTATTCTCCAAATGTATTCTCGGTTGAGTTTATTAACGAAGTAGATTTTATCAGGTCAACGCACCAAGGTAATGAAGTAAGGTGGAAGTTCTGGCAAGAAAACAGGCCAGCTATATCAGCCTGGCATAAAGAAATGGCCAATTATCTGGAGGAGCTTGCCCCTCATATCCTGAAGACGGTAAGCACCGGAATGGTAGCGAATGGAGATGACATGCATACTGAGCCCGGCCCTGATCAGCAGGAATTTGTTTTTGATTACACCAAAGGGCACTTTTATTCCTGTTCTTACAATTCTGAGCACCAGAGGGATTTTTTAGCAAAAAGACAGTTAGGCAGGCACCCCAAGCCGTTTCATTTACAGGAAACTGATGATTGCACTGCCAATAGGGTAGCCGTACAAACCAATGAATCTACTGCCGTTAAGTGGCATAATTGGCTTTGGTCGTCAACCTTTACAGGTGCGATGGGAGCAGGAGTAAACCTTTCTTACGACTCCCATTTTCATCATCCGTGTTACGGTGCGGGAAGGTTGTTCAGGTATTTTCAGCCTCTAAGCAGGTTTATCGCGCAGATTCCTCTTGGTGAAACCGGGATCAATAGCTTCGTGCCTGTAGGCAATGCAGAACGCGCTGTTGAGTCTGCATTTCCAGGAGCGCTTATCGATTCCCCAAACTGCGAATGTGGCGAGCCTGTAGATGATTGTACTTTAGGGGCATCCCCACCTTATTCAGTCGGTTGTGATCTTACTGATGGATGCAGTGCAGGCTTTGCAGATCCGGGTTTTCAATATTCCAACTTTTCCAGAAAATATGATTACAGAAGAGCGTTTTTATCATCTGATATTGCGACATCAAACGATGATGAGATTGAAGTATTTGCCTTGAGAAACCCTTCCATGGTTTGCGGATGGGTTCACAATAAGACAAATTTCTGGTATAATTTGTACAGGGCTCCATCCAGCAATGAATCCACTTTTTGCTCCTATAACTCCGGACTGACCAGTGGTGGCCATACGGTCACTCCGCTAATGAATGAGACGATGGAAATTACCGGCCTGGATTGTGGTGGAAGTTATAAAGTTGAATGGTGGTATACATACTTCGGCCTTGATGTTGATGGCAATGGAAATCCAGATGATGGAGGAATAATAGCTGATTATACTCAGACAGTTACTGCAATTAATGGTAAGGCCACTGTTAATATTCCGTCTCTTATTGCTCGCACAGACGCTGTTGATTTTGAAGCTCCGGATTATGGTTTTTGCGTTAAGTTGATGGAACCTCCGGGAAGTATGGCCGTACCGAATTGGAATCATGCTCAGGAAACGTGGAATTTCTGGGAAGAAGTTGCGGGAGATGTCAAAGTAACTCCGGATAATTCGGTTATCTACGTAGGCAGTGATCAACATATTCACATTTTGCGATGGCAAAACAACGATTGGGTCCATGATGAATTAACAAACGGCAATGCTGAAAAAGCAGGCATTAATACCAACCTGGCCGTCAGTGCAGCTGGACAAGTATTCTACAGGGGTACAGATCGTCAAATACACCAATTGTACGGTATTGGCCCAAATGGCGCCCAACACACAAAATTGACCTGGAATAGTTGGCAAGTTTGCTTAGGAGATATTGAAGTAACCTCTCAGAATGAAGTAGTATACCACGGAGTAGGTGATGTCATAAACAAACTTACCTGGAACGGGCAATCCTGGGCATTTAATGCACTGACTAGTACTCAGGATCCGGATATAGACGGCGATCTGGCGGCTAGTTACAATAATCAATTGTATTTCAGAAGTTCAAATGGAATGATGTACCAGGTTACGGGGCTGGCTACGGCCAGCCCGAGTGTTTATTTAGTAGCTGACGATTCAGGAAATGGATTCTTAATAGACCCGGATGGCCACATTGAAGTTTCACGATCAAATAAGGTTTTTTATAAACATGACTCCGAAGTAAAATATGTTGATTGGAATGGAGAAAGTTGGGAAGGGTTCTATGCGGCCTCGCCCAATGCGCCGGATGACGATATCGGGGAGGAGTTTGCTGTTTCTGCAGAAGACGAAATATTTTATGAAGGATTCAACGGCCAGCAAGTTCACCTCATATACGACATTCAACCTAATGGGAGAAAACACCAGGTGCTTACCAATTCAACCGCTCACAAAGTGGACGGCCATATTGCAGTCAGCCACGCCAACCAGGTTTTTTATAAAGGAGGAAATGATCAAATTCATACCCTCTATTTTACCTGTGGCGAATCAGGGCTTACACAAAACAGGGATCCCCAAAAAACATTCCCATCAGGAAGCAGCACAAACAATTACGAATTGCGCTTATATCCTAATCCTGCTTTTACGAGGCTGAATATTGAACTCGAAGCGGATGGAAAAGAATCCGGTTGCACTTATCAGATATACAATAGTTTAGGGCAACCTGCTGAGCCTGCTCCTGTGACAATGGGCAAGTACACTATTGTAAATACCTCATCCTTTTCTTCAGGATTATACTTCATTAAGGTGTTTGACTCGAATGGGCGCCAGATAACAAGTGGGAAGTTTGTTGTTCCCAGATACTAATTACAGAGGAGAATGGGAAGTACACAATTACGCCCGTAAATAAGAGCGGGCTGTTCGGCAAGCCGGTGGAGGACTGTGGTCATACCGACTTCAGTTCGAGACATTGGGCTACCCGTCTAAGGTTGGACAGCAGAAGAGGGAAAGCCGAGCGGAGTCGAGGCCAAGCGTGTGCAGGAGGTATGGGGTGTCCAGCCTCAGACGGATAGCCAGACATTGCACTTTCCAACTATTAGCCAATCTCCCACGTCGTCCCCCCCGCCAGCAACGCATCCAGGTTCCCCTCCCCTTTCCTGCCAACGGCCTCCTTCAACTGTCCGTAAAGCAGGTCCTCGTAGCAGGGGCGCTCGGCGGCGTAAAGCACGCCGAAGGGGCGCGGCAGGGCCTCCCCTGCCTGCTGCCCGGGCAGGTCGAAGAAGCGGGCCAGGGCATGCGCCTTGTAGATGTCCGTCTCGTCGTGAATCCACAGGTCGCCGGCGGAGTAGCCGTCGGTTTCGAGGTCGACCACCCGGGGGCGGAAGCAATCGAGGCGGATGCCCTTTTCCATGTTCTTGCCGAAGCGCAGGGGCTGGCCGTGCTCCAGGAAGACGGTGGTTTCGGGTTTGGTTTCCTTGTCGGTGAAGGTGAAGAAGGCGCCGTCGTTGAAGATGTTGCAATTCTGGTAGATTTCCAGGAAGGAAGTGCCCTGGTGTTCGTGGCAGCGGTGGATCATCTCCTTGAGGTGTTTCGGGTCGCGGTCCATAGCGCGGGCCACGAAAGTCCCTTCGGCGCCGAGGGCGAAGGCCAGCGGGTTGACCGGGTGGTCGAGGGAGCCGAGGGGCGTCGACTTGGTCACCTTGAGCTCTTCGGAAGTCGGCGAGTACTGCCCTTTGGTCAGGCCGTAAATCTGGTTGTTGAACAACAGGACGTTGACGTTGAAGTTGCGCCGCAGCAGGTGCAGCAGGTGGTTGCCGCCGATTGACAGCCCATCGCCGTCGCCGGTGATCACCCAGACGTGCAGGTCCGGGTTGGCCATTTTCAGGCCGGAAGCCACCGCCGTGGCGCGCCCGTGGATGGAGTGCATGCCGTAGGTTTCCATGTAATACGGAAACCGGGAAGAGCATCCGATGCCGGAGATGATGGCCACCTGGTCGCGGTCGAGGCCCAGCTCGGCAAATACCGTCTGCACCTGCTTGAGGATGGAATAATCCCCGCAGCCAGGGCACCAGCGCACGTCCTGGTCGGTGGCGAAATCTTTGGCGGTCAGTATGGTGGTTCCGTTTGTTGTTGCCATGTTACTAATGACTGAATGAGTGAATGACTGAATGAGTGATTACAGAGCTCGACCAATGCACGAATGCACCAATACACCAATACACCAATGCACCTATCCCCTACCCCCCAACACCTGCTTCGCAAACCCCCTCAGCTCCGCTTTCGTGATCGGCACCCCTTGTATCTTATTATAAGGCACCACCTCCCGCAGGAATTTATCGCGGATGACCTTCGACAGCTGTCCGTTGTTGATCTCCGGGATGATGATGGTATCGTAGTTGCCCAGCAAAGCCCCCAGGTTGCGCGGGAAGGGGCGCAGGTGCCGCAGGTGGGCGTGTGCCACTTCGTGCCCTTCGTCCAGCAGGCTCTGCACCACCGATTTGATCACACCGTGGGTAGAACCCCAGCCCAGGAAGAGCGCCCGCCCTTTCTCCGGCCCAACCGAAAGCTCCTGTTCCGGGATAAAGTCGGCGATCTTGTCCACTTTGGCTTCCCGGATTTTGACCATGTATTCGTGGTTGGCCGGGTCGTAGGACACCTCGCCGGTGCCCGCCTGTTTTTCCAGGCCGCCGATGCGGTGCGCCAGGCCCCTGGTGCCGGGGATGGCCCATTCGCGCACGAAGCGTTCGTCGCGGCCGTAAGGCAGGAAGGGTTCTCCGTTTTCCGGAGGCTTTTTGAATTCGGTTTTTATCTCGGGAATATCTTTGGCTTTGGGGAACTTCCAGGGTTCCGCCCCGTTGGCGATATATCCGTCGCTGAGCAGGATGACCGGCGTCATGTGTTGCAGGGCGATGCGGGCGGCTTCGAAGGCGGCCTCGAAGCAATCGGCCGGCGAGCTGGCGGAGATCACCGGCAGGGGGCTTTCGCCGTTGCGCCCGTAGAGGGCCTGCAGCAGGTCCGACTGTTCGGTCTTGGTCGGCAGGCCGGTGGAGGGGCCGCCGCGCTGTATGTTGCAGATCAGCAGGGGCAGCTCCAGCATGAGGGCCAGGCCCATGGCTTCTGTCTTCAGGGCCATGCCCGGTCCGGAGGTGCCGGTCACCGCCAGGTTGCCGCCATAGGCGGCGCCGATAGCGGCGCAGATGGCGGCGATCTCGTCTTCAGCCTGGAAGGTGCGCACGCCGAAGTGCTTGTACTGGGCCAGCCCGTGCAGCACGTCGGAGGCCGGCGTGATCGGGTAGCTGCCGTAGAAGAGCGGCAGGCCCGCCTTTTGAGCCGCAGTGATCAGGCCGATGACCAGGGCTTCGTTGCCCATGACGTTGCGGTAGGTGCCCTCTTCCAGGGGCGCCGCCTTCACGTCGTAGCGGGTGGTGAAGGTTTCCGTCGTCTCGCCGTAGTGGTAGCCCGCTTTGAGCACGGCGATGTTGGCGTCGAGGATGTCCGGCTTGCGCCCGAATTTGGCGCTGAGGTATTCGATGGTCGAATCCATCTGCCGGTTGTAGCGCCAGTAGAGGAAGCCCAGGACGAACATGTTCTTGACCAGGTCTTTCTCCTTGGTGCTCAGCGGAGACCCTTTCAGGGCTTCGCGGGTGAGTTTGGCGACGGGGATTTCGTGTACTTCGAAGCCGTCGAGGGTGCCGTCTTCCAGGGGGTTCTGCTCGTCGGCGTACTTGGCCAGGCGCAGGTTCTTTTTGTCGAACCCGTCGGTATTGACGATGACGGTGCTGCCGGGTTCCATCCGGCCCAGGTTGGCTTTCAGGGCGGCGGCGTTCATGGCCACCAGCACGTCGTATTCGTCGCCCGGGGTGAGGATTTCCCGGCTGCCGAAGTGCAGCTGGAAGCCCGACACGCCGGCCAGGGTGCCCTGCGGGGCGCGGATTTCCGCCGGGAAGTCGGGGAAGGTCGCCAGGTCGCTGCCGCTCAGGGCGGTGTTGTCGGTGAACAGGGTCCCGGTCAGCTGCATCCCGTCGCCCGAATCGCCGGCGAACTTTATGGTTACTTCTTCCTGTATTTCCGTTGTCTTACGCATGAATTACCTTTTCTTACCTGTTACGACACTTAACCTGCAAAAAAGTTGAATGCTCCGATGTAATAGGTTTTCCCGTTGAGTATAGTTCGCGAAAATCCGTCCAATTAGCGCTAATTCGCGTTCTGCGGGGCATTACGCCCACCCCTCCGCATACAAAACGAGCTGCAAAGATCAGCTTTTCCGGAGAAGGTTCAAAATCCGCCGCCCCCTGGCTTTGTATGCTGCGGAATTGAATTCCATCTGGCTTTCGATGACGAGGGCCAGTTCTTCCTGCAATTCCGGTATGCCGGCGGCAATTTTGGCGGCCAGGGACATGCTGAAGGCCTGGATGGCGGGCAGGGCCCTGGGGTTGAGCAGGATGTTGATGCAGTAGTCGTAGAGTTCGCCCTGCAGCTCTTCGGGGATATCGGCACGTTCCAGGGCTTTCAGCAGGTTGCGGTGGACGGCATTGTGGTTGGGGGCCAGCAGGAGGGCGGCCGCTTCCGGCAGGTAGGTCTGCAGGCTGTCCGGCGCTTGTTCGGTGACGGCGTCCAGCACCCAGCTGGCCCGTTGGGGCAGGGGCGGCTCGCCGGCGCGGATCAGCTCCCAGAGCTCTTCCAGGGTGTTTTCGCCGGACAGTATGGCCCGGGCGATGGCCAGCGTGTTGGCTTTGGAGTGTTCGCGGAGCAGTGCCTGTTGGAGATTCATGTCAGTATGGTATTCCGGGGAGAAGATACGAAAAAGGGGCAATTTTTTGCTTGCCCCTAAAAACCTATGTGAAAACCCCTATGTGCCTTATGTGATGAGAAGCGCCTCACCTTTTAATGATCAACACCTCCTGGGTACTGAATTCCATCCAGGCGAAATTGTAGACGTTGTGGTACAGTTTTCCCTGCCGGTTGGTGTAGATGCCGGTGATGTAGTTGTACCGGCCGCCGGTGGAATCCAAATTTTAAAGTGTGGGAAGCGCCGTTGACTAAAGTGACGGTCCGATTTGTCGAGAAATTCCTGCCCGGCGTTGCCCACTGGACGTTCCAGGTGGAAGACGGCATACCCGAGCGCATAGAAACGCCGCGCCGTTCGGCTGAGCTCACGTCGAAGCCGGCTAAAAAAGCAAAGCCAAATTTCACGCCGGCGCGTTATGAAGGTGCCGTATCCAAGCTGGAGGAGGTTTTATTGCTGAAACGCTACAGTTGGCGCACCGTCAGGGCCTACCTCGGTTGTTTCCGCTACTTTCTCCGTTTTTATGACGAGGCCAGGCCGGAAGATATTACCCGCGCGCAGATTGACGCCTACATCGCCCACCTGGTCAAAACCCGGAACATCTCAGAATCGCACCAGAACCAGATCCTCAGCGCCATCAAGATGTACTATACCGAAGTAGCAGGGCAGGAGGAGAAGGTGCGGCGCCTGATCCGCCCCAAAAGGGCTAAGAAACTGCCCCACGTGCTAACGGAAACGGAAGTGGCCCGGCTCATTCAGGCTACCCAAAACCTGAAACACCGGTGTATCCTGATGCTCATTTACTCCGGAGGCCTGCGGCTTGGCGAACTGATCCAGCTGCGGCTGGCCGACCTGGAGCCGGAACAGAACCGTTTGTTCGTATACGGAGGCAAGGGCAAGTATTTAGCTGATTGGGGTGTCCATGTTGACGGTTCTCTGGATACCGGCTGGTAAAGCGCCTTGTTGCCTTGCGGTTAAACGGTTATCCACCCCATTGCAAGCGGCTCAGGCGGCCACAGCTCAGCTCTGAGGCTATGTTTTTATGCCCTGAAGCGGGTGTTTGGCTTGAAAAAGAAGGAAGAAACGGCTATTTTAGGCTGCGCTTGCCGGCCGGAGGGGCTTACAGGGGGCCCGGCAGAGAAAAACGGCCGGCTACAGAGCCGGAAGAGAACCCCTGGATAGGCCGATACAATGCCCATAGAGGAAGCCGGGTTGGGCGGCTCTCCCGGCATAGCGCCGGGACAGGCTGTCCAACTGCATTGTATCTGACAGCACCGCTGCGCGGTTCCGGCAGATACAATGCTTAAAGTTAGTGCCAATGAGCAAAAAAAGTCGGTGAAGATTTGCAAAATTTATCAATTATTGATAAATTTATATAAACCTTTATCAGGAAATGAAAATACGCCTAAAGGATGTAGAAACAGGAAAGCTGTACGAAGGCCAAATACTTGAAAGCTTCCCAAACGAAATGCCATTAAGAAAAGACGGTTGGCAGTTTACTTGGAAGAAGTTAGCAAAAGTCGAAGGCGCTCAATTTTACAAGATAGCACTTAAAAAATCACCTGAAGCAATTGAAGGGGTATTGATGATTACCCTAATCAACGATGAAATGCTTTACATGAACAATGTGGAAGTCGCGCCACATAATTATGGGAGGAAAGGGAAATATGAAAATGTTGCAGGGTGTTTGATAGCATTTGCTTGTAAAAAAAGCTTTGAATTAGGGAAAGGGCATTATTTAGGTTTTTTGTCATTCGACAGCAAGACGGAATTAATTTCCTTGTATCAAGACAAATATGGAGCAACATGGGCAATGGGCCAAAAGATGTTTATAGATCCGGTAAATGGAAGGAAGTTAATGGAAAAATATTTGAGCATTAAACCAGAAGGCAAATAACAGTGACATGAGCAATCAGAAAATAATCAACGAAGGCGGGATAATTGGGACTGGAAGGGGTTTAGTAAACCAGAACAGCAAAGAATTTAAAGAATTACAAAGGATAATAAAGGAGAAGTCAGGAGAGATTAAGGAATCAGAATTAATCGCGAACCGGTTGTTGTCATTAAGGTTTCAGATGGAAACCTATTTGGAAAGAGAAAACCCAAAAAAGATCATACAAGTAGGAGAATTTTTAGAGGAATATGTGGAAGCGTTAAAGATAAAGAAACGAACGCTTGCAGAGTATATTGATTATAAAGAGAGCAACCTAAGCGCAGTATTTAAAGGCAGGAGAAAGATAAATATTGACTTGGCAATTAAACTCGGAGAAATATTCAGAGTCGACCCAGCAATATGGCTGCATATCCAAAGTAAAAATGATTTATTGGAAATAATCGATAGGGATAAGAAGAAGTATGAAAAATATAGATTAGAAGACCTGCTGAGAGAAGTGAATTGAATTACACTGACACTAACACCGCGCCAGCGGCCATAGCCAGCAAAAGCTGGCTACGGCGCCGGCGCCAAACGTTAGCATCCAGCAGAAGAAACCCCTCGAAACTGGCAAATCGCTGAAAAACGCTGTAAATTTATCCCAAACAAAGGCAAAGCAACATGGCGCTTCAAGATAAATACATCAACCCCTTTACTGACTACGGTTTCAAGAAGCTGTTTGGGACGGAAATCAACAAAGACCTGCTGATCGATTTCCTCAATCAGGTGTTGCCGGAGCGCCATCATATCCAGGATTTGTCCTATACCCCTACGGAGCAGTTGGGCGCCAGCGAGGTAGACCGCAAAGCCATCTTTGACCTGTACTGCACCAGCCCCAGTGGAGAACGGTTCATCGTTGAGGTTCAAAAGGCGAAGCAAAACTACTTCAAAGGCCGGAGCGTGTATTATTCGACCTTTCCCATTCAGGAGCAGGCAAAAAAGGGAGACTGGGATTACCAGTTAGCGGCGGTATATACGATAGGGATCCTGGACTTCGTATTTGACGATGACCGGCATAAGAAAGAAGTGCGTCATGAGGTAAAGTTGAAGGATCAGCACTGCCAGGTATTCTATGACAAACTGACCTTCATATACCTGGAGATGCCGAATTTCAAAAAGACAGAGACAGAATTGGAAACGGATTTTGACAAGTGGATGTATGTGTTGAAACACCTGCCGTATCTCCAAAACCGGCCGGCCGCTTTGCAGGCGCGAATATTTCAGAAACTGTTTGAAACGGCGGAGATTGCCCGCTTCGACCCAGAAGAAAAAGCCAGGTATGAGGAGAGTTTGAAATATTACCGGGATTTGAAGAATGTGGTGGATACGTATTATGAAGAAGGCAGAGAAGTAGGCAAGTGATTTTTTCTTTAGCGACGCGCGATTAATAAGTGTCGGGTTTCGACAGGCAAGTGATTTTTTCTTTAGCCAAGGCGAAGAGCCTGTCCCGCAGCATTGCGGGATTCTCGACCTTAACAGCGCTAAGGGAGTCCCGCTTTTTAGCCAAAAAGCGGGACTCAACGCAGGATAAAGGAAAAAGCACTCCTGGAAAACCCGACAGTTATTGATCGCGCGTCGCTAAGGCAGGCGGGGAGGGAGCGCCTGGCTTCCGTTTAGCCGGGGGTGAGTTTGCCCGGCGGCCAGCTTCCCCAAGTGAAAGTCGATTGATTTTCAATACCCTTTCAAGAAATCATGAAAAATTGGAATTTGAAACGATATCCGGGAGAAACAAAAACCTGATGCCCCAAACGGGCCCATCAGCCTGTATTCAACTGCTCCAGCAACCACTCCCTTTCGGCCACCGCTTTCTCCCCTGCTACTTCCCGCGCCAGTTGCCGGCGCTCCTCCCGGTCGTGGGGCGCCATGCCGAGCAGGCGGCGCGCGTAATGGATCAGGTTGGAATAATGCTCGCGGTGGTAGCCCAGCGCCTTCTGCCGGCGCAGGTAGGCGGCGAAACTGTCGAGCAGAGAGGCCAGGGCGTCAAATTCTCCCAGTTCATAGTACATGCGCAGCAGCATGCAGCGGGCGTTGAGGTTGTACAGCACGTCCTGGAAGGCAACCCGTTGCAGCAGTTCCATAGCTGCGCCGTAGTCGCCTTTTTTGAAAAACAATATGGCCTGATTGTAGCGGTAAATATTGCCGCGTTCCCGGGCGGGCAGGTGAGTTTTGTAATTTTCCAGGAAAGCGGCGCTCCACTCCCACTCCTCCAGGGCAATGGCCAGCATCAGCACGTTGTTGTAGGTAAACTTGGACAGCTCCCCTTCCCGGAAGAGGAGCCTGCGTTCCAGCCCTTTCCGGTACAGCTCGAAGGCCTCCCGGATGTACTGCCGCTCACCCTGGTTGAGGCGGCGGATGCAGTAGTTGATGGCCAACAGGTAGATGTCGTGCGCTTCGTCGGGCGGGAAGGCTGCCCAGTGCTGCTCCATCAGCTCCTTGAGCCGCGCAAAGCGGCTCTCCTCTTCCGGGACCGAAAGGGCCCGGTAAGCCTGATAGTAAACCCGAACCGCAGGCGCTTCAGCAACGGGGCTGCCCTCCACCAGCCGCATCACCCCCTCCACCATTTCAGGGTCGTATTTCTGCCGAGACAGCTTCTGGGCGATGAGCGTGGTGCAGCTGTAACGCAGCAGTTCGGACACATAGAAAGCCGTTAGTTCGCTCGTTAGTTCCTGGAGGTTTTCTCCGCCGCTGCGGCGTTGCCGGAGGTCGTATTCATGCCGCTCCAGGTGCAGGCGGTAGTTCAGGTAATGATGGCCTACGCTGCGATAGGGATGCTGTTCGTGGCTCTTTTTCAGGGCATTCAGTTCCCGCCGGTAGAGCTTGTCCAGCCCCCGCCGCCGCAGCGCCTGGCACAGGTGGAGTTGTACGAAAGGTCCCTCCGCTTCTTCCAGCTCGCTCCAGGCCAGGTAGCGTTTGATGTGTTTTTGCAGGAAGTGCATCACCAGGCGCAGGAGATCGTCGTCGTAGGGCTGTCCGGGCCATACGGCGGCAAAAGCCCTGTCCTTGTCCAACGCTTCCTCTTCCCTATAAATGGCCTCCGCCAGGTATTCGAACAGGCGCGCTACGTCTCCCCTTTGGTTGAAATAGGGCGAGCGCACGAATTTGCGCAGCTCGCGGATGTCGCGCTTCGTCAGGCTTCGGAACAGGCGGAGAAGGGTGCTTTTTTTCACAGGAGCGGACGGGATTAGACAGGATTTACCTCGTGAAACAGCGCAACTATTCAGGTGGCAGGCTGCCCACCTTGTTAGTTTTTGTGATCTTGATTAACAAATTGAGTACAAAATATCTATTTTAAAAGGTTTCACATGGTAAATACATAAAATTTTAATTAACAAAGCCTAAAAAATGTATTTGCCGGAGGCGGCGGGAATGGTCATCTTTGAGGCATAAACGCAAAACAGCTATGAAAAGAGCCTTACAAATACTTGTTATTGGGATATTGCTTCACTTATGTAGCCGGGTTTTTGGGCAGGGGTGGGAACGGGTGTACGATTTTGCTCCCCCTCGCGACGTAATTAGCCTGCCGGATGGCGACATGATCGCATACGGATTCAGGACCCATCGGATCGGGGCGGACGGCAGCCCGGCCTGGTCTTTTCTGCATTATTTCACTGATGGCGGTTTCTCAAAGGCGAGCCTCAGCCCCAGGAGGGCTGTGCTTGCTCCCAACGGGAATATCACGGGGATAGGGATGCCCCGCTTCGTGGTACAAGGGCCCTTTGCCGGCGAGGCTGCCCTTTTTCAAATCAGCCGGGACAGCGGGTTGCTCTGGGAAAGTTATTTTAACCTCGCCCCCGGCGACAGCCTGTATGCTGGTTTCCAGGACCTTAAGCTGGCGGCAGATGGAGGGTATTACGTACTGGCTCTTATTAGCGACTCCATTTCAACTACTAATTTTCCGACGCTTAGAGAACCCGATATCGGCCTGATCAAAACCGACAGCCTGGGCCAGGTGGAATGGAGGCGCAATTATCCCTATGAACCCTATCAGCCCGGCCTTATCAACGCCACTTATGGCCTGCAAATTTTGCCCAACGGCCACGTGATCATTATGGGCATTGGCCAGTCCGGCATACTGGAAACGGATGCCCTGGGCAATGAAGTCAGGCGTTTCAGTATTGGCCAGCACAATGGCGAGCCCTTTTTCCGGTTTGGGCAAATCCTTATTTTGCCGGATAGTTGTTACCTGCTCTTTGGCCATCAATATAGCTCTTCCGGCAGTTCCCAACCTTATTCAGTGGCCAGAAAGATCGATGCTGACGGCCAATTGCTGTGGGAAACCGTCCTGGACGACGTAGCCCCCTGTTTCAACAGGGCCATCGCGCTTTCGCAGAGCGGCCGCATCCTGGCCCTGTCCAACTCTTCTGCTCCGTTCGGGCCGCCGGGTATCATCCTTCATGCTTTGGACCTGGACGGCAACAAACTTTGGTGGCGGCATTTCCGCTGGCCATTTTACCAGTCCGGCAGAGGGATTGACGAGGGCCCGGACGGCAGCATCCTCATCGCCGGCAGCCGGACGGTATACGACCCCGATGTTTCCGGCATAATCAGCCGGGGCTACCTGCTCAAACTCGACTCCCTGGGCCGCCTCTACGGCAGCCTGGCGCAGGGCAACCTGTTCGAAGACCTCGACGGAGACTGCGACACCCTGCCGGAAGCCCCCCTCAGCGGCTGGCTGGTAGAGCTGCAGGGCCAGCAAGGCTACTACGGCATCACCGACTCGCTGGGGAATTACCGCATCCCCATCGATACCGGCAGCTACGTCGCCCGCCCCATTGCCCCCAGCGCGTACTGGCAGGCCTGTACGCCGGAGGCACCCGTCAGCATAACATCTAACGACACCCTCCGAACGAACTTCCCCATACAGACCGCCGTGGAATGCCCCAGCCTGCAGGTTGACCTCTCCGCCGCCTTTCTGCGCCGCTGCTTTCCGGGCACCTACACCGTCAGTTACTGCAATACCGGTACCGTGCCGGCTGCCGACGCCTATGTAGAGGTCAAACTGGACCCCAGCCTGAGCTACCAGTCTGCCACCCTGCCGCTGGCCGGCCAGTCTGGCGACACCCTTGCCTTTCAACTGGGACAGGTGGATGTCGGCGAATGCGGGCAGTTTAACATCGCGCTGGAAGTTGGCTGCGACTCCACCGTCCTGGGGCAAACCCACTGCACCACCGCCCATATCTATCCCGACAGCATCTGCCTGCCTGCTCCCAACTGGTCGGGCGCCAGCGTGGCCGTAGATGGCAATTGCACAGGCGATTCCCTGCATTTTACCATCCGGAACGTGGGCACGGCGCCCACCAGCGGCCCCCTGGAGTATATCGTGATCGAAGACCAGGTCGTCCTGCGCCAGGGCACGTTCAACCTGCAGCCCAATGAAACAGAACAGATCAGCCTGCCCGCCACCGGCGCTACCGTCCGCCTGGAAGCCCAGCAAGAACCTTTCCACCCCGGCAGCAGCATGCCCGGGGTGACCATCGAGGGGTGTGGCCTGCAGCCCGGCAGCTTCAGCCTCGGCTATGTTACCCAATACTGGGAAGACGACGGCGACCCCTTTGTCTCCATCGATTGCCAGGAAAACATCGGCGCTTACGACCCCAACGACAAACGCGCCTATCCCAAAGGCTACGGCCCTGAGCATTTCATCGAATCCAATACCGAAATTGAATACCATATCCGTTTTCAGAATACCGGCACCGATACCGCTTTTACCGTCGTCATCGAAGACCCGCTGGACGAAAACCTCGACCTGGCCACCATCCGCCCGGGTGCCGGCAGCCACCCCTATACTTTTGAGATCAAGCCCGGCCGCCTGCTGTCCTTCCGCTTCGACAATATCCTGTTGCCGGACAGCACCACCAACGAGCCGGCCTCTCACGGCTTCGTGAAGTTTCGCGTGGCACAGTTGCCCGGTCTTCCTGACGGGACAACGATCCATAATACCGCTGCCATTTTCTTTGATTTTAACGAAGCCATCATTACCAATACAACTACACACACCATCGGCCGGGATTTCATCCCTCCCGCCGAGTTCATCCCGGACGAGCCGGAGGAGGAACGGGCCATCACCGTTTACCCGAACCCCTTTGAAGAGGAAGCACAGATTCGCATCGGGGGTTACGTAAATTCAGCGCCCCTGCGGCTGGAGCTATACGATGCCGCCGGCCGGCTCCTCCGGAAGGAGCAACACGAGGCCGCTCCGTTTACCTTTCGGCGCGGCACCTTGCCCGGCGGATTATATTTCTACCGCATCAGCGAGCGTGGCGTGGCCGTCAGCACAGGGAAGGTCGTTATACAGTAGGTTTTTTTGTTGTTTTGCCTGACAGTGGAGCCTGCCCCGGAATCGCATCGGGAGGGTTGAGTGGATAGGCCAGCAATTACGGCAATCTGATCGGCAACTGGCAAACCAGCACGATCAACACCGATTTCGAACATATCGAAATCCTGATCGACAGTGGGAGCCTGCCGGATTCCGTCCAGGTCACTATTGTCAGCGGCACAACCCCCGGCCCGCTGGGGTTCGAAGGCTATACCGAAATGGTGGTGGACCAACTGGAGTTCGTCCTCGACGTCTCTGCCCAACGGGAAACCCAGCGAACCCGAACAGCCCGAATCTATCCCCTGCCGGTCGGGCAGCAGGCCACCGTTGAACTTTCCGGCTGGGACAATGTGCAGGAGGTTCAGCTGGAACTCCTGGACGCCACCAGCCGCCTGGTTTTGCAGGCCAATGAGCAGGCACCCTTGTTCACCTTTCAGCGCAACGGCCTGCCGGCCGGCCTGTACGCCTACCGGCTGATCGTCGACGGCGCGGTTGTTCAGGCAGGGAGGGTTGTGCTGCAGTAGTGCTTTCGGAGCGAAGTTGCAGGGCAGATATTTTCCGGCCGGGAGCAGGATGTGCCTGTCGCTTGTCCGTTCAGGGCCAACCGACAACAAACAACGAACAACAAATCCCCCCCTACCGGTTCGGCGCCCAGTCCGGCGTCCCCGCCTCATAGGGGCGGCAGGGTTCGTTCACGCCCGGCACCGGGTCGTAGACGAGCACCTCTTTGCCTACGGTTTCAGAGGTAAAATACCCCAGCAGGATGAGCTGTTTCAGTTTCAGGAAGAAGGGGTAATCCTCGTCGTCCAGGTCCGGATTCTCGTCGACGATGGCGCGGGCGGCCTGGTCCTGCTCGTTGAGGAAGGCCAGTTGCTGCTCCGGGCTGCAGTTGAGGAAAGACTTACCGTTGGCCTGCTCGCAGCCGGCCATCAGCCGGGCCATCCCGTCGCGAAACAGCTTTTTGTCTTCCGGCTTCTCGCAGTCAGCCGCCATCAGGTCGACAAATTCATGCACGAAGAGGTCTTTGGCGCCCGGCGTATCCGTTTTGGGCAGGATAACCTCCCCGATCTCCGCCAGGGTAAGGCCCTGTTCTTTGGTAAAAAACCGGGGCACCCAGCTGTCCAGCGGGCTCTTTGCCTCGGGCTGGCAGCCCTGCAGCAGGCTGGCGAGGGTGGAAGAGGATATGGCAAAGCCCGTCAGGAGGGCGGTTCTTTTGATGGCTTCTCTGCGGTCCATGGATGGGTGAGTTTTTCGCCGTTCGCTATTCGCTGTTCGCTATTGGCTTGGCCCTGCGAACTGCAAACCGCGAACCGCAGCTTACAAATTCATTTTCTTCATTTCGCTCACGGCGTAGTCGGCCGCCCGGGCGGTCAGCGCCATATAGGTCAGCGAAGGGTTCTGGCAGCCGGCGGAGGTCATGCAGGCGCCGTCGGTGACGAAGACGTTGGGCGCGTCCCACACCTGGTTCCACTGGTTGAGCACCGAGGTCTTCCGGTCGCGGCCCATGCGGGCGGTGCCCATCTCGTGGATTCCCAGGCCGGGGAAGGACTCTTCGTCAAAGATTTCGACATCGACGAACCCGGCGGCTTCCAGCATCTCGGCCGCGTCGTTCATCATATCCCGGCGCATGGCCTTTTCGTTTTCCTTGAACTCGCAGTCGATGGTGAGGGTGGGCAGGCCATGCTTGTCGAGGACGTCCGGGTTGAGCGTCACCCGGTTTTCTTCGTAGGGCAGGCATTCGCCGAAGGCGGTCATGCCCAGCTGCCAGGGGCCGGGAACGATGAGCTTGGCTTTGAATTCGGCGCCCAGGCCCATGGCCAGTTCGGCCACGCCCTGCGTCCAGTCGCGGCGGCTGCCGGCGCCCTGGTAGCCGAAGCCGCGCAGGTAGTCCTTGCGTTCGCTCTGCTTGTCGAGGTTGCGGAAGCGGGCGATGTAGAATCCGGTAGGGCGGCGGCCCTTGTAGAAGCGGTCGGCGAAGCCCTCGTGGACGCCGCGGGCGCCGCAGCGGAAGTGGTGGTCCATCAGGTTGCGGCCGAGCTGCCCGCTGCTGTTGCCCAGCCCGTCGGGGTGGTGCTCGCTGGCCGAGTTGAGCAGGATGTGGGTGGTGCCCAGGGCGGAAGCGCAGCAGAAGATAACGCGGGCGAAGAATTCGAGGCTTTCTCCCGTCTCGGCGTCGAGCACGCGCACGCCGCTGGCCTTTTTGGTTGCCGGGTCGTAAATGATGGAATGCACGACCGAGTGGGGCCGGATCGTCATATTGCCGGTCTTTTCGGCGGCGGGCAGGGTAGCGGAGTTGCTGCTGAAGTATCCGGCATACGGGCAGCCGCGGATACAGCGGTTGCGGTACTGGCAGGGGCCGCGGCCGAGGTGGGCCTGGGTGAGGTTGGCGGTGCGGCCGATGGTCAGGGTGCGGCCGAAGGACTGCTTCATGCTGTCGCGCAGGTGTTCCTCCACGCAGTTGAGGGCGATGGGCGGCAGGAATTTGCCGTCCGGCAGGTGGGCCAGCCCCTCGGCCTGCCCCTGAATGCCAGCGAATTGTTCCACATAATCGTACCACGGAGCAATGTCCCGGTAGCGGATGGGCCAGTCCACTCCGTGCCCGTCGCGGGCGTTGGCTTCGAAGTCCATGTCGCTGAGGCGGTATGAGTGGCGGCCCCACATCAGGGAGCGCCCACCCACGTGGTAGCCGCGGATCCAGTCGAAGCGCTTGACCTCCGTGTAGGGGTGCTCGGTGTCCTTCACCCACCAGTGCAGGCTCTCTTCCTTGACGGTATAGCCCGTTCGGTCCTGTTTTTCATAATCCCTTAGCACTTCCGTGGGGACGGTGCTGTTTCGGTATTTGAACTCCCAGGGTTCCATCATGGCCGTGGGGTAGTCCCCGTGTTTGACCATGCGGCCACGCTCCAGGACGAGCGTCTTCAGCCCTTTCTCGGAAAGCTCCTTGGCTGCCCAGCCTCCGCTGATGCCCGAGCCGATGACAATCGCGTCGTAGGAATTCTCTTCCTGCCCTTTTGAATTGAAGTACATAGGTTTATGCGTGTGAGGTTGTGTAAATGTGTTTAGGTGTTTAGGTGTTTAGGGTTGGGATTCCTGGGGTGTGCATGATGGGGTGCCCGCAGGCTGTTAGGGCGATTGTCCCCTGGGCAACAGCCAGCAACGGACAACCGACAACTTGGGTAATGGACTTTGGTGGTAACAGGTTTCAGGAACTGCTAAGCTATCAAAAAAATAAAAATTCAGGTAGCTGTGGGAGAATTATTAGTTGTCCTTTGTATTACATGCCCGCCCCTCCATTTATATTTGGGCCATGCAAACCTCCCCGGCCCGGCTCTACACGCCTCAGTTTTTCCTGCTCTGCCTGAGCCACGTGCTTTTCGCCGGCAGTTTCAACATGATCGTTCCGGAGCTGCCGGCTTACCTTTCCGCCCTGGGCGGGGAGGATTACAAGGGGCTCATCATTGCTTTTTTTACGCTGACGGCGGGCCTGTCGCGCCCTTTCAGCGGCAAGCTCACCGATACGGTGGGCCGCGTGCCGGTCATGATCTTCGGCACGCTGGTCTGCGTGCTTTGCAGCCTGTTGTACCCGTTGCTCACGTCGGTGGCGGGTTTTCTGCTGCTGCGCTTGTTTCACGGTTTTTCCACCGGCTTCAAGCCGACGGCCTCTTCGGCTTACGTCGCCGATATTGCGCCGGCCTACCGGAGGGGCGAGGCCATGGGCATCCTGGGCGTGAGCATGAACGTGGGCGCTTCCATCTTCCCGCCGGTGGGCAGCTGGCTGGCCGGCGCTTTTTCTCTGAACGTCATGTTTTTTGCTTCTTCCGGCCTTGCGCTCTTGTCCGTCCTCATCCTGCTGGGGCTGGAGGAAACCCTGGAAAGCCGGCAGCGGTTCAACGCTGCGGCACTGAAGGTATCGCGGAAGGAGATCATCGAACCGAGGGCCCTGGCACCCTCGGTGGTCATCGCGCTGTCGTACGTCAGCTTCGGCGCTTTGCTGACCATCGTTCCCGACCAGAGCGATCACCTGGGCATGGCCAATAAAGGCCTGTTTTTCACCAGTTTTACTGCCCTGTCCGTCCTGTCCCGGATAATTGCCGGCCGGGTATCCGACCGCTACGGGCGGGTGCCGGTGCTGAAGGCCGCCCTGTTGCTCTCTGCCCTGGCGCTGGCCCTGATGGGCAACGCCCAAAGCCCGGCCATGCTGCTGGCGGCATCGGGATTCCTGGGGTTTTCCACCGGCATCGTCGGCCCGGCGGCCTTCGCCTGGGTGATCGACCGCAGCCCGGACGCGCATCGGGGCCGCGCCCTGGCTACCGCTTATATTGCCCTGGAAATCGGGATCGGTTTCGGCGCGCTGGCCTCCGCCTGGGCTTATGATAATGATGCGGCAAACTTCCCCTTTGCGTTTTACCTGATGGCGCTGATGGCGCTGGCCGCATGGGGATACGTGCAGGCGGCCCGGCTGAGAGGGTAGGTAAGGGAGGCATAGGCATCAGGCTAATGCGTCAGGAATGAAGTCCCTGCGCGGTTATTTGTTATTTGTTGTTGGTTGTTGCTTATTTGAGGCCTCTAAGTAATCCTTAAAAAATAACGTAATCACTACTAAGGCGTTGATTGGCAATCAACCTGGCCTGGAGTCTGTCGAGGGGAAAACAACAACGGAATTCAGCCAGGGGTAAGGGGCGGCTGGTATGTTAAAATGGGGCCTTTACAGGCTTCCTCGCCGGGGGAACCGGGCTGCCGGCCATTATGAACTCACCCCCGGCCGATCCAGGATCGGCCACCCCCTCTCTTAAGCGCCATGGGGGCGCGGGGAAGAGAGGGGGTAATGCCAGCCATTGGCTGGCCACGCTGGCTTCCAGTGCTTGTTGACCTGCCCCCTCTCTTCCCTTTTGGCCGCCGGCACCATAAGACCTGTCCGCCGTACTTTGTACTAAGGCAGGCGGGGAGAGGGCCCTGGCTTCCGTTCAGCTGCGGGTGAGTTCACCCGGCGGGCCCTGCCCACAGGGCAGCCGCTGCCTAAGCGCCTCCAAAGACTGGCCACCTCGCAGGCTTTAAAACACCAGCCTGATGCTCATAGGGGTAAGGGTGAAAAAAAACATGGGCGGCAACCACGCCGCCACATGCTAACGAACTATCAGGAAAAGGTTAATTTTTGATTTCATTATAATGAGTAGCGGCCTCTCCCAAACGTTACACGGTGCCGGAACATAAATGGCATGAAAAAGCCCCGTCAGGCAGCAGTGGAATAGCCGACGGGGCTGGCGGTTTTTTGGGTATCTGGGTTTTAGGGGTTTATATCCACAGGCAGTTGTGGTTTGAGCGCATATTCGAGCATGGGCAACTGCGCTGTTTCAGGTTGATCGGTAAAAGCCAGATGGACGAAGGCTTTCTGTGGGGCCGGCCTTAAGCGCCCGCCGACCAACCCGGAGCCTTCCAGGTTGACCTGCGGAAAGAAACAGGCAATGGTTTTGACAAAATGGCGCCGGCATTCAGCTTCGTCCAGGCAGAGGGTTAACAGCCGGACGGGATTTTGGCTGAAGACATCATCTATTTCACTTTCATTGGGGTTTATTTTCCGGAAAAGGGCGTACTGGCCGGGGCGTTCCCGGACGGTTTGGCAACTGTACTCCGGCCTGGAATCCCTATCGGCGGTATCTAAAAGCCTGTACAATTCCAGCAGGAATTCAGATACTACAGAAGTCAGCAACTCATCTGATTTCAGCAGGAAAGCCAGGCTGTCGGCACCCTCTTCGACAAACTTCTGGTAGGATACCGGCTCCAGTTCAAGAATGCGCTCCTGCCGGGGCCGGATTTCCGCCCTGGATTGTCCCATCAGGTATTTTTCAAAATGGCCGCCGCCGGAAAACCAGCTATTGTGTTGTGCGAATATCACAGGGGCAGGCAAAGCCGGCATTTTCATGCTGACAGTGGATTGCAAAACCCCGGCTTCAATGATTTTTCGGGCTTTCTGATGGAAATAACTATCCGGCTGGATGAGTGCTTCAATTATCCTTTTAATCAATTCCTCGTTATGAGGGGAAATGCCGATGGCATTGGAGCCTGAAACGGAAAACTGGCGCCGGCCTTCCACATCAACCTGTTGTCCTTCAATCCTAACCGTTACGGGCCAAGGCATTCCGAATTTTAAAGTGCAGGAACCAAACAAAGCGGCCGGCAGGTTTCGTCCCTGGATTGTATATTGTGGATTCCGCCGATCCAGATAGGGATTCCCGGCAAAGTATACAAACAGGAAACCACGCTCATCGCCGGCAGATGCATCCCGGGCAGTTTGTCCGGAAGAGTTACTGCCCGGGGAAGCATGGCTTAGTACTTTTTCGAAGCTTTTCCGCATAAAGCTCAGCACATCCTCCACGCTCCCGAACTCTTCCAGCAAGAGGGCGTAACCATCAAGGATCTGGCAATAATCCGGCCGGCGGCCCAACAGGGCATTCAACTGTTCCATCCTGTCCGGCTCGAGGCTGCCGTCCAGAAATCTCAGTACTTCCTCATCGCGCAGTCGGAAAATATCATCTCGGTCCTGTTTCATGACGCTGTATCCATTTGGTCGGACGGAATAGGATGGAATGCTGCTTTCGGGATGGCGAAGAGAAGACGATATCTCTCCGGAACCATTATCTCCGGAGCGCTTCGTTTCGTTGTTTTTCTGTTGGTCGGCCTTTGGTTTTGGTTTGCCGCGCCGGCCATTGCCGCCGCCACCCTCGGGGTCGTCGTCTCCCTGCAGGAACAGGCGCGCCAGTTTTTCGAGCTTCTTTTTCGCCCGGCTCAGCCGGGTCCTGGAGTTTTGTTCTGTGATGCCCAGCATCCCGGCGATCTCTTTGTGCGACAGTTCTTCGATAAAAAACAGGATGACGATCAGGGCATCCTCCTCCGGTTTGAGCATGCCCAGCAAGGTGTACAGCAAACCGTCCTGTTCTTTTTCGAACAAATTTCTGAGTATTTGCCCGGAGTCTGTGTCCTTATCGTGCCTGTTGAGAGGGATTCGCCGCGCCTGCCTTCGCTGCCGCTTTTTCATGGCCAGAGCGGCGTTTTTTACCATGATCATTAAATAGCCGACGGAGTTCTCTTTGGCCTCGAATGCTTCCCGGCCCATCCGGATCAGTTTGATAACGACTTCCTGGAGGACATCTTCTGCCCAGTGCGGCCCGACAATAGAGGTTGCCAGGGCGAACAGGTGAGCGTAATATTCTTCGAGCAGATGGGGTACCCATTGCGCTCTGTTTTTTTCGGATGGCCTGGATAGTCCTTTCGATATCATGGTTTTCCCGGATTATGGTTTATAGTTTTGTGATTGATCCTCTCCTATTGCCCGCTTGCCGGGCCTGAAAGTTGCCGGCAATACGTATCCTCTGGTTCCAACGGCCGACATATTGATGATTGCCCGCCCCGGGAAAACGTTACACCGGATTTCTTCTTTTTTTTATTTTTTCCTGAGCGTAGTTTGGATTTGAAATCGCAAACGGACGGCCCCCTCCGTTCGCCGGCCGTGTTCCGCAGGGTGAAATGTACGGAGATCAACGGCAGGACGCGATTACAACAGGCTGGTTTTCCGATCTGATACGATGATACTCGAAGAGAAAAGTAGATATAGATTTACAATGTTACGGTTTTTTCCCCGATAAACCTGCCTGCTGGCAGGAAATTTGACAGGATTGGACGTACCGCTTTCAAGCGGTGCGTTGATATATGTAGACAGGATGCACAGGATTGACAGGACGTGCCGCTTTCAAGCGGTGCGTTGATCTATATGCAGCATGAAAATGAACAACCTTCCCGGCTGCGAGACCGGGAAGGTTGTCGACTGTTGGAAAGAAACGATACTTATACCTTTGTCTCCGAAGCGACCGCTGAAGACAGGTACTCCCGGTTCAGCCGGGCGATGTTCGTCACGGAAATCTCCTTGGGGCATTCCACTTCGCAGGCCGTCACGTTGGAGCACATGCCGAAGCCTTCGGCGTCCATCTGTTTGACCATGGCCAGGGCGCGGCGGCGGGCTTCCACTTTGCCCTGGGGCAGCAGCGCCAGGTGGGAGACCTTGGCGCTTACGAACAGCATGGCCGAAGCGTTGGGGCAGGCCGCCACGCAGGCGCCGCAGCCGATGCAGGCCGCCGCGTCGAACGACCTGGCCGCCTGTTCCTTCTCGATGGGGATGGCGTTGCCGTCCTGCGCCGCTCCGGTATTGACCGAAACATAGCCGCCTGCCTGGATGATGCGGTCGAAGGCCGAGCGGTCTACCGCCAGGTCTTTGAGGACCGGGAAAGCGGCGGCGCGATAAGGTTCGATGACGATGATGTCGCCGTCCTTGTAATGGCGCATGTGCAGCTGGCAGGTCGCCGTACCCTTATTCGGGCCGTGTGGCTGTCCGTTGATCACCAGGCTGCAGGTGCCGCAGATGCCCTCGCGGCAGTCGTGCTCGAAAGTGACCGGCTCTTCTTTTTTAGCGATCAGCTCTTCGTTGAGCACGTCCAGCATTTCCAGAAATGACATATGTGGGTTGGCCTCTACTTTATAGGTTTCGAAGCGCCCTTTTTCTTTGGGGCCTTTCTGCCTCCATATTTTTAATGTAAGTTTCATATTCTGTTCGATTTGATACCGCCATGCGCGGCGTTTTTTTTGCAACTCGAATGCACAAATGCACAAATGCACTACTTATAACTCCTCGTCTTCAACTCCACATTCTCAAACACCAGTTCTTCCTTGTGCAGGACGGGGTCTTCGTCCCAGCCTTTGTATTCCCAGGCGGAGACGTAGGCGTAATCCTCGTCGTTGCGCAGGGCTTCCCCTTCTTCCGACTGGTATTCCTCCCGGAAGTGGCCGCCGCAGGACTCATTGCGGTCCAGGGCGTCGACGACCATGAGTTCGCCCAGTTCGAAGAAATCGGCTACCCGCTGGGCTTTTTCCAGTTCCGGGTTGTAGTCGTTGATGGCGCCGGGCACGAAGACATCCCGGTAGAACTCTTCGCGCAGTTCCTGGATCATCTTTCGGGCTTTCTTCAGGCCATCGGCGTTTCTCGACATCCCGCAGTAGTCCCACATGATCTTGCCGAGGCGGCGGTGGAAGCTCTCCACCGACTGATTGCCTTTGACGTTCACCATGCGTTCGAGGCGCTCGCGGGTGTCCTTTTCCGTATCGAGGAACTCTTTGGCGTCCGGGTCGAATTTCGGCGTCCGGATTTCCTGGCTGAGGAACTGCCCGATGGTGTAGGGCAGCACGAAGTAGCCGTCGGCCAGGCCCTGCATGAGGGCGGAAGCGCCGAGGCGGTTGGCGCCATGGTCGGAGAAGTTGCACTCGCCGATGGCGAACAGGCCCGGGATGTTGGTCTCCAGGTTGTAATCCACCCACAGGCCGCCCATGGTGTAGTGGACGGCAGGGTAAATCTTCATCGGCAACTTATAGGGGTTTTCGCCCGTGATCTTCTCGTACATTTCGAAGAGGTTGCCGTACTTTTCCTCTACGACCTGCTCACCTAGTTCGCGGATTTTGCTGTCGCCGGGGTTGTGCAGGCCCATGGAGTGGGCTTTCGACTTGCCATAGCGCATGATGGCGTCCTGGAAGTCGAGGAAAACGGCCAGGCCGGTGGGGGCGACGCCCAGCCCTTCGTCGCAGGCCACCTTGGCGGCGCGGGAGGCTACGTCGCGGGGCACCAGGTTGCCGAAGGCGGGATAGCGGCGCTCGAGGAAGTAGTCGCGGTTCTCCTCTTTGATATCGTTGCCCGTCTTTTTCCCTTCGCGGATGGCCTTGGCGTCTTCCTGGCTTTTCGGCACCCAAACGCGGCCGTCGTTGCGCAGAGATTCCGACATGAGGGTCAGCTTCGACTGGTAGTCGCCGGACTGCGGGATGCAGGTCGGGTGAATCTGCGTGAAACAGGGGTTGGCCATGTAGGCGCCGCGGCGGGAAGCCCGCCAGGCGGCGGTGACGTTGCAGTTCATGGCGTTGGTCGACAGGTAGAATACGTTGCCGTAGCCGCCGGTGGCCAGTACGACGCAATGGGCGGCATGGCGCTCCAGCTCGCCGGTCAGCAGGTTGCGGACGATGATGCCGCGGCTTTTCCGCCGACCAGGACCAGGTCGAGCATTTCGTGGCGGTTGTACATTTCCACGCTGCCCTGGGCGATCTGCCGGGAGAGGGCCTGATAGGCGCCCAGCAGCAGTTGCTGGCCGGTCTGGCCGCGGGCGTAGAAGGTGCGGCTCACCTGTACGCCGCCGAAGGAGCGGTTGTCGAGCAGCCCTCCGTAATCGCGGGCAAAAGGCACGCCCTGGGCCACGGCCTGGTCGATGATATTGCGGCTGACTTCCGCCAGGCGGTGCACATTGCCCTCGCGCGAGCGGTAGTCGCCCCCTTTGATCGTATCGTAAAAAAGGCGGTAGACGCTATCGCCATCATTGGCGTAGTTCTTGGCGGCGTTGATGCCTCCCTGGGCGGCAATACTGTGCGCGCGGCGGGGGCTGTCGTGAAAAGTGAAGCATTTGACGTTGTAGCCGAGTTCTCCCAGCGTGGCGGCGGCGGAAGCGCCTGCCAGGCCGGTACCGACTACGATGATCTCGATCCTTCTTTTATTGTTGGGCGCCACCAGGTTCATGGTACCGCGGTAGCGCGTCCATTTTTCCGAAAGTGGCCCGGGAGGAATATTGCTGTCGAAGCTCATGGCTATGATTTTAAATGATTGTTGACAAAATAGTCCGGCCGTCGGATTTGCCTAATGGAACAGGTACATATAGACCGGAATGATGGCAAAGCCCAGCGGAATAAGGATGGAATATACCTTTCCAAGTCCTTTGATGAATGGAGTGTATTTCTGATGGTTGATGCCCAGGGTCTGAAATGCGCTCTGAAAACCGTGCAGGAGATGGAAAGCGATGACCACCATCGAGAGCACGTAGAAGATCACAAAACCCAGGTTCTCGTAGGCTGCCGACACGATGGCGTAGAGGTCTTTTACCTGCTCCCCGTCGTAGTTGGCCATGGGCAGGTTGCCCAGCTTCATCTGCAGCCAGAACTGGTACAGGTGGATGGCAATGAACACGAAAATGATGGTGCCCAGCCAGCCCATGTTGCTGGCCGCGAAGCTGTTGGTGCCGGTCGACCTGGTCGTCTTTACGGCATACCCCTGCTGCCCGCGCGCCTTCCGGTTCTTGCTCCACAGCAGCCAGCCCTGGATCGCGTGGATCAGGATGGAAGCGTACAGCAGGTAAGAGACCGTTTTGATCAGCGGGTTGGTCGTCATGAACTTGGCGTAAAGGTTGAACTTTTCGCCGCTGTCGTCGTACAACAACTGCAGGTTGCCCACCAGGTGAATCAGCAGGAAGACGATAAGGAACAAGCCGGTAAGGCTCATCACCACCTTGCGTCCGATGGAAGAGGTTAAAAAATTGGAAAACCAACTCATGTTTTTTGTTTTTGACGTTTCTCGTTTTTCATATGATATAGGAATGCGTACAAATCTATCGTTTAAGACGCACTTGCCCAATTTATGTTCAAGGTAGCTTTTGGGGGTGTTTTTATTTAGAACCATTCTAAATCATCCGGGAAGAGCCGGGCAGCCTCCCCCGGGTTTGGGCGGGAAAAAGCCGGGGGCAAACGGCGCATTGAAACAGGGAGAAGGCGGCCTTTGAACAAGCGCAGGCCCGGCGGCGTTTCCACTTGAGGAACACCTTAAAAAAAGCGGGTTCTTTGACAACCTGAAGTAACACAATATGGAAAAAACCACAAAGCCACCCAGGGTGAGCTTCTCCCACTTCCTGGAAAAATTCCCGGAGGTGGAACTGCCGGTCACGCTGGCCGAAGAGGCTCATCACGCTTTCAGCCTCAGGAATGATCCCTTGCCTCCTCTGATGATCGAACAGTTCATCCTGCCGCTGGAAGAAAGGGAAATGGATGACTATACAGAATTTGTCCCCTG
This sequence comes from Lewinellaceae bacterium, assembly GCA_020636375.1. Taxonomy (GTDB): domain Bacteria; phylum Bacteroidota; class Bacteroidia; order Chitinophagales; family Saprospiraceae; genus JACJXW01. Next base: position 326,241 of record JACJXZ010000007.1, on the reverse strand, counting down.
CATGAAAATACCGGAAACGCACGATTTTCACGCTATCATTTACTGGCGGGCCGGCCTGATGAACTATCATTACACCCTGGCCTGCTTTACCAAAAAAGGGGAACTCATTGATAAAAGGATTATCGCCGGAACATTTTCCGACGGACACACGTTAACCAATTCGGTCGCCACGATTGACGAAGACTGGACCATATCCATCGTTTCGGGCCAGACAAGATCGGGCGAAAAAAACTACGACGCTTCTTCCAGTACCGCCAACCAGCTAGAGTTGCTTCCCGAAGGGCAGATCGTGAATATTTCAGATTAGGATATTATGTGCCCTTTGCCCACTTTATCCCTAAAATTTTGTTACAATAGTAACCAACTCCGCCGGCAGCCTACCCGGGCCGCAGGCGTTTCAAATGAATAAGAACCAGGCGGAAGCGCCCCGAATGACCTGAAATCGATTCTGAAAAGGCGCTTCGCCCGCCGTTGCGCACAACGGCCAATACCCAAAAGGACATGAGTAAAAAAAGACAGTCAAAAACAACCGGAAAAAAACTTAGTTCCCCACAACTGCAACGCGAACTTCTGAAACTCTTCCAACGCCATCCCAAAAAGCGGCTCAACCCCAAACAAGCCGCCCGCAAGCTCAAAATAGCCAACTCCAAAGATGCCGTCCAGGCCGCCCTGGATAAGCTGGTGGAAGACAAAAAGCTCCACCCGCTGGGCGACTTCAAGTACAAGCTGCGCTATCAGCCGGAGGAGTCCTCCAACGGCAAAGATAAAGACGCCACCTTCTTCGAAGGCATCGTAGACATGACCCGCTCCGGCGACGCCTACATCGTCTGCGAAGGCCAGGAAAACGACGTACACGTCTCTTCCAAATACCTGGACAATGCCATGAACGGCGACCGGGTGCGCATCCGGACCTGGACGCCCCGCGGCCGCCGCAAGCCGGAGGGCGAGGTCGTCAAAGTGCTGGAACGCCGGCAGGCCCACTTCCTGGGTACCCTCTGGCTCTATCCGGGCCACGCCATCGTCTCCCTCGACACCCGCCCCCCCATGGACGTGGCGGTGGAACTCGGCAACATTAAGGAGGCTAAAGACGGCCACCGCGTAGTGGTGCGCATCCTCGACTGGGAGGGCAAAGGCAAGTTCAAACACCCCACCGGCGTCGTGACCGCCGTGCTGGGCGAAGCGGGCAGCAACGACATCGAGATGAAGTCCATCCTCATCAACAACGGCTTCGAACTGGATTTTCCCGAGGAAGTGCTGCGCGAGTCCGAATACCTCTCCGGAAAGATCAGCCCGCAGGAGATCGCCATGCGCCTGGATATGAGGGACGTCACCACCTTTACCATCGACCCGGATGACGCCAAAGATTTTGACGACGCCCTCTCTATCCGCCATCTCGAAAACGGAGAAATAGAAGTGGGGGTCCACATCGCCGACGTGACCCATTACATCAAAGAAGGCACCCCCCTGGATAAGGAAGCCCTCAAGCGTTCCACTTCAGTATACCTGGTCGACCGGGTGCTGCCGATGCTGCCCGAGCGCCTGTCCAACGACCTGTGCTCCCTGCGCCCCAACGAGGACCGCCTGGCCTATTCCGCCATCTTCGTCTTCGACAAGGGCATGAAGATCATCAACCGCTGGTTTGGCCGCACGGTGATCCACTCCGACCGCCGCTTCACCTACAACGAAGCGCAGGAGGTGCTGGAAGGGCACAGTGGCGAATTTGCCGGCGAGCTGCGCCAGCTCAACAAGATCGCCAAGCACTTGCGCCGGCAGCGTTTCAAGCAGGGTTCCATCAATTTCGAAACGGATGAAGTGCAGTTCCGGCTGGATGCGGAGGGTGTCCCCATCGAGGTCTTCGTCAAGGAGCGAAAAGACGCTCACCTGCTGATCGAGGACTTCATGCTGCTGGCCAACAAAGAAGTGGCGACCTTCATCGCCATGAAGGGCCGCAACGAAGAGATTCCCTTCGTCTACCGCGTACACGATGAACCCGACCCCGAAAAGGTGGAGGAACTGGCGCGTTTCGCCCGCGAGATGGGCTTTGATATGAACATCAGCTCCCCGCAGGAGATCGCCCGCTCCTACAACCGGTTGGCAAAAGCCGCTGAAAAAGACCCTGCCCTCAAGCTGATCAGCCCCATCGCTATCCGCACCATGGCCAAAGCGGCGTATACTACCGACAACATCGGCCACTATGGCCTGGGCTTCAATTATTACACCCACTTCACGTCGCCTATCCGCCGTTACTCCGACGTGCTGGCTCACCGCCTGCTCGACAAGAACCTGGGCAAACTGCAGTTTTACCGGGCCAATAAGCTCAAGCTGGAAGAGGAGTGCAAGCACGTCTCTCAGCAGGAGCGCCGCGCCGTCGAGGCCGAGCGCGAATCCATCAAATACAAGCAGGTGGAGTACATTGAGAAGCACATCGGCGAGGTATTTGCCGGATATATTTCCGGCATCATTGATATGGGCATCTTTGTCGAGCTGAAAGATTCCCGCATTGAAGGCATGGCCCCCTTCGAAAACCTGGACGAGCCCATGGAGGTGGCCGATTCCCGCCTGCGCATCAAAGGTGCCTACTCCGGCAAGGAGTACAAGATGGGCCAGGAGGTGAAGGTCCGCATCGTGCGCGCTGACCTGGCCAAACGGCAGATCGAGATGGACTGGATCCGGGAAGAGGAAGCGGAAGCCGTTGGTGCCGGAGGGAACGGAAAAAGCAAAGGCCGCCGCCGCGGAGGCAGAGGGCGTGGGAAATGAGCCGTTGGCGGGCAGGCAGGATAAACGAAGCTCCGCCGGCTGCCCAACGTTGGAATGGCAGCCATTTAACCATTCAGCCATGCGGCAATTCAGCAAACCAACCACAAAAAAAGCAGGAAATGCAATTCCTGTTGGCATTGCCGCGTAAAACTTATTAAATTGCCAGCAGGAGAAAAATCGGGTTATGGAAAAATACCTCAATTACCTGCTCACCGATATTGCGGCGGCAACGGCAAACGTTCCGGTCCTTACCTTCGAAAGTTCTGATGAGGGGCCCGCTTTCATACCTCTGGACGAGGAGGAAAAAATGGCCCGCCGCGAGATTCTGGGCGACTGGATCGGCCTGCGGCAGGAACTCTTCCCGCCCGCCGGCCGGCTGAGCGACGCGCAGATTGCCCGTCTGCTGGATGCCATGGCCCAGTGCCTGGATGTCTATAACTTCATCCCTCATTTTCCGGCCGGCCTGCCGGCACGCAAGCGTTATGAAGTACTGGTGGCCCAACTGGGCAAGGAGGTGCCCATCCTCATGCACAACGCCTGGCAGCTCGACTTCTGTGAATACGAACCCCGGACCTGCCCCTTCGGCGAATCCTTCTGCCAGTGCAAAGTATATGAAAAATGGCTGACCCAGGCCGAAGACGAAGAATTGCCGGATGAGGAAACCATGGAGCAGATGATGGAAAATAAACGCCTGCCCGGCTTTCTCTTCGATAAGGATGATGATGATTACGACGAGGACGACGAGGACGATTACGAGGACGACGATTTCTTTTTCGAAGCGGATAACGAGTATTACGACGACGAATACGGCTACGATGAAGAATATGGCTTCGATGAGGAAGATGAAGACGAGGACGGCCCTTTCCTTTCCGATTTTCCCGGCTCCGAACCCGGCCCGGATGACGGCGGGCGCTGGAATTGACTTTCTGGCGTCAGTTCGGGATGCATTTGAGAATATATAGGCTCAAACCCCTGGTGTTGTTGATCGTTGTTGGCTGATCGTTGTCCGTTGTTGGTTGCCTGTTGATCGTTGTCGGTTCCCGGGAACAATCAACAGACAACTAACAACAAGTAACTTGCCTGAAGAATTAATTTCCAAAGCCATTGATCCCGAACTCACTACCCATCTAATGTTGGACAACCGGTGGAACTTCGTACACCGTACACAACCCAGGGCTGCCACTGCTTCCCACATCGTACACAACCCAGGCAACTTCTTTCCAACCTTAGACGATTATCCGAACGCACGTTTCCTACTCCACCTCCACAGTCACCACCGCTTGATTGTTTCCCTCCTCCCGCTCCGGCACGTCGTTCTCCAGGTCGGCGGTGGCATTGATGCGGTAAAATCCCGGCTCGTCGAAGGGCAGATAGAAGGTAACCGAAGCGGTATCTACCGGCTCCAGGCAGTCGAGGGGCGCGGGGGTGGCCAGGCGCAGCAGCTCTTGCTCTCCGGAAACAGTTTCAAAAACGACGACATCCCACTCCGTAGAATTGACGCTATACTCCATCTCCAGGCCGGTATAGGTCGCATTCAGCACCGGCAAAACATTATCATTCGCACATTCCAACGAAGGCGGCTCCGGGACATTGACCTGTATCCGCACCGGCGCTTCCTCCCCGGCAATCGGGTCGGAGAGCAGGGAAAGTTCCAACGTCAGGTCCGGCAAAATGGTTTTGCCCGTGCAGCCGGAAGATGAGGGATTGTCATCTTCGGGCGGGCAACCGGAGAAAAGCAGAGCGGCCAGGCAGGCCACTGCGAAGGTGTATGTTTTAAGATGCATGGCGCTTTCAGTTTAAGGTTTTCTGGAAAGCATTGTTCGATTCGTCGCGCTCTTCCACATCGTTGCCGTAGTCTGCCGTGACTTCAAACCGGTACTCTCCGGCATCATAGAGCGTGATGGCTGCCGATACCACGCTTTCGTGCTCATCGCCGGGGCAATCGGCCGGCGGTGGGGTGTCCAGCAGCAGCCTTTGGGTGCGGCCGGCGGTGGTGCCGAACTCATAAGGTGCCCATTCGGCTGTTCCGGCGGGCCGGTAGGTTATGGCTACTGCCGTCAGGCTTTCGGCCGTGACGGGCTGATGGACGTCATTATCGCACCTGCTGTCCTCTTTCTCATTGATCACGTGGACTTTGACCTGGAAGGGCTGGTTGAGGCGCAGTACGCCGGCGGCTTCTATGTCGGCAGTCAGGTCGGGCAAGAGTATCCTCCCATCGCACTCGCATGAAGACAGGAAGAATAGATAAGTGATCAGTAGAATCAAGCTGCAATTTTTCATCGCATTCATCGGATTTTAACGGTATAATAAATCGAATACCCTATTCCCAGCGTCACGCCAAAATGATGCCGGAGCACGTCGTTGTCCAGATAGCTGTAATCCTCCACCAGCGTACTGTTGGCGCTGCGGGCGTCGGCGGCTACCATGTTGACAGGCGTCCAGGCATATCCGCCTTCGGCGAAATAAAACCAGCGGTTGGGCCGGTACTTCAGGCCCAGGCGGGCCAGCAGGCTGAAGGCATACTCAGTGCGCTGAGCGGGCCCGGCCTCGCTTTCCAGCTCTTTGAAAAAGCGCTGCCGGGAGGCCAGGGTGATGTCATTGCCGATACGGGCGCCATCGTCGGCATACAGGATGCCGGGCTGCCCCATCACCGCCTGGTCCAGGCGCTGCCCTGCGATGCCAAAAGCAATGTAAGGTTTCGGGGCGGCCCGGGTTATGGCGTACAGCAAGGGCCGGTCCTCTTCCCGGGGGGCTATTTCCGGCTTTTTTTTCAGTATATCCAAGGGGTTAGGCAGAGGAAACTGCACCAGGCCGGCCACCTGCAGCTGGCGTTGCCGTTCCCGGAAAGACATAGTAGCTTCCTGCCGGTCGCCGGACGGGCCGGCCACGTTGCTGTACTGTCCTTCATAGTCGTAACGGTCTAAGGAGTAGCCTAACTGAAGAACATACTCCCACTTCAAACGCCTTTCGCCATGCAAAGGCATATGGTAGAACTGCAAATCCAGGTGCGGATTAAACAGCATCCGGTATTTTTCCCGGCTGATCTGTACGTCCGCCGGACTGTATACCGCCGTGCTGTAAGGCTTCATCGCATGCATGCCGCCGGCCAGGGCGAAGCTGTACCGGGGTTCGGAGACGTAGCGGCGGGCGAACTGCCGGTAGTTCAGGCTGCGGTCGCTCCCCGGCTGATACTGGGGGCGGCCGGGAAAAATTTTCTTGAAGGCAGAGTCGGCCTGCTCAGGCTGCCCCAGTTGGAGGTGGGCCTCAGTGAGCAGTTCGAGCGCCTCAATTTTCTGAAAAGGGCGCAGGCGGGTGGTGTCCAGGAGCGCTTCCAGCGGCGCTATGGCTTTTTTCGGGTGGGCCTCTAAATCCGCCCGGGCCAGGGAGATGACCTCCTGGGCACTCTTGTACCGCTCCAAAGCAGGAAATTTGTTGGCAGAATCGCGACGGCCTTCCACTTTTTCCTCTGCTATCATCATGGTATCCATGTAGGGGATGGATTGCGCCTTGTCGAATTGCCCCAGGGCATTGCAGGCGTTGCGCAGCAGGAACGCAGCGCGGGCACGGCTGCTCGCCGGCAATTCGCCGGCTTCGAGGCAGGCAGCCAGCAATTGTTGCACTTCCAGGAATTGGCCATACTCGTAAAGCCGCTCGGCCTGGCTGAGCTTACTGTCGCAATCCGAAGGCTGCGCCAGGAGGGCCGTACCGGAAATGATGATCAATATCGTATAAAAAAGCTTCATCAATTCGATTTTTATGCATCCCTATGCATTTCCGCCTATTTCCCTGTTTCTGCCTGCCAGGTTTTAATAACATTTTTTCGGCTCGCTCTTTTCCTGAAAATCCTTTCTCCAGGGCGTTTGCCAGTCAACTTTTTCGCCTTTCAGGTGCAGCAGTTCGCAGATTTGCCGGGCGTAATGTTCAGGGTTGAGGTAAAAGTTGCGGATACTGCCTTCTTTTGTGCCTGCCAGAAGTTTTTGGTTATCGGAAGAAAAGCAGATGGCCGTGACGTAGGAGTCCTTCATGTCGAGCAGGATAGGCTGATAAGTGGCAGCTTCCCTGAAATAGCGCGGGACATCGGTCAGGCGGAGGACGCCGTCCCGGGAGATCGTGGCCAGCCAGCGGCCGTCGGGGCTGAACTGAGCGGACATTACCGCCGCCTGATGCCATTGATTGGAATGGGCAACGGCCAGGAAGTCATCCGGGCTTGCTGACCCGATGCCGGCAGCAAGGACTACCTCCCCTGACTGTTTCCCGCCGGCAAAGAAACCGCCTTTTGCCGCCAGCGCGGCATATCCGCTTCCCAAATGCCGCAGGTTCTTAACGGAGGCAGGAATCTGGTTCATAAGGCCCGCCATGAGTCGCCCATCCTGGTCCAGCAGGTAAAGCGTGTTCCCATCCAGCGTTATGGACCGGAAGGGATGGTCTTCTTTGAAAAGTTTTTCCGCCCTGGCGCCAGGTTTTCCAACCGGCTGCTTCAACACATTCCCGGCATGCCCAACTACCAGGAAGGCGTCGGGTTCCGATATGAATACGGCATCGGTGGCGCCCCACCTGGAACCATATTCGCATTTTTGATCGTACCCGCGTTTGTCCAGTTCAATTTGTTCCGAGGACGGCGTTATGGCCGCAGCCATAACCTCCAGGAGTGTATGCGCCTGGTATAAATACAACTGGCCAAAACGCGGACAAACCATTACCCATCGGGTGTCCGCGCTTTTCGTCATTTTTTGGACGACTTCCGGGAAGTATCCCAGAGGATAATACAATTTGCTCCTTGGCGCAAAACCCTTTCCGAACGAATAAATCTTTCCGTCCGTTCCAGCGGAAAAATAGAGTTCATCACCGCCTTCAATGATGCCGGCCACAGCTCCGTCGTGGACATTCGGATATTTATCCGTTGTAAGGAAGCCGCGTTCTTCCTGCAGTGCCTCCAGAGCATGGCACAAGGCTTTATAAACATCGCTGTTATACACATCCCCCTGGTCGTTGTCCCGGTTTATCGCGTAAGCCTGATAGGCTAGTATCGCCTTGCGCTCCACGCTGTCTTTCGCCAGTTGCGGCACGCTCAGCGCAATATTGCGCGATTTGAGGATGAGGGCCAGGGCTTCGGCCTGCCGCCGGGCTTTTTCCGCCGAGGCAGCCGAATCCACTGCCGCCTGCCGGTCGGCCTCTGCCAGTGCCCGGTATTTGCTGACGGTGTCCAGTTGCATGCTCAGGGTATCGGCGAGGCGGCGGGCAATGGCTTCCTGTTTTTCGGCGAGCCGGGCGGCCTGCCGGGCCCGGAAGGCCTGCAGGCGGGCCTCGGCCTCACTGAGCTCGGCCCGCAGGCGACGTACTTCCGAAGTGTCTTTTTCCACCCTTAGCGAATCGGCAAGCCCGATGGCCTTCATCCGAAGGGCATGGGCCGCCTCCGCACTGATAAGCGCTTCTTCAGCTTTCTCATCAGCCCGCGCCTTCTCCCGGTTGGCTACAGTAGACTCGTTGTACCAGTTCCAGGAGAGCCACAACAGGGTTAGGATAACACTGGCAATTACCATCCATAGTGCCCATTTGCGCCGCTTCACCGCCCGCTCGCTCCGCCGCAGGAAGTTATCTTCTTCCGTTGTCAGGTTCAGATGGGGCCGCACGGGCTCCACCCGGTTCAGTTCCTTTTCCGTGAGGAGGTCGTTCTGCCGGTATTTGTCGCGGATCAGCGCCAGGGCTTCGCGGCGCAGGGTGCGCTGGTCCCGGAAACGTTGCTCCAGCGCAGCCGCCAGAGTATTGTTGCCGAGGCGAAGGGTACCGGGCCTCGGGCGGGCGATCATGCCCGTTTGTAGAAAGCTTTCTATAGCCTGGCTAACGGCAGAGGCTTTTGTTCCCCGGGCAGCCAGTTCTTTACTCAACTCGCCTTCCGTTGTGATGAGCGGAGTCCCTTCTTCGGACAACAGGCTTTCCAGCACCCGCTCACCGGCCTCCCGGGCGAAGGGGCCGTACTGCTTTTCCAGGGCATTCAGTTCTGTCTCGACAAAAGCGCCCAGAGTAGTAAGCCCCTGAATGGCCTTCGATATGCCGGAGCGCTTACTCATGGCGGATTAATTGCTGTTGAATGTATTGAAAATGAGCCTGTAGCAGGCTAAGGTCGGCTTCCCTGTCGGCAACCATCACGTTGTCCAATATCTGCCTGCGGAGCGCGTCGTCGCCCCCAATACCCAGCAACTCCAGCAACTGCCCAACCAGGTTGTCGGCCTGTTCCCGCTTCACCGGCTCCAGCCGGTACTGCCGTTCCAGTATTTGCGGCAATTTGGCCTGAAAAGCGGGAAGGTGGGAGAAGTATTCCTCCCGCACGACAAAGGTCATCCCGCATGCCCGGTCCCTTTGATAGATCAGCCTAAGATGGCTGTACAGGTTATCCAGCATCTCTTTTGACAGTAGCCTGAACCATTCCTCTGCCTGGTCAAAAAACAAAAAGCGGCGTAGCCCGCCCGCCGGCAGGGGGTTGCCGAAAGCAATGTCCAGAATGCGGCTCCCTGTTTCCAGTTCAGCTGGAGGTGCGCCAAAAACACGCCTCCATTGCGCATCATCTGCCATCGTCCCGTTGCAGGTGATCAGCCGACAGGGGAAAAGCTGCTGCATCCGGGGCAGCAAGCCGGCCTGCACCAGCGAGGTTTTCCCCACGCCTGTAGGGCCATACAACAAAGTGACCGACCCGCTCAGGTCGTTCACGATCTTATCAAACAACTCCTGAACTTCCTCCTCCCGGCCCAGGAATACGGGCGCCTGCTCTGCTTTATAGGGCAGCAGGACCGGGAAAAGGGTTTCCGGCAGGCTTTCGTTCTCCAGGCCGGGCATTTCCACCGTGCGGGCCTCCATCTGGAACAGCCTGGCGGCCAGGCTGTCGTGCGCCAGCTCGTACTGTTCGTTCTCCATTGGGTTGAGGATGCGGCAGTCCTCGAAAAAATCCAGCATCCGGCCAATGTCGGCTTCGTTGTAGCCGGGCAGGGCCGCCGGCAATTCGCGGGCGGGCAGGGGGCGGCGGGTGCCCTTTTGGGAGACGAAAGCCTTCAGGAAATTGACGGCCTGGCCCTGGGTTCCATAGCCCTTCGCTTCATAATCGCGCAACTGCCCGTCCAGAAAAGCCGCCAATACATCCCTGAGCTGGCCGAGCTGGTTCACCGTCGCGGCGTCGAATTCCGTTTTGCCATCCATCATCGGGGCTTCCCGGTACAGGAAATCGAGGAAGACCTGGAGGTAGGGCAGGCGCACGCGCCCACGCTCGGCAACCGCTTCGACAATGCTCTTCGCGATGGTTTCCGGGACAGGTGCCAGCAACTGCTTTCTCCTTTCTGCCGTCTGGCGGATCACCTGACGGGCGTTGCCCTTGCTCATGGGCTCCACCCGCAGGCGCTTGCGGAACAGGGCATCGGCTTCCTTTTCGAAGGCGTAGAGGTGGGCCAGATACTCTTCCCGGATGATAAAAATGACTTTGCAGGGCAGAGCGCCGGCGGCCACAGCGTCGAGCAGGCGTTGTTCTTCTTCATTTTCCGCCTTTCCTAACCCGACGATTTTCAGTATTTGCTGTATAAAAGCTTTCTGCTCCTCCTCCTCTCCGAGAATGAACAGCTCTTCCAGCTGGTCGAAAATGAGGTAGATGGGGCGCAGGTAGTCGAGATAGAGGCTGAAGAGCAACTGGAGTGGCCCGGCATCCCCGGCCGGCGGGCTTTCCATTTTTTCGCGGATGGCTTTTTTCAGGGAAGCGCCCATGTCGCCGTTGTGGCGGATGTAGAGGTCCAGCCAGTCGGAGTCCTGAAACCGGCCGGCCAGGCCGCACTGCACCAGGCTGGTCTTGCCGGTGCCGGATTGGCCGTAGACGAGCAGCAGGCTGGTTTGGAAGACGTATTCATAGAGCTGCGCCACCTCCTGCTCCCGGCCGAAGAAGATGTCCGTGTCTTTGCGGCCGTAGGGGCTGAGGAATTTGAACGGGGAGGCAGGTTTATTCGGCATAGCGGATCATTTCGTTGGGCTGGGCGTTGCGGATGCTCTGCAGAAAATGTTCGAACAGCTTGAAAACGGCGGGGAAGTGTTCGCCGGTTACCCGAATGGTCCTTCCCGTTGCCGGCTCCGGCGCTTCGGGGCGGAAATCCAGATGGTCAGAAAACTGGTAAACGAAAACCGGCGCGCCCTGGCTATCGCGTTCGAGGTGGTGGAAGAAATAGAGCTTGGACTTCTGGGTGCCCGTCAGCGCATTTTCGTCGATGATGAAGGGCGACAGGCTGAGGGTTTCCGAGAAGTCCTGGATGTCCCGCAGCAGGATGACCGACCGGTTTTCGGTGGGCAGGTCGGAGGGCCGCTGGGTGTCCTCGATGCCTTCGATGATGCGAAACTGGTTGACCAGGCGGAGCAGGTAGCCCTCTTTTTCGAAGCGGGCCTTCTGGTATTCGATGGATTTCACGGTCAGGAGCTTGTAGTTCAGGCAGAAACCCAGGTGGGTAAAGATGGTGGCCAGGTGGTTCTCGCCCTGAAGGCAGAGGCTTTTCAATTCTTCTTCCGATGAATTGACCGGCATTTGGTGCTTGATGTCCTCCAGGAAGAGGTGGGCCTCGTAAAATGCCCGGCTTTGCGCTTCCCCTTCTCCGGCCTGCCCTTCCTCGAATGCTTCTTTGAGGGCGCTCAGCTCCCGGACAAAGGGGGTTACCTGGTTGTCCGGATGGAGAAAGATGTTATGGATGATGCGGATGAGCCGGATGAAATTGTAAAAGCGCACCTCTGTGGGCCGGAGCGAGAGGTACATCTCGAATTCGTCGAAGAACCCGGAGGGAATATTTTTTACCTTCCGCGCATGCACAGCTTCCCACAACTGCGACAGCATAATGAAAAAGAGAAACCGCACCAGCACGTCGTAGGTGTTGACGATCTGCTGCAGGCGGTCCCCGCTGATCTGCTGGCTGACGCTCTCCTGTTCGCCGAAGACGAGCTTGCGGAACTGTTGCCCGATCGGGGCCGGGAAGATGTTGATCAGGGCGGCGCGCACCGCCTTGTACTCGATGTTGCCGAACTGGCCGAAGAATTCCTTCCACTTGCGAATCTCCTCGTTCGACTGGCTGAATTCCTGAAACAGGCTCATCACCAGGCGTTCGTTCAGCCTGGGCCCGGCCTGGGCCTGGCCGGGCGCGCCCCAGACGATGATCTCCCGGTGGTTTTCCAGCGGCAGCTTGTAGTCCAGCACCGCCCGGGCTTCCGGGCTGCCGTCGGCGCCGTTCAGGTAAAGCCCCCAGGGGAAGCCCTCCGCTTCTTCCTCCAGGCCGAACCCCCGATAGCGGACGCCGGGCGAGAATTGTTGCAGGGATTGGGCCAGGCTGGCCGCGCTGCGGAAGGCCTGTTCCACCGTCGTATTCGGCCGGGCCAGGGCTTTGTAGAACTGGCCGGCGAAATCCCGGGCCAGGGAGTCTTTTACTTCGACTGAAGTGGCGATCACGGCCGGAATGCCCAAATCCAGGAGGTAGCGCACCTGCTCCCGGGTAGAGCATCCATTTAGGAAGACGAGCTTCAGGGGCTGCTGTTCCGGAAGGGCGCCTTGCCGGCGGTTTTGCAGGGCCAGCAGTTCGGCAATGCCGCGCGCATCCGCATCCTGGCCTTCGAAACGCAGTTTAGCGCTGTTGGCATGGCCGGCGTAATGGAATATCGCCACCCTGCCCTGGTAATCTGTCAGGTAATGGTAGATTTTCTTTACGTCCGCATGCTGGTCGCGGTAGACGAGCAGGTGCTGGCGGTTCTGCAGAGGGTTCAGCTCCCGGAAGATATCCTCCGCCTCTTCCTGCAGCAGCGGCAGGTGGCTGTCCTTGTCGTCAGCAAAGGCCAGGAATATGACGGGGATGTCTTTCATCGGCAGTGATAGCGGTTTATTCAGGGGTACGGAGAAACTTGCCCGGGGTTGCAGCGGAAGTGCTTCCCTGCCATCCAAAGTTAATATTTTTTTTTAATGAGCCTGAAACTGAATTCTTCGTGCCGGTGCGTATAAGCCCGGTGGCGTTTGACGTAGCCCCGGAGCCGGATATCCAGCTGGTATTTGCCAAAGGGGATGCGGGGCAGGGCCGGTTCACGCCTGGTGCCCGGGCTGACCCAGTTGCTGTCCGGGCTGCCCGGCAGGCGGCACGCGTACTGTACGTTGTAGCCGGGAAATGCCGGCGTGGCCCATTCCAGGTGAATATCCGGGTGATTAGCCGGTTTTCGATATGTAGACCCCAACCTCGGCTGACGGTTAACGGCTGACGGCCGACGGCGGACCGCAAACACTGGGCTAGTGAAAAGTTGGGGCCTACATATCGAACTTGGATTAGGATTTCTTCTGGTACGCTGGCCGTTCCATTGACAAGCAAGCCCTGCAAAACCGGAGTGGCCGTTGCGGCAGGCCGGGGAGCTCACCCCCGCCTAAACGGAAGCCAGCCAGACTGCAAAACCGCAACACCATAAAACCGGAGTCGGGTGCTATATATCGAAAGCCGGGGGAAAGGGAATCCACTCCTCCCCACCCCACCCCAGGGGCCTTTCCGGGCAGCCTCACGAATGCACATATACGCGCCTGCCCTATATATCCGATTTAACACATACAAGAAATTTCAAATAAAACTAATTTCTAAAGTGTTAATTAGCAGTGTGTTACACCTAAACCTACCATTCCCTCGCATTCTGCTACCGTTCCATTAATGGTTGTGCAGTTACAGGTTTTCAGGTGGCATCTTTGGGGCCTTTTTACTTATCTTTAGCTTGGATATGGGAGGTGAAGCCGATAGCCGGGCCGCCCCGGATGCCAACCGGCTACATCCCGCGCCAACCGGCGGGCTGATTTTTCCCGGGGGTGGATTGCCTGGCTGCCCTTTGCCGGATTGTGGAAAATACAAAAATGCACCTATGCGTCCTATGAACAATTTTAGAAAGGATCCCGAAACTAAAAATTTAGTTGCTGCTTTCGAAGAGCAATTCAAAAGCGGCGGGGTGGCTTTTTTTGAGGAAAAGGCCTATTTAAAGATCATAGAGTTTTACGAACAGGACCACCAGTTGGACAAGGCGCTGGAGGCCGTTGATTATGCTATTGCCCACTACAGCTACTCTGCGGATTGCTACATTCGGAAGGCAGAGCTGCTGATTTGTCTTGGCAAAGAAGAAGATGCGCTGTCTGTGCTGGAACAGGCCTGCCTTTACGCTCCGCTGGAGCCGGAGATAGGCCTGCTTCGGGCCGAGGCCCTTGCCGGGCTTGGCCATACGGCCGAGGCGCGGGACATGCTGGAGGGCCTGAAAGAAACGGCGGGCCAGGAGTTGCTCAGCAATATTTTTCTGGTAGAATCCATCGCTTATGAAGCGGAGGGCCAGCACGAACTCATGTACTATGCCCTGAAGTCCGCCATAGAGCTGGATCCGGGCAATGTCGCCGCCCTGGAGCGTTTTGGCGTTTGCGTGGAGCTTTCCAAAAAGTACGAGGAGAGTGTCTCCATCCACGAAGACATTTTGGATAAGGACCCCTACGCGGCAGTGGCGTGGTTCAATCTCGGCCAGGCCCAGGCCTATCTGGGGAATTACGAAGAAGCCATCAGCGCCTATGAATTTGCTTTCGTTATTGACGAAGATTTCGAAGAGGCGTACCGGGAATGCGCCGGTTTGTGTTTTGAACTCAAACAATATCACAAGTCCCTGAAATACTTTCACGAGTTGCTGGAAGCCTCCGAGCCGGACAGCGAAATTTTCACTTCTATCGGGCAGTGCTACTTTCACCTTGGAAAATACCATGCTGCCATCACCTTTTACAACCGCGCCATTCAGCTCGACCCCCTCAACGATGAACTATTCTTCTACATTGGCGCGTGTCATGCCAAAGAGGAAAGCTGGTCGACCGCCATTCATTTTTTTGAAAAGGCCATCCAGGTTGAAGAGCAACGCGAGGAATACTACATCGCTCTCGGCGGGGCTTATCAGGCAGTAGAAAGGATGGAAGATGCCGAAGAGTGTTTCCGCCTGGCCGTTGAAGCGAACCCCGAGGAAAGCACCACCTGGATCCACCTGATTACCTTCCTGCTGGAGTCCGGAAATGCCGAAACGGCCCTGGAGGTGGCTGAAATGGGAGAGGAAGAGTCCGGAAGCACGGAATTGGTGTTCTGCCGTTCTGCCTGCCTGTTTGCCATTGGGCGGCGTCAGGAAGCCTGCTTCTGGCTGGGCGAGGCCCTGATCGAGGACTTCGAAATGCACCGGCTGCTCTTTGATGTCCTGCCCGAACTCCAAAAGGATAAAGACGTGATCTCCCTGATCTCGGCGTATACAGTATGAGATCAGTGCTTCCGGGACTGTTGGTAGGCATAGGTTGCCGCGCCGATGGTCCCGGCAGCGTTCAGCAGTTCCGCCGGTTTGACCGGCGTCCGGAGGTCCAGGTATCCCTCGTATTTGTCGAACCGCTTGCTGGTGCCGCCGCCCAGCAGGATCAGGTCCGGGTTGAGTACCCGTTCGATGGACTGCAGGTATTCGTTAAAGCGGATTCCCCACTCTTCCCAGCTGAGGTCTTCCCTTTTCCGGGCATTGTTGGAAGCGTATTGTTCCGCGACCCGCTTTTGATTTCTCAGGAAAATATGCCCTAATTCCGTATTGGGTACCAACTGGCCGTCGACGAAAAGGGCGGAACCCAGGCCGGAGCCGATAGTAATAAGCAAGACTGTTCCCATTTCTCCCTGCCCCAGGCCGAACTGCATCTCCGCCAGGCCAGCGGCGTCGGCGTCATTGAGCACTTCCACCGGGCAGCCGCAGGCCAGGGAAAAAATTTCCACCACATTTCTGCCGATCCAATCTTCGCTGATGTTGGCCGCTGAGTAAGCGACCCCGTTCTTGATGATGGAAGGGAAACCGCATCCGACCAGCCCCTTCCAGTCATGTTGGCGAACCAGCTCGGCGAAAGTTTCCGCCATGGCGCCAGGGGTGGCAGGGTCCGGCGTTTCCAGCCGGATTCTTTCGTTGAGCAACTCGCCGCTATCGATATCGACAACGGCCCCCTTGATACCGGAGGCGCCGACATCGATACCCAATATTTTTTGTTCCTGCATGAAGAGTCAGTTATCTTATCAGCTTTATTTTCATGGCCACATCCTGCACCGGCCGGTCGCGGCCGTCGGTTTGCACCCCTGCGATCTTGTCGAGGACGTCAAGGCCTTCCACCACCCGGCCGAAGACGGTATATTCCCGGTCGAGAAAAGGGGTTCCTCCCATTTCGAGGTAGGCCTCCCGTTGTTCCTTGCTGTACCGGATGCCCTTTTGGGCTTCGATCCGGTCGAGCATCTCCTCCGTCAACTGTTGCCCCTGCACGATGTAAAACTGGGAGCCGGAAGAGCGCTTCTGCGGGTTGACGGCGTCGCCGGTGCGGGCGGCGGCTAAAGCGCCCTTGATATGGATGAGAGAGTCTACAAATTCAGCCTCGACGGTGTAGCCGGGGCCCCCGCTGCCTAGTGGCTGGCCCTGCTGAGCGCCTTTGGAATCGGGGTCGCCGCCCTGGATCATGAAATTCTGAATGACCCGGTGGAACAGCAGGCTGTCGTAGAACCCCTCTTCGGCCAGTTTGACGAAATTATCCTGATGTTTGGGCGTAGCGTCATAAAGCTGAATGATCATAGAGCCATACTCCGTCTCCAGTTCGGCCAGGCAGGCCTTCGGCGGATCGATAGAGATCTTTTTTTCCACAGTCTTTTCTTTTCCTTTGTTATTGATAGCCCGGAGCTGAATAGTATAGGTGCCCGAGGCTTTGTACTGATGCGTAGGGGATTCGGCCTGCGAAGTCCCGCCGTCCCCGAATGACCATTGGTAGCTGGCAGCCTTCTCAGATTGGTTGTCGAACCGCACGGGCTCCAGTACGCGTTTCTGCCCCTCCACCTGAAACCTTGCTACCGGGCGGGCGCAGGAAGCAAGCAGGATGGCCAGGAGGCTGAATTTGGATATTGTCGATACGTTCATCTTATTTGTTGAGGTTTTTTCCCTGTACTGTTGTCCGGGGAGCAAAGTCCCGGGGGTATCAGCGACTTAGCCCCCGAGGCACTCGGCCCGTTCAGTCAATAATGCGCACTTTCATGCGAATATCCTGCACGGGGCGGTTCATCCGGTCCCGCTGCACGTTGGCGATCTTGTCGATCACGTCCATCCCTTCCACCACACGCCCGAAGACGGTGTAGGCGCCGTCGAGCGGCGGATAGCCGCCGTTTTCCAGGTAGGCTTTCCGCTGCTCCGGAGTATACTGAATGCCATTTTGCTGTTCGACCTGGTTCAGCATGTCCTCGCCGTACTTCTGCCCGGCAACGATATAGAACTGTGAGCCGGAAGATTCCCGCTGCGGGTTGACCTGGTCCGCCAGGCGGGCAGCCGCCAGCGCGCCCCGGGTATGTACGGCGCCGATCTCGGCGTCAATGGTGTAACCTGGCCCCCCCTGCCCCAAAGACTGCCCGGGCCGGGCCGTTTTGGAATCCGGGTCGCCCCCCTGTATCATGAAGCCGGGAATGACCCGGTGGAACAGCAGGCTGTCGTAAAACCCCTGCTCCGCCAGCTTGATGAAATTTTCTTTGTGCTTCGGCGTACTGTCGTACAGTTCTACCTTTATGTTGCCCATTTCCGTCTCTATGAGCGCATAGGCTGGGGAATTTTGCTGGCAACTCCAGGCCAGCAGGCTTAAAATGGTAAAAAATGCAAGATTTTTCATCTATTTATACACATTTACTCATTTACACGAATGGACACTTCCCCTCACTCCTCCTCCAACTCCCTGAAGTACTGCACTGCCTTTTCTTTCAGCAGCTTTTCCTGTTCCTCCAAGCCCTTGGCCCGCACCGGTTTTACCGTTCGGTAGTGGGGCCAGCCGTCGGCGTCGCGGCCGACAAACTCATAATAACCGTCGTAGCTTAGCAACCGGCAGACAGCGATGTGCATCAGGTCCTGTTTTTCTTCCTTGGTGTAGGAATCCTGAAACCGCCCCAGTTCCTGTATTCCGATGAGGAACAAGACCGCGTTCAGGCCGGGCAGGCTATCCCGCCCAAAGGCATTTTTCACCTTGTGGCGCACCTGCAGCCACTCAAAATCCAACTCCCACTCTTCCATAGGCTTCGATTTGGAACTGCAAATATAGGTTTTATTCAGTTATCGGGGAGCCGCAAGCCGAGATAAGAGCATGTTTGGAGGGGATCATTTTGGCTGCAAAACTCAGCTTTCAAAAGCACCCCCTGCAAACATCTCTAAGGCTTCTGTAACTATTCAGCATCATCGAAGCCAGCGGCAGAAAATGGGCTGTTCCATTGATGCTGAATAGTTACAGGCTTCTTTACCGCTGCACCACCACCCGCTCATTGAATACATCCGCCCCGGCCCGGGCCCGAAGAATATATGTGCCGTTGGGAAGATCCGGCCCGAAATGGAATACTCTTTCCAGGGTGCCGGAAGTAATGGCACAGACTTCCTCTCCCAACTGGTTGAACAGCTGCACCCGGATTTCCCGGGGCGCCGGCAATTGGACAGCCAGGGTGAAACTCCCGTTGCTGGGGTTGGGGAAGGCCTTCGCTGAAAGGCTATTCTTGTCCGGAGAATGCAAGCCGGTCAGGTCGAAGGGGTCGTCGCCGACAGCCAGCGCGTACGACTTTTCCTCGACCGGGTAAAACTCAAAGGTTACGTCATCGCCGTTGATCGAGGAAGCGACAGCAATCGCGCGGAAGGTTTCGCCGTCCTCGCCGCGTTCCAGCAGCGTGTAATGGCCGGCCGGCTTGTCGTTGGGCAGGGCCGCGCCGCCGCCGGCGGCATCGGCCAGGTTGAAGGTAAGCGTGGGGGTAATCTCTCCATATACTGTGGTGCGCCAGGCCCGGGCGGTGCGCAGCGCGTTGGCGGGCGCGTTGCCGGGCAGACCGTCAGTGCTGGTGCCGGAAGCTCCGTTGTGGCCCCAGACGACAAAGGCGGCACTGTCCTGCCCGATGAAAAAGGAAGAGAGGCTGAGCCCGTTATCGGTTTCCACGGTGCGGGGATCCTGCAGGAAGGGATCGCTGGCGAACCAGATGCCGTACAGATCCTGCTGGCCCTGGGTGGCGGCATTGCCCAGCGGGCAGGTGGAGGGGAGGATGTTGGTCTCGTCCATACCTTCCTTCACGCAGTGGTTTTGCTGGCTGGACAGGTCCTCCATCACCTGGCTGCCGTCGTCGTTGTCCATGTTCAGGTACAGCACCAGGCCCGGTTCGTCGCCGTTCAGGTTTTTGAACATGTTGTCGCGGATCTGCTCCGGGGTGCGGGCCACGTCCCAAAGCCGCACCTCGTCGAGGCTGCCGAAGGTCATGAAGAAGCGGGGATCCCAGGGGGAGATGCCCACGATCATGTCAGAATCGTCATTGACGATCTGCCCGCCGGCCGCCGCCTGCTCGTGGACCATCTGCCCGTCGACATATCCTCTGTACATGCCGCCCACCTCGTAGGTGACCGCCACGTGGTGCCAGCTGGAAACCGGAGGCATAAACCCTTCCTGGAAGCTCTGGTTGGCCGGCGTCCATATTTCCGGGTTTAGGCGGGAGCCGTTGATGCCCAGCATGTAGCCGTCGTTGAAATTGGCGCCCCCGTCGGCGTCCACCTTGCCCATCACCTTCTGGTTGTCGGTGGGTATGGTGAGCTTCACCCAGGTTTCCATAGTGATGGCGTCGGCCATGTTGACGGAAGGGGCGTTGCCGCAACGGAAAAAGCGCACGATGCCCTGCCCGGGGCCGGGGTTGTTGAACACCGATACGTCGGCAAAGTACATCTTGCCGCCGGGCGGCTGGGCATACAAACTTCCCAGGCCGGGAAGCCCGAGGACGAGGATCAGGAGATAAAAGAATCGCTTCATGTTTTATGGTTTTATTCAGTGAAATCTCTTTTGAACCCGCTCCTGCTTACCGCCGGATGAATAACTTTTGGTACAATTTTGCACCTTCGAATGCCAATTCCAGGAAATAGGCCCCGCCTGGCAGAAACCCGAGATCAAGCTCGTGGTTGTTCAGCTCCCTGGCTATCAGTTGTTCGGCATAAACCTGTTGTCCGTTTATATTATATACAGCAAGCGCCGCAGCGCCCGATGCCGGCCCACGGAAAACCAGCCGGAAAGCCCCGGAGGAAGGATTGGGGAAAAGGCTCACCTCCCTTTCCGCTTTGGGTTCGGCCACGCCAGTGAGCGGCGAATTGCTCATCACGATCAGCTGGATGGCCATCACATAACGCGGTTCGGTGTGCAGGTTGCCGTCGAAATTGCAGCTGACCTGATTGCCGAACGCGCAATCGGAAGCCGGGTTGCAGTTGGGATACAGGGGGCTGCAGCGGTTGAGGTACGGCTCCAGCACGTAATCGAAGCTGGCCGTCTCGCCGGGTGCCAGCAGGCTGGTGGCGTCGAAATCTGCCGGCCGGACGTCCTGCCCGGGGCACCATCCGGCCCGGGGAAACCGCCAGGTGCCGTTTTGCGGGGAGCAGGGGTTCTGGTCGCAGTCGGCCTTCCAGAGGTGATGCTGAAAGGCGTCTTCCCCATTGACCCGAAGCGTGTGCGTCACCTCGTGAAATTCGGCGGCGTTGTCGGTATTGCCCTGGCCGTGGCCGGTATTGTACACGCGGAGCATCACCTTTTCGGCGTTTGCCGGGATCAGCGCCTGCCGCACCGGCAGGTCGTCCTTGAACCAGAGCGTGTCGCCGATTTTAAAATTGCCGTAGCTGCGCTGCAGGGCGTTGTCCCAGCCGTGCCAGAGGTTGCGCACTTCGATGTATTTAAAATCCTGGGGCCCTTCGATGAACTCGAAGTCCAGGCTCAGAGACCATCCGCCAGCCCAGGTCTCGATGCTGGAATGCAATTCCACTTCCCCGCTGAGGATCTCCCGGTAGGCACTCACGTCTATCGTCCACCCGCAGGTGCCGATCCCGAAGGGGGTCACGTACCGGGCGATCTCCCATTCGGCCCCGCCTTTACGGGCAAAGATGCGCGACAGGCGGTCGTAGGGGTCGCAGCCGACACCGGGCGCGCAGCCCAGGTCGACGTGCATCAGCACCTGATTGTAAGGGGATACATCCTCCGGGAAGCTGAAGGTAGCGGTGGCCGAGCCGGCACCGCCCAGGTGTACCTCATTCTGAAAAGTGGGGACAGTGACCGATTGGCCCGGCAGGAAACCGGCGAAGAAGCAAATGAGCAAAGTCAAGGTTGGCCGCATAGGTAAACCGATTTTGGGTTGCTGGATAGGATATGGTTTCACAAAATAATAATTTATAGCTCACCCAGGCCAAAATGTGAATTTTTCCGGAGGAACGGAAGGGGGGCGGACGGCGGACGGCGGACGGCGGACGGGGACGGGGACGGGGACGGCGGACGGGGGACGGCGGACGGTGGACGGTGGACGGCGGACGGGGGCAGACGGCGGACGGGGGCGGGCGGCGGACGGGGGTGATACAAATAATGAGTTGATGAAAAGTTGGCGCCTGGGCTACCAGTCTGATGTTGGACACGCCATGCCTCCTGCACACGCTCGGCCTCGACTCCGCTCGGCTTTCTCCTTTCTGCTGTCCAACCTCAGACGGGCAGCCGGCACCTGTATATCGAACTTTAGTTAGGGCTTAAATGAAAACGGCCGCCCTGTTGGAAAGGGCAGCCGTTTTTTCTCTGCGCTGCATGTTATCGTGGGCATTCGCCGGCTATCCATGGCGGCGTGGATGGCGAAGAAGCCATAGAACAATCAAGCGAAAAATTGTAACTATTTAGGTGGGCCTGATGCCTTTGCCACGAAGACACCAAGACGCCAAGATTGCACCAAGGCTTTGTGCAATCTTAGTGCCCGCCTGCTGTGCCAGCGGCCGGCAGGTTTTTGTGTCTTCGTGGCTAAAAAGCGGAGGGCTGCTAAATAGTAACGAAAAATTTCAATTTTCCTCAAACGCCCGCCAGTTCCTGCCGAATCTTGTTCAGGGCGGAGCCGGCGCGCACCCAGTCGATCTGCGCCTGGTTGTAGGTATGGGCCACTTCGAACGCGTCGGTGGTGCCGTCGCTATGGTGCAGGGCGACCCGGAGGTTCTTGCCCGGGGCCATGGTGTCGAAGCCGAGCAGGTCGATCTTGTCATCCTGGCGGATTTTCTCGTAATCGGCCGGATTGACAAAGGTCAGGGCCAGCATCCCCTGCTTCTTCAGGTTGGTCTCGTGGATGCGGGCGAAGGATTTCACGATCACTGCCCGGACTCCCAAGTGGCGGGGTTCCATCGCGGCATGTTCGCGGGAGGAGCCTTCGCCGTAGTTCTCTTCGCCGAAGACCACGGTGCTGATGCCGGCGGCTTTGTACTTGCGGGCAGAATCGGGCACCGCCATGAATTCGGCTTGTGCATCGCTATCGGCATAATTGGCCACCTTGTTCGCCTGGTCGTTGAAGTAGTTGATGGCGCCGATAAAGCAGTTGTTGGAAATGTTGTCCAGGTGGCCGCGGTATTTCAGCCAGGGGCCGGCCATGGAAATGTGGTCGGTCGTACACTTGCCTTTGGCTTTGATCAGCAGGCGCATCCCTTTGAGTTGCTCCTGGGTGATGGGCTTGAAGGGCGTCAGCAACTCGATGCGGTCGGAAGTGGGGTCCACCTTCACTTCTACGTTGCTGCCGTCGGCTGCCGGCGGCTGGAATCCGGCGTCCTCCACTGCAAAGCCGTTGGTGGGCAGCTCGATGCCGCTGGGCGGGTCGAGTTTTACTTGCTGCCCATCTTCGTTGACCAGGCTGTCGGTCAGGGGGTTGAAGGTCAGGTCGCCGGCGATGGCCATGGCGGTGACGATCTCCGGGGAGGCGACGAAGGCGCGCGTCTGCGGGTTGCCGTCATTGCGTTTGGAGAAGTTCCGGTTGAAGGAAGTGATGATGGAGTTGGCCCGGTTGGGGTCGTCGGTATGGCGGGCCCATTGGCCGATGCAGGGGCCGCAGGCATTGGCCAGCACCACGCCGCCCATCTTTTCGAAGTCCCTGAGCTGCCCGTCGCGGGCGACAGTGTAGCGAATCTGCTCGGAGCCTGGCGTCACGGTAAATTCGGATTTCACCTTCAGTTTTTTGGCCACCGCCTGTCGGGCCAGGGAAGCGGCGCGGTCCAAATCTTCGTAAGAAGAGTTGGTGCAGGAGCCGATCAGGCCCACCTCCAGCTTCTGGGGGTAGCCATTTTCCTTAACCGCTTTGGCGAATTTGGAGATCGGCCAGGCCAGGTCCGGCGTATAGGGGCCGTTGATGTGGGGCTCGAGTTCAGAGAGGTTGATCTCGACGACCTGGTCGAAGTATTTCTCCGGATTGGCGTAGCATTCGGGGTCGCCGGTCAGGTGTTCGCGGACGCCGTCAGTGGGTCAGTACTTCGGCGCGTTCGGTGGCGCGCAGGTAGCGGCTCATCGACTCGTCATACCCAAAGGTAGAAGTAGTGGCCCCGATCTCGGCGCCCATGTTGCAGATGGTGCCTTTGCCGGTGCAGGACAGGGACTCGGCGCCCGGCCCGAAGTATTCCACGATGGCGCCGGTGCCGCCTTTGACGGTCAGGATGCCGTACCACCTTCAGGATGACATCCTTGGAGGACGTCCAGCCGCTCATCTTGCCGGTCAGTTTCACGCCGATCAGCTTGGGCATCTTCAGTTCCCAGGGCATGCCGGCCATGACGTCCACCGCGTCGGCGCCGCCGACGCCGATAGCGACCATACCCAGGCCGCCGGCGTTGGGCGTATGCGAGTCGGTGCCGATCATCATGCCGCCCGGGAAGGCGTAGTTTTCCAGGACGATCTGGTGGATGATGCCCGCCCCCGGTTTCCAGAAGCCAATGCCGTACTTGTTGGAGATGGAGGACAGGAAGTCATAGACCTCCTTGTTGACTTCATTGGCTTTGGACAGGTCCTTATCGGCGCCCACTTCCGCCTCGATGAGGTGGTCGCAGTGCACGGTCGAAGGCACGGCCACCTTATCGCGGCCGGCGGTCATGAACTGCAGCAGGGCCATCTGGGCGGTAGCGTCCTGCATGGCCACGCGGTCCGGCGCGAAAAAAACGTAATCTTTCCCGCGGTTGTAGTTCTGAAGAGGAGATTCGGGGTGGAGGTGGGAATAAAGAATCTTTTCTGCCAGCGTGAGCGGGCGGCCGAGTTTCTTTCTGGCTTCTTCCACTCTTTGGGGCAAGGCCTTATAGACGGCCCTGATCATATCGAGATCGAAAGGCATAGTTGAAATTTTTTATGTGCTTTAAAGTGATGGATAGGTCGATCCAATCAGCGAAAAGAAGTTATTTTTCGCTGTTTTTTGGGTCAACAAATGTACGATTTTTAGGCAACTTTCAGCAAGCTGCCTGTAATATAGATGGCATTGACCGAACTTTTGTTTGTAGCTTTGAGCCGGTTTAGAAAAAATACTTGTTTATGTCAATGCCGGATCAGGCAATAAAGTATCGGAACCATGAGTAAAGTGCTGGTAACAGGAGGGTGCGGTTACATTGGCAGCCACACGATTGTCGACCTCATCGACAATGGATTTGACGTCGTTTCAGTGGATAATCTGAGCAATTCCAGCGAATCCGTACTGAATGGCATCGAGGCCATCACCGGGAAGCGGGTAAAGAACTACAATATCGACCTCTGCTGGGAGGAAGCCACCCATCAGCTCTTTGAAGACCATCCGGATATTGAGGGCGTCATTCATTTTGCTGCGCTCAAGCTGGTCGGAGAATCCGTACAGCAACCGATCCGTTACTTTCGCAACAACCTCAACAGCCTGCTGAACCTGCTGGATTGCATGGCCCGGCACGGGACGCCCCATCTGATCTTTTCTTCTTCCTGCTCCGTTTACGGCAATACTACGGACCTGCCCGTCACGGAAGATACCCCGTTGCAGGAGGCGGAGTCGCCCTATGCCCGTACCAAACAGATGGGCGAGCAGATCATCCGGGACTTCGCCCGGGTGCATCCCGCCCACAAAAGCATCCTGCTGCGGTACTTCAACCCCGCCGGCGCTCACGAAAGCGCCCTGATCGGCGAAGCGCCCACCAACCCGGCGTCCAACCTCGTCCCGGTCATCACCGAAACCGCCATCGGCAAACGCCGGGAGATGACCGTTTTCGGTGACGACTACGACACCCGCGACGGCAGCTGCATCCGCGATTATATCCACGTTATGGACCTGGCCAATGCCCACACCAAAGCGCTGCAATACCTTCAAAAAGGTAAAAATACCGACAACCTGGAGGTTTTCAACCTCGGCATCGGCGAAGGCGTGACCGTCCTGGAAGCCATCAACGCCTTTATGATGGTGACGGCCCAGCCCCTTGCCTACCGCCTGGGCGAACGCCGCCCCGGCGATGTCGTCGCCATCTATGCCAACAACGACCGGGCGGCCCGCCGGCTGGGCTGGGAACCCAAACGGGATATCCGGGACATCATGCGCACGGCATGGGAGTGGGAGAAGCGGAGGTGATTTTGTTGATGACAGGGTTTGTTGACCAAAAGAACAGTCCTATAACGGGACGGCGGGAGGATATACATATGGTATACGGGCAAAAAAATATTTTTCCCGATATTTATCCTGGCTCTCAGGCAAATCTACCCATTGCCAACATTGTGCCTGTTGCTTCTATGCCAACTTTGCCTTATCTTGACCGAGTCTAACCTGAAAAAAGAAACAAACACTAACCGCGCACCTGCAGCGTAACGCGCAACACCATTTTTTAATGTATACGTGACGCAATTGGCCTGCCACATTGCAAGCCAAATCAGTGTAGTATAGAATCGTTCCAACGCTCTCGCCCCGGGCGAGGAAAGCGGCTATGCCCCAAACGTGGCGCTCTCTGTGATCTTTCACCTAAAAACTTGTTATATGTACAACAAATCCAATGGAACTAATGCGCCGGCTAACGCGCCTGCACACACACACACATTTATCCGCCGACTTCGTGTGCCGAAGCCTTGCGAAGGAACAAGCCTCGGCGAAGAACACACACACAGCATTTGGGGCCGGCAGCTCCGCCACTGTTTCATGGCCCTGCTTATGATGGTGTCCACCTATACGCCCCTAATGGGGCAAACACCCTGCGATAACGCCAACTTTAGCCTGCGGGTTGGAGACATCCAAACGCTGGACTGCTTTACCGTGAAAGTACCCGTCCGCCTGCTTTCCAGCCTTAACCCGTACCCCGTCACGGCCTGCGATTTTGACCTTTCCGGTACGGTAAGCGGCGGAAACGCCAGGATTGAGGATGTCATTTGGGTCTCGGGTTTTGATGGGTTTAATATTGTCAACAACCAAACCGGGTTTGAAATCTTGGGCAACAATGCTAGTACTGATTATAACACTGGTGCATTGGACCCACCGCTTTTCGAAGTAATAGTACGGGTAGACCCAGGAGAGGCTTTCAGTTTTAATTTTACCGACATTGACATCGACTTTGGCTGTACGTCTTCACCCAATTTCCAATGCGACGAAAGCCACTTTACCATTTCCCCTGTGGGCCTGCCCTTCGAAGGCCCCATACCCGCCACCTGCACCAGCGAAAGCCGTAATGTGGAAATATTCCTGGAGTATCCCGACCCCTCTACCCTTTCGGCGGCTACTGTTGATATCCCGCTGAAAATACGGGATGGCGATAACCCCAACGGCAGCATCACCCTGGAAAGGCTGGATTTTGACATCTCTTATGAGGACCTGTATGGGGGATTGGATTTGGATTTAACAGAGGCGTTTGGAATGAACCTTCAAGAAATAAATTCTGTAGGAGGGATTTTAAGGGGAATCCTCTTACCAACGTCAGGCAATAATTTCACGGTCATCCTAGACACTAGTGGAGAAGCTAATTTAGCTACAATTACTGTAAGTACCCCCACCGAGCCCATCGCCGGTGGAAAGATCAACTTCAGTTTTGATTTTGCCCGCCTACAGGAGTACGATACTGGCGGAAACGGCGCCTGCTGCACCCCGGAATTGGGCAGTGCCGGCGCCGTTACCTTCCAAAATGAATCCTTTCCCTGCCTGGACGCCGAAGGCCTGAAGGTGCAAATAGAAGCGCCCGAGATCATTGAAGAGGGCAAATACAAATTCCCGGTGCTGTTATCTGGCCCGCCTAATCTTATTTTTGATATGGACAACCTGCTGTTGGAAATTGAATTGATCACTAGCGGCGATGCCATTATTGACCCGCTTACAGCCAGCACCGGGTCGCCTGAATATTGCCTCAGTACCTCCTGTGCCTCCCAGGGCCCTAATTATCCCCAGAACGGGCAGTGCATTGAGATACGGGAAAACAGCAAAGTGGTGGCCTTCGGGCTCTGCCAGAGCGCTACGAATGCCTACTCCGCTAAAGTATTTGATGTCATTGTCAGCAGTACGGACCCTTGTGTCAGCATCGACGACCTGAAAGTCCGGCGGGCGAAGTGGAACAACCTCGACATCACTGATGGCTTATGCGTGATTTCCGCGCTGGACAAAGGCTTTACCCTAGGCGATGCCGGCCATTTTCCGGTGGGCGAAGTGGCGATGGGGTGTTATAACAACCCTTCTGAGAGAGCCCCGGTTGAAGGCGTGGACATCTGCGTATTGCCTGCCTGCACTGCTTCCTGTTCCTGCGCTGCGCTGCCGCCCTGCGAATTCAGCTATACTACCGGCAAAGAAGGCTACTTCCAAACTCCGGGCTGTGCGCAGGGGGAGTCTTATGTGCTGGCTGCCTGCAAAACGGATACCGAAGATTTATCTTGTGGCATCAGCACTTTCGACCTGGTGTTGATAAGCAAGCATATCCTGGGAGTGGAACGGTTTAACGGCCCTCGCCAATACATCGCTGCCGATGTTAATGGAAATGGCAGTATAACGACGCTGGACCTGATCGAACTCAGGAAGGCCATCCTGAGTATTAGCCCTACTCTGGCCGGCGGGCCGCACTGGCGCTTTATTCCCTGCGGCTACACTTTTCCTACACCAGACCCATTAGCGAATGGCATACCGGAATGCGTGGAGTTCAATGCAGCCACCGGCTATAAAGCCTGCTTTGACGCCGTTAAGGTTGGCGACGTGGATTGCAGTTGCGCCGGCGAGCTCATCACCGGAGGGGAATTTGTCCTCGCCGTGGAGGAAAACACCCCTCCGGAGGGCAGTGGAGAAAACGACGTGCGCATAGATATGGCGCCGGCGGGCACGGCCTATCTAAGCGCCATGCAGTTTGCCATGCAGTTTGACACCGCTTACCTCAGCTTCAGCGGTTTTGTGCAAGAGGCCATGCTGGTGGACAGCAATGCCTACAGCTTCCAGGAGGAAGCCGGCGGCGTGGTGCGGCTGGCCTGGTACGACCTCGACGGCGACAGCACGGCCTTCACGCCCAATGACATCATCCTTAGCCTGGTATTCACTCCTCAGGAGGAAGTGGAGAACCCCCTGTCCTACCTCAGCATCGACAGTGCGTTGCTGCGCCCCCTGGCCTTCGCCAACGATGGCGCCGCCCTGGAGGTGCGCCTGCAATCCCTGGAAGAGGGCAGCCGGCCCGCGCCCGGCATTGGAACGCCCGGCAGCGAGGCCCTTAGCATCACCCCTGTGCCCAACCCCTTCCGGCAGGGCCTGTCCTTCCACATCTCCGCCCCGGCGGCGCTGGAAGCCCGGCTGAGCATCTTCAATGCCAGCGGCAAACAGGTATACGCCGAGGCGATGGCCCTGGATGCGGGGCGGCAGAAAGTACAACTGCCGGCAGCCGATACCTAGCCCGAGGGGGCTTATTTCTACCACCTGGAAGCTGGTGAAAGTATACAATCCGGCCGGCTTATTAAGCTTCAATAAACAATATTGATTCATACTGCCCTGAGGCCGTTGCACACAACGGCCTCAGGCTTTTCTATATTTATCCATCTCATGAAAAAGTATCTTTTTTCTTTATCCTGCTTTATTTTATTTTCGGTGAATATTACATGGGGGCAATGCTGGGAATTGGTTTACAATTCGTACGAAGACCCCTTCAATCTCACTGTCATCAGAGATATTCACTTCATCAACGACTCTGTAGGATGGGCTTGCGGTGAAACTATCATATCAGGAAATCTTATAGAAGGAGTTTATATGAAAACGGAAGACAGAGGTGAGAGTTGGGAGTCTTTTCAATCTCCGGGATCTTTCCCCAATAATATATTTTTCACCAATGAACAAGATGGCATTATATCAGCAAATAGTACAGGCAATACTTATTATACACAGAATGGAGGTGAGGATTGGCGACAATCTCAATTCGAGCTATCTACCAGCGGGAGTAGAACCATAGGCGGCATTTTTTTTATTAATGAAAACATAGGTTGGGCATCAATTTGGTCGCTTTCTATTCAGAAAACCACTAATGGTGGGCAGTCATGGCAACAACAGTTTCTACATCCAGGTTTTGAAGCCAGAGAAGTATATTTTGTTGATGAAAACAATGGCTGGGCGATCGGCTATTCCGGTACGGGGCGCCTATACCACACCGCTGATGGCGGGGAAAACTGGGAATTACAGCTTTCCATGTTCCGCGATTATTTCGACGTTTTTTTCCTCACCCCTCAGCTGGGCTGGGTGGCTGCCGAAGACAATTCGGTTTGTAGAAGCATTGATGGAGGAAATACTTGGGCCTGTTTCCCTGTAATGACAGATGAGGCAATTGGTATTCAATCTATTTACTTCTCTAATGATAGTATTGGTTGGATAGCCGACGGCGGTCACAAGGGAGTATTTATCACAACTGATGGCGGGCAGGAGTGGCGCCAACAATACATCCCAGGTGTAGACGAAAGTGGGCTATTATTATTCGGCGAAGAATTATTAATGTTAAGTGATACTTTAGGTTACTTTTGTGCACGTGCCGGCAAAATTTACCGCTACCGCGGCCGCCCCGCCCCCTGCGGCCCGGCGCTGCTGCCGGTGCAAGACAGCACCCTCTACCCCCTGCTGCGCTGGCATCCCGCCGAAGGCTGCTTTGACGGCTACTACCTACAGCTTGGCACAGCCCCCGGCGGGGCCGACATCCTGCCCCGCACCGATGTGGGCTGGGATACGGCCTACCAGGTGGCCCAGGCCCTGCCGGCCAGCACGCAGCTCTTTGCCACCATCGTGCCCTACAACCACGTCTACGGGGCGGCGGAAGGCTGCAACAGCACGGCCTTTACCACCATCGATTGCCCGCCTGCCCCTGCCGTCATAGATACCGGCTTCTGCGAGGGTGGGGCCTTTCACTTTATGCACACCGTCTTTGAAGAGCCTGGCGCCTATGCCTTTCCCTTAACCGACGCACTGGGCTGCGACAGCACCATCACCCTGCAGCTCGCCGCCTGGCCGGTTTACAACCTGACGGTGGATACGGCCCTGCAGGCCGGCACGCCTTACCAGGGGGTGGTGTACGCCCAGGACACCTCCTTCACCCAGCACTACACGAGTGCCCAGGGCTGCGACAGCACGGTGCAGGTCAACCTGCACATCCTGGTGGATGCAGCGCAGGGCCCGCCCAAGCCTGCCTCGGCCCTGCGCTTTTTCCCCAACCCGGCCACGGGCGTACTGCACCTGGAAGCCCGGGGTTTCCCCGCCGGGCCGGCCCGGCTGAGCATTCGGAATAGCACGGGGCAACTGATGCGGCAGGAAAGCTTGTATCTTCCGGAGGGGGAGGCCCGGCGCCGTGTTGATCTGGAAGGCTGGCCGGCGGGAGTGTATTTTGTGGCAGTGCAGGCAGGGGGGAGGATGGGGGTTGGCCGCGTGGTGAAACTACAATAAATACTATTTTCTAACTATCGCCCTGAGGCCGTTGTGCAGCGGCCTCAGGGCTTTTCTATATTTATCCATCTCATGAAAAAACGCCTTCTTACTATATCTTTTTTTATTACATGTTCAGTAGTCTTAACCTGGGGACAATGCTGGGAACTGGTGTATGATTCGTACGAAGATAATTTCAATTTCTCTTTTATTAGAGATATTCATTTTATTAATGATTCGGTGGGTTGGGCTTGTGGTACGCATCGTACTTCCGGTTCTTCTGATAGTAAATTCTATATAAAAACTACTGATGGAGGAGCGAGTTGGGAGGATTTTGAGTCCCCTGGTTCATCTCCGAATAATATATTTTTTGTCAATGAACAGGATGGTATTATTTCTGTTAGCAGTATTTTTAATACTTATTGGACTGATGATGGAGGTGCCAACTGGGAGGAGTCAAGCTTTGATATAGCTTCAAACCAAAACGGAAGAATTGGCGGTATATTCTTTATCAATAGCGATACTGGGTGGATTTCCGCCGAACACCTTTCCATACAAAAAACCATCGACGGAGGTAGAACCTGGCAGGCCCAATTTCAACACTCGCTTTTTTATGCTCAAGAAATCCATTTTGCTGATGAAAATAATGGCTGGGTGATTGGCAGCAGTGGTACTTTTAATAACCGAGGGCGCCTATACCACACCACCAACGGAGGCGAAAACTGGGAATTGCAGTTGTCTATGTTCCGGGATTTTTTTGACGTTTTTTTCCTCACCCCCCAATTGGGCTGGGTAGCTGCCGAAGACAATTCCGTCTGCCGCAGTACCGACGGGGGAGATACCTGGGATTGCTACCCGGTGATAACAGACGACGGACTAGTAGGTATTAAATCCATCTACTTTGCCAACGACACCCTCGGCTGGATGGGGGAAGGGCTGCACCGTGGGGTCTTTGTCACTACCGATGGCGGGGAAAGTTGGCATCGACAGTATCTCCCCGGCGTGGAAGAAAGCGGAGAAATATACGGGCAGGAGGTCTTTATGACAAGCGATACGGTAGGCTATTTTTGTACAGAAGCCGGCAAGATCTACCGCTATCGCGGCCGCCCCGCTCCCTGCGGCCCGGCGCTGCTGCCGGTGCAAGACAGTACCCTCTACCCCATGCTGCGCTGGCCTCCCGCAGAGGGCTGCTTCGACGGCTACTACCTACAGCTCGGCACGGCCCCCGGCGAGGCAGACATTCTACCCCGCACGGATGTGGGCTGGGATACGGCCTACCAGGTGGCCCAGGCCCTGCCGCCCAGCACCCAGCTCTTTGCCACCATCGTGCCCTACAACCATGTCTATGGCGCGGCGGAGGGCTGCAACAGCACCGCTTTTACCACCATCGATTGCCCGCCGGCCCCTGTCGCCGTCGATACCGGCTTCTGTGAGGGCGGGGCTTTTCATTTTATGCACACCGTCTTTGAGGAGCCCGGCGCCTACCCCTTTCCCTTCACCGGCGCGCAGGGCTGCGACAGCACCATTGTCCTGCAGCTGGCCGCCTGGCCCGTTTACAACCTGACGGTGGATACGGCCCTGCAGGCCGGAACGCCCTACCAGGGGGTGGTGTATGCGCAGGACACCTCCTTCCTCCAGCACTACACCAGCAGCCAGGGCTGCGACAGCACAGTGACGGTTAACATCAATATTCTGGTAAATGCGGAGGATAGGCCTGCGAGGCCTGCCCCGGCCCTGCGCTTGTTCCCCAACCCGGCTACGGAAGTATTGCACCTGGAACTCGACGGCTTTCCCGCCGGCCTGGCCCGGCTGAGCATCCGGAGCAGCACGGGGCGGCTCGTGCGGCGGGAGAGCTTAAGTCTCCCCGGAGGTAAGGCACGGCACCGCATTGACCTGGCGGGCTGGCCGCCGGGCGTGTACTTTGTGGCGGCACAGGCGGGTGGAAGTACGCAATCCGGCCGGCTGGTGAAACTTCGATAAGCATGATCTTCGTCCAGGGCAAACGGGCAGATTAGCTGGAACTGGAAGAGGGCCCGCAAAACATCACCTTGCGCACCACCCGCAAATATTTTTATTCCAGCCCCTCCATGTCATACTTCCCCGGTTCCAGGCTCACCGCGCCCTTCTCCGCCATCTGAAAATCGCCGGCTTTGTTCTGCAGGTAAACGCTTGCCTGTTTTTCGATCACTTTTTGGGACGAGGCGTCGGTGCGGCGGAACTTGGTGAGGATGTCCAGGTCGGTGTCTCCGTCCAGGTCGGTGATCCAGCTGTCCTGCTGGTAGCAGGAGCCGCTTTGGCAGAAGGCGTAGGCCAGCAATTGGAGGGGTTTGGCGACTTCGCCTTCCACGGTGAACAGCCAGAGCGTATTCGGCCCTTTATTGGTGGGCAGGCGGATGATGTAGTGTTCCCGGGCATTGCCTTTGATGCTGTAGGTGGCGTAGGCGTTTTCGGTTTTGATCAGCTCGCGGAACTCGGCGGTGAACAGTTCTTGGTGCAGAGCGCTGATCTTCTCGCCGGCGAAGTAATAATCGGGAGAGGGCTGTTCGTCAAAGTCGGAATATACTTTCAGGTTGCCTACTTCGCTATCTTCAAACTCGGCCATGAAGCCGGCGACTTCCGGGGATGGCGGGATATTAGTTGCCGGATAGGGGCGTTCGTTATAGTCTTTGTACGGTTCTTCGACCGGCTCTTCTTCGACGACCTGGGCGCTGAGCATCCCGGCGGACAGGAGAAGGGCAGTGAATAAAGTGATGATTTGTTTCATGCTGATATGATTGCGTGATAATGAAATACGGAGCAGAAAGCACAGGCGAATATAATTCACCTTACGCCAGTTATTTAACAGTTCTGCCGGGGGGGCATGTTCGAATTAACATTTTCTCTATCGGCGCTTAATATTTTTTAACCTGTCTTATCGCGGCCCTTCACTTTTTCTTAACAGTAAAATTGAAATACTGCCTGTATTTTGGAACCAATTAAGCTCTCATTATTCACTTTTAGTAGTGATTAAAACGGTTCGACATGAAAATTTTTTACGTTCCCCTCATCCTGACAGCCCTTTTATTCTTCAATTCCTGCCTTTCCATCAGCAATAAGTCGTTCGTCCGCAGCCCGGATTACGATCCGGACAAAACGGTAAAGATTGTTGCCATCAATACCAACGACGTAATTCTGGGGCGCCTCGAACACCACCTCCTGGAAAAGGGCATAACCGTGGTTTCTGATAACTACCTGCGAGGCGCAGTGCCTACCGGAATGGGCATCACCATGCAATCCAGTGATACAACCTATACCATCCCTCAATTTCATCCCGTTACGCTCGAACTCTTCCAGGAAAAGCCAACGGATTATATCCTCAGATACGAATACGACTCAGGCCTTTCAACCAACAAGCGCTCTTTCTCTTATTTCAACGCTCGTTTAATCAATACGCAAACAGGCGTTTTTGACGCATCTTTTACCTTCACCCAGGGCAGCCTGGGCTGGAATAAACTGGATGTAGACATGGTGCTGTCTATGTTCGCCCGGGCATTGGCGGGAGATTGAACAGAAAGATGATTCCATAACCGTATGGCTGCCATAACAATATAACAATATAGCGGCTACCATTCTAACGTTGGACAGCCCGGTGGGGCATCGTACACCGTACACAACCCCGGACCGCCGCTGGACTCGTACACCGTACACAGCCCCGGCCACCTTTGTCCAGCGTTAGACGGGTACCCAATATAGCCATATAACAATGCCCTTCCTCTCTTTACCCCCTCCTCATCAATACCGCCACTTGCCTCACCACCACCGGGTAGGACTTCACCTCCGGGATCTCTTCCCCCTCCCGCTCCTCCCCGCCGGTGATGTTCCGCGGTTCCAGCTTGCCGGAGACGATCTCGTAGTGCAGGCCGTCGCCCTGCAGTTCCACCGTGCTGAGCAGCAGGTTGCCGGCCACCTCGAAGCGGCTGTAGAGTTTGCCGCCGATGTAGATGGCGTCGAGCACGATGGAATTCTGTTCGTCGATGCTGTACAGGCCGCGCTCCGGGATGACGGGCCGGAGCAGGTATTCGCGCCGGCCGGCTTCCTCGCCATGGCCGTAGATGATCGTCCAGCTGTGGGCGCTGTCCCGGGGTTCGATGAGCAACTGCATCGGTACGTCCTGCACCTTGCCGTCGGGATTGAAGACCTGCAGGTTGCCGGCCCAGCGGCCTTCCCAGCTCTGGGGGAAAAAGCCGTCCTGCGCTGCGCCGATTTGCAGGAAAACGACTATAGAAAGCATCAATATCCAGGTTATCCTTTTAATTTTGAGCATGGTTGATGATTTTGTACATGACTGCCGCCTTTTGATATGCCACGAAGGCACGAAGGCACTAAGATGGCACGAAGGCGTTGTGAAATTTTGCACCCTGCGGGCCTATCTTTTTGCCAGGCAGGAATTGTGGCAAAAAGGGCAAAGGCTCTGTTTCTTTTACCTGCCCGGCTTTTTTGCTATGCTCCTGGCCTTGCCCTGCCTTCCGGCTCAGGGACGTTATTTCCAGCAGGACGTGCAGTACGAAATCGACGTCCGCCTGAACGACGAGGCGCAACAACTTCGGGGGCATATTGCCATTGCCTATCAAAACAACGCCCCCCACGCCCTGGACAGCCTCTGGTTTCACCTCTGGCCCAATGCTTACCGCAGCCGCCAGACTGCCTTTGCCCGGCAGCAGGAGCGGATGAACCAAAGCCGCTTTTTTTTCGCGGAAGATAGCGAATTGGGCGGTATCGACAGCCTGGATTTCGAGGTAAATGAACGTTCCGTCCGCTGGGCGCTGCACCCCCGGCACCCGGATATCGCCGTGCTGGTGCTGAACGAGCCGCTGGCCGCCGGGAAACAGGTTCTAATAACCACCCCTTTCCGGGTGCAATTGCCCCGCACCTTTTCCCGGCTGGGCCACGAGGGGCAGGCTTTTCAAATCACCCAGTGGTATCCTAAGCCTGCTGTTTACGACGAGCAGGGCTGGCACGCTATGCCCTATCTCGACATGGGCGAGTTTTACTCGGAATTCGGCAGTTTCGACGTCCGCATCACCCTGCCGGAAAACTACCTGGTGGCGGCCACCGGCACCCTGGAAACCGAAAGCGAACGGGCTTTCCTGGAGGAACAAATAAGGGTCAGCAGCGCGCACCTTCGTGCCTTGTCCGGAGAGGAAGAACCCCGACTGAGCTTCCCTGCCTCCAGTTCCCGCCGGAAAACCATCCGCTTCACAGCGGAGCGGGTACACGATTTCGCCTGGTTCGCCGATAAGCGTTTTATGGTGCAAAAAGATACGCTCCGCCTTCCGTCAGGCAGGACGGTGGATTGCTGGGCCTTTTTCACCCAGGAAGAACAGGAATTGTGGAAAGCGGCGGCGGGTTACGTCAAACGGTCTGTCGCCTTTTATTCCGATCTCGTCGGCGAATATCCCTATCCCCAGGCCACCGCCGTACAAACCGCCCTGGGCGCGGGCGGCGGCATGGAGTATCCCATGATCACCAACTGCGGCCTGACCGGCGACGCCCAGTCGCTGGACGAGCTCATCGCCCACGAGGTGGGGCACAACTGGTTCTACGGCATCCTGGCCTCCAACGAACGCGCCCACGCCTGGATGGACGAAGGGCTCAACAGCTACTACGACCACCGCTACAGCCGGCAATACTACGGCCAGGCCGGCTTCGGCTACCTGCCCGACTTCCTGATGCGCACCTCCGAAACGGACATCTTCGAGCTGGCCTACCTCTACCAGGCCCGCCGCCGCATCAACCAGGCACCGGAGACCCACTCCGATGAACTGAGCGAGATCAATTACTTTCTGGGGGCCTACGAGATCCCGGCTAAGGCTCTGCGTTACCTGGAGTCCTACATCGGCACCGAACGTTTCGACGCCATCATGCAGGCCTACTATCAGAAGTGGGCCTTCCGCCACCCCCAGCCGGAAGACTTTCGCCGGGCCGTGGAGGAAGGGGTTGGAAAAAAGCTGCCCTGGCTGTTCGACGGGCTGCTCTTTTCCAGTCAAAAGCAGGATTATGCCATTACGGGCATTAGAGAAGCCGGGGATTCCATTTTTGTCAGGCTAAAAAACAAAGGCGACATCGCCGGGCCGCTCCCCGTCAGCGCTATGGCGGGCCCCGATCCGGCCGCCGAACTTTGGGTGGAAGGCTTCGAAGGAGAGCGGGAAGTGGCGTTCCCCGCCGGCATCTACACCGAGTTCGTGCTCGACCGTCAGCGGCTCACCTTCGACCTGTACCGGCAGGACAACCGAATCCGCCCTCATAGGCTGTTTAAAAAAGTGGAACCCCTGCGCCTGCAGTTCGGCGCCGGCATTGAGGACAGCCGCCGCACCACCCTCTACTGGGCACCCCTGCTCAGCTGGAACAACTACGATAAGCTGATGCCCGGCCTGCTGCTCTATAACACTACCATACCGGAAAAACGGCTGGAGTGGGCGCTGGCACCCTTCTTCGGGCTGGGCAGCGGTAGCCCGGCGGGCATCGGCGACGCCCATTACAATTTCTACCCGGAAGCCAACTTTATCCAGCGCCTCACCCTGGGCGCCAACTTCCGAAGCTTCCACTACGCTTCCAACCAACCTTTCGACACCCGCCTGCGCTATGCCCGCCTGCAGCCTTACCTGCGGATCAACCTGGCTAAGCCGGCGGCCAGCAACCTCTACCACACCATTCAGTTGCGGGCGATATTTCTCAGCCAGGAACGGCTCGGTTTCACCGGCAGCGGCGAGTTCGCCGGCACCCAATGGCGACAAAGCGCCATCCAGGAATTCAGCTTCCAGTCGGAACGCCGCAGTGCCATCAATCCCTACAACTGGCGGGCAGCCCTCGAACACCAGGCCTACGACAACCCCTTCGGGCAGGCGCAGCGCTACCTGAAAGCCTCCCTGGAGTGGGAAGGCAATTACACCTATCAGCGCAAACGCAACATCAGCCTGCGCCTCTTCGGCGGCGCCTTCCTCCAGCATTCCGAACGCAAGGCTGGCTATATCGCCCCCGGCGCCTTCAACCTCATCTCTCAGGGCTTCAACGACTACCGCTTCGACGATTTCTACCTCGGCCGCACCGATACCGACGGCCCGTGGCTCCAACAGGTGAGCATCCGCGACGGCGGCTTCAAGAACGTCATCGGCAGCGGCTTCAGCCTGGGGCGCAGCAACAGCTTCATCATCGCTGCCAACCTGAAGGCGGACTTGCCCCGGAACCTGGTTTCCTGGCTCCCTCTGAAGCCTTATTTCGACATCGGCTACTTTGACAACGCTATGCCCACCGGAGCAGAGGACACTTTCTCCGATCAGTTGCTTTGGAGCGGCGGGTTAATGTTGGGGGTATTCAATGATGCTATTGCGGTGTACTTCCCATTAATCAACTCGCAGAATATTCAGGATCGGCATGCGGAGCGGGGGAGTTATTGGAAAAGGGTTGCGTTTAGCATTGATATGGACCGTTTCAACCCTTGGAAATTGGTAGATAGATTAGAGTTCTAGGAATTTTCCACAAAAGACGTTAGTGGCTACACATTAATTCTACTTTATTACTTCAAACAGGTTTTTAGTAAACAATTTCATGTTTGACGCAAATAATTTGACAAATCAAATTATTTGCGTTATTTTTGAGGATGAAACCCAAAAAAGAAGCCAATAAGTACGACAAGATCATCAAGGAGAACCTGGAGGCGCTCTTCTTGCCATTCCTGGAGCAGTTGCTGGGCATACGAATCCTGTCTGCCGAAAGGCTGCCGGTCAGGCTGCAAACCACCCTGGAAAGGGAACCTGATTTTGTCCGCAAGATCGTGAACGAAGAGGGCAAAGAAAGCATCCTGCATGTTGAATTCGAATCCGAGGCGAAACGCAATATGGTGTACCGGGTATCCGAATACCATGGGATACTGCTTAAAAAATACCGGCTCCCGATTTTTCACGTGGTGGTTTACCTGGGCAATCGAAAGCCGAATATTCCTACTCACTTAGAGAAAGAGGAAGTGTTTACCGGCTTCGAACTGATCGACCTGGGGCGGTTAGACTACCGGCAAATGCTCAGTAGCCAGATTCCAGAGGCAGTAGTGTTGGCAATACTTGGCGATTTTAAAGGAAAACCGCCGGAAGAAGCAATACGTTCTATTGTAGAGCGCCTCCGGCAAGTCGCCAAAGGGGAACTCTCCCTGCAGAAGTACCTTCGTCAATTGAATGTGTTGTCAGGATTGCGTAAATTGCATGAACTTACAGTAAAAACTATTGAAACTATGCCAGTTGCTTATGATATCAGAACGGATTTTCTTTATAAGAAGGGTAAGGAAGAAGGTCGGGAGGAAGGCCGGGAGGAAGGCCGGGAAGAAGGGATTGATGAAAAAGAACGCATTTTTGTAACCCGCGGCCGGGAAAGAGGTTTTTCCCCCGAAGAGATTGCCGAACTGGCGGATATGCCGTTGGAACGGGTGAAGGCCATCATCCGGGAAATTGAGGAGCGTCAGGAGGAAGGTTAGGGCGGTATCCCAATCTCCCCTTCTCCCAATCTCCCAATCTCCCAATCTCCCCTTCTCCCCTTCTCCCAATCTCCCAATCTCCCCTTCTCCCCTTCTCCCTGTCCCCCACCCGCTACCCCACCCGCATCATCACCAGCAAGCTCCTAAAAAAACCTGTAAAAATAACCTGTACGCCCAGGATAGCCGAGATCAGCCCCGGGATGACGATGCGCAGAGTGTGCGAAGGCGCCAGGTCGCCGTAGTCGGCATTTTGCCAGATGAGGTAGCTCCAGACGGACAGGCCCAGGCCGGCCAGCAGCAGGAGCATGCCGGCGGCAATGCTGCGCTCCAGGCTGAAAATCTTTTCGAACCTGCGCAGGCGCGCACTTTCCGGCAGCAGCCCGGCCTGCACCCCGTACGTCTTGGAAAGGAGATAAAAAGAGATCAGCTGGAAGCCGATGATAACACTGCCGGCGGCGTAGAGCAGGGTGTGGATGTCCAGCCGGACATCGTTGAGGTAGATCGGGTTGATGATGAGAACGATGGAGAGCAAACTGCCCAGCAACATAAATATCAGCCCGGGGTAGAAGAACATCCAGCGGGGGCTGTAGATCAACAGGAAGCGCAGGTGGCGCCAGCCGTCTCGCCAGGTGTTGAGGTGGGGGGGGCGCGAGCGCCCGTCCGGCGAAAGCGTGGTCGGCACTTCCGTTATTTTCAGGCCGCTGAGGGCAGATTTGACGACCATCTCGGAGGCGAACTCCATGCCAGGCGTATTCAGGCCGATGGCCAGGATGCTGTCCCGGCGGAACCCGCGCAGGCCGCAGTGAAAATCGCCGATGCCGATCCGGAAGAAGAGCCGGCCGATGAAGGTCAGCACCGGGTTGCCCAGGTAGCGGTGCAGGAAAGGCATGGCGCCTTTGGCAACGCCCCCTTTGAAGCGGTTGCCCATGACCAGGTCGTAGCCTTCCCGCAGCTTGGCGAGAAAGGGCCCGAGGTTCAGAAAATCATAGCTGTCGTCCGAATCGCCCATGATGACAAACTCGCCTCTGGCTGCCTTGATGCCGCCCAGCAGGGCGCTGCCGTAGCCCTTCTCTTCGACATCGACCACCCGGGCACCCAGGCGGCGGGCGATGCTTTTGGAGTTGTCCGTACTGCCGTTGTCTGCGATCAGCACCTCGCCGGACACCTGGTGCTCATCCAGGAAAGACAGCGCCTTGCGGATGCAAATCCCGATCGTCTCCTCCTCGTTCAGGCAGGGCATCAGTATGGTCAAT
This sequence comes from Lewinellaceae bacterium, assembly GCA_020636375.1. GTDB lineage: Bacteria > Bacteroidota > Bacteroidia > Chitinophagales > Saprospiraceae > JACJXW01. The sequence goes on along the minus strand of JACJXZ010000007.1, from coordinate 286,041 downwards.
TCTACTTTTCCATCCATCGGTTACCAATTGTATGCTTCCGGGCGAGTGAATTAGTGAATTAGTGAATGACTGATTAACAGAGGCTTAAAGTCGGTTTTAAGTGCCATTATTTGGATCCATATACCTACATTACATTATACCGTAAGCCCCCACATCCTGTAAATCCTGTCTACTTCTATACCGGCGCACAGCAGGTTTTGTCTAATCCTGTAAATCCTGTAAATCCTGTCTACTCCTACACCCGCGCACAGCAGGTTTTGTCTAATCCTACCTACTTCTACACCTTATACCGACTATGAAACGCAAAAATGATATACCAGGTTTTGCCTAATCCTGTCTACTTCTACACCCGCGCACAGCAGGTTTTGCCCAACCCTGTAAATCTTTGTCCCTTTTTGGCCTATTTTTGCCCATTCCCATTCAACACTAAACCGACTCAGATATGTACCCCTACAAAGTAGAATACATTTACGCTTCTTCCGAAAAAAAGAAGTGGTACCAATCCAAGAACCCGGTCGACGCCTGGTCGTTGGCCAAGGAACTGGAAGCCCTGCTGGTGGAATTCCATTCGAAGGGCTACGAACCGGACAGCATCACCCCGATCCTGACCCATGAGATTATTCATGGCAGTTTTGCCGGCACGCGGACGGACGGGCTGATGGTCACCTTCCGGCAGAAAGAACCGGGAGCATGACCATGCCTGATTTCCGTAAGATCGTCGTCAAAGTGGGCACCAACGTGCTGGCGCGGGAGGACGGCCGGCTCGACGTCACCAGCATCAGCCACCTCGTCGACCAGATAGCGGCCCTCAAGCAGGCGGGCACGGAGGTGATCCTCGTCTCTTCCGGGGCGGTAGGCGCCGGCCGCAGCCTCTACCAGGCGCCGGAAGGCATGAGCAAGGTGGTGCGGCGGCAGGTGCTCTCCGCTATCGGACAGGTGCGGCTGATGGAAATCTACCGCCAGCTGTTTGCCAACCACGGGTTGTTTTGCGCTCAGGTGCTGGCCACCAAAGCGGATTTCCAGGGGCATACCCACTACAACAATATGAAGAACTGCTTCCTGGCCCTGCTGCGCGACAAGGTAGTGCCCATCGTCAACGAGAACGACGTCGTGTCCGTCAGCGAATTGATGTTTACGGATAACGACGAACTGGCCGGCCTGGTGGCAGCCATGACCAACGCCCAGGCGCTCGTCATCCTCAGCAGCGTCGACGGCCTGCTCAGCGCCCCGCCCGGCGAGCCGGGCAGCGAAGTCATCCCGGAGATTCCCTATGATGACAAGCAGTGGCTGAAAGCAATAGCGCCCTCAAAATCCTCCTTCGGGCGGGGCGGCATGCACACCAAGTTCCGCATTGCCCAGAAGGCCGCCAAAATGGGCATCACCACCATCATCGCCAACGGCCGGCGGGCCGACATCCTGCCCGACATCCTGAAGGGCAGCTTCACCGGCACCCGCTTCCTGCCTGCCGAGTCCCTCTCCAACGTAAAGAAGCGGCTGGCATACCACGGGGCCGAAAGCAAGGCGGCCGTCCACATCAACGCCGGGGCAGAAGCCGCTTTATGCTCGCCGGACAAGGCTTCCAGCCTGCTTCCGGTCGGCATTACCCGCATCGAAGGCGATTTTCAAAAAGGCGACATCGTGCGCATCGTCAACCCGGACGGGCAGCCCATCGGCCTGGGGCAGGCGCAGTACGGCGCCGATACCGCCCGGCAGTACATGGGCCGGCAGGGGAAACGGGCGCTGGTGCATTATGATTATCTGTATATTGGATGAGTAGGCGTTGCCGGATAGAATTTGCAGCAATTCCCGCTTTGGACAAGGTGACATCTTTTGAGGCACGAAAAAGAGCCTGTCCCGATTTTTTCGGGATGTCATCTTGTGCCAATCAGGACAAAACCTTCGATGAGAGTCAAACCGGGACTTGCTGTAGAATTGGACTTTTCCCGCAAAATTCCCCTATCTTTGCCCCGTAAAAATCAGCCGCGAAGCAGGAGCAACGCTTTTTCGCGGCAGGTACAGTTGGCAGCCCGGGCCTGCGCCCAACAAGCCTGCAACTTGTCATTCATTGCTTAACGTACCAAAAAAATTATCATGCCGAGATTGTACAACCTCGTCAACAGCGACGAGCTGAAGCGCCGTATGCTGGAGAGCGAAGAGGCGCGAACCACCCTTTCCTTTTACCGTTACCACCAGATCAAAGACCCCGGGCAGTTCCGCGACGAGCTGTACCGGCGCTGGAGCAAGCTGGGCGTCTTCGGCCGCATCTATGTGGCCAGCGAAGGCGTCAACGGGCAGATCTCCGTGCCGGACCGGAACCTCGAAGCCTTCCGGCAGGATATGTATTCCATTCCCTGGCTCGACGGCGCCCGCCTGAATATCGCGGTGGACGACGACGGCAAATCCTTCTACAAACTCAAGATCAAGGTGCGCGACAAGATCGTCGCCGACGGGCTGGACGACCAGAGCTTCGACGTTACCAAACGGGGCCGGCACCTCAGCGCCGGGGAGGTCAACCGGCTGATGGACGACCCCGATACGATCGTGGTCGACATGCGCAACCACTACGAAAGCGAGGTTGGCCACTTCGAAGGCGCCATCTGCCCGGATGTGGAGACCTTTCGCGAGGCCCTGCCCGTGGTGGAAGAGCTGCTGGAGGACAAGAAAGATCACCCCATCATCATGTACTGTACCGGCGGCATCCGTTGCGAGAAGGCCAGCGCCTATTACCTGCACAAAGGCTTCGGCAAAGTGTACATGATCGACGGCGGCATCATCGAGTATGCCCGGCAGTGCCGGGAGAAGGGCCTGCCCATCCGGTTCCGGGGCAAGAACTTCGTCTTCGACGAGCGCATGGGCGAGCGCATCGGCGGAGAGGTCATCGCCCGCTGCCACCAGTGCGGGCAGCCCTGCGACACGCACGTCAACTGCGCCAACGACGCCTGCCATATCCTGTTCCTACAGTGTGAGGCGTGTGCGGAAAAGTACCACAATTGCTGCTCGCAAAAGTGCAGCGATTTCATTCAGCTGCCGGAAGAACAGCAGGAGGCCCTGCGGGGCAAGGTGGAGTTTAACGGGACGAAGTTTGGGAAGGGCAGGTATAAGGCGTTTCGGAAGGATGAAATGGTGATTGATCAATGAGCGTATAAATATACAAATAACCAGGCTTGTTTCAAACCGGCCGCATCAACCCCTCCTGCACCGCCGAGGCCACCAGCCGCCCTTCCTGGTCAAACACGCTGCCCCGGGTGAAACCCCGCGCCCCGGAGGCGCTGGGGCTGTCGATGGCGTAGAGCAGCCAGTCGTCCACGCGGAAATCGCGGTGGAACCACATGCCGTGGTCGAGGCTGGCCAGCTGGATATTGGCGCCGGCCACCTGGTCGCCATGGGGCAGCAGGGCGGTGGTCAGCAGGTTGTAGTCGGAAGCGTAGGCCAGTACGGCCTGGTGGGCAGTGATGTCGTCGGGCATAGCGCCTTTGGAGCGCATCCAGACGTGGCGATGCGGCTGCCGCTTGCCCGCCAGCATGGGGTGAATCCGCTCCACCGGGCGGAACTCGATGGGGTGGTCGATCTCCAGGAAGCGGCGGATATTTTCCGGAAGCTTGCTGCCGAGTTCCTCCACCAGTTGGTCCCAGCTCATCAACCCATCCGGCGGCGTCACATTGGGCATGCTGATCTGGTGGTCGAAGCCGTCCTGCTTTTTCTGGAAGGAGGCCGACATGTTGAAGATGGCCTGGCCCTTCTGGATGGCTTTGACGCGGCGGGTGGTAAAGCTGCCCCCGTCGCGGATGCGGTCCACCTCGAAAACGATGGGCAGCTCGATATCGCCGGGCAAAATGAAATAGGCGTGCAGGGAGTGCACCAGGCGCCCCTCCGGCACCGTGTGGATGGCCGCCTGCAGGGCCTGCGCCAGCACCTGGCCGCCAAAGACGCGCTGGCTGCCCACGCTGCGGCTCTGCCCGCAGAATATGTTCTCTTCGATGGCCTCCAGGTGGAGCAGGCCGAGCAATTCTTCGATGTTTTTCATGGCGTGAATTTAGCCTTTATCCTTCCTTAACAATAATTTTCCCGGAAGGCATTACCGGAAGTCCTGAAAAAATCAATATTTTGGTTCACAAGATCGATACTACTTTGTCACTTTAACAGGAACGCGGGCCTCCAGGCCCGCGAATTCGAACAAATTACATTTTTCAATTCCATAGAATGCCCAATTTTGTTGAGGCAGCGGGCCTGGAGGCCCGCGCTCCATTCCACTCCGAATGTTAAAGTGACAAAGTAGTATTAAGCCTATGGAATTATTTTCGATAATTTCTTCTGTACAGGAAATTAAACTTCAGTGGCAATCATATGGCCAGAAGAGATAAGAAGGTTAGGAAAAAGACGACAACTCCTGCTCCCCGAGCAGCCAACCCTTCCGGGAGTTCCCCTGCCTGGTTTGCGAATAAACGCCTGGCAGCCTTCGGGCTTTTCGCCCTCAGCTTCCTGCTTTATGCCAATACCTTGTCGCACGATTATACCCTGGACGACGCTATAGTCATCTACGACAACATGTTCGTAAAGGACGGCGTTTCCGGCATTCCCGGCATTTTGTCCAAAGACACTTTCTTCGGTTTTTTCAAAGAAGAGGGCAAGGCCAGCCTGGTAGCCGGCGGCCGTTACCGGCCCCTGTCGCTGGTATTCTTTGCATTGGAGGTGCAGCTTTTCGGAGAAACGCCTCTGGTGGGGCACCTCTTCAACGGCCTGTTCTACGGCCTGACGGCGGTGGTGCTGTACCTGCTCCTGCTGAAGCTTTTCCATTCTACCCAAAATCCGAACCGGGCCGGGTTCATCGCTTTGGCAGCCAGCTTATTGTTCGCCGCGCATCCGGTCCATACCGAGGTGGTGGCCAATATTAAGGGGCGGGACGAAATCCTGGCCCTGCTGGGCAGCCTGGCGGCCCTGTACTTTTCCTTCCGGGCGTACCGCGAAAACAAACCTCTGTTGAATGCCGTTGCCGGGCTGGTGTTTTTCCTGGGGCTGCTCTCCAAGGAGAACGCCATCACTTTCCTGGCGGTGGGGCCGCTGGCCTATTACTTCTTCACCAAAGCCAGCCCGGGCACCATCGTGCGGCAGATGGTTCCCTTCCTGGTGGCGGCCGCCGCCTTCCTGGCTATCCGGTTCTCCGTGCTGGGCTTTGGCCTGAGCGAGCCGACGATGGAGATGATGAACAATCCGTTTGTCAAGGTAGAAGGCGGGCAGTACCTGCCGTTTACCGCCCAGGAGCGTCTGGCCACCGTATTCTACACCCTGGGCAAGTATCTCCAGTTGCTGGTTTTTCCCGACATCCTCACCCACGATTACTACCCCCGCCACATCGGCGTGATGGATTTCGGCGACTGGGGCGCCTGGGCGAGCCTGGTGGTTTACGTCGCCCTGGCGATTTACGCCCTCCGGCAATTGCCCAAAAAGGATCCGGTGAGTTTTGCCATCCTGTATTACCTGGCAACGCTCTCCATCGTCTCCAACCTGCTCTTTCCGGTGGGCACCCACATGGCGGAGCGCCTGCTGTTCATGCCTTCGGCCGGCTACTGCCTGCTGCTGGCGATCCTGGGATACCGGTGGGCAAAAGCACGGGCGCCGAAAGGGAAAGAACCGGCGCTCCGGCAATTTGCGCCGGTGCTGGCGGCGCTGGCTATTGTCTCCCTGGCTTATGCCGCCCGCACCGTGCTGCGCAACCCCGCCTGGAAAGACAACTATACCCTTTTTACTACCGACATACAATATTCGCCCAACAGCGCCAAGCTGCGCAATGCCGTCGGCGGCGAGCTGGTCACCCAATCGCTCGCCGTCCAGGATTCCAACCAGAAAAGGAATATGCTCACGCAGGCAGTGGTCCACCTGCAGCAGGCGCTGCGCATCCACCCCAATTATAAAAATGCTTATCTTTTGCTCGGAAACGCCTACAACTACCTACAGGAATACGAAAAATCCATCGAAGCGTATAAAAACGCGCTGGCCATCGATCCCGGCTATGCGGAAGCTCAGCGCAACCTGGGCATTACCTATAAAGACGCCGGCCAGTTCTTCGGCGAACAGCAGGGCGACCTCAACAAGGCCGTCCGCTATCTGGAACAAGCCAGAGAAATTATGCCCAACGAGTACGAAGTGCTGCGCCTGCTCGGCGTCGCCCACGGCATCCGCGGCGACCGGGTGGAAGCTATGGAGTACTTTACCCTGGCCACCCAGGCGGACCCCGGCAACGCCCGCGGCTGGTACGACCTGGGCACTGCCCACTACAACCTCGGCAATACCGCCCTGGGCGACCAGTACCGCCAAAAGGCGTATGAACTGGATCCCAGTTTGCGGGTGAAGATGGAGCAGGAGTGAGGTGTGTGTTCGTGCATTCGTGCATTTTTACCCGGACGAGCGCAGCGAAGACGGGTGTGCATTCGCAGGGGGAGGGCATTAATGAGAGAAGTATAGTACAATCACCTCAATAAATGAGAACTGATGAGAATAAGCTTTTTTCTAATTTCAATTCAGGTGCTAATTATTTCAAACTTGGCCGGACAAGCCGGCAGTGCAATTTTTGTAGCAGATGAAGAGAAAATAAGAGCGTGAATAAAATAGGCAAAAGTTTATTGATGGCCTTAAGGATGATTTTAGGTTAACCCTGAATAAAATGAATGAGGTGGGCGAATTATACAGTGCAGATTCGTTGTTTGGCGAGGGAGAGTATGTGAATATGGAGGCTTCGAAAATTGAGAATGTTCAATTGATATTGGATAAGATGAAAAGAAGTAAGTTGCTTCAGCAAAAGCGTTGAACGAAATTTTAAAAGTAGAATGTGGAGTACTCCATGAAACCATGTACCCGTGCCTGTCTTCGCTACGCTCTTCCGGGGCCTTCGCCCGCCGTAGCGGCGCCTGCCCGCAGAGGCGGGTAAAAAACCGCGTAACCATGAAAAAAAGACGACTGATCCTGCCTCTGATCCTGGCCCTCCTGGCAACGGCTTCGGCCTTTTATGTACCCCGGGAGCGGGAAGTAGCCCCTGGCGAACAGCAATGGGTGGATTCCGTGTACAACGCCATGAGCGAACACGAGCGCATCGGGCAGCTCTTCATGTTGCGCGCTCATTCCGACCTGGGCCAGGACCACGTCGACAAGGTCAGGCGGCTGATCAGCGAGTACCGGGTGGGCGGGTTGTGCTTTTTCCAGGGCACGCCGGAAAAACAGATCGAGCTGATCAACGAATACCAGAAGCTGGCCGGGCCGGTGCCCCTGCTGATCGCCACCGACGCCGAGTGGGGCCTGGGCATGCGCATGAAGGAGAGCGCCATCAGCTTTCCGCAGCAGCTGACGCTGGGCGCCATTCAGGACAACCGCCTCATCTATGACATGGGCAAAGAGATCGCCCGTCAATTAAAAGCCATCGGCGTACAGGTCAATTTCGCGCCGGTGGCCGACGTCAACAACAACCCCGCCAACCCCGTCATCAATACCCGTTCTTTTGGAGAGGACCCCATGAATGTGGCGGTAAAAAGTTACATGTACGCCAAAGGCCTGCAGGACCACGGGGTGCTGGCCTGCGCCAAGCACTTTCCCGGCCACGGCGATACGGATGTCGACTCTCACTACGACCTGCCGGTGATCCGCCATGGCCTCAGCCGCCTGGACAGCGTAGAGCTGTATCCCTTCCGGGTGCTGGCGCAGTATGGTGTCGGCAGCATCATGGTCGCCCACCTCAACGTTCCGGAACTGGACGCCCGGGAGAACCGCCCGACCACCCTTTCCTACAATACCGTCACCCGCCTGCTGCGGGAAGGGCTCGGTTTCGAAGGGCTCATCGTGACCGACGGCCTGGATATGAAAGGCGTGACCAAACACTTCGCCGGCGGGCAGGTGGAAGCCGAAGCCCTGCTGGCCGGCAACGACCTGCTCCTGCTCCCCGAAGACCTGGGCGCCGCTTTCGCCGAAATCCGGAAATACATCCGGGAAGGCAAGCTGAGCTGGGAGCGCATCGAACGGAGCGTAAAAAAAATCCTGGCGAATAAATACCGCCTGGGCATTACCCGGTTTGAAGCCCTGCCTGCGGAAAACGTCCGTCAGGTGCTCAACTCCGGGCAGGCGATGCAGCTGAAGCGGAACCTCATCGCCAATGCCCTCACCCTGGTGCGCAACCCGGGAGAGCTGATCCCCTTCCAGCGGCTCGACACCCTGAGCCTGGCTACGCTCAGCATCGGCGCGGGCGCGCCCACTCCTTTTCAGGAGCGCCTGCTGGCCTATCAGGCCATGCCGGCCCTGCAGGCAGGCAAAGAAATCTCTTCAGGGAAAAGCCAGGAGCTGTTGCAGCAACTGGCAAAATACGAAGCCGTTATCGTAAGCCTCCACGGCATGAACAACCGGGCCGGCAGCAGCTTCGGCGTCACGCCGAGCGCCCGCAGCTTCCTGCGCGCCCTCAGCCGGGAAACCCGCGTTATCCTCGTCCCTTTCGGCAACCCTTACAGCCTCCGGTATTTCGACGATATCGACTGGGTGCTGGAAGCCTATGACGACGACCCGGACACCCAGGACCTGGCTGCGCAGGGCCTCTTCGGCGCCATCGCCTTCCGGGGGCGCCTGCCGGTGACCGCTTCCGCCCGCTCGGCTTACGGCATGGGCGTTCTCACCCGCAAACTCCAGCGCTTTGGCTACGCTCCTCCGGAAAGCATGGGCCTCGACCGGGGTACCCTCGCCCGGATCGACACCATCGCCGGCAATGCGATCGCCGCCCGCGCCACGCCGGGCTGCGCCGTCCTGGTCGCCAAAAACGGCAACATCGTTTTTGAAAAAACCTACGGCTACCATACCTACCGGAATGAAGCGCCGGTAGAGCGGGACGACCTCTACGACCTGGCCTCGCTGACCAAGATCGCTTCGGCCACGCTGGCGGTTATGAAGTTGTCCGAAGAGGGCCGCCTGAGCCTCGACACGCCCATCGTCCGCTACCTGCCGGAACTGCAAGGCTCCAACAAGGCCGGCCTGGTGCTGCGCGACATCATGGCCCACCGGGCCGGGCTGACGGACTGGATCCCGTTCTACAAGCAGACCATGACCGTGCGCCGCCGCCGCGCCCGCCAGCGACAGGGATATTACCATCGCACTCCCGGCGCCGGCTATTCCGTGCCGGTGGCCTCCAACCTCTTCCTGCGCGATGATTTCGTCGACGCTATCTGGGACCAGATTTACCATTCCGAGTTGCGGCCGGATAAAGGCTACAAATACAGCGACCTGGGCTTTTACCTGATCGCCCGCATTGTGGAGCGCCTCAGCGGGCAACCCCTGGACGAGTATGTGGCTGCGCAATTCTACCGCCCCATGGGCCTTAGCCGCATCACTTACAACCCATGGAAAAGCCAACCTAAAGAAAAGCTGATCCCCACCGAACGAGACGATTACTTCCGCCTGCAGGCCGTACATGGCTACGTGCACGACATGGGCGCCGCCCTGCTGGGCGGTGTCAGCGGCCACGCCGGCCTGTTCGCCAACGCCCACGATATGGCGGCGCTGATGCAGATGCTGCTCAATAAGGGAGAGTACGGCGGCCAGCGGTTCCTGCAGCCGGAGACGATCGACGCATTCACCACCCGCCACCCTCGGGAAACCCGGCGCGGCATCGGCTTCGATATGCGCCAGCTGGATCCCAGCCTGTGGATCAACCTGCCGGCCCAATCCTCCGACCGCACCTTCGGCCATACCGGCTTCACCGGCACCTGCGCCTGGGCCGACCCGGAAAAGGAACTCGTTTACGTCTTCCTCTCCAACCGCACCTATCCCTCCATGAACAACTACAAGCTGAATAAGATGAAGACGCGCCGCCGCATTCTGACGGCCGTTTACGAAGCCATGGAGAACTTCCCGCAGTATGAAGCCGGGCTGGACGGGGCGGTCCGGCATTAAGTACATGGAGTGAATTAGTGAATTAGTGAATTAGTGAATTAGTGAATGACTGATTAACAGCGGTTTTTGATCCTTGGCTACCCTCTTGAGAATAAACCTGGTATAATGAATACAGGCCGGATAATTTTGCTGATGCTGGCTATCTTGCCGGGCCTAGCGGCAAAAGCGCAGGTGAGAACCATCAGCGGCGCGGTTGTCGACGCCAGAAGCGAACAACCGCTGATCGGCGTCAACGTTGCCGTCAAAGGGCAACAGCGGGGGACGGTTACCGATGTGGCAGGCAGGTATGAGCTGGAGGCCGCCGCAGGCGACAGCCTGCTGTTTTCCTATATCGGCTATGCTACCCAAACGATTGGCGTCGGGCAGGCGGACGTCATTGATGTGGCCCTGTCGGAAGAAGGCGCCCTGCTCGACCAGGTGGTCGTCACGGCCCTGAGCATCGAACGGGAGAAGGAGAAGGTGGGGTACAGCGTCAGCCAGGTGGATGCGCCGAGCCTGCTGCGCACCCGGGAGCTGAACGTCGTCAACGCCCTGTCCGGAAAGGTGGCGGGGCTACAGGTGGACGCCGGGCCGGTGCCGGGCAGCTCTTCCAAGATCAACCTGCGGGGTATCCGTTTCATCAACCAGGACAACTCGCCCCTGATCATCGTCGACGGCGTTCCCATCAATTCGGACATCGAGTCGTTCGAAGAGCAGGAGTTCTTCGGGCTGGGCGGGCAGGATTTCGGCAACGGCCTGACCGAGCTCAACCCGGAGGACATCGAGAGCCTCTCCGTCCTGAAAGGCATCACGGCGGCCGCCCTCTACGGTTCGCGGGGCGCCAACGGGGTCATCATCGTCACCACCAAAAAGGGGCGGGCTTCGAAAGGGCTGGGCATCACCCTCAACTCCTCTTTCCTGGTGGACGAGCCCTTCCGCTGGAGGGAGGTGCAGAGCGAGTACGGCCAGGGTGAGTCCGGCGCCTGGCTGCCCCTGGCTGACAACGGCGACGGCACCTACCGGCGGCAGTTCGTCAACTTCTGGCAGTCGGGCAACAGCTGGGGGCCGCGGATGGAAGGGCAGCCCGTAAAATGGGAGGACGGGCAGGTGAAACCCTACGAGCCGCTGCCCGATAATTACAAAGACCCGATGCGCAACGGCTACCAGTCGAACACTTCGCTTTATTTTTCGGGCGCGAGCGACTATATCCGCTTCCGCGGCGGCTTCAGCTATGCCAATACCGACCGCATCTTCCCGAACTCGGGCCTGGAGCGGATCAGCCTCAAGGCCAAGACCAACGCCTACATTTCCGACAATTTCAGCATAGAAACCACCACCATCTTCTCGCAGAACGAGAACCGTAACCCTCCGGTGCTGGGCAACAGCGAGCGCTCCTTCGGCAAGAACTGGCTCTACAACTGGAACCGCAGCATGCGCCCCGACGTGCTGTCCAACTTCCGGCAGGGGCCGGATGGGCAGCAGTTTGTCAACATCGGCTTCCGGGGGTGGGAATACTACAAGGAAGTGCTGGAAGACCGGATCACCGATAAAACGGACCGGCTTATCGGGGGATTCTCCCTGAAGTACGAGATCACCGACTGGCTGCGGCTCACCGCCCGCGCCGGCCTGGATTATCGGGTGCGGCAGCGGGAGTTTCGAATCACCAAAAACGAGCCGGGGTCCTTCACCGGGAGATACGATACGGGCAAGGGCACCCAGCAGCAGCTCAACCTGGAGGCGCTGCTTTCTTTTAATAAGAAAATCAGCCCCGCGTTTACCCTCGGCGCTTCCGTGGGCACCAGCGAATGGGCCCAGAAAGACGAGTTCCTGAGCTTTTCCACCCAGAACAAGGGCCTTACCAAGGAAAACATCTTCCACGTCTCGGCGGTGAACATACAGCTCATCGACGAATTCGGAGAGCTGGGCGTCAGCCAGGACCTTTACCGGAAGACGATCCGGTCGGTATTCGGTTTCCTGGATGTATCGTACAAAAACCAGCTCAACCTGCAGCTTACCGGCCGCAACGACTGGTCGTCGACCCTGCCCCTGGGCGACAACGACTATTTTTACCCTTCCGCCAACGCCAGCTGGCAGGTTTCCAACACGCTGGAGCTGCCGGCAGCCATCGACCGCCTGTCGTTGCGGGCGTCCTGGGCGCAGGTGCGCACCGACGAGGCGCCCTTCCTGCTGGGCATCACCTACGCCGAAGGCAGCCGCCTGGGCCAGTACTCCGCCCTGCTGGCCGAGCGGAACATCATCCCGCCCGCTGATTTGCAACCTTCCCAACTGGACGAGGCCGAGCTGGGCATGAACCTGCAGCTGTGGGGCGGCCGGGCTGGGCTGGACCTGACGCTCTACCGATCCAAAGCCTCCCGGCAGAGCATCCTGGCACCGGTACCGCTGAGCTCGGGCTTCAGCTTTAAACGGTTCAATACCGCCGAAATCCGCAACCAGGGCGTGGAGGCTGCTTTGCTGCTGAGCCCGGTTTCGCAGGCCAACTGGAGCTGGGACGTCAACCTCAACTTCACCCTCAACCGCAACGAGGTGCTGAAGATCAGCGAAGGCGTCGAGCGCGTGTCCCTGGGGCGCTTTGCCCCGGGTACGGAGTATGTCTGGGCAGAGCTGCAGGCCGTGGTGGGCCAGCCTTACGGCGTGATCCTGAACAACGACTACGTTTACAGCCCGGCCGGCGAACCCGTCGTCAATCCGGACGGAAGCTGGAAACAGACGGAAACCATCGTTCCGGTGGGCAATATCCAGCCGGATTTCCTGCTCGGCCTGACCAATACCATTACCTGGAAGGGCCTGCAACTGGCTTTCCTGCTGGACGGCAAGTTCGGGAATGAAGCCTACTGGGGCACCAAAGACTGGGCAGAGCGCCTGGGGCAGGACCCCGTCACCCTGCCGGGCCGGGATGCCGCCCGCGGGGGCCTTAACTGGACGGACCCCAACGGCAATGAGCGGGCCGACGGGGTGATCCTGCCCGGCGTCAAAGAGGTGTTCGACGCGGAAGGAAGTGTAGTGGGGTATGAACCCAATGATATCGTCGTTCCTGTCCGGGAGCGTTGGAGCGGCCAGCCGCACGCTGCCAACGTGCTGGACGGTTCTTTTTTCAGCTTCCGGGAACTGTCGGTGGGCTATACCCTCTCCGGCCGGCAGCTGGAACGCCTGCCGTTCAACAGCCTGTCGGTTTCCCTGGTCGGGCGCAACCTCTTCTATGTGTATTCGGCCCTGCCGGGCAGGTACAACCCGGAGGCGGTAGTATCCAAGCAGGACGAAAAGCAGGGGATCGAGTTCGGGGCGCTGCCGGGGGTGAGGAGTTATGGGGTGAGTGTGGGGGTAGGGTTTTAGGAAGTCGGATGGGGGAAGGGGACAGGGAGATACGTGGAAATGGAAATGTATGGAAATAGTTGGAGACATGAAACCCTCCCGACCCGTTGGGCACGGCGCTCTTGGATTCTAAGCGATTCAAACGGAAGAGGTTTTTTCCCGGGGTTTTCCGCCAGCCAGGGGTTCTTTGGTGAGCTGCGGCGTTATCCCCTCTCTTCCCTATGTTCCCGAATAGCTAAAGAGAGGGGGAGGCCGATCTCCATCGGCCGGGGGCGAGTTCATTGGGTAGAGAGGGCCGGCCGGACAGATGCCGGAATCATCACGACATAAATGTTAAACACCAATTGATGAAGCTAAAAATTCACATATTAATCGTTTCGTTATTCCTCTCCTCGACGGCCTGCGACCGCGGCTTCGAGAGCCTGAACACCGACCCGGCCAACCCTTCGGAGACGACGGTGGACCGCCTCTTTGCCGGCTACCTGAGCCTGACGTTCTGGAACTACGACTACTGGGCCAATAATGCCAGGAACGGCTGGATGATCTGGACGCAACAGATTTCTTCCACCAACAACCGGGGGTTGTCCGAATTCCGACAGTCGGACCAGGGGCGGGACAATATGTGGCAGTTCCTTTACCAGGACATCTTTCAAACCTACCGCGCCATCGAGCAGGAGATGGACGGGCAGGCGCCGGAGACGCAGGCCCGCAGCCGGTACAAAATGGCGGCGGCCCGCATCCTGCTCTACTTCTATGCGGCCAAGGTGAGCGACCTGTACGGAGACATCCCCTTCACGGAGGCGGGCCGGGGCCTGTCGGCGGAGAATTCTATCCTGCGGCCGAAGTTCGACAGCCAGGAGAGCATCTATCGGGCCATGCTGGAAGACCTCCGCAGCATCGACGCGCTCTACGCAGCGGATGATCCCGGGCAGTTCAGCTTCCGGAATACCGAGGACGAGATCGACATTTATTACTTCAACGACTGGTTGAAGTGGCGGCGTTTTGCCAACGCCCTCCGCCTGCGGCTGGCCATGCGGCTGTCGGAGGTGCTGCCCGATCTGGCAGAGCAACATGCCCGGGAGATCCTGGACGGCGGCCTCCCCCTCATCGAGTCGGCGGCCGATCATGCGGAGTGGACGAAAGCCACGCCGGGTTACGAGAACATCGGCATGAACGACGCCCACCGCTTCGACGAGGCGCAGGGCATCAAGTCGCGCGCCAGCCGACGGATGTGGGACCAGTTGGCCGACGGCCTGAGCGACGCGGACATTTTCGACATCCGCGCCCGGATTTTCTACTCCCGGAACGCCTTCAACCAATGGGCGCCTATTCCTTCCTCCCCGAAAGCCCAGGAAGAGCAAAACATAGATCCGGACCCCTTGTTCGACCCGGATATTCCTGCCCGGTACAGCATCCTTAGCCCTCGTTTCATGGGCGGCCGCAGCACCCGGGAACGACACTTCCTTTCTTCCGAAACGGCCTTCCTGCGCGCCGAGGCCATCTGGCGGGGCTGGGTGGCCGGCGATGCCCGGGCGGCCTACGAGGAGGGCATCCGCCGGTCGGTCGACTGGCATGTAAAAGCCTGGAATGAAGTGGCGCAGAGCAATATGCAACTGGCAGCGCCCTCCGAAGAGGACTTTCAGGCGCTGCTCAGCCATCCTAAAGTGCAATGGCAAGAGCCCCGCGGCCTGGAGCTCATCCTCACCCAGAAATGGGTGGATTTCATGCTGGACCCCCTGGAGGCTTACTCGGAATGGCGGCGGACGGGGTTTCCGGTGCTGGAAGAAACGGTTTCTGCCGGAGGAGCGCCGATGGCGCCGCCCCGGCGGTTTGTTTTTCCGCAAAGTGAAGCGATTGACAATGCGGAGAACTACCAGGAGGCGGTGAGGCGGATGGGAGGGGATGAGGCGGATGGGCGGGTTTGGTGGGATGGGGGGTAGTTTGGCAAAAAAAATGCGCCGTTCAGCCTGTTTTTTATTCGGATTAACCCCAAAATGAAATTCCTTCCGCCAATAAACCACTTCAAACACATCTAAAAATAAATACTTTGTTTTAAATCAAACAGCTGATTTTCAATTAATTAAATTATTTAACTTCGAATTTTGAAATCCATTACTCAAATTAACCTTTTGAAAATTTGCAAAAATCGTAGTTGTGTAAACCCCTAACTCACCCTACTTTTGAACCATAGATCAGAAGGAATTCTGGCAAGCCTCCAACTTCAAAAGTGATTGGATTTTCCCGGGGCCCACGCCCGGGTATAGTCCCATGAACAAAAAGAACTGGCAAAAAGAGTCCCGAAAGATCTTGGATAGCAAAATAGTAATTCGGAGGGCGTAAAGCAGGACAGGCCTTTCGTTGCTGTCGGCCAACAGCAACGCAGCGCCGCCCCGGCTTTACGCCCTTTCTTTTTTTGGACAGGGTTGTGCAAAAGGGCCGAAAATAGACAGGATGAACAGGATGAACAGGATGTAGCGGCTTACGCAACGGGGGCGTACCTATCCAGAAAATCTTGTCAATCAGGTTTGCCTTTACTTATTGCGCAGATAGTTCAAAGAAGTCTTAATCTCCCGCTTGCCTACTTCCATCCCAGAATTCTCTTCAAATCCGGAACTAACGCCGGCGTCTCCTTCCGGTAGGCTTCAAAATCCGTCCGTCCTTCATATTTCTTTTCCAGCATGGGTACGCCCGATACGCGGGTGAGCAGCCAGGTGAGCACGATGGGGCTGGCGAGGCTGACGTACCATAAGCCGCAGGGCAGCAGAAGGAGCCACATGCCCCACCACAGCACGATCTCTCCGAAGTAGTTGGGGTGTCGGGAAAGGCGCCACAGGCCCTCCGTCATGATCCGGCCCTGGTTGTCCGGCCGGGCTTTGAAGCGCTGCAACTGCCAGTCCGCAACAGCTTCCCAGAGAAAACCAACCAACCATATTAGCAATCCGATCCACTGATACCAGTGCCATACTTCCGGCGCCGGCCGCTGCATCAACGGCAGAGCGATCACCCACATAAAAAAGCCCTGCAGGAGGAATACCTGCAGGTAGGAACGGGGGATGGCCCACCGCCCCCACTCTTCCCGCCATTGGGCATAGCGCCAGTCTTCCTTCCCTTCCCGGGCTTTGCGCCGGCCGATGTGCCAGGCCAGGCGCCCGCCCCAGAAGGTGGCGAGCAGGGCCGGCAGCCAGCTCCAGGGGTGGGGATACTGAATATGCAGGTACCAGGCAATGGCGATAAAACCCAGTCCCCAGCCGACGTCGACAATACTATTGTCCTGCTTCTGCCAGGCGAAGAGGAAAAAGAGGGTCATGTACATCCAGATGAGCAGGGCGGAGTCGAGATAGGGGGAAAGCATGGTTGGCCAGTTTTTATTGAGGAATTAGATAAAGGTATGGGAGGAAATGGGGAAATGAATGGAAATACGTAGAAATACAGTAACTATTTAGCAGCCCTCCGCTTTTTAGCCACGAAGACACCAAGATTGCACAAAGCCTTGGTGCGATCTTGGTGTCTTCGTGTCTTGGTGTCTTCGTGGCAAAGGCATCAGGCCCACCTAAATAGTTACGAAAAAAGTCTGTTATATTCACCGGTGATTTTCGATCCAAACAGATATACCATGAAAGGAAACGCCCCCGGTTTGCCTGCCTTGCTGATCGTGCTTGCTCTTTGGAGTTTTGCCGACAAGCCTTTTTTTAAAAAAGATCCGTTTCGCCCGGAAAAGGTCGAGCAATACATTGAAAAGTACCGCTACCTGTCGGTGGAACTGAACCAAAGAACCGGCATCCCCACGCCCATTATCATTGCCGTGGCCGGCCTGGAGAGCGACTGGGGCACGAGCGACCTCGCCCGGAAAGCCAACAACCACTTTGGCATCAAGGCGAACGGGGACTGGCTGGGGCCGGCGCACTGCAAGCCCAGCACCGAATACTTCGACGGCGTTCCCGTCCGAAACTGGGAATGCTTCCGCAAATATCCGCTGATCCGGAAGAGCTACGAGGATTTCGGCCGGTTCCTGCTCACCCGCCCCAATTATCAGGGCCTGCGCCACTATCCTGAATGGGATACCTGGTCGTGGGCGGTTGGCCTGCAGGCCGGCGGTTACGCTACCGACCCCGGATATGCGGAAAAGCTGATGGCTGCCATTGAGGCGTATCGCCTGTATGAACTCTGAGTGGCCAACTAAGTAATCCTTAAAAAATAACTTCACGACCCTTAGTTGTAGTGAAGTGAAGCAGCCAGTCAGGGTTCCAGCGGGGTCAGGCTGCTGAACGAGCTACAACTAAGGGCCTCAAACAGTGAAGTTATTTTTTAATCACTACTAAGTATCCAGCCAGGCCGGTTTTTGCTGAAGGACCTTCTCATAAACCGGGCAGCCCTCCACGTGCGCGCCGGGCAGGTAGCCGGTGCTCATCAGGAATTCGTTGACGATCTCCCCCCCCACAAAGCGGAAGGTTTTGCGGAACAGCTTCGTCCATTCCCCCAGGCTTTTGGGATGGTGATTGTCCAGCCATGCTTTGAAGGAGCCATGCTCCTGCTTCAGTTCCATTATCTTCCGGGCATTGTGGATCACGGCCTCTATTTTCAGGCGGTTGCGGATGATGCCGGCGTCGTTCAGGAGGCGCGCCTTATCCTCGTCGGTATAGGCGGCCACTTTTTCAATGTCGAACTGGCCGAATGCTTTCCGGAAATTCTCCTGCTTTTTCAACATGAGCGTCCAGCTCAGCCCCGCCTGGTTGATTTCCAGGATGAGGCGGCCGAAGAGCTCGTTGTCGTCGTGCAGGGGGAAGCCGTAAGCCGTATCGTGGTAGATGCGATGGAGGCTGTCCGGCTCCATGCCGGCAACGGCATCGCAGTAGGTGGTGGGGGGGAGCATGGTTGTCTGTTGTTTGTTGTCTGTTGTTTGTTTTTTGTTGTCTGTTGCCGGTGGCTACCCGTCGAACGCTGGATCCCGCTTTTCAGTATTAAAAGCGGTCAGCATTTGTTGTCTGTTGCCGGTTTGGCCCTGGGGCCGCCGGAACAATTGGCCTCCCAAACGGACAACCATCAACCGACAACTGACCACCAGTACTCCAGCCAGTGCCCTCACCCCAGCACCCTGGCCAGGGCCTGGCAGGCCAGCCTGGTATCCTCCGCCGTGCCCGTGCTCAGGCGGCACCAGTCGGTCAGCGGCGGGAAGGGGCGGCCGATGAGTACGTTCTCCTTTTTCATTTCTTCGATCAGCCCGCGGATATCCCTCTGCGCCTGAAAGAACACGAAATTGCCGTGGGACTTAATGTACTGCAGGTTCAGCTGATCCAGGGCCTGGTAGATCATGCGCTGGGATTCTGCGTTCCGCTCCAGGCTCTCCCGGTAAAAATCTTCGTCGCCGAGGGCGGCCATGGCTGCCTGGAGGCCGATCACGTTGTTGAAGGCTGCCCGGGCGTCCTGCAGGCGGCGGGCGATATCGGGCCGGGCGATGAGGTAGCCGATGCGCAGCCCCGCCAGGCCATACACTTTGGAGAACGTCCGGCTGACGATGACGTTCAGATCGTCCTTTACCAGCTCCACCATAGAGGGGTAACCGGGTTCCTGGATATAGTCGTAGTACGCCTCATCGGCAAAGACAACGGTTCGGCGGGAGACGGAAGCGCAGAAGTCGCGCAGCCGGTCGGCGGGCAGCAGCGTACCGGTCGGGTTATTGGGGTTACAGATGAACACCAGGCGGGTATTGGAGGTGATGCGGCGCTCCATGGCGTCCAGGTCGTGGACGAGGTCGTCGAGCGGCACCCGGTGCACGTAGGCACCGAACTGTTCGGCGTAGGTAAGCAGCGCCTGAAAGGTAGGATCGGCGGCGACGACCTCTCCCCCCTGCCAGCTGTAGGCCAGCCCGCTGATGCGCAGCCCTTCGACGGAGCCGGCGGTGACGACGATATGCCCGGGCGTCACGCCTTCCTTTTCCGCCAGTTTCCCGGCCAGTTCCTGCTGCCAGGCGAAGGGGTAGCGGCAGGCAGCGTCGAAGGCCTGCATCATGGCGGCCCGCACCTTCGGCGAAGGGCCATAGGGATTCTCGTTGGCGTTGAGCCGGATAGGGCCAGTACGAATCCTAGCCCCGGCCATAGGAAGGGGAGGCGGCGCTTCGGCCAGGGCTGCCCAGCTTCCGGTAAGGGTTGCCGCTCCGGCCAGCCCGGCCCGGTGCAGCCATTGCCTGCGGTTGAGTTGTTTCATGTCGCTTTGTTTTGCTCTTAAAGATAAAGGTTTATAACCTTACACATTCATTCATTCCCCGCCCCAAACGCCCGCACCCTCGCCCGGGCGTTCTCCCGAACGTTGACATAGAACAGGTTGAAGTCTCCCACATGGTAATTCTTCCGGGTCATCAGGAAGCTGCCCGGGAACCTGGGTTTGCTGGCCCAGAGTATGTTGCCATGCACCTGTGCGTCCGTATTTCCCGGCCGGACTTTCTCAAACGGGACGAGGACAGTGCCCAGGTTCATGCTTTTGGGGGCGTAGGTTTCTTCCGTAGTCCACAGCAAAGGGTTGACGACGACTTCATCAGGGTAATGTAAAAGTAAGAGATTCTTTTTACATTACCCCTGCCCTGGCGCTGCACCCCCGCCGCGATTTGAATCACGCTGCGGTGTTAATACACATGGAATTGCCGTATTCTGCGTTACAGGAAGGGTGGCCTTTTCCGGATATACCGGCGCACGGTCGGCGGTGACGCACTGACTGGAGCCGGGCCAGGATTTTGTCAGCCACAAAACCAGCCGGATCAGCATAAAAGAATGCGGGCGCCAACCATTTCCAGGCGGTGGTGGTATATTATGATGACATCCAACTGCTCGAGGCCTTTAACCAAATGGTCAAACATGTTTAGGAAACTACTCTCAGCGATCATCCTCTGCTTCCTGTCCCTGGCCGGCGTTTTCTCTCAAAGCCCCTATCACGAACTGGCAAAGGACACCATTATTACCCGCCCGGCCCTTTTCGGCAACGCTTACCTGTTGGATGGCAAGCGACTCAACATCCAGGTCATGCAGTGGTTTATGACGGGCCATCCCCTTGCCCACGACCAGATGCAGGTGGCGGTGGTGAGCGACCAGATGGCGGCGGTGAGTTATACGATTGGCGGCATTATCTTTCTCGGCGGCTTCCTTATCCGGCAGGACAACCGAGGCACAGGAGAGGACCTGATGCTGCTGGGCGGTGCCGGCATCGGCGGGGGGCTGCTTTTTTCCATTATTTCCGGCAGCCACCAGCGGCGGGCGGTGCAGCTGTACAACGAAGACATCAAGCGGCATTACAATTCCTCGGCCCGGGTGGAGTGGCAGTTCGGGCTTGGGGAGTATGGGTTGACCGTGGTGGCGGGGTTGGAGTAGGGGCTGCCCTGAAATTCAATAGGCCCCATAGCAAGGCCGGTTATTATTTAAAAAAACCGGAAAATGACTGAGGGCAGTATTTTCCGGGTTTCGATAAATTTCACAACACAAAGAAAAGCAAATATATCTTTTGGTGGTGTATTAAATCCGTTGAAGTTTCAGTGCAAATGGAGAGCGGACCTCCAGGTCCGCTGGATAGATCAACGGATTTAATACACTACCTATCTTTTCAACTCGCGCTTCTCCCTCCCGGGGCCGGCTTTATTTACCCAATACAATATCTTCCATAACCACAATGGAGCCTCCTTTTTCTGCCCAACCGGCAACATCCGGCCGGAGTGCCTGCCTGCGGGAAAAAGGGCAAGGAAAAATGCCAAAAGCTACGGGGAGAGTTTTGCGTGTACGTTGTATTTTATAGTTCATGGTCGTGTTTGTTATATCAGTAGTAATCAATAAAAGAGGCGCTTTCGCACTTCACCTGTATAAGATGGCCCGAAAGGAAACGTGACTGAAAGAGGAGATTTTTTTTAATTATTTTTTTGCAGGAAAGGCCCATCCCGGCCGTTTTTTAACGGACAGGAGCAATAACCCGATTACCAGGGCCAGGGCCAGGGCAGTGATGATTTTCCCGGCCGGGAAGGAGGGTGCCTGGTGGGAATTCAATTCCCCGATGATGATAAAATTTGCCCAGTAGAAAGGATGCTGTTGGCTAGGGCGGGCATTCGCCAGGTAATCCAGTTTTGCCTGGTGCAGCCCCAGGTCGTTCGGATTTCGATTTTTAATATTCCGGAGGAAGGCAGTCATGATCTCTAATGAACTGGCTTCAGAAGCACTCCACAAGCTGGAAAGGATGGTTTGAGCGCCACTCAGCATAAAAGCCTTGCTGATCCCTTGCACCCCTTCGCCTCTGTAAATTTTCCCATTGGCGGAATGGCAGGCGCTGAGCACGACCAGATTGGCATTTATCTTAAGAGAATAAAGGTCGAAAGCGGAGAGGACGAACTCCTCCCGGTGGTCGTCGAACAAGATACAGGACCGGAGGGGATCATCGAAATCTACGAGCCCGTGTAAAGACAAATGAATGATCCGGGCAGAGGAAGCATAAGCGTAAAAATTCCCGAGCGTAGCCTGTTGGTCCAGGAGTTTCCTGCCGGCAAAAATAGCCGCCCCCCGGTCAATTTCCTCCTTGCCCAAAACCAGCTGGGAAAGATTTTCCTGGCCGAACAACAACCTCCTGTTTTTTAGTTTCCCGGAAAGATCAGGGGTATACTGAGTGCTGACTCCCAGATAGGGGATATCAAAAGATTCGCTTTTTTCCCTGACAAGCAAGCCCGCAGAATAGGAATAAGCGACGCTGTAGTCTTTGATGAGAAACTGATTTTTTTCCTCAGCTGCGCTGTTCAGCGCTTCAAACGGGATCGTATGCAACAGGTCGTCCGGAATAATACATAAGCGGGTTACGCCGCGTAATGCCTTTCGGGTAAGGCCTTCGGCGATCAGTTTTTCATATAAAAAATGGCCCGTTTTACCGGAAAGGGGCAAATTGGGGTCATGGCATTGATTTACATAATCCCGGATAGCCCCTTCCAGTTGTTCATTGTTGTCGATAGAGATATGAAACAGGTGGCTGCGGGTTATCCAGAAGCTATAGATCGTGTCTGTCCGGTAGAAATACTCGATGATAGCCAGGCCTTCAGGCAATGATTTCTGGATTTCATCGAGGCCCGGGGGGGAAATAAAGGCATACTTATTCCGGAAATACGCAGGTTCCTCCCGTTCGATACTGAGGAGGAGCCTATCCATTTCTCTTTGGACTTCAACGTATTGCCTTAGGATGGCCCCATTTCCCGTTTCGTTATTGGAAAGTTGTTCCTGAATGGTGAACATCTTCTGGGCCAGGGCCTTTTCCTTTTCGATGATTTCCGGAGAAGCGGCAGATTGAAAAGCATTTGCCTCCTTCAGCTCATTTCGGAGGATGATCGCTTTTGTTTTGGACGAAAAAAAGTAGGCCGAGCGCAGATACTTCTGTTCTCCGCTGAGCTCATACACTTTTAAGGCGTCCCGGATCGCATCGCCGTAATAACCCTGGACCAGCTCCAGGAAATTCAATTTGGATTTCTGGAACTGGAAGAGCAGGATGTTTTTGCTGATGACAGAATCTATCTTGGCGTGAAGGCTGAGGGATTTTTCGAGGATGGCCGGGCTTTGGGTAGCCTGGAATTCACTTCGCAGAAGTTGCGCCTTGAGGGACAACAACCGGACCAGGCCGAGGTCGTTGTACGCGACGGACTGTCCGACAACAGGTGCGCCATTGTCATCAAAAACCTCCTCGACCAGCAAAGTTTCAAAGGCCTTCTGGAGAAAGGCGCCGGCCC
The DNA here is from genome assembly GCA_020636375.1 of Lewinellaceae bacterium. Lineage (GTDB taxonomy): Bacteria > Bacteroidota > Bacteroidia > Chitinophagales > Saprospiraceae > JACJXW01. The sequence continues at coordinate 263,087 of JACJXZ010000007.1, read as the reverse complement.
GTTCGGGATCGCCTTTATCTTTGTAAACCTCAAAGAGGTTCTCGTAAGCGTAAGCCAGTTGCTGGTAATCTTCTGCATTATTCAAATTCGCCTTTCTTAACCGGACCACTTCATTCAGCCCCTCGATGGCCCGGGCAAATTGCTTTTGTCTCCGGTTGATCACCGCTATTTTTTCAATGGCATTGGAATACAAGGCGGGCGCCGTCGACGGATCAATCAGGCTCAGGCCCGCCCGGGTATTTTCCATTGCCTTGTCCAGTTCGTCCCGTTCGACATAACAAATGCCGGCATTTTGGTAGAGGATAGACAGGTCGTAATCCTCGATGGATTCGGGAGATTCCCGGTATAATGCCATGGCTTCATCAAAGTACATTTCTGCCTTTTCATAATCCTTCCGGTCGATACTCAGGATGAGGAAACTGTTCAGGATATCAAACCGCAGGGCTTCGGTGCCTTCTATTCTCCGGAAAATACTGAGGGCATTCTCATAATAGAGCCCGGCGCGAAATGAGTCGAAGTTATCCCTGTAAAAGTTGGCAATTCCCTGATATTTCCGGGCGAGGTCAAAAGGGGCGTAATCCGGGGCGTTCTCGAAGATCAGCAAAGCCTCGTCGAGATGGCGTTTGGCCTGCTGGAAATCGCCGAGGTACTGGTAGCAGATCCCGATATTGTAGATGGTATTGGCCCTTTCAGCGGCAGGCACTTCCGGGCAATTCCGCCAGACAGCGAGCACCGAATCCCGAAAACACCGGATGGCGTCCTGTTCCCGGTCGAGGAGGTAATAGGCTACGCCGATCTTATGTAGTATCCTTCCTTTTTGATAGCAGGTAAGCGCTTTAAATTCTTTTTCGGCAGAGAAACGGGGGAGCGCTTCCAGAACCTTCTCATATTCCCCTTCCTCTAAATATCCGCTTATCCCGGCAAATAGCTGACTGAAATACGGATCTTCCGCCGCTGCCGCATTCTGGTTCAGAACAAACAGGAATGTTGCCAGTGCTACATATAGGAAATTGGTCATAATTGTGCATATAGACGGCGTACAGGACTTAATATAACGCTGCCCCTATTCCAGGACCTTACAGCCCTGGCAATGGGCTATTATCCCTACAGGCTACGGTTTACACACAGCTACACCATATAGTATCTATTTAGGCCTTTGGTTTAGCCGCATAGAGCACATAGGGGTTTTCGCATAGAACACATAGGCGGCGCAATCCATGTGGCCTGATGTGGCCTATATGGTAAAAAAATGTGGTTGGTTTAACCGCATAGAACACATAGGCAGGGCGGCAGATTTCAGGGCATTTCTATATCTCCACCCATTTCCATGTATTTCCATCTATTTCCGTGTATCTCCGCTCGTTTCCACATCCACCCCTATTCCACGAACCTGTCTTTAATTCCGGGCAACAACCAGTTTTTTCGAAACCGGCCGGCCTTCTTCCGGCTGAATGATGACGTAGTAGACTCCGTTGGGTATTTCCGCGAGGCTCACCTCCTGAAGAGGGGCGGCTTCGGCAACCCTGATCCGTTTCAGTTGACGGGAGACGGAATCGTAAAGCGCGATGTCAAGCGTCTCGCCGGCATAATCCTCAAGGCCAAGGTATACAACCTGACGGGCCGGATTCGGATACAAAATTACATCTTTTTCCGGGAAAGCTTGCAGGGCAAAGCGATCCGGAGGTGTCGGTTCGACCGGATTGGACGTTTCCTGCTGAGAATCTGCGAGGACGGGTTCTCCGCACTGGCGGTTTACCTCGCTGCAGCCCGAAAAAGCGATCCGGCAGTCATTGAATTCCTGGTCCAGCTGCTGCACAACCATGAAATCGCCGTAGACATTCCCAAGGATGTCCACCGACGTTTCCACGGGTATTTCCACGGACTGGCCTCCCGCCCATTGCAAGAAGAAGTGGCCCATGCTGCCGGCATTCCGGTACAAAGACGAAAAGACGATAAAATCGCCGGGGCCTACGTTCAGGTAACTGCCGATGAACTCCTGGCCGACGGATTTGGAATAGGCGGCCACAGCGGTTTCGGTTGCCCCCAGGTACATCAGTCCGATAGCCGAACGCTTCCCCGTCGTTGTGCAGCCAGATGTCGGATCGCAAGCCTGGCTTACGGGCATATCCCCGCAAATATCTCCGTTTTCTGCAACATAACCCTTCAGGGACAACGCACCGAACTGGTTGCCTTCCCCCAGCGGCTCGGAACAGGAAGCGCGGAATTTCACCTCCTGCAGCAAATTGCCCTGAGCGTCTTTCAGATAAAAGACAAGGTCCTTCTTAAATTTATTCTCCCCGATGCTCGTCGCATCTACGTCGAAGATCCCGTTGAGGGGCACCGGCAAATCTGTAAAAACGACCTCGCGCTTATTGCCGTCAACCGATTCTGCCGAAACATAGACGAAAGAAGCATAACCGGGGTCTCCCGAGCAATATACTTTGCCGGGTTCCTGATTGTGGGTGGTGACGTTACAACCATCGCCGGTGTACTGCAGGGTCAATATCCGGGGTTTTTTGCCCGTATAATCACAGCAATCGCCCAGGGCCGTCGGGATTCTCGGCTTCCCGCAAATGCCGCCATGCTCGCCCAGGTAACCGGCCAGACGAAGGCTGGCGTACTGGTCGTTCAGGCCCAGGGGCTGAGAGCCGGAGGTCTCCAGCATTACGGTTTGCAGTATTTGCCCATCGGCGTCCTTCAGGTAGATCGTCGTGGTATTTTTCAGTTTGTTCTCTCCCACCCGGGCGGCGTCGACCGAAAAAGTGCCGTCCAGAGATACCGCCCGGTTGATGAGGTAATATTTGTCGCTGCCGCCTATTGCAGTGACATAAACCTCCCCGGCAAACCCGGGATCGCCGGAACACTGCACCTTTCCGGGATCCTGATTGTGATCCATGGCCCCGCAACCCTCGCCGGTATACCGGAAGGTCAGCAGGCGGGGAGACTCGCCGGTCTCCTTGTCGCAATCCAGGATATTCCGGTTTTCTACCTCCGGGTTCCCGCAGGTGACATCGTCTTTCGACAAATAGCCCTCGAGGACCAGGCCGCCAAACAAATCTTTCCGGCCCAGGGGTTGCGAACCGGAAGTGTGCAGCACGACGGTCTCCAGTATTTGCCCTGCGGCATTCTTCAGGAGGATGGTTGTATTATTCTTCAGTTTATCTTCTCCTGCACTGGCGGCATCGACGGAAAATGTGCCGTCAACGGATACTTCCTGATTGATGAGATAATATTTATCCGCATCGCCTATCGCCGTGACATATACGGTTGGGGCAAACCCGGGATCGCCGGAACAAATGACCTTGCCGGGATCCTGATCGTGGTCCATGGCGCTGCAACCCTCGCCGGTGTAACGAAACGTCAGCAATTTGGGTACCTCCCCTGTCTCGACGACACAATCATAAATATCCCGGTTTTCCAGGTCGGGATCCCCACAGGGCAAATTGACTTCCGACAAGTAGCCTTCCAGAACCAGGCCGCCAAACTGGTCCTGTACCCTCAGCGGCTGGGAGCCGGAAGTGTTAAATTCAACCACCTGCAATAACTGCCCCGCCGCATTTTTCAAAAGGATTTCTGTGCTGGACTTCAGCTTCTGATCGCCTACACTTGCCGCATCAATGGAAAAAGTCCCGTTTAAAGGCACTTCCCGATCGGTAAAATAAGCTTTGCTCCCGAGGGCGGTAACGTAGACCACCGGCGCGAAGGCCGGATTTCCATAACAGCTCACCTTGCCGGGATCCTGGGCGTGGTTCGTGGCGCTGCAATCCTGCCCGGTATAGCGGAAGGTCAGCAGCTTGGGCTCGTCATTGGTCGCCATCACACAGTCCTGCCCCGTATAAATGTAATTTCCGTTATTGGAAGGAGGGTTGCACCCGGCGGTGTTGATGTACACTACGCCCTGGTTGCACCCGTCTGAACACGCTTCCTGCTTATCGTCACAAACCTGATAGACGAACAGGTCCGGTTGGCCGCTAAAAGAGGTGTAGGAAAAAGTGCCATCCGGGTAGATAGCCACCGTGCCCCGGAACGGGCCGTATACCGGGGTTGGCGTAAAGGTGATGACGTCCTCCTCAACATCATAAACCAGCAATTGGTCGACGACTGTCACCTCCGCCGGCACACAGAGATTCATGTCGTTCGTCTCCGGCGGGCAATTGGCCCCGCAGCTCATCACGACAGTTGGATCAATGTCCGGGCAAGCCTGCTGGCATTGGGAGGGTGTGGATTGCAGTGCATTTTGAAAATTGATAACGCCATTGGCCTGGTTAAGCCCCTGCATGGCCGGAACGTTTTTCGAGGTATTTATCAAAGTGCATTTGATTTCACAGCTGTTGAACTGGTCCTGGCGCGTCCCGAGGATCGCAGATAACGCGGTCACAATGGCCGTAGACAGGGATGTGCCGGAACCGTATGCCCGGTTTCCATTCAAACCCGGGCCGGGAATGCTCTCGCCCAGGATGCTGACATCCACAGAGTTGGACCCGTAATTGCTGAAGGAACTCAGCGATTCATCACTCCGGTTGGAAGCCACGGAAATGATATTTTCATTAGGCAGGTTGGCCGGAACCGGCACGGCTCCGGGGGCATCATTATTCTGGTATTTATTGCCGGCCGACGCCACGACCAATACCCCTTTCTGCTCGGCGTACTCAATCGCCACCTGGAGGGGGTTCAACTCCTCGCTGTCGAATATTTCATAGTAGCTGAAGCTCATGTTGATGACATTCGCGCCGGCATCAACGGCATCGACAATCGCGGAAATGAGATTTGAAATATCGCCAAACCCATCTTCGTCATGGGTTTTCCGGATATCAAACGTTATATTGGAAGGCGTACTTATCCGGCTGACAATGTCATAAATGACGCCCGCAATATGCGTGCCATGGCCGTTCTGGTCATCCGGGACCGGGTCGTCGTCCACATAATCGTAGCCGGTATAGACAACCGGCCCGGAATAGTCGGCGCTGGCGGCAATGGCAGCATCGGAAATGCCGGAATCCAGGATGGCGATCCTGACCGGGGTAGAACCAAGGGCCCCATTCAAATTGAGGTTGTCAAAATTGCTGTTCCCATTGCCAAAATCATTTCCTTCCAGGGTAAAGACCATATTCAGCATGGCATCATCGATGTTGGTCTTCCTCTTGGAACGGACCAAATGCTCGTTGATGTCTGTAATGTCCCCATCCGAACAGGAATAAGGAAGTTGCTTGACCGCCCAGAGGCGCAGGCCGATCTTTTTATTTTCCCACAGCTGTACAGAGTTCAGCTCTGACATTAAGGCGTTTGCTTCCTTGTTGCTGACGCCGTGGCAAAGCTTGACGAAATACTGATTAGGATGAGGTTCCTGCGTGCCGGGAGCATTCGGGTTCTGCCCCCACAGATCCGAATATATGTGCATAAAGCTCAATGCGAGCAGTAGTAAAAAACGGTTGTTCATGTGTTTTCTCTTTTTGAGCCTGGTTTACCGGTTTTATCGTTTGCTACTTATGGCATGCAATACTGCCTGAAATACTGAAGCCGGGCGCATAAAACACCATAAGTGAAACTGCGAATCAGGTCGGGGGAGTTGAGGGGAATGGCTTAAATTCAGAGAATAAAGCTAAGGAAAATTGCTCAAATGGTCATGGAGTTCGAAGAATTTTATTCCAGGGCTTCCAACAATTTTCGGGTTTTATCATGATTCCAGCTCGACGGTTCCATTTTTGAGAGCAGCTCCCTGGCAGTTGCCAGGTCCCCGTCGAGGATGTAGGCGATAGCCAGATACCAGTTTGCTTCTTCCTGAAACCTCGACTCCGATCCTGCCAGGCTTTTCAGCTTGGCGATGGCGTCTTTATACTCTTTCAGATACAAGGAAGACATGCCGCTGTAAAAAAGGTCTTCTTCCGTTTTGTTTCCGATGCCCGAGAAGTACTGCTCCGCCTGCGCATATTCCCCCGCGTTAAAGGAGCGGATGGCCTGCGTCCGGGCTTCCTCATTTTCGGTATTTCCTTTCAGGGCGCCGCCGTGGTAGATTTCCGACGTTGTTAAATAAGCGGATGCCAGTTCCTGGACGTTGCCCGGGGAGGGCTGGAAAACGATCCAGGCAAGAATGAAAAGCGCCAGGCTTGCGGCGATGGCAGCCAGAAGGGAAAAGCGCCTGTTGCCTCTCCTTTCCTTAAGCTCAATCCTTTGGCTTTCCCGGGTGAGGTTATAATCCTGCCGCAGGCTTTTTTCCAGGTCCAGCCTCAGCTCTGCATCGAACTTCGCCTGAATGGCTTCGCTGAGGATAGAATCTATTTCACCCTCATTCAGATGGCCGTCCACCAATTTTCCAAGTTTTTTGCTCATGGAGTAAGTTTTTCTTTTTGAAGAAGGCTTCTTATCCTTTCAATACACCTTTCTTTCTGTTTTCGTATAGCGGTAGGGGTTTTTCCCCTGTATGCTGCTATTTCGTTCAGTTTCATCTGTCCGTAGTAATGTAACTTCAGCAACTCCTGACAGTTTGCGCCCAGCTCTGTCCAGGCGGCATTCAGCAAAGCAATATTTTCCTGATCGTCGCCCGAGCTGAACTCAGCCATTTCCATATCGCTGGCGCCTATTTCCTGTATTTGGAATTTTTTCTTGTTCTTCAGGTAGATCTGAGAGGCCATTTTAGTAAACAGGTATCTCAGATTTCCATACCTCAGCTTCCCTTCAACAAGCAACCGGCGAAACTGGATCAACGCATCCATTGTGGCATCGTAAGCATCATCTGAGGAAGCGCCATTCTGTCTTTGCAGAAAGATCATGCAATCCTCGAAATGCTTCAAAAAGACCGTTTTAAAAAAATCGGCTTCATTTCTCTTCAGATCACTTACCAGCCTGTCGAAATCATTGGGGCTTAACCCGAAGTTTTTGTCCATCTGGGTTTTGAGTTACTTGCCCTAATAATACGGCAAATAACCCACCTTTGTTTCAGAGCATGTTGGGGCTGCGCCTCCCCCCGCCAAACGGCGGGGCGGGCTTTGGGTTATCAGCTGGTTCTTCTGGTAGTGGCCTCTAAGAAGTTTCCTTAGTAGTGATAAAAAATAACTTCACTGTTTGAGATCCGTCGTTGTAGCTCGTTTATCAGCCTAACCCCGCGACAATCCTACGTGGCTGATTCACTTCACTACAACGGCGGATCGTGAAGTTGTTTTTTAAGGATTACTTAGAAAAACCCTTTTGCAGGTAGAAGCAAATTTTTCTGCAAACGTGACACTTTTTGTTCTGGTTGTTGTGGCGAGGCAGGCAGGATTATCGCCCCAGATAAGCATTCAGCAGTACTTTATGGGAGGACGACCGAAGCCGGCGGATGGCCCGGTCCTTTATTTGCCGGATTCGTTCCTGGGTCAGGTCCAGGCTGGTGCCGATCTCGTTGAGCGTCATGGGTTCTTCCTCGCCCAGGCCGAAATACATCCGGATGATGTCCTGTTCCCTGCCGGATAGAAGAGACAATATTTTTTCGATGTCGAGCCGGAGCGAATCCGTGTAGGCCAAATCCTGGTCGGTTTCAACGGAATCCTGGTTTTCCAGCACGTCGAGATAAGACGAGTTTTCTCCGTCTTCAAAAGGAGCGTCCATAGATACATGGCCCGGCGCGACTTTCAACGTTTCCGTTACCGTATCCAGTGCCATCCCCATGCCCTCGGCCAGTTCCTCATTGGTGGGTTCGCGCTCGTATTTTTGTTCCAGTTGCGCGAACGACCGGTTGATCCTGGCCAAAGCGCCCACCTTGTTCAGAGGCAGGCGGATCATTCTTCCCTGTTCGGACATGGCCTGCATGATGGACTGCCGGATCCACCAGACGGCGTAGGAAATAAACTTGAAGCCCCGGGTCTCGTCGTATCGCTGGGCAGCCTTCACCAGCCCGATGTTGCCTTCGCTGATGAGGTCCATCAGCGGCAGATGGCCGTTTTGATACTGTTTGGCGACAGAAACGACAAACCGGAGATTGGCCTTGACCAGTTTTTCCAGCGCCAGTTGGTCGCCATTCCTTATTTTGCCGGCCAGCTCTATCTCTTCTTCAATAGAGACCATATCCAGTTTGCTGATTTCAGACAGATATGATTCTATCGACTTGCTATCCCGGAGTGTGATGGACTGTGAAATCTTCAATTCTCGCATAGGGCATCAATATACGCCTTTTTGACAACTCCGCTGGCATTATTCTGCTGCTGGCCCGGACGGCAGGAAAACATACAAAGTATCTAAACCACAGTGCCGACAGGCTCCCAGAACATAATTTTCTGTACTCCGCTCTTGCGGAAAAGCCTGTTGCAGGGCGGTGCAGCTGTAGAACGAAGACGTCCAGCGGTATTACAATTCCTCTGCCCGGGTGGAGCGGCAGCCCGGGCTTGAGGAAAATGGGCTTACGGCGGCCGGCGGGGTTGGAGTAAGGGCGGGAGATTTCAACATTGCAAGCCTGTTAAAAACTTGCCCCGCCCGTATATTATCTCTATCTTGACACCTCTACACGTCCTAACCTGCCGTTGCCCGGCCCGGCGCCAGGGCAGGGCTTTCTCTGATTCCTTCACCAAATCCCGAATACTGGTGCTGGCCTTCGACTCCTACTTCCGCAACAACGCCCGCTCGGTGGAATACCGCCGCTACGAGGGGCAAAACTACGGCCGCTTTGTCAACTGCACGTTCACCATCGACGCCGGCCACTACGGCCACCCCTTCCGGGAGCACGTTAAGCTGAACGGCGTGCGCGGCCTGCAGTTTATCGATTGTATGTTTTCCAACGATACTGGGCCGGGCGACGTGTTCCTGGGCAAAGGCGCGGGCATCCACAGCTTGGACGCCAACTTCACCGTTGCGGGCGGCAGTACGGTATTCGAGAAGCTGCGCTTCGGCGTACGGGCGGGCGCGGCCAAGGGCGCGGAAGGGTTTATGGTCAGGGACGCCACGTTCCGGGAACTGGAAAAAGGGGTGCTGGCCGAAGCGGCCAACCACTTCACCGTCACGCGCTGCACCCTGGATGTGGGCGGGCACGTGAGCAACCTGCCGCCCTTTTTGGTGTCTCAGGAAGGCGTACAAATCAACTACAGCACCGGCTTTACCGTACTGGGCAACCGCCTGCGGGGCCTGGCCGCCAGCCAGGACGAAACGGTGGGGGTGAAGGTGATCGACACGGGAGCGGGCACGGATGCTAATACCATCTATGGCAATAATTTTGATGTTTTATATGTGGGTAATGCGGCGGTAGGGGATAATGTGGGACGGCTCGAAGGTGGCGGTATTGTGTACGAGTGTAACTTCAACCTAGGCAGTAATGTGTTCGACTTCTGGGTGCAGGAAGGAGAGGGGATTACGGAGGATCAGCGAACAGTTGATAACCTTGCAGTAGGGAATACCTTTTCCCAGAATAATGGCAACCCAGAAGGAGATTTTAATAACCAAGGCGGTTTTATTCAATATTTCTTCTACCCTGAAGTTTCCGAGGAAGAACCTCTGTTTTATTCGGATAATACCATTGCTAAAGAAGAAGCGGAGCTTAATGAATGTAGTAGTGGAGAAGTGGGGGGAGAGGTACCCGATGAAGATATTGGGCTGACAAAAAACCGTTTTTTCGACGCCAAGGCCCAATACCAGCTCTACAAAGCGGATTATGACGAATTAATCGACGACGGGGACACGCCCGGCCTGCTGGCAGAAGTGGCCCAAGCTGGCGCCGGGCAGGCGGCCGGGCTCATTAACGACTTGCTCGGCATTTCCCCCTACGTTTCCCAGCACGTTTTGAAGGCGGTTGTAGACAAACCCGCTGTTTTCGACAACGGCATGCAAGTGGATTTATTGGAAGCAAACCCGGAGGCGGTACGCAAAGCGGGTTTTTGGCTCTACCTGGAAGAAAACTCCAGCCTTGACGGAGAGGAATTATCGCAAGTGCAGCAAGCCAGCCTGCTGAATACGGATCGGGATGCTATAGAAGAGGGTTTATCTGCTGCCTACGCCGGCATGCACCGCGCTGCGGATCTTGTATTGGCCTACTACTTATTAGATAGCATTGCCTACAACCGGGACAGCGCCCTGTTGTGGCTGGATCATAAAGGCAGCCTACATTCTCACTATCTAAAAACCGATATTCTGCTTCAGTCCGGCCAGGACGAAACGGCAGAGGATGTACTAACGTCTATTCCGGAAGCTTTCCTGCTGACAGAAAAGCAGCAGGCGGAGTATGACAACAAACTTGCTCTCTTCCAATTGCTGTTCGGCAAGGCCGATATTTTCAAACTGGATAGCCTGGAGATAATAGCACTGTCCGATATCGCCCAGTTGGAGGGCCTGGCCGCCCAACAGGCTCGAAACCTATTGAACTATGCCTACGGCGGAGTATGGGAGCCGGACCACAGCCTGCCTGCTGCTGTAGAGGAAAGGCCGGCGGTGAGTGCCTCTACCTGGCATCAGCATCAAGCCTCTATCCGAGCCTTTCCTAACCCTGCCAAGGCCACCGTCACCTTTGAGTTCACGATCCTGGCTGGAGAAAAAGCATCCGTTCGTTTGGTCAATGCTATGGGGCGCTCGGTGGCCGATATTCCCCTCTCACCCCAGGTGGGCCTTAAAGAATGGGATGTTTCGGGCTTGGCCGAAGGCGTGTACTGGTATCAACTCTGGATCGATAATAAGCCGGGGCCGGTAGGTAAATTGGCCATTCAGCATTAGACATAAACCTGGGGAAGTGGGAGCCATTCCACTTCCTTCTTTCCTCTTGGTTTCAATCCTTTAGCAATGCGAAAAAGCATAGTTTTATTCCTATTAACCCTTAATGGTTTAGTTTTAGATGCACAGGATAGTTATAGTTACCGGTTCGATTTCGGCTTTCCGGCGGCCGTCTTGACGAGCATAGTAACTACCGATAGCTGTTACTATGCAACGGGCGTGATAGCCGACTCTGTGCCGCCTCACGAGGCGGGCAATATTTTTGTAAAGTTTTCGCTGCAAGGTGAAATTGATTACCTGAAAACGATAAGAGATACGGCAAAATCCTACCAAACCTGGCGCAACAACCTGAAGGCTTTGCCCTGGGGGGGCTTTGCAGTTGCGGGGTATACGGTTGACAGCTTGATGAAGGCACTGTTGATTGTTTATGACGAAGAGGGCGATAGTATTTTTACAGCACAATTCCCCAGCCCTTATTATCCGGATGAAGGATTTATCTTCACAAAAGACATGGAGGTATTGGAGGATGGCTATGGCCTGTTGAATTTGATCGTTTCTACTGAGGGTATTAATAATGATGAGATACAGGTATTGCGGTTGAGTATGGAAGGGGAGGTGTTATGGGAAAAAGAGTATGGAATTATCTCCCGAGACGACTCTCCTCATAGCTTAATACACATCCCAGGCGGTTATCTAATAGCTTCTATTCGGGACAATACCAATTTTGCTCATCAAAACATCGAAGCCCGCAACCATCTTTTCAAAATTAGCGAAGAAGGCGATATTCTCTGGGAGTATTTCTCTCCCATTGATGAGCTACGAGGCAAGGAAGGGCGGGCCATAGCCACCAGCGATGGCGGGCTACTGGTTTTCACTGGCCAGGGAATAGAGGTTCCGGCAGGCCCTGGTTTCAGCCAGCTACGCTGGCACAACTACGCTTTCAAGCTGGACTCCAACCGGCAGGAAGAATGGGGGGTGCTGGTAAGAGATTCGCTGCCAGCTATATCCTATAACAACCAACTTACGTCGGGTATAGAAATCCAGGATGGCAGCGGTTACGCCGTTGCTGGCAACCTGATCGCCCGTACGCCGCAAAATTGGTTTTTCAGTGGGGTGCTAGCCAAAATATCTCCCGATGGCGTTTTGCTTTGGAAACGCTACTACCAGCACATCGCCGGCGAGGGCCCTCGCCACTACATCAACGATTTAGCCCAGGCCCCCGACGGCGGCTTCATCATGGCCGGCGAAGTGCGCGACACCGTCAACGCCCCCCGCCAGCAGGGCTGGCTGCTGAAGGTGGACGAATACGGCTGCCTGGTGCCGGGCTGTGAGTTGATCAGCGGGGCAGAAGAGCCCAAGCCATCAGACGACTCCAAGCCGTCAGATGACTGTACGCTGCTGCTCTACCCCAACCCGGTGGCCGAAGCGCTGCAGGTGTATTTCACCGCCCCCGCCGGCGGGGAGCACCACTTCCGCATCCTGGACGCGCAGGGGCGGGAGTGGCGGCGGTTTTCCACCCGCCTGCCGGAGGTAACTCTGCTGGTGGAGGTAGGGGAACTGCCGGGCGGGGTGTATTATTTGCAGTGTTTGCGGGAGGGGCAGGTGGTGGGGGTGGAGGGGTTTGTGAAGCGGTAGCCCTAAGCAGCGGACGGCAGCAAAGCATTATAACAATATAACCTAACCATTCACCATCTCCCGTGCCTTCGCAATTGCCCGCTCCAGCCCCCCGGCGTCCTTGCCGCCGGCGGTGGCGAAGAAGGGCTGCCCGCCGCCCCCGCCTTTGATCTCTTTGGCCAGCTCGCGGATCATGTTGCCGGCGTGCAGGCTCTTGCCTTCCGTCAGTTCGCGGCTGATGAGGATGAGCAGTTGGGCTTTGCCGCCGATTTCGGCGCCGAAGACGATGACGGCGTTGTCGATCTGCTCTTCCAGCTGGTAGGCCAGGGTTTTGATGGCGTTGCTGTCGTCCAGCGGCAGTTTGGCGCCCAGAAAGTTGAGGCCGTTGAGGGGCTCTACTTTTTGGAGCAGCTCGCCCTTCATGGCGCTGGCCTGGGCGGCCAGCAGCTTTTCTACTTCTTTTTTCAGTTGCTTGTTCTCTTCCTGCAGGGCGGCCACGTTCTTAGCCGGGTTTTTCGGGTTTTTCAGGAGCTGGCGGATTTCGTTCAGCTCGTCGAGTTCTTCCAGCAGGAAGGCTTCGGCCCGCCCGGCGGTGATGGCCTCGATGCGGCGGATGCCGGCAGCCACCGCCCCCTCTGAGACGATCTTGAACAGGCCGATCTCGCCGGTGGCGCCGACGTGGGTGCCGCCGCAGAGCTCGCGGGAGAAGCCGGGGTCAAAAGTGATCACCCGCACCTGCTCGCCGTACTTTTCGCCGAAGAGCATCATGGCGCCGGAAGCTTTAGCGGCCTCGATGGGCACGTTGCGCTCTTCCTCCAGCGGTATGTTTTCGCGGATTTTTTGATTGACCATTTCTTCGATCTGCCGCACTTCTTCATCGGTAACTTTCTGGAAATGAGAGAAGTCGAAGCGCAGGCGCTTGTCGTCCACGTCCTGCCCTTTCTGCAGGGCATGCTGGCCGAGGATGCGGTGCAAGGCCGCGTGCATGAGGTGGGTGGCCGAGTGGTTGCTGGCCGTGGCCTGGCGCCGGGCCGTATTCACTTCGGCGCGCACCGGCCCTTCGATGTCGTCCGGCAGGTTTTTGACGACGTGGATGATCAGTTCGTTGTCTTTCTGGGTATCCAGCACCGGTATTTTTTCTGCGCCGAACCAGAGCAGGCCCGAATCGCCGGCCTGGCCGCCGCTTTCGGCGTAGAAAGGCGTCTGGTTGAGCACGATCTGGAACTGCTCTCTGCCTTTGGCTTCTACGGTGCGGTATTTCAGCACGTGGGCATTGTCTACTGCCAGTTTGTCGTAACCGACAAAAGCAACCTCTTCGCCCTCGCGCACCACGCGCCAGTCGCCCACCAGTTTGTGCGCGTCTGCCCGGGAGCGTTCCTTTTGCTCCTGGAGGGCCTTCCGGAAGCCCTCTTCGTCGACCGACAGGCCGCGCTCGGCGGCAAGGAGGCGGGTCAGGTCGATGGGGAAGCCGAAGGTGTCGTAGAGTTCGAAAGCATCCTGTCCGTCGATCTGGCCGGAGCTGACATCCAGCGTGTCGAAGCGCCGCAGGCCCTTTTCGAGGGTATGGAGGAAGGTGGTTTCCTCCCCTTCGATCACCCTGGCCACCTGCGCCTGCTGAGCCTTTAATTCGGGAAAGACGCCACTGAAGTATTCCGCCAGCAGGGGGATGATCGTATGCAGGAAGGGTTCTTTGATGTCGAGGAACTGGAAATAGTAGCGGACGGCCCGCCGCAGGATGCGCCGCACGACGTAGCCGGCGCCGTTGTTGCCGGGCAGCTGGCCATCGGCAATGCAGAGGGCGATGGCGCGGATGTGGTCGGCCACCACCCGCATGGCGGTGTCGGATTCGGCATCCGGTTTATAGCTGCCGCCGTATTTTTTACCGGTCTTGTGTTCGATAAAGTGGATGATGGGGGTGAATACGTCGGTATCGTAGGTGGCGGTTTTGCCCTGCAGCACCATGCAGAGGCGTTCGAAGCCCATGCCGGTGTCCACGTGTTTTGCGGGCAGGCTCTCCAGCTTGCCGTCGGCTTTGCGGTTGAACTGGATGAAGACGTTGTTCCAGATTTCGATCACCTCCGGGTGGTCCTGGTTGACCAGGTTTTCTCCCGGCACTTCCTTGCGGTCCTCCTCGCCGCGCAGGTCGATATGGATTTCGGAGCAGGGGCCGCAGGGGCCAGTGTCACCCATCTCCCAGAAGTTGTCTTTCTTATTGCCGTTGATGATGTGGCTGTCGGGAAGGTATTGCCTCCAGAGGGCGCGGGCTTCGTCGTCGGGTTCCAGCCCCTCCTCTTCGTCCCCTTCGAAGACGGTGGCGTAGAGGCAGCTTTTGTCGACGCCGTATACCCCGGTGAGCAGTTCCCAGGACCAGGCGATGGCTTCTTTTTTAAAATAGTCGCCGATGGACCAGTTGCCCAGCATTTCGAACATGGTGTGGTGGGTGCCGTCGCGCCCTACGTCTTCCAGGTCGTTATGTTTGCCGGAAACGCGCATGCACTTCTGGGTGTCGGCGATGCGGGGGTTATCCGGCACCTGGTTGCCGAGGAAGTAATCTTTGAACTGGTTCATGCCCGCGTTGGTGAACATGAGAGTGGGGTCGTCCTTGCTCACGATCGGCGCGCTGGGCACGATCTTATGCTGCTTGGAGGCGAAAAAGTCGAGGAACGCCTGCCGTATTTCTGTTGAAGTCATAACCTTATTAGTAGTTAAAAAACAAGTTCGGCATTATAGGCCAGCGAATCGTGGCCTTCCTTCGATTCCCTGCCATCGGACTTGTTTTTAAGTGTTCCTTAAAACCAGCCCATTTTTTTGGAACAGCGAAGATAGGAGGAGAAGTTCATATATGCCAGGATTTAAGGGGAATTACTGAGATTGTGTAAAGGTGTATAAGTGTAAAGGTGTAAAAGAGAGGGTTCGATGGGAGTGGGGTTCATTTATACTTTTTCACCCTTATACATCTACACAACCCCGGGAACGCAACCGTAAACACAAATACACGTATAAGTACCTGGACTGAAATAGTGGAATATGCGGAAATACGTTGAAATACCTGGAAATACTCGCCAAACCTGGGCTTGCAAAGTATTTCCTTATTTCCATGTATCTCAAAGTATTTCTGTCCGGGCACTTACGCCACCCCCCCCCTCCCGATCGTTAAAAAGCGTTAAAAAGTCTTAAAATATACATCAAATTGGATTCGTTTATCCATCTTTGGCCATCCCAATCTGAAAGAACTATCCTCAACCCCGGTAAAAAGGGCGGCTATTTATCCCTTCAGGCTATTTATTAACACCATTTTGATGAAGCTTTTTCGTGAAATTCACAAAAAACTTAGGCTTTCATCTAAAAAACAGGTTAAAATTTTGTCATTCTCCCTCTGCGAATTATTTTTGACGAAGACACTTATAGAAAAAAGAGCAAGTTAAGAGAGGGAGGAAAGCTAAATATTCAGCAACTACTGGATTTCTCCAATGATCCGAAATTTTTTAAAGCATTCAGGCTGAATCATTTAGTTTGATTGGTAAAGATTTGATACTCATGGGAAAAGAGAAGTTTATTTACAATACCCACACGCTTCGGTATGAGAAGGTGGAGCAATCCGCCGGCCAGAAAATCACCCGAATCCTGGGTTTTGTTTGTGCAGCGATCTTCACTGCATTTATTTTCACGCTTCTTTCACATCGTTGGATACCTTCCCCTCAGGAGAAGGTTCTGCGGAATGAAATCAAGCTGATGGAATCCCAATTTGTCGAAGTCAACGGCGAACTGGAGCGCCTGCGGGATGTCCTGGCCAAAATCCAGGAGCGCGACGCTTACGCCCACCGGATGGTCTTCGGCATGGACCCCATCGATGAGGGCGTCTGGGAAGGGGGCGTCGGCGGGCACGACCAGTACGCCGGGCTGCGCCAGCTAAGCACCGGCGACCTGCTGGTGAACGTGCGCCAAAACCTGGACAAACTGAAGCGCCAGATGGACCTCCAGTCCCGTTCGCTGGACACGATCGTCAGCATGGCAGAACAAAAGGAGGACATGCTGGCCGCCATTCCATCCATCAAGCCGGTAAACTCCGACAAACTGCCCCGCAGCGTGAAGCTGCTCTCCGGCTTCGGCATGCGGATCCACCCCATCTACAAAGTCCCTAAAATGCACTACGGCATCGACTTTACAGCGCCCCGGGGCACGCCTATTCAGGCCACCGGCGCCGGCAAGGTCATCAAGGCCGACCGGGTCAGCGGCTACGGCAACCAGGTCGTTATCGACCATGGGTTCGGCTACCAGACTTCCTACGCGCACATGAAATCCATCAGCGTAAAGGAAGGGCAGCAGGTAAAGCGCGGCCAGCAGATCGGCCTGGTGGGCAGTACGGGTACATCTACAGCCCCGCACTGCCACTACGAGGTGATCTACAAGGGCAATAAGGTCAACCCGATCCACTACTGCATGGACGGCCTGACGCCCGATGAATACCACGACCTGGTCCGCGCCGCCGAGATGTCCAACCAGTCTTTCGATTAAAAGATCTATACAGTCATATGCTGAAAAAGCTACTTTCTGGAAAAGGCTTCCGTTTCGGTGGCCTTTTCTGCATTATCGTACTTTCCGTTTCATTCCTGAGCTGCGGCGAACGGGCCGGGGCGAATACCTCAAATGCCGCCATGGCCGCCACCCTGGCACCCGCCGATACCCTTCCCACGCCGGAAGATACGGTACGGGCGGTTCGCGTAGCTCCCGATCCGGAACGCTTCACCATCATCGGCGTCGGGGATATGATGCTGGGCACGAATTATCCTTCGCCTTCTTACCTGCCTCCCAACGGCGGCACCGATATGCTGGCCGACGTGCGGGAAATCCTGTCATCGGCGGACATCACCTTCGGCAACCTGGAGGGCACGATCCTGGATAAGGGCGGAACGCCCAAGCGCTGTAATAACCCGGCCGCCTGCTATGTGTTTCGCTCTCCCGAGAGCTATGTGCAGCACTTCGCCGACGCCGGCTTCGACTTTCTGAGCATTGCCAACAACCATTCCGGCGACTTTGGGGCTACCGGGCGGGACCGCACCAAAGCGGTGCTCCGGGAAGCAGGCATCGCCTTCGCCGGCCTGGCGGGTACCGACGAGTACGCCATCGTGGAACGCAACGGCGTGAAATACGGCATGTGCGCTTTTGCGCCGAACTGGGGCACCTGCAGCATCCACGACCTGGGCAAGGCCCGGCAGATCGTGAGCCGGCTGGAGGATGAATGCGATATCGTCATCGTTTCTTTCCACGGTGGGGCGGAAGGCGCCAGCCACCAGAATGTGCCCCGCCGGCCGGAAACCTATTACGGCGAAAACCGGGGAGATGTATACAAGTTTTCCCACGCAGTGGTCGACGCAGGGGCAGACATCGTCTTCGGCCATGGCCCGCATGTCACCCGGGCCATGGAATTGTACAAGGGCCGCCTGATCTGTTACAGCCTGGGCAACTTCTGCACCTACGGGCGGTTCAACCTGCGCGGCCCGGCGGGCATCGCCCCCATCGTTTCAGTAACCGTGGGAAGGGACGGCGCCTTCCTGGAGGGCCAGGTGACGCCGGCCTATCAGGAGAAAACCCACGGCCCGAAGATCGACCGGCAGAACCGGGCTATCCAAACCCTGATCGAACTGACCCGGGCTGACTTTCCGGAAACGAGCCTGGTTATTGGAGAGGATGGGAAGTTAGGGGTGAAATAGGGCCGAAAGCACTAATCCTGAAAATAATCGTCCACCAGCTGATCGAACTGCTCCGTCATCCGAACCTCCTCCAGGTCGGGATCTTCCAGGACGAAGCCGAGATCGTCGAACCCATTCTGGAAAGCCTGCCCGAGGGCGGCTAAAGCGCTCTCCACATCGCCGGAGATCGCGTAAATGCGGGCCAGCTCATAGGGCGCATCCGGGTCGGAAGGCTCAATGAGCAGGACTATATCGAAACACTCGGCGGCGTCTTCGTAGTATCCGGTTTCCAGATAGAGATATCCCAGCTCGTACCAGGCGAAGGCATCTTCCGGGTCCAGCATGAGCAGCTCCAGGAATTTTTCTTCGGCCTTGTCGTATTCGCCCTGTTCGGCATAGATCAGCCCCAGCTCGTACAGGGCGTCGGTATTTTCGGCGCTTTGTTCCAGGACGTCAATGGCCTTTTCCACTTCTCCGCTCTGGTGATACGCCACGCCCAGGCCGTAAGCGGCGGCGGGGTCGCTATCCGAGTAATCGTCCAACTGGTCAATGGCCTCATCCCAGTTCCCCTGATCCAGGGTATTGAATCCTTCCTCAACCCCGCTGTTCTCAAAGGATTCCGGCCGCCGGGCCCCGCCCAGCCCCATTTTTTTGTCTCTGGGGTCGGATTTCTTTTTGACCATCACCATGCCGCCGCCGGAAAACTTCGACGAACGGTTGGAAGCAGTAGGCCTGCCCTGGGCTTCAGCGCTGAAGTGCAGAAACATGCTCAGTATCAATAAAAGCAATGTGGATCTCATCTTAAAGAGTTTTATGGTGAAGTAGTAGTATTTCCGGGGTCCGTTTGTGTAAAAATGGAAATGTGTAAGCGTGTAAAAGAGAGGGACTCCCCGATCATTTACACCTTTACACGCTTACGCTTTTAAACAACAAAAAACCAACAATCACTCATCATAATCCGATTCCCATTCCTCGGAATAATCCTCATCCTCAAAATCGTCGAATTCCCATTCCTCGGTATCCTCATCGAAATAGAAGTATTCGTCATCGCCGATCTCCGGCACTTCCAGGCCCAGTTGTTCATAGGAAAGCTGGTTCTGAAAGTTTTCCTTCCCTTCGGAATACAGCAGCTTTTTGTTGTCTTTGACGATCAGGAACTGCGGGCGCTGGTCCGGCTTTTGCTGCTGGACGATATCCCTGGCCCTCTTAAAGATGCTCGCCCAGGAGGTGGGCTGTTCGCTGATGAAGAGGTCTTCGAGCAGCACGTCGACCAGCCCGTTGACGAAATAAGAGCCGTTGTCGTCGTTGGTATAGGAAAACTGCCCGGGGGAAGCGCCGGAGGCGATGATGTGGCCTTTGAAGCGGGTCAGCAATTCCAGGTGGGAGAGGGTACCCTCGCTATCCTGGTCCGGTTTCTGCTTTCTGAGGCTTTGGGCGCGCTCGTTGGCCAGCTCGTCGCCCGGCACCTCGTTGCAGCTGTTGCCAATCGTGATGGACATCCTCGGGTGTTTGCTGATCAGCACCTGGTGTATCCAATCCAGGGGAACGCCGCAGTCCTCCAGGCTGCCGCTCACGCCGGCCTGCTCGT
Organism: Lewinellaceae bacterium; assembly: GCA_020636375.1. Classification (GTDB taxonomy): domain Bacteria; phylum Bacteroidota; class Bacteroidia; order Chitinophagales; family Saprospiraceae; genus JACJXW01. Next base: position 243,536 of record JACJXZ010000007.1, on the reverse strand, counting down.
CTTTTTCACAGTAGTATAAAAACGGCCAGATCACGTTGTCGTCCTCCTCCCGGAAACCGTGCCCGGAGTAGAAAAAAATGACGGCGTCGTCGGGGCCGCAGGTGAACTCCTCCATAAAGCTGTAAACATCATAAGGGCTGAAGCCCACAGTATGGGGTTCGTAATACATCCCGGCATCCTCGGCGATCCATTCGAAAACCGACGACAGGTAATCGCGGTCTTCTATACACCCCTGCCGGATGTCCTCATTGTATTCGTCGATGCTGAGGATGAGGTGCAGGGTCCCGGTGGATTGCCCCGAAAGGAACCCGGGGGCGGCCAGCAGGCTAAACAGGAAGAAAAATAAAAGTGGCAGGTTTTTCATAGTTGTTTTTTTTGAAGCATACTAATATCCGAACATTTATTTGAAAAGCGAGCATTCGGTTACCTTTATCCCTGCATTTTATTCCCGCCCGGGAAAATACCGCTTCATGAGCTCCTGATACCGGCCGTCGGCGCGCAAGGGCTCCAGGTCGGCGTCGCCGGCAACCTGTTCGTAGTAATCCTGCCCGGCAGCCTGAGCCTTTTCCAGGGTTTCCTCCAGCATGTCCAGTGCTTCGTCTGGCCTGCCGGCCAGCACGTGGATGGTGCACATCAGATAGGACGCCCAGGGGTCCGCCGGGTCAAGGGCTGCCGCCGATTGGAAAGCGGCGAGGGCCAGATCGTACAGTTCCGACTGGTAGGCCGTAGAACCGATCTCGTAGTAGATTCCGATCAGGGTGGCCGTATCCAGGGGCGCAGCCCGGAGCAGGGCTGCCGTTTTATCCCATTGCCCTGACTGCCCGTACAGGAACCCCAGGCTCACATAGGCCGGCGCAAAGGACGAGTCCGCCCGGATGGCGCCGAGAAATTGCGCTTCTGCGTCCTCCGGCCGGTCCTGAAAATAATACAGGATGCCCAGGTACCGGATGGCCTCCGCATTGTCCGGGGCATACCGGATGGCTTCGAGCAGCATTTTTTCCGAGTCTTCCACCTGTCCCTGGTTGAAATAGAATAACCCCAGGTTCAGGTAGGCCGATACGTAGCCCGGCTGGGTTTCAATGGCTTTGAGATACATGATCTCCGCCGAGTCGGGCTGCCCCAGGGCATCGTACAGGTTACCCAGTTCGAAATAAGCGCCGGGGTCGGCGGCGTCCAGTTGAAGGGCTTTCTGAAACAGGGCCTTGGCCTCGGCCTTTTTTTCCGCTTCTTCGGCGCCGCTCAGCAGCAGCCCCAGGTTGAAGTAGTTGTCGCGGTAGGCCGGCCCCAGTTCGATGCCCCGGCGGTACATCAGCTCGGCGGAGTCATAGCGTTCCTGTTCGGACAGCAGGTTGCCGAGGTTGCTGTAGGCGGAAGCGAAGTCGGGCTTGTATTCGATGGCTTTCCGGTAGCTGTCTTTTGCGTCCTCCAGCCTGCCTGCCCGTTTGTATTCCACGGCCAGGTTGTTGTGCGGGATGGCCCAGGTGGGAGAGATTTCTACGGCTTTGCGCAAATGTTCCATCCCCTCTTCAGTTTGGCCCAGCTCCGGCAGCAGCACGCCCAGCTCGTTGTGGATGTAGGCGGCGCGGCCCTCCAGTTCCAGCGCCTTTTCCTGTTTTTCCAGGGCGAGCCGGTAGAGGGAGTCGCTGCCGCCGCGCTGCTCCGCTTCCAGGCGCAGCACCAGCCCCTCGAAGTAATACTGCCGGGCCAGCGTGGGGCGGTAGCGGGGGTCCTGCGGGCCCAGTATGCCTGCGGCGGTTTTGAGGTATTCGGGGAAACGGCCGTACTTTTCATCGTACAACGCCCGCTGCGCCAGTTCGCCGGGGTCGGTCCGCAGGTAGGCATTAATGGCCTGCTGCACGGAATCCATCAGCGCGTCGGTAAAGCGCTCGTCAATGATGCCCCGCAGCGGGATGAAGGTGGTGTCGGCGTACAGCTTATTGTAATAATAAGCCGCCGACCGGTTTTCCGGTCGGATCAGCCGGCCTTTTTCCAGGGCATCCAGGAAAGCGGCATAATTGTTATAGCCTTGCTTTGTCGACAGCCGGAGCAGGACATCCTGCTCGAAGTTGCGTTCGATCTGCACCCCCTCGGTGCTTTTCAGCGCCTCCATGGTAGCCTCGTCCACCCAGAAAAGGGATTCCTGTTTCAGCCCGCCGAAAATATCCGGGTGCTGGGCCTTGCCGGTCTGCCGCCGGACGCTGTCCTGCAGGAAGTCCTCCAGCTCGTAGAGGTCCACCTCCCGGTTGCGGTCCTTGTCGGCCAGCCCCTTCAGGCCGACGATGAGGTAGTAGGAAAACACGCCGCGGCCGCCGCCCCAGGATCCACCTTCCTGCGATAGCTCATAGGGCTGGCAGGACATGATCTTGACCTCGTTGGCAAACTGCCGGGCCAGCTCCAGGGCCGTAGCTTCCCGGCCGCGGGCCTGCTCCCCGGCGAGCTTGCCGGAGTGGCAGGCGTCGGTAATGACGATCGCCTTCGCCCCTTTGCGGGTCAGCCCGCTGACGATGTGTTCGTTGAGATAGTCCAGGGCCAGGGCATTCAGCCGATAGTTGTTGTAAGGCGTGTCGTAGGCCAGCAGGTAGCCTTTTTCTTCTTCGTTCCTGGTTTCCACATCTCCGTGGCCAGCGAAATAAATGATGGCCTGGTCGCCTTGCCGGGCTTTTTTCAGCAGCCACTCCAGGGCCGATTGTATCCGCGCCAGCGTGGCCCGCCCGTTGGCCAGGAGGCGGATTTCCGAATCGCGCAGCTCCCCTCCGGAGGGCGACTGCAGGAATTCCACAAAAAGCTCGGCGTCGCGGTGGGCATAGCTCAGGTCTTTAATCCCTTCATCCTGATATTCGGAAATGCCCACCACCACCGCCAGGGTACGGCGGGCACCCTCTGGCTGGAAAACCAGGTTCTGGGCCCGGGCGGCCATCGCGGAAAGCAACAGGAAGATGGGGAGCAGTTTTTGCATAGGAAATTAGGAACCGGCATACTTTCCCCAAAAATAGGAAATCCCGGCCAGGTTTGAGAACCTTGCCTGGTTTCCCGCTGGGAAAGGTTCTTAAACCTGGGCAGTTCCCCTCACTCCACCACATAAAAACAATAGCCGCCCCCCCTGTGGAAGCGATCTTCCGGCCGGGCCAAAATCCATTCGCTGTAGTGGGGGTCGGGGCTATTGCGTAAGAACTCGACGTTGTTATCTGCTCCACCATTAAGAGTGACTCGGGCAGAAGAGCCAACATTATTGCACTTTTCCGGAAAATCCTGGTTTTCCCCCTGGGACTGTAACGCACAGGCCTGGCTGAGTACAAATAACCCGCTCCTTTGCGGGATCAACTTATATTCCAGGAAATACCTCCCTTCTTCATAAGAATATTGCCCTCTCAAATGAACCGTCCCATCGGAAAATCCATTGACTCTATAATTAGAGGTTGTATCGATTAATATTTCAAAATCCAGCAGGCTGCTGTTCTTAGCAGGAAAAGTATCGATCCTGAGTAAGGAAGTAGCAGGATAAAAAAAGAAGTTTTCCAAAAGATACGCTTTATCGGTTTTTACTTCGCGCACCATTTCTCCGAACGCCGAAGATACTGAGATGGTATCTCCCACTCTGAAAGTATCGAGGGCGGGCGTCAACGTAGCCGGGATGTCAAACTCGTACCCGCCAGGAATTTTGCATTCTTTTCTTATGCAGGAGAAAAGAGCGAATAAAAGCAAAAATGCAGGGATGCTGTATTTCATAAAAAGGATTTTTAAATATGAAGGCTGCTCCCTGGAAACCAGGAAGCAGCTATCTTAGAGGTCAATAACTATTAAAAAGGCCGTTTATTTGGACGGGGTTGCCCAACAGCTCATTAATGATCCGGACGCGATAATCTTCAGGAGTGGCTGTATTTTCATCCAGTACAGAAAACAGTTGTGCATTTGTAAAACCTGTTACGTTATCAAGGATCGGCCCACAAGATGCGGGGGCGCTGTCTTCGCAAGCCAAAAAGGGTTCTATGCCGACAGCCGGGTCGATCAAATCCAGATGAAGGCCGATCGGGACGTGGCCGGGGACATCATTTCTGGTTTGCTCTAATTCTATCTCCCAGGTTGTTCCAACAGGCAGTACGCTTGTGTTTCCACCATACCTTCTATGATTATAGCTATCTCCAATATACTCCGCCCACGACTCACACACCGCGATCCTCCCCGCATCCAGGCTGTTCGCATCCCCCCAGCCGCCCGCTGCGATTTCCGCCAGCACCAGCGCCATCCAGTAATCCGGCCCCACCTGCCCGAAGTGGGAGGCGTGGGCACATTCGTGGTAAACCGTTTCCCGCAATTCATCTGATTCACGAGGGTTAGGATTGCACCCGATCATCAAATCCGGGAAAAGGGCGTAACTTAGAGCGGCCAATTGCCATCCCGGGATGTTCACTCCTCCAAACAATAAATCGCCGATCTCCAGCCCGCCGGCTACTACCGTCGCCACCCGCACCGGGCCCATGGCGTGCGGCATTAGGGCGAAGCCATCGCCCCGGTTGCCCGCCAGGAACACGTCGAGCGGCTTGTCGTTGTGCAGGAACGGGGTGTTGATGCCGTCCGCCGCCGCCTCATCAAAAAATTCATGGATGCCGTTGTTCACTGTCGCCGCCGACCAGTAGCGGTGGGCAGCCGAGCCCTGGTTTACCCAGCGGTTGTAGGCAATGGAAATGTTGTTGTAGGTTCCGCCCCCCATTTGCCCGGCGAAGTCTACGATATCCACGAACAGGCGCCATATTTGCACCGTATTGCCCACGAAGCCCCGCAGGGAGGCCCTCGGCCCTTTGAACTTCACCCACATATAAGCCTTGCCCGCTTCGACGTGGTCGATGCGCCAGCAGCCCTCGTCGTCGGTCAGCACTGTTTTCAGGCTGTCGTAGGCATAGTTTTCTCCGTACAGGTTGTTCCATGCCTGAGCCATCACGGCTGCCGTGTAAGGGTTGGCTCTTGGGCCGCCCAGTATCGTAGGCGTGGGCTCTTCGTCTGACCGCAACTCCAGGAGGTTCTGGTTTGTCGCCGCCCCTTCAACGGATTGGGCGGCCGGGCCGGGAAGGCCGTCTTTCTGGCAGGCGGGAAATAAAAAGGCCATGAGCAGGCAAAAGGCAAGAAGGCGGGTTAATTTCGCCGGGTAGATGTATCCCCCTTCGCCAACCCGATAGCTGTCGGTCCGGCGGGCAAATGCGTGTGTGTGTGGTGTGTAAGCCTTCAGAAAGGCAGCTACGGGCTTTCCGCAGCGCTGCCCAAACGCGTTGATGGACTTTCTTCATAGTCTTCAGGATATTTAGAGGTGAATAAATGCGCGTTAACCTGGGTAAGATAATAGTTTTGAGCTTATTTTGCCAACCTGGCAGTGTTAAATTTAGAAGCTGTTTCATTTTGTGCCAGTGAGCCAGGGGCGGCCTTCGCCGCACAGGCCCGTATGTTTGTAAAACCGCAGGGAACGCAGACCTGCCTGCCGCGAGGCGCGGCCTTGCAGGCAGGGGGCCGCAGAGAAAAGTATTGCAGCTGCGCTGCGCAAGCAGCATCTTATTATGCGGCTCTTCCTCTGCGGCTCCCTGCGCCCCCTGCGGTTAAAAAAACGCAGGAGCCGCGGATTGCCGAAGAGAAAGACAGTACCTCTGCGGTTTATTTTCTAAAGTAACAAAGCAGCATTAATTGGGAAAGAAAGACTCAAAGTTCTTAAACCTGGGCCCGGTACTGCCGCCTCCACCCCACCAGCGCAAAGGAGGCAATAACCACATATACCACCATAACCAAAGCAAAGAGGTAAGCCCCCCGGCTGAAGTACAGCCCCACATAAACGAGGTCGACGACGATCCAGTAGGCCCAGTTGTCGAGGATTTTGCGGACGAGGATGAGGGTGGCGATGACGGAAAAGACGGTGGTGAAGGCATCCCAGTAGGTGGCGGCGGCGGGCGTGTACTCGTCGAAGAAATAACCGAACAACAGGGCGGCGGCCGTGCCGCCCACCAGGATGTAAAGGTGCTGCCGGGCGCTGAGCCGGCTGATGGGCACCCCCTCCCCTGCCTGCCCGCCGTACTTCCACTGGTACAGGCCAACAACGGCCATAGCTACATAGAAGAGCTGCAGCAAGGCATCCAGGTACAGGTCGTAAAAAGCAAAGGAGGCGTAGGCCCACAGGCTGCAGCTGATGATGCCCCAGAACCAGCACCATACGTTCTCGCGGGCCGCCAGCACGACGTAGATGAGGGCCGTGACGGTCACGACCCAGTCTACCCAGCTGAGGGCGGCGGCTTCGGTGAGGAGGGTTTGCAGCAACCGCTTCGTCACTTTTTAATATCAAACCGATACTGCACCGTCTCCCGGATGGGTATCCCCTCATTATCCGCTTCCTCCAGGAAGATGTCGATGTCGATTTCCTCGGCTTCGTCCTTTTCCGAGCTGTCGAAGGTCACCTCGATAATACCCTTCTGGCCGGGGTGGAAGGTATCCCCGGTGGGGTCGTTCTCGATAGTAGTGCAATCGCAGGCGGAGATGAGGGAGATGGTCAGCGGGGCATCGCCGGTATTGACGAACGCGTAAGCAAAACGGCGCTTTTCGCCCTTCTTCACGGTACCCAGTTCTACCATCCGCTTGCTGAAGTACATGACCGGTACCCCTTTAAGGTTCTTCTTGCCGTAGAGGGAAGACAAGCGGTGCACTTTAGTGGTGTCCTGCTGCGGAGCGCCGATCAGGCGGCCCCGGTCGGTGCCCGGAGTGGTGCTTTCCTTCTTGCGCAGTCGGGTGCTTTTGATGGTGATGCTAGTCGGCCCTTCGATAATCTTGAACTCGGTGCGGCGGTTGAGCTCGTGGGCGATCTCCTGCTGGCCTTCGTCCTGGAGGGCGTCGATGAATTCGCCGGTCAGCACGTCCCCTTCTTTGAGGAAGCCGCGCAGGGCCGCCACGCGGGCGCTGACGGTCTGGGGCTGGCTCTCTCCGTAGCCTTTGGCGACGATGCGTTCGCGGTCGACGCCTTTGCGGACCAGCCAGCGGCGGGCAGATTCGGCGCGGCGCTGGGAGAGTTCTTCGTTGTATTTATCGTTGCCCCGGTTGTCGGTATGCGAGCTGAGCTCGATCTTCATATCCGGGTATTCGGTCATAAGCTCGTACACCACTTCCAGGTCGCTCTCCGCCTCCGTCCGGATGCGGTCGTCATCGAAATCGTAGAGGATGTTTTCGAGCACGATCGGCTCCTCGATGGTGATGGTGTCGTATTCCGGCAGTTTCGGCTTGGGTTTGAGGTAGAAGAAATGCTGGAAAGTCTTCGACTCGGTCAGCCCGACCGTATTGAACTGCATGGTGTCCGGGAAGTAATCCGGGTGGGTAGCGATGACGGTGTAGGGCATCTCCAGTTCGAGGTCGAAGTCGAAGCGGTTGCCTTCCGGGCTGTTTTTGCTGTCCGGCGTCCCCGGTTTATTGTTCTGGGTGGGGATGAGGAAGACGGTGCCGCCGGGCAATGGTTTCTTATCGATGGTGAACAGGCCGGTCACCAGGTCGGCGTACAGCTTGGCGATGCTGAAGGTGTACAGGTCGTTGCAGCAGGTGCGGCCGTAGGCAGAGCGCCCTTCGGGGCGGTTGGATACCAGTATGCCGAAGTAGCCCTCGTCGTCGAGGGTGAGGCTCTGGTCGTCCACGCTGGTGTTGAAGCCGCGGCCCATGTTGGCGGGCTCGCTCCATTTGGTGCCGTCCCAGGTAGAATAGAAAATATCGAAGCCGCCCAGGCCGGGGTGGCCGGTAGAGCTGAAGTAGAGGGTGCCGTCGCGGTAGTAGGGCGTCTCGTCGTCGCCGATGGTGTTGATCGTTTCGCCCAGGTTGACGGGGTCGGCGAAGGTGCCTTCGCCGGTTTTGGTGGCGTAGTAGATGTCGAAGCCGCCGTATCCGCCCGGAATATCGGCAACAAAGAACAGCACTTCCTTGCCGAACAGCTCGCCGATGGCCGGATGCTTGGCCAGGTATTCGCCGTTGACGCCCTGCACTTCCTGGGCACCTTTCCAGCCCTCTCCGCCGCCGGTGCTGAAGTAAATCTTGCTTTCGGAAAGGACGTTGCCTTCCAGCTGGGCCCGGGTGAAGTACATGGTTCGGCCGTCTTTGGATAAGGAGACGTTGCTGTTGTGGAATTCCGGTCGGTTGATCTCCCCGCCCAGCGCTTTGGGCTTTTCCCAGCCGTTGTCGTCCCTGGCGGCCTTGTAGATCAGGGCGTAGGACTCGTCCTTATTCTTTTCGTCGACGTAGATGACGTCATCGGCGTCGAAGGTCGTAAAGTAAACCTCCTGGCCGTTGCTGGCCAGGGCCGGGGAGTATTCGGAAACCTTGGTATTGAGGTCGCGCCCGGCGTTTTCCACGGTTACTCCCTTCATGGTCTGAGGCAGTTCCTTGGCCAGCTCGGCGCCGGCCATCTCGTTTTTGGCCAGGGTATTGAGGCTGTCGTTGCTGGAATGGCCGAGGAATTTCTGGAATTCCTCCAGGGCTTCGTCGTACTTCTCGTTCATCTTGAGCAGCTGCCCGTAGACGTAGCGGTATTCGTTGAGCTCGCCCTCCTCCGCCCGGCGCAGGATGCGGGCGAACCAGCGCTCGGCCTTCCGGTAGTCGCGGATCTGGAAGTTGAGCCAGGCGATGGTGTCGATCAGGCTGCGGTCTTCCTTGTCTTCATAGGCTTCCTCGTAGCGCTCCAGGGCGTATACGTAATTGCGGGTTTGGAAGGACTCGCGCGCCGCCCGCAGCGTCTGCTCATAAGAGGACTTGCGGATGGGCTGCGCCATCAGGGCGCTGCCGCCCAGGAAGAACAACAAAATGAGTATTGGTATATTTTTCATAGACTTCATAAATTGGCCACGTTTTCACAACGTCAAATAGGACGTTTTTTTTTTAAACAAAGTGTTAAGGAACGTTTAAAAAACAAGTCCGGCGTCAATGCTTTGGCCTGAAGGCCTCTCTCCTGATAAGCCTGCCGGCCTTCAGGCCAAAGCATTGACTCAAAATGTCGGACTTGTTTTTTAATCACTACCAAGGGTTTTAGAACTTCGGGCACAGGATCGCCTGCTTGATCTCCGGGTCTTTGTATATCTTAATAATATACCAGGCGGCGATCTCGAAGGCGCCCTGGTAGTTGGTCGCGGCGTTGAGCTGGGAGAAGTTCACGTCGTAGGCGGCAGCCACGCGCAGGTCTTTGTAGTCCATGCCCAGCAGTACCTTGCCCGCGTCGCCGAAGCGGTAGCCCAGGCCGAAGTTGAGCTTGAACTGCATCTCGGGGTTGACCAGGTAGCCGGCCCAGGCCTGGAGGCTGACCTCGGTGGCCCCTTTGGAAGCCTGGAACATAGCCGTCGGCGCTGCCGACCAGCGCTCGGTCAGCGCCCACTCGTATCTGGTATGGGCGGTGATCCGCAGCGGGCGTTTGTCAGCGCCGGAAACATTGATGGAATCCTGGTTCTCCCGGAAAGCCCCCCGGTTGAACAGGAAATTCTCCGATGGCGTAGTAAAGAGGTGTGCGCCGGCCACGCCGATCTCGAAATTGGTTTGCTCATCAATCTGGCTGCGGAACAGCAGGCCCCCGCCGAAGTCCAGGTAGTTGGTATTGGTATTCCCTCCGCCGTCCGTCCCGCCTGCGGCAAACGGATCAGAAGAGTTGTTGGGCTGGTAGGTCAGGTTGGTGCCTCCGAATCCGTCGCCAAAGGTCAGCCCGTTGCCATCATAGCGGCGCTGCACGTTCCCGCCCTGCAGGCCCAGGGTGAGCACCGACTTGCCGTCCTTGCCCAGGCCCAGGTGGTAGGAGGCGGAGAGCATAGAGGCGCTGGTCCGCAGCCTCGACGTGCCGGCCCGGTCGTTGTAGATGACCGCGCCGACCCCGATCCAGTCCTGATCGCGGAAGCCGCGCAGGATGGGCGCGTCGACGTAAAACGAGGGCGTCTCATAACCTTTGGCACCCGAAACATTATACCACTGCCCGCGGTAGATGCCCCCCACCCGCGCCGTGCCAAAGAAGGCGCCGGTATTGGCGGGATTGAGCGTCAGCGGAGACATATTGAACAGGGTGAAGTGGATGTCCTGTGCCTGTAGTGTTCCCAGTATGGCTGTGAGGAAGAAAAAGAGTAGAGGTTTGATCAGCTTCATAGAAGTCGTTGTTTATTGGCCTTATATTCTGATATTTCCGCGAGGAAATGCCTTTGTCCTGTTTACCCTGTGAAATAATTGATAACTCTTTCCGGGCTATTTCACAGGGTGAATCTTGTAATCCTGTAATCCTGTCAACAGAACCCGAAAGATAGTTTTTTTTCTCTAAATGTGCGGACATGGCCCGGTGCTGTTTCGCAAATCGGGGCTGCCGCCGGGCCGGCACGCTTTTTGGCGGAGCGGCTTCTCTCCTTTCTGCGCCCCGAAAACGCACCCAAGATAGATTTTCCTGGCTGTCTCTACAATCTGGCGCCGGCAAAATTTAAACCGCCAATTGACAAAACGGGGGATTGAATGCACGAACGCACAGTTTTACGGCCTACAGGGCTTCCGGGTTTCGCAGAAGAAGAAGTCAGCCGGATATTTCGTAGATAAAACAAATCAAAAATTTCATGAAATCCTTCCCTTTTAGAAGGCAGCGGGCCTGATTGAATTTCAAATATTAATAAGGGGATGTGATGTCGGCTGGCGACTAGAGTTCGCCTGTCGACTATCACGGCAAACCCCCTGTTTAATTTTTGAAAACCAATGAGGCCCACGCTCCAGATGGCTCGAAACATACTCTTAGAAAATTAACCGCTGAGCGCGCTCAGCAGAAGTAAATTAAGCCAGTTAATAAGGCAAGCCGTCAAAACTTAGGGTGATTGATTTTCTTTTGGGACAAAAAAAGCAAGCCCCATTGCCAAAAAAAGCAGGTCCGTACGGAAAGGCTCCCGTTAAAAAGCCTAAATTCATATCCCAAGATATCCCGGCCACACACCAAAAGCTATGAAAGGGAAAACCCAACACCCGGCACGTTATCTCAGCCTCCTGTCCTTCTGGGCCACACCACTGGACAAAATGGTTTTGGACACAGAGAGCACTGAGGCCAACACAGAGTACACGGAGTTTTTTCCATTGATAATCAGGTCTCTGTGTGGCTCTGTGTCTTCTCGGCGTACTCTGTGTCCAGAAAAATGTCTAGTAGTATGCTTCTGGGCCCTATTCTGCCCTGCCCTCTTCTCCCAGCAGCCCTTCACCTGCCGGGGCAGCTTTTACCTGGCCATCGCCCCGCAGAACAGCAGTTCCCTTTACGAAGTGCAGATCAGCCAGGCGACGGGCAACGTCACGTTCAACGGCCTGCCCGCCGGCCCGGTGGGGCTGGTCCTGAATGGCATGGGCTTCCGCTCCACCGACAATTTCCTATACGCTGTCGACTCCGACCTGGGCGACCTGTACCGCATCGACGCCACCGGGGCGGCCTTTCCCCTGGGCGAGCCGGACGGCATGCCTGCCAGCGCCAGCTACCCGGCCGGAGACGTCACCCCCGACGGCCGGTTCCTGGTCGTGCTTTCCGTCAGCGGCGGCTTCAACGGATCCACCGAGTCCATCATCTTTATCGACCTGGAAACGCCGGGCCACCCGGCCAGGACGGTCGACTTCCCACCCAACAGCTCCGCCGTTTACGACATCGCCTTCGACCCCGAAGACGAGACGCTCTACGGCTGGGACGCCCTCAACCAGCGGCTGGTCATCATCGACACGGACGCGGGGCGGATCAACACGCCCTTTCCGCCCGACAACACCGGCGGCACCCTCGGCTCCGTCTTCTTCGACGCCTTCGGCAACCTCTACGGCTACGGCAGCGCTTTCGGCAGCGGCATCCAGAATACCTTCTTCTCCATCGACAAGGCTACCGGCGACGTCACTATAGAGGCTACCGGCCCGCCCGCCCAGCGCAGCGACGGCTGCTCCTGCCCCTATACCGTGCAGATGAAAAAGCGGGCAGTACCCGCCCGGGCCATCCCCTGCAGCGAGATAACCTACTATTTCGAGATAGCCAATGCCTCCGGCAGAGTGCAGGCGGACCTTACTTTCGACGACACTTTCCCGGAGGGTTTTCTGATTACGGCTATAGACAACCCGCTGGGCGGAATGGCCGCCGCCGGCGGCATCGGGGCGAACCGGCTGAGGATAGAAGATTTTAACCTGCCGGAGGGCCGCTCCGTGCTGGCGGTCACCGTCGCCGTCCCTGAAGATGCTTTCGGGCTGTACAAAAACCAGGCTCTGCTCAGTGGCCTGCCGGAAGGGCTGGGCACGGTTGCCGTCTCCGACAATCCCGCCACCGTTATCCGGGACGATTCCACTGCCGTTTTCATCGACTCCCTGTTTGTGAATCTGGAGCAGTTCCCCGGCGCCCTCTGCCCGGGCGAAGAGATCACCCTGGCGCCCGAGGTTTCCGGCGGAAGCTTCCTGTGGAATGACGGTTCTGCCGGCCCGTCCCTGACAGTGACGCAAGGCGGCGAATATTCCGTCACCGTCAGCAGTGGTTGCGACGAGGCCACCGCCTCCGCCGTCATCACGGAAAATATGATCACGCTGGACCTGGGGCCGGACCGGGAAATCCGGCTGGGCGACAGCCTTGCCCTCCAGCCCAATATCCTGGGCAGCCCTCCGTACGCCTACGCCTGGCTGAGCGATACGCTGTCCATCCTTTCCTGCACATCCTGCCCTTCGCCTGCTCTTCGCCCCCTCGACGACGGGATTTTCTACCTCTCCGTAACCGACGCCAACGGCTGCACAGCCGTGGATTCCGTGGCCGTCCGGGTCATCAAAGACCGCAAAGTCTACATTCCCAATGCCTTCAGCCCCAACGGCGACGGGCGCAACGACACCTTCTATCCGCTGAGCCGCCGGGCGGAGGAAATAGCCGTATTCCGGATCTTTTCCCGCTGGGGAGAGCTGGTTTTCGAAGCCGCCGATATTTACACCAATGACAGCAAGAGCGGCTGGGACGGCACGTTTGAAGGGAAGAGCCTGGCACCGGGGGTTTTTACCTACGTGATCGACGTGCGCTTCCTGGACGGGTTCGTACAGCGCTTTGCAGGGGATGTGCAACTGGCGAAGTGAAGCGAAGGCAAAACGGAGGCCGTTAAAAGGGAAAAAACCTTCATTTAAGCGGCAAATAACTGTAAATAACCGACAAATAATGCCGGTTTAACCGCCGTCTTAGCAGCGTATAATTTTTGGCGGCTTTCTTTGCCTTCAGATTCACAACAATCATTTTTTCATCACCTCGTGTGCACTTAACAAAGGCATTCTAAAACGCCTGAGTTCTTACTTCTTCCAACATCAGGCCTATAACGTGTCCCTGGATCCGTACAAAAAAATCCTGGATGCCGACCCCTGCCAGGAAAGCATCCACCGGCAGGTTATGGTTTCCTACTATATGCTCGGCCAACGCGACAAGGCCATCAGGCAGTACCAGCGGTGCCTGGCGGCCCTGGAGGAGGAACTGGGCGTGAAGCCCTCTGAGAAAACAAAAGCAGTTTTTGAAAAAATAAGCTGTGGTTAGTGATGGATGGGGGCATTGTTTCACGGTTGAGGCACAGCCATGAAACGATGGAAAGGCTGCCATTGGGGCCTGGTATCGCCTTTTTTAAGCCAATCCGAACCATTCTCACATATTAAAACTTCCCTAAAACAGGGCATCGAAAAAGAACATCTACTGGGTACCCCTCTAACGCTGGACAGAGGCGACCGGAGCTGTGTACGGTGCGCGAGATACGATTTTCCCCAGGACAACAATGCTGGAGCGATATAAATATTTTGTTTGATCATTTTTGTTTCAATTGCTGCTTTTTTGTAAATTCGCAGCATGGAAAACTTCCCCCAATCTCACGACCGGTTTTTCAAACACCTCCTTTCCGACCTGAACCGGGCCCGGGAGTACCTGCAGGCTTACTTGCCCGAAGAACTTTTAGCCGAGCTCGACCTGGACACGCTGAAACTGGAAAACGGCTCCTTCATCGACGACGCGCTGCGGGAGTCTTATTCCGACCTGGTCTTCTCCGTTTCAACCCGCAGCGGAAAGCGCGTCAACCCGTGTTTCCTGGTAGAGCACAAAAGCCACCGGGACGAAACCGCCGTTTTCCAGGCCCTATACTATGCCAGCAGCGCCATGCTCCGGCGGGCCAGGAACGGGGAGGAGCAATGGCTGGTCATCCCCATCCTGTTCTACCACGGCGAGGAGGCCTGGGAATACCGGCCGCTGAGCAGCTTCTTTGAAGGGCTGGGAGAGCCGTTCCGGCGCTACCTGCCCTCTTTTGACTACCTGTACCACAACTTCAACGCCCTGCCGGACGCGGAGATCGCAAGCCTGCCCAACCGCTTGCTGGCGTCGGCCCTGCTCGTCATGAAACACTACTACGATTCCGGCTACCTGGAGGAAAACGCCTCGCTCCTCCTGCTTGGCGCGCACGACGAGCGAGGCAACTTTTACCTGCCTTTGTTCGTTTATTTTTTTAGTAAAATCGAGGCCGGGGAGGAACGGGTGAAAGAAATCCTGGACAGCCTGCCTCCTCCGGTAAAATCTTCCGTTATGAGCATTTTTGATATTTACGAAGCTAAAGGCCTGGAAAAAGGCTTGGAGCAAGGCTTAGAGCAAGGCTTGGAAAAAGGCCTGGAAAAAGGCCTGGAGCAAGGCTTAGAGCAAGGCTTGGAAAAAGGCCTGGAAAAAGGCCTGGAGCAAGGCTTGGAAAAAGGCAAGACGGAAACAAAACGCCATGCCTGCGCCAACATGATCCGGCTCGGCTTTGAGAGGGAGGCTATCTGCAAGGTGCTGGAGGTAACGCCTGAATTTGTAGAAGAGGTGCGGCAGGCGGTTGAAGAAGAAGGGACAGCAGGAGAGTAGCTCGCCTTCAACCAACTGTTACCCGCTTCGTCGCCGAGGGGTGTCAAAGCAAGGCTGCCCTTAGGGATTGGATGGTTCGGAGAGGTATTGGGAATAAGCCCTTTCCTTAGCGTAAGTTTCTGTTCCAATAATACTCAGACCCCGTCTCACGCCGAGGGCCTTTGACGGATAGCCAACCAACCCACCCTTCACTCCCTCGCCGCCTGCCCCAGCTTGTCCATATCCCGGATCAGCAGGCGCTTGCGGTTGAAGGTCAGCAGGTTGCGGTTGCGCAGCTCGTTGAGCACGGTGGTGACGGTCTGGCGGGAGGTAGCCGTCAGGTTGGCGATTTCCTGGTGGGTCATGAACTTGCGGACGAGCATCTCGTAGCCGACGCGCTGCCCCTTCTTCTCCCCCAGCTCGTGCAGGAACTCGATGATGCGGGTGCGGCTGTCCTTGAAGACGAGGGATTCCAGCCGCTGCTCCATCTCCAGCATGCGCGATCCCATAATCTTCATCAGGAAGAGGCTGAGGGCGTTGTGGTCGCGCATCATGGATTTCATGTCGGCCACCGACATCACGCAGGCGGTGGTTTTTTCCATGGCGTAGGCAAAATCGCGGCGCTTGTCTTCCCCGATAAGCGAAAGCTCCCCGAACACTTCACCCGTCGAGAGGATAGCCTTGGTGATCTCCTTTCCGGATTCTCCGTAGGTGCCGATCTTTACCCGCCCTTCCGTCAGGAAATAAATCTTGTCCGCATGCTCGTCGGGCAGGTAGATGTACTCTCCTTTTTTGAAGTGCTTGTGGACGTGCTGCTCCATGTCTCCCCTGCCGACCTTTTTGGGGCAGAAGATGCCGGTCACGTCGATATTTTCCAGGTACCAAAGGGATTGATCGCTCATGGTTTTACGGTTTTGGGTTTAATGGGAGTGGGAGGTTCGAGGTTCGGGGTTCAAACCTCTTAAAAAAACGTGTTACCGCATTATTGGTTCTCTTCCTGCAAATTTAAGAGGTATTAACCGTCTTGATCTTAACAATAAGATTCTATTTTTATCACAAATGATAAATTAGGAGCGAGGCTTCTTAAGCAATGCGTTAAATGTACACCTCACATTCACTTTTCCCTTATCTTACTCCACCTTTTAACCGGATTCCTATGAAAAATGCGCCATTTCTTCTTTTGCGCTCGGCTATGTTTTCCTTTTCCAGAATGATACACGCCAGGTTTGCCTCTCTCTATCTGTGGCTTCGCTTAAGCTTCGGCACACAGTGTCGGCGGATGAATGCCCTCCTTCGCCTACCCCGATCGAATGGCTGCGCCATTTCGGTTTCGTAGCCCGGCTCGGAGCGGATGTCATATTTTGGGACATCGAACTACTTTCCGACGGCCACTACATCGGCGCGGGCGAGAGCTTTGTCCAGGAGAGCAACAGCTCTGCCCGAAGGGTAGGCTGGCTCCACAAGTTTTCTCCGCAGGGGGACAGCCTCTGGGAAAACCTTATAGACGCCCCCTTTCCATTGTCAGACATCAACCGGGGAACGCTGGCCGGCGTGGGCGAGCTGTCCAGCGGTAGCATTGTAGCGGCTGGGGAGGCCATCGAAGGCAACCAACGGTACATCTGGCTGGTGAAAGTCACGCCGGACGGCTGCCTGGATACGCTCTGCTCAGTGGTATCGGCAGCGGAGGAGGTGGTGGCGGTAGAGAAAGCAGCCCCCGCGAAGCTGTACCCCAACCCCAGCCGGGGGTCTTTAACAGTAGATTTGCCGGGCGGCTACGGGGCGGCCACTATAGCTTTCTATAATCTACAAGGGAAAATGCTACTGAGGCAAAACCTTTCAGGAGAAAGGAATGTGATAAACCTACCGAAAGGCCTATTTAAACCGGGAGTTTATATTGCCGAGATTATCTCTGTTTCCGGCCAGCGCGAACGCTTTAAGCTCATCCTTACTCAATAACCCGAAGGCCTGTACATTTATGCTGTTGGAGCACCTTTCAACCATTTAACCATCCTTCACTCATCCGGCCGCAAATCAAACCGTTTCTGCAGCTCCGTAATATTCGGGTTCGTCTCCCGCATGGCCAGGTATTTTTCCTTGCTGCTCATCATGCGCTTGCGTTTGGGCGGCTCCACGGCCTTGCTTTTGTCGATTTCGATGGTCATCGTCATTTCCGGGGCGGTGAGCACCTCCCGCAGGTAGTCCATCAGGCTGTTCTCCTGGCGGATGGTATTTTCGGCCAGGGCGGAGGTGACGGTGACGGCCAGGTTCCGACCCTCCAGCTTCAGTTCGGAATTGCGCATGATTACCTTCACGGACTCCTGCTCCTGGGCTTCGATGTAGAGGTTCCAGGCTTCTTCTACCCGATCCTGGGTCAGTTCCTGTGCTTCCTGGGTGAGCAGGTGGGCTTCTTCGGCCTTCACTTCCGCCAGCATGGCCTCCAGGGCCATCAGCTTGGGGGTGTCTTGTTTGCCGGGTTTTTGGAGGGTTTTGGGTTGTGGCTGAGGTTGAGGTTGAGGTTCAGGTTCAGGTTCGGGTGTCTTTGTTTTTGGAAGTTGCGGTTGTTGGTTGTTGGTTGCTGGTTGGCGGCTGACCTCCTGCGGTTCAGGAGAAGCGTTCAGCTCAGGCGTTTTTTTTTCCGGGACAAAAGCAGCGGCGCCGTTTTCGGCCAGTTGGAAAGCGCGGGGGATGTAGGCCATTTTGATCAGGGCCATCTCCACGTGCAGGCGTTTGTTGCGGGCCAGCTTGTAGTTGACGTCGCAGTCGTTGGCCAGGTTGAGGGCGGTCAGCAGCAGGCCGGCGGGCGACAGGCGGGCCTGCTCCAGGTAGCGGGCGCGCAGGCCGTCGCTCACCTCCAGCAGTTGCAGAGTGGCTTCGTCTTTGCAGACCAGCAGGTTGCGCAGGTGTTCGGCCAGGCCGTTCATAAAAATGTCGGGTTCGAAGCCGTTGCGCAGGATGGTGTCGAAGAGCAGCAGGATTTTGGAGCTGTCTTCGAGCAGCAGGGCGTCGACCACCTGGAAGTAGTAGTCGTAATCCAGGACGTTGAGGTTGGTGATCACGTCCTCGTAGCTGATCCGGTTGCCGGAGAAGGCCACGATGCGGTCGAAGATGGACAGGGCGTCGCGCAGGGCGCCGTCGGCCTTCTGCCCGATGATGTGCAGGGCGTCCTTGTCGGCCTCGATATGCTCCTGTTCGCAGATGGCCAGCAGGTGTTCTACCATCTCCGGCACCTGGATGCGGCGGAAGTCGAAAATCTGGCAGCGGGACAGGATGGTGGGGATGATCTTGTGCTTCTCGGTGGTGGCCAGGATGAAGATGGCGTAGGGGGGCGGCTCCTCCAGCGTCTTGAGGAAGGCGTTGAAGGCCTGCTGGGAGAGCATGTGCACCTCGTCGATGATGAAGACTTTGTATTTGCCCTGCTGCGGCTGGAAGCGCACCTGCTCGATCAGGGCGCGGATGTGCTCGACGCTGTTGTTGGAGGCGGCGTCCAGCTCAGTGATGTTGAAGGAGGAATTGGCGTTGAAGGCCTTGCAGGAAGAGCATTCGTTGCAGGGTTCGAAATCGGCCGAAACGTTCTGGCAGTTCAGCACCTTGGCCAGGATGCGGGCGCAGGTCGTCTTGCCCACCCCGCGCGGCCCGCAGAAGAGGAAGGCGTGCGCCAGGTGTTCGTTTTTCAGGGCGTTCTTCAGCGTCTGGGATACGTGTTCCTGCCCCACTACGTCGTCGAACCGGACGGGCCGGTATTTTCTCGCGGAAACTATGAAATTGCTCATGCTGTGGCTCCGTTGATTTTTGCCACAAAAGCACGAAAGCACCAAATTCTCACCAAAATTTTGTGGGGTTTCGTGTCTTTGTGTTTTCGTGGCAGAAGAATTCCTCAAACCAAATATTGGCTAAAAATCTCTGCCTTCAAAGATACGAAATTATTGTGGGTGGAGCGGGGCCTTTCAGGAGCGTTCTTTCCACAGTTGCAGCTATTTAGGGCTTCTCAAAAACAACTACCCGGATAACGCCCTGCTCAGCCATAAGAGAAAAATCCCGGTCTACATGCAACACTGCCAGATCAAATTGCTGAGCGAAGGCGGCAATGAGACAATCATTGGATTTGCGGATAGTAACGCCCTTTTTTCTGAGGCCCCGATACAATTGCGCGGCAGAGATGGAGGCCTCGACAGGATTCCAGTCCGGGATGGGAAAAGCCAAAATGCTGTCTTTTACCTGCTCGAATTCCTCCTCAGAACGAATGCCCTGCAAAATCTCCTGGATGATAACCGGGCACAGGAACAATGGCTGGTCGCCCCGGATTCCTTGCTTCAGGTATTCCACCTGAGGGCTTTCAATACCATTGAAAAATGGAATCCAAACAGAGGTGTCTGCCAATACCCCGCTGCTCATCAGATTCCCCTCATTTCATTGAGGTCGCCCTCCCACTTAACCTTGCCTTGTAAAGAGAGCATCTTCAGGCGTTTGAGCCGCCTGACATAGTGTTCCAATGCCTGATGTACGACTTCCTTTTTGGTCCTGAGATGGCTCAGCTGGAGCGCCTGTTCCATTAAACCCGGATCTATTTCAATATTGGTACGCATTTTTTACACAAAAATACGCCTTTTTATACACATTTTCAAGCGGCTGTAGGCATTGGTATCGAGTAGGATCTTGCTCATGCCCAGTCGTCGGGACTTATGGTTCGAAGGCCTTCAGTATTTTTTTCAAACTCTTCAAACTCCGCCTGGCTCCAACTGCCGAACAGGTCTTTAAATTGTTCTTTCCTATCCAGCTTTGGCTGAGGAGAAAGCCCCAGCGCCTGCGCCAAAAGGGACTTAATGAGCTTGTTCATGCTGATGCCTTCCTCCCTGGCCCGCCGTTCGATCAGGGCTGCCAGGCGGCTGTCCAGGTTGTGATGGTATATGGATTTCATATTGAACCAAAACAATTATCTTTGAAACGGATTTGGTTCAAATATATTGGATAAGACCCGGATGGAAGTCGGAAATGCGAAGTCGGAAGTCGGAACACAGTGTTAAATGGGCATTTGATGCCCGTTTTTCCGATTTCCGTCTTCAACGCCGAACGCCCAAAGTCCAGCAGGATTAACAGGAAAGCAAATATAAAAAAGGAGGGGGATATATGCTCCTGGCCTCGCAGCACATCACCGATTTTGTTGAGTTTTTTTCTTTCACAGCGATAAAAGAAGATAAAAGTTTTATTTTTCAAATAAAATCATTTATTTTTACAACCAAGATAGATGTAATTTAATTCATGGAACTTTAAAACCTAGGAGCGGCATCCCTTTTGCCACCACCGCTGCCCCGGCAACAACCCATTCCAGGTTAATGCCGGCAGGCGGAGGCGCAACAATCTCGCAGGATGCCCGGCAACATCTGCTCTAATATCAAGGCAAAAACGGCTAAAAAAAGAACTGGCGCTGCGAAGTTGACGCACTTCGCCTGGCTGGTTTATGCCTCAATGGTGCATATAATGTCATTTTTATAACAAAACCACTACTTATATGATCAACCCTATTCGCCCCCCAAAGGGAAAATCATCCAATCGGCGGCCCGGAATGGCCCTGTTGGCCTCTGCGGATTCAGTCGGAGACCGGCTGTTCTTGCTTGTTGTGCTGCTGGCAGCATCCCTGCTCCTCATCAGCCGGCTGGGAAACGGCATCGAAGTGATTGGCCCTCCTGCGCCCCCCACGCCGGACCAAAGCATCTTGCAATCCACCCCGCCGGCTGAAGCGGCCATCGAATTAAACGATGCCCAACTGGCCGAATTGACGGAAGCCTACGAGCATGGGTTCAATAACCCGGAACCGGACGACCCCTGTACGCGCCTGCAGATGCTGCCCCACAAGAAACTGTCCGCCTGGCGAAAGCAGTTCCGAAAACGCGGGTTCACGATGGAGAAGATCAAGGATATGTTGGTCCATGGGCGGCGGCTTCCTTTCACGCATCCGGAAAAAGGCGTAACTTACACCAAGATTTTCGACGCGAAAGGAAACTGGATCATTGTCGATTTCGTTGACTGCATCATCTGGCAGGTCGCTCCTTATAATTTCAAATAAATCATCATGGATACTACCAATACCGTATATGTCAAGGCCCTCAGCAATGGGGAATGGTTCGGCGGCTGGGCACCGGTGGAGGCCCGCCAGGAATGGCTGCGGCCTGACGGGCAGGTTGGCCTGTTCACCCTGGTGGAAGAAGGGCTGGATGAAGATGACGAGTATGAGTATTACCAGCCTGGGAGTTTGATAATTGCCGTCCGGGATGGCGCCGATTTTAAGGTGCAGGGCGGGGTGGATGAGGATGTACTTTCGGCTTCTTCTCCTCGGGTTATTTGAGAAATAGCCGCGAGTAAAAAAAGAACACTAAACTTACATGAAAATAGCCATCGCACAACTCAACTTCCACATCGGCAACTTCGAGGGCAACCTCGGCAAGATGCTCTGGGCCGTCAAAGAAGCCAAAAGCCAGGGTGCCGACCTGGTCTGCTTCTCCGAGCTGGCCACCGTCGGCTACCCGCCCCGCGACTTCCTGGAGTTCGAAGACTTCATCGAGTTGGCCGAACACTCGGTGCAGGAACTGGCCAAGGCCGCCCACGGCATCGCCATCGTCGTAGGCTCCCCCACCAAAAACCCGGTGGTGGAGGGCAAAGACCACTACAACGCCGCCTATTTCCTCGCCGAAGGGCGGGTGCAGCAGGTGCAGTACAAAACCCTGCTGCCCACCTACGATATCTTCGACGAGTACCGCTACTTCGAGCCGGCCACCGAATGGAAGGTGGTGGAATACAAGAGCAAGCGCATCGCCCTGACCATCTGCGAGGACATCTGGAACATCGGCAACGAGAACCCCCTCTACACCGTCTGCCCCATGGACCAGATGATCACCCAGCGGCCGGATTTTATCCTCAACCTCTCCGCCTCGCCCTTCAGCTACACGCAGGCGAAGACGCGCATCCGCATCGTCAAGGCCAACGTGCTGCGCTACGGCATTCCCATGTTTTACGTCAACCACTGCGGCGCGCAGACCGAGCTGATCTTCGACGGCGGCTCCCTGGTCGTCTCGCCCGACGAACACGTCTTTGACGAAATGCCTTACTTCGAGGAGTGCATCCGCACCTACGAGCTGGAGGAGGTAATAAAAGGCGGGCGGGAAAACGAGCAGCCCAAGGAAAAAATGCAGCTCATGCACGACGCCCTGGTCACCGGCATCCGCGATTACTTCCGCAAGCTGGGCTTCCGGCGTGCCATCCTCGGCCTGTCAGGGGGCATCGACTCGGCCCTGGCCACCGTGCTGGCGGCCCGCGCCCTGGGGCCGGACAACGTGCGCGTGCTGCTGATGCCCTCCCAGTTCTCCTCCGGCCACTCCATCCACGATGCGCGGCAGCTGGCGGAAAACCTGGGCATTCAGTACGACATCATTCCCATCGAAGGGATTTACAATGCTTTTATGGACGCGCTGAAGCCCCAGTTCTGGGGCCAGGAGTTCAACATTGCCGAAGAGAACCTGCAGGCCCGCGCCCGCGGCAACCTGCTGATGGCCATGAGCAATAAGTTCGGCAACATCCTGCTCAATACCTCCAACAAGAGCGAGGCAGCCGTCGGCTACGGCACCTTGTACGGCGACATGTGCGGGGGGCTGTCTGTCATCGGCGACCTCTACAAGACCGAGGTCTTCGAAATGGCCCGCTACATCAACCGCGACGGGGAGGTCATCCCCGAAAATACCATCACCAAGCCGCCTTCCGCCGAGCTGCGCCCCAACCAGAAAGATACCGACAGCCTGCCCCCTTACGAGGACCTCGACCTGATCCTTTTCCAGTATATCGAAAAGCGGAAGAGCCCGCAGGACATCATCGAGATGGGCTACGACGGGAAATTGGTGAGGCGCGTACTGAGGCTGGTCAACATCAACGAATTCAAGCGCCACCAGATGGCACCGGTGCTGCGGGTGTCGGACAAAGCGTTCGGCATGGGGCGGCGGATGCCGATCGTGGGGAAGTATCTGGCGTGAGGGGCGGAATTCGCGGTTCGCTATTCGCCGTTCGCGGTTTCCAAAGCGAACCGCCAATAGCGAACCGCGTACCTTCCTAATCCTTAAACCGCAGCTTAACCGTTTCGCCAATGCCGCAACCAACGGAAACGGACTGGCCTTCCTTCAGGCCGCGCATGAATCCGTCCTGGCGGGCAGGCAGGGCGTCGGAGTACTGGCCGATGCGTTTGTTGGCATCGTCGGCCACTTCCGAGTCGATGGATCTGGCGTATGCATATTTCTCGATGGCGGCAATTACAGCCAGGCGGGACTCCCAGTCATCGCAGTTGCGCCCCATCTTGGCGTAGGCGTCGCCGATGAGCAGGTAGGGGCGGCCCCATCCGGATTTGAGGCTGGCGGCCTGGCGAGCGGCCGATACGGCGCCGCCGGCGTTGTTCTGGCGGTACAGCTTGATGGAGGCGATGCTGTAGTACACCTGGGCGCGCGCTTCAGCGTCGGTGGCCGTTTCCAGGCACTCTTCGTAGCGGGCCAGCGCCCGGCTGTATTCGCCTTCCTGTTGCAGCTGGCTGGCGTCGTAGCAGGCGTTTGAATCCCGGCGCATCTTTTCCCGTTCGATATTGATCTTGGCAGCCAGCGTTTCGTAAGCGGTTCTGATTTCTACCATCTTGGTTTCGGTACTGTCGCAGCCCTGTTGCCTCAATTTCACATAAACGTACTTAATGATCTCCAGGCTGTCCTTGTTCGCTTCGTATTCCGGCACCAGCTTTTTCTTGAAGTAGGCGCAGTCGAACACCTCATCTTCGATCTCTTTAAAGTGGGAAGCCATGCGGGCTTTGGAAGATTCGTAGTACTGCCCGAAGCGGTCGTTGTTCCCGATGTTGTAATCGGCGATTTCTTCCAACTGGGTGTAAGCCTTCTGCGTTTCCGCCTGATCGATCTTTTTGGATTTGTAGAAATACACCAGTATCTGGGCCATGGGTTCCAGCAGGATATATTCGGAGTCCTTCTCCCCTACTTCCAGCGCTTTTTTGAAAGCCTCGTAGGTCTCTTCCCGGTAGCCGTATTCCGGCATGTAAAACATATCGAAGGCTTTGCGCCCCATCAGGAAGGCTTCGTTTTCATAACATTGCGCCTGCTGATCGTACAGCTCCAGTATTTTGGCGGCGATCTCTTTCTTTTCTGCTTCATCCTTGGCCCGCTTGTACTTTACTTTGAGCAGGTTGCGGCCGTCGGAATAGTGAGACGGGCGTTGCCCGTCGGCAGCCGGAGCGATGTCGTAGGCTTTTTTCCAGTTGTTGTAGGCCAGGTTAAATTCTTCGGCGGAGAGTTGCTCGAGTTCAGCGGCATCCTTTCCCTTGACGACGCCCCGATAAAGCACGTGAGCATTCTCTGCTTCCTCCTTCTTCGGAGAGTTATTCCACGTCTCACACTGCGCGCGGAGCGAGGCGGAGAAGAAAGCCAGCAGTGCGAACGCTATGAACGAAATGCGTAATACCTTCATGATTAATTAAATTTTCGTTTGAAAAACCAAGTGTTATCGTTGAGTGTAAACCCTAGTGTCATTTTGACGAAAGTTTCCCGTAAAGTATCAGCCAGGCCGAACTGCCCGGCCTCTACGGCCAGGTTGACGAAAGAAATCCGTTGCCGGCTCATGATGATGGGAAACCCGAAACCCACCGAGACGCCGTACTCACTCAGCTGTTCGCCGTTGAAGCTGCGCGGATCGGCCTGGTAGAAAAAGCCGAGCCGGTAGCGCACCCGCTCGAAGTAATTGTTGTAGGACAGGTGGTCCGGTATCCATTCCAAGCCGGCCCGGAGGCGCCAGGTATCAGAGAGGGAGGAGTCGGGTTTAGCTTCGTTGGCATATCCGCTCCAGTTTTCCATGCCGTATTCCAGGCCGAAGCGAAAATCGTTGATGTCCTCGTATACCGCCCCGAAAGTAAAAGCGGCGGGCAGCGTTCCGGACTGTTCCAGGCCGGATTGGTTGAGGATGGTATCCTGAACGTTGTAGTCGAAATTGTACCGTTCGGCGAAGCGCCGGGTGTTGGTGTTGAAATTGTCGGCGGAGTTGCCGTACAGGCCGACGATGAGCCGCCGGCCGGAAGGCTCCCGCTCTCCGTTAACGTTGAGTTTTTTAAAATCGTAGGTGTACTGCAGGCCGGCCTCCCAGAAGAAGCCGTTGACACTGATCTCGTCGAGGAACTCGGTTAAGTAGGCCTGTTCGATGCTGTCGAAGGCCACTACCCGGCTGTTGGTCAGTTGCCCGAACAAGTAGCCTATCGTAAATCCGCCGCTCAGGCCCTTATACCGGAGGGCATTGCCCCACAGCAGGCGGTTGGTCCCTCCGGTGCCTTTCAGGGTGTTGGTGGTCTGCCCCAGCTCTTCCTGCGTAGAGGTCAGTTTGATATCATAGCCGACCAGGGTATAGGGCTGCAGCGCAAAGGCCATGCCCAGGCCGAAGTCGGATCGCTTGCGGTCCAGCGCTTCGTTGATGGGGTTGATCAGCGGAAAGCCGAGAGCCAGGTAGCTGAGGTTGCCGCTCCAGATGCCCTGCGAGGCGCCGCCGCCCTCCAGGGCGGAATACCGGGCGTCCAGCCCTACTTCGAAGGCGGTGGCCTGCAAGCTGGCCAGCGAGGCCGGGTTGCGGAGGTTGAGGTGATAGGGGTCGAGGAAAGCGGCGCTCAGGCCGCCCATCCCGGCAGGGCCGGCGTAGTACTGGTTTACGAAGTTGCCCAGCCCGAAGCGGGAATAGGGAGAATTGATCTTGGGCGTGATCGAAAAGGAAGCGTATTGCGCCAACACGGCCAGTGTGCAGCAACAGAGCGCTGCTGTTCCAACAATTCTACTCCAAACGCTTGACATTATAGTTTAGGATTTGATCCAGCCCTATCAGGACCAGATTGTGATTCACAAATATCTCGCTTTTCAGGTTCTTTACAAAAAAATCCGCGTCGCCGCCGGTGAAAATAGCCCGCAAAGCGCCGAACCGGGACCGGCAGTAGCGAATGTATCCTTCTGCTTCCAGCAGGGCGCCCACCTGTCCGCCGTTGCGCAGGGCCGTTTCGGTGCTGTCGCCCACCCAGTTCTCTAGCGGGCCCGCCGCCACCAGGGGCAGCCGGGCAGTGAATTCGTGCATGGCGCGCAGCCGCATGGCTATGCCCGGCGAAATGTTGCCCCCCAGGTACACGCCCCCGGCGCTGAGCAGGTCATAGGTGATGCAGGTCCCGGCGTCCGCCACCAGGCAGGCCTCACCGGGAAAGAGGGCGAAGGCGCCGGCCACAGCCGCCAGGCGGTCTTTGCCTAGCGTTTCCGGCGTCCGGTATTGGTTCTTCACCGGCAGCGGGGTGGTTGCGTCCAGTTCCATAAAGAAAAAACGGCTGGGAAAATGCGCCCGCAACGGTTCGGCCACCGCTCCCGCCACCGTTGATAAGATGATATTTTTGACGTTGTGGTTGGTTGCCAGGGCCACGAGATCGTCAATTTTCCAGGTTTCCCAGGTTTTACGGTACTGCAGGACGCCATCGCTGAAAACGCCGGCCTTTAGCCGCGTGTTGCCTATGTCGATCGCCAGGTTCATCAGTGCTTGAAGTGGCGGACGCCGGTGAGCGCCATGGCCATGCCGTGCTGGTCACAATAATCGATGCTCTCCTGGTCCTTGATGGAGCCTCCCGGCTGTATGACCGCAGTGATGCCTGCTTCGTGAGCGATCTCCACGCAGTCCGGGAAGGGGAAAAAGGCGTCGGAGGCCATCACGGCGCCGTCCAGCGCGAAGCCGAAGCTACGGGCTTTCAGGATGGCCTGTTTCAGGGCGTCCACCCGGGAGGTCTGCCCGCAGCCCATGCCGATAAGCTGCCTGCCCTTCGCCAGCACGATGGTGTTCGACTTCAGGTGCTTGGCGCAAATATTCGCGAAAAGCAAATCCTCGGTTTCTTCCGGCGTCGGGGCCCGGCGGGTGGCCGTCTTTAGCTCCTCGGCGGTTTCGGCCTTCAGGTCGGCATCCTGCTCGATGACGCCGTTGAGCAGGCTCTTGAAGCTGCGGCGGTTGGCCTGCCAGCCCTTGATGCGCAGCAGGATGCGCTTTTTCTTTTTGGAGAGGAACTCCAGCGCATCGGCTTCGAAAGCCGGCGCGATGAGGACCTCGTAAAATATCTGGTCGATTTCCTGCGCTGTAGCCAGGTCAATAGCTGCGTTGCTGATCAGGATGCCTCCGAAGGCCGAAACGTTGTCGCCGGCCAGGGCGTCCTTCCAGGCCTGCAGGATGGTGGGGCGGGTGGCCACGCCGCAGGAATTGGTGTGTTTGAGGATGGCAAAGGTGGGGCCGGCATCCCGGAACTCCCGCATCAGGCCGACGGCGGCGTCGATGTCCACCAGGTTGTTATAGGACAGTTCCTTTCCGCCGATCTTTTCGAACATATCCTCCAGCCGGCCGTAGAAGACGCCCTCCTGGTGGGGGTTCTCCCCGTAGCGCAGGGGCTGGCTTTCGGCGATGCTTTGTTTGAAGGCCTCCCCTGCCCTGTCGCCATTGAAATAGTGAAAGATGGCCGTATCGTAGTGAGAAGAGACCAGGAAGGCCCGGCGCGCCAGTTCCCGGCGGTCCGCCAGGCTGGTCACCCCGTCCTGCTCCTGCAGCAGTTGGAGCAGCAGGCCGTATTCTGCTTTGGACGGGACGACAGCCACGTCGTTGAAGTTCTTGGCGGCGCCGCGGATCAGCGCGATCCCCCCGATGTCGATCTTTTCGATGATCTCGGCCTCGTCGTCCGTGCTGGCCAGCGTTTCTTCAAAAGGATAAAGGTCGACGATGGCCAGGTCGATCTCGGGGATGTCGTACTGCTCCAGTTGGGCCAGGTGGCCGGCTTCGCGGCGGGCCAGCAGGCCGCCGAACACTTTGGGGTGGAGGGTCTTCACCCTGCCGTCGAGGATGGAGGGGTAGGATGTCAGTTGCTCCACCGCTTCCACTTCGGCGCCCAGCCCTTCGATGAAGCGCTGGGTACCGCCCGTGGAGTACATCTTGACGCCGAGCCTCTGCAATTCGCGGACGATGGGCGCCAGGCCGTCCTTATGGTAAACGGAAATGAGTGCGGATCTGATCTTTTTTGATGCCATGGTTTCTGAGCTGTGGCTTCCCGGCAACAACCGCCGGAATGTCTGGATTGTAAAAAGATGCGCAAAGGTACGCATTCGGGCCGGAAATGGATAACGGGGAGGGGATAATGTTGTGGGGCGTAGTTATTGGTTACGGGTTATTGTCAGTCACATCGCTAAGCATATATCCCTGGAGGCTACCCGTCTGATGTTGGACACTCCATGCCTTCTGCACACGCTCGGCCTCGACTCCGCTCGGCTTTCCCCTTTCTGCTGTCCAGCGTTCGGCCGAACTCACGCCGAGGCCCTCAGACGGGTAGCCTCCCTGGACGAGAAAGGGCAGGCCCTCACCCCCGGACGCAATGGCAAACATAAACCTCTTTTCTCCTTTTTTGAGAAATTCCCAAAATCGTTAAAATAGTCAAATTGAAAAATAATCTAGTCCTGGACGCAACGACAGGAGAACCCGAAGCCCTTATTATTGTCGTACCGGCTCAGCTCGCCGCCGCTGCGGGAGAAGGTGTAGTGCCACGCTTTGCCGCCGCCGCTCTCCGTAGCGCTCCAGTAGTGGCCGTAGTGGCCCAGGTAGCTGAAGCTGCCATCGGTGTTCCGCCAGCCGCCAAGGAGCGCGGAGAAACGGCTCCGATAGCTATCGGAGTCCCCTTCCAATAAAGCCTTATACGCTTTTTCCGGATAGTCTACATATTCTAATTGTTCCCAATCAAAATATCCGCCAAACTTCATAGCCAATGCCTTCCACTCCTCATCCGTCGGCAGCCGCCAGCGTTCGACTGAGCTCACGCCGAAGTCCGGGCGGGCAGGCTTTCTTCGCCGCCTCCCAGGTGTAGAGCCGGCCGTACTTTTCGCCGTTCTTCGGATCATTCTCGTAGAAACAGCACCCCTCGCCCACGTCGAAGTTCAGGTTTTGCGCCAGCCAGCGCTGACCGTTGAGTTCTATAGTACGATACAACTTGCCGTCGCGGGAGTCGGTAAAGTTGTTTGATACAATTACATCTATATTCTTGCCAAATTCCTCTGCAATCAGATGAATTATCTCTGCGTCAAGCCGCTGATTTATAGAGACAATGAATCCTTTTCTCATACACGCCGTGATAATATCAGTCGCTGAAATGTTTATAAGGCCGGAAAGTTCCTCCAAAGAGATGAACTCTGGAATCTGAAGTTTTTTAGGGAACTGCTTTTGTTTAGGATATATTATTGAATCATTTTCCGATTCAGGAGGTTTCGCCAGTTGCCGAGGGGGCGGCGTACTTTCCGCCTCCAGTTCCGCAATGCGCTGGCGGGCGGTTTCGGCATGCCGGGGCGCCGGGAAGCTGCGCAGGTAATGCTGGTAGGCATAAATCCGGCCGATGCGTTCTGCCCTTTGCCATTCCTGTTCGTCCTCCAGGGCCTGCAGGCGCGCCAGGGCTTCGTCGGCGCGTTTCCCGCGCGGGAAGCGGGCCAGGTAGCGGTTGTAGGCACGTACGCTGTTTTCTTTTGCGGCATCTTCCCAGGTGGTTTCCTCGCTGGCCCGCAGGCGGAAGACGTACTGGCCGCCTTCGTGCCCGGCGCCAAACAGGGGGGCGCTCTGTGCCATCTGCTCATAGTTGAAGCGCGTGAGCTTGAGCACCTGGTCAAAGAGCAGGCCGGCGTTCAGGCGGGCGTCCTGGTTGCGGCCCAATACTTTGATGATGCTGGCGGCAAAAGGGCTATTTTTCCCGGGAGCGCCGTCGGCGACCTTCTCCCGCTGCCGCCCGGAGGAGATCACCCAGCGCGACCGGCTGCGCTCCAGCTCTTCCAGGGCGGCTTGGGCGTAGTCGGCATCGCGGGCAAGCAACGCCCCGGAAAAGCAGGAATCGGAAATCAGCAGGGTGTGCCGGGCATCGATGCCGGCGACAAACTCGCGGAGCGTGGCGTTGTGCAGGTAGGTGGCCACGCGCCGTTCTTCGGCGTCGGCAGGAATCCAGTAGCCGCGCTCTTTGCGGTCGAGGTGGCCGTGGCCGGAATAGTAGATGATTACTTTGTCTTCTTCCCTCACTTGTTCGTCCAGGAGTTGAAGCGTGTCCAGGATGGCGCCCCGGGTCGCGTCTTCGTCAAACAGGGTATGGGGTTCGTCTACCTCGTAGCGCTCCTGCAGCAGGCCGAGGATGTCTTCGATGTCTTTGCGGGCATTGTGCAGTTTGGGGAAGGGCGGCCGGTATTCGTTGATCCCAATGCCAAAAAACCAGGACTTGCCCGCTCCTTCCGGCAGGCCTTCGCCGGCGGGCAGGTCAAATCCCCGGGCATCGCTGTTTTTTTTGTCGGTGGGCATGGGGTTTGGCGTTGGAGGTTTGGTTTGTCTTTTCGGGGGTAATATACGTTTTTTTATCATGGCCCTTTCACCCGCCGCCTTTTGTCCTTTACCTCCTGGGCGGGTGTTCCCCAAAGACAACAAGCAATTGCCTTAAATTCACGACTTCTGCCCTGTTGAGCTTCAGGCAGGAAATCGTCGCCCTGCCAGTTGGAGTAAGGCCCAAAATTTTAGTGAAATCGGCACTCCAGGCAAAGTGAGCTTGCCAGGAATCTTTTCGGGGATGATAAAGAGAAGCTATTGTTTGGGTAAGTGGATCGAGGTGATGTGTCTTGTTGTATTTATGTCCATTACGCCCTTGACAAGCTAATGCAAGGTTCTCAACATGGCCATCCCCATCTTTACTGGCTGGAATGATGTGTTCTACTGAAAAAGGAGCCGGAGAAAAAAACTCCTGGCTCAGGCAGTATTCGCAACAACCTCCGGCTCTTTGCCGGACTTGTTGTTTTATCTTTTCTGGGATGTTAGCCATGAGTTGAAGGAATTCCCAATTGCTCCATAAGCGCCCGCAAGCCTACTTTCCTGAGCAACGCTAATTCGGACAGATGCTTCACACGCTGCACATTCTTAGCCTCCATGACGGCAGTAATATCGATAAGCTCGGCATGCTCCTCTTCTGTGAGGGTTTCGGCGCGGCGCTTTTCATCCAATTCCAGAAACCGCTCCTGAGTTTCAGCCGGAAGGCCTTCATTAATCATTTCCAGCAACTCGGACTCCCGCTCCTCCAAATGGCCCGCCTTGCGCCTGACCCTGATGGAAAGGACTTGCTGAATAAAGTCATCCAGTTCTTTGCCCTCTAATTGGGCCACGCCCTGGACCAATTCCTCAACTGTTATGCTCGACTTTATTTGGATGGAAGACATTTTCAGTGATTTGATCAAATGGCAATTGCGCTTCAACTGTTTAGCTAAACAAGCACTCCTACAAGATAGTTGTTTTTGAGAAAAGGGGCAACCAAACAAATTTAAGCGATTTTTTTTTGAAAAGCTATTCGCCAGCGTCAATCTGTGCCGTTAGACGGCGCACCCTGGACGCAACGACAGGAGTACCCGACCGCCTTATTGCTGACGTACCGGTTCAACTCGCCGCCGCCGCTGCGGTAGAAGTAGTAGTACCACGCTCTGCTGCTGCCGCTCTCCGTAGCGCTCCAGTAGTAGCCGTTGTCGCCAAGGTAGTAGAAGCGGCCGTCGGTGAGGCGGTAGCCGCCAAGGAGCGCAGCGAAACCACTGTTCCCGCCCTCGATCAAAGCTTTATAAGCGCCTTCCATCCCTCCATATTTGTCACGCAAAGCACTCCACTCCTCATCCGTCGGCAGCCGCCAGCCCCTCCCCAATGCCGCGCAGGCCTTCTTCGCCGCCGCCTGGGTATACAGCCGGCCGTACTTCCGGCAGTTCGCCGCTTTGCCCTCATAACACCACGAGTCCGGCACGTCGATGTCCAGGTTTTGGGCGGCCCAGGCCAGGCCGTTCAGGCGGACGGGGGGGGGGACGGCCGGTTGTTTCGCGGCGTCTTCCAGTTGCCGGATGCGCTGGAAAGCTTCGTCGGCATGGGGCCCGGCGGGGTAGCGGCCCAGGTAAGCATTGTAGGAAGGTACAGTATCTGACCCTCTGGCCTTTGCCCAGGCGGCTGCCTCCTCCAGTTTCGCCAGCGTGGCGCGGGCGTCCCCGGCATGCATCCCCTCGGGGTATTTTGCCACGAAAGCCCGGTAAGCTGCCACCGTGCCCGCTTCCTGGCAGGCCTTCCAGTCGGCCGCCTCGTTGGCCCGCAGCCGGAAGACATACTGCCCCGAGTCGTCCCCCTTCACGTTCAGCGGCTTGAACACCGGCGTCTGCCGCCCCTCTGTGGCCTGTTCTACCTGGCGGATGACGGCGGCGGCCAGGTCCTGCACCGGCAGGTGGCCGGGGCTGCTCCTCAACTGGCGCAGCAGGGTGGCGGCGAATGGGCTGTTGTCCCCCGCCGTGCCGTCCAGCGCCCGCTCGCGGCTGTGGCTGGCGGCCAGGCCCCAGCGGGAGCGCTTGTTTTCGTAGCCGGGAGTGGCGGATTTATAGGTGGCGAACAGGGCGCCGGAGAAGCAGGCGTCGACGATGACGAAGGTGTGGAAGCTGTCGATCGCGTCGAGGCGGCGGCGGATGTCGTCGGTGGAAACATAGCCCCATTCCTGGCCGGGGTGGGCGTTGGCCGGCGTCCAGTAGCCGACGTTGTCCTCCGTCTCGCCGTGGCCGGAAAAGTAGATCACCAACTTTCCAGGAACCGGGGCGCGAACGAGCCTTTTCAGAGGCAATAATTGCCTGTATCACTACCCGGCCGACACAAACTGGATATTGTTGTAAATATCGGCGAGAGAAACGGTTTGCCCGGCGAGGTCAAAAGACTGCTCCAGGCGGTTGTAATCGATGCTTGCCCAGCGGCCGGGGTCTTCCATCCGGTGGTGTACAGTGACCAATGGTACGTCCTGTTCGATGAAGAGAATATATTGTAAAGGCTTAATCTTCTTATACCGCGGCAACTTCCTGCCCAAATCCTTATCGCGGGTGCTTTCTGATAGCACTTCCACCAGCAACCAGGGATTCAGGTTAGCCGTTTTGCCCGAAGCGTATTCGAAAGCCTCCGGTTCGCCTTTCACCACAGAAGCATCGGGGGCGCAGGCACATTGAAACTCCGGCAGGTAAATGTGGCGGTTGCTGCCGTAACGAATAAATTCCTTATGGCCCCTCAGGACGAGGAACAGCACTCCTGAAAGATTAGCCACTATCCTTTCGTGAACGTCAGAAGCAATACTCATAGCAATAATTTTCCCCTCCTCGTATTCTACCGGGTACTCGCAGGCTTCCGCCAATGCTCCGAATTCCTCCAGGGTGCCTTCGAACACCTGTTCTTCCGGGCCTAGTTGCAGCCTTTCCTTGAGCGTGATTGGAAATTTTTCGGTTATTGTCATTGTTGCTGCCCATTTTGCTGTTGTGCAAGTTAAGGTGTTTTGGGAAGGCCGACAACCTTAGACAGCCCATTGGCTGCTTTGCACAGAATGAAACCTGATTATTAATAAAGGATTTTTCCAACGCAGTCGTTTGTATTTCAATGAATATTGAAATTTAAAACCTGACAATAACTCAAAAGTTGGTTACCCTTCTCTCCCAGAAACCCCTACTTTTGAAACCAGAAGAGATTCATGACACCAACACCTATTGCCCTTTATGGCCCCAAATTTCCAAATGTGTTTTTTTAATTAGCTATGAAAGCTTTTCTACTGGACGCAAAGCGGCTGCCGCCCCGGCGGCGCCGCCTTCGCGCCGGCTTCCCGGTAACCACATCAATGATAAGCTATGAAAACGATACTACTGCTCCTTGCCGCCAGCCTGTGCAGCACCCTGGCCTATGCCCAAACCACCCTCTCCGGAAAGGCCACTGACGCCATAACCGGCGAACCCGTCATCTTTGCCGCTGTGGCGCTGTATAAACAAGGCGTGCTGATCGCCGGCACGGAAACGGACTTCGAAGGCAATTACGCCTTTTCTCCAATCGAACCCGGTACTTATGAGCTTGAGGCCAGTTATTTGGGTTTTGCCAAAAAGCGGATAACGGATGTCAAAGCCCTGGCAGGGAAGGCCAACCGCATGGATATGGAGATGTCCTTCGAGGGCATCGTCCTGGAAACAATAGTGGTAACCGAGTACAAAGTGCCCCTGGTGGAACAGGAAACCTGCTATTCCAACTGCTACATTACCAGCGAGCAAATCCGGAACCTGCCCACCCGCAACCTCAACGCCCTGACCTCTGCTACTGCCTGCTGGGGCAGCCCACTGGAGGCTGAAAAAGATGGAGGCCAGGAAATCCACATGCGCAGCTGCCGCTCCTGCGATTGTGCTTATTACATAGACGGCGTTCGCGTATCGGGCTGCTCATTACCGGAATGCGAAGAACCCGAAGCCGCTCCGGCGCGCCCTCTCAAACCCGCCCTGCCGCCGCTCCGGGCGAAATATTTCCCCAACCCCGCCTCCGGCCCGTTCTACCTGCGGCTGGAAGAAGGCCTCAGCCGCCTGGCCATCCGGAATCCCGAAGGCAAGCTGATTCTGGAAACCGGGCAGCTCGATATGGGCGACCACGAATTCAGCGCCGAAAACTGGGCACCCGGCCTGTACCTGCTGGAGTTGCATCAGGGCAGGGACGTAACCGTGGAGAAGCTGGTGGTGGCAAGGTAGTTCATGGTTTTACCGGTGAGGGCACTCCGGAAACCCCGGAAAGGAATGAATGACTGGAGGCCCGTCCTCGTTCCTCGGCCGGGTAAAAATGAAGGAATGAATAAAGCGAAGATGTATTTTAAATTGATATTCATTAATAAGCACATGGTTGTTTTCATTCGTTCTGTCATTCCTTCGTTCCATCGTTCCGCCGAAGCCTGGCGAAGGCGGACATCCACTCCTTTGGGGGACTTTCCGGAGCGCCCTCAACTATGAACTCATCCATCCCCCCTCCGTTCTACTTCCCATTCCCCAGCACCTGCTTCAATTCCTTTTCCGGCATTTCCACCCGCGTGCGCGGCAGGCATTCCGGGTAGTTTTCCTGGATGAAGGAGATGAGCTGCTCGCGCAGGTCGCAGCGCAGGTCCCAGGCGTCGGAGGCGTTGCGGGCGCTCATGAGGAAACGCACCTCCATGGCATGGCGGTCCGAGTTGGTCACCTGGATGTTTTTCACGCGGCCGTCCCACTTTTCGTGCTGTTCGACAGCGTCAAAGTAGAATTCGCGAATTGCTTTCAGCGGCAGGCGGTAGTCGGTGTAGAGGTAGACGTAACCCAGGAGCTGGGCGGAGGTCCGGGTCCAGTTCTGGAAAGGCTTTTCGTTGAAATAGTTGAGGGGCACCACCAGCCGGCGTTCGTCCCAGATGCGGACGACGACGTAAGTGAGGGTGATCTCTTCGATCTTACCCCACTCCCCTTCCACGATCACCACATCGTCGATGCGGATGGGCTGGGTGAAAGCCAGCTGGAAGCCCGCCAGCAGGTTGGCGATCGACTTCTGCGCCGCCAGGCCGATGATGATGCCGGCCACCCCGGCCGAGGTCAGCAGCCCGGCGCCCAGCTCCCGCACCCGGTCAAACTGCAGGAGGATGAACGCGATGACGACGATGATGACCACAAAGATCATCACCCGTTTGATATACTGGAACTGGGTGATGATCTTGCGCTCCTCCAGGTTGTCCTGCACGTCGATCCGGTAGCGGTCGCGCACCAGGTCGCTCACCACGTCCGCCACCTGCACCGTCAGGGCGCCGGCGGCGATGTACATCAGTATTTCCAGCAATAAGGTGATGCCCTCCACCTTCCCGGGCGGGATGCCGAAAGCAAAGGGGGCCGCCAGGGCGAACAGGATGGGGGCCAGCCAGAGCACGGGCGCCCGAAGGTTGTCGTTGACGGACCGAAGCACCAGGATGTCGCGCTTCCGGCCATACCAGCGGAACAGCTTGAACGCCGTCCAGGCAACCAGAAAGCCGGCAACCGCCGCGCCTCCAAATAGCATCAAAAGCTTCAGCCACTCGGCTGCATTGTCGAATAATCCGGATAACATAGAAGGATGGTTTTCTTTCTGGAAGGCGAAAACCATCCGCTTTGTTCAGTACGAAAACATTTCCATGTATTTCCATGTATTTCCATGTATTTCCATGTATTTCCATGTGTTTCCATGTGTTTCCATGTATTTCCATGTGTTTCCATGTATTTCCATGTATTTCCCTCACACCGGAAAACTCCTTACCGCTATCCAGAGGAGCAGCAAAAAAGAGGCCAGGACGAGCCAGAACCGAATATCCTTCCATACGGAAGAGGTCTTCTCATGAATCATGTTTTTTGGTTGTACGCGATTAGCAGAAAAAATTACATCTACTTGATAAGGCGGGCTGGTGCTTTAATTTCAAATTATTCCCCCCGCAGGCCGAAATTTCGCGCAGCCTCCGTCGGCCATAGCCTTTGGCGGCGGCCGAGGCGCGGAAGTACATATTTCAAAATCGAAGCATTAGTAATCGCCATGGATTTGCCTTATGCCCTGTACAGAGGCAAAAAGGATGCCATAGCGTTTTTTTTTAATACGAGGGATTGTTTTTCAGATTGCGGGACACTTTCCGGATGGAGTATATGTGCCGGCAGGATAATAACTGCCCCGTTATTCGGGATTCCTGACCATCGCGTCCTGCTCACTCTACTCCGGCCAGCGCTTTGTTGATGCGCTTCACCAGCCCCGGCCCTTCGTAGACCAGGCCGGAATATACCTGCACCAGGGAGGCGCCGGCGCGGATTTTTTCGAGCGCATCTTCCGGCCCGGCGATGCCGCCGACGCCGATGATGGCAAGCTGGTTGTTGGAATTCTTTTTTAAATAACGGATGACCTCGGTCGACCGCGCTTTGACGGGCTGCCCGCTCAGCCCGCCGGCGCCGATGCGCTCCACTTCGGCGGCAGGCGTGGCCAGGCCCTCCCGGCTGATGGTGGTATTGGTGGCGATGACACCGTCAATGCCGGTATCTCTAACGATCCCGATGATGTCGTCGAGCTGGCCGTCGGTGAGGTCGGGAGCGATCTTGAGCAGTATGGGGCGGGGCGCAGGCGTTTGATGGTTGAGGGATTGCAGCAGGCTGAGCAGTTTAGACAGTGGTTCCTTGTCCTGCAGGCCGCGCAGGCCGGGCGTATTGGGCGAGCTGACATTGACGGCAAAGTAATCGACGTAGGGGTAGAGCGCCTCGAAGCAGCAGGCGTAGTCCTGTTCGGCCTCTTCGTTGGGCGTTGCCTTGTTCTTGCCGATGTTGCCGCCGACGATGAGGCCCTGGGGTTTACCTTTTCTCAGGCGTTCCACGAGGGCGTCCACCCCTTCGTTGTTGAAGCCCATACGGTTGATGAGCGCCTCGTCCTGCGGCAGGCGGAAGAGGCGGGGCCGGGGGTTTCCTTCCTGCCCTTCGGGCGTGACGGTGCCTACCTCGATGAAACCGAAGCCCAGGGCGGCCATGGCGCGGAAGTGCCGCCCGTCCTTGTCGAAGCCGGCGGCCAGGCCGACGGGGTTTTCAAAGGTGAGGCCAAACAGCTCACGGCGCAGGCTGGGATGCTCATAGCGGTAGATGGCTCGGAACAGATGGCCGAGGCCCGGAATGGACAGCATCAGCCTGAGCAAAAAGAGCGTGAGGTGGTGCGCCCGCTCGGGCGGGAAGAGGAAGAAGAATGGCTTGAGGAGGGTTTTGTACACTTTTTTGTGCAAAAGTAGGGATTTGAAGGGAAGGGGCAAATAGTTACCCCATCCATTACAACCCATGCTTTTCTCTTCACTGCCATTGACATTGTTGCAAGATAAACGTATCTTACAGCCATCGTTTTTATACCCTTTCCCAAACGCGCACAAACCAAACAAACACTTACCATAAACGCGGCAAAACCCTGGCGCTTGTAACCACCAAGGGCCAAGCCTGCCAGGGACAAGGCCCCGGAGCAGTACTGTTTTAACCGCTGAGGTACGCTGCCTTTCCTTGCGGCGCTCCGCGCCTCCTGTGTTTTTTAACCGCAGGGTCCGCGGAGGGCCGCAGAGGAAAGACCGCATGGCAAGCTACGATACGCTTCTCTGCGCTCCCTGCGGTTTTACAAACATATGAGGTGCTGTGCCGTTGAGGTCAGGTGCCTATCCGGAGGCTCTGCGCATGATAACATGCTGCTTGCGCAGCGGAGCTGCAATACTCTTCTCCGCGGCCCTCTGCGTTCCCTGCGGTTAAAACGGATACGTAACTATTCAGCACGGCAGAGTGCTGGTTAATTGAAAAGTAATAGAATTATCCATAAACAAATTCCTCAATGCTTTGAAAACATTGACATTTTGTTTACGAGCCGTGACGATGAAGCTGCGGGTTCTTGCGAAGAATTTAGCGCCATCCCAACTTCTGAAGCACCCCGAGATTTTTTGTTTGACTTTCATCATTCGAATGTCCCTCTCGGAGAAGTTGTTGTCAAATGGCACTTTAAAATCGTAGAAGAACCTCAAAATATCATCGGCGTAATCTCTAATTCGTTCTATGAGGTTTCGGGGCTTTGTTTTTATCGTACTTTTTGACGGAGGGGTTATAAGGTTGGCTTTGGCCCTTTTGTACGATAGCGCCATAGAGCTTTCGATAGCGGCTTAAAGTTGCCTGGGATAGAGCAGCCTTGCCTTTAGCAATGGCTCTTTCTTTACGCCTTCATTTTTAGAGCATACATGCCATCAGCCCATTGCTGCTTGAAACGTTCTTTGATAAGATTAGATCTCTGAGCAGGTGTGCATTGACGCCATGTTCACAGCAATAGCCAGGTAGCTTTTCAAAATCATGGACAGCCACGCCTCTAAACTTGGGCAAAATGCCGATATCGTTCATAGCCTCTTGCCCTCGCTTGGCATGTATGGTAATAAACATGCTGGGCAGTAGAGCAGCTATGCAGCCAAAGGCGCTGGGCTACTATACGAATGCCGGTTTCATCAAAGCCAGCAACCACGGCGGCTGTTAGCAAGGCTTTGAGCCGCTCCTCAAAACCAGCCAGCTTGTCAAAGCACACTGGCGTATATTATATAGGTGCCGGTACTTATGGCGTGCCCAAATACGTCTTTGACAAATTCTTTGGCGCGCTCATAAGGCAGCAGCTGGTAGTCTTGCATGTACACCAAGAGGCTCTTTATATTGGTCATACTGCACATAATGGCTAACACCTACTGGATAATCAGCTTTATTGACATTACGAACAACGCTTCACTTCTACCGGTGTTCTGTTATTATTAATTTAAGGGCGGCAAGTCATATACCTGCCTGCGTTCAATATCATCGGCTTTTTTATCGAAGGTTTTCTGGCAGCAGGCACAAACCTCTACTTTATGCACTTCTTCTTTATCCGGAGATCCACCATTTTTAGGTTATTCCCTTCATGCCTTTTGCCCTCCTGCTTTAGTAGGTTTTCCCGCTGGCTCTTGGGAGAGGGTTTGTCATATTCATCTGTAGAAGGGGCTTACTGCTGTTTCTGCTGTTCTTTGAGATTTGATCTTCTAATTCTTTGATTCGGGCTTTCAGTTCTGAACCTGCGATTCATAGAATACTACAATAGCCTGTATCACCAGTTGGCTTTCCTCTGGCAATTTCTTGATCGCTTGTTGTAGTTGTTCTGGAAGCATCCTTAAAAATAATAGTTATTTTGCAACATAGGGGTGAGCGTAATACCAATTTTGGGCTTTAATCCACCCCCTAACCCCCGCCAGCGGGGGAAATCTTTACGCAATCCCTGCCATCGCAGGGCAAAATATCTCCGTTGGCGGAGCCGGGAGTGGAAATGATGATTAAAAGCCATTATGCCCGCCCCTCAGTTATTTTTTAAATCTTCAGCTTTGCTGAATAGTTACACGGATACGCCAGTTAGCGGGCCAGCGCGGCCCTGCGAATTTTCAACCGTTCGGACTTCGGCGCGAACTCAGCCGAGCGCCGAGCTCACGCCAAAGCCTGCGGCACTGCCGGCAGGGCACAACGCGAAACCCTATTTTCCACCATAATCCTAACGCCATGAAAGTATTTTATTTCACCCCCCAATTACGCGCTATAATATCGTCGACGGCTTCACCTGTACGACATAGGCGGCTTTGCTGCCGCAGGAAGCGGCGAGCGCACTGGCGGGAGCAGTGCAGAAAGCGCTCGTATGGGCGGTAGGCAGCACATCCTCCTGAACAGCGCTTCCGGCACCCCGTCTTCCAGCCTGGCGCTGCAGATTCCGTTGCCCTGGAAGAAGTCACCGCCCTGGCGGCGGACGGCGGCGGCAACATCTACGCAGTAGGGCATACTACTGGACATTTTGGTCCCACTTGTGTAAATGTGTAAAAGTATAAACGTGTAAATGGCTGGGAACCCGCGTTCTTTTACACCTTTACACACTTACACTTTTACACGCCCCGGCAAATGTCCAGCAGTGTGCGGCCGGGGTGTATTTCCTTCGCTTTGAAGGTCCGTACTTTCTCGAGAGTTTAAAATTCTTAAGCATTAGCTATTTCATCTGGCATGTACTTCTCTTTCGTGCTCCTCTGCATGGAAGAGAAGTATTGTATAAATCTGCAGTAATGAAAAAAATAAAATATTATTTCCTGCTCTTACTCTTTATGCTGCCTATTTGCGGAATAGCCCAGAACTGACCTCTCGGCATGGTATGGAATACCCTGCATTTACGATGTTTGCCGATTCTGTTGACAACAGGTTATACATCGGAGGTAATTTCAAGTATGCGTTTAATTCGGAGGAAGACACTGTTATCGTTTATGAGATAACCGCCTGGAATGGGAATAAATATGTAGCGCTCGGCGAGGGCAATTCAGCAGGGAACTGCACGGTCATTTGCCCGCCCATTCGTGGCATAGCTCGTTTCCGGGATGAAGTATATGCCGATCTTCAGGATGTGCCATCCGGCAGCGGCACCATTTATGGCATTGCTCGCTGGAACGGCGAACGCTGGGATTCTTTGCAGGGAGGATAAAAATCGGCCGGCAATGCCGGCAATAAGATCATGAAGCTGGGTCCCTTCGGCTGGGAGGAGGTGGGCAGCGGCGCCCTTGGCGAAAATGCCGATATTCACGCCATGGCTCTACACAACGGGGCGCTTTATGTGGGAGGCATATTCGACTGGGTAGGGGATAATGTCCCGGCACAGAATTTTGCCCGATGGGATGGGCAACAGTGGTGTGGCTTTGGCAGCGATTTCAACCTCGGCCGCGTATTAGCTATCGAATCCCTAAATGACACCCTTTTCGTAGCCGGAGGGTTTCGTTACATAGACAGCACGCTGGTAAATGGCATAGCCAAATGGGTAGGCGGCGATTTTACCGCCAATTGTGGCGCCATCAATGGCACTGCTGATGGCACAGGGCCGGCATCCATTTCCCTCTTCCCCAACCCCGCCGCCCACACCCTCCACATCCAGTTCAGCAGCTTTCAGGCCAAACAAGCCACCCTCACCGTCCACAGCGCCGCCGGCCGGCTGCAATATCGGGAGCAGCTCAAACTTTCGCCCCAGCTACAGCAACACCAGGTAGACGTCTCCGCCTGGCCCCCGGGCGTGTACTTCCTGCGCCTGCAGACAAAGGAGTGGCAGGCCGTGCGGCGGTTCGTCAAGACAGGGACAGGATGACAGGATTAGCAAGATTTACCCTGTGGAATAATACAGGATCATTTCAGACTTTTCCAAAGGGTGAACAGGATACCTGGCATTTTTTAAAATACAAATGCAAGAGTCAAGTTCAAGAACCAAGCCCAAGCGTACCTGCCAGGATGCCCCAAACGAAAGAGGCCGCGCCGGCACCTCCGGATGCCTCTTTCCTTTGGAGAAAAAAAAAGGCCAGGTAGAAGACCTACCCAGCCGGAATCATAATCCCAAAAACTATTCTTATATGTATTCTCTTCGCAAAGAGAAAAACCTTCAGAATATTACCGTAGGACAAATATAAATATTTGATCTTTTTATACCAAATATATTTGCCCCTGACTACAAAAATATTGAAAAAATTTTAAACTGCGCAAGGCCGGAGGCGTTTTTCTTGGCTTTTGGCCAGGGTTGGGCAGGCAGGAACGGGTGGTATACGCCTGCCCCGAACTCGATTCGGGGATATGCGGACACCGCTGGAGTCCTTGTGTGTGCGATGCTTGCCCGGCTGGCCAGACGGGCCTAAAACCGAGCAAGGGGTACAAAAAGGAATCGCGCCCGGCAATCCAACCTTCCTCACCGGCATGCCCCTGGCTCAACAATATAACAATATGGCAATATGGCAATATGACAATATAACCATACCCCCTACGCCTCCTCCTCCGCCTTGACCAGCAGCTGGAAGCCGTTGCCGTGGATATTGACGATCTCGATGTTCTCGTCTCTCTTCAGGTATTTGCGGAGTTTGGTGACGAATACGTCCATGCTGCGGGCGGTGAAGTAGTTGTCTTCGCCCCAGATCTTGTTGAGGGCTTCGGAGCGGGGCAGGATATCGTTCATATAAATGGCGAACATGCGCAGGAGCTGGGCCTCTTTGGGCGACAGTTTGTTTTCTTCCTCGTCGTCCTCGCCGGGGTTGTAGGTCAGTATGCGCAGGGGGTAGTTGAAATGGTACTTGCCGATGCTGAATTCTTTGATTTCTTCCCGCGGGTCGGCCTTGGCCTGGCTGCGCTTCAGGATAGCCTGGATGCGGTAGAGCAGTTCTTCAGAGTTGAAAGGCTTGGTGATGTAATCGTCGGCCCCGATCTTGAAGCCTTCGAGGACGTCGTTCTTCATCGTTTTGGCGGTCAGGAAGATGATGGGCATTTCCTGGTCTTGTTCCCGGATTTCCCTGGCCAGTGTGAAACCATCTTTTTTGGGCATCATCACGTCAAAAATACACAAGTCGAATTCACCCTGTTTATAGCTTTCCAGGCCCTGGGCGCCGTCGGTGGCCAGGGTTACTTCATATTCATGCATTTCCAGATAGGACCGAAGCACGTCGCCGAAGTTCTGATCATCTTCAACCAGGAGGATTCTGTTATTTGTCATAATCCATTGTTTTCTTTTCCGGAGTTAGAGAATGATAAAGCCATCGCATCATTCCCGGAGCAACGCCCGGGCGGCAAAGCTCAAAACTATTGTTTAAACGGGAAGGACAGGATGAAACTGCTGCCCTTGCCCAGCTCGCTTTTCACATCAATGGCGCCCTTGTGGGCCGTCATGATTGCTTTGACATAGCTCAGCCCCAGGCCGAAGCCCTTGACGTCGTGGAGGTTGCCGGTATGCACCCGGTAGAACTTATCGAAGATGTGCTTGCGTTGTTCTTTGTTCATGCCGATGCCCCGGTCGGTGATCGCCACCTCTATGCCGTTGGGCACGTTACGGGTATGCACTTCGATCTCCGGTTTTTCGGGCGAATACTTATTGGCGTTGTCCAGTAAGTTATTAATAATATTTGAAATATGCGTCACATCGCCTTCGATGATCGGGTTGGAAGCTTCCAGCCGGGCGTTGACGGTGCCTTCCCTTTTTTCTACCTGCAGGCTGATATTTTCCACGGCGTAGTTGATGATGTCGTGCAGGTTGGCGTCGGTCAGCTTCAGGGAGAAATCGCGCTTATCGATCAGGGCCATCTGCAGGACTTTCTCCACCTGACTATTCATACGTTTATTTTCCTGTTTTATTATGTTGGCGAAGCGGCTGACCTTATCGGGGTTGCCGGCGATGATGGGGCTGGTGATGGAATCGGCCGCCAGGGAGATGGTGGCGATAGGCGTTTTGAACTCGTGGGTCATGTTGTTGATGAAGTCGGTCTTCATCTCGGAAACCTTTTTCTGGCGGAAGATCACGTGGATGGTGTAGGCAAAGCAGAACAAGATCAGGGTAGTGAAGATGATGGACCCCAGGAAGTTCATCCACAAGGAGCGCCAGACGAAGCTGGTGCGCCCGGGGAAATGGATCATGAGCAGGCCGGGCGAAGGCATATCTTCGGGGAAAAGATCGACCTTGTAGGGAGAATTGTAGATATTGCGGTAGCCCGGCAGGATTTCTTTAGGCTGGGCGTCTTCGACTACATAGTGGCCGTCGACGATGATGAAGCTCTTTTTATCGCGGGAAAAAACGCCATAGTTGAACTCCGTATCAATGCCTCGGTTGGCCAGTTCCTGCCTGACGGCGCCATTGAGATGATCCAGCTTAATGCGTTGTTCCAGCGGGAACTCCTGGGTGTTCTGCTGGAAGTACACCATGAGCGTGCGGTAGGTATTGTCTTTCCGGGCCATGCACTGAGAGCACGTGCAGGGGTTGGCGAATTCGGCCATCAGGTCGTCGAGCAGCGCGCTGTGGTTAATTTTGGGGTTGAGCCCGTCCGGGCCTTCATTGAGCGGCCATTCCCCGGGCGGGGCGGCCGGCACGTCGCCGCTGTGTTGCACCTCCTGGTAATAAGTGGTCATAAAGCCGTTGATCGAGTGGTTAAAAACCTCCCGGTTTTCCTCGGCTTCCAGCCGCCGCACCACCGCGTTCAGGGCAGCGTAGACGTTTTTTTCGAAACGCTCCTCATTGACGTGCACAGCGGTGCTGATAAGGTCCATCTGCAATACCACCACGCCGATCACCGCAGCGCTCATCAACCCGATAATGGCCCAAATTGCCTTCTTATTCATTCGCTAGGTCCTGATTTTCGCTAAATATTACCACCAATCTCACTTATTGAATACAACAAAATTAGGCATTCCCCGCATGCCAGGGAGCAGTTTAACAGTCTTTTAACTACAAGCCCGAAGCGCACTGCTC
This sequence comes from Lewinellaceae bacterium, assembly GCA_020636375.1. Classification (GTDB taxonomy): domain Bacteria; phylum Bacteroidota; class Bacteroidia; order Chitinophagales; family Saprospiraceae; genus JACJXW01. The sequence continues at coordinate 199,009 of JACJXZ010000007.1, read as the reverse complement.
CATGTCTGCAAAAGAGTTATCAATTGTTAAATTTCAAATTTATTCCTGAAAAACTCAAGGTGCAGCCCCCACTTTTTGCAGTAGCCGGTTACCTGGCTTTGCCATATTTGTCCATAAAGAGCGCCTTTTTTCCTCTGTATTGCCATTTTCCGTGAGAGATTTTGCAATTTTGCTGACATTATTTTCAAATCGCAGCTCCGCCCCCGGAAGGACAAAATTTGGAATATTATTTGGTAAAGAGCAGGAAATTTCTTTTGTTATAAAAAACCTGGAAAAATTGACTATTTTTCAAAAAGAACGGCCCTTTCCGGCGGCAAAATGAAATATTTTCATATTATCCGGACTGGAAAAATAATTTCTTAGAGCTTTGACTATTTGGTATATTTGCAAATCGAACTCTTTTTTTGAAAGATATAAGGCATTTACCCTTAGTGGTTGATTTACAATTATGAGAAAACACTGTTGGCCCTCTGCTGATCATCCAAACTCATTATTTTCCCAAAAGCGTGCTTACGCCAGCTCCCAATAACGATGCTGCTCTTTGATTTCGAAGAAGAAAAATTACCCTCAATTGCCAAAACGATAAAAAGGATAAAAAAGAGCTGCCTGAACCGTCAAGCTCTAAACTGTTAGCGTTAACCCTATTCGTGATTGTGCAATAAATTCGAGTATGAAGAAAAGCTTACCACTTCTACTTTTTCTGTTGGCTGCAAATTTTGCTCTGGCCCAACAGCCTCCCGGCTCTTGCCCGGGCAACATGGCCCCGCTGGCCTCTTTCTGCTCCGAAGCCTGCGTCCTGTGTGATATCGACGGCTACATCGGACAGAACGTCAACCAACCCCTCTGGGAAGCCCCGTCAACCTTCTGCGCGCCCCAGTTCCATAGCATACAATGGATAGGCTTCATCGCCGGGTCGCCCAGCATTACGTTCACCATCAATACCATCAGATGCCTGACCGGCAGCGGCCTCCAGGCCGAAATCTACCGGACGGTGGACTGCGCCACCTGGACCTCGGTGTCCAACTGCGACCCCGGCTTCAACTCCACGACCCTCACCGCCACCGGGCTGACCCCGGGCAATACCTACTTCTTCGTCATCGACGGGAACGGCGGCGATGAATGTGAGTTCGTCATCGACGTGATCGCCGGATCCGCCACCGCTCCCGACGTGCTCGGCACGCCCGTCATCAACGGCCCCTCCAACCTCTGCACCGGCGGCACGACCGGATACACGGTCACGGGCGTTACCGGTGCCGCTTCGTATACCTGGACCCTGAACGGCAACGTCGTAGGCTATGACCAGAACCTGATGCTGAGCAACCTGCCCACCGGCACCTACCAGCTGTGCGTCCAGCCGGCTAATCCCTGCTACGGGGACGGCAACTCCGCCTGCCGCACCATCACCGTCGGCCCGCTGCCGCCGGAAATTGTCAACCAGACGCTTTGCGAAGCCGACCTGCCCTTCACATACCAGGGCTTTTCCTTTACCTCCACCGGCACCTACAACTTCTCCTACATCCGCCCGGATGGCTGCGAACAGCCCGTGGTCGTCAACCTGACCGTTATCCCGCCCATCCCACCGACGGAAATCCAGGAGGACATTTGCCTCGGCGAAGCCTATAACTTCGGCGGTAACATCTACAATATGACCGGGTATTACTCTCATACTTTCCAGTCTTATCACGGCTGCGACAGCCTGGTCAACCTCACCCTAATCCGGCACTCCCCAACCTTTACCCAACTCGGCCTGGTCTACCACTGCCAGGCCCTGGGGCCGTATTACCTCAACGGCATGCCCGTCACCCAAAGCGGCGACTTCAGCCTGACCTTCTCCGACCAATACGGCTGCGATAGCGTCGTCGCCGGGTTTATCCAGCTGACCAACCCCTTCGGCGCCGCCATCGACACCACCATCTGCGAAGGAGAATTCGTCGAGATCGGCGATTTTATCTACACCAACACCGGAAACTATTCGGAATCCTATATCGAACCGGGCGGCTGCCAGAGTTCATTCAACCTCTCGCTGACCGTCTATGACCCGGAAACGACCATCGACACCATCATCTGCCCCGGAGAGACGGTCACCGTAGGCAACAGTACCTACTCCGCCACCGGATCCTTCACCAAAGTGGTGCCCGCACAGTACCTAGGCCTGGGCTGTGACAGCACGATCTACCTCAACCTGACCGTGCTTAACCCCATCGTCACCAATATCCAGGCCGCCATCTGCGAAGGGGAATCCTATACCCTGGGCGCCTCAACCTATTCCGCCTCGGGCACCTACTCCGAGGTATTCACCGCCACTAATGGCTGCGACAGCACGGTGAACCTGACCCTGACTGTACACCCCGATGTGGAAACGACTATTGATACGGACATCTGCTTCGCCGCATCCTACACCGTCGGCGATTCTGTCTTTTCGCAAACCGGCAGCTATGAGGTCCTGCTCCAGTCTGCCCAGGGCTGCGACAGCACCGTCTTCCTCAACCTGACCGTCAAAGACGCCATCATCACCGAACTCGACCGGGCCATCTGCGACGGGGATTCTACTTCCATTGGCGGCCTGTTCTTCGGCCTGGAAGGCACGCACGAAGTGGTGCTCACCGCCGCCGACGGATGCGACAGCACCGTGGTGCTCAACCTGGAGATACTGGACCACTCCGAAACCACCCTCGATGAAGTCATCTGCTTCGGCGATGCCTACCAGGTCGGCAGTTCCAGCTACGATCAGGCCGGCACCTATACCGACGTGCTCCCGGCCGCCAACGGCTGTGACAGCACCGTATTCCTCAACCTCGAAGTCGTCGGGCCTATCATCAACGATATCACCCGCCGCATCTGCACCGGCCAGTCCTATACCGTAGGAAATTCAACCTACACCGACTCCGGAACCTATACCGATACCCTGGCCAACGTCATCGGCTGCGACAGCGTGGTCAACCTCACCCTGATCATCCGGGATGTCATCCGGGATACGCTGGTGACTTCCATCTGCGAGGGCGAAAGCTACCTGGTGGACGGCACCCCCTATTCGACCACTGGCTTCTACGATACCGACTTCGTTACCGCTTCGGGTTGCGACAGCGTGTTCTACCTCGACCTGACCGTCGTCCCCACCCGCATCACCAACCTGAACGAGTCGATCTGTGACGGCGAAAGCGTCGCGGTTGGTTCCAACGTGTATGCCGCTACCGGGACCTACCAGGACCTGCTCACCTCCGTGGAAACGGGCTGCGACAGTATCGTCAACCTCGACCTGGAAGTGCGCAACGTGCCGCGTACCGCGCTGACGGAAAACATCTGCGACGGCGAAGTGTACTCCGTAGGGCCTTCCGATTATACCGTTTCCGGCAACTTCACGGATACCCTCACAGCCGCCAACGGCTGCGACAGCATCGTCACCCTCAGCCTCACCGTGCTGAACGTGCCGGAGACCAGCCTGGTGGAAGATATCTGCGACGGCGAAACATACTCTGTGGGCTCTTCCGATTATACCGTTTCCGGCAACTTCATCGATACCCTGCTGGCCGCCAATGGCTGCGACAGCATCGTCTACCTCGACCTCACGGTCAAGGACGTACCCGAAACCTTCCTGGTGGAAGAAATCTGCCAGTACCAAACCTATCCGGTGGGCACCGCCAACTACACCACGACCGGCTCGTACATGGATGTCCTGACGGCCGCCAACGGCTGCGACAGCATCGTACACCTCGACCTGACCGTACACCCGGAACTCAGCCGCTTCCTGGACGTGAGCATCTGCACCGGCTCCTCCTATTTCATGGGAGGAAACCCCTACACCGAAGCCGGCGTCTTCGTAGATACCCTGAGCTCCGTCGTCACCGGCTGCGACAGTATTGTGACCCTCGACCTGGCGATCACCGCTTTCTACGAGATCAACCTGGTGGAAGAAATCTGCGAGTTCGAAAGCTATACGGTCGGAACCAGCGTTTACGACCAGACCGGCCAGTATACGGACATGTTCACCTCTACGGACGGCTGCGACAGCTTCGTCAACCTCAACCTCACCGTCATTCCTTTCCCGCGGATCACCGTCGAGGAAACGATCTGCGACGGGGAGTCGGTGTCGGTCGGCGGAATAGCATACACCATGACCGGCACGTTTGTCGACACCCTCACCTCGCAGGTATCCGGTTGCGACAGCATCGTCACCCTCAACCTGACGGTGAACGACGTGTATGAGACCAACCTGGTGGAGGCGATCTGCGACGGGGAGACCTACACGGTCGGCCTTTCCGGTTATACCCAGTCCGGAACCTATCAGGATGTGCTTACCGCCTCCAACGGCTGTGACAGCACCGTCAACCTCGACCTGACCGTGCACCCCATCCAGGAGACCAACCTGGTGGAAACGATCTGCTACGGCGACACCTACGGGGTCGGAACGTCCACCTACAGTACCACCGGCGCCTATCAGGATATTATACCGTCGGTGGTGACCGGATGCGACAGCATCGTCAACCTCGACCTGACCGTGCGTGACGAGATCACCACCGTGCTGACGAAAACCGTTTGCTACGGGGATGAGTTCACCGTCGGGTTCTCCACCTACGACGCCACCGGCGCCTATCAGGATACGCTGGTATCGGCGGCCACCGGATGCGACAGCATCATCACGCTCAACCTGACCGTGCGCGATGAAATCCGCACCGGCCTGGAACGGGAAATCTGCGACGGGGAAACCTACACCGTCGGCACATCTGATTACACTACTACCGGCCTCTTTGTAGATACCCTTACCTCGGTGGCTACCGGCTGCGACAGCATCGTGACCCTCGACCTGACCGTCCACCCCATCCCCATGACGGCCCTGGTGGAGGAGATTTGCGATGGGGAATCTTACCCGGTCGGCAGTTCCGTATATACCACTACCGGCACCTACCGGGATGTGTTGTCCTCTGTCGTCACCGGCTGCGACAGCATCGTCGACCTCGAACTGACGGTGCATCCCATTCCGGTGACCAACCTCACCGAGGTGGTCTGCTTCGGCGAAAACGTGACTGTTGGGCCAAGCACGTACGACGATACCGGTGTCTACCAGGACATCCTGTCTTCCGTCGTCACCGGCTGCGACAGCATCGTCAACCTCAACCTGACCGTACGCGACGAGATCCGCACCGGCCTGGAACGGGAAATCTGCGACGGAGAAACCTACACCGTCGGCACGTCGGATTACACCACCTCCGGCATCCACATCGACACCTTGTCTTCCGTGGCTACCGGCTGCGACAGCATCGTGACCCTCGACCTGACCGTGCATCCTATTCCGGTAACCGATCTGGTGGAGGAGATTTGCGACGGCGAAATGTACCCGGTCGGCCCGTCTCAGTACACCACTTCCGGCACCTACCAGGATGTTCTCGCTTCGGTGGTAACCGGCTGCGACAGTATCGTCAATCTCGACCTGACGGTACACCCCATCCCCATGACGGCCCTGGTAGAAGAGATTTGCGACGGAGAGTCTTACCCGGTCGGCAATTCCGTATATACCACTTCCGGCACCTACCGGGATGTGTTGTCCTCCGTAGTTACTGGTTGTGATAGCATCGTCGACCTCGACCTGACCGTCCACCCCATCCCCATGACGGCCCTGGTGGAAGAGATCTGTGACGGAGAATCTTACCCGGTCGGCAATTCCGTATATACCACTTCCGGCACCTACCGGGATGTATTGTCCTCCGTCGTCACCGGGTGTGACAGTATTGTAGACCTGGAGCTGACGGTGCATCCCATTCCGGTGACGAACCTGGTGGAGCAAATCTGCGATGGCGAAATCTACCCGGTTGGCTCGTCCCAGTACGCCACGACCGGCACTTATCAGGATATTCTGACCTCCGCCGTTACCGGTTGCGACAGCATCGTCAATCTCAACCTGACGGTCAACGAAGTATACGATGTTGAGCTGTTCGAGAACATTTGTACGGACGGTTCCTTCGAGGTCGGCGGCAACTCCTTTACAGACGAGGGGGTGTATACCCAAACGCTAATCTCCAAGGACGGCTGCGACAGCGTAGTGACCCTCAACCTGTACGTCTACCCCTGTGAGCTGGTGTACGACCGCGTCATCACCAACGTGAGTTGTTTCGGCCTTTCCGACGGTGATTTCAGCTTCCGGATGACGACCGGCACGCCGCCCTACCAGTACACCTGGCAGGCCCTCAACGGCGCCGGCGGCAGCGGTTCAGGCACGCTGGACGGCAACAACCTATATACCATCATCGACGGCCTGCCGGCCGGCAATTACCGCATCGACGTGGTAGACAGCTCGCCTTTCGAGGTGGAAGCCAGCTTTACGGTCGTCGTCAGCCAACCGCCGGCCATCGACATATCCATGGATATGTCGGACTACAACAATTACAATACCAGCTGCCACGACGAGGCGGACGGCTGGTTGGACGCTACCGTCCGCGGCGGAACGCCGCCCTATAGTTACATCTGGAGTACGGGCGACCGGAGCGAAGACATCGACGGCCTGGGCGCCGGCTCTTACGGGCTGACGATCACGGACCAGAACCTGTGCCCCGATTCCGCCCGTGCGGACCTGGCGGCCCCGCCGCCCCTGGAGGCCCGCCTGGCGGTGACCGACCCGCCCTGCTTTGGCGACGAGCTGGGCGTCATCCGGGTCGATGAGGTCAACGGCGGGGTGGGCCCGTACCTGTACGGCATCGACGAAAACCCGCTCAGCAGCGTGTCGCAGTTCACCGGCCTGGACATCGGCGACCACATGGTGCAGGTGCAGGACGCCAACGGCTGCATGTGGGAAGAAGAAGAACGCGTCAATCAGCCGGAGCAACTGCTCGTGGACCTGCTCGTGAACCTGGAAGAAGACGAGGATGCGATCAAGCTGGGCGACAGCGTACGGCTCGTTGCGGAAACGACCTATCCGGTGGAATATTATTACTGGGACTCTCCCATTGACATCTATAATTGCGACAATTGCCGCGATCCTTTCGTGAAGCCATTGGAATCGATGGCCTTCGGCGTCACCGTTGTCGACGCTAATGGTTGCGAAGCCAAAGACCGGGTCATCGTACTGGTGGACAGAAGGCGGGAGGTGTACATCCCCAACGTCTTCTCCCCCAACGGCGACGGCAGGAACGACATCTTCTTCATCTTTGCCGGCGACGCTGCCGTGAACGTAAAGACCTTCCGCGTCTACAACCGCTGGGGCGAACCGATGATCGAGCTGTCCAACTTCAAGCCCAACGACCCGGATTACGGATGGGACGGCACCCACCGCGGGGAGCTGATGAACGGCGGCGTATTCGTCTACCTGGCCGAGATCGAATTCGTGGACGGGGTGACGGAGGTGTTCAAAGGCGATGTATTGTTGTTACGCTAACCGGACGCGCCACCTTCGGGCTTGTCCTGATGAATAGAAGGGTGGTGCGCATCAAATAAGAATGGCGGGGCCCGGCTGCAGCAAAGCTGTGCAAGCCGGGCCTCGCAGCTTAACCCGAATCTTTCCAAACCACGATGCCATGAAACGGACAACCTTCTTTTCATTCGTCGCACTGCTGTTCACCCTCCTATCCTGCCAGCCTCCCGCCGGCGGGCCGATAGAAGGCACCACCTGGGAACTCGTTTACATGAACGGGGAAATTCCGGAAGGCATGACAATTGATATCGTGTTCGAAGACGGCAAGCTCAGCGGCAAGGGCGTTTGCAACCGCTATTTTGCCGATTACGGGCTGGACGGAGGCAACCTCAAGATCGGCCCGGTGGGCGCCACCAAAATGATGTGCCCCGAAAACGCTATGCTGGAGAGCCAGTACTTCGGCATTTTGCCCCAAGCCCAAACCTTTTCCGTGAAAGGGGAAACGCTGAGCATAACGTGCGAGGGGGCGAAGCTGCGGTTTGTGAAGGGGGTAGGGAGTAGTGGAACCAACCAGACGGAGGAGTAGTTAGCTTGCTTTCCAGTGCCGCTCTTTCCGGATGAGCTGGCCTGAACGCTCGTTCGTACAACTCCAGCCGGAAGGGCACCGGGCCATTCGAACGAGCGCAGAGGTTCCCGTTCACGCGTTCCTGGTCGGATCGCCGAATGCCCATGCTACGCCGTCTCCACGATCCATTTTTTCAATGGTTGCCATGTCCTCTTCATCTATAGAAAAAGAAAAAAGATCAATGTTCTCTTTCAACCGGGCGGAATTCATGCTCTTCGGCAGAACCGGATATCCGTTTTGCACGCCCCATCGCAACAATACCTGTGCTTCCGATACCCCATACTTCTGCGCCATTTTCTTAAATGGGGAATCCGCATCCTGGCTGTCTTTTTGCATTTGCTCGGTCTTCGCGCTGTCCTGCCCTTTTGCAGCCCTCCAGGTCGACAGCGGCACGAGGCTGCTGTACGCGATGGGCACGATGCCGTTTTTGCGAAGGTACCGGATCAACTGCGGTTTTTGCGACCATGGGTGCAATTCGATCTGGTTGGCGGCCGGAAGGGGAAGGCCGGCAGATCTCAGTTCTTCGATGTGCTGTTCACTGAAGTTGGATACGCCGATGGCACGGGCTTTGCCTTGCCGCTTTAACTCTACAAGCCCTTTCCACTGCTCCAGGCGCTGCCCGGGATCAAAGGTGGCGTGGATGAGATACAAGTCGACGTATTCAAGCTGTAGCCGCCCCAGGCTGGCATTCAGGGATGTAATGGTGGTGTCAAATGTTTTGGGCGTATCGCCCCATTGGGCATTGCCCGGCCAGAGCTTGGTGGTTATGAATAGCTGATCCCGCGACAACCCTGTTTTGCCAAGCCCGGATTGAATGCCCATGCCTACGCCTTGTTCATTTCGATAGGCCTCGGCGGTGTCCACATGGCGATACCCCGATTCGATGGCGTTTGATACGGCCTGGGCTGCATCATCATTGGATATGAGATAAGTGCCGAATCCAACCAGGGGGATATGAAGGTTTTTGCTCAAGCTGATCGTTCTTTCCTTATTCATGACTGTTGGTTTTGTTGAAATTTCTTTACGACGCAAAGATCGGCGGAATATCAGGAAAGGCTCAGCACAAACAGCGGAAGGTTAAACACAAATCGCGGAATATGCTTTTTTAATTCCATAGCCTGTATTCCTGAGGCGTTTTTCCCGTTTTTTGTTTAAAGAGCCGGCTGAAATAGTGGGGATAGTTAAAGCCCAGGGCATATGCTATTCCGCTTATGGAATCCGTCGAACTGACCAACAGATGTTTTGCTTTTTCAATGAGAAAATCGTTGATGTGGTCCTTGGCCGAACGCCCGGTCTCTTTCGTCAGCAAGTCGCTTAGGTAGCTGGGGGACAAATGGCATGCCTCCGCCAGGTAATGAATGGTAGGCTGGCCGGTTTCTATAAAATCATGGTTCAGGTAGTAGTTCTTAAGCAGCGATTCCACCTTGGATACCACGTCGATATTCTGGGCTGAACGGGTATTGAACTGGCGCTCATAAAATCTCGCGCAGTAGTTGAGCATCAGCTCAATATTCGAAACCAGCACTTGCCGGCTGTGGTTGTCAATGCGTTCATTAATTTCGCTCTGAATTAAATTCATGATGTGCGTGAGCGTTGTTTGTTCCTGTTCGGATAAATGCAGCGCTTCATACACTTCATAATTGAAAAAAGTAAACGTATCGATTTTAGAACCTAAAGCTGTGTTTCTGATCAGGTCAGGGTGAAAATAGAGCATCCAGCCCCTCACCTCATTTAATTTCTGAGGTTTCGTGACCGTAATAACCTGGTCCGGCGCAGTGAAAATAAGCACGCCTTCGTTGAAGTCGTAGTGGTTTCGGCCGTAATCAATGCCGCAACCGGCGTCTTTCAGCGCAATACAATACAGGCTGGAAGAAAACCGCATGCCAACCCTTTCTTCGCCGTAGGCGAGTTTTGCCGTGTCAATAATGGCAATCAAAGGATGAGTGGGTTTCCCCATACCCATGCCCTGCAGCAGCTCGTCTATTGATTTTGACCGGATGATATTCTTATTCATGTGTTTGTTTCAGGCAAAGATATAGGGTTATCTGTCAAATGGCTAACACAAATTCCGGATGGCTTAACACATAACTCGACATCGTGGCTCCAGGTCAATTGGTCAGGCAGTGTCTGATTTTTTGGATATTTCTCAAAGGAATGTCTGCGCCTACACCCCGAACCTTAAGCCCCCCAAACCGGCCCGCGCAGCGCAGACATTTCAGCTGGACAAAACCAGCCTGCTCCGCTATCCAGTTGCCTTAGAGGAAAGGTGCCTGCTTTCCTCCGGAATAAAGTGCTTGTAAAATATGCTTTTTTCCCTACCCTGTCAAACTGAAACGGTGGCTTCGCTGTAGTTGCGCACCATCCAATCTTGCAGCTTCTGGAGGTGGTTTGTGTGTGTGCTCATGTCTCTTGATTTGGTGAAATAATACCGCCAAATTTAAGAGAAAACTAAGTGCAATGCGCTGAAAAACAGAACCTTATGAGTGGGAAACAGGATGGTTTTGTTCAACGGGCAGCGTATATGCCGTAGCCGACGAATAGGAACCGGCATGGAATATGCGCATTGTTGGGTGCTGGCGAATTTCATTCATAATTGACATTATTCTATTACATTTTAATATTCTCCTTGAACCAATTTCGGCACTCTTCTAAAGTCAATTTTCCCGAAGCAATTTCTATTGTGAAGTCATAAAGAATTTCATTTGATGTGTCTCCAGTTTTTGGTATTATCTTATTTTCTAATTTTATTTTCGCCAATTCTTCTTGTAAGCTACATTTATTCAGCTTAAGAAATAATAGAGCTGCTTCTAACCCTGTTCTCTTGTTGCCATCTTGAAAAACATGATTTGATATTATATTGAACATATATACTGCTGCTTTATCATAAATTTCAGGATATATTTCTTGTTCGAACATCTTTGCCCTTACGCTTCAATCAAATATTCAAGCGAATCATTATTCAAAAAATTGAAAGGGGGGACAAAATTTCCCCCATGCCGGTTAATTGTCATCCTATTGATCAACAGGATATCTCCCTTTTCCAAATAATTCATCTTCGCTTACGCAAGTGATTTAAAAACCTCATCATACTTGTCGAAGTCTTCATTAATCATTCTCTCTAACCTTTTCCTTCGATTAGCTTGCTCTTCAGTTATAATGACTTGATTCTCAACAAGTATCTCTTTGATGAGTTCCTTGAAATACTTTGGGTTTTCAAATAGTATTTCGGCAATTACTGCTTTAAGGGCTCTTCTGTCTATATCTTGAATACTCATATCTTGGTTGTTTTGATCTTGAAGATAATCCATTTTTTAACATCTTCCAACCTTTTATAGTTTCCTGATTTTCTTTAAGCTTGCACCCAACTAACTTTAAGCATTGTATCTGCCGGCCCCGCGCAGCGGTGCTGTCAGATACAATGCAGTTGGACAGGCTGTTCAACATAGCGCCAACGCTATGGCCGTCGCTTTGCTCCGCCTCGCTTTGGCGCTTTATTGTTGGCTGTCGTGTTTTTCTTCCTTACTTCCCGCTCAGCTTTCGGCAAGGCGCTATCTTCCGTTTGCGTTTCGGCCAGTGCCATTGGCCATCCTGCTCATTGTAGCCGCCGAAGGTTACCAGGCAGTGCAGGTGGACGTGGTACTTTAAATCCGAACCCCATAGCCTGCCCCGTAGGATTACGGGGTATGCAACACGGCGCTCATGCCCGGCAGGCCACCCACGTTCTTTGGCTTTTTGCACAACCGCCGTACCGTCTGCCAGGCTGAGTAGAACATCAGGTTATACACCTGCCAGGGGTTGCGCCGCGCCAGGCCATTCAAACAGTGAGGCAAAGTAAAGGTGATAACTTGTCCCGCACACATCGTGTCGGGATGGCAATAAGGTACCTGTAGCATCCGCTGGCGAAGCCTGTCCTGCCACTGCATACGTTTGACGCCCTGGCACTGCGGGCATTGGCTGTTGCCACATAGCCTGCCCCGGCGAATGCCGGGGACAGGTATTGGTAGCGAACCTGCCCGCAACCCTGGCAGGTGATGCGTTTGCCTCCCAGGGCCGGCGTTCGGCACACCCGTATAGAGCGGATCAGTTCTATGGTGCGGCGGCTGGCGCCGTAAGCTTGGATGTACGCTTCCCCATGATCCCGGAACAACTCCCCTATCGTGCCTCCTGCCGGAAGTTGATTTCCATGCCCGCAACTGGATGGGCTACTCGCTTGTGGTACGACTGGCATAAGTGAATGTATCGGGCGGTCGTTTTTAAATGCTTATGGCCTAACTGCTCCTTCAAATATACCAAATTGGTGCCGTTCTCCAAGTGGTGCGTGGCGTAGCAGTGCCGTAGGGTATGCGGCGATACGTTGCGTTCTATGCCCGCAGCCGTTCGCGCCTGCTCCAGGGAATGCTGCGCCGAGCGGTTCGCCCACCGGCTTCCCCGGTACTTGCCGTTGAACAGATAATCCTGAGGCCGGTATGCCCGGTAGTAATTGCGCAATACTTCCAACAGGCACTCCGGTATGGACACATAACGCCCTTTAGCGCCTTTGCCTTTTACTATCCGGAGTTGCTGCCGCTGCCCGTCAATGTCCACTATCCGCAGGTTCAACGCTTCGCTCAAGCGCAAGCCCGTCCCGTATAACAACACCATAAAAACCTGGTGCTTGTATGTCCGCCCATAGCTGATCAACCGCTCTACTTCCTGGGTGGACAATATGCCGGGCAGGCTCCGTTCCTTGCGCGGCCGGGGCAAATGTTCTACGTCCCACTGCGTTCGGCTGCGCTCACGCCAAAGCTTGCCCAAGGACGTGCTCGTAAAACTTGCGCATGGCTGAATAATCCCCGTTTACCGTTTGCCACTTCTTGCCGCTGCGGTAACGGCTCAGCAAATAACGGCGCGCTTCTTCTTGGCCGAATGGGGCCGAAAAGCCCTCCGCTTCCCGCCATTCCAAAAACTGCCTGAGAGCACAGTTGTAAGCAGAAACGGTGGCCTCGCTGTAGTTGCGCAGCTCCATCCAATCTTGCAGCTTCTGGAGGTATTCTGTGTGTGTGTTCATCTCTTTCGATTTGGTGAAATAATACCGCCAAATTTAAGAGAAAACTAAGTGCAATGCACTGAAAAACAGAACCTTATGAGTGGAAAATAGGATGGTTTTGTTCAACGTTTTAGCTATGCGCAGTGTCCCGAAGGGCATTGCGTATAGGTTATGTTGTGTGGCGTTTTATGTTTCATTTTCAATTGAGCTGAACCAATTATTTCATACTTTGGATTAGGACCTTTTCCTTTATCATCTCGCATAACTTAGAGCAGAAGTTGTTTGGTCGACAAAGAACAAACCATCAAACTGATATGGGACAGAATATCGAGTCCAAAATCCATATTCTATGTTGACGTGATTGGCAAATCGGACGGGTGTTGGTTGATTCAACCAGCTTAAAGACCTTGATTCGCTCAAATCTAAAAATAACATGGGTGCCTCCGATTTCAACGCTATGGTGTGCATTGCTTCTTCAAACGACCCTCTTGGTGCATTGTAAAGAGGACAGTCGGTTAAACTAAAGTTTGTATAGCTTACATAGCATGAATATTCACCTTGGTGAGTAGAGAGGCCGAAGGACTTATAGAGCCCTCCGTACTTTTTTGATAAGTGTGCGCCCATTGATTTTCCGCCATAAATGTTGCTTGCCGAATCAGGGTGCTCGCCTCGACTTATATGTACATCATGTGCCCAAATCAGAATCTTGCATTCAGGTTTGTACACTTTTTGAATCCACGAGACATTTTCAGCCATGGCAATATCCCTGTACAAAGATTCATGTCCTTTATAATTGTTTTCAGCAAATTGCTTTATCAGATTAGCATATTGCAATCCCCAGTTTATGTCTAAGCTGTCGGTTCTGCTTTTTGCGTTTATTAGTTCCTTTTCAGTTTGCTCCGAAACCATTTTTAAAACTTTCTGAGAGTTTACATACCAGTTTAGTTTCACCGAATCCGACACTGAATAACTCATTGCACCATTAGCTTTTAAGTCTTTTAAAAGAGTTTTTACAGGGTTCAATAAATCTGGAATTCGTCTGTTGAGATAGGAATATAAACTATCAATTGCCAGTGAATGATTTTGGATGTCAAACCCGACAAACTCCACTTTATCACTTGGATGAAGGTCATTGTATTTTCTTATCCATTCTATTAAATCATGTACCTCTTTGGTTTGCCATACTCCGAGCATTCCATACATACTCGATCGGGCTGTTCCCTCACCCCCCATTACATACTTATTTACTTTTCTCACAACTAGTTGATGATCTTCAATGGCGAATACTCTAACACCTAGCTCTTCAACGCTGTATTTGAGCAATCTGTGTTTCAATTGAAAAAACTCGCGAGTACCGTGTGTGCTCTCTCCCAGAGCAATAATACTGGCATTATTCACCAATGATTTAAAGGCTGAAAGGTTTTCATCCTGAATGTTTAACGGGGCTTTCGCATGTATTGGGGTTGAATGGGCGCCAATCCATTCTAATTGACTTTCTGTGAACCCTAGGGCCAGTTCAATCGATTCCCTAGGTTTTCCATTGATAAAGAGCTTGAAATCGTCAAACCAGACAGTTCCTGTACCCTCATGCTGGAGGGAAACCGTAATGGTAGCAACAGTATCGGGAATTTGTCCCATCACTACCACTTTTTGCCAATCTTGAGTGTTGGAAACTGGTTCACTTTTCAGTATTATTTCAGAAGTGTCTCCACCTAAAGTATAGCGTACAATAAAATTTGCGTTTCCATTTAAACTTTCCGTTTTTACCCAGCCAGAAATTTTGATTTCATTATTTGCTAACTCAAAAGGCTCTAAAAAGTGAGAAAATATGAGCTTGTTAGTACTCTCTTCAGCCCATATCTTGAGGCTGTACTTACCATGATGTTTTATCGTGCTATCCAGAGATACTTGAGTCTCAGAATATGTTTCGAAATCCCAGTTCCATGGTCGGGAAATCCCTTCAATACTTAAGGTTTCAAAATCGAGATTAAGTATTTGCTGGGCCTTGACATCACCATTAAATATCCCTAGCCAATAGAATAATGAGATAAGGGTTATAACTTTTTTGAATCTTGGTCGATTTATAATATCCATGTCTTAATTTTAATGCCACATAACGGCTCGCATACACGGCGTGACCAGCTCTTGCTGGGCATGACCGCTGTATGCCTTGTTATGGCCAGGCTAATCTTGCTGGCTTAATTTGACATACTCTTCTGCACTCATGATTGGTATCCTGGAATCTTCAAAATCTTTCGGATTCCTTGTAACAATAATACTCGCTGAATTATTGATCGCGGTATAGTACTGGAAAGCATCTTCAAAATCCTTCATATCAGATACTAATGCCAAATCTATTTCTTTACCTCCACTATTACACACTGTACTAATTGTTCTAATTCCCGTTAAGGCTTGTCTTGTTTTATCCTTGCCTAGTTGTTTACGTAGAATATATTCAGTGGAAATATAGCTCATTGTACTGATCAGGACCTCTATTTCTTCATTCTCTGCCTTTAAGAATAATTCTTCCGCATATTTGAAAAATGGCTCCCTTTTCCCTAGCCAATCCAAAATAATATTGGTATCAACGAATACAGAATCTTTTTTCATTGGTATTTCTCTTCAAGGTATTTTACATGATCTGCCTTATAGTCTACTCCTTCTAAATTGACTATTCCACTTAACTCCCTAACAATACTCCCTTTGCGGTCATTTCCTTCCTTGTATTCTGAAATTATCCTAAGAAGGAGGTTCTCCACTAGGGAAGAGAGGCTCACATTGTGTTCCCTTGCATAAATTTTAGACCGTTCAATGATATCTTTATCAAGGCTTAATGTTAATTTGGTATTCATGATCGCACTTTTTACGTACAAAAATAGTTTTTCCTTACGTAAAAGTCAATAAGCCTTCTAATCCATTCCCTTTTTGATGGGGCTTTCCTTTTCTGCTTGGCCATAACTTTAAGCATTGTATCTGCCGGAACCGCGCAGCGGTGCTGTCAGATACAATGCAGTTGGACGGAACCGCCAAACGCAGCTGCCTCTATGGGCATTGTATCGGCCTATCCAGGGGCTCTCTTCTGGCTCTTTAGCCGCCCGTTTTTCTCTGCCGGGCCCCTTGTCGGCCCCTTTGGCCGGCAACCGCAGCCTAAAATAGCCGTTTCTTCCTTCTTTTTCAAGCCAAACATCCGCTTCAGGGCATAAAAATATAGCCTCAGGGCTGAGCTGTGGCCGCCTGAGCCGTGGGCAATGGGGTGGACAACCCTTTTGCCATGAGGCAGCAAGGCGGCCCCCGGCCAGCCGGCACCCATACCACCGTCAACATGCGGCCTTTGCCGCACACCGGGCAAACATCCCAATCAATACCCGTGGCCCGCCGGTAGCGCTCCCGCCAGGAAAGAACCGGAAGCTGGGGCGGCGGCTTTGCCCCCAGAGCCCGCCGGCAAAGAGCCAAAGCTCTCCTTCGCAGCCGGTTCGACAGGATGCCGTAGTAGCGGATTTTGCAAAACCGGGCAGGTAAAATATGCTGCAAGAACCGCCGGATAAACTCCTCATGCTCCAGGCGCATCACCTTCTGCCGGTTGCCGTCGGCGTAATCGCGCCAGCGGAAGCAAACCGTGTCCTTGTCCATGGACACAATGCGGTGGTTGCCAATGGCTACCCGGTGGGTGTAGCGGCCCAAATATTTCAGCAACTGCTCCGGCCCGGCAAACGGCGGTTTAGCGTACACTACCCAATCTTCGGCCATGAGCCTTTTGAGCAGTTGGCTGAAGGCCTGCCTGTTGCGCAAGTGGCCGCACAGGCCATCCAACCGCAGGCGGCCTGCATTATAGTGCCTGCGCAAAGCGCTGACAAACTTGCCCTTGAATATAACAGACAGGGCCTGTACCGGCACGAGGAACTCTTCGCGCGCCGATACCCATTTGCCGCCCCTCAACCCGCCGCCCGGCACGATGCAGTGGATATGGGGGTGGTAATGGAGGTTCTGCCCCCAGGTATGGAGCACAGCCACCATTCCAGGCCGGGCGCCCAGGTAGCGCCTATCTGCACACAGCTTCGACAAAGCAGCCCATGCTTCTCGAAACAACGCTCCATATAACAGCCGTTCATTGTAGCGCACTAAATCGTGAACCTCTGCCGGAAGCGTAAAAACGATAACCTGTCCCGTACACAAAGTGTCGGGATGAAAATATCCCACTGGCAAAAGCTCTGCTTGCCGCGCTTCCAGCCAGGCTTCCCGAGCCAGGCTCTGGCATTTAGGACAATGGCGGTTGCGGCAGCTATTATAACTGATGCGAATGTGCCCGCATTCATCGCATGCGTCGATAACTTGTCCCGTACACGCAGTGTCGGGATGGCCGCCCAATGCCGCCGTACGGCATTGCTCTATAGCTCGCATGGCCTTATGCTGGGCTTTGCTCAGCTTATGCTTGGAACGGTAAGCTGTGCCGCCGGCTCGAAAAACATCGGCTACCTCATATTTAGGCCGGGCCATGAATGGGTCACCAACGGGCCAGCAAATCCGGCAGGCCTTTCATCCGGCTGTTTTGTACATGCACATAACGCGCAGTGGTGCTCACGTTGGAATGGCCCAGCAGCGCCTTCACCGTCAGCGTATCCACCCCGTTTTCCAATAAGTGCGTGGTCCCGTCTCGCAAGACGGGATGCCGCAGCACATGCACCCCTGCTTGTTTGCGAAGGCCAATGCGCTGGCAGGCCTGCTTAAATACGGCTTGTACGGTGCGGATGCTGATATGCCGCCCGGCAACAGCCCCTTCAAATAAATATTCCTTTGGGCGGTATTCCAGCCAGGCTTCGACGTGAGCGCAGCCGAACGTAAGCCGTATACTTTCAGCCGGTTAATAAAACCGCCCCCCCTCCTCCGCCATCCGCTCCAGCGTCGCCGCCGGCGCAAAGCGCGGCCCGTACTTGTCCTGCAGCCCGCGCATCGTCTCCACGACGCTTTTTATCCCCCACGTGTCCATCGCCCGGAAGGGTCCGCCGGTGAAGGGCGGGAAGCCGATGCCGAAGACGGCCCCCAGGTCGCCCGCCTCCGGGTTGGGGATGATGCCCTCTTCCAGGCAAAGCACCGCCTCGTTGAGCATCAGCATCAGGCCGCGGCCCTGAATCTCTTCCACAGGGAGCGTCTTCTTGCCGTCGCCCTGGAAAAATTCGTAGGCTGTGGGGTCGATGCCCTGCCGCCGGCCCTTGTCGTTATACTTGTAAAAACCCTTCTTGTTTTTCCGGCCCAACCTGCCGGCCTCGAACATGTTGACCACGGCTTCGCAGATCTCGAAGCCCGGCCGGCCGGCGACGATCTTGCGGGAGGTGTCGGTGACGTGGGCGGCAATGTCCAGCCCCACCTGGTCGAGCAGGGTGATGGGGCCCACGGGGAAGCCTTTCTTCAGGAAGGCCCGGTCGATGGCTTCCAGGGCGACGCCCTCGTCGGCCATCAGCAGGCACTCGTTGGTGTAGGGGCTGAGGATGCGGTTGACGTAAAAGCTGGGGCCGTCCTGCACGACGATGCAGGTCTTGCCCTGCCGGATGCCGAGGTCGTAACAGGCGGCGATCACCCAGTCGGCGGTTTTGTCGGTTTTGACGATCTCCAGCAGGGGCATTTTGGGCACCGGAGAGAAGTAGTGCATGCCGATCACCATCTCCGGCTTTCGGGCGTGCTGCGCCATTTCGGTGAGGGACAGGGAGGAGGTGTTGGAGGCGATGATGACGTCTTCCCGGCAGTGGGTTTCCACATCGCGGATGATCTGCTTCTTCAAATCCATCTTTTCCAGCACCGCCTCGATGACGATGTCGGCCCGGCCGAAATGGCGGTAGTCGAGCTGCCCGTGCAGGTTGGCCATTTGGGCCTCGGCCTCCACCCGGGTGAGGGCTTTCTGCTTCACCTTCTTCTGCAGGCTCTGCCAGATCTGCTGCTGAGCCTGGCTGACGACCTCCTGCCTGATGTCCTTCAGCAATACCGGCACGCCTTTCGTAACGCTCACCTCGGCAATGCCGGCACCCATGAAGCCGGCGCCGATCATGCCCAGCGTCTCCAGCTTCTTCGGATTGTCGCCGTAGGGGTTTTTCTTGTTGTCGCTCATGGCGAAGAACAGGGCGCGCAGGGCGGCGCTCTCCGGCGTGAGCATCAGCTTTTCGAACCATTCCAGCTCTTTTCCGTATCCGGCCTCCTGGCCCTGCTCGATGCCCGTCTCCACGCAGTCGATAATGGCCGGTATGGCGGGGTAGTTGCCCTGGGAGCGCTTGTAGGCCATTTTGCGGGCCTGGCTGAACAGAATCCTGCGCCCGACGGGGTTGCCCTCCAGCAGCTTGTCGGCCAGCGATAGTTTCGATTTTCGTTCGATCGGCTTTTTGACCAGGCGCCGGGCCAGCATAACGGCCGCCTGGTGCAGCTTACCTTCCTCGGTCAGCTCGTCTGCCAGCCCGATTTTTTTGGCGCGGTAGGCGAAGATGTTTTTACCTGTCAGCATCATGTCCAGCGCCTTCTGGATGCCGATGAGGCGGGGCAGGCGCTGAGTGCCGCCTCCGCCGGGCAGCAGGCCGAGCTTGACCTCCGGCAGGCCGAATTTGGTGCGGGGGGATTTGGTGGCAATGCGGGCGTGGCAGGCCAGCGACAGCTCCGTGCCCAGGCCGTAGGCCGTGCCGTGGACGGCCGCCACGAAGGGCTTCCTGCTCCGCTCAATGCGGTCCAGCGCCCGGTGGCCCTTCTCCTGGTAGGGCCGGAAGTCGCCCTCTTTTTCGATGGTGAAGGCCTTGATGTCGGCCCCGGCCATAAAGTCCGGCTTTTTGCTGATGAACACGGCGGCCTCGATCTCCGGGTCGCCTTCGATCTTGTCCATCAGTTCATCGAACAGCTCGATGACAGCGGGGGAGACGACGTTCATCTTTTCCCGCTTGTTGTCAAACCAGATGGTGGCGACGCCGCCTTCTTTTTCTATGGTGATGAATTCTTCGAGTTGCATTTTTCGTTGGATTAAGGCCAGTTGGCTAAATCTTCCTAGCCACGAAGACTCGAAGACACTAAGTCAACACAAAGTTTTTGTGAGCCTTCGAGCCTTTGTGTCTTTGTGGCAATAAAAAGCCATTAGTTCAGGCTTTAGCGTTTTTTCAGCAGCATCGCATGGCCGTGCGCCCCCGCCGCGCAGGCCGCCAGCAGGCCGTACGTCCCGCCTTCTTGTTGCAACCGGTTGGCCGTAGTAGTGGTAATGCGGGCGCCGGTTGCCCCAAAGGGGTGGCCGATGGACAGGGAGCCGCCCCAAAGGTTGAATTTGTCCATAGCTATCGTCCCCACTGCCTGAACCCGCCCCAGGTTTTCTTTCGCGAATTCGTCCGAAGCCAGGGCTTTCAGGTTGGAGAGAATCTGGCCGGCGAAGGCCTCGTGGAATTCGATGACGTCGATGTCCTTCAGTTCCATCTCTTGTCGTTTCAGCAGTTTGGAGACGGCGTAGGCGGGGCCCAGCAGCAATTCCTTCTCCAGGCTCTGGCCGGTGAAGACGAAATCCACGACTTCCGCTTTGGGCGTGAAGCCCAGTTCTTTGGCTTTTTCCTCTGACATCAGGAGGACGGCGGCGGCGCCGTCGGTCAGGAAGGAGGAGTTGGCGGCGGTCAGGGTGCCGAACTTTTTGTCGAAGGCAGGGCGCAGCTTGCTGACTGCTGCGACGGTGCTGTCGCCGCGGATGCCGTTGTCCCGGGTTATGGGCTTGAATTTCGGGGGCAGGCTCACCTCAACGATCTCCTCCGGCAGGTGGCCTTCTTCGAACGCCCGGGCGGCCAGCTGGTGGGAGCGCACGGCGTATTCGTCCTGCTCTTCCCGGCTGACCTGGAAGCGGGCGGCCATGATGTCGCAGTCTTCGCCCATCACCCGGCCGGTGGTATATTCGGCTACCTGCGGGCGCTCCGGCACGAAGTCGGTAGGGCGCAGGGAGGCGAGGAAGCTCAGGTTGTCGCCCACCGTTTTGAGGCGCTGGGCGTTGAACAGCTTCCTGCGCATCTTTCGGGGAAACTGGATGGGCGTGTCGGAGGTGTGGTCGACGCCACCCGCGATCACGATGTCCGCCAGCCCGGCCATGATTTCCAGGCACCCGTCGGCAATCGCCCGGTTGGCGGAGATGCAAGCCTGGGAGACGGTGTGGCAGGGCACCGTGCTCGGGATGCCGGCAGTGAGGGCCGCCTCCCGGGCCACGTTGGGCGTTTTGATGTTCGAAATTACGTTGCCCATGGCTACCTTGTCCACCAACGCCGGATCAAGGCCGGTTTTGGTGAGCAGCCCCTTGATGGCAAAGGCACCCAGCTGATAGGACATCAGGTCCGCGTAATCTGTGCCGGAACGGAGAAACGGCGTCCGGCAACCGTCAATGATGACTACTTTGTGCATGGTGGTGTTTGGTGTTCGCGGTTCAGTTCGCCATTCGCTGTTTGCGGTTCGCGGTTCGCCATTGGCGGTTCGCAGGTTGTCCACGCGGTTCCCAAAGCGAACAGCGAAAAGCCAACAGCGAAAAGCGAAAAGCAAACAGCAACCTCCCCTAAAAACAATATCCCCTTTTTTCGACAATAAACCCAGCGATATTCCTTCTCAATTCTTTGGGGTTGACATCGTAGGGCTTCAGCAGCGTATGGGCCACCAGGTTGTAGGTGCGCTTCTGCCGGCCGGCCGTGAAACTGGCGATGGCTTCCAGCGCGGACTTGCGGGCCACGGCCAGCGCCTCGTAGAGGTAGAGCTGCATCATTTGCCGCTGGATCTCCAGTTTGGCGGGGTCGGCCTGGGGCAGGCGCTCCAGTTTTTTTACTTTCAGGAGTACGCTCTCTGCGACGTAGGCCTCGGCCAGGATGGCGGCCAGGTTCAGGACGATCTCCTGCTCGTCGATCAGTTTTTTGCCCATCTTTTTGCCGGCCATGCCGGAGAGGAACAGGAAGGCGTTCTTTAACCCCTGGACGATGCGCGTTTCTTCGGCGTAGGCCGTTTTCGGCCGGAAGGGCGCCAGTTGCCGCAGCAGGAAAGCCGGTATTTTTTTGCCGGCGCCCGCCAGGTCCAGTTCCCTGGACACTACGGCCCGCTTGGTCAGTTCCCCGACGGAGAGCAGGCGGTTGACTTCGTTGGTGCCTTCGTAGATCTTGGTGATCCGCGCGTCGCGGTAGCCCATCTCCATGCCCGTCTCCTGGGCGTAGCCCATGCCGCCGTGAATCTGTATGGCCTCGTCTGTGGCGTAGCAAACCAGTTCGGAACCTTTGACCTTTATGATGGCCGCTTCGACGGCAAACTCCCGGATGGCCTGCACTTTGGCCTCGCTTTCGGGCAGGCCGGCGGCCTTCAGTTCGGCCTCTTTGCGGTCGATGCAGTCGGCGGTGCGGAAGAGGGCGGCTTCATTGGCGAAGGCCCGCATGGCGATGTCGCCGATCTTGTACCGGATGGCGCCGAAGCCGGCGATGGGCTGGCCGAACTGCTGCCGCTCCACGGCATACTGCACGGCTTTGGACAGGGAAAACTGGGCACCGCCGATGCCGCCGGCGCCGGCTTTGATGCGCCCGCCGTTGAGGATATTGAGGGCCATCTTGAAGCCTTCCTGCCGTTTGCCGAGCAGGTTCTCCGCCGGCACCCGGCAGTTGTCGAAGTAAATCTGCACGGTGGAAGAGCCTTTGATGCCCATCTTCTTTTCTTCGGGGCCCACAGAGAAACCCGGGTAGTGCCGTTCGACGATGAAAGCGGAGAGCTTCTCGTCATCGTCGATCTTGGCGAAGACGATGAACACGTCGGCAAAACCGCCGTTGGTGATCCAGATTTTCTGGCCGTTAAGCAGGTAGTGGCTGCCGTCGGGGCTTAGCGTGGCCGTCGTTTTGCCGGCGTTGGCGTCCGAGCCGGCACCCGGTTCCGTGAGGGCGTAGGCGGCGATCAGCTCGCCGTGGGCGATGCCGGGCAGGTACTTTTCTTTCTGGGCTTCGTTGCCGTAATAGGCGATGGGCAGGCAGCCGATGGACGTCTGCGCGCCCAGGGTGGTGGCGAGGGAGAACCCATTGGCCATCACCTTGGAAAACAGCGTGTTCCCCTTAAAGTCCAGCCCCATCCCACCGTACTGTTCCGGCACGCTGACCCCGCAGAGGCCCAGCTCGCCCGCCTTTTTCAGCAGGCCCAGCACCTCTTCTTTGTCCGCTTCATTGGTGACGGCCAGCTCGCGCCCCCGCCGGGCGAAGGGCGCCTGAATCTCCCGGATGCAAAATTCGGTGACCATCTCGGCCATCATCCGGTGTTCTTCGCTTAGCTCTTCGGTGATGAACAGCTCTTCCGGAGGGGTATCGCCGGTGATGAAATATCCGCCCTTCAGCCTGGGGTTGGGCCGGGCCGGGGCGGTGCCGGCCTTGTTGACCTTTGCTTTTTCAAGCGTCGTTTGTGTCATGAGATAATAGCTGATGATTATTTACTCCGATATTTTCACGCCTGGCATAATTTCCAACCCCTCTGCTTTCCGCGCCTCGGTGATGTACGGGTACACCAGGTGGCCGATGGCCCGGATGGCGTCATCCCAGCCGGGGTGGTTGTCTCCCAGGATGGCCTGCCGGGCAAACCAGAAGTGCAGGGTCTGCCAGACCATCTCCGCCAGGGTGTCGTAAAGGCCGGGCAGCGGCTCGGCAACCAGGGCGCCTTTCCCCACCTGCATGTATAGCAGGTTCTTGATGATGTTGATCTCTTCCAGCACCTGTTGCCGGTGCCGGGCGCCGATCTCGGGGTAGGTCCGGATGATGTCGAGCGTATCCTGGAAGAAAAAGCGGAACTGCTGCATGTATTCCATATAAACCGCCGCCACCTCCAGTTCTTCGCCCCGCTTCCGGAACAGGCGCCCGCTGATGTCCAGCTCTTCCAGCGTCTTGAGCATGTACCGGTAAATGGACTCCATCAGAGATTCCTTGCTTTTGAAATGGTAGGTCAGGCTGCCGACGCTGACTTCCAGCGCGTCGGATATGTCCCGCATGCGGACGTCAAAGAAGCCGCGTTCGTTGAAGAGCTCGATGGCTTTTTGTATGATTTTCTTTTTCATTTCCATGGGCGGCGGTTTGGCACCTGTACAGCCTGATGGCTTTTTTGTCGTACAAATGTACGGGTTATTGGCTGCATTTCCACTTTCTGTACAAGAAATTGGACGAGGCTGAATTATTTCCGGAAGGGGACATCTTACAGCCTTGTCCAGCATAAGTTTTTGTCCATCGGGTAACCGAATTCGCAAGCACATCCGCCAACTCGGCGCAAGCTCATGGACGTCCCGATAGCCATCTGGATAGCTCGAAGGTATAAGACATGCATACGTTGGCGGATTAGGGGTGAACAACCGTATTTTTTACAGTATCTTGCATGTTCATAGTCAGCTTCGCTGATTATCGGAGAGTAAATATTTTGAAGTTTGGCCACTAACAAAGATAGGTACGCTCCCACTTTTCACCTCTGGTGGCTGCGCTTAGGGCCCGGACTTCGTTGTGGATGAACTTGTCGTCGTCTTTGGAGAAGTCTTCCGGGGCTTCGCGGGTAGCTTCCTCCGCCATTTTTGTGGTGAAGATCTTGCTCAGGTTGTCTTCCACCTGCAGCTCTTCCCAGATGAAGTAATCCACGGCAAGCAGGGTGTGGTCGGTGGCGCCGAGGGCGGCCATTTCGGTGGCAATGGATTTGCCGACCTCAGAAAGCTCCTTGTATTTCTTGCCGTTGAGCTGGTAGTTGTATTTGGGCAGGTTGGGGACGCCCAGGTAGTGTAAACCCACATAGACCCTTCGGTTCCAGAGCAGGTATTCGTTGGGGTGCACATGGCAGAGCAGTTCGCTGTACATGGCCGGCCCCATGCCTTTGATGCCTTTCATTGCCCGGTCCCACCGCTTTTCGATCGGGCCGGCGCCCCAGATGAGGGCGGCGATCTCCTTTTTCAGTTCAGTAAACCCATTATCCGCGATCATCTTATCCACCACATACTGCTTGTTGCCCCAGATGAGCATGGCCCACATCTTGGATATATACTCCAGCAGGTCCTCCTCCGTCATCGCCAGGATGCGCTCTTTGGTACAGGATTGATAGTACTCGATCCGCAGGTATCGTTCGGCTTGCTGGGTTTTCAGCTTCTCCGGCTCTTTGTTCAGCTTTTTGAGAAAGCTGGTGATGTGTTTGCGTAAGAGTTCTTTGTTCATTGAGATTTTGTTTAGTGGGTTAACTCGCCGCGGAAGGCGCGCTGTAAGAGGGATTGGAATAACTCCTCTCCTTTTGCTGTCTGATTTTCCAGCCGCTTTCTTTGAGCTTCAATGTTTTTAACCGCCTTGGCAAATTTGTTTTGAAGGCTTATATCCGGAATTAAGACGGGGAAGTTTTTTAGTTGGGTGGAATTTATCGTCGCTATTCCGGTAGTTTGCTTCGCTGCGCGGAGGAAGTAGATTTTACCGTATTTGCTTCCTATGAGGGCACTGAGGTATTCTGGATTTAGAACATCTCTATCGACCCTTACCCTATAAATATGGTTCTGATGAATGCAATCCTTTATTTCATATTTCCAAACTGAACCTCTCCCCAATTTGTCGGGATCTCCACCTTCAGTTAAGAGCACATCTCCTTTCTGAAGCCTATACTTTTCGATATCCGACATAGGCACTTCAATGGTTTTGATTTCGCTCAAGTCGATATAGCCATCCTGTACATTTGCTACGCGCATATAGGGAACTTCAAATAGTTTCTTTCCATTTAGTTTACGGCCTTTTGTTACACCGGATACAGTATCGGAAACCTCATAAAGTTTCTTCTTTTTGACTACTCCATGACTGTCCTGGAAAAGATTCCCAAACATCTCCAAAAAAACTGCCTGCACCAGCTCGTCGTATTGGCCCAGCAGTTCCCGGTCTTTCCGGCGCAGGGCATCCGCCTTGTCCAGGATGGCGGCGATGCGGCGCTGGGTGGGGAGGGGGGGAAGGGGGATTGTCGTTGATTTTATTATCTGTCCTGAGATATTTGATTGTGCTCCACCCACACCTGCAGCGATTAGTTTGGGCTTATGATGAACCAGGAAATAGAAAAGATATTTCGGGTCAATTTTTTTACTGGGAAGTAAAGCGGCACAAGCCTGGTTTGTAGCTGCTTCGATCCTTAGAATGGAACAAGCTCCTATTGTAGCACCATACAGAGCTATCAAAACTGTATCTGGAGGGAATAACTTGGCTGATGAGTTTTTCAATCCTTTTTCGCTAATGAATTCACTTGCAGAAAATAATTCCTTTTCTTTCAAATCTCCTGTCTTAACCCATGGGATATTACCATTATTGTAGTACTCTGGTTTCTTCCTACTGGGAGTCCCGCCCGAAGTGACTTTGATTATTTCTCCTATTTTCACAGTAACCCAATTCTGCATTGACTTGCGTTTTTCCCGTGGTAATCGTCAGTTGAATTCAAACTGCCAAATGACAGAGCTTATCAGTGTTACCAAAGATGATTTCCCAGACACCTTCTGGGATTTCAATATGCTGAGTTAAGTTCTCCATTTCCGCAACATTTACACCCTTCATCTGAACTTGATTATTTGTACTTTCGCAGATACAAGCCCCACTTGAGCGAAGGCTCGCGTTTTGCGCGAGAGGTTTAGTAGTTCAAGTTGGGCTTTTTTGTTTTTTGTCAATAATCTCCCTGCGGCCAGAATTTGCACATTGGGGTTCATGCCCCGCATGTGTTTAGAGCGTTGAGGTGACATCTTTTTGCCCCTTGTTCCTGCAGATAGATGGGCAAAAAGGTGTCATCTCATGCGGTCAAATTTCGCCAGATGACACCTAGGGTGTTCATTCTGTGGATTCCCGTTCCCACAGGTTTTAGTCCTTAACGGACAGCCTACCCCGGGCTCGGTTCGGGGCCGAATGGTAGATGGCCGAGGACAGGCTGCGGCTGCGGAGTTAATTTAGCCCCACCTGCCAGCCCTGTGGGTACAAGACAAGTTATCGAACTTGGAGTAAGGCCTGGAAGACAAAAAACCCTAACTCGTTGTTAGCTTAGTAGACATAACTCAAAAAAAATGAGTAAGCCAATCAACAAGTTAGGGTATAATTTAGCTACCAGCAAGTTAATCAAATTTTTGCATATCAGCCGCCAAAAGTGGCGGAAAAAAGCATTGAAACGCGGCTATGATAACCGGCGGCTAAAATGGCGGGTTCGCGGCTTGGAGGCCTCCCGGCAATACTGGAAGGGGCAGGCAAAATCGTTATCCAGCCAATTGCAACAAAGTAGGACTGAGGCAGCCGTATTGCCCATAGAGCCTTCCTTGAGCCAAACCGTAGCGAGCCATTGTTTTCCACTCTGGCAGGTGATGGCCAGTATACAATGGTACTTGTACACAAGCATGGGCTTTCGTTGTATTGCCCAGGCCTGGCGGGTGCTGAGCAAGTACTGGCCCGTCAAGTTTCCTGGCTTTGGGGCAATACGCCAATGGGTGCTTCGCTTAGGGTATTACAAGCTCCAACAACCTCCTGAGCGGGCTAAGGACTGGGTTTATATAGTAGATTACACTCTCCAAATAGGCCTGGAACAATGCCTGGTAATAGCCGGGGCCCGGCTTTCGGCTTTACGCCAGGACAAGAGCTGGGCATTAAAGGCTTGCCAAGTAAGGATACTGGATATCAGCCTTTGCCACTGGGCTAACGGAGAGCACCTTTGCCAGCGCCTCCAGAAAACCGTAGGGCAAACCGGGGTTCCCCGGCAGGTTGTCGGCGATGGAGCTGGCTCTATCCGTAAAGGTATCCGTTTATTAAAACAAAGCCTGGAGCAACCCATCATGTATACTTACGACATGTCTCATTTGGTGGCACGCATCATGAAGGGCTTGCTAAGCAACCACCCGCAGTGGAAGCAATTGGTAAATGCATTAAACCTGCTGCAAAAATCCATCGTGCAAACCAGTTTCGGTTTCTTAGCGCCGACATCTCTGCGCAAGACAGCCCGCTATATGAACTTGTTTGCCACCGTTGATTGGACACAGAAGCTGCTCCAATATTTCGATGCCGGGGATTTCACATTGATAACTGATGTCAAACCCGAAGCAGAGCAAAGAAGGCAATTTCTAAAGCACTTTGGCCCCATCATAGCCATGCGCCCTTTTCTGGAAGCTTTACAACAGCTTATGAGGTTGGCCAGGATCCTCCTTACAGATTTTAAAGCCAGGGGGTTGTCTCGCAGCCGGTTCCAGCTTTGGCGCCAGTATCAAAATAAAGGGCTGCTTCCCCTAACCGAGGAATTCTTCCTGCGCTGGAAGAAAGAGACGCAAAGCAATATCGATGCTTTGCCAGACGGGCAAACTTACCTGGCAAGCTCTGATATAATAGAGTCTCTTTTCGGGCATTACAAGCAGGCCGGAGAAAAAGCCTGGCTCAAAGGTATGAGCGCTAATGTTTTGATGATAGCCGCTTTCGCCGGCCCTTTGACAGCACAGGTTGTTTACCAGGCATTATCATCTACCGCGTTTCAAAAAGTGGAGGGCTGGTGGGTGGCACAGCGCGAAGGGCCTTCTTTCTTGGCAAAGCGCAGAAGGGCTTTCGCCAGGCCTGCTAAGGGACCAAAAGTTGTGGGAATCGATTCCTCGTAAGCAGCTTGTTAATGAACACCCTAGATGACACCTTTCGCCATGAACTACTGGGATTCCGGCGAAAAGGCGAAAGATGTCACCTGGCTCGATGCTAAACAAACACCCACGCCCCCAAGGGCAGACGCATTTAAAATCCAATCAATATTTTGAAAACGCCCCGATTCTCGATTAAATATATTCTAACATCCATTATTATTTCAGTTGGTAATGTCTTTGAGATAAAAATACTTTGACAATGATCCCGGATGTAATTCTAAACTTTGATCGAGTTGGCAAACAGACCAGATATCATTTTTTTATGTTGCGGTAAAGCGGCTTTTCAATATTTCTATATGCGTCTGCCCTTACCCACGCCCCCAGGCTTCGGCGTGAACTCAGCGTACGGCTGAACTCACGCCGAAGTCCGAACGCCAGGATTTATCACCGCTTCCGACATTCGCCGGAACAGGGTATGCGGCTGTTCCTACAGAAAAAATCTCTACGATTCCATCATACTTCTCAAATCCTGCATCAGCGCAGCCCTTTCCTTGTCTATAGCCTGTATCCGATCCATGATAGCCAGCGGCGGCTCATACTCCACCTCCTCATACACGATCTCCTTATACCGGTTAATGCTCAGGTCATAGCCATTCTCCACGATCTCCTCCAGCCGCACAAAAAAGTGCTTTGCTTTACGATCCTCATTGGGTTCCTCATGGCGCTTCTTCCAACTTTGCACAATATCCGGCAGATCGCTCTCCTCCTGTTTGTTGCGTTTATCATCCAGGCTGTAGCCATCGGCCTGCATATCGTAGAACCATACCTTTTCCGTTTGCCCGCCTTTTACGAAGAACAGAATTGC
This sequence comes from Lewinellaceae bacterium, assembly GCA_020636375.1. Classification (GTDB taxonomy): domain Bacteria; phylum Bacteroidota; class Bacteroidia; order Chitinophagales; family Saprospiraceae; genus JACJXW01. Next base: position 169,589 of record JACJXZ010000007.1, on the reverse strand, counting down.
TGTACTTACCCCGGCATAGGGTTTGAACACCCCGCTGGGCATGGAGATGATGCCTTGCAGTTCGCCCTCCTCCAGCATGATTTTGCGGGCGGCTTTATGCGCCCCGCTGGAGCCGAAGAGCACCCCATCCGGCACAATCACCGCCGCCCGGCCGCCGATGCGCAGGGATTGGAAAATCCGCTCGATGAAGAGCAGCTCTGTCTTGGTGGTGGAGAGGGAAAAATCCGGGTTCACATCGCCTTTGTCGATGCTGCCTTTGAAGGGCGGGTTGGCCAGGATGATGTGGTACTGGTTGTCCTCGTTGTAGTGTTTGGAGAGGGTGTCCTTGTAGTCGATATTCGGCGCCGTGAGGCCATGCATCATCAGGTTCATCAGCCCGATGCGCACCATGGTGGAGTCGAAGTCGTAGCCGTGGAAGGTCTGCTCCTGCAAGATGCGGCGTGCGTTTTCGTCCACCAGCTTGTCGCCAATGGTGCCCCGCCGGAAGCCGTCCTCATCCGTCACGCGGTACTCCTCGCTCGTGTATTGGGTGAGGATGTGTTGGTAGGCGCCGAGCAGGAAGCCCGCAGTGCCGCAGGATGGGTCGCATACCGTTTCCCCCAGTTTGGGGTTCACCAGCTCGCACATCAGCTTGATGATGTGGCGGGGTGTCCGGAATTGCCCGTTTTTGCCGGCGGCAGCGATTTCGGACAGAAGGTACTCGTACACATCGCCCTGGGTATCCTGGAAGGTCTGTTTGCCTTTCAGGTCCTCCTCCATATCCTTGTACAGCTCGTCAATCAGCTTGATGGCTTCCACCAGCAGGGAGGCTTTGGGAATCATGAAAACGGCGTTTGCCATGTGGCGGGTGAAGGCTTGTCCTTCGCCGTTCAGTGCTTTGATGAAGGGAAATACCTTCAACTGCACATGCGGCAGCATAGCCTCGGCGGGCTTATGGCGGAATTCGCTCCAGCGGAGGCTGCTTTTATCTACTGTCTGGTTGGTGTTGGGGATCTCGAAGGCGCCTTCAAAGAGGGAGCGGTAGTTCTCGCCCGTCCATTCGGCGTCCTTCATCTTCTTACGGTCCATCTCATCCAGCCGCCGCATGAAGAGCAGGTAGGAGATCTGCTCGATCGCCGTCAGCGGGTTGGAGATGCCGCCGGACCAGAACTTATCCCAGAGCTGGTCGATCTTTGATTTTATGCTGGGTGTGAGCATATTAGTTTGTAGGATTTTGCGTTATGGTGACGTTCATTTTGCCTCCGCTGGCGGGCACAGCCAGGGCTCTTATCTCCCCCGCTGGCGGGGGCCGGGGGGTGGACAAATCGCATTTTCATCTATCCATTCACCTATCATAATTGAAACATCTGTCATTTTATTCAATACTTCCCAATCTGAAACCCGTAGAACCGAAAATCCTACTTCTTGAAGATCCTTGTCTTTTTTCTGATCTCTATGGAAGCCTTCCTCCGAATCGTGAGTAATACCATCAACTTCAATGATCAACAACAGTTCTTTGCACATGAAATCCGCTATATAGTTTAATACGGGACGCTGTCTACGGAATTGATAGCCTTTCATCTGTCTGCCTTGAAGTAAATATGCCTCCGCTTTTGTCATATTCTTTCGCAGGGAGTTTGCTAACCCTTTCAGCCTGGGATTGTAATGATAGTTATTTTTTGGGGAAGCTCTTTCCATATAAAAGCAAATTTGGATATTCATTTTCTTGGAAGTTCTTACAGATATTTCCATCCCCTGCACCCCCGCCAGCGGCTACGAGTTGTACATAGATGGGCAATGGGCTGCCATCAGCCTGAAAGGCTGAAATAGGAATAGCCCAGGGCATCGCCCTGGGCGACAAATGGCCGTTCAATTACGCCCTGAAAGGGCAAAATAATTTATATCGCCCCTTCAGGGCTATGGTTTGGCACCCGATGTCGCCCAGGGTTATTTCAGCCCGTTGGGCTGACAGTAAGATATGTACAACTCGTAGCCGCCAGCGGGGGATATTCCAACTGCAGCCTCCTTTCTCCTTCCCGAATGCCTACCAGGATGGGCTCCAGTTCTGGACAAGGGCCTTACTTCCCGTAATGCTGGTAGAACCAATCAAAAGCATCGATGAACTTCTGCAATTCGCTCTCCTTTGCCAGCAGACCGATGTTAAAACTGGGGCGTTTGTTGATCTTCTCTGCCGGGATATTGACCCCAGTTATGGCATTCAATTTTTCCCGCAGTTGCATTTTTAGTTCCTTCTGGTCGACAAACAGATGGTCCACCGCCCAACGGTTGCCGACGTTCTCATCATCCGGAATGCCCAGCTCCCGGGAGATCAGCAGCCACCGCCTCGGGTCTTCGGGGTTGACCTGGCTGCCGGCCAGCAGCTTGGGGTAATCGTTGAGCAGGCGCTGTAATAGATCTTCGCTGTCGTAGAAAGATTCGTTCATCTCTATCAGTTTCCCGTCTTCTCCCAGAATGAATATGGTGTCTTCCATAAACCGCTTTTATTGATAATTGGTCCGTTCTTTCAGGCTACCACTTTCTCCGTCAGCTCCAGTATCTCTTCTATATCCTTTGGCCGGAACAGCCCGCGAATACCATCCGGATGAAATACATTAAAAGGAGTCTGGATCAAGTCTTTCTTTTCCACCGTCCCCTTTTTCAGGATAAACGATTTCAGCACTTCAAGGAAGCGGATCTGCAGGGCGTTGTAGTCGTTGTGCTCCTGAATGAACGCCTCAAATGCCTGGGCTACCGTATCGGTAAAAGTAGCCAATTCCTCCAGCCCGAGGATGTGTTTGATGAACTGTATGAACTTCGCCTTTTTATTGTCGTAAACGCGCTGTAGCAGCTCCTCGGTGATGAAGGGGTTTTGCTGGCTGAGCATTTCCGCCAGGCGCTCCACCTCCTCATCGGTCAGCTCCATGCCCGCTTTGAGCTTTTGCAGGGTGAGGTTGGTACTGGCCATCTTTCGGAGGCGCTCTTCCACCAGGCGGCGGTATTCCGCGATGCTGATCGCTTCGTTTTCCGGCCCGAATTCGACTTTCTCTTTGGAGGTAGTAACGTCCCCAAGGTCCAGTTTTTCAATACCTCGGTTATGGTCATCCCTCTCCCGGAAGCGCATCAGCGGCGCCAGGCGCCGGCTGAGTTCGTCGAGCTGGGTATCATCGACGGACGCCCAGAAGCGGTTGGTTTGGGCTTTCTCTATCCATTCCTGTTCCTTCCGGACGGTATTGACGGAGAGTGGCAGTTCCGAGACCTGTTCTACCAGCGCATCTTTCAATGTTTCAAAACGCTCCTCGTCCTCCGCCAGCAGAGCGATGGAGGTTTCCACTACATCCTTTTCAAAGCGCATCGCCTTAAAGTCTACACCGGCAATGGTGCGCATTAGAGGCTTGATGTTCACCCTGAGGAATTCCAGTTTGGTATCGGCCAGCCGATTCCAGAATTCCTCCGCCGCCACCTTCTCCAGGCTAGCCCGGGCATCCAAAACGACGATTGATTTTTCCGGTAGCTCATTTATCATCTTCCGCAAAAATCCAATTTCCTTGGCCGTTATTTCACCTTCCTGCTTTTCCTGCGCCAGCTCCACCTTATCCAGCCGCAAGCCGAACAGGCGGACGGGCAGCGCCACCTGTTCCTTATGCTCCTTGCCTTTAGGGTTCAGTTTGAAATAGTCAAAGTTATCCCAACAGTCGATGATCAGAAATTTATCCTTCTCCGGGCACCAGGGTTTGATCTTTTTCGGTTCCAACAAGCGCGTACCCCTCCCGATCATCTGCCAGAATTTGGTATAAGAATAGACCGGCTTAGCAAAAACGAGGTTGACTACCTCCCGCACATCAATGCCGGTATCCAGCATATCTACGCTGATGGCTACCCGTGGCATGTCCTGTTTTGTGAACTGGTCCAGCAGCCCCCCTTTGCCATGCACCCGACTGTCTTCCGAAACCAGCACCTTTGCCAATTCCCCTTTATGTTCCGGATACAAGCTATCAAAGATTGCCTTGATGCGCCGGGCGTGTGCCTTGGTGAGGCAAAAAAAGATCGTCTTGCCCGGCAGGGTACCATTGGGGTCCATGATGCACTCGTCCATAAATTCCCGGACGATCAAAGCATTGGTACCCCGGTTGGTCACCCGTTTTTCCAGCTCGCTTCCCTCGTAGTTGACCTCCTCCGGTTCTTTGCCCTCCGCCAGCAGCCGCTTCTGGTCTTCCAGGCTGATGGTCCGTTTATTGATGCCCTCCTGCTGAAATTTGGTTTGAATCTTCAACACTTCAAAGTCGGCCAGATAAGGCGGGATGTTATTCACCGCCTCATCGTAGGTATAGGCAAAAGAAGGAATACCATCCTGGCATTCGAACAACCTGAAGGTGTTGTGGTCGATCACGTCCGTCGGCGTAGCCGTCAGCCCCAGCTTTACGCCGTCAAAATATTCCAGCACATCCTTATACACATTATATATAGACCGGTGGCTTTCATCGGTCACCACCAGGTCGAAAAAATGAGGCGAGAAATACTGCCGCTCCAGCAGGTTGGCCATCGTGGGGTAGGTAGTCACGTAGATCCGCCGGTCCTTATAAAAAGCCTTTTCTTTTTCCTTCGGCCAGCGCGGTTCAGAGGGCAGATGTTCCTTAAAAGCATCCAGCGCCTGGTTGCGCAGGGCGATGCGGTCCACCAGGAAGAGCGTCTTTTCGATCCACCCTGCCCGCATCAGTGCATCCACCAGGGCGATGGTCGTCCGGGTCTTACCGGTGCCGGTGGCCATCACCAGCAGGAAGCGCCGCCGTTGCCGTTCCATGCTCTCCATCACCGTCCGGATGGCCTCGATCTGATAGGGCCGGCCGGCGATGTCCACATTGATCAACTCCTGCGAGAGCGGATTGCGCCGCCGCCGTAGTACCTGCAGGCGTTCCAGGTCCAGCCGGGTAGGAAAGCCATAGACTTTCCGGGGCGGGTAGTTGCCCAGGTCCCAAAAGTAAATATCCAGCCCGTTGGTGTAGAAGCAGAATGGCAGTTCGCCCCCATATTGCTTCTGGATGTTGTAGGCGTACTGCTTGGCCTGCTCTTCCCCCACCCGCGCATCCACGCTGGTTTTTTTTGCCTCCACTACCGCCAGTGGCTTGCCGTCCTTGCCCATCAGCACATAATCCGAAAACTGGCGCCCGTCGTACTTCGTCCGCGGCTCCGCCACTCCATCCGGCAGCCCCACCTCGATGTCGAACTCCTCTACCACCTGGGCGGCATTAGCAACGTCCCAGCCGGCCTCGGCCAGGCGGCGGTCGATGATCTGCTTGCGGGTTTGTTTTTCGTTGCGCGCCATGATCGTGGGAGTTTCCTGCTGTTTATCATTTGTACGGGAGTTTCAAATTTAAGTTTTTTTGGATGTAAAGTACTTATATGAGTGAGAAAACGAATTATGGCCTCCAGCCCATATACATAACCCACCATCAAACATGAACCCAAAATTTCCCTTCTATAAGTAAGAAACCAGCACACATGGCAAAAAACGAGCAACGCTCAGCAAAAAAGATATCCTCCCCGTACGCCAGGGATAGCGAGGAGTTAGTACAAGAACTCGACACCAACGCGGAAGATGGCCTGAGCCGGCAAGAGGCAGAAAAACGGCTGGAAGAGTACGGCCCCAACGAACTGGAAGAGCAGGAAGAAAAAAGCCTGCTGGCGCTGTTGCTCAGCCAGCTCAACAACCCGGTCATTTATCTGCTAATAGCCGCCTGTGGGCTCGCCTTTGCCTTCGGCGACACGCCGGAAGCGATCGCCATCATTGTTGTCATCGTGCTCAATACGGCTATCGGCTTCTGGATGGAATTTCAGGCGCAGCAAAGCATGAAGGCATTGAAAAAGATGGACGTGGTGAAGGCCCGTGTGCTGCGGGACGGCCGGGAGCAGGAGATAAACGCCGAACAACTGGCGCCGGGCGACATCCTGCTGCTGGAAACCGGCGCGCTCGTCCCTGCCGACGGGCGGATACTGTCCGAGTCGGAATTGTCTATTGACGAATCCCCCCTGACGGGCGAGTCCGTCCCGGTGGAAAAAGACGCTGCCCCCCTGGAGGAGGATACCCAGGTGGCCGACCGGAGGAATATGGTATTCAAAGGCACGGCCATTACCAACGGCAGCGGCAAAGTGGTGGTGACCGCTACCGGCATGCGGACGGAGATCGGCAACATCTCAGCGTTGGTCAGCTCGGCCGAAGCGGAGCAGGCGCCGCTCGACAAAAAGCTGCAGCGCCTCAGCCAGCGGTTGATCTGGGTGACGCTGGGCCTGGCCGCCCTGTTCTTCCTCTTCGGGTGGGTGGCCGGCAAGCCGGTGTATCAGCTGGTGCAGACCGCCATCGCCTGGACCATCGCCGCCATCCCGGAGGGCCTGCCCATCGTAGCCAGCATCGCCCTGGCCAGGGGGATGCTTCGCCTCGCCAAACGCAATGTGATTGTCAAGCGGCTGTCGGCAGTTGAAACGCTGGGGGAGACCACCGTCATTTTTACCGACAAAACCGGAACGCTGACCGAAAACCGCCTGACGCTGGATGTTATTCAGCTGGACGGCGTTCGAGCCAGAGTCGACTGGAAAGACGACGGCACCTCGGTCTGCCTGTCCGATGAAGGTGCCGGTGCCCAATCCGGGGAGAGGAAGGATTTGCCGGCGCTTTTTTTCCGGATAGCAACGTTGTGCAATGATGCCTCGCTCTCGGAGGAAAATAACGGGCAACGGGAAGGGAAAGGCGACCCGCTGGACCTGGCCTTGCTGCGGTTCTGCCAGGCTCACGATAAGGAACAGTATCAGGAACTCCGCAGCCGGGAAAGGCTGGCGGAAGAACCTTTTGATTCGGAGGACATGGTGATGGGCGTTGTGCACGAAGTGGACGGCGGCATTTTCTTGTCCGCCAAAGGCGCTCCGTTGCCCATCCTGGAGCGCTGTACGCAGTTGCTCACTGCGGAAGGGACGGTGCCCTTGCGCGAAGACGCCCGAAAGAAATGGGCCGGTTACAGCGAGGCGCTTTCTGAAGCGGGGTTGCGGGTGATCGCTCTGGCCTTTAAAGAACTGAAAGAGAAGCCTTCGGGGGAGGCGGAGGTCGAAGAAAAATTGATGCAGGAGATGACTCTTGCCGGCCTCGCCGGTTTCATCGACCCGCCCCGGAAAGAAGTCAAAGGGGCGGTTGAGCTTTGCAAGCAGGCCGGCATCCGGATAAAAATGGCGACCGGCGACCATCCGGGCACCGCCCTCAACGTAGGGCGCAAGGTGTCGGTCGTAGCGGAAGAGGAAGCCGGCGTCCTCCACGGCAGGGAATTGCGTCGAGGCGACAGCGGGCGCCCCACCGAGGAGGAAATCCTGAAAACCGCCATCTTTGCCCGGGTCGACCCGGAACAGAAACTGAATCTTGTGGATTTACACCAGCGCCATGGGGAAGTGGTAGGCATGACCGGCGACGGCGTCAACGACGCCCCGGCCCTGAAGAAGGCGGACATCGGCATCGCCATGGGCAAGCGCGGCACCCAGGTGGCAACTGAAGTGGCCAGCCTGGTGCTCAAAGACGATTCTTTTCCGTCTATCGTGGAGGCCATCTGCGAAGGGCGCATCATCTTCGGCAATATCCGCAAATTCATCGTCTACCAGCTGTCTTACCACCTGTCCGAAATCCTGCTGATCGCATTGATCAGTTTCACTGTTTTTGAACTCCCGCTGCTGCCGCTGCAACTGCTGTTCCTCAATCTGTTGTCAGATGTCTTTCCGGCGCTTGCCCTGGGCATCGGCGGGGGAAGCGACAAGGTGATGCAGCAAAAACCCAAAGATCCGAAAGAACCCATTGTCACCCGCCGGCACTGGGTCCGGATCGGCACTTACGGCCTCATCCTGACAACCGCACTGGCCGCTGCTTACTTCTTCGCCCGCGAATACTGGGGACTGGACCCGGAAGCATGCAACAACATCGCCTTCTTCAGCCTGGCTTTCGCCCAGCTCTGGCACGTTTTCAACATGCGGGAAGCGGAAGAGCCTCTGTTCGACAACCAGGTGACGCGCAATAAGTACATCTGGGGTGCCCTGGCCCTGTGTACCGCCGCCATCTTCGCGGCTTACTTTACGCCTGCCCTGAAGGAAGCGCTCTCCTTTCAAACGCTGAGCGGCAGGGCGTGGGGGCTCATCGCTGTTACGAGCGTACTGCCGGTGCTGGTTATTCAGGGGGGGAAGATGTTGGCCAAGGGGCATTCTTTTTGGCAGGCCTGAGCTATTTACCACAAAAATACGTAACTAGCAGCCCTCCGCTCTTTAGCCACGAAGCTTGCCCGGCTCGCAGAGACGGGACACAAAAACCTGCCGGCCGCTGGCACAGCAGGCGGGCACTAAGGGATCGCGCAACAATAACTTACCCATCTATAGTCGTTCGACTGAGCTCACGCCGAAGTCCGGGTAAACTTGGTGTCTTGGTGTCCCGTCTCTGCGAGCCGGGCAAGCTTCGTGGCAAAGGCATCAGACCCACCTAAATAGTTACAAAAATACTAAGGGGCCGGAGAAAAATAAGTTCCTCATTTCAGGTGAGCTATTTTTTCGCCAGGCAAGGCGCGAGAGCCTGCCCCGTATACGAAGTGTCGGGGAGGGAAGATAGCCGGAGCTACCTGACCGACAAGCAACGCAGCCTGGCGGAAAAAGAGCCGGATCAAATGGGGAAGTTATTATTCTCCGGGCCCTAAGTATAGCCATCGGCCTCAATGGCCTGCATCCACTCACTCCACCTTCACCAACGGCTTCGTCCGGACCTCCCCTGCTTCGTCGGAAATCCTCAGAAAGTACGTGCCGGCGGGCAGGCACCGGCCGGACAAGTCCAGGTTCAGCAATTGCCGGCCCTGGGGCAGTTCTTCGGCTTGGGCAAAAACCAGCTTCCCGGAGGCATCGTAGAGGTGGAAGAGCAGGCGTCCGGGCTCAGGCAGATCGAGTTCAACGTTGACAAAAGAAGTGAAGGGGTTGGGGAAAAGGTTGACAACCTCTGCTTCTTCCACCGGAGCTTGCGGTTCTTTTTTCTCTTCCTTTTCGCCATTGCGGGCAACGACTATCCCGGTTATCAAGCCTCGCATGACCGGCCCTCTGTAAGCGATGACTAATGCTTCTGCCAACTCATGGGAAACCTGCTTCATTTGAACCTCTATCCTTTTTTCTTCGTGGAGCTGAGCCCTTTCTAATTCCAACTCCTGGTTATCATAGCCAACGTAAGAAAATTTCAGGCCGAGCTGCCCGGTATTGGCAGGTATTTTCAGCCCGAATCGCCCATCCTCCAGGCTAACGGTTCCCGTGATGATTCGCCCGGTGTCGTCGGTTAGGGCGATGGACGCTCCAATGAGCGGTTCACCCGCTTCGTCGGTGACCACCCCTTTCACTGTCCGGGCCGACGTTTCGCCAGGTTTTTGAACAGAAGGTTGAACGGCCGCCGCCGGTTTCTGAACTGCCGTTTGCGCGGCGGCAGCTCCGCTCAGCAGGAGGCCGGAAAGCAGCGCCCCCAAAGCGCGAAACTTCTGCCAGCGGCCGGCCGGCTCCGGCAGGGGCAAATCCCTTTCTAGCTGGTCCATGTAGAATCGGCCGCACACCCGGCCCTGGCGGCGCTGGTAGAGGCGCGTGATCTGCTGGCCGGTCATCGTCGTAAAATCCACTACCGTCTTCTCGCAGTAGCGGCAATAGCGGCCGCCGGGCAGGGGCGTCATCTCTTCCCAACTTTCGGAGCAAGGGTCGGGGATTTGGAGGCGGAGGCTGGTGGTTTTCTTTTTCATGGAGCAGCGGGGTTGAGGCTATCTGCCTGATGCCGGACAGCGATTGATGGGCCCGTATGCGATGTAAGGCGCTGTCCGGTCCTGGAATCGTAGCCGGATTCTTGAATTATGACTATCCCGAAAATTAGACAAGCAGGCCGGAAGGTGGAAACCGGATATTCCGAATAGTCAGGTTTTTGAAAAGGGGACAGGATTGCCCTGTGAAATAGCTGCGATTGAGCCGGACGCCATTTCACCGGGTGAAAAGTAGACAGGATTAACAGGATTTGCAGGATGTTCCGGCTGGAACCACCGGAGTCTGTATTTTGAAAATCCTGTTTACCCTGTCTGAATACGATTTTAGCTCAGCTCCCGGAAATACTTTGTAATTAGGGCGGTGCCCTTAACTTTCGACTTTCCTGGCCTTGGAATCCCGGAAAAAGAATTCCTCGCCTGTCATTATTTTATTCCCTTCAATGTCTGTATTTTTCAGCCGGTTTCAGTGTTTCGGCCCGGGATAAAAGGAACTGCCCCTTGGAATTCCCGCCAGCCGGGGCAGTTCCTTTTCATCCCAAAACAACAAAGACGGTGAAGAATGTAACCCTCATCTGCGGCGGCAAATCTCCCGAACACGAGATTTCCGTGCGTTCGGCCAAAAATATCCTGCGCGCCATCGACCGGAGCCTCTTCCGGGTCACCCTGGTGGGCATCGACCGGCAGGGCCGCTGGCGCCTGCAGGAGGAAAGCCAGCTGGGCAAGTTTGTCCCGGCGGAAGGGCCGCAGCTGGCCCTGGCGCCGGGCAACGAAACCGGCCAGGTCATCCGCCTCGACAACCAGCAGCCCATCGAGCAGCCGGAGGTTATTTTCCTCATCCTGCACGGGCCGCAGGGGGAAGACGGCACCATACAGGGCCTGCTGCGCATCCTGGGCCTGCCCTTCGTCGGGCCCGACGTGCTGGGCTCTTCGGTGGCTATGGATAAGGACCTGGCAAAACGGGTACTCCGGGAAGCGGGGCTGAACGTGGCCCGGGGGGTGGTTGCCTACGCCCACCAACGGGATACCCTGGATTACGGGCAACTGACGGAACAGCTGGGCAGCCCCATCTTCGTCAAGCCGGCCAATATGGGGTCTTCCGTCGGCGTGCACAAGGTCAAAACGAAAGATCAGTTCGATGCCGCCATCGCCGATGCTTTCCAGTACGATACCAAGGTGATCATCGAGGAGATGATCCACGGCAGGGAACTGGAGTGCGCCGTGCTCGGCAACGAATACCCGAAAGCCTCCAAAGTGGGCGAAGTGGTGACGGCCGAGGAGTACTCCTTCGACGCCAAATACGAAAGCCCGGACGCCGCCAAGCTGATGATACCGGCCGAGGTGAGCGAAGACGAACTGGAGCGCCTGCGCACAACGGCCATCCGCGCCTACCAGGCCCTGAACTGTGAGGTGCTCTCCCGCGTAGATATGTTCCTCACCGCCCGGGGCAAGGTGTACGTCAACGAGGTCAATACCCTGCCGGGCTTTACCAACATCAGCATGTATCCCGCCCTGTGGGAGGAGGCGGGCGTCTCCTACACCGAATTGATCACGCGGCTCATACACCTGGCGATCAGCCGCCACGAAGCGCGGAAGGCTTTGAAGACAAGCTGGAGGGAGTAGGCGGAAGGGGGAAGGCGGAAGGCGTGGAAGGCAACTATGCCGGCAAACCCGGATTTTGCGAAGGACTGTATAATATGCTTTAAGGCAACCTATTCACAATACGGAGCTTGATAAAAGTAAATTTATCCTGCTTTTTGGAATGGCACAACCTGTCGGGCAGGTTTGTCGAAGACGAACATCTATGCTTCAGTTCCGGAATGCTGAACCGCCCGGTGATAGAGGTATGCCGCGCTGGCCAGGTTGAGCAGGCGCAGGCCAACCCGCCCGAAAATGAAGAGCTGCCCCCAGAGGAACAACAGGGCGGGGCTCCCGGCGGAAGAAAGCGGGCCGCTCCCCCACCAGTAAATGCCGAAAAGCAGCAGCAGGGTGGCGATATTGAGCAGGTACAATAAAAAGAAGGACCCGAAGTTGCGGAACACCAGCCCGAACGCCTGCCGCAGAGGCCGGGCCAGCCATTTGCGATCCTCCTGCACGACGTGTATCTTGGCGTAATCCTGAACCATAAACACCAGGACGGCGACCAGCAGGTAAACAGGCAGGAGATAATACAACGGCTGTACCAGCTCCATCTCCGTTTCCATCTCAAAGATGGCGAAGCCTCCGGTGGTTAGGTAAAACAACAGGCCGAACAGGCTGAGCACGGCGGCCTGGACAAGCAGGAAATAAACCGTCAGCCGCAACAACCGCCAGAAAAAGCGGGGGCAGCCCCGCCAGAAAATGCCCCACCGGAAGGGCTCGGCAAATTGGAGGAAAACCAGCAGGATGCCCCCCATCAGAAATACCGAAAGCAGGAGGTACAGCAGGAGAAAGCCCAACGAGGCGTCGAGGATCGGCGCCAGCCCCTGCCCGTATTCCCGCAACCAGTCGTTGAACAAGGTATAATCGAAGCCGCCCGGGCTACCCTCCGCTGCCAGCGACGACCCGATCGTCCTGCTCAGGTACCCGGAAAAGGGCAGAGCGGCCAACAGGGCCAGCAGCAGGTTAAACAGGTACAGCGCCAGCCACATCCTGCCGTTGCGGAATACCGCGTTCCATCCCTGGGTGTATGCCGTTATGACAATCATACTCTTGATCAATGGATTAGAAACCTAAGTTGGTATTTCCATGTATTTCCATGTATTTCCATGTATTTCCATGTATTTCTACATGTTTCCATGTATTTCCATCCATTTCGCCCCTTCCTTCACACCAACATACTCAAACCCTGCATAGCATTCTGCATCCAAAAAAGGAATTGTAAAAAATATTTCCGAACCCCCGTCTTCTGTGGGGCCACGGCCCGGCTGTTGTTGATAAAATTCTTGTCGAGGCAAATCCGGCGCTCCGGGTCTATTTCGGCGGCGACGGCCCGGCCCCGCCCCTCGTAGACGAATTCCCGGCTGCGCGCTTTCCCGTCCCATTGCTCGGTAATCGTTTGGCCGTCTTCGAACGTTATCCGCACTTCCACCGGGAAGTACAGCCCTTCCAGGCGGTGTACGATGACACTTGCCCGGAAACGGGGTTCGCCTTTGCCTTCCGGCCGGACGCAATCTTCCGTTTCCTCAAAGATGCCCGCCGGCGGCGCGACGGGCGTATTGGCGATGGACGCTACCGCATAATCGCACAGCTCCGTGCTGTACAGCACCTGGCCGAAGAACCAGTCCATGTTCTCGCCGAAGCGGTTGCCGAATTTTTTGGCCACCTCCTCATTGACTACGTCGATAAAATCCTGCCCGCAGGGGTGGCGGAATTTCCAGCGCCGGAAATAGGCGCCCATCACCTCATCCAGCGCCTCCGTGCCCAGCAGCCCTTCGAGGGTGCGCAGCCAGAGGGTGGTCTTGCTGTAGGAGATGGCATGGCCGCTGCCCTCCGGGAACTGCCAGCTGAAACGGCCGTAGTCGGCGATCTGCGGGTTGTCCAGCCCGAAGAACTCGCCCCGGTTGGACTCCAGGTTGCCCATCCGGAAGCCCAGCCAGTCGACGGTGGAGGATTGCGGGCCGAACAGCTCGTCCATGATGCGGGCCTCGTAGTAGTTGGTGATGCCTTCGTCCAGCCAGGGCTCTTCCTGCTCGTTGCTGGCCACCATCTGCATAAAGTACTGGTGGACGAACTCGTGCGCCAGCAGCAGCTCCGACGTCCGGACGCTCGCCGGCAGGAAGCAGAGGTTGGCCGTAGAGATCAGCGTCGGGTATTCCATGGCCGAAGAGAACATGCCGTGGAGGGGCGGGTCGACGATGGTGAGCCCGGGATAGGGGTAGGGCCCGAAGCGGCTGCCGCAGAAGTCCATGGCGAATTTTATCACCCTGAAATAGCGCTCCGCCAGGTGTTCGTGGTAGGGGTAGGCCAGCAGGCGAAGCTGTACGCCGTTGTGGGTTTCCTTTATTTCTTTAAAATGGGGCGAGGCCGCCCAGGTGAAGTCGATCACGTCCTCCGCCCGGAAGGCCCAGGTTTTTTCACCTCCCTGTTCTTCCACTCCCTGCAGCACCCCGCTCGCCCCGACGGTAAAGCCCGCCGGCAGGGTGATGGCCACATTATACACGCCAAAATCGGAATAGTACTCCCCCTCGGCGTGGTACTGGTGGCAGTTCCACTGGCCCGCCTGGGCGAAGCGCATGCCCGCCGGCTCGTACACCCCCACCTTGGGGAACCACTGCGCCAGGAAGTAGTAGTCCTGGTTGTAGCCGGTACGGGCGGCGGCGCGGGGTATTTGGCTTGTCCATTCCAGTTCTGCCCGGATGGTGCCGCCGGGCAGTACCGGGCGGGCCAGCGGCACGCGCAGCACGGTGCGGTCGGCGGGGTTGCCATCGTCGGGGGCGATGTACTCCATTGCGAGGCGGTTGCCGTCGCCGTCGGTGATGCGCTGCACTTCCGTCCACCCCCATCCGCAGTTTTCCCGCATGGCGTCGATCATAAAGCCGAAGTTGCCCGCCTCCCGCATAAAGGTGGACTCCGAGTTGCGGAAGGCGTTGAGGTAGAGGTGGTACTGCAGCTCACGGACGGTGTCGGCGGAGGGGTTGGCCCAGTGCAGGGCCTGCCTGCCGTAGAGTTTCTTTTCGGCGGTGTCGAGGCGCACCTGGATGTCGTAGCTGGCGGTGCGGGGGGAGAGCTGGGAGAAGGCCGGGCGGCATCCCCAAAGGAGGAAGCAGAAGAGGAGGAAGGGTTTTGGAGGCATAGGGCAGTGGGCTTTGTGGCTGTCCGCCTGTGGCTGGAGGTTGTGTGCGATGTACGGGGCCACAGGCGGAGGGCCTGTTCAAACTGCTGTGTCTTTTGTTTTGTTTCGGATGGATGGGGCGGGAGCAAGATACGGAGAATAGGGGAAATGGAGGGGCAGTTCTGGTTATGTTCCGGCGAGACGAAAGTTCATCAGCCATGCGGGAGTGTCCAAAAAAAGGCATCAAACAGCTTCTTGCCAAGGAAGCCTTGCTGACGAAATATCAAAAGGGCCAAGCCGAAGGATTCATTCAGCTTGGCCCTTTTGCAGCCAGGCAGTTCGCCTGCCCGGGCAGGAGCCGGAGCCGGGCGGAGGATTTCCCCTGCCCGGAAGTCAGCAAAAGTTGGTGCTCTGCCCTGAACGAAAGGGCTGGGCGCAGCGTATACTACACTATACTCTCGCGCCCGAAAGCATCAATATGACCAAAGGTCGTGTTCGAAGTTGAAAATCTCCTGTTTGATCTTATCCGCTTCCATGAGCAGGTCGACGCCGGAGAGGTAATCTTCCAGGCGGCGGTCAAACACGTTGGATTCTTTATAAATATAGCTGGAGAAGAAGCGCATTTCGAAGATGTCTTCGAAGGTCATCGGGCTGCTGTCGTTGCCGACGTTGAAGACGCGTTCGCGGGCGAGCACCTCCCGGGCTTCCGGGTAGTATACCCAGAACATGGGGCGTTCGTACTTGAAGTTGCCGTTGTCGTCGTATTCTTCGATCAGCGGCGCGATGCCCAGAATGCGCACCTGGAGGGTGGAGGTCTCCTCGTCGAAGAACCAGATTTCCTTGACGCGGAAGCGCTTCACGTCCTGCGGGTTGACTTCGTTGCGGACGATCTGATACGTCTCTTCGTAAGTTTCGGGGTCTACGGTAGCGATGGTGTCCACGCTGGCACCCATGGAGGCTACTTCATCCGGGGTCAAAGGGATGGAGAACTTATCATCCTCGGTGCTGTAGACGGTGATTTCGCCGGATTCGGCGGCGTCCATCAGGATGGTAAAAAACGGGCGTTCGGGATAGGCGAAAGGCAGGTTCATTTTCTCACGTACGTCAATCACGCGCCAGATACGCTTTTCCCAGAAAATGTCCGCCTCGCGGATAGGATCGTAGGGCAGCACCCGCCGTTCGACGGTGAGGCGCTTTTCGACGATATCATCGAGGGGCCGGTCGGCATTGAGGTCTCCGGATTCTGTCATAATGATGTTTTCCGGGGTTTGCGCTGTTCCCGGGCCGGTGGCAAGGAAAAACATCGACAAAACTAAACCTAGCAGTTTCAGAGCGATCTTCATGGCTGATTTTTTAAATCTTTAAATGTTAAAATAAAAAATGCACGGCCGAACTTGATTTCGAAAAAACCAAACGGAGCGCGAAAATTACTGCTTTTATCAGGAAAGGGAGAAATAAAGCAGCAAGTTAACACCACATTACCTTCTTTTCGCACTGCCAGGGTTGCCGGAGGCTGCTGCGCGCAGCGGGGCTGGTATTTTATGGAAAGGAGTTCATTCCTGGGTATGGCAAATGATTTCCGGCTGAAAAAGGGCACTCCTTCCAATCGGCCTTACCAGCTTTCCAAACGGCTTACTATTCAAACGGTTATGCCGGGCCTGCTATTATGCGCTGCCCGGCAAAAATGGATTACAGCCCGCCGGAAAACGGCCGTTGCCGAGGCGGCGGGCTGTAATATGACGTCCAGGTTACTGGATCTTGAATACCATGGAGTTGATCGGGCGGCCCACGTTATCGCCGGGGCAGCGCGCTTTCACGTCATCGAAGTAGTAGATGTCGCCCGGCTTGGCCTTGTTGACCAGTCGGCGGGCGGCGTCATTGTAGCGGGCACCGCCGTTGACGACCTCGACGGGGTCCTGGCGGGCGGCGACATATACCAGTTTGTAACCCTGAATGGTACAGGTGGCGTCGAAGTCGAAGTTATCCAGGAAGGCGCCGACGCCGCCCTGGGCTTTGAATTCTCCGTTCCCCATTGCGCCACCCTGGGATTTACTCAGGCGGGCGACCGGGTCGGGGATGCGCTTCACGCGGAAGACCTTGCTGTCGCGCAGGCCGCCGCCGCTCACGTTCACCCGGCATTCGCCCGGGGTGCTCACGGTAACGATGTAGTTGGAGCCGGAGCCGCGGATCGACCCGCCGCCGCCGCTGATGCTAACGCTCAGGTCGTTGGAAGAAATACCCGCAGCGGAAACGGCTACCGGGTTGTCCACGCCGATGTAGAATACGTTCATCTTTTCGGCGGAGACAGTTACGGAGCGTTCGCCCACTTCGTACTCGAATTCTTTAGGGTAAGACTTCACTTCACCCGTCAGCGGGTTTTCCACATCGATCCGGACACTGTATTTCTTGGTGCCGATGCCGCTGGTGGTAACTTCATAAGTACCTTTGCCGTCCTGTACCGGCAGGCTGTTGCCGTTGACGTAGATTTTAGTATTGTCGCCGGCGGACGTGCTGTAGGCGCTGAGGAAAACATCAGCGGTGTACTTTTCGCCCCGGATCACATAGCCTTTGCTGGCGGAGACTACCGGTTCGAAGGCATCGAACTTGATGTCTTCGCCCGCCACTTTACCCAGCAGGTAGTTGAGGGCGGTAGTAGAGGAAGCCTTGGCGTCGTTTTGAAACTTGGTCAGGATAGGGAAGACCGCCGCTACCGGCATCTGGAAGAAGTTGTACTCTACCCAGTCTTTCTTTTCCGAACGCTTCACCGCCGCTTCGTCGATGTTGAGCGGCATGGCAGCAGCAACGGAGGGGTCGTCGCCAACCAGCTTGATGAGCTGTTCCCGGGTATCCTGGATTTTTTTCTCCAGTTCATACCCCTTGCCTTTTTGGTTTTCCAGGCCTACCAGCAGGCGGGTGGTCACGTCCTTGTCCTTGATCCGCTTCGGCTTCTCCGGGTCCTTTTCGGAGGGGCCGCCGGCGGCGTCGAAAAGTTCCTTCTTCAGGTCTTCGACGTAAGACACGAACTCATCTGCGGTCTTCTTTACTTGCTTTGCGTCAGCCAGGAATCGATCATTCTTCTCGTTCTTATACGCGTCCGCCTGCTTCTGAATGTTGTTCAGCAGCGTCTGGTTCGTATTTTCGACGATGTCGTTACTTTGAGAAATACCCTTATTCAATGTAAAAAAGGCGTTCATGACCTCGGCCGAGATGTTCAGCGCCAGCAGCGCCGTCAGCACCAGGTACATGAGGTTGATCATAAGCTGCCGCGGTTCCTTAGGTATTGACATTGCTTATAGCTTTTTAAAATTCAAAAAATAGGTTAACACACGGCAAAACTTACTGCTTCACGCTGGCCATAGCAGAAATGACATTTCCATAGACGGAGTTCAGCTGGCTGTAGGTATTGTTCAGCGAACCGATGTTCTGGTTCAGGTTGGCCAGTTGGTCCTTGTATACTTTGGTGTCCTCCAGCGAGTCGCTGAGGTCGGCCATAGCCTCATTCAGCTTGGCGTAGAAGTTGTTCATCGCCTTGATCTGGTCACTCGTTCCCGAGAAGTCCACTTCCTGGAGGGCTTTCAGGGAGGACAGGCTCTTGGACATGGTCTGTAATTCGGTCAGCATTCCTCCCAGCTGTTGTTCTACCACTTCGCCGTTGAGCGGCGTGGACGCCGGCGTGTTCGGAGCGCCCATATCGCCGGCGGTCAGCGGGGCGATATTGGAGCTGTAATCGCTCAGGCCGGGATAGAGCTTATCCCAGTAGTAATCCGGCTCGGGGCCGATAACGCCCAGAAAGAGGAAAATGAAAGCCTCCACAGAAAGGCCGATGATCAGCATGGTCGAAGCGCCTTCCCAGCTCTCCAGTTTGAAGAGCGCGCCCAAAAGAACCACCGAGGCGCCAACGCCGATAATCAGGTTTTTAATGTACTTGAACCCTTTTGACTTTAAGAAACTCATCTTTAGTACTCTTTTAAA
This sequence comes from Lewinellaceae bacterium, assembly GCA_020636375.1. Lineage (GTDB taxonomy): Bacteria > Bacteroidota > Bacteroidia > Chitinophagales > Saprospiraceae > JACJXW01. The sequence continues at coordinate 151,100 of JACJXZ010000007.1, read as the reverse complement.
TTAGGTTTTTAAATTTATCTTTTTCGTTTGGGTTGATCGAAAACCCACCAGTATAATGCAGGCCGATAAAAAGGTTACACTCCTCTAAAAAATTTTTCCTTTTTTTTATCCCGTCCTGCCTCTCTTTTGGTTTTCAAGGAGTTACAATCTTCCCAAAGATAAGAGCGGTAAAAAACAGGGATGGTGCATGCTGCCGGAGAATCCTGAAAGGAGGCCTCGTGAAATTGAAATTCCCGGGCAGGGCTTGGGTGCGGCTGATCGATGGAGTGGAAGTTGCTGAAGGCCAGGACGGTCAAAACACGGTGAAAAGAGTGGGGCGGGCGCTCTGCCGGACGTTGTGCAGAGCGCCTGCCCTTTCTTCCGAAGCCTGCTAGAAGTCATTGATAGAGCGGCCCAGGAAGGTCAGTACGCAACGGAACCCGATGTACGACTTCGTCGTATCCTGGTACTCCCAGTGGCGCGTACCGGTCTGCATGTAATGAGCGATATCTTTCCAGGAGCCGCCGCGGATCACTTTGCGCTTGTAAGCTTCCGGGTCGTCATCCTTTGCATCGTAGCGAATATCGGGGTTGAGGTCATGCAGGAAAGAGTAGGCATTTTCGTGGTATGCCGTCACGGTCCATTCCGCAACGTTGCCCGACATGTTATACAGGCCGAAGTCATTGGGGAAGTAGGCGTCCGCTTTGACCGTATACAGCCCTCCGTCTTCCGGGTAGTTGCCCCGGCCCGGCTTGAAGTTGGCCAGCAGGCATCCCTTGGCGTTGCGCACGTAGTAACCGCCCCAGGGATAGGGTGCCAGGTCGTGGCCGCCGCGAGCGGCATATTCCCACTCGTGTTCGGTAGGCAACCGGAAATCTTCGGTGTTGATCCCGTCTCCCCGGGTTTTCGCGTAAGTATCCCACAGTTTAGTCCGCCAGTAACAGAATGCCATCGCCATGTTCCAGTCTATCCCGACCACCGGATAATCGTCGAACGCCGGGTGCCAGAAATAATTCCGGGTCATAGGCTCGTTGTAGGAGTAGGAGAAATCCCGGATCCAGACCAGGGTGTCCGGGTATACCTTGGCTTTCCGCCGCTGAATGAAGGTATTGCGGGGAGAGCGGCCGTGGTCGTGGGCTGCTTTTTGCCAGTCGTACCATTCGTACTCGAAGACCAGTTTGTTGGCGTCGAGTTCCTTGCGGCCGGCGAAGCGGTCGTCCCCCTGATAATAAAGGTCCTCCAGGGTTTCGTCCTCCCAATCGATCTCGTATTCCCAATCGATGAGTTCATCGCCGCTTTCCGTCTCCATGTAGTGGTCGAGGTAGACGTGAGCCAGGGAATCCCGGACCCAGTAGACGAACTGGCGGTACTCATTATTGGTGATCTCGGTATCGTCCATGAAGAACCCCTGGATGGAGATGGCTTTCTGCCGCTGCACAAAGGTATTGCTCACGTCCTGGTCGGACGGGCCGATGTGCAGCGTACCCGAGGGTACGTAAACCATGCCAAAGGGATTGATGCCTCGCCAGGCGGGACGATCGAGGACTCCGACCAACTGGCCGTTTTCGCGCCTGCCACAAGATGACAGGACTATCACTAGCAAGACTAGTGAGATCTTGAGTAAACTTTTCATGTTGACACCCGAGTTTTCCTTCAGAGATATATTAATACGGTCTAAAAGCGATCGTAAATATAGGCTGTTTGCCTATTTTATCAAAAATAAAAATTTCATTTTTGCAGGGCGGAGATAATCAGGCTTTTTACAAGCCGTTTGGAGGCAGGAGCGGACAGCGGTGTTGCTCTCGCCAGGGTTTCTTCATTCGTTGCAAAGACCAAATGAGGGCGCAATATACAGATTATTTTATACCTGGCACAAAGTGGTGTGCAAAAATTGCGAAAAGGTTCGCTTTTGGCATAAAATCAGCTGGAGGGCCCCGCCGGGCGGCATCTATAACGTTCTTGGGTTGTAGATGACCTTCGGCGGGCGGCCGGTGCCCAGACGCTGGTTGAGGTTGTAATTGATCATGACCTCGTGCGAGCCGTTGCTCACCTGATTAAGCGTCGATAATGTCAAATCGTAAGCGTAAGCCAGGGTGATGTTTTCATTAAGCCTGAACCCGGCAATGAAGGCAACAGCGTCGATATTGTCGCTGTTGTATCCTCTAAACGAAGCCCCTCCGAAAATATTGTCGTTATAGCGGAAAATCGCGGCGACGTCCGTCTGGGTTTGGGCCAGGTCGGAGCGGAGCAGCAGGGCGGGGTGCAGCGAAAGGCTTCCCCCGAGGTCGAAGTGCCCGCCGGCATTGAAGAAAAAGGCCCGTTTGAGCTGCAGGCTGATGGCGTCCAGGTCGACGGTGGGCTCCGACAGGTTGCGCACAGCAAGGCCGGCTTCGAACCGTTCGGAGTAGTAGTACAGGCCCGCCCCGAAGGTGGTGGCCGTAGCGTTGATCTGCGAGATGGGCAGCAAATCGTCATTGTGGATGATCACCGAAGCGTCGATATCGTAATCGCCCTCCGGCGTCCGGAGCCGGGAACCGTCCAGCGTGCGCTGGGCCAGGCCGGCGCTCAGGCCGATGGCCAGCAGCCCCCGGCGCCCCACCGGCAGTTGATAGTTGTAGGAAACCGTTCCGGTGGTGCGGCGTTCGGCGCCCAGCTCGTCGTTCTCCAGGTTGACGCCAATGCCGCTGCTGAAAACGTACAAAGGCAGGTGAACGTTAACGTTCTGGGTAATGGGGTTGCCCTCCAGCCCAACCCACTGAGCCCGGTATATGCCTGTGGCGCTCAGAGAATTGTCGAGCCCGGCATACGCAGGGTTCCAGTTGAGCTTGTTCATCATAAAGAGGCTGTACTGGGCAGGCTGCTGCCCGAATGCCAGCGAAACGCCTGCCGCCAGGGCTAAAAGAGTAAAAATCTGCTTCATATTGCTTGATAATAGTGCGTTTGTGCATTTGTGCATTCGTGAGGGTACTCCGCCTCCGGTGGCAGGAGTCCGGCTACTACGGAAGGAGGCCGGAAAGTCTCCCAAATGAGTGAATGAGTGAATGAGTGAATGAGTGAATGAGTGAATGAGTGAATGAGTGAATGAGTGAATGAATATAAAATATGTATTGTTTTTAAAATCAAACTTTATTACATAGTTGATTCTACTCACTCATTCGCTAAGCCACTCCTTCACTCCTTTTCCGGGGTTTCCGGAGTGCCCACACACATACACGAATACACAATCATTGCTCCCTCATCTGTTCCAACGCCTCCTCCACCGTCTTAACGGGCCGTTGGCAGGCATATTCTCTGCACACGTAAATATTTGTGTCGCCCCCGGTGCCTTTTCCGGCGAGGAGGGGGTAGGCCTCATCGGCGGCAGTGGCGGCCATGAGCACCATATTGGGCACGAAGGCGGCGTTCAGGGCTTTGGCCTGGCCTTCGGCATTTTGGCCGACCACCGCTACTTCCTGCATGGGGTAAACCCGGTATAATAAGGCACGGGCCCAGCGGGCGAAGGAGGAAGGGTACCGCTCCACCGAGCCTTTTACCTGCCGCAGCATGTCCACCGACAGGCGGGTGAAATCGTCCCGCCCCAGCAGGATGCCCAGCCGGTGCAGGTTGTGCGCCATGGTGGAATTGCCCGAAGGCGTGGCCGAATCATAGAGGTCTTTGCGCCGCAGGATGATATCTTCCTGCTGTGCTCCTGTAAAATAGAACAATTTACTGTCCGGATCAAGAAACCCGGCGATGAGATGATCCGCATATTTCCCGGCCCCCTGCAACAGGGAGGTGTCCTGGTTGATGCTGAACAGTTCGATCAGCGCTTCGATCAGCAGCGCGTAGTCTTCGAGAAAGGCATCGTATTGCCCCTTGCCCTCCTTATAGGTGTGGTACATCGCGGGGCCTTCTCCCTCCGCGAACTTTTCGATCAGGAACTGAATATTCCGCTCGGCCATCTGCAGGTAGGCCGGCCGGCCCAAAGCGGCGTAGGCCTTGCAGCAGGCGGTGGCCATCAGGGCGTTCCAGCCGAGCAGCACCTTGTCGTCCAGGCCGGGGTGGATGCGTTTGGCGCGTTCATTGAAAAGTCGGGTTTCGGCTTCGCTCAACCCGCTCCGGCGGGTTGAGCGAAGCCGAAACCCGCGGTGCAAAATATTGACGCCCTCCCAGTTGCCCTCCTCGCTAACCCCGTAATAGTCATTGAACAGCGGAGCGTCCTCGCCCAGTATATCGTCGATCTCCTGTTTTGTCCAGACGTAGAATTTGCCCTCCACCCCTTCCGAGTCGGCATCCAGGGCAGAATAGAAGCCGCCCTCGGGGCTTGTCATCTCCCGATCGATGAAAGCCAGCGTCTCTTCGATGGCTTCCTTATACAAATGGTCCGGTTTCAGGCGGCAGGCATCGGCCAGGAGGCCGACGAGCAGGGCGTTGTCGTACAGCATTTTCTCGAAATGGGGCACCAGCCAGTCGCGCGTGGTGGAATAGCGGGCGAAGCCGCCGCCCAGCTGGTCGTAGATGCCGCCCAGGATCATCTTTTTCAGGGATAATTCCACATGAGCGAGCGCATCTTCCTCTCCGGTGAGGAAATGATAATCAAGCAGATATCGAAGAGACATTGCCGCCGGGAATTTGGGGGCGCCGCCGAAGCCGCCGTGACTGGTGTCCGCCTGCTGCATCAGCGCCTTGTACATACTGGCAGCGAGTGCGGGGGTGAACAGCTCTTCTGCCGGGATCTGCAGCGCGTCCTTCTTCAGAAAGACAGTGTCTGACTTCCGGATCGCTTCGGTCAGCTGGTTGGCCTGATCTTCCACTTCTTCCCGCCGGGTGTGGAAGGCTTCGGAAATATACTGGAGGAGCTGCGGCCAGGAGGGCCGGTTGTGGGCAGGGCGGGGCGGATAATAAGTGCCGGCGAAAAAGGGCCGCCCGTCGGGCGTCAGGAAGCAGTTGAGGGGCCAGCCGCCGCTGCCGCTGATCGCCTGGCAGGCTTCCATATAGATTTGGTCGACATCAGGGCGCTCTTCCCGGTCTACTTTGATGTTGATGAAGTGTTCGTTCATGAATGCCGCCACCTGCTCGTCCTCGAAGCTCTCCCGTTCCATCACGTGGCACCAGTGGCAGGTGCTGTAGCCGATGCTGACCAGAATGGGCTTGTCCTCCGCTTTGGCGCGCCCGAAAGCTTCCGGCTTCCAGGCATACCAGTCGACGGGATTGTGGGCGTGTTGCCGGAGGTAAGGGCTGGTCTCGTGTTGGAGGCGGTTCATTGGTTGTTGGTTGTCGGTTGTCGGTTGTCGGTTGTTGGTTGTCGGTTGTCGGTTGTCGGTTGTTGGTTGTCGGTTTACCGGCTTGGCCAACAGCCACCTATCAGGAATAACCTGTGGAGGAGGGATACTGTTCAAAAATCGTGGCTATCGTCCTGCTAAAATCTTGTTGCGTTTCGAAGAAAAGCACCACAACACAGGCCAACCATGGGATATGTATAGGTTATCCCACGGCTGGCTTGCGATCCTGCCCGGGCCGACATCCGGTTCAGGCGCCCTCCCCGAACATCAGGAGCACGAACTCAACCGGCTCTTCGGTTTGGTTGATGAACTCGTGCTTCATGCCAGGGGGAATAAAAATGGCATTCCCCGACGGTATGACCTGTTCGGCTCCGTCCAGTTTGGCGGTTACCTTGCCTTTCACGATGATGAACAGAGAAGGGAATTCATTGGTTTGGGACTTCGGATGCTCGTTGGCGTGTTGACCGGGGAAGATCGTTCCGTCAAGCGTAAAAAAGATGATCCAGCCGAACAGCGAAAGCTGGACAATGAGGATCAGGTTGAATTCTTTTTTGGGTTCGTTGACGCCAAAGGGCATAAACAAGATGAGAAAAAGGACTACAAATGTACTACAGCTGATGATCAGCGTCCAATGGAAACTATTGGACCCCAACCTAAAAATTTTCGAAAAAAATTTCCTGCTCCGGGTAACCTGTCCCCAACCCTCTAAATAAAAGCAGAAAATAACAAACATGAAAACCGACACCAGCCAGCATGCCGGCGAATCCACGCCCCTCCCCAGCCCTTCCCGCCCGGCAGAAGGCAAAACCCGGAAAATCGAAAAGCGGCAGGGAGGCATTCAGGAAAAATTCAAGGCAGAAAAAACAGCGATCGGCTGTACGGAGCTTTCTCCGGGCTGAACAACCAACAACTAACAACTGCCCGCCCACGCGGCCAGGAAAAATTTTGGGAGTTTTTTTAACGGGTAACTTGTAGTGAGGAGCGTCCATTTTCGGGCGCTCTTTTTGTTTTTTAATCACATAGAACACATACAGGTTTTCACATAGGCCACAATGCCTGAAAGGAAGCTGCCATGGCGCTGGCTTATGCTCTTTTCATGAACTTTAATTGCCCTTCCCGGTTTCTTCTGAAATCATTCCCCGGCAATGACAAAACTCCTCCTCCTGCACGGCAACGGCGGGGCATCCGCCCGTTTCAAACCCTTTCTGGATTTGCTCCAAAGGGGAGGCCCGGCACAACTTATGGCCATAGTGCCGGAGCTGCCCGGCTTCGAAGGGCGGCCTTTGCCGGAAGGCGAACAGAACTGGCAACCCTTCATCCATGCCTTGCAGCAAACCGTGGAGGAGGCTGGCCCGGAGGATAACTGGATTTTCTACGGCCACGGCATCGGCGGCAGCCTGCTCCTGGAGTGGGCCAGCCGGGGCTGGCCCCTTGCCGGCGGCAATTCCATAACGCCCGGCAGGGTGATCCTCCACGGCTGCATCGGCGCTTCGCTGGAACACCGCTTCTTTCCGAAACTGATGCAGCCGATGGCCGTGCGCCGCCTTATGCAGCGGCTGATCGCCTGGCCAGCCCTGCAGCCCGTCTGGGAGCGCCGCCTCTTCTTATATCCGGAACGCATTCCCGCGTCTCTCCGGCGACAGTTTTTCCTGGATTACAAAACCTGCGCCGCCTTTTCCTTGTTTTTTGATTTAATTACGCCGGAATGGTACCGCTCCGTACAAAAATTACTGCAAGACGAAAATTTTTACTTTATTTGGGGAGAGCAGGAAAGAGTGGTAGCCTCCCGCTTCCTGAAATACTGGCATCAGGATTTCCCCCGTTCCATTTTCGACGTTGTGCCTGGCTGGGACCATTTCCCCATGCTGGACCAGCCGGAGGAGTTTTATGAAAAAATCACGAACTACTGTGCATGAGGTATCCTATAGCCACAAAGGCACCAAGCCACAAAGACCCACAAAGCCCATAGCTATCGGCTTAGTGCCGTCTTAGTGTTTTCGTGTCTTAGTGGCTAGAAAAAACGCCATGTAGAGAAGTATGAAAAGATCATTAGCCTTGTAAGTAAGCATTAGTAATGAGTAAACTGCGACAACTGGAACAGATACGGCGATGGCGCCTTCCTACCCCGCGCTTCTGCAGCGTGCGGCATGAGGACTTCCAACAGGGCGCTTTCGAGATCGGCAAGCTGCGTTTTCCGGTAGCGGTGCGCTCCTCCTATTCTCTGGAAGACGGGAATGAACAGAGCCACGCCGGGCAGTTTGCGACGGTGCTTTCGGTGGAAGAGGGCCGCCTGGAAGAAGCCCTGGAGGAAGTGTTCAACAGCTATCCGGAACCGGAAGGAGGCGAAACCATCGTCCAGGAAATGATCTACCCGGAATACAGCGGCGTGCTGTTCGCCTTCCGGGAAGGCGCCTGGAAGTTGGAGTTAATCGAAGGGCAGGGCGAAGGTCTGGTCGGCGGCCGGCAGCACCCCGAAACCATCCTGCTGCCCAAATTCAACCGCGCCGACGCCTGGGCAGCCGCTTTTTATACCTTCTGGCAAGGGTTCCCCCACAGAGAAAAAAACCTCAACCGGGCTCTGATCTGGTTGTCCTACTACGCCCAGGTACTGCTGCGCCGCATGGATGCCGAATACGGGCTGGACATCGAGTTCTGCGTTTCCGGCGGACGCCTGCTCCTGCTCCAGTCCCGGCCCATCACTACGCCGGAAGAGGCCGAAGAGGTGCTGACCTCCGCCAACCACAAAGAGATCCTGCCGCCACAACCCTCTGCTCTGATGACGGCCATCATCAGCAAGGCCGGTTACCGGCTGTTCGATTATTACCGGGAACTGGACCCCAGCTTCTCCCGGCGGGCCTTCATCCGGGAGTCGGCCGGCATGCCGTGGATCAACCTCTCCGCCCTGCTCGACCTGATCGTGCACTGGGGGCTGCCCACCCGGCTGGTGTGCCGCTCGGTCGGTGCCGAAGATTTCTATCAGGTAGGCCTGCGCCCCCACCGCATGATCGCCAAAGTGCCGGTATTCCTCAAAGCCCTCCACCAGCAATCCACTGCCAAAGGGCAGGTGGAGAAGTGGCTGGAAAACGTGCAGGGCCGTTTCGCCTGGCGCCGCCAGCACCGGGAATTGCTTTGGGACAATAAAAGAGGTGCCGCTTTCAAAGAATGGCTGTCCGATTTCGAAAACTTGTACGTAGGGCTGGTCTCCCACATGCAATTGCTGACCGGCGCCATGTCCGGCCCGCTGGCCGTGTTGGACAAAATGGGCCTGCTGGCCAAATTGTCGGCCGCCCTGGAAGAGAAAAGCGCCAGCACCGATTACCTCAAGGCGTTCAGCGCCCTGCAGCACAGCATCATCGACCGACAGGACTTTCTGGAACAGTTCGGCCACCGGGGCTTCTACGAGTCCGACATCGGGCAGAAGCGCTTTTTCGAATATACGGAAGCCGACTGGCAGCAACTGCTCGGCCCGCAAACCATCGCTGAGCCGCCCACTAACAAACGCCGGAGCGGCAAGGCCTTGTGGGCCCGGCTGCTCGCCCCCGCCGTCCGCCTGGCACATACGCGGGAGTGGCTGCGCAACGAGACGATGAAGTTGTTCTGGGACTTCCGGAAGGAATTGCTGGAACAAACGCCCTTCCCTTTCTGGGAATACCAGCCCGAGGCACTGCAAGCCTATTTCAAAGGCAAACAAAACACGGATTCCCTGCCCCGGCCCGGGCGCACCCCTCCCTCCGGATGGGACATGGACACCTTCCTGAACAACCGATACGGCCGCCGCCTGCCGCTTAGCCTGCTGGCCAACATGGCGGAACAACAAAACGGGCGCAAGGCCGGCATCGGCATCTACCCCGGCAAAGTGGAGGGCTTCGTCTGGCGGGTACGCTCCGCTGGCCTGGATACCCTGCAGCCGCCAGACGAAGGCCCCGTCATCCTGGTGGCCGACGCCCTGGATCCGGGATGGGCGCCTTACTTCTCCCGGGTACAGGGGGTCATCTCTTACGTCGGCGGACTGCTGTCGCACGCCTCCATCATCCTGCGGGAGTCCGGCATCCCCGCCATCACCCAACTGCCGTCCCATATCGAGCTCAACGACGGAGACTGGATCGAAATGGATGGGCGGACCGGGGAGGTGAGGGTGTTGACGGAGAGGGAGTCGGAGGAGGTTTGAATGTGTATTTGTGCATTTGTGTATATGTTGCCCGGCCCGCCTGTTGCCATCCCTCATGGCCCCTCACGAATGCACGAATGCACAAATGCACGAATGCACTTATACACGAATGTACAAATGCACGAATGCACAAATGCACTTATACACAAAGCTTGTGGCTCCGCCCCTACAACCACTCATCTCCATGAACACGCAACTTTTCCAGCGATCCGCCATCCTCTTTGCCCTGCTCAGCGCCCTGCTCTTTTTTGTGTTCAGCAGCTGGGCCATGGCGGAATATCCCGGCGGCACCATCCACGACCGGACCACCGAGGGCTACTCTTTCTGGTACAACTATTTCAGCGACCTGGGCCGCACCCGAAGCTGGAATGGCGCGCCCAACGCCCTCAGCAGCCGGCTCTTCCAGGCCGGGCTGGTGACGGTGGGCATCAGCCTGGGTGCCTACTTTCTGGTATTGCCCACCATTTTTCGAGAGGCGGAAGCCCGTTTTCTGGCGTCGGTGGCCAGCGTACTGGGTATTTTGGCAGCCGTTTGTTATGTCGGCATCGCGCTGAACCCGCTGAACGTGAACTACCGGCTGCATACGCTGTTCGTGCGGGCGGGCTTCATCGCTTTTCTGGCCATGTCGCTGTTTTATACCCTGTCTATCCTTAACGAGCCGGGCTATCCGAAGCACTACGCACGGGCTTTCGGCCTTTTTTCGCTCATTCTCGCCATGCAGGTGGCGATCATGTTGTTCGGCCCGCGCTCGTGGACGTCGCCCGGGGCGCTGCTGCTGCAGGCATCTGCCCAGAAGGTGGTGGTGTATGCGGAGATGGCGTGCATGGTGTATCAGGGGGTGGGGGCATGGCGGTGGATTTCGTCGTGGCGCGATCATGCCTGATCGCCGACCCTGAATAAATTCTCTAAGAGCATGTTTGGAGGTAGTCATTTGGGCTGCCGTAGAGATTTGACACTTTTTGCCGGGTGGCTAATCAGTTGAAAAGAACCTTCATTTTTGTGCATTGCACAACACAAAACCAAGCCATTTTATTTTTCTTCCAACCTTCTCCTCGCTTCCTCCGCATACTTCCCCTCCGGATACCGCTCCAGATACTGCTTGTAATAGCGCCGTTCGCCCGTCCGGCGGGCCTGTTCCCACAGCGCTTCCTCCGCCTGCACGGCTTTGGCTGGGGCTTCAGGCACAGCAAGCGTATCCGTCGTAGCCGGCGGCTCCCCCTTTTCGACGTCCACTGGGCCGGGGTTGGTCACATCGGTAGGGCTGTTGCGTTCGCCGGTGAACAACTGCAGCTGGAAAAGCGCCACGCCGACGGCGATCAGCACCGTGGCGGCGACCGACAGGCGGCGGATGTTCAGCGTGCGGCGGCGGGCCGGAACCGGAGCAGCGGGCTGCGGCGATCGGGCCGCCTCCTCCCACGGCGTTTGAATATCGTACATCTTCTTCACGTCGTCCAGGCTGATGCCGCGGCCGGTGCCGGCCTGCGGGGAAGGTTGCACCCCTGTCGGCGGCTGCGGTATGGATTTGGAATGCCCTTCCGGCTGATAGGCAAAAGCGATGCCCGACTCCCGGAAGGCCGGCTCCAGCTGCGGCGCTTCGGTGACGATCTGTACCTTTTCCTCCCAGGTGAGGTTGCGCGTCCGCTCCCTGCCTTCGATCACCTCCACGACCGATATTTTCAGCAGCAGGGCAAAAGTGCCCTCCCGCAGGGGTTCCACCCGGAACTTCCATTCGGTGTACTCCCCTTCCTGCAGGAACTGCTCCTCGTCGGAGAAGGTGCGGATGGCGAAGGCCGGCTCGGCGTTGGGGTCGATCAGCTCGGCCTGCATGATCTTCGAAACGGTGACTTGTTTGACTTCTACCTCCTCGCTCAGCTCGATGTCCTGCACGATGGCAGCCTGCTCGTAGGCCAGGCGGATGATGCACTCCTCCTCTTTACCGACCTGCATCTGCGGCGGAATCTTGTGCAGCAGGTAGCCTCTTTTGCGCTCATCGGGGCTCTGGGCCATGGGTTGCCGGAAGTCTTCGACGGACAGGGCGTCGATGGTCTCCAGCAGGCTCATGCGGATGCGGTTGTATTCCAGCTGAAGCTGTTCGTTGGACAAGGTGCCGGCGATGCGTCCCCGGTTGGCCTCGTTGAGGCGGGCGCGCAGGTTGACCAGCAATTTATATTTAGGAGAAAAGGAGGGTATTTTTTCTTCCATGGCTTCCAGCGCCTTAGCGATGCTGTCGGGTACGAGCCGGCGCCATTCCTGTTTCCACTGCAGTAGTTGAGCTTCGTCGGTCATTGCTTCTCCAGATACGCTTTTAAAGAATTCAGGGCGTAGGGCCAGCCCTGCACTACGCTCTGGTAGTACCAGTCCCAGTCCCCTCCTTCCTGATAGCCTTCCTGGCAGACGTAGAGCCGGGCAGGGCCTGCCTTTTTGCCGGTGGCCCGGATGGTCAGGTTCATCGGGCCGAGGATATCCCGGAGGGGATTGAGGTAAACCATAGAGCCGATGCGGAGTTCTTTGCCGGGCTCGTAGTGCGCTATGACTCCGGACGAGACGTACCCGAACCCGCTGTCGGATATCTTCCAGGCCAGGGTGTACGCGCCGCCGTCCGCCGGCTCGACCAGGGAGCGCTCCACGCCCCACCAGCCGTGCAGGTCCTCCTGGCGGATGAAAGCCCCGATGACTTTCGCCGGGGGGGCTTCGATGGTTATGGTAGCTTCGACTTTTTTCATGGTTTATCAAATATACGGGAATTTAAAGGAAATGATGCTTCCGTGCAAAGTTCCAAATTTTAATAAAAAGGCCGGTTTTTATACTTTTCGAGCCCGTGATTGTTATTCTGGCGCACGGTAGGCGGTTGCCCCGTCAGAATGTTGCCGGGTTAAAACCAGCCGGGGCAAGCATATATTGCCACCGCCGGTTTTTCCGGGAACAAAACCACCCGTTCGGCAGTATAGTATTGGTGAGCTGCCGGAAAGAAAAAAGCCGGCATGCCGCTGCCAGTGTAAAAAGCCTGCCATTTTCGACGGGCGGAACACCCCACCGGCGCATACATGTAGTGAAAATTGACGTATATTTGCAGTCTATGAAGAATATCAGAAACTTTTGCGTAATCGCTCATATTGACCACGGGAAGAGCACCCTTTCCGACCGCCTCCTGGAGTTCACCAAAACGATCTCGGAGCGGGACATGAAGGAACAGGCGCTGGACAGCATGGACCTGGAGCGCGAGCGGGGCATCACCATCAAGAGCCACGCTATCCAGATGTACTACGACCACGAAGACGGGCAAACCTATACATTCAACCTGATAGATACCCCGGGCCACGTCGACTTCTCCTACGAGGTGTCGCGCTCGATCGCCGCCTGCGAAGGCGCACTGCTGCTGGTCGACGCCACGCAGGGCATCCAGGCGCAGACCATTTCCAACCTGTATCTGGCCATCGAGCACGACCTGGAGATCATCCCCATCCTGAACAAGATCGACATGCCGAACGCCATGATCGACGAGGTCTCGGAACAAATCCTCGACCTCATCGGCTGCGAGCTGGAGGACATCGTCCTGGCCAGCGGCAAAACCGGGCAGGGTGTGCCGGACATCATGAAGGCCATCGTGAAGCGCATCCCCCCTCCCAAGGGAGACCCGGAAGCGCCGCTGCAGGCCCTCATCTTCGACTCCGTATTCAATGCGTACCGGGGCGCCGTCGCCTACCTGCGCATCATGAACGGCACCATCCGCCAGGGCGACCATGTCCGCTTTGTCAATACCAGCAAGGAATACGAGGCCGACGAGATCGGCGTCCTGCGCCTGATCCAGGACCCGAAGAAGGAGCTGTCGGCCGGCAACGTGGGCTACATCATCACCGGCATCAAGGAATCGAAGGAGATCAAGGTGGGGGATACCGTCACGCATGTGGAGCGCCCCTGCGGGCAGGCCATCAAGGGGTTTGAAGACGTCAAGCCCATGGTGTTCGCCGGCATCTTCCCCATCGACAACGACGACTACGAAGACCTGCGGGACAGCCTGGAAAAACTGCAACTCAACGACGCCTCGCTGATCTTCGAGCCGGAGACCTCGGTAGCCCTCGGCTTCGGTTTCCGCTGCGGTTTCCTGGGCATGCTGCACCTGGAGATCGTCCAGGAGCGCCTCTTCCGCGAGTTCGACCAGGACGTGATCACCACCGTGCCCAACGTGTCGTATAACCTCCTGACGACCAAAGGGGAGGAAAAGACCGTGCGAACGCCCTCAGAACTGCCTGAACAGACTCAAATCCAATACGTCGAAGAGCCCTTCATCTCCGCCCAGATCATCACCAAGCCAGAGTTCATCGGCGCCATCATGGGCCTCTGCCTGGAAAAGCGGGGCATCCTGAAAAAGCAATACTACCTCACCCAGAACCGCGTAGAGCTGGCCTTCGAGCTGCCCCTGGCAGAGATCGTCTTCGACTTCTACGACCGGCTCAAGTCCATATCCAGAGGATACGCCTCGTTCGACTATCAGCCGCTGGACTACCGCAAGTCCGACCTGGTCAAGCTGGACATCCGCCTCAACGGCGAACCGGTGGACGCCTTATCCGCCCTGGTACACCGGGAAAAAGCCGAAGCGTTCGGCCGAAAGATCTGCAAGAAGCTCAAGGATTTGCTGCCCCGCCAGCAGTTCGTCATCGCCATCCAGGCGGCCGTCGGCGCCAAGGTCATCGCCCGGGAAACCATCTCAGCCATGCGAAAGGACGTGACGGCCAAGTGCTACGGGGGCGACATCACGCGAAAGCGCAAGCTGCTGGAAAAGCAGAAGAAAGGCAAGCGCCGCATGCGCCAGTTCGGCAATGTGGAAGTCCCGCAAAAGGCTTTCCTGGAGGTGTTGAAGCTGGACTAAAGTTCCGGGGCAGTTGTTAGTTGTTGGTTGTTGCCCAGCAGCAGCCCCTACTTTACCTCCAGCCGGTCATCCTCCGGATCCACATCCCGGAAGTCTTTCCATACCAGGTATACGCTGCGGGCCGCGCCTTCCAGGGGCAATTCCAGTTCTACTTCTGAGTTCCCTTCCCACACAATGGGGCTAAACCTGAAGTACCGGGTGCTTCCGTCTTCCATTTCCACCTCCAGCGGAACGGGCAGCGGCAGCCCGCCGTCGTTGCGCACGGTGACGAAGAGCGCGCCTTCCTCTTGCCGGTACCCCGCCAGCGCCAGGTCCATGGCATGAAACTCCATAAACCAGCGCTGCCAGAACCAGCTCAGGTCCTGCCCGGAGCATTCCGAGATCGTAAAGAAAAAATCATAAGGCTGGGGATGCTTGCCGCGCCAGCGTTCGACATATTCCCGGACACAATCCAGGAAGGTGTCCTCCTGCAGCAGGTTGTAGAGCGACAGGTAGGCGGCGGCCGGCTTTCCATAGGAGTTGAGCTGATAGGCCGGCGGCAGCAACTGGTGGGAAGGCGTAAGCATAGGCACGTCCACTTCGGCACCTTTTATCCCTACATAATTGCGGAGATAGTATCCCGGATAGATCGACTGCTCCGGGTTTTCCAGGGTGTACAGCTCGGTACAGGCGAAGAATTCCAGCAGGGTGGCCCAGCCTTCGTCCATCCAGGCGTAGGCACTCTCATTGGTGCCGGTCAGAAAGGGGAAGTAGGTGTGGGCCACCTCGTGGGCGGTCAGCGCCCTGGTATCGTCCAGGGTGTACATATCCACATCGTTGACCATCATGGGGAATTCCATCTGGCCGTGGCCGTTGAAGACAGTCATGGTGGGATAGGGATAGGGGATACCCGGTTTTTTTGTGGAAAAATAGCCGATGCAGGCGCGGGCGATCTCCGCCACCTCGTCGAAGTCGCGGGTTTCCGGCTGGTAGGCAGCCTGAACGCTGGCCCGCCGGCCGGTAGCAGAATCGACGGTTATGCTCGCAGCGTCCCACCGGTAATGATCGCTGGCGCCGAAGGCGAAGTCGGTGACGTTTTCGGCGGTGAAGCGCCAGGCCAGTTCTTCCGCCGGCTGTACGGCCTGGCCGGCGGCCAGGGTTTCCCGGGTAAAGATGGGCACCACGGTATCCGACTCATAGGACAACAGCAGCCGCTCCAGGGCCAGGGGGCTGAGCACCTCTTCCGCATTGGCCAGCTCGCCGGTGGCCCACACCGCGAAGCCCGGAGGCACACGGACGGTGACGTCGTAGTCGTTGAAGTCGCCGTAGAATTCCGTCTGTACGTTGTGCGGGATACGGTCCCAGCCACTGATGTCGTCGTATACGGCGATGCGGGGGTACCAGTAGGCGGCGAAGAGGGCCGATTCGTCGACCATGCCTTCCCGGTGTTCCAGTTTGGAAGTTTGCAGTTGGTAGTTCCACTCCAGCTCCAGCTGCAGGCCGGCGCCGGGCAGCAGAGGGGCGGGAAGGGAGAGCCAGGCGTTGGTGGGGTCTTCGGATTGGAAGACGGCCCCGTCGTTCCAGTCCACCGGCTGCTTATCCACCCGGACGTTGGACAAGCTGATGCCCTGGGTGTAAAAGCCCGGGTCGACATAGGAGGCGCGGCGGGCCTGCAGCAGGTGCACGTTCTGGATGAGCTTCAGGCTGAGCGCCCAGAGAGTGTCCGGGCTGTTGTTGACATAAGTTATTTCGGCCCGGCCTTCGATGCGCTTGTCGGCCGGTTTTACTTTGGCGTCGATACGATAGCTGGCGCTATTCTGCCAGTACCGGGGGCCGGGCTGGCCGGCCAGGGCCCGGGTGCCCTTTTCCACCGCCTGCTGGAATTCGCGGGGCAGGTAAAGGGCGGGCTGGGCGGAGAGGGTGGGCGCCAGGAAGAAGAGTGGGAATATCAGGGAGAAGAGGTTTCTGGCCATGGTTGTATGGATTGAAAGTTTGGATGGGCGAAAATAGGAAAAATGGAATTGTCAGGGCATAAACATATCCTCCATGGTCACCACCTGGCCTAAATGGTTTATTTTATGCCTGTTCGGAATACACCTGCCTCACGAGATAAGTCTTCCCTACTCTCCTCCTTCCAACCAAAGCTGCCATTTCAGGTTTGGTGGAAGCCAGGGCTCCACCTCAATCTTTGATCTGCTTTCGCCTGCGAATTAACCTATTAACCATATAATCCGCTTAATCTACATAAAAACACACAGATTGAGCGGAATTAAAAACATTTAACCCGCTTAATCTATGAAACATGGTGTCTATTTGGCTACCGCCCCAAAGTGCCTGGCGCACAAAGATTATACAAAACTGTTCCATAATGATGTAAGGCATTGTTTCCCATTGATTTGCATTTTTGCTGATCAAAATCCATCAATTTCTCATGTAGAGTTCGCATGTTTTGCCACTAAAACACGAAGGCACAAAATCCGCACGAAGTTTCGTGGGATTTTGTGTTTTTGTGCTTTCGTGGCATCTTTTCGCCACGTGCACATCTTATATGAGAAACTGCTGATCAAAATCACCGGCCATGCAAAACCACCACCAGCACAAAACGGAAAAAGAAAAAGAAAAAGAAAAAGAACACGGCCAACACAGCCATTCCGGCCACAACCACCACGATCACCACGCTATGATGATCGAAGACTTCAAAAAACGGTTCTGGGCGTCGCTGGCGCTCACCGTTCCCATCCTGCTGTTGTCGCCCATGATCCAGCACTGGCTGGGGGTGGACTGGCAGTTCGCCGGGGATCAATACGTGCTGTTCGGCCTGTCCAGCATCATCTTCTTCTACGGCGGGTGGCCCTTCCTGACGGGGCTTGCCGACGAGCTGAAAGACAAATCTCCCGGCATGATGACGCTGATCGCGGTGGCCATCGTAGTGGCCTACGCCTACAGCAGTGCCGTGGTGTTCGGGCTGGAAGGCAAGACCTTCTTCTGGGAGCTGGCCACCCTGATCGCCGTGATGCTGCTGGGGCACTGGATAGAGATGCGGTCGGTGCTGGGCGCCTCCCGCGCGCTGGAAAAGCTGATCGAACTGCTGCCCGATGAGGCTCACCGGGTAGATGGCGGCCAGGTAACGGACGTAAAAGTGAGCGAGCTGAAAAAAGGAGACGTCATCCTCATCAAACCCGGCGAGAAAATCCCGGCGGATGGCGTCATCACCGAAGGGGAAAGCAGCCTCAACGAAAGCATGCTGACCGGTGAAAGCAAGCCGGTGAGCAAAGAAAAAGGAGATAAAGTGATCGGAGGGTCCATCAACGGCAACGGTTCCCTCAAAGTGGAAGTGGAAGGCACCGGCGAAGACAGCTACCTGTCGAAGGTGATCAACATGGTACAGGAGGCGCAGGGCCGCAAGTCCAAAACCCAGAAGCTGGCCGACCGGGCGGCCTTCTGGCTCACCGTCGTGGCTCTGACGGTGGGTTTCGGCACCCTGGGCACCTGGCTTTTTCTGGGTAAAGACTTCGCTTTCGCCCTGGAACGCATGGTCACGGTGATGGTCATCTCCTGCCCCCACGCCCTGGGGCTGGCCATCCCGCTGGTGAGCGCCATATCCACGGCTGTATCCGCCCGGAACGGCCTGCTCATCCGCAACCGAACCGCCTTCGAGAACGCCCGCCGGATCACCACCATCGTGTTCGACAAAACCGGTACGCTGACCACTGGCGAGTTCGGCGTCAGCCGCTACGAAAGCGTCCGGGAAGGGCTGGACAACAAGGAGCTGCTCCGTCTGGCCGCCGCCCTGGAAGCCAACTCCGAACACCCCATCGCCGAAGGCATCCTGGTCAAGGCTAAAGAATTAGAGCTGAAGCCGCCACAAGCCACCAATTTCAACGCCATCACCGGCAAAGGCGTGGAAGCTACGGTTGACGGGAAATCCGTGAAAATAGTCAGTCCCCGCTACCTGCAGGACGAGGGGATCAGCACCCCGGAAGCGGCTCAGGACAACGAGGGCGAGACCATCGTCTTCGTCCTGATGGCCGGCGAGCTGGCCGGCGTCATCTCACTGTCCGACCAAATCCGCCCGGAAAGTGCCGAGGCCATCGGAACCCTGCACGAGAACGGCATCAAAACCGTCATGCTGACCGGCGACAACCAGGCCGTGGCAGCCAGCGTCAGCCGGGAACTCGGCATGGACGACTTCTTTGCCGAAGTGCTGCCGGACCAGAAACTCGACAAGGTCAAAGCCCTCCAGGAAAAAGGCGAATACGTGGCCATGACCGGCGACGGGGTGAACGACGCCCCCGCCCTGGCCCAGGCCGACATCGGCATCGCCGTCGGCAGCGGCACCGACGTAGCGGCAGAAACTGCCGACATTGTCCTGGTAAACAGTAATCCCCGCGACATCAGCAAGCTGATCCTCTTCGGCAAGGCCACCTACCGCAAAATGGTGCAGAACCTGATTTGGGCCACCGCCTACAACGTCGTCGCCATCCCGTTGGCCGCCGGCGTGCTCTACAACTGGGGCATCATGATCTCGCCGGCCGCCGGGGCAGCCCTGATGAGCCTGAGCACAGTAGTAGTAGCGGTAAATGCGCAGTTGCTGCGGAAGGAGATGGGATAGAAGCGGATATACGTATACGGATGGGTTATTTAGCCGGCCTTCGACAGGTAGCCCGTAATTTGAAATCAAAGCAACACCTCACCACGTCCCCGTCGAAAACCAATCATTGTCCTGTTCTCGCTGGCGCTCCTCTTTGGTTTTTTCGAAAGTATCGCGGCCCAGGAAATACTCCCCTTCGGATTCGGGCTCCTGTTCCCAGGAGTAAGCAGGCCGTTCCTCATCCTTCTCGATCATATTTTTGAACCAGAACGAGGTGAAGATGCCGGCCAGGCCGCCCAGCAAATGGCTTTCCCAGGAAATATTGGCCTCGCCATTGGGCAGAATGCCCATAAACATAGACCCGTAATAAAAGACGACGATGAGGGCCAGGACGATGGATTTGAGATTTCGCCGGAAGATGCCGTTCCAGAATACGAAGGCTACCAAACCGTAGACTACGCCGCTGGCGCCAATGTGAAAGGCATTGTCTCTGGCGAACAACCAGACCGCCACGCCGGTGAGCAGATAGATCATGACAAAACTCTGGATGGCAATTCGCCGGTAGAAGAACAACACGATGGCACTCAGCATGAACAGCGGCGGTGTATTGGAAAGCAGGTGTGGCCAGCCGGAGTGGATCAGCGGAGAGAAGAGTATGCCCCGCAGGCCGAAGGATTCCCGGGGAAATACGCCGTAGGTGCCAAAATCCATTCCGGTGAGCGATTGAAAGAGCTGGATCGCCCAGAGAATGGCGATCAACCAGAATGGCAACAAGAGGCTTTCCCGAAATTTTTGCTTAATGGTCATTGGCAGTTGGTGTTTGTGGCCTGTGACGTTATTTCAACCTGCGCCGGCGCCATAAGGTTGATCCATTCGTCGGGTTTACCTCCCCGTTGGCCATATTGGCCGACGAAAGGCGCTCCCTCCCCCACCCTCCTGACTTCGATC
Organism: Lewinellaceae bacterium; assembly: GCA_020636375.1. Lineage (GTDB taxonomy): Bacteria > Bacteroidota > Bacteroidia > Chitinophagales > Saprospiraceae > JACJXW01. The sequence goes on along the minus strand of JACJXZ010000007.1, from coordinate 131,307 downwards.
CGGGATACGAGAACCCCGGCAAAACAGCTGTTCGTACAGAAATAGGAACCGAATTTCACTGATACCTGCGGCGCACCAGCTTGATGAAATCCCGGGCTACAGGCTGCCGTTCCTCCTCTGCCCAGTTGTATTGCTCGGCCAGGTTGAACAGCAGGCCCCGGGCTTCGTTCATATTCCCATACCGGTTCAGCATGCTGAGGGTATCGTTCAGGGCATTGAGGTCTTTACCGAACAGCTCATTCATATAAAGCAGGCGGTCGTTGATGGCCAGGGCTTTGGTCAGGTCGTTGATGGGCCGTTCGCTCAGTTTTTCCGACAGCTCTTTGGCGGCCTTAAATTCAAACAGGGAAGCCAGGTCTTTATCGCCTGTCGCCACCGGGTTGCCTACCGGCGGGCGCGGCTGGGGTTGCGGTTGCGGTGGGGGCACCGGTTGCGGCTGCGGAGGCGGAGGCGTCGGGCGGGGTTCCGGTTCGCGCCGGGGTTCCGGTTCCGGTTCATCCGGCATGGGATCGGGTACGGGGTCCGGGCCGGGAGCTGCCCTGTTGTTCCGCTGCGTATCGGGAATCTCGATGATGCGGGGCGGGGTGTAGGTCCGTTTGGCAGCCGGCCGCTCCTGACGGTTGGTGCCCGGATTGTCCATTTCCACCGGGCGGCCGGCCGGCTCGCTGTGCAGGAAATGCTCGTACAGTTGTTTGATGTAGCTGAGCATGAGGTCGCGTTCTATGGAGGCGACATTCCCTTCGTCCATGCTCATGCTTTTATGGAGGGCATTGATTTTTTCCAGGATGACTTTAGATTGCTTCAGGTTCATGTTTGCGCAGTTATCTTTCTTTTGGTTTTCAGTAAATTACAGGTTTATAAGGACGATTGCAAATATAAGGAGTTGCCTCGTTCTTTGCTGAAAAAGAAAACTATACTTTTAAACGGCCCCTGCGTTTGCCCGGAACTACGGATGAATTTCCTACCTTTACTACTGATCGTAATTAACAGGTTTATGTTTTTAGAACCACATTTTAAAGGGCAACGCAGCGGGTGGATTGAAGTGATCTGCGGTTCCATGTTTTCAGGAAAAACAGAAGAACTCATCCGAAGGTTGAAACGGGCGAAAATCGCCAACCAGAAAGTGGAGATTTTCAAGCCTAAAATTGACACCCGATACGATGAGGCCAAGGTCGTCTCCCATGACGCCAACTTCATCCTTTCCACCCCAATCGAACATTCCTCCAGGCTGCTGGAGCTCACCGAGGGAGTCGATGTCATTGGCATCGACGAGGCTCAGTTCTTCGACGAAGAACTGCCGGACAACTGCCAGCGACTGGCCCTGCGCGGCACCCGCATTATCGTGGCCGGCCTGGATATGGATTTTCGGGGCAAGCCCTTCGGCCCCATGCCCAACCTCCTGGCCGTAGCCGAATACATCACCAAGGTGCACGCCATCTGCCAGCATTGCGGCAACCTGGCCACGCACTCCTACCGGTTGTCCGACAATCCCGACACCGTCGTCATCGGCGAAAAGGATGCCTATGAGGCCCGCTGCCGAACCTGTTACCACATGGGCAACATCCTGGACCTCCGGGCCCGCCCGGATCGAAAGGGAAAGGAAGGAGCGAAGGAGCGGCGGCTGGCGTGAGATCGGGCATTTGTGCTTTCGTGCATTTGTGTATATGTGGGCGGCCAACCGGTTCAGGGCGCTAACGAATGCACAAATGCACAATTTCCCTACCTTGCCACCTTCAGGCTCAAATCCAGGCTCACTGCCGAATGGGTCAGCGCGCCCACAGATATGTAGTTGACGCCGGTCTGTGCAATCTGCCGGACGGTGTGAATGTTGACCCCGCCGGAAGCTTCCGTTTCGAAACGGCCGTGAACGGTGAGTACGGCTTCCCGGAGCAGCGGTATCTCGAAGTTGTCGAGCAACAAACGGGTAAACCCGCCCGTTTCCAGGGCTTCGTACAATTCCACCAGGTTGCGCACTTCGAGGGTAACGCCCAGGTTCAGGCCGTGTTCTTTCTGGTAAGCGGCTACGCGTTCCAGGGCGGGCTGTATCCCCCCGCAGGCATCGATGTGGTTGTCCTTGATCATGATCCAGTCGAAAAGGCCAAAGCGGTAATTGGTACAGCCGCCGAGGCGCACCGCCCATTTTTCCAGGAAGCGGATGAGGGGCGTCGTTTTTCGGGTATCCAGGATTTTCACCGGCAGGTCTTCCACTTCAAACTTGAAGCGGTTGCTCATGGTGGCAATGCCGGTCATGCGCTGCATGGTGTTGAGCACCAGGCGCTCGGCCTTGAGCAGGGCCCGCGTGTTGCACTCCACTTCGAAGCCCACATCGCCGGCGCTGACCGCCTGGCCGTCGTTGAAAAATACGTCCAGCCGGGCGGTAGAGTCCACTTTCCGGAAAATGTGGCGGGCCACCTCCACGCCGGCCAGCACGCCCGGATCCTTGATCAGCAACCGGGCCCGGCTGCGGGCGTCAGCCGGGATACAGGCCTGCGAAGTATGGTCTCCTTCTCCGACGTCCTCTTTCAAAGCGTTGTCCACAAAGAAGTCCAGAAACGTTTTTGTGCTTTGCTCATCTGCAATCATGGGCCGTTTTTTGATTTGGCTGCAAAAATAAACATTCCGGCGGGAATGCACAGGGATTGAAGGAATGAGGGATTGAAGGAACGAATTCGTCCGGGATTCCGGCACCTTCATTCCTTCATTCCTTCATTCCTTAGAAGATAACCCCCAGCCTGATGATAAACGCCCGGATAACGCCCTTGGACTTTTCATCGGCAGGAGTATTGGGGTTGTTATCCAGGAAAACCTTGTCCCCGTTATCATCGGTCACGTCGGCAAATCCAAATTGCATGCCGATGCCGCCAACCAGGGAAGTGCTTTCCGAAACACTGTATTCTATCCCGCCGTTGAGCCCCCAGAACAGGTTGAGCAGGTTGACGTCTTTTTGTATGTTAATATCCTTGCATTGCTCCCCTTCGCTGGTAATGTCGCCGTTGGCCTGCGTATTGAAGCCCAGCCCCAGGTGCGGTTCGAAGAAGTAGCGGATATAACCGAACTCCCGGGTACGCATTTTCAGGCCGATCGGTATTTCCACATATTGAAGGTTGTACTTCAGCTTGCCCTGGGGGTCCAGGGTTTGGCAGACATCCGGCAGGTCGGATTCATTCCAGAACATCCCCGCGCGTTCGTGCAGCAACGTGCCGCCGGTATTGAAAAAGAAGCCCAGCCCGCTGGTCACGGCGTAGTTTTCCTGAAAGTAAAACTCTCCGACCATGCCCAGCTTCAGGCCCAGGTTGGTGCCGCTGCTGTTGATCTGGTTCGTATTGGAGGACATCCAGCTGAAAGCCGGGCTGAGTTGAAAGCCGAAACGAACTTCCTGAGCATGTGCTGCCGTCAGAAGGAGCGTTAAAAATGCAGTGAATGCAACAATTTTTTTCATTGTTCTTCAGTTTTTTGTGAATGATTCCGCAGCCCGAAATTCGCCATTTTTTTGGAAATGGCGCCTCGAAGCCCATACTTTTGCACCGCTTTCTGCAAAAAAAAGGATTACTACCGTATGATAAGTAAAAAAGGTTATTTGTTTGGCTTTTTCTTTTTTTTGCTCCTGTCCCTGTCTGTCATCAGCGGCTGCCGGCCTGACGAGCGCCGCGACATCCCGGACGTGTCCGGCATCGAGGCCGACATCTCCATCCGCCGCTTCGAACAGGATCTTTTCCGCCTGGACACCAACCGGATGGCAGAAGGGCTGGCCCGGCTGGAAGAGGCCTATCCGGAATTTATGCCCCTTTTCTTCGGCCAGATCCTGGGAGTGGCGCCAACCGACACCGCCTTTGCCCGGGGTTTTGTCGCCCACCCCGCCGTCCGCCGCCTCTATGATACCTGCCAGGTAGTATACGGCGACATGGCCGGCATAGAAACGGAACTGGAACAGGCCGCCCGCTTCTTCCGGCACTATTTCCCGGAAGAAGTGCTTCCCACGGTTACCACCTTTATCTCTGAATATTCGATCGCCGCCTTTGTCTACGGAGAGAACGACCTGGCCATCGGCCTCGACCTTTTCCTGGGCGAAACCTACCCCTACCGGCAGATCGACCCCAACAACCCGGCATTTTCCAGTTACCTCACCCGCACTTTCAACCGCAGCCACCTGGTGTCCAAAGCCATCCAGGCGCTGGTCGACGGCCTGGCAGGGCCGCCCCCCGGCAACCGCCTGCTCGACCTGATGGTACACAACGGGAAGAAACTCTACGCCCTGGACATGTTGCTTCCCTACACCCCGGACAGCATAAAACTGGAAATCACGCCGCAACAGGTACAATGGCTGAACGACAACGAGTTGGAAATGTGGGCCTACTTCCTCAAAGAAGAACTGCTCTACTCCAGCGACTGGCAGAACATCCGAAAGCTGGTCGAGTACAGCCCCCACTCCCCGGGCATGCCTCCGGAAGCCCCCGGGCGGACCGCCAACTGGGTCGGCTGGCAAATCGTCAAAGCCTACATGGAAAAGCATCCGGAAACCAAACTGCCGCAGTTGTTTGCCCTGCAGGACGGCCAGGCGCTCCTGGATGCCTCCCGGTACAGGCCAAGGCGTTAGTCATTAATATCGCCCGGCGCCGTTGGCCTAAAAAATGGCCTTCCACTGGCGGATTATCCAAAATTACCTCAACTTTGCCTGTTCTCCCGGCTGTCAGAACCCGGGAGCAGACTTGACACATGGCGGCGAATAAGGAGTTTATCGTCAGGAAGAAAAAAAGCCTGTCGGACAGGTTGAGCGTTTCCAAAAACCAGCCCGAGCTGAATATATGGGATGAACTGGAAAAACTGCGCTGGCATATCATCCGGTCTCTGGCCGTAATCAGCGCAGCAGGGATCATTTTTTTCTGCTACCAGAAATGGTTGTTCACCAACGTCGTTTTCGCTCCGGCGGAACCCGGGTTCATCACCTACCGATTGTCCTGCGCCGCCTCAAAATTAATGGGCGCCGGAGAGCTGGCCTGCCTGGAACCCCCGGTGTTCAGCCGGCTGGCCATAGGTTTCGGAGAACCCTTTATCATTAGCATACAAGTGTCCTTCCTGGCCGGCCTGTTGGCCACTTTTCCCTATTTGCTCCTGGAAATCGGGAGTTTTATAAAACCCTTCATCCCGGAAGGGCAACGCAAATCCGTGACGGACGTCGTAGGCGCCTGTTCCCTGCTCTTCTTCACGGGAGTCGCTTTTGGCTACTATCTGCTGGCGCCGGTCTCGATCAGCTGGCTGATGGGGTTCACGGTTTCCGGTGTGGAAAATACACCGACCTTAAGCTCTTATATCAACTACATGCTCATCTTCACGCTGCCGATGGGCCTGATCTTCCAGGTGCCGGTGATTTGTTATTTCCTGGCCCGGCTCGGGCTGCTTAGTGCAGAGGACATGCGGACTTACCGCCGACACGCCATTGTGGGCATCCTCCTGGCAGCCGGCATTATAACACCGACGGTTGACGGGCTTACCCAAATCCTGGTGGCCTTCCCGCTCTACCTGCTTTTCGAGGCCAGCATCTTTATCGTTGCCAAAGGGCGGCGGGCATACGAAACTGAAAGCTAATGCCGTTTGTTTACCTGCTGGAGGGTGACAATTGCTATTGATAATATTTCGTAAATTACGGTACTTTGCCCCGGAATAGAAACAGAGGTTTTCCCCTTGGCCGGTTTAAACCTCCGGCCCTATCGGTAATCTCAGTTAAAGGCCTTTGATCCGGCCGTTAATTTCCTTTATTTTGTAACAATAAAATAATTGATCATGGAAAACATACTATTGTTCAACTTTTTTGGCCCCGAGATGCTCGTCGTGCTTTTTGCGATCCTGTTGCTCTTTGGCGGCAAGAAGATCCCGGAATTGATGAGGGGCATTGGCAAGGGAATACGCGAGTTCAACGCCGCCCGCTCCACCTTGGAAAGCGAACTTAAGGACGGAATGCGGGACGCTGAAAAGAAAGAACTCGAAGAAAAGCAGAAAAGAGAAGCATAATTTTGGCACCGGAAACTTCGGATTGAAGCCTTCAGCGAACCCGGACGATAAAAAGCCGTTGCGAGCATCAGCTCACGACGGCTTTTTATCGTTTAGTAGTGATTAAATGTTCCTTAGCGAAATAACCTAAGTTTCTCACTTCTTGCGGCCGAAGAACCCGCCCAGGATTTTCATGCCCATATTGGCCACGTCATCTACGATGCTGCCGTCGCCGTCGGCATCCAGGAAGCTGGTGACGAGGTTCATCGTGGGATTCTGCTGTTTCTGAGCAGATACCGTGCCGGAAAGCAGCGAAGCGATCCCGGCCATATCCAGCCCCTGTTCGCGTTTGGTCTTGCCCAGAGCGCCCATGATCACCGGGGCAAGCATCGTCATGAGTGAACCTGTCTTGCTGGAATCCAGGCCGCTGAGCTTGCTGATCATATCTACAGCGCCTGACTGCTTGTTGCCCAGTACATGGTTGAGGATGCCGGATCCGTTGAGCATGCGGTCGTTGTTCACCTGGGCATTCCCGGTGAGCATGCCCATGACGTCTTCCAGGATGCTGCCGTCGTGGTCGCGCTCCAGCGCGTTGTTCAGCGCCTGGGCCCCCTCGGTGGAGGAAGCATTTTTGGCCAATGCACCCATCAGGGTCGTCACAATACCGGAGGCGGCAGCAGCCGTTTGTTGCTTGTCTGCTCCGCCCAGCTGCCGGCTGAGTTGGTCGACCATGCCAGAAGAAAGAGAACCCTGAAGAAGATCCATTAAATTTGCACTCATGGTATAATTTTTTGTTTTTGTTTAAAGATGTGTTGTTTTAGCAGGCTGGGAATTTCTCTTCCCATTCTTGAGACCCCGCTCCCTCACAAAAGTAACAAGCTTTGTTCTATTCTTCGGAAAACGGATGGGTATATTGCCGATCTTATCTTTATTTTGCGGTGTTTCTTTATTCTAACTAGACTTTGGACGTGCTAGGGGTAGATTTTGAAAAGACAGAACAACATCGGAACTTTGGATTGTGCGAAAAAACAAAGCCACCGAGTCGTTCTGCCACTCAATATTACAACTGGAGGTTGGAAAAAGCAAAGCTTTGGCCAACTTAGTGATGGGCCTAGCTAGCCAGCAATCTGCCCGGTCAGTTACGGCAGTTAGCCTAAGCCGCTGCTATCATTATCAATACAGTAGCATAGCGGATGCAATAAACTGCCTGCATGAAGGCGCCCATTATCCAGAAGAGGAAAAGCAGCGTGCCCATTTAGAGTTGGAGCAAAAGCTCTTATCGTTGAAAAGCGGTTATATGGCTAAACCGTTTGAAAAGTTTTACTTGCTCAACACAGACGGCAGTTCATTGATACGGTATCATTCGCCAAGCTTCCTGATCGTTCCCACGTGTATGTGGCTAATAACCGGGTAAAGGGAAACCTACCAGTGGATATTGGCTATAGCATATCAGTGGTTGGCTTTACAGCGCGGCGGTACTTTATATGGGGTAGCTGAGGCGCCATGGAACCTTCCGCTGAGTATCCGCCGGCAGGGCATAGCCAGCCAAGGGCATACATTCGCTGCTCGGCAAGTCAAGGATTTAGTGGACAATAAGGAATTGCCTTTTGGCGCACACTTGACCGTCAATGCATCAGATCGTTACTACGGTTCGCCCGAATATATCGCCCCGCTGTATGAGCAGCCCCATTTAGTGAACACCATCCGCTTAACCAACAACCGGGCGGTATGGAAAGCCCTCAGTATCGGGGAGCAGGAGCAAAGAAGGGCTAACAACCCGATCAGCGGGGAGCTAATGCAGTGTATGGAGAAAAGTACAAGCTCTCAGAGGCTGAGCAGTGGGAATTGCCGCCGGATGAGGAGGGGCACCTTTGGAGTGGCTTTGTCTAATGGGCGGCGGGTGCTGGTACAAGTGCAAGCCTGGGACAATATGATGATCCGTACCAAACGAGGTATGAATATGAAAGATAAGCCCTTTCGGCTGGTAAGCGTGCGTTTGATGGATGCCCAGACAAAGGAGCCTATATTCAAGAGGCGCATGTGGCTGGGCGTATGGGGGCAGCGGTAGGAGAATTAACCCTCGAAGAAATATATCTGGTTATCGCCAGCGCTTTGATATAGAAAGACGCTTCCTCCGGTTTGGCAAACAAAACTTGCTGATGGATAGCTTCCAGACGCCGGACGTGGAGCACTTGGATAATTGGATGGAGATAGTAAGCCTGGCCTACTGGCTACTTTGGGTAGCCAAAGACGAAGCGCAGGCGAAAGTGCACAAATGGCAGAAGTACGACAAGCGTTACAAAAAGCGCGTTGAATATGGCTTGCCAGTATCTCCCTCCGAGGTGCAGCGGCAAATGGAATCTATTATTTTGAGTTTTGAGCAGGAGCCCTTCCTCCCAAAACTGCAAATAAAAAGCCGAGGGCGCAAAGAAGGAGACATTCAGGACAAGAGAGAACGCCATAAAGTCGTGTGGAAGGGTAAAAAGGCAAAGAAAAAGCGAGCCTGAACGGCTCTTTTTTTAACAGGGCGGGCGGCGAAAGGATGGAAAAAAAATTTCCCCCAACGCCGCACGTCCAAAGTCTAGTTATTCTAAGTAGTGATTAAAAAATAACTTCACTGTTTGAGGCCCTAAGTTGTAGCTCGTTCAGCAGCCTGACCCCGCTGGAACCCTGACTGGCTGCTTCACTTCACTACAACTTAGGGCCGTGAAGTTATTTTTTAAGGATTACTAAAATCTCGTTTTTATGTGGCAAGGGCTTCAGGACATACTCAACTGGCTGAACAGCGAGGACGAAAATTCAACGCCGGAGGAGGCTTCTATGGCCGGCATCGTCAAGCTGGCCGCCCTTTCCGCCATGGCTACCCTTCTGGAGCGGCGTTTCCGCGAAAACCACGATTCAGACGAAGACAACCCACCGCCGGGAGCGGGGAGATGAAGATAACCTTCAGGTGGCCCGACAATGGCTATACTTGACGGCAATAGGTTTTGTGCATTTATGGGAGGATTTCCCCTTTAGGGGATTTAAGGGGCGGGGCGGGCAAATGCACAAAACCTATTGCAGCGGAGTATAAACCTTTTCTTGCATTTGTCCGGCTCAAACCTTAACTTTGTAATTCAAAGTACTTTTATGACTCAAAGCCACAACAGCCACCTTGAGACCCTGAACGAAATCCGCTCCCTGATGGAACGCTCCTCCCGCTTCATTTCCCTAAGCGGCTTATCCGGCGTGATAGCGGGCATTCTGGCGCTGCTGGGCGCGGCGGCGGCCTACCTCTTCCTGGGCACCGCCCCGTTTGGCGGGCAGCAGCCGTATTATCTGGCAGCAGTGCAGGCGGAGCGCTGGGGGATGGACTACGCCACTTTTTTCCTGCTGGATGGCGCAGTGGTCCTGGTCCTGGCGGTAGGCAGCGGCATTTTCTTCACCACCCACAAGGCCCGGCGGAAGGGGCAGGCCATCTGGGGGCCGCTGACGCGGCGCCTGCTGTTCAACCTGGCGCTGCCATTGCTCGCCGGAGGGATATTCTGCCTTGCCCTTTTTTACCACGGGCAGGTGGGCTTGATCGCCCCTGCCACGCTGGTCTTTTACGGCCTGGCGCTGGTCAACGCCAGCAAATATACGCTGGATGATATCCGCCACCTTGGCATCGCAGAGATCGCGCTGGGGCTGGCAGCCCTCTTCCTGTTGGGCAACGGGCTGGAATTCTGGGCCATCGGCTTCGGAGTGCTGCACATCCTGTATGGCACCCTGCTGTATTTCAAATACGAGCGGACGGCATGAAGGAAATCCTCACCAAACTCAACCCCGCTTTCGACCACCGCGTCCGCCTGGGCATCATGTCCATTCTGATGGTCAACGATTGGGTAGAGTTCAACACCCTGAAAGAAACGCTGGACCTGACCGACGGGCGGCTGGCCAGCCACATCAAGGCACTGGAAAAGGAACGCTTCATCGAAGTGCGAAAGCGCTTTGTAGGCAAAAAGCCCAATACTTCCTACCGGGCTACAGCCCAGGGGCAAAAAGCCTTCAAAGATCACCTGGACGCTCTCGAGAGGCTGCTGGACAATGCAAGGGAATGAGCATTTGGCGAATAGCCGGAATGCTGGCTGGCTACAGGGCTGTGTTGTGGATAGTCTCAATGGTTTTCAGGGCAGGCCGTTGAAAGAATTGTTGCCCTGGATTCATTCATTCGATAAAGGAAATTTTTTTTGCCATTTTACTTTGAAATACAAAGTACTTTTTGAACTGCCCTTATCCGTTTATGGGAGGATTTCCTCTGTCTGGCCAGCCAGGCGAACCCGCATGTTTTAGGCGGGTGAACTTCAGGGGATCGGGGGTGTGCTGGTAATACACAACCTGTTGAGTCAAAACCAAAAAATGATGAGAAAGAGCCTGTTCAATTTTGTCTTGATCCTCTTCGGGAGCGCGCTGTATGTCAACCTGTTCTGGCAGGAGCAACTTGGCCTGAACGCGCTTCTTTTCTCTCTGTTCGCGATTGCTGCCGCCTGGTGGCGCTGGCCGGAAGCCCTTCGGAGGGAGGAGGTTCAGGTTCTGATCGGAGGCACAGTTCTCTCCGCCCTGCTCACGGTCTGGCACAACTCCCTGCTGGCAAAAACAGCTCACGTCCTTTCCTTCCTGCTCCTGATCGGCTACCTGCAGCAGGAAAAGGTGCGTTTCGTGGTTTTTGCTCTTTTGCTGGGCCTGGCCAATGTGCTGGAAACCCCTTTAACGCTTGCCCGTTCTCTGAAAGACACCCTGCCCCGCCGCAGCAACTGGCAAACGGCGTCCCGCTGGGCGCAACTGGCGCTGCTGCCGCTGGGCTTGGGCACCGTTTTTGCCTTTTTGTACTACCACGCCAACCCCAGGTTTGCCCTGGCTTTTGATTTCCTGTGGCGGCGCCTCTCTTTTTCCTTCGAGTGGATACTCCTGGGGGAGCGCCTGTGGCCATTGCTTCGCGGCATTTTTGTGATGGCAGGGTTGCTGGGCGCCTCCCATCTGGCATTATTGGCTTCCGGCATCGAAAGAAAATTGCCTTTCAGCCTGAACCGCCGACAGAAGCGTTTCTATCTCTGGCCTCCGGGCATGCTCAGCCTCCGGAACGAATACCAGGCCAGCCTGATCGCCTTCGGGCTGCTCAACGGGCTGCTCTTCCTGGCCAACATCGCCGACCTGCGTTACGTCTGGATTTCCTACGGCAGCGCCACTCCACAGGAACTCAGCCAGTACGTTCACGAAGGGACTTACCTGCTGATCTTCGCGATCCTGCTGGCCATGGCAGCCGTCATCTGGTACTTCCGGGGCAACCTCAACTTCTACCCGGAGAATGCCTGGCTGCGCGGGCTGGCCTTCCTGTGGCTGGCACAAAACGCCATGCTGGCTCTTTCCGTCGGGCTGCGCAACTGGCATTACGTGGCGCACTACGGCCTGGCCTATAAACGCCTGGGGGTATTCTGGTTCCTCAGCCTGGTGCTTTACGGCCTGTACACCTTGTTTCGAAAAGTGAAAGAACAAAAAAGCCTGTCTTTTCTGCTCCACTGCAATGGCTGGGCGGCCTATGTTGCCCTCATCCTGTTCAGCTTCGTCAACTGGGATCTGGCTATCACGCGCTACAACCTGAAAGCAAATATGCCGGGGGAGATCGACGCCCGGTTCCTGTTCGAAGAGGTGTCGGATAAGAACCTGTACCTCCTTTACCAATGCCGCGATCGGCTGCTGGAAAAAAGCCCCCTGGATGAAAAGGGATTGGAGCATGCCCTGCGTGAAAAGCGCCAGGGATTTACAAATCGCCGCCAGTTTTTGAGCTGGCGGTCCTGGAACTACGCGGACATACGAAATGAATATTTTCTGGCGAAGGCAAAACCCTCCCGGAAATGAAGACGAACAGCAGCATCATCGCTTATTTCCAAGGTTAGACAGATAGCCAGGCAGGGCTTTGCGCCGCCCATCGCCGGCAGGTGGAACAGGTGAAACTGAAAACCAGGAACCGGCATCAGCTCACGCAATCCATCACCGCATTCTCCACCGGATGTTCCTGGTAGAGTTCCCTGACCTCGTCCGGGGAAAGGGCCCGGCCGTATATCCGCAGTTCGTCGAGCACCCCTTTGAAGCGGCGGGCCTGCCCGCTCTGCACACAAGGGCTGTTGGAAAAGGATAGGACCGCGTCGTTGGTGATGTCCACCCCGCTGCAGCGGAAACTTTGGCGATGGAGCTCTCCGTTGATAAAAGTGTAAGCGCGGGTGCCTTCCCGGACCAGCGTGAAATGAATCCAGTTGGTCGTATCCAGGGCAGGAGACAAACCGGAGTAATATTTTTCCGGGGTTTCATGGACGGACGTATGCACTTCCCGGTTGTTGAGGTCGAGCATCAGGTCAAACATATTGAACTCATCGCAGTCCTTTCGCTTGGAAAGCAGGCTTTGCTGGAACACCAGATACTGTTCGGACTTGAAATAAAAGCTGACGGTAAAATCAGAAGTATTGAAATAGCGGTTCACCTTGCCCGGAAATTCGATATACCCTGCTCCTCCGTCCAGCAACAAACCATCGTCTTCTATGCCACACCAGCAACTCACGCTGCCGAAAAGCTCGCCATCAGAGCCGTTGCCGCTCTCATCGCGGGCGTCGCAATAATTGAAGGAATAATAGGCGACCAGCCCGTCTTCCAGGGAAGAATGAGGCGGTGCAGTAGAAATGGTAAAGGCGCCCAGCAAAAAAAGGGCCCACGGCTTAATGTATTTCATTTTCATTGTTCATTAACTGGATTCTATAGCCTCCACACAATAACCTTTTTCAATGGTTCCGGGATCCATCCGTTGACCGTTAACGTGTAGCTTCAGGGAATATAAGAATTTTCAGGCTCCCAATGATATCCCTGCACCAGATAATTATACTGGCGAAGGTATGGTTTTGTTCCACACAAAACCTAGTCCACGCGGAACGAAGTTCCGGGGCAATTTTCGCTGCAGCAAAACCAGCCAGGTGCCAGTATAACGAAAAGTACATGGAAAACCGCTATTTGCCAATCCATAATCCCAACTTGTTTTTGGAATGGCAGGCTTTGGACAGGCACCGGACGGCGCCGGCCCCTAAAAAAAAGAGCGCCCCTGGTTTGGGGCGCCCTTCAAAGGTTTGCTTGACGCAAATCTACAGCTTAACAAATCGATCTTTAAAAACTACTCCTTTTGGCGACCGCCACTGCAGGAAATAGTGCCCCGGCGGCAAGGCCGAGACATCCAGCTCTTCCTGCAGGAAGCCGGGAGCAGTGGCCCGGCGCAACACAGGGCGCCCGTTGATGTCGCAGGCCAACAGCTCTCCTTCCTGGCCGGCCGGCGCCGACAGCTGCACGGTCAGTTGCCCGGCTGCCAGGCGGGGAAAGGCCCGGATACCCGTGCCCTTGCCCTTATACTCGACAGCGACCGGGCCGTGGTAGGAAAATGCCCCGTCGAAGTCTACCTGCCGGAGGCGGTAGTAGTTGAGGCCCGGCTGCGGCTGGTTGTGCCGGAGGTGGTACGACTGGGGTTCGGTAGTAGTGCCGGCACCTTTCACCCGGCCAATCTCTTTGAAGTGGCGGCCGTCGGGGCTGTGTTCCACGGCCATATAGTCATTGTTTTCTTCGGACTCGGTTTTCCAGCTCAGGAAGACCTGATCTTCTTCCAGCCGGCCTTCAAAGGCCAGCAAGGTGATGGGAAACATGGATTGGGCAAAGTTGAGCTGCCCGCGGGACGACTGGGCCGGGCCCACCCATTCCAGGCTGGTGTTGGGGCAGGCGATATCGCCCTGGCGCTGGATCGAGTAGTTGACCGGCGTGTTCGGGTCCTCGTTCCGGCCCTGCCAGAAAGCCGGCTGGCCGGCCGCCGGGCCGTCGTTGGCGACAACCCCGGGCGCAACCCGGTGGGCGATAAAATCGGTGGTGACGCCCGTGACCGTATTCACCAGGGCGACCGCGCTGTGAACGGGGAGTTCGGGATCGGGCACCCACACTGCGCCGTATCCCTGAAGCTGATCCGGCACCAGGCCGGAGAGCGTGATGGTGCGGTCCAGGTTGCCCTGGTTCGTATAGATGGCCAGCACGTAGTTTTCCAGCTCGATGCCTGCCCGCCCGGCAATTTCGATCCCCTTGTCAATGTCTGTGATTTTATTATTGAAGTGAAGCTCGTTGATGTAGATGAAGTCACCGCCCAGGAAATTGCAGCCGGCCATAGGGGTTTTGACGACTTCGGCGCCGGCCGTCCAGCTTCCGTTCCGAAAGGCGTAAATTTTGAAATGGTAGGGCTGATCGTTGGCCAGGCCGGCGACGGCCGTTTGGGTATCGGTTCCCCGGTATACGATGGCCTCCCCGGCAACAAGCCCTCCATCAGGGCTTGCCAGCGGAGTGAAGGTGGGGTTAGCCGTATAGGCAGCAGGGCCGGAGGTTGGCAGGGAAGTGATGGCAGAACTGCTGGCCACAACCATGACCTCATCATAACACAACGGCGGCTCCCATGCCAGTGTCATCTGCCCGTCGGAAGGGCTGCTCCGCATTTTAACCACCTCGCTGGCGGCGCCGCACAAGGTGGTGGCGCTGGCCACCGGCAGGTTGTCGTTCTGGTAACACCCGCCGGCGGTATTGTAGCTGATGGCGGTGAGGGCATAGGTGGCGCCCCCTTCCAGCCCCGACAGGGTGAAGGAAGTACCCGGGCCGTTATAAACGACAAAAGTCCCTTTGCCCAGGCTTGTACCCATTCCAAAATCGGGGTCGGCATTATAAGGTTTGCCGCCGCAGAGGGCAAGGCTTTCCGGGCTGCCCCCGACGGCCAGCACGATGGTGGCGTCGCCGCCGCCGGGAACCCAGCTCACATCCATGCTGCTTGCGGCAATATTGGCAATGGAGAGGTTGGAAACAGGAGCGGCCGGAGGGTTACAGGCCGCCGATTCCGTACCGGTGATCACGACGTTGGACAGGTACCACTCTCCGTTGTAATCGTCGGTATCGTAGCCGTACCACCGCAGGCACAGCTCCTGGCCGTCACAGATGCGGATATTCAGGTTAGGATGTGTAACGGTGCGGAAGTTGACGTCATCAGGCACGGTAACGTCGGCCAGGACGCCGAACGTTTCGAAGCCGTCCAGAGACCATTTCAGCCGGTAGGAGCGGATGCCGTCATCAGTCCTCATTTCCGTGAAGGCGAGGCTGCTGACGTCCAGCAGATAGCCTGGTTTGGGGGCTAAGCAAATCTCGTAAAAATCGGCACCGCTGATATCCGGGGAGGACTCCCAGGCGCTGGTAAAAGCCCCGCTGGGTGAGAAATCGATCAGGGATATGCCTTTGCCCCTCGTCAGCTTACCGGCATTGACATGGGTAGACTGATAAGAGACAACAGGATTGATGGTGAGGTCCCATCTTGCCAAATCCTGCCCCCGTATGGTGCCATAGCAGCACACCACTGCCAGGAGCAGTGCGGTTGTAGTTTTCTTCATAGTATGGTCGTATGTTTGTTAGTGCAAATTATGTTTGCTATTAGCACGCGCTCCCGGAGGAATGCTGCCGTTTTCTCATTTCCTTACTGTAAGCATGTGTTTTCTCAAAAGGATAAAGGGTGCCCTTATCAGTACTTTTCCATCATCCGATGGCCCATTATTGCACTATTATTCCGGTACGCAGCCTTATTACAGGAGGCTGGTTCAAGGGGAGGGGGGTAACAGATTAGTTCACAGGCTATAAAATTAAGCCTTTTTGGGGAAACATGCATCCCCTGATACTGTCTTGAAGGCAAAAAATGGAAAATAAGTTCACTATTTGCTAAAAAAAGCTACTTAGTAGTGATTAAAAAATAACTTCACTGTTTGAAGCCCTTAGTTGTAGCTCGTTCAGCAGCCTGCCCCCGCTGGAACCCTGACTGGCTGCTTCACTTCACTACAACTAAGGGCCGTGAAGTTATTTTTTAAGGATTACTTACCGGAAAAAACATACCGGTTCGCCGAATCCGCTTTTCCAGGTTCTTATTATGAGCAGTTTTCGAACTTTTTTGAAAAAAGTTCCTTTTTTTTGAGTATCCTTTACAGAAAACAGGAACTAAACGCTGTGACCCATGGAGGACGACGCTCAGCTGATCCGGGCCCTGCAGGGGGGCGATTCCGAATATGACCGGGCGGTGAAGCAATTGTGCGAAGATAAAAGCCTGCAGGATTCCGTCAGCGCTTTGGTCAGAAGAATGGGCGGCACGGAAACCGACGCTGAAGACACCTTCTGGCAAGGCATCGAAATACTGATATTTAACATCGGCAGGGGCCGGTTTAAAGGGCAGAGTACCCTGAAGACCTACTTGCTGGCCATCTGCCGGAATGTTTTCCTGAAACAGCGCAAGCCGGTGTTTCCTGTTGAAGCCGAAGAACTGGCCGGACTGGCGCCGTCTGTGCTCAGCCCGGAGGACCTACAAATCCGGCAGGACCAGAAAGGGCAGTTCGTAGCCCTGTACCAGGTGTTGGCGCAAAAAGTAGGGGACAGGTGTAAAAAGATATTCGAAATGCTGAAAAGAGGGGCCTCTATGCAGGCGCTGGCCGAGGAACTGGGCCACGAAAAGGCCCAGTCTGCCCAGAATGCGGCCTACCGCTGCCGGGAGAAACTCCGGCAGCTGATCCTGGACGACAGCACCCTTAAGAAGCAAATTGCAGAGCTGCTATGAAAAATTTCCACCGCATCGCCAAATATCTCGAAGGAGGCCTGTCCGGGGAGGAAAAGCTTTCCTTCGAGGCGGAAATGGCCGCCGACCAGGAACTGGCGGAGGAGGTGAAGCTTCAGCAGTTCGAAGAGGGTGCCCTGGAATGGATGGCCAGGGAGAGCCTGCACCAAAAGATCCGGGAGCACCGGGACAACCAGGCCGCCCCAAAAAAAGACGGATCCGGCAGAGTCGCCGGCCTGCGCTACCGGCCCTTCCTGCGGGTAGCCGCCATTGCCGCCGGCTTGATGCTCGCCATCGCCGCGTATTTTATCCTGCCGTCTTCCCCTACGCCGGGCCAGCTTGCCGACAAATATACCCCGGAGGGCGCTCCCGGCACCACGCTGCGGTCCGGCCAGGGCCAACCCGGAGAGGAATTGCCGGAATCAGACAGCCTGTATCAGCTCGGCCACCGCTATTACCGGGAGGGGCGCTACCGCGAAGCGATCGGGCAGTTCAGCGCCTATCTCCGCGCCACGCCCTCATCGTACCGGAAGGTTGACGAGGTGGAATTCTTCCTCGTCCTGGCCTACCTGAAAAACGATGAAGTCGAAAAAGCCAAAACCCTGGCCGGCCGCCTGGCCCAGGATTCCACACACCGTTTCCAACCCATGCTGAAGCAATTATTGAAAGAGCTGTAGCTCCCAAAAAGTCAGGAATTTTCTAATGCAACTTATGACTATTTTTAAGGAATTCACGTTTGACTCGGCACACTACCTGCCGCACGTTCCCGAAAGCCACAAATGCCGCCGGATGCATGGCCACACCTACCGCCTGCGCCTTTATATCACCGGAGCGCTGGACCCCCGCCTGGGCTGGGTGATGGACTTTGCCGACATCAAGGCCGCCTGGAAAACCATCGAGGCCCAACTCGACCACCGCTGCCTCAACGAAGTGGAGGGCCTGGCCAACCCCACCGCCGAACACATCGCCGCCTGGATCTGGCAACAGCTGAAGCCGAAGCTGCCCCTGCTGCAAAAGATCGAACTGTGGGAATCGCCGTCGGCGGGCGTGGTGTATGAAGGGGTATAAAGGCAATGTGTTAAGAAAACGTTAAATTCAGGCTGCTCATAAACATTTATTTTGCAAAAAACTTGTTTTGCGCCTCATTTTTTTGCAATTTGACAACATTGTCAATTTTTTATCCCATTGCCGTTGCGTATTCTAAAAAAAATACGGGTCAATTTAGCGCTGGTGGGAATAGCCCTGGGCTTTAGCTACTTCCTCTGCGGAAGGATCGCCGGCGGGAAGACAAACAAAAAACTGGACCGTATTGGCACAGAAGTGACGGAAACAAAGGAAATAGGCAAGCAATTAGACGCCAGTTTCCGGGATAATGCGGTAAAAGACAGCTTCAATAATATTGGAATCGTCCGGGAAATCCGGGGTAACCGGAAAAAAATAGAAGAGATTGGAAAGCCTCCACAAGAAAGGGACGGCGATCACCTAAAAAAGTGGAAAGATTCCCAGGGTCACGAGATCATAAAACCCGAAATATCCCCGGAGATCGATTCTTTTTTAAAGAATGCAAAAAAAGACAGAGTAGTCGACCTGAATGAAAACTGAGCTTCATAAGCTCGCCTACTGTACCGAGTTCACTCGATGACTTTTGTCGTTACCGGAACTTTTTTTGAAGCATTGGCCGCTACCTGAGACCCCGAACCGATTATACCTCCTGTAACCTCCCGACGCTCCGTTACGCGGGCCCTTCCTGATTCTCTTTTTGTTTTTCTGAACCATGTTTTTTGTGATAACCAAAAGGACTTAAGTACACCGACTCATTTCTACATCAGGCCGTTTGGACGATATCGTACATTAGATTGCATGCCCAGAGAAATAAGACGCCACAGTACCATGTAGTTTCTAGGTTCCTTTTTTGACAACTCCTGAATCCATAAACTATCTCCAAATGAAATTTAAGGCCGCAACAATAGTTTTTCTGCTCTTTTTCCTGTCTTTATCTTTACCTACCTGCCTTCAGTCGCAGAGCGCTGACCTAGATCCTGTTTCAACGGTGACGAGCAAACTGAAGTGTAGTGAAGCCCAGGCTGTAGAATTCCTTAAATACGTCAGCACTCAGATAGGCATTATCCAGATCGCTCTGAGCGAAATCGCCTCCTCCGAAAGAAATCAGGCGGAGAAGCAGGAAATTATTGATTTTCTGCTGGAGTATATCGTCGAAGAAGGCGCCACCGTTCTTGTATCGTCAAGGATTATGTCGGGCTCTGTGAACGCCTTTACTATCGAGGAATACTTGTATCATTTGTCGCGATTAAGCCAGAAGTACAATTATAAGTCGGTTAAATTATCTTACGACCTGAATTACCTGCACCTGCTCGGGCTCGAAAACCTTCCCGAGGGGAATCGCTACGAAATGCACATACTGGTCAAACAATACTTCAGCGGCAGTTTCAGCAAGTACGGAATGGCTTATAAAGACCTGACCTTAAAAAATTTAATTTGTACGATCAGAGAAATTGCAGCCGGGAAATTCGAATTGAAATTAAAATCGATACAGGTCCGGGAAACCTTGGATGTGACGGAGGAGGAACTCGCGCAGGCGAGGAAAGACTTCGAGCAACACAAACGCAAGTACTATAAATAACAAACATACCAATACCAAAAAACAAGCAATCATGATGCCCATTAACCCAATTCAGAAAAGAATAATACTTCCCGTTTTTGCCGTTATCCTTTTGTTGGTGTCCTTTGTGCCTCCTTCACAAATCATCCCTTACGGAGAACCTGAATTCTATGGCAACCCCGAAGAGGTTATGGCCCTTTTGGCCAGGGCATTCTCTGATAGCGACATCTCCTTTCTGGACGAGGTGGTCAGCGATCAGTTCTGCAATTCTAAGGAATATGCATTCCTGAAGGACCGGCTGGGTTCCAATTATCTGAATTTAAACCACCGGGCAGAAACAATCGAAAAAGAATTTTTAATAAAAAACCAATCTAAAAAGCTTGTCGTCGTATTCGAACGAAACAAATCAGACAGGACCTGGTCAGTTGCTGACGTTTTCTACAGGAAAAACGGGGAAGATCAACCTATGAAAACAGCCTCTTTTTCCCCTTTATCCTATGCCACTTATTTCAATGATTTCCTGATTGCTGTTAAGAAAAAAGACCCTTCTTTCTTTGGGCTGGCGCCACATGGGAAATTAAATGCTAATGAATTAAAGGATTTGGAACTGGGGCTTTCGAATAATACCAAAATCACTTATAAAAATATTATCCTGCACGACGGAAGCAAACCTGCCGGTTTTATTTATATTACTTTAAAGGATTACCCCTGCAACGATAATGAAAGCAAATGCGGCTGGCTGGTCGAGGAGGCCGGCGCCATGGAAAAATTCTATCAGGATGATGTATTTGTTCAATATCTGATGGATAATTCTAATTACCCGGACCTGAAGGCGCCTAATGAAATTAACAGAAGCCTGGATATTTCTCCTTTTCAGCAGAGCAGCATTTTTGAAGCTTCCGAAGCCAACGTAAATGCTCTGGTCTTCAAAAGCAATTTGGAAGAATCGGCCATCTTCAAAAAATATATTGTCCAGTCCGGAGACAACCTCTCTTCTATCGCTGCCCGGCACGGTATCCGGTTAAAGCACCTTAAAGCGCTGAATAGTTTAGAAGATGATGCTATTTATATAGGCCAGTTGCTGGTCGTCCCCAGGGATTGATCCGTATCGCCGGCAGGCTGGAATTGGCACTTTTCGCCAGGGAGACCAGACAGGATTAACAAGATTGACAGGATATGTACGCACCTATGGCGCAGGCCTCTGCGCTGCATCTTATTATAAATCCTGTTAATCCTGTCTGCTTTTAACCTTTCTGCACAACCCGGGATGCTGAAACAGGGCTGCTAAACCTGTCCATCCTGTTCATCCTGTCTATCCTGTCTGCGGTTCGCTGTTTGTGGTTCGCTGTTCGCATGGGGTCTGGGGGGGTAAGGGCAGCCAAATCCTGTTCATCCTGTCTATCCTGTCTGCGGTTCGCTGTTTGCGGTTCGCTGTTCGCATGGGGTCTGGGGGGTTAAGGGCAGCCAAATCCTGTCCATCCTGTCTATCCTGTCTGCGGTTCGCTGTTCGCTGTTCGCTGTTCGCATGGGCTCTGGGGGGTTAAGGGCAGCCAAATCCTGTTCATCCTGTTCATCCTGTCTACTCCAAAGCGTTGCGCCCCAAAACCTGTCCATCCCGTCCATCCTGTCTACTCCCGCATCCTGCCAATCCTGTCATTATTTGGTATTTTCCGCTACCGCCCACTTCCGGACGGCCCCATCCGGCCCGAGAAAGAACAGGATATTCCCGTACTTCATGATCTCCCCGTTGGTACTCAGCAGGCTGGCTGCCGGCTCGCCGTACTCGGTGACCACCTGTTTCCTGCCGGCGCCCATCCGAATCCCTTTCCCCGTCTCCCCTGCATAGCCCTTACCGGTGAGGTGGTACAGATACAGCACCCGGCGGCTCGACTCCAGGCTGGATTCCAGGATCATGACTTGAGAGTTGTCCGGAGATTCTTCCAGCACAAACCCGTAAAGTTTGAGCTTGGGGTTCAGGGCCAGGGCGATCTTTTGCTCGCCCCGGGGCCGGCGGGTGAAGTTGATCAGGTCCACCCCGTCGACCTCTTCGGTTTGGTCGAAGGAGAAGCTGAGGACTTCTTCTCTGCCCACTTCTTCCCCCTTCAGGATTTTCCGGTTGTATTCCCCCAGGGGGTTGTTCAGGGCGGCGGCCTGGCTGAAGTGTTTTTCCGCTTCCGCCGCCTGGCCTTCCCGGGCGGCGATGATGCCCAGCAGCACCTCGACGCTGCCGGCTGTATGGGCGTCGGCGGCGCCGGCCCTTCCCCGGGCTTCGGTGCCGGCGTAAAAGCGGGCGCGGCCGTAGTCTTCCAGCAGGGTGAGCACGCAGGCCTTGTTGAGGTAAGCAGGGGAGTAGCCGGCGTCCAGTCCGATGGCGTAGTCGAAGTAATTGGCCGCTTTGCGGAGCAGGGCTTCCCGTTTCTCGGCGAAGCCGCTGCCGCGGGAACTCCTGAAGTCCAGTTCCAGTTGCAGGGGGAAACGGTATTTGATCTCGTTTTCGTTGAAATAGGTCAGGGCCTCATAGGTGGCCAGTACGCCGAGGTTGTTGTAGAGTTCCCGGCTCTGGTAGTCCTCCAGGATGTATTCGTAGAGCGCCTGGGCGATCTGGTATTCTTCGGCGGACTGAGCGGTGACGGCCATGAGGTTGGCGGCGTCGAAAATATTCGCCAGCTCGCCGACCCGGGCGGCCGAGCTGCGGGCCATAGCGCGGCGGTCGGACAAACTGGGATAGCCTTCGGTGTGTTCTTCCAGGCCGTATTTTTCGTACAAGGCCGCCATAAACGCATCGCCCTTCCTGAACACATCGTAGCCGGCGGAGTAAGCCAGGAAGCCGCCCAGGTAATCCGCCTGGGTCTCGTTGATGATCTTGGTGCTCAGCTTGCCGATGGTATTGCCGATCTCCAGCCCGGCGAAAGAGCTGGAAAACTTGCTCGTCCAGCCGTGCTTTTCATAGAAGTGGATCAGCTCGTGGGCAAGCAAGGTGGCCAGGGCGTTGGTGGAATCGGCCCCGAACTGGGTGCAGACGTCGTAGGCTTTCTCTTCCAGGATGATCCGGTTTTCGGGATAAATGATCTTGGCACCGTTGTTGATGGTGCCCGCCAGCTCGAAAGTGGGCGGGTTGAAGCGGTTATCCCCCCGGGCTTCCACCAGGCGGCCGTAGACCTCCCGGGCAACCTCTTGTTTATAGGCCGTAGGAGAAACCGGTTCTTCCTCCCCTCCCAGGGGACGGAAAACGAGGGCGTCGCTCTGCGCACTGGCGAAAAAGAAGGCCATCGTCAGAATGGCAAAGCAGATCGTTCGGGCAAATGGTCCATTCATCAGTTCTGTTATTTTTGGTGTAATTTAGTGTTTGTTAGGGTAACCCATTGGCTACCGGCCAAATAAAATGCCACAGATAAACTATATGTTTGTAAGCGTTTGCAGGTTTCCGCCCTGCCGCCCTTTCGGATGCACAAATTTTACCCGGACACCCATAAACACTTAAACACATCAACACATCAACCCAACACCCGTGGCCCCGCCACCCTTAATATTTGCTTTCACCCAAAAAAGTTACCTTCTATGAAGGCCTCATTGCCGGTTTTATTATTTCTTCTCGCCGCCCTGCCCTTGCCCGCCCAGATCGGCGCCATGGCCAATAAAGGAACTGCCCGCGCCGTGATCATCGGCATTTCCGACTACCAGGACGAACGCATCCCCAACCTGCAGTTTGCTCACCGCGATGCCCGGGCGATGGCCGATTTCCTTTTATCTGAATCCGGAGGCAACATCGCTCCGGAAAACATCAAGCTGTTGCTGAACGAAAAGGCCACCCGCGGAGAAATAGCCATGGCCTTGTACTGGCTGGTAGAAGAAAGCAAGGCTGGCGACCGGGCCATCATCTACTTTTCCGGCCACGGCGACCTGGAAAACAAGATCCTGATGGACCAGGGCTACCTGCTCGCCTACGACGCCAAAGCCTCCAACTATATGGGCAGCGGCACCTATCCGGTCGAGATGCTGCAAAAGGTGATACAAACCCTCAGCCTGCGGCTCGGCGCGGAGGTCCTCCTGGTCACCGACGCCTGCCGGGCAGGCAAGCTGGCAGGCAGCGAAACCGGTGGGGTAGTCGCCACCAACCAGGGCCTGGCACAGCAGTTTGCCAAAGAGATCAAGATCCTCTCCTGCGAACCCGACCAATCCTCCCTGGAAGGCGAACAGTGGGGCGGCGGCCGGGGCCTGTTCTCCTACTACCTCATCGAAGGCCTCAAGGGGCTGGCGGACAGCGAAGCCAACCCTTACGGCAACCAGAACCTGAAAGTGGAACTGCGGGAACTGGAACGCTTCCTCGGCGACGAGGTTTCCAAATGGGCCGAGCAGTACCCCATGACGGTTGGCCCGGGCAGCACCGAGCTGTTCCGCGTCGATGAAGACACCCTGCTGGCCCTGCTGGAACGCCGGAAGGGGCACCGGGAAAATATGGCCTTCGCCACCCCGCGCAGCTCGCTGCCTTCCAGTGGAGATACGATCATCCATCCCCTTTACCAGCAGTTTCAACGGGCCATGGCCGAAGGGCGGCTGCTGTATCCGGAGAATGGCTCCGCCTACGCCTTATTTCGGCAAATGCAACAGCAACCCGGCCTGCAACCCCTCCTCAGTGCCCTGCGCCTCAACCTAAGCGCCGCCCTTCAGGACGACGCTCAGCAAGCGCTTAATGCCTACCTGGAAGCCAGCCCCGAAGAAATGGCGCGCCGCTGGCAGTACGACGCAAGCTACCAGCGCTACCCTGAATACCTGGACAAGGCCGCCGAACTGCTCGGCCCCGGGAATTTCTTCTACGACGACCTCCGGTCCCGGCAGGCCTACTTCGAAGGCCTCGTGCTGCGCCTGCAGGCGGAAACCCTGCCGGATAAGGACTCCATCCTGCAACTGGCCATCCGGAAGCAGGAACAGGCCATCGGGCTGGATTCCCTGGCCGCCCACGCTTATAATGAAATGGGGATGGCCTACCGGTGGCAGAAAAATTACCCGAAGGCCCTGGATGCCTTTGAACGGGCGCGTACCCTGTCGCCAACCTGGGTGGTCCCGGTGGGCAACATCAGCATGGCATTCCTGGAAACAGAAAAATATGACGATGCCGCCCAGATGGCGGAACAGGCGCTGGCGCTGCGGCAGGATTATGTGCCCCCCCGCCACAACCTGGCGGTCATTGCCTACCGGTCAGGAGATTACCGAAAGGCGATTGAACTGGCAGAGGGCGCGATCGGGATCGACAGCGCTTTTGCCAAAGCTTATTATATCCTCGGCAAAGCCTGGGAAGCTGTAGACAGCCTGGGGCTTGCCCAATCCGCCTATCTCCAGGCAGTCCGCCTCGACCCGAAGGATGCATTGGCCAACAACAGCCTGGGCTATATCGCCAACCTTAACGGCAGGTACGAGGAAGCCGCCGCTTATTATGAAGCTGCCATTCAGTCTCACCCTTATTTTGCCAATGCCCACTATGACCTGGGATTCCTATACCTGTCCGAATTGCCGGACTATCTAAGGGCCGAGGGGCACTTCCGGCAATACGTCAAGCTGAAACCTGCCGACCCGGAAGGCCCGGTACTGTTGGCCTGCGCGCTCTCCCTGCAAGGGGAGCAGGAGCAGGCCCTGAAGTGGCTGGAGCAAGCACTGAAGGATGGGTTCAGGGGTTTTGACGACCTGCGCTCCACGCCCTTTCTGGCCGCCCTGCAGCACGATCCCCGGTTTACGGAACTAATCAGCCAGTATGAAAATTGAAGGGCCGCCCGGCGGGACGGGTGAATGGCCTATTCTAACGACCGCCGCCAGCGCCGGGTGAAAGCACGGCGCATATTCTCGGACAAGCCCTGCTTGCCTTCTATGCGGGCCGCTTCCTGATATGCCTTATCGGCAGCGTAGTAAAATCCAAAATTTTCGAGCCAAACCCCTTCCATCAGCTTCTTCATCATGGGGTCCGCCTGTTGGTAAGCCTCTTCTTCCTGTAAGTTTTTCATCACCTTTTCCTGTTCCTCTGCTGGCGTAATGGTAAAGAAATATTTGTTAGAGGAGACCCGCTCTTCGCCAGATTGAACAACCCTCCAGGAATATTGGATGCCGGTTTTTAAACCCAGGCTGCCCAAATCGAGGGCGTACTCCATTTTGTTGACTGTAGCGGAATGGACCTCCTTGCCGGCACCATCCTTAATAATAAATCGGTATTCCGGTACTTCTTGCATGCTTTGCCAGCGGAGAGGAATGGTTTGGCCCGCTGCCAATTTGCCGGTTGGAGTATTGACGGTAATGGGAAACGCTTCAATAGTAATTACGCCTCCGACGGCGCTGGTGGTGTCGCTGCCTTTCGGCCCTCCGATGGCCGCCATGAGCCGGTCGTTCAACAGGTTGGCGTAGCCCATCGGCGTGTACCGCAATTCTTCCTGGAAAAGGCTCCCGACGGCGTACGCTCCTTTCCCCTCCAGCTCCTTGAAAGCACCATTGCAGTAAAGACGGGCTGAAGACTTGCCGCCGAGCTTTAGCACTCCTTTCGCATCCAGGGATTTGACGGCTTCTATCTTTGTGAATTTGGCCCCTTGCTCCGGCGCGTACCTGACCTTTTTATAAGACTTGGTAAGCAGTATGGGTACATCTCCCTGGCTCTGCAGGCTAAGCGCCAGCAATAATATACCGGCGATCAATACGATTGGCTTGCTCATAGTAAATTCTTTTTAGCAGTGATTATAAGTTCACAAAATCAAATTTCGGCCGTATAGCTTCGGTCATTCCCCTTCCTTCAGCCGGATCCGGAATACCGCCCATTGATCGACTTTCCCCTGCAGGTCGAACCGAAAAAGGAGGTTTTCTTTAGGAAAAACCAAATAGGAGCCCTGCCGGCTCCCGACAGCGCGGGAGCGGGCAGCATACTTTTCCCGCACTTCCTCCATGTCCGCGCCCCGGCGGATACCCAGGCGGGTGGCCCCGTCGTAGCTATCGCCGGCAAGGTGAAAAACGGCGTATTTTTTGCCGTCCTCTGCGTAATGCACCAGTATTTTGGAATGCTCCAGCCGTTGCAGCCCGCAGAATACGTTGCCGCCCATATCCACCTGCAGTTCCGGTTCCGGGTTTTCCAGGTAGTCGTCCAGCAGCAGGCCTTCGATGCGCTCTACCCCTTTGGCGAAGTTGAGCGGTTCCGGCTCTGCCGGGGCCGCCCCCTCCAGTATGGACAGGTTGAGCCGGGCCACCAGGCTGCCCCCCTCCGCCAGGGGCCGGAGCAGGGCGCGGGCCGCCTCATCGTCCCCTTCGGCAGCGGCGATGATGCCCTGGAGTACCTGGGCGTATTGCGTTTCAACGCCCAGCGCCAGCTTTTCGCTGAGCTTTCGGGCTTTGCCGGCCCAGTAGCGGGCGTCGTCCGGCGCGCCCTGCAGCAGGAACACGCAGGCTTTGTTGATCCAGGCGGCGGGATATTCCTTGTCGAGCAGTTCTGCGCGGCCGAAGGCCTCCAGGGCGGCGGCCAGCAGGGCGGCCCGTTTTTCGGCATTTTCTTCGAATCCCCGTTTGTCCGGGCGGAGGCGGGACTCCATGTCCAGCTCCAGGGGCAAAATATACGGCATTTCTTCCCGGGTAAAGAACGGCAAGGCGGCCAGCACGTGCAACACGCCGAGGTTGTTGTACAGCTCCCGGCTCTGAAAGTCGCGCAGGATGTAGTTGTAGTAATCCAGGGCCGGCTCGTAGCCCTCCACCACGGTCAGGCAGTTGGCCACCTCGAAGGCCAGCTGTAGTTCCCGCAGCCGGCCCATCGCGTTGTTTGCATAGGCGATGCGGTCGGCCAGGGAGGGATAGCCGGGGATTTCCTCGGGCAGGACATAACCTTTGTAAACCCGGGGCAGCAACTGTGGAATGATGCCGTAGGTATCGAACCCGGCGGACAGGGCGAGGAAACCGCCGAGGTAATCGGATTGCACTTCCATTTTAAGGCCTTCATCCAGCTCCGCCAGTTGTTCGCCGGCCCGCGTATTAGCGTTGTTGCGGGAAAAGTGGCGGGTCCAGTCGTGCTTTTCGTAATAATGGGTAAGCTCGTGAGCAAGCAGGGCCGCCAGGGCGTTCAGGGAGTCCGCGCCAAACGAGGCGCAGATGTCGTAGGCCTTTTCTTCAATGCCGACCTGCTGCTTTTTCGAATTCATCCAGGCGACGTAGAGCTGGCCGTCGTTCATCACCAGTTCGGGGGCAGGCAGGCGGAAGTCTCCGCGGGCGTGCAGCAGCTTCTGGTAAACGGAGGCAGCGGCGGAAAGCTTGTAGGCCGGCACGCCGGAATCGGGCTGTTTGCCATTGGGGCTCCGGACATAAGCAAAAATCTCGTCTCCGTGATCGTGGATGGTTGCATGGCTGCAGGGTTGCAGGGCCGCATGGGCCCGCGGTTGTACGGTTACCAGGGCGAATGGTTGGAGAAAAATCAGGAAAAGCAGGAAAGGCATAAGTTTCTTTTAGTATTCTTTATTTGTTCAGGCCGCCAGGGGTTACCTTTTCCGGGCCCATCAAATACATTTGTGCAGAAAAACCAAGGGCGAAAGATGGTTGCTATGTTAAATGTTCTAAATTTAGCACCTGTAGCCCAAGTTAAATACAATTCGATGAAAACTTTCTTCTTGTCCGCTCTTTTTCTGTTGGCCGGCCTTTCGCTGCCGGCGCAGGGCCTGACGATCCGGTACGACGTGCAGGCGGACTCCATCGCTTATCTCCGGGATGGGCAGCCCGTCAAAAAGGCGCAGGCCCGCAACGGGGAACCGGTGACCCTTCAGGTCCTGAATTACAACAACTACCTGTATAAGGTTTCCGTCCGGGAAGAGAACGAAGAAGCCCGTATTGCGCCGGTGGCCGGCGGCGGCATCAGCGGCCTGCTCGCCGGGCCGGGGGGCGGCGCTTCTCCCTTTTCGATGCTCTCGGGCCTGTTCGGCGCGCCGGGCGGCGGCCCCAGTTTCCCCATCGACGATTTTGGCGGCGGCTTCGACGATGGCGACGGCTTCGTGACCGACGCCTCGGCCAAAACGGCCAACGCTCTGCTGAAGCAGTTCAGCCAGACCGCCCGCCTGATCGACAATACCGAAAAAGACCTCGGGGAGATCAGCCGGGAAATGAAGCGCCTGGCGCAGGCCCAGCGCATCAAGGCCCTTGCCGCCGGCGAGATCGAAAAACTGCGCTACAACCCCGCCATACCGCCTACCGAAATCCGCCGTCTGTCCATGGAATACCTGGAGACCATCCTCGGCAAGCAGTCGGAGGTGGAGAGCCTGGAGCAATTGCTGGAAAAAACCAGCGCCCGCGAAGAACTCAGCCGGAAGCTGGAACAATTCAACAGCTATACGGAAGAACTGGAAGGCTATTACCAGGCGGTGGCCTGGATTCGGGATTCTCTGCGCACCATTCCGCTTTCCACGGCCAAGTTCGGCGAATTTCAGGCCGCCATAGATTCCTTTGAAGGGGCCGGCGAAGGCCGCCTGGAGCAATACCACCAGGCCGCCGAAGCGGCGGCTATGGCCCTTTCCGACATGGAAAACTACAACCTGGAACAGCTCATCCAACTGCGCTACATCCTGGAAGAGCTCAAGGCCAACACCTTCTCTCATACTTTCCGGACCCAGGCCAAGGGGGACAGGCTGCGGTTGAAGCTGAGGCTGGACCCGGTCGACAGCATCAGCATCCCCGGCATTTCCACGCGGCAGCTCTCTGCGGTGGAGGTGCCGGTCTACGGCGGCTTCAAGGTCAACGCCAGCATCGGCGTCAGCTTCGGCAGCTTCTTTGAGCAGCCGCAGGGCTACTTCCTGCGCGACAGCCTGATCGTCTCGGAAGACAAAGACAGCTACCTGCCGATCATTACTTCCTTCCTCCATTTTTACCCGCAGAGCGCAGGCAATGTCTCGGTGGGCGGCGCTTTCGGGCTGGGCCTGGGCCTGGGCGGCGACAGCGGCGCCCAGTCGGTCCACTTTCTGCTGGGGCCCAGTTTTATCCTGGGGCAAGGCCAGCGCATCGCGCTCAGCGCCGGCCTGATGGGCGGCCGGGTGGAACGCCTCGGGCAGGGCTATGAGGTGGGAGACAGCCTGGTATCGGAAGCGGGGTCGCTGCCGCTGCGGTCGGTGTATGAAGTGGGGTTCTTTGTGGGGTTGTCGTTTAACGTGTTGTAATTGGCAATAATTACTTCAAACTTAAATAATTGCGTTTGGCCTCCTTCTCCTATTTCCGTTTGGCTCAAATTCGAAGTAGGTATTTGGAAATTCATTTCGGCTACCCGTCTGAGGGCCTCGGCGTGAGTTCGGCCGAACGCTGGACAGCAGAAAGAGGAAAGCCGAGCGGAGTCGAGGCCAAGCGTTTGCAGGAGGCATGGAGTGTCCAGCCTTAGACGGGTAGCCCATTCCGCCCCCGGCGGGAAAACAACAGCCCTACTCTTTCACAAACCGCTTCGTTTCCACCACGCCGTTGTGGCGAATGGCTACCCAGTACATGCCCGGCGGCAGGTGCCTCACCGGAATTTCCAAGACCGGGGTTTGGGCGGGCGCCTCCCGGTGGCAGACATTCTGCCCGGACAGGTTGAAGACGTCAATGGCGAAACTGCCGGCGAACCCTTCCTGCCACTCAACGGTGACTACGTCCCGCGCCAGGGCCGGGTAGAGCGCCCACTTGTTTTTACCGGCAAGGGCAACAGAACGGGTATCGGTCAATCCGTCCGCAGAAAAAGAAACGGCACTGGCATTATAATCCACAGTATAACTGGAATTATTGACCGTCACCGAATTGAAAGTCCCGGAAACAACTCCAGCGCTGGCTTCCAGGATAGTGATGATCCCATTGGGGGCATAATCTGCTCCGATAGTCAGTTGTAGCTCCGCTCCGGCAATGCCGACATCTTCAGAACCAGAAAATATGATCTGATCGTAACCCGTACACGCGGTATTGCCGTTGGCCTGGATATAGAGCGTTACGCCGGAAAGGGAAACGGAACTGGTGCCATTCTCGAAAGTAAGGCAACCGGTAGAAGGGCCGGGCATTAGGGCCGATCCCGGGCCATGGACGAAAAATTTAGCCCTTTCTACCAAACCCGAGCCCCGGAAGTTTTTATTGTTAAAGAAATTCCAGGGAGAACCCGCTTTTATGATTGTGCCGGTGGAGGCGCCTGACAATTGCACGGTTCCATTATTTGTCATCATAGAATTGCTCCTGAAATTTAAGCATTCTGCCCCTCCTGATACGGTCAAATTGCCAGATGCGCCAATCGTTATTTCGCCTCCGCTGTTAATTTGAATGCCGCTATCCTCGGGGTCAGTTATAGTAATGTTGCCATTGTTGTTTAATATTCCGGCAATCTCCATCCCATCGGTCCCGGCAACGATAATATTGACCTTTCCTGTGCTTTCAACAATTCCGAAATTGGATTCATTGATGTACCATCCGGCCTTCGGCGCCCGCTGATTGGCAGCGGCGGCAACGTTAATATTCAACGTGCCGCGGACGACCAGGGTGCAGGATGCGCTCTGCCCGGAAAAGGCGGCCCCCGGATAGTTGCCGGTGGCGATCGGCCCTGCCATCAGGTCGAGGCGGATGCCGTGGCTGCCGTCCAGCCCTCCTTCCTGGGTCGTCAGGATGGCGCCAGCATTGATGATCAGGGTAGCCCCGCCGCTGAGCTGCACGGAGCCGGTAATGGCGGAAGTGGTAACGTAAACCGTCCAGGCGCCGTCTATCAGCATGTCGCCATCGGCCGGCAGCGATGTCGGGACTTCCTCCGTATCCAGGTTTAGCCAATTGGCAGGGTCACTCCAGTTGGCAGGGTTCAACGTGCTGTTTCCCGTCCAGAGAAAGGTGAAGGAATTGGCCGACGCTCCGGCAAATAACAAGGGGTTCAAAAAAATAAAGCTCATCAAAAAATGCTGTAATAATCTTCTCTTCATGACAAGAGTTTTTTGGTGTTGAAAAATCGTTCGAAAAAATCCAGCGACAAAGCTCACCTGCCATCAGGATTGAATGCTGATGAAGGAGGCACAGCAGTTTCATAAAGCTGAAAAAGGCGTGTTGTCAGAGATGGCATAAAAGCCAGGCTGTACAACAATAATGCAGGTTATTGTTGCCCGTTTTTTTGTATCCGTGCCGGCCTGAATTCGCCGGCGTGAAGGGAGAAAAAAAATTATAAAAGGCCCGGTTGCGGGTTACTCTTTCACGAACTGACGGGCAGCCATCCCTCCGTTGCTCCGCACCAGCACCCAGTACTGGCCCGGCAGCCAGTCCTGCACCGGTATCTGCAGCGATGCCGACTGGCCGGGCGCCTTGCGGGCGTAAACCTTTTTCCCCGCCAGGTTGAAAGCCTCGATGATGGAATCGCCTCCGGGTGCCGATACCCATTCTACGGTGACGGATTCGTGGGCCAGCGTGGGATAGATCGTCCACGGGCTTTCCCCGCCAAAAACGACGGACCGTATATCGCTGTACTCGTAGCGGCCGTCGAAATCGTGCTGTCTGAGGCGGTAGTAGTTCAGTCCGGCAGCCGGAGCATGATCGGCAAAGGCATAGCGGCGCTCCTCCTGCGAGGTGCCCGCGCCGGCTACCCGGCCGATCTCCCGGAAGCTGCGCCCGTCGGTGGAATGCTCGACGGAGAAATAGTCGTTATTGGTTTCCGTGGCGGTGGCCCACTGGAGCTGCACGGCTTTGCCGGCAGGACGGGCGGTGAAAGCGGTGAGCTCGACGGGGAAGAGGAAGTCGCTTACGGAGAAGTCAAAGGAAGTGCCGGAGCCGGAGGTCGAATAGGACGGAATAAAACTCGTATTGCCGACGGTGACCATCTGGCCCGCCATTGGGGAAGCGAAACTGCCCGAAAAGCTATTGGCGGTGATGATGGAGAACATGTCGCCCGGGAGGGGGGCGTAGGTGAAAATGGGGTTGAGGGTCGCGCCGGTGAGGTCAACATTCCCGGATCCGGAAAATTCGATCTGGTCATAATCGGAACATACCGTTGTGCCATTAATCTCTATTTGAAGCGTTACGCCTGACAGAGAAACAGCATCACTGCCATTGAAAAAATTAAGGCAGCCAGGTGAAGAGCCGGGTATCAGGGTAGACATTGGACCGTGAACGAAAAACTTTGCTCTGTCAATTACGCCATCGCCCTGGAAAATTTTGTTATTGTAGAAGTCCCAGGGACTACCTGCTGTAATTATCGTATCTGTCGAAGCACCAGTCAATTGTACGGTACCATTATTGGTCATGGAAGAATTACTTCTAAAATTCATGCACTTCGTGCCTCCTGACACCATTAAAGTTCCGGATACGCCATTAGTTAATTCTCCATAGCTCTCAAATTGAATGCCATATTTTGTAGGGTTTGTTATACTAATATTGCCATTGTTGGTCAAGTTGCCCGTTATCTCCATCCCATTGGTCCCGGCGACGATGATATTAACCGTGCCTGAGCTTCCAACGGTCACAGA
Source organism: Lewinellaceae bacterium (assembly GCA_020636375.1). Taxonomy (GTDB): domain Bacteria; phylum Bacteroidota; class Bacteroidia; order Chitinophagales; family Saprospiraceae; genus JACJXW01. Next base: position 98,609 of record JACJXZ010000007.1, on the reverse strand, counting down.
ATTGGATGCGTTGATGAATAAGCCGGCCTTGGGAGCTCGTTGATTGGTTGCAGGGGCTACATTAATATTGAGTGTTCCATTTACGGTCAGGGTGCTGGATGCGCTTACCGCCGAAAAGGTGGTCCCGGAATAGTTTCCACTCGCAGTCGAACCCACCAACAAATCCAGGCGGATGCCATGGCTGCCATCTAGGCCGCCCTCCTGCGTAGTCAACTTACCGGTACTGGTAATAATGAGATCAGCCCCGGCGCTGAGCTGTATTGATCCCGTAGTGACGTCGGAAGAAATGTAAACAGTAACGTTGCCGTCAATCAACACGTCGGCATCTGCCGCCGGGACCTGGCCGGTAGAGTTCGAATTATCCAGGTTGATCCAGTTATCTCCGTCTTCCCAGTCATTGGGATTCAAAACGGATCCGCCCCCCCAAAGGTAGGTGTCGGAATTGGCCCAGGCATCAGTCAAAAACATCGGATTCAAAAAAAACAATACCAATAGTGCATACTGTAGCAAAACAACTCGCTTTTTCATGAAATTCTATTGTCAATTGGGTATAAAACTACTCCTTCACAAACCGCTGCGCCTCTGCCAGGCCGTCGTGCTGCACGACCACCAGGTACATGCCCGGTGCCCAGCCCTCCACGGGTATCTGTATAGCGCCGGTCTGCGCCGGCGCCTCCAGGCTGAAGGCTTGCTGCCCAGCCAGGTTGAACACTTCGACGGTGGCTTTGCCGGCCGGCGCTTCCTGCCACTCGATGGCGACGGCCTGGTGCGCCAGAGTTGGCGTAACCGACCAGGCGTTTTTGTTTTCCAGGACGACGGACTGCACCGGGCTGTAGGCATGGGCACCGTCCAGGTCGTGTTCGTCGAGGCGGTAGTAGTTCAGTCCCTTGTGCGGAGAAAAGTCGGTAAAGGAATAATCGTGCTTTTCCAACGAAGCGCCCGCTGCGGCCACGCGGCCGATCTCCCGGAAGTGGCGCCCGTCGGTGGAATGCTCCACAGAGAAGTAGTCGCTGTTGGTTTCCGTGGCGGTGGCCCAGCTGAGCAGCACGGCCCCGCCTTTGGGCTGAGCAGCAAAACTGAGGAGTTCCACCGGCAGGGCAGTGCTGTTGACCAAGATGTCCACATCGGCGGACAAGTCGCCGGTATAGGAAATATTGAAGGTCGTGCTGTTCAGGGTAACCGGTTCGGTTTCGGTCGGATGGCTGAACTTATCCGTGACGCCATTGGTCGTGGAATGGACGAGCAGGTAATCTTCGCCGTTCGTCGGGCTGTAGGTGCCGCCAAAGCTCAGGGTGCCGCCATCCAGCAGGACCGCGCCCTGCACGATCAGGCGGTCGTAGGCGTTGGGGGCGTTGATCTCCGCAAAAAGGGTGACCCCGTCCAGGTCAAGCCCGCTGTCGAAGGTGAGGGTACCGATGGAGGCGCCGGGAGAAATAGTGGAGTTGGGCTGGGGTTTAAAAGTGGCGGAACTGACTGTCCCGTTCCCGCCGAAGGTCCCGTAGTTTCGGAATTGCCCGCTTCCCTGGACCAGCTTGCCGCCGGGAGTGATATCGGAAATGACCACCGTGCCGGGTGCGTTGTTGTCGAAATGGACCGATCCGAGGTCCAAACCGACCGCTGCGCCTGAAATGGCAAGCATGCCGTTGTTGGTGATGATGCTGCCTGCAACCGCCCCGGAAGTCGAAATGGCGGCCAGGCTGGAGTTGTTGATCGAGATCGTGCCGTTGTTGACCAGGCTACCCTTTAGCTTTATGCCTTCGTCGGAAGCGTTGGTGATGGTGATCGAACCGCCGCTGCCGACTGTTACGCTGGTGTATTGCAGGATGTACATGCCGGTTCCCGGTGCGGAGACACTCGGGTCGGTGAGGTCGTTGACGATGAGGTGGCCGTTTACGATCAGCGCGCTGGGGCCGCTTTTCGAACCGTCGATATAAGCCTGGTAGCCCGTGTTCGGGCTGGTTTGGTCCAACCGGATGCCGTGGCTCCCATTCAACCCGCCTTCTACGGTGAACAAAGTGGCACCGGCGGCGATGGTCAGCGTGGCACCGCCGCTGAGCTGTATGGAGCCGGTAGTGAAGTTGGTAGAAAGGATTACCGACACGCTCCCGTCGATCATCACGTCGGCGATGTCCGTCGGAAGTTGGTTGCCGATGCCGGAGTCCATATCGACCCAGTTTTCTTCGTCTTCCCAGTTGTTGCTGAACCCTCCGACCCAGAAGAAGGTGGGGGAATTGGCCCAGGCCGTGAAAGAAGGGTTCAATAAAACAAGTCCTGTCAACAAATAAAGTAGTAATCGTCTTTCCATGAGAAATTTGTTAGCAATCAGAAAACCATCTTATTTGCACGTTTGGTTTTATCGTACGGGCGGATTTGCGGCAACGGCGCAAAAGCTGGCCGCAAAGGCCGTGCCTTTTCTTCGTTATTCTCTACAGCACTGTTATACGCCGGTTTTTCTGGCTTGTTACGGGAGCAAAAAATTTGGGGAAATTGCAAAAAGTCGCTTAAATACTACATCCTCGGGGCACAAAAGTAACAATTCTCAATGAATGAAAAAAAATTGATTCCAAAATTCTAATTATATGTTAATTTTTCATCAATCTGGAAACCCAATAACTATCCATTTATCAAAGGCCCTAATATGCAATCTATCCGTCGGTTTTGAAAAAAAATTTCATTAGAAAGTAATTAAAAAAGAAGGTAACTATCGAAAAAATCGGCAGAAAACGCCCTGTTTTGCCCCATCCTTATAGGGAGCCAGCGCGTTTTCCGCCTTTGCACCCTGAAGGGTCGGGGCAAACAAAGGCAGAAAATGCGATTTCCAGGTTATGTTGATAGTTACAAAAGAAGAAGGTTCCTTCATTATCCTTATACAGTAGTATGGACGAAACACCAGAAATTTCTCATGTAAGGTACACACGTGGCGAAAAGATGCCACGAAAACACTAAAACACCAAATCCGCACTAAATTTAGTGCGGATTTGGTGCCTTTGTGTTTTTGTGGCGATACGTGTACGCTCTACATGAGAAATTGCTGACGAAACACCCAGGCCTTCCACAAAACCCTAAAAATCATTAACTTGTCATTATGAAAACATCCAAATCCTGTTTGATCGTTCTTCTCATATCGGCTCTTGCCCTTTGCTTTCCCTTATTCTCTTCCTCGCAGGACTGCCTGCGCCTGTCGGAGCAGTCCGACATTACCTCCACCTGCTCGGCCATTGCCATGACCATGGAGCATGACCAGATGGGCCGGCCTTTCCTGTACGTGGCCAATAAGGAAGCCGGGCTCAGGATTTACGATATTTCGGATATCCAATCTCCGGCCCTGGTTCAGGGGATCGGTACGGAGATGCTGGAAGGCCTGGAAGTGATGAACCTTTCTCAGGACGGCAATTTCCTCTATCTGGCCCTGGGCAATTTCTTTTCCGGGAATCAGCCTCCCGGCCTGGCCATCGTAGATGTGTCGGCGCCTGCCAATGCCCGTGTGCGGGATGTATGGGCCTACTCCAACCCTACTCAGGGCGCCGGCGTCGTCGAAGTAGCGGGCCAGTATGCCTACCTCGGCGCCATGGGCCACGGATTGATCACCCTCGACATCGCCAATAAGGACGACATCGAATTCGTTTCGCTGTTTACGCCGGACATCGCCTTCCCCTCTCCCAACCCAGACCCGCCCAAGTACAACGCCCGGGGCATGGCCGTACAGGATGGGCTGGTTTACCTCTGCTACGACGCTGGCGGCATACGCATCATCGACGTTTCCAACCCCAACCAGCCAGAAGAGATCGGCCGCTATTCCAACCCTGCTCTGGACAACCTGCCCAGAGCTTACAACAACGCCCTGCTCCGCGGGAACCTGCTCTACGTTTCCTTCGACTACTGCGGCCTGGAAATCCTGGACGTTTCCAACCCCGGAAATATTGCCCCAGTCAGTTGGTGGAACCCCTGGAATTGCCAGTCGAACCCCCTGAACTGGTTCTCCAGCCCCGGCCATACGAACGAGCTGGCCTACGACGAAAGCTGCGGCCTGCTCTTTCTCTCCAGCGGCAAGAGCGACCTGCAGGTCGTCGATGTCTCCAATCCTGCCCAGCCGGATCACTGCGGTTCCTTCGGCAGCCTGGATGACGGCATCGGCAGCTGGGGCGTAGCGTCGTACGGAGACAAAGTTTTCCTCTCCTATGTCTGCTCTTTTATCCCCTTTGCCTCTACCCGCACGGGCGTAAAAGTACTCGCCTACGACGGCCCCTGCATTACGGGCGTCGGCCATGCGGAGAACATTGGACTGCGCGTGTTTCCCAATCCGGCATCTTCCACCTTGTCCGTCAACTGGGAGGAGGCCGGCTTTGTAGCAGGCGAGGTGACGTTGCAGGTCTTTGGCGCGCAGGGGCAAAGGGTAGCCCGCTATCGGGTTCCCGCCTCGGATGGAAGCTGCCAGCTGGACGTAAAATTGTGGCCCTCCGGCGTATACTGGCTTGTCATCCATATCGGAAACGCCCTGTATACACAAAAGGTGACGGTGAATTTGAGATAGCGCTGCTCCTGAAAATCTTGTTACCCCTGTCTGCATTTGCAACTATTTAGGTGGTCTTTTGTCCCTGCTAGTTACCTACATTTTCTCATTGCAACAACCCCTTCGCGGGCCTGATTGAGTTTCATAAATTAATCCAGGGAAATGTGGTTTTCCACCCCCTGCCCCCGCCAGCGGCTACGAGTTGTACATATCTTACTGTCAGCCCAACGGGCTGAAATAACCCAGCCCAGGGCATCGCCCTGGGCGACATCGGGTGCCAAACCATAGCCCTGAAGGGGCGATATAAATTATTTTGCCCTTTCAGGGCGTAATTGAACGGCCATTTGTCGCCCAGGGCGATGCCCTGGGCTATTCCTATTTCAGCCTTTCAGGCTGATGGCAGCCCATTGCCCATCTATGTACAACTCGTAGCCGCCAGCGGGGGATACCGCACGGCTAAGGGATCGGCGAATAATAACTTCCCCATTTGATCCGGCTATTTTTCCACCATGCTGCGTTGCTCGGTCGGTCGCGTAGCGGTGCTATGCTCCCTCCTCGCGCCCCTGCCTGCTCGCCAGCTCGCTGGCAGGCAGGTTGCCTGGTGAAAAAATAGCTCGCCTGAAACGGGGAACTTATTATTCTTCGATCCCTAAACTCAGGGAAAATGTCCCCCGTACGCTGGCGCCGAAGCTTTAGCGTAGGAGCCTGGCGGAGCCTGTCCCGGATTCATTTCAGGAGGATTTAGGGGTGGGCTAATCCCCCGTTTATTTTTTGAAAACCAATGAGGCCCGCGCACCAAGGTTGTCAAATATTGCTCATTTCAACAATTGTCCCCTCCCCTTCCATTTAGATTTGGCGAATTCGCCATTTTAGAGCTTTGGCTATTTTCGTTTATTTAAATCCAAAGCTATGAAATCAAAACTCACTCTTACAGCATTAGCCGCCCTGCTTGGGGTCTCGGCCCTGTTTTTCCACCGCCCAAAAGAACAGCCGGCTGATCCCGGCAAAATCTCCGGTGCCTACGAAGCCCTCAACTTCCTGAGCGCCCAGCGGATTTATCCCCACGAACACCTGCCCGAACGGGCCTACTATGCCGCCTGGGAACAACTGCGGCAATCGGCAACCCTGCGGAGCGGCCCGCAGGGCGAACCCTGGGAGTCCATGGGCCCGCACAACATCGGAGGGCGAACGCTGGCCATCGCTTTCAACCCACAGAACCCCCGGACTATGTACCTCGGCTCGGCCAGCGGGGGCCTGTGGCGCTCCTACACCGCCGGCGCAGGTGCCCTGGCCTGGGAGCGCGTCGGGACCGGCTTTCCCGTCCTGGCGGTCAGCTCGGTTGCCTTCGCGCCGGGCGACTCCACGGTAATGTACATCGGCACCGGCGAGGTGTACAACTTCAACCTGGCGGGCACCGGAGCGGCCTACCGCAGCACCCGCGGCAGCTACGGCATCGGCATCCTGAAATCGACGGACGGGGGCTCGACATGGGAAAAGAGCCTCGACTGGGCCTACAACCAGCAGCACGGCGTCTGGGCCGTCAAGGTAGCCCCCGGCGACCCGAACGTGGTCTACGCGGCAACCACCCAGGGCGTCTTCAGAAGCAACGACGCCGGTGCCAGCTGGGGCCAGGTCCACGACGTCGTCATGGCGACCGACCTGCTCATCCACCCCGACGACCCCAACCGGGTAGTCGTCGGCTGCGGCAACTTCAGCTCTCCCGGCTTCGGCATTTACCGGACTACAGACGGAGGGGAGAACTGGACAAAGGCCACTGCCGGCGTTCCCGCCCAGTTCAACGGAAAGATACAGCTGGGCATGGCGCCCGGCAGCCCCAACGTCATCTACGCCAGCATCGGCAACGGCTTCTCCCAGGCCGACGGCGGCAGCTGGCTCTGCCGGTCTTCGAACTTCGGGGCGAGCTGGACGGTTCGCACCACGATCGACTACTCCCAGTGGCAGGGGTGGTTCTCTCACGACGTAGCCGTGAGCCCCAACAACGCCAATGAACTGGCCGTTGTCGGCATCAATGTCTGGAAATCCATCAACGGCGGCAACAGCATCACCGTCACCGCCGGAGGGGGCGAGGTACACGCCGATTGCCACGACGTCACCTACCACCCTACTGACCCAAATATCGTCTTCGTGGCTACCGACGGCGGCCTGTTCCGTTCCGACGACGGGGGCGAGCAATACTACCCGGCCAACGGCGGCTACCAGACCGTGCAGTTCTACAACGGCTTCTCCAATTCCGCACAGGACTCCGCCCTGGCCTTTGGCGGCCTGCAGGACAACGGCTCTATCCGCTGGACAGGGAGCGAGGATTTGTCCTGGACGCCTGTATTCGGCGGCGACGGCGGCTGGTCGGCCGTCGACCAGCAAAACGACAGCCGGGTCTTTGTGTCCTGGCAGGGGCTCAACATCCAGCGCTCCATCAATGGGGGCGACAGCTTCCAGCCGGTCGTCCCGCCCGGCAACGAGTTTACCGCTTTCATCGCGCCATACGTCATCGCCCAGGATAACGCCGACATCATCTACGCCGGCAGGGCGAATGTCTATAAATCGGAAAACGTCGGCGACAGCTGGGCCGTCACCGGCGACGGCAACGGGCTGGACGGCAACCCCATCCTCAGCATGGCCATCTCGCCGCAAAACTCCGACGTGGTGTACGCCGCTACGGCCCCTATTCCCGGTTCCTCTACCCATGGGGTGTTCGTGACGGTAAACGGCGGCGATACCTGGCAAAATATTACCGCCCCCAACCTGCCCGACCGCTTCCCTATGGACCTGACGGTGGGCCCCACCGACGAAGCTACCGCCTACATTACCTATTCCGGTTTCGGCTCCGGCCACTTATTCCGGACGGACAACTACGGCGAATCCTGGGAAGACCTGTCCGAAGGCCTGCCGGATGTGCCCACCAACGCCGTAGTGGCAGACCCTCTCTTTCCCGATATCATTTATGTAGGAAACGACCTGGGCGTATTCGCCTCTTCTGACGGCGGACAGAACTGGATCCCTCTCCAGGAGGGACTGCCCGAAGCCGTCATGGTATTCGACCTGGTGATCTCTCCCGCTAACCGGAAGCTCAGGGTAGCCACCCACGGAAACGGCGCTTATCAGAAGCCCCTGCTGGATGAGATAACAATCGGCACAGAAGAAGCCGTTGCCGGCGCCTTTGAGCAAAGCGTGCGCTTGTTCCCCAATCCGGTACGGGAGTCTGCGTCATTGCAATACGAATTGGAAAGCCCGGCACGGGTTACCGTACAACTACTGGACAGCAAAGGGGCAGTGCTTAAAAAACTGGTTGGCGAAGCCCAGCCCGCCGGATTCCATGAGGTGCCCTTCAACCGGCAGGGCCTGAGTGCGGGCCTGTACTTTCTTCGGTTGCAGGCCGGCGGGAAACGGGTAACCAAAAGGGTAATCGTCCGATAGCCGGATTACGCTACTATCGTGAACTTCAAGGTTTGCGGCAGCTGCGCGGCTACCCGTCTAATGTTGACCAGCAGAAAGGGGAAAGCCGAGCGGAGTCGAGGCCAAGCGTGTGCGGAAGGCATGGAGTGGCCAATGTTAGACAGGTAGCCCCGTTACCCCTCTGCCTCCTCGTTGTCCATCATCCGCAGGAGCCCCAGGAGGGGTATCTCTTCCCAGTTGCGGTGACGGCTCAGCTCGAAGCTAAGCTCATAGAGCCGGCGCTCGAGCAGGAAGGTATCTTTGAGGATATCCCAATCCTCCTGCGAAGGCGGGATCAGCCCGGCTTTTCGCGCTCCCGGCAGGTACCCGTTGAGAAAAGCCGTTGAAATGCCGTCGAACCAGGCTTCCATCCAGGGCAGCCAGGGGCTTTCGCCGATCTTGCCCGGTTCGGCCTCCACTTCCAGGGCGGCGAGGGCGGCGTAGTGCAGGGAGCTGATCAGGCTGGAGAGGTCGCTCATCGGTGGTTTTCTGAGCCTGAGCTCGCTGAAGCTGCGCGTGCGGTCGCCCTCAAAATCGTAAAGGATGAAATCTTTGCCGGTAAAGAGGACTTTTTCCAGTTGCAGGTCGCCGTGGATGCGCACTTTCAGGGCATCCATCTTTCGGCTGTAAATGCGCTGCAGGCGGCTCTGGATGGCCGGCCGCTGCCCCAGCAGGCGCTCGGCGGCAGGAAGCTTTTCCCTGTTTTTTCCCAGTTGCTGAAAAGTGAGGCGGACCTGCGACTGCCAGGCGGAATACAGAGAGCGCTGATAGTGCAGGGAGAAAGGTTCCGGCCTGAAGTCGGGATTGTCCTGGTCGATCAGCCCGGCGTGGAGGTGCGCTACGGTCTGGCCCAGCAGTTGGGCGCGGTGCAGGGGCATATCCCCGATCAGTTCCTCCCACGCCAGGCCCAAAGGGGTGCCGGGCTCGGGTAGCTGCTCCGGGATAACGCACTGGGCAGGATGAGACTGCACCCGTTCCAGGAACCGGCGGGAGACGTCGTAAAAATACTGCCAGGCCGATCCCTGGTTTTCGTAGTAGGGTTGCAGCATGGCCAGGATGAAAGGAGCGCCATGGCTCCGGTCGAATTGCAGGTGGCTGAGGTAACCCGGAACCGGCAGGCCGTTGCCGCTGCCGTGACGGTTGATCTCCAGCTCCGGGTTCATGCTGTCTTCGATGTGCCGGAAGATCTTCAGGAAGTACTGGTTTCCATACGCCAGGTTGATATTATCGCCGGAAGTTTCCACGACGCGGGCCGGCGGTATGTCCTCGAAGCGCTCCCAGGCGAAGCCTTCACTACGGATGAAAGAGTAATGCAGCGGTGCCCGGCCTGCATCCGACAACAGGTTGCGGAGCAGGTAATTGCGGAAGGCCGGGCTCGCGTCCGCCTCGAACAGGTAGCCATGCTGGGAGACGCCGGACAGCCGCGCCAGTATCTGGCTGGAAGCGGGTGCGCTGGGCTGCTGCCGGGGGTCGCCCTTCCTCATGGCAATGGGCAGAAAGACCTGCTCCGGAAAGCCTTCGGTAAAAAACAGTTTCAGGATGAGCAACAGGGCCCGGCCGCCTTCGTAAAGGACAGGCTGGGCGTGCCGGATCTCCAGATGGTCCAGCTTGCGGCTGTGGAGGTTGTAGGTGGGGCTTCGGTTCAGGAAGGCGGGCAACACGTTCCGGGCCAGCAGGTCAGCGCCCTTGCCTACCGCCAGCTGCATCCAGTCTTCCGGAACCCAATCCAGTTCCGGGATGGCGTCTTCGTCCAGGCGCTGCTCCGATTCCGGCTCCAGGGCGAACCAGTAATATCCAAAGGGGCCGAGCGTAAAGCGGTTGAGACCGCGCTCCAGGGCAGGAAAACGGGTCTGGCCAAACACCTCCACCGGCGTATATTGTTCGAACTCGGGAAGCTCCAGGTCTACTACCTGAGAGTGGCGGCTGAGATTGGCCACCACCAGCAGGTGCTCATCCTGGTAAGACCGGGTGAATGCCAGCACCTTGGAATTCTCCGGAGAAAGGAAATGGATGTCTCCCCGCCCAAAGGCGCGGTACCGCTTGCGGATGTTAATAATCCGCTTCGTCCACCAAAGCAGAGAGGAGGGGTTGTCCTGCTGTACCTCCACATTCACAGTGGCATGGTGATATTCCGGGTCGTTGATCAGGGGCAGATAGAGGGAATGCGGGTGAGCTTTGGAAAAGCCGGCGTTGCGGTCCAGGTTCCACTGCATGGGGGTGCGCACGCCGTCCCGGTCGCCCAGGTGCACGTTGTCGCCCATGCCGATCTCGTCGCCGTAATACAGGACGGGGGTGCCCGGCAGGGAGAACAGCAGGCAGTTCATCAGTTCGATCTTTTGCCGGTTGTTGTCCAGCAAGGGCGCCAGGCGGTGGCGGATGCCCAGGTTGATGCGGGAAAGCGCGTCCTTATTGTATGCGCGGTACATGTAGTCGCGCTCTTCGTCGGTGACCATCTCCAGGGTCAGCTCATCGTGGTTGCGCAGGAAGATACCCCACTGGCAATTGTCGGGAATCTGCGGCGTCTGGTCGATGATGTCGATGATGGGATAGCGGTCCTCCATCTTGATCGACATGAACATCCGGGGCATGATGGGGAAGTGATAGTTCATCTGGCACTCGTCGCCGTCGCCGAAGTAGGCGGCGCTGTCTTCCGGCCACATGTTGGCCTCGGCAAGCAACAGGACGCCTTCTTTTCTGGCGTCGACGTGGGCGCGCAGTTTTTTGAGGAAAGCGTGCGTTTCGGGCAGGTTTTCGCAGTTGGTGCCGTCCCGTTCGAAAAGATAAGGGATGGCGTCGAGCCGGAAGCCGTCCACGCCCATGTCCACCCAGAAGTCGATTATCCCGAAGATTTCCTGCTGCACTTCCGGGGAATCGTAGTTCAGGTCCGGCTGATGAGCATAGAAGCGGTGCCAGTAATAGGCCTCCGCCACGGGGTCCCAGGCCCAGTTGGAATTTTCAAAATCCTGGAAGATAATGCGTACATCCTTATATTTGTCGGTGGTGTCGCTCCAGACGTAATAATTGCGTTCCTTGCTTCCCGGCGGGGCTTTCCGGGCCCGCTGGAACCAGGGGTGCTGGTCGGAGGTGTGGTTGATCACCAGCTCGGTGATCACTTTCAGGCCCCGCTCGTGAGCCATATCCAGCAAGGCCTGGAATTCTTCCAGGCTGCCGTACCGGGGGTTGATGCTGTAGTAATCAGAGATGTCGTAACCGCCGTCGCGCTGGGGGGAAGGGTAGAACGGCAGCAGCCAGATGGCGGTCACGCCCAGTTCCTGAAGGTAGTCCAGGCGTTCGATCAGGCCCTTGAAATCGCCGAACCCGTCGGCGTTGCCGTCGGCAAATGCTTTGATGTGCAGTTCGTAGATAATGGCGTCCTTGTACCACAAGGCGTCCTGGGTGTTCGTGAGGTCTGTAGTCATGCTTAAGAGATGTTAGGATAGGGCTGCGCAGAAAATAACAAATGATCATATTAATAAAAAGAAAGAGGGGTAAAATGTTCAGGGAGGAGATGCTAATGGCTGAATCGACGGCAAAAAACGAAGAAATGAATCCGAAACTTTTTGTATACGGCAGTTTATTGCAACCCCTCGCCACCCGGGTGGGGCGCTACCTGCAGGCCAACGGCGAGCTTCTGGGCGACGCCTTTGCCCCCGGCCGCCTCTACGACCTGGGCCATTATCCGGGGCTGTGGTATGATGCCGGCAGTATAAAGCAGATTTACGGCCAGGTAGTCCGGTTGAAAAATCCGGAAAAGGCCCTGAAAATGCTGGATGAGTACGAGGGTATCGACCCCGGAAACCCTTCCCGGAGCGAATACCGCAGAGAAGAAGTGCTGGCCAGCCTGAACGGCCATCCCGTCCCTTGCTGGTGTTACCTGCTCAACCGTCCGCCCGACGGCTTGCCGGAGATTTTCGGCGGCAACTACCTGGATTATATCGAAGACAACGGCCCGCACCGGGACTTTCTGAAGTCCGTGTAGGGTGCGTACCCATTCACTCATTCGCTAAATCACTCCTTTACTCCTTTTCCGGGGTTTCCGGAGTACCCTAACTCCTTCTGCCATGAACCCACGCATCGCACTCGTCACCGGCGCCAACCGGGGCATCGGTGTTGAAACCTGCCGGCAGTTGCTGGCCGCCGGCTACCGGGTGATCCTCACCAGCCGCGATAAGCAGAAGGGAACCGACGCTGCCCGTCGGTTGGACGGAACCGGCGCCGGGGTGGCCTTTCACCCGCTGGATGTCAGCCAGCCGGCGAGCATCGAAACCCTACAGCAATTTGTTGAACAGGAATACGGGCGGCTCGACGTGCTGGTCAACAACGCCGCTATTCACTACGATACCTGGCAGGAAGTCACGGCACCGGACTTTGCTGTCGTCCAGGAGGCGATTACCACCAACCTCCTGGGCCCCTGGCGGCTGTGTGCCGCTTTCCTCCCCCTCATGCGCCGGAACCGCTGGGGGCGTATCGTCAACGTTTCGAGCGGGTCCGGTGCGCTGCATAGCATGGGCAGCGAGACGCCCGCCTACGGCATCACCAAGGCCGCCCTGAACGCCCTGACCATCAAGCTGGCCCGCGCCACCGCCCGCGACGGCATCCTGGCCAACGCCGTCTGCCCGGGGTGGGTGCGCACCGACATGGGCGGCCCCGCCGCGCCAAGGAGCGTCGAACAGGGCGCCGCCAGCGTCCTCTGGGCCGTCCAGCTGCCGGACGACGGCCCAACCGGAGGGTTCTTCCGCAACGGGAAGCGGCTGGAGTGGTGAAGGATAATTACTTCAGCTTCCCCATATCCCCTACCACGATCATGCCCGCCCAGTGATAGGGATGCGCGTTATAATAATCTTTCACCTGCTCCAGCTTGGCCTTTTGCAGCGCCTCGTCCTTCGGCAGGCCTTGCCCGAGGAAGCGGTAGTAGTCAATGGCCAGTTGCTGGGTGGCCCGGTCTTTGACCTTCCAGAGGGTGGTGACGATGCTCTTGGCACCCGCGTAGGCAAATGCCCGGGCCAGGGAGATGACGCCCTCGCCACGGCGGAGCTGGCCCAGGTTGGTCTGGCAGGCCGACAGGACGGCCATGTCGGCCCGGAGGCGCAGGTTATAAATATCGCGGACGTAGAGTAGCTCGTTCTCTTTGCCATCGTTGATAACATGAAATACGAGGAAGGAGAAATCCCCTACCCGCTCGTCGGCTATGCCGTGGGTCGACAGGTGCAGCAGGCGGTAGCCGCCCGCCAGGCTGTCGAACAGGGCCTCGGTGGCCGCTTCCCCGAAGTAGGCGTCGCCGCCGCCCCATAGTTTCTGCAGTTCGTACACCTCTTTCCCACTGCTTTTCAGAGGCTTATACAATTCCTCCTCCCCGCCCGATTTGACAGTCCCCCCGTTGGATGGCACGTCGGGATAATGCTTCCCGAGCTCCTCCAGTCCGCCCTCGTAAAAGGGTGCCATCGCCAGCAGCTCTTTCCGATGGGCCCGGCTGTAATCCTTTTCCTTCATTTCCCGGAGCAGGGTAGCGGAGTAGCAATAGCTGATCTGCTTTTCCTTCAACAGGTAGGGGAAGGCCGTCATCTGCAGGGTATTTTCCGGTTCCCTGGCCAGGAGGGCTTCGAAGGGCAGGTAACTCAGCACCCCGTCCGGGATGATGACGAGCCGGTTGGGCAAATCTGCCGCCACCGGCCCCAGCAGGGTATCATAAAGCAGGCGGGCAAAATGGATGTAGCGGCCGACGCTTTCGCCGTCGTCCGGGTTTTCGTAAATATTGTGCCGCAGGGAGTCGACCCAGGCTTCGAGCGGAAAGTCTTTTTTGAGTTGTTTGACCTGATATGTATCCTGTGTAACCAGAAAAACGAACAGGGTGCTGTCGCCGACGACGAACTCGAGCAGCCCCTGCCCGTCTTCCAGCAGGGAGTCCTGGACGTAGCCGGCGCTTACCATTGCGTCGTTGAATTTGAGTTTGTAATAATCGGGGTAATCGTTTTCCAAATCCCGGATAAACCGCCGATATCGCTCCTTCAGGCTCAGCAGTTCCCGGTTGGCTGCCAGGCGGAGGCTGTCGTTCCCTTCCTTTTCCTCCTGGTACAGGCGTTTGGTGAGGTAATTGATCTCCACCCGCATGGCGTATTCCTCATCGAGGACTTCCTGCGGCACGTCGCCAAAACGGCGGGCGCGGGATTCCCGCATCGACTCGTACAGCAGGACCGATTTGGAGCGTTCCGCCATTTCGAACAACTCCTGCTGGTGTTTTTGCCGGATATCCGGGTGGTTGCCGGCGCGCAGCACCTGCTCGTACAATTGCCCCGACAGCTCCAGGAAGCGGGCTTTGGAGTCCTCCTCCTGATAACTATGGCGGATGTATGCCTCCAGGTCGCGGGCGTCGGCAAGGCCCTCCCAGATAGCCTCTACCTGAACGGCTGCCGACGGGCTTTCGGCCTGGCTGTTGAGGATATCGGCACGCTCTGCCATGGCCTCCAGCAGTTCATAATGCCCCACCACCTGCGCCCAATCGCCGGGGTGCTGCCGGTAGCCGGAAGCCAGGAAAGCCGAGTCGAGCAGTTCCAGCGCTCGCGCACCTTCTCCCTGAACCCGCCGGTTTACGGACAGGTGGACATAAATCTTAACGGCGTCCGGGCTCCTGGCACCCTGATAATAGTGGGCCAATTCCAGCGCCTTCCGGTAAAAAACATCAGATGGAGATATGTCTCCCATCTTGTGATAAGCAAAGGCCATATTGAGATAGATATCGATAAGGTTGTAATGGCCTTCCGGCTGATAGCCGGCAGCAAGGGAGAGGTTTTCAATCGCTTCGGTAAAGCGGCCCTGTAGAATATACACGGTCCCCAGGTGGTTGTAGGAGACCCCAAAACTGTAGTGACCGGGATCTTTCAGGATTTGTTTTTTGATATCCTGCGCCTTCCGGATCATTTCCAGCGCTTTTTCCAGGTTGCCCGACTCGTAGTATGTTGCGCCCAGGTTGTCGTAGCTCTCCGCCACCTCCAGGCTTTCCGGGTCATGAGCCTTCATCTTGATATCCAGGGCTGCGGTGTGCAGTTCTATCGCTTTTTTGTAATCGCCTACATAGGAGGAAATAGCGCCCAGGTTATTGTATATCTTTGCCAATTCTTCGCTTTCGGGTTTCAGGAAACGCTCCGCCATGGCTTTCGCTTCAAGCAGTACCCGCTCCCCGTTGACCACGTCTTTTTTTTCAAAATGGAGTGCCCCCAGGTTGAGCAGGGTGGAGACTATGGCCCCCTTGTCATCCCGCGCCAGGCGCTGTTTGATCGCCAGGGCTTTCTCGTAATTTTCGAGGGCTTCGTTGAGGCGGCCCAGGTCGCTGTAGGCAATCCCCAGGTTGTTGTAGTTTTTTGCCAGGTCCAGCGTGGCTGTGTCGTAGAGCTGTTGTTTTAGTTCCAGAGATTGAAGGAAGTAGTCCAGGGCCTTTGCTGGTTCACCCAGCCGGACGCTGGCTACCCCCAGGTTCTGGAGCAGGCGGTCGACGTCCGGATTTGTTTCGCCATTCAGCTTTCGGTAGAAGCCCAGGGCGTACAGAAAACAGCGCCGGGTATGCCAGAAACGGCTGTTTCCAAAAAAAAACTTTCCGAAGGCTTCCACTTCTTCCGCGATAGTGGGCGTCACCCCTTCTCCATCCGGGAAATGCAGGGCGGCGCTGTCGACCAGCGCCATGGCGCTGTCCAGTTCCCCGGTGCCGGCGAGGGTGGCAGCTTCTTCCAGCCACTGCCAGGCCCGGGTCGTGTCGGCTGGCTGGGCAGACAGGGGCTGCAGGCCCGGAGCCAGGAAAAAAAGGATACTGAAAAGGCAAAAGAGTACTTTCTCCATCATTCAATTGGGTTTTAATGTCTTTACGCGTATGATGGTCACCACGCTATCGGGTGCTCATCACCGATGACGATCAAGCCGGCCCAGTAGTAAGGTAAAGTAAGTAAGATAAAAATCACAATACGAAACATCATAGGTTTTTGAAATCCTTTATGCGCTATTGTCAATTTTCCTGATTGTAACGGATTGCGTAGCTGGAAGGGGCAAAGGGTAGCGGCCGTGTCTCCTTAGTCCCGTAGGGACGATGGCTCATTGCCAGGGCCGATAGGCCCTGGATTAATGGCCATGTACGCCCTAGTCCTGTAAGGACGACAGCCAATCGCCGCAATGCCCTGGCGCCTTTTGGGCTATCGCTCTTACAGAGCTCTGGGAACGCCTCTATGACAACCAGGGCCTCACGGCCCTGGCAATGGACTAACATCCCTACGGGATTATGGCCTTCCAATGTCGGGCCGCGGATCACCAAAGGCAGCTACGCAATCTGTTACAATCAGCAATTTTCAAATATAATAGAAATGAGGGTTTTTCAGGTTGAACAATGAAGCTGCTTACTGGGTGAGGCCGGCAGGAAAAAAGTACCCGGCAAAAACCATTTTTTTAATTTTTTTGCCGGTTGGGCGGCAACCTCCGGCGGCAGCGCCCCGTTCCCGGGCATTTCCACCGCAAAAAATCGCGATCTCCGGTTATTTTATTTACATTTGAAATACATCGGCAATTGAATATCTTTAAAAAAAGTAACTATTTAGCAGCCCTCCGCTTTTTAGCCACGAAGACACAAAAACCTGCCGGCCGCTGGCACAGTAGGCGGGCACTAAGATTGCACAAAGCCTTGGTGCGATCTTGGTGTCTTGGTGTCTTCGTGGCAAAGGCATCAGGCCCACCTAAATAGTTACAAAAAAAACCGTTCTGGCAGGGCACCATTCCGCCTCTGGCCTCACTATCCTGATGAACCGGCAAAAAGAATATACGGACGACGAGCTGATCGCCATGATCCAGGGAAAACCGGAAGAGCGAAAACATGCCATGCGCCATTTGTTCATGGACCGCACGCTGCACCGTGACGCGCTCAGGAAAATAAAGGACAGCGGGGGCAAGCCCGAAGATGCCGAGGATGCTTATCAGGACGCCTTCCTGGCCTTCCAGAAGAATGTCAGGAAAGGGCAGTTTGAGCGGCAAAGCCAACTGCGCACCTACTTCATCAAGACGGCCTACTTCATCTGGCTCGGCCGCCGCCGCCTGGTATACGAGAAAAGGGTTGACCTGAAGGCGGACCACTCCGAATTCGAAAACCCGGAGGAAAACACCCCGGAAGCCCTGGCAATCCGGGCCAACCGGAAAGCCCTCATCGAAAAAATCCTGAGCCGGATGGACCAGCACAGCCCGCCCTGCGGAACCATCCTGTGGCTGCGGGCCAATGCCTACAGCATGGAAGAGATCGCCCGGGAAACGGGCCTTTCCGATGCTACGGCAGCAAAGAAAAAAGCATACCGCTGCACAGAGAAGCTCCGGAACATGGCGAACGAAAAGCCCGAATTTAAAGAACTGCTCAAAAGCCTGATGTGATGGCTAAGATCAATACGGAATTGCACGATAAAATAGAAGCTTATCTCGACGGCCAGATGAGCGAACCGGAGCGGCAGGCGTTCGAGCAACAGATCGGACAGGATACCGGCCTGGCCGAGCTGGTGGCCACCCACCGCCTGGAACGGGAAATGATGGCCGTGCTGCTGGAGAACGACCTCCGGCAGGAAATGGCCGAATGGCAAAAAGAGAAGGATCGCCTGCCCCCGCTTGTTGAAAAAAAAAGCGCGGGTAACCGGCCGCCGTTCCGGCCATGGCTCCTGGTTTTAGCTGCCCTGGCATTGTCTGCCCTGGCCCTGTGGTGGCTCAGGGTACCTGCGCCTGCGCCCCCACCTAAAGATAAAGAACAGGCAGAACAACAACTGGAAAAGCCGGCAGAGGCACCGGAAACCAGCCCGCCTGCCGGGCAGGAGGCAGGCCCGGAGGATGAACCTGAAAATACCCGGCCGGAGGATCCCGGGCCGGTAGCACGGGAAGACATGCCTGCCCCACAACAGCCGGCAGCACCATCCGCCGATCAACTGCTCGCCGCCGAGTTCAGCCGCAACGCCGGGCTGAGCTTCGATTTCGAACGCGGGGAGGCCGCCGCAACGCCCTGGGACTCGGCAGCGGTGCTGCTCCAGAAAGAGGACTTCGAGCAGGCCCTGCCGCTGCTCGCCCGGGTGCCGCCTTCTTCCGGAAACTTCACCCGAGCCCGACTCAACGCCGGCCTGATCCACCTGCAAAACGGAAATTTCCCGGCCGCCATCCCCTTCCTGAAAACCGTAGCCGAAAACAAGAGGAACCGCCTCTGGCCCCGGGGAGAGTATTATCTGGCCCTGGCCTACCTGGGCGCCGGCCAAACACAGGATTTCGAACGGATGGCTAAGCAAATACAAGGGTTCGACGGGCACCCGCACGAGGAGGACCTGAAGAGGCTCCTGAGCCGGCGGGAAGGGTCGTAACGGGACAGGAATGGGGAAATACATGGAAATACGTGGAAATACGTGGAAATAGGTGGAAATACGTGGAAATAGGTGGAAATACATGGAAATAGGTGGAAATACATGGAAATACATGGAAATAGGTGGAAATAGGTGGAAATACGTGGAAGTGCAGGGAAATATATGGAAATATAAGGCCGGCTTAGGTTGGCAGGTTATTTCAATATATTTCCACGTATTTCCCTATTTCGGCCCAGGCACTTCCCCATTTCACCGAAACTCCCGCGCATCCTTCCCGATCAGGTAATTCGCCACCCAGCTGTAGGCAAACACGCCCACCAGGAAAATGATAGCCAGGATATTCACCCCGGATGTCAGCACGGCCACCAGCCCGACGGCGGCCAGGGTGTAGGTATAATAGGTGAGCTGCCGCCGCGCCCGCCCCTGGGCATCGACGCTGAACAGCCCGCCCACCGGCAGGAGCAGCAGCAAGAGGTACAGGCCCAGGTAGAGCAGCATGTCCACACCGCTGAACCAGTAGGCCAGCAGGCTGGCGGCAGCCCCGGCACCCAGCAGGCCGACGATGGTGGACGCGCGGAGCTCGTCCTCATCCAGGGCGTACTTGCCCAGGGGGTCCAGGCGAAGGAAAAGGTTGGACACCGGCATGGCGATCCAGGAGGAGAAGGCCAGGAGGATATACAGGCCGATGAACGGGTACAGGAAAGGCGCCAGGGAAGGCGAGTTCTCCGCCACTTCGATCATGATCCGGTAGAAAATGTAAATGCCGATGATGAATACCCAGCGCCCCTGCTGGTTCATCTTGCCAAGCCAGAGGAAGTATTTCAGCACGCCGCGGTAGAGCCAGTTGCGGGCCTTGATGGCCTCCTTGAGGCCGGCGCGGGCATAGCCGTTGTTGGGTTCCAGGCGCAGGGCTTCCCGGAAGTGGCCGAAGGCCTGGCCGTAAGCGCCGCGTTCGATGGCCACCCAGCCTTTGTTGGCGTGGGAGTAGCTGTCCTCGGGGGCGTGATGGAGGGCATAATCTATGGTCTCCATAGCCTCGGCCTTGCGGTTGAGCTTGACCAGCGCCTGGGTGCGCAGGTTGATGAGGTTGACGTGTTCGGGGTCCAGTTCCAGCCCCTGCTCAGCGGCAGCGAGGGCGGCCTGCCAGTTCTCTTCGTAGAACTCGATGTGGGCGCGCAGCAGGAAAAAATCGGGATCGTTGGGGTTGAGGCTCAGAGCGCGGGCCACCGTTTCGCGGGCCTCCTTCGTCCGTTTGTTATAAAAATAGGACCGCGCCAGGGTGTACAGCAGGAAGCCGTTGTTGGGCGCGAACCGCATGGCACGCTCGCTCACCTCCAGGGCTTCGGCAAAGCGCTTGCCGTTGAGGTAACACTCTGCCAGCCAGGCCATGGCGTAGGCGTCATCCGGCTGTTGGGAAAGGGCTTCTTTTAACTCGCGTTCCGCTTCCGCCAGGCGGCTTTGGGCCAGCAGCAATTTCCCTCTTTCTAGATGAATGTTCATTCTTAGTTCTTTAGCTATGGTGTAGCCGCCCCATAATAACAGATACCGGAGGCTATTATTCTAACTTTGGACAGCCCAGCGAGGCTTCGTACATCGTACACAATTACAACCGGGACAACCAACTGGCAATCGTCCCCAATAATAGTAAAATAATTATCCCGAATGCAGCCTGGGCTTTGTGATAATCGTCCTTTTCCAGTAGAAAGGCAGCTTCCGGCTCCCTTCGCAGTAATAAATTGGAGGCCGGGATAAACAGCAGGGGCACCATCAACAGGGTTATCAAAGTAGCCAGAACCGGCAGCAAAGGCCCGGATTTATTTATCGAACCCTCGAAGGCCGGCCGGGCAAACATCATCCCCAGAACAGTGAAACCGCCCACCAGGGCTTCTGGCTGTTTCCGGAGATAAACAGACCATTTCAGCAGCCGGCGGTACCAGCCCACTCTGCCCTTGAGGCATTCTACCAATCCCTCCCGGGCAAAATGATTGCCGGGATTCGACCGGAGGGCGGCGGCAAAGTGTTCCCGGGCCTTCTCCACTTCCTTTTTTTCCAGGCAAATCCAGCCCTGCAGGCATAGGTTATTGCTGTCGTTGGGCTGCTGGCGCAAGGCATTGAGGGTGGCCGTCCGGGCGGCCTGGCTTTTTCCTGCTGACCAGAGCAGCTCGGCCTGGAGTTGGAGCAGTTTTACGTGGTGAGGCTCCTTTTCCAGGCCTGTTTCAATTTCCGAAAGGGCTTTCTTCGTTTTTCTGCGGCCTTTAAGGATCAGCGCCCGGTACCAATGGTAGAAAGCGGATGCCGGTTCAATCTGCAGGCCAGTTTCGATCGTTTCCAGTGCTTTTTTATAGCGATTCTGATAAAACAAGGAGACAGTCAGCGCGCGCAGGGCAGATTTCAGGGCGGAATCCTTCTCCAATGCCAGGCGGGACAACGCTTCGGCCTCCTGCCAGTGGCTTTTCCCAATTTTACACCAGGCAAGCATGGCAATGCCTTTGGCGTCATCGGGCTGTTGCGCCAGGTGTTTTTGGGCTTCCTCTTCCGCCTGGTCAAAACGTTGGCGTTCAATCAGCCACCAGCTACTGCGCAGGGCATCACTCATTTCTTAATGTTGAGGTACTGCAGAATCTCATCGTAAATCCCCGCTTCATTGGCGAAGAGCGCGTAATTTTTGGCGGTGCTGAACCACTCTTTCGTCGTCGCCCGGTGTTTTTTGGCGGCATTCTCCAGGTCGGCGGTTTCCAGTGGAGAAGGTATGCCTTTTCTCATGGCCTCCTCCAGTTTGGATTCGATGGCCAGGTCGATGACGGCCTCCAGGTCGGCGCCGGAGAAGCCGTCGGTTTTTTTCACGAGGCGGCCGTAGTTGACATCGCCCACCGGCTTTCCCTTCAGTTTGATGCGCAGGATGGCTTCGCGGGCCGGTTCGTCGGGCGGCGGCACGAAGATGATGCGGTCGAAGCGGCCCGGGCGGCGGAAGGCGGAGTCGAGGTGCCAGGGCGCGTTGGTGGCCGCCAGGATGAGCACGCCCTCGTTGTCGTAATCCACGCCGTCGAGCTCAGCGAGGAACTGGTTGATGACGTTGCGGCCGGCGCTGTGCCGCATGTCGGTGCGGCTGGCGCCCAGGGCGTCCACCTCGTCGAAGAAGAGCACGCAGGGTTTGAGGCTGCGGGCTTTCTGGAAGATGGCGTGCGGTTGCGTTCGCTCTGGCCGATATACATGTCCAGGATGTCGCTGATACCTACCGGGATGAAGTTGGAGGCCACCTCGCCGGCAGTGGCGCGTGCCAGGTGGGTTTTGCCGCAGCCGGGCGGGCCGTACAGCAGGATGCCGCCGCCGATCTTTTTGCCGTAAGCTTTGTAAATCTCGGGGTGTTTCAGGGGGTGGATGATCTTCATGCGCACCTCCTCCTTGACCTTATCCATGCCGCCCACGTCGTCGAAGCGCACTTTGGGACGTTCGATGTCGATGCCGTCGCGGGTTCCCGTTTCTCCTTCGGGGCCGCCGGCCTGCAGCTTGATCTTTTCCGGCCCGGCCGGCGCCTTCAGCTGGAGGTTGATCTCCGATTCGAGGTAGGAATCGCGCAGCCCCTCATTCAGGGCGATGGCGGTTTCATACGCATCTTTGGCCTCTTCGGCCTGTTTGCCCTGAAGCAATAATTTGGCGTACACCAGCCAGGCACGGGCGGGCGGTTTGGGTTCTTTGACCAGCTCTTCGACGATCACCAGCCCCAAACCGGTTTTCTTCTGGGCCTGGAAGGCATCGGCAAGCCCCACCTTGAGGTCCGGGCTGTCGGGCGCCAGGCGCAGTGCGTCCTTAAATTCTACCTCCGCCTCTTCATAGCGCTCGTTCTTCATCAGGGCGTTGGCCAGGAAACGGCGCAGCGGCAGGTTGTCGGGAGAGTTCCGCACTGCCTCGCGCAGCTGGTCGATATCGTCCATGTGTTTTGGTGTTTTGGTGTTGCGGTATTAAGGTGTTGCGGCCGGGCGGGTGCCGGGACGGCAGGATGCCTGGCCGAAGCCGGACATTCTTTCTTTCATGACACTTGCCATGACAGATGCGAGGCCGTAAAACCATAACGCCGAAATACCACAATACCTGAATTCAGCAATCAACCATCTAAACGCCTCCCTTCACCTCCAGGTTGCGCTTCATATTCTTATCCTTGGGCAGGGTGCCGAACACGTAATCCCAGATCGGGGAAGATACGCCGTACATGATCGTATCGTCCTTGTAGTGATGGATGGCGTGGTTTTTCCAAAGCTCCTTCAGGATGTTATTGGGCGGCCGGAAGATGTGCACGGAGTAATGCACGAGCAGGTAGAAGGCATAGCCCACCATGAAGCCGGCGAGCGTGGAAAAGGAGAAGCGGTCCAGCACGAGTTCGAAGATCAGCAACAGGATGGTGCCGATCACCACGCTGAGTATCGGGGGCATCGCCAGGCGTTGTTTGTCCTTGGGGTAATCGTGGTGAACGCCGTGCACGTTGTAGGCGAACTTGCGGCTGGCTTCGCTCTCCAGGTCGATATGGTAGACGAACCGGTGGAACATGTACTCGGCAAAAGTAAAGAGGAACCACCCGGCGAAAAACAGGCCGACAACCTGCAGGTTGTTGAGGTCGGTCGCTATTTTGGTGTAATAGATCAGGCCGGCGGCGTAGAGGAAGAACATCGTTACCGGAATGGCTATGTGCGTGCGCGACAGGCGGTCCAGCCATTTATTTTCGAATAACCGGGGGGAGACGTTCTCATTGGTCACGAATTTTTTGTTCTTCATGGATGTAGACGTTGGTTGTTATCAGAAATACTTTTTTGGGTGAAGCAGGGAATTTCTGAATTTGATATGCTAATGAAAACAAGGCGGCTGCAAATTTAGGTTCCCTGCCCGAGGAAAAAAAACTCCGGGCCCGCCGGCCATTGCCGTATCGGCCAAAGGGGCTGCCCGCCGGACCATTCCGGATGATTTCCCGATCGAGCTCCGGCGGGCTGCAACAGGCAAAAGCCAGAGGGCGATCAGCTCAGGTTCTTGAGGGTTTGCCGGAGGTAGCGCTTGTATTTCATCCGGTAAGCCCGGTAAATCTTGCGGTACCGGGCGTAGGAGTCTTCCGGCATTTGCTCGCGCATGAAACCCTGTTGTTTCATCCATTCGTCGTTGTATACCTTGCCCAGGTAGCGGGTGCCGTGGTCCGGGAAGAGGACGACCGCCACGTCTGAAGGCTTGAGTTCGCTTTTGATGCGGAAGACCGCCTGCATAGCCGCTCCGCTGGAGTAGCCGACCAGCAGGCCTTCCATGCGGGCCAGCTGGCGGGTGCGGTGAGCGCTGCTGCGGTCGGTCACTTTGATGAACTCGTCGATCAGGTCAAAGGCGACGTTGTCCGGAATGATGGTCTTCCCCAACCCTTCAACCTTGTACGGGTAAATCTCGCTCTTATCGAACAGGCCGGTCTCCCAGTATTTCTTCAGGACGGAGCCGTAGGCATCCACCCCTATGATGCGGATATCCGGGTTTTGCTCCTTGAGGTAACGGGCCGTGCCGGAGAGGGTGCCCCCCGTGCCGGCGCAGCAGATGTAATGGGTGATCGTCCCTTCCGTTTGCCTCCAGATTTCCGGCCCGGTGGTATGGTAGTGGGCCATGGAGTTGTCGAGGTTGTAATTCTGCCCCAGGTAGAAGGAGTTCGGGATGTCCCGCGCCAGTTGTTCCGCCCTGGAATAGTAGGACCGCGGGTCTTCCGGTTCGGCGTCTGCCGGGCAGACCACCACGTCGGCGCCCATAGAGCGCAGCAGGGCGAGCTTCTCCTGGGAGGCTTTGCTGGAGACGGTCAGCACACAGTGATAGCCCTTCAGGCTGCAGACCATGGCCAGGCTGTAGCCGGTATTGCCGGAAGTGGCTTCGATGATGGTGTCTCCCGGCCGGATCCTGCCGTTCTTTTCTGCTTGTTCTACCATGTAGAGGGCGATCCGGTCCTTGGCCGACTGGCCGGGATTGTAGGCTTCTACTTTTCCGTAGACCGCCGCCGGAATATCTTCACAAATTCGGCTGAGCTTGATAAGCGGTGTGTTGCCGATAGTTGCCAGAACGTTTTCGTATCGCATATATGCTAGCTTATTTTGCTTACAACTTATAACCGGGGGGTTGAAGTTCGTTCTTTTGGTTATATTGGAACTGCAATATCACAACAAATGTATACAAAAAACGACAGGTTGGGTGTTTCAAACAAATCAAAGTGATATGCAATAATACTAAGGAAGCGGCAAAAAAAAAAGATTATTCGCAGATGTCCAATTCAAAGATATCATTGAAAGCACGGCTCATCCTCTATTATAAAGGGAAGATCCTGTTGCTCAAACAGACAAAACCCAATGGAGGAAACTATACGCTGGTAGGCGGCAACGTCGACTCCCAGGAGTTCGCCCGCCAGGCCCTGATCCGGGAGAGTTACGAAGAAGCCGGCATCACGCTCAAGGAAAAAGACCTGCAACTGGTCCATGTCCTGCACAAAGTCATCGGAGACGAACACCGGATGGTCATGTACTTCAAAGCCTACCGCTGGGAAGGGGAACTCAAGGCACGGGAGACCCACAAGTTCAAGGAGGCGGAGTGGTTCTACCTGGAAAGCCTGCCACGCAACCTGACCGAGACGGTGAGGCTCGTCCTGGAGGAATACCGCAAAGGGCGGTTTTATTCGGAGTACGTGAAAAAGTAAGGCGGGAGGGGAAGATTGGTGTATTGGTGAGGGTACTCCGGAAAGTCCCCCAAATGAGTGGATGAGTGAAGGACTGAATGAGTGAATTGCATTGTTTTTAAAATCAAACTTTATTACATAGTTGATTCTATTCACTCATTCGCTAAGTCACTCCTTCACTCCTTTTCCGGGGTCTACGGAGTGCCCTCACAAATGCACGAATGCACCTCCCCTACTGCTTCACCAGCTTGGCTTCAGCTGCCGCACCGCTGCTGGCTTTGGCTTTTGCACAGGCCGCCTTCTGGGCGGCAGTGCAGCGTATTTTGCCCGGGTCGGACACTTTGGTGGCGCGGGCGCCTTTTGACCGGCAGTCCTGCATTGACTTTACGCATTGTTTTTCCCGTGGAGAGATCTTCACGAATTTCCCTGATTTGCTGCAGTATTCTACCGGCGTGTATTTCACTCTGCCGCTGGCCGCGCATACTTCTTTGCGGACGAAGGTTGTTTCGCCGGTCGCTTCGTCGAAGCGTTTTTCAATGCTGGCGTCCAGCGTGGCAGCTTTAGCGGCCGTGGTGGGATGCGGGCAGGCCCTGGTTTGCGCAGATTTGGAATAAGGGCAATCCTGCGCCTGTATGCCGGCAGTAGTGAACAAGGCAAATAGTACAGCTAATGAGAAGAATTGCTTCATGGTCGCTCTTTTATGTGATGTGGTTTTCGCATAATGCGGTGTGCCGGCGCGCAGGGCCGGCGCTGATTATCAGAGCGCTAAATTAGAAAAGATCGGCAAAAAATCCTGTTATGGAAAGATTAACGTTTTCTTAAATTGACAAATTACCGGTTATTATTTGGCTTTGCCGGTTTGAAAAGGGTTGAATGGCGCTGTTGCTTCGCCTGCCTCCTCATTGTTTCAGTATTTTAAATGCCCGGGGCGCCCCCTGCCCCACCACTTGCAAAACGTACATTCCCGGCGCCAGGGCCTCCGTGTTCAGGTGATGGCGGCGCCGGGCGGCCACCGTAAATTCCCGGACGGCCCTCCCGTCCACTGCGGCCAGCCGGAGCAGGAGGGGTTCGTCCCTTTCATTCTCCACGGAAAGCTGTTCGCTGAAGGGGTTGGGGAAGGCAGAGAGGTTAACCGCCGGAGCATCCGGCTCTGTTGCCGTCGGCGGATATACCGTCTCGTAAATAGCATTCAGCAGAGAATACCCGGTATAGGAGTCCTGCCCGATCTCCCAGATCATCACCCCGCTGACGAACTGCATGGCCAGGCGGGTTTTGTCCTGAATGGTGGGGATGCCGTTGTAGTAGGCCTGCCCCACCTGGTCGGTAAATGCATTATCGGGATTCTGGGCGACGATCGCCCGATAGGTAAAGGAAGAAACAGGGGAAGTAGAAAAATCCCAGCCGTAAAAAGGCACGCCCAGGGTGAGCCGCTCCCCCGGCATCCCCTCGCCAAGCCAAAGGCTGATAGCACTGAAGGCAAAAGAATAGGGGGAATGGGGCCCGGGGTTGTTGGGCGCCCAGGGCCCGGTCAGGTTGTAAACCATAATGTTGACCCAGTCGAAGGCTTTCAGGGCATCGTTGGTAATGTCCGGGTCGCGGTTGCTGCCCGGCAGCGCAGCGGTCAGCAGCTTGCCTTCGGCAGTGAGCGAATCGCGCAGCTGTAGCACAAAAGGGCTGTAGAGGGCGTCCACATCCTGGCCTTCCAGGTCCATATCCACTCCATCCAGGCCGTAGGCCCGCACGTAGTCCATGATGTTGTGAATGAAGGCCGCCCGGTTGCCGGGTTGCATCCACAACTGCCAGGCCGCCCGCCACTCGGCGGTCAGCCCGCCGCCCAGGGAGATCAGCACCGTCAGGCCGTGGGCCCTGCCGGTTTCCACCGCCGGGCCGATGTCCTGCCCCACAACATCGAGTTGCCCGTCCATCCTGGGGTTGGCGAAGGCAATGTTGAGGTGGGTCAGTTGCCCAAAATTGATCTGATCGCTTAGGCCGAACCGGTAATAGGGATAGTAACCCACGATCCGGAAGTCCTCCTGGGCGGGAAGGGGAAAGGAGAACAGGGCCAGGAAAAATAAGGGTAAAAGTTGCTGCATAGGGTGGTGTTGGGTTGGATCGCCGATCGTTGGCGTGTTGGTTATGGCTGGGTTTGCGGGATTGTTATATGGTTATATGGTTATATGGCTATATGGTTATATGGTTATATGGTTATATGGTTTTATGGTTTTATGGCTATATGGCTATATGGCTATATTGTTAGGCTAACTGTGTCCGCTTGCTTAACAATATAACAATATAACAATATAACAATATGTCAATATAACAATATGTCAATATAACCATTCCCCCACGCCCCCCCCAATCACGCCGTCTCCAGCCCGTTCTCTTCGATCTCCAGGATGGCCTTGACATGGGCGTCGGCGATCTTCTGCCGCACTTCGGGCTTCATCAGCTCGGCGGCCTGGGTTTTGTTGTTATAAAAGCCGTTTTCGGTGAGGACGGACGACATCCGGGTCCTGCGCAGGACGTAGAACTGCCCGTCCGGCCGGGATTTCAGGTGGCGGTTTACCCATCCCGTTTCGTTGATCAGGTGTTTCTGGAAGATGCTGGCGATCTTCTGCCCGGTTTTGCTGCCGTGGTAATGCCAGGTCTCGATGCCGCTGATGGTTTCCGGGGCCCACGTTTCGCTGCTGCGCGCCGGGGCGGCATTGGAATGGATGGAAACGAAGATTTTGGGCAGGGCCGACGCTTTGGCGTTGGCGCGGTTGACCCGCCCTTCCAGGAAGTCGTCGATATCCACTTCGGGCACGGTAATAAAATACTGCACGCCCTTCTCGTCGAGCTGCTTTTTGATGCGGGCCACGATGTCCCGGTTGAATTCGTATTCGAAAAGGCGGGTCTCGCCGTCGTCAAAGAGGGGCGAGCGCTTGCCGGGAGTTTTTTTGCCGTGGCCGTTGTCCAGGCACCAGAGGTAACGGCCTTTGGGTTGAGGTTGAGGTTGAGGCTGAGGTTGAGGTTGAGGTTGAGGTTGAGGTTGAGGCTGAGGTTGAGGTTGAGGCTCGGGGTCGGGCTGGAGGGCGGGGTCCGGGGAGGTCACGGCAGGAGTAGTATCTTCGTCTTCCTCGAAGATATCCTCGTCGAACCCGACGTCGATGTCTCCGGGACGGAGGACGATCTTTTCCATCTCATCGGCAACGACGACGATGGTGTCGGGCCGGATCTCAGAGCCATCCTGTGGCAGTTCGGGATCCGGCCGGCTGGAAGGCTTAACCGGCTTGGGTTGTTTTTTTCCACCGCCGAACAGGCTGGAAAAAAGGCTGCTGATCGCTTCGACAATCTTTTTAAACATATAGGTATTCGATAGTTTTGTTGTGTGGTGAGGTACCGAGGTGGTGATGTATGTCCTTCACTACATTACAATATCACAATATCACTACCTCCTTACATTTCCTTTCTTACCCTCCCAAATATAGGCAATATTTTGATACCCCCTATTCCAGGTTGCCCACCGGTTTAAAGATCCGCTTGAAATTGATACGGCTGAAGATGTTGTTGCCTTCCTTGCTGGTAGAAAACCAGATGATCACCGGTTTGCCCACGACGTGGTCTTCGGGAACGAAGCCCCACACCCGCGAATCTTCGGAATTGTGGCGGTTGTCGCCCATCATCCAGTAGTAATTCATGCGGAAGGTGTACTCGCTGGCCTCCTGTCCGTTGATGTAGATTTTTCCGTCGCGGACGGCCAGCTCGTTACCTTCATAGACTTCGATGATGCGGCGGTAAAGCGCCAGGTTTTCCGGGCTGACCTTCACCGTAGCGCCTTTTTGAGGGATGTATACCGGCCCGTAATTGTCGGCGGTCCAGCCCGGGAAATGCTCCTGGTCATGGGGGAAGAATTTGCCGCTGTTGCCGTCGAGCTGCCCCATATCCACCGGCGTCACCTGGATGTTGGGGTCGAGGGCTTCCACCTTTGCCTTCTGTTCGTCGGACAGGATGATGACGTAGGAGAGGTTGCCCTGCTGGGCGATGATATCGCTGCTGGAGATTCCCCATTCGGAGAATTTCCGGGTATTGACGCCGCCGGCCGGGAAATTGACGACGTACATGAACTGGAGGTGTTTGGGGTTTTGTGCCGGCTGCCCGTTGATGTATACCTGCCGGTCGATGACCTGAAGGCTATCGCCCGGGACGCCGATACATCGCTTGATGTAGTGGTCTTTTTTATCCATGGGCCGGGTGACCAGCTTTTTGGTGCCCGATTGGATCTGCCGGGCCTGTTCCGGCGGCACGGCTCCGCGCCGGAAATCGTAGATGCTCCAGGTGCGGTCCGGGAAAACGTAAACGCTGTCCCCTTCCGGGAAGTTGAACACGACGGGGTCGTTGCGGTCGATGGTTTCCAGGGCCGGCAGCCGGTAGTAGGGCAGGCTGGGTTTCTTCAGGTAGGACTCCGTATTGAGGATGGGGATGCGGTTGTGCAGCAGGGGTACCATAACGACCGTTTCGGGGGTCCGGATGCCGTAATGGGCTTTGCTGACGAAGAGGAAATCGCCGACCAGCAGGGATCCCTCCATAGAAGGCGTGGGGATGACATAGGCTTCGATGAGGAACATGCGGATGAACGCTGCGGCAAAGACGGCGAAGATGATCGCCTCGGCCCATTCCCGGGCAGCTGATTTGTGGTACGGATTGCCGGCCTGCAGTTTCTGGAGGCGGCGCGCCTGGTTTTTCTCCGCCGCTTCAGCAATCTGCGCCTTGTATTCCCGCTCCTTCTCCAGGGTGGGCCCGTCGTACTGCTCTTCTTCCTTAAAGGCCAGGTAGAAAAAGAAGAACGGTGCGAAGAGCACCGCTACCACACTGTGCCAGAACTCGTATTTCCGGAAAGAACGCACCATGTCAATGGCCATTCCGGCATAGATGAAGATATTGACCATGGGCAGCAGGAGCCAGGCGGCATGCCATCCTTTGCGCCCGATGAGCCGGCACCACACGACGAAGTTAAGCCCCGGAACCAGGCCCTTCCATCCCGCCTCGCCCGCCCTGGGAAACAGAAAGAAGAGGCTGATGCTCAGCAGGATGTAAGAAACGATCAGTAAAATCAGAAACCACATAACTTAAGTTTAATTATCGGCCTGCAAAGATAAACGAAAAAATGAGGATGCGCGTATCCGGCAAAAGGTAAGATGGACAAAAGTCCGGCTTTGGTTGACAAAAACAGGCATTCGATAGAAGAGTGGCCCTATTGCTAAAAAAATGGCAACTATTTAGGTGGGCTTGGTGTCTTCGTGGCTAAAAAGCGGAGGGCTGCTAAATAGTTACAAAAAATGTCAAAACACACGGTAAAAAAGCGCCGGCCGGAACAATTACTCCTTTTTCATTATCTTTACCGGATCAGCCACATACGCCAGCATCAAACCATTGAATAAACCAATTTAATTCAGCCGATCCTTCAGACAACCCATGCGTAGACTGGTTGCACTATGTTCTTATCTGCCACTCTTCTGCTGCCCCTGGTTTTGCCCGGCGCAAACCATGGGCTTCGACCATATTACCATCAACCAGGGCCTGGCCAACAACACCATTTACGCCATCGTTGAAGACCAGGACGGCTTCCTCTGGTTCGGCAGCCGGGACGGCCTGCACCGCTACGACGGCTATGATTTCAAAATTTTTAAATCCGACCCGGAAGACAGCCTGTCGCTTTCCGGCAACAACGTACAAACCTTATTCCGGCATTCCAACGGAGACATCTGGGTAGGGCTCAAGACGGGCGGGCTGTCCATCTTCAGAAGAGCCACTCAGCGCTTCCAGCCCAACCCTTTCAATGGGAAAATCTTTCCGGACTGGGGGCAGTTGTCCGTCCAGGCTATCTTTCAGGATTCCTACGGTGATTACTGGATAGGGACAGCCGGCCACGGCGTGATCCGGATCGATTCTGCCTTCCGGGAGTTCAGGAGCTACTCTCTGTATCCGGACGGCCAGCCGGGGAATATCTTCAGCTACTTCTGCTTCTCCTTCGCTGAAGATGATGCCGGGAATATCTGGATGGGGACCGAGGGAAACCGCATCCCCTATTACGACAGGAAGAGCGGCACCATCAAAGAGCTGGCGCCAAACAACGGGCCCGGCTTTCGCTATTCCTACAGCAAGGCGCTGCTCTATCACGAGGGGAAACTGTGGATCGGCACGGAAGGCGACGGCCTGTACGTTTACGACACCGACAAAAAGGCCTTCACTGCCCGGGCCCTGGGCCAGAAGCTGATCAAAGATATCGCGAGAGACAGCAGCGGGCGGATACTGATCTCCACCGACGGTGCCGGGTTGTTCATCACCCAGGGGGAGGAAGGGCCTTTCCAGAACATCCAATTCTCCCCTACCTTAGTTAACAGCCTAAACACCAATGGCTTGTACGATATATACGTCGACAGCAACAACAACATCTGGATCGGCAGTTTCAACGGAGGGGTCAATGTCCACAAATCTCAGAAAGCCAACTTCCTGACCTACCTGCAGTCCTCATCCATCATCGACGCGCCCGGCAACCAGTCCGTCCTCGCATTCTGTGAAGACAGCCGGGGCGACATCTGGATCGGCAAAGACGGCGGGGGGTTGGTCCGGTTCAACCCGGCCACCCAGTCACAGACGACTTATAATTTCTCGGCGGATGACCCGGGCAGCGTCAGCAGCAATGTCATCACTGCTTTATTCGAAGACAGCAAAGGCAACCTCTGGGTAGGTACCTTTGCCCACGGGTTGAACCGTTTCGACCGGCGGCGGAATATTTTTGAACACTACGAACACGACCCATCGAATCCGTACAGCCTGAGCAACAACAACGTGTGGGCTATCGAAGAGCGGCAGGACGGAAGCCTCTGGATCGGCACCCTGGGCGGCGGGCTGGAAAAGTTCGACTATGCCAACGGCCGCTTCTACCACTTCACGCCCGAACCCGGCGACGCGTCCAGCCTCTCGGGGCTCAATGTGCAGGTGTTGCTCGCCGATAAGGCCGGCAACTTGTGGATCGGCACAGAATACGGCGGGTTGAATAAGCTGGCCTCCGAGGAACAGGGCTTCCGCGCCTGGAAAAAAGATGAACAAAACAGCGCCAGCCTCCGGGCCAATTCCGTATTGTGCCTGCACCAGAGCAGAGACGGGCGCCTGTGGGCGGGCACGGAAGGCGGCGGCCTCCACCTGCTGCTGGAAGGCGAACAAGGCTTCCGGAACTACTCTGTCAAAGACGGGCTGCCGTCCAACGTCGTCAATGCCATCGAAGAAGATGATGAGGGAGACTTGTGGATCAGCACCAATATGGGCCTTTCCGCCTTCAACCCCGAAACCGGCGAATTCACCAACTACGATAAAAACGACGGGCTGCAGTCCAACCAGTTCAACCGCAGCGCCTCCCTCACCACCCGATCGGGAGATATGTACTTCGGCGGCATTCACGGCGTCAATGCCTTCCACCCCGAAAAAGTAACGGCCAATGGCAACCTGCCCCGCATCGTTTTCACGGATTTCAAACTCTTCAATCAATCCGTCCCGGTCGGGCACTACCAGGGAAGGACGATCCTTCCGCGGCCGCTCAACGAAGAACCCACCATAACGCTGAAGTATTCCGATAATGTTTTCACCATAGAATTTGCGGCCATTGAATTTACCAATCCCTCCAAAAACAGGTACGCCTACCGACTGGAGAATTTCGACGAGGAATGGAACGTCGTCGGCGCCACCCACCGGCGGGCCACCTACACCAACCTGGATGCCGGCGAATACACCTTCAAAGTGAAAGCCTCCAACAACAGCGGCACCTGGAACACCGCCCCCAGCTCCATCCGCATCATAGTGACGCCTCCTTTCTGGGGAACCTGGTGGTTCCGGTTGCTGGCCACCATGCTGATTTTAGCCATGATCCGCCTGTTCATCCGGTTTCAGAACGAAAAGCGCAAAGAAGAACACCAACGGCAGCTGATGAAAAAAGAAAGGGAAATCCTGCAGCTCAGAAACGAGAAGCTGAACCGCGAGATAGAACGAAAGAACGCCCAGCTCTCCGCCGCCCTGCTCCAATCCGCCCACAAGAACAATTCCCTGACCGGCCTGAAAAGAGAACTCGCCGAATTGTCGCAGGAACGAAACGGAGGAACGGGACAGAAGCGGGAAATCCGGCAACTGATCCGCAAGATCGACTACGAAATTGATTCGGAAGATTACTGGGAACAGTTCCACCTCAACTTCGACCAGGTCCACCAGCAATTTTCCGCCCGGCTCCATCAGGAACACCCCCAACTGTCGGCCAACGACATCCGCCTGTGTTGCCTCATCAAGATCAACATGACCAACCGGGAGATCGCCTCCATCCAGAATGTGTCCGTCGGGGCCGTCGAAAAAAGCAAGTACCGCTTAAAAAAGAAACTCAGCCTGGAAAAAGAGGAAGACCTCAATACCTACCTCCAGGACTTCTCCTGACCCCGTTTTTTCTGCTTGTCCAGCATTTGTCCAGCATTTGTCCGGTAATGATTTTCGGTTTTTTGTAGGAGTTGCACCTATATTTACCGAACAAAATTTCAGAGCCTCCCATCAGAATAGGCTCAAAATTTTAAAGCGGCTTTTATCAAATGTATGATGAATATTGCCAGGCTTTACACTCATTACCAACGCAGCCCCCGGCAAAAAAGAGGGGCTTAAAAAAACAAACTGTATGAAACAAATTCTGCTAACTTTGATCGTGTCGTGCCTGTGGGCGGCAGGGCTTCAGGCACAGGAACGCACCGTCACCGGTACGGTCACCTCCGCCGACGACGGCCTTGGCATCATAGGGGCCAATATTCTGGTCAAGGGAACGTCTACCGGCACCATCACGGATTTTGAAGGCCGTTACGAACTGAAAGTACCTGGGCCGGAAGCTGTACTGGTCTTTTCCTACACAGGTATGAGAACAGAAGAAATCAGCGTGGGAGACCAAACGACGATCGACCTGGTGATGCAATCCAGTGCCGAGTTGCTCGAAGAAGTAGTTGTAGTCGGCTACGGCGTGCAAAAGAAAAGAGTGTCCACCGGCGCAATTTCCAAGTTGTCGGACAAAAACCTGGACGGGTTCAAGGTGCAGGATGTCCAGTCCGCACTGGAAGGCCAGGTCACTGGCCTGATTGTCAACGAATCTTCGGGGCAACCCGGGGCAGGCAAAGCGATCCTGATTCGCGGCATCAGCACCAATGGAGACAACACCCCGCTGTTTATTGTCGACGGCCTGCAGGTCAACAGCATCGACAACATCAACCCCGGCGACGTCGAGTCGATCGACGTATTAAAAGATGCGGCATCGAGTGCGATCTACGGAGCGCGGGCGGCCAACGGCGTGGTAATCATTACCACCAAAAAAGGGGTTGAAGGAGTAAGTTCGATCACTTATGAAGGATTTACTTCGGTTTCCAACCCCTGGAAGTTGCCCGAGATGCTCAGCTCCGAGGATTATATTGCCCTGACCCGCGAAAAATTCGAGAATGGGGGACAGGCGTCGTCCCTGGAAACGTTGGGCTTCCCGGCCGCTGGCGAACAAACGGAAAACACAGACTGGATGGATGTCATTTTTGAGCCGGCTACCGTGCAAAGCCACCGGGTCAACATATCGGCCAAAAATGCCTACATCTCTTTAGAATACTGGGACCAGAACGGGGTGATCGGCAATGAGAAATCAAATTATAAGCGCTACGCTGCCAGGCTGAACACTACGAAAGAACTCAACTGGCTTCTCAGTTTTGGCCAAAACCTTTATGTCAACCGGGTCGATAATCAAAATATCGGCGTTAATGATGCGTTTGGCACCGTCATTGCGGATGCCTTTGCCTATGATCCCCTGACGCCTGTGTATGACGAAACCAAACAATACGGATTCGCCCAGTCCAAATGGGTCCAGAAAGAATACATCAACCCGCTCAGCCGCCTTTTCCTGGCCAACAACACGGGACATGGCGACCAGATTCTGGGCAACATCTACCTGGATGTGACGCCCTTCGAAGGGTTCAAGTTCAGAAGCGACTTCGGGCTGGATTATGGATGGTACAAATTCCGGGGCTTCGTTCCGGATTATGCCTTCCACAGCGCTTTCGTAAACCCGACCAACGATGTCTTTCAGGGCTATGGCTTTTTCCAGTCCTACCAGTTTGAAAATTACGTTAACTACAATAAGGATTTCGGCCCCCACAGCGTGGATGTCGTAGTGGGCACTTCCTACCGGGAATCGACTAACGAAAACGCCGGAGGTTCATCCTCTTCGATCCCGGACGCGGTTAAATTCGATGAAAACTGGCAATTCCTGGATTCCGGAGAAGATACCACCGACCTGGCCAATGGCTCGCGAAGCGTTGATTATGCCCTTATCAGTTATTATGGCAGGTTGATCTACGACTTCGAAGACAAGTATCTCTTCACAGCCACCTTGCGGCGGGATGGTTCTTCCAATTTTGGTTCCAACAACCGCTGGGGGGTTTTCCCTTCTTTCTCCGTGGGCTGGGTCATTTCTGACGAACTCTTCTTCAACGTCCGGGCCATAGACTTCCTCAAGTTAAGGGCCAGCTGGGGTAAAAACGGAAACGACCGGATCGCCCCGCTGAGTTATGCCTCCACGATCGAAAATGTGTTCACCTATCCGTTAGGCATCGACCAGTCGTTATTCACCGGAGCCGCCCTGGCTACCCCCCCCAACCCCAACATCAAATGGGAAGAGAGCGTACAACTTGACGTTGGGGTCGAAGTCCGTCTTTTTGACGGCCGCCTTTCTGCCGAGGTGGATTATTACAGAAAGAATACCAAGGACCTGCTGATGAATCAGGTCATCCCGGGATACATCGGAGCGACCAATAACCCGGTCAGCAACCTGGGAGAAATTCAGAACGAAGGCATAGAGGCCGGCCTGAACTACCGCCTGTCCATTGGAGACCTCAGGATAACTACCAACCTGAACTACACCACCTTTACCAATGAGGTAATCAACGTGGCAGGAGATGCCGGCTTCCTTCAGGGATACTCCTGGCCCGTACGCAATACGCCTATTACCCGCATGACGGAGGGCTTCCCCGTCGGGCATTTCGTAGGCTACGTGACCGATGGCATCTTCCAGGATCAGGCCGAGGTCTTTTCTCACATCAATGCCGATGGTGATCCTTTACAACCCAAAGCTAAACCAGGCGACATTCGCTTCGTCGATGTGAACCGCGATGGCGTGATCAATTCCGATGACATTACCAATATCGGGTCTCCCTGGCCGGATCATATCATTGGGTTTTCCCTGAGTGCTGATTACAAAGGCTTTGATTTCAGCGCCATATTGTCGGCGCAATTAGGCCACGATATCTTCCGCGCCTACGAGCGGTCGGATATTACTTTCACTAACTACCAAACGTTCTGGCTTGATCGCTGGACGCCGGAGAACCCCAGCAATGAATACCCCCGGCTGGTGTCCAATGACCCGAACAACAACCAGCGGCCTTCTGACTTCTATGTGGAAGATGGTTCTTTCCTCCGGCTTAGAAACATTCAGATAGGCTATAATATTCCGGCCCGCCTGCTGGAAAAAATAAGCCTTACCAACCTGAGGATTTACTTCTCCGCCAACAACCTCATTACCGTGACCAATTACCCTGGCTTTGACCCCGACATCGGCAGCAACGGCTGGATATTGGACACCGGCATCGACAAGGGCTTTTATCCCTCCAATAGAATTATCGGCGGAGGCATTAAGATCACCATGTAAAAAAGACAACCATGAATCGATATAAAATATCAGCAGTCGCTTTAGTTGCCTTCATGCTCAGCGCCACCAGCTGCAACCCGGACCGGCTGGAGGTAGAACCTGTCGGCGAGTTCTTGTCCGCCAACTTCTACCAGACCGAAGAGCAGGTCTTTTCTGCTTTAATTGCCGCTTACGACCCCCTGGGCTGGACCATGGCCTACGGCAACTGGGTCTCCCACGTCATGTTCGGAGAAATCCGCTCCGACAATGCCAACGCCGGGGGCGACCCCTCGAACAACGACCAGCCCGGATGGCAGGAGTTCGACGACTTCCTGGCCACCAATACCAATACGGTCATTCATCCGATCTACCGCAAACACTACATCGGCATCTTCCGGGCCAACCTGGTCCTCTCCAACTCTACCGAACTGACTACGCCGGCCGTAGAACGGTACCGGGCGGAAGCCAAATTCCTGCGCGCCTATTACCACTTTGAGCTGTTCAAGCACTTCGGCCCCATCCCGGTCATTACCGAGACCCTCACGCCGGATGACGTGGACCGGGAGCGCAACACGATGACAGAGGTGTTCACTGCCATCGTTACCGACCTGGAAGACGCCATCAACGTGTTGCCGGCTACGCTTTCCGCCGGAGAGTCAGGCAGGGCCAGCAAAGGCGCCGCCGAGGCGCTCCTGGGCAAGGCCTACTTGTACTGGGCCGATATGGCTAACGACGACGCCCAGAAGTTCGGCCTGGCCGCCCAACACCTGCAGGAAGTGGTCAACCTGGGCATATACACCCTGGAGGACGACATGGAAGCACTCTACGATTTCGGCGTCAAGAACCCGGCAGAGTCGGTTTTCGAACTCCAGCAGTCCAACCTGTTCCCCAGCGACTGGGGCTGGTTCGAAGGTATCGACGGCAACGGTATGGTGCAGTTGTGCGGCATCCGCGGCCTGTGCGATGACCATCCCACTTATCAGGCCGGATGGGGTTTCATGCTGCCGACCCAGGACTTGTATGACCACTACCTGAATGACGATACATACAGGAGAGATGCCGCCCTGATCTCTGTGGCGGAATTAACCCAGGAGGTCCAGGATGCCGGCGTCAGCTGTGCTGTCGTAGTGGATGAGACCCAGGGCAACCCGGTGGATAACACCGGCTACTGGCAGGAAAAGTACGCCAACTACAAATCTTATACGGGCAACAACGTCAACGGCGGCGACCCCAACCTGACCAAGGACGCCAACATCTACGCCATCCGCTACGCCGACGTGCTGCTCATGCTGGCCGAAGCCCTGCACCGCAGCGGCGGCTCCGACGCCCAGGCCATGGAATACATCGACATCGTCCGGGAACGCGCCGCCGGCCCCGGCGACAATGCCGGCAACTTCCGCACCGCCCAGCAACTGATGGGCGACATGGGATGGACGCTGCTGGACGTGATCTGGTACGAAAGGAGGGCCGAGCTGGCCATGGAGGGCGACCGCTGGTTCGACCTCGTGCGCTCCGGCAGAGCCAACAAAGGGCTGTTTGCCGGCGACCCCATCCGCGAATCCAACTTTGACGACAACGACCTGTGGCTGCCCATCGCTCTGGAAGAGCTGGCGGTAGCCCCCAATCTTACAGAATACCCTGATGCGAGTTTATTTCAATAATCATTAATCAAGTTAAAACTATTGGCGAATATGAAAAATCGAAGCATTTTTTCCCTCAATTTCCAATGGGCGTCTCTCTTCGCCCTCAGCCTCGGCCTGCTGCTGGCTGTCGGCTGTAAAAAAGATGATGAACAACCTCCGGCGGAGGATCCGATCGCGAGCTTCCAGTTCGAGGTCAGCACCACCAACTTCCTGGAGGTCAGCTTTACCAACTTCTCCCAGAACGCCACCTCCTACAGCTGGGATTTCGGCGATGGCAATACCAGCACGGAGAAAGATCCCACGCACGTATATGAAGCCGCCGGCACGTACACCGTTGCCCTCACCGCTTCTAACGCCGACGGCAAGTCCTCCAAGCGGGAAGAAACCCTTACCCTCACCGACCCGGATGCTTTGCTGACGCTGCTGACCGGCGCCGACAGCAAGACCTGGTATCTTCAGAGAGAAGGCATCGCCCTGGGCATCGGCCCGGCCCTCAACGACAACCAGTGGTGGTCCTTCGGCGGCGTGACGCCGCTGGCGGACCGGCCCTGCATCCTGGACGACGCCTATACTTTCACCCGGGATGGCGCCTTCGGGTTCAATTCGAACGGCACCATTTTTATAGATTCAGAGGGCAATGGCGGCTGGCATCCGGCCGAAGGTTGCTGGGAGGAAACCGACCCGGATGTATGGGGTGATAATCCTTCCCGTTCTGCCTTCGCCAACGGCGGAGACTATACCTATGAATTTGACAAAGTTAACAACACGATTACGGTTAATGGGGAAGGCGCTTACATCGGTTTGGCCAATAAAACCAATGCCGGAGATAATGCCAATCCGGAGTCCACTAAATTCTACGAGGTCATCAAATTAGTAGCGGGCGACGTCGCCGACTCGCTCCAACTGGGCCTGCCGATCAACGGCGGCGTCGACGGCTACTGGAATTTCTACCTGGTCAGCTACAAAAACCCGGCTGACCTGCCCGACATCCCGGCTTCGGAACCCCGGGCGAATTTCACCTTTACCAAGGACGGCCTGACCGTGGCGTTTACCAACACTTCCGCCAATTCCAGCAGCTACTCCTGGGATTTCGGCGATGGCAATATCTCCACGGAAGAAAGCCCCACCCACACCTACGAAACGGAAGGTGCCTACATGGTGAAGCTTACCGCTATGGATGACGGCGGCAATACGGACGAAATATCCAAGGAAGTCGTGGTCAGTGCCGCAGCCTTTGATCCTGCCAATCTTTCCGGTGCAGACGGGAAGGTGTGGAAGCTCGACGGCGCAAACTCCTACTATGTAGGGCCATCCATCGGCAGCGGCGAATGGTGGGGCGGCATCAGCGAAGACGACGTAGCCGTGCGCGGCTGCCAGATGGACGACGAGTTCATCTTCTACGATGACGGCACCTTTGTGTATGACGCCAAAGGCCAGGTATGGGCGGAAGACTTCATGCTCGGCAATTTCGAATGCCTGGACGAGGACGCCCTGGCCCCGCCTTATGATGCGTTGGGTTCCGATACCTACTCCTTCGAAGCAGTGGCGGGCAGCGGCGATATTCGCCCGAGGGTTACCGTCATTGGACAAGGCGCTTTCCTCGGCTTCCCCAAAGGATTCAATGGCGGTGAATTGAACGGCACCAACGAGCCTGCCGACCAGATCACCTACGAAGTATTGGAATACAGCGCAGCCGGAGGCGTGGAAACCGTCACTGTTTCGGTCGACATCTCGGCCGATCAGGATGGGACAGCCTGGTGGACGATGAGGCTGCGGTCCGGAAATTAAGGATTTAGATTTAGTTAGGTACTGTTTATGGGCTAGCTAATTTGCCCATCACAACTCTTTGAAAATGAGGCTGCCTCTGAAACTGGCTGGTACAAAGCCTGAGGGGCAGCCTTATTTTTTTCGATTATTTAAGTCCGCTGGACTTTGGACAGTCCGAGGTTGAAGGCGGAAATCGGAAGGCGGAAAAGCGGGCCTTTCGCGCCCATTTTGCACCCCTTTCCGACTTCCGACTTCGCACTTCCGACTTAAAATGACTGTACGTCCAAAGTCCAGTAAGTCCGGCATTCCTGATTCCCGATTCGCACTTCCGGCTTCAGGCGGCTGCCCGCCCAAAGTCCGGTGAGCCGGGCTACGGTACATTTTCCATCCAAAATCCAGGCAGCCGGCGAGTGAACGATTTTCATCCCTGCAATCACACGTGCAACTAATTTTTAATACAACATGTCAACAGCAAAAGGTATTTTCGTTTTCCTCTTTGGGTTGTCTCTGTTGTCCTGCTCTAAGGACAAAGAGGGAACCCCCACTCCAACACTACCTGTACTTAACATCGACCCGCTTTCTATAGAAGAAGGAAACGGCATTTCTCCGGTCTACATCACCCTGCGGTTGTCTGCGCCTTCAGCCGACACCGTGATCGCTTTCCTGGAAAGTGAAGACGGGGCCGCCAAGGGCGGCGAGGATTTTGAAGCCATCAATTTCAAACCCGTCGTCTTTCCTCCCGGCGACCTGCGCGAAGACTATAAGGTCAATATCCTGGGAGATGAAGAATTCGAAGGAGACGAAGACTTTGTGATCAAAATCGCTGATGTCGTCGGTGCCGAGATCGGCACCGGGCAGGCCACCATAACCATATTGGAGGACGACGTCAACACGGACCTGTACATTCCGGCAGAAGGATATACTTCTCCTGCTTCTTATCCCAACATGGAGTTGATCTGGCAGGACGAATTCGAAGGCACCGAGGTGAATCCCAACTTCTGGACCTTCGAGATCGGCACTGGCAACAACGGCTGGGGCAATAATGAATTGCAATACTATCGCCAGGGAAACACCTCCATCATAGAGGGCAACCTGGTCATCGAGGCCAGAAGAGAGAACTTTGGCGGCCGGGCCTACACGTCCTCCCGGATGGTCACCAAGGATAAATTCGACTTCAAATACGGCCGGGTGGATATCCGGGCGGCCTTGCCTTTCGGGCAGGGCATCTGGCCGGCCCTTTGGATGCTGGGCGCCAACTTTTCCAGCGTGGGCTGGCCGGCCTGCGGAGAAATTGACATCATGGAATTGATCGGGCATCAACCCTCGACGGTCCATGGCACGGTCCACTGGTCGAATCAGGGCCAGCACGCCCAGTACGGAGGCAGCACTACCCTGAGTTCCGGCCGGTTCTATGACGAATTTCACGTCTTCTCCATAGAATGGGACGAACAACGGATCCGCTGGCTGCTCGACGGCCAGGAATACCACGACATTCTGATTACCGACGCCGACCTGAGCGAATTCCGGAACAACTTCTTCTTCATTTTCAACGTCGCCGTAGGCGGCAACTGGCCGGGCTATCCCGATGCGACGACCGTTTTCCCGCAGCGGATGATCGTGGATTATATCCGGGTATTCCAGGAGAATTGACGTAAAAAAAACACGAATACGCAATGAAAAAGCTCCCCTTTTCCCTCGTAGTTCTCTCGCTTTTTTCGGGCCTGCTATCTGCTCAGAACCCAGACCCCGAGGTAGAAAAAAAGGCGGCTGAACTGCTCCAGTCCATGACCATCCAGGAAAAGATCGGGCAGTTGTGCCAGGTCAACGGCGCCTACGGCGGGATTCCTGAAGAACTGGGCAAACAGGTCCGCGAGGGAAGGGC
Source organism: Lewinellaceae bacterium (assembly GCA_020636375.1). Taxonomy (GTDB): domain Bacteria; phylum Bacteroidota; class Bacteroidia; order Chitinophagales; family Saprospiraceae; genus JACJXW01. Next base: position 56,610 of record JACJXZ010000007.1, on the reverse strand, counting down.
CGGTTCCATCCTCAACGAAGTGGATACCAAGACGCTGAACGAGTTGCAGCGCATTGCCGTCGAAGAAAGCCGGCTGGGTATTCCCCTGATCTTTGCCCGGGATGTCATTCACGGGTTCAGGACCATCCTGCCCATTCCGCTGGGGCAGGCTGCCACCTGGAACCCGGAGCTGGTGGAAAGAGGAGCGCACATCGCGGCCGTGGAGGCGGCTTCGGCAGGCCTGCACTGGACGTTCGCCCCCATGATCGACATTTGCCGGGACCCCCGCTGGGGGCGCATCGCCGAAAGCCTGGGAGAAGACCCCTTCCTGGCCAGCGAGCTGGGCGTCGCCATGGTGCGCGGCTTCCAGGGGGAAAGCCTGGCAGACAAGGGCGCCATCGCCGCCTGCGCCAAGCATTTTGTCGGTTACGGCGCTGCCGAAGGCGGGCGGGATTACAACAGCGCCAACATACCGGAAAACGAACTGTATAACATTTACTTGCCTCCGTTCAAAGCTTGCGCCGACGCCGGGGTGGCTACCTTCATGCCTACCTTCAACGATGTGAACGGCGTGCCGGCCAGCGGCAACCCTTTCCTGTTCCGGAAAGTCCTGCGGGAAGACTGGGGGTTCAACGGCTTTGTCGTCAGCGATTGGGAGTCGGTCCGGCAGCTGACGGTCCACGGCGTTGCCGCCGACAACAAGGAGGCTGCCCGGCAGGCCACCCTGGCCGGCATCGACATGGAGATGGCCAGCACCACTTATGCCGACCACCTGCTGGAACTGGTGGAGCAGGGTGCCGTCCCGGAGGCCGTCGTTGACGAAGCCGTGCGCAACATCCTGCGCGTCAAACTCCAGCTTGGGCTTTTTGAGCATCCCTACACCGACCCTTCTGATTTTCCGGCCCTGGCCAACGACGCCCACCGCGCCGTCGCCGAACAGGCCGCCCTGCAGAGCTGTGTGCTGCTCAGAAACGACGGCCAGGCATTGCCGCTGGAGGCCGGAAAGCTGCAGCGGCTGGCCCTCATCGGCCCGCTGGCCGACGACCCCTACGAGCAACTGGGAACCTGGATTTTCGACGGCGACCCCCAGCATACCGTGACGCCGCTGGCTGCCCTGCGCACCGCCCTGGGCGACAAGGCCTCCGTCCAGTTCGTCAAGGCGCTGGAGACCAGCCGCAGCCGCAGCCAGGCCGCCTTTCCCGATGCCGTCCGGGCTGCCCGCGAAGCGGATGCCGTCGTCCTTTTTCTCGGGGAAGAGTCCATCCTCTCCGGCGAGGCCCACAGCCGCGCCCACCTGGGCCTGCCCGGCGCCCAGCTGGAACTGATCAAGGCCGTGGCCGAAACCGGCAAGCCCATTATCACCGTGGTGATGGCCGGGCGCCCCCTGGCGCTGGGGCCGGCGCTGGAATATTCCGACGCCCTGCTCTTCGCCTGGCACCCGGGCACGATGGGCGGCCCGGCCATCGCGCGCCTGCTTTTGGGTTTGGAATCTCCTTCCGGCAAACTGCCCGTCACGTTTCCGACAACAGCTGGCCAGATACCGATGTATTACAACCACAAAAATACCGGCAAGCCGGCCACCGAAGAATCCTATATCCACATCGACGACATCCCGGTGCGGGCGCCGCAGACCTCCGTCGGCAATACCTCCTACTACCTGGATGCCGGGTATAAACCCCTGTTCCCGTTTGGTTTCGGCCTATCCTACAGTCAATTCGAATACCGAAACCTCCGGCTCCGGGAACCTGCCGTCAGCCCGGGGGACACGCTGGTGGTCATGGTGGAACTGGCCAATACCGGCAATTACGAGGCGGAAGAAGTCGCGCAGTTATACATCCGGGACGTGGTCAGCAGCATTGCCCGCCCGGTAAAAGAATTAAAGGGATTTCAGCGGATACGCCTGAAACCCGGAGAAAGCCGAACGGCCACCTTTCATCTGCCGACAGAGCATCTCGCTTACTATTATCCGGGAAAAGGCTGGATGGCCGAGCCGGGCCAGTTCGAAATCTTCGTAGGCGGGGATTCCGATACCGGATTTAAAGTATCTTGCGAGATCCGATAAGAACGAAAGAACAGCTTGAATGAAAAAAAGCTTTTATCTGTTATTACTCGCCACATTACTTATGGCCTGTACGTCAAAAAAGGAAACGGGGAAGGAAGCGGCAACCGACGGCCCGGTGAAGGTGGAGGTCAAACAGGAAAACGGCGCCTACCAGCTCTACGTCGCCGGCGAACCCTTTTGGATCAAGGGTGCCGGGCTGGAATTCGGCAACGTGGAAAAGCTGGCCGAACACGGCGGCAACTCTTTCCGCACCTGGCGGACCGACAACGGGCAGCGCACCGGCAAAGAGGTCCTCGACCGCGCCCTGGCCAACGGGCTGTACGTCACCATGGGCATAGAAGTAGCCCGGGAGCGGCACGGTTTTGATTATAACGATGAAGCGGCCGTCGCCCGGCAGTTCGAGCGGATCAAACAGGAGATTCAGCAATACAAGGACCATCCCGCCCTCCTCATCTGGGCCATTGGCAACGAACTCAACCTGCGCGCCACCAACCCCAGGGTGTGGGATGCCGTCAACCAGATATCAGAGTACATCCATGAGGTGGATCCCAACCACCTGACCACCACCACCCTGGCGGGCATCAGCAAGGAACTGGTGGACGACATCAGGGAGCGGGCACCCGACATCGACCTGCTCAGCGTCCAGCTTTACGGCCAACTGCCGAACCTGCCCCGCTATATTAAAGAGGCCAACTGGGAAAAGCCTTATATTGTCACGGAGTGGGGCGCCACCGGCCACTGGGAAGTGCCCAGGACAGAATGGAACGTGCCGATCGAGAACAACAGCAGCGTCAAGGCAAAGGCCTACCTGGAGCGTTACCGGCAGGCCATCGAGCCTTATAAAGACCAGTGCCTCGGTTCCTACGTCTTCCTCTGGGGACAGAAACAGGAACGCACCCCGACCTGGTACGGCATCTTCCTCAAATCGGGCGAAGAGACGGAATCGGTAGACGTCATGCACTACATCTGGAACGGCGAATGGCCGGCAAACCGCACCCCCAGCCTGGATTCCTTCAGGCTGGACGGCAAAACGGCTTATGAGAATATTTACCTGGAACCTGGAAAAACCTACAGCGCCCAGGTATTTTCCACCGACCCGGACGGCGACGCGCTGTCCTACAAGTGGGAAGTGATGCCGGAAAGCACCAACCTGGGAGACGGCGGCGACTATGAACCTACTCCGGAAGTGGTAAAGGGATTGTTCGAAGGCACCCCGGCAGCCGAGGCACAGCTTAAAGCGCCGGAAGAAACGGGCCCCTACCGGCTTTTCGTCTACGTTTCCGACGGGAACGGCCACGCTGCGCACGCGAACATACCGTTCTTTGTCCGCAAGTAGGGCGCTCTATCCGGAAAGCGTTCTTTCGTGCCGGAAAAAGGCTGCCCGTCTAAGGGCCTCGGCGTGAGCTCGGCCGAACGCTGGACAGCAGAAAGGGGAAAGCCGAGCGGAGTCGAGGCCAAGCGTTTGCAGGAGGCATGGAGTGTCCAATCTTAGACAGGTAGCCGGAAAAAGGCTGCCCGGCAAGACGCAACAGCCGTGCCTGGCCATCAGGCCAATCCAAAGCGCCAGAAGCGATCACTAACAACCAACAACCAATACCATGACAGGAACAGAAATCTTCATCGGGAACACCCCACAGCAAATAAGCACAAAAGAGGTAAGCGGCGCCTACGTTGAAATAGAAGGTGAAACTTTCTACCGGATCAGCCACTATGACCAGATGCAGCCGTTTTTCATGACCATTGTCAGCGATTCCAACCACTGGCTGTTCATCTCCAGCAACGGAGGCCTGACAGCGGGGCGCCGCAACCCCGAAACCGCACTTTTCCCATATACGACTGATGATAAAATCCACGACGCCACCAATACCACCGGAAGCAAAACGATCCTGCTGGCCACCAGGGGAGGAAAGACTTACCTCTGGGAACCATTCTCCCAGCACCAGAAGGGCCTCTACCCCATTCAGCGCAATTTGTACAAAAACGTCCTGGGCAATAAGATCATTTTTGAGGAGGAAAATCAGGCCCTGGGACTGAAATTCAGGTATGGCTGGTACAACAGCGAAGCCTTTGGTTTTGTCCGAAAGGCCAGCCTGGAGAACATCGGCGGACAAGCCGTGCAAGTCGGCCTGTTGGACGGCATACAGAACCTGCTCCCGTACGGCGTCGACAAGAACCTGCAGAATGAAAGCAGTACGCTGATCGACGCCTATAAAAAGAACGAACTGTTGCCCGATACGGGCATCGGGTTGTTCCTGCTCAGTTCCATCCCGGTCGACAAAGCCGAACCCAGCGAGGCACTGAAAGCCACCACGGTATGGAGCACCGGGCTGGACACCCCCCGGTTCCTGCTCTCCTCCCGGCAACTGGACAGCTTCCGGCAGGGCAAAGGCGTCCGGCAGGAGCAGGATGTCCGGGCAGAGCGGGGCGCCTATTTCATCAACAGCACAATGAGCCTGGCGGTGGGGACATCCCGGGAATGGTACATGGCCGCAGAACTCGATCAGGGGCCGTCGGATGTTGCAGCACTGGAAAAGATGCTCCGGGAGGGCAATGACCTGCACAACCTCCTGGAAGCAGATATCGCCAATGGCAGCCGAAACCTCACTCGCATCGTGGGTAGTGCCGACGGCCTGCAGCAAACCAACAACCCGGAGGCTTCCTACCGCCACTTTTCCAACGTTCTTTTCAACCTGATGCGGGGCGGGGTATTCGTCCATAATTACGACCTGGAAAAGGCCGACTTGCTCCGCTTCCTGAAGAATACCAGCAAAGCCCTGTTCCGGGAATTCGGGCCCTTCTTTGACGCGCTGCCGGGCCGGATCGCCTATCCCGAGCTGCTTGCCCGGGCGGCGGCTGAAGGCAAGCCCCAGCTCCAGCGCCTCTGCTCCGAATACCTGCCCCTGACCTTCAGCCGCCGCCACGGCGACCCCAGCCGCCCCTGGAACCGCTTCTCCATCGAGATCAAAGAGGAAGACGGAACCCAGAAGCTTTACTACCAGGGCAACTGGCGGGACATTTTCCAGAACTGGGAAGCCCTGGCCCTCTCCTACCCCGGCTTTGTTGAAAGCATGATCAGCAAATTCGTCAACGCTTCCACCATGGACGGCTACAACCCCTACCGCATCACCCGCGACGGGATCGACTGGGAGGTGATCGAGCCGGAAGACCCCTGGTCCTACATCGGCTACTGGGGCGACCATCAGATCATCTACCTGCTGAAACTGCTGGAGCTGAGCCGCAAACACCACCCGGAAGCACTAAACGACCTGCTCACCCGCCCGCTTTTTTCCTATGCCAATGTCCCCTACCGGATACATTCCTACGAGGAACTGCTGGCCAACCCCTACGATACGGTCGATTTCGACCAGGAACTGGAAGCCGTGATCGAAGAGCGGGTAAAACAGATGGGTGCCGACGGCAAACTGGTACTGGACGCCAACGGGCAGGTTTACCTCGCCAACCTCACGGAAAAGCTGCTCGTCTCCGTGCTGGCCAAATTCTCCAACTTCATCCCCGAAGGCGGTATCTGGCTCAATACCCAACGCCCGGAATGGAACGACGCCAACAACGCCCTGGTCGGGCACGGCGTCTCCATGGTCACCCTTTATTACCTCTACCGGTTCCAGCAGTTCTGCCAGGAACTCTTCAGCCAGGTAGACCAGCCTATTGAGCTTTCCGAGGAAGTCGCGGAACTGTTCCGGGAGATCACCCAGGCCTTCGGCCAATACCACAACCTGCTTGCCGGCCCGATATCCGACAAGGACAGGAAATCCATCCTGGACGCCCTCGGGCAGGCCGGCAGCCGGTACCGCCAACGCGTATACCAGCAGGGCTTTTCCGGTGCCCGGAAGCAGGTCAGCCTCCAGGAACTACAGCGCTTCCTCAGCTTGTCTCTGGACTATGCCGCCCATACCATCCGCGCCAACCGGCGTGAGGACAAGCTCTACCACTCCTACAACCTCATGAAGGTGAACAACGAAGAGGAAGTAGCCGTCCGCTACCTCTATGAAATGCTGGAGGGCCAGGTAGCGGTGCTCAGCTCCGGCTACCTGCCGGCCGGCGAGAGCGTAGCGCTGCTCCGGGCCCTGCGCCACAGCAGCCTGTACCGCGAAGATCAGCACAGCTATATCCTTTATCCGGACCGGCAGCTTCCTCGTTTTGAGGACAAGAATATCATTCCGCAGGAGGTGGCTGAGCGGTCGGCCCTGATCCAAAAGCTCCTGGCCGACGGCAACCGCCGGCTGGTAGGCAAGGACGTCTTCGGCCGTTATCACTTCAACGGAAGCTTCAACAACGCCGGCAGTGTTAAGAAGGCGCTCGGGCAACTGGAAGCCGACGGTTACGGGCCCCTGGTGGAAAAGGACCGGCAGCTGATCCTGGACGCCTTCGAGCAAATATTCGACCACCAATCTTTTACCGGCCGCTCCGGCACCTTCTTCGGGTATGAAGGGCTGGGCTGCATCTACTGGCACATGGTTTCCAAGCTGCTGCTCGCCGTCCAGGAGAACTACCTGTGGGCGGCAGAGCGGGGAGAAGACCCGGATACGCTGGAAAAACTGGCTGCCTTTTACTACGATGTCCGGCAGGGGATTGGCTTTAATAAGACTCCTGAAGAATACGGAGCGTTTCCCAGCGACCCCTATTCCCATACCCCGGGCAATGCCGGCGCACAGCAACCAGGCATGACCGGGCAGGTGAAAGAAGATATCCTGTGCCGGTTCGGAGAGCTGGGCGTCTTTGTCCGCAACGGCAGGATCCAATTTGGCCCCGCCCTGCTTTCCCGGGAAGAGTTTTTGCAGCAACCCGCGGCCTTCCGGTACGTCGACACCCAGGGTCAGGAGCAGCAACTTGACCTGCCGGCCGGCAGCCTGGGCTTCACCTATTGCCAGGTACCGGTTGTTTACCGGCTGTCTGATAAGAGGGGAATCACCCTGTTTTACCGGGATGGTGCCGCCCGGGATCAGGACGGGTTGGAGATGAGCCAGGAGGATAGCGCCCGCGTTTTCGGCCGCAGCGGGGAGGTTATCCAGATAGAGGTGCGCCTGCAGCCCGGGCTGGAAGGAAAGCCGGCTTTAGAATGAGGAACAATTTCTAGTACAAATACAAAACGGTTATTGAGCAAAGGAGGGTGCCGGCAAGCCCGGCATACTCCTTTTTTATTCTACCCACCCCTCAATATACAGCACTTCTGCCCGCCGCTGCCCGTTGAAGTATACTTTGACCTTCTTGTAGAAGTACCCCAGGTCGCGCGCATCGTATTCAATGGAAACAAGGCCGATACTGTCGGGCGGCACGGCTGCCGCATCCCAATCCGGCACCGTACAGCCGCAGGATGGCCGCACATTGTCGATGACGATGGGTTCCCCGCTGATGTTGCGGAACCGGAAATCGTGCTTCGCCGGCTTATGGTGCGGGATATTGCCAAAATCGAAAGTGGTTTCGGACAGCCATTCTACTTTGGGCTCCCCCTGAGGGCTGAGGGTCGAAAAGCAGAAAGGGAACAGGAAGAGGAGAAGTATTCGGAATACCATATTTTTTGGATTGTTGAATGGTTATGGCCCTAAAGCGGCCCGGAGAAGAATAAATTCCCCACTTGATACGGCTCGCTGGCAGGCAGGCTGCCTGTATCCGTCGGCCATAATCGGCTTCGGCCGACGAAGGCGGAAGGCGGAAAAACAGGCCCTGAACGTAACTATTTACCACCCGGCCGAAAATGCCTGATTTTGCCCCGACTTCCGAATTCATTTCGGAAGTCGGGGCAAACAAAGGGCGAAAATGCCGGGTGGAGATAGACCTAAATAGTTACCTCTAAACGCCCATTTGTTGGCTGTTTCCGACTTCCGACTTCAAACAGAGGCACGTCCAAAGCCCAGTTACCCCTCCTCCCCCTCCTCCAGCACGTCCCACGTATGGTCGGCCAGGAGTTCAACGGTAGCGAGAAAGCGGTACGGCGGGTTGTCGCCCCATTCCCGGGGAGCGACCATGGAAAGCACGCTGGTCCCGTCGCTGCGTTCGTACAAGTGATAAGTAAAGCCGATGAGCGGTTCGAAATTCATTTCCGCCCCGTAGATTTGTTCAGAAATGGCGATGCGGCGCTGGATGGCCTTAGCCTGATGGGCCAGCAACTCGATCTGTTTCCGGATCTGGGCCAGTTGCATATCGGTCTGCTTGTACATGGCCGTCACCGCACGCCCTTTGGTTTTGCCTTTATCGATCGGTTTGATCTGCACGCCGCCTACGGTATGCGCATAGGGCAGGTTGTGCGGGCTGTCGGCTACCTTGTCTTTGTCGATCGGATTGATGAATGCTCCGTCCTTTTTCTTCATGGCGTGGTTTATGCAAAAAAACAGACATAAAGAAAATGGCCGGGCGGAATAAATTGTTCATCGGAAACGCCAACAAAAAGCCGGAACCCCCGTTCAGGCGGCCCCGGCTTTTTATGTCAATACAAGGAAACTAAGTACCTGGACACAAATAATGATACATGAAACCGGCTCTAAGCCCCTGTTAATCACTCATTCACTCATTCACTCATTCACTCATTCACTCATTTGAGGGTCAGCGTCGTGCTGCCGGCCAGGTAGCCTTTGTTGTACACTTCAACTTTGTAATTGCCCTCGGCGAAGGATTGGTTGGGCGCCCACATGCTGCAGACCTGCTGTTCGTTCTGCTTGTAGTCGACCTCTTCGACCTGGGTATAGCGGATCTGCTCGCCGCTGGCGCTGTTGGTGAAGATACCCGAGCCCAGTTCTTCAATGGCGAGGGTTTCGCCCAGGGGGCTGATGATGCGGATCAGGAACTGCTCGTTGCCCGGCTCCGCCACATCGTTGGCGGTCGTGTAGAAACACACCTGAAGCTGGTCGATATTCTTGGCGCTGCGGCGGGAAACCGGCTTGCCGCTCCCTTTGACCTTCATACCGGTGGCTTCCAGTTTGTCGACTTTGATCACAGAGGCGATGTTCACCTTTTTGGCGAGGAAGGAGCGCTCGGCTTCGATGGCGTCCTTCTCGCTGGCCAGGGCGGCCCTGGCGGACGACAATTCCATGTTGCGGACGCGGGCGGAATCCAGGTTGGTGGACAGGGCCATGTTCTCCTCGCTGAGTTCGGTGGTGCGGGCGGTCAGCTGTTCGTTTTCCTGGCGCAGTTGGTTGATCTCGGCCAGGTATTGCTCGACCTGGGCGGTCAGGTTCTTGATTTCCTTGCGGGCCTGGGCCAGGTTGCGGCTGTCGCGCAGCAGGGCTTCGATGCGGTCCTTGGAATCTTTCAATTCCGCTTTCTGCTGTTCGATCAGTGCGTTGAGTTCTTCGTTGCTGCCGCGCAGCTCTTCCAGTTCGGAGAGCGACTCGTAGTATTGCTTCTCGAGTTCCGCTTTGAGCTGTTCGGATTCGTTCAATTCATAAGTGAGGCCACGGTTTGCCTTGTTCTTGCTCACCAGGTTAGCCACCAACACAACACAAAGGATGGCCAGCACCGCAATAGTGACGATGGCCGCTACTTTGAGCTGTTGCTGAGACTTGTTCTGGTTGCCGGAGCCTGGATTGGTGGGTGTTGGACTTGGACTGCTAGTAGCCATAAGTAACGGATGTTTTGGATAGAGACGCAAAAAGTTAATATCCGGGGTGGATCGGCGAGTGCTTTCTCCAAATCCCTGGCCTGTTTGCCGTCACCTATCTGTTTAGCTAAAAGTTAGTAAGTAATCCTTAAAAAACAACTTCGCAAGTTGCAATTACAACGAAGAACATCAGGCCGGCCAGGCAAGCAGCCTTCAAACCAGGGCTGGTGGACGCGTTGTACATGCAGATTGATCAGTGAAGTTGTTTTTTAATCGCTAGAATTATGCGTGTTTCAAATCGCGAATAAAACGGCAGCTCATTTTAGAAAATTGTATTTCCGGAGGATATTTTTTCGCTTTTTCCGCCCGGTTATCCGTATTTTAGCCCGGTTCGCCCGCCGGATTGGCCCGCAGCTTAACAGCTTCTAAGCTTTGACACCGGAAGGCAAACGCCTGGCAGGCTTCGGAAAATCACATGACAATACCTGAAAATATGGATATCGCCAATATTCTTTTCCTGGACATTGAAACCGTTTCCGGCAAGCCGGAATTCGAAAACCTGGAAGAAGACTTCCAGGACCTCTGGAAGGCCAAGGCCCGCCAGCTGTCCCGGAATACCGATGAGGAAGAACCCGATTACGCCGCCCTGTACAAGGGCCGCGCCGCCATCTTCGCCGAATTCGGCAAGATCGTCTGTATCTCCGTCGGCGTCGTTTACCGGGACAAGGAAGACCAGCGGCTGAAGGTGCGCCTGAAATCCTTCGCCAGCGAAAACGAAAAGGAGCTGCTCCACGAGTTCTCCCAGATGGTCTTCAAGTTCTACAACGACCCCAACAAACACGGCTTCTGCGGCCACAACGCCAAAGAGTTCGACATCCCCTATATCTGCCGCCGGATGGTCGTTCATCAACTGCCCCTTCCTGTCCCGTTCAACATCTCCGGAAAAAAACCCTGGGAAACCAACCACATCCTGGACACGATGGATATGTGGAAATTCGGCGACCGCAAACACTACACTTCGCTCAAGCTGCTGGCCGCCGTCCTGGGCTTCCCCTCTCCCAAAGACGACATCGACGGCAGCGATGTCGGCCGCGTCTACTGGGAAGACAAAGACCTGGAACGCCTCGCCCTCTATTGCGAAAAGGACGTGCTGGCCACCATACAGCTCTACCTGCGCTATAAGTATATGCCGTTGCTGGAGGAGGATCAGGTGTTTCACGTGAAATAAAACTGAAAAGCGATGAATTTTATCGAAGAACTCCAATGGAGGGGCATGTTGCAGGATGCAACGCCCGGTATTGACGAAGCCCTAAGCAAAGGCGTGATGAAGGGCTACATCGGCTTTGACCCCACTGCTCCGTCACTGACCATCGGCAACTATGTGCAGGTTATGCTGCTGGACCTGTTCCAGCGCTCCGGGCACCAGCCGGTCGTACTCATGGGCGGCGCCACCGGCCGCATCGGCGACCCTTCCGGGAAGGACAAGGAAAGAGAACTAAAAACCTACGAGGAGCTTGACGCCAACCTGGAACACCAGAAAAACCAGGTCCGCAAATTTCTCGACTTCGATAGAGCGGGCAACCCCGCCCTGATGGCCAACAACCTGGATTTCTATCAGGACATGAACGTGCTGGACTTCCTGCGCGACGTAGGCAAGACCCTGACCGTCAATTACATGATGTCGAAAGAGTCCGTGCAGAAACGACTGGAGACGGGCATCTCTTTCACCGAGTTCAGCTACCAGCTGCTGCAGGCCTACGATTTCCAGGTGTTGTTCCAAAGGCATGGCGTGCGCCTGCAGATGGGCGGCTCCGACCAGTGGGGCAATATCACGTCGGGCACGGAATTCATCCGCAAGAACCTGGGCGAACAGGCCTACGCCATGACCACTCCCCTGCTGACCAAGGCCGACGGCACCAAGTTCGGCAAATCCACCGAGGGCAACATCTGGCTGGACCCGGAGATGACGTCGCCGTACCAATTCTACCAGTTCTGGATCAACGCCGACGATGCCGACATTCCCAAATTCACGCGGTACTTCACCCTTAAATCAAGGGAAGAGATCGAGGCGCGGGAGCGGGAACTGGCCGGCAACCCGCAGGAGCTCAAGCGCCTGCTGGCGGAAGAGCTTACCGTCCGCGTCCACTCCAAAGAGGCCTACCGCTCGGTGCTGAAGGTTACGGAACTGCTGTTCAGCCGCCAGGCCGGCAAAGAACAACTGCTGGAACTGGGCGAGGGAGAACTGGCTACGGTAGCCTCCGAAATCCCCTGCTTCCGCATCGACAAAGGTGTCCTCGCCAATGGCGTCAACATCGTCGACCTGCTGGCGGAGCATACCGCCATCGTCGCCTCCAAAGGCGACGCCCGCCGCGCCATCAAGGGGAACGCCATAAGCGTCAACAAGGATAAGATCAGCGACCACGAAGCTTCCATCAGCCATGAGGCCCTGCTCCACGGCAAATACCTGATGGTGGAGAACGGGAAGAAGAATAAGTACATTGTGGTGGCGGAATAGATAGGGTTATGACTGAGTGCTTGTTTGGAGGTAGTCATTTGCGCTGCAAATTGCCGCTTTTGGAACCTCACTTTGCCATTTTTTCGCTCCATAGCGCTGCTATGAACCTCAAAAATGGCTTTGTGAGAACCCATCCCGATAGCTATCGGGATCGCCTCCAAAGCACCACCTCCAAACAAGCACTGAGCCTTCTCAAGCAGCTTTTTTTACCTTTGTTTTATTTTCACCTAACCTCATGTAAGTGATGCCCCTCTTTGATGTATTGGTGAAACGAGCCTTTCAAATATCATTTTATTTATGTTGGATGCCTCTTTTCCTGTTGGCACAAGCGATTGATTTTGAAAGGATTCCCAATGAATTGGGCCTTTCGCAAAACCTGATTTCAGCTTTGTTCCAAGATCAACAAGGGTTTATATGGGTGGGGACCAAGGATGGGCTTAATCGGTTTGATGGTTATCGGTTTAAGGTGTTTCAACATGACCCCTTTGATGAGTCCACCATTTCAAATAACCACATCAATTGTATCCTGGAAGATCGTGCAGGGCGTCTGTGGATCGGCACCAAATCGGGGCTGAACCTCATGGACCGTAAGGCCAATACTTTCCAGCTTTTTCCCCTCTGTTTAAGGCAGGGGCAGGATATGGCAGGAATGGATGCCGGATCATCCGAATGTTCCCGGGACGTAAATTCCATAATGGAAGACATGGACGGGAATATCTGGATAGGCACCCTGAGTGGGGATATTATCAGGATCGGGATGCCTGCCGAAGGCGTTCCGCTAAATCAGGCAAGTCTTATGGCATTCAAAGCGGACGACAGCCCGGCCGGGCTGTGGCGAAAACCCGTCAAGCGAATGGTCCAGGATGCGGCCGGGACGATCTGGGTGAGTACTTTTGGCCAGATTTGTCTAATCCAGCCACAGAAAAGCAGAGATGCGTACACCATCCGGCGGCTGTCCTGGGAGGAAGTAGATCCGCAATGGCCAAACTATGATCAGGAGGATTTTACCTATATATATTTAGGTAAAAGGGCCATGGATGATCGGTTTTATTCCATCTTTGAAAATGATGGATCGGTTTGGATCGCAACTTCCGGAGGTTTTGTTAAGTGGATACCAGAGTCAAAGTCCTATAAACTATTCCCTTTTCAACCAGATTTGATCAAGGCTTCACTTTCACCATTAGTTAGTGCCTTTGGAGTTGATGGATTTATTGACAAAAAAGGAAGAATCTGGTTAGATGGATCATTAACCTTAGTGATCTATGATACCCTTAATCAGCAAATTAAAGAGCGGTTTCATTCCTCCACAGATAATACTCCCGCTTTTTTCAAATCAGGAATACATTCTTTGCTGGAAGATTATGCAGGGAATATTTGGGTAGGAACGAATGGTAATGGCCTTTATAAATACTCCCCTCACCAAAAGCGATTTAGTGGCCAGCAAGGGGCCCAACGTTTTACAACGCCTAGCCTGCGGGCTATTTGCCAAACCAGAGATGGCTCAGTATGGTTAGGCCCGGCCAACCAGCAATTGCTTCGGGGAAATTTGGAAACCAGGGTTTGGAAACCCGTAATTCTGGATGAGTCCAGGTGGACAAGAGAATATACCAATGAGTTTGACCAGGTATATTCCATGAAAGGAGGGCCGGATGGTTCGCTGTGGGTAGGTACCGGAAAGGGGTTGTTTCGACTGCATTCTTTTCAAAATAAGGAACCCGAGTGGGAATTTTTCAGGATTTATGAAGAAGAATCATTTTATCCTAATGTATTGGATATTCACATCGATTTTGAAGGGCAAATTTGGCTGTTGACTCACTTCGAATTTGGAATTTTTGATATTGCTTCCGGTAAATTTAACGGTACAAGCTTTCTGGAAGCCACAGGGAGTAATAAAGAGTTGGGGCATAATTTCCTCCGTATACACCAGCAGAATGACTCCATTTTTTGGTTGGCTCATCCAGGTGGCTTACTCAAATATGAAGTAGCCTCCCAATCATTCAGCCTTTTTACCAATAACCCCGAAAACCCCAAAAGCATTAGCCATCCGAATGTGAAATGTATATTGCCCGATTCCAGGGCGCCCGACAAATACCTGTGGCTGGGTACCGGTGGTGGAGGGCTCAACCGGTTTGAAATAAGCACCGGGTCAAGCATCCATTATAAAGTAAAGGATGGCCTGCCCGATAATGTAGTGTACGGTATCCTTGAAGATGATTCCGGCCACCTGTGGATGAGCACCAATCAGGGCTTGTCCAGATTCCATGTTCAAAGCGGTGAATTCAAGAATTTCAGGTTGGATGACGGCCTTCAGGACAATGAATTCAATTCAGGCGCCTTTTTCAAAAGCCGGGAAGGAAGGCTTTTCTTCGGAGGGATTCGGGGTTTTAATGCCTTCCTGCCGGAAATGGTGCAGGACAATGCTTACAGCCCCCCCATTGTACTTACTGATTTTAAACTCGCCAACCGCTCGGTGGGCCTCCGCCAGGAAGGGAGCCCCCTGAGCCAGGATATTGCCCAAACTAAGGCTATCGTACTGAATTGGAAGCATAATATTTTTTCTTTCGAATTTGCAGCGCTCGACTTTACACAACCTGGCCAAAACCAGTATGCCTATCTGTTGGAAAATTTTGATGACGAATGGCAGTTTATTGGCAATCAACGAATTGCAACCTTCACTAATATCGATCCCGGCGAGTACGTATTCCGGGTCAAGGGAACCAATTATGATGGAACCTGGAATGAAACGGGCGCCAGCCTTTTGATTACGATCAGGCCTCCGTGGTGGCGCACTTATTGGGCTTATGCTGCGTATATTCTTGCCCTTGTCTCGACAGTTGCCGGCCTCTACCGTTTTCAACTCAGGCGCAGGCTGGAAACGGCGGAAGTTGAAAGAATAAAAGAGCTGGATATGCTGAAAAGCCGGCTGTACACCAATATCACGCATGAATTCAGGACGCCGCTCACCGTAATTATGGGTATTACGGAGCAATTATCTTCCAGCCAGTGGCTCCAAACCCTGCAAAAAGAAACCCATACTCAGATTAAAAGCCAATTCGCCCTCATCAATCGCAATGCCCAAAACCTGCTGAACCTGATCAACCAATTGTTGGACCTATCCAGGCTGGAAAGCGGAAAATTGAAGATCAATTGGATTCGGGCTGACATAATACCCTTTCTCCAATACCTTACGGAGTCCTTTGCCAGTATGGCAAACGATAAAGAAATTCAATTGATCTTTTATTCGGAGGCCGATAGCCTCATGATGGATTTTGACGAAAAGAAAATTCAAAATATCCTGAATAACCTACTTTCCAACGCGCTGAAATTTACCCCAGGCGGTGGGAGGGTTGTGGTTCATGCCCACCGTGAAATAAAAGACGACAAAGACTTTTTAAAATTAAAGGTCAGGGATACCGGAGTGGGGATCGCGCCTGACAAATTGCCTTATGTGTTTGACCGTTTCTTTCAGGTAGAAAGTTCGACGACACGTCAGGGAGAAGGCACCGGAATAGGGTTGGCATTCACCAAAGAACTCGTTGAACTCCTGAAAGGTAGGATTGAAGTGGAAAGCCAACCCGAAAAGGGGACTACTTTTACCGTTTCTTTGCCTATTCATCAAACTGCTCCCCAGGCAGAACCCTCTTTTTTTGCCACCCATGATCGATCCCGCAGTAGTACGAGGCAGACTATACTGGAAACGGAGGAAACGGTTTGGCCAGAGATGGCGGAAGGAGATTCCAAACCCCTTCTGTTGATTGTAGAGGACAACCTGGATGTGACCACCTATATCCGGCAAATCCTGGAGCCGCTTTACCAGGTGCACACGGCAACGAATGGGCGTTCAGGCATTGACAAAGCTATGGAAAGCATTCCGGATATTATCATTAGTGATGTTATGATGCCGGAGGTTGATGGGCTCGAACTGGTCGAGACCCTTAAAAACGACCAGCGAACGAGCCATATCCCCATTATTCTGCTGACTGCCAAAGCTACGGATGAAGACCGGATCAGTGGCCTTCGCACAGGAGCAGACGCCTATCTGCTAAAACCCTTTCATAAGGAGGAGCTTTTTGTTCGCCTGGAAAAGCTGGTCGAATTGAGAAAAGCTTTACAACAAAAGTATTCAGCGGACACCGCTCTACCCGCTACCACTAAGGCAAGTCAGCAAGCCCCCGGCCTGGACGAGCTGTTTATCCAGAAAATCAGGGAGGCCATTGCCGAGAAAATGGGCGACCCTGGCCTGGGTATTGTCCACTTATGCCATGCCGTACAGCTTAGCAACACTCAGGTTTTTCGTAAACTCAAAGCACTCACCGGCCTCTCTCCGGGCCGCTATATACTAAAAATGCGTTTGCAAAAAGCCAGAACCCTGCTGCAAACGACCGATCTCAATGTCTCGGAAGTAGCTTATGAAACCGGTTTTACGGATCCTAACTATTTTTCCAGGGCCTTCCGGAAAGAATTTGACGCCTCGCCAAGCGCAATACGCAAATAGCTGATTATCAGCACTAAAGTTAAATCAATCTCCTTCATGATGCAATTATCGTGCTATCATTTTGTGTGCGCATGAAAGCACTATCCAGATTTTTGGAATGATTGTCCAGAAGCCTATCCCTCTTTTGCCGGCATCTTTGTGGAGTGAGGCGTATGAATGCTTGTAAAGGCTTAAAAGCAATTTTCATTATTCATCTATAAACCTTAAACTCAATGAAACTTAAAATTCTTTTTGTATCGACAATTTGTTGTTTTTTGTTGTGCGCACCATTTTCACAGGCTCAAGATTCTTGCCCGGACAAGCGAGCGCCCTGGATCAACAAAACAGAAGTTACTTATAAGATTGACCCGATGCCTACATCCGACCTGGTAAACGAGGCGGCTATTCGCAGTGCTATTCAGCGCTCATTTGATCGCTGGGGAAGCGTGCTGGGAATAACATTTACCCGAGTCAACTCAAACGCAGACATCAACCTGGGATTTTTCAGTAGGGAGGAGTCTCCTTTTTCAGAAGAATTTGACGGTAACGCCTGGGAACACCTGGGAGGCTCCAACACCAGAGGGCGAGCAGAGGTAGGAGGGCGAATTATTGCTTTTGATGATGATGAGGTATGGAAAACCCAAAGACTCTCCAATGGTTTTGAAACAGTGGTCGCAGATGTATTTGGCGGAATTGCCGGAGCGGTAAACCTTGATGCTGTGGCAACACATGAAATTGGACATACGCTTGGGCTCCAACATAGCCCCCACTCAGAGGATGTAATGTACGGAGGAGGCGTAGAGGCTTACGAGTTGTCGAATACGGATATGTCCAGAGCCATACGGGTCAAAGAGAACCGGACTGGATGGAACTGTCCCGGTGCCTGGGGAGTGGAATCCTTCAATTGGAACAAAGCCCCTGGTTTGCTCAGACAAGTTTCTATCGGCGATGATGAAAAAGTATGGGGCGTAAATGCCGAAGATGCCATTTACCGCTGGAATGGAAGCGGATGGGACAAAATAAACGGCCGGTTGAAACACATATCTGTAGGGGCTGGCCGATCGGTATGGGGCGTAAATGCCGAGGACGCCATTTATCGCTGGAATGGAAGCGGATGGGACAAGGTAAATGGCCGGTTGAAACAAATATCTGCAGGGTCTGACCAATCGGTATGGGGCGTGAATGCAGAGGATGCCATTTATCGCTGGAACGGAAGTGGATGGGACAATATAAGTGGCCGGTTGAAACAAATATCAGTGGGAAGCAGAAAGCACATTTGGGGAGTCAATGCGGAAGGGGTGATTTATTACCGTGATGTGGATGAAAACCGGTGGGTTTCGATTTCCGGTATCAGAGCTAAATATGTTTCCGTAAATGACTCCGGAAAGGTATGGGCAGTAGACTCCAATGACAAAATTTATCGTAGAGATGACGAAGGCTGGATTCAAGTTTCAGGTTCATTAACCCAACTTTCTGTAGGCCCGGATAACGAGATTTGGGGCGTCAACAGCTCCGATGAAATCTACACCAGTAATGCCAGGCGCCTGAAATAGCCAATGCCCTGAAGAGTAGTGGCTCTGTTTAAAGTCGGAAGTGCGAAGTCGGAAGTCGGAAACAGCCAACAAATGGGCGTTCAGAGCCTGTTTTCCCGCCTTCCGCCTTCCGATTTCTACCTTTAACGCTAGTGCGCCGGGAACGAAGTTCCGGGCAGTTATTAACGCCACCCCAAGTCGGGCACAGTTGTTGGTTATTGCTGGTAATCAACTGCTTAAGTTCCCGGTTTGGAAATAACCAATTAACAAATAACTGACCCGTTATTTACTGCCGAAAGCACTAGGCCGTCCAAAGTCCAGTAAAGAACCAAGTGCTCGGACAAAACACTTTTCGAAGCAATATGGGGATAACTACAATTTGTCCGGGCACTTACATCTCTACCCCTCATTCCAGTTACCGCCTCACGACCACCTTCCGCACATCCATCCCGTTCACCCGCACAAAATAGACCCCTTCGCGCCAATCTGAGATGTCCATATACTTCCGCCCGCCGGTTGCCCGGAAGCGCTCCAGTTGTCGCCCCCATAAGTCGAACACTTCAAATTCGGCCCATACGCCGCCTTCCCACTCCAGCACCAGTTGGCTGGCGGCAGGGTTGGGGTAGGCCTTCAGGCCATAGCTGGAGAACTGTTCGCCGGCGGGCAGAATCTGCTCGCAGAAGGTACTGTCCGGATTGAGTTCTATCCATCCCTGGCTGCTGAGGTCGCGGCCTTCGAAAGCAGCGTATTCGGCGGGATAGCGGTCCATGCGGAAGGTCAGGTTGTTATTTTCCGAAAGCACATCGCCCTGGCTGGCCCGCGCGCCGCCGTTCAGGGGAGTCTTGTATTCCCAGACGATCTCATTGTCGGGGGTGATCTCGAAGGAATAGCCGAAGCGGCCGACGCAGATCAGGAAATTGCCATTGGGCAGCACCTGTATGCTGGACAGCCCGGTGGAGTACATCATGGTAGGCTCCGGATGCTGTATGGTGAGGTCAAAACTGTTGGGCCCCCAGACGTTGCCCATCATAGGATAGCCCAGTTTATACATGTCGAAGCCGGGATTGAAGATATTGGCAGTGGAGAAATCTTCTCCCACCTGGTTGTTGAAAACCGCCAGCCTGCCGAAGTAAGGATTGGAAAAATCCAGGAAGTCGTCGATCCAGTGGATGTCGTGCTGGTAAAAGAGGGTCTGGTCTTCCGCCGTTCCGGACTGGTAGGCTGCCGGGTTGCCCCAGCGGTAGAGCAGGTCGCCCCCGCGGCCGCCAAAGCCGCCGGTACTGCCTGCTGCCTGCTGGGTGGTGGTAGTCTTGTCGATGATCCACACTTCATGGAAGGTCGGCACGCTGATGATCACCTGGCCGATCTCCGCATTGTAATCGATGGCGTTGGTATGCATCCAGTCGGCATCGCCGTCGCTGGTGTCCCAGTTGACGTCGACCCGCTGAGGGTTATCGGCCACTACGCCGTAGTTTTCCTTGCTGGGGTCAAAATCCTGGACGAGGTGGTCCCAGACATGCCATTCCCAGACGATCTCGTCATTTTCGGGGTCGACCTCGATGATGTAGTCCGGCCAGAGCTCTCCGTCGGCGAGCAGGCTGGGGTCGCGCCCGGCCTGTATGGCTTCTTCCTGGGTTTTCAGCTCCCAGACGATCATGAGGATGGTGCCCTGGTCGGTCAGGGCGATGTCGTGGTGCAGGCGTTCCTGTTCATTGTTGCGCTCGAAAGACCAGAGCAGGTTATTATCCCAGTCGCGAATCTCGACGATGGCGCCGCCGCCGCCCGCCCAGATGGGATCGTTGGCGATGGCCGCCAGGCGCTTGGTCTTCACCAGGTTGCCGTTGGGCAGCAGGTAAGCGGTATTGCCGGGCCGCCACTGCGGCTCGTCCTGCCAGACGTGGACGACCTCCCCGCAATTGTCCAGCAAATAGACATTAGGCTGGTTGTGCGGATAGATCAGGTTGTAGCCATCGTAGGCTTTTGCGGGGTTATACGACAACAGGCCTACAGTGTGGGGGGTATCCTGAGCGAAAATGCCGATACAGAGAAAGAGCAGGAATGGCGTAAACAGATGCTTCATAAGTATAATGTTTTTTGTTTTACAGATGCTCGCGAACGAAACGCAAATTACAGATGTCCGGCTACTTCACCACCTTTTCCACAAAGTACCGCCCCGTCCCCGGCACCTCTACCCGCAATACATAAAACCCTCTCGGCCATTGCCCGGCAGCCAGCCGGTTTGTCCCCGGTTCCGCCCAGGCGGCGGCTATGTGCTGCCCGGCGAGGTTGAATACCTGCAGCTGCAGGCGTTCGCCGGTTTCATTCTCCACGGCCAGTTCTTCTCCTATCGGGTTGGACAGCACCTTTACGCCGGCCAGGCTTTCGGCCGAATGTGCCGAAGATACGGGATTGCTGTAGATCACGCAATCCGATGGCAGGGGATTGAGTTCCAGCGGCCCCTGGGGTTCGAGTGTCCGCTCCTCGAAGGCCGGAAAATCCGGGGGATAGCGGTAAGCGCGGAAGACGTCGTTATTGCTGGGGTTCATGCCTTGCGCAATCGGGCCGGTGGCCCGCACCGGGTTGACGTACTCCCAGACGGGCTGCCCGTCGTAAGTTACTTCAAAAAGGCGGCCGGGGCGCCCTTCGCAGATCAGGGTATTGCCATTGGGCAGCCGTTGCGCGCCGGAGATATTCGGGGAAAAGAACGCGTAGTCGGGCTGGGAGGGGTAGGTCCAGGACAATGAATTGGGCCCGAAAGCTTGTCCTTCTTCCAGGGCATATTGCCCGTTCTCCTCCAGCGGCGGAGCGACGATATCGACGGTAGAGTGATTGCCCGCCGGGCGGGCCAGGCCGTTGTTGAAGGCCATAAATTGCCCGGCATCGGCCAGGGCCCCTTCGATCCAGTGCACGTCGTGCTGGTTGAAGAGCTGCTGGCTGCTTGCGGTTCCCCGGCCATAGGCGCGCGGGTTGCCCCAGCGGTAGAGCAGGTCTCCACCCCTGCCGGCGCTGCCCCCGGAGTGGGTGGCGGCCTCTTCGGTGGTGGTGCTGTGATCGATTACCCAGAACTCGCTCAGGGATCGGGAGCTGAGCACGATCTGGTCCAGGGCAGGGTTGTAGTCTACCGCATTGAAGTGCGCCCAGTCCGGGTTATTGCCCCCGCCGGTTTCGAAATTGATGTCGACCAGTTCCGGGTGGTCGGCCACCATCCCGTAGTTGGCCCGGGCGATGTCGTACTGCTGGACGAGGTGGTCCCACAGGCGCCACTGCCAGACGATATTGGCCTGGTCGGCGCCCACGGGCTCCAGTTCGGTTACCTGCTCCGTCCACAGGCCGCTGTTGCCGACCAGGCTGGGGTTGCGGCCGGCATTGATGGCCTCGGTACGGGAGTGCCGTTCCCAGGCGATCACCAGGATATTGCCGTTGGGCATGTATTCCACGTCGTGGTGCTGGTGGTAGTCCGGGGAAGAATAGTCGTACTGCCACACCACGTTGCCCTCCCAATCGACCAGTTCGATGTGCCCGCCGGTGCCGCCGGCGTTAAAGGAGCTGTTGAGGCGCCCGGTGCGCAGCAGCAGGCCGTTTTCCAGCAGGTAAGCCACGTTGCCGGGGCGGTAGTTTCCGGGCCAGCTGTGCACCACCTCCCCGCAGTTGTCGAGCAGGTAGGTGGTGGTGCTGGAATTGGGCGCCAGCAGGGTATAACCATTGAAGGCCAGGGAGTCGTTGAAGAACAGGCCGACGGTTTGCTGGGCGGCGAGGTGGAGGGTGGCCAGGAGAAGGTACCGTTAGAAGGGAGGCTTGCCGGAGGGGGATTGGAGGGGGGGCGATGTACGGTGTACGGGGTTTGGGGAAGCCGGAGGGGGGGGTGCGGTGTGCGGTGTACGGGTTTGGGGAAGCCGGAGAGGGGGCGGTGTACGGTGTACGGGTTTGGGGGAAGCCGGAGAGGGGGGCGGTGTGCGGTGTACGGGTTTGGGGGAAGCCGGAGAGGGGGGCGGTGTGCGGTGTACGGGTTTGGGGGAAGCCGGAGAGGGGGGCGGTGTGCGGTGTACGGGTTTGGGGGAAGCCGGAGAGGGGGGCAGTGTACGGTGTACGGGTTTTGGGGAAGCCGGAAGGCTGTACGGTGTGCGGGACTTGGCCTGCAAACGCCCTGGATTGTCCTGCCTTCCGAAAATAGCCGCCAATAGCCGTGTCCTGTCCATGATCTTATACAGTTAACGGGAAAATTACTTTGGATGAAAGCGCAACTTACTTTTTCTTGGCGAGAATTTGAAGCGAATGGAAAGCGGGGAATAAACCAAGGGGCAAATTGTCAGGCATTTTGCAGTCTTCACCCCTACAGAAATGGGATGGGATGGAAAAGAAAACGGAGAATTTTCTTCGAGACCCTAACGCCCAAAACCTAATGCCTAAATCCTCCCAACACCGGAGGGAGCACAATTTAGCATCGCACCCAATTGTTATCCCTTCTGATAGAAAATGATTTTGGCGGGACCTACGAGAATTCAATAAACCCCAGGTTTATCGTCACCGTCTCTTTTCCTTATCTTGTCGGCAAAGCCGATAAAGCATGAACTACCCCAGCCTGAAATCCCACTGGCACGCCAATGCCAGCGCCATCACCGCCTCCTATCAGGAAGGGAAGGCCTCTTTTTTGCCCTTCCTCCTGCCGGAGCTGGCCCTGGAGTTGACCACCTCCCAGGTAATCCAGGCCCTGAGCAGCCGTTTAGGCAGGGGACTGGTCCTGGACGCGCTCGACCCGCAGCAAACCATCCCCAGCCCCTTGGCGGGCCTGCGCACCACCAACTGGATCAAACGCACCAACATGGTGGGGATCAACGTGCGGACGATACAGAATTTCTGGAATATCATCAAGTACATGCTCACCGTGCCGGAAGCGCAGCAGTCCGTCCACCTGCTGCCCATCTGGGAGCCGGGAGTCGTGGCCAGCCTGTACGGCATGGCCAGTTGGAACATCAACCCGGAATTCTTCAGCCAGGAGTTGTACGAAGCCTACCCGCACCTGGACACGGTGGAGAAGCAGCTCAAAGCCGTCGTCAACCTCCTGCATGCTACCGGGCGGACGGTAGGCATGGACGTCATACCCCACACCGACCGCTACTCCGAGATCGTGCTGGGCAACCCCCGCCATTTCGAATGGCTGCAACGCCGCGACGACCGGATCACCAGCCACCGCGCCAACCTGCACGAAGAGGTGGAACAGTCCGTCTTTCGCTTCCTCCGGGAGCAGGGGCCCGCCAGGGACGGCATCGACGGGCCCGCCAACGCCCGGGATTTGTTTTCCCCGGATTATCCCGAATCGGCCCGGCTGGAACTGCTCTTCGGCAACCCGCCCGACTACGGCCGGCGCGCCCAGCGCCGGGGCTGGCTGATGAAGCACCTCTATAAAGATGGCTTCGAGCCCGTGCCCGCCACCATGGGGCCGCCCTACCGCGGCCTGGAGGTAGACACCAGCGAAAAGGCCAAAACGGTGGATAGCGAAGGGCACATCTGGCGCGAATACAAGATCAGCAAACCGCAGGAAATGTCGCGCGTCTTCGGCCCCCTGACCCGCTACAAGCTCTACGAGCGGCTCAACGACAACAAAGACTGGGAGATCGACTTCTCGAAACCCCGGCACGCTACCTGGGACTACGCCTGCCAGCACTTTTACCTCATCCAGCAGGAATACAATTTCGACTTCATGCGGGGCGATATGTCGCATGTGCAGATGCGCCCCGAAGGCGTGCCCGCCCAGGCCGACAACTACTACGACCTGCACAAAGCGGTGCGCGCCCACGTCCGCCAGGCCAAGCCCTACTTCGGCTATTTCGCCGAAACCTTCCTGGTCGGCCCGGGCTTTATCGCCTACGGCAACGAAGTGGACCACCTGGAGCAAGCCGACGCCGACTCTACTCTGGGCGACCTGCAAAGCATGGTGGTGGGCAGCCCCAAATTCATGCAGAACTTCCGCTGGTACCTCGACATCCTGAAGGGCCGGGATTTTGCCCCCAACTTCACGGTCATGACCGGCGATAAGGACGACCCCCGCTTCGACGAATTCTATCTGGCCGGCAACGAGGCCCGCTTCTTTACCGCCCTTTTCCTGACGGATATGCCCAGCTACATGGCGCTGGGCTTCGAATGCCGGGACCCCCACCCCACGCCGGCGCCCAACGAACACTATACCAAACTCTACGTCTTTCGCATCAGCGAGGGCGACAAGGCGACCCGCGGGCCTTTCGTCTTCGGAAAAAACGCCCTGCTTTTTCACCGCCTGTCGCGCCTCCGCCTGGCCGCCGAACAGATCCTGCCGCAAATCATCAGCGCCGACACCCACTGGCTGCTGCCGCCCGACGCCACCGCCGCCACCCGGGTGATTGCCTGGACGCAGGCGGCCCGGCCGCAGTACCTGTTCGTCGCCAACCTGGACGGGAACGAGCCCGCGGTCAATATTAAAATACCCCAAAGCAAGGGCCCTGAAAAGATGCCGCCGCTGTATCCTTATTTTTCCACCCACCAGGAGAAAATGAAAGCAGAACCGCTATTCTTCAACGGCAAGCAGTACCAGCTGGACCGGCTGGAGGGCGGGGAAGGGAGGGTGTATATGTGGGGGCAGTGAGGGATGGTTGGATGAATGTTTCCGGACTTTGGACGGATTAATGATTAAGGCGGAAGGCAGAAGCGACCGAAGGGAGTCCCGTACCGACGCAGGAGGTCGGGATGCGAAGTCAGAACAGCCCCTGAAACAGGCGTTTTCGCTGGTTTTTCCGCCACGTCCTCGCACCTCGGCCGGGTAAACTTCCGCCTTCCGACTCCGTCGGCAGGAGTCGACTAGCTGAAAACTTCTTCCAAATCCAGTTCTATTTCCAGGGCTGGGTCGGAGAGGGTTTCGGAGACTTTGTACATCTCATAGTCATCCGGGGAAGAAAAAACGTAGACATTCTGCAGGGCAGGGATGACAATCCAGCAGGACTTCACTCCGTACTGAAAATACTTCTCTGCTTTAGTTATCAGTTCATTTACGGATTGGCTGGGAGAAATGATTTCAATGGCGCACAGCGGAGGCTCTTTCACAGTCGCCACGTCCTGGCGAGGATCAAGCGTCATTTTGGGAAGTATACAAACATCGGGGACTGATTCCCAACCGGAAAGATCAAGGCTCAGTTCCGAAACAACGCTGTATTTGTCCTTGTAGCTTAACTTGATAGCGAAAATGAGGTTAGCCTGAATGAGGCCATGGTTGAGAGAGGGCATGGGCTTATTCCTTTCGGCTTGGTAACCGGATATTTTAGCGGATGAAGGCATGTCAGCTATTTTTGCGTTTCCAATTTACTACAATTTTGCCCCACAGGCAAGTCCCGAAAAGTGAGCATCAAAACGGCACTCCCCGGGTATCCGTCTGAGGTTGGGCAGAGGTTAGCAGGGGTATGTACGGTGTACGGGGCCGGGGGGATGCCGGGGCGGTGTACGGTGTACAGGGCCGACGGTGGTTCCAGGCTGTGTGCGATGTACGACTTCGGAACGAATGGTGATGCTGATGAAGCCGTTGCCGGCGGTGGTTCCAGGCTGTGTACGATGTACGGCCCTCAATTGGGTGTCCAACGTTAGAAGGGTAGCCCACTCCTCACATGTGCTGCTTTCATTAACAAATAAGCCGGCCAAATCGTTATGCATTTATGTAATGCCGCCGTTTCCCAAAGCTTCAGCAAGGGCCTCATGAAACAATGATCCCAACAAAATAACAATTCAACAATATAACAATTCAACAATATAACAATTCAACAATATAACAATTCCGCCACTATGAAAATCCCCATCTACCAGGCCGACGCCTTCACCGGCGAGCTGTTCCGCGGCAACCCGGCTGCCGTCTGCCCGCTCGACGAGTGGCTGCCCGACGAAACCCTGCAGGCCATCGCCGCCGAGAACAACCTTTCGGAGACGGCCTTTTTTATCCCCCGGGGCAAGGACTACCACCTGCGCTGGTTTACGCCGGCCATCGAGGTGGACCTCTGCGGGCACGCCACCCTGGCCACCGCCCACGTGTTGTTCCAGCACCTGGGCTACCGGCAGGCCATCATCCATTTCCATTGCCGCAGCGGGCTGCTGAGCGTCACCCGCGAAGGAGGCCTTTATGTCATGGACTTTCCCACTGACATTCTGGAGCCGGCTTTAGCGCCGAAGGTACTGGCGGAAGCGCTGGGCGCCACTCCCCGCGAAGTATTCGCCGGGCGGGAAGACTTCCTCGTAGTGCTGGAGTCGGAAGCGGCAGTGGCGGCGCTGCGCCCCGATTTTCGCCTCCTGCGGCAAGTCAAGGGCCGGGGCGTGATCGCCACCGCGCCGGGCGATACTGTCGATTTCGTTTCCCGCTGCTTCTTCCCCAACGCTGGCATCGACGAGGACCCGGTGACCGGCTCTGCCCACACCACCATGACGCCCTACTGGGCCGAACGCCTGGGCAAACAGGAACTCCTTGCCCGGCAAATTTCCCGGCGCGGCGGGGAGGTGCGCTGCACGATGCTCGGGGAGCGGGTGGCCCTGGCGGGTAAGGCAGTGACGTATATGGAGGGGGTGGTATGGATATGAGGATAGGCTTTTGGGGGTTGAATGGGGTGGGGAGATACATGGAAATACATGGAAATGTGTGGAGATGGCCGTTCGCGAGGGTCTGCAAGACGTTCGCGAGGGTCTGCAAGACCCGATGCGGCTCAACTTGCAAGTCTCCGACTTGCGGGATTTTGTCCAAAACATACGCAAGTCGGAGACTTGCTCATTATCCCGCATCGGGTCATAGACCCTCGCGAACATCCCTGTTTTGGGTTTGGGAATATTGAATTTTCAATTTCACTATCTCCGTTCGCGAGGGTCTAAAAGACCCGATGCGGCTCAACTTGCAAGTCTCCGACTTGCGGGATTTTGTCCAAAACGTACGCAAGTCGGAGACTTGCTCATTATCCCGCATCGGGTCATAGACCCTCGCGAACGATCCTTTTTGGTATGGATATAAGGTAATGTGTAATTTTACCGCCTCTGTTTCTCATTCGAACCCTACGACTTACGGAATTCGACATTCACAGCTCACCCCAGCCAAACATACCCCTCCGTCACCCCCAAATCCAATATGATAACCGGCAAAATGCCCTCCCCATTTTCATAATACGCTGCGCTGGAATACACATATTGAGCCGGCTCTTTCACCAGCCCGGCTTCCACCGCATTGTTGTGGATATACGCCAATTTTTGATAGATAAATTTTGGACTGATCAATTCTTCCGGGTGGTTGTCCGGCTGCCAGAGCTGGTGTTCCTGGTTTCGGCAGTTTTGTTTGGCGAACCAGCGCATCTGGTAGAGCAGCCAGTCCTTCCTGCTTTCCCTTCCGGAATATTGAATTTGATCAATGATTTGCCGGGCGGCAAATTTCTTGAAATCGCGGAGGATGTCCACCAGAACGGCACCTTCGCCTGCCTGAGCGATGAGGTGCAGGTGGTTGCTCATAATGGTATATGCATACAGCAGCAGCCCTTTGTTGCCCTGGCAATAGCGCAGGCTTTCGATCAGGATGTCTTTATAGGCTTTGCGGGTGAAAACGTCCAGCCAGCCGACGGTGGTGAGGGTGAGGAAGTACAGGCCTTCGGGGTCAGTGATTTTGTAGCGGGTGCTCATGGTTTATGTGGGTTTTTAGGTGAAAGGATGTTTGTTTTATGCTTCCTGAATATAGGAAATTTTTCGTTTGAGGACAATGAATTTTCCAAAATCATTATTCCCGCCGTTCGCGAGGGTCTGCAAGACCCGATGCGGCTCAACTTGCAAGTCTCCGACTTGCGGGATTTTGTCCAAAACATACGCAAGGCGGAGACTTGCTCATTATCCCGCATCGGGTCATAGACCCTCGCGAACAGCCCTGTTTTGGGTTTGGGAATATTGAATTTTCAATTTCACTACCTCCGTTCGCGAGGGTCTAAAAGACCCGATGCGGCTCAACTTGCAAGTCTCTGACTTGCGGGATTTTGTCCAAAACATACGCAAGGCGGAGACTTGCTCATTATCCCGCATCGGGTCATAGACCCTCGCGAACAGCCCTGTTTTGGGTTTGGGAATATTGAATTTTCAATTTCACTATCTTCGCGAGGGTCTGTAAGACCCGATGCGGCGTCTCCGACTTGCGGGATTTTCAAAACATACGCAAGTCGGAGACTTGCTCATTATCCTGCATCGGGTCATAGACCGCGAACAGCCCTGTTTTGGGTTTGGGAATATTGAATTTTCAATTTCACTATCTCCGTTCGCGAGGGTCTAAAAGACCCGATGCTCATTATCTCCGACTTGCGGGTTTTGTCATAGACTTGCCTCCCGAATCGGGTCATAGACCCTCGCGAACATCCCTGTTTTGGGTTTGGGAATATTGAAATTTTCAATTTCACTATCTCCGTTCGCGAGGGTCTAAAAGACCCGATGCGGCTCAACTTGCAAGTCTCCGACTTGCGGGATTTTGTCCAAAACATACGCAAGGCGGAGACTTGCTCATTATCCCGCATCGGGTCATAGACCCTCGCGAACATCCCTGTTTTGGGTTTGGGAATATTGAATTTTCAATTTCACTATCTCCGTTCGCGAGGGTCTAAAAGACCCGATGCGGCTCAACTTGCAAGTCTCCGACTTGCGGGATTTTGTCCAAAACATACGCAAGTCGGAGACTTGCTCATTATCCCGCATCGGGTCATAGACCCTCGCGAACAGCCCTGTTTTGGGTTTGGGAATATTGAATTTTCAATTTCACTATCTCCGTTCGCGAGGGTCTAAAAGACCCGATGCGGCTCAACTTGCAAGTCTCCGACTTGCGGGATTTTGTCCAAAACATACGCAAGGCGGAGACTTGCTCATTATCCCGCATCGGGTCATAGACCCTCGCGAACAGCCCTGTTTTGGGTTTGGGAATATTGAATTTTCAATTTCACTACCTCCGTTCGCGAGGGTCTAAAAGACCCGATGCGGCTCAACTTGCAAGTCTCCGACTTGCGGGATTTTGTCAAAACATACGCAAGGCGGAGACTTGCTCATTATCCCGCATCGGGTCATAGACCCTCGCGAACAGCCTGCCGTTTTCGAGGAGTTGATCCTCACGCAGAAAGGCAAAAAAACAACAACGGCGCCCTTCTCGCGAAAGGCGCCGCTGCAATTTTGGATATGGAAAAGGGAGAATCGGGGGTAAAAAGTCAGTACAGTTGAAAGCCCTGGACAGCCTGGCTGTTCGTCATGGGGTTGGACACCAGGTCGACGTCCACAGTACAGTTCTCAAAACGGATGGCGTAGGTCTCTTTGATGAGCGCCGGGTTGAGGCGTTTGTTGCCAACGGCCGTCAACCCGAGATAGGCGCCCACCTCTTTAAAGTCGAGCATGAGGTCAGTAATGGCGTGGAGCGGGTTGCTTTGATTGGAATTCATCAAACCAACCGCCAGCGCTAATTTGATCTTCCGGATGTTCATTTTGGATACGTTTTATTTTTTGTTGGGATCAAAACGATTTATGGGGTAAACTGAAATGGCGGCCCGGATGTTGCGCATTTCTTATTAAAGAGTGGTTAAAAATTGGGGGAAGTGTCGGCTGCGGGCATTTGGGCGGTGTTCGCTGTTCGCTGTTCGCTGGCCCATCCGACACCTTTTGGGGGAGGGCAGGCGCAGTTAGGGTTCGGAACGGCAGGCCGCCGGCGAAGGAAAGTGGATAGCAGGCGGCGGGCAACAGGCCTGCCGGCGTTGGGGAGCAGAGAAGGGGAAATCGTTACTTTGAAATGATTACAAAAGTAACGAAGAAGGGTTGCCCGTCCAAAATCGGCAACGGCACCCTCGTTCCGAAGGGTGCCGCTGCGGATTTGGCTATTGAGAAAATTCGAAACTATTTAGCAGCCCTCAGTCCACGTTATCGTGGAGGAAGGAGTTGCCGGTGGTCCGGATTTCCGGCTCCTCGTCGTCCGAGATGGTCCATTTGGAGCGGGCCGGCTCGGAGCTGTCCGGCACGTCATCCAGGTTGACGCCCCGGCGCTGGTAAGCCGGTTCGTTCTCCAGTTCGATGACGGCCTTGGGGTTGCTGAGCTTCACGCGGTGGCTGCGCAGCTTTTCCCGGCGCTTGCGCTCCTCCTCCATCCGCCGGCGCCGTTCTTCCTCCTGCTGCTCTTTGTCCTCGTCCTTGAGGTAAGGCTCCTGGTAGGAATAGCGGTTGCGGAATTTATCGGCGGTGGCGCGGATGTCGTCGAATTCGAAGGTCTGCGCCTTGTTTTCTTCCTCTTCAAAGCCTAAGTCAGCCAGGCCTTTTTTTTTCTTGTCGGCCTGTTCGTCATCCAGAGATACGATGATGCGGTTATTATCGGCAGTTTTCTCCTGGATGGCCTTCTTGCGGTGCTCGAAGCCGGTGGCGATCACGGTCACGCTGATCTTGTCGCCCAGCGACTCGTCGTAGCAGTTGCCCCAGATGAGGTCGGTGCCGAAGCCGGCTTCTTCCTGGACGAATTCGGTGATCTCGAAGATCTCGTCCATGGTGACTTCCTTGGTGCCGGAAGTGATGTTCAGCAGGATGTGCTGGGCGCCCTGGATGTCGTTGTCCTCCAGTAAGGGGGAATGCAGGGCTTCGTCGACAGCGCGCTTGGCGCGGTCGTCCCCGGCAGCAGCCGCCGTGCCCATAATGGCCACGCCGCTGTCGCGCATGACAGTATTGACGTCTTCAAAGTCGACGTTCACATAGCCCGGCACGGTGATGATCTCGGCAATGCCTTTAGCAGCTGTGGTGAGGATGTTGTCGGCGTGGGCAAAGGCCTCCGAAATGGAGAGGTTGCCGTGGATCTGCCGCAGTTTGTCGTTGGACACCACGATCAGGGTGTCGACGTGCTTTTTCAGCTCCGACAGGCCTTCTCCGCCCTGGGTGATCCGGCGCCGCCCTTCGAAAGTAAAAGGCAGGGTGATAATGCCCACGGTAAGGATGTCCATCTCTTTGGCAGTCTTGGCGATGATCGGCGCCGCGCCGGTGCCGGTGCCGCCGCCCATGCCGGCGGTGATAAACAACATGCGGCAGTTGTTTTCCAGGTAGCGGCGGACATCCTCTATGGATTCCTCACAGGCCATCTTTCCGATGTTGGGTTTGGAGCCGGCGCCCCGGCCCTCCGTCAGGTTGGGGCCGAGTTGTATCCTCGTTGGTACTTTACTCAGCTCCATGGCCTGGGAATCGGTATTGCAGATCGCAAAATCCACGCCCACGATCCCTTGCTTGAACATGTGGGTGACAGCATTGCTGCCTCCGCCACCGACGCCCAGCACCTTTATGATCGGGCTTTCATCCTTTGGCAAATCAAATACCATAACTGCTAGTTTTTAATGTTTTGCCGGGCTTTTGAGGTTATCATGCTCCATGGGCAGCCCAACAGGTTTAATTTTTAGTATCAGCTTGTGAAATATGGAATGAATGAGTGAATGAGTGAATGAGTGAATGAATGAATGAGTGAATGAGTGAATGAGTGAATGCAGGCACTCCTTCCTCTAAAACTCGCTGTCTGGTTCCGCTTCAAACCACTCTTTGGTTTTACGGAACAGTTGTTCATACCACTTGCCGGCGAGGTCCTCTTCGAACTCGCCCTCTTCCTCCTCCTGAACAGGTTCGGGGATGGCGACGCGGCCCGCTTCCAGGTCGTCCAGGCCTTTCATGAGCAGGCCCACGCCGGTGGCATAGATAGGGCTGCTCAGCTGCTCGTGGTAGCCGTGGGCCAGGTGTTCCACCGGTACCCCGATGCGGGTGCTCATGCCGGTGTGGTACTCTGTCAGCTTGTCGATGTGGTTGAGCAGGGCACCGCCGCCGGTCAGCACGATGCCGGCGATCAGTTTGCGATCGAAGCCGGAACGGCGGATTTCCCACAGCACGTAGTCCAGGATTTCCTCCACGCGGGCCTGGATGATACGGGCCAGGTTCTTCTCGGAGACCTCCTTGTGGTCCCTCCCCCGCAGGCCGGGGATCGAAATGATGCGGTTGTCGTAAACCTCCTCGGCCAGGGCCGAACCGAACTTGATCTTCAGCTTCTCCGCCTGCTGGCCCATGACGGTGCAGCCTTCCTTGATGTCTTTGGTAATGACGTTGCCGCCAAAGGGCACAACCGCCGTATGCCGGATGATGCCATCCTTAAAGACGGTAATATCCGTCGTGCCGCCCCCTATGTCCACCAGGGCAACGCCGGCCTCCTTCTCCTCCTCGCTCAGCACAGCTGCAGCAGAGGCGATCGGCTCCAGGGTCATATTGGCCACCTTCAGGCCGGTGCGTTCCACGCAGCGGTAAATGTTATTGGAAGCGGAAATCTGCCCGGTGATGATGTGGAAATTGGCTTCCAGGCGGATGCCCGACATGCCGATGGGGTCGGTAATGCCCTGCTCGTTATCCACGGTATACTCCTGGGGGATGACGTGCAGGATCTTATCGCCGGGGGGAAGCACCAGTTTGTACATATCGCTGACCAGCCGGTCGATGTCCCGCTGGCTGATCTCGGTATGGTCGTTATCGCGGGTCAGGATGCCGCGGTGCTGCAGGCTCTTGATGTGCTGCCCGGCAATGCCGACATGCACCACTTTGAATTCCGTGCCGGCAGCACGCTGGGCGGAGGACACCGCTTCTGAAATGGCTTTCACCGTTTTTTCGATATTGGAAACCACACCCCGCAGAACACCCTCGGAGTCCACCCTTCCAAAGCCCAGCACTTCGAGCTTGCCGTGGCGGTCGCGGCGTCCGGCGATGGCGCAAATCTTGGTCGTCCCGATATCCAGCGCAATGGCCAGTTCTGATTTGTTGTTGCTCATGTCCATCATGCGCATTTAGTTTTTTGTAGTTTTCGCAATCCGTATAGAAAATCGCCGGCGCCTGGCGGGCAGGGCCGACATTGGTCATCGTTTTTTGCAGACTACCTGCTGGCCGTATTCGAGGCTGATTTCCGAATATTTGTTCCACCCCTCGTAGGGCAGGGCTTCCTTGTAGAATAATTTCAACCGCTTCAGCTTTTTTTCCGCCGACTCGAATTTGCCGAAGATGATGTGGTGGTTGCCCACTTTGGGCACCAGGATGATCTCTCCGCGGTTGCTGACGTGCACCTGTTCGATCATGGCATCGAGGAAATCATCTTCCCGGATCAATTTGGCGAGCAGGAAAACGTCCTTGAGGCTGTTCCGCCGGCGGTTCAGAAATTGTGGTTCGTGGGGCGGCAGGTTGCCGGTGGCCACGATCACCTTAGCGGTGAAATGAGGCGACAAGGGTATCTTTATACCTTTACCGTCCAGGTAATAATTCAGGCCATTCTTATCCATTACCCTCAGGACGGGTTCACGCTGAACGACCACCACCTTTATTCCGTTATCCGAGCCAATGTAGACGTCGGCATCGAGGATAAACGGTTCGGCTTCCAGCACCTGTTCGAGGCGTTTTACATCTACCGACCCAATAGGCATCCCTTCCAGGCGGTAACCAAAACTGCGTTCTATAGCCAGGCGCACATCCTGGCCATTGATCAGGAAATCGTTTTCGGATAAGGGTTCGATCTCGACTGCCAGTTCGGATGCCGGGCTGGCCTCCTTGCGTTCTACTGCGGAGATCACCACAATAGCGGCCAGCAACAAAAGCCCGCCCCAGCCGATCCGCCGGAGGGTCTGTATGGTTTCCGCATTGAGTTGTAGGCTCCTGATCATATAGCGCCCGTTTTTTCGAAATAACTGATCAAAGGTTCTCTGAATGTATCTATATCGCCTGCGCCCAGGGTAAGCAATACTTCCGGCTGGGATCTTTCCACCTCTTCCAGCAGGTTGGCCTTACTTACCAGGCGCTTGTCCGTTTTTTTCATTTTGCCCAGAAGCCAGCGGGCATCCACCCCTTCGATGGGCATTTCCCGCGCCGGGTAGATCTCCATTAGCAGGATCTCATCCAGCTTGTCCAGCGCAGCGGCAAAGCCGTCGGCAAAATCGCGGGTCCGGGAAAAAAGGTGCGGCTGAAAAATGCCGGTGATCCTTTTGCCGGGAAAGAGTTCCCGCGCCGCCCCAATGGCTGCTTCCAGTTCCGAGGGGTGATGGGCGTAGTCATCGACATAGGCCCGCCCGCCCTGGCGGTACAGGATTTCAAACCTTCGGCGGATGCCGCGAAAAGTGCGAAGCCCTTCGCGAATGGCCTCCTCTCCTACCCCGAGCTGCAGGGCTGCCGTAAGGGCAGCCGTTGCGTTCTCCACATTGTGGCGCCCGGGGAGCGCCAGCTGCAACCCGTCCATCCGGTGGGCAGGGCTGCGGTAGTCGAAGGTGAAATAACCGCCTTCTACGCGGACATTTCCGGAACGGTAGTCCCCGCCGTCGATACCGAAGCTCTCTGGGGCGGGATGCCTGCCGAGTTCTTCCAGCCAACGGTAGTGGACAAAGAGCCGCCCTCCTTCTTTCAGCCGGGCGGCGAAGGCCCGGAAGCCCGTTTCCAGGAGCGATTCCCGGTCGCCGTAGATATCCAGGTGGTCGGCATCCATCGAGAGGATGATCGCAATGTCCGGGCTGAGGTGCAGGAAGGAACGGTCGAACTCGTCCGCTTCCACCACTACCCATTCCGAATGCCCTTCGACGAAATTGGAGCCGAAGTTGGTGGCAATGCCGCCCAGGAAGGCCGTACAATCCACGCCTCCGCAGCGCAGCAAATAGGCCAGTATCGAGGAGGTCGTCGTCTTCCCGTGGGTGCCGGCCACCGCCACCGCCTTCATGCCGCGGCTGATGATGCCCAGCACTTCCGCCCGTTTCCTGACGGGAATGCCCGATTCCCGGAAAAAGACGAGTTCCTGATGGCTGACGGGCACCGCCGGCGTATAAACGACGAGGTCAACCCCTTCGGGTATCCGCCCGGTATCCTCGGAATAATGTATGTCCATTCCCTCTTCCACCAACTTTTTGGTGAGCAGGGTTTCCGTTTTGTCGTATCCGTATACTTCGGCGCCTCTTCCGTTGAAGTACCGCGCCAGCGCGCTCATGCCGATCCCGCCGATCCCGATGAAGTACACTTTTTTGATATCTTTCAGGTTCATCGCATTGTATTGGTTTGGGATGAGCCGGTTATTCGGCCACCTCAATTGGGGACGAGTTGTCGGTTCTTTGTTGTCGGTTGTCGGTTGTCGGTTTGTCCGGCGCGGGGGCCCCTGAACAAACAACATACAACGCGCAACCGTCAACCACCACCACGCTCCTTTCCCCTCCTGGCCAGTTCCAGCACTTCCTCCGCGATTCGGCCGGCGGCATCGGGCATGGCCAGTTTCCGGATATTGCTGCTCAGCCGGTTTCGGGCTGCTTCGTCGTTCAGCAGTTCCAGCGCTTTGGCGACAGCCAGTTCCTTCGCTTCCTCATCCCGGACGATCCAGGCGGCGCCTGCATCTACCAGGGCCATGGCGTTTTTCGTCTGATGATCCTCCGCCACATTAGGCGAAGGGATGAGGATCGCCGGTTTTCCGGCGAAGTGCAGCTCGGAGACCGTCAGCGCCCCGGAGCGGCAGATGATCACGTCGGCCATGGCGTAGGCCAGGTCCATCCGGTCGATGAATGGCTGTGCCTTCACATTGGGCAGCCGGGCGGTTTCGCACTGGCTGAACGGCTCTTCGTAGAGCTGCCCGTACTGCCAGAGCACCTGCACCTCCTGCCGCTCCCGCAGCCGGGAGGCATTGGCGTCCATGGCCTGGTTGACCGACCGGGCACCCAGGCTGCCGCCGAAGACGAGCAGGATGGGCCGCGCGGGGTCCAGCCCGAAATGGCGGGCGCCTTCCTCCCGGGTGGACCGGTTGTCCTGGATCGCTTTGCGCACGGGGTTGCCGGTGAAAACCAGGCGGCCCGCCGGAAAAAAGCGCTCCATGTTCCGGTAGGCCACGCATACCCTGTCCGCCTTGCGGGCCAGCAGGCGGTTGGTCACGCCCGCGTAGGAGTTTTGCTCCTGGATGAGGGCAGGAACCCCGCGCCGGGAAGCGACCTCCAGCAGAGGGCCGCTGGCAAACCCGCCAACGCCGGCCACCACGTCCGGCTTAAACCGGCTGATGATGCGCCAGGCACCCAGCAAACTGCTCAGCAGCCTGAGGGGAAACAACAGATTCCGCAGTGTCAACTGGCGGTGAAAACCGCTGATCCACAACCCCTCGATGGGATATCCCGCTTTCGGGACTTTCTCCATCTCCATCTTGCCTTTCGCCCCAACGAAGAGGATCTCGGCTTCGGGCTGTTTCTCTTTTATCGCATCGGCAATGGCGATGGCGGGGAAAACGTGCCCGCCGGTGCCGCCGCCGGAGATGATTATTTTTGGTTTAGGGTTCAAATTTTAAGGTTCAGTTTATCCAATCATTCATTCATTCATTCACTCATTCACTCATTCACTCACTCATTCACTCATTCACTCATTCACTCACTCACTCACTCATTCACTCATTCACTCATTCACTCACTCACTCACCGACTCTATGTATTTACTCACGCTCAGTATCATGCCGAAAGAGATGCAGGTGAACAGGATGGACGTGCCGCCCATGCTGATCATGGGCAGGGTGACGCCCGTCACCGGCACCAGATGCACAGAAACGGCTATATTGATAAACGCCTGCAGGACCAGGCTGATGCTCAGGCCGATGGCCAGCATGGCGCCGAAGGCCTTGGGGCTCTTGGTCACCAGGCGCGTAGCGCGGAAGAACAACAACACATACAGCAGGATGAGCAGTATGCCGACGAAAATGCCGTATTCTTCCACGACGATGGCATAGATAAAATCCGAATACGGAGAGGGCAGATAGTTGCGCTGAATGCTATTGCCCGGCCCCAGCCCGAACCACTCCCCGTTGGCCATTGCGATCTTGGCCTGCTGCACCTGGTAGCCGCCGTCCGGTTTATCCACAAAATCGCGGACCCGGTTCACCCAGGTCTCTGACCGGACGATCTCGGGGAAAAACTCCCCCAGCAACACCAGCATCGCAAAAACGACGATGCCCAGCAACAACAGCAAGATGATATACTGCAGAGCTACCCGCCCGACGAACATCATGGACACACAGGTGAAAAACAACAGGATGGCCGTCGAGAGGTCCGCCGGAGCGATCAACCCACAGATGATGAGCACCGGCACGATGATCGGCAGGAAAGCGCTGTTGAAGTCTTTGATGTAGTCCTGCTTGCTGGAAATGGCGCGGGCTACGTACAAAATAAGGGCCAGCTTGGCAAAGTCAGACGTCTGAAAGGTGATCCCGACGAAGGGGACCGATATCCATCGGCGGGCGTCGTTGATGTCCGCCCCGAAAGCGATAGTGTACAACAGGAGCGGCAGAGAAACCAGCAGCAAATAAGGGGCCGCCTTGGAATACCGCATGTAGTGCAGCAAATGCGCCAGATAGGCCAGGAGCAACCCGCCAACCACGATGATGAAGTGCTTGACCAGCAGGGCTTCCGTATTGCCGCCCATCTCCCGGTAGGCCAGCGTTCCGGTAGAACTGTACACCACCAGGATGGAGAAAACAGACAGCACCGCCATGATGGCCCATATGCTGCGGTCACCCCTCAATTCTGCGTATATTCTCGTTCCTAGCGACATATAATTAGTTTTCTCTTCCGGTTGAACATTTAAAAAATAAATTCGACGCCGGCGAGCCAGGGGCGGCCTGGAGCCTTTATGGGCGAAGGCCGCCCCTGGTTCGCCGGCCCAAAATGTCGAATTTATTTTTTAATCACTACTAAATCTTTTTCATCCTGGACCGCACAGCTTCTTTAAACTGCTCCCCCCGGTCCTCATAATTTTTAAAAAGGTCGAAACTGGCGCATGCCGGCGACAGCAAAACGGCATCTCCCGGGCGGGCCAGCCGGGCGGCCTCCGTCACCGCCTCTTCGGCGCTGCGCGCCTCGGTGATGGTTTCGGCCTTGCCGGCAAAAGCATCCGCCAGCTTGCGGTTGTCGGCGCCCAGGCAGATCAGTGCCCGGACTTTGTCCTTTACCAGTCCCAGCAGCGGGCCGTAGTCGTTGCCTTTATCCTGGCCTCCGGCGATCCAGACCACCGGCCTGGCCATTGCTTCGAGGGCGTAAAAGACGGCGTCCACGTTGGTGGCTTTGCTGTCGTTGATGTACTCAACCCCGTCGATCTCCGCCACCAGTTCCATGCGGTGCGCTACCGGAACGAAGGTATTCAGCCCTTGCTGAAGCGCTTCGTCGGCGGCACCCCACAGCCGGGCGGCGCTCAGGGCGAACAACGCATTCATGCAGTTGTGGCGCCCCCGGAGGCGGCTTTCCCGCAGATCGAAGGCGCTGTCGCCAATATGCAACACCTGCCCGTCGATCATCCCGCTGCCGATCGGCGCCAGTCGCGGCCTGAGCGGATGGGTTTTCATGTATCCGCCGATATTCCCGTCATCGGCATTGTACAGGAATACATCCTCCGGCCGCTGGTTCATCGCAATGCGGAACTTGGAGCGTATGTACAGCTGCATCTCGTACTCGTAGCGGTCGAGGTGGTCGGGCGTAATGTTGAGCAGCATTGCAATATCCGGGCGAAAGGCATGGATGCCATCCAGCTGGAAACTGCTAAGCTCGAGCACGTAATACGGATACAAACGCTCTTCGCTCAGGCTGCGGGCAAAACTTTTGCCCACATTTCCGGCCATGCCCGCTTCGATCCCTGCGGTTACCAGCAGGTGATGGGCCAGGCGGGTGGTGGTCGTCTTGCCATTGCTGCCCGTTATCCCGATCAGCTTTGCCGTGGTGTAACGGCCTGCAAATTCAATTTCTGATATCACCGGTATGCCTTTGCCTACCAGCTGTTGAACTATTGGTGCGCGGTCCGGAATGCCGGGGCTCTTCATTACTTCGTCGGCCCGGCTGATACGGTCCCAGCTGTGTTGCTGTTCTTCGTACGGTATGCCGTTGCTTTCCAGCTCGCGTTTATACGCTTCCTTGATCGCTCCCCGGTCGGAGACGAAGACATTATGCCCGTGTTTTCTGGCCAGTAAGGCCGTTCCGACGCCGCTCTCGCCGGCACCCAGAATGCTGAGGTTCATGCTCTTTTTATTGTGTATCCGTGCATTTGTGCATTTGTGCATTTGTTTCCGGAGACGCAGGGGGCTGCCCAACATATACACAAATGCACACATACACCAATACACGCTTTTTCACCTGATCTTCAACGTAATGATCGTAAACACGGCCAGCAGGATACCCACGATCCAGAACCGGATGACGATCTTCACCTCCGGCATGCCCTTTTTCTGAAAGTGGTGATGCAGGGGCGACATCAGGAAAATCCGGCGCCCTTCGCCGTATTTTCGCTTGGTATATTTGAAGTAGGCCACCTGAATGACCACCGACAGGTTTTCCACCAGGAATATCCCGCAGAGGATGGGGATCAGCAGTTCCTTGCGCAGCAGGATGCTCATCGCAGCGATAATGCCGCCGAGGGTCAGGCTGCCGGTGTCCCCCATAAATACCTGCGCCGGGTTGGCGTTATACCATAAGAACCCGAGGCAGGCCCCCACAAAACAGGCCGAGAAGATGAGCAGCTCGCCGGCTCCGGGCAGGTGGAGGATATTGAGGTAATTGGCTGCGATGGCGTTGCCGGAGACGTAGGCGAAGATACCCAGCGTTGCTCCGATGATGCCGGAGACTCCGGTTGCCAGCCCGTCGAGCCCGTCGGTCAGGTTGGCGGCGTTGGAAACGGCCGTGACGACAAAGATGACCAGCGGAACAAAAATGAGCCATACCCACCGGGAATCCCGTCCCCTGTCCATCGGCAGCAGCCAGGCATAATCCAGGCGGTTCCCCTTGAAAAAGGGCACGTTGGTCAGGTTCGTTTTATAATCGCCTTTTTCTTCGGCCGGGGCCATGGGGTTGGCGGCATTTTCTACCAGGATGGTATCGCCGATCAGCTTGGTATATCCCAGCTCATCCGCTTCTTCCACATCCATACGCACGACGATCTTGTCGCTGAGGATCATCGTCAGGGCGATCAACAGCCCCAGGCCGACCTGGCCGAGCACTTTGAAGTGCCCGCGCAGGCCCTGCTTGTTTTTGAGGAACACCTTGATGAAGTCATCGATAAAACCGATGGCTGCCATCCAGATGGTGCTGATGACCAGGAGAACGATGTAGACGTTGTCGAGCCGCCCCAGCAACAGGCAGGGAATGATAATGGCCATGATGATGATCACCCCCCCCATGGTCGGCGTCCCTTCCTTCTGCTTTTCTCCCGCCAGGCCGAGGTCGCGCACGGTTTCCCCCACCTGCAGCCGTTGCAGATAGCGGATCACCCTGCCGCCGAAGACCATGGAGATCGCCAGGGAAAGGATGGCCGCCATGCCCGCACGGAAAGTGAGGTACTGGAAGAGCCCTGCGCCCTTAATATCCCCGAAATGGCTCGTCAACCAATCTACAAGTTCAATAAGCATGTTCGTCTGTGTTGAGGTGAGGCCCCAAAAATAGGAATTCCTCACTGCAAAGCGTGGCCCGGGTAGCGATTAATGAAAATCTTCACTGTTTCACTCCGCGAGGGCCTCGGCCAGCACGGCTTTATCGTCGAAAGGCCGGCGGACGCCTTTAACCTCCTGGTATTTCTCATGCCCTTTGCCGGCCACGAGGATGATGTCTCCCTCCCGGGCCAGGCGGCAGGCGGTGCGGATGGCTTCCCGCCGGCTGGTGACGGCCAGGACCTTTCGGGCCGCATAAGGCGGGACGCCGCCCTGCATGTCCGCGATGATGGCTTCCGGGTCTTCGCTCCGGGGGTTGTCGGAAGTCAGGACCACCTGGTCGCTGTAATCGCAGGCCACTTTGGCCATCTTTGGCCGCTTGGCCTTGTCGCGGTCGCCGCCACACCCGATCACCGTAATGATCCGGCTGTCGCCCTGCCGCAGCTGGTGGATGGTGTTCAGCACTTTCTCCAGCGCGTCGGGCGTGTGGGCATAGTCGACGATCCCGGTCCGTTTCCCCTGGGGGCCGGTGACGTAATCGAAGCGCCCTTCGGCGGCGGCCAGCTGGCTGAGGGCAATCAGCGTTTCCACTTCCTCCTGCTCCAGCAGTATAGCGGCGCCGTAAGCGGCCAGCAGGTTGTACGCGTTGAACTCTCCGATAAGCCGGCTGAACACTTCCTTGCCGCCTACCTCCAGGTGGAGGCCGGCGATGCTGTTGTCCAGTATCCTGGCCCGGAAGCTGGCCATCGACCGGAGGCTGTACGTGTACTTCTTCGCCCGGGTGTTCTGCACCATTACCGCTCCGCGTTTATCGTCGGCATTGACGAGGGCGAAGGCTGATTTGGGCAAAATGTCAAAGAACATTTTTTTGGCATCGATATATGCCTTGAAAGTCTTGTGATAATCCAGGTGGTCATGGCTGATATTGGTAAAAATGGCGCCGGCAAAATGCAGGCCCTCAATCCGCCGCTGGTGAGCCGCATGAGAACTCACCTCCATAAACGCATAATCGCAGCCGGCGTCGGCCATTTCCCGGAGCAGCGCATTGATGGCCACTGCGTCGGGAGTTGTATGCGTAGCCTCCAGGGGCGCCTGCCCGATGAGGTTGCGCACGGTCGACAGCAGCCCGGCCTTGTACCCCAGGGCGGTGAACAGGCTGTGCAGCAAGGTCACCGTGGTGGTCTTGCCGTTGGTGCCGGTCACGCCTACCAATTTCAACGCTTTGGACGGCTCGCCAAAAAAGCGGTTGGCCATCCGGCCGAGTGCCGTTGCACTGTCGGCCACCTGTATATAGGTTACATCCTCCCGGCGTTGTCCGGGGAGTTCTTCTGCAACCACGACGGCTGCTCCCTGCCCGATGGCTTTGCCGATGAATTGGTGCCCGTCAGCCTGGGTGCCTCTGATGGCGACAAAAAGGCTGCCCGGGCCTGCTTTTCTCGAATCAAAGTCGAGCCGTTCCACGGTTCGGGAGGTGGAACCCTCCAACGCCAGTATGTCAAGCGGTCGTATCAGTTTTTCCAGTTCCATCTCAACGCAGATAAAGCCGTATGGCCTGGCCATTTATCCGGGTTCCGGGCAGCAGCGACTGCCGCGAGACCTTCCCGAACCCTTCTACTTCCACCGTCAGCCCATTGTTCTCCAGGGCGTAGAGCGCGTCCCGCAGCCCGAGGCCCACTACGTTGGGCACCCGGCCCTCCGGCATGGTGCGTTGTTCCAGGATCACGCTGTCAGCCTGTACCCGGGTAGCCACCATAGGCGTCTCGGGCTCCCCGTAGTAGGGAATATCCAGATACTGGAACACGGCCTGGATGTCTTTCTTGTCGCCTATGCTGTAGCCCGGCAGGCTGTTGCCGGCCAACACCGGCTTAGGGGCCAGGTTGATCGGGGCATGCAGTTCTACCTTCGCGGCATAGATGTTGTCGGCGATTTCCCGAAATACGGGCCCGGCCACGTCCCCGCCGTAAAAGCCGCCCCGCCGGGGCCGGTTGATCACCACGATGCAGGAATACTTCGGTTTTTCAACCGGGAAGTACCCCACGAAGGAAGCCTGGTAACCGCCGATGCGCGTACCGCGGCTCCCGCGGCGGTAATTGATCTGCGCCGTACCCGTCTTTCCGGCAAAAGTGTAATGGCCGGTACGCAGCTTATGGGCGGTGCCCCGCTCGTCTTCCACCACCGAAACAAGGAGTTCCTGGATTTTGGCGATTGTCGGGCGGGTGGCAATGCGCCGGTCGATGACCGTGGGGCGATAGCGTTGGGTCACCTTCCCGAAACGCTGAGCCTCGGAAACCAGATAGGGTTTCATCATCTCTCCGCCGTTCGCGATGGCGTTGTAAAACACCAGCAGTTGCAGCGGCGTGATCTTCATTTCGTAACCGATCGACATCCAGGGCAGGGTGGTGCCGCTCCAGTAATCCTTGTCGCTGTATGCTTCTTTGATATAAGGATTGGCCTCGCCGTCGATCTCTATCCCGGTGGGCAGGTGCAGGTTGAACTGTTTGAGGCGCTTGATGAAGCGGGCGGCACCCTCATTCCCGTTGGCTTTTGTTTTTTCCCCGTAGTGATCCTGGATCATGGTAGCGATCCCGACGTTGGAGGAGATCACGAAAGCCTCTCTCATCCGGATTGTATCCAGCTTGGGGCTGTAGGGCGAGGCGTCCACCATTTCATCTTCATAAAACTGGGCGCGGCCCTTATAGATGCGTATGGAATCGTCGAGGTCAACAAAGCCATCTTCCAAAAGCGCCATCACCGAGGCCGACTTAAAGGTGGAGCCCGGCTCGAGAGCAGTGCCAACGGCATAGTTGTAGGTTTCCCACCAGCCCTCATCGGTACGCCCCAGGTTGGCCATGGCGCGAATGGCGCCGGTTTCCACTTCCATGACCACCGCCGTGCCCCACTCGGCGTCATGAGCGTTCATGGCGCGCATCAGGGCCTGTTCGGATATGTCCTGGATGTCAATGTCCAGGTTGGTAACGATGTCGCTTCCGGTCTCCGGTTCGATCACGGTCAGGTCGTCGACCGGCATCCAGAGGTCCTCCCGGGGGTCGACCCGGATCATCAGCTGCTGGCCGGGCATGCCGCCGAGCAGGGTGTCGAACTGCCCTTCCAGGCCTACGGGCTTGGCGTTGTCCCGCACGTATCCTATCGTGCGCTGGGCCAGCAACCCGAAGGGGCGCTTGCGTTCGCTGCGCTTCTCGGCGATGAACCCGCCCCTGAAACGGCCAAGCCGGAATAACGGAAATTCTTCAATGAACTTTTTCTCCGCATAGGACGCCTTGCGCTTGAGCACGACGTGCCGGTCGGCAGCTTTGCGCAAGCTTTCCAGAAACTCCCGGGCACCGCCCACCGTGTAGTCTTTAAGCACATACGTGGCCAGGCACTGAGCCAGGGTGTCGATGTTCTTTTTATAATCCTCTTCCGAAGGAGAATGAGGATCGAAGTAGAG
The DNA here is from genome assembly GCA_020636375.1 of Lewinellaceae bacterium. GTDB lineage: Bacteria > Bacteroidota > Bacteroidia > Chitinophagales > Saprospiraceae > JACJXW01. Next base: position 12,610 of record JACJXZ010000007.1, on the reverse strand, counting down.
GTCGAAATACGGGATGGAGGTGGCCAGCAAACTACCGTCCGCCGCCAGGATGTTCCCGCGGTCCGCCTCTACCTGCCGGTACTCCAGGTAATTGTCTCTGCCCTGAGCGCGCCAGCGCTCCCCGTCGGCGACGGAAATCTGGGCTGTACGGTATATCAACGCGATGGACACCGGTACGACGATACCGAAAAGCAGGATATAGACCCGGTATAATACCTCGTTTTTAATGTCCATCGGTTCAGTTGTCGGTTGTCAGTTGTCGGTTGTTTGTTGTTGGTTGTTGGTTACCGGGGGGCCACCCTTTTCGGCGCTTCCGACTGGGGCCGCAGCCCTTCGTCGCGGACTCGCCGGGCAACTTCAGAACGCATGGAGTTATACATGTTTTCCGATTGGAGCGACATGTAGTACCAGCGCATTTCCTTGAGTTCTTTCTGCAGCACCTGTATCTCCCGGACGTTTCGTTCCGCCAGGTGGGCGTTGGCGATGTACACCGTGGCCAGGAACCCCAGGAAGAAGACAAAAGCCAGGTTGTTCAGGACCAGACTGGACGTCCAGCGGCCCACATCAAACATGGTCTTAAAATCTTTTTTCTTGGCCATGAGCGAATTAATTTTCTTTCGGCAACACCTTCTCTCCCACCCTCAGCTTTGCGCTGCGCGCCCGGGGGTTTTGCCGAACCTCCTCCTCTGAAGGCGTTATGGCTTTTTTGGTTATGGTTTTGAACGGCCGTTGTATATTGCCGTAGAAATCCTTTTCCTGCCGCCCTTCAAAGTTACCAGCTTTCAGGAAATTTTTCACCATCCGGTCTTCAACAGAATGGTAAGTGATGACTGCCAGGCGGCCGCCGGGCCGGAGCAGTTCCAGAGCCTGCTCCAGGAAGTCCTGCAAAGCGCCCATCTCGTCGTTCACTTCGATGCGCAGTGCCTGAAAAACCTGGGAGAGGTATCGGGCGCGGTGCCCCCGGACGACGGGTTCGACTGCGGCCAGGAACGCGCCGATGGTTTCGATCGGCCGGTGTTCCCGCTCCTGGGTTATGCGTTGCGCCAGCGTTCTGGCGTTGCGCACTTCGCCGTAGCGGCTGAACACCTCCTGCAGCGCCTCCGGCGTGTAGGTATTGGTTACGGTAGCTGCCGTTTTTTCCTGTTGCCGGCTCATGCGCATGTCCAGCGCGGCGTCGAAGCGGTAAGAAAAGCCGCGCTCGGCCACGTCCAGTTGATGGGAGGACACGCCCAGGTCCGCCAGCATGCCGTCCAGCTCAGTTATACGATGCAGGCGCAGGAAGCGTTTCATGAACCGGAAGTTGTGTTGGACAAAAGCAAAGCGCCCATCTTCCGGCACATTGGCCCGCGCGTCTTCGTCCTGGTCGAATCCCAGCAGGCGGCCTTCCGCTCCCAGCTTTTCCAGGATCAGGCGGGAGTGCCCGCCGCCGCCAAAGGTAGCGTCCACGTATATCCCTCCCGGGCGGATCGCCAGGGCGTCGATGCTCTCGCTGGCCAGCACCGGTTGGTGGTATTCCATCACAATTCAGGTTTACCGTTCGCCTTGCCCAGCACGTCTTCAGCCAGGTCGGAGAAATCTGCCGGCTCTTCCTCCAGCAGTTGCTGGTACTGGCCGGCAGCCCACATTTCAATTCTATCGCTGTACGCCAACAGGACGACATCTTTATCGATGGCCGCGTACTCCAGCAGGCGCTTGGATACCAGGATGCGGTCGGCCGTGTCCAGGCCCACTTTTTGCGCGCCCCGGTAGAAATAGCGCACGAAGTCGCGGTTCTTTTTATTATACAGGTTCAGTTGGTTGATCTCGTTGGTGATGCGGTCCCAAACCGGCTCCGGGTACAGCATGAGGCATTGCTCGAACCCCCGGTTAATGACGAAGACATGAGCGATGTTCTCCCCGAGCTGGGCAATAAGCCCGCTGGGCATCCGCATGCGCCCTTTGGCGTCGACCTTGCACTCATATTCGCCTAATAGCTGTTTGATTTCCACTTTTTTACCTTATAACACTTTCAAATGTATCACTTTTTGACACATTTTACCACTTTTTCCCACTTTTTTCCATTAAAAAGTTTCCTCCGGCTCCCCCTAACATGCAGATTGCGAGGTTTATCATCAAAACAATTAAATTAATAGGTGTGATTTGCGTACATTTTGGGGGCCAAATTCCCACTTTCTGACAAAAAGTGGTTCGGCTTTCCCACCAGGGGTACTTGGGGGGAGTTTTTTGCCATATTGGAAGGGGGTAGCACGCTGGGGAATTTTACCATGTAGGCCACATAGCCAGGGGCGGGCGTTTTTTTATCGCATAGAACACATTGGAGTTTTCACATAGGCCACACAGATGGGTGCCTTTTGCTTTTGAAGCCCGGCGCTTTTTTATTCGCAGGAACTTGCGCACCGGGCGCAGTGGGGCAGCATGGGCCGCTTTGCAGCTACACCCTGCGGCAATAGGTTTTCCCGAATAGCAGAACAGGTAGTGTTTTGATTTCAAATTGCGAACACTATACGTTGTGATACCTTACGCAGCCTCCGTAAGCCATAGCCTTTGGCCGCAGCCGAGCCGCGAAGCTTGCCCGGCTGACGTGAGGCACAACAGTTTGAGCGCTCCGCGCCTTTGTGCCTTTGCGTGCTGCTCTACAGTGCGAATTTAAAAATTGATGGGCTACCCGTCTAAGGTTGGACACTCCATGCCTCCTGCACACGCTCGGCCTCGACTCCGCTCGGCTTTCCCCTTTCTGCTGTCCAACCTTAGACGGATAGCTAATTGATGCAGTAGTGCATTCAGATTCAGGACACACCATTACCCCTGAATCAAATATACGCCATCCGCTTCAATCCTGATAAGCCGCTGCTTATACAATGCCCCGATCGCCTTTTTAAACGTCTTTTTGCTCATTTGCAGGCGGGCGGCGATCTCTTCCGGGGCGCTTTTGTCATGTAAGCCCAGAAAGCCGTTGTTTTTTTCCAGCACCTGGAGGATTTTTTGGGCATTGGGCTCCACATGAGCATAACCAGGCCTTTGCAGGGCGAGGTCGATCTTTTTGTCGGGGCGGATGGTTTTGACGTAGCCTTTGCACATGTCGCCGGGTTGTAAGGGGCGGAACAGTTCGCTCTTGTACAGCAAGCCCCGGTAGCGGTGGTTGATGATGGCGTTGAATCCGATATCTGTAGCCGGTCCGATGAGCAGGCCGACCTCCTCCCCTTCAGCGAGCTTTATGTTTTCAGTTTCCAGGAACTTGCTGAGCTTGGTGGAGGCGATCAGGCGGTCCGTTTGCTCGTCGAGCAGCAGGTAAACGAGATAAAACTTTCCCCGCTCCATCTTCCGGGCCTGTTCGGCGAAGGGGGCCAGCAGGTCCTTGTCCAGGCCCCAGTCGAGGAAGGCGCCGAAGGGGGTGACCTCCTTCACCTGAAGGTAGGCAAACTGCCCGAGGGTGACCTTCGGGCGCTGGGTGGTGGCCACCGGCCAGTCTTCGGAATCCGTATATACGAAGACCTCTATGTCATCGCCCGGGGCGAGGCTTTCCGGCACGAATTTCTTCGGGAGCAGGACGTCGTCGCCCTCCTCGTCCACCAGGGCCATGCCGTGGGCAATCCGGCGGGCGGCCTTCAGGGTTTGGTACTTTCCGATCTCGATCATATTGCAAAGCTAGGGATAACTGTGATGGAAACAAATGAGGAGAAGGGTACGGCAACCAATTTTATTATTATATTTAGCCGGATGGTTGAGAGGCAAATTGTTGAATGGCTGTATTGCTGGAAAGCCCCAAACAACCCGGGAAGACGGCGAACACATACTACTGGACAAAATGGTTTTGGACACAGAGCGCACTGAGTCCAACACAGAGATACGCAAAGTTTTCCGTTGATAATCAAGCCTCTGTGTGGCTCTGTGTCTTCTCTGCGTACTCTGCGTACTCTGTGTCCAAAAAATGTCCAGCAGTATGCGGCGAACATTCAAGGTTCAGGGCCGTCTCTGATAACCAGTTATTTGTGATTGAAGCGAATAGGCCCGGAAAACAGCCAAACAGTATAACAATCCCGCTCTGCTCCAGGAGCCCCTCCGGCCCAATCCGCTTTCGAAGCAGATTATAAAAAACAAAACATATACGATCCATGGCAATCCACCCTCAGGCCGGCAAAACCGCCGCCCCCGGCCAACTGGTTAACATTCCGCGCCTCATCACCGCTTACTTTACCGGACAGCCCGACCTTTCGGTGCCGGAACAGCGCGTCGCTTTCGGCACTTCCGGCCACCGGGGTTCCTCGCTGAAGCAGGCCTTCAACGAGCAGCACATCCTGGCCACGACGCAGGCTATCTGCCTGTACCGGGAAAAGGAAGGCATCAGGGGGCCGGTGTTTATGGGCATCGACTCGCATGCCTTGTCGGAGCCGGCCCAGGCCACCGCCCTGGAGGTGCTGGCCGGCAACGGCGTGGAGGCGATGATCGCCGCGGGCGATGAGTACACCCCCACTCCGGCGGTCAGCCAGGCCATCCTCGCTTACAACCGCGGCCGTTCCCGAGGGCTGGCCGACGGGATCGTGATCACCCCTTCCCACAACCCGCCCGAAGACGGCGGCTTCAAATACAATATGATCAATGGCGGCCCGGCGGAGAGCGAGGTGACCGCCTGGATCGAAGCCAGGGCCAACGAGCTGCTGGAGGACGGGCTGCGGGCCGTAAAGCGCATGCCCCTGGCGCGGGCGCTCAAAGCGCCGACAACGCACCGTTATGACTACCTCGGCGCCTACGTCCGCGGGCTGGGGCAGGTGATCGACATGGAGGCCATCCGTTCGGCAGGCGTCGGGATGGGCGTGGATCCGCTGGGCGGCGCCGGCGTCCATTACTGGGGCCGGATTGCGGAGGACTACCGGCTCCACCTGACGGTGGTCGATGAAGAGGTCGACCCTACCTTCCGCTTTATGTCGCTCGACTGGGACGGCAAGATCCGCATGGACCCCTCCTCCCCTTACGCTATGCAGCGCCTGCTGCAGCTGAAGGATCGCTTCCCCGTGGCGTTCGCCTGCGATACCGACCACGACCGCCACGGCATCGTCACCCGCAGCGCGGGCCTGATGCCACCCAACCACTACCTGGCCGTGGCCATCGACTACCTGTTCCGCCACCGGCCGAACTGGAAGCCCGGCACCGGCATCGGCAAGACGCTGGTCAGCAGCCAGATGATCGACCGGGTGGCCGCCCGGCTGGGGCGCCCGCTGGTCGAAGTGCCCGTCGGATTCAAATGGTTTGTCGACGGCCTGTTCAACGGCACCCTCGGCTTCGGCGGCGAAGAGAGCGCCGGTGCTTCTTTCCTCGACATGGACGGCCAGGCCTGGTCGACCGACAAGGACGGCATCATCGCCGCCCTGCTGGCCGGCGAGATCACCGCCCGCACCGGCAAAGATCCCGGCGAGATTTACCGGGAATTCACTCGCGAATTCGGCGAGCCGGCCTACGGGCGCATCGACGCGCCGGCCACAGCCGCCCAGAAAGCCAAGCTGAAAAAGCTGTCGCCGGACCAGGTCGCTTCCTCGGAGCTGGCCGGCGAGAAGATCGAGGCCATCCTCACCGAAGCGCCCGGCAACGGAGCGCCCATCGGCGGCCTCAAGGCCGTGACGGCCAACGGCTGGTTTGCCGCCCGCCCTTCCGGGACGGAGGACATTTACAAGATTTACGCCGAGAGCTTCAAGGGAGAGGCGCATCTGCGGCAGCTACAGGCGGAGGCGCAGGAGTTGGTGGACAGGGTGATTGGGTGAAACAGCCACTGTAAGAGATAGGTTTTGCATTATTTGTAAACTGCAATACTTTCTCTATCCATCACGATCATGTTGCTGCCTTGTTCAAAAAAGCTGGAAATTTCCGGATAATGCCGGTCAATGAAGTTCAGTAAATCCTTGTTGGAAATGTTACCGACTTTTAGGAGGAGTATTCTGGGAGGGCTGCCCTTTAAAACGAAATGATTATGGAAATCTATGTCTTTAGATACGATTATTCTATCCTGTTCTATTGCAATTTCTTTAATCTCGACATCGTCGAATAAATGCCCGGCCAGATAATGAGAGACGTGGATAGAGTCTGCCCCCAGCTCATCTAATTTATTGGAAAGCTTCCTGGGAAGCTGGCTGGGTATCTATAACAAACCTGAGCATGAATCAGCTTGCTAATGGGAGAACAGACTGTGCATCAGCAATTCTGGAAGCATACCATAGGCAGGCAAAGATGTCTTCTCTTTCAATATAGGGATAATCATCGAGGATTTCGTCAACAGTCATACCAGCAGCCAGCAATTCCAACATCTGAGCTACGGTAAACCTCCTATTCCTGATTGTCGGCCGGCCATTGCACACTTTTGGATTCAGAGTAATACGTTCAGAAAATTTTAAGTCTTTCTCCATTGGTGGTTATTATTTTATACAATATACAAACTCGAATTCCGAATATCAAGTTGAACACACTTCAATTTAACTTAATTTACCTGTTCAGCCTCCCTGCCCGCCTCATGCTTTTCGGGTGCCTCCCCTGCGCAAAGATACTTAATCGCGCCATCCGCCCATGTCATGCCGCGCGATTAAGTATCTTTGCGAAAAAACTATGGATGGCACCAAACGCTCGAATATCAAGCCCGGCATGCTGGTCCGCATCGTCATGAAGGAAGACCAGCGCACCGGCGCGCTCACCGAAGGCTATGTCGGCCGGATACTGACCAAATCGCCCCAACACCCACACGGCATCAAGGTGCGCCTGGAAACGGGGGAAGTGGGGCGGGTGAAGGAGATTTTGGAGGAGGAGTGAGGGGGGGCAGGTATGCGGTAGCCTGGCGGGGATTGTTGTTTGGCATCCCTTAATTTTTTTTTCGGAAGGGCCTTGCTTTTTTAAGTTTCTTTTTTCAATTTTGTCAACAATGTACGACGTTCCTGCTCAAAACCTACCCCTTCGATTTTAATTTCGCCGTAACCTGCTCCCCCCGGCCGCAAAGCAAAACAGGCATGGCGCCGTTCGCTTTTGTGAAATGGCGTTTTCAACCGGAAGATAAACAACACTAAGCTTTACGGAAAACCTCTGGCTCTTTAACCTGCATGCCCGCAGGGCGGAAAGCTCATGCCTGAAGGGCAGCAATGGCTTTTGCCCAACGGCAGCAGGCGGGCGTTTTCAAAAAACAACTTCAAATATTAATGATTATGGCGCTTGTCAAAAACCGCTACCGCCTGGTTTTCTTGTTGTTTTGTTTTTGCTTTCTTTCTGCGCTGAGCGGACAGGAGGGCTCTTCCACCACTTTTTCTAACGTAGTCCCGCCTTCCCCTACCCCGGCGAGTTTAGCGAAAGCAGTAGAGGTGCCGGTCAACCTCGCTTCCGGCACGCCGAGCATCGACATCCCGCTATACACCCTGCAGGGGAAAAAATTGAGCCTCCCCATTTCTTTGAGCTACCATGCCGGCGGCATCAGGGTCGAAGAAACTGCAGGCTGGGCTGGGCTGGGCTGGTCATTAAACGCCGGGGGCGTTATTACCAGGACTGTAAGAGGGCTCCCGGACGAATCGCCAAACGGTTTTTTAAACTACGATTATCAAAGTTCGCTGGGGCAAAGCACGCTGGACGGGATAAACAGCAACGGTTATGCCGCAAGCGTTACGGACCTGGCACTCGAAGGCATCGGCCTGGGCCGGGCAGATTCCGAGCCGGATATTTTCACCTTTAGTTTCCCGGGCGGAACCGGAAAAATTGTTTTTGACAATAACGGGAACAGCCTTTTGATCCCATACCAGGATATTCAGGTTACTCCTTTTTTCAGCAACGGTGGAGAATGGATACTCGCGACATCCGACGGCACGAGGTATTTTTTCGGCAGCCATGAAACAAGCAATACGAATTCGGAGTGTATCGGTTCCGACCAACCTTCAAGCGGCCAATTTGTCTCCAGCTGGTATTTGACTGAAATCCAGTCCTCCGACGGTTCGTCTATCCTGACATTTAGTTATGAACCAGATATCGTCGAATATGACGTGAGGCAATCAGAGACTGTTTTCTTGCCTTATTATGCGCAAGGCACCGTTGAAAGCACGCTGGGCGAACAAGGCGCGCAGGGTTTTTTCAGCAGCGCCCAGGTTTCTTACAACACGTCTTCGTCCCTGGGTTGTTACCGGTTGCCGTCATCTTGTGTTTCCGAAGTTTTCGTCGAAGCAAAAAACTTGTCTGAAATCGAATCGGAATACTTCATCGCCAGGTTTTTCTCCAGCGCGAGGAGCGATTTAAAAAACAATACGGGCAAAAAGCTGGATAGCTTAACGATAATCAGCAAGCACGACGGGAGCGCTCTCCGGAAATTTGAATTTCAGTACGATTACTTTGTGTCAACCGAGAGCGTCCCTGGCGCTGCCACGCCAGATTACCTGAAAAAGCGCCTGAAACTAACGGGGATTAAAGAAACCGGAGGAGATGGGGATACAAGCATGCCGCCCTATCAGTTTGGGTATGAAGAATCTGTCCAACTCCCTCCCCGGAATTCCTTCGCCCAGGACCATTGGGGGTTTTATAATGGCGAGGGCGATAACGAAACTTTAATCCCAAAAGATTTTAATTTCCTGCAGCCTCTGTATGCAGAGGGCTCCAACCGCAACCCCAACGGGCTTTTTTCAAAAGCGGGTTCGTTAACTGAAATCGTTTATCCGGCTTCCGGGAAGACGTCTCTGGAATACGAGCCGCACGTATATGGCTACAAACCTGAAATTACGGGCTTTATGGCCCCCGATGAACTTGTGCAGGTTGGGGACAGCCCAACGGACAGGGACTTTACCAATAATGAACAGTTGGAAGCACACCGTGTTTCTATCAATATTACGCTAAGGGGTTAGCGAAAAATAACTTCCCCATTTCGATAGATGGCAAGTATCAATGGGGATTCCCGCAAGAATGAAATGGGGAAGTTATTTTTCGCGGCTTCCTTAGGGCATAGGACAGGCATAGACATCGATTACATTTCCGTTTCTGCCCTGGCCGGATTCGAAGAAGCGGTTGGCATCGTTGCAGGGGGGCTTCGGATCAAGAAAATCATTGTCGACGACAATAACGGGAACCAGATAACAAAAGAGTACGAGTACTCAAAGGCAGATGGCATGTCGAGCGGAGTCCTGGAGTCTAAGCCAAATTATGTTTACCCTATATTTGAACAGAGAGAGAACCAAACGCCTTGTATTTATACCGCATTCACTTCAAATGACCAGAACCCTTTAAGTACCGTGTCGGGGAGCCATATTCATTATGCGAGGGTTTTGGAAAAGTTCGGAGAGGGCGCGGAATATGGGGTAGTTGAACATATTTTCACCTCGGGCTTAGACTATCCGGACGAACGGATCAGCATTTTTCCCTTCCCGCCTCCAATCAGCAGCCGGGAGTGGCGAAAGGGGAAGTTAAAGGCCCAAAACATATTCGATTCCAGCAACAACCTGCTCAAAAGCGTCGAGAACGAGTACGAAGCAAGGCCATCCCCCTATTCTGAATCAAAGGGCTTGAAAGTAGGGGGGCTGATGTATAATGTCATTACTGCGCCCTCTCAGGTGGGGTATATTGCCGTCCAATATAAGCACATATCTGAATGGTTCGCCCTTAAATCAGCTTCCGAAACGCTCGACGGAGCGGTAAAAAACTCTGCTTTTTTCTACGATGGAAATGGAACCCCTACTGCGCCGGTTGCCATTGAATTTGTTAATAGCGACGGCAAAACTCACCGGACTGAATTTGTGTACGCTCCTCAGGCTGCCCATTCCGGGTGCATGATGGGCAAATACATGGTCGGCATCCCCGTCGAAACCAAAGAGCTGATCAATGGCAACCCGGCAAGCGGGGCAAAGGCAGAATATGCCCCCGACAACGGCAGGTGCCTGCCTAAACGGTATTATGCCTGGGAGGGCGCCTGGGAATTGCGCACTGAAATCACCCAATACGACAGCGATGCTTTCCCTGAGATAGTAAGCCATACGGCTTTGCCGGAACCCGAATACTATTCCTGGGCTAATGGGCTGTTGTCCAGTAAAACATATAAAGACTGGAGGCAAACCTGGGGTTATTACAGCGATACCAGGCTAATGGAAAGCTTTACCGATATTGACGGGCAAACCATCAATTACAGTTACGATGGGTTTCAACGCCTGAAAACCGTATTAGCCAGAGAGGGCAACGTGTCTTCCAGCTATGTTTACCAATACGGCGCCCCCAACCGGATAACCAACACCACTGCTTATACGGACGATACTCCAACCCAAACCATCGAAGAAGAATTTGACGGCCTGGGCCGGCTGGTCAAACAGTCGCACAATGGCGTGCCTAAGCAGGAAATCTTTTATGACAACGCAGGCCGTATCGCCCGGGAAACCTACCTGGTTGGCTCTTATGTCAAATATATAAATGAGCCGTCTCCTTTAGGCCGGGTATTGATTACCACTTTTCCGGATGGGTATAAAGTGCAGAATAAATACAGCAGCGAAAACAATTATTACAAAACCACTACTATTGACGAAAAAGGCAACGCCTCAGACGTGCTTACCGATTTCCTTGGCCGGCAGGGGAAATTCCGCGACGCCCTGGGCGGGGAAACGGTTTTCAGCTATGATGCCCAGGGCGACCTGGCCAGCATCACCAACCCCGGAGGGGGGCAATACCTGTATACCTATGATTTGGGGCACAGGGTAGAAAGCAAAACAATACCCGGAAAAGGCATGCAGGTTTTCCGCTACTACCCGGACAACAAACTGCTCAAATACTCCCTGGACGCCAACGGCAACCGGCTGGATTATACCTACGATGATTACAACCGGGAAAAACTGGTCCGGTTCAACGACATCGGCAACTGGGACCCTATGGCTATCCCTCCCTCTCATGGCTCGCCCGGGTCGAAAATCCTGGAATACGGATATGGAGAAGGCACTGGTGAGCCAATCAACATCGGCAAAATGATGTGGTCGGACGCCAAAGTGCTGGATGGCACTGGCACGAACTTCGTTAACACAAAATTTACCTATGAGACATACGGCAGGTTAGATGGCCAATACGAAACTCACCCTTTGGGGTTTGACAGTTACGACTTTATCTACAACCTGGCAGACTGGCTGACGTTTGAAGACCGGACCCACCTCGGCCCACAAAGCATTGACATGCGCACTGTTCGCAAGTATGACCGCTTTGGCCGCGAAACCGGCTACTTTATCTTCGCCGGGCCCGGCTCCGGAAATTATATCTCCGACGGCTTCATCCTCGGCCGGTCCTACAACATCAAAGACCAGGTAAAAGCCAAATACTACGGCAGCCTGGACGCTTTCAGCGCTTTGGACAAGGTGAAATTTAAGTACAACATAAGGGGCTGGGTAACCGACATGAACGACATCGTATACGACGAGCTGCAATTCGACGAATGCGGCACCGCCTTCGGCCTTCACGGCGATACCGTGCAAATTGAACAAACTGTGGCCCTGGAAGAACTGCTGGAAATAATATGCACGGAAGGGGAAGAAGTAGCCATCAACGGCCTGGACCCCTGCGCCAACGGAGATTGTTACGAGGTGTTGTCGGATTACTCGGCCCGTTTTATAGTAGGAGCGTTTGAGGGGTATCATGGTTTTCAGTCGCCGGATTACCTTTGGGGGGTACGGGCTAACGGCCAACTGATCCCCCTCAACTACCCCTATTACTTCCATGATGGAAGCTCCAGAAATCAATTCGTTACTGATTTAGGGAATTGGATGGCTCAAAACGGCTGGCGGCATGAGAGCATTTCCTTTACCGCCGATTTAGTCAACCAAGGCGTTAAAAGGCCGTACTACGATGTTTCCATTGTTGTAACCGGCACAGACTTGAACTTTGAAATTGCTTATGAAGGCAGAGATGTGGCCAACCAGGTGGCTCACCCGTTCTCGGTAAAACACCGCCCTCCTGTCCTGTGCAGCGGCCTGCCGGAATCCCCAAGCGGCGAAGGCCAGGATGTGGAAACGGTGAAAGGTTTGCTGGAGCAGGAAATCGCCAACCAAGCTTTGGACAACCTGGCCCTGCCGGCGGTGTTGTACAAAACCCATTTTCCCGACAGCAGCTACTACTGGGCCTTCGGGCAGGAATTGAAGAATATTCCAGCTATCTATCAGCGCTCCAAGCGGGTACACGTCAGCAACGGCCAGCAAAGCCTGTTTCTGGAAGGCGAAACAGAAGGGGAAGGCGAATCGGTGGCGCTTGAGGAGTTTATCGACAACCGGGGCAGCATGGTTATGCCAAAAGGCATACACGACGGCGGCCCGCCTTCGGATGAATGTGACTTGCCGGAGTTGGAGTGTACCGAAACGGAGATAGAGGAGCAATATGAGTCGGTGGCAGAGATTCAGAATGAAATGTGCAACATTGACCCGGCGAATTTGGAATACCCGGTGACGATGTACCTGGTGCAGTTGTGCGACGGCACCAGGATGTATATCCTGGGCGCCAACCTGCTGTCCCAGCTAGAAGGCACCTACCTCATCCTGGACGAGCTGGTAATCGAATCGCCTGCTCAAGAATTCGACATAGTAGTCACACAGCGCCGCCCCTTGTTCGCCATGAAGTTCGAAGCGTACGAGCCCAACGGCAATATCAAGGAATT
>JACJXZ010000006.1 GCA_020636375.1 Lewinellaceae bacterium | reverse complement strand
TACGACATGAGCGGCAACGTCTGGGAATGGTGCTATGACCGGCACGCCCCGGATTACTACCGGCAGTGTAAAGAGGCCGGGTTAGTGACAGATCCCGCCGGCCCGGAGCAGGGCGCCAACCGCATGTTTCGCGGAGGTGGATGGGGGCGTGACGCCGCCGCCGGCCGGATCGCCAACCGCCGGCGCAGCGCGCCGGACGACCGGGGGGATGCGGCGGGTTTTCGGGTAGTTTGCCTGGTATAGAGGAAAGAGGCCAGGCTTTCATGATCTGCCTCAAAAAAACCATCAGGTAACACGGAGGCAAATTCCTGAAACAAGGGTGAAAACCACTTTGAGAACCGGGGCTTTACTTTGTGCCAATATTGGCGTATTTGAAAAACAGAGAACACAATGCATACCGCAATCCGCCCTGGAATGGCCCAACAGCCAGCCAGCCAGCCCGAACAGCAAGCCACCCTGCTTATGGACAGCTACGAACTCTACGCAAAAGAGTATTACGCACGGAAAAAAACAAAGCCTGAGCCCTATGGATGGGCGGACTATTTCAATGAACAAGCGCAGGTGAGCCTGGCGGACCATGCCGGCTACCTCCGCCGCCTGGAGCAGGCCGAAACCGTAAGGATGCGCCTGAAAAAGCCGGGCCTGCCGCTGCAGCCTGCCCTCAACGCTCTTCCGGCGCCGGAAAAGGCCCAATGCCTGAACCTGGCTCATAATGCTCTGAGCGGTGCGTTCGACCTGAGCCGTTTTACTCAACTGAGGATTATGGATCTGGCGGGCAACCCCGGTTTGTCTTTGGCCGGTTGCATGTTCCCTCCAACGTTGAAGCATATTTTGCTTTCCCGTGAAGAGCTGGCGCAATTGGAGAAAACGGGTTTTAAACACGCCTATCCTGATATTACCCTGTCCCAAAACGGCGATCCGGCATTCAACCTGGGCGACGCCCCCTTCCGGGAACCGGAAATGGTGATGGTGAAGGGCGGCAAATTCTGGATGGGCAGCGGCGAAGAGGCGCCAAACAACGATGAAAAACCGCAGCATCGGGTTCAGCTTTCCGATTTCCACATGGGGAAATACCCGGTAACCGTAGAAGAATACGCCCGTTTTGTTTACGAAACCGGCTACGTCACCGAGGTAGAAAAGGAGGGCTGGTCGGTAGCCGCTTTCTGGCGGGGCGATTCCCTGGACTATTATTGCAAAATAGGCTGCAACTGGCGGCACGACGCCTACGGACGGCCGATGGACAATACCTTCGCCCGCCATCCGGTGATCCATATCAGCTGGCAGGACGCAGCCGCCTACTGCCGTTGGCTGAGCTGGAAAACGGGCCGATCGTACAACCTGCCTGCTGAAGCGCAGTGGGAGTACGCAGCCATGGGAGGCCATAAGGCTGGAAAAAAGGGCCAGGAAGGATGTGCTCTGCCGGAATTCCTCTATGCCGGCAGCGACAGGTTGGAGGAGGTGGGCTGGTTCCTTGGCAAATTCGAGGGCAGCCCGCAGCAGGAGTACCGCACCAAACCTGTGGGGGCGCTCCAACCCAACCAATTGGGCCTGTACGACATGAGCGGCCACGTATGGGAATGGTGTTCGGACTGGTACGATGAACAGGCCTACCAGAATCGGGCAGGAAGGGATCCGGTAAAAAATCCGGCCGGCCCGGAGCGGGGCCATTCCCGCGTACTGCGCGGCGGCGGCTGGTATCGTTCGGCACGCAACTGCCGCGTGGCCAACCGCTCCAGTTACGACCCCCGATACCGCAATTTTAATACGGGCTTTCGGCTCCACGCCGCCCCTGACTACAAATAACAAGCAAAAAACAACACCCGGATGCAAGACGTTCTGTACCGCCAACCCCTCCCTTATGCTCTTTCCTTCGACATGATCCTTGTGGAAGGGGGTGCCTTCCGGATGGGCGACGATGACAGCGAAGAAGCCCTCGATAGAGAACAACCTACCCATCAGGTGGTGCTCGAAAGCTTCCATATCTACCAGTATCCGTTACTCAGGTATATGGGAATGGGTAATGGTAGGATAACAACCCTTCCGCTTTCAAAGGCGGCGAACGCCCGGTGGAAAACGTATCCCGGAAGATGCACTGGTACTTTATAGATCAATTGAATCGGCTGACGGGCCATACCTACCGCCTGCCCAGCGAAGCCGAGTGGAATACGCCGCCAGGGCTATGGAAGAACCAGGGGTATCAATACGCCGGCGGCAATGAAATGGAGGAAGTAGGATGGTACAAGGAAAACAGCGGCGGAGAAACCAAAGTAGTGGGCTTAAAAAGCCCAACGAGCTGGGAATCTTCGACATGAGCGGCAATGTATACGAATGGTGCCTGGATTGGTTCGGCGACAGCTACTATGCAGCATGCCATGAAAGCGGCGTAGCCAGCAACCCCGCGGGCCGGAAACGGGAACCTACCGAATCTTCCGCGGCGGCTGCTGGAATTACGGGCCGGAGCGGTGCCGGGTGGCCTACCGCCATCACGACCGGCCCGGGAGGGGTTATCCCTATCTCGGCTTTCGGCTGGCATTGACAACCTCCTGAGCGATTTCGCAGGCTGCCAACCGACAACAAACAACCGACAACAAACAATATGCAACCAGCCAACTATCACACCCATACCACTTTCAGCGACGGCCTGGAGGCGCCCGGAGCTTACCTCCGGGAAGCCATAGCCCAAAAGCTGGTTGCCTTTGGCTTTTCCGACCACGCCCCCATCCTGTTTGACCCTTCCCGCCCGCATGTTTTCATGTCTCCTCAGCAGCTGTCTGATTACCTGGCGGAGATCGAACGTTTGAAAAAGGTGTATTCGGGCCGGATACAGATCTATAAAAGCCTGGAGGTGGACTATGTGCCGGGAGTGGTAAGCGTCGATAGCGAACACATCCGGAATGCCGGGCTGGATTACACCATTGGGGCGGTTCATTTTGTGGGTTATTATAAAAAAGGGCGCCCCTGGTATTTCGCCGGGTCGGAACGAGGCTTTGCCAGAGGGCTGGAAGAGATTTTTCACAATGATATACGGGCTTGTGTTCAACGATACTACAACCTGGTGCGGGAGATGGTGCAACTTCACCCGCCGGATATAGTGGCCCACCTGGACCTGATCAAAAAAATGAACCCGACCGGCCGCTACTTTTCGGAGCAGGCGCCCTGGTACAAAGAAGAGGTCGTAAAAACACTGGAGGCTATAGCCAGTGCAGGCCTGATCATGGAGGTGAATACTCAGGCGTATTACAAACACGGCGCTGAAGAACCTTACCCCAGCCGGTGGGTGATCTCGCTCGCCAAAGCATTGGGCATCCCCATGCACCTGGCTTCGGACGCCCATCGGCCGGAAGATGTCGCAGCGGGTTTTCAGCATGTTATGGAGATGCTGTATGGTTTAGGCCTCTCCACCGTCAGGATATTTGAGCATGGGCGTTGGGTTGACCGGCCAGTAGAACAGCGGGCGCGATGCTAAATTGTGCCCTCTCCGGTATCAGTAGGATTTAGGCGTTGGGTTTTAGGCGTTAGGTGCCTGTTGAGTGCCCGATTAGGCCTGGGTTGCCCCTAAAACCTACAGCCTAAGACCTAAAACCGGGCAATGGGTACAAAAAGGAATCGCGCCCAGAACAGCTTTTTCATGCCAACGCTCCCCTTGAGCAAAAGGAAGAGGGGAAGTAAAAAAGCCATCCTATGGAATTAGTGGAATTGTTGAGAAAAGACCTGAAAGAAAATGTGGCCCCTTTGGCTGTTTTTACCCTTATTACTGGTATGGCCAACGCCGCCCTGATCAGTTTCATCAATACGGGCGCGGAATACGTGACGAATGACCAGGTGAGCCACCGGGTTTTTCTGCTGTTTCTCATCAGCCTGATGATCTATATCCTGGGGAAGCGATATGTGGCGATGCGTTCGGCGGTGCTCGTGGAAGCCATTCTCAATAAAATCCGATACAGGTTGGCCGACAAGATCCGGCACGCCGAACTGGCAACGCTGGAAGCCAGGGAACTTCCCCTTCTACGCCCGGCTGGCAGGATACCGTTAAGGTGTCCAACTTCACCGCGAGTGTGATAACGGTATTCAGGCGGTTATTTTGATCGTTTTACGACGCTTTACATCAGCACCATTTCCATCCGGTACTTTGTTCTGGTCACCATCATGTTGTCTGTTTGCTTTCTGGTTTACAGTAGCCGCCGGAAGGTTTTTCGAGCCATGTGGCTGAAACTCTCCGAATATGAGACCCGGTTCTATGAGAAGCTGGGGCATATCCTGGACGGTTTTAAAGAGATCAAGATCAACCGGAGTAAGAATGAAAGCGTTTTACAGGATTTTGCCGTGGTTAATGAAGAAATGAAAGATTATAAGACGGGCTTGGTCCAGGCTTATATCCGGCTCTCTATCTTTTCCCAGTATTTTTCTTCATTTTACTGGGCAGTGTCATATTCGTTTTCCCCAGTTTCACGAAGAGTACGCCACCAATATCATCAAAATAACCGCCGCCATCCTGTTTATCAGTACTTTGAGATCGTTTTGAACGGCAACCAGCAACTGGCTAACGCCAATAGCTCAGCCCGAAATATACTGGAGCTGGAAGCAGAACTGGAAGAAGTGCTGCGACAAAACGAAATGACCATAGAAGCGCAGAACCATCCGGAAGCCTTTGAGGAGCTTCCCTTTCTGACAATATCCGGTTCCATAACCTGAGTTTTGCCTACCCTCCCGTAAAAGGGCGAGACTATATCTTTGAGGTGGGGCCAATCGACCTCACCATCAAAAAAGGCGAACTGATCTTCATCACGGGCGGCAACGGCTCCGGCAAATCCACCTTTCTCAAACTGATGACTGGCCTGTACCAGCCCCAAGCTGGCCAGATCCTGGTTGATGTGGATGAAGCCGGCCGGCCGGACACCACCGTTACGCCGGCCAACTACCAGCAGTACCGGAATCTGTTCACCACCATTTTCACGGATTTCCATTTGTTCGACAAGCTTTATGGCATTAAGAACACCGATCCGGCGGCCATCAACGAGGTGCTGAAAAATATGGAGCTGTCTGCCGATAAAACCACCTACCGGGAAGGAGGCTTCACCAACCTGAGGCTCTCCACCGGGCAAAAGAAACGGCTGGCCCTGACCACCTGCATTATCGAAGACAAACCCATTTACATCTTCGATGAGGTGGCCGCCGACCTCGACCCGGAGTTCAGAGACAAATACTATTTCGAGATCATCCGGGAGCTGAGGGCGCGCAACAAGACGGTGATCGTCGTTTCTCACGACCGGTACTACTGGACAGTGCCCGACCGGCTGCTGGAAATGGCCAACGGCAAGATGCGGGAATTGACCAAAGAAGAAATTGAAAGCTTGCTGAAGTTAAACAAAACGGAAAGCTATTGAAAGCTGCTTTTCCAGGAAATGCCAGATTTTTTAAGGGTAAAGGCGACGCTGTAACACCTGGACAAATATTTGTAACACGCGTGCAACCCCTTGCGGGCCATATCCCATTGCTTTGTAAAGCAGGTTGTGCCAATTTTCAAGGAGTTAGAAATAGCCATGAGCCAGACGCAAAAAAAGGAGGAAGAGGAGATCATCCGGCGGCCGTATCTGCTGGAAGTGTTGATCATCGTCATGGTGTTTCTGATGGTGGCCGCCGTTTTTATCGGATTCATTGTCATCTATATTCCGGCGGGGCATAAAGGGGTATTGTTCAAACCTTTTACCGAAGGTACCGTAACGGGTAAACACTGGGATGAAGGCCTGGCCTTCATTTTTCCCTGGAACCAGATGTACATCTATGATACCCGTATTATTACCGGGCAAGACACTATTGACGCCCTCACAGAGGATGGCCTTCAGGTTCAGGCGGAATTGTCTTACCGTTATCGCCCCGAGATCGATTCCCTGGGGTTGATCCATAAAAATATCGGCCAGGATTATTCCGAAAAAGTGATCGTTCCGCACGTTACCGCAGCAACCAGGGACGTGATCAGCCGCTACCGGATCGACGCTTTGTACACCACGAGCCGGGCGGACATTCAGCGCGACATGCTGGCGCGTGTACGCCACCAGGTGGATGATCATTATCCTATCACGACTATTGATGTCGTTGTGAGGAATATTGTTTTGGATGAAGTTGTCGAAAGGGCCATTTCGAACAAGTTGGTCCAGGAGCAGGAGATGCTCGGCTATGATTTCATTATCGAAAAAGAATTGAAAGAGGAAGAGCGCAAACTCATAGAGGCCAGGGGGATCAGGCTGTTCCGCGATACCTCGGGCATCGATATCCTTCAATGGAGAGGCATCGAGGCTACGCAGAACATCGCTACTTCTCCCAATGCCAAAGTGGTTATCATCGGCACAGATACCGGGGAGCTGCCGGTGATTCTGGGGGGGAATTAGGGCGGACGGTGGACGGCAGACGGCGGACGGTGGACGGCGGACGGCGGACGGCGGACGGTGGGCGGCGGACCAGGATATCCAAAATCAAACGTCAAAAATCGCACATTCTGCAGCCGACAAGCAGATGGCGGGCCGCCCCGAGCCACGCCAACAATATAACCATATAGCAATACAACATTTATACATCCATATCACCAATAAAATTTTCATTTGAAATGAAAGAAGAAAAACAAAAACCGGAAACTGTCCTGAAGTCGACGGAGGAACTCAAAAGAGCAGCCGACCGCATCACGGTCCGCAATACCCTGTTTGCCGCCGGCGCCAGTTGATTTCCTTTCCGGCGATCGACGCCGCCATCTTACTGGGCATTCAATTGAATATGATCCGCTCTATTGCCAATGCTTACCACGTAGAGTTCAAGGAGAACCTGGTGAAATCCATCATCGGTTCTCTGATCGGTTCCATCAGCGCCGCCGGGGTGATGAAAGCTATTCCCGGTATGGGTACCATACTGGGTGGTACCTGACCACCTCCGCCACAGTACTGCTGCCGCCGCTTACGCCCTGGGCAAAGTATTCACGCAGCACTTCGACCAGGGTGGCACGCTGCTGGACTTTGACCCGGTCAAGTCCCGGGAGTTCTTCGAGAAAGAATTTGAGGTTGGGCGGATGTTCGTCTCCGATGTCACCGAAGTGGAAGAAGAAGTAAAAAAGGAGAAGAAAGGCATGTTCGGCAACCTGTTTGCCGGCAAGAAGAAGCAACAGGAGGAAGCAGAACGGGAAGAGTTGATCAAAGCCAACAAGGAATTGATGGAGGCGATCGAGGAACTGAAGGAACAGATTGCCGCTATGAAAGGCGCTTAACTGCTCTTTAAATAAACAACAATGGCAGATACTACTCAACAAAACACCGAAGAACGGCAACAGGAAGCCCAAAAAATTACCCGGCGCAGAACCCTGTACGCCGCCGGCGCCGGCTTAATACCGTTCCCGATCGTAGATGCAGCGGCACTGCTGGGCATACAAGTCCTTATGATAAGGGATATCGCTAAGGTCTTTGAGGTAGATTTCAAGGAACAAAGAGTAAAGTCTTTGATCACTGCCCTGGTGGGCGATGCAGCGGCCGTGGGTTTGTTCAAATTCATCCCGGGCCTGGGTACTTTTTTTGGCGGGGCTTCCGCCGCCGCTATCGGCGCGGCTTCGACTTATGCGCTGGGCGGGGTGTTTACACAGCACTTCAGCCAGGGCGGCACCCTGCTGGATTTTGACCCCGTGAAATCCCGTGAATTTTTCGAGCGGGAATTTGAGAAGGGCAAACAGGTAGTGGCCGAAATGAAAACCAGGGCAACCGGAAAAAAGGAACCGGAAGAAAGCTCGCCGGAGCCGCCCAGCTACCGGGATCTGCTGGAGCAGAATAAAGCGCTTTACGCCGAAATAATTGCGCTCAGCAAGGAGGTGGCCGCCATGCAGCAGCCCAAGATCGATGTGGGCGACCTGCAAATCGTTGAAGGCATCGGCCCCAAGGTGGAAGCGGCGCTTAAAGCGGCAGGTATTACCGACCTGATGCACCTGGCAAGCGCCAAACCCGAAAACCTCAAAGCGATACTGGATAATGCCGAGGGCAACTTCAACCTGGCTAACCCGGACAGCTGGCCAAGGCAGGCCCGGCTGGCGGTCACCGGCGATAGGAAGGCATTGAAGGAACTGCAGGATAAGCTGGTGGGCGGCAGGTAATAGGCGGCCCGTTTCGATAACCATCAATACTTTGAAATATGGAATTCCGCCTGGTAGCATTCATTGTTTACCTGTCCTTTTGCTGGCTCGTCGCCTATGGGGGCAGGCGGACGAGGTTGGGGTTTTATGGCGTCCTGATTGTCTCGATCCTCATTACGCCCCTTATTTCGGCCATCTTCATCGTATTGTTTCAGCCCCGAAAAAGAAAATGAAAACAATGTAATTGTTCTGGAAGTCCGGTATCGCGGTTAACACCCAAATGCCATAAAACCTGTGTAGTTGCCAAACCGAAACCAATAGATCATGTCTTCATTGGAAGCTCACATCGAGCAAAAAAGAAAGGCGAACAGGATAGTCCGGTTCCGGACTTTGCTGGCCGCCGGCGTCGGGTTCATACCGTTTCCGGCTGTCGATGCTGCGGGTATTCTCGCCATTCAGTTGTGGATGCTCCGCGACCTGGCCGGGCTTTACGATGTGCCGTTTAAAAAGCAGCTGGCCCAATCCATTATCGGGTCATTGGTGGGCAATATCGGTACAGTAGGCGCAGTAAAGCTCATTCCCGGGCTGGGCAGCTTGTTGGGGGGAGGAGCAGTCGCTGTAAGCGGTGGCGCGGCTACCTATGCCCTGGGGAAAATTTTCACTCAGCATTTCAGCCAGGGGGGTACTTTGCTGACTTTTGACCCCGTCAAGTCCCAGCGGTATTTCCAGCAATTGTACGAAGAAGGCAAGGCTTCCGTCAAGGAGCTGAAGGAGCAGGAAGCAGGGTTTCAAGCGGCGCACAACCAGGCTATGGCTTCGGTAAGCACCCTGAAACAAACCAACGAGGAACTGAAAAGCACCATTTCTTCCTTGCAGCAACAACTGGAGCAAGGCAAAAAAGACCGGAAATTTGCCGCTGCCGCCCTGCGGAGAAAAAAAAAAGAAACGCCGTTTCCGGTGGTTGTGGCTCGTATTCTTTTTAATCGTGGTAAGCGCAGCTTCAGCCTGGCTCTATAAGGGCGGCTATTTCAGCGCTGCAAATACGGACGGCGCCGGTGCGGAAACAACAACAGAAGCCGCCGCCTCTGAAGCTACAGAGGCCGAACAGAACCCAATCCCAACGGAAGATATCGCCGCCGGCGCCGGTGAAGAAACGGCATCGGATACCAGCTCCGTCGAAACAGCAGGCCCCACTGCCGCCGACCTGGATTTCGCGCCCGGGACTACCGAAGCTTCCATGGCGGACTACATGAGCGATCCCGATTCGAAATTTCCCAAAACGTTTACCCTCGAAGCCGTGCAGTTCGACGAAGGCGAGGCCGAAATAGCGGAGGAAGCCCAGGCACAGATCGAAAACATCGCCCTGTTGCTGCTGAACTATCCCAACGCCAAAGCCCGCATTTACAGTACCATGCGGATCAAACCGGCGGGAAAGCCGCCAACCGGCAGGCGGCCGCAAACCGAAACCGGTAATTCAGGAAGTCCTGGAACAGAATGGCGTGGTGCCCAAACGGCTATCCGTCACTTTTCTGGAAAAAAAGGCCCCGCCGGAGGGAAAGCGGGGAGTGGAAATTGAGATCCAAAGCCGTTGATCTCGTTCCTCCTACCAAGCTAATCCGCAATCAACCACTTCAAGGATAACACAAAAGCCTGAACAAAATGAAACGCCTACTCTTTCTTGCTTTCATTATTTGCTGTTCCAAGTGTGTAAAAGCACAAGTGGACACACTGCCTCCCACCCTGGAGGAGCAAAAAGCATTGCTGGTATCTAAATCCCAAACTTTGGACACCGTGAGTGCCCAGTTGAAGTACCTTACCGCCCATACCAAATCGCTGGAGAAGGAAGTAAGTAAAAGCTGAAGGATAAAGTCACCCCTTATCCCCGCTGGCGCGGCAAGTACCACCACCACTTTAGGATTCAACTTTGCCAACTACAATGACTGGCTGTCCAGGCAGCTTACCAACCTCAGCTCCGCCACCATTGCCGCAGCGGCTAACTTGTTTGCCCGGCTGGACCAAAAGCGGTATTTCTGGAAAAATGCCGCATCCATCAACCTGGGCTGGCTCAAATTCGACGACAAGGATGTGCCCGATGATGATGACAGCTTCAAGCCTACCTCCGACGTCCTGAACGCTCGTTCGATCTTCGGCTGGCGGCTCTCCAGAACGCTGGCGCTTTCTTCCATGACCGAGTACCGGACGTCGCTGCTGAACTACCGCTTCAATAATCCCGGTTATCTGGACATTGGCAGCCTGGGATTGGTACTGGACGCCGACGCCGAATTTCAGCGCCGTGCTGCACTCCCTGAATTACAACTTTGTCTTCTCCCGGGGATTTCAATTTTGAAGGTTCGCTGGGCGCCAAGCTGGTCGTCGATTACGAACAGGCGCTGGCTAAAGGGATCGCCTGGAAGTCCAATTTCTCAGCATTCACCAGTTACAAAGACTTCAACGAACTTTCGAATTGGGTATGGTCCAACAATTTCAGCACGGCCATTAAAGGCTTTGGCGTCGGGCTGGATTTCGCCCTGCGCAGCAACAAACAGGAATCCCGGGCGGCTGAACTGGCCGACAATCCCCTGCAGTTCTTCTGGGTGTTGGGAGTCTCCTACAATTTGTCGAAAGAGTTATAAAGAACACAACACTTCCGTTATGTATATACTGGGTATCAACTGTGCCTATCACGAATCCTCCGTCGCTCTTATTCAGGTGAACGGAGAGGAATGGCGCCTCCTGTCCTTCGTGGAAGAGGAGCGCTTTAACCGCAAGAAAAGGGCGAAACCCGCGCTGGCCGACAACGCGGACGTATTGCCTTTGAAATCATTAGAATGGACGTTCGCGCAAGCCGGCATTGGTATGGAAGACGTAGCGCATGCAGCGACTTCTATGAACCCGGAAAAGCGAAAAGCATTAAATACGAAACACCATCACCCGTATGATATTGAAAAAAATGACTTCGGTACGGTAGAAGGGGAGGCTCTGTTTTATAACAGCGTGTTGAACATAGAAAAAAAACTGAGGTGCCTGGGCTTTAACGGGCAATTTCACTTTCTCAACCACCATGATTGTCATTCCGCCAGCAGTTATTACGTCTCTGGTTTTTCTGATGCGGCGAGCCTGGTGGTGGATGGCATCGGCGAGTTTGAATCCATTTCTGTTTACGATTGTACCGGCAGGGAGCAACGACTGGTTCACCGGGTTGATTACCCCCATTCCCTTGGGTTTTTATGGGAAAAGATGTCAGAATTCATTGGCTTCACCCGTTACGATTCCGGCAAGGTAATGGGCATGAGCGCCTTTGGCGGAAGGTGGATACTGGAGGAACGGTTCCATAAAATTGCCAAACTCACGGAAGGCGGCTTTGAACTCAACGATGAGGTGCTTCAATTCAGGAGCAGCAGCCACAAGGCGCTGGAAAAGGCGCTGGGCATTTCAAAATCCAACCAGGTTATTACGGACTTGAATTATAACACCTTAATTTATTTCGACTTAGCGGCCACCCTTCAGGATTTTACGGAAAAAGCACTTTTGAAACTGGCGGAAAAGGCCAGGCAACTGACCGGCAGGAGTAAGCTATGTATCTCCGGTGGGGTAGCTTTGAATTGCGTGGCCAACCAGAAGATCTTGGAATCCGGTTTGTTTGAACAAGTGTTTATCCAACCTGCTGCCAACGACGGAGGCACAGCGCTGGGCGCGGCACTACTCATCGCTCATCAGATCATCCCTTCTTTCACGCCCCGTCGTAAAACGCTTTCGCCATATACACAGGTGGCATTCGGAGACGAGGACTATCAAGAAGCCCTGGCGGCAAACCCGGCCGTTGATTTCACCAGGAGTGACAATATCTACGCAGACACCGCCAGGATAATAGCGGACGGCGGGATCATTGCCTGGTTTCAAGGCGGTATGGAATACGGGCCCCGGGCCCTGGGGCACCGGAGTATTATTGCCGATGCCCGGGATGCTTACACCTTAAAAAACATCAACGAACAGGTAAAGCTGCGGGAAATTTTCCGGCCCCTGGCGCCCGTCATTCTAAAAGAAAAAGCTCAGGAATGGTTTGAACTGGAAGATAAGTGGATCAATCAGCAAAACTCTCCTTACCTGTATATGCTGGCAACGGCGCAGGTCAAACTCGACAAAAGGGGCCTGATCCCCAGCGTGGTCCATTATGACGATACCGCCAGAGTCCAGATCGTGGATAAGGAGCTGTCTCCCGGGTTTCACCAATTGCTTACAGCGTTTGAAAAACTAACGGGGGTGCCTATCCTGACCAATACTTCTTTTAATATTCAGGAACCTATCGTATGTTCTCCACAGGATGCGCTGAGTACTTTTTTGCGCAGCAACATGGCGGCTCTGGTCGTGGGTGATTATATCATTCAAAGGAAAAAAATACAGTTACCCAGGGCTTCAGGCTTACTGTCGCAAACAGGCAATGGCCGCCATTTGAAAAGCCATGCATCATCCCCCATGCAAACCCTGTTTTTTGTAGAACAACGGGAATTCAATAAGGAGGAATTTGCCATTACCAAAAGCATACCCGTCGCGGATAAAAAAGAATTGCTGGGGCTGATTCAAGCTTACCGGCCCGACAACGGTTTTTGCCTGCCCGTCGTTACCGATGCCTTTGAATATAAAGGACAAGACCAGGTGATCCCACTTCAGCCCGAACAAATCTTCTTTATGGATTACCTCGACTCAGGAGATGTAAGGAACAGCCGGTTTTTAGAGATAGGTTTAGGCTCGGGCGTATTGAGCATCTTCAGCCTCCTTCAGGGGGCGAAACAAGGGATTGGTTTGGACATTAATCCCCGGGCTAAGGTGTTCACCGGCTTCAATGCGCTCATGAATGGGGTGGAAAGCAGCCTGGAAATCCGGGACGGCAATAGGGAGGAGGTTTTTGCTCCGGTCGCAGGCGAGCAGTTTGACCTGATCATTTCCAACCCGCCCTTTGAGCCAACGCCTCCGGGCATGGCCTACTACTTCAATTCGGCAGCGGGTATCTATGGCCTGAGCTTTGTGAAAACCTTCCTGCGCGAAGTAGATAAATACCTGAAAGAAGGCGGCGTTTTCCAAATGGTTACTATGGCTCCGGGTACGGAGCAAGAACCCTTTATGCTATATGATCTGGTGAATAAATATTTGCCTGAATGCGCTGTTGAAATTATCCTTGACGGCCAGCCCATTGCTTATGATGATTTTGTAGATCGGTTTGTTCATATTTTCAAACAGGATAAGACGAGCATTAGCCTTATGAAGCAAAGAGCGCAACAGGACGGCGTGACGCATTTACATATGCTCGTTTTCAAGTACCGAAAAGGCTTAAACGGGCAGTTGGTGGTTAGGCGTACACCGAAAACTTACGAAACCTGGTCGTCTCCTTTAGGAACCGCCGTTTCTCTTGAGAATCTGGTATCCGGCGTTTAATGTAAAAAAATGGGCCCAGCGTTAACTATTGAGAAAGAAGCCATGCGCCGGTTAGGTTACCGGGCGGTAGATATCATCGTCGATCATTTTGCGCACCTGAGCACTAAAAGGGTAGGAAGCCTGAAAGCCAGACAAGAGATGGAAGCCATATTCAGAGAAGTTATACCAAAAGAGGGGATGGATCCGGGTGAGCTTCTTGACTTCGTAGAAAAAGAAGTCGTTCCTAACCTCACTCACCTCGATCACCCTCGGTTTTTTGCTTTTGTGCCCGGCCCGAACAACTACATGAGCGTACTGGCGGAGTTTTTAGCCGTCGGGTTGAACATCTTTTCGGGAGACTGGCTGGGAGCGCCGGCCGCCGCCCAAATAGAGTTGGTCGTGATCAAATGGCTGACGGATCTTTTTCAGTTGCCGGAAAGCGCCGGCGGGCTTTTCGTCAGCGGGGGCTCTATGGCTAATCTGATGGCGCTTGTTTTGGCCGTCCATCATAAAAAGCAACCCGAAAAAGTCGGCGTGGCCTACTGTTCCGATCAGACACACTCCTGTATTGAAAGGGCGATAAGGATCCTGGGTAAAGAGAGAATGGAGTTGCGGACAATCGACACCGATGAGCGCTTCAGAATGAAGGGGGAACAACTTAGCCGGGCGATCCAGGAGGATAAAGGAAAGGGCAAGCAGCCCGTTGCCGTTATTGCCAATGCAGGGACAACCAACACCGGCTCGGTAGATGACTTAAAGCGCATTGCAGAGATTTGTGAAGCGGAAAACCTATGGTGGCATATTGACGGCGCCTATGGCGGTGTCGGGATCCTGGACGAAAGGCAGCAAGAGTTGTACGTGGGCATTGAGCAAGCCGATTCCATTGCTATCGACCCGCATAAATGGTGGTTCCAGCCTCACGAAACCGCTTGCCTGTTAGTCCGGGACCAAAGCCAGCTAAGCGATGTCTTTTACATGATGCCGGAATACCTCAAGGACGTCGATCTATCCGAGGAGGAGATCAACTACAGCAATTACGGCATTCAGCTTACCCGCAGCTTCAGAGCATTCAAGTTGTGGATGTCATTGAAAACATTTGGCTTGAACAATTTCGCGCTGGCGGTCAAACGAGGTATTGGCCTGGCGGAATTGGCAGAGCAGGAGATACGGAAATACGCGGGCTGGGTGGTCGTCTCGCCGGCGAGCCTGGGCATTGTAACGTTTCAATTCCACCAACCCGGTTGGAGCAAAGAAAAGATCAATCAACTCAACCAGGCCATCATGGATGAAATGCTCAAGAGCGGATTTGCCATGTTGAGCAGTACGGCCCTCCATGGGCGGCGGGTCATCAGGTTGTGCGCCATCAACCCGAGAACAACAGAGGAAGACATCGAACAAACCATTTATCAGCTGGATAGCATTGCGAAAAAGCGCGCACTGTTCGCAACGGCTGATTAAACAGACGAAAATGTTACACAACAATCCAAATGCGATTTCCGCCAGGCAGGAAAATGGTTCTGCGCAAAGCCCGATCCGGGTCAATGCCCATAACGAATGGGACCCACTGGAGGAAGTGGTCGTAGGTATCATAGACAACGCCAGGTTTCCCAGAAAGGACCACGTACTGAAAACGGATATCGCCTTAGAGACGAATCAATCTATCCACGACGATATTGAAATACCGGACATTCCGGATTTCGTCATTGAAGAAACCAGGGAAGACCTGGATATTTTTGCCGGGGAAATGGAGAAGATGGGCATAACGGTTCATCGCCCCGGAGTGATCGATACTCAAAGGAAGGTAGCCTCCCCTTTTTGGGAAACGGAGCAGTTCTATAATTACTGCCCCCGGGATGTGCTGATGACGGTAGGCGATATGATCATTGAGTCGGCTAACATTTTCCCTTCGAGATATTTTGAAGCCTATGCTTACCGCGATCTCTTACTGAGATGCCTGGAAGGAGGATCCCGGTGGATTGCCGCTCCCCGGCCGAGGTTGAGGGCCATTGATTGCAATACAGACGCTCGGGTAAAGGCCATCCTCAATACAGCAGACCCTGCTTTCGACGCCGCCAATGTGATCAAAGCCGGAAAAGACCTGTTTTACCTGATCTCGTCCAGCGGCAATGAAGCCGGTTTGAAATGGCTGAGAAATACCCTCAGAGGGGAATACAGGGTGCATGCCTGTCCGGGCTTATACACCGGAATGCATATCGACACTACCATCACGCTATTGAGGCCGGGCCTCGTTTTGGTCAACCCGGAACGGGTAAATGAAGATAACCTCCCCGAACCCTTGAAAAAGTGGGATGTCATTTACGCTCCCGAAATGGAGGAATACGCTTACTCGGACCTCCCCCCCTTGTGCTCCGCCTGGCTGGGGCTGAACCTTTTTATGATCAACCCCAATTTAGCCGTGGTGGATGCGCACCAAAAAGCATTGATCAAATTGCTGGAAAAGCACAAAATTGATGTATTGCCCCTTAAACTGCGGCATGGCAGCCCGCTGGGGGGTGGGTTTCATTGTGTTACCCTGGACATCAGAAGAAGAGGAGGGAAGGAAGATTATTTTAGTTAGGAGCTATAAGAAGAATACATGATCATAAGTGGTATAATCATAGCGGGATGTGTATACGTTTTCGGGCAAGAACAAAAGGAGAAGCAGGAAAAAAAGGCGCGTCAATTAGCCGAAAAGCTGACGCCGGCCCTTTCTGCTGAAGACGAAGACTTGTCTTTAAAACAGCAAGTCAAAGAAATCCTCTCTCCATTTGTTGACGATTCGCGCGTACAGCAAATCCAGGAATTGGCCAAAACGGAACAAAGCGAAGAAGAAAAGGAAATTGAGAAGAACCTTTCCTTTTCAGCGGCTACAGTAGGTATTTCCCTGGTGAGCCTGGTGTTTCCGCCGGCGCGGATCTTGGCATTTGCCGGGTTGCTCTGGACGTCCCGGCTCATTTACAAAGCGAGTTATGACAGTTTAACCAAAGAGCGTAAAGTGACGGCGGATACGATGGATGCCGTCGCCATGACCGGCATCCTGGCAACGGGGCATTACATCCTGGGTTCTTTTGGCGCCCTGGTTTACCTGGCCAGCAAGAAGCTCCTCCTGAAAACCGAAGACCGCTCCACCCGTAAGTTGTTGAATTTATACGGCGAACAACCCAAGTTTGTTTGGATCGTCGTCGATGAAGTTGAAATTGAAATCCCCTTTGAACGACTGGAAAAAGGCAACGTCGTGAGCATCAATGCCGGAGAAATGATACCCATTGACGGGCAGGTTGTAAAAGGATATGCGCTCATCGATCAACAGGCCCTGACCGGCGAGGCCCAACCCGCAGAAAAAATGGCGGGGGATACCTGTTTCGCCGCTACGATTGTACTGGAAGGGCGCCTTCATATCAGGGTGGAAAAAGCAGGGCGCGATACAGTAGCGGCCCAGATCGGACAAATCCTGCAGGGGACGATCGACTTCAAAGAAGTCATGACTTCAAAAGGGCAGGAAGTCGCGGATCAGTCGGCCCTGCCCATGCTGGCCCTTAGTGTTCTGAGCGTTCCCTTTCTGGGGTTAATCGGAGGGGCGGCCATTGCCAACGCCAGTTTTGGCTATATATTGAGGCTGGTTTCTCCTATGATGGTGCTCAACTTCCTGACCATCGCCTCCCAGGAAGGAATCCTGGTTAAAGACGGCCGCTCTCTGGAACGGTTGAGCAAGATAGATACCGTAATATTCGATAAAACGGGTACGCTTACCTTACCCCAACCCCATATCAAAAAAATCCATGTCATAAATGGATTGTCAGAAAATGAGTTGCTGACTTACGCCGCAGCGGCAGAGTACCGGCAAACCCATCCTGTTGCTTTGGCCATTTTAGAGGAAGCAAAGGAGCGGCGGCTCAGCCTGCCTGAGATCGACGACGCTAAGTACGAAATAGGCTACGGCATTAAAGTGGCCATAGGCGATAAAAAAGTCCTCGTCGGCAGCGCCCGGTTTATGAAGGGAGAGGGTATCGGCCTTCCATCCGCGACACAATCCTTAACCGAAGAAGCGCACAAAAACGGCTACTCGTTAATTCATGTGGCCATCAACGGGCAATTGGAGGGCACTATTGAATTGCATCCTTCCATACGCCCCGAAGCACAAGAGGTCATCCGGGAATTGCAAGCCAGCAACAAAACCTGTTATATCATCTCCGGAGACCACGAACAGCCTACCCGCTACCTTGCCGGGCAGTTGGGCATCGATCATTACTTTGCCGAAGTACTGCCCGAAGACAAAGCAGGCCTGGTCGCCCATTTGCAACTACAGGGTAAAACGGTTTGCTTTATCGGCGATGGCATCAACGATTCTATTGCGCTTAAGAAAGCGGACGTCTCTGTTTCGCTGCGCGGAGCGTCGACCATTGCCACCGATACCGCGCAGATCGTTCTGATGAATGAGTCGCTGAGCCAGCTTCCGTTACTATTCAACCTGGGAGAACAGTTCAGCGGGCACATGAAAACCAATTTGAGGTCGAGCATCTGGCCGGCTGTTTTTATCGTCGGCGGTGTGTTTTTCCTTCATTTTGGCATGCTCACAGCACTCATCGCCAATCAAGCCAGTTTGGTAGTTGGCGTTGGCAATGCGATCCATCCAATGGTTACCTATCAACAGGCAAAAAAACGCCGGCAGGAACAGGCCAACCGAAAGATGTTGCCAGAAGGGGAATTTAGTGAGAAGCGCCAAATATCAGGACTCAAATCTGGCATTTAAATTGCAGCTTCCTGTATAAAAAGAAAGCCGAGGCGCTACCAAAACCTTAACACCACAACACCACAAAGCCAAATAAGCAAAGCCAAAGCAGGGGAGAGCCCGGCCGGGATACTACCGGATACAGAGCGTTGCTGGAGCAAAACAGAGCCTTGCTGGCGAGTGTGCGGGCGCTGTCTGAGGAAGTGGCTGCGCTGAGGCGGGAGAGGGAAAATGCGGATCGCCGCTCCGAAGACAACCGGGTTTGATTCCTACTTTTTGTTTAACTTGCCAACAAAAAGCCGCCCCGCCATGAGTGGAAGGAAAAAAATACAAAAGGGCAATTCAGATTTTAAATACATCGTCGGAAACAATGGTTATTTCGTAGACAAGACGCTGCTCATCAAGGAATTTCATGAAAACGACGACCATGTGCTGCTCATGCCCCGCCCCCGCCGGTTCGGGAAAACCCTGAACCTGTCGATGATCGAACACTTTTTTGACATCAACAAGAAAGAGAGCGCCGGCTTGTTTGCGGAATTTAAGATCAGCGCGGAAGAAGGCTTTTGCCAGGCACACCAGAATAAATACCCGGTCATTAATCTTTCCCTAAAAAGCGTCCGGGCAAGTGATTGGGATGCTTGTTTGCTACACATTAAAGATGTCATTTCGAGGGTTTATAAAGATCATAAATATCTTCTGAAATCAGACAAATTAGAAGATTTCGAAAAGCAGTTTATTGAAAAGATCATACTGGAAAAGGGCGTGCAGAAAGATTATGAATTCAGCCTTTTGAATTTAAGCGAATACCTAAGTACTCATTTTGGCGCCGAAGCCATCATCCTCGTCGACGAATACGACACGCCGATCATCGATGGGTACAAAGAAAAATACTACGATGAGGTTATCAAATTCATGCAGGTGTTTATGGGCTCGGCGTTCAAAGGAAATCCCTACCTGCACAAAGGGCTGATAACCGGCATTATGCGCATAGCCAGGGAGAGTATTTTTTCGGAAATGAACAACATCGGCGTTTATACCATCACCAGCCTTTATTTTGCCGATAAGTTTGGTTTCACCGAAACAGAGACAAAAGAAGCATTGGCCTATTTTGGCCTGGAAGGGCATTTCCCCGAGGTGCAAAAGTGGTACAACGGCTACAAATTTGGCAATACCGGCCAGATTTACAACCCCTGGTCCATCGTCAATTACATTTCGAGGCACGAGGAAGGCTTCAAAGCCTACTGGATCAATACCGGGACCGATTCGCTCATCAAATCGCGGATCGTGGAACCGGACCTCAACCGGACTTATGATACGTTGCAGCGCCTAATCGCCGGCCAAACCATCGAAAAAAGGATTGTCGACAGCTTTGTTTTTGCCGATTTTGACACTAAGGGATCGCGCAACAATAACTTACCCATCTATAGTCGTTCTGGTTATTTGACGCAAACGGAAAACGTGAAAGACGACGTGTATCTATTGAAAATCCCCAATTATGAAATAAAAAGGTTTTAAAGATATCGTCATCGACTGGTGGGAAATAGAACACCGGGTAGCGCGTTTGTTGCTCGAAGAAACCGCCGGGCATTTGGTCAACAACCGGCTGGAAGCTTTTGAAAAAGGCTTTAAGCAAATCATGGGCGATACGTTCAGCTATTTTGATGCCGGCGGCGAGCCGGAGAAAACCTATCAGGCTTATGTACTGGGCCTGCTGGCCGTCATCGGCGACGACTACCTTATCCGCTCCAACCGGGAAAGCGGCGAAGGGCGGTATGACATTATGCTGATGCCGCACGACAAGGCCCGCTACGGCGTTGTAATCGAGATCAAACGGATAGAAGGGAGAAAGAAGAAAGAAACGGAAGAGGCTTTCTCAAAAAGGATTAACTCGGTCCTGACAGAAGCCGCCCAACAAATAGAGCATAAGAAATACTACCAGGAACTGCTCGCCCATAAAATCGAAAAGATCATCCAACTGCCCGTCGTATTTGCCGGGAAAGAGCCTTTTGTTTTTCCGGTGGAATAGTTTATAAAAGCATAAAAGTTCACACCCCCACAACATGAATCGTCTTCCCATCCTCCTCTTCCGTCTCCCAGTAAATCTTCTCCTTCCACGCAGCGCCTTTTCTTCGGTCGAAGATGACCAGCCATCCTGTGCTTTCACCTACTGTATCCATATAGCCGGCGAGTTGTTCCAAACCCTCGGGGATTGTCTTTTTGCCGTAGTGCAGTCTGCGATTCCATGTGGTACTGCAGGTCGTAGCTCAGCGTTCTGATAATGACTTCCGCATACATTTTATTGGCGGGTTTCAGCACGTTGTCCTCATTTTTAAGCAGCCCCAGATCAAGGCAGTATTGGGTGTCGTCGTCGGTAAAACTAATGGCGTATTTTTCGCCCGTAATCACCGGCTCCATCACTTTGCGCACCCGTTCCTCCTTTAGGCGTTCCAGCAGGCTGTCGATGTGCGTATCCCGCCGCAACAGGATGTTTTTGACGGCCTGATCGACGTGTGCGGCGGTGATTTTTTTTGTAAAATCGTTTTCCAGAATTTCCATGATGATCTCCCGGGCGATGGCGTTAACCAGCCAGGGCTGCCCGTCGGTGTAGTCATGGACGCTTTCTACCGCTGCCTTTTCGAAAACCTGGCCGGTAGCTTTGGTATGTTGGTTGTAGAGGCCTTGGATGTCTCCAATAGAAAAATTGCGCAAGGTTAAGGCCTTGGTAATGATGTTGAACGGGCTGGGTGAACCCAGTGTTTCCCGGCCATCCCGGACCTTTGACTTATAGTCCCGAATATTTCTCATGCCCACCAGAGCGATGCTATGTGGGAAAGGGATACGGCTGCGGGTAATGTACCCGTTTCGGAGCTGGCGGAGGAAGGAGATCAGCGTGCCGTCCTGGAGGGCGTCGATTTCGTCGAAAAAGAAGATTAGCGGCTTATCAAGCGTTGTACAAAATTCTTTTAAGGCGTCGCCAACCATCGTCGAAATATCTTTTTGGCCGCTTCCTTTCAAAAAATTTTCTTTGCCCGGGATGTTTGAAAACCGGATTGCAGACCTGATAATATTCAATATCTGAGGGATGCCTTCCTTTGCTTCGGTAAAAACCTGTGCCTGCTCCAGGCTGCAATACAAGGCGTAGCACTTGCCCTCTCGTTCCAAATGATCCACCAATTCCTGCAGCAGCGTCGTCTTCCCGGATTGCCGGGCGGCATGAAGGACAAAGTATTGCTTTTGTTCGATCAGGGGCAATATATCCTTATTTCGCTCCAGGAGAGGCACCATGTAATGGTCGGCGGCGTTGCAAGGCCCGGCTATGTTGAAATATTTTTGCATCTCTTTTCGGTTGGGGTTTTTCCCAAATGTAGGAAAAATATACTGTTCACCGATCACCTTTTCATGTAACACCAGATAAAATATTGGTTACAGCGGTGCAAATCATTTATCACCTTCTCCCCTACATTTGTTATCGTTAAAACGAAGGATTATGCCCATTAAACTAACTCTTTCCATCGCCCTTTTCCTCATCTGGGGCTTTGTCTCCTGGCGGTGGTACGTGTGCGGCATCAAACAGGCCTGCCCCGAGCCGCCTCCGCCTCCGGAAGATGTACGGCCCCTGGTGTTCGAATGGGGGAACGCCGGGCCCATTATCCGCCCGGCCTTCGAGGCCTACCGGGATTCCATCGCCAGGGCAGCCCTGCCGGAAGGGCAGATCCTGGAGATCGTAGGCCTGTACTTTGAAGGCGAGGCTGGCTCGGATGAGCCTTCCAACCTGGGGGAAGGCCGGGCAAAAGAAGTGAAAAAGCTGTTCGCTGAAACCCTGCCGGAAGAGCGGCTGGCCACATCCTCCCGGAAGGCTGATGAGCCAGAGGATGCTCAGGAAGAGCCCTTCGAAGCCGCAGCCTTTCGCTTCATCGAGCCGGCTGCCCTGGGCGACATGGCCATCACCGAACTGGAAGGCCGCATCCTCATCCAGTTCCCCTTTCGGGAAGCGTCAAAAGAGATCGAGCCGGAAGTGGCCGCCTATTTTGAAAAACTGGCGCAGCAGCTCAACCAAAGCGGTGAAACCATCCGCATTACCGGGCATACCGACTCCATCGGCAGCGCGGCGGCCAACCTTAAACTAGGCCTGGCCCGCGCGAAATACATCGGGGACATCCTGCTGTCGAACGGCCTGGCTCCTTCCAGGGCCACCGTCGGATCGAAAGGCGAGGAAGAACCGGTAGCCGGCAACAGCACGGAGGACGGGCGGAATCGGAATAGAAGGGTGGAGATCAGGATAGAATAATGCTGTGGATGCTTATTTAAGCCCGTACGGGCTTAAATAAGCATCCATAGCATCTGCCCTAATTGAAAAACAAGTACGTCCGGAAGAGCGATAAATTAAGAAGAAAAAAATACCATGTTCCAAAACGCTTTTCAAAGCCCCGACGGTGCCACCCACACCCTCGAGATCCTCATTATATGGCTCGTGGCCGGCCTGCTGGGCCTGCTGATCGGCTACGTCATCTGGCGTTGGCGGCCCCGGGAATTTATCAACCTGAAAAACAAGATCAAAGAGCTTACCGCCCGGCTCCGCGAACTCGATGCCGCCAACAGCAGGCTGCAGATAGCCAATGAAAAGCTGGCCGCCGAGTCCGCCGATTGGAAAGCCAAATACGAGGGCCTGCTGGCGGAGTTAAATGAGAAAAAGGAACAGCTCGCCGAAAGGGACAAAGCTGCGGCCGCGATTGCTTCTGCCGCCGACGACCTTACTGCCCTCGACAGTATCGACCCCACTATCGCGGGCCTCCTCCAGCAGGCCGGCATTCATACCTTTCAGGATCTGGCCAACACCCAACTGCGGAAGCTGCGGGCGATACTAAAAGCTGCCGGCCCCGATTACCGTTCCGCGGACCCGGACAATTGGCGCAAACAGGCCTACCTGGCCTATCAGGGCCGCAAGGAACACTACGCCGGCTTTGCGGAGCTGAAGATCGGGCGGAAGCAGGTGGAGCGGCTGCGTTTGAATGCAAAATAATATTAGGCCATCCAGAGCCGGGGATTTTGTATTTGGGCAATAAAACTTATTTTTGCCTATATATTAAACCGGAACAGTACGTGCCGTTGAGATTCTCCCTGCTCGCTAAATCTTTAATCGCCTTTAATCTTCTATGGCAACCTCTGGTTGCCCAGCCCTACCTCTTTGACGTTCGGGAAATAAACGTAGAAGACTATGCCGCACCGCAGAACCTTCGCCGTCACTCAGGACCAGGACGGCTTCATCTGGGTCAATACGCCGGGCGCCATCAGCCGTTACGACGGCTATCGCTTCAAAACCTACAATGCGCCTTTCTTAAAATTTCAGAAAACAACAGCGTCTTTTGGCAGCCGACAAAGACAATAACTTATGGTATTGCGAAAAGACAGGAGTTGAAAACCCTAATCAGAGTGGCATTATCAATACCCGGCAGGATACTGTCTGCGATTTCGAGACGTTTACCCATGGGTTGTTTTCCTCCAAAGACGTTATTCACATCAGCCAGTCTAAAATCAATAGATCAGACCTGTTCATTTCCACCCGCCAGGAATCGTCTATAAATACAACCAGGATTTTGAGGAAGTGTATCGCATGTCCGGCGAGATCCGGAACTTTGTAATTTGCGAAGCCTTGCCGGACAGCAGTTACTGGATCTTGCATGCCAGGACGATGAGGGTGAAAAACTAAACTATTGGATAGTTTTGACATAGAACCACCGGATTATTTCAATTCACAGCCTACCATCCGGACATCATTGTCGAAACGCGTTATCAGGAATATCTTTCGAATTATTGGGTGTTGCAAAACCGGCAGTTGGTACCTTTTACCTGAAAAATTATCCGCCGGAAGAAATCAACGCCTTATTTCAAGTCCACAATGACTACACTTGCTTTGCCACTCCTGGGCTATCGTCATTCAGGATCAGGACGGAAACCAGTTGTTGAACTACCCGGTATCCAGTACTCGGGAGGATAGAAAACCAAAGGTATTATAATGGAGCTTTTGATACTGCCAAAACATTCTCTGGATAACCAGCGACAACGATTGTCAGGGTCAGCCGGAAACAAAACCCTTTAGTACGCATACCGGGAACAGCATCCGGGGTATTTTCCGGGACGAGCAGGGCTTTGGATCGGCGGATATCGTCAAAATGCTCATGAAAACCTGGCTGCTGAAGAGGCACAAATTACAATTCCGCTCTATCCGGCGATCACCTCCTTTGTCAGGGGCAAGCAGGTACCTCTGTGGAACGGATGGGTTTATAATGATGGAATATATTCCTGCTCAGAAAAGATGGGTGGAACATGATTTTAGTTCCCAGGAGACAAGATTGTTCAAGCTGTTCCAAAATCCAGCCACCGGCAAGCTTGGATAGGAACTCCGGATGGGCTGATCTACCTGGACGATAAAAAGAAGGAATTGGTTCCTGTTCAACTTCCCGTTTCTTCCAGGGCTACCTTTGTCCGCCACTTTTATCAAAATGAACAGGGAATATGGATCGCTTCCAGTAAAGGGATTTTCCTGATGGATAGCCGGACGGAAAGATACTGGATCATTTTTCCATGGTGACGGCTTGCCCAACGACAACATCAACCACCTTTACGAAGATGCCGAGGGCATTTTCTGGCTGGCGTCCAAAGGCGGCGGGTTGGTCCGCTGGGACCGGAAAAGAAGCCTTCCGGCAGTTCACCCGCGAAAACGGCTTATCCGACAATACGGTTTATGCGGTTTACGAAGACGATTATGAAAACCTCTGGCTGCCCAGCAATTACGGGTTGATGCGTTTCGATAAAAATTCCCACGATACCCGGGTTTATTTACCTGAAAACGGGATTGCCCACGAGGAATTCAACACTTTGCTCATTTCCAGGCAGAAGATGGCACGCTGTATTTCGGCGGGCTGAACGGCATCACGCAATTTCACCCTAAAGATATCATCGGAGAAGAGACGGAGAATATTCCACTCTACCTCTCAAAGTGCGCGTATTAACGGAAAATGCAGAAGATTTTGCAGATAAAACCGAAGGCTTCCGGGCAGCAAAAATATCCGTTTAGATCCCGGCGACCGGATCCTTGAACTGGAAGTCAGCCTTTTGGATTATGAAAGTTCACCGACAACCAATATGCCTATCAAATTGAAGGCTACCAGGACCAATGGGTATATACCGGCGAAAATAAAATTTCCATCATCAATCTGCCCTACTACCGGTATGCGATCAAAATAAAAGGCAGGGGCGCGTCGGGGCATGGTCCAACGAAATACTAAGCGTCCCGGTATATGTGAGAAAACCTTTATTTACGTTGGTACCGTTTATCGCTCTTCTATCAGCCTTCATCATCGCAACTACCATTGGGGAGTGAGATGGCGGTGGCTAAGCTCAACAAAGACCGGGCGCGCCTGGAAAGTGAAGTGCAAAAGCGCACACTGACCATCCAGCAGCAGTACGAAGAGCTAAAGCCTGGACAAGTAAAACCCGTTTTTTTCCAATATCACCCATGATTCCGCACGCCGCTGACCCTGGTCATCAGTACGCTTGAACAGGTCATTTCCGAACAACCGCCCCCCACTATTTTCCGCCGCCGCCTGAACGGCATCCTGAAAAATGCCCGCCACCTCCTGGGCCTGATCAACCAGATGCTCGACCTGTCCAAGATCGAAAGCGGGCGGATGGAAATAGAGGTGTCGCGCGGAGACCTACCGCTTACACGAAGGAATTGACTACCCGGTTTCAGCCCTTACCTGAAAAAGAACTACAGCTGAGCTTCGTTGCCCACCGGGAGTGCTGGGAGACGCAGTTCGACAAAGACAAATGGGACAAGATCGTGTACAACCTGCTGTCCAACGCCATAAAATTCACGCCGCCGGAAACGCCATCCAGATCAGCCTGGCGAGTGCGCGGCAAAACGGAGTGGAATTCATCAGGCTGGACGTAAAGACACGGGAATCGGCATTGAAAAAGGGCAGATCGAACAGGTCTTCGACCGCTTTTACCAGGCGGACAGTTCTTTGACCCGCCCCAGGGCGGCACGGGCATCACTGTCCCTGGTCAAAGAGCTGGTGGACATGCAAGGGGCAGATCCGGGTTGCCAGCGAGCCCGGCAAAGGCACTACTTTCGAGTTGTTCCTGCCGGTGTTGCTACGGAACAGTACTCCTGGCGGAAAAACTATGGCAGCAGGTACTTGCCTGTCCCTGCGCTGTTAGAGGAAAACCCGCCCCAAAGGGAAAACGACTGCGGACTACCAGGAGAAACTGGAATTGCTCATTATCGAGGACAATGAAGAGGTCCGGGAGTACATCCGTTATTGCCTGGACACTTCAAAATACAACATCACCGAGGTATGGCGACGGGAGGAAGGCATACAGAAAGCCCAGGCACTGATCCCCGACCTGATCATTTCTGATGTGATGATGCCGAAAAAAATGGTTTTGAAGTTACCCGCGCTATCCGAAGCCATGTCAGTACTTCCCACATTCCTCTTATCTTGTTAACCGCCCGTGCCTTCTGGAGAGCAGGCTGGAGGCCTTCGGCGCGGCGCCGACGCCTACCTCACCAAGCCCTTCAGCCCGCAGGAGCTGGCACTGCGCATCGAGAAGCTCATCGAAATCCGCCGTTTGCTGCAGCAGCGGTATCAGGATGGGTTGCCTGCAACAACCGATGACGCCTACCGGCAGGAAGACGAGTTCATCGTCAACCTCCGGGAATACATCCTCGAACATATCGACGAGCCTAACCTCAGTGGCGACCGCATCGGCCGGCACTTCGGCATGAGCCGCACCCACCTGCACCGCAAGCTCAAAGCCCTCACTGATCAACCCATCACCGATTTTGTCCGCTCCATCCGCTTGCAGAAAGCCCTGGAACTGATCCGGGAAGGCAAGCTGAACATGTCGGAGATTTCTTATCAGACCGGTTTTTCTTCGCTTAGCCACTTTTCCCGCTCTTTTAAGAAGGCGTATGGGAAGAGCCCTTCGGAGGTGTAACTATTATCGTTCCAACTTTTTGTTTAACTTGCCAACAAAAAGCCGCCCCGCCATGGTATAAATTCATAAAATAGACCGGTATTTGTGACAGACCTGCGATAAGGAGTTCCATGAAAACAAGTTGCATGCCCCGGTTCAAAACTGAACCTCGATGATCGAACACTTTTGACATCAACAAAAGGGGTACTTTTGGAATTAGATCAGCGAAGGTTTTTTCACACACAAATAAATACGTCATTAATTACCAAAAGCGTCGAAGATATGTGTTACATCAAAGATGTCATTGAGGGTTTATAAAATCTTCTGTAGACAAATTAGAAATTACTTATTGAAAGCATACGAAGGGCGCAGAAAGATGACAGCCAAGAACTGGCCGGGAATATCATCCGTCGAGACGATCATCGACGGAACGATAGCACTGTGTGAAGCCTCCGCACAAGGGCTGATAACCGGCATTATGCATAAGGAATTTTTCGAATGAACAACATCGGCGTTATACCATCACCGTTTTTTGCTGATAAGTTCGGGTTTACCGAACAAGAAACAAAAGGCGCCCTGAAATATTTTCATGGAAGGGCATTTCCCGAGGTGCAAAATGGTACAACGGCTACAAATTTGGCAATACCTAAGATTTACAACCCTGGTCCATCGTCAATTACATTTCGAGGCACGAGGAAGGCTTCAAAGCCTACTGGATCAATACCGGGACCGATTCGCTCATCAAATCGCGGATCGTGGAACCGGACCTCAACCGGACTTATGATACGTTGCAGCGCCTAATCGCCGGCCAAACCATCGAAAAAAGGATTGTCGACAGCTTTGTTTTTGCCGATTTTGACACTAAGGGATCGCGCAACAATAACTTACCCATCTATAGTCGTTCTTTTGCGCGCTGGCGGCCCCGACACTTCGTGTGCGGGGTAGACTGTTGCCAAGCCTCGCCGTAGCTGGGCTATGCCTACGTTTGGCGCCTTGCCAGCACACAAAATAACTTCCTCTATTTTGGGTAACTTATTATTGCGTGATCCCTAAAAAGGAATTACTGTGGACTTTGCTCGCTTTTTCCGGTTATTTGACGCAAACGGAAAACGTGAAAGACGACGTGTATCTATTGAAAATCCCCAATTATGAAATAAAAAAGGTTTTTAAAGATATCGTCATCGACTGGTGGGAAATAGAACACCGGGTGGCGCGTTTGCTGCTCGAAGAAACCGCCGGGCATTTAGTCAATAACCGGCTGGAAGCTTTTGAAAAAGGCTTTAAGCAAATCATGGGCGATACTTTCAGCTATTTTGATGCCGGCGGCGAGCCGGAGAAAACCTATCAAGCTTACGTGCTGGGCCTGCTGGCCGTCATCGGCGACGACTACCTCATCCGCTCCAATGATAAATACTCATCAGTGGTAAAATCTATGTAAATTGCAATGATTTTACCGCAAATAAATGAATATCGATGGTAGAAAGTTGAATGATAAAACACGGAAAAATGGATGCACCGCTCATAGGACGAAAAGAGGAAAAAGAAATCTTACTGGATGCGCTTTCTTCGGCGGAAGCCGAAATGATAGCCGTAATTGGCCGCAGAAGAGTAGGAAAGACCTTTTTGGTTCGCACTACCTACCAGGACAAGATTGTCTTTGAGGTCACCGGGCTGCAAGATGCGTCTAAAAAGGAGCAATTGGAGAATTTTGTGCTTCAGTTGGCAGAGGCATCGGGCGCTACCTTGCCGATCAGGCCGCCTTCCAGTTGGTTGGAAGCTTTCGCTTTGCTGATCACTTATCTTAAGACACTGGAGAGAAAGGAAAAACCTGTGGTTTTCCTGGACGAACTGCCCTGGCTGGCGACGCACAAATCCGGTTTTTTGAACGGCCTGAGTTATTTTTGGAACAGCTGGGCGGTGAAGCAGAATATAGTCGTCGTCGTTTGTGGTTCGGCGGCATCCTGGATGATACGGAAAGTCGTCAACAACCGGGGCGGCCTGTACAACCGGATCACCAAACGCATTTTTTTAGAGCCGTTTACCCTGGCGGAAACCAAAATGTATTTACAGTCCAGAAACATCCTGTTCAATAACCATCAAATTGTTCAGTTGTATATGGCCATGGGCGGGGTTCCTCATTATCTCAAGGAGATTAAAGGTGGAAGGAGCGCAACCCAGAATATCAACCAGATCTGCTTTTCCAAAACCGGGATACTGAAATCTGAATTTTTACGCCTGTACCCTTCGCTTTTTGCCGATGCCGAACAACACATTGCCGTGATCAGAGCGCTGGCCTCAAAAAGGCAGGGCCTGACCCGAAAGGAAATTACACAGTTGGCAAAAATACCGGAAGGCGGGAGTACATCCAGGGTACTGGAAGAATTATTACATTCTGGTTTTATTGCTTCTTACCGCCCTTTTGGCAGAAAGAAAAAGAATAAGGTGTACCGCTTAGTGGATGAATATTCACTTTTTTACCTGAGCTTCATAGAGGGCAACCAGGAAGAAGGCCCCGATACCTGGCACCACCTGAGCCAGATACAGGCCTACAAAATCTGGAGTGGATACGCTTTTGAAAATATCTGCCTGAAACACATTCCACAGATCAAGAAGGCGCTGGGCATTTCCGGTATCTATTCCACAACTTCATTTTTTTATAGGAAGGGAACGGCGGATGAGCCGGGTGCACAGATCGACTTGCTGATAGACCGGAAAGACCAGGTTATTAATGTAGTTGAGATCAAATACCACAATGAACCTTTTGTCATTTCTAAAGACTATGCGGAAAAACTGCGCGGCAAGCTGAGCGTTTTCCGGGAAGCCACACGCACCCGCAAGCAATTATTCCTAATCCTCATCAGCACTTTCGGCCTGAAAGAAAGCCCACACAGCCTGGGGCTGGTCGCCCAGGCGCTGGGCATGGACGATCTCTTTGCAGAATAAAGTTCCTTCCAGGTAACACCCGGCCAAACATTGTTTACATACATGAAAATCCTTTTCAGGCTTTAACTCTACTTTTGTGGCAACTGTAAAAACAACCTGCCATGAAAATACTATTTCTCAACAGCCGTGGCCATTGGCGCAACGGCTGGCTCACCAGCCCGGAAGAATTGCAAATGGCCACCGGCGTGCTGCGTAAAGCCGGCATGGAGGTGGAGGCCACCGAAGTGGGAAGCGTTCCTCAACTGGAAAAAGTACTGGATGAAATATCGCCGGACACCCTTCTGTGGCCCAACGCCTATTACGTCGATGCCGGCGCGGGCAAAGCCGTTTGGTTAAACGATTACAT
This sequence comes from Lewinellaceae bacterium, assembly GCA_020636375.1. Classification (GTDB taxonomy): domain Bacteria; phylum Bacteroidota; class Bacteroidia; order Chitinophagales; family Saprospiraceae; genus JACJXW01. Next base: position 470,239 of record JACJXZ010000006.1, on the reverse strand, counting down.
CGAGGAGCGGCAATTGTCTTTTTTGGGCTCCAGCGCCAAAACGCTTCGAACGGTTTTGGAAAAAGACGCCTGCCAGGCCGTGCTGCGGGAAAATGGGCTGCCTATCCCCGCGTTTATGGTCATTACCCGGGAAAATGTTTCGGAAATGACACAGCTTCTTTCGGAGAGCGATATCGGCTTTCCGCTGGTGCTGAAGCCCACCGCCGAGTCGGGCAGCGTAGGCGTAGTTATGGCCAGGCATGTGGAGGAAGCCAAATGGCATGCCCGGAAAATCCTGTCGGATTTCCCGCTCAGCAACGTCATTATCGAAGAATTCCTGCCCAGCGACGACATCACCTGCGGCTTTCTGCAACTGGGCGAAGAGGTGATGCTGCTGCCCACCGCCTACATCGTCAAAAGCGCAGCCGGCAAAACCAATATCCTCAGCCGAAAAGAACGGTTGCGCCCCTGGGACGAAGAGGACAAAATGCAGCCATACATCACGGATGAAGGCATCCTGGATCAACTTAAAACGCACATTCCTGCCATTGCTGCGGCCCTGAATATTCAGAGCATCACCCGCATCGACGGGCGGCTGGACAAGGACGGAACCCTGCGCTTCTTCGACGTCAACGGCCTGCCGGCCCTCTGTTTTCCGGAGGCAGTGATGGTGAAGCAATGCTTAACCTGTTTCCCGGGTTATACGCCGATGCAGGTTTTTGAAGGGCTTATCTACACAGTTGTCTGCCAGGCGCTTTTGCAATATGAGGCAGAAGCCCCCGATGTCATCCGGAAACGCAATCTTTTCACGATGAATAGCGACATAGTCGTCAGAAGCAGCATCGTCAACAGCGCCGTTTCAAAACAAACCTCCTTGATGAACACAAAAATTGTACGCCGCCTTTAAAAGTCTGAACCGGCGGTTTCTGAAGTTGCCCGGAAGGCGATAAGAGAGGCCTGATTTCTGCCCGTAATCCCGCCGCCATTTTCTTTGGGCTACCGGAATACCGGCAAGGCTCCTTGCCTTATCGGAAGCCTTTCCCAACCGGCGCTAAATGCAGTTGCCGTGAAAGCCAACCCCTCATCAAAATGCTCAGGGTGGCGGCAGGGCTAGGTTTAGGAGCCGAGTGCGCTTCCTGCAACGAGCTGATCATAGCCCAAAAGGCAGGCTTTCCGCAGAGCGGATCGTATTTGATTCTCCTGTCAAGACAGATCGGAAATCAGGTTTGCGCTGCGTGAAAAATGCATCAATGCAGATAACGCCCAGGAACTGGAGCTGATCTGCCGGCTGATAAAAGCGGCTCCCTTGCCGGGAAGGTTCCATCGGTTTAAGGATAAACCCGGCCTTCCCTGAACGAATACAACAGGCGCTTTCAGGAAGAAAGAAACAACATTACGGGAATGAGTTCCTCCAAATTCGGTATGCTCCTGGATCAGGCGAATACCTATTGGTTCAAAATACCGGGCTTTCGAGCGTACTTACGGCTCCACGTACACATCGGCTCTCAGAAAAGCCCGTCGGGATGCTCATCAAAGGCATTAAAAAGCCGTTGATCTCGCGGAATACCTAAACCGAAGCCACAATTATCGATCCACACCTTTGATATTGAGGATATGCCCGTACAATATACGGATGCGGATGAAGCCATAAGCTTGGGGTTTTCAGATCTGTTGTATTCGGAAGTCCCGCTGTTGCGAAAGTACAGGGTGATCACCGAATTCGGAAGGGCTGTTTTGCCAAAGCGGGCTGGGCGGCAAGCAGAGTAGAATATACTAAAACTACGGAATGAACGAAATGAGGAGTTAAAATCGCCCTGACGCATATCGGCAAAATATGATTCACCGCTACCACGATATTTTAGCCTTAAATCCCGAAGGGGTTTTGATCTCCATATACGCTTTCGGCGACCTGATCGGCGGCCGCCTTCCACCCTTCAAGGGCACTGGATCATCATAAGATGGCTATACCTTAGCAATGGTCCTATGCCAACGCTTTCCATTAGGATATGACGAGCTAATTTCTCGCTCTCTAAGGCAACTGAAGAGTGCTTTGGGAATAAACCGATGATCAATAAAACAATGCATGAATAACTTACGAAACCTTCGCTTTCAAACAGAACTGCTAATGCAAGAGGTTATGAAAAGACATTTTATGAGACTCCTGAAAATCAGTAAACCTGATGCGCGGAAGCGTCTATCAGATTGAAACGATCAACCATGAGCTGGCAACGGAACTGGCAGCGGTTCGAACAATTCAGATTGAGGCTATCCTTAGTTCTAGTATTTCCATCAATGCCAACTGCTCATTGCCGCCTTTACAGTTCCACTGCTATCTGAGTAAGAACCAGAGCGAAGAGCGACGTTGAGCCTCGATTATCAAAACTACCTGATTCAGAGCATGATGAATTCGAAATGCACGGGTGCAGCAACTGTCAACCTCTCGCATCAGATTAATCGGCAAAGGAAGAGATCGCCTCTTGCTGATCCGGTGTTTGACCGGAGTATCGGCGCCGTCACTACCTAACAATCTTCAGGGAAATATGGTGCCTGTTTCCGCTCATAGATGCAGCATTCTTGCCTGACGTATACGGAGGTTAGATTTGGATGCAAGCGGCTACTCTCTGAGCCGATTCTGTGATTCTCCACTGCCTTTTCGATCAATGCTCGACAGATCATCGTCAATCATCTGTTTACCAAGGATGATGGGTAAAGCTGTTTTAGTGCAACGGTTCATTCATAAGGGTTAAAATCTACAAATCATCTGTTCTGGCAATAAAACTCGCCGATGAAGAGGAGGTTTCTTAAATTAGTGAATCTTCTGCAACTCGCCCCATCCAGCCATTGGAATGCATTGCCTCGGATTTCTACCGCTTTTGCCTGTCTTCCTCAGAGGTCCAGCATAGCGCAGAGCAGGTAAAAAATAGCCGGCAGGCTATAAAGAACTTGATTAACTCTATTTAAATGATCATCATGGCAACATCAGCCCCAAGCAGAGTCCGCGACTGAAAGCACCCTTTAACTATCAAAAAACATTCTGCAAACCACCAACACGCCGCTGGTCAGGATGAACCGCTGAACAGACTTATCCTCTTTGCTCAAAATGAATTCTCAACCGGCGGCGCAGAAAGACCGATCGGCATTGCCATGTCGAAGCGGCGGAAGGGCTAGCAAAGCCCGGCGGCGATCATCAGCCGACTTCCGGCAATACTGGCATCATGCGCGCGGCGGTAGTGAAAGCTATAGTCATTTTCACCGAATGCCAAAGTCTGCCGAGAGCGCAATATCCAGTATGGTGCGGGTCGTCGTCTCCCTGGGCGTCGCCCCGACGACCCGGTTACAAAGTGAACGCCTGGAAGAGCGCAATGCCTTCGCCCGAACCAGTACGCCACCAAAACCCTGGATTATTCACCACGATGGCGGGACACGCGGCATCACCCACTTTATGCATGGACGGCGACCATTACGGCACGGCAAAACCTCGGCAAAACCGAATCCGGTGATCGGCAGACGCCGAGGCCTACGCCACGAGACGAAGGCAAAGCCGGCTACAAGATCGAAGGCATACAGTTTGCCGGATACCATTGACGTAGCTGACGAAGTCATCACGGTTTCGATAAAGGGTGGATGGCGCGGGAACAAAGCCTGATGGTCGGCTCTTCGGAGCGATCGCCGGCGTTGAAGCCGCGGGTTGACGAAGCGCGTAGTCGTCCTGCTTGCCGATTCTAAAATTACCGGCGTTTTAACGACGAGTGGATGAGGAGAATGGCTGGCATGACTATCATAGCCATGCCCACCATGGATCTTCTCCTTCCGTTTTCAATAAATCTTCTCTTCGGTGACCTCTCGGTCGAACACCACCAGCCATCCTGTATTTTCACCTACATGTCAACTCTCGCATCAGTACTCTATTATCGTTCAACTTTTGTTTGACTTGCCAACAGCCGCCCCGTCATGGTGGAAGGAAATACCGAAAGGAGATTCGACTTCAAAACATAGTACCAGGTATTTGTGACAAGGCGAGGCGGTATGACATCATGCTGATGGCAGACAAGACGGCGTCGTCATCGATCAAACGATAGAAGGTGAAGAAAAAGAAGAGGCTTTTCTAAGCGGATCAACGCCCTTGACAGAAAAGCCCTTCGGTAACACTAAACATTGTTTACATACATGAAAATCTTCAGGCTTTTCTACTTTTGGCAACTGTAAAACAACCTGCCAGAAAATACTTTTAACAGCCGTATGGCGCAACGGCTGGCTCACCGCGGAAGAATTGCAATCGGCGCTGCGTAAAGGATGGAAGTGAAACCACAGTGGAAGCGTTCTCAACTGGAAAGTACTGATGAAATATCGCCGGACACCTTCTGACTAACGCCATTACGTCGTCGGCAAAGCGTTTGGTTAAACGATTACATCGAGGGCGCATGTCTTTTCTCAGCGCCAAACCTTCAACGTTTTGGAAAAGACGCCTGCGTGTGGGAAAATGGGCTGCCTATCCCGTTTATGGTCTACGGAAAATGTTTCGAAATGACAGCTTCTTCGAGAGCGATATCGGCTTTCCGTGGTGCTGAACCCACCGCCGAGTCGGGCAGCGTAGGCGTAGTTTGGCATGAGACCAGATGCCGGAAAATCCTGCGGATTTCCGCTCCAACGTCATTATCGAAAATTCTGCCCAGCGACGACATCCCTGCGGCTTCGCAACTGGGCGAAGAGGTGATGCTGCCCGCCTCATCGTCAAAAGCGCAGAAAGCCAATATCCCAGCCGAAAAGAACGTTGCGCCCGACGAAGAGGACAAATGCAGCCATACATCACGGATGAAGGCATCCTGATCAACTAAACGCATTCCTGCCATTGCTGGCGAATATTCAGGCATCACCCGCATCGACGGGCGGTGACGGACGGAACCCTGCGCTTCTTCGACGTCAATGCCCTCTGTTATCCGGGCGGATGGTGAAGCAATGTAACCTGTTTCGGTTATCGCCGATGCAGGTTTTGAAGGCTTATCTACAAGTTGTCTGCCAGGCGCTTTTGCAATATGAGGCCCCGATGTCATCCGGAAACGCAATCTTTCACGATGAATGCGACATAGTCGTCAAAGCAGCATCGTCACGTTGACTAAATATACCATACTTAGTTACAGATCTTCGAGGCGCTGCGCCTGTTTTCCCTGAGCCCATAGGGCCTGATGCAGCATTCTTGCCCCTTGACCAGGTATACGGAAGGCCGGTTGCCAGATTTGGATGCAAGCCAGGTGAGCCCGGCCAAGGCTCTCTGGAGAGCCGATTCCTGCTTGACTTCTCCACCTTGCCTTTTGGCCTGATCAGAAGCATGCTCGACCAGATCATCGTCGAATTCATCTGGTTTACCAAGGGTTTAGATGATGAAAGCGTTAAAGCTGTTTTACGTGCCAACGGCTTCCACTCTGCTGATGTCCTGAAAGGGTTAAAAATCTACGAATCAGCTTATCTGTTTCTGGCAATAAAAACTCATGCAGCCCATGAAGGCCAGGAGGCTTTCTTAAAATTAGTGAAGTCATTCTGCCAACTCGCCCCATCGCAGCCTATCTGGAACGCCATTGCCTCGGATTTCTACCGCTTTTGCCTGTCTTCCTCAGAGGTCACAAAGCATAGCGCAGAGCAGGTAAAAAAAATAGCCGGGGCAGGCGTATAAAGAAGAAGCTCTTGATTAACTCCTATTTAAAATGATCATCATGGCAACATCAGCCTCCTGCAAGCAGAGTCCGGCGACTGAAAAGCAACCCCTTTTAAACTATCAAAAAAACATTCTGCAAACCATCGGCAACACGCCGCTGGTCAGGATGAACCGCCTGAACCAGGGCCTGTATCCCCTCTTGCTGGCCAAAATGGAATTCCTCAACCCCGGCGGCAGCAGCAAAGACCGGATCGGCATCGCCATGGTCGAAGCGGCGGAAGGGCTGGGCCTGCTAAAGCCCGGCGGCACGATCATCGAGCCGACTTCCGGCAATACCGGCATCGGCCTGGCGCAGGCGGCGGTGGTGAAAGGCTATAAAGTCATTTTCACCATGAATGCCAAAGTCTGCCAGGAGAAGCGCAATATCCTTAAAGCCTATGGTGCGGAGGTCGTCGTCTGCCCCTGCGGCGTCGCCCCCGACGACCCCCGGAGTTATTACAAAGTGGCCGAACGCCTGGTGGAAGAGACGCCCAATGCCTTCAGCCCGAACCAGTACGCCAACCCCAATAACCCGCTGGCCCATTACCTCACCACCGGGCCTGAAATCTGGCGGGACACCGCCGGGCAGATCACCCACTTTATAGCCGGCATGGGTACGGGCGGCACCATTACGGGCACGGCGAAATACCTCAAGGAGCAAAACCCGGATATCCGCGTGATCGGCATTGACGCCGAGGGCTCTCTCTACCGCCACTTCTACGATGGTACGGAAGGCAAAGCCCAAGGCTACAAGATCGAAGGCATCGGCCAGGATTTCCTGCCGGATACCATTGACCTGGGCCTGGTTGACGAAGTCATCACGGTTTCTGATAAAGAGGCTTATGGGATGGCGCGGGAAGCGGCCCGCAAAGAAGCCTGGATGGTCGGCTCTTCGGCCGGAGCGGTGATCGCCGGCGCCTTGAAAGCCGCAAAAGGGTTGGACGAAGACGCGGTAGTCGTCCTGCTCTTGCCCGATTCGGGTAAAAATTACCTGAGCACCGTTTTTAACGACGAGTGGATGGAGGAGAATGAGCTGGCATGACTATCATAGCCCTATGCCCCCACCACATGGATCGTTCTCCCCCCTTCCTCTTCCGTTTTCCAATAAATCTTCTCTTCCCAGGTGGATTCCTGCCTGCGGTCGAACACCACCAGCCATCCTGTATTTTCACCTACTGTATCCATATAGCCGGCCAGTTGTTCCAAACCCTCGGGGATGGTCTTTTCGCCATAGTGCAGTTTGATTTCTATAGGATACTTATTTTTGCCATAATGCACACACAAGTCCATTCTCCCCTTATTGGAGGCATATTCCCGCGACACCTCGCCTCCGGAATTGACCACCCGCTGTAGAAAGGCCTGCAGGATCAGGTGAGGAGCAGCTTCTTTGTACTGATATTTTTCCGCCCAAATCCCGCTGTTTTCCCGCCAGAATTGTTGAAAGGCTTTCAGCAGGCCATTCATGTCGAGGCTACCCCCAGGCTTAACCCATCGGTTTTCGATCTGCGACTCCATGTGGTACTGCAGGTCGTAGCTCAGCGTTCTGATGATGACTTCAGCGTACATTTTATTGGCGGGTTTCAACACGTTGTCCTCATTTTTGAGCAGCCCCAGGTCCAGGCAGTATTGGGTATCGTCGTCGGTGAAGCTGATGGCGTATTTTTCACCCGTGATCACCGGCTCCATTACTTTGCGCACGCGTTCCTCTTTGAGGCGTTCCAGCAGGCTGTCGATGTGGGTGTCCCGCCGCAACAGGATGTTTTTGACGGCCTGATCAACATGCGTAGCGGTTATTGTTTTCGAAAAGTCATTTTCGAGTATTTCGACAACGATCTCCCGGGCAATGGCGTTGACCAGCCAGGGCTGGCCGTCGGTGTGATCATGGACGCTCTCAACCGCTGCTTTTTCAAAAACCTGCCCGGTGGCCTGGGTGTGCTGCTGGTAAAGGCCCTCTATTTCTTCAGTGGAAAAATTGGACAAAGTCAAGGCTTTGGTAATGATGTTGAATGGGCTTGGAGAACCGAGCGTATCCCTATCTTCCCTGATCTTTGACTTGTAATCCCGGATATTCCTCATGCCAACCAGGGCAATACTATGAGGGAAAGGGATGTGGCTGCGGGTAATATATCCGTTTCGGAGCTGGCGGAGGAAGGAGATCAGCGTACTGTCCTGAAGAGCGTCAATTTCGTCGAAAAAGATGATCAGCGGCTTGTCGAGTTCCAGGCAAAAATCGGTAAGCGCGGCTTTTATCAGGTTTGCCGTATCGGCAGTGTCAAAGTGTTGTGCGAATTTATTTCTGTTAGGCAGTTGGGAGTATTTCACTGCAAACCTGAGGGTATTCAATATTTGAGGGATGCCTTCTTTTGCTTCGGTAAAAACCTGCGCCTGCTCCAGGCTACAGTACAAGGCGTAGCATTTCCCTTCTTGGGTATAATGATCCACCAATTCCTGCAACAGCGTCGTCTTCCCCGATTGCCGGGCGGCATGGATGACGAAGTATTGTTCCTGCTCGATCAGAGGCATGATGTCATCATTGCGCTCGATGATGGGCACCATATAATGTTTGTTGGGATTGCACGGCCCGGCTATGTTGAAATATTTCCGCATCTTCTTCCGCTGGAGTTTTGCCAAAAGTAAGGAAAAATTTGTGTACGCTGGCTTGCCAGGATTATAACTGAGTTATGGATTTTTTTTAAATTTGAGGGGACGGCATAAACCGGAAAAGGCGCATGCCGTATTCTACCCAGGCAGATATTTATGTGATGCCCCACAATAACGTAGGTATAATGCCATTTTCCAGGTTTACCGCACAAAACGCCAGTTTGGCTTCACTGCTTCGACCGGCCGTACTGTTCGCCGTCCACCACTGCCTGCTGGTACTTTCTGAAGGCATACTTTTCACAACACCTTCGCCCTCCTCTTGCTTGGCTGTTCTTTTCGGAGGCATGCTCCCACCTCTTTTCTCCCAGTACACCTCTTCGATACCGCCTGCTGACTACCGAAGACTACCTACCAACCTGATGACTTACTCAGTATATAAAGACAAGCGGGCTTTATTTGGGCGGGAACCGCCTACGGGCTGAACCGGTATGACGGGTACAGCTTCAGGTTGTTTACCCGGAAAAACGCCTTGCGCGCCAATACGAATATTACCCGCATCATTGAAGATGAAGATGGAAGGCTCTGGCTGTTTTACGGAGGCTGGTGTCATTTCATTTCCCAGCCTTTTGTAATAGAGTCCATAGACATCTTTGACCCGAAATCGGAGCAGGCTGTTCCATTTGACACGCTCTTTTCAGGCATTGCCCTTTCAAAGCCAACGAGGTTTATCTTCCGAAGATACTTGACCCCGAAAACAGGCTATGATCCATACCAAAATGGGTTCTATCTTTTCAGCAATTACCGGTTTGAAAGATCTTTCAGCATACAGCGCCTTTTTCCGGTGCATCACTACGGCGAGAAAGGAAATATCTGGCTGGGTTGGGAGAATAACCTTGCCGCTATCGATCCCTCAGGGAAAATTCTCGAGCAGGTGAAATTACCCTATCAGGTTGTCGGGATCTGGGCAGGCGGTACCAGGCATCTGGGGAGCACGCAAGTATGAGAAAGGTACCAACCGATATCCCTTTGGCACAAGCCGAAAAACAGCCCTGTAATGCCTTTCCGTCTTATGCGCAAAGGGCAACCTACTGAGCTGCAAAAGTTTACCTTTTGTACCGCAACCAAAAGGGTATTGGTTCGCAAGTATTGAAAACCAGCTTCACCTGTTTGATCCGCAGGGAAAATGGTTGTGCAACTACAATACCCTGCTGGAGAAAAACCTGGATAGCAACTTCTCCGGTTCTTTGAAAACGGCGGCAGGTTGTGGCTAACCTCTTCTTCCGGAGTTCTTAAAGCAAGCGCCAGTACCAACCCTTTTCAGTTGATTCACAGAAAGAAAACATGCTCTCGGATTGCCGGAGCATCACCGAAGATGAGAAGGGAAACATTTACTTCCTGAATAATAATGCCTACCAATGGGATGTACATACTCAGGAGTGCAGGGAGCCTCCCCAACAGCTTTGGCGCCGCTGTTGCTTTGCTGTATAATGACAGCACCCTTTGGGCGGGCACTTACGGGGAAAGCCCGATGGGATTCGAAGTGGACTGAGAACCGGTAAAAGAACCGAGTACGTTCCTTTCCGCAGGGATAAGTTCCTCGTCCATGCTTTTGGCGAAACCGGCGAGCCCGGCAGGTACCTGGCAGGGCTCAACAAGTACTGGCTTACCTGGACCTGAGGCAGAAAAAGCTCCTTCCGTATGAAGGATACGATCTCCATAATGGCAAAGACAGCCTGCTGGAGCAAAGCGAGGTAAATTTTATTCATAAGAATACTTCGGGTACTGGCTTGCGACGAATAACGGCATCTTTTAGTGAAAGAGGGCAAAGGAGTTATCCGGCACTTCGACAAATCCAACTACCATCTGCCCTTCAATTACATCCGGCATATTTATGAAGATAACGAGGGCGTGTTCTGGCTGGCTACCAAGGGCGGGGGCGTGATCCGATGGCGCCTTCAGTTCTCTGAAGAAGGTGCGCAATCAGGAAATGCACCATCTGCCGCGTCAAAGAGCAGCTACAAACAATTCACCATGGAGGATACCACTGATAATTTCACCTACGCCGTTTACGAAGACGATTACAGTAAACTTTGGATACCGAGCGACAAGGGCTTGATGCAGATGGATAAAGCTTCGTTCCGCGTGAGGACATTCACCACGGAGGACTACTGCCGCACAACGAGTTTAATTTTTCGGCTCATTACCAGGCAAAGGACGGCACTCTGTATTTTGGCGGGCTGCATACTTGATCACCTTTCATCCCAGGGTGTTTGCCGACAGAGGCGCCAATTCAACCCCTATACTTTTACCGGCTATTATGTCCTGGAAGAGGGCGCCGATAAAATGGCGGATAAAACCCAACTCCTTCAGCAGGGCGGCGCCATAACCATCCGCCCCGGCGATAAATTCTTCGAGCTCCATTTTACGTTGCTGGATTATGAGGATACCGATAAGCATCGTTATGCCTACCAGATAGAGGGCTACAGCGATAACTGGAATTACATCGATGAGAATTCCATCCGCATCACGAACCTGCCTTATGGAAATTATACTTTGAGGATACAGGGCAGAACAGCAGCCATGGCTGGTCGGAGCGGGAATTATCGTTGGCGATCCGTGTCGCAAAGCCTTTTACCTGCAATGGTGGTTCATTGCTGCTGTCGCCCTTTTGGCGGGCGCCACCCTGGCTGCCGTGCAGTGGCGGATCAGAGAGCTGGAAAGTGGGAAAGAACGCCTGGAAGTGGAAGTACATAAGCGAACCCGGCAGTTGGAAGAACAAAACCGGCAGATCGAAGCCGACAAACAGGTCATCGCCACCCAGGCCGAAGAACTGAAAGCCCTGGACAAGGCCAAAACCCGCTTCTTTTCCAACATCACCCACGAGTTCCGCACCCCCCTGACCCTCATCATCGGCCCGCTCGAACAAGTCATTTCAGAACAACCGCCGGCCACTATTTTCCGCCGCCGCCTGAACGGCGTCCTGAAAAATGCCCAACACCTCCTGGGCCTGATCAACCAGATGCTCGACCTGTCCAAGATCGAAAGCGGGCGGTTGGAAATAGAGGTGTCGCGCGGAGACCTTGTTGCCTACACCAGGGAATTGACAAACCGGTTTCAGCCCCTGGCCCGGAAAAAAGAACTGCGCCTGGTTTTCACCGCCCACCCGGATAACTGGGAAACCCAATTCGACAAAGACAAGTGGGATAAGATCGTGTACAACCTGCTTTCCAATGCTATAAAGTTCACGCCACCGGGAAACGCCATCCAGATCAGCCTGGCGAGTGTGCGGCAAAACGGAGTGGAATTCATCAGGCTGGATGTGAAAGACACGGGAATCGGCATTGAAAAAGGGCAGATCGAACAGGTCTTCGACCGCTTTTACCAGGCGGACAGTTCTTGACCCGCCCCAGTGGCGGCACGGGCATCACTGTCCCCGGTCAAAGAGCTGGTGGACATGCAAGGGGCGATCCGGTTGCCAGCCAGCCCGGCAAAGGCACTACTTTCGAGTTGTTCCTGCCGGTGTTGCTGGCGGAATATACAAGCCTCTGGCGGAAAACGGCCTGGCAGCAGAGCCCTTGCCTGTCCCTGCGCTGTTGGAGGAAAAACCCGCCCCCGAAGGGAAAACGGCCCCTGCGGACGGCCAGGAGAAACTGGAATTGCTCATCATCGAGGACAACGAAGAGGTCCGGGAGTACATCCGTTATTGCCTGGACACTTCAAAATACAACATCACCGAAGCCGGCGACGGGGAGGAAGGCCTGGAAAAAGCCCGGGTCCTGGTCCCCGACCTGATTATCTCGGATGTGATGATGCCGAAAAAGAATGGTTTTGAAGTGGTGAAAGCTATCCGGAGCCATATCGGCACTTCACATATACCGTTGATCTTATTGACGGCCAAAGCATCCCTGGAAAGCCGGCTGGAGGGCCTGCGGCGCGGCGCCGACGCCTACCTCACCAAGCCGTTCAGCCCGCAGGAACTGGCCCTGCGCATCGAAAAGCTCATCGAGATCCGCCGCTTGCTGCAGCAGCGGTACCAGGATGGGCTGCCCTCCGCCGGCGACGACGCCTACCGGCAGGAAGATGAGTTCATCGCCAACCTCCGGGAATACATCCTCCAGCACATCGACGAGGCTAACCTCAGCGGCGACCGCATCGGCCGGCACTTTGGCATGAGCCGCGTCCACCTGCACCGCAAGCTCAAAGCCCTCACCGGGCAGCCCATCACCGATTTCGTCCGCTCCGTCCGTTTGCAGAAAGCCCTGGAACTGATCCGGGAGAGGAAACTGAACGTGTCGGAGGTCTCTTACCAAACCGGCTTTTCTTCGGTCAGCCACTTCTCGCGGTCGTTTAAGAAGGCGTATGGGAAGAGCCCTTCGGAGGTGTGACTATTATCGTTCCCGCTTTTTGTTCAACCTGCCAACAAAAAGCGGCCCGATAGGAATGGAAGAAAGCGGGAATTTATTCTTCTCCGGGCCCTTAGACGGGGAGCCCGCTAAATTATAGTCGAAGGCACTCCCTATCCGGCAGCGCCAGCCATGCCTACTCGTTCCGCAGCGCCTCCACCGGGTTGCCCAGCGCCGCCCGCAGGCTGTGGTAACTCACCGTCAGGAAAGCGATGCCGAGGGCCAGGGCGCCGGCCAGGGCAAAGGCCCACCAGGCCAGGGTGGTGCGGTAGGCGAAGCCGTCCAGCCATACTTTCATGGCATACCACGACAGGGGCGTGGCCAGCGCCAGCGCCAGGGCAACCAGGCGCAGGAAATCTCTCGACAACAACCCAAGGATGCCTGCTACCGAAGCGCCCAGGATTTTGCGGATGCCGATCTCTTTGGTGCGCTGCTCGACGGTGAAGGCGGCCAGCGCCAGCAACCCCAGGCAGGCGATGAAGATGGCCAACAGGCTGAACAGGCCGAACACCTCGCGCGCCGCCATCTCCTTATCGTACAGCTCCGCCCAGTCGCGGTCGAGGAAGGCATACTGGAAGGGCAGCTCCGGCTGCTGTTCTTCCCACAGGCGCTCTATGCGTTGCAGGGTACCCTGTATGTCGCCCGCTTCCAGGCGGGCGGTGATCAGGTTGTCCACTTCCGGCATGAAGTTCTGCTGGTGGTTCACCAGGAAGAGCGGGGAGATCGGATGGTGCAGCGACTGGAAATGGAAGTCCTCCAGTACGCCGATGATGGTATAAACCGTCCTTTCCCCTTCCACCTTGTTTAAGAAACCATCAGGGCTGGTGAGGCGGGCACCCACCGGATTTTCCAGCCCCATCTCCCGGACGGCCGCCTCGTTGACCAGGATTGACAGGCTGTCGGCAAAGGCCTCGGAAAAGCTCCGCCCCGCCGCCAGCTTCATGCTCATGCATTCCACGTAGCCCTCATCCACGATCAGCCCGCTGCCGGTAGTCATCTCTTCCGCGCCGGGCGGCTGGAAGGAGATGCCAAAGTACTGCTGCCCGGGCTGCGAACTACAGCCGCTGACGGCAGCCACGCCCGGCAATTTGCTCAGGGCCTCCTTGAAAGTTTCGTTCTCCCGGGCGTCCAGGTTGTCAGCACCCTTCAGGGAAACGACCTGCTCTTTGTCGAAACCCAGGTCTTTGTTCTGGGTAAAGGCCAGCTGGCGGTATACCACGATCGTACAGGCAATCAGAAAAATGGAGATGCTGAACTGGAAAGCCACCAGGGCGTTGCGCAGGCCCACTCCCTTTGTCTGCTGCATGGCCTTGCCTCTCAGCACCTCCACCGGGCGGAAGGCGGAAAGGGCCAGCGCCGGATAGATGCCGGACAGCAGGCCGGTGGCCGCCGCCGCTCCCGCCACCGTGAGCAGGAAAGGCCAGCGGTACAGGCGCTCCGCCGGCATCGCCTTGCCGGCAATATCATTGAACGGCCCCAGCGCCAGCAGGTTGATCCCATACGCCAGCACCCCACTCACCAGCCCGATGAGCAGGGCCTCGGCGAAAAACTGCAGGGAAATGGCGCTGCGGCTGGACCCCAGCGTCTTCCGGATACCTACCTCGCGGGCCCGCCCGGCAGAGCGCGCCGTGGCCAGGTTCATGAAATTGATGCTGGCAATCACCAGGATGAGCAGGGCGATTGCCGTAAAAAAGTATACCTGCCGGCGCGAACCGGGAGCCCTGATCTCCGCCTCCAGTTTCGAATCCAGATAAATATCAGGCAGCGGCTGGAGGAAGTAACGATACCCGTTTCCCTGCCGCTGGTATTCCTCGTAGTTGACGCCAAACTGGCTGAGAACCTGCCCGGAAGCATACTTCACCACCAACTCCGGGAACTTGCGCTCCAGTTGCTCCGGGGAAGCGCCCGGATGCAGCAGCAGATAAGTATAGGCAGAGAAGTTGACGAAATTGGGCGCATCGGCCCCGGCCAGCATGTCCAGCGTAGCGGAAGATACCAGCAGGCCGAACCGCAGGTGGGAGTTCTCCGGCACGTCGGCGCAGACGCCCGTCACTTCCAGCCCTTGCTCAGCCTGGGGCTGCTCCAGAACCTTCCCTACGGGATTCTCGTCGCCGAAATATTTCTTCGCCAGTTTTTCGGTAAGCACTGCCGTATTGGGCCTGGCCAGTACTGTGCGGGCGTCTCCTTTCAGCAACGGGATGCTGAACAACTCAAAGAAGGAAGAATCCGCCCACACCACTTGCTCTTCTTTAAAAACCTCGCTTCCTCGCTTGAGCACTATGCCGAACTCTTCAAAGAAAAAGAGCCGGCAGGCCTCCTCCACTTCCGGGAATTCTTTCTTCAACACCTCTCCATACCCGGGCGGTATGATGGCATAATGCCTCGACCGCCCCGGATACTTGCGCTCCAGGGCCATGCGGTAGATCCGGTCCCCTCTTTCCTGCCACCGGTCATAGCTCAGCTCGTCCTGCACATACAGGATAATGAACATGAAACAAGCCAGCCCCACCGCCAGCCCCAGGATGTTGACCAACGCATAACTGCGGTTGCGCAAAAGGTTGCGCCAGGCGATTTTCAGGTAGTTTTGCCACATTTTTTATGGTGTATAGGTGAGGGCACTCCGGAAACCTTCGTTAAGGAATGATGGAGCGAAGGAATGATGGAATGAATAAACATAACCATGTGTTTATCGATGAATATCAATGTAAAATACATCGTCGCTTTATTCATTCCTTCATTCCTCCAGTCATTCATTCCTTTTCCGGGGTTTCCGGAGGCCCTCACAAATGCACAAATGCACGATTCTCACTCATACCTCAGCGCCTCCACCGGGTCCGACAATGCCGCCTTTACGCTCTGCACGCTCACCGTCAGGAAGGCGATCAGGAGGGCCAGGCCGCCGGCCAGCGGGAACACCCACCAGCCGATATCGATCCGGAAAGCAAAGTTCTCCAGCCATTCGTTCATTATGAACCACGCTGCCGGAGCGGCGACCAGCAGGGCCACGACGACCAGCCGCAGGAAATCTTTGGACAGCAGTCCCACGATGCCTGTCACCGAGGCGCCCAATACCTTGCGGATACCAATTTCTTTGGTGCGCTGGATGACGTTGTAGGACGACAGCCCGAACAGCCCCAGCGCCGCCACCAGGACGGCGAGCAGGGCGAAGAACCCGAATACCTTGCCGAACAGCAGGTCGGCCTGGTACTGCCGGTCAAAAAACTCGTTGAGGAAGAAGTGGCGGAAGGGATCGTCCGGGAAATGGGTATTCCAGGTTTTCTGCACGGCGGCAACGGTGGCGGGCAGGCTGCCGCCGGCCTGCTCTACCTTGATGGAATAGTACCCCCTGGTGTCGGGCCGGAACAGGAAAATGAGCGGCTCGATCGGCTTCTGCAGGCCGAGGTGGTGGAAATCGCGGATCACGCCGGCCACGGTGAGGGTGTCGCCCCCTCGCACTACCTGTTCGTCGAGCGCCGCTTCGGGAGCGGGAAAGCCCAGCAGAGCCGCCGCCGTTTCGTTGAGCAGGCAACTGCGCTCATCGGCCCCGCGCTCCCGCGAGAAGTTGCGGCCTGCCGCCAGCGACAGCCCGTAGGCATCCAGGAATTCTTCGTCGATGCCCTGGGTATAGATGGTCGATGAAGCGCTCTCCTCCCCATCCCGGCGCATCCAACGAACGCCATTGGTCCAGTAAATCTCATCGCCCGGAACGTAGGCCGAGGCCGTGATGCTCTCCACGCCCGGTATCTGCTCCATGTCGGCCTTGAATGGTTGGAACAACCCTTCGTACAGGGAGTCCAGCACTGTGTTCGGCCCTTCCAGCACCAGCGTCTGCTTGATATCCACGCCGATATTTTGCCCCCGCATGTACTGCACCTGTTGAAAAACCACCACCGTACCCACGATCAGGGCGATGGACGCGGCAAACTGGAAGACGATCAGCCCTTTGCGCAGCGCCATCCCCCCGGCAGCATTCTTCAGCTGCCCGCGCAGCACTGTCAGGGGCCGGAAGCCGGACAGGACGAAGGCGGGATACAGGCCTGCCAGGAGGGTTCCTGCCAGAAAAACGGTTGTGGCGATGAGCCAGAACTGAGCGTTGCCGGCCAGGCTGAAGGACAGTTTCTGCCCCAGCAGGCGGCTGAACAAAGGCAAAGCAGCCTGTACCAGGCCCAGCGCCAGCACGAAGGCCGTCAGGTTCAGGATGAAGCTTTCCAGCAGGAACTGGCCGATGAGCTGCCGGCGGCCGGCACCCAGTACCTTGCGCATGCCCACCTCGCGGGCCCGCTCCAGCGAGCGCGCCGTGGCGAGGTTGATGTAGTTGATCCAGGCGATGAGCAGGATGAACAAGGCGGAAAAGAACAGGACGGATACGGCCCATCCGCTGCCGTTCACCTCCGCCTCCTGGTTGACGTTGGAGTGCAGGTGAATGTCCTGAAGCGGGATGATGCCGATGGCGTTGACGGTGTTCGAGCCTCCCCGCTCCCGGCGGGGAGCGTTGATGTGCTTGTCCACAAAGGCAGGAAGCTTCTCTCTGAATTGTTTTGCGTCCGCATCGGGATGCAATTCAAGATAGGTGTAAAAATCGTACCATCCCCAGCTGGTTTCGGTGGCGTTGGTCGTGTCGCCCCAGATTTGCCGGACCAGCTTGCCCAGCGTCCGGTAGGACACCAGGTAGTCGATTACGAGATGGGAATTGGCCGGGTAATCTTCAAAGACCCCGCTGACCTGATAGGTTTGGAAAACGTTCGGGTCTTTCACTACCAGGTTCCTGCCCAGCACGTCCGTGCGGCCGAAATACCTGCGCGCCATGGATTCGGACAGCAGGATTTTATCCGGCCCGCTCAGCGCGGCGGCGGGGTCGCCGCTCCGCAGCTTCAGGCCGAACATCTCCAGGAAGGCCGGATCGGCGTAGTATCCTTTGCGCTCGGCAAACTTGATGTTGTTCTCCGGGTTGGTGATCACCATCTCGGCATCGTGGAGGCGGCAGGCGTTGGCCACCTCCGCCATTTCCGTCTTCAGGGCCGGAGCGAAAGCCGGAAAGACGGTGGCCGACTGGTATGCGAGCCTGCCGTTCTGGTAGCTGTCCAGCCGCAGGCGGTAAATGTTGTCGGCTTTGGGATGGAAATTGTCATAACTCCACTCCCGTGCCACGTATTGCAGGATGAGCAGGCAACTGGCAATGCCGATGGCCAGCCCGGAAATATTGAGCAGGGAGTATCCTTTTCGCTTGAAGGCCTGCCGCCAGGCCATTTTGAGGTAGTTTTGCCACATTTTTTATTGTGTATATATTTATTCGTGCTTCCGGACGCCGGACGGCCAAGAGCCCCTCTAATACACCAATACACACTTCATTCACTCCTCAGTGCCTCCGCCGGGTTGCCCGTCGCCACCCGCAGGCTCTGTACGCTCACGGTGAGGAAGGCCACCAGCAGGGCCAGCAAGGCCGCCAGGGGCAGCACCCACCACGCTATGTCGATGCGGTAGGCGAAATTTTGCAGCCAGCGGTGCATAGCATACCAGGCCAGTGGCAGGGCAATGGCCAGGGCCAGCGCCACCAGCTTGAGAAAGTCTCTGGAAAGCAAGCCTACCAGGCTGGCCACCGAAGCGCCCAGGATTTTCCGGATGCCAATCTCTTTTGTCCGCTGCTCGGCAGTGAAAGCCGCCAGGCCAAACAGGCCCAGGCAGGCGATCAGCAAGGCGATGAGGGTGAAGGCGGCGACGGCGCGGCTGAGGGTACGCTCGTTAGCCGCCAGCTCGGCGAAGTTGTCGTCCAGGAAAAAATAGCGGATGGGTTCGTCGGCGGAGAAGCGCCGCCAGGTGTCCTCCATAACGGCAAGAAAGCCGCTCATGTCTCGCCCCTGAAGCCTGAGGGCCAGGCGGCTGCCGGCAGGGGTATAGGCCATCACCACCGGCTCGATCTGGTGCTTCAGCGACTGGAAGTTGAAATCGTGTACTACCCCGATGACCCGCTGCCCTTCGTTGATCTCCGCGCCGATGGGGTTTTCCAGGCCCAGGGCGCGTACTGCTGCCTCGTTGAGGATGGCTGCCGTGCTGTCCGATGCGATGTCTTTGGAAAAATTGCGCCCTTCCAGCAGGCGCATGCCCAGGGTGGGGATAACATCAGCGTCCACCGGGAAGGTCTGAATGGTCAGCGCCTCCGCCATTTCCGGCGTCTGGTAGGTGTACATCCAGACGCTGCCGTCGGTAGGTATGCGGCCGCTGAAGGCCATGCTTTCTACCTGGCTCTGTTGCGCCAGTTCCTGGCGGAAAGCTTCTGCCTGATTGCCCAGCTTGTCGGCGTTTTCGACGACCAGTACCCCTTCCATTTCAAAACCTTTATCTTTTTCCTGCATGTATTTCAACTGCTGGAAGACGATCATGCTGGCCGTGATCAGGCCGATGGCTATGGTAAACTGGCCAACGACCAGCCCGCCCCGCAACGCCTTGTTGCCGCCGGGTGCCATCTCGCCTTTCAGGATATTTGCCGGCCGGAAGCGGGTCAGGTAAAACGCAGGGTATATCCCCGAAAGGAGGCCCACCAGCACGGCAAAAAACACCAACGCCCCCAGGTAATAGCCCTCGGAAAAGGCATCCTTCAATAAAGGTGCCCAACTGGCGCCGCCAAAAACCGAGGCTGCGAAGCGGGCGAGGAAGAAAGCCAGAACCAGCGCCAGCAGGCTGTTCACTACCGATTCGCCCATGAACTGCCGCACCAGGGCCCGCCGTGGTGCTCCCAGCGTCTTTTTCACTCCTACCTCTTTTGCCCGGATGGAGGTGCGGGCGGTAGTAAGGTTGATGTAGTTCACCCCGGCGATCAGGATGATAAACAGCCCGATCAGGCCCAGGGCGTATACCTGAGTGGGATTGCCTCCCGGCGATACTTCGAACTTATATCCGGAATGCAGGTAAATATCCTTCAGCGGCTGTACAAAGAACTGCACCGCCTGGTTGCTGGCCACCCACTGCTCGAAGGTGGTTTCCGACTGGCTGGCCGGCCAGGCATGGTTGCGAAGCAGCGCATCCAGGCTCCGCTTCAGGTTCTCCCGGCTGCCCGCTTCTTTCAGCCGCACGTAATTGTAGTAAGTGACGTTCGTCCAGTGCTGATTGCCTTCTTCGGGCAGTTCCAGCGGCAACCACAAGCCGGCGCGCAGGTGAGTCTTGTCCATTTCCTCTACTACGGCGCTTACGGTGTAGGGCTTTTTTTCCTTTCCTATTTTCACCGTTTTCCCGAGCGGGCGCTCTTCGCCAAAATACTTGCGGGCCAGCCGCCTGGAGAGTACAACTTCATCCGGCGACCGCATCACCCCGGCCGGGCTGCCCGCCAGAAACCGATGAGGGAATAGCTCAAAGAAGTTGGTGTCGATAAGAAGATAGTGGGGTTCCTGATAAACGGTATTGCCCACCTCCACCGGCGTTTCCCGGAAGCCGCGGTCGAAGCGGGTGGCTATTTCGATATCCGGGCATTCCTGCGGCAGGAAATCCAGCAGCTGTTCCTGGCTCTTGGCAAAACCGCCCATGCGGTAGAAATCCGTGGCGATGCGGTAAACCCGATCCCCGCCGGCAAACTGTCGGTCGTAGGTCAGCTCCCGGTAGGCATACAGGATCAGGACAAAAGATGCCGCCAGGCCGACGGCCAGGCCGGTGAGGTTCAGGAAGGCGTAGCCGGGGTATTTTCGGAAGTTGCGCAGGGCAGTTTTTATGAATTGTGGCGTCATGGCTCTTTTTTGTGTGTTTGTGCATTGGCGAGGCTGCTCCGGAAAGTCCCCCAAATGAGTGGATGAGTGAGGGACTGAATGAGTGAATAAGTATAAAATATGTATTATTTTTAAAATCAGACTTTATTACATAGTCTGTTCTATTCACTCATTCGCCAAGTCACTCCTTCACTCCTTTCCCAGGGTTTCCGGAGTGCCCTCACCAATGCACCAATGCACATCCTTCATTCATATCGCAACGCCTCCACCGGATTGCCCATTGCCGCCCGCATACTCTGCAGGCTGACCGTAGCAAAGGCGATCAGCAGGGCCACTGTGGCCGCCAGCCCGAAGGCCCACCAGGCCATCCCGGCACGGTAGGCGAACGCCTGCAGCCAGTAGTGCATGGCCAGCCAGGCCAGGGGCAGGCCCACCAGGAAAGCCAGGGCGATGACCCGGAGGAAATCGCGGGCGACCAGGCTTACGATACCGGCGACGCTGGCACCCAGTACCTTGCGGATGCCGATCTCCTTGGTGCGCTGCTTCAGCGCATAGGCCACCATCACGAAGAGCCCCAGGCAGGCGATGAGGATGGCCACCGCCGAGAAAAAGCCCAGCAGGCGGCTCCGCAGGATGTCTTCTTCGTAAAAACGGTGGAACTGGTCGGTCAGGATGGTGTACTCCAGAGGGTTGTCTTTGTCGAAACGGTGGTTGATCTCTTTGAGCGAGCTCAAAGTTCCCGCCCAGTCGGAAGTATTGATGCGCAGAGAATAGTAATCGATATTGTGTATAGGGTTGTCCCGGAACCCGATCGCCATGGGCCGGATGCGCTGGTGGACGTCCTCAAAGTGGAAGTCTTTGACTACGCCGGCTACCTGCAACCGCCGGGGCGCCTCCAGGGGGTTCTCGTCTCCGCCCCAGTTGACACTGCCCACTTCCAGCCATTGACCGACGGGATTATCCAGGCCAAAGGCGGCTACGGCCGCCTCGTTCAGCAAAACGAAGAGGCTGTCGCCGGGCCTGCCGCCGAAGTTTTGCCCTTCCAGCAGATCGATCTGATAGGTGGAAAGAAAATCTTCATCGGCACCGACGAAGATCATTTCTTCGTCCTGATCAGGGTTTTCTCCCTGGCGGCGCACGGAGATAAAGGGGAAGAATTTCCACTCGCCCGGCACCCGGGAGGAAACGCTGACGGCCTGCACTTCCGGCAGTTGGGCAAATTCCTGTTTGATGGCCTGGAACTGACTGCGCAGGGCGCCACTGTTGATGTCGACCGTTACGATGCCTTCCATGTCGAAGCCCAGGGCCTTGTTTTGCATGAACTGCAGCTGCCGGTAAAAGACAAAGGTGCAGGCAATGAGGGCCACCGCTGCGGCAAATTGCAGGAAGGTAACACCCTTTCTGACGGTCCAGCTCTTGCCGGCTACCGCCCGCTCTCCTTTGAGGGCGCGCACCGGCCGCCAGCGGCTGACCAGCCAGCTGGGATACGCTGCGGCGAGCAGCACGATCACGATGGCAACAATGCACAATGCCGCTACCGACTCCCGGTTCAGCGCCTGCCAGCTCATCGCCTTGCCCAGCAGGGCCTCCGTGTAGGGCAGCGTGAGCTGGATGGTGCCCAGGGCCAACAGCAGGGCCAGCCCTATGGAGGCCAGGCTCTCGGCAACGACCTGGCTGGCCAGGTGGCGCCGGCCGGCGCCCACGACCTTGCGCACGCCCATCTCCTGAGTGCGCGACAGGAAGGAGACATTGAGCAGGCCCGTAAAATTAAAGGCAGCCACCAGCAGCAAAACGAGGGCCAGCCAGGAAAAGACCTTGAGGTAAAAAGCGCTGCCCTTTCCCTTGTTGATCTCTCCTTCGGCCTCCCGGGCGTACAGGTGGATGTCTTCTACCGGCTGCAGGCTAAATACACGGCTGAAATTTTCTCCGTCAGGCCAGTGCTCTTCAGCCAGGCGGGTGATCTTTTGCGCCAGGGCTTCCGGGTTGGCATCCTCCCGGAGCTTGAAGTAGGTGACAAACATATTCCTGTGCCAGTTGGTGGAAACAAAATCATCCCACCACCTGATGTGGGCAGACGCCGTCTGGAACGGGATCATCAGTTTTCCTTCCAGGTGCGTATTGGCGGGGAAATCTTCCATCACGGCCGCTACTTCTCCTTCAAATATATTGGTATATAGTTTCTGCCCTGTTGCCTGTTGGCCGTCAAAATATTTTCCGGCCAGGGTTTGAGGCAACAAAAAAGCATCCGGGGAAGAAAACAGGGCAGCCTCGGAACCTTCTGTCAAGGAGAGATCAAAAACCTTGAAAAAGCTGGAATCGATGATGGTTACCGGTTCGTAGTAGCGGTTGGCAGGATCATTGCCGACCGTCAGGCGCATCAGCGGAAGGAGTTGCGTGACCTGTTCGATTTCCGGAAATTGTTTCCCGGCCGACAGGCCTACCTGCGGCCCGGCCGTCGCTACTGTCCGCTCGCCTCCTTCGCCTTCCTGTGTGTGCTGCAGCAGGCGGTACACCCGGCCGTGATTGCGGTCGTAGTTCTTCTCACTGCTGATGTAAAAGCCCAGCAACAGGAAACAGTAAACCCCCAGGCTAAGGCCCAGGATGTTGATGCCCGACAAGAGCCGTTGCTTGGCAAGGTTTCGGAAAGCGATCTTGAGGTAGTTGGACCACATGGGTTAGGTTTTTGTAGTGAATAGCTTTGCTTCACCAGGAGGCACAGAATAGCAAGCTAGTCGAAGTCTCCAGATAGCAAGCTAGTCGAAGTCTCCAGACTTCGACTATAGCAACTTAGTCGAAGTCTCCAGACTTCGACAAAGCGCACTAAGCTCCCGGCACTTCAAAGCATCTGCTTAGCGACCATGCTCTCTGTCACCACCTGCCCGTCGAGCAGGCGGATGATGCGGTTGCCGAACTCGGCGCAGTACTGAGAGTGCGTCACCATGATGATGGTGGCGCCTTCGTTGTTGAGGTGCACCAGGTTTTTCATCACGTCGTCGCCGTTGGCGCTGTCCAGGTTGCCGGTAGGTTCGTCGGCCAGGATCAGCTTCGGGTTGTTGACGATGGCGCGGGCCACGGCCACCCGTTGCTGCTGCCCGCCGGAAAGCTGCTGCGGGAAGTGGTTGCGGCGGTGCATCATGTTCATCTTTTCCAGCACCTCCTCGACGCGCTTTCTGCGTTCGCCACTGCCCACTTTGGTATAAATGAGGGGCAATTCCACATTCTCGAAAACGGTCAGCTCGTCGATCAGGTTGAAGCTCTGGAAGATGAAGCCGATGTTGTTCTTGCGCAGTTGCGACCGCTGGCGCTCGGAGAATTTCGACACCTCTTTATCCAGGAAATGGTACTCGCCGCCGGATGGGTTGTCGATCAACCCCAGGATGTTCAAAAGGGTGGATTTGCCGCAGCCGGAAGGGCCCATGATGGAGACGAACTCGCCCGCCTTGATCTCGACGCTTACCTCGTTGAGCGCCGTGGTCTCCACTTCCTCCGTGCGGTAGACTTTTTTCAGATTGTTGGTTCGGATCATTGATTCAGGTTTTCAATTCCCTTTTTTGAGAATATTTAGCCGGGTGGTTTGTGTTGTTTGGCTGTTCGCTGTTCGCTTAACCGGCAACAACCAACCAACAACTAAAAACGATCTCCTGCGGGTCATTTCAGGACCAGTTCCTCCTTATCCCCGAAGTTGTCGTAACTGGAGACGATGACCACGTCGCCTTCGTTCAGGCCTTCGATGACTTCATAGTAGTTGGGGTTCTGGCGGCCGACGCGGATGTTGCGTTTGCGGGCCAGGCCGGACCTGGGGTCGATCACGTAGACCCAGTTGCCGCCGGTGGCCTGGTAGAAGCCGCCCTTTTCCAGGAGCATGGCCTGCGTTTCGTCGCTGAGCGACAGCTTCAGCGAGATGGTCTGCCCCCGTTTGATGTTGGAGGGGCGGTCGCCGATGAACACCAGGTCGGCCTCGAACGTGCCGTTGGCCACCTCGGGGTAAATGCGGCGGATCTTGAGAGTGTAGGTGTTCCCGTCCATGACGAAGGTGCCTTCCTGTTCGGTAAAAATACGGGAAATATAATATTCGTCGATGCGGGCGCGGATCTTGAAATCGTCCAGGATGTCGATCTGGGCAATGCGTTCGCCTCGGTTGATCAGCTGGCCGATCTCGGAGTCCATGCCCGAGAGCTGCCCGCTGATAGGGGCGCGCACCACCAGGTTGTCCAGGCTGTTCTTGGCGATGGCCAGGTTGCGCTCCATCAGGTCGAGGGAATTTTCCATCTGATTTTGCTGCATCAGCTGGAAGAGGGAGTCTTTTTCTATGGTTTGCCCGAGCAATATCCGGCGGCGCAGCAGGTGTTCGTATTCGTCCTGCGTCTCTTCGTAATCCACCTGGGAGATGACACTGTCCCGGTACAGGGAGCTGTTTCGGGCCGTGCGCTTTTCCAACTGGTCGATGCGGTACTCCACATCGAGCGCCTGCTCCTTGATGCTGAGGCTCTGCTGGTCCATCAGGATGCTGGTATTGCGGATGGTGTTGATCTGGGTGATGATCTGGGCTTCCTGGTTCAGGACGTTGAGCTGCAGGTCGAGGTTGGAAAGGCGCAGCAGTTCCTGCCCCTCTTCGACCATGGCGCCGTTTTCCACATAGACCTGTTCTACCTTCCCGCTTTCGATGGCGTCGAGGTAGACCGTAGAGATGGGCTCGACCACGCCGAACAAAGTAATGAACTCCTTAAAAACGCCGGTCCCAACCGTATCGGTCAGCAGCCGCTCGCTCTGCACATTGAGGCGCGACGTGCCCGCCTCCCGGTAAATGGCGGAAAACAGAAACCCTACCGCTGCTACAGCAACAGTGTAGAGGCCAATGCGTTTTACCGTCCATTTTTTCTTCTCTATTTTTTTGTCCATCGTTTCTCTTTTTCGGACAATTTCAGTTTGGGGCCGCCCCGTTATGCGGGAGAATTGATGAAAACGGTTAAAACAATCGGGTGAATACGGGACGGCCCTGAAACCGAAACGGATTAGTATGCTCTCAAGCTTTCAAAAAACAGTCTGGTGATTTCTTACACCAAGATATTGGGCAAGTGCCGTGCCAAAAAACATAATGAATTGTTTATCAGGGTATTGAACTTTATCTTGCCGGTCCTCCGCCGGCCAGCTGCCCTTTTTTTGTACGCCAACGCACACCATGTGTCCGAAAATGAACACAACGTGCGCAACTTTCGGAAGCGATTTGCTATCTTTATTTCGTGTATTCGTGCATTTGTGCATTCGTAGGTGCCGGGCCCTCCACGAATGCACAAATGCACAAATGCACGAATGCACACATAAACAAATGCACAAATGCACGAATGCACACATACACAACCCCCCCCATCACCCGCAAACATCACCTATGAAAAAACAACCCGCCAGCATCCTGATCGTCGACGATGAGGAGGACATCCTCCTGAGCCTGCAGTTTTTCCTTTCCCAGCACTTCGAAGAGGTAAAAACGGAACCCAATCCGTTCCAGTTGCCCCGTTTGCTGCGCAACAACCAGTTTGACCTGATCATACTCGACATGAACTTCAAAAAGGGGGACACCAGCGGCAAGGATGGCATGATGTGGCTCAACAAGGTGCTGGAGCTCGACCCCGCCGCCAATGTGATTATGATAACGGCCTATGCCGATGTAAAGACGGCGGTAGAGGCGGTCAAGGCCGGCGCTATCGATTTTATCGAGAAGCCCTGGCGCAACGAGAAGCTGCTCACCACCATCCTCTCCGCCCTGAAGCTGAGCCGTTCGCGCCGCCAGGTGAAGAAGCTGGAGCAGAAGCAGCAGGCCCTCAGCAGCAATATCGACCAGCAGTTCGGGGAGATCATCGGCAGCTCGGCGGCCATGAAGCAGGTCTTCACCCTGATCAGCAAGGTGGCCAAAACCGACGCCAACGTGCTGATCCTGGGGGAGAACGGCACCGGCAAGGAACTCGTCGCCCGCGCCATCCACCGGCAGTCCCCCCGCTCTCGGGAGGTGTTCATCACCGTCGACCTGGGGGCCATCCCCGACAGCCTCTTCGAGAGCGAGCTGTTCGGCCACAAGAAGGGTGCCTTCACTGACGCCCGGGACGACCGCAGCGGGCGCTTCGAGCTGGCCTCCGGCGGCACCCTCTTCCTCGACGAGATCGGCAACCTCTCGCAGCCCCTGCAGGCCAAGCTGCTCTCCGCCCTGCAGAGCCGGCAGATTCGCCGCATCGGCTCCAACGACCCTATACCAATCGACATCCGGCTGATCTGTGCTACCAATATGCCGCTCTACGACATGGTCAAAGAGAACACCTTCCGGCAGGACCTGCTCTACCGCATCAACACCGTAGAGGTCAAACTGCCGCCCCTGCGGGAGCGGCGGGAGGACATCCCCGTGCTGGCCGAACACTTCCTCGCCATCTACATGCGCAAATACCAGAAGCCCGGCCTGAGCATCGACCCGGCCACCATGAAGGAACTGCAGGCCTACTCCTGGCCCGGCAATATCCGGGAGCTGCGCCACGCCGTCGAACGCGCCGTCATTCTCAGCGAAGGGCCCCGGCTCGACATCAGCGACTTTATCCTGCACGCCACCGACGCTTCCGGCGCAGAAGGCGCCGCCCAACCCCAGGAAGAACTCGACCACTATAACCTGGGGGACATCGAACGCTGGGCCATCCGGAAGGCGCTGACCAAACACGCCGGCAACATCTCCCGCGCTGCCGACGAGCTGGGGCTGACCCGGGCAGCGCTGTACCGGCGGATGGCGAAATATGATTTGTAGTTTTTCTATTTCCTTTTTCCGGATGAATACAAATATGCAGATTAATAACGAAAAGCATGAGCCAACAAACCTTTCTACTCCTTTTGCTATCCTGTTCCCTCACCCTGCCCCAGGCCCGGGGCCAAAAGAAAGCCCTCACCCAGGAAGACATCGCTGCCTGGAAACAGATCGAAGCTCCACAGCTATCCGCCAACGGCCGCTGGATCAGCTATGTACTGCAACCCAACGAAGGCGACCCCACCCTGATGCTCTACGACGGCCAACAGAAAAAGCAAACTGCGTTTGAGCGGGCCAGCGGCGCCCGCCTCAGCGCCGACAGCCGCTTCCTGGCCTTCCTCATCCACCCTGCCGAGGATACCCTCAAAGCCCAGCGCCGCCGCAAATTGAAAGACGAAGAGCTGGCCAAAGACACCCTGGCCATCTACCGCCTG
Source organism: Lewinellaceae bacterium (assembly GCA_020636375.1). Lineage (GTDB taxonomy): Bacteria > Bacteroidota > Bacteroidia > Chitinophagales > Saprospiraceae > JACJXW01. Next base: position 442,664 of record JACJXZ010000006.1, on the reverse strand, counting down.
GCGGACGGGCAGCTCCGGAAAATACCCCGGGTGAAATCTTTCACCCTGCCTGAAAAATGGAGCGGGTGGCTGGCGTACCACCTGGCGCCCATGCCGGCCGACACCACCCTGCCCGATTCCGTCAAGGTAAAAAAGGAAAATGAGGACAACGGCAGCCTGCTCGTCCTCCGCAACCTGGAAAGCGGGCGGGAGGACTCCATTCCCTACACCCATTCCTTCATCGCCGCCGAGGAAGCTCCCCGGTTCCTCATCTACAGCACCGGCAACGATTCCGCTTTCGAAGCGGGCGCGTATCTGTTCGACGGCGAAGCAGCTGCGCTGCGCCCGCTTGCCGCCGGCCGTGGAACCTGCGCCGGGCTGGCGCTGGAAGAAAAAGGCCGGCAAGCCGCCTTCCTGGCCTATCAGGATACCCTGCAACCCCGGGTGGTTCCGTACACCTTATATTACTGGGCGGAGGGACAGGGCGCCTCCCGTCCGGTAGCCGACTCCAGCGCCGCCTTCCTGCCGGACGGCTGGCTGCTGAGCGAGCACGGCAAGGTGGAATTCTCCGAAGACGGCAGCAAACTCTACTTCGGAATCATGCCGCCGCCCATACTGCAGGACACCACCCTGCTGGAAGAAGAGATCGTCAACGTGGAAGTCTGGGCCTACCAGGACGCCCGCCTGTACACCCATGAAGAAGCGAAATTGGAAGAGGAACAAAAACGGGCCTACACCTGCGTATACCATCCCGCAAACGGGAAAATCGCCGTGCTCGGAAACGAAAGGCTGCCCGAGGTACAAACCGGCAATGAAGGCAACGCCGGCATCGCTCTGGCCTACAACCCCAATCCGTACTACCAGGAAGTATCCTGGGAGGGTTTCCCCGTATGCAAAGACGCCTACATCGTCGACCTCGATTCCGGAAAGCGGACGCTGATCGCCGAAAAAGTATGCGGCGACCCCGCTTTGTCCCCGGAAGCGAAATACGTATACTGGTACAGCTACCCGGATTCCGCCTGGTACGCCTATTCAGTGGCGGGGGAGAAGCTCAGCCGCCTGGCGCCCGATGTCCCTGTCCCTTTTTACGACGAGCTCAACGACCGCCCCATGCATCCTGAACCCTATGGCATTGCCGGATGGACGACGGGCGACGACTTCATCATGATCTACGGCCGGTATGACGTGTGGCTCATCGACCCCACCGGCCGGCTTGCTCCCAACAACCTGACCCAGGGCAGAAAAGGGCGAAAGCGATACCGCTACATCAAGCCCGACCCGGAAGAGCGCGCCATCGAGGAGGTCAGGCCCATGCTTTTCCACACCTTTGACGAAAGCACCAGGGCCTCCGGTTACGCCTGGTTCAACATCCATACAGGCGTGTTGGAGCAGGTGCAGGAAGGTCCCTATGCCTATGAGCGCAAAATCCTGAAAGCCCGGGAGGCCGACGCTTACCTGTTCACCCGCGAGAACTTTCAGGTATTCCCGGACCTCCTGTACAGCAATACCCACCTGCGCGCTTTCGAAAAGATCAGCGACGCCAACCCGCAGCAGGGCGAATTCCGTTGGGGGACGATTGAGCTCTTCCGCTGGACGGGCGCCCAGGGGCAGGAGATGGAAGGGCTGGTCGTCAAACCCGAAGGCTTTGACTCCACCCGGCAGTATCCCGCCATCACCTATTTCTACGAACGTTATGCGGACCGGCTGCACACCCACTGGACGCCCCGCTTTCCCCGGTCCATCATCAACTTCCCCTACTACGCCAGCCGTGGATATGTGATCTTCATACCGGATATCCACTACCGGGTGGGCTATCCGGGGGAGAGCGCCCTCGACGCCGTCGCCACCGGCCTCGGCGCCCTGCTGCACAAAGGCTACATCGACCGGGAGCGCATCGGGGTGCAGGGCCACAGCTGGGGCGGCTACCAGTCGGCCTACCTGATCACCCGCACCAACCTGTTCCGCTGTGCCGAGTCCGGCGCGCCGGTGGTCAACATGACCTCCGCTTACGGCGGCATCCGCTGGGAGTCGGGGCTGAGCCGCATGTTCCAGTACGAACGCAGCCAGAGCCGCATCGGGGGCACGCTCTGGGAAAATCCTCTGCGGTACATCGAGAATTCTCCCCTGTTTTATGCCGACCGGATTGAGACGCCCGTCCTCATCCTGCACAACGACGACGACGGCGCTGTGCCCTGGTACCAGGGCATCGAATTCTTCGTGGCCCTGCGTCGCCTGGGCAAGCCCGCCTGGCTGCTCAATTACAACGGCGACCCGCATGGCGTGAAGCAGAAGCAAAACCAGAAAGATTTCCAGCGGCGCATGCAGCAGTTCTTCGACCATTACCTGCTGGACGCTCCCCTGCCGGAGTGGATGAAGCGGGGCGTTCCGCCGATGGAGAAGGGGGTCAGGCAGGGGTTTGGTGAGGGGGAGAGGGGGAGGGGGTAAGAGGGTGGGGGACTGGGAGACTGGGAGACTGGGGGATTGGGAGATTGGGGGATTGGGAGACTGGGAGATTGGGAGACTGGGAGATTGGGAGATTGGGAGACTGTGGGGTGTGAAGGTCATAGTGTCCATTGGTCAGGATTGTGGATAATTCGGACTAATTTTCCAATAATGAAATTGTATTCCTGCTTCAGGATTTCATGGTCTTTGTGATCTAAATAACCACACTGCAAAGCAAAATCCAACCAAACTTGAGTTTCGGCCGCTTCGGTTTCTGCATCGCTGTATTTGGCGATCATGGCAGCTCTGTACCTTCTTTTACGAAACCCTTCGGCTGTATTGGCGCAAACTGAGCGGGATGCTTTCCTTATCTGATCCGTCAGTGAATAGATTTCTTCCTTTGGAAAAGTTTTGGTCAGCTCATATATCCTCATGGCAGCTGCAAAAGCCATGCGGTATACTTCCAAATCCTCATGAGAACGAACGCGTTTTTCCATTTTCACAAATTGAACAAAACACCTCTCCCATAAGTATATGACGCGCCAACCATTAAAATTCCATAAAGAAAAGATAGTTATTTTTAGTTAGTGATGAAAAGAATATCTCCCCTCAGGACGGGTCCCTATCTCCCCCTCACCCTCTCCCCTCCCCCTCTCCCCCTCACCCTATCTCCCCCTCCCTCCTCCCCCTCTCTCCCCCTCCCGCCACATACAGCTGCCAGGAATAATACAAATTCTGATACAGGATATAGAATATCGGCCCCAGCGCCGCCATAGGGCCGAGGAAAGCCAGGGCCAGCCAGATGCCGAACATGGTGTTCTTCCGGCCCAGGGCCATGCCCGTTTCTAGGGGTTTGCCATCCCGTCTGCCCATCCATTCGCCCAGGCGGAACTGGAGGAGGCAGAGGGCGGCAACGGCGGCGGCTATGGCAAGGATGGAATACCGGGCTTCGGCGCCGTTCTCCCGGATGAAGGCGGAGGCCCCGGCGGAGGCGATGAAGACGTTGGCGAGGAAGAGCGGGAAGGCCCAGCCGGCGTACTGCACGATCCGGTTGGCTGCCGGGGGGCTCAGCCGGCGGAGGCCGAAGCTCAGCCCCAGGGGAATGAAGATGAGCACCATGACTGGGCCGGCCACGTCATACACCGCTACGGAAGCTTCGCTGCCGGCCACCCACGGCAATGCCAGCGGGATGGCAAAGGCGACCACCGTGCTGGTCAGCAAGACGGAGGCGGTGACAAAACCCACCTCCCGATGTAAAAACAGGGTGATAGCAGGCGCTGCCGCCGCCGTCGGTGCTGCTGCGATAACAAAGCAGGCCAGGGCGGCATCCCGGTGGAAAGGCGCCAGGGCAAAGAACAGCAGGGCAGGAAGCAAGAGGTTGGCCGTCAGCACCCGGGCGTGCCCCCATTGCAGGAACCCGCGGGAAAAGCGGATGCCCAGGAAAGCCAGGAAGAGCATCACCATCAGGTTATACTGGATGACAAAAGAGAACCGCCCGGCATCAGGCAGCAGGACGCCCACGCCAATGGCTGTTAGTATTGCGATGCTGCGCCACAAAGCTTATTCCAGGCCTTTGAGGATTTTTTGCTGACGGTTGCTGAAGTTCAGCGCTTCGAAGAGGGTCAGCGAGAGGGCTTCTTCCAGGTTGCCGTAGGCGTTTTCGTAGTCTTTACGGCTGCGGCGGATGACCTCCAGGGCTTCTTCCCGGCCGTAGGTATCGGTTATTTCGCACTTGGGCTCTTCCCCGGGCAATTGTTTATAGGTCAGGAAATAGTGTTTCAACCGGTTGACGATGTTGACCGGGATGTCTTTGATGTCCGTCCAGTTTCCGTATACCTCGTCTTTTTCCAGGACGGCGATGATCTTGTCATCGGCTTCGCCCCCGTCGATCATGCGAAAGCCGCCGATGGGGATGGCGCGGACGATGATGTTGCCGTGGGTCACCTCCCGCTCGGTGAGCACGCAGATGTCGAGCGGGTCGTCGTCGCCGATGATGTGCTTCCGGCCGCTTTTTTCCCGGCAGTAGGCAGCCACTTCCTCCTTGCAATAAGTTTGCGGAATGAACCCGTACAAAGCGGGAACGATATTGGAAAACTTCTGCGGGCGGTCGATCTTCAGGTATCCCGTAACTTTATCAACTTCATACTTGACTGTATCTGAAGGGATTACCTCAATAAAGGTCGTGACGGTTTCCGGTGCCTCCTTTCCGATCGGGATGCCATGCCACGGATGAGAGGTATAGCGGAGGCCGATCATTTTCCACAACTTATTGAAAGCTTCCTGGCTCATGGTCTTTGATTTATTGTTAATCCGCCCAAAGTTAGCAGAAATGCACGGACCTTACCACTTCTTTTCCTATGAATGGGGGTTGACCGGATGCCGGGCAGAAAAAAAAGGCCGGGCATAAAGAAATCGTTCCCGCCGCCTGATTTTCAGGGGCGGGCCCAAGATTACGCCATTTTGCAGAAGAGAGTGTTTTTATCTAATCCTCGTCATCCACATTTACATGGACATGAGACCAGCGAATCCCCTTTTCGATCTTGTAGGCGCAGTTTTCGCTGACGCCAAACTTACGGGCGATGATCTTGCGCTTGGTTTTGCCGCGAAGCAGCATTTTTTTCATCAGGCGCACCTGCGTCTCCGTAAGCTTGTAATTCTTGGTGCGGGCCGGCCTTCCTTTGTGGTTAGGATTCTTCTTTTGATAGGCTTTCCATTCTTCTTCCGTCGCCCAGCGAAGGTTGTTCACCTTGTTGTTGGATTTGTCGTAATCGATGTGAAGAATGTAATCGTGTTCATCGGAAGGTTTTTCCAGAAAGTTCTCGGCTACGAAGCGATGGATATAAACGATACCTGTCGAGTTGTCCTTCAGCTTCTGGTTGAGCATGATAAGGCCGCCTCGGGCTTTTGCCCCATTAAGCAAACGCTCTCGCTGAGTGGCTTTGTCCACACTTTTAATTCTTCCGAAGTTGGAAATGTGGTAGTCACAGGTCTTGGTCGGCGCTCCGAAATGGACTTTTTTCCACTGCTCATTCCAAAACGCCTTTACGGTTTGATCTTGCATAACGCTCTCTATATGATGTAATTGTACATTAAAAAATTTTGGTATTTCAAAAAGTTTTTTTTAATGCTTTTGAATAATGGTGTATACGGCATTTTGCCGTGCTTGTTTCAAACAGGAACAATGCCCTGGCGCCACAAAGGGAAGGGAATCCTTGGGATGAGCAGCTAACTCGCTTTCACCTGGGCTTTGCCTGTGTTGCATGTTCGGTTAAATAACGGGTTTGTTGGCTGGCTTTTCAGGCTAAAGAAAAAAGAGTCTATGGGTTTCCTTACAAGAAATAGCAAATGCGCTGCATCTATTGTGAGCGGCGCAAAAATTCTCGCGAATTTAATATAAAGTTAACAAAATTCCCGGACATGTGCATGAAATGACATAAAAAAAACCTGGCCTGCCCACCGGCGTTTGCCGGACGGGCAGGCCAGGACGACTGTTGCAATGATGTTTTTAGATGATCCCTTCCTGAAATAACTACAATACCGGGAAAGAAAGTTCGGCGGCGATCTCCGGTTTCAGCGCTTATGCTGCTTTTCGAAGGTACTCATCAGCCAGGCCCGGTCGGCCAGGGGTTGCCGGATCCTGATCTGTTCCCGCAGCCTTTCTTTTTTCTTCTGGCTGGGTTGCGACATAATGCTGTGCAGCAGGGCGCAGAAATTCTGGCAGCTTTTCTTGAGCGGAACGGCAATCTGTTTATTCCGGCTCAGGTACACGGTGAAGGCGGCCAGGGCGGACATGCAGGATTCCAGGGCATTGGACTCGTAAAAGGCCTTGATCAGCAGTATGCGGGCAACCAGGTGGTATTTCAAATCAGAAGCCTGGACCTGGTGCAGGTGAATCAGCGCTTCGTCATAATTCCTCTTGTGGAAATACAGCTCCGCCAGGTTGTAATGGAGCGCGTTCTCCCGAAACTCCTCCTGCAAAACCCCATTGTAATTGTATATGAACTTCTCGATCCACTCAAAGCGCTCCAGCCGCAGGGCCAGCTTCACAATGTTGTTGTAGGTCCAGTGAGACAAGTAATTGTTGTCGAGGAGGGATTTGTTGCGGATGCCGTCTTCGTACAAACCGAGCCCTATAGAAAGATACTCTCCCTCTCCCTGCCGGATTTTCCGCATACAAATGTTAATGGCGTAGAGGTAAATGTTCTTCAACTCCGAAGTTTCAATGGAAGCGGCGTTCTCTCTGATCAGGCCCAGCAGGGTTCTCAGGTGCTGGCCTTCCGACGGGTTCAGCAAAGAGTAGTAGATCTGCAAATATATATTGATCAGAGGCGGCAACGGCTGAAAGCGCTCCAGGTAGCCGCAGACCTCTTCCATAAAAGGGATGGAAAACTGCTCGGAGACAATAGCCTGCCGGTTGACCATCTCGCAACTGTACTTCAATTTGTTGATGAAGTAATAACGGTCCAACGCATCGGATGCCGCCTGAAGGGAATTATCCGCCGTGCCGCCCTGCCGGCCCGGCAAATACTGGGCAACCTCGGTCAGGAGGTACTGATGGTAATAGGTGTCGCTGTTCTTGCTGTGCTGGCTGCCCAGGCCGCTTTGGGCCTGCTTGAAATATTGAATGAAATGTTTTTCCTGCTTTCTTTCCACGAGTTCTTTCATAACCTGGCATTCAAGCAGGGTATCCTGTTTTTCCAGCCGCTGAACGCCCAGGAACCGCTCTCCCAGCTTTACCAACCCGGTCATCAGATAGCTCAGTTTTTTTTTGTCCGGCGGTTCGCCGGGGAAAACAGCCTGGTAAACGGCCTTTGCCGTTACTTTCTCCTCCGGGAAACAGGGGTGCAGCGCCGACAGGAAGGTGCTCAGCCTGGCCAACTGCTCGTTGGAATTGTAATAAGGCGAGCGGACGAATTCGTCGAAGCGCTCCATTTCCCTGGAGCTGAAACTGCTTAAAAGGGTAATGAGCTTGCTTTTTTTCATAAAAATCCTCCCAGGTTTTTACGGCCTGAAATCAGCCGGGCGGAAAATGGCAGATAATAAATAAGTTTTTATATAATCCATAAAATTGTAAAATACTGCTTTTCATAATTTTGTGACTGAAAATAAACAAAATTCGACACAATTTTTTACGAAATGAAGGGTTCCGTGCCCGGAAAAAAGATAAAATTGTGATTGATTGGCCCGTTGCGCCCCAAAGGATAGTTGTGAAAACCTGCTACCCGGGTGTTTGCCTGCCACGGGCTATTGCTTTTAAACAGGGAGGCAAATACCGGGTAGCGTAATAGTTCCATCTATTTTCTGAAGAAAAGGCGGAAGGAAAAGGGTTTTACATATAAAAAATAGCAATTTGTTAATTACAAATTATTGATTGCCAGGATTTTAAAAAGAATAAAATAAGAAAACAGGCATGAAGGTTCAAGCTTCTTTTTCGGAAGCCTTAAAAAAATGTAATTGATCACCTCTCCGGCAGGCGGTATATTTGTACTAATTGTGCATATTTGTTTGTCTGCAGCGATTCTCGGCTTAGATTTCTAGCCGGGAATCGCTGCTTTTTTTGCCCCATCCTCCTAACCTCTCCCTCCCACCAGTTCCATAGCCGGCAGCATCGGAGCATTCTTCTCCTGGTAGGGTTCCAGGTCTTTCAGGATCGTATCCAGCAGGTGGATGGCATTGAGGATGTACTCCCCTTTGTTGAGCATCACGCATTCGGCGCGCTGGGCCATGGCCGCATCCGTGATCTCCGCTCTGGATGGGATGCCCCGTTTAGCCATATTTTCCAGCACCTGCGTGGCCCAGATATCGGGAATGTGGGCGGACTGGCAGAGCGAGAGGATCTCTTCCTGGACCCTTCCGATGTTTTCCCAACCCACCTCGATGGCCAGGTCGCCGCGGGCAATCATCACGCCGACCGGATGCATGCGCATGGCTTCCAGCAGGATTTCCAGCAGGTTGTTGAACCCGCTTTTCGTTTCTATCTTCAGGATGATCCCCAGCTTATCCACTGCCTTCAGCTTTTCCAGCTCCTGGATAAGCTGGCGAACGTCGAGTACGGAATTCACAAAGGAAACGTTCACCACATCGGCATAGGCGGCGACAAACCGCAGGTCTTTGATGTCTTTGTCGGTCAGCCCGCGGATGGACAGCCTGCTGTCCGGCAGGTTGATGCCTTTGTCGGCGGCCAGTTTTCCGCCGCCTTCCTTGGTATGGATGACTTCTACCCACATCTCGTCGGCTGCAGTTTTGCGGATCACGCCCCTGATCATGCCGTCGTCAAAAAGGATAGGCTCGCCTTCTTCCACCTGCCCGAATATTTCCTCGGAGGTACAGGACACGTGAGCTGCCCGCACCAGCGTTCCTTTTTCATTGTACTCCGCCGGCTCTCCGGGTGCCGGCGACTTGTGAATGCGCAGCATGTCGCCCCGCTTCAGCAATAAGGGGGCTTCCATCGCCGGCAACTCGCCCACCACAAAGGGGCGCGAACGCTTGTTCTTGTCGGCGTATAAAAACATGCCGGTTTCCAGGTAGGTCGTCCGGTAGAGTTCTGCAACACAACCGTCTTCCAGCACCTCGGTAATGACCAGCTCGCGCTTTTTACGGCGGGCATCGCGGAAATACAGGCGGGCGCCGGGTTTCAGGGTTTTCAGCGCAGCGCTGGATACCGGAACGTGGGCCAGCTCCAGGGTGAGGTGAGGCGCCGGGCCGATCCATACCTCTATAGGTTGCGCGATGCGGCCCCGGACATCCTTCTGCGGGCGGTATTTGCGGACTTTGGGGCCGGGCTTCAAATCCCCGGTCCGAATCTTGGGGCCGGCCAGGTCCATGGCCACCCGGCAGTTGCGCTTCAGTTTTTTCGACGCTTTGCGCACGTTGTCGATCATCTTTTTCCACTGCTCCGGGCCGTCGTGCGCGCAGTTGATGCGGGCGCAGTTCATTCCTTCCGCAATCATTTGGCGAACCATCTGATAGTCGTCCGCCGCCTCGCCCGGCATAGTCACCATAATGCGGGTACGGCGGCCCTTGGCGCGAAACCCCAGCAAGGCCTTCGCATTGGCGCGCGCCAGGCGGTTGCCTTCCTTGATCGACAAGCCTGCCGGCTGGATGTGAATGGGCTCGTCTTTTAAAAAAGCCGTCAGTACCGAACGGGTAATGTAAAGGCTGGAAAGGGTATGGCTCTCCGCCTTGGCCAGGCGGGAGACGCCCATCCACCCCAGGCGTTTCTGCAGGCCCCGGATGTCGTCGGTACGCATGGCCCGGTAATACACCAGGTTGCGGGCCGATTGCTGAAAATCCGGATGTACGCGCTCGAGCTGTTCTTTGTATTGCTCCTCCAGTTCCATAGCCTTGGCTATGATCTCTTCCACCTCCTGAAGCATATCCCGCAGGTTCTCTTTTTTCCAGGGCATAGATAGTAGGTATTTTATGATTTGCCTGGCCGAAGTGATGTGAAGGCCTTCTCTTCTCGCCGGCCAGAAGTTTGTTGAAAATGCTTCAATAATAAGAGGAATTCAGCAACTGCGCAATGAACAAAGTCATTTCTCCTGGCTTTTCTCCATCTCCGCCAGGCGTTGCTTCGCCCAGCCCACCGTCTCGTCAAACCAGGCGTCCAGCCGGGGGTTGGCACCGCGGATGCGGGCCACCACCTGAACGCTGTTGTCCAGGTAATTCTTCTTCTTCTCCAAGGGCCAGTCCAGCGGATACGACAAAATATCCCTGATGTTGGTGGCCTTGTCCACAATACGAATCTTGCGGGCTTTTTCACTGAGCTGATCCGCTTTCTTTACCTGCAGCCATTTGCGCTCCATGTAGGGGATGCTCATATCGTCGGTCAGTTCCTGAACGATATCGGCCGCCTCCCGGCCGAAGCGGCGCGACAGCTCTTCGTGGGTGGCGTCTGTATCCTCGAGCACATCGTGCAGGACGGCCGCCAGCAGCAGTGCCTCGTCCCGCTCTCCTCCGATCCGGATGAGGGCATCCGTTACTTTGAGCAGGTGGTTCATATACGGCAGCCGGCCGTAGCCTGCCCGGCGCTGGTACTGGTGTTTCATGGCGGCGTAAACGGCGGCGTCCATCACCTTTGCCAATAGGTCGTTTGGCATGGTCCTGTTTTTTCTTTGACTGAAGCCCTTTGCTTGCCGGCACAATCGGAAAAGTGCCGGCAAGGGATTGGCCTCCATGCTTCCCCATGGTACAGAAGCAGAGGCAACCCCAGGGTAAATGTAAAGAAATTTTTAGGTTTCCGGCAGGCAAAACGGCCGCCTTTCTGGCCATCGGGCGAGGGGATGTCAAAAAAGGATAGCCCCCGGGCCTTTCAGGATAAATGGTGGCCTGTCAGCGCTGGCAATCCCCTTTTTCCAATCCGCCAGATGCTCAGAAACCCTTCCATGCGCTCGGAAAAATAAACGAACCGCCACAAAATGCGGCAGGGGGGGAACTCCCGGAAGGCTAAATGGGTATATATGCCCGTATCACCTGCAATTTGAACAACTGCACCTAACCCGGCTGCCATGCGTAAGATATTCCGAACCATCACCGAAGCCCTCAACGGGGAAGAAAAGGACCTGACCTCCGGAAGCATCAACCGCGCCATCGCGCTGCTGGCCATCCCCATGATCCTGGAGATGGCCATGGAATCATTATTCGCGGTGGCCGACGTGTTTTTCGTTTCCCGGGTAAGCATCGACGCCGTGGCCACGGTAGGCCTTACCGAGTCGGTGGTCACGCTGGCGTACGCCGTTGCTGTGGGCATGAGCATGGCCGCCACGGCCATGGTGGCCCGGCGGGTAGGCGGGAAAAAGCCGGAAGAGGCCGCCGTCGCCGCCGCCCAGGCCATACTGATCGCCCTGGGCCTCTCCCTGGCCATCGGCCTCCCCGGATTCGTATTCGCCGCAGATATCCTCCGGCTGATGGGCGGCTCGGAGGAACTGGTCGCCAGGGGCGCAGGCTATACGCGCATCATCCTGGGGTCCAACGTAGTCATCATGCTGCTCTTCCTGCTCAACGGCATCTTCCGGGGGGCGGGCGACGCCGCCATCGCCATGCGCTCGCTCTGGCTGGCCAACGGCATCAACATCCTCCTCGACCCGCTCTTCATCTTCGGCCTCGGGCCGTTCCCGGAGATGGGCGTGCAGGGCGCCGCCGTGGCTACTTTCCTCGGCCGTGGCGCCGGCGTGCTGTATCAGCTTTCCATCCTCTTTGGTAAGCGAGGCGTCGTGCAGTTGCGCCGGGAACACTTCCAGGTGCATTTCCGCATTATCCGCAAGCTGGCGAAGGTGGCCTCCACCGGCGCCGGGCAATTTCTGATCGGCTCGGCCAGCTGGATATTCCTGATGCGCATCATCGCCCATTTCGGCAGCGAGGCGGTGGCAGGCTACACCATCGCCATCCGGCTCCTGCTGTTCACCATACTGCCGTCCTGGGGGCTGGCCAATGCCGCGGCCACCCTGGTGGGGCAAAACCTGGGTGCCGGTCAACCGGGCCGGGCGGAGCGCTCCGTCTGGCAATCAGCCTGGTACAACATGCTCTTCCTGCTGTCCGTGTCCGTCGTCTACTTCGTGTTCGCCTATCCCATCCTGGGGCTGTTCAACCCCGAGGCGAAAGTGCTGGAAGCCGGCGTGCTCAGCCTGCGCATCATCTGCGCCGGCTACGTCTTCTTCGCCTACGGCATGGTGCTCAGCCAGGCCTTTAACGGCGCGGGCGACACCCGCACGCCGACGCTCATCAACCTGTTCTGCTTCTGGATGCTGGAAATCCCCGTCGCTTATTTCCTGGCTATCACCCTGGGCTGGGGGCTGGCCGGCGTGTGCTGGGCCATCGCCGGGAGCGAGGCGGTGCTGGCCATTCTCTCCATCATCGTTTTCCGGAGGGGGAGGTGGAAGACGGTGGAGATCTGAGGGAGTGGGCTTCCGAAGGCCTTTTTCCGGAATTCCGGGGGTGAAATGTTTGAAATGCTGAAAAGCAGGTTTGCGAAACATCGGGAGTTTCGCAAACCCTGACATTCTCTCAGTTCACCGGCGTCACAATATGCGCCATGGCCACCCGCTGCTGGTTCCAGCTCCCGAAGGGCGGCCTGGCAAAGGCCTCTCAACCGCCCAGGTTTACCTCTTTTTGCCGCCTTTAATTGACCACAAGGTCTTCAACCACGATCTCTTCCGCCGGTCGGGTGGCGTGTCTTTGCATAAAGGGGATCTGTTCACCTCTCGGGACGAAGTTCCAGGGCAGTTGCTGGTTACCCTGACGGATACGGCGTATTGCCATTCTCATGGAAGTTACAGCTCGTGGCTGATATTGGCAAAGAAGCGGGACTTGGCTTTGTCGAGCTGTTTCAGCTGAGCGGCCTGCTGCTGGATGAGGGCGTGCTGGCCGGCCAGTTCCCGACTTGCCTTCCGTTGCTGGTACAGGCCAACCAGAAGGCCGCCGGCCAACAGGAATACCAGGGCCATGATGATCAGGGAGGTGCGCAGTTGCGTCTTTTTCAGGCTCAGTTCCAGCTCCTGGTTTTGCTTCTCAGCCGCCAGTTGTTTCTTTTCCAGTTGGAGGTAGTAATTTTGCAGGTTGAACCCGGAGCGAATCGCTGAAGGCGGAGGCAGGGTTTGGTTGGGCGAAAAGGCCGGTTGCCGGCCCCGTCAGGAAAAAGAATGGGAGCAGTCGGAGGAACAGGCGGACATTTTTCCCGATAAAAAACGCGACCGGGTTCATGGTTCTATTCAGCAGCTTTTGTGGCTCTTTGGAGGTTTGGATACAAGGGGGATTGCAAATGGGCCGGCGGCGCCCGGCACTTTTTCAAAGATAGTATTTCCATTGGAGGCCCGGCGGCTTTTCGGGAGGAATTCCAACAAACTCTTCCGCAAATTTCTAATTTTGCACCGCACACCAAAGCATCGGCAAAACCATGTTCCAAAACTGGCTGCAACCACTCGGAGATATTGAAGAACCCCTGGAAAGCTTTCAGTTCGGCCGGCAGGTACAACGGTACGCCGGAGAATTGCCCAACCTCCGGGAAACGCGGGTGGCCATCATCGGCATCGGAGAGCAGGACGCGAACGCCATCCGCCGGGAGCTATACCGCATGAGCTTTCCCTTCCGGGGGCTCGAAGTGGCCGACCTGGGCAACGTGCGCAATACCGAAATATCGTTCATCATCCCCCTCATCCGGGAGTTGCTGGACGGGCAGGTCTTCCCGCTCATCCTCGGCAATTCCGCCCGGCAGGCCCTGGCGCAGTACAAAGCCTTCCAGAGCCTGCAGCAGCTGATCAGCCTGGCCATCGTCGACGAGCGCATCCCGTACAGCGCCGACAGCAAAAACAAGGAGCAGTACTTCCTCCGGGAGGTCCTCGACAGCAAACACTCCCGCCTGTTCCACCTCAGCTTCATCGGCTGCCAGGCCCACTTCGTCGCGCCCGAAACCTTCGAATACCTCGACAAAAGGTACTTCGACTACGTGCGCCTCGGCAAGGCCAGAGCGGAGCCGGCCGAGCTGGAACCGCTCATCCGCGACTGCGACCTCCTGAGCTTCAACCTCTCCGCCCTGAAACAATCCGAAGCGCCGGGCCAGGAAAACCCCACCCCCAGCGGGTTCACCTCCGAAGAGGCCTGCCAGGTGGCCCGCTACGCCGGCATGAGCGACAAACTCAAAGCGCTGGGCATCTACGGCTTCCGCCAGGAGCTGGACCACCACCGCCAAACCGCCAATGCCGCCGCCCAGATGGCCTGGTACTTCCTCGATGGCTTCTACCACCGCAAAGGAGACTTCCCGGCCTCCACCGAGGGGATGGCCGAATACATCGTGGATTTTAAAAAGCTGGACTACCAGCTGACCTTCTGGCGCAGCGACCGCAGCGGCCGATGGTGGATGCAGGTGCCCGTCAAAACGCGCTCGAAGTACCAGCGCCACCGCCTGGTGCCCTGCTCCTACAACGACTATATGCTGGCCTGCAAAGACGAACTGCCGGACCGGCTGCTGAACGCGCTGAGGAGGTTTGGTTGAGGGGGTGGGTGCATTGTTGGAATGGTGGAGGGTTGTGCCGTGGTGGAATGCTGGAGCGCCGGAATGTTGGATGGAACAATTTTGGTGCGGATTTCGTGTTTTGGTGCTTTTGTGGCAAGAAAACCAGCGGGAGTAACAAGTTAGCTAAACAAGCAGAAAAGAAACAAAAAAATTGAACAAAAAATTGTATCTTACCGCCTCATTGAAAAAACAGCCACAGATGAAAGCCATTTCCCTTTACTCAGGCGCCAGGGCCAGAGTATTTTTCATTGGGTTTAAAACCAATAGGTTGCTAATTCCGGATTTGGAGCAAATGATGGCGCCTTATAAGTCGGAAGCCCAAACCGTAAGGAAGGTTCTTTCTATATTGGACAGAGCAGGAACTGGTAATAACAAAGGGCTTTGCAAAGCAAAAATCACCTTGACGCCCAAGCCCGTTATGAGGAAATCTCCGTATGCCGGCATGTTGTTTAACGGGTTGGGAAGGCCGACAAAATTAGATGGTTATTCCGCCACTCTTCCCGCATCAATGGGAGGCAATAAGACCCCAATAATTGACGAATTAGAGTTGTATGAAAATGAAAAAAGCTGGGTTGAAAGATATCATAAGGGTTTGCTTGAAGGAAAAGCCCCCAGCGAATTCCGAGAAGCTCCGAAAAGGTTGAGAAGGCTCACTTATCAGGAAGCGGCATTGCTGCAGACTTTCCCCGTGGATTATCAATGGATGGGATCTCAATCCTCTATATTCCGGCAGATCGGCAATGCCGTTCCTTGTAATTTGGGGTATAGTGTTGGGAAATTGGTGATGGATTGCCTCTTGCAAGACGAAGTCGATAAGCTCATGATCGCATTACCTGTACAATTAGAAATAGCGGATGGCCATTTCAATTAATCATCAGGAAGCGAACATGACCACCGTCAAAGACGAACCAAAACTGAAAAACATTTTCAGATGAACAATTTGAATCCGTATGCATTGATTTTAGCCTTGACATTGTTTTCGTACCCCGAAAAGGTTGATTGTCAGGCAGTAAATGGATCAATCCTGGTTGAGGAGAGCCCTGATCAATGTTCTCCTTCATTGGTAGAAATTACTGATGATGATCCTGATTTTCGTATTTTACAGAATGGGGTATTTTATAATTTCAGACATCGGTTTCAAATTGGTGTTCCCCAAATATATGCTGACCCTGCAAGCAACTTTTCCTCCCCAAATATCGCTTCTACCTGTGACGAAGGAGAAAATGGCGGATACGAGGAAGTTATGGTTATCTATCATCTGGTTAAATTATTTAATGACCTGGGAGGTGCTATTCCGGGCCTTACTTTTAAAGTAAATCAAGACATAGGAAATGCACACTATATAATTGATGACGATTTGATAAGGTTTGGTTTTGGGGCAAAAGACGTGGCGGAAGATGTCACATATATCATATCCGCAGGATTACACTACTATCTCATCAACAAGTATGGTGTGCTGCCTAACGATGATGGTATAACCTGGGGGACAGTAGACTACTTATCTTATAAAATGAGAGGGTTTACAACCTTTTTTGAATGGTCGGGCAGTCCAGGAGCACAGAGAACGGTACGCTCGCAAAATGTTTACCCGGCAGGCTGGGCAAACGAAAACGCCCAGGTCTGGGGCTCAGCACTATACGATATGGATGCAGTCACAGATGATGGAGACATAGAGTATTTGCTCTATCAACTTTTTGAAAGATTTTCACATGACACCAAACAACCTGAAGCCGTAAGGATGCTCATACAATTGGCAAGAGACCTCCCTCAATATTTCACCCCGGCAGAAATTTTTGACATGATTGACATACTGGAATATCGATATAATATTGCTTTGACAAGAATTTCCGGTTACGTTTATTCCGATGACAACGACAATGGACAATACGACGCCGCAGAAGGCATTCGAAATGTAGCTGTAACCAACGATAATGGGGAATCGTTTCATTATACCGATGAAGAGGGCTTTTATCAGTTTTACGGATTTAAGGACAGTACATATACTGTGAAAACAATGACAAACGGATGTTACGGCGATCCCATGTCAGATCAGTTGTCAGTAGTAGTCTTTACGGATAGTGTTCATAACGTGGATAGTATCAATTTTAGCCTTAGCCCTCATTTGGATTTGCCTGACGTATTATTAGAACTGAAATTGCCGCAATTGATATGCAACGAATCCAATATCATTGAATTAGAACTGGCCAACACGGGTTGCGTCGGCCTAAGTGGGCAACTTGAACTCAGTCATGATTTAAAAGATGCAGCATTAATCTATGATTCAAATGCGTATTATGAAGGTGATACCTTGCTGATTGAATCCATAAATTTGCTTTCAGGGAACAGTACATCTTTCATTTTAGAAACAGAATCTATTGAGCCAACCAACTTTGGAGAAGTTTTCACCTTAACAGCCAGGTTTAATAATGCAACCTTACAAAAAGAGATTAGGCGAAGCGAAATTATAAGATGCGCATATGACCCCAATGATAAGCAAGAGTTTTCAGGCTTCATTTCACCAGAAGAAGTAAGTTATATTCAGGCAGATCAGCGACTACAGTATTTGATTCGGTTTCAAAATGTCGGCAATTTACCGGCAACGGATGTGATCATTCACGATACCTTGTCCAGTCACCTGGACGCATCTACTATTATAAAAGGAGAATCAAGTCATCCGTGTAGACTTCTATTTGATAAAGGTGTTGTCCGATTCCGATTTGAGAATATTAATCTTGCAGATAGCCTGACAAACGAGTCAGAAAGTCATGGATACGTTTATTTCAGCATCCTTCCCAGGCAAGAAATTTCAGATTTTAATACAATAACTAATCAAGCCTCCATTTACTTCGATGACAATCCCCCGGTAATCACCAATATAGTTGAAAATACGTACATCACATCTGTTGACTCAGACCATGATGGCTCCTACTTTTGGAATGACTGTAACGATAACGACTCCAGCATCAATCCTGATGCTGAAGAAATACCCAATAATGGAATAGATGAAAATTGTGATGGCTTTGATTCTTTGGTTAGCTCTACTGGCCTGGATGATTTGAATATTAGGATATTCCCTAATCCGGCATATGACTTTTTGATAGTTGATAGTGATGAACCGGGATTAAAAAATTCAACATCGATTTATAATATTCAAGGAAAAAAAATTTTGACGGTGGCAAATACTGATCGGATTGATTTGACCGGATTAAACCAAGGAGTATATTTCATCCATTTTATGGATCATTCGACAAATCAGACATCATTCGAACAAATAATAAAATTGAAATAAGCTCCAAATAATGCTTAGTGATGAGACATAAATAAGGTGAGACAATAGGCAAAATATTTTTTCACCAGACAAGGCTTTTTTGAGGCGCATAGTGGTGCTACGCAACGATAAAATAACGACGTATGGTGGAAAAAGATGAAGCATATTGGCTCATGTTATTTGTTTCTCATCACTTATAACAATAAAGTGCCTTTGGTTTCCTGTCGGCAGGAGGCAACCAATAAGAACATCGACAAACTCCTGTTCAGAAAATGAGGACCGAACAAGGAAGCGGATACACTCCTCGACTAATCAAGCATCACAACCTAATCAACCGCCCCCCCCAGCACCTCCTCCAGCCGAATCCCCCGCGATCCTTTGATCAGGATGTGGCATCCCCGGAACCCCTGGGCATCAAACCACCGCTTCAACTCCCCCACATTTGCAAAATGCCGGAAGCCGCCGGTGCGGGCTGTCGCTTCGAACTCCGGCCCCACAAAAACGGCATCGTCGAAGCCCTGCTGAGCCGCCAGTTCGGCGATGCGTTCGTGTTCCTGCCGGCTGTCTTCTCCCAGTTCCAGCATATCGCCCAGGATGGCGATCCTGCGCCGGGCGTCCATGGCGGCAAAGGTGAGGATGGCCTCCCGCATGCTGTTGGGATTGGCGTTGTAAGCGTCGAGGACGATGGTGTTGCCGTCCCGCTCCAGCAGTTGGGACCGCATGTTGGCCGGAACATAAGCCTCGATAGCCCGGGCGATCTTCGCGCAGGGCACTTTAAAGTACTTGCCCAGAGCGATGGCCGTCATGATGTTGTTGAAATTATATATGCCGATCAGCTGGCTGTTCGCCTCATATTCTTTGCCCGCCGGGTCGATGAAGGCCACCCGGACAAAGGGGCGGTCGGCCAGCAGCCTGATCTCGATGTCGCGTTCCTGAAGGCTGGGTTTGGCGCTGCGCCGGTAGAAGACCTTTTTCTGCACCGGAGCGGCCAGGCCTTCCAGGAAGCGCTCGTCCCGGTTGACAAAGGCCATCCCGCCGGTTTCCGCCAGGAAGCGGTAGAGTTCCGATTTGCCCTTTTTCACCCCTTCGATCCCCCCGAAGCCTTCCAGGTGAGCCTTGCCGATGTTGGTGATCAGGCCGTGGGAGGGTTCGGCGATGCGGGACAGGAAGTCGATTTCTCCCTGGTGGTTGGCGCCCATTTCGATAACGGCGACTTCCACGTCCGGCGGCATGGCCAGCAGGGTGAGCGGCACGCCGATATGGTTGTTGAAGTTGCCCTGGGTAAAATGCAGCCGGTAGTGGCTGCCCAGCACGGCGGCTGCCAGTTCCTTGGTCGTGGTTTTGCCGTTGCTGCCGGTAATGCCGATCACCGGGATGAAAAACTGGCGCCGGTGATGGCGGGCCAGTTCCTGCAGCGTTTGCAGGCTGTCTTCGACGACGATACAGCGGCCTCCCTGCGCACCGGCGGGGTCGTCGACAACAGCATAAGCGGCGCCGGCGGCCAGGGCAGCGGCGGCAAACTGGTTCCCGTCGAAGCGTTCTCCTTTGATGGCAAAAAAAAGGCAGCCCGGTTCCACTTTCCGGGAGTCGATAGACACTTTGGGGTGCCGCAGGTATAGTTCGTATAGTTCCTGTAGTTTCATGGTTCTCGTTTCTCCCCGCAAGTTGGTAAAGAAGTTGAAATTGTCAAAAAAAAAACTCCACCCCGGCGAGCCGGAGTGGAGGCTTTTTTTATCTGCAGGCCGGGATACCGTACCGGTACCGGTCAATATCTTCTCTTGCCACGTTTGCGCTTGGTATTGAACTGGTGGCCGCCCTCATTTTCGTTGCCGCTTGGCGAGCCGGTGCGGGTCATGGCGCAGCGGAAGCCGATGGTGCGGGAGGATTTGTCTTCATCCAGGAAGCGGCGGGCGCCGGGCGACAGCCAGAAGGCGCGGTCGGCCCAGGAACCGCCTTTGTAGACGCGGGCCTTGTCGCTGATCAGGGTGTGCTTGCCGTAGTCGTAGTATGCCTGCGACTGCTTGTCGCCGTCCAGATAGTTGTAGACCATGCCGGTCTTGTAGTTGTCGCGGTTGGCGGCTTCCTCGTCGGTCACGTACTGGTAGCGCAGGCGGCCGAGGCTGTCCTTTTCGACCGGCCGGCCGTCTTCGTCGAGTTCCATTTTCTGGAATTTGCCGCCCCGGTAGGGGTTCAGGTCGTGGTTTTCTACGTCGCTCAGCGTTTCGCTGGTCAGCGGGCGGTAGAGGTCGAGCACCCATTCGTTGACGTTGCCGGCCATATTGTAAAGGCCGAAGTCATTGGGCAGGAAGGAGCGCACCGGCGCCGGGATGTGGGCGTCGTCGTTCAGTTTGCCGGCCATACCCATATAGTCCCCTTTGCCGCGCTTGAAGTTGGCCAGGAGGTCGCCCTGGTATTTGTCGCGCTTCTGGTAGCGGACGGTATTGCCGTCCCAGGGGTAGAACCGGCGGTCGGAGATGCGTTCGTCCTTCTCTGAAGTCTGGTTGCCCTGGAGGGCCAGCGCTGCATACTCCCACTCAGCTTCGGTCGGCAGCCGGTAATCCGGCAGCATGATGCCATCCTCGAAGCGCACGGGGCGTTCGCCGCCGGTGCGCAGGTCTTTCAGGTTTTTGCGCACGTCGCCCTGATACTGGCCGACGAGGTAGGCTTCGGTGTTGAAGTTGTCTTCATCCTTCTGTTCGGTATTCGGGTTGAGGATTCCCTTTTCGATGAGCATCATCTCGTTCACCCGGTCCGTACGCCACTTGCAGTATTCGGTGGCCTGTATCCAGCTGACGCCAACTACGGGGTAGTTGTCGTAGGACGGGTGGCGGAAGTAGGTTTCCACGAAGGGCTCGTTATAGGAGAGTTCTTCGCGCCAGACCAGGGTGTCGGGGAGAGCATCCTGATAAACTTCCGGATAAGATTCGCCGAACACGCGGTTGATCCAGAAGAGATATTCCCGGTAATCGATATTCGCGACTTCCGTTTCATCCAGGTAAAAAGAAGAGACGGTTACCCGGCGGGGGATGTTGTTCCAGTCGTAGGTCACATCCTGCTCGGTGATGCCCATGTTAAAGGTGCCGCCTTCGATCAGGACCAGGTTGGGCCCGGTGGGCTGGCCTTCGTAATCCAGCTTTTCAAAACCACCCCACTTGGTATCGTTGTACTTCCAGCCCGTAGTGGTGGACCGCTCTTTGCTAC
This sequence comes from Lewinellaceae bacterium, assembly GCA_020636375.1. Taxonomy (GTDB): domain Bacteria; phylum Bacteroidota; class Bacteroidia; order Chitinophagales; family Saprospiraceae; genus JACJXW01. The sequence goes on along the minus strand of JACJXZ010000006.1, from coordinate 421,767 downwards.
CGCAGGAACTCAGGACAAAAGCTGCTCCCAGGAGGATGGCGCCAAACTTCAGCAGATTTTTCATTGTAGGAGTATGTTTTTGAGAATCGACCAACAAATATATTAGTATGAGTGAAAATCCAAACTTTGCCTTTGCCCTTGTAATATATGTGCATTCGTGAAGTTGCACGGAAGCACGACGCAGGGTTTTCGGCTGTGCAACGTATTTACGAATACACATATGCAGCAGTTCTCGTTTTAGAATGCCAGTAAGCCACTAAGCCACGAAAGCCCACAAAATTTAGTGCAGATTTCGTGTTTTCGTGTTTTCGTGGCTGAATTTCAGGCATCATTTTGCCAAAGCGAAAATCACTGCATTCGCTGCCGGGACGTTACGCCGTCCCCGGCAAAAAGGGCATCGGAGAATTGGTTTAATGCTGTGGGCGAGCCACAGTTTTCCTTCAAACGGCTGCAAGTTAAAAAAAACAACTTGCAATTAATTAAACATTTTAAAACAATCGTTGTATCGGGCGGTTTTTTTCCGCTGCCGGGCGCCTTCGCCGTCATCGAAATTAATGGTCAGCGAGAGTTCGTGGGTGCCGCTGGTACGCTGCAGCGTCAGCCCGTTGACCGTAAAATCGAAACTGTATCCGAACCGGAAAACGCCGAACTTTACGCCCGCCAGGGCGATCGCCGCGTCGGCATTGCCGATGGCGTGCCGGTACCAGGCGCCGCCGAAGAATTTCCCGAAACCGAAATAGGCGCCGCCGTTGACCTGCGCGAACTCTCCCTGTTTGATAATAAGGAGGTTCGGTGATATGAACGCCTCGGCGCGGCGATTATTGCCTGTTTGCAACGGGATTTCTACGCCGCCGTGCAGGGTGATGCGCAGGGGCAGCCCTACGCCGAGGTTGTTGTTGATGTCGAGCAGGCTTTCGTCCGGGCTGTTGAGGTGTTTCAGCGACAGGCCGCCGTAGGCGCGCTGCCCGTAGGCCAGGATGCCGGCGCCGACATCCAGCAGGGTGCGGTTGAGGTTGTCCGGCGGCAATTCCTCCGAAGCGTTGGGCGTGCCGCCTGGCCCGTTGGCGCCCTCCAGGGGGTCCAGCTGATCGGGGAAGACCAGGCGGTCCCAGTCCAGGCGGGATTGTATCATGCCGGCCTCGATGCCGAAGCGGACGGCGAGGCTGCGGTTTAGCTGCACGCGGTAACCGTATACGGCGGAAAAGCGGTTGGTGCGGTAGATGCCGTTGCCGGCGTCGTCGCCGAGAACCATCAGCCCGATGCCGCTGTTGAGTGATTCAATAGACTGTTCGTAAGCTACCGAATACGTTTCATACCCGCCTTCATAGGCAGCCCACTCGTTGCGGTAGTTGGCCGTTACGCGGGGCGACAGGGTGGTGCCGGCAAAGGCCGGGTTGACCTGCAGCGGGGCCGCAAAAAACTGGCTGTAAATGGGGTCCTGCCCCCGAAGCGGGAGCAGAAACAAGATGCAAGGAACAAAAAGCAGTAGTTGTCTGGCCATGGGCGTGGGATGATCACTTCTGTAAATAATGGTATGTTTGTATGTTCCGGAACATTTTTAGCTATTCTCCTAAAGGTTATTTTTGCCGACATTTCGGTACTTTAGGGGGAGCAATACAGGCCGGGTAACGGCGTTTTTATTAGAGCTTCCCTGGAACAACCAAGTATAAAAATAAAACGAACCTTCCCTCCGGTTTGGGATGTAATAAACAGGCCCTATGCCGGGAAGTTGACAAAAAAAGAATATTTCAAACTCGTGCAAGATATGAATAAATTAATTGCCGCCGCAGCTCTCTTTCTGAATGTTTCCCTGGCTTTTTCCCAGGCTCCGACGATTGTTCGGGAGCAGTTCCGATGGGAGGAAAAGGCCGGCGAGGTGCTGCTGGAAGGAAAAGTCGTGCCCGCCTGGCAATTCGAAGGAGGAGTGAGCAGCTCTCAGCATCCCAGCCTTCAGTTCTTCGTCCACCGCTTCCCCGTGGCGGGATACGGGCGGCTCCGGGTCGTGGTGGCCGACGCCCGCTTCGAGCCTTTCGAAAAGGGGGCGTCGCCGGATGACGAATACCTCCGGGAACAGCTGCAGTTCGAGACGGCCGTGGAGCGGAGCCGGGAAGGCTACTTCGGCAAGGTGGCCTTCGCCCCCATCGTCCGCCGGGGCGCCCGCTTTGAACGCCTGACGGACATCACGCTGCAGGTTTTCCTCGAGCCAGGGCCGGAGCCGGTCGCCTTCCGGGGGCCGACAACCGAGCAATCGGCGCTCAGCGACGGCCAGATTTATAAGATCGCCGTGCGCGAGCGCGGCGTCCACCGGCTGACCTACAACTTCCTCAGGAACGAACTGCGGATCGACATCGACAACATCGACCCCCGGCAGATCAAACTCTACGGCAACGGCGGCGGCCCCCTGCCGTTCTATATCGGCGAAGAACGCATCGACGACCTCGCCGAGAACGCCATCCAGGTCGTGGGCGGGGAGGACGGCAGCTTCGGCCCCGCCGATTATATCCTCTTCTACGCCGAAGGGCCCGACAAATGGCGCTTCAATGACAATGCCGGCCAGTTCGGCCTGGATAAGAACGTCTACGACACCCGCAATTTCTACTTCATCAAGATCAGCCCCGGCAACGGCCTGCGCATCCAGGACGTAGCCCCGCCGGGCAACGCCGCCTACACCAGTACGGCCTTCGACGATTACGCCCGCCTGGAAAAAGAGTCGGTCAACCTCTTCCACGAATGGGTGAAGGCCCAGGGGTCCGGCCAAAACTGGTTTGGCGACCACTTTGAGGTGGCCCGCCAGTACACTTACAACAACGCCTTTTCCTTCCCCGGCCTCATCGCCTCCGAACCTGCTGTGCTCCGGGCGTCCATGGCTCTGAGGGCCAGCGTCAAGTCCCGCTTTTTTATCGACATCAACGGCCAGTCGCTGCAGAGCGAAGAGGCCCGGTCGGTGACTTCCGTGGACGGCGGCGGCGACAATACGACGGTCTACGCCGGACAAGCTGTGCTCAACGATACCATCCAGCTGAACAGCCCCAATGTGAGCTTTACCGTCCGGTATCCCTATCCGCAGGGGGTTGCCGATTTCAGCGAGGGCTGGCTGGATTACGTGCAGCTCAATGTGCGCCGCGCCCTGCGCATGGAAGGAACCCAGATGCACTTCCGCGACCGCCGCAGCCTGGCCCATCCGGCGACTACCTTCCAGCTGCAGAATGCCGGCGCCAATATCGAAGTGTGGGACATCACCAACCCCCTGGCCCCGGCCCGGCCGGCCCTGGCCCGGGCGGGCAACCAGCTGAGCTTTGCCGCCGCTACCCAAACCCTGCGCGAGTTCATCGCCTTTGACGCCAACCAGGAATTCCCCCTGCCGGAAGCCGTCGGGCCAATACCCAACCAAAACCTCCATGGCATCAGCGATGTCGACATGGTGATCCTCTACTACCGGGACTTTGAGCAGGAGGCCCTGCGCCTGGCGCAACACCGCGCCAGCCTCAACGGCCTCACCATCGAGCTCGTCGAAATTGAACAGGTGTACAACGAGTTCTCCTCCGGAAGGAAAGACCCCACCGCTATCCGCGATTTCGCCCGCCTGCTCTACAGCCGAAGCCCCACTTTCCGCTATCTGTTGCTCTTCGGCGACGGCTCCTTCGACAGCCGCGACCTCTACGGGCTGGGCGGGGATTTCATCCCTACCTACCAGAAAGAGTCCTTCAACCCCGTCGAGGCTTATCCGACCGACGATTACTACGGCCTGCTCACCAACGACGACCCCGCAGACCCCCTCAAAGGAATCCTCAATATCGCGGTGGGCCGCCTGCCGGTCAAAACGCCGGAAGAAGCCGCCAACGCCGCCGACAAGATCATCCATTACGACTCGGATGAAGCGACGATGGGCGACTGGCGCAACCGCCTGGTCTTCGTCGGCGACGACAACGATACCTCGCCCGGCAACTTCGACCTCGACCACTATGAAGACGCCGACGAGATCGCCGAAGGCCTCAACGATACCCTGCGCTACCTCAACCTGGAGAAAATCTACCTCGACGCCTTCCCCCAGGAATCCACGCCGGGCGGGGAGCGCATCCCCCAGGCTACCGAACAACTCAACCGGTCGGTCTTCCAGGGGGCCCTGGCCGTGACCTACCTCGGCCACGGCGGCTCCAGAGGATGGGCCCAGGAACGGGTCCTCAACATTTCGGACGCCCTGTCCTGGGAAAATTTCGACAACATGCCCATCTTCATCACTGCCACCTGCTCTTTCACCGGCTATGACGACCCGGCGTTCGTGACCGCCGGCGAAGAGGTCTTCCTCAACCCTTCGGGCGGCGCCATTGCCTTGATGACTACCGTGCGGGCGGTGTATGCCAGCTCCAACAAGCGCATGACGAGAAATGCGCTGAACTATCTTTTCTACCGGCAGGACGGAAAGGTGCCGACCGTAGGCGAAGCCTTCCAGCGCGGCAAGAACGACGTGAGCGGCGAATTCAATATCAACAACGCCCGGAAGTTCGCCCTCATCGGCGATCCGTCCATGCCGGTGGCCATCCCCATCCACAAGGTGGCCACCACCGCCATAGATGGGCAGCTGGTAGACGGGGCCCAATACGACACCCTGCGCGCCCTCCAGCGCGTGACCATCGAAGGGGCAGTCACCAGCCAGGACGGGCAGTTGCTGACCGGCTTCAACGGCGTCATCTACCCGACCATCTACGACAAGGCGCAGATGGTGAGCACCCTCGGGCAGGGTGCCAATAAGAACTACAACTACCGCATCCAGAAGAACGTCCTGTTCCGGGGGCGGGCTTCCGTGTCCGGCGGCCGCTTCCAGTTCAGCCTGGTCGTGCCCAAAGACATCAACTACCAGTTCGGGCCCGGAAAGATCAGCTATTACGCCGCTGATGGTTCCGTCATGCAGGACGCTGCCGGCAGCTACGAAAACATCATCATCGGAGGCACCGACCCCAACGCCCTGGCCGACGATCAGGGGCCCAAGGTTGAAGTGTTTATGAATACCGAGGATTTCGTCTTCGGCAGCATCACCAATCCCAGCCCCACCCTGCTGGTCAAACTCGAGGACGACAACGGCATCAACGTCGTTGGCAACAGTATCGGCCATGACCTGGAAGGGGTGCTCAACGACAATACCCAGAATACCTACCTGCTCAACGATTTCTACGAGTCGGAACTCGACGACTATACCCGCGGGACGGTGCGCTACCCCTTGTCCAAACTGCCGGAAGGCCGCCACAATATCCGGGTCAAAGCCTGGGACGTGGCCAACAACTCCAGTGAAGGATACACCGAATTCGTCGTCGCCGCCTCCGAAGAGGTCGCCCTGGAACGCGTACTCAACTATCCCAACCCGTTCACCGACCATACCTGCTTCCAGTTCGACCACAACCTGGCTAACCAGGAACTGGACGTCCTGGTGCAGGTCTACACCATCTCCGGCCGCCTGGTCAAGACCATCCAGGCCACCCTCTTCTCCGACGGCGCCCTGCGCCGCGACGACTGCATCGAGTGGGACGGCCGCGACGACTACGGCGACCGGCTGGCACGGGGCGTCTACCTGTACAAGGTCAAAGTCCGGGCCAACAATACCGGCAACGTGGTGCTGAGCGGGGAGAGCGAGTTCGAAAAAATGGTGATCCTGAAGTGAGACGATGATTTACCGGCAGAACAGGAAATAGGGCCGGGCGCCTGCCGGATGGCGTGTTTATAATATGTAGAAGGGCGAAAGAGACAGGATTGAAAGGATTGACAAGATTAACCCCTTGCTCGGTTTTAGGTTTTAGGTTATAGGGGCAACCCAGTCCTAATCGGGCACTCAATAGGCACCTAACGCCCAAAACCTAATATTTACCCGGCCGGCTGGACGGGCCTAAATCCTCCCAACACCGGAGGAGACACAATTTAGCATCGCATCCGGCCGGCATGGGTTTTCAGGATAGGCATACCCGGTACTGCAAAGCAAGCCATTACATCCTGTTAATCCTGTTAATCCTGTCTACTTTATTAAACACCTAATCATTATCATTATGCGAAACGCGCTCTACACCCTCATCCTCCTGTCCGGTTTTGCGAACCTATCCTACAACCAGGAAGCCTCCCCTCTCAGCGAAGGGCAGGTTTACAAAGTCGCCGTAGCGGAAAGCGGCATTCACCGGCTCAGCTACGCCTTCCTGAAGGAAATGGGCATGCCTGTGGATGACATCGACCCGCGGCAAATCCAGCTCTACGGCATGGGTGGCGGTCCGCTGCCCGAGCTGCTCAGCCAGCCGTTTCCGGAAAAACTGGCCGAGGCCCGTATCCTGGTGGCCGGCGAAGAAGACGGCGCCTTTGACAGCGGGGATTACATCCTGTTCTACGCCGAAGGGGCAGACAAGTGGCGGTTCAATGCCCAATCCGGGCAGTTTGTGCTGGAAAAAAATATCTACGATACCCGGAATTACTACTTCCTCAAGGCCGGCCCCGGGCCGGGCAGGCGCATCCAGACGGCCGAAACGCCGGCTTCTGCCGCCTACACGAGCACTTCTTTCGACGATTTTGCCCGCCTGGAGGAAGAGCGCATCAACATCTTCTACGAATGGGCGAAGACGACCGGTTCCGGGCAGCACTGGTACGGAGATCAGTTCCGGGGGGCGCGCCGGTACGACTATCCCAATGCCTTCAACTTCCCCAACCTGCTGACAGAAGAGCCTGCCTCCCTGCTCGCCGTTATGGCCTTGCGGGCAGGGCAGGACAATTCTTTCTTTGTGGACATCAACGGGCAGTCCGTGGAAAGCGAATCCGCCAGCCCCATTACCAACTTCGCATCCGAAGATATTGAGAAAATCTATGCCCACCGGGCGGCCCTCAGCGGCACGGTTCTCCTGGACGGCCCGGCGGTGAGCTTTACCGTCCGGTATCCCCACCCTGCCGGCCCCGACGACGGCAGCCAGGCCTGGCTCGATTTCGTGCAGCTCAACGTGCGGCGCGCCCTGCGGATGGAGGGGCCCCGGATGGCCTTCCGGGACCAGCGCAGCCTGAACTATCCGGTTACTGAATTCCGGTTACAGGGTGCCGGGCCCGGTATTGTCGTCTGGGACGTGACCGACCCGCTGGCGCCGACTCTGCCGCCGTTGGAGCGCAACGGCCAGCAGTTGTCCTTCCGGGCGGCCACAACCACGCTGCGGGAATTCATCGCTTTTGAGGCCAATCAGGATTTCCCCGAACCCGAGGCCATTGGCCTCATTCCCAACCAAAACCTGAGCGCCATTGGCCCGACAGACATGGTGATCGTATACCATCCCGATTTCATGGAAGAAGCCCTCCGCCTCGCACAGCATCGTTCGGAACGGGACGGCCTGGCGATCGAGCTGGCCGCCGTCGGGCAGGTGTTCAACGAATTTGCTTCCGGCAGGAGCGAGCCCACCGCCATCCGCAACTTCGCCCGGATGCTGCGCCAGCGCAGCGAACGGTTCCGCTACCTGCTGCTCTTCGGCGACGGCTCCTTCGACGCCCGGGACATCTACGGCATCGGAGGTAATTTCATCCCCGTCTATGAGGCCGAAAGCCTGCATCCCATCAATGCCCATCCCAGCGACGACTACTACGCCATCCTCGACAACCAGGCGAGCAGCGCCCCGCTCGACGGGCCGCTCAGCATCGCCGTGGGGCGACTGCCCGTCAGGACGGCCGGGGAAGCCCGGACCGTCGTCGACAAGATCATCCACTACGACAGCAGCGAAAAGACGCTGGGCGACTGGCGCAACCGCCTCGTCTTCGTCGGCGACGACAAAGACGGCAATTTCGATTACAGCCACTACGTCGATGCCGACCGGATTGCCGACCAGCTCAACGATTCGGTGCGCTACATCAACCTGGAAAAAATCTACCTGGACGCCTTCCCCCAGGAAGCAACCCCGGGAGGCGAGCGGGTGCCTCAGGCGACCGAACAGCTCAACCAGGCCGTCTTTCAGGGCGCCCAGGCTGTGGTCTACCTCGGCCACGGCGGCCCCAGGGGCTGGGCGCAGGAGCGGGTGCTGAACATTTCCGACATCCTGTCCTGGGAGAACTATGACAAGCTGCCGGTCTTTATCACCGCCACCTGCACCTTTACCGGTTATGACGACCCCACGTTCACGACCGCCGGCGAGGAAGTATTCCTGCACCCCAGGGGAGGGGCGATCGCCCTGTTCACCACCACCCGGGCGGTTTACGTCGGCGGCAACCGGGCGCTGACCCGGAGCGCGCTCGACTTCCTCTACCAGCACGAGGGCGACGAGCCGCTTACCCTGGGAGAAGCCATGCGCCGCTGTAAAAATGCAGTGGGCAATTCCGACCAGGGCAATTCCCCCAAATTTGCCCTCATCGGCGACCCCTCCTTGAAAGTCGCCATCCCGAAATACCGGGTGGCCACCCTCAGCATCAACGGGCAGCCGGCAGAGGAAAACCGCCTGGACACCCTCCGGGCACTGCAGAAAGTGACGATTGAGGGCATGATTACCGACGCCGAAGGAAAGTTGCTCTCCGGTTTCAACGGCATCGTTTATCCCACCATTTACGACAAGGCCCAAACCACATCGACGATCGGCCAGGGCGACAATATGGTGTATCCGTACCGGATTCAGAAAAATGTCCTCTTCAAGGGGCGCGCCTCGGCCGTCAACGGGCGTTTCCGGTTTACCTTTGTCGTGCCCAGAGACATCAACTACCAGTTCGGGCCCGGAAAGGTCAGTTACTATGCGGCGGATGAATCTACCCTGGAGGACGCTGCCGGCAGCTATGAGCATATCATCATCGGAGGTTCCAGCCCGGATGCCCTGGCGGACGACGAGGGGCCCAGGGTGGATGTGTTTTTGAATACCGAGGATTTCGTCTTCGGAAGCATCACCAACCCCAACCCGACCCTGCTGGTCAAACTCGAAGACGACAACGGCATCAACGTCGTCGGCAACAGTATCGGCCACGACCTGGAAGGGGTGCTCAACGACAATACCCAGAACACCTACCTGCTCAACGACTTTTACGAGGCGGAGCTCGACGACTATACCCGGGGTACGGTGCGCTACCCCTTGTCCAAACTGCCGGAAGGCCGCCACAGCATCCGGGTCAAAGCCTGGGACGTGGCCAACAATTCCAGCGAAGGGTACACCGAATTCGTCGTCGCCGCCTCGGAGGAAGTGGCGCTGGAACGCGTGCTCAACTATCCGAATCCCTTCACGGATTGGACCTGCTTCCAGTTCGACCACAACCTGCCCAACCAGGAACTGGAAGTCCTGATCCAGGTTTTTGCCGTTTCCGGGCGCCTGGTCAAAACCATCGAGGCCTCTGTTTTCTCCGACGGGGCCATACGGCGCGACGACTGTATCGGGTGGGACGGGCGCGACGACTACGGCGGCCGGCTGGCGCGGGGCGTCTATCTGTACAAGGTAAAAGTGAGGGCTTCCAATACCGGCAATATGCTGTTGAGCGGACAAAGTGCGTTTGAAAAACTGGTCATCCTAAAATAAGAACCCGAAATTTTCGTATTGATATTGTGGCAAGGAATTTGCAAAAGGCAAAGGAGGAGGCTTTTTTTGTCCTGCCGGAAATGCCGGCGTCGTAAAGAAGGGCTGAAATTCCGCCAACAAATACTATATTTGCAAAACTTTTTTGTTAAACAGTGAGGATCTCATGAAGAATCTATTACTACACTCTCTTCTCATATTGCTCGCGATTTCTGCTTTGTCTACGGAGGCAACGGCACAATGCTATGAGGAAAATGGGAAATACTTCAATCTGGACGGTACGCCCTGCACCAATACGGTGGTTTCCGCCGTCCCGTTCCTGCGCATCGTCGCCGATGCGCGTTCCGGCGCCATGGGCGATGCCGGCATCGGCATCTCGCCCGACCCGAACGCCATGCACTTCAACCCTTCGAAGATCGTCTTTGCGGAAGAAGGGCTGGCTGTTTCCGCCACCTATACGCCCTGGCTGCGGGCGCTGGGCCTCAACGACGTCTATCTGGCCTATCTCTCTGGTTACTACAAGCTGGATGACCTGCAGGCCCTGGGCTTTGGCCTGCGTTATTTCTCGCTGGGCAGCATACAGTTCACCGACCAGAACGGAGAGCCTCTGGCCATAGGCCGGCCGAACGAATTCGAGATCACCGCCGCCTACGCGCGCAAGTTGTCTGAAAAGTTTGCCGCCTCGCTGAGCGCCAAGTTCATCTACTCCAACCTGGCCGCCGGCCAGCAGGTGGAAGGCGGAGAGACCATCGAGCCCGGCATCGCCGGCGCGGCCGACATCTCCTTCACCTACCGCACGCCCATTGAGCTGGAAAATGCCGAGTCGCAGCTGACCGTCGGCCTGGCCCTGACCAACATCGGCTCCAAGATCACCTACACCAACTCCCTGTTCCGCGACTACCTGCCCGCCAACTTCGGGCTGGGCGCCGCCTGGGAGGTCGACCTCGACGAATACAATACCATCACCTTCGCCACCGACATCAACAAGCTGATGGTGCCCACGCCCTGCCAGGATGAGACGTGCGAAGACCTGGACGGCAACGGCGTCTTCGACTACCGTGAACAGTCCGGCGTCAGCGCCATTTTCTCTTCCTTCAGCGACGCGCCGGAAGGCATGAGCGAAGAGCTGAGGGAACTGATGTACTCTTTCGGCATTGAATACTGGTACGACAAGCAGTTTGCCGTCCGCGCCGGCTATTTTAACGAACACCTGCAGAAGGGCGGGCGCAAGTTCTTTACCGTAGGGTTGGGCCTGAAGTACAACATCTTCGGCCTCAATTTCTCCTACCTCATCCCGACCACCAACCAGCGCAACCCGCTGGATAATACGCTGCGGTTCTCCCTACTCTTCGATTTCGGCGCCTTCGACGCCAATGAGTGACGCTGTATTTTTGATTTTCCGCCCCTGCCGGGCCACTCGGGAAAATCAAAAATACAGCGTGCGAACGCAGCGGGGGCCGGACGTTCTTCAAACGTCCGGCCCCCGCTGTGTTCGCACCTTCATTCATTCATTCACTCCTTCACTCCTTCACTCCTTCACTCCTTCACTAATTTAAAATGCTGCGGGCCTGTAAGCCGGATTTTGTTCCGTGACGGTGGGCTTGCGCCCAGCTCACGGCCTCTATCATTTATCCAGCCCTGACGTCGCCGTCAGGGTCTATCTGCCTACCCCCCACGACTGTTTTCCCGGAGGAGAACAAGCAGGCGAGCAACCCGCCTCCTACTCCTGACGAGGAGCTCGCGCTCCGGTCAGGGCCAGGAATCGTGGTGTACGTGGCATTTCAACCCACGAGGTTTACCCCTCCGCCGTATTGCTACGGCAGAGCGTGCGCTCTTACCGCACGTTTTCACCTTTACCCGCCTTCGCTAAAGCTTCGGCGGACAAAGCCCGCTTCTGCTCTTCACCAAGGCGTCGGCAGTCTAGCTTTCTGTGGCACTTTCTGTCTCCCGGCACAGAAGCCGGGAGCCCACCCGTTAGGTGGCGTGGCGCTCTACGTTGTCCGGACTTTCCTCATTCGTGACGCTAACGGTCACGACCGCGATAGAGCAGCCCGCAGCAAAGAACAAAGACGAAAGATAGGCCTTTCTTCCTGGTATGCCAACGAAGGGGTAGGAATAAAAGTTTCCGGCGTTTGATTCCCGGCGGGAAGAAGTAACTTTACAGGCCAATTTCGCGTAAAGAGTTACAGAATCACAACTAAACCAAGAGCATGAACCGGGGCCAGTTGACCCAAAGCGCGGCGGGAGCAGGCCTGTTCCTGACAGGAGCAGGTGTGCAATGGTGGGCGGTGGGGTCGTCCTCGGCGCTGGCCTTTGGCGTGGGGTTCCTGTTGGTGGCGGTCGGGCTGGCAGGAATCGGGCGGCTGGCCCTGCAGCTCGGCAGGAAATACCAGCCGCCGGCGGGCTGGGCCTTTTTCCTGCTGCCCGTACTTCTGCTCAACGCCCTTTACAGCCAGTTTTCCTTCACCGGCAATTTTTATCTCGAAGGCCTTTTCCAGCCCTGGGGGCGGGGAAGCACACTAGCCCTTCTCCTGCTGAATGGCCTGCTGGCTGCTGCCTTGCTCAGTTTTGCCCAGCACAGCTTTCAACGGCCTGCCTTCCAGCGGTGGAGCATCTCCGGGAAGACGGCGCTGGCCTTTCTTTCCAATTTTTTCCTTTCGCTGTGTCTGCTGGCGATCATCCTGCTCATCCGCAACCTGGTGCTGGATTCGGGGTTGCCTTTCGATTTTCGGAACATTTTCAACCTGGGCCCGCTCAGCTTCACCGCTATGGCCTGCATCGTCCTGCTCCTGTTCGGCTTGCTGTTGCTGAGCCTCTGGCTGGGGCGGGGGGTGATGCAACTGCGGCTCGGCCGCCGGCAGCGGCTTCTGGCCATTGGCGGTTCTCTGTTGTTCAGCATGCCGTTGGTTGCCGTGCTTCCGCTGGGCGTCAGCGTGCTGACGGGGGCGCTCATCCTCCTGTTGTACCTCCTGTTGCTGGATTTGTTCATTGAGCTGGACGCCGGCAGTCCGGCCTGGCTGATCGCCTGGCTGGGATTGCTGGCCGCTCTGGGAGCGGGTTTCTTTTTCAAATATCAGCTGGACAGAGGCGCTCAGGAACGGCTGGCTTTCGCCCAAAGCCTGGTCTCGCCCCGCGACAGCCGGGCGGAAGAGCAGCTTGCGGAACTGATCAGGACGGATACGCTGTTGCCCGGGCTGAGCGGCGAAACGGCTGAAAAAGCCGAACTATACCTGTTGGAGGCCTACCCTTACCTGGGTAACAATTACCTTCTGCAATGGGACTCCGCCGCGCCGGTTGGCCGGCAGTTGGTTCCTGGCCTGTACCGCCTGGCGCCCAATGCATCCTATCATTGGTATGCGCTTGGGCCTTTGCAGCCCTCCGGGAAAGCGCTCCGGTGGCTGTTGTTCCGCCCCGCCACCCGGCCGGCAGAGGGCATCTACCAGGAACTGATCCCCGCCAACCCGGCCCGGCAGGGTGCCTTCGACTTTATCGTCACCTTTGAAGGCCGACCCGCCGCCCGGTACGGCACCATCCCGGAGGACAAGGCCGGGCCGGGCCCGTGGCCGGAGGGCGAAGGGGGGCGGGAACGGGTCGACAGCCGGTATGCGGCCCTCTTCTACGGGGTGCCGGGCGGTTACCAGGCGGCCGTCGGCGAAGCGCTGGGCGGCTACCTCAAACCCCTCTCCCTGTTTTCCTGCCTTTTTGCGATGGCCCTGCTGCTGGCCTTGCTGTTGTTCAGCAGCAGCCGGCGGCTGGAATTGTTCCCGGCAACCCCTTCCCGGCTGTTGATCGGCGAGCCCTCCCTTCGCCACCGCATACAGCTGTCGGTCATCGGGCTGTCCCTGGCGGCATTCGCTTTTATCGGCATGGCGACGATCGCCTATTTCCGGCAAACCGCCATCCAGCACCAGCAGGAGCGGCTCATCGAAACCGTGAACGTCCTGGTGCGCAGCATTAGCCTGGCCGAGGCGCCGCCGGCAGATGCGCTGAGCATCAGCCGGCTGTCCAGGACGCACAAAGTGGACATCAACCTCTACAGCCGGGAAGGATATTTACTGGCCTCCTCCGCCCCTTTTCTTTTCCGGGGCGATGAGAAAGAGCCGCAACTGGCGGCGCCGGCCCTCCGGGCACTGGAAGAAAAGGAATTCCGCCCGGTGGTGCTCGATGAAGAGGTGGACGGGCGGGCTTATAAAGCTGCCTACGTCACCCTGCCTGACCAGGCGGGCGGCCCGGCCTGCTTTCTGCAAATCCCCTATACGGCGTCCGACCAGGCCATGCAGGAAAGCGTCGTAGAGTTTATGGGGGCCTTGTTCAATGTTTATGTTTTCCTGTTGCTCATGGGCGGCGCCCTGGCCATTGCCGTAGCCAACTCCATCACCCGGCCGCTGGCCGCCATCGGCGACAAGCTTCGCAGCTTCAGCCTCGGCAACAACGAGCCGCTGGAATGGGGCAGCCCGGATGAGATCGGGGACCTGGTGGAAGCCTATAACCAGATGATTGCCAAGCTGGAAGAAAGCACCGAAAAGCTGCGGCAATCGGAACGGGAAGGCGCCTGGCGGGAGATGGCTAAACAGGTGGCCCACGAGATCAAAAACCCGCTCACGCCCATGAAGCTGAGCATCCAATACCTGCAGTACGCCCAGCGCTCCGACCCCGAACGCGCCGCCGCCATGATCGAGCGCGTTTCCCAAACCATGATCGAACAGATCGACGGCCTGACGCACATCGCTACGGAGTTTTCCAACTTCGCCAAGATGCCCCGCGCCGAAAACGAAACGCTGGCGCTGAACGAAGTGCTCGCTTCCGTCTACAACCTGTTTACCGAACACCAGGAACCGGCCGAAGACATCGAACTGGCCCTGCCCGAAGAAACACTCCGGGCCTTCACCGACAAAAAGCAGCTGGTAAGGGTGCTCACCAACCTGGTCAAAAACGCTCAGCAGGCCATCCCTGAAGGCCGCAAGGGGCGGATCGCCCTACAGCTGTTCCGGCAGGAGGGCTGTTCCGTCATCAAAGTATCGGACAACGGCGCCGGCATACCTGAGGAAGCCCGGGCCAAGGTCTTCCAGCCCAACTTCACCACCAAATCTTCCGGCATGGGCCTCGGCCTGGCCATGTGCAAAGGCATCGTCGAAGCGGCCGGCGGCCGGCTCTACTTCGAAACCCAGCCCGGCGTGGGGACGGATTTCTTCGTGGAACTGCCGGAGGCGGAGGAGACGGAGTGAGCGGGAGATGCGGAGAGGGAAGGTCACAACCCGAATACCCGGGCCTCCAAAGTTTCGGTATCCAGCACCAGATAAGTCGCGGGGATATCCTTCAGCTCCGCTCCGTTATATCCCATGATGGCGCCGGTTTTCTGCACCTCGGGGTTGTCCAGTACCTTTTGCAGGTTCCAGGCGTTGTCATGGATGTCGGAGAGGGTGGTGAGTTTCGCGGAGGTGCTGCTGGAATTGGCGAACAGTCAGATGGTTGGATTGTTGTTGCAGCCGTTGTGCCTGAGCCAAATAATGAAGACATCCGACAGCCCGGAGGTCCGCCTGTCATTTTGATATTCCCGTAATTCCAGTATTTTTGGAAAGATCCTTCTATCTAACTGAAACCCTGTGCCATGCAAAAATTCACCGCTTGCCTTTTACTTTTCAGCCTGCTTGCCTGCAACAGCCCAAAGCAGGAGCCTTCCCTTAAGCTCTATGTTCTGGACGGCGGGCGCATCAATGTACTCAATGCCCGGGCTTTCTCAGAAACGGATGTTTACGCCGGGCAATCCTTCCTGTTTGCTAACCCGATATTTGTAATAGAACATTCCAAAGGCCGCCTCATCTGGGACCTGGGCCTGCCGGAGGCCATTGCCGGCATGCCGGGCGGCATGTATACCCCCGACAGTATCTTTCACCTGACGGTGGAGGCCGGGCTGTCGGATCAGATGAAAACCATAGGCCTGGCGCCCGACAGCATAGATTACATCGCCTTCTCGCATTGCCACTTCGACCATACTGGCAACGCCAATTATTTCAGCCACGCCACCTGGCTGGTGCAGGAAAGCGAGTATGAATTTGCCACCAGAGATTCTCTGCCGCCACAGGCCGGCTATTCTCCCGATTCGTACAGCGCACTGAGCAAAGTGCAAAAGCTGGATGGAGAATATGACGTTTTTGGCGACGGCCTGGTGAAGATCATCCCAACCCCCGGGCACACCATCGGCCACCAGAGCCTGTCCCTGCAGCTGCCCAGCTACGGGCCGGTAGTACTCTCGGGCGACCTGTACCATACGCCGGAAAACCGAAAAGAAAAACGTGCGCCTCGCTTCAACTATGATGTGGCGCAAACCAGGGAAAGCATGGAAAAAATGGAAGCCTTCCTGACGGAGAACGGGGCAAAACTGATCATTCAGCACAATATGGAGGACTATGAGAGCCTGCCGAAGATACCGGCCTATCTGGATTAGGCGAATTCTTTGGGCAGCTTATTTATCGCTTCTGGCCACACTCCCGGCCCACCCTCAACAACAGGCCATACGCCTTGAACAGCTGACCGCCAACGACGGCCTGCCCGGGGAATCCATCCACGCTCTGCACCAGGACAGGCTGGGGTTGCTCTGGGCCGGCACGATTACCGGCCTGCTGCGGTACGATGGGTACGAAAAGGCCGTTTACACCGTCAATGAGCGCCACCCACAATATGCCGGGCGGCAAAACATCAATGCCATCACCGAAACCGAGGAGGGAACCCTATGGATCGCCGCCAACAAAATAGTGGATTGGGGGAGCCTCTACCACAGTTGGATAGAAAGCGCAAAAAACACCGGAGCGCTAAGCCCTCAAATCATTCCGGATAAAGGCCCCGGGCTGTTCCGCTTCAGCCGGAATACCGATACTTTTATTGCTTTCCGGCTTTCAGAAAGCGCCGGCGAGGGCGCTATCAACCACATTATCACCACCCTTTTCATTGACCGCCGCCAACAGCTTTGGATAGGCACTGCCGGCGGCGGGCTGTACAGGCTGGGCCTGAAATCGGCAGGAGGGCCGGAAGCCACTTTAAAACACTATGTTCATGATAGCAAAATGCCGGGTTCGCTTCCTTCCAACATCATCCACGGCCGCCTGATGGAGGATGAAGCCGGTTACCTCTGGATACCCACCCACCGGGGATTGTGCCGCTTCGATCATAAGTCCGGACAGTTCCACCTGCACCCTTTCTTTCCCGGCAGTGTTTACGACCCGCGGAACCACTGCATCAGCGCCATTGCGCAGCGAAAGTGCCGCGGGCGTTTTTGGGTAGGCGCCTTGCAGGGTGGGGTGTTCGATTTCAACCCGGCGTATGGAACGTTCCGGCAGTACCGGCATGACCCCACCGATCCTCACAGCCTGCCCAGCAACCTGGTGAGTACTTTGCTGGAAGATCAAAGCGGTAAGCTGTGGGTGGGCAGCGGTATCGATGCGGATGCCAGGCTCAGCTTTTTCGATCCCGCCACAGGACGGTTTACGCTTTGCCGCGACGGCTATTCGCCGAATGCCGGAATACAATTTTACGGCATGCTCTCCGCTCTGGAGGATCAGTCGGGAGTGCTCTGGTTCGGCGCCCGCGGGACGGGCCTGTTTAAATACAACCCCCGGGATTCCTGGTTTCATTTTCTAAAAGCCGGCCAACCGGATGGCGGGATCAAGGGCCGGTACCTGAGCGGCGTATGCCAAGGCCGGGACGGCAGCATCTGGATCAGTACGGAAAACGAAGGCTTTTACCGCTGGAACCGGGAGCAGGGGCAGCTGCAACAGTATCATACCGGTTCTACCGCAACCGCATCCATCCGGCACGACCGGGTAACCGGTGTGCTGGAAGATCAGCAGGGATACATCTGGATCGGCCATAAACTGGGGTTGGAACGGCTGGACCCTGAAACCAATACCGTCCGGTATTACGACACAGAAGCAGGCTCGCCGGAAAACCGGCAGCATGTCTTGCATATTCTGGAAAGCCGGCAGGGCCAGCTTTGGGTAGCCACCTGGGGCGCGGGCATATACCGGCTGGATGATATTGATAAGCCCGCCTTTTCCAACTTCAAATTTCAGGGTCAAGCTTCCGCCCCTCAATCCATCAACAACCTGTACAAGCTGGTGGAAGGCCCCTCCGGAATGCTGTGGGCCTGCAGCCGGGGCGGGCTGTTGCAATTCGACCCGCGGGACGAATCCTTTGAGTTGTTCTACACAGAAGCCGGCGTCAAGGACATGGCCGTAGACCGGCGGGGCAACCTCTGGCTGGCGTCGGCCAACAACAACGGCCTGGTGTTTGTCGAACGGAAAACCAAAGCCAGCACCCACCTGACGGCGCAACTGGGCCTCCGGAATGTGCCGGTTCGGGGCCTTATACTGGACGACAACCAACAACTATGGGCCGTATCCGCTAAAGGGATCTCTCTGATCGATACCGACCGGCAGGCGGTTGTCAAACATTTTGACTATACCAAATGGACGGATGATAAAGAACACTGGACGCATACCTTCATGCGCGCCTTTAAAAATGACAAGGGAGAGCTCTTTTTCACCAGCCGGGCCGGCCTGCTGAGCTTCCACCCCGATTCCATCCGGGAAAACCGCATCCCCCCCAAAGTGGTATTCACCGATTTCAGGCTCTTCAACGAATCGGTAGAGATCAGCGATTCCGGTCCGCTCCGGGCACATATCTCGGCAGCACAGCGCCTTGAGCTGAAACACTGGCAGAACGACCTGTCCTTTACCTATGCCGCGCCCCATTTTGCCGCTCCGGAAAACAACCGGTTTGCCTACAAGCTGGTCAATTACGATGAAGAATGGCGGCAGGCAGGCAACCAGCGCACTGCTGTTTATACCAACCTGAGCCCCGGCAAATACACGATGAAGGTAAAGGCCGCCAATGGGGACGGCTACTGGAATGAAGAGGGCGCCTCCATCGCCATTACCATCTACCCGCCCTGGTGGCGCACCGGCTGGGCCTCAGCCCTGTGGATCGTATTGGCTGCCGGGCTGCTCTACGGCCTTTACTACTTTCAGCTCAACCGCCGCCTGGCGCAGGCCGAAGCACGACGTCTGCAGGAGCTCGACCAGATGAAAACCCGCTTTTATACCAACATCACCCATGAGTTCCGCACCCCCCTCACCATCATCCTGGGCCTGGCCGAGCAGATGAAAAGCCAGGTGAGCGGGCGCCTGAAAGACGAGCTGCAGATCGTGGGGCGCAACGGCAGGCAATTGCTCCGGCTGGTCAACGAGTTGCTGGACCTTTCCAAACTGGAATCCGGCCAGCTGAAACTGGACATGCAACAGGGAGACATCATCAATTACCTGCAATATCTGATCGAATCTTTTCACTCCCTGGCCGCCGACAAAAACATACAAATCCACTTCCTGAGCGAAATAAAGGAATTCTACATGGACTATGACCCCGCCCGCCTCACGCATGTCATGTCCAACTTACTGTCTAACGCCATCCAATACGCTCCGGAAGGGAAGAATGTATACGTCCTGGCAGA
Organism: Lewinellaceae bacterium; assembly: GCA_020636375.1. Classification (GTDB taxonomy): domain Bacteria; phylum Bacteroidota; class Bacteroidia; order Chitinophagales; family Saprospiraceae; genus JACJXW01. Next base: position 402,780 of record JACJXZ010000006.1, on the reverse strand, counting down.
TGAAGTGGCCGGCCGGCTGCAGATAAAGGTCAGAGATACGGGCATCGGCATTCCGGAAGATAAGCTGCCGTTTATATTCGAGCGGTTTTATAGCAGCCCCTCTCAATCCCCCTCTCTCCTTCGCAAAGCTTCGGCGAGCGAAGAAAGAGGGAAGGTAGGCGCTGATATGGCAGCCAACATGGCGCCTTCTCCCCCTCCTTTGGAGGGGGTTAGGGGGAGGCTGGGGCTAGGCGGGGCTGGCATAGGCCTCGCCCTAACCAAAGAGCTGGTGCAACTGATGGGTGGTGAAATTACCGTCAGGAGCGAGCTGGGCAAAGGCAGTGAGTTCACGGTTACCCTTCCGGTTACCAGGAAGAAGGCCATCCAAACCCATCTTCCGGCAGTGGCCGTGCCAGATGTCCCATCCTCACCCATTAATGAGCTACCGTCACCGGAAAAGGGCAAGCCCCTCCTTCTGATCGTCGAAGACAACCCCGACCTGGTGCGTTTCCTCATCGGCTGTTTCAACCCTTTGTACCGGCTGGAGGTGGCTTACAACGGCCGGCAGGGCATTGATAAGGCCCTGGCGCTGATCCCGGACATCGTCATCACCGATGTGATGATGCCGGAAAAGGACGGCTTCGAACTCTGCAATACGCTGAAAAACCATAAACTGGCCAGCCACATCCCCATCATCATGCTGACCGCCCGGGCCGATGTGGATTCCCGCCTGACAGGCCTGCGGCAGGGGGCGGACGCCTACCTCGACAAACCCTTCCTGCCGGAAGAGCTAAAAGTCCGCATCCGAATGCTGTTGGAGCAACGCCGGAAACTGCAGGCCTACTACCGCAGCGCAGCCGGGTTGAGCGAGGAACCCGCCTCCTTCGCACCTGACCCGGCTGTATCTAACCAGGAGAAGGCTTTCCTCGCCAATGTCAACGGGATTATTGAAGCCCATTTGGATGATAGCGAGTTTACGGTTAACCAATTGTGCCGGGCGCTGTTCGTCGACCCTTCCAACCTGTACCGGAAGCTGGCTGCCCTCACCGGGATGAGCCCCAGCCGCTACATCCGTTCTTTCCGCCTGGCTAAGGCCAGAAAGCTCCTCGCCGAAACTTCCCTGCCTATCGCTTCAGTAGCCCGGGAATGCGGCTTTGCCGACCAGGCCTACTTCTCCCGGGTTTTTAAACGGGAATACGGCATGCCTCCCACCCGCTACCGGTCCCGGAACAGCCGCTGAGTACTCTGTTAAATAAATATCTTATGCTTCTGGGCGTGCCTTTTCGCCCTGCTCTTCGTTTCGTCCTCGCCTTCGATCAGAACCAAAATTCATCACCCAGAAACGACAATTTACTTATTTAACAGCGTACTGAGCAGGATTTGCACGATCTGTCCAAACGGCCGCACGATCTGTCTAAAAACCATCCTCGGTATTCAGGCAATTTGTATAAGGAACGCAACCCTTTTTCAGAAAACCCAACAGTAGTTTCTCATGTAAGGTGCGCACGCGGCGAGAGGATGCCACGAAAGCACTAAAACACCAAATCCGCACTAAATTTAGTGCGGATTTGGTGCCTTTGTGTTTTTGTGGCGATACGTGCATGCTCTACATGAGAAATTGCTGAAAACCCAAAACCCAATCCTGTATGACACAGAAGACCAGGCGGTTATCGTACATCTTATTTCTGTTTTCATTTCTCATTTCCAACAGGGCCCCGGCCGACCCCATCATCGTCCCCCTGCAATTGGCGGGCAGGTTGCTGATCGTGGATATAACGGTAAATAAGGATCAGCAGGGCGCCTTTATTCTGGACACCGGTTCCTCCGACCTCATCCTCAACAGCCAGTATTTTCGGGGAGAACGCCTTTATGACAGCAGAGTGATAGGGCTAAACGGCGATGTAGAAAAAGTAGAAAGCCAAAGGGTGGACCTCCGGCTCGGCCACATCGAATGGGAAAACATCAATGCCGCCATCGTCAACCTGGCCCATTTGGAACGAAGATACAATCGGACCATACTGGGCCTGCTTGGGGCAAGCGTCCTGGAAAAGGTGGAGTTACAGATAGATTTTGGCCGGCTGCAGCTGGTATTTTACCCACTGGATGAGGACGGAAACCGCTTAAATACACCTTGCGGAGAGCCGCCCCCCAGCGATGTATTCCCGCTGCAGTTCAAGAAGAAGATCCCTTACCTGGAAAAGCAATACGGCGGCCGGCCTCTAAAGCTGGGGCTGGACTCCGCTGCCGAGGCCAATTTATTTCACAAGGGCTTGCTGCCTTTTGTGGATCATTGCCTGTCCGATACCCAGGAGCATGTCGTACGCGGAGTATCCGGGCAAATGAGGAAAGCGGTTCGTGCCAAACTGAAAGGATTTACGCTGGGGTCGGCGGCCTATTGGCCCATGCCGGCGGTTTTTATCAGCCTGGATGACTTCAACCGGGGCTTATCCGGCCCCAGGCTGGATGGTATTTTGGGCATTGAATTCTTCAAACAGTACAAAACGGCCCTCAACTACCGGAAAGGGGAGCTTTATATCTGGAACCACCGGCCCCGGGAACAGGCGGAAGAGCTGTTGGTAAATTCCTGTGAGTAGAAATAAGGGAGGATGATCGCGGCACGAAACTACAGGATATGCTCATACACCCGTTGAAGAGGGATGTTGTCGCCCTGCACGGGAATCTGATCCTCGGGCGAGGTAAGGTCGAGGTTGCGCCATTCTTTGGGGCTAACGCGAATATAGGTGGACGCCCAGGCCTCCTCCTGTTCAATAAAGATCACCTGCTGGAGGGAGGGGATTTGTTTGTAATCGCTCAGCTTATCGGAGAGGTCGAACTCGCGGGTGCTGTCGGACAGCACTTCCACCCCCAGCCAGGGGTTGGTGATGCCCGAAACCGCCCGCCGGTTGAATTTATAGGTTTTCTGTTCTACTTTGCCCTTTACGACGGTCACATCGGCATTGCAGCCCTTTCGGTTTTCGGCAATGAAAAGGCGGACGTTGCTTCCCAGCACCTGAAATCCGGGGCCTGCCTTACCCAAGGTTTCTGTTAATAAACTGATCATCCGGGCGACGATCAGTTCGTGTTTTACACTTGCTTCACCCATGATCGCGTTGGTTTGTTCGTCGATTTCCAGGAAGGAGATCACCTGCCCGTCCCGGTAGTGGATGCGGTAGTTGCAATCTTCAGAGAGCGCAAGGTATTCCTCGAAAGTGGCCGGCGCACGCAATTCCCGGAGGCCCAGCCCGATGCGCGCCTCCAGGGTTTTGGGCCAGTGCCGCCGTTTGCGGAACGGTTCGGAGGTACGGACGGCGGCTAGTTTAGCAGGTTGTCGTTCGCTGGCGGTCGGCATATTGATCTTTTTTAGTGCGGTTTTCATTCATAGATGGTAATAAAATCTTTTTCAATATACTTCTTCAGCCGTTGGTTTTTCAGGCTGTTTTCAGTTACAAGGTCAATGGGTATTCCTAGCTTATCTGAAATTTCCTGTTCGATCTGCACGAGCTTCAGAAGGCCTATGCGGTATTTAAACTTGATGAGAATAACCAAATCACTACCTGCTTTATTCTCTCCACGGGCATAAGAACCAAAAATGCCTATCCGCGCCGGGTGGTAAGGCTGTAGCAAACTTAAAAGTTTTGTTTGGAGATCGCTATTTATAGCAAAACATTTTATCCGGTAAAGTTAACGAATTTGTGGCACTTATCGTTTCTCCAACACGGCCAACTTCTGCCGTTCACAACTCAAATACCTGAACATCTAAAGCTTTTGTATCCAGAACCACATAAGTCGCGGGAATATCCTTCAGCGTCGCCCCGTTGTAGCCCATGATGGCACCCGGGTTGAGCAGCAGGGTATTTCCTGTTTTCTCGCCCCGGTTGAGCTGGTGGTCATGCCCGTAGCAGACGACGTCGTACTGGCCCGACTCGGCGAGGATGCGGCCTTTAATGGGATAGTGGTTCATGGCCAGCGTCCTGCCGCCGAACTCACCGCGGAAGTACTCGCCGTGGAGGTGGATGTTCGGGAAATTGGCGGCAACGCGGATGAAGCTGGCCACATCGCCGTCGTTGTTGCCCAGCACGATGTGGATGGGTTTGCTATACCTCTGCCCCAGCAGCTTGATGATGAAGGGGGCGCAGAGGTCGCCGCAGCAGAGCAGTGCGCCCGTTTGTTGCACATCGGGGCTGCCGAGCGCCTTCAGCAGGTTCCAGACGTTGTCGTGGATGTCGGAGAGGATGGTGAGTTTCATGGATGCGGTCATTGGTCATTTTCGATTAATACAAAAACCCGAACAGCCAAAGAGGGATTTTCCGGCCGAAACCGGTCTCGATACCATCGGCGGCGATGAATGCATTTTCTTCAGATCCAACTTGGCGGAAGAAGCAATGGCATACAGCAGGCGGTTGATCTTAACATGGTCCGTGATCGTATAATCCGGTAAATAATTCAGGTCCACCTCGATTATCAGTTTCAGGGCTACCCGTCTAAGGTTGGACAGCAGAAAGGGGAAAGCCGAGCGGAGTCGAGGCCAAGCGTGTGCCGAAGGCATCGAGTGTCCAACCTTAGACGGGTAGCCATATCCAGGTCTAAAGTTCTCATAGTTAGTGCTTATCACAAATTTAAGCACATTCCCCATAAAGAACTGACCTCTTTCCAACTTCCGGAAAAACGTACTCGTAATGCCCGCAATGCACAGAGCGACAACCAGCCCGCCGGCGACGCCCGTCAGCAGGAACCCTAAGCACGGCTCATTTCTATCAGCTTCCGCATGGTATTGTCGTTCCTCGTAGTCGCCGAAACACCGAGTTTCTTTTCCAGGAAGTTGTTGCTCAATACGGAGCGGGCGGCATTGCCCGGAATGTACATATAGGCGGCATCCTCCGCGACCACCACCTGTTCCGGCGAGAAATCCAGGTTCAGGAATTCCTGCACCTTATCGGCCGGCGGCTTTTGGGCGAACATCGTGTAGAACACCCTAGAGATATCCACATCCGTAAAGGGGTTGGCCCGGTGGATGGACTCCAACTGGTTGCCGGTTTTGGCGACCACCGTCAGATCGGGGCCGATATGCGCTCTTATAAGTTCATACACGCGGTTTTCTGCTTCCTCCGCAGAGAGTTCCGTGCGCAGGACAACATTGCCGCTTTGGATGTAAGTGCGCACATCGGCGAACCCGGCCCCGCTCAGCATTTCCCGGAGCTGCGCCATGGGCACCTTGTTTTTCCCGGTGGGCATGACTCCACGGAGGAGGACGATGTAGGTATTCATTTTTAATACTTGAATTATTGGCTAAGATAAGGTTTTTTGGGGGATGTTGGGCATTGAGGGAGGCGGGGCAGCCGGTAGTTCGCCTGGAGGTAGCTGCAAATTGGCGGCCTATCTTTGATTTAAAAACCAGGAACCAGGAACAGCAAGCCTTCTAAGGGGCTGCCTATTGTTCCTTCTCCCGCCGCCGCCAATACAACAAAAAAGGCGTCCCCAACAAGATCAGCGCCAGCCCCAGCCCTGCCTCCCGGGGCCGCTGGATGCAGGTGACGACCACCAAACAGGCGCAGAAGAGCACGAAGAGGGCGGGCAGGATGGGGTAGCCCACCGCCCGGTACGGCCGGGGGGTATCCGGCTCCTTGCGGCGCAGCACGAAAACGCCAAGGGCGATAGACCCGTAGAAGATGAAGGAAGCGAAGATGAGCATGTCGGTCAGCTGGTCGAAAGAGCCGGAGAAGACGAGCAGGCTGGCCCACACGGCCTGTATCAGCAGGGCGTTGCCCGGCGTGTGGAAGCGCGGGTTGATGTGGGCGATCTTCGGGAAGAAGAGGCGGTCGCGCGCCAGGGCATAGTGTACGCGGGCGGCCGTCAGAATGGTGGTGTTGGCGCAGCCCAGGGTGGTCACGCAGATGAGGATGGAGATGAAAAGAATGCCCCCCTCGCCCAGGAACTTGCCGACGACGGCCACCGCGGCGATGCTGTTCTCATCGCGGGCCAGGGCGATCATCTCGTCCATGGGCATCACGTAGAGGTAGGTGAAATTGATGGCCAGATAAACCGTGATGACAATGGCAATGCCGATCAGGAGCGACAGGGGAATGTTGCGCTGCGGGTTGCGGACCTCCTCCCCGATGAAGCCGATGTTGAGCCAGCCCTCGTAGGCCCAGAAGGCGCTGAGCATGGCCGCGAACATGAGCCCCGCCATGCCGAGCCCGCCGCTCTCCGGCGGGTAGGTGGCCGCGGGCTGCTGCACGTTGGCCAGCGCGCCGTCGCTGACGCTCAGCCCCAGCAGGATGATGGCGGTTATGCTGCCGACGACCAGGACCGTGAGCACGTTGCTCAGCCGGCTGCCCTGCCGCACCCCGAGGAAATTGATGGCGGCCAGCACGGCGATGAGCGCTGCTGCCACGACCTTGACCCCCAGGTTGGCCATCGGGGTAAAGATGCCCAGCACCGTCCACGTTTCCCAGGCGCCGCCCAGGCGCGGCAGCTCCACCAGCGCGTTGACCGACTGCGAAAAAACGTACGAAATGGAAGCGATCGAGGCCGACTGTATCACCGCCAGGCTCGACCAGCCGTAGTAGAAGGCAAAGTAGCGGCCGTAGATGCGCTTAAAATACGCGTAAGGCCCGCCCGACTCGGTGATCATAGCCCCCACCTCGGTGGTGGCCAGCACGCCGAGCAGGGTGACGAGGCCTGCCAGCGCCCAGGCCAGCAGCACCAGCTTCGGCGACTCCAAATCCAGCGACATCGGCGCGATCTTCTTGTACACGCCCGACCCGATGATCGAACTGACGAACAGGATGACGGCCGTCGGCAGGCCGATGGCGCGGAGGAGATGCCCTTCCTTGTTGAGTGGTTGGTTGGCCATAGTTTGGGATGTTCTAGCGAAAGCGGTCCGAATTAACAGGTGAATTTAAGCTACTGTAACCAGCATGTTAAGGGGTCACGAAATCGGCTGTTAATTCGGTCTAGTCGCACTAGTCAAAGGTATTCAGGAGGTTTGGTATTTGGAAGGGGGCGGGTTTGTTTTTTATCGGCGGTAACAAGAAAAAGAATCAAATTCTTGCGATCATAACCGCAAAAAAACCGTTATTTTTGCGATTATGATCGCAAGAAATAGCTATATAGAACGTAAGCTTAGCCCGATCATTCAGGAAAAGCTGTTCAAGGGAAAAGCCATCCTGCTGATGGGCGCCCGGCAGACGGGGAAGACTACCCTGTTGAAATTTTTGTTTTCCGGCCGCAAAATTACGTCATTTTCCGTCTTCAGCCGCTGAGCCGCAACCTGCGCAAAGAGCTCAAAACGAAACGAAAGATCTACTTTTACGACAACGGCGTCCGCAATGCGGTGATCGCCCAGCTGCAACCGCTCGAACTCCGCCAGGACAAAGGCGCCTTGTGGGAGAACTTCCTCCTGAGCGAACGGCTCAAACACCTGCACTACGCCGGCATCCTGGCCAACCGCTTCTTCTGGCGCACCTCCGACCAGCAGGAGATCGACTATGTGGAAGAACGGGGCGGCTTTTTCTATGTCTACGAGTTTAAGTGGAACGCCAGGAAAAAGGTGCGGTTTTCGGCTACGTTTACGGGGAATTATCCGGTGAAGGCTGCTGAGGTGGTTACGCCGGAGGGGTTTGAGGTTTTTTTGGGGGTGGAGTGAAGTTACCCTGCCAACGCTAACTCGGTCCGCCCCATGGAATAATTAGAATTCCACAGGGCGGGCCAAAATTTTTTGGCGTCGAAGACGATAAACCCGCGCCCCCTCAAATTGACTGGTGTAACGTCTTCGAGGCTTAAAGGCAGCTACGCAAAACGTTACAATCAGAAAGTAGCCGGTTCCCGGTATTTCCAAATCAATAAGTTGCATGCTCTAAGAACCGGAACCTGTCCAGCCGGAGAACTGGAGGGAAGGTTCTCAAACCGGCGGGCGCCCAGCGGCCCCCTCGGCGATCAGGGCCAGGGCCTTATCCCGTATTTCCTGCCATTCCGCCGCCGTGGCCTCGTCCCATTGGGGGTCGTTGTTCCGAAGCGTTTCCAGGAGGGTGTCGAGGAAGGCTTCAAAATAAGAGCGGTATTTGATATGGCTGGAGGTTTTGGCCAGCGAGAGCAGCAGGCCGCTTTTCCGGCCCAGGTCCAGCAGGATGTCGATGGACATTTGCAGCATGGCGGACTGGCGGCTGCGGCTGATCGGGTTGAACACTTTTTCTGTTTCCGGGGCGTTGCGGTGAAAGGCCTGGTAGAAATCCCGGATGAATTCTTTGTTCAGGGCGATGCAACGGCGGTAGCTCTGCCGGCTGAGGCTGAGGCCGGTCACGTCGGCCCGGGTAAAAGGATGCAGCGCGTGAAGAAGATCCCGCAGCCTGGCGTAGCGGCCGCCGGGCTGTTCGTTCAATAGCCGGCGTATGATATCTGCCACTGTGCCGGTGCTTCCGTCGGGAAAAATAAAAGTCTCGGCCGGCATGGCCCCGAGGCGGGCGGCCCGGTAGGCTATGTTGTTCGCGAATTTGCGGCGGCTTTCCAGGATGTCATATACCGAATCTCCTTCGAAGAGCTCTTCGCCGGACAGCAGCTTATAGGCGATCAGGCCTATGGAATACTGGTCGGACAAGCCCACGTCGTCAATACCCATGCTGATGCCGTCCGACTGGAGCAGTTCCGGGCTGCCGTACCGGCAAACGTCCAGGTAGCGCTTGAAGGTATACGTGCCGGTGGAAGCCATGTGCAGGTCGAATGGGGAGATCATGACCTGCCACTCGTCGTCAACGAATATCTTGGATGGCCGCAAATTGTTGGGCAGCAGCCGTTTGTGCCGCAGATAATCCACGGCGTCAGTGAGCTGGTACAGCCAGTCCACCACCTGCGCTGCCGGGCGCGGCCCGGTGGCATCGATCGCGTAGGTGAGCGTCGGCCCGTGGATGTATTCCATAATGACGAAATAGGGGTAACTGTCCAGCTCGCAGTCGATCAGCTTGATCACATTGCGGTGCCTCAGGCCCGCCAGCTGCAGGATTTGCTGCTTTAAACCAGGGTCCAGGGAAGAGACCTTCAGCACCATGCAGATGGCGTACCGGCTGGTAAAAGAGTTGAGCAGGCGGTATATTACCGATGAACTGCCTTCTCCCAGTTGCTCTTTCAGCGTATACTGTTTGGGTTGCAACCTCAATTCCAGGGTTTCCCGGATCAGCTGGTCGCGGCTGGCGATCTCGCTCAGGTATTGCTTTTTGTCGGCCACTTCGAAATAGGAGGATAAGACCTCGTCCTGGAATTTTTCAAGCTGCTGCAGGAAACTGAAGGTGATGCGGTTGCGTTCCACATCATAGGTCTCGTCTCCTATGGTGTGAGCGCGCATTTGACCCTGCAGGGAGGAAAACCTGTTCTGGTTCTGGAGGAGTTCGGTATGCGCCTCCTCACAATCACCTACAAAAGATTCGAAACTGGAAAAAGCCTCCGATAACCGGCTTTCTTTGATTAGTTTTTTGATGTTGTTTTTTGCTTTCATCCTCTAATGGTTTTCGCAGTTATATTTGGTTACCTGTCTGATTTCATATTGGATTCTCCGTGCCTCCTGCACACGCTTAAGCCTCGGCTCCGCGCAGCTTTACTCTCTTCCACCGGCCAACATCAGACAGGTAATGCAATATTTCTCATTTTCCGGCATATATCAAAGCGCTCGGGGCAGGTTGGAAGGCCAAGGCCAGGTTTAAGAACCTGTCCACGCAGGAACTCAGGGAAGGTTCTCAAACCTGCACCTCCTCCTATACGCCCCCAGCCGCTCTCTTCATTTCCGGCTACGGGTTGTTCAACACCCCGCCGAATTCCAGGTTGCCCACTGCCGAGCCGGAGTAGGCGCCGCCGCCGGTGGCACCGACAAAGCGGCCGTCGCCGTGGGTGATCGTGTAGCTGCCTTCGAAACTTACACTGCCGCCTGCACCGGGGATGCCAATCCCACTGAAGGCGCCATACAGGCGGGAACCGTCGGCCGCCGTGAACGTCATATTACCCGTCTGCTGGAAAGGGAATTGATTGGTGTCCACCCAGGAGTCGGCATACCAACTGCTCTTGCCCAGGTGAGTACCCTTGCCCGTAGCAGGGATGCGCAGGATGATTCCCCGGCATTGACGCCCACCACCTGCGGGTAAGTTTCGTAAGCGGCCTGGAACGGGACGCTTGGGTTCCGGCCAGTAACTGCTGCGTTGGCGGTTTCCTCCCCGGCGCGGTTGACGGCCGGGCCAATGTCTTCCTTCTGGCAGCTGAAAAGGAGTAAGAATGATGCAATATTCTCCAAATTTTGTTTTGAGACATGCCGGAAAACAATGGCCTTCCTGGGGACGCTGCCGTTCAAGCCACGAAAACGACAAAAGCCGGCCGCCCTTCTGGGCGAGCCGGCCTTTTACGTCTGAGTATGAGAGAAAATAGATGCAAGATATCAGTTGTGGAACTGCTCCGTCTCCGTGCTGCCTGCCATGGCGACGGTGGAGGACTGCCCCTGCTGTACGGTATTCTGCACGAAGTCAAAATATTGCGTACCCACGAAGGCCTGGTGCTTGACGGCCTGGAATCCGGCGCTTTGCAGGGCGAACTCGCGTTCCTGCAGCTCGCTGTAGCCCGCCATGCCGCGCGACTTGTAGGCTTTGGACACTTCGAACATGGAGGTGTTCAGGGCGTGGAAGCCGGCCAGGGTGATGAACTGGAAGCGGTAGCCGAGTTCGGCGAGGTCTTCGCGGAAGGTCAGCATTTCCTTTTCGCTCAGGTTGGCTGCCCAGTTGAAGGAGGGTGAGCAGTTGTAGGCCAGCAGTTTGCCCGGGAACCGGGCGTGGATGGCCTGGGCGAACGCGCGGGCCTGCCCCAGGTCGGGATGGGAAGTCTCCATCCACAGCAGGTCGGCGTAGGGGGCGTAGCTCAGGCCGCGGCTGATGCAGGCCTCGATGCCGTTTTTCACGTGGTAGAACCCTTCGGAGGTGCGCTCCTTGCCAATCACGAAGGGGCGGTCGCGCTCGTCGATGTCGGAGGTGATCAGGTTGGCGGCGTCGGCGTCGGTGCGGGCGATGAGGACCGTAGGCACGCCGGCCACGTCGGCGGCCAGGCGGGCGGCCACCAGCTTGTTGATGGCTTCCTGGGTAGGCACGAGGACTTTGCCGCCCAGGTGGCCGCACTTCTTGGCGCTGGAGAGCTGGTCTTCGAAGTGCACGGCGGAAGCGCCCGCCTCGATCATGCTCAGCATGAGCTCGTAGGCGTTGAGGTTGCCGCCGAAGCCGGCCTCGGCGTCGGCGATGATGGGCACCAGCCAGTCGGTATTGCCTTCTCCGCTGACGGACTGGATCTGGTCGCGGCGGCGCAGGGCATTATTGATGCGGCGTACCACATCCGGCACCGAATTGGCCGGGTAGAGCGACTGGTCCGGGTACATGGCGCCGGCCAGGTTGTTGTCGGCCGCCACCTGCCAGCCGCTGAGGTAGATCGTGTCCAGCCCGGCGGAGACTTCCTGCACGGCCTGGTTGCCGGTCAGCGCGCCCAGGCCGGAGACGACCGGCTGGGTATGGAGCTTGTGCCAGAATTTCTTGGCGCCTTCCCGCGCCAGCGTATATTCGATCTGAAGGCTGCCCCGGAGCTTGGCCACCTCTTCGGCCGTGTACGGGCGCTGAATGCCTTCCCAGCGGGGATTCGTCAACCAATCGGTCAGTAGTTGCTTTACTTTGATGTCTTGCTGCTGCATTTTTTTTGTTTGTTTTGGATTATTAGCGAAAGAAGTTTTTTTTAAGATTCAGGGAAAACCTTGAACCCGCCCGGAAGAGATCAATCGATCAGCTCATAAGCCGGCAGGGTCAGGAACTCTGTGAATTCATCCTCGCCGATCAATCTGTCGAACAGGTTGATGGCCTCCTCGAAGCGGCCGTTCTCGTAGGCTTCCTCCCCGACGTATCCCCGGATCTTCTCCAGCTCGGTGGGGAGCAGGCAGCGGTACAGGGAATAATTGATCTCCCGGCCGTCCTCCAGCTTGGCGCCGGAGTGGATCCACTGCCAGATCTGGGTGCGCGAAATCTCGGCAGTGGCGGCATCTTCCATCAGGTTGTAGATGGCGGCGGCGCCGACGCCGCGCAGCCAGCTCTCGAGGTAGAGGATGCCGACGTTGATGTTCAGGCGCAGGCCGTCTTCGGTGATGGTGCCCTCGGGCACCTGGAGCAGGTCCCCGGCCGTCACTTTTACGTCCGCCCGTTTGTTGGCGATCTGGTTCTTTTCGGGCATATACTGGTCAAAGACCTCTGTAGCCAGCGGCACCAGCCCGGGGTGGGCTACCCAGGTGCCGTCGTGGCCGTCGCGGGCCTCGCGGACCTTGTCGGCGCGCACCTTGTCCAGGGCCTTCCGGTTGGCTTCCTCATCGCCCCGGATGGGAATCTGGGCCGCCATGCCGCCCATGGCGTGCACGCCGCGGCGGTGGCAGGTTTGGATCACCAGCTGGGAATAGGACTTCATGAAATGGACGCCCATGGTGACCTGGGCGCGGTCGGGCATGACAAATCCCGGCAGCTTGCGGAACTTCTTGATGAAAGAGAAGATGTAGTCCCACCGGCCGCAGTTTAGCCCGGAAGAGTGGTCGCGCAGTTCATACAGGATCTCATCCTGCTCGAAGGCGGCCAGGATGGTCTCGATGAGCACGGTGGCTTTGATGGTTTTCTGCGGTATGCCGATGTAGTCCTGAGCGAAGACAAAAACGTCGTTCCACAGGCGGGCCTCCAGGTGGCTCTCCAGCTTGGGCAGGTAGAAATAGGGCCCGGAGCCGTTGGCGATCAGGTTTTTGGCGTTGTGGAAGAAGAACAGGCCAAAATCCACCAGGCTGCCGCTCATTTGCTCGCCATCGGCGTGCAGGTGTTTTTCTTCGAGGTGCCAGCCGCGGGGGCGGACGAGCAGGGTGGCTGTCTTATCGTTGAGCCGGTACTTTTTGCCGGTATCGGGCGCTTCGAAACTGATGGTGCGGTTGACGGCGTCGATGAGGTTGATGTGCCCCTGCATGTTGTTGTCCCAGCCGGGGCTGTTGCTGTCTTCAAAATCAGCCATGAAGCACCGGGCGCCGGAGTTGAGGGCATTGATGACCATCTTGCGGTCAACCGGACCGGTGATCTCCACACGGCGGTCCAGCAGGTCGGCCGGCAGCGGCGCAACCGTCCAGTCGCTCTCCCGGATGTGCTTCGTCTCCGGCAGGAAATCCGGCATCTTGCCTTCGTTGATCTCCTGCTGCCGCGCTTCCCGCCGGCCGAGCAGTTCCTTGCGGCGGGCGTTGAACCGCCGGTGCAGCTCGAGCAGGAACTGCTGAGCCTCTTCGGTTAATATGGGGGCGTAGGCAGTGCGGAATTTCCCCTGTATCGTCAGTCCGTTAATGGTGGTGTACGTTTTAGCGGTGATCGTCTCCATGTTGTATCCTTTTTTTCGTTACAGTCCGCAATATGGGGATTTTTATCTAAAAGCGGAAATTCCGCTAATACTTTTTTTTCCACAATTTTGTATCTTTACGCCAAAAGGAATGATGGAATGATGGAATGAATGCCCGGATGGGCACCGAATTCATTCCATCATTCCATCATTCATTCACTCATTCATTCACTCATTCACTCATTCACTCATTCACTCATTCCTTCATTCACCCATGCTTGAACAACAAGCCATCATCAAGATGATCTTCGGCTTCAAAGCCAAGTATCTGCGGCAGCAGCAGGGGTTGTCGCTGGAAGAGCTGGCCGAACGGGCGGGGCTCTCCAAATCCTACCTGCACGACATCGAGAAGGGGAAAAAATATCCGAAGGTAGATAAGATCAACGCCATGGCTCAGGCCCTGGGGGTGGATTACGACTTTATGGTTTCCACGCGGGCCTCCAAGAAGCTGCAGCCCATCATCGACCTGCTGACCTCCGATTTCGTCAAGGAATTCCCGCTGGAGCTCTTCGGCATCAGCCCGGAGAAGCTCTTCGAGTTGTTTTCCAACACGCCGGACAAGGTCAACGCCTTCATCAGCACCCTGTTCAAGATCACCCGCAACTACCAGATGCAGCGGGAGCACCTCTACCTGGCTGCCCTGAGGTCGTATCAGGATATGTACGACAATTACTTCGAGGGGCTGGAAACCGCCGTGCGGCAGTTCCGGGAAGCCTTTGGCGTCGAGGGAGCGCTGCCCTACACCACGCCCTTCCTGGAACGGCTGCTCCGGGAGCGCTTTGGGGTAGAGACGGACCGGCAGGCCATGCCCCGGGAAAAGGAGCTGAAGCGCCAGCGCTCCTTCTTCTCTTCTGAACGGCGGACGCTCTTCCTGAACGAGGGCCTCAGCAGCGCCCAGGAAAACTTCCTCCTGGGCCGCGAGCTGGCCTTCCAGTACCTGAAGATCGCCGACCGCCCCTACTTCACCCGCATCGTCGAGGCAGATACATTCGAGCGCCTGCTCAACAACTTCAAAGCCTCCTACTTCTCCGTCGCCCTGCTGATGGACGAACAGAATATGGTGGAGGATATCCGGGCCTTCGCGCAAAAGGCATCCTGGCAGCCGGACGCCTTCCTGAGCCTCCTGGACAAGTACGACGTCACCCCCGAAATGCTGCTGCAGCGCCTGACCAACCTGCTGCCCCGCCACTTCGACATCAAAGACCTCTTCTTCCTGCGCCTGGTGGGCGACGAGGGCCTGCAACGATTCCAGATGACCAAAGAGCTGCACCTGTCCCAACTGCACAACCCCTACGCCAACGAGCTCAACGAACACTACTGCCGCCGATGGGTGTCGGTCAATATCATCAAAAAGGTAAAATCCAAACAGCAGCTGCACAACGATACGGCCCCCGCCGCCGACGCCCAGATTTCCCAGTACTGGGAAACCCCCAACCGCTACCTGTGCATCTCTGTGGCCAAACCCGATTTCCAGAACCCCAACCGGGGCACCAGCGTGACGGTCGGCCTGCTCGTCAACGACGCCCTGCGCCGGCTCTTCCGTTTCCTCGACAGCCCGGAACTCAGCACCCGCATCGTCAACACCACCTGCGAGCGGTGCAGCATCTCCAACTGCGAGGCGCGGGCAGCAGCACCCGCCGTGCTGGAACAACAACGAAAGCTGGAGCGGATCATGGTGGCGGGAAAACGGCTGGGAGGGGGAGGAAATGGGTAGCTGGAAGTGTAAATGTGTATGCGTGTAAAAGTGTAAACGTGAAAGCGGGGCCTGCCTGCCGGGCGGTTGGATATTCCCGGTAAACTTAGCCTGTCATGGTATAGTATCAAATAAAAGCAGATGAAATATCACTTTTCTCTTTTTCTTCTTGCAGTCCTCTGGAACTGCCAGCCCCGGCCGGCGTCGGAGGCCTCCTTTGAGGTGGGCTGGGACGGCGCCCTGAAAACCATCATGCGGGAGGGTAACCTCTCCGGGCAGGTGGCGGTAGAAGAAATACTGAAGAAAAAGCACGTCTACGCCCTGGGCGCCATGGAAGGCCTGAAGGGGGAACTGCTGGTCTGGGATGGCAGGCCCCTCATCGCCATGGTGCGGGACAGCAGCCTGCAGCTGTCGCAGGACGGCAACGGAAATGCGGCCCTGGCGGTATACGCCAGCGTGCCGCGTTGGAGCGGCGCCATTCCCATCCCTTATAATGTCCGGAGTTATGAGGCCCTGGAAAACTTTATCCGCGATGCCGCCCGGAAGGAAAAGATCGACGTGGGAAAGCCCTTCCCTTTTCTGGTCGAGGCCACTGCCAACAAACTGGATTACCACATCATCGACTGGCCGGAAGGGGATACGGTTCACACCCACGAAAAACACCTGCAGGCCGGCATGCGGGGTACGCTCGGGGCGGCGCCGGTGAAAATACTGGGCTTCTATTCCGCACACCACCACGGCGTCTTTACCCATCATTCCACCAATATGCACCTGCATTTCATGAGCATGGAAGCCCCCATTGCCGGCCATGTGGACAGCCTGATCCTCGAAGGGGGAAAGGGCGGGTTGTTTTTGCCGGGGGGAGAGCAGTAGTGCATCAACTTCGAATGACGCACAGTATGTATTTCAAAATCAAAGCAGTAGCCCGCTAAATCTTCTCAAAATGCAGCTCTTCCAGGTGTTCGTCGTTGTCATCCTGGAGGCGGATGCGGCTGGCGTTCTGCTCGATGATCACCCAATCGTCCGTCAGGCTCTCCAGTGGCCTGGAAGCTGTGCCGGTATTGATCATAAGCCTTTGGCGGCCGTCGTCGCGGGTTGTGGCCCAGGTGCCGGTGACTGTGGTGCCGTTCCGGACAGCTTCCAGGGTGCCGTCGTCCCGGAAGGTGAAGCGGTAGCCGGCGAAATCGCTGGTCTCCTCCTTATCCTTGTCGAAGTAGTAGCTCACCCGCCAGGCGCTGTCGTCGCCGGCCACGACGGGGGGGGCATCGGATGGTGAATTGTCGTCGTTCGCATTGTTGCAGGCACCGAAGGCCGAAAGCAGCAGCGCCAGGATCATCATCTGGAAAACTCTCATGGTTTGAAATTTTTCCGGCAAGGTATTCCGGAAGGCCGCCAGGAGCAATTTTTAAGTGCTGAACGGGAATAAAAGAGGGACAGGATGGCCGCGGTGCCGGGGAGCAATTCATTCCATCCCCGTCCTCGTGCCTCGGCCGGGTAAAATTCCATCATTCCTTCGTTCATTCATTCCATCATTCCTTAACGGAGGTTTCCGGAGTGCCCACACCTGTACGCCCGTTTCACCCGCCATCACTGGTCGATCCAGGCGAACACCTCGCCGGATTCATTCGTGGCAATATATACCGCATCCCCAACGCCCATCGGCAGTTTCCGGAAAACGAAGGAGTCCCTGTCAAAGTTGGCGCGCACCTTTTCGGCGTCCCACCAGGCGGCGCCTTCCGGTTCGAAAGGTTGTTTCCGGGCGATTTCCGACTCCATTACCGATTCCATGCGGCTGATCAGGGCGAAGTAATCGTCCGGCAGGCGGGTGAGGCGGAAGTGCATGTGGCTGATCGTGTCCGCACTGTTGCTCTGATAATTGATATCCTGAACGGAAGGGGGCAGGATGTCGACAAACCTTTCCGGTATCAGGCCTCTTTTGAACAGGCTGCTCTGGCGCAGCTCCCTGGTGTCTTTAAACTGGTTTTCTTCGATTTTGGGGCTGGAACAGGCTGCCTGCGCCAGCAGCATCAATACTGGCAGTAGGATGAAAAAGAGCGCTTTCATTTAAACCGGGCTTTTGTTTTTTACAGATATTCATAAAAACAGTAATACGGCACCCGTCCGTTCAGGGTTGCAGTTTTTTGGGCCGGCTTTCCTTATTCCGGCATTTTCAGCCGCACGTTCAAACATAGCCCTTTGAATTACAGTTCAATAAGAGGAAGCGCGGCGCTTCCGATTCATCCACCTGAAAAAAAACTCGCCTGATGAAAAAAATTGCCATCAAGTACGGCGCCCTGATGTTCGCCGGATTCACCGTTTTCTTCCTGGCCATGCACTTGCTGGGCCAGAGCCAGAATTACAACCTGAGAATTTTTAACGGGATCATCCACATCGGACTGATCGCGCTGGCTATCCGGGAATACCGCAAGGCTAACCCGGAAACCTTGGCCAACTACGTTTCAGGAGTGGCCATGGGGATGTATGCCTCTCTGATCGGCGTCGTTGGTTTCGTGATCTTCATGGTCCTCTACCTCGCCGGAGATACCGAATTCCTTGCCCATATCCAGGCTTCGGTACCCATCGGAGAATACATCACCCCCATAACCGCCAGCTTATTCATACTCGTGGAGGGAGTGGCTGTAAGCCTGATCGGCTCTTATATCGTCACGCGCATCATCGATATGAATATGGCCGGCGATGAGGCCTGGGAACGGTACCGGAGGTGAACGTGCCCTGGAACCTGACTTTCAAGCCCGTTGTTGGTGCCAGCCGAGGGTTGCCGGTTGTTTGTTGTCTGTTGTCTGTTGTCTGTTGTTTGTTGATGGCCGGAAGGCTTCGGGTTCCCGGGCTGACAACAAGCAACCAACAACAAACAACCCGCCCGGCCTGGAGCGATAGCTGGAGTATCGCTTTTCTCACGCTCCCCGTTGCATCACACAATAACCATCAACCACCCCTCTCTTCCCCGCCTGCCCGTCAAATCTCAATCATCAGCCCAATACTCGGCAGGGGCGTCCCTGTGGCATCCGTGATGGTCTTAAGGCGGTAGCGCTGCTGATCCATGGGTGCCTCGGGGTTGACAACCATGCCGTCGCCCACCGGCCTTCCGTTCTCGTCCAGCGGGCGGTCGAGGATGAGCTGGTCATTGCCCACGGCGTTGCCGGTGATGTTCTCGATATCCAGGAAAATATTCAGGCTCCACTTGTCGAAGAACCACTTCTTGTCGACGCGGATGTCGATGGTGTTGCTGGCGTCGTTGCGCCGGGTGTTCAGCAAGTTGTAATTGGGTATTCCCCTGCCGTTGACATCCCAGTTGAGTACGAGGGAGGAGGCGTCAGAGAAGGGAGTCCCGGGCAGGCCGGACTGATAGCGCCAGTTGACGCCGACTTCCCAGTCTTTGCCGAAGCGCTTGCCCGCCGTCAGGCTGACGATGTGGCGCGCATCCCAGGAAGAGGGTATAAACTGGCCGTTCTTGTCTTCAAATTCGCTCCAGCCCAAAGTGTAAGCGGCAATGCCGTAGAAGCCCTTAAACAGGCGCTGCTGGAAGAGGAACTCCAGGCCGTAACTGCGCCCGTCTGACCTGGGGACTGCCGGCTCGTTGCCGACCACGCCGAAATCGCCCCCCAGGTTGGCCAGCGTCAGGCTGTCCCGCAGCAGGAAGGGGTAGTCGTTGTAATATTTATAATATCCCTCCACCGTGATCCGGGAGTTGGCCGCCGTGTTGAACTCCAGCCCTGCCACCAGGTGGTTGTTCCGGACGTATTTTATCCCGTTCTGCCTGTTGACGAAAACGCCGTCTTCCTGGTAACCCAGTATGGTGTAGGGCGGCAACTGGTAGTAGATGCCCGTATTGAAATTGAAGGAGAGGCGCTCGGTGAGGGCGTAGGCCAGGGAGAAACGGGGAGAGAACTGATCCAGCGGGTTGTTCATCTCGTCGGAGTAGCTGTTGGCGTCCATCCGGAAACCCAGGGAAAGGACGAGGCGCTCGTCCACCAGCTTGCGGCTGGCCTGGGCAAAGAATGCGTATTTGTTCATGTCGAACTCCGAAAAGTAATTGACGGTCTGCGGGCCGGCGGAAGTGAAGATGCGGTTGAAGGTCCGGTTGTTGTACTTCACATACTCGTAACCGGCGCCGTAGTTGAACTTGTAATCGCCCACGCGCTGAGTGTGTTCGATCCGAAGTTTGTTCTCCGCTTCCTGCGACTTGTACCGGAGGATGAGGTTGT
This sequence comes from Lewinellaceae bacterium, assembly GCA_020636375.1. GTDB lineage: Bacteria > Bacteroidota > Bacteroidia > Chitinophagales > Saprospiraceae > JACJXW01. The sequence continues at coordinate 383,472 of JACJXZ010000006.1, read as the reverse complement.
CTTCCGAGCTGTCATCATTCTGAAAATATTTTTCAGCCTCGTTGTTCAGCATGTTGCGGCTGAGCACGAAGAGCCAGAAGCCATTCTCCCCGTATCGTTTGTAGGTAATGCCGTTGGTGTAGTTCCACTGGGGGCTCACCGGCAGCTGATCGAGCAGGAACTGCTGTTCCTCGTCGTCGTTGGCCTCCAGGTTGAGTTCGAACTGGTCGATGGCGCCCAGGCCGATGAAGGTGAGTTCGTTTTTCTTGTCGATCCGGTATTTGACCTTGGCCTGGAAGTCGTTGTAGGTGGGCAGGAAGGGCAGCCCCAACGCCTTGAACAGGAACTGGAGGTAGGACCGCCGGGCGGAGAACAGGAAGGTGGCCTTCTCTCCGATCGGCCCCTCGGTAGTCAGGCCGATGTCCGTGGCGCTTACCATGAAGTTGCCGCCAATGCGGTCGTCGCGGCCGTCGCGCTGCCGGAAGTTCAGCACCGAGCTCAGGGCGTTGCCCCGGTTGGCGGGAAAGGCGCCGCTGAAGAAGTCCACCTCGCGGATAAAGTTGACGTTGATGAGGCCTACCGGCCCGCCGGAAGCGCCCTGAGTGGCAAAGTGGTTGATGTTGGGCACCTCCACGTCGTCCAGGTAAAAGCGGTTCTCGTTGGGCGCGCCCCCCCGGATGATGAGGTCGTTGCGGAAAGAAGCCGAAGTGGTAACGCCGGGCAGCGACTGCACCACCCGCGAGATGTCGCGGTTGGCGCCCGGGTTGCGCTGGATTTCCGCCACGCCGATGGTGCGCAAAGACACAGGGCTCTCCTCCGTCTTGCGGAACGGAGACGCCTTGACCACCACCTCCTGCAGGTCCTGCACTACCTCTTCCATCCTGAAATTGACGATGGCCGGCTTGGAGTTGGTTACCTGTATCTCATAGCTGGTTTGTTCGTTGTAGCCGACGTAGGTCGCCCGCACGTCATACAGGCCCGGCACCAGGCCCCCGATTTCGTAGTTGCCGTCTATGTCGGACGTCACGCCCTTGTCCGTGCCCAATACCAGGATGTTGGCAAAGGCGATGGGTTCGTTGTTGATGGCGTCGGTCACTTTTCCCTTGACGATGCCGCCCTGGGCGCAAAGGCTGACGGCCGTGAGCAGGAGCAGCAGAAATGAGAATATCGAACGATTCATAATGATGTTTCTTGAAGGACTCTGATGCATGATGACATAGCCGACAACAACAGAGTCCGTTTTAAGTTGAAAGTTTTTCATTAAGTAGTGATTAAAAAATAACTTCACTATTTGAGATTCGTTGTTGCAGCCTGCCCGGTCCAAAATAGCACCAACAAAGCCGGGCAGGCTGCAACAACGAATCGTGAAGTTATTTTTTAAGGATTCCTAAACTATGTTTAAACAAAATGGCTCTGGCAAACAGCCCGCTGAAAGGAGGGGATGATTTCGCATTTTTGGCTACCTTGCAGGAAACCGGTTGGTCGAAATTATGGAGAAATATACCTGAAAACACATTCGACGTCCATGAAAATACTCATTGCCGCCGATTCTTTCAAAGACGCCCTTCCCGCGCTGGAAGTTTGCCGGGCCATTGCCCGCGGCCTGCGCCGGGCCCTCCCGCAGGCCGAACTCCTGCTTTTTCCGATGGCGGACGGGGGAGAAGGCACCGCTGAAATCCTCACTTACCACAGCCGGGGCGAGCGCATCGAAAAAGAAGTCAATGACCCCCTGTTCCGGCCGGTCACTGCCGGCTATGGGCTTTCCGGCGACGGGAAGGCTGCCTTCATCGAAATGGCCGCCGCTTCCGGGCTGCCCCTGCTGAAGCAGGACGAGCGCTCTGCGCTGAAGACTACTACTTTCGGAACGGGCGAGCTCATCCTGGACGCCATAGGGCGCGGTGCCGGGAAGATACTGCTGGGTATTGGCGGCAGCGCCACCAACGACGCCGGCATGGGCATGGCTGCCGCCCTCGGCTACCGCTTCTTCGACAAGGCCGGCGAGCGCCTGGCCGCCATCGGGGAAAACCTGGCCAAGGTAGCCAGCATTGACAGCAGCCATCTCCAGTTCAGTCCGGAAGAAATAGAGGTGGAAGTCTTGTGTGACGTCGATAACCCTTTATTCGGCGAAAAGGGTGCCGCCCACATCTACGCCCCCCAGAAAGGCGCCGACGCCGGGGCGGTAGAGCGCCTGGATGAGGGTTTGCGGCACTTCGCCCAACTGCTGGAAGATAAGTTCGGCCGGGATTTTGCCCACATTCCCGGATCCGGCGCGGCCGGCGGCTTGGGTGCCGGCGCTATGGCCTTCCTGGGCGGCCGCCTCCGGCCGGGCATCGAGGCCGTGATGGATTATACCGGTTTTGAAAAGCAACTGGAAGGGGTGCAGCTCGTCTTTACAGGAGAAGGAAAGGTGGATGCCCAAACCCTGCACGGCAAGCTCATCTACGGCATCACCCGCCGGGCAAAGGCCGCCGGCGTGCCCGTCGTGGCCCTCTGCGGCGCGCTGCTGGCCAGCCCGGAAGACATTGAGGCCATTGGGCTGAAGGCGGCCTTTGCCATCCAGAACCGGCCGGTGAGCCTGGAGATAGCACTGAAGGAAACGGAAGAAGGCCTGGAGCGCACAGCTTTTATGGTAGGGCGGATGCTGGGTTAAAACTCCATCCGCAGCAATGCCCCGTTTAAACTTCCATACAACTCAATACCATCGTTTTTCCCCCTGGGCCGCTTGTGGAGGAAAGGAACGAAATACCCGGCCAGGGCCCCGGCGGCATACCCGGCAATGACATCCGAAGGGTAATGCCTGCCAGCCCTCACCCGCAGATAACCGGTGATGGCCGGTATGGTGGCGGCTGTGGCCCACACTACCGGTTTCCATTTGCTGTCCGGGTGGTAGTCGGAAAACACTTTGGCGGCAAAGAACGTGTTGGCAGCAGTCACGGAAGTATGGCCGGAAAAGAAGGCGGCCCGGGCATTGGTCGTTTGTTTTTCCCGGGCGTCGATGCCCATGTCGTATACGTAGGGCCGGGGGCGGCGGAAGGCATATTTTGAGGCCATTGTCAGGCCGCCATTGATCAGGAGCGTTTCGCCCCACAAAACGGCGATACTGCCGATTCCCCGGCGCATGTCCCGATCGGCTAAGAACAAAAGAGGCAGCAGGTGAGAACCGTTCAGGAAATAATCGCTGGCCCGCTGCGCGGCGGCGGAATGATTATTTATGGCACCCCGGTCGAAGGCATTGACCTGCCCGGGGTCGAGCCTTTGGATTTCTTCGGCGGAAAACAAAGCTGTGCCGTCCTTTAACAGTACTCCGCCTACCAGTGCTGCTGCGCCCCCGCCGATAAATGCCGCCTCCTTTCCGGGGCCGAAGTGGTAGGGGGGCTGGCCGTTGGCAGCATCCGTCGCTCCAAAGGACAACAGCAAAAGGATGGCAGCAATAAATGGGAGATGTTTCATTTTGCGTGGTTTTGAAAACCGGTTAAAACTTATACATCAATCCCCCACGTGCCCCCAGTATCCTGGGAGACGAGGAGCCGACATTGTTCCAGTTGGTGCGGTAACTGGCACTCAGCTGTGCCCTCCACCGTTGGGAGAACTCGTGCTCCAGCCCGCCCTGGAAAAAAACAAAGCCGCCTTTCCAGGTGCCGCCGGGCACGCTGCCGTCGAAATTCCACTCTTCGCCGGTGAGGGGGTTGACGAATTCGTAGATAACGTCGTGCGGCAGCAGGGAAACGGTGCCGTAGCCCAATCCGGCGAAGGGGTGCCACTTGCCGGAGGGCAGGAACACATACTGCATGCCCGCCGAGAACTGCAGGGTCGGTTGCGGTACTTCCGCTTTCAGAAAGGCGAATTCATCGGTAGGGGGGGCTACCGCCGGGACGCCGATGGACTCGTCCATTCGGTCCGTCTCGATGTATATTTTGAAATAACTGGCATCCATCCACATCCGGATTTGCGGGGAGAACTCAACAGCCAGCTGCAGGCCGGCCAGCCCTCCGGCCTGCCGCGTGAGCGTCCGGCTGAAGGGGAAAACGCCGCCGCCGCCCAGGCCCAGATGAAGGCCCTTGGGGCGCAGGGGATAGACGTATTGGACGAAAGTTTTTTTCCTTTTCACGGTCACTGGTTCCAGCGTCAGCTTCGGGAGCGTGGGGCGCTGCGCAGAAAGAAAGGGGGGCAGGCCCTTGTCGGCGATCGGCGCCAGTAGGAGGCCGGGCCCTTCGCCGACGGCTTCTTCTGCTTCAGCGGCCGTTTCAGTGGGTGCCGTGCCTTCTTGCCGCTCGCCGGAGCGCAGCGGGGCGGCCAAAGGCCGGGCACTGCCGGTCGCGAACAGTCCGGCAGAGGGCGGCCCATCCTCCAGGAGCGGGGTGAAGCGGCCCTGAAACAGGCGGCTCCAGCCGGCAACCGGAAGGGGAGCAGCCGGTGCTGCCTGTTTTTCCCCGGCCACCACGGTTTGGTAAATGGTGTCGGTGAGGTAAACCACCCGGGTATGGTAAACGGTATCCCGCCGGCTCGCCAGCTCGCTGAGCTTTTGGTTGGCCTTTCTTTGCTCCAGCAAAACAAACGCGTTGGCGGCCAGCAACAAGATCAGGAAGGGAAGAACCCACCACCAGGCCGGAGCGAAAGGCCGCTTTTTGCCCTGCTCGTCCAGCAACCGCTCCATGCCCCGCCAGTCTCTTTCCTCGAAAGCCGGTTCCGGCCGGTTCTCCAGGTTTTCCCGAAATTGTTGGAAAAAATCGTCCATCTCAATTTGTTTTTGCCGTTTTGCCCCTCCCTTTTTCCAGCAAAGCCCGAAGCTTTTCCTTGGCCCGCAGCAGGTTCGAGCGGGAGGTGCTCACGCTGATGTCCAGCATTTCCGCAATTTCGTGGTGCTTGTATCCGTCCATCACGAAAAGGATGAAAACCATCCGGTAAGCGGGAGTCAATTGCTGGAGGATGGGAAGCATATCCTCGTCCGGAGAAATCTTGGGCATGGGCACCTCCTCTTCGGCTACGTCCGACAGTGGCGTCAGCTCCAGGTTTGGGGCATGCTTGTGGTTCTTCCGGTGGTAATCGATAGCCGCATGGATCAGGATGCGGCGCAGCCATCCCCGAAACGGAAAGGACGGGTCGTATTGGTCAAGCCTGGTAAATACTTTGAGGAAGGCGTCGTTCAGGATCTCCACCGCCTCTTCCCGGTTCCTGGAATAGCGCAGGCATATATTCATCGCGTAGCCATAGAAGTGCTCGTAAAGCTTCTGCTGGCTATTCCGGCTGCCCCGCTGGCATCCTTGAAGAATGAGGGTCAGGTTGATCTTCTCTTCGGACATGGATGTTGCTTCTCTCGTCCGTACGGGAAAAAATGCGCCAAAAGCTGCGTGGCGGAAAAAATTGTTTCCTGCCACGTCGGGAAAAATACAATTGCGCACTTGCTCCTGCAAGTTATGATAAAATGGTTAAGTTCCGTTATATTTACCGTTGAGCGATAACCAATGCTGACAACCAACAACTGACTGCAAAACAATGAAACACCTTCATTGGATCCTGATCATGCTGATTACAATGGCCACCGCCTGCCGGCAGGCACCGGAGGGCGTCGCCGAATACCGGGAAACCAAGCAGAACCTCCCGCCGCAGGAGCGTTTCGGCGAACTCTTCGTCGCCGTCCAGATGAACCAGGTCTTCCCGGATGGCAAGACCTTCGTGGACTGTACGCCCAAATACCCCACCGATGAAATCCTCGACAAATACGAGGCGGCCAAAGGCCTGGAGGGGTTCGACTTAAAGGATTTCGTCCTCGAAAATTTTGAACTGCCCAAACAGTACGCCTCCGGATACCAGAGCGATACCAGCCGCAGCGCCGCCGAACACATCAACGAACTCTGGCCGGTGCTCACCCGGCAGCCCGACGACACTGCCGCCGTGCGCGGCACCCTCATCCCGCTGCCCAACCCCTATATCGTGCCCGGCGGGCGCTTCGGAGAGATTTATTACTGGGACAGCTACTTCACCATGCTGGGGCTGCAGGCCGCCGGCAAGTCGGATATGATCGAAAATATGATCGACAATTTTGCCTACCTGATCGATACCATCGGATTCATCCCCAACGGCAACCGCGACTACTTCCTGACCCGTTCCCAGCCTCCCTTCTTTGCTTCCATGGTGCAACTGCTGGCCGCCGGGAAGGGTGCCGATGTGTACCAGAAGTACCTGCCCCAACTGGAAAAGGAGTACGCCTTCTGGATGCGCGGCATGGATGAGGTCAATGCCGGCAGCCCTACCGCCGAACACGTCGTGCGGCTGAAGGACGGCAGCCTCCTCAACCGTTACTGGGACCGGGGCGATTACCCCCGCGCCGAGATGTACCGCGACGACGTGGAGACGGCCGAAAAGAGCGGCCGCGATGCCGGGGAAGTCTACCGCCATATCCGCGCTGCCTGCGAGTCGGGCTGGGATTTCTCCAGCCGCTGGCTGGCCGACAAGCAAAACCTGCACACCATCCATACCAACGACATCATACCCGTCGACCTCAACTGCCTGCTCTACAACCTGGAGCAAACCCTCGCCGGGGCTTATCTCCAGGCTGGCGATATGGAAAACGGGACCATCCTGCAGCAACGGGCACAGCAACGCCACCAGGCTATCCTCCGCTATTGCTGGGACGACGCCTCGGGCTTCTTCAAAGATTACGACTTCCCTGGCGATTCCCTCATCGACGTGCCGTCGCTGGCGGGCGTTTTCCCTCTGTTTTTCAACCTCGCCATCCCCGCCCAGGCCGAAAGGGTGGCCGCCGTTCTCGGGCGCGACTTCCTGAAAGCCGGCGGCCTGGTGACCACCCTCAATGCCACCGGCCAGCAATGGGACGCCCCCAACGGCTGGGCGCCCCTGCAATGGGTGAGCATCCGCGGCCTGCGCAACTATGGCTTCAACGAGCTGGCGGACAAGGTGAAAGACCGCTGGGCCGGCCTCAACGTCAGGGTCTACCGGAACACCGGCAAAATGGTCGAAAAATATAATGTTGAAGATATGAGCCTCCTGGCCGGCGGCGGCGAGTATCCCGTGCAGGATGGGTTCGGCTGGACGAACGGGGTGCTGCTGAGGCTGTTGATGGAGGAGTAGGGAACCGGTTTTGCGGTCTTATGGCATTATGGTTTTAGAGCACAATACCATGATGCCGCAACACCGTTACATTTTATAATATCCACCCCATGAAAACGCTGCTGCTATGCTTTTTGTCCCTTTTTGCTGCTCTGGGCCAGGATCCGGCCAAGGATAAGGTTGTTTACATCAATGAGATCACGGTAGAAGGCAACCAGAAAACCAGGGATGAAATCATACTGCGGGAAATGCTTTTCGGCGCCGGGGATGTGGTCCCCGACTCCCTGTTCGGCCAGCAGCTGGAGCAGAGCCGGCAACTGGTCATGAATACCGGGCTGTTCAATGATGCCGAGATTACGGTGGAGGAGGAGGGCGACAACAAAGTCAACATCCGCATTGTGGTCGCGGAAACCTGGTACCTCTATCCGGTGCCCATTTTCGAGCTCATCGACCGCAACTTCAACGTTTGGTGGGTAGAGCAGAACCGCTCCCTCCAGCGGATCAATTTCGGGATCGAATTCACCCACACCAACTTTTCCGGGCAGCGCGACAAGCTGAAGCTGAACGCCAAGCATGGGTATACGCAGAGTTACTCGCTGCATTACTCCCTGCCGTTTATCGACCGGGCGCAGACGCTGGGAACGGTCGTGGACCTCTCTTTCGCCCGCAACCGGGAGCTGAATTACAATTCCGTAGACAATAAACAGCTTTTTTTCAAAGATCCGGATGACCGGTTCATTTACCAGAGATTCTGGGCGGACGTGGGGCTGGTCTACCGGCCTGGCCACCACCTGTTCCACAGCTTTCGGGCCCGCTTTCAGCAAAACCGCATCGGCGAACTGGTCGCCACCGAACTCAACCCCGACTTCTTCCTGGATGGGCGGAAACTTCAGCGCGCCTTTTTCCTGCAGTACAGCTTTGCCTACGACCGCCGGGACGTGCGCTCCTACCCCCTTTCGGGAAATATGTTCTCCGCCGAGATCCTGAAGGAGGGCCTGGGTTTTTACAAAGACCGGAACGGGCTGACCCTGAAAGCGAATTACGACCAGTACTTTTCTATGAACCGCCACTGGAGCGCCGGTTTTTTGCTCAGCACGAAACTTTCCCTGATCCGCCGGCAGCAGCCGTTCAATGAATACCGGGCGTTTGGGTTTGGCAGGAACAACCTTCCCGGGTATGAATATTACGTGATCAACGGGATGGACCTGGTAGTGGCGAAGGCGTTTCTCCGGTTTTGCCTCTTGCAGAAGGAGGTCAGGTTCGGCAAGTACATCCCGCTGGAAACGTTCCGGAAAATGCCCGTCAAGATCTACCTGAACCTCAACCAGGGGACGGGTTTCGTCAACGACCCCTACACGAGCGCGATCAACCCGATGAGCAACCAGATGTTATGGGGCGGGGGCCTGGGGCTGGACATCGTGATGTACTACGATAAGGTCTTCCGGGTGCAGTACAGTTATAACCACCTCCTGGAGCATGGGCTGTTTTTGCACTTCGAAGCGAATATATAGGTGGGGGCGGGGGGCTGTTCGCTGTTCGCTGTTTGCTGTTTGCTGTTCGCAGTTTGCAGGGGGGGCTTGGTGGCAACCGGCGAATGCCGAACAGGGCCTAGGAGCCTGTCGGAGAAGCACTTGACGGGCTGCGAACGACAAATATTGTTCTGAACTTCGTTGCTTGTCAGTCACGTAGCGCCACTATGTTCCTTCCTCGCGCCTTGTTCAAAACAATATTTGCGCGCTCTCGCCTCATCACCACTTCTCCGACAGGCTCCTGGCATCTCCGGTTACGCCTGCCTTCCCTCCAGATAATCCGTCACGTTTTTTAATATCCGCTCTTCGATGTCCTCCTCCTGTTCTGCCCGTTCGAACACCCTGCCCGTAATGCGTTCGTAGAGTTCGATGTACCGCTCAGAGATCTGTTCGACGAAGGCATCCGGCATGACGGGCATGAGCTGGTCCTCCAGCCCCTGGAAGCCGTGGGCCATCAGCCATTCCCGGACGAATTCCTTGCTGAGTTGCTGCTGGCGTTCGCCCCGGGCCTGGCGCTCTTCGTAGCCCTCCTGATAAAAATAGCGGGAGCTGTCCGGGGTGTGGATTTCGTCGATGACGTAGATCTTCCCATCCTTTTTGCCGAACTCGTACTTCGTATCCACCAGGATCAGGCCCTGCCTGGCCGCCATCTCCGTGCCGCGCCGGAAAAGGGCACGGGTGTATTGTTCCAGTTGTACGTACTCTTCCTCCGGGACGATGCCCCGGGCGATGATCTCCTCCCGGCTGATGTCTTCGTCGTGGCCTTGCTCCGCCTTGGTGGCGGGCGTGATGATGGGTGCCGGGAAGGGGTCGCTTTCTTTCATGCCTTCCGGCAGGCGGACGCCGCAGAGCAGCCGCTTGCCGGCTTTGTATTCCCGCCACGCGTGGCCGGCCAGGTAGCCGCGGATGACCATTTCCACCTTGTAGGGTTCGCAGGCGACGCCCACCGCCACGTTGGGGTCGGGGGTGGCCAGGAGCCAGTTGGGGGCAATTTCGCGGGTAGCTTCCAGGAAGTGGGCGGCGATCTGGTTGAGCACCTGCCCCTTGTAGGGGATGGGGCGGGGCAGGATGTGGTCGAAGGCAGAGATGCGGTCGGATGCGACCATCACCAGTTTGTCGCCGATGGTGTAGACATCGCGCACTTTCCCTCGATAGAAATCCGTCTGCCCCGGAAACCGGAAGCGGGTTTCCAGGACGGCCTTGGGCAGTGTTGGCATAGGCTGTTTTTTGGCCTAAAGGTAGGGTTTTATAGCTCTGGATTCGCATAAGATATTGATATCTAAACCGGTTTTCGATATGTAGACCCCAACCTCGGCGGACGGTTAACGGCTGACGGTCGACGGCGGACCGCAAAAACTGGGCTAGTGAAAAGTTGGGGCCTACATATCGAACTTGGGTAAAGTACGTCGGATGTCCGTCCCTTAGAACAATACTTCGTAGCGTTTGGCTACCCGTCTAAGGTTGGACAGCAGAAAGGGGAAAGCCGAGCGGAGTCGAGGCCAAGCGTGTGCAGGAGGCATGGAGTGTCCAGCCTTAGGGATTGCGCAAAAATAAATTACCCATTTAGACTCGTTCTTTTGCGCGCTAACTGCGTTGATCCCGCTCAGATTGAGCGGGACGCCGTAGCCCCGCTATGTCTGCGTTTTTCGCCTTGTTAGCGCACAAAATAACTTCGTCTATTCTGTGTAACTTATTATTGCGCAATCCCTTAGACGGGTAGCCAATGAGGGCTACCCGTCTAATGCTGGACAAGTTGGCCGTTGATTGTTGACCGTTGATTGTTGTTCCCAACTGTTGGCAGCCAATAATTGGCACCAGGTTGATGCCGAAGACCCGGCAACCAACAACCGACAACGATCAACGATCAACAGTGTCTAACGTTAGAATGGTAGCCCAAATGGGTTGCAATCTATTGATAGTCAATCACTTGTTTCTCCGCGTGAGGAAAAATACCACGGACTATTGTTAGAAAAACTGTTGCAAACCTATACCTCAATAAAACCAAAACCCATTCGGCGCCACGCCCGCCAGCGCTTCATCCAGCAAATTCCCCTCCCGGTCGTAGCGGTAGATCATCTGCCGGCTCTTGTAGTCGCCCGCGTCGCCGAGCCAGATGTAGCCGGTACCCGGCTCTATGCCCAGGCCGTACAGGCCGCGGCCGTCGGCGGGGATGAGCGGCGCGGCCGGCAGGGCGGCGGCATTGACCGGCATGGCGTACAGGTCGATCTTCGTATAAAACAGCCGCTGGCCCGCCTGGTCGATGGCCAGGCGGGGGGCGAAGCCGATGTTGTTGTCCGGGAAGGGGAAGCTTTGCAGGACAGATTTGGTTTGCGGGTCCACCTGATATAACCCGCCGGGCGTTCCGGTATCAAAATCGCCGGAGCAGAGCGCCCAAAGCTTGCCGCCGGCGTCCTGCACCAGGGCGGTAGGGCTTAGGCCTACTTCGATACTGTCTGTCAGGACGTGATTTTCGCTGTCGACCACGAACAGCTGCCGGTTGGGTGCCTGGCCGGAGGAACTGGGGCTGGCGACGAAAACTTCGGTGCCCACCTTGATCATCTGCTCGGTCCAGCCCTGCGGCATGGGTATGGAGGCGGTAACGGCCCGGCCGGAGAGGCTCACCACGTGGATCACTCCTCCGAACAGGTCGGAGACGTAGGCCGTTTCGTCGTCGATGGGCAGAAAGTAGCGGGGAGAGCCCTGCACCTCGATGGCGCCTTCCGATTCAAACGTATTGACGTCCACAATCTCAATGCGCTGAGAGTTGTTGAGCACCAGATAGGCTGTTTCGCCCACCAGCGCCATGCTCTGCAGGATGTCGCCGAGGGGGCGCCCGTTCACGCCGGCGAACAGCTCCTGCTCTATAGATTTGCCTTCAAATTTGAAGTAACTCACCGAAGCGTTGCCGTCGTTGAAGCCGCCTTCGTTGGTGACCAGTACCCCGGCGCCGGCCTCTACCAGGCTGCCGGCGGGTTGTTCGTCATCTTTCTTGCAGTTGCTCAGCCACAGGGTGGCGGCCAGTGCCAGGAGAAGAGAAATTCGCATATTGAGTGTTTTTAGTTTTTCCACATAGAAAACACATAAGGGTTTTCGCATAGGGCACAATAGGCGGCAAGGGTATCCCAGTGGTGGGCGGGGCGGTGTACGGTGTACAGACCCAGCGGTGGCTTTGGGCGGTGTACAGTGTACGATGCCCCACCGGGCAGAATGGTAGCCGCCGGCAACACTCCGGGCAATTCGGACCCTACATACATATTTCCATGCATTTCCATATATTTCCATGCATTTCCATGCATTTCCACGTATTTCCATATATTTCCATGTATTTCCCCATATCCCCCTCTTTCATTCAAATTCAACATTTACCCCTACCCGGTAGTGCCGCCCCGGCATCGGCCGGTTGGCGACGAGTTCGTAGTTTTCATCCCACAGGTTTTCCACTTTGGCGTACAGTTGCCCGGAGAGCCGTTTCCAGCGCCAGTCCCGCGACAGGCGCAGGGCGCCGGCGGCGTAGCCCGGCAGCCAGTCCGAATTGTCGGACAGGATGTAGGTGCGGCCGGCCCATTCCTGGAGGTAGCTCGCCTGCCAGCCTCCGGCCTGCCAGGCCAGGCTGGCGCCGCCCTGGTGCAGGGGCACGTAGATCAGCTGCTGGCCCAGCGAAGGATCGGCGGCGCGCCGGGTGGCTTGGTTGGTCGAGCGGGTGTAGCCGTAGTTGGCGTCCAGATGCAGGCTTCCGCCCGCCAGCTTTCGTTCCAGCCGGAGCCGGGCGCTGCCGCCGCGGCTCCACACGCGGCGGACGTTCTCCGGGCGGAACAGGCCGCTCTCCGGCAGCCAGATGATCCAGTCCTGCACATTGTAGTTCAAGGCAGACAGCCGGGCCAGGGCGGACCAGGGGCCCCATTCCTTTCGGGCCTGGAAGTAAAGCGACTGGTTCCAGCCCTTCTCCGGGCGCAGGCCGGGGTTGCCGGCTCCCGGCCAGTAGAGGTCGTTGAAGGTCGGCAGGCGGTAGTTGCGGGAGGCGGACAGGCCGGCCTCCAGGGCGCTTCCGTCCTGCCAGCGCAGGCTCAGGGCAGGCGTGAAGGGGATGGCCCGCCCGTTCACCCATTCCTGCCGCCCGCTCAGCACGGCCAGCCACTGCCGGCCCGGCTGCCATCGCAGCGCGCCAAACAAGGCCCAGCGGTCCTGCCGCGGAAAGCCTGAATACACGTCGGAACGGGCTTCCAGGTAGTTGAACTGCAGGCCGCCCTTGACATCCAGGCCGGGGGAGAGCTGATGCGTCCCTTCCCCTTCCGCCAGCAGGTAGCGCGTACGGCTGTCCGAGAAGGTATTGGTCAGGGAATCGGCGTACCGGAGGCGGTTCTGAAAGGCCGCCAGGCGGGTGATCCAGCTGCTGCGTTCGCCCGCCCACTGCCAGTCGAGGGCCGCCCGCAGGGCGTCGTCTTCCTGGCGGGCGCTGCTTGCCGGCTGTACCCGGCTGGGCGGGATATCCCGTTCGGCGCGATGGGCCCAGAGGCGGGCGCTCAGCTGGTGGCCGCCGGCCAGCCGGATGGTATTCTCCTGAAGGGCGCCCATCTGGCGGGCGTCGGCATGAGGCAGGCGTTTTTCTTCGCCATATATATCGGTATAGGGATAGTCGTTGTCGGCGGATTGCAGGAAGAGCTTGGTGGCGGACCGGAAGCGGCCGCCTCCGTGAGCCAGCTGCAACCCCTGGCTCCGGTAGCCGAAGCTGCCGCCTTCGCCCTGGTAGCTCAGGCGCGGGTCGCCGGATGCCGGCAGGCGGCTGTCCAGGTGGATGGCGCCGCCCATAGCGCCGCTGCCCCACAGAGAACTGCTGCCCCCCAGGGCCAGGCGGGTTTCTTCAAAAAAGAAGAGCGGAAGGATGCTCAGGTCGGTCAGCCCCAGCATGGGGTCCTGCAGCGGAAGGCCGTTCCACAATACCGCCGTGTGCCCGGCCGACGTGCCGCGGACGGCAGCGGTGGCAATATTGCCTGCCCCGTAGTCGCGCACGTAAACGCCGCCCTGGCGGCGCAGGGCTTCCGACAGGTTCTGCGTTTTCAGAAAGGCGAGCTGCTGGCTGTCCGGGATCACTTGCTCCTGCCCCGGCTGCCAGCCCCGGAGGCGCGAAGCGGTGATGGTCACCTCGGGGATGTCGATGGTGTCGGCTTGGGCAATAGCACGGCCGGGAAGCGCCGGAAGCACCAGGAGCAGAAAGCAGAAATGTATGCAGACAGGTCTAAAGAAAGCCATGCATTGGTATTGAGCTGCACGGGCGGGGAGGCGGTGGCGGGAGCTGGCCGGGAGGACTGGTTATTGGTTATTGGTGCCCCGGCAGGCCGTGTGGAAGTTATTGGTTATTGCCGGCATACGCCTGATCGGAATAACCAATACCCAGATGGAAGTTACAATCTGGCCATAACCAGTAAACGGTTCACAACAGTTCCTTCTCAACATCCACCTTGCCTCTAACCCGAAGGCAACAATGAAACATCTGCTCCGGCAGGTCTTCTGACTCACTCCACCGGATTGCCGCCTTCCCGTTAAAAAACAGTGGCTCTTGACAACCCGGTTGGAACGCCAATCACAACCAGTAACCGGCACCCGCTCAGAAACGGAAATAACCAATAACCTGATTGCTGCTTAGCATCCCGGAAGCTCACAGCTGCGGGTACAGTCCCTGGATCAGTATAATACTTACACAGGAGTTCCCTATTGTGCCTTTCGGCAACCGGAGCGGGGCGAAGGTACGAAAAATACGGGGTTTTGGAGAGGGTGGTTTGGGAGTAGGTGGAGATATATGGAGATACATGGAGATACATGGAAATGCATGGAAATATATGGGAATACATGGAAATACATGGAAATGCATGGAAATGCATGGGAATACATGGAAATGTATGGAAATGCATGGAGATACATGGGAATATATGGAGATACATGGAAACATATTCAAGGTGTGTTGGGGTGTGTCAAGATAAGTGAAATGTATCATGGGATTGGCAATTATTGAGGCCGCCCATGATCGGTATTTTCTGTATCTCATAGAAGAACCCCCGATTTTCAGCGAACCGCGCCCGTCCTCGTGCTTCGGCCGGGTAAAAACAGCGAACAGGGAACCGCGAACAGCGAACAGCCAACCGCGCCCCCATCCCCGTTCATTCCCACCCAGGACTTCCCCGTGTTGCCCACATGACAAAAATATCCCCTGCAAAGTGACAATCCTCACCATTACAGTCATCCTCCCGTCCTATATTGCTGTGGCTCGATAATTTTCAAAAAATACAGATCATGAAAAGAATAATACTGTTGCCCTTACTGTTTGTGGGGTTATCCTTCATCAGTTTCTCCCAGACGGAGGACTTCGTTTGCAAAGATTTTTCCGGCCTCGTCGCACAGGAACAGCACGCCCACGAAGCGCTGCTGAATTTCCGCTCTTCTCCCTTCACCGACAATTACGACATCACCTACCAGCGGATGGAATGGGAGGTGGACCCCGGCATGTATTACATCAAGGGGACGATTACCACCTACTTCATCCCCACCGAAGAGGGTTTTGAAGAGCTGAACTTCGACCTGTCGGACGCCCTCCAGGTGAATGCCGTGCAATACCATGGCTCGGCGCTGGACGCCTACAACCAGGCCAGCAACCGGCTGGCCATATCCTTGCCACAGGCCATCCCGTCCGGCCAGCTGGATTCCATTTCAGTAGTATACGAAGGCGCGCCGCCGCCCACCGGCTTCGGCTCCTTCGTGCAGTCCACCCACGGCGGGCAGCCCATCATCTGGACCCTCTCCGAACCCTACGGCGCGATGGACTGGTGGCCCTGCAAACAGGACCTCAACGACAAGATCGGCAGCGTGGACATCTACGTGCGCACCCCGGCGGCCTACCGGGCGGCCAGCAACGGGGTGCTGGTAGAAGAATACGAAGACGGGGCGGATAAGGTCTACCACTGGCAGCACAACTATCCCATCCCGGCCTACCTGGTGGCCATCGCCGTGACCAACTACGCCCACTATTCCGATTTTGTGCCGGTGGAGGGCGGCGAGCCGATCGAAGTGCTCAACTATGTCTTCCCGGAGAACCTCGCTTCCTGGCAGAGCGCCACGGGCACGACGGTGGAGGTGATGCAGCTGTTCAACGAACTGTTCGGCCTGTATCCCTTCGCCGATGAGAAATACGGCCACGCCCAGTTCGGCTGGGGCGGCGGCATGGAGCACCAGACGATGAGCTTCATGGGCGGCTATTCCCACCTGCTGCAGGCCCACGAGCTGGCCCACCAGTGGTTTGGCGACAAGGTGACCTGCGGCAGCTGGGCCGACATCTGGCTCAACGAGGGCTTCGCCACCTACCTGGAAGGCCTGACCTACCAGTACGGCCTGGGGCTTAACACCAACACCTGGCCGGCATGGCTGCAGGGCAAAGTCAACCAGATCACCGGCCAGCCGGGCGGCTCGGTCTACGTCGACGACACCACTTCCGTCAACCGCATTTTCAACAGCCGCCTTTCCTACTCCAAAGGCGCCATGCTGCTGCACATGCTGCGCTGGAAGCTGGGCGACGAGGATTTCTTCCAGGCCGTGCGCAACTACCACAACGACCCCGCCCTGGCCTTCGGCTACGCCCGCACCGCCGACCTGCAGCGCCACCTCGAACAGCAGAGCGGCCAGGACCTGACGGAGTTCTTCAACGACTGGTTCTACGGCGAGGGCTACCCCTCCTACCGCTTCAACTGGTGGCAGGACGGCAATACCGTCGACGCCACCCTCGACCAGATAACATCCCACTATTCGGTAGACTTCTTCGAGATGCCGGTGCCCATCCGCTTCCGCGGAACCGACGGCTCGGAGCAGACGATCGTTTTCGACCATACCGAAAACGACCAGTACTTCCAGTTCGAGCTGCCCTTCGAAGTAGCGCAGGCGCAGATCGACCCCGAGTACTGGCTGGTGTCGAGAGGCAATTTCGTGACCAACAACCCGCTCACCGGCCTGCGCAGCCCGTTGTTCGGGCAGGTGCAGCTCTTCCCCAACCCGGTGAGGGGCGAACTGACGGCTCAATTGCCGAATGGTTTGCTGCCGGCCCGGGGGCAGGTCTTCGACAGCCACGGGCAGCTTATTCAGCAGTTCATCCTGCGCCACGAGCAGGAGCAGGTGGATGTGCGGGATTTGGCGGCCGGGCAGTATTGGCTGCAGTTGAAGACGGCAATGGGAGACATGACGGTGGGTTTTTTGAAGGAGTAAGGGGGAGATTCGTGTAAAGGTGTAAAGGTGTAAAGGGCTGGCCTGGGCTTTTACACCTTTACATATTTAAATTTCAATTTAAAATAAGTTTAAATGGATAAAGAAAAGCCTGATTGTCAGATTTTAAATTGGTTAGAATTAGTTGTTCCGGAAGATGAATTATTAAGGCTTTCAAAAGCAATTAATAAAAAACCAGTCCGAATTACAAAAGCATATAAAGAAGTATTTAATGGTTATAATATCAAGGATGCTTCAGAGATTTTGACTGTTACTGAAACTATACCTGAAAATGATTATTCAGGTTTAATTAGCGCTTTTGACGTTCCTTTTATGTCATTTTGCGAACATCATTTTTTGCCTTTTATTGGGAAAGTGGATTTAATATATGAACCGACTGATAAAATCTTAGGAATTGGAAAACTTTCTCGTTTAATAGATTTCAGGACCCAAAGATTTAATATCCAAGAAAATATTGCGAGGCAATTGTGCGAAGACCTTATGCAATATGGCAACGCAAAAGGGGCATTTGCAAAAGTAACGGCAAATCATATGTGTGCTTGTTATCGAGGACCTAAAAAGTACAATGCGGGAAATAATGTAATATATGCACTCGGAACATTCAACGCTCCAGAAAATCAGAGCAAAATACATTCTATCTTAAATAGGAAATAATATGGTGAAAATTGGTTTATTCTATAATCTTCGAAAGGACTGGATTGTAACTTCTGAAAATCCTGTCGACATCAATGCAGATTGGGATATTACCGACACAGTAGGCAAATTAAAGGAAGGACTATCTCATAATGATTTTGAAGTTTTGGATTTGAAGGACCCTGAATTGCTATTGCAAAAAGATGTACGCAATAATATTGATATTGTATTTAGCATTTGTGAAATGCAGGGTTTTAGGTATAGAGAATCTATTGTCCCTTCTATTTGTGAGTTTTTACAAATACCATATGTGTTTTCTTCACCTGATTCGTTAATGCTTAGTTTAGATAAAAATGTTTGTAACTTTTTGGTAAAACAAGCCGGGGGGAATGTTCCGAATTGGGAAATTGTGACTGATAGCAAGAATGTTAATCTTAAACGGTGTTCTGACTATCCGTATATAATTAAACCCATAGCAGAAGGTAGTGGCATTGGCATTACTAAAGAATCGGTAGTTTGCAATGCGAATGATTTAATGTTGAGGACAGAATATTTATTAGACGCGTACAAACAGCCAGTACTAATACAACAGTATATTGAAGGGCGGGAAATCACTGTTGGTTTAATTGAAAAAGAATCAACAATTCACGCTTTTGTGCCAATAGAAGTACGTCCAAAAGAATTACAACAGTTTCTAGTTTATGGTTTCAATGAAAAAGAAAATGCTGACAGCTTATTTGATTTTGTCCCTTTTGAGGAAGACTGCGATATTGTTGGACTAATTAAGGACACATCCATTAAAGCTTTCAGAGCAATCAATTGCAGAGACGCAGCTCGTGTTGATATTAGGTTGTCGAAAAAAAACATTCCTTATTTTATTGAAATAAATCCATTGCCACATATGCATCCTGATATTGGCGACTTTTGCCGTTCAGCTAAATTGGATGGAATTAACTATTTCGAACTTTTGGATATAATAATAAATAATTCGCTCAAAAGATATAAATTAAGGTAAAATAATGTTTAAAAAGCATCCACTAACAGATTATGAGTTTCCGGAAGATTACAATCTTTGGAGGAATTCAAAAATTCAACTAACTGACGAGCGCCTTGAAATATGTGGACATCCGGTTATGGAGTCATGGGAAGAACCATACATGAAAACACTAGCAGAAATTGCAACAAAAAAAGGAGGGCGAATACTAGAAATTGGATTTGGCATGGGAATTTCATCAAAATACATTAATGATCAGGATATCGATTTACATATAATTATTGAAGGGAATTTTGATGTTTACACAAACGCATTAAATTTCGCGATGAATTCTAGTGTAAAAACAATTCCGATGCTAGGGTTTTGGGAGGAATTAGTTGGGTGTTTTAGCGACGGAACTTTTGACGGCATTTTATTCGACACCTATCCTATAAAAAAAGAATATTTGTTTACAGAGCGTTTTCGTTTTTTTAAAGAAGCATACAGGTTGTTGAAGCCTAACGGAATATTTACTCACTACTTAGGAGAGAAAGACCCCAAAGAAGAATATAATGAATTAGCAAGTAATGTAGGGTTTAACAAAGTTTCTTACAAAACATGTTCGGTTAATCCCCCAGAAGATTGTAAATATTGGAACGATACTGAAATATTGGCACCTGTTATCATGAAATAATATGGAACTAAGTATTGTCATTAATTGCAGCGATGATCTTCATGTATTCGAAACAATTAAAAGCATAGAGGAAGATGTCGAAATAATATGTTCGATAACACCTAACAAAGCAATAGAGGAACGCTTATTAGCATTAAAAATTCCGTATGTGATAACTCCAAAAGGAAGCCAGAGTGTTACTACGAATGCAGGTATTAATTTAGTGACAAATAATAAATTTATTCTAATGGACAGTGATTGTTATTTTGAAAAAGGATTTATTGACGAAATTTTTGAGCTGCTAAACAAGTATGACGTTGTAAACGGAAATATAGTATTTGATAGTGACAATAACATCTTAAGTAAAGCAATTTCTAAATGCAAAAAACATGATGATACTCATGATGATTTAATTCACAAGCCTGGGCTGGGAATTAAAAAATCAATTTTAAATGATATCGGCAATTATTGGTTTGATGAACAGATGAAATGGAGTGAGGATAGTGAATTGAGCTTTAGGATTACTAATTCCGACCTTAAAGTATGCTGGAAAACAACACATTCAATTCATCATTTACCTACAAGCTATTCTCATAATTTAAAATCTTGCTTTTCGTATGGCACTGGCGATTACTATAGGTTTGCAATATTGAAACAATATTATAACAACGAAAACTTCGTGAATTATGAGTTAAAACGCTACAAAAAATTATTAAAGCAATTTAATTTCTTTGAGTTTGTGATAATGTTGACAAATGACATTGCTTATCACATCGGATACTTAATAGGTTTTTTTAAATATAGAAAAGATTAAACGTGAATCCAAATATTGTTATAATAGAAACCGTAGGAATCTGCAACGCCCATTGCAAGTATTGTCCACAAGGAGCAGGTTTATTGTCTAAGCCAACTGGCGATATTTTCATTTCAGAAAAAACACTGAGCAAAGCTCTTGAGCTTGCGAAGTTGGGTGTTAATGAAGTAATATACCTGCACCACCGTGGAGAACCTTTTTTACATCCAAATATTGGCGACATAGTAAGGCAAGTTAGAGAAGCAGGTTTTTTAGCATGTTTTTCTTCTAACTTCGCCTGTGCAAATTCTAATAAAATAAAAGAAGTATTATTGGCAGGCATAACCCAAATAGAAGTCCATTTATCTGGAGGGTTGACAACAAAGACACCAGTGGATAAAATATTTAAAAACATACTTGCTTTATTTAAATTAAATAAAGAGTTGAGAAATAATGGTTGCCGTATTGATATTAATTATGCTTTAGGTGAAAATGAAACAAATAATAGTGTTATAAGGAAGTTGTCGGATAGCATTTATTTTGATGAAAACATGCCTATCCGATTTTTTGAACCTCACAATTGGGTTTCACTTTTTCGAATGAAAGATTTAAGTATTGACCCTAAAATGTGTCAATGGTACAAGACAAATAGCTGTTGTGTGCTTTCAAACGGAGATATTGCCATATGTTGTCTCGACCAATTTGGGTATTCTGTCATTAACAATATTCATCAAATAGAACAGATTGACCAATTGATGCTTACAAAAAGAAAGATTTGTGTAGGGTGTTCTCAATATGATTGGTTTGATGATTGGTTGCCTAATGAAGTATTAACAACACCTAATTATTTAAAAGAGGTGATGAAATATGATAGTTTAAATGAACAAGCATAATTATGCCAGACAAATACGTCCTGTTAATTAATCCTCCTATGAGTTTAGGGGATGAAAAAAACAATGAAATTGTTGATGAAGACTTTTCTGGAGATTTACCAGCATTAGGAATTTTAGCATTGGCTTCCGCAATAGAAGATATTGAAGGGATAAAACCTGTCTACCTTGATGGAAATGTATGTAGTTTTAAAACAATTTTAAGTTTTATTGAGAATTTCAATAATAACATCTTGTGTATTGGCATAAGTGCTTTATCTGAAAACTATTACATCGGGTTAAAAATCCTTAAATTCTCGCGTAGCTTAAACAATAAAATCATACACGTTATAGGCAATGAACACTTTACGGCTTTGCCACATTTATGTTTAGAAAATCAGCAGCATCTTTTGGATTATGGATTTTATGGAAATGACGTTGTCTACAAATTTAAAAAATTTATATATAACTTACTTTGCAATCAAGATGTTAGAAACACGCCATCATTGGTATATTACCACAACAATAAACTATTTCGCAACCCAGAAGTCAAAGAGAGCTTACCGTATGAAATTAATTATAGGCTTCTTGACTCTTATTATCCTCATACAAAAATCTACGAGAGGAATTTCGATTCAGCCCGTTTAGAAAGATGGTTTAACAGGAAGTTTAATAGAAGTACTATAATTGAAATTGCAAGGGGATGCGTCAAATTCAAGAATAATAATAAATGTTCTTTTTGTTCAATACAATATGGAAATATCTGGAAAAACAGCATCTCAAATGGTAAAGAAGCATGGAGTTTCATTGAGAAAACTTTTCGGAATGGTTATGATGTAATATTTATCACGGCAGATGAGTTACTTCTGACCTTTTATAGTTTATTAATCGACATGAGAAACAATATGCCTGATTGGTTTAAAGCACTATCAGAGTTTGAAAAGCCCTTGTTAATTGCCTATGTTAGAGTTGAAGGGCTTTGTAACGAAAGAAATGTAAAGTTGCTCTATGATTTAGGAGTTAGGATTGTTTATTTAGGTATTGATGCAGGGAGCAAGTTTTCCATAAATATATTTAACAAATCATTGTATAAAAAGGAAAAAGGAGTAGAAAGGTTATATGAGCAAAATAAAAGAGCCTTAGATGTCGTAAAAAAATTAAACATGAAAGTTGACATAGGATATGTATTGGGCCACATTGGTTTGACTAAAGGCATTTTACAAGAAAATATAGATTTTGCATGTGAACTGATCAGTAATTACAGCAATACAATTGGCGTATTTGATGCAAACATACTTTGCCCTGAACCGGGGTCTAGAGATTATTATTTTTTAATAAATCCAGTAATTGCAATGGAGTTCGCCAAAAAGCATCAACTGGAAATAGCCGACTATATTACATGCAATTTCATATCTGAGAAATGGGAAAGGCAGGATATTACTTTGAGTGATGCTTTAATTAATGATTACATTGAGGCATATATGCCAGATTTAAGTATTAATGATATCCTTACGGGACAGAAGAAGATACATGAATATGCAAAAACAAAACATGTAGATACCGATTATGAATAAAGTTAATAAAGAACAGGGGATAAAAATAGTAAACTCACATAATGAATGGGATACACTCGAAGAAGTTATCGTAGGGCGTTTAGAACACGCTATGTTTCCTTCATGGAATACAATAAATGCCGCAACCATTCCACCTATTGCGCAAGAAAGCATCAAAAAATTATATGAAAGAGCAGGCAAACCATATCCAATTGAAGTTATAAAAGCGGCACAACAAGAATTAGAAACTTTTGTCAATATATTAAATTCAGAAGGAATAATAGTAAGGCGGCCAGATGTATTTGATTTTTCATTGCCATTTTCAACCCCCAAATGGAGGGTGCAAAATGGATTCTGTTCTGCAAATCCAAGAGATATTTTTTTAGTAGTTGGTGATGAAATCATTGAAACGCCAACAGCAGATAGAGGAAGGTATTTTGAAACCTGGGCATATCGTTCATTATTGAAATATTATTTTTTAAATGGCGCGAAATGGACATCTGCGCCTAAGCCTCAATTACTAGATAATCTTTATGATTTTAAATATGAAGAGCCTCCGGAACAGGATGAAATGAGATATATAATCACAGAATTTGAACCAACATTTGATGCGGCAGATTTTTTAAGATGTGGAAAAGAAATTTTCGTACAGAAAAGCCATGTAACAAATGAGTTTGGAATAAAATGGTTACAACGACATCTAGGAACAGAATACACAATCCACATCATAGAAACAAATTGCCGGCAACCCTTGCACATTGACACAACAATAGCTTTTTTGGGTAAAGGGAAATTGCTGATAAACCCCGAGTTCATCGATAAACGAAAACTGCCCGATATTTTTAGTAATTGGGATGTTTTTGAAGCGCCTAAACCTATTTCTTTTTATACGAAAAGCTCAAAAATAAAAGTAGTTAGTGACTGGATGAGCCTCAATGTGTTAATGCTTGATGAAAACAGAGTTGTAGTAGAAAAAAATCAAGAACCAATGATCCGATTTTTGAAAAATATTGGATTGAAACCGATTGTTTGTCCTTTTGAGAATTATTATCCTTTTGGAGGTTCTTTTCATTGCGCCACACTGGATATTAGAAGAAGAAGTAAACTTGAATCATACTTTTAATTAGGGCATCCTCAAAAAGTCGACAGCACTTTTAGTTAGCTCCCTAAAAGAGCAAGCCTGTTATCCGACTGGCCCCCCGAGCCCTGGGCCGCCCTTCTCCCCAATGGAATTAATTTTATTTTCCCATCCGGGCACCTGTTCCCACAAGCATAGGCAGAGGCTAAAAATTAATGCAAAAACTTACCCCGCTCAACTTTATTGATGTAGTTCACCGAACGCTTACGTTGCTCAGGGACAGATTTTTGGGAAGAGCCTATGCCGCCCGGCCCGGCTTACGCTCGTTATCACGTATTAGGCAGGGCTCTCCGCAGCCCGCCAGTGAGGCCACAGCGCGCTCCGTAAGCGTCCGGTGAAGCCCATCTTGCATTAGCAAAAAAGCCTTCTGACCTTTAGGCTGGATCAAACCGAAAAAAGATGAAGCAAAAGACACCGGAAGCGATGCGCCCGATAGTGGAGGCGTATGCCCAATACCGAGGCAGCAAAAAAGCTTTTTGCGAGGAACAAGGCCTGGCGGCCCATACCCTGGACTACTGGCGGCGCAAATTTAGTAGTTCGAAGGAGGAGCCATCGGGATTCATCGCCTTGGAAGTAGATTTAGGCTCTTCGGGCTCTACAATAGAACTGCACTACCCCAATGGTGTTCGGGCCATTGTCCCGTTGGAGGTTCCGGTGGAGGTTTTGGAAAGCCTGATTACTTTGGCGGGCTGATGTTTTCGCTCAATGAACGGAACCGGTATTTTTTGTACCGTTCGGCCACCGACATGAGAAAGGGCTTCGACGGGTTGAGCGGCGTGGTTCGCAATGATTTGGGGATGGACCCGCTATCGGGCGACGTGTTCATTTTTCTAAACCGGCGGCGTACTCACATGAAACTCCTGGTGTGGGAGGACAGCGGTTTTGTAGTGTATTACAAGCGGTTGGAAAGAGGCCGGTTTGAGTATCCAAATATGGACGGGCCGAGCCGGGGCCTGGTTATTTCCTGGCGGCAATTGATGCTCATCATTGAAGGCATAGAGCTAAAATCAGTACGGCAGCGCAAGCGGTTCTCCCTGGCGAAAAAAGCCGGCAAAACGGGGTGAAAAAGCTAGGCCGCTTCCTTTGTTTTTCGTATTTTGACAACAGATGAAAGGGTATATCGAGATAGAAAAATACCATGCTTTACAGGCTGAATCGCAGGCAACCATCAAGGCGCTGAGCGAACAGCTTGAATCCTTGAAATTTCAGTTGGAGCAATTGAAACGCCTGGTTTTTGGCGCTAAGAGCGAGCGCTATATACCCGACAAGCCTGATGAACAGCTGTCCCTTTTCGAAGCAGCCGCCAAAGCTCCAGCCGGGGAAGAAAAGGTGAGCGTGCCAGCTCATGAGCGCAAGAAAGGCAAGCCTAAAAGGAAACCGGCTCGCCTGGTGCTGCCCGAGCACCTCAGGCGGGAAGAGCACACCATTGAACCGCAGGGCATTGACTTGTCAAATATGGTGCGTATCGGCGAAGAACGCACCGAGATGCTGTGTTACACCCCAGCCGAATTGTTTGTTAAAGTGATCGTGCGGCCCAAGTACGCCCCCATGCCGGCAGCCTCCGGAGAAGAGGAAAAAGAGGGCCCCTGCGTTGTCATTGCCGAGCTGCCCTCCCGTTTTATCGACAAATGCATAGCCGACGAATCGCTACTGCGAGTCATTATTACCGATAAATACCTGGACCACCTGCCGCTGTACCGCATAGGAGTTCGTTTTGAGCGCCTGGGCATGGTTATTCCCCGCTCTACCATGTGTGGATGGGTTGAGCAGTCAGCCGGCCGCCTAACCATTTTGCACCAGAAGCTTATCGAACTGGTTTTAGCAGCGGGCTACCTGCAGGTAGACGGCCTGCCCCGTACACGCAGTGTCGGGGAAACGCGCATTGAAGTGTTGCCCGGCAAGCATAAAAGGGCGCCCAGGGGCAGCCCCCACAAAAAGAAAAAACGAAAAACGCACCGGGGGTACTTGTGGGGCTATCATGCGGTGCATGAAAAACTGGCCTTCTTCGATTATTCCCCCACCCGCGAAGCGGACAACCCGGCCAAACACCTCAAACATTTTGAGGGCATCATTCAGACGGATTGCTATGATGTGTATGACCAGATCCGCACGCTGTACCCGGCAATAACCCATTACCACTGCCTGGGCCATAGCCGGCGGGAGTTTGAAAAAGCCCTGGGCAACGACGCCCGACGGGCCGGCCATGCCTTGGGACAATTCCAGCAGTTGTATGCCATAGAACGCCAGGCCCGTGAGCAGGGGCTGGATGCCGATGCCATCTATGCCTTGCGCCAAAAAGAAGCCCGGCCGGTATTGGAGGGGCTGTTCGACTGGATGGATGAGGAATCGCCCTGCCTGCCTCCCAGCACCCCTATCGCCAAAGCGATGGGCTATATGCTCAAGCGAAAGGAGCGGATGATGCACTACCTCAGCGATGGAAGGCTGCTGATCGATACCAACTCCACTGAAAACCTGATCCGCCCCATTGCTGTAGGCCGCCGCAATTATCTCTTTGCCGGATCTCACTGCCTGTCCCGTACACGAAGTGTCGGGAAAGGGGCGCAGCGCGCCGCCATCTTTTATAGCTTCTTCGCCTGCTGCAAACTCAACGGCGTCGATCCCGTCGAATGGCTGGAGGACGTCATGATCCGGTTGCCGGATCACCCGGTCAACCGGATTGAGGAGCTTCTGCCGCATCTTTGGAAAAAAGCCGAGGATTGCAAGATGTAGTTCACCGGACGCTTACCGCGCTCCGGCCGGCACTCCAGCTTCCCCAAAACGTGTTGAATGGGGCCGGGTCGGCTTTGCCCGCGCGGAAGGGCCGGGTAGTAAAATGAGCCCATTTGATCCAGAGCGGTACGCTAAGTTTGACAGGGCAGGGAAAAAAGCATATTTTACCAGCACTTTTAATCCGGAGGAAAGTAAGCGCGTTTCCCCTAAGGTAACCGGACAGCCGGGCAGGCTGGTTTTGTCCAACTGAAATGTCTGCGCGGGCCGGTTTGAGGGCTTGAGGTTCGGGAATGGGGGCGCAGACATTCCTTTGAGTTGTACACCATAAATTAATCACACTAAAAATTACAAAAATGAAGACAACATTTAAACTCCCTATTCTTGTACTGATAGCAATAGGAAGCTTGCTATTCATCTCTATGAAACTTCCTGCTCAAGATTCAGATAAAACAATCATTGGCAAATGGAAATGGATAAATTTATTTAATCCCGAAACCCAAGATAGTTTAGGTTTAGATTTACTGACTATGGGCATGGCAACAGAAGTTTTTTACGCATAACGAATATGATAAAATCGATGTTTGTGAAGTAAATATGTTTTGACATGGAAAGCAAAATGAAGTATAAAATAGTTAAGAGCCTTTCACAATACACTGAATATTGTGACAGGCACGAAGAATTGATGCTAAAGGACGAAGAAAAGCACTCTGATGAAATTGAATTGTTGGAACTGTTAATCGAGGATTATGACCAAAGGGTTATGAAAGAAAAAAACGCTACTTTGAATCCGGTAGAATTATTAAGAACCTTGCTAAGAGATTCAAATATTACGCAAAGCGAATTGTCAAAATCGATAAACGTGTCAAGGCAATTGATTAGCGATGTATTAGGATACAGAAGAAATATTAGCAAAGAGATGATGATCAAATTGTCAAAATACTTTTCGATGGATCAGGAAGCATTTAGCAGAGAATATGACTTAAAATCAAACCGGGAAAAACTGAAAAAAAGCCAAAGAGCAGCAGGCGGAAGCAGATAAAAATACCGCTAACCATGCGCCAGCCGCCATGCCCAGCAGAAGCTGGGTACTCCGCCGGTGCCAACCGTTGGCTGTAATGTAAAACGACATTCTTGAAACAAAGAAAATGACTCAATCCGAACTTATAATTTTAAACTTTACGGAAATTAGAAGGAAAAGCATCAAACTTTGGAAAGGGCTTCCTAAAAGCTATTACAATTGGAAACCTGACGAAAAAGCAATGACTGCGATAGAAATGATTAGGCACGTTTTAGAAGCCGATTATGGATGGAATATTATAATCAATAATGGGAGTATGACAAATTATAAAACGCCCTGGAAAAATCGACCATTCATTAGCGTTACTGACGAACTTGAATTTGCCGAACCCTATAGAAATACATTTTTAGAAAGTGTTCGACAGTTTTCGGATACAGAATTAAACGAAACGGAAATCGTTCACCCCGGGAATGGAGACAAGAAAATCCTTGGAAAATATTTATTGCGGATTGGATATCACGAATCTGTTCACGCAGGGCAATTCCTTTCGTATTTAAGAGCAATGAAAATTAATCGCCCAGAGATATGGGACTGAAAAATGAAAAACACTACAGCCAAAATAAAGTGTTGGAGTAACTATTCAGCACGCAGGCGTGCTGAATAGTTACTTTGAGATGAAATATTAAAACCCAAACATTCCATTTTCATTAGCCAATCCTTCAGCAGGAATTTCCTGGATGACATCCCAATGCTCCACGGCGAGCCCATTTTCAAACCGGAACAAGTCGTAAAAAACCTGTAGCTTTCC
The DNA here is from genome assembly GCA_020636375.1 of Lewinellaceae bacterium. GTDB lineage: Bacteria > Bacteroidota > Bacteroidia > Chitinophagales > Saprospiraceae > JACJXW01. Next base: position 355,449 of record JACJXZ010000006.1, on the reverse strand, counting down.
GTTCCATTCTCCTTCACTTACGGTAAGCACAAAATTCCCTTCGCCCAATACTTTGTGAATCTTCGTGTATTTAAACATATTGTTTTGTGAGGAGAGGTATTCCACCGCCTCAATGATTCCCGACAATCCGTCTTTGATTTCAGGATTATGCTGATCGTACTCTTCGGCACTGATGTAGTCCGTAATCTTATCAGGGTTTTTACCCATCAGGATATCTTCTATCAAAGCCTTTGCCAGCGCCTTATTTTTCTCTGTTTTATCCAGGTCCGTTGCCATAGTTGGGCCATCCGTTTGTGTTCTTCCGCTGGCTGTTTCTTTTACCAAAGCTGTCATGGCGTCCCAATGCTCCGCTACTTTACCATTCTCGCCTATGCGGATAATATCAAACGAGACCATCTCATCTGCCCCAAAAGGCTTGGCATTTCTCCAGATGTTGTGCATAAACACATAATTGCCATCCTGGAACATGCGAATGTTTTCAGCCGTAGTCCCGTTTTCCTGCAACACAGGTAGCATTTCAATAAACGGCTCAAGGCCTGTTGGAATAAATGGATTGTGCTGGATGTAGTCGGCATTGGCCAATTCACGCATGGTTGCGGGATCACTTTGTAGTACGGCACCTAAAAAAGTGCCAACGATTTCTTTTTTGCTCATTGTTGAAATTCTGGATTGTTTATTACCGTTTGTTTTTCTGGCTGAATTGCAGGAAGCTATTAAACCTGTAATCAGAAACACTGCAATGACTTGTCTCATACCCGTAAGTTTTTTACTTTTGTTCTGCAAGCAAAAATACAAACATACTTGCAATATGCAAGCTATTTCAATAAAACTTTCATATTGCAAGTAAAAATTAACTTGGAGTTAACATATGCCACAGGAATTCAGATGTGATTGCCCGTTTACTTCAGCCCTTGACGTTTTAGGTGACAGGTGGATGTTGGTTATCGTAAAACAGATGTTAATAGAGGGAAGGAAACTTTTAAAGACTTTACGGAAAGTGACGAAGCTATAGCCACCAATATTCTTTCGACTAAACTCAAACTCCTGGAAGAATTAGGAGTCATCATAAAAACCAAACGGCCTGACAACAGGAAGTCGAACCTTTATCTTCTGACAGATAAAGGACTGGCTCTAACGCCAATACTTGTTGAACTTGCGCTTTGGAGTGATAAATATCTTAGAGATATTCATCCGACTATCGTGAATGGAGATGAAATGGAATTACTACGGAATGACAAAGCTGCTTTTGTAAGTGCGTTGGAGAAAAAGTACAGGGAAAAACTGGCTAAGGAATGAAAAATAAATAACTAAGCGATGTGCGATTAATAGGTGTCGGGTTTCGATAGGTCAGCGATTTTTCCTTTAGCCAAGGCGAAGGTTCCCGACCTTAGCAGTGCTAAGGGAGGCGGTTCTTCAACGCAGGATAAAGGGAAAAGCGCTCCTAGAAAACCCGACAGTTATTGATCGCACGTCGCTAAGCCCAATTGCCGTTATCTTTTTCCACCAGGCTTCGTTATTTTTTCGTTGCGTAGCGCTGCTATGCGCCTCAAAAATGCCTCGCCTGGCGAAAAAATATTTAGGCACTTGGACCAACTTATTTATTTTTCATTCCTTAGGAATGAAAAATAAAGCTCCAGTGGCGTACTATTTTCCGAAATACGATAAAACCATTCCATGAAGCAGCTTTGCCTCTTTTTCTTCCTCTTTTTCGGCCTGGGGCTGAATGCCCAGGACAACAAGGTACTTATCATCGGCATTGACGGGTGCCGGCCGGACGCAATGATGGCCGCTGAAGCACCTCACCTGCAGGGCCTGCTCCAGCATGCCGTGTACTCCCTGGATGCGCTGACCCATGCGCCGACCTGGAGCGCTACGGGCTGGAGCAGCATGCTCACCGGCACCTGGGAAGATAAGCACGGGGCGCTGGAGAACAGCTTTGCCAATGCGAACTACATTGATTATCCTCACTTTTTCGACCGTGTGGAAGCCTTCCATCCGGAATGGGAGACCTATTCCGTTTGCCATTGGGCGCCGATCAACGACCGGATCGTTAATGCCTGCGACGGGAAGTTCAATGTAACTACCGATGCTGCGGTCCGGGACAAGGCCGTGCAATTGCTCATCAATGAGAACCCCACCGCTTTGTTCCTGCATTTGGACGACGTGGACCACGCCGGCCATCAGTACGGCTTTTCTCCCGAGGTGCCGGAATACCTCCAAAGCATCGCCGCTACCGATGAATACGTGGGCGATATCCTGCAGGCCCTCCGGCTGCGCCCTAACTACGGGCAGGAAAACTGGCTGATCCTCGCTTCTACTGACCATGGCGGTACGCCCGCCGGCCACGGCGGCAGTTCCCTGGAGGAGCGCAATATTTTCGTCATCGCACACCATCCGGCCCTGCCTCCGGTTGAGATCAGCAAATCGGTTACTGCTTTTCAACCCGCTACGGGCCTGGCTTTCGATGGGGCAGGCCAGTACCTGCTTCCTTCCGACAGCAGCCCTTTCCGCTTTGGCGATACCGTTGATTTTTCTGTCGAGCTGCGCCTGAAATATGAGGAGTTGGAGGGGGATGCCGCCTTTGTCAGCAATAAAGACTGGAACAGCGGCCTCAATCCGGGCTTTGTCCTGTCCACGCCCTTCAGCGATCAGAGCCGGTGGAAGGTAAACATCGGCGACGGCAGTCAACGCGCCGACCTCAACGGAGGCCTGGTTAATGACGGCGATTGGCACCACCTTGCCGTCACCTTTGACCGCGACGGGGCGATGTCGTTGTATCAGGACGGGGAATTCCTGGGCAGTACGGACATTTCCCAGATTGAAAACATCGACGCCGGCCTGCCGCTGGTGATCGGCCAGGACGGTACCCTCGGCTACCCCTTCTGGTTCAATGGCCTGATGGGCGAGGTGCGCATCTGGCGCAAAGTGCTGGCGCCGGAAACCGTCCGCCGCTATGCCTGCTCTTCCGTCGACAGCACCCATCCGGATTACGGAAGCCTGCTGGCCTATTGGCCCCTGGATGAGGGCAGCGGCTCGATCGTGGAGGACGCCGGCCCGGCGGGGATCAGCTGCAGCCTCCAGGGCGCTCCTCCCGTTTGGGCAGACAACCCCGGCGCGATGCGGTGCGGGGACTACGACGATACGCCACGGATAACGGACATTGCCGCTACTGCCCTGCAGCACCTTTGTGTGCCGATTGACCCGGCCTGGGAACTGGATGGCAGCATACTGGCCAACCTCTGCATGCTTACTGCTGCGGAAGAGCCGTCCGCCGCCGCCTGGATACGGCCAAGCCCCAATCCTTTCCGGGACATGCTGTCCATCGATTTCCCGCCAGGCGCCAACGGGATGGAAAAACAGATTTTAATATTCGATGCCCGGGGGAAAAAACAAGCAAGCCTCCATACGGCGGGCACTCGTATCGAGCTGGATACGCGCTCCTGGCCGGCGGGCTGCTACTGGCTGCAAGCCTGGCATGGCGGCCAACCGGCAAGCGTCATGCTGATAAGGCTTTGAGCGCCGGGATACAGGCTCCTGGCCGCCCCGCCGCCCGCCCGTAACCGTCCTGGCGGCCAATTGCACCCTGGCGGATGCGCCGGCTTCGGCCCTGAACCTGGAAAAGAGAATAAAGGTAACTATTTAGTAGCCCTCCGCTTTTTAGCCACGAAGACACAAAAACCTGCCGGCCGCTGGCACAGCAGGCGGGCACTAAGATTGCACAAAGCCTTGGTGCGATCTTGGTGTCTTGGTGTCTTCGTGGCAAAGGCACCATGCCCACCTAAATAGTTACGAATAAAGCGTATCTTTCCGGACGCAGAAATCATTTTTGGGAACAATGCCAATACCGCAATGAACAGAAGAAGCTTCGTCAAATCCAGCCTGGCCGCATCTGCCGCCTTCGCGGGCCCTGCCGCCCTGAGTGCTTCCGCCCGGCTGGCCGGAGAAACGCCGTTCACCATGAAGTTCGCTACCCACCTGGGCATGTTCAAGGAACATACCGGCGGCGACCCCATCCTCCACCTCGAATTCATCCACGATCAAGGGTTCCGCGCCTTTGAAGACAATGACATGAAACAAAGAGAGGAGGGCGTACAGCGCAAGATGGGCAAGATCATGGAGCAGCTGGGCATAGAAATGGGCGTTTTCGTGGCCCACAAAATCTACTGGAAAGAACCCAACCTGGCCAGTGGGGACGAGGCCCTGCGCGCGGAGTTCCTGCAGCAAATCCGCGAGTCCGTGGAGGTCGCCAAACGCGTCAACGCCCGGTGGATGACCGTCGTGCCCGGCCACCTGGACCTCCGCCAGGATATGGGCTACCAGACGGCCAACGTCGTCGAAGCGCTGAAGCAGGCCAGCGCCATCCTGGAGCCGCACGGCCTGGCCATGGTGCTGGAGCCCCTGAACTTCCGCGACCACCCGGGGCTGTTTCTCACCCGGGCCGCCCAGGCCTACCAGATCTGCCGCGCCGTCGGCAGCCCGGCCTGCAAAATCCTGTTCGATATCTACCACCAGCAGATCGCCGAGGGCAACCTCATTCCCAATATCGAAAGGGCCTGGGCCGAGATCGCCTACTTCCAGATCGGCGACAACCCGGGCCGCAAGGAGCCGACGACGGGAGAGATCAACTACGCTAACGTCTTCCGCTACATTCACGAAAAAGGATACGACGGGATACTGGGCATGGAACACGGCAATTCAAAACCGGGAAGGGAGGGGGAAATGGCGGTGATCGAAGCGTACCGGAGAGTGGATGTGAGATAAGGAAAACTGTTTTGCTTTTTCATGGGTAGGGGAGGGGCTGAAGTGGGATACATTAAAATATGTAGAAATACATTGAAATATATAGAAATACATTGAAATATGTGGAAATGCCTGCCTGCCTTGAGGTTGCAGGGTATTTCATTATTTCCACAGCAATTTCTCATGTAGAGCGTACACGTATCGCCACAAAAACACAAAGGCACCAAATCCGCACTAAATTTAGTGCGGATTTGGTGTTTTAGTGTTTTCGTGGCATCTTTTCGCCACGTGTGTACCTTACATGAGAAATTTCTGTTATTTCCAGGTATGTCAAAGTATTTCTTTCCGGTATTGTTCATGGTTCTGCAAACACAATGAACCTATGAAACACGAAAAAAGCAACCCCTGCCACTGGTTCTGCCGATGGTTATTGTAAAAACTCCAATAATCTCAAAAAATAAGTTGTCGGTTTCCAGGATCAGGTAAAGGCTGGAAACCGTTGAAACGGTTGAAGCCTATACCTGATCCTGGAAAGTCAGGCCGGCAACTTGTTTTTTGATCACCACTAAGTAAGCAGGGGTTGCAACAGTTCGGGCGGCGGACGTTTCCGCCGGCCCACTCTATACAGCATCTTTGAATATCTTTACTTGCTATCCCAAATTAAAGCCATTTTGCCCTGGCCTGCCGGGAAATGCCGCGAAGCCCGGCAGTTTTGAAGCGAATGCCCATTATCGTGCAGCCAAAATCTTCGGGCACAGAGAAATTTCCGCTAATTTTGGAGGCCATGTCATCCGTCAAGCAAAGCATAAAGCGGTTATCCGATACCAAGCTCATCATCGGAATAGGGCTGGTCATCACCCTGTTGCAGGTGGCCACTTTCTTTGAGCTCTACCTCGACCAGGTTACGCAAGGAAAGCAAGCCAATATCTCCGAGCTGCTGGGCTGGCGCCTGCTGGCCTGGGCGATGGCCCTGGCCTTCGTCTTCCTGATCGTCAAGACGACGACCCGCTTCCTGGATGCAAAGATGCCCTGGCGGAAGATCATCCTCATTCACGTCCTGTTCGCTTTTGTCGTCTCCTTTGTCTGGTATTCGCTCTTCCTGTTCGTCAACCACCTGTTGTGCACGGGCGAAAAATGCGACGAGCCATTTCAGCTCATCCGTATGGTGTTGTGGTACCTCCGGAATTTCGACAAGCTCTTCCTGATCTACCTCCTGACGGCCAGCCTCACCTATACCTACCACTACGTGCAGCGCGACATCATGCACCGCGTGAGGCACAGCCGGATGGAAAAGCAACTGCTGGAGGCCCGCCTGATGATGCTCAAATCCCAGCTTCAGCCGCATTTCCTCTTCAATACCCTCAACAGCATCGCCAGCCTGATCGACATCGACGTGCGCCGCGCCAAAGCCATGATCGCCGACCTGGGCGGCCTGTTGCGGCACGTCCTGGAAAAAAAAGACGAACAAGTCGTATCTTTAGAGGACGAGCTGAAATTGCTGCAGCAATACATCGACATCGAAAAGGCGCGCTTTGCCGAAGACCTGGAGATCGGCCTGGAGGTCGAGCCCGGTACGTTCCAGGCGCGCATTCCCAGCATGCTGCTTCAGCCGCTGGTGGAGAACTCCATACAGCACGGCTTTTCGCGGGACCACCCCCAGCTGAAGGTCGACATCCGCCTGTTCCAGGAAGGCCGGCAGCTGGTCGTCGAGGTGAAAGACGACGGGAAGGGATTCAGCGAAGAAGCCGGGGCGGAACTCTTCCAGCGAGGCATGGGGCTGCACAATACCCTGGAACGGCTGCGGTCCCTGTTCGGAGAGCAGTTTACCTTCCTGGTGGAAAATTTGCACCCCGGTGTCCGCAACCGCATCGAAATCCCGTTGTCTTTTTAGGGAATGAGTGAATGAGGGAATGAGTGAATGAGTGAATGAGGGAATGAGTGAATGAGTGAATGAGGGAATGAGTGAATGAGTGAATGAGTGAATACAGGGGGTTATCTGCCCATTCCTTCGATCAATCATTCCTTTACAGAAGGCCCGGCTATGATAAGAACCCTGATCATCGATGACGAAGCTTTGGCGCGGCAGCGCATCCGAGCCTTGCTGGCGCAGCGGCAGGACGTGGCCCTCATCGGCGAATGCAAAAGCGGGGCCGAAGCCCTGCGGGCCATCCGGGAGCAGCAACCCGACCTCATCTTCCTCGATATCCGCATGAAGGACATGAGCGGCTTCGAAGTCCTGCAAAACCTTCCCGAATCAGAAACCCCGCTGATTATTTTCAGTACGGCTTACGACCAGTACGCCCTGCGCGCCTTTGACGTTTTCGCCTTCGATTACCTGCTGAAGCCTTTCAAAGAGGAGCGTTTTTACAAATCTCTGGACAAGGCCATCCGGTTGTTGGGGGAGAAGCAGGCGTCGCCGGATGGTTCTCAGCTCGGCGCCCTGCTCGAGTACCTGCGCCAGGACAACCATCGGCGCACCCTGCCCATCCGCCAGTCCGGCAAGATTTGCTTCGTCGACATGGCCGACATCCGCTATGTGGAAGCTTCCGGTTATTATATCGAGATTTACAGCGGTGAAAAAAAGTTCCTGCTCCGCGAGTCCCTCGCCAATATGGAGCGGCAACTGGAGGGGCGGCAGTTTATCCGCATCCACCGGTCGACCATCATCAACACCGGTTTCCTGCATCAGATCGAGCAGATCGGCTACGGCGACGTGGAAGCCCACATGAAGGACGGCAGGGTGTTCCGGGTGAGCAAGACGTACAAGGAGGCGTTATTCGGGCGGCTGGGGATATGAGGGGAGTGGTTCGTGCATTTGTGTATTTGTAAATTCCGAACAACCCTCCATCTTCCCCCCGTTACGTACGGATACACGCATACAGGCTATCCGTCTATGGTGGGACAGCAGAAAGGGGAAAGCCGAGCGGAGTCGAGGCCAAGCGTGTGCAAAAGGCATGGAGTGTCCAACCTTTGACGGGTAGCCCGCATACACAACGGTTCTGCCTCCGCCACACCAGCATTTATGCATTTATGCTGACAAAAATCATCCGCCGGGTTGACCATCGTTAGGCAAAAAGAGGGCATTAGGCTTTACTTTAATGGTAGATCATCAACACCAGGTTTTTGAACAATGCCCGGCCCAAAGCCTTTGCTGCATACTATCCTGATCTGCCTTTTCCTGATCCATGGCCTGCCCGGCGTGCAGTACGGCCAGGAGAAGCGGTATGCGAACGGGTTGTACTTTGAGCGGTTTTCCCTGCGCGAAGGGCTGCCATCCCAAAGCACCCATTGTGTCGTTGCCGGCCAGGCGGGAGAAATCTGGCTGGGATCCGGCTTTGGAGTAGTGCGGTACGACGGTTATTCCTTTAAGCTCTATCCTTATTCAGCGCCTCTTCCCTTTTCCTCCGGAGCTGTCCGGCATTTGTGCGAGGATCCGGGCGGGAATCTCTGGTTTTCCATGAACGGTCATCCGGGAATTTTTCGCTTCTGCCCGGAGGAGGGTGATTACCAGCCTTTTCCGATGCCGCCCGGGGAGAGTGGGAGAGTGGGAGAGGGAGAGGTTACTGCCCTGGCCGCCGCTGTTGATCATGCACTCTGGATTGGGACCGCTTCAGACGGCCTGTATCGCCTGAGGCTTCTGAAAGACACGGAAACCGGAGGGCAGAAGGCAATATGGCAGCATTTTCCGGCTAAGAGCGAAAATGGACAGCACACTCCGGCAGGCCCCCTGAGCAACCGGGTCAACCAATTATTATTCCACCCCAATGGCGATTTATGGATCGCTACCGACCAGGGCGTTTCCCGGTTAAAGGCCGGCCAGGATGCCAATCGCCCTCCCCTTTTCGATCACTTTCAAAAGAACGCTCCTCAAGCACGGCGGCACATCCGGGCCGAAGCGGCCACGGCTCTGGCCCTCAGCCCTTCCGGCGGCATTTGGGTAGGGGGGCAAGCCCCCGTGCCCCAGGATGGCCAGATTAATACAATTGAATATTACAGCCCGGCTTCCGGTTCTTTTCAGGCCCTGCCCGGCGGCATCCCTGGCAAAGCGCCGGTTTCCAGCCTGATCGAATCCCTGGATGGGCATTTGTACGTCGGCACTTTGGGTGCCGGCCTGTATGCCGTCCGCCATGCAGGAGAGGCCCTGAAAGGCCGCCCGGCAGAGGTCCGCAACCATCAATTCGAACCGCCCGCAGCCTGGGAAAATGCCCATGTCCTGCAAATCCTGCAGGGCCCTTTTGAGAACATCTGGATCGCTACCAAGCTGACCGGCCTGTACAAACTCAATCCTTACTTCAATCAGTTTGCCCACTATCAACCCCCTCCGGCACCTGGAGACGATAATATCTATGTTACTTCAGCGGTTGAGGGGCCGGGCGGCAAGGTCTGGCTAGGTACCAGCTCTTCAGGCGTTTACTGTTACGACCGGCATAAAAACACCTTCACGCAATACCTGCCGGAAGCAGGCAACCCGTTCAGCCTGGATTCCAGGACTGCCCTTTTTGTGTTCATCGACAGAAGCAGCAACGTTTGGATACCGACAACTGCCGGCTCCAACCGCTATGAGCCGGAAACCGGGCGGCTCATCCGCTACCCGGAGCCCAGAGGCTATGTCGTGTGTATGTACGAGGACAGCCTGGGGTATCGCTGGTTTGGGTCCATCGGAGGCGGGCTTACCATAATGGGCCCGGCCGGGCAGGCCGTGGCCCGGTATCGCCATCAGGCGGATGATCCGTACAGCCTCAGCAGCAACGAGGTCTGGCAGGTTTATAAAGACAGCCGGGGCGACATTTATATCCCGACCGCCCAGGGCCTGAACCGGGTCATCCGCAACGGGCCATTACGGGTGGACAGCCTGTTGTTCGAACGGATCGAAACGCCCAACCCCTTGGTCAGTTGGATACACGAAGACCGGGCCGGCCGCTACTGGCTAAGCTACCTCGGCTATGGCTTTTGCCGCTGGAACCCTCTCGACAACTCCTGCCAGGAGTATGCCCTGCCCGCCGACATGGCCAACGTCATCCTGGAGGACGGCCGCGGCCGCCTTTGGCTGATTGCCAGTGCCGGCATTTTCTGCTTTGACCCGGAAATGGAAACACTACAGAGCTATGACGACAGCTACGGCATCCCTTTTGCCAGCCTGGGCCGCTTCGGCAGGCTGAACGCGGCAGGAGAGATAACCCTGAGCGCCGGCAGCCTGGGCTGCACTATTTTTCATCCGGACAGTATCCGGTCGAACCCCACCGCTCCCAAAGTGAAAATTACCAATATCTACGCCCTGGGCGGCAGCGGGAAAGACAGTTCCCTGTTTGCAGATATTAAGATGGGCAACAGGTTGAGCCTGCCTTTCAGCCGCAACAGCGTCGCCATTGAATACATAGGCATGCACTACAGCCAGCCGGAAAAGAACCGCTATGCCTACCGGATGCAGGGCCTGGACGCCGGTTGGATCGACGCCGGGCAGAGCCGGGTAGCCCGATACTCCAAACTACCCCCGGGCCAGTATGCCTTTCAGGTCAAAGCGGCCAGTGCCGACGGCGTCTGGAGTGAAACGGTGGCCGAAGTTCCCATTTACATTGCCCCGCCCTGGTGGCGGAGTGGGTGGGCTTATGGCGTGTACGTCCTTCTCCTGTTAAGCGCTATCGCCTGGTACAACCGCTTCCAGCGCAAGCGCTGGAAACTGGAGGCCAACCTGGCGCTTGAACAGCAAAGGGCGGCGCAACTTGAGCAGATGGATGAATTTAAGAGCCGCTTCTTCACCAATATTACCCATGAGTTCCGCACCCCTCTGACCATCATTCTGGGTATGGCGGATCAAATCCGGCTACAGCCTCATAAATTGCTGGACGAGGGCCTCCGCATGATCACCCGCAACGGGAAGGCCCTCCTGCGCCTCGTCAACCAGATGCTGGACCTGGCCCGGGCGGAGTCCGGCACCCTCAAAGTCCGGAATGTCCAGGCCGATATCCTGCCCTTCCTGAAATATCTGACCGAATCGTTCCACTCTTACGCCGAAAGCCGGCGCATCGCCCTCTCCTTTCACAGCCAGCAGCAAGAACTGGTCATGGATTACGACCCGGATAAGATAGAGAAGATTTGTTCCAACCTGATCTCCAACGCCATCAAGTTCACGCCGGAGGGCGGTAATGTGAAGTGCGAAATCGAAAGGCGGAAGGCGGAAACAGGACCCACTTCCCACTTCCGGTTTCCCACTTCCGACTTGCTGGTGATCACAGTTCGTGACACGGGCATGGGCATTTCCGAAGAGGAGCTGCCGTTCGTATTTAACCGGTTTTATAGCCTCCCCTCCAGCCCCCCTCAATCTTCCCAAAGGGGGGAAGTTCCGGAAGAGGGCCGCTTCAGCAGGTCATCTGCTGCCAATTCCCTCTCTTTGAAGGGGCGGGGTGGCGCTACCGGCATCGGCCTGGCCCTGGCTAAAGAACTCACTGAACTTCTCGGCGGAGCGATCACAGTGGAAAGTGAACTGGGAAAAGGGGCCGCTTTCACCGTCACCCTGCCCATTACCCGGCAGGCAGAGGTTGCAGATGCTCAACCCTGGAATCCGGCGAAAACTGGGGGTGGAGGCACTACCAGGGAAGCATCCATAACATCGACAGCCCCGGCCTGCGCCGGGATGTCGCTGCGCTCCACATCCATAGCATCACCCTCCGCTCAACACCCTCTGCTGCTCATCGTAGAAGACAACCCCGATGTGCGGGCCTACCTGAAAACCCTGCTCAAAGGCCGGTATAAAATCCGGACTGCTCCCGACGGAGAAGCCGGCGTAGAAAAAGCCCTGTCCATCGTTCCCGACCTGATCATCAGCGACGTCATGATGCCGAAGCAGGATGGGTTCGAGCTTTGCCGGATACTGAAAAATGACCGGCGCACCAGCCATGTTCCCATTATCCTGCTGACCGCCCGGGCAGATCTGGACTCCCGCCTGGCCGGCCTGCGACAGGGGGCCGACGCCTACCTGGCCAAGCCGTTCAGCCAGCAGGAACTGGATATTCAGATCCGAAAAGCCCTGAAACTGCGCCGGACCCTTCAGGAAAAATACAGCGGGTGGGCCTTCGCACCGCCCGTCGGCAACGAACAGCCGGAACCCGACGCTCAATTCCTGGAACAGGCACGGCAAATCATCGAAGAGAACCTGGATAATCCCGATTTCAGCATCGACAAGTTCTACGGTGCCCTGGGTGTCAGCCGGACCCAATGCTTCCGCAAATTCAAGGCCCTGACCGGAAGGCCGCCTGCCGAGTTCATCCGCCGGTGCCGCCTGGAACGCGCCCGGGCCCTGCTCGCTGACACCACTCAAAATATCAGCCAGGTGGCCTTTCAGGTAGGCTTTAAGGATCCTTCCCATTTTGCCCGCGCCTTTCAGAAGGAATTCGGCGCCCCGCCCAGCGAGTTCCGCAGCAATAGAGCGGATCATAAATAAAAATAAGCGGCTACCCGTCTGAGGGCCTCGGCGTGAGCTAGGCCGAACGCTGGCCAGCGGAAAGGGGAAAGCCGAGCGGAGTCGAGGCCGAGCGTGTGCAGGAGGCATGGAGTGCCCAACATCAGACGGGTAGCCAAATAAGCGCTTTTGGTACGCTAATCCTGGTTTTTGGTACGCCAATGCAGGCGCCAATAACCGGGACAAGCTATGTTGTCTGTACTGCAATTCATCATTCCTTAACCGAAACATCAGCGATATGAAAAACGACAGATTACGCTCCCGGTTCCTTCTGGCGGCAGGGCTGCTTCTGGCCGCTCACATGCCGCAGTACGCACAATTCGTGAATTTCTCCCTGTGGGAAGATTCCGGAATTGAAGCAAGCGGGGGGGCTCCCGGCGGAATAACCGTCGAAGATTACGACGGAGACGGCCAGATCGACCTGCTCCTGCTCAACGCCCAGCTCGGCTTTAGTTACAGCAATACTTTGTACCGGAACAACGGCAACGGATTTGAAAGTGTCGGCGAAAGCGTCTTGCCACCCCATGCCGCGAAATTCAATGCCGGCGCTTTTGCCGACTTTAACGGCGACGGAATTAAAGACCTCTACATCGGAGCCTGGAATTTTCAAACGTTCCTCAATACCGAGAACCGGCTCTTTGCCGGCGATGGCACGGGCATGTTCGCCCCAGTGGCCGCCGGACCTCCGGTAACCGACCAGAACAGCACCGCCGGCTGCAGCTGGGCCGACGCCAATGGCAACGGCTGGCTGGATATCTTCGTGGCCAATAGCAGCGTCAACTTTGGTTCGGCCCCAAATGCTTTGTATCTGAATCAGGGCAACGGCACTTTCTCTAAAGAGGCAGAAGACATCATCGTCGCCGGCCCGGCCCAATTTTCTTTCTCCGGAAACTGGGCCGATGTGGATGGCGACAAAGACCTCGACCTGTTCGTCGCCAATGCCTGGGTACCCGACCAACTGTACTACAATGACGGTGCCGGCAACTTTAGCCTGTACGAAGATGAGCAGGCCTTGTTCAACACCTACACCGGCCTCAGCTATCACGGCGCCTGGGGCGATTACGACAACGACGGCGACTTTGACCTGTTCGTGCCCGGCGAACTCGTGAATTACCTGTATAACAATGATGGTGCCGGCGTTTTCCGGCGCGTGGAGGGCCAATGGGAATACAGCCTGGATACACCGACAGGCGCCTGGGGCGATTACGACAACGACGGCGACCTCGACTTGTTCGTCACCTCTTTTTATGACAACCAGAACGCCATGTTCCGCAATGACAACGGGCAGTTCGAACTGGAAACGGACGCCGTCATTCCTTTGCTGGACGGGTTTGCCGGCCTGGCTGATTTTAATGGCGACGGTTTCCTGGACATTGCTGTAGCCAACGGCGGCTTTCCCAATACCGATCTTCATGCCGCCGTCTACCTCAATGAGGGAAACGATAATAGCTGGGCACAGTATACCCTGGCAGGCAACTCTCCCAATACGGCCGCCATCGGCGCTGTCGTCCGAATAAAGGCCACCATCAACGGGCAGGAAACCTGGCAGATGCGGCAAGTGGCGTCCAGTTCCCACAGCTCTGAAAGCACCCAACTGCATTTCGGCCTGGGGGATGCTGCCGTCATAGACTCGATTGTTATTGAATGGCCCGACGGCCAGGTAGAGGCTTACGGCCCGGTGGATGTCAACGTGCCCTGTATTCTTGAGCAGGGCGAAGAACCACCGTGCTTAAGGGTTGGCCTGCACGAAAGGCAAAGGCTACAGGCCTCACTCGAACTGACTCCGAACCCGGCGCGGGGGAGCGTTGCCCTGTTCCTGGAAGCCGAAGAAGCCATCGGCCCATGCACCATCAGCTTGTTCCATCTCACCGGGCAGTTGGCCTGGTCGGCACAGCAGGAAGCCAGTGGCGGCCGGCTGAATATGGCCATCAACCTGGCCGGCCTGCCGGCGGGGCTGTATTACCTTCAGGTGCAGGCGGGAGGTAAGCAACTTGTGAAAAACCTTGTGATAACCCCATAAAACCATCTATTGGCGGCGGTATGCCGCCGCCACTGGCAATGTAATTCATAGGGCAGGCCTTTCGGGCCTGCCTTGGATTTTTTAATCAGGGCGGCCCTCTTACTCATACACCTCGTACGTATAGCTGAGTTCCCGTTTTTCTTTCGGCTCCAGGGTGACCACCCAGGTGGCATTGGATAGGGCGTTCAGCGTGTCGGCATGGTCGAACGAAGCGGACGTTTCCCAGTCCGTATCGGAGTTCAGGAAGCGGCCGGTGATCTCCCGGTTGATGCGCAGGGTGATCTTTTTGCCTTTGTAATTCACGGCCCTGATCCGGGCTTTTACCGTAATGAGGTCTTTATGATCCCGGGCGTTGCTTTTACGCCCGGCCTCGGTGCTTTCGTCGGACACCAGGATGTCCGGCACGGCCACCATCTTCACCAGGGCGTTGCTCCTGGCGGGGGTGAAGCTCAGCTCATTTTGGCCGATGGGTTTGAGGCCTTCCCCTTCCCGGGAGAAGAAACTGACCGTGCCGGTCGTCAGCGGCACGGTTTCCCGGTTTTTGAATTTCAGGGCGTGCCAGACGAGGTTTTTCGGCCCTTCCTCTTCGGCCCGGGTTCGCTGCCAGGGCATAGGCGCCCGTTTGATGTCGACGACGTAGAGGTCTTCATAAGCCACTTCCTGTTCCAGCAGTTTGAACAGGCCGCGTTCGCCCGGTTCGAGGGATACTTCGTCGAGTTCATAGAAGAAGAGGTCTTCCTGCATCAGGCCCTCAGAATCGGGGAAGGCGCCGGCACCTGAAAAGGCATCCGCATTTGCCTCCACTCTTTGGGAAGTGATAGCGTTGGAAAACATGGCCAGGTTTTCGCCGGGCAGGTTGTTCAGGTTTTTCAGGAAGCCGGGCACGGCTTGGCCGGAGAACAGGGGTTCCGCCAGATGCCCGAACCGGAAAGAGGGAATGCCGACGGCAAAAGAGACGGGCGCCTGATCGAGCTTTTCAATATCGTTCATCAGGTTGGCGAAGAGGGACAAGCGGGCCTTGCCGTTGCCCAGCAGGACCATATGATAGTTGGGAAACCAGCTCATCCCTTTTTGCATGCAGGAGAAGCGGATGAGTTGCTGCTTTTCGGCCCGGGCCAGTTTCAACCGGAGGGAAGGCTTCTTGCTGGCCACTTCCTCTTCGTACACCGCATCCTCGCCAAACTCCAGGCGCTGGATGTTGTGCACGGCAAACTGGTGGAGCGTCTGCCCGTCGCGCAGCAACAGCTGCCCGGCCGACTGGCCGTCGCCGGGGGTCGAATGGCCGACGATGTTGCCGCAGTTGATGGGGCCCTTCGTGTCTTTTGTCCATATACAGACCTTTTTGCCGATGTTGAGCTGCAGCAGGCGGGCGAGGTTGTCGGCCGGCGCCTTTTCTACTTCCTCCCGGCTGCCGGCCACGACTTCCAGCACTTCATTGCCCGGGGCGGACCAAAACGTCGTGCCGAATAGTACCGGCACCGGAGCTCCTTCGTAGGCTTCGGGGCGGAAAGGGTAGGTGGCCGTTACAACTGGCGGCATGCCCCCCGCCTGCCCGGACTGGACCGGGTATCCGGAAACGTCAGCGGAACCAGAAGACGCGTCCACTACGGCTTCCTTCTCCAGGAAAGCGGTGCCGTTCTTGAACACGGCTGCCCGCCGGATCCGGAAAGCGGGCTCCTGCCCGTAAACTGTAAAAGAACAAATCCAAAGCAGGGATAGCGTTGTAATGATTCGCATGGCCTTTTCTTTTCTGCAAATATGGGCATCTTTTAAGTCAAATGACAGCCCGACTTTGTGCAGGTGCCGGCTGGACCGTGATTGATACCGGAAGGGGGGAGGCGTGGAGATGCATGGAAATACATGGAAATACGTGGAAATACATTGAAATAACTGGGAATAGAGTTGCGTACGTGGCCTAAAGTAGACAGGATTGACACGATTAACAGGATTACGAAGCGTCCCGCTAACGCGGGGTTAGTCAAACTGTCCAGCGTCAGAAGGATAGCCATATTTCCATGGGTGGTGTATTAAATCCGTTGAACTTTCGGTGCAAATGGAGAGCGGACCTCCAGGTCCGCTGGATGGATCAACGGATTTAATACACTACCTTTCCATGTATGTCAAAGTATTTCTGTCCTTAGTACTAATCGGAACCGCCGGCTACATACTCCACGCACAACTCCGGCGCCTTTTCGGCGGATCCGTTTCGGGACACTGCTGTCCGCCGGCCTTTTCCTTCGATGAGAAGGACGATGCTGCTGCCGGCTGTATATCCGGGCCGGTTGACGATCTCCTGGAGGATGGGAGAGAGATCCGGCGTCCGCTGGGCGGCATTGGCGTCGCCGGAGGCTCGCCAGGCAGGGGGCGCCCAGGATACCTGAGCTGTGGTGCGCGGCCGGCGGGTGAGGTCGTTTTCTTCTTTGGAGAAAGGCGGGGCTTCGTCGCTGGCCTGCCCGTAGAGGACGAGCTGGCAGGGGTCGAGGTCCTTGTTTTCATCGACGGTAAACTGGAGGTAGGCGCCCGTAATGGCGGCGCCCGGCGGTATGCCTAGCCCGGCAAACCGCAGGCCGATGGCCTGGTCGCCGTCTTTGGGGTCGTTCGCCAGCTCGAGGTCGGTGCTGGACAGGCTGACGTTGCCGTCACCGTCCTCTTCGGCGTCGTCTTTATTATCGCTGATCCGGGCGCAGGCCCGGACCGGCGGGGCCTTGATGGTACCTCCGCCGCAGCTGCAGTCCGCCTGGATGACTTCCCCGGACGTGTTGGGGTTGCCGTCGTCGCAGGCGTCGCCGGGTTTTGTAGTGATGGCGGCGTTCCGGTCGTCGCAGTCGGTACCGGTGCAGATGCCGTCGCCGTCGGCGTCGCCGATGCCGGTGCAGGGGGTAGGGATTCCCGCGCAGCGGCAGGCGCCGTCGATGGCGTCGTTGACGGTGGTATTGTCGCCGTCGTCGCAGGCGTCGCCGACATTGGCCTGTAGGGCCGGGCAATCGTAACCTGGGGAAGTCGCGGGGCCAAGGGTATATTCCACGCAGAGTTCAGGGGCTTTGCCTGCCCGGCCGTCGTACGAGTCAGCGGTCCGGGCGCCTGTGCCTTCGATGAGCAGGCCGATAGCGCTGTTGGGCGAATAGCCGGGCCGTTCCACGATCTCCCGGATGATGGCGGCCAGGTCGGGCGTTTGCTGGGCGGCTTGGGCGTCGCCGTCGTTGAGCCATTTCTCCGGCCGCCAGGCCACAGAGGCCCTGGTCCGGGTGCGGGAGCTGATGTCTGCGCCGGCGTTGCTGAAGGGCGGGGTATTGTCGCTGGCCAGGCCATGGATGACGAGTTCGCAGGGTTCGACGTTACGGGTTTCATCGACGGTAAACTGAAGATAGGCCCGGGTTACAGTTGCTCCTTTCGGCAAGCTGAGGGTATTGAACCTCAGGCCGACGTACTGCGGCCCCTTCCTCGGGTCCTCCGTCAATTCCAGGTCGCTGCTGGCCAGGTCCACTTTGCCGGAGGCCCATTCCTCGGCGTCATCCCGGCTGTTGCTGATGCGGGCGCAGGCGCGCAGGGGGGCGATAGTGCCGCCGCCGCAGCGGCAGTTGTCTTGTATGGTTTCGCCAACGGTGTTTGGGTCGCCGTCGTCGCAGGCGTCGCCGCGCCGGTAGGCGATCCCGGCGTCGTTGTCGTCGCAGTCTGCATCGGCGCAGATGCCGTCGCTGTCGGCGTCGCCGATTCCCGCGCAGGGGCCGCCCGGCGTGCCGGCACACCGGCAGTCGTCCTGGTAAATATCGTTGGCCGTATTGGGGTCGCCGTCGTCGCAGGGGCTGCCGGGAAAGCTGGTGATGTTGGGATCGGGATTGCAATCTGCCGCCCCTAGTTCATAAATGCCAAGGTCGGCGCCGGCGCCCTGGGGCCGGGCGGCGCCCCGGATGTCCACTTTGATGGGCACTTCGGCGCCTTTGTCGATACAGGGGCTACCGGAAGCCGGCATAAAATGCTCGGGAGCGTTTCTTTGCGGGCCGGCAAACTGGGGGTCGGCCCATACGCCGTGGGGCTCGAAGCCGGGATGGGCCGCCCGCATTTCCCGGAAATCTTTCTTGCCGTAAATCCGCTGGGATTCGGATGTTCCGTAGTAACAGTTATAATCGAAGGAGATGCCCGGCACGATGTCCCCGCTGATATCCTGATCGGTTTGCGAAAAGTCGAAAATGTTGTTTTTGAACTCAACTTTGCCGATGTCCTCCCGGAACCAGATAAAATTGCCGGTGCGGTTCTTCGGGGCGATGACATTATTCCAGATTTTGACGTTGTCCGTGCTGCCGATGAGCAGGCAGTGGTGGCCGGAGCCGGCGATCACGTTGTTGTAGACCCACACGTCAGGCACTTCGATGGTGAGGTCGCCGACGCCTTTGCTGATGGAATTGGAGAAGAGGAAATTGCCGCGGGCCTCTACGGTGCTTACCCAGTCTTTGACGATATAGATGCCACCGGAGTAGGAGTGTCGGATGTCGTTGCCCTCCAGCAGGATATTATGGCCGGTAGTGATGTCGATGCCGTCCTCCCCGGAGTTGCGGATGGTGTTGTTGCGGATGATGACGTCGCCTTCCATGTCGTTGCCTTCCTTGTCGCGGTGGCAGGTGATGGCGTCTTCCTTTTCGACGGTTTCGGGGTCTTCCACCCGGCAGTCTTCCACGAGTACGCCTTTCAGCTTGTTGTTTTTAGAACCGTTGAGCAGGATGCCGTTGACGCCGTAGTTATAAACGTAAAGGCCCTTCAACCAGAGGTGGCCGCCGCCGTAGGAGGAGCGCACGGCATTGGCCCGGGTGTTGGTGACGTCCACATGAAAGATATTGACCCAGAAGTTGCCGTCTTCGGCGGCGAGCCACACCACGTTGTTGTCGCCGTTGTCGAAGTGCAGGTTTTCGACGATGATGTAGTTGTGCCGGATGATAATGCCTCTTTTGCCCTGGCAGTCAATTTTGGGTTTGGGCCCTTCCCCGTAGGCGCCGAAGTAGATACAGTTGTTGTTATCCGGGTCGACGAGATCGAAGCTGAAGGGTTTGCCGATCACGCTGTCGTGGATGGTGACGGTGCCGCCGGGAGTGCCGCCGTTGCGGGGTTCGAGCGGGCCGTCCGTCCAGGTGCTTCCTCGCTTGAACAGGATTCGGTCGCCCGGAGAAAAGCGGGTGGCGTTGACTTTGGAAAGGGACTTCCAGGGGCCTTCCTTGTCGCTTTGGTGGGTGGGGGCGGTGCCATTGTAGTTGTCGCTGCCGTTTTGGGCGTCGACGTAGTAGGTCGTCGCTGTTAAGTGGCTGCATAAAAGCAGGAGCATAGCGGTGAACGCAGCAATTCGGGCGTGGAAGCGCCTGTTTGAAAGACGAGCATGTGCCGGCTTGCCTGGCATCGGGTATAAGGTGTGCGGGGTGTTCATGTTCAGGGATGCGTTTTGCTGATGATTAACCTGTATTGATGGAGCAAATGGTTGGAGGGCATAGAGGCCAACAAAGGATCATGGCCGGCGGAAAGGCGAGGAGGATTACAGGCGTTTACGGTTAAATTGTGAAATTGTTTCCGAAAAGAACATTACTTTTCGGACGGCATATTTTCCGGGATATAAATTTACCTGATCTTTTCGAAGTTTTTTACAGATGAAAAACCGGCGGCCTCAGGGGATGAGCTTGCTCTCCTTCAAAACACCCTTCAGCCAATCCTGGTCCTGAATAGCGAAGGGCGGCGGCGGCGGCTCTTCCCGGTAGTTTATGGTTTCGTCGTAATCGCCCGCCCGGGTGGCTTCCCGGAGCGCCTTGCCCAGGTCGAGCCGGATATCCGGATCGGGAGATTTCAGGGGCGTCGGCAATATGGGCAGCTTGTCCCGGATGGTTAAAGCCCAAACCTGCGTCTTGTTTTGGTTGGCCCGAACCAGCATCACGAAGTAATGCGCCCAGTCGGGCAATGCGGGATGGGCGGCAGGGTGTTGCCCTTTTCTCAGCAAGTCGATTTCGAGCAGATGAACCCCGCTGGTAAACAGCAGTTCTCTTTTTTCGCGGTATTGCACGAGGCCGGGGTTGCGCTTATTGGCAGGGGAAAGGATTTCAATCGCTGTGATGAGTTGGTTATTCCCTTTATCCCGGATTTCGACTACCGGAACCCGGGCTTCAATGGTTAGCCGGGTTGGGAAAACCAGGGTCGGGGGCGTGGTCGCGCTGTAGGTTTCCTCTGGTTCAGACAGGAGTTCTCCAGGCGTATGGGGAGGCTTTTTTAAAATTTCCACGTCGGGGTGAAAAATGCCGACTTCTTCATCCGGCAAGATATCCTTGTAGGTGTAAGTATCAATGCGCACGACGTATTTCGGCTTCACCTGCGGTGCCAGTTGCCTGCGTATACTGCTTGCCAGTTCATGGTGCAGGTCAGCCCACAGGTAACCTTCGAGCCAGGGGTTCATGCCGGGAAAAGGCGACATCATGCAGTTTTGTTTTTTCTCAAAATACGAAAGTTTTTTGTTTTTCAATGCGGTGGAGCATCGTGCAGGTGACGAAAACGAGCCTGAAGATGAAGGCGCATCCGGGGGATATGGTGTTTTTGTCGTGAAAGGGTAATTATCCTATCGGAAGGATCATCGGGAGGCGTCATTGCTCAAACAACGCATCCATATCCAGGCTCTGTTCTACCATAGAAGTGCTGTATTGGTTTTCCGCCAGGCCGAAGGTGGTGATCATGGTGAGGAAGAGGGTTTTGCGGGTTTTGGTGTTCTGCCGGAAGGCGAACAGCTTATTTCTCAGCTCGGCGGCATATTTCTTGTCAATGGCAAAAGGATTTTGGGAGAATTTAATCTCGCAGACGTTGATCACGTTATCCGCCCGGTCGATCAGCAAGTCTATCTGGGCGCCGGCGCCGGTTGCTTCCTCCTGGCCGGCCCAAGCCGACTCTTCGGTATACACGCCGCTGATGCCCAGGGCTTTTTTGATCTGGGCAATATGCGAAAAACACAAACGCTCGAAGGCAAACCCGCTCCAGCTTCTCCAGGAAGGGGTGGCTGATTTTTTTACCCAGGTTCCCTCCCCGGCGGTGCGCGTGCCGGCTATGAATTTCAGGTAAAAAGCGGAATAAGGGTCCGTCAATTTGTAAAGAGCCAGTTTAGCGTTCTTGCCAACAGGCAGGTAATGCATGATAAACCCCGATTCCTCCAGGCTGTCCAACACGCGGGTAGTGGTGCCTCCTGAAGATAGCTTGCAGGTTTCGATGATCTCGTTTCGGGTCATGCCTTTTGGCTTATTCGCCAGCGCCTGGATAATGCTGATGTATCTTTCCGGTTTGGAATAAAGAGCTTCGTACAGGTTTTTGAATTCGTCAAACAACAAGCCATCTTTCGTAAAGCAAACTTCGTCAATGACTTGCATGGCGCTTTTGCCTTTCCGTATTTCCTTGAGATAGTGGGGTATGCCTCCCATCGCCATATACAGCTGGAGGATGGAGTAGCGGTCCAGTTTAATCCCCCTGTTCCGGAGATAGCTTTCCGTTTCGCATAAATTGAAAGGCAACAACCGGATTCTCCTGGTAATGCGGTTGTGGAGGCCTCCTTTGCTTTTCACTACGTTCGAGATCATCCATGATGCTGCCGAGCCGCATACCACCAGGATGACGTCGTTCCTCTTGGAAGCCCAGCTGTTCCAAAAATTTTCCAGGGCCTGTAGAAAACCGGATTTTCCGGTTGCCAGCCAGGGCAATTCGTCAATGAATATGACAAGCTTCCCCTGCCGTTTGAGCGTTTCGAGATATTCCTGCAATTTGAAGAACGCCTGGAGCCAGGACTTCGGCGGGTTGAGCATCCGGGCGACTCCCCGAAGGCGGGCGTTGAGCAGGTTGGCAAAGTTCTCCAGTTGCATTTCTTTGCTTGCCTTGTTCAATCCCGTGATCTCAAAAACAATTTGGTCCTGGTATACAGTTTCTACCAGAAAGGTCTTGCCGACCCGCCTGCGGCCGTACACCGCCACAAATTCGGATTCTCCGGAATTCAACAACTCTTTGAGGATCGCCCGCTCTTTTTCCCGCCCTGTAAATAAACTGCTCATATGCCTTGGATGAGTTTCGATAGCCGAATATGCGTTTTTTTAGCAGATTTGGCTATTTATTCAATATTTTAAACAGCCAAATCGTGTTTTTTATTTTAGTTCTGGCTGATTTTTATTAAAATCAAAGGCCCGTCAGGCATATTTTCAAAAACAAATGGAGCACAGTCACTGCACCGCCACCTCCACCCGGCTTTCCCCCAACCCTTCGGCCTGCGCCGTCACAACTACTTCGCCCGGCCCGCTGCCCGATCTTACAATGATCATCGCTTTTCCGTTAAAAAGGGACACCTGCTCCGCCTGGAACGGCTCAAA
The DNA here is from genome assembly GCA_020636375.1 of Lewinellaceae bacterium. Lineage (GTDB taxonomy): Bacteria > Bacteroidota > Bacteroidia > Chitinophagales > Saprospiraceae > JACJXW01. The sequence continues at coordinate 332,873 of JACJXZ010000006.1, read as the reverse complement.
AGACTGCGGGTTGCCGTTGCCCACTCCGGCTATGCTGCCGTTGCCTTCTACGGAAACAGAGACTTTGTCGCCGGCAAGGGGGGCCGGGTTGCCGTTTTCATCCAGCGCTTCAACCAGGATGTAGGCCAGATCCATGCCGCCGGCTTCGATTTGCGCCCGGTCCACCGTGAGTTTCAGCCGGGCGGGCTTGCCGGCTGTCCGCACGGTTTTTTCCCCAAGCTTCTTGCCGGCTTTGTAGGCCACCACGCGCAGCTCGCCCGGCTGGTAGGCCACGTCCCGCCACATCAGCCGGAACCGCTCGACAGAGCTTTCTGATTTAGGGTCTTTGCACCGCCTGCCCTGGGATTGGCCGTTGAGGAAAAGCTCGGCGCAGTCTCCGTTGGTGTAGACGAATACGGGCACGTTTTTTCCTGCCCTGCCCTCCCAGTTCCAGTGGGGCAGGATGTGGATGGTGGTTTCCTCCGGCTTCCAGTAGCTTTTGTAGAGGTAGAACCGGTCCTTGGGGATGCCCACCAGGTCGACGGCGCCGAAGTAGGAACTGCGGGAGGCCTCCCGGGCCGTCATGCCCATCTCTATTACCGACCGGTTGTCGTAAGGCGTCGGCTCGCCCAGGTAGTCGAAGCCCGTCCATACGAATTCGCCGGCGACGTAGGGCTCTTCCTGCTGCCACATAAAGTCGTCGTCGGCGATTTCCGCCCACCAGGGGGCGTTCAGGTCGTAAGAACTCACCTGCAGCGAACGGGTGAAATCCGTCTTTTCTTCCGGGAGGGGGAATTCGTAAAAGCCGCGGGTGCTGAGGGTCGAGGCCGATTCGCTGATAACGACGGCCTTGTTGGGCTCCAGCTGCCGGGCCAGCCGGTAGCGGCGGCCGTAGTTCCAGCAATGCACGTCGTAGTAGTCGAAATGGCGGAGTTTGGCGCTTTCCCAGCTGTCGTTGACCAGGGTGGTGGGGCGGGTGGGGTCGTATTTGTCCACGTAGTTCAGCATGGTGTGCAGGCGCTGGAACCCGTTGTTGAGGTTCCACTGCACGTCCCCGATCTCGTTGCCCACGCTCCAGAGGAACACGCAGGGGTGGTTCCGGTCGCGAACGACGAAGTTGCGGATGTTGCGGCGGGCAAATTCCTCAAAGTCCGTTTCTTCGGTGATGCCGGCTTTGGCGTCGTATTTGTCGAACACCTCGTTGAAGAGCAGCAGGCCCATGCGGTCGCATAGGTCCAGCAGCTCGGGCGCGGCGGTGTTGTGGCTGTTGCGGATGGCGTTGGCGCCCATGGCCTTCATGATCTCCAGCTGCCGCTCCATGGCGCGGGGGTAGAAGGCGGCGCCCAGCGGCCCGTGATCGTGGTGGAGGTTGACGCCTTTGAGCTGGATTCTCCTGCCGTTAAGGAAGAACCCGTCATCGGCCGTGAACCGGATGGCCCGCACGCCGAAAGAGGTGGCGTAAGCATCGACATCCCGGCCGCCGGCGCGCACGGTAGTACGCAGCTCGTACAGGGCAGGGTCGTCGATATCCCAGCGGCGGGGGTTCGGCAGGGCAACCGTGATTTCCAAATCCCGGGAATGGCCGGCGCGGATCAGGCCGGCGGCCTCGCCGGCAGCGACAACGGCGCCATCCGGCGAAACGATCTCGTGAACCACCTGTATGCTATCCGTTTTTTCCGAAAGGTTGTAAACCGTAGCCCGTACCCGGACGTCCGCGTAATGCGGCTTGACGATGGGCGTGGTGATATATGTTCCCCATACGCCGACGTGGACCGGGTTGACGGCCAGCAGCTGCACCTTCCGGTAGATGCCGGCGCCGGGATACCAGCGGCTGTCGTGCTTCCGGGTGTCGGCGTGGACGGCCAGCAGGTTGGGCGAGCCCGGCTTGACGTGATCGGTGATGTCCAGGTAGAAAGAATTGTAGCCGTAATCCCACTCGCCCGCCAGTTTCCCGTTGACGTATACTTTGGGGAAGGCCATGACGCCGTCGAAGATCAGGTAAAAACGCTTGCCGGCCATAGCGGCGGGAATGTCCAGGGCGCGGCGGTACCAGCCTTCCCCTTTCCAGGGCAGCTTGCCGGTGTTGCCGTCGCCGTCCGGGATGAATGGGCCGGCGATGGCCCAGTCGTGGGGTACCCTGACGGGCAGCCAGGCGCTGTCGTCCAGGCCGGAGGCGGCGCCTTGTTCCTGCGGGCCTTTGTAGAATTTCCAGCCGTCCTGTAATGTAGCGAGGGTTCTTTCCTGGGCGGGGGCCAGGCCAGAGAGGAGGGTAAGAAGCCCGGCAAGCAGAAGGTGCCTGATCTTTTTCATGGATTGTTTTTTTGTAACTATATTAGCTGGGTCAATAAGCTTTTGCCACAAAGACACAAAAATTTATCCGGCTGAACAGACGGACTCTAAGATTACACAAAGCCTTGGTGAAATCTTTGTGCCTTGGAGTCTTTGTGGCAATAAAGCCGGTTAGATGGCAGTAGATAAAGTGTAGCCCTATCTTTTGAATAAATGCGGCAGTACAAAGGCAGCATACAACGGAAGGTTGACGAAGTTGTCATCTTCGGCAAAATTGCGGGGCGACAGGCGGAATATTTTTTCCGGGCCATATTTATCAGCGTAACTGCGCAGGCTTTTGGCCTTGCGGCTGATCCCGCTTTTTACTTCTACAGGAAAAATATCGTTGTTGGATTGCACAATAAAATCCACTTCCGCTTACGTGCTTAAAAATGTAAAAAATCTCATTTTTTCCTACGAAAAAGTGTAATGTGCGTAATTTTTTCCTGCCTGAACGTTTATGCCATTGACTTTTCCTGGCCGACAGGTTGAATATCCATCGGTGTTTGGATTGTTGTCCGTTGTCGGTTGGTTGTTGTCCGTAGGGCATGGGGTGCCGAACGGACAACCAACAACCAGCAACAATCAATAACCAACCGCCGCCTCTGGTTTCCGGCATTTTCTCATCACCGCCATAACATCCCACACTCGCGGTAAATTCGTATCTTTACCTTCTATGGATGAACACCCCGACCTGGAAAGCCTCGCTCCCTATCAGGACAAAGACGTCCGGCCGGTGCTAAGCGAACTCCGAAAGCACCAGCCGTTCCTCAACATGCTGCGCTTCGTGGATACGGAGGCATCGCAGGAAAGCCTGCTGCAACTGATCGACAGCGTCGACACCATCCGGGATTTTCAAACCAAAGTCGTCAAACCCTGGCTCCGGCATTTCTTCCGGCAGTCCATCGACGAGCTCACCTGCTCCGGCATCGAAACCCTGAAACCCGGGCAAACGCACCTCTACATTTCCAACCACCGGGACATTATCCTCGACTCCGCCATCCTGAACCTGCTCCTGAGCGACCACGGCCTGCCGACGGCAGAGATCGCCATCGGCGACAACCTGCTGAAATCGGGCATGGTCCGGGCCATTACCCGCCTCAATAAGATCTTTACCGTCGTTCGGGACGCGCCGCCGCGGGAAATGTACCGCCACTCCCGCCTGCTCTCCGCCTATATCCGGGACCGGGTCACGAACGGCAAAACCTCCGTCTGGCTGGCCCAGCGGGAGGGCCGCGCCAAGGACGGCAACGACACTACCCAGCAGGGCCTGCTCAAGATGCTGCACCTGAGCAATGAGGGCAGTTTTGAGGAAGGGTTCCGCGCCCTGCGCATCCGCCCCATGTCCCTCTCCTACGAATACGACCCCTGCGACCGGTTCAAGCTGCGGGAACTGCTGGCCAAAGCGGAGGGCCGGCCATACGACAAAAAGGAGAACGAGGACTACCTGAATATCGAAACCGGCATCATCGGGTACAAAGGCCGGGTACACCTCAGCGTACAACCGGAACTGCAGGAAGAGATCGGCCGGCTGGCCGCCATTAGCAATGTCAACGATAAAGCCGCCGGCCTGGCTGCTGCAATCGACCACTCTATCTACCGCTCCTATCGCCTGTTCGACAACAACTACGCCGCCTGCGACCTGCTGCACGGGACGGCCCAGTGGCAGGGGCACTACAGCCAGGAGAAAAAGCAGGAATTCCTGGCCTATGTGGACAAGCTGTGCAGGGGGTATTCCCCGAAGGCGCGGGAGATTCTGCTGAGGAAGTATGCATATCCGGTGGTCAACCGGCAGCAGGGGGAGGGGCGGCCTTAAGGAACCGGCTGACAGAAGCCGGACAACCTCTGTTTCGTTATATTTTTAGGATAAAATTTGATTTTGCGTGTTAATTGTCTCTAAAATGCAAACTAAAGGTTTAACTTTGATAAAGTTAAACTTGATATATTCATGGTTCATGCTCCCGATACCGATTATTCCCAAAAAAGGAGAAGTACTAACCAAGCCGAAAAATGGAGAAGATAAAGATCTATAATTATCCGCTACTGCCGGAGGCGAGAAGAAGAAAGTTGCAGTTATTCAGGCCTCCCGGCAATAAAAATGATAGCTAAAATTCTGTCAGATGAAACTTATTCCCAGCGACAGGCAGATTTATATATCCGCAAGGCTTTGGCATGAAATAGACCCAAAGGTGAGGTTGGCCCCTTTCATCTATGCGCTTCATGATGGAATCGACCTCACCAAATATGGTGATGGTCTAAAGAAATTCTATTTTACTTTTCTTATCCTACGGCCTGAGAGAACGCTTTTCCCACCGGGAACCTATTTTGACAAAGAAAAAAGGTCGGCAGAAATAGCTGTTAAGGTAGATTATGATAAGGTACTCCATAGTTCAAACGAAGAAATTATCAAAATGATGGAGAATGCCTATCTGGAGGGTATTGATCTTATAAGCACCCTACCTCTCCCAGGTGAGTTTGATGTTGCTGCCTTTAGGAAAGATGTGGAAACCATTTTTGCTGTGGATAAGTGGTATGAAATGGCTGTGGAGGGTGGGCGTTGACTGAAAAAAAAAGCATGCCTCCATCAGAATTTTCACAACTGTCCATAACGCCTGCTAATGCCGAAACCCTGGCCCGGAAATACTATGATATCAAAGGCAAAGCCCGGCAACTGGTAACTGACCGGGAGAGCCTGGCACCGGCTACCTACCTGGCCAACCGCATGCGGGAGAAGAGGGTGCTGATGAGCACCGACGGGCCGTATGATAATGTGCTGAAGATCAAGCCGCCGATGTGCTTTGATGAAAAAAATGCCGGTTTTTTGCTGAGGATGCTGGGAAAGGTGTCGGGGGAGGGGTTTTGTGGGGTTTGAGGGCTGGGGGGGGCAGGTTCATAATCATGTTTGTGTCTTTTTTAGAAGAGGTTTTGCACCTCCGGCTGCCGGACTTACGGCAACGCCGCCATGATACCCAAAACTGCGGCAGGTTGTATTATACCTGGCATGCAGCATATACTCAGGTTTATCAAGTTGCAAAATTATCAGTATATTGTAAGCTTAATAGAGTAAGATCGGAGAAATACGTATTTGAATATGCTAACCAGACTTAAAATATCAGGATTTAAAAATCTCAATGACGTGGACATTAGATTTGGCCCATTTACTTGTATCGCTGGTGAAAATGGAGTTGGCAAATCTAATATTTTTGACGCGATTCAATTTTTGAGTTACTTAGCCGACAAACCAATAACGGAAGCAGCAGGTTCGATTCGCAGTAAAAATAGCACGTTTATTAAAGGCAGTTCGGTTAAAAGCATCTTTCATCAGGTTGGAGAGGATATTTCAAGAAAGATGTCTTTCGAAATTGAAATGATAATCCCAAGGATCGGAGAAGACGAACTAGGGCAAAAAGCAGAAGCAACTTATAATTTTTTGAAATATATTCTTGAATTTGAACTTATAGAAGAAGAAGACTTCGATGAAAAGGGGCCTGTTAGAATAGTGAAAGAGGAGTTAGTCCCTCTTAAGAAAAAAGAGGCAAACAAGCATCTTTTATTTGAGCATGCCTATAAATGGAGGAATTCAATAATAAAGGGAAAAAGGAATGTGCCTTTTATTTCAACATCGACAGAGGACGGAGAATCATTTATCAATCTTCATCAGGATGGGGGAAGTAGCGGCAAGCCAAAACCTTTTTTAGCAAAGAACCTGCCGAGGACAGTATTGTCAACTGCGAGTTATGCTTCTGAAACACCAACGGTTCTTCTAGCCAGGCGAGAGTTGCAGTCCTGGAAGTTACTCCAATTGGAGCCATCTTCCCTTAGAAACCCCGATGAGCTAGATAAATTTTCTTACAGAGTCAGCCTGGGAAGCGATGGCGCGAATTTAGCATCGACTATATACAGGCTATCCCACTACAGCAAAGGCAATATTAAATATTCTTCAGAAAAAGAAGTTTATACGCTATTAGCAAATAAGTTGTCCGAATTAATTGAGGATATAAAAGAAGTCAAAGTAGATAGGGATGAGAAACGCCAGTTGTTGACCCTGCAAGTAATAAATAAAGACAATACTCAATTACCTGCGAGGTCATTATCAGATGGAACTTTGAGATTTCTGGCGCTTGCGGTTTTGGACCTTGATTATACCGAAACAGGGTTGATTTGCCTTGAGGAACCTGAAAATGGAATTCATCCTGAAAGGATTGCAGCCATTTTAGATTTATTGAAAAGTATTCCCGTTGACCCTTTTGATGAGAACTTGGAGGATAATCCTTTGAGACAAGTAATAATAAATACCCACTCCCCAAGAGTTGTCATGGAGGTTCCGGACCAATGCTTAGTTTATGCAGAATTATCTGAGTTTATTAAAGACAGGAAAAGATTTAAAGGGACGGTGGTTAAAGCACTTTCGGAGACATGGAGAACAACAAAAGGCAACTCTAAACCTATTTCAAAAGGAAAGCTTATGTCTTATTTAAATCCAAATGATTCCACGATTTCCTGGTTTATTAAAAATACTGAAGAAGGGAAAAAGGTAAAAGACAGGGAGGATTTAAAAATTCTTCAGCAACAACCTACGCTATTTAGCAATGAAAGCAATTAATTGTACGCTGGTAGGAGATGGTACTTCAGACAGGTTTCTACAATATCCTATTAAATGGCTTCTTATTCAAAAATTCCCGGATAGAGCAATAAATATAAACTTTGCTGACCTAAAGCCTATTTCTAAAGGGAATGAGAAATTAGCCGAAAGGATTTGCAAAGCAGTTGATCTTTTTCCATGTGATGTTCTCTTCATCCATAGAGATGCAGAGAAGGAATCGATTGAGAGCAGAGAAAACGAAATCAGGCATGCAATTGATAATGCAGAATGCGAACTACCCGTTTGTATACCCGTTACTCCGATTAAAATGAGTGAAGCTTGGATTCTGATAGATATTGAATCTATACGAATTGCTTCCGGAAACCCAAACGGAAAAGATGTGCTAAAATTACCTGCTATTGATAAATTAGAGAAAATTCCAGACCCTAAGAAAGATTTGATAGAGCTGATTAAGAAAGCATCCGGATTGAACAAAAGAAGACTAAAAGGATTCAACCCACGCAAGGCAATGCATAGATTAGCCGAAGTAATAGAAGACTATTCAAGATTAAGGAGGTTGGATTCTTTCAAAAAACTTGAAGAGGGAATTGATAAAATAATAGAAAATCTATAGAGTATGATGAAGCAGGAGGTTCGCCACCAAAGCACTGCCTCCAAACAAGCTCGTATATTTTCGTTTCGCTTATGCTTTTCTTGCCCCCCCCTGACAAAAATCCTTTTCCGCTGGGGCACCCAGGCTGTTCAGCAAAGCCCAGGACAAGTGCTTGCCCTCAGAGGCGACAAGCGCCGTGGCGCCGATAAGCAGGAAAATGGCAGCTGCGGCCCAGGTGAGGTTGCGGAAGGAAACCGCATCCTGAGCCATCAGAAGGAGGATGGAGGGCAAAGCCCCAGAAGGGTATGATTCATACTTCGCAAAGCCTACTCAGCCCCCAACAGCCTCCAGCCTTCCCAGCAACGCCACGTCCTCCTCCCATTCCCGCAGCTTCCGCTCGTAGGCCGCCTGGGTTTTAGTGAGCCGCAAGGTGTAGGGCCTGCCCTTCCTGATCGTTTCCATCTTCAGGTCAACTTCCACGCTGTTGATGGCCCGTTCCATTTCAGACCGGTGCGATTCGTTTTTCACATAATCGAATACCTTTTGAGTAGGGGAGCTGAGGAACGGGCGGAGCGTTTCCCAAAGGTGTGTGTTGTATTCTGTTTTCGGCACCTCCCGCCTCCAGTCGGGTGGGGGAGTAGGTTTGACGGCCGTTCGATTCTCCAGGTCTTTCAGGCAGGCCTTGTACAGGGCCTTGCCCAGCGCCTTGCCCCGGTGTTTGCCGGCAAGCAGAATGGGCGCCAGCACCTCGTTGGCGTAGGCGCGGGGCAGCGGCCTGGCGATGCGGTTCATGATGCCCTTGATCCATTTCGCGTCCTGCTCCAGCCGGGGGCTGAGCGCCAGGATGTTTTCCACGGCGGCGGCGGCGGCGGTTACGCGCTTTTCTTTTTCCTCCTTTGAGAAGTAGCGAAATCCATAAACTTGTGGTTCCAGCTCCTGCAGCCTGGCCTTGCGCAGGTATTCGGGCAGTTGCCGGAGGTGGTGGAGGACGAAGGGCGCCAGCGCAGCTGAGTTTGGTTCGTCCAGTATTCTTAAAACTTCCAGGAGGCGGCGGATGACAGAAACGTCGTCCGTGTCGGCTGCTTTTTGCAACACTGTATGGAAGTTGGCCGGCTCGCAGGCCTGTATCAATTCCGCCCAGCTTTCCGCGCTGATGTATTCAAAAACAGTTGGCAGCAGGGCTTCGCTTGCCTGCTTCAGGAGGCTTTCGTCCTGGAAGCGGGCCAGGGCGGCGGCGGCCGGGCTGTAGTCTGGCACGTTGTATCCTTTTTCTGCCGGGATATCCTCTGTGAGGCTGGTTAGCAAATTCCGGGCGTACTCCTGCGGGTTCAGTTCGGCCTGTTTCCAGTGCCGCAGGTAGTATTCCAGCCATTGCAGCCTCACCGGCACGGGAAGGTTCGCCAGCAGGCCCGAATGCCGGCTCCGGGGCCAGAGGACGACCGCGCCGTAGTGGTACCAGTATTCCAGGGTCATGCCGGCATTGCCGGTATAGCCTTCTGCTTCCTGCTCGATGGGGTCGTCCTCTCCCACTTCGAACTCCGCAATGATATCGTTTTCCTCAATCGGGACGTCGCCCAGGCCGGGCGCGCCCCCTTCGCCCCAATGCTCCATCGTCATATACTCCTCGTAAATTTCGCCCATCGTTCCATCGCCTTCATATTCTTCCTCCTCCTCCTCGTCCTCATCGTAGTCGTAGTACCGGCGCCCGCGGCCGTATTCGTAGAAGAAATCCTCTTCCAGTTGCCCCATCCGGTACAGGGTAGCCAGGCCCAGGCTGGCGAAGTAGCCCGCCTTTTCCGCCGCTTCCAGCAGGGCTTCCGCCCGGGGGCGGTCGTGCAGCTTCAGTTGGCCCAGCGAGAAGTTGGCCGGCGTGTACTGGTGGCCCAGCAGCACGGCTTTGGGGTTCCATTCGAAGGAATCCTCCATAGCGCGCAGCACCTCTGCCATCTGCTCCACCTGGCTGCTGAACTGCGGGCTGCTGATCTTCGAAGCGCCGGCCGGCTGCACCAGGTTATAAACCAGGCAAACCCGGTAGCCGGAAGCGACCGGCCTGATCTCGTGCTCGCAATCGGCGTAAAAAGCGGCGTAGGGAATTTGATAGGAACTCGCCGCCGCCGAGAAATCCACCGTTTCCTCCCTGCCGTCGAAGCGGATGATCAGCTCTCCGCCGGCATGGGCGGAAGGCAGGCCCACCACCAGGGTGCCGAACATGCCTTTCTCCTTCTCCGAGTCCTGGTGCGGCAGGAAAAAATCGCCGGGTTCATAGACCAGCAGCTTGTATAAGGAGGCTTTTATGGGCTGCTCTTCAATGCCCAGGCCCTGCTTCACTTCCCCGATGATCTGCCCGACGGTTTTTTCCCAGTCCTTATTGCGAAACGACAGCTTTTCGGCGTCGATTTCCCAGGCGCTGCGCACGTTGGTGTCGGTGATGGTCTGGCTGCCCTTGCCGAAGGGCGCCCGCCGGGCGTGCCGGATAATCTCTTTGGCTAACACGGGCGCGACCGGAAACCCCACCTCGCCGATGCCCTCGACGTGCAGGCCGGGATGGACAAAGGGCAGGGTGCCGGAGACGGCGAAGGAGCCGCTCCCTTCTATGGTTTCCAGCACGGCCAGCAGTTCTTTCTGGAAGCCGGCGGTGGCGCCGGGCCCACTGTCGGCGCGAGTTGCCTGTCCGGCTGTTTCTTCAGGTTCGCCGCCGGCACCCTCTTCCTCTGTTTCTTCGGGACCGTAGCCATCATAATCATCCTCTTCCTCTGTTTCTTCGAAGCCATAACCATCGTAAGCGTCCTCCTCTTCGGGCGAGAAGGGAGGGGGAGGGGTATTCCCGTGCAGTTCGTAATCGCGGTAGTGGTCTTCCAGCGCCAGGCGGGTTTTCTCGGCGTCGAAGGGCGAGTCTTTGGGTTCGATGACGTCTATGGCCGTCGTTTCGACGTTGAACCGGGTATAATCGTAGCCTTCGTCCAGCGAATTGCAGATAAAGGCGCCAGGCAGGCGGCGCAGGGTGGGGCTGTCCCACTCCACTTCTACGGTATTAGCTTCCGGATACAGGGCGGTGATCCTGCCGGACCAGCCGGCCAGGGAGACGCCGGTTTCTTCGTCCTGTTGCCCGGCTTTGACCTGGATGGTCTGACCGATGTCGAGGCTCATGTTGTGGGTTTGGGGGTGACGGCTATCTGTCTGAGGACTTCGGCGTGAGACCTCGGCGTGAGACCTCGGCGTGAGCTCGGTCGAACGCTCGGTCGAACGCCGGACGGGGGCGTGTACGGTGTACGGGGCCCGCCTTTGTTGTCCGGTCCTGGAATGATAGCCAAATGAAGGATAAAGATAAGGGTTTGGGGAGGATTGATGGTTTTTTTCCGGGGTTTTTGTTGTGTTGTTTGGGAAGCCTATGGACAGTGAGTGCGGCTACCTGTCTGATGGCCTCGGCGTGAGCTCGGCCGAACGCTGGCCAGCAGAAAGGGGAAAGCCGAGCGGAGTCGAGGCCGAGCGTGTGCGGAAGGCATGGAGTGGCCAATTTTAGACAGGTAGCCGTGAGTGCCTGGGCTGAAATGGAGAGATGCATAGAAATACGCAAGTCGGAGGCTTGCAAGTTGAACCGCATCGCGTCATACCTTGTCCGCCGAAGCATAGCGAAGGCGGAGCCGCTCGCGAACAGAAGAGGGCTTATAAGTATTCAACCTGCGGCACTAAGCCCGCCGTCCCCCGTCTGCCGTCCGCCGTCCGCCGTCCGCCGTCCACCGTCCACCGAAAACCATTTAACCCTTCAATTCCCCTTGCTCACCCAATCGGCCGGATAAGTGTTCGGGGTAAATCCCCACAAATAGGGCAGCAGGAAAAAGACGATCAACGTGAGCAGGATGATGGACAAAATATTCATGAAGATCCCGGCCCGGACCATATCCGGTATGGACAAGTACCCCGAGCCAAACACCACCGCGTTCGGTGGGGTGGCAACGGGCAGCATAAAGGCGCAGGAGGCAGCAGCCGTCGCTCCGACCATGAGGATATAGGGGTGCACGTTTACGGTAAGCGCCATTGAAGCCAAAACGGGCAGCAACATGGCGGTGGTAGCGAGGTTGGAGGTTATCTCTGTCAGGAAATTCACGGTGGCCACCAGCGCCAGCAGGAGGATGAGGAGCGGCACACCATGGAGCAGAACCAACTGGCCGCCGATCCAATCCGCCAGGCCGGTTGCCTTGAAGCCCTGGGCGATCGCCAGCCCGCCGCCGAACAGGAGCAGGATGCCCCACGGCAATTGCACGGCCTCCTCCCAGGTGACGATCGCCCGCTTGCTGCCTTTCCGGGCAGGCAGGATGAACAAGGCAACACCGGCCACTACGGCGATGATCGTATCGTCGATGCCGGGGATGAGCTTTTCCAACAAAAAAGAACGGGAAATCCAGGCAAAGGCGGCCGCGGCAAAAACGATGAGGACGGCCTTTTCCTCATACCCGATATGGCCCAGTTTTTCCAGTTGCCTTTTTATTTCCTTTTTCCCTCCGGGAAAGGACTGCTGCTGGAAAAACCGGGTATAACTGGCCAGATATCTCCAGCACAACAACAACAATATTACGGAAATGGGCAGGCCGAACATGATCCATTTGGAAAAGGTGATCTCGATGCCGTACAATTCCTGCACGATCCCCGCCAGCACGAGGTTGGGCGGAGTGCCGATCAGCGTGGCAATGCCGCCGATGGAGGCGCTGTACGCAATGCCGAGCATGAGGATCTTGCCAAAGGCCCGGTTCTCGTCCTCGATAGTCTGTGGATTGTCCCTTAGCTGTTTGATGATCGCTAAGCCGATGGGGAGCATCATCACGGAGGAGGCGGTGTTCGAAATCCACATGGAGAGGAAAGCCGTGGCGGCCATAAAGCCCAGTATGATGCTCTTTACATTGGTGCCGATTAAGTGAATGATGTTGAGTGCCAGCCGTTTGTGCAGGTTCCAGCGTTCGATGGCGATGGCGAGGATGAAACCGCCGATGTACAGGAATATGTATTTGTGGCCGAAAGAAGCCGTTGTTTCGCTCAGCTCCAAAGCCCCGGTGAGCGGGAAGAGCACGATCGGCAGCAAGGAAGTCACTGCAATGGGGATGGCTTCCGTTATCCACCAGGCGGCAATCCAGAGGGTGCAGGCGAGTACTGCATTGGCTTCCCGGCTCATTCCTTCGGGGCGGTAGAAAAACAGGGTCAGCAGGAACAGGGCAGGGCCGAGCACCAGGCCGATCTGTTTTGAGCTTTTAAGAATGTTCATGCGATTCAATTCAGTAATTGTTGGAGTAAGGAGCGGAATTCCGTCGATTGGTACATGCCCTGCCCATCGTGTCCGACGCCGGCCACGATGGTTCTCTTGTGGTTGTGCCCCCCGGGAAATGCCAGCTCCATGTACCGGAACATGTTTTCCCCCCTGCGGTAACGGGTCGGGCCCAGCAGGGTGGCATAGCAGTCGGAAGTATTCAGGGTTGGGTCCGGCCCGGTTCCGTTGCCCAGCAAATAGGTGATGGAACGGCCGGTGAACCGGCCATTGAAATCTTCCTGGCTTGTCTCTGACAGGTACGGCGGCAGGATATTGAAGCCGATGGGGTAAATATCGTAACCCGCACACCCGGCAGGGCGGTAGAGCTGGCTGGTGGCCTCGTCGATGCGCTGCCCGTCGGGGTAGTAATAGTACTGGCTGTTGGCAGGTATATATTCGAAGGCCAGGCCGGGATGAAGGCCTTCCTGTTGGTTGGCGGCAGCGTACAGGTGGGTAAAGAGGCCGCCCGAGGAATGCCCCGTGACGATGATCTTTTCGAGGATGGGAAAATGCGCCTGGTCTGCCAGTTGTCCCACCAGTTTGTCCACGGCTCCAAACGAACTTACTGCCGCCAGCCCCAGGGAATTGTTGCCTTCCCGCCAGCCGGTGCTGCTCCAGTACAGCTCATTGGCGGATGCCTCCTGGCTGGTTTTGAAAAACGGGGCGATCAGCACTACCTTGTCCTCCAGGTTTGCCGCCTGAAGGGCGGCCGACAGGAAATTGAAATAATTACCCGCATCCCGGTTGACGCCATGCACCACTATGATGGCTGCTTTCAGCTCCTGCCATTCCGCCCGTTCTTCATAGATCGGGAAGCTGGAATAAAAGCTGAGATCGCCCGTTCCGCCCGCCGCTATCGAAACGGTTTGCAGGCATTCGCCGGTGGCGGAAGTGCAGGGGGGCAGGGCGTGAATGATGTCGTCCTCCAAAGTGGTAAAAGAACGGGAAAGGGGGCTGTCCAGCTTCCCGCCGTTTTGCCCGACCGCTCCCTGCCCGATGAATACCTGGTAGGTGGTTTGCCGTTCCAGCACCAGGTCAACCGTCACTTTGGAAGACTGGTTCGCATAGCGGAACGCCATGCTGACGGGGGCTGGGGCAATAGAAAATTCCTTTTCGAAATCGACGGGGTCAATGGCTGCCGAAAACACTATGGCCAGAGCGGAGGCAGTGGGCACATTGGCTATCCCATCCACAAAATTTGCCCCGTTCAGCGTGATGGAGAAGAGGCTGAGCGCTGGTGCGGCGCCGTCCTCCTTACAGGAAAGGGGCAGCAGCATCATGGCCAGCAGCAGGAGAAAAGGGTTGAATTTCATATTCAAAGTTTAAATCATTCACTGGCAAAAACCGTACGGGCAGGCCGATGACTGCGTCGTCGCAGAACCGGCTGCGCAATCGACTCCGCCATAGGCCCAAACTCCGTTCATCCGATAGCCCCAGGCGCCGGTGTAGTCCCAGAACTGCCCCGCGCCGCTTACGTTCGCATCCCCAAAAGTTTCAATGACGTCTGCGCCGCTGAACAACTCGATGGCATCGTCGCCGTTCTGGTTCATGGCATCCGACTGGAAAACCTGGGCGTAGCCGCTGTAGCAACTGCCGAAGTAGGCCGCCAGGGTGGCCGGTTCTCGGGCGACGAGGAGGTGCTCGCCTTCATCAGCCGAAACGGAGGGAAAAGTAAACTCGACGCCATCCGTCCCGCCCCCGTTGTTGGCCGTGCCAAGCCCGTAAATGCTGAGGTCGGCGATGGAGCGGTTGGCGCGGACGTGGACGGCCTTGCCGCCGTTGACGCCCGAACCGTCCCAGAGGATAGCCATTACGCCGTAAAGCTGGAGCGGGACGCAGAAAGGATAAGCACAAGACGCATCCTGCAGGGAAGCGGAACCGGCCGAGCAATCCACCTGCCCGTATTCCCAGAAGCCATTGAACTTGTATGCCCAGCTGCCGGTATATTCCCATTCCAGCCCCTCCCCGGAAAGCTCCACGTCGCCATAGGTCTCGATAACGGTGGCGTTTTTATACAATTCAAAAGGGTCGTCGCCGTTGAAGTTCAAATCGGGCGTTTCAATGACCACTTCAAAATCGTTGAAGCACTCTCCGAAATAGTCGGCCAGCCCGGCCCGGTCCTGGTCGCGTACGAGCAGGATGTCATCCCCGGCGGCGGCGCTGCCTGCCGGGAAGTCGATCTCCCTCCCGTCGGTCCCCCCGCCATTATTGGCAATGCCGACGCCATACACGCTCAGGTCGGGAATGTCCTGCAAAACCCGCAGGTGGATGGCCCTGCCGTTGGTGGAGGTGCCGCCGATCTTGAGGGACATGGCCCCTTTGAATTCTATGGATGGCGGCTGGTCGCCCAGGGTGAGGTTCAGCACCTGCGGCTGGCCTTCGACGGCATTGACCAGGTTGGCGATGGTGATCGTGATGGTTTCCGACCCTTCGTCTTCCGCGTCTTCAAAGGCGGTAAGTTCCACCGTAGCGGTAGTGCTGCCTGCCGGGATAGCCATGCCGGGAGCGCTTGCCGTGTAGTCCACCCCATTGGTGGCCGGGCCGGAGAAGGCCAGGTCCAGCGTTACGTCATTGAGGATAGGGAAAGACAGTTCGGCGGTAATGGTGATGGTTTCCCCTTCGAAAAACCCCGGTGCTTCGCTGGTAAGGGTAATGTTGGGGGCAGCGAACGGATGGGTAGTGAAGGAAAAGGAAAAATCCTCTGTGCTTGCCTCCCCGTTTGCGCCATAAACGCCTTTGGGCAGGCTCAGAGTATAGCCGGTTTCGTATTGAAGCGGCGGGTCGAAACTGATGGTGGCAAAGGAGCCGGAATCGTCATAGCTGACAGAAAATGCCGCAGAAGGAGAAAGGCTCAGCGCACTTTCGAATGCCGAGGTGTTCAGGGCATGGGAAAATACCAGCTCGATCTCGGCGATCACCGAAACATCGGACAGGCCGGAAGCGACGGCATCGCCGCCGATGTTCACCTTGAGTACCCGCAGGTCATTGGTGATGGGAAACCCCTCGTCGTCCTTGTCTTTGTTGCAGGATGAAACGGCCAGCGCCATCAGCAGGAGGGCTACGGGCAAGTGGGCTATTTTGAATATTTGTTGCATCGCTTTTCTGTTTTTTTGAAAAATGAGTTCAATCTCTAAAATCAAATTCCTCCGTCAGCTGCTGCAGGAACTTCGCGTCATCCTCGTTCATGAAAACCAGATAGAGCTTTTCCCCGAACAGGTCTTTGGTGGCCAGCCGCTCCGGTATGCCCAAAACGGTTTTCCCCGACAGGTATTTGTAGAAAGCCAGGGCGAGCAGGTAAGTGCCGTTCGGCGAAGGGTGCTTGTCGTCGGAGAACAGCTCCAGGCCGGGCCGCCATTGCCTTGCTGCAGCGAAGAGGGGCCCGCAGGGCACATAACCGGAACCCGTTTCAGCCGCCAGCCGCTTATACATTTCCGTGATCTTTGCCTGCATAAGCGGGTTGGATTTGTACGCCCAGGTCATCATAAAGACAGGCCGGGCGCCTTTTTCCCGGATGCGCTCCGCGAATTTCCGCCCGTACTCCAGGAAGCTTTCGGGGGTTTCGATGGCGCTCAGGCTGTGGTTGTTCAGCACCACATAATCCCAGTCGGCCTCTTCCAGCCGGGCCATGGTGTTGGTGCCCTTTTCCCCTTTCCAGTGCTGTTCGAGGCTGCTGCCGCCCACCGTCGACTGGCGGGTAAAAATGGCGACGTCCTGCGAGGCGGCCATGGCCGAGACCATCTGCGGGAGGTTGTGGAAGTAGGTGAAACTGTTGCCTACGAACAGCACCCGCAGGGTATCCGGTTGCGAGCGGGCAGGGTAATTGCCCAGGATCAGGACCAGGCAGAGGGCGGCCGGCACTTTTTTTAAAAAACGCAATGCTTTCATGTCGCTTTATTTGTTCACCGGTGTCGGTTCAAAAAAACCGGGTACCGGCTTGGGCACATTCGGGTTCCGGTCAATTTCCGTCGTGGGGTAGAGGAAGCGCTGCGGGAGGCTGGAACCGGTATTCGGCGCCACGGGCACCCTCACTGCGGTTTCCCTTTCCGTGCGGCGGGTATCGTTGAAGCCTTCTATTTGCCCGAAGAAGGTCACGTATCTCTCCTCCAGTATTTCCCGCAGGAGGGCATTGTCGGCGCTGATGCCGTCGGCGTTTTCCATGCCGCCGTTCTCAAAATCGGCGGCTTCGTAGGCGTCGTATTGCACGTCGCCGGGGGCGGCGTTGGCCATGTAGCCCCCCGATGCGAGGTAGGCCCGGTAGTCGTTCAAATGCCCGAGGGCTACATCGAAGCCTGCCGTGCGGAAACCGGCCTCTGCCAGTATCAGGCTGTTCTCCTCAAAAGTCACCAGAGGCGACGGGGCGTTCCGGGCGGCGAAGGCGTTGGCGGTAGTGTTGGGCTGGATTCCGAACGAGGTCGTGCGGAAAAGGAAATTGTACCGCCCCGTTTCATTGGTCTTGGCGTTGCCCCTGTAGTTTGAAGGATCGGGGCTGGTGGTGGCGTCGGGGCCAATGAGGCTTGCCATAAAGCCGGAAGTGAGCAGGTCGGACTGCCTGACCTCTACGGCAAAAAAGCTGTAGTTCAGGTTGGCATTTTCGGCCGCCGTGCCGTGGGGGCCCAGCAAGCTGTTGTCCGGAGAGCTGATGCCATTTTGAGCAGCGGCGTAGGCCTTGTCGTACTCCTTTGTGTGCATGTAATAGCGGGCCTTCAGGGTATGGGCCACTTCCGTCCAGGCAGCGGGGTCGCCATCCAGGTAGATCTCCGAGCCGCTGGTCGGCCGGCCGGATCCGGCAGCGAGGTTGGTTATGGCCTCGTCCAGCAGGTTTTGCAGTTTGGTATAGGCGGAAAGCTGGCCCTCAAAAGCAGGGCTCTCGATGTCGGGCTGGCCGGCTTCGTCGAAGGGGATGTCGCCCCAGAGGGAGGCCGCCGTGCCCAGCGCCATGGCCCTGACGGCCTGGGTAATGCCTGTGGTGACGCCTCCGACCCCTTCTTCTTCCGCTGCCGTTTCAGCAGCCAGGGCATTGGCCACGACATCCACATAGACGTTGTTCCACTCGGAATCAAAATCGCTCGTAGTTACCCCGTATTGGCTGAAGCCGAGGTGCTGGCGGTCGACACCGGTGTAGTACCCGCAGAAAATGCCTGCCTTCCGGGCTACTTCGCCCGTTTGCAGGACGATGTTGCCCACTTCCGCCCCGGTCAGGATGTACTGGTAGGAAGC
Source organism: Lewinellaceae bacterium (assembly GCA_020636375.1). GTDB lineage: Bacteria > Bacteroidota > Bacteroidia > Chitinophagales > Saprospiraceae > JACJXW01. The sequence continues at coordinate 314,858 of JACJXZ010000006.1, read as the reverse complement.
CGTGGTGGGGCTGTTGGGGTTTTCGTTCAGCCCGTTTACCAGTTCGCCGCAGGAGGCGAGCAGGAGGACCGCCGGGAAAAGTAATATTGCTTTTTTCATGTTGATCGGATTCAGTTGTTAAAAGGTCACGGAAAGCGTAGCCACGTACGATTTCGTGCCGGGGTTGTTGAAGTAATCGATGCCCCTGGCCACGCTCACGCCCTGGAGGTTGGTGTCCGGGTCGTTGCCCTCAAAAGGGGTCCACAGGAAGAGGTTCCTGCCGGTCAGGGAAATTTCCGCGCTGCTGATGCCGGTGTAGCGTTTCAACCAGTCCGAACTGGCTTTGTAGGAAAGGGTCAGCTCCCGCAGGCGGGTCCAGGAACCGTCTTCGATGTAGAGTTCGTCGTTCCCGCTGCCGAAGAAGCCGCCGTCGGCATTGTACCAGCTTTCGGTCAGGGCCACAGGGCCGGCGCCGAAGTTGTGTATTTTCCCCCGGAAGGTCGTGCCGGCCAGGATGACATTGCCCTCGAAATCGAGCAGGTTCTGGTTGGCGGTGCTCTCTTCGGCGGAGGCGCCCCAGGTGCCGAGGTCATAAAGGACGGACTTGGTGCCGGCATAGATGTCTGCTCCCTGGTAGGTTTCAAAGAGTACGGAGAGGGAGAAGTTCTTGAAGGACAAGGTGCTGATGGCCGACCCCTGCCAGTCCGGGTTGGGATCGCCGATGACGCCTTCGAGTTCGTCCTGCTCGGGGAAGCCATTTTCGTCAAAGACGATGTTGCCGGCATCGTCCCGCAGAGTCCTCGACCCCCACAGCACGCCGACGGGGAAGCCCTCCAGCGCCCGGGCGTTCACTGCGGAGAGCCCGCCGAAGTTGATGGTCAGGCCTTCTTCCAGTTTAGTGACTTCATTTTTCACCCTGGAGTAGAGGAAATTCACCTCCCATGACCAGTCTTTGCTTTTTATCAGGGAATAGCCCAGGTCGAGTTCCACGCCTTCGTTCTGCAGCTCGGCGCCATTGGTGTAGAGGCGGGTGATGCCTCTGGAGTTGGCAATCGGGAAATCGAGGAGTACATCTACGGTTTTGTTCTTGTAATAAGTGCCGCTCAGAGACAGCCTGTTCCGCAAAAACCGCAGGTCCATTCCGACTTCCGTTTCTTTTTTCCTTTCCGGCAGGAGGCTGGTGCTGCCTCTTTGGGTGCCGGGCACAAAAGAGCCGTTGCCGTAAAGGGCGCCGGCCAGGTTGCCGCCGTACTGGTCGGCAAAGGTGGGGGAAACGAAGACGTTGGTGGTATTGTAGCGGGCGGGCTGCACGCCCACCTCGCCATACGAGAACCGCAGTTTGCCGAATGAGAGGAAGTCGTTCTTAAGCCCCTCCAGCTCTGTGAACTGCCAGGCGAGGGAAGCGGAGGGGAAATAGAAGGTGTTGTCGGCCCCGTCGCCGAAAGTGGAGGCCGACTCCGCCCGCAGGGTGGCATTGAGGAACAGCATGTCGAAGGCCGAAAGGGAACCGGAGGAATAAACGCCGACGGTGCGCTCCTGCCCGAAGGTGCTGGTGACCAGCCTGTTCTCGGGCAGCGCGTTGTCGATGTCGCGGATGCCGCTGGCCACGTCGGTGAACTGGATGAAGTTGATGATCTCGCTGCCGTCGGTGATCAGCTGGCGGTGGTTGTAATTGAAGCCGAGCAGCAGGGTGCCGCTGAAATTCCTGCCGAACCGGGTGCCCGCCCTGGCGATGTAGTCCATGTTGAGGATGGAGTTGCGGGCGAGGTTCTTTTCAAAAAAACCGGGAGTGAAGGCCCCCGAGGCAGAGCCGGGGGTGAAGAACTGCTGCTGCCATTCCGAGTATTTGTCCAGGCCTACCCTGCCGATCAGGTCCAGCCAGCTCGTGGGAGAAATGGTCAGTTCGAGGGAAGATATGAAGCGGTCTACGTCCACGGTGCTCTCCTGCTCGTTAATGGTCCAGAGGGGGTTGTTGTAGGTGGCCGTCCCGTCGGCGCCCAGCGGTTCCCGGTAGGAGCGCTGGCGGTTCGATACCGGGGAGGCGGTGCTGCTGGCGTAGTAATCGCCCCGGTAGCCGGTATTGTCGAAGTCGGGCGGCGTTCGCAGCAGGCCGAGGTGGAGGCCGGAGGAAGATGCCCCGCGCAGGATCCGGCCCGACTTGCTTTTGGTATAGGCGGTGGAGGCTTTGATCCTGATTTTGTCGGACAGGCGGTGGGTGGCGTTCACCCGCGCCGTCGTCCGCCGGTAATCGGAATTTTTGCGGACGATGCCCTGCTGGTTGAAGTCGCTGAGGCTGGCGAAGATGGTGCTGTTGGCATTGCCCCCGGTAACGCTCAGGTTGTTTTCCCAGAAGTGGCCGTTCTGGAAGATGAGGTCAAAATTTTTCTCATTGAAAAGCTCCTGTGAGTTTTTATTCAGGATGGGATAGTACGTATTGCCCTCCTGGTCTACGTAGAACGGCCCGGAGGTGTCGAACTCGTCGGCCCCGCCCGGGCGCTCGGCAATTTTATCGCCCCAGGAGTCCCTTGACCGTTGGTTGAATACGCCGTTGTCGCCCTGCCCGAAAACGGTTTGCAGGGGATATCGGCGGTTGATCTGGTCGAGGGAGTAGCTGGTTTTGTAAGTGACGGATAACTTGTTGTTGTATTGGCCGCCTTTGGTGGTGATGACGATCACGCCGCCCAGGGCTTTTGTTCCCCAAAGGGCTGCCGCCGACGCGCCTTTGAGGACGGTGACGCTCTCGATGTCGTTGGGGTTGATGTCGTTGAGCCTCGACTGGGCGGCAAAGGTCTCCTGCGCCCCCCTCGAATCGTTGCTGATGGGGATGCCGTCCACGACGATGAGCGGCTGCGCGTCCCGGTCGATGGTGGAGATGCCCCTGATCTGGATGTAAGCGCCAGAGCCGGGGTCCCCGGAGTTGCGGGAAATGCGGATCCCCGAGGCCTTGCCCGAAAGGGCATTGATCATGGTGGATTCGGCAGCTCCGGTGACCGCGCCCGACGACACCGTGGAGCTGGCATAGCCCAGTTCGTCCTCCTTTTCCTCGAAGCCCAGGGCGGTGACGACCACCTCGTCCAGTATTTTGGCATCTTCCTCCAGCACAACGTTGATTTCCTGAAGGCCGGCCACCGGCCGGGTGACGGGCTGCCGGCCAGTATAGCTGAAGGACAGCACTGCATTTTCATCTTTAACCTTAATGCTATAGTTGCCGTCAATGTCCGTGAAAGTGCCGTTGGCCGTCCCCGCCTCCGAGACCGTGACGCCGACGAGGGGCGTGCCGTCCGCTTCGGCCACCCTGCCCGTCAACGTCTTTTGCGCGGACGCCTGCACAGCCAGCAGGGTAAATGCGCAGCTCAGTAATAACAGTAAATGTTTTTTCATAATGCGTGATTTTTCAGTTTTAAGAAGCTGCCTGGCCGGGGCATCCCGGTCCTTTTTTCTTTTCCATGCCAGGCAGATGGGCAGCTTGCCGAAAGCGGATCAGGTAAGAAGTGTTCCGGGGTTGGCCGGAATTTGCTATTTTTATCACCATTCTGCTTTCTGATGCGTTGGCAAAATTATGTTGTTAAATTTTTAGAAAAAAGAATTAGATTCTATAAAATTTTGTGTTTGCAAAATTTTATACTTTTTTACACGTTTTTACACCGCGTAAATGGCACATGGAGGCGAACATCCGAGAGAAATTTCTGGAAAAACTGGAGGAGAAATACGGCAGGTGGAGCAAGCCCACCGCCCGGTTTGGCAACACTTCCTACGGAGAGGTGGCTAAGGCTCTGAGCATCAGCGCCAGCCAGTTTTCCAAACTGCTTTACGGCACGGCGACGGAAGGCATGTACGTCCGCTCTATTGAAAACATCAACCGCCTGCTCACCCGGGAAGCCATCCGGGAGGAACGGGATATGGCAGTCGCCGAAAACGAGCGGCTCAAAGCCGAGGTCGAAAGGTTGAAAAGCGGCAGGGCCGGCTTCCGGCGGCGCCTTTTGCTGATGTTGGCGCTCGTCGTTTTTTTGAGTGCGGCAGCCCTGTATTATTTTATGAAAGACAGGCTGTCTGCCGTGGGAGAGCAGCATTCCACCCTCCACCCGCTGGCCGCTTTTTTCGACAAAGCGTACGATGCGAATTTCAACTCGCCCTACCTGGATGTCCTGGAAGTGCAGGAATATTGCCCCTGCAGCGGGTACGAGGGCGTATGGTCGCTGAGCGAAAAATACAAACTGCCGCTGCCGGGCACCCGCAAACCCGGCGTTTATTACGAAGCCGTAAGCGCAGACGTGCGAATGAAATGTTCCCGCTACGACACCTCGGGCCCCGGCAAAGGAAGGGTGCTGATGGGCTACGAGTACCTCGTCAATGAAATCTGGGTGGACACCAGGATGAAACCGATCTCGCCCACCTATTTTGACAAAAACAAAAAAGCCTTCACCCCCGCTTTTGACTCCCTGGTTTTTGAGGGAAACCCCCAGTTCAAAAAGGTCGCCACCATTCATTCTTTTTTTGTGGACAAATTCGAAATCTATCCCGACTCCATCGTCCGGAAAGGCGAACCCTACGGCCGCTACGCTTCTGATGTCGACCAAAAACTGGCGGATGAGTATCAGATCGACATCAAGTTCATCCTGGAGGATGTACTGGGCGACATGACCACCACCAGTTGCGCCGCCTCCGCCAACCCCTTCTGCGACCCTAATGACCTGGAGGAAAAAGAAAGTGTCATCGCCTTCGACTGCATCTACACCATCCGGACCGAAAACCTGGGTATCGGCGGAGGATACCCCTACACAAAAGGCTACCGGCTGGAGGAACAGGCCTACGCGGATAACCTGACGTGTGGGTGCGAGTAGCAACTATTTTCTGCACCAGCCCAAAATGTCGGCTGAGGACAGGCCTGGATACATGGACTGAATTAGTGAATTAGTGAATGACCGATTAACAGGGGCTTAGGGCTTGCAAAATAATAAGTGGTCCAGAATAGACGAAGTTATTTTGTGCGCTAATAAGGCGACAAACTTTAAAGCAAGGGCCGCAGATGGTGAGCCGGACAACTGCTGGCAGCAGTTGCCCGGCACTCTCAGCGCCTGAAATTCAAACCGCAGGGAGCGCAGAGGACTACAGAGAAATGTTAGAACTCTGTGGTTCCCCGCGTTCTGCGGTTAATTTTCTAAAGTAACAAAGCAGTATTAAATGGTCACATACCTGGTTCTGTAATTCCCATCACAAAAACCGAGGTTTATATGCCTTATCTTTGAAAAAAAATTAAAGCATTATGGCAACTGAAAAAATGACCTCGGAAACATTCCGGAACGAAGTTTTTGATTATACCACTGAAAGGGAATGGAACTTCAAAGGCAAACTTCCCGCCATCATCGATTTTTACGCCGACTGGTGCGGCCCCTGCAAAATGGTAGCACCTATCCTGGAGGAATTGGCCAATGAATACAAGGATAAGCTCGTCATTTATAAAGTGGACACGGAGCAGGAGCGGGAGCTATCCTCTGTTTTTGGCATCCGCAGCATCCCGTCCATCCTGTTCATCCCGGTGGAAGGGCAACCTATGATGCAGGCCGGCGCGCTCCCCAAGAGCGTTTTGAAAAACATCATCGAAGGGGAGTTGATCAACTAGCAGCCTGTCGGAGAACAGGCAGCTAGTAAAGTTTGCTCAAAACCTGACATTCGGTTTTTTCCAGGAAAACCGTTTGGCAGAAAGGATGTTGAAGCGGCATGAAACCTGTCGTTATGCAAAAAGTAAACTGCTTGTTGCTCTTTTGTTTATTGCTGATCGCAGAACGCTTACCTGCCCAGGCCCAACAACTTCCGCTAACTTCCGGCCGGCTTAGCTCCGGGAATGCGCTCATCGAGCTTCCTGATGCCAGCCTCGTCATCAGTAAATTCTTTCAATCCGGCACTGGCCCCCTGGGCAATGGCAGCCTGAACGTCACGCGGGTTTCCCTGGATAACGGCCCGATCTGGAGTAAGGATTACCTCTTCGAACAGGCCGGCAACCGCAGTACCGTGCGGCATTGGCCATCCGAAGACGCCCTTCTTCTCGGCGCTTCGCTCACCTCCGGCTTCCCGTACAAGGTCGTCTCCCGGCTCGGCCTGGACGGAAATGTAGTCTGGTCCCGCCGTTTCGGCAGCCTGACGGATTTCAACAACATCAACCTGGGGCTCATTGATCTGGTTGCAGAGGACGACGGCACCGCCGTCATCGCCGGCGGCGCCCAGGAACTGGCCAATACCAATGATGCCAACGACCTGTATGTTGCCCGTATCGATGCGAACGGCGAGGTGCTCTGGGCCAACAACTACTGCTTTTCCTGCCTGGGCCGGGATGCCATTTTCTCGGATTTGCTGGCCACCCGGGATGGGGGCTACCTGATCACCGGGGGGGTCAATGGCACCGCTCAAAACACCGGGAATACCTACCTGCTGCTAATGAAGGTCGATGCCAACGGCAATCTGGAATGGTGCAACCAGTACCAATCGGCAGCCGTCGTTTTTGCCTTCACGCAAGTGGGCCGTGAAACGGTGGAATTGCCCAATGGCAATTTTGTCGTTGCTGGTTTTCTCGACGACTTCCCCGCCAGTATCCGCGACGGCTTACTGCTGGAAGTGAACCCCGGCGGTCAGTTTCAGAGGGCCGTCCAGGTCAATATTGCGGGTTCTTCGCACGAGGTCGCTTTCAACAACCTGGTAGCGCTCGATGACAACACCCTGGTCGTTCCCGGCAGTTCCGAGGAGGATGTTAACATCTCGGTCGCCAAGGTCAATAATTTCCTGCTGCAAATTCAGCTCGATGGCACCATCGATTGGTCCTACAACTATTTTCAGGAGGACTTGCTGGGGTTCGGCACCCCGCGGAATGACCTCATACGCCTGCAGGACAACCGCTTTGGTTATCTGGCCAACGACCACCAGGGGTTTGATGAGCTATACCCCGTATTGATCATTGCCTACGACAATGGACAAACGGGCTGCGAAGAACCCATTGCTCTGACGACAGACCCCACCGTAACCTACACCGCCACGCCGCTCTCTCCGGTGGTGCAGCCCAACCTGGAGGCAGCCGGCTACGGGGTGGCTGTAAATACCTTTAATGGCTATGCCATCGACCCTCTGCCGCGCCTGGAACTCGGGCCCGACACCGCTTTTTGTCAGGATTTCACCCTATCCCTCGACGCTACGGTAAACTTCCCGGCGGCCTACAACTGGAACACCGGGCAAACGAGCCCCGGTATTGTTGTGGACGAACCCGGCTCTTACCAGGTCACGGTTACCGCCACGAGCCGCTGCCTGCAGCTTACGGATTCATTGCTCATTGAGCAGTTGGAGGGCCCCAGCCAAAGCCTGGATACCATCCTTTGCGAGGGCCAGTCGATTACGATCGGGGGGATCACTTACGACAGTACAGGAGTGTATGCCGCTGTCAGCCCCGGGCCGGACTGCGATACATTGGTGAGCCTTACGCTGGCCGTACTGCCGGGAGCAGTAACGGCCCTGGACACTCTGCTGTGCCCCGGCACAGCCCTGACACTCGGAGGGCAAACTTACACGGATCCGGGGACGTATGTGGAAACTTTCACCACCGAAAACGGATGTGACAGCACAGTGAACATCACGCTGGGCTTTTTCCCCCCTCCTCCGGCCCTCATCCGTGCCGGGACAGTCAACTGCGCCGATCAAACCGTCAACCTCACTGCAGCAGCCGGAAGCAACTGGCAATGGTCGAATGGAGCTACGAGCAACTCCATCACCGTTCCGGCCCCCGGAACCTATTCGCTCACCTTATCCGACACCAATGGTTGCCTGCAGCAGGACACCCTGGTACTTTCACCCATTGATGACGAACTCCTGGAACTGGAACTGGCTGGCCAAAGCGATTATGCGGGTTTTGGGGTGAGCTGCGCCGGCGCCACGGATGGTGAGCTGAGCGTGGTGGCTTCGGGCGGACAGCCGCCCTATACCTACCGGTGGAACAATGGCTCTACAGAGGCAGGCCTGTCCGGGCTGGCAGCGGGCACGTACAGCGTAACGGCAACTGACCCCAATGGTTGCCGCGGCACGGAAAGCCTTCAGGTCGTTGCTCCCTTACCCATTGAGTTTAGCCTGGACTCTGCTGTCAGCGGCTGTGCGGGATTTGAAAGTGGCAGTATCGAAATCATCAACCTCAGCGGAGGCGCAGGGGCCTTTGAATATGCGCTGAACCAGGAACTCCCCCAGGGCAGCCCCCTGTTTACGGGCCTGGCTCCCGGCACTTACGCCATCACAGTTCGCGACATTAATGATTGTGAAGGGGTACAGTCCGTCACGCTGCCCGAACCCATATCTCCTTTTCTTAACCTGGGCGTCGATACCACCATCCGCCTTGGGGAGTCCTTCCAAATCCGTGGACAGACCAACCTTGCGGCCATCACTCAGATCGACTGGGCGCCGGAATCGGGCCTGGACTGTACCAATTGCCTCGACCCCGTTGCAGCGCCATTGGAAACGACCACTTATCAACTAGCGCTGACGGACAGTTCGGGCTGTGTTGTCATGAGCAGTATCCAGATCAGGATCCTCCCCGACCGGGCTGTTTTCGTTCCCAATGCGTTCAGCCCGAACGGTGATGGCGTCAATGACCGTTTCCTGCCTTACCCCGGCCCGGCAGTGGAGCGCATCAACCGGATGCAGGTTTTCGACCGATGGGGGGCATTGGTGTACGAGTCCGGCGGCCTGGCCCCCGGCAACCCCGATGTTGGCTGGGATGGCGAGGTTGCCGGCCAGCCCGCAGCAGTGGGGGCCTACGTTTACATGGTGCAGGTGCGCTTCCTGGATGGAGTGGAAAAGGTGATAAGTGGTGATTTGAGTTTGGTGCGTTAACCCAAGCTTGATATGTAGACCCCAACTTTTCAGTGGCTGCAGCCGCCGTCGGCCGTCAACCGTCCGCCGTCCGCCAAGGTTGGGGTCTACATACCGAAGACCGGTTAAGGCATCACTTTGCCAAACCGGGAATCGCTCTCTAAAAAACCACCTCCGAACGGCTCAGCACATACTTCGTACCGAACACGGCCATCAAGGGGCCTTCTCCGGCCTGGCCGTTTACAAAAACCAAACAGACATCAAACAGCTGATCGCCGGAATTGCCCGGCAGCTTTACCGGCACCGTCAACCGGGTGGGGGCCAACTCTTCCTGTTCGGCGGGCGCCAGGAAGGGGGAGGCACCCAGCAAGGGGCCCGCCGGGCTGCCCAGGCGCAGTTCGACGGTTCCGCCTACGGCATTCCATTGGGATTCTGGCGCGAGGACAGCGATCTCTACGGCATCCACCTGGGCCAGGTCAATTTGCTCCAGCATCATATACGCCCCGCTTTCTTCGGCAAGAGCCACATCCTGGCCGCCGGAAGATATTTTGCGCACCTTCTCATAAGCATCATAGGCATGGGCGTCCACCGTCGCGTTCCGCAACACCAGGGCCTTTTCCGAGCTCAGGGAAGGCAGGCCGCCGGCGCCGTTATCCGTATAGGCGGCTCTCAGCACAAAGACGCCCCTGCCCGGATCCCCCTCCGGCAGTGCGGCGGCATAAGCCCCTTTTGGCGGCAGCGCCGGCCGGGCCGGCTGGTTCGCCAGCCCCAGGATGTATCTGGCCATTTCCGAAGCCTCTGCCGTCGTAAACTGAGGGTGGCCGGCCATCGCGATTTCCCCCCAGACGCCGCTTCCTCCGCTGATGATCTTGGCCGCCAGCTTCCCGACGGCGGCATCGTCGCCTTTGTACTTAGCCGCTACCTCCAGGTAGGCCGGCCCGATCGACTTTTCGTCCTTTTTGTGGCAGGCCATGCAGTCGCTGCCGTCCATAAGCGCCTTGCCCTTCGCGAAAAGGGCCATCTCGTCCGCCGAGCGGTGCCCCCGGGCGAGTTGCACCTGGTCATAGCCCTCCGGAAAATAATCGATGCTGACGGCCACCCGCTCCGGCGCTATGCCGGCGCCCAGCGAGCCGTCTTCCACGTCGGTTACTTGCACTTCATAATGAATGGGCTCGCCCGGCACGTAAAAAGTCCGGTTGCCCTGCGCGAGAACCCAGCTTACCTGCGGAGGCTCGTTGCCGGCGACAAATTCCAGGGATTGGGCGCTGGTGCCGCCCTTGCCGTCATTCACCGTCAGGGAGGCTTTGTATACGCCGGGTTCGGTTAGGGTGAGGGAGAGTGCCGGCGTTTTACCGGTTTGACGGAAGCCGTTTTCAGAGGTGATCTCCCACGTATATCTGAGCTTGTCGCCGTCGGCATCGTTGGTGCCTTCAGCGCTGAGGCGGATGGCCAGCGGCACGGCGCCCCCTTTTTTGTCGGCGGCCATCTGGATTTGCGGCTTCCTGTTTCCGGCGTTGTACTCGATCCGGATCAGGCGGGCGTCTTCGTTTCGGGCAAACCACCCGCTGCCGTATTCCAGCATGTAGAGGTCGCCATTGGCGGCGAATTCCATGTCCATAGGGTTGCTGAATGTATAGCTGGGCATGAAACGCTCCATCGAGGCGTAGTTTCCGGATTCATCCATCGTCACGGCCATGATCCACCCCCGGATCCATTCATAGATGAACAATTTTCCGTCGTAGTACGGAGGGAAGGGGCGTTCGGCATTTTGGAAATCGCCCATATTAAACACGGGGCCGGCCATGGCGCTGCGCCCGCCGTTGCCCATTAGCGGAAATTCTTCCGAGTCGCCGTAAGGATACCAGATGAATGCCTTTTGGGCCGGCGGCAGCTTTTTCAGGCCGCTGTTGTTGGGCGAGGTATTTACCGGGGCATTGGCGTCCCAGGGTTCCAGGGATTTTTTCGTAGCGAAATCGTATTTAAAATAAGCTTTGTTGTCGCCCACGAAGTGGGGCCAGCCGAAGTTGGCGGCCTGCCGGGCCTGGCCTACCTCGTCGTGCCCGGCAGGGCCGCGGGTGGAGTCGGGTTTAGAGGCGTCCGGCCCGACGTCTCCCCAATAGAGATATCCCGTTTTCTGGTCGATGGAAATGCGGAAGGGGTTGCGGTGGCCCATGGTATAGATTTCGGGACGGGCATTTGGCGTGCCTGGCGGGAACAGGTTGCCTTCCGGGATCGCATAGGTGCCGTCGGGCTGCGGTTTGATGCGGAGGATCTTGCCCCGGAGGTCGTTGGTGTTGGCCGAGGATTTCTGAGCATCCCAGGGGCTGCGGCCCGGGCGTTCGTCGCTGGGGCTGTAGCCGTCCGAAGCGTGCGGGTTGGTGTTGTCTCCGGTCGACAGGTACAGGTTGCCCGCTTTGTCCCAGGCGATTGAGCCGCCCGTATGGCAGCACTCTTCCCGCTGGACCGGCACTTCCAGGATTACTTTTTTCGACTCCAGGTCCAGGCTGTCGCCGATCATTTCGAAACGGGCCAGCACGTTCATCGGGGCTTCCGGCGCGGAGTAGTAGAGATAAATCCAGTGGTTTTGGGCAAATCCGGGATCTTTGCTCAGGCCCAGCAGCCCGTCTTCGGCCGTGGATTCCTTCCCTTCCCGGTTGATGTACCTGGTGCTAACCGGGATGGAGGCGATGGTTTTGAGTTCCTGGGTCCGGTTGTTGTACAGCCGGACTTCCCCCTTGCGCTGGATGAACAGTATGCGGTCCGCATCCAGGACTGCCAGTTCCATCGGTTCGTCCAGGTTTTCTGCCAGGATTACTTTTGCGAAGCGGTTCTCCTCCGGCCGGGCTTTGGAGTAATCGAGTGGCGGCGGATCATCTCCGCCGACGGCGTAGTGGATGCCGGCCCAGAGGTGGTTTAAAAAGAGCGGCGCCGAATAAGCCTCTTCAGTATGGCCCATAGCCGTGTAGAAGGAGCGGCCGCCGTCGAATTCCTGATACCAGCTCATGGGGTGGTTTTCGCCGTTTTTGCCGCCGTCATAGGTGCTTTCGTCGATGGCCAGGACGACGTTGATGTCCGGAGAAATATCTCTGAAGTTGTAAAACTCGTCGGTGATCTCGAACTCGTCAGGCATGCCCTCTGTGGCCCAGTGGCCTTTTGCCTGCACGGCCATTTTTCCCGTTTGCACATTCGGATTCGCAGGATGGCCGAGGAAACGGGCGCCAACCAGCCGGCCGTACCAGGGCCAGTCGTATTCCGTGCCCGCCGCCAGGTGAATGCCCACGTATCCGCCGCCCGCCTGGATGTAGCGTTCGAAAGCATCCTGCTGCCCGGCGTCCAGCACGTCTCCGCTGGTATTTAAAAAAACAACCGCATTGAACTGCCGGAGGCTGGCCGTATTGAACTGCGCGGCATCTTCCGTAAAGCTTATCTCAAATCCTCTTTCTTCTGCCATTTTTCGCAGGGCGGCGATGCCCGCTTCAATCGATTCGTGCCTGAACGCTTCTGTTTTGCTGAAGGCCAGTACGCGGATCGGTTTTTCCGGCGAACAGGATAAAATCATGAAGGTGGCTGCTAAGATTAATGTCAGGACACTTTCCGGGTGTAACCTCATACTAAAGCCTTTTTGATATGCAACAACAAAGATAAGGTGGTTTTGAAGTAAGTAATCGGACACAATTAACGTAACGATATAACAATATGGCCATATAACAATTGCCCCAGCAATAGAGCTGCCAAGCCACGCTTTCGAAGCAGCATTAGTTACAATAAATGTGTCCAACTACTTATCCCCCTTTACGCCCTTCACCAACAGCCATACGGTAAACGAAAACTCTCCGACAACCCCCGGTATCACCACGATCATTTCAAATACCGCCTGATAGTCATTATAGTTGGGCAGCAGGAATTGAGCGAAGCTGTCGGCAAAGTAACCGAGGGCCGCCAGCTGCAGCAGCAGCCCCAACACCTTCGGGATATACCCGGATCGGAACACAAGGTATCCTAAAACCAGGAGGTGCAGCCCAAAGAATACCAGCCCGATCAGCCAGGTGTAGTTGAACGCATCGAGCAAGAACTGAGTGCGCGCATGCAATGCTGAGGGTTCAAAAACGGCCAGGTACTGCTCTCCGCCAAATAGCCGCAGCACGCCAAACAAATTTACCACGGCCACTCCGAAAATGGCGCCGTTTAACAGCCGGAGCCAGGCGGACAACAGGGAAAGGTCCTTATTCACCGGCTTAAGCAGCAGGTAAAGCGGCCAGGCCAGCAACACGTCTGCTATGACCATGATGAGGAAGCTGAAGATGCCCCATCGAAATTGCAGGAGGTTGTTTCCGATGTTGGCGAAAGTAGTGGCTGCGTCTCCATCCGCCACCAGGCCTTCCAGCACGAAGAAGTTGGCGAAAAAACCGGTGATGAATATGATGAGATAGCCCAGGCCGGCGATCCTGGCCATTTTGTCAAGTGGGTTCATTTTTTGTGTTTAAAGCAGGCAAAATAAGGGCTTTTTGGCAAAGCCTGGGCAGGATCGGGAGTATTTACCGCAAAATGCCTCAGTTTCATGGATCAGGTTTCCAATGAGAATTATAAGAAATCCGTAACTATTTAGCTGGGTCAATAGGCTTTTGCCACAAAGACACAAAAACTCTAAGATGGCACAAAGCCTTGGTGCAATCTTTGTGCCTTGGAGTCTTTGTGGCAATAAAGCCGTCTAGATGGCAGGCCACCTAAATAGTTACAGAAATCCTTTAATTCCTGGGTTCCCTGTTCTGAGAATTGTCGGCTGGTTGATGAAACAACTCCCATTTGAAGTGGGATGTGATCTGCTAGGCAAAACGAGAATAATGCGTTAACTTCACGGCTCTACAAAAACCGTTAACATCATGAAAAAGAACATCATTTCACTCCTCGGCGCAAGCGTTTTCATACTGAGCTTCGGCTTCCTGGCAACCTCCTGCGGCGGCGGATCGGCCGGCAGCGACAGCTCCTCCGGCGATGCCAAAGCGCCGCCGAAGTCTATGATTGCCGAAGAGCCCGAGCCGATAGAGGTGTCGGCAGACGGCAGCACCGTCACCATCCGCCTCACCGGCGACGACCTGATGAAGTACAACCTCAATAAGATCGAAGTCAAAGAAGGCCAGAAGATCAAGCTGACCCTCACCCACATCGGCAAAATGGCCAAAGAGGCCATGGGCCACAACTTCGTGCTGCTGAAGCCGGAAATAACGGTCGAGGCCTTCGCCAACGAAGCCGCGCTGGCCAAGGACAACGACTACATCCCGGAAGGGCAGGCGGACAACATCATCGTACACACCAAAATGGTCGGCGGGGGAGAATCGACTTCCATCGAGTTCGACGCGCCGGCCAAGGGCAGCTACAAGTTCATGTGCTCCTTTCCGGCCCACTATGTGAATATGAAGGGGGATTTTATTGTGAACTGAGGCGTTTTCTTATCGCATGGAACACATAGGGGTTTCACAGCAGGGCACATAGGGCCTTGGCCCATGCAGGCTGCCAGGCCATATTTCCGGATTGCGTAAATGTGCAAGCGTGTAAAGGTGTAAAAGAAAAAAGGCCCCGGTCATTTACACCTATACTGACGCACGGCTGGTTTTGTCGGCTACAGGACCGGCCGGGTCAGCATATACTGACCTCGCTGGTTTTTGTAAAGCAAAAACCAAGCGTGCGTCAGTATAACTCACTTTAACACGTTTACACAATCCGGCCCAATTTTACCGGTAGTGCGCAGTCCGTTATATGCTATGCGGGCTCCACTGCATTTCCACCGTATCTCCATTGTATCTCCATTGTATCTCCACCGTGTCTCCCCTATATTTCCATTGTATCTCCATTTCCACCATCGCTTCCCTCCAGGCATTCCGGTTTTCCCCCTGTTCCATATTTGCAATATTTGTCCAGATATACGCAATTTATGTCCAGAAGCTTTTAGGCACATTTGACCTATCTTAGCAAAGATTTATTTTCTCTTTGGAAAAGCGAACAATTCATTTACCTAAAATCCAATGCCATGAAATCTGTTTTGACCCTTTGTATTTTCTTATACTGTTTAATATCCTCTCCCTTGTTTTCTCAAACATACCCATCGGCGGAACTATGGAAGGAATTGCCTCCCGAGGTTGCCGGCGAATTGTATGAAGCCCTGCGCGCCTCTCCATCCGGCGAGGTGCCCGGCGGCCTGGCAGCCCCGTCTGCCCACCTGGCGAGGCACCTTGGGGCCTGGCAGGCCGGCAGGCTGGATGGAAACCCGCCGGAGGACTACCGCGTCATTGCGGAATACCGGAAAAGGTGGGATGATGATCAGGCTGGCTGGGTGCATGTTGATTCCGTTGAGTATACGTATGATGAGCGCAACAACCGTATCGAGAGCTTGGGTCGGGTTTGGGACGGAACGCTCTGGGTGAGGTCCTGGCGGGAAGTCAGCACCTACAATGCAGACAATCAACGAACTTCTTCTACCGAGGAGAGCTGGGATGGCGCCGGCTGGGGCCATGAATACGGCGACAGCCAAATCCTTTCTGAATACAACGAGGATGGCAATATTACTTTGTTTTATCGGAGGGAGTGGCAGGATGGAGGATGGCTGGACCTCTATAAATATGTACTGGCCTATGACCCGGTTACCGGCAATTTGGCATCAGAGACTTTTCTTTGGGCGTTTATGCCTGGCAACCTGGAAAATGACAACCGAACCCTGTTTACCTCCTACGACGGCGAGGGAAACCCCTTACTCCTTATCGGGCAATCCTGGGAAGACGGCGAGTGGGTAACCGATTGGCGGCAAAGCCGGGAGTATGACGATGACGGCAACCTGGCCATACAGCTGTATCAGGTGCCGGATGGCCAGGACTGGACAGATGACAGGAGGATCATCTACACTTACAACAGCGAGGGCCAGGTTACAGACATAACCGGCCAGTACTGGGATGCGGATGCCCAGTCGTGGGCCTTTGACTATAGATATGAATACGAATACAATAACAATGGTGACCGTACCTTGTTGACGGTATCGAATTGGGAGGAAAGTACCGCTTCCTGGTTAGGCGCTTACCGGAATATTGCCGAGTACGACGAAAACTTCAACCTGACGCTTCAATGGTATCAATATTGGAATTATGACGTGGGCTTTTGGGTAAACTCCGAACGTAACATTTATACACCTGACGCCAATGGAAATACCAGCACCCGCGAATATCAAGTGTGGTCCGTAGATGAAAGCGCCTGGCAAAAACGAAGCCATACTACCTTTTATTACGAAGTGTTTGTAGGTACTGAAGAAGTTAAAATCGTGGATCCTTCGGCCGTTGCCATTTCGCCCAACCCCGGTAGCGGCTTATTCCGAATCCAATTGGATGCAGATGCCTTTCCCGGTGCAGAAGTGCAGCTCAGCGCCTTTAACCTGACAGGCCAGCCGGCCCGATCCCTGTGGGTTGCCGGGGCGGGCAACACCCTGGATCTGGACCTGAGCGGCCTGGCGGGAGGGACATATATTTTACAAATCAGGCAGGATGGCCGGATAGCGGTTAAGAAGGTGGTGGTCGTGAAGTAGGAGGTTTGGGGAGAGGAGGGGATGGAATCAGAAAAGATTGTCGTATTTTCGTCCCCTGTTTTTCTCCCTAAACCATAGGAACCATGTCAAGGTCATTCCCTTTGTTCTTGTTGCTGGTTTTTTGGGGCTGCCGCCAGCAATCTGCCACCGACACCGCCGTCGCCGGGCCGCCCGTTGCCACAAAGGCAGCTCACGCCTTTGAAGAATTCGGCGCTACCCGCGAAGACCCCTATTACTGGCTCAACGACCCCACCGACCCGGAGGTGATCCAACACCTGGAGGCGGAGAACGCCTACTGCGAACAGCAACTGGCCCATACCGAGGCGCTGCAGGACGAAATATACGAGGAGCTGGTGGCCCGCATCGAACAGAAATACGAATCCCTGCCCACCAAACAGAACGGCTACTGGTACTATGTGCGCTACGAGGAGGGCAAGGAATACCCCTTCTATTGCCGGAAAAAAGAGGACATGGGCGCTCCCGAGGAGATTCTGCTCGATGTCAACGAAATGGCCAGCGGCTACAAGATTTACCGCCTGTTCCAGTATTTTGTCAGCCCGGACAACCGGACGATTGCCTATCTGGTGGATACTGCCGGAGACCGCCGAAATACCCTTTATTTCAAAAACCTGGAGACCGGCGAGCTGCTGCCCGACCGGATATCCGATTGCTCTTATGGCGGCGCCTGGGCCAACGACAGCAGGCACTTCTTCTACATCCTGAACGACAAGACGGTGCGCAGCTATCTCGTGAAACGCCACTTGCTGGGCGCCGATCCGGGCCAGGATGCGGAAGTGTATACCGAGCCGGACAGCACCTTCTCCGCCTTTGTGGACCGCTCCTGGGACAACCGGTACATCTTTGTCGGTTCCGGCAGCACTACCTCCAGCGAAGTGTGGTTCCTCGGCGCCGATCAGCCGGAAGGAACCCTGCAGGTCGTGCAGCCCCGCCGGAAGAACCTCGAATACCAGGTGGAATCCTACACCGGCAACGAGTTCCACATTTACAACAACCACCAGGCGCAGAACTTCAAGATTTCCACCGCCCCCGTCCGGTCGCCCGGGCTGGCCAACTGGAAGGATCTGGTGCCGCACAATCCGGAAGTTCTCATCAACGGCTATACCGTGCGGGACAAATACCTGGTAGTGCAGGAAAGAACCCGGGCGCTGGACAAAATCCGCGTGATCAACCGGCAGAGCGGGGAGAGCTATTACGTCGATTTCGGCGAGGAAGTGTATGCGGCCAATATGTACGGCCCCAATGATGAATTCGGCTCCGACAGCATCCGCTACAACTACCAGTCGCTCACTACTCCCCAGTCTACCTTCGGCTACAGCCTTTCCAGCCGGGAAAAGAAGCTGCTCAAACAGCAAAAGGTGGGCGGCGGTTTCGACGGCTCGCTCTACGAGACGAAGCGCCTCTGGGCTACTGCTCAGGACGGCACGCAGGTGCCCATTTCTATAGTATACCAAAAAGAACTGTTCCGGCAGGACGGCAGCAACCCCTGCCTGCTCTATTCCTACGGCTCCTACGGCGCCAGCTCCATGCCATATTTCAACAGCAGCGTCATCAGCCTGCTCGACCGCGGCTTCGTCTACGCCATCGCCCACATCCGCGGCGGGCAGGAGATGGGCCGGCAGTGGTACGAGGACGGCAAGCTGATGAAAAAGAAGAACACCTTCACCGATTTCATCGATTGCGGGCAATATCTGGTGGATAAACAATACACCTCAACGGAAGGACTCTTCGCCATGGGCGGCAGCGCCGGCGGTATGCTGATGGGCGCCGTTGCCAATATGCGCCCTTACCTGTTCAAGGGCATCATCGCCCGGGTGCCCTGGATGGACGTCATCAGCGACATGCGCAACCCCGACCTGCCCCTGACCACCCTGGAATACGAGGAATGGGGCAACCCCTACGAAAAGGAAGCCTACGACTACATGCTCAGCTGGTCGCCCTACGACAATGTGAAGCCGGCGGACTACCCCGCCATCCTGGCCACCGGCGGCCTCAACGACACGCAGGTGCTTTACCACAACCCCGCCAAGTGGGTGCAGAAGATCCGCGAGAACAATACGGGTACAGAACCGGTGCTGTTCAAGTGCAACATGGGCGCGGGCCACGCCGGGGAGTCCGGCCGTTTCGCCAGCCAGAAGGAGACGGCGCTGATTTATGCGTTTATGGTGGACCAGGTGGGGGAATTGGTGGATTGAATAGACTTGCCAGGTTTCAAAAACCTGGCAAGTCTTATGGCTTTACAAATGCTTCTCCAGGAAGCTCCAGGCCTCCTGGTTGGCTTTCTGAGCCGCTTCCTCGTTATAGCGGTCGCCGCTGGGGTTGGCGAAGGCGTGGTTGGCGTCGTAGATCTGAACTTCGATCTGCTTGCCGGCCGCTTTGGCCAGGTTCTCGAACTTCTGCGCCACTTCCGGGGTGATCCATTCGTCCTGTTTGGCGAAGATGCCGAGGATGGGCGCTTTCAGGGGGGCGATCTCCTTGGCGTTCTGCACGGGCATGCCGTAGTACATCACGCAGGCAACGCCCTGATCACCTGCCATGATAGCGGATTTCAGCGACCAGCCGCCGCCGAAGCACCAGCCGATGGTGCCGATGCGGGCATCGGCGCCCGCCTTGTTGATGGCGCCCTGGATGATGGCCCGGGCGCGTTCTTCCTTGACGGACTGCATCAGTTCGCCCGCCTTGTCGGGGTTGTCGGCCACCTTGCCGTCGTAGATATCGAGGGCCATGACGTTGACGTCGCCGAGGTGGGCGAACAACCGCTCGGCCTCCGCCTTGATGTGGTTATTCAGGCCCCACCATTCGTGGATGACGAAGAGGTACTTGTTGGACGTTTCTTCCGGCATCAGGGCGTAGGCGCTGCCCTTCTGCCCGTCGGGGGTGTCGAACTCGATCATCTGGCCGGTGCCGTCGAAGTTGAGTTCCATCGGCGCCTCGTGGGCACCCTTGAATTTTTCATCGCCCGCAAACTGAGCCATGTCGCTGCTGTCGGCAGCCTCGCCTTCGCCCTGGCCGCCGCTCTTGCCGCTGTTCTGGCAGGAGGTAAAAACCAGCCCGAGGGCCATCGCAAAGAGGATCAGATGTCTTAACATAGTGGATTTTTTTATAAAGGAAGTTGAATTTGAATGTATAGCTAAAATACGGAGGGAGGGGCATTTGTTTATAAAGGGAGGCTGGAATATGTGTGGGAATTTGCTTTACCTTTGGGGGCGGAAAAATGTGTATTCGTGGGGGAACAGAGCGCCCCGGCTTTTTGCTGCTTTGCCGGCTGCCTCCCGCGCAGCAAAAAGCCGGGGCAAAACAAATGAAACCATGACAAATAAAGCCATAGAACCGATCATTCGATACGACCGCGGGCAGTTGTCCGACGAGGTGTTGCTGAAGCTCTACCGCCAGCTGCTGGCGCCGCGCCTGATCGAAGAGAAAATGCTCATCCTGCTGCGGCAGGGCAAGATTAGCAAGTGGTTTTCCGGCATCGGCCAGGAGGCCATCTCCGTGGGCTGCGCCAGCGCCCTGCTCCCCGACGAGCTCATTTTTACCATGCACCGCAACCTGGGGGTGTTCACCGTCCGGGAGATGCCTCTGGAGCGCCTCTTCGCCCAGTGGCAGGGCAAGGCCCTGGGCTTCACCAAAGGGCGCGACCGCTCCTTCCACTTCGGCGCAATGGATTACGGCATCGTGGGCATGATCTCCCACCTGGGGCCGCAGCTGTCGCTGGCGGCCGGCGTAGCCCTGGCACACAAGCTGGCGGGGGAGGGGAGGGTCTCGCTGGCCTTTACCGGCGACGGCGCCACCAGCCAGGGCGAGTTTCACGAAGCCCTCAACACGGCAGCGGTCTGGGGGCTGCCCGTATTGTTCGTCATCGAAAATAACGGCTACGGCCTGTCGACGCCCTCGCGGGAGCAATACCTCTGCGAAAATTTGTCGGACCGCGCCAAAGGTTATGGCATGCGCTCGGTAGCCGTGGACGGCAACAACATCCTGGATGTCTACCAAACCCTGCGCCAACTGGCCGAAGAGCTGCGCGAAAACCCCGAGCCGGTCTTTGTCGATTGCAAGACCTTCCGCATGCGCGGCCACGAGGAAGCCTCGGGCATCAAATACGTGCCCAGAGAGTTGCTGGACTACTGGGCGGCCAGAGACCCGGTCCGGAATTACGAAAGGTATCTGCAGCAGGAAGGCCTGCTGGATGAAAAGCAGATTAAGGCGATCCATCAGGACATTAAGAAAGAGATCAACAAAGGCCTGGAGATTGCCTATGGCGAAGAGTCCATACAGTCCACCCCCGGGCGCGAGCTGGCCGATGTATACGCGCCCTTCCAGAGCCGGGCGGCAGGGCCGAAGAGCAGCAAAAAAACGGCGCGCCGCTTCATCGACGCCATTTCCGACGGCCTGCGGCAGGCCATGGAGACACACGGCAACCTGGTGTTGATGGGGCAGGACATTGCCGATTACGGCGGCGTTTTCAAGATCACGGAAGGGTTCGTTGTGCGGTTTGGCCGGGAACGGGTGCGCAATACGCCCCTGTGCGAAAGCGCTATCGTCGGCATCGGCCTGGGGCTGAGCCTGAAAGGCTACAAGGCCATGGTAGAGATGCAATTTGCCGACTTCGTCACCTGCGGCTTCAACCAGATCGTCAACAACCTGGCCAAGCTGCACTATCGGTGGGGGCAGTACGCCGACGTGGTCATCCGCATGCCGACGGGCGCCGGGGTGGCCGCCGGGCCCTTCCACTCCCAGAGCAACGAAGCCTGGTTCTTCCATACGCCGGGGCTGAAGATCGTTTATCCCTCGACCCCCGAGGATGCGAAAGGCCTGCTGCTGGCCAGCTTCGAGGACCCCAACCCGGTCCTCTATTTCGAACACAAAGCCCTCTACCGCTCCATTACTGCCGAGGTGCCCGACGATTACTACACCGTGGAGATCGGCAAAGCGCGCCTGGCGCAGGAAGGCAAAGAAGTCTCTGTGATCACCTACGGCATGGGCGTCCACTGGGCTGTTCAAACCTGCGAAGAGATGGGGGTAGACGCCGACATCCTCGACCTGCGGACCCTGCTGCCGCTGGACTACGAAGCCATCAGGGAAACGGTCAAAAAAACGAACCGCGTCATCATCCTCCACGAGGATACGCTCATCGGCGGCATCGGCGGAGAGATCGCCGCCTACATCTCCGAGCACCTCTTCCAATACCTCGACGCGCCGGTGCTGCGTGCCGCCGGCCTGGATACGCCCGTGCCCTTCTCGCCTAAACTGGAGGAGCAGTTTCTGCCGAAAGCGCGCTTCCGGGAACAGCTGGAGCGGTTGCTGGATTACTGAGAGGCTGCAGATGCTTCCTGGCGTTGTGAAGAAAACCCCTGGAGGGGATAGTACACGAATGTTTTAAGATCGGCGCGATTCCTTTTTGTATCCCTTGCACGGTATTGGGTTTTAGGCTGCAGGTTTCAGGGGCAACCCAGGCCTAATCGGGCACTCAACAGGCTCCTGGGAACGAGAACGGGCCATGGATTGCCTTGCCGTTCAACTTTAACAATCCAATTATCCACACATATAATTTTACGGCCGCCCATTTCGTTCCTTACCTTCGACGGCCTTGCCCATATCCTGATTCCTGACCCAATATGCCCCAATTACCTGAATGGCCGGGGAAAATGTTGAACAAAAGTCCAAATCTTTCCCCTTCGTGGTAGAATAGTAGAAATGTGATCTCTATTTTTGCCACCTTTTAACAGGATAAAAAAATTCGCGCCTGCTCAATTGACCTACGCCAGGCAGGCAGGCGCGAATTTTTTTAAAAAGCTTATTTCCCAATTATCGATCGTTTATCTCAATCCGGAAAGATGATAAGACAGTCTATTCAACTCGCCCTTCTCTTCACGGCCAGCCTGCAGTTGGGGGCACAAATTCCCAGGAACATAACCTTCCTCGGCGATGCCGGCGCCCAGCGCGTGGTGCCCTGCCCCGATAACGACGCCGGGACAATCACTTTCGATTTTCCAAACTTTGCCGGGCAGAGCAACGACTTTGACCCCGACACCATTTACCTCTGCTTCGGGGACACTCTGCCGGTGCTGCACAACCAGGACTGGACAATCAACGGCGACCCCAACCCGGCTACGCCCGCCGGCGTAGCCTATGCCTTCTACGATTGCCGCCCAACGGTGGACGGGCCGGATACGATGGCCGTGCTCAACGACCCCTGCCTGAACAAGTCGAACCCTCTCGTCGTCGGCGGAGTTTCTTTCCCGCAGACGAACGGCATCTGGGTAGCCGTCGACGACGACCAGGGCAACGTCAACCTGATTAACAACGGCTTTCACCAGGAGGCCTTCAACATGGGCAACCCGGCACCCATACAGCTCTGGTTTGCGCCCATTACCGTCGACAACATCAACCTGCTGGCCTACGAGAACGGCGGCCCCTGCGTTAGCGTCAGCATAGGCGAAGCCTTCTCCGTCGTCTACCTGGAAGCCATTGAAGTTACGGAAACTTTCCCCGACACCGGCCCGGGGCTGCAGGGTGCCTTCTCTGTAGAAAACGGCCTGCCGGAGTTCGAGCCCGGCACCACGTATGGCCCCATCACGATCAGCCACCTCGGCGGCGACATCCTGGCGGGGACAGTGCTGACGCCCAACCCCGGCCATGGCGATACCGTGCAGTATACCCTGCCGCGCCCCGGGGAGTATGAGGTCGTTATAGAGGATGGCAAGAGCTGCGCCGGTGTCGATACCATCGTGATGCCCGTGATCTTCAGCGCCGGGGCGGCCAATGGCGCTCCGGGCGATACCGTCTGTGTGGAAATCCGGGTGGATAACCTGGTGGATGTGACCAATGCACAGTTTACCCTTATCTGGGATCCTGCCGTTTTGGACTTTGTGGAAGTGAGCAACCTGAACAGTATGCTGCCTGGTTTGGATGGCAGCGCATTTGGCACTACCCCCAACTTGACGGACCAGGGGCAACTCACTTTTGGCTGGGCAGATTTGCTCTTCGGAAACAACAGCCTGCCCGATGGTTCGGTGCTTTTTGAAGCTTGCTTCGAAATAACTGGCGCCCTGGGGCAGAGCAGCCCTATCGGCTTTTCCGACATGCCTCTGGATATCCAGGTTGGCAGCGTCAATAATACTCCATTCCAGTATCCCTTCGAAACTTCGCCTGGCATGGTGAGCGTCACCGGCTCTTCCTTGTTGGTGCAAACCAGCCAGGACAGCGTAAGCTGCAATGGCCTTTCCGACGGTTCCTTTACCGTTACGGTTATCGGCGGTGTGGGGCCCTACAACTTTACCTGGAATACCTTCCCGCCCACCGGCCCGGAAAACGGGCCCATCACCATAACCAATTCGGGCGGCTCTTCTACCGTGGGCGGCCGCCTGGCCGGCGAATACCGCATCATCGTTACCGATTCGGATATGCCGGCGAATGTGGATACCGTCTTTGTCGAAGTCCTCCAGGGGCCCGAATTTGCGGTCAACGTGGCAGAATTGCAAAGCCCGACCTGTTTTGGAGATATGGACGGTGCCCTTACGGCCAACGTGACGATCAACGGCGTGGCCGTACCCAATCCCGGAAGCATCTTTACTTTCCAGTGGGACGTGCCGGGGCAAACCGGGCAGGTGCTGGCGAATATCCCCTCCAGCACCCATACCGTCACCGTGACGGACGCCAGCGGCTGCCAGGAGGTGGACTCGGGCAGCTTGTCGCAGCCGGGGCCGCTCCAGATCCTGGCCAACAACACCTTCATTACCGACGCCACCTGCAGCGGCGCTATGGACGGCGCCATACTGGTCGGGGCTTCCGGGGGCACCACCGCCAACGGCAACTACACCTACGCCTGGAGCGGGGGCCTGGGCACGATCACCGCCAACACCTCCCAGGTCAGCAACCTGGATCCGGGCACCTATACCGTGACGGTGACGGACGACAACAACTGCGTGATCCAACAGGACTATACGGTATCTGCCGCCAAGATCCTGCTGGTCAACCTGATCAGCCTGGAGAATGTCAGCTGCAACGGCGCCGGCGACGGCAGCATCGAGGTTAACGGCACCGCCACCGGCCAGGCACCTATCGAACCTTTTACGTACAACTGGAGCACCATTCCTCCCGGTCAAACCTTCACCGGCGCTCAGATTGCCAGCCTGGGGCCGGGACAGTACGTGGTGGTCGCAGCGGATGCTGACTCTGCCGGCTGCTTCGTTTCCGACACCTTTACCATCACCGAACCGGCCCCCCTGCTTATCCAGGAGGAAGCCCTGGGCAACGAGACCTGCGACAATGGCGGCGGCGACGGCTTCATTACCATTAGCGTCACCGGAGGTACTTACCCGTACACCTACAGCTGGACGGGCGGCCAGGCGGACTCTACCGCCACCAGCCTCTCCGCCGGCATGTATACGGTCGACGTGACGGACGCCAACAACTGCATGGCCAGCCAGACTTTCAACATCACCGCGCCGACTCCGCCGCAGGTCACCCAGCTGAACGACGACACCCTGGATTGCTCCGACGACACCAACGGATCCCTGTCGGTCCTGGCTACGCCCGGCGGCGCTCCTATCCAGAGCTACAACTGGAGCAACAACGCCACCGGCCAAACCATCACCAACCTGTCGCCGGGCACGTATTCCGTGACCATTACAGCCACCGATGGCTGCTTTACGGTCGACACCGCCCTGGTCGTCGCGCCGGCACCGATAATGATAGACAGTATCGTCGGCGAGTCGCCCAACTGCCCGGGCGATGACAACGGCATCCTCTTCGTTTATGCCAGCGGCGGCACCCTGCCGTACCGGTATGTACTGGGCAATTCTACCGATACTACTTCCAACAGCGTCTTCCCTGGCCTGTCGGCCGGCGATTATCCGGTGACGGTTATCGACGCCAACGGCTGTACCCCGGCTGCCGGCGTGGGCACCGTCGTCGACCCGCCCACCATAGACGTGACATTCAGCGACATCACCGGCGTAAGCTGCTTCGAAGGCGTCTGTGACGGCGGAGCGATGGCTTCTGCCGTATACAGCGACGGCACGCCGGGCTTGTTCCGCTTCTCCTGGGCTTCCGGGGAAGTGGACGTGGACGTGATGTCCTCCACGGCCACCGGGCTTTGCCGGGGCCCGCAGGCCCTTGTCGTTTCCGACGCCAACAGTTGTTCTTCCGAAGATACGGTCATGATCCCCAGCCCGCCGGAAATCAGGCCCTCCTCGTCGATCTCCAATGTGAGCTGCAATGGCCTGGAGGACGGCCAGATCACCATCACCGTCTCCGGAGGTACCCCGGGCTATACCTACTTCTGGGAAGAGACCGGCGAAACGACGGCCACCATCAGCGGCCTGACGGCGGGATCCTATAACGTCATCGTGACGGACGCCAACAACTGCGAGGATCGGCTGAGCGCCATAGTGACCGAGCCGAACCCTCTGGTGCTTTCCGTCAATACCGATGAAACGGAGGACGTGTCCTGCTTCGGCGAGGAGGACGGCGTATTGGTGGTCACCTATAATTTCGATGACACGACCGTCAACGAGGTAGGGCAGAACCCCTACACCTGGTCCTCCAATGTTCCGGCCGGGTCAGCCTCCTCTTCTCTTGGCGTGGCGACCAACCTGCCCGCCGGCACCTACAGCGTGACCATCACCGACCTGGAGGGCTGCCAGGATTCCCTGACCTATACCCTGATGGAACCGACGGAGATCATGGCTGTCATCCCGGACCCGGCTGACCCGCCCTGTTTCAATTCGACGACCAAGGTCAATATCGACACCGTCTTTGGCGGGGCCGGCGCCGAGCCGGCCGATTACCAGTATATGGTCGACGGCAACGGCATCCTGTTGCCGATCAATGTAGCGGCCGATATCTTCGGCGACGGGGCCCACGACGTGGAGATTTTCGACCTTAATGGCTGTTCCGCCCTTTTCCAGGTGGATATCGACCAGCCGGAGGAAATCCTGGTCACTTTCCCCGAGGATCCCTTCGTGGTGGAACTGGGGGATACTACCCGGCAGCTGCAGCCCATCATCACCCCCCTGTCGACGCAGGTGGACTCCTTCATCTGGTCGCCGGCCGACTATCTGTCCGACCCCACCGTCCGCAATCCCTTCGTCCGCCCGCTGGAATCCCTCGATTACGAACTGACGGTGGTGGACGTCAACGGCTGTGAAGGCATGGGCAGCGTTTTTGTAGAACTGGACGCCAACCGCAATATTTACATCCCCAATGTTTTCTCGCCCAACGGCGACGGGGTCAACGACGAATTCCGCGTCTTCCCCTGCGTGGGCGTAGCCAACATCGCTTCCGTCAATATCTTCAACCGCTGGGGAGACCTGGTCTACCAGGGCGAAGGGCAGGACGTGAGCAACGGCCTGTACTGTATCGGCGGCCTGCCCCTGTGGGACGGGCGCTTCAAAGATGAGGATATGAAGCCCGACGTCTACGTCTATGTTATCGAGGTGGAATTCCTGGATAACATCACCCTGGTCTACCGGGGCGACGTTTCTATCCTGCGATAAGAATGGTGTATAACAAAAAGCCGCCTGCCGGAACTGCCTGTCCCGGGGCGGCTTTTTCCTTCTCCCCTCCCCCCCCATCTCCCCATCTCCCCATCTCCCCATCTCCCCCCATCTCCCCTCCCCATCTCCCCCATCTCCCCCATCTCCCCATCTCCCCATCTCCCCTCCCCCCCTCTCCCCCATCTCCCCCCCATCTCCCCATCTCCCCTCCCTATCTCCCCATCTCCCCCCCCCCCTCCCCCCTCCCCCCCCCCCTTTCCCCATTTTGGCAGCATATCCGGTCCGATTGGCAGGATTGTGAATTATAATTTATTTATATTTGTCCCTGTACTGATTTATACCCGAACGACACGCGCTTTGAGCAAAGAGGCTTCCCAAAAAAAACGGCGCTTTTTGAATCTTTTGTCCCTTCAGGCCGTAAACCTTGTGTAGGATATTTTGCCCGGGCCAGTTATTTTGGCAGCATATCCGGGCGGATTGGCAGGATATTGAAATCAAGGCTTTCTATCTTTGCCAGCGTAGAGGTTGAAGAAAAGCCCCCCTCTGAAGGCTTCACATCTCCGTATCCTGAAAAGGTGTTCCCAATCAATATATAAGAGGAGCGTACATACCATTGTTGAAAAAATTAGACAGGCGCATCCTGGTTCCAGTATGCCGGGCGGTGCCTTCCCGAAAGCTTCCCACTGGAAAAGCCCGTGCGGAAGCCTGTTGCATTTTCGCCGGCTTCCATTGCGGCGGCGGCGGAAGTGCCGCTATACATGCCAACTATCTCACATTTTATAATCAAAAACCTTTTTTTTGATCATGAAGAAACTTGTATTATTTCTCGCAGCACTTTTTTTTGTAGTCGGTGCCACAATGGCCCAAACGGAGAACAAGTCCGCCGTTACGGTCTCCGGAGACAGTGACGGCAACGAAGTCTACGTCAAGCAGGACATCAACGGCGACGAACTGAACGTCTCCAGCGTCTCCATTACTGCCGAGTCGGACGATAACATCGTTCGCGTCAACCAGGAAGGAGAAAACCAGGACAGCGACGTGGATATCGATGCCAACTCCGACGACAACTACGTAAGGATTGACCAGAACGACGAAGACCAGGAGTCCGATGTCGACATCTTCAACAGCTGGAATAACGATGTTTATGTAGAGCAGGACGGTGAAGACAACGAGTCGGACGTAGATATTTCCGATTACAGCGACAACAACTACGTCGATGTCGACCAGGATGGCGACAATAACAGCTCTTCCGTTTCTATTTACGACGGCTCAGGATTCGACAGCGGCAACACCGTTTTAGTCGACCAGGATGGCGACGGCCTGGAATCCGAGGTTGAGATCGGCGACGGCTCCGACGGCAACTTCGTAGACATCAACCAGGACGGCGAAGACCATGAGTCGGACGTGTTGATCTACAGCACATCTGACTTCAATACCATCCTGGTAGAGCAGGACGGCGACTACAGCACCAGCGACGTTGAAGTATCCTATGGTTCCGAGTACAATACCATTGACGTTACTCAGAAGTAAGTCAACCGTGTAATAACCGGCGAAGGAAAGGGCCGTTTCCGGCCCCCTTTCCTTCCGCTCCCCCAATAACCAGATGCAGGCAGTGAACTGAAATCCAGGAATTTACCTCCCGCGTACGATCCACATCCCTCCGTTTTTTGTGTTTCCGAAAGAGCTTTTCAAAGAGGACTATTCATATAACAGATTACCCTGCCGGGCATTTGCCCGGAATATGTAAGGCATAAAAAAAGACCCTTCAGTCCTTTATGCGTATACAACATTTGCGCACATAGGCCATCAGGATCCCATGTAGCGTGAAAGATGAGCAAATAACATTTTATAATCCTTCATTATTTAATTCGGACATGAAAAAAATCATTTTACTCTTCGCAGCAGCGCTCTTCGTCATGAGCGCCGCAATGGCCCAGTCGGAGAACAAGTCGGCCATCACGGTCTCCGAAAACAGCGACGGCAACAGCGTATCCGTCAAGCAAGCACAAACGGACGACGAGCTGAACATCTCTCAGGTAGAGATCCTCGACGATTCGGATGGCAACGAAGTGAACATCAAGCAGAAAGGTGAAAACCTGGAAAGCGAAGTATCTATCCGGGAGGAGTCGGACGACAACCTGGCCGATGTAAACCAGGATGGCGAAGACCACGATTCGGAAATTGACATTTACGATGAATCTTCCAGCAACTCGGTCTGGGTAGAGCAGGACGGCGAAAACAACGATTCCAAGGTATCCGTCGCCGACGGTTCCGACAACAACCTGGTTACTGTGGGCCAGGACGGAGAAGGCAACGAATCCGATGTAGAGGTGAGCAACTCCTCCGACGCCAACATCGTGAATGTCGGCCAGGACGGCGGCAGCAACCGCTCGGATGTCGACATCTACGGCGACTCCGACGACAACATGGTGGATATCAGCCAGGATGGAGATGACAACGACTCTGACGCCGAGATCACCAATGACTCCGACGACAACCTCGTTGATGTAGAGCAGGACGGCGACGATAACGACTCCGAAGTCGGCATTTCCAACTTCTCCGAGGACAACGGCGTATATGTAGAACAGGACGGCAGCGACAACGAATCTTCGGTGGAAATCGAAAGCGGCAGCGATAACTACGTTTCTGTCAGCCAGGAAGATGACCGCCAGTACTCCGAAGTAGACATTACCAGCGGCTCCGACGAAAACGAGGTCTACGTTTCCCAGAAAGGCGAAGACAACAATTCTGACGTGGACATTCACGGCGACTCCGACCGCAACATGGTTGATGTAGAGCAAGACGGCGACGAGAACGATTCTGATGTTGAGGTTTACAGCGATTCCGATGACAACCTGGTAGATGTAGAGCAGGATGGCGAGGAAAACGACTCCGAAGTCAGCATCAACACCGGTTCTGATGAAAATATCGTGAGCGTAGAACAAGACGGCGACAACAACGGTTCCGAAATTGAGATCAGCAATGTTTCCGATGCCAACACCGTCTACATCGGCCAGGAAGGCAGAGACAACGATTCGGAAGTTTACATCTACAGCGACTCCGACGACAACATGGTGGACGTCAGCCAGGATGGCCGGGACAACGACTCCGAAATTGCGATCTTCAATGATTCGGATGAAAACCTCGTAGACGTGGGACAGGACGGCGAAGGCAACGATTCCGAGATCGACATCTTTAATTTCTCGGAAGGCAACGAGGTGTTCATTACTCAGGAAGGCGAATACAACGAATCCTACGTCCTGATCGAAAGCGGCATGGACAACTTTGTCTCCGTCAACCAGGAAGACGAGGACAACTTCTCCGAAGTACAGATCTTCGACGGTTCCGACCTGAACACGGTCAACGTTTTCCAGCAGGGCCAGGATCAGGAGTCTGAGATTTTCATCGGCTACGGCTCCAGCAGCAACGAGGTGCTGGTCGAGCAGGACGGCGAGGGCCACTTCTCCCGCGTAGACATCCTCAACGGCAGCTGGGACAACGACGTTTCGGTTGAGCAGGATGGGTACGACAGCAGCAGCTCGGTATTGATTGACGCCCAGTCGGACAACAACGTGGTTCGCATCATTCAGCGCTAAAAACCAGTTTTTTTTTAAAGAAGAAGCCGCCTGCCGGGAGCGTCCCGGGGCGGCTTTTTCTTTTGGCGGCATGCTGGCTGGCCGGCGGATCGGGCAAAAGGGCTGTTTAGGGTATTGCAGCGGCCAAACACTAGTGCTGTTGGCACTAAATAACGGGGCAGTTGTTTTCCCGCCGGGGGCGGAATGCGGTTGATGGTTCCCCTCGACAGGCTCGGGGCCAGGTTGGTCGGCAATCAACGGCTTAGGGGTTACAGCTGGCCAACAACAATCAACCGGTAACTGCCCCGGAACTTCGTTCCGGCGGCACTAGGAATATGGTTAAAATATCCTGAAGCCTGGTTTTTCGAATAAATTTGTTTTAATTTTGCGGGCAATAAAACAATTTGCGGACTGTAATAATCCGCAACCCTCTGGCGTTAAAAAGGGTCTTTGTATTTCAGAACTGAAGTTTAGATGACGAGCCAACAGGAACCACGGTTTTTTCAAAAAATATGGGCACAGGCCCGGCAGCGCCTTCAGCCTTTGGAGGACAAAGTGCGGAGCATCTATTCCCGTTACCCCCGGTTATCGATTGCCGGCCTGGTTGCCGGCCTCCCGGCTGTGTTGGGAATGCTCACCTTGCTGATCACTACCATACTGGTCTACACCGGCGCTCTCGGGCCGTTACCCGGTTACCCGGAGTTGCGCGATATCCAGAACTACAACGCTTCGGAGGCCTACTCTGAAGACGGGGTGCTGCTCGGAAAGTATTACATTGAAAACCGCATCAACGCCGACCTGGAAGAAATATCGCCCAACATCATCAATGCTCTGGTGGCCACGGAAGACGCCCGCTTTTTTGAGCACAGCGGCATCGACCTGCGCGCCGGCCTTCGGGTGTTGTTCAAATCCATACTGTTGTCCGACGAGTCCTCGGGCGGCGGCAGCACCCTGAGCCAGCAACTGGCCAAGAACCTGTATCCCCGCCGGGATTATTTCATGCTGGGCATGCTGGTCAACAAGATCCGCGAGATGTTCATCGCCCGGCGGCTGGAGAAGGTGTACACCAAAGAAGAACTGCTGCGGCTCTATCTGAACACGGTCTCTTTCAGCGAAAATATTTATGGCATCAAAGTGGCCTCTCAGCGTTTTTTCGACAAAGCGCCCGGCGGCCTGGCCGTAGAAGAGGCTGCCGTACTGGTGGGCATGCTGAAGGCCACTACTTATTACAGCCCGGTGCGCCATCCCGAGCGCGCCACTCAGCGGCGCAATGTGGTGCTGAAGCAGATGGAGCGCTACGGCCACCTCACCGAGGCGGAGTACGACTCTTTGAAGGCCCTCCCGCTGGACGTGAAATACTACAAGGAGGGCAACAACCAGGGGCTGGCCACCTACTTTCGCGAACATTTGCGCCAGGAAGTGGAGGAGATCCTGGAGGATTACACCAAGCCCGACGGCACGCCCTATAACCTCTACACCGACGGCCTGCGCATTTACACCACGATCGACGCCCGCCTGCAGCGGTACGCCGAAGAGGCTGTTCAGGAACACATGGCCTGGCTGCAGGAAGCCTTCGACAAAGAATGGAAGAAGGGCCGCCCCTGGGGAGGCAGTTCCGTCCTGGAGCGGGCCGTCGAGCAGTCGGAGCGCTACCAGTGGCTGAAA
This sequence comes from Lewinellaceae bacterium, assembly GCA_020636375.1. Taxonomy (GTDB): domain Bacteria; phylum Bacteroidota; class Bacteroidia; order Chitinophagales; family Saprospiraceae; genus JACJXW01. Next base: position 282,720 of record JACJXZ010000006.1, on the reverse strand, counting down.
GCGAAGGGGTTGCCGCAGGAAGAGATCGAAAAGATCTTCGCCACGCCCGTGCCCATGGCCGTTTTCAGCTGGAACGGCGGCGAAGAAGAGCGGGAAATGTCGCCCCTGGATTCCATCAAGTACTACCTCGCCATCCTCAACACCGGATTTCTGGCGATGGACCCCGCTACCGGCCTGGTCAAAGCCTGGGTCGGCGGCATCAACCATCAGTATTTCAAGTACGACCACGTCATACAGGCACGCCGGCAGGTAGGCTCCACTTTTAAGCCCATCGTTTACGCCACCGCCCTGCAGAGCGGCATGCTGCCCTGCGAGTACACCTACAACCGGCAGGTGACCTATGCCCGGTACGACAACTGGTCGCCCCGCAATTCCGACGGGGAGTACGGCGGCGTATACAGCATGGAAGGCGCCCTGGCGAAATCCATCAATTCCGTGACGGTGGAAATCCTGATGCGCACCGGCATCGACTCGGTGCGGCAACTGGCAGAGGCGATGGGCGTCAACGGCTACGTCCCGAAAACGCCTTCCATCGCATTGGGCACGGCAGAGGCCTCCCTGGCGGATATGGTACGGGTGTACGGCACTTTTGCCAACCGGGGCGTCCGCCCGGAAATGCACTACCTGGACCGCATCGAGACTGCCGACGGGGATACCCTCGTCCGGTTCGAACGCCCGGACCCCCGCCGCTTCCCGGCGGTCCTGACGGAAGCCCACGCCGACATGATGATCCGCATGCTGGAATCGGTGGTCGACAGCGGCACGGCCCGCGCGCTGCGTTACCAGTTCGGCCTGTACAACGACCTGGCCGGCAAGACCGGCACCACCCAGAACCAGTCGGATGGCTGGTTCATCGGCTTCAACCCCCGGCTGGTGGCCGGCGTGTGGGTGGGCGCGGAGATGCCGCAGGTACACTTCCGCTCCTTGCGCCTGGGGCAGGGCTCTACTTCCGCCATGCCCATCTTCGGCAAATTCATGCGCAGGGTCTACCGCGACCCTGATTTCAAATACATCCGCTATGCCCGCTTCGCCGAGCCGGCAGACACCATACAGGCCCTGATGGCCTGCCCCCCCTACCTGGAAGAGATGCCCATCCTGGCCGGCTTCCAGGACGGTTACTTCTACTTCTCCGACGAACGGAGCCTCCTCGAACGCCTGCTCAACCAACCCTATACCGACGAGCAGGGCCGCGTGGTCAACGTGCCGCCCCGCCGCCCCTACGAGACGGACGAGGAATACGTCCGGCGACTGCGTGAATACCAGGACCGCCTGCAACGGCGCGACGATCGCCGGGAAAAACGCAAGCAGTTCTGGAGCAAACTGCTCTTCGGCAAGGAAGAGGGCGGCCAGCAGCCGCAAGAAGAGGAAAACCCCAATGGGTATCACTATTTTGAGAAGAGCGACGGGGGATGAAAATGGGTTCCCTGGTTTTTGCCTGCCTGTTGTTTGTTTGGCCTTGGGGCCGCCGGAACAATTGGGTTCCCCAACCGACAACCGACACAGCCGTCTCGCATTTCCGGGCATTTCTCTGCTTCTGTCCGGGTGCCCCACCCCCCCATCTCCGTCCACCCTCCCCGTCCCTTCCTGGTTTTTTACCCTTTCCCGATTAAAATTTTGCTCTTGTCCTCATTCCTGGAACAAAAGTTTCCGTTTGCCGTAGATTGTATAACCGTGGCGCAAAAAGGCTTGACTACCCCTTCGTAACTGCCTGTTTATCAACCCCTCGAAAATGATCAATCCATCGTAAAAAAAGAGGTTGAAGGTTTTTTTAATAGGGGTAAAGTGCCTACTTTTGCACCGATTTTAAGAATACCTATAAAGTCAAGGAATTGTGAAAGTGGATCTCAAAAAGCTCTCCATACTCGTTTTCGCCCTCTTTTTTAGCTCCGGCATGCTGTCCGCTCAGGGCCATGGTCAGGAGCACAGCAGCGGCGACGCTTCTCACGAAGAACAGGACAGCCACGGCCCGGAGGCCGGGCATGATTCCGACCTGGCGCACAGCTACTGCGGCGGCCACGAGGAGGACGGGGAGTACAACCCGGTGAATACGGTGATGGACCACATCGCCGACGCCAACGAGTTCCACGTCTGGAAAGGCGTTCACCTTCCGCTCCCGGTTATCCTCTACGCTCCTGATCATGGCTGGACCACAGGCCTGTCCAGCATGTTCGACCACGGCCACAAAGCGGTGGACGGTTACGTGCTCAACCACGGCCGGGTAAACCGGGTCGCCGACCCTTTCTTCCCCAAAGGCGAAGTGCACATCGACGGCATCCTGCGCCGGACAGAAACGGTGGAGAAAGACGGCAAAGCGGAAGAGAAAGACGTCTACTACGCCTGCCTTGAAGGGGAACTCTACAAGCTGGACAAGCCCAGCACCGTCGACGGCGGCTTCCTGGGCGGCGGCATCACTTCCTTTTATGATTTTTCGATCACGAAGAATGTATTTGGCATGATCATAGCCTCCCTGCTGCTGATCTGGTTGTTTACCTCGGTGGCCAGAGGATATAAAAAGAACGAGGGCAAGGCACCCTCCGGCGTACAGTCCTTCATGGAGGTCTTTTTTGTGTTCATCCGCGATGAGGTGACCAAGCCGATGATCGGCGAAAAGCACTACGAACGCTTTCAGCCGTTCATCATGACCCTGTTCTTCTTCATCATGTTCATCAACCTGCTGGGCCTGGTGCCTTTCTTTCCGGGCGGCGCCAACATCACCGGCAACCTGGCGGTGACCCTGACGCTGGCCGTGTTCACCTTTATCGTGACCAACATCAACGGCAAGAAGGACTACTGGGAGCACATTTTCTGGATGCCGGGCATTCCTGCCTGGGTGAAGATCATCCTGACGCCGGTAGAGGTTCTGAGCTTGTTCATCAAGCCGTTCTCCCTTATGATCCGTCTGTTTGCGAACATTTCCGCCGGGCACATCATCATCCTCAGCCTCATCGGCCTGGTCTTCCTGTTTGGCAACAACGGGCAGAACGTCGGCGGCGCCGCCGGCGGTGCCATCATCGGCGGGCTGTTCACGGCCTTCATGAACCTGATCGAATTGCTGGTGGCCCTGTTGCAGGCGTTCATCTTCGCCATCCTCTCCGCTTCCTATATCGGGGCGGCGGTGGAAGAACATGAGCATCACCACGAGGGGGCGCATTAGAATGGCGGCTTTTCGCGATTCGCAGTTCGCGGTTCGCTCGAGTAGCCAAAGCCGAACACCGAAAAACCGAATACCGAATACCGAATTTCTATTTTTCAACCATAAATATCTCATACAATGGGAGCAATTGGAGCTGGAATTGCAGCACTGGGCGCCGGGGTCGGCATCGGCCTGATCGGCAGCCGCGCGATGGAAGCCATCGCCCGTCAGCCGGAAGCCGTAGGCGACATTCGTAACAACATGATCCTGACGGCGGCCCTTGTGGAAGGCGCCGCCCTGTTCGCGATCGTCGTTGGCCTGCTGGCCGGCTGATCCGCGCTGCAAGCGAAAACCAAAAAAGAGAAAGGCGGCAGCGATTGGCTGCCTGCCTGCCTCTTGGGAATGAGTGAATGAGTGAATGAGTGAATGAATGAATGAATGAATGATTGATTGATTGACTGATATATTTCAATTTTACCATCATGACCGAAGTATTGTTTCTGGCCGACTTTTCCGTCATCAAGCCTGATCCGGGGTTGATTTTCTGGACGAGCCTCATCTTCCTCCTGGTGTGGTTCACGCTGGGCCGCATGGCTTTCGGGCCGATACAGAACGCGCTGAAGCGCCGCGAACAGGATATCCAAAACTCCCTGGATGAAGCCCGCAAGGCCCGCCAGGAAATGGCCAACCTGAAGGCCGAGAATGAAGAACTGCTCAAAAAAGCCCAGGAAGAACGCGTCGCTATCCTCCGGGAAGCCAAGGAAGCGAAGAACAGCATTATCGAAGAGGCGCGCAAGCAGGCCAAGGAGGAGTACCGGCGGATCGTCACGGACGCCAAGGAAGACATCGAAAACCAGCGCATGGCCATGATCGTCGACCTGAAGAACCAGCTGGGCCTCATTTCCATCGACATCGCCGAGAAGATACTCCACAAACAGCTGAAAGGCGACAAGGAGCAGGAGCAGTTCGTGAAGTCGCTGGTCGACGAGATCAAACTGAATTAGAAAATCAGGCGGGAAGATGCCGGCCGGAACCGCTGACGGCTCTTTTCTTTCCCATCCAATATCCAAACAGTATGTCTGTACACAGAATAGCTTCCCGGTATGCCAAGTCGCTCATCGAACTGGCTATCGACCAGAAAAATCTGGAAGTGGTTACGGAAGACGTCAGGCAGTTCCAGCAACTGGCGAAGAACCGTGATCTTTATCTGTTGTTGAAGAGCCCTATTGTCCATGCCGATAAAAAGAAGAAGATCGTGAAGCTCATCTTCGAAGGAAAGGTCGACAAGTTGTTCATGGCTTTTCTCAATATCCTGATCACCAAGGGGCGGGAGGCTTATTTGCCGGAAATCGCCGTAGAATATATGCGGCAATACAAGCAGGTTAAGCATATTTCCATGGTTAAGCTGACCACCGCTGCGCCGCTGGGCAAGGAGCTGGAGAAAGCTATTCACGACAAGCTTCAGGCCAGCGAAGAAACTGATGAGCTGGTGGAATTGTCGGCCGCTGTTGACCCTTCCCTGATCGGCGGGTTCGTGGTCGAGTTTGAAGACAAGATTTACGACGCCAGCGTCAAGCATAAGCTGGACCAGCTCAAAAAAGGGTTTCGCGAAAATTTTTACGTTTCTAAGATCATATCCAGCTAAATGCGGATGGTCTTGGAAAAATTCAAAGAAAGTTCTCTTATAAAAACCGCTGCACAGGCAGTGATAAAATTCTGAAAAATGGTTGATGTAACACCAGATGAGATATCAGCAATATTAAAGCAACAACTCTCCGGTTTCAGCTCGACGACGGAACTGGAAGAATACGGGACCGTACTTCAGGTGGGCGACGGCATCGCCCGCGTTTACGGACTGAATAACGCTCAGGCCGGCGAACTGGTGGAGTTTGAGACCGGAGTGCAGGCCATCGTGCTGAACCTGGAGGAAGACAACGTGGGCGTGGTGCTCATGGGCCCGGGCGAAGGCATCCGGGAAGGCTCCCGCGTTCACCGCACCAGCCGCATCGCATCCATCAACGTCGGCGAAGGCTTCGTCGGCCGGGTCGTCAACCCGCTGGGCGAACCGATCGACGGCAAGGGCGACATCGAGGGCGAGACCTACGAGCTTCCCCTGGAGCGCAAAGCGCCGGGCGTTATCTACCGACAGCCGGTGAACGAACCGCTGCAGACCGGTATCAAGGCCATCGACGCCATGATCCCCATCGGCCGCGGCCAGCGCGAGCTCATCATCGGCGACCGCCAGACCGGCAAATCCGCCATCGCCATCGACACCATCATCAACCAGCGCGAATTCTACGAAAGAGGCGAGCCGGTTTACTGCATATATGTCGCTTCCGGCCAGAAAGCGTCGACGGTGGCCAATGTGGCCAAGACGCTGGAGGACAACGGCGCCATGGATTACACCATCATCGTTTCGGCTTCCGCTTCCGACCCGGCGCCGCTGCAGTTCTACGCGCCGTTTGCCGGCGCCACCATCGGCGAGTACTTCCGCGATACGGGCCGCCCGGCGCTGATCATTTATGACGACTTGTCGAAGCAGGCCGTCGCCTACCGCGAGGTATCCCTGCTGCTGCGCCGCCCGCCGGGCCGCGAAGCTTATCCGGGCGACGTATTCTACCTGCACAGCCGCCTCCTGGAGCGCGCCGCCAAGATCATCGAGAACGACGACATCGCCCGCCAGATGAACGACCTGCCCGAGGTGCTGAAAACTGCCAAGGGCAAAGACGGCAAACCGCTGGTGAAAGGCGGCGGTTCGCTGACGGCCCTGCCGATCATCGAAACCCAGGCCGGCGACGTTTCCGCCTATATCCCGACCAACGTTATTTCCATCACCGACGGCCAGATTTTCCTGGAGTCCAACCTGTTCAACGCCGGCATCCGGCCCGCCATCAACGTGGGCATCTCGGTATCCCGGGTGGGGGGCGCCGCTCAGATCAAGTCGATGAAGAAAGTAGCCGGCACGCTGAAGCTCGACCAGGCACAGTACCGCGAACTGGAAGCCTTCTCCAAGTTCGGCTCTGACCTGGACGCCGCCACCACGGCCGTACTCGACAAGGGCAAGCGCAACGTGGAAATCCTCAAGCAGCCCCAGTACTCGCCGGTGTCTGTGGAGAAACAGGTCGCTATCATCTACCTGGGCACCAAGGGCCGGCTGCGCTACGTGCCGGTCAACAAGGTCAAGGAGTTCGAAGAGGTGTTCCTCCATACCCTGGAGCAGCGCCATCCCGAAGTGCTTCAAAACTTCAAAGCCGGCAAGCTGGAAAAAGAAGATACGGACCGGCTGGAAGCGCTGGCAACGGAACTGTCCAAACCGTATCAGAAATAATAACTGCTTAGGTATTAAGGTATTGCGGTGTTATGGTATTGAGGTTGGCCTAATGCGGGCCTGCCGCCTGGCCTGGTCCGGAAAGGGTTCTATGGGAGCAAAGTCTCCGGGCCGCAATATCGTAAAACCGAAATACCCAAACAGTTGCCAGGAAAAGAAATTCATTCTCAGATTTGTCGCGGCATAAAGTCTGCGGCACCGAAAATTTTGATAAATGGCTGCCAACTTAAAAGAGGTACGCGAACGCATCCGGTCGGTTCAGAACACGCAGCAGATTACCAAAGCTATGAAAATGGTTTCGGCGGCGAAGCTGCGCCGCGCCCAGGACGCCATCCTGAGCATGCGCCCCTACTCGGAGAAGCTCAACGGCATGCTGCGCAACATCCTCTCCAATCTGGAAGGAGACGCGGAAACGGTGTTCGGCCAGGAGCGGGAGCTGAAAAATGCCTGCCTCGTGGTGATGACCTCCGACCGGGGGCTGTGCGGCGCCTTTAATACCAACATTTGCAAGGCTGCGGCCCACGCCATCGAGACGAAGTTCGCCGGTGCCTATGCCAGCGGCAACCTGACCATTATGTGTATCGGGAAACGGGGCTTCGATTATTTCCGCAAGCGCTACCCCGACGCCAGGATCGACAAGAACCACGTCAACCTGTTCCACGACCTCAGCTTCGGGAATATCTCCAAAGTGGCTAAGATCCTGCTGGACGCGTTCGAGGGCCAGGCGTTTGACGCCGTCGACATCGCTTACGGAAAGTTCAAGAACGCCGCCACCCAGTACACCGTCACCGAGCAATTCCTGCCGGTGGCCAGGATCGAACGGGAAGAAGGCGCCAACCTGCTGGCCGATTACATCTTCGAGCCCGGCAAAGTTCAACTGCTGCAATACCTCGTGCCTACCATCCTGCAAACGCAGTTCCAGAAGTGCCTGCTGGACACCCACGCCTCCGAACACGGCGCCCGGATGACTGCGATGGACAAGGCTACCGAAAACGCCAACGAGCTGCTCCGCGACCTGCGCATCTCCTATAACAAGGCGCGCCAGGAAGCCATCACCAACGAAATCCTCGAGATCGTGGGCGGCGCGGCGGCCCTGGAAAATGATTAGATCGAAGTCGGAATTCCGAACTGGGAAATCGGAAGTGGCACCCAACCGGAACTGAATGCAAAGGCAGGCAAGAGAAGAAAGTTACATCAACAGATATTAAGAGAGAGAACATTTTTTGCTGATATCAACCTTCAGAAGGCGTGGCCGGGACTCCGGCCACGCCTTCTTTTTGGGACGGGCTACCTTCAGTTATTCCTGGCTGGGTTGCCGGGAAAGGCAAAGCCGAATATCATTGGATAAACCCGGCTCTCTTTCCATGTCTTCTGTCCGGCATTGTGGAAATTAAACAATTTTCGTAACTATTTAGGTGGGCCTGATGCCTTTGCCACGAAGACACCAAGACACCAAGATCGCACTAAGGCTTTGTGCAATCTTAGGGATTGCGCAACAATAAATTACCCATTTATACTCGTTCTTTTGCGCGCTGGCGGCGTTGCCAAGCCTCGCCGTAGCGCTGCTATGCCTGCGTTTGGCGCCTTGCCAGCACACAAAATAACTTCGTCTATTCTGTGTAACTTATTATTGCGCAATCCCTTAGTGCCCGCCTGCTGTGCCAGCGGCCGGCAGGTTTTTGTGTCTTCGTGGCTAAAAAACGGAGGGCTGCTAAATAGATACCAATTTTCATTGTATTCAGGCATTTCACTTGACCGCCCGCCCACTCGTGCAGAGCGAGCGGAAGGAATTTGTGTGTGCCGGGGCTTTTCCCGGCTCTCCCGGGCTGCTGAACAATCCCGGAGGAAAATCTATTAAGTAGGAGGGCAAAATGGCTGCTTCCCTGTTTTGGCAGCTACACCCGCACTTCTATGATGCAACAATTCAAATCCTTCGTCGATAAATCCTTCGGCATCCTCTTTGGGCAGCGGTTTCGCCACCGTTTCGAGGCGGTGATCCTCTATCTGGGCATTTTCGGCTTCCTGGCCCATCTCACGTTGATATTTCTGCACGATATCGGATGGATAGACTTCGGCAGGGCCTCCGAGGGCCTTTTTATCAGCCCCATCACCCTCTCACCTGCCCATCCCCCTTCACCACCCACTTGTAGCTCGTCAGTTCGCGCAAGGCCATGGGTCCGCGGGCGTGCAGTTTCTGCGTGCTGATGCCGATCTCGGCCCCGAGGCCGAACTGCGCGCCGTCGGTGAAAGCGGTGGAGGTATTGGCGTAGACGACGGCGGCGTCCACGTTCTTCAGGAAGGCGTCCACCACCTCGGGGTCTTCTGCTATTACGGCCTCGCTGTGCCTGGAGCTATAGCGGGCAATGTGCTCCAGCGCTTCATCCAGGCCATCTACCGTTTTTACAGACATCTTCATAGAGAGGAATTCCGTTCCGAAGGAATCTTCGGTGGCGTGATGCAGGAGAACATCCGGATAGTGGCACTTCAGGGCTTTATAGGCCTCCTCATCGGCGAACACTTCGCAGCGGTGGGTTTGCCCCAGTTGCTGCATGATCTTAAACAAGTCCGGCAGGCGGTTGCGGTGGAGGAGCAGGCAGTCGAGCGCGTTGCAGACGCTGACGCGGCGCGCCTTGGCGTTGGTCACGATGGCCGCTGCTTTCTTCAGGTCGCCGCTTTCGTCGAAGTAGGTGTGCACGATGCCGGCCCCGGTCTCGATGACCGGTATTTTGGCGTGCTGCCGTACGAAGTCGATCAGCCCCTGGCTGCCTCGGGGAATGGCCACGTCGATATAGCCCACCGCTTCCAGGATGTGGGGCAGGGCCTCGCGCTCGCTGGGGGCGAGGTAGCAGGCGTCCTGAAGGCTATGCGGTTCCAGCACCTGGTGGATCAGGCGAAGGATAGCCAGGTTGGAATAGTGGGCGTCGCGGCTGCCCTTGAGCACCGAGGCGTTGCCCGATTTGAGGCAGAGGGCGAACACGTCGAAGGTGACGTTGGGCCGCGACTCGAAGATGATGCCGATGACACCCAGGGGCACAGTGAGGCGGCGGAGCTGCAGGCCGTTGGGCAGGGCGCGTTCCTCCAGTACCTGGTGGAGGGGGGAGGGGAGGGCGGCCACCTTGCGCAGGTCGCCGGCGATGCCCACCAGGCGCTCCTCGTTGAGCAGCAGGCGGTCGTACTTGGGATTGGCGGGGTCCATGCGCTCGAGGTCCTTCTTGTTCTCTGCCAGGAGGAAATCGACATTGTCCATCGTCAGGGCCGCCAGTTGGTTGAGGATGTCGGCGATGTCGGCATCGCTGAGGCGGACGAGGCGGCGGCTGGCGGATTGGACGGCCTTCAGGTGTTTTTCGATCTCGGCTTGCAAGCTGTGGGTGGTGGTTGCCATGGTGATTTGGTTAATGGTTGTCTGTTGATCGTTGTTCGTTGGGTGCCCAGGGCGGGTAAAGAGGGTACAAAATAGGGAAAGGAGGGGGGAAAAGCAACTCGTGCCGCGATCATCCCTGATCGCAAGGCTGGCATGTTGTAACATTTGTCTCCTCACCTCATTATGCTCCAAAAACGCGCTCATGAAGAACCTCCTGCAACTGCTTCTCCTGCTGACGCTTCATTCCGGTGCCTGCGGGCAAAACAACGGCAAACTGTTGTCGTTTTCTGCGATTGCTCCCGATTCTATCTTCTATTACCCTATCGATACCACGGGTTACCTGGACTATCACCGGTTCGTCTACCAGGCGGAACGGTATTTCCTGGATGGGGAGGACGCGCTGAGCCTGGAAGTGTATCGGAAAGTATTCGACGCCTACTCCTTTATCTTTGCCAAAGATGCGGCCATCGCTGCCCAGGTCGCTGCGAAAACGGGAGCCCTCGATCTTTTCCTTCATTTTACAGAAAAGGCATTCCGCTCGGGCGTGATGCTCGATTGCCTGATGGATATCCCCGTCCTTGCCCAGTTTGTCGGAGGGCAAAGGCTGAAAGATACGCTGGAGGTGATGAACGAAGTCGGTAGAAAGGCCTATATGGCCAGCATCAACCTGGAGCAAAAGCAGCGTTACATCCAGCGTTACCGGGAGGAGCAGGCTTTTAAAAAAGCGAAAGCGTTTGAGTCGTACAAGCAGGCCGTACTGGCCAACGTTGCCGCCATCCGGCAGGATATCGAAGCGGGCGGTTTCCCCGCCGGCCGCATCATCGGCATCGATGGCCCTTTCCTGTCTCCCGAGCGGGATCATTGCCAGCTGAGCAGTGAAGTGACGCTGATCTCCCTGTATCACTATCCATGTTCGTATTCAGAACTCAGGGAGTTGCTGTTTGAGGAAATGCGAAAAGGCAACCTGCACCCCAAGGACGTGGCTTTTATCTACGAGTACGAAAAGGAGCTTTCTAAAAATGGACACAACCGCTTTGAGAACCGGTGCCAGCCCATGGACAAGGAAAGTACGCCGCTGTATATAGATTGGGAAGAGCCTGTCGACCCGCGCACCTTCCCTGCTGCCAATGCGCTGCGGCGGGCTTTTTTCCTGCCCCCGGTGGAGCACAGCCTGAGGAAAAAGGCCTATGCGGAAAAGCACGGCACGCGCCTGTTCTTTGGCTTTGGGATCGGCTTTTTCGGGGGCCACCGGTGAGGGGCGATCAGGATGATCGCGGCACAAGGGCTTCGACTCTCCAGTCCGTTATCTTTCGTTCTTCACTGGAGAAGTTGACGCCCACGGCGATCTTCTCCTTCGGTGAATCGGCATAGGGTTCCAGGTACCCCTTTCCCCTGATCTGCTGTAATGCCTCGTCGGCGGACTTGTCCAGTTTAAATTCGAAAGCATAAATGAGGCTTTCCGTCTGTACAACGGCGTCACACCGGCCACGGGAGGTGTTAACCTGCGATCGGATGTAGGTGCCCAGCAGGGAGAACAGGAGGTGGGTAACCGCGTGGTAGAAGTGCTCTGTTTTGCCTTTCCAGAGTTCACCGGGAATCTCGGAAAAGGCCGCGTTGATGATAGTTATCGCCTTATTCAGATCTTTTTTGCGCAGGGCGTTGCGCAGTTCTACCACGCGCGGCAGGGCGCCCTGCCGGGGGTAGTCGAGGTATTCGTTGAGCAGAATTTCCTGAAGGGAGTGTTTGACTTCTACATTGGGATAATCGAGGGTATAGAGCAGGTCTTCGGGTTCGTAGTGGGTGATGGTGAGGTAGCCGGTTTGGAAGAGGGCAGTGATAGGGTTGATCCGCCGCAGGTCGAAGTTGCTGAGGTCGTTGGCCGTGGCGCTGGTTTCCCCGATGTTGTAGTAAGCCTGCCGTTTCATTTCTTTCACCAGAAAAGTCGGTGTCCCCGTTTCGAACCAGTAATTTTTGAAAGAGCCGCCGTCTTTGAAGAAGCGCAACAGGGAGAAGGGATTGTATACTTTTTCCTCGCTGCCCCAGGAGTAGCCGTTGTACCAGGTTTTTACTTTTTCAGCATCTACTTTGGCCAGTTGATGGGAGAAAGAGCGGCTCAGTTCCTCCTGGGTGATCCCTAATAGGGTATAGGCGGAGGGGCTCAGGGTAATATTTTCAAGGTTGTTAAGGTCTGAAAAGATGCTTACTTTGCTGAAGGCGGAGACGCCGGTGATGAACACGAGTTCGAGATAAGGGTCGCTGTCTTTGAGTACCGAATAGAAGTTTTTGAGCACATCCCGGTTATCCTCGGCCTGATCTACATCCTCAAGATAGTCGATAATGGGTTTGTCGTATTCATCAATGAGGAGGACAACCTTGCGGCTGGTTGCCGATTTGGCGATGAGTTCTTTAAGCTTTTGATCGTAATGAGACTCCTGTAATTCAATTCCCAGGTTTTGGGCGGCTTCCCCCAGCATTTTGTGCAGGGAAGCCTCCAGGCCCATGGTCTTTACTCCCTGGCTGCTGAATTTGATCCAGATCACCGGGTTGGTATGCCCCCAGTCCCAGTGATCTTCGATCCACAGGCCTTCGAACAGCTCCCGGCTGCCGGAGTATAGTTCCTTTACGGTAGAGAGCAGCAGCGATTTGCCAAAACGGCGGGGGCGGGACAAGAAATAGTACTTTCCCGCAGTGAGCAGGCGATGGATATGCTTTGTCTTGTCTACATAAACGTAGCCCTCTTTGCGCAACTCACTAAAGTCCTGTATGCCGATGGGGTACTTCATGTCCTCAAAGATAAAGTTTTTTTGAGTTGGATTCTCCCCTTCCCAAGGCGTTAACCCAGCCTTAAAATAAAAAAGTCGGAAAATTTTCAATCCGGCCCGATCGGAATCTACGTAACTGGATGAAACCTCACTTTTTTAAATTAAATCCAGTCTTTATGAACCATTCTTTCCTCAAGCCGATTTTTTTCGCTGTGCTGAGCATCTTTTTCGGGTGCTGGAGCGCTAATGCAACAACCATCCAGGTAACCATCACCGGCGACAACCTCACAGGCTCGCTCCGCCTGGCCGTCGCCTCGGCTAACCCCGGCGATACTGTCGCTTTTGACGCCGTTACCGACAGAATCCCCTTCACGCTTGCTCTCGGAGAAATAATGATCGACAAATCGATTACCATAATGGGCAACGGGCCAGGTATTACCATCGTCAGCGGCGGCAACCTGGGCCGTATTTTTAATATTGCCGATGCCGGCGTGGTATCCATCAGCGGCATGACGCTGGCCAATGGCCTGGCCCTGGAAAGCGGTGGCGCCATCCGCAGCGAAAACTCCAGCCTGGAACTTAGCAATGTCGTCATTGCCGATAGCGAAGCCCGCGGTAGCGCAGCTACTCAGGGCGGCGGTGGCATCGTCAACATCGGCGGTACGCTCACGGTACTGAACGGGACGCTGATCGCCAACAACTCGGCTACCGGCGCCAGCGGCAGCGGCGGCGGCATCCTCAACCTCTCCGGCGGTACGCTTATCGTCTCCAGTTCGACGATTTCGGGCAACACCTCCGTGCGCGCCGGGGGCGGCATCGAAGACAACTCGGGCGCGGGCACGACAGTGGTGCTGACGGACGTCACCCTGGAAAACAACGCGACCGGCGGCTCTCCGGGCAACGGCGGGGGCGTGCACATCACCGGCGCAGGCGACATGGAGATTACGGGCGGCATGGTAACCGGCAACACGGCCAGCGCGGAAGGCGGCGGCCTGTGGAACGGCGCGGGCACGATGACCGTGTCGGGCGTAACCATCGACGGCAACACGGCCAGCGGCGCGGCAGCTGACCAGGGCGGCGGGGGCATCTACAACCTGAGCGGCACGTTAATCGTGGACGGCAACACCGTCATTTCCAACAACGCAGCCGACGGCATGTCGGGCAGCGGGGGCGGCATCCTGAACGACGCCGGGGCCACGCTGATGGTCTCCAACACCACCATCTCGGGCAACAACGCGGTGCGCGCCGGGGGCGGCATCGAAGACAACTCGGGCGCGGGCACGACGGTGGTGCTGGCCAACGTCACCCTGGAAAACAACGCGACCGGAGGCTCTCCGGGCAACGGCGGAGGCGTGCACATCACCGGCGCGGGCGACATGGAGATTACGGGCGGCATGGTAACCGGCAACACGGCCAGCGCGGAAGGCGGCGGCCTGTGGAACGGCGCGGGCACGATGACCGTGTCGGGCGTAACCATCGACGGCAACACGGCCAGCGGCGCGGCAGCTGACCAGGGCGGCGGGGGCATCTACAACCTGAGCGGCACGTTAATCGTGGACGGCAACACCGTCATTTCCAACAACGCAGCCGACGGCATGTCGGGCAGCGGGGGCGGCATCCTGAACGACGCCGGGGCCACGCTGATGGTCTCCAACACCACCATCTCGGGCAACAGCGCGGTGCGCGCCGGGGGCGGCATCGAAGACAACTCGGGCGCGGGCACGACAGTGGTGCTGACGGACGTCACCCTGGAAAACAACGCGACCGGAGGCTCTCCGGGCAACGGCGGAGGCGTGCACATCACCGGCGCGGGCGACATGGAGATTACGGGCGGCATGGTAACCGGCAACACGGCCAGCGCGGAAGGCGGCGGCCTGTGGAACGGCGCGGGCACGATGACCGTGTCGGGCGTAACCATCGACGGCAACACGGCCAGCGGCGCGGCAGCTGACCAGGGCGGCGGGGGCATCTACAACCTGAGCGGCACGTTAATCGTGGACGGCAACACCGTCATTTCCAACAACGCAGCCGACGGCATGTCGGGCAGCGGGGGCGGCATCCTGAACGACGCCGGGGCCACGCTGATGGTCTCCAACACCACCATCTCGGGCAACAGCGCGGTGCGCGCCGGGGGCGGCATCGAAGACAACTCGGGCGCGGGCACGACAGTGGTGCTGACGAACGTCGCCCTGGAAAACAACGCGACCGGCGGCTCTCCGGGCAACGGCGGAGGCGTGCACATCACCGGCGCGGGCGACATGGAGATTACGGGCGGCATGGTAACCGGCAACACGGCCAGCGCGGAAGGCGGCGGCCTGTGGAACGGCGCGGGCACGATGACCGTGTCGGGCGTAACCATCGACGGCAACACGGCCAGCGGCGCGGCAGCTGACCAGGGCGGCGGGGGCATCTACAACCTGAGCGGCACGTTAATCGTGGACGGCAACACCGTCATTTCCAACAACGCAGCCGACGGCATGTCGGGCAGCGGGGGCGGCATCCTGAACGACGCCGGGGCCACGCTGATGGTCTCCAACACCACCATCTCGGGCAACAGCGCGGTGCGCGCCGGGGGCGGCATCGAAGACAACTCGGGCGCGGGCACGACAGTGGTGCTGACGAACGTCACCCTGGAAAACAACGCGACCGGAGGCTCTCCGGGCAACGGCGGAGGCGTGCACATCACCGGCGCGGGCGACATGGAGATTACGGGCGGCATGGTAACCGGCAACACGGCCAGCGCGGAAGGCGGCGGCCTGTGGAACGGCGCGGGCACGATGACCGTGTCGGGCGTAACCATCGACGGCAACACGGCCAGCGGCGCGGCAGCTGACCAGGGCGGCGGGGGCGTATTCAACGCCGGCGGCACGATCAAGATCATGGCTTCCACCATCTCTAACAACGAAGTGGACGGCTTGGGCAACGGCGCCGGCCTGCACAACGATGCCGGCGGGATGGTTTCCGTAAGTTACAGCACCATCTCGGGCAATGTCTCAGTAAATAGCGCTGGCGGCATCGCCAACAGCGGTTCGTTGTCCGTAACAGGCTGTACGGTGACAAATAACAGCGCCATGGCCAACGGCGGCGGTTTTACCCAAATGGATGCAGGCATCTCTGCGGAGTTCCAAAGCTCCATCGTGGCAGGCAATTCAGCCGGGGGGGGCGGGCAGGACCTGGACAGCAATGGAGGGATAACCTCTAACGGATACAACCTCATTGGCGAAGATGACAGCGGCGTTTTTCCGGCCCAGATGACCGACCTCGTGGGCACTGCCGGCGCTGCCATCGACCCCAACCTGGCACCGCTGGCCGACAACGGCGGTCCTACTCTGACCCATGCGTTAATATGTCCCAGCCAGGCCATTGACATGGGCGCGCCCGATGACAACAGCGCCGACCAGCGCGGCGAAATGGTATTTGGCGGGCAGCGCGACATAGGCGCCTTCGAATACCAGGAAGAATGCCTCATCAATGCTGCTACCGGCGTGAATGGCGATCTGAGTGGCAGCTCGGTTTATCCGAATCCGGCTTCTGTTTCTGAGAGCCTGGTACGGATCGACATCCCGCAAACGTTTGGAACGGACGTATCCATCCGCATCAGCGAGTTGGCCTCCGGAAAAGTATTGATGGAACGGAAGGATGCCTACGGTGTGGCGGAACTGGATTTGAGCGGTTTCATTGCCGGCACGTACCTCCTGCAGGTATTTGCCGAAAAGTCGGTAGAATCACATAAATTGATCTTGCTGGACTGATGTTTTCCGGCAAATAATAAAGCCCGGCTACCCGTCTGATGTTGGACACTCCATGCCTCCTGCACACGCTCGGCCTCGACTCCGCTCGGCTTTCCCCTTTCTGCTGTCCAGCGTTCGGCCGAGCTCACGCCGAGGCCCTTAGACGGGTAGCCTAAAGCCCGCTTCCTTCGCTGTCCGGAGAGAAGCGGGCTTTTCTTTATGAGAATAATTCAAGTTGGCCGTTTTTTCCCGGCCAGGTTTTGTTGCGCATGATCCGTCTCGGCCTTCCAGTCCACCACCTTGCGTTCCTCGCTGGAGAAATTGACGCCCACGGCGATCTTCTCTTTCGGCGAATCGACGAAAGGTTCGAGGTATCCTCTTTCTTTGATTTGCGCTAACGCTTCCTCTGCGCTCTTATCCAACTTAAATTCAAAGACGTAAATATAGTTCTCAGTTTGTACCCGTGCGTCGCACCGTCCTGTAGCACTGCGGGCTTCCGAATCGATATAGGTGCCCAGCAGGGAAAACATCAGGTGGGTAACTGCGTGGTAGAAATGCTCTGTTTTGCCTTTCCAGAGTTCGCCGGGAATCTCGGAGAAGGCGGCGTTGATAATGGTGATCACCCTGTCCAGGTCTTTTTGGCGCAGGGCATTGCGCAGGTCTACCACGCGCGGCAGGGCACCCTGACGGGGGTAGTCGAGGTATTCGTTGAGCAGGATTTCCTGAAGGGAGTGCTTGACTTCTATGTTGGGATAGTCGAGGGTATAGAGCAGGTCTTCTGGCTCGTAGTGGGTGATGGTGAGGTAGCCGGTCTGGAAGAGTACCGTGATGGGGTGGAGCCGCTGGAGATCGAAATTATTGAGGTCGTTGGCCGTGGCGCTCGTTTCTCCGATATCGTAGTAGGCCTGCCGTTTCATCTCCTTTACCAGGAAAGTAGGCGTACCGGTCTCAAACCAGAAATTCTGGAAGCGTTTCCCGGAAAGGAAACTGAGCAGGGAAAATGGATTGTACAGTTTGTTCTCCCCCGTCCAGGAATAGCCATTGTACCAGCGCCTGACTTTTTCCAGCAGTTCTTCGAAAGAGAGCTTGTTCTTTTCGGCGGCCTGCCGCATCGGGGCTTCGAAGGTGGATTCCAGTTCCTCCTGGGTAATGCCTAACAGGTTCTCGGCCAGGTCGGTAAGGGAAATATTGTAGAGGTTATTGAGGTCTGAAAAGATACTCACTTTGCTGAAAGCGGAGACGCCGGTGATGAACACCAACTCCAAGTGGGGGTCGCTGTCCTTGATGATGGAATAGAACCACTTGAGCGTATCCCGGTTGCGCTCTGCCTGTTCGGCGTCATCCAGATAGTCGATGATGGGCTTGTCGTATTCGTCGATGAGCAGCACCACTTTTCGCCCATACTTTTGGTGCGCCTTAACGATGAGGTACTCCAACGGGTTGATGAAATCGCCTTCCGCCAGTTCGACGCCCAATCGCGCTGCTTCCGGCGCCAGCCCTTTGTGTATCGCTTCTTTAAGCGGGTTGTCCTTGTACTTGAAGCTGGCGAATTTGATGTGGATCACCGGGTTGGTTTGCTCCCAGTCCCATTGATCTTCGATCCACAGGCCTTCGAACAGCTCGCGGCTGCCGGAATACAGTTCCTTAATTGTAGACAAAAGTAGGGACTTGCCGAAGCGGCGGGGGCGGGAAAGGAAATAATAATCTCCGCTTTTAAGGATGCGGAAAATGTATTCGGTTTTGTCTACATAGACATAGCCGTCTTCGCGTAGCTTTTTAAAGTCCTGTATGCCGATCGGATACTTCATGCTTCAAAGATAACATTTTCCCGGGTCCGGCAGTTGCCTGCACCAGCCTGAACTTCCGACACTGTAACCTTTTGGCAGGAAGAGCATTAAACAAAAAACCGCGCTCATGAAGATACCTCCCAGCCACCTTCCTTTCGTCAGGAAAATGCAGGCGATAGCCAAGCTCTGCATCGCTCTGTGCTTTGCCCTGCCTCTCCACAGCCAGAATCTCGTCCCCAACGGCGGCTTCGAAACCCACCAGCCCCTGCAGTGCTACACTTGCTACCAGGGATCGGAGGATTTCAAAAAGCTGACCCACGGCTGGGACGACCTCAATACCAACCCCACCCTCTGCGATGCCGGTTATACCAAAGAGCAGGATCCCCGCCGCCGCCTGTGCCTGCTGGAGCGCCGCTGCCCGGGCGGCGGCCAGGCCGCGATGCAACTGGAATACACCCCGCGCTGCACCGACTGGCAGCACCTTACCAAAGGCTGCTCGGATTACCTGGGAACCACCTTGTCTCAACCCCTGGAAATGGGCAGGGTGTACGAGCTGTCGTTCTGGCTGTACATCCCCTCCGGGCAGTACCGACACCGACCCGGAATTCGCCCGCCACATCTACTGAGCCTTTATCCGAAAAAGATCCGCAACCCGCAGAGCGCCCTGATCGCCAGCCGGGTATTCCTGGCGGATACGGTGATCTACGATCAATGGTATCAGCTGAAGTGGCAGGTGAAGCCGCTCTGCCCGCTGGAGTACGTCGTCGTGGGCGCTTTCGCGGCGGCGGCTGGTTTCTGATCATACGTTTTTGGGGACCGCGGCATTTTTATGTGGACGAGATCGGCGTGCGAGAGATCGGAGAGGCGGAGGTGGGCCCTGCCGCGGCGTTGCATTTCTGCAAAGAAAAAGAAGAGGAAGAGGGCGGCCTGGTTTTCGATATCCCGGGCACCACCTGTTATTTTGCAAGTGGGGACAGCGTGCTGACGGTGGAGGCTCGCGCCGCTCTGAACTCCTTCGCTCTGCGCGCAAAGGAAAACCCCGGTATCGCCTTTACCATCTCTGGCCATACCGACAGCATCGGCAGCCACCACGAAAGCCTCTCCCGCGCCCGGGTGGAGAGCGTGTTGGCCTACCTGGAAGTTCGGCATCAGCTTCCCCGGCTCCGCTTCGTTTCCATCGCTGCCGGCGCCGGCCAACCCGCTGCCGATAACGCCACCGGGGCCGGCCGACAGCTCAACCGCCGGGTGGATATCCGCCACGCCGATTTCAGCATGCCTGCGGTGATCTACCGGCAGACGCTGGAGCAAACAATGGCCGGCCATACGGCGCAGGCGTTCAAAACGCTGAATGTATGGCTGCACCTGGCGCCCCAACGGCAGAAACTGCTGATGTTGTTCGACCCCAGGCTGGACTCCATCAAAAGCGGCCCACGCTGGGCGGCGGTGCAGGCGGCTGTCCGAAAGAGCTACGGCAGGTACGCCCAACCGGAGCTGGCCTTCCTCCTCGATTCCCTCTGGGCGGAGGACCAGCGCCACCGGACGCTGAAGTACTACATCGAGAACCTGGGCGTTTATCTGCATGATTATGACGAGGGGGCAACCAAATGGGATGTCGATTTTCCGGCGAGCGATGCGGCCATTGCTGTGGCGGATTCGGTTCATTTCCTCGGAATGCAAGGTGTCATCGAAGCAGAGGGATGGCCGGTTTCCTCAGCAGTTGGCGAGCGCGCTGCCACGGCCGCCTTCCTGGTCGTCAACCACCACCTGGATACGGCTACCTTGGCCTTCTACCTGCCCCGGCTGAAGCAGCGCTGCCTGGAGGGCGAGGCCGAGTGGCTCTGGTACGCTACGATGTACGACCGCCTGCAGGTGCTGAAGGGGCTGCCCCAGCGCTATGGCACGCAGTACCGGCGGGTGGAGGGGGAGGAGGAGGAATATGAGCTTTTTCCGCTGGAGGATGCGGCGATGGTGGATAAGTGGCGGGATGAGCTGGGATTGGGGGTTTTGCAGAAAAAAAAATGTGATCAAATAGTATTTAATGAACCGTAGTGAAAGCGTATTGAATAATAAGCGAAACCCTCAACGGGCTACGGCCGGGCCCCTGTTCGATACGCCGGAAAAATTGCTGGACATCGGAGTGTTGCCGCCTGGGTTCAACATGGATTCCTTACAACACCATGCCGGCTATTGCTTTGATGATAAATGAAATCTGCCATGAAGAGGAACATTACTGGAATACTGATGATCCTTCCATTTCTGATAACCTGCGGCCCGGCCGCCATTGCCCAACTTTCCTTCGGCAAGGCATTTCACCAGGTTATGGGCCGGGCGGACGACGCCTACGCGCAGGAGCGATACCGGGAAGCCGGCCGGTTGTACGACGAGGCCCTGGAACTGAAGAACGGCCGCTACCCCCTGAGCGGCTACTACGGCGACGCCTGCAAGGCCTGGATCGGAGCGGGAGAGGCGGACAGGGCTTTGTTCTACCTGGAAAAACTGGCGCGCGAGGGCTGGATCTCCCTGCATGACCTGAAAAACAGCCGCTATTTCGACGGCTTGCGGGAGGATGAGCGCTGGGCCGGCATTCTTCAGATCGTGGAAGAAAAGGAGCAGTTGTACGGAACTGCGAGGCGCCGGCTGGAAAAGATCCGCCGGGAGGACCAGGCGCTGCGGCAGGTCATGGGGTGTGCGAAGGAAAAGTTCAGCGGAGATTCGCTCAGCCTGGCTTACTTCTTCGGCCTGATGGGCCGGCAGGACAGCCTCAACCTGGCGCAGGTGGAAGGCATAGTGGCGGAGTATGGCTGGCTGGGGGAGCACAAAATAGGGGATGAGGCCAACGGCACCCTCTGGCTGGTTGTCCAGCACGCCTCCCTGGAAACGCAGGAGAAATACCTGCCTGTGATCGAGGCTTCCGTCCTGCGGGGAGAAACCCCGCCTGCTAAACTGGCCTTCCTGCGCGACCGGATGGCCTACCACCGGCGGGAAAAGCAATACTACGGCACCCAGGTGGTTCAGATTAAGGAAACAGGGGAATATAAACCTTATCCCATCGCCGACCCCGAACGTGTGGATCAACGGCGGCGGGAGATCGGCCTGGAGCCACTGGCGGATTACCTGGATTTCTTCGGCATCCGGGAGGCGGCGCCGGAAAGCCTGGATGATGATTCGGTGCTGGAGTATTTGAAAAAGCAGGAATGAGGAGGTTCAAACTGAATTTTCCACTTAATTTTAAGCAGCTATTGTAAAATGTCTTTTTTTTCGTAACTATTTAGGTTGTCGGCGGCGATTCTCATCGCCGTCGGGGTAACCGGCCGCAGAGCGGCGTTATATGTGGCCCGTGGCGCAAGCCGCGGGGTTCTTCGTGTTGGCCTGGCCGTTTAGCGGCCGGCAAGCATCGCAGCAACAGAGATTTAGCCCTATTGTAGCCTCGCTGCAATTTTGGCTTGGGCTACTAGAAATAATCTGGCAACCTCGTATATTTCGTTGATAAAACTGTTGAGCCTGAACATACCTTCTGACATAGCATCCTTTCAAGAATTAGCCGCCCGGCTAATCATCCGTATCGAGGCCCTGGAAGCAGATAACCGGCAGCTACGGGCCAATGTGTTGGCTTTGGAGGCGGATAAGCGGCGTTTGGAAGCGGAGAACCGGCGCCTGGAGTCGGAGAACAAGGAGCTGCGTGCCCGGCTCAACGCCAACAGCCACAATAGCCATAAGCCCCCATCGTCGGACGGCCCCAAGAAGAAGCCAGCCATCCCTCGCAAGAAGGGCGGGGCAAAGGGCGGCAAGAAAGGGCATAAAGGAGGCACCCTCAAAATGGCTGCCAGCCCGGACAAACCTGTCCCCTGCCGCCCAACGGTTTGCTCCTGTGGGCAAACTCTTGACGGAGCCGAAGGCCAGATAGTGGAACGCCGCCAGGTATACGACTTGCCTGAGCCAAAGTTGGAAGTAACCGAGTATCAGCGCTGGGTTTGTAAATGCCCCTGCTGTAATGAGGAAGTTAGCGGCGTATTCCCACAAGGCGTAAATGCGCCGGCACAATATGGCAGCGGCGTTAAAGCCTTTGCCACTTTGCTTAGCGTGCGCTGCTGCTTGTCTTACCAAAAGATACAGTGCCTCTTCAAGGACCTGTTCGGCCAGCCTATCAACGAATCGACGCTGTACTCAGCCAACCAGAAAGCCTACGCCGTTTTGGAGCAGCCCGAGGCCGAGATTTGCCAGCAGCTTGCTAGGCAAGCCGTAGTGCATTTTGATGAAACCGGCATCCGGGTTGAGGGCTCGTTACACTGGGAGCATACCGCTACCACAGAGTTGTACACTTATCTGTTCATGCACAAGAGCCGCGGCCAAAAAGCCCTGCGAAGCGCTTATTCCATCTTGCCCCATTTTGGGGGCTGGGCCATCCATGATTGCCTTAGCGCCTACTTCACCTTCGAGCGATGCCGGCATGGCACTTGTGGTTCGCACATCGTGCGTGATTTAGCCGCCCTCGAAGAACAAGGCAGTAAATGGGCTAAGGCTTTTCTGAATTACCTCTGGCTGCTTTATGACTTTACAGGCCAGGGGCGGGGAGCCTTAGCTGCCAGCCTGAGGCCCTGGGCCGAGCGCCGCTATGATGAGTTGCTGGCCATGGCCCGAGCCGAAGAGCCTCCGCCCGAAAAACCTCCCAACCAACGGGGAAGGCCCAAGGGCACCAAAGGCTACAACCTGTTCAAGCGCCTGGAAAAGTATCGCCAAGCCGTACTGGCTTTTGCTTACTACACCGAGGTGCCCTTCACCAACAACCAGGCCGAGCGCGAACTGCGCCCCGCTAAGGCTAAGCAGAAAATGGCCGGGTGCTTCCGCACCCTCCACGGCGCACGCATGTATGCGCGCATCCAAGGGTTCATATCCACTGTCCAGAAACATGGGCTCAACGTTTTCAAAGAACTCAGGGCCGCCTTCGACGGCCAGCCTTATTCATTCGCTTCCGCAGGAAGCTAAATAGTTACCTTTTTTTTGGAAATTACTGGCAGCTTTGGCGGTAAACCCTTAACTCACATTTCGGTTAAAAAAATATTAGTTCCCGTCAGGGAAACGTTCTTTGGAGAAACGGATGCAAATAACGACGGAACGCTTGGAAGACCTCCCATTCCTATCAGGCTTTTTGAACCAAAGCGGCATGCCCGGTCTGCTAGACGAACACTTTCCGGTACATGGCTCCTGGCAGGGGCCGGGCTACGGCAAGACAGCCATGGGCTTGTTGCTTTACGTACTCAGCGAGGGCAAGCATGACTTATATGGCATAGAATCCTGTATCCGAAAGAGTCGAGGTGCTTAAGTGGTTGCTTGATTGCCCCGATTTTAAGCCGAAGCATTTGAGCGACGACCGACTAGGCATCTTGCTGGAACGCTTCAATTACCAGAGCTATGAAAGTTTTCAACTAGCCCATAACCAAGGTTTGCTAAAAGCCTATGAGTTGGAAAGCCAAAGCGTAGCTCGGCTGGACAGCGTAAAAGCTCAAAGTTTCTGCGATGCTAACGAGCTTTTCGGCAAGTCATAAACAAACCAATAAGCGAGAGGATTTAGTAAGCCTCAAGGCTATGATGGTTAACTTAGACCCCTTAGCCATGCCCATAAGCACGTTGATTGCGCGCGGCAACCGGGCCGACGACCAACTTTATGTCCCTGCTATAGAAAAGGCATGGACAGAAGGGCTCAGGCGCAAGGGCATGCTCTATGTAGGCGACAGCAAATTGGGCAACCTGCCCAACTGGGCATTCATTGCTCAGAGCGGCAATTATTACCTGTCGCCTTTAGCCCTCAAACAGTTCAGCCTGGCTGAGCTGGACGAAGCCCTCAGTTGGATAGAGGACACCCAAGCGCTTCAGGTTCCTTTCTACGGCCACCGCTACGAAGAAGGCGAGTTGCCCGAAGGGCAGAGCCAACCCAAGGCATTTTGCGCCGAGTTGCCCAGCCAAACAAAATCGGATTCCGTTACAGGCTTGAGCTGGCAACACCGCCTCCTGGCTGTTTGCAACGTAGAGATGCGGCAAAAGCAGCTTACAGCCTCGAACAGCGCTGCGAGCAAGCCATCATACAGATCCAGGAACGCTTTATCCCCAACGGTATGCAAGCGCATAACCGCTGTGGGGCAAGCCAGGCTATTGTCGACCAAGCGCTCCAACAGCACAAGGCTCAGGCTTGCTTGAAGTACACATTATAGAGCCTCGCAGTACCAAGGGCACTTTGAGGTAAGTTGCGCGCTCAATAAAGAGGCTTATCAACAGGCTCAAAACCGGGCAGGCTGGTGCGTGTATGCCACTAATGCTCCTGAGCAAATGCTGTACCTACGATTTGTTGCGTATTTACCGCCAGCAGTTTGCATTGAGCAGCAGTTTCACAACCTGCTTAATAAGTGTACCGCCCTCGAGCCCATCCTGCTGCACAAGCCCAACCGTATCGAGCTTGGTTAGGTTCCTACTATCGCCTTACAATTCGTTGCCCTGATACAACATCAAACTCGAGAAAATATGGCTGTACGGCAACAGCCTTACTTAACCAACTTGATACCAGGGAACCCGGGCAGGAAGGTGTATCAACCCAATACCGCTATGTTGCTCAGGGTATTTAGCGCCATAGGCTTGGTTGTCATAACGGCCGATGATGGCTCTGTATCATACCATGTCACAGGGCTGAACAGCCTCCACCAACAGATTGTCAGCTTAGCTGGGCTGAGGCCCGATACCTACTTGCATCCGTCTTGTCAAAGAACTGATCGAATTTTAACCGAAATGTGAGCCTTAACTTTAAAGGAAGAGACGGGCATCAGACAGTTCGCCCGGGAACGGATGCTGTAATAACCAAATGAGATGGGAAGGTTATGAAAGAGCCGGTTCGCCGGAATTAACAGATTCATCCACCAGACTTTATGTGTCAGGATGCTTTCGGAGGGCTGAATACCCGCAAGTAAGTGCTTGTTTAGAGGTGGTCCCCGACACTATGTGTGCGGGGCAGGCTATTTGGGCTGCAAATGGCGGATTTTGGAATCCCGACCCTGCGGGTACGGGACAGGCTCTCACTTTGCCATTTTTTCGCCCCGTAGCGCTGCTATGAGGCTCAAAAATGCCTTCGTGAGAACCCCCAATCGGCCATTCCTGCCTGCCAGCGAGCGCTGGCGAGCAGGCAGGTTCGCTACCAAAGCACCACTTCCAAACAAGCACTAAGTCAAACAGCAATGACGGGGCCATTGGCGTTGAAGCCGTAGACGACGACCTCAATGCCAATTCTTTTTCTCATACCCGAGTCTACAATGTTTCTCCCGGTGCCCATACATTCTACGCCGTCGCGCATAATTATGTAGAAACCGGCGGCAACGGCATTGCTTCCATATACGGAAGCCTGGTCGTGGAGTTTTCTCCGAACGTGGTCAGCAATGTCAGGGATGTACGTGAGGACATCGCATTGAATATCTACCCGAACCCGACCCGCGGCGCTTTTACAGCCTTGTTTTCGGCGCCTTTGCCTGAAAGTTGTTTCGTCAGGATAATGGACAGCGAGGGAAAGGTCCTGTACGTTGCCAAAAATTCGGGGTTGCGGACGGAAGCTTCCTTCTCGCTGGATTACCCGGACGGCGTATATCTCTTCCAGGTGATTGACGAAGAGAACAACGTCTTGTCCAGCCGGAAGATAGTGAAGGCCCGATAATCCAGGCCGTATTTGCCGGCAGCGTGTGCTAATGCTTCTCCTCCCTGTGGCGCGCACTGCCGGCGAATCCAGCAACAGCACCTGCGGCAATTTCACCCGGGCGGCGCTTCCCTCCCTGCCCCTATACCAGGCTGTAACCCACCAGCAATCCCATCGCCACTATAGCCGCCAAACTCCGCCGCAATGCTCCCGGCTTCTTTCGGTAAATCACAACCGCCAGCAACAAGGTCAAGGCGAGGAACGGCAGGAACCACGTCAGCGGCCGGCTGCTCACGACCAGCGTGCCCAGGCCGGCAGTGACAAACAGCAGCCACAACAGGGCATAACCCACCGCCCGCCCGGCCAATGCCTTATAGGAAAGCGGCCTTTCCTCCCGGGATAACACAAAAACCAGCAGCCAGATCGCCGCCAGGTAGGGCAGGGCATGGAGCAGCAGGCGCTTTACGGGCGTGATGAGCAGGGCAGTGATGTCGAGTTGCGGTTCGGGCAGGGCGTCGAAGTACGGCTGGTCGAAAGCGGCGGCGCGCAGGGCTGCCTGTCCTTCGGCGGACAGCCCTTCTGCGGCGGCGGCATCGGCCAGGCTGTGGAAGAAACCGTGCTTCCAGCGGTGTTTCAGGATGCTTTTGGCATCCTGTTCGTCCATGCCCGGCAGGGTGAGCAGGTCTTCGGGTTCCGCCCGGTTGAGGTCGAACGTATAAACCGGCACAGTGATCGCCCCGAAGGCGTCGAGCAGCAGCAGGCGGTGTTCGTGGCCCTTGGCCATAAGCCAAACCTCGGGCGGCAGGTAGCGGTGGCTTTCGGAAAAGGCGTTCTGAAATACCTGCTCCATTGCCTCTTTCTCTTCCGGGAAAGCCCGGCAGTAGCCCTCCAGGAAGTCGAGGGCCTGGGCGCTTCCGGAGTGCTCAAATGCGACGAATTCGTGCAGGACGGCGAAGTATTTGAGGAAGAGGTTCTGCAGAGGCGGGAACAGCTCTTGTGGATTGCCTGCCTGAAGGGTGGTGTCATACAGGAAGGGCCGGTAAAATTCGGGTTCCCGGTAGGCCGTCGGCAGTTTGCTCTCCAGCAGGCGGGTGAAGAAATGGCTGACCACCCCCTCGGTGGCCAGCAACTGCGGTCGGTTGCGGGGCTCGGTTGTGAACACCAGCCCGCTGTTGCGGAAGGTGAGGCGATCCTCGATGCTTCCCTGCTCCAGGCTTTCGCTTTTGAATCGGACGGTGCCGTCCATGCCCTGTTCGTAGCGGCGCAGGTCCTCCAGGCGCTGGTACCATAGTATCATCGTGGCCTTGTAATAGCCCAGGCGCAAGGGCTGGCGGAAGTCGTTCTCAAAGCCCCGGATGTAGCGCGGCTTTTTCTCCTGCGCCTTCCGGATATCCGCAAAGATGCCTGCCTTGATGCTGTCGTTGGGTTCGAACAGGCGGGCGGCGTTCTCGATGTGCTCGGCAAAGCCTTCGTTGAAAGCCACGCCGTAGTCGGTCATCACCGGGAAGTAGTGCATATCCACGCTGCGCGACTTTTCCTCGCGGGTGGAATCGGAGCTGAGCAGGCGGTAGATCACGTGCCCCATCTCGTGTGGGTAGAGCTGGGTGAAGGACATCAGCCTGTCCATCGGCGCCTGAATGGTGTTTTCTACGATATCGATATAAGGCGTATGGGGCATTGGCCCTTCTCCCTGCAGGTAGAAGCCGAAGCGGGCATAGCCGCCCTGGTTTTGCGTCAGGGCCAGGTAGGCGGGTTCTATGGCTTTCCGTTTGCCCTTGTTTTTAAGATACACCTGCGCCAGGAAATAGAGGTCGATGATCTCCCGGGCGAAAGTGCCGCCGATGGCCTGCATGGCGGTTCGGTGCAGTTGTGCGGTATCCGGCACGGCGGCCATTTCCGGCAGGCCGTCGGCGGTTTCGCCGGCAGGCTGCAGGATGACGATGCGGCGGAGGCTGTCCGGCAACGTGGGCTGGGCCAGCGCCATAAAGGGCAGCAGCAGGGCGAAGTATGGGAGCAGTGCTTTCATGGAATGGTTTTTAGCGCCTGTTCAGGCCGTTGGTTTAACCACATAGGTACACATAAAGTAGTTGGACACATTTATTGTAACTAATGGTGCTTCGAAAGCGTAGTTTGGCAGCTCTATTCCTGGGGCAATTGTTATATGGCTTCATTGTTATATTGTTACGCTGATTGTGTCCGCTTACTTAGCAGTTTCACAGTAGAACACATAGGTTGCGGCATATGGGCATAATCCGGTAAATAACAATCGGTGTTTTTCGGTTGGGTGCCTGAATTTCCCGAACCGGTGGCCAGATAACAATTATTTCAGATCAAGATAGGGAAATTTCGGGCCGGCCACCGGTCAGTCCACGTACCCCCGGGCCTGCAACTGGAACAACTCCGCGTATTTCCCGCCCATGGCCACCAGTTCTTCGTGGCTGCCCAGCTCCAGCAATTGCCCGTTCTCCAGGAAAAGGATGCGGTCGGCCATGCGGACGGTGGAGAAGCGGTGGGAGATGAGCACGGCGGTTTTGCCCTGGATGAGGTCGGAAAAGCGGAGGAAGACCTCGTGTTCGGCGCGGGCGTCGAGGGCGGCGGTGGGCTCGTCGAGGATGAGCAGCTGGGCGTCGCGCATATAGGCGCGCGCCAGGGCGATCTTCTGCCACTGGCCGCCGGAGAGGTCTACGCCTTTGGCAAAGCGCTTGCCGAGTACCTGCTCGTACCGGTCCGGCAGCTCGTCGACCACAGTATCCGCCAGGCTTTTGTGGGCGGCGCTCTCGATCAGCGGCATGTTGACTACTTCTTCGATGTTGCCGATGGCGATGTTCTCCCCGGCTTTCATCTGGAAGCGGATATAGTCCTGGAAGATGATGCCGATACTGTCGCGCAGGCTCTGGAGGTTGTAGTCCCGGATGTCCACCCCGTCGATCAGGATACGCCCTTCGGAGGGTTCGTAGAGGCGGGCCAGCAATTTGACCAGGGTGGTCTTGCCGGCGCCGTTCTCTCCCACCAGGGCCAGCTTTTCGCCGGCCTGCAGGTGGAAGGACAGGTTGCGGATGGCCCAGCGCTCGCTGTTCGGGTATTTAAAGCTGACGTTCTCGAAGGTGAAGCCCGCCCTTACTTTTTCGGGGAAGGGCAGGCTGTCCTGGCGGGAAACGATGGCCGGCTGGATTTCGAAAAAGTCGAACAGGTCCTGCAGGTAGAGGGCGCCCTCGGCTATCCGCGAAAACCGGCTCATAATGCTCTGCAGCAAACCCCGCATGCGCTCGAAGGAACCGGCGAGGAAGGTGAGCGTTCCTACAGTGATGATCCCGCTGATGGCCTGGAAGATGATGAAAACGTAGGCGCCGTAGTAAGATAAGGTGCCCAGGGCGGAGAGCACGCTGCCCCAGGCTGCCCGTTTGACGGCGATACTCCGGTTGGCCTTGTAGTATTCGTCGGACAGGAAGGCAAACCGTTTGGCGATGAAGTCGGCCAGGTTGAAAATCTTGACCTCCTTGGCGGTCTGGTCGCTGGCGCCGATGTAGCGGAGGTAGTCGAGTTCGCGCCGCTCCGGCGTCCAGTTGCGGGTCAGGGAGTAGGTGCGCTGGTTGAAGTGGGTCTCGCCCAGGAAGGAGGGGATGACCGCAACGATGAGGATGAGGATCAGCCAGGGGTTGAAGGCGACCAGGCCCGCGCCCAGGAAGAGGACGGTGATGATGTCCTGCACCTGGGAAAGCACGTTCGACATGAGGATGGTCCGCCCGGTCGTTTGCCGGCGGGCGCGCTCCAGCTTGTCGTAGAAGGTGGCGTCCTCGAACTGGTAGAGGTCGAGGCGGGCGGCGTGCCGGATGAGTTCCACCGAGGTGTTGTTGGCAAACAGGTCGCCCAGCAGGCTGTCGAGCAGGGTGATGCCGCGGTTGAGCAGGTCGGAAACGATGGCCAGGGCGAATTCCAGGCCCACCAGGAGCCAGAGGTAGCCCGTGCTGGCGACTTCCCCGTTGATCAGGCCGATGACCTCGTCGATGATCTCCTTGCCGATGTAGAGGGTGATCAGCGGCACTGCCGATTTGAGCAGGCGCAGCACGACATTGCCAACGGCCATATATTTGTTGGCCCGCCAGATGAGGCGGAAAAAACGCGGCAGGTTGCGGAGGGCGGCGAACTGCTCCCGCAGGTCCGTTCTTTCTTCGTCGGTATTGGACAGAGGTGGTCTTCGAAACATATTTTAATATACAGATAGGGAGGGGAGATGGTTGTGCCCCTCGGCAAGGTCGGGTGAAGTTGGTTGTGGGGGCTGATGGAAATAGATGGAAATGGGTTGAAAGGGGTCGAAAGGGGAGATACATGGAGATACATGGAGATACATGGAGATACATGGAAATATATGGAAATGGGTGGAGGAGATAGATGGAAATACATGGAAATGGGTCGAAATGGGAGATACATGGAGATAGATGGAAATGGGCTGGGAACGCTTGCCGTTGCCTGGGTGTACAACTGTATTTGTTTATCTCGATTTGAATCAAGGTATTTTGGCCATCGGGTTATGTTGAACTGATTTGCAGCAAACGGGTTTTAGGTATAGTATCCAATAAAGATGAAATGTCAGAAGCACTGAAGGAACTGGCGGAGCTCTCCGAGCTGCTGCAACTGGAAAAGGAGGAGGATCTGGAGCAATTCAAACAGATCGTGCAGCGGCTGCCGCTGGAGGAGCGCAAGGCCAGGGGCTATACCTGGTACCCCCTGCAGGTAGCGAAGAGCGGCTACACGTATGGCGAGCGCGCCTTTGTCATCGTGGAGCGCAATGCGGCGGAAGGCGATCCTCATCATTTCCGCCCGGGCAAGGTAGTTAACCTGTACACCCGCCAGCCTGCCGTGCAGCATCCCGAGCGCAGCGGCGTCATACAGTTTGTCGACAAGAACCGGATGAAGGTCGTGCTCAACGCCCAAGACCTGCCCGACTGGCTGGGGCTGGGCCTGATCGGCGTCGACCTGCTCTTCGACGAGACCACCTACCAGGAGATGGAAAAGGCGCTGAAGAAAGTGCGGGAAGCCAAAAAGGGCCGCCTGGCAGAACTGCGCGCCATCCTGATGGGGCAGCAGCCCCCGCGCTTCGCCCCGGTAAACAACCCTGTGGAAATTCCTGAACTCAACGCCTCCCAGAACGAGGCAGTCAACCACATCCTCGCCGCTCAGGATGTCGCCGTGGTGCATGGCCCGCCGGGTACCGGCAAGACGACCACCCTGGTGCATGCCGTCAGGCTGCTGGCCCAAACCGAAAACACCATCCTCGTCACCGCCCCCAGCAACACCGCCGCCGACCTGCTCACCGAACGCCTGTCGGACGCCGGCCTGGAGGTGACCCGCATCGGCAACATCTCCCGGGTGGACGAGAGCATCATCAGCCATACCCTGGAGATGAAGCTCTCCCAGCATCCCGAAGCCAGGAACATCAAGAAGGTCAAGCTACAGGCTGCCGAGGCGCGGCGCCGGGCCCAGCGCTACAAGCGCAGCTTCGGCCCCGAGGAGCGTGCTGAGCGGCGGCAGCTCCACCAGGAAGCCAACGAGCTGTCCGCCTGGGCCCGCCAGTTGGAGGACCGCCTGATCGACCAGATCCTGGCTGCCTCCCAGGTCATCACCGCCACCCTGGTGGGCGCCGGGCATGAACTGCTGGACCGCCTGAAATTCCGCACCGTCGTTATCGACGAAGCCGCCCAGGCCCTGGAGCCGGCAACCTGGATTCCCATCACCCGCGCCTCCCGCGTCATCCTGGCGGGCGACCCCTTCCAGTTGCCGCCCACCGTGCAGTCCCGCGAAGCGCAGAAGCGGGGGCTCGACGTGACGCTGATCGAAAAGCTGCTCCTGCGCCTCCCGGAAGTCAGGCTGCTCAACGTGCAGTACCGTATGAACGAGCAGATCATGAACTTTTCCAACCGCCGCTTCTACGAAAATGCACTGAAAGCGGCGGATAGCGTCCGAAACCACAGGCTGGAAATAACCGACGACACGCCGGTGTCCTTTATCGACACCGCCGGCTGCGGTTTCGAGGAGAAGGTGCAGGAGAAGTACAAAAGCCGCTACAACCCGGAGGAGTTCTTCATCCTGCGGGAGCATCTCTATTTGCTCAGGGAGGCCTTCAACGGCGGCCCCCTGCCTTCTATCGCCCTCATCTCCCCCTACCGGGAGCAGGTGCTGCTCATGCAGAAGGCGATCGAAGAAGATGCTGTCCTGGCTGAGTTGCCCCTGTCGATCAACACCATCGACGGCTTTCAGGGGCAGGAGCGCGACGTGGTCTACATCTCTCTGGTGCGCTCCAACGGCAAGGGCGAGATCGGCTTCCTCAAAGATTACCGCCGCATGAACGTGGCGATGACGCGGGCCCGGAAAAAACTGGTCGTGGTGGGCGACAGCGCCACCATTGGAAATGATGGCTTTTACGGGGATTTCCTGGATTACTGTGAAAGGGAAGGGAAGTATCAGACGGCTTGGGAGTATATGCGGTAAAACCGCCCTTACCGCCGCACCACCTTCCCCTGCTGCCATACTTTCCCTCCTTCTTCCAGCACATAAAAATACACGCCGCCCGGCAGATGCCTCACCTCAAAAGTATTCACCCCGGCATGCAGCCGCCACTGCCCTGCCGGCTGCCCCAACTGGTTGAATAGCCGTAAGCTGGCATGGACGGGCAGCCAGCCGGGGGGCAGCGAGAGGCTGAGATGGGCATCAAAGGGGTTGGGAAAAAGGACGGCTTCCCCATTGAGCGACGGCTCATCCGAACCTGCCGGAGGGCTGAATACCAGCTCCTTGCACTGGGTGCTGCTGCCATTGGCATTGCTGGCCGTCAGGCAAACCTCATAGGCGCCCGGGGCTTCGAAGGGGTGCAGGGGGTTGGCTTCGGCGCTGGCGGCGCCATCGCCAAAATCCCAGGACCAGGCAGCCGGCTCATAGTCGGACAGGTCGGTGAACTGTACCTGCAGCGGCGCCAGCGTATCCTGGCTATAGCGCCAGCGCGCCAGGGGGATGTTGTCGATGCCCAGCGTATCGCAGGGGCTGCCGTCTATGGGGCCGAGGCGGTAGTTGGGCTGGTTGGGGATGGAAAAGGCATTGTAGGTGGGCAGGGCGATGCCATGCTGCTCCACCCCGCAGGCCGGGCAGGCGGCATCCGGGTTGTGGATGACATGCAGGCTGCGTACGCCGTTGGAAGCACAAATGTAGATCTTGCCGTCCGGCCCAAGTTGCGCCTGGTAAAAGGTAGTAGGCAGGAAATTGAGGTAGCCATCGTATTCGGCAATAAGAGTGCGGCTGGCCTCAATGTCGTCCGCCCAGAGGTCGTACTGATAGATATAAATAGAAGAAGTCGTATAAAGGTACCTGGAGTTTTTGGAAAAGGCAGCACCTCCAGCAGGGCCGCCCTGTGGATAGTTAAACTGCCGGAAGTTGCTTAATTCTCCGGTACAGCGGTCAAAATCATAAATAGTAGTATACTCACCTTCTTGATCACTAATCCCATTATAGCGTATATGTTTAGTGCCATCCGGCGAAAAAAGAGCCTGCCCCAAACCAGAAGGCACCGGCTCGCCGATTTCCTGAATGCCGACTGTATCCACACCAAAGGGTGTAAGTAAGTAACGGTGGTATCGGTTGCTTTCCCACTCTGGTATTATTACCCACCAGTCTCGGCCATTCGCATGGCGGCAAGCGCTTAACTTGCCAACATCAATTGTATCCTTAAGCAGAGATTCTTTACGAATTAATATTTCTCCATATCCAGAATTGTCAATGATTTCAAATATGGAAAGGAATAAACCTTCTCCAATTATTTCAAGGGATGGTATTTGAGCATATCCAACTTCAAGGTTTAGAAGATAATGCCAATTTTCATTACTAGGTGCTGGCAAAACTAATCCTGATTGTGGATAACGCCAACCTCCACTCAATGACCCAGAGAACCAATTTGCGCCATTGTTCAAAACCTCAAATGCCCCATTATATAGATTTAGCCCGTCTGAAGTTAAAATTAACTTTCCATTTGAATCACTATAACTAACATTGTTACTTCTGAAATTACACTCTCCATCTTGATTGTCACTAATAAAAAGCTGTTCCCCAGTAAAATCCAAGATGGACAAGCCAAAAGTATCATTATCGGCAGTAGCAGGGCCGCCACCATATCCTAAAACCCAGGTATAGTCGTGCAACTGAGCCAAAGATAGAATTGATAAGTGCAGGAAAAAGATGAGATGGTAAAATTTTTTCATAGTTGTAAAATAAGCAGGCCTTGCTGAAGCGAAATTGCTTCAGCAAGGCCTGACAGTAAATCAATTTATTTCACCAGCCTCGCTGTTAGGGTTTTGCCATTGACAAGGGTAAGGCGCAGTAGGTAAATGCCGCTTGAGAATTGGTTTAGGGGCAGACGGTATTGCCGGGCTTCCGGATCCAAAGTATACCGGGCAAGTGGCTGCCCTTGTATATTAAATACTTCGAGGGTTTGGGCTGGCTTAGCTCCCCAATGCAACACAGCTTCCACAGCCTTTTTCATCCTGTATATTGATGGTATTGTCTAAGATGGACTTTTCCCGGTTGTCAGCCACGAAAGGATTGTTGGAAACCCGGATACCGGCTCTGATGGGATAACCCGGGCCTTCCGCTACCATTCCCAATTCATTGTCTTTGATCACATAGGACTGGAAGGTACTAAAAGCATCTTGCAAAAGGATGCCATATTGATGAAAAAAGAACTGGTTGTCCAGAATATTGATCGGGCCGAAGGCTGAGTTGATAATAACAATGCCGTCCTCAATATTCCCTGCTTCATTCCCTTTAAGGAATATGCTCGGCGTCCCCTTGTCAACTGAAGTACCTTCCAAATGGATAGCCCTAACCATTCCATCAAAACTAGACCGGTTGACGATGGTAAGCCTGCCATCAAAAATGGCTACCCCTAAGCCCTCCAGGGGCGGGTTTGCTATTGTGGTGGCATTGAAATCGCCATCCAATGAACTGATTTGAGCCCTGTGTACTTTTATGCCGGATTGAAAAGCCAAAATGCCATTTTTCAGGTTGCTGAACACAGTGGCGCCCAGCAGGTCCGATTCCCGCCCAAACTCGATGAACCGGCAATCTTCAACGAAGGCGCCGGCAAAGCCTACCTCTCCAGGTTCAGGGAATTGGCCCTCGAAAGGAGGCAACAAACTACTTGTCGTTGCAAAGAAATTGAGGTAAATCGGGAAAGGTTGGTTAATGGCAGTACTGGCGCCCATAGCAGGTTTATAAATGCCGATGTAATTGTTGTAAAACTGGTTGCCAATGATGTCGATGGTACAGTCATCCTCTATCTGTATAGCGTATTGGGCATCTGAGATGATGTTGGTAAAGAAAGCCAGCTGGCTCTCTGCCCTGACGGTTACGCCTTTCCACATCTCTTCACAACCAGAAAGCGTAGAACCGCGTATTTCTACCTTCGCGCCGTCCTCAATGGCCATTTCCACTCCGGGTGCGAAAACCAATTCAGATCCGGTAGCGAAGGTATAGGTTGCCACATCGTTATCAAAAACGATATCATCCGTAATATATAAAAACTGCGGAGTACTTGCAGACGTAGCTGCAGGCTCCAGAAAACCATTAGCTATCAGGTTATCGGCTGTTCCTCCCGGCACGAGGGTAAAACTTTCAGCTAGTGAACAACAGGAGTTGGTGATGTTCTGCACATTTACCAGGTCGATGTAAAAACTGCCATTGTCACCATTATCCATATCTGACCCCATTGGCGAATTGATGGAAAAAAGAAGCTGGCCATAATCATCATCAGCACATACCAGCATGCCAAACTGTACCCAGCCGCTGCCTGCTGCATCAGGGGATACATCTATAACTAATTGATTGGGGTCAAATGCAAGAGAAGGGATAGTCTGCAGACAGTCTCCTAAAGGGTTATTGACTGTTCCAATATTGTTGCTAAGGTGTACACTCAACTCTACAAGGCCGTCGCCTCCCAGGTTGGTGCCCTGATAAAAGGCATAAAAAGAAACGTATACCTGGTCCCCTTCACTTATTTCCGCTCAAGCGGCAATAGCCCCCTCTCCAACGAGGTTGTCATCAGAGGGGTTGTCCGTACCATATCTCAATTGCATGAAGTTGTTCCCTTGAATTGGCGGAAGGTTAGCATTGTTATTAACACTAGGCGTACCAAACCAGACCGTCCAATTGTTCAGGCAATTTGCATTGGGGTTGTCAATGTCGATGTCACCAACCCCTCCACAGCCTTACGTACAGGATAGGGTTTCGAAGTTTTCGTTGAGCAGCACCTGAGCCGGGAGCCAGTGTACACTGCTTAGGGCTTGCGCAAAAATAAACACTCCATTTAGAGTCGTTCTTTTGCACGCTGGCGGCGTTGCCAAGCCTCGCCGTAGCTCCGGCTATGCCTACGTTTGGCGCCTTGCCAGCGCACAAAATAACTTCCTCTATTCTGTACCGTTT
The DNA here is from genome assembly GCA_020636375.1 of Lewinellaceae bacterium. Taxonomy (GTDB): domain Bacteria; phylum Bacteroidota; class Bacteroidia; order Chitinophagales; family Saprospiraceae; genus JACJXW01. Next base: position 246,494 of record JACJXZ010000006.1, on the reverse strand, counting down.
ATTTCTGCGCAAGCCCTTAGCAATGAAAGCAAAATAAAATATCGGAGGGAGGGTATCCGTCTAACGTTGGACAAAAGTTGCCGGGGTTGTGTACGTTGTACGGGGCCAACGGCAGTCCTAGGTGGTGTACGTTGTACGGGATCCACCCGGCTGTCCAACGTTAGACGGGTAGCCCGGAGGGAGGGTAAAAGCTTCAATGTCAACATAATATATCGGTTTAAGAGTTGCGTTTGGGGAGTAGTTGTGTTATCAAGGGTAATTTGACATATTTAAGATGGCTCATTTCCGAGTGCCGGACAACTGTGCAGTGTTAAATTTATGTTACGTTTTATTCCTTGTTAGCAGAATTGCTACATTACCAGAATGTTGTCTGGCCTTTGCACTCAAAAAAACTTATCTTTGAAACCATGAAATACCCCATCGGCATACAGGATTTCGGTAAGCTGCGCGAAGGCGGCTACGTCTATGTAGATAAGACCGAACAAATCCATCGTTTACTTCAAAGCGGCAATTATTATTTTCTGTCCCGGCCCCGCCGCTTCGGCAAATCCCTTTTGTTGTCGACGATCAACGAGTTGTACTCCGGCAGCCGGCAGCTGTTCGAGGGGTTGTGGGTAGAAGATCACTGGGATTGGGGAAAGACACACCCGGTGATCTGGCTGAAATTCAGCAGCCAGGGGGTGCGGACTCTTGGGCTGGAGCCGGCCATTCACAAGATGCTTTCGGAAACAGCGGCGGACCTGGGCATAGAATTGCAGGAGGATTCATACGACCTGAAATTTAAGGAGTTGATTATCAAAGCTGCCAAAGAAAGAAAAGCCGTCCTGCTGATCGATGAATACGACAAGCCCATCATCGATTACCTTGAAGATGTGCCCAAAGCAGAAGCCAACCGGGAAATACTCAAGAGTTTTTATTCTGTCCTGAAAGACAGTGATCCTTATCTGGAGCTTGTCTTCATCACAGGCGTTTCCGCTTTTTCCAAAGTGAGCATTTTTTCAGATCTCAACAACCTCCACAATATATCGCTTGCCGACCTTACAGAAAAGCTTTTGGGAATTACCCAGGAGGAGTTGGAAGCTTACTTCGAAGAGCCGTTGCAGCAGGCAGCCGAAAAAAACAACCTGACTTTCGACGAACTTATCAATCAGGTCAAACGCTGGTATAACGGCTACTCCTGGACTGGAGAAAGCAAAGTGTACAATCCATTTTCATTGCTCGGCTTCCTTTCTGGCAAACGATTTCAAAATTTCTGGTTCGAAACCGGCACGCCTACCTTCCTGGTAAAGGAAATGCGCAAACATCGCTACTACGATATAGGACACATAGAAGCTTCGGAACACCAACTCTCCGCATTTGATTTCAAAAGGCTGGACCCGATCACCGTCCTCTTTCAAACCGGTTATCTCACCATTGATTTTTACGATGAACGCTTTAGGGTTTATCACCTGAGGTACCCCAATGAAGAAGTGCGCTTTTCACTACAGCAATATCTGCTGAATGTATATCGCGACACCCTTTCCGGCAATGCCCTGGCGCCGGCAGTTGCCATTACAAAGGCGCTGGAGGCCAACGACATTGCAAGTGCTATTGAGGCAATCAATTCAACATTCAGCAGCATTCCATACGACCTATGGCAAAAGGAGAATGAGCATTTCTACCATGCGCTGATCCACCTCATGTTCTCCCTGCTGGGAACGTACATCCAATCGGAAGTACACACCTCCAAAGGCCGTTGCGACGCCCTTGTGCATACTGCGGATCACATCTACGCCTTCGAGTTCAAGCTGGACAAAACAGCCGAAGAAGCCCGGCAGCAGATAAAAGACAGAGGATATCTCACCCCTTATAGGGATTCCCCCAAGCAGAAGATCGCGGTCGGCGTCAATTTTTCCACAGCAGAAAAGAAGGTGACGGAGTGGCTGGTGGAGGAGCTTTGAGCGGCTTTGAGCTAGCGCGTCAGGAACGAAGTTCCTGGGGAGTTCTTAGTTATTGGTTATTGCGCCTGACATCGACGTAAAGCGCTGGTTATTAACCAATAACTATTATCGGCATGTTGCTTCTGGCGGTGAAATAACTGTCCCTTTATTTAGTGCGCGAGGCACTGGCCCATTTGCGATTTGCGATTCGCGATGTTTGATTTACGAGGTGTGATGTGCCCGGGAACCAGCCGGTCCGGGGCTTCCCAAAATCAAAAATCACACATCACACATCAAAAAGCCGGTTGCTTCCCTAAGGCAGCAACCGGCCGGATGTAGATCGTTCTATTCAGTTGGGGAGAACGAAATTATTCTTCCACTACTTCGAAGGTCAGTTTGATGGGCACCTCGGGGTGGAGGTCCAGGTCGATGCTGTATTCGCCCAGCACTTTGATCTCTTCGGGCAGTTTGATCTTGCGGCGGTCCACCTCGATTGCGAACTGGTCTTTGAGGGCGGCGGAGATCTGGACATTGGTAACGCTGCCGAAGATCTTTCCGCTGGTGCCGGCTTTGGCGCCGATCCGGAGTACCTGGCCGACCAGTTTGGCGGCGATCTCTTCGAATTCGGCTTTGCGGGCGGCCAGTTCTTCCGCTTCCTTGCGCTTGATGTCGTCCAGTTTGCCCCGGTTGGTATCGTTGGCGACGAGGGCCAGGCCCTGAGGGATGAGGTAGTTGCGGGCATAACCCGGCTTGACGGTTACGATCTCGTGCTTTTCGCCTACCTTATCTACATCGTCGAGCAGAATAATATCCATCTTTGAAAGTTTAAGCAGGGTGGTTAAGGAAATTTACTTCAGCAGGTCGGCCACGTAAGGCAACATGGCCAGGTGGCGGGCGCGCTTAATGGCGGTGGCCACTTTGCGCTGGTACTTCAGCGAGTTGCCGGTAATGCGGCGGGGCAGGATTTTGCCCTGCTCGTTGACGAACTGCATCAGGAAATCCGGGTCTTTGTAGTCGATGTACTTGATGCCGAATTTGCGGAATCGGCAATACTTTTTACGCTTTTGCCCGATCTTGGGGTTGCTTAAGAATTTTATATCGTCTCTTGAAGCCATTTTCTTGTGGATTTAAAGTTCAATAAACAGCGGGGTTACTCCTCTTCTTCGGCGGCGGCGGCAGGCGCTTTGGCGGCCGGCGCAGCCTGGGCTGCCTGGGCAGGTGCCTTGGCGGCGGGCCTTTCCCGGCGGGTGTCGCGGTCGCGGTTATCGCGGTTATCGCGGTTGTCGCGGCGGTCGTCCCGGCGCCCGCCCCGGCGGTCGTCTTTTTTGCTGTCGTCGGCTTTTTTCTTCCTGGTCACCTTGCCGATCTTGCCGGCGCGCTTATCGGCGTTGTACTTCACGCCGTACTTGTCGAGGGTGACGGTCAGGAAGCGCATGATGCGTTCGTCGCGGCGCAGGGCCAGTTCCATCTGCTCGATGAAATTGCCGTTGGGCGCTTCGAATTCCACGCAGTAGTAAACCCCCGACGTGCGCCGGTTGATCGGGTAGGCCAGCTGGCGCAACCCCATTTCATCCACATGTACGATTTTGCACCCCTCTGATTTGAGGTGTTCGACATATGTCTGAGCTGTCGCTTTGATCTCTTCCCCCGACAGCACAGGGTCTACGATGAAGGTTACTTCGTAATTCTTCATATGGATCAGACATATTTAAAGGTTAATAAACAAAGAGCTTTTTTTAGCGGCTGCAAAGGTAGGGATAATTTGGGGAATTGCAAACTATTCGCAACTATTTAGGTCGGCTTCGAGACGGCGTTTTCAGCCTTTGTTTGCCCCAACCCTGAAGGGAGCAAAGGCTGAAAACGCCTGGCCATCCTTTAGGACCGAGGCAAAGCCAGGCGTTTTCGGCCGGATAGGTAAATAGTTACAACTATTCTTCGACGAAGCTTTCCAGGGCGGTGATCTTGGGGTAGACGACTTCGACGACCTTTTTCCAATTGGATGACAACCAGGAAGAATTGGTTTTCTCCTGTTCGATCAGGCCCCGGATCTCTTTGACCTTTGCCAGGATGGCTCCGTTCTTTTCTTTCAGTTTGTCGTAATTGGCTTTTGCGGTTTTTAAATCATCCTTGGCCTCTTTCAGTTCATCTTTAACCTCCTGGAGGGAAGACTCGGTGTTTTCCAATTCAGAAGTCAGTTGTTCGCTTTCGCCCTCGCTGTCGCTTTCCGCCTGTTCGAGGGCGTCGTTGAGGCTTTTGTCGGCGTCGTCCTGGGTGGCTTTGATCTTGATGTCGAGTTCTCTGATCCTGATCCGGTTCTGCACCAGCACGGCGTAAACTTTTTTCAGTTTGTTCTTTTCTGCCGTCAGGTTTTCGCCTTCTTTCAGGTTGACCAATTCCTCATAAAACCTTTTGCGCATGGCGTCCAGCTCCTCGATGTCGGCAGCTGCCGAACCGGGTTCTGCCAGTTCCTGGTGGTCCAGTTTGATCAGCTGGCTGGTGATGGCGGCGATGGTGTCGATGTAGCCAACCATGAGTTTAAGGTTGGCCGTATCCTGCCTGACGGCCTCGAAATCCGCTTTGATGGGGTCGGCGGGCTGCTCGTTGACGCTTTGCACATTAAAGCTGAAAATCCATATCAACAGGAGCAAAGTCAGGAGGTAGACCCCAAGCACTTTAAAAATTGCCACCATCCTGGATCCCTGATTGCTTACTTTGCCTATTGCCATATCTTTCGCTTTTAGTCATCAAGAGTTGTTTTCGGCCTTTCCCTGCTGTCTATGATTTCGATGGGCATATCGGGTTTTTTCCAGCTAAAGTTTTGGACGGGCAGGCCGCGGTCACCGTCATACAGGGTATGTAAAAATTCAACGAACCTCCGGCAAGCATCTACAGCCAGGTCGATTCGGTCATGTTCATATCGGAACGCAATGGTTTTATCCAGCAATTCCGTCAGGTTTTTGACGCCCACCGATTCGGAGAGATAATTTTCCAGGTCTTTCTGGTTGGACGTGTTCAGGCAGAGGTACCGCACGTTCATTTTCCAGGCTAGCTCCTTCAGCGCCGCGACGGTGAACAGGAAAGGCTGTTCCTTCAAAAGGGGGAACCGGGGGGCGATCTCCGCCAGCCCTTCCATCAGGGCGATGGTCAGGGCACGGACCGCTCCCGAAAGGGATGTTTTCCGGCCGGAGCCGGAGAAAGTGATGGAATGGTCTCCTTCTTTTTCCACCTCCTCTATCCGGGTCAGGGTTTTTCTGAGGTTGTTGAACAACTGCCCCTCCAGCCCCCGGGCCCACTCGTCGAATTGCGCCGACAGGCGGGAGCTGGCATGGACCGTAACGCAGGGCGGAATGTAGTTTTCATCCAGGCGGAGCTGGTTGTTGGCCTGAACGATCCGGCCGACGATCAGCTGGGAGATTCCGTTGCTGGAGGCATGGGAGACCTCCGGGTAGTTGGCGATCGTCAGGTAGGCGGTCGGGACGGTGAAGGGCTGGCGCGGCGATTGTTCTCCGGGCAAGGTTTCCCCGTAGGCTTTTTTGTTGTAAACATCCAGGTTCAAGACTACGTAGATGGCTTCGTCCCGGCTGCTTTGCAGGCGCTCCACGATCTGCCCCCGGCTGATCCGGTACTCTGCCAGGTGCTGTTGTTCCGGGGAGATGTCCACAAAAGCCCCGCCGGGGGTGATAGCCTGGCAGGCCAGGAGGTTGAGCACGATGTCGTTGGATTGGTCCAGCTTGAAGAAAAGATCCCAGGAAGGCCCGGCCCCTTTGGTGGGCGTCAGCCCGTAATTATAGGAATTCAACCGGAAGGAGGTATGTTCCAACAGTTCATTGCGCATGGCATGCTCCATCCCCAGGAAATGCTCCTGGTTCACCTTCATTCCGTCCTGCCAGTTGATGTGCAATTTTTTCATGGCTATGTGAAGTTAGTATTCTTTATTTTTTTTCAATGATGATGATCTCGTCCCCGCTGTCTTCCGGACCCTGCCGTTTATTTCCGGTTTTCCGGGGTTGTTCTGCCGGTTGGGAGCGGAAGGCCTCCCCCAGCGGCAGCCGCCTGGCCTGGACGAAGTCTCCTTCCTGCACCTGCTGGCCGCTGTGGCCGTTGGGGTCCAGCGCCCATTTTCTGCCCCTTTTCGTCCGGCTGGCGTAGAAAGCCCATCCGATGGGGTTGCCGTCTTCATCGGTTCGCAGGTTGACGATGGGGTAATCCACATTTTTTTCGTTGTAATCCTGCACAAAGTTCTGGAAAAAGGCGCTGAAGGTGGCGTCCAGGGGAATTCTCGACCGCAGGCCGGCGACCCTTCCTGCCGGGTAGCGCTCCGAGCGGGTGAAAAAGTCCAGATAAATATAGCGCACGTTATCGCTGTCCAGGTTGATCCTGGGCGCCGGCGTTTCCGGGTATGGCCAGGCGATGAATTTCCGCTGCGGGATTTGCAGCATGAAATCGTAAGTGCGCAGGATGAGGTAGGGCACAGGCAGCCAGAGCGCCGCCTTGTACTGGGCCAGGCTGTAATCGTAAAATTCGAAAACATAAGCCCATACCCAGAGCCCGGAAAGGAAACCAAGCCCCGCCGCAAAGGTGATGGCGGCGGTGAGCAGCGTTTCCGGCAGGAAAGAGGCGTGGTCGGCCCAGTCGTAATTGGCAAAGAGGAACCAGGCGTGAAATATCCCGAACAATCCGGCGGTGGCCTGGCTGATGAGCAGCACGCGGCGCGGCCCCTCTTCGTTCAGCAGGCCGAGCAGCCCCAGCAGGAAGAAAAGCAGGAAACTGATGAGCGCGTAGTAGAAAACTCCTTTGCGTTCAAACTTCTGTTCTTCCTTTTGGGCAATGAACAGGCCGATCACTGAAAACAGCAAACCGGCGAAGAGTATGATGGATGTAATTATGATCGGGATCATCGTCAAATAAAAGTGGTATATCCTAAAATGTTATTGTAAACAGGTTCTCTTTTTTCCTGGCCGTTGCCCGGAACGAACCGCCGGCCTTCCGGCTCTATCTCCAGTTGAATGTCCAGCCGGGCCTCAATGGGCAGGAAGAACCGCTCCAGAATCCGGACGAGCTTGTACTGCCCCCGCCCGGGCAGGTAACTGGCCGCCCGCCGGGGGCTCATCGGCCCGACTACCATGATCAGCCCCGGAATGTCGTCTTCAAACGTTTCTCCCAATACCAGGTTTTCTCCCAGAAAGGAGTTTCCAAGCGGCAGCACCTCGCTCTCTTTGGCTTCCCGGCGGTTGCCGTAAGCCCATCTCCACCGGGCAGGGTCATCCAGGACGATAGAGAACAAGGTGGACAATTCTTCCAGCCGGCCCTTATACGAAAAGGCGTAGGGCAGGAGGTAAAGCAGGGAGATCACCTGTTCATTAGCGATGCCCTCGACGTCCAGCCCCCAGAACTGTTCGGCAAAATAACGCGCCCCCGTATCGCTCTTGAAGCCTGCCAGGACTTTCCGTTCGGCCATCTCCAGGGCGATCCGCTGGTTGTAGAACTCCTGTTCGATGGGAAAGAAGAAGTCCCGGGCGGCCTGCCGTTCCTGCTGTTCTGCTTCCACATCCTTTTTAACCTGGCCGATGTCCTTTTTCTGGTTTTCCTTGCGCAGGTCGTGAAAGATGCCCTTCGGCAGGCTGTCGTAGAGCCCTTCCCGCCAGATGCTGAACAACAGGTGCCGGAACGTTCCGAATTTGGGATCCTTCTCGATCTCAACCTGGTCGATATCCTTGCGGTAGCCGCGCCGGAAGATGCCCAGCGTCCGCACCTTTTTTTCCGTCCACTTCAGGCGCCCGTTCTCGATCAGCTCGGTGAGCAACACTTCGGCCTTGATGTCATCGCGGATATTCGAAAGGGTATCCACTATTTTCCGGTAAACCTCCATATGGCTATGCATCTTTAGCGAAATCCGGATTTAATCGACAAAAACCTGAATGGGCACAAAGCCGGCGGATTTGTCGTTCAGTTCGACCGTCAGCTTTTGGGCCAGATACCGGCAATGCTGGGGGTCCGGCGTTCCCCGGAGCTTGATGGCCACATCCAGGGTCCGGATGAAGCCGGTTCTCGGCCCCGGCCCCGTTTTGGAGCCGTCGGTTATGGCAAGGCTTTGGATCTCCGGGCCGGCCTGCTGGTAGCAGAGCAGCCGGATGTCCTCCCGGGTGACGACCTTGTCCCTCACTACGATCGCGGATTTGAAAGCGTCCAGCCGGTCTTTTTCCAGGAGGCGGTTACGGCCTCCGAGGGTGGTGGTCGTCAGTTTGATCCCGCCTTCATCATAACCGCTCCGCGAAGCGTCGAAAGACTTCAGCGGCTCGCCGGCGGGGATATTCCTTCCCGCCTTGCCGCCGGTCGACCAGTAGCGGACGACCACATACTCCTCCTCCGTCGGCGGGAAAGCGACGAAGCATTTATCTTCCAGGTTTTCTTCTTCTTTTGCGGCGTAGAGCTTGTTATTGATGTCGTTGATGGACTTGCGGATGGACTTGAGGTTGTGGGTGATCACATTTTTGCCCAAAGCGTGATAGATGAGCGATTCCTCCCGGAGGATCTGCAGGATGTTCTCCATCAACTCCAGGCTGGCCCTTTTGTCAAACCGGTGCACCCCGTCTCGCCGCAGCGCATAAACGCTGGTTTCGCCGTTGGGCTTTTGCTGGCCCTGGTTGGCCAGGTGCGTAAAGGGTTTTTCGATGTATTCCTTGCCCTGGCGGGAATTTTTCACGTCTTCGATGCAGTAGAAGAACCCCTCGGGTTTGAGGGAGAACATGTTGACCTCGGTTCCCAGGCGGAAGTTCGGCGTGTGGAACCGGCGGTTGAGGACGGGGAAGCAGTTGACCTGGCAGGCCATCTTGCGGGCCATCTCTTCCAGGGCTTCCTGGCTGGAGAAGGGCGCCGAAGAGAATTCTACCTGCAACCAGAAACAGGCTTCTTTGATTTCCTTGTCGAGAGCCTCCTCGCCGAAGGTTTCCGCCAGGGGGATGGGGTAGGGCAGGGGCCGGAAACTGGCAAAGTTCTCTCCGTCCGGGCAGGCCACGTTCAGGAACTGGCTGCGGTAATAAGCGTTGGTCTCCTGTTCGTGCTGCCGCATCAGGTGGAATTGGCTGAAGCCGCCGGAGGCGGCCGGACCCTCCGCTTTTGCCAGGCCAGGTTGAGTATGCAGCGGGATGTCGTTCATTTTCCAGCGCGATGTCTGCAGCAGTTCCTCCAGGCGGCTGTAGTTCTTTTCGAACGGCAGGTTGAAATAGAGGTTCACCTGGCTCACGTCGGTACAGCCTTCGGCGATGGCCAGCCCGATCCAAAGGACGCCGGGCGGCAAGGCCTCGCCCGGCGGGCTCCGGAACAGCTCTTCCTTTTCCAGTCCGTTGCGCACCGCGAAGAAAGAATTTCCGGAAGCGAGGTACTGCACCCTTCCGTCCAGCAGTTGGAAGCTGTCGGTGGGGGTGAAAAAAACGTCCTTTCCCGATGGCGAAGCATAGGCGAAGTGATCCTGGTATTTGTCGGTTGTGAAGTTGCCGCCGGCAGAGGGCGCATAGAGAATGCCATGAGCGGGGATGGGGCCTGTGTAGGCGTCCGGCGTCAGCAACTGGGCCAGGTGCTCCAGCATCCTCGACTGGGAAGACTGGATTTCGCCGGAAAAGATCTTGAATTCGCTGGCGCAGGCGCTGATGAGCATGTGGACCAGCGGGTCGTACCGGTCCAGGTTGCTGATGTCGTGATCCAGGTATTTCTTGTAAACCTCAGCCGCTTCTTTATACAGGCGCTGCTGAATGGCCGCTTTATCGGTAGAAAATGGATTCATCCACTGTGTTTTTCATTTACTGGCCTCCCGATCACCGCGAATACGGGCTGAAGAACAAGGTGTCCTTGTACTGGAACCGCTTGCTGGTGCCCTTGATCGACCCTCTGATCTCGAAATCGAGGATCTGGTTGTTGCGCTTGGCGTTTTTCGGGTCGACGTTCACTTTGATGTTGAACTCCTCGACGTTCTCGATGCGGTGTTCGTATTTCAGGATGGCCTCTTCCAGCGATGCTTTTATCTCGTCCTTCCAGATGTTGATATTGGATGGCACGATGAAATCGACCTCCCAGATCTTGCAGCCGTAGGCGAGGTCGTAGCGGAACTCGTTCAGCTTGGTGCTGATGATCAGGGAGATGTTCTGGATGATGGATTCCTGAACGGAACAGGACAGCCCCTTCCTTTCCTGCCGCAGCAAAGCTTCGAAGCTGAACGGTATGTTGTAGTAGTTCTCCACGGCTGGTGGTTTAGTTGAGCTGGACGACGCTGCCTTTGACGCTCACGGAACCATCGCTGCTTACATTAGCCATTGCTTTGCCGGTCACATTTAGGTTTCCGTTTGCGCCAACATCTAAGTTTTTTTGAGCACCGATCGTCACATCACCTTCACTGCTTTCCACATGAGCTGCCGTTTTGCCGGCAATAGTAGCTTCGCCATCTTCCAAAGTTACGGTAGCCTTTTCTTTTGAATCTGCGGTAAACTTTCCTGCCGTACTTTTGATGCTTGCATTTCCTTTGGCAGTGAGGTTTGTCTCTGCATCGGAATTGGTGATGATATTCTGTGTGGCCTTGAGGTTGAAATCCTTTTTCGTTTTTACGATCATATTCCTGACATCCACGGTTAGATCCTCTTCCGCCTTGATCAAAATATTCTTCGCGCTGAGGTTCATCTGGTTGGGGGTGGTGATGCTGATGGAGCCTCCGTCCGACATGGTCAGGATGATGGAATTCGTGCCGCCCTTGTTCAGGATTTTGATCTCTTCGGACCCTCCTTTGTCATTGAGGATGATCTCGTTGCCGCATTTGGTTTTGATGGCCTTGATGTTGTTTTCCGGTTCGCTCCAGTTGCCGGCCGGTTTGCCGTCTTTGTTGTAGACGGAGCCGAGTACGAAGGGTTTGTCGGGGTGGTTGTGTTCGTAGCCCACCATCACCTCGTCTCCCTTTTCCGGGATGACGTAAAAGCCGCCGGACTTGCCGCCGTGGGAGCTGACCAGGCGGATCCAGGGCGTCATCTCGTTTCCTTTTTGCCAGTAGAACTGCACCCGCACCCGGCCCAGCTTCTTCGGGTCGATGTTTTCCTTGACGACGGCGGGTTCCGGTTCGGGTTGCGGAAAGCGGATTTTTTCATTCAGCGGCGGCACGCCCACCTCTTTGGGCAGGGCGCTGAAGGAGTTGTAGTAGTCGCCGTCCCCGCCGATATAATGGGTGGCCTGGGTGACGACGAATTCGCCGAAGTTCTCTAACCCTTTGGCCATGTCTTCCGCTTTAGTGCCGGTGACGGATATGGTGCGTCCGATGCCCAGGCCGATGTGGTCGCTGTTGCCGGTGATAAAGACCATGCCGCTCGACTGCTGGTCCACCCGTCGTTCCACCTGCTTATCCAGTTCTTTCTGGTCCCCGGTCAGGTTGGCTTGTGGCCAGGCAGGCGTGGCAGCGAACAGTTTGCCCGATTCGTTGAACGCCAGCTCGCCGTAGGCGGGGTCAAAATGGCTGATCTTCTTGTCTTTCGAAGCCGAGGTATAGACTTCGCTTTTCTCGTAGTTGTAGTACTTTTGCTCGTAGTTGGTGGCGGCGAGCGACAGTTTCAGGTTGAAATCGTAGAGGTCTCTGCCCAGCAGCAGGGGGATAGCCCTGGGCAGGTCCAGCTTGCCGAAAACCAGTTCGCTGCCGTTGTAATAAATCCATTCCCCATAGCGGTTGGCGATCCGTTGCAGGAAGTTGAAGTTCGACTCCTTGTACTGCACTACGTAGGGAATAGGGTCGGTATGCTCCGGGTCAGCTTTGCAGCTCAGGACGTTTGCGGGGTATTCCTTCATTACCTCCTTCACGATATCGGACAACCCTTTTTCAGCAAAGGAGCGGTAATTCCTGCCGTTGTCCAGCAGCACCGTCGTGCTTTTCCCTTTCAGGATCAGCTCATTGCTGCTGCCGAAGGCGCGGGCAAAGCCGACATCCGTGATGATGCCGACGAAGGCAGGGCTCTTGGCATCGGTGAGCAGGTCGGATTCCAGGGAAATCCGGACCACCTTGCCGATGAATTCTTTAGATTTATTGAAGACGAAGTTGCCCTCTCCTTCGATCGATTCGATGGGTACCTGAATGCGGAATTCGTGGTGCCCGAACAGGTGCTGGTCGATCCGGATCTGGGTGTACCTGGTAATTTCCTGGACCCCCTCGACTTCGATAAATGCCAGTGCTTTCTTTGCCAAAACATTCAGTTTGAGGTTATAAAAAAGGCGTTTTCCCGAAAGGGCAGCGGCGGCCGCTTCGGTATCGAGGCGGCCCTGCCGGCCTTACTTGTACCAACTGTTCTCGTGCGTGCCGTCTCCGATGATGATCTTCTTGGCGGACAAGCGGAAGCTCTCCACCATTCCGTTCTCTCCCTTGGATCCGAAGCTCTCTTCGTAATTTACCATGTAGGCGTCTTCGAATTCCACAACTTTTAGCTCTGCATCCTCGGTGGGGTCCTCGAAGATGATCTTGCCGCTTTTGCGTAGTTTTGAAGACATCATCCAGGAGGAAAACAGGGTGGTGCCCGTCGTTTCTACCGTGATGTCGATGGTGCCGCCGCGGACTTCGCTGGACGGCTTTCCAAACTGGTCGTAATCGCGCTCGAAATTGTAGGAGCATTCCAGAACGCGGAACGGTGTGCTGTCGACTTCCAAATTGGCTTTAAAAGGCATAATTCATTGGTTTTTATGAAGAAAATTAAGATTGCTCAACCGAGGTGTTCCAGATATAATTGTCCACCCCTTCACCGGAGGTGCCGTCCATTTTCAGGGCAAAGGTCTTAGCCGGGAACAGGGGGTCCATAATGATGTGTACCAGTATGCGGTCCGGCCGGCCATTGGCGGTATCCGGTTCGAATTTATCTATCTTAAAGGCCTTGATGAGCTTGTTGGGGCCGGTAATGCTGTTGAGGAACTTGGCGATCTGGCTGCGGTAGGTATCGAGCATCTTCTGGCTCGCGTTTTCGAAGCCTGCCTGGTTCAGGAAATCCATCACCACCTTTCCGACCCAGTCGTAGACCCGCACCACGCTGTAGGTCTGCAGGCCGACGTCGTCGGCGGTGCTCAGCGTCCGGGCAGAATAGGGCATGACGGCGTTGAAGTCTTTGACCACTGGCACCAGCCCCTGTTCGTCCAGCAGCCCGATGTGTTCCATCAGCAACTCGAAACGAACGTTCTCCACGAATTCCAGGGCGCCGTACCGTTTGCCGGCACTGGGCTGGGAAATGGGGACGTTGGGGTCGTAGAGCTTGCCGGCCAAGGCGGCGGAAGGGGGTATGGTGAGGTCGTCATACTCATCCGATTGCTCGTCCTTTTTGCGGCCGATGAGCCAGTTGCAGGTCATCACCACGTTGGTCTTGTCCAGGTCGGCAAAGCCGGATTCCTGGAATTCCTCCAGGACGCTGTCGTAGCTCGACAGGTCGTGGAAATCCGTCAGCAGCAGCACCTTGTTGTCGCGGGCCATGCTGGAGAACTCCTTCAGCACCATATTGGAGCCGATATAGCCGGGAATGGCCATGATGGAGTAGTTCTGGGATTTCCCGAGCTTGCCGTAAGACCACAGCAGCTTGTTGCGGATTTCGGCCCGGAACTGGTCGAGGTTGGGGTCGGAAAGCTGGTCCATGCTGGCGTTCAGGATGGTGAGGTTCCTGATCTTGTCGTGCTTGGCGTTCTTGAAAAACAGGACGATGGAGCGGTAGCTCTGCTCCAGCAGGCGGGTTTCTTCCAGTGCCTTTTTGATGTTTTTATTGAGCAGTTCTTCGGCTTTCTTGCCTTCTTCCTGGGCCTTTTTCTGCATCTCCCCGACGGTGTCGTGGTTCGACAGCAACTCGATCCACATCTTCAGGCGGTTTTTCAGCTCCAGCCGCTTGTCCTTTTTCTTCTTGTCGGTAAGGAAAATCTGCCGCTCGGCCTTTTTCCGGGGGTCCAGCCGTTTGGTGTCGTCTACGGTTTTGGCCACCATGTTGAACTTGCCGTACTTCGAGAGCGTATCTAGTTTTTCCTTGTATATTTCTTCAACTGGTTTCAGTTCTTCTGCCATTTTTTAAGATTTGAGAGGTTAAAAAAGGTAGTGCCGTATGGAGGCAGGGGTTATCCCTCCGCACTTTCCGGGTCGGCGGCTTCCAGCTCTTCGATCAGGCTTTTAAGCACGTCGATGTAGGCCTGTTTCTCTTCCGGGTCGGCCAACAGCATGCTCAGTTGCTCGTCGGTCAGTTTTTCCATGAAACTCTGGTACAGTTCCATTTTGGAAGAAATCCGGGTGAGCAGTTCGGACTGCTTGATGATGCCGTCGCGGCCGAAATCCATCAGGGAATTGAACTGGAGCTCCTGCTCTTCGCCGACGCCTTCTTCGTCGGTCATTTCGACGACCTTGCCGGGCTTGAACTTGTCGAACACGTCCTGTACCGTCTGGCAGTCGTCGACAAATTCGACGTCCGAGGGCGGTTCGTCGGTGAATTGCTGGACGAACAGCGTCCGGTTGTAGGGAATCTGTGGGACGGCCGTTGGCAGTTCGTTTTCTATCAGCCAGGTTCCCGGCCATTTTATGTCTCTGAAGTCAAAAAATTTAGGTGGCATATTGATCAGTGGTTAATGATACAATGGTCATTATCTGTTAATACCCCAAAGGGTCAATTCGTTACCATGCCGGCCACTTGCCAGTCCAGGTTTCCTTCTTCGGCCAGGTCTACGAAGAGGGAATCCCCGGCCTGGAGTTCTCCCTTAATGATCATGGTGGACAAGGGGTGGCTCAGCTGTTGCTTGATGGCCCGGATCAGGGGGCGGGCGCCGAACTCTTCGGAGTATCCGAGATGGGCGATGTGTTTTTTGGCATTCTCGCTCAGCTCGACCTTGATGCCCAGGTTTTCGAGGCGCTTGCGCAGCTTCCGGAAGTGGATTTCGAAAATCCGGAGCATGGATTCTTCGCGCAGGGGCGAGAACGGCACGATGCCGTCCAGCCGGCCCAGGAATTCGGGGCGGAAGTACCGCTTCATGGCGGTTTCCAGCTCCATCCGGTCCGGGATTTTACCGTCGTCGAAGCTTTTGGTGATGTACTCGTGCCCGATATTGGAGGTGAAGATGATGATGGCCTTGGAGAAATCGCCCACCTTTTCGAGCTTGTCCTTTGCCTTGCCTTCGTCCAGGATTTTCAGGAACACGTCAAATATTTCCTTGCTGGCCTTTTCGATCTCGTCGAAGAGGACCACGGCGTAGGGCCGTTGCCGGATCTTGTTGATGAGGGGGCCGCCTTCTTCGTACCCCACCAGGCCGGGCTCGGCGCCCAGCAGGGCGGAGGTGGCGTACTCCTGTTTGAACTCGGACATATCGAACCGGATCATCGCGTCGGGGTCGTTGAACAGGAAGTCGGCGATCGATTTGGCCAGCTCGGTCTTCCCCGTCCCGGTGGGGCCAAGGAAGAAGAAGGAGCCTACCGGCTTTTCGGGGTCGTTGACTCCGGTGCGGCCGGCGCGGATGGCGTCCGAGATGCTGTTCAGGGCATGGTCCTGGCCGACGACCCGCTGGAGCAGGGCTTCTTCCATAGCCAGCAGCCGCTCCCGTTCTTTGGACTGGATCTTGCCGGCGGGAATGCCGGTCTTGTACGACACGATGGAAGCGATATGGGCGGGAGAGACCGCCTCGATCTTTTCGCCGGCCAGCACTTTGACCTTTTCCAGCTTTTCCTTCAGGTAGTCGTGCAGTTGTTCCGGCAGGCGGATGTTCTTGTTTTCTTCCTCGCCCTCTTCCACGGCAGAAATGAGGATGGGGCTCAGGCGGTGGTTCATCTGGCCTTCGAACCATTTGAGTTCCTGGAAGTAGGCGTTGGAATCCTGAGCGATCTCCGACTCCGACAATTTCTTCAGCTCTTCGAAGAAAGCGTCGATCACCTCGTTGGAGCCTTCCTGGAGCAGGCGTACGGCGGCCATGGTGCGGTCCATGAGGTCGACGGCGCTGTCGGGCAGGCTGCGTTCGCGCAGGAAGCGCTTGGCCAGGGCCACGCACTGCCCGACGGCCTCGCGGTCCATTTTCAGGTTGTGGTGCTCTTCGTATTTGGGCTGAATGGCACGGAGCATGCGCACGGCGGCCTCTTCGTTGGGCTCCTCGATGATGAGCTTCTCGAAGCGCCGGTTGAAAGCCTCGTCCTTTTCGATGTATTTCCGGTACTCCTCGTTGGTGGTCGCCCCGATGACGGTGATGGCCCCGCGGGCCAGTTCCGGTTTCAGCAGGTTGGCGCCGCCGGCGCCGAACGACCCCCTGGGGTCGAGCAGGACGTGGATCTCGTCAATGAAGAGGACGGCCCGGTCGATAAGCTTCACCTCTTTGATCACTTTTTTGAGGCGGTCTTCGAATTCGCCCTTATAGGAGGCACCGGCCACCAGGGCCCCGGTGTCCAGTTCGAGGACGGTAGCCGAGCGGAGCTGCCCGGTCACTTCTTCGTTGATGATGTTGAGGGCGAAGCCTTCCACCAGGGCGGTTTTGCCGACGCCGGGTTCGCCGACGAGCAGCACGTTGGGCTTGGTGCGCCGGCTCAGCGTTTCGACCATCTGGCGGATCTCGCCGTCCCGCCCCACGATGGGGTCGATCTTGCCGTCGCGGGCCAGGGCTGTTTTATCCACACAAAAGCGCGCCAGGGTCTTGAGGTCCGGCTTTCGGCCAAGGATGCCGCTCTTCGGGGCGCCCGCCGTTTCGGCGGCAGGCTGGCCGTTGCCGGCGGAGTCCTGGAGGGCAAAGTTCAGCAGTTCGCTCTCGGTCAGGGGCAGGGACCGCAGCTGGTCTTCGGTGTAGACGATGTCCTGCCGGCAGAGGGCGATCAGGGCGGCGATGGGGGTAATTTTCTTTTCGGAGATCTTGAGCCGGATCATATCCGCGAACTCCATCAGTTTGACGACCCCTTCGTCCGGTTCCGGCTCTTCGGTGACCGTCATGCTCTTGGGGTATTCGGAGATGCGGTAGTCGGCCCATTCCTTGATGAAGAGCACGTCGATACCCCATTCTTCCAGCCGGGGTGCCAGATCGACGTCTTCGTGCATCAGGGCGCGGAGGAGGTGGCTTCCGGAGAAGGTTCCGTGCCGGTGGTCACGGGCAATGGACCGGGCGATCTCAAACGCCGTGAGCAACTGGTTTTCGTAGGCAAGTTTGGGTAGCATGGTTATAGGGGCATTTGGGTTTTGTGTTTCGTGTTTCGTTCTATATAATATAGTTTACGGAAACAACAGAATAAAAGTTCTGTATATTACGCCATAGTCCTTGAATATTCCTGCCTGTGGCTCTAAGTTAACAATAAATGCGGTAACGGTTAAAGCTTTCAATATATTTTTAATATGGCGGAAGCCGGGTTTCGTGGTTACATTGTTTGATGGTTATATCCGCCGTCCGCCGTCTGCCGTCCGCCGTCCCTCACTCCTCCTTCGGCTCCGGCCGGTAGATTTTGTAGCTGCCTTTCTTTTTGGTTACGGTGATCGTGGTGGTGCCGTCCTCGTACGTTCCCGGCTTCAGGTGGTATTCATTAGCTGCCGTGTGTTTCACCCCGCCGATATTTTGTTCGTACACCTCCACCACCCCGTTGGGTTTGATGGCCTTGATGATGGCCGTATGGCGGGGCAGGCCGATCTCGAAAGTGCTGGTTTCCGTCAGTGTCTCGGTGCTGCCGTCGGGCAGCGTCCGGACGGTGACTTTGACCACTTCGATCTTCAGGTTCTTGTACTGGATGATATCCCCCGGCTCTGCCTGGGAGAGGGATATGGTGCGGGACGACCATTTATAGGTATTGACCCGGCCGAAATCATGGGGGGTCTTGGCGCCGGCTTCCTTCAGGGCCTGGAAGGCGAGGTCCCAGCATTCGCCGAGCGCGCCTTCGGCCTCGGCAAAGACGCGCTTGCCGACCTGGGATCGGGCGTAATTGACGACCTTGTGGTTGGTTATCCCCATGTTCTGTGTTTATCCTTTCAGTTTTTTAATGGCCGACTTGATGACGGCTGCCACCAGGGAGGCCATGACGATGGGGTCGGCCCCGTCGAAGCTGCTGCCGAATTTTTTCAGCTGGCTCTCGTTCTGGCTGCCGTAGGCCTGCAGCGCCAGCGTGATGCGCGCCTCGTCGGAATAAGTGCTTTTGACGACGTCGGACAGGAAGTTGATGTGGTCCAGCAGCCGGCCCAGCATTTTCTGGTACTTCCGCACGTCGCCCTTCAGCCGCCCGTACTCTCCCTGGAAATGGGGGGAAGAGCGCTCCACATGGCTGGAGGCGTAGCGTTTCTTTCCGCCGCTGAGCAGGGAACCCAGCAGGCGGTTCAGCTCCAGGGCCTGGCTTTTGAGGTTCTCCAGCTCGTTGTTCGTGGCCTGCACATTGGTGATCGACTTTTTGAACAGGTCGGTGTTCTCCTGCACGAAGCGGGCATATCGGTTGAACTTCTGAGCCTCGCTTTCCAACTGTCGGAAAAACCGACGGGATTGCTGAAGTTTCTGGATGTAGTTCATATTTGGAAATTTGGGTTATAGTATATGGAGTGAATGAGTGAATGAGTGAATGAGTGAATGAGTGATTGACCGCCCTACAGCGCCTTTACCAGCACCTGCAACGCCCGCCGGATGACGTTGTGCACCGAGTGATCCTCATCCGACAGGAAGAGGTAGAACAGCAAAATGAGTATAAGGACGAGGCCTATCCTCAGTATGCTTTTATATTTGGTAGTGGGGTTTTGTTCTTCCATGTCGTTTGCTTCTAAATATTAATACCCGAGTGGGGGAAACGTTACCTTGAAATTCTGCCAAAATCAGGTTTCATGGTTTTTGAAATTGATTGTCAGCCTGTTGTCGATTAAATATTTTTTATCTGTATATGCGCGGCCGTGTATGTGTTTGCCCGTTTCCGGCAGTTCTCGCTTTGGCAGAATAGTGCCTGAAATCCTGCCACGAAAACACAAAAACTCTAAACCCGCACTAAATTTTCGTGGGATTTCGTGCCTTTGTGCTTTAATGGCATTCTAAACCGAGAATAGCTGGCCTGTTTCTGAGTATTTCCATAATCATTCAAAAACACATCTGCCATATACTAAACGGATCCACCAACTGCTTCCCCTTCCGCACCTCCACGTGGATGTGGTTGGTAATGCCGGGGTACTTCAGCCCCAGGTTCTGCACATAACCGATCTGGCTTCCCGCGGCGACCTCCCCGGAGATAATGCCCTGCACGTAGAAAATCTTGAGGGTGTAGTCCTTCCAGGTGCCGGACCCCTGTAGCACCAGCCCGCGGTAGCGGTGGTCGTCGCGGTAGGGCGCCGCCTCCCGGGTGATGGTCCCGGGGAAAGGGGCGAAGACTTTCTGGAAGGGCGCCGCTTTGATGTCCAGGCCCTGGTGCTTGCGCCCGCCGCGGGGGGCGCCGAACTGGCCGCTGCCCCAGGCGTCGTGGACGCGGCTGCGCTGGCCGGTGAGGATGGGGTGGGGGAGTTTTTGCATGGGTGGGTGGTTTTTGTTATTAGTCTTTATTCGTTCCATCATTTTTATCCGGACAAGCTATAGCGAAGACGGGGCATCTCAACTTCCCCCAATAAGCTCCTCTCTCTCCCATACCCCTTGAAAAATGTCACTGTTATTCGCCTTCAAGAGCTTCACTACCTGGCAGCAAATGTGATAGTGATGATGGGAGTCTAGCCTACCTTTTTAAGGTTTCGTCATTCTGAGATAATACTTAAACTCTTCCAAAGGATCATGAAACAGAGAATCTACATACTCAAATTTTCTAGTCATAAGGAGAAAGAGTTCAGCAATATTTTTGGGTTTAAGCCCTTGAATATAGTTTGATATTAGACTAAAAATCTCCTGATAATTATATTCTTTGCATAATATGACTCTAGGGTTATAGAATAGCGTATTGCTCTTAGATTGGGAAATATCTTTATGAAAAAAATCATTGAAACCTTGTAAGTTTCCAACCATTGTTGAGAAAAGCTCAACTCCTTCATTATTATCGATAAGGATTTTCACATATATTTCAATTTCAATGCAATATGAATCCTTTGGGTCAAAGGATTTCAGATCAATTCCTTCGGGATTACTGATATCATATAAAACTATTTTCATTTTAAGGACATTTTACA
Organism: Lewinellaceae bacterium; assembly: GCA_020636375.1. Taxonomy (GTDB): domain Bacteria; phylum Bacteroidota; class Bacteroidia; order Chitinophagales; family Saprospiraceae; genus JACJXW01. The sequence continues at coordinate 226,480 of JACJXZ010000006.1, read as the reverse complement.
TGCATGTTTGATTTGTGAGGGTTTTCAATCTTTGTTTTGCCATCATCAATAAAAATATGAGAATTCCATGAAACATTTGTGTTAGTCCTCATTTCAAAATTTGCTTGTCTATATCCTTGAAGTGGCTTATACTGGGGCGGTCTAAATCTTTTCAATCCGTCACTGCTATACATTGCTTTAATTTTTCCATCAGGAAATGTTTCAATTCGTGCATTAGGTCCTACAAATTTTCTGCCTGCTTCCATAATATCATCATAACTATGTGATCCCGGTAATTCAACTTTATTACTACCAAAGGATGATTGCTGTATAATATTATGAAGCAAAGTACTAGATGTAGAGTGGCTTAAGCCATATTCATCTACCTCTTTGTTTAGGTCTTGTGCATAGGAATAAAAATTTCGTGTGTTTCCATCTATACCGATAGGGTCTTGACTCACATACTCCTTCATATCAGGATCGTAATATCGAAACCTGTTGTAATATAACCCTGTCTCTACATCTTCGTATTGACCGGGATATCGGAAAGGGCATACCTGCGCATCCCCTACTGCCAAATTTAGCTTCCCATAGGAATTCAGAGATGCAGTCCATATTCTTTTGCCATCACCGTCGTACATGGATACCGGAGTGCCTAGGTGGTCAGTTTGAATGCTGTATTGTTTTTCTCCAGACAGTTTGCCAATAGGTGCAAATGCCTCCGGCTCGAACAGCCAGGTGATCAGAGAATTGGAAGTGGGCAGAGGGATAGCTTGCCCTTCTGTCAGAATGGCGGTATCCGCATATTTGGGCTGTGCCTCTCTGATGAGGATGGTTTCAGGTTCGGTACCATCATCATCCTTGTCAAAAAATACAATTTCATCCTCTTTCCAGTTTTGCTCATAGTTTTCTTCTAGTGGTAATCCAGTAGAGATGGAATGCACTTCTGAATCACGTCGACTGCTCGTCCATTCGTGAATGGGAACATTGCCGTCCCAGACCCAATAGGTAATAGTTCCTTTAAATTTTTTGCTAATCCTGCGCCCCAGCGCATCATAAGTAAAGTAAACAGTTTCTTCATCCGGCCGAATTACCTTGGAAAGCATGCCGGCGGCATTCCATCTGTATCGCCAAGTTTTACCGTCACTTGTGTTTTTTTCAATCAGGTTGCCTTCCAAGTCATAACGATAGTGGGTGCCTTCCGCTTCCAGTAGTTGACCTGCCGGTCCGTATTTCCGGTCGCTGCGATCCGGCTTGCGGAATAAATTACCAACAGCATCTGGCAAGCGGTATTCGCTTTTCCCATCTGGATAAATGGTAGCGGATAGATTGCCGAAACTATCGTGCTGAAAATGAGTTACTTCCGTGCCCAAGTCAACAAAGCGTTTTAGGCGGTAATTGACGTCCCACTCATAAGCGCGGGAGCGCTGTATTTCTCCCCCTTTGCTGAATACTTTGTGTAGTACTGGCCTACCAAGTTGATCCCTTTCCCACTTTCCTCTTACTCCGCTGGAAAAGAGGCGCTCCACTTCCAACCCGAGTATATCTCGCTTAAACTCCATTTCCCAGGAATAAACATTACCCTGGGTTTTTAAGCTCAATACATCGCCCATCTTATTGCGGCTGATGATGAGGTCTAAGCCCAGAGAAGTCGATACTTGTGTACGGAAACCAAGCAGGTCGTAACGTGACTGCACCCAAAAGCCGTTTTGGTCTTCTATCGTGGCTCTACCCATTGGGTCTCTTTCAAAAACAACACTGCCGTTTTGGTTGATGGCACTTATTACCTCCCCATCTTCTCGGTAAGCATATTTCTCTATCTCGCCGTTAGAATGACGACACTCCAGTATACGCCCCATCGCATCATAATCATAAGAAGATTCTATTCCAGACGCACGAGTTACTTTAGTCACTCGACCGGCCGCATCTCTTTGGTAAAAACGCTTGACTTCATCAAAACCACTTTCCAACTCTACCTTGCCGTTGGCATCCAGGTCAAATTTATAGGCATGACCATGCTCATTGACAATACCAACCAATTGTTCAACGGTATTGTATTTAAGGGTGAGAACAGTATTATTTTCAATTCGCTTTTTTATTTCTCCTAGCCCTTCAAACTCAAAGCGAATATCTCGTTGGTTATCTTTGATGTGAATTATTTTGCCCTGAGCATCGTATGCAAGCTTTCTCAAATTCCCGTCCGGTTCTTCTACTCTAACCACTTGCCCCAGCAAGTCAAAAATCCTGCGTTGAGTATTACCCTTAGGATCAATAGAAGCTATACCCCTACCAAGGTTATCATATCTCCACCGCGAAGAAGCATTATCCGGCGTCGTCAATTGGTCGATTTCCTTTCTGGCATTATAGCCAATGAGCGTACGCCCCCCCGCTGGATCAATTAACTGGATCAATTGCCCATTCTCATTGTAGCGATACTCCGTCGCCCTTTCCATGCTATCCACCCGCTTTACCACTCTTCCCCGCTCATCATACTCCCAAACCCACTTCCCCCCAATCTGGTCCACTGCCTCCACCAGCAAATCCTCCTCCGAATACCGCATCTTGATCTTCGTGTCATCCGGATAACTGATCTGTATCAGGTTCCCCCGGTTGTCATACTTATAGCTCGTCTTGTGCCCCAGGGGGTCGATTTCTGCCAGCAGCTCGTAGTCTTCGCTGTATTCAAATCTTTTTTCATTGCCCAGGGCGTCGATCTCGCGGTGGACGACCGCCCCGTCGTGGTAATAGGTTTCGATGAAGTGTTCCACGTGCCCGTCCGGGTGGCCGACGATGCGCTCCAGGGTGGTCTTGCCTTCCTCGTAGGCGAGGTTGCCGTTGTAGATGTTGCCGTCGCCGTGCGAGTGGGTACATTTGGCGTCGTGGCCGTCGCTGTCGTATTCGTAGTAAAAGCTCAGGCCGTCGCGGTAGGTGAGCTGCACCATGAGCAGGCCTTCGTAGCGGTAGCGGAAGGCGTGGCCCAGGGCGTTGATGGCCGCCAGCAGGCGCCCCGCTTCGTCGTACTCGTAGCGCACGATGGGGAAGGTGGCGCCCTCCTTTTCCGGGTGGGGGGCGTGGATGGCTATAATGTGGCCAAAGGCGTCGGTATCCACCTGCAGATGCCGGCCGGCGCTGTCGACGACTTCCCGGAGAGCCAGGTGGCCATCGTAGTTGAACTGGATTTTATTGCCGGAGGTGTCTTCCACCCGCGCCAGGGGCCAGTCGTCGCCGACGCCTTCGTGGAAGCGGTACAGGAAGCGCTTTTCGTCCCGCAAATAGTAGCCCTGTTCGTCCCGCCGCAGTTCCAGCTTCTCCTGGCGGTCGAGGAAAGCTTCCCCAACTTCCAGTTGCGGAAAAAAGGCCAGGCGGCCGTCGGCCAAACGCAGTTTCATTACCAGGTACCCGTCGCGCATCTCTGGCGTGAGGGCCATGTCGTATTTATGGTGCCAGCCGTAGCCCACCGGGCCCAGGTAGTCGGAAGAGGTATAATATACGCAATCCCATTCGAGGGGCACTGGTCCCGGCAGGGAAAAGTCGTTGCGCTCGGTAGTCATCTTGCCGCTGGCCAGGTCGATGGGCTCCAGGCCCATTTTGCACATCCTGTTGCTGACCCGTTGGGCGAGGTTGCCCTCCTTGGCCATCTTTTTCAGGATTTTCTTATTGATGAAGGTCGCCACCTTCCTCGCCGCTTTGCCCAGAAACTTAACCAGTTTTTTCATGGCGAACTGCATGGCAAAGCGCAGCACGAAGGCGCTCAGGGGTGCCGGCGCGGGCGGCCCGGAGGCCATCACGGGGAAGCCCAGGGGAACTGCCATGACCACCCCGGCCACGAAGGTCAGCCCTTTGACGCCCCCTTTTTTGTCCTTGCCGGTGGGGGCGGGCGGCCCGACGTCGGCGCAGCCCAGGGCGATGTCTCCCAGGCGGCTGTAGGGGTAGACGGAGGTGGGAGGTGTAGGCTGCGGCGGTTCAGGAGTGGGTATCCCCAGCTTAGACGCTACCCAGGCGCCGCCCATGACCGCCATTTGGGTGAGCGACATGGTCGCGCTGCCCACCGTATTGCTGCCGGTCACTACTTCCCCTTTCATTTCCGGCGGCTTGGTGAAGGGGCCGGCGATGGGGAACTGGGGGAAGAACATGCATTCCGTCATCGGCTGTGCGGCCGGGATGCGGTTGACCATGACGGTTTGCCCGAAGATGGGAAGATAATCGAAAGGGTCGAGGATCATTCCAGTGTAGACATGGGGCAGGGGCGTCGGCACCGGCGGGGTGCCCGGTACCAGGTTGATGTGGATGTCCATGCCCAGGACCATGTCTAAGTGTTTGGCAGCTATCACGATGCGGTGGTTTTTAGGAGTTCTTGCCAGTTTTCGCCCAGCAATTCGGTGATTTCATTTTCCAGCTCGTACTTTTTTATGCCGGCATCTGCCCTGGCGTGTAACTTCAGCAGCGCTTCGGCTACATAGGGCAGAGTGGTGGACGGACGCATGGCGCTTTCCACATTCCTGCCGGCTTCCAGGGCCTTGCGGTAGTACCGCCAGGCGTTGTCGTAGTCTTTGATATAGTGGAAGCAGAAGCCGGTCATGCGCCAGGCTTCCAGTTCGATATTCGGTTTTTCGATGGCGTGGGCGATGGGCCCGGCCAGGGCGTAAGTCTGGGCGCCGGTTTTAAAATCCTGCCGCCCCAGGTAACAGCCGGCTTCGCCGATGATGGCCTGGGCTTCCAGTTGCCCGCCCATGGCGGCGTCTTTTTCGGCGTGTTCCTTTGCCGCCTGCTGCGCCTGCCGGTACGATTGGATGGCGCTTTCATAGTCCTTGATACCGATGTAACCGTTGGCGAGGGTGAACAGGACGGCTACCTGCAGGTGGGGCCAGCCCTGGGCGGAGGCGATGGCCAGGGCCTCTTTGGCCAGGGCCGCCGCTTTGTCCATTTTTTGCTGCCCGGCGGCCTGGCCCAGCCCGAGCATGGCCTTCTGGAACTTAACACCCGGCTCTTCTTCCCTGCCTTTGGAGGCTTTGGCCAGGATTTCCTGCATGGCCTCGCCCATGTCCAGCTCGGGTTCAAGCACCACCACACGATCCGGATAATTAGCGATCAGTTCTCCCAGCAGCGGGGCCTGCGTTTCCTCCTTGAGCATGATCCGGATTTGATCTGGAATATCCATCTGTATCAGCCTTTCCAGCCATTTCACCCATTCTTTTGGGCTTTCATTGTTCCGGGGCAGGAGGTAGGCGACAAAGTGGCCGTTCAAAATCTCCACCAAGCCGGCGAAATCGGCCAGCAGTTGCAGCCAGGCTTTGGTGTCCTTTATCTCGCCTATCTCTAAAGCGTCGATATTCACGCCGCCCTCTTCCAGGGAGGCCCGGCTGGTGGGGTGGGAAATGTGGGTCAGGAATTCCCTGGTCAGTTCGAAAGCGTAGGTTTCCGGATTTTCGAAATCACTCTCAAAGGTGAGGAAAATGGAGGGGACGACGCCTTCTTCGGTATCTTCCATATAAACCAGGGCGTCGATCATCCGGGAGGCGTCCTGGCGGACTTTCCAAATGCCGAACGGGGCGTCTGAGCCTTCTTCGAAGGCTTTCCACTGCTGCCCAAGTTGTTTGAGGCGAAGCGTGATAGGGTTGTCCTGAGACGGTTCAGGCATGATCGTTTGTTATTTGGTTGATTGGGTGCAAACAGTACAAAATTATAAAAAAAGGCGTTACCACGCCACCTTTTTTTTCCAAAAAGGCAGCTTTGCCTGCTTTTATATTAGAATGATAAATATTTCTCATTTTTGAGATGTATTTGCCCGCCGGGCGGAAGTTTTTAGAAATAATGCTTATTTTTTAGGGGTTATTTCGCCCGGAGGCGCTCTGGTTTTTTTGCCACGAAGGCACAAAAACACAAAGGTTCACGAAAGTTTTCTTCGTGCGTTCCTTAGCCTTGCCCGGGCAATCGGGCAAGCTTCGGCCCTTCAGGAGCCTTCCATAATGGCTATTTTTTAAAACCCCAATATTCCGTTTTCAATGTTCAACCGGAAAAAAGACAAGATCGAGTTCACCGAGAAGGATGGGGAGGAAATCACCATCCGCGATGCTTCCGGCACCGGGCGGCCTACTATCGACCTCACCGATGCCGGCACGGGGGGCATCCTTTCCTTCCTTCGCAGGAACAAGGGCCCTGCCGCCGCCATTTCCAGTTTCGTCCTTTTCTTCCTGGCCGCTCTCCTGGTCCGGCAGAGGCTTGCGGACGATGCCCCGGTGCCTTTCGAGCAACACGCCATTATCGAAACGGCGCTCGATGAAGGCTTGCCGGTTGAGGATTACCTCTCCCGCCTGTTGCGCCAGGAGGCCAAGGTGGAGCAACTGGCCGGGGCGGCCCGCAGGCTGGGCGTGGCCCGCCTTTCCCCCGGTACGAAGGCCCTCCTGTACTACGAACGGATCACCGATCCCGAACCTTATCAGGCCCGCCTGTTCACCGGCCCGCAAACCTCCTTGCTGTTCGCTTTCGAAGGCGAAGGGCGGGTGGAACTGCTCAGCAACAAACTGCTGAAATCCTACATCGCCGAACGGTGGGTGCTCGAAGCCGACATGCTGGACCTGATGACCGGCAAAAGCAGCCGCCTGAAAGCCCCCTGGGAACTCCTGTCCCGGACTGAAGAAATCCTCTCCTGGTCCATCGGCCTGCGCAACCTGCAGAAGGGCGACATCCTCTGCTGGGTGTGGGAGGCCCAGAAGTACGAGGGCGACCCCAGCTTCCGCAAGGCGTCCGTCGCCGGGCTCCAGCTGAGCGCCCGCTCGCTGGATACGGTCGTTTTCGCCATCCGGCCGGCCGGCGGCCGGGATACGGCCTTCTACGATTACGAGGGGCGGCCCCTCCGGCGGCAATTCCTCCGCTCGCCGGTCCGGTACGGGCGGATCTCCTCCCGCTACAACCTCACCCGCCTGAACCCCGTCCTGAAATACATCAAAGCCCACAAGGGCACGGATTTCGCAGCCCCTGAAGGCGCGGAAGTGTACGCCCTGGCCGACGGGGTGGTCGTCAAACGCGGCCTGTACGGCCCCAACGGCAACTACGTCAAAATCCGGCACGATTCGATCTACGCGACCGGCTACCTGCACTTGTCGCGGTTCGAAGACAGCGTACAGCTCGGCGATACCGTGCGGCAGGGGCAGGTCATCGGCTATGTCGGCCAGACGGGCTCGGCCACCGGCCCGCACGTGTGCCTGCGGTTCTGGCGGCGGGATTTTCAGGACGACTTTGTCCATGCTTTCCAGTATTTGCCCGAACCGCCGGCCCTTCCTCTTTTGGAAAGGCAACAATTTTATCAGACCCGGGACAGCATCCTGGCGGCCATCCGGTCACTTGACGACTAAGACGACCTCCAGTTCCCGGTTGTCAGCAATGCTGGGGTCGTAAACCACTTCCCGGCGCACGTTCACCTCCTTCAGGGAAGGGATGTCGGCCCGGAACCGCTCGGCCAGGAAATGGAGCTTGGCGCCGGCCAGCTGGCTTTCGGTCAGCTCCTGGTTCGGGCGGATATTCTCCGTTTTTTGCATGGCGCCCGACTGCCAGTACTTCATGGTGAACGGGGCGCCGGTATAGAGTTCGTAGGAATTGTCTTCCAGCGGGTTCTTCACTTTCACCCGGAAGGTGACCTGGACCACTTCCGCCTTTTGCTTTTTAATATCTTCGAGGTTGAGGCTTTCGATCGCATCGAAGAGTTTCGGCAGGGGGAACCGGCTGAGAAAATCCTCGTGTTCGAAATAATTGATGTAAGCGTCGATGCGCTCGGCGAAGCTGAACGTGACGAAGGTGAAGTCGGATTGCTCATTGGTGGTGCGGCTCACGTCGAACCGCTCCCCGATGCCGGCATCGGCCAGCCGCTGCTTCAGGCATCCCTGGTCTTTCCAGCAGGCCATTTGGGGAGGCGGAGGCGGCTTTATCCCTTCTCCAAATACCAGTTCGGCGTCGAAGGCGGCCGAAGAGCCCAGCGGGCCGCCCGGTTCTACGAACAGGTTGACGCTGGAGCCTCTGCCGAAGTGGTAGCCGACGCCCCCGTAGACCAGGCTGGCGCGGCCGGTACGCACGCCCAGGCGCACGCTGAAGGTCTCGTCCAGGAAGGACATGCCCAGGCCGAGGTCCACCAGCTGGCAGTTGCAGGAGTTCGCGGCGAACATCCCCTGGTAGCGGATGGAAGGGATGAAGTAGTTGCCGTCCGATACCCTGTATTTCAGGTTGCTCTGGATGAGCAGGGTATTGGCGATGTTGTACTCCGCCAGCATGGCGTTGGCGTTGGCGGGGCTGATGTCGAGCGTTGCCGGGAACTGGGGCAGGGCGACGTACAAATTGAAAAAGGAATTGTCCTTGCCCAGATCGGCGTTGTAGTTGAGGCCCACTCCCAGGTTGACGTTGGAGGAGGAGGGTTCGCCGGCGAGCAGCGGGTCTTCCACGTTGGGCAGGCCGAAGCTCAGGTTCTGGTACCGGGCCGAGGCGCCCACAGAGAAGCGGTGCCGGCTCTCCGGGTTGAGGTGTACGCTGGCGTTCAGGTTGAGGCGCAGGGTGTTGACCAGGCCTGCCTGGTCGAACACCGCCGTGCCGCCGATGCCCAGGGAGCGGTTAAAGAAGGGATGGGCGGAGGAGACAAAGAAGCTCTGGGGCGCATCCTCCAGGTTGAACCACTTCCGGTAGGCGCCCAGGAAGAGGTGGTGTCGCCCGTCGAGGCCCATGGCCGCCGGGTTGTCCAGGACATAGCGGTGGGAGAGGGGCGAATAAATCTCAGAAGGCTGGGCCGAAAGCAGCGTGGAACCGGCCAGGAACAGTATGATAGAGAGTATGGAATGACGCATCGTCCAGGGGTTTGATGGGTTACTTAATGATGGTTAAGGCGCCGGTGGCCGAGAAGCCCTCCGGCCCTTTGATGACGTACCAGTAGGCACCCGCGCCGGGGCAGTCCTCCCCGCACATCTCCACCGCATCGGCCACCGTGAACGTCTCCTGGCAGCCTCTCACGCACTCGCCGCCCCGGCTGTAGAGCTCGATCTCAAAATCCGTGGGGTCGAACTGGATGTCGGGCCCGAGCTCGATCTCCCAGCACTGGTTGAATTCGTCGCCGTTGGCGGTCAGGACGTTGGGGACGAAGATCAGGCGTTTGACGAGGATCTTAAATTCGGCCATGTTCTCGCAGTTGCCCTGAGTGACGGTGGCCATGCAGGTCAGGGCGGCTTCCTCGGCCTTATCGGCCAGCACCCAGTTGTGCCTGACCAGGCTGTCGGTACCCGAGCCGGCGCCGCCGGCCAAAGATCCCGGATCGTCTTCTTCGCAGGACCAGGAGAAGGCCCCCTCCGGCAGGTTGGAGCTAAGGATCAGGGTGGTGACCAGCTTTTCGGTGATGGTGAAGGTTTCTATGCTGTTGGTGAGCGGTACGTCGTCCAGGAAGATGTCGGGTTGGTCCAAAACGGCTATAGTATCTTTAAGGGTATTGGTGCAACTGCCATTGTCGACGATCAGGGTGACGATACTTTGCCCGACGTTGCCGAATTCCACATCTACTGGCCCGGGCCCATTATGAGAACTCGGTGTAGCGCCGGTGAACGTCCATTGGTAATCAATGATAATAGGATTCTCTATAGCCTGAAAGGTGACGGTTTCGTCTTTGCAAGTCACTTCGACGGGCATCTCGATGGTCGCCACCGGTGCAGGCAACGTGGTGACCGCTCTGGAAATGTAGGAGGAGTTGCCGTCTGTGCAGCCGTTCTCCCGGCGCACATAATAAGTCTTATTTTCGGCGGAAGCGATGGTGATTGAATCTCCCTGGTCTATTTCCGTGCCGTTGGGGCTGTCGTACCAGACGGCGACATCGTCGTCTGATTGATTGGCCCCTCCGATAGCTGTTAAGGTGACAGGATTTCCAATGCAGGGCTGAGGCGGTGCTACTGTAATGCTTTCAAAAGGCTGGGGTGTTTCTTTAACCCTTACAAGCACTGACCGGAAGTCGGTTGTATCGCAATCCCCCTCCCGGCGGACGTGGTAGCGGGTAGAATCCATAGTGGGCAATTGGGTGATGCTGGAGCCTTTTCCCAGGAATGATCCCGTGTCGTTGGGATCGCTGTACCAGTAAAGGTCAGCGCCGGTGCCCGCGTCACCGCCGGAGGCCGTTAACTGCACAGGTTCTCCTGCACAGACGGAAGAGGGCATAGCCGTCACAGATAATGGCGGGTCGGAATCGGTTTTGAAAACCACTCCCAGGCTTACAGGTTCGCTCCTTCCACAATTTGTGATTCTTCTTGCATAATATACGCCGGTTTCATCTACATTAATGGAAGCACTTCCCATTAAAGGAGAAAGAGGTGTGCCATTGGGATCACCCAGGTACCAATAAATCTGGCTAGGATCTGTCATGGGTATTGCTGTAAGAGTATACTGGTTACCCAGACATAGGGTGCCGTTAGTAGGGCTAATGTTGATGCCAGTAAGAGGGGCTGGCGGGCTGCCAGGGTTGACCATAATTTCGAAAGGGGTTGACATACCAGTTAATGGATCACAGTCATCATCAGTGCTTGTAGCAGTAACCACTAACTGAAAAAAATAGCCGTCATAATTTTCGGGAATATTCTTTCCCAATAAACTGGAAGTTTCAATACCTTCAAAATTATCAGGGTTAGAGGGGATATCAACCCAGTCTGTTCCGCCAACTACCAACCATTGCCATTGATAGGAAAAAGAATAATTGCAGGAAGGGTCTAAGTTGGGATTACTCTGTAGTATAGCTTCAAAGGTTCCCCCTTCACAAATTGGCATGTCCGTTAACAAAGTTACATTCACCTCAAAATCCTGCGCCTTCCCCCCAATCCCCAGCCCCACAATCAGGACAGGCAGGAGCAGCGCCATTTTCAGCGTGTTTGAAATCAAACCGGGTTTCTGTATTTTTTCCTTTGTCATGATCGGGGTTTTTGGAAAGTTTGGAAAATTCGGTTGTCAGGACTTCTGCAGGTATTTGAAGACGGTATCGCTGTTGCGGCCCAGGCGGATGATCTCGCCGCCTTTGATGAGCATGGATTTGCCGTTTTGCAGGCGGTCTTCGTTGATCCACAGCTCGGCCTCGCCCAGGGGTTTGATGTAGACCTGGTTGTTGGCCAGGCGCAGTTCGGCGTGTTTGGCCAGCACGTAGGGGTCTTCCCATTTCACCCGCACGTCGCAGGTTTTCATGTCCTTGCCGATGAGGATGTTTTTGCCTGCCAGCAGGAAGTTGTCGAGGGCGAAGACGATGCCGCTGCGGTAGGAGGGGGAAACGACCTGCAGCTCGATCTTGTCGAGCCGCTTGACGACCTGTATCATACCCTGTCCCAGGATGCCGCCGGCGACGATGAGGGTGATGATCTTCACCACCGACGCTTCCGGGAACAGCAGGGGGATCAGGTAGTAAACCACGCCCGACACCAGGCCGGCGATCAGGCCGCTGAGGGCGCCCCGCTTCCAGTTGATGGAAGAGTTGAAGGAGATCACCAGCCCCAGCAGCACGCAGAACACCAGCCAGGTGATGGCGCCGAGCCAGTTGGCGTCGCCGATGAGGGAAGAAACGTAGAACAGCAGCGCGCCCATGGTGGCGCCCATGAGGGTGCGCAGCAGGATGCGGCCCACCGAGAGGCTTCGCCCCTGGCCGATCTCTTCCACCCACGACAGCATGAAGGCGTAAGCCAGGCCCATGGAGAAGCCCAGCAGGGCGTATTCGTACTCCTGGTTTTCAGCGGCGGAACCTGCCAGGGCGCGCTCCAGCCCCACGTTGATGAGCCAGGCCAGGGCGCCGCCCGCCGCGCCGAACCAGAGCCAGTTCAGCTTCTGGGCGCCCCCCTTCTGGGAGAAGAACTCCCCGGTCCAGACGTGGGCGTCGCCGTCGCAGTGTTCCGGGCAGTGCCAGCAGCGGTAATTTCTGTTTTTCCAGATGCGGAAAGGGACGTCGCACATCGCCCGGTCGCACAGGTGGACCACCATCTCGTTGGGTTCCAGGGCCCTGCCGGTGATGGGGTTGAGCTTGCGTTCGCCCTCCTTTTTGACCTGAGCATACGGAACGACGTACTTCTTTTTGAACTGATAGATGTTGATCCAGGGAAACAGTTCGCTGAGAACCAGGAGGGCCGCCGCCAGGATGAACAGGGCCAGGACGAGCAGGTCCCAGAAGCTGAGCTGCCGGGTCAGGGAAAAGGGCGTGAGCAGCGACCAGTTTTTCTGGACGCTGATGTCGGCCAGCATCTCTTTTTGATTCGGGTCCGGGCTTCGCCAGGTGAGCAGGTAAGTGCGTTTTTCCCGGTGGTAATCTCTCTCTGACTGGGTTTTCACCTGGAAGACCTCGCCTGCCCCGAACAAGGTCGTATCGCTGACCCTGCCCTGAAAGACGACGGGCAGGTCCAGGGTGTCTTCCCCGACGACTTCTTTAACGACCAGGTTCTTCTCGTCGAAATCCCAGAACTGGCGGTTGCCATCCCAGGCCCGGAAGAACAGGTCGATGGTTTTGGTCTCCTTGTCGTGGTATACCGCATCCACGTTGGACGCCGTATCCACTCCGGCGGCTTCTATCCCAGGGGCGTTGGCGTCACTGCGCGACGCCCAGATCAGTTTCTGGTCCCCATTTTGCTGCGCCCCTGCCGGCGACGGGCAGGACAAGGCCAGCCCGGCGGCCAGGAACAAAGCAACAATATTTTTACGCCATATCATTTGAGCCATTTCCTCAGGTTATATAATGTTTGATCGTTTTTCCAGGTCCAAAAAACTCCACCACCGGTTCATCGCCCGGTCATCCCGGTTGTTGATCTTTCCCGTCTTTTGCCAGGAAAAAAAGGCGACGTCGCAACGGGGGGTCGTGGGGTCGATCTCCAGGGCAAACTGGTATTTTTTGTCAAAGGAGTATTTGTGTACGTCGATGTCGGCATTCGACAGGAACAAGCCGTGGCCGGGGTGGGTATGGAACCAGCCCAGCAGCCGCTGCCCGGGATATTTCCGGAAAGCGTCGTCCAGCTCGCTCCAGGCCTTGTCGCCGAATTTTACCGTGTACCGGTCGTTCTTCTCCGGCGTGATGGGGATGAAAGTCGTGACGGCCACCTGATAATCCCCGTTTTCCGAAGGGTAGAAGTGCCCCAGCAGGAAGCCCCCGATCTCGGAGAGGTCCTCGACGTTGTCTTTGCGGATGTCAAAAGCGTTCTCTTCCCGGAGCATCAGGCTGATGTCGCGCACGCTTTCCTTGCTGAAATAGATCCAGCTCACGCTGGTGTCCCGCCAGCATTCCTGCAGGTTCAGGCGGATATAATCCGGGCTGCCGGCAACCTGGGCCAGGGCGGGCTGTTCTATCCCTCCATGCCTTGCGTCTTTTTCCACTTCCTGGAACTCGATGGCGTCTTCCTCTTCTTCCGGCACCGCCCTCTCCGCCTCATTCTCCACCTCATTCTCCACCTCGACCTTACCCTCAACCTCAGCCTCAACCTCAACCTCCTCCTCCCGCTCGTCCGGGATCGTCGTCCGGGCGATGCGCGGCCTGCCGGAGGGTTGGGCGGCGGCCGGGGCCTCTGCTTTTTGCTGCGTTGCCGTTACCGCCGGTTTTTTCTTCCTTCCACCCAGGGCGGCCAGCAGCAGGATCAGCACGACTGCAGGCAGGATGACCCACCAGTAGAGGAGGGCAACGGCCAGCGCTCTGCGGTAAGGAGAAGGCCCGGTTTCCCGGTAAGCTTCCAACCGGGCCGTCAGGGTAGCATCGAGGTTGAAAACATTCGGGAAGTTGAGCAAGGGGGCTATGCTGTCTTGCCAAAGCGAATCTACAATAACCAGAGAGGTGTCCGTAACTAGGGTATTGGGCTGTATCTCCGTAGAGTCGTCGACAATAACCAGGGATGGCTCCGGCTCATCTTCTTTGGGAGGTGGATCGGTTTTCTCTTCCTCTTTTTCCGTCTCACCCGGCTTTACAACCGAAGGCTTTCCGGTGGGGGGAGTATGCTTAAGGTAAAAAGTCCGCTTTGCCAGGCCAGGCCATTGGCGGCTGGCGATCTCGGCTGTAATAGTTTGCCGGATATTGTCCATCATCCAGCCTTTGCTGCCGGGCGCTTTTCGGGCGTAATGCGTCGGTTTGAGCGTCAGGTTGAACTGGCTCGCCTCGCAGCTTGTGCAGGTCAGGGAGTAGGAGTTGGCGCCGATCAAGCCCGTCCTGAATTCATTCAGCCCCTGCTGGGCCAGGGTTTTCTGCGCCCTGAGCTTTTCGATCTCGCCTTTGGCGGCTGCTGTTTTGGAGGGTAAGTTTTCCAGGCAACCGAGCCGGCTCTCCGGGTCCTGTATTTCCAGGCAGGCGGCCACGGGGTCCCGGGCGGTGGGTTTCAGGGGCTTTAACAGGATGTTCAGCGGGTAGCTGCCGATGATGCTTCCATCCCTGGCCAGTACTTTGACAGAAAGCTCCGTATTGACCGGATCAGGCCCGAAGTCCAGCCGGAATTTTACCTGGGTGAAGATGTTTTCCAGCGGCAGGCCGGTGCTCCCGTCAGGCTTTGTATGCCGGTTCCGGCGCGGACATTGAACGTCAGGCCCAGCTCGTCTTTGCTGCTGTTCACCCGGAAGGCCAGGTTCAGCACCTTATTGGGGATGACGCCATCCGGCACAACGAGCGTGTTCCCTTCGAAAGCGACTTCCGGTTCGGAGTTGACGGTCTTCACCAGAAGCTGCATGGATTCCCCTTCATAAGCCAGCGTGGCGAGCGGTATCTCTTTTTTCTGCCCCAGGCACCAGGCCGGCAGCAACAACAAAATGGCGATATGTTTCAGCAAACAGCTCATTGGTCCGTGTTGGGAATATTTCGGTAAATGATAAAGCCGGTGAGGAAGAGCAGGGGCAGGAGCAGTGCCATCCACAGGGAGAACTGCAGGCCTCTGGACAGCTCTACCTCCGGAAGTTCCCCTCCCGTTTTCCCGTTGTTGTCGACGACCTGCATGGCATATGCTCCGGGGAAGTTTTTCGCCAGCGCTCCTTTATCCAGGGTATCGCGGGGGGCGTTCAGCTTCATGGAGAAAGCCCCACCCTCGTTGAAGAAGCGGGCAAAGTAGGGCGCGCTGCCGTTTTCCAGCTCGATGATGAGCAGGTTTCCCTGTTCCTCTATCCGGGCTTTGAACTGTTTCCAGGTCAGCAGCCGGCCTGCTTCCTCTCCGGTTGCTTTGGACCGGAAGGTGAGTTGATATTCTTTCTCATTGCTGTCCACGATGATGTGAAAGGCTTTGTCTTTCTTTTCCCAGTTCACTGACCGGACTTCTCCGGAGCGGAGCTTTTGTTCGATATCCACGCTGTCGACCTGGTAGAGGAGGAGGTTCCTTCCGGATTTGAAGTGAACGATGTATTTGTACAGGCGCCGGCCGGTGATGGAGTCTCTGCCGGCTTCCAGCGGCCCTTCGTCGCGGTCGAATTCGATCAATGGGATGCTGTCCAGCAGGGCCTTGGCCTCTGCTTTCACTTCTCTGCATCCGGATTTGTCAACCACCTCTTTCAGCAAAGACCGTTTCACGCCGATATTGGTTTCCGCGATGGCGCGTTCGACCTTCTCCCGGCAGCTGAGCAATTCAATTTTCTGCTGGATGTCGTCGAACAAGGCCTTCTCGCAGCCGTTCTTCTCGGAATCTGCCAGCAGTTTTGTCAGCGTATTGATATTGGAGGTCCTTTTTGAGCGGGAGGCGATGCGGTCGCATGGGTCCACGACGACATCGCAGGTTTTCCGGGCGGCGGCGAAAACAGCGTCGCCGGGATGGGCGGCGAAGTATTCGGAGTTCTGGATGTCTTCCCAATCCGAACAATAGGCGGCCTTGTCCCCGCTGCTTTGAGCCCACTCCTGGATGATGCCGCTGATCCTCGAATTGTACTGGCCTTTGAAGCGGCAGGCATATCCTTCTACTGTGCAGAAGGACTTCCGGTAGTTTTCGAATGCTTTTTCCAGTTCGAGGATGGACTGCGGGCCCGCTGATTTTTGATAAGAGGCCTCTTCGGCGGCCTTCATGTCGGCAAGTGCCGACTCATAGTGGTTTTTGGTTGTCGAATAGTTTTTCAGGGCAGGCTGCCCGAAAACCCGGAATTTGTCGATGGCAGAGGCTGAGCCCTGGCTGAGTTCTCTGTAGGAAGCGTCGATGCGTTCTCTGGCATTTCGGAGGACCTGCCGGATGGCGTCATATCCCGCCGCTTCCCGGTACCGGTCCGGCAGGAAGAATTCGTACAGGTCGTAGGCTTCGGCGTTTTTGAGGACGAAAGCAGCTTTGTTGGCAACCGTATTGTTGGGAAGGGAGTAGAGTTCGGCGAGGTTGCCGGTGACTTTCACTTCATACTTGTACGTTCGGGTGGAGGCTTCCTCGGGTTCTATGTTTTTGCCATCGATGGAGAGGAAGGTAAGAGTAATGGCGGCTTTTCCCCAACGTTGGATATCGATGGTATAAGATTCCTTATAATCCTTGTTTTTTTTAAGAACGAAAGTTTCGGTTGATTCGCCTTTTCCGAAAGCGCCCTGCCTCTGGATGCGCACCCGAAGCTCCGATTTTTTTTCGGCAGGCCGGTCGGGGCAGCGGTCCAGTTGGAACGTCAGGCGGAACTTGGCGTAGTCCGGCAGGTGGATGGGGATGATGCCTGTCCTCACATCCTTGACATTCACTGAGGCGGCCACTTTTTTCTTTTCCCGGTTATCGTCCTTATCGATATACAGGATTTCCTGCCGCAGGTTGAAGGCACATTCTACCGAACCGATGAGGGAAGTAACGATCTGTTCGTCCTGTTGCCCCCGCAACATAGCGGGCAAAAGGATAATGGCAAGCAGGGCTGTTTTTTTCAAATATTGCATGATGGTTCCGGTTTAAGCAGCTAAACAGGGGGCAATCAGGCATCCGGAAAGAGGAAGTTGCCGTCATCGCTCTGCCGGGGTTCCCCGTTCTGGTTCCGGGGTGGGGTATCGCCTTCCTCCTTTGGGTTGTCCGGTTCGGAGGGGGGAATGTCGATGTTGTCGGTTTTGTCTCCCGAATATTCCGTTTCGGTGAAGGTGATGATGTCTTCATGTGCCGGTTCCTCCGGTTCTACGTCGTCAAAAAATACATTCCAGGCATAGTTGTCGATGTAAAGCCCCTGGTCCTTGTTGACGATCTTGTTGGGTTCGGCGAAATCCCTCACCCATTTGGCCACGGTGCGGTCTTCGGGCCAGGGTTTGCGGTCTTCGGCCAGGTAGCGTTTGTACTGGAGGTACTCGCCGATGCGGACGATCAGCTCATCCAGGTTGTAGAGGCTGCCGAAGCCCTTGTGGTTGGTGCAGATGTCGCCGATGAAAGGGCCGGAGGATTTGATGTTGGGGTGCCAGGTCGGGGAGAGCATCTTGCTTTCGGCGGTCTGTTCCGGGAAATTCCGGGGTATCTTTATCCGAAGCTCGTGCACTTCGCCCATGACGGGCTTTTGGTTTTCATCGATGGCAACGATGCTTTTCAGGAAGTATTTGATGTGGTATTCGGTGGGAGGGTGGGGATATTCCGGGTCGTTGGCCATCACCTCATACGCCAGCACCTGGCTGTTGGCCTTTGCCAGGCGGTCGATTCGGAGGTGTTCGTCGATCTTCCGGCGCAGGTAGTCATCTTCGATCTTTATTAATTCTTCCATTTTATAATTGGGGTTACTCATTGTATTAAGTAATTGCAGATTAACAATGGGCCTTCAGTTGCTTCCGGAGAAAGGCATGGAAAAAGGCTTTTGCGTCAAACCGTCGTGGTCAGCATCCTCCGGGGTCCAGGTCTTTCTTGACGATGATCGTATCGCCTTCCTTGACGCCGATGTCCTTCAGGCTGACGTCCCGGTAGTCGGGATAAACCTTCTTGCCCAGGCGTTTGGAGAACAGTTCGAAAACGTTCTCGCCGCCGTCGTCGGATTCGAGCAGGTCCTTGGTGCGCTGCAGCAGGGCGTTGTACAGTTTCTCTCCGGAGACCGTATCCGGTACGTTGACGTCGTACTCTTTTTCCAGATGGGGGATGCTCACCGAAATCTTCATTTGTGCCATAGCGGTGTGTATTTGTGGTTATATGATTCTTGGCGCCGGCGCCTCATTCAAATTTCAAAAAGCGTTCGTCGGCGGATAATTCTACATAGTTCTTCTTTCCTTCTGCGATCACCTGCAAAATGTGGTAAGGGGGCACCCCGATGTCGCGGAGCCGGAGTTCGGGGTAGGGGAAGCCGGCGTCGACCGTGTCCGTCCATTCCAGGAAGCGCACTTCTTCCTCCGGTATCTCGCGCAGGCCGTCCAGGTCGGCTTCGGTGACGTGGGGGCGGGCTTTGACGAACCTTTTCACTTTTTCGCTCTGCCCGGTGGCTGCCTTCAGGACCACCTGGTGGTGAAGCAGGATGCTGATCTGCCGGGTGTTGAAGTGGCCGGCCAGCCATTCCAGGGTTTCGGCCACGGAGTGCTCTGCGGACAAGGGCGCTTCGACGATGCCGGCATAGGGGATATGGCTGCGGCAGGTTGCCCTTCTCGGCGTAGCCTTCCCGAGTTTGTCGTAATAATTGGAGCGCCCGTTGAAGTAGAACTGGTGGCCGGCGAGCGACCTCGACGGGTCGGCAATGAGCTTCAGGGCTTCCTGCACCTGTACGGCACCGACGATGGACGCCACAATGGCGTTGGTGTTGGCCAGGCCGGCGGAAGCATAGCGTTTCATCCGGTTGACGCAGCCGTTGCGGTACTCGATCAGTTCGAGGGCTCTCGGCCCCAGGCCGCACTCATAACAGTTGACCCCGGGGGCGTATACGTCCACCTGCCCTTCCAGGCTCAGGATGCCGCCGTCTACCCAGGGTTTGCCCAGGGCAAAACAGTAGCGGTTGAGCCACATCCGGGTCATCCGGTTGTCCAGGCAACCGATCACCACATCCATTTTGCGGAACACGCCCAGGCCCACATCCAGGGTGGCGTCCCCGTTGATGGCCATCAGCTTCAGCTTCGGGTTGAGGTCTTTCAACCGTTCCACCGCGATTTCGACTTTGTGTTTTTCTCCGGTACAATCCCGTTCCCGGTAGAGGACGGATTTGGCAAGATTCGTTTTTTCGACTACGTCGAAGTCGACGATCAGAATATTCTTTACGCCGATCAGGGCGAGGTTTTTGAGGACTTCGTTGCCCAGTGCTCCGGCGCCGACCACCATCACCCGGGCATTCTCGATGAGCGCCGCGTCCCAACCCAGATTAGCCTTCCTGGAAGGCGCATCTTCCCCTTCCTGACCTAAAAAACTGAGGTCTAAAATTTCTTTGGATGCTTTTCCCATTTCTGTTTTTTGAGGCACGTATCAAATTGTGCTATTGCCGTTTCTCTGCTTATTGATACCCGGGATCCCGGAAAAGTTACCCGGAAAACTTATTTTTTTGTTATCGACAATCGCGTTGCCCCTAAAATAGCAAGTATTTTGCATTAAAAAAAATACCCAATATATTTTGTGCACAAAAGGAGTGTGCCTAATGTTATTCTTCCGTTTTGGGCAATTGAAAGGCTATTTTTCTGCGTGCAGAAGGATTTGTGGCAGGATTGCCGGATGGGGGGGATTGTTATATTGTTATATTTTTATATTGCTATAAGTGGCTGGGCACAGATAATGATATATAAAACCGACTCTAAGCCCCTGTTAATCGGTCATTCACTAATTCACTAATTCACTAATTCACTAATTCACTAATTCAGTCTTCGATAGGTAAGCCCCAACTTCGCCGTCTGCCGTCCGCCGTCCGCCGTCCGCCCAAGTTGGGGTCTATATACCAAACCTGGGTTAGGACCGTCCAAAGTCCAGTAAACAACCTACCCCCCAAACACCTCCTCCATCCCCAACTCCCTCACCGGCCCGATACTTTCCAGAAAACCCCGGTCGACGTGCTTCCGGCTGCCCAGCACGAGGTACTTGAAGGCCCGGCCCCGGACGTACTGCTGCTGGAATTCGAGCAGGTGGCCGGCCGTGCTGGCCTGCAGGCGCTGGTAGAGGTCGCGGCGCAGGTCGTGTCCGAATCCCAGGCGTTCCGCTGCACGGGCTTCCCAGTATACGCGGGAGGGGGTGATGCGTTCGCTTTCCAGGCGCAGCAGGAGCGACTGGCGGGCGTGCTCCGCCTTGTCGGCAACGAGCGGCATGGATTCGATGATGGACGAGAGGGCCGGGATGGCGTCCGGCAGCTTGTCGGGCTGGGTGCCGACGTAAGCCTCCAGGTAGTGCGCTTTGTGCCGGTGGTCGGGAGAGCCGTAGTAGGCGTAGGTAGAATAGGCCAGGGCCTTGGCCTCCCGGATCTCCTGGAAGACGACGGACGACATGCCGAAGCCGAAGTACTCGTTGTAGAACTCCCGCATCAGGTGTTCCTCCAGGCTGAACTGCGGCGTGCCGCGGGAGACCATCATCACGTCGGCCTGGACGATGGGGAAGTCCAGGAAGAGGACTTCGTTTTTTTCCGTAGGCAGCTGGCGGAACGGGCGCGGCGGCGGCGGCGGCGCCAGCTGTTCCGGGGCGCGGTGGTGGTGGCGGATGAGCTGTTCCACCTCCGAAGCGGCGCGGGGGCCGTAGTAATAGAGGCGGTGTTGGAAGGAGGGGAGGCGGCGCAGCCAGGAGGTTAGTTGGGCGGGATCCAGCTGCCGGAGCTCTGCTCCGCCAGGCGGTAGGTGAAGGGGAATCGCCGCCGTAGCGGGCGTAGCTGCCCATGGCGCTGCGCAGGATGTGCCGGCGGTCCTTGCGGGCGTTGGCCCGTTTGGCGAGGATGTCGGAGACCATGTTCTCCAGGGCGGGCGCGTCTTCCTGCATTTCGGCAAGCAGGTGTTCGACGAGGCGCAGGCCTTCCTCCAGCGACCCGTCCAGGCCGCTGATGGTGAGGTAGGAGTATTCCGTGCCGCCGCTGATGTCGAACGACAGGCCGAGGCGGAAGAATTCCTGCTGCAGGGCGGCCGCCGAATAGCGGCTGGTGCCCAGGTACTGGAGATAGATCAGTGCCAGGGGCAGGAGCCTGTCGTGGACCTTGCCCATGGGGAAGACATAATCCAGCCGGAACAGTTCATTATCTTCATTGTGAACGTAGTCGAACCATAGGCCGGGCTGCAGTTCGGTTTTGCCGATCAGCTTCCCGAAGTCGGGGAATTCCGGCTGCAGGCGGCCGGGAATCTGTTCGAGGAAAGCCTGGGCAAACTCGGAGGTGGCGTCGCGGCGGAGCGCGATCGGGCTGATCGGGGGCTTTTCCATTTTGATGACGGCGGGGTCGTCGCCCTGCTGCTTGTAGACGATCACGCAGTTGCTGTTCAGGTGTTTTCTGGCAAAGGCTGTGATATCTTCTTTGCGCAGGGCGTTCCAGAAGCTGAACCGGTTCACTATGCGCGCCCAGTCGATGCCCAGGATAAAGGCGTGCGCCATGAGGTCCACCCGGTACCGGATGGATTCGCTGCCTCTGGTATCCGCCAGGCGCAGGTCCCGGATGACCGCTTCCAGCAGCCAGTCTTCAAAGTCTCCTTGTCGGAGCTTTTCCACTTCGCCCAGCAACAGCGCTTCCACTTCTTCCAGGCGCTGGCCTTCCCGGGGTTTGCCGTACAGGCCGAAAGCGGAGTAGTCTTCGTAGGCCCACACCCAGGCGTGGGAGTTCAGCACGCGCTGTTGCTGGTTGAGGTGGAGGTCGAGCAGGCCAGCCTGTTGGTTGTAGAACAATTCCTTGATGATGGCCAGCATCAGGGGGTGATCCGTTCGGGCGCCGCCGAACCGCCAGCCGATATCTATATATGCGGCCTCCTGCCCGAAGACTTCCCGGCGCAGCGGCCCGTCAATAGCGGGTTGCCCGGGGCATTCGAACGGGGGGATCGGCACTGGCCGGTAGGCGCCGAAGTATTGCTCCGCCAGCCGGACGGCAGCGTCCGGGTCGAAGTCGCCGGAAAGCAGG
Organism: Lewinellaceae bacterium; assembly: GCA_020636375.1. Lineage (GTDB taxonomy): Bacteria > Bacteroidota > Bacteroidia > Chitinophagales > Saprospiraceae > JACJXW01. The sequence goes on along the minus strand of JACJXZ010000006.1, from coordinate 204,616 downwards.
ATCGCCATGTTGTTCGGGACGTAGTAGGTGCGGAAGAACTCCTGGATTTTGGCCTGGGACGGGTTCTTCAGGTGCTCGGCCGAGCCGATGGTGGACTGCGTTCCGTAGGGATGCTGCGGAAACAAGGCCTGGCGGATGGCGTCGTTGGCTTTGCGCATATCCTGGTCCTGGCTGATGTTGAACTCTTCGTACACCGTTTCCAGTTCGGTGTGGAACAGCCGCAGGGCGAGCATGCGGAAACGCTCGGCCTCCAGTTTCATCCAGCGTTCCAGCTCGTTGGCCGGTATTTCGTTGACGTACACGGTTTGGTCCACCCAGGTATAGGCGTTGGTATGGCGGGCGCCGATGGCGCCGGCCAGCCGGTCGTACTCATTGGGCGCCACCAGCGCGGCGGCTTCCACCGACAGCCGGTCGATCTCCCGGTATATTTCCGACCGCTTTTCGGGAGAGCGGGTTTGGCGGTAGCGCTCGAACAGGGCGGAGATCTGTTCCAGGTACCGGGCTTCCCGCTCCCAGTCCAGCGCGCCGATCCGGCTGGTGCCTTTAAAGAGCATGTGTTCCATGTAGTGGGCCAGTCCGGTGGTGTCGGGCGGGTCCAGCTTGGAGCCGGCCCGCACGGCGATATGGGTGTAGATGCGCGGTTCCCTGGGGTAGGGGCTCATGTAGAGCTTCATGCCGTTGCGCAGGGTGTGGATCTTCACGCTGAGCGGGTCGCCGGGAATGCTTTCAAAGTGGTTTGCTGTCGTCATTTTGGGCAGCTGGTTTGGTTGTGTGAATGTGTATAGGTGTAAGGTGTAAACGTGTAAAGGTGTAAATGTGTTGGGGGATGAGGGATAAGGGGCAGCGGAATCCAGGTCCGGGTTTGAGATTGTTCAGAAATGTGTATCCGCCCGCAAGTTTTGAACCGCAGAGGTGCTGTCTTTCTCTGCGGTGTCCTGCCTGCAAGGAGCTGCGCCCGCGTGTTTTTTTAACCGCAGGGGACGCAGAGTACCACAGAGAAAAGGCCGCATGGCAGGATGCTGCTTGTGCAGCAGAGCTGCGATACTCTTCTCCGTGGTACTCTGCGCTACCAGCGGTTTTACAAACATATGAGGTCGCGGAGAACCGCAGAGTATTCGCTTGACAGCGAATACTTTGTGGCATCTCCGCGTTTCTCTGCGTGCTCCGCGGTTTAAACAAAAGACACAGCGTTTTGAACAGTCCGCCACGTGGACATTTACACGTTTACACTCCAACACATTTACACCTTCAATTCACTTCCCCTTCCCCTGCAGCAACACCAGCACGGTATAAAAAAGGATCTTGAAATCCAGCGCGAGGGACATATTCTCGATGTAGAGGATGTCGAACTTGAGGCGTTGCAGCATCTGGTCGATATTGGAAGCGTAGCCGTACTTGACCTGCCCCCAGGAAGTGATGCCGGGGCGCACTTTCAGGAGGTGTTTGTAGTGAGGCGCCAGCTTCATGATCTGGTCGATGTAGAACCGGCGTTCCGGCCGCGGGCCGACCAGCGACATATCGCCGACGAGCACGTTCCAGAACTGGGGCAGTTCGTCGAGCCGCCATTTGCGCATGACGCTGCCCCAGGGCGTACAGCGGTTATCGTCGTCGCGGGACAACTGCGGGCCGTTTTTCTCGGCGTCGGTGTACATCGACCGGAATTTATAGATGGTGAACGGCTTGCCGTTCAGCCCGATGCGCTGCTGCCGGAACAGGATGGGCCCCAGGGAAGACAGGCGGACGCGAAGGGCGATGTAGAGATACAGGGGGGAAAGCACCAGCAGCATCAGCACCGCCACGGCCACGTCGATCAGGCGTTTGACAAGGCGCTGCCATTTGGGCATCAGCCCCTGTTCTATTTCGATGAGCACGGCGCCGAAGACGTGGTTCATCTTTACGGAGCCGAGCATGATGTCGTACATATCCGGAATGATCTTGACCAGCAACGCTTCGAAATCGAAAAGCACGTTGAGGATCTCGCGCAGGCGGTTGTGCTCGGACGTTTCGATGGCGATGATTGCCTCTTCGATATTGTGGCTTCTGACCACCTGCTCCAGATCCTCCAACTGGCCGAGCGCGGGGAGGTGATCGGCCAACTGGTTGCCATCGTGGCTGTTGACATCCACGAACCCGACGAAGTTATAGCCCAGCCCCTTTTCCCTTCCGGAAATCTCCTGATACAGTTCCAGGGCATTCTGGTTGCCGCCGATCAGCAGCGTATTGTAGGTGATCTGCCCGGCTTTGAGCCGTTGGCTGGCCCGGGTCAGCAGCACCATCCGCACCGTGGCAGTGAGCGTGAAATGCAGGGAAAAAAGCGTGACAAAGGAGTTGTAATAAGTGGTGTAGTTGGTGACGACATCGTCCAGGATGAGGGTGAAGAACAGGAACAGGACGCCGAAGAAACTGAGGAAGAACGTCCGCGTAAGCGTGGCCAGCCGGGAGAGGCGGTAAATGTCGCTGTACTGGTCGAAGATAGAGTAGAACAGCAGCCATCCGGTGGGGATGACTACCACCCGTACCAGAAATTGGCGTCGTTGAGAATGCTCCAGTCCAGTGCCGCTCCTTCCAGGTTTTTTCGGTAGAGGAAAAAACAAGCCCAGGACAGCATCGCAGTAACGAAATCCGCAACCTGATAAAACAGGGTGTGCCTGCGGCGCCGGCGGGTCATGTTTTGCTGCATAGTCGTTGTGTAGTTAGTTGCCGGGGTTGTGTAGTTAGTTGCCGGGGTTGGAGGAATGAAGGAATGAATAAAGCGACGATGGTTGTATTGGTGTATTGGTGCATTGGTGGGAGCATATTGGTATTGGTGTATTGGTGCATTGGTAAGGGAGCATAATGGTTGGCTACAGGCCGGCCCGCCCAACACCTAAACACCTAAACACCTAAACACATAAACACATAAACACCTCTGCCCCCCTCAAAAATGCACCAGCTTGATATTATCCAGCCAGACGTTGCCCGTATTCCGGGCGAGGCCTCCGTTCTCAAACGGGATGAAGGCCTGAAGGGCGACCTGATATTCCTCCCGGTTCACCCCTATGATCAGGCTGGAGAGGTTGAAATAGATTTTGTTCCATTCCTCGCTGGGGCTGAAGCCGGGATTGAGGGCGGCGACGCCCTGGGATGCCGGCGCGCCGGCCTGGTGCCCGATGACCCCAAAGACGACCGGGACGTCGGAGCGGTAGTTGACTTCCAGGTAAACCAGCGGGCTTTGGGCGGTCAGGCCGCTGAACCGTTCCTCGGTTGCCAATTCTACTATGGAGCTGGACGAATCCAGGCTGATCTTCAGGGATTGGGCGCCCTCAAATGCCCCTTCCGTCACCAGCTGGACCTGGCTGAGGCTGCCCCGTCCGACGAGGTCCTGGAACAGGTGGTTGCTGCGCTCGAAATTCTCTATGAAGGCAAACCTGGCGGCATTCTGATAGGAAATGACGGGGCGTATGGTGTCCGTCCTGTCCGCCTCCAGCGTCAGGGAAGTGGTGTACGCCTCGTAGAACGGGTAGATGTCCGGCGTCGAATTGATGCCGTTGTCTTTGATGCCGGCCTGAAGAATGATTTCCCGACCGCCGGTTTCGAGCAGGGGGATCAGGGCGGGCAGGGTGTAAGCGCCGAGGAAACTGCCGTCCACGCTGAGCCAGGCATCGGTGATCCGCTCCGAACTGGTGCCCTGGGTGACGCTGTTGGCCTCCAGTTCGATATCCGGCACATAGAGGTAGCCCGGAATGCTTTCCTCCGGGTTGATGACATCGCAGGAGGCCAGGGCCGCCAGCGCCAGGAGGCTCATCCCGGCCTTTGTCCATAATGTATTATTCATAGCTTCTCGGTTTTTATTATCACCCCTCACCCCTCTCACCCCTCCTCCCCCCTCACCCCCACCCCTCACCCCTCACCTCTCCCCCCTCACCCCTCACCCCCCTCCTCCCCATCTCCCCAATGATCTGGTGGGCCAGCTTCAGGGCCTCGTACCCGTCCTCGATGCTCACGATCGGCCGTTCATCCCGGGTGATGCTTTCGGCGAATGCCTCCAGTTCCATTTTAATGGCGTTCACAGGTTCGACCTGGGGCATGGAAAGGTGGATGAACTTCTTGCCGTGCGGCGTTTCGAGTTCCAGGAGGTTATCTGCGGAAGGGCTGTCGCTTTCCCGGTCGAAAAGGCGGACGACCTGTGCTTCCTTATCCAGGAAATCCAGGCTGATGTAAGCGTCTTTTTGAAAAAGGCGCAGTTTGCGCATCTGTTTCAGGGATATCCGGCTGGCGGTGAGGTTGGCCACGCAGCCGTTTTCGAACTCGATGCGGGCGTTGCAGATATCGGCGGTATCGCTCACCACGGGGACGCCGCTGGCGCTTACGGACTTTACCCTGGATTTGACCAGGCTGAGCACGATGTCCAGGTCGTGGATCATGAGGTCCAGGATGACGGAAACGTCGGTCCCTCTCGGATTGAAAACCGCCAGCCGGTGCGCTTCTATGAACATCGGCGCCAGCGGCATATTGTTCAGGGCGAGCAGGGCGGGGTTGAAGCGTTCAACATGGCCGACCTGGGCTTTGACGCCGTATTCCCGGCACAGTTCCAGCAGGTGCAGCGCTTCGTCCAGCGTATTGGCCAGGGGTTTCTCGATAAACAGGTGCTTGCCCTTCCGGATGGCGCGGGCGGCCAAAGCATAGTGCGTGGTCGTGGGCGTGACGATGTCCACCACATCGACTGCGTCCAGCAAGGCGTCGAGGTCCTCCCAGCGGCGGGCTCCGTATTGCTCTTCCGCTTGCCGGGCCGCCTGGTCATCGGGGTCGTAGAAGCCGGCCAGCTCGTAGGCGCCGGCCGCCAGCTGTATGCATTTGAGGTGGATCTTGCCCAGGTGCCCTGCACCTAAAAGCCCTATTTTGAGCATAGTTTCGGTTTTTATCAGCAGTGCAGCGCATAATAGCCCTGCACGGTGTGTTGCCTTCCGTGATACAGAGATAGACAGCTCCCCGGCAGCCGTTTGGCCGGGTCAAAAGTAAAAGATTTTCGACAACTGCATGACGCTACTCCCGGAAATACATCAAAATGGCGCCGAACAAGGTGATCAGGGCAATCAGCACGGTCGCCATACGTATAGAATAACGCATGTGGCTGGTAAACGCTTCGATCTCCTTTCGCATGTGTGGATATAACGGCAGGATCTCCTCTTCCATCTTTTCCCGGTTGAAGAGGTGGGCCGCTCCGAACTCCACGCGGTTCTCCACCAGTTTCCGGTAAGTGCGCAGCACCCGGACCCGGAAATACACATTGAGGAACAACATGGCCACAAACAGGCCGATCACTATAGATATAAGGAGTACAAACATGGCTGGATCTTGATTCGCTGCGAAATTCAGGAAAATATTCGGCTTTTTTGGCAAAAAGGTTGCACGGTAACATTTGCTCCCTTACATTTGCCCCGCTTCTGTAAGAAGTTCCCGGCGAAAATGTTCTCCGGGATTTTTTTTCTGAAAAAACTTGCAGGGGTTTGAAAATTCACTTACCTTTGCATCCGCTTTGAAAGAAGGGCAGGATTTTAGGGGGATGCTGAAAGAGGGGGATGAGGCGGAACAACATGCTTCCGCGAAAAAGGGGCAAGAAAGTTGCCCGAAAATTTTGCCGGGAGCCGGAGTTGAGTTATCTTTGCATTCCCTTTGCGAGCGAGCAAAGCAAGAGCTGAAAAAATACCCTATAGGGGTTATTGAAGATAAGGGTTTTCCTGGCGGCTGCGCGGACAGCGCAGGCTTTCGCCGGGGGAGCTTCAAAAGCTAGGCGGCGGCCCTTTCGGGGGCTGCGGCAAAAAGTTCATTGACACTGTGACAACAGAAGGTAAGCACTAGGCGAAGTACTAGAGCTTCAGATTTTTTTAAATCGCGTTAGATTCAGTTGAGTTAGAAACAATGCCGTAAAGGCATCAAACTTATTCACTATGGAGAGTTTGATCCTGGCTCAGGATGAACAATAGCGGGAGGCTTAATACATGCAAGTCGAGGGTAACAGGGGCTTCAGTACCGCTGACGACCGGCGCACGGGTGAGTAACGCGTACGCAACTTACCTCCAAGCGAGGGATAGCCCCGGGAAACTGGGATTAATACCTCATGTGGTTATAATGGCGCCTGCCATAATAACTAAAGCTGCGGCGCTTGGAGATGGGCGTGCGTCCCATTAGCTAGTTGGCGAGGTAACGGCTCACCAAGGCGACGATGGGTAGGGGGCGTGAGAGCGTGACCCACACGGGTACTGAGACACGGACCCGACTCCTACGGGAGGCAGCAGTAAGGAATATTGGACAATGGAGGCAACTCTGATCCAGCCATCCCGCGTGCAGGATGACGGTCCTATGGGTTGTAAACTGCTTTTGTTAGGGAAGAACCCCATCCTTTTAAGGGTGGCTGACGGTACCTTTCGAATAAGCACCGGCTAACTCCGTGCCAGCAGCCGCGGTAATACGGAGGGTGCAAGCGTTATCCGGAATCACTGGGTTTAAAGGGTGCGTAGGCGGCGCAGTAAGTCAGAGGTGAAAGCCCGTGGCTCAACCATGGAAATGCCTTTGATACTGTTGCGCTTGAATCAGGTTGAGGGCAGCGGAATGTGGCATGTAGCGGTGAAATGCATAGATATGCCATAGAACACCGATTGCGAAGGCAGCTGCCTGGTACTGGATTGACGCTGAGGCACGAAAGCGTGGGGAGCGAACAGGATTAGATACCCTGGTATCCACGCCCTAAACGATGTTCACTCGACGTTGGCCTTCGGGCTCAGCGTCCAAGCGAAAGCGTTAAGTGAACCACCTGGGGAGTACGTCGGCAACGATGAAACTCAAAGGAATTGACGGGGTCCGCACAAGCGGTGGAGCATGTGGTTTAATTCGATGATACGCGAGGAACCTTACCTAGGCTAGAATGTGAGCGCCACACCGGGAAACCGGTGGTTCCTTCGGGACGCGAAACAAGGTGCTGCATGGTTGTCGTCAGCTCGTGCCGTGAGGTGTTGGGTTAAGTCCCGCAACGAGCGCAACCCTTGTCCTTAGTTGCCAGCACGTAAAGGTGGGGACTCTAAGGAGACTGCCGGCGTAAGCCGCGAGGAAGGTGGGGACGACGTCAAATCATCATGGCCTTTATGCCTAGGGCTACACACGTGCTACAATGGCGGGTACAGAGGGCAGCGAAGCCGCGAGGCGGAGCCAATCCCAGAAAGCCCGTCCCAGTTCGGATTGGAGTCTGCAACCCGACTTCATGAAGGTGGAATCGCTAGTAATCGCGCATCAGCCATGGCGCGGTGAATACGTTCCCGGACCTTGTACACACCGCCCGTCAAGCCATGGAAGCCGGGGGTGCCTGAAGATGGTGGCCTTGCGAGGAGCTGTCTAGGGTAAGACCGGTAACTAGGGCTAAGTCGTAACAAGGTAGCCGTACCGGAAGGTGCGGCTGGAATACCTCCTTTTAAGAGACGCAACTGGAAATAGCGAAGAGGTACCAGGAAAAGCAGAGTTGCTTGCCTTCTGCACAGTGCAATGGAAAGAAAGTTCATTCAAAGGAAAAGAGAAGCGGGCGAGGCGGGACAGGCAAAGAGGCGGGCCGGAATGCAGTTCCGCAGCCTTCAGCTTTAAGAAGTCTCGTAGCTCAGCTGGTTAGAGCGCTACACTGATAATGTAGAGGCCGGCGGTTCAAGTCCGCCCGAGACTACAGCGCGCGCCGAAGCGATGGCGCAGGCGCGCCGTATCAGTCCGCGAAGTAGCGAAGAGCCAGGCGAATCCTGCCTGCGCCAGGGCTACGGCGGGCGAAGGGGGGTTAGCTCAGCTGGCTAGAGCGCCTGCTTTGCAAGCAGGAGGTCATCGGTTCGACTCCGATACTCTCCACTGCTGTTGTCACGACAGCGGCGATCGAGCCGCTGTTTTTATAGGTTAGGAAAAGGCAAAAGCCCGTCAGGGGGCGATATTCAGCGGTTCGAGCCCGCGTTGCCTTCTGTGGAGCTGCTGCGGCTCCCGGCACGGATCAACCCACCAGCCTGATGGCGTGCCCGGGGCGAGAGCAGCGCGAAGGCTCCAAAAGTTCATTGACAAGTTGGGAGAAGAAAAAGGTAGCCATGGCGTTAGGCGCCATGGCGTAAATCGAGCAAAGAGCGCTGAAAGGAAAAGCCTTTACCGGCGAAAGAAGCGAGAAAAGGGCACACGGTGGATGCCTAGGCTCTCAGAGGCGACGAAGGGCGTGGTAAGCTGCGAAAAGCTACGGGGAGGTGCAAACGACCTGTGATCCGTAGATGCCCGAATGGGACAACCTGCCCCGATGAAGTCGGGGCGAGCGATCGCAAACCCGGGGAACTGAAACATCTAAGTACCCGGAGGAAAAGAAATCAATGAGATTCCCTGAGTAGCGGCGAGCGAAAGGGGACTAGCCCTAAAGCTTTTATGACAGTAGTGGAACTGCCCTGGAAAGGCGGGCCAAAGAAAGTGAAAGCCTTGTACACAAAACTGCCATAGGAGTGAAACGAGTAGGGCGGGACACGTGAAATCCTGCCTGAACATGGGGGGACCATCCTCCAAGGCTAAATACTCCTGAGAGACCGATAGTGGACCAGTACCGTGAGGGAAAGGTGAAAAGAACCCTAAGAAAGGGAGTGAAAAGAACCTGAAACCGTGTGCTTACAAGCGGTCGGAGCCCCGACACTCGTGTCGGGGTGACGGCGTGCCTTTTGCATAATGAGCCTACGAGTTGCTCCTTGTTAGCGAGTTTAATCCCTTCAGGGGAGGAGGCGAAGCGAAAGCGAGCCTGAACAGGGCGATAGCTAGGAGGGATAGACGCGAAACCGAGTGATCTACCCATGGGCAGGCTGAAGTTGGGATAGTCTCCCAATGGAGGTACCGAACCAGTAAACGTTGAAAAGTTTTTGGATGACCTGTGGGTAGGGGTGAAATACCAATCAAACTCGGAGATAGCTCGTACTCCCCGAAATGCATTTAGGTGCAGCGCCAGGGAGAGTGTCATGGAGGTAGAGCTACCAATAAGGCTAGGGGCTTCACCGCCTACCAACCCTTGATGAACTCCGAATGCCATGACATTGCACTGGCAGTGAGGCTACGGGTGCGAAGGTCCGTGGTGAGAGGGAAAGAACCCAGACCATCAGCTAAACCCCTAAGTATATGCTAAGTTGAAGAAACGAGGTGGGGATGCTATGACAGCTAGGATGTTGGCTTGGAAGCAGCCATCCATTTAAAGAGTGCGTAACAGCTCACTAGTCGAGCGTTCCTGCGCGGAAAATGATCGGGCATCAAGCATATCGCCGAAGCTATGGATTGCCGCCTGAACAAGGCGGCAGTGGTAGGGGAGCATTCCAGCAGCGCAGAAGCTGTGCCGCGAGGCATGGTGGAGCAGCTGGAAAAGAAAATGTAGGCATGAGTAACGATAAAACGGGTGAGATACCCGTTCGCCGTAAGACTAAGGGTTCCTCGATCGATGTTAATCAGATCAGGGTTAGTCGGGTCCTAAGGCGTAGCCGAAAGGCGAAGCTAATGGAAAACGGGTTAATATTCCCGTACCTGCATACGTTAAAAAGGGGACGGAGCTGTGGACTGCCCGCGCACTGACGGAATAGTGCGTTAAACCCTCCGGGGATAGTACAGCGAGCCAGCAATGGCGAGCTGATAGTAGCGGGAGACAGCTTCCAAGAAAAGCCGAAGTATGCAGCCCGTACCGTAAACCGACACAGGTAGTCGAGGAGAGCATCCTCAGGCGCTCGAGTGAACCGTGGCTAAGGAACTAGGCAAAATAGACGCGTAACTTCGGGAGAAGCGTCGCCCCGACAGCGATGTCGGTACCGCAGTGAAGAGCCCAGGCGACTGTTTAGCAAAAACACAGGGCTCTGCTAAGCTGAAAGGCGAAGTAGTAAAGGTACCTGACACCTGCCCGGTGCTGGAAGGTTAAGGAAGGGGTTAGGGTTAAACCGAAGCTCTTGACTGAAGCCCCAGTAAACGGCGGTACCGTAACTATAACGGTCCTAAGGTAGCGAAATTCCTTGTCGGGTAAGTTCCGACCTGCACGAATGGTGTAACGATCTGGGCACTGTCTCAGCCACGAGCTCGGTGAAATTGAAGTATCGGTGAAGATGCCGGTTACCCGCAACGGGACGGAAAGACCCCGTGAACCTTTACTACAGCTTCGTATTGTGCTTGGGTATAGGATGTGTAGGATAGGTGGGAGGCAGAGAAGCTTGCACGCTAGTGTGGGTGGAGCCGCCCTTGAAATACCACCCTTCCTATACTTAGGTTCTAACTCCGGGCAACCGGAGGACAGTGCGTGGTGGGTAGTTTGACTGGGGTGGTCGCCTCCTAAAGCGTAACGGAGGCTTACAAAGGTACCCTCAGCATGGTTGGTAATCATGCAAAGAGCATATGAGTAGAAGGGTGCTTGACTGAGAGAGGGACGCCTCGAACAGGTGCGAAAGCAGGTTCAAGTGATCCGGTGGTTCCGCATGGGAAGTACCATCGCTCAAAGGATAAAAGGTACTCCGGGGATAACAGGCTGATCTCCCCAAGAGCTCATATCGACGGGGAGGTTTGGCACCTCGATGTCGGCTCGTCACATCCTGGGGCTGGAGAAGGTCCCAAGGGTTGGGCTGTTCGCCCATTAAAGTGGCACGCGAGCTGGGTTCAGAACGTCGCAAGACAGTTCGGTCCCTATCTGTTGCGGGCGCAGGAGTATTGAGGAGGGCTGACACTAGTACGAGAGGACCGTGTTGGACGCACCTCTAGTGTGCCAGTTGTGCCGCCAGGTGCACCGCTGGGTAGCTATGTGCGGAACGGATAAGCACTGAAAGCATCTAAGTGCGAAGCCGGCTCCGAGATGAGTACTCCATTGAGGGCCGTGGGAGATGACCACGTCGATAGGCTACAGGTGGAAGTGCAGCAATGCATGGAGCCGAGTAGTACTAATTGCCCGAAAGCTTCTGGAAAGGTAAGAGCAAGACTTCAAGCGCGCTTTGCCGCCCTTTTTCTCTCCCATTACTTGTCATAAACAGACAAGCCCCCGCAACCCTCCCCCCCTCGGGGGGACCAAAGGGGAGCCGGAGCTTCAAGAGCTGCTGGTGGCTATAGCGAGAGGGCCCACCTCTTCCCATTCCGAACAGAGAAGTTAAGCCTCTCAGCGCTGATGGTACTGCCCGCAAGGGTGGGAGAGTAAGTCGCTGCCAGCTCAATATAACAACCCGAGCCCCTGTACACGTTTGTGTGCAGGGGCTTTGTTTATTTGTGTCCGGGTACTTATTGTGCTATACGGTTACGCCAACCGCGTTCGCCGGCATAAAAACTAAAAGATGAAACGTTACCTCCTGATCCTCGCCGCATTCCTGTTCCTGGCGCCGGCCGGCTACGCCCAAATCCGGTCCGAGAACCTCTTTTATATGGTCGACACGCCGGAGTCGTTCGAGAGCTTCCGGAAAAACGCCGCCCAGATCTCCATCGTCTGCCCGCAGACTTTCCTGGTCAGCAAGGAAGGGGTGCTTACCGGGTCGGTCGACCGCCGGGTGCTGGAGATCGCCCGGGCCAACGGCGTCAAGGTGATGCCGCTTACCGTCAACAAGGGCTTCGACCAGCAGCTGCTGCACGACATCGTTTCCAACCCCGCTTCCCGCCGGCGCTCCATCGAGATGATGCTGGAATACGCCCGGCGCTACGGGCTGGACGGCTGGCAGTTCGACCTGGAAGGGCTGCACCTTTCCGACCGCGACAGTTTCACCCAGTACTTCCGGGAGACGGCCGAAGCTTTCCGCAAAGAGGGGCTTCAGCTCTCGGCGGCGGTGGTCCACGCCCTGGAAAACGTGGGCGGCCCCGGCATGTACCAGCGCTTTTTGTACGAGAACTGGCGGGCGGGTTATGCTCTTAAAGAGCTTTCGGAGATCGGCGATTTCATTTCCATCATGACCTACGACCAGCACACCCGCCGCACGCCTCCGGGGCCGGTGGCCGGCATCGAATGGGTGGAGCAGGTGGTGCAGTACCTGCTTTCTGAAGGGATTGCCCCGGACAAGATATCGATGGGTATTCCCTCTTACTCCGTCTACTGGTATGCCGATTACACCGAGGAACGGGGCGGCTTCTCCAACGGCCGGCAGGTCGGTTACGACTGGGTGCAGCACCTGCTGGGGAAATACGGCGCCACTCCGCAGTGGCATGAACAGGCAGGCTGTAACTATGCCTTTTGGGACAACGGCGGCGTGTTCGAATATCTGTTCATAGAAGATGCCGAATCGCTGAAGCGAAAACTCGAAGTCCTGAAAAAATATAACCTGCGGGGCATCTCGGTATGGGTGTTGGGCAAGGAGGATTCTCGGTTTTGGGAGGTACTGCAGGAGAAGGTTGTAAAAAAATAACCGGATCAATGAATCACAACTCCATGCTCGACCCAGCAACAATCCGGCAACAATTCCCCCTCTTCTCCCACTACCCCCGGTTGGCCTACCTGGACAATGCCGCCACCACCCAGAAGCCGAAGTCCGTCATCGATGCCATCACCAACTTCTACGAAAAGGGCAACGCCAACATCCACCGCGGCGTCTACGAGCTGGCCGTCCGGGCTACACACCAATACGAGGGGGTGCGCGGGAAGGTGGCTGCCCTGATCAACGCCCCGAAACCGGAAACCATCGTTTACACCGCCGGCACGACCGCCGGCATCAACCTGGTGGCACAGTCCTTCCTCGAACCCAATCTGCAAGCCGGCGATGAAGTGGTCATTTCCTTTATGGAGCATCACGCTAACCTCATCCCCTGGCAGATGGCCTGCAAGGAAAAAGGGGCGAAGCTGCGGGTGATCCCAATGAGCAAAGACGGGGTGCTGGATATGAAGGCTTACAAAGAAATGCTCTCCCCCCGTACCCGCATGCTGGCCCTGGTGCATGTTTCCAATACCCTGGGCACCGTCAACCCCATCGAAGAGATGATCGCCCTGGCTCACCGGCGGGATATCCCTGTGCTGGTGGACGGCGCTCAGAGCATCGCCCATTTCCCCATCGACGTGCAGGCCCTGGACGTGGATTTTTTCGCCTTCTCCGGCCATAAGATGTTCGGCCCCACCGGAGTCGGCATCCTCTACGGCAAAGAAGAGCACCTGGCAGCCATGCCTCCCTGGCAGTTCGGGGGGGATATGATCCGCGATGTAGCTTTCGAAGAAACGACTTTTGCGGAAGCGCCCCAGCGCTTCGAGGCGGGCACTACGCCCATTGCCGGCGTCATCGGGCTGGGCGCCGCCGTAGGTTTCCTGCAGGCACTGGACAACAATGAAATACAGCAGCACCTGAAAAAACTGGGCCGGGCCGCCCGGGAAAAACTCGCCCGCATCGACGGCCTGAGGATCATCGGGAATGCGGAAAATTCCACGGCAACTGTTTCCTTTGTGCTGGAAGGCGTCCACCCCCACGACGTGGCCACCTTCCTGGCCGAAGATCAGGTTGCCGTCCGGGCCGGCCACCACTGCACCCAGCCGATCATGGACTTTTTTGAGATTGCCGGCACTACCCGGGCCTCCTTCTCCATTTATAATGAAATGTGGGAGGTGGAACAGCTGGCGGAAAGCCTGGAGAATATTCGGAGATTTTTCCTGGCTTAAAAGGGGGGCTGTTTGCGGTTTGCGGTTCGCTGTTCGCGGTGAGATTGTTCAGAAATGTGTGTCCGCCCGCAAGTTTTGAACCGCCGAGGCCGCGGAGAATCGCAGAGTATTCGCTTGACAGCGAATACTTTGTGACCTCTCTGCGTGTCTCAGCGGTTTAAACAAAAGACACAACGTTTTGAACAGTCCCTTCGCGGTTTGGCCACAATACCAAAACACCAAAACACCATAATACCATAATACCACAACACCACACCACCGTAATACCAAAACACCACAACAATCATGAACGACCGCCTGAAGCAACTCTATAAGTCCGTCATCCTAAAGCACCATAAGGAACCGGTGCATTTCGGGAAGAACGAAGAGGCCACCCACATCCTGGAAGCCTACAACCCCCTGTGCGGCGACAAATTCCGGCTGTTCTTCGGGATAGAGGATGGGAAGATTCACCAAATCAGCTTCCACGGCTACGGCTGCGCCATTTCCAAAGCCTCGACATCGGTGCTGGTGAAACACCTCGAAGGACTGCCGGCGGAAAAAGCGTTGGCATTGTGTCGGCAATTTGAAGCGATGCTGCAATCGGAAGAGGAAACGCCGGAAGCCGTCAATGAGGAATTTGCCGCCTTTGCCGCCGCGCGCTCTTTTCCGGGGCGGATGAAATGCGCCACGCTGAGCTGGGAGGAGATGGAGAAGTTCCTGAAAGGAAAGTGATGCGGAATTCCCAATGGGGAAAGGAGGGGGCATGCGCATCGGGCGGATGTGTTAAAACAGTGCCTTTAAAGGTTTTCCCGCCGGGGGAACCGGGCTGCCGGAGAAGGACTCACCCCCGGCCGATCCGAGATCGGCCACCCCCTCTCTTAAGCACAGCGGGAGCGGAGGGAAGAGAGGGGGTAATGCCGGCCGCTGGCCAACGCGGGCTTTCAGAGCAAGTTGCCCTGCCCCCTCTCTTCCCTTTGGCTGCCGAAGAACTCACCCCCGGCCGATCCGAGACCGGCCACCCCCTCTCTTAAGCACAGCGGGAGCGGAGGGAAGAGAGGGGGTAATGCCTTACTGCTTACCAACGCGGGCTTCGAGGGCAAGTTGCCCTGCCCCCCCTCTCTTCCCTTTGGCTGCCGAAGAACTCACCCCTTACCGATCCGAGATCTACCACCCCTCTCTTAAGCACAGCGGGAGCGGAGGGAGAGAGGGGGTAATGCTTACTGCTTACCAACGCGGGCTTTCAGAGCAAGTTGCCCTGCCCCCTCTCTTCCCTTTGGCTGCCGAAGAACTCACCCCCAGTAGATCCGAGACCAGTACCCCCTCTCTTAAGCACAGCGGGAGCGGAGGGAAGAGAGGGGGTAATGCCGGCCGCTGGCCAACGCGGGCTTCGAGGGCAAGTTGCCCTGCCCCCTCTCTTCCCCTTTGATTGCAAGCAACACAAGAGAGGGGGCGCCCGGCTTCCGTTTTAGCCGGGGGTGAGTTCACCCGGCGGGTCCTGCCCACAGGCAGCCCACCTCGCGGGTTTCACCCCATCAGCCTGGTGCGCATGGGGGAAAGGGGAGTTCCAGTCTTGCCTGCTCTCAAAAAGTTAAGTCATAATAGGTTGATAGCCAGTGTTCTGTTTTAAAGGCAAACTTGTTTTTTGCCAAATCAGCTCATGATTGGGAAGGGGGGACTGTCCTTGTTACCTAACCCGGGATTTCTTAGCTTGGAAGCGCGGATTTTTTTTCATTGCTATAATTATCAGACGATGAGATACAAAGACATCCTGCACTTCGCCCGCGAGTTGAGAAAGAACCAAACTCCGGCTGAGCAGTTCTTTTGGGAAAAGGTTCGTAACCGGAGATTCATGGGCAAAAAATTCACCCGACAGTTCATTATTGAACATTCGGATATCCAAGGAGATAAATCTTTTTTCATTGCTGATTTCCATTGCCGGGAAAAGAGGCTGGTCGTCGAGTTGGACGGCAACATACATAAGGAGCAGGTGGAATATGACCGAATGCGGGAAGAAATTTTGCGGGAAATGGGTTTTGTCATTATTCGGTTTCGAAATGAAGAAGTGCTGGAGAATTGGAATCGGGTAGCGGAGCGTTTAAGGGAGGCTTTGGAGTAGAGCCTCGCTATTCCAGTTGGGCAGAGAACTCACCCCCGGCCGATCCGAGATCGGCCACCCCCTCTCTTAAGCACAGCGGGAGCGGAGGGAAGAGAGGGGGTAATGCCGGCCGCTGGCCAACGCGGGCTTCCAAGGCAAGTTGCCCTGCCCCCTCTCTTCCCTTTGGCTGCCGAAGAACTCACCCCCGGCCGATCCGAGATCGGCCACCCCCTCTCTTAAGCACAGCGGGAGCGGAGGGAAGAGAGGGGGTAATGCCGGCCGCTGGCCAACGCGGGCTTTCAGAGCAAGTTGCCCTGCCCCCTCTCTTCCCCTTTGATTGCAAGCAACACAAGAGAGGGGGCGCCCGGCTTCCGTTTAGCCGGGGGTGAGTTCACCCGGCTGCCGGCGAAGGACTCACCCCAGTAGATCCGAGACCACCACCCCCTCTCTTAAGCACAGCAGGGGAGCGGAGGGAAGAGAGGGGGTAATGCTTACCGCTTACCAACGCGGGCTTCAAGGCAAGTTGCCCTGCCCCTCTCTCCCTTTGATTGCAAGCAACACAAGAGAGGGGCGCCTGGCTTCCGTTTAGCCGGGGGTGAGTTCACCGGGCTGCCGGCGAAGGACTCACCCCAGTAGATCGAGATCACCACCCCTCTCTTAAGCACAGCGGGAGCGGAGGGAAGAGAGGGGGTAATGCCGGCCGCTGGCCAACGCGGGCTTCCAAGGCAAGTTGCCCTGCCCCCTCTCTTCCCCTTTGATTGCAAGCAACACAAGAGAGGGGGCGCCCGGCTTCCGTTTAGCCGGGGTGAGTTCACCTGGCTGCCGGAGAAGGACTCACCCCCGGCCGATCCGAGATCGGCCACCCCCTCTCTTAAGCACAGCGGGAGCGGAGGGAAGAGAGGGGGTAATGCCGGCCGCTGGCCAACGCGGGCTTCCAAGGCAAGTTGCCCTGCCCCCTCTCTTCCCCTTTGATTGCAAGCAACACAAGAGAGGGGGCGCCCGGCTTCCGTTTAGCCGGGGGTGAGTTCACCCGGGCTGCCGGCGAAGAACTCACCCCCGGCCGATCCGAGACCGGCCACCCCCTCTCTTAAGCACAGCGGGAGCGGAGGGAAGAGAGGGGGTAATGCCGGCCGCTGGCCAACGCGGGCTTTCAGAGCAAGTTGCCCTGCCCCCTCTCTTCCCTTTGATTGCAAGCAACACAAGAGAGGGGGCGCCTGGCTTCCGCTTAGCCGGGGGGGAGTTCACCGGGCGGGTTCTACCCATAAGAGCAGTCCACCTCCCGGGTTTCAACCCATCAGCCTGATGCGCATGGGAGTGAATGATCACCGCAACCGCTCCAGCGTATACTTCACATCCACGTTCCCGCTGAAGGTGAGCATGCCGGGGTAGGGGACATTCAGCTTAATGTCCTTCAGGTTGATGATGTGGGAATCGGCGCCCAGGTCGTCGTCGTCGCCCGCATCCCTTTCTTTCAGCCAGCCATCCACCTTGATGTAATCCGTATTGTAGTCCGGGCGGTACAATTCGGGGTCGGCTGAAATGCTCAGGCCATACTCCTGGCCCTCGTGGATCTCCCAGGCGTCGTCTCTGGAACGTTTCCACTCCGCCTTGGGGCCCGTGGCGCTGCCATTGACGTAGGCCCGGCCCGTGATGCGGCCGTAAATCTCGGGGTCGCCGACCTCGGGGCAGTCGTTGCACTTCAGGGATGTGATCCGGATGCGGTATTTCGGGTAGGCCAGGTCGCAGGTGCGCACCTGGTACTCGGAGGCCAGTACGACGGTAGCTACCGGCGTGCCTTTTTTGAGGTACCGCAGTTTGTAGGACAAGGGCGCGCCGGGCGATTCTTTGGAGTAGTTGCCGCCCTCGGCGATATAGTTGTACACCTCCGCCGGGCCGTTGACGATCTGGGCGGCGGCGGCGGCAGAGCCCCCGATGACGACAGCCTTGATGTTGCACGCGGCGATGGTCTGCTGATAGTCGGTATCGATCGACCCGTCGCCGGAAGCAAAGGCGGCGCTGAAGGCGGCGTTCACCTCGGTAAAGCTGCGGTTCGTCTCTACCGTATACAGCACCATCCTGCCGTAGGCCATAGAGGCCACATAGGCCGGGCTGGCCGATCCGAAGGCGCTGGTTTCCGGCAAACGCTTAAAGAGGTCGGCCGGGTCGGCGGGCGGGTCCATGTCGATGGTGTAGTACGTCTGGAGGTATTTGATGAGGAATTTGTTGCTGTAGGTGGACTGGCTGAAGTTGAATGCCGCCGACACGCTGTTGCCCGCCGAGCGGTAGTTGGCGCCCAGGGCTACCTTCAGGTGTTGTTCCGAATAGACCTCCGAAATTTCAAAGTTGAGCTTGGCCGGCGTAGCGGACGCTACTTCCTGGTCGAGGATGGACTTGATGCCAGTGCGGACGGTAGACAGCTTGGGGTCCTCGATCTCCACCACCGGGCTGCCGCTGAGGTTCTGCAGGGAGATGGACAGCGTGATCGGCGCCCGGTCGGCTATGATGGGGATGTATTCGCCCGTCGGGATGGATGCCCCCAACAGCATGGCACCGGGATAGATCACGTCGGTGGTGGGGTCCAGGGCGAGCATCTCGTCGAAGCCGGGCGCTACCTTGTAAGTGGTGGTGTAACATTCCAGGGAGGGGTCGGCGGGGTTCTGGACCGCGTCGCTCGTTTCCTGGACAACAGGCTCGGCGATTTCCTCGGGCTGAGTGAACGGGTTCAGGCTTTCCATTTTTTGGTTGAAGGTCCTGGCGTCTTCGGTGGAGGGCCCTTCGGCTTCTTCCTTATTGCAGGAACAGGCCATCAGTACGGAAATGAACAGGGGAAGGATGAATGCTGGTCTTAACATAGGTATTCAATTTTTTTGTTTGTGCAAACCTATGCTTACCGGCGCAAAGCCGCAATTTCAGGGGGTGGACAAAGGGTGGACAGGGGGAAGTCGGTCTCCTTCGCTGAAGCTACGGCGGCTGAGAGAAGGCGGAAGCTTGCCCGGTGCTGTTGTCGGTTGTTAGGGGACTGTTCAGGACGCTGTGTCTTCCCGCTTGCCTGCCTACCTGGCAGTAATGGCAGGCAGGCTGTGCCGCAGGCAGACAGGTTACTCAAACCGCAGATGCCGGGGTTGTGCAAAAAGGTATAGCACACTGATCTTTTAGGATAAATTAAGATTTTTTAAGATCGCAAACCACAAGACAAGTGATCTTAACGAATCCTAAAAAATCTCAATAAATCAGTTTGCTATCCTCCCGAGGGACTTTCTTCACAACCCCGTTCCTTATATGTTTGTAAAACCGCAGTGAGCGCAGAGGACCGCAGAGAAGAGTATAGCAGCTTCGCTGTGCAAGCAGCATGCTGTATAGGCAACGCCCCCGGAGAGGCCACACGCCGCTTTTCCTCTGTGGCTCCCTGCGCCCTTCCGAAACGAGTTCGGAACAGGTCCTGCGGTTAAAAAAACACAGGGGCGCGGAGCGCCGCAGAGAAAGACTGCGTACCTCAGCGGTTCAAAACTTGGGGGCGGACACGCATTCCTGAACAATCTCGTTGTTAGTTGTCAGTTAGGTAACCCAATTGTTCCGGCGGGCCCAGGGCCAAACCGTCAACAAATGCTGACGCTTGCGGTCAACATCCTGACAATGCTCAGCATTCATCAGGACAACGTACCCCGGTATGCCCCAACACCTCAACACCGAAACACCGAAACACCTCAACACCTGAATAGTTGCCTCATTTTTTCCTTTTCCTTTTCTTCTTCCTGTCCTCAAACGCCTCAATTTCCTCAATCAGCGCCCGGTAGTCATTCGTCCGGTCCCGTTCTATGTTGATGGTGTCGGAATATTCGAACTTGTCGATTTCCAGCACTTTGATCTCCTTGTCGAGGAAGCCCTGGATTTCGGCCAGCGTTTTCCTTTCCTCTTCCGAGCAGAAGGAGTAAGCGTTGCCCCGGCGCTTTCCCCTGCCCGTGCGGCCAACCCGGTGTACGTAATTCTCCGGCTCCTCGGGCAGGTCGTAGTTGATCACGATCTCGATGTCGGGGATGTCGATGCCCCGGGCGGCCACGTCCGTGGCGATCAGCAAATTCGTTTCTCCTGTTTTAAACTGCCGGAGGACCTCCGACCGGCCCTCCTGGTCTTTGTCGCCGTGGATGGCCAGCGCCGGGATGCCCACCCGTTCCATAGCTTTGGCGACCCTTTCGGCCCGGACTTTAGTCCGCACAAAGGCCAATACCTTGGCATCGGGGTTTTCAACGATCACCCTTTCCAGGAAAAAGCGCTTGTGGTCCGCCTCCACAAACAGGACGGCGTGGTCGATGTTTTTTGCGACCGGGTCTTTGGGCGACAGCTGGATGCGGATGGCGTTCTGTTTGACCAGGGAGTAGGCCACCTTTTTGATCTTGTCGTTGATGGTGGCCGAAAAGAAGAGCGTCTGCCTCCTCCTGGGCAGCTTGCGCATCAGGTCCCGGATGTCCTGGATGAAGCCCAGGTCGAGCATGTGGTCAGCCTCGTCCAGGACGAGTATTTCTATAGAATGGGTTTGCAGGTGCCCCTGGCTGATCAGGTCGAACATCCTGCCGGGCGTCGCCACGACGATATCTGCGCCCTCCTGGAGTTGCTGGATTTGCGGATCCTGATCCACCCCGCCGATCAGCGCTACGGTTTTTACCGGGGTGTACTTGGCGATGGCGCTGAAGGCCTCCCCGATCTGCACGGCGAGCTCGTGGGTGGGGGCCAGCACCAGGCAGGCCACGCCCCCCGCCCTTTTCCGGCTCTTCTTTTTTTGATAGATCAGGTCGATGACCGGAATGGCAAAGGCCGCCGTTTTGCCGGTGCCGGTCTGAGCCACCGCCAGCAGGTCTTCCCCGTTGAGGATATTGGGAATGGATTTGTACTGGATGTCGGTGGGGCGTTTGAACCCCATAAGGGCCAGGCCCTTTTTTACTTTTGGGTCAAAGTTGTAATCTTCGAATTTCATATTGCCGAAATATAATAGAAATATGTTGAAATAACGTGAGGTTTGACCTGGATGTGTTATCATTCAGCGAACAGAGGCTGGTTGAGGTTGAGGTTAAGGTTGAGGCATACTTGCCAGAGAAATGCCGGGGTTACTTGCCATCGGGGTTGCGGCGGCCATCTTTTGCTCTCAGCCTCAGCCTTAACCTCAAACCTCACGTTAATTTAGCATGGGGCAACGCCCGTGTCAATAGGCATAGCATTTGGAAGCGCCCTGAAAAGGCAACATAAAAGCCAGGCCTTGCCGGCAAATTATTTTGGCCCTTCAGGCCGTAGGCGGCCCTCCTTATACCGCACGGGGCGATGCCCCGTGCTAAGATATATTAGCCTCCGGCATGCGCCGGAGCAAGCTCTTCGGGCTGTGCCGGTAAGCAAGCCCTGGACGGCTAGTGCCTCCGGAACTAAGGGATCGCGCAACAATAACTTACCCATCTATAGTCGTTCTTTTGCGCGCTGGCGGCGTTGCCAAGCCTCGCCGTAGCTGGGCTATGCCTACGTTTGGCGCCTTGCCAGCACACAAAATAACTTCCTCTATTTTGGGTAACTTATTATTGCGTGATCCCTAAGTTCCGGGGCAGTTACCAGTTGATTGTTGTTGGCCAGCTGTAACCCCTAAGCCGTTGATTGCCAACCAACAACCATCAACCGCATTCCGCCCCCGGCGGGAAAACAACTGCCCCGTTATTTAGTGCCAACAGCGCTAGTCGCCAGCCGACACCACAGCCCCTTATTAATATTCTGGTCGTGGGTTAAATCCGTTGAAATTTCGGTGGCAAATGGAGAGCGGACCTCCAGAGCCTGCCCCGGCTTTTGCCGGGGTCCGCTGGATAGATCAACGGATTTAACCCACGACCAATATTTGAAACTCAATAAAGTGGCCCGTCCCAAAAGGAAAGCCCTGCGCCATGCAGGGCTCTCCGAACGCACTCTCAAAAGAAACACCCTTAAATAAGTTGCCGGCTTTGGGGATACGGCCTGCTTTGCGGGGGGCTTAGGGGGCCGTATCCCCAAAGCGCCGGGTGAGCGCACTGCAGGCACAACAGAAGGAGAATAACCGGCAGCGGCGAAGGCAGCACAACAAACAACGAACTTCACCCTGGGCAAAGCCGAGGGGAACAAACAACCATCACCCGCCTCACCCCGTCCTCAGTTCGAGTCGATGACCCTGCCGGAGCCGGCGATGCTGATGTCCAGTTCGGGATAGCCCCGGTAGAAAACGTCGCCGGAGCCGCTGATGCGGACTTTGAGGAATTCAGTGACCAACACCTCGACATCGCCTGAACCCGGGATGGAAATATCGGCCGTGCGGCATTCCAGGTTGAAGGCGCGCACGTCGCCGGAGCCCGAGATGCGGTATTTGGTATCGTCGGCAAGGCCTTCGAGCGTGAGTCGGCCCGAGCCGGGGATGTCGATGTCCAGGTCGTCAGCGTCGAGGGCGAGGTCGACGTTGCCGGAGCCAGGGATGTCGATCTCCAGGTCCTGGATGACAAGCGTATTTTCGCTGACCACGTCGCCCGAGCCGGAAATGCGCAGGCTCCTCAGGTCGGGCACGGTGATGAAGAAGCGCAGTTGGTCAATATCGCGGACGCAGCGGTTGAATTCGATCTTCCAGACGCCGCTCTGTACGTCGCGCTCGATCTCGTCGATGATATTGCCTTTACCTTCGGCGATCACTTCCTGTTCGGGGCCCTGCTTGAGGAAAACATCTCCGGAAATGGGCAATTCAATACCGTCGAAAGGAGCTACCGAGAGTTCGCGGGTAACGATGGGGCCCGTCCCGTTGACGCAGTTGCCGAAGAAGCCGTCGTCATCGTTGACGTTGATGAAGCAACCGCCGGCAGTGAGGGTTATCGCTACGGCAAACAGCAAAAATTTTATCTGTTTCATGATGAGATTGTTTTGTTTGTGGTATTGCGGTATTTTGGTTTTGCGGTGTTTACAGTTTTTTACCCGGGAATCCTTCCTTATCCCCTGTGCCATCCAAACCAGCCGAAGCGGAAGGTAAGGTTGGCGAGGGCGCCGTTGAAGTCATCCTCTTTGTAGAATCCCAGTTTTTCGTTGACGCCATCGACGTAGCGGTAGCCTACGGTGCCGGCCACGCGGAACCATTTGGCGACGTTGAGTTCCACGCCCAGTTCAGGAGTGAGGACGAACACGTTGTCGACATCTCTGGGGAAGTTGGAATTGCCGGACACGTCGATGCCTACGCCGCCCCAGCCGATGCGGGCGCTGGTGTAGAGGTGCAGCAGTTTATGCGGGGCGAGGGTGTAGCCCAGCCAGAAGCCGCCGTGCCCGAGGTCGATCTGCTGAATGTCTTCGTCTTCGATCAGGGCGTTGAAGTCCACGCTGCCGATGCCGTATCCGCCGACGAAGAAGTTGTCGATCACGATGGCGCCGCCGCCGCCGACGGCTGTGGTCATTTCGTTGCCCAGCCCCATTTCGACGATAGGGGCGCCGAAGCCGCCCACGACCCGTGCATTATTGAAGATGGTCTCGTGTTGTGCGTTGAGGGTGATGGCCAGGGCGGCCAGTATTACTGCAAAGAATAGCCTTTTCATGTTTTTCAGCTTTTTGAAATGATTATGTAGATTGTTTTGTTCCCGAGTATTGGCCTTCCCAGGCAAAAGAGCGGCCCGGAAAGTGCGTGCACATTCCAATTATCCTGTTCAATCTCGTTTGGATGTTCTTTCAGAACCGGACGCCGGCCTGCAGGCCCGCCCAGAGTTTCACGCTGGTCCCCCCTTTGGCATGGTTCAACAGGGTGTAGGAGGGGGCGATAACGGCCGACCCCAGGGTTCCCGTATCGGGGTCGTACAATTTAGAAACCAGGACGTTGGCTACCGGCCCGGCAAAGATGCTCGTGCGGCGGCTTTCCTGGTGGAAATCCAGGGTAAACCGCAGTTGGTTCAGCAGGTTCAGCTCGTTGGTCCAGCGTTCCTGTTCATTGATGTGGATGGCGACACCTTCGATGTTGAGCAGCAGGCGCGGGTTGAGGCGCAGGGCGGTTCCCAGGCCGTAGCCCAGGCCCCAGCTCATTGTTGTTTCGGCGGTGCCGGGGGCGACGTCGTCCCAACGGGCGCCGAGGTGAATGATGTTGTAAAAGCGATAGGCGCCCAGCTTCAGGGACGCGTTGGCGTAGAGGGCGTCATTCACCGACAGCTCGAATCGGTTGTAGCCATGTTTGATGATATTGAGCAAGCCGGCCGGCACGCCGCTCACCGTGTCCGCCACGTTGATCAGGCCGATCTGAAACCCGCCGACCTTTTTGCCCACGTTGAGCAGCGCGCTGGCCTGCCCCACCTGAACATCCCCTGCAATGTTGAACAGGGAAGAAGCCTGGGTTTTCACCTTGCCGGCGGAGACGTTGAACAGTCCGGCGGCCTGAATGCCGTCGGCGTTGCCGGCGGAGATATTGAACAGCCCGGCGGCCTGTACGCCGGCAAAGTCGCCGTTGGTGATATTGGACAGCCCGGCGGCCTGCACCGCCCTGGCATGGCCGGCGATGTTGATCAGCCCGGAAGCCTGTACCCCGGTGAGGGTATCGCCGATAATGTTGAACAAGCCGGAAACCTGCGTTCCGGTGACGCTTTGGCCCACGGTGCTTCCAAACCCGGCGACCTGTACGCCGCGCACGTCGCGCTTCACGTTGTTGACAAAGCCCCCGACCTCCATGCCGTCGACCCCTCCGTTGGTGCCCCAGAGCAGGTTGACGGAGAAGCGGTTGGTGATCTCGTTGCTGCGCAGGGCATTGGTGCCGACGAACGGCAGGAGCGAGATTTGCGCCAGGCGGGTGTCGCCTTTATTATTTGCCGCCGTAGCTTTTTCCTCCGTGATTTCCGGCAGGGGTTTGTAGAAAGCCGACAGGTTGACCTCCCGGTAACTATCGCCCCCGCTTTTGATCACTCTGGCCCTTTCCGGCTCCCCGATGGGATACATGCGGCGCATCAGGCGTTCTCTTTCCGCCCGGGTTTGCTGGTCCACCCGAGGATCGCTCGGATAAATGGGGCTGGTCTGGCGGACGTTGCCTTTCAAAGTCTGCAGTTGCCCCAGTTGTTCGTTGCGGCTGTTATCCGGTTTGAGCAGCACCTGGCCGCCCACTGCGGCGTAGGCCACCGGCGCCTGGCGGGCGATCTCGTCGAGCGCCGTTGCCAACGGTTCATCGGCCACCCGGAGCGTTACCCGGCGGCTCACCGGGATGAAGTTGGGGCTGTAAGAAAAACGCACAGCCGGATATCTCTCGCTGATATCGGCCAGCACTTCGCCCAGCGGTTCGCCGGCATATTCCAGCGTCACGCGCTGCTCCAGCGCCTGGCCCTGGAGGCGGGCGAACCCCAGGAAGAACAGAAACCCGAATAACAGTCTGGCGTTTTTCATATTCGACAGTGCGCTTTGGTTATGGCTTCATGGTTGCATGGGGTTATGGTTGTACGGTTTCATGGTTTTAACGCCCCTCATTCGCAGAGGGACGCGTCGCCGCCGGCCAGCACGTAGGTGCCGTTTTGTTTGCCGGCTTCCAGCATCATGGTAAATTCCAGGGTTTGGAGGACTTGCTGGAGCTCGGGCTTTTCGAACCTGCCCTGGAAGGTACACTTCAGAATCCTGGGGTTGGCCACCTCGATGTCGATATCGAAGTACCTTTCCAGCGCTTCCACTACGGCGCTCATCGGGATGCTGTCGAATTCCAGCCGGCTGGTCTTCCAGGCATCCGCGTTGGAGATCAGGGTTTCCCCGACGGTATTCTCCTGTTTGTTGTAGGCGCCGGCCTGGCCGGCCTCGAGGATGACCTTGCGGCTTTCGTCTCCCGTTTTCCGGAGGGCGACCTTGCCGGTTTTGACGCTGACTTCCACTTTGCTCTCTGAAGGGTAGGCCCGGACGTTGAAAGAAGTGCCCAGCACTGTGGTGGTGGCGCCTTCCGCCTCGATGGCGAAGCTTTTGCCGTCCACCCGGGCAACCTGGAAGAAGGCTTCGCCCACCAGGGTGACCTTGCGCTCCTCAAAAGGTTCGGCGTATGTGAGTTCCGAACGTTCATTTAAAAGGACCGTGCTGCCGTCGGGCAGCGCCACTTCGCTTTTTTCGCCGGCCCCGGTGCGGAGGCTTATCATCCCGGCGCCGCTGCCGGCGCCCGGGAAAAGAATCCAGTAGCCTGCCGCCAGCAAAACGGCTGCCGCTGCTGCGTAGCGCAGGGCCATCCGCAGGGGGTTCATCCGAACCACCCTGGCTTCCGGGCTGCCTTTTTCGGCTGCCGGGCCGGTAGCGGCGGGGAAGCGTTTTTCCAGCTTCTCTTCGAAGGTGGCCCAGGCCGTTTCGGTATTTACGGCGAAGGGTTCTTCCTCATAATCCCCGGAAACACGCCATAGCCGGACCATTTCATCGAAGAAGGCCTTGTTGGCGCTGTCGGCGCCCACCCAGGCCATCAGCTCGGCTTTTTCGCCGGCTTCGATGTTGCCGGAGAGGTACCGGCCGATGAGATCCGTATATTTCGTGTTTTTCATTGTTCAGTTTCGCTTTCGTGTTTATGATGTTCCCGGCCCGAAAGTACCCCTATTGTTTTTTTAAAAAAATATTTTTTGGCGGGAAAATAGGCCAATGCTTGTAAAACTATACCCCAAACGTTTTCCTCCCTGCCCACGTCTTGTCTCCGCAAACTCCCCCTTTTCGCAGCGAAAAGCCAAATTTAAGCAGCTTCTAAGACAATGTAATCTGTATTTTCGCTACAGCGCCAAGATTTTTTTATATTTGCAGCCTGAAATTTTCTATCTAACGGCGATACGCTATGCGGCCCTTGCTTTCCATTCCATTGCTGACCCTGCTCCTGTTGCAGATATTGTATCTGCCCGGGCTGTCGCTTTGGCTGGAATGGAACCGGAGTTTCATTGCCGGAGAACTCTGTGTCAATGTGGACCAACCGGAGCTCCTGTGCAGCGGCCGTTGTTATATTTCAAATCAGATGTATCAAGCGCTGGAAGAAAGCCCGGATGACGAGGTGCCGGCGCCTGCCGCCCGGGAAAACCACGCCTCGTTTTTCCAGTTTATCGTGTCATCCGCAGCATGGAAGGCTCTGGCTCTTTCCGTTTTTCATCCTTCCCGGCTGTTCTTTTTTCAGGACGAGCCCTCCGCGCTTTTCTCCGGCGGCGTTTTCCGCCCGCCTTCTCTCCTTGCCTGGCTTTTCCCCTGAGCCTGCTTTTTGAGTTTACTTAGTTAACTCCTGCTATGGCAGCCGTGCCAGCACTGCTTTCAGCTATGGCATGGCCCCAATCGGCAGAATTGGCGAAAGGGTCTGTTCCGGACATTTCTGTTCCCGGGCACGGTTCACTGTCGTACCCGATGATTTATGCTCAACGGCAACAGGTTTTGTGCATTGCCGCCCCCGCCCCACAATTTCCTAAAGGGGCAGTCCGCCCAAAATGCACAAAACCTGTTGCAACGAAGTATAAAAGCCATTCAAATGAGGAATCCGTTATACCTGTTTTTACTGCTGGCATTGCTGGTGCCTGCCGGCCGCCTTGCCGCCTGCGATGCCTGCGGCTGCAGCCTGTCGCAGGCTTATCTCGGGCTGACGCCCCTGCAGTCAGGCCATTATCTGGGCGTTTGGTGGCAACACCAATATTATCGCACCTATGGCGATCCTGAGTTTTCCGGACCTTCATCCGGGGCTGGCGAATATTTCAATTCCGTTGAGCTGAGAGGCCGGTATCATCTTTCCGACAGGCTCCAGTTTCTGGGGATAGTGCCCTATATGCACCACATCAGAAGCAATGCGGGCACTCGCCGTCCGGTAAGCGGCCTTGGCGATGTGGTGGCCATGGCGATCGTTACTGCATTTGATACCAGCGACAGCCTTGCGCGAAAGGTGCGTCACCGCCTGGCGGCAGGCATCGGCGGCAAAGCTCCGACCGGCAAATTTCACCAGCCCGGCCCCGGCGAGGTGGTCAACCCCAATTTTCAGGTTGGGACGGGCAGTTGGGATGCCCTGTTCAACCTTTCCTATACAGCCCGCATGGGCAACTGGGGCGCGAGCCTGGACGGCACCTGGCGGTTAAACTCCACCAATTCTGCGGATTATCGGTTCGGAAGCCGCCTGATGGGGGCTGCCGGTGTCTTTAGGCTGAACGCCATCGGAAAAACGCAACTGATGACGAACGCAGCCCTGTTGTACGAAGATGCCGCATGGGATGTAGAGAGCGGATATTTCCGGACCAATACCGGCGGGGCAGCCTTGTTTGCAACGCTTGGCGCCGAGTGGTACTGGAACCGCTATAATATCGGGGTCAACTGTAGCCTGCCGCTGGATCAGGACTGGAACAACGGCCTGGTAGAGGCCCGCGCCCGGGCGTCCCTGCATTTTACCTTTTTTATGTGAAAAATAATTTATATGACATGAAAGCTTCAACAATAATATTTGTCCTTTCCGGCTTCTTTTTGCTTTGTGCCTGCGACAAAGGCGAAGCGCCTTTGCTGGACCAGCTTGGCCCGGATGTGAAGGTCATCGCTCCTAAGGAAGGGGCCGAATTGCCCGGCGGAGAGAATTTCCGGCTGGTGGTCGAGATCGAGGAAAATCTCGGCCTGCACAGTTATTACATCTGGCTGGTCAACGAGCGGGACGGATTGCCTTCCCTTATCGAGAAGCAGCACCTGCACACCAAAAAACACAGGGTGGACACGACATACCTGCTTCCCGATGAGCCCGGCCAGGCCTTCCACATCCGCATTGAGGCCGTAGACCATGACGATAACCGGACCATCAAGTCTATTGGGATAACGGCTAAATAAATGAAAATCTGTCATTCTAAAGTCTGATAATTTCAATCCGGCTTTCGTCAGTAATTGCAAATCAGACGTTATTTACATTTGAATAACCATTAAATTTCAACAACATGAAATCGTTCAAACTGTTTTTGTTTGTTTCTTTCGGGATAACTGCCCTTCTGTTTTCCGGATGTAAGAAGGAGGATAACCCGCCGACGGACGAGCACGACCACGTCCACATGGGCTTTGAGTTCAATTATGTCGTAGACGGCGCAGCCTATGACACGTCCACGGTTTACACCATCAACGGCACGGCAGTGCAGTTCACCTTTGCCAACTTCTACGTGGGCGGCATCACCTTCATGTCCGAGGAAGGCGTTCCGACCGAAGTAAAAGACAAGTACCTGCTGGTCACCCCGACTTCCGGCATGCAGGAGGTGGGCGAGCTGGAGAAGGGGCACTATCACATGGCCCGCTTTTTCATCGGGGTGGATTCGGTAATCAACAGCCAATCGGAACAGGACTTTGCCACCCGGAGCGAGGATCCCAATGACCCGTTGGGCGTGCAGTCTCCGTCCATGCACTGGAACTGGAACAGCGGCTATAAATTCATCCGGGTGGACGGCAAGGTGGATACCGACGCCGACGGCGTGCCCGAGCAGGCGATGAGCTTCCACCTCGGGAAAAACGAAATGTTGAAGACGCTGCAGTTTGTAACGCACAAAGACGTTGAAGAAGGCCACGACGGCCACATGCACTTTGAGTTTGACCTGGCGAAAGCTTTTGAGGGCATCGACCTGTCCCAGGAGTATTTCACCCATGCGCTCAGCAGCCAGGAAATCCCGTTGGCGACCAAATTCCGGGACAATCTGGGTAGCGCGTTCCAGTATAAGCATCAGTAGTTTTTTATGGCAAAGCATCTCACCGGACAGGCCCATGAGATGCTTTGCCATCCAACGATTCCCCTTATGAACAACGGCAGTTTTTCCATCCTCCTCTTCTTTCTTTCCCTGGCCCTTCTCTCCTGCCGTCAGGAAGAGGCGAACCCTATGGAGGAAACGCACTACGAGCTGGACGTGCCCGCCGGCTTCCCCTACCCGGATATCCCGGAGGACAATGAGCTGACGGCTGCCCGCGTTGCTCTGGGCAAGCGCCTGTTCTACGACCCTATCCTGTCGGAGGATTCGACCATCTCCTGCGCCAGCTGCCACAAACAGGCCCTGGCTTTTGCCGATGATGTGCCCATCAGCCCCGGAGTTAAGGGCCGCCTGGGCTTTCGCAATGCGCCAACCATGGCCAACGTGGCCTATGTGGAGCGCTTCAACAAGGACGGTGGAGTGGTCAAACTGGACCTGCAGCCCGTCGTCCCCATCGAAGACCACAACGAGATGAATCTCCCCCTTCAGGATGCGGTCGCCCGCCTCAAGGACCATCCGGACTATCCCGAGGCTTTCCTGAAAGCTTACGGGAAAGAGGCTTCCCCCTTTACCCTCACCCGCGCCCTGGCTTCCTTCATGCGTACCCTGATCAGCGGCTCGTCCCGCTACGACCTGTATGCCGGCGGCAAAACCAGCGCCGTGAGCGAAGCCGAACGGCGCGGCCTAACCCTCTTCACCGGCCGCGCCGGCTGCGCCAACTGCCATGCAGGCTTCAATTTCACCGATGACAACTTTCGCAACAATGGCCTCTATGAAATATACGAGGACCCGGGCCGGAACAGAATAACGTTAAGGCCGGAAGACGAAGGCAAATTCCGCGTGCCTACCCTGCGCAACATCGCCCTGACCGCCCCCTACATGCACGACGGCAGCCTGCCCACCCTCGAATCCGTTATCGAACACTACAATGGCGGCGGCACCGCCCATCCGAACAAAGATACCCTCATCCGCCCCCTGCAGCTCAGCGAAGAAGAAAAAGCCAGCCTTGCCGCCTTCCTGCGTACGCTCACTGACAGCACCTTTATCAACAATCCTCTTTTTGGGAAAGAATAATCACTCATCCACTCATGAGGTTGCTCCTCCATTCCCTCTTTCCCCAATAACCCGTATTTTAGGCCAAAAAACAGTGAAGCGCTTCTTCCTTCGTTTGGCCAGGCATACAAACCGCTTTTTCAGCCGCCTATGGCGCTGGCTGAGGAACCGGACGGGGCGTATCCCCAACTGGCCGGTGATGGTGGCCGCCTACCGGGGTTACGGGCGGCGGGAGCAGGTTTACCTGAAAGGGCGGGTATTGAAGGACCGGCGCATCATCGCCCGGAATGTCAATTCCCGCTGGCGGGCGCTCATCAACAACTACAAGCGGTTCAGCAGCCGGGAGATCGGCGGTGCCCGCCTGTCGGTAAAGATCGGGGATAATGAGTTGGGGTTGATTACAGACGAAGAAGGGTATTTCCAGTTCGACGGCCAACTGCCGGCGCCCTTGCCGGAAAGCGAGGGCCAGTGGAGGAAGGTAGCTATTGCGGTCAATTCTACTCCCCTGCGCACGGTCGACGTCCGGGCCGAAAGCCAACTGCTTGTGCCGCCGCTCCGGGCGGAGTTCGGGGTCATCAGCGATATCGACGATACCGTTTTGCAGACGGACGTCACCTCCCTGCTCAAACTGCGGTTGCTGTACCACACCCTGCTGAAGAGCGCCGCCCTGCGGCAGTCCTTCAGCCAGGCGGCCGCTTTTTTCCAGGCGCTCCACTGCGGCCATCAGGAGGCGGCCGGCAACCCGGTCTTTTACGTTTCCAACAGCCCCTGGAACCTCTACGACCTGCTGGAGGAGTTCCTCAGCCTGAACGGCCTGCCGGACGGCCCCATCCTGCTGCGGGATTTCGGCGTGCCGTACCAGGATCGCCCCAGGAACTACAAGGGGCACAAGCACCACAGCATCGTCCGCATCCTGAAAACCTACCCGGATCTGCCCTTCGTCCTCATCGGCGACAGCGGCGAGAAGGACGCCTATATTTACTGGGCGGTGGCCCAGGAATTTCCGGGGCGCATCGCCGCCACGTATATCCGCGACGTGCGCTCGGGGCGCCGCGCCCGCCGCATCGCCCGCTTCGTCGCCAGGACCGGTGCCGACATCCAACTGGTGGCAGGCTACGCCGAGGCGGCAAAGGATGCTGCGCGGCGGGGGTTGGTCCGGCTGGATGTTTTTGAACGGTTCCGGAAGGAGAAGGTGTTGTAGGGGGTGGAGATGTAATAATTTTGTAATTTTATACCCTCCTGAAAACCCGCAGTTTCTAAAACTATAGTCCTGTCCTCATGAATGAAATTCTGTTAAAAGCAGCACAAGACGTCCTGGAAAAGAACTGGAACGGCACCTTCACCAAACCGGCGCCCAGCCTGTACCCCCACCAATGGAACTGGGATGCCGGCTTCATCGCCATCGGCAACGCCCATTATAATATGGACAGGGCAGAAGCCGAACTCCGCCACCTCTTCAGCGCCCAGTGGGCCAACGGCCTGCTGCCGCAGATCGTCTTCGGCGACGACCCCAACGCCCGCTACTTCCCCGGCCCGGACTTCTGGCTGGCCGGCCGGTCGCCGAATGCCCCCGAAGCCCCCCGCACCTCCGGCATCACCATGCCGCCCGTCCACGGGTTTGTCCTCTGGCGCATATACGAGATCGCCGAGGATAAGCTGCGGGCCAAAGCCTTCCTGAAGGAAATGTTTCCCCGCGTAGTGAAGCTCCATCGCTATCTCTATGAATACCGCGACCCCCTGGAAGAGGGCCTGGTATACATCCGCCACCCCTGGGAGGGCGGCACCGACAATTCTCCCATCTGGGACGGCGCCCTGAAGCGGATGGACATTTCCAAACTGGAAATCCCGCCCTACGAACGCAAAGACCTGCAAAACCCGAAAGCCGCCAAACACCGCCCTACTCAGGAGGACTACGACCGCTACGTCTATCTGGTGGATCTTTTCCGCCGGAACAACTACGACGACCGGGCCATCTACGAGCAGTGCCCCTTCCTCATCCAGGATCCCCTCTTCAACGGCGTGCTGGCCTGGTCGAATGAATGCCTCATCCGGATCGGCGGGCTGCTGGGAGAAGACGTGGGCGAGATCGTGCAATGGGACGAACTCACCAAATACAGCATGAACGAAAAACTTTGGGACGAGGAACGCGGCATCTACAACGCCTATGACCTGCGCAACGAGGAACTCATACCCGTCCATACCTCCTCCGGCCTGATGCCGCTGTGCGGCGACGTGCCCACCCAGGAACAGGCGGAAAAGATGTTGCTCACCCTGGAGAGCGACATGTTCGGCGGAAAGCGCGACGACATCTACCTCTGCCCCACCTACAGCCTGCTGGCCAAAGACGTCGACTTCAAAAAGTACTGGCGCGGCCCGGTGTGGATCAACATGAACTGGCTGCTGTACCAGGGGTTGTTGCGCTATGAGATGGAGGATATGGCCGAAAGGGTCCGGCACCACAGCCTGGAACTGCTGGAAAAGCACGGCATTTATGAGTATTTCGACCCCAGGAAAGAAGCGGCGGACGAGGTGGCCTGCGGCACCCATACGTTCTCCTGGTCGGCGGCGCTTTGTATTGATTTTTTATTGCCGTGAGGAGCTAGTGTTCTGTAACATAAGTTTGATCGAAGAATTTCGAGTCTATTTTGGTGCTGGACAAGGCGCTCCTGACGCGCATAGCCGGAGCTACGTAAGGAGTGAGCAACGACGGCCAGCGCCCAAAGAGGCCGAAATTGCCGATAGGGACTTATGTTACAGAGCACTAGTACGAACCAATCCCCCCCCGCTTTGTTCCCTATTCTATATCGGGCACCCCTCTTCCTTTTCGCAGAAGCCTTATCTTTGATGCCCGGGCGTGCAATGCCGCCCGGAATGGAAAAACAATACATGGCTCAACAAGAAACAAAATCCCTCTCTCTGGCCCTTCAGGGCGGCGGCTCCCACGGGGCGGTCACCTGGGGCGTGCTCGACCGCTTCCTGGAGGAAGACAACCTGAAGCTGGAAGGCTTCTCCGGTACCAGCGCCGGGGCGATCAACGCCACCCTGCTCGCCTATGGCCTCCACCTGGAAGGGCGGGATAAGGCGCGGGAACTGCTGCACCAGTTCTGGAAGCGCGTGTCGGACATGGCGGCCTTCTCTCCCCTGCAGCCCTCGCCCTGGGACGTGCTCTTCGGCGGCGGCAATATGGACTTTTCCCCCGGCTTCATGATGGCGGAAGTGGCCAGCATGTTCATCTCCCCCTACCAGGCCAACCCGCTGGATTTCAATCCGATGCAGGACATCCTGGAGGAACTGGTCGACTTCCGGGCCCTGCGCGGCTGCCAGGTGACCCGGCTGTTCGTCTGCGCCACCAATGTGCGGCGGGGGCGCGCCCGCGTCTTCAGCCTGCCCGAGATCAGCTGCCAGGCCGTCATGGCTTCAGCCTGCATCCCTTACATGTACAAGGCCGTCCGCATTGACGGCGAGGACTACTGGGACGGCGGCTTCATGGGCAACCCCCCGATCTTTCCGCTGATCGACGCCGGCTGCCGGGACGTCATGCTGGTGCAGGTCTACCCGGTCAATATCGACAAGACGCCCACCTCTTCCACCGAAATCCGGGACCGCGTCAACGAGCTGAGCTTCAACTCCAGCCTCATGCTGGAGATGCGCCGCATCGCCTTCGTCGACCGACTGCTCGACGCCGGGGTGGACCTGGGGCCCGGCTTCCGCAGGATTTACATCCACCACATCAACCCCGAACGGGAGATGCAACCCCTCAACCTGTCGAGCAAGCTCAACGCCCGCTGGGATTTCCTCTGCCACCTCCGCGACCTCGGGCGCCGCAAAGCAGAAGAGTGGCTGGCTGAAAATTACAACCGGATCGGCCGGGAATCGACCTGTGACGTGCGGGAGGCGTTTTTGTAATTGAAGAAGAATGGTAACTATTTAGCAGCCCCCCGCTTTTTAGCCACGAAGACACGAAGACACCAAGATTGCACAAAGCCTTGGTGCGATCCCGTCTAGCCAGCCGGGTAAACTTGGTGTCTTGGTGTCCCGTCTCTGCGAGCCGGGCAAGCTTCGTGGCAAAGGCATCAGGCCCAACTAAATGGTTACGAAAAATGTCTCTTATAAAAAATGACCATAAAAATGCGGATTTCTCCCTTTTACCTCTACCTCCTCTTCCTCCCTCTGGCCCTCTTCAGCTGCCGGCAGGCACCTTCGCAGGGCGGCATCCGGCTCTCCGCCGGCCACCAGGTATTTTTCCTGGACAGCCTGGAGTCCGCCCGCGCCATCGTGCAGGATGAGGACGAGGGCTTTTTCAGCAAGATCAGCCCCCTGGACATGGCCATTCAGATGGGGCGGCCCCTGCCGGACACGTTCAGCCGCGAAGACCTGCTGGCCGACTACCGCACGTTCCTGCAGCGCGATGTGGAAAGCTTTCAGGAGGAAGAACAGAAACTGATGGAAGCTGCTTTCCGGAAGGCTTTCGCGCTGACGGAAAAGCTCCGCCCCGGCCTATTCCCGCCCAATATGCGGCTCATCAAAACCAAGGGGCTGCACTACGGGCCCTCCGTATACTATACGCGGGAGAACTGCATCATCATACCCGAGAACGAGATACAGCAGGGCAACCTGGGCGGGCTCACCCGCGTGATGCTGCACGAAATATTCCACATTTACTCCCGCTATCACCCGGAAGAGCGGGAGGCCCTCTACCGCCTCATCGGCTTTGAGCCCATCCGGGAACCGCTTTCTATTCCGGACACCCTGGCCCGGCGCCTGCTGCTCAATCCCGACGGCATCAACACCGGTTATGCCATCACCTTGCAAATACCGGGAGACAGCCTGCCGGTGCGCGCCATTCCCCTCATCGTTTCCGGCCCGCCCAACTATACGCCTGCCCTGCCCCAGTTCTTCGCTTACCTCGATTTCGGGCTTTTCCCGATCGTGGAAGGTCCGGAAGGCTACCGGGCCGCAACGCGGGGCGGGTACGGAAGCCCCCTGCCTCCGCCGGCCCGCATCCCTGGCTTTTTCGAACAGATCGGCGACAATACGAACTACATCATCCATCCGGATGAGATCCTGGCGGACAACTTCGTGTTCCTCGTCCTGGCCCAAACCGGCGAACCGGATTTTGCACTCTCGAACTATTCGGAACGGGGGCAGGAGATTCTGAGGGGGGTGGAGAGGGTTTTGAAGGGGAAATGAGCGGGCATCAGCCACTTTCCAAAGTATTCTATTTCAACTCTAGTGCAGATATGCCTATGTCTCGTCCAACTATATCTTAGAAAAAATCACCAATATTGAGGTGTTTTTCTATCTCATAATTTGAGATAAAAAATATTTTGCTTAGATTTACAATCTATTTCCATAGATTATGAATCGAATTAAAGAAGTTCTAAAGCAAAAAGGCATTAAACAAACCTGGTTGGCTAAAAACCTGGGTAAGAGTTATAACATGATCAATGCTTATGTGCAAAACCGAAGACAACCCAGTATAGAAGATTTGTATCAAATAGCAGAACTTCTCAATGTTGAAACCAAAGATTTACTATATCCGACACGCTATCAACAAAAAAGCAAAACATCAGGCAACAAGACAATAGAAGTGCCTTTATTAGGCACAATTGCATGCGGGCTGCCTGTTTTAGCAGAACAAAATATTAAAACAAGGATATCGATTTCTATAAAAATGTTAAAACCCAATTATCAATATTTTTTGCTTCGTGCTTTCGGCGACTCAATGAATAAAGCAGGAATTAATGATGGAGATTTAGTTTTGGTACGACAGCAACAGACAGCAGAAAATGGGGATAAGGTTGTTGCATTGATTGACGATGAAGCAACCATAAAAGAGTTTCATCATGAAGGTGATATGATCATATTGAAACCACAATCTACTAACAGCAAACACCGGCCTATAATTCTAACTTGGGATTTTAAAATCCAAGGAGTTGTAGAGAAGGTAATAACAATATAAAAGCAATTTGAGACATCTACATCAGATATTTGATCAGCTCAATCTCTCGCGAGAAAACGGGCTTTACATTATGGCAGAAAACAATTGGTTTGGTTTGTTTTCCAACCGTGTTGAAAGACTTATAAGGAATATAATTAAGCCGGATGCATTTTTCTGTATTGACAACAAACCTTTCATTTTGTTTTTTGAAAACCCATTAAATAAAAAAGAAAAGCTTAAAGAAATCTGGAATTTTAATGAATCCCCTGTCGTAATCATTTCTAAAGGAGATACGTTAGAGATTTATAATGGTTTTGAGTATCTCGCTCAGGATGAAACTTTGCGATTATTTGGCACTTCAGATAAGCTAAACGACTTTTCTTATTTTGAGCTAGTTACAGGAAAAACCTGGGAAAGATATCAAGAGAATTTTAGCTACAAAAACCGGGTTGATTACCATCTTCTAAATAATATTAAAGCAACTCGTAATTTACTTATTTCATTGGGTTTGTCTGCTGAACTAACAAACTCTTTATTAGGTAAAGTTATTTTTGTTAGATACTTAATAGACAGGGAAGTCAAACTTGATTTTGAGCAAGGTGGCAAATCCCGAAAATGGACAAATCTTGAATTTTGTGAACTTTTATTAGATAAAAAAAAGATCAAGAAGTTTTTTAAATACCTGGAAAAAAAATTTAATGGAGATTTATTTCCCATTTCAGAAAACGAACTAGACTCTGTCTCAAAGGAGTGTTTTTTGATAATAGTCAGTTTGTTATCTGGCGATGAGGTTACTTCTGGTCAAATGTCGCTATTCGATCTTTATGACTTCTCGATAATACCCGTAGAATTTATCAGTAATGTTTATGAGCTTTTTATCGGGCAAGAACAACAAGAAAACCAAGGGGCTTATTATACTCCCCTATTTTTAGTTGACTATATCCTATCCGAGACAGTCGAAAAAAAGATTAAAAACCATCAAAATTCTTATTATAACTGTAGAGTCCTTGACCCTTCGTGCGGATCGGGAATTTTCCTTGTCGAGACTCTACGCAAGATCATTGAACAATTTCAAAAAAGCAATCCTTCTTGCCTCAAAGATACTGAAGCTTATAAAGAAAGATTAAAACAACTCGCCTGCGATAATATATTTGGGGTTGACAAGGATCAAAGTGCTGTAAATGTTGCTATTTTTTCAATTTACCTGACATTACTAGATTATCAGGAACCATCAGATATTGAATCTTTTAAATTTCCTGTTCTTTATAACAAGAATTTCTTTTCAGAGGATTTCTTTGACTTAAATGCCGAGTTCAATAATAGATTCAGCGACCTTAATTTTGACTTCATCTTGGGAAATCCACCGTGGAAACGGGGAAAGAGGGAAAAAAAGCCTTTATTTGATCAATACATCAATAATCGAAGAAAAGCAGAAAAGGGAAAATATAAATACGACATTGAGATTAGCAATAGTGAAATAGCCCAGGCTTTTATCTTAAGAGTAAGCGATTTTTGCCATCCATCTACTAAAATCGGATTCATTGCTACAAGCAAAGTTTTGTATAACCTGAATGCAAAAGGATTTAGGAAATATTGGCTCGACCGTTTCCTCGTTAATAAGGTTTTCGAACTGGCACCAGTGAGAAAAGAGGTTTTTGACAAATCTAATGACAAGGCAGTGGGTCCTGCCGCAATATTATTTTATCAAGTAGCTGGTTCAGCTAAAACTGATGAAAACACTATAGAACATATTACACTAAAGCCAAGCCGGTTCTTTTCCCTTTTTAAGGTGTTCACAATTCAAAGAGGAGATTATAAAAAAGTAGATCAGAAGAAATTAAAAGACCATGACTACTTATGGAAAATTTTAGTCTACGGAAATTATTTGGATTTTAATTTAATCAAGCGGCTAAAAGAAAATTTCAAATCCATATATGATGTTATTTCTAAGAAGGAAAAATACATATATGGGCAGGGGATGCAAATTGGCGGAGGAAATAAAAATGATGTATCTCATCGCCTGGGCAAAAAATTCGTAGATGCAAAATATGACATAAAACCTTTCTGGATCGATTTTGAAACCAATAGGAAATGGCAAGAACGATTTGTTCATAGATCCAGAGCTGAGCAAATTTATAAAGCGCCGCTTCTTTTGATTTCAAAAGGTTTTAAACCTGATTTCCGCTGTTCTTCAGCATACTCTGAACAGGATGTAGTTTTTCAAGACGCCCTAACCTCCATAAGCGCATTCAACGATTCTGATTTAAAAAACCTAAAAATAATCTCGGGGATTTTAAACTCTTCCTTTTTTTCGTATTTAAACTTGCTAACGTTCAGTTCTTCTGGGATAGAAAGAGAGCAAGCGCATAATAGAGAAAAATTTACAACCTTATTTGTAGAGAACCCTGAAATAGCAGCTATGGTTTCAGAAATAACCAAATTGAAAAATATATATTTTTCAACTAAAACACCGGAACGTTCAACTATCCAAAATCAAATAGAACAAATAGAGCGCGACTTAGATTCTTTAGTAATCAAATCATTTTCACTTACTGATCAAGAGAAAGTCCTCTTAGATTATTCCAATGAAATTATTATCCCAATGATAATGAAACATGAAGGATATGAAAGAATTTTCAGGCCCTTAAACCCTGATGGCAAAATACTTACAGAATATACAAATCTTTTTCTGGAAAGATTAACTGGCATTTATAAAAAATCAGGTCAAATATTGGTTGTTGAAGTTAAGCACACCAATCAACTCATAGGGTTGTTTTTTAAATTAGCGCCATTATCTCAAAAAGTAGATTTAATTAACTGTACTGAGACCGATAGCACAAAACTGCTTCAATTTTTATCTGCCCTGGGCAATGAAAAAATTACTGATCGCTTATTTATTCAAAAGGATATAAGGGGATTTGAGGAAAATGGATTTTATATAGTCAAGCCTAATGAACAAAGACTTTGGCATAAAGCTATTGCTTATTTGGATTTGAACGAGTTTGTAGATGCCATTTTAACTGCTGGCAAAAAAGAAGTGCATAATGTTCAGTAGTTTAGATGCATCGAATTTCAGCGGCTCAATTCCGTTTTATGAGAAACAATTCGAAGAAATCTTGTCAAAGATTGTTATTTGTTATAAGCTGATGAAAACAGGCGAAGCAGCACTTGAAAATGATGAGAATAAAATAAGAGACTCTTTATTGCTAAATTACCTTAAAAACGACCAAATTAGAAAAGATATTAATTTACTTCATTGGCACTTCGAAAGAGAGGTACAGGAAGACCATTCTATTGGGAGAACGGACATCAAGATTATTTCTCCGAATACATTTACGAGACAGGAAGCCTATTACATTCTTGAATGTAAAAAATTAAATAACACGAATACTTCGGGAATAAGCGGCCTAAATGCCGAATACATCAAAAACGGAATAGGGCGTTTTACCTCCAAATACTACTCCTCCTATCATAGGGTTAATGGAATGGTAGGATTTGTTGTAGACCACATGGAAATTCATAAGAACACAAAGAGTATTAATTTGCTTTTAACGACTTCATTCAGATCAATCAAGACCACGAAAGAAATAACTAAGGACAATTTTATTGATGGCTTTGAATTTCATTATCATTCAATACATACAGACAAGGATAATGACGAATTGAAAATTTACCATCTGATGTTTGATTTCCATGAAAACATCCAATCATAAAGAGGAGAAATGAATTCTGCATGGCCCTTCCATTAGTTCGGAGAAGCTGCAGAAAAAAGGAAGCCCAACAGGTCCATATTTTGAAAAAAATTAAAACAAATTGTTATTTTACTTGATTTAACCAACAATTTGGTTTAAATTTGCCATTATCTACTCTCTGCAAGTTACAGCCGGCTGCTGTAATGCGCGGTTTAAAAAAAGGGAGAACAACGCTCTCTTTTCCGGGCCGCGCCAGGCACTAAGTAGTGATTAAAAAATAACTTCACTGTTTGAGGCCTGCAGTTGTAGCTTATTCAACAGCCAAATCCTGCGGGAATCTTGCCCGGCTGTTTCACTTCACTACAACTGCAGGCCGTGAAGTTGTTTTTTAAGGATTACTAAACAACAAAATGATCGGTTATGGGCAACTCTACCGATAAAGTCAAAAGCTACCTCCAGCGCAACTGGTTCAAGATCAGCATCGCTATTATCCTGGTATTCATAGCTTTGAAGAAGGACCTCAGCTTCCGGATCAACCTCAACAGCCCGGTCCGTATGGAGCAGGTTCCGCAGCGCCCTCCCACTCCGGCGCGGCAGCAGGAAAAGGTGCCCTCTCAGGAGCGGTATACGGAAAACACCCGGCAGGAGGCCGCCGCTACCGAGCTGCCCGGTGCCGACCGGTTCGATTTCAGCAGCACGGCCAACGGCCGCCGGGAAATCCGCGCCATTGACCGGCTGGAGCAGGTAGACGAGGGGACAATACGCGCCTACATCGGCCGCTTCGCCCGGGTGGCCGCCGGCGAGCAGAAGAAGTTCGGCATCCCGGCATCCATCATCCTCGCCAATGCTTTGCTGCACAGCCTGGCCGGCACGGCTGAAATGGCAGCGCCGGGCGTCAACAACCACTTTGCCATCCCCTGCACCCCCGACTGGCGGGGCCCGCAGCGCACCTTTTCCGGCCAGTGTTACCGGCAGTACGAAAATGCCTGGACCAGTTTCCGGGACCACAGTTTCTACATCACCACCGGGCCGTTCGCCCCTCTTCGGCAACTGCCGGATACAGACTATAAAGGATGGGCCGGCGCACTGGAGAAGGCCGGTTTTTCCGGGGAGAAGAACCTGGCCCGGCAACTTGTCGGCGTGATCGAAACCTATGGGCTGCAGGAGGCGGGCGAGCGGTGAACAGACGGGGGGTATCCGTCTAAGGTTGGACAGAAGTTTCCAAGGTTGTGTACGATGTGGGGGGCAGTGGCAGCCCCGGGTTGTGTTACGATGTACGAACCTCCAATTGGGTGTCCAACGTCAACGGGTAGCCCGGACGGGGGCTGGTTGGTTAACTGCCAGGCAAATGGACAATAACCACTTTCACCCCGAGCGAGTCGGGGGGAACTGACAACTGCCCTGGAACCTCGTTTCCGCGCACTACTCCGTCTCCGCCCCTTCCAGCTCGTGTTTGTAATAGTCCACGCAGGCGCCGTACACCCAGCCCTGCTGGCCTTTGCGGGTTTTGACCTTCACCCAGGGTTCGTTGGCCACCAGGTTTTCCCCGAGTTTTATCTCCTGAGTGGAGTCCGACACTTCGCCCAGGAATTCCACCTCTTCGAACAGCTGCAGGCGGCTGATGATACGGTGGTTCAGGCCGGGGCCCGACCGCATGTTCACGCCATTGATGATGATATACAGGACCGGCACCCGTACTTTTTCCACTTCGGGTTCGGGATTGATGGCTTGGATGCTGGTATCCAGCGGAGCGATATCGGATGCCAGCCGGTCCATGGAATCGGCCCGGGCCTGTTCGGCCGCGTCGAAAGCCTCCTGTTGCCGGTAGCGCTGCTGCGTATTGCTGCACTTGGACACCGCCCACATCAGGAAACCGATGAAAAAAATGCCGATGACGAGAATCTCTACTTTGGGGAGCAAACCAGGTTTGTCACTCATAAACAATTTGTTTTGGGGCAATGTTTTTTTCAAAAATCTCCGTAAATTGCCGACAAGCTTTTATGCCGAATTAAACAGCTTATAAGCTCCTTTTCAAGTAACGCACTTCCTTTTTCTCACAGTAACGTAATGTTGTGCCAAATGCTGCCCGGCTTGCAAACAAGCGCACAGGCCGGCACCGCATAAAGGTAGGAAATCCTTCAGAAACATACAGGCGGGCCGGGGCCGGCCTGCGAGGCTATTGGATCAAACGACAAAACATCCAAAACCAATGGACGAATTGCTGTACAAGGTGGCCATTACCCTTATCCCCAACGTAGGTCCGGTGACGGCCCGCAACCTGATCAGTTACTGTGGCGGCGTCCGGGCCGTTTTTGAGGCCAGGAAACGGGAACTGCTCAAGGTGCCGGGCGTTGGCAGCCATATCGCCGATAATATCGTCAACCAGAATGTCCTGGGCCGGGCAGAGGAGGAACTGCGCTTCATCGGGGAACATGGCATCCAGGCCTATTTCTATCTGGATCCGGACTACCCGCAGCGGCTGCGGCATTACCCCGACAGCCCGCCACTGCTCTATTACAAGGGCCGGGCTGACCTCAACGCCGAACGCATCGTGGCTATTGTCGGGACCCGCCGGCCCTCGGTCCACGGCATCCACACCTGCGAAGAGCTGGTCGAAGGGCTTAAACCCTACGGCGTCGTCCTCATCAGCGGGCTGGCCTACGGCATCGACATTACCGCCCACCGCAAGTGCCTGGCCCTGGACATTCCGACCGTCGGAGTGCTCGGCCACGGCCTGCGGCGGATCTACCCGGCTCAGCACCAGGCGGTGGCCCGGGCCATGGCGCAGTCCGGAGGGCTGCTTTCGGAGTATCCCAGTTATACCATGCCCGACCGGGAACACTTCCCCATGCGCAACCGCATCATCGCCGGATTGTGCGACGCCCTGATCGTGGTGGAAACCCGAAAGAAGGGCGGCTCAATGATCAGCGCCCACATGGCCAATGACTACAACAAAGACGTCTTCGCCGTTCCCGGGCGCATCAAGGACAGCTGTTCCGAGGGGTGCAACCACCTGATCAAGTGCCACAAAGCCGCCCTGATCGAACAGGCCGCCGATATCGCCTATGTCATGCGCTGGGATGAACCCCAGGCCCAAAAGGCAATCCAAAAGCAACTGTTTGTAGAACTGACGGAGTCAGAAAAAATAGTCGTAGATTTACTCAGCCAGTACGAAGCCGTCGGTATTGACCAGCTGACCGGAACCCTGCAGGTGGCCAACAGCCAAATG
Organism: Lewinellaceae bacterium; assembly: GCA_020636375.1. Lineage (GTDB taxonomy): Bacteria > Bacteroidota > Bacteroidia > Chitinophagales > Saprospiraceae > JACJXW01. The sequence goes on along the minus strand of JACJXZ010000006.1, from coordinate 161,357 downwards.
GCCGGCCTGCTGCTCGAACTCGAGTTTAAAGGAGTTATCCGGGCTTTGCCGGGAAAGCGGTATGTGCTGGTTTGAGGGAATGCCCGCCTTCGCCAAGGCTACGGACGGGTAAAAAGGGAATGAGTGAAGGAGTGAATGAGTGAATGAGTGAATGAGTGAATGCCGGTTTTGTGCCTTGCTATCACTGAGCAGGCGCCAAATTACTAAGAAATGAACGCAAGATTTACTATGTCAGTTTCCCACATCTATGCTGCTTTCCTTTTGCTCAGTTTTGTATTCCCCGGCCCTGACGCCGATGTTCCTCCGGAAACTTCTGCCCCGGCGGCCTCCCCCCGCAACATCATCCTGATGATCGGAGACGGGATGGGCATCTCGCAGATCAGCGCCGGCATCTATGCCAACGGCAATAAGGCCAACCTGGAAAAATTTCCGGTGGCCGGCCTGCAGAAAACCTATCCCGCCGACGGCCTGATAACCGATTCGGCAGCCGGCGCAACTGCCCTGGCCTGCGGGGTGAAAACCTATGTCGGAGGGGTGGGTGTCAATAAGGATAGCATGCCCGCGCTCAGCATCCTGGAGGAGGCTGAGATGCGCGAAATGGCCACCGGCCTGGTCACTACGGCTTCCGTTACCGCCCCCACCCCGGCGGCCTTTATCGCCCATGTTAAGTCCTGCGACAGCGTGGAGGAGATCGCCACATATTTTTTGAAGACAGCGCCCGACCTGATCATCGGCGGAGGGGAAAACGACTTCACCCAGAGGAAAACCGGCCAACAAAACCTCCGGGCGGAAATGGAAAAGAAAGGATATTTCGTTTCCGGTTTCCAGGACCAGCCACTGGACGAGATCGTGCTTCCCACACAGCAGAAGTTCGCCTACTTTACCGCTGCCGAAGCGCCGCCGCCGGTTTCCCAGGGCAGAGATTACCTGCCCCGGGCAAGCAATATGGCCACCTTCTTTCTCGAAAAGCGCGGCAGCAGGAACGGATTTTTCCTCCTGATCAACGGAGCTCAGATCGGCTGGGGCGGCCAGGCCCAAAACAACGACTACATCGTTTCTGAGATGATCGACTTCGACCGGGCGGTCGGCGAAGTGTTGAAATTTGCAGAGAGGGACGGCCAAACCCTGGTCATCGTCACCGCCACCAATGAAACCGGCGGCCACGCCATCAATCCCGGCGCCCGCATGGATTCTCTGCTCACCGCCTTCACGACCGACAAGCCTACCGCTACCCTCGTGCCGGTTTTTGCCTACGGGCCGGGCGCCGAACGCTTTCGGGGGATTTATGAAAATACGGCGATTTACCAAAAAATGCGCCAGGCGCTGGGCTGGGAATAGTGTCTCTAAGGCATCCGGGATTCTTGTTATTCTTTCGAAAACTGTTATTTTGCATGTCAGAAGTCTAATGTCAACTATCGAAAGGTACAATCTACAGCAATGAATAAAATACTCGCTTTCTTCTTCATCGCCCTTTTCTTCGCCGCCTGCCAGAGCGAATCCGGCGGCGGCCTCCGTGAAACTGACCTGCTGCCCTACGGCATCCCCGTCACCATCATGGCGCCCGACAGCGCCGAGATCAAAGCTACAGACCTGGGCGGCGGCATCATCAAAGACGTCACCATCCGCGGAAAAGACAACTACAATGTCCAGGTTTTTGCCACCGAGGCTGAGACCAGCGACCTGGCCCGGGTAAAAGCCAGCCAACTGGCGGATGTGAAGAGCATCCGCTACTTCGAAAAGATCGTCCGGGAGGAGGAGGACGGCTTCATCTACCAGGCGGCCATCGACAGCAACAACATCAGTTACGGCTTTCGCCATATCGTCCTGCAGGGCGACCTGGAGATCATCTTCCAGACGGGCCTGCTGGGCACGTTCTCGCTGGAGGAGGTGGAAAGGATGTACGGGGCGGTGCGGCAGTGAGAGGGGCGTTGAGGAGGGGAGGCAGGGAGAAGGGGAGAAGGGGAGAAGGGGAGAAGGGGAGAAGGGGTGACCCGTCCTGATTTAGGTTGACAGGTGAAAGGATCGTCCTGAGTAGAGTTTACAACAGGGAGAGGGGGAGAGGGGCTAAACAAAAAGGCCTGCACCGGGGGTACAAGCCTTTTTTCAAACTCTTTCGTACATGTTGGACAGCCGATCGGCTAATCTCTAAGTCTTTGGCGATTAATTCAGGACGCTTCGATCAATTCAAAATTGAACAAAAGCAGGATCAGTAGAAGAATGCCTAGAATGATCATGGGACAAAGCTTTAAGTGAAAAAAAAAAGGGTTAAGCAAATGTTACATTCTTCCCATTCGGAGTAAAGCGTGGTTGTTCAGAAGTGTGTTTTGGATATGTTGTGATCCACTCTACGCCTAAAAGTATGTTTGTAAAAGAACTTCGATTGGCAAATATACGCCAATTATTTTTAGCTCGCAAGGATGCCGGGCAGAGTTAGTGGCCGGCGGGCAGGCTTCATTGTCGCGCGGAAGCCGGCTATTGGAAGACGTAAGGCTTTAAGCCTGTGCAACAAATGCACTTTCAGGGAAAGTAGCCGGGCCTGTTTCACAATAAAAAATTTAACTTTCTGGTTACATAGAGGTAACATTTTTTAAAGTCTGGGATGAAATTGTCGGCGGCATTCCATTAAATATCTGACGCCAATAAACCCTAAACGCATTCTTTTTCATGACCCTCGACCTTTATAAAGCGGAAGGCGGCGCTGCCCTGCCGCCCTTCTCCCCTAATGAAAAGCTCAGCGACCCGGTATTGTACAGCCCTTCGGAAGCCCTGAGAAACGCGGTAAACGTGGCCTTAATGCTCGGCCAGCCTCTGCTGGTTACCGGCGAGCCGGGCACGGGAAAGACGCAGCTGGCTTTTCACATCGCCCATTTTTTCAGGTTGGGAGCGCCTCTGGTTTTCGTTGCTCAGACCACTTCTCAGGCCAGGGATCTCTTCTATTCCTATGATGCGCTCGGCCATTTTCAATATAACCAGAACCATGCGGAGGCGCTGGATTCGGACGGGCTCGAAGCCCGGTTTATCCGGTACAATGCCCTGGGGGAAGCCATCCGGCAAAACCGAAGGATGGTGGTGCTGATCGACGAAGTAGACAAGGCACCCCGCGACCTGCCCAACGACATCCTCTCGGCCATTGAAAACCTGAGCTTCCATGTGCCGGAGATCAACCGCCGGTTTGAAGCCAAGGACAGCAACCGCCCCATTATAGTGATTACCAGCAATTCGGAGAAGAACCTGCCCGACGCCTTCATGCGGCGGGTGGTGTATCACCACATCGCTTTTCCCACCGCCGACGAGTTGCTGCTCATTCTGAGCCGCAAAGCCGAAAATGTCCTTATAGCCGACCTGGAGCGCCTGATCAGTCACTTTCACGAAATCCGAAACCTTCGGCTGAGGAAACCACCCTCTACCGCCGAGCTGATCTACTGGGTCTTTTTACTACAGAAAATCCGGTTCCCCCTACAGAAGGTAGGAAGGCCGCTGAGCTTCCGGGAGCGAGGCATGTTGCTCAGCAGCTACTCCGTCCTGGCTAAAAACAAGGAAGACCTCGAGCTGCTGCACAACCTGTAAACGCATGGAAAAGGCAACAAAATACTCAGTTCTGCCGAAGGAAATATTCATTCCCCGCCTGTTGGCGGCCTGGCAGGCGGTGGGTAATAAGATAGGGGTGGGGCAACACCTGCAAATGCGGCAACTGCTGCAGCGCATCCCCGAAGACACTCCCTGCCCGGCACTGAAGGCCTGGCTGGCGCCAATCCTTGCGCACGATGCCCAATCTCAGCAGGAATTTTACCGGATTTTTGAAGAGACACTGGCCACAACGGCCAATGCCCTGGCAGAGCATGAGGCCAGCGCCGCCCAAATACAACGCAGAAATTTTTTGCAGCGGCTTGGCCGTTCTGCCAACCTGCGCCGGCTCGCTGCTGTCGGGCAGTGGCAGGCGCTCCGGCGCCCAAAGAAAAGGATGGTAACGATGGGGTTTGCTCTGGCCCTGGCTGGCCTGCTGGCCTGGAGTGGGTTCTACTTCCTGTCCAGCCCCGTTCCAGCTGAATCTTCCGGCGATGCCATGCCTGCTGTTTTTATCCCCGTTAAATTCCCTGGAGAGCCATCGGCCGAGACCATCTGCTTTCGTTTCCGGGACCCCAGCCTTGGCAAGCCTGCCGAGGTATTCCCGGCCTCCCGGCCGTCCGGGCGTATGGCTATCGAGCATTACTTTCAGGAGGAATACATCTGCTTTCAATATCGGGGGCTTTCGGCCGGGCGGGAGGAGCTGTCCTGTAAAGCCTGTTATGAAAATGGCGAATGCCGGCAGTTCTCTCTTATCTTCCTGGTGGATGCGTTCCAGGGCTTCATGCCGTCGCCCAGAGTAGTAAACGGAGACATTGTTTTCGCCGCCCCAAAGGCGCCGGCAGCTGATCCGGTGCAGGAGATAGCCCCTCTTGTTCAAAACACGTCCCCCGTATCAGCTCAAAAATTGGACACGGCCCAGGGGATTATGGATACGGCTTATCTGTCGTATCACGCTTCCCGGCCGGTTGAGGGCGTCGCCGGCGCGGCAGGATTCGGAGGAGGGTTGGCTTATTTGTCGGGTGCCAAGGCTTTGTTCCTGGCCGGCAGTGCCCTTCTCTTCGGGTTACTGGGTTGGTGGGTTCGCCGCCGCCGGCAGCGTATGACGCTGGAACACCAGCCTGGCCAGAATCCGCCCTATGCCTGGTCTCTCCGCATTCCCAACTACAGCGAAGTAGCAATGGGGCCTGCCTTTTATCAGGTGCTTACTGAGATGCGGCAGCGCGACGCGGTAGCTTCCTCCCGGTTGGATGTCGGAAGGACCATAGCGTCCAGTGTCAGGAGGGGGGGAGCTATTGATATACAATTTGAGCAGGCCGGCCAGAGCCGCCAGTACCTGGTGCTGGTCGACGCCGCTGCCCGGAATAACCACCACGCCAAAATCTTTAACCTGCTGGCAGAAACCCTGCAGGAGAACGAAGCGCCGCTCGAACGCTTTTTTTTCGACGGGAATCCTCGTTTTTGCCGGAACGAACGATGGCCGCAGGGCCTGCCCCTGAGCAAACTGGAGCAATATTGCCAGGACTGTCACCTCATCATTTGTAGTACAGGCCATAGCTTGCTGTACCCCGGCAAAAGCGAACTGATGCCCTGGGCGGGGGGCCTGATGGCCTGGCGCCGCCGGGTGATCCTTACCCCGCGCCCGCCCGAAATGTGGGATGAACGCGAAGCGGCGCTGGTCAAAAAATTCCGGTTGCTGCCGGGAAATCCACATGGCATAAGCCTGTTGATAGAAACCCTGGAAGCCGTAGACCCACCGGATTACGAAAAGCGCGCGCATCCTGTCCGGAGAACTGAAGGCTATCCCACCATCTGGCTGCCCCCGGGCCTTCCGGCGGAAGAATTGATCGCCGTCCTGAAAGCCGAATTCGCTCATGTGCAGCCTGAAGAAAAAGATGCCGTTTTGCTGCGGTGGGTGGCTGCCTGCGCCTTGCCCCCGGTATTGTTCTGGGACTGGACCCTCCACGTGGGCCAGATGCTTAGCACGCCGGGAGACAACCGCCTCACGCTGGAAAACCTCTTTCAAATTGCCCGCCTGCCGTGGTTCGCCGAAGGGCGGATGCCGGACGAGGCCCGGCTGGCCCTGCTCGCTTGGCTGGAAGAGGAACATCCCCACTGGCTTCTCCGGGCCCGGCAGCAATGGGGCAACATACTTCAGCTGGAAGAGAACCTGCCGCCGCTGGGAAGCATTGCCTGGGATGGCCACCGCGTGGAGATCATCCTCAATGAGTTGCTGCAAAACCCAGGTTGGCGCCGCCGCCGCCGGCTGGAGCTGGAGCTGGAACGGCTCATCCATGGAAAAGAGGAGCGAGACGTCATGGTGGTGCGATACCTCGAGAAGCGAAAGGGGGCGTTGGAGGAGGCGCTCTCCGGCCGCTTCCGCAGTTTCGTGCAGGAGCAGCAGGGTATCGTCTGGCACTGGCGGCCGTGGGCCTGGCAACTGCCCGCGTTTCTGCTGTTGGCGTTGGCAACCTTGATGACGAACTATAAGGAGCAGGCCATCACTTTCAAGTTCGATCAATACATTACTGATGTTGTGTTTTCCCCGGATAGCAAATCTGTCATGGCAGCATACGGCCGGGGCGGGCTGGGCGTCTGTACGGCAGAAGGAAAATGGGTGCAGGGCAGGGCCGAACAGGAAAGCAAAATAATTGGCCTTTCTGTCAGTACGGACGGCCATACGATCGCAGCCGGGACGAGCGGAGGCCAATTCGATTACTGGGATATTTCCGGCACTTCGATTTACCGGTCGGGCGGAGGCAGCCGGCTGGCCAAAGCCGTAGCTTTTCATCCATTGGATCCCTTCCGGGTTGTGGTTGGATACTATGATAATGTTGCTGAAGTGTGGAACCTGCGCAGGAAAGGGGAGAGGCCAGCCCTTTCCCTGCCTCATGCCAGTGTCGTGGAAGTTGTGGCGTTTTCTCCCGATGGCCAGTTTATCCTCACTGGAAGCAGAGATGGGGCCGCCCGGTTATGGAACCAGCAGGGAATATTGCTGCGGGTATTGGAAGGGCACAGCGGCCCGGTTTATGCCGTTGCCGTTTCTCCCGACGGCCGCTACCTGCTGACCGGGAGCCGCGACCATACGGCCAGGTTGTGGAACCTGGCGGATGGCCAACTGGCACAAACCTTCGATGGCCATGCCTACGATGTGCTGGATGCCTGTTTCTCCCCCGACGGCACGAAAGTGCTTACCGGCAGCAGGGACTACACGGCCGTGCTCTGGTCAACGGCTACGGGAGAGCGCCTGCGTACTTTCCGGGGGCACCGAAACTACGTGACCTCCGTTGCCATTTCTCCGGATGGCAGGCATGCGCTCACGGGCGACCGGGACGGAAGGGTTGTTTTGTGGGCAATGGAAGGTCAATAGGAGGTTTCCCAGGCAGTCGCATTTTCCTTGGTTTATAGGTTTGGCACTCAGTTGCAACTGGATTGCCGGAATGCTAAAACAGAATAGCCCGGAGCATTGACGTCCCGGGCTATCATGTCAGGTTGGTATGCGAGCCGGCTCTTATCCGGAATGTCAGCGCACGACCACCTTATGCGTGGACATGCCTCCGGCGCCGTCCGCCAGTTGCAGCAGATACACGCCGCTGCTTAAGCCTGCCGGCAGATGGAGTTCGCTCCGGCCCGGAGCGAGGTTATACTGCTCTACCAACTGTCCGGTAAGGCTGACCAGGCGGGCGGGTAGGGGCTGCCCATTGGTCTGAGGATAGGGCAGGATGACCGTCAACGCCTGTCCGGCGCGGGCAACGTTGGGGAATACGGAGGGTTCGGCGGGCAGTTCTTCTCCTGCCGGCAATTCCGGAAGCACCTGCCCGTCGAGCAGGGCGAGCGGGGGCTCGTCGCCCGGGGCAGGGCGGGTAAGCGGGCAACCCTGGCAATCTTCGTATTCGCACCCGTTGGCGTCGGTTACCGTTACGCAAACGCTGGTAATGTACCTTTGAAAAATAAGCTGCCAACGGCCGTTCCATATATAATATATCTGATAGCGGATGGGGTTGATGCTGCTTCCTGAATAATTATTGCAAATCGCACCGTAATCGTAGCATACCTGCCAGTTGTAAGTAAATGGAGGCGTCCCACCCGACGTAGTCACATTATAGTTCTGGTAGCAATAGTAATAGTAATACGAACCCGGCACATAGTTTGTGTAACAGGGGCCACCGCTTTCCGGGCAATACGTAGCCGTCAGGTCGCACTCCTGTTCGCAATTCGTGATGTGAATCGTATTGTACACCGTTTGCCCGTTAAACGTCTTCGATACTGTGTAAACCCCGGGCGCGCTGTAGCAATGATAAGCGCCCTGGCCGGAAGCTGTAGTGCCGTCGTCGAAGTCGTAGATGCCGAACCCGGCGCTGTTGCAGGCATAGAAAGTGACGCAGCAGCCGTCGATGGACCATCGGAAGTCTGCGTCGCCGTCGTTGCAGTCTCCGTAAATCTGAGCGTAGGAGGGAACCAGGAACAGCAGAATTGTTCCTAACGTTAGTAAGATAGTGCGCATAATAATTAGGTTTGGTTTATTTTTTGCAAAATAAAAAATTGCGCACAAATGCTATATTATTTATTATTATTTTTTTCATATAAAAAATTCTAACTATATTTTTCCGCTCTTTTTGAAAGGTGCCTTCCTGCTGCCCTGCCTTTTGTCCTTTGGCAGAAAAAAAATCCCGGACTCTGGCCAGGGCCAAAATCCGGGAGGACTCTTTTTATATTGCGGGCGCTGATTCATCGGCTATGCCGTGAACCAGTGATCCAGTGGGGTCATGAAACCATCAGAAATTGGAAGCCCCCTCGTTCGCGTCGTTGTAGTTTTTGGTCACCTGTTCCCAGTTGATCACGTTCCAGAAGGCGCCGATGTAATCCGGGCGGCGGTTCTGGTAGTTGAGGTAGTAGGCGTGTTCCCAGACGTCGAGGCCGAGGATGGGCATGCCTTTCTTTTCGGCCACATCCATCAGGGGATTGTCCTGGTTGGGGGTGGAGGTAATGAAGAGCTTGTCTTTCTTATCCACGCAGAGCCATGCCCAGCCGGAGCCGAAGCGGGTAGCGGCGGCGTTGGAGAATTCCTCTTTGAACTTGTCGAAGGAGCCGAAGTCCCGCATGATAGCCTTGTGGATGTTCATGCGTTCGGAGGGCAGTCCGCCGCCGTTGGGAGACATGACTTCCCAGAACAATTTGTGGTTCCAGTAGCCGCCGCCGTTGTTGCGCACGGCGGTGGAGTGCTTGGAAACCTTGGCCAGGATATCTTCGATCTTCATCTTTTCCAGCTCGGTGCCGGCAATGGCGTTGTTCAGGTTATTGGTATAGCCGGCATGGTGTTTCGTGTGGTGGATTTCCATGGTCCGGGCATCGATGTGGGGTTCGAGTGCATCGTAAGCATAAGGCAGATCGGGAAGTTTGAAAGCCATAGTGTGGTTCTTTTTGTAGTTAAGGAATGGTTTTTCACTTTTCAGGATTTGAGTTTCATGGGGCTGGATGTCAATACAACGTTCTCCTGAATAATAAGTTTACGGCCGGGGCGGAGGTAGGGTGTGCTTTCCTGTATTTTTTTGGCGCAGTCTGTCGGTTCGGCATCAGAAATGCCTTCCCGGCTTTATTTTCTGCTTTTTTGCCGGGGTTTTTAGTGCCTCATGCTGTACCTTTAGGGCTGTGAAATTGCTTGAATTGCTAATAGCTTTTGTGCATTGCCTTCCCCCGCCCTTCAAATCCCCTTAAGGGGAAGTCCGCCCTGAATGCACAAAACCTGAGGACTAAATTCAAACAGCTTCTGAGCATAATCAAAAATTAATCGGCCGAGCCTTATGACCTTCAACAGCCCCCTACTGATTGCGTTTATTCTGGTTTCCCATGCTGCTTTAGCCCAGGTGAAAGTTCCGGAAAGGTTGATTTTTCCTTCCCCTTATGAGATGGAGGAATATAAAGAATATCCGGAGGACGAATACGTGCCGGCAGCCAGGGAAAGCATGGCCACTTCGCCGGCCTACCGGATTTCCGGCCCATCGTTCACGTCGGTCCAGGTAAACGTCAACCAGGCCGGGGAAAATATTGTCGGGGATGCCGCCAATGAACCCTCCATCGCGGTAAGCCCGGCCGACCCTTCGCGCATGGCCATTGGCTGGCGGCAGTTTGACCAGGTCAGCAGCAATTTCCGGCAGGCCGGGTTTGCGTATTCTGAAAATGGCGGGGCCAGTTGGGTATTCCCTGGCGTGATTGAGCCCGGCGTTTTCCGTTCCGACCCGGTCCTCGACACAGATAGCGAAGGGACTTTTTACTACAACAGCCTAAGTACAAACGGCGGCGACTATTTCTGTGATGTTTACAAGTCGGCCGGGGTTGGCGCCTGGGATGCAGGCACGGCTGCTTTCGGAGGCGACAAGCAATGGATGGCGGTCGATCGCACGGGAGGAGCAACCGACGGCAATATCTATGCCTACTGGAATCAGTTTTTCAGCATTTGCCCCGAAGGGATGTTTACGCGGTCTACCGACGGAGGCCTGAGTTATGATCCTTGCGTGACGGTTCCGCAACAACCGGTTTGGGGCACCCTGGCCGTCGGGCCCGATGGCGAAGTGTATGCCTGTGGCACTGCGTCGGGCACCGGCAGGTTGGTTGTTGCCAAATCGGCCAACGCGGGCAACCCCGGGGAGCCGCCCGTTTGGGATTTTGTCACAGAAGTGAATCTCGACGGCCAGCAGGTTGCTTTTTCCGACCCTAATCCCGCCGGCCTGCTCGGGCAGGTTTGGATTGGGGTCGATCATTCCGAAGGGGCAGCCCGCGGCAACCTGTATTTGCTCTGTTCGGTTAGCCGTTTTTCTACCCAGGACGTGCTGGACGTCATGTTCGCCCGCAGTACCGACGGCGGCCTCACCTGGAGCGATCCGGTAAGGATCAACGACGACAATGACCCGGGTGCCTATCAGTGGTTCGGCACCATGGCCGTGGCGCCCAACGGCCGCATCGACGCCGTTTGGCTGGACACGCGCGACGACCCCGGCGGAAGAAATTCTTCCCTGTATCACTCTTTCTCCGACGATGGCGGCCTGAGCTGGAACCCCAACGAGCGGCTGTCCGAATCCTTCGACCCGCATGCCGGCTGGCCCAACCAGCAAAAAATGGGCGACTACTTCGACATGCAGTCGGACGAAAACGGCGCCCACCTGGCCTGGGCAGCCACCTTCAACGGCGAACAGGATGTCTACTACGGTTTTATCCCGTTTGACGGGATAACTCGCGCAGAAGGGCCCGAAATAGAGGAAAAGCCCTTATTTTCGCTGGCGCAGAATTTCCCCAACCCGTTCGGCCGTTCTACTTCGATTACGTATGCGTTGAGGAAAAAGGGCCGGGTGCTTCTGGAAGTGTATAACCAACTGGGCCAGCCCGTTGCTGTACTGGAAAACGGGGAAAGGCCCGCCGGCGAATATACGTTGGCCTGGGACGGGCGGGACGATCAGGGAGCGCTGCTGCCCAACGGCGCCTACTTTTATCGCCTGGCCGCAGGGGAAGGCAGCGCCGTAACCAGGCGGATGGTGGTGTTGCGGTAAATTTTTATCGAAGTTGCTCGCTACGGCCTGTGGCCGTAAGCGGTTCATGGTCCCGGACTCCTGTCTGGAGTGGTTAGAAACGTGTTTCCTCCGGGCTGGAGCCCGGTGCTTTTGTTCCGTTTACGGCCACAGGCCGTAACGAGCTTTCCACGTTATTTGTAAATCAAGGCTATCCGGCTATTCTTTTAGTGAGATATAAATTATATTTTTCAATATGGAATACAGAAAAGAAAAAGACAGCCTCGGCTACGTAGACGTACCGGCCGACAAGTACTGGGCAGCACAGACCCAGCGCTCTTCCGAAAACTTCAAGATTGGCGGCCACCGCATGCCGGAGGAGGTGATCCGCGCTTTTGCCATCCTGAAAAAGGCGGCGGCTTTGACCAACCTGGGCCTGGGCGTGCTGGACAAGGAAAAGGCCGATCTCATCGCCCGGGCGTGCGACGAAATCCTGGCCGGCAAGCTCGACGATCAGTTCCCGCTGGTCGTCTGGCAGACCGGCTCCGGCACCCAGTCGAACATGAACGTCAACGAGGTGGTCGCCAACCGGGGCCACGTGCTGCGCGGGGGCAAGCTCACCGACGAGAAAAAGTTCCTCCACCCCAACGACGACGTCAACAAGTCGCAGTCGTCCAACGACACCTTCCCCACGGCCATGCACATCGCTGCCTACAAAATCCTGGTGGAAACGACCATTCCCGGCATCCAGGCCCTGCGGGATACATTGAAGGATAAATCGGAGCAGTTTATGGACGTGGTCAAGATCGGCCGCACCCACTTCATGGATGCCACCCCGGTAACCGTGGGGCAGGAGCTGTCCGGCTACGTCGCCCAGCTGGACCACGGCCTGCGGGCCATCCGCAACAGCCTGCCGCACCTGGCGGAGCTGGCCCTGGGCGGCACCGCCGTCGGCACCGGGCTGAACGCGCCGAAGGGGTACGACGTGAAGGTAGCGGCCAAGATCGCCGAACTGACCGGCCTGCCCTTCGTGACTGCGCCCAACAAGTTCGAGTCCCTGGCCGCCCACGACGCCATCGTGGAAGCCCACGGCGCCCTGAAAACCGTGGCCGTCTCCCTGATGAAGATCGGCAATGACATCCGCATGCTGGCCTCCGGGCCGCGCTGCGGCATCGGCGAGCTGATCATCCCCGAAAACGAGCCGGGGTCCTCCATTATGCCGGGCAAGGTCAACCCCACCCAGTCGGAAGCCCTTACCATGGCCATGGCGCAGGTAATGGGCAACGACGTGGCCATCAACGTCGGCGGCATGAACGGCCATTTCGAGCTCAACGTCTTCAAGCCGGTGATGATCTTCAACTTCCTCACCTCGGCCCGCCTGATCGGCGACGCCTGTATGAGCTTCAACGAGAATTGTGCCGTGGGCATCGAGCCCAACTACGGCAGGATTAAGGAAAACCTCAACAACTCGCTGATGCTGGTCACTGCCCTGAATACGCACATCGGCTACGACAAGGCGGCAGAGATCGCTAAAAAGGCACACAAAGAGGACAAGACGCTGAAGGCGGCGGCATTGGAACTGGGGTATCTGACCGGGGAACAGTTCGATGCGTGGGTGAGGGCGGAGGAGATGATTTAGGGGAGCCTTGGCCGTGTATGGTGTACGGTCAGAGTAGGAACCTGAGGGTGTACGGTGTACGGGTTTCATGGGAACCTGTGGGTGTTCAAACCGCTGTGCTTTTTTGTTTTGAACCGCTGAGGGCGCTGGGAACCACAGAGCTTGCCCGGCTGACAGACGGGAGCGTAAGCGACTGTGGTTCAAAACTTTACTCTGTGGCCCTCAGCGATCCCTGCGGTTAGAAAAATGCGGGTTGACACAGATTTTTGAACATTCCCGTACGGTGTACGGGGCAGGGTTTTGCGGAGCAGTGTACGAGCTGCATCGGACCTATATGCCGCATAGCTTGCCCTCTATTTAAATCGTAGAGCCATACTGTGGGCAGGTTTCAACATGAACCCTCATCATAGGAACCCAAGCCCAACTTTTGGCAGAGCTTTTCACAACTCGGAGGTTATCAAAATAGTTTGTAAATTAGGCAAATGATTAATTTAGAAGTAAAAAGTCAGAATGCAAGAACCGAGGATATATGATATAGCGGACATTCATGAAGATGTGCTTCAGTTTTTGCTGAACTTCCGGGAGGAGGAAGAGCGGCAGGGTTTTTATTTTTTATTGCGTCCGAATGATTCGGAAAGAAACCATGAGGCTTTAAAAAGAGGATGGTGGTTTGGCGGTAATGAAACATTCCTCAATTTATTTTTTGTAATCAGCCAGGGGAAAAACCGCTGGCAAAATAATTTTCAGTTATCTGTTTCAAAAGATGCTTCATGGCATATCAAGTGGGAAATTGATAAGACAGCTTCAGATTGGGCTAGAGTTTTCAGGGTTGCGGAGGAATTCATGGCTGGTTTTAGCTCATTAGGAAAGTACGAGTTTAAAGAAAAGCATTCCGGTTATTTCCTGGAACCGTATAAAAAGCATTATCGCGACGGCCTTCCCGAGGCCCTGAACATCATCGAAAAATTTCTTCAACAGGATCGTTTTAGCACACAGGAATGGTTGAGAAAAATAACTCCTGAAGAATTTCAGGAACGGCTGGATTTTGTTCAAAACCTTAGAGGACTAAAGAACAAAACCATCCTTAAGGGAGTTTCGATCAATAGTTTTCATGGGATAAAAGAAACAAAACCGCCTGATCTGCCCGAAACTGCTCCCTGGATTTTTCTCACCGGCGAAAACGGATTTGGAAAAACATCTGTACTGCAAGCTCTTGCAATCGGATTATATGGCAATACGGAAGACCCCATCATTCCGAAAAATGGAAAGGCGGTTATTGAGGCGGTATACCAGGGAGAGAATAAAACCCGCACCTTTACCCATATCAACAATATTCGGTATCCCGGCTTTTTCCGCCCGGTTAAGACCTTGGCCTGTTACGGCCCTTCCCGCCTGCAACTTCAGAGCAGGCAGAGCCAGAATGAGGAGGCAAAAAATGCAACAGCTACCTATTCATTGTTCAACCAGGATGGAAATCTCAAGAATATTGAATTTGAGCTGTTGGTTTCCTTTTATGATAACCATGAAAAGTTCTTAATGCTGGAAAAACTGCTTAAACGAGTAGTGCCTTCCCTGCATAAAATTGAGTTGGAAAAGAAGGAGCGCCGGATACTGTATTTTGAAAAAGAAGAGTATGAAGATTCTATTGTATACGAACCCGTCAGCTTTGACGAACTGGCTTCCGGCATTCGCGGCATAATAGCGATGGTGGGAGATATCTACCTGCGGCTCAGCGATAAAATGGAAAGGCAGAATGTTAAAAAGGAAACAGCTTCAGGCTACTACCAACCGGAAGAACTGGGCGGCATCGTAATCATTGATGAACTGGACCTGCATTTGCACCCCAAATGGCAGAAAAAGCTACCGGCCCTTTTATCTGAGGTTTTCCCCAACGTACAATTCATTGCGGCTACCCACAGCCCTATTCCTTTGCTCGGGGCGCCGGAGGGCAGTATGTTTCTGAAAGTGAACCGGACGGAGGAGGAGGGGATAACGATTGAGAAACTGGATATCGATATTAGAGATTTTACGCCGAACCTTATTCTTACTTCCAAAATTTTTGGCTTTACAGAGATTTTTCCCATTACTCATGACCCTAATATTCCCATACGGACTGAAGACACTCAAGAAGAAGCCGAGTTTACAGATAAAGTGGTCGAAAGGTTAAAATCCCTGCTTGGCACGGAAGAAGAAGAAGAATTGAGCAAGCTTCTTAAATCTAAGTGAGGGACATGAGGAGCAACAGCCGAAAGAAACTTCCGGAATTCCCCATACCGGAAATTTTAGCCAGTCAAGAAACAACTTCGGCTTTGGGTGATATTGTCGAGCATGTGGATAAAAACGCAATCAACCCTAACATTTATAAAGGGCAGTTTAAAGATCCCGCAACTAAAGAAGATCGATTTTTAGTAAGGGAGCGGTTAAAAGGAATTTATTATAACAAATGTGCATATTGCGAAGACATACAGAATAAGCCAGAAGTAGAACATTACCGGCCTAAGAAAAAGTTATCGGAGGATAGAAATCACCCTGGATATTATTGGTTGTGTTATGAATGGACCAACCTCTTGCCTGCTTGCCACTATTGTAATACGGATAAGGGGAAAAGAAATCAGTTTTCAATAAGAGGAATTAGAGTAAGTGCTCCTCCTCGCTTACCTGATGGGAGTTGGAATCAATCAGCCAATGATGCTTCTGTCAGCCCATTAATTGATGAGGAACCCTACCTTTTACATCCGGAAATTGACCAGCCAGATGATGGGTCCTATTTTAAATTCCATAATACTGGCGAGATGGAGGGCATTGACCCAAAAGAAAGAGGTGAAAAAACTATTGAAATTTGTGACCTAAACAGGGAGGATTTGCTTGAGAAGCGAAGAGAAAAGATTGTTTTAGTAATAGAATTGATAAGAGGGTTTTTGGTACTTTGGTCTGAGGGGCTATTAACCGTTGATGGCCTGGCGCGAGCATTAGATTCAATAGTTTTCACAAAAATGGTTAAACTACAAGGTCCTGATCAGCCTTTTTCTCTATTGTCGATATACATTTTTGAGCATTTCAATGAAATAATTGTCCCAGAACTACCCACTCCGGCCCAGAGAACAGTAGTTTCCGCAGCGTTTGCGGATTTTAGGGTGCGATTCAAAAGACAACAACGCTATTACCGAAACTTGAATCTCATGTTAGGATCAGATGACTAACTCTCCATCTTCAAAACTCCCTCAACTCATACTCCGAAAGAATCACCTTCCACCTAGTACTCTCCGTAATCCTCAGCAGCGGCGGGTTGAGTTCCTTCGCCAGCAGGCTGCCTTTCGGTAGGCCAAAGCTGTAATATTGCGGATTGAAGCGGAAGGGCAGCACCTCCACCGTTCCCTCCAGGCTGTCGCGCAGGATAGCGTAGCGCAGGATGGGCTCGTCGTAGACAAAAGCTTCCACCTCTTGCCCGTGGAGGGCGGCAAGGCCGGACTCCAGGCTGGGATATGCTCCGGCATTGACAAAATTGTTTCTAAGGAAACTTTCTGAAGCCGAAGCGGCAACGGAGCCGACTTTCAATTCCCGAAGTTCGCCCAGGCTACTGATGCTTCCGCCCAACTGGTTGACAGTCAAAGAAGAAGCAATGCTCGCCGTAAAGCCGGATATAATGATGATGGCCGTGAACATCCATATCAGCCCAATGATGCGCCCGCCAGTTGATTTAGGCGATTTGTCGCCGTAGCCCACCGTCGTCATGGTCACGGCCGACCACCAGATGCCTTCCCACAGGCCGCGCCAGCCGCCGGGGAATTCCTCCGGGTTGTTATGCCTTTCGAACAGCCAGGCCACGAAACCAAAGACGAAGATGACCAGGAACAAAAGCAGGACCGCCTTGAGGAAGTTCAGGGAGAAGAACTTGCGCAGGAAGGCCAGCCCGGTACTCAGCTCGCTGGCCTTCGGCGCGGCAACGGCGGAGTTGGACACGAAAAAGGGCTGGGTGAAACCGATCCGCTCAATGCGGCTGCTGGTCACTGTCAAAGGGTTGATACTCAAATGGATGTTGCCGCGTTCCAGGCCGGAAATAATCTCCTCCAGGCTCATCTCCCGGTATTGGAAGGCATAACCCAGTTCTTCCGCCAGTTGCTCCCACAACCAGATGCTGATGCCCCGCAATTCTCCTGCCTCGCTGTGGTAAATGAATGGCGGCGATTCCTTGACGCCAACCAACAGCGTGTCGGGAAATGCAGGCGGCACGGCTTCCTGTCCAGCGGTGAAAGTAGCGGCAGCCAGCAGGCCAATAACAAAAGAAAACCGCAATTTCTTGTCTCTCATATGATTGTCATGTTTCAGGGCTACCCGTCTTAGGATTTCGGCGCGAGCTCGGCCGAACGCTGGCCAGTAGAAAGGGGAAAGCCGAGCGGAGTCGAGGCCAATCGCGTGCAGGAGGCATGGGATGCCCAACCTCAGACGGGTAGCCTGTTTCAGTCCGGTCAGTTAGAGGTAACACCTATCAAGTATTATTGTTTCTATAGAAACTAATTATCTTTTTGCTACCTTTGCCGTTCGAACCTTTACACTTAAGACTAAAACTAAACCCACAGTTTATGAAGCGAAAATTGCGATTATCCAGACTGCTGCTCGCCGGGCTGTTCCTGTTCGGCGCCCTTGCAGCCCGGGCACAAGCTACAGAGCGCACCATTTCCGGAACAGTTCAGGACAAAGAGGGAGAACCGCTGATTGGCGCCAATGTATACGTAAAAGGCTTGGCCACCCTCGGCACCATCACCGACTTCAACGGGGAGTTCGAATTGAGCATACCACAAAAAGCCAAAACGCTGGTCTTTTCTTATGTAGGTTATGCCACCAAAGAAGTGGCGATTAAGAAGGGTCAGGCAGAATATACCATAACGATGAGTTCGCAAATTGCCCTGGAGGAGGTGGTCGTCACCGCTCTCGGCATCGAACGGGAAGAGAAGGCCCTGGGCTATTCCGTGCAACAACTGCAGGCCGACCAGATCGCCGGCGTAAAACCCACGAACGTCACCAACGCCCTTTCCGGCAAAGTCTCGGGCGTCTATGTCACCGGCAGCTCTGCCGGGCCTACGGCTTCCGCCAACATCAACATCCGCGGAGCGGCTTCCCTGCTGGGCAACAACCAGCCGCTCTTCGTCGTCAACGGCATGCCCATCACCAACGACCTGTACAGCTTCGACGACGGCCTGAACGGCTCCACCACCATCGACTTCGGCAACGCCGCCCAGGTGGTCAACCCCGACGACATCCAGTCGATCAACATCCTGAAGGGGCCTGCCGCCTCAGCCCTCTACGGCTCACGCGCCGCCGACGGGGTCATCCTCATCGAGACCAAAACGGGCGCCAGGGCTGAGGGCTGGGGCGTGGAAGTAAATTCCACGACCACCTTCGAAGAGATCCTGAAACTGCCGAATTACCAGAATGAGTACGGCTTCGGCGCCGACGGCAAATACAGCTACCGGAACGGGACGACCTATCAGAGCTTCGACGGAGTCGACTACTATGAAGCCTACGGCGAAAACTGGGGCCCCCGCATGAACGGCCAACTGGTCAAGCAGTTCAATTCCGACGGGGAAGCCGTGCCGTTCACGCCCGCGCCGGACAACATCCGGAACTTCTTCCGTACCGGCATCACCAGCATCAACAACATCGCCATCAACAACGCTACGGAAGGGGGCGATTTCCGCCTGTCTTACACCAATACCAGTTCGAGGGGCATCGTGCCCAACACAGATCTGAGCCGGAATACGTTTCAGGCCAGCATCGGCAGGCATTTATTTGACGAACGCCTGAAGGTGCGCCTGAACGCCATGTACGTCCGCTCCGGCTCCGGCAACGTGCCCAACTCCGGCTACGACGAATCCTCTTCCATCATGTACGGATGGCTGTGGTACCCCCGCCAGGTGGAGATCGACGACCTCCGGCAGTACTGGGAGCCCGGGCTGGAAGGCGTACAGCAGCGATATGTGGAAGACCTGTGGGTGAACAACCCCTGGTTGATCGCCAATGAGAACACCAATTCCTTCCAGAGCAACCGCCTGATCAGCAACTTCCAGGTGGCGTACGATTTCAACAAGAACTTCAGCGTCCGCCTGCGCTACGGCGCCGATGTGGTCGACGACCAGCGGCAGTACCGCCGGGCACCCTCCACCAAGGCCGTCCTGCAGGGCAGTTACCGGGAAGACGAAATCTCCTTCCAGGAAACCAATGCCGAAGTGCTGGCCTCTTACCGTACCGACCGCGCCAGCGGCTCCGCCTTTGGCCTGGAGCTCAAAGCCGGCGGCAATATCATGCGGCAGAACGCCAACTTCCTGGTTGCCAACAACCCCGAATTGAAGTTCTTCGGCACCGATGAAAGCATCTACACCCTGGCCAACGCCCGCTCCGGCGTACTGGTCGAATCCCAAAAAACGCAGGCCGGCATCAACAGCCTGTTCGGCATCGCCACCCTGTCTTACCGGGATTTCCTCTATCTCGACGCTGCCCTGCGGCAGGACTGGAACAGCACCCTCGTCAACCCGGATGTCGGGCTGGACGGTTCCAACTTCAGCTTTTCTTATCCTTCGGTATCGCTGAGCGCTATCCTTTCCGAGGCGCTGGGCTTCCCCACCACTTCGGCTGTTTCGTTCCTGAAACTCAAAGGGGCTTATGCGGAGGTTGGAAACGGCGCGCCGCCCTATGCCTTCGGAACGACCTTCACCCCCCGGCCCGCCTTCGGGACCAACTCGGTATTCACCGCCAACCGGACCGTAGCGGACCCCGGCCTGACCAATGAACGCACCCGCGCCGTCGAATTCGGGCTGGACGTGCGGCTGTTCAACGACCTGTTCCGCCTGGACGCCACCTATTATAATATGCTCAGCTTCGACCAGGTGATCAACCTGCCGGTGGCTTCGGCCAGCGGTTACGACTTCAAGACCACCAACGGCGGAGAGATCCGCAACGAGGGCATCGAACTGCTGCTCAGCGCCACGCCCGTCAATACCGGCAACTTCAGCTGGGACGTGACCCTCAACCTCGGTCACAACCGCGCCGTGGTGGAAAGCCTGCCCGACGTGGTGAGCGGCGGCCGCTACTCCATCGTCGCCGACGTATTTCCCGGCGACGAAGGCGGGGCCGACCTCGAATACGTCGCCGAAGAAGGCCAGCTGCTGGGGCAGTTGTACGGCCTGGGCTTCCAGCGTGGCCCCGACGGCCAGATCATCCACGAAAACGGCCTGCCGCAGCTGACCGAAGAAAAAGTATCGGCGGGGTCGTATCAGCCGGACCTCCGGGCGGGCATCTATAATACCCTGTCGGTGGGCAACTTCAGCCTGGGTTTCCTCTTCGACGGCCAGTTCGGCGGCAATATCTATTCCCGGACGCATGCCCTGATGGCCACCGGCGGCACCATCACCAACGAAGACGATCCCAACCTGGACCTGAAGACCACCGACGGCCGCACCATCTACTCTGTCGATTACGACGCAACCACCGGCCTGCCGGTTTATACGCTGGAACAGGAAGGCGGCATTGTCGCCCCCGGCGTCATGTACGGTTATGAGACCGGGCCGAACGGCAACATCCTCTTTGGCGAATCGGGCCCCATCCGTACGGATCAGCTGGTCGAGAACGACGGGCTGGCCTGGTCATACAACTCCGATACGGAGCAATGGGAAAGCGAGCTGGTCAAACCCGGCGGCGCCGGCTATACCGGCTATTTCTACGCCTACTACGGCAACGGCTTCAACCGCGACAACATCGAAGCGGCAACCTATGACGCTACCTATGTGAAACTGCGCGAGGTGAGCCTGAGCTACACCCTGCCCGGCAGCCTGCTGGAAGGGATAGGCATAGCCTCCGCCCGGGTAGCCCTGGTCGGCCGCAACCTGCTGCTGTTTACGAACGTGCCGTCCATCGACCCGGAGACGTACTCCATCCGAAACGGCCTGTTCGTCAATGGCTTTGAGAGCACGCAACTGCCGTCTACGCGTAGCTTTGGGGTGTCTCTGCATCTGGGGTTTTAGGGGGTGAGGGGTTATTGGTTATTAACGGCTCTGAGAGATCCGGGCAGGTTATTGGTTATTTCCAGCGCACCAATAACCAATAACCAATAACGAATAACCCTAATCCCCTTTCCGTTCCTATCCGTTCCTTGACCTAAAAAAACAAACCATGAAATTATATAAATCCTTATCCCTTTTCGCCCTGGCCGGGATGCTCTTCCTCCTGTCCTGCGAGCAATTCGACGAATTAAACGAAAACCCGAACGAGCCGACCACCGTCTCGCCGGACGTGCTGCTGGCCTCAGCCATCCGCAGCAGCATGAACACCATGGTCACCGAGTCGTTCCTGCTGGGCAACAACGCCGCCCAGTTGACCGCCAAGACCCTGCGGACGGAAGTGGACGCCTACAACTGGAACGCCTTCCCTACTGTTTGGGAGGGCCTTTACGAGAGCCTCACCGATATTTATGCCGTAGAAGAAATCGCCCTGGAAGCAGGCAACGAAAAGCTGCAGGGCGTGGCCATCGTCCTGCGGTCCTGGATATTCGCCACGCTGACCAATGCCTACGGCGACATTCCTTACTCCGATGCCATCCAGGGTGCTGACAATGTCTTCACGCCGGTTTACGATCTCCAGGAGGACATCTACAGCGGCCTGCTCGATGAGCTTGCCCGGGCCGGCAGCCTGCTGGCGGACGGCACCTCCGGTACTATCACCGGCGATATCCTCCTCAACGCCGACGCCGACCGATGGAGGAAACTGGCCAACTCCCTCCGCCTGCGCCTGCTGATGACAGCCGGCAACCAGATCGGGGACGCCGGCAGCCGTTTTGCCGCCATCGTCAACGGCGGCGACATTATGAGCGGCAACGGCGACAACGCCACGCTGACCTACCTCGGCGGCTTCCCGAACCAGTACCCCCTCATCCCGCTCAAAACCGGCGACTTCGATGCGGTGGCCTTCAGCCGCACGGCGCTGGACGTCATGGAGGCCTACGGCGACCCCCGCCTGATGCGCTATGCCCGGCCGGATAACGACGAATACAACGCCGGCGCCTCCTTTTCGGGCGCCGTGAACGGCTCCAACACGGCCAACTGCAGCAAATCGGGTTCCCGCCTGGGAGCGCAGTACTTCAACGACGCGGATCAAACCACGGCCGGCGAGCTGGGGCTGCCTATGGCGGAAGGCATCCTGATGACTTATGCCGAGGTGGAGTTCCTGCTGGCAGAGGCGGCCGCCAAAGGGTGGATCGCCGACGGCATCGAGGCCCACTACCGGGCCGGCATCGAAGCTTCCATGGCCTACCACCAGGTTGACCCCGAACCTTTCGGCTGGAGCAGCTTCGATGATTTCTACCAAAATTCCGGCGTTGCCTATGAAAAGGAAACCGACATCTGGGAGCAGAAGTGGCTGGCCCTGTTCTTCCACGGCCTGGAACCTTACTTTGAGGTGCGGCGCTGGTACTTCGAGAGCGGCCTGTCCTGGGCCGGCATTCCCTTCCTGGGCCCGGCCTGCGATAACCTGAACGACGGCAACCTGCCGCTCCGTTTCCTGTATCCGGGCGAAGAGCAGAGCCTCAACGCCGCCAGCTACCGGGAGGCGGTGGGCCGCCTCGGCGGGTCCAACTCGCAGAACGCGGCGATGTGGCTGGTGCAGTAAAATTATTCCTGCCCTGGACAGGATAGTACACTGATCGGTTAAGATTTTTTAGGATCTCTTAAGATCGCGGCCCGGCAGCCAGATCTTAAGAGATCCTAACAGATCTTAGAAAATCAGTGTACTATCGTTTTTGCAACAGCAGTTACCCGAACGATATGCAAAAGAAATACTTCGACATACACGCCCCGGTCTTTTACCCTTCGGCCATCATCATACTGTTGTTCATCGTCCTCACCCTCCTCATCGGAAAGCCGATGGAAGAGGTCTTCACCCGGACGCAGGAGGGGATAACTACCAACGCCGGATGGTTGCTCGTGTTGTCCGTCAACATTTTCCTGGCCTTTTCCCTCTATTTCGCATTCAGCAAGATGGGCAGCATAAGGCTGGGCGGGCCGAAAGCCAGGCCCGACTTCAGCACGTTCGCCTGGTTTGCCATGCTCTTTTCGGCCGGCATGGGTATCGGGTTGCTCTTCTTCAGCGTAGCGGAGCCGATTATGCATTACTCCAACCCGCCGGTGCCTGTGGGAAGTGATGTGCAGGCCGCTAAAAACGCCATGAAGTATACCTTCCTGCATTATGGCCTGCACGCCTGGGCCATCTACGCCATCGTGGGCATGTCGCTGGCCTTTTTTACCTTTAACAAGAAGCTGCCGCTCACCCTGCGGTCCGTTTTTTATCCCCTGCTGGGAGAGCGCATTCACGGGGTATTCGGCGACATTATCGATGTGGTGGCGGTGGTGGCCACGCTCTTCGGGCTGGCTACGTCGCTGGGATTTGGCGTACAGCAAATATCGGCCGGCCTGGCCCATCTGTTCGGCACGCCCGATACGGTAGCCATGCAGGTCGTGCTGATAACGGTTATCACCGGAATGGCGACCATTTCCGTCGTTCTCGGCCTGGACAAAGGCGTGCGGGTGCTGAGCGAGCTGAACATGCGCCTGGGGCTGGTTTTCCTGGCCGCCATGCTCATTCTGGGGCCTACCGTCTTCCTGATGGATGCCTTCATTCAGAACACCGGGGCGTATGTGCAGAACCTCATTTCCCTTGGCGCCTGGTCGGAAACCTACGCTCAGACCAACTGGCAGAACGACTGGACCGTCTTCTACTGGGCCTGGTGGATATCCTGGTCGCCCTTTGTGGGTATGTTTATTGCCCGGGTTTCCAGGGGGCGCACCGTCCGGGAATTTTTCCTGGGAGTATTGCTGGTGCCCTCCCTGCTGACCTTCCTGTGGATGTCGGTTTTCGGGGGGGCGGCACTTTTCCTGGAGATCAACGGCATCGGCAACATCTCTGAGGCGGTCAACGAGAATATTGCCACGGCCCTTTTTGTCCTGGTCGAACAATTCCCGTTTTCCTTCATCACTTCCATTGCCGGCATCCTTTTGGTCACCAGTTTTTTCGTCACCTCTTCCGACAGCGGATCCCTGGTCATCGACAGCATCACGTCCGGCGGCAAGCTCGATGCTCCGGTCGGGCAGCGCATCTTCTGGGCCTTATCAGAAGGCGCAGTAGCCGCCACCCTGCTGCTGGGAGGTGGGCTGAAAGCCCTGCAGACCGCCGCCATTTCCACCGGGCTGCCGTTTGCCATCATACTCCTCATCATGTGTTACAGCCTCTACAAAGGCCTTCAGGAAGAGTATGTCGAGATGCAGCAACTATCCCGGCGGCAACAAAAGGAATCGTACCGGCAGATCCTGAGCGGCCTCGTCAACAAGCGCCAGGCTAAAGCAAAACAAGAAACCGATGAAGTCAAAGATCAATAAAATACTGGTATGCCTGGACCTCACCCAGATGGACCAGGTGCTGATGCGGTATGCCCGCCATTTCTGTGAACTGCTGGGCACGGTGGAGCAGGCCTGGTTCGTCCACAACATCAAATTCGAATACCCGGAAGAAGCGGAGTCCCTGATGGCGGAACTGGAGCGGCCACTTCCCGATTTGATTTCCGAGGAGATCAACGAACGGGTACAGCTCCACTTCCAACCGGACAGCCACGACATCACCTGGGAAGTACTCGCCACCGACAATGCTTCTACTGCTCAGGCCCTTACGAACGTCGCCAATAAAAACGACATCGGCCTGGTGATCTGCGGAAAGAAGATCTCCTACCAGGGCTCCGGCCAGGTAGCCGAAAAGATGCTGCGCCTGCCGGCCTTCAGGGGCAACCTGCTCATGGTTCCGGAGACGGCGCCTCACCGCATGGAGCGGCTCCTCGTACCGAATGACTTCTCCGCCTCTTCCACTAAAGCCCTGAAGATTGCCCACCAAATAGCTTCCGGAGCAGATGCCAGGATCACCTGCCAGCATGTGTATACCATTCCCATGCATTACTTTCCCTATATCCCGGTAGAGGGCTTCCGCGAGTCGATGGAAGAGCAGGCGAAAAAAGACCTGAAAAAATTCCGGGAGGCGCTTCCTGAAGAACTGAAGGAGATCTCCTGTGAATTTACCTACAGCAAGGGCCGCACCGTAGCCCAAACCGTTTACGATTTTGCGGTCAATAATAACAAAGACCTGATCGTTATCGGTTCCAAAGGGCGCAGCGGCATGCCTGCCGTTTTGCTCGGCAGTACCGCCATACAACTCCTGTAGTTTGATTTCCACGTGCCGCTGCTGGTGGTACGGTGAGGGTGCCGGATTGTTTCTATATTGATATATTGCTATATTGCTATATTGATATATTGCTATATTGGTGGCGGGGCGGGCGATAGATGGCCGGGCGGTTTGGCTTTGGGAATGTTCAAAAACAGGCAACTATTTAGTTCTACTTCAGAAACCATTCAACTTATATGCTCCACCCCGACATAACCATCGAACCCGAACTCCGGGAAAAGTGCCCGCAACTCCAGGCCGGCTGCCTGATCGCGCAGGTGCAGGTGGCGCCCGCCAGCCCCCGGCTGTTGCAGGAGATGGAGCGGGCCTGCGAGGAGGCCAGCCGCTCTCTTGCCATAGAAGACATCAGCCGCCTGCCCCGGATCCGGTCTGCCCGGGAAGCGTACAAAGCCACCGGCAAGAAGCCGGGGCGGTACCGCCCCAGTGCGGAGGCGCTGCTTCGAAGGGTGGTAAGCGGCAAGGGTCTGTACCGCATCAGTAATGTCGTTGATGTGATCAACCTTTGCTCCCTCACCACTCATTACTCGATCGGGGGGTACGATACCGGCAGCATCGCCGGGCCCATTACTATGGGTATCGGGCGGGAGGGCGAGCCCTATGAGGCCATCGCCCGGGGGGCGCTCAACATCGCCGGCCTGCCGGTGCTGCGGGATGAACAGGGCGCCTTTGGCAGCCCGACCAGCGATTCGTCCCGGGCCATGATCCGGGTCCGGGACGAATCCGTACGCATACTATTGGTATATTTCAACTTCGGAGGGCACCAGGGGCTGGATGCCGTGCTGGAGGATACGGCCACCCTTCTGGAAACACATTGTGCAGGGAAGGAAATCGAGGTATGGATTTAGGCGCGCTTCGCTTTTTTGGTCCCGGGCGCCTACTTTTTTTCGGTACCTCTTGACTCTTATCTGCTTTTTTCCATACCTTTGGTTACCATTTTTTGATTGAGTACTTTTTGGCTTTTTTATTCTTAGCTATGTGACCATAAAGCAATAACAACGTCTTACGCTTGTAATTGAGCGGGGCCTCCCTCCATCCCAGTCTAGCCAGCCATTTTTTGGGACCTTCCCTTTCAGAAAGCCCGTTAAAATCCTGACTATGCTTGGGTGCTGCCGTAACGGTGAGCATGCTTTCAGCGCTGCTCGCTTCCGGAGGCGTTTGATCCGGCATCCTTTTTTTACTTTTTAACTTATTAATTTTTTTTGTAATGAACATTTTTGTTGCTAGGCTTAATTTTGACACCGACAGCGACACGCTTCGGGAAGTTTTTGAATCTTTCGGAGCAGTAGACTCCGCCAAGGTCATCATGGACCACTTCACCGGTAAGTCCAGAGGCTTTGGCTTTGTTGAAATGCCCAATGACGATGAGGCCTATGCCGCCATCGAACAATTGAACGACTCCGACCTCGACGGCAACACGATCGTAGTCAAGAAAGCCGAACCGCGGGGCGGCAACCGGCGCCAGGGCGGCGGCAATTTCAACCGCCGGGAAGGCGGCGGCAGCGGCGGCAGCAGCTACGGCCGCCGGGACAGCTACGGCGGCGGCGGAGGCCGGGACAATTACAACCGCCGCGACAGCTACGGCGGCGGTGGAGGCCGGGACAATTACAACCGCCGCGACAGCCGCGATAGCCGCGACAATTACAACCGCCGCGACCGGCGCGACAGCTACAACGACGGCAATTACAATTCGGACCGTTACTAGTTACTGTTCCTGACATTCCTACAAGTTTGAATAGAATAATAGACAAGGGGTGACGGATTCTTTTCCGCCACCCCTTTCTTTTTTTATCGGGTTTGTTTATTTTTGGACCTGCCTCAGGATACTTTCCTACCTATTGCTGAACTGTACTGACGCCCGCTAAGTTTTTTCGACCGAAAAACTTACCGTGCCAGCATGCCATTCCAAACCATTTAAATCGAACAGTGATGTACCGAAACTTACTTGTATTCTTGTTTCTTGGCATTTCCCTGCTCCGCCTGCAGGCGCAGGTGGTATACAGCGAACCGGCTTCTCCTACCGCCGATGAAGTCGTAACGGTCTTCTTCGACGCTACCGAAGGGGACGGAGGGCTGGAAAATTGCAACTGCGACGTCTATCTCCATACCGGAGTGATCACCAGCCAGAGCAGCGGCTCTTCGGATTGGCGTTATGTTCCCACGACCTGGGGCGTGGCCAACCCCGACTGGCGCATGACGCGCGTCGACGGTCAGAACAACCTCTACAGCTATACTTTTACGCCTTCTATACGGGATTACTTTGGCGTTCCCGGCACAGAGCGGATCCAGCAACTGGCTTTTGTATTCCGCAACGCCAACGGCAGCCAGACCGGCCGGGCAGCGGGCGGCAGCGATATCTTCCTGGACGTTTTTGACGGAGGCGCTTTGTTGCAAAGCCCCTCCTCCACTTTGGTCATCGCAGAGGCCGGCGAGGTGATCCCGGTGGTTGTCGTGGCCACTCAGCCATCCTCTTTTTCCGTTTATGACAACGGCACCCTGCTCGCTCAGCAAACCGGTTCTTCCCTGAATTACAACCTTACCGCTGCCGCCACGGGCACGCACCTGGTAGAGATCGTCGTAGATAATGGAAGCGGGGAGGAAACGCTGTCCTTTACCTATATTGTCGCCCGGGACATTCCGCCCGCCGCCCCCCCCGCCGGGCTGGAAGCGGGCATCACTTTCGGGGATGGCAAACTGAGCCTGCTGTTCTTCGCCCCCAATAAACGGAATGTGTTCGTGCTGGGCAGCTTCAATGGTTACGAGGTGGATACCGATTATCAGATGGCCCCGACCGACGACGGCCACTGGTGGATCGAGATCGACGGGCTGCCGCAGGAAGGCCCCATTACTTTCCAGTACCTGGTGGACGGCAATATCCGCGTTGCCGACCCTTACAGCACCCTCATCCTGGACCCCGGCAACGACCCCTTCATTCCTGAAGTGACCTATCCCAACCTGCCGGATTATCCCGAAGGGGCCCAGGGCGTCGTCACCCTGATCGACCCGGCAGCCGCGGAGTACGAGTGGCAGGTCAACGACTTCGTCCGCCCGCCCAGAGAAGAACTGGTGGTTTACGAACTCCTGCTGCGCGATTTCCTGGCCCGCCACGATTATACCACCCTCATCGATACGCTGGAATACCTCCGGCGCCTGGGGGTCAATGCCATCGAACTGATGCCGGTCAACGAGTTCGCCGCTAATGAAAGCTGGGGATATAACCCTACTTTCCATATGGCGCTGGACAAATACTACGGCCCGATCAAGGAATTCAAACGCTTTATCGACTACTGCCACGCCCGGGATATTGCCGTCATCCTCGACGTGGTGTACAACCACATCGACCTGCCCAGCGCCCTGGGCGCGCTGTACTGGGACAGCGCCAACAACCGCCCTGCTCCCGACAATCCCTGGCTGAACCAGCAGGCCACCCACGACTTCAGCGTTTTCCTCGACATCAACCACGAGAGCCCCGCCACCCGCCGGTATATCGATAAGGTGATCCGCTACTGGCTCGCCGAATTCCGGGTGGACGGCTACCGCTTCGACCTCTCCAAAGGGCTGACGCAAAACGTGAACGGGCCTTTCCACGCCGGAAATTACGACGCCAGCCGCATCGCCATCATCAAACATTACGCCGACGTGATGTGGGAAACCTCTTCCGGCAGTTATACTATCCTGGAACACTTCGCCGACTGGGCGGAGGAAAGAGAACTGACTTCCTACGGGGAAGGCATGATGGTTTGGAACAACCAGAACCACTCTGCCCGGGACATCGCCCGCGCCGGCACCGGCAGCCTCAACGGCCTTTCCTATAAAACCCGCGGCTGGAACGATACGCCCTACGCCTTGTTCTCCTACATAGAAAGCCATGACGAAGAACGCCTGATGTACGAGGCCCTCACCTTCGGCGCCTCCAGCGGAAGCTACAACGTCCGCGATTTCGAAACCGCCCTCAGCCGCGTGGAAGCGCTCAGCACGCTCTTCTACGCCGTCCCCGGGCCGAAGATGCTCTGGCAGTTCGGCGAACTGGGTTACGATTATTCCATCAACTACTGCCTGGACGGGACGATCAACGACGGGTGCCGCACCGGCAATAAGCCCATCCGCTGGGATTATTTTGAGAACGAAGCCCGCCTCCACCTGTTCAACGTCACCCGCCAGCTCATCGCCCTGCGCAATAACTATCCGGCCTTCCATACGACGAATTTCGAGGCGGACCTGGGCACGGCGATCAAAAAGGTGAAGTTGTATGGTTCGGACATGACCGTCATCGCAGTAGCCAATATGGGGCTTACCGCCGCTAACGCCTCCAGCGTATTCCCCTCCGCCGGCACCTGGCATGAATACTTCAGCCGGCAGCCGTTTACGGTGAATACGCCCAGCCAGTTGTTGCCTCTTCAGCCCGGAGAATACCGCCTGTACACCTCCGAGCCGATCGATTATTCGGTGGGCACCGGAGAGTTGGCTTCCCCCGGCGAACTCAACCTCCGCATTGCCCCCAACCCGACCGACGGGCTGCTGATGCTCAGCTACGTGCTGCCCCGCTCTTCGGAAGTGGTGGTGCAGGCCTTCAACCTGAGCGGCCAGCAGGTGTTCTCCCGCAGGGTAGGAACGCAGCTGCAAGGCTGGCACGGCCTGGAACTGGATACCAACCTGCCTGCCGGCACTTATATGGTAAAACTGACTGCCGGGGATCGTTTGGAAACAAAGGTTTTCGTGGTGCGGTAGGGGAGGTTTTCTGTTGTTCGTTGTTCGTTGTCTGTTGTTTGTTGTTTGTTTGGGGAACCTCCGGCCGGGCTGGCAGGGCCATCGGTTTCCCAAACAGACAACGATCAACCAACAACGAACAACGAACCACCACCACCTCGTCGACAAAAACGCCCTGTTCATAGATTCCCTTTCTTCATTTGGGATGTAATGGCCATCTTCGGGTTTTTGCCAAGCATCATCTTTTTCAGTCTGGTTTTCTGTACTTCCTTTCCTCTCCGGAGGAAGGGCTATCCGTTTTTTGAAAACTAGACGTTATGACAAAATTCACATCCTTGCGCGTCCAACGCCTGTCGGACCAGTTGCGCCACCAGGAACTGAACTTCGACAACGTGGTCATTCATTCCCGTTTCTGCCACTTCGAGAAACAGGTGCTGGATTCCGGCCTGTCGATCAAGCTCGGCCATGTCGGCGAAGAGCATTATTACATCGATGGCCGAAAGCACACCGTCAGGCCCGGCCGTTTCCTGGTCGTCAACCGGCATCGTTCGTTTGATTGTCACCTCCGGTCCGATACGCCGGTAGAGGCTTTCTGCATCTACCTGAGCGACGCGGTCATCCGGGAAGCCGCCGCCCTGGCCAGCAGGAGCGCGGAGAGCCTGCTCGACGCTCCGTTCCGGTACGAAGCCGAAGCGCCCACTTTTCTGGAAAAAGTATACCACCTCCGGGAAAACGAACTCGGGGAGTTCCTCTCGGTAATGAAGCCGCTGCTGGCTGCCGGCGAGCCCATCGATTTCGAGGCCTTTTATTATACCCTGGCGGAGAAATTGCTGCGCAGCCAGCAGCAGGTGGAACAGCAACTGCAGGGCATAACGGCCAAGCGCCGCGCTACCCGCGAAGAACTCTACCGCCGCCTGTGTGTCGCCCGGCAGTACATCCTGGAGCATTTCCACAAAGACATTCAGCTGGACGAACTGTCCCGGGAGGCCGCTCTTTCTAAATATCACCTGCTGCGCACCTATAAAGAGGCCTTCGGCACCACCCCTTACCGCCAGGTCCTGGACCTGCGGCTGGAATCTTCCAAAGCCCTGCTGGGAGAGGGCCATACCCTGGAAGACATCGCCTTCCGCCTGGGGTTTTCAGACCGCCGCTCGTTTACCAAGGCGTTTAAAAAGGTTTATGGGATGGCGCCTTCGGCAATGCGGGCGGAGATGGGGGGATGAGGGGGGATGGTTATATTGCAATTGTTATAGTGCTATATTGTTATATTGTTTCCTGTTTTAGCCATATGCGGACTATCTGATATAGCCTTTGAGGGGCTACCCGTCTGACGATCCCCCTTTGTAGTAAATAGTTACTGGAAATGCGTAAAAACACTTTGTTGCTTTTTTTTGCTTTCATTCAAGTTTGCCTGGCGGCTCAGGCCCCGTTGATTCCCCGCGACAGTTTCTTTCAGGAGAAGGACCAGTATGCCATCACGCTTTCGCCGGACGGCAGGCGGGTGTACTTCCAGCGGCGCAGCGTACAGGAAGGGCGCCTTTTTTATGTTGAAACCCGCCGCCCGGGCAGGGAGCAAAGCCTGGCCTTCGACGGTGCCCTGCTGAACTGGCACCCGGACCCCGCCGGCGGCGTGCTGGCCGTCGTGCAAAGCAGCGGCAAACAGCTGGTCTGGATGGGCCCGGACGGGCGGGAGAAGCGGCAAATCCCCGTCTTCCCCTTCCAGCAACTGCGCATCGAGGCCCTGAGCCGGCAACGCCCCGGGGAGGCGGCTGTTACCATCGTTGGAGAGGACAGCCGCCTCAACGGCATCTATCTCATCAACCTGCAAAGCGGGAGCTATCAAAAAGTAAGCCCGCCGCTGGACTTCCAGAAGCTCTATTTCGACCAGCAGCTGCGCCTGCGCGCCGCCCGCCTGCTCAACGACATCAACGGCTACTCCATTTATACTTACGATGATAAAGACTGGACGGAACGGCTGCGCTTCCCGTTCGACGAAAGCCAGTTCATCGGCGGTTTCCAGGACGTCGTGAGCGTCAGCGCCGACGGACAGGTGGTGTACGCCACCGACAATACCGGCCGGGATAAGTCGGTGCTCCTGTCCATAAACGTGCAGAGCGGCGACACCCAACTGCTCGTCGCCGACGGCAAGGCCGACATCCTGCCCTTTGGCGCCATGGTGGGCCCGGACGGCCGCCCTCAGATGGTGCTCAGCGTATTTGCCGACGCCCGCCGCCACTTCCTGGATGCGGATGCCCGGGCCGACTTCGACTACGCCGACCGCCTGCTGCAGGGCCATGCCAGCTTCGCCGAGGCCAGCGCCGACGGCCGCTGCTGGCTGCTCCGGAAGCTGGACGGCGGCCCCACCATTTATTACTTCTTCGACCGGGACAGCCGGCAGCTCATCCGGCTGTTCGACGACTATCCCGCCCTGGGCGGCTACCCGCTGGCCAGCCGAAAAGCCTTCAGCGTCGTCAGCCGGGACGGCTACGAGCTGCCGGTCCATGTGTACCTGCCCCCTGGTGCCGACCAGGACGGGGACGGCATCCCGGAAGAACCGCTGCCCGCCATCGTTTACGTCCACGGCGGCCCCTGGGTGGGCGTCGTGCACTGGAACCAGTGGTTTCACAACCGCAACTTCCAGCTGCTGGCCAACCGGGGATACGCCGTGATCAACACCGAATTTCGCGGCAGCAGCGGCCTGGGCAGGCAGTTCGTCGACCTGGGCGACCAGCAATGGGGCCAGGCTATGCACCACGACAAGGTAGACATCACGCGCTGGGCCATCCGGCAGGGCATCGCCCGGGAAGGGAAGGCCGGGATCTGGGGCTGGTCGTACGGCGGTTACGCGGCGGCGGCGGCCCTGGCTTTTGAGCCGGAGCTTTACGCCTGCGGCATGTCCATGTACGGGCCGACCGACATGGATGCCTTCCTGCGCATTCCCTTCACCGACAACCCCCTGTGGCGCAGCCGGGTAGGCGACCCGCGCCGGCCCGAAGACGTCCGTTTATTGCAGGAACAATCGCCCATCAACCACGTCCGGGAATACCGCAGCCCCATCCTGCTGACCACCGGCGGCAAGGACGGCCGGGTGCCCCAGCGGCAGGTCGACGCCTTCGCCGACGCGCTGAACGCCGCCGGCAAAGACGTCATCTATTTCTACTACCCCGATGAAGTGCACGACTACCGGGAACCCGGCAGTTGGGTGTCGTTCTGGGCAATTGCCGAACAGTTCCTCTCCCGGCATCTGGGCGGCCGCTACCAGCCGGCAGGCAGAGACCTGGAGAAGGGGGATTATAAGGTGGTGTACGGGCGGCGGTTTATCGGGGGGTTGGAGTGAGTGGGTGATGATGGAATGGGGATGGCAAAGGAGGAGGCTGTCCCGCAGGCGGTACAATTGCGGGCTTGTTTTCCGCAAACTTACATGATTTTCACGACTTCGCAGAACGGCGGAAATCCCGCCAACCATGTGAAACCATCCTTCCCTACTCCTTAATCACCTTCCTGCCCGCACTTCCCGCCGCACTACGCACTGTCAGTACGTATATCCCCGCCGACAGCCCCTGCATGCCTAGTTCTGCTGTCCATTCGCTGCCGGGTGCCGGAATCTCCTGCTCCCGCAGCAGCCTGCCCTCCACGCTGTGGAGCTGAAGGGTGCAGGCGGACAGCGAGGGGTTGGCCACCACCACCTGCAGGACATCCTTCACGGGGTTGGGATAGGTGTTTATTTGTGGGGCGAGGGGGGTAAGCGCCGGGCTGCCGCTGATGGCGCCGCCCTCCACTTTGACCAGGAAAGCGTCCCAGGCGCCACCGCCGTAGGTGTTCTGAAAGCCGCCCGTGGCGAAGTTGGAAAAGCTTTCGGTATATCCCGACACATAGATGTCGCCCGACGGGCCGGCGGCAACGGCCAGCGCCTGGTCATCGGGCACCGCGCCGTAATAGGTGCCCCATTGCCGGGCGCCGGCTGAGTCGAACCGGGCCAGGAAAAGGTCAGTTGAACCGCGGAGGGCATCCTGAAAGCCGCCGAAGGCAATGTTGTCCGTGCTGACCGTGGTGCCGGCCAGATATACATTGCCCTCTGCATCGACGGCTACCTGCCCGCTTTGTTCCCCTGATGTTCCACCGTAATAAGTACCCCATTGCCGGGCGCCGGCAGCGTTGAACTTGGCCAGGAAAGCATCACCGACCCCTCCATAGGACATCTGATGCCCCGCTGCCGCTATGTTGTTTTCGCTGCCGGTTATGCCTGCCAGGTACACATTGCCGGAACCATCCGTTGCAACCGAAAAGCCCAGGTCGTCTCTCGAGCCGCCGTAGAAGGTCGCCCACTGCCGTACGCCAGCGGCGTTGAACTTGGCGAGAAAAGCGTCGAAGGTTCCGCCGCCAAAGTTGTTCTGATGCCCGCCGGAAGCGATGTTGCCAAAACCTTCGGCTCTTCCGGACAGAAAAACGTTGCCTTCGCCATCCGTAGCCACCGAGGAATTTTCCTCAAAGCCGAAGCCGCCGTAATAAGTAGCCCATAAGCGCGTCCCGGAAGCGTTGAATTTCGCCAGGAAAGCGTCATTTGTACCCCCGTGTGTATTCTGATGCCCGCCGGAGGCGATGCCTGCCGTGCTCTGCGTATGTCCCGCCAGATACACGTTGCCCTGCTTATCGACGGCGACGCCCGTGCCAGAGTCGCTACCTGAACCACCGTAGTAAGTTGCCCATTGCCGTACGCCAGCTGCGTCGAACTTTACCAGGAAGGCGTCATTACTGCCGCCATGGGTGTTCTGATGGCCGCCCGAGGCTATATTGCCGCTGCTGTTGGTCGTGCCCGCCAGGTACAGGTTGCCTTCCTGGTCAATGGCCAGGGAATAGCCGTAATCCCATCCTGTGCCGCCGTAATAGGTGGACCACAAGCGCGCCCCGGAGGCGTCTGATTTCACCAGAAAAACATCCCGGTCTCCTCCACCATAGGTATTCTGGTGGCCGCCGGTATTCATAATATCTTCGCTTTCGGTGTCCCCCGCCAGATAGACGTTGCCCATGCTGTCGGCAGCGATGGCCCGGCCAAAATCGCCATCCAAACCGCCGTAATAGGTGGCCCAGGCCAGCGCCGGGCCTCCGTTCAGCATTTGTTCCGCAGCGCAGGCCTCCGGCGCGGCGGGTATTCCGGCGACGGTTATCTGTGGGTTTGCCTGATGCCCGGGGTTTCCCGGCAGCAGAGCGGACAAGGGGATGCCGGACAACAAAAAGGCAAGAGAGAAAAGCATTAAGGTAAAGGGTGTTCTCATGGTTGATTATTTTTTCCTGGTATAATTCCTTTATCACAGCTTCAATACCCGGGCGGTGTACAAGCGCCCGCCCTGAATGGCCGAAAGCCAGTACACGCAGGCGGGCAGGCGGCCCAGGTCCACTTGTATTGGCTGTCCGTCCGCCTGCGGGACAACGGAAGAATAAACGGTTTGCCCCTGCATATTGCAGAGCCGCAACTGCACGTTCCCGCTTTGCGCCGTTTCCAGTTGAACGGCAAGGGTTCCGGCCGTAGGGTTGGGGTAAACTGTCAGAGCAGCCTGAGCCGAAGCCGTTTCTTCCGCCCCCACCAGCATAGGATCATAGCGGTAGACGCCAAATTTTCCGGAGCCTACGGCTCCAATATCAAAAGCGAACCACAACCTGTTCCGGCTGTCTACCTTGAATCCCCAGGGAATATCGTTTGTGAATCCCTCTCCGGCGGGTGGTATCAGCTCCGCCCAGGCGCCGTCGCGAAAAACGGCGAGGGTTGCCCCTGCGTAACCTACATACATGCCGCCGGCATGGTCAAAAGTGATCCGCCAGGTGTCGTTGGAAGGCAGGCCGGAATTTCCGGATGTCAGGCGGGACCAGGACTGGCCGTCGTAGCGGGCCAGCCCGCCGACGGTGCATGCCCAGAGGGCGCCGTCTTCCGGCGAAATGGCCAGGTCGCGGATGGTATTATCGGGCAGGCCGGAGTTGGCCATGTTCAGCGCCGACCAAGCGCCGTCCTGAAAAATGGCCGCGCCATTGTCGGTGGCCACATACAAACTGCCGCCGGGGGCTGTTTTCATGGCCCGGATGGCGGCGGCGGCAGGCAGGCCCGTTTCGGCAAGGCGCCAGCTTTGCCAGCCGGCCCCGTCGAAGCGGCTGATGCCTCCGGGATGGTGTATCCACCAGTTCTCTTCCGTATCGATGGCAAGCTGTAAGACGGTGTCGGAAGGGATGCCGGAATTGCCGGTGCTGATAAAAGAGCGGCCTGCCAGGGTGTCAAAGCGCACCAGTCCGGCGCCTTCGGTTCCCACCAGGATGGTATTGCCACGGGCGGCCAGGCTCTTCAGGCTCGCTGCGGGGCCGAAGTAATCCCAGGCGCCTTCCTGGGCGGCCGGCTGCAGGGCCAGAAAAAGGAGCAGGGTGGCAAAGGGTATCCTCATGGTCCTCATGTTTTCCTCTTAGGAATGAAAATTAAATAAGCTGGTCCAAGTGCCTAAATATTTTTTCGCCAGTCAAGGCGCGAAGAACGAGCATAGCCTAGCTACGTGAGTGATGAGCAACGAAGGCTGGCGGAAAAAGATAACGGCAATTGGGCTTGGTTATTTATTTTTCATTCCTTAGTTCCACGAGGAGGGAAAATCTTAACAGGGAAGGGTAAATTTTTGTAACTATTTAGCAGTCCTCCGCTTTTTAGCCACGAAGACACAAAAACCTGCCGGCCGCTGGCACAGCAGGCGGGCACTAAGATTGCACAAAGCCTTGGTGCGATCCCGTTTAGCCAGCCGGGTAAACTTGGTGTCTTGGTGTCTTCGTGGCAAAGGCATCAGGCCCACCTAAATAGTTACAAATTTTTTTGAAATACTTATTGCACGACCCGTTCCTACTCCACCAGCACCCAGCCGGCCCAGTAGTACGGCTCATAGCTCTTGTCCCGCATTTCCTGCTGTGCGGCCAGCAACGCCCGGCGGATAGGCAGTTTGTTCAGCAGCCATTGGCGGTAGAAGGCGGTCATGAGTTCCCGGGACTGAAAGTCAGGTACTTGCCACAGGGACATGATCAGGTTTTTGGCCCCGGCGATCCTGAAGGCGCGTTGCAGGCCGTAGACCCCTTCATTGCCGCGGATGTCGCCCAGGCCCGTCTCGCAGGCGCTGAGCACGACGAGTTCGGTATTCCTGAGGTTCATCTGGCTGATCTCGTAGGCGGTGAGCACGCCGTCTTCGCGGTTGCCGAGAGGCCGGCCGGTTTGCCAGGCGTGATTGGCGCCGGCCAGGATGAGGCCGGAACGGATCATGGGGTGCTCCGAGAGTTTGAAGGGCGGCTCACTGCCCGCTGCCGGTTGTTTACTGCCAGTCAAGACCGGGTCCGGGAAGAAATACCCGTGGGTGGACACATGGAGGATGCGGGGCGAGGGAGCATGCCTGCCCATCTGCTTAAAAATCTCTTCGGTAGCAGCATATCCCTGAAAAGCGGTAGCCGGGATGCCGGCCTCCTGAAGGATAGCGGTAACGCTGGCCGCTTCTTTTTCCGAATGTTTGAGGAATTTCCAGGTGCCGCCTCGCAGGCTGGAGTCGGTGTGGGTGAAGGATAAGCCTCGGCTGGCCAGATCATCCGGCGCAGAAGGGACAATTTCCGCACTGTCCATTTCGTAATGGATGCCGCCGAAGATAAAGGCGTCAATGGCAACAACCTGGCTGCCCGCCGATGTGCTGTCCACTGGCGCAGGGGCAAGTGAACGCGTGCTTCCCAGAGCGACAAGATCGTAGCGGCCGGCGAAGGCGCTCCCCTGTTTGTCGACAGGCAAAGCCCCTAGGTTCAGGCGGTGGAGCAGCCCGGAAGGGGAATAGAAAACCTTTCGAACGCCCTGCAGATGTGGTTCGATCGGCGCCCAAATCAGCCGGGCCAGAGTTTCGTCCTGATACAGTTGATTGACATATTCAGAGCGGTTCTTATGGGGTGGAGGCAGCAGCGCTTCCAGTGCCCCTTCTTCGAAGAGGGCAATGAAAAGCGGGTGCCCCATTCCCGGCTTCAGCAGGAGGGCGGCATACAGGACACTGTCGGTGGGTTCGGGGGTGTAGTAGTTGAAACGGATGAATTCCAGGGCGGCTTCGCCCGGGTACAGGGCAGCCTGTACGTCCTGCCAGTTGAGCCGGCGGACAATCTCGCCGTAGCCGGCAATGGTTCGGGCCAGTTCCTTTTCAATGGTGTTGGCCTGTTCTTCCCATTCCCCTATCCGGCTGCTGTCTCTTTCGGAAGGAGGGCGGGCATACTGAGCGGAAAGCAGGTTCCGGATGGATTTCAGCCGGGATAGTTTTTCCGCCAGTTCCTGATCTGTTGCGTTCCGGTTTCTGAAGTGATGCGAGATATTAAGCAGAAAACCTTTGTGAAAAAGGGTGTTGTCGTAGCAGGAGCCCGCAAAGGAAGGAACGGCATGAGCAGCGGTGCGGGCAAAAGAAAAATCCTTATCCAGTTCAATCTCAAAATTCTGAACGTAAGCGTACACCTCCTTTTCAGACAGGTGGCGGGAGGCATCGGAAAGCAGGCTACGGCGCATTTCGGCGGCTTCCGCGAAGTGTTGTGCGGCTCTGTCGTAATCGCCGGTTTTCCAGTATAAAACGGACAGTTTGGCCAGGCTCATTTCATAGGAAAGATGTTCTTTTCCCAATATTCCGCCCCGCAATTCTTTGGCTTTGAGATGGTATATCTCAGACAAGTCGTATTGCCTGGTTTCAAAATACAACATGCCCAGAAACTCCATCAAAGACATGTAGGATGGAATTGCGGTATAATCCGGAAACCCTTCAAAGCGGCTCTTGGCTTCGAGGAAGAGGGGTTCGGCTTTTTCGAAGTCACGCATATACAGGTACACGCTGGCCAGGTTCATGATGCCTCCGGCGTAGTAGGTATTTTCTGTACCCTTTGTCTGCTCAATAATTCTGATGTTCTCTTTATAGAAAATTTCGGCCTTTTCATAATTTCCTTTTGAAGTATATACGATGGCCAGGTTGTTCAGTGTCCCCCCGTAAGTGATGTTTTCTCTGCCGAGTGCCTTCTCCCCGACGGTCAAAGTTTCGAGATAGCAGGCTTCCGCAAGATCATAATTCCCCATCCGTAAATAAAGCGTTCCCAGGCTATTCAGGCTTGCTGCATATTCCAGATGTTCTCTGCCCAGTTTTTTTTCGCGAATAGTTTTGGATAGCAGGTAGCATTGTTCGGCTTTCTCGTAGTTATTGCCCATGTGGTAATAAACGCGCCCCAATTGGTGTAAAACCGCAGCATAGTCGAGGTGCTCTCTGCCCACGGTTTTTTCCCGGATCCCTTTGACCTGGAGCAGCCACTTTTCCGCTTCCCGATGATCGCCTTGCTGGTGGCAAATGGCCCCATACTGAAAGCAGACATTGCCGAACACGGCAGTTTCTTCGCCGAATGTCTCCAAAGCCAGCCGTTCGGCGCCGGCCATGGTTTCCAGCGCCTGCGCGAATTCACGCCTGCCGGACAATTCACGGGTCAAATGTATCAGGCTGTCTACCTCCCGGGCCACCGCAGCGGTATCGGCCTGCCCGAAGGAAGGAAGCGTGGAGAGCAATAGGAATGCGAAAATGAGCTGGGTGTTTTTCATCGCTGAATTAGTGTATTGTTATACGGCCTAAGTGCCCTGTAACCATCGCTCGATCCTCTCCAACAAATCCCCTGCCTCCTCCTGCATTGGAGAGCCGGCATCTTGGGCCATCTGCTGTAGCAATGCCTTCGCCTTCCCTTTATTCCCATCCTTAAGACAGGCCAGCGCCAGCAGCCATTGCGCCTCCGGCAGGAAGCGGCTACGGCTTGTCCGGAGTACGTTCTCCAAAGCGAGGGCAGCCTCCTTTGCCTGCCCTGTGGCCAACAGGCAGTTGGCCTGCAGGAACTGCAGGTTGGCATTGCTTTTTGATGCGTTCTCCAAAACCTCAAAAACGGCCAGGGCTTCCCGGTAGCGGCCTTCCCAGTACAATTGCCGGAACTGCTCTTCCGGGGTGGGTTCTCCCTCGCCCCGGACGGCGGGTTCCAGCGATTCGTCATGGTAGGGGCGAAAAAAGGCGGCGAAAAGCTGCTCATGGGAGGAGGAGCTTTCTGCGGCAGGCGGTGCTGCGGAAGGACTGTTCTCAGCTGAGGGCTTAGGCTCTGCCTGCTCAGCCGCACCGGGAGCCGGCGGCGCCGGCGTTTCGGCAGAATCCCTGCGGATCTCGGTATCCGGCAATGGTGTTGAGGAATCCTCTGTCTGTCTATCCCAAAACCACCATGCCAGGGCGAGCAGGGCGGTGGCGAGCAGGGTTATCCGCCAAGGCAGGCGGAAGCCGGAGCGGGCCTTTTCGGCATCCAGTTGCCTGCCCCGTTCGGCCAGGCGGGCTTTGAGCGCCTGCCGGCCCAGCAGCCGGACGAGGCGCACCGCTTTTCCATGTTCCTCCACTTCGTGCCGGAATGCCGGGTCTGCCGCCAGCCTTTGTTCGAAAGCGCCGCGTTCTGCCGGAGTCAGCTCGTTGCGGAAATAACCTTCGATGAGATCACCCTCCATTTCCGGTTTGTTTTGGGTTGCCCGCCAGCACGGCGACGATATCCTTCAACTTGCTCAGGCATCGGGAAAGCGCGGCGCTGGCCGTATTTTCGGAATTGTAATTCAAAGCCTCCCGGATCTCCGGCAACTTTTTCCCTTCGTAAAACCGTTGTATGAGGATTTCCCGGCACTGGGAGGACAACACCCCCATGCTTCTTTCCAGCAGGGCTTTTTCTTCTGCCCGGGGGATGTCCCATTCAAATTCGCTGAGTTGAGCGTCTCTCAGCAGGGCCAGATCCACCGCATCCTTCCAGAAGAAGCGCTTCATTTTGCGGTTATTCTGCAGCAGCCGCTTGCAGCCGACGGCGAACAGCCAGGTGCGCAGGCCGGACCGCAGGGCGGTCACCCGCCCAGAGGTTACCTGCTCGTAAAAGGCAATAACAGCATCCTGCCAGGCATCTTCGTAATCGCCCATGTTGCCTTGAAAGCGCCGGCCTGCCCAACGGAAGAAATCTTCCCGGTGCTGCGCATATAGCGCTTCCAGCACTTCCGTACGACCCGATTGGAGGGCCTTTATGATCTCTCCCGGTTCAGAAGCTGTAGAATTTGCCAAGTACTGACGATTTTAAAGAACCGACATAAAAATAAGCAGCCCGTTTTGTATAACCTAGATGTCCGGATAACAAAATTTTTGCAGCGATAACACAGTTCGCCCTTCACGTTCCTACACCCGCTCCGGCTCCAGCCTCCACTGCTCCGGCGAGCGCCAGAGGGATGACAGCAGCAGTTCCCGCATAAGGCATTATTTGTCGGCCAGTTGTTCCGCCATGCTGTTGGCATTTTCCTGATAGGCCAGGCGTTCGTCGCTCGCAGCGCTCCATTCCAGGATTTGGGCTTCCATCTCTTCCTGAGAGGCAAATCGCGAGGGGTCGTAGCAGCCCAACGGGAAATTGGCGGTGCGTACCGGGCAACGGTTGCAGTGAGTGCAGGGGTTAGGAGGCAGGAAGGCCCCTTGTTTGAATAGCCGTACCAAATTAACATTGGCCAGCAGGGGACGCGCCATGGCTATCAGGTCGGCCTTTCCGGCCTGCAGGGTTTCCTCGATCAGCCGCCTGTCCTGAAACCCTCCATTAGCAATAACTGGCAGGCCAATTTCGTCCCGAAAGCGCCTGGCTTCATCCGCAGAGATGGCAGGAATGTCTTTCCAGCCGATATTGGCCAGAGGAGAAAGGATGAATTCCGGGATGGTATTGACCAGGACCGAACGCATCCATGCTTTGAACGACAGGTGCCGGTTGCCGTTATAATAAAGCTTGATCTCATGCAGCGGGAAAGCGCCGGGGTTGCCTTTAGGATTAATGAACCCGAACCCTTTATCGATGTGCAGGTAGTCTACCCCCAGCGTTTTCAGTTTTTGAGCGTAGTACAGGTTTTCCTTCAGGGTATTTCCGAAGTACCATTGCCGTAACGGGAAGCGCAAGGGCAGGCGGATATTGAGCGGCAAGTAATTGTAGTCGGCCGCAGACAAGCGGATGCCAAAGAGGAAGTCGTCTCCCACCTTTTGGCGCACCGTCCGCACCACCTCTTCGAGGAAGCGGAAGCGCTTTTCCACCGAGCCGCCGTACTGGTCGGTGCGGCGGTTCACGGCAGGATTGAGGAACTGGTGGATCAAGTATCCCTTGGAAGCGGTCACTTCCAGGCCGTCGGCGCCGGTTTCGCGAACCCGGCGGGCGGCCTCGCCGAATTTTTCAATGGCGATCTCTATCTCTTCCTGGGACATGGCCCGGTGCAGGGTTTTGTAACCGAAAAAGAAGTCGAAAAGGGTGGAGGCGGATTTTGCGTCCTCTGCTTCATTAAAGAGGCTGGTTTGGGTGTGGCCGCCCACGTCGCCGATCTGAATGATGTAGCGGCAGTCATATTGCTGCACCGCTTTTACGGCCTCTGCCAAAGGTTTTATGAAGCGGTCGTGGGATAGTACAGGGTACTGCAGTGGGGAGGCCCGCTTCTCATCCACGGCAATAGTGGCGGAAATGATGGCGGCCACCTCGTTCTCTGCAAAGCGCTTCTCAAAATTCTTGAAAGCGGAGGTGATGGTGCCGTCCCAATGAGCGGTTTTGCCCCCTATGGAAGAGCGAACGATGCGGTTCTTGAAAGGCAATCCTTTGATGGAGAATGGTTCGAATATCATGGCTGGAGATGTTTTCCGGAAGGTTTGGCTCAATTGGTTATACCACTCGTTTTTTCAATTTTTTTGCCGCCATCTTCCATCTTGCCGGTAAAAAATTTCAAAGCCCTGTCATTGACCAGGCCGGGCTGTTCGTCTACGATGAAATGGCCGGCGTTCGGCACAAACTCCACTTGAAAATCGTCCATATATTTTTCATAACCCCGCACCCAACTCAGCGCAATGGCAAAGTCTTTCTCCCCAAACAGCAGGCGCGTCGGCGTGGCACACCGGTATTTGTGGTATTTACCGAACAGCCCCAGAGGGATAAATTCCCGCAGCAGGAACCAGCCGTACAGTCTGGCGGAAGCCCTGGCTCGCTTTTCGTCCCTGAACTGGGCGCTAAAGGCCTCTTTTTCGAATTGGCTCCAGCCGCTGGGATGGGTATTCCCCCTCGTGAGGAGATGGTGCACAAAACGCTCGCTTTTCTGCAGCATGCGGGGCCCGAAGTAGGGAATAGAGATGCGCACCATATATCCGAAGCGCAGGGTCGCCGGGATCATCTTCAGGCTGAGCTTGGGCCAGATCGGAGGGATATTGGTTGCGAAATGCTGGCTGATCAACCCCGGGTATTTGGCGCTGGCGATGTACCCGGCCCAGCCTCCCCAGTCGTGGCTGAGCAGCCGCACCTCCTGGTAGCCCAGGGCATGAATAAGCCTGGCGAGATCATCGGCCAGTTCGTCTTTCAGATAACCCTTCTCAGTGGCCTCGCTCCAGCCAAAGCCGCGCATATCAGGCGCTATGACCCGAAAGTAACGGGCAAAGAAGGGGATTTGCCTGCGCCACATCCACCAGTGCTGCGGCCAACCGTGGTACATCAACAGGGGCTCTCCGGCGCCAGCCTCGGCAACATGGATGCGGCAGCCGCCGATATCGAGCCAGCGGTGAGTGACTTCTACGCCCTCCACAGGAAGGGCCGATGGGTGGGAAGATGCATTTTTTTCCATAAACACTTTTTTTGCTCTTCCCATTTACGAACTAAAGTTATATCCGGATTTCGGCCAGCCTGCCAATTATGATATTGCCATGCCTCCCAATTAAAAAACTGGCCCAGAATGCCCAAAGCCCAAAATATCAAACCATCCTGGACTTTGGGCGAACTGAGCTGGGAATAAAACGCTGCTTACAACTTAAAGTTCCTCTACACCTGCTCCGGCTCCAGGCCCCACTGCTCCGGCGAGCGCCAGAGGGCCGACAGCAGCAATTCGCGCATGAAGAAGAACTCCTTGGGCAGTTTGTCGTAGCCTTTGGCAAACAATTCTTCGTGGGCGATGATCTCCTGTTTCCAGTCTTCGCGGTCGACGACCATGATCTTTTCGAAGTCCTCGATGGTGAAATCCTCCAGGCCGGCCCAGTCCATGTCCTTATAGCGGGGCATCCACCCGATGGGGCTTTCCACGGCGGAGGTGCGCCCTTTGGCGCGGTTGATGATCCACTTCAGCACGCGCATGTTCTCGCCGAAGCCCGGCCAGAGGAAGTTGCCGTCCGCGTCTTTGCGGAACCAGTTGACGCTGA
Organism: Lewinellaceae bacterium; assembly: GCA_020636375.1. Taxonomy (GTDB): domain Bacteria; phylum Bacteroidota; class Bacteroidia; order Chitinophagales; family Saprospiraceae; genus JACJXW01. The sequence continues at coordinate 117,456 of JACJXZ010000006.1, read as the reverse complement.
AGATGCGGGGCGGGTTGGGCAGGTCGCGGCCGAACTGCAGCCAGTAGTTGAAGTATTCGCTCATGTGGTAGCCCATGAAGGGCAGCATGGCGAAGGGGTCGCGCCGCACCTGGCCGATGTTGCCGAAGGCGGCGGCGGTCATCTCCGATCCCATGGTGGCGGCCAGGTAGACGCCGAAGTTCCAGTTGAAAGCCTGGTGGACCAGGGGCACGGTGGTGCTGCGCCGGCCGCCGAAGATGAAGGCGGCGATGGGCACCCCTTCGGGCTTTTCCCAGTCGGGGTCGATCACGGGGTTCTGGGCCGAAGGGGCGGTGAAGCGGGCGTTGGGATGGGCGGCGGGTTTGCCGCTGGCGGGGTCCCAGGGTTTGCCCTGCCAGTCGGTCAGGCCGGCGGGCGGTTCCTTGGTCAGGCCCTCCCACCATACGTCTCCATCGGGAGTGATCGCCACGTTGGTGAAGATGGTATTTTTGGCGATCGTCCTTATGGCGCTGGGGTTGGTTTTGGCGTTGGTGCCGGGGGCTACGCCGAAGTATCCGGCCTCGGGGTTGACGGCGTAGAGCTTGCCGTCGTCGCCTTTATGGATCCAGGCGATGTCGTCGCCGACGGTGGTCACTTTCCACCCGTCCAGGGCTTTGGGCGGGATGAGCATGGCGAAGTTGGTCTTGCCGCAGGCACTGGGGAAGGCGGCAGCGACGTAGGACTTTTCGCCCTCCGGCGATTCGGCGCCCAGGATGAGCATGTGTTCGGCCAGCCAGCCCTCCTCGCGGGCCATGCTGGAGGCGATGCGCAGGGCGAAGCACTTCTTGCCCAGCAGGGCGTTGCCGCCGTAGCCGCTGCCGTAGGAGATGATCAGGCGGTCTTCCGGGAAGTGGGTGATGTACTTGGTCGTGGGGTTGCAGGGCCAGGGCACGTCCTCCTGCCCGGCTTCCAGGGGGGCGCCTACGGTGTGGACGCAGCGCACGTAGTCGCCGTCTATGGCTTCCAGGGCGGCGGTGCCCATGCGGGTCATGATGCGCATATTGACCACCACGTACTCGGAGTCGGTCAGCTGTATGCCATAGCGGGAAAAGCGACAGCCGAGCGGGCCCATGCAGAAGGGGATGACGTACATAGTGCGGCCCTTCATGCAGCCCTCCATCAGGCCCTCCAGGGTGGCCTTCATCTCCTTGGGGTCTGTCCAGTTGTTAGTTGGGCCGGCGTCTTCCTTGAGGCGGCTGTTGATGAAGGTGCGGTCTTCGACCCGGGCCACGTCGCTGGGGTCGCTGAAGCAGGCATAGCTGCCGGGGCGCTTCTGCGGGTTGAGGCGGATGAAGGTGCCCTTCTCGACCAGCAAATCCAGCAGTTGCTGGTTTTCTTCTTCCGTGCCGGTCACCCAATGAACTTTAGCCGGTTGCAGGAAGGCGGACATCTTATCCACCCACTCCTGAATTTCCTGGCGGGTGCCGGCGGCCTGGCTCTGGCCGGGGAAGGTTTTTTGCTCGAACATAGTTGGTTTGATTTTGGTGTAAGGCTAAAATACAGGCCCGGAAAAGGCCGTTTACTGATAATTGTCAACCGGGCAAAGTTACAATAATCACTTTCCTTTTAAATAATTAATTTGCAGGTTAACAGGGCGCAGGAGGGAACCATCGTCTAAATATTTTCTCCGAAACTGGCTGAATTCATTGGTCTTACAAAAAAGTTTAAATAATTTTATGGAATATGTAAGGAGCTGTACTCCTTGTTTGGAACCCATTTCATTAACCAAAGAACCGCTTTAACCATGGCAAAAAAGTATTATCTGGCCACTGTATCATGGGACCTCAACCAAAACATCCCTGCTCCGATCCCTTCCGGCTTCCGCTGGAGGTCGAGCCGGAATATGTACTTCCATCTCGAGAGTCCGCCTACCTATTCCCTGATCTATAAGCTGGCCCTGAAAGCCGGCGTTTCCAAAGACGGATTCCGCGTTGACGCTCTCAGCGAAGTGCCGAATGACTTCAGGAAGCCCTGGAGCGACGTGGATGTGTTTGAGGATACCAACGAGCGGTGATCAGATCAGATTCTGAATCCAAAACGCCAGGCAGCCCTTTCCGTAGTTCGGGAAGGGCTGTTCTGTTCCCGGGCACATCGCAAATCGCAAATGGGTCCGGCGGATGGATTTATGAAGTTTGATGTGTGAAGTGCGATTTTTGATTTGAGGGAATCCCGGGCCGGTTGACTACCGGGCAAATCGCACATCACACATCGCAAATCGTACATCACACATCGCACATCTTAAGCCCCCGGCTCTGCACATTTGCGACGTTCGATTTGCGATTTGTGATTTTTGATTTGGCAGCCCGCTCCCCGCACATCGCACCTCACACCCTCCTCACCTGCTCCAGCAGCCATTCCCTTTCCGTCAGCACCGGCGCATTCAGGATATCCTGTTCCAGTTGTTGGCGGCCTTCTTTGTCATAAGGGGCCAGGGCCATCAGTCGCTGGACGAAGCGGATGATGCCGAGGTAGTTCCGGCGGTGGTAGTCGCTGAAATCCTTGCGCTGGATGAAGGCGCGCAGGCTTTCCAGTTGGGCTTCCAGCAATTCGTGTTTTTCCAGCCCGTAGTAGGCTTTGATCAGCAGGTTTTTGGCGATCAGGTTGTTGACCAGATCCTGGAGGTCGGCCTGTTCCAGCAGGTCGGCCACGGCCGGCAGTTCTCCCCGGTTGAAGGCCAGGCGAGCGCGGATAAAGCGGACGCTGGCCGCCCGGTATTCTTCCGGCAGGAAATCCTTGTAATCCAGGATAAAGCGCTCCACAGCTTCCAGCTCGCCCAGGCGGATGCCGGTGGCGGCAATATTGTAGAAAGTAAAGCGCGACAGCCGCCCGTCTTCCAGCAGCACTCCCTGCTCCAGGGCCTGCTGGTACAGCGCCCACCCTTCCCGGGCGAACTCCATGCTGCCGGAATTCATCTTCCGGATGCAGAAGTTGACGGCCAGCAGGTACAGCGCTTTTTGCCCGGCGAGGGAAAACAAGGGGCCGTGCTCCAGCAGCAGGCTGCGAAAGCGCCGGAAAGGCGGCAGGCTGTAGCCCTCGCTCAGGAAGCGGTAGCAGTTGTAATAAATCGCCACCGCCGGAATATCCAGGTATCCCAGCCGCCGCGCCTCTTCCAGGGCCAGGGGCAGGATGCCGAAGCGGTATTCCTGCTGGTAGACCGCCGTGTGGGTCAGCTGGGTGCAGGCGTAGCGCAGCTTGGAAAGCAGGTAGGAAATGTCGAGCGTGTCGGTGATTTCCTGCAGGTGGAGGTCGGCGGTGCGGCGGGAGGCCGACTGGTATTCCAGCCATTCTGTCTGATAGGCGAGCAGTTTGTCGTAGTGGCCGGGGTCGCGCAGAGGGCTGTGCTCCAGGTGGCGGCCGGCCTTTTTCATCGCCCGCCGGAATTGCCGGCCCAGGCCGCGGCGGCGGCATGCTTTTGCCAGGGCAAGCTGCGAACTGTGGCTGCTTTCATCCAGCCCTTCTACGAGCCAGAACCGCTCGATGAGCTCCGCCAGGCTGCTCATGGCAGACCGTATCTTCTGGTCGTCGTAAGCCTCGCCGGGGAAAATATGCTGGAAGAGCAGCTCCCGATCCGGCATCGGCCGCCCCGTCCCCCGCCGCTCCGCCAGGTAGTCAAAGGCGGCGAACACATCCTGGCGGGTGGTGAAATAGGGCGACTGCAGGAAGCGGCGCAGGCGGCGCAGCTCGCCGTTGCTCAGCGTTTCAAACAGTTCGTAGAGTTTGTATTTTTTCATATCTCCTGCTTTTGCGTCAGCCGCCTGACAAAGAGTGTCAGGGGATGTTGCCACTTTTTGCTACACAAAAAATAAACAAAATCCCTTTCTCTGTAAAGCTTTTCGTGAAAACTGTGTAGTTAATTTTTTTACAAAACGCGTTTTTTGTACTTGAAAAGCATCACAAAAAAGGGAAAATTAGCCTCATTAACAGCCATGAAAACTATCGCACTCTCTTTGAGACCCCCGGGAGAAACTCCCTGAAAACCCCAACGAGGCGCTCATCCGGCTTGCCGGGTGGGCGTTTCGGGCCAAATGGAACGGGGGCAACCTCAAAGTACAGAACATTCAATACCTGGAACCGGGCTACCACGAATGGGGGGATCAAATCATCGAAGGCATCGGCAGCAACCGCTGCCTCAATTTCATTTATCCTGCCTGCGACCCGGTAGGTGGCTTCATCCGCTGCTACGAGGACCCTGACGAGGGGGGGCTGATGCTGGACAACAACGTGCCGTCCTGCACTTATACCTTCACTTCCGCAAGAGAAGAGGATGGCGCCCCGGCCAGCTGGAAGGCCTTCCCCAACCCGGCCGGGGATGAGATTACGGTCGACTTCGGCCAACCTGCGCCTCATGCCTTGCAACTGCGCCTGCTCAACCACCTGGGGAAGGCACTGGAAGAGCGGCAACTTCCGCCCAATACCGAACGCGTCGGCTGGGATATTGGCGGCCTGCCGCCGGGGCTTTACTACCTGCAGGTTTTCGGCAGGGATGGGGAAGGGCAGAGTTTGAAATTCCTGAAATTCTGATTAAGGGGTTTGGAAAAAAATAACCTACCCAACTGGCTTGTTCTTTTTCCGCTGGGCTTCGTTGCTCATCACTCACGTAGCTAGGCTATGCTCATTCTTCGCGTCTTGCCCAGCGAAAAAATAACTGCGCCATTTTGAGTAGCTTATTTATTTCCAAACCCCTAAACTGCACTGCTTATGAAAGAGCACCCTTTTATATACTTCCTCCCTTTTTTCCTCCTGTTATACGCCCCGCCTGCTCACAGCTGCAGCTGCGGCGGGCCGTATGACACGGTTTTCTGCCAGGCCGTCGATGCCGGCCGGCATATCATCCGGGGCAAATTGGTAGAGCGCACCCATCCTTCCTTCGCCCGGGTGGCTGTTCTGGAGAACATCAACCGGAATATCCCTCACGACACCATCACCATCATGGGCCAGGACGGCGTCAACTGCGGGGAAAACCTGTACCTTTTGTCGGAAGGCGCCGAATACGTACTGGCTCTGATCCCTTTAACCGGGCCTGATACCCTGATGCTCTTCGGGTGTTCCAAAAACTTCTATCCGATAAGCGATGGAATGGTGCTGGGGCAGATCATTCCCGGCCTGACTAACATGGCCTACGAAACTTTGCGGGACAACATCGCCGACATCCTGGCCTGCACCTTTGCCGGCCCGTCCTTTGTCTCGGAGGCCAACCGCTGGAATATATTGGCCGGCTGGTTCAGCATCCAGACTGGCAACGGCCGCTTGTATACAGAAATCTACCGCTTCCAGGATACCATCCAACGCAACGGCCAGGTGTACCATAAGCTTTGGATGACAGAGGATTCCGTGCTACAGGACTGGGAATATTCCGGCCAGGCCTTCCGTGAAGGGCCTCCGGGGAAAGTGTACAAGTACTTGCCGCAGCGGGAAGAAGAGGAGTTAGTCTATGATTTTACGCTTGAACCAGGTGAGGAAATCATCTATGGAGGCTATAATTCCGGCCTCTTCGTCAGCAATGTGGATTTCATCCAGTTGCCCGACGGCAGCCTCCGCAGGCGGATGCTGATCTCGCTGGGTTTAGATACTATAAGCACTGTCTACTGGATAGAAGGCATCGGCAGTGAGCGCAGCACCTTTGAGCCAATCGGGTCCTTCGTCCTGGATGCCTATATAGAATTATTGTGCTACTACCAGGAAGAAGCACTGCTGCATGTTACCGATTATGCCGACAGGCTTGGGGGGTGCTACCGGGTGATCGTGGGAACGGAAGAAGAAAGCAACTTTATAAGCTGGGAGGTTTTCCCCAACCCGGCAACCGATGTGCTGTCCATTGTTTTCCGCCGGCCCGCAACCGTACCCCTCCACCTTCGTCTGCTTAACCCCCTTGGGCAGGTGGTGAGGGCGCAGCGCTTGCCCGCCTTTGCGGAACGCGCCAGTTGGGATGTTGTCGGCCTGGCGCCGGGAGTGTACTTTGTAGAACTGCTGGAAGAAGGGAAAAGGGTAGGGGGGAGGAAGGTGGTGAAGCACTAGGTACGGCGGACGGCGGACGGCGGACGGTAGACGGTAGACGGCGGACGGCGGACGGTAGAGCGGGGCCTTTGTTCTGTTTACGGCCACAGGCCGTAACGAGCATTCAACTTTATTTATAGGTTAGGCCTGCCTTGGCCACGCATCAAAAATAAACACCATGCACTGTATTTCTACGCTCAAAACCACTACCGCTATCTGCCTCGTCGCCTGCTTTGCGCTTTGTGCTTCCGCCCAGCCCTGCTACGACATCAGCGGCTGGGACATCCCCTTCGACATCGCCTACGATGACGACAACAACCTCATGGTAACGGGGCGCACCGACGGCGGCCTGCTCTTCCTGCGGATCGGCCTTTTCGGCGAGACCCTTGCCCAGGCAGCCCTGCCCGTCGGGCAACATCCCGATGGCTACTCCATGACAGAGGCCGACGAAGATACCTACATCATCGGAGGTTCAGATTATTTATACGGCGAGCCGGGCGACAACCTGCCCTTTCTGCTCAAGGTAGATTCTATGGGCAATGAGCTCTGGCGGCGTACTTTCTTAACAGCCAGCGAACGCCATCCTTCTCCCATTGCCCGGCACATCATCCGGAATGCTCAGGAAGAGGCCGTTTATGTGGCCACGATAGATACGGTATGGATGATCGGTTATGACGGGGCCACCCTGGCCGTACGCTCCGCCGAAGAGATGGGGATGGGCATCGGCTCTTTGTACAGCTATGACATGGTGAAAACGCCCGGCGGGATTGCCGTGCTGACTTTTTTCAACACCATCCTGCACTTTGATGAGAACCTTCAGTTTCTGGGAAGCAGTATGCTCAATGTTTCCTTTCGCAACCTCTACTCTTTTTACGCGGTTCCGGGCGGCGGCTTTCTGATTGGCGGGCAGGGAGAGGAGCTGAAGTGGAAGGTGGTAAAAGTCGACGGCCAGGGCGCCACTCAATGGGAGCGCACCTACGAATTTCCGAACTATTCCTGGGGTTACCCCCGGGACATCGGGGCTTACGAGGACGGCTTCCTCCTCGTCGGCAGCCTGGCGAGGATAAATCCCTACGGCTTTTGCCCCATCATGGTGAAGATCGGCGCCGACGGCAGCCCGCAATGGCTGAAGCTGGTATCGAACTGCGATACCAACAACGCCCTCGACGCTTTCGCCATCCATCCGGAGTACAACCTGATCTACGTCGCCGGCAGAAAATACTGCGCTCCCGGCAGTATCAACCTGGACGCCTATGTCGATATCGCCGATGCTTCTCCGACGATCATCCTCTCCGGGAAAGAAACCGTTGGGGAGGCGGTATTCGAGCTTTTTCCAAATCCCGCCAAAGACGAGGCCCACGTCATCCTTCCCGGGGAACTGCCTGCGGGCCCCTGGCAATTGCACCTTTACAACACCGCCGGGCAACTCGCCCTGCGCCGACAGGAGGCCGGCAACCGCCTTACATTCGATACCGGTGCCCTCCCGCCCGGCCTGTACCTGCTGAGGGTAACGGACGGCCAGCGGGCGTTCAGCCGGCGGCTGGTGGTGGAGTGAGGGGATGGGGGTGCCGGTGGTTTGCTTTTCGCTTTTCGCTGTTGGCGGTTTGCTTTTCGCTTTTCGCTGTTGGCGGTTCGCTTTTCGCTTTTCGCTGTTGGCGGTTCGCTTTTCGCAGTTCGGGGTTCTCAGAGCGGCATGAGGTAGCCCAGGGACACGGAATACTGGCGGAAGCGGAATTTCGGGCTGCTGTCTGCTTCCGAATATTGAAAATCTTTCAGGCCCCGGGAACCGAAGAAGCCCAACGTCAGCCTTCCTTTATTCCGAAACTGGAAGTAGGCCTCCACGCCGGCCTTGAGTCCGATGTCCCTTCCTTTCCGGAGGGGATGGCCCTCTTCCAGGTGCGTTTTGCGGGCGTCGCTCATCATCCGCTCCAGGAGGGTTGGTTTTTCGGCCCTGTCGTCTCCGTACATTCCTCTGTTCCACCAGCTGAAGTAGCCGCCGCCGTAGAGGGCCAGGCCCAGCCGCCCCCGGAGGGGGTGGACGCCAAACAGCAAGGGCGCTTCAAAGGAATTGAAATGCAGGTACCGATCCCCTTTTTCCGAGTAAAAGAGGCCAGTCATAGCGACGGCCCATTTTTTTTCAAGGCGGACGGTAGCGCCGAAGAGGTATTTATCGGTAGGCGCTGCCTCGGCCAATTCGGAGTCGGGGGCGCTCCTGAGTTCGGGCCGGGCGTATCCCAGCTCCACGCCCAGAAAGGCCGATTGGGCGAAGCCATTGTTGGAAAACAGGAAAACGGCAAAGAAAAAGTGAAATAAGGCAGGTACTTTCTTCATGGGGATTAGGTTTTGGGGTTGACGAAGAAAAGAAAACAAGCGATGATCCATTTAACTTCACAATGAAATAACCGGGGCAGCCGGGAGATCGTTCCGCTGCCTGTCATTTGTGTTGGAAACCAGTCAAATATTATTAGTTTTATGGTAAATTGCCGCTATATCTGAAACCCCGTAAGACATTCCCACATTAAGCCCCGTTGCAACAAGCCAGAACAGTTGTGAAATTCCAACGCCTCATAAACTGTCGCTGCGATGAAACACGTATCTTTTGGGTTGTGGTTCCTTATAGCCTGCACCCTTGCCGGGCAGCCGCTCCTGAACGCGGACAGCCTGCTCCGGCTCATTCCCGAGATGGAAGGCCAGGAAGCCAGGTTTGACGCTTACTATCAGGCGGTGCGCACGCTCAACAACCAGGATCCCGCCCGGGCTATCCAGTATGCGCATAAAGCGTTGGAGTTGGCGCAGGAAATCGGAGACGGACAACGCCTGGGCGCCATTTACAACGAACTGGGTTTTTACCACAATCACGCGGGGCAGCTCGATTCTATAGCCCATTACTGGACGCTCAGCCTCTCCCATTATCAGGCTGCGGGGAATGTTCAAAAGGCCTCGGCTGTCGGTGCCAATGTAGGGGTTTCCTACCTGTGGCTGGGCGACTACCCCACGGCGGAGCAGTACATCCGGGAAGCTCTCGGCGTACAGGAAAGGCTGGGCGACACATCGGCCATGATCAACGGCATCTCCAACCTGGGCTTGATCCGCGATTACCAGGGCGACTATCCGGAGGCCTTGCGCTATTATTACGAAGCGCTGGAACTGGCGGAGGAGGCCGGCGCCACCCGGCAGGTTGGCCGGCAATGGCTGAATATCGGCGCAGCCCAATCTATGGTGAAGGATTACGGCCGGGCTATGTCTGCCTACCGTAAAGCGCTGGCCATTATCAAAAAGCTGGAAGACAAGGTAACCATCGGAGAAGTGTACGGCAACATCGGCCTGATCCACGATTATCTTGATCAGAATGACAGCGCGTTGTATTATCATCGGCTGGCCCTGGAAGAAGACCGGAAATCCAACAACCGGGAGCACATTGCCGCCGACTACAACAATATGGCCGTCGTTTATGAAAAACAGGGCAGAAACGAACTGGCGGAGGAGTATTACCTGCGGGCCCTGGAACTCAAGAAAGAATTGGGCAATAAAGAGCGCCTGGCCTCCTCCTATGCCAATCTTGGCAAGTTCTACCTGGAAACCGGCAACCTGCCCAAAGCAAAAGCCTACCTGGACGAAGGCCTGCCGCTGGCCCGCTCCATCGGCAACCTGGAGAACGAGAGCCTGCTCCTGAAATACTACGCCGACTACTTTCGGGAGAAAGGGAATTACCGGGAGGCGCTGTCCTACATGGAAGCGCACAAGGCCGCCAGCGACTCCCTGCTCAACCAGAGCAAGGCGGAAGCCATTATCGAAATAGATACGAGATACCAGGCCGGCAAGGCCAGGGACAGCCTGAAACTCCGGGAATCGGAACTGCTCCTGAGCCGGGAGCAGGAGGCGCTCAGGGCGGGCCAGCTTCGCTTCGCGTTCGCCGTTCTGGCCGGCCTGTTGGCCGTGGCGGCGCTGCTGGGCTGGTTCCTGCATTCTACCCGGCGGAAGAAGCAGGCTATCGAGTCGATGAACGCTGAGCTCGTAACCCAGCGGGAAGCGATCGGCCTGCTGAACAGAGAGCTGAACCACCGGGTCAAGAACAACCTGCAGTTTATTACTACCCTGCTTCAGATGCAGGGCCGCCGGCTGAAGGACGCCGAAGCCAGAGAGGCGGTTCTGGAAAGCGAGAACCGTGTGCGGGCACTGAGCCTGGCTCACCAGCAGCTTTTTCATAAAGAGGCGGATACGCTGATCGATTTTCGGCAATACCTTGCGCAACTGGTAGAGAACCTACAGTTCAGCCTTCGTCCGGCTTTAGGGCAGGCGCGGGTATCGGTGAACTGCCCCGGGCTGGTGGTACAGGCCGAGCAGGCCACCCGCCTGGGGCTGGTGGTCAACGAGCTGATTACCAACTCCGCCAAACATGCTTTTGGCCAGCAGCCCCACCCAGCCATCACTATCGGCCTGGAACGCAGCCCCGACGGCAGGATGACGCTGGTTTACCGCGACAATGGGGCCGGCATGCATCCGGAGGAACACGGCGCCAAAGACTCCCTTGGCCTGCGCCTGATCGAAAGCCTGGTGGAGCAGCTCAACGGCCAATGGGCTATTCAAAACAGGAACGGTTTTGTTTTTGAAGCCTCTTTCCCCATTGATCAACCCTAACTGCTGAAGCTATGGAACAACTGAAGATACTCATCGTGGAAGACGACCGCATTATGGCCCGCGGGCTGCTGGAACAATTGCAGGATTTTGGTTACCAGAATATTTACTGTTGCCACGACGGCGAGGTAGCCCTGGAAACATATAAGCGGGAACAACCCAGCCTCGTCCTGATCGATATCCATCTGGGCGAAACCGGCATGGACGGCATCGAACTGGCGCAGAGGATCCGCGCCCTCCGGCCTGCCCCGGTCATTTTCCTCACCTCCTACTCGGATGCCGGCACCCGCGAGCGCGCCAAAGCCGCCGATCCATCTGCCTATCTGCTCAAGCCTTGCACTCCGGCGCAACTGGATATTACCATCGACATGGCTCTGTCCGTATTTTTTAAGAGAAGCCAGCCAGAGCGCACCCCTTCCCCCACTAAAAAAAATGTGGCCTGCCCCCTTTTTTCGGCAGACGGCTACTTCTTCATCAAAAGCGTCGACAATACCTACAAACGGCTTCATGTCAGGGATATTTTGTGGGTAGAAGCAGAAGGCAGCAGCGTGAAGATCATTACGGAGACGAATGCGCACCTCTTCTCCGCCAATTTGAAGAGCTTCTGCCGACAGGTCCGCCACCCTTCTGTAATCAGAGTACACCGGTCCTATGCCGTCAACCTGGACAATGTGCAGGCGCTGGACGACGCCACCCTCTTTCTGGAATATCGCGAAAAGCTGGCCCCTATACCGGTTAGCCCCTCCTACCGGCAGGAAGTGATGGCAAAATTCAGGAAGTTGCACACCAAATAGGCGCCTGCTCTTTCCTTTACAAGAAAATTCTCCGCATTTACGTGCCATTCCCGCCGTTCTGCAAGAAAGTCGTGGCCGGCCTTCTGCACTACCCTATATTGGGTATCGGTATTTTTTTAGAACAAATAAAAAACGATACGTCATGAAACGAGGCGCTACGCTTTTAATCCTGGCATTCATGCCCCTGTTCATCAGCACTTCCTGCGAAGACGATGCTAAACTGTGCGACATTCTGGAAAAGGCGGATCTTACCTGCGACATAGGGCTGTCGACGGCCAGCATCATCCTGGGAGAGAGCATGAACATCATCAACCAGGTAACCAACCTGATCTTCGGCGGGGTCAACGCCCTGGCGGATTGCACCAAAACGGCCGAAGCCAGCGACTCCGACGTCAATGTCCTCTACCGCGAAAGCCCCGACGCGGCCTGGGAGATTACGAAGAACTTCGACCTCCTGATCAAGTCTCTGATCGCCGGAGGGCTGGATGAGCAGGCTGTTGAACTGCTGCTGAACAAGCCCGGCCAGTATGTATTTGAAACCAATGCGGACGTGGAGGATGACGTCGATGAGCGGGACGAGAACAACAACACGGCTTCCATCGGCGGGCGGGGCATGGCCAGCAACAATTATGCCCGGTCGGCAATCCTCACCGTTTTGCCCAACCCTGATTATACGCCAGACCCCGGCAGGCCGCAGGTGGAAATCATCAGCATCACCAGGATTCAATAAAACCGGGCACCATGAAATATCCAGTCACTCTTTTTTTCCTCTTTGCGTTATTGTTGTCTTCATGCTCCCTGTTTGAAGAAGAAGCGCGCCCGGCTACCACCGTATGGAACCTGATCGCGGGCTCCTGGAAGGTGGACCATGCCTACACCATCAACGGGCTGCAGTTCGGCGTACGGGATTGCACCAAGGATGTGATCTATAAGATCAGCCAGCCCAGTGATAATCAGTACGAACCGCTTCCCAGAGGCACCAGCGTCCACGATTGGTTGTTCGGGCGGGGAAACCCGTTCATCAGTATCGAGAACTATGATATCGCCTGTTTGCAAAGCAACAACCCGGAGCGCTACGATTTTTTTATTCCTATGCGTGGAAGCAGTGACCGGGAGGAACAACTCAACCTCCATACCGGTATCTTCCTTCCTGACGGCAAGGCCAGTAAAATGACGGTAGAGCAATTCCTCGATGGTACTTTTGCCATCCGGAACTTCGATGCCGCGATGATCGGCCTGGACAACGACCGGATCGACTTCGAAGCGCTTTACAATGTTTACGGCCGGCGCATCAACGGGCAACTGGTTTATGATACCGTCCGGTTCAGCCTCATCCGGACCAATGTATCCCCTACTTTTGTCATCGAAGCGTTTTCGCCGGATAAGTTCAGGATTCATGCCGATGCTTTCGTAGACAGGTACTATTGCGACGGCGATAATTACATTTACTACGGCGGCATTTCTGAAAAATGCGCTTTCTTTAACGGCAGCTACGGGTGTGACGGCGACAGCGATTTCAATCATAAACTAAAGCAGGTACACGACGCCACCAAGCCGGGGCTTACCTACAGCTTCTGGATTAAGCCCGGTAGCATCGCCAAACCCGAACAGATCCTCTTTTCCAAATACGATGGCCAATATGGGCCCTATAAGTGTTCTCTGCTGGGCGGGCAGGTAGCCCTTTTTGCCAATGATGGCTTCGGAAACCTCAAAAGGGTACTTACCAATGGGGCCGTAACCCCCGGGGTTTGGAACCACATCTGCATCACCGTGCTGGACAATTTCGTCACCATCTACCTGAACGGCCAGCCGGACGTGGTTGCCAATAATGTAGACATGCTGACTTATGACACACCGGGCGCCATGTTCTACCTGGGTACTTCCGAGTACAACCTCAGTAACAACGCCACCGCAACCAACTACCAGGGATTTATGGATGAGTTCTTCCTTTACGAAGAGTATCTTGCGCCCGGAGTGATAAGGAACATGTATGCCTACTACCAGGAACTGACTTACGATCCGGAAGCGCAGTTCCTCTCCGGAGACAGGGAAATGCACTTTGAAGAGATTCACCCCAGCGACCTGTTCGGCAACGCCAGGGTGGAAGGCAACGGCGTACTCGGCAACTGCCTGGCCCTGGATGGGTTCGGGGACGCACACCTGCCTTATCCCGGCATCGTCAACCTGATGAAATATGCCGACTACTGGTTGCTGAGCTTCTGGATCAAACCCAATACCGTTGCCCGGGACACCCAGGTCATTGCCAGCAATTACAATCCGGAGTACAATTATCCGGAGTCGACCTACCGCCTGTACCTGAACCACGACAAGGTGGCGTTCTCCGTTTACAATGCGACTTACGGCGGATATATGGAAACCAGGAGCGAGTCCGGCATCGCGGCCGGGGAATGGACGCACGTCTACATCTCGGTGGAAAAAGGAGTCGTGAAAATATATCTGGACGGCGTGCCCGACGCCACCCGGCAACTGCTGCCCTATGTATCCATCTGCGGATGGGTAAATTCGAGTTCCGGCCCGGAATCCTACTTCGGCACCACCGACTGGCATTTCGAAAACGGGAGCACCCTGCAGGATTACAACGGGAAGGTCGATGAATTCCTGTTGTACCAGGTTCCAGAGGGAGAGTCCGGCAACGGCCTCACCGAAATGGAACTCTCCCGCATCCACCAGTGGTACCTGGATAACGGAAACCTCTGACCCTGGCAGCCCCGGAAACACAAATGGCCTCTAACGCTCTTTTGGACGATGAGGATGGGCCCGCGCCCTCCTCATCTCCTTTTTTATGACGCAATGCCGGTCAGATTTTGCTTTACCGCCCTGCCGCCCGCTTCTGCTCCTCCAGCCATTTATCATACAGCGCCTCGTCCTCTGCCGAGGGTTCCTTGCCGGTGTCCACCACCAGCCAGTTGATCTCCGGGCGCAGGGCCAGGGTTTGAGCGTCCTGCCGGATACCGACGAAGCCGGCCTGCAGTTTGTAGTCCAGGCGGAGGCCGTTGTAGTCCACCAGCAGGTCGGCGCTGGACAGGCCCATGGGCAACTGGGCGATCTCGATGGCGGGCAGGCCGAAAGCCTGGGGGCGGGGGCGCATTTTTTCGCGGACGGCCGCCCACTTTTGCCGGGCGTTTCTTTTCCGGGCTGTTTTCTTCATCTTTCGCTGCACTTTGGGGTCATTGCGCAGGCCGACGGCCTCGTTGAGGGCGGCGTAAAAATCGTCCACTGCTTTGCGCTCCGTGATCCAGGGGTTGGGCTGTTCGTGGTAGTAAGGGAAAAACAGGGTGATCCATCCGGTGACGTAGCCGACGGCGCCGCAGCCGATGTCGGGCGTCTCGTACAGGAAAAAATCGCGCCAGAAATCCTGGTTGGCCTGCCCCCGGGAAGCCAGGGTGAACTCGCGCAGAATGGGCTGCAGCTCGTCTGTCCACCAGCTCAGCTCATACCGGCCCAATTGGCCAGCGCGGCGTTCCAGCTCCGCCCAGTCTTCGGGTGTACCCTCCAGCGTAATCTCGGGGATGCCGCAGGTGATTCCCATAACGAAGAGGAAATAGGTACTCATGGCGTCCATCAGCGTCACTTCGAAGGCGGCGCGTTCTGTCGGGCCGGTAGTGGAAAATTGGGCGGAAACCAGGGGCACGACCTCCTTGCTGGTGTAGGCCTCGATCTGATCCCGGAACTCAGAGAACACCTCTGGCCAGGGGAAGAGAGAATCGCCGCGCACGTAATCGTCGCGCTGCACGTACAGCACCTGTCGGCCTTCGTGCTGCACGAAGTGGTGCCGCAAGGCTTCCCCGTTGGCGTCTACGTGGGCGGCGAAGCCCTGCAGGAGCAGCAGCCAGATCATGTCGGGAGAGATCGCCAGCGGGCGGTGCTGGGCGTAGGCCTGGTGGGCGGATACGACGAAGGGGTGGTTGCCGTGGGTAGGGACCAGCGGGTAGGGCTGGCGCCCGTAGGCATCCAGGCGGGGCTCCGGGGCGTCCTGGCCTGTTCCAGAGTTGTGTTTGTCCCGTTCTGCCAGATAAGTTATAACATCGTGGTAGGGAACCTCATTCAGGGCTTCTTCGGCGGGTTCCACCTCGCAGACAGGGAAGGTAAACTGTGCCAACAGGGCGGCCGGCAGGGCCAGCAGGAGGAGTAAGGATGTCGTTTTCATAAGTAACGGTTTAGGTGTTTAGGTTTTGCGGTTTTACGGCACTACGACCCGGAGTTCATACAGATTTGGTAATACCAAATAAACGATGAGGAGTTAAAAACATTGTGAACAAATGCGTGCTATCGGGCTGGCTACCGCAAGAAATGCCCCGGAGTTTTCGTTATAGGGAAGTTTTCAAAATTCAAAAAACGACAATATGAAGCGGCAGATGCCATTGATGTTCGGATTGTATTTTGTATTCTTCCTCACCCTGTCTCTGCCCGCCGGGGCGCAGGGCATTTTCAAACGCGACAAAGACAAACAAGCCCAAAAGGCCGAACCGGAAAAGCAGGAAGGCCTCTTTTCCATCTTCAGCAAAAAGGAACCCACGGAAAACGATAAAGAGATGGACGCCGTCAAAGCCCGGCACAAGGAGGCGAAAACCGACGTGCGCGCCTACAAAAAAGAGCGCAAGGCCGCCGAAGCCCGGGAGGACGCCGCCCGCGCCCGCGCCGAGGCCATCAAAGCTGAAAAGGATGCATTGAGAGCGGAGGAAAAGGCCCGGAAGGCGGAGCGGAAAGCGGAGAAGGCCCGGGGGAAGGCGGGGGAGGGGTAAGTTGATTGGTTGATTGGTTGCCAGCCTGAACAGGTGAGGTTTAATTGGTTATTGGGGAGGAGCAAATGGGCTTCGTTGATCAGCCCTTTTGCTCCCCACAGTTATTGGCAGGAGAGGGACAGTTTAGCTATTTGCCGTTATACTTGACGGCAATAGGTTTTGTGCGTTAGGCGCCTGTTGAGTGCCCGATTAGGCCTGGGGGACTGTTCAAAACGCTGTGTCTTTTGTTTAAACCGCAGAGGCCGCGGAGACGCGCAGAGAGGTCACAAAGTATTCGCTGTCAAGCGAATACTCTGTGGTTCTCGGCGGCCTCTGCGGTTCAAAACTTGCGGGCGGACACACATTTCTGAACAATCTCAGGCCTGGGTTGCCCCCCTAAAACCTACAGCCTAAGATTTACCCGGCCGGCCGGCCGGGCCTAAAACCGAGCAAGGGGTACAAAAAGGAATCGCGCCCGCGGGTAGCCACCACCGCTATCAACCCCCGCTCTGCCAACAATATAACAATATAACAATATAACAATATAACAATATAACAATATAACCACCCTCACCTGCTCCCCCCGGCCGACCTCATCTTGCCAATCTCCCGGCCCGGCACCAGCACCTTGTGAGCCTTCTCCACGAGGATCTCCTTCTCTACCGTAAACCTGCCGATTACCCGGATGTCTTCGCTGGAAGCGCCGACTTTCAGGATATAGGTTCCTCTATCTGCTATCCAGCTTGAGCGCTCCGGATCGAAAGAGGCCAGGCTCTTTTCCGTGAGGGTAAACTGAAGGGTTTGGCGTTCGCCCGGCTGGAGCAGCTTCGTTTTGGCAAAGCCCTTCAGTTCCAGGGCGGGTTTGTCCAGCGAGGCCTGGGGAGCGGAGAGGTACAGTTGCGCGGCTTCCCTGCCGGCGGCGGTTCCGGTATTGACGATGTCGACGGAGACGGACAGCGCGCCGTCAAATGCCTTGTCGCCCAACGACAGGTTTTCGTAAGAGAAATCCGTATAGGACAGGCCGAAGCCAAAGGGAAAAGCCGTCTTTACCCCGAAGGTGCTGAAATACCGGTAGCCGACGTAAATACCCTCCTCGTAAACCACCTCCGAAGCCTTGCCCCGGGAGAACCCGCCGAATTCCTTCTCTACAGCGCCGGGCAGTTCTTCTCCCGGAAAGTTTTCAGCACTGGGCGTGTCACCGTATTTCAACGGGAAGGTAGTCGGCAGTTTCCCGGAGGGGTTCACCTTGCCGAGCAGGACGTCCGCCAGGGCGTTGCCGGCCTCCTGGCCGCCCTGCCAGGGCAGGACGATGGCGTCTGCCTGGCCGCGCCAACTGGCGGTCTCGATCACGTTGCCGATATTGAGGATCACGGCCACCTTTTTTCCGGCGGCGTGGTAGGTTTCCGAAACCGTCCGGATCATGTCTTTTTCGGCCTCGGTGAGGTAGAAGTCGCCGGCCTCGGTGCGGTCCTGAAACTCGCCCGAATTGCGGCCGATGGTGATGAAGGCCAGGTCCGTTTCCCGGGCTTTGGCGGCAACGGAGGCTTTATCGAGGGGCATTTCCGGAATCGGAGGGAGGAGTTCGAAGAAAAATTTCTTTTCGGGCAGCTTCCCTTTTTCTTTCGCGATGTATTGTTCGTAGGCAGCTTTCATGCCCGCGTCGACCGGGTAGCCGGCATTTTCCAGGCCCTGCACCAGGGAGACGGTGTAGGCCTCGTTTACGTCTCCGCTCCCTGTGCCTCCGGCGACGAACGCATAGGATCCATTGCCGAAGGCGGCAATTTTCAGGCCCTTTTGTGCCAGGGGCAGTACGCCGTCGTTCTTCAGCAGTACGACTCCTTCGGCCGCGGCCTGCCGGGCAATCCGGGCGTGGGCGGCCAGGTCCGGTTTGTCGGAATAGGCGTAACCCCGGAAGGCCGGCGATTGCAGGACGATGGACAGGATGCGTTTCACGTTGGTGTCCAGCACGGATTCCTCCAGCGATCCGTTTTTCACGGCCTCGAGAATGGCTTTGGCCTGGCCGGGGTTGCCCGGCATGATCAGGTCGTTGCCGGCCCGCATCTGGGCCACGGGATCGTCGCCCGCCAGCCAGTCGGTCATGACCAGCCCTTCGAAGCCCCATTCGTCGCGCAGGATGGTGTTGAGCAGCTCGCCGTTCTGGGAGGTATACGTCCCGTTCAGCTTGTTGTAAGAACTCATGACCGTCCAGGGCTGGGCTGCTTTGACGGCGATCTCGAATCCGCGCAGGTAGATTTCCCTCAAAGCCCGTTGGCTGACGATGGCGTTGACCGTCATGCGGTTGGTCTCCTGGTTGTTGGCCACGAAATGCTTGATGGACGTACCCACGCCGTTCGACTCTATTCCATTTACGATAGACGCGCTCATATAACCACTCAGGACAGGATCTTCCGAAAAGTATTCAAAATTGCGCCCGGCCAGGGGGTTGCGTTGGATGTTCATGCCTGGCGCCAGCAGGATGTCCGCGCCGTATTCCTTGACCTCTTCGCCCATGGCCCGGCCCACGCTTTCCGCCAGTTCCACATCCCAGGAAGAAGCCAGCAGGGTAGCGACGGGGAAGGCCGTGCAGTAATAGGTTTTGTCGCCGGCACCTTCCCGTTTCGGTTCGATGCGCAGGCCCGCCGGGCCGTCGGCCAGGATGATCGAGGGGATGCCCAGGGCGGGGACCGGGAAAGTGCTGCCCGCTGCTCCGGGCACTTTTTCTTCCTGCTGCGGTTCGATGATGCCAGGTATGTTAATGCCCATGCCGACTACCAGGCCTGCCTTTTCTTCCAGGGAAAGACGAGGCAGCAGGTCGGCTACGCGCTCAGCCAGGGGAAGGCTGGCGTCTTCGTACAGGTCCTCACGGCCATTCTGGTTGAGGTCTGTAAAGGTGGATTGCGCCGCCAACTGGAAAGCGCAGAAAAGCGATAAAAACGAACAAAATAAGAGGGGCTTTTTCATCAGCGTGAATTTTTCATTGTGTCATAATGACACAAAGGTAGGGTAAAACAATTATTTTTTCCCAACTTTGCAGGAGAAAAAACTAAAAAACACGACATGCCTCCCTTTCAGGTAGAAAATCTGCATCCGGGTTTATCCATCGACTGTGTCATCTTCGGGTTTCACGAGAACGAACTAAAAGTATTGTTGCTGAAGCTGAAGCGACTGGATAAGTGGGCGTTGCCGGGCGGTTTCGTCGAGAAAGGCAGGGACGTCGACGAGGAAGCCGCCCGCGTGCCGGAACAACGGTCGGGGCTGAAGGGCATCTTTCTCCGGCAGTTTCATTTATTCGGGGATGCCAACCGGAATGACGAGGGGCACGCGGCGCTGCTGGTGGAAAAAAAGATCATTCCGAAAACGTTGCAGGGGTGGTTCGAACAGCGTTTCGTCACGATTGGCTATTTCGCCCTGCTGGAATATTCGAAAGTGGAACAGCCAGAACCGGACTATACTTCTGAGGCGTGCGAATGGTGCTCCCTGAAAGACC
Organism: Lewinellaceae bacterium; assembly: GCA_020636375.1. GTDB lineage: Bacteria > Bacteroidota > Bacteroidia > Chitinophagales > Saprospiraceae > JACJXW01. Next base: position 97,786 of record JACJXZ010000006.1, on the reverse strand, counting down.
TGCCCGACATGATCCTCGACCATAAAAAGATCGTGGCGAAAGCGCACGAAGCCCTGAAAAAGGAGCTGAACTATCAGCCGGTCGGGCTGGACCTGCTGCCTGATCAGTTCACCATGCCGGAGTTGCAGGCGCTTTATGAAACCATCCTGGAAAAACAGCTCGACCGCCGCAACTTCCGGCGCAAGATCCTGAGCTACGACATTCTCATCCCTACCGACAAACACCGGACGGGCGTGCGGCACAAAGCGCCGTTGCTCTATGAATTCGACCGGGAGAAGTACCGCCGGGCGACGCTGGCGGGGTTGAATTCGGGGTGGTGAGGAGGAGGTTGGTGGCTGGGTTGTTGTTATTGTTATATTGTTATATTGCTGGTGAACAGGACAAAACGAAAAAATCCACATGCTCAACACCGCTCTCGCTCTCCCCTGCGGCGCCACGCTTCAGAACCGCCTGGCCAAATCGGCCCTCACCGAGCGCCTCAGCGGGGCGGATTATTTGCCCAACGAGCTGCACCGCCGCCTCTACCGGAAATGGTCCGAACAAGGCCCCGGCTTGCTGATCACCGGCAACATCATGGTCGACAAGCGCTACCTCGAATCGGCGGGCAATGTGGCTGCTGAGGACGAGAGCGCCCTGCCCGCCCTTCGGGAGTGGACCGCCGCCGGCAAAAAAGAAGGGCAGCACCTCTGGGCGCAGATCAGCCACCCGGGGCGGCAGTGCTCCATTCTTTGTACCCTGCGCCCCCTGGCACCTTCGGCGGTGAAGCTCAGGAAACTGGGCCTGTTCGCCCAGCCCCGGGCCATGACGGAGGCGGAGATCGAGGACGTGATCCGGCGGTTCGTGCGCACCGCCGAGCTCTGCAAGCAGGGCGGCTTCACCGGCGTGCAGTTCCACGCCGCCCACGGCTACCTGCTCAGCCAGTTCCTCTCCCCGCGTACTAACCGGCGGACGGACGCCTGGGGCGGCGCCCTGGAGAACCGCGCCCGCCCGCTGATGACCATCCTGCGGGAAGCCCGGCAGGCGCTGGGCCATGACTTCCCCATCAGCGTGAAGCTCAACTCGGCCGACTTCCAGCGGGGCGGCTTCAATGAAGAAGAGGCCATGCAGGTGGTGCAAATGCTGGACGATGCCGGCGTCGACCTGCTGGAGATTTCCGGCGGCACCTACGAGCACCTGGCCTTCCTGGTCATGGACCAAACCGAAGTGAAGGAAAGCACCCGCCGCCGGGAGGCCTACTTTCTGGATTTCGCCCGCAAAGTGCGGCAGGTAAGTGACATCCCCCTGATGGTGACCGGCGGCTTCCGCTCCCGCTCCTTCGCCGAAGAGGCCCTGGAGGAGGGCGGGCTGGACGTCATCGGCATGGGGCGGCCTTTCCTCACCGAACCCCATCAGGTAGGCGCCTTCCTGCGGGGCGAGCTGGAGCAGTTTTCCACACTGAAAATACGCACCGGCATCAAAAGCCTGGAGGATATGGCCGAGGGCGGCTTCTACGCCCGGCAGCTCATCCGCCTGGCGGAGGGCAAAGCGCCCCGCCTGGATATGAACCCGCTGGTCGCGGCCGTTTTTGTGCCGCTGCATGAGATGAAGAAGGCGGCTGGAAAACGGTTTTGATCGGATGATTCAATTCAAGTCAAAGTTTTTCAGATACTCCTCCAGAGGGCCTAATCCTACGCTCGCCCGGCGGATATCTACGGAGTCCGGGTTCTCGATCGTATACAGTTCGCCATTCAGGATTTGAGAACCATAGACTTGCGGGTAATCGAAGTGCATCAACAGGCGGTCAGTCATCAGCACAAATGTGCTTTCTTTCAGATCTCCATTTTCTACTGCCCTTTCAAAATCGGAATAATAACCGGCGATCACTTCCGGCCAGCTGTGCTGCACCATAAGCCAGAATATTCTCACCCCTTCTCTCCCAAAGGTTTCCGCCGAAGGGAAGCCGCAGTTCTCCACCAGGGAGACGATCTTTATCCGTTCGAAATCCCAAAACGACAGGGTGTCCGATTCCTGGATGCCATACTGGGGAGGTTTGGCGCGATAATAATCGGACATGGCGTTTTTCAGGCTGTCGCAGTCCAGCTTCAGGATCTCAATGCCCTCCCGGGGGTCATAACCAATATTGGCGATCAGGATGGCCGTTATGCGGTCCTGGTAGTTGGCGGGCCGGACGATCACTTTCCGGATGACGCCTTCCGCATCCAGGTAGTAGTCGCCGGCAAGGACGCCTTCCTTTAGCCTTTGCACGTCATCCATGTCGACTTTTTTTCCATCTGGTTTCAGAATCGCCGCCTGATCCAGGTTGACTTCGCCGGAGCGGTGCATTTCCAGCAGCTCTGCCCGCCCGGCTTTGGTGAGTGCGGCACCGTAAGGGTGGTCGCAGCTCGTCAGGGAAAATAGGACAAAACCAGTAATGAAGAGGCTGCTGAATAGGGCGCGAATAGTGGTAACCATGATAATAACTTAGGGTTGTGAAAAGTGAGCGTACGAATGTCGTAAAAGCAATTTAGAAAAAACGGAATTCGGATACTCCTCACAAAAAGTTAAGGTACACCTGGAAGAGGGTTAATGGTCAGTTAATGAACGAACTTTATTACTTTTGGGAGGCACCGCAAACAATATCACAATATCACAATATCACAATATAACCTCCACCCCACCATGCCCGTACGCCCCTACATCCGCCCCATTGCCTTCTGGCTGATGCTCATCGGCCTGACCGCCGCCTTTATCGGTATGATCAAGCCTTTCCTGCTGGCCCTGTTCTGGGCGGCCCTGCTGGGCTTTACCTTCAACCGCCCCTACCGCATCCTGCGCTGGCGCCTGGGCGGGCGGGAGAACCTGGCGGCCGCCATCTGTTCCCTGCTGATCATTCTGATCGTGGTGGTGCCGGCGGTGCTCATCCTGCTGGCGCTGGTCAATGAGAGCGTTAGTGTTTACCAGAAGATACAATCCGGCGAATGGGATTTGGCCAGCGTCGTGGATTTCATTGAGGGCCTGTCGCCCCGCCTGGAAGAAGTGTTATCTATGGTTGGGCTGTCTGCCGAGGGGTTGCGGGAGAAGGTGAGCAGCTTTGCCGTTACGGCCACCGGCCTGCTGGCCGACCGCGTGTTCAATTATACTCAGAACGCCATCTCGTTTACTGCCCAGTTCTTCCTGATGCTGTACGTGCTGTTCTTCTTCCTTCGCGACGGCCGGAAGATGCTCAACGCCACCATCAACGTGCTGCCGCTGGGAAATAAATGGGAGCGCACCCTGATCGACCGCTTTGCCAGCGTATCGCGCGCCACCCTGAAGGGGACGCTGATCGTGGCCATCGTGCAGGGCAGCATCGGCGGGCTGATGTTTGCCATCCTGGGTATTCAGGGCGCCCTTTTCTGGGGAGTGGTGATGACCATCCTGTCCCTGCTGCCCATTGGCGGCAGCGCGCTGGTGTGGGCGCCGGCGGCCGCCATCCTGGGCTGGCAGGGCCTGTGGGGCAAGGCCATCGCCCTGGCCATCGTCGGCGCTCTGGGCATCGGCCTGATCGACAACGTCCTGCGCCCCATCCTGGTCGGGCGGGACACCAAGATGCCCGACTTCCTGGTGCTGCTGGCCACCCTGGGCGGCATCGCCTGGTTCGGCCTGAGCGGCTTCGTGCTCGGCCCGGTGATCGCCGCGCTCTTCCTCACCTTCTGGCAGACGGCGGGCAAGGACTATGGCGGGGCAGAGGAGTGAGTGTGGGTGGATGGCGTGTGCGGGCTGGCTACCCGTCTGACGTTTGGACAGAGGTTGCCGGGGCTGTGCACGGTGTACGAGCCCGGCAGCGGTCCTGGGTTATGTACGGCGTACAGGCTCGGTGATATCGGTCATTACCTCAATTCCGGGATTTTCCTTATCTTATGTGTGCGTATTTTCGCCACAAACAGGTTCCTTTACATAAAAAAAGTACCTAATTGGGCTGGATTGCCATTTTTGCCAGTTTTTTTAGTGTTTTCGTGTCAAAAAACGTCCGGCCCAGATAGTTACAAACAAAATCCATAGCCATGCAAACCCCAACTATCCCCTTTACCGACAAGTCCCGCCATCTCCTTGCTTATCTGCCGTGGAGGACGATCCTGGAGTGGAGAATTGCGGAGGCAGAAGCGGGCGGCACGGGAAACGGATCTCATTTGCATCCTTATATTTACGCCCACCGGTCCGGCAACGTCAGCGAATATCTCCGGGAAGGAGATGTGATCTGGCTCTTCACCCTGCCCTACTATGGCAGGTATGCCTCCCTGCCTTCCCTGTACGCCATGCTGGTAGTGGAAGATAAGGCGGATCAGGCCGAAGCGCCGGATGGCAGCCGGCACGCCCGGGTACCGCATTATTTGAAAGAGGCGGGCGGCCCGAAGCTCTGGCGGTACGTTTTTTTCGGCAACCGGAAACACAGCCGGTATTTTCCCATCAATAATTTTTCCGGCCTGCTCCGGCCGATGCTGCCCGAAGAGGCGGCCCGCCGGCTGGCATCCGCCCCTCCGAACGGATATGGCTTCCTGGGGATGATCTTCCAGCAACCCCGGGAGATCACCCCGCAGGAGGGGGCATTATGTTTCGAATTCCAGCAGCGCCTGCAGGAGCGGAAAACCTGGTTCCTAAGCTACCGCCCGCAGGGAGAAGGGGAGGGGGTGAGGAAGATGGCGGAAGAGTTGCTCGGTGCCGGCTTCACCTGCCGGGTGGGCCTCAACCGGGAGGCGGGCAGTATGCCAAAGGCCGCCGGAGAGCGCCTGGACATGGGGCTGTTGTCCGCCGTGGCATCCTGCGACGGCCTGCTGGCCCTGGAAAGCGAAGCCTACTGGCAAAGCTACCAGGCCGGCCTGGAATACGGCGCCGCCCGGGCGCTGCTGGATGAACAGCCCGGGTTCCGGTTTCTGGAAGCTCCGGCCGCTTCCCTGAATGCGAAGGAGGAGCGCCGCAGGTTGGTCGAAAAGGCCGGCCGTTTTGGGGAATACGAGGAGGAATTGGAGGAAAAGCGAAGTTCCGATGGGGTCAGGTGATTAATTGGGTGAGTGCCCGGATCATAACTTTGCCTTTCCGGATACCTGATTTTCCCTTAAACTGTTGGATATTTGCGAGGATTTCAAAACTCCTGGATCAAAGCAACGGAAAACCATGGCTAAATACCTCGACAACTGGAAGCTCGTCCTGGCCCTGTGCCTTACCCTGGGGCTGGCGCCCTACTTTCCCGAACCGCACATCTGGGGCAAGATCAAATGGATACGCGGCGGCGCCGTCGGCATGGGCCTTATCGATTGGGTGGATTTTGTGTTGCACGGGCTGCCGTGGGCGTTGCTGCTGCGCTTAGCCCTGAAAAGGATTCCATAGGATGGCTCTTTCAAACCGCTTCCATTTTTCCTTCCGATGCAACCACGCAACCACGAACCCATGTTTCACACCATCATCATCGGTGCCGGCCTGAGCGGCCTGGTTACCGCTTACGAGCTGAAAAAGATGGGCATCCGGCCGCTGGTCCTGGAAGCCAGAGCGCGTTATGGCGGCCGCATCTGGACGCTGGAAGGGGAGGGGCGGGCCACCCCTCTGGAGATGGGCGCCACGTGGTTTGGCGACAAGCACCAGCACCTGATCGGCCTGTTGCTGGAGCTGGGCGCCGGCTATTTCGACCAGCACAGCCAGGGAACAGCCCTGCTGGAATCCATGTCTTTTGCGCCGCCGCAGCGGTTTGAGCTGCCTGCATCGGAAGAGCCTTATCACCGGGTGCTGGGCGGTACCAGCACCGTGGTCGAAGCCCTGGCGGGCCGTATCGGCGAGGAGAACATCCGTTGCAGCACGCCGGTCAGGGAGATCCGGGAACAGGCGGACGGCTTGCTGGTCCTGGCGGAGGATGGCGCCGAATACCGGTGCCGGCACGTTGTGGCCGCCCTGCCGCCCCGCCTGCTGCTGAAAACCATCCGCTTTTCCCCCGGCCTGCCGAAGGAGGCCGCCCGGGTGATGGCCGGGACGCACACCTGGATGAGCGAGTCGGTCAAGTTTGCGGTAGAATACGAGCGGCCGTTCTGGCGGGAGCACGGCTTCGCCGGGACGGTATACAGCCAGGCCGGCCCGGCAACCGAAATCTATGACCACACCAACTTTGAAGGAACGGCCTTCGCGCTCAAGGGGTTTTTGTCGCCGGGAACTGCCCGCCTGAAAGCGGCCGACCGCCGGGAGATGGCCCTCCGCCAGTTGGTGAAGCTCTTCGGCCTGGAAGCCGCCAATTACCTTTCCTATACCGATTGCCCCTGGGCCGCGGAGGCCTACACTCACCACCCTTACGACGGCTACGTCCTGCCCCATCAGAACAGCGGCCATCCCGTTTTCGCCCTGCCCCTGATGAACGGCCGCCTCTTCCTGTCCGGCTCGGAAACATCGCCGGAATTCGGCGGTTATATGGACGGGGCGGTGCTGTCGGGCCTGTTGGCAGCAGACCGGGTGGTCTTGTTGTGAGGTGGGTGGAGAAGGCAGGGGGGCAATTTGTTCCGCCCACCCGGGAAAAACTACTACTGCCTCCGGAACGAAGTTACAGGGCAGTTGTTGCCTGTTTTTCGGCTTAATATTGTTATCTTTATTTGATTTAAAAGCGGACCGAGCATGCAGAAAAGAAAACGATATTTTAATACTTCCGGCCCCAATATTCCATCCGAACACTATACACTCCTGCGAAAAAATCTCATTGAAAAGGGCATGGATTTGGTCTCCGGGAATCGGTATTTTACCATCTGGGCACCGCGGCAGACGGGCAAAAGTACCTACTTTAGATTGTTAGCTGAGGAATTGAGAAAAAAGGGATACATCGTTTGCCATGTAAATGTCGAAAACTTTCTGAGCGCCGATGAAAAAGGGTTGCTTCAATCTATCAGTTATGATATTGGATTAGCGTTGGATCAGCCAATCAAGGTTAAAAAATTCAGTGAATTTCATGACGCTATCCGGCAAATTCAAGATGTCAATTTTGTTTTTATCGTCGATGAAGTCGAAGGGATCAACCCGGCTATTTTCGGCCAGTTTTTGCACACCATCCGCAACCTTTACCACAGCCGGGAAAAACATTGCCTGAAAAGTGCCATTTTAGTGGGTGTAAGCAATATCGTCGGCGTAGCGCAAGATAACGCTTCTCCTTTCAACATTGCCGACAACCTGGAAGTGCCTTATTTCACGAAAGAAGAAACCCTGGAACTGCTGGGGCAGCATGAAGCGGAAACCGGCCAAATGTTTGAAAAATCAGTAAAAGAAAAGATCAGCCAGATAACTGCTAATCAGCCGGGGTTGGTCAATGGATTTGCTTACAAGTTGGTGGAGGAATGCAAAGAAAAACCAGTGATTGGCTATGAAGATTATCTGGAAGTTGAAGATTGGTATTTACGCCTGGCTATTGACAAGAATGTGGCAAACATCCTGAACAAAGCCAGGCAATATCGCTCTTTTGTCGAAAGGCTTTTGTTTCGTGACGAAGAAGTGGAATTTGACATAGACCGCGAGGCTATCAAAGTGCTACATACCAATGGGATTATCCGGGACGATGGAAAAGGATATGTCGAATTTTGGGTGCCACTCTATAAGAAGCGCATCTATAAGGCATTTTATCCCTACACAAACGGCGAGAAGGGCTTTTTCTTTAACCAGGTAGCTGATTTTTTCGATCTGGTCAAAGATGGAAAAATCGACTTTGATTTTCTGATCGCCAACTATAAAAACTACGTCAAAAGAAGAAGCTTCAAAGCCTTCAGAGAAAAAGATGAAGCCACCGGGCAATACAAATCCATCAAGGAAGCCGCCCTGAAGTACAGCTTTGAAACTTATATTTCGCTCTTCCTGGAACGCATCGAGGCCAAAAGTTACCTGGAAGCAGATACCGGCCTGGGGCGAAGCGATATTATCGTCAATTTTCGGGCGCGCGAATACGTCATAGAAACCAAAATATACCGCGATAGCTACCAGGCCGGGAAAGGCCTGAAGCAACTGGCCTATTATTGCCAATCAATTAATATTCCCGAAGGGCTCTACCTGCTCTTTGCGTCCAACCAATTACAGGTGATGGGCATTGAAGAAGGAGTACAGGAAGTGGAAGACGTCAAAATCCGTATATATATCGTATGGTATGATGAGGAAAAGGATTTTTAGCGGCTACCCGTCTAAGATTGGACACTCCATGCCTCCTGCAAACGCTTGGCCTCGACTCCGCTCGGCTTTCCCCTTTCTGCTGTCCAACCTTAGACGGGTAGCCTTTTTAGCAATGATCAGCACAATGAAACTGCCACCGGTACGCCGCTGAAATATGCTATGAATAAGCCCGCCGTTGGTTTTCGGTGTTCGCAGTCCCCCACATCCAGAAAGCAGAGATGCATGGCTGGAGGCTGGCCCCTTGCCCAATAATCCTTCCATTTTGAAGATACAAGCCGGCCGTCGTATTGTTATATGTAAGGCAGATGCATTTTGAGTATCCCTTCCCCCGTCCATGCTGCGGCGCGGCGGGGCGAATCCGCCTGGAAAGCCGGACAAAATTCACCCAATCGCCCAGTCACTCACTCCAAAACCAACTCCTATGCCAGCCACCTATTACCAACGCTCCGGGCTGCGGCGGTACTTTCAGGAGACCGGCGAAGTATGGCTCTTTGCCCGGCGCTTTTTCAAAGAAGCCCTTCACCGGCCCTTCGAAGGGAAGGAACTGCTCCGCCAGTGTTTCATCGTCGGCAACCAGTCGTTGTTCCTGGTGGGCATGACGGGCCTGATCATGGGCTTGGTGCTCACCCTGCAGACGCGCCCCACCATGGAAGATTTCGGCGCCGAGGCCTACATGCCCGCCATGGTCGGCGTTTCCATCATCCGCGAGATCGGGCCGGTGGTGATCGCCCTGATCTGCGCCGGCAAGATCGGCTCCAGCATCGGCGCCGAGCTCGGCTCCATGAAGGTGACCGAGCAGATCGCCGCTATGGAGGTATCGGGCACCAACCCCTTCAAATACCTGGTCGTGACCCGCATCCTGGCCACCACGCTGATGGTGCCGCTGCTGGTCATCTTCGGCGACGCTATTGCCCTGTTCGGCTCCTTCCTGGTGGAGCATATGAAGGGCGACGTTTCCTTCCGCCTCTTTTTCAACAAAGTCTTCCGGCAACTTGGATTCGGGGACCTTATCCCGGCAACCGCCAAGACCTTCTTCTTCGGCTTTGCCATCGGCCTGATCGGGTGCTTCAAGGGGTATACGTCCAAAAAAGGGACGGCCGGCGTGGGGCGGGCCGCCAATACGGCTGTGGTGGTGGCCTCGATGCTGTTGTTTGTGCTGGACTTTATTGCGGTGCTGGTGGCGGATATATTTTTTGACTTGTGAATGGTCCGGAGGGAGAAGGAAATGCGGTGGAGATACGATGGGGATGAATGGAAATGTGTGGAGATGCCTTGAAATATGGGGAAATGTATGGAAATGTATGGAAATAGGGGGAAATGGAACCTTTGATTCACATAGAGAATTTGTACAAGTCCTTTGGCGGGCTGCACGTGCTCAACGGGTTTTCGCTGGATTTGTACGACGGGGAGAACCTGGTGATCGTGGGGCGGTCCGGTTCGGGCAAGTCGGTCTTGCTCAAGTGCATTGTGCGGTTGCTGGAGCCGGACAGCGGCGCCCTGGAGGTGCTGGGGCAGCCCGTCCCGCAGCTGAGCCAGTACGAGATGGACCACCTGCGCACCGAGGTGGGCTTCCTGTTCCAGGGCAGCGCCCTGTACGACTCCATGACGGTGCGCGAGAACCTGGAGTTCCCCCTGCGCCGCCACCCGGAGAAGATGAAGGGGCACGATGTGGGAACGCTGATCACGAGCACGTTGGAGAGCGTTGGCCTGGCCCATACCGTCGATATGATGCCGGAAGAGCTCTCCGGCGGCATGCAGCGGCGGATCGCCCTGGCGCGGACGCTCATCCTCCGCCCCCGGATCATCCTCTACGACGAGCCGACCAGCGGGCTGGACCCCATCACCGCCAAGGAGATCATCGAGCTGATGCTCCGAATCCAGGAGGAATACCATACCGCCGCCCTGATCATCACCCACGATATGGACTGCGCCCGGGTGATCGCCAACCGGATGATCATCCTGATCGACGGGAAAAACTACGCCGAGGGCGCGTATGCTGAATTATCAATGTCGCCGGACCCGCGGGTCCGGGCTTTTTTCAAATAGCTTATGGCACACAAAACGGAAGATACGGTTAAACTAGGGATATTCATCACCACAGCGGTGGCGCTTTTCATCGTCGCGGTTTACTTCATTGGCAGCGAGGAGAACATGTTCGGCGCCAACCTCCGGGTCAGTTCCATCTTCAGCAATGTGAACGGCCTGCAGCCGGGCAACAACGTACGGTACTCGGGCATCAACGTAGGCACGGTGGAGCGCATCGTGTTGCTGAACGACACCACCGTGCAGGTCCATATGAAGCTGGACAAAAACGTGCAGCCCTTCATCAAGAAGGACGCCGTGGCCAGCATCGGCTCCGACGGCCTGGTGGGCAGCATGCTGGTCAACATCAGCCCCGGCAAAGGGACGGCAGGGATGGTGGAGGAAGGGGATGTCATGGTATCCTACAGCCGCGTGGAAACCGAAGAACTGCTCAACACCCTGGGCAAGACCAACGAGAACATCGCCCTGATCTCCAACGACCTGTTGCGCATCACCAACCAGATGGCCAAAGGCAAGGGCGCCATCGCCCTGTTGCTGCGCGACACCTCGCTGGCTGCCAGCCTGCGCCAGGCCGTTTTTAACCTGGAGGCTACCGCCGGGCACCTTGCCGTCACCGGCGCGGAGCTGCAAAAGCTGATGGCAGAGGTGAACGGCAGCTCCGGCCTGTTGCATCAATTGCTGCACGACACTACCGTTGTGGCCAACCTGAACAGCTCCATTGCCCGGGTGGACACCCTGGCCGCCCGGGCCGAACCCTTTATCCGGGAATTGCAATCCTCCGCCGAAAGCCTGTCCGCCTCCGGCGCCACCCTGGAGCGCCTGCTGGAAGAACTGGACCGCGGCCGCGGCCCGGCCGGCCTGCTGCTCAAAGACAGCGCCGCCGCCGAGGATATCCGCCAGATCCTGGAGAACGTCGAGCAGAGCACTGCCCGCTTTAACGAGAACATGGAGGCGATGCGCCATAATTTTCTCTTCCGGAAGTATTTCAAAAAGAAGGAGAAGGAGAAGGAAGAAGGCGGGGGCGGGGCGCCGTAGGCAGTGGGAATGCTGCCGGGATTGAAGCTGGGGTCTTTTGCGAATATCTGTCCAATTGTTTTTTTGTTAACCCAAAAAATTAAAAGTCATGCTGAAATCCATTCAAAATTCCGTCTGCTTGTTTGTTGCTTTCTTTGTTTTCGGCCTTGCCATATCCTCCTGCGAAGGCCCGGAAGGCCCCGCCGGCCCCGCCGGCGCGGCAGGAGCACAAGGGATACAAGGGATACAAGGTGTACAAGGTGTACAAGGAGAACAAGGGCCTAAAGGAGATAAAGGCGATCCCGGGCAACCGGGAAATGCCAACGTACAAAGCCAGGTCTTCGAAGTTACTTCATGGAGTGTGATAGGCACATCCGGCAACCCAGGCGTCCATACGGCCGCCCAGATAACCTACAGTGCAATTACCCAGGAGATTGTCGATAAAGGGCTGGTTATGGTATATTACCAATCATCCACGAATACCTGGCAATCCCTTCCATTTACCCGCTTTGCGACTACCTTCCGGTACACGGTGGACTATGATTATACCGTTGGAAAAGTAACCTTGCGCCGGTACGACGATGATTTCCTGCCGGCAAGCCTGCCAGGGAGCTATAAAGTCATTGCCGCCAGTGCGGAGGGCCGAATCAGGGCCGAGGGAGAAGGCATCGATTTTTATAGTTATATGGAAGTTGCGGAATTCTTCGGGCTGGAATAGTCCTTGGGGAGTGATCCGGCGCCTGTAGTGCTGCGGATAAAAAATTTATACTGAAAGCTGGAGCGCGGGCCTCTGGCCCGCCTCCCCCTTTTATGGGAAATTTCATTTGCCCCTACTGCCACAAAGGAGCCTATTGGAAACGAAAAATTTTGATACGATATATCCAATTAGCGTTAAAACTGCACTTCCTAATGTAGCCATCGGTTCCACACCACTAACCATTTTGCACCAGAAGCTTATCGAACTGGTTTTAGCTGCGGCCTGCCTACAGGTAGATGGCCCGCCCCGTACACGCAGTGTCGGGGAAACACGCATCGAAGTGCTGCCCGATAAGGGTAAAAGGGTGCCCAGGGGCAGCCCCCACAAAAAGAAAAAACGAAAAACGCACCGCGGGTACTTGTGGGGCTATCATGCGGTGCATGAAAAACTGGCCTTCTTCGATTATTCCCCCACCCGCGAAGCGGACAACCCGGCCAAGCACCTCAAACATTTTGATGGCGTCATACAGACGGATTGCTATGATGTCTATGGCCAGATCCGTACGCTGTATCCGGCGCTGACTCATTCTCTCACGAAGGGGCGCAAACCGCCGCCATCTTTTACAGCCTCTTCGCCTGCTGCAAACTCAATGAGGTGGACCCCGTCGAGTGGCTGGAGGACGTCATGATCCGGTTGCCGGATCACCCGGTCAATCGCATTGAGGAACTTCTGCCGCATCTTTGGAAAAAAGCGGAGGATCGCAAGATGTAGTTCACCGGACGCTTACGTTATGGCAGCGCAGGAATCTATATTCCTGCTTCTCTATCGGGATTCAAAACCTTAATTTGTGAGGAAATTATCTATAATTAGCAGATTGAAGTTTTTAATATAGTGATTTAATTGTATTTTCAATTCATTCTTAATGTTTTTTAAAGGTGGAAGCTAACGGTTGGCGCCGGCGACGTAGCCAGCTTTTGCTGGCTATGGCCGCTGGCGCGGTGTTATGCCCATTCTTACTTATCCAGCCAACTTAAATAATTATCTGGATGTATTATTTCAAATTCAGCATCTGCATAAGTAGTTTGCCAACTTTTTGGCACTTTTGCCTGCTTTTTTGAAGCCCATTTAAATTCATAACCATATAATCTCCCGCCTCTTTCTTCTATCCAATCTATTTCTTGTTGATCATAGGTCCTCCAAAAATAATTGTTCACTATCATTCGAGTATATTTCTGGAATTTTATCCGTTCGCTTATTATATAGTTTTCCCATAACTGGCCTATGTCGTTTCTTAATCCTATTGGGTTCAAATTGGCGATTATTAAATTCCTTAACCCATTGTCATAAAAATACCATTTGCTGCTTTTTGTGACTTCTTTTCTCAAATTTCTGCTAAACCCATTTAATTTGTGCAATACATATACTTTGGACAGCAAGTCTAAATACTTCTCGACAGTATTTTTGCTCATTGATAATTGTTGCCCTATTTCTTGATATGATACCTCTCCTCCTATCTGAAAGGCAATCAACCTTAACAAACTCAATATTTTATCTGAATTCCTTATCTTCTCAAAAGCCAATATGTCTTTAAGCATATAAGAATTCACTATTTCTCTTAGATAGTCCGATTTATCTTCTCTGCTCTTCAAATGAATTAATTCAGGATAATTTCCATATACTAGCCGCTCTCGAAGGTTATCGCGTTTTTCGATCCTGGTCTCTATCTGGTCATATTCCTTTTCTGACAATGGATATAGGTTATAAGTCTTTTTTCTTCCTGTTAATGGTTCTCCTGTATATTTATCTATGTCAAATGCCGAAGAGCCTGTAACTAATATCTTTATCCCTTCTATTTCGTCGACCATCAGCTTCAACACTTTTCCTATTTCTGGAATTTTCTGGGCTTCGTCTATTAATAAGGTTTTCTTGCCTCCTAGTACATTTTTATAATGTTTTGCGCTTCTCCTCTCTAAAATTTCCACTACTGAAAAATCTTCTCCATTCAATAGCAGGTAGGGCTCGTTAACCTTTTCAAGGACTTGCTTTATCAGTATCGTTTTCCCTACCCTTCTAGGGCCTAATAAGATGATTACCTTCTGTGGAGTCAGGTTTTCTATTACCTGGTCTTCTATTATCCGCTTGATTAATTCCATTACTGTTCATTTATTGACGCAATTTAGTAAAATTCAGTCAACAAACAAACTGTTATCCTTAAAAATTGGGCATAACGTCCGGTGCAAACGACGGCCCGACGCTTAGGAGGGCTGGCCGTTTTGCACTTTGTTCCGCGCATTTTTAGTTCAACAATTCTTCCAAAGCTTTACATTCAGCTTCAAGTTCTTCTAGTTTTTTAAGATTTAATTCCATCTTTTTGTATTCATAAGAGTATAACTTTTTCAAGTATTCATCTCTTGTAGTGAATAAATTAAATGATCGACCTGTTTGAATTAAATATATTATTAAAGCAACAGTGCCAATTATCGACATTAAATATGTGATTGGCTCCATTAGATCCCATCCAAATCGCAGAATCAATGCAACAATTACAACTATAAACATCACAAGAAAAAAAGTGATCCAGTTATCAACTATTCTTGTCCTTTTAAGTACTCTGTTTTCTGCGCTAACCTTAATTGACCTTAATGCAAATAGTGTTTCTTTTTTACCTTCCAACACTTTTATTCTCTCCTGTCTCAATTTACTGGTTTCTTCCTCTAACCTTAACTGAGAAGCTATATTTTCCTGCCTCAATTTTTCAGCAAGCGAATTCACTTTCTCATTTTCCTCTGATTTAGCTTTAATTTCTAAATTTAATTTATCACGCTCAAGTAAATATCTATCAATTGATTTTTCAGAAATCAAATCAATGACCTCGTCGATTTCCGAGACATTTATTTCTTCAGGTTTTTTACTTTCTGCACGAAGGCGTACAATCGCGCTCGATATTTGAGATTCGTTTAGCTTTCCTGATTTCGCTTCATCTCGTAATATATTATACTTACTAGCGACTGAATCATTTAGTTTACTTGATAGTAAAATTTGAGCATTCTTAATCACATCAAAACTAACAGGTGTATTGGTTCCAAAACCTTTATTTAGTTTAAACCAAAATCGATTAATTATAAATGTCAGGTTTGTCGCAAGTGGAATTTTACACGATTCTCTTAATTCATCATCCCATGCTATGCTAAGAGTAATACCTTTACCTGTTAAAAAAACATATCTTGAATCTTCAAAATATTTTGGTGTATGCTCACCTCTTTTGATATTAATCTTATTTAGCTCCCCTAAAATCCTTTCAACTTTATCATATCCATTATATCTATTAGTTAGTTCTTCAAGTTTCTTGCTACTAATAAGATTATATTCATGTTTATCATGATCAAAATAATTATCTGAATCATCTTCTAAAATGCCCATGCCAACTAAAGATTCAAAAAATTGTGCTTCCTTTATGATTACGTCCGAACCTGCATCACAACCGTTGACAATAGACTGCATAGCTGTTTTCATGGGCCCTCTTGCAGATTCATTTTCTACTATTCCCCTGGCAGTATTAAAATATTGGATGATTTCATCTTTTGTAGATGAAAAATATTTTAGCTGTATGGTCTTAGCTCTTTTCCTATTTATCTCCAACACATAATCATAGAAGTCATTGAACGAACTCAAAAACAGGTCTCCATTTAAACCTTGAGAGTGAAATAAGATTTCAGTATCCAAATAGAAAATCATTGGTTTAATCCAAGACCCCAATTCATTTACATTTGCTTCGAATTCGAGGCCAGTATAAAGTACGAACCCTTCCCTTATTGTCTGAAGCTGCTTGTATAAACCTTTATCTTGAGAACACTCTAATACAAATGCTCCAACATAAGTAGAATATTTACTTGAGGATGTTTCCTCTAATAGAAAAGCCCCTAAACTTTGGGTTAATATTCTCTTTTCTTTTTCATCTAATCTATTTTCAATCTTACTCTCAACAAAATGTACTAACTTATTCCATATCAAATCATGAGAATCTGATATCTCACTAAGAGCTCCATCTTCTTTATACTTATTCTTTTCAGTAAAAACGAATTGACCATTAATGCGAGAAACCTCTTTTATTTTACTACTCGCAGTTTTAATGACTGCAGGAGGTAAGTCAAAACCATAATCTCGTTTCATCCAGTCAGAGATCGTAAACTCTGTAAACTGAACTAATTTATGATCGTAGCATATTTTCTCTATAAATAGTTCAACAATTTCAAAAACATTGTTTTTTTGATCGTAAAGCTGCCTAAACAGTGCTAAGGAAGCAAGACTTCTACTTGTTGATTCCACATCGTATTATTTTTGATAAAATATATCAAACGTTAAATTTTTGTTGCCTATCCTTGCGCGGAACTGTCGGTGCAGACGACGGCCCGACGCTTAGGAGGGCTGGCGTCGGGTAGGTCAGGGGCATTGCTGCCCCTTCCCCCCCTAAGAACCGTGCGGGCCAGTTTCCCGGCACACGGCTCAAGCACCCTTAACGCCAGCCATTGAGGCCAACGCGGTAGCCGTTACAGGTTGTTGATGAACTTGTATATGACAAACCGGGTGCATCAGCACGAGGTTTTCGCTCTCCCACTTCCCCCCCAGGTGTTTGGGGGTCAGGTGGTGGGCGTTCCAGCCGGTTTGTTCCGTTATTTTCTGTTGGCAATGGGGGCACAGCCCTTTTTGCCGTTGATAAAGATAGCTGATCATTCGCTTGCCTGCAAGTTTGTTGATCATCAGGTAATCCTTACGCTGTTCGAAGTAGGTTTCGTCCCGGGGGTCGTAAGGGTTGGCCCTGTCTCGGATCTTGATCCCGACCTGCAGTACGGGACAGGCTGTGCCGCTGGATGGGTACGCCACTGGCCTGGAAGATGGTGATCAGGTTTCCATGCAAGTCATGTGCGAAGAAAGTCCAGTCCCGGCCTCGGTAGCGCATGAAGTAGCGCCGTTTGATCCACCCGCGGCCTTTCTGGTGAGCGTGGCGGCGGTAAGCCCATTTCCAAAGCATCTGCCAGATGCGGTGGTCCACATAATTAAAGGTGTATTTGGCCACGACGTGGCGATGGTACATTGTCCATCCCCGGATCAGCGGAGCCAGGTGGGTTAACAAATCGGCTGCGTTGGCGGCTCTGAACTTTATGATGAGTTGCTTTACCTTTTGAAGAAAATTTCGGATACTTTTACGGGACGGTTTAATCAGCAGCTTATCTTTGTACTTACGGATGTTTTGAGACAGAAAATCGAAGCCCTGCCGGATGTGGGTAAGGTGGGTTTTCTCTTCGGACAGCTCCAGCCCCCGCTCGGCCAAAAAGGCCTGGATGGCAGGTTTAACCTTTTGTTCAAGCAAGGTTGGGTTCGAACAGGTAACCACAAAATCGTCGGCGTAACGGATCAGGTGTACATGGTGCGGGTTGATGCAGCGCTTGGGTTCCTGGCGGCCCCAATATTTGACGCCGCTTGCCTGGCCAATGGCTGCTTGCAAGCCATCCAAAACCATATTAGCCAGGCAGGGGGAGATGATTGCACCTTGTGGGCTTCCCGCCTCGGTGGGAAAAAATTGTTGCTTTTCAAAGAATCCTGCTTTGAGCCATTGCTGTAACATTCTTTTGTCTACCGGTATATGATCTAGCATCCCTGCCTGCGGCAGGCAGGCATTGGTGGGAGATGTTGTCAAAACATCCTTTAATATCGCCTTCCAATATCCATTGGGGAGCATTTTTCTTGGCGAGGATGTCGAAGCATCGGGCGATAGCGTCAGCACAGGAACGGTGGGAACGGAATCCATAGGAATTGGCATCCGCCAGTGTTTCGGATATTGGGTCTAGAGTGAGCAAGTGAAGAGCCTGCATAGCGCGGTCGCGCATAGTAGGGATGCCGAGGGGGCGTTTCTTGCCGTTAGGTTTGGGAATGTAAATCCGGCGTACCGGTTTAGCCCGGTAGCCTTTGTTTTGCAATTGCTCAATGGCCATAGACTTAGCCAGGGGCGTGTCCCATGTTTGTCCCCCGACACGCTGTGTACGGGGCAGGCTATCAATACCAGCGGTACGGTGGCCGCTGTTCTCTGTAACTCTCCTGATTGCCAGGAGTTTTCCGGCACAGGAATGGCTCAGGATGCCTTGCAGCACTTTCGCCTTATTCCACCTTCCGGATTGTACTGCCTTCACGATACGTGCCTGTAAGGCCTTTACCTGCCGCTCGACAACTTCCCAGCGTATAAATTGCCATGCGGTTTTGCCAGTCACGGGCGCACTATGGCCAAGAACCGAATATTGTGCTGGTAGGTAGCTGGCCATATCTTTTGCTTTCTCGTGTTAAAAGGTAATACAAGTTTCTCGTGACAGGGTACCAGATAGAAGCCTGCTCCCTTTCGGGCGGAGTGATGTGGTAAACGGAAAGCTTGCCCTTCCCTTTTCTTCAACTCCTATCCCGGTTATTACTGCCGGGCATTCGCTTTCTCTATCCTCCTTTACCCGCACCCGCTTCGGTTTCCCTTGCGGTTGCCTACCCATGCCCGGTGGGCTGGGGCGGATACGGGCTTAACAGTTTCCGCTCTAAATACTTGCGGACGGTTTAGCACCTGCCTTTAGGCCGGAGGAAGTTGGGCTACGTAGCAACCTAAACGATTTGCTAACCTCTCCTCTTGCTTTTTTAGCCACAGTGTATCAATGCCTTTCACTGTTCCAAAGTAACGGCCCTTGCAGCAGTTCACTTATGTTGTGCATATCGTCCTCCCAGGTGCCCGCACCGCTAGGCATTAGCAGCTTTTGGCTTCCTCTCGCGAGTTTGCCTTTAACGGGATGCCGTGTCTCCGAAGCTTCGGACAAAGCCGTTGCCAGCGATGCCCGTCCGGATAGAGAACTAATGGTAGTACATTAGGTTAGAGCAACTTGGGGTACCTCTTGCAAGGTTCTGGTTCTCCGTTGTCTAACAATATTTAGAGCGACTTTCTGTCGCACCGTTCTACACTTTGTTAGGCGCGTTTTCTAGAGTATCTACTATTACTTTAATGAAAGACTTCAAGGTCATAAATTCGTAAACCATTCTGTTCCATAGGTAATGGCCAATCAATAAAAATTCAAGTTGATCATCTTTTGCCTTCGGATTATTCACTTTTAATATCCAATCTTCATCATCTTCAATTAATTGTACCTCATAGCCAAATCCTTCTAATTTTCTTTTGATTACCCCAATATCTATATCTATTAAAAGAATCATCCAATCTAAATAGAATTCAATCAAGTCTTCCGATCTGTTAAATATCAAGGGATATGGAAAATATCCAAGATTATCTTTTTTTCTTAGGTTCAGCGGAATGATCAAGGATTGAGCACTTTGAAACAATCCTGGGACAGGAGCATTTTTCTTGTTTAAATCATCGGCATCCAAGATTATCAAATTTATACCATCTTCTAATTCCCCCCTGTAAAAACCAGTTTTTCTATACTTAATTATTGCCAAATTTACTTCTTTAGTGCTATAATCGCAATAATTATACTCAATTCGTTTGGTTTCAATTTCCCTTCCAAATAGTCCATCAGTAGAGTCGGTATTAAGATAGCTTGTAAGCTTATGAAGGTTTTCCTCTTGTCTTTTTCCTCTTTTATTTTGTAACTCACTTGATTTCATTTCTACAAACAACGGAGGAGAACCTTTCTTAATGATTGTCAGATCACCATATTTTACTGCTGTTGTAATATCATTATATATTGCGATCAAACCTACAGAGTAAGCATGCCTAAATGCTTTTCTTTCATTCCTCACACCTTCCTTTAAAGAAATAAAACCAGGTGTTTCTTTTATTGCTAATGGTTTAATATCCCATTTATTAATCAACAGGAATGCCAAAGAATCACCAAATTGTCTAAAATAATAATGTAAATCTTTATAACCATCTATTCTACCTCTTGCATTTTGTATTCTTAATTTGATATTCTTTGATTGTTTTTTTGAAAGCGGTATCTCACGTTTAGTTTTCAGCTCTTTTCTCAAATCTTGAATCAGTTTTTTGTTTTCTCTTATTTTCTTTTCTACATGTGAAATCTTTTCGATAAGTAACTCTTGAATTTCAGCATACTCATGAGTATTGTCAAAGGGATCCAAATCCTTTAAAGAGTGTATTCGATTATGTAAATCAAAAAAGGTTTCGATATAGTAATGGATCATCTTTTTGTTCGTTTCTTTTATCGCGCCTAACGTGTGTGTATGCGGAGTGCCGACGAATGGAGGCATTGCCGTATACACATTGTTGTAGATAGTTAAAATATTTGGGCCTTGACAATGACTTAAACTCTATAGCCATATTCAAGTATATTTTGTTTATCTTCAAAATATAATAATGTATAAGGATAAGAAGGTCCTACGTCAGACTCCTGTGGTGTTCTTTTGATTCTCCATTGAGGATAACTTTTTAATGGGAATCTGATTTTATCTTTTTGATTTAATTGTAATATTCCTTGATGAATAGTATACTTATCGCTTTTAAGTAATCTTAAAAGTTCTCCCGTTTTTTTACTGTTTTTTGTTAGGATAAAATAGTATTTTTCTTTTTTGACTCTCCAAAAAAAAAGTCTAATCGTATATATACAGAAAATAACAAGATAAATTAAACTTACGCTTGATACAGCTAAAATAAGAAAATCAAAAATCATATATATGCTTAAAGAATCTTCTCTAGAAAAAATATATTTTAAAACACTTAAATCTAAAGCGTAGGATCGCAATAGGATCGGGACAAATGCTAAAAAAATACAAATTGACAAAGTTTTTAACTGATATATTTTACCTGCTTTTGATTCTCTATTTATCCATTTCTTGAGTTTAGAATTTTTACTGGCACTTTTTATAACATTTTTATCAATTTCTATGTAACAATACTGATGGCAAACAAATTCTTCAGTTTCAAAACTGCCTGTATAAGTTTCGTGGTCATAGTGAATTACATAAGTCGTAGGGATACTTTTATATCTATATTCGTTCATAAATTTATTTTTACCCATAACATATTGACTAACCTCCATGTCTGCTCGAAGTTCAAGTGTAATTTCAATTCTTTTTAAGTTTTCTATCATGATGTCTGATTTAATTTATGTTTTATATTGATGATGCTTTCAATTTATAAAAACACGAGATTAAATTTTAGTTTTAATGTTCCTATTTATACTTGGGAGAAATAATTATTATCTACAACGGTCTGCATAGCTGACGTGCCGCCTTTTTGGCGGGATGGCCAGCTATGCCGTGTTGTGTGCAAATTCTACGTGTACTTATCTATTAAATGCTTGATTGAAACTGATTGTAATTTCTTTTCAATTCTATTCAATAACTCATTAAATTCTCCCCCATCCAGTCTTATCACTCCCTTTTCATCTTCATTTGATTCCTTTATCTTATCAACAATCATATTTAAAGATTCAGCAACAGCATCAATTTCTAATAATCCACATATATCCATTCTCATTGAATGGGTTATTTTCTCAACCTCATTTAAATAGTTTTCGTCAAGCCTTGATTTATTATCCCCTTCGATGAGAAAGTTAATTAGCCGATCAAAATCTTTTTTGTCAGATATTTCTCCACATTCATTCCCAAATGTATTATACTTTAATCTTTCTGGTCTATTGAATTTACTTTCAATTGTATGCCCTGCTAATAATATTAAGGCATTACTCAAAGCAAAAGGTTTATTGGCGCTATAAAAATTTTCCCTGTTTAACATCCAATTTGAAATTTTATCAATTTTTTCCTTTGACCAATTTTCAACCGGGAAACCTGCTTGACTAACAACTCCTTTGTCACTATTAGGTTCGATTTCTATAAAATCAGGTTTTAGGAAAGTAATTGGAATTTCTACTTTAAGTTTCAATCCTCTTACTAAAACATTCATTAAAAGATGTCCCGCTTCGTGGTATATAAGTTTTATTGTATTTTTATTAACACTCATAGTTTCTTGTCTTTCAAAGAAAATATTTTATATAAAATTGAAGTTAATAAGTTGAATTCCAGAAAACCTATCCAATATCCAATACATAGGCCCTTTTTCATAAATCACTCATTCATTTTAGAATCTTGTTCCATAAACAATTTTTCGACTATTTCAGGTGTGAAGTATTCACTTAAAGTGTTAGCCCATATTGATTTATTGATTAGCAGAATTGCCTTATCTTCCCTTAATAAATATTCAATTTTTTCAAGTTCAATTGTTTCATATACTTTATCTACTTTCGCTATAAATTCATCTATCCTTTTTTCATATTTGATCCAATGATCATTTAGTACTTGCTCTTCCTCAAAATAAGGATAATGTTCTTGATCAAATTCATTATGTACAATATCGTTTATCTCTCTTTCTAAATCAAGAGGTACAGATTTTGCATCACCTCTCATTACTCCTTCAAACGGATCCCAAAAACCAATTTGTAGTTTATTTTCATATAATTCTTCATTATATTTAACATCACTGTTTGGGTCATAAAAAACCCACTTATCGGTTAACCATGAATCCCATACAATGTTTTTATTCCAACATAATCCAAAACTTGGTTTGTAGGTGGATTCCGTATCAACTAGAGAAACACTATAAAATGCATCGCCATAAACTAAATTGTCCCAATACTTGATCAACTCTTCCTTTGAAAAAGCATAATGCAGTGATAACAATCGCCTGAAAAAATCCTTATCTGAATTTATTAAATCCTGAATATTTAATTTTGATTTATTCTGAAAATTAGACTCATAAAACTCTAATATCCTTTTATCTTCTATTATATCACTTTGCTTTATTTTTCTTTTTAGGACGATTCCTTCTAAAGTCCTACATCTGCTTAATGCAGTATAAAGTTGTCCGTTTGCAAAAGCTCCTGAACCTAAATCAATAATTACATTATCGAATGTTAAACCTTGACTTTTGTGAATAGTTATAGCCCAAGCAAGTTTTAATGGAAATTGTTCAAATGTTCCAACAACTTTAGATGTTATTTTCCCTTTTTCCCTATCCCATTGATATTTCCTATTTTCCCATATTTCTCTTTCAACTTTGTAGATAGACCCATCTTTCAACTTCACTTCAATGCAATCCTCATCTAAATATTCGACTTTAGCAATTGTCCCATTAACCCAACGTCTTCCATTTTGTGTAGAATCATTTTTTGTGAAAATCACTTGCGAATTTCTTCGTAATTCTAATATGGCATCAGTTGGATATCTATCTTCTCTAAAGTCTCCTGTAATTTTAGCTCCGAAAAATGGCTCCCATATGGAAGATTATTAAGCCTTTTTCTATTCTCATCATTAGCTAAATAATTATTTGAAGTTAACATAATAACGAAATCTTCCATGTTGGGCGTGAAAAAAGGATCATATCTTTTATTGAAATACTCAATCTCTTCGAGAGAAATTGAACAATCCCTAACCTTATTGAGTAAATCTATAAAATTTATATTTTTTTTGCCTATGGACCTTCTGAAATTCAAAGAAATTTAAATTTATTTTTTGAAGGCTAAAGAGTCGAAAAAGTACTCGCTTTTATATACAATTTTGAATAAATCTGGTTCGACTTCATCACTTGTTTGAACAATAGGTGGTAATTGAAAATATCTCCAACTAAGATCAATTGTTTGCCTCCAAATAATTCGTGTGGATTTCCGCCATTCTTTCTCAATGAAAAGTCAATTCCTTCTAAAATATCTGATCTCAACATTGACACTTCATCAATAATTATTGTATCTACTTTTTCAATAATTTTTTCTTTTGATAAAATTTCTTGAAGATAGGAATTTCAATATCCCCCGGCAAAAGAGGTTTCAAAGGAAACCTAAAGAAAGAATGTATTGTTTACCACCAATATTAATTGCCGCAATTCCAGTATAAGCAAAAAGCAATATATTTTTTTCTGTATGTTTTTTGTAAAGTAATGGATGAATGTTGATTTACCTGTCCCAGCCTTACCTGTAATAAAAAAAGATTCATTTGAGTTTTCTAATTTCTCAAATAGATTCATCGCTACTTTATCATTATGATAATTTTCTGGCAGTTCGATATATTTATTGAAAAGGTCAGGTAATTCTATTTCATCAAATAATGTTAGTTGCTTATATTCTTTACTGGTTCCTCTTCAATTCTCAAAAAGAAAAAACAAATCTCCCATATTATCGTGATACGGATATTTAATATCTAATGTATCATCATAACTTGCCAAATGCTTGAAAATATAAAATGCTTTTTTTTAAAACTTGTGAATAGGAATAAGTTCCTGCCTCTACCGCTTCAATGATGGCTTCTTTTCTTATGGTTATTCCAATGAAATGGAGGTATTCTAGAAGTTTATCAATCTCAGATTCCGCATTTGAATAATTAAAATTATCATGAAAGTGTCGAAAACCATCTTTAAACCGGTTGAGTTTATTTTCTTCAAATCCATAAAACAAATTATAAGCTAACGAGGAGTTAAACTTACCATCAACAACTAACTCAGATTTTTTAAATTTTGCTACCAATCTTTTTTCAATTATTCTAACATCATTCATTTGAATAGGATTGATTTTTAGTAAAGAAGTATTCACTACTATTGTTTACGAAAGATCAATCAATCAGTTTCATTGTAGGCTATAGTTTCAATATGGTAGTTACTTATCCAACAATATCCTGTCAACTTTTTTTCAAATTATACTTGCACACAACGTTCAGCACATATGCCGTAGCGGTGCTTAACCGCTATGGAATATGTGCATTGTTAGCGGCAATTTGCCATTATAAATGACCTTTCCGTTGTAAAATTTTTCTAAACTCCTCTTGTAAGATAGAAACAGTATAACTATCATCAAATTCGGTAGCCTTAAGTTTCATAGAAACAACCATACTAGCGTCATTCTCATAAATAGTAATATTAGGACTTTCAATTAGGCGGCTACCTTGATAGCTATTAAAAAGGCGTATTGCATCTGTGAGGCTCTCTATTTCTTTTTCAACTGAGCCAAATCTCGCAAATTGGCATTCAACAATGATTGAGTAATATTCCATGAATCACAATTTATATTTTCGAAAAATAATCCAAAGACGAATCCGAAGGTGGATTTCTTTTATTTAAACTCTATCAAATCCTTTATTGTACCTGAGGTAACCCTTAGCCTTATATGTTATATACTTTCATTCATTTCTTTTTTTCTTAACGATAGTAAGTTTTTAATCGCCTCATCACGAATTGATTCTGGTAAATCTTTATCTTCTGCAAGGAAAGACAATATAACTTCATCTGTCAAATGTTTTTTATCGTATTAATGTAATATGACTCATCACCTGCTGCTTTCAATACTGAAGAAAGTTTAATTGTTCAAGTTTGATTTTCGCTTGATGAAAAGGTTAAAATTTGCAGGTCTCGAAAGAAAGTACTCGACTGCACTTATGTCAAAAAGTGTTTTTCAGTGTCGCAGAAAATACCTTATGATGCAAAAATTGATCACTTTTTAATATGTCTGACAAGATTAAATGATTTTGCAATTTGTTGATAGCAACTTCAGAAACATCCCAAGCCTTTTTCATAATAGATGCAATAGTAATGTTTTCTAAAGCTTTTTGACCGTTTTGAATACTTAGCCTATCAATAATGCCTATTGCCAGTTCCTCATTATATCCTTCGGGGTTATTTATTGAATTTAATGCCAATATTTCAAGTTCATCAACTCCTAATTGATTTAATTTCAAATACTCTAATCTTTTGTCGACATCATATCTAAAATCAGGGCGTTTAATTGCAATTTCTTCTAGCGACTTTATATTTGTTAGTTTTGAAATAATATATTCAAGATTACTCCTTGCCACAAATTTTATCATTTGAAAGTTTTAAGGCAAGCTCAGTCGAAATATTCTCATTTGCAAGTGTTCTAACAGCTGATGTTCGCAATGTTACGTTATATTCATCTCTACTACATGCTATTTTAATTAAAATATTTTCATCTGTGATTTTCTCTACAGCCTTTGCTCTAACCTCAACATTTTCATGGAAACCATAATCCAAGGCTATTTTTTTTCTAAATCCCTTCATCCGTGATTCTTTTAACAGCCTCCTCTCTAATTTTCCAACCACCTAAAACCCCACCTAACCACGTTTCTTTTACCCTGATTCGTTTGTCTTGTGTATCCCAGAAAGCAATCTTTGCCAATATGTTGTCGTTTGTTATATTTTCTAGGGCAATTTTGCGAATAGAATTATCCCATGCATACATGGCTATTTTAGCTAATTGACTCTCATCCGAAATCTTTTCAATAATAGTGTTGCAGAGATTGATGTCCTGTGAGTCCAATGCAATTTCAGTTAGAAGTTGTTCATCGTTTAATTTATCAATAATCGCTATAATAAAAAGGTACATTTTTTGTTTTCAAAGCAGTTTTTGATTTTTCATCCTTCAAAGCCGAATTGTTCTCTAGTATAATCCTTAATAGTTTTATCTCATTTTCATCACGTCCTTCAAACTCTGAAATTTTCTTTTCTACTTCATTCATAAAATTGGCAAGTTCCGCCTTCTCCCTATTTTTCTGCTCCTTGCGGGCAAGTTCTGCATTCGCTTTTTCTTGCTCTCTTATGGCACGCTCCGCTTTCTCTTTTTCTTCCTGCTCCTTGCGGGCAAATTCTGCCTGTTGACGAGCAAGTTCCAGTCTTTCTTTTTGTTCTCTGCTAATAAATAAGGATTTGAGTTGCTCAATTATATTTTTCATTTTTATATCATTTTATTGTTGATTGCCGCTAACGGCCAGCACATACCGCGTGCCGCCGCTTAGGCGGCATGATGGTATGTGCCTAGTTGGCGGTATGTGCTTTTACCTTCTTCAGTTCATGGTCGTAATTTATTTCTTTCATTTTGGTTAGCATATTTAATCTTAATAGCCTTCATTGGTCAGTTTGGTGCCCTTTAGGTTTACATATTCTATTTCAATTTTATAGCTTTCAACATTTCCTGTCCGATACCATTCTTTCTTGTAATCACTCCATTTCATTTCGTATTCTACTTCATAACCGATTGACAAGGTTTCGATTTTTACTTTGTCTCGTTCCTCATCTGATAATGGACGAAACCAGTATCCTTCACCAATCTGTTCACCTGTTTTGTCATTGGTCTGAACGAAAGGTGTCCAATACGAGAATTGGTTTTTGAGAATGGAGATCAAAGAATTATAATTCTCCATACATTTTTCGAAATCTATGCTTGAAAAGGTTAAGGTGATTTCCATTTTATAAAGCCTATCATCAACAAACTTTAAAAACAATTCGTTTTCTTTTCCTTTAAAACATGGGTGATACGAGTAATCATAGAAAATGGAGGTAGTATATACTGAATCACCCTTCAGATAATCAGGCTTGTCCCATTCATCAAATGAATATTGATTTGCTTGTTTATCTTCCTTGATGTTTCCGTTCGATGCAATTCTTGTTGTTGCTTTAAATTTTGATATTCCATGCTCAACTGGAAAAATGTTTTTGTAGGTGCATTGTCCATGAACCAATCCTGTCAATAGTAGAATTGAAATGAATGTTAATGTGGTTTTCATCTTTGTCTTTTTTGCATTACCGCCAACGGTCCGGTGCATACGCCGTACCGGCGATTAGCCGGTATGGAGGATGCACGGTGTTGTGCGCATCTCCTTTTGAATCTTCAATTTATTCATTTTTCACCAATCCCCCGGAAGGCGGCCCCTAAAAAATTCTCTCTTCTTTAATGTCAACCTGGTTCTCGGAAATTTACCCCTATCTCATTGTCTATGGAAAATTATCCGTAATCCATGAATATGGGTTGTTCTCCATCTAAATCTATCGTTAAGGATTTGATCTCCTTTATCTCCAATCGACAGTAAAATTCTCTATATCCATAAATTTTCTTATGCCGATCGATATCAAACCTAATCCTCAATTATTCCTGAATAAAATCCTCCTCTCCAAATATTCCCTATAATTCTGGAAAAACTTAACCCTATTCCCAAATATCAGCTCGATTGTCAAAATCCAAGGATTACCCCAAAATCGCCGAAAAAAATTATCTCTTCAATTCCAATCTTACGGGGCCGCCGAGCCATCCCCAGGCATTTTTTTATTTCTTGATCTTTCAAGTTTTCATTATTACGGAGACAATTTGCCTGCCGCTTTTTAAATCCGCTATTATTGAATATCAGCTAACCTTCTTCATCAAAATTCCAGCCTATTGTGAGCATTTCTAATTTCCGGCGGCAGGATTTCCTCTATCACCAACCCATCACTGAATAACCCCTGCACTTCCTCCTTCTTTGCGCACAACGTCCAGCGTATATGCCGTGCCGGTGATTAACCGGCATGGAATATACGCATTGTTCTGCTCAGTTTACTTCATCTTTAATTAGATTTATTTCATCTTCTATCATTCTATAACTTTTGCCGCATCCACATTCAATAATGTCTCCAAAAAAAGCATGTTCTTCTCCACATTCACATCGTATATGGGTTGTATAGCAAAATTCGCATTTGCCCATGTCTATCAAAATAAATTTTCTTTTTTCCAATTCCTTCAATTCATCAATTGTAAAATTGAAGTCTTCTCCAAAATCTATTAATAACTGTTTAGGATTATAGGTATAAGTGTCCCTATCTATGTCGATTTTTATTTGTTTAGTAAATTCAACTTCTGCCATAAAATAGTCAACCCCTCTACAATCCATAAGACAGGAAATTGAATCTCTATTTACATAATTTAAATAAACTTGATATTTACCTATTGCTTCATCTCCTAACTCTAATGCTCTCGCTAAATTAGTCTCGAACAGGATCGGTTTGTCTTTCAACATTTTTGCCAATTCCGGATGCAACTTTTTATTTGTTACAGATTCCCCAAAATCTGAAGTGTTATTTGAAACAAAAATAGTATTATTAATATAGGATTCATCCGAATAGAAAAAGTAATCTACTGTACTTAGAAAAATTATCGCATCGGCAACACTATTTTCTTTGTGGTGAAATGGAGGTTTTTTGTGAATTGCTAAATCTACAGCTCTTAATTTTTGCCCATCATTTATGGGAATTTCCTTTGAGTTTTCTAAAATCTCTTCAATTGTTTGAACATGTGTCTTGTTTTTTTCAATTTTTTCATTTAATGCATTTTCGAGCATTCTAAACTCTTTTGCAAATTTCGAGTAATCTGGTTGTCTTCTTTTTTTCTTTAATTCATTTTTTTTCTGAATTATTTGAGCTTCGTATTTTTTAATTAGTTCTCTACACTTCTCTCTATTACGCTCCCATTCAATCTTGATAATGTAGTTTGAGAAAATGCTACATTTTTCATTTTTTACTTTTTCTAAAATCCATTCTGCAAGATTAAAATGAAACTCTTCTTCATGATTATTAGTCTCTGGGTTAAACCCATTAGCCAAATAAATCCATGCATTTGTATCTAGTACTAGATTTAGCATATCTGTTAATTGAGCAGAACGTCACCGCATAAACGCAGTTGCCAGCTTTTGCTGGTAATTGCCGTTTTATGCAATGTTATGGGCTGGGTTTTTTCTTATTCATCTCTTATAAATATACATTGTGGAATCCGATTGCTAATAAAACTAAAGCAGTAAATCCATAGAATGGTAACAGGGTACTTGAGAACATAATCTTTCCAATTCCTTCAACCTCTTTTTCAAATCGAGTATAATTCAATGAATAGAGATGTTCGTCTGAGTCCTTCCTATTTTTGATGACCCAATCATATAATTTTCTGTAGCATTTTTCTTTATGAAGAAAGAATGCATCTAAATACCAAAAAACGATGACAGGTAGACATAAAATGAAGCTTAAATATGTTATATCATCTGTTACAAGAGTGTCTTTAGATAGGGCGAGTATTACTGCCACCAACGATATCAACCACCCTTTTAGTAAAAACGAATTATTTGCCATTCTGGTAATAACAGCTTGAATGAGGTCTATTTCTTTATGAAGTATTTCTTGTTTCATAATTAGCTGATTTTTGACTAAGCTGGTACTGATAGAAACAACTTGTCCTTATGATTTTGAATTTTATTTGAAAGATTTTCTTCAATTTGGGATCTCATTTCTTTTAGCTGCTTGATGCTAAACGATTCAGTAAATGGTAAATGAATTTTGTTCTTTTGTAAAACCTCTTGATGCCAATCCTCATATTCTTCTTCCACAAATTGTTTTTTAACCAATTCATCATGTGAACGTTCAGCAAGAATATACAACCTTAATTCTGGGTCAATTGATTGAATTGCATACTTATATTCTAAGTGACAATAGTTACATTTGTCGGGATTTGAATTGAATATCACATTCTGGATTAATTGTATGAAAGCATATGAGGCACAACAATTTTCTTCAAGCTTCTTTTCAACAATTGTATTGTCTCCTTCATGTGAAGGATAGTAAAAGCCTTTAAGCTTTTCACACAATAACCTATTGATAGCTCTCGCTAATAAATTAATATTTTTTTGTTCTGCATCGGTTAATTCTCTTTTCCAATCTCTTGGCATTAAAATATATTTTATGAAATGCTGATAATTCAGATGAACGATATTTAGTTCAACTGGATTGACTTTACGACTTGTAAAGGAAAGAAAATAATCATTCCCGCAATTGTCAAGTATGGAAAGTACTTTTTCTAAATAATTTACTTGTAGTTCAGTCCAATTTGGAACTATTGTTTTGTAAATCAATTTGTAAGCTAAATCAAAACCTAACTCATCATTGTCTTTTCTTTTGTTCAAAAGATATAACGATTCACTAACTTGTACACTTGGTTTCTCGGATTCAAATTGCTCAATCTTTTTCTTAGTTTTCGATATTATTTGCCTTCGCTCATTGAACCAACCCTTATTACCGAACTCATCACAAAGCTCTGTATGTTCTTGAACATCACTTACCTCATCATGCTTGTGGGCAGAATAAATATCGATTAGTTTGTTTGTTATTTCCTCTTGCAAATTCATGTAAAATGATTTGGGTTATTTTTCTTCTAATAGTCTCTTTAATTTCCTTATTTCAGCCTTGAGACTATCAACTTCCTCTTTATCAGCAATCTCTTTTTTGTCTCTAATTTCACTTACCTGAATTAGTCGGTAAAGCTCTAAAAGTTCTTTATTTTGTTTTGGTGTTAATTCGGGTTTTGATGCTAATTGATTTATTCTTTTCTCAATATTGACTTCTTTTTTAGTTGATAATTTAGTTAGGTATGATAAATATGCAGCAATTCCCAATTTAATACAAAACTGCTCCCCAGCGGAGCGTGCCAAGAATTAATTCGCGCACCCCAAGCCCGGCCTGAAAGCTGACATGCCCCCAGGTGTCTGGCCAATTGCCCAGCTTTTGGCTTTTTCGGAGCCTGGAAGTGCCCTTTAGGCAATACGGCCTACTTTGCCAGCTCAACTACTGAGGGGCATTCTGGAGCTTTCACTTGGCTTTCTGTTTTAGATGGACAACCCATATTATCCGCTATCCTCAATTATTTCATAACGCACTTTGAGCAGCCCAATGATCAGTTTGTAGATCACCTCCATAGAGGCTACAGTATATTCATTAAACTTTTGGCGGACTTTTTCCCACAAGGCTACCTTGGTTTGCGTTTTATGCCAGGCTGCTTGGAACAATTCGTTCCACCCTTGTTGCAGTTGGTCTACCAAGAAGGCTAACATCATCAGCAAGGCCAATACCGTGCACAGGTTTTTCTGCCCATGGCCGTAGTTGTGCTCAAAGTTGTAGCCTAGGTTTTTCAAGGTATTGAATGTCTCATTCTCGATTTTCCACCGCCCTCGGCCCGTACGCATTACTTTATATACGCTATGTTTATTCAAATGAAAATCGGTAATCCAGGTGAAGCGCTTGTCTTTTTCCTTGCCCCTTATGTCTATCTGGCGGTAATCCAGGAAATTGACTTTTATATCCCGGTTGTCTGAATTAAGGGGCAGGCCATTAACGTAGCGGAATTGATGGATATGCTGGCCTTCTTCCCACTCATGCTCATTGATTTTCCCCTGCGCCCCAAGGCGCTCAAAAAGCCCAAATAGGTATTTGTTCCCATCTGGCTTCACGCTTATGACAAAGCGGAACCTTTCCTTTTTCAATGCCCGGATATGAGGCCCGTTAGCGCTCAAGGCATCTTCTACGATGGCCACTTTCTCCTTGGGCAACAACTGCCTTATTTGTGGCACTAAACGCTTGGCTGCATTAGTTTCACAGTCATTCTTGGTATTGCCGTCTTGTTTCACAATAGGCTCAT
This sequence comes from Lewinellaceae bacterium, assembly GCA_020636375.1. Lineage (GTDB taxonomy): Bacteria > Bacteroidota > Bacteroidia > Chitinophagales > Saprospiraceae > JACJXW01. Next base: position 65,641 of record JACJXZ010000006.1, on the reverse strand, counting down.
GTGCCAGGGGAAGCACTGTCTTTTTCTCCGGGTGGGTGATCACCGCGCTCAATAGGCTATGCCGATATTCTTTTATGCCGTTACTTTTGGTACACTCTAAACATTGCTCGCATTTAACTTTCTCTGAACTGTAATGGTGCACCCCGTCTATGCTAACCGCTATATGGCCGTTTATGTATTGGTATGCCCTCAACAACCCTGCCCTGCGCAGCTTCTTGGACAAGCCTGGATAAAGCCCTTGCATTTCTTTCAGCTCTACTTCATCCAGTATGCCCCGCATCCCGCTGTCTGAAGGCGCCTTTTTCACTTTGTATACTGTCCGCAAGTTCTCTTCACGGGCCGTGCGCTCATTGTTGAATTGAAGCAAAGACGGATACTTCAACGAGAAAACCGCATACCCGCTCATTAGCGCATCTTGCATCGTTATGCTCAGGTTGTCGTCCCGGTTATCCGTAAATCCCCTAAATTGCTTCGCCAAAAAAGCATGCAGAGAGTCTATCTTTATCGATTCCAGCTCTTTTCTCTCCCTTTTTGTCATCTCCTTTTATCCCTAATTTAACACTTTTCTATTAAATTGGGAATTGCTGATAAATATGTTTCATCATTATCAACATCTTCAATCTCAAATACTTCATCGTAAATTTCTTGGATTTCCTTACCAATGAAATTATTTTCAAATTGTATCAGAGAAAACTTCTTAGCTCTTTTTTTTCTATTTAATACTGCTACTTCTCTTTCCAAACATCCAGAAACAACTAAAGGGCTATGTGCTGTTAAAAGAAATTGAATGTTTGGAAAATTATTTCTTAATATTCCAACAATTTTCTGTTGCCATATCGGATGTAAATGGGCATCTACTTCATCGATAAGAACAATACCTTTTTGTTCTAAGAGATTTTTCTCCTTTATGTTTGGGTAAAGAGATTTTAAGTAATAGTAAATTAAGATTATTATTGATGTTATTGATAATGTGCCTTGAGATACCTTTTGTAAAAGAATAGGTTCACTATTCCCTTCGGTAGAAACTTCAATGTCTATACTTGATTGACCGAAATATTCTTTGATATTATTTATTTCGAATGAATTATTAGTAAGTTCACCTATGACATCGGTAAGTAATTTAACGAGAGGTGAATCCTTTATTGCTTTTTCAATGTTTGCCTTTTTTCTACTGAACTTTAAAATATCATTTCCGAAAACAAATAGTTTATCTTGTAATAATTTATCAAAGGGGTATTCTTGAATAAAATACGATGCGCCAATTTCACATAACTCACCACTTAAGTCATCTTTAATTGGAGATATTGCTCTTGTTGGGTGAATATTCCTAATAGCAGGAATCGCAAGCATCGGAACAATGCCGATAGATTCAATAAACTGGCATTCATTATAGTGAGTTTGTTTTATTTCTTCATTTTGATGAACTGATAACTTCAAAACTGAATAATTGTAGAGTTTATAATCTACATCCATTATTTTCTTTTCATTCCTCAATAAACAAGGAATGAGTCTCAACAAGTGAGTTTTTCCGTAGCCATTTCTACCAAGCAATAAATTAATATTTGGCTGTAAATTCCATCTGATTTCATCAAATATCGAAACCCCTTCGATAAGTAGTTCATCAACAGTTATTGGGTTTCTGACATTAAAATAGAATTTTAGCTTATCTCTTTTTTCAGAGTACTCCTTGACTTTATCTTGCCTGTTTATTCTGTTGTAAGAATCAATAAGTGCTTCAATGATTTCAATTTCATCAAACTTTTCTTTAACGTTTTCTAATTGGTCTTCAAGTTTTTTTATCCGCTTACGTGTGTCCTTTGAATTCTGAAATCTATGTTCTATTATACTTCTAAGATGAGATACAACATTTAAATACGCCTCATCCTTATTGCTGAATCTACTTATTGGTTTTGCATCAGAAGGAAGAAATTGAATATCAGCAAAAGGAGCATTTCTCCAATCACAATCATTAAGAATTATTGGAATTAACCTCAAATCTCCTTTTCTGTGCCTTTCCAAGGCTTCATACATCTCTTCAGAGTAACAATATTCAGAAGCAAGAAAGTCTGGGCTTACTAATTGAAGTATAATATCCGAATTTTCCAGATTACGTTTAATTTCTGATTCCCATTCTAAGCCAGGGACAATTTCTGAGTCATACCAAATATTAATATATTTTTGCCTTTTCAAAGGCGTTAAATGCACATCAAGTTCATTTTTGTATACTTTGTCTTTGTGTGCATATGAGATAAAAATATTTAATCCTTGATTATTTTCTTCTGTTTCTTGCTCAGTAGATTGGATTTCATCAAGTAATACTAAAATGGCGTTCGAAATTCTATTTTTTTCTATAATGATATCTTTGGTAGAGCTCACTCCAAGTTTTTCACTTCTTTCAATTTGATTTAGCCTAAACTTCAAAGTAATTACTTCTTCTTTTGTGGACTTCATTTTCTTGTAAGTCTCAAAGTAATCCAATAATGAATCTATAGCTTTGTTTAAAGCTCCACTTCCTATTAATGCTACTATTGTTTCAACAATCATTTTTACTATTTATGTTGGTTTTTTTCTTTTTTCCTTGCCCATAACGTCCAGCACATACGGCGTGCCGCTGCTTAAGCGGCATGACCGATATGTGCCTTGTTCGGCACAGTTTCATCTTTCTTCTGAGTTTTCTTCAATATCAAGATAAACTACCTGTTCTTCAAATCTTTTATTGTAATCAAATCTAAACTTCGACTCACAATATTCACACTTGTATACTTCCGAATCAGCCCATATTGACACACCACATATTATTTCACCACAATTTGGACATTCAATATGAGTCGTACCACAGATTACGCAATCTCCAAATCCAGATTCTCGGATTTTTGGTTCTTCGATCGGTAAATCTGGGAATAAATTCAGCTGATTAGGGTCGTACTCTAAAAATGACTTATCTAGAATTTTTATTTTGTTGTCCAGATATCCCCAAGAAATAATGTGCTCATTTCCTTCACAAAAGAAGCTTTGGCAATAAAATGATATTGATTCGAGATAAGCTTCTTGTCTAGCTAATTCTTCTATTTCTTTCTGTATTTCTTCTATTTGAACCTGCATTTCCTCACTAAACTTTATCCCTTGGTGAAGAGTTCTTGCATACTTTAATGTCCTGTTTTTTATATGCTGTATCAATTTTGGATGAAATTCATTCCTATTGCCTTCTTCACAAAAATCTTCAGAATTATTTGAAATAAATATTGTCCCTTCAATTATTGGATCAGTTGTTTCTAAGAATTCGATGGCGCTAAAAAACAATGTTGCATCACCAATATTATTCTTGTTCTTTAAAAATGGTACATCTTTCTTTATTGCAAGTTCCCAAACCCTCTTCTTCACTTCATCTGAAATCTCTATAATTTGACATTCCTCCTTCAAGAACTTCTCAACAATTTCTATGTGCTTCTCATTTTCTTCAATTTCTGTTTGTATTTTCTCTTTCACCCTGTCGTTTAGTTTTTCTTGTGCTTCTACATCATCAGCATCATAGTAATTTCTTATTTTTTTAAAATCTTTATCGACTTCCTCAATTCTTCTCTTCAACTTCTCTATTCGAGATTGAGTATGATGTTTATTTCTTTCCCATTCGATTAATATGACATCATTAATAATGAGCTTTATTTCACCTTCGTCTTGTTTCTTTTTTATTTCGTTGAACAATTCAATGTGGTGACTACCTTCCGGAAACTTTTTCGACAAAGCATCGAAGCCGTTTGCTAGGTAAAGCCAAATATTTGTATCAAAAACCACATTTATCATTTTGACTATCTTTCTTATAATTGTGCCGAACTTGTGTACAAACGCACCTCCGTCTACACAAAAAAGCGAAGTACGCGTTTCCAATAAACCGTGGTGCGTATATTTCCTCAATCTCTCTCCTTACCCGTTTGTAATCGATTATAACCGCCTGCAAACGCTCATCCTCCCCTGATCCGCCCCTCCAATTTAAGCAACTCCCGCGAAAACAACAATGTCGGTTTGAAAAAAAACTGCCCCGCCCTGCGGAAGAAGCATAGCGTGCTTTTCTTTTTGTCGGCAGGTACCGGCAGGCTATGCGGCCTAAAGGCTATGCGGCGTATCTACCCAGCTGGCTGGGCGCGATGCTAAATTGTGCCCCTCCGGTGTTGGGAGGGTTTAGGCATTAGGTTTTGGACGTTAGGAACCTGTTGAGTGCCCAATTAGGCCTGGGTTGCCCCTTAAAACCTATAGCCTAAAACCTAAAACCGAGCCAGGGGTACAAAAAGGAATCGCGCCCAGCTGGCTTCCTATTCTTTCTTCTTCACCTCCTTCACCGCATCCTCCACATCCTTCGTGGCCTTCTGCAGCTCTTCCAACTGCTTCTTCCGCTCGTCATTAGCTTTCTGCTCCTCCTTCTCTTTGGATGTATCCTTTTGTTTGGCCGGCGCCTTTTCCTTCTTCGGCGCCGCGGGCGCTCCCTTGAACGGTTCTTTCGAGAACGTCAGTTCATCATCTTTCTCGTCCACGTAAATGGTGTCGCCGGCGGTGAAAGCACCTGCCAGCACCAGCTTGGACAACTCGTTGATCACCTCCTTCTGCAGCACCCGCTTCATGGGCCGGGCGCCGAACTGCGGGTCGTAGCCCAGGTCGGCGAGCAGTTCTTCGGCGGCGGGGCTCAGCCGGAGGACGAGGCTCTGGCGGGCCAGCATCTTGTCTACCTTGCGGAGCAGAAGCCGCATGATCTGCTTGATCTCCTCCCGGGTCAGCGGCAGGAACATGATCTGCTCGTCGATGCGGTTGAGGAATTCGGGGCGCAGGTTCTCTTTGAGCAGTTCGAACACCTCGTCTTTGGTAGCCTCGATGATCTCCCGGTGCTTGTCTTCCGGCAGCACGTCCAGGTCCTCGAAGTTCTCCAGGATGGTCTCCGCGCCCATGTTGGAGGTCATGATGATGATGGTGTTGCGGAAGTTGGCTACGCGGCCTTTGTTATCGGTCAGGCGGCCGTCGTCGAGCACCTGGAGCAGGATGTTGAAGGTGTCGTGGTGGGCCTTTTCGATCTCGTCGAGCAGCACGATGGAGTAGGGGCGGCGGCGCACCGCCTCGGTCAGCTGGCCGCCCTCGTCGTAGCCCACGTAGCCCGGAGGGGCGCCCACCAGGCGGCTGACGTTGTGCCGCTCCTGGTACTCGCTCATGTCGATGCGGGTGATGGCCTTCTCGTCGTCGAACAGCACCCTACCAGTAGTAGTACTTTTACCAGCTCGGTCTTGCCCACGCCGGTCGGCCCCAGGAAGATGAAGGAACCGATGGGGCGGTCGCTGTCCTGCAAGCCGGCACGGCTGCGGCGCACGGCGTCGGCCACGGCGCGCACGGCCTCGTCCTGCCCGATGAGGCGCTTGTGGAGTTCTTCTTCCAGGCGGAGCAGCTTGTCCTTTTCGCTTTGCATCATCTTGCTGACCGGGATGCCCGTCCAGCGGGAGACGACGCCGGCGATGTCGTCGGCGGTCACCTCGTCGTTGGTATAGCGCTCTTCTTCGGGCAGCTGCGCCAGCTTTTCTTCGGCGGCTTTGAGCAATACCTGCTGCTCCTGCAGTTCGCCGTAGCGGATTTTGGCTACCAGCTCGAAATCGCTGTTGCGCTCGGCCTTGGCGGCTTCCTGCTCCAGCTCTTCGATGCGCTTTTTGATGCCCTGGATGGTGTCGACGACTTCCTTTTCGTTTTTCCAGGAAGCGCGGATGGAGTCGCGCTTTTCGCGGGCGTTGGCGATCTGGCCGTTCAGGGCGTCCACCATTTTTTTGTCCCCTTCCCGCTTGAGGGCTTCCCGTTCGATCTCCAGCTGGCGCACCCGGCGGTCCCATTCGTCTACCAGTTCGGGCACGGAATCCAGCTCCAGGCGCAGCTTGGCAGCCGCCTCGTCGATGAGGTCGATGGCCTTGTCGGGCAGGTAGCGGTCGGTGATGTAGCGGTGAGACAGCTCGGCGGCGGCGATCAGGGCGCCGTCCAGGATTTCTATTTTGTGATAGACCTCGTAGCGCTCCTGCAGGCCGCGCAGGATGGAGATGGTGTCCTCCACGCTGGGCTCTTCGATGAGCACCGTCTGGAAGCGGCGCACCAGCGCTTTGTCCTTTTCGAAATACTTCTGGTATTCATCCAGGGTGGTGGCGCCGATGGTGCGCAGCTCGCCTCGGGCCAGGGCCGGCTTGAGGATGTTGGCGGCATCTACCCCACCCTGTCCGCCGCCGGCGCCGATGAGGGTGTGGATTTCGTCGATGAAAAGGATGGCCTCGCCGCCCGAGTTGGCCACCTCCTTGATGACGCCCCGGAGGCGCTCCTCGAAGTCGCCCTTGAACTTGGCGCCGGCGATGAGGCCGGCGATGTCGAGGGTATAGATTTTCTTCTCCCGCAGGTTTTCCGGCACGTCGCCCTTGACGATGCGCCAGGCGATGCCCTCCACGATGGCCGTCTTGCCCACGCCCGCCTCGCCAACCAGGATGGGGTTGTTTTTCTTGCGGCGGCTCAGGATGTGCAGCACGCGGCGGATCTCCTCGTCCCGGCCGATGATGGGGTCGAGCTTGCCGCTCTCGGCGCGGGCGTTGAGGTTGATGGCGAATTTATTGAGGGCGTTGTAGCTTTCCTCGGCGTTCTGGTCGGTCACGGTGCGCCCCTTTCGCAGCTCTTCGATGGCGGCGCGCAGGCCCTCATCGGTGGCGCCCAGTTCCCGGAGGATTTGCCCCCCTTTGTCCTTGCCGGCAAGGATGCCCAGCAGGATGAGCTCGATGGAGATGTATTCGTCGCCAAAGTCTGGCAGCATCTTCTTGGCGCGGGCCAGGGACTGGTTGGCTTCCTTGGTGAGGAATTGTTTCTCGGTGCCCTCCACCTTGGGGTAGCCTTTGATGGCCTCGTTCAGGCGCAGCTTCAGCGTGGCGATGTTGACGTCCATCTTGCTGAGCAGGAAGGATGCGACGTGTTCTTCGATCTGCATAATGCCGAGAATGAGGTGCGGCGTGTCGACCTGTTGCTGGTTGAGACCGGCGGCGATGCGCTGGGCCTGGAGGATGGATTCCTGGGCTTTGGTGGTGAAGTTATCGTAGGTCATGGTTCGTTTAGTTTTATTCGTGCCGCGATCATCCTGATCGCAAGGCTGTAATCTTATTTCGTCGTGTGCTTGAGCCTTTTTGTGTTGTGCCAATTTCATTTTCGAAAAGGCACGGGTACCCAAATGCAGTAATTTTTAGTTGGCTGGGGCGCCAACTGTTTTCCTCCTGGATTTTACCCCTGCGGGCAAAGCAAGATGATCGCGGCACGAGCAGGCCCCAAATTAACACTCTCCCGCCACTTTGACAATTCATCTGGCCGTATATCGGACAAACGGCTCCATACCAGGGACTATTTCCGCCTGCCAGGCAGATAAACCCCACCTTAATTTTTTGGCAGCGCTTTTTATGGCAACATTGTGTATTTTTATCGGCACCAATTATCGCTAACTCATCAATACATCACCAAAGAGCTTCAACAAAAGGGATTGTACCGGAACCACTGTCGAGTACAACGGGGTACAACTCAGCCCCAATCAGGTGCGGGCTTTTAACTTCACCAATGCCGCAGGCTGTGATTCGATCATTTCCGTCCAGGTTATCCGGTACCCGGAGGACCAAACGGAAGTAGTACTGGAAGCCTGCCCGGGTGAAACCGCCTCCTTTCAAGGGCTGGAACTGGCAACCGGGGAAGAGGCGACGGTGGCCCTGGCCAACCAATATGGGTGCGATTCCATCGTTCACGCTGTCGTACAAGCTCTGCCAACGCCCGGATTGGAGGCCATAACAACAGATGGCTGCCCGGACACTGCTTCCGGAAGTATCGCCGCTCTGATCGCGCTGGCAACCGAGCCGCCATACCTATTCTCCCTCAATGGGTCACCCCATACGGACAGCCCCGTTTTTGAAGGGCTGGAGGCCGGTTTCTATACCCTGCTGGCCCAGGACGGGAACGGATGTACCGCCGCTGTGGAAGTAGAAGTAATGGAGGCCGCTCCGTTGCTTTTCGAGCTTGTCCTGGACTCTATGGCCTGCGATAATCCCGTTGCCACCTTAATTGCCAGAATCCTTTCGGGTGACGACGGCAGCCTGCTCTACCGGTGGGAGGATGGCAGCTCCGGATTCAGCCGGCAGGTGAACAGTGCCGGCATTTATTCCTTACAGGTCAGTAACTCCTGCCAGGAGGCTACTGAAGAAATTCGCGTTCCTCCGCCTGTCCCGAAAGAAGGGGCGTTGATTTATGTCCCCAATGCCTTCTCTCCCAATGGAGACGGCAATAACGACCGTTTCCTGCCTGCCTTTGCCGCAGATACTGAGGTCGTGGATTACGAATTCAAAGTTTTCAGCCGCTGGGGAGGCGAGCTTTTCAGTACCCAGAACCCTTCGGAGGGCTGGGACGGGGCCGTCGGGGGCAGGAGGCTGAATGCCGGCGTCTATGCCTGGTACATCCAAAGCAGGATTCGCGCCTGCGGGCAGGAACGGGATTATTTTCTGGAAGGGGATGTGGTGTTGATGCGGTAGGGGCAAACAAGCTCTACCCTCCAATTCCAACTCAGTTTATTCGTGCCGCGATCATCCTGATCGCAAGGCATAAATAAATTATGGCACTTGCGATCAGGATGATCGCGGCACGAGCAGGCCGTTCCCTCACTACTTTGGCAATTCAGATGACAGTATATCGGACAAATAAGGGTATTGAAGGGACAAGTGCTGGTAAACAGGCAGCGAATTTCACGCTCCGGGTGTCTATGGCTCGAAACCCTTTCTTACTGTTGTTCCTTTGAGTTTCCATTGTTTCACCGGCAAGGTGGGCGCTGGTTGAGTTGTTTGTTTTTCGTTCACTGTTGTTCGTTGTGCAACCAACAACTAACAACTGACAACTAACAACTGACAACCAACAACCGCCCCCTCCCGCCTCTCAATCCCTAAACATGTATCAACTGCTTATCCCAAGACTGATCTTTTTATTCGCGTGTACCCTTGCGCTGCTGCCCAAAGGACAAGCCCAGGACGATTACCAGATCACCGGGCCTCAGTTACTCTGCCTCGGCAATTGCGGCACCTATTCGATTTCCCCCATGGACAGCCTCTTCGTTGAGTTCTTCTGGTATTTTCCGCAAGAACCGAACACCATCCTCTCCAACGAGCCGACAATAACGATCTGCCCTCCCGGCCCCGGCCAGTACCAGCTCAACCTCCTGGCTTACAGCATCAACGGGACAACCTTTGCCGACTCCATCTTCATTCAGGTCAATCAGGATTTCTTCTACGCCGAGGTGTATTCCGATGCCGCCGCCGTCTGCCCGGCCGCGAACAGCCCGGGGCAGGACAGCATTTCGCAAGCCTGCGACGTGGTCTGTGCCAACAGCCGGGTGACGTACAGCATAGAATATTTTGCCGGCGGCATCCCAACAACCAATTTCGATTTCACCGTAACCGGCGGCCAGATCATATCGCAAAACTTCGACCAGTTGACCGTCGAATGGGGAACCCCGGGAGCAGGAACGGTTACTTTCGTCTTCTTCTATAATTTTTGCGGAGACCCCCTCACAATCACCAAATGTGTCGAGATACTAGACGATCCTATCGCCGGCTTTACCACCACCCCCGCCGCCGTAAATGATACCGTTTTTGTTTGCCAGGGCCAGGAAGTCCTTTTCCAGAATACCAGCCAGTATGCCGAAACCTTCAGCTGGAATTTCGGCAATGGCACCACTTCAACCAACACCAACGGTGCCGCCATTTATAACAACCCCGGCACGTTTACGGTAGAACTCACCGCCTACAACGCCTGCCTGTGTTCGGACGCCGCCACCCTCACCGTCGTCGTGGAAGCCGGCGAAAGCCCCCTGGTCGACTGCGTGGGCACCATCTGCGAAAATACCCTGGGCACCTATACCGCCCAGGCCAGTTGCGGCACCTACCTCTGGACGGTCAGCGGCAACGGCACGGTCGTCGACGGCGGCGGGCCGAATGACGATTTCGTTTCCGTCGACTGGGGCGCCGGGCCGGAAGGCATCATCGAACTGACGGTGGAGGACTGCCCTTCCCTCAACACCTGCCTGCAACCCTCCTTCATCCGGGTGCCCATCCTCTCCGAAGACGCCGCCATCGACGGGCCGGCCAACGTTTGCCGGGGCGACATCAGCGCCTACAGCATCACGCCTTACGGCGGCACGTCCTTCGACTGGTCCGTTTCCAATTTCGGAACCATCGTCTCCGGGCAGGGCACCAACGAGATCGTGGTAGAATGGTTCGACGGCTTCCTGCCCAATGAGCAACAGTGGGTGGCCGTTTCCTTCGACAACTGCTACCTGGGCTGCGGCGGCGGCGACACCCTGGAGGTAGACATCAACCCCGCCTTCACCGTCAGCGGGCCCATCGAGAACTGCCAGGGGCAGAGCAGCGCCTACAGCACCCGCAGCATCCCCGGCAACGCGCCGGTAAGCTGCAACTGGACAGTGATAGCCCCCGATGGCAGCGTGGCGTGGACGTCCGCCGCCCCCACCGCCACGCCCACGGTGGACTGGAGCATCCCCGCCGGCGCCTACCGCCTGATCGCCGAACCGGAGAATCCCGGCGATTACTGCACGCCGCAGCATATTACCATCGTCGCCGTAACGGCCCCGCCGCCGCCGGTGGATGCCATCCTCGGCGATTCGCTCATCTGCCCGGGGCAGGTTTACACCTACGAAGCCCAGTCGCCCCTGGCCAACGCCCGCTTCCGCTGGGAGGTCATCGACGGAGGCACGGCCACCGTGCGGGAAGGCCGCAGGATCAACGTGAGCTTCGGCGCCACGCCGCCCTTTGAGTTGACTGTGACACAGATCGACGGGCTGGACTGCGAATCGGAACCTTTCACTCAGATACTGGGCACCATCCCCACCCTCACCCTCAGCGGGCCAACCGACGCCTGCGATGAGGGCCTTTCTACCTTCTCCACCGACGCCTACACCGGGCTGGAATACGCCTGGGCCATCAGCCCCGCCGGCGCCGGGACGATCACCGGAGAAGACGACGAAGCAACGGTGGAAATCCTCTGGCACCATGTCGGCCCGGCAACGGTTACCGTACAGAGCTGCGGGCAATCTGCCGACATCAATGTGCAGGTCCACGGCCTGCCGGAGCCGGCAGTGCAGCACCCGCCCGCCCTTTGCCCCAATGAAACCACGCAGGTGCAAACCACGGCGGCATTCAGCAGCTACGAGTGGCGGGACAAAGACGGGAACCTCCTGTCCTCCAACCCCGACCCTTTCCTCGGGCCGGGAACTTACCGCCTCATCGCCACCGACGCCAACGGCTGCACCGGAGACACCACCTTCCGCATCATGCCTTATCCCGAATCCGATATTTCCATTTCGACGCCCGACCCGAACGTCTTTTGCAATGTCGCGCCACTTACCCGCCTCTTTGCCCTCAATACGGATGCGGGCTACAACTACCAATGGTATCAGGACGGCAATCCGGCAGGGGCGGATGCGCCGCAGTACACCGCCACGGCAACCGGGGTATATTACGTGGAGATCACCGATGTCAATGGCTGCACCTTCCGATCCAACAGCATCGCCGTCATCGAGGATTGCAGCGGCGGCGGCGGGCCCGGCGGCGGCTGCCCATTCCTGGTCAACCTGGATTTCAACATCCTGCCTACTGCGGCCTGCGATATTCACGATTATCAAAATACGTCCTCCGGTTATATTCCGGGGACGACCTCCTGGTTCTTCGACGACCCGGCCAGCGGGGCAAATAATATTTCCAACCTCGACAACCCCTCTCACGACTTTTCCGGGCCGGGTTACTACCGCATCCTGATGGCTGCCGAATTTGACGACCCGGGCAATCCGGGTTCCACCGCCATCTGCGGCATCCTGAAGGTAGACTCCGTCGTCCTGGCGGCCAACTTCAGCGCCGATACAGCCTGTGCCGGTGTAGCTGTGCCGTTTACCGACCTGTCCACCTTCCTGCCGTCTACCTCCATCACCGCCTGGGCATGGGACTTTGGCGACCCGGCCAGCGGCGCCGCCAATATCGCCACTACGGCCAATCCCATGCATGTTTTTGATGCCCCTGGGTTGTATATGGTAAGCCTGGAAGTCACCAGCTCGGAAGGCTGCACCGCCAGCATTACCAAGGAGATAGAAGTGTTTGGCCCGCCGGCCGTGAGCTTTGCAGAGCCGGGCATTTCCTGCGAAGCCACCGCCCTGCCGTTTACTGCCGACGTGGGGCCGGAGGTCGTGCATGTCGAATGGGACTTCGGCGACCCGGCCAGCGGGGAAGCCAACAGCTCAGAGCTGATGGCGCCTTATCACCGCTACGACAGCCCCGGCACCTATACCGTCACCCTCGCCGCCCGGAGTATTTATGGCTGTGAGAATACTTTCAGCCGGGATATTACCGTCGAGCCCAATGCCCTGAGCGGAGACATAACCGCCTCCGTCCCCTCTCCGCTCTGCGAGGGCGACACTACGGTGCTAAGCGCCCCGGCCGGCGGCATCGCCTGGCTTTGGTCGACCGGCGACACGACGGCCTCCATCCAGGTGTTCGAAACCGGCATCTACAGCCTCACCGTCACCGACGATCTCGGCTGTGCCTACGAGCCGGCACCTATGGACATCGAAGTGCTGCCCGCGCCGGACGCCACCATCCGCGGCGTTGAATACGACGAATTCGGCCAGCCCATCGGTTATGCCTATGACGGCTATCAGGCCTGCTTCGGGACGGACATTTTCCTGGAGGTCATCGCCAACCCCCAGTATTCTTATACCTGGAGCAACGGCACTACCGGCACCCAGATCGAGTTCAGCGAAGACCGCAACAGCCTGCTGCCCGTCGGCACCCATGAGATTTTCGTCGCAGTAACCAACAATACCACCGGCTGCCCGGATACGGTAGGGCCGTTTGTCGTTGAAGTACACCCCCTGCCCGCCCAGGTGCAGATCACCGACAGCCCTGCCGGCCCCAACTGCGAAAGCACCCCGGTTACGTTCAGCGTCACCAGCCCGGACCCCGCCATCACTTACCGCTGGAACAACGGCCTGGAAGGGCCCACGATGACCGCCAGCCAGGCGGGCGAGTATTTCGCCACTGCCGTCAACGCATTCGGCTGCGAAGCAGAGAGCAACCGGCTGGAGATCACCGCCGGCCCCAATATTTCCCTCGTCCCCAGCGGTTGCTACAGCCGCTGCCGGCCCGATACGCTCTGCCTGCCGGAGATTCCCGGCATCGTCAGCTACCAGTGGTACTTCAACGGCAGCCCCCTGGGGCCGCTACAGACGGGCATGCCCGAACTGGTTGCCGACCAGAGCGGCGAGTATTATGTAGAAATGACCAATTCGGACGGCTGCACCCTCAACTCCGGCCCGCTCGTCCTGGACATGTTCGACGGCGTCGGCACCATCCTGGGCGAGGTGTATGTGGATGTTAATGATAATGGCATAATTGACGCCGCCGACACCACCTACAGCGGCGCCGCGCTGGAATTGCTGCAAAACGGCACCGTGGTGGGCAGCACCGCCTCCGGTCCCGACGGCACCTACGCCTTTCCCAATATAGCCGCCGACGCTTATACCGTCCGCCTGGATACCAACAGCACCAGCCCGCTGGGGCTTTTGGTCAATTCGGTAGACACTTCTTTCACCGGCTGTGGCACAACCGTTATTATCAACTGGCTGCTGGAAGACTGCCCGGTGATCATGACGGAAGTGACCCTGAGCGGCTGCGAGTCGATCAATTATGCCGGCATACCCTTCACCAGCGATACCAGTTTTGTAGCTGCCTACACTACCTCCTCCGGTTGCGACTCGCTGGAAGAAGTAAACATCATCATCCTCCAACCTTCTGACTCCAGCCTGGAACTAAGCGCCTGCACCGGAAGCACCGTCGAGTACAACGGGGTACAGCTCAACCCCAACCAGGTGCGGGCCTTTAACTTCACCAATGCCGTGGGCTGCGATTCTACCGTCATCGTCACCGTGCTGGAACTGCTGCCGACCAGCTCCACAGTGGAACTCAGCGCCTGTACCGGGAGTACAGTGCCTTACGACACGGCCCAGCTCAGCCCCGGCCAGGTGCGGGATTTCACTTTCACCAACGCCGCCGGCTGTGATTCTACCGTGACCGTGACCGTGGCGGAGCTGTTGCCCAGCAGTTCCAGTGTCGAACTCAGTGCCTGCCAGGGCACCACGGCAGATTACAACGGTACGGCGCTCAATCCAGGCCAGCAGCAGGACTTCACCTTCACCAACGCTGCCGGCTGCGATTCTACCGTCACCGTTACGGTCGCCGTGCTCCAGCCTACCAGCTCCAGCCTGGAACTCAGCGCCTGCCCCGGCGCCACCGTCGAATACGAGGGCACGCCACTCAGCCCGGGCCAGCAGCAGGATTTTATCTTCACCAATGCCGCCGGTTGCGATTCTACCGTCACCGTCACCGTCACGGCGCTGCCAACTGATGAAACGCTCATACAACTGGCCGCCTGCCCCGGCGAAACGGCAGACTACGACGGTACGCCCATCCCCGCCGGAGAGGCGCAGGACTTCTCGTTCACCAACCAGTTTGGCTGCGACTCCCTGGTGCGGGTAGAAGTGGCAGAACTGCCCACCTATCGCCAGGACGTGGAGCTATCCACCTGCCAGGACAGTGTCTTTTTCGCAGGCATGATGCTGCCGGTGGGCAGCACCGAGCTGGTGCTGGCCACCCAGAGCGGCTGCGACTCGGTCCTGGCCGTGCAGGTCACCCGGTACCCGGAAGAACAAACCGAGCTGGTGCTGGAAGCTTGTCCGGACAGTACCGTCACCTACCAGGGCGAGGCCCTCGCCCCCGGCGACGAGCGGACGATCACGCTCATCAGCCAGTTTGGCTGCGACTCGGTAGTCCACGTCCTGGTGCAGGCCTACCCCGAACCCGCCCTGGAAGCCGTAGTGGAAGAGGACTGCCCGGATGCCAGCATCGGCGCCATCATCGGCAGCGTAACCCAGGAGACGCTGCCGCCCTACCGCTTCTCCCTCGACGGCAGCAGCTACTCCGACAATCCGCTCTTCGACGGGCTGGAGAGCGGTGCCTACAACCTGTTCGTGCAGGACGGCCGGGGCTGCACGGCTTCCGTTCCGGTTCAGGTGAAAGAGCCGGCCCCGCTGGTTTTCGAAGTGCTGCAGGACTCCCTCTCCTGCGACAAGCCGACGGCCACCCTCACCGTCGCCATCCTCTCCGGCGACGACGGCGCGCTGGAAATCCTGTGGGGCGACGGCAGTACCGACCCCGGCCTGGCGGTGGACAGCGCGGGCCTCTACTCGCTGCGGGTGAGCAATAGCTGCCAGATCATCGGGCAGCAAATTCTCGTACCCGCGCCGGCCCTGCGGGCGGATCAGATGCTCTACGTACCCAACGCCTTCTCCCCCAACGAGGACGGCAGGAACGACGCCTTCCTGCCCGCTGCCGCTTCCGACGCGGAATTTCTGGAGTACGACTTCCGCGTCTTCAACCGCTGGGGCGCCGAGCTGTTCAGCACGGATGATTTCTCGGCGGGCTGGGACGGCACCGTGCAGGGCAACCGGCAGAGTACCGGCGTGTATGTATGGTACGTGAAGGGGCGGATGCGCGTTTGTGGCCAGGAGGTGGATATTTATAAGGAGG
Organism: Lewinellaceae bacterium; assembly: GCA_020636375.1. Taxonomy (GTDB): domain Bacteria; phylum Bacteroidota; class Bacteroidia; order Chitinophagales; family Saprospiraceae; genus JACJXW01. The sequence continues at coordinate 49,979 of JACJXZ010000006.1, read as the reverse complement.
GCGATGTGGTGTTGATGCGGTGACACCGGACGTGCCGTTATTACTTAAATGGGCAGAAAACCAATTCAAGTTCAAGTGCAAGTATCAAGGCCAAATTCAGAGCGGTGCCATTCTTGGACTTGAACTTGAACTTGGCTCTTGAACTTTAAAAGAGAGGCGAGGCAAGGCATTCAAAAACGTGGGGAAGTTTTATCCACTATTTTGAACAGCCTGCCCTGTGGAATTCGCAGGAAGGACGATGCGGCATAATTGGCAAGTCTCCAGACTTGCGTGAACCATAAGGGTCCGGAGAAGAATAACTTCCCCATTTGATACGGCTCCCTGCTCGCCAGCTCGCTGGCAGGCAGGTTTTTCCGCCAGGCTGCGTTACAGGATCGGTTGCGTAGCGCCGCTATGCGCCCTCCCTGCGCCTTGCCTGGCGAAAAAACAGCTCGCCTGAAATGAGGAACTTATTTTTCTCCGGCCCCTAAGTATTGATTTACACAATACACAAAAGCAGATTGAAAAGGAAGGATAGGCAGGATTAACAGTAGGATTACCCCTCAGAAACCTGACTTTTCAAAATAAACCCCACCCACCCCTCCTCCATTCTCCTTATCTTCTTCCGGAAAAACTCCGTTATGAAGACCCTGCTTCCCCGCCTCGCCTTGCTGGCCGCGCTAAGCGGCAGCCTCACGCCGGCCGCTATTGCCCAGGAGCCTTACATCCGCTTCTATTCCTTCTCCGCCCCCTGCGGGTCGGATTGCTATGAGGCTATCGCCGAACCCGTGAATTTCTATCCCGGCTCTTACACCTACACGTGGAGCAACGGATCAAACGCCGACAACATCCTGATCTGCCAGCCGGGTTGTTACAGCCTCACCATCACCAATGGGATGGGGCTGGCTATGGACAGCACCTTCTGCGTGGAGCAAATCTTCAAGGATTCGCTGTTGAGTTCCGGCAATGACTGCGGGGAAACGGAACTCGTCTACGTCGACGACGAGCTGCGGCTCTGCGAACAGGCCTGCCTGGAGTCGACGATTACCTATTACTATACCCCGGGCGACCTGCTGAACCGCAACTTCAGCATTTTCGGCTACGCCGGGCAGGGCGCTGTTTTCCCCAACTATGTGACCGACGAGCAGTTCGAAGTGTCCTGGGCAGCGCCGGGCCCTTACCTGATTTATATCAACGCCCGGGTGGAGGACGGCCCGCTCGTCTGCAATACCCCCATCAACTATTGCGTGGAAGTGCAGGGCCTGCCGGGGGCTGCCATCGCCAGCATCCCGGCGGCGGAGCAGGACACGGTGCGGCTCTGCGCCGGGCAGCCGCTCTATCTGCAATACGGCGGCGAGGAGGCCGACAGCCTGGCGTGGAACCTCGGCAATGGAGCCACCTCCAATACCGAAACCCTGGAATACACGTTCCCGGCAGCCGGCGTCTACGACATCACCCTGACGGCTTTTACCAACTGCAACTGCAACGACGCCGATACGCTCACCGTGGAAGTCCTCCCCGTTCAAAGCCCGGTGGTCGATTGCATCGGCACGGTTTGCGAAAATACGCTGAGCACCTACCACACGGCCGCCGGATGCAGCGCCTATATATGGTCTGTCAGCGACAACGGCTCAATCGTAGAGGGGGGCGGGGCGGCGGACAACTTCATTACCGTCAACTGGGAAGAAGGGCCAGAGGGCCAGGTCGAATTGCTGACGGAAGGCTGCGGGACCGAAGGCTGCCCGGCGCCGGCCGTCCTGGTAATACCTATTATTTCGGAAGCGGCGGAGATCAGGGGCCCGGCGCTGGCCTGCCGGGGCGAACGAGCCACCTATACCCTGCCCGGATATGAGGGCACGGAATTCCAATGGTCCACCTCTGCCGGCGGCTTCATTGAGCAGGGGCAGGGCAGCCCCGAAATTACCGTGCTATGGAGCACAGAAGCCCCTTTCGACCGGCCGCAGTGGGTAACGGCATTTTACGACAACTGCTACCTCGGTTGCGGCGGCTCGGATTCCCTGGCGGTCAACATCCGCCCGGAGTTCTACCTGGAGGGGCCGCCGGAAACCTGCCCTGGCGAAGAAGCCGTATACGCTGCCATCAGCCTGCTGGACGACGAACCCCTGCCTTGCTACTGGTCCATCGAAACACTGGAAGGAGAGCAACTCTGGGCTTCTGCCGGCCCTCAAGCCATGCCGGCAATCGCCTGGCCGTATCCCGGAGGCTACTACCGGCTGAAGGCCCGCCCTGCCGCAGCCGGCTCGCACTGCAACGATGCCCGGGAAAAGATCGTTAGCGTCGAACGCCGGCTACCGCCCCCCGACTCCATCATTGGGGACGCTACGATATGCCCGGGCAGCGTACATTCCTACCGGGCCGCCAGCAGCCTGGAAAACGTGCGCTTCGAATGGCAGGTAGCCAACGGCGGACAGGACACCATCCTGGAGGGCAAAACCGTCAATATCCGCTGGGCGGACAGCCCGCCCTACGGCCTTACCCTCCGGCAAATTCCAACCAATGGCTTGCCCTGCCCTTCCCTGCCGCAGCAGCTCGACATCAACGCACTGGGGGCTCTTGCCATCGAAGGGCCTGCCGAGGCCTGCCAGGAAGACATCATCCTCTACCAGATCACCGGCACCGGCAACATCCCTTATCAATGGACGATTTCGCCGCCTTCGGCCGGGACTATTGTCTCCGGGTTGGACGAAAACGAAGTTTCCATCCTCTGGCACCAGCCCGGCCCGGCAGAAATCCAGGCCAGCGCCTGCGGGCAAAACGCAAGTCTTACGGTACAGGTGAACGCGCCGCCTGTCCCCATCGTGATCCATCCCCCCGCGCTCTGCCCCGGCGAACAGACGGTCGTTCAAACCAGCCAAAGCTATCTGGCCTACCGATGGCATGACAGCGGGGGCAGCCTGGTGTCCAGCGCTCCGGCACCCGGCCTCTCCGCAGGCAGGTATTATGTAGAAGTAACCAACGACAACGGCTGCCAGGGAAAAGCATCGTTCTACATCGAACCGTACCCGGAATCCTCGATCAGCATCTCCACGCCCGGCAGCTGGCGGTTCTGCGGGGACGTCAACGCCCCCCTTTATGCCACCAGCACTTCGGCAGGTTATCAATATCGGTGGTACCGCAATGGCGCGCCAACAGGCGGCGGGCAACCGGAATACCTGGCCACCAGCCCGGGGGATTACCGGGTGGAGATCACCGACCAGAATGGGTGTACCCTTTCTTCCAACGTCATTCAAATCCGGATAGACTGCGGATCGGGCGGATCCCCCACCCCGCCCCCTGTCTGCCTGTCCGATGATTTTGACTTCGCCGTTCAACCCGGCGGCAGTTGCCAGGAATACGCTTTCCAGAGCCTGGTGTCCGGCCATATCCCCGGATCGTTGTCCTGGAGCATCACCGGCCCCGACGGCAGCGTAGTGGCTGTTTCTGCGGAAGCCAACCCTACCTTCATCCTCGAAGAAGCCGGTTTTTACCGGGCCGTACACAGCGCTTCTTTTGAAGATGCTGTTTCCGGCGAAACGATTGACTGCCGTATGGCCAGGACTGTGGAGGTGCGCCTGGCGGCCGCCTTTTCGGCCCTGCCTGCCTGTGCGGGCGACGATACCCCGTTTCAGGACTTGTCCACTCACCTGCCGTTCACCTCCATTGCTGCCTGGGCGTGGGACTTCGGCGACCCTGCCAGCGGAACTTCTAATACTTCTGGCCTTCCCAACCCGCAGCATCGTTTTTCCGGCCCGGGCAATTATGTCGTTCGCCTTACCGTGACCGACGCCGGCGGCTGCGCCTCCAGCATTGCCCGAACCATCATCGTCGAAGCGGCACCCGATGCCTTTTTTGCGGAACCCGCTTCGGCCTGCGCCGGTGCGGCAACAGCCTTCACTACTCAGGCCCCGGGTGCCTGGGCCTTCCAGTGGGACTTCGGCGACCCGGCCGGCGGGCCCGCCAACAGTTCCATTCTACCCAACCCCTACCACCGTTACGCCCAGGCAGGTGCCTACGAGGTAACGCTAACAGCCGGCAGCCTTCGGGGATGCACAGCCACCTTCTCCCGCTTCGTCGATATTGAAACCAACACCCTGAGCGGAGAGATCGATATCAATCCCCTGCCGCCCCGATGCGAGGGCGACACCCTCACGCTGGCCGCCCCGCCCGGTGGCATCCGCTGGGCGTGGAACAACGGGGACAGCACTGCCCTAACGACTGCTGTTGAATCCGGCTATTACCAACTGACGGTCACCGATGCGCAGGGCTGCCGCTACAAACCGGAAGGGGTAGCGCTGGATTTTATCCCTGCGCCCAAAGGCGCTATCCGCGCCATAACGTACGACGATTATGGGCAGGCGGCCCGTTACCATTACGGAATTTACGAAACCTGTTATGGAGAGGACGTCTACCTGGAAGTCCTGCAGGAAACCGGCTATGCTTACCAGTGGGAAACCGGTGCGGCAACCTCCCAGATCGAATTTTCGGACGAGAAGGGCAACCTGCTGGCGGAAGGAACGCATGAGATTTCGCTAACGGCTACGGACGAAAACACGGGGTGCAGCGCCCTTATCGGCCCCTTCATCGTCATCGTCCATCCATTGCCCGACAGGCCGGCGGTCAGCAGCAGCATGCCGCCGCCCCTTTGCCGCGGGCCTTCTACTGTGCTTTCCGTGGAGTCGTCCCTGCCTGGCGTCACTTACTTGTGGAGCAACGGGGAAGAAGGGCCGGCCGCCACTGCCGACGAAGGGGGCCGGTATTACGTTACTGCCATCAATCCATTCGGGTGTGAAATAAAAAGCGACACGCTCGCCATTTTGGCGGGGCCGGATATCCGGCTCATTCCCAATGGCTGTTACAACCGCTGCCGGCCCGACACCTTATGCCTGCCGCCCGTTCCCGGCGTTGTGAGCTACCAGTGGTATTTCAACGGCGGCCCCGTCGCGCCTCCGGCCGGCACCATTCCAGAGCTGGCCGTGGGGGAAAACGGCGTTTATTCCCTGGAAATGGTGGACAGCAACGGGTGTACCGCCCAATCCGAGCCCCTGCAGGCCAGCCTGTATGACGGCATCGGGCACATCGGCGGGCAGGCCTACTTCGACGTCAACCAGAACGGGGTGATCGACCCGGCTGATACGCTGATCAGCGGTGTGGGGTTGCAATTGTGGCAGGGTAGCGTGTTGCAGCAAACCCTGGCTTCCAATGCCCAGGGAGGATATGTTTTTCAGGACCTGCCCGCCGGCCAGGATTATTCCGTCCTTCTGGATACGGCGGCACTGCCTTTCAACCTGGAAGCCGCCTGGGTGCAGGTGGACACTACTTTGGAAGGATGCGACGCCATCATAACCCTCGACTGGCTGGTAGGGCTTACCTGTTCTCCAACTCAGGATACTCTGCAATTTCAGGTTTGCCCGGATGAGTTTGTCGAATACAACGGGCAGTCCATCGGCGCGGGCGAAAGCATGGCCTTTCACCTGGTGAGTCATGAAGGCTGCGACTCTACCGTTGTTGTCAACGTGCAGGAGCTGCCCACTTATCTGGAGGCGCTGGAGATTACCGCCTGCGAGGGAGAGCCGGCTGACTTTAACGGCATGCCCCTGGAGCCCGGCCAGTATACGTTTACCTTCCCTGCTTCCGGAGGCTGCGATTCCGTCATTCAATTGACCGTCGCCGAACTGCCGGCCGACACCGTTCGGAAATTGTTTTTTGCCTGCCCGGGAGATGCGGTTGATTTTCATGGAATATCTCTGGCAGTGGGGGAAGAGGCTACCGTCGTCCTGGCCAATCAGCAGGGCTGCGATTCCGTGGCCTATGCCCGGGTTGAGGCATTTCCCTTGCCCGTTGTGGAAGTGGAAGTGCAGCAGGATTGCCCCGGGCCGCCATCCGGAGCGCTGGCTGCCAGCATCAGCGCCGGCACCGTTCCGCCTTATTCTTATGCGTTGAACGATGGGCCGTTCTCGGAGTCGCCGGCCTTCCCCGGGCTGGAGGGCGGGCAGTACATCCTGCATGCCAGAGACGGCAGAGGGTGTGAAGTTGGCACCGAGGTGCAGGTGCCTTCTACCGGGCAACTCCAGATAATTATTATACCGGATTCCATCACCTGCGAAGAGCCGGTTGCCTTCATCGAAGCAGAAGTCCTATCCGGCGGCGAGAACGGGTTGGAATACAGCTGGAGTGATGGCATCCCTGCGCTGAGCCGCGAAGTGGAAACCCCCGGCACCTACACGCTTACGGCCGATAATGGTTGCGAACAGTTTGGGGAAACCATTCAGGTAGCGGCTGCCCGCGTGGAGGAAGGCCGGCTTTTCTACATCCCCAACGCCTTCTCGCCCAACGATGATGGGATCAACGACCTTTTTGGCCTTTATGCCAACCCTGACGTGCAAATCCTCAGCCTGGATTTCCAGGTTTTCAGCCGCTGGGGCACCCTCCTGTACCATTCGGGCGACTGGAAGAAACGCTGGGATGGAACTACCGGAGGCAGGGCGCTCGGCCCGGGCGTTTATACCTGGTTTGTAAAAGCAGCTGTAATGGCCTGCGGGCAAAGGCTTGAAGTATTCCGGGAAGGAGATGTAACGCTGGTGCGATAAGTAGCGACTAAAAAAATCACCAATATATTTATTTTATCAAAAAATATCATTATTTTGCGTTATTACAAACCGGCCCAATGGCCCAAAATAAATACCAATGAACCCGATCCTCAAGAACATCCTGGCAGTCGTTGCCGGCGTCGTCCTCGGAAGCATCGTGAACATGGGGCTAATTATGATAAGCGGTTCCATTATCCCACCCCCGGAGGGCGTAGATGTGACGAATATGGAAAGCCTGAAAGCCTCCATGCACCTGTTTGAGCCGAAGCATTTCCTTTTTCCCTTCCTGGCTCATGCCCTGGGCACGCTTGCCGGCGCATTTGTCGCCGCGCTGATTGCTGCCACCCACAAGATGAAATTCGCCCTGGGCATTGGCGCCTTTTTCCTGTTGGGCGGCATCGCCAATGTGTTTATGCTTCCTTCTCCCACCTGGTTTGCCGTTTTGGACCTCGTCGGGGCCTATATCCCGATGGGATGGCTGGGAGGCAGGCTGGCTACGGGAAAGGCAGGAGGGTAGTGTATTAAATCCGTTGATCCATTCAGCGGACCTGTAGGTCCGCTCTCCATTTGCACCGAAAGTTCAACGGATTTAATACACCACCGGCAGGAGAATAAATGCCTGAAGTTGCGGTGTAAGTATGGCCCGCAGGTTGACCAGAGATGGGAAGAGGGGCTGATGCGGCACAACGGGCAGTATTGGCCTGTCTTTGGGCGTGTTCAAACCACTGCGCTGTTAACCGCAGGGGGCGCGGAGGAGCGCAGAGAAAGACAGTATCTCTGTGCTCCCAGTGGTTTGAAATTCGGATTCACAAAGTTGTTGAACAGCCTATCAGCGAACTTTCCAGCAATAACCAAATAACCCACTTTCAGAAAACCCGACCGACGGGTTCGCCCCCTCCGGATGGCCCAATTCCACCGGCCCAATTCCTTCCCTCCTTCCCCCCTCCTTTCCCCGCCGGTTGTGGCCAACAGCTCGTCCTCCCGTCAAAAAATTGCTCCGCCACCAAATGTCCCGCCAACCCGGAAAAACCGGAAATTTTGAACACTTCGCCAAAAATGAGGTTCGAACATTGGACGGCTGTCTGCAATTGCTCAACCTAAATATCTGATCACAATGAGAATCGTTTACTTTACACTCCTACTGCTTACAATTTTTACCACAACGCTACCCGCCCAGTACGCCACCGTCAACTTCGATTACGAAAAAGCCCGGTTCGGCGAGAATCAGCCCCTGCCGGCAGAAACGCCCATCGTATTCACCGGGCCAGTCACGGCGGATATCGACATCGTCGAGGTGCGGATTTTCTCGCCTAAAGGCAAAGAAAAGCGAGACGCTCTGGCTTCCGCCGACTGGAAACGGCCCAAAGACAAAAGCGGAGCGACCAGCTTCAACGTGCTGGCAAACTACAAGCTGCGCGCCTCCAAGAAGTACGACATAGAAGTCACCTATTTTCGGCCGATAAGCGACAAAGAGCGCCAGGCCCTTACGGACAGGCTGACTCAAACCATCGATACGTATATCGACAGCCAGACGGGCAACGGCGGCAAGCGCATCTCCTTCGATAAATCATCCAAAAAGATGCTGCACGAGATGAACGAGCTGGCCGCCTCCATCCTGTCGAGCTACCGCCGGCGCAGCGACGAGCCGATTCCGTCCTTTTCCGAACTGGTCAAGATGAAGATCGAGCAGATCGAATCCGTCAACCTGAAAAAGGCAGGGGAAGAAACCTCGCAGGAGGTCGTAGCCGCTCAGAGCCAGAAGCGCAGCCAACTGGTGGAGGAACTCCGGGCGCTGACCGCTATGGAAGCCAAAGCCATGTCGGGCAAAAACCTGCTGATCTTTGCCGACAGCCGCTACGTGGAAGACTACCCGACGGAGGACAAAGCCGGCTATTTTGCCATCAACGCCGGCTACGGCGGCGTTTACCTGGGCGGCAACCTCGAGAACCTGGAATACGGCACCTCGCCCTACCTCGGCCTGGCCTTCCCGTTGTCCACCAGCACCATCGCGCCCCGCTTCCTGCGCAATGCCTCCATCACCCTCGGCGTGTTCACCGATAATTTTGAGAATGACGGCGGGCAGAAAGTCACCGGGCCGCTCATCGGCCGCCCTTTCTACCTCGGCCTGGACTACAAATTGTTCCAGTTCGTGCGCTTCAACGCCGGCGGCGCCATCCTGGAAGAGCCGGAGATGGACGCCGCCGGGATGGAAACCGGCTCCAACCGCATCTTCCTGCAGCCGTTCATCGGGGTGAGCGCCAAGATCAATTTGTATCTGTCGCTGGACCGGTAGCTACCAGGAGCCTTTTTGGAGATCGCCACCCGGACCGGAAATGGCTACCTCCAAAAAGCCCTGGCTTGAGGCGTTTGGACAAGGTGACATCCTCCAAGACATTCGATGAGAATCAAAGCGGGAATTGCTTGAGCATTGCCCCCCATTCAAGAGCGCCTCTGAATTTCAGGGATTTGCGAATAGCGAATAGCGAACGGCGAATTCCGAAAAGCCCCCCTCACCTCCTTACAAAAGCCCCCCAACACACCTCTCCCTCACCCCAAAAGGCCACGCCATAAAAACCCGCCGGCAAACCCGACACATCAATCCGGTTGCCCAGTGCAGTCCCCTGCCCCACTATCTGCCCGGATGAGTTGATCAGATAAAAATACGTGGGCGAAAATGTTCCCCGGAAGTACAAAAAGCCATCTGTGGGATTGGGATACAACTGAAGCCTGCTCGCCTCTGCTCCTGTTTCTTCAATGCCCGAGGGTGGATCAAACACCACCCGGCCGACCGTATTGGTAAAAATCGGCGGGTTCTGGTCGAAGTAGATGGCAGCGGAATTGCGGATAAGCGTCTCGTGTTCCAGGCCGGGCATTTGCCAGAGGCGGAACTGCACAAACCCATGGCTCTCCGCCTCATTAGACGTGGAATCCGGCAGGTAAATGCCCAAAAAGGAAAAGCGCAGCGCATTGCCCTCCAGCCGGATTTCGGAGAGGGGGTGGCTGGCGCTCAGCAGCTGAAACGTACTCAGGTCCAGGTAAGCGCTGAGGGTATCGGCCAGCACCACGTCCTCCGCCGGAAAATTGCCGGTGTTCTGGAAGCGGATCGTGTAGTCGATGGGCGTATCGGGTGGGATGCGAGCCTCTTCGGGCCGGCCGGATGGGCTGGCCAGCTTGTCGTTGGGGTCGAAGGCGCAGCGCAGGATGGGCTCGTAAAGATAGAGGATAGAATCGGGGTTGTTCCTCGGGTTTAGGCTGAAGTGCAGGGTATCGCCGATGGCTTCCACGCCGGGCAGGCCGATGAGCGCTTCGACGGACAACAGGTCGCCGGGGTAGAGTTCGCCCGTCGCATCCCCGGTGGGGCAGATGGTGTTTTCCGCAATGGAATCGCCGGGGATAAAGCTGAGCAGCTCTCCGGAGTAGCGGAAGCAAAAGGAGGGATCAGTGATAGCCGTGCCGACATTCCGGACGTTGATGAAGAAACGGACTTCACGGTCACAAACTACCGGCTGGGAGGATAGAGTATAATCCAACTGCTCCTGTGGCTCGCCGGCGGGCGTAATGCCGATGTAAAAAAGCCGGGGCAGGTCTCCGGACCCGAACAACAGCGTGTCGTTACCCGTTGTCAAAACCCACTGCCCGGGGTGTTGATAAACGATCTCTCTGCTCCCCGAATCGGGCGGCGGGACAACCAACCGGCCGCCGGGCGGCGTAAACAGGGTGAATGCCCCATCGACCATAAACTGTCCGATGCGGACAGCGCGGTCCCCGGAATCCTTCTGCCCGTTGCCGTTTTGATCATAGAATACCTCAATGACGGAAAGACCATAGTCGCACAGAGTTTCTACTTCCTCCGCATCCCGGCAGCCATCCGCGTTGCCGGAAATAAACACAGTGGCGGGTTGTTGTGCCAGCTTGGCACAAACACTCGCGACAGAGCAAGAGCTCAGGCTGTCGTTGTGGGCAATGTTCAGGTTGCCGGCCACAAAGGCGTTGGCAATGCCTTCGATATCGGCCAGGGTGCCGTTGTGGAGTACCCTGAGCGTCCCGCCGACATACTGCAGCCCACTTAGAAAATCCAGGGTACGCAGGCTGTCCAGGCCAACAACGTCCAGGTCGCCGCCAACCGTTGCCAGCTGAGCGAACCCGTCCTGCGAATGCAGCTTGCCGAGGGCTTCCAGCCCGAAGTTGCCCCCTACCTGCTTCAACTGCATAGCAGGCAATTGTTCCAACTGGCTTAGCCTGTCCCAGAATAAATCGCCGCCGACGTATTGCACATTTTGCAGCGCGCCGGCATCCGCCAGGCGCTGGTTTTCGGAGAATACCAGGCTGCCGCGGATGCTGTCGCCCAGGCTCAGGCCGTCCAGGGCAAGCAGGTTGTTGCAACTGACGATGTCCAGGCTAAGCCCGACGTCTTTCATTCCCTGCAACCCTCGCAGGTTGGCCAGGCTCGGCAATTCCCACAAATAGACGGTGTTGACTTCCAGCTCGGGCGCCGTCAGCCCTTCCATGTTGACGAGCTTATCGCAAAAATGAATGCGCAGGGCGTTGGCCTGTTTCAGGCTGGACAGGCCCGCAAAGTTTTCCAGGTAGTCATTATTAGTGATAAACAGGTCGGAGTCGATGGTTTCCAAAGCCGACAGGCCTTCAAAATTTCTGAAGCCGTTGTCGGCAAATAGTTCTATCCTTCCGATGCGCCGTACCTGCTCCATGCCTCTGAAACTGGTGAGCGCCGGGCTTTCCCGGATTTCCATCGTCCCGCCGATCTCTTTCAGCTGAGACAAGCCTTCAAAGGAGGCTAGCACGTCATTTTCGCGGACGATTACATCGCCCCGGATAACCCGCAGCGCTCCCAGCCCCTGAAAATCCGGCAACGACAAATTATCCGTAATCCTGAGATTGCCGCCGATCCACCGCAGGCTGTCCAGCCCTTCCAGGCTGCGGAGGGAATTCGCGTTTCGAATTGCCAGGTCGCCGTAAAGGGTGTCGATGTTTTCCAGCCCCCGAAGATCGGTATAATTATCGGCGGTGACCGTCAGGCTGCCGCCGATGTATTTCAGCTTGTCGTAGCCCGACAGGTCGTCGCTGAACCCGCCCAGGTTGAAATCGCCCAGGATGCTGTCGATGTTGAGCGGTGCCAGGCTCCCGTAGGTGCTGATGAGCGAAAAATCGCCGCCCACTTTGCGGATATTGGCGAGCGGGGCCAGGGAATTGACGTTGTCACCCAGGGCGGTGCGGACTTCGAGGTTGCCCTGTATCTCCGTGCAGTCCGGATATTCAGCAAGGAAATTGTCGATTTCCACCTGGCCGTTCAGCAGGACGTCCCCGGGGGGGCATTGAGCGTGGAGGGCAGTGGTGAGAAGGCTAAAAATGCAGGCAATGGGTAAAGGTTTCATCGGATTGTTTTGTAAGCAGGGCTAAAATATAACAAATTGAAGTTGCAAAGTAATGCGCTGGGGCATAAATTCAGGACACTTTTTCGTTACTGGTTATTATCCGGATTCGGTACGCAAGCTATTGATTTCCATCAACAACCCGTAACGCCAACCAGCCTGCGCACAGGAAAACAACTGTTAAAACCTTATGTCACAGAGCAGCAGATGGCCGGCGCCAGAATACCTGGCAGCTTTTCTTTGCCTGGCCTTATCGGCCCTGGCCCCGGTTGCGTTACCCGGGCAGGCCCGGCTGGAGATCGTGCCGCTCGACACGACTGCGGCTTTTGTGGAGCGCCGTTTAAAGCCTCCCCGCAACCATTCCGATTCTTTGGCAGTGATCGCGTTTCTGGAGGAGAAAGTCCGGGAATTACGCCTGGCGGCCCACCTGGAGGCCTCCGTTGACAGCCTGGCGCGGCGCGACAGCACCTTCACCGCCTACCTGCACCTGGGGCCGGCATACGAATGGGTGCAGTTGAATACCGACAGCGTACCGGCGCCGCTCCTCGATGCGGCGGGTTTCCGGGAGCGGCTTTACCGGGGCCGCCCCTTCCGCTTTGCGCAATTGCGCCGGTTGCAGGAGCGGTTACTGGAGTATTCGGAGAACCACGGTTATCCTTTCGCCCAGGTTTGGCTCGACGATATACAGGTTGGCGGCGGGCAGGCCAGGGGCCGGCTGCGCCTGGACCGCGGGCCGCTCATCCTCCTGGAAAAGCTGGAAGTGGAAGGGGATGTGAAGATCAGCCAGGCCTACCTGAGCAACTATTTGGGCATCCGGGAGGGCACCCCTTACGACAACAGCCGGGTGTTGCGCATCCGCAACCGCATCCGGGAGCTGCCTTTCCTGAAGCTGGACGAAGACCCCATCGTCACCTTCATCGGCGAGCGGGCGGCCCTCCGGCTGCTGCTCGGCAAAAAAAGGGCCAGCCGATTCGATTTCGTGATCGGCGTACTGCCCCAGAATGCCAGCGGCCGACAGGAGAACAACCGCAGCCTGCTCATCACCGGCACCTTCAACGGAGAACTGCAAAACCAGTTCGGCCTGGGCGAGCGCATCTACGCCGCCTTCGAGCAACTGCGCCCCGAAACCCAGGAACTGGAGCTGGAATTCAACTACCCTTACGTACTGGGCCTGCCCTTCGGCACCGACTTCCGCTTCAACCTCTACAAAAGGGATACCTCCTACCTGGACCTCGAGTCCGACCTGGGCATCCAGTACCTCTTCGAAGGCGGCAATTACATCAAAGCATTCTGGAACAACCGTTCCTCTTCCCTGCTGACCGTCGACGAGGCCCAGCTGCGGCAGCAACAGCGCCTGCCCGCCACGCTCGACGTGCGCAATGCCTACTTCGGCCTGGAGTACGCCCTGCAACGGCTCGACTACCGCTTCAACCCGCGCAGGGGCTGGGCCGCCTTCCTGCGCGGGGGCGCCGGCGCCAAGCGCATCGAGCGCAACAACCGCATCGTGGAGCTGGGATACGGAGAATTGTACGATACGCTTACGCTGCGCAGCTTTCAGTACAAGCTCAGCGCCCGGCTCGAAGGCTACCTGCCCCTCTTCAGCCGAAGCACCCTCAAAGGCAGCTTCCAGGGCGGTGCCATCATCGCCGAAGAACCCGTCTTTTTCAACGAACAGTTCCGCATCGGCGGCAACCGCCTCCTGCGCGGCTTCGACGAGGAGTCCATCTTCGCTACCAACTACGGTGTGGCCACCCTGGAGTACCGCCTGCTCATCGGCCAGAATTCCTACCTCTATCTGTTCGGCGACTATGCTTATGTGGAAGACCGAACCACCACCAGAAACGTCACGGACCAGCCCTACGGCTTCGGCGCCGGCATCACCTTCGAGACCGGCGTCGGCCTGTTCGGCGTCAGCCTGGCCTACGGCAGGCGGCTGGACAACCCCATCGACTTCAGCGCGCCGAAGGTGCATTTCGGGTATGTGAGTTTGTTTAACTGAGGTTATTGTGAATTGCGCACCAGCCCATCCAACATCCGGATAACCTTCGAATGATATTTCCACACCCTGGAATACGGAACCTGCCGCCCGCCGAACTGCCGCCGGATGGCCTCCACGTTGGGCATCATGCTGCCTTCGAAGTCAAAAACGGGCAACCGCAGCACTTCGTGGGTGTAGCGGATGGCTTCCCACACCAGGAGCAGGCCGGCGCCGCTGGCGCGCAGTTCCGGATCGTCGCCGGAGAGGTGGTAGTAGCTCGCCCGGCCGTCCCAGATGAGGTAGGCCGCAGAATGGATGCGGCCGCCGGCATCTTCGGCGCAGAATATCTGCCGGCTCTGATGCCGGGCCAGGGCGTCGTCGTGGCGAAGAAAAAGCTCGCGGGAGTAGGGCGGGGCGGTGCCCTGCCGTTCAAAACTGAGCCGGTTGACGTTGAAAAAATCCTCCGCCGCCATATCTGTGCGGATACGCAGGGCCTTTTCCGCCTTTTTGAGGTTGCGGCGCACATTGCGGTTGAACCCGCCATAGACAGCGTTCAGCCCTTCGGCCAGGCCCAGCTGGTAGGTGTAGCGGGTAGTTTGGCGGTAGCCCTGCCAGCAGAAGGGCAGCCAGTTGGTGGCGGAAGGGTGGAACTCCTGTTTGAAGGCAAGGACGGCGGGCAGCAGGCCGATGAGCTGCTCGTAGAATTTGTGCTCGAACTTCAATTCCCGGAAATCCGGATGCAGATAAGGCCCCAGGTGCTTGCAGAAGTGGGGCATGGTGATATAGCGGAACGGCCCCTTGCGCTTCAGGAAATAAGGCAGGGCGGCCGCCGGCTGCTCGCCGTGTTGTGCCACCGCCGCCCCCCACGTTCCCCCTTCGCAGACGGCATCGAGGTACCAGGGCTGCGCGAATACGGGCAAATCCGGAACCTCACGGCAGAATTGGCGGTAGTGGTCCTGTTGTTCCGGCATAGTGTTCACAGCTTGCGAGCGATGAGCAGGCCGTCCCGCAGAGGGATCATGACATTTTCGACGCGTTCGTCCAGCTGCACTTTTTCGCTGAACTGGTGGAGAAAAGCGGCATCCTCGTCCTGCTCCCGTCCGCTGCTGTCCAGCACCTTGCCGCTCCAGAGTACGTTATCGGCAATGATCAGGCCTCCGGAGTTGACTTTATCGAACACGAGGTCATAATAAAGAGCATAATCCTGTTTGGCGGCGTCGATAAAAACCAGGTCAAAAGGGCCCTCCAGGCGGGGGATGGCCTCCCTCGCGTCGGCGATATGCAGGTGGATTGTATCCTCGAGCCCTGCCAGGGCGATATATTTCCGGATGAGGTATTCCAGCTCCGGGTCGGCTTCGATGGTATGCAGCACCCCTCCTTCCTGCAGCCCCTGGGCCAGGCAGATGGCGGCATATCCGGTGAAGGCGCCGATCTCCAGGATAGCCTTGGGCCGTTGCAATTTGCTGAGCAGGCTCAGGAACTGGCCCTGCAGGTGGCCGGAAAGCATCTGGGGCGCCAGGGTTTTCAGGTGGGTCTCCCGCTCCAGTTGGTGAAGAATGGATGGCTGCGGGCTGGTATGTGCCTCGCAGTATTGGTTGATCTTGTTGACGAAATCGTTCATGGCGACAAGTTATTTAATTTGAGTTGTATGTTGCCGGCTGACCGTTCGGTTCAATGATGTTTTATCCGGAGGCGCTGGTTGGGGCCGGCTCCCGTTCAATGTTGCGCCGGGGTGGTCGGCGTGATGATCAGGTGAAAATTATCCCTGAACAATTTGATGGCGATGGCCAGCAGGATAATGCCGAACACCTTGCGCAGCACGTTGGCGCCGCCCGCTCCCAGCTTGTTGCTGATCCAGTTGGAGGAACGCAAAACGAGGAAAACGAAGATGATGTTCAACACAATGCCCAGTTGGATATTTATGGCTTGAAAATCTGCTTTGAGGGCAATGATCGTGGTCATAGTGCCGGCCCCGGCAATGAGCGGGAAGGCCACAGGTACGATGGTTCCTGAACTGGTATCGGGCTGTTCGTGGAAAATATGCACGCCCAGCACCATTTCCATCCCCATCAGGAACAGGATGATAGCGCCCGCTACTGCAAATGACTCGACATCGATGCCGAATAAGTGCAGGAGGGCTTCGCCCCCGTAGAGGAAAGCCGTCATGATAAGCAGGGAGATGACGGAGGCTTTGGCTGCTTCTATCTTGATGCCCTTCTTCTGCAGCCCTATCAGTATGGGGATGGATCCGATAATATCGATGACGGAAAAGAGGACCAAAGTGACGGAGATGAATTCTTTGAAGTTGATCATAGGAACAGTCGATGCAAATTGAAGAGTTTTCCGATCGCGAGGATGACCACTGCGATCAGCAGCCGGTGCGCCCAGACGTTGGCCTGTTCATAGCGCGAAGCATAGTGGGCAGTAAAGTAGCCACCGGCGGTCTGGCCAACCGCCATGATGAGGCCGATCTTCCAGTCGATCAGCCCCTGGCTCTGGAAGATGAGGATCACCAGGAAGGTGTAAGCGCCGACGACGAATATTTTCACGGCATTGGCGTCCACCAGGCTGTAGTGGGCGTACAGCACCATTACAGCCAGAAAGAAGACGCCCATGCCCATCTGGATGAAGCCGCCGTAGAAGCCCAGGGCGAGGTAGAGGGGCACGGCGAGCCAGGGATTGGTCTTCCGGCTGGTGTCGGTGCTGCGCAGCCAGCGGCCGGGTTTGACCAGGATGACGAACAGCATCACCACCATGAGGAAGCGGAAGACGTTTTTGAATTCCTCATTGCTCACATTAACGGCGACGATCACGCCGACGATCGCACCTGCAATATTGAGGGAAATGGGCATCCAGCTGCGGCCGAGGCTGAGCTTGCCGTTCCTCCAGAAGGCCACCGTGCCGGCCGCGCTTTGGGTGAAGATGCCAATGCGGTTGGTGCCGTTGGCCAGGTTTCCCGGCAGGCCGATCAGCTCCGTAAGGATGGTCAGCGTTATTGCCGAGCCGTTGCCCGCCAGGGTGTTGATGCTGCCCGCCAGGGCGCTGCCCAGGACGGCAATGAGGTAATGATACCATTCCAGTTGCATGAAAGCCCTATTTAACCTGGCAGCGCACCAGCCGCATTTCGATGTCCAGCGGTTGGTTGGGAAAGAAACTGGTGTACTTTATCAGGCCTATCCCCCGGGCGAAAAAATCGGATTGGCGGCGCAGGCGGCTCTCTTCCTTTTCCTCCTGGGACGAAGAGAGCGTAAACGTCCGGCGGTACTCCAGCGCATCGAAAACGCCATAAGGGACTTCCACTCCCCCGACGTGGTACAGGCAGGCTTCTCCGGATTCAGCTCCTTCGGCAAGCCGGGCTGCCGGCAGGACAGCCGTATCCCCGACTGCCGCTGTGCTGAATAAGAGGCGCCCTTCAGCATCCATAACCTCCGGGCCGGAACAGCGCAAAACGGAGCGGTGCGACTGCCCCAGGCGGGAACCTTCCAGGATGAAGTATTCCGAACGGCCGATGACCGTATCTTTCAGCACGTAGATGCTGTCTCGTTTGAGCAGGGGCGTTTCCTCGCCCGTTTCCAGGTTGACGCTGAAACTCTCGTAGACCCAGTAATTGCCCACCTGGAGTTGCAGAAAGCTCCCGGCGGGTTCAAATTGCACTACCTCCACAGCCTCTTCTTCGACTTGCAGTTCCTGGCTTCCACGGCTGCAGGAGAACAATGGGCCGGCCAACAATAGCGGCCAAAATAACCTGATGGTAATTCGCATAAATGAAAACATATTGCCTCTTCAGCGCCTAAGTTAATGCTTTATTTAATAATGCGCCGCAATAGGCTTTGCGCATTTAGGGCTATTTAATGCATTTACGGCAGTTCGCTGACAAATGCCCCGCAATAATAGGGAAAACAGTGAGCATTTACCCTTTCGCCTCTGTTCTAAAAAGTGCATTATCACTTGGAAATCAAAACCATAGAAAATGATACGCGATAACAACCGCATTGCGACTGTCGACCATGAAGATATCCAAAGCTGGGCGGAAGCGCGCCGCGCGCAACCGGTCAGGCTTAGGAGGTTTGAAGGCGAACGGGTCGAGAGCCGAATCAAATTCCGCTTTCCCGAAGAGGAGTATGCGGGAGAAGAAGATCTTTCCTGGGACGAGTTCTTCGATATTTTTGACCGCGAACGCCTGGAGTTCGTATTCGAAGACATAGCGGACGAGGCGGTGGAAAGCGGCAACCTGTACCAGTTTCAGCCGAGAAAATACTGACATGCCCCCCCATCAGCTGCGTTGCAGCCATTCCCCGATCAGTTGGATCGACTCCAGCATATCGCCGCAAATCTGTTCCACGAACCGGCCATTCAGCTGTTGCTGCGCATACTCCTCTCTGGCCAGCCGCAGGGCTTCCTCCCCGTCGAAATCCACGTAGGACATACGGGCGGTCAGCTCGTCGGACGGGCGGCCGAAGTCGTAACTGGGCAGGAGAGCCACGCCGGTATCTTCCAGCAGTTGCTCGCACAGCTGATGGCTGTTGAGGATGCCCCGGTGGACGAGGGCGTCTTTGTAGAAAGAGAAGTTGGTAAAAAGGTAGAACCCTCCCTGCGGCCTGGGAGCGAACACGTGGAATTCGCTCAGCCGGGCATGCAGGGTCCGGCCAACCACGCGGAGGATGCGCCGGGCATCCTGCAGGTAACGGTCGATCTCGGGGTTGGCTTTAAAAGCCTCGACTGCGGCATACTGGATCGGAGCGCTGGTGGCGGTGAACGTCTCGCTGGCCACGATGGCCATAGCATCCAGCAGCCAGCGCAGGGATTCCGGGAAGACGAACATGCCCAGGCGCCATCCGCCGGCGCCGCACCATTTGGATATCCCGCTGCTGATGATGGTCCCTTCCGGATAAAAGCGGGCGATGCTGACATGTTGGCCGGAGTGGTGCAACTCACCGTAAATCTCGTCGGACAGGAGGATGACTTTATATTTTCTGGCGATCTCTGCCAGCTTTTTCAGCTGGGCCGTGGTGTAGGTGGCGCCGGTGGGGTTGGCGGGATAGTTGAGCACGACAATACGGGGGCGGTCCGGGTCTACCGCACAGATAGACTCCAGTTCCTCGGGCGTTAGCCGCCAGTCATTTTCCTGGTGCGTCTTCACCCAGTTGACCCGGCGGCCGATAATGACGGCCTGCGGCGAGTAGGACACCCAGCTCGGCGTGGGTATGACCAGGTCGCCGTAGTAGACCAGCTGAAGGAGAAAGAGCAGTTCCTTGGACCCCGGGCCGATCAGGACATCCTCGGCGGTGCGCCTGATGCTTTGCCGTTCGTGGTAGTAATCGGCGATAGCCTCTCTCAGTTCGAAAAGCCCCTTTACGGCCAGGTAGTCTTTTTCGTGCGCGTGCCGGCGCAGGCTTTCCACCACCGGCTCCGGCACGGGAAAGGGGGACTGGCCAAACCCCAGGCGGTGCACTTTTTTGCCCTGTAGCTGGAGTTCCCGGGATTTTTCGTTAATCGCGAGGGTAGCTGACTTTTTCAGCCCCCGGATGTTGAGGTTGAGGTCTACGCGGATATTCTGCTGTTTGGCCACGGGGAAGTGGATTTTTTGTTGTCAGAAAAAAGGCTCCATTGCGCTGGAACGGAGCGGAAAAACCCACTATTCTTCCACGCCCATCCGCACTTTCTCCTTGTAAGCGGCTTTGAGAACCTCGTTGCGGCGCCGGACGGAGGGCTTGGTGTATTCCTTCCGTTTGCGCAGTTCCTTGATCAGGCCGGTATTCTGAAACTTGCGCTTATAGCGCTTGAGAGCCCGATCGATGCCTTCGCCATCTTTGATTTCGATAATAAGCATAAAAAGAGCCTGATTTTGTCGTTTAATAAGGATAAGCAATTTAATCAAAACCAGGCAATTTTGGAAGCCCTCGGCCGATTTCCTGCGGTGGCTTTTACATAGCAGGTTCGGCAACAGGTTGCTGCCTGCGGGCGAGTGGATATTCGCGTTCGAAAAAAAACTCCTTTCTTCCGAAGGCGGGGCGCAGGCCATCCAGCCAGATCGCCCGGGGATCGTATTGCGCAAAGAAAGGCCTCGATACCCAATCCGGGTTGCGCCCCTGCAAAAACTGGAGCACGAAGACCTTCTCCCCAGCTACTTCACTGACCCCCAGCACCTGTACCTTACCGGGCCCGGCAGACATAGAGGGGCCCCGCACCGTGCGGGCAATACCGCTGACGCGCTGGTAAGCCTGCCGGAAAATACGCCAGGCGCGTTCCAGCTCCACTGCGAAGTAGTGCTGTGCGCCGGTATCGCGGGCGATGAACATGTAATAGGGAACGCACCCCAGTTCCACCTGTTTCTGCCACATCTCCGCCCACACACCGGCGTTGTCGTTGATGTTGCGCATGATCGGGGATTGGGTCCGGATGATTGCTCCGGAATTGCGTATCCTTCGGATGGCCTCGGCCGCCATCTCGGTGCGCAACTCCTGAGGGTGGTTGAAATGCGCCATAAAAGCCAGGTGGATGCCTGCTTTTTTAACCCGCTCAAAGGATGCCAGCAGCGCATCGGCATCTTCGTCGGTAACGAACCGCTGCGGCCAGTAGCTCAGGGCCTTGGTGCCCAGGCGTATGGTTTTCAGGTTGGGTATCCGGGCTTCGACAAGCGCGTCCAGGTAACTGCTCAGTATTTTCGCTTTCATGATCAGAGGGTCCCCTCCGGTGAAGAGCACGTCGGTCACCCTCGGGTTGGCCCGCAGGTATTTTATGATCAGTTCGGTATCCCGCATAGCAAACTTCAGTTCGTTCATTCCCACAAACTGGGGCCAGCGGAAGCAGAAAGTACAGTACGCATGACAGGTTTGCCCCTGGCTGGGAAAAAAAAGCATGGTTTCCCGGTACTTGTGTTGTACGCCGGTAAGCCGGACGTCGCCGACCGAGGGTACGTTGTGGGCGAGCTGCCCGGCAGGGTGGGGGTTGAGTTCCAGCCTGATCTTTCGGGCGATAAGCCGGAGTTCCGGCTTTCGGGCGCCGCTCCTGATGGCCTGCGCCATTTCTTCGTAGTGCCGGGGCTGGAGCATCCCTTTCTGCGGAAAAGTCAGTACGAAAATGGGATCCTCCCGGTAGTTTTCCCAATCGATCAGCTGATCGGCCACGTAGTTGTTTACTTTGAACGGCAGAATGTTGCCCACTACTTCAATATCAAAAAGTTCTTCTTCACTGAGGCGTTGGCTGACCTGGGGTATTTCGCGAAAATTCCGGAGGGTATATGCCTGATATCCTTTCATGTTGCAATATTGAGTTTTACAGGTTACGAAAATATTGGGTGCAATGATCTTGATTCCCGTAGTGATGGGCCGGCAGAAGACAGAGGCAGCCGTTGCCTGCGGGGCTGCCATTCACAGGTTGGATAGCGTCTTATCCGGCAACTATTTAGGGTGACCCCGGATGGCATTTTCTGCCGCTGGCCCATACATCCCCGAACCGGGCCCGGGAGAGATGCCTGCACTACTTTCATCAGAAAGAAACAGCGCGACAACGTTCCATAAATAGAACACGTGTCTTTATTGCTAAGTTGTACCCCAATAGAGGCAGAAGCCATCCGGCAGGAAGGCAAAAGGCGGCTTATTGCCTTTCAATTCAGCCCCTCCCCTTTGGACAGGCACAACCTGGCCTTATCCAAAGCCAGGAACTTTGCCCTTGAAAAGAGAACAATCTGTTTCAGGAATGCGGCGGAGAAGATAAGAAATATTTTCTATACAAACTATACGGGCATTTATTTTTCAATGCCCACTACGTTGCCTTCCTCCAGGCTGTCGATCTTCAGGATATCATTGATGGCCTGGAACGCATCATTGAGCTGCGTCAATTTCTCCGGCGACAGCGCGTTGAGTTTCTCGGAGATTTGGTGGTGGAGAGGATAGGGGATGTCGTCCAGCAGTTCGGCACCTTTGGCCGTGAGGGTAATCAGGCTCACCCGTTTGTCGTTCAGGGGGGGCAGCTTGGCGACCATGCTCTTTTTTTCCAGGCGGCTGATGATGCCGGTGACGGTGCTGGCGTTGAGTTTGAGGAAATCCTTGATGGCCTTGTGAGAGGCCTGAAAGTGTTCCTGTTCCCGCAGGAAACTAAGGGTGAGAAGCTGCGGGATGCTTATCCCGTATTCTTTTTCAAGACGCTTGCTTTCCAGGTTTACCGCTCTGGAAATTTTGCGGATATTGATCAGGATTTCTGCGTAGTTCATTCCCTTACTTAACTGGAGGCCAATAATTTTAGTAAAGATAGGCATAAAGCAAAAACGCCGGAATAGCGGAGGGCTTATTCCGGCGTTTTTTTTTTTGGTGGAGGCCACCCTACAGGTCGAGTTCGTCGTCTTCCTCTCCTTCATCATCCATCGGGGGGTCGATATCGAGGTCCATATCATCGTCGGTGGAATCCTCGGCGAATTCATCCAGGTTGGCAATGGACTTATCGATCTCGTCATCGGCGTCGTCGTAGAAATCTCCGAGGCTGAAATCGTCGTCCTCGTCGTCGAAATCGGCTGGCCGGGGCGGCGGCGTCGGTTTGACGGGAGATTTGCGGATGATCTTGGTGATGACTTTTTTCTCCCCGGCAGGTTTCGGCGCGGGCCGTTCCGAAGAGCTGACCCTTCTTTCCGCCGGCGGGTTTTGTTCCTGGGTTTTGGCCACCAGGCTTTTGGTGGTGGTGGGCACGGCGAGCAGGCGCTTTTTGTCGATCAGTTCACCGGTGACCGTGCAAATCCCGTAGGTTTTATTCCGGATGCGGACCAGGGCGTTTTCTAGGTCTTTGATATACCTGCGCTGGCGGATGGCCATATTATTAAGCATTTCCACATCGTTATTGATGCTGCTATCATCCATCCAGTCCCCTCCATGTTCGTCACTGGTATTCTCGGTAATCTCCAGGATTTGCTCCTGAAGGGAATCCAGCTGCTCCTGTGCGTTGGCGAGTTTTTTGTCGATCAACGCCTTGAATTCAGCCAATTCTCCGTCAGAATACCTCACAACAGTATTGGACATTGCTAACTGTTTGTTGGGTTTAAAAATGATGCGGCAATTTAAAAAATCAAATCTGAAAAAAAACTGAAGATTTAAAAAAATTGCAGTTCAAGATAAAAAACGGCAGGATAATATTCAAGCAAGATGGAGTATCATTTGGCAGAATTTCCGTTTTCACAGGCTGCCGGGGTTCGTTTTCCGGAACCCGGCGAGTAGGTTTGCCCAGCTACCAAACCGCGTTTTGCCCTTCCGGGGTGCCCGGCGCCGCCCTTCAGCCGGCGGATTTTTAGCCGCCTCGTTTTCCTCCGGGCCTATAGCTACAAAGGGCAGCATTTCGGCGCCCTCAAACCCTTCCAGCGCTTCCATGAAGCGCCATTTGCTTAGTCTTTTAAAGATGTTCATAGGATTACATTGCAAAAAAAGTTCATTATCGGGGCCAAACTACGCCCGTAAACCTGAATTTTTCCTGAAGAAATTTGCCCCCGGAAAAGCTGTTGGCCGAAAAGGGCGGCACAGGCATTGAAAAACAGTTGCAATGCGAATATTTTTGCGGGGCCATTTCAAGAAACGGCACCCGGAGGTGACGAATGCGCGCCTCCGGAGTCTTATCTGTCACTTAATCCAATCAAAACCCTTAAAATATCATGACAGTAGCTGGCAACCTGGTAAAAAAAGGCATTTCGTTCGTACAACAACTAGACCAAAGGAAGCCCACGCCTGCTCAGCTGCAGGCACGCGCGCTGCAGGGCCTGCTCCGGCGGGCGGAAAAAACCGCTTTCGGCCGCCACTATGGCTTCGAAAAGCTCGCCGCCGCCGCCGACCCGGTGGCCGCCTTTCAGGAGCAGGTGCCCATGCACGACTACAACCGCATGTTCGGCGAGTGGTGGAACCGCACCCTGGCCGGCGAAGCGGACGTCAGCTGGCGCGGGCAGGTGAAATACTTCGCCCTGAGCTCCGGCACCTCGGAAGCATCCAGTAAATATATCCCCATCACCGGCGACATGCAGAAGAGCATGCGGCAGGCAGCCCTGCGGATGTTCTCCTGCCTGCCCAAATACAACCTGCCGCCCAGTTTCTATACGAAGGAATGGCTGATGATCGGCGGCAGCGCTTCCCTGCAGGACTTTGGCCACTACCAGGCCGGCGACCTCAGCGGCATCAACGCCAGCCAGCCGCCGGTGTGGATCCGCCGCTACTATCGCCCCGGCACCCGGATCGCCAAAATATCGGACTGGGACGAGCGCACCGAGGCCATCGCCAAAATGGCGCCCCACTGGGACGTGGGCGTCCTGACCGGGCTGCCCAGCTGGGTGCAGCTCACTCTCGAACGGGTCATCGAATACCACGGCCTGAACCATATCCACGAGATCTGGCCCAACCTCCGGATTTTCGTATCGGGCGGCATCGCGTTCGGGCCCTACCGCAAAAGTTTTGAAGCATTGCTCGGCCACCCCCTGACCTATCAGGACTCCTACCTGGCCAGCGAAGGTTTCGTCGCCTTCCAGGCCCGGCCCGGCACCAGCGCCATGCGCCTGCAGCTGAACAACGGCATCTTCTTCGAGTTTGTCCCTTTCAACGAGGACAACTTCGACGAAGAAGGGCAGCTCCGCCCCACCGCCACCGCCCTCACCCTCGATGACGTGGAAGAAGGCCAGGACTATGCCCTGCTGATGAGCACCTGCGCCGGCGCCTGGCGCTACCTGATCGGCGACACCATCCGCTTTGCCGACAAGGCCCGCTCCGAAATCCTGATCACCGGGCGCACCAGGCACTTCCTCAGCATCTGCGGAGAGCATTTGTCGGTCGACAACATGAATGAGGCTATCCGCCGCACGGAGGATATTCTGAACGTGAACATCAACGAATTCACCGTCTCAGGTGTTAAAGCAGATGCGCACTTCGCTCACCGCTGGTACATAGGTTGCACACCCCTCATCGATACGGACACCCTTTCAGGAGTACTGGACGAGCAGCTCATGGCCGTCAACGACGACTATGCTGCCGAACGTTCGGCCATGCTGCGCCCTCCGCAGGTGAACGCCGTCGACCCCCGGCTCTTCCACGAGTGGCAGCGGCATACCGGAAAGATGAACGGGCAAAGCAAGTTTCCCCGGGTCATGAAAGGAGAGCAACTGGCCGAATGGGAAGCTTTTGTCAGGACAAAACAGTAGCTATGCATTTATTGTGGCAGGGGGCCTTGCTTGGCCTCTCTCTAAGCATACTGGCCGGGCCTATGTTGTTCATCCTTATACAGCTCGGCATCGAAAAAGGCTTCCGGGCCGGCGCCGCCGCCGGCTCCGGAGTCTGGGTAAGCGATACGCTCTACGTATTATGCGCGTATCTCGGCATTTCCTATCTCCTGCAACTCACCCAGTGGCAGGGCTTCAAGCTTTGGGCCAGCCTCGCCGGCGGGGCCATCCTTATCATTATCGGCTTGGCCACCCTGCTCGCCCGCCCGGCCATGAAAACCCGGCAAAACGGCCAGGCCGTCAGCCACAACTGGGGCGGGTACTGGATCAAAGGGTTTCTCGTCAATACCTTCAACCCCTTCACCGCCTTTTTCTGGATCGGCGTGATGACGACGGCCTCAGCCGACGGCCCGCTTCCCGCTTCGGACGCCACCCTCTTCTTCGGCAGCATCATCGGCGTGATCATCCTGACCGACCTGTTGAAGGTATTGCTCGCCAAACATATCCAGAACTGGATGAAATACAGCTACCTGCTGGCTATGCGGCGGGTATCGGGCACGGCCCTGGTGGTGTTCGGCGTATTTTTGATGTTCCGGGGGATGATGTAGGGGAGCAGTTCATGGTTTCATGGTTTCATGGTTATATTGTCATATTGTTATACCCTCCTCCTCATGGACGAAGGATACATCAAATTCGAATCACATTGGAAAGAAACGGCCCCTTTACCGGGAGCGGAAATCGAAGAGCTCAATACCTGGCGGCAGCGCCTCTATGAGATGAGCCTGATCGGCGCTTATGACAACGGCGTCGGTTACGGCAACATCAGCCGGCGCTATGGAAAAACAGGACAATTCATTATTTCCGGTTCGGCAACCGGCAACCTCGCAGAGCTTACGGCAAGCCACTATGCGCTGGTCACCCGGGTGGAAGCCGGGGAAAACCGACTGTGGTGTGAAGGCCCGGTGGTGGCTTCTTCCGAATCGATGAGCCACGCCGCCATTTATCAGGAATGCCCCGGGGTGAACGGCGTGATCCACGTCCATCACGCCGGCCTTTGGAAGGCGCTTCTGCACAATGTACCCACCACCGACCAAGAGGCACCCTACGGTTCGCCGGAAATGGCGGCGTCCATTGTCCACCTGATCCAGGAGACGAGGCTCAAAGAGCAAAAGATATTCGTCATGGAAGGACATGAGGAAGGCATCTTTACTTTCGGCCATTCACTGGCAGAGGCGTTCAAAGTGCTGATGCTGCATTACCATACCTTCCCACATAGCGGCCCTCAACCCCAGCCTCAACCTTAACCTCAACCTCAACCTCAACCTCCGCCAACCCCCACTTGTTACATAACAACACATCCGGTTCTAACCTCACCTTATCGCATAAACCACATCCCTTATGAAAACCATACTCATCACTGGCGCCACCGGCACGACCGGCGCCGCCACCCTGCAGCACCTCAAAGGAAAAGGCTTTAACCTGCGGGCGATGACCCGATCGGCAGAAAAAGCTGCCGCTTTGGAAAAACAAGGGGTTTCGGCCGTCGTCGCCGATTACGGCGATGCCGCGTCCCTGTCCAGGGCCCTGGAGGGCGCCGACCGGGCGTTTCTCGTGCATACCCCCGCTCTGGAAATACCGAAACACGAAAAGGCGTTCATCGAGGCCGCCAAAAGGGCGGGCGTGGAAAAGATCGTCAAAGTATCGGTCATCGGGGCGGGCCCGGACGCTCCGCTCCGCCTGGCGCGCATGCACGCCGAGGCGGAGAGTTACCTCATGCAGTCCGGTATCGCTTACACCATCCTGCGGCCCCACAGCTTCATGCAGAACCTGCTGGGCAATATTCCTACCATTCAGGGGCAGGGGGCGATGTATTCCAACAACGGCGATGCGAAGATTCCGCTGATCGACGCCCGCGACATCGGGGCGGTGGCCGCGGCGGCCCTCACGGAAGAAGGGCACGACGGCAAGATTTACATCCTGACCGGGCCGGCCGCAGTGACTTTCCAGGAAGCAGCCGACGCCATCGGCCAATCCGTCGGCAAAGCTGTGCAGTTCGTCAACGTCCCGGATGACGCCGCCAAACAAGGCATGATGGGCGCCGGCTTCCCGGAATGGCTGGCCGACGACCTCGTCACCCTCAACCAATGGGGGCGGCAGGTGGGCGAACAGCAGCCGTCGGAAGACGTGGCCAAAGTGCTGGGCCGCCCGGGGCACAGCCTGGAGGACTTTGCGCGGGATTATGCGGGGGCGTTTGGGGGGTAGGAGAGAAATGGGCGTAGGAATACCTCACATGAAATGAAGAAATGTATGGAAATGCGCGGTGACGTGCTGGCTGACAGCAGGTACGCCTATGGGGCATAACGCACAATGGCCGGCCGGTACGCCAGGATGGAAATGTACGGGAAACGCCTCTGGGTTCAGGATACATTTCTTTATTTCTATGCGTTTCTGCGCATTTCAGCCGGGTTGTATCCCTTCTTCCCGCAGATGAGCCCCGATATTGAAAGTACAGCCCCGGTGTAGCTCGATGTCCTTATTCCAATCGATGATCTGCCAGTTTTCGCCCGGGGTGGCTACCAGGACTCTCCTTGTTTTGGTGGTGATCCAAAAGACTTTCTCCACGCCGAAGTCCAGCATCTTCTGGACTTTGGTGTGGATGTATTCGTTTTCGGTAAAGGATTCTTCCAGGCCCAGTTCGCCGTCCAGATCGACTTCAATAATGATTTTGGCAGGGATATTTATATATTTCTTTGTAATCTTTTCAGGCGTCAGGACACTTTTTTCAAAAATGGCAATATCATTGGAAAGATTATTATTTTTACTGATATGGCTGCCCGCTTCATTCGTCAGGACCCTATAAATGGAAGGTTCAAATACAGGGTATAAGGCCCGGAGCAGGTATTCAATGATGACCAGTTGTAAACCACTACTACCGATAATATCCTCAAGGGTTTTGTTTTTGGCCAGTACTTCTTTGTAGCCTTTGTAGTAAACAGGCTTTCCTTCCAGTACCTCGTAAATGAGATAATCCGGAATTTCCTGGTTTCTCCCTTGCGCTCCTTTTTTCTTTCCGGCGGCCTGCATAAGCAAACTTTTTTCCAAGTTATCGTTTTTCTCTTAACAAGTAAAGGCAGTATATTGATTTTCAAAGGGGCTTCAGGAGGTTTGTCGCATTTACTGCCACGAAAACACCAAAACACCAAACCCGCACCAAAATAATTAGTGGGATTTCGTGCTCTTCGTGTTTTTGTGGCAAGAATCTCCGCAGGCCACCATTTTACTTCCAAAATAAATAAATGGCATACGTTTCACATAACCTCACCGACACCATCGTCGCCCTGGCTACGCCCTCCGGGGTGGGCGCCATCGGCGTGATCCGCCTGTCGGGGAAGGAGGCAATAAAGATCGTCAATGAGGTATTTCACGGGAAAGACCTGGCCAAGCAGCCCACCCACACCCTCCACTTCGGCACCATTCGGGACGACAGCGGGCGCATCCTGGACGAGGTGGTGGTTTCGCTTTTCATTGAGCCGAAGTCCTACACCGGAGAGAACGTGGTGGAAGTGTCCTGCCACGGTTCCGGTTACATCATACAGGAAGTCATACAGCTCTTCATCGAGAAGGGGGCGCGCCTGGCGCAGCCCGGCGAGTTCACCCTGCGCGCCTTCCTCAACGGCCGCATGGACCTCAGCCAGGCCGAGGCCGTGGCCGACCTGATCGCCTCTTCTTCCCGCTCCTCCCACGCCATCGCCATGCAGCAGATGCGCGGCGGCTTCAGCGACGAGATCAAAAGGCTGCGCCAGGAACTGGTCGACTTCGCCAGCCTCATCGAGCTGGAGCTCGACTTTGCCGAAGAGGATGTCGAATTTGCCGACCGCAGCAAGCTGCGCGAGCTGGTAGCCAAAATTCAGTCCATCATTCATTCACTCATTCAGTCCTTCAAACTCGGCAACGTCCTCAAGCACGGCGTCAACACCGTCATCGCCGGGCGGCCCAACGCCGGCAAGTCCACCCTGCTCAACGCCCTGCTCAACGAGGAGCGCGCCATCGTCAGCGAGATCGCCGGCACCACCCGCGACACCATCGAGGAGGTGCTCAACATCAACGGCGTACAATTCCGCATCATCGACACCGCCGGCATCCGCGACGCGGAAGACACCATCGAAGCCATGGGCGTGGAGAAGACGATGCAGAAGGTGCAGCAAAGCGCCCTGCTGGTCTACGTCTTCGACGTGATCCGTACCCAACCCGAAGAGGTGCATGCCGACCTGGCCAAGCTGATCCACGAGAACGTGCACGTGCTGGTGGTGGCGAATAAGATGGACCTGAATCCATATACGCGGAAGGAGGATTATTTTCCGAAGTCGGAAGTCGGAAATGCGAAGTCGGAAACGCCGCCCCCCTCTTCCGATTTCCGATTTCCGATTTCCGACTTGGCCTGGGTGCCCATCTCCGCCATCAACAACATGAACATCGGATACCTCAAGGAAAAGCTCTACGAGGCCGTCATCTCCAAACAGCTCAACCTGGAGGGCACCATCGTAGCGAACGCGCGGCACTACGAGGCGCTGCGGCAGGCGCACGAGAGCCTGGGCCGGGTGATGGGGGGATTGGAAGAGGGGGTGACATCGGACTTTGTGGCGATGGATATCCGGGCGGCACTGCATCATTTGGGGGAGATAACGGGGGAAATCAGTACGGAGGATTTGTTGGGGAATATATTTGGGAGGTTTTGTATCGGAAAGTGAACTCAATATTTTGTAAATTGAGGAAAAACCTGAATTGATGGTAGACTTAACAGAAGCAAGAAAGATTTTAAGGGAAAACAGAAGCCGTCTTTTTGCCACTTATCCGATAAAAGAGTTGGCCATCTTTGGGTCTTTTGCTCGTGGTGAAGCCGGGGAGGAGAGTGATATTGATATATTGGTTGAATTTTCTAAACCTGTAGGTTTTGAAATTGTCGACCTCGTCGAAGAGTTGGAAGAGCTTCTTCAACACAAGGTAGATATTGTGTCTAAGAAAGCCATCCGGCCTAATGTGATGCCATTTGTGGAAAAGGACCTGGTATATGTCTGAGCGTTCTGATAAGGTATTGGTGGAGGATATTCCGGTGTTGAAGCGCCAGCTGAGCCTTGTACTGAAAAAAATGAGTTGAAACTTTACCGATCCGTCGCCATCGGCAGCGGCTCCTTATCGTCCAGAAAGAAACGGACAACCAGCTCGAAGGCTATGCGGGGGCCATACAGCTCTGCCGCCACCTGATTCATGATGTGTTCGAACTGAACTACGCGGTTTTTGTCTTCAATAGTTTTTATATGTTCTTTCCAGTAATTGAAGTAGGCCTCAATGATCTGGGTTTCCTTCCTGGTCAGTTCGCCAGTCTCCATCTTCGGGATAGATTAATTCATCATTTAATGCCAAAATTTCGTCAATCAGTTGATACAACCGAGCCAATAGGGCTGGTGTAACATTCAATTGTTGAAGATAACCCTATATATCTTTTAATCGTTCAGTTTCTTCATGTGAAATAGCTTCCCCACGTTTAACTTTCTCCAGCATTTGCTCAAACTCACGCTCCAAATGGACAGGGTCATACTTTACAATATTTTCTGGTGTGGCAGCCCAATCCTGAGGAAGTGGAGGAGTGGACTGAATGGCGTACTGAACAGTGAAAAATAAACTAAGGAACAGAATAATCAGCATTCCTGCGGCTTTCAGGGTTAGGGTGTTGTCAGTCATCGTTTTGGGATTTTAGATATAAAAATCAGGTTTGTTGAAGAAAAAACACAAGTTTAATCCCAAAAAAAATCCTTTTTTTATTTTTTTATAATTATTTCTTAGTTTAATGAGGTTAACTTTATTTTTTCACAGAATTCATCCATACCCAAATGGAACAATTTTCAAACTTCACTTTCGTAAAACAGGTAAGCCTCGAGGTACTGGGAAGTAAGTTCAATATGAGCCGCCGGCTAAATTGTTTGCTGGAGGAACAAATAGGCCTGACTAAGTACGGTGAAGCGGTTAAACACATTTCCTTTTCTCCGCTTATAGGCGAAGTATTTCCGCCCATCAGTAAATATATTCCGTCCGAAAACACGCTGGAGGTCCAATATCTTATGGACCCCCAACAAGCCATCGAAGCGGATGAGGCCCAATTTTTTCGCCTGATGCTGGAGCAATTCATTGCGGCCATGGAGGAGATGGAACTGCCGGAAGATTTTGATTTCCCTCTTTTCAAGGAGGACTTGAAAGCGCTACGGTTTGAGCAGTTGCAGCAGGTGGCATAATGGAGCAGGGCTATGGGACAAAAGACTATTGTTTCAAGGTACAATTGGACAGCATCTACATGTACAAAAAGCATTATGAAGACCTAATGCGCCTGGAAAGGACAGGCATCTGGTTAAAACGGCCTCCGGGCAATAAAATA
Organism: Lewinellaceae bacterium; assembly: GCA_020636375.1. Classification (GTDB taxonomy): domain Bacteria; phylum Bacteroidota; class Bacteroidia; order Chitinophagales; family Saprospiraceae; genus JACJXW01. The sequence continues at coordinate 18,442 of JACJXZ010000006.1, read as the reverse complement.
TACCGCTGATGGAATTGAAAGTACCGCAATTTCACATATTATCTGTTAAAGGCCCTGCCCTGATGAGGAAAGGTAATGTTGGCCGCCTCATTACGTTCATTAACGAAAGGATTAACCTTTCAAAATACGGCAACTCGGTAGAAAGCATCACCTATAGCCCAACCATCAGCGAAAAGCTGTCGGAGCGGCATAGAAGCAATAAGAATGAATATTTAAAGGAAGAAAAACGCTGGTTCCTGACCATAGACCTCGATTACCACAAAGCCCTCCAGATGAACGACTGGGAATACGACCGATACGTCCTGGAAGGCTTCCTGCAATGCCTGGAGCGGCCGGGGGAAGTCAAGGGCTTCGACAAGGCGGCTTTCAAGAAGGATATCCTGGAGATCATCGGGGCGCTGTTGCGGCAGGCGGCGTGAGCGGTTTATTCAAACTGCAAAAGTCCGCTTTTCTTCTGCCAACACCCGCCGCTGCTCACCGATTTAGCCTTCAACGCCTCATAAAAAACCTCTTTTTTCTATTAATGCTGAGCCCAGGCAACCAATTGTGTCAAATAATTTGTTATTTCCGTAACGTTGTTAAACCACACTATCCATGAAAGGGCAAAAAACACTACACATCCGGATCTCCGGGCGGCGGGAGAACCAACCGCTGCGCCCTGGCCTGCTCGATGTGGATTTGAAGTAATGGACCAAGACATTGTCGATAGATGCTGAAAGGGCCGCTTTTGTTGACCGGCAGGACATTTCCGAATCTGCAGACGATCACCTTGATCGCCTGATCGAGGAAGCCACACCCCATTGGGAAGCTGCAGGCGACTTGGATAAATGGCTAAAGGAGGTGCGCGGTTATGAGTAAAGTGGAGAAGATTTTGACTTTACTACTTTTTCCTGCGCGGTGCTCGCCGTGCGAGGCTGGCCCTCATCGGAGGGCAAAACCCGGGTGGCCTATGGCCTGTGCCGATTGGCTCCAAGGTGCGCTTTTCTTCGGCTGCCGGAGCTTTAGCGAAGGCATGCCCAGCGCACTCTGGCTTGAAACGTGATTGCCAAGTGTTACCGGGTAGCCTTACGATGAGAAGAAATCCTGGCGGTTAGTATCTTTGGAGTATACCAACCCTCCAAGAGATGCTAACATTACCACCAGGATTTCAACGCACAATATCGGATTTTTCTACGGCTTTCCGTAAAGACGTATGGCCAAAAGCCCTGTTGCTGATCACTGGCGCCATCATTTGCCCAGGCAGCCGCACGGTATGCAACCTGCTGCGAAGCGTAGGGTTACAAGCGGAGCGCCGCTTTACCAAATATCACCGCCTGCTGAGCCAGGACAAATGGTCCGCCAGGCGGTTGTCGGGGGTGCTACTCAAGTTGCTTGTTGATGCTTTCCTCGGCGTTGGCGAAGCCCTGGTTTTTGAACGTTCAACCCCATGCCTGATGGCCCTGATGTCTGTCGTTTGCCTGATGGCAAACACCTTGCATCAGCGCTATCCCATACAGCCTAATACCACGGCGTGGCACCGCAAAACGGGCGCCACTTTCTCGGACGTACTTTCCGCCGTGAGGCTGGAGATATGGCGCAAGGCCGAACTATCGATAAGCCATTTTCAGCCCCATGTCGGAAGTTATTCCGCCAAAATTCGCCGCCTTTGGTTCTTGCTTACGCAAGCTGTGGCTTGACGCCCGGAAAAAGTAGTAAAGTCAAATGTTTTGGGCAAAATTTCAGGCCGAAAGAAGAAATAGTCCTGGAAAAAGTAAAAAATGAGGGTAAGCGCTACCCTGGCCACCAACACATATATCAGGATCGTAATGAGGATCGACATAAATCAAATCGTAGTGGTAACTATCGCTCAATGTACGATAGTTACTCGTAGTGTTCATAATTACACAATATACATAATTGTCAAAACTATACGTTACGTCAATATTCGCCATTTAACAACCGTAGTAGGTCTTCCTTTTTTTTAGCTGAAAAGCTAACCCTTGCGCCACCTCTCAACTCCAGTATACCTTCCTTGCTGTCGATTTTTTTTATCTGAGACGTATTGACCATAAAGGATTGATGACAGCGAAAGAAAACGGGAGGTTCAAGATCCTTTTCAAAAAAACCAAGATTTTTGGAGGCGATGACGGTGCTTTCATCTTTCAAATAAAAAGTGGAATAATTCCCTTCTCCGCGAACGTAAACGATTTCATCCGGATCAACGATGAAGATACCGTCTGCACTGTTAATTGTCAGTTGTTTTGAGTCTTGTTTCGGTAAGGATTGATGGATTTGTGCCAGTTGTTGGTTTAAAGTGGTTGAAAGCTGGTTGTTTTTAACTTTCTCGACAGCAGCTACCAATTGCGCCGGCTCAATGGGTTTGAGAAGGTAATCCACCGCATTGACCCGGAAAGCCCGCAGTGCGTATTCACTATGGGCAGTCGTAAAAATGATTTGAAAATGGATGGCCTCTAATTGCTGCAACAAGTCGAACCCCAGGGTTTCTCCAATAGAAATATCCAGGAAAATCAAAGCTGGTCGCCTGGTCAGGATTAAAGACTTAGCGGTTGGAATTGAATTGGCTTCACCTACGATCTCTACCTCAGGACAGTACAGCTCAATTAAACTGGAGAGCGCCTCACGGGCATCCTTTTCATCATCAATTATTATCGCACTATATTTCTCCATTGCTTTTCGTGTTCGTGTGAATGACAATATTTACTTCCGTCCCCTTCACATTTTCATCGGCATCGTAAAGCGTCTCTATTTGAACAGCCTTTTCCATGGATGTGCCCAGCAATTCCAGCCTTTTTCGGGTAATCGACATCCCTACGGATTTGAAGCCATGCTTCTTCGCTCCATTCGTTTCCTGATAGCCGATACCGTTATCCCGTATCTTGACCAACAATTCGTTGCCTTGCAGCTCAAAGGCTATATGAAGATCGCCTTTCCCTTCCTTGTGCGCTAACCCATGAATGATCGCATTTTCCACATAGGGTTGAATCAGTAAGGGTGGAAAGACTACCGAATATTGGTCTAAAGCTTCCTCTACATCGATGTGATAATCAAACTGGCGATTAAATCGCTGTTGTTCCAGTGCCAGATAATGATCTAGTAGTTGCACCTCTTTGGCGAGCGTCACATGGCCGTCTATCGCCAGATCGAGATTGTAGCGCACTAATTTTGCAAAACGCGCCAAATATTCCACCGCTTTTTTCTTATCATTTTTGAGAATGAAATTCTGGATGGAATTGAGGCTGTTAAAAATGAAGTGTGGATTCATCTGCGCCTGCAGGGCCGATCGTTCGAGTTTCGTCATCTGCTGTTGAATGGCTGCTTCTTTCCTTAGTGCAGCGGTGCGCCGTCTGAAGTAGTAAATCAGCCCTGCCAGACCCGTTACCACCAAAATGCTGATTGCCCACCAGCTTTGCCACCAGGGCGGAACAATGGAGAACCGATAGGTCGTGCTGGCACTCCAGTAACCCGATTCATTCTGCGATTGCAGTTCGAATTGGTAGGTTCCGGCAGCCAATTGGGAATAGTTGACACTCCTGTTTTTAGTGTACTGCCAGTCTGCATCAGCCTGTATGCGATAGCGGTAGCGGATATTGCCGTTTTGCCGGAAGTTGATGGTCAAAAAATCAAATTCCAGATTGTTTTGATCATGCCGAAACGTCGGCTCCTGAGCCAATGCTACAGGCCTATTATTGATGTGAAGTGCCTGGATAAGGGGCTGGCGAGCGGTCGTGTCCAACTCGGGTTCTATAAATTTTATCAGCCCTTCGGAAGTACACAACCACAACTGCCCTGCATTTGATCTGATTTTGTAAATCTCATTAGAAGCCAGCCCATTGGCTACGGTGAAGCTGCGAATACGCGCTTCTCTATTACTATCAAAGGTGATTTTATTCAGGCCATTTAAAGTGCCCACCCATAACTGCCCATCCTCATCGACATGCACATCTTCAATCATGTTGGAGGTCAATCCTTCTGCTGTACTTATGGTGATCACCTCCTTGCCTTTCCAGTGGATTACACCATACCCTTTTGTACCAAAAACCAGACTACTATCGGGCATTTCATCAATATCTTCCACCCTGTTTTTGAAGGCAGGATGATCTACGTCAGGTGCTACCAGGCTGTTGTTTATAAACTGAAAAATACCGCGGCTAATTCCCACCCAGATGCTACCATCCAGGCGGGTATCGACGGCATAGGTACGCTCCCGAAGGCCATATGAGAAAGGGTCAAATTTGACCGTATCATTTTCTGTATCCAGGATATGAAATCCTGAATTGTCACAGCCCAGCAAGGCTCCAGGTGCGGTGAAATGCTGCTTTTGGAAAACCCGATTCGAAAATAGCCGTTCTCTTTGAGTCACAGCATGTCTGATCTTCAACACATGCCAGCTACCATCTTTCCAATATCTTCCACTACTCCATAACACCTCTTTCTTTGGGTCGTATAACAAATCCCAGTTATCATACCCCGGAAGATTACTGAACCGGTCAATAATATGTCCTTCCCCGATATCGACCAGGCAAATCTCCCCTTTTTTGCACCCCATATATACTTGCTGCTCATTTTTGAAAGCCACTGCATTGACATAGCTTTCGGAAAGGCCAAAGCGTTGATCGTAGGTGATAATTTCGGGCTGAACCGCATAAAATAGTCCCTGCTCCAGAGTTGCTACCCACAGCCCGCCTTGTGCATCATAATAAATACTAGCGATAGAGTTTCCCTTTAAAAAATCATTGTATTGCCCGTTTTTCAGCGCTTGCAAATGCGCGAATCGGCGGAGCCCGGTCGATTGTCCCACTCCACAAAACCAGAGCGTACCATCAGCATCTTCGGTAATCTCGCCAGCCTGGAAGTCAAAAGGCATTTCCCATAGCAGTCGCCCCTCCTGAAAACAATACAATTTACCATGATGAAAATAGATGAGCTCCCCGGTGGACAAAAACTGGGCTCTAAAATTATAGCTTCCCTTCTTTGCATATATGGGTACTTGTTGCCCAAAATGGCCACTATCTGAAATAAATTCAAATGAAACCAGTTGATTTTCGGTTATATATTTCTCCTTATCTCCCCAATCCGCTTCATCCATTCTGGAAACTTCTGTCTCCAGGACATCAGGAAGGCCTGCTGTATGATAAATAAGATGGGTATAGGGGCTATTACTGGTGATTAAAGTGTCCTTTCCATGTCGGTCAATTATTAGAACCCCAAGCCATTTCAACACAAAGTAGGCCGTTTGGTCTTCAGAAAGATAACTGAGCTGAGCTGCACTGATTTTTTTTTGGTAACCTTTAATAATATGGTTGTATCGATAGGGGCTAATCGTATCCTGATCCCATATAAACACTTCACCGCTTAAAGCGCTCAGCCAGACTCGCCCTTCCTGATCTTCCAGTATTTCCAGAATGACATTCTTTCCCAGGCCATCTTTGGCATCATACGTCCGAAAGGAATAGCCATCAAAACGAGCCGCGCCATTGTCGGTGCCCACCCAAAGATAGCCCCGGCTGTCTTCCAGCACGCAATGTACCTCAGGGCTCGGCAGGCCATGCTCTGTACTATAGTTGTGAAAATAGGGCTGCGGATTTTGCTGCGCGAGTAGGCTGGTAGCAAAAAGCAGAAAAGAGAGCAGTAGTTGTATTTGGGTTCGGGTATCCAATAGATGGTAATTATTTCAAAGGTCTCGGCATTTGCTCTCCAAATTACAAAAAGTCATTAGAGTTCTGATTTTTATTCCTTCCCGTAGGATTTTTGCTCAGGTAGGGTGGATTTTAATTGAGCAAACATCACTATCCCGAAGGTCCTAAATTGTTGGGAATGAAATCAATTAGAAAGATGAAATGGATAATGATCTGGCTGGTGTTTTAGTACACCTAAATCTGATAGGTCAGGATCAGTTGGGTGTGGGCAGAGTTGGGTTTTGATTATAGCGGGAGACTATCTGATAAGTCAATTGCCTGATTTGGGCTCAATAGAACCATTAAAGAAAACAACAGTGAAAAACATATTAATTCTTTCAGTTTACTTCATTATTCCATTTTGTGCTGTATGTCAGCCATTTATAACGACGTGGAAAACAGATAATCCTGGCTCATCAAACTCAACATCTATTACTATAAGTGTGTGTTGTTTTTCAATTAACTACGATGTGGACTGGGATAATGACGGAATATTTGATCAATTTGGTATCACTAGAGACGTGACCCATGACTTCGGAATAGCTGGCACTTATACAATAGCGATTCAAGGCAGTTTTCCCAGGTTAAATTACAACGGCGGCGGAGATATACGTAAGCTGGTTGCTATTGAGCAATGGGGAAATAATGCTTGGACAGGTATGCATAGGGCATTTTCCGGAGCAAGTAATATGATCTATAATGCAACAGATGTACCAAATTTATCTAATGTAACCGATATGTCCAGAATGTTTAGTTTTTGTAGTCTATTCAATGGTGATTTATCTTCCTGGGATGTTTCTAACGTGAATAACATGAGACAGTTATTTGTCGGCGCAACCCTATTCAATGGAAACATACAAACATGGAATGTATCCAATGTTGAAGATATGGAAGAAATGTTTTCTTATACCAATACCTTCAATCAGGATTTAGACATGTGGGATGTTTCTAGTGTTACTAGCATGAAGGCCATGTTTCTAGAAGCTATTGCCTTTAATCAAAATTTGGATTCCTGGGATGTATCAAGTGTCTCCAGTATGCAGGAGATGTTTAGTGGAGCAACTGCTTTTGATGGTAATATTAGCAGTTGGGATGTATCAAGTGTTACTTTCATGAATGGCATGTTCACAGGTGCAACTGCTTTTAATAGTAATATTTCCTCCTGGAATACTTCAAGTGTACTTAACATGGGAGGTTTATTTGACAATGCCACCTCTTTCGACCAAAATCTAGGTAATTGGGATTTGAGTTCTGTTTTTAGTATGTCTAGCATGCTAAGAAATTCAGGGCTCTCTATCAGCAATTATGATAATTCGCTTATAGGATGGGAAGCCCAGGGTGTTTCAAATATAAACTTCGAAAACAACAATGGTCTCATCTATTGCAATGGCCAGGCTGCACGAAACGTATTAATTAGCACTTACAACTGGCAAATTACTGGTGATGCATTTGATTGTTCGAGCTTGCCAGTAGAATTATCTGATTTTACTGCACAAGTTCAGCCCCAAAAAATAATCATACACTGGACCACCACTTCAGAAACTAATAACCAAGGCTTCTATATCCAACGATCAAGCGACGGCAAAGCCTGGCAATCCCTTGGGTTTATAGCAGGCCAAGGAACCACTACTTCCCCCAGTCACTATGAATACCTAGACCCCCAGCCCCAAAAAAACATCAATTATTACCGGCTCCAGCAATTTGATTTTGATGGTGCTTTTGAGTATTCGAAAACTATAGCCGTGGCCTTTGAAAATACGGGCCAGGGTGTGGCTATGCAAGTTTATCCCAACCCCACCACGGGCACATTGACCTTAAGCCTGGACAATCCATCTCAACAACCACTGCAGATGACCATCCACAACAGCCTGGGCCAATTGGTCTGGCAAAGCACCCCCACGGCAGTCACCACGCAACATCAAGAACGCCTGCAGCTTGAGGCCGGCTTGTATTATGTCTCTGCGAAGGTGGGGCAGCAGGTGGGGTATGAGCGGGTGGTGGTGGAGTAGGAGTAAAGAAAGACTTGTACATCCTAAAATACAATCAAATGAAAAAAAACAGAGAAGAGAACACAATCATTTGTCTTTTCCAAAAAGGATTCTACATAACATTTTTTCTATTGCTTTCCGCATTAACTTGTTTTGGACAAAACCTTGTTCAAAACTGGAATTTTGAACAAGGATTGGTCCCAACTGAAGAAGGGCAGGCACGTGCACCACATTTACCTCACTGGGATACCCGATTGGTAGGAGGGATTTGTGCTCCCGGCCCAGGTAGAGCAGACCTTTTTGATACCCAGTATGCAGGCAGTGATTGCTTGTTTGGTATACCTGTAAACAAGTGGGCAGGCCCTGTAAGCATTAGGCCCGATGGAGAGGGGCGCCGTTATGTAGGGTTTTCAGGTTCTGAGCGCGTCGTTACTAAGCTTACCGAGCCCATACAAGGCAACACACAATATGAAGTAAGTCTGTGGGTATATGGCATTGATGGAAATAATATCAATCCATGTTCTCAAAACTACGTACAAGTAGGATTTTCAAAGCCAAAACTTAATATATCCTTTGCAATAAATCAGTGCTGGGTCCAGCGGCAAACGGTTATTTATCAACACCCCATACAAAAAGGGAAATGGCAAAAAGTTAGTGCGGTTGTTAGCGTACCCTCCGAATATATTACTCCAGAACACCAATGGTTAGATATTGCGCTACAGCCAACAGGCAAAGGAGTTCCTGCCAGTGCTGTTTTTATTGATGATATAGTAGTCCGTAAATACGCATATATACCAACTTGCACTGAAGTTGCAGCACTTACAAAATTTGATATGGTGGGCATTCAAATGGAGGAGGGCAAAATAGAAAGTCTCACCTTTAAAATGGAAAATGAAGCCCCTAGCCCTCTGGTAACTTTGTGGTGGGGAATATTTGAAGCTAATAATTGCGACCTGGAAGATACAAGTCACACCGGCACGGCACTGCGGCCAATAGTTGGTGGCACCACATATACGGTAAATAATGAAGATGAAGATTTACACCAAATTTCAATTAATAAATGCTATGTCGTCCAGCATGGTGTTTATTCGGAGGAATGCCCATGGCAAGAGCACAGAAAGAAAATAGTGCTAAGTGCAAAGCCGGAGGAATAACTGGCAGGTGACTGTAGAATGACTTTTTTATAATGACAGTAGGGAAAAATGGGAGTATCCTATAAACTGCGCCTCTTGCAAAGCCGCAAGAACGCAAAGCCCTAGAGGTCAACTCCTTGCGTCTTGATGGCGTGGCGAGACAGCAATTCCCAATTTAATAGAAAAGTGTTAAATTAGGGATAAAAGGAGATGACAAAAAGGGAGAGAAAAGAGCTGGAATCGATAAAGATAGACTCTCTGCATGCTTTTTTGGCGAAGCAATTTAGGGGATTTACGGATAACCGGGACGACAACCTGAGCATAACGATGCAAGATGCGCTAATGAGCGGGTATGCGGTTTTCTCGTTGAAGTATCCGTCTTTGCTTCAATTCAACAATGAGCGCACGGCCCGTGAAGAGAACTTGCGGACAGTATACAAAGTGAAAAAGGCGCCTTCAGACAGCGGGATGCGGGGCATACTGGATGAAGTAGAGCTGAAAGAAATGCAAGGGCTTTATCCAGGCTTGTCCAAGAAGCTGCGCAGGGCAGGGTTGTTGAGGGCATACCAATACATAAACGGCCATATAGCGGTTAGCATAGACGGGGTGCACCATTACAGTTCAGAGAAAGTTAAATGCGAGCAATGTTTAGAGTGTACCAAAAGTAACGGCATAAAAGAATATCGGCATAGCCTATTGAGCGCGGTGATCACCCACCCGGAGAAAAAGACAGTGCTTCCCCTGGCACATGAGCCTATTGTGAAACAAGACGGCAATACCAAGAATGACTGTGAAACTAATGCAGCCAAGCGTTTAGTGCCACAAATAAGGCAGTTGTTGCCCAAGGAGAAAGTGGCCATCGTAGAAGATGCCTTGAGCGCTAACGGGCCTCATATCCGGGCATTGAAAAAGGAAAGGTTCCGCTTTGTCATAAGCGTGAAGCCAGATGGGAACAAATACCTATTTGGGCTTTTTGAGCGCCTTGGGGCGCAGGGGAAAATCAATGAGCATGAGTGGGAAGAAGGCCAGCATATCCATCAATTCCGCTACGTTAATGGCCTGCCCCTTAATTCAGACAACCGGGATATAAAAGTCAATTTCCTGGATTACCGCCAGATAGACATAAGGGGCAAGGAAAAAGACAAGCGCTTCACCTGGATTACCGATTTTCATTTGAATAAACATAGCGTATATAAAGTAATGCGTACGGGCCGAGGGCGGTGGAAAATCGAGAATGAGACATTCAATACCTTGAAAAACCTAGGCTACAACTTTGAGCACAACTACGGCCATGGGCAGAAAAACCTGTGCACGGTATTGGCCTTGCTGATGATGTTAGCCTTCTTGGTAGACCAACTGCAACAAGGGTGGAACGAATTGTTCCAAGCAGCCTGGCATAAAACGCAAACCAAGGTAGCCTTGTGGGAAAAAGTCCGCCAAAAGTTTAATGAATATACTGTAGCCTCTATGGAGGTGATCTACAAACTGATCATTGGGCTGCTCAAAGTGCGTTATGAAATAATTGAGGATAGCGGATAATATGGGTTGTCCATCTAAAACAGAAAGCCAAGTGAAAGCTCCAGAATGCCCCTCAGTAGTTGAGCTGGCAAAGTAGGCCGTATTGCCTAAAGGGCACTTCCAGGCTCCGAAAAAGCCAAAAGCTGGGCAATTGGCCAGACACCTGGGGGCATGTCAGCTTTCAGGCCGGGCTTGGGGTGCGCGAATTAATTCTTGGCACGCTCCGCTGGGGAGCAGTTTTGTATTAAATTGGGAATTGCTGCTTAGAGTATGTTTGGAGCGGATTCGTTATGAAAATCAAGGAGTTGTGGTTCTAGCTAAGCTTTTCATGGCGCATTTGGCGGGTCAAATAAGCCATGAAAAGCAACGCCAGGTTCATAAGTCCTTGATTTGCAATAGGAGCAAGCTCCAAACATACTCTTAAGTTCATATCCCATGAAAAACAAGCTTTACCTCTTGCTATTTTTATCAGGCATCCAGTTTTCAACGCTATACGCCCAGCCGGGTTTCCCGGATTTAAGCAATGGCCCTTCATGGGAGAAATCCCAACATGGCCTTAGTTTGAACCGCAAGCATAGTTCCGTTTTAACATCTAATCGCTTCTACGTAGACAAAGATGCGGTAACCGGAAATAATACCGGGCAAAGCTGGGAAAACGCATTCACCGATTTACAACAGGCGCTGTTCCTTGCGGAGCCGGGAGACACTATATGGGTGGCAGAAGGTACTTATTACCCTACCCCGGGGGAGGATCGTACCGCTTCCTTCAGCCTGAAGCAGGGAGTGGCCATGTATGGCGGGTTTGCCGCTACGGAGGCCAGCCTGGCAGCACGCAATTTATGGGGGCACCCTACTGTTTTGAGTGGCGATATAGGTGTTGCCGGTGACAGCACGGATAATGTTTACCATGTCGTAAAAGCCTTAGGGGTAGATAGCACAACTTTGATAGACGGCTTTGTTATCGAGTACGGGCAGGCTAATAAGGATAATTCTTCCAACAATATAGATAATCGGGGAGGGGGTATGCTGATTGCGGGGAGTGAAGCCGTAGCAAAGTCCTCCCCAAGAATTGCCAACTGCCACTTCCGCTTCAATACCGGGCGGACGGGGGCGGGCGTGTACCTGAAATCGGCTGCTGCGGATGAAAACCTGCTCAGGATAGAAAACTGCAAGTTTGAGCATAACAATAGCTTGTTTGGTGGCGGGGGCTTATATGTAGATGCAATACTTAGCCCGGATGCTGAATTGTGGCTAAAGAGAGACACCTTTCTGAGCAATAGGGCTATAGAAGGAGGAGGAGTGAGCCTAAACAACTTAAGGTCCCTCCGGGTTGATTCCTGTATTTTCAGCGCCAATGAAGTTACCAATCACGGAGGGGGCATCGCTTACCTCAACAGTATAGAAGAAGCCAGAGTGCGATTTAATCATAGCACCTTTGAAGGGAACAAAGCGCGGGTATACGGTGGCTTCTTATTCACGCCTACCAGCGTAGGGACTCCATTAGAGGACAGCCTCCTCTTTTCTTTTGATCATTGCGTTTTCAAGGAGAATCAGGCCTCTCAGGATGTAGGAAGTGCACTGGTTATTAACAATATTTCAAGATACCAGAAAGTAGAATTATCAAATTCCTTATTTGAAGGCAACTTTCCTGATGATGCAATTTTTGGTTATTTTTGGGAAAATAGTGTTAGTGAATGGGATATCGACAAGTGTGTTTTCAAAAATAATGCCCCATTTCCGATGTCTTTAGGTGGCGGGGCCATCAATCTTCATGGAACACTAACCTACGGCTCAAAAAAAGTTACTACTACGATAACCAATAGTATATTTACAGGAAATGGAGGAGCCATTAGTATATCAGCTGGGTTGGACGGACAATTCAACACTTACATAAAAAACTGTACTTTTTTCAACAACGGGAGATATGCCATAGCCAAGAGTTGGGGAGAAGTATATAACGACTCTACCTGGTATAATAATCTGGAGATATCAAATTCTGTACTTTGGGAAGAAGACACTCAACTGCCCGGCCTGCAAAGTATTTTTTATAATGGTGATCCCGATGCCCCTTCCTTATATGATTACCGGATTAGCCATACCGCCGTTAGTGCGCCGGGCTGCTCAGAGCCTGGTAGTGAAGAAGCTTGTGGTGAGGGTATGGTGTTTGGTATTTATCCTGAATTCATAGATACGCTCAATGGCAATTTGCAGCTTAGTGCCTGTTCTCCTTTGCTTAATTTAGGTAGTAATACAGGCCTGGATAGTTTGAACATCTTTACAGATATTCTGGGAGCAGCTCGTATACAAGATAGTATTGTAGACCTCGGAGCTTATGAAAGGGCATCCTTTTCTGTAGCGGTAGATACACTGGCTGACCCTACCTGTATAGGTAAAGATGATGGCTTTGTATCTTTTGAACTGAACGGCACAGTGCCTTATGAATACCTATGGGTAACGGATAGCACGGAAGGGGTAGCACCGGAAATGCTGGCTGCTGATGATTACTCCTTTACCGTCACAGATGCTTCCCATTGCCAGGACACTATAACTATCAGTTTGGCCGACCCGCTGCCTATGGAGGTTGAAGCGATGGTGGAGCCGGCCAGTCAGGCTTCAGGGGGTAGTATTGCGATTTTGGAAACTTTAGGGGGCACGCCACCTTATGATTATTTATGGAGTACCGGGGCTGTTGGGACAACTATTTCCGCTTTATCTATCGGTACTTATGGATTGACGGTCACGGATGCTAATGGCTGTGAGTCCCAATGGGAATATGAAGTGATGCTGGTAAATAGCCAGCGGGAGCCTTTGGGGGAAAGTGAATTTGTAGTGTACCCCAACCCTGTAGCCCAGGGGGGCGAGTTGCTACTGCGCTACCCCGGCAATCGGAAAAACGCTACGCTCAGGTTGTACGACAGTTCGGGAAAGTTGCTGGGGGAGCACGAGCCGCCCGCAAAGGGTATTTCTACCAAAGCGCTTGCCCCTGGAGTTTACTGGCTCACTTTAATGAATGAAAATGGGCAAATTTTAGAAAAGAGAGGATGCGTAGTTTACTAAGCATAAAAGTGTTTGAACGAATAAAAAGGGCTTCCCTGAAAAAACTATCTGGGCTATAGCTTTCTGTTGGGGCTTGCCGCAAAGGTTTACAAATCTATAACAATTGGGAAATATTTGCCGAAAAATGGTGGGGAATCCAGGGCAATCGCATTAAATGCTTTTTGACCCCGAAGTGGGCCAAACGTCTAAAGAATTTTTACCGAATTGGTATTTTCGACCTCGAAGAGGTCGTACGCCTCCGCAAATGTGCGGCCTCTTCGAGGTCGAAGAGAAGATAGCTGCCATTTTTCTAGTAATATAAACAAATACAATGAAAGACTACTTCGAATATCAGGGGGACCGCTCGATAAATGGGTCTCGGGATGCGACCCGCGCTGCATTCAAAGCTGAAATTATCACTAATGGTGAAGACTGGATGGATATGATACGGAGTAGAAATAAAACCAGCCACACCTACAACCAGGAGACAGCGGATGAAATTTACAAAGCCATTGTGGATCATTATTATGAGGCATTCAAGCAGTTTCAGCAAAAAATGGAGGGCATCAGGAGCGGAGAACAAGGCGAAATCTTTAGCGAAGAATTATGAAATACGGATTAAAAAAACATACGATTGAAAAAATGAACGGCGTCTTTGCTCAATTCCCTGAAGTGGAGAAGGCCATGCTCTACGGTTCGAGAGCGAAGGGAACTTACCGGCCGGGTTCCGACATCGACCTTATCTTGGTGGGGCCCGCTCTAAACCTCAAAACGTTGTTTAGAATAGAAACCGAACTGGATGACCTCCTGCTGCCCTACACGATAGACCTCTCCATTTTTGATCATATCGATAATCCGGGCCTGGTGGATCACATCAGGAGAATGGGTAAGGTTTTTTATCAGCGGGAGGAGGCTCGGGCGGAGCGGGAAGCACTGCTTATCGAGATCATGAAAAAGGACGAAGAATCGGGGCTGTATGATTCATAGTCTCCGCTGCATTTAAAAACTATTTCTCACCTCAATTGGTTTACAAATTCCATGTTTTTGCTTATATTGTAAACCAAACGCACATCCCCATGAAAGAAATATTCTCCAAACGGCTCAAAGCGGCCCGGCTTCTGGCTTCCCTGTCACAAGACAATCTGGTGGACGCCATGGGAGGCCTCGTTTCCAAAAACGCCATTGCCAAGTACGAAAGGGGAGAAATGATGCCCAACAGCAAAGTGCTGATCGCTTTGGCGAAAGCCCTTTCGGTGAAGCCGGATTATTTCTTCCGGCCGTTTACGGTGGAAATCGGCAGTGTGGAGTTTCGGAAAAAGAACAAGCTGAGCGCGAAACAGATCAACGCCATAAAACAGCGGGTGACCGATCAGGTGGAACGATACCTGGAAATCGAAGCCCTGCTGCGGATATCTTCCCTCTTTGAGAATCCGATCGCCGATGTACTGGTCCGGACCGGAGAAGACGTTGAAAAAGCGGCCAATGAATTGCTAAGGTCCTGGAAGCTGGGCCTGAACGCCTTGCCCAACGTGATCGAACTGTTGGAAGAAAAAGAGGTCAAGGTCATCGAGATCGAAGCAGCTCCGGCTTTTGACGGCCTATCGGGCTGGGCGGATGAGCGGATTCCCGTTATAGTAGTCAATAAGCAGTTCACTATCGAACGCAAGCGATTTACCGCCTTGCATGAACTGGGCCACCTATTGATGAATTTTGCCGAAGGGCTGGACCCCAAATCCATCGAAAAACTCTGCCATCGTTTCGCCGCCGCCATACTCATCCCGCAAGAAACCTTCTTCACTGAACTGGGCGATCACCGGTCCGGCATTTCGTTGCCGGAACTCATCTCCGTAAAAGAGACCTACGGCATTTCAATACAGGCGCTGATGGCGAGGGCGAGGGACCTGGAGGTCATTTCAGGAAGTACCTATGTTCGGTTCCGGAAGTTTGTTAACCGCAATCGGAAGGAGGAGGGCTGGGGGCAATACCAGGGTAAAGAACAATCCGGCCGCTTCCTGCAACTGGTCTACCGGGCCGCATCGGAGGGCATTATCTCGATGAGTAAAGCCGCAAATTTAGCGGGAAAGAAACTGGCGGCATTTCGGGAAGATTTTGTTGCACTATGACAGTTGTAGTAAACGACGCGAACATATTGATCGACCTTGTCGAGTTACGGCTGCTACCGCATTTCTTTGAGTTGGAATACGCCTTTCATACTACCGACCTGATCCTGGAAGAACTGCGGGAGGATCAGCAGAAAGCGCTCATGCCCTACGTGGATATGGAAAGGTTACAGGTCAACGAAATGTCGGATGACGGTCTAATCGCGGTTTATGAAATAAAGACGCAGCGCCCCAGCCTGTCCGAGCAAGATTGCTCCGCCTTCTACCAGGCGCAATCTCTCCAGGGTATCTTACTGACCAGCGATAATACACTGCGCAAGTTTGCGAAAAGCCAACAGGTTGAGGTACACGGGCATCTGTGGATTTTTGACCGTATGGTAGAAACGGAAACCATTTCTCCGGCACACGCCATAGAAAAACTGGACGAGCTGTGCGAAACAGTAAATCCGCATCTGGGCCTTCCCCTGGCGGAATGCGAAAAGAGGAAGCTGAGCTGGAGACAATAGTAGAGGTCTGTTTTCGGCGTTTTTTGTATTCCCTACCCCGCATGCGGCAAACTCCCCGGCACATCCGGAATCCCCGTCAGATACACCCTGTCCGATGCAAAATTAACATAGCCGTCCATGATATAGTCATGCCAGTACCTTTCTGTCGGGCCGTACTTGAAGAAGCCGTACAGCCCGGCCTCGTCGACGCCCTGCCGGAGGAAAAAGGTCAGCCAGTCTTCCGGTTTGTAATTCAGGAGGATATAAGGCGTAGTCAGGATGAGGGAAGGCGCCTCCGGGCCGGAAAGGCCGGGGGCGATCCGGGCGAACACCAGGTCTCCGGGTTTGCCCGGGTACCCGGCGAGGCAGGTGCTGTGGAAGGGCGCATTCGTCAGCAGTTCCCTCAGGCTGATGACGCCGCCTTTCGTTTCGAGCACCTCGTAGATGCCCATGCGCGAAGCGTTCAGGGCGGCGGTAGCATCGACAATTCTCCGGTCGAGCTTCGAGTGCTGCGCCAGGTCATAGAAAATTGAGCCAAGCGTTTCCCGCGCCTTGCCGAAGGGGCAATCGAAGCTTTGCCAGTAGCTGAAATACGACCGGGTCAGGGGGCTCCACGGCGGGCCGGAAGGCATGTATTCCTCCTCGAACTGCTCCATGACATTAAAGTAGGCTCTGGCGCTTCGGAAAGCCGATAACTCCTCCCCAAAAATGGAGATCATGTTCTGGGTGATGAGGTATGGTTTCGCATCTAGTGGGTAATCCCGGCTGGAATAAATCCTGTGCACCAGGCCCCCAAGTTCCGTACCGTCATCCCGGACAGCCTGCAGGCTTTCCAGGTTAAAGAGGCGCGCCCTTTTAAACTTTGCGGCGATGGCTTCTGATATCTTTTTCATGCTTCCAGGGTTTTGTATGCTCTGGCAAAATTGGGGAATATTTGCCGAAGATTCAGGGTTGTATGATTCATAGCAGGAGATTCACATTGGTTCTCGACACAAAGCCAGTAACTTCCTGCATTGTAAATTGGTTCTATATTTTGTAGTTTTAGGCAAACCTGAATTGATGGGAAAAGACATCCGATGGCATCAAAGGTTCTCCAACTATAATAAAGCCTTAGCTCAATTGGAGAAAGCAGTAAGACTTTCAAAAGAAAGGGAGCTATCTGACCTGGAACAGCAAGGGATTATCCAGGCCTTTGAATACACTCATGAGCTGGCATGGAATACAATGAAAGACTACTTCGAATATCAGGGGGATAGCTCAATAAAAGGGTCTCGGGACGCGACCCGCGCTGCATTCAAAGCTGAAATTATAACCAATGGGGAAGACTGGATGGATATGATACGGAGTAGAAATAAAACCAGCCACACCTACAACCAGGAGACAGCGGATGAAATTTACGAAGCCATCGTGGATCATTATTTTGAGGTATTCAAGCAGTTTCAGCAAAAAATGGAGGGCATCAGGAGCGGAGAACAAGGAGAAATCTTTAGTGAAGAGTTATGAAATACGGATTAAAAGAACATACGATTGAAAAAATGAAAAACGTCTTTGCTCAATTTCCTGAAGTGGAGAAGGTGATGCTCTACGGTTCGAGAGCAAAGGGAACTTATCGGCCGGGTTCCGACATCGACCTTACATTGATGGGGTCCGCTCTAAACCTCAAAACGTTGTTCCGAATAGAAACCGAACTGGATGACCTCCTGCTGCCCTACAAGATAGACCTCTCCATTTTTGATCATATCGATAATCCGGACCTGGTGGATCACATCAGGAGGGTGGGTAAGGTTTTTTATCAGCGGGAGGAGGCTGGGGCGGAGTACTAGTGCTTTGATTTTGAAATAAAAACAGTAGTGTAGCACGCAGAGGCGCAGAGGCGCGGAGCGCTCAAGCCGTTGTGCCTCAATCCTCTGCGCCTTCGCGCCTCTGCGTGAGGTATCACAACGTATAGTGCGTGCAATTTGAAATCGAAGCACTAGCAGAACCAAAATCCGGAGATCGAAATTGAGGAGACTAACGAAAAGATTAGGATACCTCTGCGGGCGCTGAAGCTTTTGGCCGAGATCCTGGAGGCAACCGGACAGGGTAAGCCAATCTCTATCGTTCCGCTTGCTACGGAAATGACTACCCAGGCTGCGGCCGAATTATTGGGCTGCTCCCGGCCCCATCTCGTCAAATTGCTCGAATCGGGGGCAATACCATTCACTAAGGTGGGCAGACACCGGAGAGTGAAGTTCGAAGATGTAATGAACTATAAGGAAAAGAAAAGAACGGAGAGAGAAGCATTGCTCATTGAGATCATGAAAGAGGACGAAGACTCGGGGCTGTATGATTCATAGTGTCAAATTCACCTGTGTTCTCGATACGGATGTCATCTATCCGATCGAGACTGGGGGATTTGCTTTTTTGGTTTGCCCATTATGAATTGTATGGAATGTACTAAATTTGCTTCTACCTGAATGATAAGCCAATGCTGACCTTTGATGAAAA
>JACJXZ010000050.1 GCA_020636375.1 Lewinellaceae bacterium | reverse complement strand
AGTCTACCCCGCACACGGAGTGTCGGGGCCGCCAGCGCGCAAAAGAACGAGAATAGATAAAGATTCCAAAACCAGAACAACATAAAGGTTGAAATGAAATATTATCTCACTCTTTTGTTTTTCGCGCTTGCCGGCTTTGCCCTTCACGGGCAGGGGCAGCTGGTTTTGGAAAAAGGCACCGTGTCCTTTGTCTCTTCCCGGAATGTATATGTGAAGTTTGCTTCTACCAAAAATATCAACCTCGGGGACACCCTGTTCATCAGCAGGGCCGGCGAGCTGATCCCCGCCCTGCTGGCCAACAATAAATCGTCCACCTCCATTGTTTGTACGCCCCTGCTGGACGAAAAGATGGAGGTGTCGCAGGAAGTGGTGGCCAAAACCACCGCGAAAAAAGAACCGCCGAAGGCAAAAGAAGAAAAGGAAGAGCGGCCCGCCCGCCCGCCCGCAGACAATGAAAAGGCCGCCGCTGCCGAAAGGGCCAACCCGGTGATTACGCCGGAATCGGAAGACGGCGAACCCCTGTTCCGGCAAAGAGTCAGCGGGCGGATCTCGGCGGGTTCGTACAGCAATTTTTCGGATTACCAGAATACCCACCGGATGCGTTACGCCTTTCTGTTCCGGGGGCAGAACCTGAGTAACTCGAGGTTCTCGACCGACAACTACATCACCTTCCGGCATACGCTGAACGAATGGGACGAAGTGAAGGAAAACCTGGGCCGGGCGCTCAAAGTGTATTCGCTTTCGGTGAGTTATGACTTTGACTCCACATCGAACCTCACCCTGGGCCGGAAGATCAACCCCCGGATGTCGAGCGTCGGGGCAATCGACGGCCTGCAGTATGAAAAAGGGTTGGGCCATTTCACTGTCGGTGCCATCGCCGGGTCCAGGCCCGATTTTTCGGATTACGGTTTCAATCCGGGCCTGATGCAGGCGGGCGCCTACGTTGGTTTTGCCGTGGGCGAAGGCGCTGATTTCCAGCAGACGACCTTCGGCTTCATCGAGCAGCGCAACAAGGCCAAAGTCGACCGGCGGTTCGTCTATTTCCAGCACATGCAGGAATTGCTCAACAACCTGAACCTGTTCAGCTCCTTCGAAGTAGACCTTTACGAGAACATCAACAACGAGGCGCACAGCGCCCTGCGGCTGGCCAACCTGCTGGTCTCCCTGCGGTACCGGCTGTCCCGCAACCTGCGTTTCTCCGCCTCCTACGACAACCGGAAGAACATCATATACTACGAATCCTACAAGAGTTTCATCGACCGCCTGATCGAGGACGAGACCCGGCAGGGCCTGCGGCTGGGGGCCAGCTACCGCCCGTTCAAAACTATCGTCCTGGGCGCCAATGCAAGCTGGCGCTTCCAGAAGAGCGACCTGAACCTGTCCAGGAACCTGAATGCCTACCTGAATTTCAGCCGTTTGCCGATGCTGAACGCCCGGGTGTCCCTCACCGCCAATTTCCTGCAGACGAACTTCCTGAACAGCAGGATATTCGGCGCGCGCATCTCAAAAGATATCATCAGGAGAAAACTGGATGGGGAGCTGTACTACCGCAAAGTCCATTATCAATATAAAAGCAACGAAACAACCATCGGCCAGGATATCGCCGGCGCCAGCCTTTCGCTGAACCTGATGAAGAACCTGGCCCTATACTTATATTACGAAGGCACTTTTGACGATAAGGGCCAGGCGCTGCACCGGTTCA
>JACJXZ010000005.1 GCA_020636375.1 Lewinellaceae bacterium | reverse complement strand
CGGGGGAACCTCCGAAGTGACGGATTATGAGTATTATTAGACGGGATTCTATCCTGCGATAGCGCAAAATGAATAAGCGGACAGGATTAACAGGATACCGGGGCGCAAGCCGCTAAATCTTGTGAATCCTGTCAATCCTGTCTGCTTTTGCCTTTTTTATAACATTAGTACGAAGCTGCTGCTTCAAAATCACCGGCCTACAGGCCCGCGTTCCAGTCAGGATTTCACAAACAACCGCACAAACACGCCGCCCCGCTCATCCCGGACCTGTATGGTATACAGGCCCGCCGGGAGGCGGCTGATGTCTACCTCCGTGCGCCGGGCGCCGGGCGGCATGGCTTGTTCGAATACCGCTTCACCCATGGTATTGTGGATCAGTACCTCTAGTCGCCCGGGCACTGCCTCCTCCAATTGAATAGTTAACCGGTTGTCCGCCGGGTTGGGGAAAATTTTGACCGGCAACTCCGCCTGCGGGGCTTCCCGGTCGGCCACCAGCATGCAGGCCAGGTCACACTCATTGAGGGTTACAGTAGCTTCTTTGATGCACCCGTCGCAGGTGGCCCGGAAGGTGTAGGTCCCGCCCATAGCCACGGTCACGGTGAGGTTGGTCGAGAGGAGGTTGCCGTTCATATCCCGCCATTCATAGGTGCAGGTAGCGGAGGCGGGCAGGTTCAGGGTCAGCCCTTCGAGTACTGCCGTGCCGCCGGTTTTGAAGAAACAGGGTGCGAGCGCTGCCGGCACCCAGGGGTTCATCAGGGTGACCACCTCCGTTTTTTGCACCTGGCCCTCGCAACAATCGTCTTTGACGACGGCGTAATAATTGCCGGCGACATCAGAGTCGATATGAAGGTAACTGACCGGCGAGCTGGTGTGGGAAGTGCTGGCCAGCAGGAAGCCGTCCTTATACCACTCGACCGTGTGGCTGCAGTCGCAACAGGGCGTAAAATCTACCTCCATCTCTACGCCAATTGGGTCACATAAGGGGATGAACACCGCCGAAAAATCGAGGATGGCCAGCGGCTCTTTGACCTCAATCAGGAATTCGACCCTATCCACCGGGCATACTCCGTTCTTCTTTTCTACCTTGTACCAGGTGTCTTCGTAAAGTTTGTTGGTGTTGTACACCGGATTCATTGTGCCGTTGGTTGTCAATGGAATGTAGGGCATGCTGCCGGTCCGCTCGAACCAGGCCCATTCCTGGGGCTCTCCGGGTTTGCCGACACAGGCGGGCGTGTACCGCATGGTGGCGTCTTCTCCGGGGCAGAAGGGCATCGGCTCCAGCGGGTCCATTTCCAGGACACCTACCGGGGCATCGTTATTGAATATCCGGATGCTGGCCTCGCAGTACCGGGCCCCGCAGACATCCTCAACCCGCACCCGGTACCGGTGGTCGAAGTAACAGTCTTCCGGCGCTCCTTCGAAGCTCAGGAGGGGCGGCTGGTAACTCGTGCCGGTGGCACCGGGAATATCGGCCCAGGCGCCCATCGCGAACACCTGCCATTGCAGGGTATAATCGCATTCGGGGTCCTCGGCGTTGACGGTTACAACAAGCGCCTGAGGCGTCACAGGACTTCCTTCGTCGCAGTATTCCTGCCCGGCAGGCGCGACAGAACAGCCGATGGGCGCGCAGATGCGCACCGTGGCCTCGTTCGTCCGCAACACCCGGCAAGGGCCGGCATCAGAAGTCTGTATCACCTCCGCCACGATGCAATATTCGCCCGGGTCAAAGGCCGAAACCGGCAGCAGCAGGTCGACGCAACTGTTTGCGTCGGTTACCTGGAAGGGCATGCCGAAGGTTCCCGGGCAGGGGCCGGGAGAGATATACCAGTATATTTGGTCCACAAAATCCAGATCGTTGCATCCCAGAATGGGAATATAGGCTTCCGGCGTTTCGCTGCAGAAGAAATGGTCGTCCAGTCCGACCGACTCGCAGCAGGGGGTAGTAAGGGTCACCGT
Source organism: Lewinellaceae bacterium (assembly GCA_020636375.1). Lineage (GTDB taxonomy): Bacteria > Bacteroidota > Bacteroidia > Chitinophagales > Saprospiraceae > JACJXW01. The sequence continues at coordinate 629,516 of JACJXZ010000005.1, read as the reverse complement.
CTGGCTACAGCTGATGTTCTGCTGGCCGGGGCAGTCGCAGCTCATCAGGGTCACCAGATCAATTTCCAGCGGGATGGGTGCCATGGCCGTCACCTGCCCCTCGATGACAAACATCGTGCCCACCGGGGTGACCGTATATCCCGGAACTACCGACACGTTGCCCATCAGGCTGTTGACCACCACCGAATTGCAGGTGCCTCCGGTCAGGTTGTCCACCGTGATGCTGAAGTCATACTCCGTGGGGTTCGGGCCGACCGAACAGGCGATGGACGAACTGATGAGGTCCATGCAATCGCACCGTACCGTCACGTCAAAGGTACAGGTGCTGACGTTGCCGGCCTGGTCGGTCGCCGTGCAGGTGACGACGGTCGTCTGAGGAGCGCCATTACTGCCGCAGGGGAAAAAGGAACCGCTCGGCGGATTGCACACAACGGTTACCGGGCAGTCGTCGGTTACTTCCGGGTCGTCGTAGGTGACGAAAGCGCCGCCCTCGCACTGCGCGATGTTCATCATCGGAATATCGGGCGGGCAAACGATCTCCGGCGGATCGGTGTCGTTCGCGCAGCCTTCCCCGCAGGCGTTTTCGCAGGCGTAGCCCATAGAGGTTGTCCCTCCCGGATCGAAATTTGGAACCGGGAGGGTATCTTGCAACACGCTGATATTGCCGGGGTTAATAACCAGCGGTACTTCGCCGGGATCGAAATCCAGGACGCAGTCGCCCTGCATGTCCAAATCTACAGAAGCGACAAAGAGGTCGTAATTGCCAAAACTGTTGGGATTATCCAGTCGGCCGTCGGCGTAAAAGATGCGGTCGTGTTCCGGGGTGACCGAAATCCAGCCCTGGGTAAAGCCGGTTTCCCCGTTGAAGAAGTACTTCGCGTAGTCCAGCGTCAGTTGCTGGCCGTCGTCCGTCACCCGGCAGATCACCCAGAAATCTCCGACGGATGGATCGTTAACCTGGGCAGTGACGTACATCCGCCCTTGAGCGTCCAGCCCGATCTCGTGGAATTCCCTCAGATGCGTGAACCGCAGGCCGTAGAATACAGGAGGTACAACGGGGTTATAAACGAAAAGGATGGCCTCTCCGGCGGCGAAATCCGTGCCGTGGACGGCGATCCGGCTGCTGGGCAGCTCGATGCCGCCGTAGATATCCCAGACGTCGGTAAAGATCAGGGGGTTGGAGATGACGTTCCCGGCGTTGTCTGCCTCGATGAACATCCCATCGTTGTTCGGCACGTCGTTGCCGGTCATGAACACCGAGGATTTGACCTGGAAAAACCCCCGGTGGAATTCGAATTCCTGGCCCTGGGGGGCGTTGTACTCCCGGATCCAGTTGATGTTGCCGGCCCCGTCCAGGTTGTACAGCAGCATAATGTCTTCGGCAGTGGCGTCTGTTCCCATTGGCAGGGGCGGGTTTTTGTTGCCGAGGATGTAGTAGGGGAAGGCGGGGTCGTCCGGAAATTTGTGACGGATAATCCGGGAGAACCCTTCCCGGCCGGTTTGCAGGTACTTTCTGATGAAAAGGAAATTGCCGTTGTTGTCTATTTTCGCCAGCAGCGACTCGTTGTTCTGCGGCCCTACGCCCTGGATTTGGAAAGGTTCGGACCGGCCCGTCAGCAGGAACTCGTCGTCCTGCGGGCCGGCGCCGTTGGGGACGAGTTCGAAGTCGGTGAAGTAAGACTGGAAATCCAGCTGCCGCTCCCACACCAGGGCGCCGGTGGCCAGGTCGAATTTGCTGAAGGTGGCGACGTCCACATTCTGGGGGCGGCGGACGGCAGCGACGTAGATGCCGTCGCCAAAGGCCTTGATCCTGGTGGCGGCGTTGTAAGCCGTATCTCCGTAAAGCTTGGTGGTGTCTACAGGAATGACCGGCGGCGGCATGCAGTTCGCCAGGGGAATCTCAAACTGGGTGGCGCAGGGGGTGTTGGGCATGGTGTTTTCCGTCGTAAAAATGGCGTCTATCGGAGCATTGGGCTCTTCCAGCGGGTTGCTCACGCAAATCTGCCCGATCTCCACGAAATTGCCAAAGCTGGCGGGGTCGACGAAGTAGGGCAGGCCCCCGGTATGTAAGAAACAGGCCGTATTGCCATTGATGCTGGGGATGACTTCTACGCTGGAAGACATCACCTGGTCTACGATGACTGACGAACCCGGGTCGGGAGTAATGCTGAGTTTGTCATAGTTCAGAAACTGGCAATCCGGCCCGTCGAACAGGATTTCCACTACAAAACAGCAAGGGGCGGCCGTCGGCTTCAGGCTAACTTCGCAGAAACACTGGCCCTGGGCATAGGCGGAAAGGCCGGTTGCCAATAAAATTATAGAGAGTAAAATATTTTTCATTGTTTTCATTTTTAGAATTTAAGGCAGGGTTGTACAAAGGTGGACGTGGTCACGCTGCAGCCAGAGCCGGGTTCCGTAATGGTGACCTGATAGGTCGTGCCTCCCGCCGGCGGCGTATCGGTGATCTGGCAATTGGTGGACGTTTGCGTCATGCCGCCGGCGTCTGTCCATACCCAGAAAAAGTCCAGGCTCCCGCAGTTCGATTCCGACAGGCAGGCCGACAGCTGGATGGGCGTGCCCAGCACGGCGCAGGTATTGGGCGGCAGCGGGCAGCTGATCACCGGTATGATCTCGCAGACTTCCAGTTCAAACCAGGCGCTTTCCACCACCTGGCAGCCGTTGGAGATTTCCACCCAGTAGTTGGCGGGCTGGGAGGCCATCAGGCTGGTGCCGGTGCCCACTTCCAGTCCGTTACAGAACCAGGTATAGTCAAAGCCAGTCATGGGAGAAGAGACGTTCAGCAGGCTGAAATCCCCTTTGCAGATTTGATCGTCCCCCACGATCACGTCTGCGGGCGGCGGTTCCTTCAAGGTGATTTCGATGATGTTGCTTTCGCAGGGGTCGCAGCCCGAGGGGTCGGAAAGGGGCAAACACGATACCCGGTAGAAAATGGAAGTGCCCGTCCAACTGCCGGTGGGCAGGATATTGGTATTCTGTACGGTGTTGGAAAAGCCCATGTTGATCCAGGGGCCCGTTTCGGAAAAGGCGTATTGCCATTGGGGGTTGCAGTCCATGAAAGGATCTGTCGGATCCTGGCCAACCGCCGCATCATCGCCCGGGCAGATCTCATAGATCAGGTGAGGCGTCGTGGCAGCCAGCGTCAGGTTGGGTGGCATGTCCAGCCCGACGATGGACCCGCAGACGGGTTCCGGGTCGACAGTGATGGGCACAGAGGCAAAGGTTTCCATTTTGCCACCGCAGTTGGTGATCTCTACGGTGAAGGCGAATTCGGTAGGCATAGTAACCAATGGCGCTGTGAACGTATGCATGACAGTGATAGGGTTGCCGGACGAGATGGGCGTTCCATCGAAGAACCAATCGATGGTCACGTCCGGGCCAGGTGTCATTACGAACGGGTCGGGCGAGTTGAGGCTGGCGTTGAAGGTAACCGTCTCGCCCTCGCAGAGTAAATTCGTCGGCATGACATCTATTGTGGCGGGGCTGATCGGGCAGCAGATTTTCAGGTCATAAGGGGGGGTGTGGTATTCGCAAGGGCCGAGCATCGGATCCGTCACCGTGATTTTTGCCCGGTACTGCCGCTCCACAAAACCATCAGTGTTGGCAGCGCAGTCGATGGTCAGGTTGCCGGGCAGCAGCGGGAAGCACAGGCCGAAGAAGGCGGGGTTGGTGATAGTATTCCAGGCACCGCCGCCGTCCCGGTACTGCCACTCCAGGACGGTGCCCGGTGCCAGAGTAGGCGTGCTGCCGCCGGGCAGGGACAGGCAGAAATGGGCCGGGTCGCCGTTGCAGATTTCCTGGAGGTCCACGGTTTGGGTGGGCAGGTCGCGGATGGCCAGTTCGAGTTCGTTGTAATCGGGGTAGACGAAGTTGGCACCGGAGCAAACAAAGTTGCTGGTTGGGCCGTTGAGGGCAAAGCCCGTTGGGATGCCGGCGTTGCTGTTGCCCGAATCATCCTGAATGGAAGTGATAGCGGTATTGTTCATACCGGGCATACCCTGGTCCATCTGCCAGTACAGCACCAGGCCAGGGTCGTTAGTCGGCAGCAGGCAGTTATCGCAGGTGCTGGCCAGCGGGGATGCCAGGGCGATATTCCAGAGGCGGACCTCGTCGATAGTGCCCTGCCACAGTTCGTTGGGCGTTATCCCCCCGCCCCAGCTGCCGAGGCGGAACTGGTCAAAGTTGTAGGCGCCGGCAAGGGTGTTGACCCATATCTGGGCACCGTCCAGGTAGGCGGTGATGGTATTGCCCTGCCGGCGGACGACAGTGCAGTGCCATTGGCCGTCGCGGACATTCTGGGAGTTAATTACGAAGGGGCCCGTGACGCTGCTGCCGTTGCTCACGAAGATGCCCATATTGCCGCCGCACTCCCCGAATTCAAAGCGGGTGTTACCGGGGCCACTCAGGCTGAACAGGCGCCGGAAATTGCCGGAGCAACCGACGGGCGGGTTATTGGAGGCGCAGGTAAACCAGGCTTCGAAGGTGAAGTCCGAATCCCCGGTGACCGGCCCGGGGCTGAGGATGACCCGGTCGTCGACGCCGTCGAAATCGAGGGCCCGGTTGGGGCAGGGCTGGGCGGCGGCCGGGCCGGGGAGGGCCAGGGCGGCCAGAGCCAGGAAGAAACTATGTAAAAAAGAGGAAGGAGCCTTCATGGGTTTGGTGTTTGTGGGTTTAAGAATTCAGAAATGGGGTTTGCTTTTAAAGATACACTTCTTTAAATCTCTGCATTCTTGTCGCTTTTTTTGCGGTGAGTTTGTATTCGGTTGATTTCGTCCAAAATTCGGTGAGGATTGCTTTGTATTCGGACAGCATGGAGCAAGGCCCGTCCTGGGAAACAGCGATGAAGCGAATGAGTTCCTGTGTTGAAGAATGCAGTAATGTTTTTTGTCAACGCCCCAATGCCCACATTTGACACTCCCCCCCCAAACCCGTAACTTTACCCACCTATGCAGAACTACCAAACTTCCGTCCCCCTTCCGGAATACCCCTTCCGGGTCAGCTACCAGGACCACGTCCTGAGCCTGGGTTCCTGCTTTGCCGAAAACATTGGGCGGCGGCTGGCCGATTACCACTTCTACAGCCTGCTCAACCCCTACGGCATCCTCTACAACCCCATCTCTATCGCCCAGGGCCTGCAGCGGCTGCTGCAGGACGCCCCTTTCCAGCAGAACGATCTCCTGGAACACCAGGGCCTGTGGCACAGCCTCTTCCACCATGGTGCCTTCTCCCACCCGGACCGGGAAGAGGCCCTGGCCGGGATCAACGCCGCCTACCGCCGGGCGCAGGGCTTCCTGCTGACCGCCAACCGCCTGGTCCTTACGATGGGTACCGCCTTTGTGTACGTCTACCGCCCTTCGGGCGAGGTGGCGGCCAACTGCCACAAGCTGCCGGCCAGCGCCTTCGAGCGCCGCCGCCTCCACCCCCGCGATGTGATCGCCGCCCTGGAACCGGTGCTGTACGAACTCAAAAACCGGCAGCCCGAGCTGGAGGTGATCCTCACCGTCAGCCCCGTGCGCCACATCCGCGACGGGCTGTCGGAGAACCAGCGCAGCAAAGCCGCCCTGCTGCTGGCCTGCGGCGAGTTCTGCCAGCAACTGCCTTTCGTCCACTACTTCCCCTCCTACGAGATCATGATGGACGAGCTGCGCGACTACCGCTTCTATGCCCCCGATTTGATCCACCCCTCCGAAGTGGCTGTCGAACACATCTGGCACCGCTTCGGGCAGGCCTTTTTCGACGATGACACCCGGCAGCTGATGCAACGCATCGGCAAGGTGATCGCCGCCAGCCGCCACCGCCCGTTCCACCCCCGGTCTGAACCGCACCAGCAGTTCCTCCGGCAGCAGCTGGAGATCGTCGCTCAGCTGGAGCGGGACTTCCCCTTCCTCAATATGAATACTGAGCGGGAGGTTTTTCAAAGGCAACTGGAGGGGGAGTGATGGGGAGATGGGCCGTGGTTTCCTGTTGAGGCCCGGGGAAACGAAGCCTGGTAAGTAGTTGGACACATTTAAGGTAACTATTGTTGCTTCGAAAGCGCGGCGCGGTAGCTCGATTCCCGGGGTAATTGTTATATGGCTATATTGTTGTATTGTTACGCTAATTGTGCACGCTTACTTAGTGCGCTGAAACCATCAAATTTATGGCATCTTCCCAGGTTGCCGACAGAAAGAAATGCCTACATTTGAAAAAAAAACGCAATGCTGAAACATTACGCCGCTCTGCTATTCCTGTTCTTTGCCGCTTCCCTGCCTGCCCAGAACCTCGTCGAAGCCACCTTCCTCGAAAGCCGCACCAGGGAAGAGCTGACGATGGAATACGGCTTTTTCATCCAGCACGGGGTCGATATTTACAAGGTGTTGTACACCACTCCGGATGTGCGGGGGCAACTGGATACGGCTTCCGGCGCTTTGGTAATTCCCCAGGCGCGGGATTTGGCGCTGCCGCTGTTTATCTACCAGCACGGCACGTCCAATGCCAAGGACGACGTTCCCTCCAACCTGAATATCGGGGATCACGAGGTGCCGATTGCGTTCGGCGGAGTAGGCTTCGTCTCCCTGGCGCCCGACTACCTGGGGCTGGGCGCGTCCCGCGGCTTCCATCCCTACCTGCACGCCGCTACCGAGGCGTCGGCCGCCATCGACATGCTACGGGCGGTGGCGCCCTACGTGGCCGGGCAGGGCCAGGCCCTGAACGGGCAGCTCTTCCTGGCGGGCTATTCACAGGGCGGGCACGCGTCTATGGCCCTGCATCGTGTCCTGCAGGAAGAATATGCTTCGGCTTACCCGGTGACGGCAGCGGCCCACATGTCGGGCCCTTACAGCCTGGCCAACGTCATGCGGGAATACATCCTGAGCGAAGCGGAGTACTCCTCGCCGGGTTATGTGGTCCGGATACTGCTGGGGCTGAATGAATATTACCAGATTTATGACGACTTCAGCGCCGTCTTCCGCGAACCCTACCTGGGGCCGGCCCTGGCCTACTACAACAACGAACTCACCATGGGGGCCCTGCACGATACCCTGAGCCGGCTGCTGATCCAGGAAGTGGGGCTGGTGCAGCCCAAATACATCTTCCAGGACAGCCTGCGCCAGAACATCGTCGACTTCCCCGGCCACCCCGTCAACGTTGCCCTGGCGGAAAACGACGTCTACGACTGGGCACCCCAGTCTCCTACGCGCCTGTTTTACTGCACGGCCGACGAGCAGGTGCTGTACACCAACAGCCTGCTGGCCGACTCGGTGATGAACGCCAACGGCGCTCCGGACGTGCAGTCGGCCGACATTGACCCCAGCCTGAGCCATTTCGACTGCGCCGAGCCGGCCCTGACCCGGGCCCTGCTGTTCTTTTTCCAATATCTGGATATTTATGCGGATGCCGGCGAAGCAGTGGTGGGCAACCACCTGCGCATTTTCCCCAATCCCGCCTCCGGCGCTTTTGCCGTCGACGGCCTTTCCCCCGGCGCCCGCCTGGAACTTTACGCTCCCGACGGCCGCCGCCTGAAGCAGCTGGCTGCCGGCGGCGAAACGGCCCGGATATCTGTTTCCGGCCTGCCTGGCGGGCTTTATGTGCTGAAGGTATGGGACGGCGCGGGAACGACAGTACGGAGGGTAATCGTGAAATGAAAAATTGATTCCTTTCGGGCGGGGAATTTATTTTAAGCTTCAGCCAACGGGCGGGAGAGTGGGCAAAAATCCCTAAACTTGTGGCGTGAAGTCAAATACTATGAAAAACAACATACGCATCCCCGCTATCGTCGTCCTGGCCACCGTCAGCATCTGGATGGCCGCCGACATGGCGGGGCGGAACAATGAAGAACTGCTCTGGGGGTACCGTCCCCTCGTCTTCTTTCTGGCCGGGTGGGGCGCGCTGGTGCTGCTGTTCGAGAAGCGGTACTCCTTATCGCCCAACCGCCTGCGCTGGCTGGGGTTGTCCACGCTGAGCGGCGTATTGCTGGGCGTGGGCTTTCCGGATATCCTGCCCGTGCCCTTCCTGATGTTTGTCGGTTTTGTGCCGCTGCTGATGGTAGAACGGGAAATCGCGCAGGACTGGGGAAAGGCGGACCGCTGGGAGGTGTTCAAGTATGCCTACCATACTTTTGTCCTCTGGAATATCATCGCTACCTACTGGGTGGCCAATACGGCGTTTGTGGCGGGCATCTTCGCCATTTGGGTCAACGCCCTGCTGATGAGCATCCCCTTTTTGTTGTTCCATACCTCCAGGCAGTACATGCCCCGCCTGGGCTACCTGGCCTTCATCGCCTACTGGCTCACCTTCGAGTTTATCCACCTGCGCTGGGAGCTGACCTGGCCGTGGCTCACGCTGGGCAACAGCTTTGCCGAGTTTCCTGCCCTGGTGCAATGGTACGAATACACCGGCGTCTTCGGCGGGGGCCTGTGGATACTGCTGGCCAATGTGCTGGCCCTGCAGTTGTGGGACGCCTTCCGCGCCAGGCAGCCGCTGCTGTGGCCGGCATTGCGCCTGGCGGGGCTGATCCTCCTGCCCGTCCTGTTTTCGTTGGTTCTGTATTACAATTACGAGGAGAGCGGCGTGGAGCGGGAGGTGGTGGTGGTACAGCCCAATTTCGAACCCCACTACGAAAAATTCGAGCGGGTGCCGGAAAGCGAGCAAATATCCCGATTCCTGGAGCTTTCCCGCCGGCAGGTGGATGAGAACACCGACTACCTCGTCTTTCCGGAGACGAGCTTCGGCCTGGTAGAAACCAGCCGGATCAACGCTTATCCGGCCGTGCAGCGCATCCGCGAGGCCTTTCAGGCGTATCCCCGGCTGAAAATCATCACGGGCATCGACGCCTACCACATTTTCCTGCCCGGAGAGCCGCACAGCCATGCCGTCCGCGAGCAGGTGCGCCGCCCCGGCGACACCATGTACTACGAGATCCTCAACGCCGCCATACAAATCGAGCCCGGCAACCCGGAAGTCCCCCTCTACCGGAAATCCAAGCTGGTACCCGGCCCGGAGATCCTGCCTTACCGGCGGGTTTTCTTCTTCCTGAAGCCGTTGGTCGAAAAGCTGGAGGGCACCACTGCCGGCGTAGGTACCCAGCCCGAACGCTCCGTCCTGGCCAGCGATGCCGGCAAGATAGCGCCGGCGATCTGCTACGAGTCGGTATTCGGGGAGTACGTCACCCAGTATATCCGGAAAGGCGCCCAGGCCATCTTTATCATGACCAACGACGGCTGGTGGGACAATACGGCTGGCCACCGCCAGCACCTGTACTTCGCTTCCCTGCGCGCCATCGAGACGCGGCGCGCCATCGCCCGCTCTGCCAATACCGGCATCTCTGCCTTCGTCAGCCAGCGCGGCGACATTCTGCAGCCCACCCGATACGACGAGCCGGTTGCCATTAAGGGCAGCATCCGGTTCAACGACGCCATCACTTTTTATGTGCGCTGGGGAGATATCATCGCCCGGATCGCCCTGTTCGCTTCCATCCTCCTGGTGCTGAACACCTTCGTCCGCAGCCGGATGAAAGCGTAATCCGCCGGTTTTTGAATTCCCGGCAACCCGGGGGCGGCCGGAAAACCGGCGACAGACAAAAAAGGGGCGGCATCTTTGCCGCCCCTACTCATGTGGATTGTTTCATTATAAATAAATGAGGGAGTAAGTTTTCAAAACTGTTTGGCGTTCGGGCAACCTGGTTACCGGATTTTCGGCCGCCGCCGTTTGCCGCCGGGCCGCATGGCGCTGCCCTTGCCGCCCATCTGGGCGTGCTTCATCTGTCCGCGGTTGGAGAAGGCTTTTTCAAACTGCTTGAACTGCTCTTTGACGTTCGGCTCGGTGATCTTGCACTGTTTGGCGGTGCGGAAGTGCTGTTCTGCCTGTTTCCACTTGCCTTTGGAGGCGGCGATGTTCGCCAGCTGCAATTGCAGCATGGCCTTCTCGTTGTCCGTCGGCACGTCTACTTCCTCGGCTTTGCGCAGCCACATCTCGCCTTCCTCCACGTCCTTGCGCGCCAGGGCGATGGACCCTTTGATCATGTAGTAATAGGCGCGGTTGGTGGCGTACAGCCATTTCGGGTTGAGCGTGAGGTTCAGCCGCTTTTCCGACCCGTCAAAATCCGCGTTTTGCATCATGACTGCCGCCGACTGCACCGTGCCCAGCAAGATATAGGTGACCAGCATGATAATGCCCATCAGGACGAACCAGATGCCGTACCAGACGCCTAAAGCGATCCAGAGCGCCGTGCCTCCGATTAGCCCGATGGCAATCAGGGCGAATTTCAGATATATGTTTATCGTCAGCATAACCAGCTTAAATTTTCTCTGCGCAATTCTTGATTACTGCAAAGGTAATTAATTGTTTTGGAATCCTGCCTCTCCGGTTATGGTAACGTTTCAGGCAAAATAGTGTTTCGTAGAACAATGCGGGACTGTTCGCCGTTCGCTTTTCGCTGTTCGCAAAATCCTGAAAATAAAGGGGCGTTTTTCAGAAGACAAAGAATAATGAACTATTCCAACAATGAGGCTGCTCCGGAAAGTCCCCCAAATGAGTGGATGAGTGAGGGACTGAATGAGTGAATAAATATAAAATATGTATTGTTTTTTAAATCAAACTTTATTATATAGTTAATTCTATTCACTCATTTGCTAAGTCACTCCTTCACTCATTTTCCGGGGTTTCCGGAGTGCCTCAACAATACACCCATGCACCCATCCCTACCCCCTCCCCAGCATCCCCTCCATCCTCTGCAGGTTGTCCTTGATCATCAGGTCGGTGGGTTGCAGGGCCCGGGCTTCGGCCAGTGCCTGGCGGGCCAGGCCGGGGTCTTTCTGGAGGTAGGCGATGTGGGCGAGGTTGAGCAGCGCCAGGGCGTGGTCATTTGGCTTTCTGAGCCCCAGGGATATGGCTTTCTGCAGGTGGCCCCTGGCCTCGCCTGGTTTTTTGTGCTGGAGGTAGAGCATGCCCAGGGTAAAGTAGTAATACGCCCGGTTGGAACGGACGAGCCACCCGGGGTTCCAGACCTGCCGGAGCAGGGCTTCCGCCTTTTCGGGCTGGCCGCGTTTCAGGCTGTTGAACGCCAGCCAGACGTTGCCGAAAACCAGGTGGGAAACCAACAATAAAAAGCCGGCGAGATAGAGGTACCAGGCCTGCGACAGCCCCAGCTGCACGTGCAGGAGCAGGCCAAGGCCCAGGAATAAGACGATCAGCGCGTAGCGCAGGTAAGAGTAGGTCATGCGGACAGTTTTGAGCAGTACGGTATGAGGGCACTCGTCATACCGCAATATTACCATTCAATAGAAAAAAACAACCATTGAACCACGCCTTTTAACGATTAACTCGAAAAAAAGCTTGTTTCCGTCGAACGCTTTGTATTTTGCAGTTCGATATTTTGTATGCTTGCGGCCGGGTTTCCGGAAGGCAAGCTCCCGGCACTTTAAAACACCCAGGCCGAATTGATGTCTACACAACGAGCAGAAGACATATTAAACCGCCTTAAATCCGACGACCGGACTGCCCTGAAAGATCTTTTTCAGGACCACTATCCCCTTGTTTGCCAGTCTATCCACCGTTTCATCAGAGACCATTCCACTACCGAAGACCTGGCGCAGGAAGTTTTCCTCCGCTTCTGGGAAAAGCGCCACGCCATCCAGGTCACCTCTTCGCTGCCGGCCTATCTCCGCCGCATGGCCATGAACGAAGCCCTGGGTTACCTGCGCCGCAATAAGCGCTACGAGGAAGAGGAGTTCATCCCGGAAAACGAGAGCGAGTCCGGCCCCAGCGCCGAGGAGGCCTACCTGCACGGCGAGCTGCAGGAAAGCGTCTCCGCCGCCATCAATACCCTTCCTCCCAAATGCCGCACCGTCTTTCAGCTGAGCCGATACGAAGAACTCACCTACAAAGAGATCGCCGACCAGATGGGCATCTCCGTCAAAACGGTGGAGAACCAGATGGGCAAAGCGCTGAAGATACTCCGGGAGCGGCTGCAGGGGTACCTGCACCTGTTGTTGTAGGGGGGTAGGGGGGGATGGTAATATAGCCATGTTGTTATATAGCTATATTGTTATATTGTTGGCTGAATGGGGTTTGAGGATAGTTCTGGCTATCCGTCTAAGGTTGGGCAGCAGAAAGGGGAAAGCCGAGCGGAGTCGAGGCCGAGCGTGTGCAGGAGGCATGGAGTGTCCAGCGTTCGGCCGAGCTCACGCCGAGGCCCTTAGACGGGTAGCCATAGTTCTATTTGTAGCGATTTCAGCGGAAATTGTAACTTTTGGCCATGAACGACAGACAAATTAGAAATATACTGAGCGTTGCCCTGCTGCTGGCCTTTGCCTGCGGGCCCGGCGGCCCTTCCGGCGATTTGCCGCCGCCGGAGGCACCGGAGGGCATGGCATACATCCCCGGAGGCACCTTTGTTATGGGCGGCAAGAGCAATCAGGCGGACCCCGACGAGCTGCCGCGGCACGAGGTAGCGGTGGCGCCCTTTTTTATGGACGTCACGGAGGTTACCAACCGGCAGTTCGCCGCCTTTGTGGAAGCTACCGGGTACGTGACGGTCGCCGAGCGGGCAATCGACTGGGAGGAGATGAAAAAACAGCTGCCGCCGGATATCCCCCGGCCGCCGGACAGCCTGCTGCAGCCCGGCGCTCTGGTCTTTCATCCTACCCCCAACCCGGTGCCGCTGGATGACGTCTCGCAATGGTGGCACTGGACGAACGGCGCCGACTGGCGCCACCCGGAAGGGCCCGGCAGTTCCATCGAAGGCAAAATGGACCAACCCGCCGTACAGGTAGCGTGGGAAGACGCCGTAGCTTACGCCGAATGGGCCGGCAAACGGCTGCCTACCGAGGCGGAGTGGGAATGGGCGGCCATGGGCGGGCAGGATGACCCCATCTACCCCTGGGGCAACGAGCCGGCCAGCCAGGGCAAGCCGCGCGCCAACTTCTGGCAGGGCCTGTTTCCTTATGAAAATACGGAAGAGGACGGATTCTACGGCCCGGCGCCCGTCCGGAGTTTCCCGCCCAACGGCTATGGCCTGTATGACATGGCCGGCAACGTGTGGGAATGGTGCGCCGACTGGTACCACGCCGAATACTACCGGCAGGCGGCAGCCGGCAAGGCCAACCCCGGCGGCCCGGACGATTCCTTTGACCCCATGGAACCCTTTACGCCCAAACGCTCCATCCGCGGCGGCTCCTTCCTCTGCAACGACGCCTACTGCAGCGGCTACCGCGTGGCCCGGCGGATGAAGTCCAGCCCGGATTCAGGCCTCAGCCACACGGGATTCCGCTGCGTGAAGGATATACGATGAAAATGTGGGGTATCCCCCTTTCCTCCATCGAATAACCCCTGGCCATCATCTAAAAAACGATTTTAACCAGCCGGCTCCTTCTAAATTTGCCGGGCGAAAACCCAAAACCAACCCAACATGAAGAAAAAACCTGACCTAAAAGAATACGGAGAACAATTCCGTTACACCCTGTTCAAGATGCCGGCTGCCGGCCGTTTCATCCAGGACAACCGCCTGTGGGAAGGATTCTGGAAGTACGGCTGGTTGTCCCGCTTTCTCATCGTCATTGCCCTCATCGCCGGCCTCAAATTCCTGTCGATCGCCATCGATTGGTTCCAGAACTTCAGCCTCAGCAACCCCGGGCAGGCATTCCAAAGCATGGGCATGGTTTTCAGCGAAGGATTCGGCTTCCTGTTCAGCGGAGGCATGAAGTACGCCATGCTCGTGCTGCTGGAGGTTCTGGTTTTTCACTTTAGCCGCCGCACCCTGTACCTCCTCTCGGGGAGCGAAGCGAGCGCTGAGTTCCAGGACTTTGTCGACGCCCAGGTCCGCATGATCAAAGTGGGCATTTACGCCTGGGTGATGGAGCTGGTCTTTACGATCCTTTTCAAGATTTTTTTCGGCATCTTCGGGTTCATCGATTTCCTGCAGCCGGCCTGCGTCTTCGCCATCCAGTGTTACTTCCTGGGTTTTGCCATTCTGGACAACTACCACGAGCAGTTTGAGCTGACGATCAAGGAGAGCAGCCGCTATGCGTTGAACTACGTGGGGGTTGCCGCCGCTGCCGGCCTGGTGGCCTACCTGATGATGCTCGTCCCGGTGGCGGGAGTGATCGCGGCGCCCATACTGACTTCGGTAGCGGTGACGATCGTCATGTATGAGTTGTCCGACCTGCACATCCTGGGCAAGGAGGCGCTGGGGGAGGCGGAGGAGGTGGTGTGAATGTTGCCGGTGGGTACATCAATGCAGCGGCATTTCCTGCCTGGAAAGCGGTAAATTGGCCTATCCAACAAACTGCACCTTCCATGAGAGCATACAAAGAGGATTTCGGGCGGGCCGGGGATCTGGCGGCCGGTTTTGCGCAAACGCTTTTCGAACAGCTGGAGGTGCTGCCTGCCCTTCCGCGACTGGAACCGGGGCAGGCGCTGGGTGCCCTCGAGACGGACCTGCCGGAAGAAGGCCGGCAGCTGGAAGACATCCTTGCCGGTTTCCGGGAGCACATCCTGCCCGGGATGACGGTATGGAACCATCCCGGCTTTATGGCCTACTTCAATTCCACGGCCAGCCCGGCCAGCCTGCTGTCTGAAATGCTCATCACGGCCACCAACGCCAACTGCATGAACTGGCTGTCCTGTCCGGCCGGCGCCGAGCTGGAAGAAATCGCCACCGGCTGGCTTCGGCAACTGCTGGGCCTGCCCGAGGCCTTCTGGGGCATCATCTTCGAGGGCGGGTCGCTGAGCAGTTTCCACGGCATGGCGGCGGCACGGGAGAAGGTGCTGGGGCCGGCCTTTCGCGAGCAGGGTTGGCAGCCCGGCCAGCCGCCCCTGCGCGCCTATGCCACCGCCCACGCCCATTCCTCTATCGCCAAGGCGCTGATGGCGCTGGGCGTCGGGCGGCAGAATATCATCGACATTCCGGTAGACGAGGCCTTCCGCATGCAACCGGAAGCGTTGGAGAAACAGCTCCGGAAAGATGTGGAAGCCGGTTTCCGGCCCCTTTGCGTCATCGCTACCCTGGGCACCACCTCTTGTACCGCCATGGATCCCGTGGCGGATATTGCGGATATTTGCCAGGAGTCCGGCACCTGGCTCCACATCGACGCCGCTCACGCCGGCCCGGCGGCCATCCTGGAAGGCTGCCGCCCCCTGTTCAGGGGCTGGGAAAAGGCCGACAGCATTACCGTCAACCCGCATAAATGGATGTTCCTGTCCCTGGATACCAGCGTCCTGTTCCTGCGGGAGCGCCAGTACCTGCGCGGCGCCTTTTCGCTGACGCCGGACTACCTGAAGACGGCTTACGACGAGCAGGTGACCAATTACTACGACTACGGCCTGACCCTCGGGCGCCGGTTCAAGGCCCTGAAGCTGTGGGCCAACATCCGGTATTTCGGCAGGCAGGGCTACGCCAGGATCATCGGCCGGCACCTGGAGCTGGCAGCGGCCCTGCGGTTCCGTATGGAGAAA
This sequence comes from Lewinellaceae bacterium, assembly GCA_020636375.1. Classification (GTDB taxonomy): domain Bacteria; phylum Bacteroidota; class Bacteroidia; order Chitinophagales; family Saprospiraceae; genus JACJXW01. Next base: position 614,069 of record JACJXZ010000005.1, on the reverse strand, counting down.
ACACCCGGCTTTGAAATCCTGGCCCCCGCTCCCCTGAGCACCATCTGTTTCCGGTACCTGCCGCCGGGCCGCGGCCTTTCTGCGCAGGCTGCCGATGCCTTGAACGAAAAACTCCTGGAAGCCATCAACCGGGCCGGCAAGGTGTTCCTTTCTCCCACACGGCTGAACGGGCGCTTCACGATCCGGCTCGTCATCGCCGGCCTGTGGGTGGAGGAAAAACAGGTGGAGGAGGCGTGGGAAACTATTGTGCAGTGCGCAGGCAGGTTGAGTCATTCGCAATAATTTCACCCTGAAAACCGGCTGTTTTTTTCTTAATTTTGCGGCGCTTAAAACAAAACCAAAAGATTATGCAACTAAAAAATAAGATCCTGGGGTTGGCGCTGCTGTTAGCCGGGCCCGCTTTTGCACAAGTAGACCTCATCAACAAGGTAAAAGACAATCAAAGCGAGCATGCGAAGGAAGGTTTCCAATGGGAAACCGTGGTGGATGTAGAGCGCCTGGCGGTGGAAAACCAGGGCGCTTCCGGCACTTGCTGGAGCTACAGCACCAATTCTTTCCTGGAGTCGGAAATGGCCCGTATGGGCAAAGAGCCGGTAGACCTCTCGGAAATGTTCATCGTCCGCACCACTTATGAGGACAAGGCCGACCGCTATGTGCGCATGCATGGCAACCTGAATTTCGGCCAGGGCGGCGCCCTGCCGGATGTGTTCGACATGTACCGGAAATACGGCATTGTTCCGGAAGCAGCCTACGCCGGGCTCAACTACGGGTTGGACTACAACCGGCACGGCGAGATGGAGGCGGTGCTCAAAGGCATGCTCGATGCCGTGGTGGCCAATAAGAACAAAACCCTTACTCCGGTGTGGAAAGAAGCCTACAATAAAGTGCTCGATGTTTACCTCGGCGAGTATCCCGGCGAGTTTGAGTACATGGGGAAAACCTATACGCCGAAGTCTTTTGCCCGGGAGGTCGTCGGCATCCAGAGCGACGACTATGTGCAGTTCACCTCCTGGACTCACCACGAACTGTACAAACCCTGTATCATTATGGTGCCGGACAACTGGGCGTACGGCACTTCCTACAACGTGCAGATGGAAGACATGATCAGCATCATTGACCACGCCCTGCGCAAGGGCTACTCCGTAGCCTGGGCCGGCGATGTAAGCGAAAAGTATTTCTCCTGGAAGAACGGCATCGCCTACGTCCCTCAGAAAGATTTCAACGACATGACGGACGAAGAGCGGGCCGGCCTCTTCAACGGCCCCAAACCGGAAATGGACATTACCGTTGAAGTCCGGCAGGCGGCCTATGACAACTATTCCACGACCGATGACCACGGCATGCAGCTCGTCGGCATCTCCAAAGACCAGACGGGCAAGGAATGGTACCTGGTGAAAAACTCCTGGGGCGTCAATAACGACCACGAGGGATATTTGTATATGAGCAAGAACTACGTGCGTTACAAAACCCTCTCCTTTATGACCCACAAGGAAGCCGTGCCGAAGGAGATCAGGAAGAAGTTCGGATGGTAGGACAGGCCGGGGATCGCATGTGTATCCGCATATTTGTCGCAGGGCGCGGTGGCCGGCGATTGTTCGGGCAGGCAGCGTGTATGCGGATGCACTAAAAACGAGAAGGCGCTGCCTTGGCAGCGCCCCCCGTTTTGGCGGTTTGCTTACATCACAGTGTTTGCCTGGAGAATAGTTGCTTCTCCACGTTACGGTTACCGCCGTAGAACTGATTCTTTGTCAATGTAAGAAAGTGTAAGTAAAAGGACTGGATCAAAAAATGAATGAGCAACTGAATTGCCAGGCTTTAAAGGCCAGGACCGTATCTCATCATTTTCGTCCGGATACTTAACATGGCCAAAGGTAAAAAAAAATCCGTTTCCACCTCCGAAAAGTGCATTCCGTTTCGTTCAGGAACGCGGGCAGGCAGAGTGGATGGAACCCGTGAAACAACGCTAACGCCATAACCCGGACTCCATCCTCCAAGACTTTAGGTGCCTTTCTGGAGTCGTATATAAGAAATAAAGTAGGGTTAAGTCCTGCTTAACTTACCAAATGGGCAAAAGAAATTCAGCCGTTCTTTACGAACTGCCTGACACGTATGGTGGGGAATCAGAACGGTACCGGGGATGCTAATTTGCGTTGCAGTGACCGTACAGGTTGTTTTTGGATAATCTGTTACTTACTGGCGTAAAATAAATAAAACTTTTTCAAATAAAAAAGGCAGCCCTCTGTTTATTCATAAATTCATAATCATTTTCCGCATACATCTGAATGGAATAAAAACAGTCAAACCCAGTGAAGGTGATCCGATTTGCCGACGAGCACCGGCGCAAGCATTTTGAATTCTTCCGGAACATGAGCCAACCGCATTTCAATATCTGCGCCCGGGTGGACATCAGCGCCTTGCTGCCGGCCCTGGAAGCCCGGCAACTGCGCTTCACGCCAACAATTGTTTACTGCATTGCCCGCACCGCTAACGGGATTCCCGCCTTCCGGCAACGCATCCGGGGAAGCCAGGTGGTGGAACACGAAAGCGCCCACCCGTCTTTTACCGTCCTGACGGAAGCCTCCGACGTTTTCAGCTTCTGTACCGTCCGTTACCAGGAAAACTACCGGGCTTTCGCCAGGGAAACCCTCCGCCGGATGGAGGCTATGCAGCAGCAACCCTCGCTGGAGGATGAAGAAGGGCGCGATGATTTCCTTTACCTCTCCGCCATCCCCTGGATCAGCTTCACCAGCCTGCAGCACGCCATGCATTACGAGCCGGCCGATTCCGTGCCGCGTATCGCCTGGGGGAAATACCACGGAGAAGGAGATAAGGTTTGGCTGCCCTTATCCGTCCAGGCTCACCATGCCCTGGTCGACGGCCGGCACATGGGCCAATATTTCGAAAATATTCAGGCTTTGCTGTCTTCCCCGCAGTTTTTTTTGTAAAAAGCACACTTTTTTTGCGCAAAGTAAAATTTCGCAGAACCCGCAGCGGCAAAAATCCGGTTTGGCGGCGCTTGTTTTTGTCTGTTTTTATTCCGAATCCCCGACTTCGGACCAATATAATACCATTTGCTGCCCCCTGCTCCCGATGATCTTTTATCCTTCTAAACTTTGAAAATCAATTGACTATAAACTATTTTTGCCATAAATTTGCGCCTTAGTGTTTTAAATACACTAACTAGTTTGTAAAAATGTTACTCTGATAAATGGAAGGAAGGGCAATATCAAAAACCGAGGATTTGTTCTTCTTTTATCGCATACCATTCATTAGAGAACTAAAAATTAACGACATGCTCAAAAAACAGTACCTCAAAAACAAACCTGCCTGCAAGGTAACCTTCACTTTACCCAAAGAGGCCGCCGCCGGCGCCAGCGAAGTAAAAGTCCTTGGCGATTTTAACGACTGGAGCTGGGAGAACGGCGCGCCGATGAAGGTCGTGAAAAACGAATACACCGCCACCCTGGAACTGGAAACAGGCCGTTCTTACCAGTTCAGGTACACGATGGACCAGGGCCGTTGGGAAAACGACTACCAGGCCGACGGCTACGTGCCTAATGAATTCGGCGGGGATAACTCCGTACTGACCCTGGATGCCAGCCCAGCTCCGGAAAAGAAAGCAACATCTGCCAAAAAGGCTGCCGCACCGAAAAAAGCGGCGGCTAAAACCACCAAGGCGCCGGCCAAAAAGGCGGCTGCTCCCCAAAAAGCAGCCCCGGCAGCCGACGACCTGAAAAAGATCGAAGGCATCGGGCCCAAGATCGAGAAACTCTTCAACGAAGCAGGTATCACTACCTTCGACGCACTGGCCAAAGCCACGAAGAAAACCCTCACCGACATCCTGGCCGCTGCCGGCCCCCGCTTCAAAATGCACGACCCCACTACCTGGACGCAACAGGCCAAACTGGCCGCCAAAGGCGAATGGGATAAACTGGCCAAGCTGCAGGATGAACTCAAGGGGGGGAGGAAATAGGGAATGAGTGAATGAGGGAATGAGTGAATGAGGGAATGAGTGAATGAGTGAATGAGTGAATGAGTGAATGAATCATTCCCTTCAAAGAACTACCATTTTATAACCATTTAACTTTTAAGTCATGATCAAGAAGCAATTTCTGAAAAGCAAGCCGGTATGCAAAGCCACCTTTACCCTGCCGGTAGAAGCCGCTCCGGCAGCCAAGACGGTTGAGGTCGTCGGCGATTTCAACGACTGGAATACGGAGCAGGCCATCACGATGAAAAAACAGAAGGACGTTTTCAAGGCGGTTGTCGAGCTGGAATCCGGAAAGGAATACCAGTTCCGCTACCTGATCGACGGCCAGGCCTGGGAAAACGACTGGGAAGCCGACGCCTACGTTTCTACTCCTTATGGAGTGGACAACAGCGTTGTCAGCGCCCTGAACTAATATGTCCCTTGAACATTAGCCGGGTTGTTGGTTGTGAGCCAACCCGCTGGAACAGCCGGGCGCCTCAAAGCGCGCCTGGCCGAATTCCGTCGGGCCATCGGTGAGCAACCGACAACCTTCCTCCGGGAACCTCCAGCCCGGCAACTCCTTTTTTGCTCCTCTTCCCTCGCCATGGGTTCTTCCGCCTGGCCGCCTTCCGATTTCCACCCCGTCTTCGCTATCGCTCTTCCGGGCAAGCCCAGGATTGTTATAAGGTTCTAATGCTGAAGCAGCCTGGCCTCCCGCCGTCCGCGGCCTGGGCATACACTTTTTTGCCTCAATGATGTTACGATACTTGATAATAAGAAATAAATTCGTAACTTTGTGTAAGTTTTGTAACATTATTGAAATGACTGCCTCAACCGACAATCCCAAGTCTCAGGACATACTCGACGCCGCCCGGCGGCTGTTCTGGAAGCACGGCATCCGGCGCGTCACCGTGGAGGAGATTTGCCGGGAGGCCGGTGCCAGCAAGATGACCTTCTACCGTGCCTTCCCCAACAAGATCGAGCTGGCCAAGGCTATGCTGCAGCGCCTGTTCGACGAATCGATGGACGAGTACCGGGCCATCATGGCCGAAGACATGCCCTTCGAGGAAAAGGTCCGGAAGCAGTTGCTGCTCAAGGTCAAAGGCACCGAGGGCATCAGCGCCGAGCTGGTGCGCGATATTTATTCCAACCAGGAGTGGGGCCTGCGGGAATATATGGAACAACGCACTGAAGAGGCCCTGAAGGTGATCATGCACGACTACATCGAGGCCCAGAAAAAGGGATGGATTCGCCCGGACATCCGGCCGGATTTCATCCTCTACATCTTCCACCGCATGCAGGACTGGATCACCGACGAGCAACTGCTCGCCTCCTACTCCGATACGCACGAGCTGATCATGGAAGCGGTCCGCTTCTTTTTTTACGGCGTTCTGCCGCACGAACGGAAAGGCGATGAAAGCTAACGCAGGCATAGGGGCCAGGATACGGGAATGCTCCCGAGGGTATTGCTTTATTGTTAATCGGTTATATTGTTTTATTGCCGGAAGGCTAAGCTGGCGGACATATTATAGAAAACTCGCGCGCCAATGGAAAATTGGCGCCCGAGATGGCGTTGTCGGGGCGCAATTTTCTATTGCGCTCAGACTTTACCTCCATAAAGCAATTCAGTCCAGCTATTTATGTATACTCATTGTTGCTTTAACTGCGCTCCGGGCCAATGCACAGCATCTAGATACCCAATTAACGGCGGGCTTCCAGGCTCCGCATTTCGATTCCGGCCTCCTTGGTTGGTACGGGCCTTCGCCCGCCGTAGCGGCTCCGGCCCGCGGAGGCGGGACTCCCTTCGGTCGCTTCCGCCCCGTCTTCGCTATCGCTCTTCCGGGCAAGCTTCCGCCTGACCATCCAAATTCCGGCGACAAAATTACCGACACGCTCATCTTCAAAGGCCAGCTCATCACCTGGGCCAACATCAACCCCGCCGGCGAGCTGCCGGCCTGGCTGGGCGGCCGTTACCTGCCCCAGCTCAATTACAACCTAAGCCTTCCGGAAAACCGCCTGGTCGATGTCGAAGCCTCGGCCAACCTGTTCGGCAATATCGGCTTCCACCCCTTCGACACGGCGGCCACCGGTGGCGACATCCGCCCCTACCGCCTGTGGGCGCGCTTCTCTGCCCCCCAGTTCGAATTCCGCCTGGGCCTGCAGAAGATCAATTTCGGCTCCGCCTCTCTGCTGCGGCCCCTGATGTGGTTCGACCAGATCGACCCGCGCGACCCCATACAGTTTACCGACGGGGTTTGGGGCGCTTTGGGGCGCTACTACTTCCTCAACAACGCCAACATCTGGCTGTGGGGGCTGTACGGCAACGACAATCCCAAAGGCTGGGAGTTTGCCGGCACCAGCCGGCGCCAGCCCGAATTCGGAGGCAGGATACAATATCCCATACCTCACGGAGAAGCGGGCTTCTCCTTCCACCGGCGGCAGGCGGACACCCGCGGGCTGAACGGCTCCGTGCCCGCCTTCGAAGCGGCGCCCGAAAACCGCTTCGGGTTAGACCTCAGGCTGGACCTGGTGGTGGGCTGCTGGGTAGAAGCCTCCTGGGTAAACAACCGCCGGCCCCTGAAAGAATTTACCAACCAGGAACTCATCAATGTGGGCGTCGACTATACCTTCGGCGTCGGCAACGGCCTGTACGCCATTTTTGAACAACTGCTGGTGTCGTCCGGAGAAGAAGCCTTTTCCTTTAGCAACACCACCTCCCTGTCCCTGCTGTCGCTTTCCTATCCCATCGGCCTGTTCGACAACCTGGGGGCGATCGTCTACATCGACTGGGCCAACGGAAAAGTATACAACTTCATCAACTGGACAATCCAATTCGACCGCACCGCCCTCTACGTGATGGGCTACTGGAACCCGAAGGACAACCGGATACCGACACAGAACAGTACGCAGAACCTGTACTCAGGCCTGGGTTTACAGGTGTTGGTTTTGCTAAACCACTAAAATTCTGGTAGAATGGAGAGCGAATATCGAGGATAAGGCCTGAAAGTTGCGGGTTGTTAACAGGCAACAAACAACAAACAAAAGACAACAAACAACAGACAACAAACCATACATGGAATCCATCATCCAGATCAAAAACCTGACCAAGCAATTCCCGGTCGGGACGGGCAAGTTCACCGCCCTCATAGACATCAGCCTGGAGTTCCGCAAAGGGGAGTTCACCGGCTTCGTCGGGCCGAGCGGTTCGGGCAAGACCACCCTGCTCAACATCATCGGCTCCCTCGACACGCCCACGGAAGGGGAGGTAACGGTACTGGGCCACTCCATCGCCCACCTGACCCACAAGCAGTCAGCCCGGCTGCGCAACCAGCACCTGGGGTTCATCTTTCAAACCTACAACCTCTTCCCGGTGTACACCGTCTACGAAAATGTGGAGTTTGCCCTCCTGCTGCAGCACATGCCGGCGGCCGAGCGCCGCAAGGCCGTGCTGGACGCCCTGGAATGGGTGGGCCTCACCGACAAGATGGATTCCAAGCCGGCACAGCTGTCGGGGGGCGAAGGGCAGCGCGTGGCCATCGCCCGCGCCATGGTGAAGCGGCCCGCCATCCTGCTGGCCGACGAGCCTACCGCCAACCTGGACTCCAGGAACTCCCATCACATCCTGCAGACCATGCAGCAACTGAATGAGGAATTGCAGACCACCTTCCTCTTTGCCACCCACGACGAAAAGGTCATGGGCTACCTCCGCCGCATCATCTCGCTGGAGGACGGCCGGGTGGTGAAAGATGAGCAGATTGTGATGGATAAAATAACTGAAGGGTGATGATTGGAAATGTCCATTGCTGCGAATTTGAACCGGACGGCGGACGGCAGACGGTGGATCGAACCTTATGTAAAAACATAAAGCCATGTTAGCATTCAAACTGGCATTCAAGAACATCTTCGGCGCCGGCTACCGGACGATCCTCAACATCGCCGTGCTGTCCTTCGCCTTCGTCACCATCATCTTCTACAACGGCGTGATCGACGGATGGAACCAGCAGGCGCGCCGGGATACCATCGAATGGGAGATCGGGCAGGGCCAGCTCTGGCACCCTTCCTACGACCCGCTCGACTATTTTTCCTACCAGGATGCTCACGGGCCCATACCGGAAGCCCTGCAGGCCGAGGTGTCTGCCGGCCGGCTGGCGCCCATCCTCGTAGCGCAGGCCTCGGCCTTCCCGCAGGGGCGCATGCAGGGGGTGCTGCTGAAAGGCATTCCGCCCGGGCAAAGCATCCTGAAGATTCCAACTGCCGCGCTTGAAGAGCAGGACGGGCAGGTTCCTGTCCTCATCGGCAAGCGCATGGCGCAGTCCATCAAAATGAAGGAGGGCGATCAGTTGCTGCTGCGCTGGCGCGACAAGAACGGCACCTTCGACGCCCTGGAGGTAACCATCGCCGGAGTATTCGATTGCAACGTGCCCACCATCGACGGCGGGCAGGTGTGGCTGCCGCTGGAGCGCCTGCAGGACATGCTGGGCATGCCCGGCCAGGCCACCCTGCTGGTGGCGGGCGAAGGGTTTACGCCCTCCGGCGACACGGGCTGGGCATTCAAAGGCCACGGCTACCTGCTGGCCGACCTGAACAAGATCATCCAATCCAAAAAGGGCGGCTCGGGCGTCATCTACGGACTGTTGCTCATCATCGCCCTGCTGGCCATCTTCGACACCCAGGTGCTGTCCATCTTCCGGCGGCAGAAAGAGATCGGAACCTACATCGCTCTGGGCATGACCCGCTGGCAGGTAGTGGGCATCTTCACGGTGGAGGGCACCACCTACAGCATACTCGCCATCCTGCTGGGTGCCCTGTACGGCGGGCCGCTCCTGTGGTACCTGAGCGAGGTGGGCTGGGCCATGCCTTCCGGCAGCCAGGACATAGGCATCTCCATCGCCGATAAGATCTACCCGGTATACGGAGCGGGGCTCATCGTTACGACCGTCCTGCTCGTGGTCGTCTCCGCTACCCTCGTGAGTTTCCTGCCCGCCCGGAAAATTGCTAAACTGCGTCCTACAGACGCTTTAAAAGGAAAGATCCAATGATCCGGTTCTTGATAAAAGGAATCCTCAGAGACAAAAACCGGAGCGTGCTTCCGGTGGCCGTCATCTCCATCGGCGTATTTCTCACGGTGTTGTTCAGCGCCTGGTTCAAGGGTATTCTGGGCGACATGGTGGACGTCAACGCCAATTTCTCCACCGGCCACGTCAAGGTGATGTCCCGCGCCTATGCCGACAACATCGAGCAGATGCCCAACGACCTGGCCCTGCTGGAGGTAAGCCAGCTCATCGACAGCCTCAGTGCCGAATTCCCCACCCTGGAGTGGGTGGAGCGCATCCACTTCGGCGGCCTGCTCGACGTGCCCGGCCCGGACGGAGAGACCCGCGCCCAGGGCATGGCCACCGGGCAGGCCATCGACTTTTTCGGCCCCGGCACCCGGGAGCCGGAGCGCATGAACATCCCCTCCTCCATCGTGCGGGGCAGCCTGCCCGATGAACCCGGGGAAGCCCTGGTCAGCAATGACTTCGCAGAGCGCTTCGGCATCAAGGTCGGCGACCCCATCACGCTCTTCGGCGCCACCATGTACGGTGGCATGGCCTTCACCAACTTTACGGTGGCGGGCACCGTGCGCTTCGGCATGCGGGCGCTGGACCGGGGCGCCATCCTCATCGACATCACCGACGCCCAGGCCGCCCTCGACATGGCCGATGCGGCCGGAGAGGTGCTGGGCTTCTTCAAGGACGGCAAGTACCACCGGGAGGAAGCCCTGCAGGTGAAAACGGCCTTTAATGCCCGGTACGAAGGGGATGCCGACGAGTTCGCCCCCACCATGATCCGCCTCAATGACCAGAAAGGGCTGGACGAATACCTCACCATGATGGACTATGTGGCCGGTGCCATGACCTTCATTTTCATCCTGGCCATGTCGATCGTGCTGTGGAATACCGGCCTGCTGGGCGGGCTGAGGCGCTACAACGAGTTCGGCATCCGCCTGGCGATGGGCGAAGAGAAAGGCCACATCTACCGCACCCTGATCATCGAAGCGGTGGTGGTCGGCATCATCGGCTCGGTGATCGGCACCTGCCTCGGTCTGAGCGCCGCCTGGTACCTGCAGGAATACGGCCTCAACTTCGGCGCCGCCGTACAGGGCGGCGGCATGATGATGCCGGAGGTGTTCCGCGCCGACATCGAACCGGAGGCCTTCTACATTGGCTTCATCCCGGGGTTGGTGTCCATGGCGCTGGGCAATGCCCTGTCAGGGATCGGCATTTATAAGCGCCGGACGGCGGTGTTGTTTAAGGAATTGAGCGTTTAACAAAGATCAGCCATCACATATCGCAGGCCATAAACCACAACCATCAATATGAAAAAGATAATCATCATAATCCTCCCCATCATTTTCCTCTTGGGCGGCCTGTCCGCTCAGGACGCGGACGCAATCCTGAAAAAGGTCGATGAGAACTTATCCTCCGAAAACCGGGTGTTCGAATCGGAGATGATCATCCACGGGCGGCGCGGCAGCCGGACGATCACCTCGAAGACCTACTCGGTGGGCGACAAGCGGTCTTTCACCGAATACCTGTCGCCTCCCCGGGAGGCCGGCACCAAGATGCTGAAGCTGGAGGACCAGCTGTGGATCTACTCTCCGGCCACCGACCGCACCATACAAATCTCCGGCCACCTGCTGCGGCAGTCGGTCATGGGTTCCGACCTGTCGTACGAGGACATGATGGACGACCGCAAGCTCACCGAAATCTACTCCGCCAGGCTCACCGGCGAAGAGGTGCTGGACGGCCGCAAAACCTACGCCCTTGAGCTTGACGCCAGGGTGGAGGACGCCGCCTACCACCGCCGCAAAGTATGGGTTGACACGGAGCGCTACGTGCCGCTGCGGGAGGAGCTGTACGCCAAGAGCGGGCAGTTGCTGAAGCGCACCACGCTGTCGAAGGTGGAAAAGATACAGGGGCGCTGGTTCCCCACCGTCATTGTATTCAAGGACATGCTCAAACAGGGCGACGGGACGGAGTTCAGGATGACCAGCATACAATTCGACCAGGAAATACCGGAGTACCTGTTCACAAAGGCGGCCTTGAAACAATGATCCCCGGTGTGCCGGGAACAAAATGCCGTTGTCCGTACGGCCCCAGCAGTTCTCGTTTTAGAATGCCACTAAACCTCATAAGGCACGAAATCCCACAAAATTTAGTGCGGATTTCGTGCCTGCCTGCCCGTGAGGCCACGGCCGAGCAGGCAGGTTTTTGTGCTTTTGTGGCAGGATTTTAGGCATCATTTTGCCAAAGCGAGAATCGCTGGTCCGACCCGAGAAGGGTAAAATTTTTTTATATATAAAAAATAAAATTTAATGTAACCTTGCCGCTCTTTTCGCCGTAGAAGATGGGATATTTTTACAGCAAACCACTACCCCTATGGCTACAATCCTGATCGTCGACGACGAAAGAAGCATCCGCCGCACCCTTCGCGACATTCTCGAATTCGAAAAGTACCAGGTAGACGAAGCCGCCGACGGGCTGGAGTGCCTGGCGAAGCTGAAGAAAGAAAAGTACGACGTCATCATCCTGGACATCAAAATGCCCCGGATGGACGGCATGGAGGCCCTGGAACGCATACAGGTGCTGGCGCCCGACGTGCCGGTGGTGATGATCTCCGGGCATGCCACGATCGATACGGCGGTGGAAGCCGTGAAGAAGGGCGCCTTCGACTTCATCTCCAAGCCGCCCGACCTGAACCGGCTGCTGATCACCATCCGCAATGCGATGGACAAGGCCAACCTGGTTACGGAAACCAAACAGCTGAAGCGGACGGTTTCCAAAAGCAAGGTACAGGAGATCATCGGCGAATCCGAGCGCATTACGCTGGTCCGGGATACGATCGACCGGGTGGGCCCCACGGATGCGCGGGTGCTGGTGCTGGGCCCCAACGGCAGCGGCAAGGAGTTGGTAGCCCGCTGGCTGCACGAGAAGAGCCCCCGCGCCGGCCAGCCCATTGTGGAGGTCAACTGCGCCGCCATCCCAGCCGAGCTGATCGAAAGCGAGCTGTTCGGCCATGAGAAAGGCGCCTTCACCTCCGCCGTAAGGCAGCGGATCGGCAAGTTCGAGCAGGCCAACGGCGGGACCCTCTTCCTGGACGAGGTGGGCGACATGAGCCTCTCCGCCCAGGCCAAGGTGCTGCGCGCCCTGCAGGAGAACAAAATCACCCGCGTGGGCGGCGATAAAGAAATAAAGGTGGACGTGCGGGTCGTGGCTGCCACCAACAAGGACCTGCGGCAGGAGATCGCCGCCGGCCGGTTCCGGGAAGACCTCTACCACCGCCTGGCGGTGATCATCATCCTCGTCCCATCGCTCAATGACCGGAGGGGGGATATCTCCTTATTGGCCCAACATTTTATCGGGCAGATTTGCCGGGAATACGGCGTCAGCCCGAAGGCCATCAGCGAGGAGGCTCTGGAGCGGCTGAAGGCCGTCAACTGGACCGGGAACATCCGGGAGTTGCGCAATGTGGTGGAGCGGCTGATCATCCTGAGCGGCAAGGCGATCACCGAAGAGGACGTCATCCGTTATGTCATGCCTTCCATGGCTGCGCCTGCGGCTCCGCTGCGAGAGGTCTTCGACCAGTTCAACGATAAGGAAGCCCTGTATCAGTTTATCGAAGAGGAATACCTGAACTATAAGGGGTAGCGTTTGAGGAGGAAAACCCCGTGGCCGTTATTTCCGGGAAGGGCGCGGGGTATTGCCGCAGTAGTTTCTCATGTAAGGTGCGCACGCGGCGAGAGGATGCCACGAAAGTTTACCCGGCTGACCAGACGGGCACTAAAATTTATCCGGCTGGATAGACGGACACCAAATCCGCACTAAATTTAGTGCGGATTTGGTGCCTTTGTGTCCGTCTCTTTGAGCCGGATAAATTTTTGTGGCGATACGTGCATGCTCTACATGAGAAATTGCTGGTATTGCCGGCGCTCCGGCCCCAAACTGTTGATAACCAATTACAACTAATAACAGTTTGGATATGTGCCGGGCCAATAACTGTTCAACCCGGCTGCCGCCGGTCGCTTCATATCCTGGAAGTTTTTGGCCGATGCTTGTAATTTAGCCCGAAAAGACTTAACTAGATAGGCCTGCCCGAAACGAACGGGGCGGGCTTTTTTGTGTTCATACTGCCGGTGCCGGTATTTCCTGCGGGGAACATCCCTTATCCCGGGTTGAAAAACCCGGGGTAAGGAATGTTTAGGCCGACAAGCCCAAATGTCCGGTGCCACAGGCCCGTAATGCCGCAACACTTCGTGCAGTGGCGACTATAACTTAACCAAAGATATCCATTACCATGACCGAGAACCAGAACCATGTCAAAAAACATCAGATGAAGCCCTGGGGCCGCCAGTTGAAAGGCGAGAACTCCTGGACGATGTTCAAAGTGATCTCCGAATTTGTAGACGGTTTTGAAACCCTGAACGAAGTGGGGCCCTGCGTCTCTATCTTCGGGTCGGCGCGCACCAAGCCCGACCATCCTTATTATAAAAAGGCGGTAGACATCGCCCGCCTGCTCACCGAGGCCGGCTATGGCGTCATCACCGGCGGCGGCCCGGGCATTATGGAGGCGGGCAATAAAGGCGCCCACATCTACGGGGGGCGCTCCGTCGGCCTCAACATCAACCTGCCGTTCGAACAGGGGCACAATCAGTACATTGATCCCGATTGCAACCTGGATTTCCGGTATTTCTTCGTCCGGAAAGTGATGTTCGTCAAGTATGCCCAGGCGCTGGTGGCCCTTCCGGGGGGCTTTGGCACCATGGACGAGCTCTTCGAAGTACTGACCCTCGTACAGACCAACAAGATCACCAAGATGCCGATCATCCTGGTCGGGGTGGGCTTCTGGTCGGGCCTCAAAAGCTGGATACAGGAAGTGATGCTCGGGCAGTACCACAACATCAACCCCGAAGACCTGGACCTGATGCCCATTACCGACGAACCGGAGGAAGTCGTGCGGATCATCAATGAATTTTATACGGGAAAAGGCGAGGAACTTGGCCCCAACTATGAGCTTTGAATAAATAAGCCTGGCTTTTTTGTCGAAATACAAAAAAGCCAGGCAACCAATAGGGGTAGGTGTGCGTTCTTAACATCGGACAAAAGGAAGCAAATATTCGCTATGACAGACTCAGCTATCTCACATTCAACACTTAATAATATGCAACAACGCATCATCGACCTCATCAGCTGGAGGCTCAACGTGCCGGTTAAGTTCATCCATCCTTACACCCACCTGCAGGACGACCTCAATCTCGACGCCATTGACCTGCTGTTGCTGATCGCTGAACTGGAAAGCCGTTTCAACGTCTATCTGACCCCGGAAGAGGCCGAAGCCATCGAAACGGTGCAGGACGCCAGCTTTTTTATCCAGAAGCACGCTGCCTGAAAAAATATCGCGCCGCCGGGGCCGGCCCTCCCGTCGCCGGCTCCACGGCCGGATAAGCCCACTGTTCCGGCTTCCTTGCTTTTTCTCCCCTTCCTTGCTGAAAGCCTCCTTCTTTTTTAACTTTCCATCCGTAAAATCTTTATCTTTCATGCCCGGCCCGGCCGGGAGACGCCATCCGCCCAGGTACTTCGGCGCGAGTTCGGCAGGGTGCCGGGCGGCCAGGCAGCAGGGCTGCCTCAACCATGGAACCATATAACCATGGAACCATGAACCCAGGGCGGCCGGCAGTCACGCCAGGACAGATTGAAAACAACCAGACTATGGCAAATACCGACAGGGCCTCTCAATTGAAAAGCATCTCCTACCAACTAGGCATGGAATACGAGGCGGAGGACACCTGGGGCCTGCATACGATGCTCAGGGACTTTACCCTCTTCAGCCGGGGCCGGCGGCGGCGCATCACCAACATGTTGTACCGCCGGGACGGCCTGCTCGAACTGGACGTCCGCATCTTCGATTATCGCTACACCATCAGCACCGGCAATAGCGCCCGCGTTTTCAAGCAGACGGTCTTTTTCGTCCAGTCCAAAAAACTGGGCCTGCCGCAATTCCTGATGAAACCGGAGAACTTCTTTCACAAGGTCGGCGCCTGGCTGGGCTTGGAGGACATCGACTTCGAACGATACCCCAAATTTTCCAGTCAATACCTGCTTCGGGGCGACGACGAAGAATACATCCGCGCCAATTTCAACGACGAAGTCCTGCAATTTTTTACCATCGAAAAAAACTGGACTATGGAAGGGCTCAACTACTACCTCATCCTGTACCGCAGGAACCAGTTGCTGCTGCCCTCCCAGATCATGGATTTTTACAGGAAAGGCATGCAGTTGCATCGCCTCCTGATGACAGAAGGGGTGTAGCCACCTACAATGGCGGTTCTTCAACGCCGGATAAAGGAAAAAGCGCTCCTGGAAAACCCGACAGTCATACTACTGGACAAAATGGTTTTGGACACAGAGCGCACTGAGTCCAACACAGAGGTACGCAAAGTTCTTCCGTTGATAATCAAGCCTCTGTGTGGCTCTGTGTCTTCCCTGCCTGCCTGTCGGCCTGCGGCACAGCCTGCCTGCCATTACTGCCAGGTAGGCAGGCAGGTCGGCGTACTCTGTGTCCAAAAAATGTTCAGCAGTATGCCCGACAGTCATTGATCGCGCGTCGCCTAACGCCCAAAACCTAATGCCTAAATCCTCCCAACACCGGAAAGGGCACAATTTAGCATCGCACCCCACCCTGCCTGAAAGCCGCCGGCATCCGTTGCGGTTTTTGACGTTACAAATAAGATTTTGTTAAATATTATTTTGAAAGCGACAATAGAGGGCCTAAATTCGTCATTATGGGGAAAGCGTGATTACAGGACAGACAGACGGGGCCCTGCCCCGATTTAAAAAACCGATTATGTTCCCCGTATTGTATCTGGCACCGCATCAGAAGGAGGGTATGAAAGCATTGAAAGACAACATCGAGCGATTGGAGGGCCTGATCGAGCACAATCAGCTGGAGCGGGTATTCGAAGAGCTGAAACCACTGGTCAGGTATACCGAATACAGCATTACAGTTTCTCTGCTGCTCAGCGATTTCAACGAAATACGCCAGGAAGCGCTCAACCAGGCCATCACCGCCGAGGAAGAGCGCGTCCGCCTGATCCAGATCAAAAAATCGCTGTTCCAGCTCCTCCGGCACATCCACAAGACAGGAGAGGGCATGGTGGAGGAGGGGAACGAAGAAGTCATGCAGATCACTCTGGCCAAGAATGAGGAGGAGTTCAAGAAGTTGCTGGAGCAAAAACTCGCCAAACGCTACGTCAACCTGGAAAAGATTTCCACCGGCGACACGGCCGTCATCTACAAAGCAGAAAAGGCCGATAACATCACGAATACGCCCCAGCGGGTAGCGATCAAGGTCATCAAACCCCTGTCGGTGATCGACGATGAGAACCTGGAGAATATCCGGGAGGACCTGAGCAAGGCCAAGCAGCTTTCCGGCCTGGACGGCATCATCAGCATCCTCGACGAAGGGCTGGACGCCCCGCCCCGCTACATCGTCACGGAGTACATCGACGGCATGCGCCTGTCCGAACGCCTGGAAAAGGGCTGGCCCTATCAGCTTCGCGAAATCCGGGAGATGCTCTATACCATGGGGCGGGCCTTGTACCAGGGGCATCAGGACGGCCTGGTGCACAACAACCTCTGGCCATCCAATATCCTGATCGACAAGAAAAAGGGGGCGAAGCTGTCTCCCTTCCAGGTGGTGAAGGCGTCCTACTACAAGCGTACCTTCGAGCGCATCCGCCTGTTTTCCATGTACTGGAGCCCCGAGCAGATCAACAGCGACACGGCCACGCCGCTTTCCGACCAGTACTCCTTTGCCCTGATCGCCGTGGAGCTGTTTACCGGCAATCCTTTCTTCCGGGGCGGCACCGTCATGGAAATCCTGCGCCGCCGGCTCGACTTTGACGAAAACCCGGGCCTGCTCCAACAGGAGCTCAAGCCCACCCTCTGCCCGCCCCGCTTCGTCAAGGCCCTGGGGCGCATGCTCAGCTATGATCCCCGGGAACGGTTTCTGGACATGGAAGAAGTGCT
The DNA here is from genome assembly GCA_020636375.1 of Lewinellaceae bacterium. GTDB lineage: Bacteria > Bacteroidota > Bacteroidia > Chitinophagales > Saprospiraceae > JACJXW01. The sequence goes on along the minus strand of JACJXZ010000005.1, from coordinate 597,032 downwards.
GGAGGAGATCCAGAAGCTGCCCGCCACCGGCCAGCCGGTAGAGAAACACCCGGATTACCAGCTGATCAAGAAACTGCGCAACAGCTACAACCGCGTGCGCCGCGTCGACGGCTTCTACAAAGCCTTCTACGATTTCTTCATCGACAAATCCCCCAACGCCCGGGAGATTTTCGACCGCGCCTACACCGCCCGCATGGCCCGCGAAAATGCCTCCGAAGAAGACCTCTGGAAATACCAACACCAGATGCTCGACCTGGCCATGGAGCGCCTGCTGCAGTTCCCCTCCGTGTCGACCGCTATGGGCCAGCGGCTGCAATCGCTGTCCCGGCAGCATGCCGCCGTAGGGGTGCAACCCGAAGATTATACCCTCTTCCTGGAGTGCCTCAAGGAGACCATCCTGGCCTTCGACGAGGAGAACTGGAGCAACCCGGACGAGCTGGACCAGGCCTGGGAGGTCGCAGTGCGCAACGCGATGGAGGCGATGCGGCGGGGGTAGGGGGGATTGCTGGATGGCTATATTGTTGGCCTGGCGGGGTTTGCTATATTGTTATATTGTTGTATTGCTATATTGTTATATTGCAAGTATCCGGACACAAATAATGATACGGGCGCGATTCCTTTTTGTACCCCTTGCCCGGTTTTAGGCCCGTCCGTCCGGCCGGGTAAATCTTGGGCTGTAGGTTTTAGGGGCAATCCAGGCCTAATCGGGCACTCAACAGGTGCCAAACGCCTAAGTCCTAACATTTACCCGGCCGACTGGACGGGCCTAAATCCTCCTGACACCGAAGGGGTCACAATTTAGCACCGCGCCCCTTTGTTTTTTAAATACTGGCTTTCAATAATTCGCGAACAGCGAACACCCCCCTTTCACGCAGCCCTCTGCTCTACGCTATGCGCCACCATCCGCGCCCCGAGCTCCCACATCGCCTCGATGCCGTACAGGGATTGTATGACCTCCATCAGTACAGAAGCGAAAGCTACCTGGCGGGCGCCTTCCTCCAATGGATATATCCATTCTTTCCAGTATTCAAAATAAATGTCAGTGGCCACCCGGTTTTTCCGAGTGGTCCCCTCTGTGTTCTCCGTCATCTTTTATGATTTGGCCGTCATATCGCGAACGGCCCGATATACCGGTTGCCCTGCCCGTTGACGTTGCCGAAGATGGTATATTTCCTGCCCGTTTTGTCGAAGAAGATGTAGAAGTGGTCGTCTCCGATGTCGAAGCCGATGGAAGCGCCGACGCCATCCATGCCGGAGGGGAAATTGTGGTTGCTGAACAGCTGGTTGAGGTTCTTGGGGCTGCTGAAGCCCTGGGGGTTGTTGTTGTAGATGGTCCACAAGGTGCCGTCCTGGTTGAACATGACGCGGGTGCTGGGGCCCAGGGGGTCTTTGGTTCGGAAGGCCATAGCGCCTACGCCCGAGAGGTTGAAGGGCGAGCTGCCGTTGGCCAGGTTGGTGATGTTCTCCACGTTCAGCCAGCGGCCGTTGTCGAGCATGTAGGTATAGCGGGTGCCGGTCTGGTCGAACATCATGATGGTAGCCTGCTCGTAGTCGTTGCCCTCCAGGTTGCAGGCGGCGCTGATGGAGGTAAAGGGGCAGGGGCCGTCGCCCAGCTCGTCGATGGAGTAGGGGCCCTTCAGGGAGCCGACGTCGCTGATCATATACTGGTCGCCTGCCTTGTTGACGAGGATGAATTCCGTCCCTTTCAGGGTGAAGGCGGCACCGATGGGGCCGAAGGTTGTAGACAGGCCCGCCCAGTGTGCCGTATAGGGGGGAGCGCCTGACGTCATGGTGGGGGTACATTCCTTGACGTCGTATTCCGTGTTCAGTTGCACGCTGACGATCTGGTTGTCGTAGACGCTGCGCACGACGTAGGAGACCGGCTTGCCGGTGGTGATGTCCGAGCTTTCCGCCAGCAGGTCAACGATGTCGCTGAGGTCTGACACGCCAATGGTCCGGATGGTAGATCCCGATTCGCCGCCGAAAGCGAAGACCTTGACCTTGACGTTCTCCAGCTGCGACAGCTGGTTGTACTCCACCTCGCCGGAGCCGCCGACCACCAGGCCGGAGAAGGAGCCTTCCACCCGGGCGTTCATCTCGGTTTGGGAGGAGGTCGATTCGACCAGCATGTAATAAATGCGGCCGTAGGTGACGTCGGAGATATAGGTTGCCGGGTTGCCGGGGCCGACGTACCGGGCCAGGTCGTCCGGCTTGACGTCGGGGGCGAACAGCTCGTCCAGGGAAGTGGGGATGTCGAAGCTCAGGGTGTAAAAGCTCTGGTTGAGCTGGATCAGCATGCGGTTGTACTCGCGGTCGGTGCTGAAGCTGAGGCTGCTTTCGATCTCTGTGAACTTGGTCTCGAAGTCGGCCCGCATCTTCAGGGCCATCTCCCGTTTGCTGCTCACGAAGTCGTAGGAGAACTCGAAATTGGCGGGCACTACGCCCGTGCTGTTGGCGATGATGTTGTTGGCGGCGGTGCTTACGGTGCTCTTCCGGATCTCATCCACGGTAAAGGACGGCTGGATATTCCCGTCGACCACGTCGATGGAGATGGTTCCGCCGGCCCGTTTGACGGCGATGACGTCGGGCGTGGCCTGGTTGAGGCTCTTGCCCTGCAGCAGGCTGCCGGGGTAAACCACCGACGCATTGGGGTTGAACAGGGGGAACCCGCTTTGCCCGCCCGCCCCGTCCTGCACGCGCAGGGTCCGGATGGTACAGTTGAATTCCACGTCGTTGATGGTCTCGCTGGACTGTTCTTCCGCCACTACCTCTTCGCTGCGGTTCACGGAGGGGAAGTTGCCGCCGGCTTCGAAAACGGCATCGAAGCTGTCGGCAGGGGGCGTATTCTCTTTGTTGCAGGCAAAAGCCAATACGGTCATCAAGGCGGCTAACAGGGTCTTTTTCATGGTCAATTTTTTAGGTTTTCTGAAAGGAAGCGGGTGTCGCTTCCGGTGCTTCAAAGGTGCAGGAAAGGGCGGGAAAGCACAAAAAACGGGGGTGGACAAAGGGTGGACAGGGGGATGGTTATATTGTTATATTGTTATATTGTTATATTGTTATATTGTTATATTGTTATATTGTTATATTGTTATATGGTTGGTTATGGCTGTGTTTTGGCAGGAGCCTAATCGGGCACTCAACAGGCACCTAACGCCTAACGCCTAAAACCTAAGACCTAAAACCTACTGATTGTAACGGATTGCGTAGCTGGAAGGGGCAAAGGGTAGCGGCCGTGTCTCCTTAGTCCCGTAGGGACGATGGCTCATTGCCAGGGCCGATAGGCCCTGGATTAATGGCCATGTACGCCCTAGTCCTGCCCCAAAGGGGCCACTATGTGGTAAGGACGACAGCCAATCGCCGCAATGCCCTGGCGCCTTTTGGGCTATCGCTCTTACAGAGCTCTGGGAACGCCTCTATGACAACCAGGGCCTCACGGCCCTGGCAATGGACTAACATCCCTACGGGATTATGGCCTTCCAATGTCGGGCCGCGGATCACCAAAGGCAGCTACGCAATCTGTTACAATCAGAAAACCGCTTTGCCAACAATATAGCAATATAACCTATCCAAGGCTTCCGCTTTGCCAACAATATAGCAATATAACCTACCCAAGGCTTCCGCTTTGCCAACAATATAGCAATATAACCTATCCAAGGCTTCCGCTTTGCCAACAATATAGCAATATAACCTACCCAAGGCTTCCACTGAGCCAATCAATATAACAATATAGCCCAATAACAATATCCCTTTCAACCATCCACCACTTCCACCACCCCCGGATACCGGAGCAGGAACTCCTGGATATTCACGTCCGAATCCATGCCCATCTTTTTGCGCAGGCGGTAGCGGGCTTTTTTTACGCCTTCGGCGGTGATGTTGAGCAAGGTGGCGATCTCTTTGGTAGAGAGGTTGAGTTTCATGAGGGAGGCGAGGCGCACCTCGCCGGTGGTGAGGGTGGGGTATTCCCGGGCGAGTTGGTCGAAGAAATCCCGGTGGACGGAGCGGAAGGATTCCAGGAAGGCCTCCCAGTCTTCGTCGGATTCCAGGCTGCGGCTGATCTGTCGGGCGAGGCTTTTGGCTTTTCTGTCGGGCGCGTTGCTGCCGGGCAGGGCGGTGAGTTCGTTCTGGATATTTTGCAGCATCTCGTTTTTGCGGCAAAGGTGGAGGACCTGGGTGGCGAGTTCCTGTTTTTTGTGGTCCAGTTCGCGCTGCAGTTGTTCCTTTTCCAGTTGGGCGGCGCGCAGGCGTTCGGCTTCCAGGCGTTGTTCCTGTTCGCGCAGCTGGCGGTCCTTGCGGTGTTTGAGGCGCTGGCGGTTGTAGAGCAGCCCGCCAAGCAGCAGGGCGGCCAGCAGGGCGCCGGCCAGCAGGGTATAGCGGAGGCGGGAGAGCTGGGCTTTCTGTTTCAGGGCAGTGATTTCCCGGTCTTTCTTTTCCGTGTCGTAGGCCACCTGCAGCTCGGAGATTTGCCGGTTCGTCTGGTTGTTGATGAAGCTGTCCTGGAGTTCGGCATACGTGCGGTGTTCCTCCAGGGCGAGCTGGTAATTTCCGAAGGCGGCATGGATTTCGTAGAGCAGTTTATGGGTACCAAAGATGTGTTCTTTTATGCCTAGTTCTTTGAAGATAGCCAGGCTGCGCCGGGCGTCCTGCAGGGCGTTCTGGTACTGGCGCCGCTCCTTGGCCAGCCTGGCGCGGTTCAGGAGGGCTGAGCCGACCTCCTGGTCGCTGCTGAGGGTTTCCGCCAGTTGGTAGGCCCGGGTGATGTATACTTCCGCCTTATCCAGTTGGCCGTAGTGGAGGCAGATGCCGCCCAGCTTGTTGCAGCTGTTGGCGATGCCCATCGGGAACTGGTGGGTTTCGAAGATGGACAGGGCTTCCTGCAGGGCATTTTCTCCCTCCTCCCATCTCTCCTGGTTGGTATAATAATCGGAGGTGGAGGTCAGCACCTGGGCCAGGTAGACGCTGTCGCCCCCCTGCCGCAGGATGTCCTCCGCCTGGCGGTAGTAGGCGGCGGCCAGCGAGTCGCGGCCGTTGTCGTAGTACAAGGCGCCGATATTGTAGAGGGTGGTGCCGACGCCATTCTGCAGGCCGATCTCCTCGAAGAGCTTCATGGCCTTCAGATAATTTTCCACGCTGACCACCCAATTGCCGGTGATCTGTTGGAGGTTGGCCAGGTTGGAGTAGCCATTGGCCACCTGCTCGGTAGTGCCGTGCGCCTCGTACAGGGGAATGGCCTTCTGAAAAAAAACGATAGAAGCGGAAATCTCTCCCTGGTAGTAGTTGATAATGCCCAGCTCGTTGTACATGGCGGCCTGCTGTGCCCCGTCGCCTCCCTCCTGCATCCATTGCAGGCCTTTGGACAGCCACTGTTCCGCGTCCTCAAAGCGGTTCTGGGTGGCGTAGAAGTCGCCCATGGCCCGCGAGCCGTCGAACAGGCACCGGTAGTACTTCGACTCCTCGCTCCGGCGCATCGCCCGCAGGTACCAGTATTCAGCGGAGTCGGGCGTGGACGCGTTTTCCGCATTGCGGAAGTACTGGTGGATGATGGCCGTGTCGATGGCGCTGCTGGCAACAGCAGTTCCGGAGAGCGCAGGGACGATCAGGAAAAGGAGGCCGTACTTTAAATGGGGAATACCTGACATTGATCCGGTTTAAATAGTATTTGGGATGATAGGGCGGAAGGGAGCGGTAAATTTACAAAAATACGGGACAATTTTATCAAGGTCGATAACAACTGGAACCGGGCCCTGCCTAAGCCGCCGGAGAAAACTGCAATGCCTCCAGCCGGTTCCTGCAGTTTTCTCCGGCAAAAAAACTTGCCAACAATTTGTGGAAAACTCGGAACAATTTTGTTTCATGAACTGCATCGAAAACGGTAACTTCGGTGTTCAATAAAAAGCCCTTCCTGCAAGACGAAGAACTGATTTTGTGACCCGTCTCTCCGAGCCGGGGAAAATTTGTGCATTTGTAATGGTGGCCCCTCGGCCGGCAGTTCACTCATTCACTCATTCATTCACTCATTCACTCACTCAACCATGCCAGATTTCGTACACCTTCACTGCCATACTCAATACTCCCTGCTGGACGGCGCCACGGACATCGGAGCGATGATGGACAAAGCCGCCAGAGACGGGCAGAAAGGCGTTGCGCTGACCGACCATGGCAACATGTTCGGCGCCTTCAAATTCGTGTCTGAAGCGGAGAACCGCGGCCTCAAGCCGATCATCGGCTGCGAGTTCTACCTCGTGGAGGACCGCCATAAGCAATCCTTCTCCCGCGCCGCCGGCGAGCAGGACAACCGCTACCACCAACTGCTGCTGGCCAAAAACCAGAAAGGGTACGAGAACCTGTCCAAGCTCTGCTCCCTCGGCTTCATCGAAGGCCTGTACGGCAAATTCCCCCGCATCGACAAGGAGCTGATCGAAAAATACCACGAAGGGCTGATCGCCACCAGTTGCTGCATCGGCGCAGAGATCCCGCAGGCCATCCTGCACGGCAAGCTGGAGGACGCGGAAAAAAAGCTGCGCTGGTGGCTGGACCTGTTCGGCGAGGACTATTACATCGAACTGCAGCGCCACCGCGGCCTGGACAATATCGACGGGCTGGGCGTCAGCCAGGAGGATGTCAACCAGCAACTCCTCCAATTCGCCCGAAAGTACAACGTCAAAGCCATCTGCACCAACGACTCCCACTACCTGGAAGAGGAGGACTACCTGCCGCACGACATCCTGCTGTGCGTCAACACCAACAGCCTGCTGGAAGAAGCCGGCCGCTTCAAATTCCCGAGTTCCGATTTCTACTTCAAGACGCAGCAGGAGATGAACAAGCTGTTTCACGACGTGCCGGAGTCGGTGGACAACACCATAGAGATCTTCGACAAGATCGACAAGCTGACCCTGGCGCGGGACATCCTGCTGCCCGCCTTCCCGCTGCCCCGGGGCTTCCAGGACCAGGACGACTACCTGCGGCATCTCACCTACGAAGGGGCCAAACGCCGCTATGGCACGATCACGCCCGAAATCAAAGAGCGCCTGGATTTCGAGTTGTCGGTCATCAAAAACTCGGGTTATCCCGGTTATTTCCTCATCGTTCAGGACTTTACTACCACTGCCCGCCAGATGGGCGTGTCGGTGGGGCCGGGGCGGGGTTCTGCCGCCGGCTCGGCGGTGGCCTACTGTATCGGCATCACCAACGTCGACCCCATCAAGTACGACCTGCTGTTCGAGCGCTTCCTCAACCCGGAGCGGGTGTCGATGCCGGATATCGACATCGACTTCGACGACGAGGGCCGGCAAAAGGTGATCGACTACGTGATCGGCAAGTACGGGCAGAACCAGGTGGCGCAGATCGTCACCTACGGCACCATGGCCGCCAAGATGTCCCTGCGCGACGTCGGCCGGGTGCTCAACGTGCCCCTTTCGGAGGTAGACAAGGTGTCCAAAACTTTCCCCTCTCACCTGAAAGCCTCCCTGCGCGCCGTGCTGGCGCCGGGCGACGTGGACCCCAAGCTCAAGGATGTACTCAACTCGGAGGAACTCGACAAGGCCTACCAGTTCCGCCAGCTGGCTGAAGGCCAGGATACGATCGGGGAGATGATCCGCACCGCTCAGAAGCTGGAAGGCTCCGTGCGCAACACCGGCATCCACGCCTGCGGCGTGGTGATCACCCCGGATGAGATCACCAAGTACGTGCCCGTCAAGGCCGATAAGGACACCGGCATGCTCGTCTCCCAGTTCGACAACAGCGTGGCCGAGGCCGCCGGCCTGCTCAAGATGGACTTCCTCGGCCTCAAAACGCTGACCATCATCAAGGATGCCGTGCGCATGGTGGAAGAAAACCACGGCGTCAAACTGGACATGGACGAGGTGCCCCTCGACGACGGGAAAACCTACGAGCTTTTCCAGCGGGGCGACACCGTCGGCATCTTCCAGTACGAATCCCACGGGATGCAAAAGTACATGAAGGAGCTGAAGCCGACCACCTTCGAGGACCTCATCGCCATGAACGCCCTGTACCGGCCGGGGCCGCTCGAATATATCCCCGAGTTCATCGACCGCAAGCACGGCCGCAAGCCGGTGACATACGATTTGGAGGCGATGTCGGAGTATCTCCATGAGACTTACGGAATTTGCTTGACAGGAGACGCCCTCGTTCATGATGCGACAACAGGGAAACCCGTGCGAATTGATACCCTGCAGGATAAGGTGGGGGAATTTTACGTGCAGGGGATAGATGAGCAACTGCAAACCCAACGGGCGAAAGTAACCCATTGGGTTTGCAATGGCCGCAAGTCGGTTTATGAAGTAAAGTTACGCAGCGGCGCCAACATTAAAATGACCTCCAACCATGAGGTGCTGACAGAGGAAGGATGGCGGGAGATCGGGCAGCTTGGCGCGGGGGATTACATTGCTACGCCCGGGAAGCTGGATGTGGCAGCAGAAGAAACCTGCACCCGGGAACAATTAAGTGTACTGGCAAGCCTGGCTTCGGAAAGGCTGTCTGTGCCGGATTTTGTATTTGGGTTGCGGGAGGAAGACATAGCCTTTTTTCTGTCAGTGCTGTTGGATCATTGCCGATATACCGGGGGCGATTCTTTTCGCTTTGCGGCCGGCTCCGGACGCTTGGTTTTTGACATACAATCTTTGCTGCTGAGGCTGGGCATCGCCTCTACCGCTGTCGAATCTTCCCGCAAGGGTGGTTTTGAAGTTGAGATAAATGATCCTGCTGCTTTCCTGAGCAGAATAACCAGAGGGTTCATACAAGAAAAAGTAACCCAGAATACAAATTTTGTTGACAAAAGCTACCGGGCAGAAAAAACCGGTTTGCCGAATAAAAACTTAAGCAGTAATAAACCTTATCAGCGCTTCAATCTACCCCCTAACCCTCCCGGCATGAAGCCGGGACAGGCCCGCCAGCGGGGGAAAATGCCAAATGATGCCCCGCCAACTCTGAGCAAAACCTCCCCCGCTGGCGGGGGCCGGCGGGTGGAAATGACAGGCGTCCGCTGGGACGAGATCACCGCCATCGAACCGGCGGGCGAAGAACTCGTATACGACATCACGGTTGAGGGTATCCATAACTTCGTTGCCAACAACATTATCGTCCATAATTGTGTCTATCAGGAGCAGGTGATGCTCCTCTCCCAAAAACTGGCCAACTTCACCAAAGGCCAGGCCGACCGCCTCCGCAAGGGGATGGGTAAAAAGAAAAAGAAAGAGATCGACGCCCTCTATCCGCTCTTCATCGAGGGCGGCACCGGCAACGGCCATCCCAAGGATGTGCTCGATAAGGTCTGGAAAGACTGGGAGGCCTTCGCTTCCTACGCCTTCAACAAGTCGCACTCTACCTGTTATGCCTTCGTGGCCTTCCAGACGGCCTACCTCAAGGCCCACTACCCGGCCGAGTTTATGGCCAGCGTGCTGACGCACAACAAGAACGACATTTCCAAAGTAACCTTCTTTCTTCAGGAGTGCAAGCGCATGGGGCTGATGGTGCTGGGGCCGAGCGTCAACGAATCCGCTTCCGACTTTTCGGTCAACCCGGCCGGCCACATCCGCTTCGGCCTGTCGGCCCTGAAAGGGGTAGGGGAGGGGCCGGTGGAAGAGATCCTGAAGGAGCGCGAGGCCAATGGCCCCTTCGGAAGCCTCTTCGACATGGTGCGCCGCCTGAGCCTGCGCGCCATCAACAAGAAGGTGCTGGAAAGCCTGGCCCTGGGCGGCGGCTTCGACTGCTTCGAGGGCGTCACCCGTTCCCAGTACTTTGCGCCTTCCGACAAGTACGATACCCTGCTCGAACACGCCCTCCGCTACGGCAACGCCTACCAGGCACAGAAAGCGCAGGCGGTAAACTCCCTCTTCGGAGCGACGGACGAGGTGATGGTCCCCGAGCCGCCCGTGCCCGAATGCCCACCCTGGCCCCTGATCGAGAAGCTCAATAACGAAAAGGAGGTGACCGGCATATTCATCAGCGGCCATCCGCTGGACGATTACCGCCTGGAGATCGAGAACTTCACCACCTGCCCGCTCAACGAGATGGACGACAACCAGAACCGACCCGCTCTCAACCTGGCGGGCATGGTGACCGTGGCGCGCCACCTGGTCAGCCGCAACGGCAACGGCTGGGGCATCTTCGAGCTGAGCGACTACAACGGATCCTACGAGTTCAAGCTCTTCGGGGAGGACTACCAGAAGTTCAAGCATCTCTTCGAGGAAGGCAAGGCCCTTTTCATCAAAGGGGGGTGGCAGCGCAGCTGGCGCGGTGATGGTATGGAGTTTAAGGTCAAGGACGTCAAATTGCTGGAAGGCGTTGCGGAGAACCTGGCCGATTCCATTACGCTCAAACTACCGCTCGAAACCATTACCCCCGGCCTCATCGACCGCATCGACGAGCTGTGCAAACAGCACAAGGGCCCACATCGCCTCCGTATGGAACTGCTGGACAAAGCCAACCGGATGCGCCTCGCCATGGCCGCCAAAGACCGCAGAGTAAATGCGACGAATGGCTTCATCGCAGAACTGGAAAAACTGGGGGTGGAGTATCAGGTGAGCTGAGATTATACTTTAGCTGATCTGGTTTTGACAGCCTCCCGTAGCTCTGCCATTGAATTTTTGGCGACATTCAGCGCCCTAAGGGCGCCTTTCCTTTTGAATGAGTGAGCCTCCATTCTGGTCAGAATATCCTTTAAGGTTCTTATGGCCTCACTGATATGTGGCCCTTTGTTCAACATGACACATTCTGCCTGCGCTCCTTGGGCAGCGTCGCTTATTTCCGCTCTTGTCGGGATGCCGGTTTTGGCGAGGTTTTCCAATACCTGAGTGGCCCAAATGACAGGTATATGGGCAGCTTCACATATCCAGAGTATCTGGTTTTGAACTTCTGACACTCTTTCAAAGCCCATTTCCACCGCCAAATCCCCCCTTGCTATCATGACCCCGATTTTATCCCTCTTCATTCCACTTAACAGGATCTGCGGGAGGTTTTCAAAAGCTTCTTTGTTCTCGATTTTAAAAACAACCCCCAGGTTTTCAGCATTATTTTTATCCAAATGGCGGTACAAAAACTCCACATCCTGCCCTGTCCGGACAAAGGAATAGCCAACAATATCGGCATGTTGACAAATGAATGGAAGGTTTTCTATGTCCGACTCCGTTAAGGCCGGCAGGTTCAGTTTGGTGTTGGGGAGGTTGATCCCTTTTCGGGAGGAAAGCTTGTTTTTGTAACAATTAGTGATTACCAACTCTGCGTCATCACCTTCTTTTGCTATAACAACTGCCTTTATCATTCCGTCGTCAAACAGGACTACGTCATTGATGTTCATATCGTCTATGATCTCATGGAGCACGACGCCAATTTCAGCTTTTTCAAGTTGTTCTTTGTTCTTGCCAAACTTTGATTCCTTCCCAGAAGTAGCTCGCTTGGTCAGAATAATATGTTCTCCTTTTTTAATGGAAATCCCTTCTTTAGCCTTCCCCTTTTTTCCGTGTATTTCGATATTGGATGTCCTGATCTTGGGCCCGGCTAGATCCATGTATATTTTGATGTTTTGCTTGTCTTTTCTTCTTATCTCGTCGATAAATTGTACCATCTTTGACCATACATCAATATTGCCATGGCTCAGGTTTACTAATTCATAAAAGTGACCACTCCTGTTTCCATGTCATAGATCCCTCCGACAATTTTTATTTCTCCATTGTCCTCCATTTCTTTCAGTATGGGGCTGTTCAGCCTTATTTGTTCAATGGTATGGTTTACATTGCTTTCACAAACCAGATGGACAAATTCTTCATTACTGGAGGAGCGGTCTCCCTCATATTCTACTTTTTCGACAGCAGGGCGGATTTTACTCACCAGGGCAGTAATGTTACCTAATTTGACATCATCGATTGCCGCTTTTACTGCGCCGCAATATTCGTGGCCCAACACTAAAATGAGTTTAGCCCCAGCTACTTTACATGCAAACTCCATACTACCGAGTAAGTCTTCATTAACAAAGTTTCCTGCGACTCTACCTACAAATATATCCCCAATTCCCCGGTCGAATACGTCCTCTACGGGAACCCTGCTATCCAGACAGGATAAGACCACTGCTTTGGGAAATTGTCCGGTTGCACTTTTTCTTACTTGCGCGGAATGGTCTCTTGCTGTCAGGTCGCTGTTTATGAATCGCAGGTTGCCTCTCTCAAATGACTGCAGTACCTCGTCAGGGCTTAGCGCATCCCTTTGTTCTTTAGTCAGCACCTCTTCTACCAGCGGTCGTGTCTCCGGCGCCGGCGATGATACCTCGTTTGATGTGTTTGATGTCGGTTGATTGTTGCATGCTACCAATAGCAGGGTAGCTAAAGCAACAAATGAATTTTGCTTAGTCATCGTTTTAAAATTTTACTGCCTACTTTTTGATTGGTGTTCGGCTTGGTGGTGATCAGAATGACAGGCCTGTACCTCCGGCTTGTTGCCTTCGGGACATTCCATTTTAATGAGATTCAATTACGAATAGATGGGGCCGGCAGGAAGCTGACTATGCCTCCGGTGGGATATCAAAATTGAGCAGGACAGGAGCGCGGTAAGACAACTGCCGGTTTGGAATACATTGGATCGGCGACAACCAAATTGTTAAAGATGGCTCGCTCCTGAAATATTCATCCGGCTTTTCCTCATTTTCGGATCCAGGTTTCTCTTTAGATTCTATTTCCAACGAAACGCAAACCAATTCCTTCTGAGAGAAATGGTCAACAATCAACTCGTTGCCTCCCGCAAGGAGTAGGGTTGTCAGCAATATTATACAGCGAAGTGGCTTCACGTTTCTCGATTTAATTGATATTCAAACATAGGTTTCTCGTAATGGTTCGGTTTCGCCCTGTTTTTTTGACTGATGAAAGGTAACTATTTAGCTGGGTCAATAGGCTTTTGCCACAAACCTGCCTGCCCATCTGACGCTGGCCAGGTAGGCAGGGACACAAAAACCTGCCGGCCGCTGGCACAGCAGGCGGGCACTAAGATTGCACAAAGCCTTGGTGCAATCTTTGTGCCTTGGAGTCTTTGTGGCAATAAAGCCGTCTAGATGGCAGGCCATCTAAATAGTTACGATGAAAGCCGCACTAGTCGTAAGTTTTGTGGTTGACGTCTGTAAAACGAAGCCGGCGGCAAACAAAATTTGATATTTCAGCTGTTTAATGATTTGATATTCAGTTTTTCATGTCAGACTCAGCGCGATTTCTCCCCGATAAACCCAAAAAATTGTCCTGGCGGCATCTGTAACTTTGTTTCATTTTTGTATTGTGGGAAGGTAGTGAATCCGGTTTTGCCAGCAACCTGACTTAAGGGAATATTTGGCAGGAAACAGTGGCAAAATTGTGATAATTTGAAAAAACAGCTATGAATAAAGGTGGCGGAGGGCCGGAAAAACGGATCGGCCCCAACGCCCGGCGGCATTCCTGCGTGTGGACTATAAAACCAGGCGGGCTATTGCCGAAAACAGAACGACGCTCAGAGTGAGGGATTTTCCTGTATGGCTTCAGGCTTTGCACCCCAGGCACAGAAAAATTCTCAGACGGACTTACTGGTTCTGACCGTGCCTCCGGAAATGGCTTTCCGGGGATAGCCAGGCCTATGCCTTTTCGCCTTATCCGGGCCAGATGCCCGGCACGACCAAACGCCAATAATGAATCCTATTCCTTACCTAAAATACTTGATCATGAAGAACGCACTGCTGCTCTCTTTCTTTTCTTTGTTGTTCGCTCAAACTACGGCAGCTCAGCACGGCCGGGCACCGGAGCGATACCTGGACGTCAACGCCGGCATAGGCATCCTGCCCACCTACCTCAAGGATGCCGGCAGGGCCTTAACCCCTCCGCTCAGCCTGTCGGCAGATTATAAGCTGGCGAAAAACTTCAGCCTGGGCGCCTTTGCCGGCTTTTCCATCACGGAGACCGGCTTGCGGGCCCTTCGGGACGGGGGGACGGCAAAATGGCGCAACAGCACTTCCCTCCTGGGCCTGCGCTTCGCTGCCCGGAGCCGCCCGATGGGCCCCTGGGAGATTTACGGCGGGATGTCGCTGGCCTATGCTCACGCCAATATTGAGATCATGGAAGGGCAGTTGGAGAAGGTAAAGAACGAAAATGGCCTGCAGGAAAATTCCGGCAGAATGATCTATGCCGGCTTTTTCGGCAGCCGCTACCGCCTGACGCCCCGGCTGGGGGTATTCGGGGAACTGGGGTTTGGGATTTCCCTGGCGTCGGTGGGGCTGAGCGTGCGGATATGAGGAACACGGGGGGAGGCCGGGGAGATGCGCGGACATACTGCTGGACATTTTTTGGATACAGAGTACGCCGACCTGCCTACCTGGCAGTAATGGCAGGCAGGCTGTGCCGCAGGCCGACAGGCAGGCAGGGAAGACACAGAGCCACACAGAGGCTTGATTATCAACGGAAAACTTTGCGTATCGGCTACCCGTCTAAGGTTGGATACTCCATGCCTCCTGCACACGCTTGGCCTCGACTCCGCTCGGCTTTCCCCTTTCTGCTGTCCAGCGTTCGGCCGAGCTCACTCCCGGGGCTGTAGGCTGTGCAGCTTCTGGCGCCAGAACAAAAAAAACGGGGCTGGACGATTGTCCAACCCCGTTTTACCGGCGGTTTCCGGATGCAAACCACGAAGAGTTACCAGGTCATGTCGTCGTCGCTGCCGACGTCGAACTTCTGCTTGGGAGAAGGCGACCGGAGCGCTTCCGGCTTATCGTCATCATCCCTGTCGTCGTCGCGGTCATCGTCGTCATCCCGGAGGTTCGCCTCGAACTCTTCATGCCGTCTCGTGTATTCGTCGTAGTCGTATTCCGGCATCAGGTTTTCCTTGACATGGTTGATCACGTCTTCAAGGCTGTCGAGGAAACGATTGAAATCTTCTTTGTAGAGGAAGATTTTGTGGCGCTCATACCCGTCCCCGTTGAATTTCTTGGTACTTTCTGTGAGCGTCAGGTAATAATCCTCCCCTTTGGTTTTCCGCACATCAAAGAAGTAGGTTCTTCTCTTGCCAGCACGCACCTTCCTGGAGTACACACTCTCGAATCTTCTTTGGTTTCTCTCGTTATCCACTTTGATTGAGTTTAGTTAATAATATTATACCGATCACGAGGTGGTTTCAAAAGGGCCGGAAACTACCTCGTGATGAGTACGGCCCCCGGGGATAACCACGCTGGCAAGACCATAAAGTTTCCCGGCTGACAACTACTCCCTTACAAAAGTAAATATTTGTGGAAAATTTCAAAAAAATTGATGGGTTCATTGTTTCACTGTTTCACCCAGGCCATGAAACTATATAACAGGGAAGCCATTTTTATTCACTCCGCCTCTTCCAGGCTCTGCCGTTCGAACATTTCCTGGTAATAGCCTTTCTGGCGCAGCAGTTCCTCGTGGGTGCCTTCCTCTACGATGGCGCCGTCTTCGAGGACGATGATCTTGTCGAACTGCAGGAGGGAGTAAATGCGGTGGGTGATGATGATGGCCGTTTTGTCGGCCAGGGCGCCGGAGAGGTAACCCAGAATCTGCTTTTCGGTTTTGGTATCGACGGCTGAGAGGCAATCGTCGAGCAGGACGATATCCGGTTGTTTGACGAATGCGCGGGCGATGGAGACCCGTTGTTTCTGGCCGCCGGAGAGGGTAACGCCCCGTTCGCCGACGGCGGTGTCGAAGCCGTCGGAGAGTTCCATGATCTCGTCGTGGATGGCGGCGTGGCGGGCGTGTTGTTCGATCTCCTGGCGGTCGGCGTCCCGTTTCCCGAAGGCGATATTGTTGGCGATGGTGTCGGAGAAGAGGAAGACATCCTGCGGGACGTAGCCGATGCGTTGGCGGAGGTGGCCGAGGTTGTGGCTGCGGATATCTCTGCCGTCGATGCGGATGGTGCCGCCGGTGACGTCGTACATCCGGGTGAGCAGGTCGGCGATGGTGGTCTTGCCGGCGCCGGTGCGGCCGATGATGGCCATTTTCTGGCCGGGTTCCAGCCGGAAGCTGACCTGCTTCAGGGCCTGGATGCCGGTGTCGGGGTAGGTGAAATCCACCTGGTCGAATTCGATGAGCCCCTGCACCGGTTCGGCGGCCTGTTCCGGGTTGGAGATCTCCGGTTGGGTGTTCAGGAATTCATTGATGCGTTTTTGCGAAGCGGCGGCCTGCTGCACGATGGAGGCAATCCAGCCGATGGCGGTCACCGGCCAGGTCAGCATGTTGACGTAGATGACGAACTCGGCGATGTTGCCGGGGGTGATGGCGCCGCGGACGACCTGCAGCCCGCCGACGTAGACGGTGATCACCGTGCTGGCCCCGATGAGCAGGATCATCAGCGGATAGAAAAAGGCGTCGACCCGGGCCAGGTTGAGGGACTTAGCCTTGTAGTCGTCGCTCTGTTCGGCGAAGAAGCCTGCCATGGCCCCTTCCTGCACGTAGGATTTGACGACCCGGATGCCGCTGTATACCTCCTGGGCGCTGCTGTTGAGGGTGGCCAGCTGCTTCTGGATGACCTCGCTCTTCTTGTTGATCAGGTTGCTAACGTAGTAGATGGATATCGACAGCAGGGGCAGGGGCGCCAGGCTGTAGAGGGTCAGCTCCACATTGACGCGCAGCATGGAATAGATGACCAGCACGAAGAGGGATACCAGGTTGATGCCGTACAATACGGCCGGCCCCAGGTACATGCGCACCTTGGAGACGTCTTCGGTGATGCGCGACATGAGGTCGCCGGTGTTGTTGCGTTTGTAGAATGCCAGGCTCAGCCGCTCGTAGTGAGCGAAGATTTCCTTGCGCATATCGTACTCGATCAGGCGCGACATGACGATGATGGTCTGCCGCATCAGGTACATGAACACGCCCATGAGCAGGGCCAGGATCAGCACCAGCACGCCGAAGTACAGCAACGACCGGCCCAGTATTTTAAACAGCTCCGGCTGCATGCCGAACCCCTGGAAGAGCCCGAACAGCCCGATGTTCTCCACCACCAGGTCGAGCGCCTCCCGGATCATCTGCGGCTGCAGCACCCGGAAATAGTTGGATACCGATACGAAGAGGATCCCCAGCAGGAACCGCCAGCGGTAACGGATGAAAAATTTATTGACGTAGGCTAGTTCTTTCACAACAAACCGGGTTATTCCATTGGCAAAAGTACAACACTAATAACCGATCGGGGGAAGATAAGTTGAAAAGGTGGAAGGAAAGTGTTCTGTGGGGCTGCACTGCTCCTCACATTTTTTCTTTTTTACTGATGAAAAGCCAGGTTGCCTCCCTTTCTTTTTTGGTGAATTTTCCTTAGTAGCCAGTGCGTTACTCTGCACATCTTTGTGTGCTCTCTGGTTCGGGGAATTCGCGGAGACCCAATAGAGTGCCTTCCCCTCCACACCTCCACACCTCCACACCCCAACACCTCAACACCCCAATACCTCAACACCTCAACACCTCAACACATTTACACCTCAACACCAAAGTTTTCTCCCCCAATACCCGTATATTTACCCCTGACAACAAACAAAAACATTCCACGGACAAACCTAACCACTCATGAACCGAATTGTGACGCTCGATGAATTCATCATCCGCCGCCAGAAAGATTTTCCATTCGCCTCCGGCGAACTTACCGGCCTGCTGCGCGACATCGGCGTGGCTGCCAAGATCGTCAACCGGGAGGTCAACAAGGCCGGCCTGGTCAGCATCCTGGGAAAAGCCGGGTCGGAGAACGTCTCCGGCGAAGACGTGCAGAAGCTCGACCTCTACGCCAACGAAAAGCTCATCGACTGCCTGAAGAACAGCGGCGAGTGCTGCGGCATCGCCTCTGAAGAGTTGGAGGACTTCATCCCCATCCAGTCGGTAGCCACCAAAACGTCGAAGTACGTGGTGGTTTTCGACCCGCTGGACGGCTCTTCCAATATCGACGTGAACGTATCGGTGGGCACCATCTTTGGCATCTACCGCCGGAAGAGCGACCCGGAAGGGCCGGTGCTGTTGGAAGACTTCCTGCAGAAAGGCACCGAACTGGTGGCCGCCGGCTACGTCCTCTACGGCACGTCCACCCTCCTGGTTTACACCACCGGGCGCGGCGTCAACGGCTTTACCCTCGACCCCTCCATCGGCGAGTTCTGCCTTTCCCATACGGATATCCAGATTCCGGACCGCGGCAATTACTACTCGGTCAACCAGGGTTACTACCTCAAGTTCGACGTCGAGATGCGCCGCTACATCGACCACTGTTCCGACCTCAACCTGCGCCTGCGCTACATCGGCTCCATGGTGTCCGACATCCACCGCATCCTGTTCCAGGGGGGCATCTTCCTCTACCCCAATACCCGCAAGTACCCGCAGGGCAAGCTGCGCCTGGTGTACGAGTGCAACCCGCTGTCGTACATCGTGGAGCAGGCCGGCGGCCGGGCCATCACCTGCCAGTTGGAACGCGTCCTGGACCTCCCGGTGCAGCACCTGCACCAGCGCATCACCATCGCCATCGGCTCCCCGGGCATGGTGGAGGAAATGCGGGAGTTCGTGGAGCGCTACAGCGCGGCGCCGGCGTTTAAGTAAACGCTCAACCTGCCGGGTTTCGGGTTTAGCTGCGGTTTGGCTAACCCGGCAGCGTTTATCGAAGACACCCGAAAAGTAATGGTCGCCAGGCAAGGCGAAGATTGGCAAATCATGGACTGGAGCAAGGACGTCGAAGTAATGCAGGACGTCAAAGTAAATATTGTCCGCATCATCGACGAAAGCTGACTATAAGGAAGAGCAAGGCATTTCCCGACCAGCCTCGCCTTCCCACATCAATCCATCTAACTATCCTTCTCCGGATCAAAAGCGCCCAACACTATAACACTATAACACTATAACACTATAACAATATAACAATATAACACTATAACAATATAACAATCCGCCCCTCCATCCCCCAACTCCCAACAATTTAATCCCAAAACTCATGGAACGAGGCATAGACATTTCAAACACCCAACCATCTTACGACCCCCGCCAGGGCAAGAACTACCTGCTCGCCATCGGCATCGACCGCTACCAGCACTGGACGCCCCTGGACAACGCCGTCAAGGACGCCCGCGACCTCATACAGGTGCTCATCCAGCAGTACCAGTTCGACGAGGAACTCATCACCACCCTCTTCGACGAGCGGGCCACCGAGGCCAACATTTACGACGCCATCCGCGAGCTGAAGCGGAAGGTCACGCCCCAGGACAACCTGCTGGTCTACTACTCCGGCCATGGCCACTACGACGAAGACTTCGATGAGGGCCACTGGATTCCGGTGGATGCCAAAACGGACACCGAAGACCGATTCATCTCCAACTCCAACATCATCAAGCGCATCAACGCCATTGACGCCCACCACGTTCTGTTGATCATCGACTCCTGCTTTTCCGGTTCCCTGGTGGTGAAAAAGCGCAACACCTCAATCGATGAGCACTTCCGTTCCCGCCGCATCGTCAGCTCCGGCCGCCTGGAGACGGTTTCCGACGGCAGGGCAGGGGAGAACAGCCCCTTCGCCGCTGGCCTGATCACCTACCTGAAGCGCAACACCAAACGGGCGGTCAATACCACCGCCCTGGTACAATACATCAAGGAATTCATTGCCGGCAAGGCCCGGCAGAACCCGGTCGACGGCCGTATCCAGAATTCGGCGGACGAAGGAGGGGAGTTCGTCTTCCACCTCCGCGTGAGCGAAGCGGATTTCTGGGCAAATGTGCAGGAAAAAGGCACCGTACGGGCTTATCAGAACTATCTGGAGTACTACCCCACCGGGCAGTACGCTACCCTGGCAGAGCGCCGCCTGCTGGCGCTCAGAGAAGAAGACGTGTGGCGCAGCGCCAGGGCCAAGGACAACGAGCTGGCCTATAAGAACTACCTGCAGAAATACGCCGGCGCCGGCAAGTACCTGGAGGAGGCGAGGCAGCGGCTCGACGCCCTGCAGGCCAAACACCAGGAGCGCCGAAAAATACTGGAAGAACTGGCGCAGAAAGACGCCGAGCGCGAAGACATCCAGCAGCAATTCCAGCAGCGCATCCGGCAGGCCGAAGCGCTTTTCAGCAGTAAAAAACTGGAGCAGGCCCGCGAGCTATACCGCGAAAGCCTGCATTTCTATATGGAAGGCTTTGCCCCCAACTACGAATACATCGAACAGCAGATCAACTTCTGCTCCAACGGCATCACCTTCCTCCAGCATTTCCAGAACGGAGAGGAGGCAATGAAACAAGGCAACTACCGCCTCGCCATCCAGTACTTCAACGAAGCTTCCAGGACAGGCGATGACCCCAAGATCGAAGACCTCATCCGGGTATGCCGCCAGCGGCTGGAACGGCCGGCCCCGCCTTCCTATGCCTCCACCTCCGGCCTGATGGAAGAAGAAACGGGGAGCCGGCAACACTCCGCGTCCGGAACGGCAGGTGGTGGGAGGGCTGCTTCGCAACCGCCGGCCGCCCGGCCCAAAAGAAACAGATGGGGCTGGTGGATAGCCGGGCTGGCGGCAGCAGTAGTGGTATTATCCGTTATTGCCGCCGCGCTGGGAGAATTGAATTCCGGGGAAGATTACGTTCCGCCGGCGTATACCGAAGAGACGGAAACCCAGCCCTACGACGAAGGCAGTCCCGCTTATTCGGAACCCATCGAGGAACCCGAACCCGCCCCGGCCGGCAACGCCGAACGCATCCTCGGCGCCTGGCGGGTGACGGACCTGCGCTCCAACGGCGTCTCCGTCCGCCAGATGGGCATCGAATACCAGCAGTCGCTCGACCTGCTGTCCTACACTTTCACTTTCTACAACAACGGCACAGCCCTGCTGGCCAGCACGGTGGGTTCGGAGTACCAGAACTACTACATCAGCGGCGAGGCCATCACCATGGCTTCTCCCTACTGGGGCAACAGCAACGGCACCATCGAGCAGCTTGACGGCAGGAATATGCGCATCACCTTTATCCTGGCAGACGGGTATGGGGGGACGTATCCGATGACGATTTATTTTCAGAGGATATAAACTTCAAAGCCAATCCATTCCCTTATTGATCAACGCATACACAATCGCCGCAACCACCGGCGCCAGCACCGACAATCCCATAAATACAAAATACCAGCGCGGCACCTTTGATTTCTCCACCAGCTCCACCACCAGGGATACGAGCAGGATGAGCAGGAAGATGCTGCCGAAGATGAGGCTGAGCATGGCGGCCATATAGTCGTTGAACACCCAGATGATGAGGTAGATCACGACTTCTCCCAGCAGGATTTCGATCGGGCGGATGCGTTCCATTCCAGCAGGTTCGATTTGCGGCTAATCTACGGAAAAAGGGGCTTCCGCCGAGTATAGGGAGGGAAAATTCCGCGTATTGCCGACATGGTTGCATGGCCGTCCACCGTCCACCGTCCGCCGTCCACCGTCCGCCGTCCACCGTCCACCGTCCACCGTCCACCGTCCGCCGTCCACCGTCCGCCGTCCGCCGTCCACCGTCCACCGTCCGCCGTCCGCCGTCCACCGTCCGCCGTCCGCCGTCCACCGTCCACCGTCCACCGTCCACCGTCCACCGTCCACCGTCCACCGTCCACCGTCCACCGTCCACCGTCCACCGTCCACCGTCCACCGTCCACCGTCCACCGTCCGCCGTCCACCGTCCGCCGTCCACCGTCCACCGTCCACCGTCAAAACCTAGTAATCCCGGAACACGCGGCCGGCGTTGCGGTTGAAATTGTCCAGCACTTCGGAGCCGCCGAAGTAGTCCGAACCCTGGATTTCGTTCGGCGCGTCGCGGTACAGTTCGCGCTGCCACTGCGGGTTGTTCAGCTCGCCGAAGGCGGTGGAGTGCAGCAGCTGGTAGTCGTCCGGTGCCAGGGAGGGGTTGTAAAAGATGAACTTGACGTTGTTCTGGTTGGTTCGCGGGAACTCGTAGTACGTCCAGATTTCGTAGGGCGGGGCGCTGGGTTCCTGGTCGCGGTTCTCGATATCGTCCGGCTGGCCGTATTTGAGGTAGATGTAGCCGCGGTCGGTCTCGAAGCCGTGGCGGAATCCGGAGTCAAACTGCTGGTCGATGGCGCGGGCCACCTCCATGTATTTCTGGTAGGCGAATTCCGGGTTGTTGGGGCTCTCCTTGGCCCAGAAGCTGAACAGGTAGAGGCGCTGGGCGTTGATGCTGTCGTCGCGGATCATGGCATTGACCATCTCGACGTCGCCCTGCGGCAGTTTGGGGGTCAGGGCGCGCAGGCTGTACTCCAGAGCCTCGGCGTCCAGTTGCTGGACGAACTCCTGCTCCAGGTTGACCTCGCCGGCCAGTTGCAGGGTTTCCAGTTCCCGGTCGAGGAAGGGGTTGCTGCGCTGGAAGAAGATGCGCTTGCGGCTCATCAGTTCTTTGGCGCGGTTGCGCACCTCGACGATGAGGTTGTAGTTGCCGGAGGGCACCTGGCTGATATCCATCTGCACCAGCAGCGGTATGATGGGCTGCGGTTTCTGTCGTTTGTGGCCGATCATGACCGTCTCGGATTGTCCGTTATCCAGTTTTTCGATGGAATAGCTCACCATGAAATCCTCTGTGAGGGCTTTGTCGGCGTTGTACACCTCGTTGTAAAAGATCAGGGAAGAGGCGTGGCGGCTGTAGAAGTTGTAGGGCAGGGGCTCCATCTGGATGCCGCTTTTGACGAAAGCGTTCGCCGGGTCTTCGGAGCGCTGGTAGGAGGCCAGCAGTACCAGGCCGGACTGCTGCAGTTCCTCTCCGCTGTAATCGAACTCGATCTCCGTTTGGAATTCCTTGGCATTTTCCGGCTGGTTGGCGTCCTTCACGGCGACCACCAGTTCGTATTTGCCGTCGGCCAGGCCGTAGCGCTTCAGGTCGATGAAGTCGAGGGGGCGGCTGGCCACCGGGCTGCTGAGGGTGTACTTGTCGAATTTGACGATCTCCTCGCCCTGCTTGAAAAGGATGACCACCTCTACGCCTGCCTGATAGGTGGAATCGGTAACCGGCTGGAAGCTCACCGACCGGCCGGCGATGTGCAGGTAAATTTCGATATAGCTCTGGGTAGGGCTTTTGAAAGTTGCATAGGAGACGCTGGCGTCCATAGCCGCCAGAGCGCAACTCCACCCCATAAAGAACAGTAAAACAGTTAGGTTTTTCATGGCCGAATGATTTTAGCTAAAGATAAGCGATACTTTTATAAAGCCCGTACACCAATTTGGTGAAAAGTCAGCATTCAAACACTATGTTTGGCAATCTGGGTGCATCGGGGTTTCCGGAGATGATGTGGCAGGATGGGCAAAAGGGTGAAAAACGGCCGGGTACTCTTGTCCGCCCGATTCCGTTTTCAGGAAAAAAACGAAATGAAGCGGCTTTGCCCCAAACCCCTTAAGTAAAACAAGCATTGCGGGAGTTTGGTTGGAGGCGGGGTTTGTGGTTGTGAAATTGCTTGTTGGCCAGGGTGCCCAGCCGGCGCCGGCCTTACTCCTCTCTTACTATCGCTGCCAACTCCCTTTCTTCCTGCTTCAGTACCGCTTTATCCAGCCGCTTGCGCATCTCCATGCGCAGGTAGGCGTACGTCACCGCCGCCGCCAGCACGTCGGAGACGGGGAAGGCGTACCAGATGCCGTCCAGGCCGAAGAAGCGGGGCAGCAGCAACACGAAGGGGATGAGGAAAAAGCCTTGTTTGGTGAGGGTGAGGAACAGTGCCGGGCGGGCTTTGCCGATGGCCTGGAAATAAGCCGCTCCGATCAGCTGAACGGTGATGAGGGGGGTGGCCAGAAAGGTGAGGATCAGGGCGGAGGGCCCCTGTGCCAGCAGTTCCGGGTCGTTGGTGAACAGGCGGACGATCTGTTCGGAGAACAGCAGGATGCCGGTAAACAGCCCCACGGCGATGAGGGTGCCCGAACGGATGGAGTAGTTGATGATATCCCTGACCCGCCCCCACTTCCGGGCGCCGTAATTGTACCCCGCGATCGGCAGGAATCCCTGGGTGATGCCCAGCACCGGGAAATTGGCGAACATCATCACCCGGTTGATGACGCCGTAGATGGCTACTGCCAGCTCGCTGCCGTACTGGAACAGCGAATGGTTGAGCACGATGGTCAGCAGGCTGATGGTGCCCTGCCGGGCGAGGGTCACGAAGCCGATGCTGAAGATCTCCCGAACCAGCGGCGCCTCCAGGATCATGCTGCTGCGGTACAGGCGCAGCTCCGACCGCCCGGAGAAGAAAAACCACAGGGCAAAACCGGCGCTCAGGTAATAAGAAATGGTGGTGGCCCAGGCAGCGCCGGCCAGGCCCATGTCCAGCCAGATGATGAGGATGGGGTCCAGTACCAGGTTGGCCGCCGCCGGCACCATCATGGTGAGCATGGCCATCTTGGGGCGGCCTTCGGCCCGCATCACGTTGTTGCTCATCATGGCCCAGGCCAGGCCGGGAACGCCGATCAGGATGATGTCGAAGTATACCTTGGCCGGCGCCAGAATGTCGCCGTTGGCGCCAAATAAGACCAGCAACGGCTCTTTGAAAAAGGAACCGGCCAGCAGTACGGCCAGGACGATCAGCAGCGTCAGGCTGGCCATGTTGCCGAAGCTGTGGCAGGCCTTTCGGTTGTCGTCCGCCCCCAGGGCGCGCGAAATGATGGAACTGCCGCCCACGCCGATCGCCATGCCGATGCTGGAAATGAAAAAGGAAATGGGCATGACCACCGTGATGGCGGCAATGCCCAGCGTGCCGACAAACCGCCCGACGAAAATGGTGTCGACGATCATGTAGATGGACATCACCAGGATGCCCACCGAGGCAGGGATGGCCATCTTG
The DNA here is from genome assembly GCA_020636375.1 of Lewinellaceae bacterium. Taxonomy (GTDB): domain Bacteria; phylum Bacteroidota; class Bacteroidia; order Chitinophagales; family Saprospiraceae; genus JACJXW01. The sequence continues at coordinate 572,262 of JACJXZ010000005.1, read as the reverse complement.
GCCAGCAGCTGCCCCATGGGCCTGGTCCCGAGTTCCTGTGAGTGGTTCATGTTGATATTGATTGGGGGAATGAAGGAATGATTTTGGCCATCATTCCATCATTCCATCATTCCTTCATTCCTTCATTCCTTCCATTTCCCAGCCCCCACGTATACACCCCCCCCATGACTGCCAGCCAGAGAGCAGCGAAGAATTCCGGCCGGATGCTGGTCTCTCCGCATCCTCAAACCCCGCCAGCGCCGGAAGGATGCTTCCCAACCCGACCGCCAGCAATGCCGCCGGCCAGGACAGCCCATACGCAACATAGATCATCAGAGTGAGCGGCGCGGCGCAACAGAACCCGAGCATCAGGCCAAACGCCATGCCCTTCATGCCGGCACCCTCCGGGCCCGCGACAAACAGCAGCAGAAACGCCGCAGCGATGGCCAGAGTGGCGAACAGGCTGAACAGGGCCACGCCTCGCACCCGCTGCCTGCCGCTTTCGAAATTCAATAACGAAAAAGGAAGCCCGAAGTTCAGGCCCGGCAGCAGGATGCCCGCCAGCCCCAGATGCCGGTACAGGGATAGTTGCACAGAAAGCCAGCCCAGGAAAAGGATGCACAAAAAAACCAGGAGGATACGCCGGAATGGATTCATGAAATTGAAAACGCCGCTTCTGTGGCAACTGTTCTGCAAAACTATTTTTTACCTTGGGTGTATATTCATTCTGTAAACACTCCAATACATACATGAAGACCCTGCCCAAAACCCCGGAGTTGCTCTCCACCCTCCAGTCCTTCGACACCTTCCAGGACATCAGCCCGGAAGCGCTGCAATGGATGATCGATCAGTCGGATTACAAATTATATGAGGCCGGAGAGAAGCTCTTCTATCCCGGCCAGTCCGTCGACCGCATGCAGGTCATCCTGCAGGGGCGCTACGTCGTGCGCTGGGAACAAAAGGGGGAAACCCGGGAACTGGGCGTCTGGGAAGCCGGCTATATCACCGGCGTGCTCCCCTTCTCCCGCATGAAGGAGGCCCGCGCCATCGGCCAGGCCCTGGAGCCGACCTACACCCTGGAACTCCATAAGGAACACTTCGTGGAAATGGTCAACGTCAGCTACGAGCTGACCCAGGCCCTGGTGGCCGTCATGAGCGACCGCGTGCGGGACTTCACCACCATGCAGTTCCAGAATGAAAAACTCATGGCCCTGGGCAAGCTCAGCGCCGGCCTGGCCCATGAACTCAACAACCCTGCCTCCGCCATGGTCCGGAATGCGGAAGAGTTGTACAAAAAAGTACACGCCTCGCCCGAGAAGTTCAAATCCGTCATCACCATGCGCATCACCCCGGAACAGACCGACCAGGTGAACTCCATCCTTTTCTCCCGGATCGAACAGGTAAAAACCTCGACCTCTCCCTTCTGGAACGGGAGGAGCGCATGGACGACATCGCCGACTGGCTGGAGGACCACGGCATCGAAAACGGAGAAGACATCGCCGAGACCTTCGTCGACTTCGGCGTAACGGAAGGCGACCTGGACACCATCCACGACATCGTCGGCGACGGCCCCATCGGCCCCATCATGTGGTGGCTGGAAAGCACCCTCAGCCTGGAAAACCTGGTCAGCGAAATCCAGGAAGCCTCCAACCGCATCAGCAAGCTGGTGAAGTCCATCAAGGATTACTCCCATATGGACCGGGGCGTGGCCATGGAGGCGGTCGACATCCACGAGGGCCTGCGGTCCACCCTTACCATGCTGAAGCATAAATTTAAGTCGAAAAATATCCAGCTGGTGAAAAACCTGGCCCCGGAGCTGCCCAACGTCAAAGGTTTCGCCGGAGAACTCAACCAGGTGTGGACCAACCTCATCGTCAATGCCATCGACGCCATGGCGCCGGGCGGGGAACTGTCCGTGCATACCTATCCCGACCGCGAGTATGTGCGCGTCGACATCACCGACAACGGATCGGGCATTCCCGAAGACATCCAGACCCGTATCTTTGAACCCTTCTTCACGACCAAAGCCATGGGAGAAGGCACCGGCATGGGCCTGGATATCGTCAGGAAGATCGTGAACCGCCACAAAGGCGAGATCGATGTGGAATCCCGGCCGGGGAAGACGACGTTCAGCTTGTGTTTTCCGGGGGACAAATAGCGTGCATTCGTGTATTCGTGTAATTGTGCATTCGTGCATTTGTGAGGGCGCTCCAGAAAGTCCCCCAAATGAGTGGATTAGTGAGGGACTGAATGAGTGAATAAATATAAAATATGTAGTGTCTGGCAGAAAACGCCAGTTTTCGCCATTTTCTCCTTGCGCGGTACTGCCCGGCCGGTGGGTGGCAGCTCTGCGGCAGGGTGAGGCCGGCACAAAACAGGCGATTTTACCCAGCGATTTTCATTTTGTGCCTCCTCAGGCACACATTTTCGGCTTTTTGGGCATAGCTCACCCACCTTTCTGTGGAAAGCCAGCGGTAAACGCACTTATTTTTAGGCCGCCCGGGACATCTTGCCCGGCCGGACGACAGTTTCGAGCAGGCCCTGCTCCATCACCAGCTTGCCCAGCCGTTTGAGGTTGTAGGACAGCACTCCCAAAGCGACATATTTCTTGAACCCGTCCAGGCCTTTATCCGGCACCCGGTTGGCGCCGCTATGCTCCAATTCATTGATATTTGATTCTACAGCGCTGTGTTTTTTGCGCAATGCCACGAACGTTTTGGCGCTTTCTTCAGCTTCCTGTTGCGGCGTTTTTTTCCCTTTTTTGGGCATCACTACGTGCTCAAAGTCCTCTTGCAAGGCCTTCTTGGCCAAAGCGGAGAAAAAACCTCTGTCAAAACTAATACTATTCAGCGCATAACCTTCGCTGAAGCGCTCCTTGACACGCTTGGCCAGCGCAATAGGCTGGGCTTTGTCTCCCTGCCCCACCAATACTTCATGGTCAACAATGAATTGAAATTGGTCCGTTGTTATCAGGGTATTGTGGCCCAGCTCCACTTTCTTATTATGTTTCCCTTTTTGTATCCACTCCACATGAGGCTCAAAAATAGAAAACACTTTTTCTTCATGAGGGATTATTTCTCCTTTAATAATACGGCGCTCTACCAAACCGATATGCTTTTCCAGCATCTCATGGTAATAGGATAAAGCTTTTAATAATGTGCCAAGCTGAATATCTGCCAGCGCTAAGGGCAACAATTCCTTATAGCTTTGCTCTACGCGCTGGCTCAATTCCCGGCTGCGCTGCAAATATTTTTCAGCCGCTTTTTTCAACCGCTCCTTATATCCCTTCCCTTTCTTTTGATGGATATTAGCGGTGCGCCGGTAAACCCGCTTAATAATTTTATGCCAATGCTTGTGCTTGCGCCAGCCGGGCAGGGTAGTGTGCTTTAATATTAATCCTATCGTGTCCAGGCATTTGCGGTTGCAATCCCATAATAAATTAATATCAGTTGGAAAATGTATAGTGCTTTCCACCGCGTAAGTGTCGGCCTTCAAATTTAATTCAATATTTTCTTCGCTTTCGTTTTTTTTTAATTGGTGGCCCGCTTTAACCACCACTTCGCTGATCTCCTTTAAAGTTTTCTCGTCAAGCAATGCGATATTATCTTTCAGCGTTTGCAGCTCGTAATATTTGCCTTCGCCAAATACTTGCCGGGTATGTACCCCCAGGATGCCGCGCACCACTTGGTGGTGGTTAGCCAGGTCGTAAACGGTGTCATAGTCCGCATCCAGGTTTAGCCGCATTGTGCCCAGCACCAATATCTCCCACAAGCTCATGCCTAAACGGCCCGTTGCTTTTTTACCCCCCAAAACCTTCTTTTCAAGAATCTCGAAAACCACCTCATTTAGATAGGGAGTGACAAAAATGTATTGCAAGCCTGCCAGCAGTTGGGGAAGCTCATGTCGGCTCTTGCCGTCTATTTTTACATCCGGGATCAGTTGGGCGTCCAGTTCATTTTGCTGTTCGAAGCGCTTTCTCATCAGGGGAAAATTTGAATGTTTGGCGAATAACAAATTAGTTAAATCTTTCATGTAATTGAAAAACAATGCTTTACGCATTCAACTCTCCCGAATATACGAATAATTCATCAACTTTTATAGCACTGGATGTCGATTTTTTTGAATTTATTTCTCTGAAAATCAGTTAGTTGTGCATGGGGCTTTCGTTTTCTGCCAGACACTATGTATTGTTTTTAAAACCAAACCTTATTACATAGCTGATTCTATTCACCCATTCGCTAAGTCACTCCTTCACTCCTTTCCCAGGGTTTCCGGAGTGCCCTCACGAATGAACAAATACACAAAACTCAACCAATGTCAGAAGAAAGAAAGCCCATCATCTTTTCCGTCGACGACGACCCGCAGGTGTTGCGGTCGTTGAAGCGGGACCTGCGCAACGAGTTCAAGAACGAGTACCGGATCATCAGCACCGATTCGGCGAAGGAAGCGCTGGAGTCCCTGGTGGAACTGAAGAAAAAGGGAGAAGAAGTCGCCCTGTTCATTTCCGACCAGCGCATGCCCGAGATGCCGGGCGTCGACTTTCTGGAAAAAGCCAGGGAGGTTTACCCCGGTGCCCGGCGCATCCTGCTGACGGCCTATTCCGATACCGACGCCGCCATCAAGGCCATCAACGACGTGCAGCTCGATTATTACCTGTTGAAACCCTGGGACCCGCCGGGCGAGCGCCTCTACCCGGTCATCAATGACCTGCTGGATGAATGGCAGGCCGGCTACCGCCCGGCTTTCCGCGGCATCCGGGTGGCGGGATACCAGTATTCGCCCAAGTCGCATGCCCTAAAGGACTTCCTGGCGGGCAACCTGCTGCCTTATCAGTGGCTCGACGTCGAAACCAGCCCGGAAGCACAGGAACTGCTCCGCCTGCATGGCCTGGAGCCCAAAAACCTGCCGGCGGTTTTCTTCGAAGACGGCGCCTTCCTGGCCGACCCTACCGTAACCGAACTGGCGGCGCGGGTCGGCCTGCAGCCCACCGCCCAATCCGATCTGTACGACGTGGCCATCATCGGCGCCGGGCCGGCGGGCCTGGCAGCAGCGGTTTACGGTGGCTCCGAAGGGCTGAAGACCCTGCTGATCGAAAAGCGCGCGCCGGGCGGCCAGGCCGGCACCAGCTCCCGTATCGAGAACTACCTGGGATTCCCCAAAGGGCTGAGCGGCTCTGAACTGGCCCGCCGCGCCATCTCTCAGGCTACCCGCTTCGGCATCGAGTTCCTCTCCCCTCAGGAGGTTACCGGCATCGAAGTGGACGGTGCCTACAAAACCATCCATCTGGCGGATGGTGCTACAGTCAATACCAAAGCCGTTGTCATCACTACGGGGGTGGATTACCGCAAACTGCCTTCCGACGGGATTGCCGATTTTACCGGCGCCGGCATCTACTACGGCGCCGCCATGACCGAGGCCAACGCCTGCCGCAATAAAAAGGTGTTCATCGTAGGAGGGGGAAACTCCGCCGGCCAGGGGGCCGTGTACCTCTCCCAGTTTGCCGAAAAAGTGACCATCCTGATCCGCAAAGCGGACCTGACGTCGACCATGTCTTCTTACCTGATCGACCAGATCGACAGCATCAGCAATATCGAGGTCCTGGGGCACCGCCAGGTGGTGGAAGCCCGGGGCGACGGCCACCTCCAGTGCCTGATGATCGAAAATATGGAAGAGGGCTCTACCTATTCTGCCGATGCCGACGCCCTGTTCATCTTCATCGGCGCCCGCCCGTTTACCGACTGGCTGGACCGCAACATCCTGCGCAACGGCAAGGGGTACATCAAAACCGGCAAGGACCTGATGGCCGATGAGCGCTACCCCAAGATCTGGAAGCGGGACCGCGAGCCCTTCCTGCTGGAAACCTGCCAGCCCGGCATCTTCGCCGCCGGCGACGTCCGTTCCGGCGCCATGAACCGCGTGGCTTCGGCAGTAGGGGAGGGGGCCATGGCGATCAAGTTCGTACATGAATATCTGGCGGAGATATAAGGCTATGCCCGGAAACAGCGAAGCGTTCGTGAACCCGTATGGGCCCGCGAACGCTTCGCTGTTTCCGGGGTGCCTGTCCGGCTATCTGCTCTTCACCACCCGCTTCACCTGGCGGTCGCCGTCGATGTCTACCACCAGCAGGTAGGCGCCGGCGGGCAGGCCGGCAAGCGGCACCTCCAGGGTCTGCTCTTTGGCCATTTGCTGTTGCCCCTGCAGGACGGGCCGCCCCAGCAGGTCAGCCAGGTGGTAGCGCAGCAGGCCGGGCTGTTCCAGGTTGACGGCCAGGTTGAGCAAATCCTGCGCCGGGTTGGGGTAGACGAACAGGCGGTTGCCCGCCCGGTCCGTCACCTCGCTATCGCCCAGCACGGCGTCTTCGATCACAATAACGGTCCTTTCCACGCTGCTGCTGCATCCGTCTTCTCCGATGACGGTGAGGGTCACCTGATAGGCGCCGGTATCCGTATAGACGTGGAAGGGTTCCTGGTCTGTGCTGCTGTTGCCGTCGCCGAAATCCCAGAACCAGGATACGGCGCCCTCCGATTCGTCGATGATGGGCAGTTCACCGCCCCCATCCGCCAGGTTGATCTCTTCCACCGGGATGGTGAAGCCGGCCACCGGCGCCTGCCCGTCCTCCGCCACTTCGATGGTCACCGGCGTGCGGCCGCAGACGTGTTCGTATTCAATATCCCAATCGTAGAAGTAATAGTAGAAAACCGGCCCTCCCGTGGAGGTGAGAATGGAGAGGACGCCGGGAACTTCGTAGGGGTATCCCGTCCCGCCGACATTATACTGCAGCGGTTTGCCGGCCTGTAGTTCCAGTTGGTAGCCTTCGCCCGCTTCCACTGGGATATTGAGCTCGATGATGTTTTCGCCGGCCTCCTGGATGGAGGCGATCTTGGTAACGGCGCCGCCGTCCGGCTTTTTCAGGCGGATGAGGCGGCCGCCGGCCTCCTCCGCATAGACTTTCACAGAGCGGAGCGTAAAGTTCGCATGCGCATCGAACCGCAGGCCGAACGGAGTGTTGCCCAACTGGACCGAGCCGCCGTCCTCGACGCTGGCCTTGCCCGTTCTTTTCCGGGGGATCACCTGCGCATAAACGGTTTGCGCTTCGCCTCCGACGGGCACCAGCAGGGAGCGGCCTTCGCCCAGCAGCGTGCCGCCGAAATCGGCGTCGTACCATTCGATGGCCGCTTCGCCTTCATACAAGCTTTGCACCAGGGCGTTGCCGTCCTGGCAGACCGGCGCTTCGCCGACAACCCGGGCGGGTATCTTTTGCTCTTCTACGATGCGGACTTTGCGCTTGAGTTGGTTATTGAGGCTGCGCAGGTCCGGCTCTCCGTTGGCTTCCGTGATCTCCACCACCAGTTCCAGCTCGCCGGGTTCGGCATCCAGGGCATCCAGGCTGATTTCCTCCATGGCACCGGGGGCGAGGCGGCCTTCCCAGTCCTGCACCTGCACGTGTAGCTCTTCCCCTTCAACAGAATACCGGAATTGCAGGGAGGAGATTTCTTCGGTTCCGTTATTCATGACCAGGACTCTGGGATAGGCCTGGTTATTGCAGTTCAGCAGTGGAGCTTCCAGCCGCAGGAGGGCCACGTCGTTGGCGGCTTCCACCGGTGGCTCCGGCTCGTTCCCCCGGCTGACCAGGTAGTCGAAAGCGGCAGGCACGTTGATGACGCCCATGCCATAGTCGTTATCTTCTCCGGGAGCGCCCAGGTCGGTACAGGTATAATACAGGGCCAGCATCAGCTCTTCCCCGGTGAGATAAGGGAAAGCCTGCTTGAGCAGCAGGATGGCGCCGGAGACGTGAGGGGCTGCCATAGAGGTGCCGGTAAGGTTGTCATATCCTCCGGGTACGCTGGAGCGCACGTTGGTGCCGGGGGCCGAAACCTCCGGCTTGATCAGCAGGCTGCCTTCGCCCCCGCAAATGCTGGGGCCGCGGCTGGAGGAACCGGTGATGGGCAGGGATGAGCTGTTGCCGTTGAGGTTGCCTACCGCGAAGAGGCGCACGGTGTCCCAGTTGTTGAACTTGGGCGGCGTAATGGTAGATGGGCCGGGGCCGTCGTTGCCGGCTGAGAATACGACGGCTATGCCGGCGGCGTAGAGCGCATCATAGGTGGAAAAAACGCCGCTTGCATCGCAGGAATTGGCACCGCTCCTCCAGGAGTTGTTGATCACATCCGGCATGTCGTCGATGGTCGAGGGGTCGCCGTCGGGGTTGAGGGCCCATTGGAACATGCCGTTGATGCCGGCGGCATCGGTGCCGGAGTCGCAGCCTCCGTCCAGGGCAATACCGCCGAGCCACTTCGCGTCGAAGGCGACGCCGATGGTGTCTTTCGCGATGCGGTCGAGGCCCAGTACCGTCCCCGTTACATGCGAGCCGTGAGAGTCGCAATCTTCCGGGTCGGTGTTGCCTCTCCAGGCCTCGCTTATGTCCCGGTTGTGGTAAATGAACTGATTGTAGAGGGCGGGGTGGCTGGGGTCCTGGCCGGTGTCGACGATCAGTGCGCGCCGGCCGTAGCCGGTGTATCCCCTGGCCCACATCTGCGGAGCGCCGATGACGCCAAGCCCCCGCTCTCTGCTGTTCAGTTCGGTCGGTGCCAGGCATACCTCCCCGGCCACCCGCTCGAATTCTATCTTTTCGTTCAGCCCCAGCTCCTCCACTGTCGGGTCAAGGCTGAGGGCGGCAATGGCCTCCGTAGTTCCTTCAAAGTAAATGATATTGGTGATCCACAGGGGCTGCAGGCTTTCCTGGCGGATGCCGGGCAGGCTCTTCAGCCGGGCGATCATCGCCGGCTGGGTGGCCTCTGCTTTGGCTTCCAGGGCCGTGAGCAACTGGTAAACGCGCTCTTTGATCGGCGTCTTCAGCGCCCGGAAGCCGGCCTCCATTTCCCGGGGATGGACCCGGTCGGCCAGCAGGACATAAGCCTTGTGGTAAGCCTCCGGCTGAGCTTCCATTGCCGTCAGCAGGGGTTCGGTGATCTTAGCAGCGTCCCAGCGCTGAGCCAGGAGGGCATTCGCTGCCAGAAAACAAAATAACAGGGTCAAAAGAAAAGGGTGGGTAAAAATTCGTTTCATGAGTTAAGCATATTATCTAGTCCGAATATTGTTACACATTGCGAAATTAACGATTCTTGCCGGAAATACGGACATCTGTTTGTCGGCAAGGAGGCAAACAGCCCCGGACGTGCCAGATTCATCTGGTACGCAGTCCAGGCAATGCAGGAGAAATACAGGAGTTGCCGGTTGTTTGTTGTCCGTTCACGGGAAGCCCGGCCCGAACAACAAACAACGAACAACAAACAACAAACACTCACCGCCGGACCACCACCCGTTCCCCCACCAGCGCTCCATCCACCTGCACGACAAGGGAATACAGCCCGGCGGGAAGCCCGCCTACCGGTATCTCCACCGCCCTGTCTGGCGACAATTCCAACTGCCGGCGCCACACCGGCCGGCCCAGCATGTCGGCCAGGAATACGTCCGCCTCCCGGGGCCCGGGCAAGCCTACAGACAGGAAGATCAAATCCCGGGCCGGGTTGGGGAAAACAGTCATCTCGTACTTCCGGGCGGCCTGTTTTGCCGAACCTACCGCATCTTCCATGACCACGACGGTGCCGGAAGCGCTGCTGGCGCAGCCATCCTGCCCGACAACGGTCAGGGTCACCAGGTAGCTCCCGGTGTCGGTATAGCCGTGTGTCGGGTTGGGCAGGGTGCTGGTGGTGCCGTCGCCAAAGTTCCAAAGCCAGGATACGGCACCTGGAGTCAGGTCGGAAAAAGCGGCCTCATTGCTGCCGGTAGACAAGTTGACGGTAGTATCTGCCGGGCTGAAAGCCACCTGCAGCGGGTTTTCGGTAGCCAGCACCGGTACCTCTACGGCAGTGCGGCCGCAGAAGTAATTGTATTCCACCTCCCAATCGTAGAAGTAATCGTAAAAGACCAGGCCCTGGGTCGAACGCTTGATGGAAAGCACATTAGGGACGGTCAAGGGGTAGTTGTGGCCGCCCAGGTTAAGGCCCAGCGCCTTGCCCCCCTTCAGGTACAGTTCCCAATCCTCTCCGACATCGACGCTCAGGTTAAGCTCTACCCGTTGTTCGCCGGTTTCCGGGACGGATACGATCCTGGTAAAGGAGGCGCCGTTGGAGTTGTTGCGCAGGGTGACCAGGCGGGCGCCCGTTTCCTCGGCGTAAATCTTGACCGTTTTGATGGTGAACGGGTAATAAGCATCGAAGACCAGGCCATTATTGTCGTCGCTCATTCGCTGGAGGCCTCCCTGGTTGCTCTCCCTTCCCGCCTTTTTCTTTGTGGTGGCTTCCATGTACACCGTGAAAGATTCGTCGCCAACGGGAAGCAGGACGGCGGGCCCTTCAGCCAGCAGGTTGCCTTCCACGGGGTCATCGTACCAGCGCACGGATTCCAGGCTGTCGGTCAGGCTTTGCAGCAGTGCCTGCCCGCCCTGGCAGACTGCCTCATTTCCGGAAACGCCGGCGACGAGGAACGCTTCTTCGACGATATTGACCCTGGTTTTGAGCTGGTTGTTGAGCCGGCGGGCGTCGGGCTGCCCATTGGCCATAAACACTTCTGCGACATATTCGAAAGAACCGGCGGCGGAGGGCAGGGGCGGCATCTGGATGGTTTGCTGTGCGCCGGGTTCGATCAGGCCCTCCCAGTGGTGGGTGAGGTAGTCCGGCTGTCCGCCCGACAGCACAGCGTGGCGGATGTCCAGAGAAGTGATCGTTTCCGTACCGTTGTTGAGCACCAGCAGGCGGGTGACGGCTTGTTCTTCGCAGTTCAAAGGCGGAGCGTCTATCCGGAGGAGGACCACGTCGTTGGGCGCCTCGGTGGGCGGGGCCGGTTCGTGGCCCTCATCGAGCAGGTACTGGTAGGCTGCCGGCACGTTGATGATGCCCATGCCGTAGGTATTGTCTTCTCCCGCCGGCCCCAGGTCGATGGCCGAGAAATAGAGGGCGAGCAGGATTTCCTCGCCGGTGAGGTTGGGAAAAGCTTCTTTGAGCAGCAGAACCGCGCCGGCGACGTGGGGCGCCGCCATGGAGGTGCCGCTGAGCTGCTGGTAGCCGCCGTTGAGGGCGCTGGAGCGGACGTCGCTGCCCGGGGCGCACACCTCCGGCTTGATCAGCAGGGATCCTGTTCCGCCGCAGACGCTGGGCCCCCGGCTGGAGTCGTTGCTGATCGGGAAGGAAGGCGAACCGGCATTGACGTTGCCCACGCTCATGATGCGCACCAGGCTATTGTTGGTCATGGCCGGATTGCCAATGGTCTGGGCGCCCGGGCCGTTGTTCCCTGCCGACCAGACTACGGCGATGCCGGCCGTGTAGAGGGCTTCAATGGTATTGCCCAGGAAGGGTGCCAGGCAATCGTTCAGGGTGGGGTCCGACCGTCCCCAGGAGTTGTTGATCACGTGAGGCATGTCGTCGATGGTGGCCGGGTCGCCATCCGGGTTGATCGCCCATTGGAATACCGTTACGGAATTGACCGGCGACCCTCCGACGTACTCCCCGCAGTTACTGAGGTCGATGGGCCCTCCCATCCACTGAGCGTCGAAGGCCACCCCGATGGTGTCGCCCGTCAGGCGGTCCAGGCCGAGGACGGTGCCGGCGACGTGGGTGCCGTGATTGCCGCAGTAGTAAGGGCCCTGGTTGTTGGGCCAGGCCTGGTTGATGGGGCGCTGGTGGTACAGGAACTGGTTGTGCAGGGCCGGGTGGAAACCATCCTGCCCGGAGTCGACGATCAGGGCGCGGGTGCCGTAGCCGGTATAGCCCATCCCCCACATCTGGGTAGCGCCGATGGCGGCCAGGCCTCGCTCGGTGCTGTTCAGCTTTGCCGGCGCGGCTTCCCCTGCCGCTTCGCCGTCGTGCAGTTCCGGCGCCTGGTACAGGCTGACCCAGGCGACCGCCGGGTGCAGGCTCAGGGCAGCGACGCCCTCTGAATTGGCGTCGAGGAAAATAGCGTTGGTGATCCATAAAGGCGCTACCGAAGGCTGCGCTATCCCCGGCATCTTTCTGATCTCTTCCAGCAGGGGGGGCTGCGTTTGGCTGGCCTTCTGCTGCAGGGAGGTAATGACCAGGTAGGCGCGCTCTTCGAGCGTCGCTTTACTTTCCTGCAGGTATTCCTCCATCGCCTGAAGGTCCACCTGTTCCTGGAGGAGGACGCCGATGGTGTGATAGGCGGAGGGCTTATCCTGGATGCGTTCCAGCAGGCCGTCCGAGATCTTTTCCCGGTTGAATTCCTGGGCGCGGCCGGCCGTAATTACAGCCAGCAATAACAGGATGGCCGGGTAGAGTTTTTTCCATGCATTATTCATTGTCTTGGATTGTTATAGATGGTGAGATATTTATTCATTTTCTTTTTTTGCGCTCCAGCTCGTCGACCACCGCCTCCAGGCAGGTGTGGAATTCCTTTTTCAGCTTGTGCTCCCAGAAGCGGAAGACCGTCCAGCCTTTTTCCTGCAGGGCCTGCGTATTCTGCCGGTCGCGCTGCATGTTGCGTTCGATCTTGGGAATCCAGTACTCCCGGTTGCGGTGGATGCTGGATTTCTTTTCTTCCCAGTTGTAGCCGTGCCAGAACCCGCCGTCTACGAAGACGGCTACTTTATATTTCTTGATAGCAATATCGGGGCTGCCGGGCAGGCTTTTGACATTTTTCCGGTACCGATAGCCCAGGGCCCACAGGGCCCGCCGAAGCATCAGCTCCGGTTTGGTATCCCGGGAGCGGATTTTGCTCATCAGCCGGGAGCGCTGCTCGGGGGTGTAGCGGCGCTGCTCTTCTGTAAAAGCGGGGACTTTGATGGGGTCTTCCTGCCTGGGATCCTGGTCGTAGGGCGTCATGGTTTAATTGCTATATTGCTATATTGCTGTATTGCTATATTGCTGTATTGCTGTATTGTTATATTGTTGGCGCAACAGGGTTGCTGGTCTGGATGGGACTGTTCAAAACGCTGTGTCTTTTGTTTAAACCGCTGAGGCCGAGGAGACACGCAGAGAGGTCACAAAGTATTCGCTGTCAAGCGAATACTCTGCGGTTCAAAACTTGCGGGCGGACACACATTTCTGAACAATCTCGTCTGGATTCGGCAATATAGACAGAAATCATCCCGTCGGCACAACCAAAGCCAACAATGCAGCAATATAGCCATTCTCCGGCGGCCGGCTGCCATCAAAATTCTTCTTTCTTTGCTATTTGCCCAACACCTGTCGTTTTTAATAGTTAAAACAGTAAAACCAAATCTATGGAAAAGCATTTTTCACTGAACGACATTCTCGGCATGGAGCGCTTCTACCGGCGCAACCTGATGAACAGCATTTCCGGCTTCAAGCCCTGTAACCTGATCGGGACCATCAGCTACCGCGAAGTGGCCAACGTGGCGATCTTCAACTCTGTGGTTCACATTGGCGCCACGCCGCCCCTGCTGGGCTTCGTCATGCGCCCGCTGACGGTGCCGCGGCAGACTTACCACAACATTAAGGCTCGCGAATTCTTCACCATCAATGCGGTTGCCAGATCGTTCTACGAGCGCGCCCACCAGACCTCTGCCAAGTACGGCGATCAGGTTTCGGAATTCGAGGCCTGCGGGCTGACCCCGCAATACACCGATACTCATCCGGCGCCCTACGTCCGGGAAAGCCCGGTCAAGCTGGGCCTCCAATGGGAGGAAGAACACCACATCCGGGCCAACGGGTCGATCTTCATCATCGGCAAGGTCGTGGAAGTGCTGGCCGACGACAGCCTGCTCGCGCCCGACGGCCACCTCGGCCTGGAAAAGGCAGGCATCCTGTCCGTCGCCGGCCTGGACAGCTACTACGAGTCGGAACTCCTGGGAAGGTTGGGGTATGCCAGGCCGTGAGAGGGGAGGGGGGCATTGTTTCATTGTTTCATGGGTTCATTGTTTCATGGTTCAGGGGGCATAAAACTATTCCCATTTAAATTTTGTAGTAATACTTTCTTCATCCTATATTTAGGAGCCGAAAACAGGTAAAGGGTGATCCATCCAAGGGTTTATCCGATTCCCAAAATCACTTAATTCATAAAAATGAGCAGAAGAAAAGGCTTTTTAGAGTCTCACAACCCCGTTATGAAAGAATCCGCCTATCAGCAGGCGGCGCATGAAGTCCTGGACGGCGATATGGCGCGGACGGCCGGCGGCATCGTCGAGCGGATGACTGTACAGGGCGCGATCAACAAGTCCCTCATCCTGGGAGGTATCATGCTGCTGACGGCCGTTATCAGCTTTTCCATGCCCAGCCAGTTGTTCCTCTGGGGCGGCGCGATCGGTGGGTTGATCGTCGTCGTCATCGCATCGATGAAGCCGCAGATGTCGCCCACCCTGGCACCCGTCTACGCCGGGCTGGAGGGCCTCTTCGTCGGCGCCATCTCGGCAGTATACGCCAGTTTGTTCAACGGCATCATTTTCCAGGCGGTAACCCTCACCATGGCCGTCTTTTTCCTGATGCTGTTCATCTACAAAGCGGGGATCATCAAGGTGACCGGCAAGTTCCGCGCCGGCATCATCATGGCCACCGGCGCCATCTTCGTATTTTATCTCCTGAACTGGATACTGTCCTTTTTTGGCGTAAATATGCCTTTTCTCCACGAAGGGGGCTGGATGGGCATCGGCATCAGCCTGGTGATCGTGGCCGTGGCCGCTTTGAACCTGCTGCTGGATTTCGACAATTTTGAAAAAGGCGAGCAATACGGCGCGCCGGCCTACATGGAGTGGTTCTCCGCCATGGGCCTGCTCATCACGCTGGTCTGGCTCTATGTCGAAATCCTTCGTCTGATCGCCATTTTCTCATCGAACGACTAAACTGCCGCAGATTGCGCGTGCATAAGCATTTCAAAGCGCGGATGGTTCTTCGGAAACGATGCCATCCGCGCTTTGATTTATAACCATCATTCGCCATGACCAGCCAGCAAAGACAGGTACTCAGCAAGAAGATCGCCGAGACGATCACAAAAATGCTGATTGTAACAGATTGCGTAGCTGCCTTTGGTGATCCGCGGCCCGACATTGGAAGGCCATAATCCCGTAGGGATGTTAGTCCATTGCCAGGGCCGTGAGGCCCTGGTTGTCATAGAGGCGTTCCCAGAGCTCTGTAAGAGCGATAGCCCAAAAGGCGCCAGGGCATTGCGGCGATTGGCTGTCGTCCTTACCACATAGTGGCCCCTTTGGGGCAGGACTAGGGCGTACATGGCCATTAATCCAGGGCCTATCGGCCCTGGCAATGAGCCATCGTCCCTACGGGACTAAGGAGACACGGCCGCTACCCTTTGCCCCTTCCAGCTACGCAATCCGTTACAATCAGCAAAAATGGAGAAAGAGGTGGAGCGGCTGGAAGAGGCTACCCAACCCATCTCGCCGGAAAACGCCATCGGCCGCGTCAGCCGGATGGACGCCATCAACAATAAGGGGGTGTCAGAAGCGGCGCTCCGCTCCACCCGCCGGAAACTGTCCAGCCTCCGCTTCGCCCTCACCAAGGTCGACAGCCCGGATTTCGGCATTTGCAGCCGTTGCAAACAACCCATCCCGCCCGCCCGCCTGATGTACATGCCGGAGAGCACCCGCTGTGTGCGGTGTGCTGACCGGTGAGTTACTCCGTGGAGTGAATGAGTGAATGAGTGAATGAGTGAATGAGTGAATGAGTGAATGAGTGAATGAGTGCCCCTACGCCGCCGCCGCCCTCCTCAGCCGGTCATTGATCGCCCGGCCCAGCCCCTGTTCGGGCAGCAGTTCTGCCAGGATGACGTCGAGGCCCTGGGCGTCGAGCCGGCGCATGCCGGCGAAGAGGTTGCGGGCTGCCTCGGCAAGGTCTCCGGCAGGAGACAGGACGAGCTGCCGTTCCTCCGGGATGCCGGGTATCGGGGCCCGGAAGGCAATAGTGCCTGCCTTTTTGCCCGGATAGCGGAGCAGCAGGCGCCGGATGTCGCCGAGCACTACCGGGGCGGAGGGAGCGTAGTGGCTCTTCAGCATGCCCGGCGCCGCCGGGTTAGAGGAAGAATGAGGGCGGACGAGCACCGGGCCGGCCACCGCTTCGATGTCTTCAACAGCGATGCCGCCCTTGCGGTACACCACCACCTGCCCGTCTTCAAAGCCGACGATGGTGCTTTCCAGGCCTACCCGGCAGGGGCCGCCGTCCAGGATGTACGGGATTTTGTCGCCCAACTGGTCCTCGACGTGCCGGGCGGTGGTCGGGCTGATGTAGCCGAAAGGATTGGCGCTGGGGGCCGCCAGCGGGAAGTCCAGGGCGGCGAGCAGTTCCTGCGTCAGGGGGTGGGCGGGGATGCGCACGGCAACCCGGGGAGAGCCGGCGGTGACGATATCGGGGATCAGGCCGGACCTGGGCAGCAGGAGGGTGAGCGGGCCGGGCATGAAACGGCGGGCGAGCTGGCGGGCGGCTTCCGGCATCTCGGTGGCCAGGGCGGATATGCGTTCCAGGTGGCTGGTGTGCACAATGAGAGGGTCGAAGGAGGGGCGGTTCTTCACTTCGAAGATGGTGGACACTGCCCTGGGGCTCAGGGCATTGCCTGCCAGGCCGTAAACGGTTTCGGTGGGAATGGCCACCACTGCCTCCGCATTCAGGAGCTGTATGGCGTAGTTCAGGTCTTTGCCGATCATGGTTGCCGGGGTGCCGGTTTCAGGATTGCTTCGATCGCTTCCAGCTCTTCCCGGCTGAAGGCCAGGTTATCCAGGGCGCCGATATTGTCCAGCAGTTGTTTGGTTTTGCTCACGCCCACCAGGACGCTGGTGACGCGTTCGTCTTTGAGCAGCCAGGCGATGGCCATCTGGGCGAGGCTCTGGCCGCGCTTTTCGGCCATGGCGGCCAGGCGCCGCACAATGGCGAGTTTTTCCTCCGTGACTTTATCCTTATCCAGGTAGCGGGCGTCCTGCACGGCGCGGCTGTCCTCGGGGAATCCCTGCAGGTATTTGCCGGTGAGGATGCCCTGTTCGAGGGGAGAGAAGGCGATGGCGCCCGTTCCCTGCCGCTCCAGTTCGTCCAGCAGGCCATTTTCCACCCAGCGGTCGAACAGGCTGTAGCGGGGCTGGTGGATGAGCAGGGGGGTACCCATATCCCGGAGTATTCCGGCGGCTCTGGCGGTCCGCCCGGCGTCGTACTGGGAGACGCCGACGTAGAGCGCTTTGCCCTGCTGCACGAGGTGGTTCAGGGCGCCCATGGTTTCCTCCAGGGGCGTTTCCGGGTCGGGGCGGTGGTGGTAGAAGATGTCGACGTACTCCAGGCCCAGGCGTTTCAGGCTCTGGTCGAGAGAGGCGATGAGGTATTTGCGGGAGCCGAAGTTGCCGTACGGCCCCGGCCACATATCCCACCCGGCTTTGCTGGAGATGAGAAGTTCGTCGCGGTAGGGCCGGAAATCTTCCCGGAAGATGCGCCCGAAGTTCTCCTCCGCCGCGCCGTAGGGCGGCCCGTAATTGTTGGCCAGGTCGAAATGGGTGATGCCGTAGTCGAAAGCACAGCGCAGGATTTGCCGGCCGGCTTCCAGGTCGTTGGTGTGCCCGAAATTGTGCCAGAGCCCGAGCGAGATCATCGGCAGGCGGATGCCGCTGTGGCCGCAGCGGCGGTATTGCATGGCGCCGTAACGGCCGGGCGCGGCCTGATAGCGGCCGGGATCAAAAGTGTCGTTGATATTCATAGTTCAGGATATTTCTCCCCGGGTGAAATACAAGGCCCGGTATTTTGGTTAAAGGTAAGGCAACGCGCCTGTTTTACGGCCTCTGGTAGAGGTTCCTTTCCGAAACTTTTCCGTTTTTTGAAAAAAATTATCCAAATTCGGGAAACAGTTTCCGCCCCGGCCGCTTTTGTTTTTCGAATAACTGTTCAAAAAAACAGAAAGTATAAAATATGAAAACTTCAGAAAAATTCCTGCTTTTCTCACTCTTTTCGATCTCCCTGCTCACCGTCTGGAGCTGCAAAAAGGACAACGAAACCCCCTCCGGCGTCCAGCAGGGCCCGGTGAAGATGAGAGCGGTGGTCGACGGCCAGAACTGGAGCGCCGGCGTCGTCAGCGCCGATACCATCGGCGGCCGGCTGAGCCTCGTAGGCGTCGCCGGCGACGGGTCGACCATCAGCCTGGTGGTGAGCGGCTTCAGCGAGGGCGAATACACCTCTTATCCGGCGGCTTCCACGGTCGGCACCTGGCAGGCCGAGGCCGGCGCGCCGGTTTATGCCAGCAACCAGCCGAGCGGGTCGGGCCTGATCGTGATCGACGAGCTAAAGGACACGATCGTCTCCGGCACCTTCTTTTTTACTGCCCTGGATGGCCCGGGCGGCGATTCGGTATCTGTCCGCAACGGTATTTTTACGGAGGTGCGGTATTAGCCACAAAAACACAAAAGCACCAAATCCGCACTAAAAACTTTATGTCGGTATAGCAGGCGGGCTAGTGCCTCCGGAACTAAGTATCTACCACTATACGCTTGTTATTTTCCGCCTGCTCGGCGTTGGAGAACCGGGCTTCGTAGCTAAGGCTACGATCCCGAACCCCGAATCGAGTTCGGGGCAGGCTCTCCGCCTTGATCAGGCGGAAACTAACCACGCCTATAATGGCATTTACTTAATTCCGAAGGCACTAGTGGAAAAAGCGTCATGTACGATCGCAGGCTTTTGTAAAAAAATTCTCCATGGGGGTAACATCTCTCACCTTTGCCTGACTAGTCCATGTAAGGCATTTTTTTAACACCTAAAAAATCAAAAATGAAAACTTCCCTGAAATCCATGTTTGTCCTGCCTTTATTCCTTTTGGCTCTCTGTAGCTGCAGCAAAGACGAACCCCTGTCCATTCCTTCCGCCCCTGAACCGCAGGGGAATTGATGATGACTGCCTATGTAAACGGTAAACCGTGGGCCGCGGAGGCCGTCACCGCCAGGGTTGTTGGCGGAAAAATGGCCATCATGGGCAAGGCCGCCGACGGCACGTCCATCGTTATACACCTCAACGGCCAGGGCGAAGGCAAGTACGACTCTCAAAACGATTCCGCAAACTATTCGGAATGGCTGGACCTCGGCAATAAGACAGCCTTTACGAGCAGCGCCCCCGAAGGCTCCAGCTGGGTTGTTGCCCAAAAAATAGACGAGGAGCAAGGGCTCATCTCCGGCAGGTTCAGCTTTTTCGCCCGCCAATCCGCGTCCGAAGACGTCGTAAGCGTTACGAATGGTGTTTTCCAAAATGTAAATTACCAGGCTGATGATGCGTCTGCAGACGGAAAATTTGTGAAAGAGAAACTGGAGGATGGCCTCGAAGGGTTCTAGTGCTGAATTGGTTTTCAAAAATTAAACAGGGGGTTTGCCGTGATAGTCGACAGGCGAACTCTAGTCGCCAGCCGACATCACATCCCCTTATTAATATTTGAAACTCAATAAAGCACTAGTGCTTTCGGCACTTCTTCAGAAAAATCCAATCCGGGGGCAACAACTCCACTTCTTGCCAGACTACACAGCTGTAAACCATTCATAAATTTCATTAACCACCTAAATCAAAATCAAAGATGAAAACCTTTGTTAAATCCATCCTGGTCTTCGCTGCCGTATTCGTCCTGGGCGCCGGAATGGTCCTCCTGCAAAAAGGACGACAACGAGCCGCGCTGCAAAACGTGTTCCGCCGAGCAGGTCATCTACGTCGACGGCAAGGAATTCGGTTCGCAGTCGGTTTCCGGCACCCAGTTTTGCGACGAAGCGCTGGACGAGATCGAAGCCAACCCGAGCATAACCATCATGCAGGAAGCAAACGGCATCACCCAGGAGGTGGTCACTACCTATACCTGTAACTGATAAACTATGCTTTTCGGACGGGCCGCTTACTGGACTTTGGACTACCTGGTGTTGAAGTCGGAATTCGGAAATCGGCCTCCGTCCGACATAGTCGGCTTCGGCCGACGAAGGCAGAAGGCGGAAAGCCGACCCCGACAAAAAATCGGGGCAGGCTTTCCGACTTTTTAACCGGACCTCGGCGTGAGTTCGGTCGAACGCTGACCAGACGGTCGCACCCGTCTTCGCTGTCGCTCTTCCGGGCAAGCTTCCGACTTGAAACAGGGGCACGTCCAAAATCCAGTTAAGCGGCCCGTCTGCTCTCTCTCTCTCTCTCTCCCTATCTATCAAGGCAGCAGCAACGGCAACAATCAGCGCTTCTTCCTTCCGGTTTGGCTGAAAAGGAATAAATTTGCCTTAGGGGCCGGAGAAAAATAAGTTCCTCATTTCAGGCGAGCTATTTTTCCGCCAGGCAAGGCGCGGAGAGGGAGTATAGCGGCGCTACATGACCGATCCCGCAACGCAGCCTGGCGGAAAAAGAGCCGTATCAAATGGGGAAGTTATTCTTCTCCGGGCCCTTAACCTAACCGGAACCTCCTATGCCAGCCACGACCTCCAGCCAGCGCCTGCTTTCCCTCGACGCCTTTCGCGGCATCACCATCGCCGGGATGATCCTGGTGAACAACCCCGGCAGCTGGTCCACGGTATATGCGCCCTTGCTGCACGCGAAGTGGCACGGCTGTACGCCCACCGACCTGATCTTTCCCTTTTTCCTGTTTATCGTCGGGGTGGCCATTCCGCTGGCACTGAGCAAATACGCCGGGCAGCCGCAGGCCGCCCTGGTCCGCAAGACGCTGCTGCGGGCGGCCATCCTGTTTGGGCTGGGGGTTTTCCTGGCAGCTTTTCCCACATTCGGGATGGCGGAGGATGTGCCGTTGGGCAGGAAGGCGCTGCACTACGTCCTGCTCTGCGTTTTCACCATATCCATTTTCAGCCGGGCCGTCTGCCTGGGGCAGAAGCCGCCGCGGAAGCGGTGGGCCCGCCGCTTCCTCTACCTTGCTTTGGGCACCGCCCTGGCCATGGCCCTTGCGGGCTGGGGAATTTATGACTTCAGCCGGTTGCGGATACCGGGCGTCCTCCAGCGCATTGCCATCGTTTACGCCATCTGCGCCCTGCTCTTCCTGCGCGCCGGCTGGCGGACGCAGCTTTACGCCGGCATCGGGCTGTTGCTGGCGTACTGGGCGCTGATGGCCCTGGTGCCCGTGCCCGGCGGCTACCCGCCCAACCTGGATCCGGAAACCAACCTGGGCGCCTGGTTCGACCGGCTCGTTTTTACCAGCGGCCACCTCTGGCGGCAGTCCGAAACCTGGGATCCCGAGGGCCTGCTCAGCACCCTGCCGGCCGTCGCGACCGGCATCAGCGGCATGCTTGCGGGGGAATGGCTGCGCACCCGGCGCAGCCCTTATCACAAAGCCACCGGCATGCTGGCGGCCGGCGCCATCCTGGCGGCCCTGGGGCTGGCCTGGGATTTGGCTTTTCCCATCAACAAGCAGATCTGGACGAGCTCCTACGTGTGCTACACCAGCGGGCTGGCCCTGCTCTTCCTGGGGGTGGCATACTGGCTGATCGATATCCTGGAGTACCGGCGCCGGGCGCGGCCCTTTGTGGTTTACGGCACCAACGCCCTGTTCGTTTTCATCCTCTCCGGCTTCGTGGCCAAGCTGATGTACATCATCGGGTGGGAGACGGCGGCCGGCGGGCGGCAGACGATGAAGGGCTGGGTGTATGACACCATTTTTTCGCCCTTCTTTTCGCCTGTGAATGCTTCGCTGGCTTTCGCCCTGGCCAACGTGCTGGTGTTTCTGGGGCTGGCGTGGGTGTTGTACAGGGGGAGGGTGTTTATAAAGGTGTGAGAAGGCTTTTGGGCCACCCGTCTAAGGCTGGACAGAAGTTGCCGGGGTTGTGTACGCTTGCCTGCCAGGCCGACTGGCCCTTGGA
Source organism: Lewinellaceae bacterium (assembly GCA_020636375.1). Lineage (GTDB taxonomy): Bacteria > Bacteroidota > Bacteroidia > Chitinophagales > Saprospiraceae > JACJXW01. The sequence continues at coordinate 550,529 of JACJXZ010000005.1, read as the reverse complement.
CAGGCGGGCAGGCAGGGTGTACGGGGCCGACAGCAGCCTTGAGTTGTGTACGGTGTACGAAAGCTCCCCGGGCTGTCCGACGTTAGAATGGTAGCCGTCTTTTTTTTCCGACCAGTTTTTCATTGATCCCGTCATAATGAATCAATGCCGGGTGAATCCTGAAGTATTGGTTGTATTCGGTTTTGGTTAACCTCATTTTTACGCTCGCTTTTAACTTTCGACAAAATAGCTTCCAGCAAAGGAAGCATATTATTCAGCCTTCCCGACTTGATGATGAAGTTCCACAACGGCTCGAATTTTTTCCAGCCGCCCGTATAAAGGAAATGTTTTAGCTTGTGCTTGTTTGATGAGTGCTTCATGCTGGCCGACAAGATGTTCTTCCATCTGTAGAATTCATTGTATGCCCAATCATACCCTTCTTTCAGTTGTCGTTCAGACAATTTTTTGGTCTGATAAACAACGTGCCGCGTATCGTATAAATCCCAGTTTTTTGTCATGATCCGCCCCTGGCTTTCCATATCCTTGTACAGCCTGGTCCCCGGATAAGGGGTCAAGATGTGGTAGGTCGATGTAGTCAGGGCATTTTTTACGCCCCAGTCAACCGTTCGTTTAAATACATCTTCGTCGTCCTCATCCAGGCCAAACACAAAACTGCCGTTGATCATAATCCCTAAATCGTGCAATCTGTTGACCGCCGCTTCATAATCTTTTTTAAGGTTTTGCTTTTTGTTGCTTTGCCTCAAATTCTCCGGAGAAAAGGTTTCAAACCCGACGAACAGGCTTCTCAAGCCGGCTTCTGCGGCTTTTTCGACTAAATTGCCCCTCAAGACCGAATCGACTGTTGCCGCTCCCTGAAAGACCCGGTTCATGCCTTTCATCCCTGCAAATAATTCGCCGGCAAATTTAGCGTTCCCAAGCAAATGATCATCCAGGAAATAGAGGTGCTTTCCGGGCAACCGTTCGATCTCGCTCAACGCATCGTCTACCACCTGCATGTAAAAAGATTTGCCGCCTTCAAAAAAGGCATCCTTATAACAAAAATCGCAGTGATGGGGGCATCCTCTGGTAACGACGATGGAATTGGGGACTAAATACCGGTTCCGCTTTATCAAATCTCTTCGGATAGGCGGTATTTTTTCCAATGTCCTTTTGCTTGAAAAGTAAACCTTTTTGGGTTCCCTTTTCCTGAAATCCTCCAGGAACCTTGGGAATGTCTCTTCTCCCGGCCCGAGGAAAATTGTGTCGGCATGCGGCATGGCTTCATCCGGGAGGGAGGTTACGTGAAGCCCGCCTAAAATGACATACGAGCCTTTATTCCTGTAAAAATCGGCAATCCGGTAGGCCCTGTAAGCATTGGTTATGTAAACCTGAATGATCACGAGGTCGGGTTCGTCATCAAGGTTCAGTTCTTCGACGTGCTGGTCCTGCAAGTCAATTTCGTCATCTTCGGATAAATACGCTGCCAAAGTCGCCAGGCCCAAGGGAGGGAACAGGGAATATTTTATCGGCCTCCAGAATGGGCTTTCGGCTTCTGTCAGAGCGGGGAGGATCAGTTTTATTTTCATTGTGGGTTTGGTGTTGGGTTTTAAAAGTACTTTGAAATTCAAAGTTAATAAATAATAAGTATAATCGCAAGGGGCAGAACCAAATCGTGGCCATTAGGGGTTGTTGTTGCTAAGATTCCACCGGGCTAACCCGGTATTGGTTGTATTTGGTTTCGGTCCGCTTCATGAATGGGCTGTTCATTTACGGCTTTATCAACTTTTCTACAATCTTATAAACATGAGATCCTAATCCTTTGGGATAATTCTCTCCTTCGACTACCAAATTCCTGGATTCAATAATGGCATGATCTACTAATAATATAAACCTTGCCGTTCTTGGATTGCGCTTAGGGGCCGGAGAAAAATAAGTTCCTCATTTCAGGCGAGCTGTTTTTTCGCCAGGCAAGGCGCGGGGAGGGCGCATAGCAGGGCTACGCAACCGATCCCGCAACGCAGCCTGGCGGAAAAAGAGCCGTATCAAATGGGGAAGTTATTCTTCTCCGGACCCTTATTGTATCCATCAGGCATTGCATCTCCTAAAAATTTATCTATGTATCTTCTTTTGGTAGTGTATTAAATCCGTTGATCCATTCAGCGGACCAGGAGGTCCGCTCTCCATTTGCACCGAAAGTTCAACGGATTTAATACAACACCGAAATATTCAACTTCTGTGACATTGCCTTCAAATGCTAGTATATAAATCCTCTCTTTTTCTTTAGAATTGCTTTCTCTAAAAAATTCTTGGCGTTCTCTGGGCATAAAATTTCATTGATTTGGCAATACAGTCAGGTTGTTTCTGTTTCCAAGCTTAGGGATCGCTTTAAACCTTCCAAGCAAATAGTCTTTCCGGATTTTTTTATCAAATCTTATATTATATTCTTCCAATGAATGGATAGTTGTAGACCCGTCTGTTTCTTTTACTGTGAACCATATTTCATCTTTCCTTAATAATTTTTGAGTGAGCAGAGAGGATTCATGGCTTGCCAGGATCATCTGGCTATTAACATTTATGCTTTTCGCCAGGAAAAGATCGATGAGGTCATAAATCAGATTAGGATGAAGGCTTCGTTCCATCTCGTCGATAATAAACACGTTATCTCCCTGTAACAAATCCATTAGTAGAGGAATGAAATCGATAATCCTGTTGGTTCCATCTGATTCCTCGCTTGTATCAAATAGCACTTCTTTTCCGGAATCGATAATATGTTTAGTCATAAACTTATGATAACCTACTTCATTGTTTATTATTGATATAAAGTATGTAGTATTATTATCCGAAAGAATAGCAGCTCTCTTTTCTTTAGAATTGGCATTTAACAAATCATCGCTGATTCTCTTTAAAAGGAAATCAGGAATATCTACTTTTTCTACAGAAATTGGCTCTAAACAAACACCGTCAATGCCGGTATCAAAATATTCTAAAAATTGCTCGAATGACTTTAATAGTTTTTCATCATCCTTAAGTTCAAATCTCAAGCCAACATTATATTTGTCCTCCGGAAGAATAACTTTCAGCGAATTCAGGAACCAATCAAGAACATTTGTTATATCAGAAATATCAGTTACGTTTTCTTTGACCTTCCTATGCCTGATTTCATTCAAAAACAACTTGTTATCAGGTGTTCCCTTTGCAATAAAGTTAATAAACTGTTTTTCTTCTTTTCGTTTGTTAATGCTTATTAAATAGGACAAATCGAAGGAACTCCCGTTTCTAACAAAGATTTTTTTGTCAGATTTTTTAGTCACTTCATACAGCCATTCTTCTACAATCCCATCTTTGTTGAACACAAATCCGTACGCATAATTCTTTCCATTATGTTGCAATTCATATTCTAGTCTGGAGTTGCCAGCTATACTCAACTCATTCAGCCTAAACTTGCTGTAGTCAATTTTTTGCCCCGGCTTTATGTCCTCCAATACAAGCTTTTTACCAAAATTGATTGCCTTAATCAGATTGGACTTTCCTGATGCGTTAGCTCCAAAAACTACTGCTGCCTTCAAAACAGAAATTCCTTTAACCGGCGTAGTTTTATGATTTGACTTCAACGTCCCTTTCCCAGGTATCATTGAAAAAGATTGCCTGGTTCTAAATGACGAAAAATTCTCAACATAAAACCGGATAAGCATATGATTGGTGTTTTGCTTACAAAAATAGTGAAAAAATCACATCTTTAAAACTTTTTTTAAGTTTATACGATGGTGTGCAGAGCAACCCACCACTGCATCAACCAATTGACGAACACTGCCCTCCCCCATTTGTCGCCCTCCCAACAATCCCCCCAATTCCTCCGCCCCCCCCCGCCAGTTCCTGATGATTGTCATTGCCAAACCGGCAGGCAAATGCTAACTTATACAGGTTATCCTGACGCCATCATTTTTCCTGACTCCCAAAACCGCGCTATCATGAAACAGATCCTTACGCTTGTATCCTTTATCCTGATCCTTACTTTCCAGCTCTACCCGCAAGCCCCGGATTTCGACCTGGGCGCTTACCACCAGTTCCTTCAGGACCATAAAAACATGGAGGCGGACGAACTGCTGAACCTCCACCCGGCAGAACCCTTCCTGGCCGAAGCGGGCATCTCCTGGGACGCGGCATTGTACCACGATCTGATCGACGAAAAATACGCCTTAACCGCATACGAGAAAGCCCTGCTGGACAAGCACGGCTTCCTGGTCACCGAACGCCTGCGGCAGAGCGCCTTCATCTGGCAGTTCCTCGACGTCTGGCAAAAAGACCTGCCGGTGTTCGTCTCCACCGACGCCATCCTGCACGCTTTCCACTTTTATTACGTAGCGCTCCTGAAGCAGATCGAGCAGGGCGTGCTGATGCAAATGGTTTCTGAACTGCTCACGGACATGCACCAGCAACTGCAGGCCCTGGCCAGCCAGTATGCCGGAGAAGGACAGATGGCCACCATGCTCCGGGACGTGGACGTATACCTCACCGTGCCCCGCCGGCTGCTGGGGGAGAACATCAGCCCCCTGTACAGCGAAAACCAGGCCGTCGTGGAAGAGATCCTCGGCCTGATCGCCGCCGAACAGCTGGCGCCTTACCCCTTCTTCTCCGAAACCTGCAAGCAGATCGACTTCAGCCAGTTCCGGCCCCGAGGCCACTACGCCGAGGATGAGGATCTGAGCCGTTACTTCCGGGCCATGATGTGGCTGGGCAGGATAGAGATATACCTCCGCAAACCGGTTGCCGCCCCTCTGGGCTGCCCCCCTCAAACCGATGAAGACATCCAGCGGCAGGCCATCGATGCGGTGCTTTTGATGGAACTGATGGAGCTTTCCGATACCTACGGGCTGTTCGAAAAAACGGAAGACATCCTGTCCTTCCTGGTCGGAGAGCAGGACAACGCCTCGCCGGCCCACCTCCGGGCCTTCCTCCAGTCTGTAGAACTGGAAAACGCCGCTCAGCTGCTGGACAGCCAGGCCCTGGCCGCCTTCCAGGATTCCCTGGCGAGCCGGAACATCGGCATGCAGCACATCAACTCCCAGGTGCTGGCGCAGGATCCCTTCTCCGGCGAAAGCCTGCAGCCGGCGGCTGCCTTCATGCTGTTCGGGCAGCGCTTCATTCTCGATTCCTATATTGCCGGCAACGTAGTGTACTCCAAGATCGAATACCAGGGCGAGCGGATTTGCCGGCTCTTCCCGTCCACCCTCGACATCCTCTTCGCCCTGGGCAACGACCCGGCGGCCCAGCTGCTGCTGCCAGAACTGGAGGAGTACCACTACGCCTCCAACCTGGCTGCACTCCGCTATCTGGCCGACTCCTACGACGATACATTTTGGAACAGCACCGTGCACGCCATGTGGCTGAACGCCATCCGCGCCCTGAACCCTCCGCAGGAGCGGGAAGGTTTGCCCCGGTTCATGCAGACCGGTGCCTGGTGGCAGCAAAAGATGAACACGCAGCTGGCCTCCTGGACGGAGCTGCGCCACGACCACCTGCTGTACGCCAAGCAGTCCTACACCGACGTCATCGTCTGCTCCTATCCCGCCGGTTATGTAGAGCCTATCCCTCAGGCGTTCCGCAACCTGAACGAGCTGGCGGCCCGGGCACAGGATAAATTTGCCGGCATCACCTTCAGCGACCCGGACCTGCAGGGTGATATCCTGGCCTACTTCAGCCTGTTGCAGGAGATCACAGATCAGTTGGCTGCCATCGCCGAAAAGGAACTAATGGGCGTTCCGCTGGATGGGGCCGAGCAGGTGTTCCTCCAAGAAGTCCTGTTCCGCACTGACCTGTATGGCGTGCTCGACGGCTGGTACCTGAAGCTGCTCTACGGCCCCGGTTATGAGCCGACTCCCATTTCGCCTGACCCCGATTACCTGGTGGCAGATTTCCACACCATCCCCAGCGACTGTGCCGGCAGCCTGCAGGGGTGGGTGGCCCATGCCGGCACCGGCCCGGCCGACCTGGCGATTGTCGTAGCCCCTACCAGCGACGGCGAGCTGGCGGCCTTTGCCGGCCCGGTGGCGAGTTACTATGAATACACTACCGACGATTTCCTGCGGCTGACCGATGAGGAATGGGCAGAGAGCTATCTGCAGCTTGCCGGCCGGCCCGACTGGGTGAACGTCTATATGGCCGACGTGAACGGAGCGTCGAAGGGCGAAGGCGGGCTGATCTGGACCGGGACGGAAGAGCCGGGGGCTGCCAAAGAGGCTAAGATTACCGCCGAGTGTTTCCCCAACCCGTTCTCCCGATCGGCGGTTATCCGTTTCACCGTTCCTTATGGAAAGGGGCGCATGCCTGCTGTCCTGACCGTATACAACGCCGACGGGCAGGCCGTCAGAAAACTGATGGACGCCGATTTGCCGCCCGGCACCTATCTGGCCCGGTGGGATGGGGCCAATGAGGCCGGCAAGCGGATGCCGAAAGGGGTTTATTTCTACGAACTCCGGTGCGGGGGGCAGCAGTTTACGGGCAAGATGGTGATGATGTGAGGGGGGGATGGATGAGTATAAATTTACAAATCAGCAGTTTCTCATGTAAGGTCCGCACGTGGCGAAAAGATGCCACGAAAGCACTAAAACACCAAATCCGCACTAAATTTAGTACGGATTTGGTGCCTTTGTGTCCGGCTCAAAGAGCCGGGCAATTTTTTGTGGCGATACATGAATGTTAATCACACTACAGGGGGCATTACCCATACATATCTGAAACTTTTACACTATTATCCCGACTTAAAATACTGAAAAATGTCCCAAGCACAATTGCAAAATATATTACTGTCCACCTTCCTCCCATTGAAGTTAAATAAAGTACCGATGCTAGTACTGCTATGCTTAAACCAATTAACATCAGAAGCGTTAAAAGGTAATAAACAAAAAGCATGAAACTATCACTGAACTTCCCTGCGAAGGCTATAGATATTGCAACAATAATACTATCCCAAAAATAGCCAAAGATCACAACTGGAAACATTGCTCCCAACAAAGTTATAACAAAATGAAGAGGGCCAGTTTTATCATCAAAAATGGTAACTATTCAGCACGCAGGCGTGCTGAATAGTTACGTTAAAATTTGACAATGACTTTTATCACAGAACATTGCGATTCCAACTTGTCCCTAAACCTACTCTCTTAGCTCCTCTTCCCCCCTCACATAAGTCCCATCAAATACAACCTGCCAGTTTTCCCCCTTATCCTTGGACATTTTCCATACCTGGCGGACGGTATCCTTTTCCGGATCGTGATGGTAGGCCATGTCAAACAAGAGGGCTTCGTCCTTTTGAGTTGTCGTTTCGCCATACAGCTGCATAACATTTCCCTCCCGCCTCCCGGAGAAGTGGTAGGTGGCGCCCGACTGGTCGACCCACACCTGGTTCCAGGCAGAATCGACGGGGTTGTAGGTATTGAAGCTTTTGCCCTGCCAGCCGGAAGCGCTCGTCCAGTTCTCTTCGATGACACAGGAGCCGAGGATCTGGCGGACGGCATTGCGCCCGGCCAGGGTGTCGGTCCCGGTTTTGTAAACGGCCCACTCGCCGATCCAGAAGTCGAACTGCCGGTGGGCTTCCGTGCCGCAGGGTTGCTGGTTTTGTGCTGATAAGGCCTGGGCCAGGAACAACAGGGTGATACTTACAAGAACTCGCATGTTTTTAGGGCCAAGTTAAGCCTTTGGTCTGCAGGGGCGTTAAATCTTATAAAAATTGCCGGATTTGCGTAACTATTTAGGTGGGCCTGATGCCTTTGCCACGAAGACACGAAGACACCAAGATCGCACCAAGCCGATGCCGATAGCTATCGGGCATCGGCTTGGTGCAATCTTAGAGTCCGTCTGTTCAGCCGGATAAATTTTTGTGTCTTCGTGGCTAAAAAGCGGAGGGCTGCTAAATAGTTACAAATAACTTCACATTCGTCCGTTTCGGCAAGGCAGGCAACGGCCGGAGGTTTATGCGGAGGAGTAGGGGATTATCTTGAACGCCAACTCTTTTTTGTGCATCTTGGCTACCCGTCTAAGGTTGGACAGCAGAAAGGGGAAAGCCGAGCGGAGTCGAGGCCAAGCGTGTGCAGGAGGCATGGAGTGTCCAGCCTTAGACGGGTAGCCTGCATCTTTAAGTTTTCGGCAGGATAAAATGACCAGCTACTACCTCACAACCAGCAACCGGCTTTCCTGCACCTCTCCAAACCAACACCTCAGTACGTGCGCGCCGCCCGGCAAGCCCTCCAGGTCGATATCGATATCGTGCTGCCCGGGCGGGTAATAGCCGGAAACCATGCCCTGCAACATCCGCCCGGAGCTGTCGAACAATCCGATCCGGACGGCCTGGCCTTTTTCCAGGTGAACGGCCACTGTTGCCCGGCTGCTTGCCGGGTTCGGGAAAACAGCCTGAATGTGGTTCGTTGCCGGCTGTCCGGGTCCGGTTGTTTCGCTGATGATGTCCAGTGGCGCCCACAGCAGGCCGGCACTACAGGCCATATAAAGGCGGTCGCCCGAAGCCTGAAGGCCGTAGATGAAGTTGGCCGGGAAGTTGCCCAGCAGGGTCCAGGAAGCCCCTTCATTGCCGGAGGCGTAGAGTTCGGAATAGGTCAGGCGGTTGATGACGGAAAGCAGCACGTCATTCTTTTCAAAAATAAGCATCTGGGACACCGCCCCCTGGTTGGCGGACACCCGCTGCCAGTTCCGGCCGTCGTCGACGCTCCGGAACAGGCCCAGTTGGGTGCCGGCATAGGCTTTGCCGGGAAGCAGGAGGAAGGACTGGGCGGTCAGGTCGCTGACAAAAGGATCGGCTATGGGGATGGGCGCCCAGGCGCCGTCATCCAACCCGCGCCGGTAAAGGTGCCCGTTTGCCCCCGCGCCGGCCAGGAAAGCCGTGCCGGTGAATGCCAGGGCATTGATCGTGTAGGAAAGGTTGAACGCCAGGCCCTCATTGAAGCCCTGCCACGGAGGCGAGGCTTGGCTTTTCCGGATGAAATAGGCGCCGCCTTCCGTACCGATCAATAAGGAATCTCCCCGGGCGAGGAAACAGTGAACGCTGCGGGCGCCCGGAGCTGTCAGCCCGGTGGTGAGGCTTTGCCAGTTCTGGCCGCCGTCGAAACTCCGGGCGACGCCGCCGTTCAGCGCGCCGGCGTAGAGCGCCGTGCCGTCGCTGTACAAGGCATTGAGCCCTCCGCCCGGAAAAGGCGAGGCGGGCAGTTCCGTCCAGGTTTCCCCGCCATTGCTGCTTGCGAACACCAGGTTATCTGTCGCGGCGAACCAGGCTTCCGGACCGGCTGTCAGGGCAAAAATATCAGCTGCGGGAATGGAGGGCACATTAGCCCACTGGGCCGGAAGCTGCCGGGAAATCATGACGGCCGCGATCAGAATGAAAAGGGTAAAACTGCGCATCAGATTTGGATTTAGGCCCGTTGCCGGGCCGGCCGGGAACAACGGGTTCGTTTTGGGGTTAGACAACTCCGACAGGGAACAGGCCGCAGCCGGAATTAAGCCAGTGCCTAAAACCGTACATTTACTGCCGCCTTGCCTTCCCATGCCGCCGCCGCGTTCCGCGCTATCCAGTACTGCCCCAGCAGGTAGGTAGCCATGATGAGCAGGCGCGCGTAGGGAATGGCTACGGCATCCGCCCGGAATTTGTTCAGGGCGATCAGGCTGTCGGAAAGGAGGAACAGGATGATGCCGGCCATCAGGCCGAGGAAGACCTCCCGCTTCAGCAGGGGCCGCAGGTTGAGCGCCGCCGTCGCCATGCCGGTGATGGCGCAGGCGTACACCGCCACCGGTGCCCGCATCGGCCCGGGGATGCCCGGCCAGAGCAGCCCCAGTATTCCGGTGAGGAAGAGGGCAAACGGCCAGGCGCGCCAGGGCGACCGGGCCAGGAGCCCCCGCCGCGCTCCGGGGTAGTTCAGGAAACCCAGCAGGTAGCTCAGCTGCGCCAGCAGGAAACTGCCCAGGCCCAAGAGGAAGAAACGCTCGTCTTTCGGCCCGTTCTCCACCAGCATCAGCAGCACATCGCCGCCGATGGAAAAGATCAGCCCTGCCAGGAGCAAGCGGGGAAAACGGGCCCGCAGGGGGCGCAGCTGCAGGTAGAACCAGAGCGCCAGTACCGTCAGCAGCAAAGGCTTGCTGGCGAAGATGAGCGCTTCGGAGCGGCTGTATTCGCCGTAGAGGTTGAGCAGGGACAGCAACAGGTAGAACGGGAGCAGCAGCTTCTTCATCGTCGTGGCTTTTGTCGCCGGCCCGGCCCGGTGCGCTTTCCGGCAAGGGCTCGTCCGGTATTTCTGTTGCCAATTTAAGAAACATTTTCCCCACCTTTGCATTTCATTCCGGATAGAATACTTCAGGGCCGGCCCCCGGCGCCAGGATACGAAAGCACAAAAAATGAAAAAAAACATACTCTTCCTTGCCTGCTTCTTCGCGGCGCTCGCTGCCTTTGCCCAGCAGCCTCCCTACGGCAACCGGCAGCCCCAGGGGCCGTCCATAAAGGGCAAAGTGACGGGCGTAGTCATCGATTCCCTGACGGGAGCGCCGATCGAGTTCGCCACTCTCGTACTCAAAGCAGCGGGCAGCGGCAAGGAAGCCACCGGCGGCATCACCGACGAAAAGGGCCATTTCAAACTGCAGGACGTCCGCAACGGGAAATACGAGCTGCACCTTTCCTTCATCGGCTACGCCACCCGGGTGGTGCCCGGCGTGGAACTGACCCTGGAAAAGCCCGACACCGACCTGGGGGAGATCCGCCTGGAACCGCAGAACGTCACCCTCAGCGCCGTGGAGGTCACCGAAGAGCGCGCCCTGATCGAGAACCGCATCGACAAGATCGTTTTCAACGCCGACCAGGATGTCACTTCCATTGGCGGCGACGCCACCGACGTGCTGCGCAAGGCCCCGCTGCTTTCGGTCGACTTCGACGGCAACGTGTCCCTGCGCGGTTCGGAGAACGTGCAGATTCTCATCAACGGCCGCCCGTCTACCCTCTTTGCCCAAAACCCCGGCGAAGCCCTGCGGTCCATCCCTGCCGACCAGATCAAAAGCGTAGAGGTGATCACGACCCCTTCCGCCAAATACGATGGAGAGGGCGCCGCCGGCATCATCAACATCATCACCAAAAAGAAGGGCGTGGAAGGCTTCACCGGCTCGGTCAATTCGAGCCTGGGCACCCGCATCAACCGCGGCGGCTTCAACCTGAGCGTGGCCAGCGGCCGCTTCGGCCTCAACGCCGGGGTCAGCTCCTGGGCATCCTGGCCCCGCGACGGCTATTCGGAATTCTACCGGGAAGATTTCCGGGGCGACACCCTGCGCCTCCTCAGCCAGGACGGGGATACCCGGGGCAACAGCTACGGCCCGCGCGGCTCCGTCGGGGCTTTCTACGACATCAACGCCTACAACAGCCTGTCCTCCTCCCTCACTTTCGGCGGCTTCGGCAGCAACAACGAAGGAACCACCGACGCTGCCTTCCGGATTCCGGCCAGCGGGCTGGCCCAGGCCTACACCCGGTTCAACGATACCCGCAGCCTGCGGGGCAGCTTCGACTGGACGACGGACTACCGCCGCACCTTCAAAAAAGAAGAACAGGAACTCGTCTTTGCTTTCCAGTGGAGCGGCGCCCAGGGCAACCAGCGCAATACCATCCGCCAGGAAGGCAACGACCCGGGCCTGGCGCTGGACGAAAAGAACCGCAACGAAAGTTACAACTTCGAATATACCCTCCAGGGCGATTACGTCCACCCCTTCGGCGGCGCCGTCAAGCTGGAAACCGGCGCCAAGGCCGTGATCCGCCGCATCAACAGCGACTACCGGTACGAATCTTTCAGCCAGGACGAGCAGGCCTACGTCCTGAACACGGCCCTGTCCGATGAATTTTTCTACGACCAGGACGTCTACGCCGGATACCTGTCCTTCAACATCAAGATGGGCGAAAACTACGGCCTGGTGGCCGGCGCCCGCTACGAGTATACGGACATTGCCGGCGAGTACGCCAGCGACGCGGCGCCCTTCGGCAACGACTACGGCAACATCTTGCCCAGCATCATCCTGAGCCGCAAGCTGAAGAACTTTTCCACCCTGAAGCTGAGCTATTCGCGCCGCATCCAGCGCCCGAGCCTGTTCTTCGTCAACCCGTACGCCGACCTCAGCGACCCGCGCAACATTTCGGAGGGCAACCCCACGCTGTCGCCCGAGCTGGCCGATCAGTTCGAACTGAGCTACGGCGCGTTCGTCAAAGGCTTTTCCATCAATGCCGCCCTGTTCTACCGCTTCACCGACGATGTGATCCAGAGCTTCCTCCTCGACGTGGACGAAGACGGCATTTCCCGGACCACCTATCTCAACATCGGGAAGAACCATTCCTACGGCGTCAACCTGTTCAGCTCCGTCACCATCGCCAAAATCTGGACCCTGCGCGGGGGCGTCAACCTGTTCACTTTCAACACGGAGAGCAACCGGAACGGCGAGCAGCTCAGCAACGAGGCGCTGCTGTTCAACGGCAACGTCAACTCCACCATCGATTTCGGCAAAGGCTACAAGTTTGAAATGTTCGGTTTCTACCGCGCTCCCCGGCAAACGATCCAGGGCAAGAACGCCTCCTTTTCCCTGATGAGCATCGGCTTCCTCAAGGAGTTCGGCAAGCGGGCCAGCCTGGGCATCAACATCACCGAGCCCTTCTTCAATTACAAAGAGTTCCCTTCTGAACTGGAAGGGCCGGATTTCTACCAGCGCAGCAACAACGCCATCCTGTTCCGCTCCTTCGGCATAACGTTCAACTACCGTTTCGGCAAGCTGGACTTCCGGCAGCAGCGCCGCCGCACCCGCATCGACAACGATGACCTGAAGGACGGGGGAGGAGGGGAGTTTTGATGCTCCACGGGTTCATGGGGCCATTGGCTTACGGGCCATTCTACTCCCTGCGATCAGGAAGCAGCAAGCCCCTATCCTGTTCAGGCAGGTTATAATGTCAGCAAAAAGTTAAACCCGGCCTTAGCCTCGCGCTGTGCCGCATTATCTTCTAAATTAGCCCATCGAAAGGGGATGCAGGAACCTGCATTTTCAGAACCAAAAATCGAAAGTCATGCGAAAATTTTACCTGATGTTGTTGCCGGGCCTGTTCAGTGCGATGGCCCTTTCCGCCCAGATTACCATCGACGGCTCTGATATTCCTCCCTTCGGGGCGGTGCTCAGTTTCGGGGTGGACACGATCGTCCCGGGGCTGGCGCCCGGCCCGGCCGGAGGCGGGCAAAGCTGGGATTTTTCCGGATTGTCCACCCATACTGCTTTCCAGAATACGGTGGTCGACCCTGCCGAGACGCCGTTTGGGGATGAATTTACCGATGCGGACTTCTCTCTGCTCGGCACCGACGGCTTTTACAGTTTTGCCCAGTTGACGAATGACGCGCTGCTCATCCTGGGCGGTTCGTTTCCGGTGCCGGGAGGCACTTCCCTGACCGTTCGGTTCGACGCGCCCCAGCAACTGATCCCGGCGCCAGCCACTTTCGGGAGTTCCTTTGAGCGGGATTTCGGCTTTTACCGGAAGCTGGACGGCGACGTGGCGCCTTCTTTCAATGTCGATTCGATTGAGGTTCGCAGAACCGGCACGCAGTCGGCCGAGATCGACGCCTGGGGAGAGGTCGCGCTTCCTTCCGGCACCTACGAAGCGCTGCGCCAGCGGATAGAGACCATCACCATCGACTCCATATCCGTATTGTTCTTTGGCCTGTGGATCGACCTGGATCCCATGGTGGACACCACGGTCGCCTACGAGTGGTGGGCCAAGGACGGCCGCTCGCGGGTGCTCTCCCTGGAGTACGACGGGTCCGGCAACCCCTTGTCGGCGGTTCACCTCTCCGGTTACTCGACGTCGATGACGCCTCCGGTTGCCGCCTTCAGCTACGAGCTGCTGGAGAATGGCGAGGTGCAGTTCACCGACGAGTCGGAATTCGAACCCGTAGGCTGGCTCTGGGACTTTGGCGACGGCGCCAACAGCCTGGAGCAGAACCCTTCCCACACCTACGCCGCCTCCGGGGTGTACGAGGTGTGCCTGACGGTAGCCAACGGCGCCGGGCAGGACGAAATTTGCCAGAATGTCGACGTTGTGGTCAGCAGCGACGAAGAAGCGGCGGCGGCCGGGGTGCGTGCCTTCCCTTCGCCTTTTACCAGTACGCTGGCCGTGGAACTGGGCGCGCTGGCCGGGCGGCCGGTCCGGGTTCTCCTGTTCAACAGCCTGGGGCAGCCGGTAAAGCAGGAACGGGTGGCGAGTGCGCCGCCCCAATTGCGCCTGCCCGCTGCCGGGTTGCGCCCGGGCATCTACCGGCTGGTGGTGGAAACAGGAGGGGAGCGGGTGAAGGTGGTATCTGTAGTTAAACTGTGATGTAACGGAGGCCGTGAGAAAAGCGATACTCCAGTCATCGCTCCAAGCCGGGTAGGTTGTCTGTTGTTGGTTGCCGGTTCTTCGGCAACAACCTGGTGCCAATTATTGGCTGTCAACAGTTGGAAACAACGGTCAACAATCAACGGCCAACTTGTCCAGTATTAGACGGATAGCCCCCGGACTCACGTTGTATAGCTATATTGTTACGCTAATTGTGTCCGCTCACTTACCCCGTGGTCTGCGCCCACAATCCCGGGTGCAAAAAAGGGATGAGGGCCATGATCAGGGGCTGGGCGTAGAGGGCGTCGCGGGTGATCAGGCCGTTGGTCAGCAGGCCGACGGCGCCGCCTTTCTTTTTGCTTTCCATTTTGTTGAACAGCTCGTCCATGATGGGGCCCAGTTCGCTGCCGGCCCTGATGCGTTGGGCCACGGTGGGCGGCAGGGGGAAGGTGGCGGAGCGGGCATGGCTTTCCCGGAGAGGGGAGCAGACATAGGCCCAGCCAAAAGCATCCATGCCTCTGGCCGTATCTTCGATGCCGCCCTCGACGCCCACCCAGAAGTCGGCGCCGGGCAGGGCGCGGCGGGCGTTGTGCGCCCGGTTGCGGGCGCCGCGGAAGGTCTCTTCATCGCTCAGCGGTTGCTCTGCCACTCCGCTGCTGACGCTTATGCCCTGCATTTCCGCCTCTATCCGGAAGGCAGCATGAAAGGCCTGCTGCACGGCGAGAAGCTTGGCGGGGTTCTCTGATGCAACGACGACGATCATTGCAGCTGCTCCTTTTCCGGTTGCCTTTTCAGGACGAAGCTGAACCGGAAGTTGCGCAGCTCGGTATTCAGGACCAGCGTGGAATCCCCGATCTCGTTGATGTAGTAGGCCAATTCATCCGGCATTTCGTCGCTGTATTGGTATAGGTTTCGGCCTTCCAGCTTGTATTTGTTCTCTTCTTTCAGGCCGGGAACCGGCAGGTTCGTGTTCATGGTGCCGTCCGCGCGAAATACGAAGTAGAGGTCGGAGAGCGACTCCGTGGGGCTCCCGTTGCGGGTGGCTTCCGTCAATTCCCATCGGCCGACCAGCAGTTCCTGCTGGTTTTCGGGTTCGCTGCCACAGGAGGAACCCATCAGTACAACCGAGAGGAGGAGCACAGGAGTGAGTAGGCTTGATCGTTTCATAACATTAGCTATTATAGCGGCTTGCCGCAAATGTACCAATATTTTGTATACCTGCCTCAACGTGGTTTACAATTTGTTCTGTCCGCCCTGCTTGTAAAAAAATCAAAAAATAAAAAGAAACTACCCTAAACTTTGATAATTGCGAGGTAGAAAACTAAATTTGTTAAAGGATTAACAATAAAGGAAGTTTATGTCGAAAGGTACAGAAATTGATAAGCTGGACAGGCAAATCCTTTCCATCCTCATGGAAAATTCCAAGAAAGCCTACACCGATATTGCCAAGCAGTTGTACGTATCCGGAGGCACCATTCACGTCCGGATGAAAAAACTGGAAGAAGCCGGTATCGTCAAGGGGTACAACCTTACCGTCGACTACAACAAGCTTGGGTACGATATCTGCGCCTTCCTCGGCATTTACCTCGACAAGAGCTCCCTTTACGACGATGTGGCCCTGGAGCTGGAGAAGATTCCCGAGATCGTGGCCGCCCATTATACCACGGGCCTGTACAACATCTTCGCCAAAATTATCTGCCGCGACACCGACCACCTGCGCGAAGTGCTGCATGACAAAATCCAGAAAATTTCCGGCATTCAACGCACGGAAACCATCATCTCCCTGCAGGAAAGCATCGACCGGCCAATCAATATCCTGGGGCCGGAGGAGGAGTAGGCGGGTAATGGTGCGTTGGTGCACATTTTTCACCGCACCAGCACCACATGCCCGCCGGCGAGCTGCCTGCCGCCGTTGACGAGTTTCACCTCTACCATATAAGCATATACGCCGGCGCCGAGGGGTTTGCCGCGGGCGGTGCCGTCCCAGCCGGCAGATTCGTCATTAGGCGGAAAGCCCTTCCGTTCGTAAACCAGGTTGCCCCAGCGGTCGAACACCCGGAAGGCGGCAATTTCTTCCACCTGGAAGGTATTGGCGTAAACGGCAAAGCGGTCGTTGATGTGGTCGCCGTTGGGAGAAAAGGCGGTAGGCACATAGATGGCCGCCTTGTTCTCAACCTTGATTTTTACCGACGTTTCGGCGGTGCAGCCATAGATGTCGACGATGCGCAAGGTATAGGTGCGGTCCTCCAGGGGTAGCAGTTCGGGGTGGAGGCAGTCCACACAGCTCAGGCCGGTGGCGGGCGTCCAGCGGATGGTGCCGATGAGGGTCTCGGGGATGAAGAGGCTGGGCTGGAGCAGGATGCGCCTGCCCACGGCGGCCTCCAGTTGTTCGGGGAGGGCCACCATTTGTCCGTCGTAGGGGGCGGGCATGATAAAGTCCTGGCTCAGGAGGCAGCCGGCGGCGTCCTGAATGGTGATGTAGTATTGCCGCCCGGGCACCAGCCCGTCGAACAAGGCATCGCTGAAGAAGGCATCGCCGTCCAGCGAATACAAATAGGGCGGCGTTCCGCCGGCGGCGTCAAGGGCGAGGCGCCCCTCGGCGAGCAGGATGCAGTCGGGTTTCAGGGGTTCCAGAGGAGGAGGAGCTTCAATCCCGAAGGACATTTCTTTGCCGCAGCCGGAGCCGTCGGTTACCGACAGGTGGTAGGTGCCTGCCGGCAGCCCCTGGGGGGAGAGGCTGTTCCCGATATTTTCCCGCCAATGGTACTGGAAGGGCGGTATGCCCCCGGTGATCTCCACCTGTATGGCGCCGTCGGCAGCATCCGGGCAGGAGACATGCCGGCGTTCGGCCTCCAGGGTGATGCGGCGCACTTCGACCTGGGCCTGTCCGGAAGCATAGCCTTCGCAGGCTGCATCCCAGACCCCCAGCAGGGCGTAGGTGCCGGGCAGGGAGGCCGGCAGGTGAAAACCGGGGTAGTTGATCCCGGTTATTTCGGGCTGGGGCACGCCGTCGAGGCTGTAGGCGATGCTCCAGGGCGGGTTGCCGTCGAGGGTTACGGGCAGCAGCGCCGTATCCCCTTCGCAGATGGAAGCCTGGCCGCTGAGGGCAGCTTCCGGCGGCTGGGCCAGAAAGTAGGTGGCGCTGTCTGTGGCGCTATTTCCACAGGCGTCGTAAACGGTTACGGCATACAGTGGGGGGCCTCCGGCCGAGACGGCCAGGGAGGGGCCCTGCCCGCCGGTGTTCCAGGCGTAGGCGAAGGGGGCGGTGCCGCCCTGTACTGCCGGGCGGATGGTGGCGCTGCCGTTTTCGCAGAGCCCGAAATCGTCGAGCCGGACGGCGACCGGCGGGCTGTCGGCGATAAACATCCGGGCCGTATCCGTGTAGCAGGCACAGGGGATATCCAGCTCCAGGACGAGGCTTTCGACCGGTTCCGGCAGGCCGTCGTTGATGAGGCTCACCGGCGCCAGGACGGAAGGCTGCCCGGCCGGGATGGTGGCCGAACCGGGCAACGGCACGAAGTCGGCGGCCGCCACGGCGGTGCTGCTGGGGGAGACGGTGTAGTTGACCGTCAGCGGGAACTGCTGGTTGCTGCCAGGCGGGCGTTCGAAGACGAAGTAGGCGTCCTGGCAACCCTCGCGGGAGGGGTTTTCCGGCGAGGTGCCGGTCCCGGCGGATATTTCGACCTTTCCGCCGAGGTTGAAGCTTTCGGCGGCGAGGAAAACTGCGGAATCGTAGAAATTGTCGCCCACATCGGCCACCACCAGCCGGATGTGGTAGGTTTGGCAGGGCTGCAGGTGCAGCACGGCGGTCATCAGGCGGGTGAAGCCGTCGTATTCGATCTGGCTGTGGTAACTGCCGGTGCCGGGAGGCAGGCCGCAGAGTTCGGCGTCGTCGGGCAGTTCGTTGCGGATGTAGTAACCTTCGTTCTGCTGGAAATTGACGGAGTTGATGCTGACGAAATCCTCGGTGCCGGGGATGAGGGCCACGTTGCGGGCGCCATTGGAGAAGCCGCCCTGGATGCCCGGCCCCTGGATGAAGAACCCGAACACGTCGTTGTAGATGCTGCCTACGAATTCGCAGTATTCCTCGGAGGCGAAGACGTATTTAAAGGTGACTATGGAGTCGAGGGGCATGAAGTCGAATTCTATGCCCACGGCGTCCTTGACCGGCCCGGTGGCCATGATGTCCAGGTCGGGGTCGCCGTTGTTGTCGTGGAAATCGCCGCTGCGGTCGGTGGCCGTATTGGGCCCTTCGGCATTGCCGACCGGCCCGGTGGAGATGACGACGCCCCGGCTGATGCCTATGCTGGCGCCGCCGTTCTGAAAGTAGCCGATGCCCTTCTTGTCGCCAATGCCCCGGATATTGGTGATGGTATTGCAGGCACCGGAGATGAAGACGTCTTCGACGAGGCGCCGGACCGGGAAAGAATCATCCGTTTCTATACCGGACAGGAGCGGGATTGCCGGCTGCCGCGCGCTCTCCGGGTTGTTCCGGTGGCCTCCCAAAAGGGGAAAGCAGAGCAGCAGGAAGCAGCACATCAAGTATAGGAGTGGGCGCATAGTTCAGAGTGTTCGTCAAGTAGTTAATCGGTTTCGGGCCGGGCGGCCGGGAGGGGCGGCCTGTCGGCATACTGTACTAGATGTACGTAAGCCATTGTGAAACAGTTTCACAGGATGCGGGGGATTGTCGTTGTGATTTACCGGGGAAAGGGGAATTCCGGAGCGGTTGCTCCTGTCTTTCCAAAAGTAAAACAAAATAAGGATAAATGCAGAAATACGGCGGCAATTGCCGAAAAAAACAGGCCGGGGAGGCGCTGCCCTCCAACCGCCGGCATTTCGGGGAGAAAAATCCGGCGGGAGTGGCAAAAAAGGTTGGCAAGCCAAAACAAAAAGGCTATCTTTGCCGCCGTTAAAAACCCGTCGCTTGATTTCAAGGTAAGCGGGTATGGTTTAATCTACATAATTTTAACATGGCAGTAAAGATGCGTTTACAGAGGAAGGGCAGGAAAAAGCGCCCTTTCTATCACATTGTGGTAGCCGATGCGCGGTCTCCGCGGGATGGAAGGTTTATCGAGCGGTTGGGGTCTTATAACCCGATGACCAAGCCGGCGACCATTGATATCGACCGGGACAAGGCGTACGACTGGCTGATGAAAGGCGCCCAGCCGACCGACACGGTGCGTGCCATCCTGCGTTTCAAGGGGGTCTACTACAAGAAGCACCTCATGCGGGGCGTGAAAAAAGGAGCGATGGCCGTCGAAGAGGCGGAGAAGAAATACCAGGACTGGGTAGAAGCCAAAGAAGCGAAGATCGCCGCCCGCTTTGAGAAGAGTGCTGAGGAGCAGCGGCAGTTCAACGCCAAGGTTTCCGGCACGGCGCCGCCGAAGGAAGAACCGGTCGTTGAAGCTGTTGAAGAGGTGCCGGCCACCGAGGCAGCCGCCGGCGAAGAAGAGTAAATTTCGGTGCGGTCCGGCATTTGGCAATATTCTCGGGTTTGAGTATATTTGCAATGCCAGACAAGGCTATACTTTTAATTCTATTCATATGCAAGCCTGGTAGTGCTTAATTTGCACTATCAGGTTTGCCTTTAAAATGGCCCTACTATGCAGGATCTCGGTAAAGAATATATCAAAAGGCTGGAAGAAATAGCTAATGACATCCAGGAGTCGGACGAGCTGAGCCAGTACCTGGAGGAAGAGGAAGAAGAATACTACATGCAGCTCAAGGAACTGTTCGAACCCCGTATCGCCGCGCTGTACGATGAAGTGGCGGAGAAGGACCCCCTGCAGCTGATCTCGCTGGAAAAAGTCCTTCTGGAACCGGAATTCGAAGGCCTCTACCTGCCCAAGATACTGGGCTTCTCCGTCCTGCGCGGAGAAGTGGACGCCGAATTCAAATACGTCCGCCCGCAGGATCATTTCAAGGACGTCCTGCTGGCCATCTGCTATTCTTCCAACTTCGACATACTGCGCAAGCGCATCGGGCAATCCATTCAGATGGGGTTCGCCATGAGCAGCGATATCTGGGTGACCAACCTGATCAACAGCATAGAGAACAAAAGAGTGCGCTATTTCCTCCAGAGCCAGAAACTGGACCGGTACCGCCTGCCCGTCGAGCGGCAGGCCGGTCGCGAGCGGTATCAGCGCCAGTTCGTCAATGACCACTTTCACACCGCGGAATTCCCGGAAACCCTCTCCGACCTGAAGGTCCTCTATTCTCCGCTTAAGAGCTTCATCCTCCACCGCGTCGGCCGCAGGGCGGACAATACCAACATCATACCGGAACTCTCCGCCCTGGTCGCCAACAAGGAATTCAAAGGCAACCGCGAGCACCTGGAGATCATGGTCCTGTTCGCCGCCTTCTTCGACCTGGAGGAGAAAACCCACAAAGAGCTGTCCAGGCACTTCAACGACGTCCGCACCAGCATGCCGGAATTTGTGGAACACTTCCTGGATTACATCCTCCAGCTCCACAACCGGCCGGATGTCGACCTGGACCCCCGGGCTGACCTCCGCCTCTCCGCCGTCGTCGACAAATCGATCGAGGACGACCTCCGGGATTATTACGAGCTGATGGACATCGTGCACACCAAAGGCTATATCAACGAGGAGGCCCAGGATGCGGTCAAGGCCTTCTACGTGCGCTACGAGGGCCTTTCCACGATCAACGAGTGTGTACGGCAGACGATCTACAACTACTTCGCCCGGTTGATCGACAACCTGGAGGTGGAAGATTACGCCGAGTATTTCGAGATCTCCAAGCTCTTCCCGGTTTACATGTCTATCTTCGCCAACCAGCAGTTCAACCAGCAGCTCAAGCTGCTTTCCCTGCGCTACGTCAGGAAGTTGCTCAAACGCTATACCGACAAGCGCGGCAAGGATTACCAGGACATCAAGAAGTTCGTTTCCACCGCCTTCCAGGACTTTGGCTTCCTGAAGGAAAAGGAAGTGGTCGAAATGTTCAAGACCCGCCGGAAACGGAAAAAGACAGCCTCCTGATTTTCTGCCGCATTCGTTCCGAAATCCACTGCGGATTGCCTACATTTGGATCGGGTGCGGCGTTATTTTGTGCCAACAGCACCAGCGTGGAAACAACCAACGACCAACAACTGCCCGGGGTGAAACTCCTGGCACACCAATATGTCTTTTATTAAAAACATCCTGGCGCCCCTTCTCCGCCGGCTCAGGCTCCTGGGCCCGGAAACCGCCAGGTATAACGACCTAAAGGCCTATCCTATGGTAAATAGCATTACCCTATCCACTGACATGAATACCCTGTACCTGATCGATGCCGACAGGGCTATTCCATTTGCCCTGCAAAAAGAAAAGATGATCCTGGTGGGATTGTTGAAAGGGCAGATCGCCGTGGCCACCAGCTTGTCTGCCGACGAAATGGCGGATGCGACAGCAGGCAGTACAGGCACTTCCGAATTGTCCGCCACCGACACCCTGCTGCGCGGGGAAGCCAACAAAAGCGGAACCGTAAAGGTGGAAGTCACGCCCAAAGGCCAGTGGACCGTCGTTTTCAACCGACTGTTCCAGTCCATGGCGTTGATCGGCGCCGTAGAGATCAACCCCGGCCTCGTCTCCGAAGATCCCGACCCGTTCCGGCCCAAAGTCTTCGTCTTCAATCTCACAGAGTTCGTGATCGGCATCAACCGCGTGGACAACGCCCTGATCTTTACGCCCTTCCGGCGGGTGGTGAAGGACGTGGGGTAAGCGGAATGGCGCTTCCCCCTGGCGTTGCTGTGAAAGGCTGGTTGTCTACCAACCGCGATGCCGGTTTTCCCGCACAGCAAAACCATGCCTCCTGGTTACGCTTCCTTCATCACGCTGGCCAGGGGGCGGCTTTCCAGCCGGCTGCTGGCCCAGAACAGGGCCAGGTCGTCGAGGCCGAGCGGTACGCGCTGGGCAGGGTCGTTTTTGATCTCGCGGATTTTGTCCTGCAGTTTCCGCAAGATGTCCCTTTTCTTTCCGGGGGTGGCGTCCATCAGGCGCTTGACGCCGGAGGTAAGCACCCGCTCGAAACTGCCGCGGGGGGCGCTTAGTTCCTTATGGACGTAGCGGTAGGCCGAGCGGTAGGCGCTCTCCAGCTGGTCCACCTCATCAATCTCATAGACGGCGATCAGGTAGAGCAGGAAAGCGCCCGTCTTGATGTCTTTCCGTTCGCTGAACCGTTCTCCCTTTATGATCTTGAGCAGCCAGTACCGGCAGGGTTCGAATTGTTCGACGATGAAAAGCAGGATGGCGGTGTTGAAGATCAGGACCGCCTGGCTCACGATGTTGATCTGGAATTTCTGGATGCCTTTATCGATGGATTCCACCAGTTCGTTTATGCCGGTGGCGATCCCGAGGTTGATGTGGTAGATGAGTTTGAAGGTCGAAACGTTCTGGAACACCGTTTGCTGGT
This sequence comes from Lewinellaceae bacterium, assembly GCA_020636375.1. Lineage (GTDB taxonomy): Bacteria > Bacteroidota > Bacteroidia > Chitinophagales > Saprospiraceae > JACJXW01. Next base: position 527,770 of record JACJXZ010000005.1, on the reverse strand, counting down.
CGTGGAAGTTTTTGGGGTTGCTGTTCTGCAGCCGGTCCAGTATGGGAGGCATGTACTCCAGCTTGCGGTTCGTGTAGCAGAAAGACAGGAAGTTGGCCAGGTCGACGACGTACCGGTAGAACTCCTCCTGTCGGTAGTCTTCGTTCTCTTCCCACCATTCGACCACCTTTTCGTAATAATCGAAAGCTTTTTCCGGGTCTCCTTTCATCTGGCTGAGCAAGGCGGCGCACTGGAAGTAGCGGCGTCGGGCGTGGATCGACTCGGGAGCGCTGCGTTCTTCGATCAGGGAGGTATAGCCCTTTTGCCGGAGTTCTTCCTCTTCGCTCCGGGCGGCGCCCTTGATGTTTTTCAACAGCAGCTCGTACAGCATGTCCAGGTACTGGAATTCCTCGCCAACGGCCTCCAGGTGGGCTTCCTTTTCGGTGATGAGTTCGTGCACTTCCTCCCGGAAGGAGCGCCGCTTGAGATCCCAGATGACGTTGCGCCGCTCCTTGTTGATCTCCAGCAGGGCCAGGTGGTCGCCCAGGGCGCCGGCGGCCTGGCGGGCGTCCCGCAGGCGTTCCTCGCACTGCAGGTAGAGGCCCCGTTCGTACAGGTATTTGGCGTCGAGCAGCAACTCCCGGATACGGGCGGCTTTGGACTTGGAGCTGCGGTAGTCCCGCATGCTGCGCAGGATGGCCTCGTAGAGGTAGGACTTGTCGTACGGCAAGTTGCGGCCGAATTTCTTCCGCAGCTTGCCTTCGTCGTATTCCGCCATCTCATTGATGGCCTGGAACAGCTCCAGGTACTTGCTGGGCCGGCGGCTGCTCTTCTGCGCATCGAGCGTGAAATACCGTTTTTCCGACTTCGACATGGCCTGGATGAGCTGATGGAGGTCTTCTTTGTGTTTCATACGCGTTTGGACGATGAGGAATAAAGTAGTTTGGACACATTTATTGCAACTAATGCTGCTTCGAAAGCGTGGCGTGGCAGCTCTATTCCCGGGGCAATTGTTATATTGTTATATTGTTATATGGCTATATTGTTATATGGCTATATTGTTATATGGCTATATTGTTATATTGTTATATTGTTATATGGCTATATTGTTATATGGCTATATTGTTATATGGCTATATTGTTATATGGCTATATTGTTACGCTAATTGTGTCCGTGTACTTAATACCTGCCTGCTGCTGTGGAATTTGCATAGCAAGTATTCCACCGGGCTGGCCATTAGCCTTTGGCGCTGATATTTATCGTCAGCGTGTCAGCAGTTGTCGTTTGTTCACAGGAGCCAATCACCAATCACCAATCACTAATCACTAATCACCAATCACTCCTACCCATTTACCGTTTCCTGCCCCAAAAGCGCCGTTTTCCAGGTTATAAGGACCGTTAAAGTGTTAAAGTTGCACTTTATTGAAAAAAAATCATTTTTTTTTCGAGGCTTAGAAACCCAAAGTAGGCAATTTACAGGATAGATTAGTTTTGGAATAGGATAAATATTGAAAATTTGTTTATAAAATATTGAAAGTCAAATAGTTGAAATAAATAAATGCTTTTCTTGATAGGTTGCTTTAAACCCGGTATCAGCTTTAAAGGCAGGAAAAAAGGGGGCTTAGGAATTCAAACTACCTTCAAAAGGTGGTTTTGCCGGGCTGTTTATACCCTATAAATTTGTGACTGTAATTAACAACAAAGCTGTTTGACACGACGGGCAACACTAAGATAAAAGAAAAAGCGTCTTCCGGCGCTCAAAGATATCTATCTGTCCTTTTTTCGGGCGAAAGGGGCGGCGGCAAGGTTCGCTGCCCGGCTTCGCTCCCTCGGACGCCGGGGAGGAAATCCAGGGCGTTCTACATACTATGATAAAACGAATAATGTTCATAGGGCAATTCGGAAGCCCTGCCGCCTGATTGGGTGTGCAGGGCATCTGCCCTCTGAATGAAGGAATGAGTGAATGAGTGAATGAGTGAATGAGTGAATGAGTGAATGAGTGAATGATCAAATGAATTAAACCCAAGCAGGAGGATTCAAACACAACATACTAGATCACGATTTTAATTCCACGGTATTAAGCGAAACCGATTCAAAAGGGGAGGGCTGACGCAAAGCAGCTTCCGGGTTGTACTGCGTGAGCCCCCTTATGAGACATAACCCCCAGCCAGGTGAACGAAGAATTTAGGGTGTTTTATTTTCAGAAGGGCATGTCCACAAAGGTGGGCATAAATCTAATTGGAGATAAGTAGATAGTTGCTATTATTCCGGGCTGGGTAGCGGTTTGAAGAACTGCTGCCCAGTTTTTTTTGCTGCCTCTGGCTCTCTGCCATGAAGACACCAATACACTAAGGCGGTACAAATTTGAGCCCTTTCAGGTGCCGTATTGAGGCAGCCGGGGATAATGGCCTGGACACCCTTGCAAGGAAATACTAATCCGAACAGACACTTGTTATTAGCACATCGTTGGCGGGGTGCGCCGGCTTGTAGGCGGAAAGCTTAGGGCCGGGCGCCGCCGTTAGCGATGGCATTATCTATAACCCCAATAACAATAAAACCCCAAAAATCGAATGGACACAGAAACTCTCCGCTTTTATCCCTAATTTTGACGTGCGAAAAGGGCCGGGCGCCCGGTTGCAGGCCGCATGGCCCACCGGCAGGCCCAATGCACCGGTACTTTTCGAGACCGGAATGCCATTTCAATTGCCTAACTCCCAAATCCAGCAACTATGGGCTTTTCATTCCTCAGGTTACAAACTCCGTCCGCTACTTTCCTTTTCCTGTTGTTGTCCCTTTTCCTGTTGCCGCTTTCCGTTTCCGGCCAGGCCCGGATCGATTTCCTCTCTCAGGATGCGGACGGCGCCGTCAATATGGCGATCAAGAACCTGCCGGAGCTAGGCCCGGTGGTGCGGTCGGAGGAGGCCGAAAAGGCCAAAATCCCCACCCCGCACTACGAATACCTGTGGGTGTTCAGCGACGGAGAGTTCATCAACCAATCCAAAGACGCAGCGCTTTCCCACATATTTATTGGGCCGGACGGCAGCAGTGGCGACGGCATCGTCCTGGCCTTCACCACCGGCGTCTACAGCGACGACCACCTCGACTTCCCGCCTTCGGCACGGGTCATCAACGATACTACTCCCGCCCCGATCAACTTCTTCCCCGTCGCCCGCCAGGAGGTGGTCACCGACGGCCTGATCAAACTGTCCAGCAACCAGCGGGGGTTTGTGGCCAGAGACAGGACTGTTTTCATCATTTCTCTCAAGAACCCCTTTGATTTCCGGATCGGGGCCTACCTGCTCTTCCTCTCCGACCCGGCGATCGAGGTAAAAACAGAGGGGGAAACAAGGGGAGATGTGCAGTACGACGTTTTTCTCGATGACGCCGGCGACCCCGTTCCCGCCGTTTTTTCCAAGAGCCTGGACCTGGATCCGCAGAACCGTTTTTTTTCGCTGGAGGAAGTCGACGCCGGCCTGCTTTCGGCCGGCATGAAGCAAAGGTATAACAAGGCATACCGCTATGCTTCCTTTACCCTGGACTCCCAGGAAGTCAGGAATGTCTTTGTCGAGTTCGAGGTCGATACCACCCTTTTCGACAAGGGCCCGGAAGAAGGGACAGGGGCTTTGCGTTTTACGGCCCTGTTCCTGGTGGACCAGGCACCGGGGCCGGATACTTTGCTGAGCGCCCAGGATTCGGCCCTGATCCAAAGGCTGGGCATTCCGCAACTGCTGGACACGCTCAACAACCTGGACCAGCCCACCGGCAACCAGGTGATCGACCTTTCGACTTTTGAGGGCGACATCACCCGCTCTCATGACCCCAACTACGTCAAAACAGAAATCTGCGAGTGCCCTCCGGGGTCGGACGGCGCCTACAAGCTCTTCGCCACAGTGCACTTCTCCAATGAAGGCAACCAGAATACCAACAACATCAGCGTCTCGGTGCCTTTCCCTCCGGAATACGATATTTTCAGCATCCCGGACACGCTGCTGTCCATCTATCCCAGGCCGCCGGCGCCCATACTGCCCATCCGGGACGCCGCCACCAATACCGTGACCTGGGAACTGAACGGTTTCCAGCTGTTTCCCGAGGCCGAATACGGCCTGGGCCACCCGCTGACCTACGGGGAGTTCCAGTTTACCGTCCTGGCCAACCCGGCGGGCGGCATCGCGGACTCCATTCCCTACCTCCAGGCCTGCATCGTTTTCGACGGGCAGGACGAAATCTGCACCGTTCCGGTAAAACCAATACAGGTGGAGAGCGACGCCGCAGCCCGCGTACTGCAGTGCCCGGATTGCGTTTCGGAAGGCGGCCCCGGGCCCGTGCAGCCGCCGATCCCCTGGTGGCTGCTGATCCTCCTGCTGATCCTCCTGCTCCTGCTGCTCATCTGGGCGGCCATCCGGAGAAGGGCGTCCGGCAACCGGCAGCAGGGAGGCCGGGGGCGGGAAGGGTGAGTGGGGCCATGGTTATATTGCTATAGGGTTATATTGCTATATTGCTATATTGCTATAGGGCTATATTGCTATATTGCTGCTAGAAAAAAGGGTGCAGTATTGCGCTCATCGTGTCCGCCTGCTTGCCAATATGGCAATAGGACAACATACCAGCAACGCAGCTTCATCTCGATTTCCCCAATAAAACAAACCACATGAGGCACGCTATCCTTTCTCTAATCTTCCTGTTGACAACCGGCATAACCGGCCTGGCGGCCCGCCCCGCCCCGGAAGCCGCTCCGGATCGGCTGCTGGAGAAGGCGAAGTCTTTCTGCCGGCCTTATCAGGCGGACAGCGTCGGCTATTATCTGGGCCGTTGTGCGGATCTGTACCGGCAACAGGACAGCCTGGAAGCCTGGACGGAAGCCTACAAGCAGGTGGGCCGGTCGGTCCTCGCCGGGGGCGGCGACCCGGCCGCCGCCATCGCCATCATCCGGAAGAGCCTGGGCGGAGAGGCCTGGCGCGAGCCACGCACCGACAGCGAGTGGAACGTCCGCGCCTGGGCCTATGTCCTGCTCGCCTTTACCTACAACCACTACGTCCGGGACTTTGAGCAGTCGCGGGCGAATTACGAGCAGGCCGCCGCCATTTTCCGGGAACGGGGCGTTGGCGACACGCTGGACATCGCCCGCCACGTATACCTTCCGCTGGGCAACCTCAACACCCGCCTGGGCGACTACGCCGCCGCCATTGCCTTTTTCCGGCAGGCGCTGGAGGCAGTGCCGCCATCGCCGGGCAACGACAGCCGGGCGGCGCTGCTCAGCGACCTCTCCCTGGCCTATTTGTCTGCCGGCCAGCGGGAAAATACCATCGCCACCTGCCAGGAAGGCCTGAGCATCCCCGGCATCAGCCACTTCAACCGCGGCCTGTTGCGGTCGAACTTGGCCAAGGCCTATCTCGAAGGCCGGCAGTTCGGCCAAGCGCTGGCCGAGGCGCAACGGGCGAGGAGCGACATGGAAAAGGCCCTTTCCGAAGACGGTTTCGGCCGCGCCGCCCTGAAAATCCCTATCATCGATATGTCCCTCGGCGGGATTTACAACGAGCTCGGCCGGCCGGATGCGGCCATCCGGCATTTCCGGCTGGCCGAAGAAGGCTACTCCCGGGACGGCAACGCGCGCCTGTACAGCCGCGAGCTGGGCAAGATTTACTGTGCCTGGGGGGAGCTGCACGCCGACAGCGGCGAGTACGGGCAGGCCCTGGAGCTTTACCGCAAAGCCCTCGCCGTGGTGATCCGGGAATACGACGGCGCGGACTGGAAGCAAAACCCCAGGCCGGAATGGCTGCGGGCGGAAAACACCATCATCGAGGCACTGGCGGGCAAAGCCCGGGTGCTGCGCCGGTGGTACGATGCCCAGGGGCAGGCAGAGAAGCTGGAAGTGGCCCTGCAGTGCCACGAGCTGATCCTCCAGGTAGAACTCCTGCTCCGGAATACCTATCGTTATGAATCATCCAAGCTGTTCAACGTGGAGGAAGCCCGGGAGCGCAGCGCCCATGCCATCGACAATGCCCTGGAACTCTACCGGGCCACCGGGCAGGAGCAGTATAAAGAAGCGGCGCTCTCCTTCGCCGAGCGCACCAAGAGCATCCTGTTGCTGGAAGCCTTCTACAAATCACGGGCGGAATCGCTGGCGGGCATCCCCGACGACGTCCTGAAACAGGAGCGGCAGATTCAGGAAGAAGTGGCCCGCCTGGAAGAGGAACTGTTCGAGGCGCTCGCCCGGGAAAATGCCGATTCGCTGGCCCGTGCCCTGGAGGCGGGCCTGCTGGAAGCCCGGCAGCGGTACGCCGGATGGATGGCCGGCCTGGAACGCGATTTCCCGGATTACTTCCGCCTCAAGTATGACGTCCGCACCCTTTCCAGCGCCGACATCCGGCAGAAGCTGCTCAGCGGAGAAGAAGCCTTCATCGAGTATTTCACCGGCCCGGAGCAGATTTACGTTTTCGTCATTACCGGCAGCCGCTTCGAGGCCCTCACGCTGGAGAAGGACTTCCCGCTGGAAGAATGGGTTGTTGGCCTGCGCGACGATATTGCCCACTTTCAGTTTCCCACCTACGATAAAAGCCAGCTGTGCGCTTCCTACAGCGATTATGCTTACCGGCTTTACGACAAGCTGGTGCGTCCCCTGGAGCGCCTGGAACTGCCGGAGCGCCTGCTGGTCATTCCCAGCGGGGTGCTCGGTTTTTTGCCGTTCGACGCCCTGTTGACGGCGCCCGCCGACGGCTGCCGGTTTGGCCATTACCCTTACCTGATCCACCGTTACGACATCCACTACGGGTATTCGGCGGCCCTGCAGGCGGCCCTGCTGGAGCGGCCGGCCGGCAGCCGCCGCTTCGCCGGCTTCGCGCCCGCTTTCAACGGGACCGGAGGCCACAACCGCCTGGAGCACAACATCACCCTGCTGCAGGCCGTCCACCACCTGGCAGGCGGCCGCCTGTTTACCGGTACCGATGCGACGGTGGCCCGGCTGCGGGAAGTGGCCGGCCAGGCCGGGTTGCTGCATTTCTCCTCTCACGCTCAGGCCAATACTGAAGCGGGCGACTTTTCCTTTATCGTCTTTTCCGACGGCAAGGGCGGGTACGATTCTCTGTTTGTCAAGGACATCTACCTGTTGCCGCTGCAGGCGGAGATGGCGGTGCTCAGCGCCTGCGAGACGTCGGCCGGGACACTATACAACGGCGAGGGCATCATCAGCCTGGCGCGGAGCTTCCTCTACGCCGGCGCCAGCAGCGTGGTCACCACGCTCTGGAGCATCAACGACGAGGCCAATAGCCGGCTGATGGAAGCCTACTACGGTTTTCTGAAACAAGGATACTCCAAATCGGAAGCCCTGCGCCTGGCCAAACTCCGGCAGGTAGAACTGGGCGGCAGCTGGCAGTCGCACCCCGCTTACTGGGCCGCCTTCATACCCATTGGCAACATGCGGCCGGTGTACGGGCCGTGGTGGGCGAAGCTGGCAATGGGGGGGGGAGCGCTGTTGCTGGTGTTGTTGCTTGGGTTCTTGCTTTGGCGGGGCTTGTTGTGTCGAAGTCTGGAGGCTTCGACGAGCGTTAGTGAGCAGTCGGCACCGACAGCTGTTCATCGAAATCTGGTGAGTTAGTTGTTGTCGTGTCGAAGTCCTTGTCGAAGTCTGGAGACTTCGACAAGCGTTCGACGAGCGTCAATTTGCCCATTGGTACAGGGGGGAATCCAGCTTGCGCAGCAAAGCCCGGGCCGGTTCCTGAAACTCGTGCCCTTCGGTAGCGGCGATGCGCCGGGCTTCCGCCCGGAGGCCGAAGGCAGGCGGTTGTGCCGGGCTTTGGCCTGCGTCCATTCCAAGGGCGGCGAGCAGGCGGCTCCACTCGCTGTTTTCGCGGTAGAAGGTGCGGGTCAGTTCGTCGATGGGGGCGGCGGGCAGTTCGGCCAGCAGGGCGTCGAATGCCCGGAAAGCTTCAGGGTATTGCCCTTCTTTGAACCGCCGGTTTGCGGCCTCGAAGCGCTGGCTGACGGCTTCCTGCCGATCGGGGCCCTCGCCCATGGTGGCGCCGCCGGGCGGCGGCTGGTAGTAAGCTTCGGCGATGGCTTCGGCTGAGAAGTTCGCCTGCACATACCAGTTGAAGCCCAGGCCGATGAGCAGGAGGACGGCGGCGGCGGCGGCGAGCCGGGGCCACAGGCGGGCCGTCCTTGCGGGCCTGTCCTTTTCCCATCCTTCCAGTTTGGTGCGGAAATCTTCCGTCCGGGCGGCGTCGAAGCCCTCGCGCAACTGCCGGTAGGCGGCCACTTCGCGGGCGAAGGCCTCGTCTTCGGCCATGCGTTGTTCAACCCGGCGGCGGGCCGGGCCGGGCAGTTCGCCATCGAGGTACCATTCGATGAGTTCGGTTTCGTCGGTACCGGCCTGTACCCATTGTTCTTCCCAGGATTGCATCTGCCGGCGAAAGTCCTCGGCACGCAGGGCACGGAAGCTTTCGAGCAGGGGCCGGTAGGCCGCCAGTTCCCGGCGCAGGCCCTCTTCCTGCTGCAGGCGGCCCTCGAACACGGCGCGTTCCTCTTCCGCCATCCGGCGGGTGAGGTAGCGTTCCAGGCTATCGATATCGTAGAATTCTGACGGCATTTCGTTTTATTTTTTAAGGGTCATTTTGTTGTGCTTTACAATAATTCACGCAGTTTTTTCAGGCAATCGTGTTTTCGTTTGCGGGCGGCGCCGGCGGAAGGCAGGCCCAGCTCCTCGGCGATGGCCTCCATGACGAAGCCGCGCAGGTAGGCCAGCTCCAGGACCTGGCGGCAGGGGCCGTCCACCTGGGCGAGCAGGCGCCGCGCCAGTTCGGCTTTGGCCTTTTGCTCTTCCCGGCTTTCCACCTCCGGCGCCACGGGCACCTCCGGGATGTCGTCGTCCCAGTTTTTATCGCCTGCGCCTTTCTTCTTCACCAGCACTTTGCCGATCCCGAAGAGATACGTCTTCAAAGCGCTGGCCAGCGGAGCCTGCAGCCTGCCGGAAATGATGTTCCGGTGAAGGGCTACCATGGCTTCCTGGTACAGCTCCAGGGCAGCCGGCGGTTCCAGTGCGCCGTATTTGACGAAAAAGAGCCGAAAGGGGCTGCGCAGTTCATCGTATAGTTCTTTCCAGGCCTTCCCGTCGTCGGTGGCCAGGAGTTGCAGCCTGCGGTCGTCATCCGGATATTTACTCATTAATGAGCCTGATTTAAGTTGGCGTTACGAATTGTGAACATTTTTTGTGCAAAAAACGCCTCGTGAGAAGGCGCGGGGGTAAAGTTATCGAAGTCTGGAGACTTCGGCAAACGTCAGGCTGTTGTCGAAGTCTGGAGACTTTGGCAAACGTCAGGCTGTTGTCGAAGTCTGGAGACTTTGGCAAACGTCAGGCTGTTGTCGAAGTCTGGAGACTTCGACAAGCTTTTTTTGATGAGGATGTAACGTTTTCTTTTGACGGGGTATAAACCTGTAAGTTTTTGGAGCCCTGTCAACTTTCATCCCATACTTTCCCGGCAGCCGGGCGTGCCCTCGTGCCGCTTCGTTTGATTCATCCCAATTACCAAGGTTAATGTCCTGGCTGCCGGTTTTTTCTGCCGAAGAGAAGCGTTGGCTGGTATTCGCAGTCCGGAGTTCACAGCAAATGAGCATCGAACGCCAAATAATCAGACTTCATTTCTGACGTACTGGCCCTGCGATCAGGGATGATCGCGGCACGATTGCGGCCCGGGCTACAGCCATTTCACCAGCGCCAGGTCCTGGCGATGCGCCAGCAAATTGTGCCGGGGATACACCCGGAAGCCGTATTCGAAGACGCCGGCCAGTTCGGGGTCGACCTGGCAGGTGTAGGTGGCGATGTTGTTGCTGACGCCTTTGAGTTTCAGTTCCTCTCGGACCTGGAGTTCGACTTCCTCTTCGTTCAGCCGCCTGAAGAAGGCCACTTCGACGCCCACGTGTTCGGCCTCGATGCCGTCGAGGTGCAGCTTGATGGTGGCGGTAAAGGGCTTGCCGACCGGCAAGGCGAAGTTGTCGGTGTCGAAGATGTCGGCCTCCACCATTTCGATCTCGTTCCAGCGTTCCATGATGTGGGCTTTCCAGGCAGCCATCTGGCTGGCCTGGCGAAATTTTTTGGCCTTCATGGCGCGGCCGCGCTCGTAGAGTTTGCTATAGAACCGCTCGTAGTAATCGTCGAGCATGCGTTTCATGGTAAAATCCGGCGCTACTTCGGCGATGATGTTCTTGATATAGCTAACCCATTTAGGAGAAACGCCCTGCTCGTTTTGGTCGAAGTAGGTGGGGATGATCTCGTGTTCGAGGATGTTGTAGATGGTTTCGGCGTCCAGTTCGTTCTGCAGGCTCTGGTCGTCGTAGGTGCGCTCCAGGGGCAGGGCCCATCCGGCGTCGGGGCGGTAGCCTTCGGCCCACCAGCCGTCGAGCACGCTGAAGTTCATCACGCCGTTGAGGGCGGCTTTCATGCCGCTGGTGCCGGAGGCCTCCTTGGGCCGGGTTGGGGTATTGAGCCAGATGTCGACGCCGCGGACCAGCAGCTTGGCCATTTCCATGTTGTAATTTTCCAGGAAGATGACCCTGCCGATGAATTCCGGCCGTTTGGAGACGTGGATGATGTGCTTGATGAGGTCCTGCCCGCCCTGGTCGGCGGGGTGGGCCTTGCCGGCAAAGAGGAAGAGGACGGGCCGCCCTTCTTCGTTGACGATCTCGGAGAGGCGCTCCAGGTTGGTGAACAGGAGGTGCGCCCGCTTGTAGGTAGCGAATCGGCGGGCGAAGCCGAGGATGAGCGCGTCGTCTTCAATGGCGTTGATCACTTCGAAGATGTTGCGCGGGTTTTCGCCCCGGCGGGTGAGGTCATCCTGGAGGGTGGCCTTGATGTAATCCAGCAGGCGCTTTTTCTGGAGGCGGCGGATGGCCATGATCTCTTCGTCGCCGACGTTGTGGATTTTGCGCCAGTATTCCTTGTTGGACTGGTCGCGGAGGAAGCCTTTGCCGAAGGTTTTGGCGTACAGCTCATTCCATTCGTGGGCGATCCAGGTCGGGTAGTGCACGGAGTTGGTCACGTAGCCGATGTGGAGCTCTTCGGGGTTGTAGCCCGGGTAGAGGACGTTGAACATCTTCTGGGAGACGGCGCCGTGGAGGCGGCTGACGCCGTTGACCTCCTGGGAGAGCCGCATGGCCAGGTGGCTCATGGAGAACAGCTCGTGGTGGTCGGCCGGGTTGATCTTGCCGAGGGCGACGAACTGCTCCCAGCTGATGCCGAGGGTGTCGGCATAGTTGTGGAGGTAAGGCCGGAGGAGCCCTTCGTGGAAGTAGTCGTGGCCGGCCGGCACCGGCGTATGGGTGGTGAACAGGCTGGTGGCGCGCACCACCTCCAGCGCTTCGTTGAACGATAGCTGTTGTTCCTGGACGTAGTCCTGGAGCCTTTCGACGTTGAGGAAGGCAGCATGTCCTTCATTGCAATGGTATATATCGGCGTCGATGCCCATCGCTTTGAGGGCGCGGACGCCGCCGATGCCGAGCAGGATTTCCTGCCGCAGGCGGTGTTCGTTGTCGCCCCCGTAGAGCTGGTGGGTGAGGCTGCGGTCTTCGGGGCTGTTCTCGTCGATGTCGGTATCGAGCAGGTAGAGGGGCACGCGGCCCACCTGGAGCACCCACACCTTGGCGTAGGCCGTCTGCCCTTTGAGGCTGACGCTCACCTTGAGCCACTCCCCGCTGTCGTCGCGTACGGGTGCCAGCGGCAGCTTGGTGAACTGCTGGGGCGGGAAGTTGTTGATCTGGTCGCCGTGCAGGGAGATGGCCTGCTGGAAATAGCCGTAGCGGTAAAGCAGCCCGACAGCCGCCAGGTTGGCGTTGTCGTCGCTGGCCTCCTTGATGTAGTCGCCCGCCAGTACGCCCAGCCCGCCGGAGTAGAGGCGCAGCGAGATGTGCAGCCCGTACTCCATGCTGAAATAGGCGATCTGGGGAGAGCCGGCCGCCGGCTTTTCCTTTAAGTAGGCCCGGAAGGCCTTGTCCACCGAGCGGAGGCGGCCCATGAAGGCCTCGTCGGCCAGCAGCCGGTTGGCCTTGTCCACGTTGATATTGTCGAGAACCGCTATAGGGTTGTAGTTGTTGTGCTTCCAGTTGCCCGGGTCGATGGACCGGAACAGCTCGATGGCATCTTTATTCCAGGACCACCACAGGTTGTTGGCCAGCTCGTGGAGCGGGGCCAGCTCTTTGGGCAGTTTGGATTCAATAAAGATACGCTTCAACTTTATCTGGTTGTCTCTCATTTCTCCAATCATTAGATGACAGAATTTGGTCAGGGAGCAAAAATAGGGTTATTTCGCGGGAGGAGGTAGGAATTAATGTGGAAAATACACTAAGGGGGAGCTGTGTAAATGTGGAAGGGTATAAAAGTGTAAAAGAAGGCACTCTGAGCGCCGCACATACGAACCCTTACACATTTACACGTTTACACATTTACACATTTACACAATTCATTCAACCATGAGCGCAACCGCCGACATGCCCTACTTCATCAAGCCCTCCGTCAACCTGAGTGCGGCGGAGAAGCGGGCCGCCTACGAGCAGGCCCTGGCCGCCATTTCCGCCAACCTGGAAGGAGAGCCGGATCTCATCCTGAAGATGGCCACCATCAACTGCCTGCTGAAGACCTACCTGCCCTATTATTACTGGGTGGGCTTCTACCAGGTGAGCGGCCCGGAGCGCCTCTCGGTGGGCCCTTACCAGGGTACGCTGGGCTGCCTGCACATCGACTTCTCGCGGGGCGTCTGCGGGCAGGCGGCGCGGGAGCGGAAGACACAAATCGTGCCCGACACCCATGCCCTGGTGCCGGGCGCCGAGCACATCGCCTGCGACCCCAACTCCCGCTCGGAGATTGTCGTGCCCGTCTTCAACCCTGCCGGCGAACTCATCGCCGTTTTCGATGTGGACAGCACCCTGGAGGGGTCGTTTGATGAGGTGGATCAGGGGTATCTGGAGGGGTTGATGGAGCAGGTGTTTGGATGATGCCAGGCTTCCAGGGCAAGTTGCCCTGCCCCCTCTCTTGCCTTTGATTGCAAGCAACACAAGAGAGGGGGCGCCTGGCTTCCGCTTAGCGGGGGGTGAGTTCACCGGGCTGCCGGCGAAGAACTCAGCTCGGCGGCAGTATGGCCACATCAAAAATCAAACGTCGCACATTTATCCCAGCTCATAGGTTAGCCGGGGAAGATAGGGCAGCGTATGGGATTTGGGATGTTTGATTTGGGGAGCTGGGGGGTGCCTTTCACGGCCGGACCCCCGTGCACTCCACAGTATCAAACCCCTTTTCGCACTTTCCTTCCTGGGTATATCGCAGGTGAAGCTGCCGGAACTTCCCGCCCAGCACATCCTCATTGAGGAAACTGAGGATGTCGTCCGTATAATCCGATAGGGGCAGGCTGTTCCATTCGTGCTGGCCGTTGCAGGAAGTGGCCAGGAAGAAGGGCCTGCCGATATTGCGCAGGCGCCGGGCGATGGAGTAGGGCCCATGGAGCGGCAGGAAGCCGGGGTCGCCGGGCTGGCAGAAGTGGTGGGAGGCGCTGGCGTAGGGGATGAGGGGATCACAGGTGCCGTGGAAGAGCAGGGTAGGCACTGCTCGTGTTGGGGTGATGAGGCTGGTGTCGACGATGGCGCCTGCCAGGCTGATCAGCCCGGCGTAGCGGAACCGGCCGGGCAGCTTGGGGCTGCCCGGCGGCAGGTCTTTGTCCTGCCAGAAAACGGCGTGGACGGCCGCTTCGGCGCCGGCGCTGCTGCCGGCCAGCACCAGCTTGTCGGGGTCGATGCCCAGCTTTTCGCGGTTGTCGAGCAGGTAGTTGGTGGCCTCGCGGATGTCCTGCACGGCAGCCTGAAAGGTTTTGATCTTATTGGCGGCAGGCTGGTCGCAGCTGAAGGACTGCCCCTTCATGGTAAGGCGGTACGACATGGAGGCGACGACGAAGCCCATGCGGGCCAGCTTTTCGGCAAACTGCACGTGGACGGGTTCGTCGCGCCGCCCGCCGGAGAAGCCGCCGCCGTGGACGTAGAGCAGGGCGGCCCGGTTGCGGGCGGCGTCGCCCTGCGGGCGGTAGACGTCCAGTTCGAGCACCACGCCGTTTTTATCGCTGTACGGGTAGGTATCTTTCTGCACCTTGCTGAACAGGGCCCGTTTGTAGCGCCCCTTGCTGAACAGGCGGTTGGCGAACAGCCAGGGCAGGAGGCCCTCCTCGGCAAAGGCTGCATTCCAGCTTTCGTGTTTTTCTTCCGGGTATTCGGTATAGCGCACGTTGGCGCCCAGCTGGGCCAGCGCCTCGTTCATCTGGCGGGAGTAGGCCGGGGGCACCACGTTGTCGCGGGCGCCGTGGAAAATCCACAGGTTGGCGTTGCTGCCGTAGAGGGGCGCCAGCAGCGGGTTGCCGCCTCCGGCGACGGACACGGCGGCGGCGAAGCGTTTGGGGAAGCGGGCCAGCAGCTCGAAAGCGGCAAAGCCGCCCATCGACAGGCCCATCAGGTATATTCTTTGTTTGTCGATGGCCTCCTTTTTTTCCAGCTCGGCGAGCAGCTCGATCACCCGCTGCAGGGAGGGCTGGGGCGTGGCGTTGAAGGGGAAGTTCCAGTTTTTGCCTTCGGGGCTGAGGGGCGTCCAGTATTCGTCGGGCGCGCACTGGGGGAAGACGACGATGGCGGGATAGTCCTTCCGGGTTTTCTTGCCGAGGAACAGGCGGGCGCCGTGGGCGAGCTGGGCCTCGTTGTCGCGCCCCCGTTCGCCGGCGGCGTGCAGGAAGAGCACCAGCGGGTAGCGCTTGCCGCGTTCGTATCCTTCGGGGAAGAGGATGCGGTAGGGGAGGAGCTGGCCGTCCGTGGTCTGCAGGAGGCGCTTTTCGTAGAGGGCCAGTTCGGGGTCGGGGGCAGTGGTTTGGGGGGGGAGGAGGAGGGGGAGGAGGAGGAAGAGGAATGTGTAAAAGTGTAAAAGTGTGAAAGTGTAAATGTGTGGGGCATTAGGAAGGTTATATTGTTGGCAAGATGGGGGCGGGGATGGATGGTTATATTGTTGGCAAGGCGGGGGCGGGGATGGATGGTTATATTGTTGGTAAGATGGAGGCGGGGATGGAAGGTTATATTGTTGGCAAGGCGGGGGCGGGGATGGAAGGTTATATTGCTGGGGGGAGCGGAAGGGGGGGCGCTTTTTCGGGAGTGGGTATGCCATATTGCGTGTTTTGGGTGAAGATAGGGATAGAATTTAAAAAAATGAGGGAAGGTCAAATCCGGATTTGCAATTGGTTCGTAAATAGGGGAAATCACTAAAAAACATCGTTTGCGAGGGTCTGAGAGATTGTTCAGGAATGTGTGTCCGCCCCCAAGTTTTGAACCGCTGAGGTACGCTGCCTCTCCCTGCGGCGCTCTGCGCCTCCTGTGTTTTTTTAACCGCAGGGTCCGCAGAGGGCCGCAGAGGAAAGACCGCATGGCAGGAAGTTACTTGCGCGGCGGAGCTACGATACTCTTCTCTGCGCTCCCTGCGGTTTTACAAACATATGAGGCCGCAGAGGAACACAGCGTATTCGCTGTCAAGCGAATACGCTGTGGCATCTCCGCGTTTCTCTGCGTGCTCCGCGGTTTGAGTAACCTGCCGGCCTGCGGCACAGCCTGCCTGCCATTACTGCCAGGTGGGCAGGCAGGCGGGAAGACACAGCGTCCTGAACAGTCCCGGGTCTGAGACCCGATGCAGTATAACTTGCAAGTCTCCAAACTTGTGGTTTTTTAGTTACGCAAGTCTGGAGACTTGCTGATTTAGACGTATCGGGACATAGTCCCTCACGAACAGCACAAAGCGTTTAGCTCTGTCCGGGTAGTTTTGATAATAGGATCATTATGAGCGCCTACCATTTCATCACCCGCTGGCAAATGGAAGCCAGCTGCGAAGAAGTATACCGCATCCTGGAAGACGTAGACGGCCTGGCCCGCTGGTGGCCCAGCGTCTACCTCGACGTGCGCGTCCTGGAAAAAGGGCGGCCGGGTGGCGTGGGCAAAGTGGTGGAGCTGTATACCAAAGGCTGGCTGCCCTACACCCTGCGCTGGAAGTTCCGGGTCACGGAGGCGGATTTCCCGAACGGCTTCTCGCTGGAAGCTTTTGGCGACTTTTTAGTGCGCCGGGAACGAAATTCTTAAACAATTCTTTGGGCTCTTTTTCGCCCAGGCTGCGTTGCTCCTTCCTTCCGTAGCTTCAGCTATGGGCGGTCGTCGCGCCTTGCCTGGCCGAAAAATAGCCTCAAATTATTGATCAATAACTTCGTTCCCGGCGCACTAGGGCGGGGCGTTTGGGAGTTCAAGCCCGCCGGGCCGGGCCGCTGCGACGTGGTCTACGACTGGCAGATCACTGCCGCCAAACCCCTGCTGAAATTGCTCACCCCCGTGCTGTGGCCCGCCTTTTCCGCCAACCACCACTGGGCGATGCGCATGGGCGAGCAAAGCCTGCGCCTGGAGCTGCAGCGCCACCGCGCCCGGACGCCGGAGGAGCGGGCAGCCGTGCCGGCAGCGCCGGGGCCGGCGTTTCCGCATAATTTGCTGGATAATAGGGTTTTGGGGTAGGGACTCCTGAGGATTGCGAAATTCAACAAAAGATGCTATATTTGATAGTATCAAATGATAGTATCAGTGAGGCCTCCTTACGAAATAACTGCCACGATTTTAAAGCGGGTTACCTCTATCTCTGAAAAGCTGGGAGCGGTAAAAGCCAGCTTTTTAAACATATCCGGTATTTGAATACCTGCCGTTCGAGTCGTTAATCAGCCAAACCCAGAAAGAATATTACGAGGTTTTGTCGCAAAGCGACAAAGCCGGCAAATCGACTGTTTTTATTGAATACATGTTGAAAGTGATCGATGAATCCCTGGAGCAACTGCTGGATTTCAGCAACCGGACCTTGTCGGCCGAAGACCGGTTGGAATATTTTGTGTCTCTCAACAAGGCGCCGTTTACCCGGAAAGACTATATGGGCATTTTCAAAGACCTGTCGACAGCAACCGCCAGCAGAGACCTGAAAAAGGGGATTGAACTGGGTTTGTTTGAAAAAGCAGGCGACAAGAGAAATACTGTTTACCGGCTGAGAAAATAGTATCACAGACGCCGGAGGAGCGGGCAGCCGTGCCGGCGCCGCCGGGGCCGGTGTTTCGTAACTTCTCAATAAATCTCATTTCCCTGCTTGTCCCGCAGGGACAATAGCCCGTTGCCAGGGCCGCGAGGCCCTGGAATAGGATCAGCGTTGTGTTAAGTCCTGCCCCAAAGGGGCCACTATGTGGTAAGGACGACAGGTTTCATTGCAATACATTGAGAAGTTACGGCGTTTCTGCATAATTTGCTGGAAAATAGGATGATGTGGTGATGTGGTGGTTGGGGCCGCAACACCTTAAAACCGAAACACCGAAAAACCTTCCCTTCTCCCTCTTTACATTCGCCCCGAAGATGCTTATCTTTGGCGGCAGGTAATCCCAAACGAACATGTCCCAAACTATGAGGCGGCTAATACTCTTCTTCCTTTTATCCTTCACCTCCCTTTCTCTGGCCCGCGCCCAGATGTGGAACGGCGCAGACACCCTCTACGGCAACGAGTGGATCCGCTACGGCCAGCAGTACTTTAAGATAATGGTGGCCGAAGACGGCCTCTACCGCATCCCCTACGAAACGCTGGCAGCCGGCGGCCTGCCCGTGAGCGGGATCGACGGCAGCCGCTACCAGCTCTGGCACCTGGGCGAAGAGCAGCCCCTCTACGTCAGCCAGCCCGGCCCGCTGGGCCCCGGCGGCTTCATCGAGTTCTATGGCGAGAAGAACCGCTCGGAGCTGGACCGCCACCTGTTCCGCAACCCGGACGAGGAACTGCTCAACCCCTGGTACAGCCTGTTTACGGACACGGCGGCTTACTTCCTGACGTGGGTGGAAGCAGGGGAACCTACCCGGCGGTACGAGGCGGTGGAGAATGACCTGACGAACCTGCCGGCGAAGGAGGCGTGGGTGTGGGGGGAGAGTGAATTTTTCTTTACCAACCGGGCAGCCAAGCAGTACGTTGTAATTATCCAGAATTTGGGCAACGGGCAAACCAGTTCGGTTGAAATCTACCGTTCCCGGTTCGAGGGCGAAGGGTTTGCCAGCCCTCCGGAGGTTAGCCGTTCCTTTTCGGTGAGCTGCCCGGGAGTGTACGCCGCCGGGTCGGCAGCCCAGCTCGAATTGCGCATGGTTTCCAACGACAATACGGCCGGCCATTCCCTGGAAGTGCGCGTGGATGGGGAGTTGCTGGCTGCCGGGCAATTTGCGGGGGCAGCCCTTAAAAAATACGAGTTCCAAAGGCCGGCCGCCGGGCTGGGCGACGCGGTGGCCGTCGAAGTGAGAGGCCTGAACAACAACGACCGCTACGCCGTGGCGGGGGCCCGCCTGCGCTACCCGCGCCTGCCTGCCCTGGGCGGCGCAAGCTTTTCCGCTTTCGGCCTGCCTGCCGCCACCGGCACCCGCTACCTGGAGCTGGAAGGCCTAACCGGCGGCGCGCCCGCCGTGCTGATCGACCGGAGCAACGGCCAGCGGCTGGAGATGCAACCGGACGGCGCCCTCTGGAAAGCCAAACTGCCCGCCGCTGCCGGCGAGCGGCAGCTGGTGGCGGCCCGGGCCTTCAATGCCGTCTCCGCCCTCGAACCGGTAAGCTTTATTGATTATAAAAATACGAACGCCGATTTTCTCATCGTCTCCAACGAGCAACTGTACGACGACGGGCAGGGCAACAACTACGTGCAGGAGTACGCCGACTACCGGCGCAGCGAAGCCGGCGGCGGCCACTCCGTCGCGGTAGCAGAAGTGCAGCAGCTGTACGACCAGTTTGCCTACGGCCTGAACCGCCATCCCTTGTCTATCCGCAACTTTGCCCACTACGCCGCAAAACACTGGCCCGCCCTGCGCTACTGCTTCATCATCGGCAAGGGGCAGGAATACCAGGCCGTCCGGACCGCCGCCGCCCTGGCACCGGCCGTCGCCGAGGGGCGCATGCTCGTGTCCAGCTTCGGCTTCCCGGCCAGCGACAACCTGCTGCTGTCCGATAACTATACCAGCGTGCCTGTCGTGCCCGTCGGCCGCCTGGCGGCCACCAGCGGGCGGCAGGTCAGGATTTACCTGGACAAGGTGCGGGCCGTGGAAGCCAACCGCGACAACCCGCAGACGATAGCCGACCGGGCCTGGATGAAGCAGGTGGTACACCTGGGCGGCGGCGGCAGCCCCAGCGAGCAGGCGTCCATCCGCTCCATCCTGGAAAGCATGGGGCGCGACCTGGAAAACAACGCCTTCGGCGCTTCGGTCCGCGGCTTCTACAAGACCAGCACCGACCCCATACAGACCTCCCTCTCCGAGCAAATCTTCGGCGCCATCAACCAGGGCAGCAGCCTGATCACCTTTATGGGCCACAGCAGCCCCGGCACTTTCGACTTCAACATCGACAACCCCGACAACTACAGCAACTACGCCAAATACCCGCTGATGCTGTCGCTGGGCTGCTACTCCGGCAACATCTTCACCAGCGGCGAGAGCATCGGCGAGCGCTTCACCTTCTACGAGAACCGGGCGGCGGTGGCCTTCGGCGCCTCGCGGGGCGTGGGCTTCCTCTCCTCCCTCGGCGCTTTCGCCCGCAGCTACTACGGCCACCTGGGCGGCAGCCACTACGGCCAGGGCATCGGCGACGCCCTGGTAGCCACCCTGGCCGAATTCGACCAGAACCCGTTCATCGGCACGGCCACCCTGGTGGAGCAGTTCACCCTGCACGGCGACCCGGCCATCCGCCTGCATCCCGCCCCCGGGCCCGACTTCGTGGTGGACCCCGCCTCGGTCAGGTTCGAGCCGCGGGTGGTCACCGCCCAGCAGGACAGCTTCCGCCTGTCCTTCGACGCCCTCAACCTGGGGCGGAACGACAAGGATACCTTTACGCTGGAGGTCCGGCAGCAGTTTCCGGGGGGAAATACCATAGAAGTACTCAGAGATACGGTGGCTGCGCCGGCCTTCCGCCGCACCTACGCCTACCGCATCCCCGTGCGCGGCAAGCAGTCCGTCGGCCTGAACACTTTTTTTATCCGCCTGGACGCCGACAGCGAAGTGGCCGAACTGCCCCTGCCGGCCGCCGAGCTGAACAACGAGCTGGTACGCTCCAACGGCGAGCCGGGCGCTGCGCTCTTCATCGTCGACAACACCGCCCGCCCCGTCTACCCGCCCGACTTTGCGCTGGTGGGCGAAACCCCCGTCACCCTCAAAGCCTCCACCACCGACGCCCTCGCCCCGGAACGCACCTACATCCTGGAGATCGACACCACCGCCCTGTTCGACAGCCCGCTGAAACAACGCACGGCCATCACCCAACGGGGCGGCGTCATCAAATGGTCGCCCACCCTGCCCTGGCAGGACAGCACGGCTTACTTCTGGCGCATCAGCCCGGATAGCACGGAGGCGGCAGTGGGGTATGCGTGGGAGGGGAGTTCGTTTACGTATATTGAGGGGAGCCCGGAGGGGTGGGGGCAGGGGGGGTATTGGCAGTTTAGGGAGAATGAGTTATTTCAAACTGAATTTCCAGAAGTAAGCAGGCAACTGGATTTTTCTTCCAAAAAGTTGGAAATGACTATGAGTAATCGAGTTTATGGAGTTAATCCCGAACAATCTCCATTTTTCAGTTATAATACAGATGGTCCGGCTGGTTCTGTTCGGCCGTGGTTGTATATGCCAGAAGGAGTATCGGTTATAGTTGGAGAACCTCGGACAACTTCTTATTGGCGGAATACCATGGGAAATGAATATGGTAGTGAGGATCCGGCCAACCGCTCAACCTTTTCTTATAATACTTCCACTGAAGAAGGCAGGCAAGCTTTAATAAAACTACTCACAGAAGTGATTCCTAATGATTACTATGTATTTGTCTTTACAGTTCAGAATGGAATAAATGCGGATTTTAAGCCAGATGAATGGGCAATCGATTCTGTTTCTCATCCTTATAACCTTTTTCAGGTACTGGAGAACGAAGGCGCACAATTAATTCGTTGGTTGATTACTCAGGGATCAGTACCTTACTCAATCGTCTATCAGAAAGGCAAAGGAGTGCTTGATGAATCAATCGCTCCAGATATTTATGGAAGTGCTATTGTCAATATGCAAATGCCAAGGTATTTTTCAGAAGGCTCTATGTTAAGTACGGTCATAGGTCCTGCGGAAAGCTGGAATCAGGCTTACTTACAGTATAATAGGGATAGGTTCATTGTAGGAGAAGATTCGGTTGGGGTTGAAATACTAGGATTAAACAGTTCATTAGTTGTCACAGATACGCTGTTTAAAGTTCAATCGAATATTAATAGCCTGGATGTGTCATCGGCAGATGCTCGAGTTCATCCTTATTTGCAGTTTAAATATTTCGCTGAAGATGAGATTCAAAGGACACTTGCCCCCTTGTCAAACTGGGGAGTGTTTTTTGATCCGGTAGAAGATTATGCTCTAACCACTGTAATTGGTGAAAAAATACATAAAGATACTGTTCAACAGGGAGAGGTTTTAAACCTCAGATTTTTAGTAAGCAACATTTCAGGGGGCAAAGATTCCCTAAAGGTTAAAGTTTTTGGTGTTGACCTGGCTTCACAGGAAAGTGTTTTCGAAATGGATGTACAGATTTGGTTGGATAGGGAAGAAAAAATTGTTGATTTTTCGTTGAACACCAAACAGATTCCTCCCGGAAAATATCTGTTAGTAGGGCAACTTAATCCGGATACTATGGTAATAGAGAGACATTTTTTCAATAATTCCTTGGTAAGTGAACTAACTGTGACAGGGGATCAAAAAGCCCCCGTGCTTGATGTTACTTTTGATGGCACACACATTGTTGATGAAAGCATCGTGTCGGCAAACTCAATAATCACTGTCATGATATGGGATGAAAACCCGTACTTTATTCTTAGTGATACGAATTTTTTCGACATTACGTTTCGGCTTCCTGATGGCAGCATTCAACCTGTCTTTTTTGATAACCCAAATGTGAGTTTTATCCCTGCAACTAACGGAGATAAAAACAAAGCCACTTTCGTTTATCATGCTGAATTCGAACAAGATGGAGAATATAGGCTCGAAGTAAGAGGTAGGGATGCGGCCAACAATTTAGCAGGGGCTTTAGCTTATGAGGTTAATTTTAAGGTTGTTCAGGAAAACACCATATCCAACATTCTAAACTATCCTAATCCGTTTTCAACCTCTACTCAATTCGTATATACTTTAACTGGTGAGCCTCCGGCCGAATTCAAGATACAAATTTCTACTGTTTCGGGACGAATCGTACGTGAAATCACCCAAGAAGAACTCGGGATATTAAAAGTAGGGACTCATCGAACGGATTATGCATGGGATGGCACCGATGAGTATGGAGACAGGCTTGCTAATGGGATTTATTTATATAGAATTATTGCTACAGATATAGATGGCAAAGAGTATAAATCCTTTTCGGAAATTGAGGATCAGGGAATAGACAGATACTTTACCAATGGCTGGGGGAAGATGGTTCTGGTTCGATGAGGCTTGCAACCATTTTTTCTAAGGGTTTATTTTTTCGATAGCATATTCGTAGAATGCCTGGAGTTCCTTTATTCGTTTTTTTTGACTAAAATTATCAATTATTTGCTGACGATTCTGCGGCTGAAGCTCCCAATCTAGAATGCGTTGCATAGCGCTAACATATTGGCTGACATTTTTTTCTTCCACAAGTATTCCATGTTTTTCATTTTCAACAATCTCTGGTATGCCAGAGTGATATGTAGCGATTATTGGTAGCTCCATGGACATGGCTTCCATAATCGCTATTGTAGTACTTTCCATATCTCCGCTAAAAGGAGTGATGCTGGGGTGAATGAAGCAGTTTGCTTTTTCCATATATAACTTAACTTGCTCAGGAGAAGCCCAACCTTCAAAAAACACCTGAGATTTTATCCCGAGCTTTTCACATAAGGATTTCAATTCTGGTTCTCTCTCACCGCTCCCAACAAAGATCAGCACAGAGGAATCTTTACCACATACGCTTAAAAATTTTTTAAATGCCTTCAAAGTGTAAATATGCCCCTTTTTCTCTCGAAGTCCGGCTACTTGTAGAAAAATAAAGGGAACTCCTTTAGGTTGTGGTTGAACCCTTTTGAAGAATTCAGTATCTACTCCTGAATAAATCGGTCGGCTGTTTTCAGAGATAATACCTTTTGTATTGAGGTGGTCTAATAAAGATTTAGAAGTAGCAGTAGGGAAGATATTTGAAGCCTGGAAAAGTTTTTTTAGCCGATGTGAATATATTTTTGATTTTTGGACCAGTGATGATGCGTCATAGCCATGAAGGTTCACAATTACAGGTATGTTCAATCCTTCGAGGTTGTCGAATATCATCAAGGATTCTGGTCCAAAGTGGCAGTGGATAATATCCGGCTTGAATGTTTGAGTTATAAACGATAGCTGTTTGGTAAACTTTCGGTTTTTATAGCTCATTTTCAGGTCATATAAATATAGCCTGCTCCATAGTTTCTGACTTAGCCAGTTTCTTTTATACTCTAGCACTTTTACATTTTCAAAAGGGAACTTTTCTGTATTTTGGCGTTCAAGACAGGCTACCATTACCTGATTGTTTTTGCTTAAACCAACTGCGTCATTGTATACAAACGTCTGCGTATGAGGTGCAAATGATTCTGTGAAAATGAGTACTCTTAAATTTTTCATTAAGTTGAATTTTGTTTGAAACTCAATTTTTTATGATATTCCATGACCTGATAAAATTCTTAACCCCAAAATATCTTCGTTATTTCGTTAACAGAAAGATTAAAGAAAATTATATCCTGAAGTTAGCAGAAATCGAAGAAACTCTCCCAAAGTATGAACTGTCGGAAAAACATATAAAAAACCTTAAGGCAGTTACCAATAGGAATTCATTAGCCGGACTACTTCCAAAAGGAGGAATAGTGGCCGAGCTAGGGGTTGCGGATGGAAATTTTAGCCAGGTTATTTCTAAGCAGGCACTCCCTGAGAAATTACACCTGATAGATACCTGGGACAGTGAAAGGTACTCTATAAACTTAAGAAGAAAATTGGAAAGGACCTTACAGAAAGAAGTTGAGAACGGAAGGGTGGAAATTCATACAGGTCATTCCCTTAAGGTTGGAGAATTATTTCCGGATTCTTATTTTGACTGGGTTTATATCGATACGGATCACTCTTACCACACGACTTTGGCGGAGCTGGAACTTTACAGGAAGAAAGTCCGGAAAGGTGGATTCATAGCAGGGCATGATTTTATAAAAGGCAATTGGTCAGGTATGGTCAGGTATGGGGTTATAGAATCTGTGTATGAGTTCTGTGTGAAATACGATTGGGAAATCATTTATTTAACTATGGAGTTAAATTCAAATCCGAGTTTTGCCATCAAAGAGATATTTTAATTTTTGTTTATGTATAACCCTGAGTATTACTGGGAAAAAAGGCTTTCAAGGAATTTTAATTTAAGAGGCGTTGGGCACCAGGCATTTGGGCAGTTTTATAACTACTGGCTTTACAAAAGAAAGGAAGTGGTTTTATCTCAGGTGTTAAGGAGAGAAAACTTGCACGATAAGATTGTGCTTGATGTGGGAACAGGCACAGGTTTTTTTATTGACTGGTATTTAAGCAGAGAAGCCAGGATATCGGGCATAGATATTAGTCAAACTGCAGTGAGTAAATTAAGGAAGAAATATCCAAAGGTTCATTTTGAACATAATGATTTCAGTTCGCCCACCTATTGGCCTGGAAAACTTTATGATGTTATAAACGCCTGGGATGTAATTTATCATCAGGTAGATGAAGAAGCATTCATTCGGTTTCTTGTAAATGTTTCTAATGGATTGAAAGAAGGAGGATTGTTCATTTGTAATGACTTATTTAATTCTCCGTCTGCTTTTTCTCCAGCACCTCATGTGAGGTTCAGGCCCCTGGGGATGTATGAACAAATTTTGTCATCTAAAGGATTCCATGTTAAGAAAATTTTCCCATTATATAATTTTTTAAATCGTCCTTTCCTCCCTGATAGAATTCCGAAGGCAGGATACAATATCCTCGTCATTCCTCTATTTTTGGCTGACTATTTTCAGAGGAATCCATCTCCAACAAACCTTTCAGTGAGCCTTTGGGAAAAAAGAGTAGTATGAGCCTAAGGGAAATATCTTTTAGAGGGCTGCGGTGGTCTATTGTCGAGAAGGCATTTTTAACAATGGTTGGTATTCTTCAGCTGATAATTGTAGTGCGGTATGTTGAGCAAGCAGATTTAGGGCTTATGGCTATGACCCATACTATACTTTCTTTGGGAGGAGTTTTCTCTGATTTGGGTTTGGGTAACAGCATTATTCATAAGCAAGAAAAAGATCATGATAAATTATCTTCTCTTTATTGGTCATATGTAATAATCGGTTGCTTGCTTACAGTAATCTTCTCTGTAGCGTCTCCGTCCTTTGCTTTTTTCTTTAATGAGGGCGAGTTGACGCTAGTTGTAGCCATCACGTCATTTGCCTTTTTCACTAATGGTTTTATCCATTTATATCAGGCAATGCTATATGCAGAAATGAAATTTCGAATCCTTTCGAAAATTCAGATTATTGTGACAACCTTCTCGTTTATTGTCGTGACAAGCCTTGCAATAGCTGGCTTTGGTATTTATGCTCTTGTATTAGGATTAGTGACTAGAACCATAATTAATATGCTATTAATGTTGATTGTTGGTAGAAAGCACTTTATTCCAAGCATTTATCTGAATGTTTCTGAGGTAAGAGAGCATCTTAAGTTTGGATTGTTTCAAACCGGCGAGCGAATTATCAATACAATTAACACTCAATTTGATACTTTGATAATAGGCAAGCTGTTGGGAGCGGAAATACTAGGAGTTTACGATGTTTTGAAACGGTTGCTTGGACGCCCTATGCAACTGATTAATCCAATTGTCACCAGGGTGTCCCTGCCTGTTTTGGCTAGAGTACAGAAGGATTCCGGAAAAGCTGGCAACTTATATATCAGGCAAATACTGTACCTTGCTTCAATTAATTTCCCTATTTATATATATTTGGCTCTTTCGAGTAACGTTTTGATTCCCTATTTGCTTTCAGAAAACTGGATGAATCCAGTCAACAACAGTCTTTTTATTCTATTTTGCATTTATTACATGATATATACAATTCAAAACCCAATAGGAACATTAATTGTTGCTACAGGACAAGTCCATCGAAGTTTTTACTACAACCTCGTTGCTTTTCTTGT
Organism: Lewinellaceae bacterium; assembly: GCA_020636375.1. Classification (GTDB taxonomy): domain Bacteria; phylum Bacteroidota; class Bacteroidia; order Chitinophagales; family Saprospiraceae; genus JACJXW01. The sequence continues at coordinate 501,531 of JACJXZ010000005.1, read as the reverse complement.
TTTTCCCTTGTTTTTGACTTGGGGCGCCGCAAAAGGAATAGTTTTTTTACTTTGGTGTATGATCGGTTTTCACAGTATTATGATTTTCATAGCCTATCAAGTTTTACTGAAAAAAGCTGCTATTGTACCTTTCAAGAATTTTCTATGCGCCATACTGTTGCCTCTTTTATTGAGTTCCTTAGCCTTTGGAATAAGTAAAGTGCTCTTACGCTTATTGCCCATAAATATGTTTTTTGAATCGATTTCTACGTTTTTTTGTGGAACTGTTGCTTATTTATTCATTTCTCGTAAATGGAATAAAATATTTCTCAAAGAATTGCTGAACTTATATTCTCTTAAAGGAAAATGAAAACATCCAGGAAAGGCTTTGGTTTCCTTTGAGGAGTGGGCTTTTTTTCGCAGGAAAAAATGCTTTCCTTCCCTAGTCCAAACCTAAACCTCTCATCCCCCCCAAACTCCCTCTCAGAAGACTCCACCGTCACCACGAACCCCACCCCCCGCAGCCTATCCCCAAAATCCCTCCCATACACCCGCACATGATCCCACTGCCCGAACGCTTTCTCCCTCTCTTCCGGGGTGGTAATAGACCAATCTTCATAAGTTTGTCCTCTTTTTTCGTCCAGGGGCACCTGCAGGGCGGCCCATCCGCCTGGCTTCAATACCCGGAACAGTTCCTCCATTGCTTTCTTGTCATCGGGTATATGTTCAAGCACATGGCTACAGATGATGCCGTCGAAGGAGTTGGCTTCGTATTGAAGGTCCGTAAGGTCCATTTGCCGGGTGCCTTCGGGATAGTTTTCGGGGGATTTATCAATAGGGTGGTACTCTATGTCGTTATTGTTCCTGAACTTTGCAAAGAACATCGCTTCCGGCGCTATATGAAGCATCCGCATCCGGCCGGAAAGCAGTTGTTTTTTGTTAAGGCATAGCCACAAAAATCTATGCCGCTCCAGCGAACCGCAATTGGGGCACAGGGCATTGGGGCGCTTTTCCAGGCCGAAGGGGAGAAACGTCAGATAATTTCCCCTGCATATTGGGCAATGGACTTCGTCGCCGCTAAGGGCCAGGAGGCGAATCCTTTTTCTCAGGAAAGAGGGAATAAAGAACTTTATGTATTTTACAGCCTTGCTAAATGGCATTTTGAACGGTTTGTAGAATTGTATGGCCCAAGGTATTGATTATTTGAAAGTGATTATGGTAGAAGTCTGAAAAATGCTGGTTTCTGTTGTCATCCCGTGTTTTAATGCAGCTCCCTTTATAAAGAGAGCTGTTTTATCTGCCCTGCACCAAAGAGAGACAGGCGAAGTAATATTGGTGGAAGATGGTTCTACTGATAAATCACTGCAAATCTGTGAAGAACTGCGCGACAACTTTAAGCGAGTTAAACTATTTCACCACCCGGAAGCTGGCAATCATGGTGCAGGAGCCAGCCGGAACCTCGGGATAAAAGAAGCACATTTCGATTATATTGCTTTTTTGGATGCCGATGACTTCTATCTTGAAGGCAGGTTTACGGCAGCTAAGCATATCCTGAATAGCCATCCGAACGTAGAGGGTGTTTATGAAGCCGCAGCTCATCATTTTTATTCTTCCTTTGCTAAGGAAAATTACCGGCTAAATTACAAATCATCGGCATTGGTCACCATAAAAAATGGCAGGTCTTTAAATAATTTGTTTGAAACTTTTTTGACCGGCGAGGGAGGATGGTTTCATTTAGACGCTTTAACTTTAAGGAAAGAAGCTGTTAAAAAAATCGGTTACTTCGATGAAACCCTCCGGCAAACTCAGGACACCGATTGGATACTTCGGTTATGCCTGCATTGCAATCTAGCAGCAGGAAAAATCGATAGCCCCGTTGCCCAAATAGGAATCCATGACAAAAACCGGATTCACAATCAAAAAGAAGCCAATCATTACCGTTTCATTATGTTGAAAAAATGGTGGGTTCCGGTTTTGCAAGCTCCTATTTCGAAGAAAGCCAAGCTTCATTTCATCCGTAGCTACCTGGACTGCCATCCCTGGGTCCGGCGGCATACCCATGTGCGAATAATGAGGAAATTTGTCAAAGGGGTAGTATTTTTGATTCATCTGGCAAGGTCGCCAGGGATGGTTTTGAAAATCTTATGAAGATTCTACTCTGTACCCCCACTTTTCAGCAAGTTACCCACGGCCCGGCCAAGTTCGCCCAGTTCCTCTTGCGGACAGACCACCTTTTTCCAGGCAACGAAGTCAGGATATTAACGGAAGGAATAGAGAAACCTGTTGAAGGCAAAATATATAAAATTACCCTTGACTATCCCCGCCCCGTCCATGCGCTCGGCAAATTTCTGAGAATGTGGTCTTATTACCGGGCAGCTCTGAAAATAAGGAACGAATACGCGTATGATGTCCTGGTTTTTAATGATGCCATTTTAGGGATGTTGAGCGGCTGGTTAATGCCGAAGGAAGTAAAAGTAGTTGGCATGCTCAACAGCGATGAATACCTGGGTACCAGCTTCTCGGGCTTTTACTGGTCCCGAAAGTGGTTGATCAGGTTGCTCCACAAACCGGCCGAAGCGCTGGCTACCTGGAGTGCCGACCAAACCATTGCCTGTTCAGAGTACCTGAAGGAGAAAATATTGTCAGTTTATGGGACTAGTCCAACAAAAGCTTTTTCGATGTATCAAGCCGTCGATATTCAGGAAGGGAATATCCAAAAAAGAGAAATGAAACCCGGGCGCTTCCTGAAAATTCTACATGTCAAAAGTGATTACAGAGTCGGGGGGCTTCAATACCTAATCCAGGCCCTGGCCATGTTAGCTCCACTCTCCTTCGAGCTCATCATCATCGGCCCTTTGTCAGAATGGCGGCCGCAAATCGAAAAGCTTTATCTTCCTGCCAACAACATTAAATATACTTTCCTGGGGAACCAAAGCCAGGAGCAGGTCTTCCGGCAAATGCAGGCATCTGACATTTTGTGCATCCCTTCCCTGCGGGAAGGCCTGGGGGTGGCTAATATCGAAGGGTTGAACTATGGTATTCCTGTGGTTTCTACCAATGTAGGAGGTATACCGGAGGTTTTGGGCGATGGAGCTTACGGCTGGTTGGCAGAGCCTGGAAACCCGGAGAGCCTGGCACGAGCCATAAAGGAGTGTATAGATAACCCCGAACTTCGGTGGGAGAAAAGTTTAGCTGGGCGCCGGCAGGTCGAGGAAAAGTTTGGGTATCGGAAAATGTTGGAGTGTTTCTTGCAAATCCTGGAAGAAGCTTAAGATATAACTGCCTGGACATGTTTTATTTATCGATAAATTGAGTTGTTCGCAAGCGTCTGCAAGACGCGATGCGGTGTAACCTGGGGTTGTGAAAAAAGTATAGTTAGACAGGATTGACAAGATTATCAGGATATGTACGCCATTGTGGCGCAAGCCGCTACATCTTGTTAATCTTGTTAATCCTGTCTATTTTCGGCCTTTTTGCACAACCCCGTAAATCCAGCTTCTTGGCGGCTCACGCAAGTCTGGAGACTTGCCATTTATGCCGCATCGAGGCTGCAGCCTCTCGCGAACATTCTTCGATTTATTGGTTTGGAGAAAAAGTTATACTAAACCTAAATGTATCCGCCCGCTTGCCATGCCAACCATCGCCCTCATAGAACCCCACGACCACGCCGAAGTCCTCTATCCCCTCTGCGAGTTGTTGCTCCGGCAACCAGATACAAAGCTATGTATTTTTTCCCAAGCCTACGTCCATGCCCACGCCCCGGCAGCGGTCTGCGAAGCGGCGGGCGTCGCCTGGTTTACCTTCGAGGCGAAGGACAGGGCCGCTTTTTTTCGACGGCAGCGGGAGCAGCTCAACGCCTGCCGCCTCATCCTCTGGGTAACCGCGTTGCCGCCCTACGGGTGGATGCTGGAGTTGGAGCTGAAGCCCCCGGTAGTGCTGGTCATACACAACCGCAACAACTGGTTCGCGCCGCTGCGCCACCTGAGCCTGGCGGCCGGCACTCCGGCTGCCTTCACAAAGGATTTCGCCCGGCTCCTGCGGTGGCTGCTGTTCCGCCGCCGGCAGCAGCGCCTGCTTTTGCAACAGGTGGCGGCGGTAGGATATGGCGGCAGGCGCATCCTGGCGGAAGCGCTGGACAAGGGGCATGTGCCGCCGTCCGGAAAAGCGCTTTGGGTTCCCTTTTCTTACCGGAAGCACCTTCCGGTTGCATCGTCGGAAGCAGTAAAAGTAGTCATCCCCGGCGTCGTCACCAATAATGGGCGGGATTACGCCCTCGTCGCCCGGGCACTGGCCGGTGCCCGGGCCCGGTTCCGCCGGCCTGTCCACCTGGTGTTGTTGGGAAAGGCCAATCCCGTAAAGGGGCTTGCCGAACTGCGGCGGCTGGAGTGCGATCGCTTCCGGTTGACAACTTTTGCGCAGTGGTTATCCCAGGAGGAATACGCGGCTCACATGCTGGCGGCCGACTTCCTGATCCTGCCGTTTCGCGAATGGCACAAGGTGGGTTTTGTCCGGGAATACTGGGGCCACACCGGCATTTCCGGCGCAGTTTCGGATATGGTCTATTACGGGCTGCCGGCCCTGTGCAGCGCTTTCCACCCCCTGGAGGGAGATTTGGAGGGCTGGGTGGAGCGGTACAGGAACGAAGAGCAACTGGCGGATTTGCTGGTGCAATGGGTCAATGAGGAGCGATTCCTGGAGGCCAGGAAGGGGATAGGGAATTATGAAGGCGATCTGGAGATGGAAAAGGCAAGCGCCCGGTTGGCGGAGCAATTGTTTGAATTGATGAAGCGGTAGTGCTTTGATTTTGAATTTACCTCCCGAGGGGATGGATCCTCACGTAGAGGCGCAAAGGCGCAAATTTGCCAAGTCGTTGTTTTCCAGTCCTCTGCGCCTGTGCGTGAAATTTTGCTCTGCGGAGTAGGGCGCAATTTGAATTTGAAGCAGTAGCGCCTCAATTGCTGCAAATGAGGCTATTCATGAAACTATATGGTCAACATCCTGCTTTTCGGCACTGGGACAAAGTCCTGTTGTTTGTCGCCTTTATTTTATCTTGCAAAAGACCAGAGTTGCGGGTCAGGTATTCCGTAACTGGGCTTTTACCTTATTTGTATGCCATCTTGCTTTTGTAAACATCGTCTATGTCCTGGGCATGCGGTCCGCCGGGCAGTGGCAGGACGATCCGGAAGGTTACCTGCAGCAAGCCAGGGTTTCCGAATATATTTCTGAAAGTATTGAGCCAGGTGAATATGTCTATTGGATAGGAGAGGAGAGTTTTTTTGGCAACTTCCTCTTCGGGCCGGTCATTTTTCCGGTAAAAGTGACGCCTTGCATGATTATCCGGAATGATGAAGGTACTATTGATTTCAGTGCGTTCCCGGAACAAATGAACAGCGGCGCAGTCCGGTACCTGATTCTGGACGGAAACGGCACAGCTTTAGAGGACAACTGTTTCGGCCAGCCGTTTCTGGGTTTCCGGTTACTAAGGGCTTGCGCAGAAATAAACGGTACAGAATAGAGGAAGTTATTTTGTGCGCTGGCAAGGCGCCAAACGTAGGCATAGCCGGAGCTACGGCGAGGCTTGGCAACGCCGCCAGCGTGCAAAAGAACGACTCTAAATGGAGTGTTTATTTTTGCGCAAGCCCTAAATGTTGTTGGGCGCTATCAGGTCTGGGAATGGGCAGGGCAGTGAGGTTGAGGCAGAGAACCGGAAATGCGCCAACCCTGTTGAATAATGCCGCAGGTATTCTGGCTTTGCCGGATTCTGAGGAGGAGTTATTCTGCAAAACCGGTAGGCTGCGAAGTCCTGGCCGGAGTCACGCCAGTTAAAGGACGATGCCATCTTTTCTTTTTAAAGGGTCACCTTATGCTGCTTTTCGCTTCAAAATTTCGCGGGCTCCGACAAAAGCCGGTGCAGGCCTGGAATGTCTGGAGCGCGGGCCTCCAGGCCCGCGCCTGCCTGCCAGAGAACTGGCGAGGCCACCTGTTGTGCCACAGGCAGGAATCAGATCACAAATCCATTCTGAAACGCCATAAAACCTCTCAATAGGGGGCAGCGGACCTGGAGGTCCGCGCTCCGGAATAACGCAAACCAGCTTCTAAAACCCTCCCGCCCACACCCCAAACGCCATCCCCCGCCAGATCACCGGATAAAAGGCCCGCTCCCGCCTTTCCAGTGCTGCCCGTGCCCGGGGCAGCAGCCCGGCGGCGAATATGCCGGGGTACTGCCGGACGGCGGCCTCCAGCCGGGTCAGGAAAACCTCCGGGTGTTGCTCCATCCACTCCGTCTGGGGGGTGGGGAAGCCCAGCTTGCCGTAGCGTTCCAGCACGGCGGCGGGCAGGCGCCCCGCCATGGCCTGCCGCAGGATATACTTCCTGGCACCCTGCCGGATTTTGTCCTCGGCGGGCAGAGACAGGCTGTACTCCACCAGGCGGTGGTCCATAAAGGGCAGGCGGCTCTCCACGCCGTTGGCCATGGCGCTGCGGTCTTCGTACTGCAGCAGCACGGGCAGGCCCACCCCGCGGAGCAGGTGGCGGGAGCAGGCCGCCACGTCCGCGTCGGAGCTGCGGCGGAAGAGCTGTTCCGGAGGCGGAACGAAATCGGGCTGCAGCCAGCCCGGCGCGGCGGGGCGGGCGCGGCTGGCCCGGAAGCGCCGCCAGGCATCCGGCAAGGACGGCGGGGAGCGGCGCAGCAGGCCGGCCACCTCGCCCGGCAGCCGCCAGGGGCGGGTGCGGGCCAGCTCCCGGAAGAAGGGCCAGTAGAACTTGTCATACCCGGCGAGGATCTCGTCGGCGCCCTGCCCGTTGAGCATCACCTTGAAGCCTTGCCCGCGGATGGCCTGCACCATGCGGAAGTGGGCGATGACGGCCGCCGAGGCGATGGGCTCGTCCTGAAACCAGCAGGCCTGCTCCAGGCCGTCCAGGATGCTTTCGAAGGCGGGCGTCAGCTTCCGGAGGGTTGGGCGGCACTGCCGGGCGACGGCGTCCACGTAGGGCGACTCGTCGGCCGTTGTGCCGGGGAACACCACCGAGAAGCAGTCCAGGGGGGCGCCGGGCTGCAGGGCCGCCTGCACGGCCAGCACCGAGGAGCTGTCCAGGCCCCCGGAGAGGGACAGGGCCAGCGGCGCGTCGGCCCGCAGGCGGAGGCGGACGCTGTCGGCGAGCAGCTCCCGGAACCGGCGTTTTCTATCCTCAAAGGTTTGCTCTTCCGGCTGCCGGACGTGTTCTTCCAGGTGGTAATACCGGCGGATCTCCAGCCGGTGGCCGTCCAGCCGGTAGTCTGCCCAGCAGCCGGCGGGCAACTGCCGGATGCCTTCCGCCATGCACTCTTCCGTATGGGCCTGCCAGCCCTGCGCCAGGAACTCATAGGCCCGGATGGCATTGAGGCGGAACCGGTAGCCGGGGATAGCGCCAAAGGCCTTCACTTCCGAGGCGAAGGCAAAGCACTGTCCGTCGTCGAGGTAGTAAAAGGGGCGGATGCCGAAGCGGTCGCGGGCGCAGAACAGCCGCCGCTGCCGCCGGTCGTAGAGGGCGAAGGCCCACATGCCGTTAAAGCGGTGCAGGCAGCCCGGCCCCCAGCAGTCGTAAGCGGCGGGGATGACCTCCGTGTCGGTATTGGTGTGGAATTCGTAACCGTGGCGGCGCAGCTCTTCCCGCAGTTCCGGGAAGTTGTAGATGGCGCCGTTGAACACGACAGCATAGTGGCGGTAATCCATAGGCTGCCGGCCCTTGTCGCTGAGGTCGAAGATAGCCAGGCGGCGGTGGGCCAGGGCGAGGGGGCCATCGTGGAGGGTGCCCTGCCCGTCCGGGCCGCGGTGGGCCAGCAGGCGGGAGGCGCCGGCGGTGGTTTCCGGGGAAACGGGGGCGTTGTTTTTGTTGACGAGGCCGAATATGCCGCACATGGAGAAATGGGGTTTGTTGGTTGGGGGAGGTAATGTTTTATGGAACGCGCCCGTCTGCTAGTGCGACAGTTATTCCACCGCCGGGAGCAACACGCCCCTCACCAACACTTCTGGGCCGGCAGGAATTGACGCGGATTGTCGCGAAGGCTCCTCAAATTAGCGAAAATTAGCGTACCAATTAGCGAAAATTAGCGGTTGCCGGGAATGCTAGTACAGATAAAAATCCTCCGCATCCACGCACCGCAGCTCAAAATCCGGGTAAGCGCCTTTGAACTTCGCGTATTTCGCGGGTTTGAAGCTGTCCTTTTTCCACTTGACCTCCAGGGCTTTGCCGGCGCCGAAGCTTTCTTCGACGATAAAATCGATTTCTTGCTTGTCAGCAGTCCGCCAGAATTTTATCTGGTCCAGGCCATAGATGTGGCGAAGTTGGCAGAAATAATAGTTTTCCAGCAACTGTCCTTTGTCCGGCCGCGAAAAAGCCTCGCCGAACCGGTTGAGGAAGGCGTTGCGCAATCCGAGGTCGTTGAAGTAAACCTTGGGCATTTTGGTAAGCTCTTTGCGCAGGTTTCGGAAGAAGGGCCGGACCAAAAAAATGTGGTAGCACTTTTCGAGGATATAGAGGTAGTTGTCAACTGTTTTGACGTCAACCTGGAGGGTGCCGGCCAGCTCGTTCCGGTTCACGAGGTTTCCCGCCTGGTCGGCCAATAACTGGAGCAGGAGGTAGAACTTGCCCTCGTGAGCGACGCCGGATTCCAGCATGTCGCGCCGCACATAGGCGTTTTTCAGCTCATCCAGCAGGAATTGTTTTTCCAGTGGGTCATTTTCGAGCACGATAGCGGGATACCCGCCATATTGGAGGTATTCGTAGAAGTGCCATTGCAGGGCTTCCCGGTGAGGCGATTGGTATTCCGGCCTGGTTTTCAGGATATCTAATTCCTCGCGAAGGCTTTCCAAATCCTTGAAAAAGAGAAATTCCGAAAACGATAGGGGAAGAAGGTTGAAAATGCGTTTCCGCCCGGCCAGGGAATCCTTAAACTTTTGGTCGATATAAAATGCAGAGCTCCCGGTAGCGACGACCTTAACATTCGCTTCGTATTTATCATACAGGAATTTGAGGAAATTGGCGGGGTCTTCGGCGTATTGGACCTCGTCGATCAACAGATAGAGGCGTTCTTCTGCCTCGCCTTCCAGCAGAGGCTTTGGCGGCAGGGCTACGTAGTGGAATATCTTGTCCGGATGTTCATTGATAGCCTGCAATATTTGAATATCTTCAAAGGAAATAAAAAAAGCTTTCTTGCCTTCTTCCAGCATCTTGCGATACAACATTCTCAAAAGCGAGGTCTTCCCAACCTGCCGGGCTCCTGTTATTATAGTATGTCTCTTATCCGGAATATGGCGCTCGATCTTGGCGAGTAATTCTCTTTTTTTAACTTGCATATGGTTTTATGCTGATTTCCGAGAGTTTGATTCCATAAATATACGATATTTTACGGATCGAAAATCCATTTTTATCTAAAACTGCAATTGGAACAAAACCCAAAAACAACCTACCGCGACGCCTGCGGCAATACCCCCGGCCTGCCCCTCTTCCAGCAGCCCTGGTGGCTGGACGCCGCCTGCGGCCCGGGCAACTGGCAGGCCGCCGCCGCCCGGAACGAAAAAACGGGTGCGCTGGAAGGCCTGTTGCCCTACCACGCCCGCTCCCGCTACGGGGTGCGCATGGTTTCGCCGCCGCCGATGACGCCCTTCCTCGGGCCGCTGCTCTTCCCGCCGGAAGGGTTGAATGATTATAAAGTGCGGACGTTCGAGGAGCAGGCCATCCGCCGGCTGTTGGCGCAGTTGCCCGGCCTGCCGGTGGTCCGCCTGAAGCTGCACTACGATGTCCGGAACTGGCTGCCCTTCCGTCCGGCGGGCTTCCGGCAGACGACCCGCTACTCCTACCGGATTTTGAACCTGAGCAACCTGGATCGGGTTTGGGGCAGTTTCCACCCCAGGCTGCGCAACAAGATCAGCCATGCGGCCCGGTTGTGCGAAGTTCGGCAGGTGGAGGGTGCCGGGCCGGTGTTCCGCCTCTTCCGGCAGCGCCTGGAGCGGCAGGGGGCGGCCGTCGGCGATGCCTGGTTTGCCGGGGTGGATGCTGCCCTGCAGGCGCACGGGGCGCGGGCGGCCTTCCTGTGCTCCGATGAACAGGGCCGCCCGCTGGCCGGGGCGTACATCGCCTGGGATGAACGCTCGGCCTACCTCCTGATGACCGGCTTCGACGGCCGGGCCGGCATCCGGGGCGCTGCCGCCCTGGCGGTGTGGGCCAGCATCCGGTTCGCAGCGGAGCGGGGGCTGATCTACGATTTCGAGGGCAGCATGCTGCCGGGGGTGGAACGCTTCTTCCGGGAGTTCGGGGGGGAGCTGTGCCCGTATCACTACCTGGTGAAGTACCGGAACTGGTGGTGGCGGGTGTTGGCGGATGGATAGATGGATTTAAGTCGGAAGTGCGAAGTCGGAAAGCGGAATGGGGCACAAAACGCCTGCTTTTCCGCTTTCCGCCTTCCGACTTCCGCTCAAGGTCTGGCCCGGCGCTACGCCCGGCTTTTTCCAAAACAGCTGCCATGAAATTACTGAAAATCCTGCTCTTTGCCTTCGTGGCGAGCCTGCCCTTGACCAACCTCCTCACGCTCCCCTATGTTGGGAACAGGCTCCAACTGCCGGAAATTGCCTTCGTCTTTCTTTTGGCAGCGGCGCTGATGGCCGGGCAGCGCGAAGGGAAAGGATTCCGGCTGCCTTTGCTGCAGGTGGACTTCGCCCTGCTCGCCCTGCTGGGCGCTTACGGGCTCAGCGCCCTGTTCAGCCCGGCCGTTTCCAGTTGGCTGGAAGCAGCGGGGATCGCCTACCTGATCCTGGTTTATGCCGTATTGAACTACATACTTTTCCACGGTTTTGTGCCTGTCGCCGCCCTGCTGCCGGCCCTTCGGGTGGCGGGATACATCGCCGCCGGCTCCGGCATTGCCGGGTGGCTGCTCGCTCATCTGGGAGTCGATACGGCCCTGGCCTGGCCCACGGACGCTTTGTATCCCTACTTTGAAGGCTTCGGCAGGGCCAACGGTTTTTTGTACAACCCCAACAACCTGCTGTGTTTTGTCGGCGTCTGCTTTTTTTTCGAAACGGCGGTGCTGATCCGCCAACGGCGCTCGCTGCGGGGGTGGGATGTAGTGTATCTATCTGCACTGCTGCTGGCCGGCATCCTCACCTTTTCCAAGCTGATCGTCCTCTATTTCGTGGGGTGGCTGTGGATGCTGTACTGGCTTAGCGTGCCGTTGGTGCTGCGCTTCCGGCGGGCGTTGCTGCCGGCCAGCGTCTTCCTGGCATCGTTTTTCTACCTGGCCACTCACGTCGCCGTTGTCGATAGTGTTTCCCGCAGTTACCGGCAGCTCTGGGAGGCGGGCTTCATCCTCCGGGAACCGTTCGCCAGCCTGGGGGGCTATGAGTTGTGCTGGACCAACTACAGCGTCAACAAATATGCCGGATTTCAGGCAGGGTTGGATTATTTCCCCTTCGGCCTGGGTGCCGGGCAGTATGTCCATCATGCCGATGAATGGATCGCCGCTGGTTATTTCCCGACCTATTTCCCCCCGTACGAACCCCACAGCACCCTGGCCGGCACCTGGGCCGAACTGGGCCTGCCCGGCCTGCTGGCGCTGGGTTTCCTTTTATATTCGGTTGGAAAGCTGGTGTGCCGGGGAATCCGGAAAGGCTTGCCGGCCACCGAGCCCCTGTTTGCGGCGGGGGCGGCCGTCCTGTTGATTGCGCTATTGGATGGTGTCGTTACCGATATCCTTTTCCAGCGGTATTACTGGTTTGTCCTGGCCCTGACAACCTTCGTGCCGCGATCATCCTGATCGCCAGGCCGCAACACTATGGGAGAGCGGACCTCCAGGTCCGCTGGATAGATCAGGTCAAAAAACAGATTGACGTAAACATAGGCGCGCCGAAGGGAGTGCGGGCCTCCAGGTCCGCTGGATAAATCAACGGATTTAACCCACAACCCCGGATCACAGGACCCTCCGGACAAACGCCTCCATATTCTCCTCCCACGTCACCCCTTCCGGCAGGGGCCGCGGCGCCTCCGGGGGGCGGCCGGAAACATCGGGCAGCAGCAGCTTCAGCGCCGGGACGATATCCCCCTGGCTGGTGTGAAACAGGTAATGGCCGGCGAGCAATCCTGCCAGTTCCTCATCCTGTTCCCCGTTTACGATGGCCAGGACCGGCCGGCCGGCGGCGAGGTACTCATACACCTTGCCGGTCAGGATGCCGCCGCCGCCGGGCAGGCTCCACGACAAGAGCAGGTTGAGGTGGGCGCGGCGCTGGAGGGCGTGGGCCTCCGCCATGGGCAGCAGCCCGTGGTCGGCGCCGATGTCCTCCAGGCCGTACTGCCGCAGCCATTCCGCCCACAGGGCGCCGTCCTTGCCGGCATACAGCAGGCGGATGCCATCCCGCCCCAGCGCGCCTTCCCGGAAGAGCTGCCGGATGGCTTCCAGCAGGGGCGCCGCCGTCTGCAGGCCCTCGTAGAGAGAGCCCGTGTAGGCAATGGTGAATATTTCGAACGGCGCTTCCCGGCCGGGGGGGCCTTTCCTGCCGGCCACTCCATTCCGCAAGACTTCCACTTTTGGCGCCAGGGCTTCCAGATGCCGCTTCAACCCTTCGGAGACGGCCGTCACCACATCGGCCCGGCGGAGGATCCGCCGGTTGCACCAGCGCTGGAAGGGCGGGCAGAGGGTGTTGCGCCGCACCGGGTCGACATGGAGGTCGCGGAAGTCGGCGATCCAGAACAGGTGGGGGAAGCGGCGACAGAGCAGCCAGGCGACGAGGTGGTCGGAGTAGGGGCGGAAGGAGGAGAACAGGTGGGTGATGCGGTGCTCGCGCACCAGGCGCCGGCCCTGACGGTAGGCCAGGAGGATATAGATCAGCCCTCCATCGCCCAGCAGGATGTTGAAGGGGAAACTGTCGGCCAGGCGGCGCAGGAAGCGGCTTATCCGGCCATCTTTTGCCCGGCGGCGGAGGTAGGGGGCGTTTTGTACCCCCTTTTTCAGGGTCAGCCGGCGCAGGTCGTAGGCCGGGACTTCGGCGACCGGGGCGCCCTCCAGCCGGAGGCTCTCGTCCGGCAGCATGCGCAGCCGGTTGGTGGAGCTGATTACCTGTACCTGCCCGAAGTGCTTTTGGGATTCCCGGTAAACATGGTACAGGCGGACAGCACCCACTACCCTTACCGGGGGAAAGTAGTAGGCGATGATCAGGAGGTTGTTGGGCGGGGGCATGGGGGGTGTTGTATGGTTCGATTATTGTCCGGGCATATTTCTATCAAAAAGTCGGAATATATCCTTTGGCCAAAAACAGGCTTTAGGCGGAGGGCCAGGAGCGCTCCTGTTTTCGGAAAAAAGCGGTTGAACAACGGCAGGGCAGGGGAGAGCCAGATGGTTTTTTGTGCCTGCAGGCCAGTAGGCAGCATTTCCTTCACCTGCCCGGGCGTATAAGCATTGGTTTCAAACGGCTGGCCGAGGAGCTGGCGCCGGAAGCCCATCCGGCGGAATAGGGGGCGGAGCAGCCGACGCGCCCGCCACTCCATCGAGCGGGCATGAGTAAAGGAAAAGACGGCGGCCCCTTTGGCGGAAAGCCTGCCCGGCAGGAAGGCCAGGAGGCGGGCCAGTTCCTCCCGCGTCAGATAGGTCGTGAGGCCGAGGGCGAAGATATAGTCGAATTGTTGTACCGGAAAGGGCGAATCGTACACCTGGCCGGCGAAGCGCCGCTCTTCCGGGATCCGGCTTTGGGCCAGCATCTTTTCAGAGATGTCGCAGGCATAATAGTCGAACTCCGTTTGAGTGCCTTCCAGGTAGTCGTACAGGGCACCGGTGCCGGCACCGATATCCAGGATGGATTTGTGGTTGAAATCGCGTCCGCCTGCGGCTTGCTCCAGCCGCTCGCCGAACAGCTGCCGGTGGAAGGGGCGCGCGCCGGTATAGCGCTGCGGATAGTTGTCGGCAATGCGGTCGAAGAAGGACTGGACTTGTTCGGTGTGGGAGGGGAGCATGCGCCGTTCGCGTTTTCTGTTATCCAAAACTAATAGCCCTCCACCGGCAATGCCGCCTTTTTCCCCTCCTGCCTGGCCAGTGCCTCCCCGCACAACCCCAGGTAGGCCTCCACGACGATCTTCTCGTCGAACTGGCGGAGGGCTTTGCTGCGGCTGTAATCGCCCATGGCCTGTCGTTCTTCTTCGCTGAGGTGGTAGAGTTGGAGCATGGTTTCGGCCAGGGCGATGTCGTCGCGGATAGGGACGAGGAAGCCGTTGCGGCCCGGCTCCACCGTTTCGCGGCAGCCGGCGGCATCGGTCGTGACGATGGGTTTGCCCATGGCCATGGCTTCCAGGATGGCGCGGGGCAGCCCTTCGCGGTAGGACGGCAGCACGAGGGCATGGGCCTGTTTGATGTAGGGGCGGACGTCCCGCGTGGCGCCCAGGTAGCGGATGTCTTGTTCTTCGATCCACTGCACCAGTTCCTGATGGGTGACGGCGGCCGGGTATTCGGGGTTGAGCTGGCCCACCACCCAGCACTCGGCCCGGGGCGCGAGGCGGCGCAGGCGGCGGGCGGCGGCGGCAAACTCGCGGATGCCCTTGTCGTGCAGCAGGCGGCCGATGAACAGGAAGATGAACTTGTCGGTATCGGGCAGGGCCAGGGGCCGGAAGTGGTTGGTATTGACGCCGGAGCCGGCGACGGCCCGGCAGCGGCCTTCGGCGATGAGGCCCTCGCGGACGAACAGGCGGCGGTCGTCCTCGTTGTGGAACAGGGCGCAGGTTACGCCGCGGAAGGCCAACTGGTAAAGGCGGCGCGCCAGCTGGCCCAGCAGGCCGTTGTGCAGGAAGGCGTACCCCAGCCCGGTGACGGTCGGGATCGAGGCGACGCCCGCCCAGCGGGCGGCCAGGCTGCCGTAGATGTTGGGCTTGATGGTGAAGTGCAGGGCTATGTCGGGGCGCTCCCGGCGGTAGATGCGGTAGAGCTCCCAGAGCAGCAGGAGGTCCCACAAGGGGTTTCGGCGTTGGGCGGCCAGGAAGCGCAGGGGGATGTGGCGGGTGAAATAACTGTCATTGAGATAGTGGATGTATTCGTCCACCGGCGCGATGACGAGCACCCGGTAGCCCGCCAGCTTGAGCTGCTTGATGAGGGGTTGCCGGAAGTTGTAGATGTTCCAGCTGCTGTTGGCAACCAGCGCAATGGTTTTCTTCATAGTATAGGATTTGCGGCGGGTTTTTGATGAAGAGTTCCGGAGGGCCGTCATCAAAAACCTGCCGCTGGAGGGCAAAGCGCCGCCTGAAAGAGGCGTTTTCTGTTAGAGGTAGCCCGGGGCGTACCGGCCTGCCTGCCTCTGTTTACAAATAACGATCATCTTGTATTTCTCCCGTGATCTTCTTGATCTCCTGCTCCCGGCTCTTCGGCCAGATGAGCAGCGCGTCCCCTTCGTCGACGACGATGTAGCCTTCCAGCCCGCCGATCACGGCCAGTTTGCCTTTGGGCAGGCGGACGAGGCTGTCTTTGACGCCGTAGGCCATCACGTTTTCTCCCTGTATGACGTTGCCGGCCTCGTCTTTGTCACTTTCGGCGTGCAGGGAGGCCCAGGTGCCGAGGTCCGACCACCCGAAATCGGAGGGGATGGTGTAGACGTTGTCCGCCTTCTCCATGATGGCGTAGTCCACGCTGATGGAGGGGGTGGTGGGGTAGGCCTCGTCGATGAAGGCCTGCTCTTCCGGGGTGTTGTACCGGGCGGCGCCGGCGGCGAGGATGCGGTGGATGTCTTCGGCGTTCTTCCGGAAGGACTCCAGCAGCGTCTCCACCCGCCAGATGAAGATGCCGGCGTTCCAGAGGTAGTTGCCGCTGGCCAGGTATTGCTCGGCCGTGGCCAGGTCCGGCTTCTCGCGGAAGGCAGCTACTTCATATACGGAGCTGACGCTCGTCGCTACTCCGGCAGCTTCCTCCGAACTGCGAACACCGCCCGTCCTCGTGCCTCGGCCGGGTAAAAACTGCGAACTGCGAGTCCCCACTTCAATATACCCATACCCCGTATCCGGCCGCGAGGGCTGGATGCCGAGGGTGACCAGGGCGTCGTTCTCTGCCGTAAATTCCAGGGCCGTTTCCAGGGTGTCGACGAAAGCCTTTTCCTGGAGGATGATGTGGTCGCTGGGCGCCACTACCAGGTTGGCATCGGGGTTGAGGGCCTGCAGCTTGAAGGCCGTATAGGCGACGCAGGGTGCGGTATTGTTGCGCGAGGGCTCGGTGAGGATCTGGTTGTCGGTCAGCTCCGGCAGGTGTTCTTTGACCAGGCCGGCGTACTGTTTATTGGTCACGATGAAGATGTTCTCTGCCGGGCAAAGGTGCAAAAAGCGCTCGAACGTGAGGCGGATCAGGGACTTGCCCACGCCGAGGATGTCGAGGAACTGCTTGGGGCGGGCCGTGCGGCTGGCCGGCCAGAACCGGCTGCCGATACCGCCTGCCATGATTGCGACGTAAGTGTTTTTTTTGTTCATGGTTTGTAGTTTAGTATAAAAAATTTGTAACTATTTTAGGTGGGCCTGATGCCTTTGCCACGAAGACACCAAGACACCAAGATCGCACCAAGGCTTTGTGTAATCTTAGGGGCCGGAGAAGAATAACTTCCCCATTTGATACGGCTATTTTTCTGCCATACTTCGTTGCTCGTCGGTCGCGTAGCCCCGGCTATGCTTCCTCCTCGCGCCTCGTCTGGCAAAAAAATAGCTCGCCTGAAATGAGGAACTTATTCTTCTCCGGCCCCTTAGTGCCCGCCTGCTGTGCCAGCGGGCGGCAGGTTTTTGTGTCTGGTCCCACAAACATATCACAAATTTAGGCTTTATTCCCGCAACGCGCCTGCCGCGTGTTGCAACATCGTCTTTTGATACGGGAGGAGCAGGGATTTTGTTGGGTTTTTAAGTGGAATTTTGAGATAAAGTGAGGTTGAGGTTGAGACGGAGAGAGGGCACCTCAATCCAGGCATTTTCTGGCAAGCATGCGGGACTGTTCAAACTGCTGTGTTTCCCGCCTGCCTGCCTACCTGGCAGTAATGGCAGGCAGGCAGGCAGGTTTTGTTTTTAACCGCAGGGGACGCAGAGAGTGGCATCATCAGGCCGTAGGTTGCGCCGCCTATGTGTTCTATGCGAAAACCCGGCTACCCGTCTAAGGTGGGACAGCAGAAAGGAGAAAGCCGAGCGGAGTCGAGGCCAAGCGTGTGCAGAAAGCATGGAGTGTCCAACCTTAGACGGGTAGCCCGAAAACCCCTATGTGCTCTATGCGGCTAAACCAAAGTATATGGATTAATACAGGAAGCCAAACAACCACAATGGAATCCGGTTCCCGCGGCCGTATTCGATGCCGTAGGCGGCGGTGAAGGCTTTGTCTGTCGGCCAGTGGTGGGTTTGCTTTCCTGTTTTGTTTTTTCCGCCTGTTTCAAAAAGCAAATTTCCATCGATCAGGAAGTCCCCTTTTTCCGGGAAGGTGATGGGGTAGTGTATTAAATCCGTTGATCCATCCAGCGGACCTGGAGGTCCGCTCTCCATTTGCACCGAAAGTTCAACGGATTTAATACACCACCGGTGATGGCATGCTGGTATCCCAGCTGGTTGGCAAAAAAAGTTTCGCGCATGTTGCCCATGTCGGGAGGGCTGGCGTTCACGGTGTAGGCAATATTGGTATTTTCCAGAAATATCTTGTCCGGCTTTTGCAGCCGGCTGATTCCCTGGGTTTCTTTATAAAGGTTCAGAGGGGATTTCTTTTATGAAGGGATAGTACCCTGTTTGTTCTCCGAAAACCAAATGTCATCCAGGCTTACATATAAATAGTTGCCGCTTTCCCGTGCCCCGTGCTCCTTTGATCCCGATCAGTCGGGCTTGCCACTCTATCTTGCCCATCAGGCTTCTGACGAAGTTTAGAGAGGTAAAAGCTCATACCACGGGCGAAACCAGACCGTAGTGGCGCCCACCTGCGCCTTTTCCTGCAGGCTGCGGTTGACCACCCAGGCTTCCCGGGGCTGGTAATGATCGATGAAGCTGTGCAGGGAGCGACAGTTAAATCCCGAAACAACCAAGGGAAAACGAAAGCGGGCTTTGGTTTTAACCAGGGTAAATCGAAAGACTTGTTTGTTTTTCACCTGGTTAATAGCAGTTGGCTGGAGCGTCCAAAGCCGGAAAACTGCCTTCCAGGCCCGGCCCGGGCGGCAGTTTTGCCGGCCACACTATTTTTTGCCGCAGCACTTCTTGTACTTTTTCCCGCTCCCGCAGGGGCAGGGGTCGTTGCGGCCGACCTTAGTGCTTCTTATGGGTTGTGTTGGTTCCCAATATTCGGGTTCTTCCTCCTCCTCTTCCGGGTCCGGGTTTCCGGCGGCTTTGTTCATCAGGGAGGCCATTGCGGAGAGGAGCTTGCCGTGTTTTTCGTCTTTGAGCATCGCCTCTATTTCGGGAACCGGCGCCGCTTTGGCGCGGCGCTTGTGGTGGCCGCCTTCGTAGTGCTCGAAAATGTCGGCAGGCAGCGGCTTTTTGTCGAATTCGGCGAAGGGCCGTTCCATCTCATTTTTCAGATCCTCCAGGTTGCCCATGTAGTGGGGCGGGATGAAGCCCTGTTCGTACATCTGCTCGATGAGGGGCCAGAGTTCACGGGCGCGCAGGTCGAGCACTTCGGCGGCGGACCAGCCGAGGAAGGCGGTGTCGACGCGGGTTTTGTCCCTGGGATGGTCCAGGTGGTACTGGAAGACGTCGCGGAACCAGTCCAGCACCTCTGTGCGGCGTTCGGGCCGGTGCATGGCCAGTTGGGCCAGCGCTCTGGCTACCTCGAGCCGCGGTTCGTAGTACAGGTTGGGTTCCAGCACGAAGGCCTTGAGTTTGTCCAGTTGCCCCTGCCCCAGTTCATAGAGCGTATACCAGTTGAGTTCGGAGAAATAGTCGCCAAACCAGTAATGCAACACCTCCTTTCCCTGGCGGTAGAGGTTCAGCAGGGCGTCGAGGTCTTCCGGCTCGCCAACCTGCCGGAGGAAGTACAGGGCATGGATGTGGAAGTTCTGCTCGTCGGGATCCCAGCCATCCTCATATTTTTCCGTGAAATAATCGAACCGGCGGCAGCAGTCTTCCAGGATCATCCGCAGGCCGGCGCGCAGGCTGTCGCGGGGCAGCTCCAGGATTTCCCGGATCACGTCCTCCGGCAGGTCCTCTTCCGAGTATTCGTAGAGCGCTTCCAGTTCGGGGTGGGGCAGCTCCGGCGCTTCTTCGCTTTGTTCGACGATATAGGTAGGGTAGCTCTCCACCCACTGCTCCGCCTCCCGTTCTTTCTTCATGCGTTCCATGCCCTTTTGCATGCGCTTGATGACCAGGGCCTGGGCGATGAGTTCTCCCTCGTTGCTGTCCGGCTCCAGCTCTTCCATCAGTTCCCAGTAATGCTCGGCCCGGTCCGGGTCGTCGAGCTGCAGGTGGTAGCGGGCTGCCGTAAACCAGGTTTTCAGCACTTCGGAATAGTGCAGCTCCTGCCGGCCGCAGGCCCGCGCCAGTTCCTTCAGGTCGAAATGGCACAGGATTTCCGCCGCTTCTTCCATCTTGTTGTCGTCCAGGGCGCTCATAGCGCGGGTAATCTTCCCCGTCACGTATTGGGGGTGCAGTTCTCTGATGGTTTCCAGCACCCGCCGGGCCTCCGCTTTCATGCCCAGCTTGCCATAGAGGACGTAGAGGAAGTTCTTAAAAACAGGGAGATGCGGAAACCGGCGGATGGCTTGTTTGATCTTCGGCAGGTACTGCCGCTTCCCTTTGGTAGCGGCGGCGTAGAGTTCGTCCACCAGTTGGTCCTGCTCGGGGGTATAGCCGTGGTCCAGGATATCGTAGTTGATAGCGACGCCGAGGTCGTCAAGGGAGGGTTTCATTTCGTGTGGTTTGAATTGTGGTAATGGGGCACGGGCAACGCCTTTCTTTTCCTCGTGCCGTGCTGCGGAATAAAACAACCGGCGGAGGGGCGAAGTTTGGTGCCGGCAATGGTTTTGATTATCCGGGCGCCTATCCCGCCTTCAGGTCTTCGAAGTTGAGGATGTCCATATAATCCCACTCCCGGTAGGCAAGGATATAAATCTTTTCTTTGGTGGCGAAGTCGACCAGTTTTTTGTCGAACCACAAGGAAGCGAAAAGGAGAACCAGCTGCAGTTTCCCGTACTCCGGGAACAGCTTGCGGAAGCGCGGGGCCACCTTGTTCTTGAATTCCAGGAGCTTGTCTTTATCGGGGCTCACCTTGGTGTCGACCAGATATACCGAAGTGGCGGTAACGGCAATGACGTCGAATTCTCCCCGCAGCTTTTGGCCCTTGTCGTACTTCTTCCGGTTGACCATGATGTCCAGGACTTCTTCGCCAAAGTACTTCCTCACGGCCGGCCGCACTGCCGGGGCGATGATGTCTTCCACCAGCGTGCCCATCTTGTTGGACAAGGCACCCCACTGCTTGTTCATTTCCCGGCGGTCCTCCTTCATCTCGTCCTTGAAGTCCTTCATCTCGTTCCGGAATACTTCTGTTCCGTCCATGAATAAGGTGACCCTATCCTTGAAGTCCTTCATCTCGTCTTTGAAGTCCTTCATCTCGTCTTTGAAGTCCTCCATTCCGTCTTTAAAATCAGTAATCTCCCGTCCCAGGCGGTACAGCGACTTGTTGGACTGGATAATGAATTCGGCGAGGGCCGTTTCGACGATAGTTAAGCGATTCTCCACTTGAGGCATAGTTAATTGGTTTTGTAAGATACGGTAATCTGAAACAATAGTAAAGCTGGATTCAAAAAAGAATTGTCAGCTCTTCTGGCAAGCATGCCAAAACACTTTACCCTATCCTGCCCAACGCCTGGCGTTGTTGAAAACAAGGCCGGGGGTCAGGCTCCCGGGCGTCCATATACGTTACAAGTGGAATGTGTTAATCTCCTCCTAAGCGGACTTCAAAAATAGCCACTTATTTGTTTAAAACAAAATAGTTTTATGAAAAAAATTCAGGCGGCAACTGAAAATTCAAGTTGCCGCCCGGCGGTGAGTCAATCTTGTTTTTCTTTCATGAACATATGTCGGTTCATGATGATCACCCCGATCAGGAGGATCAGGCCGATGAGGAGGTCGTCGTTCATGGGAGTTTGAGTTTTTGGGTTAACAAACACTACTCCCTTATACGGGGCTTTTGGGGGGAAAGTTGCTGTTTTGGCAGCAGGAAGGCCGCCGGTTCCGGCCGGAAGGCGGGCGAATGCCGGAAAAAAGAAGCCCGCTCCGTCAGTACCGCCCGTTCAGGACGTGGAACTGGAAGGCCTGCCGGATGGCGCGGATGTAGCTTCTGGGCAGGGCCAGGCCCTGGAGTTCTTCCATGGAGAACAGCCCCAGGCCGAAATTCTCCTGGCTGATCTTCAGGTCGGTGGCGGAAGCCAGGGTAGAGCAGCGGTAAATCAGGACGAGCACGTCGATGGCCCCCATGACGTCGACCTGGGTCGCGGCGAGCAGCTGCCCGACGTTGACCTCTATGTTCAGCTCCTCCTCCATCTCGCGGGCGAGGCAGCGGGAGATTTCCTCCTTCCTTTTGAGCTTCCCGCCGGGCAGGTCCCACTCCCCGCGTTCGTTCTTGAGGAGGACCACCTTGTCGTCTATGAAGCAGACGCCCTTGACGGACACGGGAAAGCGCTGGGAGAAATAGTCGGACGGGATGACCCGCCCCAGGGTTTTCAGGAACAGCTTTTTGAAGCCTAGGCGCATGGATGTGAGTTTTTTGGTTTTATGGTATTTTGGTTTTATGGTTTTGTGGTTTTACGGTTTTATGGTTTTGCGGGTTTGTGGTTTTACGGTTTTATGGGTTTGTGGGTTTGGGGTCCGGAGGTTCGGGCGCGCTGGTGGCTCGGCACCGAGGGGGCTATTCTGAAAAGTGTGCAGCAGTATTTATACCTAACGGCAACAGGTTTTCCCGACACTTATTGAGTTTCAAATATTAATAAGGGGATGTGATGTCGGCTGGCGACTAGAGTTCGCCTATCGACTATCACGGCAAACCCCCTGTTTAATTTATGAAAACCAATTAGTGTCGCAGGTTGAATACTTATAAGCCCTCTTCTGTTCGCGAGCGTCTATGACGCGATGCGGTTCAACTTGCAAGTCTCTGACTTGCGTATTTATAGCCTTCTTATCCACGTAAGTCGGAGACTTACTCATTATCCCGCATCGAGACACAGTCTCTCGCGAACAAAACATGTTTTTATTCCCGGCATTCTGTTTACGGAGCAGGCTTTACAGAACAGGTAGCCGGTAGCCGGTACAAATGTAAAAGGAACAGGTTTTCAATCATTTACACGTTTATGCTTTTCTGCATTTACACAAACAGGCCCAAAATGTCCGGTAGTATGATTCATCCTTTCCTTTCCCCCGAAGTCGATACCATTTCACCAGGCATCTTATCCAGGGTAGCAAAATCCGAGTTCTGGCTCATAAATTCCGGCACGATCTCCTTCATGAGTTTGACCAGCAGGTGGCTGTCCTGGTAAGTATAGGCCATTTCGATGAGGTTGTGGATCTGGCTGCGGGCCTCGTAGTGGTCGTGATGCCGGACGGTGGCCTTATGTATTTTGGGGTGGTGGGTGGGGATGATGCCCTCTTGTTCGTCCAGCAGCTCTTCGTACAGCTTCTCGCCGGGGCGCAGCCCGGTGTATTCGATGCGGATGTCTTTGCCCGGCGTCAGGCCCGCCATCTGGATCATCTTTTCGGCCAGGTCGGCGATGCGGACCGGCTTGCCCATGTCGAAGACGAAGATTTCGCCCCCCTTGCCCATGGCGCCGGCCTCCAGCACCAGCTGGCAGGCCTCGGGGATGGTCATGAAGAAGCGGGTCACGTCCGGGTGGGTGACCGTTACCGGCTGGCGGTTCTCGATCTGATGTTTGAAGATGGGGATGACCGAGCCGTTGGAGCCCAGCACGTTGCCGAAGCGGGTGGTGATGAACTGGGTCTTGTTCTTGCGGGCAGAGTTGAGGGACTGCACGTAGATTTCGGCGATGCGCTTGGAGGCGCCCATCACGTTGCCCGGGTTGACGACCTTGTCGGTGGAGATCATGACGAACTTGCGGGCGCCGAAGCGGGAGGCCAGGTTGGCGACGTTCAGCGTGCCCTGCACGTTGGCCTTGACCGCTTCCGAAGGGAAGCGCTCCATGATGGGCACGTGCTTGTAGGCGGCGGCGTGGAAGACGTACTCCGGCTTGTACAGCTCGAAAAGGGACTGCATCTTGTCGTAGTCCTTCACGTCGCCGATCACGGGGTGGAACAGGCCGCTTTCCACCTCTTTCTGCAGGGCGATGCTGATCTCCGCCAGGGGTGTCTCCGCCTGGTCGAGGCCGACGATGCGGCGGGGGCGGTAGCGCAGCAGCTGGCGGGTGATCTCGCTGCCGATGGAGCCGGCGCAGCCGGTGACGAGCACCACCCTGCCGGTGATGCTCCGGCGGATCCGCTCTTCGTCCAGCTGGATGGGCGGGCGGTTGAGCAGGTCTTCGAAGCGGATATCTTTGAGCAGGCCGACGTTGAGGCTGTCGTTGATCCAGTTTTCGGTGGGCGGCACTTTCAGCACCTTGACGTGGTTGGCCAGGCAGTCGTTGATGAACTGGATGCGCCGTTCTTCCGACAGCTGGTTGATGCCGATGATGGCCACCTTGATGTCGTTCTTGCGGATGACCCGGGCGAAGGCCTTCTCCGGGTTATACACCTTGACGCCGTTGAGGTATTTCTTGTGGACTTTGGGGTTGTCGTCGAAAAAGGCCACCACCCGGTAGTTGTGGGAGGCGTTGTGGCGCAGCACCCGGAGCAGCATGGCCCCCAGTTCGCCGGCGCCGAAGACGACGGTGTTGAGGCGGGAGCCCCGCTGCAGCTGCACGCGGTCGAAAATGAGGCGCAGCAGGATGCGGAAGCCGCCGGCCAGCAGGAGCAGTACCCCGTAGTCGACCAACACGACCGGCAGCACGTCCTCGGCGCGGATCATGCCGGGGAAAAGCTCCAGCAGCACCCAGAAGATCACCGAAGAGGCCGTGACGGCGAAAAACACGTTCTTGTAATCCCGCTCCCCCACGTACCGGATGATGATGAGGTACGTCTTAAACACCACAAAGGCCACGGCGCGCAGGCCCAGGATGAGGGCGGTGGCCCAGCCGAACATCTCCGTGGCCTTGCTGAGGTCGAACTTGCAGGTGATGAGCAGAGCGGTGAAGAAGGCAAAAAAGGCAAACAGGAAGTCAACGGCGAGGATAAGCAGTTTGGTGACGTATCCGGCAATGCCTTCCTGTCTTCCCGGGGCAAAAGGGAGTGAGATTCTCATAATTTGTTCTATTTACTGGCGCAAGAGTTATGTGTGTCGTTGGTGCGTGTTTATACTGGCCGCCATACAGGGGACGTGGTTCCGAATGCTCAAAGATAGGGTAAAAAATCGATGAGCCCTGCGGAATCTTCACCTGTCCCGCGATGAACGCCATAGGGCCAGGCAGGAGCCTTAAAGGTAAAGGGTTGGACAAAAACAGCGGCGCAGGGAAGCCGAAGCCGCCTCCCGATAATCACTCATTCACTCATTCACTCATTCATTCATTCACTCATTCATTCACTCCGCCCAACCACGACTCAACCAGGGTATGCAAAGGGAATGTGTTGTCGGGTTGTTGTTAAGATACGAAGAAGAGGGGGGATTTGTTGCGTGGGGAGTTAGGTTTTGGGTTTTGGGGAAGGTTTTGGGGGTTAGGTTTTGGGTTTTGGGAGGGGGCCATTTGGCCTACAGAGCCTAAGCCTGCATCCCACGGCCTCCCGCCTAAAACCTAAAGCCTACAGCCTAAAGCCTGCATTAGGGGAGCGGTTTTGGGGCGTTAGGTTTTGGGTTTTGGGAGGGGGACAATTTGGTCTACAGAGCCTAAAGCCCATGCCCCCAAGCCTCCCGCCTAAAACCTAAAGCCTACAGCCTAAAGCCTGCATTAGGGGAGCGGTTTTGGGGCGTTAGGTTTTGGTTTTGGGAGGGGGCAGTTTATTACAGAGCCTAAAGCCTGCAACCCACAGCCTCCCGCCTAAAACCTAAAGCCTACAGCCTAAAGCCTGGCCCTAAGACCTAAAACCTGCCCCAAACCCCAACCTGCGACCCAAGACCTAAACCTGCCCAAAGCCTCCGCCTACAACCTGCCTACTCTCCCAGCCGATTCCGAACACTACGGATCAGGGCATTCAACATTTGCCGATCAATATTGCTTCTTTTGGATATTGGCATAGTCCTGTTCAGATATCCATTGCCGTTTTGGAAGACCTGGAGCAGCGTGACGGTTTCGTACAAAAGCCATGGAATAGTACAGGAACTTAAGATATTCTTTGTCAGAATGCCTTCCTTGCCTTCCGCAATATTGGCTGCAACGGATACGCCTGAGGCTTCAATTTGTTCCATTAACCGGAAGTGCTTGCGGGTGGAGTTGATGTTTTCAGGAGGTCGAAGATGGTGTCAATAAAGTCGACGGAACGCTGCCAGACTTTAAGGTTTTCAAATTCGAATTTTTCGGACATGGTTTGAGGATTTAGGAGTTGGGGAATAGGTTTTGGGAATAGGTTTTGGGGTTGGGTTTGAGTTTTGGGATGGGGCAGTTTACTACAGAGCCTAAAGCCTGCATCCAGTCTCCCGCCTAAAACCTAAAACCTCCCGCCTAAAGCCTGCATTAGGTGGTTTTGGGGCGTTAGGTTTTGGGTTTTGGGACGGGGAGCAATTTACCACAGAGCCTGCATCCCACTATCCGCCTAAAACCTAAAGCCTCCCGCCTAAAGCCTGCATTAGTAGGTTTTGGGAGTTAGGTTTTGGTTTGGAGGTATTTACTACAGAGCCTAAAGCCTGCATCCACATCCCGCCTAAAACCTAAAACCTCCGCCTAAAGCCTGCATTAGTAGGTTTTGGGGCGTTAGGTTTTGGGTTTTGGGACGGAGCAACTTACAGAGCCTGCATCCCACACCTCCCGCCTAAAACCTAAAGCCTCCCGCCTAAAGCCTGCATTAGTAGGTTTTGGGAGTTAGGTTTGGTTTTGGGAGGTACTTTTACAGAGCCTAAGCCTGCATCCACTGCCTCCGCCTAAAACCTAAAGCCTACTGCCTAAAGCCTGCATTAGTAGGTTTTGGGGATTAGTTTTGGTTTGGCATGGGACAATTTGGTCTAGAGCCTAAAGCCCATGCCCCAAGCCTCCCGCCTAAAACCTAAAGCCTGCATTAGGGAGCGGTTTTGGGCGTTAGGTTGTTTTGGGAGGGGGACAATTTGGTCTACAGAGCCTAAAGCCCATGCCCCCAAGCCTCCCGCCTAAAACCTAAAGCCTACAGCCTAAAGCCTGCATTAGGGGAGCGGTTTTGGGGCGTTAGGTTTTGGGTTTTGGGAGGGGGGCAGTTTGGCCTACAGAGCCTAAAGCCTGCAACCCACAGCCTCCCGCCTAAAACCTAAAGCCTACAGCCTAAAGCCTGCGCCCTAAGACCTAAAACCTGCCCCAAACCCCCAACCTGCGACCCAAGACCTAAAACCTGCCCAAAGCCTCCCGCCTACAACCTGCCTACTCTCCCAGCCGATTCCGAACACTACGGATCAGGGCATTCAACATTTTGCCGATCAATATTGCTTCTTTTTGGATATTGGCATAGTCCTGTTCAGATATCCATTGCCGTTTTTGGAAGACCTGGAGCAGCGTGACGGTTTCGTACAAAGAGCCGCGGGAATAGTACAGGAACTTAAGATATTCTTTGTCAGAATGCCTTCCTTTGCCTTCCGCAATATTGGCTGCAACGGATACGCCTGAGGCTTCAATTTGTTCCATTAACCGGAAGTGCTTGCGGGTGGAGTTGATGTTTTCCAGGAGGTCGAAGATGGTGTCAATAAAGTCGACGGAACGCTGCCAGACTTTAAGGTTTTCAAATTCGAATTTTTCGGACATGGTTTGAGGATTTAGGAGTTGGGGAATAGGTTTTGGGGAATAGGTTTTGGGGGGTTGGGTTTTGGGTTTTGGGATGGGGGCAGGTTGGTCTACAGAGCCTAAAGCCTGCATCCCACGGCTTCCCGCCTAAATCCTAAAGCCTAAAACCTAAAGCCTGCATTAGGGGCCGGTTTTGGGGGATTAGGTTTTGGGTTTTGGGACGGGGAGCAATTTGGTCTACAGAGCCTGAAGCCCATGGCCCACAGCCTCCCGCCTAAAACCTAAAACCTACAGCCTAAAACCTGCCCCAAACCCCCACCTGCGCCCTAAGACCTAAAACCTGCCCAAAACCCCCAGCCTGCGACCTAAAACCTGCCCCAAGCCATCCAACCTGCCCCAAGCCACCCAACCTGCCCCAAGCCACCCAAACTACACCAACCCATACCATGGCCGGAAAAAAACCTTGCTTTTCCCTATCTCGATGCTGGTATCCAGCGAAAGGTTGATGACCCAGGCTTCTTTGGGCTGGTAAGTATCCAGGAAGCTGCGAAGGGATCGGCTGGCCGTAGGTTTTTTCAACGATCGGGCTTTTACTTCGATGGGAAGCAGGCCCTGGCCGCGGTCGATGACAAAGTCGACTTCCGCCTGGCTTTTGGTACGCCAGTAGTGCAAAGAAAACAAGCGCTCGCCGATATTGGCACGAAGCAGGCGGTAAACGAAGTTTTGGAACTCAAAAGCCGCTTCGTTCAGGGATTGGATCCTTCCTGCATTTTCAATAGTGATATTCCGCAGGCCCAGGTCCTTGAAATAAAGCTGGGGCGCTTTGACAATTTCCTTTTCCTTATTGCGAAAGAAAGGAGGAAGGAGTTCCAGGACAAAGGTTTTTTCTGCGTACCAAAGGTACTTCTTCAGGGTGGCAAAGCTTAGGCCTACGTCTTTAGAAAGGCCGGAATAGTCAATGGTGTTGCCGATGCGCAGTGCCAATAACCGCATCATAGTAGTAAATTCCTGGCTCTTTTCGATCTGTAGCAACAGGCGGATGTCCTTTTCGAGATAACTCTGGTAAATCTCCCGCAGGACAGCCGTTTTCTCTTCTATATCTGGCGCGGTTATAACCCTTGGGTATCCGCCGAAGTTGAGGTATTCCCGGAGCAGGAGTTGCGCCGTTTCCGGCTGTAGTTCCAGGTAATCCTTAATGCGCTCCCGGTATACGTAATCCGTCTTGTACTGTGCAAATTCGTAAAAACTCGCTGTTTCCAGTTCAAAAAGCCGTTTGCGGCCGGCTAATGATTCATGGATACTTTCTTTCAACTCCAGGCTTCCGGAGCCCGATACTACAAATTTATAAGGCAGCAGTTGGTCGTAGATGCCTTTCAGGAACAGGCCGGCATTCTTTTTCCGCTGGATTTCGTCAATAAATACATAAGCATGCCGCTTCCCGGTTATGAGTTCTATCTGCCTGATCAACTTTTCCTGGCTTGAGAACAGCAGCATGTCCGGCTCGTAATCGAGGTTGAAAAAGAGGACCTGTTCGCCGGCAGCCTGCTTTTCTTCAGCCAGTTGCCGAAGCAGCGTGGTCTTTCCGGCTTGCCGGGAACCGATAAGAAGAGTGATTTCCTTAGCGGATAAATGTGCGCGAAGTTTTTCTAAAAGGGTTCTTTGGATTTCCAAGCTTACTATTTTTTATGGTAAGTTAAATAATAGTAAGGTTAAAAGCAAGACAGTTATGAATAATAGTGAGGTTGAAACTAAGGATGTTTTAAATAATAGTTGGATTGGGATTGGGTTTTGGGGGGTTAGGTTTTGGGTTTTGGGACGGGGAGCGATTGGCCTACAGAGCCTAAAGCCTGCGACCCAAAGCCTCCCGCCTAAAACCTAAAACCTACAGCCTAAAACCTGCATTAGGGCCGGTTTTGGGGCACAGGTTTTGGGTTTTGGGGGGGAGCAATTTGGCCTGACTACAGAGCCTAAAGCCTGCATCCCACGGCCTCCCGCCTAAAACCTAAAGCCTACAGCCTAAAGCCTGCATTAGGGCCGGTTTTGGGAGTTAGGTTTTGGGTTTTGGGAGGGTACTATTTTACTCTTGAGAGCCTAAAGCCTGCATCCCACAGCCTCCCGCCTCCCGCCTAAAACCTACAGCCTACAGCCTAAAGCCTGCATTAGGTACTGGTTTTGGGGCACAGGTTTTGGTTTTGGGGGAGGTACCATTTTACCGCAGAGCCTAAAGCCTGCATCCCACTACTCCCGCCTAAAACCTAAAGCCTACAGCCTAAAGCCTGCATTAGGGTGGTTTTGGGGATTAGGTTTTGGGTTTTGGGAGGTACCATTTGGTACCGCAGAGCCTAAAGCCTGCATCCCACTACCTCCCGCCTAAAACCTAAAACCTACAGCCTAAAACCTGCATTGGGGACCGGTTTTGGGGCACAGGTTTTGGGTTTTGGGGGAGGTACCATTTTACCGCAGAGCCTAAAGCCTGCATCCACACTACCCCGCCTAAAACCTAAAACCTACAGCCTAAAACCTGCATTAGGTACTGGTTTTGGGAGTTAGGTTTTGGGTTTTGGGACTGGGAGCAATTTACCTACAGAGCCTAAAGCCTGCATCCCACGGCCTCCCGCCTAAAACCTAAAACCTACAGCCTAAAACCTGCATTAGGGCCGGTTTTGGGGGGTTAGGTTTTGGGTTTTGGGAGGGGGCCATTTGGCCTACAGAGCCTGAAGCCTGCATCCCACGGCCTCCCGCCTAAAAACCTAAAACCTAAAACCTCCCGCCTAAAACCTACAGCCTAAAACCTACAGCCTAAAACCTGCAGTCTGCAACCTGAAAGCTAACTTGCGGGCAAGCCAAACCACGGAAATACCTGCGCATCCTTCACTTCAAAGCCCTCATCGCCTCCGTATACCAGCTGTTTGCGAGCTGTTTGCCGGGCAATTTTTCCGACCTTGTGCAGGTTGGCCAGCAAACTGTCGCGATAAGTGCGGCTGGCTTTTATCTCTGTCAGGATCAGGCCGGAGGGCGTTTCTTCCAGCAAATCTACTTTCACCTGATTGCTGTCCCTGTAGAAATACAAACGGGCTTCTTTTCCTTCGTGCTGGCCTCTTTTCATGCGTTCGGCAACGACCAGGTTTTCGAACAAGGCGCCAAATTGGTAATAATTGAAGACATCTTTTTCCGACTGCATGCCCAGAAGGTAGCAAAGCAGCCCGGTATCGTAGAAATACAGCTTGGGGCTTTTGATCAGCCGCTTGCCGAAATTCTGGAAGTATGGGGGCAGGCGAAACACCAGATAGCTCTGCTCCAGGATGGAAAACCAGCTTTGGATAGTAGGCGCGCTGACGCCTACCGCCTTGGCGATGGCGGAATAGTTCAGCAATTGCCCGGCGTAGGCGGCGCAAAGCTGCAAAAAACGCCGGAACGTGTTGAGGTTGGCGGCGGATACCAAACCGCTGACATCCCTTTCAACATAGGTCGAAACATAACTGGGGTAAAACAGCCGCGCAGGAACTCCCGTATCAAACTGGGCGGGGTAGAACCCCCGATAGATCGCTGTTTCATAATCCTCAGGGCGCAGGTTGGCCGCTGCCATTTCCTGGAAGTCTAAGGGAAAAAGCCGCGCTATGCCTGCCCGCCCCGCCAGCGACTGGCTTATGTTTTGCCGCAGCAAAAAGTTTTGCGACCCGGACAGGATATACCGCCCAGGCTGCTTGTCTTCATCAACGATGGTTTGCAGATAGGAAAATAACTCCGGCACCCTTTGCGCTTCATCGAAAATGACATTGTAGTCATAGTGCTTCAGAAAGCTCCTGGGGTCTTCCGTTGCCCTTAATTGCTGGTCCGGATCTTCGAGGGAGACATACCGGTAGTTGGGATACAACTCTTTTAACAAAGTCGTCTTTCCCGCCTGCCGCGGCCCGGTAAGGCTGAGGATGGGGAAGTACCGGCCTAATTCCTGTAGGTGGCGGGTGAGGTGGCGCGGAATGATCATTTATGTAAATTTAAAGTGGCGCTTTAAAATTACATAAAATAAAGGTCTTTGTCAAGGCCTTTGGGTTTTACTCCGTTAGAAACCGGGCGAGCCAGCACCTAAACCCTACAACCTACCCTGCTCTCCCAAACCAGGTCATGCCAGGGGCGAAATTTGCTGAGCCAGAGCGGTTTCGGAAGCTAAGCCGGAATAGTTGGTCACTGTGCCGATGCGCCCGGCAACCAGGCGCAGCATCAGAGAAAAAGCCTGGATTTTTTCCAACTGTTGCAAAATCCGATTATTGATAAAAGCAGGTTATGAAATAATCGGGTTAAATGCAAAGCTGTGTTTTGCGAAGATTTATATGAGTACTTTTGCGAATAAAAAGTCCGACTGTTTGAGCCTGCCGGTCCAGCTGATATAATTTCTCGGCCATGATGTCCTGGAAGCGGCAGATATCGCCAACAGCATATTGCTATAGCTACTCCCGGGCGGGTGCCAGGATTGCGTCGTCGTCCTCCCCTTTGTTCCAATCGATCAGGGCGATGATGGACCGGAGTACTTCTTCTGTCATTTTCAGGCTAATTGTGGCAAGCGTTCTGTAATCTTGCTGGGTCAGAGTTGCCGCTCTCGGTTACCTCTTGGTTTTCTGCCATGTTTTTTTCGCTTACTCATTTACTCCATCCTTCCTTGTTACCATAAGTTTCGTAATTAAAAAGCGGGATATACACCATTTTTTCTCCTGTCTTTATTTGGTAAGCTTCCTGTGGAAGGTAAAGGAGCGCTTCGAAAGTAACATCCGTTGGCATATCGGCTGGATTATCCAGCACCTGCTGGTAAAAGCCCTGGCCATTGGCAACAACTGCACAGCGCGCATAGAGGAAATCGTCGACAGATAGGTAGTCATCCTCTTCCAAAAACACCTGAGCATGTGCCCGCGTGTCCAGGTTCCAGAGCATTTCTGATAACCAGTCTGCAAACTGATAGATATTTCGGATGGGAAGGCAGCTCAGGGCATCTAACAATGGGGCTATTACCAGGTTGTCGCCGGCGTATTCCTTGTTCCAGTCCAGGCGACTGATCAAAGCCCAGCAATCGTCAGGGGAGAGGAGGGCTACATCTTCAGTACCAGGTTGTACCTGAATTTCTAACTCAGCGTTTCCAAAACGCTCCTGAATAGCTTTGATCGCTTTTTCATTCAAGTCTTTCACGTTTATGGTGATGGTAGTTCCCATAAGTCATTTTTATGCTTTTAAAGATAGGTGGTTTTGTTCATAGGCTTCGCCTGCCTGGTAGAGTAAGGCATGAATCTCCAGCGTAGCCTCTTTATATGCCTGTTTCATCTTATCCAGCCAGTCCGGCGTCAGGTCATTTACTTCTATGATGAGCTTGGAAGGAAACATTCCTGTTTGTTTTTTGTCGAAAGATACTCAATTCTACAGGGTGAAACAAGATGGAGGAAGTATCCTCTTACTCTATCCCTCACGCCGCCAACGCCTCCACATACCCCTCGCTCACCCGCTCGGCATACTTCGAATAGATCTGGGCAAAGTAGGCAGGGTAGGAATGCCGCCGGTAGAACTCATCCTGCAGTGCCGCCACCTCAAAGGCTTCCTCCGTAAACACCTTGATGAACGCCTCCGCTTCGGGGATGCTGAAAGCCACCGGCTGCGGCGTCTCGTCGTCCATGCTGCCGGACAGGGCGGACAGCTTTTGGCAGGCCTTGTCGAGATTTCCCAGGAGTTCCATGGTTTCGGGGGTGATGCTGCCAGCCTTTTTGCCGGTGACGAAGTTTTTCAGGACGATGAGCAGGTGGGCGGCGATTGTATCGGCGTGGAGCGGGGATATGTTGAATTTTACTTCTTTCATTCTTTTATTGCCACTAAGACTCGAAGACACGAAGAAAGCACCAAGAAGAACTCAATCATTTCCGGGTGGCTTATGTCCATGTTCTTTCTTATATTGATTGATGTATTCATCTTCTATTTCTTCCGCTTTTCGCCTTCCCCGGATGCCTGTCAGTAGGATGTTGGCAAAGAACCTCGACCAGCCAACCAGCTCTTCCCACCCCAGCCCTCCCGGTTGGTGAAGGTCTCATAGCTCAACTTTGGGAGGTAATCCCATTGTTCTCCCGTTTTCTGTTCATAGGCTTCGCCTGCCAGGTAGAGTAAGGCTTCGAATGTAAACTCTTTTGGCATTTTCGATGGATCGCTCAGCACCACTTCATAGAAAGCTTTGCCATTGGCCACTACACAGGCGCGGGCATACAGAAAGGTATCAACCGAGAAATTATGCGGGCCGCCATACCGGTATTCCCCGATCTGCTCAGCAAATACCTGCCGGTCCAGCTGATATAGTTTTTCCGCCAGGATGTCCTGGAAACGGCGGATATCGCCAACGGAATACTGCTGCAACCTCTGCCGGGCGGGCGCCAGGATCGCATCGTCATCTTCCCCTTTATTCCAATCCAGTAAGGCGATGATGGCCCAAAAGGCCTCTTCCGTCATTTTTTCAACAACTGGCGCTTCGTGTATATGAATCTCCAGCGTAGCCTCTTTATATGCCTGTTTCATCTTATCCAGCCAGTCCGGCGTCAGGTCATTTACTTCTATGATGAGCTTGGAAGGAAACATTCCTGTTTGTTTTTTGTCGAAAGATACTCAATTCTACAGGGAGAAACAAGATGGAGGAAGTATCCTCTTACTTCACTATCCCAACCTCCTCCTGAATCGCCCGGTGCAAATCCCGCTTCAAACTTTCAAAATCAAAACGGGCGCCTTATCCTTCACTTCGTCCAATACCTGGATGATGACATCTTCGTAAATGGCCACCGTTTCAAGGAAATCACTTCCTAACACCTTCTCCAAATCGACTTTTACCTTTGCCTCCACTGTCTTGTTCTTCGGCGAATACCGGACATAAGGGCGGTGAAACTTGCTGGTGTAATCCTGGAGTACCACTGTGATCATAATCGTGTGGATGGACGAGCCATATCGGCTCGGTTGATTGACCGCCTTGCAGGCCTGATACATTGCATACATGGCATCCATATTTTGCTCTGACAGGCTATGATGCGCCAGGTCTACTGTTGCCCCAAAAAAGAATTCCGTCTTGCTCATCGTTTAGTTTTTATCCGTTCGATTATATAGTTCCCTTCCTCATCCAAATCGATAAAAGGCGGCAACCCAAAATACAACATCAGCCCGGTTATAGCGACGTGCGATCAATAACTGTCGGGTTTTCTAGGAGCGCTTTTCCCTTTATCCGGTACCCGACACTTCGTGTGCGGGGTAGACTGTTGAAGAACCGCCTCCCTTAGCACTGCTAAGGTCGGGAATCCCGCAATGCTGCGGGACAGGCTCTTCGCCTTGGCTAAAGGAAAAATCGCTGACCTATCGAACCCCGACACCTATTAATCGCACATCGCATGGCAACCGCGATCAGCCAGATTGTTGCATTCACCGTGCCAGCCCTTTCCTTTGTCGGGGGCGGGAAGTGTGGTTATAGAGCATGTTTGAGGTAGTCCCCGACACTTTGTGCGCGGGGCAGGCTATTTTGGCTGCAAATGCCAGCTTTCAGAACCTCATTTCGCCATTTTTTCACCTCATAGCGCTGCTATGGGGTTCAAAAATGCCTTCCTGAGAACCTGAAATCTGGCATTCCTGCCTGCCAGCGGGCGCTGGCGATCAGGCAGGTTCGCTTCAAAAGCACCACCTCCAAACATGCTCTTACCATAAATTGCTTATCTTTTTCAGGCGTTGTTTAAATTTGAAAATACCAGGTTCCCGGCAAAAATAAGTTTATTCCGATAAAAAAATTACATTAATGCGAATCAAGGGTAGAAAGCTTCCCTTGAAAATTGTTGCAGGCTATTATACTAAGGCTAGACAGCATTTGGGCCGGTACCTGGTCGCGCATCGACAGTTGCCAGATCCCCTTATGCTCCAAAGCTCGTTGAGCGGAGCCGAAACGAGCGATGGCAAACGGACGGCTGTCGCTGGCTTCGGCTCCGCTCAGCCAGCTTTGATGGCAGCACTCGGGCAGCTTTGATGGCAGATGTAAGCCGTTTGCCCGCTTGTCAAAGCCCCAAGCCCCATGCGAACAGCGGACAGTGAACAGCGGACAGGGGCTACCCGCTTCAGTAGACAGGATGAACAGGATGAACAGGATTTGGGGGCCCCAAACCCCATGCGAACAGCGCCCGTCCTCGTACCTCGGCCGGGTAAAAATAGCGAACAGCGGACAGGAGGCCACCCGGTTCAGGTAGACAGGATGAACAAGATGAACAGGTTTTGAGGGCACGGCGCTTTGGGGTAGACAGGATGGACAGGATGAACAGGTTTTTGGCTGCCCCAACCCCAGACCCCATGCGAACAGCGAACCGCGAATAGCGAATAGCGAACCGCGAACAGGAGACTACCCAACCCCCAAAACCCAACCCCCAAAACCTAAAACCTAATACATCCTCACCGGAAACCGGCTCTCCACCTGCCACTTGCCCGCCACATACAGCGCCACCAGCAACAGGTAAATCACAATGACATAAGGCCAGGCAAAAACCTCCGCCCGCCACAACAGCAGGGCGGCAGCATTGACGAGCAGTTGCAAAAAACCATAAAGGGAAGAAACCTGCAGGTGGGGCCACCCCCATTCGTTGCTGAGGTTCTGGTAGAGGTGGTGGCGGTGGGCGCGGAAGATGTTTTCGCCCTTCAGCAGGCGGTAGAGGATGGTCAGGACGCTGTCGACGGCGTAGAGCGCTTATCTGGCGCTGAGTTGGAGCTTGTGGGGCAGGACGGTCCGGAGGTAAGATTTTTCTCCGGGCCCTTAATATATGGTGTCAATGTTTTCCGAACACCTCATCCAGCGCCCCGAAAATGCGCTGGAAATCCTCTCCGGTAAGGTTGGAGCCGCTGGGCAGGCACAGGCCGATGTCGAAGAGGTCCTCGGCCGTATCTCCGCCGTAGTAGGGCGCCCCGGCGAAGACGGGCTGCAGGTGCATCGGCTTCCACAGGGGGCGGGCTTCGATGTTGTCGGCCTCCAGGGCCAGGCGGATGGCCTCGCGGGTGAGGCCGTGGTTTTTATCCGGGTTGACGAGAATGCAGGTCAGCCAGCGGTTGCTGAACATGCCGGGCTGCTCCTCCTGGAAGCGGATGTCGTAGCCCCGCTCGTTCCAGCCCTGGAAGAAGGCGCGGTAGCGCTCGTGGTTGGCGCGGCGCTGCTCGATGCGCCCGGGCAGCACCTCCATCTGGCCGCGGCCGATGCCGGCCAGCACATTGCTGAGGCGGTAGTTGTAGCCCACCTGGCTGTGCTGGTAGTGGGGTGCCGGGTCGCGCGCCTGAGTGGCCAGGAAGCGGGCCCGCTGGATCAGCGCCTCGTCTTCTCCCAACAGGGCGCCGCCGCCGCTGGTGGTGATGATCTTGTTGCCATTGAAGCTCAGGATGCCGAACTGGCCGAAGGCACCGCACTTTTTGCCCTGATAGGTAGAGCCTAGCGCCTCGGCGGCATCTTCGACGATGGGCACGCCGTAGCGCATTGCTACTTCCATAATCTCGGCCATCCGCGCGGGCATGCCGTAGAGGTGGACGGGGATGATGGCTTTAGGCCTTAGTGCTTTAGGTTTTAGGTTGTGAGCCTTGAGGGCGTCTTCCAGGGCGTTGGGGTCCATATTCCAGCTGCCGGGCTCCGAGTCGATAAACACCGGGCGGGCGCCCTGGTACAGGATGGGGTTGGCCGAGGCCGAGAAGGTCATGCTCTGGCACAGCACCGTATCGCCGGCCTCCACGCCCAGCAGGATGAGCGCCAGGTGGATGGCTGCCGTGCCACTCGACAGAGCGGCGGCGTGGGGCGCGCCGGTGTAGTGCGCCAGCACCTCCTCAAAGGCGTTGACGTGCGGCCCCAGGGGGGCGATCCAGTTGGTGTCGAAAGCTTCGGTGACGTAGCGGCGCTCGGCCGGGCCAATGTGGGGGGAGGAGAGGTAGATTTTGTTTTTACTCATATTAACTTAAGAGGAGTAGAGGGTTCATGATTTGAAATATTTGGAGTTTGGGGGTGGGGTTGGGCGTTAGGGTTGGGCGCTTGTTTGGAGGTGGTGCTTTGGAGGCGAACCTGCCTGCTCGCCAGCGCTCGCTGGCACGCAGGAATGGCCGATTTGGGGTTCTCGCACAGTCTTTGATCCCGACACCTTAGTCGTCGGGGGCATTTTTGAGCCTCATGCCGGCGCTATGGGGCACCTTTCCCGTACCCGCAGGGCCGGGATTCCAGGAGCGGCCATTTGCAGCCCAAATAGCCTGCCCGTACACTGCCTGCCCTGTACACAAAGTGTCGGAGCAGTGTCGGGGACCACCTCCAAACAAGCTCTGAGAACTGTCTACACCCGGAAAGGTCCTTAAACCTTAATGTCGCGGAGACTTCACCACCCGCGCCGGCACCCCCACAGCCGTACAGCCGTCCGGAATATCCTCAAGAACCACTGCCCCCGCGCCGATCACACTCCACGCCCCGATGCGGCGTTGCTGGATCACCTGTACGCCCGTGCCCAGGTAGGCGCCTTCCTCTACCACCACCTCGCCGCTGATGTTCACCGACGGCATCAGCCCACAAAAGTCGCCGATGACACAATCGTGGGTCAGGATGCAGCCCAGGTTGAGCAGCACAAAGCTGCCGACGT
Source organism: Lewinellaceae bacterium (assembly GCA_020636375.1). Classification (GTDB taxonomy): domain Bacteria; phylum Bacteroidota; class Bacteroidia; order Chitinophagales; family Saprospiraceae; genus JACJXW01. Next base: position 464,054 of record JACJXZ010000005.1, on the reverse strand, counting down.
GGATGTTGACCGTAAAGCGGCAGCCCTGGGCGATGATGGTGCCTTCGCCTATGCTCACTTCGCCGGGCTCCAGAATAACGGAAGGGTGGATCAGCGTAGGAAAACTCAGCCATTCGTTCTCGGCCTTTTGCAAGACTTTCTTCTTCACGGCCGGCCAGCCGATGGCGATGGCCAGGTGCAGCGGCTCAGGCCAGGCGTTGAGTTCCGCCATGCCGCCGAGTATGGGCAGGCCGGCGACAGTGCTACCCTTCTCCAGCCCATCGTCAAACCAGCCGATACAGTCCCATTGCGGCTGCCCGGCGTTGATCTGCCGGATCAGCTGCAGGACTTCCCGGCCTTGCCCGCCGGCGCCGTAGATGGCGATGGGTAGGTTTTTTTTCATCGCTTGTCCAATAATAATTTATCGTTCCTCCGTAGACTTCATTCTTCGGCCGGGAGTGTTCGGAATTCGCTGTTCGCTGTTCGCAAATCCTTGAAAACCAAAGGGCGTTTTTTAGAAGAGGCTACCCGTCTAACTTTGGACAGCCGGGTGTATTCCGTACATCGTACACCGCCCAGGACTGCCGTTGGTCCCGTACAACGCACACAACTCCGGCAACTTTTGTCCAACGTTAGACGGATACCCTTAGAAGAGGCTACCCGTCTAACGTTGGACACTGTTAGAAGCCGGTAAGCCCAAGCAGCCTGCCGCGGTTGCGAACAGCGAATACCGAATACCGAATACCGAATACCGAATACCGAATACCGAACTTGTCCAGCGTTCGACTGAGCTCACGCCGAAGTCCCTAGACGGCTACCCTTAGAAGACACAGAAAATCGAACTATCCCGTTCGGCCGGGTAAACTCCTGCCTTCCGCCTTCCGCCTTCCGACTTCCCCCTTCCCCAAAACTCCTTCATCGTCGCCTGCCCGGGCTGCCGGATGTCCTCGCTTTTCAAAACTTTCAGTACGTTGTGTCTATCCAGCCCCCCATCCATTATCCCAGAGTGGCCACCAGGGGCGAAAATGTACAGTAGTATTGCCCCATTGGAAGTCATCGTACAAAGACCGGTTAACCACGAAGGCTTCCAATGGGGAGTATTTTTTGAGAAAACTCTGAAAGGAAGCAGTTAGCTCCGGTTTTTTCAAAGCTCGAAACTTGACCTCCACCGGGATGATATCTTTGATCCGGTTGACCACGAAATCCACCTCAGCTTTATCGCGAGTCCGCCAATAGTGCAGCATCCAACCATTTTTCTGACAGGTGGCGTGGAGGTATTGAAAAACAAGATGCTGAAACACAAATCCAATGGCAGGATGCCGGGCAGGCAAAAGGCCAAATACGCCAGCTGCATAATTGCGCAGTCCGATGTCTTCAAAGTAATATTGTGGGGATTTAGTCAGTTCCTTGCCGATATTGTTGAAAAAAGGGTTTAAGCGATTGAGGATGAACGTTTCTTCGGCATAGTGAATATATTTTTTCAGCGTTGGTAAAGACAAATTGACTTCATTGGCTAAACCGGTGTAATTTATGGGTTTACCGCTGCGGTCAGCCAACAGGCGGATGAGAATAACAAATTCAGTTTGGTTCGTTACTCCCAGCGTTCCTGCGATATCTTTCTCAACATATGAAGAGAATAATTCGGCTATCGTTTGCCTTTTTTCGGTTTCGGTTTCCGCCAATATGACTTCCGGGTAACCGCCAAAGGAAAGATATTCCATTAAAAAATTTTCAGCACGGCCCTGCTCCAGTTCAAAATATTCGCTTAGCTTTTCTTCGTAAGCATAGGCGGTGCGGTAGTTGAAGAATTCCCTGAAGGAAACCGGGTGAACTTCAAAAATGCGTTTACGGCCAGCCAGCGATTCCTTCACGGAAGCTTTTAATTCCAGGCTCCCCGAACCGGTAGCTACAAATTTCACCGGCAGGTTCTGGTCGTATAAACCTTTTAGAAAGCGCCCGGCATCGAGCTTGCGCTGTATCTCGTCAATAAAGACAATAGCCGGCCGGCTACCCGCTTCCAACCGTATTTTTTGAAGTAATATCCGCTGGCTTTCAAAATATTGCCGATCATCTTCGATATCCAGGTTGAAATATAAGGAGAATGTTCCTTGAGTGGCAAGATGATCTTGAAGTTGTCTGATGATGGTGGTCTTCCCCACCTGGCGAGCCCCAATAATAACCGTAATATGCTTAGCGCGCAGATGCTCCAGAATTTCATTGTAAATCTTTCTTTTTATCATTTGTCCGGCATTTAATGAAGTGAATTTACGAAAACGCCCGACATTTCGTGAAAAATTTAAAATTTATTTTAAATCAAGATGCACTAATAATTTATCGTTCCTCCGTAGACTTCATTCTTCGGCCGGGTAAACTCCTGCCTTCCGCCTTCCGGCTTCCCAAAAACTCCTCCATCGTCGCCTGCCCCGGCTGCCGGATGCCCTCGCTTTTCAAAACTTTCAGTACGGTCATCCACAGAATGCGCATATCGAGGGCGAAAGAGCAGTGCTCTACGTACCAGACGTCAAGCCTGAACTTCTCTTCCCAACCAATGGCATTGCGCCCGTTCACCTGCGCCCAGCCGGTGATGCCCGGCTTGACGTCGTGCCGGCGGCGCTGCTCCTCGTCATAGCGGGCCAGGTACCGGACCAGCAAAGGGCGGGGGCCGACGATGCTCATTTCGCCTTTCAGCACGTTGAGCAGCTGAGGTACCTCATCGAGGGACGTGGCGCGGATAAAACGGCCCACGGCCGTCAGCCGCTGGGCATCGGGCAGCAACCGGCCTTTGTCGTCACAGGCATCGTTCATGGTTTTGAACTTGATCAGGCGAAACAACCGCTCGCCCTTGCCGGGACGGGTTTGTACGAAAAAAGCCTGCCCTCCGTTAGCGACGGCAAGCACCAGCCCAAGGGCCAGCCATAAGGGGCTGAAAATCAGTAGAACCAGGAAGGCGGCGAGGAAGTCCAGCGCCGGTTTGAAAAAGCTGCGGTACATGGGGGGGTACATGGTTACACGGTTAAATTGCCTCATGGCAGGCGGCAATTTACTATTGGTAGGCGAGTTTTCCAACTTCCTCATCAGATACTGTGAGCAGCCCTTTTCAATTGTTCCAGATACTGCTCCGCCAGCTTTTGCCGGTCGAAATGAGTGCGGGCATAAACATAGCCGGCCTCCCCCATCCGCTGCCGCTCCGCCTCGCTCATGTCCAGGCATTGTTTCACCCCGGCCGCAAAGTCCGCCGGGTTTTCGGGTTCGACATACAGGCCGCAGCCGGCTTCTTCCACCAGTTGGCGGGAAACGCCGTCGATGGCCATCAACACCGGCCGGCGGCAGGACATGTAGTCGAAGGTCTTATTCGAATAGATGGTCTTGAAGGTATCTACCTTTTTGAGGATGGAGGCGCCGAAGTCGGAAGCGGCAATGTACCGGAACACTTCCCGCTTGGGGACCGGTTCGATGAACTGTACGTTCCGGAGGCCCCGCTTTTCTGCCTCTGCCATCAGCATGGGTTTCTGCATGCCGCTGCCCACCAGCACCAGGTGGGCTGCCGGGGTGTCCCGCAGCAGTTCCGCTGCGTCCAGCACCTGGATCAGGTGGTTGGCCACGCCGTGCGCCCCCACGTAGGTGACCACCATCTTGCCCTCCCACCCCATCTTTTGCCGGAAAGCCGGCCGATTGAAACCGGCCAGCACCTCATCGGAAAGGGAGAAATCGGCGGCGTTGGGGATAAACAGGATCTTCTCCTGCGGCACTCCCTTTTCGATGAGCTTCTCCCGGAAAGCGGGCGTCAGCACGTTCACCAGCCGGCTCTTCCGGTAGATGAACGCCTCGAACCAGTACGACAACCGGATGATCCAGGGGTTCGTCAGCACCCCGGTATCGATGGCGGATTCCGGCCAGAGGTCGCGCACTTCGAAAACGACAGGCAGCCGCCTGGCCCGCCCCAGCACGTAGGCCGTAATGCCGATGAAGAGGGGCGGAGAAGTGGCGAGGACGACATCGTACCGGCCCTTCACCTTGAACAGGCCGGCGTAAATGCTGGAAAAGACAAAAGCGAAGTAGGCCCACAGGCGCCCCAGGAAACTCTTGTTGTATGACTCCGAAACGTGGCACCGCCACACTTCCACGCTGCCGTGCTGCTTGCGGACAAACCACCGGCCCTTGTATTCCGGGCGCTTGCCGCTGCCGGCATAATGCACCATGCCCGCCAGCACCGTCACCTGATGCCCGGCATCCGCCCAGGCTTTTGCCATCTCATTGAAACGGGAGCCGCCAGGGTCGTCTTCTTCGAGGAAATACTGGTGGAGGAGGAGTATCTTCATGCTGATCTTTACCGCTCATTTCCGCGGAGCCTCCGCGTAAATTCGCGTTGAAATTCGCGCCGATTCGCGGAGAAGCCTTTCCGCAGATCACACAACAACTTCGATCTTCGTAGAAATCTTATTGCCCTGCACAGCAAACACCCACTGCGGGCACGCCTCTTTCCGGCCGTAGAGCGCAGAATGCCAGCCCTCCCGTTCTTCCCGGGAGATGGGGCGTCCCTCCGCATCCCGCGCTTCGATGGAAAGAACAGCAGTATGATCCGGATGCGGGTGCCAGATTTGCTCTATCCAGGGCGCTGCGATGCCCTTTATTTCGTCGGTGACCGTCCAGGTGGGCGTATTTTTGGCCTTTTCAACAATACGGGTGTGGGTGATGCCCCGGCCGAGGTGGCGGAAAGCGCGGATCGTGCCGGTAAAGCGGTAACTTTTTCCTGTTTCTTCCCAGCGGGCCTCTACCGCCTGCGTCCAGTAAAACCAGATGAAGCGGGGGCCCTTGAGCATCTGGCCTTCGCCGTTGATCCTTACAGCATTGTGCCCCTCGGTGCCGTTGAAATAGCGGGTCCACCGCTCTTCGGTATTGTATCGGTAGGAGCCGGCGTCCCGCAGCAGGTTGGTGCCCCGGAACCAGAGGTCCAGGTGCAGGTTGTCGGCCTGGTGGGGGCGGTCCTTATGGCGGCCGCAGCGGATGAAGGTGAGGAATTCGGCGTCCCGCAACAGGTAGTAACCGCCGGCATCGAAGGCTTCGGTGCGCGGAACGGCAATGGCGGTTTCCGGTTTTTCTTCAACGGCTGCCTGCCCTCCGCTGATCCACAGCGTATCTTCCCGGGCCGCTGGTTCGGAAACCTGGTTGTCGAGAGCATACTCCAGGGCCTGCAGCTGCGGGCGGTAGTCCCGGAAATGGGCATTGTTCAGCGGGAAGAAGAGGGCGCCGTCGTTCATGCCGTAGTTGGGCAGCCAGCCGGAGTGCTGCTCCATGCAGGCGCGCAGGAAGCCCAGGCTGCGGCGGGCCCGCTTGTACACCACCGGCGCCAGCCGCTCGCCGTTCAGCTCCGACAGGCGGAGGGCCCAGGTGAGCAGTTGCACGGCCACCCGGTGGTAGTTCATGGAGAACTGCAGGAACGTTCCGTCTTCGTAGATCTGGTAGGCCACCTCCTGTTCGAACCACTGCTTTCCCTTGCCTTTCCATTTCCGGAAATCAGCGACATCCGGGAACAACAACCCCGCCAGGTAAAGCATCAGGCATTCCGTCAGGGCGTGGTTGTTGCGTACGGCAATGCGCGAGAAGTGGATGTTGTGGCGCACGTGGTGCACCTGCCAGTAGATGGCCTGCATGATCCTGCCAAACCGCTCTTCGTTTAGTTCCGGGCTGTAACGGTAGAAGTACAGCGCAAAGATCCAGTTCATCAGCCGGATGCTGATCTCCTGGCTGCAGCGGTAGTTGGGGCCGCAGTTGACGGGGTTCCTGTCGATGAAATCCCCGATCTCGGCAAAGACGAAGGCGCTGCTGTCCTCCCTAAAGTGGTAGTCGTACCGGATAACGGTAAGCAGCCAGGAAAAGCGGGCTTTTTCCCAGACATACTTGATGTCGCCGGCCTCCTGTGAAAAATCGGCAATTTCCGTCCAGTGCTTGCCGGTGTCGTAACGATAGCCGGTCAGGGGGTGGGTTACCCAGTCGTACTCCTGCCCCAGGTCGATCTCGGTAGAATGGAAGAAGCGGAAATTACCCGCTCTTGTCTTTTGGTACTCCTCTTCCAATTCCGGTTCCGGCAAAGGCGGAAAGGCCAGGCTTTCGCGGTGCTCAAAAAAGAAACGGGCCGGGCTGTTCCGCCAGGCCCGAAGCGTGGGTAAGCCGGCAACAGGTGCCGGATCGGTGGGGAAATTGCGCCGCAGCCAGCGGGTGCGCCGGCGCAGCTCGTGCCAGGCGCGGAAGGCGAGGTAGCGGAGGCCCATGTGGCGGGCGAAATGGAGGTGTTTGAGCATTGGCTGTTCGCTATTGGCTGTTCGCGGTTGGCTGTTCGCTATTGGCTGTTCGCTATTGGCGGTTCGCTATTGGCTGTTCGCTTGGGGAGCTGCGAGCTGCCAACGGCGAACCGCCCCCCGCCGCTACCCAAGCGAACCGCGAACAGCGAACCGCGCACCGCCCCCCGCCGCCCCCCGCCGCTCCCCAAGCGAACCGCGAACTGCGAACCGCGAACCGCAGCCCCCCACGCCCCCACCAACCACTCACCTCAATTTCCCCCACAACTTATTCGTCTTACGCTGGAACCGGTCTAATTTTTCGAAAATCTCTTTGAGGTCCGATTCTGCCCAATACCCTATTCGGATACCGACGAAGAGTTGTGTCTCCAACTCGAAGGAAGAACCAAGGGCTATTTCCAGGAAACGAGCAAATTCTTTGTCGCTTCGGCGGCTGCATCCCTCGGCGATGTTGGAAGGCATGGAGACGGCGCTTCTCCTCATCTGGCTTTGCAGGCCGTATTTTTCTTCACCGGGCAGAGAAGCTGTGCAGTTGTAGATGTCGACGACCAGGTCCATTCCGATATTCCAGATTTCGTAATCGCGGAAGTTTCTCATTTGTTGGCTGTTCGCTATTGGCTGTTGGCTGTTGGCTGTTGGCTGTTGGCTGTTGGCTGTTCGCTATTCGCTGTTCGCTATTCGCGGTTCGCTATTCGCTGTTCGCTTGGGGAGCTGCGAGCTGCCAACTGCGAACCGCCCCCCGCCCCCCGCAGCCCCCCGAACCGCGAACCGCGAACCCCGAACTGCGAACCGCGAACTGCGAACCGCCGTTCCCCATGCGAACCGCGAACAGCGAACCGCGAACCGCGCCCCCTATCCCCCATCACCTCCCCAAAACCTTAACAATCCTTTCCCCGTCTTCCCATCCCACAACTCCGGTATCCCCCCTTCCTTCCACCCTCCGCGGAAGAGGCGCCGCAGGGCGGGAACCAAAGCCGCCGGATCCGTCCCGATCAGCTCGTTGGTGCCGGTGGTGATGGTCTCCGGGCGCTCGGTGCTGTCGCGCAGGGTCATGCAGGGGACACCCATGACGGTGGCCTCCTCGGTGATGCCGCCCGAGTCGGTGATTACCGCTTTGCTGTGTTCCACCAGGTAGTTGAACTCCAGGTAGGGCAGCGGTTCGGTGAGATGCAGGTGGGGGCCTTCCAGCTCCAGCCCCTCCAGCACTTTGGCGGTGCGGGGGTGGACGGGAAATACCACGGGCAGCCCTTCCACGTTGTCGAGGATGGCCTGCAGGAAAGCCCGCAGCTTCTGCTCTTCATCGACATTGGCGGGGCGGTGCATGGTCATGACGATGTACTGCCCGTCGGCCAGGCCGGCCTGTTCCCATATTGCCGGCCGGCGGAAGCGGGGGCGGTGCTTCAGCAGGGTGTCGATCATGGTGTTGCCGACGAAGAAGATGCGCTCCTCCGGGATGCCCGCCTTTCGCAGGTTGGCGTTGGCCACCTCAGAGGTGGTGAAGAAATAGTCGGTAATGCTGTCGGTAACCATGCGGTTGATCTCCTCCGGCATGCGCAGGTCGAAGGAGCGGATGCCGGCTTCCACGTGGGCTACCTTCATCCACAGCTTCTTCGCTACAATGGCACAGGCCATGGTGGAGGTCACGTCGCCGACCACGAGGCATAAGTCAGCGGGGCTGGCCATCAGCAGCTTCTCGTAGCGCGTCATGATGCGGGCGGTCTGCTCCGCCTGCGTCCCGGAACGGGCATCCAGGTTGACGTCCGGCTCGGGAATGCCGAGCTGCTCGAAAAAGGCGGCGCTCATCTGCTTGTCGTAGTGCTGGCCGGTGTGGATCAGGCGGTAGGAGAGGGGGGCGGTTGGCGGTTGGCGGTTCGCTGTTCGCTGTTGGCTATTGGCGGTTCGCTGTTCGCTTGGGGAGCCGCCGGTCGCGAACTGCGAACTGCGAATGGCGAACTGCGAATGGCGAATAGCCTCAATAATCGGCGCGATCTTCATGAAGTTGGGGCGGGCGCCGGCGATGATGTCGATTAGCATGTTGAGTTTTTGTTTGAGGAAAATTTAACCGCGAAGGCACACGAATTAGTACGCGAAGGAGCGCGAAGGCTCTGGGGCTGCGGAATTAGCGGAAATTAGCGTTCTGATCCGCGGAAATTAGCGGAAAACCTCTCCGCGAAGGCACGCGAATTTGGACGCGAATTTGCGCGAAGGACCTCCCAAATTAGCGTCAATTAGCGGTCTAATCCCTGCCTGCTCGCCAGCTCGCTGGCAGGCAGGCGCGAAAATTAGCGGATAAAATTAGCAGACAAGAAACCCAATGCCAGCGCCAGCAGGAAATAAGCAATAACATTGACCAAATACTGCAAATCGGCGCCGAACTGGAAAAAGGCAGACAGGATCAGGAAGTAGCCAAAAACATTGCCCCACAGATTATCCGTAAAGCCACTCTCCCAGAAGTGGGCAGCCTGCCACAGGAGCTGCGCCAGCCAACCGAGCAGCAGGCAGCCGAGCAGCAGGCCGGGCCAGCTGAAGTTGAGGTACAGCTCCCCCGGCACCGTCATGTTGGCCGACCAGCTGTGGGGGTACCGGTACGGCCGGCCGAGGTCTTTCTCATTGATCTTGTAGGCGAACCAGGAGCCGGAAGCGATCGGCGGCTTGCCCGGCCAGAGGAAGCGGGGGATGAACACGTAGCGCCAGTAATCCAGCGTCCGGCCCCGGTAGTGGCCGTCCTCGTCGGCAATGCGGGCCACCTGCGAGAGCTGATTCAGCAGGGAGGAGCGCGTCAGCACCGTCTCCCCGGCGTGGTTGTCCGACAGGAGCTTCCGTAGGTCCACCTGCTGTACGTAGGCGATGCGCTGCAGCCCCGTCCCGTACTTTCCCCGGTTGTTGATCATCCACGGGAAGGCCAGGATAAACAGGGCGACCCAGGCATAGAGTATGAAGTAGCGCGGGCGCAGGAATTCCTTCAGCTGTAGCCTGCCGGACGTCACCACCCCCAAAAGGAAGGTGAACGAAGGCAGGATCATCTCCATCCGCAGATAGGCGTACAATACCTTGTATAGGGTAAAAATTGCCGCCAAACCCAGCGCCAGCCACCAGCTCCGCTCCTCCGGCCGGCGCGCCAGCAGAAACAGGATGCCGAACGGGATGTAATGGAAGATAAAACTCCCCGCCAGCCCCAGGGCGCCCGGCATCCAGGGGCCCAGGAAAAACAGGGCGGCAGCCAGCAGGGCCAGCGCTGCCGGCCCCGGCACCCGGGCGGCAGCAGGAATAGCCGGAAACTTCATCCTCCCGCTATACCGCTCTGCCAGCCACATCCCGCCAAACAGGGAGACGCTGCCCAGAAGGTAAATCCGCGCCGCCGTCGGCACATACGGCAGGGAGGCATAGTAAAAGATGTAACTGTCGGGGTTGTACTGCGGCAGGAAACCCCGCAGGTTGGCAATACCCGCCATGAAGCAGGAAAAGGCGTAGAAATGGAGCAGGGCGGGCCGGCGCCAGGCACCCCGATATATGGCATGGGCGAGCACGCCGGCGAAGAAGAGGGCTTGCAGAAGGAGGAGGATAGTGGGGGGGGGGGGCAATGTTGGCTGTTGGTGGTTCGCTGTTGGCTGTTGGCTGTTGGCTATTGGCGGTTCGCTGTTGGCTGTTCGCTGTTCGCTGTTCGCTGTTCGCTGTTGGCTGTTCGCTGTTCGCTGTTGGCTGTTCGCTGTTCGCTGTTGGCGGTTCGCTGTTCGCTGTTCGCTGTTCGCTGTTGGCGGTTCGCTGTTGGCGGTTCGCTGTTGGCGGTTCGCTGTTGGCGGTTCGCTGTTGGCGGTTCGCTGTTGGCGGTTCGCTGTTGGCGGTTCGCTGTTGGCGGTTCGCTGTTGGCGGTTCGCTGTTCGCTGTTCGCTGTTGGCTGTTGGCTGTTGGCTGTTGGCTGTTCGCTGTTCGCTGTTCGCTGTTGGCTGTTAGCCCCGCCGCTCCCCAAGCGAACCGCGAACTGCGAACAGCAGCTTCCTAAGCGCTCCGCTCCCCAAGCGAACCGCGAACCGCGAACTGCGAACCCCCCGCCCCCTGCCGCTCCCCAAGCGAACAGCGAACAGCGAACTGCCGCTCCCCGCCCCGCCCCCGCCCCCCCTACCCCCACCTCAACCCACCTTTTCTCCCGCAAGCTCTCCACCGCCGCAAAGCCCGCCAGCGTCGTATTCTCCAGGTCCTCCCAGGAGATGAGCGCCGGGCCGCCCTTTTTCAGGCGCTCCAGCCACAGGGCGAACTGTCGCCCGTGCCCCTTATCCTGCCGGCCTTTGAGGCGGCGGCGGTTGTAGCCGAAAAAATCCGCCCGCCGGAAATTGTCGATGACGATGGTCTTGCCCTGGTAGTGGATCTCGATGCGCTCCTTGGGGTAGGCCTTATTGCCGTTGGCCACGTAGTGGATCGCGCCGTTGGCGCCGTTGCGGTAGCGCAGAAGGATGGTAGCGTTATCGGTATTCTCAGCGGGGTAAGGCCCCAGGGCGTTCATCGCCACACTGTCGATGAGGCTGCCGGTGAAGAAGGTAATCAGGTCGATGAAGTGGCAAGCTTCGCCAATGATGCGGCCGCCGCCGGTTTGCATATCCTGCGTCCAGTGATTAGGGGGGAGTTGGCCGGCGTTGACGGTGGCGAAAACGTGCATCGGGCCGGGCTGCTCGCCCAGCAGCTCGCGGGCAACTTCGGTAAAAGGGGAGAACCGGCGGTTGAAGCCGACGGTGAGGGTCTTGTTGCTGGCCTGGTAGGCCTCGCGGATACTGTCCAGTTCCTGGCGGTTCAGTGCCAGGGGTTTTTCTACAAAAACGTGTTTGCCGGCAGCTAAAGCCGCCGTCACCTGCCGGGCATGCGCATCGTGGCGCGTGGTCACGATCACGCTATCGATCTCCGGATCAGCCAGAATAGTATGGTAGTCGGTGGTGGACTGCGCGATGCCGAACTTTTTGGCCAGGACTGTGCCCGACAATCCTTTGCTGCTGGCGATGGCCTTGATGGAAGCGCCGGCCTTTTTCAACGCCGGCAATAAAGTGGCGCCCGTGAAGTTGCCGGCACCGATGATGCCCAATTGGAAGTCGGAAGTGACCGAAGGGAACCCCGTACCCGAAAGGGTCGGGGTGGGGAGCAGGTTGATACTGGTATCGTTCGGAGCGGCGGTGGCGGCGTATTTCAGGATGGAAGCGATCGCCCCACTCTGCCGCATATCGCCGTACACCTGCCGGTAGTCCTCCAGGCTGACCACCTCGGTGATCAGCGGCTTCACGTCGAGGCGGCCGGCGGCGATGGCCTGCAGGACGGCCCCGAAGTTGCGTTGCTCCGTCCAGCGGACAAAGCCGACGGGGTAGTCCTGGCCCTTCTCTTCGTAGTTGGGGTCGTACCGCCCCGGCCCGTAAGAGCAGGAGACCTGGAAGGTGAGTTCTTTTTCGTAGAAATCGGCGCGCTGGATATCCAGCCCCACCACGCCGACCAGCACGATACGCCCCCGCTGGCGGCTCATCTGCGCTGCCTGGCGGATCACCTCGTTGCTCCTGGTGGAAGCAGTGATCAGCACGCCGTCGGCGCCGATGCCGCCGGTATGTTGTTGTGCCAGTTCCACCGGGTCCGCGCCGCCGCCGGCGTTGAACGCCTCAATGCCCCAGCTTTTGGCCAGGGCCACCTTCTGCTCGTCGAAATCGAACCCGATCACCTGGCAGCCGTTGGCCCGCAGCAGTTGGGCGGCGATCAGCCCGATCAGCCCCAGCCCCGTGACGGCCACCGTCTCTCCGAAGGTGGGGTTCAGCAGCCGGATGCCCTGCAGCCCAATGGCGCCGATGACGGTAAAGGCGGCCTCCTCGTAGGGAACGCCGTCGGGGATGCGCGCCACCAGGTTTTGCGGCACGCACACCAGCTCGGCATGCGGCCCGTTGCTTACGACCCGGTCGCCCACCCGGAAACCGTCCACCCCGGCGCCGACAGCCACCACCTCCCCGGCGTTGCAGTACCCCAGGGGGATGGGCTCGGCCAGCTTGCGGCGTACAGCCTCCACCGTGGGTGCCAGCCCGTCGGTGCGCACCTTGTCGATCACCTGCCGCACCTTCTCGGGCTGCTGCCGCGCCTTGGCCAACAGCCCGGCGCGCCCGAACTCGACGAGCATGCGCTCGGTACCCAGCGACACCAGCGAGCGGTGGGTGCGGATGAGGACCGTGCCGGGCTGTACCCGCGGGGCAGGGACGTCCTCGAGAATGGTCCGCCCGGTCTTTAAGTCTTGTATGATTTGCTTCATGGAAATTTTATCCGCGAATGCGCGCTAATTTAGGCGCTAATTTCCGCTAATTCCGCAGTGCCTTCGCGTTAATCCGTGTTTAAATTCGCGCCGATTCGCGGAGAGATTTCACCGCTAATTTTCGCAGAACTTTGCACCCCCGCTATAACTCTAACAATTCTTTCAGAGCCTCCAGGCGGAGGATTTCTACTTTAGGGAAAGGAATTTCTTTTAAGACATTGAAGTGTTTATCGTGCGTTACCAGAAAGTCGGCTTGTCCTGCAACAGCACAGTCGACGAATTTATTATCGTCCGGGTCATTATAGATCAGCTCCCAACGGTAGTTATTGTTCATCCTCTTCCAGCCAGTTGTCCAGGTCTTCGTCAGTTATGTTTTTTTCCTGAGCGGCTTGCGCCACTTTATCCGTAAAGCGCCTGGCAAAAAACTGCGCCAGCAGGTTTTTTACCTCGTATAACTCTTCTTCGGTGGGGTCAAAAGAATATATTTTGAGCAGCTCCAACTGGAGAGGGCTTAATTTGGATGCGGATGAGTTCATAATAAGCACATTTTGCGGTTGTAGGTTTGGTCAGGGTTAATATACGTAAAATAACGGCACTTCACTATGGGTTTCGGCTTTGTCAGCTAATTCCGCTGTGCCTTCGCGCAAATCCGCGTACAAATTTGCGTAAATTCGCGGACCAAATTCGCTCTGGTTCGCGGAGAAGTTTTCCACTACCCCCCCGGCACATACTCCCGCGCATCCAGCACCCGTGTCAATTCCCAGCCGTGGAAGACGAGGATCACTTTAACTGTATTCTCCGGAAGAGCATAGCGTTGCAGTTGCGACCAGGCTTCCTCCGTCTTGCGTTCCAGCACCTCGTCCGTCAGCTCGTTGCGCTTGATGTATTTCAGTTCGATGCCCGCCCCGTAGGGCGCCTCCGGGATAGTCGGGCGCAGGTAGATGTCCACAAAACCCTTACCGGCCTCTTTTTCGGTGACGACCTCATAGAACGGGGCGATGGACAAGTAGGCCGCCAGAAAACCTTTGAGGAAGCTTTCGCCGGAAATGTAGTCCCGCAGGCGGGAATGCGCGTTGACCTGCTCGCCCAGCCAGTGGAATACGGACAAATCCTGGCGGGTGGAAAACAACCGGAGCTTTTCGGAGAAAGCATGGATGCTGATTTCAAAAACAGCCTGTTCTTCCAGCGCTTTGCGGATGAACTCCGCCAGTATTTTATGGATGGTTTGGTTGGGGATTTTGAAAGTGAACCGGAGGGATTCATATTTTTCGATGGTGATCAGCCCCAGGTAGAACAGCAGGGAGATAAAATTCTCCCGCCGGCGGACCTCGAAAGCGCTGAAGTTGTCGGCAATAGACAAGGCATGCACCTTGCCCGAGGCCAGCAGCTCGTTCAGCACGGAAAAATTGCCGTTGAGCTCACGGTCGGTCTGAGTCAGGAAGCGGATTTTGGTGTAATCGCTGCGCACGTTCAGGTCGATGAGTTCCGCCGGCTCTTCCTTGTTTTGAATCAGCGACCTCAGGTAATAAAGCGCCATGTCGGTGTTGAATATCGTGTGCGCCGCCTTCCGGCTGAATTTATACCCGTTGTACCACTCCTCCATGCGGCTGAAGATGGCTTCCTGCTGCTCTTCCAGGCCATAGTGCCGGAGTATCCTGGACAATTCCTCCCGGGTCACGCCGAGCAGGTCGTTGAAACCGGCGTCGGTGGTGATGTTCGCGCCGATATTGTACCCGCTGGTCACGTCAAACAGCGCCAGCGGACTGACGCCGGTTATGAACATCCTCTTGACCGGCGCGTCCGTGCCACTCGTACCAGCCTTTAGGGTGCGGAAAAATTGCTTGTAGAGGGCTTCCTGCCCCGTTACCATCTGCCGGTACTCCGCCTCGCCCCTGACCAGCAGCTCGTTGATGAAATTGTCGTACTCATCGATAAGGATAAACAGGGGATGCCCGTTCAGGTGGCAGTAATCAAATAGTTTGTTCAGGTTGTTGTTGACGTTGACATCGTCCAACCTGAGGCTGAACCCGTTCTTTTTGACGAAACTCTGCAACCGCTGGTTCGCGTAGACATTAAAATTCGCATGGGCCTCGTGGCTGTCCACCGCGCTGAAGTCAAACCGCAGCACGTGATAGCTGTTCCGCTCCTCCGTCGGGTGCTCATGGATATATGCGCCCCGGAACAATTCGTCAAATTCGGCGCCGTAACCGATGTCGTAGTACGCCTCCAGCATGGAAACGAACAGGCTCTTGCCAAAACGACGGGGCCGGATCAGGAACAAATGCCGGGGCTGGCGCTCCAGCAACGGGATGAAGGGAGTCTTGTCGATGTAGTACATGCCGCTGGCCCGTAAAGCTTTGTAATCGCTGATGCCGTAAGGTATCATCCGTGCGTTTTATTTTATTCTAACTGCCGGCGGGCGAAAAGGTTGCCGGCGGGCGAGGGGCTTTATCCGCTAATTTCCGCTAATTTTGACCGCGAATATTCGCTAATTTAGGCGCTAATTTCCGCTAATTCCGAGGTGCCTTCGCGTAAATTCGCGTACTTTCGCGGAGAGATTCACCGCTAATTTTCGCGGATTGGGGCGCTAATTGGCGCTAATTCCGGGGCGCCTTTCGCGTCCATTAGTGCTCAAATTGGCGTTCCTTCGCGGAGAGGGTCAGGAATATCGAAATGGTGTCCTCTCAGGAAGTAGCAAATTATCTTTCAACGCTAAAAGTTTTCTCTTACAATTTGGACCATGCGCTCTTTGACTAAAGTCCATGTAACCTTGTCATCAAAAACGACAGGCATTTCGGTTACCTCGGCATCTTCAAAGTAAGTCAGGCTCCGGATGACATGCATGCTCGTTGAATGTTGAAACATCTTAGGGGCCCGGAGAAGAATAACTTCCCCATTTGATGCTGATCTTTCGCCGCTGCACTGCGTTGCTCCCCGACCCTGCGGGTACGGGGCAGGCTATCACTTGCGTAGCTAGGCTATGCGCGTTCTTCGCGCCTTGTTCAGCGACGAAATCTCTAGCCTGAAATGAGGAACTTATTTTTCTCCGGCCCCTTATTATACCATTCCAGTATTTGATGCGGAGTGAAGCGTTCAAACAAATAATACATATCGTAGAAATCTTTCTTGCTTCCCCTTTTCGTAACTGCATCCAATTTCATAGGAGCAATATCCCGCATGTCTGCTAATCTTACCCCTTCTTCATGGAGGATTGGGAATGAAAATGGATATTTGAAATGGACACAATCCACTTTTATGCCCTCCAGAACAACTATGAATATAGTATTGGTAACAGTAAGAGCATGTTTGGAGGTGGTGCTTTTGAGGCGAAAATGTCAGATTTTGGGTTCTCACGAAGGCATTTTTCCGCCCCATAGCAGCGCTACGGGGCAGAAAAATGGCAAAGTGAGGTTCCAAAAGCTGGCATTTGCAGCCAAAATGACTACCTCCAAACATGCTCTAAGGGGTTGAACGCTGTAATTTTGCCGCAAGGCTTCAAACAACTGCTCTGCGTCAAAAGGTTCATGGGTGAACAAATCCAAATCAACAGACAAGCGATGCCCCATTTGCAAAGCGAGAGAAGTGCCGCCTACCAAAAAAGTGTTTGCTAATAGCGGCTCATGCATGAGCGATTTCAATAATCCCAATGTCCCGGGTTCGATTGCGCGTAAATGTAGCATCTGAATTCATTTATTGGGACATCAAAATAAGCGGAACAAAAATGTAACGTTCGTTTATCTAAATAACGTAACTGCGTTACTACTTGTCGGATCGTTGCTTTTCCATAATACGTTTTTATTTTCTCCCAATCAGACAACATGCCGTGAGACAGTACTCGCTCGATCACCCAAGGTTTTCGTTGGTCAAAGTCAATATTGGCTTTGTCCACATCCCAAAAAAGATAACTGCTTAGATCAGTATGTGATATGGGTTCATGTGGGTTCATAAAAAGCACATTTCACAATTGTAGCTGTCCTCTTTTGACTATTCGGGGTTAATATACGTAAAATAATGGCTCTTTACCATTAATAGGTTCTGGCTTTTACCGCTAATTGACGCCAATCTGCGCAGCCCTTCCCTTCGCGTAAATCCGCGTATAAATTCGCGTCCATTCGCGGTTTAATTTCCGCAAATCTGCGCGGAGCCTTTTTCCGCTAATTCTCGCCAATTTTACCGCTAATTTCCGCTAATCAGCGTAGCCCCCCTTCCTTCGCGCCCCTTCGCGGTTCCCCCCTTCGCGCCAATTCGCGTATAAATTCGCGCCAATTCGCGGTCTACCCCCCTTCGCGCCAATTCGCGGTTCCCCCCTTCGCGCCAATTCGCATCCATTCGCGGTTCCTCCCCTCGCGCAAATTAGAGGTTTTGGAATCTACCCCCGCTCCATGATTTCACCCATGCGCCCGACGAGTTCAGGGAGGGAAGCCACTTCAATGCCACCTTTCATAGAATAGCCGGATTCGACCGGGGCGGCCACAAAAACTGCCTTGGGCATAATATCCTCAATAGCAGAATAGTTGCCAGGCGACAGTTTAGGCGCCAGGGTAGCTTTACATTCGACGGCAACCTGAACGCTTCCATTGGATACCACGAAGTCAATTTCGGAGCCGTGGTTAGTCCGGTAGAAAGAAAAATCCAGCAAGGGATAGTGGCCCCAAAGGTTAGTCAAAACCACGGTTTCCCATAAGGAACCAAAAACCGGGTGCCCGGCAGCCTGCTCAAAATTCCTCAGGTTGAGCAGTGCGGTGATGATACCTGTATCCGACAAATAAATCTTTGATGATTTGACCAATCGCTTTTTGGTGTTTCCACTGAATGGTTTCACCTGTTTCAGCATGAAAGTGCCTTCCAGCAGGTCGATATAGTTCCGAATCGTAGTATGGCTTACCCCAAGGGAACTGCCCAAAGCACTGAAGTTAGCGGTTTGGCCGTTGGTGTGGGCCAGCATCTGCCATAACCGGCGCATCGTTATGGGCGTAAAACCGGCAAATTGCAGCAAATCTCTTTCCAGAAAGGTAGTGATGAAATCCTGCCTCCATGCATAGGAGGCTTCATCGTTTTCAGCGAGGAGGCTTCGGGGGAAACCTCCTTGGGATAGATAGGTTTCCATACTGGAACGCTCCGCAATCTCACTCCATAAAAATTGCCTGGCCGAAAAACAGCCTCAAATTATTGATCAACAACTTCGTTCCCGGCGCACTAGTGCGCCTTCCAATAACCTGGGGTAATAAAAATTTATTTTTATGGTTTGTGCAAATTTAAAATTTTGTTTTCAATTTACACAAAATGTATTGGAGTTCAAATTTTGCCGCCAATGTTCGCGCCTGCCTGCCAGCGAGCCTTCGCGTAAATCCGCGTATAAATTGGCGTGCCTTCGCGGAGAAGTTTTATCCGCTAATTTTCGCGCCTGCCTGCCAGCGAGCCTGCCGGCCATACTGGCACAGTAGGCGGGCTGACGAGCAGGCAGGGATTGGGGCGCGAATTGGCGCTAATTCCGGGGAGCCTTCGCGCCGATTCGCAGTTCATGAAAATTTATTGTTTGGCGTGGCGATGATAAAATGAGGCGTTGCTTGTGTACTGGTCGCGAATTCTCCGGTATTCAAATCTGCAAGGTTGTATCCAGGAGTTAAATGCTTTAGGGCCATTGCTAATTCATCAGAGCCACTGTGGATTTCCATTAATATGACAGGCTTAAAACGTTCAATAACATTTAAGCTCCCTTCAATAACGCGCCCACCAAACCCTTCCACATCAATTTTGATCAAGTCAACCCTTTTCAGTTCTGATAGTTCTTCGTCCAATGTTGAACTTTTCACTTCTATGCCGCCTTCTGCACTCACTTTGCCCATAGAGGAAGTAGGGCCTGTTGCAAAACGGATGGTCCCCATTTCATTACCGGCTGCTTTCTCGATCAGTTTCCAGTTTTGGAGCTTGTTTAAAGAGATAATCTGTTTAATGAATTGCCGATTATCCGGCTCTGGTTCAAAACTAATTACTGATCCATTGGTAGCAATGCCGGCGGCGAACAAGCTCAGATAACCAGCATGAGCACCGATATCTATAAAAACAGCCTCTTTGTGGAGTTTGCTTTGCAGATACCGGCACAACTTAGGTTCATAATATCCCATGAAATAAGCTCTTCCGTACCTTTTGTCCACTATCCACTTAAATTTTTTTAAATGCTTGTATCCTTTGAGGCTGACAACCTTTCCGTCGAAGAGTTGGTAATATAAGTTGCGGTACTTTTTTTTGAAAAAGGTTAACATGGAATGGTAGTATTGTAGCTTTTTATGGTTAATAAAAGCCGGTGGGCGTAGAGCCTATGCCCGTACATTTTCCGGTGTAAACTGCCGCAACCAACTCTCCACAGCCATGAGGCACCATATTGAATAAGCCGCATCTACCTTTCCTGCCTGGTTGTCCCTGACCAGTCGCCGAAGCTCTTCCTGCTTCATCAAACCACTTTCCACTAAACTGCCGTTCAGCAAACGTTCCTCTACCATTGGGCTTAGTTCTTTCCGAATCCACTCCCGTACCGGCGCGCCAAAGCCCGCCTTAGGGCGGTAGATCACCTCCCGCGGCAGGTAGCGTTCCGCCACTTTACGGAGCAGATATTTTGTGGTGTTGCCCCTGAGCTTCAGCCCGGGCGGGATGCGGGTGGAAAATTCGACCAGTTCCATATCCAGGTAGGGCACCCGGACTTCCACGGAAGTGGCCATGGACAGCTTGTCGGTATAGTTGAGGTTGTGATCGGCCAGGAAGGACCGCAGCTCGAGGTAGAGGAGGCGGTTGAGGGTGCTGGGTTCTCCGTTGACGGTTTCCAGCAACCGCTGGAGATGAGCGTCGGAGTCGTAGCCGTTCAGTTGAACGCTGTCGGCAAAGAGGCTTTTGATGCGGTCCGTATCCAGCCAGGAAAAATAGGACAGCAGGCGCTGGTCCGGCGTTTGCCCCGCCCCCCGGAGCAGCTTGCGGATACGGCGGACAGTAGGTTGGGCACTATCCAAAGGCGCCAACAGGCGGGAGAGCAGGCCGGCCAGCCCGGCGGGGATGTTGTTCAGCAGCGGCTCCCAGCGCAGCGCCTGGTGGCGGCGGTAGCCGGAGAACAGATCGTCGCCGGCAGCGCCGCCGATGAGTACTTTATAGCCCATTGCCCGGGCGCGTTCGCAGATCTTCAGGACATTTAGAGGGGCGGGGTCGGCCTGGGGTTCGTCGAGGTGCCAGACCATGGTGTCGAAGAACTCCGGGATGTCAGGCCAGGCGTCGACCACTTCCAACCGGACGTCCAGGTGGCTGGCTACCTGCCGGGCGTAGCGCAGGTCGCTGACGAAACCTTCGGCCTCCTCCATGCCGGTGGTGTCGATAGTGAAACACTGCCACCGCTGATCGGGACGCAGTTTCTTTGCCAGGGCTACCAGCAGGCTCGAATCCAGCCCGCCGGAAAGGAAAAAACCGACGGGTACGTCGGAGAGCAACTGCCGTTCGACGGCCCGGAGCAGGCGCTCTTCGAGTTCGTCGGTGAGCGTTGCTTCGGATTGGTGGCTGTAGTTGCCGTCGAAAGGGATGTCGTAGTAACGGGCGGGCGACAACTGCGGCGGCAGCTTTTCCAGTTCCAGGCTGAGGTAGTGGGCGGGCAGCAGCTTCTGCACATGCTTCAGGGGCGTCATTTCCCCTGGCGACCAGAGGAAGTGCAGGTAATTGACAAAGGCTTCCGGTCGCAGCGACCGGTCTACCTGCTCCAGTTGGATGAGGCCTTTGATCTCCGAGCAAAAGGCAAAGGTGGCGCCGTCCCAGTAGTAATAAAGGGGCTTGATGCCCAGCTGGTCGCGGGCGATGAACAACCGGTTGTCTTTTTGGTCAAAGATGGCGAAGGCGAAGATGCCGTTCAGCCGGTTCAGCACGGCTTTGCCGTATTCGATGAACCCATAGAGCAGGGTCTCGGTATCGGAAGTCGACCGGAAGGTGTACTTTCCTTCCAGCCCGGCGCGGATATCCCAGTGGTTGTAGATCTCCCCGTTGTAGACGATGGCGTACCGCCCGTCTTCGGATAGCATGGGCTGATGGCCATTGGGCGACAGGTCCAGGATGGACAGGCGGCGGTGGCCGAGGGTCAGCCCGTTGGCTTCCAGGAAGCCGGCATCATCCGGCCCGCGGTGGGCGATGGATTGGACGGCTTTGTCCGCAGAGATTTTTATATTAGGAGCGTAGCAGCCGAATATGCCGCACATGGTTGTGTTTTTTAACCGCTAATTTTCGCGGATTAGGCCGCTAATTTTCGCTAATTCCGGGGAGCTTTTCGCGTTAATCCGCGTAAAAATCCGCGCCAATTCGCGGTTAAATCAGCCGCACATGGTTGTGTTTTTTAATCGCTAATTTTCGCGTTAATTCGCGTAAAAATCCGCGCCAATTCGCGGTTAAATCAGCGGAAATCAGCGGATATCTCTTCCAAAAAAGCAAAAGTCTCCGCCGCCGTCCTTTCCCAGGTGAACGCCCGCGCCCGCTCCTGCGCCTGCCGCCCCTTCTCCCGGGCTGCCTCCCGGTTGGTCAGCACGGCGCGGATGGCTCGTTTGATACTGGAAACATCTTCCGGGTCGAAATAGAAACCGGAAGCGCCCAGGTGTTCGCGGTTGACCGGGATATCGGACGCCAGGACGGGCTTGCCGCTTGCCATGGCCTCCAGCAGGATCATGCCGAAGGTCTCGCAGGAAGAGGCGAAAGCCAGCATGTCAGCCTGCTGGTAGAAACGGTGGATGTCTTCGTAGGGGACGGCTCCGTGGTACTGAACCACCGCCGGCTGTTTAGGGTAACGAGCGAGCGCGGCCCGCAGTCGCCTCAGGGCGGGAGGGTAGGCAGGGCCGATCAGGTCGAGGGCGACGGGAAGCCCTTCTGCCGCCAGTTGCAGGACAGCCTCCGCCAGGTGCCATTGGTGTTTGTAGACGTCGATGATGGAAACGTAGAGCAGGCGGAAGGACGATTTGCTTTCCTCCTCACCGACTTTACTCAAAGTTTCAAACCGCCGGTTCAGCCCGTGCGGGACGACCCGGGTGGGTTTGTCCTGCAGCGTTGCCACCTGCTGCCGGATTTCTTCCTGTGAAGCCTGCGATAAGAAGATCACCCCGTCCGCTTCCCTGAAAGCTTTTTTCTGTGTTTGACTTAAGACCTCCAGCCGCAGCCGCATGGCCGACCAGCCGTAGCGGCGCCGTTCTTTCGGGGCAAAGGGCAACTGGTTCTGGCAGATGGTGACGTAGGGGTGAAAATCGACCGGGTTGGCGCAAAGGCCGAATAATATATCAGAGTGTTTCCGCGCCAGCCGGGGCAGATGCCGCCACACCCAGTACATGCGCCAGGGCAGCCCCCGGTTGAGCAGCGGCTGCTCGTCCTTGGCCAGCCAGGGTCGATCCGGGATCTTCTCTAACGTAGAAGCGGGCGCCCAGAGGATCACCCGCTTAAACCCAAACTGCTCCGGCTCGGCATGGGCGATCAGCTCCTGTAAATGGGCCAGGCCGCCGCCGGCGCGGATGTTGGAGGCGTCAAGGGCGAGGGTCATGGGTTAGGGCGAATGAATACCATTACCGGCCCGTAGCGGTCGATCAGTTTAAAGTTAAGGTCTTCTATTAGCATTTGTATGTCAGCAGGCGAGTAGGTTTTTCCGGAATGGATAGCCTGGTGGGTTTCTATGATGATACAATGACACTGGCCCAGGCTCCGAGGATCATCAATCAGGATTTGAAGTTCGGCGCCTTCGATATCAGCAATGAGAGCAAACCTGCCGATTGACATTTCTTTCAGAATGCTGGATAATTTTTTACCCTTAACGGACAACTGCTTATCTTGACCTGTGCCCACTTTGCCGGTCAGGTTGGTGCCACCACTGGTGAAGAATACCGTTTTATCTTCATTGCTAATGGCATAGTTTAAGACCATAAAGTTTTTTACGCCGTTGATTTCCAGATTGCGGCGGATAACAGGAATAAATTCCGGCTGAGCTTCCACGCAGACCAGGCGCTGGCCCTGAATGATCCTTCCGGCAATAGAACCAACCACTCCAATGGAGCTTCCCAGTTCAACTACATCTGTTTCCGGAGGAAGATATCTTTTCACAAACCGAATCTCAGCACTCTCGTAAAGCTGCCAGAACAGCATTGCCTTGACCCGGGCCTGGATGAGCGGCGAACTGGTATCGACGGTTATGCCTCTTATCTTAATCTTGTTATGCAGGAGGCGGGCAATGCTTCTGCCGACGGCAGGTAAAGTGATGAGGTTGGCAATGGCCGTTTTAACTTTCATGGCAGGATTCAACAGCTTCCTGGAAGATTTTTTTGTGGTAGTTAATATCCCATTTCAGGGCAGTGGCCCTTGCCACTTGCCCCCAACGCTTTCTTTCTTCGGGGGGGAAGTCTAAAAAGTGGATGATCTTCCGGCATAATGCTTCTATATCTCCGTCGGGATGAATCAACCCGTTTTTACCTTCCTGTATCCGGTCGGCGACACTCCCTGCTTTATCCGACCCGATCACCGGCAGTCCACAGGCCATAGCTTCCAGCACCGCATTAGGGAAAGGGTCAAAATGGGAGGGATGGAGCAGGGCATGGCCACTGTGGTAGAATTCCAGCAACTGATGAGGCTCCAGCCAGCCTTTCAGCTCCACCCGGTTGTCGAGCTGGTTTTCTCTAATGAGCTCACGCAGGATTTTCTCATCCGGGCCAGTGCCGGCAATAGAAAAGTGGAAATCGAGGTCGGGCCGTTGTTTATGGCACAAAGCCAGAGCCTTTACGGCTATATCGTACCCTTTATGGGCCAGGTCAAGCCGTCCGGAGGCAATGAACCGGATTGGGTTTTTGTGTTTTTCATGCTCTGCCGGCGGCCTAAAGAATGCTGTGTTGGTAGCAAAGGGGAAGTTAACAATCTTTTCCGGCGGAACGCCTATTTGCCGAGCCGCCTTAACCCCCGGCTTGCCCGTGACAAAAAAACGGCAGGCCCGGTGGAAAATGAAACTAAGCCATTGCCCTCTAAGCCAGTTGCGCAGGCTGGGCGGCCGCTCGGTGCTGGGGGTGTCCGACCAGAGGATAAACGGCCGGCCGAGCAGGCTGTAAACCGTAAGCAAAATGATCATCGTCGGTTCATTCCAGCCGGCAACTATAAGGATGGAAGGGCGGTTCATAAAAATCAGCCCTTTTAAAAACCCCCAATCTATGCCTAGTCTTTTCTTTAGGAAACTGGTAGGTATATGTAAAGCCAAATCGCTCTGCCAGGGATATTTGGGGATTATTTTCTGGAAAAAGGCAAGCTCCAGTTGAACGCCGTCCAACTGCGCCAGATGCTCGAACAGATAGTTGTTGTAATGGTTGGGGTGCGGAGAGCACCAAAGGACTTTGATCATTGAGATCGGGCAATTTCCCGGTACAATTCCAGGTACTGGCCGGCGATTTTTTCCAGATTGAACCGCTTCACATTTTCCCGACCTTCCTGTATCAACTCTTCCCGGTAGCCCGCATTCCGGATGATCTGTTCAATAGCTGCCCGTATAGCCGCCGGGTCGTAGGGGTTGACCAGCGCCGCCCCCCTGCCCGCCACTTCCGGCATGGAGCAGATATTGGAAGTGACCACCGGGCGCCCGGTGGCTTGTGCTTCCAGGATGGGCATGCCAAAACCTTCATACTCGGAAGCGAAGAAGAGTAGATCGCACTCGCAGTATGCTTGCTTCAATTGTTCAAAGTTTAGATCGATACGTTGTTCAAATTCTACTCCAGAGGATATCAACTTTGCTTTCAGGCCGGGGTCATTCAGGCGGTTCACCAGGAGCAGCTTCACGTTCATAACCTGTACTGCTTCAATGAGCCGCTCCAGGTTTTTATTGGGGCCGGAGCCGATCTGAAGGATAATCGGCCTGTTTTTGTGAAAGGGTTGGGGAGCATAGCTGAAACCGGGCAGTAAAGGGTCGGGAATGACGGTGATCTTGCGCTCGGGCAGGTCGAGTAGTTCGACCAGTTGCCCTTTGGTGAAATCAGAAATGGCGGTGAGGTAGCCTGCCCGTTTTAGCGGGCCGTCTAGCCAGAACTTGCGGTACATCCACTTTTTCCAGCCGGTGAGGGTGCGGGTGTAGTGCCCCAGGTCATGGACGGTCAGGATGGTTCGTTCGGGCGGGAGGCCAAAGGCCAGGTAGTTGACATCGCCGGTGATGTGGTTGATGCTGCCGGCACGGGCCTGCGCCCAACGGATGGCGGACAGGAAGTTGAGGTGGGCGGGTAGGTCGTGGCTGATGATCGTTGCTTCCTCGGCCAGCGCTTCCCGAATGGCACCGAATAGCTGTTCGAAGGTGTAATTGCCGGGGCGGGGGTCGCGGTTGAAGTGGGTGACGGTCACACTTTTAAAAGGTTGTGCAAATGAGCCAGTACGGTTTTGGCTCGACTATCCAGAGAATGATCTGCCAATGCCCGCTTGTAGCCGGCCAAGCGGATCGCCTCCCTTTTTTCAGGGTTATTTAAATAGTATTGCACCTTGTCGGCAAGTTCTTCTGGCGTTTCAAAAAAGGCGGCTTCTTTATTTTCTTGATAGTATTGTACGGATTCAGCATTCCGCTCATGTAATAAAAATCCGCCAGATCCTGGAATATGAAAAGTACGGGACGTGATTCGGTCGCCACTTGATGCGCCTCTGACCCTTTCGGATAAGATACCGAGGTTGATAGTAGAAGACTGGATGGCCAGAGCGTACAAATCACCTAAAACTTCATTATGCTGAATTGATTTTTTCAAGTTCTCCTCCTTGCTTTTATGCCATTGGTTTCCCCATATCTTTAACTCTATTCCAGGGAGGCTTGTCTTCAATTTGGCAAGAAGCGCTTCTTTTTTTGGAGACCAGGTTCCGATGAAAGATACATCACAAACATATTTTTGTTTTAAATCGTTGAACCCTGGAATCAGGCGATGGATTTCCGGGTCAAATCCATGGGGGATAAATACAGAATTCTCCACGCCAAAAGCATTTCGCAGATCTTCTTTCCCAAACGTTTTTGTGGTAAAAACTAAATCGAAAAGAGGCATGGTTTGAGGCAGGAGTTTTCCGTGGGAAAACATGCTGACGTCCGGATAGAAGTTGACCAGCTTTGCTCCTCGTTGTTTGATGCGTATTAATGTTGTAGACTTGATAAAAGCACCTTTGTAAACTAGCAGAATATCAGGTTTGACTAAGGAGAACTTAGATAGAATAGCTAGATTGAACGATTGGATTTGCCAGGGACGCAGGATTTTGGTGCAAATTTTTAGTGGTAGGCTTTGCTCTTGCTGAAGGCTTAAGTAATAAAATTCGTCTACCACTTCGATTAAGCAGCCCTGCCGTCCAAAGGCTTTAAATAAACCTCCGGCATTGCTACCTCGCCACAATGGGCCTATGCAGAGTATTTTCATTCTTCGGGGTTAGGAAATCGGCTAAAAGAAAAAGCAGAAAAATAGCAATTAAAGTAACCAAAAACTGCAAATCAGCTCCAAATCCTTGAATGGCAATATAAAACAGATAACCGCCCAGCATTCCTCCTAATAAGTTATTGGGGTTTTTGAAGTCTGCGGATAACCAGATAAACTTTAAAATGAAGCCAGATAGAATACTGCCTATGATAACTCCAGTCCACCCAAATGCCAGGAATAGATGTCCGGGAATTGTCATGTTGATCGAGGTATTATACCAGTTTTCAGTTCGAATGGCCTGACCTATTTCCACAGCAAACCAGACTCCCAGTGCGATCTTTGGTTTTTCAGGCCACAGAAACCTAGGAATGAATGCGGTCATAATAGGCAACATCGTTTCTTCAGTGTAATTTTTTTCTTTCCTGGCAGTTAAATCTACAACATTACTTAATTGTGCAATGACAGACATTCGATCTATAGGGGTAAAACTATTTTCTGACAGTGTGGTTTCTTCCTCAAAAGCTCCAGTGCGTAGTTCGCTTATTCTGTCAAGGCCATAACTCATTTGACCTCTGTTATTGCCAAAATAATCGAAAATTAATATAAATAGTATGCCAAATATGAACAAAGGCAGATACCGAAAACTTAGAAAGATGCGTAGTTTTTGACTTCCCAAGTAAGCTCCAATCACAAATACTAATCCTGAAATAATGAATTCAAATCTCAAAAAACCATACAAAACTCCTAAAACTGTATGAAAAATCATTAAAAAGTAACCATAGTTAATTATTTGATTATTGTTAAAAAGATATCCAATCCTCGCGAAAAAAAAGATGACAAAAATAGGGATTAGATAAAAAAAACTGCCAATTGCTCCAGGTAGAGGTATGTAATAGAATCTGCTGCTAAAAATGATGCTAAAAGCAATTAAAAAAACGAAAGTAAACTGTCTTTTTCTCTTTAGGTTATAAAAGATTGGGTTAAATTTAATTTTGGGCAGGCTTTCAAAACCCCAAAAGAAGAAAAAATTTCCCCAAAACCAAACGAGTGAAGCCGTGAAAAAGTACTTTGGAATAGCATAAACATAACCTCCCAACGATAAGCCATTAATGACTTTCCACTCCTGCTGAAGGTTTGAGAAAGTTGCGATAATGGCAACCGCTGAATATATTTGAAAAGGGTGAATATAAGAAAATTTGAATCGATGTGAAGATAGATATAAATAATGAGAAAGAAAACAAATTGTTGTTATGGCAACAAGGTAATCTTGTTCTAAAAAAGGAAGAAGCAAGCCAATGGTGCCAAATAAATAAAATGGAGCTGAGCCCTTCATGAATGTATTTAAAGGCTTTTATCCATAAACTTAAATTTAAAATAATAAAAGCAGGGCTTCCAGTATGCAGGAAATGAAAAACATTTTATAAAGAGGAAAAACGATTTAATCCAGGTTTTGAGAAGGAGTTCTAGGTGAAATTCTCCTTTTCTCACCATTGCCAGAAAGAAAGCAGCGAATAAGCCAGCGTATTCCACCAGTCCGTAAACGCTTACAAACATTTTACTTTCTTCATCTTCCGCATTATCACCTACTACCCTAAGAGAATTGGTCAACCTGGAAAAAATAAGATGATAAGTTTGTTTTTTTCCTTCCTGACCACCGTGAACGCCACAATAAACCCTTCCTGCAGGTAGAAGGATTACTTTACCACGGGTACCCAGGTACCAGTTTTGGACCAAATCTGCAGAAATTTCATTTTCCCAGAAGCTGACATCTAATTTCATCAGTTCTTTTTGGTATAAGCAGTAGCTGGGGCGGCCGGCAACGTTTCCTTTCATCATCATCGCGCCGCTGAACTTCTTTGCTTCAAACACAATAGGTTCTTTTATTCTACCTACTTCCTCAACCCTGCCATCAGAGTACAAATACTTGGGTTCCATTGAAATCAAAGCCACATCCTCTTCGGCCCATTGGCAAAAGTTGTCTAAGTCTTCCGGGCTAAACGAGTCGTCGGTCTGTAAAAATTTAATCCAATTTCCTGAAGCTTGATTGACTAAAAAAAGGTGGTGCGGCCATAATCCTAAATTGTTTTTTTGATGAAAAATTCGTAATCGTTTATCACCGGAAAATTTTTTTAAAAGATTGAATAAATCCATTCCACTGGCATCGTCAGAAATGATTATCTCTCCTGCGTTTGTTTGGATTGCACATTGGACGGCATTAAAGGTCATTTCAGGCCTGCCAAATGCGGGAATAAGAATGGAAACATTTTTGGGAAGTATAGCCATTGTTGCTATCAAATGACTCCTGCTTTTTGCTGACCTATTTTTCTAAGACTACAAGGATTTGCCAACTCATCAAATTAGGGAACCACAATTGGGCAAAGTGATCAAGTGCATTTCGAACCGGCGCAAAAAAGGGTAGGGCTCTTAGCCGCCACATCGGAAATTTCGCATCGCCTAATTTTATTTTTTTTTTAAGAGGCAGGTTATTTAAGGCTAAAACTTCATCAATGTTTCGATAGGTAAAAAAACGGAGATGAGTTTTATCCATGAGGCCAGTTTCTGTGTAAGTAAAATTACCCAACAAAAAATTTATCCGTTGTGGCCAATACAAAATATTTGGGACGGCTAAAACAATCAAGCCCCCCGGAATTAGAAAATCGCTCAGGTGCCTTAACGTTTCTGACGGGGCTTTTAAATGCTCCAGGACATGTGAAAGCAATATCATGTCATATCTGCCAGAACCTATAATGCTGCTTAAGCCATCTTCAATATTATGAACCCAACAGGTGTTGAGGGTGTCTTCACAAGCTTTTTTCTCGGCAAGGGAAAGGGTTATACCGTCAATTATTACGCCAGGGTATCTTATCTTAAGGACCCTGGCATTGGCCCCATTGCCACATCCTATATCCAGAATTTTTAGGGGATGGATTTCCCGGGGAATATTTTCCAACAGAAAGTGGTTTCCGGCATTAGAATATATTTTGTTTTCGTAAAGACTAGAAGCACTCATTTCTCAATAGAGGTTGCGTCCATACAGCAAAGCGTCCCAACCCAGGAAAAACGATTCAACCAACGGAGCCAAGTGTAACCGTCGAAAGCCGATTCAAAGTATCTAGCCTTTCCTGGCTTGAATCCGGTTTGTTGTAACAAATGTCTGAACTCTCGTTGAGACCATACGTGCCATTGGACTGAAAAATGATCGTATTTTTTTCCGAAGCGCCATTTGGCATAAGTACGCCATAAACTTCTTCTATTAGGAAAACTGATAATCAGCCTGCCACCAGGCTTTAACGCTCTGTTGAAATTATGAAGTACTTTTACCGGGTCGGGTATGAATTCGATAGCGCTGGAGCAAACGACTGCATCGAAATGATCGGAGGGAAGTGTTTCTCCTTCGTCTTTAAGCACTTCAAAGGATAATTTCAGATTATCGGAGTCTTGCCTAATAGCCTCTTTGATCAGGTTTTCTGCAGGGTCCATACCTAATACAGTGTAGCCCTCTTTTGCTATTAGCCAGGCTATGCGACCGGAACCGCAACCGTAGTCCAGAATAGAAAAACCTTTGGGAATTAACCGCAGGACGACATCCCTAAATAAATAGCCCCGGAAGTAGGTTTTGTTTTTAATTTTACTGTCCAGTAAACGGGTTCCTTCTTCGGTTCCCGCATTGAAAATTTGGAGTGTTTTGGATAGTTGATTCAGCATCGATTTTTTTTATGTTCCAGAGCTATTTTTGCCGTTTTATAAGAGCTTGTTGGGAAATTTGGACATCGAGGCGATTTTGTCAATTATGTGCTAAGCGACGCGCGATCAATAACTGTCGGGTTTTCTAGGAGCGCTTTTTCCTTTATCCGGCGTTGAAGAACCGCCTCCCTTAGCGCTGCTAAGGTCGGGAACCTTCGCCTTGGCTAAAGAAAAAATCGCTTGCCTATCGAAACCCGACACTTATTAATAGCGCGTCGCTAAGTTTGACTTTGCTACTTTTTTTGCCTGACACAAAGGGAATTTCCCAGTAAAATCAAGGGATTTCAAGGCTTTGAGAAGTAATTACGAATAACTACCTCGATAAGGCTTGTGGATAATTCCATGATTTCAAGTGCTTCATAGTTGAAATCCTTTTGTTTTATGCAGTTTGTTCATGTCTTTTCTTTGCCTTTAGAAAAGTAGTAAAGTCAAACTTAGGAAAGGCGCAGAAATGCAATTTATGTCTAAACATAATGAGCGTTTTTTGTAACGCAAAAAAAGCACATTAGTGGCAAAATAAGCCCGGTTGCTAAATTCCCAACAAGTTCTAATCAGGCTAATTTGGATAATTTTTTTCGACGAGGTAGGGAATTTGCATTTATTAAGATATAGCTTTATCTAGACTGATACTGGATTAAAACTAGTAAAGCCTGTTTTTAAATTATTGTTGGTTGAGTATGTCCGCGAGCTTTCGAGCAAGATTTTCGCGAGAGTAATTTTTAATTACTTCTTTCCGGGGCTTGTAAGGAATGTCTTTTTTCTGTTCCCATTTTTCATAAACTTCGAATAGGTAAGAGCTAAGTCTTTTCGGATTAGAAATTATAACTCCAGCACAAGTTTCTTGAATTAATTCATCTAAGAGACCTTCATCGCCCGGCGTACATAAAATTGGTTTACCGGCGGCCAAGTATTCAAAGGCTTTTCCAGGTTGAACTCCTTTTGAAAAAAAAACACTTTGTTCATCAGGAGAAGCAGACAATAGTAAAAGTAGGTCAGCGCCCTTGAGAAGCTGCAATGCCTGGCTGCGAGGGATTATTCCTTTAATATCCATCCATTGGCTTATTCCAAATTGGCTTGAATAATTTAATATAGTTTCTTTTGCCATTCCCCGATAAACAAAACGTAATCTTAAATTTGGTCTTTCCTTGACGAGCATTTGCAGTGCTTCAAAGAAAGGTTTCAGTTGGTCCCGATAAAGGATGTTGCCCGTATATACGATCCGGAAAAACGTATCAGCCGGCGATGAACTGTGAGACAAGTCTTTGAATTCTTCCAGATCATAACCATTGGGAATTACAAAAAATGGTTTTCTGAAGATTTTTTCATCCATTGCAGCCAAATGTCGATTAACAGCGATGGTGGCTGAAACTGTTTTGAAATAGCGACGAAGAAAGTGATTGTATAATGGCCATATTATCTTCGGGAGATTCATCAAAATCTGATCACGGAAATCGATGATCCAGGGAATCTTATATTTTTGGTTTAACCAACGGGATAAGAACAAGCTAGCATCTGGACTGTGTTCTGCAATGCACGCTTCTAGTTGGACAGTTTTAAGAATTTCAATGGTGGCAATTTTAGCCGGAGCGATCCAGGAAGCGGAATAGTCGCCAGAAAAAAGCTTAAAGAAGGTACTTACTTTTGTCGTTATGCGGTTAATTGTTCCTGGCTTAAGTTTTATATTTCCACTTTCTGAGTCGATATCTATACTTCTCATCCAAAGATTGTCCACCCAATCTGAGTACCTTATGGATGGGATTGGAATGATAATACTACCCGCCCGATCGAAGTTTTGTAATTTTTTTTTGACGAGATTAGGTATTGTCTGTTTGGCTTCTTCAATAGAAATTTGCCATCTGCTATTTACGTCGCAACACAACACGATCGCATTCCATCCGAATTTTGGCAGATGTTTGGCGAATTGTGCAGGTCGTTGGGCGCCAATAGTTGCGCCCGATCGATTAAAAGGAGCGCATTCATATGCAAATATCAGGACAGTTTTCAAGGTTTACTAGATAATTGTTGTTTGAAGACATCAAAGAAGTCTTTAGAAAAAGTTTCTGGAGAAAAAGCTTGTATGGCTTTTTTCCGAATCTCAGATGGCTGGAAAGATGATTTCTGTTCAAAAAAATCTGTGATTCCTTTTGCTAGTGCTTCACCTTCATCTTGTTCTACAGATATGCCATTTCCGGGAAGTATTATCCTTTCACTGGCATCATTACGGGTAACTATACAAGGTAATCCCATATATTGGGCTTCGATTAGTACATTGGGGCAATTCTCACGTTTACTGCAAAGTACCAACCCATCACAAACTTTCATTTGTTCGGCAATTTCTTCATGGGACTGAAATCCCCAAAATTTCACTCGGTCTTGTATTCCCAAATTTACAGACATTTTTTGCAGCCTTACTTTCTCCGGACCGTCTCCAATGATATGCACAAGATGAAGTATATCTTTAGGGATGAGGCTTACCGCTTTTATCAGCCGATGGATTGCTTTTTGTTCATTCAAAAAACCGACGGAAATAAGCTCTAAAGCATCATTATTTTTGTTCTCAAGTTTGGGTACAGCGTTAAGAAAGCCTCGGTTAATAGGATTCCAAATCTTATATAATGGAATTTCGAGTCCCAGGTATTTTTTCACCTCTGGTATTTGCCGGTCTGCTGTAACAATTATAGCATCTGCTGAGTTTAATGCTAAAATCCGCTGTTGTTTTTCTAATTCTGTCCGCATATGCATTTCAAGTGGGACAGAATGTTCGTGAAGGATAACTGGAATATCCAGACATAATTGTTTATGGAGGAGATGTGCAACTTCCAATGCTGGGAGTGTCACTGCCAGTATAACATCAGGGGAAGCTCCAAAATATGCCACAGCTTTTTTGTACAAGGAGCCAACAAGTTTGAGTTTTTTTCGCCTGGAATGCTCCTGAAACCTTGCGCTTAATAAGAAATCTTGTCCATAAAAAATCTTCATTTTTTCTTTTTCAATTTCTTCATTTTTTATTTTTCTTTTACGGCGGAATAAAAAATTTGGAAGGTCAACTGGAGGCATTAGTTTGATGACACTGATTTTCGGAGAAATGCCGTAATTATAAAGATTGCCGTAGTCTGCAAGA
This sequence comes from Lewinellaceae bacterium, assembly GCA_020636375.1. GTDB lineage: Bacteria > Bacteroidota > Bacteroidia > Chitinophagales > Saprospiraceae > JACJXW01. The sequence continues at coordinate 431,255 of JACJXZ010000005.1, read as the reverse complement.
TATTGCATCTGATCTCTTACAAAGACCCCTTCAAAAAGATTATACTCATTGGGGTACCAGCCAGCAAAAACCAATATATTTCGTATAGAACTGCTCATCAAAAATTTTGTCTAAACCAAATACTTAAACAAATAGCTTGAAAGGGGAAGTTGGAAAAAGAATATCTACCGTTAACAATTTCATCGAATTGTTTTTCGGCCTCTTCTGCCACCAAATAATTCCTTAAAATATTCAACGCGCTTTTGAACTGTTTTTGGAACCATGGCTTGGCATCGTTCTTCAACCAAATCTCTTCAGGTGATACGAACCCCATTTTATCTTGCCGTTTTCTTATTGGTTCTGGTAGTGTTCCCTTCATACTTTCGCGTAATACCCTTTTCCGCTCACCTTTATAAAAAATGAACTCGGGAGGAAGGCTCAAGACGAATTCGACAAGCCGATAATCCAGAAAAGGAACTCTGGATTCGATGGAAAAGGCCATGGAGTTTCGGTCTTCATTTTTCAGGAGAGAGGGTAGAGGAGAAAATTGTATCTGGCGCAGAAGGTTCTCATGAAAACTATTGGGAGCTGATCCAAACATCGCAGGAGCTTTTCTTAAGTAGGGAGGAGGTTTCCTGACCGTTTTTTTTTGATTGATTACTGAATTTGCAGCCTGCATCAAATGATACAGCCTCACTTTTGGTGGGACAAAAGAATTGGCAGTCAAGTCCTGAAATAATGAAATGAAATTTAACTGGCGAATTTTGTCTCGATATAAAAAAAACTCATTTCCAGAATATCCAGCTAGTTGCTCATCGGCACCCTGTCCATCGAGCATGACTTTAAGACCTGCTTCTTTAGCGCCCTGGAACACTTTCCATTGGCTGAAAATGCTAGTTGAAGTAAACGGCTCGTCCATATGCCAGATTACTTTCTCTATTATTTCTTCCAACTCTTTTGCCGCAGGCCAAACCTGGATAGCTCTTGTTCCAGCTTTCTGAACAACTTGTTGTGCAAAATGCCACTCGTCAAAAGCCTTATGCGTGAAAGAAGATGTTATAGTAATTAACTGGTTGGAGTGCCCATATTCTTCAAGTAAGTTTTTTGCCGCACATACTATGGAAGACGAATCAAGCCCACCGGATAGACAGAAACCTAAGGGCACGTCAGAACGCATACGTAAGCGAACACTATCGAAGAGTATTTCCCGGAAAGTTTCTGCGGCTTGTTTTAAACCGCCCATGTAAGGTTTGATATTTGCAGTATACCACCTTTTTTGTTCCAAATGTATGCGTGATCCGAGCTGAATCTTTAAAAGGCATCCACCTTCTACCTTTTTAATCTCTGAGAAGAAAGAACCTCCAGATTGTTCCGTAGCCCCATTTGCCAAAAAATTGTTGATCAGTTCTTCATTTGGGGAAAGGCTTTTCAGGAATGGTTTCAGTTGCTTGATTTCTGAACCAATTGCGATACAATTTGCCATCTCGGCATAGTATAAGGGTTTGATGCCGAAACGGTCTCGCACAGCGTAGAAATTTCCCTCCCCTCGTGGATCAAGGATAAGGAAGGCAAACATCCCGTTGAGCCGGTTCAAACAAGCTTCTCCCCATTCCAGCCATGCTTTGAGCAGGACTTCTGTATCAGAATTAGAATGAAATGAATGCCCTAGCTCTAACAATTCTTGTCGAAGCTCCAGATAGTTGTAAATTTCTCCATTGAATGAAATTGCTATTCCGCTTTTTTCTTCGAACATCGGTTGATGGCCTTGCGGGCTAAGGTCAATTATGGATAATCTCTTGTGACTCATTGCGATGCGCCACGGTTGGGGTTTAATGCTTTTTAAATTAAGTTGCGTCAATGAAGATTGTGCCGTATTCCGACCAGCAAATACTTCGGGTATCCCCTTTTGCCAAAGTAAATATCCTTCATCATCTGGACCTCTGTGATGAATTAGCTCAGTGGCATAAATCAAATTGGAAATATCCGGAGATTTTCCATTTTTGATATGAACTATACCAAGTATCCCGCACATGGAATTAAGACCAAATTTGTTTCATATTTGTCAATTCCTCCTCATTGTAAAAAAACCTCATATATTTAGACTCGTATATTTCCAATAGTGTTTTTTCGTTCACTTTTAAGTTGTCTCGAAATTCTTTGTAGATTGAATATGTACTGCGTTCCGAAGCTGTATTGACTCTTTTCTCTAATGCTATAACTTCTCCAAATAAATCATTACACGCATTTTCCCAGCAAACATTCAAGTTTTCCAGTCTTATTACCAAAAGTTCTCGATTTTTGTTTTTGAATATACTATAACCTTTATCTTGATTGAATTCACTTTTAAAGACATCTATTCCGAAAAAAGGCTGGACATCTTTGTCGAACCATTGGATTTGGTGTTCAACAGAGCCCCATAAATACGAATATCCTTTGAGGAAAAAGACGATCTGATCAGGTTCTGAAAACCTTAAAAAAAGTGTAGAGAGCAAATCTTTGTGCGGCAAAATCTCGCGCAATAGCGGATAATCAGGGACATAATTACCTAAAGCTTGGAAAAAGCCAGTTATGGCCCTTGCAATCGGGTCCCTAACAATAGTAATAATTTTCCAAGGTTCATTTTTTTTTGTTTCCAATCTTGAAATAATATTCTGTTGCAGAAAAAATCGTGCATTGGGGGGGGAATTAGAGTCTAACTTCTCTCTTAAAGAATGTATATTTCCAAAGAAGAAATCGGAGTAATTTTTCCGTACTGAATCAGCAACAGAGGAAGAGCCTACATGTCCAGGAGTATGTACTAAAATAGTTCCTTTGCTTATGTTCCATTTATACTCGTGGAGAAGGCGATAGTAAAATTTAGATGCGTAGTAGTTTCGTTTAATTATTTCTTTTATCATACGAGCTTTTTAACAATGGTCCGTGGGAGTTTTGACAAAAAATTCATGTCCACTTTAAATTGACAATTTTGGGTCAATTCAAAAACAACTGATTATCAGATATTTATGCTTTTTAAAAAAAAGTTGGATGCCTCTTGGAATATGATTTTTAATTATTTGGCTGTGTGGGGAATCCCCAAGGGCAGACGCATTAAATGCCCAACACATCTTCTCTGTATTTGTCGGACATCGCACTTTTATTTCGTTTTCGTTTAACACTAATTTTCTCCGGGTAATTTTTCAACAAGCCCAAAGCGAAGCGTAAAATGATACCAAAGTTCGCGGCTGCGTTATGAGCCCGCTTTCGGCTTTGATCTTCTTTAAATTGCACATCCAGTGACCAGTGCAGGTTATTTTCAATGGCCCAATGGCCACGCACAACCCGGTTGAACTCCGCCGCTCCGGCTTTCAGGCTGCTGATATAATAGCGCCTTTCCAGGCTGAACTGGCCGGTAGCCATTATATAACGGTTAGCCGTTATTTCTACCACCGACTGAAGCCCAGGCCATTCCAGGTGCAGCTCTTGGCCTAGCAAATGGGCTGGCAATACGCGGCACACCCGTTTTTCCAGGCGCCCATGCCCACGGCTGTTTTGTTCTTCAATATGTTCCGGGCCGGTTTCCAGCCTGAGTTCCTGCTCGTTAATCGTACCTGCTTGCTCAAACAACTCGGTTACCGCCTCCTTCAGCTTGCTTTGGTTGCCTTTTAAGCCCAGGACATAATCCGCTTCCTGGCTTATCACTTGCCGAGCAATCGCCTTTTGGCAGCCCATTGCATCAATCGTTACTATACAGCCACGCAAGTCCAACCATTCCAAAAGCGCAGGGATAGCCGTTATTTCATTCGACTTATCCTCCGTCTTGTATTGGCCCAGGCACAACTGCAATTCATTGCACCAAGCCTGTACTATATGGACGGCACTTTTGCCTCCTTCTGAGTGCGGAGTTTGCTGTTCGTTCTTAGTGGCGCTGCCACGCAGCTTCTTTCCATCTACATTTATTACTGTGCCGTTAGGTAATTTTATATCCTGAGTAGCCCAGCGAATGAAACGTTCCTCGAATGCTCGGGTATCTAAAAGCGATATTACCCGGTTGACCGTATCATGTGAGGGTATGCCATTTTCATATTTGTAGAAGCCGCGCAACCAACCAATCTTTTCATGCCCAAAGTCAACAATTTCCTCCCACTCCGTAAAACCGCTGACTACGGCGCTAAGAGTGAGGAATAATATTTCGCCAATTGTATATTTCTTGTGCCGGTCGATCCTGAAGTCCGGAACTCCATCAAACACGGTGATCAGGCTTTGGAGGGAAACTTGGTTCTCAGTCATTTATTTTTTCCGGCAAAGCTACCGCTTTGTTTTTATTCGGCGGTTTTATGCGTCTGCCCTTGGGGAATCCCCATACAAGCAAATAATTAAATTCAGTCCGGTCATTTCCAAAGTTTTCCAAAGATTATTCTAAAAATAACCCCACGAACTATTGTTTTAAAACATCTCATAAATAAAATCCCTGACCTGTTCACTGACCGGATGGTTGAGTTCTTTTTCTGTTTTTTTTTCCGACAACCATTCGGCTATGAGCGGAAGGAGCGCCTGGGCTATTTCCTGATTTCCCCACTCTTGCAGCAGGAAGGAAGCTTTCTCTTCCGAAGAGAGTCCTGCCCAGTTACTCGGAAACTCTTTTATAAAGCCCTTTTCCCCATTTTGCGGGCGGAGCCAGAAAGAATTTTCTTCAGGAGCGGGCTTTAGACGATGAACCTCTTGTTGCAGTAAGGATACCAATTTTTCAATATTCATTCAATCAGCATTTTAATCTAGTGCAAATTCTTCCCGCCAGTCTTTTTCTTCTGACCAGGCGGGCTGTTCTTCCTTTATTAGATAAAAATCCCCAAGAACCAATATATCCATATCGGTGCGCATAAAACACTGGTATGCTTCAAAAGGTGTACAAACGATAGGTTCGCCACGCACGTTAAAAGAAGTGTTAACAATAACAGGGCATCCTGTTTGCTCGTAAAATGACCGTATGATCTCGTAAAAGCCTGTTTCCCCGTCTTCCGGCCCGACGGTTTGTATCCGGGCGGAATAGTCTATATGGGTTATAGCAGGCACTACGCTTCGCTGCTGATTGACCTTTAGCAGAAGATCTTCGGTATTCAGTTGGTCAGATACGATTCTTTTCTCCTCACGCACCGGCGCGACCAGCAACATATAAGGGCTGGGGCGGTCCAACTCGAAGTATTCGGATGCCTTTTCTTCCAGGACTGCCGGGGCAAAGGGCCGGAAAGATTCCCGGAATTTAATTTTAAGGTTGATCTTTCGCTGTGCCTCGGGGTCCATTGAATTGCCAAGGATGGAACGGGCACCCAAGGCACGGGGACCGTACTCCATTGAGCCATTAAAATGGCCGACGACCTTGTTGTCTTTAATAAACCCTGCAATGGTTGTTCCTCTTTCTTCCGAAGTAAATTGATGAAAAGGCAAACCTTTAGCACGTAGGAAACTTTTTATTTCAGCCTTGCTGAAAGCAGGCCCCAAACAGGCGTGTTTCATTGGCCATCGCCGTTTTCCCGGCACGGGGTTTTCAGGGCTGAAGTAGAATTCGAGAGCAGCTCCTAATGCCCCGCCGGCATCGCCCGCAGCGGGTTGAATCCAGATGTCCTTAAAAATGTCTTCCCGAAGGATTTTACCGTTAGCTACGCAATTCAGTGCTACGCCTCCGGCTAAAACCAGATAATCGGAACCTGTCAAAAGGCGAGCATGGCGGCATACCCGCATCATGATCTCCTCGGTTACCTCTTGAATGGAAGCCGCAATGTCCATGTAAATTTGAGTGATCCGGCTTTCGGGAGCTCGCGGGGGGACTCCAAACAACTTTGCAAAGCGATCGCTGACCATTTGCTCTCCGTATTGAAAACGGAAGTAGTCCATATTCAGGTGGATCGACCCATCTTCCTGAAGATCGACGATATGTTCCTGGATTTGCTGAGAATATATGGGGGTGCCATAGGGCGCCAGGCCCATGAGTTTATATTCGCCGCTGTTTACCTTAAACCCGCAAAAATAGGTGAAAGCGGAATATAGAAGCCCTATAGAATGGGGGTAATGTTGTTCGGTTATCAATCGGATTCCCTGCGCGTTGCCATGGGCGATGGTCATCGTTGCCCATTCGCCAACGCCGTCGGCGATAACGATTGCGGCTTCCGAAAAAGGAGAGGGATAGAAAGCGCTGGCTGCGTGAGAGCGATGGTGTAGTGCCTTAAATACCTTACCTCCATATTGCAGGCTTTTCCGAATGATACCTGCCATGTTAGCCTTCTGGTGCAAACTGCCCTGATAGGTTTCCCAGAATTTTTTTGCCGATATGGCCTCCAGTGAAGCCATATTGACAAAAGCCCTTTCCAGGGTCAAGGATTCATCATCATAGTAGCACACAGCCGCCAACTCAGAGATGTCGATCCTGGCTTTTTCCAGGCAGTAGTTTATTGCATTCACCGGGAAACGCTTATCATGTTTTACCCGGGTGAAACGCTCTTCATGGGCGGCAGCTATGGGTTGGCCGTTTTTAAGGATCGCAGCGGCTGAATCATGATAGAAACACGATAAACCGAGAACATAGTTATCTTTGGTGGTTTGGATATATTCCAAAGGGATATTTCTGTGGCGTAACAAAGTGAATTCAGCCAGTTTTCCTCCCAGGTGCGATGCAATTGCATGGTGCGCCTCTTCCCGGAAATGGCCACAGGAGGGCAGGAACAGCGGGTGCTTTTTATTCTCGAACTTTAGTAATTCCAGAATGTCTATGACAAAGATCTGGTGGTTATCGGCGTAGCGTTCGAAAAGCCTTAGGTATGCTGGGGCCATCCCTTTCAAAATATGCTCATGTTGGGGTATAGGCATTAATATGACTGGCTTTCCTGCACTCTCGTTGATCAACTCCCGGATGATGGCATCCATTAACATCCATTCCCGGCTATTGGCATCAGCCAAAGCGGAATTTATCTGTTTCTTAAGGAGGCGGTATTCTATGGTATCTGTAAGCCTGGATTTAAGCCGACTCAGTTCAACCTTCAGGGAGCTGTATTCCGCAGGGGCGGAAGTATTAATAGTTATAGCTTCCCGTTGACGGGGAACGGGTACATTCTTCAAATTTAATTTACCGTCTTCTAATTCAAAATAAGGTTTGGGGATATGTATGAATTGGCCGTTCTGCCGGTCAACTCCTACCCGGCTGGACAGCATGTTGCGGTTGAGGTCGTCCAAGTGCGGTGCAAAAACCAGGATGTCGTGTTGTACCGCTCCCTTGATGCCCCGGTAAATAAGCAATTGCTGATCAGCTCCTAAACCAGGCATAGCTGCGTTGTAACATCGGCAATCGAAATTGGCCTGTAGTTGGTCGGAAAAACGATGTTCGTTGGCTACTCCGTCCCCGGCAGCAAAAGAATCCCCGAGGAATAGAATGCTTTTTTCTCCGGAAACAGGTTTGTCAAAACGAAAGTAGCCGTTCCGGAATCCACGCTCGTCTGTTTTTAAAAAGTAGGGCCGGTAGGGATGCCGGATACGGGCAGTAAGGTCAGGAATAAAGACATGTCCCCATTCTGGATGATAGGTCAGAACACTCCTAAATGCTAGTTGCTCTGGTTGCATGGTATTTTTCTTGTTGTTCTCTGGCTTTTTCCCGAACAAAGGCTTCCAAACCCTCACTGCCTTTCTGGGCTTTAACTTCGATCAGTTCTATCCACTTATCTACAGAGCCTTTCTCGAAGTTGCGGTGGTGCCATTGTTTTGCCTCCTCGCCAATCTTTCGATACTTATCTGGTTGGGCGATGAAGTCTTCGAAGACCAGGCTTATGTCTTCCGGGTTTTTGACATTGACGAATGGGAAAGGGCTATCGAACCCAGTGAATTTGATTTTGTCTTCTTCCAGATAGTGTAGTAGAGGTTTTCCCATGGCTAAGGTTTCCCAGGTGGTTCCTCCTCCCAAGCCCCCTGTAAAAAACTGGCCGCAGCCGAAGTCAGAATGTTTCAATCCAAGGAGTAGCTCTTTTTTGGGGAGCAAGGGCAGTTCTATCGTGTGATCCTGAATGTTTGTTTTCTGAATTAATTCTCTTGTTTTTTCAATATCTTTGCCATAGCTCAAATATATTAATTTAGCCTTTACTCCAGGGTTAGCTTTTATGAAATTTGTGAAGCCTTTTAACAATACATCGGTTCCTTTGTTGTGGTTGGGGTCCGTATTCATTTCCGGGAAAAACCAGGAAAGGCGGTTGTGATAAAAAATCAACAGTTGGTTCTCTTTTCGGAGCTTTTTAAAAAAAAGGAAGTAATCACTTTTCGAAGCCATGACTTGGTCGTATCCGGGTTCGAAAAACTTTTTTGTATAAGCCATGGGGCACCCATAGTAATAAGATTTGGATAGAAGTCCTAATTCGGTTAAGATATTTTTATAATAGGGTTGGCTGTTTTCCTGATTGATGCAACAGGCTTGCTTAAACCCCCGAAGCATGTTTTTCGAGAAAAAATAGAGGGCAGGATTAATTAACCTGGAATGATAGGGCATTATCTGAAATACTTTTGTTTTAAGAGTTAGGTCAGTACCCGAAGGAAAGATAATATCAATTTTTATTTTAGCTTTATTCAGAAAGGCGATAGCCTCTTCAGTGGCGACAAACACATCAAATCCAACAAAACTTGAACGTATTTTCCGGGATGATACCTTTAGAAAAGTGTCAATTGAACCCCAATCAAGTTGATGCGTGTAATTTTTGTGTTTATCATCAAAAGAATCGCAGGATGGCAAAAAATGAGGCTGTTCATTATTCAAAAGAAAAAGATGGGCGTCATAATTTCTTTCTCGAAGAAATCTTACTAAGCCAAAAAACATATTATTTTGATTGCCAACACATGCAATTTTTACATTATTCAAATCTTTTTCTAACACTTTTTATCTTTTTTGAAGGAGGGAAAGCCTTTTCGGTTATTGAAAGGCGGATTTGATTAACTTGAATTTTCCTGGATCCTGTTAAGGCTATTATTGATCCATTTGCATTTACTTTAACAATTTGCCCAGGAATTCCAAGCCAAGGTTCGTCATCGTGAAATAGCTCTGCATCTTCAATAATTATTTTCTCTCCCTCGAGAAATGTGAAGGCTCCGGAGAAAGGTTTACCTGATACATTAATCAGGCGAATGATGTCTTCTGCATCAGATGACCAGTTGATCTTTCCATCTTGCGGTAGTCGAGGGTAACATCTTAATATATCCATTGGGTCTTTTGACTGCTTTTCTAAGAAGTAGTCCGGGTTATTGGATAGTTGATTAACCGCTAAAATTACTAATTCAGGTGTAGTCAACTCTACCCATTGAAAGACTTCTTCTATTTTCGTTTTTAAGCTAACCGAAAAAAATGTTTTGGCAATAATGTCACCAGAATCAAGTTCGCCTCCAATCATTTTATGAACACACAATCCAATTTTTTCTTCTTTGTTAAGCAATGCCCATGCTATCGGCGCGTTACCACGGTATTTGGGGAGATCTCCTGCATGGACATTTAGGATGCCGAGAGGAAAAAGATCAATAACTTTTTGTTGGATAATATTGACAAAATTCATACTTATGCCAATATCTATTTCCCCAACCGAAAGTATTCTTTCAATAATATTGGACGTGTTGATTTTAGAAGTATAAATGAAAGGGATATTGTTAGATAATGAAAATTGTTCGAAATCTTTGTTGGTTACTGTATATTCTGGAGCTTCTTTACATGTGATACAAAGAGCAATTTCATGGTTGTTTTCTAATAATCTTTTAGCAGTGTTTAGAAGTGTTTTAGTCCTTCCAATAATGGCAATTTTCATTCCTTTTGAATTTTTTCGAGTATTAACTTTAGGTCATTTCTTGGAGTAAAGGCGAAGTGATATTTTTTGTGAGAAGTTCCCCAACCTTAAGCCCAGCGGCATGTAAGTTAATTACCATTTTTGGTCCAAGGAAGTCTAACGTTTTAGACATTTTCTGAGCATAACCATCTTGATTTGGGTATACAAAAAAACCGGCCTTCTTCAGCTCCTGGTAGTTTAAAATACCAGAAAGGTGGACTATGCCTCCTGTGTTTAACAATAGTGGTGAAGTATTGTGGAAAAAATCGATTTTTGTTGAATAATCAGCAAGCAAAATGAAATCCCAAGCTTTTTGAATGATCTTACTTTTTGAGTACGGGGCAACAAGATAGACTTCATCCGCTCCTGCCTTCAAGAATATTTCACGCGCTACTCTTCCAAATTCATCTTCTGAAATAATCAAAATTCTATTTTGGAAAATTTCAAAACCTGCGTTAAAACACATTTTCAAAATCAGATTGCCGCAACTTTCAAACACCTTGATGGAAGGGTGGTTTTCCCAAGTTCCAGCAACTTTTATTCCTATTTCTTTGCAATATTCAATGTCCACATCTCCTTCCCTGTATTCCCAAGCTTCACACATATAAGAAATTACGGCATTTGGTTTGCATGAATCCAGAAATTCCTTATTTATTGGCCTCACAAATCCAAGGTTTGTAATAATATTGGCATCATTGATATGCGAATTAGGCCGTTCATTAATCGAAAAAGTTATTTTATTGGGGTTAACATTAAACTTATTACACAGAAGCTTACAATACTCGATGTTTTCAATTCCTTTGCCATAAACTGAATCGCGAGTCCATGCATAAACCTTGTGTGCATTAGCCTTAAGGGCAATAATTGGAGTCAAAGCATAATGACTGCTTCCAACTTCTGTGAGGATAGTTTGTTTGGATAGATCAAGCTTTAATTTGTCTATTATCTCATCAATTAATCTCTCCTCTCTCAAAGCCTACATTTATTTTTTTAACCATTCCGCCGTGCTGCGGATACCTTCCTCCAGGTCGACCTTTGCCTTAAACCCCAATAGCTTTTCCGCTTTCTCCACCGAAGGTATCCGCAGCTCGATGTCGGCGGATAGGGGAGGGCGATGGGAGATGGCCGATTCCGATTTAAGCACCCGGCAGACCGTTTCCGCCAGACCGAGAATAGTGGTCACTGCCCGGGCATTGCCGATGTTGATGCTCTGGCCAATGGCGTCCGGGCTTTCCAGGGCTAACATCAGGCATTCCACGAAATCGTCTACGTAACACCAGGCTCGGATTTGGGTACCGTCGCCGTTGATCCAGATCTCTTCGTTTTTTAGCGCTCTTTTGATGAACACCTGGATGGCGCCCTCGCCGGTTTGTCCGGGCCCATATACATTAAAAGGGCGCAGGGTAACAACCGGTAGGCGGTGCTGACGGTGGTAGGCATGGGCAAGGTGTTCTCCGGCCAGTTTGCTCACCGCGTAAGTCCAGCGCGCTTCGCCGGCAGAACCTGCCACTGTGGGGGAGTCCTCGGTAGAGCGAAAGGCCATCGAACCGAATACTTCGGAGGTGGAAAAATCGATGAACCGCCCGGAAATGCCGTTTTTATGGGCAGCCTCCAGTGCATTGGCCGTACCCATCATGTTCACTTGCATGGTCCTTACCGGGTCTTTGATCACGGTATCGATGCCGGCAATACCGGCAGCGTGGATCACGATCTCAGCGCCGGCCATAGCTTCGGTGAGGCGGGGGGCGTCCAATACGTCTCCGCGGATTACTTTCAGGTTGGGGTGTTCAGCGTAGGCGCTGCCGCTGAGCGTATCGCGGTGGAAATTGTCATAAACCACCACTTCATTATCGCCGATGATGCGTTTTATTATGGTATTGGCGATAAACCCGGCTCCGCCGGTAATGAAGATTTTTTTTCCTTCGATCATTGTTTTGGGTTATACTCCTGGATCAGGCCGATAACATATTGTTGTTCTTCTTCCGTCAACTGCGGATACAAGGGCAACGCCAGGGAAAGGCGCTCTGCCATATAGGCGTTGGGGCAATCCTCGGGGCGGATGCCGTATTTTTCGACGTAAAAACCCAGATGGGCCGGGGCATGGGTACCCTGCCGGGTGGAAACACCCCGTTCTTCCAGGAAGGCCATGAGCCGGTTTCTGGCGCCGAAGAGGTTTTCTATTCTGGACAACCCGGGCTTTTCCGGCTGGAAGAGGCAAACGTAGGCCTGATATGCATGAACTGCTTCAGATGGCGGCTGGGGCAATCGGAGCCAGTCAATATGGCTAAGTCCCTCGTTGTACCTTTGGGCGATTTCCCGGCGCCGGCTCAGCATCCAGTCCGCTTTTTTCATCTGGGAAACGCCCAGAGCGCCTTGCAGGTCGGTCATGCGGTAGTTATATCCGAGGACGTTGTATTCTGAAAGCAAAAAACTTAGCTGGTGCTGTTGCCGCTGGAAGTCTGAGCGGCTGCCTCCGTGGTCGCGCAGGGTGCGCAGCAGATCGGCCGTTTTTTCGTCGTTGGTGGTGATCATGCCGCCTTCTCCGGTAGAAAAGGCTTTGCGGGGGTGGAAGCTAAAGCAGCCGCTGTGCCCGAAAGCCCCGACATGCTTGCCGTGATAGTAGGTACCGAAGCCGCAGGCGGCATCTTCAATGACCTGGAGGCTGTGCTTCTGCGCCAAATCCAGGATGGCATTCATCTCGGCGGGCCATCCGAACAGGTGGACCGGCAGGACGGCTTTTGTTTTTTCGTTGATCAAGCCTTCCAGCCGGCTAACGTCGAGGTTGAATGTATCCAGGCTGATGTCGCAAAATACCGGTTTGGCGCCGATGTATTCTATGGCATTAGCGGTTGCCACCCAGGTAAAAGCGGGAACCAGCACTTCGTCGCCCGGCTGTATCCCGGCGGCAATAGCGGCGATATGGAGGGCGGTCGTGCAGGATGTAGTGGCCACGGCGAACTTCGCGCCGCAGAAATCGGCGAAAGCCTGTTCAAATTCGGCTACCTGCGGCCCCTGAACGACCCAGCCGTTGCGCAAAGGGGCAAGGATGGCCTCTTCGTCCGCTGCGTCGAAGTATGTTTTGGAAATGGGGATTTTCATCCTTTTTTCAGGAGGCGTGCTCCCAGTGAGCTTCTGCTGTGATATTTCCATGTATCCAGTGATGAGTATAAGGGTGGTGGCCGTCGGCGGCAATTTTCAGGACGGCAAATTCCAGGACGTCGTCGATCAGGTCTATGGTTAGCCCGTTGGAATAATGCAGACCGATGGTCAGGGAATAGTTGCCGGGGAGCAGGTTGTTTTTCAGCTCGGCGGTAATGGTATTCTTCCCTTCTTTCAGCCTGAAAAGATCCTCGCCGTTCATGGTGCTGGTGATGTAGGCTACGATGGCGCCGTAGGCGTTCACAATCTTGATATCGAACAAGGCATCTTTAATCTGCTTGCTGCTTTCCATCTCGAGGTTGATGCACAATTTTTCCCGGAAAAGAAACTCTTCCTTGGTCTTTCCGCTTCCGTTTGTCAGCAAAGCTGAGATAAAACGGGCCTCGCCGGTGCCTCCGCGTTCCATTTCAGGAGAAATCCTGCCGTCGTGCTGGTGTTTGTTTTCCCGCTCCAGATAGGTTTCGATGGCGCTATCCACATCACCGTTAAAGGCTACGCTGCCATCTTTCAGCACGATACAGCGGGTGCAAAGGGTTTGAACGGATGACATGACGTGGCTGACGAAGAGGATGGTCCGGCCCTGGCTGGCTACGCTGTCCATCTTGCTGAGGCATTTTTTCTGGAATTCGGCGTCGCCTACGGCCAGCACCTCATCGATCAGCATGATCTCCGGATCCAGGTGGGCGGCGACGGAAAATGCCAGGCGCACCATCATGCCCGAGGAGTAGCGTTTCACCGGCGTGTCCAGGTAGCGCGCCACCCCGGCGAAGTCGACGATTTCGTCCAGTTTGCTTTTGACTTCTGCTTTAGTCATGCCCAGGATGGCACCGTTGAGGTAGATGTTTTCCATGCCAGTCAGCTCGGGGTGGAAGCCGGTGCCCACCTCCAACAGGGAGGCGATATGCCCTTTGGCTTTGATGGCGCCGGTGGTGGGGCCGGTCACTTTGGAGAGGATTTTCAGCAGGGTGCTTTTCCCCGCGCCGTTTTTGCCGATGATGCCCAGCACTTCGCCCTGCTGCACCTCGAAGTTGATGTCTTTGAGTGCCCAGACGTATTCGCTTTCTCCGCGGCTGGCGCGGTCGTTGGTTTCCCCGATCCGGAGGTAGGGGTCTTCCTTTCCGCGGATGCGGTGCCACCAGCGGTTGAGGTCGTGGGAGAGGGTGCCGGTGCCGACCTGGCCGAGGCGGTATTGTTTGGAGAGGTTTTCGACTTTGATTACGGTGTTGCTCATTGGTTGGTGGTCTGGGTTTATCCGCGAATGACCGTGGATTTAACCGCGAAGGCACGCGAATGTGTGCGCGAATTAGCGCGAAAGGCTCCCGGGAATTAGCGTCAATTAGCGCATCAATTAGCGGAAATTAGCGGAGGATTTGACCGCGAAGGCACTGCGGAATTAGCGGAAAACTTGACCGCTCCCTCGGACTCTGTCCATGTTTATTCTCGTATTTTAGAGCTTGAAGAGTTGCCGCAACTTGTTTTTTACTGCTACCTCATGATTAGATGGAAGGATGCCCAGTTCTCGCAGCATGATTTTTTTGGGAATGGTAACCAGGCGGTGTAATCTTATTGCCGAATCGACTTTAAGCCGGTATGCTTAAAATCGGAATCCGCAGAAGAGAGGATAATATCAGATAATTCTCCGGCCTTTGAAATTTGACTGGTGATAAAAGCGATCACAACGTGGTTATAGTTGCTGATCTCGTCCGTCAGGCAAAGCGCGGGCCGGACCTTTTTTCCTGAAAGGTCATCAAAAGGAAAGGGAACCAAAACAATCTTAAACTGCATTTTTTTCGATTGGCCGTCCGTCTTCTATAGAATAGATATCCTCTTCGGGGTCATGAAGAAAATCAAAAGCCTCGTTATTTTGGATAGCTGAAAGCCATTCTTCTTCTTCAATATCCTCCACTTCTGGTATCAGAATGATCAGTTTGACTTTCTGATTTCTGAGGGAAAGTGGAAACTCAATACTCAGTTTTCCTTGTTCATCGAACCGACCGGTAGTTTCTATTGCCTTCATAACATCTTTTTTATTGCAAACGGGGCTATGGGTGATGGTTCCTGATTATTAGCCGCTTGACACACCAAAATACAAAATTTGAAACACAAGCCTTTAATAATAGTTTCTCTATTTAATGAGTCATTGATACCATGCCGTCATCTCGTGGTCGCTATTTTTCAATTCATTCATACAACTGCCTCACCTGCTTTCCATCAAAAGGATGATTTGCCAGCGGCTTCTCCGCCAGCGGATGATACTCCCCTTTCAACCCTATCGGCTGCGCGTTCCGTATGTCGTGCACCAGTTCGATCGCCCGCCGGGCTTCGCCCAGGCGGAAGCCCCGGCCGGCCAGCACCTCCTCATAGCTGCGGGTGTGCAGGTCCTCGAAGCCGCCGCTGAACTCGAACTCCTCTTCGCCGATGCGGAGGGAGCGGTAGGTGCGCGCCCCGGCGGCTTTGGCGGCTTCGGGCAGCACGTCGGCGTTGATGCTCAGGAACCAGCGCACGCGGGCCCGCTCCAGCTCGAGGTAGCCGGCGGCCCGGTCGTGGGTGTGGATATGCACGACGCTCTCCCGGACGCCGCCGAACACCCAGCAGAGCATGTCGTAGAAGTGTACGCCGATGTTGGTGGCGATGCCGCCGGATTTCGACTCGTCGCCTTTCCAACTGGTGTAGTACCAGTGGCCGCGGGAGGTGAGGTAGGTGAGGTCGACGTCGTAGACTTTATCTTTGGGACCGGCCTCTATCCGTTCCTTCAGTTCGATCACGCTGGGGTGGAGGCGCAGCTGCAGGATGTTGTAGGCGTTGCGGCCCGTTTCCCGTTCGATCTCTTCCAGGGCGTCGATATTCCAGGGGTTGAGCACCACCGGTTTTTCGCAGATCACGTCGGCGCCGACGCGCAGGCCGAAGCGGATATGGGCGTCGTGCAGGTAGTTGGGCGAGCAGACGCTGAGGTAGTCCAGCTGGGTGCCGCGGCGGCGCAGCTTTTCGATGTGGCGGTCGAAGCGCTCGAACTCCACGAAGAAGTCGGCTTCCGGGAAGAAGCTGTCGATGATGCCGACCGAGTCGAACCGGTCGAGGGCGGACAGCAGACGGTTGCCGGTGTCTTTGATGGCGCGCATGTGGCGCGGGGCGACGAAGCCGGCGGCGCCGATGAGGGCGAAGGTTTTCATGGTATATTCTTTGAGGGCATTCCGGAAACTTCCGATAAGGAATGATGGAACGAAGGAATGATGGAATGAATAGAAACCATCATGTATTTATTAGTGCATGTCAACTTAACATACATCACCATTTTATTCATTCCTTCATTCCTCCAGTCATTCATTCCTTTGCCGGACTTTCCGGAGCAGCCTCTTCTTTACACCGTATCCATAAAGTTCTTCTCCGTCCGGTTGAACACGGCGATGCTCGCCAGCAGCAGCAGCGCCATGAAGCCGAAGCTGTAGGCCAGGTGCAGCCAGTTGAATGTCCCCTTGCCCAGGAAGCCGTACTTGAAGGTCTCGATGACGGAAGCCATGGGGTTGAGCACGGCCACCCATTGATAGTCCGCCGGCACTTCGCTGAGGGGGTAGATCACCGGCGTGGCGTACATGGCCAGCTGCACGCCGAAAGTGAGCAGGAAGACCAGGTCCCGGTATTTGGTGGTCATGGAGGTGAAGATCAGGCCGAAGCCGAGGCCCAGCCCGGCGAGGATGAGCACCAGCAGCGGGAAGAGGAAGGCGGCGCCGTTGGGGCTGATGTCGTTGCCGCGCAGCATGAAATACAGGTAGAAGCCCACGAACAGCAGCATCTGAATGCCGTACTTGAGCAGGTTGGACGTGACGATGCTCAGCGGCACGACCAGCCTCGGGAAGTAGACCTTGCCGAAGATGTTCTGGTTGTCTTTGAAGGTGGTGGCGGTCTTGTTCAGGCATTCGGCGAAGTAGTTCCAGTTGGTCACCCCGGCCAGGTAGAACAGCATGGGCGGCACGCCGTCGGTGGAGATGCCCGCCAGGTTGCCGAATATGATGGTGAACATGATGGTGGTCAGCAGCGGCTGGATGAAGTACCACAGCGGCCCGAGGATGGTCTGCTTGTACTGGGCGACGATGTCGCGCCGCACAAAGAGGGCCAGCAGGTCGCGGTAGCGCCACACTTCCTCCAGGTTGAGGTGGAAAAGGGAATTGCGGGGGGTGATGACAATGTCCCAGCTTTCTTCCTCTGCTTTTACCGAAGGGCGCCTGTCTTCTTTGCTTTGCACCATGTTGTTCTTTCTTTCTCCGCTGATTTTTACCGTTAATTTTAACCGCGAATTTCCGCTTCCGCAGCCCCTTCGCGCAAATCCGCGTCCAAATCCGCGTTCCTTCGCGGAGAAGCCTCTCGCGCCAATTTGCGGTTCAAAAACAGGCTCACTGCCGCCAGCCCACCAGCCGCCGCCAGCCCTTTTTCTTCTTATCCTCCTCGTAGTACCCATATCCGTACCCATATCCATACCCGTATCCATACCCATACCCATACCCATAGCCCCGCGAGGCCTTCACCCCGTTGAGCAGCACCACCGGGTGCGGCAGTTTTTTGTCGCGGTAAATCTCGTCGATCACTTTCAGGGAGCCTTTGGGAGTCCGGCTGAAGCGGGTGACGAAGACGGTGGTGTTGACGAAGGGCGCCAGCAGCAGGCTGTCGGCCACCAGGCCAACGGGGGAGGAGTCGATGAGGATGCAGTCGAAGTCCTCCTGCAGGCGCCGGAAGAGCTCCTGTATCTTCTCGCCCATCAGCAGCTCGGCGGGGTTGGGCGGTATGGGGCCGCTGCCGATGAAGTAGAGGTTCTCGGTGCCGGTGGGCTGGATGAGGCGGTCGTATTCCGCGCTGCCGACCAGGAAGTTGGTGATGCCGACGGCGCTGGGCTGGCCGGTCAGGTAGCGGGACAGCTTGGGCTTGCGCAGGTCGAGGCCGACGAGCAGGGTGCGCTTGCCCGACAGGGCGTAGGTCATGCCCAGGTTGACGGTCACGAAGGTCTTGCCTTCGCCGCTGACGCCGGAGGTGATCAGGATGCGGGGCTTTTGCTCAGTGCCGGTGATGAATTTCAGGTTGGTGCGCAGCAGGCGGAACATCTCGGCGATGGCCGAGCGGCTGCCCTTCTCGATGATGATGTTTTTCTTGCTGTTGGAGAAGCCGATGGTGCCGATGAAGGGGGCTTTGGTCAGGGCGCGGACGTCCTTTTCGGAGTAGATCTTGTTGTCGAGCTGTTCCCGCAGGAAGACGATGCCGCCGGGGATGAGCAGCCCCAGCAGGATGGCTACGGTGAAGATGCGGCGGCGGTTGGGGGATGGCGCGCCGGCGGCGGTGGTGAGTCGATGACCCTTGAGTTGGGCACCGGGCGGAGAGGGACAGGGCGGTCTCTTCCCGCTTTTGCAGGAGGAAGAGGAAGAGGGTCTCCTTGATCTGCTGCTGCCGCATGATCTGCAGCAGCTCCCGCTCGCTGGTGGGGATGGTCTGGATGCGGGCCACGATGGGCGCCTGCTGGGCGTCGAGCTGCTGTTGTTTTTCTTTCAGTTCTCTTTTGGTGGTGCGCACGTTGAGCATGATGTTGCTCTTCAGCTGGTTGATCTCGTCCTGCAGACGCGCCAGGGCGGGGTTGCCGGGGGTGGCGGTGCTGAGCAGCTTTTCCTGGCTGAGCACGGCTTGGTTGTACTGCCCGATGAGGGCGATGAGGGGCGGGCTGAGGATCTCGGAGGCTACCGGCAGCAGCTGGTACTGGTTGCTGTCGGCGCTGAAGAAGGCTTCGACCTCGTCGAGCAGCGCGGCGCGCAGCTCCAGCTCGGCTTGTTGTTTGTCCTGCTCGCTGAGCTGGTCGAGGATGCGGTTGGCCTGTTCGGACAGGCCGATGGGGATGTCTTTTCGGCGCTTGAACCCCTCTACGTCCTGCTCCACCTGGTAGAGCTCTTTGGTGATGAAGGTGAGCCGTTCGTCGATGAAGTCCAGCGTATTTTTGCCGGCCTGGTTTTTGTCGTCCAGGTAGCTTTGGTTGTACACTTCGACCAGGGTGTTGATCACGTCGATCGCCTTGGCGGGCACGGGGTCGTTCAGGGCGATGCTCAGCACGTTGGAGCGGTTGACGGACTGGATGTTGAGGCCGTTGGCGTACTGCTGGGCGACGCCGCTGGGCCAGCGGATGGCGACCCGCAGGGTGGTGCCGGGCGGGTAGTCCCGCACCTTCCCGATGAGGAAGGTGTTTTTGTCGATGGTGAACGGGATGTCGTAGCGGTAGACGGCCGTGTCGCTCTCGGAGCGCAGCAGGGAGAAGCGCTCGTCGTTGAGGCCCCGGATGCGGAGGCTCCGCCCGGCGGCCTCCTGTATGGGGCTGAGCAGGGTGAGGCGGACGGGCGAGCTGGTGTACATTTCTGAGTCCTTGATCCGGCCCTCCAGGATGTAGGCGATGTGGAGGTCGAGCGAATCCACCACCTTTTCCATGAGGCTGCGGGATTTGAGCAGCTCGATCTCGTTGTTGATGTTGGCGCGGCCGCTGGCCAGCCCCAGCTCCTGCACGATGGCTTCTTCCGAGATGCCGCCGCTGGAGGCCTGGTCCTTGATCAGCAGGGTGCTGCGGACGCTGTAGACGGGCACGGCATAGCGCAGCTTCAACCAGGCTGCCGAGTAGGCGATGATCAGGCCGAGGGCAAACCAGTACCAGTTGCGCAGCAGTAGGAAGAGCAGCTCGCGGATGTCAATGGTGCCGCTGTCGGCGTCTTCGGTATGGTTGGTATTGTTGAGGATGTCGTTGTTCAAGGGGGTGTTGGCTGTTGGCTGTTGGCTGTTCGCTATTCGCTGTTGGCTGTTCGCTATTCGCTATTGGCTGTTCGCTGTTCGCTGTTCGCTGTTGGCTGAAAGTTTAGATATATTTTGAAGAAGAACAGAAAGTTGAGCAATCCCGATTTTGGGGTTTCGAAGGCGGAAATTCACGACAGGACTCCAAACAAACTCCTCAGCGACTTCAAAAAAGGCATTTTCCCCTGCTCCTTCTCCTCGCCCTCCTCCGCCACATATTCCGCATCGTAAATCGTGACCATAAACCCGGCAGCGTTTATCCGAGTTGCAGGATTGCTGCCGGTGCAATGCTCCTGGTGAAAATGCCTCCGATAAACGCTGCCGGGTTTTGCCAACCGCTTTCGCCATTGGAAACCCGGCAGGTTGGAGTTCGTTTTAAAAACGCAAAACCTATCGCAATCTGGCATAAATAAAAATCATCTCCTCAACGCAATGATCAACGTGATAACCGACAACCCCGCCGACGCATAGGAGATAATCCGCTGCGCGGGATCCGCCACTGTTGCCACCCTTGCCCGGATCGGTTCCACGTACACCACGTCGTTCTGCTGCAGGTAGAAGTAGGGCGAGGTGAAGATCTCTGCCGACTGCAGGTCGAGGCGGGCGTACTGCCGGCTTCCTTCCCGTTCGCGGATGACCAGCACGTTGGTACGGTTGGCGTAGTCCGACAGGTCGCCGGCCATGCCGATGGCTTCCAGCAGGGTGACGCGCTTGTTGGTCAGGCGCACGGTGCCGGGGGCGTTCACTTCGCCCAGCACGGTGACCTTGAAGTTGAGGAAGCGCATGTTCACCACGGCGTCCTTGAGGTAGGGCCGCAGCAGCTCGTAAATCTTGAACTTGGCCTGTTCGAGGGTCAGCCCCGCCACCTCGATGCGCCCCAGCACGGGGAAGTCGATGAAGCCTTCCTGGTCGACGAAGTAGCCCATGAAGAGCTCCAGGCTGTTGGCGCCGCCCTGGCCCATTTGGTTGCCCATCATCATGTTGTTCTGCCCTTCGGCTTCGAGGTTGAAGGGCGCTGCCGCCAGGGGGTCGAAGCTGTGCACGGTGATGCGCAGCAGGTCTTCCGGCTGGATTTTCAGCTCCATGGCGTTGAGGATGTCCTCGGGGCTGTCGTAGGGCAGCTGGGCAGCGTTGAAGTTGATCAGCTCCTGGTGGGAGACGCAGGAGGAGAGCAACAGGGCGGTGGCCAGGAGGAGGGTGGGCAGGCGTAGGGGCATTATTGGGGGCTTAGGGGGAAAATGGTTATACTGCTATATCGTTATACTGCTATACTGTTATATTGCTATACTGTTATATTGCTATATTGCTATATCGCTATATCGCTGTTGCTGATGGTTGCCAAGATGGGGGCTGGCTACCATCCGGGTTGCCTGGGTTCCGGGCGCTGCCAAGCTGCCTGCTGCCGGTTTCCGCCTTGCGCAGGCAGGTTGGCAGCGCAAAAAAAACGGCTTCGCCGCAGATAAGTCGCAGGGGCTTAAATTCAGATATGCAGATAGCGGTAGCAGATAGTTCCATCAAAACAGAATGCAAAAAAAAGGGCCGCCGGGGAGAATGCCAAATTATTTGGCGGGTATTTGTCGGCCGGTGCATTGTTAAAAGGCTAATGTGTTGGTAAGGGGTTGGTTTTTAGGGGGTTGGGGGGGTGAGGGCACTCCGGAAACCCTGGGAAAGGAGTGAAGGAGTGACTTAGCGAATGAGTGAATAGAATCAGCTATGTAATAAGGTTTGATTTTAAAAACAATACACATTTTATATTTATTCACTCATTCAGTCCCTCACTCATCCCACTCATTTGGCGACTTTCCGGAGTGCCCTCATGGGTGTATGGGGGAGGGGACTCCGGAAAGTCCTTAAGCAGAAAGACGTCGAAATAAGAAATAGATTGAAACACTTTGGGGGCTACCCGTCTAAGGCTGGACACTCCATGCCTCCTGCACACGCTTGGCCTCGACTCCGCTCGGCTTTCCCCTTTCTGCTGTCCAACCTTAGACGGGTAGCCGATATTTCGAAATATTTCTATCGCATCTCCGCCATGGGCAGCGCTCGGACTTTCAACCTGGAAACACTTCCGCCACTTCAAAGTCCAGCCCTTTCAGCACTTGGCTTCGGATGGTTTCGCCGGACGTATAGGGCTTGGAGCCGATGTATTTTTCATGTTGAAGGGAATAAACGGTGATGGTTTGCTCGATGGGGTGTACGATCCAATATTCTGTAATCCTGGCGTCCTGGTAGATGTTGAATTTTTCGTCTACGTCTGCTTTATTATTCCCTTCAGAGAGTATTTCTATGACGAGATCCGGAGACCCCATGCAGCCTTTTTTGTCAATTTTGGCAGCGTCGCAAATAACGGTTATGTCCGGTTGGACGACTGTCTCAATCTGGTCATCGGTAAGGGATAGGGCTGCCTTCTTCCTCTTTTCGGAAATCGGGACTTCATTGGAAATCGTCAGGCGGACGTCATAAGGAGCGTGCCGCACCTGGCAGGGGCGATTTCTCAGGAAGGACCAGATGATACCGTGAATGGCCCCGCTGATGCGCTGGTGTTCATCGCTGGGCGCCGGAGACATTTTAAATACCTTGCCCCTGATCAGCTCCACCCGCTCTTTGAACTGCCAGGCCAGGTAGTCGGCATAGGTGTATTTTTTGGTAAGGTCGAGTTGATCAAGATTGGTGATCATGGTGCTGGCTGTTTAGAAATTGCCTATAAATTTACCCAAAATTTCCTTCCCTTCCGAATCTTGTCCAACAAATCTGACGGTCTCGCCCGCCGAAGCCTTGGCGAAGGAGGGCCGCCTGTCTGCCGTCCGCCAATATTTGATGTGCGATTTTTGATGTGTGATTTTTGATGTTTTGCCGCCTGCCGTCCGCCGTCCGCCGTCCGCCGTCCGCCGTCTACCGTCCGCCGTCTACCGTCCGCCGTCCGCCGTCTCCCAATATTTGACGTGCGATTTTTGATGTGTGATTTTTGATGTTTTGCCGTCCGCCGTCCGCCGTCCGCCGTCTACCGTCCGCCGTCTACCGTCCGCCGTCTCCCCCTACCTCAGCTCCCCATTCCTGAACTCCCTTTTCCACAGCGCCTTGGCCACCTGCTTTTCGCGCAGCATTTCCTGGAGCCGTTCGGCCTGCCCTTCGTGGTGGAGGTCGGTGGCGAGGAAGTCGGCCAGGCCGGCTTCGAGTAGCTGGAAGGCGCTCTCGCGGGTGGGCTTGCCGTAGTAGCCGCCGAGGGACAGCAGGTTGAGCTGGAACTCGCAGCCGCGGAGCTTCAGCTCCTTGTATTTGTCCATGTCGCCTTTGAGGAAGAGGTAGCGCTCGGGGTGGGCCAGCACGGGGTGGTAGCCCCGGGTCTGCAGGCGGAAGAGGTAGTCTTCCAGCATGGGCGGCGCAGCGAAGAAGGACATCTCGACCAGCACGCGGTTGCCAGGCAGGGTGAGCAGTTTGCCGTCTTCGATCTTGTTGCCGAAGCCTTCGTCCATGAGGTACTCGGCGGCGGCGTAGAGGTTGATCTCCAGGCCTTTCTGCTGGAGGGCGGCCTGCATTTCCTGCTGCTTTTCGCGGATGATCTCCGGGGTGTTGACGTACATCTCCGCCATGATGTGGGGCGTGGTGATGAGGGTGTGGAAACCCATCTTCTGCAGCATCTCGATCAGGGCAAGGCTGTGGCCGACGCTGCGGGCGCCGTCGTCAATGCCGGGCAGCAGGTGGGAGTGGAGGTCTATCCCGAGGAAGGAGTAGTCGGGTAGTTTGGGTTTTTTATTGAAGATGTTGAACATTTTTTTTGTTGCCGCTTTTTTTTAGCCACGAAGACACGAAGACACTAAGGCACGAAGATGCGCGAAGGCTTCGTGTGTTCTTTGTGTCTTAGCGGCTTCGTGGCTATATCCAGTTCGCCAGTCACCTCACGAATCTTCGTATGCCTTCTTTGATCTTCGGCACGTTGAAGTTGATCAAATAACCTAATCTTTTGTCAGCCAGTTTCAGGTGGCTCAGGATTTGGGCTTGCCAAACTGGGTTAACCTCCTCAACGGCTTTCAACTCGCATATGACTTGTCCTTCCACAAAGACGTCTACTCTGAGGCCTTCATCGAAGGTAACCCCGTCGTATTCTATCGGGACATATTGCTGCCGCTGAAAGGATAATCCTCTTTTGCTCAATTCGTGGCAGAAGCAAACTTCGTAAACTTTTTCCAGAAGCCCGGGGCCAAGGTTGTAATGAACAGCATAAGCGCTGTCAACAATCAGTCGCCCGATCTCTTCCAGGTGTTGGGGGATTGGGGGGTATTTTTTCATGATTGTAAGGTGTTTTTTTAGCCACTAAGACACGAAGGCACGAAGATACACGAAGTTCTTTGCGGCTAAAACCTTAGTGCGTCTTGGAGTCTTAGAGTCTTTGTGGCTATAAATTAAGCAATATGATAATACCCCCTATACCACTTCACAAAAGCCCCGATCCCTTCCTTCAGCGGCGTATCCGGTTTGTAGCCCAGTTCCCGTTCCAGGGCGGAGGTGTCGGCGTAGGTGCATTCCACGTCGCCCGGCTGCATGGGCAGGAGTTGTTTTTTGGCTTCGCGGCCCAGCGCCTTCTCGATGGCGCCGATGAAATCCATCAGGGCGACGGGCTGGCTGTTGCCGATGTTGAAAACGCGGTAGGGCGCCGGCGAGCTGCTGGGGTCGGGCGCCTGGGGGTTCCAGGCGGCATTGCCGGCGGGCGGCGCGTCGATCACGCGGCGGATGCCCTCGACGATGTCGGCGATGTAGGTGAAGTCGCGGCTCATGTCGCCGTGGTTGAACACCTTGATGGGGCGGTTGTTGAGGATGGCGTCGGTAAAGAGGAAGTACGCCATGTCGGGCCGCCCCCAGGGGCCGTAGACGGTGAAGAAGCGCAGGCCGGTGGTGGGCAGGCCGAAGAGGTGGCTGTAGGCGTGGGCCATCAGCTCGTTGCTCTTTTTGGATGCCGCGTAGAAGGACACCGGGTGGTCGACGTTGTCCTCCGTCCGGAAGGGCACCTTCTTGTTCAGGCCATAGACGCTGCTGCTGCTGGCGTAGGCGAGGTGTTTAACGCCGTACTGCCGGCAGCACTCCAGCACGTTGGCGAAGCCGACGATGTTGCTCTGCACGTAGGCGGCGGGGTTCTGGATGCTGTAGCGCACGCCCGCCTGGGCCGCCAGGTGGCAGACGGCGTCGAAGCGGTGCTCGCGGAAGAGGCGGTGCAGGCTGTCGGTGTCTTCCAGGTTCAGCTGCACGAAGCGGTGGTTGGGGTAGCGGCGGCTGTCCACCATCTGCTTGTACTCCACCTGCCGGTGGTCGAAGCCGGCATCGTCCAGCCGGCCCATCTTGAGGCCGACGTCGTAGTAGTCGTTGATGGCGTCCAGCCCGATGACCTCGTCGCCACGCGCCGCCAGGGCGTTGGCCAGGTGGTAGCCGATGAAGCCGGCCGTTCCCGTAATTAAAATTTTCATGGTGTGTTTCTTTGTTTTTTGGCAACTATTTAGCTGGGCTAAGGGGCTTTTGCCACGAAGACACCAAGGCACAAAGTTTACCCGGCTGGCTAGACGGGATTGCACGAAGCAGATGCCCGATAGCTATCGGCATCGGCTTGGTGTAATCTTGGAGTTTTCGTGTCTTTGTGGCGATAAAACCGGGTTAGGAGGCAGTCCACCTAAATAGTTGCGTTTTTTGGGGAAAACCGGGTTGGCGGGAAGGGTATTTGCAGCAGCTGTTTGTCCTGCCCTGGGCTAAACGGCGTCATTGGTTATGGCCGTCAGGGACAGCCTTCGGTTAACAACCAATAATCCCATCAGTTCCCGCCTGGCCATTTACGCCTTCTCCTGGGAAAGGTCCCCACATATTTTTTAAAATATTCATAGGTCCGCATCAGGCCTTCCCGGCGCGGCACCTTCGGTTCCCAGCCGAGCAGCTCGCGGGCCAGGGTGATGTCCGGCTGCCGCACTTTGGGGTCGTCTTCGGGCAGTTCGCGGTAGACGATCCGGGCGCGCGGGTTGCCCACCAGCTCGATGATCTCCTCGGCGAAATCCAGGATGGTGATCTCCTGGGGGTTGCCGATGTTGACCGGCAGGGCGTAGTCGCTCAGCAGCAGGCGGTAGATGCCTTCCACCAGGTCGTCGACGTAGCAGAAGGAGCGGGTCTGGGAGCCGTCGCCGAAGACGGTGAGCCCTTCGCCGCGGATGGCCTGCGAGAAGAAGGCCGGCAGGGCGCGCCCGTCGTTGAGCCGCATCCGGGGCCCGTAGGTGTTGAAGATGCGCACGATGCGGGTATCCACCTTGTGGAAATTGTGGTAAGCTATGGTGATGGCATCCAGGAACCGCTTGGCTTCGTCGTACACGCCTCGCGGCTCGACGGGGTTGACGTTGCCCCAGTAGTCTTCCTTCTGGGGCGCACCAGCGGGTCGCCGTACACCTCCGAGGTGGAAGCCACCAGGATGCGGGCCCCCTTGTCCTTGGCCAGCCCCAGGAGGTTGTGGGTGCCCAGGGCGCCCACCTTCAGGGTCTGGATCGGCATCTGCAGGTAGTCGATCGGGCTGGCGGGCGAGGCAAAGTGCAGGATGTAATCGAGCTTGCCCGGCACGTGCACGAACTTGGTCACGTCGTGGTGGTAATATTCAAACTGCTTGAGCTTGAACAGGTGCTCGATGTTCCCGAGGTGCCCCGTCAGCAGGTTATCCATGCCCATGACGTGATACCCTTCCTGTATCATGCGGTCGCACAGGTGCGAGCCCAGGAAACCGGCAGCGCCGGTGATAAGGACGCGTTTCATAGTATAGTTTGTTTTTCTGAATCAAGCTTTATCGTTTCCAGCACTTGTTGGAGGCCGCTGATGACTTCTTCGTTTGAAAAACGGTTGCTCAACGCTTCCCGGAGAATGGCCTCTGCTTCGGCTGGCTCATGCTGCATCTGCTTCGCATACCGGGACAATTCCGGCGAAGCGCCTTTATGTATGTCTAATTTGTCGTCCTCAGGAATCATAAGGGTCCGGAGAAGAATAACTTCCCCATTTGAAACGGCTCGCTGCCTGCTCGCCAGCCCGCCTGCTGTGCCAGCATGGCCGGCAGGCTCGCTGGCAGGCAGGTTGCCTGCGGGAGCTCGCCTGAAATGAGGAACTTATTTTTCTCCGGCCCCTTATTGAGTTTCATAAATTAATCCAGGGAAATGTGGTTTTCCACCCCCTGCCCCCGCCAGCGGGGGATACCGCACCGCTAAAATCAGGGAAAATGTCCCCCGCTGGCGGCTACGAGTTGTACCTATCTTACTGTCAGCCCAACGGGCTGAAATAACCCAGCCCAGGGCATCGCCCTGGGCGACATCGGGTGCCAAACCATAGCCCTGAAGGGGCGATATAAATTATTTTGCCCTTTCAGGGCGTAATTGAACGGCCATTTGCCGCCCAGGGCGATGCCCTGGGCTATTCCTATTTCAGCCTTTCAGGCTGATGGCAGCCCATTGCCCATCTATGTACAACGCGTAGCCGCTGGCGGAGCCTGTCCCGGACTCGTTTCGGGAGGATTTAGGGGGTGGACTATTTCCCCGTTTATTTTTTGAAAACCAATTAGGAGGTCGGGGGGCGGCCACAAACCCTTCGCCCTGTTGAGCGCCGATTGCCTACCCCTCCACCTTCTTCCGCACGTCCACCTTGTTGCGGCCGATGCTGTCGTAGTAGAACCCTTCCCGTTCCATGTCTTTGACGTCGTAGATGTTGCGGCCGTCGAAGATGGCGGGCGTGGAGAGCAGCTGCCGCATCACTTTGAAGCTGGGGCTGCGGAAGACGTGCCATTCGGTGACGATGGCCAGGGCGTCGGCGCCGATGAGGGCCTCGTACTGGTCTTCGGCGAATTCGATGCGGCCGTCGTAGAGGGCCTTGACGTTTTCCATGGCTTCCGGGTCAAAGGCTTTGACCTTGGCGCCGGCCTCGAGCAACTGGTCGATGATGGACAGGGCCGGGGCCTCGCGGATGTCGTCCGTATTGGGTTTGAAGGCCAGCCCCCAGATGGCAATGGTCTTGCCGGCGAGGCTGCCGTCGAAGTAGTTGATGATCTTGTCGGCCAGGATCTGTTTCTGCTTTGCGTTCACGTTCATCACGGAATTGAGGATCTTGAAATCGTAACCATTCTGCTTGGCCGTCAGGGCGAGCGCCTGCACGTCCTTGGGGAAACAGCTGCCGCCGTAGCCCACGCCGGGGAAGAGGAAGCGCTTGCCGATGCGGGAGTCGGAGCCCATGCCGAGGCGCACCATGTCGACGTCGGCGCCTACGATCTCGCACAGGTTGGCGATCTCGTTCATGAAGGAGATGCGGGTGGCCAGGTAAGAGTTGGCCGCGTACTTGGTCATCTCGGCCGAGCGCTCGTCCATAAAGTAAATGGGGTTGCCCTGGCGGACGAACGGCTCGTACAACTGGCGCATGGTGTCCTGCGCGCGCTTGGAGCTGGCGCCGATCACTACCCGGTCGGGCTTCATGAAGTCGTCGACGGCTACGCCCTCGCGCAGGAATTCTGGGTTGGAAACGACGTCGAAGAGCTCCTCGTCCAGATTCTCGGCCAGGATGGCGTGTACCTTCTCGGCCGTCCCGACCGGCACGGTGCTCTTGTCGACGATGACCTTGTAGTCCTCGATCAGGAAGGACAGTTCCTTGGCGACGCCCATGACGTAGGACAGGTCGGCAGAGCCGTCGCCGCCCGGTGGCGTCGGCAGGGCCAGGAAGATGATCTCCGCGTCCTTGATGCCCTTGGCCAGCGAGGTGGTGAACGTCAGGCGGCCCTGGCGGGAGTTGCGCTCGAAGAGCAGCTCCAACCCGGGTTCGTATATGGTCAGAACCCCTTTCTTCAGTTTCTTGACCTTGGCTTCGTCAATATCGACACAGACGACGTTGTTGCCGGTCTCTGCAAAGCAAGTACCCGTAACCAGTCCTACATAACCGGTGCCTATTACTGCTATGTTCATTTTTTAATGGTGTTTAATTTCCGGAAGGATAAACTTTTTTCCCTGCCGGAGGTGTTTGAAATTCCCCTTTCAGAAGGAGGGTTATAGCGCTATAAATGTTCTCTGCGGCGGGGGTATATTCATTTTTTCTATGTTACGGATGTATGAACTGAATGTTACATCGGGATGAAATGTTTTGGGAGACTTGTGCGAAGTGCGAAGTGGGAAGGCGGAAGGCGGAAGTGGGAAGGCGGAAACGGAATGTTTCCCTATTCCGACTTCCCACTTCGCATTTCCGACTTCCAAACACGGCTTCGCCGCAGATAAGTCGCAGGGGCTTATCTCCCGATGAAAATGTATGTGCGCAAATCCCGCCATCTGGCGCTTCCCTCCGGGCCCTTCCGGCAGTTACCGGAACCGGTGCCGGGTATCTCCGGGGTTGTGTAAAAAGACCGAAAACAGACAGGATTAACAAGATTTACAAGATGTAGTGGCTTGCGCCACAATGGCGTACCTATCCTGGTAATCTTGTCAATCCTGTCAAACTATATTTTTTCCCAACCCCGGGTAGTTGGTGGTTGTCCGTTATTGCTCAGTTGCGGCGGCTACCCGTCCAGGGTTGGACACTGTTGATAGCCAAAGGATTGCGGAAAGCCTAAAGCCATTCCGCCTTCCCACTTCCGCCTTCCGCCCTACAGATATTTTTCAAAATCCCCTCTGTTCCGCTGAGGAGCGGGGCCTCCGGCGCCGGGCCGGAGGCGGCGCAGCAGGGCCGGGTCGACCTGCATGAGCAGGGAGTAGCCGAGGCTGTCCAGCTCGATGACGAAATTTTTGTCGCTGCGGCGCTCCAGGAGGATGCCCTTCAGGCCGGTCAGCTGGCCGCCGATGATCTCCA
This sequence comes from Lewinellaceae bacterium, assembly GCA_020636375.1. Lineage (GTDB taxonomy): Bacteria > Bacteroidota > Bacteroidia > Chitinophagales > Saprospiraceae > JACJXW01. The sequence goes on along the minus strand of JACJXZ010000005.1, from coordinate 401,679 downwards.
CGGCGTCGCCGGGGCGGAAGCTGCCGGGCTGCACCTCGATGTCTACGTTTTCGCCCACCACGCGGCGGATGATGTCGATCTCCCGTTCGGGGATGGAGATCAGGTTGCGCGAGAAGCGGACGAACTGCACCACGTCCTGGGTTTCCAGCACGGGGACGTATTCCTGCCGGGTGATCCGGGTGAACAGGTAGCCGCTGATGAGGGGCAGTTCCACCTTTTTCACCTTGCGCGTATAATAGCGGGTGAGCCGCTGCAGGGGCAGATAACACTCAATGCCCTTCTCCTGCAGGCGCCGGGCCACCAGCTTCTCCCGCTTGTACCGCGCGTACACGGCGAACCAGCGGGCTTCCTTCGCGTCGAGATGGTCTTCGTACCGGGGAGCGGTCGTGCTCATGGTTGAATCGGTTGATGGTTGATAGTTGTTTGTTGTTCGTTGTTCGTTTACAGGCGCCAATACGCAATGGAGTCATCCCCGGGCCGGTCGTACAGGCCCTTGATGTCCATCAGGATGGGGTCGCCGTTGGTTATGGACCGGAAGTAGTCCAGGCCCAGCTTTTTGTATTCGTTGTGGTTGACGGCCACGACGACGGCGTCGTAGTCGTCGCTGATGTTGTCCACGATGGTTAAGTTGTATTCTTTGGCCACCTCGTTGGGGGAGGCGTAGGGGTCGGTGATGTGGACGTTGATGGAATACTGCATCAGCTCCTTGGCCAGGTCCGCCACTTTGGAGTTGCGGATGTCGGCCACGTTCTCCTTGAAGGTGATGCCCATGACCAGCACTTTGGTGTGGCTGGGGTTCTTGCCCTTCTGGATGAGCATCTGCACGAGGCGCTTGGCGATGAAGCCGGGCATGCCGTCGTTGATGCGGCGCCCGCTGAGGATGACCTGCGGGTCGTAGCCCATCTGCTTGGCCTTGTGGGTCAGGTAGTAGGGGTCGACGCCGATGCAGTGGCCGCCGACCAGGCCGGGGGTGAACTTCAGGAAGTTCCACTTGGTGGCGGCCGCGTCGATGACCTCCTGGGTGTCGATGCCGAGCCGGTCGAAGATGATGGCCAGCTCGTTGACGAAGGAGATGTTCAGGTCCCGCTGGGCATTCTCGATGACTTTGGCGGCCTCGGCCACCCGGATGGAGGGCGCCCGGTAGATGCCCGCCTCGATGATGGAACTGTAGGTTTGGGCGATCTCCTCCAGGGCTTCCGCATCGCAACCGGAGACGATCTTGAGGATCTTCTCGATGGTCCGCTCCTTATCCCCGGGGTTGATCCGCTCGGGAGAGTAGCCCAGCTTGAAATCCCGGCCCAGCTTCAGCCCGGACTCCTCCTCCAGGATGGGCAGGCAGTCCTCCTCGGTGCAGCCCGGATAGACGGTCGACTCGTAGATGACGTAATCGCCTTTCTTCAGGGCACGCCCTACCACCCGGGAGGCGCTCAGCATCGGCCGCAGGTTGGGCACCTTGTGCTCGTCGACAGGCGTAGGTACGGCCACCACGTGGAAATGGGCTTCCTTCAGGGCGCCGGCATCGGTGGTAAACCGGATGTCTTTGCCTTCGAAGGCACTGCTTTCCAGCTCTTCGGATGGGTCCTCTCCCTGTTTCATCATCTCTACCCGGTCGGCGTTGATGTCAAAGCCGATCACCCGGAAGCGGGCGGCAAAGGCCAGCGCCAACGGCAGCCCGACGTATCCGAGGCCGATGACGGAGATGGTTTTTTCCTTGTTTTTGAGTTGTTGGTACATGTTTTCGGAGTTCGGTATTCGCTGTTCGCTGTTCGGTGTTCGGTGTTCGCTGTTCGGTGTTCGCTTTGGGGACTGCGAACCGTAAATCGCGAACGCTGAAGCACCGCCAACTCACAAGCGCGACATGAACTTATTGATCTTTCTCTGTTCTTTATCCATGAGTTCAAACACTTCTTCCAGCTCAGAAGATTCATAAAACCCGATGGGTTATGTTCTAAGCGTTTTAGGTGTTTACGGATTAGTTTTCTTGCCGGAGTTCAGCGTTCGCTGCGAACCGCGAACCGCGAACACCGCTACCCTCCCCCCTTCCTCACCTCCCCCCCCTTCAGCTCATACGCTTCCCCACTCTCCGGGCAAACCGCGCGGCCGGCGCCGTCGAACGACAGGCGGTGGCCGTATTCGCTCATCCACCCGATCTGGCGGGCGGGGTTGCCGGCCACCAGGGCGTAGGCCGGTACGGTTTTGGTGACCACGGCGCCGGCGCCGATGAAGGCGTACGGGCCGATGTCGTTGCCGCAGACGATGGTGGCGTTGGCCCCGATGCTGGCGCCCCTGCCGACCCGCGTCCGCTGGTACTGGCCCTGGCGGACGACGGCGCTGCGCGGGTTGATGATATTGGTGAACACCATGGACGGCCCCAGGAAAACGTCGTCTTCGCAGGTGACGCCCTCGTAGATGCTGACGTTGTTCTGCACCTTGACGTTGCGCCCCAGCGCCACGCCGGAGGCGATGAACACGTTCTGCCCCAGCTTGCAGCCTTCGCCCAGCACCGCCCCGCCCATCACGTGGCTGAAATGCCAGATCTTGCTGCCGGCACCGATCTGCGCGCCCGCGTCGATAACGGCGGTTTCGTGGGCGAAGTAGTTTTTGCTCATGGTGTTTTTTTGTTATGTGCCCTGGACACGTCGTACTTCTATTTAAAAAACTCCTTCACTCCTGCACAGATATACTCCAGCGTTTCCTCATTCAGTTCGGTGTGCATGGGCAGGGAGAGGACTGACCGGCACAGGAAGTCTGTCACGGGCAGTTTGCCGATCCCGTTGGCCATGCTTTTCTGGTAGGCCTCCTGTTCGTATAGGGGCACCGGGTAGTAGATCATGGTCGGGATGCCCTTGCTGCTGAGGAAGGCCTGCAGCTCGTCGCGCCGGCCGTCCCGGACGATGAGGGTATACTGGTGGAAGACGTGGGTGGAGCGTTGGTGCCGCACCGGCGTTTGCAGCTGCCCGATGCCGGCGAAGGCCCGGTCGTAGTGGTCGGCGGCGGCGCGGCGGGCGGCGGCGTAGCTGTCCAGGTGTTTCAGTTTGATGTCCAGGATGGCGGCCTGTATGCTGTCGAGGCGGGAGTTGACGCCCACCAGGCTGTGGTAGTAGCGTTTGTTCTGGCCGTGGTTGGCGATCATGCGCAGTTGTTGGGCCAGCTCGTCGTCGTCGGTGTAGATGGCGCCCCCGTCGCCGTAGGCGCCCAGGTTTTTGGACGGGTAGAAGGAGGTGCAGCCGATGTGGCCGATGGCGCCCGTCTTGCGGGTACTGCCGTCGGCGAAGGAATAGTCGGCGCCGATAGCCTGGGCGTTGTCTTCAACGACCCACAGGTTGTGGCGGCGGGCCACTTCCATGATGGGTTCCATATCGCAGCTCTGCCCGAAGAGGTTGACGGGCACCACCGCCCGGGTGCGGGGCGTGATGGCCTGCTCGACGAGTTCGGCGGTGATGTTAAAGGTGTCGGGGTCGACGTCCACCATGACGGGCCGCAGTTGCAGCAGGGCGATCACTTCGGCGGTGGCCACATAGGTAAAGGCCGGCACGATCACCTCGTCGCCCGGCTGCAGGCCGGTGGCCATCATGGCGACCTGCAGGGCGTCGGTGCCGTTGGCGCAGGGGATGACGTGATTCACGCCCAGGTACTGCTCCAGGTGGGCCTGGAAATCGCGGACCGCCGGCCCGTTGATGAACGCCGCCGAACGGATCACTTCCAGGACCGCCGCGTCGATCTCTTCCTGCAGCCTGGCGTACTGCGATTGCAGGTCGACCATTTGTATGTTCAGAGTAGTTTCTTTCATAGGTGATTGGTGTTGTTATATTGCTGTATTGTTATATTGCTGTATTGCTGGGGCACTTCGAAAACCCTGGAAAATGAGTGAAGGGCAGCCCGTCTCTGCAAGCCAGCCGGATAAAACTTTAGCGAATTTTAGCCGGAAGAGCTTGGCGAAGACAGGGCGTGAATAAAACCAATATGTAATATAAATTGAACATACTTCATTTTTTATTCACTCACTCATTCACTCATTCATTCACTCACTCACTCATTCACTCATTCACTCACTCACTCACTCACTCCCCCCCCAACCCCTCCAGCGCCTGTTCCGCGATCGTTTCTCCGATGGCCAGGGCGGCGGTAGCTGCCGGCGATGGCGCGTTGAGTACGTTGATCACCCGGGGGCGGCTTTCGATGAGGAAGTCATCGATAAGGTTGCCCGCCGCGTCGCAGGCCATGGCGCGGACGCCGGCGCCGCCGCGCTGCAGGTCCTCATAGCCGACTTCGGGGATGAGGTGTTGCAGGGCTTTGACGAACGCCCGTTTGGAGTAGGAGCGGTGCATCTCTCCGAGGCCGTCGCGCCAGTAGCGCCGGGCGATCTTCCGGAAGCCGGGGAAGGACAGGGTCTCCATCAGTTCGGCGCTGTCGATGTCCCAGCGGCTGTAGCCTTCCCGTTTGAAGGCCAGCACGGCATTGGGCCCCGCCTCTATCCCTCCGCCGATCATGCGGGTGTAGTGAACGCCGAGGAAGGGGAAGTTGGGGTTAGGCACCGGATAGATGAGGTTGTTGACCAGGTATTGCCGCTCCGGCGCCAGTTCGTAGTATTCTCCCCGGAAGGGGAGGATCTTGATGTCGAGGCCGGGCATGGTCATGCGGGCCACCTTGTCGGAATACAGGCCGGCGCAGTTGACCACCAGCCGGCTGTGGGCGGGCTGCCGGTCGGTATGCACGGTTGCCTCCTCCTTGTTGATGGAGATGTCGGTAACCCTGGTGTTGAAGAAGGCTTCACCGCCTGCGCTCAGGGCCAGGTCCAGGAGCTTTTGGGCAACTTCCCCGTAGCTGATGATGCCGGTCTGCGGCACCAGGATGGCCTCCAGCCCCCGCACGTGGGGCTCGATCTCCCGCAGCTCTTCCGGGCCGATCTTGCGGATGCCCTCCAGGCCGTTGGCCTGCCCGCGCGCCAGGATGGCGTCGAGCCGCGGCCGCTCCTCCTCGCTGGTGGCGACGATCACTTTGCCGCAGACCTCGTGCCGGATGTCGTGCATCCGGGCGAATTCCAGCAGATACCGGTAGCCACGCAGGCAGTTCAGCGCCTTGGCGCTCCCCGGCTGATAGTAAATGCCCGAATGGATGACGCCGCTGTTGTGGCCGGTCTGGTGCCGCGCCGGCCCTTCCTCCTTTTCGATGATGGCTACGGCCAGCCCCGGCCGCTTCTGCGTGAGCTGATACGCCGTCGCCAGCCCCACTATTCCTGCACCGATGATCGTGATGTCGTAATTCAAAGCTCTTTGTTTTTGGTTTTCCGTGCCCGGCTGTGACTCTTTCTGTTGTACAATTGCTCCAGATCGTTATTTTTATGATCATTACGTAACTATTCAGCATCAATGGAACAGCCCATTTTCTGCCGCTGTCTTCGATGATGCTGAATAGTTACATCATTACTTTTATAGCCGTTATAAAAATAATCTTCCTTCATTCCTTCCTTCACTCCTTCACTCCTTCACTCCTTCACTCCTTCACTTTCTCACTCCCTCGACCACAACAACAGCGGCCGGGGTTCGAAAGTATCGACGTCCATTTTTTCAAACTCTTCCGCGTTGTAGATCAGGTACCGGATTTTTCGCCTGACCAGGGTTTCCGCTTTTTCGATCAGCTGGATGAGGTAGTTCCGGTCGATATTGCCGACGAGGATGAGGTCGATGATCTGGCTGTCGGTCCCCTGGGAGAACTCTCCGGTCAGGAAGACCTGTTCGACCTCGCCCAGGCGTTCGACCACGTTCTCGATGACCCGGTCCAGCCCGATCTGCTTGAGCAGGATGTTATGGATTTCCCGGAACAGGGGGTGGCCCGTATTGGCCCGGAAGATTTTTTTGTTGCCGTTCATCTGAGACACCAGCATCCCTGCCTGTTCGAGCCGGTTGAGCTCCACGCGGATGGCATTGGAGGATTCTCCGAACTCGCTCTCCAGGCTGCGCAGGTAGGCCGTCGTGTGGCTGTTGATGAAAAACTTCATCAGCAGCTTGATACGGGTCTTGGAAGAAATGAGGGTCTCGATCATTTTTGGGTAAAAAAATTACTCAAAGAATAGCCTTTTGCGGCTGTGGAGGTCTTTTTTTCTCGTTCTCAACAGGAAGTAGGGTTTCTGCGGAAGGACTTTGAACAGGGTTTTGAGCATTTTTTTTGCTCAATTATTGGGTTATTTCTGGCGCAATTTTAATGAATATTGGGGAAAAATCCATGACAAAGCCGCTTTTTTTTGAAAGGGCGGCATCCGGGGCGGTGCGCTCCCGTGTAGGGGAGGGGTTGGGGAAAGGGTGGCGCCGGGCGCAAAACCGAAGCGGGGGCCTGCTTTTCGAACCCGGGCCGGGAAAAGTGGCCGGCCCCGGAGGGCCAGCCCAAATGCGCAAGAGAATAACCAACATCTTTGGTTTCCCGGGAAACCTGTTCTTTGTTTTTGCTAACGCTGGTGAAACGAGCCGGCCCCGGAGGGCCGACTCAGGCGTGCAAGAGTAAAAACCAACATTTTTTATTTCTTGAAAAAGCGGGCCTGCTGTATTTCCCGGGCCTGCGGGACGGAGATCACATACGTCCCCGGCGGCAGGTGGCCTACCGACAGCTGCGCCTGGCGCCCTTCTGTTGTCATCTCCAGGCTGGTGGCCACCTTGCCGCTGAGGTCGAAGATGGTGAGCCGCAGGGGCTGCCGGGGCGCCTGTTGCCATTCGATCGTCAGGGTGTTGTCCACCGCCGTCGGGTAGAGCTGGAGGCTGTTGTCCTTTGCCGGAACTTCAACGGCCAGGATTTCGGAATACGAAGCCGTCCGGTCGAAGTCGACCTGTTGCAGGCGGTAGTAGTTCAGCCCGGGCTCGGGGTCCGGGTGGAGAAACTGATAGGAGCGCGCCTCCTGGCTGTTGCCGGCGCCGCTGACCCGGCCGGCGGGCAGGAACGGCTTGCCGTCTGTGCTGTGTTCCACCACGAAGTGGCTGTTGTTGGATTCCGTGAGGGTATTCCACTCCAGCAGCACCTGCCGGCCGGTTGCCCGGGCCTCGAAGCGGCTGAGCTCCACCGGCAGTACATAAGTGTTGCCGGCATGGCCGGGCGAGCCGTAGTCGGTGGTGCTGACGCCGTTGTAGCGGAAAGGGGTGGAACTGGGCTGGTAGCTCGATTCCTGAGTGACGCCGTTGCTGTGCGCTCCGGTATCGGACAGTTCCATGGAGAACCCGGCGGGCTGGTTGGATGAGTAGCTGGTGGCCGCCATGAGCATCCCCCCGCAGGTGACGGTGATCTGGTCGCCGCCGGTATTGTTGAGGCTGAACGGCGGCGGAGACGACGGGTAATAATAAACGGCGTACGGCACCGCGCTGGCACCCACCACCGCAAATTCCCCGGGCTGAACGTATACATTCCCCTGGATGGTGATCGACAGGCCGCTGCCGTCCTGTATGACGCAACCGCCCAGGTTGATCGGGTAAGAAGCCGTATTATACAACTCTATATATTCCCCCTGGTCGTTGGGCACTTCTTCCGAATTGGCCATGTATTCGGAAATGATCAGCGCGCCGGGATATTGGGCGGGTAGGAGGGCCTGGCTGCAAAACAGGGCGGACAAGGTTAACCCCAATTTGGCCGGCAGCGCCCGGCTTCGGCAGCCCGGCGCTCGGCGGCGGGCGCCAAAGGGCGAAAACCGGATAGCGGATAGTTTGTAACTATGCTGGCCTGGCGGGTTTTGTAACCGGCAAAACCTGCCGGGCGTCAGCATAACCGGGGATAATACATGGTCTTTCATGGTTTCAGGTTTTTATGGATCGATTACATGTCCTTCTATAAGTATTGTCGCAGAAATCGAAAAATTCCATAACGGAGAAGGGAGAAAAATTGGAAAGAGGAGCAGTTGGGGGCTTGTAAAAATTTGAAAATCAGGGGTTTGTGACCAGAAAATTTTTTTTAATTTTTTTGAGCTATTTAGCTGGGCTAAGAGGCTTTTGCCACAAAGACACCAAGGCACCAAGATTGCACGAAGCCTTGGTGCGATCTTTGTGTCTTCGTGGCAAAGGCATCAGGCCCAACTAAATAGTCGCCATTTTTTTTGGATTTTCCCTCTCCCGCCCGCCCGCATCAACGCACTGCCTGAAGGCTATGTGCCCGGCAACCGGACACCTTGTCCGGTATCGGACGCTTTTTTATCCCGAATTTTTAGTTAAAGTTTTGATTTTCAAGGGTTTAATATTTGGCATGGCGATTGGGTTATACTATTGTGCAGGAGGTGCCAAATGCCTGTAGCCACGAAGACACCAAGCCACCAAGAACCACAAAGCCGATGGCGATAGCTATCGGGCATCGGCTTAGTGCCGCCTTAGTGTTTTCGTGTCTTAGTGGCTAAAAAAAGCACCAGGTACAGTAGTATTCGATTGGATCATACTATTGTGCAGGAGGTGCCAAATGCCTGTAGCCACAAAGGGGCGTTATTCTAAAACAATAAGTAACTATTTAGCAGCCCTCTGCTTTTTAGCCACGAAGACACCAAGACACTAAGATTGCACAAAGCCTTGGTGCGCTCTTAGTGTCCTGGTGTCTTCGTGGCAAAGGCATTAGGCCCACCTAAATAATTACAACAATAATTTGAATATGGACCGAGCAGTATCCCTCACGATTCAACGGCGGCGTTTCTGGAAGCGCCTGGCCGGCTGGCTGGCGGGCCTGGTTTTGCTGGCCGCAGCGTTGCTGGCCTTCCGGCATTCCCTGAGCACGAGTATCCGGAAGGCGCAGGTTCGGACGGCGGTGGCCGGGCGCGGGGCGGTTATCCAGACGCTGGCGGCTACCGGGCTGGTGCTCCCGGAGTTCGAGGAGGTGATCACTGCTCCGGTAACGGCAGACATACAGCAGGTGCTGGTGTCGGAAGGGGCGGTGGTAACGGCCGGCCAGCCCCTGCTGGTGCTCGACCAGGCCGCCCTGGAGGCGGAAGCGGGCCGCCTGGAGGACGAGCTCGCGCTCAGGCGCAACAGCATCCGCAAACTGCGCCTCGAACTGGCCCGCAGCCTGTTCGACCTGCAGGTGCGCGACAGCATCAAGGCGTTAGGCATCAGCAGCCTGGAAGCCGCCCTGGACAATGCGCGGCGCCTGAAGCAGGTCGGCGGCGCCACGCAGGAACAGGTAGAACAGGCAGAGTTGGAGATGCGCATTGCCCGCCTGGAAAAGCGCCAGCTGGAAAATGAATTGAAAACCAAACAACAGTCGATAGAGGCGGAGCTGCGGGAAAGCGAACTGGAAGCCCAAATCCAGGAGCGCCGCCTGCTGGAACAGAAGAGCAAGCTGGCCCAGGCAGTGCTCGCTGCCCGCCGGGCAGGAGTAGTCACCTGGATCAACAAACAGGTGGGCGCCGCCGCCCGCGAAGGGGCGCCGCTGTGCAAAGTGGCCGGCCTGGGCGCCTACCGGCTGGAGGGCAGCGTCTCGGAACTGTACGCCAGCCGCGTCCAGGTGGGCATGCCGGTGCAGGTGCGCATCAACGACAGCCTGCTCATCGGCGCCATCATCAACATTCGGCCTACCGTGGAAAACGACGTGCTGGCCTTCGACGTGAGCCTGGAAAACCCCAGCCACCCCATGCTGCGCCCCAACCTGCGCACCGAGATTTTCATCGTCACCGGCAGTCGCCCCGACGTGGTGCGCGTGGCCAACGGGCCGGCATTCAACGGGCAGCGCCGCCAGGAACTCTTCATCCTGGAAGGCGATCGCGCCCGCCGCCGGACCATCCCCGTCGGCCTGTCCAACTTCGACTTCGTAGAGCTGGAAGAGGGCGTCCTGCCCGGCGAGCAGGTCATTATCTCGGATATGAGCGATTATGAACACCTGAAAGAAATCAAAATCAGGGAGTAAACAGGCGGCAGGTTTTAGGCCATAGGTTTTAGGAGCAGGCTCAACCATATAACGATGCAACCATACAAACATCTTGCTTTTCTCCTTTTCTTTTGCCTGCTGATGCCCGGCCGGGCCGGAGCACAGGACGAACAGCTGTCGCTGGCCCAACTGGTGGCCCTGGCGCAGGAACAGTCGATCGCGGTGCGGCAGGCAAAGACGGCGATGGACACCCGCTACTGGGAGTGGCGGACCTTCCAGGCGGCCCTGCGCCCGCAGCTGCTGCTGATGGGCAACCTGCCGGACTTTACCCGCGAATTCCGGGAAGTCGTGCAACCCGACGGGACGGTCGAGTTCCAGTCGGTGACGGTCAACAATTCAGATATCCGCCTGGGGCTGAGCCAGTCGGTGGCAGCGACCGGCGGCGAAGTTTTTGTGAATACGGTGGTTCAGCGCTTCGACGACTTCGACCGCGATAAGGCCATCTACAGCGGCCAGCCGTTTGCCATCGGGTTCAGGCAGCCGTTGTTCGGGTATAATGAGCTGAAGTGGGACAAGCAGATCGAGCCCCTGCGCTACCGCGAGAGCCAGCAGCAGTACCTGCAGGCCCGCGAGGAGATCGCCGTGGAGGCCACCGCCCTGTATTTCGACCTCCTGCTGGCGCAAGTCAACCTGGAAATGGCGCAGGCTAACCTGGCGGGCAACGATACCCTCTTCAAAATAGCCCTGGAGCGCGAAGCTCTGGGGCTGTTATCCCGCAACGACCTGCTGCAGCTGCAGCTCGGCGTCCTCAATGCCCGCAAAGATGTCGCCTCCGCCCGGCAGGGGCTGGAGGCCGCCCGGCTGGCCCTGTGCGCCTACGCCGGCATCCGGGAGGAGCAACCGCTTAGGCTCGGCATTCCCGACGACATCCCGGCCGTGAAGGCCGACGAGGAACAGGCCCTGAAGCTGGCCTGGGCCAGCCGCCCGGAGGTGGCCGGCTTCGAACGGCGCCGCCTGCAGGCGCAGCAGGCCATGGCGCGCGCCCGCGGCGAAACGGGCATCGATGCCACCCTGTCGGCCAGCTTCGGCCTGTCGAACCGCGCCGGCCGCTTCGGCGAGATCTATCAGCAGCCGCAGGATTATGAAACGGTGCGGCTGCAGTTTTCCATCCCGGTCGTCGACTGGGGCAGGACCTCTTCCCGCCGGGCAACGGCCCGCGCCAACCAGGAACTCGCCGAGGCTGCTATCGAACAGGACAAGGTGACCTTTGAACAGGAAATCCGCACCCAAACCAAGCTGTACAACATGCTGCGCGACCAGCTGGAACTCAGCTACCAGGCCGACCAGATCGCCCGGGAACGATACAGCATCGCCAAAAAACGCTTCATCCTGGCCGGCCTCAGCATTACCGACCTCAACCTGGCCCTCCAGGAGAAGGACTTCGCCCGGCGGGATTATATCCAATCTCTGCGCTCCTTCTGGCTGGCATACTACAGCCTCCGCAGCCTGACGTTGTATGACTTGTAGCGGTAAACCCGGCCGCGTTTTCCGGAGACGGCCCATTTTTTGAAGCAGAATTTAACAACAACCACATAAGATATGATCAGCTTAAGTCAGGTAGAAAAAGTGTACCGCACCAAAACGGTGGAAACCCTGGCCCTCAACAACATCAACCTCCAGGTGAGGCGGGGGGAATTCCTCTCCATCATGGGGCCGTCGGGCTGCGGCAAGAGCACCCTGCTCAATATCATCGGGTTGCTCGACGAGCCGAGCCAGGGGTCGGTGGAGATCGGCGGCACGCCGGTCCGCCATTTTTCGGACAAGGAACTGGCGCGACTGCGCAACGAAAAGATCGGCTTTGTCTTCCAGAGCTTCCACCTCATCAACGACTTGTCGGTGGTCGACAATGTGGAGCTGCCCCTCCTGTACCGGAAGGTGTCGGCCCGGGAGCGCCGCCGCCTCGCTGAAGAAGCCCTGGGCAGCGTTGGCCTGAGCAACCGCATGTTCCACTTCCCGACGCAGCTCTCCGGCGGGCAGAAGCAGCGCGTCGCCATCGCCCGCGCCATCGTCGGCCGGCCCAATATCCTCCTGGCCGATGAGCCTACCGGAAACCTCGATTCCGTGATGGGCAATGAGGTCATGGACATCCTGCTGCGCCTCAACAAGGATTCTGAAACCACCATCGTCATGGTCACCCACGACGAAAGCATGGCCCGGCGCACCAACCGGCTGGTCCGGCTGTTCGACGGGAGCCAGGTGGGGTAAGCGTGTATAAGTGTAATAGGTGAGGTTGCTCCGGAAAGTCCCCCAAATGAGTGGATGAGTGATGGACTGAATGAGTGAATAAATATAAAATATGTATTGTTTTTAAAATTAAACCTTATTACATAGCTGATTCTATTCACCCATTCGCTAAGTCACTCCTTCACTCCTTTCCCAGGGTTTCCGGAGTGCCCTCACAAATGCACAAATACACGAATACACAAATACACAACCATGCTACAGAACTATTTAAAAATCACCCTCAAAGTACTCGGCCGCAACCGGTTCTTCACTTTTGTGAGCCTGTTCGGCATCGTATTCACCTTGCTGGTGGTGCTGGCTCTGTCGGCCTTCCTGGACCACCTCATCGCACCGCACTACCCGGACGTGAACCGGGAGCGCTGCCTCTACGTGGGCATGCTGGACTGCTGGAACCCCGATGAGCAGTCGCACCGCATGGGCCCGCCGAGTTATCATTTCCTGAAGACGTATGTGCAGCCCATGGAGACGCCGGAGATGGTCGCCGTGGCTTCCCTGCCCAGCTTTGCCAACGCCTACGTAGGCAACCGGCGGCTGAAGCTGAATCTGAAGTTTACCGACCCGAATTTCTGGTCTGTCACGGCCTTCGATTTCCTGGAAGGCAAACCCTATAACGAAGGGCACATCCGCAACGGCGATTACGTGGCGGTCATCAGCGAACAGACGCGGGACGATTACTTCGGCGAAGGGTTCCCGGCGGCCGGGCAATCCATCACAATCGAAAACGTATCCTATCGCGTCATCGGCGTGGTGCGCGACGTGCCCATCACCCGCCTGATGGTGGCCGGCGATGTGTACCTGCCTTACACGGTGGGCAAGAGCCAGGCGGGGGGCAAAGGGCTGGTCGGCAATTATATCGGCATCCTGATGGCGAAGAACCCGGCGGATTTCCCCCGCATCCGGGAGGAGTACCAGCATGCGCTCGGCAAGATCGAACTGCCGATGGAAGACGAAGGCTTCGCTTTCAAACAACTGGATTCGGAAGCGCGCACCTATCTGGAGTACTTCCTCAACCTGGGCCTCATCGACCTGGGCTCAACCGGGGTTTTTTACTCCGTCATCGCCATCTTCCTGCTGCTGTTCATGCTGCTGCCGGCCATCAACCTGGTCAACCTCAACGTCAGCCGCATCATGGAGCGCTCTTCGGAGATCGGCATCCGCAAGGCCTTCGGGGCTTCCTCCGGCAAGCTGGTGGTGCAGTTTCTCATCGAAAATATATTCATCACCCTGCTGGGCGGGGGCATCGCCGTCCTGCTGGCAGCCGCCGTCCTGAAAATCTTCAACGAAAGCGGGCTGATCCCCGGCGCCGACCTGAGGGTCAGCCTCCCGGTGCTGCTGGCCGGCCTGGGCGCCTGCCTGGCCTTCGGCATCCTCTCCGGCGTGATCCCGGCCTACCGCATGTCCAGGATGAATGTGGTGGAGGCCTTGCGGGGGGGAGAAGGGTAGGAAGACGGCGGACGGCGGACGGCAGACGGCGGGCGGCGGATGGCGGACGGCAGATGGCAGATGGCAGATTGAAGACGGCGGATGGCAGATTGAAGACGGCGGATGGCGGGCGGCGGACGGTGGACGGCGGACGGCGGGTAAAGGGATTGTTCGATTTTCTGTCAGCAATTTCTCATGTGAAGTGTACATGTACCGCCAACAGCGAACTGCGAACAAACATAAAACAATTTCACCCTAAGCTTGTCGAAGGGGCAGCCATATAACATTCAAGACCATGATAAAACATCTCATCAAACTCATCTGGAATAAAAGGCGGAGCAATTTCCTGCTGACCACCGAGATTTTCGCTTCGTTCATCGTCCTGTTCGGCGTGATGAGCCTGGTGTTCTACAACTACGGCAATTACGCGCAGCCGCTGGGCTACGACTACAAGGACGTCTGGGCGGCCTATTTCACCCGGCAGGACATGCCCGACAGCCTTTTTTACGATGCCGTAGCGCGCGCCCGCCGGCAGGCGGAGGCCCACCGGGAGGTCAAACAGGCGGCGCTGAGTTCTTCCAACACGCCTTATTCGCAGACCACCATTCAGTGGAGCATCAATTACGAGGGCAAGTCGGTTTTGTCGCAAATGATCATGGCGGACGACAACTATGCCCCGGTGTTGAATATGCCGCTGGAGGAAGGCCGCTGGATGGAGCAGGCAGAGGTCGAAAGCGCCCAGCCGGTAGTCGTGCTCAACCGGCAGGCCCGGGAGGCCCTGTTCGGCGATGAGCCGGCCCTGGGCAAGCTGGTCGGCTTCTCGGACGGAGATAAAAAATGGAAAGTGGTGGGCGTGCTGGGCAATTTCAAGTTGAGCGGAGAATTTCAGAGCCTCCAGCCGGTGGTTTTCCTCAACCACCGGGCGCACGAGGTGCCGGCGGAAGTGGTCCTCCTGAAAGTCAATGCCGACGCGGACGCCAGCTTTGAGGCCGCTCTGATGAAAGAATTCAACGGCCTGGCGCGCGACGCCAACATCGAGCTGTCCTATCTCGACGGCCAGCGCCGCAACCAGCTGTCCATCACCCGGGTGCCTATGATCATCGCGTCCGCTGTCTGCGGTTTCCTGCTGCTCAACGTCGGCCTGGGCCTGCTGGGCGTGCTCTGGTTCAATATCCGCAAGCGCCGGGACGAGATCGGCCTGCGGCGGGCGCTGGGCGCTACCCGCGGCGGCATCCTGGCCCACTTCGTGGGCGAGGCCATCGTCATCGCCGCCTTTGCCGTAGCGGCAGGGCTGTTCTTCGCCGGCCAGTTCCCCCTCCTGGGCGTCTTCGGCCTGGATGCGGCTATCTACCTGAACGCCGCCCTGGCTTCGGTGGCCATCCTGCTGGCGCTGGTCGCGGCCTGCGCCTTCGCCCCCAGCCGGGAAGCAGCGCAGGTGCAGCCGGCTATGGTGCTGCACGAGGAGTAGGGTACAGCCCCCTTCAAGCTCATGCACATCAGGCTGATATATTAAAGTGGGCCCTTCACAGGCTCCTTGACGGGGGAATCGGGCTGCGGGCTGGAACTCACCCCCGGCCGATCCATAGTGCCGCGGGTTGAAAAATAACAAAAATATGTTTTGTTCGCGAGAGACTGTGTCTCGATGCGGGATAATGAGTAAGTCTCCGACTTACGTGGATAAGAAGGCCAGAAATACGCAAGTCGGAGACTTGCAAGTTGAACCGCATCGCGTCAAAGACGCTCGCGAACAGAAGAGGGCTTATAAGTATTCAACCTGAGGATCAAATTTAAACAGCTTCTTAGTAGCTTTGCTCCCTCCCCCCTTTTCTCCGCTCGCCGAAGCATAGCGAAGGAGAGGGAGGGATTGAGGGGAGAAGCTGGAAAGCGGAAGCCGAAAGATCGGCACCAAGTGCCTGTGCAGCCCTGCATTATTCGCACTTCCGGCTTCATGCGGCTGCACGCCCCAAGTCCGGTAAATATCTGTTATGATCCTGATCGTCGACGATGATTCTGCGGTGCGGGCCTCGCTGGCCCTCCTGTTGAAAACGGAAGGCTACGCCAGCCATGGGGTGGCCACGCCTGCCGAGGCCCTCGGCTTTCTGCGCACGGAGCAGCCGGAGCTCATCCTGCTGGATATGAACTTTTCGCTGGATACCTCCGGGGAGGAGGGGCTGCAGCTCCTGCGCGCCATCCGCGAACAGCAGCCGGCGGCGGCGGTGATCCTGATCACCGGCTGGGCGACGGTCGACCTGGCCGTAGAGGGCATGAAGCTGGGCGCCCGGGATTTTATCAACAAGCCCTGGGACAACGACTACCTGATCCAGTCGGTCCGCACGGTGCTGGAACTCTCCCGGCTCAAAGGCAATAAGGCGAGCCGACGGAAACTCGAAGCCGATTACGACTTCGGCCACATCATCGGGCAGGCGCCTTCCTTTCTGGACGTCCTGGAGACGGTCGGCCGGGTGGCCGCCACCGACGCCCCCGTCCTGATCATGGGCGAGAGCGGGACGGGCAAGGAGCTGATCGCCGAGGCCATCCACCAGAACAGCCGCCGCCGGGCGCGCCCTTTCGTCAAAGTCAACCTGGGAGGCATCTCCTCTTCCCTGTTCGAAAGCGAAATGTTCGGCCATGTGCGGGGCGCCTTTACCGACGCCCGCTCCGACCGGGTGGGGCGCTTCGAAATGGCCCATACCGGAACCATCTTCCTGGATGAGATCGGCGACCTGAGCCTGTCCAGCCAGGTGAAGCTGCTGCGCGTCCTCCAGGACCGTACCTACGAGGTGCTGGGCAGCAGCCGTACCCGGAAGGTGGACGTCCGGGTGGTCAGCGCCACCAACCGCCGGCTGGAGGAAATGGTGGCCGGGGGCGCTTTTCGCGAAGACCTGTTCTACCGCATCAACCTCATCACCCTCCAGCTGCCGCCACTGCGGGAACGGCCGGAAGATATCCCCCTGCTCGTCGAGTTTTTCCTCAACAACCTGCGGCAGATTTACAGCCGGCCCCGGCTCAAAGCCACCCGGGAAGCCCTGCAGTGGCTGAAGGGGCTGCCTCTGCCCGGCAACATCCGCCAGCTGAAAAACCTGGTCGAACGCACCGTCCTGGTATCGCCGCACGACGAATTGCAGGCCGCCGACTTTGAGGCGCAGATCCAGGGAGCGCCGCGCCGCCCGGCCGGGGGCGAGCTTCCTCCCGTCGGTGCCATGACGCTGGAGGAAATGGAGGTCGAGATGATCAAAAAAGCCATGGCGCACCACCGCAACAAAGTGGCCAAAGTGGCCCGGTCGCTGGGGCTGACCCGCAGCTCCCTCTACCGGCGACTGGATAAATACGGCATTTCTTATGAAGATACGGATTAAGTTTTTTCTCCTTCTCCTGCCCATCCACCTGGGGGCGCTGGCCCTGTCCTTCTTTTTGTTCCGCGAAAAGTGGGTGCCCTTTATCCTTGCCGAAGCGGCCATTATCGCCTCCTTCCTGCTTTGCCTCAGCGTCTTCCGGGGGCTTAGCGAACCTCTGGAACTGCTGCTCTCCGGCATCGACGCCATTAAAGACCGCGACTTCAACGTCAAGTTCATCCCCACCGGCAAACGGGAAACGGACCGCCTGATCGGTGTCTACAACGAGATGATCGACCGCCTGCGGGAGGAACGCACCCTGCAGGAACAACAACACTTCTTCCTCGACAAGCTCATCCATACCTCGCCCACCGGCATCATCATCCTGGATTACGACGGCTGCATCACGGAACTGAACCCCAAGGCGAGAGAGCTGCTGAAGCTGCCGCCCGAAGCAGGCGTCCTCGGCAAACCGCTGGCAGATATCGCCCATCCGGTGGCCCGCGCAGCGGCGGCAGTGCCTTCCGGACAGGCGCAGACGGTGAATATCCAGGGGCTGGAAACCTACAAATGCCTCAAAGCGGAGTTCATCGACCGCGGTTTTGCCCGGCCGTTCATCATGGTCGAAGAACTGACCGCCGAAATCCTGCGCGCCGAGAAAAATGCCTATGGCAAGGTCATCCGCATGATGGCCCACGAGGTCAATAACACCATCGGCGCGATCAACTCCATCCTGCAGGCCACCCTCGGGTTCGGCGATCAGCTGCCGGCCTCCGTCCGCGAAGAATTCCGGCAGGGGCAGCAGGTCTGCATCGACCGGAACAGCCGCCTGAACCGCTTTATGCGCAACTTTGCCGACATCGTCCGCCTCCCGCCCCCCCAGCGCGAGCGGTATTCCCTGAACCGCCTCCTGGAAGATGTCGTCCGCCTGATGGGCGCCCACGCTGCCCGCAAGGGCATCCGCCTCTCCCTGGACCTGCCCGAGCCGCCCCTCTATGCCAGCATCGACGTCCAGCAAATGGAACAGGTACTGCTCAACGGGGTGAAGAATGCGATTGAAGCAGCTCCGGCCCCTCCTCAATCCGTCCAAAGGGAGGAAGGCGGCTCGCGCAGCGCCTCTCCGGGAAGTCCCGCTCCTGCCGATCCCCTCCGGCCAGGGGGGGCTGTCATTGTCCTCTCCGCTTCCCCCGGCTGCATCGCCATCCGCGATAACGGCCCGGGCATCCCGCCCGAGCTGGAAGCCCAGCTGTTCTCTCCTTTTTTTACGACGAAAAAGGACGGCCAGGGCGTCGGCCTGACCCTCAGCCGGGAAATCCTCCTCAACCACGGTTTCGGCTTTTCCCTGCGCACCGGCGAAGATGGATGGACGGAGTTTCGGATTACCTGGTAAGGGAGGTGAGGGGGGCTGTTGTTTGTTGTCTGTTGTTTGTTGTCTGTTTTTTGCGGACTCCGGACAACGAACCTCGAACACCGAACACCCGCCTCCACTTACGGCAGCAACAACGAACCATCCCCGTAGCTCAGGAAGCGGAAATCGTTGTCGAGCGCATACTGGTAGGCGCGGCGCCAGTCGTCGCCGATCAGGGCGGCGATAAGCAGGAGCAGGGTGCTGCGCGGCTGGTGAAAGTTGGTGATCATCCCGTCGATGATGCGGAAGGGGTAACCGGGGGCGATGATCAGTTGGGTTTGCCCCTGGAGGCTGTCCAGCCCCTGGGCATCCAGCTCGTCCAGGATGGCCTGCAGTGCCCCGGCGGCGGGGAGCCGGGCTTCCGTTTCGTAGGGCTGCCATTGGGAAACGTGGAAGGGCAAGTCGGAAGCTTGCCCGGCCGAGGTACGAGGACGGGTGGGAAGTGGGAAGTCGGAAGTGGGAAACGGGGCGCTCTTCCGCTTTCCGCCTTCCGCTTTCCGCCTTCCCACATCTGCCCCGTACCAGTACAAACTTTCCAGCAGGCGGGTGCTGGTGGTGCCGACCGGGATGATGGGCCGGCCGGCCTCCAGGGCTTCTTTCAGGCTGGCGACCGCCTCCCGCCGGATGACGGCCGTCTCTTCGTGCATGTGGTGTTTTCCGATGGTTTCCGTTTTTACCGGGCGGAAGGTGCCGGCGCCGACGTGCAGGGTTACGAAAAGAGAGTGGATGTCCTTTTCGCGCAGGTCTTCCAGCGTGCGTTCGGTAAAGTGCAGCCCGGCGGTAGGGGCGGCGACGGATCCCTGCTCCCGCGCATAGATGGTCTGGTAGCGCTCTTCATCGGAGGGGACGTTCTCGCGGTTGAGGTAGGGCGGCAGCGGTATGACGCCCCCCAGGGCCAGCAGCTCGCCGAAGGCCAGCCCGGAGGCCTCCCATTCAAACTGGATGTCGAAAGCGTCGGCCGACCGGCCCAGGCGGGTGGCGCTGAGGCGGATTTCGGACTTCCCCGGGCCGGCGATCGTTTTCCAGGCTTTCCCGCTTTTCCACTTTCGGTTGCCGCCGACCAGGCAGCGCCAGCGCACCGGCCCGCTGCTGCTGAAATTCTGCTGGTGCTCC
The DNA here is from genome assembly GCA_020636375.1 of Lewinellaceae bacterium. GTDB lineage: Bacteria > Bacteroidota > Bacteroidia > Chitinophagales > Saprospiraceae > JACJXW01. Next base: position 382,284 of record JACJXZ010000005.1, on the reverse strand, counting down.
ACCGGCGCCAGTGGCTCCAGGCATAAGATTTCTATGACGGTGCCATTGGGCAGGGGGAAGTGGAGGCGCGCATGGATGACTTTGGTGTCGTTGAAGACGAGCAGGGCGCCGGCGGGCAACTGGCCGGCAATATGGCGAAAGGTGGTGTGCCCGACCTGGCCGCTGCGGTAGGTCAATAGTTTGGAGGCATCCCGCTCTTCCAATGGGAAACGGGCAATGCGCTCCTCGGGCAGAGGATAGTCGTAGTCGTCTATGCTGATGGCTCGCGGAGAGGCCGGCCTTGATTTCTTGGGCATTTTTCGGCCAAAGATAGGACAGGATGGGCAGGATTTAAAAATTTATGGTGACAGGATGGACAGGATTTGCTGGACGTGCTACGCGTTTTATAGACAGGATGAACAGGATGAACAGGTTTTGGGGGCAAGGCGCTTTGGGGGGAGACAGGATTTACAGGATGAACAGGTTTTGGGGGCAATGCGCTTTGGGGGGAGACAGGATTTACAGGATGAACAGGTTCAAGGTGATGCCTTCAGGCGGCACGTTTATAGCCAGGATTAGCACGATGGACAGAATTCCCCAGCTACTGTTCCGAGCCACTCGGCTACCCAAATTGCCCAATCCTGTAAATCCTGTAAATCCTGTCTATTAAATATCCTGTTCACCCTGGACCTGGCCACCCAGGTTGCCCAATCCTGTAAATCCTGTAAATCCTGTCTATTAAATATCCTGTTCACCCTGGACCTGGCTACCCAGGTTGCCCAATCCTGTAAATCCTGTTAATCCTGTCTACTCATCCTGCCAATCCTGTCACTTTTTGACGATTTGCGCCATCTGCACTTTCGCCCCCTGGCTGGCCTGCAGGAAGTACAGGCCGGGTGCGAGGTGGCTCATCGGCACCACCAGGTTGCTGGCGCCGGCGGGCAGGCGGTACTCGGCGAGCAGGCGGCCGTGGGCGTCGAAGAGGAGCAGGTCGGTGGGGAGTACCGGCGAGGGCGTCCAGGCGGCCTGCAGGTTGTCCTGTACAGGGTTGGGGGAGGCTTCGAAAGCCAGCCCGGCCGCTTTGCCTCTGTAGAGGGCGGTGACGATCCGGTGGTAGGTGGCGGCCCCGTCGAAGTCCACCTGGCGGAGGCGGTAGTAGTTGAGGCCCTGGACCGGCTGCTCGTCGACGAGGCGGTAATCCCGGGGCTCGGTGGTGCTGCCCGCCCCTTTCACCCGGCCGATCTCTTCAAACCGGACGCCGTCGGGGCTGCGCTCCACGGCCATGTAGTCGTTGTTCTGTTCCGTGGCGGTCCCCCACTGCAACAAGACGGACTCGCCTTTGGCGGATGCGGTGAAGTAGGTGAGCTCGATAGGAAAAGCCGGGTTGCCGATGAGCAGCATGCCGCCGGTGAAGGTACCGTTGATGGTGTTGGGCGTGATGGTAAAGGCGCTGATAGCGCTGGACCCGGTAGCCGACACTAAGGTGTACGTCGCGCCGGCCACCGGGAAGGTGGGGCCGATGGTGCCTACGAATACGACATTTATCGTGCCGATCGTGGCGTTGCCATTCACATTGAGCCGGTCAAAATCCGTGCCGGGCGTGCCGCCGTTGTTTTCTCCGGGGCCGGTGATCTCCATGGTCAGGGTACCGGAAATGTTCACATCCCCGTTGATCGTCATGATGCCGGGAGAATTGCCCGGGCTGACGGCCCCGCCGGCTTCGACGGTCAAGTCGCCGTTTATCGTGCCGACGCCGGCCAGCGTTCCGCCGGCTTCGACGGTGACATCGGCGGTGGGGCTTTGGCCGTTGAGGCCCAGGATGCCTTCGGACACGACGATTTCCAGGAACGTGTCCGAGCTGTTCAACAGTACCTTGCCGGTATTGTTGTCTTTGTCGATAACGAGAGTCATCCATCTGTAATTGCCGCCGCCGGGGCCCTGGAAGCTGGTGGTGCCGTTGCCAGCCATGACCAGGTTGGAAAATGCGCTGATTTCGTTGTCGGTGACCGTGATATTGCCGCCAACCCGAATATCTTCCCCCCTGAACGATCCTGTCTGGGTAATAAGCAGGTCGTTGGAAATGTTAAATACCTCCTCGAAGGAAATACCCACGCGCGATCCGCTGGGGTCGTTAATCTGTACGTTGGAAACGGTGCCGGTAAAGTCAACCTGGCCGACAGAGCCAAGGACGAGCTTGCCGGGGCCGGCGATCGTTCCGCCTCCGGTAAGCTCGAAGGTGCCCTTCAGCGTAAAATCAGAAGGGAGCTGCAGGCTGGCGCCGGCCTCTACCCTCAGCCTGACGAGGCTGCCGCTGCCAGAGAGGGCACCGCTGCCGGTAGCGACAATGGTTAAAAAGTTTCCGACCAAAGGGACGTTCACCGTTATGTCGCTGCCCGCCCGGATTTCGCCCAGCCCCGTAAAGCCGCCAACCTGGGTGAAGGTGAGGTTCCCCGCCGTCGAAAATTCGTTGGAAATGCGAATGGAGCCGGCAAAATCAAATTCGACATCTGCCGATACGTTCCCGGAATAGTTGACCCTGCCTCCCGAGGCGAAGGTGAGTGGCCCGGTGCCCGAGATATCGCCGCTGCCGGTCAGCTCGAAATTCCTTTCCAGGGCCAGGCTGGAAAGCAATTGCAGGTTGGCGCCGGTTTCAATGTTCAGGAAGCGCAGGCCGTTGCCGGTGAAGGTGCAGTTGCCGGCGATGCTGATGATGGCGTCCCCGTCCAGCGCGGGATCGTTATTGACGAACTTCTGGCTGACCCGCAGGTCGTCGCCGTCCAGGTTGCCCACCTGGGTGATGGTGAGTTCGGCCACCAGGAGGTTCTCCCGCAGGTCGATATCGTCGGTGGGTTGGGCCGTGTTGATCTCCAGAGCGTGAATGGGCGCCACGCAGTCGACCCGGCCGGGGCCGCTGATGATGACCTTGCTGCCCGGCCCGCTGCTGAGTTGGGAAGCTTCCTCCACTTTGAAGGCGCCGCCCACCGTCAGCGTATTGGTGCCCAGAGAGATCGTGCCCCCGTAGAAGCGGTCTGCTTCCAGGCTTTTAATAGATGGATTTATGTTGACGGTGCAGTTGGCCGAACTGGTATTGTCGAAGATCACGTCGTTGCCCGGCCCCGGGGCGCCGGCCGGGTCCCAGTTTGCTCCGTTGCTCCAAAGGCCGTCTCCGCCGGCGTTGGTCCAGGTCTTATCCTGGCCGGCAAGCTGCTGCCCGCATAGCGCCAACCATCCCAATAGCACAAACCGAACCCAGTTTTTGATGTAATACTTACTCATAGAATGCATGTTTTTCTTTGATTTTTATTTTCTCCGCGAGAGGGTTAGTCCTGGCGGTTGCTCGTTGTTTGTTGAAGGGAGACCTCGGGCCGGACAACAAAGCGCCAACAACAGACGCCCGGCAACTGCGCCACAAATCCGTCGTGGTTGCAGGAGCAGTGCCCTGGTTTAACCATTTAAGTGCAAACTACGGTTTTTGGAAATGACGTACGGAGGATCAATCCGGGGGGGGATAGTATTATTGTCTTCCGTTTTCGGTTCGGCGCTTGTTACAAGGCCGTTTTTTAAAGAGATGTACTGACCGGCGAAGGGTTGTTTTACATTTAGTACAGCATAGGGTGTTGATTTTCCGGAGGCGCGGACTGGATGGCGGCCGAACTCAGGTGCCCTTCCTGGGTTTAACCCTCCAAGCCGCCTCATTTGTAAGGCAAAAACGACTGATTCAATTTACTTACATCCGTTAAATAACGAGACGGCAGCAGCACTCCGATGTCACTGTGTTGTCGATTAGAGAGGGGTAATCATTCAATAATACGGTTAATGTTTCAAAAAGTTGCGAAAAAGTTGAAAGAAATTTTCATGCTATCTCAACAGCACCAAATCTCCTTCTACCACCTCCGTGAAACCATCTACATATTCCACCTCGGCATAAAAAACAAAAACTGCCGGATCCATCGGCTCGCCGTTGAACGTGCCGTCCCAGCCGAGGTTTTCAATGTTGGGTTCGAACGGGGCGCTTTCGAACACCAGGTTGCCCCAGCGGTCAAAGATGCGGAATATTTTTATTTCCGCAACATCCGGGCCGGTAAATAAAGTATACCGGTCGTTGCGGCCGTCCTCGTTGGGGCTGAAGGCACTGGGCGCATACAGGCCCCGGCCCTTTTCGACGATAATGGTGGCCCGGTCTGTAGCCGTGCAACCGGCGCTGTCGACGGCCGTCAGGGTATAGACGGTGGTTTCCATGGGCCGGACGTAGGGGGTGAAAGAGGCCGGGTCGGGGATGCCCGTGAGAGGCGTCCAGCTGAAGCCTGCCACGTCAAAGCCGGCAAACGGGCGGAGCTGCAGGCTGTCCCCCAGTTTCAGGGGGTCGTAAGTGCCCAACTCCAGCACCAGGCCCTCGAAAGGGGCGACCGCTGCCGTGAGGCTCGCCCGGCAGTCGTTGGCGTCCTGCAGGTATAGGGTATATTGGCCGGCCTCCAGCCCGGGGATGGCCGCCGGCAAGGCGCCTAAGGGGGCGAAAAACTGCCCGTCGAGCGAATACTCGTAAGGGCCGGCGCCGCCTTCCAGGTTTTCAACCAGGATGCTGCCGCTGAACTCGCTGAAGCAGTCCACCCCAATGCCGCTGGCTTTGGCCGTCAGGGGCGCCGGCGCCGTGACCACCGCGCTGGCCTCCGCCGAACACCCCTCGGTGCTGGTGACGGTTACCGTGTAAGCCCCCGCTCCGATGTTTTCCAGGGTGGGCGTTGTCTGGCCGGTACTCCACAGGAAAGAAAGCCCCGGCCCGGCGGGGGAAACGCCGATGGAGGCATCCTCGCTGTCGCTGCAGCTGGCGCCAAACCCGCCATAGTCGGTCAGCACCTCGGCCTGAATGTCGCCGGTTTGCACCACCGTAACGGTCGCCCCCGCTCCAATCTCTACCGGACAGAGGCTGCCGACCGCCGTCAGCAGGCTGATCTGGTAGTCCGTCGTGGCCGAAGGGTTCACCGTGAAGGATACGTCGCCGGCAATGCCCGTAAAGGATTCTACAACAGCCGACCCATCGGTAATATTGACGTTGTAAGCGTTGGCGCCCTGCAGGCGGAGGGTCAGTTCCACAGTATCCCCCGGGCAGGCGGCCCGCCCTCCTTCGAGGAAGCCTAAAACGCCCTCGGCATAGGTGAGGGCCACCTGGACAATGCTGTCACATCCGTTGACGCCTCCGTCCTCTATGACCTCCGTGCCGGCGGGGTTGCCCTCATCGTACCGCCGCCCGTTGACGAGGATGAATTCTCCCGGGCAGAGGGTTGAATTTATGGACTCCATGGCAACTCCCAGAAAACTCAGGTTGACGCTGATGACGGAATCGCAACCGTTGGCCGCTCCTCCGGGGATGACCTCAATGCCGCTGGGCTGGGCTTCGTTGTATTCTACGCCATTGACTACCAGCACTTCTCCTGGGCATAATTCCTGCCCGATCAGGGTGGTGTCGGTTGGGGTAAACGTCAATTCGGTGATGACGAGGCTGTCGCAACCGGCAGCGGTCTGCAGGAACAGGGTGTCGGTTCCGGCCAACGCGGGGTCGCAGGTGCTGGCCGTGAGCAAGGTCTGCTCGGAAGGAGACAGCGTGGTTTCGGTGATGACGAGGCTGTCGCACCCGGCGGTATTTTGTAAAAAAACGGTATCCACGCCCACCTGTGCGGGGTCGCAGGAGGTAGCGGTGAGGAAGGTTTCATCGCCGGGTTCGAGGAAAGTTTCGGTGATGACGAGGCTGTCGCACCCGGCGGTATTTTGTAAAAAAACGGTATCCACGCCTACCTGTGCGGGGTCGCAGGATGAAGCGAACAACAGAGTAGTATCGGCGGCATTTGCGTCAAAAATGGTTTCCGTGATGATGAGGCTGTCGCATCCGGAGGTATTTTGCAGGAAGGCAGTATCAAGGCCGGCCTGTGCGGGGTCACAGCTGCTCACCATCAACAAAGTGGTATCTGCCGGGACGAAGAGGGTTTCCGTGATCACCAGGCTATCGCATCCGTTAACCGTTTGCAGGACGAGGGTGTCCAGCCCGGCCTGTGTGGGGTCGCAGGTCAGGGACATGGACTGGGTAGCAACAACCGGAAAATAGCCCACGCTGACCGCCACCAGGGAGTCGCAGCCATTGGCGGCCTGCCCGGCGAGGACTTCGTTGCCTGTGGGATTGTTTTCGTTATAAACCGTACCGTTATAGGTCAGGCTGTCGCCCGGGCAGAGGATGACGTTGAAGGCGCCGTTGGGCGTGGGCAATACCTGGATGGTGTCCAGTTGGTTGAGGGTATCGGTACACAGCGCGTCCGAAAGCACGAAGAACAGGACCTCCAGCGAGCCGTCGACGTAGCCGAAGTCAGCGGCGCATATCTCCAGCATGGTGTCAGCTGCGGGGCTTTCGAAGAGGAAGAATTGCTGGCTGGCGCCGGTATCCACGGCGTATTCCAGTACGAAGGGCGGCGTGCCCTGGAACTGTATGTCAAACTGCCGGCATTCGTTTTGGCAGATGGTGTCGCCGGCGCTGATCGTTGCCTGGGGTGCCGGGTTGGCCGTTCCGAAGGCAAGGGTGCCGGTAGCCTGGCAGCCGTCGCTGTCGTCGACGGTGACGCCGTACAGGCCTGCTGCCAGCCCGGTGCGGCTGGTGACGTCCGTCGGCCCGTCGCTCCAGGTGATGGAAAACGGCGCCGTGCCGCCGGTGATAGCCAGGTCGACGGACCCGTCCATCGCGCCCGGGCAGCTTTCGGGTTGCAGGTTCTGGAAGTCGAGCAGCAGGTCGCAGCCCGGCCCGTTAACGGTGAAGGTACAGGAATTGAGGCAGCCGTTATCATCTTCGACGGTGACGGTATACGTTCCCTCTTCCAGGTTGGAGAGCAGGATGTTTCCCTGTGCCGGAGACGTGCCGCTGCCGCTCACCGGGCCCACCCAACTGATGTTGAAGGGGGCCGTTCCGCCGTTGAAGCCGACGCTGGCCTCCCCCTCGGCGCCGCCGGGGGTGATCACCGGATTGGTCACGCTGCAGGCCATCGTCAGCAGGAGCGGTTCGGCGAGCTGGATGCTGGCCGCCGCTTCACATCCGTTTGCGCCGGAAACGGTGACGGCGTAGGTGCCTGCGCTTAGCCCGGCGGGGTCTTCGACGCCGTCGTAGGCATTGACATTCCAGTCATAAGTAAGGCCGGCCGGGCCGCTGAGGATGGTGAGGTCCAGGCTGCCATTATCGTCGCCGTTGCACAGGATGGGGCTGGCCACGGCCAGGGCAATATCCGGCGCGTCGAGGACGGTGAGGGTAACCAGGGCGGCGTGCTGGCAGTTGCCGTCGGAAACGATGGCAAAGACGGTAATGTCCCCCGTCAGGAAGGCGCCCGGGTTGGGGACGGCGGCGGTGCCTGCCGGGTCGAAGGCCCAGCTCACGGATACCGGCGCGCCGCCGGCCACTGTATTTTCGAGGGTAGTGAGGTCGAAAGTCGCCTGGCCGTTAGCGGTTTCGCAGGCCTGGAGGGCTGCCGGGTTGGCGGTTGGCAGGGGCAGGACGACGAGCTGCACTGCCACGGGGGCCGACGTGCAAACGCCGTCCGATACGGTGGCGTAGACTTCTCCGCCCGCGCCGATGGTGAAGTTGCCGGGGTTGTTGACCGGGACTGTCGCGCCGGGGTCGAGGTACCAGCTGACGAATCCGGCGCCCTGGCTAATCTGGGGGTCGAGGGTGGTCAGGTTGAAGGTGGCCTGGCCGTTGCCGTTGTCGCATTCGAACAAGGGCCCGGCGTTGTTGGCGGCGATATTGCCGACCGTTACGGACAGGCTGTTGGCCGAAGCGCACTGGCCGGGGGCCGGCGTGAACGTCAGGGTAAACGAGCCCTGGCCCGCCGCTGCCGGGCTGAAGGTGTTGTTGCTGACGCCCGGCCCGGACCAGGCGCCGGTGATGCCGCTCTGGACGGTGGGCAGGCTCACCGGCGGCGCCGACTGGCAGAAGGGCCCGATGGGCGTGAGGGCCGGCACGGTGGAGGCCGTTACCGTGACGTTCAGGGTGTTGGGGCCGGCGCACTGGCCGGGGTTGGGGGTGAACGTCAGGGTAAAGCTGCCGGCAGCGGCGGGGTTGAAGGTGTTGCCGCTGACGCCGGGCCCCGACCACGAGCCGTTGATGCCGCTCTGGTTGGTGGGCAGGCCGGCGGGCGCGCCGCCCTGGCAGAACGGCCCCTGCGGGGTGAGCGCGGGGGTGCCCGACTGGGTGAATATGATGTTGGCCGGTACGGTGGCGGATTCGCAGGCGCCGTCGAAGACAGCGGCGTAGATCGTCTGGTTGGGCCCGCCGGCGATCAGGGTTTGCAGGTCGGCAGGATCATTGGGGTCGAGTGGGTTGGTCCCTGCCGGGTCGAGGTACCAGTTCACCTGCTGGCCGGTCCCGTTGTTGATGGCGTTGATGATGGCGGGCAGGTTGTCGGTAAAGGAGAAGGGGACGAGGGTGTAGCAGACCTGCAGCGGCTGCCCGGGCGGGCTGGCCACCGGGCTGTTGACCATGACGCTGATGCTGTTGTTGTTGGCGCACTCGCCGGGCGCCGGGATGAAGGTGAGCTGGAAGGCGCCGCCGCCGGTGAGGGCGGGGTTGAAGGTGTTGCCTCCGGTGACGCCGTTGCCGACCCAGGAACCGGTGATGCCGTCCTGCACAGCCGGCAGGCTGACGGGCGGGTCGGTGCTGCAGAACGGCCCCAGCGGGGTGAGGGCCGGCGTGGCGGCGGGCGTGATCTGCACCATGAGGCTGCTGGAGAAGGCGCACTGCCCGGGATCGGGGTTGAAGGTGATGGTAAAGTTGCCGGCGGAGCCGGGGTTGAAGATATTGTTCGTGACCAGGCTGCCGGCCCAGTTGCCGCTGACGCCATCCACCACCGTAGGCAGGGGCACGGTGGGGTCGCCCGTGCAGAACGGCCCGATGGGGGTGGGCATCGGCAAAACCAGGGCGTCGACCAGAACGTTGACGGTGGCGGAGGAAGCGCACTGGCCCGGATTGGGGGTGAACAGCAGGCTGAACGAGCCGGAGCCGACGGCTGCCGGGTTGAACTGGTTGCCGCTGACCCCGGCGCCCGACCAGTTGCCGCTGATGCCGTTCTGGCTGACGGTGGGCAGTGCCGACGGCGCGCCTGATTCGCAAAACGGCCCGATGGGGCCGAAGGTGGGCGTCGTAGCAGCATTGACCAGTACATTGAGGTTGGCCGGCGCGGCGCATTGCCCCGGGTTGGGGGTGAAGGTGAGCGTGAACGTACCTGTGCCGGCTGCGGCCGGGTTGAAGAAGCCGCCACTCACGCCTGTGCCGGACCACGTTCCGTTGACCCCGCTTTGCGTGCCGGGCAGTGGCACGGGGGCGCCGGTTTGGCAAAACGGCCCGATGGGGGTGAGGTTGATCGTAGCGGAGGGGATGACCGTCACGGCGGTGGTGGCAGAGCCTGCGCAGGCCGACGGGTTGGCGGTGAAGGTCAGGTTCCAGGTGCCGGTGCCGGCCAGGGCGGGGTTGAAGGTGTTGCCGCCGGTCACCCCCGGGCCCGACCAGGTGCCGGGGACGCCGCCGGGGCTGGTAGGGAGGGCCACCGGGGCGTCAGACTGGCAGTATGGGCCGAGGTTGGGCAGGGTAGGGGTGTTGTCGATGCAGGTGATGGTGATGTTGGAAAAGGTGACGGATTCAGTAGCCCCCCAGGTCTGGGTGTAGACTTCAATAGAGGCATTGCCCGGAGCGCCGTTGGTGCAGAAGGTGGTGCTGATCGTTCCGGTTTGTTCCGCGTCGGTGGTGCCGGCGTCGCCGATCAGGTCGCCGCCGACTTCCACGCCATTTATGAAGAATCGGACCCAGAGGAAATCCCAGCAATTATGGCAGCCATCGTTTGGTACCGCAATGATATTGGGGTCACATGCACAAGGAACTATCCCGATACAGCCATCATCACAAGACTCCATATTGCCGCTGCCTTCCCAGGGCAGGGAAAAAGAGTAGTCCACCGAGAAACTAACCGAGGTGCAACCGGAAACACTCACACCGCCGTAGGCGTCGAAGGTCCGGCCATCCGTATTCGTGTAAGTCATCCCGGGATTGGAAAAGATCACCTGCCCGGCGGCAATATTCATGAAAAACAGAAAAAAAAGCCCCGTCGGCAGCCGGTGTTTCAACACGCCGGCGTGCCGGATCAAAAGACGAGAAAGGGATAATTGTGCCTTCATAGTAGTGTTTGTGAATTTTCCCGGCGAGGGAACCGATACGGTAAACATGCGCTCATTCAAGGGAGTAGCCACAAAAATACACCAATTCTAGAGATGCGAAAAAAGGGAGCTGTTAAATGCGGATTAATTGTGTGTTCGTGTATTTGTGCATTGGTGCATTCGTTTGTCACCTGGGGTTCCCTCCGTCGTCTGTCGGTGCTGCCTCCAACAAAATCTTCCTTTCAGGCTCGACATTCTAACCCAAAAAACTTATCTTTGCATCCGCTTTAGAAAAATGGAGCTTTTGCCCTTCAAAAGTGAAGCCTGGCAAGGCTCGGCAAAAAGAGCAACAATGGATCCCTTAATTACCTATTCAATCCCGGTAAAGGGGTTGCACAATGGAATCCATCAATTTGAGTTTCAGATTGACCGCTTTTTCTTTGAAAATTTTGAGCATTCTCCCATCGCCGGGAGCGATGTCCGGGTAAAGCTGGAATTCGACAAGCACAGCGACATGTACGTCCTGGAGTTCGAACTGGCCGGCACCGTGCGCACCCAGTGCGACCGCTGCGCGGCGGATATCGACCTCCCGGTCTCGGATACCCAGCGGCTGGTGGTCAAATTCAGCCTGGAAGAGGAGCCGGAGCAGGCCGACGTCATCTTCATCAACCCGGAAGCGCAGCAGCTCAACGTGGCCAAGTACATTTACGAGTATATCTGCCTGGCCGTGCCGCTGATCCGGGTGTACGATTGCGAGAAGGAAGACCCCCGCCCCTGCAACCAGGATGCCCTCCGCTACCTGAGCAACGGCGGCCACACCGCAGAACGGGAGGAAGAAGAAGAAAAAGAAGCGAACCCCATCTGGGACGAATTGAAGAAATTGAGCAACAAGAACTGAACGTTATAAAACTGATTAAACGATGGCACATCCCAAGAGTAGAATATCGAAGCAGCGCAAACGCAAGCGCCGTACGCATAAGAATGCCCCCGTACCCAACGTCGCTACCTGCGCCAATACCGGGGAGAGGCACCTGCTGCACCGCGCCTACCGCGACCTGGATGGCAATATGTACTATCGGGGTAAACTGCTGATTAAAGCTGAAGAGGAAATTTAACCCCAGGCTCCGGCCTGACATCGAATACAATAAGCTCCCATCCGATTAACTCGATGCGGGGCTTTTTGTGTTGGGGGATGGAGGAGAGTTGGATGGTTGTATTGCTATATTGCTATATTGTTATATTGCTATATTGTTATATTGTTATATTGTTATATTGCTATATTGCTATATTGCTATATTGTTATATTGCTGGCCATACAGCTTATCCCCCGCTCAATCGCCTAATACACAATAATAATATGAAAAAGATCGTCAAAACAGACAAGGCGCCGGCGCCGGTGGGGCCCTACAACCAGGCCATTATCCACAACGACACCCTCTACGCTTCGGGGCAGATTGCCATCAACCCCGCCACCGGGGACCTGGTGACGGACAACATCGAGGTGGAAACCCGCCGGGTGATGGAAAACATCCGGGCCATCCTGGAAGAAGCGGGCCTGTCCTTCGCCGATGTGGTCAAATGCAGCATCTTCGTCAAGGATATCAACGACTACGGCCGCATCAACGAGGTGTACGCTTCTTACTTCGACGAAGCTACCGCTCCTGCCCGCGAACTGGTGCAGGTCTCCAACCTGCCCAAGTTGGTGAACGTGGAGATTTCGGTGATCGCAGCGTTTGATTAAGGCTTTCGCCCAAATAATAATATGCCAATGAAGCCAATTATCCCCTTCCTGTCTGCCTTCCTGCTCCTGGCGGGGGGCTGCAAGCAGGACAGCGGCCGGAAAAATGCCGCCCCGGCGCCCCAAACGGCAGAGGAATACACCCAGGTCATTATCAAAGAGGTGCAGAAAGTGATCCTGTCGACGGACCAGCAGCTGCGGGAATACGAACCCCGGCACCTGGAGATGCCCGCCAAAGAAGAAGGAGAGCCCCGCACCCTGCGGTTGTGGGCCGAAGCGGGCAACCCGGTGAAGCTCACCGCCACCGAACCGGGCGGCAACGGGTTCATCGCCTTTTATTTCGCTAACGGGGAACTCTTCTACGCCGCCCGCCCCGACGCCGGCTTCATCTTCATCGGCCAGGAACTGAAGTACTGGCTGGATGAGGGCTGGCAGCCGGCACAGGCACCGGAAGAGGAGCGCCGCGAACAGGAAAGGCTGCTGCTGAAACAGGCCAGGGCGTATTTGACGTTGTTTGAAGAATAAACAAAGCACCACGACTATGAAAAGATCAAAGCAGTTACCGCTGTTGTTCGCTGTCCTTTCCCTTGCCGCACCCCTGGCAGCCCAGCAGGGCTTCGACGGCGTCAATTCCGAAGCAGAGCTGGCCGAGCGCGTCACCCAGCGCGTCCAGGAGATCATCGGGTCCCTGGAAGAGCGGCTGGCCCTCCAGGACCCCATCACCGACACCCTGGCCCTGGAGGAAGGGCAAAAGGAAGCCCGCATCCTGAAATTGTGGATGGAAAACGAGAAGGCGGTCAAGCTCGTCGTCTCCGAGCCGGATGATTCGGGCGCCATGGCCCGGCAGTCGACTTTCTACTTCGGCGGGGCCGACCTGTTCTTCGTCGCCCAGCCCTTTTCCCGCTTCATCTTCATCGAAGGCAGGCTGGAATACTGGATGGATGAGGACCTGAACGTCATCCCCGCCACCGCCGAACTGCTCGACCACCGGGAGGAACTGCTGTACGAAGAGGCCAACCGGTATTTGGGCTGGTTCTTTGGAGATAAGGGGTAGGGGAAGTGGGAAGGCGGAAGTGGGAAATCGGAGGCTTGCCAGGAGGAGCGATCCCGATAGCTATTGGTAAGACGGGACGGAAGTGGGAAGTGGGAAATTGTACGATGTATGACTCGCATTTCGGTTAAAATTTGAAGGGTTTTCTAGGGATATACTGCTCCGGTAGCGCCGCAGGTTGAAAATTTATTTTGTAAACTGGAGCGCGGACCCCGACAAAAATCGGGGCAGGCTTTCCAAGTCCGCGAATATGATTGATTTATACTCCGCTGCAATAGGTTTTGTGCATTTATGCGCGGATTTCCCCTTTAGGGGATTAAGGGGCGGGGAGGGCAAATGCACAAAACCTATTGCCGTTAAGTATAGCAGATAAATTTTATCTTCGCGGGAACTTCCGGGCAGGCGCCCGGATTTAGTAGTGATTAAAAACAACTTCACGCCCGTCTGCACAGCCGGGGGTGAAGTTGCTTTTTAAAGTTCGGGAAAACCGTAAAACGACACATTGGATGGAACAGAAGAAACGGGTGCTATCCGGCATCCAGCCTACGGGGCACATGCATTTCGGCAACTACTTCGGGGCGGTGAAGAACTGGGTGGCCCTCCAGGAAAAATACGACTGCGTATATACCGTGGTGGACTACCACGCCATGACCATGCCGTATGACCCCCGGAAGCTCCGGGAGAATACCTGGGACCTCATTTTCAACCTGCTGGCTACCGGCGTTAAGGCAGAGAACCTCTGCATCCAGTCGCTGGTCCCGGAACACGCCGAGCTGTGCTGGGTACTGAACTGTTTCACCTCCTACGGCCTGCTCACCCGCATGACGCAGTTCAAGGACAAAAGCTCGCAGAGCGCCGACGATAGCGGCGACGGCTTCATCTCCGCCGGCCTGTTCGACTACCCGGTGCTGCAGGCGGCCGACATCCTCATCTACCGGGCCGATTACGTGCCCATCGGCAAAGACCAGGAACAGCACCTGGAACTGACCCGCAATATCGCCCAGCGGTTCAACAACCAGGTGGGCCGGGAATACTTCGTCCTGCCCGAGCCGCTGTTTACCGAGGTGCTCAAGGTGCGCTCCACGGCCGACCCCGAGCGCAAGATGAGCAAGAGCCTCGGCCCCAAGCATTACATCAACGTCTTCGAAGAGGAAAACCGCCTGCGCAAGCAGGTCCGCTCCGCCGTCACCGATACGGGCGACACGCCGGCGGGCGAAATGAGCCCCGGCGTCGAGAACCTCTTCCTCCTGCTGAGCGCCGCCGGCAAACAGGCAGCCCACAACCAGCTCCTGGCTACCTACCAGGCCGGCGAACTGAAATATGTGGACCTCAAGGATGCCGTCGCCGACGCCCTGGTGGAGATCAGCACCGCCTTCCGCCAGCGCAAAGCGGAACTGACGGCCGATAAGAAGGCAGTGAAAAACCGGATTAAGGCTTCTTCGGCGGAGATCAGGAAACGGGCGCAGGAGACGGTGAGGGAAGTGAAGGAGTTGACGGGGCTCCAGGTTGTGAGGGGGTGAAGGGGGCTATATGGTTATATTGTTATATTGCTATATTGTTATATTGCTATATTGTTATATTGCTATATTGTTTAGGGGGTAGAAAGTGAAAAGAGGGGAAAATTTCTCAATGAATTTTATGGAATCTGGCGTTTTTCGCGTCCATACTTATAGAAGTATTTGTTAACCGAAAAGCCAGAAACTATGGAATACCTCTCTTTGGAAAAGCTAAACGCTTATGTGATTGCCTACGAATTGAGCAATTATGTCTGGGATGTAGTTCAGGAATGGGATAGTTTTCCCAGATGGACAGTGGGCAAACAATTCGTGGAAGCCTCAGATTCTATATCTGCAAATATCGCAGAAGGTTTCGGGCGATACCATAAAAAAGATAAGATTCGTTATTATCGTTACAGTGCCGGCTCTACAAAAGAAAGCCTGGATTGGACAAAAAAATCAATCAATCGGGGTTTGTTGAATGAGGAGCAGGCCTCTTTCATACTCGGAAAATTGGATGCCCTTCCCCAAGAGATTAATCACCTGATAAAATATACATGGGATAATCTTAAGTATTAACAAGAGCGTAGAACAATGCAAAAATTCAGCCCCCCCCCAGCCAACAATATAACCATCACATCGCCCCCACTCAGCCAACAATATAACCATCACATCGCCCCCACTCAGCCGACAATACAACCATCACATCGCCCCCACTCAGCCAACAATATAACAATCACATCGCCCCCCCCAGCCAACAATATAACAATACAACCATGAAAATCATCTGCATCGGCCGCAACTACGCAGAGCACGCCAAGGAGCTCAACAACCCCGTCCCCTCCCGGCCCGTCGTCTTCATGAAGCCGGCCTCGGCCCTGCTGGTCAACAACAAGCCGTTGTACTACCCGGAATTTACCCGCGACCTGCACTACGAGGTGGAGGTGGTGCTGAAAATAGCCAAAAACGGCCGCCACGTGCAGCCGGAATTCGCCGGCGGATATTATAAAGAGGTGTCGCTGGGCATCGACTTTACGGCGCGCGACCTGCAGCAGGAACTCAAAGAGAAGGGGCAGCCCTGGGAAGTCGCCAAGGGCTTCGACGGCTCAGCCGTGCTCGGCAGGTTTATTTCCCTGGACAAGCTCGACCGCCAGGCTATCGAATTCGAGCTGAAAAAAAACGGAGAGGCCGTACAGCACGGCAACACCCGGGACATGCTCTTCTCCTTCGAGGAGATCATCGTTTACGTCTCCCGGTTCTTCAAACTGCAAATGGGCGACCTCATCTTCACCGGCACGCCGGCGGGCGTCGGCCCGGTACAGATCGGCGATACGCTGGAAGGGTTTATCCACACCAAAACAGAGGTGCGCCAACTGTTTAGCTGCCAGGTGAAATAGTTTCAAAACAATTCCTATTTTTGCAGCGTTTTTCCGCGCGCCCCCGGGCCGCCTCTTGAATAACCTAATGACAACCAATAATGCCATACCTCTTTACCTCCGAATCCGTCTCCGAAGGCCACCCCGATAAGGTCGCTGACCAGATCAGCGATGCCCTGGTCGACCACTTCCTGGCCTTCGACCCCAACTCCAAAGTGGCCTGCGAAACCCTGGTCACCACCGGCCAGGTCGTGCTGGCAGGGGAAGTGAAATCTTCGACTTACCTCGATGTACAGCAGATCGCGCGCGACGTCATCAAACGCATTGGCTATACCAAATCCGAGTATATGTTCGAAGCCCACTCCTGTGGGGTGCTGTCGGCTATCCACGAACAATCTCCGGACATCAACCAGGGTGTGGAACGCGCCAACCCCGAAGACCAGGGCGCCGGCGACCAGGGCATGATGTTCGGCTATGCCACCAACGAGACCGAGGACTACATGCCTCTGGCCCTCTATCTCTCCCACCACATCCTGCTGGAACTGGCCCACATCCGCAAACAAGGCAAGGAAATGGCCTACCTGCGCCCGGACTCCAAATCGCAGGTGACGATCGAATACTCGGACGACAACGTCCCGCAGCGCATTGACTCCATCGTCGTCTCCACCCAGCACGACGAATTCGACGAGGATGAAAAAATGCTGAAGCAGATCCGCGAGGACATCATCAATATCGTCATCCCGCGGGTTCAGAAACTGGTGAAGCCCGAACTCCAGAAGCTTTTTACCAAAGACATCACCTACCACATCAACCCCACCGGCAAGTTCGTCATCGGCGGCCCCCACGGCGACACCGGCCTGACCGGCCGCAAGATCATCGTCGATACCTACGGCGGCAAGGGCGCCCACGGCGGCGGCGCCTTCTCCGGCAAGGATCCTTCCAAGGTGGACCGCTCGGCGGCCTACGCCACGCGCCACATCGCCAAGAACCTGGTCGCCGCCGGCCTGTGCAACGAAGTACTGGTGCAGGTCTCCTATGCCATCGGCCTGGCTGCGCCCACCAACATCTATGTCAATACCTACGGCACAGCCAAAGTGAAAATGAGCGATGGCGAGATTGCCCGAAAGGTCAAGGAGCTATTCGATATGCGCCCCTACGCCATCGAGCAGCGCCTGAAACTGCGCACGCCTATCTATTCCGATACGGCCGCCTACGGCCATATGGGCCGCAAGCCGGAGAAGAAAAAAGCGGTCTTCGTGGATGGCTCCGGCAACCGCAAGGAGATGGAGATCGAGACCTTCACCTGGGAGAGGCTGGACTATGTGGGCAAAGTGAGACAGGCCTTCGGTTTGTAGACAGGATGTGGCAGCGGGGGAGGAGTAGACAGGATTGACAGGATTAACAAGATGTAGCGGCATGGGTTACAAGACAAGCCGGGGACTGTTCAGGACGCTGTGTCTTTTACTCAAACCGCACGAAGTAGATGCCACAGAGTATTCGTTGTCAAGCGAATTCTCTGTGTTCCTCATATGTTTCAGCAATTTCTCGTATAGAGCATGCACGTATCGCCACAAAAATTTATCCGGCTCAAAGAGACGGACACAAAGGCACCAAATCCGCACTAAATTTAGTGCGGATTTGGTGTCCGTCTATCCAGCCGGATAAATTTTAGTGCCCGTCTGGTCAGCCGGGTAAACTTTCGTGGCATCCTCTCGCCGCGTACGCACCTTACATGAGAAACTACTGCATGTGTTTGTAAAAACACAGGGGCGCGGAGCGCCGCAGAGAAAGACCGCGTACCTCGGCGGTTCAAAACTTGGGGGCGGGCACACATTCCTGAACAATCTCCAAGCCGGCATATATGCTGAAAATCCTGTTAATCCTGTCTGCCCGAGCGGTGTGTACCCTGCCCATCTTGTCACCAGCTGAGGTCTCCCATCTTAATGGCAAAGAAATCGAAGCCGGCAACGTCTCCTTCGAGCAGAAGGGTGTTGCTGCTGCCGGAAAAGCCCAGCCAGGGTTCCTGATCATTGTAGAACTGAATGTCTGTCCGCAGGAACAGCCAGTCCCGGGGGAAATTGCTGATTGCGCCCAGGACCAGCTGCCGCATGTTGATCAGGTCGAACGTGGTCAGCGAGCCGGATTCGTTGACGTCGCCGGCCACCAGTTTGAGGGGGGTGTCCAGCTGGTTCAGGTTCAGGATATGCTGCGCTCCGACCACGATATCCAGGGTAGATACTTCGTAGAGCGGCAGCCCCGGCACTTCCGGGACAAGGGTATACTCCTGCCCGGTGGGGATGCCGGTGAACTGATAGGCGCCGGCCGCGTTTACGGTGGTTGTGGCAATCAGCTGCCCCTGGGCATCCAGCAATTGCACCAGAGCGCCCGGCGCCGCCGTCCCGTCCGGCCGGAGAACCGTGCCGGCAATAGAGGCCTGCTGAGCTATAGCAGATAAGGTGAAGAAAAACAGGGCTGTAAGTATGGTTGTCTTTTTCATGGTTGTCTTTTTTGATAGTTTCTTTTGAGGAACGAAAAAGGCAGTTGTCATTTCGGAAGTCCCACAAGATGACACCTTTTTTCTCCGTACCTCCGAAAAAAGATGTCACCTTGGTAACCACGCGCATCTCCGCACATTTCCACATATCTCTACATATCTCTACGTATCTCCACATATCTCTACGTGTCTCTACGTATCTCCACATATCTCTACGTATCTCCACATATCTCCACGTATCTCCACGTATCTCCACGTATCTCTACGTATCTCTACGTATCTCTACGTATCTCTACGTATCTCCACATATCTCTACGTATTTCGCAACTTCAGTCCAGATTTTTCCCTATCGTACCACCACAATCCTCCGCACCTGCACCCCGGCGTCCGTCCACACCCGGAGGAAGTACGGGCCGGCCGGCAAGCCGGCGACGGAAAACTCCGCAGTATTGTCCGCCCGGAGCAGGCTGCGGCCGTCTGGCCCCATCACTTCCAGCCGCCGTACGGGATACTGCGGGCTGTATATGAACGCCTGGCCTCTCGCCGGCACCGGATACACCCTAAGGGAGGCCTGCTTTTCGGCGGCTTCAGAGGAACTCGTCACGTCGCCGATGGCTATCGTGGAGGATTGGGCGACCACTTCCGCCCATTCTTCGGCGCTGTTGATCAGGCGCACGTCCTCGATGCCCAGGATCATTTCGTAAACCCCGCCACCCCGGAAGATCACGTCCTGGATGGTGATGTGCAGCTGGGCGATGGCACCCTGGCCGGACACATTCTGCCCGTCGGTCCGGGTGAGGGCCACGTCGATGCGGCCGTTGTCGTAGCGGTCGCGGCTGAGGGCGAGCAGGTCCTGGTTTTGCTGGCCGATCCAGGAGTTGCCGAAGGCCATGGCGGCGCTGCCGGGCTCAACGGCGGCGGTATCGTAGGCGATGGTGAAGGCCAGGCCGTAGATGTTTTCGGCGGGTGATGTTTCATCGCCGAGGATGACGTCGAATACGGCAGGCTCTCCCAGGACGACGGTGTCCGGTCGGACATACAGCACGGTGTTGATCTGCCGGGCGAACTCCACGGCGGGCTGGGGGCCTCTTTCCCCACGGGCCTGCAGGCCCCAGTTCTGGACGATGGCGAGGGTGTCAGCAGCCCCGATCAGGCCGTCGCCGTCGGTGTCGATGTGTTTATAGTCCACCTGAGAGAGCGGGGTGGCCTGCTGCCAGCCGGGGGCCGGCTGTTGTTCCCAGCTGATGCTGGCATTGGGGCGGGGCGGGCCGCTGGCACCGTAAGCCAGGCCGATGTTGAGGAGGTCGTAGTGGCTGACGGCACCGTCGGCGTCCGTATCGCCGGGCCATACTTCGGCCTGCAGGATGGTTACGGCGCCGTTGTTGATGACGACGGGCAGCACGCCGTCGTTATCGGACACCTCGACGAGAGTGGGCACCGAAGAGATCGCCACTGTGCTGGTGCCGGGGGTGCCGGCTGCCGTAAAACAAAGGGTGAACAGGGCCGCGCCGTCCGGCAGGGAAACCGGCACGAGGGGTATCTGCAGCCAGGCGAACCGGATGAGGCCGCTGCCGGCGTCGCCGAGGTTGAAATGGGTCGCCGGCGCCAGGTTCGGCAAATCTCCCGGCACCAGGGAATCAAAACGGAGGCTGGCGGAATCCCAGCGCAGGCTGAACTGGACGCCCAGTACGTCCGTGAAGTTGGCGGTGGTAATGTCCAGGCATACGGCGTCACCCGGAGCGGCCACGGCGCTTTCCACGTTCAGCAGCACGGCGTCACCCGGCGCGTCCGTATCGGCCAGCACGGCGCCGTTTTGCCAGGTGGCATCAATGGGCTGCCCATTGACGGCATAGGCTTCGGGGGCCTGCAGGGTAGTGTGGAAATTTACGGGAATGCTGTATCCGGAAGGGGCCTGTACCTGGAAACACAACTCGAAGAGCGCCTGCTCTCCGCTGATGTCCAGCGCCTGCCCCCCGCTGCTCCAGTCCAGCTGGAAGATGCCGTCGGCGGCGGCGGCGAGGTTGAAGCCGGAAGAGATCAGCCCGGGCGCTACGTGGTCCAGCGTCAGGAAACCGGGGTTCCACTGGATGGCGAGCAGGAGCGAGTCCAGCCCCTGGAAGCCGGCGGCGCTGACTTCCACGCAAACGATCTCGCCGGGCAGTGCCGCCGCCTCTTCAATGGCCAGCCGGCTGCCGGGCTGGCTGCAGTCGGCGGTGGCGACCGTTTCTACATGGGTGTTGCCGTTCGCATCGGAAATGGTGACGCTGTAGATACCAGGAGCGGATACCGTGATCGTCGAACTGATGCTGTCCGTTTGCACCTCGCCGGTGCTCCAGGCGAAGGTGTAGGGTGGGGGAGGGCCCGCCCAGACTACTGTGGAAACATCCAGGCTTACAGAGTCTTCTGAGGGGAAATAGGTGCACTCGTAGTTGGAACCCACAACGTAGTCCTGCGGCGCCGGCGCGCAATCGACGATGGCGGGGTTGGGGTAATGGACCAGCCCGTTGGCGTCGGTGATCGTGACGGTATAAGCGCCGTTGGCCAGGTCTTCGTTTACGCTGTAGACGGAATCGACGTCCACTTCCCCGTTGCTCCACTCGAACGTGTAGGGCGGAACGCCGCCTGCCCAGACCACGAGGCTGACGTCGGCGAGGCTGGAGCCGTCGCCAAAAAACATGCATTCATAAGAATAGGCGGTCAGGAACTGGGCGGCCTGGCCGCAATCGAGCTCCAGTGTGTCCACTTCCTGGACGCAGCCGGCCGCGTCGGTGATCGTGACGGCGTAAGCGCCAGCCCCGTCCACGCCGCTGATGGTGCTGGTGGAAGCGCCGGTATCGGACTGCCCGGTGTTCCAGTCGAAGGTGAAGGGGGGCGTGCCGCCGGAGGCTACCGTGCAACTGATGTCGGCGGTGTAGGCGCCGGCACCGCCGGTGCATTCGTAGTCGTAATACGTTTCAATGTTGGTCTCCTGGAGGGTGAAGGCCCGGGTTGCCGAACAACTCCCGTCCTGGGTGGTGACGGTCAGGTGGTAAACGCCGGGCGCCAGGCCGGCAATGTCTTCGGTGGCTTCGCCGGTGCTCCATACGAAGGTATAGGGTCCGGCGTTGGGCATCAGCAGGTCGATGCTGCCGTCGGCCCCGCCGCAGGCCGGGTGGGTGATGTCGAAAATATAATCGAGCTGGCTGCTGCGTTGCACTTCGTAGGTTTGGGTGGCGGAGCATCCATTGCTGGAGGTAACCGACAGGGTATACAAACCCGGGGCCAGGCTGTCGGCGGTGAGGCTGGTTTCGCCGTGGCTCCAGGAATAATCTATGGTTGTGCCTGCATTGTAGGTGATGGTGGGGCTGATGCTTCCGTTGTCGGCATTGCAGGCGGCGTCTTCCACATCGGCCTCTATCGTGAGTCCGTCGTCGAGGCCCACGGTGTAGAATTCCACATAGGAACAGCCGTCGCCGTCGGACAACTCCAGGGTATGCAGGCCGGGTGCCAGGCCGTGGGCCTGGTTGGTGGCCGAGCCGTTGCTCCACAGGAGGCTGGCGGTGCCCGGTCCGCCGGGGATGGAGACGGAAATGCTGCCGTCGTTTGCCGATCCGCAGGAGACGGCGTCTATTTGCCAGTTGCCAATATAAGGCAGGCCCTGGGGCACGACCGAAAACAGGGCGGAAGTGGCCACCCCCTGCTGGTTCGCTACTTCGACGCGGTACCGGCCGCCGATATCGCCGGTCAGGTCTTCGCTGGTGGACACGGTGACGGTGCTTTTCTTCCAGTCGAAAGCATAGGGCGGCTGGCCTCCGGCCACGGAGATGTCGATCGAACCGCTCCCGCCCTGGCAGTCCGGCGGGGTGATGCAGGCGGCGGTAATTGCCGGGGCGGTTCCCGCGCCCGTATAGGCGCCGCCGTTGACGAGGCTGTAATTTGCGATCAGCTCGGTGTTGGCGTTGACGAACTCAATGGATGTGGGTGAGCGGTCGAAATAGACGGCGTGCAGGCCGCCGGAAGCGGCCAGCACCTCAAAGCAGACGGAATAAACCACCTGCCCGCCGGAGAGGTCAACCCCGCTGAGGCTGGCGTCGAACCAGGTGACGGGCAGCCGGCCATTGTCCACGGCCGACGGCTGAGTGCCGAAAGCGGAGGCGCCCAGGCTGGGCAGGTTGAAATTTTCGAGGCGGTCGAACCGAAGAGCGGCGGGGTCCCATCTCATGGTGTACTGGAACCCCAGCAGGTTGTCGGCGCCCTCCGCAGCCACGTCCAGGCAGACGGTTTCCCCGGACGTTGCTGCCTCAGTGGAGATATACATGGAAAAACAGGGGGAGGATTGGGCGCAGAGCGGTAAAACCAGCAGGAGCGCAAAAAAACTGAGTACGATTTGTTTCATGGAAGCTGCAATTTTCAGACTGTTGATGGAATTATAATTCGGACGTTACAAAAGTAGGGCTACTGCCGCCACAGATAAAGTACATTATTTTCAAGTTATAGATTTTTTTTAGCTGGATTCTGGCAATTTTTTCTTTTTATTAAAGGGGTTTTTGAAAAATTTATAGATTTTTTTGGTAAAAAATCATTCTATGCATCAAAAAAAAATCATTTATTTGTGACAGATTGGTGGTACAAAAGCCCCTGTTTATGATCAATTCCAAGCTCATCGACGCCCTTCGGCAACTCGACACCCGTGAACGGACGAAGTTTCGGGAATTGGTGCATTCGCCCTTTTTCAATAAAAACCGCAAGGTACGGCGGTTAACTGATCACGTGCTGGAGTACGCGCCTGATTTTCAGGATGAGGCCCTGGAAAGGGAAAAGGTACATGTGGCCGTTTTTGGCGCCCGGGCGCCGTACGATGAACTGCGGCTGAACAACGTGATCTCCGACACCCTCCAATTGGCCTATGAATACCTGGCGCAGCAGGCGTGGCGGCAGGAAGAACCCGTCCGGCGGGCTTATCTGATGAAGGCTTTTTTCCAGCGGCGGATGGAACGGCATATTCCCCACAACGCCCGCCGATACCAGCAGGTGCTGGAAAAAAGCGACGGCCGCAGCTGCCAGTTTTTCCACCACCGCCAACTGCTGGCAGGGCAGATGGACCGGCACGCCCTGCTCCACGAGGAGCGGGGGTACAACGAGCACCTCCAGGAGATGAACGACGCCCTCGACCTCTACTACTTCTGCAGCAAACTGCGCATCGCCTGCGATATGGCCAACCGCAACAAGGCCATCCGGGCCAGCTACCAATGCCACTTCATCGATACCTTGCTGGAAGCCTTCGACAAGGCGCCGCCCTGGCTCCGGGAAGAACCGGCCCTGCAGGCCTACCTCCAGACCCTCCTGATGCTGCGGGGCGAAGAAGAAGGCCACTACCGGGAAGCCCGGATGCTGTTGCTCCAGAACCCCCATGTCTTCCCCCGCGAAGAACTGAACGACCTGTACGATTATGTCCAGAACTTTTGCGTCAAAAAGATCAACTCCGGCCAGACCCAATACTACGAACAGATACTCGACCTCTACAAGGAAATGCTGAACCGGGGACTGCTCCTGCGCAACGGCTTCCTGACCCAGTGGACTTACATCAACGTCGTCACCGCCGGCATCCGCCTCCGGGATTTCGAATGGACTTCGCACTTCATCCACGCTTACCGCGAACACCTCGCCCCGGAGGTGCGCGACAACGTCTACAACTACAACCTGGCCGCCCTGGAATTCGAGCGGGGAAACTACCAGCAGGCCCTGCAATCCCTCCAGGATGTGGAATTTTCCGACGCCTTCTACCACATGGCCGCCAAGATCATCCAGCTGAAGAGCTACTACGAGCTGGAAGAGGCCGAGCCGTTCTTCTCCCTCCTGGAGGCCTCCCGCAAATATATCCGCCGCAACCGCCAGCTTTCCGACTACCAGAAACAGTCCAACGCCGGGTTCCTCAAAATCGCGGGCAAGCTCTACAACCTGCGCCTCCAGCTGAGCCTCGGCAAAAATCAACGCCTCCGCCAGCAGCTCCGGCACCTGGAAGGGGAATTGCAGCAGGCCCGGGCGGTGGCCAACAAGGGCTGGCTGCGGATGAAGGCGGGGGAGTTGGGGTGAAGGAATGAAGGAGTGAAGGAGTGAAGGAGTGAGGGCACTCCAGAAACCTTCGTTAAGGAATGATGGAACGAAGGAATGACGGAATGAATAAAGTGACAATGTGTTTGTCGATTTGAGCGCCGGGAAAGCCATCTTTGGGAGCGGCGATGAAGGAAGTCGTGGAAGAAGCGATGCCGGAAATACCCAGGGCTTTCCTGATCTGGTTCACATGGGCCAGGCATATATTTCCCAAAGCATATCCGCTCCATTCAGCGAATTTAACAAGGCATAATCCGATGAATGAGGGTGAGGTTGAGGTTGGCTACCATTCTAACGTTGGACAGCCCGGGGAGCTTTCGTACACCGTACACAACCCAAGGCTGCTGTTAGCCCCGTACACCGTACACAACCCGGCAACTTCTGTCCAACCTTAGGGATCGCGCAACAATAACTTACCCATCTATAGTCGTTCTTTTGCGCGCTGGCGGCCCCGACACTCCCCCGACACTTTGTGTACGGGGCAGGCAGTGTACGGGGTAGACTCCGCGTCCGTTGTCCTCGCCGCACGTCTACCGCCCCGCCCTCCGTGTCTACCGTCCGTCCGGTCCACCGTCTACCGCCCCGCCCCGTCCGTCTACCGTCCGCTCCGCTTTCCACCGTCTACGCCCCCGCCCCCGTCCTCACCGTCCGCCTCGCCGTCCACCGTCTACGCCCCCCCCTCCCGTCACTCGCTCCGCCTCACCGTCTACCGCCCCGCCCCGTCTTAGTCCGCTCTCACCGTCTACCGCCCCCGCCCCGTCGTGTCTACCGTCCTCGTCACTCTACCGCCCCCCCCGTCCGTCTCGTCCGTCCGGTCCACCGTCTACCGCCCCCGCCCCTCCGGTCTGTCGTCGTCACGTCTACCGCCCCGCCCCGTCCGTCTACCGTCCTCGCCGTCACGTCTACCGCCCCCTCCCCGTCACCGCCCCTCCGCGTCACCGCCCTCGTCACGTCCGCTCGTCACCGCCCCCAGAAATACAGTGCATGGTGTTTATTTTTGATGCGTGGCCAAGGCAGGCCTAACCTATAAATAAAGTTGAATGCTCGTTGCGGCCTGTGGCCGTAAACAGAACAAAGGCCCCGCTCTACCGTCCGCCGTCCGCCGTCTACCGTCTACCGTCCACCGTCCGCCGTCTACCGTCCGCCGCCCCCCGCCCCCAAATCATACAAATACCCGTTGATGACTGCGTAGCGGAACCGCCCGTCCTTGCGCAGCAGGAGGGAAGGGTTGCCGTTGAGTCGGATCTCGTTGGCCGGGGCTTTGCCGGCGGTGACGGCCTCCAGGGGCAGCTCTGCCCATTGGCTGCGGTGGGGCAGGCTGGTAAGCTGGAAGGTGGTGTAGCCCTGGCGGAGCAGGGCTGGGATGTCCTGCCGGCGCAGGGCGTCGAGGCTGGGGAAGGCAGAAGGGTAAGTCTTGCCGGGCACGGCCTGATAGCCTCGGGCGTCGAGCTGCTCGTAGGCGTGGTAGGTCGACAGGTCGCCGATATCGGCCAGGGACGCCCGGTGGTAGTGGTCCCGGTAGTCGTTGTACTCCGCTTCGGTATGGCGGAAGCCGAGGTCGACGGTGTACCACTGGCCGTTCTTCTCCACCTGGGCCTCGCGGATGATGAGGTCGTGGTAGGCGTTGCTGTTGTTGAAGGGGATTTTTTCGTAGTCCTGGATTTGCGCTGCCTGGTAGCTGCCGGAGGCGATGGCGTCGAAGGCGGCCAGCAGCATGGTGAAGTGGAGGCGGCGCAGCTCCTGCTTTTCGGGGTCGCCCTTCAGGCCGCCGCTTTCGATGAGGATGGTGCTGGTGC
This sequence comes from Lewinellaceae bacterium, assembly GCA_020636375.1. Lineage (GTDB taxonomy): Bacteria > Bacteroidota > Bacteroidia > Chitinophagales > Saprospiraceae > JACJXW01. The sequence goes on along the minus strand of JACJXZ010000005.1, from coordinate 356,091 downwards.
CCCACTTCTGGATGTTGTCGCCGAAGGCGCGGGGTTCGAAGGTGTCGTCGTACTTGGCTACCTTGCCGGGGATGTGCTGCTGGAGCAGGCGGTCGAGCAGCACGATCAGGCGCATGGCATTGCCGCGCACGTCGTTGATGTCCTTTTCGATATTAAAGGCCGGGGCGAGGAAGGAGATGGATGCCGTGTTGGCGCTGTTGCCGGCGGCGTAATAGGCGTTCTGGTCGTGCAGGTTGAAGCCCCACTGGGCCTGGGTTTGGTCGCGGACGCGTTTGAGGGTTTGGGCTTCCGGCGTCACCAGGCGCAGGGCGTCGCGGTTGAGGTCGATGTCGAGGGCGTTGCGGCGCTGGAACTTTTCTGCCCCGTCGGGGTTGAGCATGGGGATGAAGTAGAGGGTGAGTTCCGAGAGGATGGCCTGCCGGAAGGCGTCGAACGCGTCGCTGGCGCCGAGGAAGTTGAAAATGTCCATCAGCGCCATGGTGGCGGTAGCCTCGTCGCCGTGCATCTGCGACCAGAGCAGCACCGTCCGGGGGCCGCTGCCGAGCCGGACGAGGTTGATGCTCCGCCCTTCGATCGACTGGCCGGCCTGGCTCACTTCAAAAGGGGGCTTCAGGCGCCGGAGCAGCGGCAGTATGTCCTCGTGCTTGAACCGCCGGTCATCAATGGTGCCTTCCCGGTACTGCTCATAAGCATCGTAGAGCTGCCCGTACAGCGGGTCGAGCGCCAGCTCCGCCGCCCCATTCAGCCCTTCCCCCTCCCTTTGGGGGGATTGAGGGGGGCTTTCTTCCCCCTCCCGGGGAGATTGAGGGGGGCTTTGCTCCCGGCTGTTACAGGAAAACAACAACAGCAAAACGAGGATAGCGGCTGGTTTCTTCATGGTCAATGGCTTTGCAGCGAAGATAAGGAGCGGGGTTAGGAATTAAAACTGTAAATTTGCAGGAAAAAGAGCGTTAACATACTATGCCAAAAAATATCAGCAACAACTTCCTTACTAAGATAGGCGTATTTTACGACGGCAACTACTTCTATCACGTCAGCAATTATTACAACTACGTCCACCAGCGCAAAGCCCGGATCAGCATCAAGGGACTGCACGACTTCGTCCGCTACAAAGTCTCGGAACTGGAAGGCGGCGGCGCCAACATCGCCCACTGCCAGATCGTCGACGCCCACTATTTCCGGGGGCGCCTGAGCGCCGCCGAGGCCAGCAACAAGAGCAACCAGCTGTACTACGACCGCGTATTCGACGACATCCTCATGTCCGAAGGCGTGACCACCCACTACCTGCCGCTGCGCGGCATCGGTTCCCGGAAGACCGAAAAGGGCGTCGACGTCTGGCTGGCCCTGGAAGCCTTCGAACAGTGCATGTACAAAAAGTTCGACGTGGTGGTCCTCATCGCCGCCGACGGCGACTACGTGCCGCTCATCCGCAAGGTCAACTCCCTGGGCACCCGCGTGATGGTCCTGTCCTGGGAATTCGAATTCGTCGACGACTTCGGCAACAACCGCTCCACCCGCACTTCGCAGGACCTGCTGGAGGAAGTGACCTACCCCATCGCCATGCATACCCTGATCGACAGCCGCCCCACCCGCGACACCTACGTGGTCAACAACCTGTTCGTCCCCAAAGCCCCGGCAGCCAAGGGCCAGGAGGCGGAGGAAGAAGAAGAGGCCGTGCCCCACGGGCAGGACGAGAACGGCTACCACTCCAGCACTATCTTTTCCCTCAAGGAGGGATACGGATTCATCACCTATCCCCCCAACAACCTGTTCTTCCACTACTCCGAAGTGGAAAACGTGGACTTCAACGACCTGCGCGTCGGCGACCCCGTCCAGTTCCGCATCAGCATCAACGAGGAGACCGGGCAGGATATCGCTGTTGAGGTGAAGTTGATGGAGTAGGTATCGAGGGATTATTTCGTAATTTCGGCTACCCGTCTGAGGTTGGACAGCAGAAAGGGGAAAGCCGAGCGGAGTCGAGGCCAAGCGTGTGCAGGAGGCATGGAGTGTCCAACCTTAGGCGGGTAGCCGTAATTTCGCAGAGACATCCCGATCGTTATGAGTTCGTCCGGAAATAAGAAAGTAGAGACTTTTCTGTTTTGTTTTTCCCGGCTTTTATATCTTTAGAAGTGCGCAGGGAGCAGACAGGTTCCCTGCCGCCTTACCAATAAAAATCATTAAAATGAAACGGATTACTAAGCTGAACAAGATTGCCTGCGTCGTATTTCTGGCGTTTTTCCTGACCGGAACAGCCCAATTCCTGACGAGTTGCAACAATGCCGCTCCCCCTGAAAAGGCAGCGGCGGAAGAAGTGCCGGTCCACAAGGAAGTGGACCCCCTGGCCCGCGGGCAGGAACTGTACGTCTCCTACTGCCAGATCTGCCACGGCGAGCACGGCGACGGTGCCATGGCGGAACTGCTCAAGATACAGCCGCCGGACCTCACCCTCATCGCCGCCCGCCGGGAAGGCAACTTCCCCGCTGAAGAGATCCGCAAGATCATCGACGGCACCGAGCCGGTCGAAGGCCACGGCAGCGGCGATATGCCGATCTGGGGCATCACCTTCAAAGTGTCGGAAAACCTGGGCGATGATGCGCAGGTCCAAAAGGAGATCGATAATATCGTGATCTACCTGCAATCCATCCAGCAGGAAGCACCGGCAGCAGAAGCGCCGGCGGAGGGGGAAGGGTAGTGCAGCCGGTTGAAAAATGAAGAAAATATGTTTTGTTCGCGAGAGACTGTGTCTCGATGCGGGATAATGAGCAGTAGTTTCTCATGTAAGGTGTGCACGCGGCGAGAGGATGCCACGAAAGTTTACCCGGCTGACCAGACGGGCACTAAAATTTATCCGGCTGGATAGACGGACACCAAATCCGCACTAAATTTAGTGCGGATTTGGTGCCTTTGTGTCCGTCTCTTTGAGCCGGATAAATTTTTGTGGCGATACGTGCATGCTCTACACGAGAAATTGCTGGATAATGAGTCAGTCTCCGACTTACGTGGATAAGAAGGCCAGAGATAAGCAAGTCGGAGACTTGCAAATTGAACCGCATCGCGTCATAGACGCTCGCGAACAGAAGAGGGCTTATAAGTATTCAACCTGTGGCACTACCGGCGGAAAAACAACTGCCCCTTAGTGCCAACAGCAAATTGTTTTGATGAATGAACATACTGAAGCGGAATCTTTTTTCAAAAGAAAAAAACCATGCGATACCTGGCATCCATTTCCGCCCTGTTCCTGTTTATAGCCTGCAATGGCGACAAGCCCGCCTCCGGGCAGCAAAAACAACCGCCAGCGGATACACTGGAAACCTCTAGCCGTACATCCGCCGAAGGGGAGGGTAAAGATTCAATGGACAACCAGATCCGGGTTGAGCAGCCGCTGCCCAACCAGGAAGTAGCCTCTCCGCTTACGGTCAAAGGGCAGGCCAGGGGGTATTGGTTTTTCGAAGCTAGTTTCCCTGTCGCCTTGTTAACCCAGAACGGCCAAAGCCTGGCATCGGGCATAGCCGAAGCCCGGGGGGAATGGATGACGGAAGATTTCGTGCCCTTCCAGTTGACACTGGAATTCGATGCTCCGGCCGAAGAAAAGGGCTACCTGCGCTTCGAAAAGGCCAACCCGTCCGGCCTGCCGGAGAATGACATGGCTTATCGGTTGCCGGTGATCTTTAAGTAACCGGCTACCCGCCCCGCCTACAACCTCAGAATCTTGACCTCCACCCGCTGGTTGCGCCTCCGCCCATCCTCCGTGGCGTTGGAAAACAACGGCTTGCGCTTGCCATAGCCTTTATAGAACACCCGCTCGGGGGCAATGCCCTTCTGCACCAGGTACTCCGCTACGGACCGGGCGCGGGCCGTGGACAACTGGTCGCAGTACTCCGGTGGCGGCAGGTTGTTGGTGTGGCCGCCGATCTCCACCACGATCGAAGGGTTGTCTTTCAGGAATACGAAAATCTCATCCAGGATGGGCCGGTTGTCTTCCGTGATGTTAGTGCTGTCGGCCTCGAACTGCAGCTTCTGCATCTGTATGGTCTGCCCGCTGCGCACAGCGCCGGAGGCCAGCTCTTTCATGATCCGCTCCGTGATCTCGAAGGTAGCGGTGGCCGTACACCCATTTCCATCGGTAACGGTGAGGCTGTGCTGGCCCAGAGACAGGGCCTCCGCCCGGGGGCCGGTTTCCCCATTGTCCCACTTGAAGGTATAACTCCCGCTCCCGCCTTTGGCCTCCGCCGTGGCTTTGCCGTCGTTGCTGGTGTCGCTGAACGCCGGCTCTTTTTCGGCAATCCCAGCGGTGAGGGTTTCCGGCTGGCCGATCTCTATCCGGGCGGTTTGGGTGCTGCCCAGCACGTCTTCCACCGTTACGGCATATTGCCCGGCAGGCAGCCCGGCGGCGCTCTCGCCGTCGATGCGGCTGTCGCTCCACTGGTACCGAAACGGCCCTTTGCCGCCGCTTACCTCCAGCTGTATGGCGGCATCCTGCTCGCCGGAGCAGTTGATCTGTGCCGTCTGCCGGATGGCTGCCTTCAGAGGCAGGATGTTTTCCGAAACCTCGATGCTGGCCGTGGCGGCACACCCTCTGGCGTCGGTGGCCGTCACTTTATGGGCCCCCGGCGCCAAAGACCGGGCGGTTGCGCCTGCCTCTCCGTTTGTCCATTGATAGGTATAGGGAGGGGTGCCGCCGGTAGCGCGGACGGCCGCCTGCCCGTCCGAATTATTGGTGCTTGCCGGGGCGGTGACTTCCGCTTCGGCCACCAGCGCTTCGGGTTGGGAGATGGAGAAAGATGCCGATTGAGTGGTTCCTGTCACGTCTGTAACCGTGACAGCGTATTCTCCGGCGGGCAGGCCGGTTGGTGCCTGTCCGCTCGCGCCCGCTGCATCCCATTGATACTGGAACGGCCCCTTCCCGCCGGAGGCCTGCACCTGGAGGGCAGCTTCTTTGCCGCCGAAGCAGTTGACTTCGGCGGTTTGGCGGATGCTTAGGGCCAGTGGCAGGATGTTTTCGGAGATGGTTACGGAGGCTGTGGCGGTGCATCCGTTGGCGTCGGTGACGGTGACGGTGCGGGTACCGGGTGCGAGCTTTGTGGCCTGGGCGTCGGTTTCGCCGTTGTCCCACCGGAAGGCGTAGGGCGGCGTCCCTCCGTCGGCGTCGGCAGCGGCCTGCCCGTCGGCGTTGCCGGTGCTGGCGGGCGCGGATGCGGATGAGCTGGCGTTGAGGGCTTGGGGCTGTGGGATGTCGGCCTGCGCGGTTTGGGTATTGCCGGCTGCGTCGGTGACGGTGACGTTGTACTGGCCGGCGGGCAGGCCGGTTGGCGCCTGTCCGCTCACGCCGGCTGCATCCCATTGATACTGGAACGGCCCCTTGCCGCCGGAGGCCTGTACCTGGAGGGCGGCCTCTTTGCCGCCGAAGCAGTTGATTTCGGCGGTTTGGCGGATGCTGAGGGCCAGGGGCAGGATGTCCTCCGAGATGGCTACGGAGGCGGTGGCGGTACATCCATTGGCGTCGGTGACGGTGACGGTCCGGGTGCCGGGTGCGAGCTTGGTGGCCTGGGCGGCGGTTTCGCCGTTGTCCCACCGGAAGGCGTAGGGGGGCGTCCCTCCGTCGGCGTCGGCGGCGGCCTGCCCGTCGGCGTTGCCGGTGCTGGCTGGCGCGGTGGCGGTGGCAGTGGGGCTGAGGGCATCAGGCTGCGGGATGTTGGCCTGCGCGGTTTGGGTATTGCCGGCTGCGTCGGTGACGGTGACGGCGTATTGCCCGGCGGGCAGGCCGCTGGGCGTTTCGCCGGCCATGCCCGCTGCGCTCCACTTGTATTGGAACGGCCCTTTGCCGCCGGAGGCCTGCACCTGGAGGGCGGCCTCTTTGCCGCCGAAGCAATTGATTTCGGCGGTTTGGCGGATGGCCAGTGCCAGGGGCAGGATATCCTCGGAGATGGTTACGGAGGCGGTGGCGGTACATCCATTGGCGTCGGTGACGGTGACGGTATGGGTTCCGACGGACAGGTCATCCGAATTTTCTCCTTTTTCGCCGTTATCCCATTCAAAAAGGTAGGCAGGCACTCCGCCCTGCGCGTTGACTCTGGCCTGTCCGTCGGCCTTGCCGGTACTGGCGGGGGCGGTGGCGGTAGCCGTTGCGGACAGGGCGTCCGGCTGAGGGATGGAAGTTTGGGCGACGGCCGAATTGCCAGCTGCGTCGGTGATGGTTACGCTGTATTCGCCGGCGGGCAGGCCCTTCACGCGGGCGCCGGCCAGGCCGGGTTGGTTCCATTGGAAGGAGTAGGGTTCCTGGCCGCCGGTAGCGTCCACTTCCAGGGTGGCGGTGCGGCCGCCGAAGCACTGGATTTCTTCGGCGAGGGTTAGTCCGGCGGCGAGTTCTGCCAGTTCCTGGGGGATGGTGAGGCTGGAGACCGACTGGCAGCCGGCTTGGTCGGTAACGGTGACGCTCTGCTGGCCGGCGGGCAGCCGGACGGCGGTGGCTGTCGTCTCGCCGTTGTCCCAGCGGAAGGAGTACGGCGGCGTTCCCCCCTTGACGTTGGCGGTGGCCGACCCGTCGGCGGCGCCGGCAGCGCTTACCTTTTTGGTTATGGTGGCGACGGCTTCCACCCGTCCGTCTTCGATGACGGCCCGGGTGGCCTTCGATTTGCCTTTGGCGTCGGTGACGGTCAGTTGGTATTCGCCGGGGGCCAGGTTTTGGGGGTTGGGGCCGGCCAGCCCGCCGCTCCACTGGTAGGTGTAGGGCCCCTGGCCGCCGTAGACCTCTACCTTCAGGGCGGCGTCCCTGCCGTTGCCGTTGCAGCTGACCTCCCGGTCGACCAGGGCGGCTACCCGGAGGGCGGAGGCTTTGTCGATGATGTAGAGGCCTTTATCCTGGGTGCCCACCCACACGGCGTTGTCCCGGTCGGCAGCCAGGCAACTGGCAAACTGGCTGGTGTACTCCTGTGCCGGGCCGAAGACGGTAAATTCCTGAGTTTCCGGATTGTATCGGGTGATGACCTCGGAGGCTATCCAGAGGTTGCCTTTATCGTCGAAGGTGATGCCGCGCAGGCGCCCTTCGGTTTTGAAACGGGGGATGTCGATGGGTTCCCAGCGCTGGCGGGAATCGAGCGGGCCGGCTTCTTCTTCGGTCATGAGCCAGATCTGCAGCCCTTTGCCGGCGACAGCGCGGATGTCATACCCTCTTTGGAGCAGTTGCCAGCGGCCCTTTTCGCCCAAGAGGACGCCGTCTTTGGTGCCTGCCCATAGCCGCCCGGCGGCGTCTATATAAATGGTGTTGATGTGGTCGGATTTGAGCTTGGAGTTGTAAATGGTCTGCTGCTCGATCAGTTCCAGCTTCGGTTCGGTTTTGAACTGGTACAGGCCAAACTGGCTGGTGCCGATCCAGAGTTCTTTCCGGGAGCGGTCGTAATAGCCGGCCGTAATGTAGTTGGAGCGGTCGAAAATATCGCCGGTAATGGCAATGAGGTCCTCCATTTTCCAGCGGATGTCCTCGTTGCCGCCGGGCAGGCGCAGGAGGGACTCTTCCCCTTCGGCCAGCTCGATGCGGGTGGCGAGGGTGGGGTTGTGCACCTGATACAGGCCGTCGGCCGTGCCCACCCATTTGTTGTTGGCCTCATCGACGTGGAAATTGAAAACGATCGCATTGTATTTGATGGCGTTGCCGCGGTATACCTCCATGGGGTCCTCCTGGGCGGCAAGAGCGGTGCTGATGGCCAGCAGCAGAAGGGGCAGTAACTTTTTCATAGCAGATATGTGCTTATTCTTCTTTAATAGACGTAGTTTTCCCTAATAAAGGACAATTTGCTTATCCTTAGGTTTGACTATAACGAAATTTGCTTCGGCTTTGTATTTACGGGACGCAAAGATAGGGGATTGGTCGAGTAACCAACGAACCCGGCGTTAAATTCGTTAATTACCGAAGCCGTGCCGGATGAAACAGGGCAGGAAGCGCCTTATCGGCTCACGGTGGAGATCGTCAAAGAGAACGGGGAGCGGGTGAGCGTGGAAACGGAGGATATTTACTGGGGGAATTGAAAAGACAGTGATATTCGGAGATATGCCGCAGAAGTATCGATGCTACTGTGGCTTGTTTTTCATTTTCTCAACACGGGCCACCTGAAGGTAGCCCGTCCCAAAAAAAAACCGGCCACATCGGGCCGGTTTCCAAAAGAGCTTTGAGAGGCTATCTACATACCAAATAGGAGGGAATCCTTTGATCCCCCCCGAAATCTTTGTTTGGGATTATAATAGCACATGGGATTATAATATAAAAGCATTCGTGGGATTTCGTAATTTGAGGTTCCTTCTCTTTCGAAGGATGCTGTCAACAGTCGTTTTTCATCGTTGACAATACAAATATCGGCCATTTTGCCGGGCGTATGAAGTACAATTCATGAATTTACTGGAGCAGGAGCCGTTTTTGTTTTGTTTTAAATAACTGTAAATCAGTGATTTATTTTAATTTTTGTTATTGATTTCTGAACTAAACTCGTGCCTGGCAAAAACCTATGGGGATAATTTTTTTCACCAGGCGGGATTCAGGCATTTTGGGCGGGAGGCAAATACATTTATTGTAACTAATGCTGCTTCGAAAGCGTGGCATGGCAGCTCTGTTCCTGGGGCAATTGTTATATGGCTATATGGTTATATGGCTATATTGTTGCGCTAATTGTGTCCGCTTACGGGTGCGATGCTAAATTGTGCCCCCTCCGGTGTTGGGAGGATTTAGGCATTAGGTTTTGGGCGTTAGGCGCCTGTTGAGTGCCCGATTAGGCCTGGGTTGCCCCCCTAAAACCTACAGCCTAAGGCCTAAAACCGAGCAAGGGGTACAAAAAGGAATCGCGCCCCCGCTTACTTAGTCGCAAATAATCACCAATTTGTGATGCTCAAAAACACCACAAAAACCGGCTTCATCCTCCTCGCCGCCGGCGCCTCCACCCGCATGGGGCAACCGAAACAACTGCTGCGCTACCAGGGCGAGAGCCTGTTGCAGCGCACCCTTCGCATTGCGCGGGAAACGCCCTTTCGCCCCATCGCCATCGTGCTGGGTGCCCGGGCCGGGGAAATGGAAGCCGAGCTGGAAAGCCCTGAAGCCCTCGTCGTGCACAACAGCGCCTGGGCCACCGGCATGGGCAGCTCCGTAGCCACCGGGCTGGAAGCCCTCCTGCGCGCCGAACCCGAACTGGATGCCGCCTGCTTCGTCCTGGTAGACCAGCCCTACCTCACCGCCGCCCACCTCCTGGAACTGCACCGGCAGATGGAACAGCATCCCGAAAAATGGGGCGCCGCCTCCGCCTACGACAACACCCTGGGCGTGCCCGCCATCTTCCGCAAGGCCTTGTTCCCGGAACTGCTGCAACTCCACGGGCAGAAGGGCGCCAAGCCGGTGATCGGGAAATATATGGATCAACTCATCGCGGTTCCCTTCCCCCAGGGGCAGGTCGACCTGGATACGCCGGAAGACTGGCGGGAGTTCTTGCGAAATGGAAACTAGTACAGCTTTCGCCGAAGGCATATCTTGCCTTTTCGTATTTCGGATATGCTGAAAAAACAAAGGAGTTTTTTGAGCTTGCTTTTTGAGGCGAAATTAAATTTTGCCCCCCAATGCCCCGGTTGTGGCCCCACCGCCCCCTTTTGCTCCGGTTTTCATCCCGCCCTTTCTTCTGGTAGCCCCGAAAATCCTGGATTCCTGCCGATTTGTCGATGAAATCGGGCCATCGGCAGAAAAATTCCAAAAACCCAGGAAACTTTTAAACTCATTATTGTTTCCTGTGTTTTTTGCCTGTACATTTGCAGCGGACTGCAACAAAGGCTACTTCCAGGAACCTTGGGTTGAACGTTGCCGGGCGTCCCGTCGGACAACCAACAACCAACAACCAACAACAGACAACAGACAACAGACAACAGACAACGCACAGCATTCGTCAGAATAACCACTCCGCAGTCCGCTCAGCCCAAACCAAAACAGCAGGATGCAATTGAAGCAGCATATTTTAAGTAAATCGTATGAACTCTTCATGCGGTACGGAATTAAGAGTGTCACCATGGATGATATTGCCCGGGAGTTGGGCATGTCCAAAAAGACGCTCTATCAGTACGTCGACAATAAGTCGGACCTGATCGAGCAGATCTTCCACCAGCATACCGAGGAGGAGAAAACAGCCATCGAGCGGATTCGCGCCAGCTCGGCCGACGCGGTCGACGAGATTCTGAAGATCGCCCGGTATGTGGTAGAGCAACTGCGCGACTTGTCGCCGACCACGGTCTACGACCTGCAGAAGTACTACCGCAATACCTGGAAGCAGATGGAGGCTCTCCACCAGCGCCATGTGTACACCATCATCAAGGAAAACCTGGAGCGGGGCATCCGGCAGGGCACCTACCGGCCGAACCTGAACCCGGATATCGTCGCGAAGTTATACGTGGGAAAGACCTCCCTGGTGGCAGATGAAGAAATGTTCCCGGCCCGGGAGTACGACATCCGGGTGCTGTTCTGGGAGTACATCAATTACCACATCCACGGCATCGCCTCCGACGAGGGCCGGCGCCTGCTGGAAAAGTACAAAGCAGCCGAAAAACAACAAGTTAAATAAAAACAATCTTATGTATAAGCTCTTAAGCCCGATTGTCCTCCTCTTGTTCGCCTGGCCCGCCCTGGCCCAGCAACAAGCCCGGCAAATGTCGCTGGAAGACGCCATCCAGTACGCGCTGACGGAAAGCATCAAGATCAAGAATGCACAGATCACCATAGCCGACGCCGAGCAGCAGATCGTCGAGCGGCGGGCAGCCGGCATCCCGCAGCTCAGCGGCAGCGTGCAGTTTACCCACTACCTGAAAGTGCCCAGGCAGCCCCTGCCGGAAGGCTTCGACATCTTCAACCTCTTTGGCCAGGCGTTCGGGGGCTTGGCCAACGACCTGGGGGGCCAACTGTCTGACGAAACCCAGGCGGTGCTCCGGGCGTTCTCCCAGGGATCCGACGGCGGCGGCAACGAGGATGGCATCGCCTTCTTTCTCCGGAACAACTTCACCGCCGGCCTCAACCTGGACGCCATGGTGTTCGACGGGTCCTACTTCGTAGCCCTGAAGGCCGCCCGCGAATTCCGCAACTATACCCAGATCGAGTTCGCCACCAAAAAGCGGGAAGTGGTGAACGACGTCACCGAAGCCTACCTGCCGGTATTGCTGATCCAGGAGAACATCGAACTGCTGGATAAGAACATCGCCAACCTCGAAAAACTGTTTTTCGAGACCAAAGAGCTGTACAAGGCGGGTTTTGCCGAACAGCTCGACATCGACCGCCAGGAGCTGTCGCTCGCCAACCTGGGGGTAGAGCGCGAAAACCTGGTGCGCCAGAAGCAGGTCGCTATGGAAAACCTCAAATTCAACATGGGGTATCCCCTGGATGAGCCCCTCATGGTTGCCGACGACCTCGACCAGATGCTGACCGACGCCAGCCCCGGCACCCTGACCGACGCCCCGGACCTCAGCCGGCGGCCCGAGTACAAACTGCTGGGCCAGGCCATCACCATGAACGAGCTCAACATCAAGCTCAACCGGGCGGGTTACCTGCCCTCGCTGCGGGCCTTCGGCACCTACCAGCAGCAGTATCAGGGCGACGATTTCGAAACCGGCTTCTGGGCGCCTTCCGCTTTTGTCGGCCTGAGCCTCAATGTGCCCATTTTCGACGGGCTGAACAAAAAAGCCAAAGTCCAGCGCGCCCAACTGGACCTGGAACTGGCCCGCAACCAGAAAAGAGACCTCGAACGGGCCATCACCCTGGAGGTCAAGAACGCCCGCACCAACTACCTCAACGCCGACCAACGCCTCCAAAGCCAAAAGAAAAACCTGGGCCTGGCCGAGCGCATCTACGAAACCACCCAGGTCAAATACCGCGAGGGCGTAGGTTCCAGCCTGGAGGTCACCCAGGCCGAGCAAAGCCTGTATGCCTCCCAGAGCAACTATATGCAGGCCCTCTACGACCTGCTGCTCGCCAAAGCCCGGCTCGACATCGCCCTGGGCAATTCAAATTAAAGATATCACCGAAAAAATATTGACCATGAAATACCTCATTCCTTTGTTTGCCCTGTTTGTTTTCCTGGCAGCCTGCAGCCAGGAGGCCCCGGAGGCAGGATCCGGACAGCCGGAGAGCCTCGAAGCAAAGCGCGCCCTGCTCAAAGAAAAGCAGGTGCAACTGAAAGGCCTCACTGCCGAGATCGCCCAGCTGGAAAAGGATATCGCCCAGCTTGACCCCGGGGCCGGAGAGAAAGCCCGCCGCCTGGTGACTACTGCGCCCGTAGAACGCACCGACTTCCAGCACTTCGTCGAAATTCAGGGGTCGGTAAAAGCCGATGATTTTGTAGAGGCCACCAGTGAAATGGCCGGCCGCATCCTCCGGCTTACCGTCAAAGAAGGCGACAACGTGCGCGCCGGCCAGCTCATTGCCGAGCTGGACCTGGAGCAGCTCAAAAAGCAGATCGCCGAGGTGGAGAAATCCCTGGAACTGGCCAACACCGTCTACGAGCGCCAGAAGCGCCTCTGGGACCAGAACATCGGCTCCGAAATCCAGTTCCTGGAAGCCAGGAACGGCAAGGAAAGGCTGGAAAAGAGCCTGGAAACGCTGCAGTTCCAGCTCACCAAGTCCAAAGTCTACGCCCCAGCCTCCGGCGTGGCGGAGCGCGTCATCCTCCAGGCCGGCGAACTGGCCATGCCCGGCGCTCCTATCGTACAGATCCTCAACCCCCGGCAGCTGAAAGTGGTGGCCGCCGTGCCCGAAACCTACCTGCGCGCCGTCAACCGGGGGGAAAGGGTAAAGGTCAGCTTCCCGGCCCTCGCCACAGAGCAGGAAGCCCGGGTGACCCTCATCGGCACCTCCATCGACCCCTCTAACCGCACCTTTGAAGTGGAGGCGGACATCCAGAGCCAGAACGGCCTGCTCAAACCCAACCTCCTGGCCGTCATGTTCATCAAGGACGACGAACAGAAGGACGTCGTCGCCATCCCCCTGGAAATGGTGCAGCAGGAGGTCAGCGGCAAGGACTTCGTCTACATCAAAGAAGAAGGAGAGGACGGCGCCTTCGCTAAAAAAGTTTATGTCAGGACCGGCCAAACCTTTAATGGCAATGTCGTCATCAGGGAAGGCCTGCAGGGGGGCGAAGAGCTCATCATCGACGGCGCCCGCGGCCTGGCCGAGAACGAACCCATCCGGGTCCAGAACGGTGGCGAGCAGATCGGGCAGAACGGCTGAGGAATCTTGTTTATCATTGGGCGCGATTCCTTTTTGTACCCCTTGCTCGGATTTAGGCCCGTCCGGCCGGCCGGGTAAATTTTAGGCTGTAGGTTTTAGGGGGGCAACCCAGGCCTAATCGGGCACTCAATAGGCACCTAACGCCTAAAACCTAATACCTAAATCCTCTCAACACCGGAGGGGGCACAATTTAGCATCGCACCCTATTATAAGGTGTCAGGCCGCCTTATGCACCTGTACACTCATGCACTTATACACATAATTACCAATGGCTGAAGACCAGAAAAAGAAAAAAGGCCTGAGGGAGTTCGGCCTGTCCTCCCTGGCTGTAGATAACGGGACCAGCGTATTCATCCTTACCCTGATGATCTTCATCTTCGGGATCCAGGCGTACCAGAATATGCCCAAGGAGCAGTTCCCGGAAGTAGACTGGCCGACGGTTTACGTCAACACCCCTTATTTCGGCAACTCCGCCGCCGACATCGAGAACCTGGTGACCCGGCCCATCGAAAAGGAGTTGCAGTCGATCACCGGCATCAAGAATATCCGGTCGACCTCTATCCAGGACTTTTCGGTCATCACCGCCGAATTTGACGCGGATATGGACCTGGACGATGCCGTCCGCAAAGTGAAGGACGCGGTGGACAAGGCCAAGAGCGAGTTGCCTACCGACCTGGACCAGGAACCGCAGGTACTGGACATCAACCTGTCGGAGATCCCGATCGTGACCATCAACATCTCGGGGGATTATTCCAACGACGAACTGCGCCACTTTGCCGAGTACCTGGAAGACGAGATCGAACAGCTGGACGAGATTTCCAGCGTGGAAATCCGGGGCGCGCTGGAGCGCGAAGTGAAGGTCGACGTGGACCTGCTCAAGATGGAGGCCCGCCAGGTCAGTTTCGGGGACATTGAGAACGCCATCGCCATGGAGAACATCACCATGTCCGGCGGCGAATTGCTAAACAACGAATTTCGCCGGGCCATCCGCGTGAAAGGGGAGTTTGAAAACGTCCGCGAGCTGGAAAGCATGATCGTCAAGAGCGAAAACCAGCTGCCCATCTATCTCAAAGACATCGCGACGGTGACGTATGGGTTTAAAGATCCGACCAGCATCGCCCGTTCGGACGGATTGCCGGTCATTTCCCTCGACGTCATCAAGCGGCAGGGGGAGAACCTGCTCAACGCCGCCGACAAGATCAAGGTGATCGTCGACGAGGCCCGGCTGGAACTGCCGCAGGACCTCAAGATCAGCCTGTTCAACGACCAGTCGGTCAATACCCGCAACGAGGTGAGCAACCTGGAAAACAGCATCATCTCCGGGGTCATCCTGGTGGTCCTGGTGCTGCTTTTCTTCCTGGGCCTGCGCAACGCCCTGTTCGTGGGGCTGGCTATTCCGCTGTCCATGCTGATGGGCATCCTGTTCCTGTCCCTGACCGGGGTGACGATGAACATCGTGGTGCTGTTCTCTCTCATCCTGGCTCTCGGCTTGCTGGTGGACAACGCCATCGTGCTGGTGGAGAACATCTACCGGTATATGCAGGAGGGCTACAACGGGTGGGAGGCGGCCAAGTACGGCGCCGGCGAGATCGCCCTGCCGATCATCGCTTCCACGGCCACCACCCTGGCTGCTTTCCTGCCTCTGGCTTTCTGGCCCGGCATCATGGGGGAATTCATGAAGTACATGCCCATTACGCTGATCATCGTGCTGACGTCTTCTCTTTTCGTGGCCCTGGTCATCAACACCGTATTCACTTCCCGCTTCATGAACGTGGACGAGCGGGCGGATGACCCTGCGGTGCGCCGCCGCCGCCGGAATACCGTCCTCGTCAGCGCTGCGGTGATGACCGGGCTGGCGGTGCTCTTCCACTTCACCGGCGTCCTGCCGGGGCGCAACTTCCTGGCCATTGGCGCGGGCATCGTCCTGCTGAACTGGTTTATCCTTCGGCCGTCGGCGTTCTATTTTCAAAACCGCGTCCTGCCCCTGCTGGAGACGGGCTACGACCACCTGTCGCGCTGGGCGCTGAACATCCCGGGGGTGATCTTTGGCGGCACGTTCGTGCTGCTGTTCGCCGCCATCGCCCTGCTGGCCGTCAAAACGCCCAAGGTGATCTTCTTCCCGTCGGCCGACCCCCTTTATATCAACGCCTTCGTCGAGCTGCCCCTGGGCAAGGACATCGAGGCCACCAATAAGGTCTCCCGGGAGCTGGAAAACCGCATCCAGAAGGTGATCGAGCCTTACTCCGGGATCGTAGAGGCGGTGCTGACCCAGATCGGCGAAAATACCGCCGACCCCAATACGCCGCCCGAACCGGGCGCTTCGCCCCACAAGGCCCGCCTCACCGTGTCCTTCGTGCCGGCCAACGAACGGGGCGGCGTCTCTACCTTCGACGTGATGGAAGAGATCCGCGAGGCCGTGCGGGGCATCCCGGGCGTCAAGATCACCGTGGACAAGAACGCCGACGGGCCCTCCGCCGGCAAGCCGATCAACCTGGAAATCCAGGGCGAGGACATCGACCGGCTGGCCCTGATCTCCGAGGACCTGATCAAGTTTTTCAACGGCAAAAACATCCCCGGCATCGAGGAATTGCAGGCAGACGTCAAGATCGGAAAGCCGGAGCTGATCGTCAATGTCGACCGCGAAGCGGCGAGGCGCTACGAAATCTCTACCTTCGAGATCGCCAATGCCATCCGCACCTCCGTGTTCGGAAAAGAGGTCTCCAAATACAAGGAAGGGGAAGACGAGTATCCGATCTTCGTGCGCCTCGACGAATCCTACCGCAACGACATCGACAACCTGCTCAACCAGAAGATCACCTTCCGCAGCCCGGCGACCGGCCGGATCTCCCAGGTGCCTATCGGCGCGGTGGCGGACGTCGAGTACACGTCGACTTACAGCTCCATCAAGCGCAAGGACCTGGACCGGGTCATCACCGTCTACTCCAACGTGCTGGAAGGATACAATGCCAACGAGATCATCGAAGAAATGAGGGACTGGATGGCCCAGTATCCGCTTCCCCAGGGGTATTCCTACGAATTCACCGGGGAACAGCAACAACAGGCCGAAGATATGGGCTTCCTCAATATGGCCTTCCTCATCGCCCTGTTCTCCATTTTTATCATCATCGTCGCACAGTTCAACTCCGTGACGTCTCCCTTCATCATCATCCTGTCGGTACTCTTCAGTACCATCGGCGTGTTTCTGGGATATGCCTTTTCCGGGCGCGACATTTCAGTCATCTTCACCGGCGTGGGCATCATCTCCCTGGCCGGCGTGGTGGTGAACAACGCCATCGTGCTGATCGATTATACCCTTCTGCTGATCAAGCGGCGCAAGGAGGAACTGGGGTTGGGCGACAACCAGGAGTTGTCGTATGAGGATATGAAAGAAGCCATCGTGAAGGCAGGCGCCACGCGGCTTCGGCCGGTACTGCTGACAGCGATCACCACCGTGCTGGGGCTCATTCCCCTGGCAGTCGGCTTCAACTTCAACTTCTTCACCCTCATCACCGACCTCGACCCGCAGATATTTATCGGCGGAGACAATACGGCGATCTGGGGGCCGATGGCCTGGACCGTGATCTACGGCCTGATCTTTGCCACTTTCCTGACGCTGATCGTAGTGCCGGTCATGTTCTGGCTGGCTTACCGCCTGAAGCAGGGCGTGCTTAAATTGTTCCGGGGAGGCGGGGAAAAAGACGACACCTCCGTCTCGACAGTCTGAATGGCGGCAAAACGCGAGCCATACTGAATGGAAAAATTCGGGATGGCTCCCGTTTTGCTATGTCACAATTTTTTGTTTTTTGTCCTGAAAAGACACGTTCCATTCCTTTGCTTTGTAGTTAGAAGGGAATTCAGGTAAAAAAAGCGCTTATGGCGTAAAAATATCTGGATCGGAGGAGTGTTTTTCCAATTTCAGGCCGTAATACCCGGCATCTCCCGAATTTTTATCCTCCATCCGTAAAATCTTAGTGTTGTTCATAGTGTTTGTTTATCGTTAGGCCCCTGTCGTGCGAGCATGGCAGGGCTTTTTTTTTAGACAGGATCATGAGTTTGTTCAAACAGCTTCTGACAAAAGAACGATAATCCGCAAAACCTCCCTCATTTTCCCGCCCGGTTAAACCACTTCCTGCTAAGGCTGTTTTCTGATAGTGCCTGCCGGTAAAAGGCTGGGTACTGCTATAAAACGCCAACCGATGGTAGACATCAAACAACTGCGCAAAGAATATACTGCTTACACGCTGGGCCCGGAGGATGTCAGCGAGAGCCCGTTAGCTCAGTTCAAAGCCTGGTTTGAGCAGGCGGTGCAGGTGCAGGTGCCTGAACCTAACGCCATGACCCTGGCCACCTGTACGCCGGAAGGCAAGCCCTCTGCCCGGATAGTTTTGCTCAAGGGCATCGAAGAAGGAGGCTTTGTATTCTACACCAATTATAACAGCCGCAAGGGTAAGGAGCTGGAACAAAACCCGCAGGCGGCGCTGGCCTTTCTATGGCACGAACTGCAGCGGCAGGTCCGCGTGGAAGGCCCCGTCCGCAAGCTCAGCCCCGAGTCGTCCACCGCTTATTTCCAATCCCGCCCCAAAGGCAGCCAGGTCGGCGCCTGGGCTTCGCCCCAAAGCACCCCCATCGCCTCCAGAGCAGTGTTGGAAAAAAGGGTGGAAGAACTGGCCGGGCAGTATGCCGGCGCAGAAATCCTGCCCCGGCCCCCTCATTGGGGAGGCTATGTGCTGGAACCCACCGTCGTGGAATTCTGGCAGGGCCGGAGCAACCGCCTGCACGACCGCATCCGGTACCGCCTGGATGAAAACGGCAACTGGCAGGTCGAACGGCTGGCGCCCTGAGGGAGGGGGCTGGTTTCGGCCGGAATGAAGTGCCCCCCAATCTTGTTAATCCTGTTCACCCTGTGAAATAATTGGCAGCTCTCTCGGAGCTATTTCACAGGGTAAATCCTGTCTACCCAAAACCCGTGGCCCCCCAATCTTGTTAATCCTGTTCATCCTGTCTGCCCACACATCATCCCGGCCGAGAAATATCTCCCTGTCCCCCAATCAGTAACAACCAGAAAACAATGCCATTTCCGTCTCCCCCTCCTTGTACGGCAATGTTAAATTTTTTCATTATCCTGTCCGGCGTTTGTATATGTTCGCAATATTTATTTTCTTCACGGCATCATTGTTAATCATCTTGTAATCCCATTCGAATTGCCGGCAGAATAATTGCCTGCCGCCGAGCGTGCCACTTTTCAGGCATGCCCTTTCCAGACAGTCCTGCACGATCAGGGCCCTAATCAGAGAGCGTCAGATACAAAAAAATGTTGCTTTTATCTGCCCCGCCGGGCGGATATGATTGATGACCTGAACACCTGAATGGCCATGAAGCACCTTTACCTGTTTGTATTTGTAGTAATCCTGATTTTTTCCCGCCCTGTCGGCGCTCAGGACCCCTACTTCTCCCAGTTCTACGCCAGCCGGATGTACCTCAACCCCGCCTACGCCGGCTTCGACCCCGGCGGGTCGGTAGAGCTGAGCTACCGAGACCAATGGTTCGGCCTGCCGGACGGCGACGTGTCCACCTTTAAAGACAGTTACCGCACCTACCTGGTGTCAACCGGGCTGCAGCTGCCCTGCATCTGGGAGCTGGACGGCCTGAACTTCGGCCTGGGCCTGGCTGCCTTTAAGGACGAAGCGGGAAATACGCCCCTGGAAACCCAGGGTTTTTCCTTCGCCTTCAGCAACGAGGTGCAGCTGGGCAACTCCCTGACCCGCCGCAATTCCCGGGCCGACCTGCAGCGCCTCGACATCCGCCTCGGCGCTCAGGTGAGCCTCCTGCAGCGCAACCTCGACGGCAACTACTTCATCTATTCCTCCCAGTTGGACCCGGTCGTCGGCCTGGTCGGCAACCCCGCCGTCCTCAACCTGTCCAGCGCCTGGTTCATGAACATCAACGCCGGAATCATGGTCCGGGGATACATCAAAAAAAGCAGGTACAACGACAACCTCTTCACCCTGGGCTTCAGCTTCAGCAACGTCAACGAACCCAACGAGTCCATCCGCGACGGCGCGGGCGAGTTCAACCTGCCGATGCGCACTACCCTGCACGCCGGCTTCACCCAGAAGATCTTCCAGTTCGCCGGCAACAAGCAGCCCATCTACCTGGCGCCGCAGTTCCGCTGGGACCACCAGGCGCAGGGCAACTTCAACCTCTATACCCTGGGCGCTTACGTCCTCTCCAAAGGCGTCTACAGCGGCCTGTTCCTTCAGGGCAACACCCGCTACTACAAAGCCCCGCCACCCAACAACCTCTTCGACGGCAACTTCCTGACCAAAAACACCACCAGCCTCATCCTCAACGCCGGGCTGGACCTGCGCACCGTCTTCTCTCGCGGGCGTACCTGGAAAAACCGCCCCAGCGGCATCGTCCTCGGCCTGTCCTACGACATCGGCGTCGGCGGCCTGACCCAGGACAATACCCTCGGCGTCTTCGAACTGCACTTCCGCGCCTCCTTCGGCAAAGACCGCCGGAACGACTTCTGCGGGGCGGAACTGGGCAAGTTCGAGCTCTATAACGGCGACTGCCCCGTCAGGTTCTGAAAAACAAAACGAAAACAATTAAAACACGCTTCATGAGACTCCTAATGCGTTGCCTCCCGGAAAAAGTAACCGCTTTCTGCCTGATCGGATTTTTCTGCTGGTTTGGCAAAGGGTATGGGCAGAATTGCAATGCGGATTTTACTTTTTCCGCCGCCTGTAATGTCGTTACCTTCACGCCCGGCGCCCAAAGCGATACCCTGAACTACAACTGGAGTTTCGGGGACGGCAATACCTCCACAGCGCAAATGCCGGTACACACGTATTTCGAAGATTCGGCGGGCAATTACTCCTACGAAGTCACCCTGATCGTGAATGGCAACTGCATACCGGATACGGTTACGCAGACGGTGAATATCAGTATTGGGGCGCTGCCGGATGTAGTGCTTACTACGCCGTTAATATCTCCTCCGTTCGCCTATTGCTTCTCCAGAGCGGATGACCCATCCTATACGCTTACCGTTGCAAATGGCTCGACAGGAAACCAGTCTTATTTCATTGACTGGGGGGATGGAACTCCCCCTTTCAGCGCTAATAATCCATTTATTAGCACGACGCATACCTTTGACGATAGAGGTATCTTTAATATTCTATATGTGGTAGAAAACAATTCGGGGTGCCAGGCAAGAGATACCTTTCCGTTTTTCAATGGCAATGCTCCGGCGGCAGGAGGTATTTCCACTCCTGCCAATTCCCTGAAATGTGTCCCCACAACCATTGATTTTGCGTTTAACCAGCAAGTTATCGAACAGGATGCGCCCGGGACGATCTATACCATATATGTCAACGATGGGTCTGGAGATACCACACAGCTTACCAATCCTCTTAACACGACAACTTTCCCGTATGAATTCACAAATAGCCCATGCGAATTTGGCTCAACCCAGTTTACCATTACAATGGTTTCGGCAAATGCCTGTAACGACCTGTCTTCAACTACCAGTATTTCTCTGGACCGTGAGCCAATGGCTGATTTTATCATTGATCCGGAGATAGTATGCGAAACCGACACGGTTACCGTTACAAATGAATCTGTAAATGGGCTTTTTGTGTCTGCTGGCACCTGCTCTGATGAAATGAATTCATTTTGGTCTGTAACTCCTGGTGTCGAAGGCGTAGATTACGAGATTATTTCAGGTGATTTGGGATCTCCTCCTTTCCCCCCAGGTTCAGAGGAAGGGTTTACCGTTGTCTTCAATAATGATGGACAATATGACATCCAGCTAATATACGGTTCTGCTTTTTCGTCTTCCTGCCCTCCTGATACCCTAACCAAATCCATCTGCGTCGTCCCCATCCCCGAGGCGGCCTTCTCCCTGGACAGCTACTTCGGCTGCTTCCCTCACGTCGTGGAAGCCTCCAACGAATCCAATACCCTCGAAAGTTGCGACACGACCCTCTACACCTGGCAGGTCTTCTTCCAGGGCGGCGAATGCGACACCCTCGGCAACTGGTCGTTCACCGACGATACCGACGAACACTCTGTAAACCCCGTCTTCGAGTTCGAATCGCCAGGAGTGTATGACGTCATTCTGATCGTGGACAACCGCTGCGGCATTGATACTGCCTCCCGGACGGTTACCATCGCCAATGCTCCCGTCTCTTTCATCGACTCCATCCCGAATTTTTGTGACATGGCCGTCGTCACGCCAACCATCCAGGCCAGCAGCAGTTGCAACGATACCATTCCGCCTTCCTATACCTGGCAATTTCCGGGCGGCAACCCCTCTGCCGGTTCAGGAACGAACCCGGGTTCCGTTACCTACATCAACAACACCGGCGTGCCGCAGACGTATACCGTTACCCTCGTCACCAACAACGTCTGCGGGATGACAACCGCCACGCGGAGTTTCATCATCTATCCTTCTCCCGAAATACCGGATATTGCTTCCAACAGCCCCATCTGTACCGGCAATACCCTGGAGTTTACGCTCACCAATGCCGACGGCTTAACCTTTTCTTGGACGGGCCCCAACGGCTTCGTGTCCGACGAACAGGACCCCTCCATCCCCAACGCTACCACGCTGAACTCCGGCGAGTACTTCCTGACCGTCACCGATATCGTCTCCGGCTGCGTTAACGATACTTCGGTTATGGCCGTCGTCTACGACCTGCCGCCGGTGGCGATCAACCCCGACCCGGCGGAAGTGTGTATCGGCCAGTCGGCGGTTCTGGCCGCCAGCGGCGCCCAGGCCTACCAGTGGTCGCCCTCCACTTATCTGAATATGGCTACCGGCGCTCAGGTCGTCGTCACTCCGGATATGGCCGGCAGCTTCGACTACGTCGTTACGGGAACCGACGCCAACGATTGTGTCAATTATGATACAGCCACGGTTATCGTGCACCCCCTTCCTGTGGTCGATGCCGGAGAGGAGCAAACGGTTTGCGCCGGCGAAAGCCTCCAGTTGGCCGGTACGCCGGCAGATGGAAACGGGGGCACGGGATTCTGGACGGGCCCCGGCGTCATTAGCCCTTCCGGATTGTTTAACGCTCCAAATTCCGGCG
Source organism: Lewinellaceae bacterium (assembly GCA_020636375.1). Taxonomy (GTDB): domain Bacteria; phylum Bacteroidota; class Bacteroidia; order Chitinophagales; family Saprospiraceae; genus JACJXW01. The sequence goes on along the minus strand of JACJXZ010000005.1, from coordinate 333,768 downwards.
TTTATACCGTGACTTACCATTTCCAGGACGCCAATATGTGTGAGGACAGCAGCATGGTGCAGGTCTGCGTGCTGGACTCGCCGGTTTCCTCCTTTACGCTCGACAATACGGTGGGCTGTGTCAATCTCGAAGTCGCCGCCGTTAATACATCGAACACCCTGGGCAACTGTGAGGCGGCGGATTACACCTGGCGGGTGAACTTTGCCGGCGCCGAGTGCCACCAGGATGCCGGCGTCTTCGAATTCGTCTCCAGCGACTCCAATTCTGTCAACGCAACTTTCCGCTTTCTGAGGTCGGGTACTTACGAGATCATCCTGGAAGTCTCCAACCCGTGCAATACCGTGACGAGCATGCAAACCGTCGTCGTGGGAGAACCCCCGCAGGTCGTAATCGATTCTATCGGCGAATTTTGCGACAATGCCATCCTGACGCCCACCTTCACCGGGCTGGGCTGCGATGCTCCCATACAGTCCTATTCCTGGTCCTTTCCAACCGGCACGCCCACTTCTGCCAATACCGCCAATCCTGGTAGCGTCAGCTTCGGAACCGGCTTGCACACCATCACCCTGATGGCAACCAATGCCTGCGGAACCGGTACGGATACCGAGGAGTTCCGCGTCCTGGAAGGCCCCGAACTCGACATTGCCCTGGAAGCCGGTTTTGTTTGCACCGGGGGAACCATCAGCGCGATCAATAACTCTACCGGCGACGACCTGACCTACTTCTGGACAGCTACGCCCAATGCAGTAACCATTATAGACCCGGATTCCCCGGCGCCAACTTTTGACTTTGCTAACGCCGGCATCGGCGACTACGAGATCCGGGTGGTTGTGGGTAACCCTGTTTGCGATAGCCTGGAACGGGTATTCCCGGTGCGGGTCAGTACCCCGCCGGCCGTCACCCTGGGCCCGGTTAACGATGATTGCGAACAGGCGATCTTCGCTCCGCAGGTATCCTACGGCATCCCGGACGCGTTCCTCGACTCGGTGCGCTGGGAAATCACCGACGGCACGGGCGCCACGGTGTATGCTTCTGCGGACTTGCAGCCCGGCCCGATAACCATAACGGGCGCGGGCAGTTACGCCTTGTCGGTGACGGCGTACAACGGCTGCGGCAGCTCTGTGGCCAGCGAGGCATTTGCCCTGCTGGAAGGCCCCAGCCCGCAGTTTGCCATCGACACCAACTTCGTGTGCGTGGGCAACTCCATTGCGGTGACGGACAGCTCGGGCGGGGACAACCTGGAATACCTTTGGACGGTGACGGGCCCGGGCAGCGCGACGATAACGACGCCCACCTCTGCCTCGCCCACCATCACCTTCGACAGCGGCATCGGGGACTATACCCTGAGCGTGGTTGTAAGCAACGCCGAGTGCGCCGGGGTAAGCTGGGACACCCTGGTCCGGGTGAGCGAGCCGCCGGTTGTCACGCTAGGCGAAGTGCCGGACGCCTGCGAGCAGGTTACGTTCACGCCGGACATAACCTACGGCATCCCGGACGCGTTCCTCGACTCGGTGCGCTGGGAAATCACCGACGGCACGGGCACTACAGTTTATACTTCTGCGGACTTGCAGCCCGGCCCGATAACCATAACGGGCGCGGGCAGTTACGCCTTGTCGGTGACGGCGTACAACGGCTGCGGCAGCTCTGTAGCCACGGAGCCGTTCGCCCTGCTGGAAGGCCCCAGCCCGCAGTTTGCCATCGACACCAACTTCGTGTGCGTGGGCAACTCCATTGCGGTGACGGACAGCTCGGGCGGGGACAACCTGGAATACCTTTGGACGGTGACGGGCCCGGGCAGCGCGACGATAACGACGCCCACCTCTGCCTCGCCCACCATCACCTTCGACAGCGGCATCGGGGACTATACCCTGAGCGTGGTTGTAAGCAACGCCGAGTGCGCCGGGGTAAGCTGGGACACCCTGGTCCGGGTGAGCGAGCCGCCGGTTGTCACGCTAGGCGAAGTGCCGGACGCCTGCGAGCAGGTTACGTTCACGCCGGACATAACCTACGGCATCCCGGACGCGTTCCTCGACTCGGTGCGCTGGGAAATCACCGACGGCACGGGCGCCACGGTGTATGCTTCTGCGGACTTGCAGCCCGGCCCGATAACCATAACGGGCGCGGGCAGTTACGCCTTGTCGGTGACGGCGTACAACGGCTGCGGCAGCTCTGTGGCCAGCGAGGCATTTGCCCTGCTGGAAGGCCCCAGCCCGCAGTTTGCCATCGACACCAACTTCGTGTGCGTGGGCAACTCCATTGCGGTGACGGACAGCTCGGGCGGGGACAACCTGGAATACCTTTGGACGGTGACGGGCCTGGCAGCGCGACGATAACGACGCCCACCTCTGCCTCTCCCCCACCATCACCTTCGACAGCGGCATCGGGGACTATACCCTGAGCGTGGTTGTAAGCAACGCCGAGTGCGCCGGGGTAAGCTGGGACACGCTGGTCCGGGTGAGCGAGCCGCCGGTTGCCACGCTGGGCGAAGTGCCGGACGCCTGCGAGCAGGTGACGTTCACGCCGGACATAACCTACGGCATCCCGGGCGCGTTCCTCGACTCGGTGCGCTGGGAAATCACCGACGGCACGGGCGCCACGGTGTATGCTTCTGCGGACTTGCAGCCCGGCCCGATAACCATAACGGGCGCGGGCAGTTACGCCTTGTCGGTGACGGCGTACAACGGCTGCGGCAGCTCTGTGGCCACGGAGCCGTTCGCCCTGCTGGAAGGCCCCAGCCCGCAGTTTGCCATCGACACCAACTTCGTATGCGTGGGCAACTCCATTGCGGTGACGGACAGCTCGGGCGGGGACAACCTGGAATACCTTTGGACGGTGACGGGCCCGGGCAGCGCGACGATAACGACGCCCACCTCTGCCTCTCCCACCATCACCTTCGACAACGGCATCGGGGACTATACCCTGAGCGTGGTGGTGAGCAACGCCGAGTGCGCCGGGGTAAGCTGGGACACGCTGGTGCGGGTGAGCGAGCCGCCGGTTGTCACGCTAGGCGAAGTGCCGGACGCCTGCGAGCAGGTTACGTTCACGCCGGACATAACCTACGGCATCCCGGACGCGTTCCTCGACTCGGTGCGCTGGGAAATCACCGACGGCGCGGGCGCCACGGTTTATGCTTCTGCGGACTTGCAGCCCGGCCCGATAACCATAACTGGCGCGGGCAGTTACGCCTTGTCGGTGACGGCGTACAACGGCTGCGGCAGCTCTGTGGTACAGCGGGCGAGGCATTTGCCCTGCTGGAAGGCCCCAGCCCGCAGTTTGCCATCGACACCAACTTCGTGTGCGTGGGCAGCTCCGTCACGGTGACGGACAGCTCGGGCGGAGACGCGCTGCAATACGCCTGGACGGTGACGGGCCGGGCAGCGCGACGATAGCGACGGACACGTCGGCTTCGCCGGTAATCACGTTCGACAGCGGCATCGGGGACTACGCCCTGAGCGTGTGGTGTAGCGTGGTGGTAAGCAACGCCGAGTGCGCCGGGGTAAGCTGGGACACGCTGGTGCGGGTGAGCGAGCCGCCGGTTGTCACGCTGGGCGAAGTGCCGGACACCTGCGAGCAGGTCACGTTTACGCCGGACATCGCCTACGGCATCCCGGACAGCTTTATCGACTCGGTGCGCTGGGAGGTCGTCGACGGGCAGGGCGACATAGTTTTTGCCTCCGGCGATTTCTACCCTGCGGATATCAGCATCGGCACCCCGGGCAGTTACGCCTTGTCGGTGACGGCCTACAACGGCTGCGGCAGCTCTGTGGCCAGCGAGGCATTTGCCCTGCTGGAAGGCCCCAGGCCGCAGTTTGCCATCGACACCAACTTCGTGTGCGTGGGCAGCTCCGTCACGGTGACGGACAGCTCGGGCGGGGACAACCTGGAATACCTTTGGACGGTGACGGGCCCGGGCAGCGCGACGATAACGACGCCCACCTCTGCCTCTCCCACCATCACCTTCGACAGCGGCATCGGGGACTATACCCTGAGCGTGGTTGTAAGCAACGCCGAGTGCGCCGGGGTAAGCTGGGACACGCTGGTGCGGGTCAGCGAGCCGCCGGTTGCCACGCTGGGCGAAGTGCCGGACACCTGCGAGCAGGCCACGTTCACGCCGGAAATCGCCTACGGCATCCCGGACAGCTTTATCGACTCGGTGCGCTGGGAGGTCGTCGACGGGCAGGGGGACATAATTTTTGCCTCCGGCGATTTCTACCCTGTGGATATTACGGTCGGCACCCCGGGCAATTACGTCTTGTCGGTGACGGCCTACAACGGCTGCGGCAGCTCTGTGGCCAGCGAGGCATTTGCCCTGCTGGAAGGCCCCAGGCCGCAGTTTGCCATCGACACCAACTTCGTGTGCGTGGGCAACTCCATTGCGGTGACGGACAGCTCGGGCGGGGACAACCTGGAATACCTTTGGACGGTGACGGGCCCGGGCAGCGCGACGATAACGACGTCCACCTCTGCCTCTCCCACCATCACCTTCGACAGCGGCATCGGGGACTATACCCTGAGCGTGGTGGTAAGCAACGCCGAGTGCGCCGGGGTAAGCTGGGACACGCTGGTGCGGGTGAGCGAGCCGCCGGTTGCCGCGCTGGGCGAAGTGCCGGACACCTGCGAGCAAATCACGTTCACGCCGGAAATCGCCTACGGCATCCCGGACAGCTTTATCGACTCGGTGCGCTGGGAGGTCGTCGACGGGCAGGGGGACATAGTTTTTGCCTCTGTGGAATTCTATCCTACAGGCATCAGCATCGGCACCCCGGGCAATTATACCTTGTCGGTGACGGCGTACAACGGCTGCGGCAGCTCTGTGGCCACGGAGCTGTTCGCCCTGCTGGAAGGCCCCAGCCCGCAGTTTGCCATCGACACCAACTTCGTGTGCGTGGGCAGCTCCGTCACGGTGACGGACAGCTCGGGCGGGGACGCGCTGCAATACGCCTGGACGGTAAGCGGGCCGGGCAGCGTAACCATCGCGACGGACACGTCGGCTTCGCCGGTAATCACGTTCGACAGCGGCATCGGGGACTACATCCTAAGCGTAGTGGTGAGCAACGCCGAGTGCGCCGGGGTAAGCTGGGACACGCTGGTGCGGGTCAGCCAGCCGCCGGTTGCCACGCTGGGCGAAGTGCCGGACACCTGCGAGCAGGCCACGTTCACGCCGGAAATCGCCTACGGCATCCCGGACAGCTTTATCGACTCGGTGCGCTGGGAGGTCGTTGACGGGCAGGGCGACATAATTTTTGCCTCCGGCGACTTCTACCCTGTGGATATTACGGTCGGCACCCCGGGCAATTATACCTTGTCGGTGACGGCCTACAACGGCTGCGGCAGCTCTGTGGCCACGGAGCCGTTCGCCCTGCTGGAAGGCCCCAGCCCGCAGTTCGCGGTCGACACCAACTTCGTGTGCGTGGGCAGCTCCGTCACGGTGACGGACAGCTCGGGCGGGGACGCGCTGCAATACGCCTGGACGGTAAGCGGGCCGGGCAGCGTAACCATCGCGACGGACACGTCTGCCTCGCCCACCATCACCTTCGACAGCGGCATCGGGGACTACGCCCTGAGCGTGGTGGTGAGCAACGCCGAGTGCGCCGGGGTAAGCTGGGACACGCTGGTGCGGGTGAGCGAGCCGCCGGTTGTCACGCTGGGCGAAGTGCCGGACGCCTGCGAGCAGGTCACGTTTACGCCGGACATCGCCTACGGCATCCCGGACAGCTTTATCGACTCGGTGCGCTGGGAGGTCGTCGACGGGCAGGGCGACATAGTTTTTGCCTCCGGCGATTTCTACCCTGCGGATATCAGCATCGGCACCCCGGGCAGTTACGCCTTGTCGGTGACGGCGTACAACGGCTGCGGCAGCTCTCGGTATGGAGCCGTTCGCCCTGCTGGAAGGCCCCAGCCCGCAGTTCGCGGTCGACACCAACTTCGTGTGCGTGGGCAACTCCGTCACGGTGACGGACAGCTCGGGCGGAGACGCGCTGCAATATGCCTGGACGGTAAGCGGGCCGGGCAGCGTAACCATCGCGACGGACACGTCTGCGCTCGCCCACCATCACCTTCGACAGCGGCATCGGGGACTACGCCCTGAGCGTGGTGGTGAGCAACGCCGAGTGCGCCGGGGTAAGCTGGGACACGCTGGTGCGGGTGAGCGAGCCGCCGGTTGTCACGCTGGGCGAAGTGCCGGACACCTGCGAGCAGGCCACGTTCACGCCGGACATCGCCTACGGCATCCCGGACAGCTTTATCGACTCGGTGCGCTGGGAGGTCGTCGACGGGCAGGGGGACATAATTTTTGCCTCCGGCGATTTCTACCCTGTGGATATTACGGTCGGCACTCCGGGCAATTATACCTTGTCGGTGACGGCGTACAACGGCTGCGGCAGCTCTGTGGCCACGGAGCCGTTCGCCCTGCTGGAAGGCCCCAGCCCGCAGTTTGCCATCGACACCAACTTCGTGTGCGTGGGCAGCTCCGTCACGGTGACGGACAGCTCGGGCGGGGACGCGCTGCAATACGCCTGGACGGTAAGCGGGCCGGGCAGCGCGACGATAACGACGCCCACGTCGGCTTCGCCGGTAATCACGTTCGACAGCGGCATCGGGGACTACGCCCTAAGCGTGGTGGTAAGCAACGCCGAGTGCGCCGGGGTAAGCTGGGACACGCTGGTGCGGGTGAGCGAGCCGCCGGTTGTCACGCTGGGCGAAGTGCCGGACGCCTGCGAGCAGGTCACGTTCACGCCGGACATCGCCTACGGCATCCCGGACAGCTTTATCGACTCGGTGCGCTGGGAGGTCGTCGACGGGCAGGGCGACATAGTTTTTGCCTCCGGCGATTTCTACCCTGCGGATATCAGCATCGGCACCCCGGGCAGTTACGCCTTGTCGGTGACGGCCTACAACGGTTGCGGCAGCTCGTCGGCCATGGAGCCGTTCGCCCTGCTGGAAGGCCCCAGCCCGCAGTTTGCGATCGACACCAACTTCGTGTGCGTGGGCAGCTCCGTCACGGTGACGGACAGCTCGGGCGGGGACGCGCTGCAATACGCCTGGACGGTAAGCGGGCCGGGCAGCGTAACCATCGCGACGGACACGTCGGCTTCGCCGGTAATCACGTTCGACAGCGGCATCGGGGACTATACCCTGAGCGTGGTGGTAAGCAACGCCGAGTGCGCCGGGGTAAGCTGGGACACGCTGGTGCGGGTCAGCCAGCCGCCGGTTGCCACGCTGGGCGAAGTGCCGGACACCTGCGAGCAAATCACGTTCACGCCGGACATAACCTACGGCATCCCGGACAGCTTTATCGACTCGGTGCGCTGGGAGGTCGTCGACGGGCAGGGCGACATAGTTTTTGCCTCCGGCGATTTCTACCCTGCGGATATCAGCATCGGCACCCCGGGCAGTTACGCCTTGTCGGTGACGGCCTACAACGGCTGCGGCAGCTCTGTGGCCAGCGAGGCATTTGCCCTGCTGGAAGGCCCCAGCCCGCAGTTTGCGATCGACACCAACTTCGTGTGCGTGGGCAGCTCCGTCACGGTGACGGACAGCTCGGGCGGGGACGCGCTGCAATACGCCTGGACGGTGGACGGGCCGGGCAGCGTAACCATCGCGACGGACACCTCGGCTTCGCCCACCATCACGTTCGACAGCGGGATCGGGGACTACGCCCTGAGCGTAGTGGTAAGCAACGCCGAGTGCGCCGGGGTAAGCTGGGACACGCTGGTGCGGGTGAGCGAGCCGCCGGTTGTCACGCTGGGCGAAGTGCCGGACACCTGCGAGCAAATCACGTTCACGCCGGAAATCGCCTACGGCATCCCGGACAGCTTTATCGACTCGGTGCGCTGGGAGGTCGTCGACGGGCAGGGGGACATAGTTTTTGCCTCTGTGGAATTCTATCCTACAGGCATCAGCATCGGCACCCCGGGCAATTATACCTTGTCGGTGACGGCCTACAACGGCTGCGGCAGCTCTGTGGCTACAGAGCCGTTCGCCCTGCTGGAAGGCCCCAGCCCGCAGTTTGCCATCGACACCAACTTCGTGTGCGTGGGCAGCTCCGTCACGGTGACGGACAGCTCGGGCGGGGACGCGCTGCAATACGCCTGGACGGTAAGCGGGCCGGGCAGCGTAACCATCGCGACGGACACGTCGGCTTCGCCGGTAATCACGTTCGACAGCGGCATCGGGGACTACATCCTAAGCGTAGTGGTGAGCAACGCCGAGTGCGCCGGGGTAAGCTGGGACACGCTGGTGCGGGTCAGCCAGCCGCCGGTTGCCGCCCTGGGCGAAGTGCCGGACACCTGCGAGCAAATCACGTTCACGCCGGACATAACCTACGGCATCCCGGACAGCTTTATCGACTCGGTGCGCTGGGAGGTCGTTGACGGGCAGGGCGACATAATTTTTGCCTCCGGCGACTTCTACCCTGTGGATATTACGGTCGGCACCCCGGGCAATTATACCTTGTCGGTGACGGCCTACAACGGCTGCGGCAGCTCTGTGGCCACGGAGCCGTTCGCCCTGCTGGAAGGCCCCAGCCCGCAGTTCGCGGTCGACACCAACTTCGTGTGCGTGGGCAGCTCCGTCACGGTGACGGACAGCTCGGGCGGGGACGCGCTGCAATACGCCTGGACGGTAAGCGGGCCGGGCAGCGTAACCATCGCGACGGACACGTCGGCTTCGCCCACCATCACGTTCGACAGCGGCATCGGGGACTATACCCTGAGCGTGGTGGTAAGCAACGCGGTGTGCGCCGGGGTAAGCTGGGACACGCTGGTGCGGGTGAGCGAGCCGCCGGCCGTCACGCTGGGCGAAGTGCCGGACACCTGCGAGCAAATCACGTTCACGCCGGACATAGCCTACGGCATCCCGGACAGCTTTATCGACTCGGTGCGCTGGGAGGTCGTCGACGGGCAGGGCGGCATAATTTTTGCCTCTGTGGAATTCTATCCTACAGGCATCAGCATCGGCACCCCGGGCAATTATACCTTGTCGGTGACGGCGTACAACGGCTGCGGCAGCTCTGTGGCTATGGAAACATTCGCCCTGCTGGAAGGCCCCAGCCCGCAGTTTGCCATCGACACCAACTTCGTGTGCGTGGGCAGCTCCGTCACGGTGACGGACAGCTCGGGCGGGGACGCGCTGCAATACGCCTGGACGGTGGACGGGCCGGGCAGCGTAACCATCGCGACGGACACGTCGGCTTCGCCCACCATCACGTTCGACAGCGGCGTCGGGGACTATACCCTGAGCGTGGTGGTGAGCAACGCGGTGTGCGCCGGGGTAAGCTGGGACACGCTGGTGCGGGTCAGCGAGCCGCCGGTTGTCACGCTGGGCGAAGTGCCGGACACCTGCGAGCAAATCACGTTCACGCCGGATATATCCTACGGCATCCCGGATGCGTTCCTCGACTCGGTGCGCTGGGAGGTCGTCGACGGGCAGGGCGGCATAATTTTTGCCTCTGTGGAATTCTATCCTACAGGCATCAGCATCGGCACCCCGGGCAATTATACCTTGTCGGTGACGGCGTACAACGGCTGCGGCAGCTCTGTGGCCACGGAGCCGTTCGCCCTGCTGGCAGCTCCGTCGCTGGACATTAGCCTGGACACGAATTTTGTTTGCCGGCTGGATAGTCTTGGGGTGGTGAACAATTCTACAGGGGACAGCCTGTCCTACAGCTGGGCAGCTCCTGCCGGCATATCCATCCTGGACCCGGACAGCCCGAGCCCCACATTCGTGTTCGATGTGCCCAGTGGCAATTACACCATCAGCGTTGTGGTCGGCAATCCCGTTTGCGAGAGCCTGGAGCAGAGCTTCCCGGTTCGGGTCAGCGAGCCGCCGGAAGTGGCCTTAGCGCCTATCGGAACCTTCTGTGAAGAAGCCACTTTTACCCCGGTAGCGACGTACAGCGATACGGCATTCATCGATTCCATACGCTGGATATTCCCGAATATCACGTTGCCGGTAACTACCTCGGATGCATGGGCCCCTGGTCCCATCACCATTCCGGCAACCGGCAATTTTGAGGTAATGATCATTGCCTATAACGGTTGCGGCGCCGATACGGCGGTTCAAACCGTTTCCATCCTGGAACCTATTGTTGTAGATGCCGAATTGAGCGAGGATTTCAGTTGTGAGGTGCCGTTTACCGTAACGGTCAACAACCTGACCCTTGGCGACAGCCTCAGTTTTGAATGGACGGTAGATGGGCCTTTCGCCGGCAACGTCACCTTCGACCCGGTGGCGGAGAACCCCACTTTTGTATTTCCGGACACCGGCGTGTATATTATCAAACAAAGAGTATTCAACGGCGTTTGCGAGGAGGCGGCCTGGCAGGATACCGTCCAGGTCATGGCCTCTCCGGTAGTAAGCCTGGAAGGGGTGGGTGATTTTTGTGAAAATGCCCTGATTGCGCCGGGCGTAAATTATAATGGCTACAGGATAGACAGCGTAAGATGGTCTTTCCCGATGGGAATGCCGGAAACGTTGACTGATCTTTACCCTGCCGGCATTATGTACTCCGGGGCAGGCACCTATATTTACGCCGTAACGGCCTTCAACGCCTGCGGCGCCTTCACCGCCAGGGATACCTTCGTCATCGACACCATTCCAGAAATCATCCTTGGGCCCACCGATACCATCTGCATTTACGACGGCGTCTTCGAGCTGCCCCCGGCCCAGCCTCCCGGAGGTTTCTGGACCGGCCCCGGCATCGACAGCGCCGGCCTGTTCGATCCTTCCGGCTTCCCCGGTGGCCAAACGGTGACGGTAACCTACAATTTTGTCGATGGCGAGTGTTTCGCTTCGGAGGACAAGGACATTTACGTTGCCGACCCCAGCTACGTCGACGCCGGGCCGGACCTGGAGTTCTGTGCTTCGGACGACTGCCTGCTCCTGCAGAACGGCATGCCGGCCTCCCTGGAGAACGGCTGGTATGTCGGCCCCGGCATAACGGATTCCGCCGGCGTATTCTGCCCGCAGGAAGTAGGCGGTCCGCAGGATGTCACCGTGGCGATCGTTTATTATTACCAGGAACCGGGGACGGAGTGCATCGGCGCCGATACCTTCCTGATTACCGTCTATGCGTTGCCCGTGCCCGGGATCGGCGGAGTGGACAGCCTGTGCGTCGACGTGCCCGTGACCTTCCGGAACACCACCACCGGAGGGTTCAGTTACGAGTGGTTCATCAGCGACGGCAGCATGTACACGGATGCCGAGCCGACCCACACGTTTACCGATACGGGCTGGTTTGAGATCAAGCTGATCGCCACCTCGCAGGAAGGATGTACCGATTCCACCTCGTTGGAGGTATTTGTCTCCGGCCCTCCGGAAGCGTCCTTTGTGATGGACACCACCATGGGCTGCGCCATCCTGCCGGTCACTTTTACCAATACGAGCGTTGGTTATGAGTATGTGGAATACCAATGGGACTTCGGCTACGACGGCCAGGTGAGCAACCTGGAACAGCCGGGGACGATCTTCTATGATCAGGGTACGCGGGATACGACCTATTATATCACGCTGACGGTGCAGAACCACTGCGGGGTGGACGCCTTTACCGATTCCGTGCTGGTGTTCCCCCAGCCTCTGCCCGATTTTATAGCCAGCCAGTATTCCGGCTGCTCCCCTCTGGATGTGGCGTTCAACAACTTTACCCTGGGCAACCCGGATTCCTTCCTTTGGGACCTGGGCAATGGAATAACCTCCACTGATTCCATCCCTCCCGACCAGGTGTACCTGGCGGAAGATTCGCTGAACGTTATCTATACCGTCACCCTTTACGCCTTCAACGAATGCGGAGTGGACAGCCTGAAGCAGGACATACTGGTCAAGCCCAATTTCGTCCGCGCCTTTTTCAGCGTGGACGCCAATGAGGGCTGCGAGCCCCTAGAGGTCAACTTCTCCAACTCCACCTCTCCGGATTCGGCCATCACCTACAACTGGTTCTTCGAGAGCGGCGAGGAGATCAATACCAGTAATGCAGAAGACACCACCTACGTCTTCGAAGCCCTGGGCGATACCATTACGATTTACACGGTAACGCTGGTGGCTGACAACGGATGCGCCCGGGACAGCATGTCGCTGGACATTACCGTCTTCCCCGCGCCAGAGGTGTCCTTTGATGTCCCGCCGGTTACCTGTACGAATGACTCGGTCCGCTTCACCAATACATCCATTGACGTGAACGGTATTTTCTGGGAATTTGGTGACGGGAACACCTCTACCGCCACCAACCCCGTACATTTTTATGAAGCGCCGGGGGCCTATACCGTCCGGCTCACCGCCTATTCCGAAAATACCGGTTGCCCCAACACCTACGAGCGGGACATTGATATCCGGCCCCTGCCGACCGCCGCCTTTGACGCAGGCCCCACATTCGGATGCCCGCCTTTGGAGGTCCAGCTCACCAACCTGACGGACAACGCAGAATATTTCGTTTGGGACCTGGGCGACGGCAATTCGCTGGTTGGGGAGAACCCGCCGCCTTATACTTATACCCAGAGCGGCCGGTTCGAAATCCGGCTCACGGCGACCGACATCTTTGGTTGCAGCCATGACACCCTGTTCTCCCTCATCGACGTCTACCCGGTGCCGGAAGCCGCCTTTGACATTCAGCACGACGATCCCTGCGGGCTTCCGCAGGATGTCTGCCTGTTGAATATGTCGGCCGGGGCGGCGGGTTACAGTTGGGATTATGGCACGGGCACCTCGATCGCTACCAACCCCTGCGTGGAATTTACTGAGGCCGGGACGTACGGCATTCAGCTGATCGCGCAGAACCAGTTTTTGTGCGCCGACACCGCCGTGCAGGAACTCACGCTTTACGAAGCGCCGGTGGCGGCCTTTGCCCCTCTGGATTCCGTAGGTTGCCAGGAGTTTGCCGTCGCTTTTGAGAACCTGTCCGAAAATACCGAGTTCGTAACCTGGCTGTACGGGGACGGGGCGACGGACAACAGCTTCGCCGGCAGCCACGTTTACGTAGACACCGGGTTCTACAGCGTATCCCTCATTGCCGGCAACAGCAGCGGGTGTATGGATACGTTGACATTGGAAGACATCATCCGGGTTTTTCCCACGCCGGTGGCTGCCTTCTTTTATGACAAGCTGGACAACGAGCCGCCCAGCACCTATGCCTTCACGGACGATTCCAGCCCCGACGCTTCCGTCTTCTGGTGGGATTTCGACGATGGCAATACTTCCGAAGAGCGCGACCCGGTCCACCGTTATTTATCCCGGTTCGATAAAGACGTGGTTCACGTAGTGTCCAACATGTATGGTTGTTCCGACACGGCGCGGGCCCTGATCGAGCTGGAAACGCTGACCGGCTTGTATATTCCCAATATTCTGGAGCCGGAAAACCGCGTTCATCCGGAGAACACCGTATTCAGGCCCAAGGGCATCGGGCTGGAAGAATACCACATCGCCGTATACGCCAGAAACGGGGAACTGGTCTGGGAATCGACAGAGCTGGATGCGGAGGGGATACCTACGGGAGAGTGGGACGGAACCTTCCGGGGGGAGCCGCTGCCGGGCGGCGTTTACGTCTGGAAGGTACATCGCGCCTGGTTCGTGGACGGCACGAGCTGGGATGGCATGGAAGATCAGAGCGGAAAGATGAGGACATCCAATTACCTGCACCTGGTGCGGTAAACCGGACCGGTGTATGCCTGACGAGGTTGCAGGCAGGTTATTATGGCTGCCGCAGGTAGCCGAAGTTATTGGTTGTTGCTGATGCCCGGGAGATCAGGTGCCCCGAGAACGGGGGCGCTGCCCGGGTCGGTTATCCTGCGTGGCATTGCCGGTTTTTTGTTGCCCCGGATACAGCCCGCGCAGCAACAAAAAACCGGCAATAGCATTAACAATAGCGGTCGAAGGCCATTTTCAGGTTGGCGGCGATGATTTCGGCTGACCGCCCTTCGATGTGGTGGCGCTCCAGGAAATGCACCAGCTTTCCATCCTTGAAAAGAGCGATGGAAGGCGAGGAGGGAGGGTAGGGGAGCATATATTCGCGCGCCCGGCTGGTAGCCTCCTGGTCGACGCCGGCGAATACCGTCACCAAACGGCCGGGCTTCTTTTCGTGCTGGATGGCCAGCTTGGCGCCCGGGCGGGCGTTGGCGGCGGCGCATCCGCAGACGGAATTGACCACTACCATCACCGTGCCTTCGGCGTTGTCGAGGGCTTTATCCACTTGTTCCGCCGTTTTCAGGCTTTCGAAACCGTACTGAGTCAGGTCCTGGGCCATTGGCGCCGTCAGTTCAACTGGGTACATATTGATCTTTGTTTTTTTGACAAAATTAATGTTTACGGAACAATCTATGCTGAGCATATACCGGCATTGCCGGTAAAGCCAGGCATTCGTCAGTATAATACATCTCGCCCCCCATCTTGGTTCAAAGGATGGGCAAATAGCTCTAATTAGTCTGGTTAAAAATAAGAGAAAAAAGGCAATGGCCAAAGCAACCATGCCTGCCCGCTTCCGTAATGGATAGACGACAAGCTCTGAACAATCTTTTATAATGAATAAGCAAATGTTTGCCTGGGTGCTGTGCGCCGGGTTTTTTCTTGCTGTTTTAACCCCCTCCTGCCTAAACGACCAGTTGCCGGAGCCGATGCTGCCGGAGTCCTGCATGGATTCCATCCCCACCTACGAGGGGTCCATCAAAGCCATCGTCGACAACTCCTGCGCTTACAGCGGCTGCCACCTCGACGGTTCTGCGCCGGGGGTATATACGACCTACGGAGGCTTGGTCGGCGTGGTGCAGTCGGGCCGTTTCAAAGAGAAGGTCGTCGACCTGCGGGGAGACCCTAACCTGGGGATGCCGCCCGCTTTCTCGCCCGAGGGGCGCCCGAAGGAGCTCAGCCAGGCAGAGTTTGAGCTGGTCCAGTGCTGGCTGGAGAATAGCTTCCCGGAGAAATAATGACAGGATTAACAGGACGTACCACTTTCAAGTGGTGCGTTTTGCAGAAAGGATGGACAGGATAGACAGGATGACAGGATAGGCAGGACAGGGCTGATGCAGGGTTACAACAGTATACATGGCCCGAATTTCCCCGGTTGAGCCGGTAAAAATATCATAATGAAACAATTACTAATTATGCAAAGATGGGGCCGCCTGCCGGTACACCCCCGACCCTTCGGGTACGGGGCAGGCTGCACACCGCCCCGGCCATTCCTGTCCGGCGTCAGACAGGCAGCCATCTACTTCTTCGCCCTGCTGGCAGGCAGCAGTTTGGGCGCTCAGGAATATACCTATCAGACATTTAAAGATTCGAGGGTCGTCAATATCCAAAGCGTGGAGACGCTGGCGAAGCGCCGCCTCGACGTCCGCATCGGCCACCGGTTCGGGGATATGTTTGGCGACAACGGCGGATGGCCCACCTTTTACGGCCTGGAGAACGCCACCGACGTCATGATCGGGGCGGAGTACGGCTTTACGGATAATTTCACTGCCGGCGTTTACCGCACCAAGGGCGCCGGCGCCATGCCCCAGGGGCAGGCGGGGCTGCGGCAGCTGGTCAACGGCGTATTTAAGTACCGGCTGATCCGCCAGAAGGAAGGGGAGGGAGCGCCAATAACCCTTACTGTGCTTGGGGTCGGTTCTGTTTCCACTTCCCAACGGATTGAAGGCAACCCGGATGTGTTGCGCAGCTTTCCCGACTTTTCCCACCGCATGGCCTTTACCGGCCAGTTGCTTTTCGGGCGGAAGTTCTCGGACGGCCTTTCCCTGCAGCTGGCGCCGGGCTACACCCACCGCAACCTGGTGCCTTTCGAGGACGAGAACGGCCTGTTCAGTGTGGGCGCCGCCGCCAGGGTGCAGCTCAGCCGGGTCTTCGGCATCATCGCCGACGTCACCGTGCCCTTTTCCGAGCGCCGCACGACGGACAACGGCTTTTACCCGGCCATCGGCCTGGGCCTGGAGATCGACACCGGGGGGCACCTCTTCCAGGTCAACTTCACCAACGCCACCGGCATCATGGAGACGGATTACATCCCCTATACCACCAGCAACTGGATGGAGGGGGAATTCCGCCTTGGGTTTACGATTTCCCGGGTGTTTAATTTGTGAAATAAACGTACCTATTTAGCTGGATTGCTATTCTTACCAGTTTTCTCGCCACAAAAACACCGAAACACGAAATCCGCACCAAATTTGGTGGGATTTTGTGGTTTGGTGCTTTCGTGGCATAAAACGTCCGGTTCAGTTACAAATAAACAATCAAATGAAGCAAGCAGCCCTTTTTTTCAGCCTGATGTTGTCCGCTACGGTTTTTCTAAGCTTGCAGCCGGCGCCTTATCTGGCGGATGAGGACAAACCGGTCGCCGAAGTGCTGGAACAACTCGGCGACGAGCCGGCAAAACACCAGCCGGATACCACCGTCGAAGGTATCTCCGCAGAGCGGGGGCGGGCTTTGGTCCTCACCGGCTTTGCTGATAAGCCCAATGGCGGGCGCACCGGCAAACAGAGCAAGCACTTCGTCTGCACCAGTTGCCACAATGTGCAGAAGGATGACCCGGACCTGTCCGTTTCCGACCCCCAGGCCCGCCTGTTGTATGCCCGCGACAGGGGCCTGCCTTTCCTTCAGGGCACCGCCTTGTACGGCGCCGTTAACCGCACCAGCTTCTACAACGGCGATTACGAAAAAAAATACGGCAGCCTGGTCACCAAAGCCCGCAGCGACCTGCGCGAGGCCATCCAGCTGTGCGCCGTGGAGTGCTCGCAGGGCCGCGCCCTGGAACCCTGGGAGATGGAATCCGTCCTGGCCTACCTCTGGACGATCCAGCTGAAAATGGGCGACCTTAATTTAAGCGAAAAAGAGTACAAACAAATCAACGCCGCTCTGGCTGGCGGCAAGGGTAAAGAAGCCGCCAGCCGGTTGATCAAATCCCGCTATCTCCAGGCGGCGCCGGCCACCTTCGCCGAGCCGCCCAAAGACCGCCGGGAAGGGTATGCGGACATCACGGGCGACCCCGCCAACGGCAAGCTGGTCTATGAGCTGAGCTGCCTGCACTGCCACGAAAAGGAACGCTACTCCTTCTTCAACCTCGACCACGCCAGGACGACCTTCCGGCACCTCGAACACCACTTTCCCCGCTATACCCGGTACTCGGTTTACCAGGTGGCCCGTTACGGCGCTTCGCCCATCCCGGGCAAGAAGGCCTATATGCCGAACTATACCCTGGAAAAGATGAGCCATCAGCAGTTGGAGGACCTGCGGGCGTATGTGGAGGAGATGGGGGAGTAGGGGGATGGTTTATTGTTAAATTAACCAGTGGCTGGCCCATCACCCCATCTGCATCGGTACATCCATCAGCAACACCTTGGCGTCACTGTCCGCTTTGACGGTTACCTGCTCCGTATCCCAGATGCCGAAGCCGTCCCGCTCGGTGAGGCTTTGCCCGGCAATGGTGACGCCTCCTTTGATGACGAAGGCATACAGGCCATTGCCCGGGGCCTTGATGGCATAATCCCGCTCAACGCCCTTATCCAGGTTGCCCATATAGAACCAGGCGTTCTGGTGAATCCAAACGCCTTCATCGTTGGGGTTGGGAGAAAGGATTTGGTAGAACTGGTTCTTTAGCTGCTGCGCCCCGAGCGTGATCTGATCGTAGCGGGGCGTGACGTTCCGCTTGTTGGGAAAGAGCCAGATCTGCAGGAATTTCACATTCTGATCCTTGTTCTTGTTGTATTCGCTGTGGTAGATGCCCGTGCCGGCGCTCATCACCTGCACGTCGCCCTGTTTGATCACGGCCACGTTGCCCATGCTGTCCTTGTGTTCCAGGTCGCCTTCCAGGGGGATGGAGATGATCTCCATATTGTCGTGAGGGTGCCGCCCGAACCCGCGGCCGGGGGCGACGACGTCGTCGTTCAGCACCCGCAATACGCCGAAGTGCATCCTTTCCGGGTTGTAGTAGTTGGCGAAGCTGAAGGAGTGGTGGGTGTTCAGCCAGCCGTGGTCGGCGTGGCCGCGGGTGGAGGCCTTGTGCAATACGGTTTTCATGCCTTTGATCTCTTTGTTGGGTAAGTGGTTGAAGCCTACCTGCTCCATGAGCTTGTCGTAGGTACTCTTTTCCGGCCGGCTGTTAGCCTTCACAAGGGAACTGCCGGTCAATGCCGCCGCTGTGCCCAGGGCTGCCTTTTTGATGAAGTTTTTACGGTCCATGGCTTGTGAATTTTTGGATGCATGATTGAATAAAGGGTCACAAAACTTAAGTGACACAGTATTGAAATTGCCGCCGGTAAGACGGCAGAAAGATTACTCTGCAATAATAAGCAAAATTCAATGTTTAAACAATGAATTTTTGGTTGCAGAGTGGAAATTCTCTAAAATTATTTATTTTACTTTTGTCAATACTTTCGGCACTGGGAAAAGCAGTATCATGAAAGGCGCTATCCAACTCAATTCTATTATTACCTGTCCGCATTGTGGCCATCAGAAGAAGGAGGCTATGCCGGAGGACGCCTGTCAGTTTTTCTACGAGTGTGAAAGCTGTCACACTGTGCTCCGCCCCAAAAAGGGTGGTTGTTGTGTATTCTGTTCCTACGGTTCGGTGCCGTGCCCCCCGGTGCAGCGGGAGGGCAAGAGCGGATGCTGCTGAGGGCTGGCCGCATAACAATTTAGCAATATAACAATATGACAATATAACTTCAACCCCGGCAGTGAGGGCAAAACCGCCTACCCATCCATCCTAACCCAGATGATCAATGCCGAGGCCAGCGTCAACCCCCCGATCACCCCTACCGCCCAGCCGATGCCCATCGCATCTGCCACGATGCCCGAAAGCAGGGCACCGATAGCGTACCCCATATCTCGCCAGAGCCGGAACACCCCGATGCTTTCCGCTCGTTGCTGCGGCGGGGAATAGTCGGCAATAGCCGCCAGAAAGGTGGGGTATACGATTGCAGTGCCTGTGCCCAACAGGACGGAAAGCGTGGCGAACTGGGCAAAGGTGAGCGCGGGGATCATCAAAAAAAGGGCGCCGGCCTGTAGCAGCATTCCCCAGAACAGCATCTTTTTCTTGTTGAGGTGGTCAGCAAGTTTGCCGGCCACCAATTGCCCCAGCCCCCAGACGATGGGATAGAGGGCGACAATTTTGCCGGTATCTTCCAGCCCGAAACCATGGGTTGCCAGCAGCATGGGCAGCACCCCCCACACCATGCCGTCGTTGAGGTTGTTGGCCAGCCCGGCCTGGGTGACTGAGCCCAGGTTGGGGTTCTTCCAGGTGGTTTCCCGGAACACATTTTCCAACGGCGGCGCCTGGCTCTGCCCTGCCTCCAGCGCCACGTGATGCTCCGTATCTTTCACCAGCAACCAGCTGCCCAGCAGGCCGGCAACGGCAAAGCCGATGCCCAGGTAAAAAGGGTAGGGGCGGAGGCCGTATTCCGCCGCGATCCAGCCGGTGAGGAAGGCCACGGCGCCCACCGCCAGGTAGCCGGCCGATTCGTTCAGGCCCATGGCCAGGCCCCGGTCTTTTTCCCCCACCAGGTCGATTTTCATCACCACCGTGCTCGACCAGCACAGCCCCTGGTGGATGCCGAGCAGGATGTTGGCGAAAATGACCCAGCTCCAGGCCGGGGCGTAGATCAGCAGCAGGGGCACGGGCAGGGCGATCAGCCAGCCCAGCGTGAGCAGGTTCTTTCTGCCCACTTTGTCGGCCAGGGCCCCGGTGTAGTAGTTGGTAATGGCTTTCGTGATGCCGAAAACCACGATAAAGGAGAGGACGGCCGTTTTCGCGGCAATGCCGAAATCCGCCCCGGCGATTTCCGGCAGTATGGTGCGCTCCAGGCCCACCATGCCGCCGACGAAGGCGTTGATGATCACCAGGAGGGTGAACTGTTTCCAGTTTTGCCGAAGGCCGAGCTGTACCATTTGCTGTCGGGCCGTTAAGGAGAAGTCAATTGTTGAACATGCCTGGTGTGAAAATAGGGTTTTTCAACCTGAATACTCAAATATATGTCCATGTATAGATGATCGAGGCGGACCCTGCCCTGCTCCGGAAAATACAGGTATTGAGATGAAAAATTTCGAAAAGATAAACCAGTTCCTTCGGGGAGAGCTGCCGGAAGCCGAGGCATTCCGGCGGAAAGTGGCGGAAGAAGAGTGAAAAGTTGTGATTACAAATAAAAGTAAGGAAAGAAATAGATGTTCGGCACGGCCATATCCTCCGGCATGCCCTCCTCGTCTCCTTCTGCCGGCTCCCTGCCGGCGACCTCTTCCGGATACCCGGCTTCCACCCACCGCAGGAAGGAATCGGCCAGGTAAGCGGCGCAGCCGTACAGGGCCGAGAAAATCCGTTTTACCGGTTGGAACAGAGGGCTTTTGCTGGGAATGGAGGAGGTTTTCATGATAGAATTTTTTTTAGGTTTTTATCATTAAGTAATCCTTAAAAAATAACTTCACGGCCCTTAGTTGTAGTGAAGTGAAGCAGCCAGTCAGGGTTCCAGCGGGGTCAGGCTGCTGAACGAGCTACAACTAAGGGCCTCAAACAGTGAAGTTATTTTTTAATCACTACTAAGTGAACAATTCAAAGGTGCGGGCTTTTGCCAGGCCCTGCGCCCCTCATTGTTCCAAAAGGGTGGAGTATTGTTGCAATTGCGTTGCACCACCCCGATCCTTACCTTTGGGCAGTTGATCGTCATGGGGGAGCCTGTGATGTATTTCCATGTATTTCCATGTATTTCCATGTATTTCCACCTATCTCCCCCCAAACCAAACCATCACCAGAAAAAAGTAAAAATGCCACACCACCACCACCACACCAACCGCAACCTCACCATCGCCTTTTTCCTCAACCTGGCCTTCACCGTCCTGGAAGTCATCGGCGGCCTGCTGACCAACAGCGTGGCCATCCTCTCCGACGCCTTGCACGACCTGGGCGACAGCTTCTCCCTGGGCCTGTCCTGGTACCTCGACCGCAAGTCTAAACAGAAAAGCACCGAGCAGTACAGCTTCGGCTACCAGCGGTTTTCCCTGCTCGGCGCCCTCGTAAACAGCCTGGTGCTCATCGGCGGCTCGGTGTACATCATCTACGAGGCCGTTGGGCGCATCCTGGCGCCTCAGCACTCCAATGCCCAGGGTATGGTACTCTTCGCCATCCTGGGCGTGGCGGTCAATGGCTACGCCGCCTGGAAGCTGAGCAGTGGCAGGACGATGAACGAGCGGGTCGTCTCCTGGCACCTCCTGGAAGACGTGCTCGGCTGGGCGGCGGTGCTGGTAGTGGCCATCGTGCTGCTGTTTAAAGATATCCATTACCTCGACCCGGCCCTCAGCCTGGCCATCACCATATATATATTGTATAATGTGGTGCGTCGCCTCCGGGATACCCTCCACCTCTTCCTGCAGGGCGTGCCGGAAGGCGTTTCGGCCGGGGACATCGAGCGGCAACTGCTCGCCGTGCCCCATGTGGCCTCGCTCCACCACACCCACCTCTGGTCGCTGGAAGGGGAACACCACGTCTTCACTACCCACGTCGTGCTGGAAGACATCCAAACCTTCGGGGAAATCCTGGAGGCCAAACGGCAGATGAAAGACATCCTTAAAAACTACCCCTTTTCCCACTACACCATCGAAACGGAGCTGGACGAGGAGAGCTGTGAGCTGGCGGGGTGAGGGGGAAGGCGGAAGTTTACCCGGCCTGGGCACCAGGACGGGCTTGCCCGGAAGAGCGATAGCGAAGACGGGGCGGAAAGCGGAAGGCGGAATTTTTCGGGCCGGGTGCTGTCACGATGGGGCTGAGAATGCTTCTACCATAAGAAGCTGTTGAAATAACGGATAATTTGCGCGGGGTTATTCCCGGTCTGCCAATTTATCCCTATGTTGGCAGTTCTTCAAAACCCTTCAATATGATGATGAAAGAATACCGCGACAAAGCCCGCAGCCTGGTACAGCAGATGACCCTGGAAGAAAAAGCCGGCCTGTGCTCCGGGCAAGACATCTGGACGACCAAGCCGGTGGAGCGCCTGGGTATCCCCTCCATCTGGCTGGCCGACGGGCCGACCGGCCTGCGCAAGGCGCCGGCCGGCGGCGAGGGTGGACTGGGAAACAGCCTGCCCGCCACCTGTTTCCCTACGGCTTCCGCCCTGGGGGCTTCCTGGGATGCCAAACTGGCCTACGAGGTGGGGCAGGCCATTGGGCGGGAGTGCCAGGAGCAGGGCGTGCAGGTGCTGCTGGCGCCGGGCGTCAACATGAAGCGGTCGCCGCTGGGTGGGCGCAACTTCGAATATTTTGCTGAAGACCCGGCGCTGGCAGGCGAACTGGCCGCAGCTTTTATCCGCGGCGTGCAGAGCGAAGGGGTAGGCGCCTGCCTGAAACACTTTGCGGTCAATAACCAGGAACACGGCCGGATGTACATCAATGCTGAAGTTGACGAGCGTACCCTCCGGGAAATCTACCTGCCTGCCTTTGAGATCGCCCTGGAAAAGGGTCGCCCCTGGACAGTAATGTGCGCCTATAACAAGGTCAACGGCACCTATGCCTCCGAACATCCGTACCTGCTTCACCAAATACTGAAGACAGAGTGGGGCTACAAGGGTATTGTCATGACCGACTGGGGCGCCGTCAATGACCGGGTGGAAGGTATCCGGGCCGGCCTCCACCTGGAAATGCCCGCCACCGGCGGATACCATGACCGCAAGATCGTGGAGGCCGTCCGCGCCGGCGAGCTCTCCGAAGCCCGCCTGGACGAGGTGGTGGAAGAACTGCTGGCGGTTATCCTGCTGGCCGGCGCTTCCCGTAAGGAAGGCCTGTCTTTGGAATATGCCCGGCATCATGAGCTGGCCCGCCGCGCCGCCGCCGAATGCATGGTGTTGCTCAGGAACGAGGAGGATATCCTACCCCTGCCGGCGGAAACCTCCGTTGCGGTGATCGGCCGTTTCGCCAAAGAACCCCGTTTTCAGGGTGCCGGCAGCTCGCAGGTTGTCCCTACCCGGATAGATAACGCCTGGGAGGCGCTGCAAGGGCATTTCGACAACCTCGCCTACGCCCCGGGCTATCAGGATCCGGACAAGATCAGCCGGGAGCTTATCGACGAGGCCTGCCGGGCGGCCCGGGACGCAGAAGCGGCCATCGTGTTTGTCGGCCTGCCCTCTCAGTACGAATCGGAAAGCTTCGACCGCAGCCACATCAGCCTGCCGCCGGCGCACAATGCCCTGGTGGAAGCAGTGGCTGGCGTGCAGCCCAACACGGCCGTAGTGCTTACCAACGGCTCAGCCGTCAGTATGCCCTGGCACCGCGATGTGAAGGCTATTCTGGAAGGCTGGCTGGCCGGCCAGGGCGGCGGCGGCGCCGTGGCCGATATCCTGTCCGGAAAAGTAAATCCGTCCGGCAAGCTTCCGGAAACCTTCCCGCAGCGCCAGGAACACAACCCTGCCTACCTTAACTGGCCCGGGGCCAACGGCAGGGTTCACTACGGAGAAGGTATCTTTATCGGCTATCGCTATTACGACACCAAGGCCATCGAGCCCCTGTTTCCCTTCGGGCACGGATTGTCCTACACCAATTTTGAATATTCCGGCATGAAAATAAGCGAGTCCGCCCTCGGCGAGGAACTCCAAATTACCGTCAGAGTGTGGGTTCACAACAGTGGTAAACGGGCCGGCCAGGAGGTTGTGCAGCTCTACGTCCGGCAGGAAGGCTGCCAGCTGCAGCGGCCGGAAAAGGAACTGCGGGCCTTTGCCAAGGTGTCGCTGGAGCCGGGCGCACAGAAGGAGATCATCTTCTACCTGAACCGGCGGGATTTTGCCTATTACCACCCTGCTGCCAGGGCCTGGGTAGCCGAAAGCGGCATCTATTACATTATGGCTGGCGCTTCCAGCCGCGATATTCGACTGGAGCAATCCATCGAACTGCAAACCGGAGAGCCGCCCTTCGCCCCCTTCAACCGCTACACCCCGATCGGCGATTGGCGCCGCCACCCCCGCTCGGCTGAAACCATGGAAGCCATGATGCCCCAGGTGTGGCAATACCACGGCGGCAAACCGGAAGACAAAGAGGCCCTGGCCATGATGGAGGCGCATATCCGCGGCCTGCCGTTGATCAAACTGGTGGCTTATTCGCAGGGGGAGTTTTCTTTGGAGCAGTTGGATGAGATGGTGAGGTTGGTGAATGGGGGTGTGTGAAGGTGGATAAGTGCATTGGTGCATTGGTGCATTTGTCGCAAGTGCCCTGGCGTCATACGAATACACAAATACACGAATGTACGAATGCACCCCTACCCCCACTCTGTCCTCGCTACCGCCAGTTCCTTCCCGTCCTCTGTGCGGACCAGCCGGTGCAGGAATTGCCCTTCTTCCTCCAGGGGGTGCACTTCGGCGCGCACGTGGTCCTGCCACTGGCATTCGGCGCGGTAGTTGATGTCGAGCTGTCGGAGGCGGCCGTTTTCCAGGACGGGGCCCGGCAGCGGTTCGAGCAGCCACTGTATATATAAGGTGTTGTTGAGGTGCTGGTTGAAATCCAGGTCGTGCCAGTTGACTTCGAACTCTTTGGCGGCCCGGGCTTCCCCAAAGCGGGGCAGGCGGCCTCCGGGGCGGGGCAGGCATTGCTCCGGAGGCGGCATTTTTTCCCGGAAGGCGAGGATGTGGTCCGGGATGGGGGCCATGCTGCGGCTGCGGGTATCCATCAGCAGCCAGGTGGAGGCGGAAGCGGCCAGCAGTTCCTCGTTCTCCCCGAACACTTTATAGTCCCGGTAGGTGAACAGGCGCTCGAAGCCGGCCGGGCAGGTCATCACCAGGATGCGCTCCCCGAGGTTGGGCAGGCGGTGGACGCGCAGCTGCTTGCGCATCAGCACCCAGGAGATGTGTTCGGGTTCCAGGTCCCAGACCGACAGCCTGAGCTCGATGACATTCTGCATGGCGGCCTCCTGCATCAGGCGGACCAGGGCGGGGATGGTCATGCGCTTGCGGCTGTCGATCTCGTAGGTGCGCACTTCATAGCGGGATTGGTAGCTGATGGGAGAAACGTACATGAGCGGCGGCTTGTTTTGGGGGGCTAAAGTACGGAAAAGATGGGAAACTTATGGAAGTCTCATCGAAGTCTGGAGACTTCGACGAGCAGCCCGAAATGCTGAAAATCCCCGGCGGCGCCTTCACCATGGGCTGCCAGGAGGGGCATTCCGGCCTTCCCGTGCGCTTTGGAACGCCCCTGTGAACGCTCGTCGAAGTTTCCAAACTTCGACGCAGCACGAGCCTACAAACGCACAAACGCTGCAGTTCGTACGCGGGCTTTGGCCGAGGACTCCTGCCCTCGGCGCTTCACCGGTGGCTGGGTTGCGGCAGGGCAGGCGCCCTGAGCCTTAGCCCGTATGCGACGGCACGTCGCAACGAGCAGGGACTTCGGCATAGTTCGGCCCCCGACGCAAAAATTCCAGCCGCTGCGCCGCCGTTTCGGAAAGCAAAATTTGGCGGAAAACTGCCAGCAGCATACAAACGCTTGTCGAAGTCTCCAGACTTCGATATAGCTCAATAATTTTAAAGGGGGCTTTTGTATTTAGCAAAAAAAGCTATACCTTTGCAATCGCTTTTCGAGCAAGGTATTCCCATTTGTTGCTAAAGCATTGTTATACAGACTAAATTACAGACAAAAAGATGCCTACAATCAATCAATTGGTACGCAAGGGCAGGAAAAAAGTAGTAACGAAGAGCAAGTCCCGTGCGCTGGACGGATGCCCGCAGAAGCGCGGCGTTTGTACCAGAGTGTATACGACGACGCCGAAGAAGCCGAACTCCGCTCTGCGCAAGGTGGCGAAGGTGCGCCTGACCAATGGCCTGGAAGTCATCTGCTACATCCCGGGCGAAGGGCACAACCTGCAGGAACACTCCATCGTGCTGGTGCGCGGAGGAAGGGTGAAAGACCTGCCGGGCGTGCGCTACACCATCGTGCGCGGCGCGCTGGATACTGCCGGGGTGGAAGGCCGACTGCAGTCCCGCTCCCGCTACGGCGCCAAACGCCCGAAGAGCTAGCATAATAATAATTATGTTTCAATCCAATTGCGAAACCTCTAATTCGGATAAAGAGTAATGAGAAAGAGAAAGCCTAAACTTAGAGTTATTCAGCCGGATCCCCGCTACGGGGACGAGATGGTGACCCAGTTCGTCAACCACATGATGTGGCAAGGCAAAAAGACTATTGCCCTGCGCATCTTCTATGACGCCATGGACATCATCAAGGAGCGCACCAAGCAGGACGAGCATGCGATGTGGAAGAAAGCGCTGAATAACGCCATGCCGCAGGTGGAAGTCCGCAGCCGCCGCATCGGCGGTGCCACTTTCCAGATCCCGACCGAAATCCGCGCCAAGCGCAAAGTGTCCATCGGTATGAAGTGGCTGATCAAGTTCTCCCGCCAGCGCAGCGGCAAAGGGATGGCTGACAAACTGGCGGCAGAGGTCATGGCCGCTGCCAAAGGTGAAGGCGGCGCCGTGAAGCGCAAGGAAGATACCCACAAGATGGCGGAATCCAACCGCGCGTTTGCCCACTTCCGGGTTTAGGGAGGGAGTGAGTGAATGAGTGAATGAGTGAATGAATGAATGAGTGAGTGAGTGAATGTAACAACCATTTAATCAATAAATCCTGACTGCATAGTCATGGCACAGAAAGACCTTAAGTTAACCCGAAATATTGGTATTGCGGCTCACATCGACGCCGGTAAGACGACGACGACTGAACGCGTGCTTTTCTACACCGGTATCAGCCACAAGATCGGCGAAGTCCACGACGGCGCCGCAACGATGGACTGGATGGAGCAGGAGCAGGAGCGGGGGATCACTATCACCTCGGCTGCTACCAAGACCAACTGGAACTGGAAGGACCAGCAATACACCATTAACATAATAGACACCCCGGGCCACGTCGACTTCACCGTGGAAGTGGAACGCTCCCTGCGGGTACTCGACGGCGTGGTAGCGCTGTTCTGCGCCGTATCCGGCGTTGAGCCCCAGTCCGAGACGGTCTGGCGGCAGGCCAACCGCTACAAAGTACCCCGCATCGGGTTTGTCAACAAAATGGACCGCTCCGGCGCCGACTTCTTCAACGTCGTCAATGACGTGAAGGAAAAGCTGGGTGCCAATGCCGTTCCCCTGCAGGTGCCCATCGGCGCCGAGGAGACCTTCAAAGGCGTTGTCGACCTGATCTCCAACGAGGCCCGCATCTGGAACGAGCACGACATGGGGATGACCTATGAGGTCGTGCCTATTCCGGAAGACCTTGTGGACACCGTCGCCGAGTACCGCGAAAAACTGCTCGAAGCGGTCGCCGAGTACGATGAGGGCCTGCTGGAAAAATACTTCGAAGACCCGGATTCCATCTCCGCCGACGAGATCCGCGCCGCTATCCGCGCTGCGGTGATCGACATGAGCATCGTGCCGATGATGTGCGGGTCTGCTTTCAAAAATAAAGGCGTTCAGGCCGTCCTCGACGCGGTCTGCGCGTACATGCCTTCTCCGGTTGACGTAGAGGCCATTACCGGCATCAACCCGAAGACCGACAAGGAAGAGAAGCGGCGCCCGAACGTGAATGAGCCCTTCGCTGCTCTGGCATTCAAGATCGCGACCGACCCTTACGTCGGCCGCCTGGCATTCTTCCGCGTGTACTCCGGTACGCTCGACGCCGGCTCCTACGTGCTGAATACCCGTTCTGACAAGAAGGAGCGCATCTCCCGCTTGTATCAGATGCACTCCAATAAACAGAATCCGATCGATCGCGTCGAAGCGGGCGACATCGCCGCCGCCGTGGGCTTCAAAGACCTGCGCACCGGTGATACCATCTGCACCGAGAGCGCGCCGATCGTGCTGGAAAGCATGACCTTCCCCGACCCGGTTATCGGCCTGGCCGTCGAGCCCAAGTCGCAGAAAGACCTGGACAAGCTGGGCATGGCCCTGGCCAAGCTGGCAGAGGAAGACCCCACTTTCCGCGTGCGTTATGACAACGATACCAACCAGACCGTGATCAGCGGTATGGGCGAGCTGCACCTGGAGATCATCGTCGACCGCCTCCGCCGCGAATTCAAGGTAGAGGTCAACCAGGGCGCTCCGCAGGTCAACTACAAAGAAGCACTGACCGTCACTGTCGAACACCGCGAGCGCCTTAAGAAGCAGACGGGCGGTTCCGGTTTGTTCGCCGATATGCAATTCGAGATCGGCCCGGCAGACCAGGAGTTCCTCGACAGCGAAGAGTTCAAAGACGGCAAGACGAAGTTGCAGTTTGTCTGGGGTATCGTCGGCGGTTCGATCGACAAGAACTACCAGAAACCGATCCGCGACGGCTTCACCGCCATGATGGAAAACGGCATCCTGGCCGGCTATAACATCGACAGCATGAAAGTCCGCGTATTCGACGGCTCTATGCACCCGGTCGACTCCAAGCCGGTGGCCTTCGAACTCTGCGCCAAGGAAGGCTTCCGCGAAGCGGCGCCCAAATGCAAGCCGGTGATCCTCGAACCGATCATGAAGCTGGAAGTCGTGACGCCGGAAGAATTTACCGGTTCGGTGATCGGCGACCTCAACCGCCGCCGCGGCCTGCCGAAAGGGCAGGAACCCCGCTCCGGCGGCGCTGTAGCCATCCAGGCCGACGTGCCTCTGTCCGAAATGTTCGGTTATGTAACCGCCCTGCGGACGATCACTTCCGGCCGCGCCAGCTCGACCATGGAGTTCGCCCGCTATGCGGAAGCTCCGACAAACATCGCCAAGGAGATCATCGAGAAAGCCAAAGGCGAAGTAAAAGTGTAAAATTAGTTGATCGTTGATGGTTGTTCGTCGTCTGTTTCGGCAAACCAACGAACAACTAACAACTGACAACAAACAACTATTTAATAAAAGGCATGAATCAGAAAATCAGAATCAAGCTCCGGTCTTACGATCACAACCTCGTAGACAAGTCTACGGAGAAGATCGTCAAGACGGTGAGGAACAGTGGCGCTGTCGTTACTGGGCCGATTCCGCTGCCCACCGAGAAAAAGGTCTTTACCGTGCTCCGTTCACCGCACGTCAACAAGAAATCTCGGGAGCAGTTCCAGTTGCGTACCCACAAACGCCTCATCGAAATTTACACTCCCACCCAGAAGACAGTAGATGCCCTGTCCAAACTGGAACTGCCGAGTGGAGTTGACATTCAGGTAAAATTGACGTAAGGCAACCATTCATTACATACGGCATCAGGCGCCGTGGTGCCGGGAAATCCAAGTCCCCCGGCAGTTACTTTGTCACCGGAAGCTCAGGCCGGAGTTATTGGTTAATAACCATCCTGAGTAAAGGTGCCGGCAACAACCGGAAACCAGTAACTGCCCGGGAATTTCATTCCCTGCTCCGCCCCGGCTTCTGCTGCCTATATAAAATACCAAGTGCTGATGAACGGTATAATCGGTAAAAAGATCGGAATGACCAGCATGTTCGACGCCCGCGGGCGCAACGTGGCCTGTACGGTGGTGGAAGCCGGCCCCTGTGTGGTCACACAGGTGAAGACGGAAGAAACCGACGGGTACAACGCCCTGCAGCTCGGATTCGGCGATGCAAAGGTCAAGAACACATCCCAGGCTCTCCAAGGGCATTTCGACAAAGCAAAGACGGGACCCAAGCGCGAAGTCGTCGAGTTTCGCGACTTTAACGGGATCGAAAAAGGCCTCGGCGACCTCATCAAAGTGGAAGAGATTTTTGCCGAAGGCGACCGCGTAAGCGCCGTAGGCACTTCCAAAGGCAAAGGCTTCCAGGGCGTTGTGAAACGCCACGGCTTCAGCGGGGTGAACGACGCCACCCACGGCCAGCACAACCGCCAGCGGGCGCCGGGTTCTATCGGCGCTTCTTCCTACCCTTCAAAGGTGTTCAAAGGCATGCGCATGGCCGGCCGGGACGGCGGGAAGCGGATCAAGGTCAAAAACCTGGAAGTCCTCAGAATATTCCCGGATCAGAACCTGATCCTCGTCAAGGGTGCCATTCCCGGCCATAATGGGTCTTTTGTAATTCTTGAAAAGTAAAAAGCCATGAAACTCGAAGTAGTCAATATTCAGGGCCAGAAGACCGGCAGGGAAGTTGACCTCCCGGACGATATTTTTGGCATCGAGCCGAATGACCATGCCGTTTACCTGGCCGTTAAGCAATACCGCGCCAACCAGCGCCAGGGCACTCACAAGGCCAAGGAACGCAACGAGGTCACCGGCTCTACCCGCAAGCTCAAGCGCCAGAAGGGAACCGGCACGGCACGTTTCGGCGACATCAAGAACCCCCTGTTCCGCGGCGGAGGCCGCGTCTTCGGCCCGCGGCCGCGCAATTACAGCATCAGGCTGAACAAGAAAGTCCGCCGCCTGGCCCGCAAGTCCGTGCTGTCCGCCAAAGCCGCTTCCGGCGAGATCCTCGTCGTGGAGGACTTCTCCTTCGAAGCCCCCCGGACCAGGGAGTTCGTCAATATCCTCAACAACCTGGAGCTGTCCGGCAAAAAGTTCGTGCTGGTGACATCCGACTTTGAAAAAGAAGTCTATCTCTCCAGCCGCAACCTGAAGCAATGCCGCGTGATGCGCGCCGGTGACCTGAACACCTATGACATCATGAACACGCATACGCTGGTCCTGTCGGAAGGCGCTGTTGAGAAGATCAAGAATACATTTGCAAACTAACGGGAGCGGCACCGCTTCCGGCAATTTTTATAAAAATGGCAAAGACGATCCTCATCAAGCCGTTGATCACGGAAAAAGCGGAAATGCTGTCGGAGAAAAGCGGCAAATACAGCTTTGTCGTCAGCAAGGACGCCAACAAGATCGAGATCCGCAAGGCCGTGGAGAACATGTACCAGGTCACGGTTGAATCGGTCAATACGATGATCCTGCCGGCCAAAGAGAAAAACCGGACGACCCGCTCCGGCATCATCCACGGCAGGAAGCCCGCTTACAAGAAAGCGGTGGTGACCCTCAGCGAGGGCGAAGAGATTGATTTCTTTGGAGATATTTAATCATAGTTTCCAGGGGCAAAGCCGGCCCGGTTGTTTGTTGGCTGTTGTCAGTTGATGGTTATCTGTTCATCCCAGGCTGACAACAAACAACAAAAAAAACGGACAAACAGGCCCGCACGTATCTCTGGAACGGCAAAACAGATACCATGCCAGTCAAAAAACATAACCCGGTAACTCCCGGTACGCGTTTCCGCATCGGGAACACGTTCGCCGAGCTGACTACCGACAAACCGGAAAAGAGCCTGCTGGCTCCGCTCAAGAAGTCCGGCGGCCGCAACAACGAAGGGCACCGTACCGCCCGGCAACGCGGCGGCGGGCACAAGCGCCGGTACCGCATCATCGACTTCAAGCGCAACAAGGACGGCATGCCGGCAACGGTACAGACCATCGAATACGACCCGAACCGCAGCGCCTACATCGCGCTGGTGGAATATCAGGACGGAGAGAAGCGCTACATCATCGCGCCGGATAAGCTGAAGGTGGGCAATGAAATCCTCTCCGGAGAAGGAGCGCCCCCCAACGTGGGCAATGCGCTTTTCCTGAAGGACATCCCCCTGGGTTCTACCATCCACGCCGTGGAGTTGCACCCGGGGCGGGGCGCGGCAATGGCCCGCAGCGCCGGCACCTATGTCACGCTGATGGGCCGGGGTGAAGACGGGCGTTACGTTTCGGTGAAGCTGCCTTCCGGCGAGGTGCGCCGTGTTCTTGCTACCTGCAAAGCGACGATCGGCACCACTTCCAACCCCGACCACTCCCTGCAGGTGCTGGGCAAGGCCGGCAGGAAGCGCTGGCTGGGCCGCCGGCCGCGCACCCGCGGGGTGGCTATGAACCCGGTGGACCACCCCATGGGCGGTGGTGAAGGCAAAGCTTCCGGCGGGCACCCGCGTTCGCGCAACGGCCAGATGGCCAAGGGCGCCAAAACGCGCAAACCCAAGAAACATTCGGATAAGCTGATCATTTCCAAAAGAAAGACCGGCAAGAGGCGATAGCGCCCTACGGTGCGCCTGATGCGCTGTGTAAAAGTGTATGGGTGTAAACGTGTAAAAGTAAGCTGATCCGACTCCCGGGCATTTACACATATGAACGTTTACACATTTACACGATAAATGCAAAACCTCAATATAAGACATGGCAAGATCAATCAAAAAAGGCCCCTACGTTTTCCACAAGCTGATGGATAAAGTAGAGAAAGCCAAGGAGTCGAAAAAGAAGACGGTCATCAAAACCTGGTCCCGCGCTTCCATGATCATTCCGGACATGGTGGGGGAAACCATCGCGGTACACAATGGCAAGACCTTCGTGCCGGTGTTTGTCACCGAAAACATGGTGGGCCACAAGCTGGGCGAATTCGCTCCGACCCGCAACTTCCGGGGCCACTCGGGTAACCGCAAGAAGTAATTGATTTGTTATTCGTTGTGCGTAGCGAGTTGTTTGTTGCCGTTGTCAGGCGGCGACAAACAAGCGGCGACAAACAACCGACAACTATAAAATAATGGAAGCTGTAGCTAAACTCAGAAATGTCCCGATGTCAGCGCGCAAGATGCGCCTGGTCGTCGATAATATCCGCGGCAGGAACGTACTGGACGCTCTGGACATCCTGCGTTTTACCAAAAAAGAGGCCGCCGTATGGCTTGAGAAGCTGGTGCTTTCCGCCATCGCAAACTGGGAGCACAAGCAGGGAGGATCGGAGAATGCCGACGACTACGACCTGGTGGTGAAAACGGCGTTCGTGGATGAAGGCACCATGCTGAAGCGTTTCCGGCCGGCCCCGCACGGGCGGGCGCACCGCATCCGCAAACGCACCAACCACGTGACGATCATCGTGGAGAACCGGGTCCCGCTGGCGGAAGACGCCCTGGTTGAAGACGCCGTCGAGGTGGAGGAACTGGATGATGAAACTACAGGTGAAGAATAAACAATAATTTGTAATACCATAGATATGGGTCAGAAGACAAATCCAATAGGCAACCGCTTAGGCATTATCCGGGGCTGGGAGTCCAACTGGTTCGGCGGCAAGGACTTTGCAGACAAGGTGGTGGAAGACGAAAAAATCCGCACCTACCTCAACGCACGGATTGCCAAAGGCGGTATTGCCCGCATTATTATCGAGCGTACCCTGAAGCGGATTACGGTAACCATCCACACCTCCCGGCCGGGGATCATCATCGGTAAAGGAGGGTCGGAAGTGGACCGCATCCGCGAAGAGCTCAAGAAGCTGACCGGCAAGGACGTGCAGATCAACATCATCGAGATCCGCAAGCCGGAGCTGGATGCCGCCATCGTGGCGGAGTCGGTCGCCAAGCAACTGGAAGCGCGCATCAACTACCGCCGCGCCATCAAAATGGCCATCCAGTCGACCATGCGCGCCGGCGCCGAAGGCATCAAGGTCCGTATTGCCGGCCGCCTCAACGGGTCCGACATGGCCCGCACCGAGGAATACAAGGAAGGCCGCACGCCTCTGCATACCTTCCGGGCCGACATCGACTACTCCCTCAAGGAAGCGATGACTGTTTACGGCAAGATCGGCGTGAAGGTGTGGATTTGCAAAGGCGAGGTGCTGGGCAAACGCGACCTTTCCCCGCACGTCGGCGTCCAGGAACGCCAGAAGGGCGGAAGCGACCGCGGCGGAGAACGCGGCGACCGCGGAGACCGGGGCGACCGCCGCGGAGGAGGCCGCCGGGGAGGCGGAAGAAATCAGCGCCGCCGTTAGATTATCTTGGAAAAATGCCGTACCTTTGCCTGGCTTTTTCAAAAGCCATCCTGTATGGCTTTTTTATTGACCTTTAGACGTGTAAATATATACTAAAATGCTACAGCCAAAAAGAACAAAATACCGCAAGCAGCAGAAGGGAACGAATAAAGGTTTGGCGTACAAAGGCAGCTCGATCGCTTTCGGTTCTTTCGGCTTGAAGACCATCCAGGGAGGACGGATCACCAACCGCCAGATCGAAGCGGCGCGGGTAGCGATGACGCGCTACATGAAGCGGGAAGGCAAGACGTGGATTCGCATATTCCCCGACAAGCCCATCACCTCCAAGCCGCAGGAAGTGCGGATGGGTAAGGGTAAAGGGGCGCTCGACCACTGGGTGGCCATGATCAAACCCGGCCGCATGCTGTTCGAGGTCGACGGCGTCAGCCCGGAGATCGCTCAGGAGGCCCTCCGGCTGGCAGCGCAGAAGCTGCCGGTCCTGACGAAGTTTGTCGTCCGCCATGATTATGCGAAATAATTGTTGAAAGCCAAATAACCTAAGATATACCATGGCAACGAAAAAATTCTTGGAGCTTCAGGAATTCAGCGATGCGGACCTGCAGAGTGAACTCAAAGATACTGAAGCGCAATACCAGAAGCTGAAGTTCGACCACGCTATCAAGGGCCTGGAAAATCCCCTGGTGCTGCGCGAAGTACGCCGGGACATTGCCCGCCTGCGGACGGAGATCCGCCGCCGGGAGGTCGCCGCCATGTCGCCCGAGCAACTGGCCAACCGTTCCAAAATCAGGTCCAGAAGGCGGCGCAGGTAATTTTATAATCGCGAAGGTTCCAAACCACATTTTTGAAAATGGAAAACAGAAATCTCAGAAAGCAGCGCATCGGCGTAGTGACGAGCAACAAGATGGACAAGACTATTGCCGTTTCCGTGGAGCGCAGGCTGCGCCACCCGATCTACGGGAAGTTCGTAAAGAAATCCAACAAGTTCATCGCTCACGATGAGAACAACGACTGCAACATCGGCGATGTGGTGCGCATCATGGAATCGCGGCCGCTGAGCAAGCTCAAGCGCTGGCGGCTCGTCGAGATCATTGAGCGGGCCAGGTAATTTGCCCTGGCAGCAGGCTGTCGGAGACTTGGCAGGTTTCTTTCGAAAAGGCAGCTGCGTGGCTAATCCTGCCAAGTCCGGCAAAAGAAAACAGATAACAATCTATAAACCTTTATAACGATGATCCAGCAAGAGACCAGGCTAAAGGTTGCGGACAACAGCGGCGCCAAAGAGGTGCTTTGCATCCGCGTTTTGGGAGGCTCAAAGCGCCGTTACGCCTCCATCGGCGACCAGATCGTGGTCAGTGTGAAAGAAGCTTCGCCGGGCGGCATCAAGAAGGGCAGCGTATCCAAAGCGGTAGTGGTAAGGACCAAGAAAGAGGTGCGCCGCCGCGACGGCTCCTACATCCGTTTCGACGACAATGCCGTCGTGCTGCTCACCGCCAACGACGAACCGAGAGGCACCCGCATCTTCGGGCCGGTAGCCCGGGAACTGCGGGAGCGGGATTACATGCGTATCGTATCTCTGGCGCCGGAAGTACTCTGACTTATTGTTTATTTGCGAAGCGATTAACTCTATAATAAAATGGCAAAGAAAGCTAAAAACCAGCAGAAGAGGTTCGCGCCGAAACTGAAGATCAAGAAAGGGGACCGGGTGGTGGTTATTTCCGGGGCTTATAAGGATGTGGAACGGCCCCGGGAGGTGCTCGAGGTTCTTCCCGAAAAGAACCGGGCGATCGTCGAGGACGTCAACATGGCCAAGAAGCACACCAAACCCTCCCAGGACAACCCCGGCGGCATCAACGAGGTGCCTATGCCGATCCACATCTCCAACCTGATGCTGGTAGACCCGAAAACCGGCGAACCGACCCGCGTCGGCAGAAAAACCGTCGACGGCAAATTGGTGCGTTATTCTAAAAAATCCGGAGAAATTATTAAGTGATGAGCTATATACCCAGACTCAAGAACAAATATCGGGAAGAGGTGGTGCCCGCCCTGATGGAACAGTTCCAGTACGGTTCGGTCATGGAAGTGCCCCGGCTGGTCAAGATTTGCATCAACCAGGGTGTGGGCGAAGCAACCCAGGACAAAAAGATGGTGGACAATGCCCTCGAGGAGTTGACAACCATCGCCGGCCAGCGCGCCGTGCCGACCAAAGCCCGCAAATCGGTCTCCAACTTCAAGCTTCGCGAAGGCATGACCATCGGCGCGCGCGTCACCCTGCGCGACATCCGCATGTACGAATTCCTGGACCGCCTGATCACCGTGGCCCTGCCGCGTGTGCGCGACTTCCGGGGCATCAACGATAAGAGCTTCGACGGCCGGGGGAACTATTCTATGGGTATTACCGAACAGATCATCTTCCCGGAAATCGACCTCGACAAGGTCAACAAGATCACCGGCATGGACGTGACCTTCGTCACCACCGCCAAGACCGACGCCGAGGCGCTCGCCCTGTTGAAGATGATGGGGCTGCCGTTCCGGAACCAGAGAAATTAATTCAAAACCAGCAATTTTTATAAAATGGCTAAGAAATCCGTAATAGCTCGCGAGAGGAAGAGAGAAAAGATGGTGGCCAAGTACGCTGCTCTCCGCAAAAAACTGAAAGAAGAAGGGATGTGGGAAGAGCTCGACAAATTGCCGCGCAACTCCAACTCCATCCGGCTTCACAACCGCTGCAAGCTGACCGGCCGCCCCAAGGGCTATATGCGCCAGTTCGGCCTGTGCCGGGTGAAGTTCCGGGAGATGGCCCTGGAAGGAAAAATCCCGGGCGTGACGAAAGCAAGCTGGTAAGAAAGAGTACATCATTGTGCGCCTGGTGAAAGCCAGAACTCCCGGCGCTTCTAATATCATTAAACAATGGCAGTTACAGATCCAATAGCAGATTACCTGACGAGAATCCGCAATGCGCAGCAGGCGGGGCACCGGATCGTCGAAATACCGGCTTCCAGGCTCAAGAAGAGCATCACGGAAATCCTCTACAACCAGGGGTATATCCTGAAGTATATGTTCGCCGATGATGAAGGCAAGCAGGGGATGATCAAGATTGCCCTGAAGTACGACCCGCAGACCAAGCTTCCCGTCATCCGGGAACTGGGCCGTATCAGCAAGCCGGGCCTGCGCAAATATGCCAGGGCGGACGAAGTCCCGCGCATCATCAACGGGCTGGGCATCTGCATCGTTTCCACTTCTCATGGCCTGATGACGGATAAGCAGGCCCGGGAAGCCAACGTTGGCGGAGAGTTGCTCTGCTACGTCTACTAATTTTGTAAGCTCCAAAACACAGCAAAAATGTCAAGGATAGGAAAAGCTCCGATCGAAATGCCCAAGGGGGTAACGATAGATGTCAGCCCGTCCAATGTGGTTACGGTGAAGGGGCCGAAAGGAGAACTCCGGCAGCAGATCGACCCCGATATTACGGTTAAGGTCGACGACGGCGTCCTCACTGTAGAGCGGCCGACGGAACAGAAGCGCCACCGCGCTATGCACGGCTTGTATCGTTCCCTGATCAATAATATGGTGGAAGGCGTGACGAATGGTTTTGTCAAGGAGCTGGAGCTGGTGGGCGTCGGTTACCGCGCCTCCAATACGGGCCAGTTGCTGGAACTTACCGTCGGTTTCTCCCACCCGGTCATGTTCGCCCTCCCGGATGAAGTCAAAGTAGAAACCCGGATGGAAAAAGGAAAGAACCCGGCAGTCCGCCTGGAATCCATCGACAAGCAGTTGCTGGGGCAGGTCGCCGCCAAAATCCGCTCCTTCCGGAAGCCTGAACCTTACAAGGGCAAGGGTATCCGCTACATGGGCGAAGAGGTCCGCCGCAAGGTAGGCAAGGCCGCCGGCAAGTAAACAACGCATCGTTTTCTTTACATACCGGGCCTTGGGTCTGGGCAGATGCCCTTACACTAAGGCTAAAAAAGAAAAGAAATGTCATTTTCAAAAGCAAAAAGAAGGCAACGGATCCACTGGAGGATACGTGACAAGATCAAGGGCACGGCCTCGCGCCCGCGCCTGAGTGTTTACCGCAGCAACCGGGATATTTACTGCCAGGCTATCGATGATGTCAACGGCCATACGCTCTTCTCGGCTTCTTCCCGCGAAGCAGGCGTCCCCCGGGATATCAAGCCGGTCGACCGGGCCAAGCAGGTAGGGCAGCTGATCGCAGAACGCGCCAAAGCACACAACGTCGAAACCGTAGTCTTCGACCGCAGCGGTTACCTTTATCACGGCCGGGTCAGGGCGCTGGCGGAAGGTGCCCGCGAGGGCGGCCTCAAATTTTAATATAACTTACACAAGCAGACAATAATGGCTAATAAGAGCTCTAACAGGATTAAACCCGCTGAAACGGAACTGAAGGAGAAGCTGGTCAACCTCAACCGCGTTGCCAAAGTGACCAAGGGGGGACGGACGTTCAGCTTCGCTGCCATCGTCGTCGTCGGCGACGGCAACGGGACGGTCGGCCACGGCCTGGGCAAAGCGCGCGACGTTTCGGAATCCATCTCCAAAGCGGTGGACGACGCCAAGAAAAACCTGATCAAAATTCCGCTGCATAAGGGGACTATCCCGCACGAGCAGAAAGGTAAATACGGCGCTGGCAAAGTGCTGATCAAGCCGGCTTCTGACGGTACCGGCGTGATCGCCGGCGGCGCCATGCGGGCCGTGCTGGAAATCGCCGGCGTACACAATGTTCTGGCCAAATCAATGGGGTCTTCCAACCCGCACAACGTGGTCAAGGCCACCATCGACGCTTTGTCCAGGCTGAGAAGCCCTATGGAAGTGTCGCGCCAGCGCAATATTTCTATGGAAAAATTGTTTAATGGATAATTTCCGCTTTCTAAAACAAAGTGTGATGGACAAGCTGAACAAGATAAAAATCACTCAGGTCAGGAGTACCATTGACCGCCCCAAGAAGCAGAAAGCGACGATCAAAGCGCTGGGGCTGGGCAGGATAAGCAAGAGCGTGGTGCATACGGCCACGCCGCAAATCCTGGGGATGGTGGCAAAAGTCAGCCACCTGGTTGCTGTGGAGGAGGCGTAGGTGCCCCTCGGCTTCGCTCGGGGTATCCCTCGGCTTCGCTCGGGGTGAAAAAATCTTTGAATTAAAAGTTTGCAAAGCCGGTATTGCCGGATATCTTTGCAAATGACTCATAAAAGATACATTAAGTCATGAAACTACATAGCTTGAAGCCTGCGGCTGGAGCGGTGAAGAAGCGCAAGCGAATTGCCAGGGGAATTGGTTCCGGCCATGGCCGTACGGCTACCCGTGGCCATAAGGGAGCGAAATCCCGCTCGGGTTTTAAGGAAAAGCGCAATTTCGAAGGCGGGCAGATGCCGTTGCAGATGCGCCTGCCGAAGATTGGGTTCAAGAGCCCCAACCGGGTGGCCTATACGCCGGTCAACTTGTCGAGGCTCCAGCAGATTTCCGAAAAATACAACCTGGATGCCGTCACCCTGGAAGCATTGGTGAGCCGTGGCATCGTCAGCAAGAACGACAAGGTGAAAATTTTAGGGGGTGGCGAGTTGAAAGCTAAACTACAGGTCGAAGCCCATGCTTTCTCCGCCAGCGCAAAGGAAGCCATCGAAGCCCTGGGCGGAACCGCAACTGTTGCTGGATAAAGTCAGCGCATCCGAAACGAATATGGGGATTTACTCCCCATTCATTTTTTGGAGGAGAGCAGAAGGCTATGGAAACAGATAGCTCGCTTTCCGTCGAAGAGGCCGAAATGCAGTAAATACTTGTAGATGAAAAAGCTAATTACCACTCTGAAGAATATTTGGAAGATCAAGGAACTGCGGGACCGCATTCTGTTCACGCTGGGTATGCTGTTGGTGTTCCGTTTCGGTTCTTATGTGGTCCTTCCGGGGGTGATCCCCTCTGTGCTGGATAGCGCCACCCAGAACAACAACGCGCCCAACGACCTGCTGGGCCTGATCAACGTATTTACCGGCGGCGCCTTCAACAACGCTGCTGTTTTTGCCCTGGGCATCATGCCTTATATCACCGCCTCCATCATCATTCAGCTGCTGGGCTTCGCTGTGCCTTATTTCCAGCGCCTGCAGCAAAAAGAAGGAGAGTCGGGCCGCAAGAAGCTTAACCAGATCACCCGCCTGCTGACGGTTGCCATCACCCTGGTCCAGGGTGGAGGATACCTTACCTACATCAACAGCCTGGGTGCCATCGACCCCACTATCCCGATGGGAGTATTCTGGATTTCCAATATCATCATCCTGGCCACCGGTACGGTCTTTGCTATGTGGCTGGGCGAACGCATTACCGACCGGGGCATTGGCAACGGCGTATCCCTGCTGATCACCGTCGGCATCATCGCCAGCCTGCCGCAGGCGATCGTCTTCGAATTTCAGTCTCAGCTGGAAAATAACGGTTTGCTGGTCTTTGTACTGGAAATGGCCGTCCTGTTTGCCGTGGTCATGGCAACGGTGCTTATCGTCCAGGGGGTTCGCCGGATTCCTATCCAGTTCGCCAAGCGCATGGTGGGCCGCGGTGCCAATGCCATGCCGGCAGCCGGCGCGCGCGACTACATCCCGCTAAAAGTGAACGCCGCCGGCGTCATGCCGATCATCTTCGCGCAGGCGCTGATGTTCCTGCCGGCCACCATCGCCCAGTTCGTGACGAGCGGCGGGGGAGATGTGGCCGCCAACCCGATCCTCCGGGCACTCAACGACTTTACCTCGGCACCCTATAATATCATTTACTTCATCCTGGTCGTACTGTTTACCTACGTCTACACCGCCCTGCTGGTCAACCCGCAGCAGTATGCCGAATACCTGAAGCGCCAGAATGCCTTCATCCCCGGCATCAAACCCGGAAAACCGACGGCAGATTTCATCGATGCAGTAACGACCCGTATCACCCTGCCCGGATCCATTTTCCTGGGCCTGATCTCCATCCTGCCGGCTTTCGCCGCTGCATTCGGCGTGAACATCGCTTTTGCTATGTTCTTCGGGGGGACATCCCTGCTGATCCTCGTCGCTGTCGTACTCGACACTCTCCAGCAAATCGAAAGCCACCTGCTGATGCGCCGCTACGACGGCCTGGTCAAATCCGGAAGGATACAGGGCCGCAGCCGGGTTCAGGGCATCGGTGCCAATATGTAAAACCCGATGGGGCGAGCGCCCTACCGATGAAATATCAAGATCACCGTACCGTCCTGTGGCTTGCCCGCAGGACGGTACGGTGCTAAAATATGGCTGGTAAACCTTTACCGGCCTTTAACAGTTTAAAGAAAGGTTGTATTCATGTCCGGAATGGTTTTTTACAAAACAGATGAAGAAATAGAATACATCAGAGAGAGCTGCCTGCTGGTCTGCCGGGCACTGGCCCACGTGGCCGGTATCATCCGGCCCGGTATCAGCGGAGCCGAGATCGACAAGGCCGCCGAGGAACTGATCCTGGACCACGGGGCGGTTCCTTCCTTTAAAGGATATAACGGTTTTCCCGCCACCCTCTGCGTGTCCGTCAATGAGCATGTCGTACACGGAATCCCTTCCCGGGACCAGATATTCCGCGAGGGCGACCTGGTGTCCGTCGACTGCGGCGCCTACCTCAACGGCTTCCACGGGGATTCCGCCTACACTTTTGCCCTCGGCGACGTAGAGGAAGAAGTTATGGAATTGTGCCGGGTGACCAACACCTCCCTCTACAAGGCTATCGACGCCGCCGTCGTTGGCAACCGCCTGGGGGACATCGGATTTGCCGTCCAGCAGTACGTCGAACGCGAACACAAATACGGCGTGGTCCGGGAATTGGTGGGCCATGGCATCGGCCGGGAACTGCATGAAGCTCCGGAAGTGCCCAACTACGGCAAAAGGGGCCGCGGGCCCCTGCTGAAGGAAGGGCTGGTCATCGCCATAGAGCCTATGGTCAACCTGGGCCGTAAGGAAGTGCGCACCGAAGCCGACGGATGGACGGTCTACGCCAAAGACCGGAAACCCTCAGCTCATTACGAACATACGGTGGCTATCCGGAAAGACCATACCGAGACCCTCTCCGACCACGCTCCGATCGAGGACGCTATCCGGAAAAATGCAAACGTGCAACTGGTGGAACTGAAGACCGAGACTGTCTGATACAGGATTGACAGGATAGAGGGAGGAGAAAAAGCAAAAAAGTGTAGACAGGATTAACAGGATAACCCGGGCCAGCCAGGCACCCGGGAAACGAAGCGCCAGGCTCCGGAAACCTGTAAATCCTGTGAATCCTGTCTAACCCAGGCCAGCAGGCACCCAGGAAACGAAGCGCCAGGCTCCGAAAACCTGTAAATCCTGTCTAGCCAAACCCGGGCCAGCAGGCATCCAGGAAACGAAGCGCCAGGCTCCGGAAACCTGTAAATCCTGCCTGAAACCCATGCGCTTCCACGGTTTCCTGTCAATCCTGTCAATTTTTCACAAAATAAGAGTGGAAATACGCTTAAAATCCTTATCTTTGCACACCGAAATTTAAGCTATGTCCAAAAAGAACCTGATAAAACAGGATGGTGTAATAGAAGAAGCCTTGTCCAACGCGATGTTCCGCGTCCGGCTGGAAAATGACCACCAGATCGTGGCCACCATTTCCGGCAAGATGCGCATGAACTACATCCGGATACTACCCGGGGACAAGGTAGCGGTGGAGATGTCTCCTTACGACTTGTCAAGAGGGCGGATCATATACCGCTACAAGTAACACCGTACTGATCGTGATATTATTTGATTATCCGGAAAAACGACAATCATGAAAGTCAGAGCTTCCGTAAAGAAACGTTCCTCGGATTGCAAGATCGTGAAGAGGAAAGGGAAGATTTACATCATCAACAAGAAAAACCCGAAGTTCAAGCAGCGCCAGGGCTAGCATTGGCTTGCCGGGACTGTCATTCAAAAGAATAAACAACAAATTCAAAATGGCTCGTATAGTAGGTGTTGACTTGCCCAGAAATAAGCGCGGGGTTGTAAGCTTGACCTATATCTTCGGAATAGGCCCCTCCAACGCCAGTAAGATCCTGGCCAAGGCAGGAATCGATGAGGACATCAAAGTCCAGGACTGGTCGGATGAGAACGTCCGGGAGATCGCCCGGATCATCACCGAGGAGTACAAGGTGGAAGGGGAACTCCGTTCTGAAGTACAGATGAACATCAAGCGCCTGATGGACATCGGCTGCTACCGGGGCCTGCGCCACCGCAAGGGCCTGCCCGTGCGCGGCCAGCGCACCCGCACCAACGCCCGTACCCGCAAGGGGAAGCGTAAGACGGTCGCAAACAAGAAGAAGGCAACCAAGTAACCATTCGCGCTGTACACGACGGCCGCTCCGGGCGCCCCGTCCGCTGTATTGGCAAACCAATAAATCAATAATCTGATCCATGGCAAAGGGAAGATCATCCAAGCAAAAAAAAGTCAAAAAGAGGAATATACGGGTGGATGCCGAAGGGATGGCTTACATCAAAGCTACCTTCAACAACATCATCATTTCCGTGACCAATAAGAAAGGGCAGGTTATCTCCTGGTCTTCCGCCGGCAAGGCTGGTTTCCGCGGCTCCAAGAAGAATACACCCTACGCCGCCCAGATCGCGGCTACCGAAGCTGCCCGCGCTGCCTACGAAGCGGGCCTGCGGACTGCTGAGGTCCACGTGAAAGGGCCCGGCTCGGGCCGGGAAGCGGCTATTCGCGCTATCGACGTGGCCGGCATTAAAGTAACGCGTATAAAAGACGTGACGCCGGTTCCGCACAACGGCTGCCGTCCGCCCAAGCGCAGAAGGGTTTAATTATTTATAGCGATCAAAAATAAGTTCTCCAATGGCGAGATATACAGGTCCAAAGACAAAAAAATCCAGAGCATTCGGCGAATCGATATACGG
Source organism: Lewinellaceae bacterium (assembly GCA_020636375.1). Classification (GTDB taxonomy): domain Bacteria; phylum Bacteroidota; class Bacteroidia; order Chitinophagales; family Saprospiraceae; genus JACJXW01. Next base: position 290,255 of record JACJXZ010000005.1, on the reverse strand, counting down.
ATTCGATAAGCACTTCGAACGCAAGAAATATCCTCCCGGACAACACGGGAACACCCGCCGGAGAAGGCAGAAGTCCGATTATGCGCTGCAGCTGATGGAAAAGCAGAAAGCGAAGTATACCTATGGCGTGCTGGAGCGCCAGTTCCGCAACCTGTTCGAAAAGGCCAACAGCAAGCTGGGCGTTACCGGGGAGGTTTTGCTGCAACTGCTGGAAGCCCGCCTGGACAATACCGTTTTCCGCCTCGGCCTGGCACCGACACGCCGGGCAGCCCGCCAACTCGTCTCGCACCGCCATATCACTGTGAACGGCGTACTGACCAACGTGCCTTCTTACGAACTGCGCCCCGGAGACATCATCTCCGTCCGCGGCAAATCCCAGGGGCTGCAGGTGGTCAAGGACAGCGTTGGCGGCAAATCCGACGTGCGCAAGTTCCCCTGGCTGGAGTTCAACCCGGATAAGATGCAGGGCGTATTCCTCAGCTACCCGGAGCGCGACCAAATACCGGAAAAGATCAACGAACAGTTGATCGTCGAATTGTATTCTAAATAAGATTCCCTTTTGACAGCCTGTCCTTCAGGCTGTCAAAAGTCATTTATACTGGCCTGAAGGATCATGAGAAAACCACGAATTCAGGCTTTGTAAATCACGTCAATCTGAGGTGGCTGGCTTTCGAACGGTAAGCAAGCCGCCCTTAGTCGTCTAAAAGAGCGGCGTTTTTATCCGATTGCATCGGCTTTATTCCTTTTCAAAGACACAGTTCAATATATGAGCATTTTAAATTTCCAGAAGCCTGACAAGATCGTAATGCAAAAAGCCAATGACTTTGAAGGGCTTTTTGAATTCAAACCACTTGAACCGGGCTTCGGCCAAACCGTCGGCAACTCCCTGCGCAGAGTGCTGCTTTCCTCCCTGGAAGGCTTCGCCATTTCTGCCGTGCGGATCGCCGGCGTCGAACACGAATTCGCAACGATCCGCGGCGTCGTCGAAGATGTCGTCGAGATCATCCTCAACCTCAAGCAGGTGCGCCTCAAACAACTGCTGACGGAAGAGGACATCACCAACGAAAAGGTGTACCTGACCATCAGCGGGAAAGAAGAGTTCCGCGCCGGAGACATCGAGGAGCATACCAATGTCTTCAAAATCATGAACCCCGACCTGCTGATCTGCCAGATGGAACCTTTCGTCAACCTGGAAATGGAGTTGACCATCACCAAGGGCCGCGGTTATGTCCCGGCGGACGAAAACCTGCCCAAAGACGCCCCCATCGGCGTCATCCCGGTCGATGCCATCTACACCCCGATCAAAAACGTGGCCTACCGCGTGGAAAATACCCGTGTGGGCCAACGTACGGACTATGAGAAACTGACCATCGACGTCAAAACCGACGGCACCATCCACCCCGAAGACGCCATCAAAGAGGCTTCCCGTATCCTGATCCAGCACCTGATGCTGATCACGGACGAGAACATCAAGTTTGACGACGAGACCAGCCGCGAAGAAAATATCGTGGACGGCACATCCTCCACATGCGCAAGCTGCTGAAGACCTCACTGGAAGACCTCGACCTCTCCGTCCGCGCCTACAACTGCCTCAAGGCGGCCAAAATCAATACGCTGGCGGAACTGGTCAGATACGATACGCACGAACTGCTGAAGTTCCGCAACTTCGGTAAGAAATCCCTGGTCGAGATCGAAGAACTGCTCCAGGATAAGGGGCTGACCTTCGGTATGGACCTGTCCAAATACAAACTGGACGAAGAATAGTCTATTACGAAAAATTTACCCGCGCTTGCCGGATCTTCCGGGCGGGTAAATTTTTCGTTTTAGCAGGCTATTATTGTTAACCCTGCAATAACCATTCACTGAGCCGGAACCTGCCTGCGGTTCAGCGCCCTGCGGCGCGCCGGTGAGCTGGTGTTGCGAAGCAAATTCGATTCAAAATGAGACACGGAAAGAAGCTCAACCACCTCGGCCGCAAATCAGCCCACCGCAAGGCGCTGATGCGGAACCTGGCCACCGCGCTGATCACCCACAAGCGCATCAACACGACGCTGGCCAAGGCGAAAGCCCTGCGCACCTACATCGAACCCCTGGTGACCAAATCAAAAGATAATACGACCCACTCGCGCCGCGTCGTTTTCAGCTACCTGCAGAACAAGCAGGCCGTACACGAACTTTTCGAAACGGTAGGGCCCAAGGTTGCTGATCGCCCGGGCGGATACGTGCGCGTGATCAAGACCGGCTTCCGCCGCAGCGACGCTTCGGAGATGGCCATGATCGAGTTTGTTGACTTCAACGAGGTATATACCGCCGGCAAGAGCCAGGGCGGAGGAGGCCGCAGGCGCCGCCGCCGTGGGGGCGGAGGGGGCAGCCAGAAAGCTGCTGCTGCCGCTACGGCCGCTACGGCTGCGACCGCCGCCGGAGCCGGCGAGGAGGAAGAATAGCCGTAGCCTGCTGGCTACAGGCAGGCAAAAGAGCAAAGGGCGCAACCGGATTTCCGGTTGCGCCCTTTTTTGCATGGCTCTTAGCCGAAGCGGTCAAAATTCAATTTTCGTATCCAGCATCGATCTCAGGTCTTGTTTCACTGCCCGGCTGAAACTATCCTCATCGACGTTTTCCCGCCCTGCTTCACACCGGTACCAGGTATCTCGTTTATAATCGTAGACAAAACCCTCCGGCACGTCGTAGTCAGCCATTAAATCCTTCAGTTTTTTCAAGTCCTTTTTTACCCCTTGAGTATGGGTCACTTCAATGATCATTTTGACCAACCCGCTGGTTGGTTCTACGACCATGACATCCGGCACCGGACTGGTCTGGCTTTCGTCAATCATTGTTTCTGGAAGAGGAAAGAATAATGTTTTCCCTTCTTTGTAAAGCTTGGCAAGTTCGTAAATGAGCTGAGTGATAACAGCCTGGTGCTGTCGGGGCGCGTTAATTCCCATTATGATCAGGTTGTCATTCATCTTGATCTTTTTTCAAAAATACAGGGATTTTCTGCTTAATGCAAACCGGGATGCCAGGCCCGGGAATTGCCTGTCACTTTTTTTTCTCTTTTCCGTTATCCAGCCTGGAGGTGTTCTCCTTCACTTTATCGCGGGCTTTTCCCAGGCCGGTTTCCAGCTTTTCGGCCAGGTCGTCCACTTTGTGTTCAGCAGTGTTGGCCAGCTCGTGGATGGAATTCTTGAGCGTGCCCCTGGCACCGCTCACCCAGCTTTGGCCGTCTTTCATGGCAGTGGCCAGGTTGTCCGACAGCCGGAGCGCGTTCTCTTTAGCCAGAGCGGACAACTCGTCGCTGTATTCGCCGGCCATGGTGGCGACATCCTTTCGGAAGGCTTTGCCTTTTTCCGTATTTAACCAGTATCCGATTGCGGCGCCGGCCACGAGGCCCAACCCGAAAAATCTTCTGTTTTTGCTCATTGTAATAGTATTTGGTTTAGGAGAGATGCCTCTGATTTCAGTCTGTTGTAAGCGATCGCCAACTTGCTGCCTACATATAGAAAACCCGTTTAAAAAGCTATATGTTTAGTGAGCCGGACGGATCCTCAGTCAAAATCTTCCCGCCTGATGCTCAGCCTGCGCATTTTAGACATGAGGGTGCGGTCTTTGAGTCCGAGCAGGCGGGCGGCGCCCCGGGGGCCGGTGACCCGCCACTTTGTCCGCTCCAATGCCTTAATGATGTGTTCGCGCTGCATGTCTTCAAAGGAGAGCAGGCTGTCGTTGTTGAGTTTGTTTTTCTTTTGGGCCGGCGCGAAGCTGTCTTTGACGTTCAACTTGTTTCCTCTGGTCAGGATAACGGCCCGTTCGATCAGGTTTTCCAGTTCGCGGACATTGCCGGGGAAATCATATCTCAGCAGCAAGTTGATGTCGGCCTGTGCGATTTTTCCGATCGTTTTCCCGCTTTGCTGGCAGTACTTTTTCACGAAGTGGCGGACGAGTACGGGAATGTCCTCCGGCCGTTCTCGCAGGGGGATATTGTAAATGGGGAAGACATTGAGCCGGTAGTAGAGGTCCTCCCTGAATTCTCCCCTTTCCACCATCTCCTGCAGGTTTCGGTTGGTGGCAGCGATGACCCGGACGTCAACCTTCAGGGTTTTGTTTCCTCCGACCCGTTCGAATTCGCCGTCCTGCAATACCCGTAGCAACTTGGGTTGCAGGGATAGCGGCATTTCTCCGATCTCGTCCAGAAAAATAGTCCCTCTATGCGCTACTTCAAACCGGCCTTTTCGCTGCTGGGCTGCGCCGGTAAAAGCGCCTTTTTCATGGCCGAACAATTCGCTTTCGATGAGGCTGCGGGGCAGGGCGGCGCAGTTGACTTTGATGAGCGGAGCCTGTTCCCGGTTGCTTAGCTGGTAAATAGCCCGGGCCAGCAGTCTGGTCGTGGAGAGTTCCGATTGTTCTGCTTCGCAGGCTAACACATAATCCCGGTTTTCAGCGGGCGGGCGAAACTCCAGTTTCAGCTCGAAGGGGGTACCTTCTTTGAAGGCCTGCTCCACGTTTTGTTTCAGCCGGCTGAAGCATTCGGCAGTGACCTTCTTTTTCAGCAGCCTTTCCAGTGTTTCTTTGTCCAGGGTTTGGAAGGTGCCTTCCAGCCCGAGCAGGCCGAGGCAGGCACCGCCGAGGGTGTAGCGTTTCCGTACGAAGTCGAACTCCCAGAAGCCTTCAACCTCGGGTTGGGCCGACAGCCGGAGGAAGTCCTGGTAGCGGTTTTTCCGGTATTTGTTTTCTACATAAACCAGGGCGGTTTTTTCTTTCTGTCTTTCGAGGACAGAGAAGTGCAGGCAAACCGGAAACAATACCTTTTCGGAGGAAATGAACTCCGTGTCCTGGCAGTGAGCGCCAGTTTCCAGCAGTTGAGCCCAGATTTTTTTCCACTCCATGAGGCTGAGGCGGGGCGCCAGGCTGAACAACGTCGCGGGCTGCTGCCCGGCGGCGCTGCCGCCCAGATAGGCGCTCATGGTTTGGTTGGCATGGACGATAACGCCCTGGTCATTGATCCACAAAAAACCAATGGGGAAGCGGCCTAGTGTTTTTTTCAGTTGGTCCAGTTTTTCTGCGTCCATGCAACCATGTTTTTTCATAGCCTATTCACATGGCGTAAATGAGCCGAATACATTTTAAAATTACCAAAAAAAGGGAATTGGCTTTACTCGCGCCTGCAAATTTCTGCAAGCCGGGTCCAGGTTAAAAATCCGGCGTGAAGTTTTGTGCTTTATTACCTGGAGGGGTACGCGAAGCTGGGCACCGCTGCCGTTTCTCTGTTCACGGAAGCGTTGCTGACCGGCAATTTTCAGAAAATGCTGTCCATCCTCATTGCACTGTTGCTCAATGGCAGGAGAAAAACCGGCAGAAATCGAAGAGCGGAAACACAAGGAAGGCCAGTTGCGGGCCAGCGAAGGCAAATTTGGCTTCATCATGAAGCATGCGCCCGTCGGGATGGCCTTGTTCGATCTGGAGGGCAGGTGGACGGACATCCGGCCAGGAAGAAATCCGGGTCACGGCTTTTTGTTTTCCGTCCTGGCACCAATAGCCTGGGCGAATTTTTCCCTGACTTTTTTCCGGCTTGCCAGTCCTTCCAGGAAAGATACGATCTCGCCGTCTACGAAAAAGTAAATCGCCGGCAGCTGCCGGATGTCCATCTTCTTGGTGAGCGAAGGGTTTTTATCAATGTCTACTTTGTAAAAACTCATTTCCGGGTGAGCATAGCCTTCTTCCTCCAGGAAGCGTTCCAGGATATAGGAACTCCCCAGCCAGTCGGCGGCAAAAAGAAGGGCGACGCACTTCATTTTGCTTTGACGAGCTATCGCGTTCAGGTCGCCGTCCTCATATAACCGAAACTTTTGATCGTTTCCCAAAACATTTGGATTGCGATGAGATAAAATTTCATTTTTTAGAAGAAAACTCTCCTGAAGTTAAAGGTAATTATATACATCTCCTGAAATTAACCTATACTTCTAGTCAAATGTTTGATGATCCCGCATAATTTCACCAGGCTTTTAGCCCCTTGCCACTTAATCGTTGCTGGAGAACAGCAGCGGTTTTGGCGCCACGGCAGAGGCTAGTGCGCCGGGAATGAAGTTCCGGAGCAGTTGTTTGTTGTTGGTTATTGTCCATTCGCAGCCTCTAAGCCGTTGATTGCCAGCGAACAACCAACAACGGCATTTTGTTCCCGGCAGGAAAATAACTGCCCCCTTATTTAGTGCCAACAGCACTAGGCATCGTGGAAGAACTCCGCCCCCTGTGATCTCATTTGAGCTTTTTGATTAAATAAGATCAAGGTCTATTGAGTGCTTAGTTTATAAAGAATTGTTTTTCAGAGATTTGAACACTTGGCATGATAGTTGGTGTTTACCGGATAGTTGATAGGTTTTTTATCAGACCCAAAAATTGACGGTATGACGCCCAACGAGTTTAGCAATGCCCTGCTATCCCACCAGGACACGCTGTTTTCATTTGCGCTCAAGCTGGCCTGCAATTACCAGGACGCTCAGGATTTGTTTCAGAATGCCTCCCTGCGGGCGTACCGCTATCGGGACCGGTTTGAGCCGGGTACCAATTTCCGGGCGTGGATGGCGACGATCATCCGCAACACGCTGATCACTCAGTACAGGAAGAACCGCCTGCGCCGTACGCTAAGACAACCCATTGAAACTTTTGCCTTCGCCATCGAAAGCAAAAATACCATCGGAAATTCCGGCGAGCAGAGCCTCTACCTGCAGGAACTGTCGCATGCCCTGAGTTCGCTTAAAGCGCTTTACCGGATTCCTTTCCTCATGCACTACCAGGGATATGAATACAAGGAAATTGCCGAGGTGCTGGAAATGCCCATCGGCACGGTTAAAAGCCGCCTCAATACTGCCCGGGCCATACTGAAAAACCGCCTGCAGGAAGCCGCCTGACGAAAAACAGATTTACGTTAGTATCCGGGTGATTTCAGTGGCGCCGGAGGGCAGGCAAATGCCTCGCCCGACGGCGCCATTTTGTCATTTTGGCCCGGCAGGGAAGGGCAGCGGGCAATAAAACGGGCCTTTAAGGAGTTTATTAAAAACACGCAAAGGCCAAAACTTAAAAATACACGCTATACCTCTTTCCTTTACGCCTTACTAACCAAAACCTTAAGTGATGAGACATTCCGTGGTGTTTTCCAGGGAAGGGGGTGATGGTATTGTAGTGCGTGTGTTTCTTGCCAAAAGCGAAGGCAACCGGGATTTCCCCAATCCCGATGGCTGGTGCCGATACTTGCCCGGAAGCTGGCTTTCCGGAATCCTGTATTGGTTTCTTTTCAGAATATTGAATGCAGAAGGCTTCCGTTGGGAGGTGCCACCCCAGCCTGAAATGCCGGCTCAGGGATGCTGGCCAAACAAAAGCCTGCTGGCTAAGCTCAACCAATTCATTTATTCTTCCATGGCCAGCACCTATGCTTCCCCCCTTTTGCTTTATATCGAGGGCCACAGTTACTGTAAGATAGCCGAAGTGCTGGAAACCTCTCCCTTAAAGGTATTGCTTCGCATACAAAAGGGGAAGAGCATATTGCTTGGAAAACTGGAAACCGGGAAAGCAGAGGCGTGCTTCAATTAGAGAGAGGCATAAATTCAAAAAAAAACGAACACTAACCCGGAAATGGAAGTTCCCCAATTGAAAAGAAGCCTGAAAACAGCAGCGTGCTATTTGAGTTCCAAAGAAGGAGGTGCCCCCTTATCGCTGATAAACTACTGTGAGAAAACTTTGGGCTATCGACAGGCCTACGGCTACATTTTTATTTCCCATAGTGTTTCAAGTGTGTTATTAGTCGAGCCGAATGTATTGCTTTCAATGCATTCGGCTTCTTTTCGGATCAGGTCGCTTTCAAGAGGCCACCAGGATCCCAGACCGAACACAGGGCGGATAATTTGAGTTAAAGTGCCAGTGCCGGGCTGGGTTTTGTTTTCGGCATAGTGGAGCTGTATGGGCAAGTGACGCCCCGCCTCGAACTGATCGATTCGACAGACGGCACGGTCGGCGGCGGCGTCGGGCTGCGCTTTTACTTCTGATACAGTGTTTCATGCCCTGTGTTGTCCACATTTTACTCGTCCTGGCTATTGTTGCCGTGCTTCTCCGGCTGATCGCCGGCCGCCGGGTATAAATAAACTTTTAAAAAACACGAATGATGAAAAAACTAATGGCCATCCTCCTTTTGATAGCTGGCATTGTATTAATAGTCTTAGCGGTCAATACTTATCAGGAAGCTTCCGCGAGCCTGGAAGTGCTGGGGATGGAATTGTCTGCCCAGAATGAATCCGGGCAGCAGAAGGCCGTTCTGTACCTCGTTCTGGGGTTGGTTAGCCTGACGGGCAGCTATTTAGCCTGGAGGAGATAACCATTTATGGGCTACCCGTCTAAGGTTGGACACTCCATGCCTCCTGCACACGCTTGGCCTCGACTCCGCTCGGCTTTCCCCTTTCTGCTGTCCAACCTCAGACGGGTAGCCCATTTATGCAAGCCTGCCGGGGTTCTTTGGAAGATAAGGCGCCGGATGAGCGAACACGAAGGCGCATTAAGGAGTTTTATAAGAAAATGTTGTGCAATAAAATGCTGTTAACCAGTTTGTTGTGCCATATTAAAAGGTTTCCGGCATGCTGCGTTGCGTGTTTTGGAAACCGTGAAAATAAACTCCTTGCAATGACACTCAGATTGATATTTCTGTCCGTTTTAACCCTGATTTTCAACCTGTCCCTGCCAGCTCAGCCCTTCAGCCAGGGCAACTTCATGATGGGCGGCACCCTGGGCTTTTCCGCCGCTGAATCCTCGGTAGATGTGGAAGCAGAAGGCGTGTCGGTCAGTAACGAAGGAGCGCGGACGACCCAGTTCAACATCGCCCCGGCTGTGGGATATTTCCTCCTGGACCGGTGGACATTGGGCATTGGTATGGATTATACCCTGAACCGGCTTCGCGAGCCTAAAGACATCAACGACCCCAACACAGATTACGAGAAATCATTCGATAGTGATTTACTGTTCGGCCCGTTCACCCGCGTATACCTGCCGGTCGGGCAGGATAAAGCTTTCTTCCTGGAAGCTACAGCTGGCTTCGGCAGCTCCGAAAGCCAGGTGTCGATCGATGGGGTGAGCCAGACTGTTTCCAACGATGTGCTTGCTATAGGTATTGGCCCCGGCTTTACCATCCTGTCCAATGACGCAATAGGTATAGAAGCTCAGCTGAAATATAACTGGGCACGCAGTAATGCCGAGATTATCTTCAACGATATTAACACAAACACGCAGACCTATACCAACCAGATCGACTTCTCCATCGGCCTTCAGGTGTACTTCGCCCGCATCAGGCCGGCAAAGGTAGAAAATGAAAAACCTGAACCTGCGAATAATATTGAACCAACTGATTTCTATGACTGACCATTACCAGAAACCAATTTTAGTAACCAATTAAATTTAAACGACATGAAAACCCTGAATTTATGGGTCCTTGCTCTGGCGCTGTTCAGCCTGGCGAGCCTGGCTTCCTGCAACAACAACAATTCTGCGGCAGACAAAGCCGCCGAGGATATGGATCAAGCCGCCGAAGAAGTAGCTGACGCCTTCCGCACCGAGCAGGAAGAACTTCGCGCCGATATCGAAGAGATGCGAAGAGATATAGGCGTCAAAGTCGAAAACCTCGAAGCCCAATTGAATACCGCCTCCGACGAAGCTGCCGAAGAAATCCGCCAGCAGATCAACCAACTCGAGGCGTGGAATAAAGAACTTGGCCAGGAGCTGAACCGCCTCGGCGAAAATGTCGAAGGCAACTGGCAGGAAGTGAAAGCCGATATCCGGAAATCGATGAGTGATATTGAGCAACAATGGAATGAGGCTTTCGAGAGCTGATCTCCCCGGATTCAGCAGCCAACTAACCGAAGTAAATTTTTTTAACCAGAAATAATAACACCATGAGTGCCATCACCGATAAAATCCGTGGAAACTGGAATATGATCAAAGGCAAACTCAAAGAAGAGTACGGCCAATTGACCGACGACGACCTCACCTATGCAGAGGGCCAGGAAGAACAACTGCTGGGCCGTTTGCAGCAAAAGCTGGGCAAGACCAAGCAGGAAGTCAAAGAACTGATCGACCGGTTCTGACCCCGGACGGGCCACTTGAAAGTGGCCCGTTTTTTTTTATCCCCAGGTCATACCCCGAAAACAAGCATCTTCCGGATCAGGCAAAGCAACCTTCCGTATGCGCGTCACTCTGATTAGCCCGTCATATTCCGAAGCATAACCCAGGTTCAGCCGGGGCAGCTTGCGGGCCTCGATCTCCAGATATACAGGCTGGTATTCCTGTCCGCCGGTAGCGGCCCGGTACAGGCTGTCCAGCGCGTTCGTTTCGTCCTCCAGCCAGAAAACCACAGTAGTGTCGGCGCAGTCCCGGAAAATACTCACCTCATTGCCCGCCAGGAAATAGCCGGCGAGGAACTGCCTGGAAGGTTCGGGCGGCGTGCCGTCGGGGCCGGCAGGGACAAACACCAGGAAGCCGGCGGGCCCGCTCAGCTGCAGGAGCGTGTCGTTGACGATGAAAGTGGAAGCCTGCGAAAGGATGTCCAGGTAAAGCGCTTCCTGCTTCATTAGCCCATCGCAGTACATCTCCGTCGTGCCGACCTGGCCGGAAACGGCGAGGTAGTCGTATCCCCGGTATTCCCAGTTGGCAAAGTATCCGTTGCAGCCGGCCAGGCCGCGCAACGTATCGCCCTCGAAGTGCAGGGTGATGCGGCTGCCTTCGATGGGGTTGGTCTGGCCGATGCCGGAAGCGTAGCGAACCAGTTCCCATTGGTGGCGGGAGAGGGCTTCGGGGCGGAAAGGGTTGTTTTTTTTCCCTCTGCATCCAAGAGTATACAGGATGAGCAGGGCAATGACAAGCAGATAGGATTTCATGGCATTGCGGTGTTGGGAGATTGCGTTTTTCAAGGCAAAAGAGCACCGGCACGCCGGGCGCCGATGCTCCCGATGGTCATCAATAAAACTCCATTACTCTTAATCTTTCAGAAAGCCGCCGACATACAGGCGGTACTGCCTGCGGGCAGCGTCATATTCCACGCCATAAACCGTTGGGTAGTATTTGCCTGCTTCCGGGAACTGATCCGGCTGCAGGATGGGCAACTGGAATGTCTTCTCCTGTTCGATAAACGACCGGGTGATCATGGGTTCGAGGAAAGTAACTTCCCCGTCGTAGGAACCATAGATGAGCACCGAGGTGAACGGTTCGCCGTTAAAAGGCGATCCGGTGGGGTCAATCCAGTGGGCGCCCATCTGCGGCACGCCGCCGATGTTGATATAAGGGGCGGGGATATAGCCGCCTTCTACGGGTTTCATGAACTGAACCGTGTCGGTGGCCTGGATAGCCACGCGTTCGGCCTCGCTGGTATAATAGAAATGCAGGTCGAAGTGCGGTTTGTCAAACAAGCCTTCCGGCTCGTGCCCGTGCGGCATCCAGTCGAACATCATGTGCTGGTAGGCGGTCAGGCTCCTGGCTTTAGCCGGCAAATCGAGGCTCAGCATGACGGCGTGGGTGTCCAGGCTGGCCATGGCCGCTTCCGGCACAATGATGCCTGCTTCTACCGGCGCGCCGTCGTCGCCGATCCGGACGTAAGCCTGGGTTTCCGACTGCCCGAGAGCCGCCTTCTCGCCGTAAAAGAACCCATCCTGCTGCTGGATGGGCGAAGGCTGTTCATCGTCTTTTTTGCAGGAAGTAAAAGAAAGGCCCAGAGCTGCAATGCCGAGCAACAGCCTGGAAAACATGGGTGACTTCATTGTTCTTGATTTAAATTTTATGGTGAATGAGTGAATCTGGCGTCGGTAGCAACGGACAACAGACAACGGCTCTCAGCCAGCCACAGCGCTTGTCAGTCCGGCCTCCAACTGGATATAGGCAGATACCGGCAACACCTCCCTGGCTACGCCCAGCACCTGCCGGAAGAAGGGCGCCGGGGCGCTGGCCTGCATGCCGCCGAGCAGTTGGAGGCGCTCATCCGGAGTTTGTGCCGGCAGGATGTATTTCATCCAGGCGAGCATGACAGGGGGTGCAATGCTGCGAATGACCTGCCCGTGGATTTGCATCATTTCCTCATCGGTGAAATGCTGCCACATCAGCACCTGGGTGACGGTTTCTTCTTCCAGCATGTGTTCGAGGTGGCCGGCGTGGAGGCGGCTCAGGCCCTGGTAGAAGGCGTAGCCCAACTGCCGGGCTTCCTGGCCGGTATGGTTGCTGTCGAGGATATGGTTCAACTGGGCAAGCAGGCTGTCCTGGAGTTGGTGCAGCTCTTCGTGGTCCGCCTCGTCGTGGGCGGCGCTGCCGGGCACGCGGGCCTCCAGGGCGGGCAGGATGAAGTTGTTCTCCGACGCGGCGTGCTCTTCCAGCAGGACGCAGATTTCTTCGAAGCGCTGTTTTAGGGCTTCTACGGCTGCCCGGTCGGCATAATCGGTGAATCCCGCCTGAAGGGACAGCTGGGCGAGGAAGTTGCGGATGCCCTTGTGCGGAGTGGTGACGAGCGATACTCTGGTTGATTGATTCATGATTAAAAGGTTTTTAAGGCGGTGTATTAACTACCGTTTTAAATTTTGTGACAGGGGTTCAGTTTTTGATGGTTCCGGATGCGGGGGACATCAAAAACTGAACCCGGGAACTCACTTCTTGCGATAGGAGGAGGTGAAGGTATAAGTCACCCCATCTTCAGTGACGGTGAACGCTGCTACCAGCTCGGCGGCCGTCAGTTTAGTAACGTTCCACTTCTCGGTTTCTCCGTTTTCAGTGACGGACACGGCGGTTTCGCCGTCCTGCCAGGCCCAGGTGCCGGCCCTTTCCTGGGGATCGGAAGCGAAGCACTTTTTGGCGCCTTCGTTGAAGTAGGCTTTGCCGTCTCTGTGGAAGGTGGTGTAGTCGTCCTGAGCGCAAACCGGGAAGAGCGCGTAGATGTCTGTGATCGGGCTGCCGTCGCCGAACCAGTCGTAGGCCGGGCTGACGGTGAGGTCCTGCAGCACCCAGCTGTGGGCGGTGAGCAGGCCGGTCTTGTCCGGCGTGGAATTTTCGTCGTCCTTGTTGCAGGAAACGGTAAACAACAGGCCGGCCAGCGCCAGCGGAAACATGACGTACTTCATACGTGTGATGGTTTTCATGGTTTGAGAAAATGAGTTAAAAGAGCGTCGAAGTTGAAGCGATAGGTTCCGAATTTTTAATTTCCATCGTTTGACAGAGGGTAGGGGAGAGGGGTGGCAGTTTTTTTGATAATTTTTTTGTTGTTATTTTGTAATAGAGGGGCCGGGCGCTTTTTGCCACGAAAACACAAAGGGCACAAAATTTAGATAGTTGCCCGTTTTTCTAAATTGCTCCGACGGTAACCCACAGTATTACTTCTATGACAATACTAACTTTTATACTCAATGGAAGAAGATTTTGCGAATTGCTCTCCCCACCTCTGAGGAATCGGTTGAAAATAACGCAGTACGCTTTAACGGGTATTCTGCTGGCCCTGGCCTCCCTGTTGACCGCCCAGATTCCCGCCAACACCATCGGCGCCAACCCGCTTTCGCTGAAGTGGAACCAAATCCATACGGATCGGGTGCAGGTAATCTTCCCGCAGGGGCTGGAGCCGGCTGGGCAGCGGGTGGCCAATGTGGTGCACTACCTGTGGGACAACCACGCCGAATCAGTCGGCGAAGAGCGGCAAAAGGTAACCATCCTGCTGCAGAACCAGACGATCATCTCCAACGGGTTTGTCACCGTTGGCCCTTTCCGGTCGGAGTTCTACCTGACGCCGCCCCAGTTCAACTATGCCACCAACTGGCTGGACGGGCTGGCCATCCACGAATACCGGCACGTGCAGCAGTTCGGGAACTCGAAGAACGGCGTGACCCGGCTGGTGAAAACCCTCTTCGGCTCCTGGGGCTGGGGCGGTATGTACGGCCTGGCCCTGCCCCGCTGGTACCTGGAAGGGGACGCCACCGTGATGGAAACAGCCCTTACCGCCTCGGGCCGGGGCCGCCTGCCTGCTTTTACGATGGAATACCGCTCTTTGCTGCTCAACGACATGCGGTACTCCTACGAGAAGGCGGCCGCCGGCTCGCTGAAGGACTTCGTGCCCGACTGGTACAACCTGGGCTACCACCTGACGGCCTACGCCCGCCGGGAATTCGGCAGGGAAATCTGGGCGGGCGTCATCGCCGACGCCACCCGCTACCGGGGGCTTTTTTACCCGTTCAACCGAAGCCTGAAGAAGAAGACGGGGATGAGCACCAGGGCGTTATATCAAAACACCATGCAGGATTTGGAGCAAACCTGGAAAGCGGAAGAAAAGGGTAGGGCGGCCTCTGCTGCCAGACAAGTCAATACGGCATCCAAAAAGAATATCACGGATTATGCCAACCCCGTGTACCTGGACGATAGCACGCTCGTCGTGGCCAAAAGCGGCTACGACCGCATCCCGGCATACGTCGCCATCGGCCCGGACGGCCGGGAGCGGAAACTCGCCGAGCCGGGGGTCGTGCCGGGCCCGCTGAATACTGCCTTGTCGGCGGCCGCCGGCCGGCTCTGCTGGGCAGAAATCGGTTATGATCCCCGCTGGCACAATAAAAACTTCTCGATCGTCCGCACCTTCGATATCCGAACCGGGCAAAAGAAAAAGCTTACCTCCCGCACCAAATATTTCTCGCCGGACCTCTCTCCCGATGCCCGGCAGATCGTGGCGGCGGAGGCGGATGAGTACGGGCAGTACCGCCTCGTCATCCTGGATGCGGAGGCCGGGGCCCTGCTCCGCGAACTGCCCAACCCGGAAAATTATTTTTACAGCTTCCCGCGCTGGGCGGAAGATGGGCAGCACATTGCCGTGGTGGCTCAGGAAGGCGAAACCCAGGCCCTGCACCTGGTTCAGGCAGAAACCGGTGCGGCGGAAGTTCTTATCCCGCCTTCTGAGCAGCAAATCAGCCACCCTTTTCCGAAGGGCGAATACGTCTATTTCTCCGGAACCTACACGGGCGTCAACAACATTTTTGCCCTCCGCTTAAAGGACAGGGCCCTCTTTCAGCTGACGGACTCTCCCCTGGGCGCCTTCCAGCCCGCCGTTTCTCCGGACGGGCGCAAGCTGGCCTACAGCGAGTTTCATCCCCGGGGGTATAATCTCCTGGAAGTAGAGCTGGATCAGGCATTGTGGAAACCGTTCGATGGCGCCAGCCCGGCAGGCACGTCTTATGCCGGCATGCTGGCCGAACAGGAAGGCGGCAGTATAGTGGGCAGGGTGGGGCAGGAGGCCTTCCCGGTCAAAAAATTCAATAAATGGAGCGGGATCGTCAATCCCCACAGCTGGCTCCCCTTGCTCGAACCCCCAACCTACGGCGCCCGGGTGCTTTCCGACAACAAATTCGGCACCCTCTCCATGGAGGCCGGCGGTTTTTACAATGTCAACGAACAGGAATGGTCGTTTTCAGCGGGCGCCTCTTATGCAGAGTTGTATCCTTATTTCAACGCCAGTTTCGTTTCTTCCAACCGCTCCGCCGTTATCTACAATTTCGTTCCGGGAAACGACACCACCATCTATTCCAACGCCTACGTCGAAGGGTGGCGGGAAAACAGGGTTTCCGGGGGCCTGGCCCTCCCCCTGAACCTGACCAGAGGCAACTTTTTCAACAGCCTGCTCCTGCGGGCCGACTACCAGAACATCGGGTTGGCCGTGGACGGCAATTTCGACAACCCGGCCAATTCGCGGGACACCATCACCGTCGGCCCCGGAAGGATCGACGAACTGGATTTCCTGTTTAAAGAACCTTTGCGGAATACCAGCCTCGACGCCATGAGCCTCCGCCTGGTTTTCCGCAGCTTCCGGCGCCAGGCCCTCCAGCATCTCAACCCCCGCCTGGGGCTTTATCTCGATGTGCGCTACCGGAGTACCTTCGGCGACGACACGTACCAGAGCGACGTGCTGCTGGGCAGGGCCGACTTCTTCCTGCCGGGGCTGGGCCGCAACCACAGCTTTGTCGTCAACACCTTGTACCAGCGGCAGGACGTGCTCGACAATTACCGGTTTTCCAATTTGTTTGTCTATCCCAGGGGGTACAGCACTGTATTCGGAGACGAGGCATTCAAGCTGGGCTTCAACTACCGCCTGCCCCTGTTCTATCCCGACCGGGCACTGGGCGGCCTCGCCTTCCTCAAACGGGTGAAGGCCAATGTATTTTACGACCACGCCTGGCTCACAGCGGACACGCCTTTTACCGGCAACTGGACACAAAACTCCGCCGGCCTGGAACTGACTTTTGACGCGCGCTTCCTGCGCTTGCTGGAGGTGGATTTTGGGGTACGGTACAGTTATGTTTTGGGGGATGACTTCGCGCCGGGCCGGCAGCACCAGTTTGATTTCTTGTTAATCAGCATCACCGAGTAGCGCGTTCACTGGACCGGGTTCCACAGCATGGCCTTATAAGGATAGGAATACTCCGCTCGGGCAACCATGCCGGCCAGGTTTATGGCGTAGGCGTTGGTGTTTGCGCCCAAAGCCGTAAGTGCCCCATCCTGCCAGACGATGGCCTGCCCGGATCCGTTGATGAATCCGCTTCCCGCTGCCTGCCCTCTGGCGTTGAGGCCGTGCGCCATGCCGTCGGGCCATAAGAGCGTAGTTTCTCCCCGTTCCCAAAGCACGGCATTGCCGTTCTCCTGGCCGACGACCCGGCCGCGGAGGTCGATGTCCTGAGCAAAACCATAATATAGGGCGGTCACTTCTCCCCGTTCCCAGAGGATGGCCTCGTAGGGCGCTTCCGTTGCTTCTTTGCGGATGTCAATGATATTTGTCAACGACTATCCGCTCACCGCCACAAACTCCCCTTCGTTGCCTACAAACAGCACCACATAAGCTTTCAGGTTCTCCAGTTTTTGCAGGTAAGCGTCAGCGCGGAGATAGTGTTGGAGCTGCCCGGCGGCTTCTTCTTTTACGGCTTCCGCCCTGGCGGCGTCCGCTTTTCTGAGGTATTTGAGTTCTATGGCGAATTGATACCTCGTTTCGAAAGGGGGGCGTTTTTGCAATAGGATATCGACGTATCCCTTGCCGGTCGCCGATTTTTTGACTTCGAACTCGTGGTGGATAGTATAAATGCCGACCGTGAACAGGACGGATGTAAAGATGGCTTTGATGTATTTTTCGTCAAAATTGATCTTGTCCCGGGTGGAAAGCGCCGTCAGAATCTGCTGGGTATAATCAATTAAGGGTTGCATTTGGTTGTCCAGGGCCAAAACGCGGATTATTTCGTGCAGGTCTATCTGGTTTGCAGGAAGCCGGCTTCGTTCCAATGCCACCTGATGAAAATATTGATAGTACAGCTGTTCGATTACATAATTGGGCATTTTTAAGATCACGCTGGCCAGGCTGCTTTTGTGGATTGTGATGATGCCCGTATAATACAACAAGCTGATAAAATCATTCCGGTCAAACCGCCGTTCCAATTCAAATTGGCGGACCAGCTGAGCGCTGATTTGCCCGGTGGTCAGCAGTTCGTCCAGGTATTGGAGGTGTTCTTTTTCTTTGCCTTTGATTTTAAACAAGCGGCGGATTTTGCTGTAATCGCTGGCGATATTGGGGTCTAATAAATCTTCCGGATACCGTTTGTCGCGGATATATTCAGCGGCAAAGTACAGCACCATATCCGGATTGTAGACCTGCTCTGCGGCTTCTTTGGCAAACCGATAACCATTGTACCATCCTTTCATTAGCGCCAGCACTTCCTCCTCCTTTTCCTCCGGCATGTCGATCCCTCTCAGGATATCTCTTACTTCGCTTTGTGTAAAGCCCATCAGGGCATTGAATTCCCTGTGCAGGCTGATATTGGTGGAAATGTTAAACCCGCTGGTGAGGCTGTCCAGGGTTAGGGGAGAGACGCCGGTAATGAACAGCCGGTCTATCGTGCCGCTTTGGGTGCCTACTTTGACCGCTTCGTAAAACTTGCGGACAAAGCCATTTTTTCCCACCATTTCCTGAAAATCATCAAAACGAAACGAGAGAATTTCATTGGCGAAATGGTCGTATTCGTCTATCAGGAGGTAAATCTTGTGATCGGGCGCTTTCAGCTTGGTTGCCAGAAGCAAGCGTTGCAAAACATGAGCAGGGAAAGTTGCCTCTTTGGCGCCTTGGGCGTCCTCCTGGTTGAAAAATTGGCAATACCTCCCTAAAAATTCCAGTGCGCCGTTTTTTACGTTGTGTAAAAATGACTGATAAGTGCCTTCAAAGGAAGAAGTATCCATCTGAGAAAAATCAAACTTCAGGATGAGGTACTTATTGGCCAGGGCCGTTGGCCGCCTGCCGATGTAGTACTTGCCGAACAGGCGCTCAAATTTGTCCTTGTACTGAATGCCGTAGTAGTATTCCAGCACCGAAAGGAACAGACTCTTCCCGAACCGGCGGGGGCGCACGAAAAACAGGTACCGCTGGCTCAGGCTTTCCAGTACATCAAGGTAGGGCGTCCGGTCGACATACAGATAGCCCTCGCCGGACAATAGTTCGAAATTGCTGATCCCATACGGAAGTTTCGTCATCGGGCTTTGGTTTTTCGGGGCAAAGATACCCAAATTTTGCGTAAGCTTGCTCAGCGTTGCTCGCTGTTCGGACTGTGTACGGTGTACGGGCCCATGAGTTGCGCAGGGCTGTGTATATTGCATGAACGGCTGCCTGGCTGTCCAATATTAGAGTGGCAGCCATATAAAATAGTTACCTAAACAAAAGAACGATAATCGGCCCAAAATCCTATCACGTAAAAAACAACAAAATGAAAGTACTATTCATTGGCGGCACCGGCGTCATCAGCTCTGCCTGCTCAGAACTGGCCGTCTCCCGGGGCATTGATTTATACCACCTCAACCGGGGGAAAAGCGCCGGGCTGCGGCAGGTAGAAGGGGTGAAAACCATCATTTCGGATATCAGGGATGTCGAAAAAACGCGCAAGGCCATCCAGGGCCATCATTTCGACGCGGTGGTGGATTGGATTGCCTTTGAGCCTCGGGATATCCGGAACGGTATAGCCCTGTTTTCGGGAAAAACGGACCAATTCGTGTTTATCAGTTCGGCCTCTGCCTACCAGACGCCGCCGGAACAACTTCCCATAACGGAGGACACCCCGCTGGAAAATCCGTTTTGGGAATACTCGAGGAATAAAATAGCCTGCGAGAACCTGTTGCGGGAAGAATTTGCCAAAAACGGGTTTCCATACACCATTGTCCGCCCGTCGCATACCTACGACAAAACCAAGGTCCCGCTGATCGGTGGGTACACAGCCCTGCACCGGATGAAGCAGGGCCTGCCGCTCGTCGTGCACGGAGACGGCACCTCGCTCTGGACGCTGACCCACCACAAAGATTTTGCGGTTGGGCTCGTCGGCCTGTTGGGAAAAAAGGCCGCCATCAACGAAGCCTTACACATCACGTCCGACGAGTGGCTGCCGTGGAACAACATCTACCGGATTTTCGCCAGAGAGCTGCAGGTAGAACCTCGCCTGGTGCATGTCCCGTCAGATATCATAGCCCGGTACGACAAAGCGACCGGCGACGGGCTGCTGGGCGACAAGGCGCACAGCATGATCTTTGACAATGCAAAAATCAGAAGCCTGGTGCCTGATTTCAACCCACAAATCCCCTTCCGCGAAGGGGTGAAAGAGATCGTGAAGTGGCACGGGGGAAATCCGGAGCTTCTGAAAATTGATGAACACATCAATGGTTTTATGGACAGGATCGTTGGGGATTTTAGCCAGTTTCTGGTAAATTAGTTTATTTAGCAGGGCAGGTTCGTGGTTAACAGGCGTTTTGGCGCTTTGCTGTTGCGGAAGTAAAAATCGGGCTGGTAGTCGGAGACCTCTCTTATGAGTATAACCATCCTTTTTTTGCAATATTCCCCCCAATTTACTCCTCAATAGTCCGTACCTTTCCGGACCTAATCAATAACAGACGATGATGAACAGAATGTCATGCCGGATGGCCGGCCGGTTGCCTGGGCCAGGATTGCGCGATGAATTTTATCAGACAGGATTGACAGGATTTACAAGATGCACATGCGTTTGCCCGCTGGTTCGGCAAATCCTGTCCATCCTGTTAATCCTGTCTGCTATAAGCGTTTTTGCCCAACCTCCTGTCCTGCAGCTGCCCTATCAAATCCACACCCTGCCCAACGGGCTGACCGTCATCTTGCACGAAGACCACCGGGTGCCCATGGTGGCGGTCAACGTCTGGTACCACGTGGGGTCCGGCTACGAGAAGCCGGGGCGCACCGGCTTTGCCCACCTCTTCGAGCACATCATGTTCGAAGGCTCCGGCCATGTGGCGGAGGGCGACTTTGACAACCTGCTGGAATCCGTCGGCGGCAACAACAACGGCTCTACCAATACCGACCGCACCAATTACTACGAAATCCTGCCCTCCAGTGCCCTGGACGCCGCCCTGTTCCTGGAGTCAGACCGCATGGGTTACCTCCTGGATGCCATGTCCCCCGAAAAAGTGGATGGGCAGCGGGACGTAGTGAAGAACGAGCGCCGACAATCCTACGAGAACCGCCCCTATGGCCAGGCCTGGATCAAGCTGGCGGAAAGCCTGTACCCGGAAGGGCACCCTTATAGCTGGCCTACCATCGGCTACATGGAGGACCTGACGGCTGCCTCTTACGAGGACGTGGTGGAGTTTTTCCGCCGCTACTACAGCCCCAATAACGCGGTCCTGGTGATTGCCGGCGACATCGACCCCGGGCAGGCCCTGGAGCGCGTCCGCTACTGGTTCGCCGAGATACCGGCGGGGGAGGAAGTATTGCCTCCGCCGTCCCGGCCGTTTGTGCTCAACGGCCCGGAATACCTCACTCTGGAGGACAACGTGCAACTGCCGCGCCTCTACCTGGCCTACCCGACGCCTTCCTATTATACGCCAGGCGATGCCGAGATGGATGTCCTTGCCGACATCCTGGCCGGCGGCAAAAACTCCCGCCTCTACAAAAAGCTGGTCTATGAGCTGGGCATCGCCCAGGACGTTTCGGCCTTTCAGGGGTCCCGCGCCCTGGAGTCCATGTTCGTGCTGACGGCCACGGCCCGGCCCGGCCATTCCCTGGAGGAACTCCTGGCCGCGATCGACGCCGGGATCGAAGGGCTGAAAGAAGAGAACCCGCCCACCGGGCGGGAGCTGCAGCGCGCCGTCAACCAGATTGAGGTGGGCATGCTGCGGTCGTTCCAGGACCTGCAGCGCAAGGCTGACGCGCTGAACAAATATTATTATTACACCGGCAACCCCGATTACGCCAACGAAGACCTCAGCCGATACACCTCCCTGTCCGTGGAAGACCTTTCGGCCATGGCCCGGAAGTATCTCAACCCGCAGCAGCGGGTGCTGCTGAGCATGGTGCCGGAAGGGCAAACCGGATTAGCCGTTTCTAAAAAAGACAAGGTGAAGCCATGAAAATACATCTTATCATTTTCTGCCTGCTGTTCGCCGCGACGACGGCGGCAGCCCAGAAAGCCGACCGCAGCCAGTATCCGCAGCCCGGTGCTCCGCAGCCGCTGCAGCTGCCCGAAGTACAGCATTTTATTATGGCCAACGGCCTGCCGGTCTACCTGGTGGAGCAGCACGGCCTTCCTCTCCTGCAGTTCATCCTGGTGAGCAAGGCCGGGAGCATCTGCGATCCGCCCGGCCAGCTGGGCCTGGCGGAAATGACGGCCGACATGATGGACGAAGGGGCCGGGGAGCGCAATGCCCTGGAACTCTCGGAAGAGATCGATTTCCTTGGCGTTTCCCTGAACACTTATGCCAACCGGGAAGAACTCGGCCTGCGCCTGTTCACGCCCGCTTCCAAACTGGATAAGGCGCTGCCGCTCTTTGCCGACGTGCTGCTGCGCCCCCGCTTTGCAGCGGAAGAACTGGAGCGGAAACGCACCGAAGCCCTGGTCGCCCTGGCCCAGGCACACGACGAACCACAGGCCATAGCCTCCGAAGCTTTCAGCCAGCTCCTCTACGGCAAAGACCATCCCTACGGACGCTCCGGGTCCGGTACGGAGGCCACCCTGAAAAAACTGACGGCACAAAACCTCCGGGACTTTCACCGCACATATATCACCCCTGCCAACTCCTTCCTGATCGTGGTTGGGGATATCGAAACGGAAGTCCTGAAGAAAAAGCTCAGCGGCACCCTGTCCGGATGGCAAGGCGGCCAGATCCAAAGCCGGGATGTCCCACCCCCTCCCCAGCGGGAGCAGTTCGCCATTTACCTGATCGACAAACCGGGTGCCGCCCAGTCCGTCCTGCGGTTCGGCCAGCCCGGCCTGAGCCGCCAGACGCCGGACGAATACCCCATCACGGTGATGAACACCATCCTGGGTGCCTCCTTTACCTCCCGCCTCAACCAGAACATCCGGGAAGAGCATGGATATGCCTATGGGGCCCGGTCTTTCTTCTGGCAGCCCCGCCACCAGGGCTACTTCATGGCCTATGCCGACGTGCAATCCGACGTGACCGGCCCGGCCATCCGGGAGTTCCTCAGGGAACTCAGAGGCATCCGGGAAGTATCGGAAGAAGAGGTAGACAAGGCGCGCAATTACCTGGCCCTGGGCTTCCCCGGGGAGTTTCAGGATGTGGAGTCTATCGCCGCCAACCTGGCCGACGTGGTGTTCTACGATCTCCCGCAGGATTACCTCAACCGCCGGGTGGATCGGCTGCTGGCCGTCACGGAAGAACAAGTGGAGGCGGCGGCGCGGCAGTACGTCGATCCGGAAAAGATGATCCTGGTGGTGGTGGGCGACCGCGAGCTGATCGGGAAGGAGGTGGAAGCGCTGGGGCCGGTGAAGTATCTCAGTATTGAAGAAGTGATGGGGAAGGTGCCGGAGATTGAGGAGAAGGAATAGTGCAGTATAGGAGAAGTATGTAGCACAAAGAAATGCAGAATATAAACCCAATCCCTTCAATTGTAAATTGATGCCTTCGATAAGGGCGGGGCTGCGTAACTTTGCGGGAGACGGGGAGACGGGGAGATAGGGAGATAGGGAGATAGGGCGCTGATTCCCCCTCCCCCCTTCTCCAGGTCTTTCCCTCTTCTTTCCTGCAAACATAATGCCTATGCGCCGCCTGGCCCTGATGTTGTCCGGTTTACTGTGGTGGCTGTGCACGAGTGCGCAGAAGGACTTCCATTTTGAAAATTTCACTACGCGGGACGGCCTTTCCCACAATGAGGTGCGTTGTGTGCTGCGCGACAGCCGGGGTTTCCTCTGGGTGGGCACAGTCAACGGCCTGAACCGCTTCGACGGGTACGAGTTTGAAGTTTTCCTGCCCGAGCCGGGCCGGGGATACGGGCCGGGCGGAGAAGCGATCGCGGCGCTGGCGGAAGCCCCCGACGGCCGCCTCTGGATCGCCCACAACCGGGGCATCGATATTTACGACCCGGCGCGGGATACTTTCCAGCGGGTGCCTGCCCGCCCGGAAGACGAAGCCAACTGGTCCTTCAATAACGGCTGCACCATTTTTATCGGCAGCCAGGGGCATGTAGCCATTACCCGCGACGGGCCGCGGCTGGCCTGGTTCCCTCCCGGCAGCCTGGCCTACGAATGGCTGGAAGCGCCGGAATTGCCGGAAAATCAACGCCCGGAACACTATCGCCTCGCCGCCAATGGCTTTACTTCGGTAACGTACAAAAGCCCGGACGAGGCCTGGGCCGGCAGCCTGCACGGCCTGTTCAGCTTCCACCTGCCCTCCAGGCAGTTTGCTTTTTACAACCTGGAGGGTATCCAGCTGAAGTTTGGCCCCCAGGCCGTTTGCACCGATGAAAAGCGGGGGTTGATCTGGTTTACCGTTTTCGGGCAGGATTTGTTTTCCTGTAATCCGGTTTCCGGCGAATGGCAGAACTGGAATGTCGTTCCGAGCAGCTATATCAACGCCACGACCCATGTAGCCCTCCTGCCCGGGGGCGGCGTCTGGATGAGCCAGCCCGGCATCCTGTACCCGGAAAAAGGGCAGTTCTTTCCGGTTCAACACCGGCCGGACGACCCCTACAGCTTTCCTGCCGCCAGCCCCACTTCGGCTTATGCGGACCCCGACGGCATCCTCTGGATCGGCACCTCCGGCGGGCTGAGCAAGCTGGACCCCCGCCTGCAGGGCTTCCGGCATGTATTCCTGGAAGCCCATCCCCCTTACGATTATGACAATTCGGTCTTCGATATTTACGAAAACCCGGAAGACGGGCTGTATTACATCAGCTCCTTTTATACCAACATGATCCTGCTGTATGACCCGGCGACGGGCAAATCCAGAGACATCAGCCGGGAGTTTCAGCCCTCTTTCCAGCATTCGCCCACCCGTTTTTTCCGCGACAGCCGGGGCATCACCTGGCTGCTGGCCGGCGGGGGGCTGTATCAGGCAGATTTAGGCAAGCGCAAGCTGCGGCTCGTTGAGAAGCCGCCCCTGCCCCCCGGGGTGACTGACCGGGTAACTTTTGACATAGAAGAGGACGCCGGGGGCGATCTCTGGATCGCCAAATGGCGGGCCGGCGTGTTGCGCTACAGCCGGCAGAAAGGCACGCTCAGCTATGTCGGCCCTCCGGCAGGCATGCCGCCGCCGCGCTCCGCTTATTGCCTGGCGGCAAACCCGGCCCGCAATACCCTGTGGATAGGCGCCAACAGCGAAGGATTGTACCGCATTGACCTGACATCCGGAAAGTGGACACACTTTCCGGAATTCCTGATCAATGGCAAGCGCCAGGCCCTGGTAGAAATTACCGGGCTGGAAACGGACGAGAAGGGGAACCTCTGGATCGCCTGCCGGAACGGGTTATTCCGTTATGATACCCAGGGCCAGCCCCGCCTGTTCACCAAAGAAGACGGACTGGCCAATTCCCTGCTGGAAGGCATGGGCAAAGACAAAAACGGCCGCCTCTGGCTGGCCACTGGCGGCGGCATCAGCAGCGTGGACCCCCGAACCCTGTCCATCCGCAATTACGACGAACGCCACGGCCTGAAGATCGACGCCAACCTCGACGGGTTTTCAGTGGGCCTGAACGGCGAGCTGTTCTCCGGGACCAAACGCGGCTTTATCCGCTTTCACCCCGACAGCCTCCTGCCAGACGAACGCCCGCCCCGCCTTGCCCTGGCTGCTTTCAAAGTAGGAGGGGTAGAATACAAAAAAGAAGGGCGCCGCATCCGCTTCGGCGATGAGCTGCGCCTGAAACCTTCCGAAAACTTCTTCTCCATCCAGTATGCTGCCCTGAATTACACCTTGCCGGAAGAAAATGCCTACTACTACAAGCTGGAAGGGCTGGATAAGGAGTGGATAGAAGCCGGTAGCCGGCGGTCCGCCAATTACACCAAAGTGCCACCCGGCAGCTACCGATTTTGTCTAAAAGCTAAGAACAAAGACAGTGTCTGGAGCGGTGAAGTGCAATCCGTGGGCATCCGGGTCGCGCCGCCCTTCTGGAGAAGGGGCTGGTTCATCGCCCTGGTTTTGTCCGCATTCGCCGGAATGGGCTACGGTGCTTACCGCCTGCGCATTCAACAAATCCGAAGAGAAGAACAAATGAAATCCGAATTCAATAAAAAGCTGGCAGAAGTGGAAATGGCGGCCCTGCGCTCCCAGATGAACCCCCATTTCCTGTTCAACTGCCTCAATTCGATCAACCGCTTCATCCAGCGCAACGAGCCGGACGCCGCTTCGGCCTACCTGACCAAGTTCTCCCGCCTCATCCGCCTGGTGCTCGACAACTCGCGCAGCGACCTGGTTTCCCTGCGGGACGAGATGGAGGCCCTGCGCCTCTACATCGAGCTGGAATCCATGCGGTTTGTCGGCCGCTTTTCCTACTCGATCCATATTTCTCCCGCACTGGATACCAGCAGCATCGAAGTGCCGCCCATGCTGGTGCAGCCCTACGTGGAAAACGCCATCTGGCACGGCCTGATGCACAAGGAAAGCGACGACTGCCACCTGAAAGTGGAAGCTTTTCCGCAGAACGGGCGCCTGGCCATCGTCGTCGAAGACAACGGCATCGGCCGCGAAATGGCAAAAGTCCTGAAAAGCAAATCGGCCACCCTGCACAAGTCGCACGGCATGAAGGTGACCGCCGAGCGCATCGAGATCATCAACCAAATCTACGAGGCGAAGGCCACAGTAGAGATAGAGGACCTGAAAAACGGAGGGGGAGAAGCGGCGGGGACGCGGGTGAGTTTGTTCCTGCCGCTGGAGTGAGAAGGGGTGATTGGTTATTGGGGAGTGGATGGGAGTGATTGGTTATTGGGGAGAAGGAGGGGTTATTGGTTATTCAGCGAATGGGACTGTTCAAAACGCTGTGTCTTTTGTTTAAACCGCTGAGGCCGCGGAGACAAGCAGAGAGGTCACAAAGTATTCGCTGTCAAGCGAATACTCTGCGGTTCTCCGCGGCCTCTGCGGTTCAAAACTTGCGGGCGGACACACATTTCTGAACAATCTCCAGCGAATCGCGAACAGCCCCATACAATATAACCAATAACACCCATTAAGCCCCCGCCATGCAATAACCAATAACGCCCATAACCCTCCCCGTGCAATAACCTAAGTTCCCGAAAACAATACCCGCAATGGAATAAATTTTATCAACACGACAAATAAACCGCCACCCATGAAAGCCATCCTCGTCGACGACGAACTCTACTGCACCGAGCTGCTCTCCGCGCTCCTGGCCAAGAACTGCCCGGAGGTGGAGGTCGTGGCCGAATTCAACGACCCGCAGAAGGCGGCCGGTTTCATCCGCGACAACCCGCCGGATATCCTGTTTCTGGACATCGAGATGCCCCGCCTCAACGGCTTCGACCTGCTGGAGCGGGTGCGCCCGGTCAGCTTCCAGGTGGTCTTCACCACGGCCTACAACCAGTACGCCCTTCGCGCCATCAAGATCAGCGCCCTGGACTACCTGCTCAAGCCCATCGACATCGAGGAGCTGAAAGCGGCGGTGGAAAAGGCCCAGCAGCAGCGGCAGTCGCCCCAATGGGGCCAGTTCGAGCTCATGGAGCGCACCCGCTCCGCCGGCGACGCCCCCCCCAAAACCATCGCCCTGTCGACCCTGGAAGGCCTCAACTTCGTAGAGGTGGCCGACATCCTCTACTGCCGGAGCGAAGGCAGCTACACCAACCTATTCTTTATGGACGGCGAGAGCATGCTGCTGTCCAAACCCATCAAAGATGTGGGCGAGCTGCTCACCCCCGCCGGCTTTCTGCGGGTGCACAATTCCTACCTGATCAACCTGAGCCACATCAAGAAGTATATCCGGGGAGAAGGAGGGGAGATTATTATGAAGAACGGGGATACGGTGCCGGTGTCACGGAGTAAGAAGGCGGAGTTTCTGGAAAGGATTGCGCGGTTGTGAGGGGTGGCGGGTGGGACTGTTGGGGTTCGCCATTCGCCATTCGCTGTTCGCGGTTCGCTGTTCGCAGGCAGCCGGACAGCCCTGCGAACGGCGTGCTACCAATAGCAAACCGCGAACCGCCAATAGCGAACCGCGAACGGCATGCTGCCAATAGCGCCCGTCCTCGTGCCTCGGCCGGGTAAAAACCGCGAACCGCCAAAAGCCAATTGCAGACCGCGAACAGCGAACAGCGAACAGCGAAAAGCGAACCCCGCCTCATTCTGTCACCTGATCACTATTACCTTCCCGCTGCCGATAATTTCACCATCTGATTGCACTTTCCAGAAAAAAATCCCATTCGCTAAGTTTTCGATCAACATGGATTGTCGTTCAGTGTTCGGCGCTAGTGCCTGGCTTTTTACAACCCGCCCCAACGCATCGCTCAGGCGCCATTCAGCGGCTTTTGTTAAGGGGAAACTACAATCGAGGACAATATAGTTGGATGCCTGATTCGGATAAACCCGGAATCCAGCCTTTTCCAACTCCTGTGTCGCAGCATTGGCCGGCTCGCAACCGGAAGCGCTCCCGTAAAGAAGGCCTTCAACCGGGTCAATATAGCAGGTCAGTTCATCCCAAATTGTCGGATCGGCAGTTATGAACAACGCATCGCCGAGCAACAGCCGCTTATTTTGCGCCAGGCCTCCGGTTAGCCCCTAAGGGCGCAAATGGCTTTTGGCAAAGCAGGAAAAGCGGCAGGAACAAGGCGATGGTGAGGAGCGCATTTTTTTTCATGGCAAAATGTATTTGAAAAATGTACGTGTGGCCGCTCTCTAAAATGCCCCTTTTCCTTTTAAACCACAATGTCGCTGCCTGTTTTTTTGCTTCCGCTGTTGTTCGCGAGAGACTGTGTCTCGATGCGGGATAATTAGTAAGTCTCCGACTTAAGTGGATAAGAAGGCCAGAAATACGCAAGTCGGAGACTTGGAAGTTGAACCGCATCGCGTCATAGACGCTCGCGAACAGAAGCATTGGGCTTAACTTTTAAAGAACCTTTCACTTGCCTGTTTTTCGCCCGCCTTGCAAAATAATCTTTTCTTCTTAAAACCACAATGTCGGCCTCGAAAGCCGCAAAAACTGGCAAAATTTGCAGCGATAAACCCCAATCTGTGCCAATTCCTGCCTGAAAGGCCGCGCCTCGCGACAGGCAGGCACGTTCCCTTCCCTAATAGGATAACCTCCGACAACTATAAAGCCAAAACCGCCAACCATAAAAACTCGTTTTCCCGGCACGGTTTTGGGGGATACATTTGTAGCATCGGTATCAGATAAGAAAAAAAATCACCCATCATGACAACCACAATTGCATTTCCCGACACCTCTAAAACTGCCGAATCCCTTACTGACGATGCGCTGATCGACATGGCGCTGGCCGGCAGCCAGGCGGCTTACACCCTCATCGTCCGCCGCCATGAGAGGATGCTGCGTGCCGTGATCACCCGCTACCTGAAGGAAGAAGAAGACATCCAGGAGGCCCTTCAGGATACCTTCGTGCGCATGTACCGCGCCCTGCCGGGCTTCCGGCGGGAGTGCAAGCTGAGTTCCTGGCTCTGTCGCATCGCCATCTCCACGGCCATCAACCGCTACAAGAGCAAGAGCAGGCGCTATGAGCAGGTAGGCGTCGACGCCATCCCCGAAGCCTACCATCTGGCCGGCATCCCGGAAGCGCTGGAGCGCATCGAGCGGCAGGAAGTGGGCCGGTGGCTGCGGCAGGCCATCAGCCTGCTGTCTGCCAAAGACGCTTCGGTACTCAACCAGTTCTACCTCCAGGGGCTTTCCGTGGATGAGATTTGCCAGGCCACCGGCCTGACCGAGTCCAACATCAAGACCCGGCTGATGCGCGCCCGCCAGCGGCTGCGGGAAGTGGTGGAGCAGCAGTTCCACCAGCAACTGATGAATTGATTCCCCAATTGAATACGTTTGAAAAGTTGCCCGTCCTGATCTGTGATCGGACGGGCAATGTTTTTTCCCGCTCCTCGAACAAACAGGCAACTCCTGCCGGTTTAGGTATAGAATGACTTAGGTGTGAAGGCCGTTCGGCACCATGGTTCTGCGGCTGGCTTAAATAGCTCCTGCCCAGCAGCAGTTCAGCTTTCTCAGGCGCCCGCCGTAATACCAAAACACCACAAAACCGAAATACCTCACTATGATAGATGAAAAACGCCGGGCAGAGCTTCAGGGCAGCCGCCCCAAATCTTTGGAACGCATCGTTGAAGAACAGATCGAAGAGAGCCTGGAGGAATACAAGCGGAGCGATAAAGCGCTCTTCCTCTCCGCCGTCACCGCCGGGCTCGACCTCGGCTTCAGCCTGCTGGTCATCGGCGTTCTGTACACCATGTTCAGCCAGCGGCTGTCGATCGAGGCCATGCAGGTGATGCTCGCCTTTGCTTATCCCGTCGGTTTCATCTTTGTCATCCTGGGGCGTTCGGCCCTGTTTACCGAGCATACGACCCTGGCGGTGCTGCCAGTGCTGAGCGGCAAGGAGTCCATTCCCGGGCTGGCGCGCCTGTGGGCCATCATCTATGCCGGCAATATGCTGGGGGGGTACATTATCGGTGCTTTCATCGCCTGGATGGGCCCGGAGATGGGCCTGGTGACCGTAAAGGCGCTGGAGGAGATCGCCCTGCACCTGGTCGGATACAAAGGCTGGGTGATCCTGGGCAGCGCCGTGCTCGCCGGCTGGCTGATGGGCCTGGTCTCCTGGCTGGCGACTTCCTCCCAGGAAACAGTGAGCCGCATCCTGGTGGTCATCATCGTAACGTCGGTGATCGGCCTGGGCGGCCTGCACCACTGCATCGTCGGCTCCACCGAAGTATTTGCCGGCCTGCTGGTATCGGAAAAGGTTACGTTGGCCAGCTACCTCGTTACCCAGGGATGGGCCACCGTGGGCAATATGATCGGCGGGGTGTTCTTTGTTTCTATCCTGAAGTTCCAGGTGGCGCAGAGTTGAGGAGGCTTTGAACATGGAAAATAAGTTTCCGGTTTAAAAGAAAAAAATACATGGACACAATCTGGCAACAATTTGAAAAATCTTCAGCCTTGCTTCTTGAAAAACTGGCGGGATGGATAGACGGCATCGTCACTATGCTGCCCAATATATTGCTGGCTGCCATGGTGATGGGCTTGTCCCTGCTGGCGGCGCGCTACGTGAAGCGATACCTGGCGAAGTTCATCTCGAAGTTTTCCGGAAACGTGGCGGTCAACCGCCTGCTGGCCAATATCGGCACGGCAGCCTTCGTGATGGTGATGCTTTTCGTCGTCCTGGGGATTTTGAAGCTGGATACTGCCCTGACGTCTCTGCTCGCCGGCGCCGGCGTCGCCGGGCTGGCCATTGGCCTGGCCCTGCAGGAGCCGATCGTCAACCTCTTTTCCGGCATCATGATGTCGGTCCGGCAATACATCAAGATCAACGACCTGGTGGAAACCAACGGATATATGGGGACCATTGAGAAAATATCCCTGCGCTCGACCGTAGTGAGAACCTTTCAGGGGCAGGAGGTCATCCTGCCCAACAAAATGGTGTACAACAACCCACTGACCAACTACACCTCCTCCGGCCAGCGGCGGGTCGACCTCGCCTGCGGGATTTCCTACGGCGAAGACCTGGAAAAGGTGGAGCAGGTGGCCATAAGGGCTATTAAACAGAACGTCAACCACGACGAGGGCCGCCCGGTCGAGCTGTTCTTCATGGAATTCGGCAGCAGCTCCATCAATTTCGTGCTCCGCTTCTGGCTGGACCAGATCCGGCAGCCGGACTTCGTCCGGGGCCGCAGCGACGCCATCAAAGCCCTCAAACGGGCCTTCGACCAGAACGGCATCGTCATCCCCTTCCCCATCCGCACGCTGGACTTCGGCATCAAAGGCGGGGAGAAACTGCGGGAAGCGCTGCCCCGGGAGCTATACAGTGCTTCGAACGGGGGCGGGTAGGTTATTTAGTGCCAACAGCACTAGTGCTTTCGGCATTAAGTAAAGGGTGATAAGAAACGCCGCTATTTTCCGCCGGGCCAAGGCGGCTTGAAGGGATCGTAGCCGTAGCTACGAAGCCCTTTGAGCCAACGAAGGCGCGGTGGAAAAGAGCAAGTTTATTGCCCCTTTATTTAGTGCCGAAAGCACTAGCACTAGCCATCCCCGCCACTTTCCTCCTGCGGGTTACCCCGGTTGGGTTGCCGGCCTGCGGCGGTTTTCCTTTGACCTGCAGGCGCGAGTTGATGAAGAACACGCCGGCCAGCATCAGCAGGGCAGACAGGACCGACTGCTGGGTGATCAGCTCGTCGTTGAACGCCCAGCCGAGGAAGAGGGCCACCACGGGGTTGACATAGTTGGAGGTGGCCACCTTATCCGGGCTGACGTGCTGCAACAGGTAGGTAAAGGCTGAAAAGGCGACCAACGAACCAAAGACGACCAGGAACAGCCAGGACAGGCCGGCTTTCCAGGTCAGCAGGGACGGCTCGAAGCGGGTTCCGTCGCCGCTCAGGAGCGCTAAAACGAGCAGTATGCCGCCGCCCATGAGCATCTGCATGGCGGAGCTTTGCAGGCGGTCCGGTGGCAAATCCGCTTTGCTCAGGGTGACGGACCCGTAACACCAGCTCGTCATGCTGCCGATGATGACCAGCATGCCGATCAGGGTATCCCGGTCGGTGACGAACTGCTGCTGCCCTACCAGCAGGGCCATACCCACCACGCCCAGGGCCACGCCCGCCAGCACCATGGTGCCGGGCCGTTTGGCAAAGAGCATCCACATCATGAATACCACCATCAGCGGCTGAAAAGCGATGATCAGGGCGGCGATGCCCGTGTCGACCCACTGCTCCGCCCAGACGGTGCCGCCGGTGCCCAGGACGAGGAACAGGAAGCCCATCCGCCCGGCGGCGCCCCACTGCCGGCGGGTAGGCTGGCCCGCCCCCCGCGCCCAGGTGATGGCGTACAGGATGGCGCCTGCCACCAGGAAACGGCTGCCCGCCATCAGGAAGGGCGGAATGTCCTGGATGGCAAAGTAGTTGAACAGATAGGTGCTGCCCCAGATGAAGTAGATGGCGGCAAAGGAAGCAATGATGAGGCTCCCCCGAGATAGCTTGATTTGTCGTTGCATTGGCCTTTAAATCAGAACAGCTGCTCTTAGGCACATCCTGGCAGCTGCGGATGAGGCCGCAATTTAAGGGGAATTTCGATTTGGTGCCTGGAAATTTAGTGGAGGGTAGGTT
This sequence comes from Lewinellaceae bacterium, assembly GCA_020636375.1. Classification (GTDB taxonomy): domain Bacteria; phylum Bacteroidota; class Bacteroidia; order Chitinophagales; family Saprospiraceae; genus JACJXW01. Next base: position 257,684 of record JACJXZ010000005.1, on the reverse strand, counting down.
TGGCTGAGTTTGTGTTTGGAAATAGATTATCTTTCAGTAGTTTTAAATCATAAAGCTGGTAAACCATGTCACGCAAAACCCTCCAGATTCTCAATGTCCTCGGCCTTGTGCTGGTCCTCGTTTTCAACACGCTGGCCAACGCCCTTCCCATCAACGGCTACACCACCGGCGAGCTGTCGGCACTGTACCCCAACCTGTTCGTGCCGGCTGGCTTTACCTTCGGCATCTGGGGCCTCATTTACCTGTTGCTGCTGGGTTTTGTCGTTTACCAGTTCACCCGCCCGGCGGTGGAGGCGGGCGTCCCGCAGCGCATCGGCCCCTGGTTTTTCCTGTCCTGCCTCTTCAACGCTTCCTGGATACTGGCCTGGCACTACCTGCTTCCTGGCCTTTCCCTGCTCGTCATGCTGGCCCTGTTGGGCAGCCTGGTCCTGATCTACCGGCGGGTGTACGCGGCGCCGGCCCTGGAAGCCGGCGGCACCCGCTGGTGGGTAGAGCTGCCCTTCAGCGTCTACCTGGGCTGGATCACGGTGGCCACCATTGCCAATGCGACGGCTGTGCTGGTAGCCCTCGGCTGGAACGGCGGCGGCATCCCGGAATCTGCCTGGACGGTGGCGATGATCGCAGTGGCGGCCGGCATGGGCCTGTGGTTTACCTGGCGGCAGGGCGACCTGTTCTATCCGCTGGTGGTGGCCTGGGCGTTGATCGGGATCATCGCCCGGCGCAGTTCGGATGCGGCGGAGACGGCCTATCCGGCCATCGTTCTTGCGGCGGCGGCAGGTATCGGGCTGCTGGTGGCAAGCGTGATCCGGAATGCGCTGAAGGGCGGGAATAGATGATCGGCTGGTGGCATGTCGTTTTTAAGTTGGCCGGGGCAAAACATGCAGAATATCCTTATCTTTGAGAAGCACCTCCGCTCACCATACAACACCCAGGCCATGAAAAGTTTTTTCACGCTGCTTATCCTGTTTAACGGGTTTCTTTGCGCGAATGCGCAAGGTACTGCTGTGCCGCCTTCCGATGACATGACAGCTTCTGCTGACACCACCGCCTCTGCCGAGCGGATAAAAAAACTGTACATTCTGCCCCTCGTCAGCTATTCTCCGGAGACCTCCCTCCGGCTGGGTACGGCATCGGTTTTCCTGTTCCGGCCAGCCGGCTGTTCAAGGAGCACCCAGTTGTCTTCCATCAAAGTCCCGCTCACGTATACGCTCAACCAGCAGCAGAAAATCCGTTTTTCGTACGAAATATTCCTGAACGACAACCGGCATATCCTCGACGGCTTCGTCCAGTGGCAAAAATTCCCGTTTTTCTTTTACGGCATCGGCGCGGACACGGCGGAGGAAGACGAAGAAACGTATACCAGCCGGACCATCGGCGCCCAGGCCAGCTATTTGAACAACGTAGCCCGGCGGTTTTTCCTGGGCGCTCAGCTGTCGTGGATCAACAGCAAGGTCCTGGAGCGGGAGCCGGGCGGCCAGCTCAGCCAGGAAGGGAACATTGCCGGCAGCGCGGGCAGCGTGTCGGCCGGGGCGGGCCTGATCGTGCGCTACGACAGCCGCGACAACAACCTCAATGCCGGGCGCGGCCTGTACCTGCAATCCAGCCTGACTGCCTTTCCGGAGAGCTTCGGCAGCGATTTTTCCTTCACCAAGCTGGAGGTCGACTTTCGCAGGTTCCTGCGCCCCTTCCGGAAACACGTGCTGGCCTTTCAGGTGTTTGTCGAGAACAACTGGGGCAACCCGCCTTTCGAACTGCTGGCTCTGCTCGGCGGCGACGAGCTGATGCGCGGCCACTACGAAGGGCGCTTCCGCGACAAAACCTTCTGGGCCGCCCAGGCGGAATACCGCCTGCCCATCAACCGCCCGGACTGGTTCGGGGGCAAGGAAAAACTGGGCTTCTGGCAGCGCTGGGGCCTGGCAGGCTTCGCCGGCCTGGGAACCGTAGCGCCCGGCCTGGACGGCCTGGCGGACGGCAAATTCAAGCACTCCCTGGGGCTGGGCATCCGCTACCTCGTCCTGCCCAAAGAGCGGGTCAATATCCGGGTGGACTTTGGGTTTGGGACGCAGCGGCCGGGGTTTTATTTTAATGTGCGGGAGGCGTTTTGAGGAGGGTTATTCCTTTACGGCCTGGCGGGCAAAAAATGCGCTGCGCATCAAACTGACGGCATGCGCTCCGGGTTTTCATAGTACGCCCCGCAACCATAAACTCCTAAAGACATGAAAAAACAAAACGGTACCACCGCTTCTGTAACAGAACCCACCCCCCTTGCCGAAGCCGCCGACGACATCGTCAAGAACCACGTCCTGCTGTCCTCCGCCGCCGGCCTGTTCCTCTCCTCCGGGCTGGACATTGCCGCCGTGACGGGCATTCAGTACCGCATGGCCAAAAAGCTGGCGGAATTGTACGAAGTTCCCTTTGAGGACCAGGAGGTGCGTACGGTACTCCGCGCCCTTTCTTTCAGCACCATCGCCCGCCTGTTTTCCTCGGGCGCGAGCGTCTTGTTCAACCCCAATGAAAAGTCCGGCAGGTGGTCGGAGGGGCTGACCAACGCCGCCGTAATGGGCTTCTTCACCGGCGCGGTGGGCAAGATCTACAGCCTGCATTTCGAACGGGGCGGAACGATGGAGGGCCTGGGCATCGACCAGTTCGTCGAGCTCGCCCGGGAGCAGGTAGAAAGGGGGGAGCTTAATCCTGCTACCATCTTTAGCTTTAGTTCCCGTATCTGGCAGTCGCTTTAGCGATTAATCACATTCTTAAACCGCGGCCGATGGGGCTGCACGTCCCCGTATTTCTCTTTCTTCATTTCCTCATACTGCGAGTAGTTGCCCTCGAAGAACACCACCTCCGCCTCGTCCTCGAAGGAGAGGATGTGGGTGGCCAGGCGGTCGATGAACCAGCGGTCGTGGCTGATGACCAGGGCACAGCCGGCGAAGCTGTCCAGCGCGTCTTCCAGGGCGCGCAGGGTGTTGACGTCGATGTCGTTGGTAGGCTCGTCGAGCAGCAGCACGTTGCCGCCCTCCTTGAGGGCCATGGCCAGGTGCAGGCGGTTGCGCTCTCCGCCGGAGAGCACGCTCAGCTTCTTCTGCTGGCCGTCGCCGGTGAAGTTGAAGCGGCTCAGGTAGGCGCGGGCGTTGACGGCCGTTTTGCCTACCTGCAGGATTTCGTTGCCCTGAGAGAGGGCCTGATAGACGGTCTTTTCCTTGTCCTGCAGGTCTTGATGCGACTGGTCGACGTAAGATAGTTTTACGGTATCCCCGACGATCACGGTTCCGTTGTCCGGCTGTTCCTGGCCCATGATGATGCGGAAGAGGGTGCTTTTGCCCACCCCGTTGGGGCCGATGATGCCCACGATGGCGTTTTTGGGGATGCTGAAGCTGAGGTTCTCGAACAAAATGCGGTTGCCGAAGCCCTTGCGCAGGTTCTCCACGTCGATCACCCCGTCGCCCAGGCGCGGGCCGGGCGGGATGTAGATTTCCAGCTTGGCCTCTTTTTCTTTGACCTCCTCGCCGGCCAGTTTTTCGTAGGCGTTGAGGCGGGCCTTGCCTTTGGCCTGCCGGGCTTTGGGCGCCATGCGAATCCATTCCAGCTCGCGCTCCAGGGTCTTGCGGCGTTTGCTTTCTGCTTTCTCCTCCTGTTCCAGGCGTTTGGCTTTCTGTTCCAGCCAGGAGGAGTAGTTGCCCTTCCAGGGGATGCCCTCGCCGCGGTCGAGTTCGAGGATCCAGCCGGCGACGTTGTCGAGGAAGTAGCGGTCGTGGGTTACGGCGATGACGGTGCCGGGGAAGTTGCGCAGGTATTGCTCCAGCCAGTCGACGGATTCGGCGTCGAGGTGGTTGGTAGGCTCGTCGAGCAGCAGGATGTCGGGGTTGCTGAGCAGCAGGCGCGCCAGGGCGACACGGCGGCGCTCCCCGCCGGAGAGTACTTTGACGGCCGCGTCCTCGGGCGGGCAGCGCAGGGCGTCCATGGCGGTATTGAGGCGGTTGTCGAGTTCCCAGGCGTTGTGGTGGTCGAGCTGCTCCATGAGTTCGCCCTGGCGCTCGATGGCCTTCATCATCTCGTCGTCGTCCATCGGCTCGGCCAGTTTGAGGTTGATGGCCTCGTATTCGGCGAGCATGTCGACGATGGGCTGCACGCCTTCCTCGACCACCTGGCGGACGGTCTTGGCTTCGTCCAGCACGGGTTCCTGCTCCAGCAGGCCGATGCGGTAGCTGCCGTCGAAGGTGATCTTGCCCTCGTAGTTGGGCTCCTTGCCGGCGATGATCTTCAGCAGGGTGGATTTGCCGGCCCCGTTCAGGCCGAGCACGCCGATCTTGGCGCCGTAGAAGAAGCTCAGCCAAATGTTGCTGAGCACTTTTTTTTGGGGCGGGTACGTCTTGGAGACGCCCTCCATAGAGAAGATGACTTTGTTGTCGGACATAGGATTTGGGTTTGTCAAACAGGGAAGTTATTTTTAATTATTAAGTACGTGGGCAGAAATATTAAGATATTAAAACGTCGCTAAGCCCCCGGATATTCACTCATTCACTCATTCACTCATTCACTCATTCACTCTTTCATTCATTCACTCATTCATTCATTCATTCATTCCATATACTTACAGGGCTCAAATATACGCGAATCTCCATCACTTCACCACTACCACCGAATTGATATTTCCCATGCCGTCGTGTTCCCGGAATGGGTTGGCCGGGTCGGCGATCCAGTTGCCGTCGACGACGAATTTATACCAGTGCTTGCCGCCGGGCAGTTCCAGGGTAACGGCCCAGGCGTTGCCCTCGCGCTGCATGCGGATATCCTCCGGGCGCCAGTCGTTGAAGGAGCCGGCAAGAAAGACCTTTTGGGCCTCGTCGTAGCCTTCCAGGCGAAAGGAGGCGATTTTGGTGACATAAAGGATAGAATTGTACGTGTCGTGCTCGTTCTTCCGCTTGTCCGGGTTGTTGGGATCTTCCATCCATTGGCCGTCGACGATGAACTTGTATTCGTAGCGGCCGGCGTCCAGCTGCAGGCGCGTGGCCCAGCCGCCTTCCACTTTATCCATGGAAAACGCCTGCTCGTCCCAACCGTTGAACGAGCCGGAGAGGATGACACGTTTCGCGTCCCCGAAGCCAGACAGAAAAAAGCGGGCGTTGCCGCCGGGGCTCTGCCGGGCGGAGTAGAGGGACAGGTTGTAGACTTCCTCCCAGACTTTGTTGTCGTGGGTGACTTTTGATTTGTTCCGGATGTCCTCCGGCGGTTCCGCCCAGTATTTGCCGTTTACGACAAATTTGTATGCCCATTGGATGGCGTCGTCAAAGTCGGTTATCTTCTTGCGCAGTTGGTAGCGCTGCGGCCCCACCTTTTTCATCTTCCACTTTTTGCGGGACCAGTTGTTGAAATCGCCGGCTACCGCCACCTCGTAGATGTCGAGGTCGTCGAAATCCACCCGCTCCCCGGTATGGTGCTGCGTGGCTTCTTCGAAGTAGCGCAGGTCGAATTCAAAGACGACTTCGTCTCCTTCGAAAAAGTAACCCCGGTAGGGTTCTTCTTCCGGCTGCGCTCCGGCCAGGGTGGCGGAAATGATGGACAGGATTAGAATTTTGAACAGCTTCATTTTATGTTGATTCAGGGTTGTTTGGGCTATATTGCTATATTGCTATATTGCTATATTGCTATATTGCTATATTGCTATATTGTTATATTGTTGGCGCAGCTCTGTCGCCGTCCGCCGTCTGCCGTCCACCGTCCACCGTCCACCGTCCACCGTCCGCCGTCCACCGTCCGTCCGCCGTCCGCCGTCCGCCGTCCACCGTCCACCGTCCGCCGTCCGCCGTCCACCGTCCGCCGTCTTACGGCCTATACCACTTCAAAAAATACAATTTTTCCTTCTTATAGTTAATGATGGTGCGGCGCATGCAGAGGAATTCGTAGCCGACCAGCCCGTCGAGGCGGGTGCCATAGGCGGCGTTGATGTCGTCGAGGTTGGTCAGCAGGGTCCGCATGCCGGAACACCGTATACGGTCGTTGCAGCGGAAGCGGTAGAGTTTGCCCGCCAGTACTTCAACATCTCTGGCGCCCACTCCGTTGAGGTTGGTTCTCCTGGAAATTTCAAAGTGATCGAACACGCGCCGTTTTACGCGGCTGTGCAGCAGGTTGAGCTCGGCGCCAGAGTCCAGCCCGAATTTAACCGGCGTGTTTTCGACCCATCCGTTGAGGGTGATGACGTGGCCGGTTAGCCGGAAACCGAGGCTATCCTCCGGCTCTTCCAGGATGGCGAGGCTGTCGAGGCGCTCGCCGGCCCCATCCAGCCGGACGAGGGTAATTTGCTGCAGCTGGAAATCGATCAGGATTTCAAAGTCTTTCAGCACGTCGTAACCGATCAGGCCCAGGACGCGGATGTTCTTTTTGGTTTCGATATGGCTCAGATCGATGATGTGGGCCTGTATTTTTTCGAAGGCGATGCTGTCCCAGGAGAAGCCCGCAGTGGAGCGAACGCCGACGCCGTCGACGGTGCCGGTCGTCCCGACGGAAGCCATGCTGCGCCGGGGGAAGCCGCCGTCGAAGTGGCTGGCGTTCAGGATGAGCCGGCCGGACCCCGTATCGACGATGAAGTTTCCTTCAATGCCTTCCACTGCTGCCTGCACGACGATCAGGCGGCCCGCCAGCACAAAGGGGACTCGGATGGCATGGGGCCCAGGCCGGGCAGCCCCGGGAAATCCCAGGCGCACGGAGGCTGTGGCGGCCGGTTCCGGGCCGGGCGGAGCGAGGGCGCACAGCGGGAAGGCTGTTCCCAACAAGATGAGAAAGATCAAAAGGCGTTTGGCCATTATATTCAGTCAGATGATTTCAGGCCACTAAAGTTAGGGTAAAAAAAGAAGGCGGAAAAAAGGATTCTACGACCGGCACCGGGAACTATACAAAGAGCAGGAAGGGAAGGATGGAGAAAAAAAAAGCTGCCTCTGTCGGAGGCAGCCCTATACTACTGCATACTGAAAGCACAACTTTATCTTTTGATTTGCTCTTCCTGGAGCATGCTGGCCCAGTAGAATTTGAGCCATATTCCGGACGCCACCGCCAGTTTACTGGCGGAAGCCGGGCCCTCTGTCCAGTAGAACGATATACCAATAATAATCAGAGAGAGCCCGGAAAGAAAAATGATCAGGCTGAAGGCCTCTTTCATTACGAATTGTTTTTGGGTTCGTAGATGAGGCCGAAGGCCATGAATTCCAGCATATCGGTGATTTGCCGGGCGATGCCCTGTACGAGCGCCGGCTTTTCGTACAGGCCGGGTACGCGGGGCGTTTCCAGGGTGTAGCTCACTGCCAGGCCGATGAGCTTCTGAGCCAGGCCGCTGGGGTCTCCGTAGTTTGGCGCCATGCCGGCGATAGCCTGGCTGATGGCACGGCTGGCATCCTGCATGTAGGGTGCCGGCGCAATCGGGCCCCGGCCGCGGGCAATGGTGAAAGCCGTATGCAGGTGGCTTGCCTTCGGCCCTTTCAGGCCGGCCAGAGCGGCTTCTACAACTCCGCAAAGGGCCACTTTCAACTGTTCGCCGCTGCAGGAACAGGCTTTAGAGTCGTAATGATATTCTGATTCGAGGGTTTCCCAGAGATAGTGCTGAATCCCTTCCAACCCGTTTTCTTCAATAGTAGTGAGCAATTCTTCCATGACCTTCCCCTGTGTGGGGGCAGGGCGGTTGAGGCTTGTTTTGACTGAGTTTGATAAATGCATGTCTTAATTGGTTTTTGATAGTTTTACTATTAATACGATTATGGGCAATTTTGGTTCATGGGAAATGAGGTTTATTTTTTGGACTCTGATTAAATAATTGATAATCAGATTTTTGAATAAAAAATTTTTTTTGCCCATGGAACGCAATGCAGGCATAATTGTAAAGGCAGGGACCCTGGATGATAGTAAAGGTGTCTTTAGGGGCGAAATGCTGGTGCCTCGCGTATTAAACAAGCGGAGAATAACGGGAGCCTGTTTTTTCGTTGGACAAGGCGCGAGCCGCCCCCGCGCCGCTCCTATGTGGCCTATGCGATAAAAAGCCCCGGCCTCCGGAAGCGCGAGCCCGCCGCCGCTGCCGGCCCTATTGTGCCCTATGTGAAAGCGGCTATGTGCCCTATGTGATAAAAAGCCCCGGCCTCCGGAAGCGCGAGCCCGCCGCCGCTGCCGGCCCTATTGTGCCCTATGTGAAAACGGCTATGTGCCCTATGTGATAAAAAAAAAGCGCCTGCCGCCGCTGCCACCCTATTGTGCCCTATGAAAGCGGCTATGTGCCCTATGCCGCCGAAGCCGCCTGCCGCTATTGTGCCCTATGTGAAAACGGCTATGTGCCCTATGTGATAAAAGCTCCGGTATCCGGAAGCGCGAGCCGCCGCCGCCGCCGTACCCTATTGTGCCCTATGTGAAAGCGGCTATGTGCCCTATGTGATAAAAAGCCCCGGTCTCCGGAAGCGCGAGCCCGCCGCCGCTGCCGGCCCTATGTGATAAAAAACCAGGCTGTGTGCGTGAAAGCGGAAATGTGCCCTATGTGAAAAAGCCAAATTTTGTAACTATTTAGAGCCCGCCGCCTCCGCTCCTAAGACACCAAGATCGCATGTGGCTTTGTGCAATCTTAGTGTCTTGTACGCTATAGAGAAAAAACATCGAGGGCTGCTAAAAAGAACCAAATTTTTCTTATTTTGTAGTGTTATAATAGTATAACTCTCGAAAAATCGGCTGCTCATGCTGAAGGTAACCGTCAACCTGGACATTAACAAGAACCTGTACATTAAAAACCCGGAAGAAACAGAGCTGGGGCGCCGGATCGTACAGCACAGCATCCTGCTGATCGACGAGGTCGGGCTGGAAAGCTTTACTTTCAAAAAACTGGCCGATCAGATCGGCTCCACCGAGGCGTCCATCTATCGCTATTTTGAGAACAAGCAACTCCTGTTCGTCTACCTGGTGAACTGGTACTGGGAGTGGATGAAATTCCGGGTCGGTTTCTTCACCATGAACATCCCCACTCCGGAGGCCCGGCTGAAGACGGCCATCCAGGTGATGGTGGATACTTCCCAGCGCAGCACTTCGGTAGAATATGTCGATCCGGAAGCCCTGCACCGCATCATGGTAACGGAAGGGACCAAAGCCTATCACAAAAAAAATATCGATGAAGAGAACAAGGAAGGCTTCTTCCTGTCCTACAAAGCCCTGTGCCGCAAGATCGCCGATATTATACTGGATATTGACCCGCAGTTCCCCTACCCGCGTTCGCTGGCCAGCACCCTGCTGGAAACGGCCAACAACAACATCTATTTCGCTCAGCACCTGCCCCGGCTTACCGACATCCGCTACGAGAAAGGCTACCTGGAAAAAGTGATGGAAATGCTGTTCGCTTTTGCCATGGGGTGCATTCATGGCGCAGGAAAGGAATTGAAGGCTGACTAGTGCTTTCAGCTCTCCTTATAAAAAATGGCCGTTTCACGAACCAGCTTCCCTTGTTGTTGTTGATAGTAAAACTATCAATTTTAGCCGAGGTGTGCTGCCTTGCAGAATCCCGCCGGCTAAAAAAAAACTAATCACTATGCCTGTTAAAACATCTTTAGAATCGCAGACTCGCCCCGTTTCATCAACGGAACCTACTACTATCACTATTGCCTACGGCGATGGCATCGGCCGGGAAATCATGGAGGCTACCCTGTCCATCCTGGAGGCCGCCGGCGCCGAATTGAAGTACGAAGAAGCCCGGATCGGGGAGCAGGTATACCTGGAAGGGCATACCTCCGGCATCAGCCCGGAAAGCTGGGAGGTGCTGCGCCGCAACCGCGCCTTCCTCAAAGGCCCCATCACCACTCCGCAGGGCGGCGGGTACAAAAGCTTAAATGTGACCATCCGCAAAGCCCTGGGGCAGTACGCCAACGTCCGCCCCTGCCGGGCCTATACGCCGTATGTGGAAAGCAACTTCCCGGATATGGACCTGGTCGTCGTGCGGGAAAATGAAGAGGATCTCTATGCGGGCATCGAACACCAGCAAACAGCAGAGGTGGTGCAATGCCTGAAGCTCGTCTCCCGCCCGGGCTGCGAGCGGGTCATCCGCTACGCTTTCGAGTATGCCCGGGCCTACGGCCGCCGCAAGGTGACCTGCATGACCAAGGACAACATCATGAAGCATACCGACGGCTTGTTTCATAAGGTGTTCGACGAGGTAGCCCGGGAATATCCCGACATACAATCCGACCACTATATCATCGACATCGGCTCCGCTTTGCTGGCCGCCCGACCCAGCCAGTTCGACGTGATCGTCACGCTGAACCTGTACGGGGACATCATATCGGATATCACTGCCCAGGTGGCCGGCTCAGTGGGGCTCGGCGGCTCGGCCAATATCGGCGACTCGGTGTCCATGTTCGAAGCTATCCATGGCTCCGCGCCGGATATTGCGGGCAAAGGCCTGGCCAACCCCTCCGGGCTGATCCATGCTGCCTGTATGATGCTTACCCACGTCGGCCAGCCCCGGGTGGCGGAACGGATCATGAACGCCCTGCTGCGGACGCTGGAAGACGGCATCCATACTGCCGACCTCTACAACGAGACCTTCACCCGCTACCGGGCCAATACCAAAGAATTTACCCAGGCGGTGATTGAGCGCCTCGGGCAGGCACCCCAAAAACTGAAACCCGCCAAACTGGGCGACGGCGCCAAGCCGATCCAGGTGAAGGTAAAACCATACACCGCCAGCAATAAAAAACTGGTGGGGGCCGATGTTTTCCTGGACTGGGCCGTAGGCCAGCGCGACCCCAACGAACTGGGCCATGCCCTGGAGCAAATTGCCGGCAGCCACCTGCAGCTCAAGATGATCACCAACCGCGGCGTCAAGGTCTATCCCAACGGCCTGCCCGAGACGTTCTGTACCGACCACTGGCGCTGCCGATTCGTGTCCGTGGATTCTAAACTGAATCCCAAAGGCACCGGCATGTTGCACACTGCCCCGGTGCCCTACGGCGAGATCGTGGCCCTGCTCCAGCGCCTGGCCGATGCAGGCCTTAACTTCATCAAGATCGAAAACCTCTACGAGATGAACGGCGAACGGGCCTACTCCCTGGGACAAGGGGAGTGACAGGCGGGAGGTATGGCTTCACGGGTTCACGGATGAAGTGGATCGGTGAACCCGTGAACCTGTCCTCCTCACACCATTCCTTCGAACACCCGCACGGCAGGCCCGCAAAGCCAGACGTCCGTAAACCCCCTGGGTTGGGGCGTGAAACGCACTTCCAGCTCGCCGCCCTTGGTCTGGATGGGGACGGCCTGCGGCCCCTGCCCCGGTTGGGCCAGGAAATGAGCAATAGCCGAGGCCGTGGCACCTGTGCCGCAGGAGAGCGTCTCGTCCTCAACGCCCCTTTCGTAAGTCGCCACCGCGATGCCGCCGGGGGTGGCCCCCACGAAGTTGACGTTCGTGCCCTCCTCCCGGAAGCGTTCGGAGTAGCGTATTTCCCGGCCTCTCCGGCAGACGTCCACCTGGTCCAGGTTGCCGACGAATTCAACATAGTGCGGGGAGCCGGTATTCAGGAAATAGAACCCCGCGCCCTTTTCCACTTCCTCTATATCATTCATTTTTAAGTCCACCCATCCATTGGGCCGGATGTAGGCCTCGTGAGGCCCGTCGGCTGCCAGGAAACGGCACCGGCTTTCAATTAAACCGAGCTGACGCGCGAAGGCCACGATGCAGCGGCCCCCATTGCCGCACAGGCTCCCCTGCCCGCCATCAGCATTGAAATAGGCCATCTCGAAGTCGTAATCCGGATGGCTCTGCAACAGGATGAGGCCGTCCGCCCCAATGCCGAAGCGCCGGTGGCAAAGCCGGGCGATGGTTGCTTTATCAGATACCTTCAGGTACTGCCGCTCTCGCTGGTCGACCAGGATAAAATCATTGCCCGTGCCCTGGTATTTAGAAAAAGGAATCATTTCCATTTTTTTTTCCACTGTATTTCCACTACATTTCCACCGTATTTCCACTGTATTTCTACTGTATTTCCACCGTATTTCCACCGTATTTCCACCGTATTTCCATCGTATTTCCACTGTATTTCCACCGTATTTCCACCGTATTTCCACTATATCCCCCTTCACTCCCTCCCAAATTCCCCCCGGGCCGTATCCACCCGGCTGCTGTCGGCCGGAGCGGCCTCCCGTTTCAACGGGTCCTCCAGGCCGAGCGGAACGTCCAAAGTATAATGCCGGTAGGCGATGACTACCAGCAGGAGCAGGATCAGCGCCGCTCCGAACAGGGAAAATTTCCAGCCCCAGATGTTGCCGACGTAATCGCCGTCGAAGGGATCCTTCTTTTCTTCTTTATCGCTCATGGTTGTTTTTTGAAGCACCAGGTTCACCCGGCAAAAAACAGGCTTGAAGGGTGAACCTGGCACTTGGCCCGGAGGTGCGCTAAAGATAGGGATTCTTAGAGTATGTTTAAATTTTACTCTCCGTTTGGAATCCAAAAACCTATTGCCGTTAAGTAAACCTTCGGGCCTCGCTTGCACTTGGCCTTCTAAACCCTTACCTTTGCCCCATTATGCGGCAACTCTGGGCTATACTGTTTGCAATCCTGATGCTTGGCCTCTCCCAGGCGCCCTGTGGAGGCGCTATGGGCTGCGATTTGCGGGAGCAAACTGCTCAAACGCAGGAGCAGGAGCATTCAGAGGGCTGGAATCACTGCTGCCAGGGCGAGCCGGAACAAGAAACGCCGGGCGATCACTGCCCCCCCTCCTGCCATTGCGCCTGCTGCCATTCTCCGTCGGTTTTGCCGGCTGTGAAACACCACCTGCCATCCTTCACTTCCGAGGGCGCTCAACCCGGGCTCGTCCGTCGGTTTCATGATTTTGACTTCCGCCACCTCATCTGGCACCCTCCGCAGGCCGGATATTCCTTCTTTCCTCCAAGTATTAAGATTTCTGAAAATTACGTGTTTGCTGAGAGTTGAACGGGCATCTTGTTTGTTTTAGGGGGCGGAGAAAAATAAGTTCCTCATTTCAGGCGAGCTATTTTTTCGCCAGGCAAGGCGCGGGGAGGGCGCATAGCGGCGCTACGCAACCGATCCCGCAACAGTCTACCCCGCACACTGCCTGCCCCGTACACAGCGTGTCGGGGAAGTGTCGGGGCAGCCTGGCGGAAAAAGAGCCGTATCAAATGGGGAAGTTATTCTTCTCCGGGCCCTAAGATATCAGACGAGGCACAAACAGCCGGCCACTGGCGTTTGACCTTCCCTGGCTCACCCTGAAGATGCGTGCAACCTGACGTTTCAGCAACAAAATAATACATCTATGAACATCAAGATATTCTGGCTGTGCCTGTGCACCGTGCTTATACCCTTCTATTATGTATCTTCCCAAAGTGTCTACCGCCCCGGCGATACCATCCGTTTTCGGGTCGACGGCGTATGCGGCATGTGTAAGGAGCGCATCGAAAATGCGGCGCTCGGTACGGTTGGCGTCCGTTTTGCCGACTGGGACATTCCATCCAAAATCCTGACCGTGACTTTGTCGCCGGAGCCTTTCGACGAGGCCGCCCTGCACCGAAACATCGCCGGCGTTGGCCACGACACCGAAAAGAGGAAAGCTCCGGATGAGGCATACGAAGCGCTGCACGCCTGTTGCAAGTACCGCAGCGAGGCGGTCCGAAACGCCCACCGGCCGGAAGGCAATACCGTGCGGGCTTACCTGGGCGGTACCGTCTTCGAGGCGGAAGGCAAAGGGCGGGGAATACCCCTTGCCGGCGCCAACATCAGCTGGCTGGGAACCGGCGAAGGCACTTTTACCGATGAAAAGGGGCGCTTTGAAATGCCCTGGATTTCCCAAACGGACAAGGTCGTGGTCAGCTTCGTCGGCTTCGGTGCCGATACCATACAGGTAAAAGAAGACTTCGACCTGGAGATCGTCCTGCGTACTGGCACCCTGCTGAATACGGTGGAAGTAACCTATCGCCCCCGCACTACGGAGACCTCCTTTATCGATCCCATCAAGGTGCAGAAGATCGGGGAGAAAGAGTTGATGAAAGCGGCCTGCTGCAACCTGTCGGAGAGCTTTGAGACGACCCCTTCCGTCGACGTTTCCTTCACCGATGCCGTGACCGGCGCCCGGCAGATTGAAATGCTGGGCCTGGCCAGCCCCTATGTGCAGATCACCCGGGAAAATATGCCCGATGTCCGGGGCCTGTCGGCTATTTATGGCCTGACCTACACGGCGGGCCCCTGGGTGGAAGGCATACAGGTCAACAAAGGCATGGGCTCGGTCGTCAACGGCTTTGAAAGCATCGCCGGGCAGATCAACGTAGAACTGCGCAAGCCGGAGCGCAGCGACCGCCTCTACCTCAACCTCTACGGCAACCAGATGGGGCGCCTGGAAGGCAACTTCAACGTCAGCCAGCCGGTCGGTGAACGTTGGTCCTCGGGCCTTTTGCTGCACGCCAAGAACCAGAAAATGGTTAAAGAGATCGACCGCAACGACGACGGCTTTATGGATATGCCCCGGGGCGAGCAGTACATCGCGGTGAACCGCTGGAAATACAACGGCGGCAACGGGCTGGAAGCCCAGTTCGGCGTCAAGGGCGCCTACATTGATGACATTAGCGGCCAACACGGTTTTGACCCGGGCGACCACAACGGCCATGCCCACCACTGGGGCGCCCGCATCACCACCCGCCGGCTGGAGGGATGGTTCAAGATGGGCAAGGTATTCGCCGGCCGGCCCGGTGCCAGCCTGGGGTTCCAGCTGTCGGGCCTCTACCACGATCAGGACACCTACTTCGGCCTGCGCAATTACGACGCGGAACAGGGTTCGGCCTACGCCAACCTCATCTACCAGGGCCTGATCGTGGATACGCGCCACCGGTTCAAAACGGGAGCCAGCTTCCAGTGGGACCAGTATGAAGAACAACTCGCCGCCGACGTCTTTACCCGCGACGAGTGGGCGCCGGGCGTTTTCTTTGAGTATACTTATCAGCCGGTGGAGCAGCTCACGGCCGTCGCCGGGCTGCGGGCCGACCGCCACAACCTGTTTGGGGCCTTCTTTACCCCCAGGCTCCACCTGCGCTATGCCCTGAACGAAACAGCCGTATTGCGCGCTTCTGCCGGCCGGGGGCAACGCACCGCCAGCATCATTGCCGAAAACATCGGCGCCCTGGCCTCCGCCCGCAATATCGTGATCCACTCCGAAGATAACGGCAAGCCCTACGGGCTGGATGCCGAAGTGGCGTGGAACTACGGCCTGAATTTCACGCAGGATTTCAGGCTGGCGGGCCGCGACGGAGCGTTCAGCCTCGATGCCTATTACACCGGCTTCGAAAACCAGATCCTGGCAGATTACGACCAGGATCCCCGCGCCCTGTACTTCTACAACCTGCCCGGCAACTCCCGGTCCGCCAGCCTGCAGGCCCAGGTGGATGTAGAAGCTTTGCCCCGATGGGACGTACGGCTGGCCTATCGGTTCAATGACGTCCGGGCGGACTACCAGGGCGGAGAACTGCAAAAGCCGCTGATCTCCCGCCACCGGGCGTTCATCAACACCGCCTACCATACCCCCAGCCGCTGGAAGTTCGACTTTACTTTGAACTGGCAGGGTGCCAAGCGCATCCCTTCCACGGCGGCCAACCCTCCGGAATTCCAACGGCAGGATTATTCTCCCGATTTCCTGCTGGCCAACGCCCAGGTGAGCAAGGAATGGAACAAAAATTTCGAAATTTACCTCGGTGCCGAAAACCTGTTCAACTTTATGCAGCCTGATCCCATTATTTCCAACGAGAACCCGTTCGGGCCGTACTTCGACAGCTCCCTGGTCTGGGGGCCGGTGTTCGGGAGAAACGTTTATCTGGGGTTGCGGTACAGGATCGGGAGGGAGGAGTAGGTGTTGGCGGGGGGTTGTGGTTTGGTGGCTGTTCGCGGTTGGCGATTCGCTGTTCGCTTGGTGTCCATGCAGTCCCCAAAGCGAACAGCGAACAGCGAACAGCGAATAGCGAATAGCGAATAGCGAACAGCGAACCGCGAACCGCGAACATTCTCCCTCCGGAATGCATCCAATCTCTGGAAGGAACCGTAAAAATTTAGTAACTTGAAATTTCGTTATTGAGAAATCGTTTATCAGGAGGGTGCCCTGAGCCGGGAGGCGATCCCGATAAACGGCAAAAGTAATAATAGTACAGACGAAGAAACATGAAGCAGTACGTTCTCATTGGCGTTAGCTCGTTGCTCAGCGCATTGCTGGCCATTCTGATTTACCGGTTCATCGACGAGCCGAGAGAAGTGATCATTCGGGAAACGGTGCCGGCCCGGTACACCAACTTCGACCCGATGGATGTCAGCAAACAACGCATCTTCCTCTCCTCTTCTCCTACGGATTTCATTGCCGCCGCCGAATCCGTAACGCCGGCGGTCGTAAACATCAAGACGGTGCAGGGTGCCGGCGGCTTCGACTTCTGGGGCGGCAGCAGCCTGGGGGCTGCTTCCGGTTCGGGCGTGATCATTTCTCCGGACGGGTTTATCGTCACGAACAACCACGTCATTGAGGACAGCGACGACATCGAGGTGACCCTCAACGACAAACGGGAATTCAGCGCCGAGCTGATCGGCACCGACCCTTCCACCGACCTGGCTCTGATCAGGATAAAAGGCAAGGGCCTGCCGTACCTGGAATTCGGCAATTCCGATTCCCTGCGCGTCGGGGAATGGGTGGTCGCGGTGGGCAACCCGTTCAACCTGGAATCCACCGTGACGGCGGGCATCGTCAGCGCCAAGGGCCGCAGCATCGACATCCTGGAGGGCCAGGACCGCATAGAATCGTTTATTCAGACCGATGCTGCCGTCAACCCCGGCAACAGCGGCGGCGCCCTGGTGAACACCAACGGTGAGCTCATCGGCATCAATACGGCCATCATCACCCGCTCGGGCCGGTATGAAGGCTATTCCTTTGCCGTCCCCGCCAACCTGGCCCGCAAGGTGATCCGCGACCTGAAAGACTTCGGTGTCGTGCAGCGCGGCATCCTTGGCGTCTTCATCGACGAAGTCACCAGCGAGCGGGCGCGGGAGCTGGGGCTGGATGCCGTCGAAGGCGTATTCGTCACCCGGGTGACGCCGGGCAGCGGGGCCGATGATGCCGGCATGCGCAAAGGCGACGTCATCGTCGGCATCAATGGGGTGATCACCAAAACCTTGCCGGAAATGCAGGAACAGCTGGGCCGCTACCGCCCCGGCAACAGCGTGACGGTAGACTTCATCCGCAACGGCAAAAAACAAACGGCCAACGTCCTGCTGAAAAACAAGAGCAACAGCACCGCCCTGGTCACAGAGAAGAACGCCGACGTGCTCACCAACCTGGGCTTCGAGCTGCGCGAACTCACCCGCGAAGAACGCCGCCGCCTCAAGACGGACGGCGTCAAGGTGATCAGCATCTACCGCGGCAGCCGCATCGAACGCACCAATATGGACCCGGGCTTCATCATCACCAAGGTCGACAACAAGCCGGTGGAGTCCGTCGACGCTCTGGTGGAAGAATTGGGCAAAGCCAGCGGGAAGGTCATGCTGGAGGGGGTCTATGAGAGCTACCCGGGAGAATACTATTACGCCTTCCCGATCGAATAGCCCGCGCTCGTCGAAGTCTCCAGACTTCGACGATGCGCTTTCTTGCTCGCCAAAGTCTCCAGACGTCGACGATGCGCTTTCTTGCTCGTTTCTTGCTCGCCAAAGTCTCCAGACTTCGACGATGCACTTTTCTACTTTCTACCTTCCTTTTCGTATTTTTGCCCGCGCCCGTCGAACGCTCGAACGCTCGTCGAAGTCTCCAGACTTCGACGCCAGACTTCGACGCCAGACGCCGACGCCAGACTTCGACGCCAGACGCCGACGCCAGACTTCGACGCCAGACTTCGACGCCAGACTTCGACGCCAGACGCCGACGCCAAACGTCGACGCCGCGCCGCGCCCCATTCAACAACAATCCAACCAAATATGGCCAAGATCAACATCGAACAAAGCAAGAACGACGACCACATGAAACTGCTCCTCTCCCGCATGAACCACCGGCTGGAGAAAATCTACAAGGGAGGAGGAGAGCGCCGGATTGAAAAGCAGCACAAGCAGGGCAAGATGACCGCCCGGGAGCGGATTGAGTATCTCGCCGACAAAGACAGGCCGGTACTGGAAATCGGCGCCTTTGCCGGTTTTGAGATGTATAAGGACTACGGCGGCTGCCCGGCCGGCGGCGTGGTGGTGGTGATCGGCTACGTCAGCGGGCGGCAATGCGTGATCGTGGCCAACGACGCGACGGTTAAGGCCGGCGCCTGGTTTCCCATCACCGGCAAGAAAAACCTGCGCGCCCAGGAGATCGCCATGGAAAACCGCCTGCCCATCATCTACCTGGTGGACAGCGCCGGGGTGTTCCTGCCTATGCAGGACGAGATTTTTCCCGACAAAGAACACTTCGGGCGTATCTTCCGCAACAACGCCCGCATGTCGAGCCTGGGCATCCCGCAGATCGCACTATCATGGGCAGCTGCGTGGCAGGAAGTTACCTGCCCATCATGTCCGACGAGGCTCTCATCGTAGAAGGCACCGGCTCCATCTTCCTGGCCGGGCCCTATCTGGTAAAGGCCGCCATCGGAGAGAGCGTGGATAAGGAAACGCTGGGCGGCGCCGTCACCCAAAGCGATATCTCCGGCGTGACCGACTACAAAATGCCAGATGACCAGACCTGCCTGGACACCATCCGCGACCTGATGGACAAGATGGGCCACTTCCCCAAAGCGGGCTTCGACCGGGCGGAACCCGCGCCGCCGAAAGAAGACCCCGCCGAGATTTACGGCCTGCTCCCCTTCGAAGGCAACAAACCTTATAAGACAGCAGAGATTCTCAGGCGGCTCGTCGACGACTCCCAACTCACCTACTACAAAAACGGCTACGGCAAGACCATCATCTGCGCTTACGCCCGCATCGATGGCTGGTCTGTCGGCATCGTGGCCAACAACCGCGAGGTGGTGAAAACGGCCAAGGGGGAGATGCAGTTCGGCGGCGTGATCTACTCCGACTCGGCCGACAAGGCCACCCGATTCATCATGAACTGCAACCAGAAGAAGATCCCCCTGGTCTTTTTGCACGACGTGACCGGCTTTATGGTCGGCACCCGCTCCGAACACGGCGGCATCATCAAGGACGGCGCCAAGATGGTCAACGCAGTGGCCAACTCCACCGTGCCCAAGTTCAGCATCGTGATGGGCAATTCCTACGGCGCCGGCAACTACGCCATGTGTGGCAAAGCTTACGACCCCCGCCTGATCGTCGCCTGGCCCACTGCCAAGATCGCCGTCATGGGCGGCGACCAGGCCGCCAAGGTGTTGCTACAAATCCAGGCCTCTGCTATGAAAGCCCACGGCAAAGAGCTGACCGAAAAAGAAAAAGAAGAGCTGCTGGCAGAGATTCGCGGTCGCTACGAGGACCAGACCACGCCCTACTACGCTGCCGCCCGCCTCTGGGTGGACGCCATCATCGACCCGCTGGAGACGCGCCGGGTGATCTCCATGGGCATTGAGGCGGCGAATAATGCGGAGGTGGAAAGGTTCAATCCGGGGGTGATACAGACGTAGGGGAGGAATGGGAAGGCACGGCTGTTCGAAAAAACAGCCGGCTAGTGGCCAGGCGACTTCAAGTTCGCCTGGCCACTAGCCGGAGCGCCTCACAATGAGGCTAACGCAAAGTTAGCCATTTTTCGGGACAATTTTCGGGACAGTTGACAGCTCGTCATCAGCGTCTATTTCCTGGAAACAGGAAATGAATTTGTGTTTAATGTCCTGATTACCAAAACTTTGCTTTATTCACTACATTGGATAATGTAAATTAAGCGCTCACCATTTGAAATCAGTATTTTCACTTTCCAACAAAAAACCAATACTCCCACGGTTCCATTTCCAGCGGCTGGCCGGCGGATAATTCGTGTTCCTGCCCGGTAAAATAATCGGTAAACTTCCCGGCCACTGAAGTATCAGTCAGGTGGAGTTCCTGCGGCTCCCCGGAAAAATTGAGGATTCCGATCACCGTATTATCCCCTTTCACCCTTTTGAACCCATAAATATCCGGATCGTCATTTATCCGTTCCGGCATGGCGCCGTACTCGCCGGCCCAGAGAGCGGGGTTAGCTGCCTTCAGGGCTATGAGCTTTTGGTAAAAAGGCTGCAGGCCCTGCGGGTCGCTCCAGTCGATGGTGTCTTTGGCGAAGAAGCGGAGGCGCTTGTCCAGGCCGGCTTCCTGGCCGCTGTAGAGCATGGGGATGCCGTAGGCGGTGAAGATGAAGGTAGCGAAAGTTTGGTGGCTTTCGCCGTAGCGCTCGAAAACGGTGCCCTGCCAGGCGTTCTCGTCGTGGTTGGTGATGATCGTCATGCGGAAGGCCTTCTGGCCGTACTGGTGGAGGTCGCTCATGATCCAGTGGTGGAGGCTGTCGGCATTGGCCTTGCCTTTGGCCACTTCATTGGTCAGGTGCATGAGGCCCCAGGCGTAGGAAGCGTCGAATTCGAGGTGCATGCGGGCTTCGTCCCACTCGGCCAGCCAGAACAAGTCCCGGATGGAATCCAGGGCGGCGGTGGCTTCCTCCCAGAAGTAGAGGGGGATGTCGTGGCCGGCGTGGTCGCAGCGGAAACCGTCGATGGCGGTGCTGTCCACCCAGAATTTCATAGCTTCGATCATGGCAGTGCGGGTAGCGGGGTTGGTGTGGTCGAGCAGGGCGATGTCGGTCCAGTCGGCTTCGTAGGTGATGTTGCCCAGGCTGTCCCTGGCGTAGTATTCGGGGTGGGTTTTCGTCCAGGGGTGGTCCCAGGCAGTATGGTTGGGCACCCAGTCGAGGATGACGAAAAGGCCCAGATCATGGGCATTGTCGACCAGGTTGTTGAAATCTTGGAGCGTGCCGAATTCTTCGTTTACGGCCGTATAGTCCCGGACAGCGTAGTAGCTGCCCAGCGTCCCTTTCCGGTTTTCGATGCCGATGGGCTGTACGGGCATAATCCAGAGCATCTGTACGCCCAGATTCTGCAGGCGGGGCAGGTCTTTGATAAAGGCGTTAATGGTACCCTCCGGAGTGTGTTGGCGGATATTGACTTCGTAGATGGTTCCGGGAGCTATTTTTTCAGGGAAAGGCATGACGGCGGCTGCGTTTTCTGCAGGGACAGGGCTGGAATTGCAGGCAGCCGCAAGGGTTGCAGCTATCAGGAATAAAAAAGTGTGGTTTTTCATGTTTTGCTGATATAGTGAGTGGTGCTTTGCCAGGCAAATTAAAGAACATTTTTGCCGGATATTAGGCTTGACAGGTAGTCAGCGGAAACAGGCTTGAGGCATGCTTGCCAGAGAATGCAGGGATTGCGGCTGCCATCTTTTGGCCCCAGCCCTAACCTCAAACCCCGCGTTAAATCATGACAATATACCCTTTTTTCGTAAAGCCGGGCAGAAAAGGCAGGGAAGCCTCCCGGGCGCCTGCAAACAGGAATACCCGGGCCAGGCCGCCCCTCCACTCACCCAAAACCTCCATCCTCTCATCCGCCCTTGTTTTTATCCGGTGAAGCGGGCAATTTTGAAACCATAAGCATTCGTTTTTGTTTTTAGGCATATAAACTTACATCACCATGGCGGACAATAAGTTAAAATTGTGGCTCAAGCGCGTTGGCGTCGCCGGTTTTATGTTCTTCTTCCTGAAAGGTTTGGTCTGGATTGCTATATTTGTCGGTATCGGCAGGTGTACGCTCTGACCAAACTCCGATCTATGTTTCCGTTTTTATTCTTTCTGTTATTGGCTTTTCTGTGCATCGCGCTTATCCGGAAGCACATGCCTTCTGTTCAGCTGGCTGGAGTCCGTGCATTTGTGCATTGGTTCATTCGTTCATTTGTAAGGGGACATGATGGATGGATACAGGCTGGCCCGGTCCAACCAATGCACAAATGTACGCCCGTCCATGTACCTCGGCCGGATAAAAATGCGCGAAAGCAAACGGCATCATGCCTCTGTTTGATGGCGGTACCGATGCTGCTCCCTGCACAGCAGGTTATTTTTCTGGACAATCCTTCTTTTGAGGACGAACCTTCCGTTGCCCGCCCGCCTCATGGCTGGTACTATTGCGGGCAGGCCGGCGAGACGCCGCCCGACATTCACCCCGGCGGCTTTTTCGGGGTGGAGCGGCTGGCGCAGGACGGCGCTACTTTTGTGGGCATGGTCGTGCGCGACAACGGCACACATGAAGGCATCGGCCAGCGGCTCGCTTCGCCCCTCCAGGCGGGCCGGTGTTACTCCTTTACCCTTTATGCCGCCCGTTCCGAAACCTATCAGAGCATCAGCCGGCTCACCGGCGCTCCGGCCAATTACGAGCAGCCGGCTGCCCTCCATATCTGGGGAGGCTTTGTCAATTGTGCCCGCAAGGAACTGCTGGCGACAACGGCTTCCATCATCAGCAGCAGCTGGAAGCCTTATACCTTCTCGCTTCAGCCCGGCGAGCCGTACACCCACCTGCTGATCGAAGCCTACTATTCCATCCGGGCAACCCCTTACAACGGCAATGTGCTGATCGACCAGGCTTCGCCCCTAAGCCTGGTGGAATGCAGCAGCCCGGAGCAGAAAGAACCGGATCTGGAAACCGCCGCCGTACCCCGGCTGGAAACCGAAGCGGAACTGCGCGCCTTCCTTCAGGAACAGGGCCGGCAAATCCGTTTTTCTGCCGACGGGATCATGCTGGAACAACACCTTTTTGCGGATGAGCGGGGCCAACGCCACCAAACCAACCGGCCGCTCTGGCTGATCGGCCAGGCGCTGCGGCAGTTCCCCGGCCTGCGCCTGCTCGTCGCCGTAGGCGGCTCGTCGGGCTACCTGGCGGAATCCCACCTGCGGCAGTTCGAATACGTTATGCGGCATACGGGGCTGGACGAGCGGCAGTACGTCCTGCGCGCCCGCCGGCGTTCGGACCGCAAGCGGGAATGGCTGTGGGCACCGGAAGAACGGGAGTTCGTGATGCAGGTGGTGGAGCGGTAGGGGGGAGTGAGTTGATGGATGGTTATATGGTTATATTGTTATATTGTTATATTGTTATATTGTTATATTGTTATATTGTTGGACAGGGAACGCTGGCCTTTCACACATTTGCGCCCTTACACATTTACACGATCTGGCAACTATCCGGTAATAGGTACACGATTTGAACACTCCCAAAAAATGATCGCACCATGAGAATTACGTTCACTATCGCGTTTTTAACCGCTTTATTGCTTGCCGGTCATGCCCAGGAGGCTATCCTGCTGGAAAACCCGTCCTTTGAAGGGACGCCTCACCACAGCCTGCTGCCCGGCGGCTGGTTCGACTGCGGGCATGATGGCGAGTCGCCGCCCGACCTGCATCCCACCGGGGAGTTTGACGTAACCCAACGACCGCTGAGCGGAAGGTCTTATCTGGGCATGGTAGCCAGAGACAACAACACCTGGGAGGCCGTCGGCCAGCGCCTGGCGCGCCCTATGGCGGGCGGGCAATGCTACCGGCTCGGCCTGTTCCTGTGCCGTTCTGAAAAATATGTGAGCCTGAGCCGGGCCACCAATCAGGTTGCCAACTACGCCACGCCGGCCATCCTGCGGATATGGGGCGGCACGGAGGAGTGCGGGAAAGCTCAACTGCTGGCTGCGACCGAACCGGTCAGGCATCCGGAATGGGCCTACTACGAGGTGACCCTGAAGCCCAAGTCGGCTTTTGAGTATCTTCTCCTGGAAATTTATTATGACCCATTTCAGTCTTCCGGACCCTACAACGGCAATATCCTTGTGGACAAACTGAGCGGGCTGTCGCCTGTCGATTGCAAACCGGCAGAAACAGGCAGCAGCATGGCAACTGCTCCGAGCCCGGAACCGGAGGAGGCGCTCGCCCCGGAATACCCAGTCCTGGAGGTTGAGCTGCCCTCGGAAGACGGCCTGGCTGCTTTTATTGTCGAACAAGGCAAGCAGGCCAAATTTACCGCTTCCGGCGATGATTTCTACCAGCGCTTTTTCATCGACGGCACTTCTCCGGGGCAGAAAGTCATCTTTGGCAATGAACATTTGTACTGGATCGCCAAAGCCCTTGTTGCCCATCCCGGCTATGTGGCCCTGTTTTCAGTAGGCGGGGAAAACGAAGGGATTGCCCGGGCGCGCCTGGGCAGCATTCAGGCGGTTTTCCGGGCAGCGGGCCTGGCGGAAAGCCAGTACGGCCTAAAGCTGCAGAACCGGGCGGACCGAAAGCGGGAGTGGTTGTGGGGGATGGATGAGCATGAATACCTGATTTACTTGTCAAAAAAATGAAATACGTGAAAACCACCATCACCAGCCTGATCTTATCCTTATTCTGGGGCCTGGCCCTCACCGGCCAGCCCGCCGCCGCCATCCCGTTGAAGAACCCCTCCTTTGAAGACGCGCCCCGGCACTCGCACGTCCCGCAGGGTTGGGAAGACTGCGGCTTTGAAGGCGAAACCCCGCCCGACGTACAGCCCAACGGCGAGTTCGGGGTGGTAAAAGAAGCGGCCCATGGCAATACCTACCTCGGCCTGGTCCTGCGCGACAACGACACCTGGGAGTGCGCCGCTCAGCCTCTGGCGCAGCCGCTGCTCGCGGATACTTGTTACCAGTTAGTACTCAAGGCCTGCCGCTCCGAGGTATACAAAAGCATCAGCCGGGCCTTCGGCCAGCTTGCCAACTACGACACGCCGGCCGTGATCCGCATCTGGGGCGGCTACGTGGACAAGGAAAAGGACGGATTCGAAATGCTGGCCGAAACAGAACCCGTCGCCAACACCGACTGGCAGGAATATCGCCTTACCTTTACCTCTACGGCTCCTTACGATTACCTTTATGTGGAGGCCTACTTCGACCAGGGCCGCCCCATCCCGTACAACGGGAATGTGCTGGTGGATGATCTGTCGGACATCGTGCCCTGCACTTTAATAGCCGGCAACAAATAATGGGGGCGGTTGTCCTTTGGTGCTGACATTTATTGATCGCACGTCGCTGAGCAGCAGCCTTCGGGCCGTTGACCGCCAACCACAGCCTGTTCGCGGCGGGAAAATAACTACCGCTGCCAGGGCACCCGCAGGGTATCTGTCCGGAACGGCGCTGCCGGCAAGCCGTCGGCGTTGTACAGGTCCAGTTCGCCGGGGTTGTCGGACCAGGCATAGCGCACGTAGCGCGGATCGGATACCTGGCTGCTGTAGACGGCCACCTGGCAGGGGCTTCTGATTTCCGCTTCCGCCCAGGAGAACCTGCCGTCCTCTCCGGCGATAGCAAACCCCCGCAGCTTGTCGCGGCCATGGATGCTGGCCAGGCCGCCGCCGCAATGGTTGAACTCGATCAGGATGGTGCCATCCTCGATGGTGAGAGACCGGTAAACCGGGCCGCTGTAAACCAGGTTCTCGCCGTAGGCCATTGCCCGGGCACAGAGAGAAAGGCGGTAGCCAACATCCTGTTTATTGCCGGGATGGATGTTGTCGGGGTCTCCCAGGTCGATGGCCACGGCCATTCCGGTGTTGGGGAGGGACAAGCCCAGCGCCTGGGATTCGCGAATGGTGGCCCAACCGCTTTCCTGGGGCGAAAGCGGGGGTTGCCGGAAGTTGGCCAACTGGACAAAAACGAAGGGCAGGCTGCTGTCCCCCCACCGGCTGCGCCAGTCGTTGATGAATTGCAGAAAGCGGTCCCGGTAGTAATACGGTTGGCCTGTATTGCTTTCCCCCTGATACCAGGCAACACCCCGGATGGGCATGGCCGTAAAGGGGTGGACCATGGCGTTGTAGAGTACCGAAGGCAGGGCATTGGGGTCGATCTGTACCGGGCGCCCGGCCAGCGCCGGCGTGCCGGCCTGATACTTCCATTCGCCGGCCAGCGGTATGGTTTCCTGGCCGGTGTAGAGGGACAGGGCGGCGGCGCTGCCCCAGAACCCTCCCCGGTAGCCGTGGTCCTTCACCCTTATGGTGATGGTATTCGGGCCGGGTTGCAAAATCCCGGAGCTGATGGGATAGAGTCGGGGTTGATTGATGTTTTTGAAAGTGCTGCCTACTTCTACGCCGTTGATGTAAGTGATGTCCGAATCGTCGATGGGCCCCAGGCTGAGGGTGGCCGGCCCGGCCAGTTGGCCGGCGGGCAGCTCTACCGTTTTTTTATACCAGACCACGCCGTCGACGCCGGGCAGGCCTGCATACTCCCAGGGTATCGGCAGGTTCATCGAAGCCCAATCATTCCAGTAGTCGCCGGGCGCCTGCCAGTTCCCGGCCAGCCCGGCATCCAGGGGATCGATCTGGGCTTCCCAGAGCAGGATGGCCTGCCGGATGCTGTCCATGGCGGACTGGAGGTCCATGCCAAAAGTCGACTGGATGGCCGGCCCCAGTTCGGGGTCGTCCAGCAGGGAGAACGGGCTCATCCAGGATTCGATCCGGGTGCCGCCCCAGGTAGCGTCGATCAGCCCGATCGGGACGCCCAGTTCCTGGTGGAGCTGGCGGCCGAAATAATAAGCCACCGCAGAGAATAAGGGGATGGTGCTGGGCTGGCAGGGCGCCCAGCGGGTAAAACCGGTATCTTCGCGGAGCCGGGTGTCCATGAGGTTCGGGACGGTGAGGAGCCGGATTTGCGGGTGGTCGGCAGCGGCAATTTCCGCAGCAGCGTTATCGGAAAGGTGGACAGGCCAGTACATGTTGGACTGGCCGGAACAGAACCATACGTCGCCGATGAGCACGTCATTCAAGGTGATCGTTTGATCGCCGCTGCTGGCCGACAGGACGTGCGGGCCGCCGGCACCCATGATGGGGAGCGTAACCAGCCATTTCCCCTCCGTATTTGCCGTCGTTGTGCTTTCCAGAACAGATAACCGGACCTTAACCTTTGCGCCGGCTTCCGCCCGGCCCCATACCTTGATGGGCTGATGGCGTTGCAGGACCATATGGTCTGTGAAGAACCGGGGGAGGCTGAGCTGCGCGGCCGCCGGGATCGGGGAGGACAGCGCCCAGCAGGCAGCCGCCAAAAAAGCTTTTAGAAAATTGTTGAAGGACATGGCTTGGATGATTATGACCGTTAGTAATGACACAAAGACTTGATCCTTCAAATGGCGCCTTTTGCTGAATGACCCGGGAGAAATTGCAAAACGACGCAACCCTCCGGCCTTTTATCCGCCATTTGGAAAGGCCCAGGCTTTATGGCCTGCAGCTTTCTTTGTAGCTTTACCGCTACCCGAATTGTGCATAATTGGTGATTCGTGGCAAGGCCGGGAGTCTGATCAGGGGGGGAGCGATCGCTCTTCTCTGTCACGGCATACGAATTTACAGTTTGTTGGGGATTTTTGGAAAATTAGGGTTAAAAAAAGTACATGAAGCTTATTGCCAAAACCATGGCGGGCCTGGAACCCGTCCTGGCCGCAGAGCTGGAACAACTGGGCGCCGCCGCGGTCGAGCCCCTCAATCGCGCCGTTTATTTCGAGGGGGATCAGCGGCTGCTGTACCGGGCCAACCTGGAGTTGCGGACCGCCCTGCGCATCCTCAGGCCGATCCATTCTTTCCCGGTGCGGACCGAACAGGGCCTGTACCGGCAGATTTACGATATCGACTGGCGGCAGTATATGGGCGTGCGGGACACCTTGGCGGTGGATGCGGCGGTCAACTCGCCTCATTTCAACCACTCCAAGTACATTGCCCTGAAAACCAAGGACGCTATTGTCGACCGTTTTCGCAAAGAAGAAGGGCGCCGGCCCAATGTATCCCTGCACAGGCCCAGGCTGCGGGTCAATGTGCACATCTATCAGGAAGAGTGTACCGTTTCCCTGGACAGTTCGGAAGAGTCGCTGCACAAGCGCGGCTACCGGGTGGACGCCCTGGAGGCGCCCATCAACGAGGTGCTGGCCGCCGGCATGATCCTGTTGGCCGGCTGGGAACGCGACTGTGCTTTCGTCGATCCCATGTGCGGTTCGGGCACCATCCTCATCGAGGCGGCAACCTATGCCTGCCGCCGGGCGCCGCAGTTGCAGCGCGATTATTTCGGGTTTAAACAATGGGCGGATTATGACGAAAGCCTCTGGGCAGGCCTGCTTGCCGAAGCTCGCAGTCGGGTGGTGCCATTTGAGCATGGCCTGTACGGTTACGACCTGGATTTCAAGGCCATGCGGATTGCCCGCCACAATGCCCTGGCTGCTGGCCTGGAGGGGCAGGTGCAGATAGAACGCCAGCCCTTCGAACGCCTGGAGCCCCCGGCTGAAGAGGGCTTCATCGTGATGAACCCGCCCTACGACGAGCGCCTGGCAAAAGCGGACATCGAGGCTTTCTACCAGATGATCGGCGACCGGCTGAAGCAGGCCTTCGCGGGATACGAGGCCTGGATTCTCTCTTCCAATAAGGACGCCATGAAGAGGATAGGCCTGCGGCCTTCCCGGAAAATGACGCTTTTCAACGGCGCCCTGGAGTGTAAATACCAGCAATATCAGTTGTACCGGGGAAGCCGTAAGAAAAAAAAGGAGGATCATGAAAATTAGCGGAGGTATTTTTCTGCTGTTCTTTTTTTTACATGCCGGCCGGGGGGCTGCCCAGGCCCCCTGGGGGCTTCGTCTGCCGTCGGATACCGTGGGCGTGGCGGCCTATCGGTATGCCCTTCCACCCTTGTCGCTCCTGCCTGCCGGGCGCGATCCCGGAAGCGCTGCTCGCCCACGGGAAGCCCTGTCCGCTCCGGAAATGCCTGCCGCCTGGGCTTTTGATCAACTCGGCACCTTCTGCAAATGGGAAGTGAAGCTGGAAAAAGCTGCTCGCATGCCGGTCAAATTCCGCCTGGGGGAAGTACAATATGTGGAGCGGATGGAGGGTAAACTTCCGGATTATTGACCAAATCTTTGCCCATTGCCGGAAAAGGAGTATTTTAGAAACCGCAAAGGAGCATAACCATAAACAGGGCTATTCACTAAACGCTTCATGCCAGTTCATAATTTTTCGAAAATGATGAGGCCCATCCATTATGAAAGGTACATCCGGGAAGCCGCGTTGAAGACAAGGCGTATTGGTTTTTTTCTGGCCCTGCTGGCAACAATTGCGATCCCATTTTTTTACCTGCTGGATATTAATGACCTGGGGCTGGAAAGAACCCTGCCCTGGCGGAGTATCGGCCTGGCCGGCGCGCTGGCCTTTCTCCTTGGCCGCTATTTCATCCGGTCTCCGCAGTTCATCATTTACATTCACGCATTCATGCTGTCCTGTTTAATCCTGATGATGAGCGCCATAGCCTGGTTGATCTTCACCAACCCCGATGGGACGCCCAAACAGGAATTCGCCGTAACGGTCGGCTGCATGACGGTGTGGCCGGTCGTCGCCATTACTGCCGGCGGGGCGCGGAGGTATATGGTCTATATCGGGATTGCGACGATGGCGGTGCTTGGGGTTTTGCTGCTGGCCGGCAACGCCGACAGTTTTGGGTATATTTTTTCCATCTACCTGACCGCCTTTTTTGCCATTATCATTATGCTTTTTCAGGAGCGGCAGGAACGGGAGAAGGCCAACTTCGTCTATCAGTTGGAGGAGCGGGAGGAAAAGATCGCCCGTCAGCGCCAGGAGTTGCAGAACGCCAACGACAACCTGGTGAGCTTCAATTATGCGATAACCCACGACCTGAAAGGCCCGTTGCGCCTGGCCCAGTCGTTCACCCAGTTGCTGGAGCGCCGCTTCCAAGCCGGCGAGCTCGACGAGCAGAGCGCCCGGGAGTTTTTCGGGCAGGTCAAAAACAGCCATGACAAGATTTATCAGATCATAGAAGGCTTGTTGCTGCTATCCCGCATTGGCAAAGGAGGGATGGAGGTGGCAACCGTCGAGGTAGAACCCCTGGCCCGGAGCGTTTGGGAAGAACAGACGGCCGGAAGGACGGAAGGGGAAAAACCGGAGCTGGCCCTGAAGGGCCTGAACACGGTAGAGGCAGATCCTAAATTGCTGTGGCATGTGCTGGCCAACCTGGCCTCTAATGCCGTAAAATATTCTCGGTACGCTGCTGCCCCAAAAGTAGAAATAGGCGCTTATCAGGATCGAGGACAGACCGTCCTGTATGTGCGGGATAACGGCGTAGGTTTTGATATGAAGTTTGCCGCTGACCTGGGCAAGCCCTTCAAGCGCCTGCATTCGGCCCATCAGTTTGAAGGTGCCGGGGTAGGGCTGGCCATCGTCCAGCAGGTGGCTACCCTCCACGGCGGCCGGTTCTGGGCGGAAAGCGCCGAAGGCAAGGGGGCTACTTTTTACTGTTCTTTTCCCCAACGCCTCAAATCAGGCTGAACAAATCATTGACTCCCGGGGTGCGGGCTACGTTGTAGCCCTCGGCGTATTCGAAGCCGGCAGCCCTGCCGTAGGCGCGGGCCTTGGCCCGAAGGAATTCGATGAAATCTTCCCCGGAAATAGGAGAGTTCAGTTCCTCTTCGAACTCTTTGGCGCCAGGCACGAACACCTGGGAGCGGAAGGCCTGCGCCAGCTCGATCTTTTTGTCTATGAACGGGGTGATGTCTACGACGAAATCCGGCTCGAGGTTGTGGTCCTGGATGTAGTGGTACAAGGCGCGGGGCCGCCACCGTTCGTGCGGGGTGCCGTCGGGGCCGGCTGTCGGTATTTTCACCAGGCCCGAGTAGAAGCAGGCGTCGGCGACCAGCCGGGCGGCGCGCCCATGGTCGGGATGGCGGTCGGCCAGGGCGTTGGCCAGCACGATCTCGGGCTGGTGCTCCCGCACCACTTCGATGATCTTGATGATGTTCTCCCGGGTGTAGGAGAAGAAACCGTCGGCCATGCCCAGGTTTTTTCGGAAGGCCGCGCCCATCAGGCTGGCGGCCGTGGCCGCCTCTTCCAGCCGGAGCCTGGCCGAACCCCGCGTACCCAGCTCGCCCTGTGTCAGGTCGAGCAGGCCGGCTGTTTTCCCCTGGGCGATATGGCGGAGGAGGGTGCCGCTGCAACTCAGTTCAATATCGTCGGGATGAACGCCAATAGCAAGAATGTCTACTTTCATGGTTTTTCGCGCTGGGGCAGCAGGGCTGTTAGCGCCGCAGGTTAAAATTTTATGTTTGCAGAGTGGACTGGAGTGCGGACCTCTGGTCCGCTGAATCAACTATATTCGCGGACTTGGAAAGCCTGCCCCGATTTTTGTCGGGGTCCGCGCTCCAGATTGCAATATAAGTTTTCTATCTGCGGCGCTATAGGCCCTGTGCAGTTATTTATTTGGTTCACCCCGGCTCGCTCGGGGTATGATTGGTTGTTGCGTATGCCCGGTTCCTTAGCAACCGGCAATGACAGGCCGGCCTGTTCTCTTCGGTTCAGGCCAGCCGGACCAGCCTGGGCTGTTTGGCAACCTGCTGGTTAAGGGCGAACCCCTGTTGATAGACGTTGCCGATGAGGTCCACATAGGATAACTCGATAACGAAGTCGCCGGCCAGTTTCCGGGCGCCGGTGGCTTCCAGCAGGATGCGGTAGGATTCGCCGGTTTGGATTTCCTGGCCGGCAACGGCGTTTTTTACGGCGATGTCCTTCCTTCCTTTAATGGACAGGTTGCTCAGCCGCGCAGGCTGGCCGTTGTTCATGACCTTGAAGTAGGCGTCGCGCCCCAGCGGGGAGACCTGGAAGGCATCCAACTCGAGGGAGGGTGCCGCCTGTTGGGCCTGGCGGCGCTTTCGGCGTTTGCCGGCGGACAGGCTGGCTGCCAGTAACAGGATAATAGCGATGCCGCCGCCGGCGATGCTCCATTCCAGCGGCCCCATTGATTGGGTAAACTCATTGATGGTGGAGAGCAGGTTCTCCGGATTAATCTCTTCCATGTTGCTATCTCTTGCTCCGAAAAGGCTTTGAAGAAGCGTTCCTTTGCTTAACGGCCCATCGGTGAAAAGTTACATCCCCCTGAATACAAATGTACGGTATTTATAGAAAACGGTTGCGTGGCAAAAGAGGAAAGGGCGATAATTGCCCCAACCCTCCAAACTAAGGCCCCCGGCAACTGTTTTTTATGCAGAAACCAACGAACACGAAAAAATATGTTTACTGGAATTATCGAAGCTATGGGCACGGTCAAGCAGCTCCGCAAGGAAGGCAGCAACGTGCATTTCACCATAGAAAGCCCCGTCTCCGCAGCGCTGAAGGTAGACCAGAGCATTGCCCACAACGGCGTTTGCCTGACGGTGGTCGCTCTCGGGCAGGGAACGCACACGGTCACCGCCGTAGAAGAAACGCTGAAGCGTTCCAACCTCGGCGCTCTCCAACCCGGCAGCCTCGTCAACCTGGAGCGCGCCATGAAGGCCGACAGCCGCCTCGACGGCCATATGGTCCAGGGCCATGTAGACGCCACAGCCACCTGCGTAGCAGTCGACGAACGGGACGGCAGCTGGTATTACCGCTTCCGCTACCAACCTACCGAAGAACACCTGCTGGTGGATAAGGGGTCCGTGTCGGTCAACGGCGTGAGCCTTACCGTGGTGGAACCCGCCGGCGAACTTTTTTCCGTAGCGATCATTCCCTACACCTACGAACACACGAATTTCAGGGACATCCAACCGGGAGATACGGTCAACCTGGAGTTCGATATCATCGGGAAGTATATTGCGCGGTATGCGAAGTTGTATGCAGGGAGGGGGGGGGAGTGATGTGGTGATGTGGTGAGGGGGTGATGTGGTGAGGGGGTGATGTGGTGATGTGGTGATGTGGTGATGTGGTGAGGGGGTCGGTTGTCAGTTAGGGAAGCCAATTGTTCCGGCGGTCAAGGCCAAACCGACAACGAATCACTTTTTTCAACATTTCCCGGTTCGAATTGTTAAGCAGCGAAAAACAGATTTTGAGAATAGGAATCATAGGAGCGGGAGTGGCCGGGCTGGCTGCGGCGGTGCGTTTGGCCAGCCGGGGGCACGAGGTGCATGTTTATGAGGCGAACAGTTATCCCGGCGGCAAGCTTTCAGAATTTGAACTGCCGGGCTATCGCTTTGACGCCGGGCCGTCGCTTTTTACCATGCCGCAGTACGTCGACGACCTCTACCGGGCGGCGGGAGAAAATCCGGCCGATCACTTTGAGTATGAGCGCCTGCCGGTGGTGTGCCACTATTTCTGGGAAGACGGCGCCCGCCTCCTGGCCCATGCCGACCAGGAAAGTTTTGCCCGGGAAGTGGAGGACAAGCTGGGTGTCCCCTCCGCGCGGCTGCACCGGGCCCTGGCCGACAGCCGGCGGAAATACGAGGTTACCGGCCGGATTTTCCTGGAAAAGTCCCTGCACCGTCTCGGCACCTGGCTGAACGGTCGCGTGCTGCGCGCCATGCTGGCCATTCCCGGCCTGGACCTTTTTACCAGCATGGACGCCGTCAACCGGCGCCACCTGAAGCACCCCAAGCTGGTGCAGCTTTTCAACCGGTTTGCCACCTACAATGGGTCCAACCCCTACAAGGCGCCGGGGCTGCTCAGCATCATCCCGCATTTCGAGCACCATATCGGCGCTTTCTTTCCCCGCGGAGGCATGTACAGCATCACGAAAAGCATCTTTGAGCTGGCCAAGCGAAAAGGGGTGGCTTTCCATTTCAATACGCCCGTCCGGGAGATCGTGGTCAAAGAGGGCAGGGCCGCAGCCCTCCGGTTCGATGACGGAGAGGAACCCTTCGGCCGCATCGTCAGCAATATGGATGTATTTTTCACCTACCGGAAACTCCTGCCCCAGGAACGCCATCCCGAACGCACCCTCCGCCAGCAGAAGTCGACCTCTGCGCTGATCTTTTACTGGGGCATCCGCCGGCAGTTCCCGGAGCTGGGCCTGCACAATATCCTGTTCAGCGACGATTACCGCGCCGAGTTTCAGCACCTGGAGGAAGGCAGGCTCTACCACGACCCCACGGTGTACATCAACATCACCCAAAAATGCGAACCCGGCGACGCTCCGGACGGCTGCGAGAATTGGTTCACCATGATCAACGCTCCCTTCGATTCCGGGCAGGACTGGGACGCCCTCATCGCCTGGTCCAGAAAGCAGATACTGGAAAAAGTGAGCCGTATCCTGAAGGCAGATATCGAACCGCTGATTGCCTGCGAAGAGGTCCTGGAACCCCGCACCATCGAAAGCAAAACGGCTTCCCACCTGGGCGCCCTGTATGGCACCAGTTCCAACAACCGGATGGCGGCCTTCCTGCGGCACCCCAACTTTTCCAGCCGCATCAGGGGGCTGTACTTCTGTGGCGGCAGCGTTCATCCCGGCGGGGGGATACCCCTGGCGCTGCTGTCGGCGAAGATCGTGGATGAGGTAATGCACGGAGAGGCATGAATCCTGGAAAATGCAGGTGTGTGCTGACGGAAGCCGTTGTTTTTAGAACGGTTATAAAAGTAACGATCATTTTTATAATCATTATATTCGTAACGGCTTTGCTCCCTGGCTGGACAGAAACGCCCGGAAAGGATGAAGCTTCAATGCTGCGAACCTATGCAGGATAACCCGAAGATCAAATCCCTCATGCTGAAAGAGGAAACCCCATCGTCGATTGGCCTATCCCCGGAATGGCTTGCTATACTGGTACTCGTTATCCTGTATGCTGTGGGCATATTTGGTATCCTTCTGCCCATCCATGAGGACTTCATTCTGCTGACGCCGGCCAACCTGCTGGTGTCCTTAGCCCTGGTACTGTGGTTTCACCCGCGATGGGAGCGGCCCCTGCCGGCCTTTCTGGCCATCGCTTACTTCGTTGGCTTTGGGGCCGAGTTGTTTGGGGTTCAAACCGGTATTTTGTTTGGCGAATACGCCTATGGGCGGGTCCTGGGCCCGAAACTTTGGGGCACGCCCCTGATGATCGGCGTCAATTGGGTGATGCTGAGCTACAGCGCCGGGGTTGTCGCCAACTTCCTGGCGGGCCGTACGCACTGGCTGTTTCGGGGCTTGTTCGCCGCCCTGCTGATGGTCGGGCTGGACGTGCTGATCGAACCGGTGGCCATCCGGTACGGCTTCTGGGCCTGGGAGGCGGAAAGCGTGCCGTTGCGCAACTACCTGGGCTGGTTTCTGGTCGCTTCCCCCCTGCAATGCCTGTTCGCTTTCTGGCTGGGCCGCGTGCGCAACAAAGTGGCTGTAGCTTTGTTTATTCTCCAAATGCTGTTTTTCCTTATTCTCGGAATAGCATTTCAGTAAAACCGACTCAATATGGATATTCTGATCTATACCGGCATTACGCTGGCAGCTGTGGTTGGCATGGAATTTATGGCCTGGTTCACCCACAAATACGTCATGCACGGCTTTCTGTGGTCCTGGCACGAGGATCATCACCAACCCCATCACCACAAGGACGGTTTTTTCGAAAAGAACGACCTGTTCTTCCTCGTTTTCGCCATCCCCAGCGCCCTCTCGTACATCGTGGGCCTGTCTACGCCCCATTTCTGGCTGCTCTTTGTCGGCATCGGCATCTCCATCTACGGAGTGATCTACTTCCTCATCCACGACGTTTATATCCACCAGCGATTCAAGTGGTTCCGCCAGCTGGACAGCACCTACTCCCGGGCTATCCTGCGGGCTCACGGCGCTCACCATGCCAAACGGACCAAGGAAGAAGGGGAGTCTTTCGGCTTGCTGGTCGTCCACCCCAAGTACTTTAAGAGCCGGAGGGAGTGGGCGAAGTAGGGGGCGGTTTGCTGTTTGCTGTTTGCTGTTCGCTGTTCGCTGTTTGCTATTCGCTGTTCGCTGCGGGAGCGGGCATTGCCTGTAGCCCGGACCGGCGAATGCCGAAAACCGAATGCTGCGTAGCCTACTTTGCCGAAAAGTTGGTATTTTTACCGGTACAGAAAACCACTACCGGCTTTGGAAAACAAATTATTAGAAAAGGTATCGCAGGCGTGGAGCACGGAAATGCCGCACAGCGAGACGATGGACGAGTACCTGGACCAGTTGCTGCCCAGTGTGCGCGCCATTGGCGAAGACCTGAAGGAGAGCCACTTCTTTCTTGGAAAACACTGGCTGGAATTCCGGGATGACGAGAAATTTCACGACACGGTACTGCATATTTTCAACGATGGCGGGGAGTACCTGAAGTCGGTAAACGGAGACGTATCCAGCGGCAGCTGGCGGTTGATGGGATCCAACAAGATAATGATCGAAGACGAGCTTTTTGAACTATCCTTCCTCGACCCGGAATTCTTCATCCTTGCCAAGCATGGCGACCAGAAGCGCCTGAAGAAACATAAGTATTTCGTGATGGTCTTTGAGCCTGTGGGGAAAAGGCTCGAATGGCGCAACGTCGTGGAAAAATTATATGCCAAGTACCGGGACAGCAACACCTACTACTATATCCTTGCCTTTGTGATTGTTCTGGTTATGATATTGCTGGTGTTGTTGTCGCAGTAGGGGGATGCGGTGAATCGGCGAAATTGCCCGTTTATGACAACCCTGGCTGGCTTTGCACCAAACAGGGGGACAGGGCAGCAACAGCAACAGGCTTTGTGCATTGCCGCCCCCGCCTCTCAAGCTTGCCCGCCGAAGAGACGGGGGAGTCCATTCAAAATGCACTACCTCTCCCGTACATGAAATGCCGGGAAAACCGTCCACCGTCCACCGTCCGCCATCCACCGTCCGTCATCCACCGTCTACCGTCCACCGTCCGCCGCCTACCGTCCGCCGTCCGCCGCCTACCGTCCGCCGTCCGCCGTCTACCGTCCGCCGTCTACCTCCCCAGCGCCCGCCGCATCGTCTCTCCGATCTCCGCCGGAGATTTCACCACGTGCAGGCCGCACTCCTCCATGATCTTCATTTTGGCTGCCGCCGTGTCGTCCTTGCCGCCGATGATGGCGCCGGCGTGGCCCATCTTCCGGCCCTTGGGCGCCGTCTGGCCGGCGATGAAGCCGACGACGGGCTTGGTGCCGTGTTCCTTGATGTAATAGGCCGCTTCTGCTTCCATGCCGCCGCCGATCTCGCCGATCATGATGATGCCTTCCGTTTCGGGGTCGTTCATCAGCAGCTCGACCGCCTGTTTGGTGGTGGTGCCCACGATGGGGTCGCCGCCGATGCCGATGCAGGTCGACTGCCCCATGCCCGCCTTAGTCACCTGGTCGACTGCCTCGTAGGTGAGCGTGCCGGAGCGGGAAACGATGCCGATCTTACCTTTTTTGTGGATGAAGCCGGGCATGATGCCGCACTTCGCTTCGCCCGGCGTGATGACGCCCGGGCAGTTGGGGCCGACCAAGTGGGTGTCGTGCCGCTCCAGGTAAGCTTTTACCTTGACCATGTCCTGCACCGGAATGCCTTCCGTGATGCAGATGATCACCTTGATGCCGGCTTCGGCGGCCTCCATGATGGCGTCGGCGGCGAAAGCCGGCGGCACAAAGATCACCGAAGTGTCGGCGCCGGCCTGGCCGACGGCGTCCGCTACCGTGTTGAATACCGGAAGCCCCAGGTGCTCCTGGCCGCCTTTCCCGGGGGTGACGCCGCCCACCACGTTCGTTCCATACTCTATCATCTGTTCGGCGTGGAAAGTGCCTTCCTTACCGGTGAACCCCTGGACGATCACCCTGGAGTCCTTGTTGACGAGAACTGACATATTTCTTGTTTTATCCAGTTATGTGTTAGTTAGCTGATTTTTCGGCAATCCAAGTGTGAGTGTGTAAGTGTTTAGGTGTTTAAGTGTGTAAGTGTTTAAGTGTGTAAGTGTTTAAGGGCACACTGCCTACCCCTTTTACACCTCAACACCTCAACACCTCAACACCTCAACACTCTTACCCCCTATTCCTCATCCTCAATAATAAAAACCTCCTCATCCCGCTTCTTCATGAAGTACTGTTCGCGGGCGAATTTCTCCTTGTTGGCCTCCAGGTCGAGCCGGTCCTGTTTGGCCTGGTCGATCTTTTCGATATAGAGTTCCTTTTCCTCCCGCATCTGGTCGACGGCGCGCTGCAGGCGCCACTGGGTGAGGAAGTCGTGTTTATCGATAAAGATCATCCAGAAGAAGAAAACCGCCAGTACGATGAAGTACTTGTTCCGCAGCGGTTTCGGGATCTGGTTGAGCAAAGGTTGAAGCGGGTTGCGTGAAGCCATGGTTTGTTGGTTATTGGTTGCCTGTTGTCAGTTGTCAGTTGTTGGTCGTGCTCAAGTTATCAATAAAAATACAATAATGGCAAACAGACAACAGACAACAAACAACAAACAACGATTAACTCCCCCTTACCCCAGCAACGCCTTGCCCGGGAAAACCGCCGCGTCGCCCAGTTCCCCCTCGATGCGCAGCAGCTGGTTGTACTTGGCGATCCGGTCGGAGCGGGACGCTGAGCCCGTCTTGATCTGTCCGGTGTTCAGCGCCACGGCCAGGTCGGCGATGGTGGTGTCTTCCGTTTCGCCGGAGCGGTGGCTCATCACGCAGGTGTAGCTGTTGCGGGTGGCCATGCTTACGGTGTCGATGGTCTCGGTCAGGCTGCCGATCTGGTTGACCTTGATCAGGATCGAGTTGGCGGAGCCTTCGTCGATGCCGCGCTGCAGGCGCTCCACGTTGGTGACGAAGAGGTCGTCGCCGACCAGTTGCACCCGGTTGCCGATGGCGGCGTTGAGTTCTTTCCAGCCGGCCCAGTCGTCTTCGTGCAGGCCGTC
The DNA here is from genome assembly GCA_020636375.1 of Lewinellaceae bacterium. Taxonomy (GTDB): domain Bacteria; phylum Bacteroidota; class Bacteroidia; order Chitinophagales; family Saprospiraceae; genus JACJXW01. The sequence continues at coordinate 219,151 of JACJXZ010000005.1, read as the reverse complement.
CTCGATGGAGAAGATGGGATATTTGCTGACCCAGTCTTTCCAGTAGCTGACCATTTCGGAGCTGGTCAGCTTATCGCCGGTCGACTGGTGGAAATGGTATACTTTTTCTTCTTCGTTGTAGAATTCGGAAGCGGCGGCATCCATGGCGATGACGATGTCCTCGCCGGGGCGGTAGCCGGCCTTTTCGATGGCCTGCAGGACGATCTCGATGGCCTCCTGGTTGGATTTCAGGTTGGGGGCAAAGCCGCCCTCGTCGCCCACGTTGGTGGAATGGCCCTTGCTCTTGAGCACGCTCTTGAGGTGGTGGAACACTTCCACGCCCATGCGCAGGGATTCGGAGAAGCGCTCGGCCCCGACCGGCATGATCATGAACTCCTGGAAGTCGATGCTGTTGTCGGCGTGGGAGCCGCCGTTGAGGATGTTCATCATCGGCACCGGCAGCAGGTGGGCGTTCACGCCGCCCAGGTAGCGGTACAAGGGCTGGACGGTCGCCTCGGCTGCCGCCTTGGCCACTGCCAGGGAAACGCCGAGGATGGCGTTGGCGCCCAGCTTGCTCTTGTTCCTGGTGCCGTCCAGTTCCCGCATCAGGTTGTCGATATAGCGCTGCTCGGTGCAATCTACCCCGATCAGCTCTTCCCGGATGATGTCCTCCACGTTCTGGCAGGCTTTCAGGACGCCCTTGCCCAGGAAGCGCTCTTTGTCTCCGTCGCGGAGCTCTACCGCTTCGTGTTTGCCGGTGGAGGCGCCGGAGGGCACGGCCGCCCGGCCCATGAAGCCGTCTTCGGTCAGTACGTCAACTTCTACAGTTGGGTTGCCGCGGGAATCGAGGATTTCGCGGGCTGCGATGTCTATGATGATACTCATATCTGGTTGTTTTTAGACAAGATTTTCAGGATTTATCCTGCATTAATTTTACAAAATCGTCGAACAGGTACCGGGCGTCGTGGGGGCCGGGAGAAGCCTCCGGATGGTATTGGACGGAGAAGGCTCTTTTGCCTTTCACCCGCATCCCTTCGATGGTGCCGTCGTTGAGGTTGACGTGGCTCACCTCCACCTTGCCGGCATTGTCCCGGATGGCGTCGTGATGGACGCCGAAGCCGTGGTTTTGGGTGGTGATCTCGCAATGCCCGGTGAACATGTTCTTTACCGGGTGGTTGATGCCCCGGTGGCCGTGGTGCATTTTATAGGTCGGAATGCCCAGGGCCAGCGCCAGGATTTGGTGCCCCAGGCAGATGCCGAACAGCGGCTTGTCTGCCTCCAGGATGGCCTTTGCCGTTTGGATGGCGTAGTCCATCGGCGCGGGGTCGCCCGGGCCGTTGGACAGGAAGTAGCCGTCCGGGTTGAACGCCTGGAGTTCTTCAAAGGAGGTGCGGGCGGGGAAGACCTTCATGTAGCAGCCGCGCTCGGCAAAGCAGTTCAGGATGTTCTGCTTGATGCCGAAATCCAGCACGGCGATCCGCAGGGGCGCGTGGGGGTCGCCGAAAACGTAGGCCTCTTTGGTGCTGACTTTGGAGGCCAGCTCCAGCCCGTTCATGCCGGGCACTTCCGCCAGGCGCTTTTTCAATGCCTCCAGGTCCGTCGTCTCCGACGAGATAATCCCGTTCATGGCGCCTTTGGAGCGGATGTGGCGCACGATGGCGCGGGTGTCGACCTCGGCGATGCCGACCAGCTTTTCCTCATCGAAGTATTCCTGGATCGACATGTCCGCCAGCGGCCGGTGGAACTCCACGTTGAAATCCTTGCAGATCAGCCCGGCGATCTTGACGCTGTAGGATTCCGCCTCCGTCCGCTTGATGCCGTAGTTGCCAATGTGCACGTTGGTCGTCACCATCAGCTGGCCGTAGTAGGAAGGGTCGGTAAAAATCTCCTGGTATCCGGTCATGCCGGTATTGAAGCAGATTTCGCCGGCCGCCGTGCCGGGCATGCCCGCGGATTTGCCGTGGAAAACCGTGCCGTCTTCCAGCAAAAGGACGGCAGGTAATTGCTGCGGTTCGCTCATCAATTTTCCTTGGTTTTGTCGTTCCTGGATTTTCGCGGGCAAAGATAGCACTTAGAAGGGGAGTTTTAAAATCAACCCGGTCAAAACATATTGCAGCGCAGTATAAAAAGAACGGCCCAAAATAAATTGTAAAGCCGCAATTTCCTATTTTTAGCCAGCCAACTCCTTACAGCCAAACACCAAACGCCATGAAACCAGCCACCATCCGCACCCTCTTCTCCCTCGGCGCCTGCCTGCTGGCCCTATCCGTGGCCAGCGCCCAGCCCGAGAATCTCACCCAGGACACCGGCTTTTTTAACCGCCAAAAAGAAACCTACCAGCGCTGGCTGGATCACTCCGGGTTGGGCGCGGTGCTGAAGGTAGAGTCCATCGATGTCAAGGAGCAACGGCTCTCGATTTATCTGGGGTTTCCCAACGACGACATTGATTCCATCGTCCGGGCATGGGAGGTGTTGAAGCAGGAATTTGAGGCAGAGCGCCCCATTAGCCTGGAGCAGCAGCTGTTTTACAAGGCGGCCAACCTGATGGAAGTGCGCCAGTCGCTGGTGGACGTGCAGATATACGATACTTACGACCTGCGGCAGGAACCGCTGTTCTTCCGAGGCATTTATTTTGAGGATGGCCAGGTGAAGGTGGAGGAGTCTAACCCAAAATCCAAGATCAAGGAAGTATGGATAAGCCCGGCCAACATCAACGGCATGAAAGGGTTGTCGGAAGCGCAGTTTCGGCAAGCCTTCAGCCGGGAGTCGGTTTATGAAAGGGTGCTGGGATACGCCCGGAAAAGGTACGGCAGCGCGGGTTGCGAACAGCGCAGCCCCAAGGTGCGCCCGCTGGAAAACGAAACGGTGCTGCGCTTCGAGGTGGAGGATTTGTGCCGGGAGGTGCTCACCGACGAGGCCAACCCGCTGCTGGCGCGGATACTGAACAGCTGCTGCGGGCAGGATTACAACTGGGTGAAACGGGAGCTGCTGTCTTTCCTCGCCACCCACCGCGAGCTGCCGGGCGGGCAGGGCTTTCAGCTTACCATCGAGGTCGACGGCAAGTACGGCTCGGGCATCTACGAAAAAGTGCAACGCGGCGGCTACCTGAGCATGGAAGTCGATTTTGACGACTACCTGGAGCGTTATGCAGACAGCTTTCGGGAAGAACTGAAAGCCACAAGGACAGCCTCAGTTTACCAGAACAGCCGAAAAAACATATATTTATTAATTGGTGTTCGCGAGAGGCTGTGCCTCGATGCGGAAAAACCTACCAGTCTCTGACTGGCGTTTATCATCAACGCAAGCCTGGAGACTTGCCCATTATTCCGCATCGAGGCTTTAGCCTCTCGCGAACGAGAACAGTATTGAATTCAACCCCAATGTTGCTCATGAGAAAAACCATACTCTTTTTGTTGCTACTATTTTGTTTGCCTTTCCTGGCGATGGTCCTCGACCAGTCAGAAACGGCGGTGCCCACTCTCCGCCCCGGCAAAGACTACGCCCTCTTCTTCGCCAACGACGACTACCGCTCCCACCCAGATTTTGGCAACCTGAAAAACCCCGTAAAAGATGCCAGGGTCATTGCACGGGAACTGAAAGAAATGTATGGTTTTGAAGAAGCACCGGTATACGAAAACTACAGCCGCGGCCAGATCTACCAGGTGCTCGAGCAGTGGCAAAAGCGTAGTTTCCCAGCGGACGGGCAGCTGTTCATCTTCTTTGGCAGTCGATTCAGCGGCAGTTTTCGCACTGCTGCTGCCCATCTTTGCCACTTACACCACGGTGATGTTCCGGAACAGCGTCCGGGAACGGCACGTCCAGCAGTATGCCACCACAGCCCTGGAGCCGCGGGTGAGCCGGAGTTTTCAGTTCACTGCCTACGGCCTGTTCCTGCTCTACGGCCTTGCCCTCTTTTTCGTCATCGACCTGCGGGGGCGGGGCATCCTGGGGCAATTCGATTACATGACTAGTGCCTCCGGAACTAAGTATCTACCACTATACGCTTGTTATTTTCCGCCTGCTCGGCGTTGGAGAACCGGGCTTCGTAGCTAAGGCTACGATCCCGAACCCCGAATCGAGTTCGGGGCAGGCTCTCCGCCTTGATCAGGCGGAAACTAACCACGCCTATAATGGCATTTACTTAATTCCGAAGGCACTAGCCTGCTGGCCCTGGTGGAGTTGCTACTGGGGGTGTATGTTGGGCAGGTGGTGTTTAGTTTGTTTAAAAGGGAATGATATTTATGAAAAGGATTCGAAGTTGGATAATACTTTTGGCCCTTCTTGGTTGCGGGATAGCAGTTTTCTCTCAGGCCTCACGGACAGGCAAAGACCGCGCCCTCCTGTTTGCCGTCAACGATTACGCAGTCATGACGGACTTGAAAAACCCCATCAAAAACGCGCGGGATATCGCCGCAGAGCTGGAAGAGCGCTATGGCTTTGAAGCCGAAGTGGTGCCCAACCCCAGCTTCGAAAAAATAGAAGCCAAGCTTCAGGAATACCAACGCGCCTACCGCAGCGGGAAATTCCCTTCGGACGGGCAACTCTTTGTCTTTTTCAGCGGCCACGGCGTGATGCGAGGCAAAATGGATACTTCATGCCCGCCGATGCGGACCCGGAACGGCCTTATGCCAAAGGGATAGAATACGACTACTGGCGTTCCGAGGTCGATGAGATCGACTGCAAGCACATCCTGGTAGCGGTGGACGCATGCCACTCCATCACTTTTGACCCCAACTGGGAAAAAAAGCCGGGCCGTAACTTTGCTCGCCCCGGCGAGCAGTATGCTGACCAAACCTTACTCAACCACCAGGAATACCGGGCCCGCCTGTTCTTTACTTCCGATGCAAGCGGCAACCAAACACCCGACCGTTCCACCTTCGCCCGCCAGTTGCTGGAAGGGCTGCGCACCCACTAGGCGGCTGCCGGCTACCTGACTTCCAGCGAGCTGTTCGCCAGCTATATGCTCAAAGCGGCGCCTACGCCCGGGGGCGGGGATTTCGGGAGCGACGAGCCGGGTTCCTGCTTCCTTTTCTTTCAAGAAGCCAGCGGCACAGACCCGGAAGAAGAGCGGTTCTGGCAGGTGGCTGTGGAAATGGATACTAAGGAAGCCTATGATTTCTATCTGCAGCGCTATCCGGACGGGAAGTATAAGGCGGATGCCGAGGACAGGAAGAAACGGTTTGAAAATTCAAGCGCCTCGCCGGCGGCTACCGTTCGCCCGCCGGATAACATGGTGTTCATCCAGGGCGGCTCGTTCGAGATGGGGGATACGTTTGGGGATGGAAGCGATGACGAAAAGCCAGTACACACGGTGACGGTAAGCGATTTCTACCTGGCCATCCACGAAACCACCTTCGATGAGTTTGATGCCTTCTGCGATGCTACCGGGCGCGACAAGCCCAATGACCAGGGCTGGGGGCGCGGCCGGCGGCCGGCGATCAATGTAGATTGGTATGACGCCATTGAGTACTGCAATTGGAGAAGCCAAAAGGAACTCCTTCAGGAAGTTTATCAAATTGACAAAAGCCGGAAAGACCCTAATAACGGTAACTCCGGCGATGACAAAAAATGGATTGTGACGGTTAACTGGAATGCCAACGGCTACCGCTTGCCGACGGAAGCGGAGTGGGAGTTTGCGGCGCGGCAGAGAGGAGAAAAAGTGCGTTTCGGGAATGGCAAAAATATTGCGGATCCGGCTGAAATAAACTTTGATGGAAACTGGGAACCCAAACCCTATTCAAAAGAAGGCATCGACCGCCAAAAAACAGTTGAGGTGGGTATCCTGAGCGTTAACAACCTTGGCTTATATGACATGAGCGGCAACGTCTGGGAATGGTGTTGGGATTGGTACGACAGTGGCTATTACGGAAAAAGCAAGAATAGCCGCGATCCCCGAGGACTGGACAGCGGCTCCTTCCGGGTTATCCGTGGCGGGTCTTGGGGCGATTATCCCGCCTACGCACGTTGCGCCGATCGCGTCAACGTCACCCCGGACGACAGGAACGTCGGCTTGGGGTTTCGTCTTGCCAGGGCGGTTCGTTAGTTTCTGAGTTTTTTACCTTTTTACGATATGAGATTTAAGGCGGTAATGCCTCGCTTTTCCATCAAGGAAAGCGAGGCATTTTCTTTGAGTAGCGGAGCATTCGGCAAGCCCGCCAGGCAGCGCGTGCGTAGCCTGTTCTGGAGCGCGGACCTCCAGGTCCGCGAACCCCGGTTCTGGAGCGCGGACCCCGCAAGTGTGCGGTACAGGCTCTCCAGTTAAGGCACAATATTCTTCCGAATCTCCGGATGCACATACGTAAACGGCCAATCCAGCCAGCTTTTGACCAATTTCGCTTCCACCGGGTTGTTGACAGCATAATAAATGCGGTAGTAAAAATCATCCTCGTCCCGGATGAGCCGGTCAAAACTTTCTTCCTGCCAGAAAGGGTTGCCTGTTCGGCCAAGATAGAGGTTCGCCTGCCGGGCGGTATAGCTTTTATGGCTTTTCATGACCATATTCAGGGCAGGTGCTACAGGCGTCAGGGTGCATTCCAGGTGGACGTGGTTGGCCATGACGCAGTAGGCCCAGATGTCCCAGTATTTGAGTTTATGCTCAATAAAATGCAGGGATTCCATTACAATCCTGGCTACTTCCGGGTTGCTTAGCCAGGTGGGGCCATGAAGCGCCTGGTCCAGATAGCGGTCCATTTTCAAAAAATGAGCATTTCGCAAGGCCAATGTTTCTTTTGCCAACGCTTCCTTCGATGCGGCATCATCCTTTCCCTGATATTTGCTTGCTATCCCGAGCCTTTTTGCCTGATAGGCTTCTTTTAGCTCTTCAGTAATGGATTTGGGCAAGCTCCCGGCAAGCCGGCAGGTAATCGAGTAGGAACTTTCCGGGGGCTGGATGTGAGGCAGGCGGCGGCGGTAAAAGATTTTGGAGGGCATAGGCGATAATTTGGAGCGCAGGCCTCCAGGCCCGCTAAATTTTTACTCGTCGTTAGTTCATCTCCGATCATGTTCGCGGACTTGGAAAGCCTGCTCCCGATTTTGTCGGGACTCCGCCTTCCTGTTTAGTAGAATTTAGGAATGGGTGCGGAATAACATGCCGCTTTAGAGGGCGCCTTTTTGACGCTGGCTGCGTTGGAAAAACAGTTACTTAGCGATGCTAAGCGCCTGTTTCTCCGCCTTGCCAGCCCCAAAAATGCACTCCTCTAAAACAACATCTTATTTCGCCCCCATTCCTAAACAAAGTTAGGAGTTTTCAGCCTGCGGCGCTACTGGAGCGCGGGCCTGTGGCCCGCGAAAACCAGGTTTTAGCAAGCAATTGCCTTTATAAGGGTTGCCTGAGTCAGCCTGCGCGGGCCTGGAGGCCCGCGCTCCAGACAAAGGCATTCGCAGAACCCGCAGAAAGCCAGGGCGGCCGCCGCTTCCGCAAACAGCCAAAAAAACATATATTTACTCGTGACAAAACCCCAATGTCGTCATGAGAAAAACCACTTCCTTTTTGTCGCTGCTGTTTTGCCTGCCCTGGCTGGCCTTTGCCCCCGGGCGAAGCGCAGAGCGGATGCCTTTTATCCGGAAGGACAAGGATTATGCCCTGTTCTTTGCCGTGAACCAATACAAACACCTCGACAACCTCAACAACCCCATCCAAAACGCCCGGGATATTGCCCGGGAAATGGAACAATCCTACGGTTTCCAGGTGGAAATCGTGGAGAACCCCACAATAGACCAGGTTGACCAGAAGATAGCGGAATACCGGCGCCGCTTTTCCGATGGCACTTATGCTTCCGATGGCCAATTGTTCATCTACTTCAGCGGGCATGGCATCAAGGAGGGCGCCAACGGCTACTTCATGGCCAGCGATTCTGACCCCGCCCGGCCCCAGCGTTCCGCGATGGAATACGACTACTATCGCAACCAGGTCAACCAGGTCAACTGCCGGCACATCCTCGTAGCCATCGATGCCTGCCACAGCGCCACGTTCGACCCCTCCTATGGCTTCCGCAATGACGGCCGCCGTTTCCAGCGCAAAGGAGAAGAGCAGTTCGACCGTATACTCGCCAACCATGAATCCTACAAAGCCCGCTGCTTTTGGACTTCAGACGGCCAGGGAGAGCAAACCCCCGACCGGTCCAATTTTGCTTATCACTTGCTGGAAGGGCTGCGGTCTCGCAAGTACGCGGCGGGTTACCTGCGCTCCAGCGAGCTGTTTTCTGTCTACCTGGAACAGGCCTCGCCTAAACCTGGCGGGGGGCGGTTTGGAGACGACGAGCCTAATTCCTGTTTTTTGTTTTTCCCGGAAAGTTCAGTCAAAGCCGACCCTCGGCGTTATGAAGCGCGGCAACGCGATATCGATGCCTACGCTGCCCTGCAGGCCACCCCGACCATTGCCGGCTGCCAGCAGTATCTTGAGGATTTCCCCGGAGGAGATTTCCGGACGGAGGTTGCCGCCCTGGCGCTGCGGCTGCAGGACGAACAAGAATGGCAGTTCGCCTCGCTGAAAAACACGGTGGAAAGCTACCAGGGCTACCTGGAGCGCTACCCCGATGGGAAATACGCCCGGGAGGCGCGTTCCAGGGTGGATGGCCTCCGGCAAGCGGCCGGGGCCCAGCCGAGCCAGGGCCGGGCGGAAACTTCCCGGCCATCAGCTAAGCCTCCGGACGACATGGTGTTTATCCAGGGCGGCCCTTTCGATATGGGGGATACGTTTGGGGATAGAGAAAGCGATGAAAAGCCAGTACACACGGTGACGGTAAGCGATTTCTACCTGGCCATCCACGAAACCACCTTCGACGAGTTTGATGCCTTCTGCGATGCTACCGGGCGCGAGAAGCCCAGTGACTGGGGTTGGGGGCGCGGCCGGCGGCCGGCGATTAATGTATCCTGGAATGATGCAGTGGAATATTGCAACTGGCGCAGCCGGCAGGAACGGCTTCAGGAGGTGTATGCGATAAGCGGCACAAATGTTACTGCCAACTGGAGCGCCAACGGCTACCGCTTGCCAACGGAAGCGGAGTGGGAATTCGCCGCGCGCAGCCGGGGAAAGAAAGAGAAATGGGCGGGGACTTCAACTGAAAGCTCCCTGGCCTCTTATGCCAATTATTCTGAAAAGGTCGGCAAAGATGGCTATGAGTATACCGCACCGGTAGGCAGCCTTCGAGCCAACAGCGCCGGCCTGCACGACATGAGCGGTAACGTCTATGAATGGTGCTGGGACTGGTACGATAGCGGTTATTACGAAAAAAGCAAGAACAGCCGGGACCCCCGAGGCCCTGACAGCGGCTCCTACCGGGTTGTCCGTGGCGGGTCTTGGGACCTTTATCCCGCCTACGTGCGTTGCGCCATTCGCCACCGCCGCACCCCGGACGGCAGGAACGACCGCTTGGGGTTTCGTCTTGCCAGGGCGGTTCGTTAGATTCTGATTTTTTTACCTTTTTACAATAAAGATGGGCGTGTGGCATGCCTCGTTTTTCCAACCCTGTAGAATAGGAAAGATTCCACAGGGCGAGCAGGGAAAACGAGGCATTTTTTGGACGGGCTTCTTAAGTGGCCCGTAATAAGAAAAGAATGGAAGCGAACCGGCGCCGCCCTGTTATCTTGGCCGGCAGGGGCGCGCAGCAACCGGCAGCCCCGCCCGGCAGCGCGTGCGCAGCCGCGCCGGGCTCGTGGCTCGATCATCCTGATCGAAGGCCAGCTCGTAATTCAATCATCCTGTCGCCGCAGGCGGAGGCCTAATCGAACATGCCGTAAGGTTTGTCCGGCCGGACAGGTGGGGGCAAGAACATTGGAAGGTTGCCGGGCGATCAGGATGATCGCGGCACGAATGCCCCCAGGCGGCATCGAATACCACCCTGGCTGCGCTTGCGAAGCTGAGCGGTGAGGAATACGCCAAAGCCGAAAAAGCATATATGGATGCTTTTTCGGCATGGAAGCCTCCTGAAAGGGGCATATATATGGAAGCAAAAAAAAGTACATGGCGATAGTGTTGTCAGAATGAAGTTCCGGGGTAGTTATTAGTTCCCCTCGACTCGCTCGGGGTAAAATTGGTTATTGCCCCTGGCGTCGCCGTAAAGCGCTGGTTATTAACCAGTTTTACCTTGAGCGAGCCGAAAGGAACGATCGACGGCATGTTGCCCTGGGCAGTTGCCGGTTATTTGTTGTTGCGTCCGACACTTTTGAACGCTCCCTTCTCGGTTCGTGATTTTTATAATGATGAAATTTGCAACCAATTTTACCTTGAACCATCCAACAATCAACAATCAAACCATCCCCCCCCCACAACCTCCCCCCTCCGTATCCGCACCGTCAACAAAATCAACAACCCCACCACAAAAAAGCTCCCCAGCACCAGCAAACTCACCCGCATGCTGCCCGTGAGCTGCTCCACGAAGCCGAACGAGAAGGTGCCGATGATGATGGCCGTCTTTTCCAGCACGTCGTAAAAGCTGAAGTAAGAGGTGGGGTCTTTGGTCCCTTCCGGGATGAGCTTGGAGTAGGTAGAACGGGAGAGCGACTGTATGCCGCCCATGACCAGGCCTACCGAGGCCGCGATGCCGTAGAACTGCACCTTGGCCTGCACGAAGTACCCCACCAGGCAGATGCCCACCCAGATTATCAGTATGGTGACGAGGGCTACTTTGTTGCCCTTCCATTCGGAGAGGCGGGCAAAGGAAACGGCACCTGCTATGGCCACGATCTGCAGGATGAGCACCACGCCGATGAGTTCGCTGGTCCCGAATTCCAGCTCCTTTTCGGCAAAGGTGGCGGCCAGGAAGAGCACCGTCTGCACGCCGGCGCTGTAGCAGAAGAAGGAAAAGAGGAAATTCCTGGTGTCTTTCTGGTGTTTGACGGCCAGCCATACCTTGCGCAGTTCCTGGGCGCCCCGCTTCAGCAGGCCGGGCGTGGCTTTCTGCTTCTCGTCGGAGGGCAGCCGGATGAAAGGGATCAGCGCGAAGCCCATCCACCACAGGCCTACGGTGAGAAAAGCAAAGCGCGTGGCGGCCCCCTTGTCGGGAAAACCGAACGTATCGTAATAAATGATCATCGCCAGGTTGCCGACCAGCAGGATGACGCTGCCGATGTAACCGAAGGAGAAGCCCCGGGCGCTGACCCGGTCGTACTGGTCTTCGCTGGCGATCACCGGCAGGAAGGCGTTGTAGAAGACCAGCCCGCCGGCAAAGCCGATCATGGCGACCATGAAGCCCGCCGTGCCCACCACCAGCTGGTCCATGCCCTTGAAAAAATAAAGGGACAGGCAGGCGATGGACCCCATGACGGTGAAAAATTTCAGGAAGAACTTGCGGCGCCCGCCGTAGTCGGCAATCCCGGAGAGGATAGGGGAAAAGAGGGCAATGAGAAAATAGGAGCCGGAGATGGCGTAGGCATACAGCGAACTGTTGGACATCTCGACCCCGAAAACGCGCACCACCTCGTCGGTGACGGCAACGTAGTAGCCGGGGAAAATGGCAGCCGTGATCACCAGGGCGAAGGCCGAGTTGGCCCAGTCGAAAAAAGCCCAGCCGTTGATGATGCGCGGATCATTGAGCTGGAAGTCGTTGCTTTGGCTCATGTTTGATGTTTAAAAAATAAGTTCGGCGTCTTTCAGGGGCTCGAAGGCCGAACTTATTTTTTATCGCTACTGAGGTGTTCTGAATTTCAGCCGATTCCTTAATGCAAAGGTGGAAGGGGGAGAGCAGGTGTTGTGCGCCCATTTAGGGCCCTTTCCGACTTCCGACTTCGCACTTCCGACTTCAAACAGAGGTTCCTTTTCGTGGTCAAGATAACAAGGTTTGACAAGTTTCCTATAACTCCACCGGTTAGAACTTGTTAAACCTTGCCTGGTATCCCTTGTATTATCCGCTCCACCGTCTCATGGGCCGACAGCACGCTGTCGCCCACGCTGATGCCCCGCCGGTAGTTGCCGGCGAAGTGCAGGCCGGGATATTGTTTTTCCAGCTTGTCGAAGATGGCCTGTATTTTTTTGTATCCGACCTTATACTGCGGTATGGCTTTCTCCCAGGTTTTAATCCTGGTGAACACCGGCTTCCCGCTGATCCCAACCAGGGCTTTGAGCTCGCCCAGCACCAGTTCCTCCAGCTGGCCTTTGGGCAGGAGCGCGTTGTCCGGCTGCCGGGTACCGCCCACAAAGGAGGTGAAGGCCACATGCCCCTCCGGCGCCCGGCCCGGGAAGATGGTGGAGCTCCAGATGCTGCCCAGGATTTCCCGGTTTTCCACTTCGGGGATGAGGAAGCCGAAGCCGTCCAGTTCCCGCCGGATGTCTTCTTTTTTGAAAGCCATGTACACGACGCTGACCGGCGGGTAACGGACATCCGCCAGCGGGCCGGTCGCCTCCGGGGCAGTTTCCGACAGCAGGGCCGCCAGGGCGTGGGCCGGCACGCAGCAGACAACCATGTCGAATTCCTTCGTTTGCCGCCTGCCGTCCTGCTCGATCTCCAGTTCAAACCCGCCGCCTTTTTGCCGCAGGCCGCAGGCCGAGGTGTGGAACGCGATCGGTTTTATTTCCCGGGCCAGGGCGTCGGTGAAGGTTTGCATCCCGTCGCGGAAGGAGAACATCCGCGCCCGGTCCTTGGCAACTTCCTTGCGCTTTTTGCGCTCCCGCGCACCCAACAACGCCCCTCTGATCAGGCTGCCGTAGTTCTTCTCCAGCGCATACAGCTTGGGAAAGCCCGCAGCCGTGCTCAGCGCTTTGGGGTCGCCCGCGTAGACGCCGGCAACGAAGGGGTTGATGGCGTAATCGAGGAATTCCCGCCCCAGCCGGTGGCGGACGAAGTCGGCCAGCGCTATGTCGTCGCCCAGCGTGGGCTTGAGGAAGGGCTCCTGCAGCAGCCGCAGCTTTGCGCGCCAGGAAAACAGGCCCGTTTTCAAAAAGGAAAGGGCGGACATCGGGATGGGCATCAGCTCGCCGTTTTTGACGATGTACCGCTTGTTGGCCGCCTCGTTGGCATAAATCTTCTGGCTGCCCAGCCCCAGCTCGCCGACCAGCTCTTTCAGCACCTCGGAGGTCTCCAAAGTGCTGTTCGGCCCCAGGTCGATCAGGAATCCCCCTTCCCGTTCCGTAATGATGGCCCCGCCGGCGTGGCCGCTTTTTTCGAAAACCTGCACGTCATACCCTTCTTTTTGCAGCCAGTAGGCGGCGCACAGGCCGGAAATGCCCGCTCCGATAACAGCAACTGTTTTTTTGTCTGACATCAATTCGCATTTTTTAATCGCTGCAAAAAATGAATTTTCTGGCATTTTCCCGGCTTTCCCGCCACATAATCTGACATTTTGTATCTTGCCCAGCCTATTATTTGACTTTTTTATGAAGATCGCTATCCTTTCTCGGGGCCCTCAGCTGTATTCTACCCAAAGCCTGGTACGGGCCGGTATGAAAAGGGGGCATGCCATGCACATTGTGGACCACACCCGTTGCACGTTGGCCGTTGGCCGGGGGCGGCCCCGGATTTACTACAACGACTACCCGCTGGAGCGTTTTGATGCCGTCATCCCCCGGATCGGCGCGTCGGTGACGCTTCAGGGCGCCTCGGTGATCAGCCATTTCGAGATGATGCAGTCCTTTACGGTAGCCCGTTCGGAGGCGCTGCTGCAATCGCGGGACAAGCTGCGCTGCCTGCAGAAGCTGGCGCGCTGCGGCATCGAAGTGCCGCGCACGGTCCTGGCGGCTGCCGGGCAGGACCTCATGCCCCTGCTCGGCGAGCTTGGCGGCCTGCCCGTGGTGGTCAAGCTGCTGGAGAGCACCCACGGCAACGGCGTCCTCCTGGCAGAGTCTTACCGCGCCGCCGAATCCATGATCGAAGCCTTCCAGCGCCTGGGCGAGCGCATCATCATCCAGGAGTTCATCCGCGAAGCGAAAGGGGCGGACATCCGCGCCCTGGTCGTCGCCGGCGAGGTGGTGGCCGCCATGAAGCGGCAGGCCCGGAGCGGAGAGTTCCGCTCCAACCTCCACCGGGGCGCTTCCGCCGAGGTGGCGAACCTAAGCGATGAAGAAATGGAGGTCGTCCGGAAATCGGTGAAAATGCTGGGGCTGGATGTGGCCGGCGTCGACTTCCTGCGCTCCCGGCGCGGGCCCCTGGTTATGGAAGTCAACGCCTCGCCCGGCCTGGAGGGCATCGAGGGCGTCACCGGAGTGGATGTGGCCGGAAAGGTCATCGAGTTCATCGAACGGCACCGGGAAGAACTGCAGAATTTCAATGCCAGTACCCGGTAGGGGCAGGTTAACATTACCCGTGAAAAAATGACCGCACAACCCATCACCATACACAACGTCGAGATCGCTCCCGGCCAGCAGGAAGTGGTGAAAATTTCCGTCGGCCGCCTGCCTTCCGGCAACGTGATCCGGATACAGGCCCACGTCTACCGCAGCCCTCTGGAAGGGCCCGCCGTCCTGGTGCTGGCCGGCGTGCACGGCGACGAGGTCAACGGGGTGGAGATCGTCCGCCGAACGATCGCGGAGGGTTATTTTGAGAACCTGAGCCGGGGAACGGTCATCGCCATCCCCATTCTCAACCTCTATGGTTTCATCAATTTCTCCCGGGAAGTGCCGGACGGGAAGGACATCAACCGCTCCTTTCCCGGCAATATGAACGGCTCCCTGGCTTCCCGCGTGGCCCGGACGCTGACCAAAAAGATCCTCCCCCTGGCGGATATCGTGGTCGACTTTCACACCGGCGGGCAGAGCCATTACAACTATCCGCAGATCCGATACACCAGGGGAGACCTGCTGAGCGAGGAACTGGCCAGGGCTTTCGCCCCCCCTTTTCTGGTGGTGAAGCCCACCATTTCCAAGTCGCTGCGAAAAGTAGCGCTGGAACAAGGCAAGCCCACCCTGGTCTTCGAAGGAGGGGAAAGCCTCCGGTACGACGGCCTCTCCATAGAAAAGGGCCTGGCCGGCATCCGGCGGCTGCTCCACGCCCGGGAAATGACCGGCGAGCCTGCCCTGCCTCCGGAACGGACCCTCACCTTTCGCAAAACCACCTGGGTCCGTGCGCCCCGCGCCGGCATGTTCCTCTGGTTTAAATGCTCGGGCCATAAAACCTATAAAGGGGAAGTGCTCGGCGTGATCAACAACCCCTACGGTGAGGGCTCGGTCAAGGTCATCGCTCCCCGCGACGGCTACCTCGTCGGCCACAACAACGCCCCGGTGGTCAGCCAGGGGGATGCGCTGTTTCACCTGGGGTATGAGTGGGAGTAGAGAGTGTTGAGGTGTTGAGGTACGGGGTCACACTTTTACACCTAAACACCTAAACACCTAAACACTTAAACACCTACCCCCCCTCAAACCACCCGCTTCTCAATATAATCCGAATTCAGCAACCTTAGCGCGCCCATGTATTTCAGCTTGAAGGAGAGCAGGTCGCCCACGTTGTAGTCGCGGGGGTTGTCGCCCAGGTCGACGATGAGCATGTCGGAGCTGGCGTTGACGATCTCGATGCTGGGGTCGTCGGGCAGCAGGTAGTCGGGAGAGATGTCGAGCAGGCCGATGTCCAGGATGGCGCGGTAGGATTGCTTGCCGTAGTCTTTCTCATCTACTTCAAAAGCATCTCCGCTCGGGTTGGTGGACAACATCCCGATGGGCACTTTGGGCTTTTTGGTGATCTCGATGATCTCGGAATAGAGGCGGATAACTTCGTCGGACATGCCCTCGATGTGCTTTTCGTGGAAGAGGTCGTTGCCGAAGTACAGCGTTTCCCCGATGCGGAAGTGGTTGATGGCCCCGGGTAGCTGCTGGCGCAGCAGCAGGGGCAACACCACCGAGGTGCCGCCGGTCACCCAGGGTATCTCTTTTTCGAATTTGGCTTCGATGAGCTGCTTGTAGAGGCTCAGCTGGATCATTTTATCGGCAGAGGGCATGACGCCGTGCAGGCAGTTGAGGTTGGCCCCGATAGCGACGATCCTGATGTTGGGCAGCTCGAAGATTTTTTCGTAAAAGGTCATCAGGTGGTCGCCCATGATGCCTTCCCGCAGGTCGCCCAGTTCGATCATGATGGTTACCCGGTGGGTCTTGCCCTGCCGCTGTGCTTCTTCCGAAAGCATCTTTATGGTGGAGCTTTCCGAGTTGAAGGAAACATCCGCATAACGCACCACCTCCTCCACGCTGCCTATGGCAGGCGGCTTGATGTAAACGGTCTGGACCTCCGGGTTCAGCTCCTTGATCTTTGCCAGGTTGCTGATGCGGCTGTCGCAGACTTCCCGGATGCCCAGGTCCAGGATCTCTTTCAGGTAAGCCTCGTTGCCGCACAGCAGTTTGGTGACGATCGCCCAGTCTATTCCGTTTTTCTGGAACAGCTCGTCCAGGAATTCATAATTTTGTTTCAGGTTTTTCCGGTTAAGTGTCAGGTATGCCATGATATTGTTTTTGTGTGCATGTGTGTATGTGTTAGGGCACTCCGGAAACCTCAGAAAAGGAGTGAAGGAGTGACTTAGCGAATGAGTGAATAGTGAATAAAATCAACTATGTAATAAAGTTTGATTTTAAAAACAATATATATTTTATGTTTATTCATTCACTCACTCACTCATTCACTCACTCACTCATTCACTCACTCACTCACTCATCCACTCACTCACTCATCCACTCATCCACTCATTTTACTCCACCACCTGCCTCTGAATATCCAGCGGCAGGCGGGTGAGCAATTCGTAATTGACCTGTTCGGAGAATTCCCCGAAAGAAGAGACGGACAGTTCCATATCGCCTTGGCGGCCGATCATCACCACTTCATCTCCCCGTTCCACGCCATCCAGCTGGCTGATATCGACGCAGATCATATTCATATTGACCATGCCAATCACGGCCACCCGTTTGCCGTGGATGAGCACGCGGCCCTGGTTGCTGAG
Source organism: Lewinellaceae bacterium (assembly GCA_020636375.1). Taxonomy (GTDB): domain Bacteria; phylum Bacteroidota; class Bacteroidia; order Chitinophagales; family Saprospiraceae; genus JACJXW01. The sequence goes on along the minus strand of JACJXZ010000005.1, from coordinate 202,327 downwards.
GGAGCGGCTGAACCCGTGGGCGTAACCAATGGGGACGATGGCGATCTCCATCGCTTCATTGGCCAGGTAGGACGTGCCGTACCCCACATATTCGCCGGTTTTCACCTTTTTGACATCCATCACCTTACTCTTCCACGCCACCAGGCGCTGCAGGGGGTCTTCCGTTTGCCCGGAACGGATACTGAAGTCGATGAAGGTCTCCCGGCTGGGCCAGAAGCCGTACTGAAGGATGCCGATCCGCACCATGTCCATCCGGGTAGGAGGGTAGCGCATGGCGGCAGCCGAACAGGCGGTATGCCTAAGTTTGGGTGCCAGCCCCTGGCCTTTGAACCACTTATAAAGATGGTTGAAGGCCTTGCGCTGGGCTTTGATCCGAACGTAATTGGCAATGCTCTCCGCGCCGGCGAAGTGCGTGCACAAGCCCTCAAACCGGAGCTGTTCCGGGTGCGTTTTCAGCAGGTGAGCTACTTCCGGCAGTTGGTAGCTGCCAAAACCGGTGCGGTTCATGCCGGTCTCCAGTTCGATGTGCAGCCGCGCCGGTCGCCCGACCTTGCGGGAAGCCTCCAGGGCTTCCTCCAGGCGTTTCAGTTCAAAGTTGAAAAAGGAAATACCGTTTTCGATAGCCCATTCCAGCTGGCTGCCGTCTATCATGCCCATGATCATGATGTCCGTCTGCGGGTTGCTGGCCGCCATTTTTACGCGGTAAGCCTCGCTGGCGTCAAATACCGAAAAGTGCTGCACCCCGCAGGCTTCCGCCAGCGGGACGAACTTTTCTATGCTGTGCCCGTAGGCATGCCCTTTGACAACGGAAGAGACCAGCACTTCGTCCCCCATTTGTTTTTTCAGGAAGCGCAGGTTGTTTTCCAGGGCGCACTTGCTGATCTCTATCTTTGATGTGGTCAACATATTCCGGGATTTTCACTCCAGGATGATATCCATGATCCTTTTGTACAACTCTATGCCGGGTTCGAGCAGTTCGTCCGGGAAATCGTAATCCGGGTTGTGCAGGGCCGGGCAGCTTTCGCCGGCGCCCAGGCCGAACATGGCGCCCCGGAACCGCTGGGTGAAAGCGCCGAAGTCTTCTCCCCATCTAAACGGCTGATCCCGGTGGGTAATGGCCATCCCGAAGTCTTCTGCGGCCTGCTGAACGATGTCGACGGCCTCCGGGTCGTTGCGGTTGGTGCGGAACACGTTGGTCCATTCCGTCTCCAGGCGCAGGCCATGGCTCAGCGCCAGGTCGCCCAGGTAATGCAGCAACCGGGCGCTGAGCCGCCGCATGGCCTCCTCGGTCCAGGTCCGGATGGTCAGGTGGACCTCCCCTCTGCCGGCAGAAACGCCGTAGGCCACCTCTCCCATATTCACGTGGATGGGGGTCAGGATCGCAAAATCCTCGGCTTGCGTGTCCGCAACGCTCATCTTTTCCGAGGCCATCAAAATGTCGGCAATGGCCAGGGCAGGGTTGATCCCGTTCTCCGGCTCGCCGGCATGGGAGGTCTTGCCTTCCAGCCGGACGATCAGGCTCTTGACCGCCGCGGTGAAGGGCCCCTTGCGCAACAGGACTTCTCCGAGGGGGAAGCCCGGGAGGTTGTGGAAAGCAAAGGCGTAATCGATAGGATAAAGCCCTTCGAACCGCGGGTCTTGGAGCACGCGTTCTGCGCCGGCGCCGATCTCTTCTGCCGGTTGAAAAAGCAAGATGACCCGCCCGATGCGGGGCGGCTGGCGGCTGATCGCGCCGGCCAGCCCCAGGAGAGTGGCCATGTGCCCGTCGTGCCCGCATTTGTGGGAGACGTTTTCCCGGCGGGAGCGATGGTCAAAGTCATTGACTTCCTGGATGGGCAGGGCATCCAGTTCGGACCGGAAGAGAACCGCCGGCCCCTCTTTCCCGCTGTCGAAAACGGCGATCAGCCCGGCGCCCCCCACGCCTTCCAGCAGCTGGCTGGGGCCGAGTTCGTGCAGCTGGCCGGCGAGGTACTGGGCGGTGCCGAACTCCCGCTCCGGCAATTCGGGATTCTGGTGCAGATAACGGCGAATGCTCGTCAATCGGTTAATGGATAGTCGCTCTTTGAGCTTGCTCATGTTTTTCATTCGTCTTTATCGCCAATGTAGCCGGATTGACCTCCGGCGGCGTTAAGTAGCTCAATATAATAAAAGAAAACGCAGAGATACTAATGCCGGCGATGTTAGCATCCAAACCAAACGGCAAAGGCTGGTCCAGAAGAATGAGCGCCATGGTCGTCCCCCCGCCCAGCAACATGGCCCAGAAGGCAGCGGCGGGCGTAGACCGCTTCCAGTACATGGCGCCAATGACCGGCACAAATAAGCCGGACACCATAAAGGCATAGGACAGCAGCATCAGCTCCAGGACGTTCTGCATGTTCATGGCGATGAACAAGGCCGCAGCGCCGATGATGAACGTAGCTGCCTGCGAGATGCGGAGGGTCTTCTGCTCGTTGCCTTCCAGGGGCATGAACCGCCCCAGGATGTCGGTTACTACATTGCCCGAAGCCGCCATGAGGCAGCTGTCGGCCGTCGACATGATGGCCGAAAAATAGGCGGACAGCATCAGCCCCATCAGGCCGGCCGGCAGGACCGTCCGCAGCAACAGCGGGAGCCCCATCTCGGCGTCCAGCCCTTCCGGGGTGGCATACCCGAGGTATTCGAACATGCCCTGATCAGCCCCAACCCGGGCGAACAAGCCCAGCAGCACTCCCATGAATGCCATCACCGGATACTCGAAAAGGCCGGCGATGTACCACGCGCGGCGGGCCGTCTTTTCGTCCCGGCAGGCGTAGATGCGCTGGTAGAGGGTCATGCCCACAAACCAGATCGGGATAATGGTGACGCCCCAGTTGACCAGCTCCGCCCAGCCAATATTGGCCAGAGACAACATCTCCGGGCGCACCACCTCTTTGATGCCCTGAAGCCCTCCTACCGAATAGTAACCCATGGGCAGGCCGATAAAGACCAGCCCGGCCATCAGGATGGCCCATTGCACCGTATCGGTGTAGATGACCGCTTTCAGGCCCCCGGCCACCGTGTAAACCACCGCAATGACGCCCATGATGATGAGCGCCTGCTGCATGCTGAGCGCCGTGAAGGTCGCCGAGGCCAGCTTGGCCCCGGCCAGTATCTGCGAACTGGTGAACCCGATGTAGCCGATAGCGGATATGATGCCTGCCAGCAAGGCCACCCGCGGGCTGTAAAAATATTCAAAAAGCTGCGGGAATGTCAGCAGGTTGATTTCCTTGGACAGGCGGTTGACCTTCGGGATGAGGAAAACGGCACTCAGCCACGCGCCTACCAGGCCGGTGAAAAGCATCCACGAGCCGGCAATGCCCATGATGAACCCCAGTCCGCCCAGGCCGATGGAAAAACCGCCGCCGACGTCGGTGGCCACCACCGAAAGGCCAATATGAGTGCTGCCCATATTGCGCCCGCCGACGTAGTAATCATCCGTATTCTTGTTTTTCCCGAAAAAGAAAAAACCGATTCCGAGCATCCCCAGAAAATAGAGTACAAATATGACGATGTCAATTGGGTGCATGTGTGTCTTTTTCCTTGAAAATTAGTGAGGTGGCTGGGGCAGGTGGCTATCCGTCTGATTCTGGACAGGTTGGCCGTTGATTGTTGTCTGTTGTCTGCGCTGTTGGCAGCCAATGATTGGCAACAGGTTGATGCCGAAGAACCGGCAACGATCAACGTGTCCAACGTTGTACTCCACTGCAATGGGTTTTGTGCATTTGTGTGCGGATTTCCCCTTTAGGGGATTTAAGGGGGTGGGGCGAGCTAATGCACAAAACCTATTGCAACCAAGTATAGAATGGTAGCCGGGCAGGTGAGATTTCGGGCCGCCGGGGCGAAGGGCCGGGCTGGTTATTATCACGGCGACAGCCCGACCGGTTGATTGCCGAAAATAACCGGCAATAACGCTCCCGCCGATCTCCAGCCAATAACTGCTGCAACCCGCCTTCGAGCATTAGCTAACAACCACTGATCAGGCTTCCGCCACCTTGTCCTTCGCCTCTTTCCGGCCTTCAGCCTTGTTTTTTTTCAGCCGCATCTCCAGGTATTTGCTGGTGAAGCCCAGTTTTTCATACAATATCCGGGCGGGGTTGTCCGGCTCGACGTGCAGCGCGATGTCCCCTTTGGCCAGTTCGATCGCTTTCTTCATGAGGCGTTTGCCGATGCCCTCGCCCCGGCGCCCGCCGTCGACGGCAATATAGACCAGGATGTTCTCCGGTATGTATCCTTTCATGCCGGTTTGGTTGATCACCACTGCGCCGACGATCTTTTCTTTTCTCGTCCCGGTGACGATGAACCCTCCATGAGAGGCGGCCTCCTTCTGTGCGTATTCCAGTGCCCGCATGATGTCTTCCCGCTTGTCCCCGTATTGGTCGAGGTGCTCGGATAAGAAGTCGGCAATCTTGTTTTTTTCAGCAGTGGCCGCCGGGTCAAAGGGCGTGTAGATTTTGATTTCCATTGGTGATATGGTATTCGGTTTTTGTAAAAACTATCTGATAAAACGCATAAATCGCCCTTATGTTTGATGCAGGGAAGATGGATCGGCGATTTAATCCAAATTATATTTTGTGTAAAAAGCTACAGCTCCATCTAAATTTATCGTTTCGTCTGGCAGGGGAATAATAAGGAATAAAGTTTGTGTAGAAAAGATTTTTTGAAAAATTTCGAAAATCTCCCCCATCTCCCCATCTCCTCCTGTCCCGTCTCCCCGTCTCCCCGTCTCCCCGTCTCCCCATCTCCCCGTCTCCCCATCTCCCCATCTCCCTCATCTCCCTCATATCAAATCCCGCAGGTAAAAAACAACCTTGAATTTCTCATCTCCCCGTTCGATCTTCAACCTGATCCGGGTGCCGGGTTTTTTCTGGAACTTCCGGGTGAGGCCGGATAGCGAGAACAGGCTGGCCGGCAAGCAGTTGATCTTAGTGATGCGGTCTCCGGCGACGATGCCGGCGGTAGCGGCGGGGCTTCCCGGGATGACGTCGTAGACCAGGTAGTCATTCAGGGCCGGGCCGGTGGCCGCTACGAACAGGCCGCTGCGGTCGTATTCGAACTCGTCGTCATAATCCCGGTTGGGTTCGAAGTAGGCCTCTTCGTTGATGTAATCGATGATGACCGTAAAGCGGCTGAGGATGTCATTGCCGATGATGCCGTTGCGCTGGACGCTAAGGGTGGTGTCTATGAAAAAGGAGGATTCCTGGAAGTGCGAGATCACTTCCCGGAAGGTGAAGCGCTCCAGGCCGAGTTCGTCTATCCGCCCCATGTACCCCTGGATGTACCCTCCCAGCCCGGCGCCCAGGTTGCTGGGGATCACCTGCTCGGGAAGCTTCAGGTCCGGGTGGGAGTCGGTTTGCAGCAGCAGGGCCAGGCTGGCGCCGGAATCGAGCAGGAGGCGGAGCTGGAGGGCCGTGTCCTGGTGAAACTGAACCCTGGCGTTGACGTACGGCTTGTTCCGGTTGATCTCGATCGGGATTTTTTCATAACTTTTCCCCGGCGGCGCCCAGTATTGCGGGTCATAGAGCGATATGATCCGCCGGTGGTAATTGATCTTGAGGACGAACCGGCGGAAAAAATCGGAACCCAGGATACCCTGCACGTCTATGCCGGCATATTCCTCAAAATGAAAATAATCTTCTTCCAATACCAGGATGGACCGGTTCTTGGCCAGGATTTTTCCCACCTTCAATTCGATACCCTGCACGAGATAGGCGTACAGCTCCTGGCTGAGGTCGGCCCCGACGATGGGGAACCGCCGCAGGTAATTGGCCCGCAGCAGGTCGGTGATCTCCCGTTTGGAGAGGATGGTGTGCTCTGCCCCGGTATCGAAAACGAACCGCAGCGGGAAAATGCCGTCAAAGACGAGGTCCACCACGATGAAACCATTGATGTAATCAAAAGGAATGTCAATTCGGCGCACCCCCCGCTGGATTTCCAGGTCGGTGAATTGGCCCTGCGCCGGCAGGGTAAATGCAAAAAACAATATAATGGCGTGTATTTGCCGCTTCATAGCCGGGTTTGAAATGGTGGACTTATGGGCAAAAAAGGCAGCGAAAAAACGTTCCGCAGCGTTTCTCTTTTAACCTGCTGTTTTGCAAGCCCCAATATAATTTGGTTTGTCTCCAAATAAAAAAAAACTGTTCGCCAATTTTTGGTTTTTTCAGACTTATTTTGGACTTTTACGCTTTAGTTAGTGTTAAATAAACACATTTGGCAAATCTGCGTAAAGTCCTGTCCAAAAAGCCTGAAAATCAACCAGTCACAATCTAACACAGTATCTTCGTAATCCCATGCGACTTTAGGAACTAATAACTGGCGCTTTGCTGAGGACCAGCATTCCGCCGGCTTTTCATCAACCAAGACGATTGTTTATTTTACTAACTAAATCTAAGTAATGTATGAAACTTAAAGTCGACTACATGAAGCGATGGGTGTTCTTCATCGCGGCAGTCGCTATGTGCAACTTTGCTTTTGCCCAGCGAACCATCACAGGTACTGTGACGGATGCCCAGAATGGAGACCCGCTCATCGGTGCCAACATCCTGGTTGTGGGGACCAGCACCGGTACCATAACCGACTTCGACGGCAACTATTCCCTGAACGTTTCCGACGCAGCCACCACCCTGGAGTTCTCCTACACCGGCTACACCAGCCAGCGGGTGGAAATAGGAAGCCAGACTGTCATCAATGTATCTCTTTCCGCCGGCCAGGTGCTGGATGAGGTCGTGGTGGTCGGTTACGGAACGCAGAAGTCCAAGGAAGTAACCAGCGCCGTCGCCAGCATCAAGGCGGAGGACTTCAACCAGGGGAACGTCAACAGCCCCGCCCAACTGCTCCAGGGCAAGGTGGCCGGCCTGTCCATCGCCCGCCCCGGCGGCGACCCCAACGGCGACTTCAACATCCGCCTCCGGGGCCTGTCAACGGTGGGCGCCAACACCGAACCCCTCGTGATCATCGACGGCGTGATCGGCGCTTCCCTCAACAGCGTCGACCCCAATGACATCGCCTCCATCGACGTGCTCAAGGACGGTTCCGCCGCCTCCATCTACGGTACCCGCGGTTCCTCCGGGGTTATCCTGATCACGACCAAGCAGGGCAAGGAAGGCTCCGCCAAGGTGGAATACTCCGGCCAGCTGGCTCTGGAAACCGTCGACGAAACGGTCAACGTCCTCGATGCCGCCGGCTACCGCGATTTCAGCCAGCGCGTCGGAAAAGGCACCGACCTGGGGTCTTCCACCGACTGGTTCGGTGAACTCACCGAAACCGGCGTCTCCCAGGTGCATAACCTCTCCCTCTCCGGGGGTACGGCCAAGACCACCTACCGCGTGGCCCTCAACTACCGGAATGTCAACGGCGTAGCCAGCGGCACCGGCTTCAACCAGCTCAACGGCCGGTTGAACTTGACGCAAAGGGCCTTCGACGACCGCATGCGCCTGTCCGCCAACGTGGCGGCCACCAACCGCGACGCCGACCTGGGCTTTACCCAGGCCTTCCGCTACGCCACCATCTACAACCCGACGGCACCCATCCGGGACCCCGACAACACCGCCCTCGGGGGATACTTCCAGCAGGACCTGTTCGACTACTTCAACCCGGTGGCTATCATCGAGCAGAACAGCAACGAACAAGTTCAGAAGCGCCTCATCCTCAACGGATCGATAGAATACGACCTGCTGCCCGGCCTGACCGCCAAAATGGCCTACTCCGAGCAGTATGACAACGACCTGAACGATACTTACTTCTCCCGCGAAAGCTTCTGGGTCGGCGCCGGCCGCGACGGCCTGGCCCTGCTGAAAACGACCGACCGCTTCAACCGCCTCTTCGAATTTACCGGCAACTACGAGAAGAACTTCAACAAGCTCAACTTCAAAGCGCTGGCCGGCTATTCTTACCAGGCATTCGACAACCAGGAGTTTGAAATCCAGGGCGGCGGCTTCCTCACCGATGCCTTCACCACGAACAACATCATCTCCGGTGCGGAATTCCCCAACGGCCTGTCCCGCAACTACAGCTACCGGGAATCCAACAAGCTGATCGCCTTCTTCGGCCGCGTGAACTTCAACTACGACGATACCTACTTCCTCTCTGCCAGCCTGCGCCGCGAGGGTTCTTCCCGCTTCGGGGAGAACAACAAGTGGGGCCTGTTCCCCGGCGTCAGCGGCGGTGTCACCCTGAGCAACCTGTTTAACATCAGCGGCGTCGACAACCTGAAACTGCGCGCCGGCTTCGGCGTTACCGGAAACAACGTATTCGACTCCTACCTGTCCCTGTCCCGCTTCGGCCCCGTACTCCAGGGCGGCAGCGGCGGCGCTCTGGCCAACGACCCGCGCCGCGGCGGCAACCCGGTTTACTTCCTGTACAACGGCAACTACGTCCCGGCTTTCGGCCCGATCTCCAACCCGAACCCGGACCTGAAGTGGGAAACCAAGACCGACATCAGCGTCGGCCTGGACTTCGCCTTGCTCGACTACAAACTGACCGGTGCGCTGGACTTCTACACCACCACCACCAAGGACATGATCTTTGAATTCAACGTGCCCGTTCCGCCGAACCTGTTCGCCACCTCTATTGTTAACGTAGGGGAGCTGCAAAACTCCGGCCTGGAGCTGTCGTTGAACTACAATGTCATCAGCAAGCAGAACTTCAACTGGGAAACCGGCGTTGCCCTGACGTACTTCCTCAAGACTGACCTCGTGTCTCTGTCGACGGACGACTTCGACTTCGGCGGCACCCGCGACATCTCCAACCTCGGTGCCCCCGGCCAGAACGGCACGCCCCTCATCCGCGTGGAAGAAGGCGCTCCCATCGGCCAGATCTGGGGCCTCGTTTATGAAGGCATCAGCGGTGACGGCCAATGGATTCATGCTGACCTCAACAACGACGGAGAGATTACCAACGACGACCGCGCCGTGATCGGCAACGGCCTGCCCGACTTCCAACTCGGATGGAGCAACACCTTTAAGGCAGGTAATTTTGACTTCAATATCTTCCTGCGCGGCGTATTCGGCCACGACCTGGTGAACACCTTCCGCGCTTTCTACGAAGCGCCGGACGCCATCACCTCCTACAATATCCTGGAGTCTTCCAACGATATTGCCAACCTGACCGAATCGCCCACGTTCTCCAGCTTCCACGTCGAGGACGCCTCCTTCGTGAAAGTGGACAACGCGACCGTCGGTTACACCTTCCGCCTTCCGGAGGGCAGCTCGTTCAGTAACTTCCGCGTTTATGTCACGGGGCAGAACCTGCTGACTTTCACCGGCTATAAAGGCGTCGACCCTGAAGTGCGCTTCCAGGATGCCGGCAATATCGACAGCAACGCCTTCCGGATCAACGACCTGCCCTCGGCACTGGCCCCGGGCATCGACCGCCGGAATACCTATTTCCGCACCCGCGTCGTGACGCTGGGCGTCAATCTCGGTTTCTAAAATGTCAAAAAACAGGCGCTTGTCGCTTTTTGACATTCAGAAACTTGTGAACGCGATGCAAATTGCAGATATTTAGGGGTCTCGTAAGCACCCTATGTTTTTTGTGAGTTTCTAAACTTAAAATTGTTATGAAAAAACATATTCCACTTAGATTATTTTTTGTCACCCTGCTGCTGGCAGGCTTCGGCCAGGCCTGTACCGACCTGGAGGAGGAGCTGTACAGCAGCATCGACGGCGACAGCTTCCTGTCCTCCGAGGCGGAACTGATCGCCGCCCTCGGCGCCGCCTACACCAACCTGTACCCGCTGGCGGGCAACGGCAACATCTACTCCCTCCAGGAAGTGACTTCCGACGAGATCGTGGTGCCGACCCGCGGCAACGACTGGAACGACGGCGGAAACTGGCGCCGCCTCCACCTGCATACCTACGGGCCGGAGGACGACCGCATCCGCGACAGCTGGAACTTCCTCTTCCAGGGTATTAACACCTGCAACCGCCTGGTCTTCCAGTTCGAGAAAGTAGAAGTAGAAAATAAAGCTGCTATCCTTTCCGAACTGAAGGCGCTGCGCGCTTTGTTCTACTGGTGGGCACTGGATACTTACGGAAGGGTGCCGATCATCACCCAGTTTGACGTGCCGGCCGACTTCGCTCCGCCGAACAATACCCGTCAGGAAGTTTACGACTTCTGCATAAACGAACTGGAAAGCAACATCGGCAACCTCAGCAAGTCCAACGACGCCACCACCTACGGCCGGATGAACTACTGGGCCGCCAAAATGCTGCTGGCCAAGTTGTACCTCAATTCCGAAGTGTATACCGGCAAGACAGAGTGGCCGGCCGCCCGCGACGCCGCCAAGGAGATTTACGAATCCGGCCTGTTTGACCTGGAGCCGGACTACTTCTCCAACTTCGCCGTCAACAACGGCGGTTCCGCCGAAGCCATCCTGGCTATCCCGTATGACAAGGTATTCGCACCCGGCTTCAACCTGGCGCAGATGACCCTGCACTACGGCAGCCAGAATACCTACAACCTCCAGGAGCAGCCCTGGAACGGTTTCTGTACGCTGGAAGAGTTTTACAACTCCTATGAAGACAACGATGCCCGTAAAGGAAGCTTCCTGGTGGGCCAGCAGTTCTCTTCTACCGGCGAGCCCATCCTGGACGACGGTGCCGAACCTACTGACCCGGACGGCCCGCCCCTGAACTTCACGCCGGAGATCAACGAACTCGGCCCCAACGCCCTGCGCCAGGCCGGCGCCCGCATCGGCAAGTTTGAATACGAACTGGGCGGCACTCAGCACATGAGCAACGACTTCCCCATCTTCCGCTATGCGGACGCCGTGCTGATGTACGCCGAGGCCCTCTGGCGCATCAACCCGAACGACGGCCAGGCCCTCATGCTGGTCAATATGATCCGCGAACGCGCCCAGGTCGATCCGTTTGCCGAGCTGACCGCCGAAAACCTGCTGGCCGAGCGCGGCCGGGAACTCTTCTCCGAGATTCACCGCCGTACCGACCAGATTCGCTTCGGCACCTACAACGACGCCTGGTGGGAGAAGCCCGCTGATCCGAGCGATCACGTGAACATCTTCCCCATCCCGCAGAATCAGCTGGACAACAACCAGAACCTGACGCAAAACCCGAATTACTAATCCGGGTCGCGTTAGTTAGCACAAATTGACACGGAAGCAGGTAGCGGCAAATCGTTGTTACCTGCTTCCTGCATTTTGGCCAAAGGGCTTGTAAAATAATAAGTATTCCATTCAGACTTGTTATTTTGCAAGCCCTAACCAATTTTTTAATTGCTGCTTATGAGCGGACAAACTTCGGCTTTCAGGCTGGTGCAATTCCTGTTGCTCGCCCTCCTGGCGGGCACCTGTGCGAGAGAAGAAAAGGGAGAGGCCTTGTTTACTCTTTTGCCTTCCTCCCGCACCGGCGTCAATTTCTCAAATACCCTGCAACACACCGAAACCTATAACGCCTACACCTTCCGCAATTTCTACAACGGCGCCGGGGTAGGAATAGGTGATGTCAACAACGACGGCCTGGCCGACCTGTACTTCTGCGGCAACCTGGAGGACAACAAACTCTATCTCAACCGGGGAGATTTCCGCTTTGAAGACGCCACCGAAAAAGCCGGCGTGGCCTGCCGCGGCGTCTGGTCCACCGGCGTCAGCCTGGCCGATGTCAACGGCGACGGCTGGCTGGACATCTATGTCTGCAAATCCGGCGACCCCTCCGGCGCCAACCGCCACAACGAACTCTTCATCAACAATCAGGACGGCACGTTTACCGAGCAGGCCAAAGCCTGGGGCATCGCCGACCTGGGCCTGTCCGTCCACGCCGCCTTCTTCGATTACGACCGCGACGGCGACCTGGACTGCTACCTGCTCAACAACTCCATCCGCCCCGTCGGCGGATACGACTACCGCCCCGGCCAGCGCGAAATCCGCGATACCACCGGCGGCAACAAGCTCTACCGCAACGACGGCGGCCGCTTTACAGATGTCAGCGCCGCCGCCGGCATCTACGGCAGTGCCATCGGCTTCGGCCTGGGGGTTACCATAGGCGACGTTAACCGCGACGGCTGGCAGGATATCTTTGTCTCCAATGACTTCTTCGAACGCGATTACCTCTATATCAACAACCAGGACGGCACTTTCACCGAAGCCCTGGAGCAGCAAATCCGGGAGATCAGCATGGGCTCCATGGGCGCCGACATGGCGGACATCAATAACGACGGCTACCCGGAAATCTACGTCACCGACATGCTGCCGGAGACGGATGAGCGGATGAAAACGAAAACCCGGTTTGAGAACTGGGACAAATACCAGCTGGGCCTGCGCAACGGCTTCTACCACCAGTTCACCCGCAACGTCCTCCAGCTCAACAACCGGGACGGCACCTTCAGCGAGATCGGCCGCCTGGCGGGCGTGCACGCCACCGACTGGAGCTGGGGCGCCCTGATTGCCGACTTCGACAACGACGGATGGAAAGACATCTTCGTGGCCAATGGCATCTTCAAAGACCTCACCGACCAGGATTACATCAACTTCTATTCCGACCCCGAAAAGGTGCGGGAACTGATCAAAGAAGAACGGGAAGGCGCCGTCACCCGCATGATCGACGAGATGCCTTCGGAGGCCATCCCTAACTACGCCTTCCGCAACAACGGCGACCTCACTTTTTCGAATGTGGCCGAACAGTGGGGCCTGGCCCAGCCCAGCTTCTCCAACGGCGCCGCCTACGGCGACCTCGACAACGACGGCGACCTCGACCTGGTGGTCAACAACGTCAACATGCCGGCCTTCGTCTACCGCAATGAGGCGGCTACACAGAGCAGCAGCCGTTTCCTGGTGGTGGATCTGGAAGGGGCGGCGCCCAACACCCACGCCTTCGGTGCCCAGGTGAGCGTCTACCACCAGGGAAAAGTATGGTACCAGGAGCAGGCGCCCATGCGCGGCTTCCAGTCCAGCGTGGGGCAGCGCCTGCATTTCGGCCTGGGGGCTTTGGAAACGGCCGACAGCCTGATGGTGTTGTGGCCCGACGGCAGTCAGTCCGTACAGACCAACGTGGAGACCAACCAGGTTATCACGCTCAAACAAGAGGAAGCCCAGGTCCCGGCGGCGGGAAACCGGGCGCCGGAAGGCGCCGGGAAGGCCCTGTTGTTCCAGCCTTATGCTCCGGCCACCCCGCCTGTTTATACCCACCGCGAAAACGATTTCATCGATTTCGACCGGGACCGCCTGCTCTACCACATGCTTTCCCGCGAAGGGCCGCCCATCGCCGTCGGCGACGCCAATGGCGACGGCCTGGACGACTTCTATATCGGCGGCGCCAAAGGCAGCCCGGGCGCCCTGCTGCTCCAGCAGGCAGGCGGCGGCTTTGCGCCCTCCAACCAGGCCTTGTGGGCCGAAGCCATCGACGCGGAAGACAGCGACGCCCTCTTTTTCGATGCCGATCAGGATGGCGACCTCGACCTCTACGTCGCCAGCGGCAGCAACGAGTACTCCTCGCTTTCCTTCTCCCTGCTCGACCGCCTGTACTTCAACGACGGCCGGGGAGGTTTCGTCCAATCGCCGCAACTGCTGCCCGCCGCCAAACCCGAAAGCACCGGAACGGTGGAAGCCGCCGATTTCGACGGCGACGGCGACCTCGACCTCTTCGTCGGCATCCGCCTGCGCCCCTTCCTCTACGGCGTGCCCGTCAATGGCTACCTGCTGGAAAACGACGGGAAAGGCCAGTTCCGGAACATCACCCCCCAGGTAGCGCCCGCACTGAAAGAATGCGGCCTGATTACCGACGCCGCCTGGGTGGATTACGACGGCGATGGCCGGCCCGACCTGGTGGCCGTAGGGGAGTGGATGCCCGTCCGGGTTTTCCGCAACGAACCGGGTCGGTTGCGGGAAGTCACCGCCGAGCTAGGCCTGGAAGGCAGCAACGGCCTGTGGAATACTGTAGAAACAGGGGACCTCAACCAGGACGGCCGGCCCGACCTCGCCCTGGGCAACCACGGCTGGAACACCCGCTTCCGGGCCAGCCCCGACAAGCCGATGACCCTCTACGTCAACGACTTCGACCAGAACGGGACCGTGGAACAGATCATCTCGGTTTACAACGGCGACAAGGCCTATCCGCTGGCGCTGCGGCACGACCTCATCCAGCAGATGCCCGGGCTGAAGAAAAAATACCTCAGGTACGAGAATTATAAAAACCAGACGGTAGAAGATATCTTTACCCCCCCGCAGTTGGAAAACGCGGTGAAGCGGGAGGTTTACCAAACCGCTACCTGCGTGGCGTTTAACGAGGAGGGGCGGCGCTTTGTGCTCCGGCCCCTTCCGGTACAGGCCCAGTTGTCTCCCACCTACGCCATCCTGTTGCGCGATTTCGACCGGGACGGCCGGCAGGATATGCTCCTTGGCGGGAACTTCTACCACGCCAAACCGGAAGTCGGCATCCACGACGCCAGTTACGGCCTGTTGTTGAAAGCCAACCCGGAGGGGTGGTTCGACCCTTTGCTGCCCCGGGAATCGGGCTTCTTCGTCAAAGGGGAAATACGGGAATTGAAATGGGCCGGCACCCCCGGCGGAGGGCTCATCCTGGTGGGGCGCAACGACGCCCCCCTGCTGATCTTTTCATCGGCGGGGCCCACGGTTCAATAGGCTACCCGTCTAAGGTGGGACAGCAGAAAGGGGAAAGCCGAGCGGAGTCGAGGCCAAGCGTGTGCAGAAGGCATGGAGTGTCCAACCTTAGACGGGTAGCCGTTCAGTAAAAAACAATGTACATCATGAAGCACTTAGTGATCATCGCCCTGGCCGCCGCCTTCGCTTTCAGCGGCTGCAAATCCGACTACGAACGCCTCCTGGATGCCGGTCTGTCCAGCGGCGTCCGCCAGGATTCTATCTTCCTGGGCATCACCTTCGGCATGAGCCGGAAGGACTTCTACAGCCATTGCTGGGAGATGAACCGCGACAGCATCATCCGGCAGGGCAAGGACAATACCGCCGTGCTGTATGTAATCGATAAGGGCATGCGGGATGTGGTCGATATGAACTTCTACCCCAACTTCACGGCCGAAGGCAGGATTTATGAAATGCCCGTCACCTTCGAATACCGGGGTTGGGCACCCTGGAACAAGGAGTTGCAGTCCGACAGCCTGCTGGTGGAAGTGATCGGCCTGCTGGAGCAGTGGCACGGCAGCAAATTCCTGCGACTGGAGCGCGCCGGCCGGGGCATCGTCCACGTCGCCGTGGATGGCAACCGCCGCATTTTGGTGCATCCCCAGAACGAACGCTTTGTCCGGGTCCTGTATACCGATATGACGGTGGAACCGCCCAAACCGGCGGCGGCTGAAGCCGGAGAAAAGTAACCTCCGGCAGGTTTCTAAGTACATGGACTGAATTAATGAATGAGTGAATGACTGAATATCAGGGGGCTTAGAGTCGGTTTTATGTAACATTATTTGTGTCCAGGTACCTAACTTGCAACACTATAACCAGAGCTTATGAGAATCATGCTATTCGCCGCATTGGCCGTTTTGCTGGCCACTGCCTGCAGTGAAAAAAACAGCAGTCCCGGCGCCGAGCCGGCCGGCCGGATGTTCACCCTCCTGCCCGGAGACGAGACCGGGGTCGGTTTTGTCAACCAGCTGGATTACGGCCAGGATTTCAATATTTTCTCGTACCGCAACTTCTACAACGGCGGTGGCGTAGCCCTGGGAGACATCAACAACGACGGCCTGGTTGATATTTACATGACCGCCAACATGAAACCCAACCGCCTCTACCTCAACCGGGGCGATTGGAAATTCGAGGATATTACCGAAGCAGCCGGCGTGGGCGGCCAGCGCGCCTGGTCGACCGGCGTCAGCATGGTGGACGTGAACGGCGACGGCTGGCTGGACATCTACGTCTGCAACAGCGGCGATGTCGAGGGAGATAACAAACAAAACGAGTTGTTCATCAACCAAAAAAACGAAACCTTTACCGAGGAAGCGGAAGGCTACGGCCTGGCCGACCGCGGCTATTCTACCCACGCCGCTTTCTTCGATTACGATAAAGATGGCGACCTGGACTGTTACCTGCTCAACAACTCCTACCAGGCGATCGGCAGCTTCAACCTCCGCAAGAACGAACGGCCCGTCCGCGACCCCGTAGGCGGCGATAAGCTCTACCGCAACGACGACGGCCAATTCGTGGACGTCAGCGAACAGGCCGGCATTTACGGCAGCGTCATCGGCTTCGGGCTGGGGGTCACCGTCGGCGATATCGACCGGGATGGATGGCAGGATATCTACGTATCTAATGATTTTTTCGAACGCGACTACCTGTACCTCAACAACCAGGACGGAACCTTCCGGGAGGTGCTCGAACAGGAGATGCGCAGCATCAGCGCTGCCTCTATGGGCGCCGACATGGCCGACTTCAACAACGACGGCTATCCCGATATCTTCGTCACCGAAATGCTGCCCGGGGATGACGCCCGCCTGAAAACCAAAACCACCTTCGAAAACTGGGACCGGTACCAGTACAACCTCCAGCATGGTTATTACCACCAGTTTACGCGCAATATGCTGCACCTGAACAACGCCAACGGCACCTTCAGCGAGATCGGCCGCCTGGCGGGCGTTCACGCTACCGACTGGAGCTGGGGCGCCCTGATCGCCGATTACGACAACGACGGCAAAAAAGACCTGTTTGTGGCCAACGGCATCTTTCAGGATTTGACCGACCAGGACTATATCCAGTTCTTTTCCAATGAGGAGGTCGTCAAGTCGATCGTCAGGAAAGAGGGCGTGGATTTTAAAAAGCTCATCGACGCCATCCCCTCCAACCGCATCCCCAACTACATGTTCGTCAACCAGGGAGATTTCCAGTTTGTCAACAAAGCCGAAGAGTGGGGCCTGGCCACGCCCAGTCACTCCAATGGCTCGGCCTACGGCGACCTCGACAACGACGGCGACCTAGACCTGGTGGTCAACAACGTCAATATGGAGGCCTTTCTCTACCGCAACGAGGCCAGCGCTCTGCTGCCCAACCAGTACCTGCAACTGGAATTGAAGGGCGTCGGCAAAAACCCCTTTGCCCTCGGCACCAAAATGACGGTCCGGCATCAGGGGCAGACGTTATACCTGGAGCAGATGCCCATGCGCGGTTTCGAATCTACGGTAGATTACCGCCCTCACTTCGGCCTGGGGGATGCCCGGGTGGTCGATTCCCTCATCGTGGAATGGCCGGACGGCAGCAAGACCGTCCGCACCCAGGTGGCTGCCGGCCAGCTGCTCCGACTGTCCCAGGAAGAAGCCAACGTGCCGGCCGGCGGCGCGGTGGCAAAGGCTGATCCGCCCCTGTTCCAGGAGGTGGCCAACAGCGGCGGCCTGCCCTTCCGGCACCAGGAAAACGACTTTGTGGATTTCGACCGGGACCGCCTTCTCTACCACATGCGGTCGACCGAAGGGCCAAAGCTGGCCATCGGCGACGTCGACGGCGATGGCCGGGAGGACGTCTACGCCTGCGGCGCCAAGGACCAGGCCGGGCAGTTGTACCTCCAGCAGCCCAACGGCCGCTTCCTGCCCTCCAACGAGAGCCTGTTCGCACAGGACGCCGGCTCGGAGGATGTCGACGCCCTCTTTTTCGACGCCGACAACGATAATGACCTGGACCTGTACGTAGCCAGCGGCGGCTCCGAGTTCGCTTCCACTGCGCTGGCCCTCCTCGACCGGCTGTACTTCAACGACGGCCAGGGGCATTTTGCCAAATCGCCTCAAACCCTGCCGGCCGGGCGCCCCGAAAGCACCGGCTGCGTAGCGGCGGCAGATTTCGACAAGGACGGCGACCAGGACCTGTTCGTCGGCCTGCGGCAGCGGCCTTTCCTCTACGGCGTGCCGGCCAATGGATACTTATTGCTAAACGATGGGCAGGGGAAGTTTAGCGAAGTGAGCAGCCAGCGGGCCCCCGCGCTCAAAGAGCTCGGCCTGATCACCGACGCCTTATGGCTGGATTACGACCGCGACGGCGACGAAGACCTCATCGTGGTGGGAGAGTGGATGCCGGTTGAAGTATTCCGCAATGAAGGCGGCCAGTTGGAAAAGGTTACCGAAGCCGCCGGCCTGGCCAATACCAACGGCTGGTGGAATACCCTCAGTGCTGCCGATGTGGACAACGACGGCGACCAGGATCTCATCATCGGCAACCATGGTTGGAATTCGCGGTTCAAAGCCTCCAGAGAACAGCCCGTTTCCATGGTGGTCAACGACTTCGACCAGAATGGCACCGCCGAACAGGTTATCAGCGTGTTCAACGGCGGGAAATCCTACCCCGTTGTGCTCCGCCACAACCTGATCCAGCAGCTCCCCGGCCTGAAGAAGAAATACCTCAGGTACGAAAGTTATAAAAACCAGACAGTGGAAGATATTTTCAGCTCTGAGCAATTAAAAAATGCCATCCGCCTGGAGGCCTACGTCATGGCTTCCAGCCTGGCCATCAACAACGGAGACGGTACTTTCGAACTCCGGCCGCTGCCCGCCGAGGCCCAGTTCTCAACCGTGTACGCCGTCCAAACCGGCGACTTTGACGGCGACCGCAAACCGGACATCGTCCTCGGCGGCAACCTCTACGAGGTCAAACCCGAGGTCGGCCGCTACGACGCCAGCTATGGCCTGTTCCTGCGGGGCGATGGGGCCGGCAACTTCCAGCCGGTGCGGGCGGCTCAGTCCGGCCTCGTCCTGGATGGCCAGGTGCGGGATATCCGTTCGCTCCGGATTGGCGAAAAAGAACTTCTCCTCGTAGCCCGCAACAACGCTTCCCTGCAGGTATACCAGGCCAAGGCGCCGCCGCGGCTGCCGGATTGAAAGCGTTTATCCTGAAATTCCTGTATATGAAATCAACTCAATTCCTCATAGCCACCCTTTTACCGCTTCTGTTCGTCGCCTGCCAGGGCCCGGATCAAGGCCATGAAGACACCCTCTTCCGGCCCGTGCCCGCCAGCCGGTCCAACATCGCCTTTGCCAACCGCCTGGAGGAAACGCCGGAGTGGAACATCATCGAATACCTCTACTTCTACAACGGCGGCGGCGTCGCCGTCGGCGATGTCAACAACGACGGGCTGGCCGATATCTATTTTACCGCCAACACGGCGCCCAACCGCCTCTACCTCAACAAGGGAAACCTGGAGTTTGAAGACGTCACCGAAGCAGCCGGCGTTGCCGGCCAGGGCAACTGGAAAACCGGCGTGGCGATGGCCGACGTCAATGGCGACGGCTGGCTGGACATCTACGTCTGCCAGGTGGGCCGCTACAAAAGCCGCCGCGGCCGCAACCAATTGTTCATCAACCGCCAGGACGGCACTTTTGCGGAGCAGGCCGAAGCCTACGGCCTGGATTTCCAGGGCTTTTCCACTCAGGCCGCTTTTTTCGATTACGACCGCGACGGCGACCTGGACTGCTACCTGCTCAACCACTCTGTCCATTCTGCCGAAAATTACGTGGAAGCTGCCATCCGCCGACAGCCGGACTCCCTGGCCGGCGACCGCCTCTACCGCAACGAGGGCGGGCGGTTTGCCGACGTCACCCGCCAGGCCGGCCTGTACAGCAGCCGCGTCGGTTACGGCCTGGGCGTCGCCGTAAGCGACCTGGACGATGACGGCTGGCCGGACCTCTACGTCTCCAACGACTTCCACGAGAACGACTACCTCTACTTCAACAACGGCGACGGGACGTTCCGCGACGGGACGGCCGGCACCCTGGGCCACACCAGCACGTTTTCCATGGGCAGCGATATCGCCGATTTCAACAACGACGGCCGGGCCGATATTCTGTCGTTGGATATGAAACCCGAAGAGGAAACCATCCTGAAATCTTCCGTCGGTTCCGACCCTTTCAACATCTATCAGTTCAAGCTGCAGTTCGGCTACCACTATCAGTTCCCGCGGAACATGCTGCAGCTCAACCAGGGGCAGCTGGATGGCCAAACGCGCTTTTCCGAGATCGGCCAGCTGGCCGGCATCGCCGCCACCGACTGGAGCTGGTCGCCCCTCATCACCGACCTGGACCTGGATGGCCGCAAGGATATCTTCATCACCAACGGCATCTGGCGGCGGCCTAACGACCTGGATTACCTGAAGTTCACCTCCAACCAGCAGGTGCAGCAGAACGCCGGCAACCTGGAAATGGCCGCCCACATGCCGGAGGGGCTGGCGGCCAACTACGCCTACCGGAACCAGGGCGGCCTGGCCTTCGAGGACGTCTCCCGGCAGTGGGGGCTGGACTACCGCGGCTGCAGCAATGCCGCTGCCTACGCCGACCTGGACAACGACGGCGACCTCGACCTCGTCGTCAACAACCTCAATGCCAATGCCCTCGTTTTTGAAAACCAGGTGCGGCGGCAACAGGCGCCCAACTTCATCCGCCTGCGGCTCAAAGCCCGCGGCAGCAATACCTTCGGCATCGGCAGCCGGGCCACGCTTTTTGCCGGCGGCCGCAGGCAAACCCTGGAGTTGTTTACCACCCGGGGCTTTCAGGCAGGGGTGGAACCCGTGCTGTCTTTCGGCCTGGGCGAAACCGAAACGATCGATTCTCTGGTGATCCGCTGGCCGGACGGCACCCGCCAGCTGATTCCGGCGCCGGCTGCCAACCAGCTGCTTGCCGTAGAACAGGGCAAAACTGCCGAGGGCCGCGGGCCGTCCGCAGCAGCGCAACCCTTGTTTGAAAAGGTGCCCGCCAGCATTTCCGGCCTTGACTTCCGCCATCGCGAGAACCCGTTCAACGACTTCGACCGGGAAAAACTGATCCCCCACCAGTTGTCTGCCCAGGGGCCCTGCCTGGCCGTTGCGGATGTCAACGGCGATGGCTGGGAAGACCTGTACCTGGGAGGCGGCAGGGGGCAGGCCGGCGCCGTCTACTTACAAAGCAGCTCCGGCGGCTTCCAACCAGCGGACCTGACGGCCTTCATCATGGATTTCCCTTATGAAGACACCGGCGCCGCCTTCTTCGACGCGGACGGGGACGGCCGCCCCGACCTCTACGTCGTCAGTGGGGGAGGGGAGGCCGAGCCTGCTTTTGCCCTGCAGGACCGCCTGTACCTGAACCGGGGAAAAGGCCGGTTTGAAAGAAAATTCGACGCCCTCCCGCCTCTGGAGGCCAACGGTTCCTGCGTAACCCCCCTCGATTTCGATCAGGATGGGGCGATGGACCTGTTCGTTGGCGTCCGTTCTGTTCCCGGGAGTTATGGCCTGCCGCCCCGTTCTTATCTTTTGCGAAACGACGGGCGGGGGAACTTCACCGACGTTACCGGGCAGGTGGCCCCCCAGCTGGCTTCCCTGGGCATGGTGACGGGCGCCGCGTTGCTGGCCCGGGAGGAGGAACGCCTGTTGGCCGTGGCTGGAGAGTGGATGCCGGTAACCTTTTTTGATGTAAACCAGCCCGTGTGGGCGCAAAGAACGGTGCCCGGTTCGAATGGCTGGTGGAACACCCTGTCGGTGGCCGACCTGGATGGCGACGGGGATGACGACCTGCTGCTGGGCAACAACGGCCTGAACTCCAGCCTGCGGGCTTCCCGGCAAGAGCCGCTGGAGCTGTACGTCAAGGACTTCGACCAGAACGGCAGCACCGACCCCCTCCTTACCTATTATCGGCAGGGGCGCCGTTATACCTACTTTTCCAAAGACGAGCTTGCCGAGCAGCTCGTCCAGGTCAAAAAGCGCTATCTGGATTACCGGCCATTTGCCGAAAGCACCTTCGAAGAGGCCTTCCCGCCGGAAATGCTGGAAGGGGCGGTTCACCTTCAGGCCTTTACGCTGGCTTCCTGCTGGGCGGAGAACCAGGGAGCGGGCAGCTTCGAGCTGCACGAGCTTCCCGTGCAGGCCCAGTTTGCTCCCCTGTTCGGCCTTACCGCCGGCGATTTCAACAGCGACGGCCGTCAGGATATCCTGGGCGTGGGCAACTGGTACGGCGTGCGGCCCAGCCTGGGGCGATACGACGCCTCCTACGGGTTGTGCCTGGGAGGAGGGGAGGGCGGTGCCTTCATGGCTGTGGAACCAGCGGAAAGCGGCTTTGCCGTGTTCGGCGAGGGGCGGGCCATTGCTCCCGTCCGCCGGGCAGACGGGAGCCTGCTGCTGGTCGTAGGGCGCAACGATGATGTGCCGGTGGTGTTTCGGGCCTTGGAAGTGCCGGGAGAAGACGGGCCATTTCAGTGAGCCGGGCTTTAAGGAACTATGGCAAGTTTCTCAAACCTACAGCAAACGCATAAACCGGCAATTTACGCCCCGCGATGCTGCTCTGCCGTTCGCCGACCTTCCTCCCTCCCATCTTTTCATAAAAACCGCTGGCATAGGGGTCGGATTCGACAAGGAGCGTTTCCGCTCCTGCCTTCTGCATTGTCTGCAGCATGTGTTCAAACATTTGCCGGCCATAGCCTTTTCCGATATGTTCCGGCAGCAGCCAGAAGTGTGCCAGGTCGGTTGCGTCGTAGGCTGTGTGCGGTTGAAGCGCATAAAAGCCGATTATCTCCGCCTCGGCCTCTGCTTTCACCACCATTTCTTTTTCTATAAATTCCGGCCGGATTTCCAGTTCCTCCGCCCAAATCTTCATCCATTCCTCCGGATATCCCCAGTGTTGTTTGGAATGGTGGGCAATGGCCGTCAGGGTAACGGCATCGGAGGGCCGTGCAGGTAAGAATTGTAAAGTCATTTTTATATTGAAATATTTCCTCAACTGATCAAACCTTCACCCCCGCATGGAAAGCTTTTGGCCAACAATATAACAATATAACAATATAACAATATAACAATATAACAATATAACAATATGACAATATACCCATTCACCTTTCCCTACCTCAGCAACACCACATCCCCCTGCCTCCGCTCCGCCGGCTCTCCTTCAAACTCCTGGTAGGAAAGTTGGTAGAAGTACACTTCGGAAGGCGCGGGTTGCCCGTTGGAAGTGCCGTCCCAGCCCATTTCGGCATCCTCCGTTTCGAAGACCAGCTGGCCCCAGCGGTTGAACACCTGCAGGCGGTAGGCCGGGAAGGGGCACTGCAGGATGGGGGCGAAAAAGTCATTGATCCCATCTCCATTCGGCGTGAAGGCATTGGGAATGGCCAGGCAGGGCTCGCACCAGCGCACGGTAATGGAATCTTCCAGGACGCAATCATCTACCACTGCTTTGACGAGGTAGCGATCCGGTTTGGCCACTTCGTACCGGGAATCCTGGGCGCCGTCCTGCCAGAGATAGAGGGCGGCGCCCTCCAACGTGGCGTCCAGCACCAGGACGTCCTGGTTGCAAAGGGCCGTATCGGCGGGCAGGCCCTGCCAGTCGACAACCGGCAGCTTCAGGCGGATGGTGTCGCTCGCCCGGCATTCGCCTATGCTGGCGGAGGCCCAGTAGGTGCCGGAGGCGGAGACGGTGAGGGTGGTGTCCGTGCTGCCGTCGCTCCAGAGGATGTCAGAACCGTCCGGCAAGCCGGGTATGGAAAGGGTGAATTGTTCTGCGTCGCAGATTGTCGAGTCCGCCGGAAACCCAAAGGCGGGGATCGCCGACAATTTGACCACCCAGAAATCATAGTCCCCGATGGGGTTGGAAATGTCGCCATCAGTTGACCGGCTGATGCCGGACAACAGCAGGCCGCCATCCGGCGCCAGGGCGATGGCCTCTGCCTCATCCGCCCGGCTGCCGCCGAAGTGCAGATGCTGAAGGATATTCCCGTCCGGGCTGATCTCCGCCAGGCTATAATCACTGCTTTCGCTGACGAAGAACTCTTCTACCCGCTGGGACAATACGAAAAGGTGCCCTTCCGGGTTAACCTGAAAGCCTGCCGCGTTTTGGTTTTCCCCCAGGTTGTACCGTTGTTCCCAGATGATCTCTCCCCGTGGGCTGAGCCGGAGGACAATGGCGCCCGGGTACTCCGAGACGTAGGTGTTGCCTGCCAGCAGCAGGCTGCTGTCGCTCATTTCCTGAACCTTTACCGGAAGAATAAAAAACGGAAGCGGGATGCTATCCAGGAAGGTGCCCTGCTCATCCATGCGCACGATGTGGGAACTGGTGGAAAGGAAAAAGGTGTTCTCATTGGCTTTGCTCAGCGGGCAGTTGAGGAAAAGATGGTCATACAGGCGGGCCCACAACAGGTTGCCGGCGGCGTCAAAGCGGCTGATCTGGCTGAGAAGCTGGGTAGAGCCGCTTTCGCGCCTGCCCAGGCCCAGGGTGACGCAGCCTCCGTCGGAAGTGGGTTGCACCTCATAGCAGGACTCCCGGCCGCTGGTGCCGAAACTGTGCTGCCACACGACATCCCCTTCCTCGTCGACCTTCAGCACCCAGGCGTCGCCGTTGCCATTATGGGTAGTGACGTCCTGTCCGGCTTCGCCGGAAGCCCCGCAGAGGAAGTAGCCGCCGCCCGCCGCTGTGGCTGCCGCCCGGGCATAGTCCCGGCCCGGCCCGCCGTAGTGCCGGCTCCAGAGGATGTCGCCCCTGGCATTGAGTTTTAGTACGGCCATGTCTTCTTCTCCATGATTGCCGGTCAGGTGGACGTCGGCAGAACGGGTGCCTCCATACAATATGAAACCGCCATCATTGCTGTTGATGACGCCGCCGTAGGTTTCCGCCGCAGTCCCTCCGTAGCTGCTTTCCCATTCCAGGGCCGGGCAGTTCTCATAGCTCTGCGCGAAACCCTGGAATGTGGATAGGGTGAACAAAATCAGTGTAAGGTGCTGTTTCATTGTTTTATCATTGAGCGCGATTATTATTGAAAGATAAAAACCAACGGTGGTGTATTAAATCCGTTGATCCATTCAGCGGACCTGGAGGTCCGCTCTCCATTTGCACCGAAAATTCAACGGATTTAATACACCACCAAAACCAACCCTATGCAGTACCGCCAGCTCGGCCGTTCCGGCCTTTTCCTCACCGATCTGTCATTAGGCACCATGACCTTCGGCGACCCCGCAGCAAAGGGACGCCCGCCGAAGAGGCGCAGAAGGTCATCGACCGCTTTCTCGATGCCGGGGGCAACCACCTGGATACCGCCAATGTTTACAACGCCGGAAAGTCGGAAAGATTGTCGGCCCGGGCCCGGGCGCCCCGCCGTCACCAGCGTCATCATCGGCTACCCGTCTAAGGTTGGACACTCCATGCCTCCTGCACACGCTTGGCCTCGACTCCGCTCGGCTTTCCCCTTTCTGCTGTCCAACCTTGGACGGGTAGCCTCATCATCGGCGCCCGCACCATGGTGCAACTGGAAGACAACCTACGGTCGGCGGAGCTGGAACTCTCTAATGAGGAAATGGAGCGGTTGAATGCGGCGAGCGAACCGGGGGAGTTGTATCCTTACCGCTTCCTGGAGGCGTACGAACAGAAGCGGTGAGGTTAACGCAGGAGGAGTGCCCTGTTTTGACCTTTCCCACCCGGGGCGGATCAAGGCGGGGCATCCTCACACCGCCAGCCCACAGGATTTAGCAACCCAAACGACCCGCTTACCCATTCGCCTTTTGCATCAAGTCCTTTTTGGTTATATTTATTGTTCGCCTTCACGTCGTCATGCAACCGTTCCTTACCGCCGGTGATTTTTCGGCATGAACTCCTGCTGCGAGAATTTTATCGCAATGCAGTGTGAATAGAAGGGCGCGAGTCATCTTTAACCCATAGTAAACACTTTTTGCCTATGACACGTATCTATACCCTGGTGCTGTTGGCACTAAATAAGGGGGCAGTTATTTTCCTGCCGGGAACAAAATGCCGTTGTTGGTTGTTCGCTGGCAATCAACGGCTTAGAGGCTGCAAATGGACAATAACCAACAACAAACAACTGCTCCGGAACTTCATTCCCGGCGCACTGGCCTGCTTTGCCATCTTTCTGCTGTTCGCCCCCCGGGGTGCGGCTCAGGCCTTTTTTGAAGCCCGGTTTGACGGCGGTGCCCTGCCCGCCGGCTGGGAGACGGTTGATGAATCGGGCAACGGCGTCCTCTGGCAGGTGTGTTCCGGGGCGGCGGCCTGCGGGCTGGCGGGCATGCCTCCCGTGCTGGCCCACTTCAAATCCGCCACGGCTGGCGACGGTTACGCCATGCTCAACTCCGGCCAGGCCGGCAACCTGCCCGGCGACGGCCACATCAGCCGCCTGGTCAGCCGGCCGGTCAACTGTGCCGGCCGGAGTAAGGTGTACCTGCAATTTCAGGCGGCGATCGGCACGGTCAGCCGCAACCCTGCCGCCAACGCAGTCCTCCGGGTGCGGTCGAATGCCGGCATGAAGGTCTACCGGCCCTTCAGCATGCTCGAAAGGAACAATACCCTTCAGGTGGCCCCTGTCGGGGAATTGTCCGGCGGCCGGGCTTATATCGTCACGCTGGACATCAGCCAGCTCGCGGCCAACCGCCCGGAGGTCCGCCTGGAATGGGAATGGCGCGGCAACAACGAGTTCGCCTGGCTCGTCGACGACGTCCTGCTGAGTACCCAGAACCCCGCCCGCCCCGATGACGCCGTCTTCTTCGAAAGCTTCGACAATGGCATCAACGGGTGGGCGGCCAACGCGCCCCTGCCCCCTGATTCCCTCTGGAAGTGGACGCCCTACGGCGACGTGAGCAACGGATACGGCATCGGTTTCGCCCAACGGGAAGCCTTCATTCATGCCCCAACCGCATCCGAAGGGGCCATGGCCTTCAATGCCGACTTCTACAACACCCGGGGGGAGGAACCCGGCCAGGCACCCCCCAAAGCGTTCGTCTGCGAACTGATCTCCCCACCCATTGACCTGTCCGGAGTCGACGTCCCCCTCGCCCTGCAGTTCTACCAGATGGGCTGGCTCGGCAACATCGCCCCCGGCGCGCCGCAAACCCAGGAAGGCGCACGCTACATTACCTCCTTCGCCTACAGCACCAACGGCGGCCAGAACTGGAGCGACCCCATCAACGTCAACCCCTACCAAACGCCGGTTACCGCTTCTAATCTGTTTGACCTGCCGCCTTTTAACAACAAGGTTTATTTTGCCTTGCCGGACATCGAAGGCAACAGCGATTTCCGCCTTAAATTTACCTGGGCGGGCGATTTCTACTTCTGGGTGATCGACGATATCGCCCTGGTGAGAAGGGAAGCCCACGACATGAAAGCCAACCGCAACTTTTTCGCCGTCACCCCCAATGCCGTCACGCCGGCCAACCAGCTCCAGGATGTGACCCTGCTCTGCGACGTGGTCAATATTGGAAGAGAGACAGCTGAAGCGGTTCGGCTGGAAGCAATGGTGCGCCAAAAAGGAAGCAACGCCATCGTCTACGCCGACACTTTATTCTACGGCGACGTCCCCGTCGACTCTCTGGTCGAGAACGTGTTTTTCGGCCGCAAGCTGGAGGCGGCTTCCATCGCTCAGCCCGGCGAGTACGAAGCGTTTTACGCCGTAGGCCACAACCGGCCGGACGACCGCCCGGAGGACGACACCGTGCGCTGGCGTTTCACCGTTTCGAACCTCACCTTCGCCAAGGAATTCGGCCCTACGCGGGATATCGCGCCGGCCGAGAGCAGATCCTATACTTACGGCAATCTCTTCTACGTGCCCAGAGGCCAGGGCTTCTACGCCTGCTCCGTCACCTTCGGCGTCGGCAACGCCCGCCAGTTGGCCAACAACAACGAAGAAGTCACTATCTTCCTGAACCGCTGGAACGGCGATGCCAACCAGGATGGGCTCATCAACGAAGGCGAATACGATATCCTGGCGTTCAACTCCTACTTCTTTTCCGAACTGGATGGCAACGACCTGATCCGAATCCCCATTTCCGTGGACACCGTGGGCATCAACCTGGAGGACGACGCCTACTATATGGTTGCCGTACAGTACGAATCCTTCGACGTGAATTGCTTTATGCTGGCCTCCGACACCATCGACTATCAGGCGACCTGGTTTGCCAACGATTCCCTGGAGAACCAGCAGTATGCCAGCGTGCTCGATGTCGGCAATACCGGTGACTTCAGCACCATCGGCTTCGGCTACAACATCGTACCCGTCGTGCGCCTGCACCTGGGCACGAATGTGGACTGCATCCCTACCGTAGGAACGAATTCCAAAGAAGCCGTAGCCGCCCTGCGGTTGTCGCCCAACCCGGCCGGCAGCCAGGCCCGCCTCGAACTCGGCAGCGGCCAGGCCTACGCCAACGCCTGGGTAACCATCGTTGACCTGTCAGGAAAAACTATCCGGGCAGACTATCTCGGAGAGGTATCGGGAGAAACAGTATTGCTGGACGTCAGCCGATTGCCGGAAGGGATATACATGGTGAAGTTCCAGGCCGATGGGTTCCTCGGCGCCGGCAAGCTGGCCGTGCAGCGTTGACCGGACGTGCCAGATTTATCTGGTGCGTAAGTATGTTTTGCCCGGCTGGCCGCAAGAGACCCGTTAAAAACAGGTGCCATTAGCTGCTGCTTCAGCACAGTTATTTATATTTAGGTCACGATAAATCGCATGCTTACAAGTAGTTTTAATAACTGATGGGATTACCTGTGTCCACTAATTCATATTCCGAAATTCACTTGGCGCCACTCCAGTCTCCTTTTTAAACATCCGGCTAAAATGTTGCGGATGTTTAAACCCCAATTCGTAAGCAATTTCTGCAAGGCTCTTCGAGGGGTCAAAGATCCGCTCCTTCGCGATGCTGATCAACTTTAACTGAATATGTTCCTGCGGGGGCTTTCCCGTCTCTTTTTTGATCATATCTCCCAAATAGTTTGGTGAGACAAAGAGTTTTTCAGCACAGTAGGCTACGGTAGGCAATCCCAACTCCTCCGCTTTCCCGGAATTAAAATATTCGGTAAGCAAGTTTTCAAAACGGGTAAGGATACCCTGGTTGACGTTGGTACGGGTAATGAACTGCCGGTCATAAAACCGCACGCAATAGTTCAGGAACAATTCAATAGTCGAAATAACCAATGTCTTGGTATGCTTATCGATGAGTTGCTTTAATTCAAAGCCTATTTTCGAAAAGCAATCTTTGACGATTCCTTTTTCATAGCTGGAAAGATGTAGCGCTTCGTCCACTTCATAGGAAAAAAAGGTATACTCCTGAATGCGTTGGCCCAGCGATGTACCTAATATGAAATCCGGATGGAAAACCAGAGCATGACCCTGTGGTTGGTAGAATTCCTCTTTATTTTCTCCGATCACCTGGCCGGGAGCCAAAAAAACGAGCGTTCCTTCTTCGTAGTCATAATAATTACAGCCATATCGCAGGTCGCCACATTTTATCTCCTTGAGGAATATGACATAGAAATTATAGCTCATTCGCCGGCCCCGCCTCGGATCAGCCTTTGACAGGTCGATCACATTGACCAGCGGATGTAATGCCTCCTGCTTATTGAAGGCACTGTATTGGTTGATGGTATCAAATCGCAAGATGTCTTCCATAGCTGAAAAGTTAATGTTTCCTCTTCAAATGTACTGCTCGGGAATGGTTAATTCCAATGAGGCGGCAGAAAACCCGTAATCTTGGTTAGCAATTCAGTAATTGGTGTAAGCCGCAGCAAAGGGCCCTTTGTATTTTTGTATGGTCATCAACGAATTGAAACCAAATTATCCAGATCATATGAATAAGCTAATAAGCCTGGCGCTGTTTTCTGTTGCCATTACTACGTTTTCTTGTAACAATCCTGATGCTCAAACCGGAGCTGATCCGGATAATGTACGAGAAGGCCTGATCTTCCCAAAGGGCGAAAAAATTGAAAACGGCCATTTTCACGGTACGGCCTGGCTTACGTCTCTGGTTGTGAGTGACAGCACGAATTTCAACGCGGTCGGAAGCGTAACCTTCGAACCGGGCGCCAGAACTAACTGGCACTTACACCCTGCCGGGCAAATTATACTGGCCACGGGAGGCGTAGGTTATTATCAGGAGAAAGGCAGCCCGAAGAGGATCCTTCACAAAGGCGATGCGGTGAAGTGCCCTCCTAATATTCCACACTGGCATGGCGCAAGCCCGGATCAGCAGTTTATACAAATTGCTATCACCGGCAGGGAAAATGGCCCAACAGAATGGCTGCAACCGGTAACCGATGAAGAATACGATGCGAGTAAATGATTTTCAAAATCTGGAAAAATGAGAAACTTAATATCGAAGATTTTGCCCATTTTATTCCTGATAGTATTATCAGGATGTGCCGTCAAGAGGGCAAACCGGGCGATGGTTATTCAGGATCAAGGCAGTTTTGCAGTTGGCGGTTCGGTCATTGCCAATCCGGGAACATTTGACCCGATCAAGCGCACTCCTGAAGGCCAGACGTTTCATGGCGACCACGCCTACGTATTCTATCAGATACCCGAAAAGGGCAGGGAATTACCTCTCGTATTCTGGCACGGCTTCGGCCAGTTTTCAAAAACATGGGAGACTACCCCAGATGGAAGAGAGGGGTTCCAGAATATTTTTTTAAGGCGAGGTTTCAGCGTCTATTTGCTCGATCAGCCAAGGCGTGGAAGGGCAAGCCGCAGTACAGTTGAGGCTACCATAACGCCTACTCCGGATGAGCAGTTGTGGTTCAATGTGTTTCGAATTGGGGTATGGCCGGACTATTTTCCGGGTGTGCAGTTTGCCAAAGATGAGGAAACGTTAAATCAATACTTCCGGCAAATGGCGCCCAATATCGGGGGATTTGATGAAGAGGTAATTACTGATGCCACCTCTAAACTTTTTGATAAAATTGGCGACGGCATTCTCGTCACACATTCTCATGCAGGCGGGTTCGGATGGGCCACGGCCATGAAAAACCCAAACGTTCGGGCAATTGTCTCCTATGAACCCGGCTCCGGCTTTCCATTTCCTGAAAGCGAGGTGCCCGCTCCAATTGAAAATTCGGCAGGCCCGCTGGAAGCGGTGAGTGTTTCAATGGACGAATTTTCAAAGCTTACAAAAATCCCGGTCATCATTTATTACGGCGATAACATCCCGGCTGCACCGGATCCAAATCCCGGTACGGATGGCTGGCGTGCGCGCCTTGAAATGGCCCGGTTGTGGAGAGATGCGGTGAATAAACATGGAGGGGATGTAACAGTAGTGCATCTGCCTGAAATCGGTATCAAAGGCAATACACATTTCCCATTTTCAGACCTGAACAATGTGGAAATAGCCGATTTAATGTCAGAATGGCTAAAGGAGAAAGGTTTGGATAAGTGATTAGGGGATAAAACAATTTTAATAAGATGAAAAGACAAATTAGAAACCATATTTTGATAGTTATGCTTATGACAACAAGCATCATTTCTTCAGGCCAAACCAAGCCTAACAATCCTTTTGGCCTGGTTTATCAGGATGCCATTACAAAAAATGTATCGGGCGAGGTGAATATCCATCCTGTCAGCTATAAACTGAATGGAATGGATATTGCGGCTAATGTTTACACTCCCGCCGGCTATGATCCGTCTAAGCATTATCCGGCGGTAGTGGTGGCTCACCCCAACGGCGGTGTTAAAGAGCAGGTTGCCGGATTGTATGCACAGCGTTTGGCTGAATCGGGGTATATTGCCATTGCTGCCGATGCTTCCTACCAAGGAGCGAGCGGCGGTGAGCCGCGCAATGTGGATAAGCCGGCGAATCGCATTGAGGACATCCGCGGGATGGCAAATTTTATTACGCAATACGCAGGTGTAAATGCGGATCACCTGGGCTTATTGGGTATCTGTGGTGGCGGGGGCTATTCGCTAAAGGTAGCTCAAACCGATAAGCGATTTAAAGCCGTGGCTACTCTGAGCATGTTTAATTCAGGCCTGGTAAGGCGTAATGGATTCATGAACTCGCAACTTTCCACCATCCAGGAACGATTGAAAGCAGCTTCCGAAGCCCGTGCCCTGGAAGCAGCAGGTAATGAAATTCGTTATGCCGCAGACGCAAAAATAACCGATGAAATGGCAGACAAAATGCCGTTTGACCTGTACCGCGAAGGGCATTATTATTACCACAGAACCCATGCGCACCCCAATTCCACATTCCGCTATACGATGAGTAGCCTGCTCGACCTTATGGAGTTTGATGCCACCACCAACATGGATCTCATCAATCAGCCCTTGTTGATGATAGCGGGAAGCAAAGCGGATACCTATTACATGACTGACAGCGCTTTTCAACTCGCAACGGGCACGAAACAAAAGGAGTTATTTCTGATTGAAGGCGCTACTCATATTCAGACTTATTATGTTCCTGAATACGTAGCTCAGACCATGAACAAGCTCAACGAGTTCTTTGGTGAATTTTTGTAAAAACAACGGTATGAAAACATCAATCATCGGACTACTTTTAGTCATAATCAGTGCACAATGGGCCTTCGCACAACCTTCTGCCGCCGAGGATGAAATATCGACTGTCCGTATTAAATCGGGTGTTGTTCGAGGCGTAACCGAAGGGGATGTCTCGGCCTTAAAGGGGATTCCATATGCTGCCCCACCGGTCGGCGAATATCGCTGGCGCCCGCCCCAACCTGTACCCGCATGGGAAGGAGTGCGTGATGCGAGCGAGTTTGGCACAGATTGTGCACAGGCAGGATGGGGTGCAACCCCCGGATCAATTACTGAAGGCTCATCGGAAGATTGCCTGTATCTCAACTTGTGGCTGCCTGCCGGGACTAAGCCGGGAGCTAAGCTACCGGTCATGGTGTGGATACACGGCGGCGGTTTCGTAGGAGGAAGTGGCTCCGGCCCTGCCACTTCAGGGAATGAATTTGCCGGGCAAGGCGTCATCCTGATGACTTTCAACTATCGCCTGGGGCGCCTCGGCCATTTTGCCTTTCCTGCCTTGAGCACGGAGCATCCGGAAGAACCCAAAGGCAGTTACGCCTACATGGACCAGATCGCCGCTCTACAATGGGTGCAGGAAAACATTGCCGCATTCGGAGGCGATCCGGACAATGTCACCATTTTCGGTTTCTCAGCCGGTGGCGTCTCCGTACATTCACTATTGACCATGCCGGCTGCACAAGGTCTTTTCCATAAGGCGATCAGTGAGTCTGGCGGAGGCCGCGACGGGGTCCTGACTGGAAGGCCGATCCGTGAAGAAAAGGCCGATCCGTACTACCCCGTTTCGGCAGAAACGATCGGGATAAAATTTGCGCGTAAACATGGGATCGAAGGCACGGATGCGGCCGCGCTGGCCAAGCTGCGTGAACTGAGCGTGGAAAAGATTGTGGACGGAGGACGGGAAACTGATGGCCAGGGAGGCCCACGTACCTATCCGGGGCCTATACTCGACGGTAAACTGGTGGTAGAGACTGCCGAAAGCGCGTACAAAGCCGGCAGACAGGCACGCGTTCCACTCATCATCGGGAATACGAATGCAGAAATTGGCGGAGGTTTTGTTAATTCCAGCAATTCAAAGGAAGAACTGTTTTCACTGTTCGGAGAACTTGCGAATGAGGCAAAAACTGCCTATGATCCTGATGGCAGCAAAGAATTCGCTGAAGTGATCACAAAGTTTAACACGGACTGGGTATGGGCCGAGCCGGGCCGTTTAGCCGCTAAGGCTTTTGCTGCAAAGGGAGAACCGGCCTACATGTACCTTTTCTCTTACGTTCCCGCCTCAATGAGGGAGAGGATGCCGCTTGGCGCCGGACACGGCTCCGAAGTCGCGTATGTATTTAACAACCTCAATGCGCGCTGGGGCGCCCCGGAGGTAACACCTGAAGACCAGGAGGTAGCGCAGATGATGAACACCTATTGGGCCAACTTCGCCAAGACCGGCGATCCCAATGGCAAGGGACTGCCCAAATGGCCTGCTTTCCGAACCAAAACAAATGAGATCATGGAATTTCAGCGCGATGGTCATGCCGTTGGCAAGCCCGATCCCAGGAAAGCAAGGCTGGATGTTATTGAAAAGGCCTTCAAATTGAGGGTTGATATACAATCACGTGGTGGTATTTAAGCAGGATCGCGAATCTTAGCAAAGTGAGTAGCGAAAAATGACTTCCTCATTTGGAAACTTGTCAAGTCTAAACGGGAAATTATTTTTCTCCGACCCCAAAAACAGAAATATGGATAATTAAAAAAAGTACATAGATATGATTGCGAAGAAATTGATGTTCATAATACTTATAGGATCAACTGTCATTTGTAGCTTTCGTGGAAGCCTTCATGCGCAAAGCATGGTAGGATCTGATAAGGCATTAACTGCCAAGCAACAATGTATTATCCCGATTGCAGCTTATGCAGCGAACGGAAAACTTCAGCATTTAAAGCCTGCACTGAACGAAGGATTGGATGCCGGATTAACCATCAATGAAATAAAGGAAGTAATTGTGCATCTGTACGCGTATTGCGGATTTCCGCGCAGTATCCGCGGATTACAGACTTTCATGGAAGTGCTTGATGAACGGAAAGCCAAAGGGCTCATCGATAAAACAGGTGCCGAGGCATCACCGGTAAACGAGGAACGCAGTAAATATGAACGGGGCAAAAAGAATTTGGAAGAGCTTACAGGAAGGCCATTGACTGGGCCACAAAGAGGTTATGCCGCTTTCGCCCCTGTAATTGAAATATTTCTGAAGGAACATCTGTTCGCCGATATTTTTGACCGGGATATTTTAACTTTTGCCGAAAGAGAATTGGTAACTATATCTGTTCTCAGCAGTATAGGCGGTGTTGAGCCAATGCTGCGTTCCCATTTATCCATTTGCCTGAATGTCGGCTTAACTCCCGAACAGTTGAATGAATTTGTGGGCATCATAAGATCAACTGTAGGGAAAAAAGAAGCGAAAGATACTCAAGAAGTTTTAAATGAAATTCTCAAAAACAAACACGATAACTGAAACGGATGACTTAACTGGCCTTTCACCCAAGGCTAGTTGCCAATATTCCCGCCTGTTTTGCATCCCCGGCCCATGCATTATACCAGGCGACAGATAAGCGTGATTCAACGATCAACCTTTTCTGACTGACAAGAAGGTGCTGGGGCATAAGTTAGCAAAGTAGTATTATGTATGCCGCATGCCCCTCACCCCCCCAACTGCGCCAGCGCCTCCTCCAGGCTCCTGATCTTCGATTCCCCGTCGGCCAGCTTCTGGCGCTCCTTCTCCACGACGGGCGCCGGGGCGTTGTTGACGAAGCGCTCGTTTTTCAGCTTTTTCATCACCGACTGCACGAAGCCCTGGTAGTACTCCAACTCTTTCTGCAGGCGCTCGCGCTCTTCATCGGCATCGATCTCCTGCCGGAGTTCCAGGAAAAACTTGTCTTTCCCGGAAAGGAAGGAGACGCTGTTCTCAATCTCTTCTTTGGTGAACTCCAGCAGCTCCAGGTTGGCCATTTTGACGATCATCTCCTTCAGGCCTCCCAGTTCCAGCAGGTGGCGGGCGCCTTTGGTATCCTGGACATAGAGCTTCAACTCTTCCTTCATCTTGATGCCCTTGTTGTTGCGCACCTCGCGGACGTTGGTGACGACCTCCTTAGCCTCTTCCACCCGGTTGATCAGGTCCTGGTCGTAAGCCTCAGGCCGGGGGTAGCGGCTGATGATGCAATCGTCTCCGGCCGCCCTGTCGCGCAGGTGGTGCCAGATTTCTTCGGTGACGAAGGGCATGAAGGGATGCAGGACGGTCATGAGCCGCTCGAAGAGGTTGATCGTTTCCTCGTAGGTTTCCCGGTCGATGGGCTGGCCGTATTCCGGTTTGACCATCTCCAGGTACCAGCTGCAGAAGTCGTCCCAGATGAGTTTGTACAGGGTCATGATGGTATCGGAGAGGCGGAACTCGGCGAAGTTGGCCTCGATCTTTTCGACGGACTGGCTGAGCTTCTCCTCCATCCACTCGGCGGCCAGGCGGTTGATGGGATTGGCCTTGCCCTCTTCCACCTCCCAGCCTTTGACCAGGCGCAGGGCGTTCCACATTTTATTGCAGAAGTTGCGGCCCTGCTCGCAGAGGCGGCTCTCGTTGAGGATTTGTTTGGTTTCCTTGTCGAAGGGCGCGTCGAAGATGATGTCATTGCCGGCCGCGGCGCTGGACAGCAGGCCGAAGCGGACGCCGTCGGCGCCGTATTGGTCGATCAGTTCCAGCGCGTCCGGGGAGTTGCCCAGCGACTTGCTCATCTTCTTGCGGTGCGAGTCGCGGACCATGCCCGTGAAGTAGACGTGGTCGAAGGGCTGGGCGCCTTTTTCTTTGACGAATTCCTCGCCCAGCAGCTCGGGCGCCCACTCGTAGCCCATCATGATCATGCGGGCCACCCAGAAGAAGATGATGTCCCAGGCGGTGACCAGCACGTTGGTGGGATAGTAATAACGCAGCTCGTCCTGGTTTTCGAAGCCGTCGAAGACGGAAATGGGCCAGAGCTGGGAAGAGAACCAGGTGTCCAGCACGTCTTCGTCCTGATGGAGGTCTTCGATCTTCAGATCGGGCATGCCCAGTTCTTTCCGGGCCTGCGCCAGGGCTTCCCCGGCCGTTTCGGCCACGAAAACCTTGTCCTCGTAGTACCAGGCCGGGATGCGCTGGCCCCACCACAGCTGCCGGGAGATGCACCAGTCGCGGATATTCTGCTCGTTGAGCCAGCTGTTGAACATATTCCAGAAGTGGCCGGGGTGGAACTTGACCGCGCCGCTCTCCACGGCGTCGAGGGCCGTTTTGGCGAAGCCTTTCATATCCACGAACCACTGCAGGGTCAGGCGGGGCTCCACGATGGCGTCGGTGCGCTCGGAGCGGCCGACTTTATTGCGGTAGTCTTCGATTTTTACGATGTGGCCGGCGGCCTCCAGGTCATTGACGATGAGCTTGCGGGCCTTGAAGCGGTCTTCGCCGATATAGCGCCGGGCCGCCTCGCTCATGGTGCCGTCCTCGTTCAGCACGTCGACTACCTCCAGTTCGTGGCGCTGGCCGATCTCGTAGTCGTTGGGGTCATGGGCGGGGGTGATCTTCAGGGCGCCGGTGCCGAATTCCCGTTCTACATAAGTATCCTGGATGATGGGCACCGAGCGGTTGATCAGGGGCACCAGGGCGCGCCTGCCCTTCAGGTGCCGGTAGCGCTCGTCCTCCGGGTGGATGGCGATGGCCGTGTCGCCCAGGATGGTTTCCGGGCGGACGGTGGCGATGGTGATCCACTCGTCGGCCGCCCCTTCGATCTGGTAGCGGACGTGATACAGGCGGGAATTCTCCTCCTTGTAGATCACTTCTTCGTTGGAAAGCACGGTTTTGGCCTCGGGGTCCCAGTTGGTGATGCGCTGGCCTCGGTAGACCTTGCCTTTGCGGTAGAGGCGCACGAAGGTCTTCAGCACTGCCGCCGACATTTTCGGCTCCATGGTGAAGCGGGTGCGCTTCCAGTCGCAGGAGGCGCCCAGTTTCTGCAGCTGGTCCAGGATAATGCCGCCGTATTTCTCCTTCCACTCGAAGGCGTAGTCCATGAACTCCTCCCGGCTGATGTCCGACTTTTTGATGCCGCGGGCGCGCAGCATCTTCACCACTTTGGCTTCGGTAGCGATAGAGGCGTGGTCGGTGCCGGGCACCCAGCAGGCGTTCTTGCCGTCCAGGCGCGCCTTGCGGATGAGGATGTCCTGGATGGTGTTGTTCAGCATGTGGCCCATGTGCAGCACGCCGGTCACG
The DNA here is from genome assembly GCA_020636375.1 of Lewinellaceae bacterium. GTDB lineage: Bacteria > Bacteroidota > Bacteroidia > Chitinophagales > Saprospiraceae > JACJXW01. Next base: position 164,875 of record JACJXZ010000005.1, on the reverse strand, counting down.
TTGGGCGGCGGGATGACGATGGTGAAGGGCTCCCGCTCGTCGGGTTCCGAATGGAAATAGTTTTTGTCCATCCAGTGTTTGTACCACTTGGCTTCCGTTTCCTGGGGGTTGTACCGGGTAGAGAGTTCCATGATTGCTGCTTTAATTTTTCGAACTGCTGTATATGAGGTTTTTTGCCACGAAGACACAAAAACACGAAGATGGCACAAAGCCGATAGCTGTACGCGTACTACTGTACATGGTGCTTTTTTTGCCACGAAGACACAAAGACACTAAGACGGCACTAAGCTAATGCCCGGTAGCTATCGGCATCGGCTTAGTGGGTCCCGTCTATGCAGCGTTCGACTGAGCTCACGCCGAAGTCCGGGTAAACTTTGAGGCTAAGTGCGTTTGGCTCCTTTATGTACAGTAGTATGAGCTATACGGCTTTCTGGGTCCTTAGGCCTTTTTAGCCAGAGTGTCCCGACAGTCCTCATGTGCAACAGCATGTTAATATTTTTGAGGCTCCTAGTTCAAAATGCTGCAAATATAGATTTTTATTCGATTCGGCTACCTGAAAAACGGTCATTCGGGCCGATGGTTTTATCACATAGTCCACACAGGCGGCGGCCCTTATGCGGCAAATAGCTGCTACTCCTCCCACAATTCCCCGAAGTACAAGTGGACGACTTCCCGCTCTCCTTTCCCGCTGATGGCCACCAGGAAGAGGTTGCTGTAATCCCTTTCGTCGATGCGTTCCACGTCGGCGCGGGCCGCCAGGCGGCTGACCAGTTCGGGGGTGGTGTTGGAATGGCCGACGACCAGGACGGCCTGCCCGCGGCACTGGCGCCGCAATTCGAGGGCGAAGGTGGTGAGCTGGTCCGCCTGGTACGGCCGCACCTCCAGCCCTTTGCGCCGGGCTATCGGCTGGGCAGTGGCCAGGGTGCGCTTGTAGTGGGTAGAATAAAGGGCGTCCAGCGGGAAATCCCCAAAGATGTCCGCCAGGAGCCGGGCGCGCTTTTCGCCTTTGGCAGCCAGGGGCGGGTCCGAACCGTAGGCCTTCTCGGCGTGGCGCACCAGGAAAACCCATTGGGCGCCCTCCTGGCCGGCGAAGGGCAGGGCCAGCTTTTGCCCGTTCTCCAGCTCAATGTATTCCGGTGTTACGGCCCGGACGCCGGACGCCCTGGCCTCCCCCTGCCGCAGCGGATGGCAGGCGGACAAGATGGACAAAACAAAGAACAGCACCGCTATCCGGGCAATGACAATCATAACACAGTTGGCTTTTCTATATTCGTACACTACGGGACACTTTCCGATATACATTGAACCACGGAAATACATTGTCCGCCCAGAGCGACAGGCATCAGGGCATTTCCATGCATTTCCCTACATTTCCCCTACATTTCCACGTATTTCCCTACATTTCCACGTATTTCCATGTATTTCCATGTATTTCCATGTATTTCCATGCATTTCCATGCATTTCCCATTTCACCCCTTCACTCCACCACCTCCCGCTCAAATATCGGCGCGTCCACCACCTGGTTGCGCAGCAGGTCTTCCATTGTTTCCCGTTTGCGGATCAGGTAGGGCTTGCCTTTGTAGATGAGCACCTCTGCCGGGCGGAAGCGCGAGTTGTAGTTGGAGGCCATCGAAAAGCAGTAGGCGCCCGCATTGTGGATGCAGAGGATGTCGCCCTCGTGGATTTCGGCGATGCGGCGGTTGATGCCGAAGGTGTCCGTCTCGCAGATGTAGCCCACCACGGTGTAGAAGCGGGGTTTGCCCGCCGGTTTCGACACATTGGTGATGCGGTGGAAGGCATTGTAGAACATGGGCCGGATCAGGTGGTTGAGGCCCGAGTCGATGCCGGCGAAAACGGTGGAGGTCGTCTGCTTGACGACGTTGACCTGCACGAAGAAGGAGCCGGATTCGCTGACGAGGAACTTTCCGGGCTCGAACATGAGCGTAATGTCCCTGCCATACTCGCGGCAGAACTCGTTGAAGCGTTCGGAGATCTTTTCGCCCAGCTCTTCGATGTTGGTCTCGATGTCGCCCTCCTTGTACGGCACTTTGAAGCCGCTGCCGAAGTCGATGTAATCGAGGTTGGGGAATTCCCGGGCGATCTTCAGCAGGATTTCCGCCCCGAAGAGGAAGACGTCGGGGTCCAGGATGTCCGATCCGGTGTGCATGTGGATGCCTTCGACCCTGATGCCGGTAGCTTCGATGATGCGGTGCACCAGCGGCATCTGGTGGATGGAAATGCCGAACTTGGAGTCGATGTGGCCCACCGAAGTTTTGTGGTTGCCGCCCGCCATGATGTGGGGGTTGATGCGGATGCAGACCGGCACGTCGATGTGGGCCTGGCCGAACTGCTCCAGGATGGAGATGTTGTCGATGTTGATCTTCACGCCAAACTCCACGGCCTCCTGGATTTCTTCCAGGCTCACGCAGTTGGGGGTGTAAATAATGTCCTGCGGGGCAAAGCCCGCGTGGATGCCGAGTTCCACCTCCTGCACGGAGACCGTATCCAGGCCTGCGCCCAGCTCCCGGAAAAACTTCAGGATATTGATATTAGATAACGCCTTGCAGGCGTAGTTGATCTTCAGGTTTTTCACGTTGAAGGCCCCGGTTATCCGTTTGTACTGCCGCTCGATGATCGCGCTGTCGTAAACGTAGAGCGGGCAGCCGTGCTGCTCCACCAGTTCCAGGGGGTCGACGCCCCCGCTCAGCAAATAGCGGTTGTTGTCCAATACCATTTTTCCGTGGGTTGAGAATGAATAAAATTTGTTGCCGTTAAAGCCCGCAAATATACGGATTTTCAGAGGGCTGTGCCAGTTTTTTGTGAAGGGGCAGCTGTTTTTTCCTGCCGTTTAGCGGCCAGCCCGGCCCCGCAAATCAAACATCGCATATCGCACATCAAACCTCATGAATCCCCGGGTAACCTTCCCCTCCTTCCCCAAATACAAATCACAGAAAAAAGAATACCCTACCCACCAATTCCCAAAAAATTTGCATCTTGTATGAACAGACTGAAAGTAATCAACCGGAAACAAGGCCCCGTGACAGAACAAGAACTCCTTCAAGCCTGCAGAGAAGAAGACCGGCGCGCGCAGAAGCTGCTGTACGACCGCTATTCGCCCGTCATGTTCGGGGTGTGCAAGCGCTATATGAAAACGCGGGAGGACGCTGAGGACGTGCTCGTCGAGGCCTTCTTCAAAGTGCTGACCCACCTGCACCAGTACAAGGGCGAGGGCAGTTTCGAGGGCTGGATCCGACGCATCGTGGTCAACGAAGCGCTCATGGCCCTGCGGCGGCGGCACAATTTCAGCATGACGCTCGAGATCAGCAATTTCGACGCCCCCGCCCCGGCCAAAGCGGTCGGGCGGCTCGCCGAGCAGGACATCCTGGCCTTCCTCGACCAGCTGCCGACCGGCTACCGCACGGTCTTCAACCTGTACGTCCTGGAAGGCTACAAACACCGGGAAATCGCCGACATGCTGGGCATCAGCATCAACACCTCCAAATCCCAGCTCATCCTCGCCCGCAAGCGCCTGCAGGAACTGCTGGAGCAGGCCGGGTACCCGGGGATTGAGGGGGCGGCGGGGTGAGGGGGGAATGAAGGAATGAAGGAATGAAGGAATGATGGAGACTGATAAGTTGAATTAATGGGAATACTGTCATGGGGCTTTTCCAGCCACTAAGACACGAAAACACTAAGGGGCCGGAGAAAAATAAGTTCCTCATTTCAGGTGAGCTATTTTTTCGCCAGGCAAGGCGCGAGGAGGGAAGATAGCCGGAGCTACCTGACCGACAAGCAACGCAGCCTGGCGGAAAAAGAGCCGGATCAAATGGGGAAGTTATTATTCTCCGGGCCCTAAGAATACTCGAAGCAGAAAGTTGCTTTGTGAGTCTTAGAGCCTTGGAGCCTTTGTGGCTGTAAAGCCATTTTGGCCCCCATGTTTAGCAGTATAAATTATCTGTTTCTTTTAAAAGGCACCACCTGGTTATCAGCGACTTGCGAAAAGCGAATCGCAAAAAGCGAACCGCGAACACCACCCAGCCAACCCAAATACTAAAAAAAATGAAGCGTAAAAGAGACGTTTTCGACTTTTTCAAAGATAACCAGCACCGGCTGGACGAGACGCCGCCAGCCCACTCCTGGCGCCGGCTGGAGCGCCGCCTGGACACCCATCAGCAGCGCAACCGCCTCTCCCGCCACCGGATGCTGGGCATGGCGGCCGGAGTGTTGGTGCTCATCACCCTGGTAGGGCTGGTGGCGCTGAGCCTGGGGCGGCAGCAGAGCCGGTTGCTCGCTTCTGGCAAACAGGCGGCACCCGCCGCTGTGGAAGACCTGGCGCTCACCGACGCCGACCGCGGCGAGCTGCGGGCCGTCCTGACGGTCCAGCAGGCGCAGGAACACCGGCAACGCCCCATCTCGGAAGGCGCGCCTGGCCAGAAGCTGGTCCTTTCCGGCGACAGTACGCCCGGCGGGGAGAGCGCCGGCGTCACCCTCCAGGCTTTCTCCTGGATGACAGGCCGCTGGCAGTCCCGCGAACAGGGGCGCCCGGCCTTCGAAGAATGGCGCCAAACCGGCGAAAACGAACTGGCCGGCCAGGCCGGCTTTGAGGACGAAGGCCAAACCCGGGAGCACATGCGGCTCTACCGGCAAGGCAACAAAATATACTTCAGCACCGACTTCGGCGGCACTGCCGCCACCTCCACCTCCTACGCCCTGGCGGCCATCAACGGCGAGGAGGCCCTTTTCGAAAACCTGGAAGCCGGCTTCCCCCAACAGGTGCTGCTCCAGCGCCAGGGGCCGGCCCGCTTTGCCGTCATCTACCAGAATGCCGAATCCCGGCTGCCGGACACCGAACGGTTCAACAACCTGCGGCAACGCCACACCATTCGCCCCATGCAGGCGGTGCGGCGGCTGAGCCGGGTGGGCTTGCAGTAGGGGGCTTGCAGAGTCGTGTATATATGCATTCGTGCATTTGTGTATACGTTGGCCCTGGAAGCAATCGGTCACCCAGCCCGTAGGCGCCTCCACCAATGCACCAATGCACGAAAGCACAAATGTGGAATCACACCTGGATGAGGGCGCGCTGGTCGGGGGAGAACAACTCCTGGAGGCAGGCGCCGTCGAGGGCCTCTTCGAGCTGGAGAAGCACCTGTGGCTGGCTACCATCGGAGGCTACGAGGTGGAACTCAAGGTGAGCCCTTTGAAAGTGCTGGGCGGAACCTGCGCTCAGCGACATGCGCTCAGTCAAATATTCACAGCCAGTAGGATCACCAGGATATGGATCAAAACCCCCGCAGTGATGCCACCAAAACGTTGCTTGTCCGACAGGGTAGGCAGGGTCGTTTTAAAGGCCAGCAAACCCAGCGGCAGGTACAGCAGCACAGCCGAGAACGTCCCCGGAGAATAGGCCCCGGATGCCAGGCAGGACAAGGGATGCAGCAGGCCGTTGACGAACAGCACCGTCCAGAGTGCCAGCAATACCACGTTGTTTTTCCAGCCCAGGGTATAAGCAAGGGCAAAAGCAGCCATCAGCGGCCAGGCAATGCCGTTGATGAGCAGGAAATCTGCAGCAGACAAATCGGCATTCATAAAGCGGGAAAGCCAAACCGGGAAACCCTCGCCGCCGAAATACTCTTCCAGCAGGTGGACGAGATAGGTGCCCGGCAGCAACCAGGCCAGGAGGGTAGGGTAGGGGAGGTTCATGATGGACGCGTTAAATTTATAATCGGAAAATGGAAAAGCGCCAAGCATCCCGGGTACTGTTCGCTGTTCGCGTTCGCTGTTTGCTGTTCGCTGTTCGCGTTTGCTGAAAATCAAGGGTCCTTTTTCAGGAGACACAGAAAATTGGACTATCCCTTCCCGGGACACCTTCCGCCCCGTCTTCGCTATCGCTCTTCCGGGCAAGCCCGTCCTGGTGCCCAGGCCGGGTAAACTTCCGACTTCCGACTTCCCCCTTCCTCACTCCGTCCGCAGCGCCTCCGCCGGGTTGGCGCGGGCGTGGCGCAGGGTGTGGAAGCTGATCGTCAGCAGGGCGATGGCCAGGGCCAGCAGTCCGCCGAAGACGAAAGCCAGCGGGCTTACTTCGATCCGGTAGGCGAAGTTTTCCAGCCAGCGGCTCATGGCCCAGAAGGCCAGGGGGCTGAACAGGGCGAAGGCCAGCAGAACCAGCCCGGCGAAGTTTTTCGACAGGTGCATGACGATCTGCCCGGCGGTGGCGCCCAGCACCTTGCGGATGCCGACCTCTTTGGTCTTTTTCTCCATAGTGATGGCGGCCAGGCCGAACAAACCCATGCAGGCGATGAAGATGGCCAGGATAGCCATGATGGCTACCACTGCCTCCATCTGCCGGTCGGAGCGGTACAGTTCCTCGAAGTGCTCGTCGAGGAAGGAATACTGGAACGGCCAGCCGGGGACCAGCTCGTTCCACACCCGCTCTACCTCGGCGATGCCGGCTTCGATCCGGCCTCCCTGGAGCTTGACGGACAGCTCGTCGTACCCCCAGTCCGGGTGTACCACCATGGCCAGCGTGTTGATATCGTAATGGAGAGAATTAAAGTTGAAATCCTTCGCCACGCCGATGATCGTTCCCAGGGAATCGTCGGGATACCAGGAGTGGCCGGCGGAGACGCCGACCGGGTCGGCCATGCCCAGCTCTTTGGCAAAGGACGCGTTGATGATGAAGGCGTAGTCCTTGTCGGAGGCATATGCTTTGGAGAAGTTGCGCCCTTGCTGAAGCTCGATCCCGTAGACGTCCAGGAAATCGTAATCCACATTGACGTTGCTGGGCGTCATGCCGAAGATGGAATCCGTCCGCAGTTTGAAGCCCCATTGGTGGAAATTGTTGCCCAGCCGCTGGCCGGAGGCGGTGACGCCCTGGATATCGCTGCTCTTGAGGAGTTCCTCTTTGATGGTTTCGAAGGCTTTATTAGCCTCCTCGTTCATGTCCACCAGCAGGATATGGTCTTTATTCAGGCCGATGTCCTTGTTCTTCATGTAATTGAGCTGTTGTACTACCGTCAGCGTGCTGATGATCATGGCGATGGCCAGGCCGAACTGCAGGACGACCAGCGCGCTGCGAAAGACGCTCCTGCCGCTTTTGACATCTCCTCCCCGCAGGATGTTGACGGTGCGGTAGGAGGCCAGGTAGAACGAAGGGTAAATGCCCGCCAGCAGGCCCAGGCCCAGCGCCAGGAGGAGCGCCAGGGCCAGGTTGAGCGGGTGTTCCAGAAAATAACCCAAGGACAATGTCCTGCCGGCCATTAGGTTGACCAGGGGGGTAAAAGCGGCACAGAGCGCCAGGCCCAGGGCAAAGGCGAACAGGCCCAGCAGTGCCGATTCCACAATGAACTGGGAAAACAGCTGTTCTTTCCGGGCGCCCATTGTCTTGCGCACGCCTACTTCTTTCCAGCGGTGGGACGCCCGCGCCGTGATCAGGTTCATGAAGTTGACGCCGGCGATGAGCAGGATAAACAGGCCGACGACGGCAAAAATGTCCAGGTACACCCCGTTGAACTTGCGGTAGTTCTGGTAGTCGTGTTCGACGTTCATGGACGCCAGGTGGACGTCCGGCAACGGCTGGAAATAGAGGGCGTAGAAATCGTTGACATCCTGCCCGTTGTAACTTTCCGGCGGCATGTGCCGGCTAAGGAATTCCGGCATCTTGGATTCCAGGGCCGCTGCGTCGGCGGCGGGGTCCAGCAGCAGATACGTCACCATGTAATTGGAGCCGAACTCGTTGTTGAACTCCGGGTTTTCCCGGGTGACGGTGGAGATGGAGAGCAGGGCGTCGAACTGTAGGTGCGAATTTTCCGGCACATTTTCTGCGATGCCGGTTATTTTGTAAGGCTTGCCGTTCATGGCCAGGCTTTCTCCCAGGGCCCGGCCGCCGCCGAAGAATTTCTCCGCCGTCTCCCGGCTCAGCACGATGGAATACGGCTCGTCGAGGGCAGTGGTGGGGTCGCCTTCCAGCAATTGGAAACTGAACAGCTCCAGGAAGGTGCTGTCTACCCCCACCACCTCTTCGACGATCAGGCGGGTGTCTCCCTTTTCGAACAGCCTTTTCCCTCTTCCCCAGAAGCGCGTGAAGTTGAGCACCTCCGGGTAGTCCTTTTGCAGGTTGGGGCCCATGCCGGGCATGGACAGGGCCACGTGCTGGGTGTTGGTGCCCGGGAAGCTCTGGATTTCGTTGAGGCGGCAGAGCTGGCCTTTCCGGGCGTGGAAAGCGTCGAAGCTGCGCTCGTCCCGGACGAACAGGTAGATGATCAGGCAGGCGGCGATGCCCAGGGCCAGGCTGAAGATGTTAATAAAGGATAACAGCTTTTGATTGGCGATGTTGCGCAGGGCAACTTTCAGGTAATTGCGGAGCATTGCGGGTGATTTTTTGAACAGTCGGGTACCAAATTAATGATTTTTTGAAAAAACCGGCACTTTTTTCCACAACTGCCGGCAGCCCTCGCCGGAGAGGTAGAAAGTATCGCCTTCCTGGATTGTTTCCACGAATATTATACTCAACGGCAATAGGTTTTGTGCATTTGTGGGTGGACTTCCCCTTTAGGGGATTTGATGGGTGGGGAGGGCTAATGCACAAAACCTATTGCAACCAAGTATAATCCATTTTCAAAAATCGATCACCCCCGGCAAGCCTCAACCTCAGCCTCAACCTCAACCTCATTTCAACAGCTCAATCACCCGCCCCACCTCCCGGGGCTCCCACCACCGGACGAACGAAAGCAGGATTTTGGTGATCCGGCGGCGCGGCCGGGCTACCCGCCGGGAGATCACAGCCACCGCCTCGTCCATAGTGTTGATGTAAGCTTCCGACTTCGGCGTGAGCTGGGTGTCGACAGAGCCCATGCCGAAGCCCGGGCGTGCCGGCCCCAGTATTTGCGATAGGGCATTGGCATTGGCCCAGGCCCCTTCCCGGGCTTTGGCGATGCTGAATTCGATGACAGCTTGCTCCCTGTTTTTTGTCAGCCGCCGCAGCAGGCGCATGGGCCACCAGATGCGCTCCAGTTTGGCCTGCATGGTGCCGGTTAAGGTGGCGATGATGTCGTTGATCTTTTCGAAATCTCTTTGCAGGGCGGCGATATCGTCACCCGGGGCGGTGAGCGCTGCGGCGATGCCCAGGTCGAGGTTGATGTGGGTATTGACGCCCAGGATGAGGTGTTGGAGGACGATGAGGGAGTGGTCGCCGGCGGCGTCGAAGGCTATTTGCCAGCTGCGCGTCGCCGGCAGCCCCTGCCGGTGCTGCTGCCAGGCAACCAGGTACCGGTTGGCGAACAGGACGTCCAGCTTTTCCATCCGGGGGCCGTCTTCGAAATGGCCGGCCAGTATGGCGTCCCGAACGGCCTCGGTCATGCTTTTGTACAGCAGGGCGAAATAGGCCTGCCTCGACCCTTTCTCCTCGCAGGTGGCGATGATGTGGCCGAGGGCGTCGATGACTTCCTGTATGGTCCGGGCGGGTATGGGCATGGAGCTAATTTTAAAGCCAGGCCCAAATTAACAGTATCCGGGGAAATCTCCGAAAAAATTCTTCAGTTCGGCGTCTTGTCGAAAGGTTTCAGGTTAGGAAGCCCGCCCCTGGGCATCGGGACTGCGGAAATCCGGCTACACCAGGTCCGTTGCCCGGGAACATTGAACATAATCATGCCCTGTTCGATATCGTGGAAATAAAAGTATAGGCCCGTGCCTTTGGCGGAAACGAGGAACAGGCCATGCGAGAAATGGTATTTGGCCAGGCGGATGTCCTGATCGTACAGCAGCGCAAACTTTTTGGTTCTCAGGAGGCTTCCGACAGATGCCTCCAGGGCGGCCCTGATCTTAGGGTCGGGAGGGGAGCGTTCCCCTTCCCTTTGGAAGGCCGGCAGGGCATGGGCGACGTCCATGAAGTAGTACATGGTTCCGTGGAAGTCCGGGTTGTCAGCCAGCTTGCGGCGCAGTCTTTCGAGCAATTGCTTAACCATAATTGTCAGTACCAAATTTTTAGTGAAATTTTGTGCCTTGGTGTCCGTCTGTTCAGCGTTCGACTGAGTTCACCACGAAGTCCAGATAAATTTTAGGGGCATCCTAAAGCGAGAATTGCTGGCACTGCGATCCTGGGACTTAGATTTAAAACAAAATTATGCAAAATTATTTGTTTTTAAAAATAAACATCGTTTTATTGTTTTTTTTTAACTTATCAAAAAGGCAGGCCGGAATCCTCATCCGACGGCCCGGCAAAATCATCCATGTCCCAGTCATCCACAAGGTCCCGGCATTCGCAGAATTGCTCGCCCCACAGGCAGGTGGGGATGTCGTTATTGCACAGGTACAGGGTGGAGGAGCCGGTTGAGCTATAGTCGATCTTTTCGTTGCGCCAGAAGTCGGTCAGCACGCGGTAGCACAGGCGGGGCGGCGCCCCTTCCGGCAGATAGGTGCCCATTCTCCAGGCCCGCCACAATTCGAGGATAGCTTCTACCAGTTGGGCCATTTGCTCGCCGGTTAGCTTCTCCTCCGGGGGGAAGGCGCTTGCCGGGATGCCGAACAGTTCTTCGAAGCTTTGTTCCGGGGCGTTTTCCCATTCTGCCACGTAGGCGATTTCGTCGGGCAGGTGGCTGTATTCGGAGTGCAGCAGCCGGTAGTCGACGGGCGGCGGTTGGTTGTGGTGGGCGGCTCGGAGGTCTGCCAGGAGTTGGGCGAGGTAGTGTTGCATGTTGCTGTGGTTTTTGAGTATGGTGGTTGTACGGTTCCAGAATCCTGTCTATCCTGCCTAAATCCTTCTCATCCTTCATCCTGTCTCCTGTTGCTTCGGGCAGGTGAAGTGTTCGAACACCGTCTCCAGGTTGTGGCGGGATTCCCGGTGGCAGCACAATCCCCAATCTTCGTTGAAAGGGGCGAAGAAAGCGCAGCCGCCGCACTGCCGCCCTTCTTCGTACAGCGCTTTGGTGGCTGGCTCATCCGGCCATTGGGCGTCGTACAGGCCTTTGGCGTTGGGGTTCGACCAGTTGTCGGTAACGATGGCGTTCGTATTCTGGCGGCGGGGGTATTGCTTCCCGACAGGTTTTCCCGGCAGCATCTTTTTCTGGTGTTCCTCCAGGGCCCGGCGCAGGTCGTCGGGGATACGGCTGCGGATGATGACCTGGGGGAAAACCTCCACCGGCGACGACTGGATAACCTCTTTTTCCAGGGTAAACACGTGGAAGTCGTTGTTGACAAAGGTGCCGTTGCATTGGCTGCCCTGGCAGGCGGCCCGGGGGTGGCACTCCCGGTAGCTGCACGTCCGCCCCAGGTATTCGTGGGTTTCGCTGGCGAGGAAGACGTCGGCGCCAGCGGCCGTTGGCATGGACTGCATCCTGCCCTTCAGCTTCCGGCCGGCATCGGCAATGGGCTTGATGGGCGCATCCTCGCTGACCGTCACCACCAGGCAGAGGATTTCCGGGTTCTTCATCGGCGTGGTGATCTCCCTGACGATGGCGATGCGGCGGACGCCCTCCAGCTGGCTGATCTTTTCGGCAAACTCGAGGGCGTTGCGAATGAAGGCGGCGCGGATATTGGAGGCAGGCATGTTGAGGGTTTATGGTTTGCATTTATGGTTCTATCCCAATAAGCACCAATGGCACTGCCGGCACTCCTCTGCCTTGTCTGGCAAGGTCATAAAGGGCGCCCTCATAATATCCCGGGCCCGATGACATTTCTGCCTGCATGGATTTCATAGGGAGTATTTCTACTCCTACATCTATCGAGTTCCCAACAAAGAAGGCCATATGTTTTACGAAGAGGTCATAAGCAATGAAGCTGTATTTCCCGAATTGAATCTCAACGGCCACCCTGTTCTTGACAAAATCGGTTTGATTATAAGACCTGATAGGGGTTTTGCCAACTGATTCGATTTGCTCCTTCTGCTCTTCTTCCGGGAGAGACATTATTCTGGAAATGAGGTTGTATTCATCTGTTACCCAATAAGAGGTTCTGCTTTCATGCCAATTTCTAGCCTCAAATTCCTCTTTAAATTTCTTATTAAGGTCAGAAGGAGAAAAAAGCTTCTTGCCCTTCATGGTCTTTTCCTTACTGATCTTTGTCCGGAATTGGTTGGCATCGATGCCCTGAATGATCTCTTCGATCTCTTCCCAAATATCTTTCTGGTGGTATTGTATCCACTCGAAACCATTCAGGTGTGAGTATTGGGAACCGATCTTCATATTGTCAGCTTGTTGGCCGGTTTTTTGTTGGCGATCAATAAATTCCCCCAGGAGCCGACTATAAAACCTGCAATGATGAGGTTAGAGTGCCTGGCGAGCTTTTGATTGACCTCTTCCTGGAGTATTACGTGAGTCAATTCAGAAAACTGCTCTGACGGCTCGGTGAAAAACCTGGCGACCAATTTTTCAACCACCTTGCCTAACTGGTCGATGATCTCAAAGGGGTGAAGCCCTTCGAGCTTCTTACACCATACTTTTTGTAAAATGGAAGGATCAAAATCATCAAAAAGCGGCTCCAGGCAATAGAGTTCTTCTTGTATTGCTTCTCTGGTAGAGTAGTCGAAATACTCAAGCGTAGCGGTAAGGACTTCTTCATTTAGAGGAAGCCTCTTGATCTTTTTGGAGTTCCCATAGAAAAACTCGATCTCCCATTTCGCCTTGCCTTCTTTAAAGGAATTTGCCAGGTCAAAACGGACTCCGCTTCCAAACCTCAGGTGGGGTATGGCAAATTTAAAACTCCTTTTAGCAGGGTACTTCCTTCCGGCATTATCCATTTTTACCGGGGCAGGAATTGAAGCCGGCTTATGTTTATACTCCACTTCGGAAGGCGCTTTAAGCTCTTCGACAGGGGTTTCCAGCATGCTCTGTATAATGTAATAGGTTAATAGGGGAGGAATTGCATTGCCGATCATCTTAAACCTGGAAGAGAAGGCCTTGCCGTGGAATTGGTAAGTTATGGGGAACGATTGAATCAAAGCGCGTTCCCTGATATTTAGCCTTCTGTATTTTCCCGGGTTCCTTTCATCTTTTACAATAATGGATTCCCTTGAAACTCTCGTGCAGGTTGCCGTTACCGTCCGGGAAGGCCTTGTCAGCTGATCCGGAAAGCTCATTTTATTGTAAACCGGATGGTAGGTCTTGGCCTCCCTGTTTATCCTTTCTTCCTCCGGGCTAAGGGGTTCTTCAAAATAATTGTCTGTAACTTCGCTGGCCGGAAGTTCAATGCCGAAAATAGGATCGGTGACAACATCTTCTTTCAAAGCGTCAAGAACCGCTTTAAGCGTTCTGGTAGGAGTAACTGCCTTATAGGCGTTAAACAGTTCAAAGGGAAAGTCGCCCGCGATCATCCTTTTCCTTGACTGTGGCACGCCATAATCAGCTGAATTGACAATTATATTTACTGTGAACAGATGCCGGAACCTATAAAGCTGGCCTCCTATCCCTAACTCTCTCTTCAGGATTTTAGATACCCTGGGCACGTTTTCCATAGCCCAGTATTTGGGCTTCAGGTGGTTCACTACTTCCAGGAATTTATAAATGTCTTTCAGGCCATCGGCAATGTCTCCATTTCCTCCACGGTTCGCATAGGAAAACTGGGTACAGGGAGGGCTTCCAAGCACAAAGTCGACAGTGCCAGGTTCGGGTAGGTCTTCCAGGGAGAGTTTCCGGATGTCCACTTCCTCGTGATCCGTGCCAAAGTTCAGGTTGTGAGTGAGGTTAGCTTCGCTCCACCATTCGTATGAGGCGACATTCTCTACCGAAGACATTTTCATGCCCAACGTCCAGCCTCCAATGCCGCTGTACAGGTCGATCGCTTTAGCCCGGTATTTCTTATTCATGTAAGTGATCTTGGGAAGGTTATTTAAAAAGGTCTTTCTGGACCGTATTCTTTTGGCGAATATACTCGATCCGCTGCTCGGCCACTTCGAGGACTTCTATGCCGTAATCTTCGCGGTAGAGGTCATTGGCGATCTTTTCGCTATGATAGAGGATCAGGAGTTCCCTTTCATCCATGCCGAACGCCTGGGCTATCTTTCTGATGAGATCCTTGGTTGGAAACCTGTCCCCTCGTTCTATTTTGCTGAGCGTGGAAGGGTCAAGATCCAGCCTGGCTGCTATTTTTCTAAGCGGCAAGCCTTGTTCTTTGCGCAGCCGCCGGACTAATTGCCCGATTGTTTCCAGAGTTTGCATAGAAAAAATATTTTGGACATATCTTGCCCACAAGATAAAGGGATAATCTGAACAATGCAACTACAGGGCTGTTTTTTATCGGGTTCTGTTGCCAAAAATGATCTCCTTCCAGGGAACGAGAGTTCCGTATTCCGTTTGAAAACGCTGGTTGCCCAAATAGATAAGGTGGGAATGCTCCGGCGGCTGGCCGGTGTTTTTTTGCCACCGTGGAATTTCCGGAAAAACAAGGGCGGGAGAAGTGCTACAAAGCCTCAAATTCGTTATTTTTACTAAAATAGTGCAACAACTCATGAGCAGCGATAGCACGAAAAAACAACCCCGTATTTCCCGCCATTTATTATGGGAGTACGACATTTCCACATTTGATTTTGGCAAGTCAAAGCGTGTAGTCATCGAGCGGGTCATCGAGCGGGGGACGTTGGAGGATTGGCGGGAGATGATCCGGTACTACGGCGAAGAGCAGGTTTTGAGCGTTGCCCGGCAAAGCAGGCAGTTGTCTGCCAAAGACAAGGGTTTTACTGAAATATTCATTCACTCTACCCTCTTGCATGCTGCATAAGATGGCCAGCGCTTAAAAGATTTCATCGATGTATACTTTCTTCTTGAGCTCATGCCGTTGGATACCTTGCTTAAAGCATATGAAATAAAGTATCCAAATTCCAACCTCCTGATCCCTATGAAAGGGCTTACTTATTTTGAGGACATTGATTTCGAAGCAGATTCTCCTGTTTTGAACCGTGAAGTAGAGATTGCCTCGCTAAAAAAACGCCTGGTTGAAGCAGTGGAGGATACACGGAAAGTGTTTTGAGGTTTTAACGCAGGGTAAAAAAAGAAACAGTCCGCTGGAACTTACGCCGAGCCGATACGGTTTTTTACCAAAAAATCTCCACCCGGGATTTTGATTTTCATAATAGGTTTAGCTAACTTTGCATTCGCTTTTAAAGAAGGCGATCTTTCGGGGTGTAGCGCAGCCCGGTTAGCGCGTCCCGACACGGGTGTCGGGAAGGCCGGAGGTTCGAATCCGAATATGAAGATGAAGTATGTTGTGTATATACTGGAATCTCAGAGCAGCGGCCGGCTGTATATCGGCTACACCAATGATTTGGGGCGGAGGTTTAAAGAACATAACTCCAACCAAACCAAAAGTACCAGAAGTAAAGGCCCTTGGACGCTGTTGTATGCAAAAGAAGGCTTGGAGAAAACCGAGGCCATGGAATTAGAGCGCAGGCTCAAAAACTGGAAGAACCGAAAGCGGGTTCTTTCCTGGATTGAAAGGGAAAAAGCTACATGACTTCGGGGTGTATCGCAGCCCGGTTAACGCGTCCCGACACGGGTGTCGGGAAAGCTGGAGGTTCGAATCTAAAAATCGAAACCTCCATAAGTGAGCAACTGCCTGTTTTTCCTTTCAGTCTGCAAACGCAGATATTATTTCGGGGTGTAGCGCAGCCCGGTTAGCGCGCGTCGTTCGGGACGACGAGGCCGGAGGTTCGAATCCTCTCACCCCGACTGCACAGCAATGCAATAACCTGTTAATCAACCGGTTTTGCATTGCTGTTTTTTTAGTTAGGTTGTGTTATAGGCTTTTTAGCCTTTAAAACAACGTGCTTACATGTTTTGTCGCAATTTTGCCGCCCTAGCTCAGCTGGTAGAGCAACGCATTCGTAATGCGTGGGTCGGCGGTTCGAGTCCGCTGGGCGGCTCCAGGGAAAAGCTCATTGCTGAAAAAGCAGTGGGCTTTTTTATTTCATGCTCTTGCCCGCCAATCCAATCCAGGCCGGGTCAGAGGGAGGTACCTGATGGGGAGATAAACATCCACAATTCGCCTCCCCCTACTTCACCCGCATCTCCACCACGCCCGTCCATCCTTCCGGTGCCCCTTCGCGGGCCAGGCGGCGCGCCTCCTCCAGGAAGAAGCGGGCGGCGCCGTCGTTGGGGTAGCGTTGGAGCAGCGCTTCGAAAATGCGGACGGCCTCCGGGAAGTCCTGGCGGAAGTAGGCCTTCACGGCCCCTTCGAACTGGGCCAGGCCCTCCAGTTTTTGCTGCTGTTCGGCGGGTTCGTCCCCGTTGAGGCATTCGTACAGGCCGAGGGCTTTCTGTTTGCCGATCACCTGCACCTTGCCGAGGTAGCGGATCAGCAGGCCTTCCCGCTGCGGGATGCGCTGCAGGCTCTCCTCGGTGAGCAGGATGTTGGCCTTGTAGAATTTGGTGAGGCTCTCCACCCGGGAGGCGGTATTCACGGTATCGGCAATGGTGGCGGCGTCCATGCGCTTGTGGTCGCCGATGATGCCCATGATGAGGGGGCCGGAGTGGATGCCCATGCCC
Organism: Lewinellaceae bacterium; assembly: GCA_020636375.1. Classification (GTDB taxonomy): domain Bacteria; phylum Bacteroidota; class Bacteroidia; order Chitinophagales; family Saprospiraceae; genus JACJXW01. The sequence continues at coordinate 148,408 of JACJXZ010000005.1, read as the reverse complement.
AGGCGGATGAGGCGGCGCTGTTTCTTTTGCCGGTAGCGGTTGTACTCCCGCAGGGCATCCTGCATCTGAATGGCGGCGCGCAGGGCGTCCATGGGTTCGCGGGGGAAGATGGCCATGATGGCGTCGCCGAGGTACTGGTTGATGAACCCTTTATTGTCGCGGATGAAGGGCCCAAGGCGGCCGTTGAGGGCGTTGACGAAACGGAAGTTGTCGGAGGGGCTCATGGTTTCCGCCAGGGACGTGTAGCCCCGGATATCGGAAAAGAAGACGGTCACCTCGCGCAGGGCCTGGTCGCCCAGGCGCACCTCGGTGATGGCCTCCCGGCCCAGGGCCTGGAGGAACTCATAGGGCACGAACTTGCCGGTGGCGGCGTTGATGCGGTGCAGGTAGAGGTGGGTCTTGACCCGCGCCAGGAATTCTTCTTTGGTGAAAGGTTTGGCCAGGTAATCGTTGGCGCCCACCGCCAGGCCCTCCACCAGGTCGCTGACCTGGTTCTTGGCGGTGACCATGATCACGGGCAGCTCGCTGGGCAGGAACCGCTCGCGGATTTTCTGGCAGACCTCATAGCCGGACATGCGCGGCATCATGACGTCCAGCAGCACCAGGTCGAACGGTTCCTCGGCAGCCTCGATGGCCTGCAGGGCCTCCCGGCCGTTCATAGCCGAGATAATCTGGAACTGTTCGCCCCGCAGGTGGTTGGACAGGACGCGCTGGTTGATCGGCTCGTCGTCGACCAGCAGGATGCGCACTTTCTCGCTGCGCTCGTCGTGGACCAGGGGCGGCGGGGGCAGTAGTTGCCGGGCCTGTTCGCCGTTGCCGGGGGCATGCTCCGGGCGGGAGGCCGGCTCGGGCGGCGCCATATCGGGCGCTGCCTTTTCGCGGCTCAGCGGCAGGGTGAAATGGAAGGTGGACCCTTTGCCCTCTTCGCTTTCGACCCACAACTGGCCACCGTGCATTTCCACCAGGCGCTTGCTGACGCTCAGGCCCAGGCCGGAGCCGGTGAACAGGCGCTTTTCCGACCCGTCGGCCTGTTCGAATTCCTGAAAAATGGCCTCTTTCTTGGCAGGCGGGATGCCAATGCCCGTATCTTCCACGCAAATCTCCAGCATGTCGTCCCGGCGGTGGGCCTCCACCCGGATATGGCCCACCTCGGTAAACTTGATTCCGTTGCCCACCAGGTTGTGCATGACCTGCATCAGGCGGTTCTCGTCGCCGCGAACGATGCTGCCCCGGAGGGGGACTTTGTTTTCCAGCTCCAGGTCCTTCCCTTTTGCCAGCGGGGTATGGATGCGAAGTACGATATCCACCAGGGCGTGCATGTCCACCGCTTTGGGCTGCAGCTCGATCGCGTGGTTTTTCAGTTTGGAAAAATCCAGGATGTCGTTGACCAGGCTGCTCAGCCGTTTGCCGGAAGAGACGATCATCTCGATGTCCTCCAGCTTGTCAGGGTTGGTTTCTCTGCCCTGGAGGGATTCCGCCAGGCCGATGATGCCGTGCAGGGGCGTGCGCAGCTCGTGGGAGGTATTGGCCAGAAACTGGTCCTTCAGGCGGTCGACCTGCCGGAGCCGTTCGTTCAGCTGCCTTTCTTTTTCAAGCTGTTCCTTTTGCCGGGCGAGCTTCTGCCGGTCCAGGCGGCTGCGGTACTGAACAACCAGCCACAAGGCCATCATCGCCAGGGCGGACAAGGCGAGGTAGGCCAGGGGCGTACGCCACCAGGGGGATAGGATCGAGAAATGGAAACGGGCTTCCGGGCTGATGTTGCCGTAAATGTCGCGCGCTTTTACCCGGAAGGTGTACGCGCCTTCCGGCAGGTTGGTGTATTCCTTTTTATTGAGGTTTGCCCATGGGCTCCAGCTATTGTCGAAGCCCTCCAGGTAGTATTGAAACTGGTTTTTCTCCGGGTCGTCGTAACCCTGGGCGGCGAAGCTGAAAGACAGGGCATTGAGCTTGAAAGCTAAGGGTTTGGAAAGCCGCAGGCCGCCTTCTGCATCCTTTCCCGGGGCCGGCGATCCGCCGAAGAGCAGGGAGTCCTGCCCGGCGACGGCTTTTCGGATATAGGCCGTCAGCGGATATTTCGTTGCCTGCCATTGCTTCCGGTCGTAGCGGTACAGGCCGCGGTTGCTACCCAGCCACATGACCCCGTCGTCGTCGGCGTGTACGCTGGTCAGGGCCAGGGGCAGGCGTTTACGGAAGGCGGTATCCACCTGATAAGCTTGCTCGAACGGCTTTCCGGGGCTTTCCGGGAAGGCAAATCCTTTGGTATTGAACCGGTTGCCTTCAAATTGCAGTAGGATCAGCCCGTCCCGGTTATCAGCCTGCAGATATTGCACGTCCTGTTTTTTCATCCAGGCCATCAACTCCCGGGCCGGCTCGAAGCGGCCGGCCCGGGCGTCGAAGAGGCACACGCCGGCATCGGACTGGAAGTAGAGGCGCCCCTGGAGAAAAATGGGGGCGGTATAATCGTTGGACAACAGGCCCTGCCCGGTGCCGTAATATGCCGGAGGCTGCTCCGGCAGTTGCCCTTCCGGGCCCAATATCAGGCGGGCGACTCCCCGGTGGTAGGTGCCGGACCATAAATGGCCGCTCTCGTCGATTTCCAGGACTGTGGGCTCATCAACCGTCTGCCGGCCGTCTTCCCGCCAGGTGCCGTTTTCCAGTTTCATGGCCCGGATTTCGTTGTTGATCCGGTTGAGGATGTACAGGCGCCGGGGATATTGGGGGTAATGGTACAGGAATTCTGAATTCTGGAGGGTATCGATCACCTGTATCTTCCATTCGCCGGCCGCCCTGGTCACTTCCGCCAGGCCGGAACTGCCGCCGATCATCAGCCGGGCCATGCCGTCGATGGGTGGAAGGGGCAGCAGGGTCGTCGGGTTGATGGTGCGGCCCAGGTTGCCAAAGTGCTGAAATGGTTCGTCGGGATTCGAGCCGGGGTTGAAGGCCAGCAGGTCGTTGTAACTGGCAATGAAGAGCTGGCCGGAGAAGCGGGTGATGCTGGTCAGCAGGCTGCTGAGCCCGGCCTCTTTGCCCCAGGAGGTGATCGGCAGGTGGAATTCTACCCGGGAGATGCCGTTCTCGGAAGTGAACCACAGCGCGCCCTGCCGGTCGGTCATCATATCCTCGATCACCCGGATGGTAAAACTGGCGAACCGGTGGTAGGTGTCCAGCAGGCGCCCCTGGCGGCTGATGATGGCCAGCCCGCCGGTAAAGGTCCCGATAGCAATATGGCCATTGGGCAGGATATGGCCGGTATAACACTGGTGCTCCCGAAAGTACGCATCGGCTTCAGTAGGGAAGGGGACGAAAGCTTCGGTGCCCCTCCGCCCGGGGTAGTACCGGAACAGCCCATGGCTCATCGTGCCGAGCAGGATGCCCTCCTCCAGGGGCAGCATGACGTATACATGAGTGTTGGCAAACCGCTCGCCGCCCGGCACGAGCCTTAGCCGCCCGCCTTCCAGGACGGTGAGGCCGGGCTGCAGCTGGTCGACATAAATCTTCCCGCCAACGTGAAAAAGGCCGCGCCAGCCGTTGACCGGCCAGGTATTCAGGACACGTTTGCCGGCGACCTGCACCAGGAGCTTCTCTCCCCGGAGGTAAACGGTATCGCCAACCGCGAGGGCTTCCCGAAAGAAGCCGAAGTCGCGCCGGCCCTCCGGCAATTGATCCGCCAGGGAAAAGAAGGCGAGGCGGCCCTTTTCATCCGGCGCCAGAAAGCCCAGGTTCTTCACGCCTCCGGTATAGATCACCCCGTCGCCGGCCTGGGCCAGCGCGCGCACGCTGTGCCCGATGGGCACGGGGATGAGCCGCCACCCGGCACCGTCGTACTCCAGTACGCCTCGTTGATTGGCCACGTAAATGAGGCCCCGGTCATCCTGCAGCAGGCTGGTGCAGGTGATGTCCGACCGGTATTCCTCCGGGAAGAAGTGGCGGATCAGCGGCCGGCCCAGTTCAGGAGAAGGGGGCTGGGCGGTGGCGCCGGCCAGGGCGGCGAGGCATAACAAGATTGAAATCCATCGTTTTCCAGGTATAATCTGAGCGCTGGTCATTTTCAGCAGGCTTTGCTCAAAGCTACAGCTTTAGAAGCAGAACTCCGCTTGAAATTTGTCAAAGAACCGCTATATTATGGCATCGGGAAAAGTGCTGGCCGGCTTCCTGCTGCCTGTTTTCTTTCCCTTTTGACTATTAATCCGCAGCAATGCTGATTTTCCGGTGGACGCTCAGATAGCTGTCGTCCTCCTGCCCGTCCCCGTCCCAGTCCATCATGGTGCGGAACTCTGCCAGGCCTTTGCCGGTGGCTACCTGGTACCGGTAGGTGGCGTTGGGTTCGATGAGCATCAGGGTGTCGCCGAAGGTGTTCCACATGCCCCGGGTGGCGCTCACGACCTCCCCGCTCAGGGCAGTGAACTCCTGCCGGTATTTGTTGTCGGGCTGAAAATAGAACCGGATGGGGCGGGAACCCAGGCGTTGGGCCCATTCCTCTTCTTTCACTTCAAAGACATAACTGCTGTCGGTATTTTCGGCAGTATTGACATCCACCCGGATGGATACGGATTCCCAGGTGCCGGGCAGGGCCTCTTTCAGGGGCGGTTGTACTGCTGATACCTCCTCCTGGCCTGCCGACGGCTCGCCCTGGCAGCCCCCAAGGGACAAGGCCGGGAGCAAAATAGCTAACCACTTGATCTTGTTCATAGCTTTCGTTTGTATGGAAAGCCGCAAAGATAATGATTTAAGTAATCCTTAAAAAATAACTTCACGGCCCTTAGTTGTAGTGAAGTGAAGCAGCCAGTCAGGGTTCCAGCGGGGTCAGGCTGCTGAACGAGCTACAACTAAGGGCCTCAAACAGTGAAGTTATTTTTTAATCACTACTAAGGTTCTGGCAGGCAATAATTTAGGGTGATTTAGGGCTACCCATCTAAGGTTGGACACTCCATGCTTCCTGCACACGCTTGGCCTCGACTCCGCTCTGCTTTCCCCTTTCTGCTGTCCAGCGTTCGGCCGAGCTCACGCCGAGGCCCTTAGGTGGGTGGCCTGATTTAGGGACTGCGCAAAAATAAATTACCCATTTAGACTCGTTCTTTTGCGTGCTAACTGCGTTAAAAAGCCTCGCCGTAGCCCCGCTATGTCTGCGTTTTTCGCCTTGTTAGCGCACAAAATAACTTCGTCTATTCTGTGTAACTTATTATTGCGCAATCCCTTAGCAGCAGGGGTTCTTCCAGTCAGGCCCGGACAGGAGAGGGGCCAACTGTCCTGGTTTTTATCGGAAAAAACGGGCTGCCATTCTAACGTTGGACACCGTTGATCGTTGTCGGTTGTCGGTTGTCGGGTCTTCGGCATCAACCTGGTGCCAATTATTGGCTGCCAACAGTTGGGAACAACAGTCAACGGTCAACAAACAACGGCATTTTGTTCCCGGCGGGAAAATAACTGTCTCGTTATTTAGTGCCAACAGCCCCAGGGGGCCAGGCTGTTAACCCTCACCCCATTTCCCCAAACGCCTCCCAGAAGCCTCCCAAATCCACTTTTGTCTTTCTCGGCAGGATAAAAGAGAGCACATGGTCTTTGTCGTAGCAGGAAAAAGCCTTGTATTGGCTGCTCGCGCGATAGGCTGTTTCGATGGTGTTTCCGGCCCACTTCATGGATTTGACGGTCAGGATCTTGAAGTCCATAGTCAGGCCGGTCCTCAAGGTTTTGGATACGCCTTCTTTGATCGTCCACAGCAAAGTAAAGCCGACGGTTTCCGGCAGGCCCAGGGCTGCCAGTATTTGTTTTTCCTCATCGGTGATTTGCGTTGCCAGTACGGGCAGCCTGCCTTCATCGATGTGTTCGAGGTCCACTCCCAGCGGGTGCATTTCGGAGAAGGCCAGGGCCACGCCGAGGGTTCCGCAGTGGCTGATGCTCACCTGGATGTTTTGGCCGCCGGCGTACTTGACCACCGGGAACCGGAAAACGCCGGTGTCGATCCAGATGGACCGCAAATCTGCTTCGCCCATCAACTCCGCGACGGCGTGCTTGGCGGCCATCCGGCCCAGGAGGTAGCTCGTCTTGCGCCGGTCAAATTTCAGGGTTTCGAAATAGGCCCTTTCCTCGGGATGCAACAACGGCACGCCGGCCAGCAGTTCGGGCAGCTCCGCCCGGAAGAAACAATACCCGGCAGTGAACACGGTATTTTCCCTGTGTAAAGTGATCTGGCCTGTTTTCTTTCTCGTCATGGCGTAATTGTATAACGAATCGCAACGTAAAATTCACTCATTCACTCATTCATTCACTCATTCACTCATTCACTCATTCATTCATTCATTCATCCACTCATTCATTCACTCACTCATCCACTCATCCACATCACCCACGGCGTACACACCATATAGATCACAAAATTCGCAACCGTGATGATCGCCCCATTCCGGTACATCTCCTGTTGGGTGAGGTATCCGCTGCCGGCGAACAGCACATTGGAGCTGGACGCCTGGGGCGTCAGGGCGGCAAAGAAGTTGGTGGCAAAGGCCAGCATATAGGCCATCAGGCCCACCGGCACTCCGGCATTGGCACCCACCTCCAGGAATACCCCGAACAAGGCCAGCAGCTGAGCCGTCTGGCTGACGAACAGGTAGTGGATCAGCACGTAGAGCAGGATGAGCAGCACGTAGGCCTGTGGCCAGCTCAGCCCCTTCAGTTGGCCGGCGATCTGCTGGCCCAGGGTGGACATGAAGCCCAGCTCGTTCAGGGCGCTGCTCATCACGTACAGGATGGCAAACCAGATGAAGGTTTCCAGCGCGTCGCCGCCTTCCCGGCGCAGGTCCTGTATGCTTAAGATGTTGAAGAGCAGCATCGCCGCCAGCCCCAGGAAGGCTACGATGGCCATGCTGATGCCCAGCAGGCCCGCCAGCCCCCACAGCGCGACCATGCTGACGAAGATGGCACCCATAATCAGCTCTTTGCCGGTCAGCGGGCCCATGGCCTCCAGGGCTTTGCCGGCCGCCAGGGGTGCCTCCGGCGTGGCTTTGGCTTCGGGAGGGAAGAGGCGGTAGAGGATGTAGGGGAGAGCAACCATAGCCAGCAGGGAAGGCAGGGAGCTCACCAGCAGCCAGCGCACGAAATCCATCTGTACGCCGTACTGCTCTCCCATCCCCGCAGCGATCGGGTTGGCGGCCATAGCCGTCAGCCACAGGGCGGAGGAAACCGTCAGGCTGGTTATGCTCACCATCATCAGGTAGCTGCCGGAGCGGCGGCGGGTATCGTCATCGGGATTGGAGCCGGTATCCAGGCAGAGCGGCAGCACGATCGGGTAGAGGACCCCCGACCGCGCCGTATTGCTGGGAATGGCCGGCCCCAGCAGGGCGTCGGTGGCCACGATGCAGTAGCCCAGTCTGAGAGTGGAATGCCCGAAGCGGCGGATCAGCAAGAAAGCGATGCGGTTGCCCAGCCCCGATTTGACAACTCCTTTGGAAACGAGGAAGGCCGAAAGGATCAGCAGCATGAAATCCTCCGAAAAACCGGAGAACGCCTTTTCGGTGGCTAACACGCCCGCCAGCACGGCGATCACCATGGCGAGGACGGAAGCTGTGAAAATGGACAAAGCGTCGAGCAGCACCGCCAGGATGGCCGTGATGAAGATGGCAAACAACTGCCAGGCTTCCGGCCGCAGGCCCCAGGGTACGGGCGCAAACCAGATGAGCAGGCCGGCCAGAAGAGTCGCCGCCCGACGGATCCAGAGGTTTTTCCAGAGGTTATGGATCAAGACATGTTGGACTTTGGTACAGGCTTAAAGGTAGTAATTCTTAGCCTCTGCTTGCGAGTGTCTCGACAGATTGGAAAGGTTGATTAGAAAAGAACCTTGATTTTTCTTGCTGTAAGGTCCCCCAAGGAGCTTTTTTCAACTTGGGATAACTGACATACAGGTCGCGTTTCGCCCTTGTTACAGCAACATAAGCATTGTTGCGTTCTTCTGCCAGCTCATTTTTCCCTACTGCCCGATAGTCCGGAAACGTTCCATCGCCGACACCTATGAGAAATACTATGTAAAATTCCAGGCCTTTGACCGTATGCACGGTGGCCAACGTGAGGCCGGCTTGCTTTTTACTTTGTGTTCCCATGGCCAGGAACCTCCGGAAATCAGCCATGGATTTCGCATTTGCCGGTACAGAACGAACATATTTCGTCCAGGCTTCCCGCCATTCTTCGAGATCCTGTAGAGCCAGCGAACGTTCATTATCTGCATTTATCGCTGCAAATTCATCTATTAATACTTCTAATATATTTGGAAGCTTATTAATGTCTATTTCAATTTTCTCCCACGCACTCAGTAAAGCATTTGAAAGGCTTTTCGGCAATAAACTGTTGTTCTGGATAGAAAGGGCAGAAGATAAAAGAGCTAAGCTATCCTTTTCATTATCAAGGAACTGACATTGTTCCTGATTGATTGCCAGTAGGTCAAAAAGCTGATTGACGTAAACATAGGCGCGCCGATTACTCAAAATGCGCGTTCCTAGGTCGAAAACCTTCATCGTGCTGGATTCAGGCTCCAGCACTTCCGTGCCTCTTTTAAGAAAAAATTGATTACACAGCTTTTCATCAACTGACAAAGCTTTTTCCAATTCCTTAAATACGAACCGGTTTCTGCCGAGGATAGCTATTTTATCCAGGGTTAATTCTCCATCATAAGCTTCACCTTTAGTTCCGATGACTTGATGGATTTTTTGAATGATCCAGGCAGCTTCATTCCGTTCATCAGAAAATTCAAGAAATTCTATCTTCCCGGAGAAATAATTTTCAGAATTATCCTGCCCGTTGCCGCTGAGATTATTTGCAAGGGATGTAATGGCTTTAGAGGAGCGATAATTGTATTGAATAGGCATTTGCTGTCCGGGACCAAGCTCAAAATCTTCCACGAACCGTTCCTTCATAAACTGGCTGCTGGCACCGGCATAACCATGGATAGCTTGCTTGGGGTCTCCCACCAGCATGACGTTCTGAATATGCTCGATACAAAAAGTTCGGATGAGCTCATATTGAGCGAAGCTCAAATCCTGCGCTTCGTCAACGAGTACATATTTATATAATCGACGATACAAATTGGCGACTGCTTCCCGTTCGCTGAGAATGCGCCAGGTCATGAGCAGGATATCGTCGTAATCGATCAGATTTTGGCTGCGAAGCAGTGCATTATAATCCTGGTACATGCGTACGCGTTCTCTCGTCCAGCCAGGATAGCTATTTACCTCTTCATCCAGCCAGATAAGTCGTTGTTTTTGACGGCTTATAAACGTGAGGCATTTGCTTAGAAAATCCGTCTGATATTTGGGTAAGCTATCGTAAAGATTATTATCCGGCAGATGCAAATAATGATGAGCCAATAATGGATTGGACAGGATAGCTTGTGTGAGAATGGCTTTACGGTCAGCTTCTTTATCGATAATCTGTGGCATATCATCCAATCCAAGTTCGTGGCGCCGGGATTTGAGGATTTCCAATGCAAAAGCATGAGTGGTGCCGATGAAGGTTCTTTCCTTAATGCCTTTCACATCTGCCAGCCTTTCTCTCATTTCATCGGCGGCTTTGTTGGTAAAGGTCAGGCAGAGTATACGAAAACGTTCTCTTGGCGTTCGTTCCAGTATCTCACGCACGGATTCCGTTAGAACCCGCGTCTTGCCACTGCCAGCAGAGGCTTCTACAAGCATGGGGCCGCCTTTGTTGACCCAATTGTCAACGATGGCGGCTTGCTCTGGTGAAAGATTCTGGCGTGGCATAAAATACTTTTATTTCAGATGTTGATCGATTGTTTCAAATAGTAGTTTTATTTTTCCTGGCAACCGTTTATTTTCATTTGAATGGGTAACAATTGACTGTGCCCAAGATGCGGCCATCTTTGCTTTCCAACTTTTCACGCGATTGTCTTCTTTGAATTCTTGGAGAGATAGCCCTTCAACTCTGGCTCGTTCCGCTTGTCTTTTGGCAATATTGGAATATTCGGGTTCTTTTACAGAAAAATAAGCTTCTTGAATTTCAGTGCGATAACCTTCATCAATGAGGTAGTCTTCAATGGAAGAGCTTAAGCAAATGAACCTGCTATCCCCGTCCATATCAGATACTCCTACTGAAGTGGCTGCCGAATTTAATTTGGTTTTTATTTCTGGGCGGTCATAATCACTAAATACCAGCCAAGGAATATGCAAGGCTTCCAATAATTGTAAATATAACTTATAATCCCCACCTCCGCAATGTATCAGCGCCACTCCTTTTTCAAATGCTTCACATTCCCAATGGTAACATGCAAAAATAGGCAAGGCTGCTTCTTCAGTAAACCCTTCGAACAGAACAACTATCCTTGCAAATAATAGCTCTCCTCGGTGGCGCATAATGGAAGTTTCAACATTATGTTTTTCTTTTGGTGTTATTCCGGAAATAAAAGAGGTTAAGTCAGAGATTTCGGTAGAATCTTTTCCTTTGTAAAATAACCTCAATTCGGATAAACTTGCAAGGGGAGCGATATACGGCGAATGGGTGCTGATAATTTTCTGTCCAGGCATTTGTTTAAGCTGGCCGTAAACTTGTCTTTGGGCATTGGGATGCAGGTGTGCTTCTGGTTCTTCCAAAGCCAAAACAGGGTATAAGACATCGCCATCCTTTGCCGTTTTCTCTACCATCCAATCAATAAAGGCTTTGTAACCTAACAAAGAAGCCCAACTTCTGGTACCCATGCCATGATATTCCAGGCTAAAAGTTTCAGAACCGCCATCCTGGAAATGAACCTTTAACCCTTTGTGAAGGTCGCGCAATTTCTTTGGAAAAGGGGTAATCTCCACTCCTTTGCCTTTTGTTGCCACCGTTTTATTCAGCTCCTCCAATGTGGTTTTGAGATGTGCTAAGACCTGGCTTTTTTCAACAGCTTCTGAATTCAAAGAGCCTAAGCCTTCTTCAAGTTTTTTCTTCTGGTCATCATCATATTCTATCTGTGACGCCAAACGGCCGAAATAAGATTGAGCATACTTCAAATCCTCCTGCAAGTCCCTTTGAGCGTCTATGAAAAATAGTGGAGTTTTCACCAAGTTGGCACGAACCTCTTGATTTTCATCAGCCCCATCAGATTCCCAATCAACGATTACATAACGGCGGATTTTGGCTTCTGGCTGGTTCGCTGAAAAATCAATTGATGTTCGATAAGCAAAGAACTCACTTCCGGCAGCATCAATTTGAATGTCGTCTCCGAAAACTTGTGCCCATTCATCTGTAAAGGTTTGTCCTGTTTTGGGGATAATTTTCAAATCAATATTGATTTGTGGACTTGAAGGGAGCTTCCCTTCTCCATTGATGAAAAGGTCATCTCGGGCAATGAACATTCTGTCTCCATTTAGTGCGATCGATAATGCTCGCAGAAAGGAAGTTTTCCCCGAATTATTTGCCCCCAATAATAGGGTGACTTCTCCCAAAGTCGTCTCTACTTGTTGAAGTGAGCGAAAGTTCTTGATCCTGATCTTTTGGACTTGTATTCCCATATTTTCAGGGCATTAAATTAGGTGCTTCAAAATAAGTAAATCAAAACTTTTTCAAAAACACCAAAATATAGGAAAATATCCAAAAAATAAACCTTAATCCCCCGAAATCGCAACTTTAGGTGAGTAATAGCCTACAACTCCTCCACCATTTCCCGCAGCCGCAAGCGCACATTATGCGCAATATTGCCCAAATCCTTGTTCTCCACCGCCGACATGGAAGCGGTAGGGTCTACTGCCGCGACCTCGACCTCCCCTTCGCCGGCCTGCTGGACGATGATGTTGCACGGCAGCATGGTGCCGATCTTGTCTTCAGACTGCAAAGCCTGGTAGGCAAAGTGAGGATTGCAGGCGCCCAGGATAAGATAAGGGCGAAACTCTTCCCCCAGTTTTTCTTTGAAGGTCTTGCGGATGTCGATCTCGCTGATGACGCCGAACCCGTGGTTTTTGAGCGCGCCCCTGACCTGTTCGGCAACGCTTTGGACGTCGCCCTTTACTTTTTTGCTGAAATAGTATGCCATGACGATGGTTTATGATGGTAGAGGGTTAAATCCGTTGAAGTTTCGGTGCAACTGGAGAGCGGACCTCCAGAGCCTGCCCCGGCTTTTGCCGGGGTCCGCTGAATGGATCAACGGATTTAACCCACTAACATTTATGATTTGAAGAAAACCGGTTAATAATAAAACAGCATAAAGGCCGTCCGAGATTGAAAAAGCCAACAGCCGGGGCAAAATTGCCGGGAGCATCCAATAAAAACTTAGTGTGGATTTAGTGTTTTTGTGTTTTCGTGGCAGGAATTCAGGCCTCAATTTCCCAAAGGGGGAATTGTTGAAAAAAAGGAGAAAGCATTACTAAATTTTTCCAAATAAGCGGGATATTGGCCCTATTACATCAAACCAAATTCCAACCATGCTCAACCGCCAAGATCCCACCCAAACCAAAGCCTGGAAAAAACTGGACGCTCACTTCCAGCTCCTGAAGCAGCGCCACATGAGAGAACTCTTCGCCGAAGACCCCGAGCGCTTTGAGCAATTCTCCCTGAAATTCGAAGACATCCTGGTCGACTACTCCAAGAACCGCATCACCCGGGAAACCCTGAGCCTGCTGCTGGGCCTGGCGGAAGAGTGCCGGTTAGGCGAAAGCATCAAAAAGATGGTCTCCGGCGAGAAGATCAACGAAACGGAGGGCCGGGCGGTGCTCCACGTCGCCCTGCGCAACCGCACCCAGATGCCCATCAAGGTGGATGGCAAAGATGTGATGCCGGAAGTGAATGCGGTGTTGAAGCAGATGGAATCCTTTTCCAACAAGGTCGTCTCCGGCAAATGGAAGGGCTATACCGGCAAGCGCATCACTGACATCGTCAACATCGGCATCGGCGGCTCCGACCTGGGCCCCGTGATGGTCACCGAAGCCCTGCGCCCTTACTGGAAGCCGGGCATGAACGTGCATTTCGTCTCCAACGTCGACGGCACCCACATCGCGGAAACGCTCAAAAGGGTGGATCCGGAAACTGCCCTCTTCATCATCGCATCCAAGACCTTCACCACTCAGGAAACCATGACCAACGCGCATACCGCCCGCCGGTGGTTCCTGGAGCAGGCTAAAGATGAAAGCCACATCGCCAAACACTTCGTCGCCGCCTCCACCAACCAGGAGGGCGTGGCCCAATTTGGCATCGACACCAAAAACATGTTCGAATTCTGGGACTGGGTCGGCGGCCGCTACTCCCTCACCTCCGCCATCGGCCTGCCCATCGCCTGCACCATCGGTTTCGACCGCTTCCGGCAGTTGCTGGAGGGCTTTGATGTGATGGACATCCACTTCCGGGATACGCCGCTCAACCGCAATATCCCCGTCCTGCTGGCCCTGATTGGCATCTGGTACAACAACTTCTTCGGCGCCGAGTCGGAAGCCATCCTGCCCTACGACCAGTACATGCACCGCTTCCCCGCCTACTTCCAGCAGGGCAATATGGAGAGCAACGGCAAGTATGTGGGCCGCGACGGGAAAAAGGTTAGCTACCAGACCGGCCCCATCATCTGGGGCGAGCCGGGCACCAACGGCCAGCACGCCTTTTACCAGCTCATTCACCAGGGCACCAAGCTGATCCCCTGCGACTTTATCGCCCCGGCGGTGAGCCACAATCCCATCGGCGACCACCACCCCAAGCTGCTGTCCAACTTCTTCGCCCAGACGGAAGCCCTGATGATGGGCAAAACGGCCGAGGAGGTGCGCGCCGAACTGGAAAAAGAGGGCAAGTCGGCAGCGGAGATCGAATTCCTCCTGCCCTTCAAAGTCTTCGAAGGCAACCGCCCGACCAACTCCATCCTGCTGCAGAAGCTCACCCCCCGCGCCCTGGGCAGCCTCATCGCTATGTATGAACACAAAATCTTCGTGCAGGGCGTCATCTGGAACATCTTCAGCTTCGACCAGTGGGGCGTGGAACTGGGCAAACAGCTGGCTAAAAAGATACTGCCGGAGTTGGAAGGAGACGGCAAGGTGGGCAACCACGATTCTTCTACCAACGGCCTGATCAATGCCTATAAGCAGATGCGGTGATCCGGAGCGGCCACTTTCAAGTGGCTGCTTATAATCCATCCCGCACGAAAACTCCCCACTGGCTGACGGATACTCATTCTCCCGGCAATTAAGGCATACCCCCTGCATCTTTGGGTTGACAACAAAATTACTCAACCCAAAAGCAAGGAGCATGAACAAGTACCTCCTCCTCCTCCTCTTCCTGGCAACCCTCCCGGCGGTTGCCTGCAAGAAAAAAGAAGCTGAAACTGCCAAACCGGCCCCCGTTGTTTATCACGACCAGGTGACCTCTCTCACCTTTACGCAAATCCGCCTGGGCGACGGCGTACCGCTGTCCCTCGACATCTCCTTCCGCTGGAAAGTGGAGGCACCCAAAACCTTCTTCCAGCAATTCCCCTCCGAGGAACATTTCGCCCAGGGTATCCTCCAGCCCCGGGCGACGGAAGCCCTGCGCCGCATTTCCAATACTTATGCGAGTGTGGATTCCGTCTTCTCTACCCAGCGCGAGCGCTACATCGACGAACTGAAGGCCGCTCTGCTGGAAGAAGCCGGCGAACCCGGCGTACGGATGAAAGAGGTGATCCTCTCCGACATCATCTTCCCCGCCACTTTCACCCAGGCGATGGAAAAAGCCGGCCTGCGGCAGCAGGAGCTGGCCCGTATCGAGCAGCAGAACGCCATCGACATCGCCGCCGCCGAAGCAGAACGCAAGAAAGCCCGGGCCGACGGACAGGTATCCATCGCCAAAGCGGAAGCCGAAGGGCGCCTGCAGGACATCAAAGCCCAGACCGAAAAGAGCCGCCGCCAGAGCGAACTGGCCAAGGCGGAAACCGAAGCCCAGATCACCAGGCGCCAGGCGGAAGCCGAAGCCGAAAAACAACGCCTGCTGGCCAAAGCCGAGCTGGAAAAAGAACGCGAGCGCATGCAGATAGACATTGAGCGCCAGGAAGAAATGGCCCGCGTCGACTTCGACAACCAACTGGAACTGGCCCGCCTCTGCCAGGATAACCCCACCTACGCTTCCTTCCTGGTCAACCGGGAACTGGCTTCCAAGGTAGAGATCGCCGTGCTGCCGTCCGGGAACGACGTGGGCGTGCTGGGTGGGTTCCTCAAGGGAGGAGGACTGAAGGATTGATGGTTAAATTGTTAGATGGCTTTTTGCTTATTTGAATGTATCAACATCACCATGCTTTTGAAGACTTGACAAGTTTACCCGGCGGAAGCGTGCTGGAAACTTGTCAAGCCTATAAGCTCATTAAAATCATTACCATGAAAACGCTCCAAAGAACAGCACTCGGGCTGATTGCCCTTCTCCTTACCGCCCAATCTCTATTTGCCCAGCATACCCTCCCCGAAACGCTGTATGTGTCGGCTTCCGCCCTTAACCTTCGGGAGCAACCACATGCCGATGCCGCCATCCTGGCCGTAGCGGAGCACGGATCGGCCGTGCGGGTAACCAATGCCGAACCCGGCCATGCTGGCGACTGGCTGGAAGTGAGCTATGGCGCCTACAAAGGTTACATGCACCGTGATTACCTTACCGCCGGCTACGAACTGCTGCTGCCCTGGGGAGCGGCCCCCGCCCACCTGCCCAACCTCCACTGGTACGGCATTTTCAGCACCGACGAAGGGGATAGCCTGTGGCGGGTGGACGTACATATAGAACGCGACCCCGAGCTGGGCAACTTCGTGGCCGTGGCCGAGCCCCACCGCTACGATGCCTTTATGCTCATCGGCGCCATTCACCCCCTGCCGGAAGGGCGGATCAACAGCAACCCGGACCTCTGCCCGCAAACGGAAGCCCTCTACCCGGGCATGTCCCGGCCGGTCTGCTGGACGGACAACACCGCCACCGAGCAGTACCAGCTCAAGGTGTACGGTACGTACACTACAAGTCCGGATGGCTACTCCATATACCAGGGCTACCGGGTTGAGGCTTCCTGCTATTCCTTCCCTACCCATTCCTCCTGCGACCAGCTGATCTACTCCGTGCCCGAAGAGCAGCCCCTCTGGGAACCCGCCTACCTCTTCTGGGAAGGCGACCTCAACCAGGACGGCCGGCCGGACTTCATGCTTATGGCGCCTCAATCGGAATATTCCGCCACTTACCATCTGTATATGGGCCAGGCGCCGGAGGAAGGGAAAGTGGTGCGCAAGGTGGCGAGCGTGGAGGAGTGGGATGGGTGTTGAGGAAATGGTGTTTATGTGTTGAGGTGTTTATGTGTTGAGGTGTTTATGTGTTGAAGTGTAGGGGATGTTCAGAAAACTGTGTCTCCGTGAATTTCCTGAACCGCTGAGAGCATAGAGAAACGCAGAGTAACGCACTGGATAACAAGGGCTTGTGCGCCCTGTCAGGCTGGCTTCGGCTTCGGCGTAAGTTCAGTCGAACACTGACGCAGGCGAGGCGGGCAGGTCTGCGTGCGCCGCGTTTCCTGCAGTGGAAAAAAGCAAAAAGCACAGCGGAACAGTCCCCGTGTCTTTGCGGGTAAACATAAACACATACACCCATAAACACATAAACCCATACCCCTCCCTCACCCCAACCCCTCCAGCGCCTCCAGCACCGCCTGCCGCTTGCGGAAGGAGACCGGCACCAACGCCCCGTCCTGCATCTGCAGGTAGCCGCCCTCGGCCTTGAGATAAGCTTTGACGTGCTGCAGGTTGGCCAAATGCGACTGATGGACGCGCAGGAAAGGATGATCTTGCAGGAGCTTTTCGAATTCCTTCAGGGTTTTCGAGACGAGCAGCTTGCTGCCGTCGGTGAAATAGAAGGTGGTGTAATTGCTGCTGGCCTCGCAGCGGACAATGTCCTCCACATTCACTACCTGTATCTTTTCCTGGGTATGCAGGACGATGCGGCGCGGGGCATTGGGTTGTTTCACGGCGTCGAGCAGCAGGCCGACCTTGTCTTTTTCTTCCTGCCCCACCAATTGTGCCGCTTTGCCGACAGCTTCTTTCAGCTCCCCGGGGTCGAGCGGCTTGAGCAGGTAATCGATGGCGGCGTAGCGGAAGGCGCGAATGGCGTGAGCGTCGGAAACGGTGGTGAAGATGACCTGAAAATCCAGGTTGTCGGGCAGGATTTCCAGCAGGTCGAAGCCGGTGCCGTCCTGGAGCTGTATGTCCAGAAAGAGGAGGTTGGGCCTTAGCTCTTTGATCAGGCGGGCCCCGCTGACGACACCTTCGGCATCGCCGATGACCTCCACCTGTGGGCAGTATTCGTTTAGGTCGGCGCGCAGGAGTTGTACTGCCTGGGGCATATCGTCTATGATGATCGCGCGGAGCATAGCGTTTGGATTAATGGTTATGTCAGACGTGCGTATTAAATTTTGGGTTTGCTCTAATAAAAAGGATGATATCGGATGACGTGTACGGTGTACGGGCCAAGCCGGGCATGGATGGTGTACGTAGCCGGACAGGAACCTGAGGCATGTACGGTACGCGGAAAAAATGGCAATGGCCGATTGCTGGCATTATTCATTCAGCATTACATCAATAGTCTACCATTCTGACGTTGGACAGGGCGGTGGGGCTTCGTACATCGTACACAGCTTAGGACCGCCGCTGGGTTCGTACACCGTACACAGCCCCAGCAACCTTTGTCCAACCTTAGACGGATAGCCCATCAATATACAAACTTCACTCTCACCACCACCTCCGTCCCTCCTGTTTCCCCGCTCTCCGTTTTCCACTCCTTGATCTCCAGCGGCTGGCTGATGCCATGTTCTTTACCCAAAACCTCCAGCCGTTCGCGGATGGCCTGCAGGGCAGTGGATTGATGCCCACTGTCCTTCTTCCGGCGGCGGCTCTCTTCAATGCCAATACCGTTATCCTTTATGGTGATCTCCAAAATAGGGCCTTTTCGCTGAAAAGCCAGCTCGATATGCCCTTTTTTGCCCGACGGTGCGATGCCGTGGCGGATGGCGTTCTCCAGGAAGGGCTGTAGCAGCATGGGGGGCAGCATTACACTATCCTCTTCAAGGCCGTCGCTCCGGTGGATTTCATAACTGAACAAACCGCCCCGGATGTGGCTTTCCAGGTCGAGATAATTGCGCAGCACCGTCAGTTCCTCCTCCAGGCTGACCAGCGCTTTGCGGGAATTGTAGAGGATGGCGCGCATCAGGCGGGCAAACTGGTTGAGCAGGCGGCGGGCGGTGGCCTGGTCCTGCTGCACGATCAGGCTCTGGATAGAGTTCAGGGCGTTGAAGATGAAGTGGGGGTTCATCTGCAACTGCAGGGCTTTTTGCTCCAGTTCCAGCAGGTGCTTTTCCATTTCCAGGCGCTCCCGCTCCCGCTGTGCCTGCCGGCGGACCCGGCGGATGCGCCACCCGACGAACAGCGCGATCAGCAGTGCCCCGGCGCCAATGGCGGCGGTGCGGAACCACCACGTAGCCCAGAACGGCGGCTGGATGGCAAAGCTGGCTTTCAGCGGGACAGGCGACAGTACGCCGTCTTCGTTGAAGGCGCGCACCTGAAAGGTATAGGCGCCCGGTGGCAGGTTGGAATAGGTGACGTTGTTGCGCGGGGAAGGCGGCGACCACTCCGCTTCCTGCCCCAGCAGCCTCCATTGATAAGTAACCTTTTCCGGGTTGGGGTGGTTGACGCCCAGAAATTCGAACTCGAGGTGGTTCTGGTTGTAGGGCAATACCAGGGAGTCTCTCAACTGGTGCCAGGGGCCGAGTGAAGAGGCGTAGGCCGTATTTTCCAGGGACTCGTAGAAGAGGCGGATGTCGGTGAAATGCAAAACAGGAGGAATGGGGTTGGTAAGGCTGTACTGTGGGTTGTATTTCATCAGGCCGTTGACAGTACCGAACCAGAGGTTGCCCTGTTCGTCCTTCAGTACGGCATTTTGGGCGGTTTCAATGCCGGAGAAGCCCTCCGCCCTGCCGAAATGTTTAATCGCCTTGACGTTGCCTTCGGCATCCAGCGTCAGGCGGTCGAGGCCGAGCTGGCTGCCGGCCCACAGCTGCCCGTCGGGGCCGCAGGCCAGCAGGTAGATGTTGTTGGACGTGAGCCCTTCCACGGGAGTGGTCCGGCAGGAATCCTCCTGGCACTGAATGCGGGCGATGCCGCCGCCGGCTGTCCCTACCCAGGCGTAGCCCGTGCTGTCCTGCGCCAGGCAGCGGATGTTGCCCGGAGGCAGGCCTTCTTTAGTAGTGATGAAAAAACGGTTCAGCCCATCTGCCCACAGTCCCAGGCCGGTTGGCGTGCCGTACCACAGCTGCCCCAGGCTGTCGCGCAGCAGGGCAAAGATACGCTGGTCGGCCAGCCCGTCTTCCTCCCGTATGGTTTGAATTTGCAGGCTGTCGGGCAAGGAATCTACCCTAATGCGGGAAAGGCCACCGTCGGCGGTTCCTGCCCAGAGGGCGCCCGATGGTTCGCGGGCGAAGGCACGCACCCAGTTGCCGCTCAGGCCGTCCTCCCGGCTGATGTTATAAACGACGGTATCGCCGAAAATGAAAAGCCCCCGCCCCTCAGTACCTGCCCATACCCGGTTGCTGTCGTCGGTGATGAGGGCCCGGACGGTGATGCCGCTGAACCCCGCCAGGAGCTGAAAGGTAGTGTCATTGTAGCGGGCGATGCCCTCCTGCCCGCAGGAAACCAGCAACTGCCCGGCGGTATCGGCAGCCAGGGCATAGACATAATTGTCGGGCAGCCCGTCACTTTCTGTAAAGTGGACGAACTGCTGGCCGGAGTACTGGCTGACGCCGTTGTTGCCGGAACCGAACCACAGGTCGCCCCAGCGGCTTTCTACTGCGGCGCGGATGTGGTTGCTGCACAGGCCGTCGGCTTCCGTCAGCTGTTCGAAAGAATCGCCATCCGGGGCCCAGCTCATCAGGCCAGCGTTGAGGGTGCCGGCCCAGAGGCGGCCGTCGGAAGCCGGCATGAGGCAGAGGATGAAGTTGCTGACATTCTGATAAACCAGGTGAAACTGCCCGTCGTAGCGGTAGAGCCCGCGGCCGTAGGTGCCGATCCAGAACTGCCCCAGGCTGTCCTGAGTGATGCTTCTCACCTGCGCCTGCGCCAGGGCCGCCGGCATTTCGGGGCGGATCAATTGCCCTTTCTCCAGCCATGCTATTCCCCTGTCCGTGCCCATCCAGAGGCGCTGGACTTCTCTCCACAGGCAATAGGCAGGGCGTTCACCGATGGGTTCGGGTGGGATCGTATCAACAGTATAGATGAATAAACCGGACGAGGAACCGATCCAGATGGTGTCCGGCCCGCTCGAGGTAATGGCGTGGACTTCAGCGGAGAAGGCCGGGGGAAGGGGCCGGAAGGACAGTCCGTCGTACCGGCACAGCCCGTTCTGTGTGCCGATCCAGAGCAAGCCGTCCGCAGATTCGTAAAGAGCGGTAATGTAATTGCCGGGCAGGCCGTCGCGCGAGGTGAAGGTTTGGAACCGCCGCCCGTCGTAACGGCTCAGGCCGCCGCCCTCCGTACCCATCCAGATGTAGCCGCGGCTGTCCTCCAGCAGGGTATTGACACGGGACTGCGCCAGGCCATCCTGTACGGTGTAGTTGCGGAAGTTGAAGGGCTGGGCCGGGAGCCAGAGGGGTAAGGCCAGGAGGAACAGAAAAAACCGGTGTTTTGCTTTTATGCGCATCGGTAGGAAAGATAGAAAACTTTCAGGATGGGAAAGGCTTCAACTCCAGACTTCCTTTTGTTAAGAAAGGTTCATTTTTTATAATGGAAGCATCCTCAGTACCATCTTGGCAGCACCCGGATCGAAAAATTCCGCCTTCCGCTTTCCGACTTTGAGGCATCACGGCCAGGGGCCATACTTCGTAACCATGAAAAAGGATTTTCCACCCGGCCCGGGCCTCTGCCCTGAGTTTGTCGTAGGGCCATAGCAAAAGAGCCCCATCCAGCCTCCCAGCCAGATTCTCCCTTCTTTGTCTTCAAAAATACACTGTATAGCCCCGCTGGCAAGGCCGTCCTTTCCATGGAAATTGATGGCAGATCCTCCATTGTAACAGTACACGCCAAAACTTTCAATGGGAAACCAGATGTTGCCGGAATGGTCTTCAAACAGGCTCCATACTTCAGTGCCACTATCCCTTTCTTTGGTGGGTATTCTGGTGAATGATGTTCCGTCCCAATAACAAACTCCCTTATAATGAGTAGCAAACCAAATATTTCCGTCCTTATCTTCCAGAATATCATTGACACTATTATCCGGCAAGCCGTCCTTGGTTGAAATATTGGTTAAGGGGCCTCCCTGACCGCCTGGCAGGCTGCCATCGTAGATATAGGCGCCTCCGTTGGTGCCGAACCACATTTTTCCATGGCGGTCTTCCATGATGCTATGGACTATTCTGGAACTGGTAACGCCCCGGTTGGGGTCAGGCTCAGCTTCAGGAAGGCCAAAGGGCGTAAATACTTCCCCGTTGAAACGGCTTACCCCCCGCAAAGTACCTATCCAGATTATGCCTTCGCGGTCAATGGCCATGCTCCAGACATCATTATGGGCCAGGCCATCTTTTTCGGTATAATTGGTAAATGCTGCTCCATTATACTTGGTCAGCCCCCTTTCCGTACCAAACCAAACATTGCCGGCTGCATCCCCGGCAATTGCTCTTACCACCACGCCGCCGAAGCCTTCATTGACGGAGAAATATTCGAGCGTATCTCCATCGTAGCGGGCGGTCCCATCGCCTTGAGTTCCGAACCACAGGTTACCGCTTTTATCCTGAAATATCCTGCGCACAAATGGGCTTATCAGGGTGTCGGAGTTGAGAATGGATTGAATGTCAGACCCCCCGGCATTTTGTTTGGCAAGCTCGTATTTACCTTCCTGTCCAACTAAAACAAGGTTTTCCCCTTTGAAAAAGAACCTATATTTCAGATCGCCCAAGGATAAATGATGAACATCAACAATACGCCATTTACCACTGCCTTTATCCCCATTTTCCATTAGCAGGTAATCGCCATTTTCGAAAAGTTCTAAAGTGCCGAATGCCTTCTTGTCCGAACTGACTGATGTCCACTTACCTGCAAGGTTATAGTATTGCTGCTCGAATGGATCCAGTGCGTCAGCGTGCGGCTTACTTCCTATTTGTTTAATGCTGTCTTTGGGCAGGCCTGTTGGGTTTGGCCCTGAACAAGAAGTGATGAAAACAAGAGAGAAAAGCAGAAATTGAAATGGAAGGAATACTTTAGGCTCGCTCATGAATGGGTAAATTTGTTTTGCCCAAGATAGGACAAAGTAATCCCCACCGGCTTTGCCAGATGTAAATTGATGTAAAGGAGTTGTAAATTATGCATTCAGTTACTGAAGCCGGGCTTCAAACGCCGCCTCGTCGTACGGCGGGGTAACCTGTGCCAGCCAGCTGCGGGCGCATGCATTTCTTTCGGAAGGGCTCAGTTCTTTTAGAAGGTCGAACTCTTCTTTGTCGTCGATGATGAAATAGCCCAGGGTTTCCAGGACCCCCAGGTTGTTTTTCTGAAGCTCTTTGTTTCTGTCTTTCAATTTATACACTGCGTTCAGCCGGGACCGGTGCCGGGGCACAAAGAGGGCCCTTAGTTCTTCCCCTTCTATGGTGACGAAGGTGTTTTGGGTGTATTGCTTGATCTTGATCCCGTTCCCGTATGATAGGTCATAGCGCTCCTCCTCTCCAACCTCATCGTTGAGTTGCTCCCATAACCGGGCTACGCTCTCCGCTGCCAGTATGGCTGCTTCCCGGTTGCGGACGGAGGCCCGGATCTCGTAAACGGGCATGCCCCATTCCAGGCGGAACACCTCGACGCCTTCCTTCCCGGCAACCTTACGGGTACCCAGTTTTTTGGAAAGGACAGGCAGCTCCGGCAGGTGAAAAAACTGATAATGCTGGTGGTAGATGCTGTTGCCCGCCCAGTGGTTGCACACCCCGCTGACGGTGGGGATGTCTTTGATGTGGTTTTTTTGGCAAAAGTTCTCAATATCCAGGTTGATGACCCGCACCAGGGTGATCAGGTCGGCAAAGGAATACCACTGCGGGTCCATATTCATGACCTGCTCGTGGATGTGGGGAAAGTCCCAGCCGAGAAAATGACAGGCGGTTTCCGGGTCGCCGAACGGGGCGAAGGTAAACCCGAACTGGTAGTTGCGGACGGTAGACCGGGCCTTGCCCTCCGGCTCCCGTTGGATGTCGCGGGGCGTGGAGTGTATAGTGGCCTCCAGCGGGTTCAGCGTACGGATGGAACAGTAATTGCACGGCCCCTTATAACGGATGGAATTGAGGATGAACTGGTTTATGGTTTTGGTGTCGTATGCCTGCGGCAGAAAAGGTTGGCTGGCGTTGGGCAGGGGCTGCTCCGACCGCACATAGACCCTGTCTCCCGACCTGGCGATGGTTTCCTGAGCGCCGGCATCCTTGAACTGGATTTGCCGGTTGTGCACATTAGCCGGGATCAGGATGCCGATATGGTGCAGGTGATCCAGGATCTTTACGATGTCCGGTTTTTCAAGGGGCGCCTCAGCGGTGGCGTTGAACTGCGGCAGGTTGAAGCTGAAGACGCCCACCAGGCCGTCCTCGTGGTAAATGTATTCGGCCGGGTCGGCTTTTTTGTTCATAATTCCCCGCCGTTTCAGCTCATTCGTATTCTTGCGCATCTCCCGTGCCGCCACCCGGACGAATTTGAATTCGTCCTTGCCCGACTCGTGGATCATTTCGTAGGGCTTCGGAACGGGCTTCCCGTTCGCGCCATTCAACCGGGTGGGGATATGCCCTACTTCCAGGCCGTGGAGGTAGGCCACCATGAGAGCAATGCCCAGGCCGTACTCGGAGAGGATGTCCTGCAGGGCCAGGCCGACTTTGTGCATGTTGTCCTGGCGGGTGATTTCGTTGTAGTGTTCAATCGATATTTCTTTCAATCGTCTTTTCAGTTCGTCCATGGTCATTGCTTGGTTGTAAATAATGAACCGGCAGATATTCATGCAACAAAGCCATAAAGAATACTTAGATGGACAGCCCTAATTCCCATCTCCCGCCACCCCTCCCGGCGCCTGCCCTTCCGTACCCGTACCCGCACCCGGCAAGGGCGGCACCGGCGGCTGCGCCTCCGCTGTCGCCGGCTGCGGCACCTCCTTCGGCCTGATGGCCGGAAACTTCAGGATGCTCTTCACCGGCCGCACCGAGCTGACGGAGGAGCGCCGGCTCTCCAGGTGTACGTCCAGCGACAGGTTGTAGGAAAGCATGTTGGAATGGTCGATGCGCTCCAGGGGGAAGGACTCCTGGGTTTCCAGGGTGACATAGAACCGCTTGCGGTCCAGGTCGGGCTCGACTTTGGCGATGCGGACGTTGAGTTCCTTGTCGCTGCGCCGCACCAGCAGGTTGCCGATATAGGGCTGGGCGTCGAAGTTGACCGGGTTGTAGCGGTCTTCGATGTCGATGGCGAATTTCCACTGGAAGGCGAAGTTCCAGCCGTCCTTTTTGCTGAGGTCGAAGGCGCCTTCGCTGACGGCAGCGATGGGGTGGGAGCTGGTCTGGATCTCTTCGTCGATATCGAAAACCAGGTATTGGCCGTTCACCGGTTCTTTGCTTCGGATCTGGTACCGGACGTTGACCTTGCCGGGGCGTTGCTCTATGGGCCCCCGGAAGTTGCTGGCCAGCGGGCGCCCGCTGACGGTGAAGCGGCAGCCCGAGGCCCCGGATTCGCTGTCGCGGTACGGCTGGGCGAAGAGGGAGGGGGTGCCCTCGTATACGCCGGGCTGCACGTTTTCGATCACCCAGAAATTGTCGGCCATATTATCGGGAATACCTTCGACGATGAGGAAGTGTTTGTGCTCCACCCCTTCGATCATCAGGGGGAGGTCCTGGGCTTTCTGGAAGGCCAGCTTGGTGCCTTCGAGGTAGCGGCTGATCTCTTCCGGGGAGGGTAGGGGAGAGAAGAGCTTGCTCTTCTGGTAGGGCCCTTCGAAGTCGGTGTAAATGATGGTTTCCCAGTCGTTGCCGAAGAAGGCGCCTCGGCCGCCCTTGCCCAGGGCGAAGCTGGCCTTCAGGCGGGCGGAGAGCGGAGCGTTGATATTGAGGCCGCCTTCGGTCTCGATCCGGTAGTTTTCTTCGGAGGAGGTGATGTGCTTGATCATCACGCCTTCGAATTCGCGGAGATAGTAGGCGTTGTTGACGAATTCGGGGTTCTCCTGGTAGAAGCGCCACAACTTCATCATGAATTCGGTAGTGCGGTAGTCGTTGGCGGCCAGGATGTAATGCAAGGGGGAAACGAAAGCGCCGGACAGGGCCAGCACGGAAGACTCCCGCCGGCTGTCAGTATCCAGCGCCGCCCGGAAGGAAGCGTAGGGCGGCTGAATGCCGGCGTCGAGGGCGGCCTTGAGGTATCCGCTGCAGGTCTTGTGCAGGATGTAGGCGTCGAAGTTCTCGTCGGGGTTGATGGCGAACTGGTTCTCGACGCTGTTCAGGCGCATCACCCGGCTGGGAGCATAGGCCAGGTACTCGAAGGACTTCCCGATGTCTTCTCCGGTAAAGATGTAGTACAACAGCCCGCCGCCCCGGATGTCTGCCGATTCTACCTTGGTGCGCAGGCCGCGCCGCCCGAGGAACTTGCTGATGTCCTGCGGGATGTAATCGCGACGCCCGTCCGGCGTTTCAAAACCACAGTATTCGCAGTGGCGCTCAAACGTTTTCTGCAGGGTATACCCCAGGGAAAGGCGGGGGTAAGACTGCTCCGGGGGCCATTCTGCACGGCGGTGCTCTTCGATCCTGCGCTGGTAACGGCTGATCTTCTGCGCACCGGCCCAGCCGGGCAGCACGGAAAAGAAAAGCATAAGCAATGAAATGCGCAATAAGGTCCTTTGCATATCTGGTTTTAGTTTTTTTAACCGCTTGCGGGGCCACAGGTTTCACCCCGGCCCCATTCTTTATCCGGAAAAATTTTATCCCAAACAACGCAAGCCGCCCCGCAAAACTTGTATGTATCGGCTACTAAGTACATGGACTGAATTAATGAATGAGTGAATGACTGAATATCCGGGGGCTTAAAGTCGGTTTTATGTAACATTATTTGTGTCCAGGTACTTATTTGAATAAAGTGAATGTTTATGATCCACGGCCCTTTCCCCAAAAACTTATCCGGGCTATGCCCTTTCTCTGCCCGCACCTTTCTATCTTGTGGCCAAAAAATTGGAACGCATCGTTCTTCTTTCTCCGGCCCACCCCTTGCGCGGGGGGATCGCCTCCTCGACGGAGCGCCTGGCGCAGGAGCTTCAGGAGCGCGGCTATGCCGTCCGGATTTATTCTTTCCGCCTGCAGTATCCTTTCCTGCTCTTCCCGGGCAAGACACAGTATGTGGACGGCCCGCCGCCGCCCGGGCTGGAGATCCTCCCGGTTGTCAACTCGGTTAACCCTCTCAACTGGTGGAAGGTTGGCCGCCGCCTGCGCCGGGAAGCGCCGGACCTGGTCATCGCCCGCTACTGGCTGCCCTTTATGGGGCCTTCGATGGGCACGATCCTCCGGCTGGCCAAAGGCAACGGGCGCACCAGGACCATGGCGATCACCGACAACGTCATCCCGCATGAACGGCGGCCGGGCGACCAGGCGCTGACCCGGTATTTCATCGGCGCGGTGGACGGCTTCATCGTTATGTCCCGTTCGGTCGGGGAGGACATCCGGCGGTTCGCCCCCGGCAAGCCGCTGGCCTATATCCCGCACCCGATCTTCGACAATTACGGGCCGGTATGTTCGCGGGAAGAGTCTTTGAAACGGCTCGGCCTTCCGGATAAACATCCTTATCTCCTGTTTTTCGGGTTCATCCGGGAGTACAAAGGGCTGGACCTTCTGCTGCGGGCCCTGGGCGACGAACGCGTCAGGGCGCTGAACTTGCGGCTTATTGTCGCCGGCGAGTTCTACGGCAGCGATGAGCCGTACCGGCAGGCCATTCGGGAAGAAGGCATTGAGGACCGCGTGATCTTCCGGCCGGATTATATTCCCAACGAAGAAGTGCGGTACTACTTCGGCGCCGCCAGCCTGGTGGTGCAGCCGTACAAATCGGCCACCCAGAGCGGCATTTCCCAACTGGCCTATCATTTCGAGACGCCCCTGCTGGTAACCAACGTCGGCGGGCTGCCCGAGATCGTCGAACACGGCAGGGAGGGCTATGTCGTCGGGGTGAACGCCCGGGCGATTGCCGACGCCCTGGTCGATTATTTTTCCCGTGGCCGGGAAGCGGAAATGACGGCAGGCATCCGGAGCGGGAAGCAGCGCTTCTCCTGGGGCAATATGGTGAACGGTATCGAATCAATCTATCAACAACTATGAGCAAAGGAATATTGGATCATCCGGGAGAGGACAATCAGGCTTCGGTAAATCTGGTAGGGCGGGTGGTGCTCTTCGCCGGCATCCTGCTGGGCACCGTCAATTTTGGAGTGGACTTCGGGCTGAGCGTCCTGAATGTATCGCCGAACCTCATGCGGCAGGCCGCCCTCGGCGCTTTTCTTTTCCTGACCTGGCTGGCGGTGAGCAGCGGCCTGCGGGCGGTCGACAAGCTGCAGCCCGGCATTGCCGTGGGGTGGTTGTTCATCACCGGCATGGGCATCGGGCTGTGGGGGCAGGTGGTTTTCGCCCTGGCCCGGTGGGCAAAGGCCGTCGTCCGCGAAGAAGGCATTTCTTTTGCTTTTTTCCTCCTGCCCGGCCTGCTGCCCAGCCTGGCCGTCAGCCTGCTGGTAGCGGTGCTGACGGCAATCACCCTGAGGGTGGAGAGCAAACTGCTGGCCACTTTGCTGCGGATATTGATCTTTGGGCTGATCGTCTTGTTCATTTATTTGTGGTTGTAGGGGAGGAGGGAATGAGGGAATGAAGGAATGAATAGTTAAAAAGAAAATCCAATGAACGCCAGGATTAACGAAATCGTCCGGGAAAGCATAGCTGCCAAGCAGGCCCTGCTGGCGGACGAAGCGCTTCTGCGGGAAGTAGAGCGGGTGGTGGGTGCCTGTGTCGAAGCATTCCGGGCAGACAAGAAGGTATTGTTCTGCGGCAACGGCGGCAGCGCTGCCGACGCCCAGCACCTGGCCGGCGAGCTTTCCGGCCGTTTTTACCTCGACCGGGAGCCGCTCTTTGCCGAGGCCATGCACGTGAATACGTCCTTCCTCACCGCCGTGGCCAACGATTACTCTTTTGAAGAAGCCTACGCCCGCATGGTGCGGGCTGCGGGCCGGCAGGGCGACCTGTTGTTTGCCCTGTCTACTTCCGGCAATTCTCCCAATATCCTGAGCGCCATCGATTCGGCCCACCGCATGGGCATGAAGGTGGTGGGCCTGACCGGCCGCCGGGGGGGCAAGTTCCCGTCGGTATGTAATTTTGTCCTGAGAGCGCCGTCCGATAACACCCCGCGCATCCAGGAATGCCACATCTTGCTGGGGCATATCATTTGCGAGCTGGTGGAGGCGGAGATGTTTGGGGGGTAGGGTTGGGGGAAATATGTGGAAATATATAGAAATACATGGAAATAGATGGAAATGTGTGGAAATGGGAAGAGATGTATGGAAATGCGTAAAAAAAAGGGTAGTGTATTAAATCCGTTGATCCATTCAGCGGACCTGGAGGTCCGCTCTCCATTTGCACCGAAAGTTCAACGGATTTAATACACCACCAAAAAAAGGAACCATGTTCACATTGGATAAGTCCTGGTCTTTATTCCTGGACCGCGACGGGGTTATCAACCGGAGGTTGCCGGGCGCTTATGTCCGGGCATGGGAGGAGTTTGAGTGGCTGCCCGGCGCTTTGGAGGCGTTGGCGGGGCTTACCCGGAGAGCGGGCCGGGCTTTTGTGGTTACCAATCAGCAAGGGGTGGGGAAGGGGTTGATGACAGAGGAAGCCCTGGCCGGCATCCACGCCAGGATGCGCCGGGAAGTAGAAAGAGCCGGAGGGCGCATCGACGCCGTGTACCATTGCCCTAGCCTTGCCTCTGAGGTGCCCAACTGCCGTAAGCCCAACCCGGCCATGGCACGGTGGGCGCAGGCCGATTTCCCTGAGGTGGATTTCCGGCGGTCGGTCATGGTGGGGGATTCGCTTTCCGATATGCAGTTTGGGCAGGCGCTTGGCATGGCCACGGTGCTGGTGGCCACCAAAACCGATGAGATGGAGGACATTCAGGCGGCCATCGGCCGGGGCCTGAAAATAGGCGCCCGGTTTGGCAGTTTGCTCGAATTCTACGCCGACATCCTTCGGAAAACCAAATAATGTCTTATATTCACTTAATATCCACGCAGTTATTTCGTTGATATGAAAATGCAGGCTGTATCGGATCAAAAATGTACTAAATTCCAAAGCCAATGAAAAAACTGACTATCATTTTCGCTTCTTTGCTATTGTTTTCCCTGAATGGCCGGGGGCAGTCCGGCAACTGGCTGTCGTTTGTCGTCCAGGCCGATGCCCGGCCGAGCGGCGGCAATTCCTGGCAACAGGCGCAACGGCTGGAGGTCAGCAAGCGGGTGGGGACGGCTTTTGCCGGCCAGAATGCTACTGCGGGCGTCATCCGCCTGGCCCCGGGCGACAAAGAAGTGCGGTTTACTTTCTCCAATTTCACGGTCAACGGCGCCTGGTTCTCGCCCAGCGAGGTCGCCATTGAGTACCAGGAGGACGGCCGGACAATCGGCCCGGTCAGGGCGCTGCCCGGCACCGGCAGCAGCGATTATTTTCAGATGACGCTGCGCTTCCGGGAGAAGACAAGCCGTTCCTTGTTGTCCGTCCGGCTCATCGGGCGGGCTTCCTCCCAGTTTGTCAAAGATACCATCAGCACCCTGCTGGTATGGGGGGGCAGTGATGCCGAAACCGGCGATTTGCAGGTTTCTTATCTGGGCACCGATACCCGGGATGTTTCGGCTAGGTCTCCCTACGCTGTTGCTCCAGCTTCATATGGAGTTAATCAGAGCAGGATAACAACAGCCGCAGGGGCTTTTGCCATACAACTGGGGGCTTACAGCGTCATTCCCGATATCCGGCAGTTCTCAGCGGCGGCAGCTTATGGGCAGGTCTATTCCCGGCGGATCGGAGGGCTGAATTATGTGAGGGTAGGCCCGTACCAGGATGCGAACCTGGCCCAGCAGTATCTCGGCCGAATCCGGGCTTCGTTTCCGGAGGCCTATGTCGTCCTGGAAGAGGAAGCTGCCCCGGCGCCGGCGGCCGGCACCTATTCTGCTTTCAGCCAACCTTCCCAGTACAGTGATGCTGTTTCTCCCCGTTTGCCTGCCCCTACAGCCGTCAAAGGCGCGTTGGAGTCCAGCCGGCTGCCCGCAGGCATTACCGGCTACGCTATTCAACTGGCTTCCTACAGCAAAGAGGATAATGCCGCAGCTTTTGCCGGGCGCCTGAAGGAACGGGGTGTTTCCGACGTTTACGTGTGGGTGAAAGGAGAAAACAACCGGGTTGTGATCGCTCCTTTTTCCAGCAAAAGCAGCGCCTCCGGTTACCTGGCGACCTTGAAAAGCCAGTATGGCCAGGATGGCATCGTGACCTATATCGATTGACGATAATCAGAGCAGCATTACCATGAAGCCCGTTCTGCTTTCAGGCCTGGGTGCCGGCATTGTGCTCCTGGGGCTAAGCTATTTCATTCTGTATGTCACCATCAATTTTTTCCCCGGCCTGGTGGAGGAATACTACAACCCGATATTCTGGCCAGGCAACGACCGGGCCCTCCTCTTTTTCGTGCATCCGTTCGTCCTGAGCTTTGCGCTGGCCTGGTTCTGGAGCCGGTTTAAAGCGCAGTTGCCCGGGTATTGGTTGTTGCGGGGGCTGAAATTCGGGCTGGCCTACGCCCTGCTGGCCACGCTGCCTTCCATGTGGATCACCTTCAGCGCCATCACCGTTTCGCTGGGCATGGTCTTCACCTGGTTTGCCTACGGGCTGCTTCAGGCGGTGGTTTGCGGGTGGGTTTTTGCCAGGATGAACCCTTAGTTGATTGTTGTTGACCAGCTGTAAACCCTAAGCGGTTGATTGCCAGCGAACCTGGTCTCGAGCATGTCGAGGGGAACCAACTACGGCATTTTGTTCCCGGCGGGAAAATAACGGCCCCTTAGCTTGGGACCAGCACCGGCTTCCCCCATCCAAACATGTTCTGAAATATAAAAGCATTACCGCACCGGCAGGGCGGCCTTCATCATTTCGCCGTACTCCTGAAGGAAAGCGGTGATCTTGGGCATCTGAAAAATACACAGGACAAAAACGCCGATCAAAACGGCATAAGTGAGCAGCGTTTGCAGCTGAAGTACATTTTCTGCGGTGGTTTTCTTTTTCATACTGTCCGGATTTACTGGCTTTAATTTAATAAAAATTCCGGACGATAGCTATTTCCAGGGTTTAAAATTTGCATTATAAGTAATTGGGCCCCTTTTTTGCCGACTTAACGTTTTGGTGTCGAATAAAATTTTTTTCGAACAAAACACGCCTCCCTTTCTGTTTAATTACCAGGAGCTTAGTGTAAATAGTACAAAAACCGGGCATTCATTGCCTGGAGCGCTCATTTTTTTTATATTATCCACCTCCGGAAACTATATTCTCAAAATATCATGTCAAGATTAGTCATTGTTTCCAACCGGTTGCCGGTAACGATTCAGAAGGAAGAAGGAGACCTTATTTATTATCCCAGCGCCGGAGGCCTGGCTACCGGGCTCAACTCTCTGGATGAATCCTGGGAGAAGATCTGGATCGGCTGGCCCGGCCAGGAGATCAGGGAAGCCTGGGAACGGGAAGCCGTGCGCCGGGATTTGGCCAGAGACGGCCTGTACCCTGTTTTCCTCACCCAGGAAGATATTTCGTTGTATTACGAAGGGTTCAGCAATAAAGCCATCTGGCCCCATTTCCACTATTTTACCCAATATACGACCTACCGGGACAAATACTGGGAAGCCTACAAATCTGTGAACCGCACCTTTGCCGAAGCGGTCATTCCCCTTATCCGGGAAGACGACCTGGTCTGGGTGCACGATTATCAGCTCATGCTGCTTCCCGCCATGATCCGGGAGGCTTTCCCCAACTTGTCCATCGGGTTTTTCCTGCACATCCCGTTTCCGTCCTATGAGGTATTCCGCATCCTGCCCTGGCGCAGGGAAATCCTGGAAGGGGTGCTCGGTGCCGACCAGATTGGGTTCCACACCTTCGGGTACATGCGGCATTTCCTGAGTGCGGTATACCGGATTTGCGGGTACGAACACCATTTCGGCAAACTGACGGTGGGCAACCGCCTGGTCAATGCCGACGTTTTTCCCATGGGCATCGATTACGAAAAATATGCCTTCCCCGATGTCGAACCTCAGGAAGGCAACGGCCCGCTGAAGATCAGAGAACTGGCGCAGAAGCAGAAGCTGGTCATCTCTATCGACCGCCTGGATTACAGCAAGGGCATTCCGCAGCGCATCAAAGCCTTCGCCCGGTTCCTGAGCGACAATCCGCAGTATCAGGGCAAGGTCACCCTGGTGATGATCGTCGTGCCCTCCCGGGCCAATGTGTCGCAGTATAAAAGCCTGAAGGAAGAGATCGAAAACCTGGTCGGCAAGATCAACGGCAAATACTCTTCTTTTGACTGGATGCCTGTCCATTATTTCTACCGGAGCCTCGATTTTTCGGAATTGACCACCCTTTATCAGGAAGCGGATATTGCGCTGATCACGCCGCTGCGCGACGGCATGAACCTGGTAGCCAAGGAATATGTAGCCAGCAAAGAGGCGAGCAAAAAAGGCGTGCTCATCCTAAGCGAGATGGCCGGCGCTTCCAATGAATTGATGGAAGCCCTGATCGTCAATCCGCAGGACCGCCAGGATATCACCGATGCTTTGCTGCAGGCCCTGGAAATGGGGGCAGAAGAACAACGCAGGCGGTTGGAGCGCATGCAGGAACGCATCAAAAAGAACGACGTCCGGCACTGGGCGGTCACTTTTATCAATGAACAAAAGAAACTCATGGAATCACAAAAAGCGAAAATTGCCCAACGGTTAAGCGCTGAAGACAAAAAAGCCCTGGCCAGGGCCTATCGCGCCGCCCAAAACCGCCTGCTCATACTGGACTATGACGGAACGCTGATGTCCTTCCACAAAGACCCGCAGGCGGTGGTCCCGGACGATGAGTTGCTGCACATCCTGAAAAAGCTGCGCGACCAGGACGGGAACAAGCTGGTGGTCAGCAGCGGCAGGGACCGGGGGACTCTGCAGGACTGGCTGGGCCATCTCAAACTGGACATGGCGGCGGAACACGGCGTCTGGATAAAACGCAACGGGGAATGGTCCAACAATACCGGCCTGTCGGTAAGCTGGAAGGAACGCATCCGCCAGGTGCTGGAAAATATGGTGGAACGCACCCCCGGCTCTTTTATCGAAGAGAAGGACTTCTCCATCGCCTGGCATTACCGCGCCATCGACAAGGCCCTGGGGGAAAAGCGGGTACGGGAGTTCCGCGATGTGCTCCTGTACCTTACGGCCAACGACGACCTTCAGGTGCTGGAAGGCAACAAAGTGGTGGAAATCAAAAACGCCGGCGTCAACAAAGGCAAGGCAGCTCTGAACTGGGTCGGAGAACGCGACTGGGATTTTATCCTCGCCATCGGCGACGACCATACCGACGAGGACACCTTCAGGGCCCTGCCGGAAGAGGCGCATACCATCAAGGTGGGTCTGGATAAGTCCGTCGCCCGGTACAACCTGCTATCCGTAGAAGAGGTGCGCTCCTTCCTGGCCAGCCTGTAGCGGAGGCTATTCTGCCGACCGCCAGTACAACTTGTGGTTGGGATACTCCTTATGGAATTGGTATTTCAGAATATCGTGCGTAGTGATGATGCCGACCAGGTTGTAATCATCATCGACGATCGGCAGGCCGTGGAAGAGATTCTCCAGGAACACCTGGGCTGCCGCCCCGATCTTTTCATTGGGGGTCATGGTGGCTACTTTCCTGGTCATGACCTCCTCTACCTTTAACCCGGCGTATTCCTCGGCAGACTTTCCCAGTTTCACCAGGTCAAAAGAGGTGATGATGCCGACGAGTTTCGAGTCTTTGGTGACGGGAATATGGTGCAGGTGCTTTTTAAAAAGAATATCTTTCACTACCGACAGGGTATCTTCAGGACGAACCGTGATCACGTTTTTGGTCATGATCGAAGAGATGGGTTCATTCATCATAAGGCTTAAAGTTTAAGTTGGGTTGTTTTGTGTAGGCGGTTGAAAAATAAATTCGCCGCCAATTGCTATGCCAGAAGGCGAATTTATTTTCAACCCCCATTAATGCGCACTTAAATTTAGATAAAATTCGAATACGGAGAATTTATTTGCGGAATTTTCCTGCCCGCTATTTAGTTATTTAGTCGGCGAATTTGTAACCAACTCCTCTTACCGACAGAAAATACTCCGGGTTTTTCGGATCCTTTTCAAAGTATTTGCGGAAGGAAAGGATGAAGTTGTCGATGGTTCGGGTGGAGGGGTAGACGTCGTACCCCCAGACGGACTGGAGGATTTGCTGGCGGGAGACCACCTCGCCCCGGCGGTCGACCAGCAGCTTGAGCAGCATGGCCTCTTTTTTGGTCAGGGTGAATTCCCCGGGGTTGCCCTCGGCCTCATAGGTGGCGAAGTTGACCTTGTTGCCGCCGAACTCGTACACCTCCGGCGTATTGGCCGGGCTTTTGCTGGTCCGTTTAATGAGGATGTTCACCCGGAGCAGCAGCTCTTCCAGGTTGAACGGTTTGGTCAGGTAGTCGTCGGCGCCCTTTTTCAGGCCGGCGATGCGATCCTGGGCCGTATCCTTGGCCGTCAGGAAAATGATGGGCACATCCATGTTGGTCAGGCGGATTTGCTCGCAAATCTGGAAGCCGTCCACCTCCGGCAGCATGACGTCGAGGATGAGCAGGTCGAAGTGTTGCTCTTTGACGTACTTCAGGGCATCCTTGCCGCTGCCGGTAGCCACCACCTCGTAGTCTTCCATTTCGAGGTTGAGCTTTACCACGTCGCGTATGTTTTCTTCGTCTTCAACAAGCAGTATTCGCATCATAGGAATTTGTTTTACCGGCTCGGTAAAGGTTGAGCTTCGCTCTAAGTCCCGTTTCTGGCCTTCACAACGGGTATGTCAATCTGGAAGACCGTCCCCCTGGGCTCGTTGTCCAGCACGGCGATCTTGCCCTTGTGGGCCCGGACGATCTCATTTACTATGTATAAACCCAAACCGGTTCCTTTTGTTTTGCGGGTGTCCTCATTGCCGATGCGGTAGAACTTTTCGAAAATCTTGCCCTTCTCGTCCTCGTTGATCCCGATGCCCTGGTCGGCGATCTCCATCCGGATCGTGCTGCCGTGCTGGCTGATGCGGGCCTCGATGTCCGGGTCATCTCCCGAATACTTGACTGCGTTTTCCAGTAGGTTGATGATGACGGAGGTCAGCCCGGCAACGTCTCCCATAGTGTCTTCCACAGCTGTTTGTTTGTTGAAGGTGAAGCTGGCAGCGGGATATTTGGCCTCCATCTGCTCGAAGATGTCCTCCATCAATTGGGCGAGGTTGACGGCCTCCGGGTGCAGTTGGTAAGCCGATTCGAGCTTGGCAGACAGCAGCAGGTCGTTGACCAGCTTGTTGAGCCGCTCGGTCTCCAGCAGGGCGTTCCGGGTGAGTTGTTCGGCCTTGTCTTTGGGCAGCTCGCGCCGCTGGAAGGTCTCCAGCACCAGCCGGATGGAAGCGATGGGCGACTTGAGCTCGTGGGTGATCGACAGGAGGAAGTTGCGCCGCTGCTGGGCAGCCATCATTTCCTTGTGGTAGCCCCGGTTGATCAGCCAGACGCCGATGGCCAGGCTGAGCACGAAAACGCTGGCCTCGCCCAGGATCATGTATTCCTGCTTCTCGTACTGGTGTTTCAGCTGCCGGAAGGCCGTCGTGTTGTAGAAGGCCTCGTCGGTGGGAGGAATCTCCTCCCGGGCGATCATCACGATGCGCATGTGGTCGCGCTTGGCCTGGTAGGCGTCCCGGTTCTTGGTGAACAACAGGACCGACCACCAGGCGAAGGCCAGCATCATATAGGCGATCACGCCGTAGGAGAGCAGGCGGAGTTGTATGTTGCGTGGTTTTTCCATTGGTCAATCGCTGCAAGTAGTGGGTTTGATGGTTTTCCGGTTTTTTTTTGCCACAAAGACACAAAAGCACTAAGATTCACGAAGGCTTTTATGCCTGCTCACTTGAATACTACATCCAGGGCTTCTTTGATTTTGCCTGCCGCTTCCTTCAGGTCGTTTTCGGAATGGGCGGCGGAGACGAAGCCCACCTCGTAACCCGACGGGCCCAGGTAGACCCCGCGCTGCAGCAGCTCGTGGTGCAGCACCTTGAATTTGTCCATGCTCCGGGGATCGATCTGGTCGGAGCGCACGATCTTGTCGCGGCTGAAAGCGATCCAGAAGATGGAGGCCAGTTGCTGGACGGACATTTCATAACCCTTTTCGTCGGCGTACTGCCGGATGCTGTTTGCGAAGTGCCGGGTTTTCCGCTCCAGGTCTTCGTAGAAGCCGGGCGCCAGCAGCTGCTGCAGGGCGGCGTAGCCGGCGGCCATGGCCACCGGGTTGGCGGAGAGGGTACCCGCCTGGTAGACCGGCCCGTCGGGGGCGATGTGGCTCATCACCTCGTGGCTGCCGCCGTAGGCGCCCACCGGCATGCCGCCGCCGATGATCTTGCCGTAGGTGATGATGTCGGGTTGTATGCCGTAGTATCCGGCCGCCCCTTCGAAGCCCACGCGGAAGCCGGAGATCACCTCGTCGAAGATCAGCATGACGCCGTACTTGTAGCACTTCAGCCGCAGGCACTCCAGGAAAGACTGGCTCTGGAGCAGCAGGCCGTTGTTGGCCGGCACGGGTTCGACGATGATGCAGGCGATGTCGTCGCCGTGTTCCTGCAGGGTTTGGTCGAGCAGCCTGCGGTCGTCCAGCGGCAGCACGATGGTCTCTTTGGCGAACGACTCCGGGATGCCAGCCGAGGTGCTGACGCCAAAGGTGGCCAGCCCGGAGCCGGCCTTGACCAGCAGGCTGTCGACGTGGCCGTGGTAGCAGCCGTCAAACTTGATGACCTTGCTCTTGCCGGTGACGCCCCGCGCCAGCCGGATGGCCGACATGACGGCCTCCGTGCCGGAGCTCACAAAGCGGATTTTGTCTATGTAGCGGTTGTTTTCAATGATCAGCCGCCCGAGCTGGTTGCCCAGCTTGTTGGGGGTGCCGAAGGAGGTGCCTTTGGCCACTGTCTCCAGTACCAGCTCCCGGATGCGGCCGTTGTTGTGCCCCAGGATGAGCGGCCCCCAGGAACAGCAGAAATCAATGTAGGTGTTATCATCCTCGTCGGTGATGCGGCAGCCCTGCCCTTCCCGGATGAACAGAGGAGGCCCGGAGACGGACTTGAACGCCCGGACGGGGGAGTTGACTCCGCCGGGGAAGTACTGCTTGGCTTCTTCAAAAAGTTCCGCAGACCGGCTGCGGTTGATGGTGTCGACGAATTCCATGCTGTGATCAGGCTTTTAATTCAGGCAAAGGTAACGAATAGTGTTCAGGGCAGTTGTCAAAGTCCCGTAAAACCCTACAAGATTTACAGGATCATGGAAAGGCAGGATGGACAGGATATGGGGTTTTTCGCTTTATTATAGACAGGATGAACAGGATGGACTGGATATGGGGTTTTTCGCTTTATTATAGACAGGATGAACAGGATTTTTGCCAGCACGGTGTTTGGGGGCTGCCCATCCTGTAAATCCTGTTCATCCTGTCTCTTTTCCCTTGCCGCCGCAGGCCCTGGGCGCCACAACCTGTAAATCCTGTTCATCCTGTCTCTTTTCCCTTGCCGCCGCAGCCCCTGGGTTTCGCAACCTGTTCATCCTGTCTGCCAGCCCATCCCGTCCATCCCGTCCATCTTGTCCTATCCTGTCCCCTGCCGGGAGCAACATAATAGCCTGTCAATTGTTACTTTTGCGTCAAAAATCATATTCAAACCTTCGTCAGCACATGCTCACAGCCATTTCACCGATCGACGGGCGGTACGCCGGCAAAGTCCGGGAATTGTCCGATTATTTCTCCGAGTTCGCCCTGATCAAGTACCGGGTGTTTATCGAAGTCCAGTATTTCATCGCTCTTTGCGAACACCCGCTGCCCCAGCTGCGCGGTTTTCCCGAAGCCCGGCTCGACGACCTCGTCCGCCTCTGTAACCGGTTTGGATTGGAAGGCGCCCAACGGGTGAAGGACATCGAAGCGGTGACCAACCACGACGTAAAGGCGGTGGAGTATTACCTCAAGGAGCAGTTCGACAACCTCGGCCTCGGCCAGTACAAGGAGTTCATCCACTTCGGCCTGACCTCCCAGGACATCAACAACACCGCGACGCCCCTGATGCTGAAGCACGCCGCCGAGAATACCTACCTGCCGGCCCTGAAGCATCTGATGCAGGAACTGGAAAGCCTGGCGGATACCTGGGCGGACGTGCCCATGCTGGCGCGCACCCACGGCCAGCCGGCGTCGCCCACCCTGCTGGGCAAGGAATTCCGCGTTTTTTCCGCCCGCCTGGAAGAGCAACTTCGGCAGATGGAGGACATCCCGTACAAGGCCAAGTTCGGCGGCGCTACCGGCAACTTCAACGCCCATTACGTGGCCTACCCCGAGGTCGACTGGAAGCAGTTCGGCGACAAGTTTGTGGAAGAAGCCCTCGGCCTGAGCCGCGCCTGGCCGACCACCCAGATCGAGCATTACGACAACCTGGCCGCCCTGTTCATGGCCATGAAGCGCATCAATACCATCCTGACGGATCTTTGCCGGGACGTATGGGCGTATATTTCTATGGATTACTTCCGCCAGAAGACCGTGAAGGGGGAAATCGGCTCCTCCGCCATGCCACACAAAGTCAACCCCATCGACTTCGAGAACGCCGAAGGCAACCTGGGCCTGGCCAACGCCCTGTTCACCCATCTGGCCGACAAGCTGCCCATCTCCCGCCTGCAGCGCGACCTGACCGACAGCACGGTGCTGCGCAACATCGGCGTGCCGGTAGCCCACACCCTCATCGCCTTCCAGTCCATCCTCAAAGGGCTGGGCAAGCTGCTGCTCAACGAAGAAAAGCTACAGAGCGACCTGGAAAACAACTGGATGGTAGTGGCCGAAGCCATAC
Source organism: Lewinellaceae bacterium (assembly GCA_020636375.1). Classification (GTDB taxonomy): domain Bacteria; phylum Bacteroidota; class Bacteroidia; order Chitinophagales; family Saprospiraceae; genus JACJXW01. The sequence continues at coordinate 109,308 of JACJXZ010000005.1, read as the reverse complement.
AGAACGTGCTGCGCCGGGAGGGTTACCCCAAACCCTACGAGGCCCTCCTGGACCTGACCCGCGGCAAGGCCCGGGTAACAAAAGCGGACATGCATGCCTTCATCGACGGCCTGAAGGTGAGCCAGGCGGTGAAGGAGGAGCTGAAGCGGGTGACGCCGTTTAATTATGTGGGGCGGAGGTGATTTCGGTCAGGCCTGCCGCTCGGCTTCCACATCCTGTATCGTCTTCGGAATGGGCTTGCCCAGCACCTGGTGCCCCGCCTCGGTGATCAGCACGTTGTCTTCGATGCGCACCCCGCTGAAGTTGCGGTACTGCTGCGCCTTTTCGTAGTTGATGAACTCCCAGTGTTTGCGCTGTTCCTGCCACTGGTCCATGAGCTCGGGGATGAAGTAGATGCCTGGCTCTACGGTAAGGACGAATCCCGGCTTAAGCGTGCGCGCCAGGCGCAGGGATTTCAGTCCGAACTGGGTGCTGCGCTCCAGTTCGCCGGCGTAGCCGACATAGTCCTCGCCCAGGTTCTCCATATCGTGCACGTCCATGCCGAGCATGTGGCCCAAGCCGTGGGGGAAGAACAGGGCGTGTGCACCCGCCTGCACGGACTCTTCTGTATCTCCTTTCATGATGCCCAGCGCTTTCAGCCCTTCGGTGATCATCCGGGCGGCGGAGAGGTGGACGTCCTTGTACCGGATGCCGGGGCGGAGGGCTTTGATGCAAGCCACCTCGGTATCCAGCACGATCTGGTAGATTTCTTTCTGGCGGGTGTTGAACGTCTTGTTCACCGGAAAGGTGCGCGTGATGTCGCCGGCGTAGTGGGTGGAGGTTTCCGCGCCGAAGTCGCCCAGTACCAGTTGCCCTTCCTTTAGCGTATTGCCATGATAGTGATTGTGCAGGGTCTGCCCGTTGACGGTGAGGATGGCAGGGTAAGCCAGCTGCCCGTTGGCCGCCAGGGCGATGCCCTCGGCGATGCCCGCCAGCTCCGCCTCCAGGATGCCGGGGCGGGCGCGGCGCATGGCCGCCAGGTGCATGGCGCGGGTGATGTTGACCGCCTTTTCCATCTCCGCCACTTCTTCCGGGCTTTTAATGGAAACCAGGGAGACGACCGCCCGGATCAGGGCTTCGGAGGCCCGGCTCTTCACGGCGTTGATGGGAATGTCCATCCACTGGCTGAGCCGGATCTGGTTGTCGGCGCGGTAGGGCGGGAGGAAGTGAACGGTGCGGCCCTGGTTCAGGGCTTCCCGCAGGCGCCCCTCCAGCTCGCCGTAGGGCGTCGTCTCCCCGACGCCTACCCGGCGGGCCCGTTCGGCCAGCGTGGGCTGCGGGCCCATCCAGACGATGTGGTCCATGGTCAGCTCGTCGCCGTAGATAGCCGTTTTTTGCTCGTCGACGTCGATCAGGCCGGCCAGGCCGGGGCTGTCCAGCCCGAAGAAGTAGAGGAACTGGCTGTCCTGCCGGAAATGGTAAGCGTTATCGGGGAAATTCATGGGGCTTTCCTGGTTGCCCATCAGCAGGATGAGGCCCGAACCGAGCTGCGCCTGCAGGCGGTGCCGGCGCTCTATGTAGGTATTTTTGTCGAACATGTGTCTTTTTTTTCTCGGGAAATATAGTCATTTGCGGCGAATTATCCGGCCGTAGGCCGCAAAACCGTCGGCGGCTTCTTTTGTCCGGTTACAAAACTTACATTTGCAGAATGAACCACCTGGAACATTTTCGCGACATAACGACCTTCATCTTCGACGTCGACGGCGTGCTGACCGACGGCAACGTCCTGGCCATGGAAGACGGCACCCTGCTGCGGCAGATGAACATCCGGGACGGGTACGCCCTCAAACAGGCCGTAAAGGAAGGGTACAACGTTTGCATCATTACCGGCGGGATTTCCGAAGGCGTCAAAAAACGGCTGGAAAGACTGGGCGTAGAGGATATTTTCACCGGCGTGGAAGACAAGCTGAAGGTGTTCACCCGCTACATCCGCGAAAAAGAGATCGACCAGGCCACCGTCCTCTACATGGGCGACGACCTGCCGGACTACGCGGTGATGCGCCTCGTCGGTATTCCTGCCTGCCCCCGGGACGCCGCCCACGAGATGTTCGAAGTGGCCCAGTACGTTTCGCCCTACGACGGCGGAAAGGGCTGCGTGCGCGATGTGATCGAGAAAGTCCTGCGGTTGAACGGGCAGTGGAGGGTGGGGTGAGGGAATGAAGGAATGAAGGAATGAAGGAATGAGTGATGGGGATTAAATGCCAGGTTGAAATAGGGAAATACATGGAAATGCATGGAAATGCCCACCAAACCTGGGCTTGAAGGCTGCTAGTGCGTGAGTAACGAAGTTCCGGGGTAATTACTGGTTATTAGTTATTGCGCCTGACATCGGCGTAAAGCGCTGGTTATTAACCAATAACCATTAACGGCATGTTGCTCCTGGCGGTGAAATAACTTCCCCGTTATTTACTGCCGAAAGCACTAGTCTAACGTTAGGCCGTTATCGGTTGCCAGGTGTTTGTTGTTCGGAGGGGATTTCCTGAAGTATGTTGGTTGTCAAACAGGCAACGATCAACAGGCAACGATCAACTGCCCTGTTCTGAGACGGGTAGCCGGCTTGAAATGTAATTCCTTTTATTTCCATGAACTTCTATCCGGGTACTTTTGAAACATTTCATATTTTATGCTAAAAGCTCTGCTGCGGCTGGTGCGCCTGCCCAACCTGGTGATCGTTGCGCTCACCCAGTATTTGCTGTATTACGTGCTGCTTTTGCCGGCTTTTCAGGCGAAGGGGATAACGCCGGCGCTCGACGATGCCCATTTCAGTTTGCTGGTTGTGGTGACCCTGCTCATTACGGCGGGCGGGTACGTCATCAACGATATCGTTGACTTCCGCATCGACCTGATCAACCGGCCCGACAAGGTGGTCATCAACCGGCAGATCAGAGTTCAATCGGCCTATTGGCTGTATTTCTGCTTCAACCTGCTGGGTTTTCTCATTTCCCTGTATTTGTCCTTCCACATCGAATGCATTCCTCTGGCCAACCTCTTCCCCCTGGCGGTGATCCTGTTGTTCGTGTATTCTACCTATCTCAAGCGCCGGGCCATCCTGGGCAACCTGCTCGTCGCGCTCTTCTGTGCCGGGGTGGCGGGCATCGTCTGGTTTGCGGAGCGGGCGGGGTTTCAGGGACTCGTGGCAGCGGCGCCGGAACTGGCGGGTCGCATCGGCAGCATTTTCAGCTGGTATATGGCCTTTGCCTTTCTGTCGACCATGTTCCGGGAAGTCATCAAAGACATGGAGGACGTGCAGGGCGATGTCGGCGCCAACTGCCGGACAATCCCCATCCTGTGGGGCATCCGCGTGGCCCGGGGCGTGGCGGCGGCTTTTGGCATCGGGCTGGCGGTTTTCCTCCTCTATTTCCCCCTGGCCTCACCGGAACTCTTTACCGAGCTGAGCCTTTTTTTCCTTATCTTCGGCATCCTTTTGCCTTTGTTCCTGGCATTGATCTGGGTTTTCCGCGCCCGGGAAAAGGAGCAGTACCACCAGCTGAGCCAGCTCGCCAAGCTGGTCATGTTGGGCGGGCTGGCCCTGTTGCTTTTTTTGGCGGTTAACGGCTAATTTCAGTCAAAATAGTTCTTGCTGCGAATAGAAATTTGATAATGAACATCCTCAAAAAAAAGATCATCCTCGCTTCCGGCTCGCCCCGCCGCCGGCAGCTGCTCGAACAGGCGGGTTTTACCTTTGAAGTGAAAACCAGGCCGATCGACGAGTCCTTCCCGCCGGATATGCCGGTGGACGAGGTGGCCGCCTACCTGGCCCGGAAAAAGGCCCACGCCGCCCGGGAATTTATCACGGGCGACGAAGTGTTGCTCACCGCCGACAGCGTCGTCATCCTGGGCGATAGCATCTACAACAAACCGGAAGATGCCGAAGACGCCCGGCGCATCCTGCGGGCCCTCTCCGGCCAGGTACACCGCGTGATCACCGGCGTCTGCCTGCTGTCCAAAGACAAAGAGCGCGTGTTCTCCGGCGAGTCCCGCGTCCACTTCGCCGAGCTGACGGAGGAGGAGATCGGCTACTATATCCGCACTTGTCAGCCGTTCGACAAGGCGGGCGCTTACGCCATCCAGGAGTGGATCGGCCTGTGCAAGATCGACCGCATCGAGGGGACGTACGCGAATATTATGGGGTTGCCGGTGGATTTGGTGTACCGGGAGATGGGGGGGTTTGTGTGATGAGAACGCGGATGACGCGGATTTAGCGCCCGCCTGCTGTGCCAGCATGGCCGACAGGGATTTTCGCGGGTTTGGGAGCGATGCGGGGTTTGTATGATGTTCGCAAATCACTGAAAATCAAGGGGCGTTTTTCAGAAGACACAGAAAAATGAACAGTCCCAAAGATCAGTATAAATTGTGCAATTTATTTTGTCACTTTAACAGGAGCGCGGGCCTCCAGGCCTGCGAAGGCTGCCTCGGGCAGCCTCTTAAAAAGACAACGGCATACTTAAAACCTGCCCGGAGCAGGTTTTCGCGGGCCTCCAGGCCCGCGCTCCAGGTTCTCCAAGCCTGCGAAATTTTAAAGTGACAAAGTAGTATTAAGGCCAATCAACCCATTTTACCCGGCTGAGCTTCAGCAAAGACGGGTAAAATCAACCTATCAACTATCCCCCCGCTTCCCAAACGGCATCTCCCGCTCTCGGGCCTGGCGCTGCTTGCGCTTTTGCAGGGCTTGTATGGTCTTTTCCACCCCGCGGGCGATCTCTGTCCAGGCAGCGTCATCTTTGGGGTTGGCCATCCATTGGGCAGGCAGGCCCTGGAGTTGGCTAACCTCCAGTTTATCCCAGAGGCATTCGCGGATGCGGATGGGGATGACCTGCTTTTCGCCTTTTCGGTGAGCGGCCAGGGCGGCGGATAGCTCGTTGTTGTAACAAAATTCGGAGGCGATGAAATCCTGGCTGATGAGGCAAAAGACCATGTCAGCATCTGCTAGTTGCTGGTAGATTTTATTTTCCCAGGGTTCGCCGGGCAGGAGGCAGCCGTCGTCCCACAGCTGTACTTTATTGAGCGGAGCAGAGGGTTGAGGTACTGTTTTTAGGGCTTCCATGTAAGGAAGGTCTTGGTGGCTGTAGGAGATAAAAGCTTTGAGGGGATAATCATACTTCCGCACTTCGGGGACTCTGATGCCATTCAGTAGGTCTGCCACCTTGTAGCGTTTTTCCCAGTTTGCCGGAGAAGTAGTCTTCGATGCGCTCTTTTTCGTAGCCGATCAGTTCCTTATAATCGACATATTGGGTTTGCCCATTGAGTGGGTCCGGCAGGGGATGAGTTCCTCGGATTTCAGCTCGGCGAAACTGCTGTGAATGTCTTTCAGCGACTGCCGGATGAAGGTGAGGAAATCCGGCGGCGCTCGCCCGCCAGTTGCAGCTGTATTTTTCGGGCTTCCTTGTCGACCACCACATTGGCGCGGGACTGGAAGAAAGACGTTTTCTCGCAACACCATGCCGTTGCGCCACTGCTTACCTTCCATGAGGTATTGATGCAGGCGCACCATCAGGCGGGGGAAGACGGTGTCGGGTAGAAATTCAGGGTACTCCACCACAAAGCGGATGACCTTTTCATCCGGAGCAAAAGACAGGGTGTTTTGAGGCACCGGCAGCAGGTCGGGTACGATGTACTGCTCCTGCTTTTCATCGAAGGGGAAGCACAGCTCGAACTGCCGCATCATCTGCGCGATGAAGAACAGCTTGTTTTCGGGGTAGCGGGGCCGCCGCTTTGGCGCCTGATATTGCTGTATGTTTTGCTCTACTTTTGGATTCTCTGGCTGGTAGCGTTCATCATTGATGATGTCGTTGAGTTGGTGGATGGAAAAGTACCATCCTGCTCCGATACGATAGGGGAGTTGATGATGCGGTATACACCGTTGGTTAGCCAGAGGGGTTGAAGACTGGGTGTCGTGCAGGCGCAGCTTCTCGTAGTGCAGCACGATGCCCAGGTCGTTGAGGTATTCCAGCAGGATGTTCTGTTCTTTTTCTTCGGTAATGTCCTGAGCCCGGCACTTTTCACGGAACTGCTCGTAGCTGATGTAGTCCTCCTCCATCTCTTCGAATACCGCTTGGCGCCGTGCCATTTACCGCGACGCCCACCTCACCTCGGCTGACTTCTTCAACGTCGAGACGTTCCCGACCATGACCTTCCAGCCCTTCTGCGGTTTTGCAGGACAGGCGGAAAAAATCCTGAATAAAAGGATACTTCTCCTGCAGGAACTGCTCATTGACCCGAAAGGAAGGATGCTGGTCGATTTTGTTCAACACTACGATCACCGGCGAGTCGCCGCCGAAGCTTTGGATGCGCTTCAGCCAGTACTCCGCCTTTTCATCCTTTCGGCTGTCCAGCACCAATACATATACCGAGCGTTTGGAGAGGAAAAACTGATGGGTGGCGTGCATGATCTCCTGGCCGCCGAAGTCCCAGAAGTGGATGGTGACGTCCTCTTCATTGATAGCAATGGCCTCCCGCCGGATGCGCACGCCGTGGGTTTGGTCTTCGTCTGGGTCAAAGGCTTCGCCCAGCATGGCCTTGATGAGGGAGGTTTTGCCGGAAGCCCCTTCGCCGACGAGGATGACTTTAGCTTCGTTGAGGGGAGAGTAAGGGTGTTCAAAGTAGGAGAGGATGGCTTCGGCGCCGAGTTCGGCGATTTCGGGTGGGGGGATGCAGAGGGGGTTGGAGTAGAGGGTGATTCCGTTTTCATCGTGTTCCAATTCCCGCTTAGCAGGATAGCCCTTGCGGAATAGATCGAGAAGGGGTCTAATATCCTTGATTCGATTATCTTCTAATCTTAGCCGGGCTATTTTATCCAGCGATTTTAGGGGGCTAATGTCGCTGATCGGGTTGTTTCTAAAGTCCAACTGAGTCAGTTGGGTGAGGTTTTGGATGGGAGCGATGTCGCTGACCTGGTTATCCGAACAATCCAAATAGTTTAGTTGGGTAAGTTTTTCGAGTGGGGAGATGTCACTGACCTGGTTATCCGAGCAGTCCAACTGATTCAGTTTGATAAGTTTTTTTAGGGGGGAGATATCTATTATCTGATTGTTACCAAAGTACAAATAGTTTAGTTGGGTAAGTTTTTCTAGTGGGGAGATGTCGCTAACCTGGTTGTCCCAGAAGTATAACTGGTTTAGTTGAGTCAATTTTTCTAGTGGGGAGATGTTGTTGACCTGGTTATCCCAGAAGTTTAAGTGGTTCAGTTGAGTCAATTTTTCTAGTGGGGAGATGTCGCTGACCTGGTTGTGCCAGAAGGACACCTGAGTCAGTTGCGAGAGGTTTTGGAGGAGGCTGATGTCGCTGACCTGGTTGGAGCTAAAGTCCACCTGAGTCAGTTGCGAGAGGTTTTGGAGGGGGCTGATGTCGCTGACCTGGTTGTGCCAGAAGGACACCTGAGTCAGTTGCGAGAGGTTTTGGAGGGGGCTGATGTCGCTGACCTGGTTGGAGCTAAAGTCCACCTGAGTCAGTTGCGAGAGGTTTTGGAGGGGGCTGATGTCGCTGACCTGGTTGGAGCGAAAGGACACCTGAGTCAGTTGCGAGAGGTTTTGGAGGGGGCTGATGTCCTTTATTTCCCATTTCTTATCATAATATCCGGAAATATCCAGTTTTTTCAACTGCTTTAGCCGTTTTATTTCCGTAGGTAATTCCCGAAGCACGTTGGGTTCTCCAGGATTAGATTTCACCCATTCTTTTTTCTCCTCATCCCATTGCTGGTTACTCACCACCAACTCCTCCAGCCACACCAATTCAAACAACTCCCGGGGCAGTTCCGTCAGCCCACAGCTGCCGAGGTTGAGGCTTTTGAGTTTTTTTGTTTTGGCTTCGCGGATGAGTTGCAGGGCTAGTTCAGACATGGGGCTGGGTTTTGTGTGAGAAGATAGAACACGGATGACGCGGATTGGGCGCCCGCCTGCTGTGCCAGCATGGCCGGCAGGGATTTCCGCAGGTTTGGAGGCTCAGGGGCACTTTATCAACTAACCAACTCTTCATCATAGATCAGCGCTTTGGTCCTGTTCAATAATTATAAAATATGCTGATTTACGCCAGTCTGGAGACTGGCAAGTTCCGCCGCATCGCGTCTTGTAGACGCTCGCGAACATTTCGAATTTAACAAGTTCCCAAATCTGTACAGGCCCGCCTAATTCCCATAATCTCTGCCGGCCATGCTGGCACAGCAGACGGGCGTGTTCCAAACAAAATTCAGAATAAATAAATTACTATTTTTTGATCTGCTTCCGAATTATCAGCAATATTAGTGGTATTTTCAAGTAAAATTGCTCGTTTTCTAACCAAAAAGCTTCGCAGAAAATCTATGAAAAACACTTTCCTTCTTGCCTTCAGCCTCGTTTGTTTGCTTTTTTCGCCAATGCCCAGACGGCTAATAACGAAAACGCACCTGAAAAAACAGAACAAATGAATAGGACAATAAGCTGTTCATTGCTGAATCCCGGGAGCTGTGGGAAAAAGTGACGGTCTACGATTCGGTGAATTTGTGGTGATGCAGTTGTTGAAGGCTGAAAACGCTGCCGGGTTCAACTACACAGGATCACCCTGAAACCCGGCAGGTTGAGCCCCAAAGTGGAATTGTTCGCACTGGCCCCACTTTTACACACTTACACACTTACACAAACGGTTTACTTCCGCAAATCCCACACCCAGTGCCCCTCCATGTCAAAGTATCCGATCTTGTCTCCCTGTTCGACGCGGAACAGGCCGTCGCCGGCGTAGCTGATGTACTCGTAGTCGGGCTGCACGATGAGGTCGCCGTTGAGGCTGGCCAGGCCGTTGAAGCCCTGGATGCGGACTTTGGCGTAGCCCTCTTCGAAGTTCTCGATCTTGTCGTATTTGGGCGGGATGAGTTCCATGCCCTTCTGGTTGATGATGCCCCATTTGCCGTCGACCTGCACGACGGCGACGCCGTGTTTGAATTCGGTGGCTTTTTCGTAGTAGCCGTCGTAGAGGTGGGCCTGTTCGGTAATGTAGTAGAAGCGGTATTTTTCGTCGCGCACCAGGCCGCGCCCCTCCTGGAAGCCCAGCATGCGGTCGACGCTGGGTTCGATCAGCAGGTTGCCGCTCCGGTCGACCAGGCCGGCCTTGCGGATGCCCTTGTAGACGACGGCTTTGCCACCGTTGAAATCCAGGCATTTGGAGTATTCTAAAGGGATGACGACTTCCCCTTTGGCATTGATATAGCCGCAGGCACCGTCTTTCTGGACGGCGGCCAGGCCCTCGGAAAAGGAGGAAACCCGGGAGTACACGTCCGGGATGGCCAGGCGGCCGGTGGTGTCGATGAAGCCATAGCCGTCCTTGTACTTAACGGCGGCCAGCCCTTCGCTGAACGGATGGATTTCCCGCAGGTTGAGGTTGTTGATCAGTTCCCCGTTGCGGCCCACCAACCCGTAACGCACGTTGTTGTTGCCATAGCGGACTACCGCCAGGCCGTGTTCGTTGAATTCCTGGATTTCGATGTAGCGCGGCCGCTGGACAAAACGCCCCAGGGTATCGATCAGCCCGTATTGATTGTCGACGACGACCCGGGCCACGCCCTGGTTGAAATCAAAGCCTTTGTCGAATCTCGGAGGGATAACATAAACGCCTTCTTTGTTGATGTACCCCGTGCCGGCTTCGCCGTACACCCAGGCAAGGCCATTCCGGAAGTTGCCCGCTCTCCGGTAGCGGAAATCCAGCTCCATGTTGCCTTGCTTGTCGATGAAACCCCAGTCATTGCCCAGCTTGGCGGCGGCCAGGCCGTCGCTGAAGTTCTGCACTTCCCGGAAGCGGCAGGGGATAACCTCCAGTCCGTCGCGGTCGACGAAGCCCCACAGGCCGTTCCTCTTGACGGCCAGGCGCCCTTCCCGGAAGGTGCCGATCTCGTCGTACACGGCGCTGACGGTGAGCTGCCCCAGCGTGTCGATCAGGCCGTACTTGGGCTCGCTGATATAAACCCGGACGATTTTGTTGCCGGTATTTTCCAGAAACTGCACGCCATCGTAGCGGCAGGGGATGATCACGTCGGCCTTCCGGTTGACCATGCCCCACTTGCCGTGGCATTCCACGATGCCGACATCGTGGACGAAGTCTTCGGCGAAAGTATACTGGGGCGGGACGATGACCTGTCCCGTGGTGTCGATGAAACCCCATTCACAGTCTTCGCAGGTCAGGGAGGCATCCTGGCGGAAGAGCTGGTCGTACTGGGTATAATCCAGCATGATGCTGGTGGTGGCCAGGCCGTTGAGGTAGGTACGCAGTTTGCAAAGGCTGTGGGACGGCTTTATGCTGCCGGAGAGTCGCCCGGCGAAGCTGAAGCGGGCGGCGCCGTTGACAAAATCGCCGAGGTAGGCCATGTCGCGGCGGACGATGCGGCCGATGCTGTCGACCAGCCCATGGCGCCCGTTGGAAAAGATGCAGCGGGCTACGGGATAACCCTGGCGGAAGTCGTCGAAGCGGACGTCCCAGAAGTCCATTTCCGTAACCAGCAGGCCGAGGGCATTATTGACCAGGCCGTAGGCGATGTCGAAGCGGAAAGTGGTTCGCTCAAATTCGTAGCGTTCTGATTTTTCGATGCCGACCAGGGTGAAGCCGAGGCTTCGCTCCACCTGCACGGTGTGGAATTTGGGTTCGATCTGGGCTTCGCCGTCCTCCAGGCGCCGCAGGCCCCAGCGGTCTTCCTTGGGGGAATAGAACCACTCGAACCGGTCGAGCAGGTAGTCGTTGGCGCTGCTTTCCCCTGCCGGGCCGCCGTTGGAGGAGCTGCCGCTGATATTTACCGTAAAGTGTTTCCGGAAGTTGCTGGTGTCGCGCAGCCGCCCGTCTTCATCCAGGCGAAGCAGCGTGAGGGCTTCCCCTTCGCCGCCGGCCTGCCGGCGGTAGGCCCGGGCCTGCTGCCCGTCCAGCTCGATACGGTGATACACCGGCGGCGCCACCTGTTCTCCGAGGGCGTTCACGATCCCGAAGCGGCCGTCCTTTTTGACGATGCAGGCCCGGGCGCGCAGCGGCGCGATATATTCGTATTCGAAGGGGATGACGGGCGCGCCGCCCGCTTTAACCACGCCCCATTGCCCCTGGTAATTGACCCGGAAGAGCTGTTTGTCGTAGGCCTGGATTTCGTTGTAAACCGGGGGCAGGACCTGGTTGCCGCACCAGTCCAGCAGGCCCAGCTGCCGCCGTTCCTTGGTGATCACATACCGCTTCGAGAAAGAATAATAGTTGTCGAAGTTGCCGTCGGAGATGATGCGGGAGCAGGGGATGGAGTAAACGAAGTGTTTGTCGTTCCTGGAAAGTTTGATGAAGTTGTCGGATATGCGGCTGAAGGCGCCGTATTCAGCGGGGATCACCCGGATGCCGTAAAAGTCGATCGCGCCCCATTGGTTGCCGCTCCGGTAAAAAAAGAGGCTGTCGCTGAAAAAGCGGATCTCGTTGGCCTCGTTGGGCAGTATTTCTCTGCCGGTGCCCGACAGCAGGCCGAGCAGCCCCGCCCGCGTGGTGATGAAAAACTGCCCTCCTTCGGACTGAATGTCGTCGTAAGCAGGCTCGGCCAGCTTGTTGCCGAACTTGTCGGTCAGGCCCCATTTCCCGTCTTTCATATAGGCCAGGTAAAAGCCATTCCATACTTCTACCCGCTGATAGCCTTTCTCCAGGATGACATCTCCGTAGAGGTTGATCACCATCCACTGGCCCTGGTCCATGACGGAGATCAGGGTGGAGTCCAGGACTTTTATGTCGTCGTACTTGGGAGGGACGAGCTCGCGGCCGCCTTCGGCGAGAAGGCCTACCTGGCCGTTCCGCTGCATGGCCGCGTAACCGAAACGCTTGAATTCACCAATAGCATCATATTCCGGCGACAGGACGACCGTGCCGTCGCTATTGATCAACCCCCACTTTTTATCGACTTTGATCGGGAAGTACCGTTGTGCGGACAGGCCAGACCAGAAAAACACCGTGAATACCAGTATCCAATACCTGCACATAGGTTCATTTACAAATTAGGGGAAGAATAGTCTTTTTTCTGATGAACAGTAATCCTTAAAAATAACTTCAGGGCACGCAATTGCAGTGAAGCGGATCAGCCGCGCAGGATCCTCAAGAGGTTTGGCCGATAAACGAACTGCAGCCACGGTGCCCAAACGGTGAAGTTGTTTTTTAACCGCTACCAGGCATACACTATCTTAACGCGAATCAGAACCGATAAATTATTTTCCTATAGGTTACTCCGCATTTTGCCTGGCAGGGGCCGAAAAACCGGCACAAATTTACAAAAAAATGCCTGCGGAGAAACTTATTAACATAAAATTTATATGAAATAAATGTTAAAGTGTGAATTACGCTTTGTTGTCAACGCATTGATAATCAGGGCTAAAATGTTTTCTTATGGAACTTAAGGCCTAAAACAGGCCCGGACGCAAGGGGGGGCAACTGTCCTGGACAGTATCGGGAAGATAGCATATATTTGTGCACTCATCGGCACGAAAATGCAGTAAAGTGCCGGAAGCATTGAACAAACCGCAAAATTAATACATTTGCATTTTTCGAAGGGCAAATGCTGAAAAGTGAATCAAAGTGAGGATTCCTGCGTTATTCGCCGGTAGTTGCCCTTTATCATTTCAGAAAAAATTAGTCTGACATATGCCAAAGAACCTGCTTATTGTCGAGTCGCCGGCCAAGGCGAAAACGATCGAAAAACTTTTAGGAAAAGATTTTACCGTCAAATCGAGCTTCGGCCATGTCCGGGACCTTGAGAAGAGCGAGGGGGCCGTTGATGTGGAAAACAACTTCAAACCCAGGTACGTCGTCTCTCCGGAAAAGAAGAAAGTAGTCAAGGAACTGAAAGACTGGGTCAAGAAGGTAGATGAAGTGTGGCTGGCCACCGATGAAGACCGCGAAGGGGAAGCCATTTCCTGGCACCTTTGCCAGGTGTTGGGCCTGGATGAAGGCAATACCAAGCGCATTGTCTTCCGGGAGATCACCAAGCCCGCTATTCAGAATGCCGTACAGAACCCCCGCAAGCTGGACGTCAACCTGGTCAACGCCCAGCAGGCCCGCCGGGTGCTGGACCGGCTGGTGGGATACGAACTTTCGGGCATCCTCTGGCGCAAAATCAAGGGCAAGCTCTCTGCCGGCCGGGTGCAGTCGGTAGCCGTCAAGCTCATCGTCGAGCGGGAGCGGGAGATCATCAACTTCGAGCCTTCTCCCTTCTTCCGGATTTATGCCATCTTCGACGTGAAGAACGAGCAGGGTAAGGCCGTGCAGCTCAAGGCGGAAAGCCCGGCGCGCTACGATACGGAAAAAGACGCGCAGGCGTTCCTGGAAAGCTGCCGGGATGCCGTTTTCCGGATTGACGATATCGACGTGAAGCCGCTGAAGCGCCGCCCCACCGCGCCGTTTACCACCTCGACCCTGCAGCAGGAAGCCAGCCGGAAGCTGGGCTTTTCGGTGCAGCGCACCATGTCGGTGGCCCAGCGCCTCTACGAAGCCGGGCATATTACTTATATGCGTACCGACTCCACGGCGCTGAGTGAAACGGCGCTGGCCAGCATTGCCCAGGAGATCGAGGCGAGTTTCGGGAAGAATTACGTCAAGACCCGCCGCTACAAAAGCAAATCCGCCGGCGCCCAGGAAGCCCACGAGGCCATCCGCCCTACTTACATCGAACGCCAGTCGGTGACGACCAACCGCGACGAACAGCGCCTCTACGAGCTGATCTGGAAAAGGGCCATCGCCTCCCAGATGGCGGACGCTGTGGTGGAAAAAACCATCGTAAAGATCGGCGTGTCCACCCTGCCCGACGCTTACCTCAAGGCCGAGGGCGAAGTGCTGAAATTCGACGGCTTCCTCAAAGTTTACCTGGAATCTACAGATGACGAGGAGGAGGAAGAGGCCAAAGGCATGCTGCCGCCCCTGAAGGTGGGCCAGGAACTCAACCTCGACAACATGACCGCCATCGAGCGATTCACCCGCCCGCCCGCCCGCTACACCGAAGCCGGGCTGGTCAAGCAACTGGAAGAGCTGGGCATCGGCCGCCCCTCTACCTACGCCCCTACGATCAGCAAGATCATGGAGGAGGGCAGGGGGTACATCGTCAAGGAAAGCCGCGATGGGGAAGAACGGGAATACCTGCTGCTGACCCTCAGCAAAAAGGGCGATATCCGCAAAGAGAAAAAAACCGAGATCACCGGGGCGGTTAAAAACCGGCTCTTTCCCACCGACATGGGCATTACGGTCAGCGATTTCCTCAGCGAACACTTCCAGGAGGTCATGGACTACGGCTTCACCGCTGATATCGAGAAGGAGTTCGACGTGATCGCCGAAGGAGGGCGGCAGTGGACTTCCATGCTGCAGGCTTTCTACGGCCCTTTCCACGAAACCGTGGAGAAAACCCTGGCCAATGCCGAGCGCCCCACCCGGGAACGCATCCTGGGCAGAGACCCGGAGACCGGCCGCACCGTCCTGACCCGCATGACCCGCCTGGGGCCGGTAGTGCAGATCGGCGCGCCGGATGAACTGGACGAAGAGGAAAAGCCCAAATACGCCAACCTGCAGCCCGGCCAGTCGATGGAAACCATCACTTACGACGAGGCGATGAAGCTGTTCGCCCTGCCCAAAGACCTGGGGCAGTTCGAAGGGGAGGAGGTGAGCGTGGGCGTCGGCCGCTACGGCCCCTACGTCCGCTACGGCGATAAGTACGTATCCATACCGCGGGGCGAAGACCCGCTGGACGTATCCCTGGAGCGGGCCATCGAGCTGATCCGCGCCAAACAGAAGGAGGACGCCCCGGTGGGCACCTACAAAGGCCATCCCATCACCAAGGGCAAAGGGCGCTTCGGGCCCTACCTCAAATGGAACGACCTGTACGTCAACGTCCCCCGAAAATACAACCTCGATACCATCACCCTGGAGGAAATGCACGAGCTGATCGGGAAAAAGGTGGAAAAGGAGGCCAACCGCTATATCCACAAATGGGACGACGAGAAGATTTCCGTGGAAAACGGCCGCTGGGGGCCCTACATCCGCTTCAAAAAGAAAAACATCAAATTCCCCAAGGTGGACGGCAAAAAGGTCGACTCCGAAATGGCTAAAGAGATGACCCTGGAACAGATCAAGGAGTTCATCGAACTGGAAGTGCCGGGGGCGTTCAGCCAGGGGAAAAAGAAGGTGAAAAAATGAGCGGCAGGCAAAGAAAGGGCGGGCAGGAACACCCGGACTCCCCCGAAATTTACTTCCATGTCGGCCTCGGCAAGGTGGCCTCCACCTACCTGCAGCACCGCTTTTTCCCCAGGCTGAAGGGCATCCACTATATTAAAAGTACGCGCTACCGCCGCAGCCCGCAGGTCATCAGGGACACGAGCTACGACAAATACTTCATCTCCCGCGAGTTCGACCAGCAACTGGAGGACGAGGTCCGGTGGTTCTCTTCCTTTTACCCCCACGCCCGCCCCATCATCATCTTCCGGCGGCACGACGGCTGGATCGCCTCCCAGTACCGCCGCTACATCAAAAACGGCGGCTACCTGCCCTTTAGCCGGTTCTTCGACGTCGAGAACGACGAGGGCCTGTGGAAGGTCAAGCACGCTACCTTCTACACCAACCTGGAGGTCCTGGAGCATTACTTCGGCTCCAAACCTCTGGTGCTTTTTCACGACGAACTGAAAGAGGCCCCCTGGGCATTTTTCGACAAGATCGCTAACTTCTGCGGCGTTACCTACAACCGGGCCGACATCTCCCTGGCGCCCGTGCACCGCTCCTACAGCGAGAAACAACTGCGCCTCATGCGCTCCCTGGCGCGCAACGTTTTTGGAGAGAAGCAACCGGAATTTTCGAAACAGCCCGTCCTCCACTGGCTGCAGCGGCGGGGCCGGCTGCTGGCATGTTACGCCATCCTCTACCCGGCCCAGCTGGCGCCGGCCTTCGTGGTGCCGGAAGAGGAACTGACGCCAAAGGAGGAATTGCTGCGGATCCGGGCGTTTTTTGAGGAGGACTGGGCCAGGCTGCAAAGGTATGCGGCGGAGAATAACCCGGGGTGATCGCCAGCGCTTGCCGGAGATTTCGGGCGCTGTTCGGAATTCGCTGTTTTTACCCGGAAGAGCGATCCCGATAGCTGCCGGGAAGATGGTTTTGTTCGTAAGTTACTGTAAATCAATGGTTTCTATGGAGTTATCCGGCTAATACTGGACAAGTTGGCCGTTAATTGTTGGCCGTTGTCTGCTGTTTCCAACTGTTGGCAGCCAATAATGGGCAACAGGTTGGTACCGAAGAACCGGCAACCAACAACCGGCAACGATCAGCGTGTCCAACGTTAGAATGGTAGCCTTTAAGTTCAAAGTTATCAGTAATTTCTCATGTAGAGCACGCACGTATCGCCACAAAAATTTATCCGGCTCAAAGAGATGGACACAAAGGCACCAAATCCGCACTAAATTTTTAGTGCGGATTTGGTGTCCGTCTATCCAGCCGGATAAATTTTAGTGCCCGTCTGGTCAGCCGGGTAAACTTTCGTGGCATCTTTTCGCCACGTACATACCTTACCTGAAAAACTGCTGCAATTATTTGAACTATCCAAACACTCCCGAGTCCGGAGTTCGCCCCCAAAACCCCAAACCCCAAACCCCAAACCCCAAACCCCAAACCCCAAACCCCTAAACCCCAAACCCCAAACCCCAAAACCCCAAACCCCAAACCCCAAAAACCCCCAAAAAACCCCCCCAAAACCCCTAAAACCCTAAACCCCTAACCCCTAAACCTAAACCCCTAAACCCCTAAACCCTAAACCCCAAACCCCAAAACCCAAAAACCCAAAACCCAAAACCCCAAAACCCCAAAACCCAAACCCCAAAACCCAAACCAAACCCCAAACCCCAAAACCCCAAAACCCAAAACCCCAAAACCCCAAAACCCAAAACCCAAAACCCCAAAAACCCAAAACCCAAAACCCAAAACCCAAACCCAAAAACCTACCCCCAATCCCCCCCCCCGCTGCCCGCCCCCAATCCCGCCACCTGCCTGCCATAACAGTCCCGTTACCGCGCCGCCCTTCATTTCTGGCATCATCCCTCCGATCTTTGCATGGAATCATTATAAAAAACGCAAGGATCATGACAAAGAACACCGCAACCACCCTGAACGAAGGCATCGCCGCTGAAGACCTGAAGCCCTTATTTCAGCCCCGCCCCATGAAACACGCCGCTGCCATGGCCCTCAACTGGGCGATCATCCTGGCGGCAATGTGCTTCTGCGCCCTGTATTTCCACCCTGCCGCCTATTTCCTGGCCGTAGTGGTCATCGGCGCCCGCATGCACGCGCTGGCCATCCTGATGCACGACGCCACCCACTACCGCTTCCTGAAAAACCGGAAGTGGAACGACCTCATTACCAATATTACGACGATGTACCCCCTGTTTACCTCCATCGGGCAGTACCGCCAGAACCACCTGCGCCACCACAAGCACCTGAACACGGACGACGACCCCGACTGGGTATCCAAGCTGGGTGCCGAGGCCTTCCGGTTCCCCAAAACCAAATGGGAATTCCTCCGGATCGTCTTTTCCTACCTTACCCTTTACCGCGGCGTAAAGGATGCCATCTGGTTCCTGAAGCGGTTCGCCCCGTCGGAGAAAAAGCCCGCTGCCAGGGAAGGGGACAAGCTGCCCCGGCTGGCGTTTTATATCGTATTGTTCAGCGCCATCACCATCCTGGGGCTGTGGAAATACTACGCCCTGTTCTGGATCGTCCCCTATCTGTCTACCTTTTTCATGTTCCAGTATATCCGCAGCGTAGCCGAGCATTTTGGCGAGCTGGAATATGACCACGAGCTGACCTCCTCCCGTACGGTGAAGGCCACTGCCTTCGAGCGGTTTTTCCTCGCCCCCCACAATGTAGGCTATCACCTGGAACACCACCTCTACCCCGGCGTGCCGTTTTACAACCTGCCGGCGCTGCACCAACTGCTGATGCAGGAGGCCGGATACCGGGATAAGGCGCATATCACCAAAGGTTATGTCCGGGGGTTGATGGAGGAGCTGGGGGGGTAGGCGGCGGACGGCGGACGGCAGACGGCGGACGGCGGACGGGACACACTAAAAGACAAAGCCGGATTTGAAAACAGAGAGCAAAAGTAACTATTTAGATGGGCTTAGTGCTTTTCGCCACGAAAGCACTAAGGACACGAAATCCCACGAAATTTAGTGCGCATTTTGCGTTTTGGTGTTTTTGTGGCGAGAAAACCGATAAGAGTAGCCGTCCTGCTAAATAGATACGGGCAAAAGCTTATATTACAGAAGTTTCGGACATGCTTTCCAGAAAAATATAAGCTATGAAAACAAGCACACTAACCGTTCTGCTCATTTTTTTATTTCAGGCTCTCTTCGCGCAAAAAATCAGCAGCAAGATTTACCAGAGTTATGATGGAGGGTCAGGGGCGTTGTATCAGCAAAGAAAACACCAGTATCAATATGATGAATCAGATAGCGTCGTCGTGGAAACAATCAGTTACTGGGATACAATCAGCCAGGATCATATTACGTACTCCCGAACAGAAAGGGACTATGAGAACAATGAATTGAAAGAGATACGAATCTACGCCATAGACATCGAAGACGGTTCAGTTGAGTTGAAGCAGAAAATTGAAAATAAATACGGCCAGGATGGATTGCTGGCAGAGCAGGAACGGGCGCGGTATTACAACGAAGAGGAAATTGAAAAAGTCCTGTTCGTCAATGAATTTGATCCGGGAGAGCCATGGAAAGACCACCAGGACTGGATTCAGAGTTTCTTTGCGCCTTTGAGAAGGGTAACCAGAATACGCACCGACACAAGCGAACTGGAGGTATTTGAGGAGTTTGAAACGGATTCGATGTGGTATCCGTTAGGGCGGCGGGAAAGGTTATACGACTTCCGGGGCCGGCTGACCGCTTACTATAATTCCTATACCGACTTCGGATACGACCACCTCCAAAAAAATAGGTACGATCACCCGGCCGGGTTGATCACGGAATCAGCATATTACATTAAGGGCTATCCGGCCCAGCAATGGATAATCAGAGATGTTGTCCAGTATCGTTATCTTTTGGATGGAGCGAACCAAATCTTACAAGAGAAAAGGACTTTGGTTAGTTTTGATTATAACGGTGTTTTTGAAAGCATGGATACCACGCTTATTAAAAATTATTATTACTGCAATGGCCTCCTGGAAAAACAGGAATACCTGAAGGGGCCGGGAAGGGTCGTACTCCGGGTTCTTTATGAATATGAAGGCCAAATAGATTGTAATGATCCATCTGTGCATTTGGATATTTATCCCAACCCGGCTCATGAATGGGTAACAATCAGGAGTAGCATTTTGAAAGAAAATGATTGTGTCATCACTCTTTGTACCGTGGACGGAAAAATAATCAGGCAAATAAAAATGACGGAGAGCCTGGAAAAATATGAATTGGATCTCGCTCCGTATGGCAGAAGCATGATGGTCATTCAAATACAATCAAAAAATAACAGGGCGGCAGGAAAACTGGTGAAAATAAATTGAAGTGTTCTAGATGAGAAATTGCTGACTAAAAGTCCTGACTAAACCTAAATAAATAGCTATGGAAACATTAGTCAAAAAATGGTTCGGCACATGGGAAAAAGGCGATTTCCTCAACTTGCCCGTTTCCGAAAATTTCAGGCATACCAGCCCTTTCGGGACCATAAACGGGAAAAAGGCGTACCTCCGCCTGGTCGAAGAAAACCAGGATAAATTCCTGGGTTATGCCTTTGAAATACACGACGGGATTTATGGCGAGGACAAGGCCTGCGTCCGTTATACCGCCACGCAGGGCGGATTTACCCTGGACGTGAGCGAGTGGTACTACGCAAAAGATGGCTTGATTGAAGAGATCATCGCCCACTACCACATCGGGGAAATACAGGAAGAAAGAAGGCTCGTGGATTCGAAAGGCGGTAAGTAGCCGGGTAAAAATTCCAAACGCCGAACAGCGCCGACTATCCCCGAAATTCCGTAATTTCCTTATCTTATATCCTAAAAAATGCCATGAAGAACTGTCACCCCGTCACCCCGTCACCCCGTCTCCCCGTCACGCTCCTCCTCTTCCTTCTCCCGATCCTGCTCCCCGCCCAGCGCCCTCAGAAGCCGGTCCTCCACGCCCGCCACTGGCTGGCCATCACCGGCAAGCCGCTGGGCGCTACGGCCGGCGCCCGCATGTTCCATCAGGGCGGCAACGCCGTCGACGCCGCCTGCGCCATGCTGGCGGCTACCTCCACCATGTGGGACGTGCTGAGCTGGGGGGGCGAAACCCAGGCGCTGATCTATAACCCCCATACGAAAAAAGTGATTGCCATCAACGCCCTGGGGGTGGCGCCAACCGGAGCAACGCCGGAATTCTTTCAGGAAAAAGGCATGGCCGTGCCTCCCGCCTACGGCCCCCTGGCCGCCGTCACCCCCGGTACGCCAGGAGGCCTGCTGACCATGCTGGCCGAATACGGCACCCTCAGCCTGGCCCAGGTGCTGGCCCCGGCCATGGAAATGGCGGAAGGTTACCCCATCGAGGAGAGCGCCGTGCGCAGCATCGAACGCAACAAGGGCCGGATCAAAGAGTGGCCCTATTCGAAAAAGCTCTTCCTGCCTCATCTGGGCGAAGAACACGAAGCTCCCCGGGTAGGAGAGGTGTTTCGCCAGCCCGGCCTGTTGAATACCCTCCGGAAAATGGCGGAAGCAGAAAAACAGGCTCTATCCGCCGGCAAATCGCGCAAGGAGGCCATCTACGCGGCCTATGACCGCTTCTACCGGGGGGACATCGCAGAGGAGTTCGTCCGCGGCTGCCGGGAGCAGGGCGGGCTGATCACGATGGAAGACCTGGATAAATGGCAGGTATACCTCGAAGAGCCGGTAAAAACGGACTACAAGGGCATCGAAGTGTACAAGCTCACCCACTGGGTGCAGGGCCCGGTGATGCTGCAGGCCCTTAACATGCTGGAAAACTATGACCTGAAGTCGATGGGGTACAACACCGCCCGCTACATCCACACCCTGTACCAGGTGATGAACCTGGCCTTCGCCGACCGCGACTTCTACTACGGCGACCCCTACTTTCCGCCGGAAGAACCCATCAAGGGGTTGTTGTCAAAAGATTATGCCAAAGAAAGGATCAAGCAGGTCAACCCGGAAAAGAACGACCCCAAAGCCGCTCCCGGCGACCCTTATCCCTTCCAGGGCGGCGAGAACCCGTACAAAGACTACCTGCAGGAATGGAGTTCCGCCTCTATGGGCCGGGCGCCGTCCGGCCACCAGGAATTCATGGAGCGGTTCCTGGCCGGCACCACCTCCATCCAGGCCACCGACGCCGAGGGCTGGGTGGTGTCCGTCACCCCGAGCGGCGGCTGGATACCAGCCTGCATCGCCGGCAATACCGGCGTGGGCATGAGCCAGCGTTTGCAGAGCTTCGTGCTCAACCCCAAAGAGAACCCCTACAACGTGCTGGAACCGGGCAAGCGCCCTCGCGCCACCCTCACCCCCGGCCTGGCCCTGCAGGACGGCCGCCCCTATCTGTCTTTTGCCGTGCAGGGGGGCGATACGCAGGACCAGAACCTGCTCCAGTTCTTCCTCAACATGGTGGAGTTCGGCATGAACGTTCAGCAAGCCTGCGAAGCCGCCAATTTCAACAGCTTCCAGTTGCGTAACTCCTTCGGCGAGCACGAAAGCAAGCCGGGCGAGCTGCTGCTCAACGAGTCCGTTCCGGATTGGACGCGCAGTGCCCTGGAAGATATGGGCTATAAGCTCGATTTCGAGCCCCGCACCTCCGGCCCGATCAACGCCGTCTTCTTCGATTGGGCGCATGGGACCTTCTGGGGCGGTTCCAGCAACCACGGGGACGATTATGGGATTGGCTGGTAGTAAAACGAAGGAATGGCTGTTGTCCCGAGGGCCGGATGGGTTGTTATCAGGCCATATTACCTGCGGAACGTCACGCTCCACATCCCCCGCAGGTCTCCGGCCTGATAGCCCGTAGCCTCGTCTCCGGGGTACAGTTCCCGGATAACGGCATAGTCCTCCTCCAGAAGGGTTTCTCCTAATTTGCCATGGCATTGCAGGCAGGCTTCCTGGATGAGGATGGGGGCGTAGAAGGTTACCGCTGAGCTGCCTGTAAGCTCCACTCCGGGCAGCAACGGCGCCCCGGCTTCCCTATTGGCATGGTATGCTTTCAAAACGGCTAATTCGGCCTCCGAAGGCTTGTCCTTAGGGTTCCGAACCCTGAGGCTGGTGCGCCGTATGTCGGCATCATACACCCGGGAGAGGCTGTCCACCAGCGGATAGGCCGCCAGGTTGCAGTATTTAACAGCGCCGGCGACGCCCTCCTGCTGCAGGGCCTCTCTGAGGGCTCCGCTCAGGGCTACGAAGGTGGTACCGGTGATCTCCGCTCCCTTTTTCAGGTATGCCTCCTGCTCTTCCGGCGTCAGGGCAGAAGGTTCCTGCCGGGCCGTTTTTTCCCCGGAACCCGTATTGTCCCGGCAGGCAAAAAACAGGAATACAGCGAAGGATGCCAGGAGGGCGATGTTTTTCCATTTCATAGCTCAAGGTATTAATATATGCTCCGATGTGCCCGGTATTGTACGCGGCCCGAGGCCTCCTGAAGGGAATTTCCGCCCACAGTGCACAATACCCGATGCAACCCCAGCATAAAAAAGTGAAATGACGTGGCCGCGCCACAAGCTGGGCCGGCCGTTGTGTTTATCGTACATCCCGGGGCCGGCGGCATAAAAAAACAGGCGCCTCGCGGTAATACCCTGGTGGCGCCTGTTATTTTTAGGAGACACTACGCGACAGCCTCGATGGCTTTGTCGATCTCTTCCTGCGGGATGGTGGTCGGGCAGGCGTATTCAGACAGCGGAGTGGAAGACTCCTCGATTTTGCGCCAGCCGCCCTCTATGTCGATCACGTTGTTGAAGCCTCTGGCCTTGAGGATAGAAGCGGTGATCATGGAGCGGAACCCGCCCAGGCAATGCAGGTAGTAGGTATTGCTGCGCTGGATGCGGTTCATATTCTTGTTGATGTAATCGAGCGGGAAGTTTTGAGCGCCCGCGACATGCTGCGTGATGAACTCAGTAGGTTTGCGCACATCGAGGATATGGCCTGCGATGCCCTGATCCACGTGCTGGGCAAACTCAGATGCGGTTATCGATTCGATCGTATCCACCTCTTTGCCGGCGGCCTTCCATGCTTTGATTCCTCCTCTCAGGTAGCCCAGGGTATTGTCGTAGCCGACGCGCGCCAGGCGGGTCACCACTTCTTCCTCGCGGCCTGCTTCCGTGAGGAAGACGATGGGCTGCTGCAGGTCGGTGATCAGGGCGCCCACCCAGGGGGCGAAGTCGCCGTCTACTCCGATGAAGATGGAACCCGGGATGAACCCGTTCCGGAAGACATCTTCGTGGCGGGTGTCCAGGATCAGCGCTTCCTGCTGTTCAACCAGTGCTTCAAACTCCCCGACGTTCAGGGGCACAGCGCCTTTTTCCAGGACGTCGTCGATGCTGCCGTAGCCTGTTTTGTTCAGTTTGGCGTTTTTGGCGAAGTACTGCGGCGGCGGCATCAGGCCGGCGGTTACTTCGGCGATGAACTCCTCCCGGGTCATGTCAGCGCGCAGGGCGTAGTTCGTTTCCTTTTGGTGGCCGAGGCTGTCCCAGGTTTCATCGCTCATATTTTTGCCGCAGGCAGAGCCGGCGCCGTGGCCCGGATATACGATCACCTCGTCGGCCAGCGGCATGATCTGGTTGCGCAGGCTGTCGTACAACCAGCCGGCCAGGTCCTCCTTGGTGACCTCGCCGGATTTCTGTGCCAGGTCGGGCCGGCCGACATCGCCGATGAACAGGGTGTCGCCGGTGAAGATGGCGTAGTCCTTGCCGGCTTCATCGCGGAGCAGGTAAGTGGTGCTCTCCGGGGTGTGGCCGGGGGTGTGCAGCACTTTAAACGTCACTTTACCCACCTTCAGTTCTTCACCGTCTGCGGCAGTATGTATTTCGAATGTCGTTTCAGCAGTAGGGCCATATACGATGGCCGCTCCGGTCTTGGCGGCCAGGTCGAGGTGGCCGGAGACAAAATCAGCGTGGAAATGAGTTTCGAAGATGTACTTGAGCTTCGCGCCTTCTTTTTCGAGTTTTTCCAGGTAGGGCTTGGTCTCCCGCAGTGGGTCGATGATCACTGCTTCGCCTTCGCTTTCAATGTAGTAGGCTGCCTCGGCCAGGCAGCCGGTATAAATTTGTTCGACTTTCATGGTTTGAATTTAGTTGCAAGTAATTTTTTTCAATTGACTATACAAAGGTAAACAGGGCGGAAAGGGTGTTCAGTGACGGGCGTCACAGAGGGGGAGGGATGGTCTCATGGTTTTGCCAACGGGTTCATGGTGCCATTATGACGGCACAACGCCCCTTCTGCCAAACATGCAGCAAGGGGCGCTCCGCCATAGTTAAACAGGCCCTTCGAACTCAGGAGACAAATATTGCCCTTTCGGGCACTCCTCTACTTGGCGAGGCTATGAAGCAACCCCGCCTGAATCACAGGCCATTGATGTGCACAGGAATAAAAAACTGGGCTCATTCCCGTGCGGTTTTCCAATCAACCAACCCCGTGAAATGAATAATGGCTCCTTCGGGGTGTTTCCCGGGGTGAATCCGCTCAATCCTGTCTCCACTTATTCAGGAAGCGGTAGAAATTTCCTTTCAGCTCGGCGTAAATAGAGCGGAAAGAGTCCATTTGCTCTTTCATGAATTCGTGATATTCCAGGTCTAAGGGCAATTCCTTGCTATCCTGTATCGCTTCGCTGAGTTTTTGTTCATGGATGTGTATATCATGCTGGAGGGTGTCCAGTACTTCCTTTTGCCGGATGAACTGGTTCTGGAATTGCTCCAGTTCCTGCATAGCCTCCTTTTTAACGGACTTTCTCACCAGCTCTTCCAACTGGCGTTCATAAATCTTCAGCTCGTCGGCAAAGAAGTTGAGTTCATTGACCCACAGGCGGTGCTCGAAGTGTACCACCTGCAGGCTGTCATCTGAAATAACCATGGGCCTTTCTGTTTTTAGTGTTTAAACAATCGGATCAGTCCTCGAGCAGCAATTCATCGTTGAAGCAGATACGCAACAGGTCATGAGTCGTGATGATGCCGACCAGCGTGCCTCGGTCCACGACGGGCAGAGCGTGAAAGATATTGGACATGAAAGCGCCGGCAGCCTTGTCGAGAGTCTCCTCCGGGCCAATGGTGGCCACCTGCTTGGTCATCACATCCACGGCGGTCACTTCGTCGTACAGGGTCTGGTTGTACAGGCCGATCAGGTGGTCTGCCCGGCTTTGGTCCGCCTTGCTGATGATGCCGCACAAATTGCCCAACTCATCCACTACCGGAAGATGATGAATATTGTAAGCCTGGAAAATTTCATTGATCCTGCGCAACTTGTCGTCTTTTTGCACCACGATAAGGTCCCGGCTCATCACTTCGCGGATTGGAATTGGAGTTATCTTAACCATGTTTTTTAGATTTTTTCAGGGTATACCCCCCTTTCTTGGAATGATTTACATTTTAGAACCGCCGGCGCATATCCGGCGCTCCCGTTTACTACGTCTTAAAAGTGCGAAAGCTATCCCTGAGCGAAAATGAGTTTCGTCAGTTCCCGGCCTGATAATTATCAGCAGGGCCGCTTCGCCCAATTGAGCCTCCGGGAGGGAGGTGGCTAAAGCCGGCAGCAAGGCCAGCCTTTCCTGCAAAACTTGTTTATCCAGCACCCCAAATCCTGTTCATCCTGTACATCCTGCCTATACCAACGCATGGCACGCCCGGCCCCCAAATCCTGTTCATCCTGTACATCCTGCCTATACCATTGCATGGCACGCCCGGCCCCCAAATCCTGTTCATCCTGTACATCCTGTCTATACCATTGCATGGCACGCCAGTACCCCAAATCCTGTTCATCCTGTACATCCTGCCTATACCAACGCATGGCACGCCCCAAACCCCAAAACCTGTTCATCCTGTACATCCTGCCTATACCAACGCATGGCACGCCAGTACCCCAAAAACCTGTTCATCCTGTACATCCTGCCTATACCAACGCATGGCACGCCCGGCACCCCAAATCCTGTTCATCCTGTACATCCTGCCCATACCAACGCATGGCACGCCCAGTACCCCAAAACCTGTTCATCCTGTACATCCTGCCTATACCAACGCATGGCACGCCCGGCGCCCAAAAACCTGTTCATCCTGTACATCCTGCCTATACCAACGCATGGCACGCCCGGTATTTTCAAAAACCTGTTCATCCTGTACATCCTGCCTATACCAACGCATGGCACGCCCGGGCGCCCAAAAACCTGTTCATCCTGTACATCCTGCCTATACCAACGCATGGCACGCCCTACCCCGTATCCTGTCCATCCTGTTCATCCTGTCTATAATAAAGCGCAAGACCCCGTATCCAGTCCATCCTGTAAATCCTGTCCATACCAACGCATGGCACGCCCAGTACCCCAAAATCCTGTTCATCCTGTAAATCCTGTCTAAACCAACGCATGGCACGCCCGGCCCCCCAAAACCTGTTCATCCTGTAAATCCTGTCTAAACCAACGCATGGCACGCCCGGCCCCCAAAAACCTGTTCATCCTGTAAATCCTGTCTAAACCAACGCATGGCACGCCCGGCCCCCAAAAACCTGTTCATCCTGTAAATCCTGTCTAAACCAACGCATGGCACGCCCGGCCCCCAAAAACCTGTTCATCCTGTCTGAAAACAAACGGGCCACCTGAAAGTGGCCCGTCCTGTAAATCATATCTGAAAATCGAACAAATATTCTACAACTCAGTGATCTGCTCTTCAAACTCGGTCATCGGCAGTTGCTGGAGTTCCTCCAGGGCCTTGAACCCGCCCCGGATGTTGACCAGTTTGTCAAAACCGCGGGATTTCAGGATAGAAGTGGCGATCATGGACCGATAGCCGCCGGCGCAATGCACGTAGTAGGCTTTGTCGCGGTTCACCTCGCTCATGTTCTTGTTGATGAAGTCCAGCGGGAAGTTCTGGGCGTTGACGACATGCTGGGCGTTGTACTCGCTTTCCTTGCGCACGTCCAGGATGTTGACGCCTTTTTCTTTGTAGAGCCTGGCCAGTTCTTCCGGCGTTACTTCGTCGACGGTATCCACATCCTCCCCGGCCTTTTTCCAGGCGTCGAAGCTGCCTTTCAGGTAGCCTATGGGGTTGTCATACCCGACGCGGGACAGGCGGGTGATGACTTCCTTTTCCCGGCCCGGCTCCACGACGAAGAGGATGGGCTGCTGCAGGTCGGTGATCAGCGCGCCGACCCACATAGCGAAGTTGTCATCAATGCCGATGAAGACAGAGCCGGGGATGAAGCCCCTGGCGAACTCATCCTGATGGCGGGTATCGATGACCAGTGCTTCTTCTTCTGCCCAGGCGGCTTTGAATGCGCGGACGCTGAGCGGGTTGAGGCCGCGTTCGAGGACTTCGTCGAGGCTGTCGTACCCCATTTTGTTCATCACGGCGTTCTTCGGGAAATACTGCGGAGGCTCAACCAGGCCTTCGGTAACTTCCCGGACAAATTCTTCGCGGCTCATGGGCTGCAGGGCGTAGTTGGTTTTCTTCTGTTCGCCCAGGTACCCCCACGTTTCCTTGCTCATCTTTTTGCCGCAGGCAGAGCCGGCGCCGTGGCCCGGATAAACGATCACGTCATCGGGCAAAGTCATGATCTTGTCGCGGAGGCTGTCGAAGAGGTGGCCGGCCAGGTCCTCCCGGCTCAGGTCGGTCTTCACGGCCAGGTCCGGGCGGCCGACATCCCCCATGAAGAGGGTGTCGCCGGTGAAGATGGCATATTCCCTGCCGTTCTCATCCAGCAGCAGGTAAGTGGAAGACTCCATGGTGTGGCCCGGCGTATGCAGCACTTTGATCCTGATGTTGCCCAGTTTCAGCTCTTCTCCATCCTTGGCGACGTAGGCCTTGAAATTGGGCTGAGCCGTGGGCCCGTAAACAATGGTGGCCCCGGTTTTCTTGGCCAGGTCGAGGTGGCCGGAAACGAAGTCGGCGTGGAAGTGGGTCTCTAAAACATACTTGATCTTTGCACCGTCGGCTTTAGCGCGTTCGATATAAGGTTCGGTTTCCCGCAAAGGGTCGATGATCGCGGCTTCACCGTTGCTTTCAATGTAGTAGGCAGCTTCTGCCAGGCATCCGGTATATATCTGTTCTACTTTCATGATTGGATAAAAATTTACAGGTTAGGAAATGAATTTACGGCAATAAAACAAAGTATGAACATTGTTTCATGTGTTTTAAGAAAACAGATTTATGCAATTTGAAGGCAAAGTAAAAGCGTTTTCTATTTTTGACGATTGACATTTGTCAGGCTTTTTTGATGACATTTGTCACTGCTTTGCCGGGCGGCCACCGGGGTCATTTTTAAAACCAAAACTAAGGTTTGGCCAAATGCCGGGCAGTGATCAGGATCACAAAGAGGAAGCTTCATTGCGGCGCCGGCAAATAGCGCAACTTTTTCTGCCTTTCGTTCTTTAATATAAGATAGCCCCTCTCCAGAAAAAAATATGCCCTGCGATATGAAAGAAAAGCTGTTCATCGACAAACTCTACACTGCTCACCAAAGCGCACAGCGCATCCCTTCCCCATCTGCGGTATGCAGCTGGCTGGACGGCCTGCTGATGGCCATGTTCCCGGAACTGTCCAACCGGCGCTACAACAGCCGCCGCGAACTGGAACAGCACTATCGCCAGCTGAAATTCGAACTGTTCACCCTTCTGGAGACCATGGAGGACCTGCTGCCCGTTTCGGCGGAAGAGCTGGAGGATTCCTTCCTGGAGCAACTGCCCGCCGTCCATGGCCTGCTTCATGCCGACGCCGAAGCTCTGTTGCGCGGCGACCCCGCTGCCGTCAGTAAAACCGAGGTGATCCGTACCTATCCAGGCTTTAAGGCCATCGCCGTTTACCGCCTGGCCCACGAATTCCACCGCCTGGGCGTGCCGCTGATCCCCCGCATCCTTACCGAGCATGTACACAGCCTGACCGGCATCGACATCCATCCTGGTGCCCGGATCGGCGAGAGCTTCTGCATGGACCACGGTACCGGCATCGTCATCGGAGAAACCGTCGAGATCGGCAATGACGTCAAGCTCTACCAGGGCGTAACCCTGGGGGCGCTTAGCGTCGCCAAGGAAATGGCCAAGACCAAGCGCCACCCCACCATCGAGGACCGGGTAGTGATCTATGCCGGCGCCACGATCCTCGGCGGCGACACCGTCGTGGGGCACGACAGCATCATCGGTGGCAGCGTGTGGCTCACCAAAAGCGTGCCGCCTAATTCGCGCATTTACTACGAGGGGTACGTGCGGCAGAAGGTGGGGGTTTAATGATTGCTGCCGCTTAGAAGCTGTCCCATCCTGACAAAAATCAACTCCCCGGCTGAGCATCCTCATTGGCCGTTTCCTTCTATCGGATTAACTTCCAAAGGGCGATTGCCTGCCTTTTCCACCGGCAGCAACCGCCCTTTATGATCACCTTAAAATCAAAGCAATATGTTACAGATCGCACCATTTGAAAAACATGTGGCGGAATATGACGAATGGTTTGAAAAACATCCGTTTGTCTACGAAACTGAGCTGGCGGCCCTGCGCCGGCAGATGCTCACCCTGCCCGAAAATCTCGTGGGGCTGGAAGTGGGAGTGGGCACCGGGCGATATGCGGCGCCTCTCGGCATTAAGGAAGGCGTCGAGCCTTCGGAGGAAATGGCTAAACGAGCCGTAAGGCGTGGGGTTGAGGTGGTCAATGCCCGGGCGGAGAAGTTGCCCTACCGGGATATTCACTTCGATTTTGTGCTGATCGTCACCATTTGCCACCTGGACAAAGTGCCGGAGGCATTCGCCGAAGCCTACCGGGTCCTGAAACCGGGCGGCGTCCTGATCGTAGGTTTCCTCGACGGCGATGGGGTTATTGCGAAGCGCTATGAGGAAAGGCGCAACCAGAGTACTTTTTACCGGCATGCTACTTTCTACCGGGTAAACCGGGTTGAAGAAATGCTGAAAAAGGCTGGGTTTGCCAACCTCCAGATTATCCAAACCTTATTCGGGGAACTGGAAGAGATCAACGAGGTGCAGGACTCCCGGCAAGGCTACGGCGAGGGGTCGTTCGTGGTGGTAAAAGCAGTTAAAAAACTGGGATAATTGATGGGGTGGTGTGTTAAATCCGTTGAGCTAACCAGCGGACCAGGAGGTCCGCTTTCCAGTGGCATTACAATTTAATACACCACCAATTGATGAAATGGTTATATTGCCACATGGTTATATTTTTTCAACGATGTATTCCGTAGAACACCTTTCACATACCGCCGATATCCGGCTGCGCCTGCAGGCCGACAGCCGGGAAGAACTCTTCCGGGCAGGCTTCGAAGCGATGATGCAGATCATCAAACCCGAAGCCTGCCGGAAACCCTGTCCTTGTCTCCTCAGCGAGACCCTGTCGGTCCGCTCGGTGGATGATACCGCCCTGCTGATCGATTTCCTGTCCGACGTGCTGACCCTTTGCCATGAGCACAAAGCCGTTTTTTGTGAGCTGGTTTTCCAGGAACTGAACCCCGGCCATTTGCAGGCTTCCGTCGGCGGCCGGCCGGCCAACGGATTTGAGGAAGACATCAAGGCCGTGACCTACCACGAGGCCAATGTCCGGCAGAATGAAAACGGCCAGTGGGAAACACTGCTCATCTTGGATATTTGAGCCGCGCGGAAGGAAATCCCATTTCATCGGAACGGATTGCCGCCTGGTCCCGTTAACCACTCTGTTTACTGAAATCCGAAAGCATGTCCATCAACAAGAACCAACTCATCAAATTGCAGGATTACCTCTGGGAATTGCCCAAAGAAACCCGGCCCGACATGCGGGTGCCGGCCCGGGTGTACGCCCTGGAAGAGCTGCTGGACGCCATCCTCAACGACCGCTCGCTGGAGCAGTTGGCTAACGTGGCGACCCTGCCGGGCATCGTGAAGGCTTCCATGGTGATGCCCGATGTCCACGAAGGGTATGGCTTCCCGATCGGCGGCGTGGCGGCAACGCGCTATCCCGACGGCGCCATCTCTCCGGGCGGCATCGGTTACGACATCAACTGCGGCGTGCGCCTGCTCGTCTCCGATCTTTCTTACAACCAGGTGAAGAACCGGATGGAGGAACTGTCCAAAGAAATGTACCGGCAGGTGCCTTCGGGTATGGGCAAAGGGGGCTTCGTCAAGCTTTCGGCCAAACAGATGGAACAGGTGCTCCGCAACGGCGCCGCCTGGGCGGTAGAAGCCGGCCATGGTTTTCCCCGCGACCTGGAATACACCGAAAGCCACGGCTGCCTGCCGGACGCCGACCCCGCCCAGGTGTCCGACCAGGCCAAAAAGCGGGGCCGCGACCAGCTCGGCACCATCGGCTCCGGCAACCACTTTGTAGAGGTGGGGCGCGTAGGGCAAATCTTCGACGAAGAGGCCGCCGCCGCTTACGGCCTGGAACTGCACCAGATCACCATCCTCATCCATACCGGCTCCCGGGGGCTGGGCCATCAGGTGGCGACCGACTACCTGCGCATCATGATGGGGGCCATGCCCAAATACGGCATACAGCCGCCCGACCGTGAGCTGGCCTGCGTTCCCCTGAGTTCTCCGGAAGGGCAGGACTACTTCCATGCCATGTGCGCCGCCGCCAACTTCGCCTGGGCCAACCGCCAGGTCATCACTTCGGAATGCCGCAAGGCCTGGAGCAACGTATTCGGCAAATCCGGCGGCGAACTGCGGCTGCTGTACGACGTGGCCCACAACATCGCCAAGGTCGAAGAGCATGCCGTGGACGGCGAAAGGATGAAGGTCATCGTTCACCGAAAGGGCGCCACCCGGGCTTTCGGGCCTCATTACAGCGAGCTGCCCGGGCCGTACCGCCACATCGGCCAGCCGGTACTCATTCCCGGAAGCATGGGCACCTCTTCTTATGTGCTGGCCGGTACAGAAGAGAGCATGGCTTCTTCCTTCGGATCTACCTGCCACGGGGCAGGCCGGCGCCTCTCCCGCCGGGGTGCCAAAAAGCAGGTCGACGCCCCCAAATTGATCCGCGAGCTTAAAGAACAAGGCATCCACGTGCAGGCGGGTTCCCATCGCGGAGTTGCCGAAGAAGCCCCCATAGCCTACAAGGATGTCGACCTGGTGGTGGAAACGGTGCACCAGGCAGGGATCGCCAAACGGGTGGCCCGGCTGAAGCCGCTGGGGGTGGTGAAGGGGTAGCCTCTTTCTCTCTACAGAACGGCAATTGATCTCAAAGGCCGGACAAAAATGCAGGGTATCCCATGGAGCGGCCCTCCCTGAACTCAATCCCGGCGGTCGGCCAGCCTCTCTTAATGCTCCATTCCCGGAGCGCGGAGAAGGCCGTTTCCGCACCCCGCCGCAGATTGCCTTCCAGGTTGCCGCTCTCGCTGAAGGCTTCCAGTCCGAAGGTGTGATACGTTTTACCCTTTACCTGTATTCGCGTCATTTCCACCTGGCAGCCTTCCGGGCCCCATTCGCCGATGGGCGCTTCGCGAATGGGGCCGTCCTCCAAAAAGTGGTAAATGTACCCCAGGCGCTCTTTGGCAACGGCGACCCAGTTTTCGTTGCCCTCCTGAATGATCTTTTGGGAAAGCCCATCCGCTTCATCCAGGCGGAAGCTCCATTTTATCCAGTGTTCCGCCACTCCTCTGGCGCCGACGAGAGGAAAAGCCCATTCGCCCAGGGTGGTTACCCGGTGTTTGGCTTCCACATTGCCCTCGCGTAGCTTGACGCCGATGTTTTCTCCATTGGCGACGAGCAGGTAGTGATCTGTCCTCCCGGGAGTATAGAGGCTGTCGAGCCTGGCCGGCTCTGCAAACCAGGCGATGAGGCCTGTCGGCGGCACGGAGAAAAACCAACGGATTTCACAGCTGGGGTACATGGGGCTTAATCTTTGGTTATTAGAAAAAAAGCGCCGAACTTTCCGTTCCGTTCGGGCATTTTTTAAATATCAATCAAAAGTAAAGATAGTTGCTGTTATTTATGCTATCCGGCCTGCATAGGGAAGGGAGTGGTGCAGCAGACTGCCGGGAACTTTTTGGATTGGGTATATGTGTATATGTGAGCGAATTTTACCCGGAAAAGCGTAGCGAAGACGGGGAGTGAATAGAATCAACTTAGTAATAAATTTTGGTAACTATTATAGGTGGGCCTGATGCCTTTGCCACGAAGCTTGCCCGGCTCGCAGAGACGGGACACCAAGACACCAAGTTTACCCGGCTGGCTAGACGGGATCGCACCAAGGCTTTGTGCAATCTTAGTGTCTTGGTGTCTTCGTGGCTAAAAAAGCGGAGGGCTGCCAAATAGTCACAAAAAAAACAAATTTCACCAATGAGCACCGTCCTCCACCTCGTCGGGAACACCCCGCTTGTCGAGATCGAAACCATCATCAAGAAGCCCGGCGTGCGCGTCTACGGTAAGCTGGAAGGCCAAAACCCCGGCGGCAGCGTCAAGGACCGCGCCGCCTACGGCATGATCAAGGGGGCGTTGGACCGGGGGGAGCTCCGGCCGGGCGTGCGCCTTATCGAGGCCACCAGCGGCAACACCGGCATCGCCCTGGCGATGATCGCCCGCAAATTCGGAGTGGAGATCACCCTGCTGATGCCCGACAACTCCACCGCCGAACGGGCGCAGGCCATGCGCGCCTACGGCGCCGAGGTTATCCTGACGCCTTCCGGCAAGGGCGGCATCGAATACTCCCGCCAACTGGCCGACGAGATGATGGCCGGCGGCGGCTACCTGATGCTCAACCAGTTCGCCAACCCCGACAACTGGGGCATGCACTACCGCACTACCGGCCCGGAAATCTGGCGCGATACCGACGGCCAGGTGACGCACTTCGTCTCCTCCATGGGCACTACCGGCACCATCATGGGCACTTCCCGCTACCTCAAAGAGCAGAATCCGGCCGTGCAGGTCGTCGGCGTGCAGCCTACCGACGGTTCCCGCATTCCCGGCATCCGCCGCTGGTCGCCCGAATTCCTCCCCAAAATTTTCGAGCCGGAACGGGTCGACCGCATCATCGACGTGTCGGAAGATGAAGCTACGGCCATGATGCGGCGGCTGGCGCAGGAAGAGGCCATCTTCGCCGGCATGAGCAGCGGCGGTGCCTGCGCTGCGGCTGCCAGACTGGTGGAAGAGCTGGAGGAAGGGATCGTCGTGTTTATCGTCTGCGACCGGGGAGACCGGTATTTGTCGAGCGGGATTTTTGAGTGAAAAAGTAACTATTTTGCTGGGCTAAGAGGCTTTTGCCACAAAGACACCAAGGCACAAAGATTGCACAAAGCCTTGGTGTAATCTTGGAGTCCGTCTGTTCAGCCGGATAAATTTTCGTGTCTTTGTGGCGATAAAACCGGGTTAGGTGGCAGGCCACCTGAATAGTTGCGTGAAAAACTCGTTTGCCGGTTGTTGGTTGGCCACGCAGGGCGGGACTGTTCATGCAGAGAAACACTCCTTTGGGCCGAACAACAGACAACAAACAACAAACAACAAACAACCGCCCCCCATCTCCCCCTCAGTTACACCCACATCCGCCCCCTCCCTTGCCGCCATTGGCACCGCTGGCGCCTTCCCGGTAGCCTTCGATATTCAGCTCGTAAGCCGCTTCCGGCAGGGGGTTGAGCCCCATATTCCGGTCGTTCAGATAGGCGCGCTGGTAAGGGCGCACGGTTTCGCAGGCGTTGAGGGCGAGCAGGGCGAGCAATAAAAGCAGTGTTTTATTCATGCGCGGGATTTGCCTTTTTCTTATTACTTCTGTAATCCATACCTCAATCCTACCGACAGCCCCATGGAGAAGATGTCGTGCCGGGCATCCGTCTCCCTGCCGCTGATCACGTTCCACTGATAGGCCGGGCTGACGACGAGCCAGGGGCGGCCTATGCGGGCCAGGCAGGACAAGCCGCCTTCGATGAAACGCCGCCGCTGCAATTCTTCCTGCTGGGGAAAAGAGGTAGTGGGCGTAAAAAAGCCGGCCCGCAGGCAGGGCCCCAGGCGGAAGCCATTTTTGCGGACAGCATGCCATTCGCCGTAACCATACCAATGGAAAAGCTGGATGAATGATTCGGAGATGGCGTAGAGATAGGTGCCATTCTGCCGGTTTTGGTTTACCCTCAGCTCTTTGTCGAAGAAGACGGTATAAGCCAGGCCCATCCCGAGGGTAAAGCGTTCGCCCTCATAGCCACCCTGCAGGTAACTTCCCAGGAAAGGGGAAAAGTGGCTGTAATGGAGGCCCTCTCCGGCGTATCTGCCCTGGTTGTCTTCCCCCAGGTTGTACTGCCAGATACCGGAGCGGAAGGCAATTCCTGGTTCGGCAAACCAGGATTGGGCGGCCAGAGCAAGGGGGAGCAGGCACCACAGGGCGGTCAACAGTTTCATCGGACAGGCTTTGCGTTCAGCGGCACAAGTTAGGGGTACCCGGGCTGTTATGCAACCGCCGGAATGAATTGTTGAAATATTCCTCCACCCCCCGCCGTCCGCCGTCCGCCGTCCGCCGTCAAGGTATCGGCCGGGACAACCGAAACTCCACCCGACGGTTCTTCAGCCGCCCCGAAGGCAGGCTGTTCGACGCAATGGGGTACTTCTCTCCGAAGCCCTTGGCGGACAGCCGCTTTGCGGGGATGCCCAGCCCGCGCAGATGGGTAGCCACGGCCTGTGCCCGCAGGAGAGACAGCTGCTGGTTGGCGCCGGCGCCCCCGGTGTTGTCGGTATGGCCGAAGATGTCCAGCTTCAGGGAAGGGTGCTGGCGCATGATCTCCGCCAGGCGGTTGAGTTCTGCTTTGGAAGCGGGCAGCAGGTTGGCGCTGCCGCTTTCGAACTGCAGGTTGTCGAGGCTGATGATCTCGCCGCCCAGCAGCTTTTTGCCTTTGACGCCGTCGAGTTCCAGCGGTTTGAGTTCTTCGGCCCGGGTGAATTCCAGCTTTTCGAAGCAAAGCTCCTGCCGGTTGTTGTACTGCCCGGTAGCGGCGGTGACGCCCCAGTAGACCTTGCTGTTGCCCCGGAAGATGTCCTGCACGATATTGCCGCGGTAGGATAGCACCTGCTTGCCGTCCAGCTCAATGCTGAGCTGCCGGCTGCCGGGCGACCAGCGCACCGTCAGGGGGTGTTCGCGGCAGTCTTCGACGTTGGGGATAGGGTTGGGCCCGGCCAGGCTGAAGTGGTGGTGTACGCGGCCGTCGCGCAGCAGGGCGATATGGTCCTGGTAGGGATCGCCCAGGTGTTCGTTGAGCCAGGTGTCGATCTCGATGCCCAGGGAAGGCTCCAGGCCGGCGAACCCCATGCCTTCGCCCTGGTAGCCGGTGCGGTGCGCTTCGGGATGGAAGACGAAGACGATGCCGTCGGCACCGGAGGCGTCCTTGCAGCCCAGCATCACCTGCAGTTTCATCTCGAAGGGCCCGTTGAGGTCGATGGGCTGCTTGTGCCAGGCGGCGCCGCCGGCCCAGATGCGGTCGGGCGTCAGGCGGATGCAGTTGGCGCCGGTGAAGACGGCGTCGCCGGACAGGTCAAAGTCGTTGATGTCTGCCTTCTGTGCCTGGGCGGCGGACAGCCCGAGGAGAAGGGGGAAAACGAGGCTGAAAGTGAGGTGGCGGAACCGGAAGCTTGGTACATTGGTGTATTGGTATATTAGTGCATTGGTGCATTGGTGTATTGGTGCATCCGTCGTGCCAGAATAGGGCCCGGAGAAACGCTGCCTCAGAGCCATTTTGGTGGCTGTCTGTTCAGCCGGATACATTTTTGTGTGCCGTTTCTTCGGGCCGGTCAAGCTTCGCAGCAAAAAATCAAAAGCGGCGATCCTCATATACAAAAACAGGAAGAGGGCGTACAATTGCTTCATGGTGGCCGGTTTTCAGGTTTACGATACAGAAATAACGGGAAAAAACCGGGCATAGTTGTTCCTGAAGCCGGGTTAGCCAGGCATTTGACGTTTTCAAAGCATCCTGTCTTACCGTTTCGCCCATTGTCCGCTATGCCGTTGCTCGTCGATAAGCACCGAGAACAAGTAATTGCCCGATGGCAAGCGGGTAAAGTCGAGCTCCCGGCTGGCCACATCTTCCCATTTGTCAAAAGCCCCCTGCCAGAGCCTCCGCCCATTCATGTCATACAGCTCCGCCTGCATTTTGCCCCGGGCGGGCGAGTGGAAATCGAACCGGAGCCGGCCGGCGCCCGGGTTGGGGGAAAGGGTGAGGCGGCCTTCCGGGCGGAAGGTAAATTCCGTAGACACCACGCCTTCGGCGTCGGTTTTCAGGAGGTATACATCGGCAAAACCGCCCGCCCCGTAGATACTGCCGATGAGGATGAAACCGCCGTCGGATGCCGGGCTGCCATGCCTGAAAATGAGCGGCTTCTCTTCGTCTCCGAAAAGGTGTTCAGCCGTGATGTCCCCAAAGTCGTCGTAAAAGGCCATGACCCCCTGCACGTTTTCGACGGCCGGCGGAGCCAGGTAATTGGGGTAGTGCCTGTCGGGGTAGCGGTAACCCGCCGACCAGTAGCGGTTGCCGGGCAGAAAGTGGATGCCGGCCAGGGTGCTGAGCGAATGGTATCCTTCTGCCGGATAAGCCCAGTAGGCCAGTTCGTTGCCGCCGGCATCGAGCCAGAGGGTATGGCTGTGATAGGTTTGGTTTTCCGCGTCAAGCACCAGGCCGGAGGCAGCAATGTCCCCGTTCGGCCCGGTGTTGACAACGGAGAAATTGCCGCTGCCGAAGGCCTTGTCGGCCGTCCAGAGGATCGTCCCGTCCTGCGCGTCGATCTTGACTACTCCGTATTGGGTATTCTGGTTGTTGACCGCAAAATAGGCGGCGCAGGCAATGGACTGGTCATAAGGCGAGTAGGCGGTGTTGAAGGGCCGGATGAAGTCGTCGTTGTAGGTGTTATAAAGACGCTCCCAAACCAGGCTGCCGGCGGCGCTCCACCGGGCCATGTGCATGCCGGAAGGGGTGCCTGCCGCAGGGCTGATGAAAGCGGTAGTGATAAATTCCCCGTCGGGCATAGCCTCCACTCCTCCCTGGAAGGCGCCGGTGGCTACCGGAAGGACTTTTTCCTCAAGCAGCTGCCCTTCCGGGCTGATTTGCAGGATGAACAGGCTATGGGGCGGTGCATTGGGCGCCACGGCCGCCTGGTTGAAGCCCAGGGCGGCAATGTTGCCGTTGGAGAGCAGGGCCATGTCGATCAGTTGGTTCTCGAAGCCCTCCGTGCCGTAGTCCAGCGTCCAGATCAGGTTGCCGTCGGCGGCGGCCCTGGAAAAGGAAGCCTTGTACTGGTTGTAATCGAGGCCCCGGAAGGCGGTGCCCAGATAGAAACTGCCGTCTTGGGCTTCCAGCACCCGGAACCCGAATTCGTCTCCCACCGCTCCCTGTTGGCCGTAGGTTGTCCTCCATTCCGTGGCGCCGTCGGTCAGCCCTTTCAATACGAAGGCATCCTGGCCGCCGTCGGCAGTGGCTGCCATTCCGGTTATATAGAAGGCCCCGGCCAGGATGCCGTCCGGCACGAGCAGGTCGTTCGGCTTGGGCAGTTGGTTGTCAAAATAGAGAACATCCTCCACTTCCCCGCTTTCGGCATGGGTGGCCAGCACGATGCCCGGCCCGGAGAGGTTGGCCGGCCGTGCCAGGAAGTAGAACAGGCTGTCCGCCTGGCCGATACTGCCCGCCAGGCCGTAGTTCCTGAAATTCGGCAGGGTGTTTTCCTGAAGGATATCGCCGTCGTTGGAAACCAGGGCATACCAGGGGCCGAACCCGTTGCCGGACACCAGGATGTCGCCGCTGCCCAGCTGGCGGATGCCGGATGTGTTAGAAAAAAAATTGTTGAAGTCCACGTTTTCCAGTTCCCAAAAAGTGGATTCCAGGTTTGAAGACAACTTAGTCAGCCTGGCCGCCGGGCCAGCCTTCCACCCAACCAGCCAGCCGCCGTCGGCTGTAGCGGATACGTTGAACAACACATCCTCCTCTTCGGTTTGCAGGTAGGCGCTGCCCAGCAGGTTGCCCTGGCCGTCGATGCGGGCGAGCCAGGCGCCGGCGCCGGCAGCGGGGCCGGTTTCCCGGAAGCCGCCCAGCAGGATGTCGCCGCCGGGGCCCGGGGCAGCGTCAATGCCTTCGTCCCGGTCCGGGCCGCCGTAGGCCTGCGACCAGAGGACGGCCCCCTCGAAGTCCGTTTTGACCACCCACCAGTCGCGGCCGCCGCTGCCGAAGCTTTGGGTATATCCGAAGAGCAGTAGGCCGTCCTCCCGCACGAGCAGTTTGCGGCCCTCCTCGTTTTCCGCTCCGCCGTAGGTTTGGGACCACAGCTCGTTGCCCTGCTCGTCCAGGGCGCTGAGCAGGAAGTCGAGGGAGTTGTTGCCGTGGTTGAGGCGTGTGCCCAGGGTATAGAGGCGCCCGTTGGCTGCCCGGGCGATGGAGTTGCCCTCGTCGTAGGCGGCGGGCTGGCCGTAGGTTTTTTTGAAGGTGACCTGGGAGGGAACCGAGTGGGCCAGGCATAGCCAGGCGGCGGTGAACAACAGGGTTTTCCAGCTCATAGTCGTTGATTTGGAAGTTTGCTGTATTTGTGCATTCGTGTATTCGTTGCCCGGCTGGCTTATAGCCCTCCATCGCCCCCCCCCGAATGCACAAATGCACCTAAACACGCCTAAAAAACTCACCGCTTCACCCACTGCCGCCCATACCGTACGCCATCCACCATGATGCTCAGAAAATAAGAGCCGGCAGGCAGCGGGCTGACGTCGATATTTTCCAGCATCGTTTCGGATGCCTTTTCATAATTCCAGGACCGGAGGAGTTGCCCTCCGGCGTTGTAGAGCATTGCCTGTACCTTACCCTGCGGGGCGCCCCGGAGTTCGGCCTGCAGTACTTCATCGGCCGGGTTGGGGAAAAGGCGGAGTTGCAAGGCCGGGCGCACCGGCGCCTCGGCAGACACAGTGCCGTCCCCCGCCATTTTCACAAAATAGATATCTCCTGGCTGGGCGTTATTGATGAGGCCCACCAGGGCAAAGCCGCCGTCCGACGTAGCGATGCCGTCGTAGAGCAAGGTGTAATAAACCGGGGCGAATTCCCGGCGCCAGATTTCTTGCCCGTCATCGTCTAGCAGGCTGGCCAACCCCTTTATTTGTTGGCCCTCGATGAAATTTTCCGCCTGGGTGGTTGCTACGGCGCCGACGGCCAGCAGCTGCTGCCCGGGTGCCGGGGAGAGGGAATAATTGGCGGGATAGTCGATCATGTCCACCGGCTCAGACCGGAACCAAATGCTATCTCCATCACTGTCCAGTTTGTACAGGATGCGGGAAAAATCCTGGCTTTCGATTTGCCAGCCCAGGCCATAGATTGACCCGTCGTCGAGGGTGGTCAGGGAATAGGGCCGGACGAGGTTTTCTCTTGCCAGGAAGCTCGTCCAGATCGGGCTGCCGTCGGAAGCGCTGTGCTTTAGGGTGAGTACGCCGTATCTTGACTGCGACAGGAATGCTCCGCCGGCGAGCAGGATGTTCCCATCGTTGCTCAGGGTTATTTCAAAACAACGGAAGGACACTACCTGGTCATCCACCAGGGGGGTCTGCGGCACTTCCTGGTGCACCCATTCGATGGCGCCCTCCCCGGACAGCCGGATGAGCAGGGCTTCGTTGGCAAAGGTATGGCAACCGGCGACGACGCTGCCATCCGGCAGGGCCACGATGCCGCCCTTAAAAGCCTGGATCGGCACCTGGGGATCAAAGCTTGTTTCCCAGATCAGGTTTCCGTTGGTACTGACTTTATAAATAACGATCTCAGCCGCGTTGTCCTCGGGGGTCCGGTAGCCGAAAATGGCGATGTTGCCGTCGGCTGTCCGGGCCAGGCTGTAGGCGATGTAGCGGGCCTCCGTCCCAAAATGAGATTGCCAGAGGACGTTGCCGCCGGCGTTGACCTGGGTAAGGGTGATATCGGTCCTGCCCGGATAAAGCGTTTCCACCCCCAGGAGGTAAAAAGAGCCGTCCTCGCCTTCGATGACGCCGTATCCCGCTTCCTCCCCGTAGCGGCCGGCCTGGCCGGCGGTGGTCGCCCACTGGAATTCGAGCGCGCCCGACAGGGAGGCAGCCTGGGCGTCGAACCCTCCCTGCACTTCCAGGGTAGCGCCGGCGAGCAGGGTGCCTGATTCGGATGGAAGGATTCGGTTCAACTGGCCGAGGTTTTCTTCCAGGGCCAGCCGCTGTTGTTCTTGCCCATCAGTGTTGATTTCCAGCAGCAGGCTGCCAGAGGCGTAGTCCTGCACATGGCGGAAGGCGATGAGGATATTGCCGTTTTCAAGCAGGCTGGCGTGGGAGGGGAAAAGGCCGCCCAGGCTGTTATCCTCGATGCTGTTTTCCTGCAGGAGGCTGCCGTCCGGCGCTTGCCGGATGATCAGGATGCCGTTGGGAAGGGCGGAAAAAGAGAGCAGGTCGCCATTGCTGAGCTCCACCAGGGAATAGACAATGCCTGGCGGGCCGGAAAGGGGCAGGTCGATTACGCCGGCCCGCCATTCTTCCTGGAGGTTGGCGTCCAGCTTCAGGATGTACTGGTTGTTGGCCTGCGCGTATGCCGCATACCAGCCGCCATGGCTTCCGGGGATGGCAACCAGGTTATCACCGGTAAGGGGCAGGGGGTCTGTGGTTTCAAGCAGCACCTCTCCGGCGGTGTTGATCTTGAGGAAGTGGGCATTGCTGGGCGGGTTTGATTTAGCCCCGAACAGCAAAATATCGCCGGCCTCATTTTGGGCGGCGTCGCCGAAGGACTCAATCAGCCCGGGGCTGCCATAAAACTTCGTCCATTCCAGTTGCCCGTCGAAGCCGACCTTAAGGGCAAGCAGGTCGCCCTGAAATGTATGATAATCCCTCACCTGGCCCAGGAGGAGCAGCCCGTCGGGCAGGGGGATGATCCGGCGGCCTTCTTCCGCCCGGTTGTCTCCGGTGCCGTAAGTAAACTCCTGAAGCAGTTCGCCTTCGGGGCTGAACACAGCCAGGTACAAATCCAGGTTTTCAGTTCCGCCGGCGTATTTTGCACCGAGGCCGTAGTACCGGCCATTGGCTTCGGCGATATCTTCCAGCCCTTCGTAGGTAGGGGGCAGGCCGTAGTTTTTGGTGAAAGTGTTCTGTCCGAACAGCAGTGAGGAGCAGGCCACCCACAGGGCAGCGGCAAGGGTGCAGGATTTTTTCATATCAGAGTCTTTAGCGTTAAACATTAGGTTTCGCACCGGTTCTGCAACCAAAACCGGGTTTGCAATAAAAGTCAGGGGCAAAATAAAAATTATTTTTTAATGTTTTGCCCAACGGCTGCTGTGCCGCTGTTCGGTTCCATTGTAGTTGGCATAAAAGAAGGCGTGATTTTTCCCAACCTCACCGATGTTTCGTTCCGGC
Source organism: Lewinellaceae bacterium (assembly GCA_020636375.1). Classification (GTDB taxonomy): domain Bacteria; phylum Bacteroidota; class Bacteroidia; order Chitinophagales; family Saprospiraceae; genus JACJXW01. The sequence continues at coordinate 66,864 of JACJXZ010000005.1, read as the reverse complement.
GGTACGGTTACCTCCGCCCGTTCTCCAGGATGGCCCTCAGCAACCGTTCCAGTTCCTGCTGGTCTTTTTCTGAAAGCCCCTCCAGCAGGGCCTGGTCGACGGCCTCGAAGGCGGGCAGGAGTTTCTCCACCAGGCTGCTCCCGTTCAGGCTGAGGATGGTGGTGTTCGCCCGGCGGTCGACCTCGTCGGGGCCCCGCTGGATCAGGCCCCTTTCTTCGAGTATTTCTATCGGGTTGCGCACGTTGGACGGCGCCCGGCCGATCGACCGGGCAACGGAAGCCTGCGAGCGCCCGGGGTCGTGGTGTATGCTGAGCAGGATGGCCCAGTCCAGCGGAGTGAGTTCATATTTTTTCAGCAGTTCGGCCTGCCGGGAAATGGCCGCTTTGCGGGCACGGTGTACCTGGGTGACGAGGTGGAAAAGGTGCTGTGAGGAAGCCATGAGCGTGGGTTTGGTTTTGAGTGGAAAGCCGTTACAAAAATAATCATTATTTTTATAACGGTTACTTTTATAATCATCATTTTTTTAATGATGATATTTATAACGATTATATCCCCACGTGCCTTACTTCTCCCGCGTCACCACCGACGCCGCCTTTCGCAATAAAGCCGCCACCTCCGGGGCCAGCACGTAATCATAGGCCAACCTGTCCGGGTCTTTATCGAAGATAGCGGCATACAGGCAACAGGCGGCGAGGTAGGATCCCTCCAGGCTGGGGTGGATGGCGTCCGGGTTGAACAGCTCGATCTCCGGATGGTGTTGCTGCACATACCGCCAGGCGGGCCCGGCCGGCGCCAGCTTCGCGCCCATCCGCCCGGCGAGCATGCGGTAGCGGAGGGTGATCAGGCTGTCCGCTCCCCAGTAGGTGCAGGCTGTCGGCACGATCTCGCACAGGGCGCCGGTGTGGTGCCAGCGCCCCCAGGTGACGTACAGGATGGTTTTCGCTCCGGGGTGCAAATCCTTTATCTGCCGGCCGAGCAATTCGCCATACCGGAAAAACTCCCTTTCCACCTGCCGGATGGGCATGGCGGGGCGAAGGCTCTGCTCCTGGAGGACAACGAAATCCCAGGTGCCCTCCCGGGTGGCTATGGCCACCGAGCCGCGCCGGTAGTGCTCTTCCAGGCTGGCGCCATCCGGCGTTTCCATCTCATAATCGAGGCTGTCGCCGCCGGCGGCGGCCAGAGCCTGGAGGATAGCCGGCATGTTATTGGAGTAAGTGTAGCTGTTGCCCAGGAAGAGAACCCGGGTAGGGGAGGGGGGGGGCGGCGCGGCAGGGAGCAGCAGCAGCAGGAAGGTAACAAAGTTCGGCATGTTGTCGATTTGGGCGGCCTTGTCAACTTCATCAACCGCCGAGCCGCCAAAAAGGTTATCTTTGCCGGCGTTAAGGGCTGATCGGGGCATTGCCGGTATAACCAATAACCGCCATCGCTCCAGCCCGCTCACAATCCACCGGCGACGCCATGCAGGCAATAGACAGCGTACAGATCAATTTCAACCCCGGGCAGCTATTCATTCTCAATATCTGCCTGGCCTTTCTCATGTTCGGGGTAGCGCTGGACCTGCGCTTCGACAACTTCCGGGCCCTGGCCCGCTCGCCCCGGGCGCCGCTGGTGGGCCTGAGCTCCCAACTGATCCTGCTTCCGGCCCTGACGCTGGCCCTGATCTTCTTTTTCCGCCCGGCGCCCAGCATTGCCCTGGGCATGGTGCTGGTGGCCGCCTGCCCGGGAGGCAACGTTTCCAACTTCGCTGTCCACCTGGCCAACGCCAACGCTGCCCTGTCGGTGCTGATGACATCCATTTCGACGCTGGCGGCAATTGTCGTGACGCCCCTCTACTTTACCTATCTGGCCCCTTTTGTGCCGGGCGCGGAAAACCTGCGGCAACAGGTCCGCGTCGACCCCCTGGATATGGTCAATACTATTGTACAGCTCATCCTCATCCCCCTGTTTATCGGCATGTTCCTGAACTACCGCTACCCCGTAGTGACGGCCCGCCTGAAAAAGCCGGTGCGCCTGCTTTCTATGGCTATTTTCCTCAGTTTCGTCGTGGTGGCGGTGTACGGCAATTTCGACAACATCGTCAACTACCTGCATGTGGTATTCCTTATCGTGCTGGTACACAACGCCACAGCCCTGTTCGCCGGCTACTGGTGGGCCAAAAGCCACGGGCTGGGCCGGCAGGACGCCCGGGCGATATCCATTGAAACCGGCATTCAGAATTCCGGCCTGGGCCTCATCCTCATCTTTAACTTCTTCAACGGGCTGGGCGGCATGGCCATGATCGCCGCCTGGTGGGGCGTTTGGCACCTGATTTCGGCTTTCGGCCTGGCCATGCTGTGGCGGGAACGGAGCGTGTTGTCTGTAGAATAAAAGAGTTCGCCTGCTACTCAAACAGCTGCTCTATCATATGCTGCTGCACGTCCTCCGGAATGCCGGCCATCATAGCGCCCCGGGCTTCCAGGTAAACCGCCTTTTCGACATTCTCCATCACCTGAAAGTCGTATTTGCCGCCGGCGCCGATCACGTTGGAATAAATGCTGCAGGGGTCCTCGCCGTCCGGGCAAATGGTATAAACGATGGAAAAAGCCGGCCCGGTGGACGGCAGGCCGACAATTTTGCTCTTTTCTGCCTTCAGGCTGGCTTCCGAATAGATATTGGGCACCTCCGCCCGGAATGCCCGGCGGCTGACGAGCTGCTGCCCGGCCAGCTCGAACAGGTAGATGTTCAGGCGGGAAACCCAGGTGGGCGTGAAAAATTCCCCTTGCTCGTATTTGGAAACAACCGCATAAAAAGTGGTCCCTTCCCCCGGCCACCGGGCAGCCTGGCGGAACTCTCCTTCGTAATCAATAATGCCCGGCAACTGGCCGGGGTCGGCGATTAACTCCTGGCCGCCGGGTGTGGGATTTTCCCCGTTTTGCTCCTGCTTGCCGGCATCCTTTCCTTCTGTAGCATTAGCCTGGCAGGAGACAACTGCCACCGACAGGAAAAGAAAAATGGTGTAAACTACAGGTATCTTTTTCATCATTCCAAGGTCTGGTTTTGCTGTAAATGAAACAAGCATGGTGCGTGGCAGATTGGTGAATTTTCTCATAACTAGTACGCGAAGCAGCATCCCGTGGGTGCGATGCTAAATTGTGTCCCTCCGGTGTTGAGAGGGTTTAGGCATTAGGTTTTGGGCGTTAGGTGCCTGTTGAGTGCCCGATTAGGCCTGGGTTGCCTACTAAAACCTATAGCCTAAGACCTAAAACCGAGCAAGGGGTACAAAAAGGAATCGCGCCCCATCCCGTTGCTCTTAATCCATAAGCCAGCCCCTTATCCCCGCCTGCCTTTGTCCTCCATGAGACATTACCCAGCCGAATACTCCCATCCCGGTGCAACACTCTGCCTCTGCGCTTGTTCCCTTCTATGATTTACAAACTTTTCCAAAAACAGATCACCGATGAACAAGTTAATGACTATCGCCCTGCTGTTGGCCGTTGCCCTGGCCTATTCTCCGGAAGCGAGCGCCCAGGATTTCTCCGGGCTGGACAAGAGCCCGCTGGATGTCGCCTACTACCGGGCATCGCGCGGCAGCGCGCCGGCAATGCGGGTCCTTTACTCCCGCCCCCAGATGAACGGCCGCAAAGTGTTCGGCAACCTGGTGGCTTACGACAAGGTCTGGCGCCTGGGTGCCAACGAATCCACCGAAATCCAATTCTTTGAGGATGTAACCATCAACGGGACGGAAGTGGCTGCCGGCCGCTACACCGTTTACGCCACGCCTGGCGAAAAGGAATGGGAAGTGTCTTTCAACACTGACGTCGACACCTGGGGGGCCTACGCCTACAATGCGGAAAAGAACGTGGCCAGCATAACCGTGCCGGCTGAAACAGCCGAAAAAGCCATCGAGGCGTTCTCCATAACCTTCGAAAAGGCCGAAGATGGCGCGCACATGGTAATGGGATGGGAGAATACAGTGGTAAGGGTGCCGATTGGATTCTAAAGGTTATTGGTTGTTGGCCCGGCGGTTCAGTTGCCGAATAATGAAACAACCAATAACCATTGCGGCAATGCGCCCGGTTTTGCTATTTCAAAACCGGGCGCGCTGCCGCGCAATAACCAATATCCTTTTTGGCAAAATTACCGTCCTATCACGACCATCTCATTCCCAATAATCATCCCTCCTTTTCCGTACACCACCAACCAGTATGCTCCTGCTGTTTTCCCTTGCCGTTCAACGGTGAAGTTGGGCATCCCATTAATATTAAACCGCTCCACTTCCTGCCCCCCGGCATTTAGCAACACCGCCCATTCCGCCCCCGGCATATTCACCAGCTGCACTGCCGCCTGCTCACCAACCGGGTTGGGCGACACTTCAATGCGGGCCTCCTCCCGGGCCGGGCCGCCCGCGCTGTTCACCTCCGGGGCCAGCTCTACCAGCACCTGCTCCCGGCTGCCTTCCGCCAGGGTGATGGAAACCGTTTTGGATGGGTAGCCGGAAGCAATGACGCGCAGGGTGTAGGTTCCCGGCAGGTAACCGCGCTTGAATTCCCCCTGTATATCCGACGTGAACAGGTCCTGTGCTTCTTCTACCTGTATGATGGCGTTGAAAATGGGCGCCCGGCTGAGCGAATCCACCACCTGCCCATAGAACCGCCCGGCGCGGGTGTTGTTGAACGTCCAGACGTAGAGGCCGTCGGCGCGGTTGCCGCCGATGATCTTTCCGGAGGGCAGGTAGGGGCAGGCGGACCACAAGCCCTGGAAGCCGCCGCTGGGGCCGGTATAGGTGTCGTAGAACCCTGTCTCCACCGGCACTGCCGGGTCGGCGATATCCAGCACGCGCAGGCCCTCGGTATTGTGGGAGATGAAGGCGAAGTCGCCCCGGATATAAGGGTTGTGCACCAGGCTGGCGGAATTGGCGGTCCAGGTGGCCACCTCCCGGGGGTTGTCCAGTTCTTCGATGTTGAAGATGCGGCCGGGCAGGCCGTCCTGCTCGTCGGCGACGAAGAGGTAGTCCACTTCTTCAGTGGTGGAAAAGCTGTGGGTATTGCCGCCGGGGTCTTCGATGGAAGCGATGAGCCGGGGATTGGCCTTATCGGCGATGCTGACGATGTCGATGACGCCCTCGTAAAAGGCGGCGGCGAAGAGCAGGGTGTCCCGCACGTGGCAATCGTGGATGTAATAGCCGGGCTGGTAAACGCCCACCTCTTCGGGCTGGGCAGGGTCGGAAACGTCGATGATGTGCACGCCCTGGGTGGTTTGGGTGCCGCAGACGTAGACGTAGGGCGCTTCGCTGAAGATGTCTTTCTGGATGATATGCCCCCGCCCGAAGGTTTCGGAGAACTCCGCCAGCAGGAAAGCCGTATCCGGCAGTTGGGTGAGGTCGATGACCTGCATGCCGTAGTGCGGGAAGCCCGAGCCTTCGGTGACGACATAAGCGTGGCCGCCCACGACTATCACCTCCCGCCAGTTGGAGCTGTAGCCCGGCACGAAGCCGGCCTCCCGGATATCTTCCGGATCGTCAATTTTGACGATGGCGGTGCCCGTCTGGGCGCCCAACACGGCGTACTCCGAACCGTCGGGCGCCACGTAAGACCAGGAGCCGGAGGCGCGGCCGTCGCCCCGGTTGTACTGGGCGAAGAGTTCTACGTTGAGGGATTCCTGGGCCGGCAAAGAAAGGGCAAGGGCCAGGCAAAAAAGCAAGGTCAGCGATCTTTGGGTGTTCATGAAGCCGTTATTTCGTGAAATCCAAATATAGGAAGCTTTTGAAACAGGCCCTCATTTGGAATGCAGAGATCGGCTTTGTCGTGGCGTTTTGTCGGCAGGACCGCAATCTTTTCTGTGCGATTCCTTTTTTGGGCTACCCGTCTAAGGTTGGACAGCAGAAAGGGGAAAGCCGAGCGGAGTCGAGGCCAAGCGTGTGCAGGAGGCATGGAGTGTCCAACCTTAGACGGGTAGCCCTTTTTTGCTTTGCCAGTTCAACTGCATGATAAGTTCCAGGTTAAAACACTAAGCGGTACCGCAGGTCAAACAGGAACTTCACCTGATAGGCCGTCATCACCTGGTTCTCCGCCGGGTCGAAGTAGTACTCCAGGACGTTGCTCCGCTGGAGCAGGTTCTGGATGTCCAGCGTGAATTTATGAGTTGCTTTGGGGTTGTTGGCGGTGTAACTGAGCAGCAGGTCCAGGCGGTTGTAGTCCGGCGCTTTTTCGCTGTTGATAAAATTGGGGTTGAGCACTTCGAAGCCGCGGGCCCGGGAGGCTTCCTCGTTGATCCGGGAGAAGCGGTTGCCGCCGGCGAAGATGAATTTGCCGTTGACGCCCAGGCGGTGGTTTTGCCGGATGGTGAACTCCCGGCCGCCCAGCAGGTTGAAGATGTAGTTGCCGTTGAAGCGGGTGCTGTACCAGCGGCCGTCGATGGTGGAGAAGCGGGAATCGTAGACGGAGGCGGTCAGCAGGCAGTAGTATCCCCGGGAGAACAGCTTTTCGGCAGTGAGTTCGATGCCCATGTTCCGCCCTTTGCCTTTGTTGGAGATCGGCATCTCCGCTGAGTCGAACACGTCGTAGTTGTTGAGGATATTGAGGATGGAAACCCAGGGCTGGTCGGGGTCGCTGCTTACGGCGGCGTCGAAGGTATGCTGGAAGTAGGCCTCCGGGCGGATGTGCCAGTCGCCGGGCAGGCGCAGGCTGTAGCCCAGCACGAATTGGAGGGACTTGGGCAGTTGCCGGTTGCGGAAGGGCTGCACGTCAAAATCATAAGGAGAATGGTACAGGTAGCTGCTGAGGTGGCCGATGTAACTGTGCAGGCCGGCGCCAAACCTGACCGATTTGCGGGGGGTGAGCTGCCATTCCAGTCCCAGCCGGGGTTCTGCCGAGAAGGCCCGGTTGAGGCTGAAGTACAGGAGGTGGGCGCCATAGTTGAACGTGAGCTTGTCCGACAGGCGGCGTTTCCATTGCCCGTAGGCCTGGAGGGTGTTGGCGTTGCCGACGTCGTCCAGCAGGACGCTCTGCTGGCCGGTACGTTCGTTGCTGACCCGGAATTTATAGCTGAATAGCTGGTGGCTCAGGGTAAGCCCCAGCAGAGTATGCGTACGGGCGTCGTTTTTCCTGTTATACTGGGCGTTCAGGCGAAAGGCGCCGGTCAGGTGGCGCTCCCTGGCATAGTAGATCAACTCGGAAAATGGCGTTTCGGTAGAATCGCTGAAGAAATCGTACCGGTATTTGTAAGTGTCCCAGGCTGTTACCAGCGTGGTTTGCAGGTAAGCTTTCGGCGAGAGTTGCAGGGTATGCTTCAGTCCGAGGATGCCATAACGGGCTGACTCCTCGTCAAATTCGAAGCGGTCGTACCGGCCGTTGGCCTGCAGTTCCGGCGCCCGCGAGATGGTGTTGGTGGCGCCCAGCCCGAAGAGCGAGAAGACGCCGGCTTTTTTTGTAGGGATGAGCGTTTTGAAGGCCAGGTCCTGGTATTGAGGCACGCCGCCTTCCACCACTGGGTTCAGGCCCATTTGCTCGATGAGGGCGAGGGTGGAATAGCGGTAGTTCAGCAGGTAAGAGCTGCCCTTGTCCTTTTGTAATGGCCCCTCCACGCCGGCTTCGAGGCCTAACACCCCGGCGCTCAGGGTATATTCGGTGCGCTCGTTGTTGCCGTTGCGGAATTTCAGGTCGAATGCGCCGGAGATCGTATTGCCATATTCGGCGGGGAATGCGCCGGTCAGGAAATCAGAGGTGGTCAGCACGTTGCTGTTGAGCATGCTGATGGCGCCGCCGGTGTTGCCGATGGCATGGAAGTGGTTGGGCGTCGGGATTTCTACCCCTTCCAGCCGCCACAGCAGGCTGGTGGGGGAGTTGCCCCGGATGATGAGGTCGTTATCGAGGTCGCTCAGGTAGGAGACCCCGGCAAAGGAGCGGCTCATGCGGGCGGGGTCCTGGAAACTGCCCGGATAACGGCTCGCCTCCTCCACCCGGAACTGCCTTCCGCTCACGGTGATCATGCTGTTCAGGGGCTGCATTTTGTCGATGGCGGTGGTCACGACTACCTCGTCCAGCGTGGTGGTCGATTCGCGCAGCTCAATTTCCAGGATGAGCTCCTTGCCGGAGATGATGATCACGTCGCGCACCACTACCGGCTCGTAACCCAGGTAGGAAACCAGAAAGTTGCGCCGCCCGACCGGCACCTTTGGCAGCTCGAAAGCCCCGTTGACATCCGTGGAGGCGCCGAGGAAGGGTTCGGAGTCCAGCAGCTGAATATTGGCGCCTGCCAGAGGCGAACGGGAAGCCTGGTCGGTGACCCACCCCCGGACCGTCTGGCTGAGCTGGCGCCCGGGAGAGCGGCTGATCTTTTCTGCCGGCGGCGGGCCCGGCCGCAGAGCGACCTGGTTACCCAGTATCCGGTATTCTATGCCGGAATCGCGGAACAATTCGTCGAGCACCTGCCTCAGCGGCCGCTTGCGGCCATACAGGCTGACCTCCCGGGAAAGGGAAACGAACTGCTCGCTGTATACGAATTGGATGGCGTAGCGCTTTTCGAGGTCGCCAATGGCTTCCCGCAGCGGGGTGTTGCGGTAATGGACGGACACCTTCCGGGCCGCCAGGCCCTGGGCATGCAGAGAAGGGGAAAAGATCAGTAGTAATAGTGTCAGGTGAATAAGGGCCCGCCATTTCATGGCGCAAAAGTAGGGGCTTTCCGCCCAAAAGGTCAATGAGTAATCTCACCTTTTCGACGATGGGCGGGTGGGGGCCTACCAGGGAACGGAGAGCGTGTATGAGTGTATGGGTGTAAGTATATGGACACAAATAATGACACAGGGCGCGATGCTAAATTGTGCCCCCTTCGGTGTTAGGAGGATTTAGGCCCGTCCAGTCGGCCGGGTAAATATTAGGTTTTAGGCGTTAGGTGCCTGTTGAGTGCCCGATCAGGCCTGGGTTGCCCCCCTAAAACCTATAGCCTAAGATTTACCCGGCCGGCCGGACGGGCCTAAAACCTAGCAAGGGGTACAAAAAGGAATCGCGCCCTATTCATTCCTTCATTCCTTCATTCATTCCTTCATTCCTTCATTCATTCCTTTTCCGGGGTTTCCGGAGTACCCTCACCCCTTCAACCCCTCCAGCGTCCTGAACAAAGAGCCGTCCCTGGAGATCAGCGCTCCGTTTTCCATCATTTCGAAGATTTCCATGTCGCGGCTGCGGCTGTAGGCCTTCTCGGCGGTATACAGTTTGAGCCTGGCCCCGGCGAGCTGTATCTGCTGAAGCATTTGCTGCGGGCTCTGCTGCTGCGTAAAGTCGAAGCTGGTATTTCCCTCTACCAGCAGGCCGTTCATCACGATGCGGTCTTCCTGGAAGTGGAAAGTCTTGACGTCTTTGGGCGTTTTGAATTCCAGGTATTGCACGTCGCCGATGACTTTTTCGAAGACGATGTCGCTGAAGATTCCGATGAGTTTTTCTGTTTTTTCCGGTTCTTCTGCCTTCAGCTTTTCCCATTCATCGGCAGTGACCTGGTTGGAGGCGAGGAAGCGGACGAATTCCTTTTCGAGGCTTTCCATCTCGTCCTGCCGGAGGCGGCGGTATTTCATAAGCGCGGTTTATATCCAAAATTGGCGGGCAAAGGTAATAATAAAGGAGGGACGGGGCAAAATCGGTTGGAAAACCTTCTTTTTTTTGTAAAATTGCAGGCGGTTTAAAAGTCCCGGGGGTAACCTGGAGAAGAAATAAAAAAATTATGGAATTTGTCCTTCCCAATTTTGCCAGCGCAGGCGTATGGATGAGCCTGCTGACGCTGACCTTCCTGGAGATCATCCTTGGCATTGACAACATCATTTTTATTTCCATTGCCGCCAACAAGCTACCGGAAAAGGACCGGCCCAAGGCAACCAATATCGGCCTGATCCTGGCCATGGCCTTGCGGATCATACTGCTTTTCGGCGTGTCCATCCTGGTGGCCATGGAGGAACCCTGGATCGAATTTCACGGAGACTTCATCCACGGGGGCTTTTCCGGCCAGAGCCTGATCCTGATCGCGGGAGGGCTGTTCCTGTTGTATAAGAGCACCACGGAAATCCGCCACAAACTGGAGGAGGAAGACCACCTGGAAGCCGGTGGCGGGAAGGGCATGTCGACCCTCACCAATGTGATCGTCCAGATTACCATTATCAATATCGTTTTTTCCTTTGACTCCATCCTGACGGCAGTGGGGATGACCAACGGCCTGAAGGGTGCCCTGGCCATCATGATCATCGCCGTGGTCCTGTCGGTAGTCATCATGATGCTGTTCGCCACCCCGGTGGCCAATTTCGTCAACCGCCACCCGACCATACAGATGCTGGGCCTGGCCTTTCTCATCCTCATCGGGTTTATGCTCATCGCCGAAGGGGCCCACCTGGCGCACCTCTCTGTCGCCGGCGCCGAGGTCGGCAGCGTGCCTAAAGGATACCTGTACTTCGCCATCTCCTTCTCGTTATTTGTGGAGTTCCTCAACATGCGCCTGCGCGTCAACCGCCGCAAGGAGCCGGTGCAACTGCACGGGTATGCAGAGGATGCCGTGAAGGAAGGGATACTGGAGGAGCGGAAGGGATGAGGCAGGCAGAGGCAGAAAAAAGAATAAAAACGGGCAGCAGGTTGCTCGTTTCATTACAAACATAACGGTTATTTAAGTAACGATTCCCCATTTGAAAAATTAAAAAAATGGCAACCAGAGCTAACCAGAAATCCCCCCTCTTGCTTTTTGCTTTATTCTTCTGCGCGGCCACCGCCTTTACCCAGCCGGCGGCTACCTATTACGCTACCGACGTAGAGGTAAGCCGCTTCGACTACGGCAAGATGTGGGCTTTTGAACATGCGCCTACCGATTATTTCAGGGAAACCTATAATTTCCAGCCCGACGAAGCCTGGTGGGAAAAGGCGCGCCTGGCTTCGCTCCGCTTCGCCAGCTGGTGTTCGGCTTCTTTCATTTCGCCCAACGGGCTGATCCTGACCAATCACCATTGCTCCCACGGCGAGGCCGGCAAAGTGGCCCGGCAGGGCGAAGACCTGGACGCCACCGGCTTCTACGCGGCTACCCTGGAAGAGGAACGGCGCGTGCCCGGCCTGTTCGTCAAGCAACTGGTAAAGATCGCAGATATCACGGACTACGTGCGCGGCTACACCCGGCAGGCAACTACCGATGAAGAAATGGTGGCCAAAGAGAAGCAGGCGCTCCGGGCAGCCGTGGAAGAGTACAAAGGCAAGGCCGGATGGGAAGGCCTGGAGGTGGAAACGGTCACGTACTACAGCGGCGGCCGGTACTCGATGTACGGCTATAAGCGCTACGGCGATGTCCGCCTGGTCCTCCTGCCTGAGCTGCGCATCGGGAACTACGGCGGCGACCCCGACAACTTTACCTACCCGCGTTACAACCTGGACATGACCCTCTGGCGCGTGTACGAGAACGGCCAGCCCCTCAACTCTTCCGGGTTTTACTTCCCCCTCGACCCGCAAGGGCCGGCGGAAGGGGAAGCCGTCTTTACCATCGGCAACCCCGGCAGCACCGAGCGCTACCGAACCGTAGCCCAGATGGAGTACGACCGCGACTACCGCTACAAGATTCTGAAAACCTGGCTCCACAACCGGCTGGAACTCAAGCGGGCCCAATACGAAGAAAACCCCAGCCACGGCCTGCTGGACCAGATCCTGACCTATGCCAACAGCGACAAGGCCATCGGCGGCATCCTCAACGCCCTGCAAGACCCCGTGCTGATGGGCAAGAAGAAAAAAATGGAAGAGCTGGTCAAGTCGAAATCCAAGGCAGCCGCTAAGGGGGGCGATTACTGGAAGGAACTGGCTGAGGAGTACAAACGCATCGGAGGTTACAAATCCGAAAATTTCCTGCTGGCGCCCAATCCGGATAATGGGGCCACGCTACAGCTGGCCTATGCCATCCACGCCTATGCCCAGGCCCTGGGCGCCGAAGCTTCGGAAATGGAACTCAATGGCCTGAAGGTTCAGATAAAAAACCTGGCCGACGGGCTGAACGGGCCCTACGAGGAAAAACTCTTTGCCCTGCTCCTGGAAGAATTGCAGGCCTTTGCCCAACCCGACGACGACTACGTGCAGCAAATACTCAAAGGCCGGGCGCCGGCCGTCGCCGCCCGGGAAATCCTGTCCGAAACCGGGTTTACAGACGAAAAGAAACGGGAAAAGCTGCTCGACGCCAAACCGAAGAAGTTTGAGAACTCAAAAGACCCCCTCATCCGCCTGTCTATGGCGCTGATCCCCGAATACCAGGAATCGCAGATGGCCTTCAGTGCGGGAGAGGCTACCCGCCAGGCCCTGGAAGGCAAGATCGCCAACGAGGTATACCAGGTGTACGGCCTGAGCATCCCGCCCGACGCCACCTTTACCCTGCGCCTGGCAGACGGCGTGGTGAGAGACTACGCTTACAACGGCACCGAAGCGCCGGTCAAGACGACCTACTTCGGCCTGTACGACCGCCACTACTCCAACGACGGCGCCTACCCCTGGGACCTGCCGCAGCGCTGGCTCAACCCGCCGGCGGAACTGCTCCGGTCGCCCCTCAACTTCATCTCCACCTGCGACAGCACCGGGGGCAACTCCGGCAGCCCCATGATCAACAAAAAAGGCAACCTGGTCGGCCTGCTCTTCGACGGCAACATCGAATCCCTTTCCGGAAACTACATCTACGACGTGGAGTCCAACCGCTCTATTGGCGTTCATGCCGGGGGGATCGTGGCGGCGATGAAGCATGTTTACCAGGCGGGCAGGATATTGGAGGAGATGGGGGTTCGGCAATGAGGCCTGGGAGGCAGGCAGCCGCCCGGCCCCGTGAGATAAAACAAGCTCAGTGAGGGCAGCACTCCAGGAAAAAAAGCCTGAGAGGAACGCTGCATTTGTAGCACTTATTTTCTTCTAAGTAGCGGACACAATTAGCGTAACAATATAACAATATAACAATATAGCCATATAACAATTGCCCCGGGAATAGAGCTTCCAAGCCCCAATTTCGAAGCAGCATTAGTTACAATAAATGTGTCCAACTACTTAAGCCCTTACGGATGCAGTCCGCACTCCGTTTTGCCCTGCCCTTTCCAGCGGCCTTCCCGCCCTTCGCCCTGGGCCGTGCAATGCGCGCAGCCGATAGAGCCGTAGCCCTTGCCTTCCAGCGGGTGGCGGGGCAGGTTGTGATAGGAAATGTGGTAGAGGAATTCCCCTTCGTCGGTATCGATCAGGGGGTGGAACTTCAGGATGTCTCCCTGCTTTTCGAATACCTGGAGCTGGGAGCGGAAGTCCGTCTGATGGGCCATAAGCCCGGAAATCCATACCTTATGGCGGGCCTTGACAGGCTGGAGGGGCAGCACCTTGTTGACCGAACAGCAGGTGCCGGGGTCTTTTTTCCACCATTCTTCCCCGGCCGTGATCCGGTTCTGGGCGGGATCCGGCAGGACGTCGATGACGTTCAGGCCGAATAAGCCGGCCAGTTGCTCTTTATAGGCCAGTGTTTCCGGGAAGTGGAAGGTGGTGTCGATGAAATGCACCGGCTGGCTCGGCCGGATTCTCGAAACCAGGTGCAGCAGGAAGGCCGACCGGGTGCCGAAGGAAGAAGTGAAAAGCACGTCCTTCTGCCGGAAAACCTTATACAGCTGCCGGATGCGCTCCTCAAAGCCCAGAGGCGTAAAGATTTCGTTGAGCGTTTCCAGGTTGGGTGTCGGCTGGTGGTTCTTCGTGTTCCTGTAGGTAGTCATACCGTGCGTCTTTTAGTTTATGTCCCTCATCCACTCATTCCACAAGAAAAAAGGCCCTTCCGGGCTGTCTTCCCGAAAGGGCCTCTTTTACCCCGGCCACACCAGGGGTGCAGCCGGAGGCAAAAGGACGGCATCGGGAAAACTGCCTGCCCGGCTCTTGCGACAGGGGCAACAGCAGGCCATAATTGGGTGAATATTCGGGTAAAACGTCATGGTTTTAATAATAAAGCCTTTCGCGGAATTGCTCCGGAAAGGCTATTTGGCTAGGAGATCAATTGGGTCAAATCGCAGCAGCCTTGCCGGAGCTCTTGGGCACCATGCAGCAACAGCAGCAACAGAACTGGCAGAAGGATGCTGGTTTCATTTTTTCTTTTTTAAATGCGTCGGCAAAAAACTTACCTCACAGGTTCGCGGAGCGGCCCCGCTTTGCGGAACCCGGCAGCGCCTGCCTGACGGCAGACAGGTTTGTCGAAGCCAACCACCTGAAGTGGTTTTCCCGCTCATTGCCGTTCACGGGTACAAGTATAGGGACTATATGGGAATAAAACAATACTAAGTCGATAGGATTTAAATAGAAATACGGCCTGAAAACCATAAAAATTACTCTAAGTTTTTGGTTTGCAGTAGATTGGTGAGAGAGGAAATACGGCCCTTATATTTGAAAAAAGCAAAAAAAGGGGGCCGCACAAAACGCGCAGCCCCCAAATCCCAATCCACAACTAGTGTGTCCCGGCAAAAAGATGCCGGGAAACGCTGGCGTGGCAGAGGAGAAAATGGCAGCCAGTTTTTATTCCACCAGGGAAACAGCCGGCGTTGTTGGCTATTCTCTTTTTTGAGGAGAAAGCCGCGAACCTTTTTAACAACCGGCAACAAATAACCAGTATCGCCCCGGAACGCCTTTCTTCCTTCCTATCGCTTCAACACTCTCAGCACCTTCACACCCGACCGGCTGTAGCGCAGGCTGAAAAAGTACACGCCGGCAGGGTAGCCCGACAGGTCGAACTCCGCACGCCGGGCGTCTCCGGAAACCATGCGGGAATGCATCCGGGTGCCGCCTGCGGTGAAGATTTCAACCTGTACTTCCTGGCCGAAGTTCTCAAACAGTTCAAGGACAATATGATTGTTTGTAGGGTTGGGATAGAGCAGGGCCAACTCCGAATTATTGTAAAGGGTGGCCTCGCCCATCTCGGAGAAAAAGATTTCTCCATACTGGCTATGTATCTTTATACGGTAAAAGTTGCGTCCGCGTTTCGTTGTGAGGTGGGGAAATTCATAATAATTCATGCTCCCCAGGAAAACAGCCGGGGTATTCCGCTCTCCGATGGCCTCGAAATGTGCCCCATCCACAGAATATTCCACCGTAAACGCATGGCTGGCCGCCAGTTGCTGCTCCATCATCCAGCTGACCATCACCTCTCCTTTTTCTTCATTTGTCACCGCTACATTGATGGGCAACGAACGGTTCTGCCCGCCACAGTACAGTGGGCTGGCCGTGGCGGTTAGGTTGACGAAGTTATGGGCGTCGCAGCCGAGTTCCGACACGTAGAGCACTACTGTGACTATGCCGGATGATGCGGCGGTGACCGTGATGTCAGGACCCGTCCCGGAGGCCGGCGTTGCGTCTCCGTACACTTCCCAGCTGATCACCGCTCCGGGCCCGGTAGGCCCGGCGGTAAGCGTGGTGGGCTCCCCGACACACAGGAACGCAGGCGCATTGATCACGGCGTTGGCCGCATCGCCCACTTCAATGGCGACAACGTTGCTCTCCTCATACAGGGTGCAGTTTTCCCGCCGGACGCAACGGGTAAAATAGGTCGTCTCGTAAAGCGCCGGCGGGTCGTAGGAGGGCCCGTCCGCGCCCGGTATCGGCATCCAGGTCTGGTTGTTGAACACTTGGTCGACGGTACTCTTCATCCACAGGTACTCGATGGCGCCCACCCCGCCGGATGGATCCACAATGCTTATGATCTCCTCCGGGTCGTTGCCGGGGCCGCAGAGGAACTGATCGTACCCGATCAGGCCCGGGTCGGTAATGTTGACGCAAACCGTGGCCGGCGGCGCCAGGTTGACGGAACAACTGGTTTCGCAACCGTTGGCGTCGGTAACCACAACGGAGTAGCCCCCCGGGGCCAGGCCGGCAGCTGTAGCGGTGGCCTGCCCGTCGCTCCACAGGTAGGAGAAGGGGGCGGTTCCGCCGATCACGTCCACGTGGGCCTGCCCGTCGTTGCCGGCGGTAGTTACCTCCTGGGTGACGGTGATGGAACAGGAGGGGCTGTCAGAGGCATCGATGACAATGCTGGCGGTAGCGGTGCAGCCGTTGGCGTCGGCAACCGTGACCGCATAAGGCCCGGTCGCCAGGTTGCCAATGCTGGAAGTGGAAGCCCCGTTGCTCCAGAAAAAGGCATAGGGCGGCCTGCCGCCGCTCGCCATGGCTGCGGCCGCGCCATCGCTGCTGCCGGGGCAGGAGATGCCCGAACCGGAAACGGAGAGGTTCAGGGCGGGGGGCTCGGTGATCGTTATGCTCCTCATGATCGAACAGCCCGAGGCTTCCGTGATGGTCACCGAATAGGTGCCGATGGTAAGGCCGGTGATCTGGTTCGTCGTAGCGCCAGTGTTCCACAGGTAGGCATAGGGCGGCACCCCTCCGCCCGGCGCCAGCTGCAAGCTGCCGGTACTGCCGCCCTGGCAGAGCACGTCGCGCCCCGCCACGATTACGGTAAAGTCGTCTATAATATCGACCGTGAACGTTGCCGTTGCCGTGCAGCTGCCGGCGTCGGTGACGCTCACGGTGTAGGTGCCTTCTGTCAGGCCATCGATGGATTCTGTGGTTTCCCCGGTATTCCATTGATAGGTATAGGGGGGAGTGCCGCCCGTGGCGGCCGCTGTGGCTTCGCCGGTATTGCCGGCGCCGCAGACGGCCTCTGTGCCATCGACGGTTACCTGTAGCTGCGGCGATTCCTGTATGGTTGCTTCGCCGGTATCCTGGCAGCCGTTGGCGTCCGTCACGGTGACCGAATAGCTGCCGGCGGGCAGGTTGCCGAGCGCCGGCCCGGTATCGCCGGTATTCCATGCATAAGAGAAGGGCATGGTGCCGCCGGACACCGTTGCGGCTGCCATCCCGGCAGGGTCGCCCGGGCAAACAGAGGGCGTCGCCGTGACGGTAACGGAAACGCTGGGCGGCTCGCTGACCACCACCGCGCCGGATTCGGTACAGCCGTTGGCGTCGGCGACCGTAACGCCGTAGGTGCCTCCGGCGAGCCCGCTGACCGTTGTGGCAGACGCGCCGGTGCTCCAGGCGATGGCAAACGGGGCCAGGCCATCAAGGATATCTACGGTGGCTGTGCCGTCGGCGCCGCCACAGGCCGTCACGCCGGTGGCGCTGAGGCTGATGGCCAGGGACGGGGCGGCAATGGCCTCGGCAGTTGCCGAAGCCGTACAACCGGCACCGTCGATGACGGTCACGGTATAGGTGCCGGGGGAGAGGTTCGTGATGGTTTGGCTGACGTCGCCGTTGCTCCATAAATACAGGTACGGAGGAATGCCGTTCAGGGCGGTGGCCGTTGCCGTGCCGTCATCGGCACCGGGGCAGGACTCGGGGGTGGCCGTGGCCGAGGCGACCAGGGAGGAAATGGGGTCCAGCGTGATCATATCGGCAATGTCACAACCGTTGGCGTCGGTGACCGTCACGGTATAGGCACCGGCGACCAGGCCGCTGACGCCGGCAGTGATGGCGCCGTTGCTCCACAGGAAGCTGTAGGGCGGCGTGCCGCCGGAGGCGGAAGCCGTGGCGGAACCGTTGTTGCCTCCGATGCAGTCCGGCCCGGCGCCGGTGACGTTGGATGTCAGCGGCGGCGGCGCAGTGACAGTTCCGGATGCTGAGTCGCTGCATCCGGAGGAGTCCGTGACGGTAACGGAATAGCTGCCGGGCGGCAACCCCGTCTGGCCGGCGGTGGAAGCGCCGTTGCTCCAGGCATAGGTATAAGGCGGCGTACCGCCCGTGACGGTTGCCAGCACTTCGCCGTCGTTGCTGTCCGGGCAGGTTAAGCCATTGGGGGATACCGAGACGTTTACAGGATTGAGGTTCACCGTAATACAGTTGACTGCCCCGCACAGGTTCTGGTCGGTTATGGTTACGCAGTAGGTACCGGCGCCCGGGGCGTTGATCACCGAACCGCTGGCGCCCGTGCTCCAGGAATAGGCGTACGGCGGGTTGCCGCCGCTGCCGTTTGCAATGACGAGGAAAGGAACCTGGCAGGTGTTGGCCGAGAGGGTGACCGCAACAACGGTGGGCTGGCCGACGACGGCGCTCTGGGTGACGGCGGCGCCAGCCCCGTCCGTAACGGTCACGGAATAGCTTCCGGCAGCGATGTTGCTCAGGGTAGCGCCGGCCGCTCCCGTGCTCCAAAGGTAGGAATAGGGCGCTGTGCCGCCGGCGGCGCTGGCTGCAATACTGCCCGTAGGCAACCCGAAACAGCTGGGCTCGGCGACGGTGAGGCTGACGGTAAACTGCGCATTCGCCACCTGCATCAGGAGGGCGAAGGGCAGCAAGAGGATTAACTGCTTAAGTTGTGCAGTGAAGCAGTAAGTAGTTGTGGAAAGTAGATTTCTACTCATATAGATTTATAATTTGTTAGCTAACGAACGGTATTGCTGCGCAGATACCTGAACCGGCAATCAACGATTAACGCCCTGCAAAACCTGGCCATGCCAGGCAGGAGGCCAGCAGGCCTTAAGGCTTTTGCTCTAAGAACTTTCCGGCCAGTCAGAAACAGTTATTTACCTGGAAACCATAGAAAGCAGCTCCGCTGTCAGTGATCGGGGGGGAAACTTGCGAAGTGCCGCCTGTTAGCTGAACGCTAATCAAAGGGGATGGACGGGGTATTGTCGTAATCCAAAAAACTTACTCTCCCTGCAAAGTAACAAATTTAAATTTAAAGTATCAATGTGCACAGCACGATTTTTCCGGAAAGCTGCCGGACGCCCGAGGCGGGAAAAAGCGGGGCGCGCAAAAAAAAAGTCGCATCACAAATGCATGTGATACGACCTACTACTAACAAATTATAATCCCATGAACATGAATGTCTCTTTGATGGCAGGCGGAAGACTTCTTTCTGCCTGCGCCCGAAGGGCTTAACTTTAACTTCAAAACACCTGCACTTATTTTGCATGGCACCGGAAAATCTGCCTCATCCGGCAATCTTCAATACATTAACACCACAAAGCAGGCATTTGGTTTAAGCTGGGGTAAAAATAATAGTTTTATAACACATATTCTAGGGGGAAGGGTGACTTTCTTGTTTTTTGTAGTCAAAATAGGCATAAACCTGCGAGTGGGCCTGCCTTTGCGTGAAGTTTCGGCGGCCGGTAAAAAAAAATAAGTCGCACCACCTGATCCGGTAATACGACTTATCGTAATTATAATCCCATGAACATGTACGAAAAACTAGCAAAAATGCTAGTAGAAAAAGAGAGAAATAATATCTTTATATCTTGTTCCTCAAAGTGAGGAAAGTGATTTCGTTGTCAATCTCGGGTTTGGCTTCGGAATTTGTCTTATAGCAAGTCAGATCGTTTATCCCAATAAAATCTGACTTGCTATTTGACAAACTTAAATCCCATGTAAATTATCCCAATTTTTGTGCGCCGGTTCTTTAACCGGCTTTATCTTCGTTTGACAATACAAACATCTTAATAAATACAAGGAGAAACAAAGACAAAAATACCTATTTGTGAAAAAAAAATATCGCCAATCCTTTTAATTTTCTTTTTTTAATGGGGTTTTGAGTCGAGTTTGTGAAAAAAACATGTTTAAAGTGAAGAAAAAAACGCAGAAAAAAGAGTGAAAAAAAAACTTGACAGGCAAAAAAAAGGGCTCGCAACACCGGTTGCGGGCCCTTTTTTTATGAACGGGTTGCTTTACGTTGTTCTTCGCCGATTCCTAAGTGCAGCTAAAAAGGCGATTGAAAAGCCGGGTTGTTCACAAAGGAAGTATCCGTAAGCATGTTGAGAAAGGCGATGAGGTCCTGTTTTTGCTGTTCGGTCAGGGTAAAGGGCTGGATGTTGGCGTCCTCGTTTTCTACCCCGTGCCCGCCGCTGGCGTAGTGGTCGAGTACTTGCCCGAGGGTGGCGAAGCGGCCGTCGTGCATGTAGGGGGCAGTAAGGGCGATGTTGCGCAGGGTGGGGGCCCGGAACCTGCCGTTGTCATAGATGACCCCGGTAACTTCCCCCAGCCCGTAATCGGCAAAGTCATTGAGGGTGGCCACCGAGTCGATGCCGTTGTTGAAGTAGTTGTTTTCCGTAAACAGGGCGCTGCCATGGCAGTGGGAGCAGCCCGGGTGGTCGAGGCTGTTGTTGGCAAACTCGACGAAGAAGAGGTCGCGGCCGCGCTGCTCGGCATCGGTGGGCCAGCCCTGTTGTTCCCAGACGATCTTGTCGAAGCGGGACTGATAGCTGACCAGCGTGCGTTCGAACTGGGCGATGGCCCTGGAGGCAAGCTCTTTGGTGATCTCGCTTTTCCGCTCAATGCCGAAGGCTTTGCGGAACATGGCGGGGTACTCTTCGTGCCGCTTCAGCTTTTCCAGCACATTCTCCCAGCTTTCGTTGAGTTCGGTATGGTCTTCCACCGGCAGCAGTGCCTGGTCTTCCAGGGTGGCAGATCGCCCGTCCCAGAAGAAGCCCTTCTCGTTGAATGCCATATTGACGATCGCCATGGAGGAGCGCCGGCCGTCAATGCCCAGGACGCCCCGGCTCACCTTATTGCCATCGGTGAAGCTGAGCTGTGGATTGTGGCAGGTGGAACAGGACTGGGTGCTGTCGCTGGATAAAATGGGGTCGTAGAACAAATGCCGCCCCAGGGCGATCCCGTCCACCGTCAGGGGGTTGCCGGGGGGAAGGACAGGCCTGGGAAACCACTCGGGTACTTCCAGCTCGTAGGGCTGGGGGTTGTAGGCCGCATTTATGGTATCCTCCTCGACACAAGGATCGCAAACGGGGCCCATAGGAGTGCCATCGTCCTTTTGGCAGGCGGTAAACGTCAGCACGGCGGCCAGGAGGGCGGAGGTAAGTATCTTTATTTTCATGGCTTCAACTTTTCGTCTTTTTTAAAACGGATTTCTATGCTCCGGATTGTTAACAAAGGTACTATCAGTGAGGGTTTTGATAAAAGCGACCAGAGCTTGCTTATCTGTGTCAGACAAATGTAATTTTCGGATCTTGGGGTCGACGTTCAGGCTATGGCGGCCGCCCTGGTTGTAATGCTCGACCACCTCTTCGAGGGTGCCGAAACGGCCGTCGTGCATGTAGGGGGCGGTCAGGGCTGCGTTGCGCAGGCTGGGCACCCGGAAGCGGCCGTTGTCGTAGTATTGGCCGGTGGCTTCGCCCCGCCCTTTGTCCTGGAAGGCATTGAGCTCTTCCGCTTCATCCAGGCCGTTGTTCATGAAAGTCTGGTCGGTGAACAACGGGGGGGTATGGCAGTGGCCGCATTCGCCTTCCGGCAGCTCCTCCGAGGTGTCGAAGAAAATGTGCTGCCCTCTTTCCTCCAGTTCGGTGAAGGTGGCTTCTCCCCGTTTTACGCGGTCGTATTTTGATTCGGCGCTGATCAGCGTCCGTTCGAACTGCGCCAGGGCCCGGGCCGCCAGCTGCCGCGTGATCCGGGCGGTGTCGTTTATGCCGAAGGCGGCTGCAAACCGGGCAGGGTAGGAGGGGTGGCGGCGCAGCGCCTGCTCTACGGCGCCCCAGTCGTGGCCCATCTCGTTGGGGTCTTCGACCGGGATGAGGGCTTGCTCTTCGAGCGTGGCGGACCGGCCGTCCCAGAATAAGCCTTTGTATTGATAAGCGGCGTTGGCCAGAGACTGGGCGTTGCGCCGCCCCCGGCGGCCCTGTATCCCCACCGCCACGGGCCGCCCGTCGGCAAAGGCCCGCTCGGGCAGGTGGCAGGAGGCGCAGGCCAGGCTGCTGTCGGCAGACAGGATGGGGTCGTAAAACAGGCGGCGGCCCAGCTCAACGCCGGCGGCCGTCATGGGGTTATCCTCCGGAAGGACGGGCCGGGGGAAATGAGCGGGCAGGGCCAGCTCGTAAGGCTGGTCGGCCGCAGGGCCTTCTTCCGGGACAGTGGAGCAGCCGGTAAAGGACAGCGCAAATACCAGGAATGAAATGGGGATATGGATGGAAATGTTCTGAAATGCGCGGGAAAGGCCTGCCGGGCCCGAAGCTGCGATGCATTTCCTCATTTCTGCGCATTTCAGAATATTTCTGCCCATGCGTTTACACCATATATATAATGTGTGCCTGCTCATTCCATGTCTATCGCATCCAGTACGTGGTCGGCCATGAAAGTGGCTGAAGGCGATTCGTTGCTGTGGCTCTGCATCACCTGCCGGAAATCGAGATATGCCCCGGTATTCTGGTCCACCAGGATCCTGCGCAGGTCGATGTTGAACTGCAGGGTGCGCTCTTCGCCGTCTTCCAGGGTGATGGGTTTGTCAAAAGCCAGCTTCCGGTAATTGCTGTTGCCGCCGACGTGGAAGGTCAGCTTTTCCGAGAAATTTCCGTCGGCTTCCAGGTCGGCGTTGGCCTCGAATTTAAAGAAGATATAACTGCCGGCGGCATCCCAGTAGTTTTCGGATAAGGGGTGGCCCAGCGGATAATCGGGAGGGATGGTGGCGTTGAGCTCGGGCGTGAGGCCGAAGCCGAACTCGATGCCGGTGTACGTCCCGGGTGGGGCCACTGCAGGCGCCGGGCTTTTACCTTCGGCAGCTTCTTCATCCGTATACACATTGCCGTAGGAGATCAGGGCTACGTCCGTCAGCGTTTCTCCGTCCTGTCCCTTCAGCAGGCGCACGTCAGAGAGGTAGAACTGGAACAGCTGCATCTGCAGGGCCATATTGTCCTCGTAGGCATACTCGCGCCCGAACATGACCAGCGGGTCGCTCCCGTAGAAAGCCTTGAAATTGAGCGTCACCTGGGCTGCCCTGGGCGACAGGGCGAGGGCAGCCTCGTCGTCTTCCCTGGGGGTGCCTTCGATGTTGCCCGGGCTGGAGTCGGGGTCGGATTGGTTGCTGGCGGCTACCTGAGCCAGGTGCGTAAACTGGGCGTCGCCGAAGAGTTTCTCGGCAACAGCTGTGAACGTGAGGCTGATGGTTTCATCCGCGCCGACGCTCAACCCCTGCCAGCGGACGGTGCCTTCCCCCGTGTCGGCGCCGCCGGCGCCAGCGCCCGTGAGGCGGTATCCGGCAGGCAACCTGTTTTCCACCGTGACGCCGTCGGCCGCCATCGGCCCCCGGTTGTACAGGTTTATCTGAAAGTTCACCTCGTCGCCGATCTCCGGCTTCCCGGCTATTGCTTCAAAGGAGAGCTCCAGGTCGGCCTTGCCGGACGAACCCTCGTCGTCGTTGTTCCGGCAGGCGTTGAAAACGAGAACGGCTGCAAGGGAAAAAACGACGGGTAACAGTTTCATAAATGTTTTCATTGAATTAGAATTTTGTATTTCCTGTGGTGGCGTGGGGCCTGTGTTATTAGGTGTGCTTTCAGTGGGTCGTATCGGAATGCCGGACCGGAGATACTAACTTAACTCCCCTGTTGCACTATCGCAACAATAGAAAAGGATTGTGCCAGGTTTGCGACAATTTTCTCAATGAGTTGCTCCGGGCTGTCCTGCCGGGCGTCGATCTGGCTGAACCACCGGCTGTAATCCACCTGTAGGGTAAGCAGCAGGTGGAAGCCGCGGTTTTTCCTGAAATCTACGGGCAGGCGCACCTCCTGCAGGTAGGCGGGCGTGCCGATCCGAAGAATCTCCGGGATGGTATCGGCGGCGGTGGTGTCGCGGAACAGTTCAATATATTGAAACACATAACCTGAGTCCTGGTTGAAATAAAGGCTGCTGTCCTGCAGGGATAAAGGGTGCGTTCCGGGGAAAGACGCCGGGTCAGCCTGGTTGGCCAGGCCTTCGACGCCGACGGCGAAGCGGATTTCCTGCAGGGTGCCCGACTCTTTCAGGGTGCCGATGACGTAATTCTGGGTGACCCGGGGACTGATCAGGGAAAAATTGTCTTCGACGGTGCGCGGCAGGCCGCTGCCGTCGGGCTGGGGGATCAGGATGTCGATGGTTTCTTCCACCTCTTTCTCCTGCCCGTCGGTGTAGATGAGGTGGAAGTTGGACAGGTAAAACCGGACGCTGTTCAGCCGGAAGGGGTTGCCCAGCGCGTCGAGGTAGACGCTGTCCACCAGCCCGAAACGCAGTAGGGTGTCGCCCTTCGTATAGCGGTGTTGCAGGGCCATGCGGATTTGCGGGTACTGGCACTCCTCGCCGTTGTTCTTGTCCGCCTCCAGGTCGTAATTGACCGCTTCCACGTCGAGGCAGCCTTCTACCGGTTCGTAGCAGGCAGGCAGGCAGGCCAGCAGGGCGAGGAAAAGGCTACTTCTGATTGTTCCGCTCATATTCTTTGACCAGCTTTTTGACCACCTGCTTGACCTGGGAGGAAAATTCCTTGTTGAGTATCCAGTTGTAGTACTGCTTGTCCCGGGAAAGGGTAGCCGCCACCGACTTGCCGTTGTATTTTCCGAAGTTGAAAACGATCTCGCCGTTGGTGTCGTAGCGCATCTTCTGGGTGGCGTCGACAAAACGCAGGTCGTTGGTGAAATCATGGAGGGCCTGCACGTCGTTGATGATGGGAGAGGTGGATACATTGCCGTCTTCGTCAACATAGTCGATGCCCCGGTAGCGATCCAGCTGGCCCTTGAATACCGATACGGTAGCCCGGACGTCGGCCAGGGCGTCGTGGGCGTCTTCCATGTCTTCGTCGCAGTAGAACTTCAGGGCGGCTTTGAGCGTCCGGGGTTCCATTTTATAAAAGATGCGCTGCACGTCGACGGTGCGCCGGCGGGAAATGTCGAACTCTATGCCGACGCGGGCGAATTCCTCCATCAGCATGGGGATGTCGAAGCGGTTGGAGTTGTAGCCGGCCAGGTCGGCGTTGCCGACGAATTCGAGGATTTTTTCAGCCACCTGCTGAAAGGTCGGCTTGTTGGCCACATCCTTCGGCAGGATGCCGTGTACCTGCATGGCCTCCTCGGAAATGGGGATGCCGGGGTTGATCAGCATGGAGAGCTCTTCCGGCTCCCGGCCGTCCTTAAAGAATTTGATCATGGCGATCTGCAGGATGCGGTCGCGGATGACGTTCAATCCGGTGGATTCGATGTCGAAGAAAATGAGGTCGCGGTCGAGCTTGAAATTCATTAATGTTTCTTTAAAGGCTTGGGCAAACTTGCCCGGTAAATTTATTGTTTATCGCGCTCTTTTTCAAATAGAGGGCGCAGGCCGTCGGTATAACGCACGCCCAGGGTCCCGTCTTCGGCATTATACAGGAAGTAGCCTTCGATGCCGGGCAGGCGGCCGGCCAGCTCCGCGGCCTTGTCCAGCCCCATAGCCATAAAGGCGGTGGCGTAGGCGTCGGCCGTCATACAGTCCGGAGCAAAAACAGAGGCGCTCAGCAGGGTGCTCCGCTCCGGGAAGCCGGTGAAGGGGCTGATGGTGTGGCTGTATTTGGCCCCGTTGACCTCGTAGAAGTTGCGGTAGTTGCCGGAGGTGGCCAGGGCCTGGTTGTGGAGGGGGACGGCCGTTTGTATGTCTTCCCTGCCGGCATCTTCCCGGGGCACGTTGATGCCGATCTTCCAGTCTTCTCCGCGGGGGCTCTGCCCGCGGGCAACTACCTCTCCGCCGATCTCCACCATGTAGTGCTGAACCCCCCGGGCCGCCAGCAACTGCGCTACAGCGTCGACGCCGTATCCTTTGGCCAGGGCGCTGAAGTCGAGCTGTACGCCGGGTGCCGCCTTGAGGAGCAGGCTGTCGCCGCCCCGGACGGCCAGGCTGACCTTGCCGAAGCCTACAAATTCCGTGAGGGAATCGATTGCCGTGCTGTCTACGGCTTCTACCATTTTCTTGGGGGTATATCCGAAGCCCCAGTAGTTGACCAGCGGCATGATGGTGGGGTCGAAATACCCTTCCGAGGCTTCATACACCTCTCTGGCCTTAAAGTAATTGGCCAGGAAATGGCGGTTGGGGTATCCGCCCGCTTCCTGGGTGCGGGGGTCGTAGGACAGGTTGAACGCGCTGTCCGCCTGGTTGAAACGCGAAATGGTGGACTGTTCGATATAAGTGGAAACCTCCAGGTTGACGATCCGCAGCAGCGAGTCGATACCCGCCTGGAAATCGCGCTGCTGCCCGTCGCTGTATGTGACGTGGTAGGTGGTGCCCATGGTCTCTCCCGCCAGTTTGATGTAGTTGGCCGACGGGGGCTGGTTGCCGGAGGAGCAGCCGAACAGAAGGAGGGCCATTGAAATGAGGAAATACGTGGAAATGCGTGGAAATGGGCAGAAAACAGCCGGGAGGGATGAAGCCGGCGGGTGTTTCCTCATTTTGCTATACTGGTGCTTTAAGGCGTCAATAAACAAGTTTGTCATAATTTTACGAGGTATTGAACAATTGCCGGGCGACGGGCTTCCGGAATAAATCAAAAATCGCACATCGCACATCAAATATCCTAACCCAAGCTCGATATGTAGACCCCAACTTTTCAGTGGCTGCAGCCGCCGTCGACCGTCAACCGTCCGCCGTCCGCCAAGGTTGGGGTCTACATACCGAAGACCGGTTAGGAGTCCCGGGGGCTTATTCGGGCATCATACATTTCACCAATACCATAGCCTATGTTCGGAAATTACCTGAAAACCGCCATCCGCAGCCTCTGGAAATTCAGAGGTTACACCCTCATCAATATCCTGGGGCTGGCCATCGGGGTGGCCTGTGTGCTGCTGATCCTGCTGTATGTGCAATCGGAGCTTAGCTATGACCGGTTCCACGAAAACCGGGGCCGCATCTACCGCCTCAACCTGGCGGCCACCAACCCGCAAACCCAGGAAAGCGTTCAACGCGCCATCGGCCCTTACCGCCTGGCCGACGAGATGAAGGTTGATTTTCCGGATTTTACCCTCATCCGTTTCGCCGTCCAGTCGCGGGAATTGATCGAACGGGACGACGAGCTGTTCACCGAAGAAGGTTTTGCCTTTGTCGACCCGAAGGCATTTCAGGTATTTCATTTCCCGCTGCTGAGCGGCGATCCGGCGACGGTGCTGGACAATCCCTTTTCCGTCGTTTTGTCCGAAAGCGCCGCCCGAAAATACTTCGGAGAGGACAACCCCCTGGGCAAAGCGCTGACGATCCGCAGCCAGCCCTTTGAGGTAACCGGCGTGATGGAAGACGTGCCGGAACATTCGCAGCTGCGGTTTGAAGTGCTGGCCTCCATGAACTGCGCCCGGCAGGTATTTTCCCGCGTGGTGCAGGAGAACTGGGGGGAAGGCTACGTCGAGACCTTTGCCATGATACCGGAAGGCAGGCGGCCGGCCGACTATGAGGAGGCCCTGGCGGCTTTTGTCGACGTCAAGCTGGAAGGCTGGCGGCAGTTCTCCCCGCGTCTCGTCATGCAGCCTTTGCCGGAGATGTACCTGCATTCCAAGGACATACATAGCTTTTTCACGGGAGGGGACATCACCTATGTTTACGCCTTTTCCCTCATCGCATTATTCATCCTGCTGATTGCCTGCATCAACTACATGAACCTGGCCACGGCGCGTTCCGGCGTGCGGGCCAGGGAGGTCGGCATGCGCAAGGTCGTGGGGGCTTCCCGTTCTCAGCTCATCAGCCAGTTTCTGAGCGAAAGCACCCTTCTGGCGTTGATCGCCCTGGTTTTGGCCATTGGTATTGTTTATTTTGCTTTGCCTGCCTTCAACAGCCTGACCGGCCGGCAGGTTTCCTTTTCGATCGCAGGCAACTGGAGCCTGCTGGCGGGCCTGTTGGGGATCGTGGTGCTGATCGGCATAGCCGCCGGCAGTTATCCGGCCTTTCTGTTGTCGGCCTTCCGGCCGGTGGCCGTCTTTTCCGGCCAGTTGCAGCAGGGCTTCAAAGGCGGTGCCCTCCGCAAGGTGCTGGTCTCTTTCCAGTTTACGACCTCCATCTTTTTGCTGATCGTCACCGGGGTAGTATACCAGCAGCTGGAATACTGCCGGAATATGGATCTGGGCTTCGATAAGGAACACCTGGTGCTGATCGAGGAGACCCCTACCGAAATGCGGAGCAAGTACGATCAGTTTGCCGAACAGCTGGCGGCCAATCCGCAAATTATCTCTTCCGCCGCTTCCTCGCGGGTGCCGCCGGGGCGCCTGAGCAGTTCTTTCCGGACCCGGCCCGAAGGCATACCCGAAGAACAGCAGCAGGGCATGCAAACGGTGTGGACGGACTTCGGTTTCATCGAGGCCATGGGCTTCGAAATGGCGGCCGGCCGCAGCTTCTCCAGGAATTTTCCCGCTGACGCCGGCACGGCCTTCATCCTCAACGAAGCGGCGGTCCGGGAGATCGGCTGGACCAACGAGGCGGCCATTGGCAAGGGGTTCGGCAGCTCGGAGATTTCCGACTGGGAAAGTGGGCAGTGGCAGGACCGGGACGGCGCCGTCGTCGGCGTCCTGAAAGATTTTCACTTCGAATCGATGAAGGAAGAGATCGTGCCCACCGTCTACTTCGTCGCTCCCTATATGGCGTGGAACTACGTCATCCGCATCAAGCCCGGCAACATCCCGGAAACCATCGATTTCATCGAGGGCATCTGGGAGCGCTTCAATCCGGATGCGCCTTTCGAGTACACCTTCGTCGATGAGAACTTTGCCGCCCTTTACCGGGCTGAAGAGCAGCAAGCCACAGTCTTTGGGATTTTTGCCGCATTGGCCATTTTCATCGCCTGCCTCGGCCTGGTGGGCCTGGCCTCTTTTACAGCCGAGCAGCGGCGGAAGGAGATCAGCATCCGCAGAGTGCTGGGTGCTTCCAGCATGAGCATCATCAGATTGTTGTCGGGGGAGTTCACCTGGCTGGTCGGGATCGCTTTCCTGCTGGCTACCCCGCTGGCCTGGTACCTGATGAACAGCTGGCTGGAGGATTTTGCCTACCGCATTTCGATCGGGGTGGGCGTGTTCGTGCTGGCGGGCCTGGCGGCTCTGCTGATTGCCTGGGCCACGGTGGGCTGGCAGACGGCGCGGGTGGCGCGGGCGAATCCGGCGGATGTGTTGCAGCGGGAGTGATAGTTAGGTCGAAGTTTGGAAACTTCGACCAGCGTTTGGAAACTTCGACCAGCGTTTGGGGACTTCGGCCAGCGTTTGGAAACTTCGACCAGCGTTTGGGGACTTCGACCAGCGTTTGGGGATTTCGGCCAGCGTTTGGGGACTTCGGCCAGCGTTTGGGGACTTCGACCAGCGTTTGGAAACTTCGGCCAGCGTTTGGAAGCCTTAATGCCGTGTAATGCCCAGTGCTTTTATCCGGGAATTCAGCGTAGAAGGGGCTATTTGCAGGAGCTCTGCTGCTCCGTTTTTCCCGGAGATTTTCCAGCCGGCGGCGTTCAGCGCCCTGATGATGTTCTCCCGTTCCAGTCGGCCGAGTTCCTGCTGAGTGTAGATTCGGGAATTTTCGGAGAGGGGAGGGGGCTTTCCGGGATCTGGGTGGGCATTCCATTCCGGCAAATCCTGGCTGAAGCGCAAATCTCCGCCCTCCGGAGCGGTGATGACAGCCCGCTCGATAACATTCTGCAATTCCCGCACATTGCCCGGCCAGGAGTAGGCGAGCAATTTTCGGATTTCATCCTCCGGGATACCCATTATTCTTTTGCCCATCTTCCGGGCGCTTTTGTGGGCCAGGGCGGAGGCGATCAGGGCCACGTCGTGCCCCCGTTCCCGGAGCGGCGGGATGTTCAGCGGAAATACATTGAGCCGGTAGTACAGGTCTTCCCGGAAATTTCCTTTTTTCGCTTCCTCCAGCAGGTTGCGGTTGGTGGCTGCGATCACGCGGACGTTAACCTTTGCCGTCTTCGAGCTGCCGACCGGCTCGAACTCGCCTTCCTGGAGGACGCGGAGCAGTTTGGGCTGCAGGGTCAGGGGCAGCTCTCCGATCTCGTCCAGGAAGATCGTCCCTCCATCGGCCAGCATGAATCGGCCCTCTCTTTTAGCGGTGGCGCCGGTGAACGCTCCCTTTTCGTGGCCGAACAGTTCGCTCTCGATCAGGTTGGCCGGCAGGGCGGCGCAGTTGAGGCGGATCATGGGTTTACCCTGCCGCAGGCTCGCCCGGTGTATGGCTCTGGCAAAGAGTTCCTTGCCGGTGCCCGTTTCGCCGGTGATCAATACGCTTGCATTCGTCCGGGCTACCTGTCGTACCCTGGCCAGCGCTTCGGTTATTTTGGGGCTTTCGCCAATGATCTCGTCAAAATGGCGATGCTCGCAGGGGGCGCTGCCGGCCTGGTCCCTTTCGATGGTAATGGCGGGTATTTTCTTTTCTCCTTCCAACAGCCTGATCTTGTCCATCGCCCCTTCGAACAGGCGGCGCAGCTGAGTTTCGCTTTCCCGGAGCTGCCGTATAGCCTTCTGCCTCTGCATTTCTGCAGTTGCCCGGGCGGCAAAGATTCTGAAAACCGCCTGTAGCCGTTTCCGGGGAGGCATGGGCTTGGTGTCCAGCACCGCCAGGTGGCCCAGGATTTTCCGGTCGGCGTCTTTCAGGGGGATACCCATATAACTGACGGCGTTCATGGGCGCCAGGTCGGGGTCTTCCGGAAACAATTCGATGGCCTTATCCGGGATATGGACCAGGGCCTGGCTGTCGATGGCTGGTTCGCAGGGGGTGCCCCGGATGTCGTATTCATACTGATCCACCCAGTCGCTTCCCAGCCAGAATGCCTGTGCCCGGAGCCGGCGGTTGGCTTCGTCGTACTCCGTCACCCAGGCGCCGTGTACGTTCAGCGATTCGGCCAGGTTTTTGACGAGCGCTCTGAAAAAACGGTTTCCGGTGAATAAGGCGGTGCCTTCGACGACTTTGCGGAGAATGGCTTCTTCTTTCAGTTGGTATTCGGAAGACTGGATCATCACAGCTGGAATTTCTCCGAAGTTATTCCATCCGCTGTTTTCTTGAAAGCGCTGATGATTGGCCGGCGGCTGAAAATTATCCGATGGCAGCTTTTACTGAGCCGCGCAAAAAAAAGCCATCCCGGATCCAGTATCCGGGACGGCTCCAGCCTTATAAATCTTACTGAAATCATTCCACAACGAACCGGGTATTCAGCTTGATGGCGTTGCCCAGGTTGTACCGGTTGGGAGCGGTGGCGGTGACGGCTTCGTGAATTCTCCGGAACTGTTCCGGCGTGCCGTTACCTTTAATGTACACGGTGTACTGCAGGGACTCATAACCGGGGGCGACATTGGGGTCGATGCCCAGGAACCCCCGCAGGTCGATGTCGCCTTCCGTTACGATCCTGAGTTCTTCCAGCTCGACGCCTTCCAGAGCCGATACCGCTACGTAGCCGACCATGATGCAGGCGTTGAAGGCGGCCAGGAGGTATTCCTGGGGGTTCGCAAACTGGTTGGTGCCGCCGATCTCCAGGGGTTCGTCGATCTTGATGGTAAAATCTTTGGGCACGTACTGTCCGCCAATGGAGTATCCTGCGACGTGAGAATCGGAGCGGGTTCCTCCCTTCCAGTGGGTGGCTACTTTCCATTCTGTCATGCCCACTGCCGGGTTAGCCGAGACCTGCTCGATGGTCTGTCGGAGAAAATCGGTGTCCATTCCGTTGATTTGCTGAACGACTTGCTCTTTCATTTTCAATTGATTTTGGTGTTAAAAAAATGCTGCCGGCATATCCGGCCTGCTTTCGGTTTGGTTAAAGGCAATTGGCATGCCAAAATGAGTTCTTGGTCCAAGTAATTGAAAATCAAATTTTTATAAAAAATGGGTGCTGCCGAGGATTTACGAAATCTCGAGGATTTACGAAATCTCGTTGCTGAAAATCGCCAAGGGAGGCTGTTCGGGGCGAAAAAACCATTTCCGCCAATGCTTCATGGCGGGCAGGGACTGGTCGTTGCGGAATCGTGCAGGAGCAAAGAATTTCTGACCGGCGTCGTTGGGCTGGACCTCCTGCAGCCGGAACAAAGTTCGGGATCAGTTATTGGTTACTGCGCCTGACATCGGCGTAACCTGCCCCGTTATTTAGTGCGCGAGGCTTGCGGTTTATACATAAGTTTATACCAGTTCCTCCAGGGCCTGACACCAACTGGGTTACAGGGCTTTGCCCAGTGGTGTCAGGCGTCAATCCCGTTGGGCTTCCGCTCCTACGGGGCTTGGGACATCAACATCTTATAAAGATGCGTGCAAACCGTAGGCTCGAGGCACTGGTGACTATGATCATTGACAATAGCGAGGAAAAACGACAATTTCTTTGATGACTAAGCACTCATCTCTTTCCTCAAAAAACCGAAAACGATGAGAAATGCCATTTTCTGTTTGTTTTCCTTTTCCGTGCTGATCAGTTGCCGTTCTGATGTGAAAAAAAGTACAGCGTGGTGGGTTTATGCCAATCCGGGAAGAACGGTTTTGTATTGGATCGACCCGCTTGCCGCCGACACGGCAAAAGTTCCTGTTCCAAAAGGTGTCCACCACATCATCGCAGGAGAGTGGGCTTATTTTGCGGAGGGGGGGCTTCACGAACAGAATTCCGGCCGGATACGCCGGGTAAACCAACAAAGGGAAGAGGAATTGCTGGATTTTATGGCGCCCGGGCCCGGCGCTCAAACACAAGAGTGGGATGTTTCGCAGGATGGGAAAAAGATAGCCTGGAAGCGATTTATTCCAAAAGGAGCATCCAATTTTGCCGGGACGTATGAGCTTTACGTGGCCAACCTGGCAGATCGGGTGCCCCGCCTTGTCTGGTCGGCCGCATATACAGGCTTAGCGCCTCAATTGCTGGGATTTTCTCCGGATGGCGCCGATATTTTTGTACATGAGAATAACTGGGATTACGGCCCGGCAGGGGGCCTTTTCAAGGTGAACGTGCAGGACAAAACAATCACGGTTTTTTTTCGGGACAGAGCCCATTTCCCTTCTGTTGCATTTGATCAACAGGGGTCAAAGCTGGCCGTTTTTCCCGGAGAGCGCACGGATAAACTGATAATGATTGATTTGGAAACCAATCAATTAATGGATGTCCCGGAGGTTTCTTTTGCCTTTGACCGATCCATCCTGATGTCTTACGGGGAAGGGGCCATGGAAGAAAGGATCGATGTGGAGCAGGCATGGTTTTTACCCGCCGGCACCCGGTTGCTTTGCGAATTGGATACGGACGAGGGCCACCCTTATGGTTTGTATTTGCTCGATGTGCAGTCGGGGAAAAGCAGGAAGTTACTGGGCCTTTATACAGAAAATGTACACGCCAGGGTGGCCTGTTTTGAAAACGGCGGCGGGCCTGCGCTGATTACTTTTTGGAACGATGAAGGGTACGAAATTCCCGGCACTTTCAGGCTTTCTCCGGACGGTGCCGTTTCAACATTTTCCGGCCTGGACCGCGTTTCCGGCCTGACGCTCATCGGCGTTTCCAAAAGTTGAAGCTTTCGAAGCGGTGACTACCCCGGCAGGGACTTTTGAATGCGTAAAGATAACCGAGGACGTCGACAGCAAAATGGCCTTTGTAAACACAACCGGCAAAAACAAATCCTGGTATGCTAAAAATATAGGGCTGGTAAGGCAGGAAGTTTTTGACGAAAAGGGTAAACTGCTGGTCCGGCAGGAGTTGGTCAAAATTGATTAGGGTTGCAAATAACCCGGCACTATTGTCAGCCAATCGCCGGAAGGTTCCCCAAATCCTGCCTACAACCCGGCTTTAGCCGAGATTTCCAGCATCCGGTCGATAGAGGCCCGGCCCTGTTCGATGACCCAGTCCGGCAGGGTGATCTCCGGCTGTTCGTACTTCATGCAGGTATACAGTTTTTCCAGGGTATTGCGCTTCATGTGCGGGCACTCGTTGCAGGCGCAGGTGTTGTTGGGCGGCGCGGGGATGAAGGTCTTGTGCGGCGAGGCCTTCTGCATCTGGTGGATGATGCCCACCTCGGTGGCCACGATGAACTCGCTGGCGTCGCTGCGTTTGGTATAATTCAGCAGGCCGGTGGTGGAGCCGATGAAGTCGGCTATTTCCAGGAGGTGGTCCTCACATTCGGGGTGGGCGATGAACCGGGCGTCGGGGTGGCGCATCTTCAGCTTGACGATCTTCTCGTGGGAGAAGATTTCGTGTACCATGCAGGAGCCGTTCCACAGCACCATATCCCTGCCGGTCTTCTTCATCAGGTAGCGTCCCAGGTTGACGTCCGGGGCGAAGATGATGCCTTTGTCCTTCGGGATGCTCTCGATGACCTGAACGGCGTTGGTGGAGGTGCAGCAGATATCCGTCAGGGTTTTCAGCTCCGCCGTGCAGTTGATGTAGCTGACCACCACGTGATCGGGGTATTTCTCCCTGAACTTGCGGAATACCGGTGGCGGGCAGGAGTCGGCCAGGGAGCAGCCCGCTTTCAGGTCGGGCAGCAGCACCTTCTTTTGGGGGGAGAGCATTTTAGCGGTCTCAGCCATGAAGTGTACGCCGGCGAAGACGATGATGTCGGCCCCGGTTGCGGCAGCTTGTTGGGAAAGCCCCAGGCTGTCGCCGATGTAGTCGGCAATGTCCTGGATATCCGGCTCCTGGTAGTAGTGCGCCAGGATGATGGCGTTCTTTTCCTTCTTGAGTTTTTCGATTTCCTCGAACAGGTCCAGGGTAGGATCCACATCGACATCCAGGTATCCCTTCTGCTGGAGCTGTTTTTCGGCAATGGCAAGCGTCGTCATGGTTCGGAATTTTTATGTGGTTTCAGGGAATACCCCCTCCGTTTTTCTTTTTTCTGCCTGAATAACGGCGGGTTTCCGGAAATAGTTTACTTAGTTTGAACTTTAAACTAAGTTTTTTCAGCCTTATGACGATGATGAGACAGGAAGGTAACACGAGGACAGGAATTCCCCTGTGGCCAAGGAGAGCTGTAGACAGGATTTACGGGATGAACAGGATTCCGCTTCCACCCCGTCGTCATTGTCCAGGTATATGTGTTAACTTACATTTTTTGAACAGCTGTACTTCCGTTTTCTGACTATAAGGGCCATTTGCACCTGGGGCCTTACCACTTCCGCGCTCCAGCTTTTCCCGGGCCTGTTTGTTGGTGATGATGATCGCCTCCAGGGCTTCTTTTTCAATGGCAATGGCTTGCTGCAACTGTTCGAATTTCTCCTGCTCTTCGGCATGGCCCCGTACAAACCGCCTTCTGCCACCGCTCACCTCCCCACCAGAAAAACCGCCGGATGCTTATGCAAATCCGGTACTTGCTCCTTCCTCCAGTCCCGCACGGCAAGGGTTCGCACATACTCGGTGGGCAGCGTCAGGTCGGCGGCGATGCAGAAGAGCATATCCGGGGAGAGTACGTTGACGGCCGTTTCGACGAGGCCCATATTGCGGTAGGGCGTCTCGATGAAGATTTGCGTCTGCTGGTGTTTGAACACCCGCTGTTCCAGAAATTTCAGTTCCCGGTCCAGCTCGGGGCGGCGGGGCGGCAGGTAGCCGTGGAAGCAGAAGTCCTGCCCGTTGAGGCCCGAAGCCATCAGGGCGAGCAGGATGGAAGACGGGCCCACCAGCGGCACGACCTGGATGCCCCGCTGGTGCGCGGTTTGCACCACAAAGGCGCCGGGGTCGGCCACGCCGGGGCAGCCGGCTTCGGAGAGCAGGCCGATGTCCTTGCCTTGTTCGGCATCTTCCAGGAAGCGGGCGCGCTCTTCGGGCGGGGTGTGCTTGGTGATCTCGTAGAAAGCCAGTTCGCTGAAGGGCTTTGACGGGTTGGTCTCTTTGATGAAGCGCCGGGCGGTTTTGGCGCGCTCGGCGATGAAAACATCCAGGCGGTGGAGGATGTCGATAACATACTGTGGGAGGGTGTGGGCTGCGTTTTCGCCCAGGGGCGCGGGGATGAGGTATAGTTTGCCTTTTGTTGCCATAGGGCAAATGTAGGCTATATTGTTTACTTTTGTAAAAAGCAGTTCATGGATAACTCCTACACCATAAAGCTCCCCCAATTCGAGGGCCCCTTCGACCTGCTGCTCTTCTTCATCGAGCGGGACGAGCTGGATATCAACGACATCCCCATCTCCAAAATCACCGACGACTTCCTGGAGTACATCCGGCAGATGGAGCGGATGAACATCGACCTGGCCAGCGAGTTCATCCTGGTGGCGGCCACGCTTTGCCGCATCAAGGCCAAGATGCTCCTGCCTCGCAAGCCGGTCGACGAGGAAGGCAACGAGATTGACCCCCGGACGGAACTGGTGCAGCGGCTGATGGAATACAAACGATACAAAAGCGTACTGGAAGAGATGCGCCAGATGGAGGAAGCGCGGGGCAGGCAGGCCCTGCGGGGCAACGTCTCCCGCGAACTGCAGCGCATCGCCAACAAAGCCCTGGTCGATGCCGAACTGGAGTCGGTGACCCTCTTCAAGCTGCTGCGCGCCTTCGAGCGGGTCATGCAGCGCTTCGAAACCGCCCACCCTACGTCCATCCACCGGATCGTCCAGTTCAATTATACCATCGAAGAGCAACAGGCCCACATATTCTCCCGGGTGCGCAACGGCCAGCGCGCCAACTTCACAGATATCTTCCAGGAGTGCAAAAACCGCATCCACGCCATCGTCACCTTCCTGGCCCTGCTCGAACTGCTCAACCTCCAGATGATCGACATCACCGTCGGCCTGGGGTATAACAATTTCTGGCTGGAGGAGTATAAGGAACCCGATGTTTTCGAAGAGGAATAACCTGAAATAACGTGAGGTTAAAAAAAAAGGCTATGCTCATCAGCATAGCCGGCAAAGAAACATTTATAGGGCTACAGTATAGGATACAAACAATTTTCGAGGTTCAATATCTTCTCTTTTTGTAAACCGCATATTAACGGCTCTTTAAACAATTATGAAAAAACAAAAATGAGCCAGCGTCATGTCGAGCAACACGACCCTGGCCACGAAAGCGACTTTAGATTGCAGGAAAGATTAGCATCATAAGAGAAGATGACAGCAAGAAATCAACATTTCACTTTTTGATCCCTTTTTCTTTCTTGGTACGGTGCAAAAGTCGCCATCGTAGCTTAATTGAACATTAAACTCACGTTAAATCCTCATTAAGTATTAGGGGGGCGTCGATGCTTGTCCGTTGATGGCTGGGGAGGAACCAACGATCAACGGACAAGCATCGACGCCGGGGGGCTCAGTCCAGCCCCAGCAGCAGTTTTACGGTGGGCAAGACCTGTTTAGCCCGCTTTTGATCGAAGGCAGTCTCCACGCTGGCGTCATTTTTTTCCGGTTCTTGCATCCCTCGCCTCGCCAGGCGCAGCATCTTTTCGCGTTCAGGGGGCGTAAATTCTGAAAAGGCGCGGCGCAGCAGCGGGAGTATCTCGTCGAAGTGCGCTGCCGGCATTTCGGCGACCCATTCGTCGAGGATGGCCCACAGGGCCGGCAGGTGGATGAGCAGCAGGCCGCTGCCGTAAAGGAAGCCTTCCAGCCAGAGGGCGCCGCTCTGAGCTTCGTCGGCGGCAGACAGGGCGAAGCGCATCAGCCGGGCCGTTTCCGGGGGCGGGTGGGCCGACCGGTCGAACAACATGCGGGAGCAGAGGCCGCGGATGAGCGGGTGGGCACCGCCGGCCCGGGCGATCTTGTCCAGCGTTTCAATCCATTGCTGTGGGCTGAGTTCCTGGCCGAGCAGGCTTATCGCCCGGTTGTTCTGCACGATCAGCCGGTGCCACTCCCGGGCGGGTTCTTCCTCGATGTGGAGCACGGCAGCGGGCAGGCCGATGCAGATGCGCGGCGCTATATGCCGGATCAGGGCCCGGACCGACTCCACGTCCGTCTGCCGGGTATCGCCATAACGGGCAATATCGGCCAGGACGGGCAGGGCGTCCATCAGGTAATAGATGTCGCGGGTGAGCGAGGCAGCGTCTTCGATGCGGCCCACGAGGGGATTGAAGGCATTGGTGATGCCTGCCAGCAGCGCCTCGCGGGCCAGCCCGATCAGCGAGGATAGCTCTTCGGTTCCTGCCGCCCGTTTCTGGATGTAAAAGGTGGCGGCGCTGTGGACGGTATTGCCCCACATGCCGGCTTCGATCACCTTGATGACGTATTCCGGCAGCCACTCCAGGCGCCAGTTCTCGTGGAAGCTGCCCAGCCGGTTTTCGGGCGCCTCCAGCACCTTGCCCCAGGGAATTTCCAGCACGTTGAGCTGGTGCAGCAGGTGGCTGATATCGAGATGGTTGGCTTTGCGCAGGTCCAGCTCTTTGGTTTCCGGCACGGCAGACCGGAAGGCCTTTGCCAGGCGGAGGGACCGGATCCGGCTCTCCAGGTCCTTCTGGAGAGGAATCTGCGGGATGTCGGCCGGCACTTCGCCGACCTCGTTGCCGATGACGAGCTGTTCTTCGATCAGTTGCAGGGGTTCTTCGTTGCCCTCGCAGAAGACAGCAAGGGCCGCCTCCTTCATCTCCCCGATCCCGGCGACCGGCTGCTGCCGGATGGCCGCCAGCGCCTGGGCCAGGCGGGCGGCTTCCATGGCCTGAGCCGCAGAGGCGTTGAACCCTTCCTTCCGGAGCAGGCCGGCGACCCGCGCCATCCACCACTGCACCGCCTCCCCGCGGCGGCTGAAGAGCAAGGCGTACCAGGCCGGAGAGACCACCCCCGCCCGGTAACCGCTCTGGAAGGCGAGCCGCTTGTAGCTCCAGGGAATCCAGGTGGCTGCTATCTTTTTTTTCCGCAGCCCTTTCAGCAGGGCGTTGTCGTCTTTGGGTTGGAAACGGGCCAGCCGGTTCAGGGCAGGGGCGTGCCAGGCGCCGCAGACGACGGCCACGTTCTTGTATCCACCGGCCAGCGCCTGGCGCAGGGTTTTCCGCATGTACGCCTCGCGAACCCGGTTGTGGCGGGTTTCCTGCCTGCCCAGCTCGTCGCGCAGGGCGGTATGGAGCTCGATGATGGCAGAGAAGATGTCGCCCTCGTGGCCGGGCTGCTCAAAGGTAGCCTCCCACCATCGCTCGCTGTCCGAAAAGCCGGCAATTTCGGCGATGTAGCCCATGGGGTCCCTGACGATGGGTTCCTCGTTTTCGGAAGAAGGCAGGGGGATCTCCATCTGCCCCTGTTTGTCTTCTTCCATCTGGAACTGCATGCTCATCGGCAGGTCCATAAACAGGACCGGAATGCCCCGCGCCAGGCCGTACCGGATGGCCTGCCACTCCGGAGAGAATTCGGCAAACGGCAAATAGGAGGCCTTGCTCAAATCTTTCTCATCATACAACAGGACGGCTACCGGCGGAATGATGCCGGGGTGCCAAGCATGCTCCAGCGCCGGTTCCGCATCGGCCGGCGCCTCGATCAGCAGGCAGTCGGGAGGCGCCGCCTCCAGGGCGCGAAGCAGGCTGCGGGCGGAGCCGGGGCCGTGGTGCCGTATGCCGTAGATGTGGTACATTTAAATGAGTGAATGAGTGAATGAGTGAATGAGTGAATGAGTGAATGAGTGAATGAGTGAATGAGTGAAGCCACTCGGGGGAGTCGGTATTTTGCCTGTGGCCGAAATACAATTGAAATATGTTGAAATACTTTGAAATACCGCCCTACCCAAAATATCTCCATGTATTTCCATGTATTTCCATGCATTTCCCCATTTCAGCCCCAACCCTTAATCCAGCAATTCCCTGCAAGCCTCATACAAATCCTCCCAGCCTTCCCTTTCTTTGACCACCGTTTCGAGGTATTCCAGCCAGGCGGTTTTGTCCTGCACCGGGTCTTTGACCACGGCTCCGGCGAGGCTGCCGGCGATGTCGGCGGCGCGGGTTTCGCCGTCGCCGAAGTGGGTGGCCAGGGCCTGGCCGTTGCTGATGACGGATATGGCCTCGGCGGTGCTCAGGGTGCTGCCCGGCGATTTGAGCTTGCGCTTGCCGTCCTCTGTTTTGCCGTTGCGCAGCTCCCGGAAGATGGTCACCAGGCGGCGAATCTCCTCGATGGGGGCCGGGGCCGGCGGCAACCGGAGGGACTCCCCGATCTGTTCCACCCGGTTTTTGACGATGGCGACTTCCTCTTCCAGGGTGGCGGGCAGGGGCATGACCACGGTATTGAACCGGCGCCGCAGGGCGCTCGACAGCTCGTTGACGCCCTTGTCGCGGTTGTTGGCCGTGGCGATGATGTTGAACCCCTGGCGGGCCTGCACGTCGGTATGGAGTTCGGGTATGGGCAGTATTTTTTCCGAAAGTACGGTGATGAGGGCGTCCTGCACGTCGGATGGAATGCGGGTGAGTTCCTCTATGCGGGCGACCTTGCCCTGCTGCATGGCCAGCATCACCGGGCTGGGCACGAGGGCCCGCTCCGACGGCCCCTCGGCGATCAGGCGGGCGTAGTTCCAGCCGTAGCGGAGGGCTTCCTCGCTGAGCCCCGCCGTGCCTTGCACCAGCAGGCGCGAGGTGCCGGAGACGGCCGCCGCCAGGTGCTCGGAGACCCACGTCTTGGCCGTGCCGGGGATGCCGGTCAGCAGGAGGGCCCGGTCGGTGGCCAGGGTGGCCACAGCCACCTCGATGAGGCGCCGGCTACCGTAGTATTTGGGCTCGATCTCCGTACCGTCCTCCAGCTTGCCGCCCATGATGTAGGTGGTTACCGCCTGGGGCGAGAGCGTCCAATTAGGGGGCTTGGGCCGGCTGTCAGAAGCGCGCAGGGCCTCCAGCTCTTTGGCATAGGATTCTTCCGCCGGGGGGCGGAGGATGGTTTGGTCTGGCATGGCATTTCTCGTTCTATAATAATCCGGGTTGAGGCAAATTTACGATTTGTGACGTTTCGCTCCTCAATTGAGGGGGTAGGCAGCCACAAAAGATGTTGATTTACGCCAGTCGGAGACTGGTCAATTATAACGCATCGAGGCACAGCCTCTCGCGAACGAAACGAAAATTAATTCCTATTTCATCGCTTCCTGCATCTCCTTCCGAAAAGCCAGCACCCGGAGAAGCCACTCCACGTCCTTTTCCCATCGATGCCAGACGGGCGAGCGGGTATCCCAGCCGGCGCGGAAGCTTTCCAGCAGTTCCGGCTCGGTGCGGTAGGCGGCGGCGGCCAGGATGCGCTTGTAGTGCCAGAGGTTCCAGTAGTAGGCGCGGGCGCCGGAGAGCCACTGCTGGAATCCGGTTAGCACGAGCTGGGCCAGCGCCCGGCCCCAGGGCTGCTCTCCCTGGCACAGCAGGAGGTAAAGAAAGCTCTTTTCTTCGATAAAGCCCGGGTTTTGCTTCAGGTGTTGCAGGGCGATCTCGTTAAAAACCGGATCGGGGAGGTTCTCCATGAGCAGTTTGCCGGCGCTGCCGCCCCAGGCCTCCTCATCGCCGGTGCGCCACCAGTAGCGCAGGATGGCCTCTATCCAGCGGTGGTCCTGGTGGAGGACGGCGGCATTGGCCAGGGCGTCCAGCAGCAGCTTTTTCTGGTTGCTGCCGGCGAGCAGGCGCAGGGTCTCCACCGTCGGGCGGTTGAAGTGCTGCTCCCAGCGTTTGGGCGGCAACCGGCACAGGATGTCGTAGGCCAGGGCGGCGCGCTTGCCGCCGGGGTAGCTTTTCCTGCCGGTGCCGATGCCGTCCCTTTTCAGCGCCTCATCGTTCTTTCCCGGCAATTCGAGCCTTAGGCCCTTTTCTGTGTCTTCGCGGAACAGCGCCCGGGCGCGGGCGAACAGCCGGCCCTGCAGGGCCGAGGCGGGCAGGCGGGCCAGGAGCAGGGCGGCGGCGGTGCGCACCTCCTTGCGGCTATCGTCGAGGCAGGCCTCCAGGAAAGTTTCGTCGTAGGCACCCGGCTGCTGCTCCATTTCCCGGAGCAAGGCCTGTTTTTCGGGATAAGGCGTTTCCTTCCAGGAGCTTTCCAGGAGGGCGGCGGCGGCTTCCGGCTGGGTGCGGCGGATATAGCGCAGCAGGGCCAGCCGTTGGTCGTGGCTGGCATCGGGCCAGGTTTCGGCATCCGGCGAGTCGGTCAGCGGCGCCCAGTCGGGGTTCTGGCGGAGGAGCCACCGCTCCGGCTCGTCGAGGTTGCCCTGTACGGCCTTCCACAGGGCCGGCGACTGTAGGCAGCGATAGAACAAGGCAGGCTGGTGTTCCGCCGGGATGCGCTTTTGGTATTGCCGCAACAGCCGGAGGTACTCCGCCAGGGCCGGGCGGTAAGGGCCTTCCAGTATGAGCCCCAGGTGGCGGGCCGACGTGCCGGAAGGGGCGGCCCGTTTTTCCTCCGCTTCATCGGGCATCGGCGGCCGCTCTCCTTCGAAGGGCGTCAGCGGGAAGCCGGCGCGCCGCAGCTGGTGGTAGAGGGCGGCGGCTTCCAGCACCACCCGGGCCGGGTCGGCATCCGTGTCGATGCCGATGCGGGCCAGGGCTTGCTCCACCTCCGCCGGGAGCTTGCCCCGCTCGGTGCCGATGAGCGCTATTTTTATGAGTTCTTCCCAGATCATGAGTTTCAAGCTAACAAAAGAAAAAATAATCCTGCCCGGCAGCCAGCCCCCATTGTTCCAGCTGCCTTCGGATGCCCGGCCGGGCGTCGGGGGCGGCGACCAGCACGATCACCTGGGGGTTGGGCAACAGGGCGATGCTTTCCGTATCCTGCATGCGGACGCCGTAGATGTCCTTTCCCCATTTGGAAGGCGTATTGCAGGCCCAGTGGAAGTGGATGCCTTCCTCTTCCAGATACCGGGCGGCTTCCTTGCCCTTGCGGCCGGCACCCCAGAGGACGAGCGGCCGGGTCGGGCGGCGGTCGATCTCCAGGAAGTATTTCATTTTCAGGCTCAGGAACGTAGGGTCGGCGTAAAATGCGACATTCCGGGAAGCCCGCCCGGGGTGGTCCCGCCAGAGGTGGACGACGTCCCGGGAAGCGGCGATCCGCAGGCGGTGTTTGTAAAAGCGGAAAGCCAGGTCGTAATCCTCGGGGTAGGCGTCCCGCCCGAAGCCGCCGCAGACGAGCAGCGCCTCCCGGTAGGCCATCCAGCCGGGGGAGGGGAGGGGGCACTCCCGGTAAATCTCCTGGTAGTGGCGGCCGCTGTCCATCAGCCCGTTCAGCCAGCGTTCGTAGCGGCGGTAGCCATCGCCCAGATTTCCGTCCGAAAAATAGCGGATCTTGCCGGTGGCGACCCAGCCCGGGCCGTGCTGCTGTAGCAGCCGTTTGAGGTTTTTCAGCTTGTCAACCGGCATGAGGTCGTCGGCATCCATCCGGGTGATGTAGCTGCCGCGGCTGTGCTTCAGGGCCAGGCGCAGGGCTGGCACAATGCCCTTGGCGCCGGCATTGCGGCGGGGGCGGATGCGGCTGTCGCGCAGGGCATAACGCTGGAGGACCGGCCAGCTGCCGTCGGTGGAGTAGTCGTCGATGGCAATCAGTTCCCAGCTGGTTTCCGACTGGGC
This sequence comes from Lewinellaceae bacterium, assembly GCA_020636375.1. Lineage (GTDB taxonomy): Bacteria > Bacteroidota > Bacteroidia > Chitinophagales > Saprospiraceae > JACJXW01. Next base: position 23,825 of record JACJXZ010000005.1, on the reverse strand, counting down.
CAGGATGGAATCCAGGCAGGCACCCAGGTGGGGGGCGTTGTTGTAGACCGGTAGGAGGATGCTTATCATAAGATTTTGCGTAACTATTCAGCATCAATGGAACAGCCCATTTTCTGCCTTTGTTTTCCCCGGTAAGGGTTTGGAAATAAATAAGCTACTCAAAATGGCGCAGTTATTTTTCGCTGGGCAAGGCGCGAAGAATGAGCATAGCCTAGCTACGTGAGTGATAGCCTGCCCGTACCCGCAGGGTCGGGGAGCAACGAAGCCCAGCGGAAAAGAACAAGCCAGGTGGGTAGGTTATTTTTCCAAACCTAAACAATGTTTATCTTTCTGTCTGCCACAAAACACACAAACACCAAATCCGTGAAACAATGTACATCCTCACATTCCATTGAGCAATACTCGCCCTTTCGTATTATATTTGCAGAGAAATTCCACCAAGTACAACCAAGCTTAAAGTAGAAATGAAGAAAATCCTAGTGATCGAAGATAACGGCGAAGTCAGGGAAAACCTGGAAGAGATACTGGAATTGTCCGGCTATGAAGTCATCTCAGCCGAAGACGGCAAAGTCGGCGTGGAAAAAGCCCTGACCGACCCGCCCGACCTTATCCTCTGTGACGTCATGATGCCCCACCTCGACGGCTTCGGCGTCGCTCAATATCCTCAGCAAGAAGAAGAGACCACCGCCAACGTGCCTTTCATCTTCCTGACCGCCAAAGCCGAAAAGAGCGACTTCCGCCGCGGCATGAACCTCGGTGCCGACGACTACATCACCAAGCCTTTCTATAAGGACGAACTGCTGGAGGTGATCGAAACCCGCCTGCGCAAAGCGAGCAGCTGCGCAAGCAGTTCGACAAAACCGAGCAGTACTGACCGCTTTCATCAACGAGTCAAGGGCTACGAAGAGCTGCGCAAACTCTCCGAAGAACGCAAGACCAAGAACATCAAACGGCGGGAACACATCTTCGAAGAAGGCGAATTCCCCGCTACCTCTACTTCGTCAAAGGTAAAGTGAAGGTCTACAAGACCAACGAGGACGGCAAAGACTACATCATACAAATCTGCAAGCCCGGCGATTTCTTCGGCTACCTCGACCTGATCAAGGACGAAAAATACACCGAATCGGCCGCTGCTATGGAAGACACGGAGGTGAGCCTCATTCCCAAGGAGGACTTCAACAAGCTGCTGCTCGCCAACCGCGACGTGGCCTCCCAGCTGATCAAAATGCTGGCCGACAACGTCACCGAAAAGGAGGAGCAACTGCTCAACCTGGCCTACAATTCCGTCCGCCGACGCGTGGCCGACGCCATCCTGCTGCTGAGCCAGAAACAGGAAGACGGCAGCATCAACATCCTGCGCGACGACCTGGCCCGCCTGGTCGGCACCGCCAAGGAGAGCGTCATCCGCATGCTCACCGAATTCAAGGAGGACGGCTACATCGAGATCGTCGACGGGGCTATCCAGATCGTGGACAGAGAGCGGCTGGAGAATATGCATGCGTAAAATGTGCATTTGGGGGGGGCGAATGCACAAACGCACCATTGCACGTATACACAACAAAAAAGCCCTTCGCGCAGAAGGGCTCATTTAAAAACCGATAACACTAAATTTTCCAGGTACAGGCATTTGCCTGATATAAGTAAAGCATGAAACTTTAAAGCAGCCGGGAGGATAGATTTTCCGCCTCCCGGCTATGACGTAAAATTAAAAAGGCTTTCTCTGGCTACAGATGACTTTTGTCATACTTTCCTGCTGATGTTCATCAATTGGTATTTAACGAGGCGGCACCCCCGGCGATGGTTTCCCGGCCAGGACGCCCCCCTACAAATGCACGAATACACAAATGAGGGCACTCCGGAAACCCCGGAAAAGGAGTGAAGGAGTGACTTAGCGAATGAGTGAATAGAATCAGTTATGCAATAAAGTTTGATTTTAAAAACAATACATATTTTATATTTATTCACTCATTCAGTCCCTCACTCATCCACTCATTTGGGAGACTTTCCGGAGCGCCCTCACAAATACACGAACGCACATCCCTACCCCACCACCCGCGAAGCCTCCAGCTGCACATCGGCCCACTGCCAGGCCTCCTCGAAGCGCTTTTTCACTTCTTTAGCTTCTTCTTCCTTGCCCTGCGCCAAGAGGCTTTCGTACAGCCCTTTGAGGGCGTAGCCGTTTTTGCGGAACAGTTCCAGGTCTCTCCGGTACAAGGCTTCGGCTTCGGCGTAGCGTTTTTCTGCCAGCAGGATAGGCCCCAGGTGGTGGCGCACGGAGAAGAACCAATCAGGAGGTTCGTTGTAGCTCAGGCCGTCTTCCAGCTGAATGGCCTCCTCCAGGAGGCGTATAGCCGTTTCGGCATCCCCTTCCCTGTTGGCGATCTCCGCTTCCAGCACCCGGCCGGCGATTTGCAGCAGGCTGGCCGCCGAGTTGATGTCCCAGATGGTAATGCCTTCCACCATGGGGTTGGCGGCGGCGATGCGCAGCCTGTGCAGTTCCCGGCGGGCATCTTCCGGCTGCCCTTTGGCGGCATAGGCCACCCCCCGGGCGTAATGCCAGATGGCAATGGGATAGGGGAGGTCTTCCGCCGGGCGGGGTTCGGCCAGGGCTTCTTCCCACTTGCCGAACTTCACGTATAAGTAATATGGAATGGACCAGTAGTGCTGTATCGTTTCCAGGCCGGGCTGCCGCATGGCCAGGGTATCCAGCTTGGCCACCATGCGCCGGGCCGCCTGCAGGGAAAGCTTGCTGCGCCCTTCGAAAGCAGCGCATGCCGACAGGAAGTGGAAATTATGAGGGTATAAACCCAGGGGATAAGCCCCGGCGGCATGGCAGGCGCTCACGTACAGGCTGTCGACCTCCACAGCGGCGGCATTCACCATAGACCCCAGGTGGTAATCGCCGGTCCGGATATAGGTATGCGACGGCATGTGTACCAGGTGGCCGGCGCCGGGCGTCAGTTTGGGCAGGCGCGCCGCATAGGCCATTGCCAGCTCCGGCGCCTGAGACGCCTCGGTAGCGTGAATGTACAGGTGGATAGCCAGGACGTGGCCGGGGTTGCGCTGTAGGATACCCTCCAGGATTTCCAGGATTTCCGGCGTCCAGGGGCGCGGCTCGCCCTCGAAGGACCACAGGTCCCAGGGATGGGCGTCCATAATGGCCTCGGCCAGCATGGCGGCGATGTCGTCGTCGTCGGGGAACTGGCGGCGGGCCTGGCGCATGCCCTCGATGTAGGCTTCGTCGTATTCCGAACGGTCCTCTACCGGCTCGGGCGGATAGCGCCGGGCAATGGCCCGGATCAGGGCCTGCTCGCGGGCAGTCGTATTGCCCATATACTTCAGCGCTTTCGCTACGGATTCGTTGGCAACTTCCACTACAGCAGGGTCCATGCCCATGTTGTAATTGGGCCCCAGCACATAGGCCAGCCCCCAATGGCACATGGCACACCCGGGATCGAGTTTGATGGCGTAGAGGAAGGACCGGGCTGCTTCCGCGTGATTGAACCCGTTAGCGAGTTTAACTCCCTGCAGGAAAAACTGCTGCGCTTCTTCCGATTTCGTCGTGATCGGAAAGTCGTAATCGCCCAGGCCGGTGAAGACAGGCGCAGGCTGGTCCGTGTCGGCCAGGGCATCCACGGCTTTGCCTTTGGGCGCGCACATTACGGGGATGGCTTTGGTGATGTCGCTGTCGGTTGATTTCTTCTTCCTGGCCTGGCAGGCCCAAAGCAGGGCCAGGGCCAGGAGGCTCCACAATACTTTCTTCATTTTCAATCGGGTTTTGTTTTCAGACATGATATTTCAGGCTAACTGTGCTTTTTTCGCAACCCCGTCCAGTGTCGGGTGATTTCCTGCCGCGATAGCAGGGTTTTCCGGTTGTTCCGGTTTTTTACATAAGCTTTCCAGTACAATATTAAGTGGAATGAGAAGAGCTGGCAAATGCAGATGATCGGTTGGCATGCTTTTCGAGCAGGGGGAGGAAAAACTTTAGCGGAAGGAGGAAAGGGGCGGCCGGAAAAGGGGAACCAGGACTGATTACAGTCCTGGTTCCCCTTTTCCGGCCAAAAAGCTTACGACAGCCGCCCTTTACGCCGGCTGAGGTGTTCGGAAGCCACCTCTTTTGCCGTGACGCTTTTCAGGAAGTCGGAAAATTCGCGGGCCTGCCGCGATTGCTTTTCCGGCTCCAGCAGGAAGACGCTGACGGGCGCCTGTCCCGGAGTGGACAGGAAGCGGAAGGCATCCACCTGTACGCCGCCGGACTCAAGGCCGGCAACCAACGGCGTGTCGGCGGTCTGGTTGATCAGGGCCATCGCCGTTTTATCCTTCAGCTCTTCGCCGAGCAAATCTTCAGCGGTGATGACCTTCACGCCCATCCGGCCGTTGTCGCCGTACCGGCTTTCGTAGGCCTTCCATTCTTCCCGGGCGAGGCTTTTGAGTTCCGGAGCGGAAACGTAAACGGTCACATCGGGCGGGTCCATGATCCGGCCTCTGATGTCAAAAAATACCTGCAGGGTGGCCACCAGGGTGCCCAGCATGACGGTAGACAAGTAAAACCAGGCTGCGAACTTGTTGCTGATACGCATAGGGAAAATGTATTTCCTGGAATGACCGGGGGAAGGGTTGGGGGCCCCGGGGGAGGGGGAGGAATATTTTTGGGGTTCGCTGTTTGCTATTCGCTATTCGCTATTCGCGGTTTGCGGTTCGCTGTTGGCCGGCCGACTCGGAGCAAAGCTTTTCCGAGAGGTCAACGGACTGTAGTTGCTGATTTCACATGGCATTTCCAACCATCATAAGGAGATTTGCTTCGAAAACCGAAAAGCGAACCGTCAATAGCGAACCGCGAAAAGCAAAAAAAAGCCCACCCTGAGCTTCAGGGCAGGCCCGCCCGTAAAGGGCAAGGCAGTTCAGTCGTCGAAAGCCAAATCGATCACTAAAACTGCCTCATTAGTTCTTCGCGCCGGCTGCGGGATACCGGCAGGGTCATCTTGTTGCTCATGACCAGATAGCCGCCGTCGGCCCGCACGAACTCGCGCACGTGGTTGAGGTTGACCAGGTGGGAGTGGTGTGTGCGGTAGAAGCCGAACTCGGTCAGCAGCTCTTCGAAATCCTTAAGTGTCCGGGAGATCAGCTTTTTCCTTCCGTCTTTCAGGTAGATCATGGTGTAGTTGCTGTCGGACGAGCAGGCCACGATCTCCTCCGGGAAGACAAACTCAATGCTTTCCTTGGTAGCCAGGGCGATCTTGCCGGGCCGCCCCCGCTGCTCTTCCTTGATATTGCTGAACAACACTTCCAGCTGAGAGTTGGACAGGTTGTGCCTCGATTTTCGGCTGTGCCGCTCGACGGCTGCCTTCAACTCGTCCACCTGTATGGGTTTCAGCAGGTAATCCAGCGCGCTGAACTTGATGGCGCGGATGCCGAACTCGTCGTATGCCGTCGTGAAAATCACGTCGAAGGGCACTTCCCCCAGGCTTTCCAGCAACTCAAACCCGTTGAGGCGCGGCATTTCAATGTCCAAAAATAATAAATCCGGCGGGTTTTCCCGCAAATGGGCCGCCCCCTGTTCCGAATCCGTAAACGAAGCGGCCACCTCCACGTCCGGGCAGTGCTTGTCGAGCTTCAGTTTCAGGGTCTCCACACTGTGGCGTTCATCGTCAATGATTACAGCTTTTATCATAGCGTTGGGTGTTTTTGGTTATAAAGGTATCTGCAGGACCACTCTCGTCCCCATCCCCTTCCCGTTGTCGTCTGTCAGGTCGATGACCTCGACCGATGCGTTGGCGTTATAGAGCTTGTTGATCATGCTGATCCGGTCCTGTGTGATGGACATGCCCATGGACTTCCGGCGGGTGGCGGTCTTCGACCGGAGCCGCCGGGCCTCCTCCCGGCCGATGCCGTTGTCTTCGATCACGCAATGCAGGGTGCCGTTCTGCCGGGTGATGGCCAGGTCGAGATGCCCCTTGCCTTCTTCCTTATGCACCAGCCCGTGCCAGATGGCGTTCTCGACGTAGGGCTGCAGCAGCATGGGCGGTATTTCGATTTCCTCGATGCGGAGCCCCCGGCCGACCTTCACTTCGTAGTCGAACTGCTGCTCGAAGCGGAGGCTTTCCATTTCGATGTACAATTTAAGAGATTCCAACTCATCTTTCAGGTTGACGTATTCCGAGCGGGAATTCTGCAGGATGAGCCGGATGAGGCGCGAGAAGCGGTTGAGGTAGTCGGAGGCCTTGTCGGTATCGTTCTTGAGGATGTAATAATCGATGGAGTTGAGGCAGTTGAAGATGAAGTGGGGGTTCATCTGGGCCCGCAGCGCATTGAGCTCGACATTGGCCAGCTTGCGGTCGAAATCGGCCTTCATGGCCTCCTTCCGGCGGACCTGGGCGATGCGCCAGCGCACGAACAGCACGGTGTCCAGCACGATGAACAGGCCCAGGGACAGCCAGAACCACCATGCTTTCCACCAGGGGGTGGTGATAAAAATGTCGAGGGTATAGGGTTCCGGGTTCCAGGCACCTTCATTATTGGCGGCTTTGAGGCGGAACTGATACCGCCCGCCGGGGATGTTGGTATAGGAAGCGAACCGGCGCTTGCCGGCGTAGACCCAGTCTTCGTCTACGCCCACCAGTTGGTAGGCAAAGGTGTTTTGTTCGGGCAGGTTGAACCCGATGGCGGAAAATTCAAGGGAGAAAAAGTTCTGCCGGTAACTGAGGCGCAGTTCCCCCTGCCCGGGCAAAGCGGTGTCTTCATCAAAAACCCTGAAGGAAGTCAGGTAAGGAACGGGCAATTCCGGGTTGGCGCGCAGGCTGTCGGGGTGGAAAAAGTAGATGCCTCTCCGGGCGCCGATGGCGAGTTCGCCGGTAGACAGGAGCGCAAAAGCATTGGCGTTCTTTGCCGGGATGCCGTAACCGGAGCCGAACAACTCGCTTTCCAGCGTACCGGGGTTGAACCGGACCAGGCTGCGCCCCCCGTTGAGCCACAGCATCCCGCTGCGGTCGCAGATCACATTCAGGACATTATCGGTTTTCAGGCCGTCCTTTCGGGTGTATTTCCGGACGATGCCCTGCTCGGGCGTGTCGAGATTGACGACCCCCAGTCCCTCCTCCCCCCCGGCGACCCAGAGCCGCCCGTGCCGGTCTTCGGCGAACCCCCAGATATCGCCAAAGCTACGGTCGCGCCGCCCGTCCGCAGCAATAGCCGGGAAGTTGATAATGCTGTCTTTCCTCCGGATATAAACGCTGAAGCCGGAGGCCGCCCGGATCCAGGTATTGCCCCGGCTGTCCTGAAAAAGCCGTTCGACCCAGGTGCTGCGGTTGACGTCGCCCTCCTGTAGTTCCTGCTCGTAGTGTTTCACCGACCGGCTGTCGAGGTTTACCCGGAACAGGCCGCTGCGGCGGCTGCCGACCCATACCTCGCCGTCCGGCCCTTCCGCTACCGACCGGAAGAAGGGGGCTTTTTCCGGGAAGGGCAGGGGAATGTGTTCCAGGCGCCTTTCTTTTTCGAGGAAATAATAGAGGTTGTTGCTGCCCACCAGCAGGACTTTTCCATTGCGGAGGCGCAATATCTTTTGTGCGGGGAATCCCCCCTGGTTGTCGTAGAACTGCTCTGGTGCCCGGACGATGCTCCACGCGCCGGTTTGGCGGTCCAGGATGTACAGGCCTTCGCCCTGGATGACGGCCAGGTAGAGGAAGCGGCCGTCCGTGCTTTCGGCCACGCCGTTGGTGATGAAATAAAGCTCGTCGTCCGGCACAGGAAATTCCCGGAAATCCACCTGGTTGCGGAGCGGGTTATACAGGTAGAACCCCCATTCGGTAACGCCCCACATCCGCCCCTGCGCGTCGATGCGGTCCACGCCGTAGGCCATCCCCCCTTCCCTTTGGTTGTAATAGACTTTCTCCGCCTGGTCGGTTTCCAGGTTGAAAACTGCCAGGCCCATGTTGTAGGTGATCCACAGCTCAGCCGGGCCCGCCGGCAGCAGGGAGATCACCGCCCGCCGGTCGATGGAGCGATGGCCATCCGTACCGGGGAAGGACAGGTGGCGGAATTTTCCGGTGGACGGGTCGAATTCGCCGGCGCCGCCCCAGCCGCCGACATAAATCTTTCCGTTGGGGTGTATGCACAATTTCCGCATGGAATTAAAGCCGTGCTGCCACTCCCGGTCCGGGGTGAAAAAAGTATATGCCTGCTGTTGTCCTGTTTCCGTATTGAACCGCACCAGCCCCCCCAGGGTAGCCAGCCACAGGACGGAATCGCCCTCCCGGCCCGGCTCGATGTCCAGCACGGAATTGAGGCGGGCGGAATCGGCATTGGAATTGCCGCTGCGGATGGGGAAAGTCTCGAATAAATCCACGCAATGGCTGTAGCGGACCAGCCCGCCGCCGCCTGAGGCCAGCCAGATGTAGCCGTGGCTGTCTTCGAAAATATCGTTGACGCGGGAAGGGGGCAGCCCTTCGGTATCTACCCCATGGATGTTGCGGAAGGTGCCACTGAGGCCTTCCATCACGCTGACGCCGGCGATGGTAGCCGCCCAGAGCTTCCCCTCGCTGTCGAACAGCAGGCTGTTCACCTCGTTATTGCCCAGGGAAGTGGAGTCTCCTTCTGTTTTTTGAAATACCTTGACCTCCGACCCGTCGAAACGGGCCAGCCCGTTGGCGGTGGCCAGCCAGATGAAGCCCCGCTCGTCGGCGACGGCGGCGGACACGTAGTTGCCCGGCAGCCCGTTGTCTTCGTTGAGGATGACCGGGTTGCCGAAGTTGGGCTGGGCGTAGCCTGTAGTACCAAAACATACGACAGCCAGCACAATCAATGAAGTGGCTATCCGCCTAACGCTGGACAGTAAGTTCCGGATCCGTGTACAGCCTGCCCCGAACTCGATTCGGGGGTGTACAGGCCTGGCAGGAGGCGGGGGCTGTGGACGGTGTACGCAGCTCCAGCGGTTGTCCATCCTTAGAATGTCCGCCAATGAAGTAATATGCCTGGGTAGCCCAAGTGAGATCATGGACTCCAAAATAAGGAATTTTGGGCTGGCTTGTTGCCTGCCCTAGCGGCTGGCGCATCTTTTTATTGGTTGGGGGGTTCGCCTGAGCGGTTGGCGGACACAACCTGGCTTCCACGGCGGCTTAAAAGCAGTTGCCCTGGCCGTTTCATTTGATAACTACTTTGCCCCCGATATTCCCACCGTTTGCCAGCAGCAGGCGGCAATAATACAACCCGGCCGGCGCGCCCGCCGGTTGCCAGCGGTAGCTGCCCGCCGGCCCATCCACTCGGGCTTCGTGGACTTTTTCTCCTTTGGCGTTGTAAATGCAGAGCGAAGCAGCCCGGCCTGCCGGCCAGGACAGAAACACCTCCCCTTCCGAGGGGTTGGGGAAAATGAGCAGGCTGCCAGCGGCTGCTGCCTCATGTAGCCCGCTGGCCATTTCAACGGTGAAGGAGAACTCGCGGGCGCATTGGGCCGCATCGGTTACCGTCAGGAAATACATGCCCGGGGACAGGGCGGAGAGGGCGGTTGTAGTGTCGCCGGTGCTCCACAAGTAGGAATAGGGAGGTGTGCCGCCGGAGGTAGTGCTCAGGCTGATGGCGCCGCCCTGCCCTGTTGAAGCGGGCGCCACTTCCGCTTCCACCTGTATGGGAAGCGGCGCCTCCAGGGCCGCCGAGGCGGTATCGGTACAGCCGAAACTGTCGGACAGGGTAAAGTAGTACTGGCCTGCGGGCAGGCTATCCTGCCCGGTGCCCATTGCGCCCGCTTCATCCTGCCAGGTATAGCGATAGGGGGCGTCTCCGTTCGTGGAGAAGCTGACGGCGCCGTCGGCTGCGCCAGGACACGTGGGGGGCTTTATTTCTATACCGGAAATGCGGAAATGCTCCCGTTCGTAAGCGCCCAGGTCTATGGCGCCTTCCAGGATTCTGGGCGCTCCATCCAGGGCAGTTTGTATGCCGAGGCTATCTGCCGGCCGGTTGTCGCCGGCATTGATGGCGGGCGAGCAGGCGGCCAGGCGGAGGTTGCCGTCTGCGGGGCCGAGAAATAGAGGGTCGGTGGCAAACAGCATGCCCTCGCCACAGGCCTGGGCGGCGCCTGCAAGATCGCAGGTATCAGCCGAAAGAAGGCAGTGGCTGATGTTCCAGTCGTATAGGTTCAATGGCCAGCCCATAGGCGCCCCGTTGGCAAAGTGCCGGAATATATCGGGGTTGGCCGCCCGGCGCAGTATACTATTTTTTACGGTTATGGTATTGTAGTAGTGTTCATCATCAAAATCGGGATCCCAGTTTTTTGCAATATCCACCTCTCCATTGTTGTAAAAGGTACAGTTGGTGATCAGGGACTCCGCCACGCCCGGCTTGCCGCTATCTATCGAGAGGCCGCCGGTGTTTTCAGCAAACAGGCAATTGTCGATTACGTTATGGCTCTCCACCAGCGATTCTATAAAACCCCTGATGCGAATGGCGCCTCCCAGGGGGTGATTTCCATTATTCCGGATAAATTCGCAATGGCTGATCCTGCTGTGTAAAATATTATCGAATGAAAGATCTATATAAATACCTCCTCCCCTGCTTTTGGCCATATTCTCTTTAAAATGGCAATTATTCAGGTTGAGAAAGGAAACCGTTTTTTGTAAGTCTAGAAACACCCCTCCTCCTGGATTTAAAGTAGCAACGTTGTTCAAAAACCTGGAATTTTCGATATTAATTATTGCTGTATCTTTAAATGAAGTGAAATTTGCTTGTACAAGTATTACCGCTCCGCCAACGTTTCCAGTATTGTTCTGGAACAGGCAAGAATCTATCGTCAACCAGCCCTTGTTACAATAAGAAATCAGGCTGATTGCTCCTCCTTGTGAAATAGTAGAGTTGTTTACAAAATTACCATTATTCAGTTTTAATGGCTGGCAGAAACTATCATAATGAATAGCACCACCGCCGATCCAGGAGGTATTGTTTTCAAAAGTACAATGGGAAAAGTGGAGCGTATCCGCCTCTGCGTTGGTGCCCTGCTTAAAAAAGGCGCCGCCTATATTGATGGCCCGGTTATGAGCGAAGTGGCAGTTATAAAACTGCGGCAGCAACGGCTGTCCACCCAGGCCGCTACTGCCGAACGCCCCTCCTTCCCTACCGGTATTGTGCGTAAAGGTGCAGTTGCGAATGTGGAGATAGGCTTCCTCTTCGGCGTTGGCGTTGGATAAAAATATTCCCCCTCCATAGCGGTCGCCAAAAAGCGTGCCATCCGCCTGGCCATGCGAAATGTGCAGGCCGTCGATAGAAGTATTGCGGCCGGTGCCAATGGCGCGGATGACGTGATAGCTGTTGTCGAGGCTGTCTCCGGCCAGGCCGATATCTCCGCTGAGGAGGCAGATATTGGCTTGCCAATCGCGTTGTGCCAGGTTGTCTTCATGGCCGGCAAAGCCGCCGTAGAGGTGGACACCGCTCTTTAGGCCGAAAGAAGCCGTTCTGTTTGCATCATCAGTAGGATAATAAACCCCATCGGCTATCCAGATGCTGTCGCCGTATTGGGCGGCAGCTAAGGCATCCTGCAGGCGGGTGAAGGCAGTGGCCCAGCTCTTCCCGTCCTGGGCCAGGCCGGGTGCATGCTCGTCTACGTAAAGCCGCCCGGAATAGCGGCAAGCCGACTGGCCGAATGAAGCATACCAGACGCCCTCGTTGGTAGACAGGCACCTCACCGCATACTGGACTTCGCAGCCTCCCCCTCCGACGCAAAAAGCGGTTGGAAAGGGGTATATCAGATCGCCCACCCCTTCCAGCCAGTTGGTTTGATAGATGTCGATTGGCCAGTTGGGGTCGTAGTGCTCCCCCACGAATAAAACGTCCAGTGATTTCCTCAGGGTAGGGCCGTAGAAAACCTCATCTGTTCTCCTCACCCGATATTTGACCGTATCCTCAAAGGTAAAAACCACCGGCGGGCGGATGATGTAAGCTGAATCCTGATATTCCATGCTAAAATCATAGAGCAGGTATTGCCGGCCGGCGCAGTCGACATCCCGCCGGTAGTAGACCCGGCGGCCCTCCACCCGGTAAAAGCCTGCCGCAGTGGTATCGCCGGGGCTGTGCGCTTCAAAAACCGGCGTCCACCACTGGCCGCAGTGGCGCTCTTCCGGGCGGGTGAAAATGGTCAATTCTCCCTGAATGTCTGGAAAGGTGTTGTACCTGATCATCCAAACCGGCTCCTGGCTGGCCAGGGGAAAGGATTGAGCGAAAAGGGAAAACCAGATGCAGCAAAAGAAAAGTGTAGAGGTTATTTTTGCCATTGTTCCTGTTTTGGGAAAAACCTTTTGAGAAGAACAGAACCGGGAAGCCAGGTTTATGCAGGACGCTGAGAACCTTAAAACGGGGGTAGTCGTGAGAACGTTTTTGTTTATGGTTGATGACTCAAGATAAAGGAATTTCATATAGGATACAACCGTATAGGATCATTATTGAAGTTTACATATCCTGTGCTCGACGGCAAGGCGTGCACCACCTTCCCCAGCGACGTGGAAAAAATGCGGGCCATGTTCCCCCACCTGGACGTCCGGGATAGTGTACTTTTCGTCCACGACGGGAAATACATCACCTCCGCCGGCGGCGCCAGATCCTTCGAAGCGGCGCTCTACCTGTGCGAGCACCTGTACGGGGCGGAGGTGGCCCGGCGCCTGGCGCAGGGGCTGGTGATCGACTGGGCTGTAGAAAGGGTCCCGCATCTGGTAGTGAGGAAATAAGAGCTTATCCGAAAACCGGCCTGACAAATGTCATTGCATGTATGTCCGGATTCGGTTAGATTGGCAAAACCGTACCGGCTATCCTCTCCAAATCAGAAAAAAATTGCCTCTCCGGCGCCGCCCGGCGGCCACTTCGCTTTTTATCTCATAAAATACAGACCGCCATGCGTTACTTCTCCGCTCTTCTCCTTCTGGCCTGGAGTTGCCGGGCGCACGCCCAGGCCTCCTTTCCCGCCGTGCCGGCAAAAGAATACCTGCAAACCCTATTGGAAGCAGGTACCGGTGAGCTGGCAAATCCACTCTGCCTAGCCTGCCCGGGCGAGGCCTTGCCGGCCTCGCCCCAGATGCCCATTCCCCTGCGGTGGACGGAAGCTCTGGACCTGCGGGACTCTACCGTTTGCTACGATTACGACCCTTACACCGAAACCTGGGCGCCCGCTTCCAAGTCCGTTCACGCCTACGACGAGGCACACCGGGAGGTGGAATTGACCTACTTCACCTGGAAGAACGGCTGGGAGCTGTCTTCCCGCATCACCAGCTCCTACAACGGTGCCGGCCTGCTGTCGGAAAGCATTTACCAGCAATGGGACATGGGCTGGGTGAACATGTATTACGACCTGCTTTCCTATAACGGCGCCGGCCAGCCCACGGAATATCTGCACAAGGAATGGGACGCAGGCCTGAATGGCTGGCGCAGCAGCCTGGCCTACCTCTTCAGCTACGATGCCGAAGGGCGGCTCATCGGGGAAATTGTCCAAACGGACTGGAACTACCCCTCCGGCATCCTCTCTGACCAGGACAAAAGCACCTACGAATACGAGGGCGGCAGCGACCCGGCGGCCATCACCCGCTTCCGCAAATACACCCCCTCCGGAGAGTGGGCGCCGTGGGAACGGTCCCTGTTCACCTACTTCGCCCCCGGAACAGTCCAGGAAGAAATCGTCCAGCGATGGAGCGGTTCGGACTGGCGCAACCAATACCGCAACCTTTTCTTCTACGACGGGAACGGCTACCTGATCGAGAAGGCACACCAGGAATGGGGCGGCGGCAGCGGCTGGATGAACATCAACCGCTCCCTCTACGAAAATAAGGCCACGGGGGAAAAGCTAAAGGCTACCTTCCAGAAATGGGATCCCGAAACAATGGAATGGCAAAACGACTACCAGTACACCTATGCCTACGACGAGATGAACCGGCCCGCCGACACGTATAGCCGGGAGTGGGGCGCCGTCGACTACGCGTGGCATCTTAAATACGCCCAAAGGACAACCTACGATGACAACGGCAACGCGACCGAAGTGCTGGACCAGTCCGGGACCCCTTATCCGGATACTTTCCGTACCCTGAAAACTTATGATTCAGAGAACCTTTTGCTCACCGAGGCCCTGCAGAAGCGGGAAGCGGGCGCCTGGCTGAATGTTGCCCGCCACCAATATGAGTACGACGAGACGGGCAGCGTTGTCAATCACCGGCGCTGGTACTGGAAAACAAGCATTCAGGAGTGGGTTCTCTTCAGCGAAACGCTCACCCAATATCAAAATGGCCTGCTTGCTTCGGAGACTTATGTGGAGTTCAAGGAAAACGGCGATACCTGCGATTACCGCCGGTCCGTGTACACCTACGACGGCCGGGACTCCCTCCAGGAAATCCTGGTTCAATTTGGCAGCCTGGCCGGCGATGTGTGGTGGAATGACCAGCGCACTGTCTTTTCGTACAATCCTGCGGGGTTGCGGTCAGAGCAGCTGGAACAAAGCTGGGACTGGCAGGCGGACGGCTGGGCCAATGTCTTCAGGGTAGCCTACGCCTACAACGGCGAGGGCCGGCGGGTGGAGCAGGCCGAACAATCCTGGCAAACCGAAACCCAGGGATGGGCCAACACCAGAATGGATACCTGGGCCTATCAGGACGACGGGCTGGTGGCCGAACACTACGAATTTTCATGGGCCATTCACCTCCAACGATGGCAGGAGGCGCAACGCGAACAGTTCACCTACGACGAGGCCGGCCGCGAAACCATTTACCTCAGTCAGGCCTGGTCCGATTTTCACGGGCGGCTCGTGAATGATGCCCGGAATTATAGCTATTACGACGAGGGTACCGGCTTGCTGCTTTTTAAAATGGCCGAACGGTATGACCGGTGGGCGGAAAAATGGGAACTTCAGTGGCGGATTACGTACGATTACAACGAACAGGGCCTGCTGACGGACACAGAAACCTACCAGGCATTGCCCACCCAGGCCGGGTGGGTGGACGCCTCCCACTGCCAAACCTACTGGCGGACAGTCGTGCCGACTGCCGAAACCCCGGCTACGGCTATCCGCTGCATCTGCGCCAACCCCTACACGCCAGGCAGCCCCATCGCTTTCGAAGGGCTGGACGCCGGCGGCCGCTACGAGCTCCGCCTCACCGGAATGGGCGGGCAAACGCTCTACCGGCAGGCCTTCAGGGGAGGCGACGGGCTCAGCATCCAACGCAGCCTGCCCCCGGGCCTGTATCTGCTTAGCCTCCACCAGCAGGAACAGGAAAGGGCCGCTTACCGGCAAAAACTGATTATTGTTCCCGTTGAGTAAACTATTCCGCCGTACCCACTTTAACACTTCCAGCCGCAACCCGGGCGCGCGGGGCGTGTCCTTTTCCCAACAGCTTTTGTGAGAACCCCCCCGGCATCAACTCCTCCGCCCTTTTGCGCGGAGGATTTTTTTTGCCCTTCTTGTGCATTTTCCATTCCGGCTTCATCTTATCGGAAAAACACCGATGAAAAGTTTAAAAATTTCTGTCCCCCGGCATATTCTCAGCGCTGCTTCCCCCCTCTTGTTCTTATTCCTGCCTTCCGCCACCTGGGCGGGAGAAAACATACAGGATACCCCGTCCGCCATCACAGAAGTGACCATCTTCCGGCAGGGCGCAGAGGTGCGCCGGGAGGGCAAAGTCAGCATCGCCGCCGGCCGCAGCGTACTGAAATTCACGGGCCTGTCGCCCAGCCTCAGCCCGGAGAGCCTGCAGTTTACGGCGACGGGCGATTTCACCATCCTGTCGGTAACTCATCAGCTGAATTATCTTGCCGAGCCAAAGCCGACGAAGCAGATTGAAGCCCTGGAAGCCCGCAAAAAGCAGTTCGAGCAACAGCTCAAACAGGAGCAGGCCCTGGGGCAGGTGTTCCAGGAGGAGGAAGCCCTGCTGCTGGCCAACCGGCAGATCGGCGGGCAGCAGAACGGCGTGCCCATCGACGGCCTGCGGGCCACGGCCGACTACTTCCGCCAGCGGCTGCGCGAGATCAAGCTGGAGCAACTGGAGATCGCCCGGCGGCAGGAAATCCTGCGGGACAGCGCCAACCGGCTGGCCCTGCAACTGCAGCAGCTCAACGCCGCCGGGCAGTCCCGCTCGGTGAGCGAAGTGGTGGTCGCGGTAGATGCCCCCCGTGCCGTCCGGGCCGGTTTCCGCATCAGCTATCTGGTGAGCCAGGCCGGATGGTCGCCCCTGTACGACCTGCGGGTGGAAAGCGTTGGCCAGCCGGTACAGCTGCAGTACAAGGCACAGGCCTACCAGCAAAGTGGCGAAGACTGGGAGAATGTGCAGCTCACCCTCTCCACCGGCAAACCTATGAGTACCGCCCGGAAGCCGGTACTGAACACCTGGTGGCTGCGGGAACATGTTATCGTTGTCACCGGGGGCGCGCCCCGCGGTCGGATGCAAAAAATGGATATGGCCGAATCGGAGATTCTGCTGGATGACGCCCGGATCAACAGCGGTGCCATACCCGCCGAAGGGCCGGAAGTTCAAGCTTACGACCAGGCCACTACTTTCGCGTTCCGGATCAATGCGCCCTATGACATCCCCTCCGACGGGCAGCAGTACGTCGTGGCCATCGGCGAGGAGACGCTGCCGGCATCCTATGAGTATTATGCCGCGCCGCGCCTCAACCCGCACGCCTTCCTCACCGCCAACGTCACCGGCTGGGAACAGTACCGCCTGCTGAGCGGCCCGGCCAACCTCTTCTTCGAAGGCACCTACCTGGGCAAGAGCCTGCTCAATGCCAACGTCGCCACCGATACGCTCTCCTTCTCCCTGGGCATCGACGAAGGCATTATCATCACCCGCCAAAAGGAGAAACAGTTTACCGACAAGCAGTTCATCGGCAACAAAAAGACCGAAACCATCGGCTGGGAGATCGAGCTGCGGAACAACAAGCGGCAGGCGGCCAGCATCGTCGTCGAAGACCAGTACCCCGTCTCCACTACCGAAGAGATCGAAGTGGAACTCGGCCCGCATAAGGGCGCCGAAGTGGATGAGGCCAACGGGAAGCTGCGCTGGGAGGTGGAACTGAAGTCCGGCGCAACTGAGAAGTTGAGCTTCCGGTATTCGGTGAAGTATCCGAAGCGGATGAATTTGGTGTTGGAGTAGGTTGTTGAGGTTGAGGCTGAGGTTGAGGATCCATTTCAATGAATAATGGGCAACTATTTTAGGTGTTGTGGTATTGCGGTGTTATGGTGTTGTGGCGGGCCAAATGCGCAAAACCTATTGCAGCGGAATATAGCCCCTGCTTCGAAGGGGCTTCTTTGAAACAAAACCTCCATAAACACCGGGCCACAATACCGCAACATTTACCCTGACGAATAGAAGGACCGAAATACCTGAAAATGATGAAACCAATAATCCTGTCCGTATTAATGCTATTTCTGCACTCCCTGGCTGCTGCCGGGCAACAGGGAGTGCGATGGAAGTACGAATACCAGCAACCGGGCTGGTGCGCCTCCGGGCCGCCGCCTTATGAAATCACCTTTTACGAGGATGGCACGTTTGAGTACCGGACCCGGGGGTGGGGCATCGGCAAGGGAACCTATGAAATGGCAGATTCTATAATTACCTGCACGTATAGCGGAGAAGCGCCGGAGCCGGCACCGGAAGAAGGATGGGTGGAAGTCCGGTATCCGGTCGAAGGCAACAAAGCACGGGAGGTTACTGTTCTCGATAGCGAAAACCAGGAACCACTGATCGGAGCTGAAGTAAGCCTTTTATCGGCGGATGGGGCACTCCTGGAAACCTTGGCTACTGATTTCGATGGCCAGTATACCCTTCCCAAAATACCCTTTTACAAGGTGAGCGTTGCCTATGTTGGTTATCATACGGAAGAAGCAGTTTTATTCCCGGGTTTTGCCGGCAAGTTGATCTTCTGCCTGGCGGAAGGGCAGGAGGAACTGGTTATTGCCAGAGGGGTGAGGCATGTGTTCCGGGTATGGAAAGCCATAGGGCAGGAGGTTATTTTGGAGGCAGTTGAATGGGGAGGGGAGGTTTTCATTAGGTAAAGAATTTTTCCCTCGTTCGCGAGCGTCTACAAGACGCGATGCGGTATAACAAACCAGTCTCCGACTGGCGTAAACCAATATCTCTCGCAGCTAGCTCACGCAAGTCGGAGACTTGCTGACTATGCCGCGTCGAGGCTACAGCCTCTCGCGAACGTCCCGAATTATTGAATGGGTAAATGCGTCCGGTTATTTGCCTTCTCAACTCATTCAAAATGTCCATTTCCAGAACGCGATTACTTACCCGTTAGCGATAGTGTAAATGCATACCCGGATACCATTTTTATCAAACTGGAAATTAGAGGCAGGAGATACAGGTTATTCCGGAAATTTCCTGCTGAATGGAGGGAGTTCCATTTTTCCCATGGGGCCGAACTGGACTTTGAGCCTCTTTTCCTCGGTATTGGGGCATTTCAGGGTTGGTCAGATAATAATGGTGTCCCCCTGGCAGCGGACACCATACCCGGGTATATTGACTGGATAAAAATACAATCAGCAAATGAGTGGGTACACACCTCTAATCAGTGGCAATAAGGTGGAGCGAACCACCGAACACCGAACAACCGCCTAATACAGCGCCATATCAAACTTCCACCTATAATTCTTCGTCAGCTCCTCCTGCGGGCCCCAGAGGCGGAACAGGGCGATGCCCGCCCGGCGCGGCAGGTCTTTGGCGAAGGCCTTGTCGGCGGTGGTCGCTTCGATGATGCTTTTGATGGCTGTTTCGTTATCTTTTTTCCGGAGGGCTTCCTGGGCGGCGGCGACCAGCCTGCCGGCGGGAGTATCGTCGGTTTCTGCGGACATCAGTTCCGCCAGGGTGCGCAGGTCTTCGGCGCTTTCGGCCAGCGCGTCGCCCAGCTGTATGGTTTCCACCAGGGCGGCGGCGCGCTCCGGGTTGCTGTAGACGAGCTTGCGGGCGAGGGCCACGCGGGCCTCCGCCACGTCGGGGTTCTGGGCGATGAAGGCTTCCAGTTCCGACAGGCCGCCTTCGCCGTTGAGGCGGCTCAGGATGAGGGCCAGGCTCTCCTTGCGGCCGTCGGGCAGGTGCTGCTCCAGCCAGCGCTCGATGGCGGTGCGCGGTATGGCGCCGGCAAATTCGGCCACCACTTCGCCCTTGTAAAACATCTTCACGTTGGGGATGCTGCGGATGTTGAATTGCTCGGCCACCTCGTAGTCCTCTTCCGTGTTGAGCTTCACCAGTTCCCATTTGCCGGCCTGTTCTTCGGCCAGCTTCTCGATCACCGGCCCGAGCACGCGGCAGGGCCCGCACCAGGGCGCCCAGAAGTCGACGACTACAGGTTTTTCAAAGCTTTTCTCGATTACAGCGGTCTTGAAGTTCATTTTATCAGGCTTTCGTTTTTTTGTTCAGGAGTACTTTGCCGCCTTTGTTTTTTTGCCACTAAGACACAAAAACACGAAGACAGCACAAAGAATTTGTTTTCAAAGCCCCCGTAGGGGTATTGCCTTTTTTAATACATCATCTGTTTGGGGAAAGTTCAGCGCACGGTTGCTTCGGATATGCTTTCCCCGGAAAAACCAAAACGACTCAGGAACTATGAAAAAGGCATTCTTTCTGTTGCTGTCGGGTTTGCTGGCCCAGGCTTTGCCGGCCCAGCACGAAACCCTTTTCGATGACTTCACGTCCTTCGGCGCCTTCGGCGGCCCGATGATCGAGATCAGCTCCATCAACGGCGAAGTCGGTGCCGACGTGGGCGGCGGCGGCGCCCTCGTGCTCGACGATTTCTTCATCGGCGGCTACGGGATGGGGACGGACCAGCCGGACGTCACCCTTTCCCAGGAGATCGACGGCGAGATCCGGGACATTACGTACAACATCCGCTTCAAGCACGGCGGCCTGTGGTTCGGCTATACCCCCAAGCAGTACAAGATGGGGCACCTCTACACCAGCCTCAAGGTTGGCTGGGGCAGGGCCCAGCTGCTGAACGAAGATTTCGACACCGGGCGGGACCGCATCTTCGTGCTCACCCCCGAAGTGGGCGCCGAGATCAACCTCACCGGCTGGTTCAAGCTGGGCTTCACCGCCGGCTACCGCTGGGTAAACGGCATCAGCCAGCTGAAAACCTTGGATGACAGCGACTTCAGCAGCCCCACCGGCGTCATCACCTTCCGCTTCGGCGGCTTCGGCGACGGATGGGAGTGGGACTAGTGCTTCCGGAACGAAGTTCCGGGGCAGTTGTTTGTTGTTTGTTATTGCCCACCCGGGGTCTCTAAGCCGTTGATTTCCAGCCAACCCGGCCCCGAGCTTGTCGAGGGGAGCCAACAACTGCATTTTGTTCCCGGCGGGAAAATAACTGACCCGTTATTTACTGCCGAAAGCACTAGTGCGCCGGGAACGGACTGCTTCCGTCAATCGCCGAATTTTAACAATGGGATTTATCAGGAGCATAATGCATCTTAAAACAAAAGGGCCCGGAGAAGAATAACCCCTCATTTGATGTGGATATTCTTTCCCCGGGCCCTTATGCATTGTCATTGTCTAACCGATTCCTCTTATCTGCCAATCACCACCTTCTGGTAATAACTGGCGGAGCTGCTATCCATACGCAGGAAATACAGGCCTGGCGTGAGGCTGCTGGTATTGATCTGCGATACCTGGTCCCGGATTACTTCCCGTTTCAGGACCTTGCCGCCTGCATCAAAAAGGGTCAGCTGGACCGCTTCGCGGAGTGCCTCGGCAAACTCAATATTCACATACGTATTGGCCGGGTTGGGCGATATGCGGATACCGTTGGTTGCTGCCGGCAGCACCTCCACTCCGTTAATAGAAGGAGGTATAAGCACAGCGTTGATGATGTGCACCACGCCGTTGTCGGCCTGGATATTCGCTACCGTCACCAGGGCGTCGTTGATGAAGACGTCGTTGCCGGTAATGGTTACGGTGATGTCTTCTCCCTGCAAGGTGGTGGCCACCTGGCCGTCGGACAGGTCGGTGGAAAGGACTTCAGCCCCCAGCACGTGGTACAGCAATATCTGCGCCAGTGTGCCGGTGGGGTCGGCCAGCAGGGCGTCCAGCAATCCGGCGGGCAGGGCGTCGAACGCATCATCGGTAGGGGCAAAGACCGTGAAGGGGCCGGCACCGCTCAGGTCGTCGTCCAATTCAGCGGCGATGACGGCCGTTTCTAGTGTCTCATGAATGGGGCTGTTCACGATGATGTCTACCACCGTTTCTTTGGCGCCAAACTCCACGTCATCCCAGTAGTAGGTTTGCTCGCCGGCAGCTGCACCCTCTGCTCCGAAGTTGAAAAAGATGGAGATCTTGTCGTACGTGTTGGCAAAGTTAATGGCAGCTGTCCCCATTACCTCATTGCTGAAGTCAAACTCCAGGGTTTCCCAGGCCATAGCCACCGTAGTCGTCGCTTCGGTTTCTACGCTGATGCCAGGATTAGTAGCATCTTCTACCTTTAAGCGAACCGGGATGCCGGCATCGGGCGCCCACACTCTAACGGTCATTTTGGTGTCGCCGTCCGCAAAGGGAATGGGATTCGCCAGGCCGTCGGCGCCCATCGTGGTGCCGGCAAAAATTACAGCACCTGTGGTTCTGATGGCCTGCCCGACCATATTGTCCGGGTCGGTGGGGTCAACTACGATGGAAGACGCATTGCCGCCGAAATCGGCCAGGTCGTAGTCCACATTAGGGTCGTCGAAAGTGATGGGCAGGTCGACCTGGGCGGGAGGCAGCAGGACGGCGTTGATGACGTGCACCACGCCGTTGTCGGCCTGCAGGTCCGCCACTGTCACCAGGGCGTTGTTGATGAAGACGTTGCCGCCGTCGATCGTCACGGTGATGTCGGCACCCTGCAGCGTTTCGGCCATCTGGCCGTCGGACAGGCTGGTGGACAGCACCTCGGCGCCCAGCACGTGATACAGGAGTACTTGTGCCAGCGCGCCGGTCGGGTCGGCCAGCAGGCCATCCAGTGCGCCGGCGGGCAGGGCGTCGAAGGCAGCGTCGGTAGGTGCGAAGACGGTGAAGGGGCCGATGCCGCTCAGGTCGTCGGCCAGGCCGGCAGCGATGACTGCCGTTTCCAGCGTCGTATGGTCCGGGCTGTTGACGATGATGTCCACAACAGTGAAATCAGGCAGAGGAACGAGTTCTACATCATCCCAATAGTAAGTTTGCTCGCCGACAGCTGCCCCTTCTGCTCCGAAGTTGAAGAAGATGGAGATTTTGTCGTATGTATCATCCAGGTTGATCGGCGCGGTGCCGGGCACTTCATTGCTGAAATTAAACCTCAGGGTGTCCCAGGCCATGGCAACGGTAGTCGTTGCTTCGGTTTCTACGCTAATGGCGGGATCCGCAGCATTCTCTACTTTCAGGCGGACGGGTACGCCCGCTTCCGGCGACCACACCCGGACCGACATTTGCGTTTGGCTGGCCGTGAACGGTATGGCGTTAGCCAGCCCGTCGGCGCCCATGGTGGTGCCGGCAAACACTACAGCATCCGCCGTCCTGATGGCCTGCCCGACCATATTGTCCGGGTCCGTGGGGTCAACTACGATGGAAGACGCATTGCCGCCGAAATCGGCCAGGCCGTAGTCCACATTGGGGTCGTCGAAAGTGATGGGCAGGTCGACCTGGGCGGGAGGCAGCAAGACGGCGTTGATGACGTGCACCACGCCGTTGTCGGCCTGCAGGTCCGCCACCGTCACCATAGCGTCGTTGATGAAGACGTTGCCGCCGTCGATCGTCACGGTGATGTCGGCACCCTGTAGCGTTTCGGCCATCTGGCCGTCGGACAGGCTGGTGGACAGCACCTCGGCGCCCAGCACGTGATACAGGAGCACCTGCGCCAGTGCGCCGGTCGGGTCATCCAGCAGGGCATCCAGAGCGCCGGCGGGCAGGGCGTCGAAGGCAGCGTCGGTGGGCGCGAAGACCGTGAAGGGTCCGATGCCGCTTAGGTCGTCGGCCAGGCCGGCGGCGATGACTGCCGTTTCCAGCGTCGTATGGTCCGGGCTGTTGACGATGATGTCGACAACGGTGGAGTCAGGAGCAGGAACGAGTTCAACGTCGTCCCAGAAGTAAGTCTTTTCGCCGGCGTCAGCACCGGTAGTGCCGAAGTTGAAGAAGATAGAGGCTTTGTCGTAGCTGTTCGCCAGGTTGAGAGCGGCAGTGCCGGGCACTTCATTGGTGAAGTCGAACTCCAGCGTTTCCCACTCCATCGCGACGGTAGTAGTAGCTTCTGTTTCCACGCTGATACCGGGGTCGGCCGAGTCCTCTACTTTCAGCCGCACCGGAATGCCAGCGTCCGGCGACCAGACTCGGACAGTCATCCTGGTTTGGATGGCAGTGAAGGGAATGGCGGAATCAAAACCATCGTCGTTACCCATGGTGGTGCCGGCCCACAGCTCCGCAGTATTGGTTTTTGTGGACTGGGCAACGTTGTTGGTCACGTCCGTAGGATCGGTTACGACCAGGGAGGTGTTTCCGCCAAAATCCGTCAGGACGTAAGTAATGGTACTCGATTCGAAATCGAGGGGGAGGTTAAATTGCGCGAATCCTGTTATGCCAAGCAGCAGGAACGGCAAAATGTAGAGAAATCTCATATTTAAAACAATTTATGGGATGAAGGAAAAATTTAGGCAATACACGTCAGGTGCATGCAGCAGGCCGCATGCACATTTACTAACCGAAATGCAGTAGTTTTGGTAAATGACTAAAGCCAGAGTCCGAACACCATTTTCCCAAATTAGTTTTTTGAGGGGCTTAACTTTTCCAGAATTGTAGCTTTGGCGTCAAATAAGTTGCGAAGACGAGTAGAGGGTTTTCAGTTTTTAGGCGTTCAGAGCATGTTTGGGCTACCTGTCTAAT
>JACJXZ010000049.1 GCA_020636375.1 Lewinellaceae bacterium | reverse complement strand
TATACAGATCGGTTTCCATTTCGAATCCACAGACGCCGTTCCCGGCCAGGCTGATGTCAGCTCCGGCTGGTACATCGACGATGTCGAAATCGTTACCGGCCCAGCGGTGTTTAACAACCCGGAAGGCTTTGAAAATGGCCTGGGCGACTGGTATGTAACCCGCGGGACTTGGGGTACTGACGATGATTTTGGGCATCAGGGTCAAAGTTCTGTTGGTACGGCGACTAACCCCAATAATGAAAATTATGATGACAATGTCTCCAGCTCTTTGGTTAGCCCTCTCTTTCGAGTGCCTGACGACGACCCCCAATTGCAGTTCTGGCACTGGTTCAGTTTCTCAAACGGCGACTTCGGCCGCGTACAAATCTTACCGGAAGGGGCAACGGAGTGGGAAATGCTCTCTTCGAATTATACAAACAATGGTGGAGGTATTTGGTCACCCAGTTTACTTGACCTTAATGATTATGCTGGACAAAACATACAAATCGGTTTCTATTTTGAATCCACAGATGCCATTCCCGGCCAAGCTGACGTCAGCTCCGGCTGGTACATTGACGACGTCACCATCCTCCCCATCGACACCTGCCCCTGCCCCACCACCTACGACCCCGTCTGCGGCGCCGACGGCGTTACCTACCCCAACGCCTGCGAGGCTGAATGCGCCGGTATTTTCACCTACACTCCCGGCCCGTGCGGGCAATCGGGTACCCCAACCTTCACCATCGCCGACAGCATCTGCGGCAGCGCCGGCCAGGTCGTGGAAGTACCGGTGACGGTGCAGAACTTCACAGATATCACCTCCTTCAATATATCTCTGGACATCGGCGACCCGGCCGTAGCTGCGTTTGACGCTTTGGTAGCCGGGCCCGGCCTGCCGCCCCTGTTCGGCAGCAACGTTATCAACAACGGGAATACCGCGATCGTCTCATGGTTCAGCACCAGCGGCGCGCCGGTTTCTTTGGCTGATGGCACGGTCCTTTTTACGATAAACGTCCTGCTGGGCAATGCTGAAGGCAGTTGCACCGATATATCCTTTACAGATACGCCTACGCCGGTCGCTGTCTTCCAGGAGCAGGCCGGCCAAAGCGTAGCGGTCACGCCAACTCTGATCGGCGGCTCGGTTTGCATAAAATCCGATGTAACCATTTGCGGCCGCATTTGCCGGGAAAACGGAGACGGCCTGGTCAATGTAACCTTGTCGATGGCGGACGGACAGAACAGCTGGAGCACTGTCTCCAACTCCGACGGCAGTCATTGCCTGGACCCCGTCCCCGCCGGAGGCGATTACACCGTCACCCCGGAAAAAAATACCGGCTGGAGGAACGGCGTAATGGCCAACGACCTGTTCCTGATCCAGCGCCATATTTTGCAGATCGAACTATTGGATTCGCCGTATAAGTTGATTTCCGCCGACGCCGACGCTTCCGGTTCGATCGACGGCAACGACTTGTTCCTGCTTCAAAAGCTGATCCTGTTGCAAATCCCGGCAATAGCCGGCAACACCTCCTGGCGGTTCGTCCCCAAAAACTACGTATTTAGCGACCCATTAAACCCCTTCGATCCTCCATTCCCCGAAACATTGACCTACAACAACCTGAATACCAACACCGCCGACGCTGATTTTTACGCCTGCAAGACCGGCGACGTGGACCTCAGCGCCATCAATATGTCCCCTGCTCTCCGGCAAAGGCTAATAACAGGCAGGCTGGAGTTATTCATGTCGCCGCGCCAAATGAAAGCAGGGACTTCCGTTGTCATTCCGATAAAGGCGAACAACTTTCGAAACATAGCGGCCTATCAATTCACGCTGGAATTTGACAGCGACAAGCTCTTGCTGGAAGAAGTCGTCCCCGGGTATCTTCCAGGATGGAGCGCCTCCAACTTTGGATTGGAAAGAGCCGACGAGGGCCTGCTGCCGGTGCTTTGGTACAATCCTGTAGGAGAAGGCGCGGTCCTGAACCCAAACCAGGAATTGTTCAGCCTGCGCTTTAAAGTGCTTGGCACTTCCAAAAAACAGGAAGAATTGATCCGGTTGTCGTCACGCCTGATCCCCACCGTCGGTTTCCGAAGCGATGGCAGCCCTGCAGATGTCCAGCTAACCGTTAAAAAAGCTACAGGCCCGATCCGTCACGCGGTTATCCCTAACCCATTTACAACCGACGCTACTTTAACCTTTGAAGTGGACAGCGCCCAACCAGGCCGGGTAGTTATTTTCAATCAATTTGGGCAAACTCTCAAAACCTATGAAGGGGAATTCGCCGCCGGCAGGAACGACATCCGGCTGAGGCCCGGCGAGCTGCCCAACCAGGAGATATTGTTCTATGAAATTCAGCTGCCAACGGGAAGCGCCGCCGGCAGGATGATCCGCATCCAGCATTAATAGGACATTTTCCGGGTTTTATCAGAGATATAACCAGCTTTCCGGAGAGGCTCTAACCTGCCGGGTTTCGGCTTGGCCGGGAATAAACAACCCGGCAGCGTTTATCGGAAATGCAACAGCATGACCTGCGAAATGCTGCTGGCGAAAACCATCTTCGACAAACGCTGCCGGGTTCAGCAACACGGGAACTTACGCGAAACCCGGCAGGTTATGACCGCTTGAAGAAGGCAACCCGAAAACAAGGCTGCGACTGCATTTCCTTAAAGTACTCTCAGAAAAAAGCCCTACAAAAATGAAAGCCATGAACGGAATACTAAAACCTGCCCTGACCCTGTGGTTTGCCTTATCCCTTACCACCGGGATTGCTCAACCGAAGCTGTGGATAGAAGCCGCAGACGGAGAAGCAGGAATGCCGCTCCGGGTAACCGTCAGAACCGCTGGCTTTGCCGACATGACCTACTTTCAGTTTTCCCTGAAATGGGATACGGCTGTGCTGCGGTATTCGGGCCTGCGCAGCCTGAACACAACTTTGGGATTGATGGAATCTTTCAATTTCGGCACGGACAGCACCGGCAACGGCAAACTGATGACCCTTTGGTTCAGCAGTACCGGTGCCGGCCAATCGCTGCCGGATTCTTCGGGGTTGTTTGGGATGGAGTTCACTGTGGTGGGGGAAGAAGGGAATGTATCCGTTGTCTGTTTTTCAGGCGAACCCATCCCGATCGCTTTCGGCAATACCGGCGGGCCAGTTACGCCGGATTTAACGAACGGCACGTTAGAGGTCTTCGGCACTATGGCCGTTGCCGCCGACATCCTGCACAATGACTGCTTCGGAGAAGCCTCCGGTGAGATTCATTTGTCCGTCGGCGGAGGGTCGGGACAATTCGCGTTCAGCTGGGAGGATGGATCGGCAGCCAGCAGTTTGCAGGACCTCGCCGCCGGCACCTATGGAGCCACCATTACCGACCTGCAAACATCCAACTCCATCGACACTATTTTTGCTGTCACCGAGCCGCCAGAGTTGGCCATATTGGAATCTCAAATTGTGCCGGATACCAATGGACTGGGAGTAGGCTGGGCGTCAGTTACGCCAGGCGGCGGAACACCGCCTTATACTTATGCCTGGAATACATCCCCGGTGCAAATGGGCCCGGTAGCTACAGGCCTTTATGCCGGCAACTATACTGTGACTATTACTGACGGCAACGGCTGCCAACTGAGTGAAACTATTGGAGTCTTCACCTCTGTGCGAGAGGCATCGCGGGCTGCCGGGCTGATAGTATACCCTAATCCGGTGACGGACCGCCTGGTTATCGAAACGACTCTGTCGGTACCTGGGCCATGGGAAGTGCGTATTTTCAATGAATGGGGCATCGAAGTGGCCCACCATAGCCTGGGCGGTGCCATAGACCACGTGTTCGAATGCGATGTCAGCCATTTGCCCCCGGGGCTTTATCTCGCCAGGATATTCTTCGGCACATTCATATCCAAATCGCAGCAATTCATCCGGCAGGATTTCTGAACACCTAAAACCCAACT
>JACJXZ010000048.1 GCA_020636375.1 Lewinellaceae bacterium | reverse complement strand
ATCGAAAGGATTAACATGATTAACAGGAAAACATGGCCACAACCCCACCCTTCTCCCCTTCTCCCCTTCTCCCCCTCTCCCTTTCTCCCCCTCTCCCTTTCTCCCCCTTCTCCCCCTTCTCCCCATGCGCATCAGGTTATGAAATTAACAAATGCGATTTTCATGGCATATTAACGCCCCCCCCTTCCAGGAAGCGTTGGCGCAGGCTGGCAGTGAGCCTGCCCGGCTTTGCAGCACTGTTAGGGAGCCGCCCGCCCCGCTTGTCGGCGCTAAGCCCCTCACCTGCCGGCGAAGCCCGGCTGCCAGGAAAATAAAGCAGGGCTAATGCGCAGGAATAAAAAAAGGGTGTCCCATCTTTGTAGTCGCAAAACAAAAAAGAGATGAAACACCCTGCTTTAAAAAAAGCAATCCAAAGTAACGGTATTAGCCGCCGATTCGGAAATATTTTCGCGCCGGATTTCCTCGGCAAGCTGGGTTTTTTCACCGGGTTTACCAAGAAGGCCGGAAAACTGGGCGCAGAACCCTTTGTGGACAGTTGCCTGCGCATAGCTATGGAAGAAGGCTGGGGCGCCAGCCTGGCCAGCCACTGCGCCAGGCTGAAGGCTAACTATGGCATTGAAATACTCCCCCAAAGCTTGGACGAACGCTTCAACGAAAGCAGCGAAGCATTAATGCGCTACCTGTTTGGACAGGCGATGAACCTGCACTTGCGGCAAAGCAACCCGATGAAGCTGCTGGAAGAATTTACAGAAGTGTATACAGAAGACAGCACCAACCTGGAGTTGCCTGCTGTCCTAAAAACGCTATACAAAGGCAGCGGAGGAGGCGCCTCCGAGGCGGGCTTGAAAATAGACGCCCTCTATGGGCTGCGCTGGGGCACTTTGGAAGTGCGCTTCCATGACAGCGGCGGTTCAGATCATTGGCAAGGAGTGCCAAAGATGCCCAAAGGCTCCTTGCTCTTGCGAGACTTAGGCTATTTTAAGGTAGGCGATTTTCAAACTGTTGCCCAGGCTGAGTCGTTCTTCCTGTCGCGTTTGATGCACCATGTCAATGTTTACCTGGACGCCGAGGGAAAGCAGGAAATGGATTTGTTAAGCCATTTGGCTGCCATGGCTGAAAACGAAATACAAAGCCTCAAGGTTTATATTGGGCAAAAGCACCTGTTTGAGGTTCGCCTGATCCTGCAAAAAGTGCCACAGGCAGTAGCCGAGCATAAAAGGCACAAACTCAAAACGGACAAGCAAAACAAGCGCAAGAACCTTTCCGGGCGCCGCCTGGAATTGTGTTGCGCCAATTGCTACATTACTAATATCCCCGAAGAAATGGTAGCCGATAGCCAAATAATGGTGCTCTATTCCCTGCGCTGGATTATCGAAATCTTGTTCAAAGCCTGGAAATCCATCGACGGGCTCAAAGAGAAGATGAACCGCATGAAACCTCACCGCTTCATGTGCATGCTTTATGCTCACATGATTGCCGCTTTGATGGACACCAAACTGGTTCACTTCTTCAAAATCGAATCCTGGAACCTGTTTGGGTTCAAAATCAGCGAGCTAAAGGCTTTTAAAGTGCTCAAACCCTTTAAGGGCCAATGGTGGAAGGCTTTAAGAGAAGCCGACCCGCAGCTGATAGAGTTAATCCTCATTGATATCGCCGATACCTTCATGAGGTTAGCCGGAAAAAGAAAATACAGCCAGAGGGAGCAATACTGCGACTTCTACATATGTGTTAAATCGCAAACCTGATGCGCATGCCCATCTCCCCTACCCCTCAAACCCCACCTTCCGGTGAGATCCGTCGCAAAAAGGTTTGTTGCCGGAGGCGCCGCAGCGGCAGAAGGCCGTGCGGCCTTCCTTTCGGGTGGTGTTTCCGTCCGCGGTTTTGATGGTGATCTCGCCGTGGACCAGGAGCGGGCCGTTGGAAAGGGCCTCAACGATGCGCCCGGCCGTATCGGCGGGTTCCTTTTCGCCGGAGGAGGTATTTTCATTGAAATAATAGGACAGCGCCCCCGACGGGCACTTTTTCACCTGCCCGGTGATGCGCCCGGTGTCTGCCCCTCCGGCGTTGATCCAGGGGCGGGCTTTGGGGTCGAACACTTCGGGCAGTCCGTGAAAACACAATTCGGAGTGCATGCAAAGGCCGGGCTTCCACACGATGGTCACCTCGCCGTTGGAGTATTCTTTCGTAATGTCTTTCTTCTCGCTCATAAGGAATAAGTGTTTAATCCTGAGAACCCCTGAGAAAAGGCTTGGTTCACTGCGAAAACCGGGCAGAGCGCAGAAATCTTGCCGTTCCTGTTTCCGTTTTTAAACAAAAAAGTGAAAAAAAGCGTAAAATTGGCGAAATTTGGTGTAGGGATCCACGCTGGCCAAGCGGGCGCGCTCCGCTTCTCGCCAGCATTATCAACCCAGGATAAAATTTGTGGAATCTAAATAACGTTAGGTTCTCGAAACCGGACTCAGGCTTTTTGCCCCGGGTTTGCCGAAAACCAAAACAGGCGGCGCCGCTTTCCCTGCCGGCTGCCGGCTTGAACTGTAAAACACTATGTAATCATGAAGCAATTATTCTCACTTCTGGCGCTTCTGGCGCTTCTGGCGCTCTTCGCTACAGCCAGCCTTGCCCAAAGCCAGGCCTACTATGTCATTCAGGTAGGAACGTTTATCGATGCCCGGCCGGCGGACTTCAAAGCGCTGCAGCCCATCGCTTTTGTTCATGCCCGGGACCTGGGCAACAACCTGCGGGAGGTTTACGTCGGAGGTTATCCCAGCCGGGATGAAGCGGAAAAGGCGGCAGCCAAAGTCCGCGAAAAAGGTTACATCAATGCCTTCGTGCAGGAGCGGCTCCTCTCTGCCGGGCAGGCGGTGAACGTCGTTCAGATAGCAACCCGCCGTACGGATAAGGAGATCGAGTGGGAAGAGTTCATGAAAGCGGGAGAGCTGTTCGGCATCCTGAGCGGGAACCTCATCAAGATCGTCACCGGCCCGTACAACAGCCTGGATGCCGCCAAGGAGGACCAGAAAAGAATCCGCAAGATGGGGTACAAAGACGCCTTTGCCAAGGCAACCAACAGCGTCTACCTGCATACCCTCTCCGAATTCGAGACGGGGGTCAAACAAGACCTCATTCCCATCGCCTTCGAGCAATCCGGCGGGCGTGTCCCCACTGCCCCTGCCGAACCTACGGTTCAGGATTACGACGTCCTGATCGCCCGGACGCCGGAGGCCAACGTTACCGATTACAGCTACGGGGCGCCGGCGGCCACGAGCTACAACTACACACCAGGGCCGGCGACAGCACGCCCGGCAGCGCCAAGCCTGCCTAATATCCGGGCGGATGTCAAGCGGGCTTCCGTAGTGAGCCTGCAAACGGTGTTGAAGGCAGAAAACGCCTACACGGCTACGATCGACGGATACTACGGCAACGGCACGGCCAGCGCCTATCAGGCCATGCTGCAAAAAGACCGCACCCTGCGCCGGTACCAGGCCCTGGCCGAATCAGTGGATGCTTCGGGGAACCCTGGCGTGGCCAGCGAGCTCCAGCAAGCCATCAACGGCCTGCTGTCCGACGCTGCCGCTTTCAGCCGCCTGGAACAATCCAATGATCCTATGGCCCTGGCGTACCGGGCTTATGTGCTCCTGGCCAACAACGGCCCGAGCGCCAATGTGAACCAGCTGATGAACTCGGCTATCCGGGCCGCCTTTTCCGGCCGGATGGTGACCAACCTCCCGTTCGACCCCAATGCCACTTATGCGTACCAGGACCTCGGCCAGCTGGTGCTGCACCTCAATTACCTGCACTGCGGCTCCGGAACCAGCCTGTCCGCTCCCTGCTGGCTGGCCGAGCGCCACCCCCAGGAATCCGCCCTGGCCAGCCAGGCCTGCGCCCGGGTGCCCAACGGCAACCTCAGCGCCCAGAACTGCGGCCAGTTCGAAAACTGGCCCGAAGTCAAACTGCTGGTGGCCATCGCCTCCGGCCTGAATACCGAAGAGCCGCTCAACCAGCAGCGCCTGTCGCAGGCCGCCGGCGAGCGCTCCCGCCTCTACGCGGCGCCGGCAGCCCTCAACAGCTCGGAAGCCAAAGCCGTCGAAGCCTGGAATGACAACCTCCTGCGCGGCATCGACGCCTGGGCCGTACAGGATCCCCTGCACCGGAATCTGTCGACTGCCTTCAAAGTGGCTTACTTCCAGGCACAGGTCCGCCTCGAAGATTACTTCATGAATAAGGGATATAAAGCAGACCAGGCAAGGGGGCTGGCTCTGGCTACCCTGCACACGCTGGTGGCTTATCACATGCAGCGGTTCGTTTGAGGGGAAACGCGCGTTCGTAAGGGGCGGTGAGGGATAGCTGCCGGTTGTTCGTTGCCGGTTGTTCGTTGCCGGTTGACAGGGGGTTCCGTGTTTGCCGGCAACCGGGAGATTGTTCAGAAATGTGTGTCCGCCCGCAAGTTTTGAACCGCAGAGGTATGCAGTCTTTCTCTGCGGCGCTCCCCGCCCCTGTGTTTTTTTAACCGCAGGACCTGTTCCGAACTCGTTTCGGAAGGGCGATAGAGAGCCACA
>JACJXZ010000047.1 GCA_020636375.1 Lewinellaceae bacterium | reverse complement strand
CTACCTGCCGCAACAAAATGCCGATCACGTCAATGGGCTTTTTGCCGGCTGGATGTTGCTCAACTACAACAAGCCGGTGCAGGTTTCTTCCACCCTGGGCGGCTACCAGCCCAACTTTGCCGTGGACGAAGACATCAAAACTTACTGGAGCGCAAAAACCGGCGGCCCGGGCGAGTGGTTTCAAACGGACCTTGGAGAAATATCTACCATTCACGCCATCCAGGTCAATTACGCCGACCAGGATGCGGAATTCCTGGGCAAACGGACAGACACTTACCATCAGTACAAAATCCTGATTTCCGACGATGCCAAAAGCTGGAAAACCCTGGTGGATAAAAGCGACAACAAAACCGACGTCCCGCACGATTACATAGAACTGAGCCAGCCGGCCAAAGGCAGATACCTGAAGATTGAAAACATCCACATGCCGACCGGCAAGTTTGCCCTGTGTGGTTTCCGGGTATTTGGAAAAGGGGAGGGCGAAAAGCCCGGCAAGGTTGAAAACTTCATCGTGTTGCGTGCCGACCCTGCCAAATACGGCGAGCGCAGGAGCGCCTGGCTGAAGTGGAAGGCCAACGACCTGGCAGACGGGTATGTGATCTATTTTGGAAAGTCGCCCGACAAGCTCTATGGGAGCATTATGGTCTACGGCAGGAATGACTATTATTTTACCGGGATGGACAGGGCCGATGCGTATTATTTTCAGATCGAGGCTTTTAATAATAATGGGGTTTCGGAGAGGGCGGGGGTTGTAAGGGTGGAGTGACCATCGAAGTGATCGTCGAAGTGCTCGTCGAAGTGATCGTCGAAGTCTGGAGACTTCGACGAGCGGGGACTTCGACGAGCGTATTTATAGTGACATGAGGCTTTTTACGTTAAATGCGATATTTGTTTTCCTTCTGGCGCAGGCAACCGCCCAGGAGCCGGCTGCCCTCTTGCCCCGCTACAAAATCGCTATCAACAGCAACTGGCAGTTTTTCAAAGGAGAAAAGCCGCAGAACGATACCATAAAATGGGAATGGATCAACCTGCCTCATTCCTGGAACACGGAAGACCCCTTCGACGAAGAGCCGGGCTATTACCGGGGAGTAGGGTGGTACCGGAAGATAGTGCATGCCGATGCCTTCCCCCAAAAAGAGAAAACCTTTATTTACTTCGAGGCAGCCAACCAGCATGCCCAGGTTTTCGTCAACGGCGAAAGGGTAGGGGAACACAAGGGCGGTTACACCGCATTCTGTTTTGACATTACCGGGCAGTTTAAAGAGGGCGACAACCTCCTGGAAGTACGCCTGGACAACAGCCACGACCCGGCTGTGCCTCCGCTCAAAGGCGACTTCAACTTCTACGGCGGCATCTACCGGGATGTGTTCATCGTCCTGACGGATGCCATCCATTTCGATATGCTCGACCATGCCTCTCCCGGCGTATACATCACCACGCCTTATGTCGATTCGGCGGAGGCGAAAATCAGGTTGCGGGGAACCATCCTGAACGAAGGCGAGCCGGCGGGAATGGCTGGGCTGGCTGTGGAAATCCGCGATCAAAGCGGGAAAAAAGCAGGCGTGTTCGAGCGCTTTATCCGCCTTGATTCCGGGCCTAATGCATTTGATTGGGATTTTTCCTTCCCCAACCCGGAGTTGTGGTCGCCCGCTACGCCGAACCTATACAGCATGGCTATCCAGGTGAAAGACGGAGAAAGCGGGCAGGTGCTGGACGAAATAGTTCAGCCCCTGGCTTTTCGCTGGCACAATTTCGATCCGGAAAAAGGTTTTTTCCTGAACGGCCAGCCCCTGAAGCTGGTCGGCGTCAACCGACACCAGGACCTGCCGGGCAAAGCCAACGCCCTCAGCAACGCCGAGCACCTCCGGGATATGGAGATGATCAAATCCATGGGCGCCAATTTTTTCCGCACGGCCCACTACCCACAGGATCCAACCGTGCTGGAGGCCTGCGACCGCCTGGGGCTGATCGTCACCATGGAAATCCCGCTGGACCACGAGATAACGGACAGCCCGGAGTTTTACAGCAACTGCAAAACCATGATGCGGGAGATGATCCGGCAGTATCACAACCATCCCAGCATCGTTATTTGGGCGTACATGAACGAGATGTTCCTGGGGCGCAACCTGGAGCGAGACAGAGAAGCTATCGGCAAGATCGTGGCGTTCGCCCGGGAATTGGAGGCTTTAACCCGGGAGGAAGACCCTGCCCGTTATACAATGATCCCCAACCACGGCGATTTTAATGTGTACCATGAATCAGGCATCACGCAGGTACCCATGATCGTAGGCTGGAACCTTTACTATGGCTGGTATGAGGAGGGACTGGAAGGCTTCGGGGAGTTCATGGACCGCGCCCACCGGGAACTGTCGGACAAACCCCTTATTCTTACTGAGTATGGGGCGGGCGCCGACCCCCGCCTGCGTTCGCTGAATCCGGTGCGTTTTGATTTTTCGGTGGATTGGGAAAGTGCCTTTCATCATAGCCACCTGGAGCAGATCATGGAGCGGCCGTTCATCGCCGGCACCGCTGTCTGGAATATGTTCGATTTTGGCTCGGAAAACCGGCGCGATGCCGTGCCGCATGTCAACAACAAAGGCCTGTGCGGCTTCAACCGGGAACCCAAGGATGCTTTTTATCTATATCAGGCTTGGTTATCAGAAGAACCTGTTGTGAAGCTAATACCGGCAGGGTGGCGCCACCGGGCAGGCATCCGGAACCTGTCCGATCCCCTGTGCGTACAAACGGTTTGGGCCTATGGGAATGTAGCAAAAGCGGAGTTGTTTCACAATGGCCGCTCTTTGGGCGAGAAGGCACTGGAGTGGCATGCAGCTTCCTGGAAAGTGCCTTTTGCAAATGGTGAAAATCAACTGGAATTGCGATCAAATGCAGATGGCGCCATTATCCTGGATGCCCAGACGGTGGATTTTGAGCTCTTGCCGGAGCAAGGCTTTACCGGGGAAAACTCTATCCGTTTGAACCTGGGCGCCAGCCTGTACTTTCTGGACGAGGACGGGCAACAGCTTTGGCTACCGGAAAAGCAAAGCGAGGAAAACTCCTGGGGCTTTGTCGGAGGCAGGCAGTTCATGCCTCGTGACCGGGGAGTAGGCGCCGACCAGGATATTTTGGGCACGAATAAAGACCCGCTTTATCAAACCCAGCGGATCGGCCTGAGGCGGATGCTCTTTCCATTGCCGGCCGGCACTTATCGCGTTACGCTGTATTTCGCCGAGCTGGAGCGCAAAAAGCCGGGCGAGCGGGTGTTTGGCATTGCTGCAAACGGACAATTCTTGCTTCCCGCCCTCGATATTGCCAGAAGCCATGGGCACTTCAGGGCGGCCGAGTATAGCTTTTCTGTCCGACTCGACGATTCGATGCTCAGCCTGGAGTTCCTGCCTCAAAAAGGAGAACCCGTCATAAATGCTATTCACATACAAAAAACTGATTATTGAATGTCACGTCTATTCCTTATTGCCGCCTGTTTCCTGTTAATCAGCTCTGGCTATCTTCTTGCCCAGGCTTCCGGAGGGAAAGCGCAGTCCCGAAAAAATGTAGTCTTCATCCTGAGCGATGACCACCGCTATGATTTTATGGGTTTTACCGGAAAGGTGCCCTTTCTCGAAACTCCGAATATGGACCGCATGGCCCGGGAAGGCGCCCATATCCGCAATGCTTTTGTCAGCACGTCGCTGTGTTCGCCCAGCCGGGCCTCTATCCTCACCGGGCAGTACGCCCATCGCCATAAGGTGGTCGACAACCAGTCGCTGGTGCCGGAAGCGTTAACTTTTTTCCCGCAATACCTGCAGAAAGCCGGCTATCAGACCGGCTTTATTGGCAAGTGGCACATGGGAGAATCCAGCTCTCAAAAGCGCAAAGGTTTTGATTACTGGGTGAGCTTCCGGGGGCAGGGAACGTATTACAACCCGGTGCTGAACGTGAACGGGGAGGAGAAAGCGTATAAAGACAGTACCTATATTACCGATTTGCTCACCGATTACGCCCTGGAGTTCCTGAAAAACCGGGATCAGGACCAGCCCTTTTTCCTCTATTTGTCCCATAAAGCCGTGCATTCCGAATTCTACCCCGCCCAACGGCACTTCGGGCGGTATGAAGACAAAGAGATCGCTTATCCAAAGACTATGTTCCCTCCCGGCCATCCGAAAGCCCTGGCAGATTCTTCGGAATACAACTATGAATTGGTGCCCAACTGGGTAAAAGCCCAACGCTACAGCTGGCACGGGGTGGATTACCTGTACCACGGTGCTTATGATTTCGATACTTTTTACAAACGCTACTGCGAAGCCCTGCTGGCCCTGGACGAGAGCATCGGGCAGGTGCTGAAGTATCTCGAAGAGAACGGGCTTTTAGAAAACACCACTGTTTTTTACATGGGAGACAACGGCTTCTCCTTCGGCGAGCACGGCCTGATCGACAAGCGGCAGGCGTATGAAGAGTCGATGCGCGTACCCCTGCTCGTGCTGGATAAGCGTATGATCCGCCCCAATACCAAGGTCGATCAGGTTATCCAGAACATTGACATCGCTCCCACCATCTTGGCCCTTGCCGGGCTGGAAAAGCCGGATGACATG
>JACJXZ010000046.1 GCA_020636375.1 Lewinellaceae bacterium | reverse complement strand
TAGCCAGGTTTTGAGGCTCGATAAAACGGTGCTTTGGGATTTTCTTTTCAGGCAACCCAATGAATTGGAAAAGATGCCAGAGAAAGTTGATGCTAAAGAGGAAAAGGGGACGAAAACAAAAAAATCCAGCAGAACCCACCGTTGAGAACACCGCATCTACGGCCAACCGGTAATTATGTAGCCCTGTTAAATTAATTTTGTAAAGATATAGAACTTTCATGGTAATCCAAGGGCCCGGACAACGTTAAATCTCGTAAGCCCTTCAGCACGGGCAAGGCAGGTATTCGCCACCAAATTGATCTTTGTTGTGTAACTTGGGGCAAATTTTACCCAGCATCCTTTTGGAGCGGCGTACATTGAATAACGAGAGCCCCCGGCCTCCAACCGGGCTTTCATCCAAAATTTCGTACAGTGAGAAAACATTGGATCTTCTTTGCGATCCTTTCCGTGGTGGCGCCGGCCACCTCCTGGGCTCAAAACGCCAGGGCGGACAGCCTGAAGGCGGTCATTGCCGATATGGGCGAAGATACGGTAAAGGTGGAGGTTCTTCTGGAGTTGTCCTCGGCGGTTTTCCGCTCCGACCCGGACACGGCGATCGTGTACGCAAACCAGGCCATGGAGCTATCCAAACGGCTGAGCTATCCAAAAGGGCTGGGCTACGCCCTGAAAAACATGGGGCTGGCGCATTATGTCAAAGGCGACTTTGTCGAGGTGCTCAACTACTGGCATCAATCGCTGGAAATCTTCGAATCCATCAACGACCAACTGGGCATCAGCAACCTGAACAACAACATCGGGGCAGTCCATTTCAATTATGGCGACGACCCCAAAGCCCTCGAGTACTACCTGGAATCCCTGCGCGCCGCCGAGCGGCTGGGCGACAAGCTCCGGGTGGCTACCGCCCTGATGAACATCGGAGCGGTCTACTTCAACAAGCCCTCCACGCACGATAAGGCGCTGGATTATTACCGGCGGGCCGTAGCCATCAGTGAAGAGACCGGCGACCTGGACGCCATCGGCACCGCCGCAGTCAACCTGGGGGAGGTCTATATGGCCAGGGCGGATTATCCATCGGCCCTCGCCAACTTCCGAAAAGCCCTGGACGCTATGGAGCAGTCCGGCGGGAACGCCTCCTTTGTGCTGACCAATATCGGCAAGGCCTATGCTGCTCAGGGCGACCTGGGCCAGGCCATAAAATTCCACAAGGACGCCATTCAGATCGCCGAACGCAAAAACGCCAGGCAGCAACTGGCCCAGGCCCTGGTCGGCCTGGCAGATGCCTACCGGCAGCAGGGAACCACATCGCTGGCCCTTGAAAATTACCGGCGGGCAGAAACCATCGCCCGGGAAGTGGGATTGAACGGAGAGCTGAAAGACGCCTACCAGGGCCTCGCCCGGAGTTACGCCGAATTGTCGGATTACAACAACGCTTTTAAGTACCAAACCTTGTTCGGCCAGATCCGGGATACCCTCTACAACATTGAAAGCGACAAGAGGATGGCGAATATACAGTTCCAGTTCGACCTCGAAAAAAAGGAAGCGGAGATCGAACTGCTCCGCAAAGAGCAGGACCTCAGCGAGGCCGCCATTCAGCGGGCCAACATCCTGCGCAACTTTCTCTTCGCCGTCGCCGCCTTTCTTGCCATCATCCTGGCCGGCATTTTCTACCAGTACCGCTATGCGCAAAAGAGCAACAAGATCATCTCGGAGGAGCGCAACCGGGCGGAGCACATACTGCTGAATATCCTGCCGGCAGAAACGGCCGAAGAGCTGAAAGCCAACGGTTTTGTGGAGGCCAAACGGTCCGATATGGTGACCGTCCTTTTCACGGATTTTAAAGAGTTCACCAAAATTGCCGAATCCAACTCTCCGGAACACCTGGTGAAGAGCATCGATTATTACTTCACCCACTTCGACGAAATCATCACCCGCAACGGGCTCGAGAAGATCAAAACCATCGGCGACGCCTATATGTGCGCCGGCGGGCTACCTGCCCCGAATAACTCCAACCCCAAGGACGCCGTCCGGGCAGCCCTGGAAATGGCCGATTTCGTCCGGTCCGTAAGGGAAAACAGGCCAGAGGGCATCCTGCCTTTCGACATCCGGCTGGGCATCAATACCGGGCCGGTAGTGGCCGGGGTGGTCGGCATCAAAAAATTCCAGTACGACATCTGGGGCGCTACGGTCAACCTGGCCGCCCGAATGGAATCCAGTTCGGCCGCGGGCAGAGTCAACATTTCAGAAAACACCTTTGAACTGGTCAAAGATGAGTTCGAATGCGAATACCGCGGCGAAATAGAGGCCAAGAACGGAGACCACTTCAAGATGTATTTCGTGAAGCACAACAGGAAAAACCCGTGAAAAACATCTTTCTTATTACCACCATCGCCCTCCTGCTCTTCCCGGTGCCGGGCGGGGCACAGAACAGTAAGGCGGACAGCCTGAGAGCAGCGCTGAGCGCCGCCGGCAAAGATACGGCGACGGTAAACCTCCTGCTGAGCCTGAGCAGCCAGTTGCTGGCTTCCCGGCCGGATGAGGCCCTGGCTTACAGCAACCAGGCCATCGAACTGGCGGAAGAACTCGGCTTTCCCCGGGGAAAAGCCTACGCGCTGAAAAACAAAGGCCTGGCCTACTACTTTTCGGGCGACTACCGCGAGGTGCTGAACTACTGGAAGCAATCGCTGTCTATCTTTGAATCTATCGGCGACCAGCTGGGCGTGAGCAACCTGCTGAACAACATCGGCGCCGTTTATTTCAACCAGGGAGACGACCCCAAAGCACTGGAGTATTACCTGGAATCCCTCCGGGTATCAGAAGAACTGGGCAACAAGCTGCGCATCGCCACGGCCCTGACCAACATCGGCGCCGTTTATTTCAACAGTCCCGCCAATCACGACAAAGCTATGGACTATTCCCTGCGGGCGGTCCGGATCAGCGAAGAGATCGGCGATTTCGGCGCCATTGGCACGTCCCTGGTCAACCTCGGGGAAATTTACCTGGAAAGGGGCCAGCTCGATTCGGCGCTCTTCTATTTTGAACAGTCCCTGGACGCCTTCGGCGTTTCCGGCGGAGACCCGTACTACGCCTACACCCTCAACAATATCGGCAAGGTGCATGCCGCCCGGGGCGACTACACCCGGGCTATCGAATTTCATAACCAGGCCTTGCAGGAAGCCCGCAAGGCGGAGGCCAAAAGGGAGATGTCCCAGTCGCTGGCCGGCCTGGGCGAAGCCTATCTGGCCCTGGAGAGCCAG
This sequence comes from Lewinellaceae bacterium, assembly GCA_020636375.1. Lineage (GTDB taxonomy): Bacteria > Bacteroidota > Bacteroidia > Chitinophagales > Saprospiraceae > JACJXW01. Next base: position 2,370 of record JACJXZ010000046.1, on the reverse strand, counting down.
GGAAGAACCCCGGCCAACCTCTTCCGCGCCCGCTCCTACTTCGAGCAGGCATTCCAGGAGGCCCGCGCCGGCAACCTGAAACCAGAAGTGGAAAAGGCCGCCAAAGGCCTCTACCACGTTTACAAATTGCAACAGGATTACCCCCTGGCCCTGAAATATCACGAAATCTACGAATCGGCCAAGGACTCCCTGCTCAACGAGGAAAAGATCAAAAGCGTCGCCCTTCTCGGCGCGGAATACGAGTTTGAAAAAGAAAAACAACAGCTCGAATACGAGCTCGACGCCAGGCTCCGGCGGCAGCGGTCCGTTCAGTATGCCACAGCGGCAGGCCTGCTGGTGGCCCTGGTGTTCATCGTTATCCTGGCACAGTACTACCGCCTGCGGCGCATCCGGGCTGCCGAAAAGTTCGAAGCTCAGCGCCAGCTCATCATGCAGGACAAACTGGCCTCCCTGGGCCAGATCACCGCCGGGATCGCCCACGAGATCAAGAACCCGCTGAACTTCGTCACCAATTTCGCCGAAGGGTCCGTCGACCTCGGGGACGAACTCCTGGAAGTGCTCGCCGAAAACGAGGAAAAATTGCCGCCTGATCAGTTCGGGCTGCTTCGGGACCTGGCCGAAGACATCAACCAAAATGCCAGAGATATCCGGGAAAACGGCCTGCGGGCCGACCGCGTCGTCAAACGCATGATGGAGCAGGCCCGGGGAGATAAGGGCGAACCCCAGCCGGTAGACCTCAATACCCTGATCGAGGAAAACATCCACCTGGCCTACCACGGCTACCGCGCCAACGCGCCCGGCTTCGACGTGGCTATCGAGAGACACTACAACCCTTCGCTGCCTCCTGTGAAGGCCATCCCGCAGGATATGGGCCGGGTGATCCTGAACCTGTTCCAAAACGCCTGTTACGCGCTAAATGAAAAACAGAAGGCCACAGGGCCTTCCTTCGAGCCGGCCATCACCGTGCGCACAGAACTGAACAAGGGCAAAGCCGTCATTTATTTCCGGGACAATGGCCCCGGCATCCCGGAGAAAATCCGCGAAAATATCTTCCAGCCCTTTTTTACTACCAAGCCCGCCGGCACAGGCAACACCGGCCTGGGGCTTTCGATCAGCCACGACCTGATCGTCATCGGCCATCACGGGGAAATGGAGGTGAAAAGCGAACCGGGAGAGTATACTGAGTTCGTCATCCGGCTGCCGGTGGAACGGGTATAGTAAGGGCTTTTTCTGACACGTACCATAACCGGCATCAAATGACCATCACTGACCTTTACACCCACCCTCAGCTCATCCTGCTCGAAGCCTGGAGCGGGAGCCGGGCCTATGGAACCGCCCTGCCCACTTCAGACCTGGATATCCGGGGCGTTTTCCTGCTGCCAAAGGCTTCTTTCTATGGGCTGGATTACACGCTTCAGTTGAATGACGAAACCAATGATACGATTTACTACGAACTGGGCCGGTTCGTCGAGCTGCTTTCCAAAAACAACCCCAACATCCTGGAACTGCTGGCTATGCCGGAGGATTGCATACAACGCCGGCACCCCATTATGGACCGGCTGCGGGTGCAAGACTTCCTGTCGAAAAAGTGCCGGGACACCTTCGGCGGTTATGCCTTCACCCAGGTGCGCAAAGCCCGCGGGCTGAACAAGAAAATCCTTAACCCTATGCCAAAGGAGCGCAAAACGCCTCTGGATTTCTGCTACGTGCTCTGGAACCAGGGTAGCATGCCGCTCCGAAAGTGGCTGGAACGCAAAGGCTACCGGCAGGAATTGTGCGGGCTGGCCAATATTCCCCATTTCCGGGACACCTATGGGCTGTACTATGATCCGGGCGAAGAACTGGGGTTTAGCGGCATCATTCGGAAACCCGCCAGCAATGAGCTGGCACTGAGCAGCATTCCCAAAGGCCACCCGATGGAAACGATACTGTCCTTCAACAAAGACGGGTATCAAACTTACTGCAAAGAGTACCGCCAGTACTGGGAGTGGGTGGAAAAACGCAACGAAACCCGGTACGAAAATACCCTGTCCCACGGCAAAAACTACGACGCCAAGAACATGATGCATACCTTCCGCCTGCTCGACATGGCGGAGGAGATCGCCCGGGAGGGCGTTATCCGGGTACGCCGCCCCAACCGGGAATTCCTGCTGGACATCCGCAGCGGCCGGTTCGGGTATGAGCAACTGGTAGAATGGGCAGAACAGCGCATGGCCCGGATCGATAAACTCTTTGACCAAAGCCCTTTGCCCGAAGAACCAAGCCTGCCAAAGATCAACCGGGTACTGGTGGAAATGCGGGAGGAGTTGTATTCCCCTCTTTGAAGTTGATTTGAATGGGCCTGTACAAAACAAAAGGCCGGGCAGCCCC
>JACJXZ010000045.1 GCA_020636375.1 Lewinellaceae bacterium | reverse complement strand
TAAGTTAGAACTACGTTCTCGCTTATATCTAACTAGCGGGAAGAAGAGATTCTGGAAAAGGAGGTGGAGTTCTGAGATAAGTAGTCGGTCCTATTTATTTTACAAATAACTCGGAATGCTCGTTACGATCTGTAATCGTACACGGCTCTGGGTGCCGGGCTCCCGCCCGGCGAAAAGAGGCAATTAAAAGCTGTGACAGGCCGGGCAGGAGCCCATCGCCCTGGTTCCGTATACGATCGCAGATCGTAACGAGCATCCTCTCCTCTGCGGTTAATTTTTTATGTTAACAAAGTAGTATCAAAAACGCCTGTTTTGTATGACCAACAAAGACATCGCCAGACACTTCCAACTGCTGGGCCGCCTCATGGAGCTCCACGGAGAAAACCCGTTCAAAATCCGTTCCTACCAGAATGCTTACCGCACCCTGCGCTCGCTGGACAAGCCGCTGGAAGAAATGGATGAGGAAGAGATCGCATCCATCAAAGGAGTCGGAAAGGCCATCAGCGGAAAGATCCGGGAACTGGTGGAAAACGGGCAGATGCAGACGCTGGAAAAATACCGGGAGAAAACGCCGGAAGGCATCCAGGAGATGCTCGGCATCAAGGGTTTCGGGCCCAAGAAGATCATGGCGGTGTGGCAGGGCCTGGGCGTGGAATCCGTCGGCGAGCTGCTCTACGCCGCCAACGAGAACCGCCTGGTGGAACTGAAGGGCTTCGGCAGGAAGACCCAGGAAGAACTGAAAAAGCAGCTGGAATACTACCAGCGGTCCAAACACCAGTACCACTACGCCACCCTGGAAAAGGAGGCGGAGCAACTGGAAGAAGCCGTCGGGCAAACCCTGCCCGGCGCCCGGGCAAACCTCTGCGGCGCCATCCGCCGGCGGGCTAACGTGGTGGAACGCATTGAGCTGCTCATCGGCTACGAGGGCGGGCTGGATGCCCTTTTTAAGGACGGGCTGTTAAAAGAAGAAGAGCAGGCAGAGGGCTTCATACTGGCCAAAACGGCAGCCGATACGCCCGTTCGCCTGTACCAGTGCCCCCCGGCCGAATTCGGCGCCCGCCTGTTCGAACTCAGCAGCCAGGATGATTTCCTCGAAGCCTTCGCCGCCGTTAACGGCGGGCCTCCGGAAAGCGACACGGCGGAAGAAGCCCAGGTGTTTGAAAAAGCAGGCCTGCCCTTCATCGCCCCCGAGCTGCGGGAGCAGGGCTGGGCAGTGAGCCTCGCCCGGGAGGGAAACCTGCCCGAACTGGTCACAGAAAGCGACATCAAAGGCGTCGTCCACGCCCACAGCACCTACAGCGACGGCGGCGCCAGCCTGCGCGACATGGCCCTCTACGCCAAAGAGCTGGGCTACGAATACCTGGGCATGACCGACCACTCCAAATCGGCCTTCTACGCCAACGGCCTACAGCCGGAGCGCGTTTTCCGGCAAATGGAAGAGATCGACGCCCTGAATGAAGAACTGGCACCCTTCCGCATCTTCAAAGGCATCGAGAGCGACATCCTCAGCGACGGATCGCTCGACTACGGCGAAGAGGTACTCCAGGCTTTCGACTTCATCATCGCCTCCGTGCACTCCAACCTGCGCATGGACGAAGACAAGGCGACCCAACGCCTGATTGCCGCCATTGAAAACCCCTACACTGCCATCCTCGGCCACCCCACCGGCCGCCTGCTGCTCTCCCGCGAGGGCTACCCCATCGGCTATAAAAAAGTGATCGACGCCTGCGCCGCCAACGGCGTGGCCATCGAACTCAACGCCAACCCCTACCGGCTCGACCTGGACTGGAGCTGGATCCCCTATGCCCTGGAAAAGGGCGTCCTCATTTCCGTCAACCCGGACGCGCACAGCAAGGAGGGCATCCACGACATCCATTTCGGCGTGCTCTCAGCCCGGAAAGGAGGGCTGACGGCAGAGATGTGCCTGAATGCGAAGGGGGTGGAGGAATTTGGGAAGTGGGTGAGGCGGTGACTGATCTGGGGTTGGGAAATGGATGGAAATGGATGGAAATGGATGGAAATGCGTGGAAATGCGTGGAAATGCGTGGAAATACATGGAAATGTGTGGAAATGGATGGAAATGTGTGAGAACGGGCCGCTATAAAGGCCTGCTCGTCAAAGCCTTCGTGCGGTCTTAGGGTATCCGTCTAAGGTTGGACAGCAGAAAGGGGAAAGCCGAGCGGAGTCGAGGCCAAGCGTGTGCAGGAGGCATGGAGTGTCCCACCTTAGACGGATAGAGTATTCGTGTCTTTGTGGCAAGAAAAACCACCATGTTTATAGTGTGATGCATACACAATAGCCCCGAAATGTCCGGCAATATTATGCTGGCTGCTATGCCATAAAAAAATACTTATATTTATCCTCGTTAGCGCGCTAGCCCATCTTAAAAACACTTCACTTTTTACGTTTTCGAAGGCTCCGGCCCCAACACGATCGATGTCCGCCTCAACTTCAATTTCATCTATGGAGACTCCATTTTCGGCGGCAACCTCTGGAATTACTGGGAAAGCACCATCTTTGTAAACCTGGACGGCGGTTACGGCTGCGTGCTGGGGAGCTTCTACTTCGGCGCCTCCACCTGGCAGCAGTTTATGTACGTCACGGTCAGCCTGACGCCTTATGCGACGGGGAACTGTACGTATAACTGTTGAACAGCGGTATATGGGACGGGCCACTTTAAAGTGGCCCGTCCAAACAGATGTTACCTTACAAAACTCACCCTTCGCACCTGTATTCCATCCGCTGTAATCAAGCGAACCAGGTAAACCCCGCTCTCCAGGGCTTTACCCCCTTCTGCATGGCCATTCCAGGACAGCTCGTGGCTGCCTGCATCAAAGGCGCCGGACGACAGTAGCTGTATCCGCTGGCCCTGCAGGTTGAATACCTCCACGGTGGCGGCAGTGGCCTCCGGCAGGAAGAACCGCACAGTAGCCTGGACGCTGAACGGATTGGGAAATACCTCCAGTTTGTTTTCCCCTGCCGGGGCGCCGGCCCCGGGCCGATAGGAAGGGGCCGGGTTCGAACAGCAAATGCCGGTACCGGCATCGAGGGCGCCGATCATGTCCAGCAGCTGGCCGATGATGTAATCGGCATCGGCTGTGGGTATGGCGCCGCCGCTCTGGTTAGCCACGTAGGTAATGACGTATTCCAGAGAGGATACCACGACGCCGGCGGGGTATCCGAGGCATAACTTTTCGCTCGCCAGGCCCAACCGCTGGGTGATGGCTCGTTCCACGCTATAGCTGATACTCAGCCCTTCCACATAACCGATCAGGCCGTCGATAGCCTCATCAATGCAGACGATGCTTTGGCTGCAGGCATCGCCTATGCCATCCTGGTCTGCATCCTCCTGGCCGGGGTTGAAATCCTGTGGGCAGTTGTCGACAGCGTCACAGATGCCGTCGCTGTCGCTGTCGGGGGCATTGAGGCAGGGGTCGGGACAGGTGCCGAAGATATCGTCCCGTACCGTGACGGATGCCAGGCACCAGTCGTCGTTGCCACTTTCGTCGACAACGGTCAGCCAGACTACATTGGTGCCCAGGCCGGCGCAGGTGAAATCCTCCTGGCTGAGAGCCATCGACTCGATGCCGCAAACGTCGTAAGAGCCGTCGTCGACGTCGGCCGGCGAGATGGACGCTTGCCCATCCGGGCCGAGCTGCACGGTGATATCCCGGCAGTAGGCATCCGGGTTTTCCCGGTCCTTCACCGTCACGGTGGCGGTACAGGTGCTGGAGTTACCGTTGACATCAGTGACGGTCAGCCTTACTGTCCTGTCTCCCAGGTCATCGCAGTCGAAACGCCGCTTGCTCAGCGAGAAGCCGGCGATGCCGCAGGCGTCATAAGAATCGTCGTCGATGGAGGAGGCCCGGATGGTAGCTTTTCCCTCCTCGTCGAGGCGGACGGTGATGTCCTCGCAGCGGGCTCGCGGACCAACGTTGTCTTTCACCGTCACCGTGGCGTTACAGGACGCCGAATTGCCACTGGGGTCGTAAGCGGTGAGTATGACAGCATTCGGGCCCACATCGCTGCAGTCGAAGCTCGTTTGTCCCGTCAGGTTCAGGCCGAGCAGGGGGCAGTTGTCGCTGCTGCCGTTATTCACCTGCGCGGCCGTGACGGAAGCATTGCCGTTATCATTGAGCTGGACGGTGATGTTCTTGCACCGCGCCGTCGGCGCTATATTATCCTGAACCTTGACAGTAGCATTACAAGTCGAAAAATTGCCGTTGTTGTCGGTAACGGTCAATACTACTGGGTTATCGCCGAGATCCGTACAGTTAAAGTCCATGACATCCAGGGAAAGGCTGGCGATACCACCGCAGGCGGCAAAGGAGTCGTCGTCAACCGCCTCCGGGGTAGTGCTGCCACTGCCGGTGGCATCGAGCAGCACGATGACGTCCTGGCAGCCGGCAACCGGCCCGGGGCTAACGGTGAAGATGGCTTCCGCGCGCACACCCGTGCAGCCGGCACAAACACACTCGGCAAAGAAGGAGTACGCGCCCGGGGTACCGGGGTCCACTTCGTTGGCGGCGACCGGGTCGAACACCTCGCCCGTGCCGACTGCATTGCCTGTAGCGTCATACCAGGATACCTGGCAGGGCAGGGTAAGCTCGTAGGCCCGCACATGGCCGGCGCTAAGGCCATTGCCGTCGTTGAAGGGCACCCCGACGGCCACCCGGCTGCCGTCGGCCGAAAGGGCGACCGACCGGCCGGATTCGTCGCCGGCCGCCTCGCCGTCGATGTCGCCGCCCGCCTGCACCCAGGTTCCTCCAATAAAATCATACACCCGCACCTGGCCGGCGCCACTGCCATTGCCATCGTTTACGGGAGCCCCAACAGCCACCCGGCTGCCGTCGGCTGAAAGGGCGACCGACCAGCCGGATTCGTCGCCGGCCGCCTCGCCGTCGATGTCGCCGCCCGCTTGCACCCAGGCTCCCCCAATAAAATCATACACCCGCACCTGGCCAGCGTCAGGGCCATTGCCGTCGTTGAAGGGCGCCCCAACGGCCACCCGGCTGCCGTCGGCCGAAAGGGCGACAGAATAGCCGAATTCGTCGAAGGCCGCCTCGCTGTCGATATCCTGGCCGAGTTGGCTCAGGGCGACAGGCACGCTCCCGCAAATGGCTGCCAGTCCTTCGCCGGCCGGCAGGGCCGTCAGACCCGGGTCCGGGCAGATTTCATAGTTTTGCACGGTTGGCGGTTCGGGGTCGTTGTCGCAATCTTGCCCGGGCAAGGCGAAACTCCAACCGCAACAGAACAGGATCAGGCTGGTTTTGAAGAAAAACCGGGTTGGGGCTTTGCAATACGCGTCCCATCGGCCCGCTGCAAAGCAGGGAGTAAAAGTAGAGGTCTTTTTCATGAGTATGATTTTGATTTGCCTGGGGTATTCTTTGTTTCGACGTCAATCACCACCAGGCTGTCGACTTAGTAATCCTTAAAAAATAACTTCACGATCCGTCGTTGTAGTGAAGTGAATCAGCCACGCAGGATTGTCGCGGGTTAGGCTGATAAACGAGCTACAACGACGGATCTCAAACAGTGAAGTTATTTTTTAATCACTACTTAAAGAGTCGAGATGATTTTTACCACTGCTAAAATGAGTTATCTTTTCCGGCTGGATCGGGCGCGCCTCAAACCGTTGCTGCGCAGGCCGGTACGAAGCGACGGCCTGCGCAGCAACGGGATATTGAAACAAATATATTAAAAATTACCAAGCCCCGTTTTTTTTTTGCCGAAAATATTGCTCATTGAAGCAAGTTAGGGCGCAGTTGCGATTTGTCCCAGATGCCCCATTAACGCCACCAATGACGTGCCAGGCGTCTCGGGCAACACCACCACCGTGTCCCGGGGAAGGATCAATGATCAGGCGGCGGGTATAGGCTTGAAGACGGGAACCCGGGCCCTAGTGCTTTC
>JACJXZ010000044.1 GCA_020636375.1 Lewinellaceae bacterium | reverse complement strand
GTCATTTGTTTGAAATTAGCGAGTATCGCCACCAGTGGGTAACGCAAATGCGTCATCCTCGACTGGGTGGCCAACCACTCCGCCTGGGACAATCCCCTGATGGCCGAACACCCGGATTGGTACATCAAAACCCCGGAGGGCAACTTCCAGTCGACTCCCTGGCGCGACTACGACGACATCATTGACTTCGACTACAGCCGGCCCGGCCTGCGCCGGCACATGACGGAAGCCATGAAATATTGGGTAGCCGAAACGGATATCGACGGCTACCGCTGCGATGTGGCCAGCTTCGTACCCATCGAGTTCTGGGAGAACGCCAGAAAAGAACTGGACGCCATCAGGCCCGTCTTCATGTTGGCCGAATCGGAATACAAGGACCTCCACAAACGGGCCTTCGACATGACCTACGCCTGGACACTCTGGGACCACCTGCACGCCATCACCACCAAAGGGCGCGACATCAAGGGGCTGACGGAGGGCTACATCGCCGAGCACGTCAGCGTCTTCCCCGAGAACGCCTACCGCATGGCCTTCACCGATAACCACGACAAGAATTCCTGGGAGGGCAACCAGTACGCCAATTTCGGCGACGGCCTGCACGCCGCCATGGTGCTCTGCGCCACGATCGACGGCATGCCCCTGGTGTACAGCGGCCAGGAGGCCGGCCTGGCCCGCTCCCTGGATTTCTTCGAAAAAGACCCCATCGAATGGAAAGCGCACGAAAATGCGGACATCTACAAAAAACTTTTCGATCTTAAACACCGCAACCAGGCTCTGTGGAACGGCAAATGGGGCGGCCCGATGATCCGGATCAAGAACGATAAAATGGATCACGTCCTCTCCTTTTCCCGGGAGAAGAACGGCGATAAGGTGGTGACGGTGATCAATTTCAGTGATCAGGCGGTGAGCGTGCGGCTGGAGGCCGAATACCACAAAGGGCGGTATGCGGAGCTGTTTTCCGGAGAGGAGTATGTGCCGGAGAGGAGTGATGGGGTGGGGCTGGAGCCCTGGGGGTATCGGGTGTTGGTGAAGAAGTAACTGGACTTTGGACGTGCCTCTGTTTGAAGTCGGAAGGCATTGAGGTGCATGGGGGAACCAAAAGTCGGAAGTCGGTTTACTCCGTCAGTCGCTTCGCTCGTGTCCGCCTTTAGCGGCAGGCCGTTCAAAGTCCAGAGAGTAAGCGAATGGCAAAAAAAATAAAAGATGAGACAACAGCTTCTATTATCCGCCTTTTTTGCCGGAGCAGTTAACCTGCTGTCCGGCCAGGCAGAACAAAATGCCCCGGAACTGAACAGGGCATTATCGGCCCGGATCGATTCCCTGAAAACAGAAGACCAAAAATACCGGAACCGCTTAACGGAATTGAAAAACATGTCGATTCCGGATGAAGCGGAGATCAAACAAGCGCAGGAGGCGATATTGAAAACGGACAGCCTGAATTTAATCCAGCTAAAACGTATATTCCGGCAATACGGATACCCCGGCTCTGATCTGGTCGGAAAGCAAAGCGCCCACAATTTCTGGCTGATCATCCAGCACTGCGACCAGGACCCGGCATTTCAGGAGGAGGTATTGGGCGCCATGAAACAGGAGGTTGAAAAAGGAACCGTCAGCGGATGGGCTTATGCTTACCTGACGGACCGAGTGCTGGTGAACCAGGACAAACCGCAGGTGTATGGCACTCAGATGCGACTGAACCGGGATTCGACAAGCTATGAGCCCAAACCTTTGATCGAGCCCGATAAGGTGGACGACAGGCGGGGAGAAATGGGATTGAGCCCTATAGCGTTTTATATCGAAACGATGAATACCCGGTATTTTGGAAGCTTGAAAAAAGAGTAGATTCAGATGAGCCAACAAACCGAAAAAATGGGTTTCAACGCCACCTGGTCCATGGCCGTGGGCGGCATGGTGGGCGGCGGGATATTTTCCGTCCTGGGCGTGGTGATCGACACTGCCGGGCAATGGGCCTGGGCGAGTTTCCTCTTTGCCGGGCTGATCGCCCTGATCTCCGCCCACAGCTACAGCCAGTTGTCCCTAAAATACGAGCGGAGCGGCGGGGCCTTTGTCTTTCTGAGCGAGATCAACCACGAGGGGTTCGCCGGCAGCCTGTCCTGGGTGCTCATCCTGGGTTATGTGCTGACCATTTCAGTGTACGCCTTCACCTTCGGGCATTACGTGGCCCACGTGTTCGACTTCGGAAGCTGGCTGCCCAGAGCCCTCGGGTTTGGCATCATCGCCATCCTGGCCCTGGTGAACATGCGGGGCGTGGGCGATTCCTCCCGCCTGGAGATCATCACGGTCTGGGGAAAGCTCTTCGTATTGCTGGGGCTGTCCCTCTTCGGGCTGGCGCAGTGGAACCCGGCGGGGCTGACGGAGGGCATCGAAAGCCGGCCCTTTACGGCGGCCATCGTCGGGGCGGCCACCATCTTCATGGCCTACGAGGGGTTTCAGTTGCTGTCTTATGACTATGAAGACATCCGCAACCCGAAGAAGATTCTGCCCCGGGCGACCATCACGGCGGTCATTTCCGTGATCGTCATTTATATCCTGGTCACCGTGGGCGCTTCCATGCTGGTGGGGGCGGAGGCTTTGATCGAAAAAAAAGAAATCGCTTTGTCCATCGCCGGCCAGAAGGCGCTGGGCACGGGAGGCCTATTTCTGGTCACCCTGGCCGCCGCCTTTTCTACCGGCTCGGCCATCAACGCCACCCTGTTTTCCACTGCCCGCCTCATGGAGAACGTGGCCGAGAAGAAAGACCTACCCCACCTATTCGCCATCGAGAACGACGCCAACATACCGTACTACGCCATTCTGATCATCGGCGGGCTGGCGGCTGTACTGGCGGTGATCGGCTCGCTGGGGGCGCTGGTGGATGCCGCCAGCCTGATCTTTCTGATCACTTTCGGCATCGTCAACTTCCTGGCCTACCTGCAGAAGGTAAAATACCGGGTGCTGTGCCTTATCGGTGCCGTTGGCTGCCTGCTGGCCATGGGGCTGTCTTCTTATGAGCAGTTGCAGGCCCGGCCGGTGCCGCTGCTCACCATTCTCGGACTTATCTTGCTGGTTTTCATGGTAAGGCCATATATTCTGAAGCGGATCAGCAGCTAATAAAAAACCGAATCCAGAAAGGCGATCATCCTGTTGAGGGCTTCCGGGGCATCCTTCCCGAAGCTGGTGCCCAGGAAGGGGTTGGCCCCCGAATCCAGGAAAGCGTGCGGGCGCCCCTCGTATTCCCAGTACTCCACCGGATGGCCCGCCGCCTGCAGTTTGTCCCGGTACATTTTCACCGATTCCGGCGTCGTGAGGTTGTCCTCCGTCCCTACTGTGAGCAGTTGGGGGGGAAGCTTTCGCTCGCCGGCATCGGGAAGGTGGTATATGGGAGACACCGCCTTGTAGCGCTCGGGGTTATCCTCCACATTGAACGGCGCGCCGAAGATGGGCCGGGGCTCGGCGCCTCCCATCTGCCAGAAGAAATTGGAGGGCCTTTCGAAATCACCCAGGCAGGCCTCGTAAATGTCGAAGGCGCCGTAGCTGATGATAGCGGCCTGCACCTCCAGCCCGTCTTTCTTTGCGATCTTCTCGGCGGTTTTCCCACGCGGCAGGTAGGTGGGTTTGAAACCCGGGGGTTCTGCATCGAAGCCGGCGGAGCTCAGCCGGTTGCCCATCACCACCACCATCGAGGCGAGGTGGCCGCCGGCGCTGTCGCCGGTGACGGCGATCTTTTTTCTGTCGCCTTTGTACTTTTTGATGTTGTCTTTGATCCACAATACCGCGCCGAAGGCGTCTTCGACGATCTGGTCCATCGTGACGGTGTTGCCGTTGTCGACCAACAGGCGGTAGTTGATGTTACACACCACGTATTCTCCGTGTTCGGCGATGTACTGAGCCATCTGATCCATGATCGATTTGTTGTTGATCAGCCAGCCGCCGCCGTGGAAAATGGCCAGAACCGGGTAATTCTTTTTCCCGGTTTCCGGCGTGTAGATGTCCATCGTCAGGTTGAAGCCGCCGGGCGAGGCCCATACAACGTCTTTGGCCGCCGAATAGGTATGAAGGGCAGGCGGGGATTGGGCGCCTCCCTGCCAGGAAAATAACAGGAGGGCCGGAAAAAGGAGGTTAATGATTTTCATGGTTGTGATGCTTGGCTCGCCTCCAACTGATCCAGGTCATAGTGGAACTCATCGCGCAGCTTTTTGATCAGCAAGGATTTCAGCAAATTTCTGGTCATACGTTTCTCATATTATTAAAGGTAATAAAAAATTGTTCCCTCACTCCATCACTCCCTGTCGAATGCAATAATGGGGGCTTAGAGTTGGTTTAAAGCACAAAATCCCACGAAATTTCGTGTGGATTTTGTGCTTTTTGTTTTAGGAACTGGTTGAAAACTACTTATGACGACTTTGTCGATAACGACTACCGTGGCGTGGTGGATTTGGAATGGGCGGTGGGGGCGTGGTGAAAATGCTGGGTAGTGATAAAAAATAGTTCGGTTTTGCTCCTGACGATGAAAAGGGGTATTTTGGGGGGCGGAGCAAAGTGTTGAGTAATCCTTAAAAAATAACTTCACGCCCCTTAAGGGCCTCAAACAGTGAAGTTGTTTTTTAATCACTACTGAGGAGAGGCGCGATAGCCCATTTTACTAAAACCAGGAACATGAATAAAGAACGGATCAAATCCCTGATAGCCGCCGGTCGGCTGGAAAAAGCCATAAAGATGGCGATGGAAGAAATCCAAAGCATTGAGGATGAACAGTTGAGAAATGGGCTGTTACTGCAATCGGCCCGGTTGAAGAGGATATTGCAGGAAAAGAACATGGGTACTGTTTCAGCAGAACAGTCCAACCTGGAAATCAATCAAATCACCAGTGGGGTGTTATCCTTAATTGATGAAATAGAAACGATAAACCAGCCCGGAGCCGCAAAACCAGAAAAGCCGGGCCAGGCTTTAGCAGGTAAAGTTTTCAGCCTGACTGGCATAAAAGCGGGCACCCTTCCTCCGCAGAATATACCACAGATAACGCACCAGCTACAGCTCTACGAAATAAGCAAAACCAACCTGGAGCAAGCCGAATTGGCGTCTGCCAAATGGGGCGAGCTGGCCCCTCCCATCATCATGCACCGGATCAAGGAAGAAAAGCAGAAACTGGAAGCCATTATTGACGAGATAAAAAAGTTGATATGACTGCATCGGAGAGAAGGTCTTCTTATCAAATAGAAAACACCAGATTCGAGGTCATGTATGCCGACATCACTACCGTTCCGGCCGATGCTATTGTCAGTTCGGACGACAATTACCTTTCGATGGGAGGCGGGGTCTCGCAGGCAATCCGTTATAAAGCGGGTGCGTCGATAAGAGAGGAGATCAAAAAACACCTCCCTATGAAGATTGGGGAAGTGGCGGTTACCTCGGCCGGGAATTTAGGCGCCCGCTACATTTTTCATGGAATAACGATCGATTTCGACAATTGGGAATATGCCAATGAGGAAGTAGTCAGGTCTATCGTCAACAAGTCGCTGGAACTAGCGGAAACACTAGGGTTAAAGACGATATCGTTTCCGGCCCTGGGAACCGGTGTCGCCAAATTCCCCTTTCAGTTGGCGGCAAAAACAATGACAAATGCCATCACAGATTACCTGCAAAAGGAAACGAAACTAGAGCAGGTCAACCTGTGCCTTTTCGCCGCAGAGAGGGTCCGCGAGTCGGACCTGAATACATTTTATGAGCAAGCGGTTGGATTGGCATCTATTTCAGCGCAAAGCAACCGGCTCGACCTGTTGTTGTCCGAGGTGAAGGAGGTTTTGATAAAAGTGGGCAAGAGAGATTTGGTCGGCGACGTTTTATCTCTGCAAAAAAAGATTTCTGCATCCAACCAGGAAATCGCTACCCATGTTTCGGATAATGAGGTCTTCAGAAAAGATGAACAAGAGAGCAAACCATCGCCGCTTGACGGGCTGTCAGAAGAAATAAGCGCTTTTTCCCGAAGAGAACAGGAGCTATTCAACGATCGGGAACTCGAATTGAAGCTGCTTCGGACAAAACTCTCCGGCCTCTATACCACGCTCAACATCAAACAAGCACAATTAAATCATTATCAGATCGAGGAGGCTAAATATGGCGGGCAGTTGGTCCCGCCCAGATTGGCCTTTGCGATAAAGGACCTGAAAGAGGAGATGGAAAAAATCGAGGCCGATGTGAGGAGAATCCGGGAGCGGCAGGTTGGTTTGACAGGTTAGAAACTGAAAAATATCATCAATTTGTGCTGAAAGTGAATTAAAGCCTCCAAACAAGCTAAGCCGGGGAGCGGAGGCGCGATGCTTTTTCCGGGACCCGGACG
>JACJXZ010000043.1 GCA_020636375.1 Lewinellaceae bacterium | reverse complement strand
CCCCCTAAAACAAACAAGATGCCCGTTCAACTCTCAGCAAACACGTAATTTTCAGAAATCTTAATACTTGGAGGAAAGAAGGAATATCCGGCCTGCGGAGGGTGCCAGATGAGGTGGCGGAAGTCAAAATCATGAAACCGACGGACGAGCCCGGGTTGAGCGCCCTCGGAAGTGAAGGATGGCAGGTGGTGTTTCACAGCCGGCAAAACCGACGGAGAATGGCAGCAGGCGCAATGGCAGGAGGGGGGGCAGTGATCGCCCGGCGTTTCTTGTTCCGGCTCGCCCTGGCAGCAGTGATTCCAGCCCTCTGAATGCTCCTGCTCCTGCGTTTGAGCAGTTTGCTCCCGCAAATCGCAGCCCATAGCGCCTCCACAGGGCGCCTGGGAGAGGCCAAGCATCAGGATTGCAAACAGTATAGCCCAGAGTTGCCGCATAATGGGGCAAAGGTAAGGGTTTAGAAGGCCAAGTGCAAGCGAGGCCCGAAGGTTTACTTAACGGCAATAGGTTTTTGGATTCCAAACGGAGAGTAAAATTTAAACATACTCTAAGAATCCCTATCTTTAGCGCACCTCCGGGCCAAGTGCCAGGTTCACCCTTCAAGCCTGTTTTTTGCCGGGTGAACCTGGTGCTTCAAAAAACAACCATGAGCGATAAAGAAGAAAAGAAGGATCCCTTCGACGGCGATTACGTCGGCAACATCTGGGGCTGGAAATTTTCCCTGTTCGGAGCGGCGCTGATCCTGCTCCTGCTGGTAGTCATCGCCTACCGGCATTATACTTTGGACGTTCCGCTCGGCCTGGAGGACCCGTTGAAACGGGAGGCCGCTCCGGCCGACAGCAGCCGGGTGGATACGGCCCGGGGGGAATTTGGGAGGGAGTGAAGGGGGATATAGTGGAAATACGGTGGAAATACGGTGGAAATACAGTAGAAATACAGTGGAAATACGATGGAAATACGGTGGAAATACGGTGGAAATACAGTAGAAATACAGTGGAAATACGGTGGAAATGTAGTGGAAATACAGTGGAAAAAAAAATGGAAATGATTCCTTTTTCTAAATACCAGGGCACGGGCAATGATTTTATCCTGGTCGACCAGCGAGAGCGGCAGTACCTGAAGGTATCTGATAAAGCAACCATCGCCCGGCTTTGCCACCGGCGCTTCGGCATTGGGGCGGACGGCCTCATCCTGTTGCAGAGCCATCCGGATTACGACTTCGAGATGGCCTATTTCAATGCTGATGGCGGGCAGGGGAGCCTGTGCGGCAATGGGGGCCGCTGCATCGTGGCCTTCGCGCGTCAGCTCGGTTTAATTGAAAGCCGGTGCCGTTTCCTGGCAGCCGACGGGCCTCACGAGGCCTACATCCGGCCCAATGGATGGGTGGACTTAAAAATGAATGATATAGAGGAAGTGGAAAAGGGCGCGGGGTTCTATTTCCTGAATACCGGCTCCCCGCACTATGTTGAATTCGTCGGCAACCTGGACCAGGTGGACGTCTGCCGGAGAGGCCGGGAAATACGCTACTCCGAACGCTTCCGGGAGGAGGGCACGAACGTCAACTTCGTGGGGGCCACCCCCGGCGGCATCGCGGTGGCGACTTACGAAAGGGGCGTTGAGGACGAGACGCTCTCCTGCGGCACAGGTGCCACGGCCTCGGCTATTGCTCATTTCCTGGCCCAACCGGGGCAGGGGCCGCAGGCCGTCCCCATCCAGACCAAGGGCGGCGAGCTGGAAGTGCGTTTCACGCCCCAACCCAGGGGGTTTACGGACGTCTGGCTTTGCGGGCCTGCCGTGCGGGTGTTCGAAGGAATGGTGTGAGGAGGACAGGTTCACGGGTTCACCGATCCACTTCATCCGTGAACCCGTGAAGCCATACCTCCCGCCTGTCACTCCCCTTGTCCCAGGGAGTAGGCCCGTTCGCCGTTCATCTCGTAGAGGTTTTCGATCTTGATGAAGTTAAGGCCTGCATCGGCCAGGCGCTGGAGCAGGGCCACGATCTCGCCGTAGGGCACCGGGGCAGTGTGCAACATGCCGGTGCCTTTGGGATTCAGTTTAGAATCCACGGACACGAATCGGCAGCGCCAGTGGTCGGTACAGAACGTCTCGGGCAGGCCGTTGGGATAGACCTTGACGCCGCGGTTGGTGATCATCTTGAGCTGCAGGTGGCTGCCGGCAATTTGCTCCAGGGCATGGCCCAGTTCGTTGGGGTCGCGCTGGCCTACGGCCCAGTCCAGGAAAACATCGGCCCCCACCAGTTTTTTATTGCTGGCGGTGTATGGTTTTACCTTCACCTGGATCGGCTTGGCGCCGTCGCCCAGTTTGGCGGGTTTCAGTTTTTGGGGTGCCTGCCCGAGGCGCTCAATCACCGCCTGGGTAAATTCTTTGGTATTGGCCCGGTAGCGGGTGAAGGTCTCGTTGTAGAGGTCGGCAGTATGGATGCCGTCTTCCAGCGTCCGCAGCAGGGCGTTCATGATCCGTTCCGCCACCCGGGGCTGGCCGACGTGGGTAAGCATCATACAGGCAGCATGGATCAGCCCGGAGGGGTTGGCCAGGCCTTTGCCCGCAATATCCGGCGCGGAGCCATGGATAGCTTCGAACATGGACACCGAGTCGCCGATATTGGCCGAGCCGCCGAGCCCCACTGAGCCGGCCACCTGGGCAGTGATATCCGATATGATGTCCCCGTACAGGTTCAGCGTGACGATCACGTCGAACTGGCTGGGTCGGGCGGCCAGCAAAGCGGAGCCGATGTCGATGATATAGTGGTCGGATTGTATGTCGGGATATTCCCGGGCTACCTCGTCGAACACCTTATGAAACAAGCCGTCGGTATGCTTCATGATGTTGTCCTTGGTCATGCAGGTCACCTTGCGGCGGCCGTAGGCCCGGGCATACTCGAAAGCGTAGCGGATGACCCGCTCGCAGCCCGGGCGGGAGACGAGCTTCAGGCATTGCACCACCTCTGCTGTTTGCTGGTGTTCGATGCCCGCATAGAGATCCTCTTCATTTTCCCGCACGACGACCAGGTCCATATCCGGGAAGTTGCTTTCCACATACGGCGTATAGGCCCGGCAGGGGCGGACGTTGGCGTACTGCCCCAGGGCTTTGCGGATGGTCACATTTAAGCTTTTGTACCCGCCGCCCTGCGGAGTGGTGATGGGGCCTTTGAGGAAGGCGCGGTTGCGGCGCAGCACCTCCCAGCTTTCCGGGCTGATGCCGGAGGTATGCCCTTCCAGGTATACCTGCTCCCCGATCCGGGCTTCTTCGTACTTCAATTCGGCGCCGGCGGCCTCCAGGATGGACAGGGTAGCCTCCATGATTTCCCGGCCGATGCCATCGCCGTAGGCAATAGTGATAGTAGTAGGTTCCGTTGATGAAACGGGGCGAGTCTGCGATTCTAAAGATGTTTTAACAGGCATAGTGATTAGTTTTTTTTTAGCCGGCGGGATTCTGCAAGGCAGCACACCTCGGCTAAAATTGATAGTTTTACTATCAACAACAACAAGGGAAGCTGGTTCGTGAAACGGCCATTTTTTATAAGGAGAGCTGAAAGCACTAGTCAGCCTTCAATTCCTTTCCTGCGCCATGAATGCACCCCATGGCAAAAGCGAACAGCATTTCCATCACTTTTTCCAGGTAGCCTTTCTCGTAGCGGATGTCGGTAAGCCGGGGCAGGTGCTGAGCGAAATAGATGTTGTTGTTGGCCGTTTCCAGCAGGGTGCTGGCCAGCGAACGCGGGTAGGGGAACTGCGGGTCAATATCCAGTATAATATCGGCGATCTTGCGGCACAGGGCTTTGTAGGACAGGAAGAAGCCTTCCTTGTTCTCTTCATCGATATTTTTTTTGTGATAGGCTTTGGTCCCTTCCGTTACCATGATGCGGTGCAGGGCTTCCGGATCGACATATTCTACCGAAGTGCTGCGCTGGGAAGTATCCACCATCACCTGGATGGCCGTCTTCAGCCGGGCCTCCGGAGTGGGGATGTTCATGGTGAAGAAACCGACCCGGAATTTCATCCACTCCCAGTACCAGTTCACCAGGTAGACGAACAGGAGTTGCTTGTTCTCAAAATAGCGATAGATGGACGCCTCGGTGGAGCCGATCTGATCGGCCAGTTTTTTGAAAGTAAAGCTTTCCAGCCCGACCTCGTCGATCAGCAGGATGCTGTGCTGTACGATCCGGCGCCCCAGCTCTGTTTCTTCCGGGTTTTTAATGTACAGGTTCTTGTTAATGTCCAGGTTGACGGTTACCTTCAGCATGAGCAGCCGATTTTTCGAGAGTTATACTATTATAACACTACAAAATAAGAAAAATTTGGTTCTTTTCCCCGGGGGCGATGTTTTTTCTCTATAGCGTACACACAGCCGGGGCTTTTTGCCACATAGGGCACATAGGAGCGGAGGCGGCGGGCTCGCGCTTCCGGAGGCCGGGGCTTTTTATCACATAGGGCACATAGCCGCTTTCACATAGGGCACAATAGGGCCGGCAGCGGCGGCGGGCTCGCGCTTCCGGAGGCCGGGGCTTTTTATCGCATAGGCCACATAGGAGCGGCGCGGGGGCGGCTCGCGCCTTGTCCAACGAAAAAACAGGCTCCCGTTATTCTCCGCTTGTTTAATACGCGAGGCACCAGCATTTCGCCCCTAAAGACACCTTTACTATCATCCAGGGTCCCTGCCTTTACAATTATGCCTGCATTGCGTTCCATGGGCAAAAAAAATTTTTTATTCAAAAATCTGATTATCAATTATTTAATCAGAACCCAAAAAATAAACCTCATTTCCCATGAACCAAAATTGCCCATAATCGTATTAATAGTAAAACTATCAAAAACCAATTAAGACATGCATTTATCAAACTCAGTCAAAACAAGCCTCAACCGCTCTGCCCCCACACAGGGGAAGGTCATGGAAGAATTGCTCACTACTATTGAAGAAAACGGGTTGGAAGGGATTCAGCACTATCTCTGGGAAACCCTCGAATCAGAATATCATTACGACTCTAAAGCCTGTTCCTGCAGCGGCGAACAGTTGAAAGTGGCCCTTTGCGGAGTTGTAGAAGCCGCTCTGGCCGGCCTGAAAGGGCCGAAGGCAAGCCACCTGCATACGGCTTTCACCATTGCCCGCGGCCGGGGCCCGATTGCGCCGGCACCCTACATGCAGGATGCCAGCCGTGCCATCAGCCAGGCTATCGCCGGCATGGCGCCAAACTACGGAGACCCCAGCGGCCTGGCTCAGAAGCTCATCGGCCTGGCAGTGAGCTACACCCTGGAAACGCCCCGCGTACCCGGCCTGTACGAAAAGCCGGCGCTCGTACAGGGCATCGCCCGGCAAATCACCGATATGCTGGAATTCATGGCCTTCGGCCTCATCTACGAACCCAAAAACAATTCGTAATGAAAGAGGCCTTCAGCCTGATCATTTTTCTTTCCGGGCTCTCTCTGATTATTATTGGTATATCGTTCTACTGGACAGAGGGCCCGGCTTCCGCCGGTAAACTGGCGGTGGCGTCCGGAATATGGCTCAAATTCTACTGGGCCAGCATGCTCCAGGAAGAGCAAATCAAAAGATAAAGTTGTGCTTTCAGTATGCAGTAGTATAGGGCTGCCTCCGACAGAGGCAGCTTTTTTTTTCTCCATCCTTCCCTTCCTGCTCTTTGTATAGTTCCCGGTGCCGGTCGTAGAATCCTTTTTTCCGCCTTCTTTTTTTACCCTAACTTTAGTGGCCTGAAATCATCTGACTGAATATAATGGCCAAACGCCTTTTGATCTTTCTCATCTTGTTGGGAACAGCCTTCCCGCTGTGCGCCCTCGCTCCGCCCGGCCCGGAACCGGCCGCCACAGCCTCCGTGCGCCTGGGATTTCCCGGGGCTGCCCGGCCTGGGCCCCATGCCATCCGAGTCCCCTTTGTGCTGGCGGGCCGCCTGATCGTCGTGCAGGCAGCAGTGGAAGGCATTGAAGGAAACTTCATCGTCGATACGGGGTCCGGCCGGCTCATCCTGAACGCCAGCCACTTCGACGGCGGCTTCCCCCGGCGCAGCATGGCTTCCGTCGGGACGACCGGCACCGTCGACGGCGTCGGCGTTCGCTCCACTGCGGGCTTCTCCTGGGACAGCATCGCCTTCGAAAAAATACAGGCCCACATCATCGATCTGAGCCATATCGAAACCAAAAAGAACATCCGCGTCCTGGGCCTGATCGGTTACGACGTGCTGAAAGACTTTGAAATCCTGATCGATTTCCAGCTGCAGCAAATTACCCTCGTCCGGCTGGATGGGGCCGGCGAGCGCCTCGACAGCCTCGCCATCCTGGAAGAGCCGGAGGATAGCCTCGGTTTCCGGCTAACCGGCCACGTCATCACCCTCAACGGATGGGTCGAAAACACGCCGGTTAAATTCGGGCTGGACTCTGGCGCCGAGCTCAACCTGCTGCACAGCCGCGTAAAACGGCGCGTGTTCGATCACTTTGAAATTTCCAGGAGAACCAACCTCAACGGAGTGGGCGCCAGAGATGTTGAAGTACTGGCGGGCAAACTCTACCGCTTCCGCTGCAACGACCGTATACGGTGTTCCGGCATGCGGACCCTGCTGACCAACCTCGACGACATCAACGCCGCCTATGGCACCCGCCTCGACGGGCTGGTCGGCTACGAATTCCTCTGCATGCGCCGCACCATCATTAACTATAAGAAGGAAAAATTGTATTTTTTGAAGTGGTATAGGCCGTAAGACGGCGGACGGCGGACGGCGGACGGCGGACGGCGGACGGTGGACGGCGGACGGCGGACGGCGACAGAGCTGCGCCAACAATATAA
>JACJXZ010000042.1 GCA_020636375.1 Lewinellaceae bacterium | reverse complement strand
TAATTCAGAACCTGCCGGCAATTGCGGGCCAGCCCCATTTTCGCCTGGAAAATATTGGGGCGGTATTTTACCGAGTCCTGCTCGAAAAAGGCTGCCGCTTGTTCGAATCTTTGGTTGGCCACCTCGTATTTCCTTTCCTTGGAAAGTTCTTCTGCCTCCTGCAGCACCTGGCGAGCCTGCTGTTCGCTGGAGGGTTGAGCGAACAGGGTGTTGGAGAGCAGGAGAAAAAGAAGGGAGGGCAAAAAGAGTTTGTTCATTTACGTGAGGTTGGGTTTTCCCCTAAATATATAAAATCAGGCGCTAATTGCCATTTGTGGTTTTGTCAGGAACACAACCATCCGTTCGCCAGCACAAGGGCAGCACACCGGAATACAGGAAAACCAAAAACAGCAACAACAAAATGCTAATGAACCTCGCCTGGCCTCGTTCGCCTCCATTCCGCCCTGCGGCAGCATCCCGGTCCGGTGCAATGCCGGCAGCATCGGGAAAGTCGTAGAATTCTCCGGGACTGTCGTAGTATATAATGGCGCCATAATGGCGGGACGACGCTTTTTCAATGCAAATCGCCGCCAAAAAAGCGAACAGGAAAATTATTTCTTTTTTCATGGCAAGTTGATATCAGTAATAGCTGCCACTCTTATTCGACATCCTGTTCGGCAAGCCGATTTTTGTAATCCCAAAAGGCCGAGACATGGGCGATCTTCCATTCGCCGCCGTGTTTTTCCACAATGCGGCTTTCTTTGCTGCAGCGGAATTGCCGGCCTTCGGGGTCGCTGTTGTATTGGTCCCAGGTGAGGTAGGCGGCATTCTCGCCGTAGAATTTAACGGTGAAGTTTTTGCGGATCACTTTCGGGTGGCTGGTTTTGGCAGGGCCTACAGGGTTGTTTTTGATGTAATCGCCGATCTCTTTGTCCACGGCCGCCCATCCGGTGCGGGCGTCGAAGGTGCCGTCGGCGTTGTTCCAGGCCTGGAAGGCATGCGCTTCCTGTACCCAGTTTTCTTTCCAGCAGTCGTAGTCGCGGGCAAAAAAGCAGCCGGTCTCCGCTTCGACCACTTTCAGGATGACGGCCAGCTCTCTTTTTTCGTTCACTTCCATACCCTCTTTGGGAAAATCCGGATGGGATTTTATCCTCCTGACCTGCCGCAGGTGGCGGTCACAATGGGCAAACAGGATGATGTACAACTGGTGCAGGTTCCAGCGTTTTCCATTGCTGCGGTAGGTGTAAAACGCCCGGAAATCCACGTCGGTAGTTTCGATCATTTTGAGGTTCCGTTCCCGGCCGGCCAGGAAGTAGGCCCAGTTGTCTTTGCCCTGCATGAACCCTGTAGGGACGTCAGCGGCGGGAGCATTGTGCGGTTGCTCTTCCGCCATCCACTCCAGGTAATAAGCGTCGGGCGGAGTGCTTTGGGCCAGTTCCGGCTCGGGCGGAAGCAGGCTGACGACCCGGCGTTCGTCATAGTATTTCCTTTCATAAATACCGAGGTGCTCAATCACCTGGGCGATGGACCAGCTGTCGGGGTTTTCCTTGAAGTGCCACTGGGCGTTGGTCATCCCGGCTACTTCCTTTTCGAGTTCAGCGGTGGTGCGGCGGAGGTTGTCGAGCAGGTACTGGCGGCCTTCTTCTGTCCAGCGGGATTGCGCCGTGGTAGCGGATACCATAAAAATGCAGGAAAGCAATAAGAGTAAATTCTTCATAGCGAATGGCTTGAGGAAGATGAAAAAATATCTTTCTCCAAGGTATCGCTACTCCGCCCGGAGGTGCCCGGATAATGCTTTCAAAAGCATGGCTGTGGGTTACAAAGGCAGGAAAAATCCTGGTACGGGCGTTACGCCGGGCTTTAACTAATTATTACAAATTTCTGGTATTCAATAAAATGGACGTTACATGGCGATAAAAGGCAGAAATCTCTCATGTAGAATGCACACGTGATGAAAAACTGCCACGAAAGCACCAAAACACTAAATCCCACTAAATTTCGTGCGGATTTCGTGCCTTTGTGTTTTAGTGGCGATACGTGTACGCTTTTCATGAGAAATTGCTGGATAAAAGCTAGTAGCGTAGGCAAAACTGATGACCCTCTCATTCCGTCCCTCATTAATTCATTCCTTCGTTCCTTTACCAAGGTTTCCAGAATACTTTCCGCCCCGCAACTCGCTTGGCGCCACTCCGTACTGTTGCGAAAAAACGCGGGAAAAGTGAGAAGGATCCTTAAAGCCCACCTGATAAGCCACCTCCGAAATGTTGAGCGCCGGGTCCTTCAGCAATTCATAAGCCCTGTTCAGGCGGGTAATGCGAATAAACTGAGAAGCGGACAGGCCCGTCAGCGCCTTCAGCTTGCGGTGTACCTGCACCCGGCTCATGCCCACCACCCGGCTCATCTGCTCTACGCTGAAA
Organism: Lewinellaceae bacterium; assembly: GCA_020636375.1. Classification (GTDB taxonomy): domain Bacteria; phylum Bacteroidota; class Bacteroidia; order Chitinophagales; family Saprospiraceae; genus JACJXW01. The sequence continues at coordinate 4,576 of JACJXZ010000042.1, read as the reverse complement.
TCCGGCTCTTCCAGGTGGGCTTCAACAATTTCCCGGACTTTCCGCAGGAAGTCATCCTCCGGCCCGGGGCCATCGCCACTTGCCGACTGGTATTTTTGCTGCAACTTTCGCCTCAGCTCCAGGAGTTTCTCCAGGCGGATCAGCAGCTCTTCTTTTTGAAAAGGCTTCACCAGATAAGCGTCGGCGCCGTGGGCCAGGCCCTCCAGCTTGTCTTCCTGGGTAGCCTTCGCCGTCAGCAAAACAATGGGAATATGGCTGGTGCGCTCATCTGCCTTCAGGGCTTTGCAGAACTCAAACCCATCCATCTCCGGCATCATCACGTCGCTGACCACCAGGTCAGGGACGGTTTCCCGGGCTTTTTCCATGCCTTCCCGGCCGTTCCGGGCTTCCAGGACCAGGTACCGGTCATCCAGGCAGGCACGCAGGTAGTAGATGACGTCCAGGTTGTCTTCCACGATCAGGACAGAGGGAGCGCTTGTGCTCAGGCCGCCGGCGGCAACAGGAGCAGCCGTTTCATGCGCGACGGGAACAACCGGCAGGGGTGAAGGCCTGCCGGTTTCCATTTCAGCGTTATTCCGAACCGGCAGGCGGAAGGTGAAGCAGGCGCCTTCGCCTGGTTTGCTCTCTACGGCGATACGCCCTCCCATAAGGCCGAGCAGCTCTTTGGCCAGGGCCAGGCCGAGGCCGGTGCCGGCACCAGTGCCAGCCCCTCCCAGCCCCCCCGGAGGAGGGAGATTTGCGGACTCCTCCCCCCTCTGGGGAGGTTGGGAAGAACCCAGGGCATGGGCCTGGAAAAAGCGGTCAAAAATATACGGCAGCTTTTCCGGAGCAATGCCCATTCCCGTATCCTGTACGCTCACGTCCAGCCACCTGTCGCTTCCTTCTGAAACCTCTTTGGCCACTACTTTTATTTTCCCGAATTCCGGGGTAAACCTGATGGCGTTGGAAATCAAATTGCTCACCACCTGCTGAAACTTTTCAGGGTCGTAATCCAGGAGGAGGCTATCGGCTGGCGAGTAGAAAGAAAGGTTGATTTTCCGGCTGATGGCCAGGGAGTGGAACGATTCGATCAGGTAGTTCAGGTATTTGATAATATCCCCCTGAACGTAGTGGGGCTCCATCCTGCCTGCCTCCAGTTTGGAGAGGCTCAGCATTTGGTTGATGAGTTGCAGTAGTTTTTGGCTGTTGCTTTTAATCAGGGCGGTATATTCGGCGGCCTTCCAGCGCGGGTTTTCCCGAATCTGGTCCGCCAGCCCCTCGATAACGGTGAGCGGAGTGCGGAATTCGTGGGTGATGTTGGCGTAGAATCGGCTCTTGAACTCGTCCAGTTCTTTCAGGCGTTGGGATTCTTCCAGTTCTCTTTGCAGGGAGGCCTGTAATGCCCAGCGGCGTTTCTGGTAAGCGTAGGCACCGTAAAGTGCCGAAGCGGCTACCAGTACATACAGCAAGCGGGCCCACCAGGTTTGCCACCAGGGCGGCAGAATCCGAATACCAATGGTTGTCGGGATTTCCGCCCAAAGGCCGTCGCTGTTGCTGGCGACCACCTGAAACTGGTATTCTCCCGGGCTGAGGTTGGTATACCGGGCAGCCCTTTTGTCGCCTGCTTCGATCCACTGCTGCTCATAGGGGAGCAGGCGGTGGCGGTATTGGTTGAGCGCAGGCGCTGTATAATGCAGGCCAACGTATTCAAAAGTCAGTTCATTTTGATTGTAAGGCAATACCAACTGCTCCGGCAGTTCGGGAAGCCAGGTGAAGGTAGAATCCACTTCTCCTTTCCGGTAGGATCTGTCAAATATCCTGACATCCTGAATGTTCATGGTTGGTGGGGCAAAATGTTTGAGAACTTGTTCCGGGCGGAAACTAACCAAGCCTTTGAAGGAGCCAAAGAAAAAAGTGCCGTCAAAGGCTTTTAATGCGCTGAAATCATAATACCCCAGGGAGGGCAGCCCATCTTCTTTGTCGTATTTTACAAAGGTTTCCGTACGGTGGTCAAAACTGCTGATACCCTGATTTGTACTCATCCACAATACCTGATCCTTATCTTCCAGAATGGAGTACACCTTATTCCCGGAAAGGCCGTCCTGAGTATTAAAGGAACGCAGGATACCCTGTTCAGGAGCATACTCGATCACCCCGTCATCTCCGGTGCCCAGCCAGAATTTACCCGGCTCGTACTCGTAGATACCCCTGACGCCAATCCCCTCTAAATGCCGGGAAAAAACATGAGTTTCCGGATCGAAATGATAGAAACCCTCCATCCAGGTGCCCAGCCAGAGACGGCCCCGGGAATCTTCGTGTACGGCATAGACGCTTTGGTTATAGGTATTGCTTTCCTTGCCACCGATATATGGCAAAGCGAAATGTTCGTGCGACCCGCTCTTCCGGTCGAATGCGTACAGGCCCTGGCCCCAGGAACCCAGCCACAGTATACCTTCCCGGCCTTCATGGATGGACAAAATACTCACCGCTTCACCGGCAGGAGTTGTAACCGGAAAGTGGATGAACCGGCGCGCCCGGCGGTCATAAAGGCTCAGCCCGTTATCCGTCGCCAGCCACAGATTGTTTTCGCTGTCCTCATAGAAGCGAAAAACGACATTGCTCGCCGGGCCGTTTTCTGCCGGCGAACCCTTATGGAAATGCTGGTAATTGCCGGTTTTGCGATCCCACCGGCAAACGCCCTTTTCCCAAAGCCCCAGCCAGACCACATCAGGTTCGGAAGGAGATTCGAACACAGCGGAAACGTTCTCGCCCGGGAAGTGGACCTGGAATTTCTTTTGCCAGGGGTCGATCTTATACCCTCCGCCCGACATGTTGCCCAGCCAGAAGCGGCCCTGGGAGTCTTCAAAAAAGGACCATACCAGGTCGTTCGTTATGCCGTCCGGTTTTTTAGGATCGTGGGCAAACAGGCGCGGTTCGCCGCCCGCTGCATCGAAGCGATAGAGCCCTCCGTTGAAGTTGCCCACCCAGATGCCGCCCCACTGGTCTTCGTGCAAAATCCGGATGTGGGGGCAGGCAGTCCAGGGGGCCATGCCCGCCGGCCGGGCGTAGATATCGGATTTGCTGGGCGCCATCCTTATAAACCCGTCTTTTTGGGGATCATACAAGTGCAATCCGCTGTTACAGGAACCTACCCAAATCCTCCCCTTGCTATCCTGCAACAGGGCACTCACCCGGTTGTCGATGAGGCTGTGTTCGCTCTCCGGATCGTGCAAATATCGTTTTGCTTTTCCCGTCCCGGGGTGAAAACGGATCAGTCCGCCGCCGGTAATAGATGGGACAAAGGGTTCTCCTGTTCCTACCCAGATGAAGCCGTCCTTATCACAAAGCAACACTCTGGCCTGGTCATTGGAAAGGTTCTCCGGGTCTTCCGGGCGGTACAGGAACCGGTCGAATCGGTCTTTTTCCCGGTCGTAGCGGTAAAGGCCTCCATGCTGGCTGGCCACCCACATCCGGTTATCTCCGTCCTCGGTTATGTCATTGACTTCGCCATCGGGCACCGTGTTCGGCGCTGCGCCGGCCGGATTGTACTGCTTGAAGCAGTCGCATTCAGGCACATATCGGTTGATGCCCTCCCGGGTGCCCACCCACAATATCCCCTGGTGATCCACGAATGCGGCACTGGTTCGGCTGTGATTCAGCGTGGTACTGTCACCCGGAATGGCTGGATATTTTTTAAAAGAATAGCCGTCAAACCGGGCAATGCCATTGTTGGAAGCGAGCCAGAGAAAACCCTGCCGGTCTTCGGCGACGGATTTGATGCCATTGCTGCCCAGTTCGTCTTCCACCGGCAGGGGGGCTATATGCCAGTTTGCAGGATCGGGATATGCAGGCTGCGCCGGAATCAATAAGGGAATGGCCATCGCTGGGAGAACCGTCAACAAGAGCCGCAGGAGGGTGGATGCTATCCAGTGGGTGCCGTGCATTATTTCAGGCCTTACTTTTCGTAAATGTAATGCTTTTTCAAAAGTAGGGAGCCCGATTTTCTGCATCTTTCAGGAGGGCGGCAGTATTTGTGTCAAATAAAGATTTTTTTTAAAGCCCATAGTCTTGCTTTTTGACGCCCCGGCCTTTGGCAGCTTTGCTTGGCGAGATGATTTCTATTATAAAGTCGGGAGCGGGGAAGATAACCTGATCTTTGGAGAAAATTTTGACCGGCATAGCAATCTGCGAAGCGCTGAAACTGGAATTCTTCTATCTCGTCTCCAAACCAGCCGCTCCACACCCCCCCCCCTTCAGCACGTACCCTCCTTTCACTTCCTGAACCTCCACTCTGAAGATAAGCTCCAGGGCTTGAAAAACTTCGGGGAGGGTAAAATCCTCGAATTTCATAGTGATGCCGCAGCCTGCTATTTCGTTGTTGGCCAGTTCCAGCTTCACGCCGAAGTGGCGTTCCAGGCAAGGCAGGGCTTCCCCCAGGGGGGTGTCGCGGAACTGGAGGCGCTGAGTGCGCCAGGAGTGGGCGTTGAGCGCCGGAGAGTCAATTTTTTCCAGCTGGGCGCCCGGGCGGCAGGTACCCCGCTGGCCGGGCCCCAGCTCGGCCTCCTGCCCGTTGGCAAGCCCGGATAAGCGGACCGTA
>JACJXZ010000041.1 GCA_020636375.1 Lewinellaceae bacterium | reverse complement strand
TCAGAGCAAGTTGCCCTGCCCCCTCTCTTCCCTTTGATTGCAAGCAACACAAGAGAGGGGGCGCCTGGCTTCCGCTTAGCCGGGGGGGAGTTCACCGGGCGGGTTCTACCCATAAGAGCAGTCCACCTCCCGGGTTTCAACCCATCAGCCTGATGCGCATGGGAGTGAATGATCACCGCAACCGCTCCAGCGTATACTTCACATCCACGTTCCCGCTGAAGGTGAGCATGCCGGGGTAGGGGACATTCAGCTTAATGTCCTTCAGGTTGATGATGTGGGAATCGGCGCCCAGGTCGTCGTCGTCGCCCGCATCCCTTTCTTTCAGCCAGCCATCCACCTTGATGTAATCCGTATTGTAGTCCGGGCGGTACAATTCGGGGTCGGCTGAAATGCTCAGGCCATACTCCTGGCCCTCGTGGATCTCCCAGGCGTCGTCTCTGGAACGTTTCCACTCCGCCTTGGGGCCCGTGGCGCTGCCATTGACGTAGGCCCGGCCCGTGATGCGGCCGTAAATCTCGGGGTCGCCGACCTCGGGGCAGTCGTTGCACTTCAGGGATGTGATCCGGATGCGGTATTTCGGGTAGGCCAGGTCGCAGGTGCGCACCTGGTACTCGGAGGCCAGTACGACGGTAGCTACCGGCGTGCCTTTTTTGAGGTACCGCAGTTTGTAGGACAAGGGCGCGCCGGGCGATTCTTTGGAGTAGTTGCCGCCCTCGGCGATATAGTTGTACACCTCCGCCGGGCCGTTGACGATCTGGGCGGCGGCGGCGGCAGAGCCCCCGATGACGACAGCCTTGATGTTGCACGCGGCGATGGTCTGCTGATAGTCGGTATCGATCGACCCGTCGCCGGAAGCAAAGGCGGCGCTGAAGGCGGCGTTCACCTCGGTAAAGCTGCGGTTCGTCTCTACCGTATACAGCACCATCCTGCCGTAGGCCATAGAGGCCACATAGGCCGGGCTGGCCGATCCGAAGGCGCTGGTTTCCGGCAAACGCTTAAAGAGGTCGGCCGGGTCGGCGGGCGGGTCCATGTCGATGGTGTAGTACGTCTGGAGGTATTTGATGAGGAATTTGTTGCTGTAGGTGGACTGGCTGAAGTTGAATGCCGCCGACACGCTGTTGCCCGCCGAGCGGTAGTTGGCGCCCAGGGCTACCTTCAGGTGTTGTTCCGAATAGACCTCCGAAATTTCAAAGTTGAGCTTGGCCGGCGTAGCGGACGCTACTTCCTGGTCGAGGATGGACTTGATGCCAGTGCGGACGGTAGACAGCTTGGGGTCCTCGATCTCCACCACCGGGCTGCCGCTGAGGTTCTGCAGGGAGATGGACAGCGTGATCGGCGCCCGGTCGGCTATGATGGGGATGTATTCGCCCGTCGGGATGGATGCCCCCAACAGCATGGCACCGGGATAGATCACGTCGGTGGTGGGGTCCAGGGCGAGCATCTCGTCGAAGCCGGGCGCTACCTTGTAAGTGGTGGTGTAACATTCCAGGGAGGGGTCGGCGGGGTTCTGGACCGCGTCGCTCGTTTCCTGGACAACAGGCTCGGCGATTTCCTCGGGCTGAGTGAACGGGTTCAGGCTTTCCATTTTTTGGTTGAAGGTCCTGGCGTCTTCGGTGGAGGGCCCTTCGGCTTCTTCCTTATTGCAGGAACAGGCCATCAGTACGGAAATGAACAGGGGAAGGATGAATGCTGGTCTTAACATAGGTATTCAATTTTTTTGTTTGTGCAAACCTATGCTTACCGGCGCAAAGCCGCAATTTCAGGGGGTGGACAAAGGGTGGACAGGGGGAAGTCGGTCTCCTTCGCTGAAGCTACGGCGGCTGAGAGAAGGCGGAAGCTTGCCCGGTGCTGTTGTCGGTTGTTAGGGGACTGTTCAGGACGCTGTGTCTTCCCGCTTGCCTGCCTACCTGGCAGTAATGGCAGGCAGGCTGTGCCGCAGGCAGACAGGTTACTCAAACCGCAGATGCCGGGGTTGTGCAAAAAGGTATAGCACACTGATCTTTTAGGATAAATTAAGATTTTTTAAGATCGCAAACCACAAGACAAGTGATCTTAACGAATCCTAAAAAATCTCAATAAATCAGTTTGCTATCCTCCCGAGGGACTTTCTTCACAACCCCGTTCCTTATATGTTTGTAAAACCGCAGTGAGCGCAGAGGACCGCAGAGAAGAGTATAGCAGCTTCGCTGTGCAAGCAGCATGCTGTATAGGCAACGCCCCCGGAGAGGCCACACGCCGCTTTTCCTCTGTGGCTCCCTGCGCCCCCTGCGGTTAAAAAAACACAGGGGCGCGGAGCGCCGCAGAGAAAGACTGCGTACCTCAGCGGTTCAAAACTTGGGGGCGGACACGCATTCCTGAACAATCTCGTTGTTAGTTGTCAGTTAGGTAACCCAATTGTTCCGGCGGGCCCAGGGCCAAACCGTCAACAAATGCTGACGCTTGCGGTCAACATCCTGACAATGCTCAGCATTCATCAGGACAACGTACCCCGGTATGCCCCAACACCTCAACACCGAAACACCGAAACACCTCAACACCTGAATAGTTGCCTCATTTTTTCCTTTTCCTTTTCTTCTTCCTGTCCTCAAACGCCTCAATTTCCTCAATCAGCGCCCGGTAGTCATTCGTCCGGTCCCGTTCTATGTTGATGGTGTCGGAATATTCGAACTTGTCGATTTCCAGCACTTTGATCTCCTTGTCGAGGAAGCCCTGGATTTCGGCCAGCGTTTTCCTTTCCTCTTCCGAGCAGAAGGAGTAAGCGTTGCCCCGGCGCTTTCCCCTGCCCGTGCGGCCAACCCGGTGTACGTAATTCTCCGGCTCCTCGGGCAGGTCGTAGTTGATCACGATCTCGATGTCGGGGATGTCGATGCCCCGGGCGGCCACGTCCGTGGCGATCAGCAAATTCGTTTCTCCTGTTTTAAACTGCCGGAGGACCTCCGACCGGCCCTCCTGGTCTTTGTCGCCGTGGATGGCCAGCGCCGGGATGCCCACCCGTTCCATAGCTTTGGCGACCCTTTCGGCCCGGACTTTAGTCCGCACAAAGGCCAATACCTTGGCATCGGGGTTTTCAACGATCACCCTTTCCAGGAAAAAGCGCTTGTGGCCCGCCTCCACAAACAGGACGGCATGGTCGATGTTTTTTGCGACCGGGTCTTTGGGCGACAGCTGGATGCGGATGGCGTTCTGTTTGACCAGGGAGTAGGCCACCTTTTTGATCTTGTCGTTGATGGTGGCCGAAAAGAAGAGCGTCTGCCTCCTCCTGGGCAGCTTGCGCATCAGGTCCCGGATGTCCTGGATGAAGCCCAGGTCGAGCATGTGGTCAGCCTCGTCCAGGACGAGTATTTCTATAGAATGGGTTTGCAGGTGCCCCTGGCTGATCAGGTCGAACATCCTGCCGGGCGTGGCCACGACGATATCTGCGCCCTCCTGGAGTTGCTGGATTTGCGGATCCTGATCCACCCCGCCGATCAGCGCTACGGTTTTTACCGGGGTGTACTTGGCGATGGCGCTGAAGGCCTCCCCGATCTGCACGGCGAGCTCGTGGGTGGGGGCCAGCACCAGGCAGGCCACGCCCCCCGCCCTTTTCCGGCTCTTCTTTTTTTGATAGATCAGGTCGATGACCGGAATGGCAAAGGCCGCCGTTTTGCCGGTGCCGGTCTGAGCCACCGCCAGCAGGTCTTCCCCGTTGAGGATATTGGGAATGGATTTGTACTGGATGTCGGTGGGGCGTTTGAACCCCATAAGGGCCAGGCCCTTTTTTACTTTTGGGTCAAAGTTGTAATCTTCGAATTTCATATTGCCGAAATATAATAGAAATATGTTGAAATAACGTGAGGTTTGACCTGGATGTGTTATCATTCAGCGAACAGAGGCTGGTTGAGGTTGAGGTTAAGGTTGAGGACCTTGGCGGCCGGGAGTCTACGGCAAGCCAGGCTCGAGGCATACTTGCCAGAAAATGCCGGGGTTGCGGCGGCCATCTTTTGCTCTCAGCCTCAGCCTTAACCTCAAACCTCACGTTAATTTAGCATGGGGCAACGCCCGTGTCAATAGGCATAGCATTTGGAAGCGCCCTGAAAAGGCAACATAAAAGCCAGGCCTTGCCGGCAAATTATTTTGGCCCTTCAGGCCGTAGGCGGCCCTCCTTATACCGCACGGGGCGATGCCCCGTGCTAAGATATATTAGCCTCCGGCATGCGCCGGAGCAGGCTCTTCGGGCTGTACCGGTAAGCAAGCACTAGTAGCTACCAAAACGTTATAATGAGAAAAAATCCGAAAAGATGAAAAAATTAATACCCCTGCTACTGCTCCTCAGCGCCGCCGGTTTGGCTGTGAACGCCCAGACGGCCGTCAAAAAAACCGATACAGGGTGGGCCCTGATGGTCGACGGGAAACCCTTCGATGTCAAAGGCGCGTGCTTTGGGTACGGTGAAGATGCGGACAACTACGACGCTCATTTTCAGGAGCTGCAATCCCTCGGCGTGAATACCATCCGCACCTGGGGGACGGATGAGCATACCGGGCAACTGCTCGATGCGGCTCACCAATACGGCATCAAGGCAATGGTGGGCATCTGGATGCGGCACGGCCGCCCCGGCATGGAAGACGACGACCGGTTTGACTACCTGGAAGATACCGAAGGCATGGAGGAGATGTACGCCAGTGCCGTCCGTACCGTAGAGGCCTACAAAGATCACCCGGCCGTGCTGGCCTGGGGCGTCGGCAACGAAGTTTACCTCAATACGGCCACCGACGCCGAAAAGGAAGCCTATTCAAAGCTGCTGGAAAGGATCTGCCGCAGGATCAAAGAACTGGACCCCAACCATCCGGTCGCCTCGGTAGAAGCCTGGACCTTCGGGTTGGACTGGTGGCAAAAATACGTTCCATCCATAGACATCTACGGGTTGAACATCTACGGTGCCGGCGCGGCCTACCTGGCGGCGGAGATGGAGAAGCGGGGGATCGATAAGCCCTACATCATCACCGAATTCGGCGCCACGGGAGAATGGGATATGCCGGCGGATGAAAACGGGGTGAAAGCAGAGCCAACCGACCAGCAAAAATACGACGCCATCGCCCGGGGCTACGCCCAATGGATCAAAAGCGAGCCCTCCTGCCTGGGCGTTTATTTTTTTCACTATGCCAACGGGGCCGATTTCGGTTCCATCTGGTTTTTCACCCATTTCAAGGGCATGCTCCGGCCCCCGTACTGGGCCATCCGGGAAGCCTATACCGGCCAGAAACCGGCCAATGACGTGCCCCGGATCGAAACTTTCGGGCTGCCGGGCACGGAAATGGAAAGCGGAACCTGGGCGCCGGTGGATTTAAAAGTTTCGGACGCAGAAAACGAAGCGCTGGAGATTCGCTTCTACTACAACCAACGGACCGGGAGCCGGAAACGGCGGGACCAGGTGCTTCCGCTGCAATACCGGGGCAACGCAACGGACGGCATTGAAGTCCGGTTGCCCCAGGTAGACGGCCCGGCCAAAATTTATGTTGCCGTCAAAGACACCTACAACAACGTAGGCATGGCCTCCGCCTCCATGGTGGTTGCCGACGAAAAGGCCAGGGCAAACCAATACCTGGTGCCCAAAGCCACCCTTCCGTTCTACGTCTACAAAGACAACGGCGACCTGCCCTACATCCCCTCCGGGTACATGGGGAATTACGAAGCCATGGAGGTAAGCCTGGACCACACCGAAGGCGTAGATTCCGAAAATACCTGCATCAAGATCAGCTACAAGGCCAGAAACAACTGGTACGGCCTCGCGTTTGTAGACCCGGCCAACGACTGGGGCGATATCCTCGGCGGGTATGACCTGACGGGCGCCGAAACCTTCCGCTTCCGGGCAAAGGCCAGCATGGACGGCGTAAAAGCCACCGTCGGCTTCGGCCTGATCGACAAAGACAAGCCCTTTCCGGACTCCGGCAAGAAGTCGGTGGACGTGGTATTAACCACGGAATGGAAGCAATACGCCATCAAAACCAAAAAGGTGGACCTGAGCTGCATCCGTTCGGGTTTGGTACTTTTCTCATCGAGCGACGGCTTTTCGCAGGAGATCTTTCTGGATGATGTGGTTTTTGAGTAGGTGGGGTAGCTCAACTCGAAGTTGTCAGTTCAAAGGGGGCACGTCAGCTGACAACTTCGAGTTGTCTGCCGGCTTAAGGGCTTGCAAAATAATAAGTGGTCCAGAATAGACGAAGTTATTTTGTGCGCTAACAACCTGCCTGCCCGCGAGGACGCGACCGAGCAGGCAGGGGCGACAAACGTAGGCATAGCGTTCGACCGAGCTCACGCCGAGGTCCGGAGCTACGGCGAGGCTTGGCAACGCGGTTAGCGCGCAAAAGAACGAGTCTAAATGGAGTGCTTATTGTTTTGCAAGCCCTAAGAGCTTGTTTGGCGGTGGCCCCCGACACTACGTGTACGGGGCAAGCTATTTTGGCTGCAAATACCATTTTTCGGAACCCTGCCTGTTCGCCAGCCCGCCTGCTGTGCCAGCATGGCCGGCAGGCTCGCTGGCCGGCAGGCTCATTTCGCCATTTTTTCGATCCATAGCGCTGTCATGAACCTCAAAAATGCCTTCCTGAGAACCTGAAACCTGGCATTCCTGCCTGCCAGCGGGCGCTGGCGAGCAGGCAGGTTCGCTTGAAAAGCGCCACCTCCAAACAAGCTCTGGCAACCGCTCTTTCCAAACTGGCCCTCCTGGCTTGCCTCGCTCTCTTCACCGCCTCCTGCATGACTACCAAAACGCCGGTAGGCAACTTCCAGGCCATACAAGGCGAAGAATATACCTATGCCAAAGGAAAACAAGTATGGCTGTTCTGGGGGCTGCTGCCCGCCGGGCGGACCAACGTCAACACCCCTTCGGACGGCGACTGTGAAGTGGTCACGAGGTTCAACTTCGGGGATTTTCTGATCACCACCATTACAGCGGGGATCGTGACCACGTATTCGATTAAGGTGAGGGCGAAGAGGAAGGGGTAGAGGGATCCGCGAAAATCCCTGCCTGCCCGGCAGCAGATACCTATCGGGCTGGCAGGCAGGCGCCGAATCCGCGTCATTCGCGTTCCATCTCAGCGTGCTGCTGGATGACAACAACCGAAAGCCAATCTGCCGGCTGCACTTCAACACGAGCAACCGCTACCTGGAGCTGTTCGATGAGCATAAGAACGGGCATAAGGTGCCGATCGAAGGGTTGGAGGATATTTATAAGTATTCGGAGTTGCTGCTGGGTGTGGTGGAGGGGTATGATGGGGGAGGGGAGTGAAGTAATATGGACAAA
>JACJXZ010000040.1 GCA_020636375.1 Lewinellaceae bacterium | reverse complement strand
TAGTGTCTGGCAGAAAACGAAAGCCCCATGCACAACTAACTGATTTTCAGAGAAATAAATTCAAAAAAATCGACATCCAGTGCTATAAAAGTTGATGAATTATTCGTATATTCGGGAGAGTTGAATGCGTAAAGCATTGTTTTTCAATTACATGAAAGATTTAACTAATTTGTTATTCGCCAAACATTCAAATTTTCCCCTGATGAGAAAGCGCTTCGAACAGCAAAATGAACTGGACGCCCAACTGATCCCGGATGTAAAAATAGACGGCAAGAGCCGACATGAGCTTCCCCAACTGCTGGCAGGCTTGCAATACATTTTTGTCACTCCCTATCTAAATGAGGTGGTTTTCGAGATTCTTGAAAAGAAGGTTTTGGGGGGTAAAAAAGCAACGGGCCGTTTAGGCATGAGCTTGTGGGAGATATTGGTGCTGGGCACAATGCGGCTAAACCTGGATGCGGACTATGACACCGTTTACGACCTGGCCAACCACCACCAAGTGGTGCGCGGCATCCTGGGGGTACATACCCGGCAAGTATTTGGCGAAGGCAAATATTACGAGCTGCAAACGCTGAAAGATAATATCGCATTGCTTGACGAGAAAACTTTAAAGGAGATCAGCGAAGTGGTGGTTAAAGCGGGCCACCAATTAAAAAAAAACGAAAGCGAAGAAAATATTGAATTAAATTTGAAGGCCGACACTTACGCGGTGGAAAGCACTATACATTTTCCAACTGATATTAATTTATTATGGGATTGCAACCGCAAATGCCTGGACACGATAGGATTAATATTAAAGCACACTACCCTGCCCGGCTGGCGCAAGCACAAGCATTGGCATAAAATTATTAAGCGGGTTTACCGGCGCACCGCTAATATCCATCAAAAGAAAGGGAAGGGATATAAGGAGCGGTTGAAAAAAGCGGCTGAAAAATATTTGCAGCGCAGCCGGGAATTGAGCCAGCGCGTAGAGCAAAGCTATAAGGAATTGTTGCCCTTAGCGCTGGCAGATATTCAGCTTGGCGCATTATTAAAAGCTTTATCCTATTACCATGAGATGCTGGAAAAGCATATCGGTTTGGTAGAGCGCCGTATTATTAAAGGAGAAATAATCCCTCATGAAGAAAAAGTGTTTTCTATTTTTGAGCCTCATGTGGAGTGGATACAAAAAGGGAAACATAATAAGAAAGTGGAGCTGGGCCACAATACCCTGATAACAACGGACCAATTTCAATTCATTGTTGACCATGAAGTATTGGTGGGGCAGGGAGACAAAGCCCAGCCTATTGCGCTGGCCAAGCGTGTCAAGGAGCGCTTCAGCGAAGGTTATGCGCTGAATAGTATTAGTTTTGACAGAGGTTTTTTCTCCGCTTTGGCCAAGAAGGCCTTGCAAGAGGACTTTGAGCACGTAGTGATGCCCAAAAAAGGGAAAAAAACGCCGCAACAGGAAGCTGAAGAAAGCGCCAAAACGTTCGTGGCATTGCGCAAAAAACACAGCGCTGTAGAATCAAATATCAATGAATTGGAGCATAGCGGCGCCAACCGGGTGCCGGATAAAGGCCTGGACGGGTTCAAGAAATATGTCGCTTTGGGAGTGCTGTCCTACAACCTCAAACGGCTGGGCAAGCTGGTGATGGAGCAGGGCCTGCTCGAAACTGTCGTCCGGCCGGGCAAGATGTCCCGGGCGGCCTAAAAATAAGTGCGTTTACCGCTGGCTTTCCACAGAAAGGTGGGTGAGCTATGCCCAAAAAGCCGAAAATGTGTGCCTGAGGAGGCACAAAATGAAAATCGCTGGGTAAAATCGCCTGTTTTGTGCCGGCCTCACCCTGCCGCAGAGCTGCCACCCACCGGCCGGGCAGTACCGCGCAAGGAGAAAATGGCGAAAACTGGCGTTTTCTGCCAGACACTACATATTTTATATTTATTCACTCATTCAGTCCCTCACTAATCCACTCATTTGGGGGACTTTCTGGAGCGCCCTCACAAATGCACGAATGCACAATTACACGAATACACGAATGCACGCTATTTGTCCCCCGGAAAACACAAGCTGAACGTCGTCTTCCCCGGCCGGGATTCCACATCGATCTCGCCTTTGTGGCGGTTCACGATCTTCCTGACGATATCCAGGCCCATGCCGGTGCCTTCTCCCATGGCTTTGGTCGTGAAGAAGGGTTCAAAGATACGGGTCTGGATGTCTTCGGGAATGCCCGATCCGTTGTCGGTGATGTCGACGCGCACATACTCGCGGTCGGGATAGGTATGCACGGACAGTTCCCCGCCCGGTGCCATGGCGTCGATGGCATTGACGATGAGGTTGGTCCACACCTGGTTGAGTTCTCCGGCGAAACCTTTGACGTTGGGCAGCTCCGGGGCCAGGTTTTTCACCAGCTGGATATTTTTCGACTTAAATTTATGCTTCAGCATGGTAAGGGTGGACCGCAGGCCCTCGTGGATGTCGACCGCCTCCATGGCCACGCCCCGGTCCATATGGGAGTAATCCTTGATGGACTTCACCAGCTTGCTGATGCGGTTGGAGGCTTCCTGGATTTCGCTGACCAGGTTTTCCAGGCTGAGGGTGCTTTCCAGCCACCACATGATGGGGCCGATGGGGCCGTCGCCGACGATGTCGTGGATGGTGTCCAGGTCGCCTTCCGTTACGCCGAAGTCGACGAAGGTCTCGGCGATGTCTTCTCCGTTTTCGATGCCGTGGTCCTCCAGCCAGTCGGCGATGTCGTCCATGCGCTCCTCCCGTTCCAGAAGGGAGAGGTCGAGGTTTTTGGCCTGTTCGATCCGGGAGAAAAGGATGGAGTTCACCTGGTCGGTCTGTTCCGGGGTGATGCGCATGGTGATGACGGATTTGAACTTCTCGGGCGAGGCGTGTACTTTTTTGTACAACTCTTCCGCATTCCGGACCATGGCGGAGGCAGGGTTGTTGAGCTCGTGGGCCAGGCCGGCGCTGAGCTTGCCCAGGGCCATGAGTTTTTCATTCTGGAACTGCATGGTGGTGAAGTCCCGCACGCGGTCGCTCATGACGGCCACCAGGGCCTGGGTCAGCTCGTAGCTGACGTTGACCATTTCCACGAAGTGTTCCTTATGGAGTTCCAGGGTGTAGGTCGGCTCCAGGGCCTGGCCGATGGCGCGGGCCTCCTTCATGCGGGAGAAGGGGAGCACGCCGGTGATATAGCCGGCTTCCCAGACGCCCAGTTCCCGGGTTTCCCCCTTTTGTTCCCAGCGCACGACGTAGCGCCCCTGCAGGATGACCTGCATGCGGTCGACGGACTGGCCGGGATAGAAGAGCTTCTCTCCGGCCTCATATAATTTGTAATCCGACTGATCGATCATCCATTGCAGCGCTTCCGGGCTGATGTCCTGGAAGGTGTCGAAGGACTGGAGGGTGGAGAGCAACTCCGGGGTTTTGGGCAGGGTCTTCATGTATGTATTGGAGTGTTTACAGAATGAATATACACCCAAGGTAAAAAATAGTTTTGCAGAACAGTTGCCACAGAAGCGGCGTTTTCAATTTCATGAATCCATTCCGGCGTATCCTCCTGGTTTTTTTGTGCATCCTTTTCCTGGGCTGGCTTTCTGTGCAACTATCCCTGTACCGGCATCTGGGGCTGGCGGGCATCCTGCTGCCGGGCCTGAACTTCGGGCTTCCTTTTTCGTTATTGAATTTCGAAAGCGGCAGGCAGCGGGTGCGAGGCGTGGCCCTGTTCAGCCTGTTCGCCACTCTGGCCATCGCTGCGGCGTTTCTGCTGCTGTTTGTCGCGGGCCCGGAGGGTGCCGGCATGAAGGGCATGGCGTTTGGCCTGATGCTCGGGTTCTGTTGCGCCGCGCCGCTCACCCTGATGATCCATGTCGTTTATGGGCTGTCCTGGCCGGCGGCATTGCTGGCCGTCTGCCTGGGAAGCGCCCTGCCGGCGCTGGTGGGGTTCGAGGAGGCCCGGAGCGCCAGTATCCGCCCGGAGCTCTTCGCTGCCCTCTGGCTGGCAGTCATGGGGGGGGTGTATACGTGGGGGCTGGGAAATGGAAGGAATGAAGGAATGAAGGAATGATGGAATGATGGAATGATGGCCAAAATCATTCCTTCATTCCCCCAATCAATATCAACATGAACCACTCACAAGAACTCGGGACCAGGCCCATGGGGCAGCTGCTGGCCAAGATGGCCATCCCTGCCTCGGTGGGCATCCTGGTGATGTCCATCTACATGATCGTCGACACCATTTTCGTCGGGCGGTTTGTCGGCACGCTGGGCATTGCCGCCATTACGGTGGTCATGCCCATTTCCTTTTTCATTTCCAGCATCGGCATGGCGATCGGCGTGGGCGGCAGTTCCATCATTTCGCGCGCCCTGGGGGCGGACGACAACCGAAAGGCCTGCCACAGCTTCGGCAACATGGCCAGCCTGACGCTGCTGATCGTCCTGGCCGTACTGCTGGCCGGTTCCTTTTTCAAAGAGCCGTTGCTGGTCTTATTTGGCGCCAACGGCGACATTCTGGCGCCGGCCAAGGTATACTTCGACATCATCCTGATCGGCGTTCCCGGCCTGGCCTGGGCCATGATGAGCAACAACGTGATGCGGGCCGAAGGCCGCCCCAAGATGGCCATGCTCACCATGATGGTGCCGGCGGCGGCCAACCTGGTACTGGACCCCATCCTCATCATCTGGCTGGACATGGGCCTGGCCGGCGCCGCCTGGGCCACCACCATTTCCTATTACCTGAGCGCCGGTTTTGCCCTGTGGTTTTTCTTCTCCGGGCGGTCGGAGCTGCGCCTGTACCGAAGCAGCATGATCCTGGAGGCGCCGCTGGTTCGGGAGATCTTCAGCATCGGCTTCGTGACCCTCGCCCGGCAGGGCACCATCAGCCTGCTGACCATCGTGCTCAACCATTCGCTGTTCCAGTACGGCAGCGAGCTGGCAGTAGCCATCTACGGCGTCATCAACCGGGTGATGATGTTCGCCAATTTCCCGGTGCTGGGCATCACCCAGGGATTCCTGCCGATCGCGGGGTACAATTACGGCGCCCGGAAGTGGGGGCGGGTCAGGGATATCATCAACTACTCCATCCGTTCGGGCACCCTCATCGCCGTGGGGCTGTTTACCGGCATCCTGCTGTTCTCCGAACAGATCGTCCGCCTGTTCACCAACGACCCGGAACTGCTGGCACAGGGGCCCTCCGCCCTGATCCTCACCTTTCTGGCCACCCCCCTCATCACCGTTCAGCTGATCGGAGCGGCTTATTTCCAGGCCATCGGCAAAGCCCGCCCGGCACTGTTCCTCACCCTCACCAAACAAGGCTTTTTCCTCATCCCCTTCGTGTTGCTGCTGCCCCGCTTCTTCGGCCTGGACGGCATCTGGTACGCCTTCCCCGTCTCCGACGTGCTGGCGGCGGCGGTGACGTACGCCTACCTGCGCATGGAGATGCGCAAGCGGCTGGATAAAGCGGTACTACAGGAAGAAAGGGAGTTGGCAGCGATAGTAAGAGAGGAGTAAGGCCGGCGCCGGCTGGGCACCCTGGCCAACAAGCAATTTCACAACCACAAACCCCGCCTCCAACCAAACTCCCGCAATGCTTGTTTTACTTAAGGGGTTTGGGGCAAAGCCGCTTCATTTCGTTTTTTTCCTGAAAACGGAATCGGGCGGACAAGAGTACCCGGCCGTTTTTCACCCTTTTGCCCATCCTGCCACATCATCTCCGGAAACCCCGATGCACCCAGATTGCCAAACATAGTGTTTGAATGCTGACTTTTCACCAAATTGGTGTACGGGCTTTATAAAAGTATCGCTTATCTTTAGCTAAAATCATTCGGCCATGAAAAACCTAACTGTTTTACTGTTCTTTATGGGGTGGAGTTGCGCTCTGGCGGCTATGGACGCCAGCGTCTCCTATGCAACTTTCAAAAGCCCTACCCAGAGCTATATCGAAATTTACCTGCACATCGCCGGCCGGTCGGTGAGCTTCCAGCCGGTTACCGATTCCACCTATCAGGCAGGCGTAGAGGTGGTCATCCTTTTCAAGCAGGGCGAGGAGATCGTCAAATTCGACAAGTACACCCTCAGCAGCCCGGTGGCCAGCCGCCCCCTCGACTTCATCGACCTGAAGCGCTACGGCCTGGCCGACGGCAAATACGAACTGGTGGTCGCCGTGAAGGACGCCAACCAGCCGGAAAATGCCAAGGAATTCCAAACGGAGATCGAGTTCGATTACAGCGGAGAGGAACTGCAGCAGTCCGGCCTGGTACTGCTGGCCTCCTACCAGCGCTCCGAAGACCCGGCGAACGCTTTCGTCAAAAGCGGCATCCAGATGGAGCCCCTGCCCTACAACTTCTACAGCCGCCACGCCTCTTCCCTGATCTTTTACAACGAGGTGTACAACGCCGACAAAGCCCTCACAGAGGATTTCATGGTGAGCTATTCCATCGAAAAACTGGATAACGGACAATCCGAGACGGTCATGATCGGCCACAAACGACAGAAACCGCAGCCCATCATACCGCTGCTGGTGCAGATGGATATCAGCCAGGTGCCCTCCGGCAACTACAACCTCATCGTCGAGGTGCGCAACCGCGCCAAAGAACTGCTGAGCCGCAAGCGCATCTTCTTCCAGCGCAGCAACCCCTTCCTCGACCGGGAACTGGAAACCCTGCAACTGGCCGGCGAGGTCAACCTGGAGCAGGAGTTCGTCCAGCAACTGGACGCCGAGGCTCTGGAGTACAGCCTGCGCGCCCTGACCCCCAAACTGCCGCAGGGCGACGTCGAGATGGTCAATGCCATGATCCGCGACGACAGCATCAACGCCCAGCGCCTCTACCTGTTCAGCTTCTGGGCCAAGGAGAGCCCCAACAACCCGGAATTCGCCTACCAGAAATACATGGAGGTGGCCCGCGCCATCGACCAGCAGTTTGACTCCGGATTCCGCCACGGCTTCGAGACCGACCGCGGCTACATCTACCTCAAATACGGCCAGCCGGACGATATCGAGAACCGCGACCAGGAACCCAGCGCCCCGCCCTACGAAATCTGGACGTACTACGAGTTCCCGCGAACCAACCAGAACAACGTCAAGTTCATCTTTTACAACCCCTCCCTGGCACCGGACGACTACCAGCTGCTGCACTCCACCGCCTTCGGCGAGCTGAACAACCCGCAGTGGCAGCGCGAACTGTACCGCGACGCGCCGAACGAAATCCAGGGTTCGGACTACTTCGGCGGCTCCGAAGTGCTGGACAATTTCAACCGCAACGCCGGCCGCGTGTTCCGGGATTACTAGGTTTTGACGGTGGACGGTGGACGGTGGACGGTGGACGGCGGACGGTGGACGGCGGACGGTGGACGGCGGACGGTGGACGGTGGACGGCGGACGGCGGACGGTGGACGGCGGACGGTGGACGGTGGACGGTGGACGGCGGACGGTGGACGGTGGACGGTGGACGGTGGACGGCAGACGGCGGACGGCGACAGAGCTGCGCCAACAATATAACAATATAGCAATATAG
>JACJXZ010000004.1 GCA_020636375.1 Lewinellaceae bacterium | reverse complement strand
GCACCTATCAGGCAACCGTAACCGACGCCAACAACTGCACAGCGGAAACAGCCGTGACGGCCCCTTCCGGCCCGGGCATAACGATCAGCGCAACCACCGCCCCTATGTCCTGCGCCGGCGAGCCAGACGGAACGGTAAGCCTCAGCGTCAGCGGCGCCGGCGGCCCACAGGCCCTGGGGTATTCCTGGTCCGGGCCCAATGGGGAGATCAGTGAAAATGGGCCGCATCTCACCGGCCTGCCCGCCGGGCAGTACTGCGCCACGGTGACGGATGGGGTGGGGTGTGTGGGGAGTGGGTGTTGGGCGGTGGAAACGGAGGAAACAGAGTATCCTTACATCCGGAAAGCAGAAGTCCTGGTGGAAGATGCTTCAGGACAGGAAACAACTATATACAAAGGAGAATGGATGCGTACCGCAGCCGGATGCCTGAAGTATGTAAAGGATGAAAGCGTTCAGATTACCGCTGAAGTTTTTGACGCCATTCAGGCGGATGCAGTACAAATAACCATCCTGGCAACCTCCAATGTCGAACTTGCTGATATAGTCCTGTTTTTTCCCAATGCACAAGCAGGTGGCGGGGGATGGTCTGAAACTGCTCCTTTGACCTATAGTTTTTCTCCAAACTGGGCCTCAAGTTCGATAATACAAAATGGAACTATACAGGAGGAGTTGTTATTTACGGGCATCGATTTGTATAACAACCCACTCCTGGACTTAAGGGCTTACACCCGTAATTTGCACGATTGCGTAGAACTGCCTTTAATTCGGGAAAACTGCACCTGGCCGCCCGGCATCCTGGCTGGAGGAGACAATGTCCATGTTTTGCAAATGCCGTGTTTTGATATTGAAATTATTTATGATATGGCCCTGGAAGAGCTAAGCGTGAGGATTATTGGCGAGCCTTTTCCTTATAGGGATTATTTGATTAAATGGACGCAGCCCGATAAACCTGGTTTTTCCGCCGAAGGGGCGGTTCTGGAGCTGGAAGGTTTGGTGGGAAGGAAATATTGTGTGATGGTAAGAGATCAAAATGGTTGCGTCATGGAGCAGTGTTTCACTTTTTGTTCCGATCTCGGCCACGTTGTTATTGATGTTAGCCCAACCTGCCCCGGAGAAAGCATCGGCTCAGCTTGTCTATCCTTCTATAATGGGTTCACTGCCGAAGACGTACAAGCCTACTGGACGCTCGATGGCCAGGCGCTCGGGGAGAATTCATCGTGTATCAATAATTTGCCGGAAGGCGATCACCTTATCAGTATCAAAATAATTTACCTGGATTGTGGAACCATAAATTTCACCCAGGCGATCAATGTCCCTATCATTTCTTTGGGGAACGACCCTTTGGAAGGCACGCCTCATTTTCTTCAGGCAGATTGCCCGTCAACACCACAAGGAGAAGGGGTGGCTTGCGTCGCCCCTTCCGGAGGGCTGCCGCCGTTTGCCTATTCCTGGTCAAATGGAGGAGAAGACCTTTGCACCGAAGGCCTCATTACAGGAGAAACATATACAGTGACCATTACCGGCCAGTGCAATTCCACAGGGATATTCAGCCTTACCATGCCAGACATATATGAACCGTTGGCAGTAAATGAGAGCGGCATTGTCATAGAAGGCACAACATGTACTTCTAACACTGGCTTGGCAATTATCCCATTCACAGGAGGGGAAGTCCCCTATGAAGCCTCATGGGTTAGTTCCGGCGGGGCAGTGTCTGGCAGCACAATTATTTTGTCCAGCCCGGTTTTCATCGAGGGATTGAGATACGGAGATTATGACATTACTTTAACTGACGGTTGCGGGCCCGCGCAGGTATTTAACATTAATATACCGGAAATTTACGAACCAATGGACATAAATGAGGGCGGCATAGTAACCGAAGGCGCAATATGTGTTTCTAATACCGGGTCGGCAATTATTCCATTCACAGGCGGGGAAGGCCCTTATGAAGCCTCATGGGTTAGTTCCGGGGGGACAGTGTCTGGCAGCACAACTGTTTTTTCCAGCCCGGTTTTCATCGAAGAGTTGAGTTCCGGAAATTATGACATCACTTTAACCGACGGTTGCGGGCGGGTGGTCAATTTTACGGCCAACATCAGCCAGGTTAACGGGCCGCCCTCTTTTCAGATAACCGAAAGTGCGCAAACCAACCTTTGTGGAGAAGGCAGCCTTGGGGCTATCGATATTACGGTAGGAGGAGAACAGGAGGCCGGGCCCTTTTCATATTCCTGGAGCAATGGGGCAACTGCCGAGGATGCCGAAAATTTAGAACCTGGCGTATATTCCGTAATTGTGACGAACAGGTTTGGTTGTGAAATTAGCCGTTCCTTTGAAATCGCGTTGTTTCAACCGGCGCTTACGAAAAAAATCACCCACGCTTGCGGCGAAGGTTCCGACGGGGAAATTTCTATTACTTTTGTGGATGAATCTGGAATAAACACTGGTTCGCCCTATACCCTTACCTGGAGCGACGGGACAGTGTGGGAAGCCCACAGTGGGTTTTTCAGCAATAGCCTAACCGGCTTGTCGGCTGGCAACTATTCTCTCACCCTGGTCAACAGCTGGGGGTGTGAGCGGGTTTATTCATTCGAGGTAGAAAGCCTGGCGGCTCCTGAAATAACATTGGCTGGGTTTCAAGGGGCTACAATAAATCCCTTAAACCCCAATCAGGATTTTGGAGATGGTTTCCTGGAAATTGAAGTTTCCAATTCATCGGACTACAATATTTTGTGGTCTAATGGAGTGTCCACGGCACTTAATGAAGGGTTGTCGGGTGGGTCATATTCAGTGACGGTGACGGATTTGATAACATCATGTCATTCATCTGCCGGCTTTATACTTCCTGCTTGCCCATTCTCATCTGAAGGGCCTCTTCAAATAAATGCTCCTGTTGGAAGCATTATCCCGGATTTGACAAGTACAGGAGGGGCAATTCGTATTGAGATTGCCGGCGGGTATCCCCCATACTCCTTTACCTGGACGGGGCCAAATGCTTATTCCAGCACAAACCAGGATATAACCCATCTGGAGGCAGGAGAATATTGTGTTGTAGTAGAAGACGATTGCGGAAGGCAAAAAGAAAAATGCTTTACCATCAAGGATTCTTGCCCTGATTTTACGATAGTTTTGGGAGCGAACAATCAATGTGACTCGGAAAACGGACAAAAACGATTAGGTTTTGACAACATATATTCGTACGGTGCAGAACCAAATGTTGAGTTTATTATCGAGTGGACAGGGCCTGGCCTAAATAGCCCAATAATGGGGGCCTTTAGGTGGAACCCTTACCAATTTTTATCCGGTGCCCAGTACATTGATATTCCAGATGGTTTTTATGGGACGTACAATTGTAAGGTGACAGATCAATATGGCTGTTCGCAGACTGCCTGGATGCAATTTTTGCCAGATGAAGCCAATACTTTTTACGCAACGAGCGAAAGAAAATTTTGGAGTAGTAATTTTTGGGATGTAGGGTTCGAAGAGTTTCAGCAGGCTGAAATTTTACATCCTACCTATTTGCCTGCACCCAGCCATGAGGAGTTGTTCAACAGCGATTATATTGTTAGGTTATGCCAGGAAAAAAATTGCGGTTGCTGGTTTGACGCCCAATCCGTGTATTGTAATTCTGGAGCTACGAGGTGCTTAGACCCTTTCTGCTTTATTCCAGACAATGCTGAAGTCTCTTCTGACGAGGAATGTTATTCGGGAGGAGTAATCCATTTGCCGGGATGGGGCTTTTTTGACGTGCCGGCCGGTTATGGCTGGAAAATCACGCTGGACAATAAATGTGGTTGCATTTTCCCTATGGAGGCTTTTGAAAATGTGGGGTCTCCCGTTGCCTATAGTTGGGGAAATGATACTTATGGACCCATACATTACAACACCAATTATTTTATTTTTGCAGAATGTGGTTCTTGCAGCGAAAACTTCGACGAGGAAAATGAGATTCCTATTGATAACACGGAGCAATGCATTTTTCAGGATGATATTTTGGGCGAATGTTTTTTAGTTACTTACTCAAGTGAAAGTGAAGGGTCAATTTGTGTAATTCAGGATTTTGAGTTATTGAACGCCGAGTCTTGTGCCGAAGCCGAAGCAAACGGCGTGCCGTATTGTGAAGAAGGGTGCCCTGCCGATCTCATTCAACCTTTCTGGTGCATTAATGACGGTTATTGTACCACTGGTTTTTTTAGCAATACCAGCAATACTGATGTGTTGATGAATGAAAACGATGTTTTATATTTGCAATATAATTATTCAAATTTCACAAATTGTTACCTGACAGAAGAAAATAATGGGGAGGAGACGATTCCAGAGTCCTGGCTTTGCCCGGATTGCTTTGTTGATGAAAACGCTATTGATATCCCTGGTTGTTTGGATGAAGGTTGCGGATGTACAGTCTTGCTGACTTGTGGCACAGAGGAATTATTGATTGAAGGGGCAATAACAATAGAATATGAAGATGGGCAGGATCAGCAATATGCCTGCCCGGAGCTCTGCCACGAGGGATATTATTGTATCAAACGAAAAAAATGTGACCTGGGAGCCGACTATGGGGCTTATTTGATTGAAGAATCGATATCCACAGAACTTTCATTTATCAATCAGGAATGTATTCCGGATGGATTCACTAACCCAGTTGAAGGAAGTTGTACCTATCAATATTATTGTGATGCGAATCCTACCCATGCATTTTGTGTCGAAGACTGTAATAGCAATTTGTATAACGGCATCTTATGAAGGGAAAGCACATATTAGCCTGATAAATCTTTTAGGGCAGGAAATGCTAAGGAATGAAACAGGGTTTATCCGGGGCTTTAATCCCATTGTTTTAAACACTAACGGCAGGGTGTTAGAGAATGGGTTTTATCACCTCCTGATCAGAGATGAAAAGGGAAATTCTTTTTTAACCAAAGTCATATTTAACAAATAAGGAGTTGCCCCTGTGAAACTTCCTACTTCACAGGGCCCACTTCTCAACCAATGAATACCAATGAAATTTAAACATATACTCGCCGTAGTATTGTTACTTATGCCATCGCGACTGGCACGACGGGCAGCACCATTTATCATCTAGATTTTGAAACTTATGAATTAACTCCGGTTTGCGATGAATTTCCCAGATGGATAATAGACGCGGCCACCGCCACCGAATGCATCCTCCCCCCCTGCGAAATCTACGCCGACCTGGATGCGGACGACAGCTCGGGCGACACCCTCAACAACTTCCTGCGCTATGCTTGCGCCGGCCCGGTGGCCATCGCAGACAACGATGCCGAAGTATTTTCGCCCTTTCCGATCGATTCGGTGAAACTGAATTTGACAGGCATCCTGAACCCCGGGCAGGAGTACCTGGCTGCTTCAGCGGTAGCCGGCATTTCCATTCAGGGAACTGGCAGCGCCAACCTGGTTTTAATCAACCAGGGCGGAGCGGCGGAAACCGCCTTCGCCGAGGCCATCAAAAACTGCTTATACTACAACGATGCTGCCGACCCCGCCTTTGGAGCACGGGAAGTGGCCGTCACCCTGTATTCCTCCTTTTACAGCGGCATGCCGTCCCTGTCCACCATCATCCTGGATGAGGGTTTCCTGCAAATAGAACCGGATACCGCCCTTACTTCCTGTTTCGGCGCTGATGATGGAACGGTTACGCTGAATGCACCTTTGGGCCAGCCCCCCCACGCATTCCTCTGGCCCGACGGCCAAACCACCTCCCAGCGCTCTGATCTCAGCGCCGGCCAATACACCGTCACCGTGACCGACGCCCTGGGCTGCCAAAATGCCGATACCCTTTGGGTTGCTCAACCCGACAGCCTGTCTGCCGACATCCTTCCTTCCACTTCTTTCGCCTGCGGCAACACCGCTTCGCTCTACGCCCGGGCCCGAGGCGGCACGCCCCCTTATGCCTTCTCCTGGAACCCCGGCCTGCCGGGCGACACCCTGGCCGGCATCGGCGCCGGAACCTACCAACTGACGGCCACCGACGCCAACGGCTGCACCGCTTCGGCTTCCTTTACCCTCGCCGGGGCAGACAGCATCTTTACCGTTCAGGAGATGCAGCTGTGCCGGGGCGAGGTT
The DNA here is from genome assembly GCA_020636375.1 of Lewinellaceae bacterium. GTDB lineage: Bacteria > Bacteroidota > Bacteroidia > Chitinophagales > Saprospiraceae > JACJXW01. Next base: position 722,083 of record JACJXZ010000004.1, on the reverse strand, counting down.
TTTGAATGGCAAGGCGGCACCTACGCCTCCGATACCACCCTGTGCCAGGCTTATGCCTCCGTGGAAGGCTGCGATTCTATCCATTGCATAAGCCTTACCATCCTGGATACCTTCTACGCCGAAATTCAACAATCCATCTGCTGGGGCGAAAAACTGGAATGGGAGGGCCTGCTGTTGGGCGTGGATACGACGGTGTGCCTCGCCTACGCGGCAGCCAACGGCTGCGACTCTACCCGCTGCCTGCGGCTGGAGGTATTGGAACGGGCCGGCAGCCTCCAGGCCGCCATCTGCCAAGGGGAGGCTTATGCCTTCAATGGCCAGTTGCTGAGCGCTCCCGGCGCTTACCTGGACACCATCCCCACCCCGTCCGGTTGCGACAGCCTGCTCATCCTGCACCTGGAAACATACCCTCTGCCCGAGTTTTCCATCCTGGCCTCCGGCAATTTGTGTACGGACAGCCTGGTGCGGCTGTCTTCTGATGCAGAAGGCGGATACCAATGGTCTACCGGCGCCGAAGGGCCTTACATCCAGGCAAGCGAGGCGGGTTCCTATAGCCTTACCGTGACCGACGCCCGGGGTTGTTCGGCTGCTGACACGATAACCTTGTCAGAGAATAGCCTGCAGGCGGCCTTCGCCTTGTCTGATCCGCGCTGCACGGGAGAAAGCTCCGGAAGTGTCCGCATAGACAGCATCCGGGGCGGGAACGCCCCCTACCTGGCCGGGCTGGAAGGAAGCCCGCTCCAGGCAACGGCATCTATCGGCGGCTTGTCGGCAGGCAGCTATGTTTTGGCCATAGAAGACGCTGCCGGCTGCCGGCTGCGCTATGCGTTTTCTCTCCGGGATCCGGAACCTCTCTATTTGCTCCTCCCCAAAGACACCACCCTGCGGCTGGGAGACAGCCTCCTGCTGCGGCCCAACACCAATGCCGCTAACCCGCAAATCCGCTGGCGGCCGCCGGATTTCCTGTCCTGCGACACCTGCCTGGCGCCCGTAGCCCGCCCATGGGAAAGCACCGCCTACCAGGCCCTGCTCACCGATAGCCTGGGCTGCACGGCTACTGCCTGGACAAACATCCTGGTCAGTAAGCCGACAGGCATCTACGTGCCCAGCGCCTTTTCTCCTAACGGGGACGGGCGAAACGACCGCCTGGCGCCCTTCGCCGGGGCTTCCATCCCCGAAATCGAATCGTTCCGCATTTATAACCGTTGGGGCGGATTGCTCTTCGAACGCTACGCCTTTGCGCCCAACGAAGAATCCCTGGGATGGAACGGCACCGTGGAAGGCTTGGCTGCACCGCCGGGCGCCTATGCATTCCTGCTTACTGCCAGGAGGCTGGATGGGGAAGCTGTCCGGCTGACGGGGGCGTTTGTGTTGGTGAGGTAAGGAAGCTGCCCTACTCCCCCGCCGGCCGCCGGAACCCGATCGACTGCTTGTTGAACACAAAGCTGCTCTTGTCCGTCTTGAACGACTGCACGTCTTCGATGGTCAGCAGGTTGGCAGGGGTGTGCGCCCGCTCCTCCGGGGAGAGGGCGGCCAGGCGCAGGTTGTGGTTCTTGATGGCCTCGTTGACGATGTTGCGCACCGTGCGGGCGTTGCCGAAGTATTTGTCCCGGTATCTGTGGAGGAAGGCCAGGTATTCCTTGATGTGCTCTTCGGCCTCCGGAGACGGCACCACATTTTCCTGGGCAAGCATCTGCAGGGCGATGCGGTTGAGTTCTTTGGGCGAGTAGTCCTCGAATTTGAGGATTTTGTCGAAGCGGGAGTTCAGCCCCGGGTTGGCCTTGAGGAAGTCCTCCATATTGTCGGGGTAGTAGCGACGAAGACGAAGAAGACGCGCGGTGGTCTTCCATGCGCTTGAGCAGCGTCTGTATGGCACTCGTCGCCAAAGTCGCCCCCGCTGCCGGCGCGCTGGGTCAGGGAGTAGGCCTCGTCGATGAACAGCACGCCGCCCATGGACTCGTCGATGCGCTCGGCGGTCTTGATGGCCGTCTGGCCGACATGGCCGGCCACCAGGCCCTGGCGGTCGGTCTCCACCATGTGACCTCTCTCCAGCACGCCCAGGGCTTTGTAGATCTGGGTGAGGATGCGGGCCACCGTCGTTTTGCCGGTGCCGGGGTTGCCGATGAAGACGGTATGGAGGAAGAAACTGTTGAGCACGTCGCGGTTGGTCTCCCGGTAGAAGCGCACCAGGCGGACCAGCTCGCTGATCTGCGCCTTGATGTTCTCCATGCCGATGAGGCGGTAGAGCTGGTCGAGGGACTCCTTGAGCAGGGGTTCGTCGACCGGGATATTGGGCAGCTCGGGCCGGGCTTCCACGTCGATCTTTTCCACGTCTCCCAGGCGGACGAGGGAGAGTTCCTCCTTGTCCATCCGCTTGGGGTCGTCCTCCGACATGATGCGCAGGCCGAGATTGACCTTCGACTTTTCGATGAGGTCGTAGACGAAGCGGGCGTTGCCGAAGGAGCGGTCGCGCTTGCGGAAGGCGTTGATGATGATCTCGTCGATCTTCTTCTTGGCCTTTTCGGTCAGCACTACCCCCTTCTCCCGGCAGGCGAAGTCGGCGATCTGCGACAGCTCCTGGGGCAGGTAGTCGGAAAATTCGAAGTATAATTTGAAGCGGGACTTCAGCCCCGGGTTGGAATCCAGGAAGTGTTTCATCTCCTTGGGGTAGCCGGCGACGATCACCGCCAGGTCGCCCGGGCCGTTGGACATTTCCTTGACCAGGATTTCGATCACCTCCCGGCCGAAGTCCTTGCTGTCGTCGTTGGAGCGGGCCAGGGCATAGGCCTCGTCGATGAACAGCACCCCTCCCCTCGCCTTTTCGATGGCCTCTTTGACCTTGGGCGCCGTCTGGCCGATGTATTCGCCGACCAGGTCGACGCGGTCCACTTCGTGGACGTGGCCCTTGGTCAGCAGGCCCATCTTTTTGTACAGCAGGCCCATCATCTTGGCCACGGTGGTCTTGCCCGTGCCCGGGTTGCCGATGAAAACGGAGTGGACGTTGATCTCCTCCTTTTCTTTGAAGCCCTTTTCCTTGCGGAGCTGGAGGAACTGGATGTACTTGGCGTGGTCGAGCACCTGCGATTTTATGGCGTCCAGCCCGATCAGGGCGTCGAGTTTGACCATGACTTCCTCGAAAGTCTGGTTGAACCCCTCGTCGGGCGCCAGGACGACGGGCGACTGCCGGTTGGGCAGCAGCACGCCGCCAACGCCCTGTTCAAAATCCTCCGCTACCTCGAAGGGCACCACCGCCAGCAGGCGGTCCATGAATACGATCTCCGCCGTGTAGCGGTCTTTGCGCCAGGAGCCTTTGACGTTGGAACCCCAGCCGGCGGTGATCCGGATGAGGTCGTCCCGCTTGTCGATGCGCTGCAGGCGCACCACCTGCCCCTTCAGCTCCCGGGCGTCGTTGTAGAACTTGGTAAACAGCTCGCAGTGCCAGGATTTGTCGTTATGGAGGTTGCGCAGGGATATTTCCACATAGATATAGCGGGTCTCTTCGCTGCTGAACGTCTTGTAGTAAATCCTTTCATCCTCGATGACGTCGTCGTAGGGCCCTTCGTAGAGCTTCAGCGACTGCACGTCCAGGTAGGGGTTTTCCCCGGGCAGCATCTCCTGGCCGGCTTCCTCGATGTAGAAATATTTGGTTGCCACTTTCTCTCCGCCGACCCAGGCCTCCCAGTAGTAGGTGCCCTTTTTCCAGAAAGCGCCTTCGGCCTTGTTGCCCCAGCCTTCGCGGATGTACATGATGTGGTCGTACTTGCTCACCTTGCGCCGGAAGGGAAGCGAACACAGCAGCTTCTGGGATTTCTTCATCGAATAGCACTTCAGCTCCACTTCCACTTCCCAGTCCTCAACATCAAAGAGTTTGTTGTAGAAGGAGAGCTCGGCGTACACATAGGTCGTCTCATAACGGTCAAAAACCTGGCGGTACTTCTTCTTGTTGTCCGCCAGCCATTCGGTAGATGCATAGACCTTCAGTTCTCGGAATTTGAACTTTTTTATTTCCGGATGGAGGTATTCTTCGGCCATTCCGCTTGATCCATTTTTTTGTTTAACTTTTAAAGATAATCATTCCAAAGGCTGAGGATCAAATTTTTTCGGGAATTTTGAAAAAAACTTCTTGACTGCGCCAATAAAAAAGGCGCGCCGGCCGAAACCGACGCGCCTCCTGTTCTCCAAGTGGCATTCCGGGCAACACAGCGGCAGTCTGCCTGCCTCCGGAACAACTGCCTACCGGGCCACGACGAACCGCCGGGCCAGCACCCCGTCCGGCGTGATCAGGCTGTAGGTATACAGGCCCGACGGCAGGGCGCCGGCTTCGAAGGCGCGGCTGTGCTCTCCGGCCGGCTGCCGGCCGAGGTATTCGGTGCGGACCAGGTTGCCGGCGGCATCCTGGATGGCGACCGTAATATCGGCCTCTTCGCTGAGCGTATACTGAACCTGCGCCACGCTGCTCACCGGGTTGGGCGCCAGGAGGAAGGACGGGATTTTGTCCGCAATATCCCGGGTGCTCACGATCTGCGTCAGCGGGAAGGCCTCCCCGTTGGGCAGGGCCACCCAGACGCCGAAGGCGTCCGCTTCGTCCTCGCTGCCCAGGAAGCCGGAGGCAAAAACAGTGGCGGCGCCGCCGTCCAGCCCCGAAAGGTCGGCGTCATAGGCGCGCACGACGGTGCTGTTGTCGTTGCCGGGCGTCACGTTCAGGACGTAAGCGGAGGCGGGCACGTTGAGGTACCCCTGAAATTCGCCGTATTCTACGTCGTCGAACAATACGCCGGCGCCTTGCGCCACGACATCGACTTCCGGAGCGTCCGGAGCGCCGTGATACAGCAGCAAATCGACGCCCTGGCCGCCTTCAGCGCGGGTCTGGGCCATGTCGGTCACCGCCAGGCTGAACGGCGTATCCAGGTCGCCGACCACGCCGGTGGCGATCACGACGTACTTCCTGCCGTCTTCGAAGATGACATTCTTAAAGGAAACCAGGCTGTCTTCGACCGAAGCGCTGTTGCCCGGCGCCACCGCAATGTCGAAGGCGGTGCGGGTGGGCAGATCGACGAAGGGCGTGGCGGTGCGGAACTCAAAATCGGGCAGCAGGATATTGCCGTTGGCATACACATCCACGGTTGGCGTCGGCGAGTTGTGGATCACCTGCACCTGGGCTACCGGGGTAGCCCGGATCACCTCGCCGGTGGGCGAGAAGAACAGCAGGTCGAGCGGCGGGTCCTGGCCGAGCAGGCCGGAAACGACCCCGACCAGGCTGAGGCCGGCGGACGAGGGCGGCAGGGGCGATTCGAAGGTAGCCACCAGGCTTTCGCTGCCGGCCGGATATACCTCGGCGTAGTAATTATTCGGCGGAAGCGCCGCCAGCTGCTCGAATTCCCCATAGGCAAAGTCATTGGCGAGGGGAAGCATCAAATCCCGGGCGACAATATCTACCGCCGGGGCGTTGGGCGATCCGTGGAAGAGGGACACGTCGATGCTCTGAGCGTTCGGCGCAAACAGGTTCGCCTCGGTATTGATCGCAAGCTCAAAAGGCGTATCGGCGTCGCCGGGGATGCCGTTGGCGATGATCACGTGGTATTTCCCGTCTTCAAAAATGACCGGGTCCGGCAGGTTGAAGAGGATGTCGGAGGGGTCGTCGCTGTCCGCCGGCGCCACGCCGAGGGTAATGGGAATCCGGGTCGGGTAATACACCAGCCCGGTGGCGGACTGGAAAGCGAGGTCTTCTTCTACTTTTACCACATTGTTGGCCCACAGGTCGACCACGCCGGCGGCGGCGGCCGGCGAGTTGTGGATGAGCTGGGTAAGGGCGACCGGGGTAAGGTCGATCACGTCGCCGTTGGGCAGGGCGGCGAACAGGCCGAAGTTGGGCTCCCCGCCGACGATGCCGGAAGCGAAAAGGGTGGCCGACAGGCCGCCGGCGCCCGTCAGGTTGAGGCTGAAAGTGCCTACGAGGTCTTCGCTGCCGGAGGGGCGCACTTCCAGGAAATAATTCTCCGGCGCCAACTGGGCATACCCGATGAACTCGCCGTAGGCCAGGCCGTCAAACAGGGGATCCTCCGCGAAGTCGTTGACCGCCACCGGGGGCGCGCCGGGAGAGCCGTGGAAGACGAGCACCGATACTTCGTCCTGGCCCAGCCCCTGCTCCAGGGCGGGCGCATAGGCCGCGAGCGTGAACGGAAAATCAGGATCGCCGACGATGCCGTTGGCGACAACGGCGTACGTTTCGCCCGCCTCAAACAGCACGGGGAAGTTCGCCAGGGTGTCTTCCACCGAGGTGCTGTTGCCCGGGGCTACGCCGATGTTTACCGTTGCGCCTGCGGGCACGTCGACGAAGGGCGTGGCGGTGCGGAATTCGAAGTCGTCGATGAGCAGGCCGCCGTTGGCATACACATCCACGGTCGGGGAGGGAGAGTTGTGGATCACCTGAAGGCGGGCCGACCCGACGGCCGGCAGTTCGACGACCAGGCCGCTGGGCAGGGCGGCAAACAGGCCGAAGCCCGGGGCGGCGCCCAGGAAACCGGAAGCGAAGACCGTGGCGGCGCCGCCACCGAGGCCGGCAAGGTCTGCCTCGAAGGTAGCGACGATATCCGGGCTGCCGTCGGCGCGCACCTGCAGGTAATACAGGCCGGGGCCGACCGAAAGGTAATCGCCGGTAAACTGCCCGAAGGACAAACCATCGATGATGTTGCCCGCCGTGAAGATGTCCACGTCCACCGGCGGCGCATCGGGCGAGCCGTGGAAAACGGAAAGGTCGACCTCGCCGGCATTGTTAGCCGCCTCCCGCCCCATGTCGTTGACAGCCAGGGTGAAGGGCGTGTCGGGGTCGCCGACGATGCCATTGGCGATGGCGACATAGGTTTTTGCATTCTCGAACACCACCTGGAAGTTGGCCAGCGTATCTTCCACCGAGGTGCTGTTTCCGGGCGCCACGCCGATATTCAGAGGTATGCCCGCCGGGATGTCGCCAAAGGCAGTAGCCGTGCGGAATTCAAAATCATCTCCTGCCAGTTCGCCGTTGAGGTATATATCCACGGGCTGTGCCGGAGCATTGTGGATAACCTGCAGGCGGGCGACTTCGAACGGCAGGAATTCGATGACCTGCCCGTTGACCAGAGCCGCGTACAACCCGAAGGACGGCGTGCCGCCCAGGATGCCCGAAGCGAAGACCGTCGCCACGCCGCCGGCCAGCCCGGGCAGGCCGCTCAGGTCGGCCTGGAAGGTAGCTACGATGCCGGGGTCGCCGGAAGCCCGGACGTCCAGGAAGTAAGCTCCGGGTTCGACGGAGATGTAATCTTCGGTAAAGGCCCCATACTCCAGCCCTTCGATGAGGGTGCCGCCGCCGCGTACGCTAATATCGACCGCCGGGGCGCCGGGAGAACCGTGGAAGGCGATAAAGTCGGCCCGATCCGGTTCGGGGTTCGACTCCAGCGCTCCGGCATACACCTCCAGGGCGAAGGGCGTGTCGGCATCGCCGACGATACCATTGGCGATGACGGCGTACCCTTCGCCGTCGGCCAGCTGGCCCAGCGGAAAGGTGGCGATGGCATCATCTACTGAATTGCTGGGGCTGACCGCCACCGCCACTTCGATATCTGCCCCTGCCGGCACATCCAGGAAAGAAGTCGCCGCCCGGAACGGCACCGCTGTCAGCGCCGGCAGGAGCGCCCCGTTGACGTAAATGTCGACCACCGGGCCACTGTTGGTCCCCGGCGTTGGGGAATTGTGGATCACCTGCACGCGCGCATTCTGGGAATAGGCGGCGCAGGACATGAGAATGGCTAGCAAAGCCAGGTACAACTTCTTCATAATCTTTGCTTTAGGTAAGGAGAATATTCATTTGCTTCGATGAGATAACACAAGGGGCATTATTAGGTTTGCGCGGCAGCGCCCGGAAATCGGGTTTCGCTCATTTGTTGTCATTTTGCAAATTTTTACCGGCAAACCGCCGGAATGTAAGCGATTAGTCAAAATGTCGTAAGTTTGTTATCTTTCGGGCGTTGTATGGCAATCGTAAAACTCAACATACCTACTCTGGTCACCGACATCCGGATAGAGGACAAGGCGCATTACCACCTTCGCCCTCTGTTCACGGGTTTCCCGGTGGCGACGCACCGGCGCTACGACAATGCGGTGGCTGTGTTTCAGAAGGAGGTCCGCCAGGCCTTCAAGGGCTTTTCGCTGAGCCGCCAGAATGCCGGCCGGTTGTTGTGGTTCCTGTTCAGGCCAGAAATCCAGTACCAGCAATTTCCGCTGGAGTTCAACGTGGGCCGCCAGTTTGTGAGCGGGCGTTTTGGCGTGGCGACGTTCAGCCTTGCAGACAAAACCTTTGCCGTGCTGCCCTCTTTTTACAACTACATGTTCCTGCTCCCTGCCAAAAAGGGCGGCAAAGCGGACCTCGCCGACAGCGTCAAACAGACAGTCCGGGCGCTGCTGCGCAAGATCAAGAAAGAGGAGGAAGGCGAATTCGACCCGGAGATTTATTTTGCCCCCCAGCGGGAGTTTCTCGCCAGCATAGAAGTCTCGGTCAACATCAGCCAGGCGGGCTTCAGTTTTGACCGCCCGCCGGACCACTGGTTTCTGGCCAGCCTGTCCGAAGGCAATGATTTTGACGGGGCTGCCGAGATCGAGCGGGTCGGGCAGGACCTCAACAGCCTGTACCCGGCAGAGTTGCGCCGGGCTTATTTTCAGGAAGAGCTGGTCGGCCAGTTATACGAAGCCATTTTTCACCGGGGCAATACGCCCATAGCCCTTATCGGCCCGGAAGGAGCCGGCAGGCACACCATCATCCACGAGGCCATCTGGCGGTACGAAAGTGGATTCTACGGGCCCAAAAAGGGCCGGAGCCAGCGCATCTGGCTGATCGACCCCACCCGCATCATCTCGGGCATGAGCATTGTCGGCATGTGGCAAAAGCGCTTTGAATCCATCCTCGCTTTCGTGCGAAAGCCGACAGAGCAAGCGAAAACCGGCGACAAGATACTGATCGACAACCCGGTCGCCCTGCTGCGCATCGGCAAGTCGGCACAAAACAACATGACCCTCGGCGATGTGCTGCGCCCTTACCTCGAAAAGCGGCAACTGCAGGCGACCATCCTGGCCACGCCGGAGGAATGGAAGGTCATCCAGGAAAAAAACCGGCGTTTTGCCGCCCTTTTCCAGGCCGTCCGGCTGAACGAGCCGGAACTGGAAACCGCCATCCGCATCATCCTCAAAAACCGGCGGGCGCTGGAGCAGGAGACGGGCGCCTCCATCACCATACAGGCGGTCCAGCAACTGCTTGCCATACAGCGCAACTACCTCCGGAACACTCCCCTGCCCGGCAGCGTCATGAAACTGATGCGCCAGCTGGCGGTAAAGTACCGCTACCAGACGGTCAACGCGCCGGAAGTCCGGGAGGAATTCCGGGCGTTCAGCGGGCTGGAGGAAAGGATTTTCGACTCCGGCAGCCAGTTTCAGGAAGGCGAAGTGCAGGGGCATATCGCCCAGGAGCTCGTCGGCCAGCCCCGGGCCGTGGAAGCCCTTACCCGGGTCATCCACATCATCAAGGCCCGGCTGGCGGACAAAAGCAAGCCCCTGGCCTCTTTCCTGTTCATCGGCCCGACCGGGGTGGGAAAGACCCAGGCCGCCAAAGTCGTCTGCAAATACCTCATGGGAAGCGAAAAGCACCTGATGCGCTTCGACATGAACGAGTACATCGACAGCGGGGCGGCCCAGCGCCTGATCGGCGACGACTTCAACCCGGAAGGGCAGCTCACCGGCGCCGTGCGGTACCGGCCTTTTGGCATCCTGCTCCTGGACGAGATCGAAAAGGCGCACCCCAGCGTCCATGACCTGCTGCTGCAAATGCTGGACGACGGGCGGCTCACCGACAGCCTGGGCCGGACGGTGGACTTCACCAATACCATCATCATCATGACCTCCAACCTGGGCGCCCGCGAGGCCAACACGCGCCTGGGCTACCAGGCGGACAACGACGACGAGGGCGCCGTCTACCGCCGCGCCGTGGAAAATGCGTTCCGCCCCGAGTTCATCAACCGCATCGGCCAGATCATCATTTTCAACCCGCTGGAACTCAGCCACATCCTGGGCATCGCCCGCCTGCAGATCCGGGAGTTGCTGCAGCGCGACGGCTTCGTGCGCCGGACGACCATCCTGAACATTTCGCAGGAGGCCCTGGAGTGGGTAGCGGAACGGGGGTTTGACGCCCGGATGGGCGGAAGGGCCCTGAAGCGGCAGATCGAGCGAGACCTCACCTCCCTGTCTGCCGAACAGCTGATCTCCACGCAGATCGACACGCCCATCCTCTTCGACGTCCTGCTGCAAAACGGGCAGCTCACCCCCAAGATCCGCCCGCTCCAGTTCGTCCAGCCCGTCGAGGATGAATGGCTGCCCGCCCTTCCCGAGGAGGTCCGGGGAAAACGCTTCTACAACCAGTTGCTCTACGCCCTGGAAAACATACGGAACCAACTGCTGGAGTTTGAGGAGAAAAAGGAAACGCACGCCGGCCCGCTGGTCTTTGTCGACGGCAAAGCCTCTACCGGGCTGGGATGGGAGTACTACCATTTTAAAAAACGGGTGGAAGAAACCCGGGAGGCCATCCGGAACATCAGCCTGGGGTTCCGGGACCGCAACTACCGCTACGGGCCGGCTTTCCCGCTGCGGCTCAAGCCCGTGAACCTGGCGCCGCGCAAAGACTGGTCGGCAAAAGGCATCCGCGAAAACATCAAGGACCGGCTGTTCCAGGAGGAGGGCATCCGCGAGATCAGAGAGGCCTACCAGTTCGGAATGGCCCCGTTTGACAGCATCAAAACGGAGTTCATCAGCAACTACCTGGACGTGGCCCTCCTGCAATTGCAGCTGCGCTCGGTGCTGCGGGAACGCCCGCAAAAAGCAAGCCTCCGGATCCGCCCCTATATCTCCGGCATGGGCCAGTGGGAAACAGCCTTTTTGCTGGACAAATACTCCGAATTGCTCACGGTGCTCGACATTCCCAACAAAGTGGCCAGGAAACTGGGCACCATAGAGATCGAGACGTTTTCCCTCTTTGACCTGTTCGGGGGAGAGACCGGCATTCACCTGTTCTACCTCGGGCAGCGCAGCCCTATTCCGATCCTCGTCACCCTGGGCGAACCGGAGGATGAAAAAAATGCCTACCGGGTGGTCCGCATCTACGACGGGCGGGATACCCTGACCGACCTGCGGACGGGGTTTTCCAATGTCGTGAATATCGAGGCCAGCGAACTGAAGTTGCTCCTGTACGCCGGCATCCGCCGGGAACTGCGGGAGATGGCCAATCCTTTCCGGAAAGGAAGATGAGTATGCTATCCTTCCCGCCGGCGTATCTCGTCCCGGATGCGGGCGGCCTGTTCATATTCTTCGCTGGCCAGGGCTTCTTCCAGCAGTGCCTCCAGTTCCATGTCGGAATAACTGCTGAGCTCCTTTTTCCGGGGCGGCGGGGAGGAGGGGCCCGAAGCGGCAGGGCGGTCGATGGTCACGCCCGCTTCGTCCATGATAAAATCCTGGACGAAGATGGGGCATTCGAAGCGGACGGCCAGGGCTATGGCGTCGGACGTGCGGGAATCCAGCTCGAAAACCTTCCCATCGGTTTGTTCGCAGACCAGGGTGGCAAAAAAGACGCCGAAACGGAGATTGGAGATGATGACTTCGCGCAGGCTGATGCCCAGGGCCGACAGCGTGTTTTTAAACAGGTCGTGGGTCATAGGGCGGTTGGTGGGGATATTCTCCAGGGCCAGGGCGATCGATTGGGCCTCAAAAGCACCAATGACTACCGGCAGCCGGCGATTGCCCGAAGCCTCCTTAAGCACAACGACGAAGCTGTTGGGTTGAACTTCGCTGTTAGCCAGCGCCACTATTTTCAACTCCACTTTTCTCATTCCATTCCTGGTGCGTTTTGATGTGTGTGCATAGCCTGACGACATCGTTGAAGGTAGCTTCTTTGCTTCCCGACTTCCAAAGGTGGAAATGGGCGCCTTCCGACAGGGCGATTACAAAGTTGCCCCCCAGCACAACCTTGTGTTCACCGATGTCAATGACATCTATGTCAAAATGTTTCAGGGCACACAGCAATAGTTCTTTTTGATGGCTAAATTCCATAATCTGTGCTTGATTACCTGCTTTGAGATAAAAAAGGACGCGATTCCTGGTTAAATGTTTGAGGCAGAAAATAATTCCGGGAAGGCTATCGAACGGGGCGCTTTATCGTTTTTTGTTTTCTGTTCGTTTAAGCATTTACGAAGGCACAAACCTCTATCCGGAAAATAATAACGTTTGGTTTTAGGCCGCTGATTCAGCTATTTCTGGTTTAAGATACGCAGGATTGGCCAATATAGAAAGCAGAAGGCGGATTTATTTATATCTGTTGTATTTTTTGCCCGGCCCGCCGTAAAATTTCAACAAAACGGGCGCTTTCGATCAGCGCCGGGTTTCGGCGTACTCCCGGATGCCTTCCAGCAGCCGGCCGAGGTCTTCCGGCAGGGTATATACGTTGGGCGTAACCCTGATCCCGCTGATATTTTCCCACTCGATGGGCACAGTATGGACCTGGTGGGACCGGAACAGATAATCGCCTAATTCCTGGTTTTTTACGCCCTCCAGGCTGAAGAGCGCGATCCCGCACCCGTAGGCCGGATGAGCCGGAGAATGCAGGCGGAAGCCGGGGATTTTCCGGGCCTCTTCCACCCAGTAGCGCTTCAGGTACCGGAGGCGTTCCTGTTTGCGCTCCGGCCCGATCATGAGGTGGAAATCGATGGCCTGGGCGATGGCCTGTTCGATGGCAAAAGAGCGGGTACCCAGGTGTTCGAACTTCCGGATATCGCTGCTGTCCGGCTCCGGCGCGGCAAAAAGGGGATACAGGTCGGTTATTTTTTCCTGGCGGACATAGAGCATGCCGCTGCCAAACGGGGCGCCGAGCCACTTGTGGAGGCTGGTGCCGAAATAGTCGCACTCCAGTTCGGGGATGTCGAAATCCAGCTGGCAGAAAGAATGCGCGCCGTCGACCAGTACGCCGATGCCGCGCCGGCGGGCTTCCTGGGCAATCTTTCGGGCGGGCAGCACCTGCCCGTTCCAGTTGATGACGTGGGTGACGTGGGCCACCTTTGTCCGGGCGGTAAACGCCGACGCAAAAGCCTCCACGATCCGGTTGTCGTCCTCGATGGGAAAATCGAAGGACAGCCACTTCAGCACGATGCCGTCCCGTTTTTCCCGCTGCTTCCAGGCGTTGATCATGTTGGGGTAATCCTGCCGGGTGAGCACCACCTCGTCGCCCGCCTGGAGCGGCAGGCCGAAGATCACGGTCTCCAGTGCTTCGGAAGTATTCCGGTTGATGGCTATTTCCTCCGGCGAGCAGCCGGCCAGGGCGGCCAGGCGGGCGCGCAGGGGCTCGCGGCCCTTGTCCAGCACCCGCCACATATAGTAGGTCGGCATCTCGTTGCTCATCCGGTTGTACCGCTCCACCGCTTCCTGGACGACCACCGGCTGAGGGGAAACGCCGCCGTTATTGAGGTTGACGATCGTCGGAGAGACCGAATAGGCCAGTTTCACCTGCCTCCAGAACGTCTCGTCTCCCGCCAGTTGACCGGCGGGGACATCCTGGTAAAGCCGCAGCGTTTCCAGCAGGCATTCCCCCTGTGCTGAACTGTAAAAGGGTGCGGCGCCCGCCAGCCCGACCGTGCCGGCCAGCGTGCGCAGGAATTTCCTTCTGTTCGTACTCATGGTTATTGGTTTTATTGGTGAGGGCACTCCGGAAACCCCAGAAAAGGAGCGAAGGAGTGGCTTAGCGAATTTTACCCGGAAAAGCGTAGCGAAGACGGGGAGTGAATAGAATCAACTATGTAATAAAGTTTGATTTTAAAAACAATACATATTTTATATTTATTCACTCATTCAGTCCCTCACTCATCCACTCGGGAGCCTCACAACACAATCGCCGCTTCTTTTTTTATGGCCACCAGGGCTTTCTCGACGGCCATCACCTCGCGTTGGTTCACGATATTGAACAGCGCCTGGGCCAGTTCTTTTCCGTCGGCTTTGGGCCCTACCTTGTCGGCCACCAGGGCCACGAGGTTGACCGCCTCGTCCCGCGCCATTTTGATGATCTCCCACAGTTGCTCGGAGACGTATACCTGCTGGGTGATGTTGTGTTCGTATTCCTGCTGGATGGCCAGCAGCAGGGTCACCCGCAGCTCGCCGGCGGTCATGCCTTCCTTGCGGATGCGCAGCAGCAGGTTGGGGATGGCGATGCGCTCGCAAAACATGGAAAGGCGCTCGTAGGCCTGCAGCTTGAGGGGCAGGGTGGTCTCAACCTGGCTTTTCCTGATCTCGGCCATCTTCAGGCGGTATTGGTTTTCGAGGTAGGTTTTGAGGATGTAATACGCCGTCAGGAAAACGATCAGGGCGGGAATGGTCAGCTTGAGGACCTCTAAAATAAAGGACAACCAGGTGGGCATAAAGACTGGATTCAATGGTTCGGAGGTAAATCTAGCAAAATTTGGGGCAATTCTTTCAGTACGGGGCCAAAAGTATAAACCGGTATTGTGAAATAGCCGCCCGGGCAAACCAAAAACGCCTTGCTCTTGTTCCCTTTGTTATAAAGCAGCCAAGCTTTATATTTGTGGTGTGAAAATTCGTTTTCCGGCGAATTGCAATTTCACGAACTGTTTTAAAATGAAGGACTCCATGACCGATAGCACAAAAGAAGCGACAAAGGCCCCCATCACGCTGACCGACGGAGCGGTGCGGGCGCTAAAAGGCATCATTGCCGAAAAATCCATTTCCGGCGAATACGGCCTGCGGGTCGGCGTCAAAGGTGGCGGATGTTCCGGTTTCTCCTACGAACTAGGCTTCGACCTCCAGAAAGAGAACGATCAGGTATTCGAAACAAACGGCATCAAAGTCTTCATGCAAAAAGCGCACGCCATCTACCTGCTCGGCATGGAGATAGACTGGGAGGAAGGGCTGAACAACCGGGGCTTTTCCTTCAACAACCCCAACGCTTCGGAGACGTGCGGATGTGGCACCTCGTTTTCGGCGTAGGTTAGCATGCCGGGGGCCGCGCGGGCGCGATTCCTTAGGCTGTAGGTTTTAGGGGCAACCCAGGCCTAATTGGGCACTCCATAGGTGTCTAAGGCCTAAAACCTAATGCCTAAATCCTCCTAAACTCGAAGGGGGCACAATTTAGCATCGCGCCCTCCGTCGCTTACCCCGCCCGCCTGTACTGCCAATCCCGCCACAAAGCCAGCAGGCTGATGGCCGTCAAAATGGCAACGGCATAATAAACAAAAGGCGGGACGGGCACCGGGTCGCCGGCAGCGTAGGAATGCAGGCCGGAAAGGTAATAATTGACGCCGAAGTAGGTCATCAGCACTGAGGCCCATCCAAACAACGAGGCCACATTGAAGGCGTAAGCCCCCCGGAAGCCGGGGATAAACCGCATGTGCAGGATAAACGCGTAGACCAGAATGGTGACCAGCGCCCAGGTCTCCTTCGCGTCCCACCCCCAGTAGCGGCCCCAGGATTCGTTGGCCCAGACGCCGCCCAGATAGGTGCCGATGCTGACCATGAACAAGCCGCCAATGAGGGTCATCTCGCTGATCTGGGTCATTTCCTTGATGATGCGGTTGACGTTGGGCGCGTTCTTCTGGTTGCGGAAGATCATAAAGATCAGGTTCAACACCCCAATGAGCGCGCCCAGCATCAGGAAGCCGTAACTGCCGGCCTCCAAAGAGACGTGGATGGTCAGCCAGTAGGACTTCAGGACCGGCACCAGGGGCGTGATCTCGGGATCGAGCCAGCTCAGCCCTGCCACCATCAGGATGGTAGAGGCCAGCACGCAGGTGGCAGCCATGCTGCCCAGCGATTTCCTGGCGAAGATCAACCCCGCCAGCACTGTGGTAAAGGCGATATAAATCATCGACTCATAACCGTTGCTCCAGGGGGCCCGGCCGGAAACATACCACCGCAGGCCCAGGCCGAAAGTATGCAGGGCAAAACAAAGGACGAAAAGGCCAAGCGCGATCTTCCCCGGCGTCTTCAGGTTGACGCCCGGCTTGAAGACGGAAGTGAACAATAACCCAAGGAACAGAAGCCCCAGCAAGGCGTACATTTTTCCCAGCCGGCTGAACACGTCGAGCCGGTTGAGCAGCATTTCCGCTTTCAGCCTGGCCTCCGAGGGCATTACTTCTCCCCCGTTCTGCTTTTGAAAAACGGCCAGCTCGCCGACCAGCCGGTTGGCAAACCCCCAGTCATTCTCGTGGAGGGCAGTTTGAAGGGCCGGGATATATGCAGCGTAGAATTTCTGGGCAAAAGAGCTTTCCTGATGGCCGTGGTGCTGGTGCGGGCCGTCCGCCGGCGATTCCCAGTGGTGGTTCTCGTCGCCGGGAATGGGAAAGGCTTTCATGAAGCCGCCGGAAAATACCATGTTGCAGATGTTGACCTTCTCGTCCAGCTTCATCATCTCCTTCTCGAAAACGCCCTGGTCCTTTTTCGGGGTATTATAAGCTTCCCGGACGTGATCCCGCAGCTTGTACCGGCCTTGCTCGTCGAAGAAATCGCTGTAGGAAGCCAGGCTGCCTTCCACCGGGATCAGCTTCCTGGTTTTTTCGTGCTTGCCCATCTTGATGAGCGGCGTGTGGTACCAGTCCTTGGGATGAGCCGCCATGCCCAGGATAACCTGTTCCGCCGTAAGCCCGTAGATGGACTCCTTCCGGGATAACTTGCGCAGGATTTCGCTGGCATAGGTATTCATCGGTTTCATCCTGCCCCGGTGGTCCTGCATCACAAGGTGGCCGAATTTTTCGGCATGCTCCACGCTGACGGCGTTTGCCCCGTAAACCGGAACGCCCTTGCCAAAGGACGGAACCGAACACAACAGGAAAACGCCGGTTATGGCGGCGGCCATGGCTTCCCTGGCCTGTCGCTGCTTCTGCAGGCTCTTCGCCAGTTGCCGGAACCGGCTTTTTTCGCTGAAAAAGGTAAGGATCATACCCAGGGTCAGGATCGCATAGCCAAGATAGGAAATCCAGGTACCCCACCAGTCGTGGTTGACGCTCAGATAGGTGCCCAGCTCGTCTTTGTCAAACGACGACTGAAAAAAGCGGTACCCGTCGTAGGTTAAAATGTTGTTCATATAAATCCGCCGGTTGCTGCTCAGGCCGGACCGGGGGTCCATCAAAGTGACTTCGCTGGCGTAGGAAGACGCACTGTTGGTGCCCGGGTATTTTTCCATAATGAAATCCCTCAGTTTAAGGGCAAAGGGGAGTTCCACCCGTTTGGCACCGTAAGCGACATTCAGTTTTAAATCTCCAACCGCAAACGTCCGGGGGCGCCCCTCTACTCCGGGGGCGCCGTAGATGTAGTTCTCCTGCACATCGCCCCCGCTGCTCACGCGCACTTTCAGGCCGGCGGTGCTGGTGCTCTCCATCTTCCGGCCGGCAGAGACGATCTCGACCCGGGCCTTGCGGGAGAAATCGCCAAAAACGAAACTTTGCTGCCCGCCGGCGTAAAGGCTTCTCATCATCAGCGGATGGTACTGCCCCGGAAACAGCGTGTCTTTCTGCTGGGTGGCCATCTGCATTTGGGTATAGACAACCGGGGCCTTGAAGAGCAGCTTCCCGTCCTCGAATTTGATATTAAATGCCTGGGGGTCTTCCGGGGCCCCGAAATTGAACAAGGTGCCCCGGATCATGCTGCGGTTGCCCTGCGGCAGATAGTATTCCTCCCGCCCGTCTGCACCTCCGATCACGATCTTTACAATGGCAACGCCATTATCGTCCTGCACCATCGTTTCCTGCGGGTTAGGCAAAAAATCCAGCACTTCCACCGTCACATCCTGCCCTCCCAGGATGTAAGGCCGCTTCCAGTAGTTGTTGCCCAGCGAGGCAAAGAGCACCGGCTCGTCAAAACGGTACTTCTTCCCCTGGTGCGTCGCCTCAAAAACGAGATAAGTCTCCGACGACAAAAAGGAATCGGACGCACTGCCCTCCCGGATGTGCATCATGCCTTCAAAACCGGAATAGCGGGTGACGGCAGCCCCCAGCAAAATGACGAGAATAGATGCATGGAATGCAAAGATCGCCCACTTTTTCTGCCGGATCAGCTGGAAGCGGAATATGTTGACCAGGATGGATACGCCGAACAGAAAAAGCAGCACTTCCATCCAGCGGGCCCGGAAAATCACTTTCCGGGCAGCGCTCGTGCCAAAGTCGTTTTCTATGAAGGTGGCAGCGCCAATCGCTATCGCAAACAGGATCATGTACAGGCCCGCCGCCGTGGTAGAGAACAGTTTGTTAAAGATTTTTTTTAAAACTTCCATGTTTTAGAATGCTTTTGCCGGACAACAATTACTGCGAAACCGCCCCTTCCAGTATCAGGTCATACCGGTACCCTGCCCCGAAGTCTTTATCGAGAGCGATCGTCCCTTCCAGGGTGACTACCGCGCCGAGTGGAATCCGCTCCATGGTCGTCACCGTCAAATCCAGCCCGTCTCCGGATCCGTCCTGGATATGAACCCAGTTGCGGTTCATGATCATCGGGTTGACCTTGACGCACTTGCCGGTCACCTTTACCGTCTTGTTGTTGTATTTTTCCTTGTTGGCATACAACTCAGACAAACGGACCGCCCCCGGCGCCGGCTCGATATTGCCGACTTCCAGGTTGGGCGTTGCTCCTCCCGGTATGCCGGCGTGAGGGTCGCCCGGCACCGGCGCGCTGCCGTCGGGCTGTTTCCAGAATTCGGACACCAGGTACACGGTTTCGAAAACCCGGTTGAATTCCGGGCTGAAAAAGTTTTTCTTCAATAACCCGCCCCGGTAATAATAAGTGTCTCCTACCTTGACCTCCCTCCTGGAAATGGCGATCCAGAATTTTTCGCCGTTCTCCGAAACTTCGAGATAGGTATATTTGTCGGTGTTCAGTACCTCCCCGACCACAACCTTGTGTTGCTCGGGGACGGCGTCTGCGGCCAGCGGCCCCTCTTCCAGGGCGGGTATGCTGCCGGCATCTGCCTGTCCGGCAGCGGATTCGCTCTCAATAACCCGTGGTTCGGAATTACAGGAAATGGTTATCAGCGCGATAAAAATCAGTACTTGCTGTAGTTTCATAATCGATCTCCTTATTGTCATCACTTCCGCTAAACTAAAGTTATTTTGGTTATTTTTTGAAAATTAATCCTTTTCACCCGTCGGATGGCAGGCATAACAGGCATTGCTCTGGTATACATAGCCCGGTGCGTCGTCATGCTTGTCCGCCAGTTCAACAGGGTCGTCGTGCTCATGGCAGTCTATACAACTGAAAGCTGAAAAGTTGCCGGCGACGGTATGGCAATCCGTGCAGTTGTTCCATTCTCCTTCGTGTTTTCCGCTGTAAATGGGGAAATACATGCCGTCGTGGTTGAAGGTGGCCGGCTGCCAGGCCGTTTGGCTATGGCAACTCTGGCAATCGGTTGGGAACTGCGCCGCAGCATGGTTTGGGTTCGTGGTTTGATTGTAATCGCTCATGTGGCAGCCGTTACACGTATTCGGCGTATTGTTATAATCGCCGTTGTGGCAGGCGTTGCAGTTATTGGCCACGGCCAAATGTGCCCCGACAATGGGGTAAATGCTATTATGGTCGAAGCTGGACGGAATCCAGGCCGTTTCCGAATGGCAATCCTGGCAATCGGTCGGGAACTGGGCTGCGGCGTGGTTCGGATTCAACGTCTGGTTGTAAGCCGTGGCATGACAGCCAAAACAGGTATTGGGGGTGTTGTTGTAATCTCCGTTGTGGCAGGCGGCGCAGTCATTGGCGATAACCGCATGCGCCCCGTTCAGCACATAATAATTGTTGTGAATGTCAAAATCAGCCGGCATCCAGTCTGGCGACGTAGTATGGCAGCTCTCGCATGCAGTTGGGAAGCCCAGCGCCTGGTGGTTCGGGTTCGCGCTCTGGTTGTAGTCCGGCGTGTGGCAGCCGGCGCAGGTGTTCGGCGTGTTGGTATAATCCCCGTTGTGGCACCCGGCGCAATCGTCAGCGACAGCAGCGTGCGCGCCCGTCAGCGGATAGAAGCTGTTGTGGTCGAACGTCGACGGAGACCAGGCTACATCCGTGTGGCAATCCTGGCAGTCCACCGGGAACTGGGCCGAAGCGTGGTTCGGGGCCGTCGTCTGGTTGTAGTCGTCCATGTGACAGCCGTCGCAGGTGTTCGGCGTGCTGGCGTAGTTGCCGTTGTGGCAGGCCGCGCAGTCGTTTGCTACCGCTACGTGCGCCCCGGTGATCGGGTAAAAGCTGTTGTGGTCGAACGTCGACGGAGACCAGGCCGTTTCCGTGTGGCAGTCCTGGCAATCGGTCGGAAACTGGGCTGCAGCATGGTCCGGGTTTGTCGTCTGGCTGTAATCTGCGGCGTGGCAGCCGAAGCAGGTGTTGGGGGTATTGTTGTAGTCGCCGTTGTGGCAGGCGGCGCAGTCGTCGGCCACCACGGCGTGTGCCCCGTTCAGGGCATAGTAGTTGTCGTGGATGGCGAAGGTGGCCGGCATCCAGTCCGGCGCAGTCGTGTGGCAGCTCTCGCAGTCCGTCGGCAGGCCCAGGGCCTGGTGGTTCGGGTTCGCGCTCTGGTTGTAGTCCGGCGTGTGGCAGCCGGCGCAGGTGTTGGGCGTGTTGTCGTAGTCCCCGTTGTGGCACCCGGCGCAATCGTCAGCGACGGCGGCGTGCGCGCCCGTCAGCGGATAGAAGCTGTTGTGGTCGAACGTCGACGGAGACCAGGCCGTCTCCGTGTGGCAGCTCTGGCAGTCCGTCGGGAACTGCGCCGCCTGGTGGTCCGGATCTGTGGTTTGGTTATAATTATCGGCGTGGCAGCCGGCACAGTCATTCGGCGTGTTGTTGTAGTCGCCGTTGTGGCAGCCCGCGCAGTCGCTCGAAACGGCGGCATGTGCGCCATTGAGGGCATAATAATCGTTGTGGTTGTCAAAAGTTGCGGGGTTCCAGCCGGGATCAGTGGTGTGACAGGAAGCGCAATCCGTGGAAAAGCCCAAAGCATTGTGATTGGGGTTGGCTGCTTGGTTAAAGTCGGGGGTATGGCAGGAAGCGCATTCCGTGGAAGTGCCGGCATAGCCACTGGCATGGCAATCCAGGCAGTCCGCTGCCGTATGGGCGCCCGTCAGTGGGAAGGCCGTTGTATTGTGGTCGAATAAAACACTGGCGTCGCCCGTGGGGTGGCAGGCCAGGCAGGCTGTGCTTTCATAAACATAACCTGTCACGCCGGCATGTTCGTCGTCGGTTTGCGGGTTCACGTGGCAGTTGGTACAGCTTACCTGGGTATAGTCTGACGGCACGGTGTGGCAATCCAGGCATTCGCTCCATTCCCCGTCGTGCCTGCCGCTGTAGATCGGGAAGTATAAACCGTCATGGTCAAAAGTGGAGGGTATCCATTCGCTTTCCGTGTGGCAGCTCTGGCAATCCGTGGAAAATTGCAGCGCGGCGTGGTTGGGGTCAGTTGTGTTGTTATAATCGGAGGCGTGGCAGCCGAAGCACTCGTTGGGCGTATTGACGTAGTCCCCGTTATGACAGGCGGCGCAGTCGCTGGATATGGCCGCGTGCGCGCCGTTCAGGGCATAGTAGTTGTCATGGATATCGAATGTAGCCGGCATCCAGTCCGGGGCCGTCGTGTGGCAGCTTCCGCAATCCGTAGGCAGGCCCAGCGCCTGGTGGTTGGGGTTGGCGCTCTGGTTGTAGTCCGGAGTGTGGCAACCCGCGCACTCATTGGGCGTGTTGGCATAGTCGCCGTTATGGCAGGCCACGCAGTCGTCGGCTATGGCAACGTGGGCGCCGGTGAAAGGATAAAAGCTGCTGTGGTCGAACGTCGACGGTGCCCAGGCCGATTCGGTATGGCAGCTCTGGCAATCCACGGGGAACTGGGCTGCCTGGTGGTCCGGATTCGTAGTTTGGTTATAGTCGCCGGTGTGGCAGCCGGCGCAGTCATTGGGCGTATTGTCATAATCGCCGTTGTGGCAGGCCGCGCAATCGTCGGCAATGGCAACGTGCGCGCCGGCAAAGGGATAAAAGGCGTTGTGGTCAAATGTCGACGGTGCCCAGGCTGTCTCGGTATGGCAGTCCTGGCAATCGGTTGGGAATTGCGCCGCCTGGTGGTCCGGGTCCGTAGTTTGGTTGTAATTGTCGGTGTGGCAGCCGGCACAATCATTCGGCGTATTGTTGTAGTCGCCATTGTGGCAGCCGGCACAATCGTTCGATACAGCGGCGTGGGCCCCATTGAGGGCGTAATAATCGTTGTGGTTGTCAAAGGTTGCAGGGCTCCAGCCCGGGTCGGTGGCATGGCAGGAGGCACAATCCGTGGAAAAGCCCAAAGCGCTGTGGCTGGGGTTAGCCGTTTGGTTAAAATCATTGGTGTGGCAGGAAGCGCATTCGGAGGAGGTTCCTGCGAAACCGGCAGCATGGCAATCCAGGCACTCTGCGGCGGTGTGCGCGCCGGTCAGGGGGAAGGCTGTGGCATTGTGGTTGAAAACGGCGTCGGCATCGCCGGCCGGGTGGCAGGCCAGGCATGCCGAGTTTTCGTAAACATACCCCCCTACCCCGTCGTGTTCGTCATCCGTATCCGGGTTGGTGTGGCAGTTGATGCAGCTGAACTCCGCGTAGTTCGACGGGTTGGTGTGGCAGTCGGCACATTCGTTCCACTCCCCGTCGTGCTTGCCGCTGTAGATCGGGAAGTACTGGCCGTCGTGGTCGAATGTCGCCGGCACCCATTGGCTCTCGGTATGGCAGCTCTGGCAATCCGTCGGGAACTGAGCTACGGCGTGGTTGGGATCCACCGCCTGGTTGTAATCGCTGGCATGGCAGCCGAAGCAGGTATTGGGGGTGTTGTTGTAATCGCCGTTGTGGCAGGCGGCGCAATCATTGGCGATAGTTGCATGGGCGCCGTTCAGGGCATAGTAATCGTCGTGAATGGCGAAGCCGGCCGGCATCCAGTCCGGCGCCGTCGTATGGCAGCTCTCGCAGTCCGTAGGCAGGCCCAGCGCCGGGTGGCTGGGGTTGGCGCTTTGGTTGTAATCCGGGGTGTGGCAGCCGGCGCAGGTGTTGGGCGTGTTGTCGTAGTCGCCGTTGTGGCAGCCCACGCAGTCGTCGGCTACGGTTGCATGGGCGCCAGTCAGCGGGTAGAAGCTGTTGTGGTCGAAGGCCGACGGCGCCCAGGCCGTCTCGCTGTGGCAATCCTGGCAGTCCATCGGAAACTGGGCCGCCTGGTGGTCCGGCGCGGTAGTTTGGTTGTAGTCTCCGGCATGGCAGCCGGCGCAGTCATTGGGCGTATTGTTGTAATCGCCGTTGTGGCAGCCGGCGCAATCATTGGCGATGGTTGCATGGGCGCCGTTCAGGGGGTGAAAATCGTTATGGATATCGAAGGTGGCGGGGCGCCAGCCGGGATCAGTGGTATGGCAGGAGGCACAGTCCGTGGGAAGGCCCAGGGCGTTGTGGTTCGGGTTGGCCGTTTGGTTAAAGTCGTTAGTATGGCAGGAAGCGCATTCGGAGGAGGTGCCGGCATAACCGGCGGCATGGCAATCCAGGCACTGCGCTGCGATGTGAGCGCCGGTCAGCGGGAAAGCCGTCGCATTGTGGTCGAAAACGGCATCTGCGTCGCCTGTGGGGTGGCAGGCCAGGCAGGCTGAGTTTTCATAGACGTATCCTCCTACCCCTTCGTGCTCTTCGTCCGTTTCCGGGTTGACATGGCAGTTGATGCAGCTGAACTCTGCGTAGTTCGACGGGTTGGTGTGGCAGTCGGTACATTCGTTCCACTCCCCGTCGTGTTTGCCGCTGTAGATCGGGAAGTACTGCCCGTCATGGTCGAAGGTTGCCGGCACCCATTGGCTCTCAGAATGGCAGCTCTGGCAATCCACCGGGAACTGGGCCGCGGCGTGGTTGGGGTCCACTGCCTGGTTGTAATCGCTGGCGTGGCAGCCGAAGCAGGTGTTGGGGGTGTTGTTGTAATCGCCGTTGTGGCAGGCGGCGCAGTCATTGGCAATGGCGGCATGCGCGCCGTTCAGGGGGTGAAAATCGTTATGAATATCAAAGGTGGCAGGGCTCCAGCCGGGCTCGGTGGTATGGCAGGCGGCACAGTCCGTTGGCAGCCCCAGCACTTGATGGTTGGGGTTGGCGCTTTGGTCATAGTCCGGCGTATGGCAGCCGGCGCATTCATTGGGCGTGTTGTCGTAGCCGGCGCTGTGGCAGGCGACACAGTCATCGGCTATGGCGGCGTGCGCGCCGGTAAGGGGATAGAAACTGCTGTGGTCCAGGGTCGACGGGACCCAGGCTGTTTCGGTATGGCAGCTCTCGCAATCCACTGGGAACTGCCCGGCCTGGTGGTCCGGCGCAGTGGTTTGGTTGTAATCGCCGATGTGGCAGGCGGCGCAGGTGTTGGGCGTATTGTTGTAGTCCCCGTTATGGCAGGCGGCGCAGTCCGTTGAAATATCGGCATGCGCGCCGTTCAGGGGGTAGAAGTCGTTGTGGATATCAAAAGTTGCCGGGCTCCAGCCGGGCTCGGTGGTATGGCAGGCGGCGCAGTCCGTTGGCAGCCCCAGCACCTGATGGTTGGGGTTGGCGCTGTTGTTGAAATCTTCGGTATGGCAGGCTTCGCATTCGGTGGGCGTACCCGCGTAACCATCGGCATGGCACAATATGCAATCGGCAGCCAGGTGTGCCCCCGTCAGCGGGAACCTGGTGCTGTTGTGGTCAAAGGCACCGTCAGTGCTGCCCGCCGGGTGGCAGGCCAGGCAGGCCGTATTTTCATAAACATAACCGCTAACGCCGGCGTGGCCATCGTCGGTTTCCGGATTGATGTGGCAGTTGATGCACCTGAACTCGGCGTAATTGGAGGGGTTGTTGTGGCAATCGGAACACTGGGACCACTGCCCCTCGTGCTCGCCGCTGTAAATGGGGAACAGGGCATCGTGCTGGGCGTATTCGGCGGGCATCCACCCCACGTCGGTGGTGTGGCATTCGGCACAGCTGACGGGCAGGCCGGCGGCCGGGTGGTTAGGGTCCAGCGAGTTTTCGTAATCCGGTTGGTGGCAGGCATAGCAGTCGGTGGGCGTGCCGGCAAAATCCCCGCCGGTATGGCATTGGGCGCAATCCCCGACGTCGTGGCCTTTGGTAAGGGGGAAGAAGCTGTGATCCACGTTATCGGAGGACCAGTCGGTGCCTTCTATGCTGTGGCAGTCGGCACAATTGATCGAAAAGCCCGCATCCTGGTGGTTGGGGTTGGTGGTGGCGTTGAAGTCGTCCAGGTGGCAGTTCACGCAATCGTTGCCGATGCGGTTGAACTCCAGGGCCGATTCGGAGACGTGGCAGTCGTTGCAGCTCAGGGCTGCGTGTGCGCCCAGCAGGGGAAAGCCGTTTTCCTGATGAAGCTCCGTAATGTTGTCCACCAGCCAGTTGTCGGGCGTATGGCAGCGGGCGCAATCCGAACCGACAGTGGTTCGGTGGATATCGGTGTGGCAGGAAATGCATTCCGGGCTCGCCTCCGGAAAGACGAGGGTTTGGTGGCAGTCCCGGCAATCCACCCGGGCATGCCGCCCCGCCAGCGGGAAAGCGGTGGTGTCGTGGTTGAAACGAAGGGTGTCCGCATCTATCTCCCAGCTGAAAGCCGAATGGCAGTCGGCACAGTTGGCCTCGAAGCCGGCGCCGTGGGGGGACTGCGAATACAGGCTCATGGCCAGCCCCAGCAGTAATATGATGGGGGGCAGCCTACGCATTCGGGACGTTTGGGTTTATACGGAGTAAAGATTTCACCATCTGAAAATATAATTTTTTTGTAAACTATTTAAACCTGCTGTAGCATTTTAGCCTGGCTGTACCTGGAGCGCGGTATCCAGGTACCGCGAAAAGCCGGTTCGCGGTATGATACCGCGCTCCTAGAACCGCTGAATAATGCGGCTATTGAACCGGTGCAGCGCCTGGTACTTTATCGTCAAAAGTGCCTTCGTAATATAAGTACAGGGCCAGGTTCTTCATCAGGTTCAGCGAAAGGCTGGCGCCGGCGATATCCTGGCCAATGGTTGTTTCGTTGCTTTTATATTGATAATGGACTTTGCGGTAGTACAGCTCCCCATCCAGTTTTCTCCTGATGATATCTTTTGAGATGCGCGCGCCGAATATCCTGCTGTTCAGGAAGTTCGTCTGCAGGAAATTGGCGGTGAGGGACACCCGGGCGTTCAGCATCGGCAAACGGCTGAAATTCAGGTAGGCATTCAGGTTCCTGGACAGGTTCAGGTCGCTCTTCTGGAAGCGCCAGCTTGCATTGGCGCCCAGGACGATAGTTTTGAACGGGCGGTAGCTGGCCCCCAGCCGCAGGCCCTGCCGGGTCTCGTCCTCGATCAGGCGGTCGATGAAACTCTTGTAGGATTCGTAGTATATGATGTTCTTCCGGTTGTCGTAGGAGGCGGAGAAACGCAGGTTGCGGGACAGCCGGTACCGCAGGGAGACCAGCAGGTTGGCCAGCCGCAGGGCGCTGTGCGCCTCGTTGTTGATGTTCTCGTAAAGGTCTACTTCGAAGGAGCTGAACAGGTTCAGGTTGTTGAGCAATTCCTGCATGTGCTGGAAATAGACGAACCGCCGGTCGACTTTGGCCTTGTTGCGCTGCTCGATGAAGCCGAAGGTCGTCTGCTGGAAATCAGCGCCTTCGCCCACGGCAAAACCAACGTAGGCGCCCGCCTGCATCAGGCCCGGATTGAAACCGTAATCCGAAAAATCGGGCCTGGACCCGGCGATGGCGCCGACGGTGAAATGGCCAAACCCTTTTTCATACTGCAGGCCGTCGATTGCCCCGACGCTCGACATCCGGGGGTTGATCTTCCGGCCCAGGGTGAGGTTCGATGTGGAGTCAAAGTCATAACTCACCGAAAGCGAATACACTTTGAGCGCCCGGCCCAGGTTTTCCTTCACTTCGTCCCATTCGTTCAGCGTATGCCGGAAGGTGATGTAGTTGTCGGTCGAGAACCTCGAGTTACTCAGGTTCTGCCCCCGGAACAGAAAGGCGTAACGCATCCGGTGGGTATTCTGGTAATCCGAAAAATTGCTGTACGAACCCGCCGAGATCCGCCCGCTGACTCTTTGCCGGAACAGGGGTTCGCCGTCTTCCGATTCCGGCGTAATCACCGGGTTACTACTTTCGGCAGCGGCGGCCTTTTCATTGTCTGCGGGCGGGCGGGCGGGCGGCCTCTTCCTTCCTTTTCTTCTTTTGCCTTCGGCGGTTCTTTTTTCGCGGTGGTTTTGGCCACCACTTCCTGCGACACCTCCATCTTTTCGTCCAGCAGGGGCGTACAAACAATGGAGGTGGACGATTTATTGTTGGCCAGCAGGGCGGGGATCAGCTCGCCGGCCCTGCTGATGAACAGGGTGTCCCCGAGGTTGATATTTTGGGTAGAAGCAAACTTCACATATACATTCCGGGAAGAGACAAAGGACACGGTGCCTTTTTCCAAAACCAGCTGCCCCTGCCCGTGAAGGGCAAAGCCGGCAAGCGCGAAAAACAAAAGAGTGAGATAATATTTCATTTCAACCTTTATGTTGTTCTGGTTTTGGAATCTTTATATTCTATTTGCGCAACAATAAATTACCCATTTATACTCGTTCTTTTGCGCGCTGGCGGCGTTGCCAAGCCTCGCCGTAGCTCTGCTATGCCTGCGTTTGGCGCCTTGCCAGCACACAAAATAACTTCGTCTATTCTGTGTAACTTATTATTGCGCAATCCCTTAGACAGAAATAAGTAACCGGACATATTTACCTTACCAATAAATCTGGGCGTTCGCGAGCGTCTGTGACGCGATGCGGAATAATCACCAAGTCTCCAGACTTGCGTGAACTGCGAAATATATTGATTTACGCCAGTCAGAGACTGGCAAATTATCCCGCATCGAGGCTACAGCCTCTCGCGAACATTCTCCGATTTACAGGTTTCAAGAAAAGTCATACCACTCACTTACTCGCATTTCTCTATTTCGTTCCGGCCATTTATTGGTGGCAAACTATACATTCGAAACTTTCAAATTTATATTGCGTGATGATCTCGCCATCAACCTTCATAGGTTTGTGGCAGGCTTCGCAGGCAATTTCCGCATGCCGCCCTTCGAGCCTGAAGGCCGTTTTGTCGTGGTTGAAATCGCCGATGCCCCACTGTTCGAATCCATGGCAACGCGCGCAATCGGTGGCGCCATCCTGTTCAAACTGGCGCCCGTGAACGGTTTCATGACAGGCCGCACACTCGGTTGGCAGGCCCGTAAAGCCGATCGGGCTGTCGGCGGGCCCTTCCGCATCCGGCCGGTGGCAGGCCGCGCAGGATTGCCGGGCATGGGCCCCTTGCAGGGCAAAGTCCGTCCGGCCGTGGTCAAAGGAATTTTCCGCCCAGCCGGCGGTCACATGGCAGGTTTCGCAGGACTGGCCCGGGTAATACTTTTCGTCGATACGGCCCTGATGCACATCTTCGTGGCAATCGATACAGCGCGCTCCGATATTCCTGAACTTCCATTTTTCGCCCTCCAGGTGGCAGGCGAAGCAGGGCGTGGCCAGGTGGGCGCCGTCCAGCGGAAAGCTGGACCGGCTGTGGTCCTCAAAAGTGAACAGGGTGATATCGAACCCCTCTTCGGTGTGGCAGGCCGCACAATCGCGGGCCGGCGGCGGGGTGGCAAACGCCCCCTCGTGATAGTCCACGTGGCAGGCGGCGCACTCGTTGTGGGGCACGGGCGCCACCAGGCTTTCAGTATGGCATTGCCGGCAATCCACCGCCTCGTGTTTGCCAACCAGGCGGAATTCCGTCAGGTTGTGGTTGAAACTCCGGGTGTCGATATCCCGGAAGGAACGCTCATTGTGGCAATCGGCACACTGGTTGCCGAATTTATCGTCGTGCACATCCTCGTGGCAGGAAACGCAGTTATCCGGCCGGACGCCCAGGCGGTCCTGGAAAATCCGCACCGGCCCGGCGTCCATATTATGGCAACCGGCACAGTTGGCCCGCTGGTGTGCCCCCCGGAGCGGGAAATTGGTCTGGCCGTGGTTGAACCGCCGGACCTGGCTCAGGGAAGAAAAAGACTCCTCTGTATGGCACTGTTTGCAATTGGCCCCCAGGTTGTCCTGGTGGGCATCCGCATGGCAGCTGTTGCAGTTGGCGAATTCCAGCCCGGTAAAAACCTGGAAGTCTTTTCCGTTGCGGGTTTCTTTTTGGTGGCATTCGATACACTGCACGTCCCGGTGCTTGCCAGCCAGGGCGAAATCCGCCTGGTTGTGGTCGAACTTGCGGGCCGGCGCGAAGGCGTCGGTGACGTGGCAGCGCGCACAGTCGTTGGGCAGGGTTTTCTGATGGTAGTCCTCGTGGCAGGAGGCGCACTCCCGGTTCAGCCCCAGGAAAGTATCCTTCCTCTTTTTCAGCTCCGGCTCACCGATCAGGTCGGGCATGTGGCATTGGCGGCAGTCGATCCGGCGGTGCGCGCCGGTCAGTTCATAGCCCGTCAGGTTGTGGTTGAAATTCGCTTCGTCAAACCGCACCATGTCGAAATTCCGGCCGTGGTGTTCGCTGTGGCATTCGGAACAGTCCTGGCCGCGCACTTCCCGGGAGGCATGGTAGCCGGCCTGCCGGGCGATCAGGCTTTTGATCTCTTTGTGGCAATCCAGGCATTTGTCGTTGGAAACCTTCTCTCCGAGGGTATGGCATTGGGTGCAATTGGCGATCCCCTCCAGATCGGCATGGGCGCGGGCCAGAGGGCCGGGCGACAGCTGGGCATGCATCTCTCCAAGGAACAGGATGTTCAGCCAACAAACCACATGCAGGATGCCTGGTTTCATGCTAATGTTTTTCGAATGTTGCGTGAATTACTTGTTTTTTTAGCCAAATACACAACAAAACCGGCGCCCAGTTTCCGAACGGGAATTTTTTTTTGCTGAACGGGAATTGGCGTCCCGGAACTTTAGGCCGCAGGTTGTAAACTAATAAAACCACCAGGCTGGCCTAACCTCTGGGCTGTGCCAGTTTTTTAACCGCAGGGAACGCAGAGGACCGCAGAGAGGGGTAATCTCGCTCCGCTTTATGCTTTCCTCTGTGGTACTCTGCGTTCCCTGCGGTTTGTAAAATGAACCTATAGGGCGCACCGCAAGGGGCACAACCCCTATAGCTGGGGGTGCCAGTAACAACCATTAACTACCCCTGCTCAGCATAGCATCTAAATCTGTGATGTAACAAGGGCATTGAGAAAACGCCGGAAACCAGGGTTGTTTGTTGTTTGTTGCCGGTTGTTGGCCAGAAGGTCCCGGGTTTCCAGGCTGACAACAAGCAACCAACAACAGACAACCTGCCCGGCCTGGAGCAGTGATTGAAGTATGGCTTTTCTCACAGCCTCTGTTACATCACAATCTATATCCTTATTCCTCCCCCCGGGGATGGCACTCATAACAGGCACTGCTCTCAAAAACATAATCCCTGACCTCATCGTGCTTATCGGCCAATCTCGAAGGGTCGTTGTGTTCGTGGCAATCGATGCAGCTGAACACCGCGTAATTGCCGGTCGATATATGGCAGTCGGCGCAGCTGTTCCACTCGTCCCGGTGCCTGCCGCTGAAGATCGGGAACAGGTCGTCGTGCCGCGTAAATTCAGCCGGCATCCAGTCCACGTCCGTCGTGTGGCAATCCGTACAGCTGAGTGGGAAGTTGGATTCCTGGTGGTTGGGGCTTGCTGCGTTTTCATAATCCTGCCGGTGGCAGGCGTAACAATCGGTGGGGGTACTGGAAAAATTCCCGCCCGCGTGGCATTGGGCGCAATCCGCTATATCGTGCCCTTTCTCCAGCGGGAAAAAGTTGTGGTTGATAAATTGGGACGACCAGCCGAAGCCGTCGATGCTGTGGCATTCCGAGCAATCGGTGGAAAAGCCGGCGCTTGCGTGGTTGGGGTTGGCGGCGGCCTCGTAGTCTTCCCGGTGGCAGTTCACGCAATCATTCCCGATCCGGTTAAATTCCAGGGCAGATGCCGAGACGTGGCACTCGTCGCAGTCCAGCACTGCATGAACGCCCAGCAGCGGGAAGCCATTATCATAATGCAGCTCGGTGACGTCGTCCACCAGCCAATTCTCGGGCGTATGGCAGCGGGCGCAGTCCGAACCGACGGTAACGCGGTGCATGTCCGTATGGCAGGAAATGCACTCGGGCGACGCTTCCGGAAAAACCAGGGTTTGATGGCAGGCGCGGCAATCCACGGCAGTGTGGCGCCCCGTCAGCGGGAATTCCGTTTGGCCATGGTCAAACAGCAGCGCATCTTCTCCGCCTTTTACTTCCCAACCGGAAGGCGTATGGCAATCCCCGCAGCTGACCTTCAGGGCAGGGCCGTGCGGCGACTGCGACTGGAGGAGGGCTGTAAGGCCCAACAGTATTATTATTTTCAGTTGGTTGCGCATTGTCTGGCTTTTTAACACGTCCTGGACACTCAAGCCGCGCCGACGCAGCGTAAACCATAGCTGCGGCCAGCATGTAACGGGGCTTAACAGCAGTAACTATGCAAAGTTACTGAGCAATCTTATTCGTGTTGATGATTTTCATCATGCCCACTCCGGGCTTAAACAGGGGATAGTTTCCGGCAAGGGTAGATGGATTGGCAATTTCGGCTTGCCAGCCCGGCCTTTCACGTGCGCGGCAGGCAGTGGTTGCAGGACAATATCTTGGTAACGGAAGGCGGGTTAACTCTATTTCAAAAACCTGATTTTTTTTTGAGCGGCCAGGTTTATTTGAAATTGGTCCAGATAATCTATTTCTTCCGGGCGCCGTCCTCCTGTTTCATTATCCGCTCCCTGGCAACCCGCACATACTCCGGCTTCAGCAGGCGCGTCTTGCGGGAAGACCATTCCTGTGCTTTCTTCAGCAGGCCTTCTTCATCGATGCCGGGATGCTCGGCCAGGATATAATCTACCGTCGCCAGTATTTCCAAAGCGTAGGCGGATTCAAAACCCCCAATAAAGCTGATCAGGTTCTGCAGGCGGTCATGTTGCCCCGTATTGAGATTTTCTTTCAGGTATTGTTCAACTTGCTCGTAGCGGCTGTAATTGAGCTGAAGTGCTTCAAAAGGCCGTGTGCTTTGCTGCTCCAGGCCATAGAGGTAAACGCCGTTAAGGGATCGCGCAACAATAACTTACCCATCTATAGTCGTTCTTTTGCGCGCTGGCGGCCCCGACACTCCGTGTGCGGGGTAGACTGTTGCCAAGCCTCGCCGTAGCTGGGCTATGCCTACGTTTGGCGCCTTGCCAGCACACAAAATAACTTCCTCTATTTTGGGTAACTTATTATTGCGTGATCCCTAAGATAATACAAAACATGTTGTACCTGAGGAGAATACGGGCCATAGAAGTGCGGCACAAACTTCAACCGGAGCGGCTCTCCCATCCGCTAAAGGAAATAGGCCAGCTTGTTGGCCACAAAAAGGCTGGCGGCTTCCCCCTGGCGTTCGTATTGGTAGAGGGCGTACAACAGCATGGCCCGGGCGGGGGTCAGTTTTGCTGTTTTGGATTCGGCACTTTGCTGAAGTTCCTCCTTGATATTCGGGTTTGGCTCATAAACGATGATCTCAGCAGGGCTATCCGAAAGCAATCGTTCGATCATCGCTCTGACTTTTTCCCATTGCAGCCCTCCATTGCCGCAACCAAGCTCTTTGAATTGCAGGGCAATGCCCTTGCCCATCACGCCCACGGTGTTGACGGTGTTGACCAGCGCTTGTGCTTCTGAAGCCAGCAAATTACCTTGGGTGTATCGGATCATGAGTATTGCTTAGTATTCCTCACCTATATTTCTTCATCGTATACCCAAACCGCTTCGTAATCTCCACCCCGCTTTCTGGAGAAACTGCGTTGGCAATTCCCCCGGCAAAGATGTACACCGGGTCGTTCTCCAGGGCGATCTCCTCCCTTCCTTATCGGTGGGTGAGGGTAACTTTGTCCTCCTCAATCCGGGAAACGTTGGTTTTGTACATCACTTCCAGGAGTTGCTGGTCGATCGCTTCCTGGATTTTCTCCCGGTTTTGGGCTTGAGGCGGCTGAATTTGTCGCTGCGGTACGACAGCACTACCTTGTTCTGCTCTGCCAGCAGCAGGCCCGATTCGATGGTAAGAATCACCTCCGCCCACCACGAGAGCCTTTTTTGTGGATATTTTCCGGCTCCAGCAGGCGGTATACCACTTTTTCGGACATCTCGCCGGGCACGCCCAGCTTGCGGGCGTGCCGCGCCTACCGATGGTACCAGCAGCACGTGTTTGGTTTTCAGGACGTCTCCCTGCAGGGTGGTTACCCGAAATGGTAGTTTTCGGGCAGGATTTCTTCCACCTTGGTTTTTTCCCGGATGGTGATCTCGTTTTTCGACAGGGCGTCGTTCCACAGGTCCAGCAATTCCCTTTTGCTGGTATCGCGCAGTTTGACCTTGCCGTACAGCGCAGGTCCATGGGCGAAGTCATCACCACCTTGGCGCGGGGAAAGTGAAAACGGTGCCGCCCAGGGTGTCCTGCTCCAGGGTCAGGAAGTTCAACCCGTGCTTTTGGCGGTACCAGGGTTGCGGAGATGCCCGCCGGTACGGCACCCACGATGATGAGGTCGTAGGTGGAATTGTCTTTGGCGATGCCCGACCGGACCAGGTTTTCGACCGCCATCATACCCTGTTCCACGCTGTTCCTGATCAGGTACATGCCGCCGAGCCCGCCGGCGATGTAGATGCCCGGCACGTTGGTCTCATAGCTTTCGCTGACGTGCGGCAGGTCGACGCCCCTTTTTCGGTTCCGATGACCAGGAGAGATACTTCCACCGGGCAGGCGTGGAAGCAGGCGCCGTGGTACGCAGTTGGAGGCGTTGATCAGGGTGCCGCCGCCGTTGAGGATGCCCAGGATGTCCTTCTCCGGGCATGCAGCCACGCAGGCGCCGCTCTTGATGCAGGTGCCAGGTCGATGACGGGGTGGAGCGAAACCGGCTCGTGCATACCTTCCTGTTTAGCCGTTTCGATCTTCGCTTCCACTTTTTTGCGACGCCTTCTTCAGCTTGCGCATGTAAATGAGGATGATCCCGGCGCAAACCAGAAAGACGATGGCATAGATGATGACTTGTTCCAGTAACATAACGTCGGTATTGTTTAGCGTGACGCATGATGGCTTCATCCTACTGTATATGACGCTTTTTTCCTGCCGCTAAGTCTGTCCGGCTGGCTAAACCTTTGTGGGTCTTGGAGGCTTGGTGTCTTTGTGGCTAAAGCGGTCATGTACAATGGAGTGTCCGCCTTTTCAAAAAACCCATTTATACCCAAAGGCCAGGGTGATGCCCACATGGAGCAAGACGATGACCAGCATGATGATCGCAAACGGCAGGTGGGCTACGTGCCAGTATCTGAACAATTTTTGCATGGCCTGCAGCCGCCCGATGCGGTTGTTGAGGGAAATCTCATTCCGCACCAGCCGGGTTACTTCCCGAACATCTTTTGGCGGAAGGTTATTTTGCCGGAGTTCTTTTTTGCGGCGGATCGTTTTCCGGTACAAAATATTGGCGGTACCATGCCGCCACCAGCAGGTTGCCTCCTCCGGTGCCGGCTGCTGTCCGGGCGGACGCGGTTATGGCGGACAGGCTGGCTTCCTCCAGATGGTAATTTTTTCTCAGTACGTCGCCCAGGTTGGTTTTCATCTCCTTGACCTCGCTGAGGCCTCAGGTACCGCCCCTCGATCGTCCTCGGTATCTGAATGTAAATGAACCTGCCGATCACCCCGCTGGCTACCACCGCCACCATGCTCCAGAAAGCAATCGAAACGATTCCGCCGAACTTGAAGGCTGTGTGGAACAGGATCATCACCGGACCGAGGCTGCACAGGAAAATATGGAACTCCAGCCAGTACTTCAGGCGCCCGAAGCGGGAAAGGAAGCCGTACCGCTTCCGGGCGATATAGGAAGTGACGCCGATGAGGATCAGCAGGGTGCCCATAATGCCCAACCCATGCCCGAAAAGGCCCGCTGGGTTTGAAATAGTCGTGAGCAGGGTGATAAAACCGCTCCTCGATGGTACCGTGGAATAATAGGAGGCACCGTTGTATACCAGAAACAGAGCCGTCAGAACGACAATCGCGGTAAGCGTACCAATATAAATGCGGTGAACGAGGGTAGACATAATCTGAACACAGTTTTAAACAGGCGCATTTGCGGTAAAAAACTGCTGCCCGGGCAAAACCTTAAAAACGCTTACCTTACCTTTTAAAAATTGGCGGAATGCTTAAAAGCCAAAAGTATTGATTTTACGATAAATGGCAAAACCTCCGGTAGCGGAAATAATATAGCGCTCAATGGTAATTATACTGCTGATCTGTTGTCTGTTGTCTGTTGTTGGTTTGGGGAGCCTCCCGTACCGGACAACAAGCAACCACAACGAACAACAAGCCCCGGATTCTGACACGTTCCGCTCTTGTTGCCTCCTGAAATTACGGGTTATTAGCGACCCAGGAACTCCCCTACGCAATTCTCGCAGTACTACGCAAATCCCTTAGCCGAAAATAAAACGTTTTTCTTTGACACTGTTTTTGCCTGCCTTCCACTCGTGCAATAATACCTTTGTCTTATTTTGTGTCTTTGGCATAGCCCAGCTAAAACCTTAAAAACAGAGGCTTAAAGGCTTAGGTTCGCGCGGCAAAAAATACCGGTTTCCCGGAAGCGCGAGCCAGTTGGTGGTAAGCTTTGAAGCTGCTTGTGGTTTCACCGTTTCAAGTTGAGTCATCTATAAATCAAGTAGCATGCGCAAAGAATTGCTGAAAAACATGACGGATGAGCAACTCGCCATCCGGTTTCAGTCCGAAGGCGACAGCCTGGTACTTTCGGCGAGCTCTACCAGCGGCACTATTCCAGGCTGCACCACTACTGTTATACCATCGTTCACAACGCCGAAGATACCGCCGACCTCACGCAGGATACCTTTGCCAAAGTACCGCCGAGAAGATCCAGCACCTGAAGTCCCCGGCACTGTTCGCTTCCTGGCTTTTCCGCATCGCCCACAACCGCTGCATCGACCGGTCCAAGGATAAACAGCGCCGCCATACGGTACCTGCAGACGGTACCGTTGCAACTGGCAGACATAGAGTTTGACCTCGATTCAGCCCTGGCACAGGAGGACGCCATCAACCGGATCACCCTGCTGATGCAGGAACTGTCGCCGGAAGCCCGCACCATCCTGCTGGTAAGTACTGCGAAGGGCGCTCCATCCAGGAACTGACTCAGCTGTGGGGCATTTCCGAAAGCGCCGTGAAAATGCGCCTGGTACCGCGCCCGCCACCGGATGCTGGCGCTCTATCAGAGAAACCGGATCGCCAGTTAATGATATCTGATGTTGGCTATCACCCACCTATACTGACGCACGCCTGGTTTTGCAAAGCCAGGCGCGGTACCAGTATAAAAACAGCACCATCACAATATGAAAAGATCGACCAGCATACTGGTACTGACAGACCACAACCGCCACAATAGCGACAACTCCCTGTATGCCTTGTGCAGCGAGCTGCGCCGCCATCCCGAAGTCAGCGCCGTCCACATTGCCAGCCGGGGCAACCCGGCCAACGATGCTTTCTTCTACGGTTTTCAGAATATTCCTCTGCGGGCATGGGCCTGGATGGGGACATGGACTACAAGGACGCCGCCTACCGCTTCATGCAGGAAACCGTGCCGGCTCATCTGCGCGACTACGACTGGGTATGGCTGCGGCTGCCCCGCCCCATCCCGGATGGGTTCTTCGATTTCCTCGCCCGCGAAACCGACGAAGAGCGCATTTTCAACCTACCTCGGGGATCGAAGAAACCAGCAACAAAGCTTTCCTCACCCAATTCCCGGAGATTTGCCCGCCCATGCAGCTCTGCCAAACCGTCGACGACATCTGGAATTTCCAGGAGCGGTTTCCCATCGTGCTGAAGCCCCTGGAGAACTACGGCGGCGCGGGGTGGTCAAAGTTGCCGACGGGGCTATTTACGAAAACCGCCGGAAGATCACTTTTGAAGACTATCTTCCCGTCCTCGAAGAGCAATTCCGGCAGGGCGGATACCTGGGCATGAAATTCCTCCGGAACGTCCGCCAGGGCGACAAGCGCATCATCGTGGTCAATGGGGAGGTGCTGGGCGCCGTCCTGCGCCTGCCGCCCCGGGGGTCCTGGCTGTGCAATGCCGCCCAGGTACCAGGCAGCGCGCGCCTACTACCGACGCCCGGGAGCTGCGGATGGCCCGGCAGATGGTAAAAGCCCTCCTGCCCAAAGGCATCGCCATGTTTGGCATGGATACCCTGGTGGATGACGATGGCTAAGGCGCGCCCTGTCAGAGGTCAACACCCTGAGCATCGGCGGCATCAAACCCCTGGAGGAACTCGCCGGCGAACCCCTCGTCCGGCGCGCCACCGACCTGCTGGTATCCTCCTACATGCGGGTAGGGGAAAATCTCCGGCGCTCCGCCTTGGTTTCTTAAGCGGGAAACGCTTACTTTGGCGGGCAAGCCCAATGCGATTGGGCTTGCCCGTTATTTTTTCCACGCAGGCTCAAAGGCATTTCCCTCATGCAAACCAGAAACCTCAAAATACTGTTCTTCCTGCTCAAGGTGGTAGTGCTCTCCCTGCTGCTCCTGGTACGGCACTACGAACTGTTCCCCGGTTCGGCGCTTACCAGCAACAGGCAGACATCACCATCAGCTTCGTCATTTTCGCCCTCACGGTACGTGCTGGTGTCCACCCTACCTGGTATGGCTCTACCGGCGCCGGGAAAAAATATCACCGGTAAGCAAAAGGCCGACAACGTCATCATCGGGCTGAACAACATCTACTACCTGATCCTGGTGGGCGCCGCCATGATGACCATTTTAGGATACTGGGGTATCGATTTCAAAACCCTGTTCACCACCCTCAGCATCGTCGCCGCCGCCATCGCTATCATTTCCAGGAATATATCGCCGAGATCATCAGCGGCATCATCATCAGCTTTTCCGGGGAGGTACCATCGATGATTACATCCGGATCGGGGATCAGAAGGAAAAAGTCATCGATATTAATTTTACCAAGATCGCCCTGCTCAACGAAGACGACGACGTCATCTTCATCCCCAACGCCAAGTTCTTCTCCAGCGAGATCGTCAACTACACCAAACGGGAGATCAAAAAAGTGAACATTGAGTTCGAGGTGCTGATCCAGAACATCAAAACAGTGGAGGAACTGGAAGCCGACCTCATCCACGCCATTTCCGACTACGAGATCCACATCGAAAGAGGAAGCTACAACCTCCGGATCGTGGAAATCCGCAAAGACAGCCTCTCCCTCAAATTCCAGTACGACTTCCTGCGGGAAATCAACCGGGAGCTGGAGCGGGAAATCCGGCGCAAGACCGCCCGGCGGATCGTCAATTACGTGAAACAGAACCTGGGGCAGCCGAAAGGGGAAGGGTGAAATCTTCCCGGGCCTTACCAACTTCCGCATCCCGGGTGTGGCATGGCAATAAAGAAGCCGCTATCCAATGAAGAATAGCGGCTTGCCAATATAAATTCAAGTAGCTTGCAATTTTTTACCTTGAGCGAAGCCGAAAGGTACCCCCTCTCTCCTATTCCTAATGCCCCGTCAGGTGCATGATCACCGGCGTAATAGCCAGGCCGGTAATGATCAGCAGCCCGATGATGAGCATAGCCATGAGGAACCAAAAAGCAACGCGGTCCATTTTCTGCGGTTGTGTAGCCATATCCGGATTTTTTTTTTGATCAACTTTTTTATCAATCCACCAACCTGAGCCGGTGATGAAGCTATGACAGGCTCGCCCCGTCAAAGTCACCACTGTTTTCACAAAAAAATTCAGGGCTTTTATCCTGAAAAAAAAAATGACTAGTTTTACCAGTGATAGTTAACCAAAAAGAGCACTAAGCCCATGGCGGACAAACAAGAAGCAACCCAGGAGAAGGACAGCCCCAAAGTATTCCGGATCGGCATAGCCATGGCCGGCGCCGTCTCGGCCGGCGCCTACACGGCCGGCGTTATCGACTACCTGCTCGAATCCCTTTCCCGCTGGGAAAAGGAAAAGGAAAAGAACAAAACCATTGAAAAGAAGATCAAACTGGAGACCGACCCGGAAAAGGCCAGGGAATTAAAAAAGCAATACGATTATTCGGTGCCGATGCACGACGTCATCATCGACGTGATCGGCGGATCTTCGGCCGGAGGCATGACCGCCGCCATCACCGCACTTTCCCTCTTCGAAGGCATCCGCCCCATCAACGAAGTAGAAAATCCCAATAAAGAAGGCAACAAACTTTATGATTCCTGGGTCAACCTCAACGACGACCTGGAAAATGGCATCCCCACCCTTCATCAAATGCTGAATACCGAAGACATAGCCGGGGGCCAGGGCGTGACCTCAATCCTCAATTCCGGTGCGATCGAAAAAATAGCAGAACGGGCAATGAACCTCCGGCGGGTGCAGCCGGTTCTGCCCGATTACATATCGGCCAACCTGGAAGTCATCCTCACCATCACCAGCCTGCGGGGCATCCCGCTGGCGGTCAACTTCTACGAAGAACAGAAAAAGGCGCTGGGCGAACCGCCCAAGCCAGCCCACAAGATGAGCCTGCACAAGGGCGTCGCCCATTTCCGGATCCAGCACGACGACGCCCCGGCGGACCCCGAAGGGCCGCTCCCCTTCGACCCCAACGAATCCCTCCACCGCCTGGCGCTGATCGACGCCGCCATCGCCACCGGCGCCTTCCCGCTGGGGCTGGCCCCCCGCCACATCCGCAACATCTCCAAGGGATACCTGGAAGGCATGGTCAAACGCATGTTCGCCCGGCGGGACGCCCAGGGCCACCTCGACCAGAACCTGTCCGGCAAGCTGCTCCGCATCGAACTGGAAGACAAACCTTTCAACTTTTACGCCGTCGACGGCGGCACGGTCAATAACGAACCCTTCGGGGAAGTCATCAAAGCCCTGGAGTCCAAATACAAGGGCCAGGAAGAAAAGAACTACGCCATCCTCATGATCGACCCCTTCCCCAATTTCGAAAAGGAAGCGGAAGCGGACATCGCCAAAAAACCGACCCTGCTCGACCTGGCCCCCAGGGTCATCGGCGCCATCCGCGGCCAGGCCATGATCAAGGAGAGCGACCTGGTTGAGGGCCTGACCGACAGCCACACCCTGCGCATGATCTTCCCCTCCCGACGGTTCATCAACGAAAAAGGCGAACCGGAAAAGGACCCCTACCCCATCGCCTGCGGCTCCCTCGACGGCTTCGGGGGCTTCTTCAGCCGGGAGTTCCGCGAACACGACTTCCAGCTGGGCCGCAAAAACTGCCAGAGCTTCCTGCGCAATTACTTCTGCATCCCCCTCGAACGGGCCCAGGAAATGGCCGTCTTTGAAGGCTGGGATGCCGAAGACGAACGCCACAAACGCTTCTACAGCCCGGACGTCAACGGCTACCCCATCGTCCCGGATATGACCTACTACCCGGATGGCTACAAAAACCAGGAGGAGGCGTCCGAGTTCGAGGCATATACCTTGTCTTCCCCGGAAAAACCTACGGTCGGCGCCGAAGAAATCTTCGCCCTCAAAGACATGATCCACCACCGGCTGAAAACCGTCTTGCTCAACCTGGCCGCTCACGAACCGGACAACGGAGAATCCAAACCAGCAGCCAAACCCGAAGCCACCGAAGAACGCCACCGCATCGCAGCCGAAGTGGACTCCCTGATGGAAAAACACTTCAAACAATCCGCCTTCCAGGCATTCGTCAGCCAGGTGCTTACCGACATCGGAAAAAAACTCTGGAACGGGGTGCTGGCTGACAAAGCCGCCGCCTACCTCACCAAAACCGCCATCCGCACCATCCTGCTGGAATTCAGGATGAGAGGACTGCTGTCCTCTTCCGGAAAAAGGAAAAAATAAGGGCTGCCCGGGCAATAGAATTCCTGGTTGATCCATTAATGTTGTTGCAATGGAGCAAGCATGCTTTTTAAAACCGACAGGATGAAGTTCTCTTTGACCGCTATATTGCTGTGCCTCGCCACCGCTGTCTTTTCTCAGGCAGAGTTCGGTTGGGGCCTGGAAGTTTACCCCAACTACTCCCACCGCCGCCTGATCACCCAAACCTCCGTTCCCGTCCAGCTGACCCGCGAACTGGAAGAACTGGAAACCGGCCGCTTCTCCTACACCGCCGGCCTGTTCGCCCAGTGGAAAGGCCAGCGCGCCGGCTTCCAAACCGGCCTGCGCTTCATGGACACCGGATACCAGACCATCCGGACGCCCCTCTCCGCCGCCGACACGCCGCCGCCGGGCGCTACGGAAAAACGCATCGCCTACCAGAACCGGTTTATCGAGGCGCCGGCCGAACTGCAGTTCTTCCATGAGCTCGACAACAAAAACGACTTCTTCTTCATGGTCGGCCTGGCCCTGGCCTACAACCTGAGCAATTCCACCCGGACCATCTACTACACCGGCGACACCCAATCCTCCAACACCGAAAAGGCGGACAAGGAGGACTTTGCGGACATCAGCTACAGCTTCCTCACCGGCATGGGCTGGGAACACCAGTTCAGCGACCGCTTCTCGCTTGTCCTCCAGCCGGCCTTCCAGTTCTGGCTCCGGGCCCTGCTCGTGGAAGCAGACATCAACCGGAACCTCTACTCGGTGGGGGTCCGGGTAGGGGTGAAATTTCGGTGATTTGCTGATCAGATAGTTTTTTGCCACATAGGACATACAGAGGTTTTTACATAGGGCACATAGGCGTTTTTACAGTAGGCCACATAGGTGGGGCGCCGGGGCTGAAATAGGGAAATGCATGGAAATGCGGGGAAATGGTTTGTGAAAACAAAATGCCGCCTAATTCTATTTATCAAGTTACTATTGTCAAAACCAACTTACATGGAATACAGAAGACTCGGAAAGTCCGGCCTGCAGGTCAGCGCTTTGTCGCTGGGCTCCTGGCTGACCTTCGGCAAGCAGATCAGCGACGACGTCGCCGAACAGATGATGATAACCGCCTACGAAAACGGCGTCAACTTTTTCGACAACGCCGAGATTTACGCCCGCGGCCAGTCCGAGATCGTCATGGGCAACATCCTTAGCAAGCTAAACTGGGAGCGCAGTTCCTACCTCGTATCCAGCAAAGTGTTCTTCGGCGACGGCGGCAAAAAGCCTAACCAGTCGGGCCTGAGCCGCAAACACGTGTTCGAGGCCTGCCACGCCGCCCTGAAGCGCCTCCAGGTAGACTATCTCGACCTCTTCTTCTGCCACCGCCCCGACAAGAATACGCCCATTGAGGAGACTGTCTGGGCCATGAACCACCTCATCCAGCAGGGAAAGGTCCTCTACTGGGGCACCTCCGAATGGTCGGCCCAGGAGATCATGGAAGCCCATCTGGTTGCCCGCCAGCTCAACCTCATCGGCCCCACCATGGAACAGCCGCAGTACAACATGTTCCACCGCGAAAAAGTGGAGGTGGAGTTCAGCCAGATCTACAAGACGGCAGGGCTGGGCACGACGATCTGGTCGCCCCTGGCTTCCGGCGTGCTGACCACTAAGTACCTCGACAAATTCCCGGAAGGCACCCGCCTGGGCATGGAAGGGCTGGAATGGCTCAAAGACCTCAGTCTTAGCGAGGAACGCCTGAATAAGGTGCGCCAACTGAAAACGGTGGCCGATGAACTGAATACCAGCGTGCCCCGCCTAGCCATCGCCTGGTGCCTCAACAACCCCAACGTGAGCACCGTCATCCTGGGCGGCTCCAAAGTCGAACACCTCCGGGAGAATTTCAAGGCGCTGGACGACGTGGCCAAAATTACCAATGAGGTGAATGAACGAATTGAAGACATACTGGGGAACAGGCCGGAGCATCCGCCGTTCTAGTACTGGATAAACCAATGCCCAATTTCTCCGGTTTTGCCCCAAAAATCCTGCCGGTTGGCGTATTTGTCCGGTGGGTTGGGGAAAAGTTCGGGGCGAAAAAGAGCAGGCAAAAGCACTTTTGTGGTGTAAGCCGGGCTTTAAGAAAGCCGGCAGATTGTCAAACCAAATACGCGAGCCATGAAAACCACAAAAGTCATTTTCCTGGGCCTGTTCTTCGCCCTGATAGCCTCGGTATCCTCAGCTCAGGAAGCCGCCGGCTTTACCGCCAGCATTACCGAGAGCGAAAAGCCTCATGCCGTACTGATCCAGTTGTCCGGGCTGGACGGCGCACGAACGGCGGTCAGCATCTCCAACGCCCGGGGCATCACCGCCTACCGGGAGTACCTCTGGAATGAAGACAACTACGGTGCCCACTTCCTGATGGAAGGCATGCCCGCCGGCGATTACCTCGTCCGCGTCAGCAACCGCAACGGCCGGGTTTTGCGGGCCATCAACCTGAGTGAAAAGGGCCTGGCCCTGCTGGATGCTCAAACGGCCCCGGGCAGCGAGACAGGCAGGCTGATCGCCCGCTTCAACCCCAGCGAAAAAGCCCCCCAACTCGAAGTGCAGATAGCCAATCTGAAACGCCGCCCGTTCTCCTTCTACCTGGTCAACCTGGACGGCATCGACGCCTATACGGAAGAGATCAGCGGCGCGTACGCCTACGCCAAACGGTTCGACCTCGAAGGCATGGAAGATGGGAACTACTACATCTATGTCCGCGCCGGAGAAACTGCCGTCTGGCAGAACATGACGTTCAGCAACGGCGCCGTCCGCCTCACGGAAAAGTTCTCGCGGGGCAGCGTAGCCGAAGAAGCGCCGGCAATCCAGGCTGTAGCCAGGAAGGAATAACGCCCTGTATATCCCCGGAAAACTGGGGTTGTTCGTTGTTTGTTGCCTGCTGCCCCGCCGACGATCAACCGGCAATAAACAACGAATACCTCCCCGCCCCTTCTGCTCCTTTCCTGCCTCCCCGGCGGAACCGGGCCTGCCTGATGAAAATCACCTCCCGGCGATGATAAGGGTCAGGGCAGGATGGGGTGGATTCCATTACTTTGATTAGACTTTGAATCCTGCCCGGAAATCAGAATGGAATGAAGCCCCAATCAATCAGAACGGCATATCGGTTTGTTGGAGCATGTATTTCCTTGCTGCTATTCGCCCAGCCCGGAAGTACGCAAATTGCAGGCCCTGCCCATTTTACCCCTCGCTTTGAACCTTTTACCCTGCCGGGAGGCGTACTGGGCAACTCCGTCAACTGCATCGTTCAGGATTCGATCGGATTTCTCTGGTTCGGCTCTCATGGAGGGCTTCATCGTTATGACGGAAGCCACTTCGAGACCTATGTTCACGACCCGAACGACCCGCAGTCCCTTTCCTTTTCCTATATTGAATGGATATGCCTGGCCGCCGATAGCGGCTTGTGGGTAGGCACTTACGGCGGAGGGCTGAATTATTTCAACCC
Source organism: Lewinellaceae bacterium (assembly GCA_020636375.1). Taxonomy (GTDB): domain Bacteria; phylum Bacteroidota; class Bacteroidia; order Chitinophagales; family Saprospiraceae; genus JACJXW01. The sequence goes on along the minus strand of JACJXZ010000004.1, from coordinate 677,705 downwards.
CGCTACCGAAACCGCTATCCGGTACCGGCATGACCCTGAAAGCCCGAATAGCCTTAGCAATGATTTTGTCACGATGGTGGCCGCCGGCCCCGACGATATGGTGTGGGCTGGCACCAACGACGGCCTGAACCGCCTCGACCCCTCAACCGGACGGATTAAAAAATTCAGGCATGACCCCGATGACCCTGCCAGCCTGAGTTACGGCCTTGTGCGGGCCGTCTACTTCGACCGGGAAGGGACGCTTTGGGTAGGGACGGGCAGCCCCTGGTCAACAGTGCGGGGGGGGCTCAACCGCTACGACCCGAAAACGGAGTCTTTCACCCGCTATCTCCACGACCCGCAGGATGAGCATAGCCTCCGGGAACACCGGGTACGGGCCATCCTCGAAGATTCAAAAGGCAACTTTTGGGTGGGTGCCGTCGGAAACGCGCTCCATCTGATGGATCGAACAAACGGGACATTTAAGGTGCTCGACCGCAATGCCTCCGGCGTGGCCTTTGCTCCGATGCCGCAGCATGCTCCTATGCAACCGGGGCAACACCTGAGCTTTGTCTTTGAAGACCAGAGCCAGAACATCTGGATCGGCAGCGTTTTGGGAGGCCTGAACCTTTTTGATCCGGCTACCGGGCGAATACAACACTTTGAACACGAAGACAACGATCCATTCTCTCTTTCCAATAATTTTGTCTGGAACATGTGCCAGACTGCCGATGGCGCCTTATGGCTTTCTACGGGAGGAGGGGGCAGTGCGGTCGACAAGGTGGTTCCCGGCAATAAATTGTTCGCCCATATAGATATTGGTGCCCTGAAGACCAAAAATATTCCCGGGTTAATTACCGACCTGGAAGCTGCCGGCAACGATACTTTATGGATCGCGACGGAAAAGGGAGGGCTGATCCGCTATGTCCTTTCAACCGGCGAATGGGAGCAATTTCCCCAGTTAGGCAGCATCTTCCGAATGACCCGGGAGGAAAGCGGGATAATCTGGATATTGACGCCTGAAGGGGATGCAGAAAAGGGAGTGCTCCGGTTAACCCGGTTTAACCCGGAAACCGGCGCCCTTGCCGAATTCCGCAAAGAGGGCCTAAGCACCCCGCTCGACTTTAGAGAAACGGGATTGGATTCCCGCGATCTGGTTACCGGCCGCCAGGGAAGAATATGGATGCCTTATGCCGGAGGCGGCTTGATCTGCTTCAATACAGAAACGGAAAGCTTCACGCATTTCACACACGAAGCCGAAACCCGCAACACCCTCCCTAACGATGCCGTCCTCTATGTTTTCCCGGGCAGGGATGGAAAGGTTTGGATTGGCGGAGGAGCTTTTGCTTATTCCGGAGGAACCGGTTGTTTCATTGTCAGTTATGATCCTGATACCGGTATCTTTAAAAGTTATGAATTACCCGAAGAAACCCGGCATTCAATTGTCTTCTCGATCGTTCAGGATTTCCAGGGCAAAATATGGTTTTCGGTCGTCGACTACGGGATCGGGCGCCTCGACCCAACCGATGGATCTGTATCGCTTTTTAACCATTACAATGGAAAACTTCCAACCTACAATAACGCCTACGAACTCCAGGTTGGCAGAGACAGCCAGCTCTGGTTTATCTTCCACAATGACATCATGCGCTTCGATCCGGAAACAGCATCTTTCAGGGAATACGACCCGGCAAAAAAAGGCGAAATCGTTATTTACCGAAATAAAAGCACTCAAAACCCCAAAGGTGAACTCTTCTGGGCTGTCCGGGACGGAGTGTACTACCTGGATCCGGCCAGAATGAGCAAGGGCGAAGGCAAAACGCCTCCCAAAGTGATGATCACTGATTTTCTGCTTCAGGACAAACGACAGTTGCCAGTCGCAGATGGCCCGCTGACAAGCCCTGCCTGGTCAACGGAAAATATTCGGATAAGCCAGCGCCACCAGTCTTTTACTTTCCGGTTTGCCTGCCTGGATTTCCGCGATCCCGATGCCAACCATTTCGAATTCAGGCTGGAACCCTATGATCCTTTCTGGCGCCAACCCCGTGGAGAACCCAGCGCCACCTATGTCAATGTGCCTGCGGGCCATTATACTTTTCACCTGAAAGCTGCCGACAGCGAAGACGTTTGGGGAGAGGAAAAGGCGATCCGCATCATAATCATACCCCCCTGGTGGGCGCGTTGGTGGGCCTACTCGCTCTACGCGCTTACCGCCGCCGGTTTGTTCTACGCATTCTTTCGTTTTCGCCTCAACCACGAGCTGGAACGGGCAGAAGCGAACCGGCTCAAGGACCTCGACGAAGCCAAAACCCGCCTGTATACCAACATCAGCCACGAGTTCCGCACCCCGCTCACCATCATCTCCGGCATGGCGCGGCAAATCGGGGAAGAACCGGAAAAGTGGTTCCGCGAAGGCCTGCAGATGATCCGCAACAATAGCGATAAAGTCCTCTACCTGGTCAACCAGATGCTGGGCCTGCAGAAACTGGAAGCCGGCAAAATGCCGGTACTGATGGAACAGGGCGACGTCCTGCCCTTCCTCCGCTATCTCACCCGCTCCTTCCAGGCCTACGCCGCCACCCAGGGCATCCAGCTCCATTTCCTGCCTGTCCGGGAAGAGATCATTATGGACTACGACGCCGAAAAGCTGGCGGCCATCCTGTCCAACCTGCTGTCCAACGCCATCAAATTCACGCCGGAAGGCGGAAATGTCTACGTGCAGGCAGATGTGGCGCAATCGCCGCCGGAACTCGGAGAAAAAGCCCCGGAGGCCCTCCTGCTCCAGGTGAAAGACACCGGCATCGGCATCCCCGCCGAAAAGCTGCCCCATATTTTTGAGCGGTTCTATCAGGTTATCCCCAGCCGCTCCAAGGAGTGGGAAGGGCCAAACGCCTCGCCCCCCGGGAGAGGCCGGGAGGGGGCGGGTATCGGACTGGCCATCATCAAAGAAATGGTAAACTTGCTGGAGGGACGAATCAGCGTCAAAAGCCGGGAAGGGGAAGGCACGGCGTTCTCCCTGTGGCTGCCCATCACCCGGAGTGCTCCGGCAGCGGCTTCCCTTACCGCCGAGGCCCTGGCTGAACGGGCGAGGGAGTTCGTTCCGCCCCCGGAAACTTCCACCTTATCGCCGGCAGAAACCCCGGGATTATCAGAAAAGGCATCCCTGGCACTGCTCGTCGACGACCAGGAAGACATCCTGAATTACCTCCGGGCCCTGCTGGCCGGCAACTATCGGCTGGCCACTGCCCGCGACGGACAAGAAGGCCTGTCCAAGGCACAGGAACTGGTGCCCGACATCATCATCAGCGACGTCATGATGCCCAAAATGGACGGCATCAAGCTATGCGCCGCCCTGCGCGCCGAACCGGCCACCAGCCATATTCCCATTATTTTGCTCACCGCCAAAGCTGACCTCGCCTCCCGTATCGAAGGCCTGGAGCGGGGTGCCGACGCCTACCTGGCCAAGCCTTTCGACAAGGACGAACTGCTCGTGCGCATGCGCAAGCTGCTCGAACTGAGGGACGCCCTGAAAAAAAGCTACCTGGCAGCAGCAGGGATCGGAGAAGAAAAGCCAATACCGGAATTTCGGGAGCTGCCCGCCCGGGAAGACGCCTTCGTCAAGAAAGTGCGCCAGGCCGTTACCGATCATCTCGACGACTTCGAACTCAACGTCCGGGGCCTGTGCCGGGAACTGCACCTCAGCCAGTCCCAGCTCCAGCGCAAACTCGCCGCCTTGACGGGTCTATCCCCGGTAAAATTCATCCGCCGCATCCGCCTGGGCCGCGCGCGGGAACTGCTCAACGATCCCGAACGCTCCATCACCTCCGTCGCCTTTGATACCGGCTTCAGCGATCCGGATTATTTTTCCCGGGTATTCCGGCAGGAGTTCGGGGAAACGCCGACGGAGTACCGGGAAAGTTTGCAAACCTAAGAACATGCCTGGAGGAGCCCCCCGCCAATGCGTACACGGGACAGGCTATTGGTGCTGTAAAAAAGTGCAACAAGTCCCACATTGTATGAACAAACTGCCCACTTATTCGGTAGAAGGGGTATCAATCAATTCGAAAAATGATGAAACCAACTTTAGAAGCCCGCGGGCTGAACAAGATAGCGGAAGACCTCGATTTCATCCTTTCCCGCTTTCGGGAAGTATTGCAGGCACTGGGCCAGGGTGGTGTAGCGGACAGCCTGCCCTGGGCGGAAAGCGCCGCAGAGCCGTCCGCATCATCTCCATCTCCGGAGGCAGAGCTTCAAATCCAGGCCCTGGGCATTTGCTTTCAACTGATGAACCTGGTCGAAGAGAACGCGGCGGTACAGTTCCGGAGGCAACTGGAAACGCACCTCGGGCCGGCATCCGTCCGCGGCTCCTGGGCCGAAACGCTGCAGCAGGCCCGCGAGCAAGGCATCCCGGAAGCGGAACTGGCAGCCCTGCTCACCGAAATTTCCGTGCGGCCCGTACTGACGGCCCATCCCACCGAAGCCAAGCGCGTGACCATCCTGGAGCTTCACCGCGAGCTGTACCTCCTGCTGGCCAAACTGGAAAACCAGGTATGGGCGCCATCCGAACGCAGGCAGTTGGTCGCCGGCATCAGGGTGCTGCTGGAGCGCTGGTGGCGCACCGGGGAGGTATATCTGGAAAAACCCACCCTGGAGGCGGAACGCAACAACGTCATGCACTACTTCACTCAGGTCTTCCCGGAGGCCCTGCGCCTTAGCGACCAGCGCCTGCTCGCCGCATGGGAAACGGCAGGGCTGAATCCCGCCTTGCTCCGGCAGCCCGAACAGTTCCCCTCGCTCCGGTTCGGCAGCTGGGTCGGCGGCGACCGGGACGGCCACCCCTACGTGACCGCCGAAGTCACCCGCACCACCCTGCAGCAACACCGAAAAGCCGCCCTCGCCCTGCTTCAGCAGCAATTGCAGCAACTCGCCGCCAGGCTGAGCTTCTCGGCCATGTCCAACCCGGTGCCGGGCCATTTCACCCGGGCCATCCAACAGTGGGGCGAACGCCTCGGCCCGGAGGGCGAACAAGCTATAGCCCGCAACCCCAAAGAACCGTGGCGCCAGTTCGCCAACCTCCTGCGGGCCCGACTGGAACGGACCCGGGCAGAGGTCAACCACGGGTTTGCCTCGCCCGCCGAACTGGCCGAAGCATTGCGATACCTGCGGCAAACCCTGGAAGAGATCGGTGCCGGACAGGTAACGCACGGCCTGCTTTTTACCCTGGAACGGCAGGTGCAATGCCTGGGCTTCCACCTGGCAAAGCTCGACATCCGGCAGAACAGCGCCTTCCACGAAAAGGCCATAGAACAGATCCTGCAGGCCGCCGGCCTGAAAAAAACGGACTACAGCCAATGGGCGGAAAGCGAACGGGTAGCCTTCCTCACGGAAGAACTTCAGCAGCAACGGCCATTCGTCGTGCCAGGCGCCACCTGTGGCCCGGAAGCCGATGCCTTGCTGGATTGTTACCGAGCGGTGAAGGATTATGTAGGCCGGTATGGCCCGGACGGAATCGGGTCGTTCATCGTCAGCATGACCCGCGGCCAGAGCGACCTGTTGCTGGTTTACCTCTTCCTGCGGGAGGTAGGGTTGCTTGGACAGCCCCTGCCGGTCGTCCCCCTGTTCGAAACGGTAGAAGACCTCGAGAACGGCGCCGCTATCCTCGATGCTTTCCTGCAACATCCGGCAACCCGCAACCGGCGCGAACACCTGGGGTCCATCCAGGAAGTGATGCTGGGGTACAGCGACAGCAACAAAGACGGGGGCATCCTGTCCAGCCGCTGGAATATTTACCGCGCCATGCAACAGCTCACCCGGTCGGCGGAGCAGCACGGCACCCGCCTGCGTTTCTTCCACGGCATCGGCGGCACCATCAGCCGGGGAGGAGGCAAGTACCACCGCTTCCTCGACAGCATGCCCCGCGGCACTATGAGCGGGCACATCAAGCTGACCGTCCAGGGAGAAACCATTGCCCAGCAGTTCGCCAACCGATACACCGCCACCTACAACCTGGAGATGCTGCTGGCCGGCAGCGCCCGGCAGCGGATCAATGTTCGGCTTCCGGCCGGGGAAGAAGCCTTTCCCGACGAACTGCTCACCCGGTTAGCCGCCTGGTCGCAGGAACACTATCAACGGTTTTTAAACCACCCCGGCTTCCTGCAGTTCTTCGGCCAGGCCACGCCGATCGACGTGCTGGAACAGAGCCGCATCGGCTCCCGCCCCGCCCGCCGGACCGGCAAGCGGTCTCTGGCCGACCTGCGGGCCATCCCCTGGGTCTTCAGCTGGAACCAGGCCCGCTTCGGGCTGACCGGCTGGCTGGGGGTAGGCTTTGCGCTCCGGAAAATAGAAGAAGAATATCCCGCCGATTTTGCCCGCCTGCAGGAGTGGGCAGACCGGTGGCCCTTCCTGCGGTATACCCTGATCATGGTCGAAACCAACCTGCTGAACGCCGATCCCGGCATCATGCGCGCTTATGCCGGCCTGATGGAAAATGCAGCCCTAAGGGAAGAACTGCTGGCTTTCCTGCTTGAAGATTACCAGGCCGGCCTGGAACAGATCGCCAAACTGTTTGGCCAGCCCGCCGCCCGGCGGCGCACCAGCCAGCTGGACAACGTCAACCGCCGCCAGCCAGCCCTGCAACGGCTGCACGAATTCCAGCTGGACGCTCTCCGCAGCTGGCGGCAGGCCCGGGAGGCCGGAGCACCGGAGGCGGAACAATTGCTGGAACAGCTCCTCCTGCTCACCAACGCCATTTCAGGGGGGTTGAAAAATACCGGTTAACGTGAGCCCGGAATTGATCCGAAAATATACGGACTGGTTTTGTTGTCGGTTGTCGGTTGTCGGTTGTTCGTTGTCCGTTGTCCGTTGTCGGCAACAAGCAACAAGCAACTAAAAACAAGTTTCTAATAAGCATTCCTTTCCCAGGCACCTGATTTAAGTCCCGCAGCCGCTATTGCTGCCACAGAACCCAGCAATGCCCGAATATCTGCTTCGGTGGTGAACGGATTGCTCAGGGTCACGCGCAGGTAGGTGCTGCCCCGGAGGTTTGTTTTAACGATGTAGAACCGCCCCTCTTCCAGCAGGGCCTGCCGGATGGCCTCGTTCAGCGCGTTGAGCGCCTCGCCTTCCATGCCCTCGGGATGGTAGCGGAAACAGACGATATTGCACTGGGGGTCCACCGCCAGTTCGACCCCATCCGTTTCCTGTGCCAGGGTTGCAAACCGCCGCCCCAGTTCCATCACCCGGTCCAGGTATTGCGCCCACAGCTCCGGACCATAGGTACGCAGCAGGGCATAGGCCTTGAGGCCCATCATCAGCTTGGTGCATTCGAAGGTCCGCTTGGCCAGGTTAAACCACTCTTCGTCGGTTTCCCGTTCCCAGAGGTATTGGGCCTTTTGGCTGAACGTGCGGAAGCTGTGCTGGCCGTCGCGAAAGATGAGCGCTGTGGCAACTGCCGGGGTGAGCAGCATCTTGTGAAAATCCATGGCTACCGAATCCGCCCGTTCGATGCCGGCCAGCAGGGAGCGATGCTTTTCCGAGAAACAGAGCGCGCCGCCGTGGGCGCCATCGACGTGAAACCACAGGCCGTGTTTCTGACAAAAATCAGCGATAGCCTCCAGCTCGTCAAAAGAGCCGGTGGACGTAGAACAGGCGCTGCCGACTACGGCAATCACTGTCTTGCCCTCCCGGCGAGCTTTGCGGAGATACTCCTCCAGCCGGCCCGCCTGCATGCGATAGCGCCCGTCCGCCGGCACCCTGATGATGCCGCCTTCGCCCCACCCCATGATTCGGACGGCACGGTCGACGCAATAGTGCGCTTCTTCGGAAACCATAAGCGCCAGCTGTTCCCGGTGCCCTTCCTGCCAGACGGGCGAAGGGGACTTCACGCTGCGCGCCGCCAGCAGGGCTGTCAGGTTGGCCAGTGTGCCGCCGGAGGTCAGTACCCCGTCTGCATTTTCGCCGAAGCCCATCTGGCGGGCCACGGTTTTCACCACCAGCCGTTCGATGGCCGTCCCGGCAGCGCCCATCTCGTAAACGCCCATTCCGTTGTTGAGCAGGCCGTCCACCAGGCTGGCCAGGGCCGCCAGGGGCGCCGCCGGGCTGATCTGGTGCCCCATATATCGGGGATGCTGCACCCGGACGGAACGCTCCAGTACCGAGGCGAACAGCTCCAGGGGAGAACCGCCCCGGTTAAGCTGATAATCCTGTTGCCAGAAAGCATATTCCGCTTCGGGGGGCGTGAAAGGGATGGCAGGTTCTTCTTCATTTTGCCGGACGGCCCTGAGGTACCCCGCCAGCAGGTCGACCAGCTCGTGCCCTTGGCGGCGAAAGGCCTCCGGGTCGAAGGCCTGATGGATCAAATCGCTCATAGGAAAAGATTTGAAAGAACACAATTTACCACCCCTTCTGGTTGCGCCGGCCGGCGAGATTTTGGAAATCCTGAAAATCCGCGTTTGGCAACCTAAATATCTTTACCTTCATCATCAAAATACCTAACCGGACAAACCAACTCGATATGACCTTCGAAGAATACCGAAAGCACGATGCCCTAGGGCTTGCCGATCTGGTGCGCAATAAAGAGATCACCGCTGCCGAACTCGTAGAGGTAGCCATCACCCGGGCAGAAAGCGTCAACCCTACCATCAACGCCATCATCCATCCGCTCTACGATATGGCGCGGGAAATGGCGAAAAGCGCGGGCCCGGACAGCCCTTTTGCGGGAGTCCCCTTCCTCGTGAAGGACCTCGGGCTTGAAATTGCCGGCACGCCCCGCGTATCGGGCTGCCGGGGTTACCGCAATTACGTTTCGCAGGAAGACAGCTATATTACCCGGCGTTACCGGCAGGCTGGGCTTTCCTTCCTGGGCAAGACCAATACGCCCGAATTCGGGCTAACGCCTTATACCGAACCCCAACACTTCGGCCCAACCCGCAATCCCTGGAACATCGGCCATACCGCCGGAGGGTCGAGCGGGGGGTCGGCAGCCGCCGTCGCCGCCGGCATCACGCCCCTGGCCACGGCCAGCGACGGCGGCGGGTCCATCCGCATCCCGGCTTCCTGCTGCGGCCTGTTCGGGCTGAAGCCCAGCCGGGGGCGGATCAGCCAGGGGCCCCAGCAGGGCGAAGGCTGGAGCGGCGCCGTCATGGAACACTGCGTCAGCCGGTCGGTCCGCGACAGCGCCGCCTTGCTGGACGCCACCCAGGGATCCGCCCCCGGCGACCCCTTCGTCATCCAACCGCCGGAAAAGCCCTACCTGGAGGTGATCGGTGAAGATCCCGGAAAGCTCCGCATCGGGTTCAGCACCGCCCACACCCTGGGGCAGGAAGTGGACGCCGAATGCATCCTGGCCATCGAAAAAACCGCCCGCTTGCTGGAGTCCCTCGGCCATCAGGTGGAACTGGCGCCCCTGCCCTACCGGCGCGAAGACCTGACCGAGACCTTCCTCACCATGGTGTGCGGCGAGGCCGCCGCCGACATCGAAATCCTGAGCGAACACCTGGGCCGGGCTGCCCGCCCCGGCGATGTGGAGCGCGCCACCTGGGCCATGGTGATGCTGGGCAGGAGCTTCAGCGCCAAAGACTACGCCTTCCGGCGGCGAAAGTGGAACGACATCGCGCGCCGCCTCGGGGCCTTCCACCAGCAATACGACCTTCTCCTGACGCCCACCGTCTCCAAAGCGCCGTTCCGGATCGGCGCCCTGCAGCCCGACGCCGCCGAAAAGCGGCTGCTCAGGCTCGTCACCAGCCTCAACCTGGAGGGCGTGCTCAAAGCCCGGGTCGGGCCCCTGGCAGAAAAGATCTTTTCCTATATCCCGTATACGGCCCTGGGCAACATCACCGGCCAGCCGTCCATGTCCGTCCCGCTCCACTGGACGAACGACGGACTGCCCGTCGGCGTCATGTTCACCGCGCCCGCCGGCAGGGAAGACATGCTGTTTCGCCTCGCTGCCCAACTGGAAAAGGCACGGCCGTGGATGGGGAAAGTGCCGGAGGTATGAATCAGGGTTACCCTGTTTCACGGGGTCATGGGTTCCTTGTTTCCCAGCGACCCCATGAAACAATAAACCCATGAAACAATGAACCCATGAAACATCCCACTCCATCCAAACACCTCATCGTCGTCGGCGGGCCGACGGCCAGCGGCAAGACGGCCTTTGCCATCCGCCTGGCGCGGCACTTCGGCACGGCGATCCTTTCGGCGGACAGCCGCCAGTTCTACCGGGAGCTGAATATCGGGACGGCCAAACCGACGGAAGAAGAGCTACAGCAGGCCCCGCACTACTTCATCAACAGCCTGAGCATCGGCGAGGAGTACAGCGTAGGCGATTTTGAGCGCGATGCCATGCAAGTATTGGAGGACCTGTTCTCCCGGCAGGACACCGCCATCCTGGTTGGCGGGTCAGGCCTGTACATCAAGGCATTGTGCGAAGGGCTGGACGACTTCCCCGACGTCCCGCCCGCCGTTCGCCGGCAGGTTGAGGAAGAATACCGGGCGAAGGGGTTGGCGCACTTGCAGGAAGAGTTGGCCCGGACGGACCCGGAGTACTACCAGGAAGTGGACCGGCAGAATCCGCACCGCCTCATCCGGGCGGTCGCCGTGTCGAGGGCCAGCGGCCAGCCGTTTTCCCGGTTTCGGAAGTCCGCCCGCCGGCCGCGCCCGTTCACGCCCATCTACCTGCAGCTCCACTGGCCGCGACGTGAACTGTACCGGCGGATCAACCGCCGCGTGGAACAGATGGTAGCTGCCGGGCTATTGGAGGAGGCCCGTTCTCTGTATCCCGAACGCCACCTCGCCGCCCTGCAAACCGTAGGTTATCAGGAGCTCTTCGATCATTTTGACGGCACCCTCAGCCAGGAAGAGGCCATCGCCCTGATCCAGCGCAACAGCCGCCGCTATGCCAAGCGGCAGCTCACCTGGTACCGGCGCGACGGCCACTGGCTGTTGCTGCGCCCCGATGACCGGGCGCTGGCCCTGCAGTACATCGAGGCAGTGCGGAACGAGGGCGTCAGCCTGCAGTATCATAAAGAATATGCTGCAGCGCCGGCGCGCAGCCAGGAGGCGATGGAAGTCCGGATACTGAAAAACAGCGAAATATTCGCTGCCATTAATTACTCCGAAAGCAAACGGGAGGCGCTCCTGGAAGGGCCTTTCATGAAGCAACCAGATATCTGGGCAGGGCGGCTGCTCCTGTACCAGGGTGCCCTGATGGCCGATGAGCGGAGGATTTTCGCCTTCACTGCCCTGGAAGACGAGCCGCTGGACGAATTATTTGCCATTGCCGAACCCGGTCCGGGAGAACTCCCCAACTGGATAGCCTCCCGCCGGGAAGTTTTTAGAGAAAAACACTCCGGTGGAAGGGTGGTAGGTTTAGCGTGGAAATAGACAGGGGAATTACGGAAACAGGTTGTATTTAAAAATGCAGTAAATAGCCCGGAAGCCATCTTTCCAGTTGATCTTTTTCCCCTCCGCGTATGTGCGGCCGTAATAGGAAATGCCCACTTCGTAAATCCGGATGCCGGGCAAACGCGCCACTTTGGCGGTGACCTCCGGCTCGAAACCAAAGCGCTGTTCCCGCAGGTCCAGGTTCTTAACGGCCTCAGCGCGGAAGAGCTTGTAGCAGGTTTCCATATCCGTCAGGTTGAGGTTGGTAAAGGCGTTGGACAGGAAGGTGAGGAACTTGTTGCCGATCGAGTGCCAGAAGAAGAGGATGCGGTGAGGCTTGCCGCCCATAAAGCGGGAACCGTAGACAACATCGGCCACCTCGTCGAGGATGGGCGCCAGCAGGATGTTGTATTCCCGCGGGTCGTACTCCAGGTCGGCATCCTGGATGATGATGAAATCGCCTTTGGCTTCCCGGATGCCGGTATGCAGGGCGGCCCCCTTGCCTTTATTGACCTCGTGCTCGTAGTATTGGATAGGCACGCCGGGATTGTCCTGCATATAGCGCTCTATGGCGCCTTTGGTGTCGTCTTTCGAGCAGTCGTTGACGACGATCATTTCCTTTTTCAGCCCGCCGGCCAGCTCTACCGCCTTTACCTTGTCCAGGATGAGGTGAATGGTGGGGGCCTCATTGTAGGCGGGGATGACAATAGAGAGGGTCCGGCTCATTTTTTGGTATGTCGTTTTTTAAGAACGGGCAAAAATAGGGAAGTAAGGGGATAAATGGAAATCTGGGGGTGTTCGCTGTTCGCTTTTCGCAGTTCGCTTTTCGCTTTTCGCAGGCCGCTTTTCGCCTTTCGTCCATTCGGCAAACGAAGGCTGCTACTGTTCAGCAGCAGTCCAGCTCCAACAGCGAACAGCCAATAGCCAACAGCCAATAGCCAACAGCCAATAGCCAACAGCCAATAGCGAACAGCCAACAGCCAACAGCCCCCTACCTCGCGATCACCAACTTACCCACCTTTTCCTGCGCGCCGTTAATGATGCGGTAGTGGTAGGCGCCGTTGGGAAAAGCCTGGGTCAGTATTTTCCGGCCGAAGGGCTGCCCGGGCTCGGCTTCCCAGGCCCCCTGGTACACCCGAACGCCGGCATTGCTGAACAATTCCAGGCTCACTATACCGGCCTTGGCTTCCGACAGAGCCGCCCGGAAAAAGGAGCGGGCGGGGTTGGGATAAACCTGAATAAAGCCGGAACTGGGATAACCGACATTTGCCATATTGGAAAACAAGTAGGCGCCGTCCTCCCGGATGGCTTTTACCCGATAGATATTCTGGCCTCGGCGCGGAGCCTCATCGATAAAGGTATAGGTATTCGGCCCCTGCCCACCCTGTGCCTGGACGGCACCTAACACCTTGAAGCTGAAAAAGTCCGGGCTGCGCTGTACTTCGAACAGCCTTACGCTGTCCTCCATATCCGCCGTCCATTGCAGGTTGACCTGACCGGCTTCTGCCCCGGCGGCCAACTCCGCCCATTCCAGGAAAAGATCGCCGCAATACGGATAGATACTCTGGCTCTGGGTGTTGGCAAGGCCTTCCGGGTCCGTGACGGTCAGCTCGATGCGGTACCAGTACTCCTCTTCGTCGCAGCCCAGGGGGCTGATCAGGGTAAACGTCTCGTGTTCAAAATCTACGGGGTCCGGATGAAAATGGGCGTTGTGGTGCACGTAGGTCCGCCATTCATAGGTAAGTTCATCGTTGGAGTGTTCTTTGTCTTCCACCTCGGCCGCCAGCCGCAGAAGGGTGGTTCCCTGATCCAGGGGGTATCGGTCGCCGTCGCGGAAACTGGTGATCTTCACTTGGGGAGGGCTGTTGTTCAGAGAGATGACAACCTCGGCACTGGCGCTGGCCCCCAGGCTGTCGGCAACGGTGAGCCGGGCGAGAAAACTATTCGGGCCGCTGCCAGGGCTGGCGAAAGTGTGGTTGGGGGAAAGTTCATTGCTATATTGGCCGTCGCCAAAATCCCAGTAATAACTGGTAATGGGCAAGTTGGAATCGAAGGATGCCGTGCCGTCGAACTGCACCGTCAGCGGGCTGGGGCCGTAGTACTTATCGGCATTAATGACCGCCACGGGCGCCGGGTTGCCGCCGAAGCTGATCCGGTGGACTTCCCCCTGCAGGTTGACGTAGTAAAGCTTGCCATCCACAGGGTTGAGCGCCAGGTGGATAATATCCCGGGCATATCGGTGGAAAGGCTCAACCCGGAGCAGGCGGTTGTCTTCCGTGAATTCCATCACCTGAATCCAGCCGCTGAAATCGACGGCGAAGAATTTTCCCCGGTAGGCCTCCGGATAATGGCTGCCGGCATAAAACAAGCCGGAAAGGCTGGAGTAGCCGTCGAAATTCTCTCCTTCGACGCCGGCCTGGGGCGTGCCGATCTCAGCGCCGTTGATCTCTCCCCGATCGTTGAAAAAGGGAACAATGGCACGGGTCGGCGGGTTCCAGCGGGAGTTGCTCCACAGGATGGCGGGCGGATAGCCGACGACGTAATTTTCAATCGGGATGACGGGATTGCAGGGGTTGGCCGGCGGCCGGCCGCCTTCGATAGTCAGGATAGCGAACATATCTTTAAAAGAAAAGAATTCCTGGTCGCACCCGGAACCAAAGAGCGGATTGGGCGCCATCCGGTTGGGCGGGGATTCCCGAGTAAAAAACGGCCAGTTGCCGCCATGACCTTCCATGATGGGCCATCCGAAGTTTTGCCCGGCAGCCTCGACGACGTCCAGCTCTTCCCAGCCTCCGTTTCCAACATCGCCGACGTAGAGCACGCCGGGGCGGCCGTCTTCCGGGAAATGGCTGCCCGAGCCCGGGCGCACCGTAAAACGGTAGGGGTTGCGCAGGCCGTAGGCCCATATGCGCGACCAGGGCGCACGGGGGGCTTCCGGGTCGTAAAAGGGGTTGCTGGGCAACCCGTCGCCGGTGGCCGGGTCGATCCGCAGGATCTTGCCGTTGTAATTGCCCAGATACTGGGCCCGGTAGGAGCCTACGTCCTGGTCCGGGCTGATGATGCCCCGCTCCAATGCCTTGCCGGCCATCGTGCCGAGGCTGTCGCCGCCGGTATCAGGGCCGGCATTGCTGGTGGCGTCGCCGCAGGAGATCAGCAGGGTGCCGTCATCGCCCACTTCCAGGGCACCCAGGCCGTGAAATTCGTACAACAAAGGGATGCCGGTGTCGATGGACTCGCCGAGCAGAACCTTCCGGCTGCCGGGAAGCGCCCGGGTGAAGTTGGTCAGAGGATCGGCTTTGTAGCGGGTAACCCGCCCAATGGTCGGCTGAAACAATACGGTAGAATCGGCATGGTAGGCCGGCGTGCCGTAATGGTCGTAATGATGCAGGTCGAGCGCATAAAGCAGATAGAAATAGCCATTGACCAGGAAGCCCGGATCGAGGGCAAACCCCATCAGACCGTGATCTTTCCAGTTGGCCACCTCTTCCGATATGTCGATCAGCGGTTCGGAGAAAAGGCTGCCGGTACTGTCGGCTATATACACCACACCCGATTTTTCCCAGATGAACATGCGGCCGCTCTGATCAAAGGTGATGCCGGTCGGAAACTCGAAAGGGCCCAGGTATTTCTCATCGTAAAATTCGTCGGGCAGGTCCTGAGCGCTCAACCCGAAAACAAGGGCAAAAATCAACCCTGTCAATACTAGTCGCAACATGATTCGATTATTTGAAAAAGCTTATAATTTTTCCTGCGTTTTAGCTTTTGCGACTATGATGGCAGCCGCCAGGCCTGCAGCGGCACCAACCTTGGCGTATACTGGTTTCTATTCATTCCATCATTCCTTCATTCCTTCATTCCATCATTCATTCATTCCATCATTCCTTCATTCATTCATTCATTCCATCATTCATTCCCTAACTGAGGTTTCCAGAGTGCCCTCACTCCACCACCTGATCCACCAACTGCAACATACTGCCCGGAGAAATGGCGTGCAGGCGCCTGATATGCTTCGCAGTATACGATTCTACGACGATCTTTCCGCCCCCGAATTCGGGTTTTTTCTGGAAGCCGACAAAACCTTGTTCGCAATCTTCTATACTCAGTCCCCGGATGAACAGCAGCGACAGGTCTTTGCTGGCTACGGCGATATTGGCACGGCGGATGCTGGAGTTGAAGAAGGTGACGTCGCTCTCTTCGCCGACGCTGACGCCCTTATCGCCATTGGCCTCCAGGTAGCAATCGGTTATATGGACGACGCTGCCGGAGAAATCCATCCCATCGTTGCCGGTGCGCTCAAAGCGGCAGTTGCTGACCGTTCCCTTGCTGAAATCCGAGTCAAAAGCGTCGGATGGCGTATCCCGGAACAGGCAATGGCTGAGCTCAAATTCGGAACGGATGATATTCAGCCCGTCCTCACATTTGTTGCTCCCGAACACACAGCGGTACAACTTCACATCGGCCTCGTAGAAGGTGACGGCGCCGGTCAGTTCCCAGTTGCCCTCCTTCAGCGTGTTCAGTCCTTCGAAAATAACGTGTTTCAGCACCGAAGGCTCGCCGGTTTGCAGGACGGTAAAGCCGTTAGCCCTGTCGCTGCCGGAGATTACCTTAACAGGCTGTTCTTCGGTGCCTAAGGCCAGGACCGGAGAAAACGACAGGAAGTGGGCGCCGGCCGACAAATCCAGGACAGCGCCGGGTTCGAGTACCACTTGGTAGCCGGGCGGCACAGCCACATCCTCCACCAGCCGGTGAACGCCGGGCGGGAAGGCCACCCGTTTCCCGTCCAGGCGGTAGGGGCCGCTGGCCTGGAGCGTCGCCCGCTGCCGCAGGGCCTGCGCACGGGTGAGGCTCGAAGGAGGCACCCGCTCTGTGACCGGGCTGCTGAACAGGCTGTCCGTCCCCAGCACGCGGTAGAAGACATACCGGGCAGAGGCGTTGGTTTCCAGGTTATACAAGGCCGGAGGCGCCTGATCGCCCAGGGCTTTCTCATAGAGGAAGCGCGACTGGCCGAAGTCGTGCATAATCTTGTCGCGTTGCAGGCGCAGCCAGTATTCCCGGGGCGTCTGAGCAGGAAGCACGAAGGCGCTGTCCAGGGGGAAATCCACCGATTGTTTGCCCAGGCCGAAGCCGGCCACGGCCAGGGGCAGGTTGTGCCGGTTTTCCAGTTCCACCTGTTTTTTCTCCCCCGAAGCAGGCAGCCCGTAGGCCTGAAGGCTGAAGTGGTCGAAGGGCAGGATGAGGGAGTGGACGTACAGCGCCTGGCTCAGGAAATCTTCCAGCCGCGGCTGGTATTCGGGAAATTCCCCTTGCAGGAAGGCCAGGCGGGCGCTCCAGGCCGGAAAGAGGCTATCCAGG
Source organism: Lewinellaceae bacterium (assembly GCA_020636375.1). Classification (GTDB taxonomy): domain Bacteria; phylum Bacteroidota; class Bacteroidia; order Chitinophagales; family Saprospiraceae; genus JACJXW01. The sequence goes on along the minus strand of JACJXZ010000004.1, from coordinate 660,998 downwards.
GCTGGCGCCATGTACTGCCGGGAACTCAGGCGGTAAAGCTCGCGGATATAGGCGGAGGCGAAACCGGCGTCCGCATACAGCGCTGCGAAAATGCTTTCCGAAACGGCGGACTGCGGGTTGAGGGCGCCGTGCCCCAGGATGGAGTACTGCTTCTGGGGCTGGTCGCCGAAGCCGTCGAAACCAAAGGGTTCCAGCTTAGCGGTAACGGGGTTGTAATAAAAGCGCTGGTTGTGCCAGGCAATGCCGTGGTAGGCGTTGAGCACATCGCAGAGGGCGTAATAGCGGGCCAGGCGCAGCAGGTCGAAGGCATCCTCCGGGGCGGCCTGCCGGAGGCGAAACTGTTGCATCAAGGTTACGCCTTCGAGGTAGGCGTTGTAGAGGGGCGTGCCGGGTTGGTAATCATTTTCCTGAAAAGCCTCTACGGGAGCGGACTGCCAGTCGAGGGCGGCATGTTTGCCGTGGGGGTGGACGTAACCGTGGTGGGACAATTGCCTCCCGATGGCTTTCCAGTGGCCGTCTTCGGAGAATTTCAGGATGGGCCCTTCCCGGCGCCGGCGGAACTCTACGGCTTGTTTGTCGAAATGCTCCTCGTAAGCGTAGATGCCGAGGGACCGGCCGTTGAGGCGCAGCTCCACAAAATCGTAACGGGTAGTCAGCACATCCTCCTTTTCCCAAAGCTGATGGAGGAGCCATTCGTGCAGAAAGTAGCGGGCGCGGGGCGTATGCAGCGAAAAAGAACGCATGCGGCGCCAGGCGTTGGCACCCTTCATTTTCACCCGGAAGGACCACTTGTCGCCCTGCAGGTGGTCAAGCCAGTCGCCTTTGAGGCGGATGTCAACCGGCAGCGGGCCACTGGAATCGCCTTCCAGTTCTGCCTCTACCCAGTCGTTGGCGCCGCTTTCCAGGATGCCGGCGCGCAGGGCTTCTTCCCGCTTGCGCTCCAGGATGTCCATCGCCTCCTTCTTCACCCGCAGGTTCAGCACTTCCGGGCGGAAGGCATCCTCCGGCGCAGCGATCCGCTCGATGAGGAAATCGTCGAAGTAAGCCTCGCCGCTGCCGCCGCCGTAGACGAAAACGCGCACCCGTTCCGTCTTTTTCCCGTAGGGGATGAAAAAACGGATTTCCAGTTTTTCCCAGCCTTTGCCGTCACTCTCCACGCTGATGTTTTCCTGTTTATAGTCGGCGGATTCGCCTTCCACCTGCACCGCCAGGATGCCGACGTTATAGGGATTTTTCAGCCGCCAGGCGGAAGCCCGGTATGCCGTGCCCGGGGCTGGGTTGTCCAGTTCAAAGTCAAACCCGTACACTGGCTGTTCGCTGGCCGGCAGGTAGCAGGAGTAGCGGCCATTTCGGGCATGGGCGCTGCTCCGGACACTGTCGTCGCCAAACTCGCGCCCCTGGTTGACAAGCCTGCCGCCCCGGGCTTGTTCGGCCCCGCAGTAAACGGCACCTTCCGGAAGATCCTGGTAGGCGTGCTGGTATGGGCGCAGGGCAAAGCCGAGCAGGAATACGAGGCCCAGGCCCAGCACGGCGGCTATGATGCCGCCGGCCCGCCGCCGTTGCCGCCTTGTCTCGTCTTTTATGATCATGCGCAGGCCTTTTGATATCCGGTTAAATGATCAGCTCCGGCTGGTCCACGATAGACAGCCGCGTGGCGGCTGACAGCTGGCTGACCTCGTCCTTCATCCGGCTGATGGCCTCCAGCGAGCCGGCCTTGCCGATGAAGGAAAGGCCCAGGCCGGTGTCCAGCGTATCCAGCCGTTTCAGCTCCACGTAGGTGAGGTGGCGGGAGAGGATTTCCGTGATGCGCTCCAGCTGTTCCACATCGGTGCTGATGTTGATGAACAGGCGCCCTTCCTGCCGGACGGCACCCCGCCCGCTGAGCAGCTTGCTCAGGTACAGCAGCAGGATGATGATGGCAAAGGCCACCGTGGCCAGCACCGGCTGGTTGGCCCCGCCGGCCAGCCCCAGGCCGATGGCGATGAACAGGTAGGTCAGCTCCTCGGGGTCCTTGATCGCCGCCCGGTAGCGGACGATGGACAGGGCGCCGACCAGCCCCAGCGACAGGGCGATCGAGGACTTGACGATCATGATGATCAGCAAGGTGCCCAGGGCCAGGGGGAGAAAGTTGTTGGCAAACCGGCGGCGGTTGGAGATGGCGTTGCCGAAGTGAATGTAAAACAGGCGCAACAGGGCCACCAGCACCGCCGTCACCAGTATGTTGGCCAGGAATTCGCCTATAGGGACGTTATTGGAAAACTCCTGTATATACCGTTCCTGGATCTGTTGTAGTATATTCATTTAAAGAGCATGCTGATTTCAAAGCGCAAAGATAGGCAATACCACTTTGGATTTGGGATTTTCGTTCCGGGAGTTTACAGGAAGGACCCTCTTCGGGGAAAAAAAAAGGTACTCCGGAGGGGAGTACCATCATAAACTATAAACAAACAAAAAACATTAGCGATTCTAAGACTGAAGTTGAAACAACAAAGGGTAAAAAGGGTTTAAAAAATTTTAAAAAAAATTCCGGCAGCAGGAAAAAGCGGGTAGGAAGCGGCACCGACAGGGCTACTTCAAAGACCCGCAGCCAACACCAATTTCGATCATCCTTTGGTTATACTCCCCTCGGGCACAAGAAGTGATTTTTGTCTCTTTCTTTTTGCGCCCTGCTGCGTTGAAAATGCTAGCCATAGCTACGGCTATGCCTGCGCTTTTCGCCTTGCAGGCCACAAAAATAAAATTGCCAAAATTTCACCTCTCATGCCCGAGAGGAGTATAATTGCCGACACTTTGCGGCTATTTGTTTCAATTACAAAAAAAATGCGGCAACCGTTTTTTGCCTGGCCCGTTATAGACCGGTAATAGGTTTTAGTTAAAAAGTTTGTGAGTTGCATGCCGCCATTCGGAGGGCATGCAATTTTTTTTGTCTCAGGAACATTTTTTTGTGAAATTGCCGAATCGTACCGATCAATCCAGCTACATGTTCCTGACTCTCTTCTCTGCTTTACTCGGCTTTGTTATCCTGTACGGGCTTCTTTGGCTGGCTGTGCCAAAAGGGCGTTTATGGTATGAGCTAATACACCTTCCCCCCTTCTGGTTACAGCTTCTTCGGGCCCCTTCCCGGGGCTTCCGGGAAGAGCGCATCCGCTACGGTACCCATCCCCGGCAGTATTTCCTGCTTTGCCTGCCGCCGGCACCGATTGCCCTGAAGCCGTCCGTCATCCTCTATTTCCACGGCGGCGGCTGGCAGTTCGGCGCGCCGGAGCAGTTCCGGGCGCACGCGCGCCAGCTTACTCAGAAGGGGTATGTGGTGATCCTGCCCTCCTGCCGGCGGATACCCCGCTATAACTACCGGCACCTTCGGGAAGACCTCACCCGGCTCCTGCCCCAGGTTCGGGAGGTGCTGGCGCAAAGAGGGATGAGCGACAAACAGGCCATCATCGGCGGCATGTCGGCAGGCGGCAACATGGCGGCCCTGGCAGCGCTGGACCACGAGGCGCTGGCAAAGGCAGGCATTCCCGTCAATTGGTTACGCGGGCTTTTCCTCTTTGGTGCCCCTTTGCACCTGGAAAAAATGGCCGATACGTTCAGCGTCCGCAATTTCGCCGGGCCGCGGGGCGACCCCATGTTCCGGCAGGCCAGCCCTTATCACTACCTGGACAAGCCGCTGGCCATCCCCACCCTGATCATCCACGGCGCGAAGGACGGCATGGTGGAATACGAAGGCGTGCAGGAGTTTGCCCGGCGCATGCAGGAGGTGAACGCCGAAGAAACCCGTTTCCTCAGCCTGCCGGAAGGCACCCACCTGGATGTGGCGAGCTGGTTTTTCCGGGAAGGGGTGGTGCGGGAAACGTTCCTGGAGTGGCTGGCAGGGTTGGATGGTTGATGGGTTGATTTGGCTACCCGTCTAAGGTTGGACAGCAGAAAGGGGAAAGCCGAGCGGAGTCGAGGCCGAGCGTGTGCAGGAGGCAAACGTTCCTAGCCACAAAGACACCAAGGCTCAAAGACCCACAAAGCCGGCAGCTATCAGCTTAGTGCCGCCTTAGTGTCTTTGTGTCTTAGTGGCAAAAAAAGCGCCATGTACAGTAGTATGCACAAATCCCTAAACACTCCCACTGAAAATCAATATTGCCTATCTTGCATGCCGGTAAAATTTTGTGGGCCTATGAAAAGCTGCTTTGGATCGTATTATCCTTTTTTACCTGTCCTAATGAATGAAGGAATGAATGAAAAACAATATTATGCCGAACTTAGACCAGCCCTTTCACGACCTGCAGGCCCTGGCGCAGCGGGTCATCCGGGGCGACAACTTCGAGGTTGACCTGGAGATTTTTGAGCAGTTTGCCGGAGACCTCCGACTTTGGGTGCTCGACAATTTTGACGGATACCGCGTCCGGGAGCTGGCCCGCAGCATTCCGGAAATCGAATACGAACGCCGGAAGGGCGGGCTTTGGAGTGCCCTGGGCGCCAGCGGCATACAAATGTACAAACAGCGCCAGGAAAGGGAGCGGGTCAAAGCCCAGGTGCGGGAGATTGCCCGGCGTTTTGAGGCCATCCACCGGCTGGTTGGGGAGGAGGAGGACGATCTGGTTTGAAGTGCGGTTCGCAGGTTGCAGGTTGTCGGGCTGCTACCGAAGACCGAACCGAACACCGGGCTGAGCCGGCAGCCGGTCACTCCTTAACCCACTGCCGGACGAAACGCCGGCCCGCCAGGGCTATTTCCATCCGGTAGGCGCCAGGCGGCAGGGCCCCTGATTTCGACCTTGGCCTTGCCGGGCGGCGCGATGCTGTCGTATCTCACCTCCATGCTGAGCAAAAAGTGCTCGGAAGAAGGCATAAAAGTGGTTTCGAGGGTTCCTGCGGCCCCTCCGACGCTGGAGGGGCTGGGCATCGTGTTTTTCACCAGCACGGCATATTGCCCCATGTTGAGGTTGCCCGTTTTTTCTATGGGATAATGTTGAGAGCCCAGGTGAGGAGGAGCAACTCAGTGCCGGGGAAACTCTTCGGGCTCGCTGGGCAGGGGGCTTGCCGGTTCCCACAACTCAAAATCGGCGTTGGGGATTTGGGCCCAAAAGCAGCATGGGAGGAGCAAAAAGGACAGTAGGAGTGTTTTTATTTTTCTCATGGCAATCGTTTTTTTGCAATTGGTTAGGATGGCCTCAATCCTGGCATGACTCCAGCCAGGACGTCACCGCTTGCGAGGTCCATACTGATCCCGGGTAGTTGAACTCGTCAGGCAAGTTGTTCATCATAGCAGGTTGTGTAAAAAAACTTCCCTGCATTTTTGAATGGCTTGCCTCGCTCCTTTTAAAAGTTCAAGTTCAAGAACGGTACTGTTCTGGATGCAGCTTTGGCACTTGCACTTGATACTTGCGCTTGAACTTGAACTTGCAAATGCCTGCGGCATTGCTCCACAGGGTTGAGCCTCACTGCTTCACCACCCGCCCCCAGTATCGCTTCCCGTCGCTGCCCCGCAGCAAAAGCTGGTAGATGCCTGGCGGCAGGGCCGTTAGCTCGACTTCGCTCGCTACGACTTCACTCGCTATGGTGCCCCGCTGCTCCTGCAGCAAAGCGCCGTTGATGCCAAAAAGCTGCCACTGCACGGCCTCTACCCCACCAGGCAGGCTGAACCAAACCGTGCCGCCCGTCGGGTTGGGAAAAAGAGAAACAGGCTCCGGAGCTTGTTCCTCCCGGGCCGAGGTGACCCAATAGCAGGGGGAATAATCGTAGGGGGTAGATGCTGCATAAAATCGCAGGCCGTAAATGGTTTGCAGACCCGAGCCTTCTACTTCTTTTTCAAGGCTTATCAAAGCATCAAATAAAGGGTTGCTTAACAAATACTCTTCGGACATATCAAAATAAATAGAGTCTTCAGCAGCCAGGCAGGCATATTCCGGCGGTATTTCGTCCGGCGATATGGGCCCGGCCAGTTCGTCCAGCCAATGGTTTAACAGCGCAGAAGCCCGGTAACAGCGCCGTTCTGCAAAAACAACCCGATCCCACCATACTTTGACCGGCTGGTGCTTGGCCCAAATGTAAATGAAAATCCTTGTGCCTGGGTAACAATCCTCCGGAGGAGAAGGCCCGGAAGCGGGCGAACCTCTGTTGATTATTTTTTTTGACAGCTTGTCCCGGAAAGCATATTCTTGTGTGCCAGCCCGGACCTCAAATATAGAGTCAAATGGCGATAAAAGCTCCTGTTCGCCAAACTCGGGGTCTATGTCGTTAGTCGCAAACGTGTCATACCCTACCACTACAGAATCCCGGTTGCCAACCGCATCCTCAAAAAACAAAGTAGTTTCAAAATGAGCCGCCTGCTGAGCCAGGGCGGCTTGCCAGGCAGTTGCCAGCAAGCAAAAAAGGAAAATTATCCGGACCATAGCTCATTGTTTTATGACGGTTTCGGCAATAGTTTCTCCGTCCAGGCACAGGGCCAGGTAATGCGTGCCTGCCGGCACCTGGCTGGTAGAAAGGTTTTTTTGGTAGCTTCCCGGCGAAGCCAGGTATTCGGAATGAGCCAGGACGTCGGGGCCGCCGGCAGCCGGCACCAGCCAAATTTCCAGGTAGCCGGCCTCTTCGGTGGTGAAGTCCACCTGCAACGTGCCGGAAAACGGGTTGGGGTACTTGCGGCTCGTGAAATCAGAAAATCAGAGCAGTGCAAAAATTGCTCCTGCAAGTTACGGTTATTGAGGCATACTTACAAGAGCAGCAATGTTGAAGCCGGGCTTTGCCCGGAAGGCCAACTTCCCCATGGCTTGCTGCCGACAAAGATGCAATGGCGACAGGCCAGGACAAACGTTTTTTATCAGGGCATATTCATCACTGGGGAGGACAGCAGGCGGTTTTTGACCAACCACAACACTTGCCCTGACGAATTGGATGGGCCACACACGCCACCTCAACACCTCAACACCCCAACACCTCCCCTCACCTCATCTCCACCAACGCCGTCCACACGCTCAGCCTGCCGCCCTCCATGCGCGTCCATATCGGGCGGACGCGGCCGTCGTGGGCGCTGATGTCGTTGTAATCGCCGAAGAAAATGCCTGAATCAGGAGTAAAGGGCTGCTCGCTGATGCGGCGGTTGGCAAAGCTCCGGCCGCCGTCGGTTGACCAGGCGAGGTAGACGTCGGTGCGCTCGTCGTCGTAAGCACGGCGGTCGTAGAAAACGAAGTAGAGGAAGCCGGTAGCCTGGTCGATGTCCATCCAGGTAAAAAACTGGTGTTTGCCGGGTGGGCCGTCGTTGACGCGGACAGGCTCGCTCCAGCTCCGGCCGCCGTCTTTAGAACTCGCCAGCCAGACATCGGTATCGCCCGGGCCGTTGCGCTGGTCGCTCCAGTTGACATAAATTGTACCCCGGTGAGGGCCGTCGCTAAGGTCAGCCACCGTTACCGGCATGCCGTTGCAGCGGTAGATGCCGGGAATGTCGAAGGCCCAGCCGCCGGGCTGGTCGGCAATGACGACGTCTTGCTCCAGCCAGGATTCCCCTCCGTCCAGCGACCGGTCGAAGTAGATTTTTTCGTCGTAAGCCCAGGCGACATAGACCTCCCCGTTGGGGCCAACGGCAGGCACAGCGCCCTCGGTGGTCTGGTCGCCGTCCAGGCAATCGCCTTCAAACTGGTTGATGGCAACGGCCTCGCTCCAGCTCCGGCCGCCGTCGGTGGAGCGGGAAAAGAGGATGCGGCTGCGGTCTTCGGGGTCGCGGCTGTCGTATTCGTCGAATTCCGTCCAGGTCATATAGAGATGGTTATTGCGGGGGTCGGCGGCCAGCCAGTGCTTGTCCTGGTCGCGGGGCGGGCGCAGGCCGGCGTAGGCGCCATCGCTCCAGCCCTTCCCGCCGTCTTCCGACCGCTGGACGACGATGCGGTCCAGCCATTCGTCGCTGAAACTGCTGTTTCCCGGGTTGGACAGGTGGGCATAGAAGAAATTCCCGGCATAATCCGCCAGGATGACCGGGTCGCCGTAGACGCCATACGGAGAGCGAAGCCTGTCTTTATTCCAGGTTTTGCCCCCATCTTCGGAGTAGTACACCCGGTCGAGGATAGCGCCGGCCACCACCTGGCCGGGATTCGCCGGGCTGATGGCAATGCTGGGTTCGCAGGGCCCGACGAAGCCGCCCTGATCGATGAGGATATTGGGCGCCCCGGCAGGAAGCTGAGCGCCGGCGGGGGCGGCCTTGCGCTGGCAGGCAAAGAGCAGGGGCCAGAGGAGCAACGCGGCCGGGATGGCCCGGAGGTAGTGTGCTAAACGTTGTTTTGACATAAGCTTCGCATTAAAAAAGCAAAGTAGTCGGACACATATATTTCGTTCGCGAGCGTCTATGACGCGATGCGGAATAATTAGGTCGAGTAAGCAAAAAAGTAGCTTTCCCCCCGCAGCGGTGGTGAAAGTAGTCGAATACCCGTTCGACGTAAGACATGACAAAGCGGCTGCGGCTGTCCATTTCCTGTACCCGGTTTGATCGGGGATAAAATTAGGAAACTCCTTTCGGTGTTTACGTAATAAATAGGCAACTATTTAGGTCTATCTCCACCCGGCATTTTCGGCCAGGTGGTAAATAGTTACATAAATATCACACTTCGCAGGCCAGTCCTGCCCCGCCATCAATAAAGTGCCCGAAAAAACAGCCGACAGGTTTCCGGGGCGTGCAACGCTCCATAAAAAGCTTTGTCTTTTCCTCTGTACTGTAACTTTTATGCCCCCAAACCGTCATCCGGCAAGACAATCTATTCCAAAATCAACGGCTATTGTTGCCTGCACCCCAGGCAGCGGCTGATTAATTGTACCATTTAAACACCTGTTATTATGAAGAACTTTACACTATTCCTCGCGGGCGCCCTGGCCTTGCTGTTTCTGATGCCCAATGCCGGCCTGCAGGCACAGGCTGCTGAAAAAAACGGCGAGGTGGTCATCATCCAGGAAGTCAAACATGAAGATGGCAGCGTATCCACCGTCAAGAAGAGGATCCAAAAGGGCGAAGACATCCAAACGATCGTGAAGCAGTTTAACGCCGAAGGAGGCAAAGATGTCAAAGTGCACATCCTGTCCGACGGCGAAAAGACCGATGTTACCAGCAACGAAGAGGAAGAAACGGTATTCTACTTCCGCCGTGCCAAAGAACACAGCCAGGAGATGGAAGAACTTGCGGAGGAAATGAAAGAACTGGAGAAGGAGCTGGAAAGCATGCACATCGTCATCCACGGCGACGAATTCAACTTTGAGAATTTCGAATGGGACCAAGAAGAGCCCCGTTCGGAGCGCCTGCGCTCAGAGCGCGCTACCAAGGCATTCCTGGGCGTTTATCCCGATAACACGGAAGATGGCGTCGGCGTCAGGCTGGACGGCATCGTCTCCAACTCGGGCGCTGCGGCCGCCGGCCTGCAACAGGGCGACATTATCACTTCCATCGGCGGCCATGCCACCAACGGCACCTACGGCCTGCGCGGTGCCCTGTCCAAACTGGAACCCGGCGAAACCGTGCCGGTTGCCTACCGGCGCGATGGCCAGGCCCTACAGGCTCAGGTGACGCTGGGCGCAAAAGAATATACGCGACATGTGCTCAATGAAAAGCGCGACCCCTGCAACGTCTTCATCGGCGTCTATGTAGGCGGCCGCGCCCACACCGGCAGCGGCGTGCAGATCACCGGCATCATCGGCAATACGCCGGCGGCGGACGATGGCGTGGAGGCCGGCGATATCATCCTGGCCATGGATGACGTGCCGGTCAACAACAACAGCGAGCTGCTCACCGAAAGGAACAAGCACAAGCCCGGAGAGGCATTCAAGCTGACCATCCAGCGCGGCGATCAGCAAATCACGGTCAACTCCCGCTTCAAAACCTGCGAAACCACCGGGATGGAAGAACCCGTCGTGGAAGAGGTGCTCGCCGAAGAGCCGGTTGAGGAAGCACAGCCCGCCGTCCAGTTTCCGGAAACCACCCTGGAGCTGAAAGATTACAAGGCCTACCCCAATCCTTCCTTCGGGGAAGTAACGGTACAGTTCCAGGCCGAGGCCGTCCCTACGGAAATCCAGCTGTCCGACTCTTCGGGCCGGGTCTTCTTCCAGCGCAAAATCAGGAACTTCGACGGTTACTTCAACGAAGAACTGAGCCTGCGGGAGGCTACGCCCGGCACCATCACGCTGTCCATCCGCCAGGGCGATAAACTGATCACCAGGCAGCTGGTGCTGCTGAACAGAGCTTAAGGGCCGGTGTTCGCGGTTCGCGGTTCGCTATTGGCTGTTCGCTGTTCGCTGTTCGCTGTTCGCAGGCTGTCCACGCGGTTCCCTAAGCGAACCGCCAATAGCGAATTGCCAATAGCGAACTGCCAATAGCGAACAGCCAATAGCGAACTGCGAACCGCGCCCCCCCTCAGCCCGGCTCTAATTTCCCTCTTCATCCTGGCCAAATAGGTTGAAATACCAGATTTTTCGTACCTTCTGGCCAAAACAAATGGAGGAAACCTTCAAAGCTCTCTGGATCACAGAACAATCCGATCAGTCTTTTGCCCGGCAGATCGCCCGGCGCAATATCGACAGCCTGCCGCCCGGCGAAGTACTCATCCGGGTACACTATTCTTCCCTGAATTATAAAGATGCCCTTTCTGCTTCCGGCAACCGGGGCGTGACCCGCAACTATCCCCACACCCCGGGCATCGATGCGGCGGGCGTAGTGGCCGAAAGCCAGTCGCCCGCCTTCAAGGCCGGCGACCCGGTGCTGGTCACCGGCTATGACCTGGGGATGAATACTTCGGGCGGCTTCGCCGAGTACATCCGGGTGCCCGTGGGCTGGGTAGTGCCGCTTCCGAATGGACTCAGCCTGCGCGAGAGCATGATCTACGGCACGGCCGGGTTTACGGCGGCGCTCTCCGTCCATCAGCTTCAAAAACACGACATAAAACCGGAAAGCGGCAAAATTGTCGTCACCGGAGCTACCGGCGGCGTAGGCAGCGTTGCCGTGGGCATCCTGGCCAAGGCCGGGTATGAGGTGGCGGCCGTAACCGGCAAGCCGGAAGCCGGGGATTTCCTGCGCGGGCTTGGCGCCGGGGAGGTCATCGGCAGAGAAGAAGTGGACGACCAGTCCGGCAAGCCCTTCCTCAAAGCCCGGTTCGCAGGAGCCGTAGATACCGTGGGCGGCAATATCCTGGCCACCCTCCTGAAAAGCCTGCACTACGGCGGCATCGCCACCTGCTGCGGCCTGGTGCAGTCCCCCCAGTTGAATACGACCGTCTTCCCATTCATCCTCAGGAGCGTCAGCCTGATCGGGATCGATTCCGTCCAGTGCAGCCAGGAGGTACGCCGCCTGGTTTGGAACAAACTGGCCGCCGACTGGAAGCTGGAACAACTGGATGGGCTCTCCCGGGAATGCACCCTGGATGAACTGCCCGAAAGGATAGATCTCATCCTGAACGGCAAGCTGAAGGGGCGGACGGTGGTCCGGCTGGCAAGCTGAGAGCTTGTTTGGAGGCCGGATTTGAAAGCGGAAAGGTCGGCCTCCAAACATGCTCTGAAGTCACTTTAGCGTATTTTTGTCCCGGATTGACGAATCATTAAAGTGCCGCTGAATTTCCGAGTTCTGGTTTTGTTGCTTTTATTTGCTTTTCAACAACGCCCGGAACCATTATCCAGGGTGCTATTCTATGTCATCAAACCAATAGGCCAGTGTATCTACTAGGTTACGATATCGGAAGTTCTTCCATCAAAGCCGCCGTTGTTGAAGCCGATAGCGGCCAGGCAATCGGCGTTGTGAAATACCCGGAATCGGAAATGGCCATCGATGCACCACAACCGGACTGGGCGGAACAAAATCCGGCAGACTGGTGGGAGAATGTGTGTAAGGCGACGCGAAAGCTCATCCGGGACTACCGCATCAGCCCCGCTCACATAAAAGGCATTGGAATCGCCTACCAGATGCACGGCCTGGTGCTGGTGGGCAAAGACATGAGCCCGCTGCGCCCTTCCATTATCTGGTGCGACAGCCGGGCGGTAGAGACCGGCGACCGGGCCTTCGAAGAAATAGGACGGGCGCGGTGCCTGCGCTCCCTGCTGAACTCTCCGGGAAACTTCACCGCCTCCAAACTGCGCTGGGTGCAGGAAAATGAACCCGGCCTGTATGCCCGGGCCCACAAGTTCATGCTCCCCGGCGATTACATCGCCCTGAAGCTGACCGGGCGGGCCGCCACCACCGCCTCCGGCCTGTCGGAAGGCATCCTCTGGGATTTCCGGGAGCATGCCCCTTCCCGGGACGTGCTTGGCCATTACAACATCGACAGCGCTTTGGTGCCGGAACTGGTACCCACCTGCGGCCCCCAGGGCAAAGTCACTGCCGAGGCCGCCCGCGCCACCGGCCTGGCCGAGGGCACCCCGGTCACCTACCGGGCCGGCGACCAGCCCAACAACGCACTTTCGCTTAATACCCTCCACCCCGGAGAAGTAGCGGCAACCGGGGGCACCTCCGGGGTCGTCTACGGCATCGTCGACAAGCTGATCTACGATGAAAATTCCCGGGTCAACAGCTTCGCCCACGTCAACCACCGGCCGGAACAACCCCGGATCGGCGTGTTGCTCTGCATCAATGGGGCAGGCATCCAGTACAGCTGGGTGAAACACCAGGCCATCGGCAGCCAGCTCAGCTACCCGGAGATGGAACGCCTGGCAGGCACAGTGCCGGCGGGATCCCAAGGCTTGTCCGTTTTGCCTTTCGGCAACGGCGCCGAGCGCATGCTGAACAACAAAAACGTAGGCGGCTACATCGCCAACCTCCAGTTCAACCGCCACCAGCGGCCCCACCTCATCCGGGCAGCGCTGGAAGGCGTCGCCTTTGCCTTTGTTTACGGAATGAATATACTCAAGGAAATGGGGCTGGACGTCCGGCAAATCCGCGTCGGCAATGACAACCTCTTCCAGTCGGCCGTGTTCTCCTCCACCATCGCCACCCTGATGGACAGCCGGATCGAGCTTTACGAAACCACTGGCGCCGCCGGCGCCGCCAAAGCGGCCGGCGTAGGCATCGGCGCCTACGCCGGCCTGGAGGAAGCCATGAAGCAGGCCGCCATTGTCAATGCCTTTGAGCCATTGCCGGAAAAAGAGCTGTATCAGGAAGCCTACGCCCGCTGGGAAGGGGAACTGAATGCCAGGCTGTGAATAAAAACTTATAAAAACGCCACTATGTCGTCAAAAACTTCTGCATCCAACGTCGTAATCGGAAGACAAGAGTATTTTAAAGGCATCGAAAAAATAAAGTACGAGGGCCGGGAATCCGACAACCCCCTGGCATTCAAATGGTACGATGAAAACCGGGAAGTCGGGGGCAAAACGATGAAGGAACACTTCAGGTTTGCCGTTGCCTACTGGCATTCCTTCTGCGGCACCGGCGGGGACCCCTTCGGCCAGCCCACCAAGGCCTTCCCCTGGCTCGAAGCCGCCGACCCGCTCCGGCAGGCGCGCGACAAGATGGACGCCGCTTTTGAGTTCATCACCAAGATGGGGATTCCCTACTACTGCTTCCACGATTACGACCTGGTGTCGGAAGGCGCTACGCTTGCAGAGTCTGCAAAGCGGCTGGAGGCCATCGCCGGCTACGCCCTGGAAAAACAGGAAGCTTCCGGCGTCAGGCTGCTCTGGGGAACGGCCAACCTCTTCAGCCACCCCCGCTATATGAACGGCGCCGCCACCAACCCCGACTTCCAGGTGGTGGCCTACGCCGGCGCCCAGGTGCGCAACGCCCTGGACGCCACCATCAGGCTGAACGGGGAAAACTACGTGTTCTGGGGCGGCCGCGAAGGCTACCTCTCCCTGCTGAACACCGATATGAAAAGGGAAACCGAACACCTGGCCCGCTTCCTGCACATGGCTAAGGACTATGCCCGGGCACAGGGGTTCAAAGGCTCTTTCTTCATCGAACCCAAACCGGCCGAGCCGACCAAACACCAGTACGATTACGACGCCGCCACCGTCATCGGTTTCCTGCGGGAGCACGGCCTCCAGGACGACTTTAAGCTCAACATCGAGGTCAACCACGCCACCCTGGCCCAGCATACTTTCCAGCACGAGCTGCAGGTTGCCGCCGATGCCGGCATGCTGGGCAGCATCGACGCCAACCGCGGCGATTACCAGAACGGCTGGGACACCGACCAGTTTCCCAACAACGTATACGAACTGGCCGAAGCCCTGCTCGTCATCCTAGAAGCCGGCGGCCTGCAGGGCGGCGGCGTCAACTTCGACGCCAAAACGCGCCGCAATTCTACCGGCCTGGACGACCTCTTCTACGCCCACATCGGCGGCATGGACGCCTTCGCCCGCGCCCTGCTGGTAGCCCGGGAAGTGCTGGACAAGTCCAGCTACCGGAAACTGCGGGAACAACGATATGCTTCTTTCGACAGCGGGCCCGGCAAGGACTTCGAAGGCGGGAAGCTCAGCCTCCGGGACCTGGCCGATAAAGCGCTTAAGGATGGCGAACCTCAGCAGCGCAGCGGGCGGCAGGAGTTGTTTGAGAATATCCTCAACCAATATCTTTAGGAATATCGGGCGCTTCAGCGACCAGGCCGGAATTTGCATTCCTGTATTCATCGAAAGGGCTGACGTTCGCCCGGACAGATGGGAAAATCAACATGCAAATGATTTTAGCGGCATGCCTGCCCATTTGTGCCGGAACGCCCCTCAGCACATTGGAGAAAGAGACGGCCCCTTCCCGGGCCGACACGACGATGAGGAAGTCCTCCCTTTTTATTTCCACGGAGGAAAAGCTTGCCCAGTCCGGGAGTTCTGAAAAGGTAAAGGACAGGCCCGCTCCCGTTTTCCGGAAGCAGGAAGCGATTGCCGCAAAAGCCGCCTCGTCGGAATACACTTTCACTCCGGCGCTCAGCTCCCTGGCCAGGAGCATCACTTTGTCCAGCCAGTGATGAAACCCGGGTTCCAGCTCCGCCGAGGGCGGGCACATTAACCTGATCGTTTGTACCGTGTTCAGCGGCTTTCTGATGTTGCAGAGAAAAACAGCCTTATCGGTAGAATTAATAATGGTTTCCGTGGTTTGCCCGAAGATTTTGTCGATAAAAGTCTCTTTCCGGGGCCAGCCCATGACGATGAGGCTGGCCATTATTTCCCGGGAAATGCGGATGATGCCGTCGGCAGCATTTAAGTCGAAGGTGACGATAGGGTTCAGGCGGGTTTCCGTTTCGGCCGCATGGCTCACGAACGGCGCGAGCTTGCGCCGGGCTTTGAGCATATTAGCTTCTGCATTGCCGTCGTATTTCACGACGGAAAGCACATGGATCGCAAAAGGCGCCTGGTAAGTTTTCAGCAGGATCGCCAAATCCAGCAACGGTTCCAGGTTGTCGAATTTGGCGATCGGAACCAGGATGTTCTCCTCCTGAACCCACGGGCCCGCTTCCGGGAAGGCTTCCGATTCCTGTTCCCGCACGAGCCGCATAGCCGCATTTTCCGTCACAAAGGAAGCTGCCAGGCAGGTGATCAGGATCAGGATGATCGTGCCATTGAGGATGTGCTCGTCAATAATGCCGGCGTCAAATCCCACCAGGATGACGGCCAGGGTAGCCGCCGCGTGGGAACTGCTCAGCCCGAAGATCAGCTGCCGCTGGTTCCGGGAGAATTTAAAGGCCAGTTGCGCGGCCAGGGCCGCTATCCATTTCCCTGCCAGGGCCGCAGACGACAACACCAACGCTACGATAATGGCCGTCTTCCCTTCCAGCAGGATGCCGACATCCACCAGCATGCCTACGCTGATCAGGAAAAAGGGAATGAAAATGGCGTGGCCGACAAACTCCAGCCGGTTCATCAGCGCCGAAGAATGAGGGATGAACCGGTTCAGCGCCAGGCCCGCCATGAATGCGCCTATGATCGCCTCCACGCCTGCCAGCTCAGCCAGGAAGGCAGAGAAAAAAACCAGGGACAATACCAGCACAAAAAGCGAGGCCTGGTCTCCTTCGAGGTGGACAAAAAACCAGCGAGCCACCCAGGGCACCGCCCAAAAGACGATGAAAGAAAAAACAGCCAGCGAAAGGAGCAGCCTGGCCCAGAAAGCGGGGCTCAACCCGCCTTCAGATGAACCCACGACGACAGCCAGGATAAAAAGCACAGCCGTATCGGTGAGAATGGTGCCTCCCACGGTTGCCGCCACCGCCCTGTCTTTGGATACGCCGAACTTTGCCACGATGGGATAGGCCACCAGGGTGTGGGTAGAGAACATGCTCGCCGTGAGGAAACTGGCCGCTGTGCCATACCCCAGGAGGTAGTAGCACACCGGAAAACCGAGTGCCAGAGGGAAAAAGAAGGTGAAAAAGCCAAAACCGATGCTCTGGTGCCGGTTCTTTTTAAATTCGAACAGGTCCAGCTCGATGCCGGCGATGAACATGATATACAGCAGGCCGACAGTGGAAAAAAGGCCTATGGCTGCGTTTTTCTCCAGGAACCCCAGGCCGTTCGGGCCGATAACCACGCCCGAAAGGATCAGGCCGATAATTCCAGGTATCCGGGCTTTTCTGAGCAGGATAGGCGCCAGGAGGATGATAAAAAGCATCAGGGAGAAAACCAGCACCGGGTTCTCCAGCGGCAATTCAAACTCGCGAAGCAAATGGTCGAATGGCCCCATAGGCAGTTTCTCGGTTATTCCAACCTAAGATCGCCAATCCTACCCAGGCAGGGATTAGGAAGTGATTAAAATTACCGCAGTTCTGCCTGACCCACGGGCCCTTCGCAGGTATGTGTTTAGCGTCGAGCCAGGTGACATCTTTCGCCTTTCCGCTGGAATCCCCGTAGTTCAAGGCGAAAGGTGTCATCTGGCGAGGTTTGGTCGCATGAGATGAGATCCCGACAAAAAATCGGGACAGGCTCCTTTTGCTCGTCTATCGGCAGGGACAAGGGGCAAAAAAATGTAACCTCAACGCTAAATCCCTTAGCCGGCGAAGGGCCCGTGGATCAACTGAAGCCTACTCAAAAAAGTTATCATAGGAACTCCCTGCCCCCTTGCTCTCGCCCCGCTTCTCCGGGCGGGCGACGGGCGAGTCGAGGTCGAGGGTGTCTTCGGATTTCCGGCGGCCGCCTTCCAGCAGCATCAGGGAACTCTCCTGCTCCCATTTTTCCAGCATCTGCATGCCCTCTTCTTCGAACACGCCGTTCTGCAGGTCGATGGACTGCATGAGGTTGGACGACATCTCCATGAAGCGCTCCATCTCCCCTACTTTGTTGGCCACGTCGTCGGCAACGGCTTCCATGGCCGCGTCGAACATGGCGCGCTTGTCCGGGTCGCCGGACATGACGCTCATGGCTGACTTCATGGCGCTGTGCGACGTGCGGATGGCCTTGCGCTCCTGCTCTTTGAGCTGCACCTGGTCTTTGGTGTCTTCGAGCAGGATTTCCGAATTCTGGTGCATCTTGTTCAGGATGCGGTACATGACCTGCATCTTCTGAAGCAGCACCTGGTATTTCTCGTTGCTGTCTTTCAGGCGCGCCGCCTTGCGGGTATTGAGCACCACCTGGTTGTCCATGCCTTTCTCCCTGGCGGCGCTGGCCATCTTCATGCTCTCGTCGATGGTGCGCTCGTTGTCTTCAACCAGGGTCTGCAGCTTGCGCATCTGGCCTTTGAGCACGCCGATCTGCTTGCGCATCTTCACCAGGTTGTCCTGCAAATCCTCCACGTAGCTCTTCAGGATGCCGATGGGGTCGACCTGCACGAACAGGCCGGTCATCCAGCGCATGATGCTCTTGTAGCCGTACCACACCAGGTTGCGCATGCGGGGGTCGAGCACCATGTATACAATGGCGGCCAGCACGATGAGCAGGATGGCCAGATAGATGGTGTTGGAGATCAGGCTGATGATCCAGGGCAGGTTAGCAATGATCAGGTAGCCGCCCCCCAGGATCAGCGCGCCTAAAAAGAGGGCGCCGGTGACGCCTTCCGGGCGCTTCCAGAATGATTTCTGCCGGAATTCGGGATTTTCAAATTGAGCCATATCGTTTGGAATGGAATTTCTGAAAAGTTTATAAAAGGTTGTTGATATTCTGAATGTCCTGGTCGATCTCCTCCAGGATGCTCCGCAGCGTGTCCTCGAAGGCGTCCTTGGTGGATTCGATCTTATCCCGGGCGGCCTGGATATGCTCGTCGGCGTGGTCGATCGTAGACTGCGCCTTGGCGATCTTCTCCTCCAGTTGCTTGATCTTGGCTTTGTACTCTTCCACCTGCTTTTTCATTTTTTCCACCTCCGAGCGCTTGGATTCCACGCGCTGCTCCATCTGCTTTTGCAGCGCCTCGTCGAACTGTTGCTTCTCCTTGAAGAGGACTTTCTTGTAGTGTTCGGCTGTGGAGAGGAGTTTTTCCTTGGTCAGGCCTACCGTTGAAGCGGTGACGAAGGCGGACTTGTAAGCCGTGGCTTCGTCCATATCCATAGCCCGGAGCCGCCCCAGAGATTGTTTGAATTCGATGTAATCAAACCCTTCCAGGTTGTTCTTTTCGAGTGCTTTGGTCAGCGAGCTGACGCTTCTTTCATCTAGTCCTTTTCCGGCATTAAAAAGTGCCTTGAGGTCTTTCTGCATTGTCCAGGTATTTTTTGTGCGGTCACAAATTAAGGCAATTTGGCATAAAAGAGAACCAATTTTTCGATAATCCGGGATGGAATGTCGATTGAACCGGATAATTTCAATAAACTTGAACTTTTCCGAATCGAAAGCACAAATTTTGAACATGGAAAAAACCAGCATTTTATTTTTCCTCTGCCTTTTTGCAAAGACCAGTTTATCGGCTCAAAACTGGGCCTATCTCCATTCGGATAATTCCCCGTTGCTTTCCAATTATATTACCGGCATTGCGATAGACGCAGATAACACGATATGGATTAGCGCGGTAAAGGACGTCTTCCATCCTGGTGAATGCCTGGCCTCCATCGATGAGAACGGCCTTTGGACAATTTACAGCCCGGGTAACTCTCCCCTTCCGGAGGGCGGCATCTCTGCCCTTTTGGTCGACAGCCAGAATAACAAATGGATCGGCACATACAGCGGGTCCATACTACAAATCGGCCAGGAAGGCAGCTGGGCCGTATTTGACACGTTGATTCCGGAACCAATTGATTCCCGCATCTGGGATATGGTTGAAGATCAGTCCGGAAACATCTATTTCACCACCCAGGAAGACGGGCTGGTCGAGTTCATTCCGGCTACCGGAAACTGGAATATATATAATGAAGATAATACGCCCCTGGCCCTAAACGCAATCGGCATTGAGGTAGACGATGAAAACAACAAATGGCTCAACCGTTTCAACGATCTGGCAAAATGGGATAGTGAAGGCAACTGGAGCGTGATTTCGCCTCCCAACGGCGGCATCACGGGCATTTGGGGTTTTCACATAAGCAACGACCGAGCCTGGATAGGTAGTTTTCGATATGGAACAGAATCCTATTTGGCCTATTTTAGCCTCAGCGACGGCGCTTACACCGTAGTGGATACCTTTATACATGAAATCTGGGTCCTGAACGAAGATGCCGACGGGAATATATGGGCTGGGTTCGGCCCGGACCGCAGATTCCCGACGCCGGCCCTTGGCGGCAAAATCATGGTGAGTAAAATCTCACCCGATGGCAACAACATTACGCACTATGATTATTCGACCCATCTGGCGCCGCAAACCGATGTAGGCATTCTAACCATAGACGAC
Organism: Lewinellaceae bacterium; assembly: GCA_020636375.1. Lineage (GTDB taxonomy): Bacteria > Bacteroidota > Bacteroidia > Chitinophagales > Saprospiraceae > JACJXW01. Next base: position 641,335 of record JACJXZ010000004.1, on the reverse strand, counting down.
ACCGAAAAAGTATGGATTGGCACCTCTTACGGATTAGCCACCCTGGAAGAAACCACGACCGGCGCCAGCCAATTGGCCGACGCCCATTATCCCGTCAGCGCCTACCCCAATCCCGCCGTCGCAGAAAGCACCATCCAGTTCCATCTGGAGGAAACTTCCCGGGTAAGCCTGCATCTTTACGACGCCCAGGGTAATCTGGTCAAAGAAATGCTGGATGACGAACGCCGGCCGCCGGGAGCCTATCGCTTTCCTGTCAGTTTAGCCGGTTTACCCGATGGATTGTTTTTTTGTCAACTCGTCGCAAATGGCAAACGCCAAACCGGAAGGATACTCAAAATGGGAAGCGGGGAATGACTGCTTTTATGACGTAATCGACAGGCAAGGCTCAGGTCAGGGGTGGCAGTTCGGCGTCCAAGAAGGCTCAATATCAGCCAACAGGTCCACCGCCCAATCGCCCCATCATACCACCTGGCCCCATAATCCATGAGGTTGATCTCATAATCCCCATTCAGCTCCTTGCCATTACCCGGAATAGTTTGTCTACCATTGCTCAGCTTCCTTTTCGAGCTCTTCCAGTGTGATGGACTCACCCCGTTCGAACTCGGCATTGGCTTCATCAATCTCTGCTTTCAGCTCTGCTTTGGTTAGCCGCTTCCACTCCGGGTTAGGAGGTATGGCCATGACCTGCTCATCGGTAATTTCCTCTGATATTTATCGATGGCGGTCTTGATGGCCTCCTTGTTATGCTGGCGGTACTTCTCCGTAGCGCCGGGCGTTCGGATTTTGCGCTGTTTTGTAGGGCAGGAGCCCTGTACCTTGGGCCGTGTACGACGATACGTCGTAACGAGCAAGAGGCAAATCTCCTGGCCAGGCCATAAACATCGGCATTGCTCTGCCGGTATCCGTCCCCTTTAGAAGCGGCAGGCGCTACGTCGCTGACGGCCGCCAGCTGGGCTCACGCCGAAGTCTGGTTGGCAATTTCCTGCTCCAGCAGCTTTTTAGCCGTTTCAATTTAGAAATAGTCATTATTGTTTGTGATCAAAGGATAACAAAGGACAATTATTGATATTAAAAGAGTTACCCAGAAAACCAAGCGCCATCTTCTGAAATCAGAATAGATTACTGATCCCAAAGAGAAAATTCCGATGATGTTATAGCAAATAAATCTTTCTCTAGTTTGATAAATAGACCACTTTCCAAACATAGCGCCTCCGAAAGGGTATTGTTCAGGCTCTTTGATAGCTCCATATAAATCATCTATCCCCAACAAAATGAGAAATAAAGGAATGATATACCACAGTTTGGAGATTACAGTTTTCGATTTCATAGAACCTTTTATTTTTGTTCGGGATAGACAACCGTTCTCAACTTCTCAATGTCATAGGAAACATTTAGATACACCTTATTATTTCCAAGGTCGTTGTTCATGAACTTTGTTGTAAAGCCTCCAAGGTTTTCACAAAGGTCAATACATCCTGCAGAACCATACTTTTTCCCTCCATGAATAGTAAACCCTCCACGCCCGTAAGTTTCCGTACCGCCTTCAGCATTTACCCACCACCTATTATTGCCCCATGAGAATCGGCCACCAGGAAAACCACCTCTGCCCAAATGATTACCAAGCCGTTTAAGTATACTCTGATCACTTAAATATTGTATATCATCCTTTTTTACAGAATAAACACCCTCAGGAATGGGCCCTACAAAGCTATTCTCTTGTGCCTCATCTGAATAATCAAACTCTTTTGTCACCTTCCAATAGCTGTTGCCTGCGTGATCTCCTTTTCCAGAAATAGCTTTAAAACTAACAGAATTAATAGTGTATCCATCCTCCTTATTTCCCTCCTGCCATGAATAGGTTAAATTCTGTCCATCGAATGTCAAAATTTCAGTGCCGATGTTTTGATACTTTACGCCACCTTCAGAGGTATAGGTTTGGTCGCTTGACTCAAACCAAGAAATGTTATTGTCCTCATCAATGTACCAGTCCCTGCCATCTAAATCTGTTACTCTAATTGGGTTATTTGCAGCATAGTGGAAGGAAGACCAGCTATAATAATTTTCCGCACTTGGATCTACTGTCGTCCAACTTCCCAGCGCCCCATCATACCACCTAGCCCCATAATCCATGAGGTTGATCTCATAATCCCCATTCAGCTCCTTGCCATTATACAGGTACTTGTTCTCTGGCGCCACCGTCTCGTACCACGGGCCGAGATGGTTCATACCGAACGGGTAGTAATGGCTTTCCTGCGTAATCTCCAGCTCATTCAGCGGCGTCACCGGATCATCTTCTCCCAGGCCCACGATGCCGTTCTGGTTGAAATCGGAGAACACCAGCCGAGTGTTACCAAGAGCTTGACCCGTACCCGCAGGGCCGGGATGATCCTGGTGGAAGTACTCCGCACGGTAGCGGGGGCGAGAACTCGCCCTCCGTGGAGATGGCCGTAAAACTGGCCGACGCCCTCGAGGTTTCCGTAGACTACCTCCTGGGCAAAGAACGCTTCGGCAAGTACGACAAGGAGGCCGTGCAGCGCTTGCAGGAGATCCAAAACCTCGACGATGGCACCCGTAAAACACTCTTTGCCATTATCGATACTCTTGTTAGAGATGCTAAGGCACGAATGGCATATCAATGAAAAAGCCCCGCTAATGGCAAGGCCTTTTCATTGTAATCGTATATCGATATCACTCTATCCTTCTTTCTCGGTATCCGTACTTCACAATATAATCCTTTGATTTGGGTATTTCCTCTCTTTTTCCTCTTGCTATCAGTTTTGTTTCTTCCAATTGACGGACTAAGGCCTTTTTGTATTCCGTCGAGTCCCGTATTTGCTTTTCAAGTAATCGGTCGATACCCCTGATATCGGCAACAAGGACTATTACTCTCGATGAAGAATAATCTTTTTCAAGAGCAATTTGAGCATCACCGTGTATCAAAGAATATTCTTTTTCCGAAGCTTCCTCGGTACATTTAACTCCTATATATAACGCTGGCAACTTGTCATTGAGCTCCGAAAATGCTCTATGCCCAACTATCTGGGAGTGGGCCCACTCGCATGGAGAACTCAACTTGCCGTTATCCGAGCAAGCGACAAAAGAAAGCTGAACCACCAAAATGAACACATACATATAATTCATTATTCTAATCCCGTTTTGATTAAGTCAATTACAGATGGGGTTACCTCCTTATAAGTCCTATGTCGAGTTTGTAGCCTATAAACCTGCCGGTGTTCAGAAGCCGATTTGGCACCCAATCCTTTTACCCCATGTCCGTAATATTCATGAATGCCTAAGATATTTTGAACATTTTCCACAGTGCCAAAGTCCTCATTCTTCCCATAACGCAATACTGCAGTTACGTTGATATCGCCGTTGTCCCTTCTCAATGTTCCCGCATGCTGAGATGCCGGATTAGTTGCAGTTCCATGTAATTCTCGAACAACAAAACCATCTTCGTCAACAACTTCATTGGCAATCTGGATTTTTCCGCCTTCTAATCGGCTAAAATCCAAAGTAGTCCCATCAAAGGATTCTCCACTGAGTTGCTCGGTAACATGGGTAAGCACATTAGAATAGGCTTCTATCGAAATACCAGCATCGTTGAGGTTTGCTGCGAAAAATGAATTGCCAGTTCCAACGATTTTTTCGGTTAAAGAATGGTCGAGAGTTTCTTGCCCATTATTAGTTAATGCGTTATATGTCTCCGCGCGCATTACAATAATGTCTCCGCTATACCCCTCTGAATCAACCCCCAAGAAATTGCCGTCCTTATCAAAGATCGGGCTATCCAGCGCCCCATCGGGGTCTATCCTCAAGATTGGGTTATTCTGTACGTAGTTGTACGGCGTCATCCATACGCGTTCTTCTGCCAAGGGATCCACCCCCGTAAACCTTCCCACCGCCGGGTCGTACCACCGCGCCCCGTACTCGTATAGGTTGATGTCCCAGTCGTCGTTAAATTCCTTGCCATTATACAGGTACTTATTCTCCGGAGCGACAGTTTCATACCAAGGCCCCAAATGGTTCATCCCGAACGGGTAGTAATGGCTTTCCTGCGTGATCTCCAGCTCATTCAGCGGCGTCGCCGGGTCGTCTTCTCCCAGGCCCACGATGCCGTCCTGGTTGAAGTCGGAGAAAACGAGCCGCGTATTACCCAAATGGTCCTGATGAAAATACTCCGCCCGGTAGCGAGTGATCGTACCCCTGGTATACTCCGCCACCATACGGCCGTCCGGCGCATAAATGGCCTCCAGTTTCCCATCGAGGTACTCGATGCCCGAGGCGTAGCTCGTCGTTCCGAACTCCCCGTACTTGAACCACTTGCGGCCCGTAGCGTCGTAAACCAGCCTCATTTGGCCGATCTCGGAAGGTAAATATAAGAATGCGATGGGAATTCCATTACTGGCCTCCAAATGGCAGATTTCCCCTCGCTCGGCGTTAAATTTTTCGCTCCCGCTATCAATTAGCGGGACCCGCATCTCCCGCTCAAAAAGAGCGGGGCAAAATTTGCCTTGATCGAGGTAAAATCTACTCATTTTCGGCTCAGCATGGAAATCCCATCGCATTCTAAGGAAATTGTACTGCATCGTCAAGCCTGTACGGGCCGTAGGAATACCGATAGTACTTCGGCGCCCGGATAAATGCCCGTATTACACATCTCACTATGGATCAGGGCAACCGATTCCTCCTGCTCCTGCCTATCCACCTGCGTACAAACAGGAGGCGCCGGCGTGCACTCTTCAGAAGGCGGGGTCATTCACACTGTGCCGTTTGTTGCGGCACCGGAAGGAACTGGACAAAAAAGTAAGTTGTCAGCGAGCAGATACTAGCGGGGACGCTGCGGTTATCGTAGACATACTCCGTTTCAACCCCCAGTGCATCGATGAACTTATACTGGCGTCCCAGGATATCGGTCAGGTTGGAGCTGGGTAATCAGCGAGCAGGTGCCGACTCTGGCTGCAAGCCATTCTTTTTCAGGTTCTTAGGTGCCAAATCGGGAATCGCTGCGTGGCTAAAATTCTTTCTTGCTATAGCTTTCTAAATTAACCAGTAACGCCCTTAATCCAAAAGATATATCCATAAGCCCACGAAGTGTCTCATCTAGAGCTAACTCGTTTTCACACTCTATTTTTAACTTATACTCCGAGTAGTCCCCTCCTATTTTTTGATTTATATCTTTATCTTTTCCATTAAAATCAATCAGGCTTATTAGATAATCTAAATACTGTTTTTCATATGGGCTTAAGGTTGTATTAATAGTGTCAGATTTAACCCCTTCTCTTGATACAACAGCCTCACCCTCATCATTTACGAAGATATTATGCTTATAGTATTCATTGGCGACTTGCAAACTGATTGAATACTCGGAACAATCACTCAAGTTCCTCACCTTTTCAAAACATACAACCTTTCTTCCTCCCTTAAACAGGCAAAAAGACTCGCTTGATACAAAATCTACATGAAAAGCCTCTTTTTCTTGTCCATCGAATATTTCTAGAGTCGAACCATCGAAAGAGTAATTCATAGCCAGCCCCCCTAAGCCATGCTCCTTTTTCATACCTACTCCTAATGGGTAATCGATGCTATCCTCGCTGACTTGAACCACAGGAGTGTAAACTAGTGGATCAAAAAGATCAAAATCATTGAAGAAAAAGTTTAAATCGCTCGCTGCATCCTCGTCAAAATATGTTGTTTCCCAACTTCCTACAAGTTCAGGGTGAACTGTACACGAAAATGTAAACATGTAGCAAATTGCTGTTAGAGTTAATAAAGTACGCATACTATTATTTTTTCTTGTTCCTCGCTATACGCCTTTCTACCTTTGCCTTATAAGCAGAACTCGCCAAACTGATTGCCGGGTTCGTTTTAGGATTTAAGACAAACGGGTCTATCATTGGATGCCCAGCAGGCCCCGGATGCTTACGGTGCATGGGTTCATGTACACCTAAAATATTTATTTCATTACCTGAATTACCTAAGAAGTGAACACTTTGTGTCCCAGAAAAATAGCCTTCCTGTGACTCCTCGTATGACATCGGCTGTATATTTACTGTTATACGATCTTTACCGCCAGCATCATACCAATGAGCTGATCCGGCACTTTCAACGCCTATCCTAAACCTCCCATTTTCTAGCCGAGAGGTGCTATAGCTTATAATACCTTCTTCATTTGCTGCTGAAATTAAATTTGTGAAGACCGCAGAAAGAAATTCTCCTGATTGTAACGGATTGCGTAGCTGGAAGGGGCAAAGGGTAGCGGCCGTGTCTCCTTAGTCCCGTAGGGACGATGGCTCATTGCCAGGGCCGATAGGCCCTGGATTAATGGCCATGTACGCCCTAGTCCTGTAAGGACGACAGCCAATCGCCGCAATGCCCTGGCGCCTTTTGGGCTATCGCTCTTACAGAGCTCTGGGAACGCCTCTATGACAACCAGGGCCTCACGGCCCTGGCAATGGACTAACATCCCTACGGGATTATGGCCTTCCAATGTCGGGCCGCGGATCACCAAAGGCAGCTACGCAATCTGTTACAATCAGAAATTCTCTATCTTTTGATTTGCTTAAATCAAAGTCATTAGCAACATAATCATCTAGGGTTTGTGCATGGGGGCTAAACTCCGCCCATTTCATTACTTGGCCATGATCCAAAGTTTCTTCACCGTTTTTTGTCAGGAGGTTGTATTTATCTTCATCCATAATGACAATATCCCCTTCAAAGCCTTTAGAGTCTGTCCCCAAAAACTTTCCATCCCTACCAAAAATCGGGCTGTCCAGCGCTCCGTCAGGGTCAATTCTCAATATTGGGTTATTCTGAACATAATTATATGGCGACACCCAGCTTCTTTCCTCCGCCAAAGGATCCACCGCCGTCCACCGCCCGATCGCCCCATCATACCACCTTGCCCCATAATCCATGAGGTTGATCTCATAATCCCCATTCAGCTCCTTGCCATTATACAGGTACTTATTCTCCGGCGCCACCGTCTCATACCACGACCCCAGGTGGTTCATCCCGAACGGGTAGTAGTGCGCTTCTTGTGTGATCTCCAGCTCATTGATCGCCGTTGTCGGGTCCTCTTCCGTCAGCTCGATCAGGCCATTCTGGTTGAAGTCGGAGAACACCAGCCGCGTATTACCAAGATGGTCCTGATGGAAATACTCCGCCCGATACCTTGTTATTTGCCCACCAGAATACTCCGCCACCATGCGCCCATCCGGGGCATAAATGGCCTCCAGTTTCCCATCGAGGTACTCGATGCCCGAGGCGTAGCTCGTACTTGATGCCGGAATCGTAGCTGGGAGTATGATAGGTAATCAGCGAGCAGGCAGTATTCTAAAGGGGATCTTCTCTAGCTGCATTCTCTTTTTCTTTCTGTTCTATCAATGAGAATACTTCCTTTACATGGCCTAATTCGAAATCATATTTAGCCAATACTTTCAGTATCCCGCTTTTCAAATAATTCAAATATGCTATCCTATAATTTTCGCTGAGCTTAATTTTTTTATAGGGTAACCATATTGCATAATCAACCAATTCTTTGTCCGCAGTAGGCCCTTTCACTTCTAAATCCTCAGTTTTTTTGTCAAGGACAATAATAAATGCTAGGTCAGCCTTTCCATGTTTACTATTGAACTCGCTGGATTCCTGAATGACTAAGCTAATCCTATCTTGTATTTCCCGCCTTAGGTCCTCTGGGTCAGGAAACATAAAAGGGATGCTGAATTTCACACTATTAATAAATAGTTTCATCATTGTCCGGGTTTAAAGCTTCTTTGATTGCCAGGAGGAACTTCACCTGTTCGTTTAAATATTTTTTTCAAAACGCTTTTTTCGATTCTCTTTGCCTCCTTAGTTGTCGTTTTTCCTATTGGAGAAATACTTGCGTCAACATTACCCTGACCGTACTTTTTAGTCAGTTTTCTCACTTGCTGATGCACTCGGGTCGGTAAGCCACTTGACTTTGTCACTCTTCCAACATCTGCTTTCCCAATTTTGAATATTCGCCCTAAAACCTTAATGGTATAGGTGGCAAAATCACCTACAGCTTTATTACTGTTTAAATGAGGTTTGCCAGGAGTTGGAGCAGTCCCTGTAATCAACGCCGGCCCACCATCCACTACCGATCCATCCCGAAGTACATGTTCAAATCGTATGTCGCTTGAAGTCCAGGGATTACCATCGCTAACAACCCTACTATCCATCACATCAGTCGGAGACACCATTGTAGCGGTCATCACGCCTAAATCCCCTCCCAGGTCGCTTATAGCGGTCTTTTCTCTCTCGTTCTCAATGGCGTAGGTGCCATCGCTTTGTTCCCGGACTTTGTTCTGGCTGAACAGCCCCGTCCTGATTCCATTATCCTTAGCGTATTGCTTTGCCTCTTTTTTCGTCTCAAACAGGCCATCCGGGTCGATGTAGCTTAATGGGTTGTCAAAGGCAAACCGGTAGGGAGTCCAATCAGGAGCATCCTCCGCCAGCGGATCCACCGCCGTCCACCGCCCAATAGCCCCATCATACCACCTTGCCCCATAATCCATGAGGTTGATCTCATAATCCCCATTCAGCTCCTTGCCATTATACAGGTACTTGTTCTCCGGCGCCACCGTCTCGTACCAAGGCCCATCGTGGTTCATGCCAAATGGATAGTAATGCGATTCCTGCGTAACCTCCAACTCATTCAGCGGCGTCGCCGGGTCGTCTTCTCCCAGGCCCACGATGCCGTCCTGGTTGAAGTCGGAGAATACGAGCCGCGTATTACCCAAATGGTCCTGATGAAAATACTCCGCCCGGTACCTTGTTATTTGCCCGCCAGCGTATTCCGCCACCATACGGCCGTCCGGCGCATAGATCGCCTCCAGTTTCCCGTCGTGGTACTCGATGCCCGAAACGTAGCTGGTGACGCCAAACTCGCCGTCTTTGCTCCACTTGCGGCCGGTGGCGTCGTAGGTTAGCCTCATTTGGCCAATCTGAGAAGGTAAATTAAGGAAATTGTAGTGCATGTCCAAGCCCTTGTGTGAGTCGTATGTTATATTTCCGTTTTTATCATGGCCGTAGAAGGCGTTACTGCCTGCCCCGGGCTTGAAGCCGTATGGCCTGCCGTCTATTGGGGCGGTGTCTATGACCTTGTTGAGCCGGCTGCTCGCAGGGTCATAAACGAGGCTCAGGTTATCGATCGTTTTAGGCTCAAAGCAATCTACGCCGGCTACCATGCCCAGGCGTTTGATGGTAGTGATGTTGCCCACCGCGTCGTAGCCAAAGCTGGGGGCGGCATACTGTTGGACTGTACAGCCAGGATGCCCTGGCTGGGGCTTCTGTACAGGTATCCGTAAGGGGCGCCGGTTACCCGGTTGAGCGCATCGTAGCTGTAGGTATATTGTTAGAGCGTGTTGGGGTTTTATCCTTCGGCCTGCAAATGCCCATCTATGGAACCTCACTGTACGATTTTTTCGCCTCGTAGCACCACTACGAGGCGAAAAAATCGCTTTGTGAGAACCCAAATCTGGCCATTTTCGGCATCGAAAACAAAACCCCAACACGCTCTTAGGCGCCCGGTTGGTGATTTTCCAGCGCTGCTCCTTGATATTGCCGTTGGGCTCGTACTCCTCGAACTTCATGGCGAACAGGGGGCGGCGCAGCGTCACTACCACGCTGAACTCCTGAGCCGGCGATTCGATTACAAGCTCGTCCAGGACGAGGTGGGGGCCTTCCAGCTCTTCCAGCAGCCCGTCGCCCAGGATGTACATGGTGGAGCCGTCGCACAACTGAACCAGGTACAGGGTGACGGGGTACTCCAGGGCCGCCGGATCGATGTTGCACATCTCGTTCTGGATGTAGTTCACCGACTCGGACTGCTCCGCCCTTTCCGGCGCCGTGCAGCCCAGGTCCGGGAGGTTGCATTCTTCGGAGGGCGGGCCGCCGTGGCCTATGTCGCCGGGCGGCTGGGAAGCCGGTGTTTATGGGGGAGGAACTTGTTTTTTCAGGGAGACTTTTTTTGATACACTTCTGCCAGGTTCCAGAGGTGGGTTTCCCGGCATTTCTCGCCTATAGTTTGGATGTAAATGGTGGGCAACATTTATCCTTCCCTTCCTGGATGGCTTAGCCGGGGTTTGATGCCGGTGATTAAGGCTCCATGCTATTGGGTATTGGCGGCGGGTTAGCTTGGCGAGCAATGCGAGCTCCCGACGAGCCTGCTGCTACCGGGCAGGGAGTAGAGCAGCTCCCGAACGCCTTTTTACTGCGTGGGGGGCAGCAGGAGTCAACTGAGCTTGTGTATTAGCCGCTGTTGGCTCCTTGGGCCGTAGTCAACATCAACCACAATAACTTGTACTTCATCTTTATTGACAGTGTAAACGATACGGTAAGACATGGCCATAACGCGCCGGTAGATGGTGCTTCGTTTGCTAATGTTTTTGGCAACATCATTACGCTCAGGGAAGGTTTTCAAGCTATTGATAGTATCAATGATAGCTTGGTTAACTTTGGTGGCCGTTTCCAAAGATACATTTTCAGCTAAGTAACCTGTTATGTCTTGTATGCACTGCTGAGCGTCCGGGGTAATGATTACTTTGTATCGGAGAGCCATTGTTTGACCTTTCTTCCAGTTCTTCAACCGTGATAAAATCGCCCCGTTTTACTGCTGCCAGGCCAGTTTCATATTTGTTCATCAGCTGGCTGGCCCTCATTGGGTTGCCGTGTATATCATATCCTTCAATGGGATCTTCTTGCTCTTGAACGTAGGTATTCAGCATAGAGTGAACTACTTTGAGGAAGCTCTCATCCTGCACTTTTTCCAGGTAAGCGTTGATCTCGGCTCTGATTTCTACAGCACTCATCATCATTAGTTTTTTGTAAACATAAAGATAACGGTTTTATCATTAAAAAAGGTTGATGTTTCGGATAGTATTTGTTGATAATGCTGTTCCGTTTTTTAGGTCTTTACCTGGATTAGCTGTTCCTGCTGCCACTATTGCCACTTCCCCTTTGAAAATATCTAACTGGTCATTCGTCAACTTTTGGAGGCCATATAAAATCTCCTTTTCTTTTGTTTCATTGCCATCCGCATCAATAATAATATTGTCAACGCTTCTTCCGGCAGGGTCAATAAATCGGATGGGGTTTCCTAATGCATAGTTATAAGGCGACCAGGGATAGTACTCCTCCGCCAACGGATTCACCGCCGTCCACCTCCCAATCGCCCCATCATACCACCTGGCCCCATAATCCATGAGGTTGATCTCATAATCCTCATTCAGCTCCTTGCCATTATACAGGTACTTATTCTTCCCGAAGCTACGTCCGGGACTTCCGCTGCGCTACAGCCGGCGCCACCGTCTCGTACTACACCTTCGCCGAGGCTACGGTGCACAATGCCCGCCTTCGCCCTTGGGGCTATGGCGGACGAAGCAAGGCCCCAGGTGGTTCATGCCGAACGGGTAGTAATGGCTTTTCCCGGCGATAAATGCCGGGACTTCCGCTCTTTGACTGCCATAGCCTCTGGCGACGGCGGTGCGCTCCAGCTTGCGTGATCTCCAGCTCATTCAGGGGCGTCGCAGGGTCGTCTTCTCCCAGGCCCACGATTCAGCTACTTATTCTTTTTCGGGAAAAAGTATGGCTTTAAAAGCCGGAAGATCTACTACTTTTACTGTAGGAAAAGGGATGGAATCCAAAACCCGGAAGTGTTTGTCATGAGTGACCAGATAGTTGGCGTTCGCCGATATGGCCAGGTCGGCAAACTTATTGTCGTCCGGGTCTGCTTCGATTAAGGCCCATTTGAAATAGGGCTCGGTAAAAACCACATTTGAGGCGGTCGACAAAATCTTCAGTACCAGGTCAGTCAGCGGTTTTGGGAGAATAGAACGCAGCAAGCTGCTCCTCATATTCGGTAAGAATCTCATTGCTTACCAGCCAGTCGAACATTCCCTGCGAGAAAGCCTCGTACAACCAATACTCGGGGTTTTTCCGGGGATAGAAACGATGAGGCAGTTGGTATCGATGACTACTTTCACTTCGATGTCCGTTGCTGCCAGTTCAGGCGTTCCTCAAAATCCTTTGGAGAAATATTCTTTCTTCGATCACCCTTTGTACCTCGCCCTGAAGGGCATGCTCGTAATAATCCAGCAGGAGCCGGCGAATAGCCTCCACCTCATCAGTGGACATCTCGCGGCTGAACAGGCGCAACAAGGTTAGCTGAATGTCATTCAATGGAGGCTGTTCGGTATAAGGCATAGAGTTAATATTTTTTATTCACTGTTTCAACGCACCGGGCAAATTTATAGTTTCAGCTTTCAGCCGGGCAGCGGTTGTAACAAATCTAAGGAAAGAAACGGAAAACGGGAAGGATTTGTCCATCCCTTCTCCGTTGAAGCAGCCCTGTTGATCAGCGCTTTAGGCGCTCTTGCGGCCGGTGGCGTCGTAGACCAGCCCCATTTGGCCGATCTCGGAAGGTAAATTAAGGAAATTGTACTGCATCGACAAGCCCTTGTGGGGGTCGTAGAGCATGTTTGGAGGCCGGGTTTGATAGCGAAAAGAGCCAATTTTCTGGTGAAACAACACGAAGTGTCGGCGCCTTTTTGAAGAGCGTACTGGAGGTACGGTCAAAAAAAGCAACGCAGTGTCACCAGAAAATTGGCCTTTGCAGCTCAAAGATTGGCCTTCAAACATGCTCTGAGTCATATTTCCGTTGGCGTCGTGTTGGTAAAGCGCATTATCGTCCGCCCCGGGCTTGAAGCCGAAAGGCCTGCCGTCCGCCGGGGCAGTGTCCTTTACTTTGTTGAGGCGGCTGCTCGTAGCATCATAGGTGAGGCTCAGGTTGTCGATCGTTTTAGGCTCGAAGCAATGATGTTGCCCACCGCGTCGTAGCCGAAGCTGGGGGCTGCATACTCGTTGGACGGTACCGCCGAGATGCCCTGGTTGGGGCTTCTGTACAGGTATCCGTAAGGGGCGCCGGTTACCCGGTTGAGCGCATCGTAGCTGTAGGTATAGTGTTACTACCACGCTGAACTCCTGAGCCGGCGATTCGATTACAAGCTCTTCCAGCAGCCCGTCGCCCAGGATGTACATGGTGGAGCCGTCGCACAACTGAACCAGGTACAGGGTGACGGGGTACTCCAGGGCCGCCGGATCGATGTTGCACATCTCGTTCTGGATGTAGTTCACCGACTCGGACTGCTCCGCCCTTTCCGGCGCCAGGATATCCTTTGCCGTTTCCACGTCCTCTTCCTCGCCGTGGGGGGCTCCCGGCAAGCCGCCGCAGAGCACAGGCAGGCGCCTGCTTTCTGAAAACGCATGGCGTATCCTGCCCTCCTCCACCCCTTCGGAAACAAACTCGAAGGCCAGGCTCGTGCCTTTTATGGAAATGGAAACCTTGTAGTAGCTCTCGCCGCCCGGCTCCAGGGGGCTGGCGAAAGACTCCGCCTGCCCTACCCAATCACCTCCACGCTGCTAAACCCATTGCCCCGCTTCTGCACCACGACCTGCACCGAAATCCGCTCCTTCAGGGCTTTGACGTGGGAGATGATGCCGATCGTCTTGCCGCCGGCCTGCAGGTTCTCCAGCGTAGAAACCGCCAGGTCCAGCGTATTCTCGTCCAGCGTGCCGAAGCCTTCGTCGATGAACAGGGACTGGATCTGGGCGTTGCGGCCGGCCAGGTCGCTCAGGCCCAGGGCCAGGGCCAGGCTGACCAGGAAGCTCTCGCCGCCGGAGAGGGTGTTCATGGAGCGGCGGTTGTCGGCCTGATAGGTGTCGATGATCTCCAGCTCGAGGTCTTCGTCGCTGCGCTTGTTGATGATGTAACGGCCGTTGAGGCGCTGGAGGTGTTCGTTGGCCAACTGCACCAGCTTGCGGAGGGTCAGCCCCTGGGCAAATGTCCGGAATTTTTTCCCGTCGGCCGTGCCGATGATCTCGTTGAGGCGGGCCCAGCGGCCGTATTCCCGGCCCTGAGCTTCGATCTGCTCTGCCAGGCCGGCTGCTTTTTTGCGCCGGCTTTCGTCCTGCCGCAGCTTTTCGGACAGCGCGCCGATGTTCTGCTGGTATTGGCCGTAAGTTTCTTCTTTTTCCTGAAGCCGGGTTTCCAGGTTTTCCCTGCTTTCCCCGGTGAGCGCTTTTTGCTGTTCGGCTTCCAGGCTTTCGGTGGTTGCCTTCAGGGACTGGCGGGCTTCCATTTCCCGGTTGCTCAGCTGCTCGCGCAGTTGTTCGAGTTGGGTTGCTGTCTCCTCATCCAGCAAGGCCTGCCGCAGGCTGCCCAGGCCGTCGAAACCTGCCTTCGCCAGGGCTTTGGACAGGTTGTTTTCCAGGGCTTTAACCTTCTCCTCAGCCTCTTTCAGGCTTTCCGTTTTTTCTATGATGGACTGCTCCAGCTTGCCGAGCCGCAGGGCGAGTTCCCGTGCCTGATGGGCTGCCGATTCGGCTTTCTGCCCGGCAGCCTCCAGTTTTTCGCGCAGCTCCTGCCGGGCTTCCGGGAGGCTTTGCTCGCCAAACAGTTGCCGGCGTTGTTCGGACAGGCCCTGCCACACTTTTTCGTCCGCTTCGATCCGGGCCCGCAGGGCCTCCTGCTTTTGGGCATTGGCGCGGGCCTCCTTGTCCAGCTGTTTTTCCGCCTGCCGGGCGAGTTCCAGGTGGCGGCTGGCCTGCCGGAGGGATTCGTTCTGCTTTTCCCACTCCTCTTTTTGCCGGGCAAGGGTGTCGAAGGCTTTGGCGGCATTCTCTACCTCGAACCGGTAGCCGAAGGGCTGAAGCAGCTCGTTCAGGCGAGCAGCGCCTGCTTCGAACTGTTCTTCCCGTTCCTGTTGCTGCTGCAGCTGCAGTTGCAGGCGGCCTTCCAGCACCTTCAATGCGGTATGTTGTTCCTGCAAGGCCTTTTCTGCTTCCGCCAGCCGGCTTTCCTGGCTTTCCAGGCGGGCGAGCAGTTTCCCCAGCTGGCCGCGGGCTTCCTGGCGCCGGCGGATGCGCGCTTCGGCTTCTTCGATCTTGCGGAAGAGCAGGCTGGCGCGGGCCAGGGCGTAATTATCGCCGCCCAGGCCGGGGGCCACGCTGGCGATCTTATCTTCGTAGTCGAGTATTTTTTTAAACTGCCGGGCAACATGCCCGCTGAGCTGCTTGACGTCGTTGCCTGCCAGCTGTTCGATGCGGGTTTCGATGTCCTTATGGCGGTTGAGCAGCTCGCGGTGGCTGCGCTGCACGGACTCGTAACGGGCCTCCACTTTTTCCAGCTCGGCCCGGGCCTCGTCGACAAAGGGCCGCACCGCCTGCTTCCGGAAGGGGTGGTGGGTGGAAAAACACAGGGGGCAGGGTTTCCCCTCCTCCAGCGCCGCCCGGTCCTTTTCGTAGTTGGCAATCATCAGCTGCTGTTCATAGACATAGCGCTTGTACTTCAACTGTTGGGCCAGAGCTTCCATCTGCTCGATCGAGGTCATCAAATCCTTGCTCAGGGCCAGCTCCTCGCTTTGGAGGCCTTCCAGCTGCTCTTCGAAACCCGACAGCTCATTCAGCAGGTTCTGGTATTCCTGGTTGAGGCGGTGCAGTTCCTGAAGGTTCTGCTTCTGCTCATTGAGCTGCTCGATCTCCTGCGACAACAAGCCCAGCAGCTCGCTGCGCTCCTGCACGTAGTTGGGCGGTGCCAGCTGTTTGAACTGCTCCAGAAGCTGGTCCCGTTCCTTCCGGAGTTTGCCGAGTTGCTGTTCCTGTTGCTTTGCCTGTTTCTGGCCGGAAGCCTGCTCTTTTTCCAGTTGGGCGACGGCCTGCCCGGTTGCCTGCCGCGCCTTCAGCATGCTGCGCAGTTCTTCCCGCTGTTGCTGGATCAGGGGCAGGCTCTCCGCCAGGGTGGCCAGCACGGCGTTGTCTTCTTTCCATCGTTCCAGCTCTTTTTCCTCTCCTGCCAGCCGACTGATCTCTTCGCGTTTTTCCTGGAGCTGCTCTTCCAGTTGCCTGTACGCTTCCTGCAACTGCCCGAATTCCTCCTGCTTTTGTTCCAGGGGTTTCCTTTTTTCGCGCATTTCTACGTCCAGGGCCGCTACTTTTTCAAAGAGGGGCTCCAGAGTGGCTGCCTCTTCCTTGACCTTCCTGAACGCCTCCTGAGCCTGCTGCTGCCCTTCGCGGGCGGCGGTTTCTTCGCTGCGGGTTTCCTGCAATTCCTGCTCTAAACCCGCCAGGGAAGCCTGCAGGTTCCGGCATTGCTCCAGGGTGTCGTCCAGCCGTTCGAGCTGGCCCTGCAGGGGCTGAGCTTTGCGGTGTTCTTCCAGCCGGGCGAAATCTTCCTGCGCCTGCTCCTTCTCTCTGCCAATAGCCTCCAGCCGTTCGCTCAGTTCCTTCTTTGCAAAGACAACTCTTCTGTTTTCTGCAGCCAGGCCAGTTGCCGGCGGACCTGATCCAGGGCCTGGCGCTCCGCTTCGGCGGCTGATTTGTTTTCTTTCAATTCCTGTTTCAGGGCAGCGGCAGCCTCCTCGCCCATCACCTCCAGCGCCTCCAGCTGCTTCTCCAGCCCGGCCAGCCGCTGCTGTTCCAGTTTGTGCCGCTCATAGGCGGCAATGGAGATGCGGGTGTACACCTCGGTGCCGGTGATGCGCTCCAGCAGGTCGCTCCGGTCGCGCTCGCTGGCTTTGAGGAAGGCCGCAAAATCGCCCTGCGACAGCATGACCGACCGGCAGAAGCGGTCGTAATCCAGGCCGGTGACTTCCTCGACCATCGTGTCGGCATCCCTGATCTTTTCGGCGATGATCTCGAAGGCGCCTTTCCGGGGGTTCCAGCGGGAAAGCTCCCGCTCCGGCCCCAGGATGTTGCCGTCTTCCCGGCGGTGCGCCCGCCAGATGTTCCACTTGGATCGGTATACCTCGCCCTGCACTTCAAACTCCACCTCCGCCAGGCTTTCCACCGCACCGTAGGACATGACTTCCAGCACCTGCTTGTTGCGGTGTACCTTGCCGTAAAGGGCCAGGGTGATGGCGTCCAGGATGGTGGTCTTCCCCGCCCCGGTATCTCCGGTGATGGCAAACAGGCCCGCCTGGCTCAGCGGCGGGTCGTCAAAGCGGATCGTCTCCTGCAACCGCAGGGAGTTGATGTTGTGTATGGTTACTTTGCGGATTTTCATTCTTCCAGTTCTTCCATCCAGTCTCTTAATTCCAGAAAGGTTTCTACCAGTTCCTCCAGCTCTTCGGGAGGGCTGCCAAAGCTCTGGCAGCGCATCTTAAAAACTTCCAGTTCTTCCAGCTCGCCCAGTTCCGGCGCCGGGGCCTGGGCGTCGAGCGCCCGGTAGTCGTTCAGGATGCGGATTTTGAGCAGCTCCAGGTCCATGTCGGCGGTCAGCTCGTGCAGGCGCTTGTCGAGCTGTGGGATCATCCGGCCCGTCTCCACCAGGACCTCGACCCAGGGCTGTAACCCCTCGCGCTCTTTTTCCCCAAAGCGGAGCAGGGCTGCCTCGACCTCCTCCAGCGTCCCCTGTATGGTTTTCAGGCGGCGGAAGGCCGGGACGGGCAGGCTTTCCACGCCTTTCAGCTTCCTGCCTTCGAATTCGAGCAGGTAAATGCTCTTCTCGTCTTTGGTTTCGCTGAAGCTCAGTGGGAGGAGAGACCCCGAATACCGGATATGCCCTAACCCGCCCACTTCCTGCGGCCGGTGGATGTGCCCCAGGGCAACATAATCAAACACCTTTGGAAAATCCCGTGCCCTGATGTTCTCTTTATTGCCGATGTAAATGTTGTCCTGCTTGTCGGAAGCCTCCGCCCCGGTGGCGTAGAGGTGGCCGGTAGCGATCAGGGGCACGCCCGCCTTGCCGTATTGCTGCTCTGCTATTTCGCCGATCTCCTGATAATGCCGGCGCAGGCCCTCTTTGATGCGCTCTACCCGCCCCGGGCCGCCTTCGCCCGAAACGCTGTAGTGCAGGTCGCGGTCGCGCAGGAAGGGCACGGCGGCGACGACGGCAAGCAGTTGCCCGCTTTCATCCCTCCACTCGACGATCTCATCCCGGATATCTTCCGAAGCTTCGCCAACAACGTAGATGTTCAGGGCCTGCAGCAATTCCCGGGGCGCATTGAGCATGGAGGGCGAATCGTGGTTGCCTCCGGTGATGACGACGTGGCGGCAAGCCGTGCCCATGAGCTGGGTGAGAAAGCGGTAGTACATCCGCCGGGCGTAGTTGGGCGGGTTGCCGATGTCGAAAATGTCTCCGGCGACGATAAGCCCGTCGGGCTGCTGCTCCCGGATGGCGCCGAGCAGCCAGTCGAGGGCCAGTTGGTGCTCTTCCTCCCTGCCGTTGTAGAGGAATTTCTGGCCCAGGTGCCAGTCGGAGGTGTGGATGATTTTCATGTAAATATATGGACCGGATGAGTGAATGAGTGAATGAGTGAATGAGAGCCTGAAAACCTGATGAAAAAAAATTTCCAATGAGTGAATGAGTGAATGAGTGAATGAGTGAATGAGTGAATGAGTGAATGTCCGGGAGTTAACCGCTCAGCGGCAGAGCCGTGAGGATCCTTCGGCTATTCATAAAGTAAATATTTCTTGCGGATTTTACCAAAGGCCTCCAGCCCTTCCTGCCAGCCTTCCCGAATCTCCTCCTCCGTTTTGCCGACGATGACCTGCCGCCTCAGTTCCGCTCCGCCTGCCAGCTTGTCAAAAAAGAGGTTGCTCAGGAAGAAGTTGTCCTTATCCGGGAAGTGGCGGTAAAATTCGATCAGGTAGCCCAGGTTCAGCCGCGCCTCCGCACGGATGGAATCCGGATGTTCGCCCGCCAGGCTGTAGCCCCGGCACAGCTTCCCTTCCAGCTTGGGGTAGCGGGCGCCCGGCATAGGAACGGGAGTAAAGGTGTAATCCCCTTCCGGATAATCCGGGTGGCCATACACCTGGAACTGGTGGCTGGTGCCCCGCCCCTCGCTGGCCACCGTGCCTTCAAAAAAGCAGAGCGAGGGATACAGGTAGATGGCCCGCATATTGGGCAGGTTGGGACTGGGGGCCACCGGCAGCTCGTAGGGCGTACCGTGGTTATAACCAGAGCAGGGGATAACCGTCAGCTTGCATTTTACGCTGCCGTTCAGCCAGCCTTCCCCGTTGATCATTTGGGCGTACTCCCCCACCGTCATGCCGTGCACCACCGGCACCGGATGCAAACCGACAAAAGACCGGTAATCCTTGTCCAGTACAGGGCCGTCCACGTAGTGCCCGTTCGGATTGGGGCGGTCCAGCACCAGGAAGCGGACATCCTGTTCGGCGCAAGCCTCCATCACGTAGTGCATGCTGCTGATGTAGGTGTAAAAGCGCGCCCCCACATCCTGAATGTCGAACACTACGGCGTCGATGCCTTCCAGGTCCTTTTCCGAAGGCTTCCGGCGGCTGCCGTAGAGGGAGATGATGGGCAGCCCGGTTTCCAGGTCCTTTCCGTCGCGCACCTTCTCGCCGGCATCGGCGGCGCCCCGGAAGCCGTGTTCCGGGGCGAATATTTTGTTTACCTTTACGCCCAAAGCCAGGAGGGTATCTACCAGGTGGGTATTCCCAACCATGGAAGTTTGGTTGACCAGCAAGGCAACGCCTTTGCTCTGCCGGAGTTGCTCCAGGTAAAGGGGCAGGCGCTCCGCTCCTACCCTGATGGCGGCAGCATCCGCCGCTTCTGCCGGAGTTTCTTCGGGTTCCTGTTCCTTTGTCGTTGCGGCTGGCGCCTCCACCGGCACTTCCTCTTTTTCTTCGGCAAGGCCGGGCATTTCCGAAGCAGCTTCTTCCTCCGGCGCCGATGCCTGCTCTTCCGGTTCAACAGCAGGCTGTTCCGCGATTTTTCTCGGGAAGCTGCCACAATTTAGTTGAAAAAACGCCAGGATTGCAACGAAAATTTTTACCTTCACAATCATATTGTTTTTTAAAGTTTATGCTGTGGCAAGTTTTCCCCGCCGCTTTCAGCGGGGGGAAAACTTGCCACAGTTGAAGCAGCCCGGACGGCTGGGCTGCATAAGCAGGGACCATGATGCAAAAACTGTACGCCATAGTCGACCTGGAAACGACCGGGGGCGCGCTTCGCGCGACAAGGTCATCGAGATCGCCATCGTGCTGCACGATGGGGCTCAGATCATTGACACCTACAGCACCCTCATCAACCCGGAGTGTTACGTGCCCTATGGCATCACCCAGCTGACCGGCATCTCGCAGGACATGGTGCAGGGTGCCCCCCGTTTCTACGAGGTCGCCCGCAAGGTAGTGGAAATGACCGAAGGCGCCATTTTTGTCGCCCACAATGTGCGTTTCGACTATAGCTTCCTGCGCGAGGAATTCGCCCGGCTGGGCTACACCTATTCCCGCAAAAACCTCTGCACGGTGCGCCTGAGCCGCAAGGCCTTCCCCGGCCTGCCCTCCTACAGCCTGGGCAACCTGATCCGCAGCCTCGGCATCGAGGTGGAAAACCGCCACCGCGCCCTCGACGACGCCCTGGCCACCGCCGAAATCCTCCGCCGCATCCTGAACGGCGAAGATAATGAACAACAGGTGAAGGAAATGGTAAACCTGGGCATTAAAGAAGCCCTGCTGCCCAAAAACCTTACCGTAGAGCAAATCCACGCCCTGCCGGAAGCGTGCGGCGTCTACTATTTCCACAACCAGAAAGGGGATGTCGTTTATGTCGGCAAGAGCATCAACATCAAAAAACGGGTGGCAGAACACTTCGCCAATAAGTCCGAAAAGGGCAGCAAGCTGCAGCAACACGTCCATGACATCACCTTCGAACTCACCGGCAGCGAACTGGTGGCCCTGCTGCTGGAATCCCACGAGATCAAACGCCTGAGCCCGGAGATCAACCGCGCCCAGCGGGTGCGGCGCTTCCCTTTTGTCATCCATACCTATGAGGACGAGGCTGGCTACAAGTGTTTCGAAATAGCCCAGGTAACGGCAAAAACCCGTGAAAAATACCGGATCATCTCCGAATACCCCAAACTGAGCCACGCCAAAGGGCACCTCAGCCGGGCCATGGAAGGACACCGACTCTGTTCCCGCCTCTGCAGCCTGCATCCCGGCAAAGGTGCCTGCTTCCATTATCACATCAAAAAATGCCAGGGCGCCTGCATTGGCGCCGAGCCGGCGGAAAGCTACAACGAACGTGCCGAAGAAGCACATGACACCCTTTCCACCGTCTTTGACAACGACTTTTTTATCCTCGACCAGGGCCGCAGCCCGGAAGAGATGTCCGTAGTACTGGTCGAAGAGGGCAACTACCGTGGCTTCGGCTACGTCGAACGGGAGGAGATGAACGGACATACCGATTTTTTGCGGGACGTCATCAAGCCTTTCCAGGGCAACCCGGAGACGACGCGGATCATCCAGCGGTATCTGAGCAAGGAGAATGGGGCGAGGGTGGTGCCGGTGGCGGGATGACAGTTTAGGATAAGCTCCGGAAAGGGGCGCTGGGCTAGTACCAGGCATCTACTTAAAGTTCGCCTGGCCACTAGCCCGCTGCGTTGAAAGGCTGCGGCTTACGCCAAAGCTACCGCTTTTTTCCGGCAAAACCAGGACAGTTGGCGGCTTCCTGTCTACGGCTAATGGAGCCAAAACCTTCCTTTGCAAAGGCTAATTATTTGATTTTCAATTCGCCAAGCCTTCCCCCGCTGAGCAGCAATTTCTCATGTAGAGCGTACGTATCGCCAAAACACAAACAGCACCAAATCCGCACTCCTGTGGGATTTGGTGTTTTAATCTTTTCGCCACGTGTGTGATTTTCATGAGAAATTTCTGTTGTGGGAGAACGCGATAACACTCCCTGAAATTCGCTTCTTCACTTCTTCATCCATTGCCGGACAACCCGCCTGCCAGGTAGTGCTATTTCCATCCAGTAGGCGCCTGCAGGTAAGGAGCGGACATCCAGCAAGTACTCATTGTTGCCGTTGGAGTTAGCACTCAGGAGAACTTCACCGCTGGAGTTGAAGACGTTTACAGAATGTATGAATTCTCCCGTTTCTGTTTTCACCCATACCGCTTCTGTTGCCGGGTTGGGGAAAACCTGAACACCTTTCCCTTTGAGCGCTTCCCCGACGGAAGTGACATTTTCATAGGTAATGTTGTCGACGACGATCTCGGCGTAGCCGTCGTAACCTCCGTTGAAGGGCGGGGTGCCGTAGTTGGGGTCGTACACGCCTCTGGCCTCGATGCGAAGTATCAACTCATCAAATGCTTCCGGCAATACCGCTTCCACCTGAATGGTTTCCATTTCTCCGGTAATGGCTTCGTCGATCCAGTAGGTAAGCCGTAACCCTCCGCTGCCTCTGAACTCTATCTTGGCCCTGCCGGGAGGCAGGATGCTGTCGTACCGCACCTCCATGCTCAACCGGAAGTGTTGGGAAGAAGGCATAAAAGTAGTTTCAATATACCCAGGCGCTCCTCCGACGGAGGAAGGAGACGGCATATTGTTTTTCACTAATACGGCATATTGCCCCATATTGAGGTTCTCAACTTTTTCTATCGGAAAGTATTCCGAGCTTAGATAAGGAGCATCCCATTCCTGAGGTTCTTCGGCAAATGGGCTCAGGCTCTCCCAGGTTTCAAAATCAGCATTGGAGATTTGAGCCCAAAAGCAGCATGGGAAGAGAAGTAAGGCCAGTAGGGTTATTTTTATTTTTTTCATGACAAGTTGTTTTAGAGGTTTGAGGTTTCGGAAACCTCAAACCTCTTTGATCAATGGGGCGTCATTGCTTTACCACCCGCCCCCAATAATGCTTGCCGTCGCTGCCCTGCACCAAAAGCTGATACAGGCCCGCCGGCAGGCCCGCAAGCTCGACTTTATTGGCCCCGGTTTCCCGTTGCTCCAGCATCAACACGCCATTGATGCCAAACAACTGCCAGCGCAGCGCCTCTACCCCGTCCGGCAGGTTGAAATAGGCGGTGCCGACCGTCGGGCTGGGGTAAGGGGCAACGGTGCCGGTTAATAGCTCTTGCTGGCTGGAAGTCACCCAATAGCAAGGGGAAAAGTCGAAAGGCGTAGAAGCCGGAAAAAAGCGAAGGCCGTAAATGGTTTGCAGCCCCAGGCCTTCGACTTCTTTTTCCAGATATATTAAAGCCTCAAATAAAGGGTTACTTAACAAGTACTCTTCGGACATATCAAAATAAATAGAATCTTCGGCGGCCAGGCAGGCGTATTCCGGCGGTATCTCATCCGGCGTAAGGGGCCCGGCCAGTTCGTCCAGCCAGTGGTTGAGCAAGGCGGTAGCCCGGTAGCAGCGCCGTTCGGCGAAAACAGCGCGGTTCCATGATACTTTGATGGGCTGGTGCTTGGCCCATATATAAATGAAAACAGGCTGTCCGCTGTAACAGTCTTCAGGAGCAAACGGACCAACAGCAGCAGTCGCCCTGTTGATTATTTTTTTAGACAACTTTTCCCTCCATTGCCAAGTAAAAGTACCAGCCCGCACTTCAAATATCGAATCGAAGGGTGAAAGAATTTCAACTTCCCCAAACTCCGGGTCGATATCGTGGGTAGCTAAGGTATCGTACCCCACTACTATAGAATCCCGGTTGCCCACCGCATCTTCAAAGTACAAAGTAGTTTCGAACTGAGCTGTTTGTTGGCTAAGGGCAGCTTGCCAGCCCCCCAACAGCAGGCCTAAAATAATAAATATTCGTACCATAGCTTACTGTTTAATAACGGTTTCGGCAATCGTTTCCCCATCCAGGCACAGCGCCAGGTAGTGGGTACCCACCGATACCTCGCTGGCTGATAGCGTCCGCTGATAACTTCCCGGAGCATCCAGGTATTCGGAATGCGCCAACACATCGGTGCCGCCGGCTGCTGGTATCAGCCAAATTTCCAGGTGGCCGGTTTCTTCCGCAGTAAAATCTACCTGTAACGCGCTGGAAAAGGGGTTGGGGTACTTGCCCGTGATGGCAATCCGGCCAACGGGGTCCTCAACGGCGCATTCCACTGCTTCGAAGGTGAAGGTCAGGGTTTCTTCCGCCTCGTCCCCGCAGTAGTTTTCTACCCTCAGGACTGCCGTATAGGTTTCGCCGGGTTGGAAACCATGCAGATAACCGTAAGGTGGGGCCACCGTCCTGGAAATGCAAAAGCGGTTGGCCGGCCCGCTTAGAAAGCCAGTACTGTAAAAAAACGACCCGTCGCTCTCGTAAAAGTCGACCTGATAGTAGTCGTCGTGCATACTTGCTGAAAGGTAGAGGCAGTAAGAACAATCGTCGACATCCCCTTCATTGGACAGGACATGGATATTGGCCATTGGCGGCAGACAGTCTTCCGTTATTTCTTCAATATAATCGCAATAGGTATTTGTACTTAGGTTTTCAAGTATCCTGGTAATCTGCCCCTCAGTATAAGCCGCGCAACATTCCGTATACCGGGAGAAGGCCATTATGTTGTTGTTGACGTAGTCCCAATCACAACAAGGGTAAGGATCACAGGGGGCAGGCATATTGCATAAGTCCGCATAATCCGTAACCCCATCTCCATCATAATCCAGGGAGCGGTCGTAAGTTACGTCGCTATGGATCAGATTGTCATAGCATTGCCGCCATCTCCCTTCCCAGCCTATCCCTGGATCAGGGAAATTATCAGTTAAATCTCCGTCGCAGTTATAATCATATTGAAACCTTATCCGGGGAGTATCGCCTATGTCGTCATCTTCGTCGACATGTCTTAAACTCAATAAGTGGCCCATTTCATGATTAAACACGGAAACCCCAAAATTTTCACCAGTAAAAGCATTACCAGGTTGCCCATTAGCAACGCCATTAGGGCCACCTGGCACGTTCACATAATAAGCGTTGTACTCCGTGTCGATATTTTGTCCGAAGTTGTTTTGAAAATGGGATATGATAAACCCACTGGTGTTTTGTGCAGCAGAGTTACACCAAACGTAAACACCGGAAAGCACATACCGGAGGGGTACGCATTGCTCCGGTTTTGCGTCAGCAGGGTCAATTCCCCAGGTCAGGTTTTGTACCCATTGTTCTCTGTTATTTTCCAAAGCGCTGTTGGCCCTTGTAATAATATCCTCAGCAAGCTTGTATGCGTCTTCGCCGGGTATATTTTGGATGCCCAGCGGGTCGAGCGTGCCCTCGCAGTTGTCGTCAAGGAAAAAATGCAGGTTTATCCGTATCCAGACTTTGGTGCAGCTCTCCTGTATGGCATCCACGTCAAAACAGAAATTTGGCGCCGATTCCGGAGCGTAGGAAGGCGTCTCTTCTGTGACGCCACAGTCTCGTATTCCTTCGTACAGGCCGCTCTGCGCACGGGCGAAATGGCCTGTCAAAGCCAGGAAAGAGCAACTGAACAACAATTTAAAACTTTTTAAATACGACAGGGGGAGGGGCAAACAATGTTGGCAAGCTTTTCTTCATCATAGCGCTAAGGTTTTGAAGATAAATAATAAGATTGTTGGCATTTTCCGGATAGGGTTTTAGCCAATAACTCTTGTAAGGTACGGTTATGGCGCGATAATTCCAAACCGGCAATGTTAAAGTTTTCCGGCGGGCAACCGTGCGGGAAATGCAACTTCGGCTACATCGAACGGGAGGAGATGAACGGACATCCCGATTATTTGCGAGGCGCGATCAAGCCCTTCCAGAGCAACCCGGAGACGACGCGCATCATTCAGCGGTACCTGAGCAAGCAGAATGGGGTGAAG
The DNA here is from genome assembly GCA_020636375.1 of Lewinellaceae bacterium. Lineage (GTDB taxonomy): Bacteria > Bacteroidota > Bacteroidia > Chitinophagales > Saprospiraceae > JACJXW01. Next base: position 615,746 of record JACJXZ010000004.1, on the reverse strand, counting down.
GTGGTGCCGGTGACAGGATGACAGTTTAGGATAAGCTCCGGAAAAGGGGCGCCGGGCTAGTGGCCAGGCGACTTAAAGTTCGCCTGGCCACTAGCCCGCTGCGGGAAAGGCTGCGGCTTACGCCAAAGTTACCGCTTTTTTCCGGCAAAAACCAGGACAGTTGGCGGCTTCCTGTCTACGGCTAAATAGAGCCAAAGCCTTCCTTTTCAAAGGCTAATTATTTGATTTTCAATTCCTTAAAAGGACTCCCCTTGTGGGAGAACGCGATAACACTCCCTGAAATTCGCTTCTTCACTTCTTCATCCATTGCCGGACAACCCGCCGGCCAGGTAGTGCTATTTCCATCCAATAAACGCCGGCGGGCAGGGAACGGACATCCAGCAAATGTTCACTGCCGCACGGAGCTGCGCTGAGGAGAACCTCGCCATTGGAATTGAACACATTCATAGCGCGGATGGGTTCTCCCGTTTCCGTTTTTACCCATGTAGCCTCTGCCACTGGGTTGGGGAAGGCCTGAACCTCTTTTCCCTGAAGGACTTCCCCGGAAGAAGTGACGTTTTCATAAACGATGTTGTCGACGACGATCTCGGCGTAGCCGTCGTAGCCTCCGTTGAAGGGCGGGGTGCCGTCGGAGGAAGGAGATGGCATATTGTTTTTACCAGCAAAGCATATTGCCCCATAGCAGGTGGGCGACCAAGATGATCGCACCACGATATGCGCCAATCTTGTAAACTTTTGCTACAAAATTTAAAACGCCGAGCCGGCCTTTAGCCTACCTTTGTCCTATCCTTTTTTACACTGCAAACCTGAACCAACATGAAAAGCTATCATCTGTTCTTTGTCCTGCTGCTGGCCTCCGCCTGCAGCTCCACGAAACGGGCAGAGAAGGCCTTCGGAGAACACCTGTTCCAACACTGGGTACACGCCCACGAAGAAGACCAGGCCGGATACCGGGCCTTCAGGCCAGCCAGCTATGAATTGCCGCCGTCCCGGGGCAGGGAAGGCTTCGAAATCCGAAAGGACGGCAGCTTCCTGCACTACCCCATCGGCGCGGCCGACGCGCCCGAACAGGCGGCGGCCACGTGGAAACTCAGCGGCAAATCCACCCTGGCAGTGACGCCGTCCGGCCCCGGCCGTCCTCCTTTCGAACTCCGCATCCTCGAAGTTCAAAAAGATCTCTTGAAGGCCGCAAAGCAATAATATAGGCATTGCGGTTTTATGGTGTTCTGGTATTGCGGCCGGGTGCTTATGGAGCAGGAAACACGCTGAACGATACCATGAATGCTTCACAGTACCCCTGCATCAGGCCAACCATAAGGCCATAATACCGCAAAACCTCAATACCTGACATATAACGCTGTTAAACTAAAAGACTATCATCATGAAAACATCAACCCTTTTCCCAATGCTTCTGGCCATGCTTTTAGCCGGCATTTGCTCCGCCCAGAACCTTTCCCAATTCGAAGGGCGGCTTAAGAAACGCGCCCCTTACCACCAATTGACGGAAAAGCAACTCCAGCCACCGGCGGCAGCCGGTTATTACACCCCGGTGGTCCAACAACGCACCTGCGGCACGATGGAGGCCGACGCCGCCCTGCGGGCGCGCTACCCCGGCCTGGGCACGATGGAAGAATTCGAACAAAACCTGCAGCGGGCCATCGGATCCTACACCCGGGAACACAATATGCGCAACCCGCTGGAAGTCATCACCATCCCGGTCATCGTACACGTAGTGCACAACGGACAGGCCGTGGGATCCGGACCCAACATCAGCCGGGCCCAGGTGCAGTCCCAGATCGACGTGCTCAACGAAGATTACCGCCGCACCGGCGCCGGCGCCAACAACCACCCGGCGGGCGCCGACATAGAAATACAATTCGCCCCGGCATTGGTAGATCCGCAGGGCAACCCGCTGCCCGAGCCGGGCATCGAACGCATCAACGGCAGCCGCCCGGCATGGGAGTACGATGATATTGAAAACACCCTGAAACCCAATACCGTCTGGGATCCCGCCCGCTACTGCAACATCTGGACGGTCCAGTTCGGAGGAGAAACCGCCGACCTGCTCGGCTACGCCCAGTTCCCCAGCCTGTCATCCCTGCCCGGCCTGGAGCAAAACATGGGCCCGGCCAGCACCGACGGCGTGGTGATCCGCTGGCAGTCCTTCGGGCGCTCCGGCAACGTCACCCCCCCCTACAACCGCGGCCGCACCGCCACCCACGAGATCGGCCACTGGCTGGGCCTGCGCCACATCTGGGGCGACGGCAACTGCTCCGCCGACGATTTCTGCGCCGACACCCCCCCTGCCGGCCAGCCCAACTACAGCTGCGTGGAGGTCAACAGCTGCCCCGGCGGCGACCGCGACATGATCGAGAACTACATGGACTACACCAACGACGCCTGCATGAGCGTCTTCACCAACGACCAGAAAACCCGCATCCGGACCGTCATGGACGCCAGCCCCCGCCGCAAAGAGCTGAAAACCTCCACCGTCCACCTGGGCGGCGCGCCCGGCGGAGCACCGGTGGCCTCCTTCAACGTCAGCCGGCGCGGCGCCTGCTCGGGCGAGTCCATTACCTTCACCGACCAGTCGTCCAACAACCCCAACTCCTGGCGCTGGGATTTCTACGACGAACAGGACAACCTGCTGGCGACCTTCAACGGCGCCCAGCAAACCATTACCTTCAACACGCCCGGCCTGTATACGGTAAAACTCACCGTGTCCAACGGATCGGGAAGCGACGAGGCCCTGGCGGAAAACCTCATCACCATCGTCTCCTCTGCCTTTACCGGCGCCTTTACCGAGGACCTGGAAAACCTGAATGCCGCCCTAAACAACTGGGTAATCTACAACCCCGACGCCGACCGGGGCTTCCAGGTGGCCAACGTCAGCTCCTACGGTAACGGCAGCCGAAGCCTCGTCTTCGACAACTACAGCACCCAGGACGACCCCTCCGGCACGGTCGACGCCCTGATCAGCCCGGCGCTGGACTTCAGCGGCATGGTTAATCCCTACTTCTACTTCGAACATGCCTACGCGCCCTACGGCGGCCAGTACTCCGACACCCTGGTGTTGTTCTACTCCACCGACTGCGGCGCCACGTTCAACCCGCTGTGGTACAAAGGGGGCGCCGAGCTGGCTACCGCGCCGGCCACCCAGTCGGCCTTCCAGCCCAACGCCAACCAGTGGAGCTGGAACCAGATAGCGCTCGGCTTCCTCGCCGGGCAACCCAGCGTCCACATCGTGCTGGCCAACCTCTCCGGCTGGGGCAACAACCTCTATCTGGACCAGATTTCCTTCATCGACGGGCTGGACTACACGGCCGATGCCCCCGAAGTAGACTTCGGCGTCGCCCGCACCCGCGTCTGCGCCGGCAGCCTGGTGCAGTTCCAGGATTACTCCAGCGATTTCCCGGACAGCTGGTTCTGGCAGTTCGAAGGGGGAAGCCCTGCCACCAGCAACGCCCAGCACCCGTTCGTCCGCTGGAATAACCCGGGCTTCTACGATGTCAGCCTGACGAGCGCCAATATTTTCGGCAGCAACGGCATCAATGCGCCCAATTTCATCGAGGTCGTGCCCCTGCCGAACATCAACGTATCCATCACCCGGGGCAGCCCCTGCGGCGGCCAGCCCTTCACCCTGACCGCCACCGGCGCCGGCAGCTACGAGTGGTACGACCAGCGCAGCGGCACGCTCGTCTTCGAAGGGCCGTCGCTGACCGTGACCCTCTACGAAGACTGGGAATTTACCGTCCTCGGCCGCAACAACCTGGGCTGCGCCAGCGAGGAGCAATTCGTGGTGAGCATCAGCGGCCCGCCCACGCCGACGATCACGCAGCAGGGCAACCAACTGGTGTCCAGCCCGGCCAACGGCTACCAGTGGTATTTCAATGGGGCGCCGATTCCCGGCGGCACCCAGCAGGCCGTCAATATCCAGGGTTCCGGCAACTACATCGTCGAAGTGTTCGGGTCGGACGGCTGCGCGGCCATTTCCGAACCGTTCCTGCTGGACATTACCGGCACTTCTGACCCGGAGGACATCAGCGCTACGATGCGGGCCTTCCCGAACCCGACCTCCGGCGCTGTCCAGTTAGAGATGGATAACCACATACAAGGAGAACTGACAGTGGAAGTGCGCAATTCCCTCGGGCAAGTTGTCGCGCAGCAGCAGGCAGAAAAAAGGATGGAGCGCCTGTCCTTGCCGCTCAGCCTGGAAGGGCTGCCTAATGGCCTTTATGTGATTGTGGTTGAGCATGCGGCGTATAGGGGGATGAAACGGGTGGTGAAGCGGTAGGGCTGTTTGCTCTTTGGCAATCAGTTTTCATCCGACTTGCTTACACTTTGAACAAAAATCCGCAAGTCGGAGACTTGCAAGTTGCGCCGCATCGGGTCTTGCAGACCCTCGCGAACGAACGTAGAAGCCGGACACAATCAAATAATACGTTTCGTTCGCGAGCGTCTGTGACGCGATGCGGAATAATTAGCAAGTCTCCGACTTGCAAAAGTCATTAAATATGCCGGTTTACCCGCATCGGGTCTTGCAGATTTATCCGGACTTCGGCGTGAGCTCAACTTTATCGCTTCACAAACCGTTTCACCAGCCGCTCCTTCCCGTTTTCCCATTCCAGCAAATACAGGCCGGCAGGAAGCCTGTCCACCGGCAGGCGATAGGAAAGGCTCTGAGCCGGCAGAGGGGACAGCAGAACCTGCTGGCCGACGGCATTGTACACCCTGAGCTTACCGGCCATGGAGGTAGCCAGAGAAAAGCCGATCCATAATTCCTCCCTTACCGGATTGGGGTGGATATTCCAGCTATCTTCCGGCATCCCGGCCGATTCGAGCGGCAGCACCTGGCAGTACAAGTTGTTATCGTAAACCTTTTCCAGATGTCCGTCTGCATCGGACACCCAAAAACATAGTTCAAAACCAGAATCGAAATACTGGTTGCGAAATTCCATAGCTTGGTCAAACGGAAGGGTAATTTCCTGCCCGGGCAACAATCGAAGGCCTTCATAGCGCTGCCAGTAAGCCTGGTGAAACTCGCAAATCCAGAAACAGTTGAAACAGTAGGGCCGGCGCGTGTTTAAAACCAGGCTGTTGATGATGAACGGGCTGTTGTTCCGGACGCTGATGGAGAACCCTTTCAGCCTGACCCGATACAATTCCCCGCACTCGTCCAGGATGCAGTAGGAAGGCAGCAGTTCCGACTCCCCGGACCAGGCCATGCCGGTTATCTCCATGTCGGCCCGGGGTGCCTGCGTGCTTCCGTTTGCGTCAAACGTTTTTACCGCCAGCAGGGTATTGGCTTCCGCAGGCGCGTCCTGATACCTGTCAGATAAAAAACGCTCTGCGGCAGGAATGACGAGTTGGCCGAGGACGGCCAGCGTATCCGCCCGCACAGCAAAATCAACCGGCTTGAAAATGCCGGACTCATAGGTCCATTGGCTGACGTAATTGAACGTCGTGTCGAGCCTGAGCATATTTGCCCGGCCCTGCCCGTCCGTACCCAGCAATAAAAAGGCATCGGAGATGCGGTGCAGCTTAAAATAGTCCCTTCCGGAAGGAGGCAGGGGGTGGGCAACCGGCGACTGGTAAGGAGGGCGGTTTTCCCAGATGGCATCTCCGGCCAGGGCGTATACCGAACCATCGTATGTTTTCAGGTCCAGGAGAGTATCACCCAGGGCAAGATCAAAGGGGGCCCATCCATTTTCTCTTCTCAGGTTATACCCCCGGGTAATGAAAGGCAGCACCTGCCAGTATCCGTCCCGGTAATTCCGAAAGCCCGCCCAAAAGGTAGAATCGTTGGTTTGAGCCAAGAACTTCAGGTATTCATCCGGCCAGTTCACGCCAATGTGATCTCTGTACCCCAGCGTATCGTTTAAGGTTAAAACCTGAAAGTTGTTCGATCCCAGATAGCCTCCTCCTGGCAAGCTTCGCAGCTCTGACACGTATGGAATCCAGACAAATGAATCTCTATCAGCATCTTCATATTTAATATAAATCTCTTCGCCATCATCATCATAGATAATAAAGAAACGATCTCCGGAAGTATCGCATCCTCCCTGCCACCCGGAAACCATTACCCGGCTGCCCGGCAAAACCGCAAAAGCAGACAAGGCATTCGGATTTCCTTCCATCCACCGCCTTCCCCACCGCATGCCTTGGGGGCCAATCTTGGTGATATATGGCCCCTTGGGATGGTATTTAGCGTCCAATAGCTCGCTGGCCACCACCCATCCATCCGTAAAAGGCTCGATCCTGTAAGGCGTATTGAAAAACTCCGGTTGCCAGGCCAGGTTTAAATGCTGGGCGGAGAGGCAAAAGTATACGGAACAAAACCACAATGAGAGCAGCGTGAGCCTTTTCATATTTTTTTATGGGAAAATAATTTTTTCCACGCAGAATCAACATAGGAGTTTATAAACAGCGACAAAAAACAAACGAACGCTACAAAAAATCCAGTAAATGAACCAGGCCGTCTTACAAAATTGGTTTTTATTCAAACCGCTGCCCAAGCAACCCCGCCATCTCCCCCCTCACCTCCATCGCCGCCGCCCTTGCCTGTTCCGCAAAATCATCCCCCTCGCCGGCGAAGATAATGCCCCGGGAGGAATTGACCAGCAGCCCGCAATAATCGTTGAAGCCGTAGCGGCTAACCGCCTGCAAATCGCCCCCCTGCGCCCCGATGCCCGGAACCAGCAGGAAATGCTCGGGAGCAATGCGGCGCACCTCTTCGAACTGCTCCGGGTGGGTAGCGCCGACGACGAACATGAGCTGATCCGGCCCGCCCCACTGCTGCGCCCGGCGCATGACCTTCTCGTAGAGCGGCTGGCCGTTTTCCTGCTTGTCCATCTGAAAATCGCGGCTGCCCCGGTTGGAAGTCAGGGCGAGCAGGATCACCCACTTGCCGTCGAAGCCCAGAAACGGTTTGACCGAATCTTCGCCCATGTAAGGGGCAACCGTCACGGCGTCGAAATCCATCGTCTCGAAGAAGGCGCGGGCGTAAAGGCGGGAGGTGTTGCCGATGTCGCCCCGCTTGGCATCGGCAATGGTGAAGTGTTCCTCGGGAATATAGTTAAGTGTTTTTTGCAGAGAAGCCCACCCCCTGGCGCCCTGCGCCTCATAAAAGGCCAGGTTGGGCTTATAGGCCACGCATAGGTCTTTGGTGGCGTCGATGACCTGCCGGTTGAACTCATACACCGGGTCGTCGTATTTCAGCAGGTGGCAGGGGATGCGCCCGTAGTCGGCATCGAGGCCAACGCAGAGGTAAGAGCCTTTGGAAAGTATCTGTTGATGAAGTTCCTCGCGGGTCATGTTTTTTTGGGGGACAATATAAGGAATGTGTAAATGTGCTGAGGTGTAAATGTGCCGGGCCTGCCCATACACGCATACAAACATATACACAAATACACATATACACAAATACACAATCTCAACCCTCCCCTCCCCCCAACTGTTACCATCCGGTAAACATCCGTCAAAACGGGCGGGCTGAAAACCGAACGAATGATCGAAACGCTTAACCGGGAGGAGGCGATCCGCCGGATGAACTGTTGGGGCGAACAGGGCGAACCATTCCTTTTCATCATCGACTTTGAAATGGACAGGCCCATTGTCCTCCGGCTGAGCCGGGTGCCGGCCCGGGCCCTTCTTTATGGCCTTAACGGCAGGCGCAATTTTCAGGATGCCCCCCCTTTGCGAAAAGAAGCTTTTTTCGAAAAACACCCCATGCCCTCCCTCCGGTACCATGCCGCCTTCCAGCTAGTCATGGACAACCTGAAAGCGGGCAATTCTTATCTGGTCAACCTGGCTTTCCCCACTCCCATTTCCACCAACCTGGCCCTGAAGGAAGCCTTTTTTGCCAGCCGCGCCCCGTACCGGTTGTGGCTGAAGGGGCAGTTCGCCTGCTTTTCCCCGGAATCTTTTGTCACCATAAACGAGAGCGGGCAGATCGCCTCCTTCCCCATGAAAGGCACGATCGACGCCGCCCTGCCCGATGCCGCAGGCCAGTTGCTGAACAACCCCAAGGAGAAAGCCGAACACGCCACGATCGTCGACCTCATCCGCAACGACCTGAGCATGGTGGCGGAGAACGTCCGCGTGAAGCGCTACCGCTATATTGAAGAAATAGAGACCCACCAGGGAGGGCTGCTGCAGAGCAGCTCCGAGGTTGCCGGCCAGCTGGACGGCGGCTACCGGGCCCGGCTGGGCGACATCATCTTCCGGCTGCTGCCGGCCGGCTCCATCAGCGGGGCGCCCAAGCGGAAAACGGTTGAGATCATCCAGGCAGCCGAGGGGCAGGAAAGGGGATATTATACCGGCGTCTTCGGCCTGTTCGACGGCCGCCGGCTGGACAGCGGGGTGATGATCCGCTTCATCGAACAAACGCCGGATGGGATGGTATTTAAAAGCGGAGGCGGAATTACCGCCTCCAGCGCCGAAGAGGACGAGTACCGGGAAATGCTGCGCAAAGCCTATCTCCCCTTCGCCCAAACCCCGGAAGCGGTAACCCGATGAAAAACCTGCTCCTGGAAACGATCCGCTGCGAAGCGGGAAAACTGCAAAACCTGGAGTGGCACCAGGAGCGCGCCGGCCGCAGCTGCCGCACTGTATTTGCCGCCAGCCATAATATAGACCTCCGGCACATAGCCGTACCTCCCGAGGCCAGAGTGGGGCTGTTCAAATGCCGGGTTCTTTACAACACCCACATTGAAAAAGTAGAATTTATCCCCTATTCTATCCGCCTGGTGAGAAAACTCCGCCTTATCCAGGCAGACGACTTGGAATACAGCCATAAATTCGCTGACAGGGAGGAGATCGAAGCGTTGTTCGACCGCCGCAGCCCGGCCGACGACATTCTGATCGTAAAAAACGGGCTGATCACCGATACTTCCTACGCCAACATCGCTCTGTTTGACGGTTCAGCCTGGCATACGCCGGCCTCTCCCCTTCTGGCCGGCACGCGCCGGGCCAGCCTCATCGCCGCCGGGAAGCTTACCCCTGCCGATATCCCCCCCCACAAGCTCCCCGAATATCGGGAAGTGCGCCTCATCAATGCAATGATGGCCCTGGAAGAAGGCCCCAGGCTCCATCCGGAGGATATTATTCAGATAACAAAAAATTAAAGGCCCGCCAAAGGCAGGGAAGAAAGATTTTTTAATACCTTAACGCCCTTTGTAGAAAAGAAAAAAAACGTAACTATTTAGCAGCCCTCCGCTTTTTAGCCACGAAGACACAAAAACACTAAGATTGCACAAAGCCTTGGTGCGGTCTTGGTGCCTTGGTGTCTTCGTGGCAAAGGCATCAGGCCCACCTAATAATAGTTACAAAAAAACTTAAATTTCATACAGCCTATAAAACCACGGTATGAAGTCCCAACTCGTTTCCCCGGGCCAGTTCGAACCCGCTGACCACTGGTACGCCAAAGCCCTGAACGCCACCATCCACCCCATGATCTCCTTCTTTCTGCACCTGGCCGAAGACCGCATCATCAAGCGGTACTGCCACCTTCACCCCAAGGTGAAACCGGAGAAACTGAAGTCGCTGCTTTCCTATAAGCCCAAATACTTCATCTGGGCAGGCGCCGACCTCATGCACGTAACCAACGAGGAGGGTAAAAGGGAGATGGTCGTCATCGAGAACAACTCCTGCCCTTCGGGCCAGAAATCCATGCCGCTGCTGGATGACAACCAGGAGCAGGGGGGCTATCGCCTGCTGATGGAACGGACCATCAAGCCCCTCATCAAAAGCAGGAAAAGGCCGCTGCCGGGCGGCCTGGCGGTGATCTACGACAAAAACCCCATGGAAGCGCTGGGTTATGCCCGCGCCATGGCTGATGTCTTCAACGAGGATGTGCATTATGTCGCTTATTACCAGGATGACGAAGATCCGCCGGTGCGGTTTGACGACGGGGTGATGGAAGTCAGGAGAGAAGATGAAAGCTGGCACCCGATCCGCGCTGCCTTCCGGTACCTGACCCAGCGGCCGTGGACGCGCCTGCCCATCCAGAGCAAAACCCTGATCTTCAACCCCATCATCGCCTGCCTGGCCGGAGGGCGCAACAAAATGCTGGCATCCAAAGCCTACGACATCTTCAACGCCGAGCTGGAAGGCAGCGGGCTGGAGATAATCACCCCGGAAACCATCTGGGACGTCAGCCTGGAGGAAGTGCCCATCTGGGTGCGCAAACTGGGTGGCCAGGCCGTGGTGAAAATCCCCTACAGCAACGCCGGCCAGGGCGTGTTTACCATTGTTAACGAGCAGGAACTGGATGCGTTCATGAATACGGAATTCTACTACCGGCGGTTTATCGTCCAGAGCCTCATCGGCAATTACAACTGGAGTTCCACCAGCAGCCGGGGCAAGCTCTACCACATCGGCACCGTGCCCAGCGCCAAGGGCAACACCTACGTCGCCGACCTGCGGATGATGGTCAGCTCCACCCCTCAGGGCATCCGCCCCCTTTCCATCTATGCCCGCCGCGCCGCCCGCCCCCTGGCCGACCACATCGAGGAAGGAGAAAGCTCCTGGGATATGCTCGGCACCAACCTGTCGATCAAAGAAGGCGACAACGCCTGGGGATCCGACACCAACCGCCTCATGCTGATGGACCGCCGGGATTTCAACAAGCTGGGGCTGGGGCTGGACGACCTGGTCGACGCATACATCCAAACCGTATTGTCCATGGTCGCCATCGACAAAATGGCAGCCACTCTTTTTAATACCAAAAACAAGTTCCGCACCCGGCTGTTCCGGTCGCTGGACGACGACAAGGCGCTGCTCGAAGAGATCATGCAGTAAACTTCATACAACAAGCGGTAATCCATGCTCGAAAAATTAAACCTGGATTTTGAGGCCCTGGCCATTAGCTTTGCCATTGTAATTGGCACACTCTTAGTAGCCTTTATTTTCAACCGGCTGTTCCGGCGGTTCATCCGGAAGAACAGCCTGCTCATCCGGAACGACCCGACGAATTACGTTTTCCTGCGCCATGCCATCACTGCGATCATCTATGTAGTGGGGTTCAGCTGGGCCGTTTACTCCCTGCCGTCGCTGCGGACGGTGGCCAGCTCCCTGCTCGCCGGGGCGGGCATCCTGGCCGTGGCTGTTGGCTTTGCCTCCCAGCATGCGCTGAGCAACATCATCAGCGGGGTCTTCATCGTCATTTTTAAGCCTTTCAGCGTCAATGACCGGCTGCGTTTCCAGAACGGCCTGCAGGGCGTGGTGGAGGACATCACTCTGCGCCATGTGGTTATCCGGGATTTCGAGAACCGCAGGATACTCATCCCCAATTCGGTGATCTCGGAGGAGATCATCATCAATTCAGATTTTGGGGATGACAGCATCTGCAAGTTCCTGGAGATCGACATCAGCTACGATTCCGACATTGACCGGGCCCGGGCCATCATGCAGGAAGAAGCGCTGCGCCACCCGCTCAAGATCGACGGCCGGACGCCCGAACAGATCGAAGCGGGCCGGCCGGAAATCCCCGTCCGGGTCATCGCCCTGGGTGAATATTTCGTGCGCATGCGGGCCTATGTGTGGGCGAGGAACAACGCCGAAGCCTTCGAACTGGGCTGCGACCTCCTGGAAAGCATCAAAAAACGGTTTGACCGGGAAGGCATCGAAATCCCGTTCCCGTACCGGACTATCGTCCAGAAAGAAGTTAAAGACAAAGCAGAGACAACGCCGGAAGGGGAATAAATGGAACGGATGCACGATGCAAATACAGGTAGATTCCATTCTCATCCTCTTATCTGCGAGCCGCCTGAAGGCGGCCCGCCCAAAAAAAAAGCTGCGCCGGAAAGGCACAGCTCAAACTTTGGACTAGTATGAAAAAACTCTGCTTCAAATCTAACTGGATTTTCGGAAAAATGTTGCTTTATTAAAGGGCCATTTTTGCATAATACGGCCAACGGTTATGATTCCTGGTTGAAAAGCACTTTTTTCTCGTTTAACGGCGCCCGTTTGACACCAACGAAAAACTTAATAAAGCCAGATTAATATGAACGACATTGAAATTGCGCGCTCTGTCCAAATGCGCGACATCCGGGAAATCGCAGCTCAACTACAGATCGAGGAAAGCCAGCTTCAACTCTACGGCAAATACAAGGCGAAACTGCCCTTGTCCCTGATCGGCTCCGAAGCCATCAAACGGAGCAAACTCATCCTCGTCTCCGCCATTTCCCCGACGCCGGCCGGGGAAGGAAAAACGACCACCTCCATCGGCCTGGTGCAGGGTTTAAACCGGATCGGAAAGAAAGCTACTGCCGTTTTGCGGGAACCATCCCTGGGGCCGGTGTTCGGCATCAAGGGAGGCGCCACCGGCGGCGGCTATTCGCAGGTGGTCCCTATGGAAGATATCAACCTGCATTTCACCGGTGATTTCGCTGCCATCGAAAAAGCGCACAACCTGCTTGCCGCCCTCATCGACAACAACCTGCAGAACAAGAAATACGGCCTGGGCATCGACCCCCGGACGGTGACCTGGAAACGGGTAATGGATATGAATGACCGGGCCCTGCGGAAGATCGTCATCGGATTGGGCGGCACCTCCTCCGGCGTGCCCCGGGAAACCGGTTTTGACATTACGGCGGCTTCCGAGATCATGGCCATCCTGTGCTTGTGCGAAGGCCTGAGCGACCTCAAGCGGCGGCTCGGCAATATATTTGTCGGCTTCACGTTCGACAAGCGCCCGGTTTACGCCCGGGACCTCCGGGCCAACGGCGCCATGGCCGCCCTGCTCAAAGACGCCATCCAGCCCAACCTCGTCCAAACCCTGGAAGGCAACCCGGCCATCCTCCACGGCGGCCCGTTTGCGAATATTGCCCAGGGCACCAACTCCGTCCTGGCCACACGCATGGGCCTCAGCCTTTCCGACTTCGTCATCACCGAGGCGGGATTCGGGTTTGACCTGGGCGCCGAAAAATTCTTCGACATCAAATGCCAAAGCGCCGGCCTTTCCCCCCGCGCCGTAGTGCTGGTGGCTACCGTCCGGGCACTGAAATACCACGGCGGCGCCGCCCTCTCCGACCTGAAAACGCCCGGCCGAAAGGCCGTACTGAGAGGAATGGAGAACCTGGAAAAACACCTGGAGAACATCAAGCTGTTCGGCCTTCCCGCTATCGTTGCGATAAACCGTTTTGAAACCGACGCCGAGGAGGAACTCAAGGCGATCGGGCACCGCTGCCAGGAACTGGGCGTCCCGGCCGTACTGTCCGATGTATGGGCCAAAGGGGGCCAGGGCGCAGAAGAACTGGCCCGAGTGGTGGCCGAAGTGGCCGAAAACAGCCAGGCTGCCTTTAAACCGCTGTACGACTGGAACTGGAGCGTGGAGGACAAGATCAAAGCCGTTGCCACCAGGATCTACGGCGCCAAAGCTATTGATTATACCTCGAGGGCGCGGGCCGACCTGAGAAAGATCAAACAACTGGAACTTGAAAAACTGCCGGTTTGTATAGCCAAGACCCAAAAATCACTCTCTGACAACCCTATGCTCCTGGGCCGGCCTAAAGATTTTGTCGTTACCGTCCGCGAGATCGAGATCGCTGCCGGCGCCGGCTTCCTCATTCCCATTACCGGCGACATAATGCGCATGCCTGGCCTGCCTTCTCAACCGGCAGCCGAGCAGATCGACATCGACGACGACGGGAATATTTCCGGGTTGTTCTAGACTCAGTCAACCAAATGGTCCTCCAGCGGCTTGCCCTTCTGGATGTGCCGCAATTCCTCCTGGCATTGCTCACAATGCCCCAGGTGCGTTATCACGTTTCGGTATTTCCGGCTGGCCTTATCCATCCTGCCAAACCAGAAATCATACAAAGCGGCCGTCCCGGGACACTGGTAAGTAGCCCAGATTTGCTTTCCGATGCGGAAAATGGTTACAGCCAACAGGGAAGCTAACCCGGCGAACAAATAGGCCATAGCTCTTCAAATTAAAACCCTTCATAACAAGCTTCTCCGGTTAATAGTTCGGAGAAAGGTGCAAAAAATGTTCACTTTGTGAACTTTATGTTCAATTCGGGCGTTATTAAAATAGGTTCGCGCAAAAAACAGTTGTGTACTTTTTTTGCCAGCCATCCACCTACACCAATTAAGCCGTTATTTATCAGCCCTTTATGACGAACCCTTGAGAGGAGGTGAAGGATTTCTTTTTGGGGATCACCCTTCTGCCACCTCCAAACCGAAGAGGCTGAATCAACTAAGCCGGCGGGGATGCCGGCAGGTGGTTTCCACCCAAAATAAGGAATTTTTTAAAATGGAAAGATCGCTAAGTCCCGCAACAACCTACTCATATCTGCTCGGCATGTCAGCCATCAAACCAAGAGATACTTCAGGATCGTAAACTGTCCAGGAAGTTGCTTTCCTGCCGCCTTCCCGGCGAACATCCGCCCTGTGCAAAGCCTGTGGCCGGAAATCGGGGTTGCGGAAAGCCATGGATAAGAGGACTTTGAAACCAGCATTATAAAATTCATGGAAATTATGTTCAGGAAAATTTTGAGCTTTTTTACGAGTAAAGACCCCCGGGAGAAAAAAGGGAAAGTAAAGTTTTTCAACCGAAAAAGGGGGTATGGGTTCATCGAACCGGAAAACCTGGAAAACGATGTTTTTGTACACGTGACCAGCCTTGAAGACCAGATCAGCAAAGGCGACCGGGTAGCCTTTGAGATCAAGGCGAGTTCCAAGGGGCTGGAAGCCAGAAATGTCCGGCTGGTAGACGCCTGAGACCGTCCGACACGTATTGATTGATTTCTAACAAAATTTTATTCTAATATGAGAATGCGTAAGAAGTATACCATGGGAAAAGACAAATATTACTTCACCATAAAGTCCGTTCCCAACAACATCACTATTTTCCGGAAGACTAAAGAAGCAGCCATAACCGCCTTTGAGAAGTACAGAAGAGCTGGGAAAGAAATAGAATGGCTGGGAAAATGGGATGGTAAAGAATTCAAGGAGAGCAATATCCCGGCGGCGGTAAGCGCCTGATGGATAAAGAAAAAGAACTGCCGAAGGCCGCGCCGCACCGGGGCGCTGCTGCACTAAACATTCTACCAATATCCTTCACTCTTTAAATATCAAAAAATGTCTGAGAAAGATTCAAGATTATATGAAAAGGCAATAGAGTGGGTAAAGCGCAAAGGTTATTCCAAGGTAAAGGCCAACATCGACGATTTTGAACGGCCTTCTTCCTTCATGCAGCCGGGCGATGAGGACGATGACGCCGCCCTGACCCCTGACATTACGGCGGTGATGCGCGGGAACAAGTGCTATTTTGAGATTGCCGTCAAATCTGACGACAAACGGCTGCTGGTGACTAAATGGAAACTGCTGGACCGCATGGCCGCCCTGAAGGAAGGAAAGTTCTACCTTTTCACGCCGCACGGCCACCGCGCCTTCGCCAACCGGCTGATCAAAAAACACGACATTAACGCCGTTCTGGTCAGCATCTGATCAGGAATAAACCACCCGGCTCCGGCCAGGTGGTTTATCCCTCAACCTCACCGCTGCCCCGTTTTTTTAACAATAAATCACGAATTGATTATGGTAAACAGAAGCATAAGAGTAAAAATACTCAAGGAAACCTCCAAAACAGTGACCATCCGTTTTATGACCCTCAACCGCAAGATGCCGGTCCCGCGCCAGGAATTTGAAAAGCGCGTGGAGAATGGCCTGTATGAGATCGTCGGCGACTACGAACTGGAAGAAGACAAGTAGCTTTTCCGGCGGTAAAGTTCACCGCCGGATCAATTTGACTACTCCTGCCAATTTCCCCTCACTGTAGGTCCTCAGAAAATACAGGCCGGGCGCCAGCCCTTCGAGCCGGACCGCTCCGGTGCCAAGGGGCTGCCGCTTCTGGATCAGGCGGCCGTCCGCACCAAGGATATCGTAGGCTGCATCGACGAACGGAACTACTGTCCTGAGTTGGACATTGGTGTCAGCTGGATTGGGAAAAACACTGAAAAAGGATTTTTCCCAATTCGCATTTTTCACCTCCGTTGGCACCATCCGGTAAAGCCATTGATAGGCGGCGGGAAACTCCCGCGCCCAGTACCACTCGCTGTGCTGCCCGTCTGCGTGGGCCAGCGCCACCACTTCTTCCTCCGAGAAACCGGCACTGATCAGGGTAGCGTACATGGCGTACATGTCGGCAACCTGTTGCCCGCCTGTCCCTTCCTGCTGCCCGGCGATCATGTAGATGCGCATATCCGCTTCTTTGCCCACGCTGGCCACATGGGTGTACACCTCATCGGCGAACCAGAACGAAGAAGAAAATGCGCCGACTTTACTGAAAACGTCCTGATGTTCAATGCCGGCATAAAAGGAGATCAACCCGCCCAGGGAGGATCCCATAATGCCCGTAAATTCCCGCTCCGGCCTGGTCCGGTAGTTATTGTCGATGAACGGTTTTAGCGTTTCGACGATAAAATCAGCATAGGCTGCTCCCCGGCCGCCCCCGTATGTGGGGTTTGCCCAGGGCGTATACTCTTCGATACGGGCAGCGCCCCCGTTGTCAATAGCCACTACGATCACCCCTTCATCCCCTTCATCAAACAGTTCGTTCAAGGCCTCGTCTACCTGCCATTCCCCGGCGAAAGCGGTGGCCTGGTCAAAAACATTCTGGCCATCCTGCATATACAGGACCGGGTAATCTCTGCCGGAGGCTTCGTAATCAGGCGGCAGGTAAATCCAGATTTTCCGGTTGCGGTTGAGCTGCGGGATGTAAAAGTCATAAGAGATTACCGATACATTGGGCTGAGCAGTAGAACTGCTGCCTTCCCAGCTGAGAATCTGCAGCTCCAGCGTATCCGCCCCCCCGGCGTAGGCGTAAGTGCGGTCCGGCAAAAAACCGCCGTCGGCATTTCCCTCTACCGTCTGCCAGCTTCCGCGGGTAAATTTAAACATCAGAGTGCCTGGCGACAGGCCGAGGGTGATCTCAAATACCTCCCCGCCGAGGTTCTCCAGGATATAAGCGCTGTTGCCGGAATCCCACCCGTTGAAATTGCCGGCGATGTAAATGTCGTCATCCGGCGGCGTATCGGCCGGAATGTCCGTGACCCTGACCGTCAGCTGCCCAAAGGCTGTAGCTGCTGCCAGCAGGAATGCCATCAAGCTGAAAAAGAACCTGATTTTCATGTGCGTTTTTTTTCTGGCGGCAAAGATAGCTTTTCAGGGAAGAAATTTCCCGGAAATTAACCCAACCCTTGGAATGTGCTGCCACGTCTTAGCAGAATGAGTATCGAATCCCAGGGGCGAGCGAGCAGGCCTGCAATAAAAAACGCTTTCCCGCGTCAGATAAGAAAAGGTGGGGGCAGGGAGAGGTGTGCGAATTTCTCTATCTTGCCTTTCCTTCGAGGTAAAAACCAAAAGCGCCATGACTACGATCGGAAAAGCCGTTTTGATCCCGATACTTTTTTTCCCGCTGTGCCTGAAAGCACAGGCGGCTGTCGATGTCATTCACCTGAAAAACGGCAGCACCTTTGAAGGAACGATCGTGGAGTATCAACAGGGAGCGGCTTTACTCCTTCGGCTAAACGCCGGGGCGGAGATCGAATTCAGAGAAGAGGAGATCAGCCGTATCGAGCAAGGGCTGGTTCCCGCCGGCGCCGAACCCGAAGAACCGCCGCCGGCCCTGGCGGAATTCAACACCCTCAGAGAGAAAGGGGTTTTTAACGCCACCTGTTTTTCGGCTCTGAGCGGCTCGGCAGAGGGAAGGTTCCAACTGGGCCTGGGCCTGCACAACGTCACGGGCTACCAGTTCCACCGCTTGTTTGGCCTGGGGTTGGGCTTCGGGGTGGACACGTATTCCATTGAAGGCGGAGAAACCCTCTTCCCGGTATTTGGCGAAGCCAGGGGGTATCTGTCCGGAAACGCCATTTCGCCCTATTACTCCGGCAGCCTGGGATACGGTTTTGCCTTCCGGAACAGCGACGAACGAATCAACAAAGCCAGCGGAGGTTCCTTTTTCCGGGCGGCCCTGGGGTTAAGGCTGAGCGCCGGGGATAGCGCCAACGTCCTGGCGGATATAGGGTATCAGCATCAGGAGGCTTTCTTCGAACGGCGTACCGCCTTCCAGAACGAGATTGAAGAAAAACGGCTAATGTTCAACCGGATCGTCATCCGGGTGGGGTTAATACTGTGATCTATGGGGGCCAGGCCAGAACAATATTCTGATCGGGAACTGGTAGAAGGTTGCCTGAAAAATGACCGCTTCTCGCAGGAAATGCTTTATCGCAAGTACTTCCCGGCTATGATGCGCATGGTGCAACGCTATACCCAGGATCGAGAAGCGGCTATGGACATCCTGAATACGGGCTTTCTGCGCGCTTTCAAAAAGCTCGACACCTTTGCCTTCAGCGGCTCGCTCGAAGGATGGATCAGGAGGCTGGTTTTCCACAGCCTGTCGGATTATTTCAAAAGGCACTCCCGGCAAGTTCACTTCATTGACCTCGAAGACCGGGATGGCCCCGTGCAGGAAGGGGCGCTCGACAAATTGTATTTCGAAGACGTCCTGAAGCTGGTGGACATGCTGCCCGATGCCACGCGGGAAGTTTTCTATCTGTACGCTATTGAAGGGTACACCCATGTTGAAATCGCCAAAAGGGTGAACATCAGTGTCGGCACGTCGAAATGGCACCTGTCGAACGCCCGGAAGAAACTAAAGCAATTAATCCGTACATATTACAACCATGCAGGATAATTACCCGCAAGAATTTGACGAACAGTACATTGACCAGGCATGGTCGGAGATGAAAAAGCTGCTGGACAAGGAGATGCCGGTTCAACCGAACCGGCGCGCCGCCGGATGGCTGTGGTTGCTGGCCGGATTTCTCCTGGCAGCCCTGATGGGAGGGGGTGCCTATTTCCTTTTGCAATCGGCAAAAAACGAAGCGCCGCCCTCTTCTCCTCTCCCCCCAACGGCCCAACTGGAACTGCCCACCAGCCAACAACGGGCCGGCGAGGCCGGGCAGAAGGCGGCTGTGGCCCCGGAACAAAACAGCGGGACGGGAAAGGAAGCGCCGGCCGGCATTACCCGCCACGACAGCGCAAAGCAACGGCGGGCCGGCACCACCGGCCGAAGCATGACGACGCCCTGGCTTCCGGAAGCGCCTGCCTTGCCCGACATCCCGAACGGCCGCGGGCCCGAAGCAGAAAAGGGCGCCGGGCCGGCACCCGCACCGGAGAATCCCACATCCTTATCCCGGGAAACGATGGGCAAGGCAAGGGCATGGCCGCAAATCAACTCCCTGCCGGCCCTTCCGGGTAAAAACCTCGCCGTTGCAGAAACGCAAAAGGAACTGGCAACCGGCCTACCCTACCCTGTTTTTCGCCAACCCGGCCTTTTCCGGGTGGCGGCCGAAGGGAGCGCCTTCTGGCTCGGCCATTCCGCAGCCGACGGCCTGGGCATCGGCCTGGCCGTCGAAGCACACCCCCGCAGAAGCCGCCTCTATGCGCGCACCGGCGCCTTCTTCCGTTCCTACCGCCCCAGACTGGCTACGGAAAGCAGCGTGCTGCGCCTGGAAAACTCTTTTTCCAAAATACCCCAGCCCGACGGCAGCCTGGCCAACAGCAACAGCGAGCTGGCATCCAGCACGGCGGTGGAGGCTGCCCGCTATGTTCAGGTTCCCCTCCTGGCGGGCTTTCAGTGGCGGCCGCGGCTGGCTTTCGAAGCCGGCATACAAGCTGGTTTCCTGGTTTCCAGCACGACGGCCAGCACATGGAAGCTGAACAACCAGGCCGGCTCTTCCAGCGGCCCGCAACAGGAAAACAATACCATATTCGAAACCAGTAAGGGCCCCGGCGCGCCTTTGCTGAACACTGCGTCCCTGGATGTCATTGCCGGGCTGGCTTACCGCCCCTCCGAACGCACCAGCCTCCGTTTGTACTGGCAGTACGGGCTGGCCGATGTTTTTGTCAGCGCACGGAATGAGGCTTACCTGCGCGGGTTAAGCCTGTCTTTTTCCTATTATCTGATCGACTGACTGCGCAGGGCGGCCATTCTCCGCATCCCAAGCGCCGGAAAGAGGAAGAGCAGTTGGCGACAATCGCCAACTGCTCTTCCTGTAATTATTCCAGTTAACTTTTAAGCTCGTTCAAAGGTAGTTCCCGGGATCAGGAATCGGAGGAAACCAGCTTTACCTCCAGGTCAAACTCGTCGTAAATCGTCTTGTCTCCGAGGTTGTCGAAGAAACTGCCGGATCCGAAGCGCACATTGAAATCCGAACGGTCTACCTTGATCTCTGCGGTTGATACCTTCTCGCCGTTCTCTTCCGTCACCTTGGAGAAGAATTTGATCTCTTTCGTGATGCCTTTGATCGTGAGGTCGCCGACAATCTTGTAATCACCGGGGGTGCCGCGGGAAACAACCTGGGTGATGACGAACTTGGCAGTCGGGTACTTCTCCACGCTAAAGAAATCGTCGGATTTCAGGTGGCCGACCAGCTTCTGGTTCCACTCGCCTTCCAGGTCATTGCAGGTGATGGAGGCCATATCGATTTCAAACGCCCCGCCGACGAGCTTGTCTCCTTCGAAATCCAGTTTTCCGGACTTGAGCTGGATGTTGCCGGTGTGAGAACCGGTCACCTTGTAGCCGTTCCAGACTATATTGCTCTTTTCAACCCGGACTTCGAGGCTTCTTACTTCATCGTTGAGCGGGCTGGTAAAGCTCATACCAACCAGGGCAAATGCTGCCAGCAGCGTTGACAATACGGTTACTTTCTTCATGGTTAAAATGGTTTTTATTGATGACAAATGCTCTAACATAGTTTCGCTAATTAGGTTCATACAACTAATGTATGTACATCTATTTCTCCAAAAAAAATGGGCGGCTAATCCCGCAGCTTATCCAGGAGGCTGTTCAACTGTTCGGCCTCGGCGGCGGTCAGGGCGCTCATTTTCTGATGGAGGCCCTCTTCCATGACCCGGGAAATGCCGTCCAGCACTTCCAGGCCTTTTTCTGTGATCTCAATATCCACCCGGCGGCGATCCGAAGGGCATACCCGCCGCTCCACATAGCCTTTTTGTTTCAGCTTTTCCACCAGGCGCGAAGCGTTGGACATTTTATCGATCATGCGCCCGGCCAGCAGTTTTACCGTCGCCGGCTCCGGATGCATGCCCCGCAGGATGCGCAGGATGTTGAACTGCTGCCAGGAAATCTTATAAGGCTTCAGGAGCTGGGCTGAGTTCTGGCTCAGCCAGGAAGCCGTAAAAAGCACGTTGATGTGCGCTTTGTGATACACACTCTTGAATTTCTTCTGCTTTATTTCTTCTTCGATTTTCATCACGGCACAAATATATGTATATACAATTAAAGTTGCAACATTAAAATGGTTTTTGTTTTTTCCCGCGTGCAAAAATAACGCCTCAGCTTTGGCTACGCCTGCGTTTTATGCCTTGCCTGGCGAAAAAATTCCCGCGATCAAAAATGGCGATTATTTAACCATTGGCACTTAAATGACGTAGTTTTGAGGTTTTTGAAAGATTCCAGAAAAAGACAAGCGATGAAAATACTGATTATCGGCGGAGGGAATATGGGGATGACCTACGCTCAAAGTTTCCTGCGTTCCCATATCACGAACAAGGAAGACATGATGATCCTTGAAAAATCGGCGCAGAAGGCCGAGGAGCTGGCCAAAAAGGATATAGGCACCATATACAGCCGGGCGGAGGACTGCCTGGCCCAGGCCGACCTGGTCATTTTTGCTGTTAAGCCTCAGGACGCGCAGGCTTTATTTCAGAGCCTCCGGGCGTTGATCGACCCGCAGCAGGTTTTCCTGTCCATCATGGCGGGCGTTAAGATTGGATCCATCTGCGATGCCCTGGGGGTGAGCAAAGTCATTCGCGCCATGCCCAACCTGCCGGCACAGATCGGCATGGGCATGACGGCGTTCACTTCTTCCGATGACGTGACCCGCATCGAACTGGTCATGGTACAAAACCTGCTCAGCACGACCGGCAAGGCCATTTATGTGGAAAAGGAGGAAGCCATTGACGCCGCCACGGCAATCAGCGGCAGCGGGCCCGCCTACGTGTGGTTTTTTATGAAGTCATTGATGGACGCTGCCCGGCAGATGGGGTTCAGCTACTCCGAATCCGAGTTGCTGGTCAGCCAGACCTTCCGCGGCGCCATAGAACTGTTTAACAAAACGGACTTTACCTGCGAAGAGTGGATCGAGAAAGTGTGTTCCCGGGGAGGGACGACCGAGGCCGCCCTGGCCACCTACAACAAAAACCTGGTGCGGGACGACATTATCGCGGGCGCAGAGGCGGCCCTGCAACGGGCGGTCGAACTGGGCAGGGGGGAGTGAAAAGAGAGCCAGGAGGAAATTGTCATATTGTCATATTGTTATATTGTTATATTGCTGAATGGCTGGGAGAGGCCAGGCTTGGAAGCGTTGACGTATCCAACTATCCAGCTATCTAAAAATCCTCCCAAGCCCCGCCAGGCCAACAATATAACAATCCCCCCCCGGTTTCACACCATAACCACCCTTCCGGCAACGTTATACGAAAAATCGTATATTACACCTGTATGGATAAAGCTCAACTCATATCTGAAGTCAAAGAATTGCTGGGGAACGCCGAAACGGAAAAAGCGCTGGGCAGGCTGACGGATTTCCTCCGCAGCAGCCCGGAGTACAAGGATTTGTACAGCCTTGCCCTGCAGGCGCGCGCCCGGTTCCGGAAAGCGCAGCAGGACGAGATCCAGGGGCTGGCTTCCAGCGAGCAAACCAAGCTGAGCTACAACCAGGCGACCCGCCAGGCCCTGCAGGTCGTCGAATGGCTGGAAGCAGGCAACCTGAAGCCGGATGCCAGCTTTACCGAAGAAGCCCGCCCGGCCCGATGGCCCTGGGCGGCGGGCGCCGTTGCCCTTGTCCTGTTGCTGGCCGGGGGATGGTATTTCCGGAATCGTTCCCAACAGGCACAACCAGGAGGAGCGCAAACGGCAAACTGCCAGATCGACGATCCCTTCCCCGAAACCTCCCAGTTCAACATCCTGCTCCGGCCGTTTCAGGCCCTGGCAGGCGAAGGATCGCCAAAGCCGCATCTCACCATCGCCACCCGGTTGCAGGATTTCGTCAAAAGGCTGAAAATCGACTGTGATTTCGGGACGATGACCGATGTTGACCCCAACAGTTTCTTCTCTGATGCTGATGCCGAGGCCGCCGCCAAAAGCTGCAAGGCCAACCTCATCATCTGGGGCACGGTGGAGAAACTTTCCTCGTCGGACAGCTTCACCGTGCAAACGCGTTATAAATTCGTCAATAAAGACTCTCTGGTCAGCGTTTCCAAGCTGGAACTGACGGAAGGCTCGGAAATCGCTACGGTGGACGCAATATCTATCATTCCCGCCAGCACCACCCTCACCCAGTCTATATTCGAGAGCATCAAACTGCTTTTCGGCCTCATCGCCCACGAAACCGGCGACCGGGAGCAGGCCATCGAAATGCTGGAAGCCTATCAGCCCCTCCCGGAAGACACCACCGCCAACCTGATCAAAGGCATGCTGCTGGGGGACGAATACATCGCCCAGGGCCAGGAGGATCGAGCTTGGGAGGCTTACAGCCAGTTGCTGGAAACGCACGATTACCCGCTCGCCCGCAACAACCGGGGCGTTCTCAATTACAAAAAAGGCAACTTCGAAGAAGCCGCCGAAGACCTTTCAGTTTTCCTGGAAGCTAAACCCGACAATGCCGAAGCCCTGGAAATCCGCGGCTCCGCCTACCTCAATGCCGAACAACTGCAAAATGCCCGCGAAGACCTGCAAAAAGTGCAGGAAATGAGAGCGGCGCCCAGCCCCGAGCTCAACCGGAAACTCGAAGAAGTGAATGAAAAAATACAGCTGGAAGAACAAACCAAGGCCTCTGCCGACGCAGCCGTGCGCGCCAATCCCAACAACCTGGCGGCCTGGAACCAGAAGGCCGTCTCCAGCCTGAAGCTGGGCAATTACCAGGAGGCGGTCCGCGCCGGCGAAGCCATCCTCAGCCGGGACCGGGACAACGTCGGCGCCTTTGTCCAGATCATCAAAGCCCACCGGAGCGCCGGCGACACGGCCCAGGTCGAAAAAACAATCCAGCGGGCGGAAGCCGCCGGCATCTCCCGCCGACAGCTCGACCGGCTGACGCCTTTCAGCCTGTATCAAACGCCGACATTCCGGTTTCCCATAAAAAGAAAAACCGAACAATAATATGAAGATCGAACGCCGGGAAACCCTCCGGGTGCTTTCCCTTTCCGGAGCTGCCGCCCTGCTTGGCCTCCGGGCCTCCGAAAGCAAAGCACAATGCCTGACCACCGACGACATCCTCGGGCCGTTTTACATCCCGGGCGCGCCGGAAACCCCGCAGCTGGCGCCGGCCGGAGCGCCGGGAACGCCTTTGTTCATCACCGGCACGGTTTACGCCCGGGATTGCGAAACGCCCGTCCGGAACGCCAAGGTGGACGTCTGGCACGCCAACGACGGCGGCGGCTACGAAGATGGCCACTACCGAGGCGTGGTGTTTGCCGGGGATAACGGGCAATATTCCTTCCAGACCATCCTGCCCGGCAAATACCTTAACGGCGCCCAGTTCCGCCCCCGGCACTTCCACTATAAAGTCAGCGCCATGGACACCGAACTCACTACCCAGGTTTATTTCGAAGGGGATACTTCTATTCCCGCCGACCCCTGGGCGTCCAGCCCGGCTGCCGCCGGGCGGATCATCCCGCTGTCGGAAGACCAATCGGGAAACCTGCACGGCGTTGCCGATATTTATCTGGATGTGGAACCGCTGACCAACAGCCAGGAAGGCCAGGGTTTTTCCCCCGCTCAACCTGCGCTGCGGCACATCATGCCCAACCCCATGTCGGCAGAAGGCAGGGTGCAGGCATTCCTGCCCGCTGCCGCTTCCGTCGGCTTGCTGCTGTTTAACCTGAATGGCAAGCTCGCCAGAGAAATTATCCGGAATCAGAAATTGCCTGCCGGCATGCACCAATGGGAATTCCGGGC
The DNA here is from genome assembly GCA_020636375.1 of Lewinellaceae bacterium. Classification (GTDB taxonomy): domain Bacteria; phylum Bacteroidota; class Bacteroidia; order Chitinophagales; family Saprospiraceae; genus JACJXW01. Next base: position 590,761 of record JACJXZ010000004.1, on the reverse strand, counting down.
CGAAACCCGGCACGGCCTGCGCCTCCAGCCGGGCGTTTACATCCTCCAACTTCAGGCCGACGGCCGGCCGGCAGACAGTAAACGCTTTATCGTCGTTTGAAGAAAAACCGCAACCGGAGCTTCCCCTATTCCGGAAAAGTTGTAACTTTCAGGGCGACATGCTGTAATGTTTTTGATGATAGTGTCCCCAAGCCCTGCGATATGCCTGAACACCTTATCCTGCCAGTACTCACCCTGCTCATCGGCCTGATCCTCGGCGGGCTGCTGGGGTGGTTATTCCACCTGCTGCGCCGGCAAAACGCTTTCCTTCCCAAAGAAGAGGTAGAGCGGTCATACGTCCCCAAAGCCCTTTACGGGCAGTTACAGGAACAAGCAGACCTGTACCTGGGCGACCTGCACGAAAAAGAGGAAGAACTCCGGGTGCTGGGCAGCCGCCTGGCCGGCCAGGAGCAGGTTATCCGCAACCTGGAGGACAAGCTCCTGGCCCAGAAAGGAGAGCTGGAGCAACTGCAGGAACGGTCGCGGGTGGAATTCGAAAACCTGGCCAACCGGCTGCTGGACGAGAAGAGCCGGAAATTCACCCTCCAAAACCAGGAACAGCTTCAGAGTATACTGGCGCCGCTGCGCGAAAAGATCAAATCTTTTGAAGAAGGCGTGGAAAAGCGGTTCCTGGAAGAAACCAAAGACCGGGTCAGCCTCAAAAAGGAGATCGAACACCTCCGGGAACTGAACCAGCAGCTGAGCGCCGACGCCAACAACCTGGCCAGCGCACTGAAAGGCGATAACAAAACCCAGGGCGACTGGGGAGAAATCCAGCTGGAACTGCTCCTGGAAAAAGCCGGCCTGGCCAAGGGCATCCACTACGAAGCCCAGCCCAGCTTTTCCGACAACGGCCGCCAAAAGCGCCCCGACTTTGTCATCAACCTGCCAGAGGGCAAACACCTGGTGCTGGATTCCAAGGTTTCCCTGACTGCCTACGAACGCTTTTTCCAAGCTGAAGGCGACAAAGAACGGCAGCTGCACCTCCGGGCGCACGTCGACAGCATCCGGCAACACTTAAAAAACCTGAGCGGGAAGAACTACCAGCAGCTCTACCAGATCCACTCCCCGGACTACCTGCTGCTCTTCATCCCCATAGAACCAGCCTTTGCCCTGGCCGTGCAGCAGGATGAACGCCTGTTCCTCGACGCCCTGGACCAGAACATCGTCATCGTCTCCACCTCTACCCTGCTGGCTACCATGCGGACGGTCTCCTACATCTGGAAGCAGGAAAAACAGAAGCGGAGCGTGCTGGAAATCGCCCGCCAGAGCGGCTTGTTATACGATAAGTTCGTCAGTTTTGTCGAAGACCTGCGGGGCGTCGGCCAGCGGCTCGAACAGGCCCAGGGCGCCTACCACGACGCCATGAACAAACTGGTAGACTCCAAAAAGTACGGGGATACGCTCATCGGGCGGGCAGAGCGCATCCGGGAGCTTGGGGCGCGGGCGTCGAAAAACCTGCCGAAGGGCATGGTGGAAACGGCAAGGGAAGAAGAAGAGTGACAAACCAGTTATTTGGCCGGAGGCGTATACTTGAGGTGAAGTATGCGAAACGCCTCGCCGACCAGCTCCACTACATACAGATCGTCATAGGCATCATGCGCTAAATCCGCGTATTCTTCCGAGCCGGAGAGAGCATTCAGCATAGCCGGCACGGTATTGGAATGGCCCACGGCCAGTATTTTCTGCCCGGCGTGTTTCTGCCGGACCTCTTCCAGGAATTCCCGTGCCTTCCGGTTCGGGTCATAGCTATCTACCGGCAGGCCCAACCGGGAGGCAAGGGGCGCCGCCGTAGCCCGGTTGCGCTCGAACGGGGTTGAATAAATAGCCGCGATCCCGGCTTCCTCCAATACGAAAGCCAAATGCCGGGCGCGGGCTTCACCGGCAGCCGTCAGCGGAGGGTCGTCCGTGCCATCATCGGCTTTTTCGGCATGGCGCACCAGGATAAGCGTGGTGATCTCCGGGGGCGCTTCGGCGCCGGGAAGCTGCTGCCTGCAACCTGTAACAACCAAAAAAAGTGCAAGGAATAAACAAGGAAATCGCATTGTTTTTTCTTTAACAGAAGTATAATATCCCGGCACATCCCATCATATTCCAAGGACAAGGGAAGCCTCCTTATAAACGGACTGAAGCCACTCCCGGTCGGTCAGCAGCCGGGTTTCCTGAATTTTCTTGCCCAATTTTTTCCAATGCCGCCGCTTCCCTTTTACGATCTGGAAGAGAATATCGCAAAAATTGAGATAAGTCTGCTTCAAATCGGAAGAAATAAGCTTATTGCGTTTCAGGAAGATGGTAAAAGCCGCCAGGAGGGAGAGCAGCGGTTCGACCTCTTCATTCTCGTAATAAATTTTGGCCAGTATGACCCGGCCTCCCAGGTAGTAATTCAAATCAGAATAAGCGACCTGTTTGAGGTGTTCCTGGGCCTGCTCAAACCGGTTGGTGTAATAGTACAACTCCGCCAGGTTGTAGTGCAGGGCATTCTCGCGAAATGCTTCAGGAAGAGCCGGCGCGTAACGCTGGATAAAATGCTCGATCCAGTGGTATCGCCGGAGCCGCAGGGCCAGCTTCACCACGTTGGTGAAGGCCCAGGGCGACAACTGCCCGTTGTCGATCAGTATCTCGCTTTGTATTCCGTCCAGGTACAGTTGCAGGGCCTGCCCGATATAATCTTCCCTCCCCTGCCGTATTTTCCGGGCGCAGTAATTGATGGCGAACAGGTAGATGTCCTGCAGGTCCCCCGGCGGTATCCCCGGCCCGGGGTCTGCCAGGCTCTTCCGGAGCACCCGGAAATAGGATTCTTCGCCTTCTTCGAGCAACGCCTGCAAAATGGTGTAATAAAGCGAGATGATGGGCTCGTCAAAAAAAGCACGGGAACGGAGGTGCGCCTCCCATTCCTTTCCAATGTTCAGTTCGTAACTGCCCTGGAGAATGGCCTGCCGGTCGAGCATAATACAGGCGTATTTGAGTTTCTGCAGGAAATAAAAGCGGTCGAGGTAATCAGAGGCAAACTGAATGCTCTCATCGTATTTCCGGCGCCGTTGCAGCTGGAAGTGGCGTTCTTCGGTCTCCGCCTGCCGCATGCGGTGGTAAAAAAAGGCGCCGCCCCGGTAGGGTTCCGCCGCCAGCGAGGACTCCAGTTTCCGCAAGGTTTGCCGATAGGCCTTTTCGAGCCCGCGCTCCGAAACAGCCTCCAGCAAAGCCAGGCGGTAATGGTTTTCCTGCTTCCGGCTCCTTTCGGCCGCCAGGAACTGCTCCACCAATTGGTTCAGCCCGCTCATCAGGTACCGCATGCGCTTGTCCTCATATGGCATGCCGGGAAAAAGATGCTGAAAGGCATTCTCTTTAGCCAGCCCCCGGCCTTCAAAACCCTGGCCAAACCGCAGGATATAATCCAGCAACCGGATAAGTTCTTCCTGTTCGTTGAAATAAGGCGATGCGGCAAACTGGCGGAGGCGGCTCTGCTCCGGTTCCTCCAACGCCCGGACGGCATCCAGAAGCTTACTCGTTTCCATGAATTGGCATTTTCCTGGTGTCGGATCAAGCTAAAATGAAGGGCCTTTCCGACAAATTTATTTTTAAAATTACAAATAAATTTAATTTGTTTTAATGAAAACAGGGATTTACAGGGTTTTTTATCAGAAAAAAACAAAAAGTGCACTTTGTTCTCCTGACAATATCAGAAAAGTGTACTTGTTTTCAACGGTGGTTTCCCCTATGTTTGCAATGCATTGAGTAAACGATCTACCCGAATTGATCTTAACCTTAAAATTGCATGAATACAGGTTTGCGGCACTTGTTGATTTTCATACTTGCTTTTCGCTTCCTTCTCCCCGCCGACGCCCAGGAAATGTGGCCCGGAGATGTCAATAATAACGGCATTGTGAACGGCGTCGACCTGCTCTACCTCGGCCTGGCTTACAACAGCGAGGGGCCGGAAAGGACAAACGGCGATACCGAATGGCAGGCCCAGCCCATTACCGCCTTCTGGCCGCAAAGCTTCCCCGGCGGGCTCAATTACGCCTATGCCGACGGCGACGGGGATGGTTCGATTGACGACGACGACAAGGACGCCATCGAGGAAAATTTCAGCCTCACGCACGGTACTGTCACCCCGGACGTTTATGCCAACGCCGCCCCCGGCACCGCACCCCGCATTTTCCTCGAACCCGGCGCCACAGTCGTGCAGGAAGGTGCCCAGGTCAGCGTCGGGATCAGTATCGGAGACCTCTCCATGCCGATGAACAACTTCTACGGCATCGCCTTCAAGCTGAGCTATGACGCCGAATTGCTCGCCGACGACGACGGCATTGAATACGCCGGCGAAGCCAACAGCTGGATCTCGGCAGCAGATGGGGAGATCGAAGAATTGTTTATACCGGATGAAACGACAGGCACCGCCGAGCTGGCCGTCACCCGGACAAACCAGCAGGCCGCCCCCGCCGGCTCAGGCAGGATCGGCGCCTTTTCGATCATCATTGAAGACATCATCGTCGGACTGTCCGTCGACACCTTGAATATCCGCATCGACAGCGTACTGTTGCTCGACCATGAACTCGGGGCCATCCCCCTGGTTCCGGACAGCGCCATGATCATCATTGCCAGAGACCCCAAAGCCGTATCTGCTACTTCGGCAACCGACGGCACCCAACTCCAGCTATTCCCCAACCCCGGCAAAGGGCCGTTCTTCCTACGGTCCGGACAACCCCTCTCCGGCTTCTCCCTGCACGACAAGCTGGGGCGGCGGATACCCGTGGCCGTAAGCCAGAGGACGCCCGGCCTGTACCAGATCCGGGCAACCGGCGCACCGCCCGGCCTGTATTTCCTCACCGGATGCAGCCCCGAAGGCTGTTTTTCAAAAAAAGTGCTTATCCAGCCGTAATCCCCAAAATAACCTGCCCTGGCGAACGGCAACCCCGCCGCAAAGCATTCCCGCCGCCGGAAATGCCGGGGCCCCTTTATGCCCGAAAAAGACTATTCGTACAATAATTCAAAATCAGTTAGTGCTATGAAAAAGTGTTTGAAATTTCTTTTTTTCCTTCCAATCCTCTTCGCGCTAAACAGTTGCGTGAATGATGACGACGGGTTAAACCTGAGCCTGAACAACCCGCCCAATTCTTCTTTCCTGCCCTGTGAGGATGGAGAAGACATCAGCATCAGCAGCCTGCCCCAGGCCATCCGCGACTACATCGCCGACAACTACCCCGGCTATGTCATCGACGAGGCCGAACAATTTTTCAACGACGTCCGCTTTGGCGTTGAGATCGAACGGGACGACGATGACGATGACGACCTGGAACTGCTCTTCACCGAAGACGGCGTACTCATCAGCTCAGGCGACGACGATGACGACGATGACCGGACCGTCCCGGTCGCCAACCTACCCCAATCCATCCTCGATTATATCGAAGCGAACTATCCGGGGCTTTCTATCGGGGAAGCCGAACTGGAACTGGAATACGGCCTCACTTTCTACGAGATCGAACTCGACGACGACATCGAATTGTACTTCTCAGAAGATGGCACATTCCTCTGCCGGGACGATGACGGCGACGGAGACGACGATGACGACGGGGATAATGATGACGACGGGGACGACGACGACGACGGGGACGACGACGACGACGGGGACGACGACGACGACGGGGACGATGATGACGACGGGGACGATGATGACGACGGGGATGATGATGACGACGACATTCCGGCTTTCATTTCCGATTACGTGCAGGCCAACTTTCCGGGTTATGAAATAGATGAAATAGAGAACGAGCGCCTGTGCGACGGCACGCCGGCCATTGAGGTGGAGTTGGAAGACGACGGCCCTTACCTTTATTTCGCACCGGATGGCGCTTTCCTTTTTTCAGCCGTCGAAATAGGCGAGCAGGACCTTCCGCAGGCGGTGGCGGACGCTATATCCAGCGAGTACCCGGGTTACCAGATCGACGATGACGACCTCAAAGAGCTTCGGTTTGAAGATGGAAGCATCCAATATCTGGTGGAAGTGGATGTGCCCGGAAGCGATGACGATATCGACGCCGTCTTCTCGGAAGATGGCAACCTGCTCTGTTCTGAAGATTAGACTTGTTCGGCGGGGGTAGGATGGTGGGAAAATTGAGCTATTTTCGACCACGCGAAGGCTTTTTTCGGCCGCATAGCCATAGCTATACGGCCGAAAAAAGGCACAGTGTGGGAAGAAAAGAGCCAATTTGCGCCCATCATACTACCCGCCGAACAAGTCTATTAAGATTCCCCCGCTAACTACATACCGGTAGTTACAGCTGCCCCTCTCCCGGGGCAGCTTTTTTTTGATCCGCCGCCAGGCAAAAAGCTGAAACATCTGCCCCTCTCATACGTTAGAAATCTACTTATCAGCAAACAGGCCGAAAAACCACCAGACGATGATATAAAAACAACCGATTATGAATTTCCTTTTGATCGCGGGTTTAATATTTCTCTATATGTTCCTTTTCGGCCTGGCGGGAGAGCTGGACAAAAGATACCAAAACAGCAACAAGGAATTCTGATCAGGCATAACTTGCCGCCATCTTGCGGAATGCCTGCAACACCCCTTCTCTTTTCTGGAGGACAAGCGACTTTTCTTCTGCGGAAAGCGCCCCCATCCTCCTGTCCTTTCGGTATCGGCTGTAAAACTCCAGGTAATACAGAGAAAAGTATCCCATCAGCAGAAGGGCAAAGGCTGCCAGGGCTATGGCCCACAATCCGGACGCGGCGGCGGCCAGTATCCAGGCCAGCAAATACACCAGAAAAACGCCGAGGCCGGCAGCCCATCGGACCGGCGCTTTAAATTCCAGTGTTTTCACCTGGGTGTCGGAGATGTATTTGGCCAGCCAAGCCGGCAGGAAATTCCACAGGTAGCCCATAAAAAAGAAAGGGAACCCCAGGGCCAGCAGGGCAGCCGCCGCCGTCCCGTTCATTTTTTTCCCCGCCACAGCCCGGTCGTCGATGCCGTGCGCTTCCAGGGCCTTAAAATAAGCGGCAGCCTGCCCGGTTAGCCATTTTTTTTCACTGTCCGGCAGGCGGTTGACCGTTTCGGCCACCCTCATTTCCGTGTTCAGGGGGGTGGCGTGATAGTCGATGACCGGCAGCAGAGGCTGCGGGTTTTCGTTCCGAAAAATGCGGAACAGGCCCTCTGCCAGCTCTTCGTCTTCCGGTTGTTCGATAATGACCAGGCTTTTCTCCAGTTTCTCCTTCAGCACGTCGGTCAGCGTAGCCATGCCCTGATTGGCGTTCTCTTCAAACTCCTGAAGAAAACGGCTGGCCAGGATGGGTTCTCCGAAATCGATCATGACCTCCGAGCGGGGCTGGTCCGCGTAAGTAAAGTTGACGCCTACCGGGACGATAAAGACCTCGTCCAGGTCGTTGGGATGGCGCTCCAGGGTTCCCAGGGCGATCCGGGCCGTGCCTTTCTGCAGGGGCCCCAGGCGTTTCTCCTGCTTGGTCCGCCCTTCAGCCAGGATCATGATGGTTTTGCGTTGAGCCAGGGCGCTGTAGCAGGCCTCAAAGGTCGAGTAGTTGTCTTTCAGTTTTCCGTATCCCCCGTCTTTCAGGCGAAAGACCGGCAGGATGTTCAGCCCTCTCAGCAAACGGGCATAAAAAGTTTTTTTGAACAGGTCGCCCCGGGCGAGGAAGTACAGGGGGCGGTCCAGGAAACAGGCCAGGATACAGGGTTCCAGGAACGCCGTAGGGTGGTTGGCCGCCAGGATCACCGCCTCGTTCCGGGGAATCCGTTCGGCATGAGAGAGGTATATTTTGCGGTAGAAGGCGCGAAGGCCCAGCCGGGCGATCGGCCTTACGATGGGATAGAGCATTCAATTGGGTTCTGTTGGTTATTGAAATTATTCACCAATATAGCAACCTTTCCCAAAAATAATTCCGGGCTGGCAGGTGTAACCTTTCCCTCCTTCGTCATTATGAAGGCGGAACAAAGGGAGGAGATTCAGCAATCCGGCGCTTTCCCGCTGTTTCCAGGATAATCCCGGGCACTTTATAGAAAAATTCTTCATTTAATGCTTTCGAATTTGCAATTTAGCCGTACTCTTGCAAAAACCGTTCGGATGAGCGCGCCCAAAAGGACTGTTTCTGCGGCAGAAATGCAGGAAGAGTGGCTGGAAGTGCAAGCTGCTCAGGGTGACCCCGCTTTGTTCCGGCCCCTGTACGAACGGTATTATGAAGATATCTTTCTCTTTGTTTTCCGGCGGACTACCGACGAAGCGCTGACCGCCGACCTCTGTTCCCAGGTTTTCCTCAAAGCATTGCATCGCATTACAGATTACGAATACAAAGGCGTGCCCTTCTCTGCCTGGCTCTACCGGATCGCCAGCAACGAAGTGGCGCAGCACTACCGCAAAGCCAGGAAAGACCGGGTTGTGAGTGTTGAAGAGACCAACATCTCCGGCCTGTTCGAAGAAATTGAAGAACGCGACGACGAAAAACACCGGCAACTGCTTCTCGAAACATTGGATGGCCTGAAAGAAGACGACCTGCAACTGATAGAGCTCCGTTTCTTCGAAGAACGGCCCTACAAGGAAATTGCCGAGATACTCGGCATTACCGAAAACAACGCAAAGGTGAAGACCTTCCGGATTCTGAACAGGATGAAAAAAAAGATGAGTTGATGGTTAAATTATGCCTCCAGGCGTAAAAACCGCAGAAGATATGGGCAACAAATACAATTTCAAGATCAACCCCAGGCTGCCTTCCCGGGAGGAAATACAGCGCCACAAGGACTTTGGCGCCCTCCTGCGGCGATTCCGGGGCGAGCAGGAAAACCGCCGCGCTCTCCGGATCCGCCGCCTGCGCGTATTGTCCGTCAGCAGCGCAGCAGCAGCGGCAGTAGCTGCCGTGGCCATCGTCCTGGGCGGCATTTTCTCTGCCCCGAACGAACCGGCGCTGACCGCAGCAGAGTATTTCGACCGCCAGGAATTCGTCAAGCCCCCCCTGTCCGAAGACATACAGCCCCAGTTCGCCAGCTTCCGGGTGGACGCCAACCAGGGCGGCGTCTACGAATACCCCAGCGGCTCCCGCCTGGTCGTTCCGGCCGCCGCCTTCGCCGACGACCGCGGCCGGCTGATCCAGGGCGAAGTGGATATCCGCTACCGGGAAATGCACGATTATGTGGACTTCTTCCTCGCCGGCGTACCGCTGACCTATGACTCCGCTGGCGTACAGTACAACCTCGAATCCGCCGGCATGATCGAGATTTACGCCGAACAGGACGGCAAACGGGTGCAACTCGCCCCCGGAAAGAACATCGACGTAGAACTGGTCTCCGAGATCATCGTATCCAGCTTCAACCTGGACGCGCCGCCCCGTTACCACATTTACCAACTGGATACCTTCGCCCGGGAATGGCTTTACCAGGATGTCGACAACATTCAGTTCATCGAAGATGAAATACTGGACGAAAACGACCCGCTGCTGGAACACAAACGGGAATTGCTGAGCCGGTACGGCGCCATCGAATCCCGGGCAGCCGAGGCCCTTAAAGCCCTTGAAGCGCGCATCCCGAAGCCGGTCGAGCCGCTCCGCCCGCACCGGGCGTCGCCCGACCGGCCCACCCTGGAACTCAACTTCCTGGATGGCAGCCTCACCGTCGAGGACAACCAGGGCGGCGAAGTGCAGAACGAACTGGCCAAGCTGCAGCGTATATACAAAGGGGTGATCTGGCAGATAGCCCCCAGCAGCCCCGCCTTCGACGAGCGGGCGTTCAACGTCAGCTGGCAGTCCGTCCGCATCCGCCCGGCCAACAACCGGGACTACGAGCTGACCCTCATCCACCCACAGAACCAGCTCACCCTGATCGTCACGCCGGTGCTGACCGGCAGCGACTACGAAAGGGCGCTGCAACAATACGAGGAGGAATACCGCGGTTTCCAGGCCGCCATGACCGACTGGGAGGCGCAGCTCAAAGAACAAAAGCAGGCGCTGCAGGCCCAGGCCGAACAGGAGAAGGCGAAAGCGCTGGAAGCGTATGACCGAAAGCTGGAGGAACTGCAGGCGCAGGGCATCGAGTTCGGAGCGTCCACCCGCTATCTCGTCAGGCGCAAAGTCGTCAACCGCTTCAAGGCCACCGGTTTCGGGTTCTGGAACTGCGACCGGCTGATCCCGCCTTCCGAGCAGCGCATCCAGGCCGCCTTCCGCGACCAGCACGGCAATTTCTACCGCAACCACACGGCCTACCTGGCGGACAACAGCAAAAACACGGTTTACCGCCTGTATGCCACCGACGATACGCCGCTGCGCTTCGACGCCGGTTCCGAAAACCTGCTCTGGATCGTCACGGACGACGGGAAGATCGCCCTGATGCGGCCCGAAGATTTCGACAAGATCAAGACCGACAAAGAGACGTATACCTTACCGCTCAAGCTTATCGACAAGGAAATCCGCAGCGAAGAAGACGTGCGGGCGATCCTTCAGTTTTAGAAAGCGATAGTTCATTTACTTTTCACGCAGAAGCTCCGGCGGTGACCGCCGGGGCTTTTTTTTGGCAATTTGACACCCATTTGTATAGAATAATAAATTTCCAAACGTATCTGCAATTGTTGCATTGCTTACGCCAATGTTTGTAACAGTCTGTATATAATCAACCGAAAATGGAGTTTCATTATAATTCAAGATTACGCCTTCTACTCCTGGATAATTAGAAGTTACATTACTATTATATCCAAACATCCATACATAATCGTGTTTCTGCCCACAAGCCAAAAGAGGTAAGATTAATAAAAAAAGCATGCCTATGTTTTTTTCTATTTTCATACGAATTAAAATAAAGAAGGCGCTTTCAGCTATGACAAGCCGAGAGCGCCTAATCTTTCTAACGAACAATAATCAACTGTTTTGTTTTGTGTACTGAACCCTGGCTTTTTATCGTACAGTAATAAATGCCGGGCGGAAGCTGGCTTGTGTTTATATTATAGATCGCTCTACCTGTATCCAGCTCTTTTTCAAAGTGTGTCCGGCCACGAAAATCCTGTATGACAAACCAGATGCGAACCTCTACTGGCGCAGCCAATTTCACCGTCAGTTCATCTTTTGCCGGGTTCGGAATCAGTTGGAATTTCGCAGCGATTTGCGGTTGTTGAACAACCGCCGGCCTTGCCTCCGGCTCAGAAGCGCATCACTCCTCATCTTCATACTTCACTAACGGGTCGATAAGGCTGTACAAGCTGCGGGCCTTGAACACAGCATCGCCACCTGCTAAAGGACATTGATCGGCGATTGCCAAAAGAGCTGTTATCTGGGTTTCTGTAAAAGTATCGGTGCCAATAGCTACTGTTTCCAGAAACAAGGCATTGACGTCCTGTTCGGTAACCTCAAATACTTCGCTTGCTGAAATGGCACTATTGTCTGTTTCCGCCTGATCCAAGAAATCTTCCCGGTACAGTTGAATGGCCTCCATTTGATCCTCTCCCTGCTCCTGAAAGTAAACCAGGCTGTCGAGTAAGGCCTGATGTTTGGCCAGCAGGGCAGCCGTATCTACCTCAACACCGAAGTTGTATTGCCAATCCACCCAATGTAAGCTGTCCAGCTTGCTCTCGATACGGTTGTGTAAAGAATCTAATGCCGCCCCCGCATGTTCTCCAGAGGTAAAGGCAGCATTCAGAGTAGTATCCACCAGCGAAAAGTTGCCAACAGTTGTACTTTCATATTCGTCCAGGAAATCTTCTTCCCAGGATTCCAAGGCCTCTGCCTCCTCGTTCAACAGGCGGTAATACAGGTGGCGCTGTCCCGTCCATTTTAACGCTTCTTCAAATTTCGAAGATTCAAAGGTGCCGTCGGCCATATGCCGCCGGCAGCAGCCTTACGCTTGCGCCAAAGCAGGCTACAGCGCAGGAGCATGGCGCAGGGGCAGCAGGTACAGCCTTCGGAAGCGGGGTGATCGCACCAGGAATTATATTGCTATTTTCAGTTGACTTCCCAGGTCATTGGACCAGCGATCAGGATGATCGCGCCACGATCCGCCGTCCTCACTTCTCTCCATAAATCCCTACTTCCCGCTCTCCCGGCCGGGCATACCCCCGGTACATGCCGGGCGAATTGAACTCCAGCGACACATTGCCCAGCTTATCCAGCGCGATCAGCCCGCCGCTGCCGCCGGCCTCCAGGAGCTTTTCATGGATCACATGGCGGGTGGCTTCCTCCAGGCTCAGCCCCTTATATTCCATAAGAGCAGAAATATCATAGGCCACGGCGTAGCGGATGAAATACTCGCCATGGCCGGTGCAGGACACGCCACAGGTGGCATTGTTGGCGTAGGTGCCGGCGCCGATGACCGGCACGTCGCCGAAGCGGTTGTAACGCTTGTTGGTCATGCCGCCGGTAGAAGTGCCGGCGGCGATGTTGCCGGCTTTGTCCAGCGCGACGCAGCCGACGGTGCCGAATTTGTGGTCCGGGTTGGAGGATAAAGCGCCGGTGGGTTGTTCTTCGGCAGCTTTGGCGCGCTGCAGGGATTGCCAGCGATCCTCCGTGTAAAAATATTCCGGGCCCACGATCTCCAGGCCCTGTTCTTCAGCAAACTGCTCGGCGCCCTTGCCGGTGAGCAGGACGTGCACCGACTGCTCCATCACCGCCCGCGCCGCCTGGATGGGGTTCTTCACGACCGTCACTCCACCCACCGCGCCGGCATTGCGGGTAGCGCCGTCCATAAAGGAGGCGTCCAGCTCGTTCTTGCCTTCATGGGTGAAAACCGATCCTTTGCCGGCATTGAACAAGGGGGAATTTTCCAGGTAAATGACCGTCTGTTCTACTGCGTCCATGCTGCTGCCGCCCTTTTTCAGGATGCCTTCGCCGATATCCAGGGCGGCGTTCAGGGCATCCATATAGGCTTGTTCCCTTTCAGGAGTCATATTTTCCTTCAAAATGGTGCCGGCACCGCCGTGGATGACGATGGCATACCCGGCCCGCTCCGCAACCGGAGCTTTTTCGCCGGCCGTTTCTGCTGCATCGGCTTGTTGCGGCGTTTGGCCGCAGGCCGCTAAAAGGATTAGGGACAGGATAATAAAAGGACGAATTGTCATGGCGTTCTTTTGCTTTTAAAAATTGAAAATGAAATACTACCCTATCTGTTCAGTCGTTTCGTTCGGCTTTATAACTGGGTACCCGTCTAAAACTGGACCGGGAGCCCCGGGATTGTGTACGATGTACGAAGCCCCCCCCCGGCTATCCAACGTTAGAAGGGTAGCCTTATAACTTCACAGTAGGGTGATAACCAGTAAGCTATTGTGGCCTATGTGAAATCACCTATGTGCGCTATGTGATTAAGCGGCATGCAAATTACCGAATTAAAGTAGCATGCCCGGAAAATTCTTCCCGGTTGCCGTCGGCGAATTCTACGCCGAGGTGCCAGATGTAGACGCCGCCCGGCGCTGGCTGCCCCCGGAATGTCCCGTCCCAGCCGGCATTTTCGTCATTGGGCTCGAATTGGTTTGCCTCGTGGAGCAACTCGCCCCAGCGGTCGAATACCCTGAAATACAAGACCTGTGCCTCCAGATCTTCCCGGGCGTGAACGAGAAGGCGGTCATTGTTGCCGTCGCCGTTGGGCGAAAAGCCGGATGGCACAAAAACCGGCCGCTCCTTACGGGGGTAGACCGTCACGATGTCCTCGCCGGAACACCCGTTTTCATCCGTAACGGTTACCTTAATGCTGGCCTGATAGGTAACCGCAACCAACGGTTCGCGGCAGTCCAGGCAGCTCAGGAGGCTGGAATCCGCCGGTTGCCAGGAAAAGGCCAACTCCCCCACCCCGCCGGCGACCGCCGGCTGCAGGCGTATGGATTCGCCGTAGGCCGCCGCCCGGGTGTCCCCCAGGTCAACCTCGATTGGCGCCGGTTCGCCTACCGTTGCCGGGCCAGCCAGTAAGAAACACTCCCTGGCATCCCGAATGCGCACCGGGTAGCTGCCGGGCACCAGCCCGATAAAAGTATTGTTGCCGGAGTAAAAGTCTCCATCCAGGCTGTAGCGGTAGGGAGGGCTGCCGCCGGAGGCGAGAATTTCCAGGCGCCCGTCCGCCCGTCCAAAGCAACTGGCATCCGCCGGGTTGATTGCCGCGCTCAAAGGAGCATCAGGCTGCCCGACCGCGATCTCTTCCGTCACTTCGCATCCCGCCGCATCTGTGACCGACAGTATATAGGTACCCGCAGGGACATCGTCCAGGGCCGGGCCGGTTGTTCCGCCCGGCCAACTGAAGGAATAGGGAGGCATGCCTCCGCTGGCCCGGACGGCAGCCGAGCCATTGGCCTCTCCGAAACAACGCGCTTCTCCGGTTTCTGCCGAAATTTCAATGGGGCTGAACTCCACGACCTGTGTTTCCCGGGTGGCCCGGCAGCCGTTGGCGTCCGTCACTGTCACGAAATAAGCGCCCACGCTCAGCCCGGTAACGGCCGGGGCGGTATCTCCCGTATTCCACAGAATGCTGTAAGGGGTCGTCCCGCCCTCAATGGCAACAGATATGCTCCCGTCGCGGTCGCCGGCACAGGATACCCTCCCTTCCCGCGTTTCCAGGACAAGGGCGGGCGGCTCGCCGATCAGGAGAGATTCCGTAGCGGTACAGCCAATTCCATCTGATACGGTTACGGAGTATGCTCCGGCAGCAAGGCCGATGGCCTGCGCCCCCGAAGAGCCGTTGCTCCAACTGAAGGCGTAGCTCCCCACGCCTCCTTCCGCTACTGCAGCCACCGCTCCGTCGGCGCCGCCGTTGCAACTGACATCCCGCCCTTCCAGTTGGAGGCTGATCGCCGGAATGCCGCCGACTTCAGCCGTATCGGCCAGGACACAACCGTTGGCGTCGGTAACGGTCAGCATGTAGATGCCCATCGGCAGGTTTGTGGCGGAGGGTTGGCTCTGGCCGTCATTCCAGGCATAACTATACGGGGGAGTGCCTCCCTGTATCAGTGCCGTAGCCGAACCGCCGGGGGCAGGATCACAGGTAGCATCAATGGTAGTTATTGTCCCGAGCAGGGGCATCGGCTCTTCCAGCTCCAGCGTAGCCGTGGCCGCACAACCGTTCCCGTCGGTGACTGTAACGGCATGGGCGCCGGCCGCCAGGCCCGTAGCGGTGGTGGCCGTTTGCCCGTTGCTCCACAAGTAGGAAAAGCCTCCTGCCCCACCCTGAGCGGCTGCCGTAGCTGTCCCGTTGTTTTCTCCATGGCAAAGCGGGCCGGTTCCTTCTGCTGACACATTGATAGCCGGCGCTTCCTCCACCGTAGCCGTTCCGGCAGCCTCGCAGCCGTTTGTATCCGTCACCGTTACCGATACGGCGCCGGCACCCAGGCCGATGGCGGTTGGCGTTGCCTGCCCACCTGCCCAGGAATAGGCATAGGGAGGCACCCCGCCTTCGGCTGTTACCGTGGCCTGGCCATCAGCGTTGCCCGGACAGGAGGTGGGCTGAGTAGAAAAGCTGAGGCCAATAGCCGGGGGGCTGCCCACCTCGACCCCTATTTCCAGCGCGCAGGCATTCTGATCGGTTACGGTGACCGTGTAATTGCCGGTGGGCAATCCGTCGCGGGTTGCCGGGCCGTCTCCGGTATCGCTCCAGTTGTAAAAATACCCCGGAGCGCCGCCGGCAACCAGCAGGCTGGCGCTGCCATCCGCTCCGCCGGAGCAACTGGCAGGTTGAACGTCCAGCGCATAATCCAGCGGCGGCGGTTCGCCGGGAACGGCCTCTTCCACCAGGAGGCAATTATTTGCATCGGATATTTCGACAAAATACTGGCCGGCCGGCACGCCGGAGAGGACGGCGGCCTGGCCTACCGTATCCATCGCGGCATCCAGCCAGGTGTAGGCGTAGCCGCCCGTGCCGCCGGATACTGCTGCCGAAACCATGGCACTGGCGCTGTCGGCACACAGGGCATCCATCACGGCGAGTTGAACCTGCAGGGCAGGCGGTTCCTCAATCAGGTAGCCGGCCACCGTTTCACAGCCGTTGCCGTCGGTGACGGTTACTTCGTAACTGCCGGCCGCCAGGCCCACGGCCCGGTTGGGAACAGTGCCGATAATAACACCAGGCCCAAAATCAAAACCATACGATCCCGCCCCTCCGGAAGCAGTCGCCGTAGCCATGCCGTTGGCGGCGCCGGCGCAGCGGGCAGCGTCCGTTTCCACTGTGAGCAACAGCGGTTCCGGCTCGCCAACCCGGGCCTCGTAAGAATACGAACAGCCATTGGCGTCCGTCACCGTCAGCTGGTAGGCACCGGCTGCCAGGCCGGTTGCGATGGAGTCCGCCTGGCCGTCGCTCCAGCTGAAGGCGAAGGGGCCGTTGCCGCCGTTGATTTCCACCGCTGCCCTTCCGTCCGCCCGCCCGGCACAACTTACGGAGTCCGTACTCAGGGTAGCCGGCAGGGGCGGCGGCTGGCCAATTACGGCCTGAACGGAAGCCGGGCAGCCGACATCGTCGACAACCTGCGCCAGGTAGGTGCCGGCGGGCAGGCTGTCAAAAACCCCGGTATCATTGGTTTCGCCGTTGAGGATAAACTGATAGGGTGGCGTCCCGCCGCTTGCTGTTAGCGCCAGGCTGCCGTCGGCGCCGCCAAAACAGAAGGCGTCCGTTACCGATGCCACCTGGGGCGCCGGCGGCGTACAGTCCGGCGTGGTGCATTCAATAGAAGCGGCAATGCTTCCACAAGGCCCCACCGCCCGCACCTGAACCTGAACGGTAGTGGCCAGAAACAGGCCATCCACGGTGTGCTCATTGGCACCATTGGCGGGGGCCCAGCCGGCGCTGTCGATATTTACCTCATAACCGGCGGCGCCGGGCACGTCGCCCCAACTTACGGTGATGCTGCTGGCGGCCACAGCGGCACAAACCACCTCCGGCGCTTCGAGCACCGGCAGGATCTCCAGGGTTACCGTGTCGTAGGACGCGCAGCCGTAGGAGTCGGTAGCGGTGAGGATATAAGAAGTTGTCGTATCCGGAGCGGCCGCCGGGCCCGGGCAATCCGGGCAGCTCAGGCCACCCGCCGGCTGCCACGCGTAACCGATTTCATACAAGGGCGTAAAGGTGATCGACCAGCGGTTCAGTACCGGCACATCGGCGGCGAACTTGTCGAGCAGGGCCAATTGCCAGGTTCCGTTGGTGGGGCTGTCGTCGCCGTAGAGGTCTTCCCAGAACCCTTCGGGAGCGAAAGCCCCGGTGAAGGGCTGATCAGCGGCGCTCAGGCCGGTGATCCGCGTGGTGGCCAGCGGCGTAAAGCAGGTGCCGGTAAAGTTGTCTCCGGAATTGCCGATATCGGTGACCAGTTCCATAAACTGCCCACCGGGAGCGATCAGGAAGATGCGCAGGTCGTCCACCCAGGTTGTCCGCAAATCCTCGATACAGACAGAGCGGATCACGCCCGGCCCGAGGGTGGCGGGCAGCACTCCGAATACCTCGATGTCAGAATAAAGGGTCACATTGTGGGGGCTGATAACCAGAGTGTCTTCATTGTAAAAAGTCCGGGGAGGCGGAAGGGGTACGTCCACCCTGCCATCCAGCGGCAGGGTATCGCCCCGGCAAAGAGTAGTATCCGGCCGCAGGCTGGGGCTGATCAGCACACGCTCCCTGATCGGGATGATGATCGTATCGCGGTTGCAAAGGTCGAGCTGAACGTCAACGACCAGGGTTTCGGTGCCTTCGGCCAGGCCGTCCTGAAAAGCGGCGACCGGGATGGCCAGTACGCTGTCGCCGGCGGGGATGAACAAGCCGGAAGGGATAAAGGCGTAATCCACGCCGTTCTCTGCCGTTCCCAGGATGTTGTAATCGATGAAGTAATCAGATTCGGCGGGCTTGGGCAAGGAGAACGTCAATTCGCCCTGGGTACATCCCTCGGCCACCGAGCCGTCGAGGCTGGCCGTTGCCGTTTCCACCTTCAGGGAGCCGGTGCCGAAGCTCTTGGCTTCGAGAAAAACCCCGGAGTCGAAGAGCTCGTCGGTCACATCGCAGATCACCAGGCGGATGGTGTAGGTATTGCAGGGTATGACGACTGCTTCTGCGGTAAAAACACTGGTAAAGCCGTCAAAAACCGGCCGGCCGGAGCTTCCGTTGTTGCTGTTGTAATATTGGGCAAAATCGAGGGAGCCACCGGGCGGCATGCAGTTCTCCGCAGCGCCGTTGGCGCCGGCTACGCCGGGGTTTACGTTATTGATCGCCACCGGCAGGTTGGTTTCCGGGATGAGGGCTATATTCTGCGCATTATTGGAAAACGGGCCGTTGATGCCCGGCCCGCTGATGAAAAAGCCAAAGACGTCATTGAATTCCGAGCAGACGTACTCGGGATATTCCTCGGAGGCAAAAACATACCGGAACCGGAGCGTGTCCGAAATGGGCACGAAGGTGATGGTGTAGGCCACCAGGTCGTTGATATCTCCGGTGCTGGAAAGCTGTTCCATATCCGGGTCGGGCGTAGAGCCGGAAACCACCTCGCTGGACTGGGCGGCGCCCGGAGAATCCACGCCTATCCGCCCGGGAGTAGCGGAAGCGAAGCCGGTGGACATGACGATTCCCCGGCTCAGGCCGATCTCGTCTTCTCCGTTCTGAAACAAACCAACCGCAGCAGCCGAACCTTCGAACTGGACGTCCAGGACTTCTACCCCTTCGCCCAGGAAAACGTTGGTGATCAGGTTGTTCGGGGTGATGGGGGGAGCGTTGTTCACCTCCAGCGGCTGGGCAGCCATAGCCAGAGGGGCTGCCAGGATAATGACGAAGGCTGCAGGTTTCCAATCTGATAACACATCTTTTTTCCTGTTCATGAAATTGAATTGAAATCAGCATAAAATTAGGGGCTTCTTTTCAAAAAGACGGCAACAGCCCGGCAAATTATGGTTTATTTGTTCATCGGTTGTGCTGACCTCGCCGGTTTTTGTAAAGCAAAAGCCAGGCGTAGGCCGGCATCAAATTCCCGGCCTCGGGTTGTCCGGGAACAAATCTACCGGAGCGCTGTTTCGTCGGTAGTGCAGATGGGCCGGCGTTGTTCCCCGGAAAAGCCGCTTTCATCTAATTTTTTGTTACTTACGCCCCGGTTGGGGTACTTTTGCAGCACAAAAAAATAAACACGCAAAATGGGACAATTTTTCAAGTTCTTACTCGCTTCTTGTCTCGGCATTTTTCTGGCATTCTTCCTCCTGATGGGCATCGGGGGCCTGGTGATCGCCCGGGTTGCCCAGCAGGCAGAAAAGCCCAAAGCCGTGAAGCCGAATACCGTTCTCCACCTCACTTTCGACAACCCCATCCCCGAGCAAACCAACAATCTGGAACTCGACCCGTTCGACCTTAAGAACAGGAAGATCATTGGCCTCAACGAAATGATCAACACCCTGGAAAGGGCCAAAAAGGATGACAACATCAAAGGCATCTTCCTGGAGGTAGACGGGCTGGCCAGCGGAGGAGTGACGACGACGGCAGCCGTCCGCGAGGCGCTGGAAGATTTTAAATCGGACGGGAAATTCATCATCGCCTATTCCAAATACTATTCTCAGGGGGCCTATTACCTCGCCAGCGCCGCCGACCAGGTCATGGTCAACCCGCTTGGCATGATCGACTTCCGGGGTTTTGCCGCCCAGGTTCCTTTCTTCAAAGATATGCTGGATAAAGTCGGGGTGGAGATGCAGGTGTACTACGCCGGCAAGTTCAAGGGCGCCAGCGAACCCTACCGCCTCAACAAGATGAGCGATGAAAACCGCATGCAAATCCGGGAATACCTGGACGACATCTATGAATCCTTCCTGGAGGACATCAGCGCTTCCCGCAACCTCAGCACCAGCCAGTTGCATCAACTGGCGGCGGAGTATGTCGGCATGGACCCCCAGGCCGCTGTCAACGCCGGCCTCGCCGACAAGGTGGCCCACCGGGAGGACGCGCTGAATGAATTGCGGGGCCGCCTCGGCCTGGACGGAGAGGAGAAAGTCCCCATGGCCAGCCTGGAAGAATACAACCTGTCCAACCCGGGCAGCAAAAATTACCGGGTGAAAAACAAGATCGCCGTCATTTATGCCGAAGGCACCATCGTAGACGGCAAGGGCGCTCCCGGAAGCGTCGGAGATGAAAAATATACAGAGTACCTCCAGCAAATCCGCCGGGACGACAACATCAAAGCCATCGTGCTGCGCGTCAACTCCCCGGGCGGCAGCGCCATGGCTTCGGAAAACATCTGGAAAGAGCTGAGCCTCGCCAAGGCCGAAGGCAAGCAGGTGGTGGTCAGCATGGGCGACTATGCCGCTTCCGGCGGTTATTACATCTCCGCCATGGCCGATTCGATATTTGCCGAACCCACCACCCTGACGGGCTCCATCGGCGTGGTGCTCGCCATTCCCGATGCCAGCGAACTGCTGGACGACAAGGCCGGCATCCATTTCGATTCGGTAAAGACCGGGCCCTACGCCACCGGCATTACGCCGTTCTACCCCCTGTCTTCGGGCGAGAGCCGCCTGCTGCAAAAGCGGACGGACGATATGTACGAGACCTTCCTGCAGCGCGTCAGCGAGGGGCGCGGGATGAGCCGCGATTCCGTCCACGCCATTGCCCAGGGGCGGGTATGGACCGGCGAGCGGGCGCTGGCCGTCGGGCTGGCCGACCGGATCGGAGGACTGGACCAGGCCATCGCATCGGCAGCATCCCTGGCCGGGCTGGACGAATACCGCCTGACGGAATATCCCCGGGTCAAAGACCCCTTCCAGCAATTGTTTGAGCAGTGGTTCGGCGAAGAGAACGTCCGCGCCAACGCCATCCTGAAATCCGAACTGGGTGAATACTACCCCTATCTGCGCTTCGCCCAGGAACTGAAGAATTCGAGAGGGCTGCAGGCCCGGCTGCCGGTGCTGATCCCGTTCCGGTAGTAAGTACTATATTTTGACAAACCACTCTTCCGGAAAGCCGGGAAATGTCATTATTTTGCCCCCGATGAAAACGAGGCTTTCCATACCTGTCCTGGCGGCGCTGGCCTTCCTGGCCATGGGCATCCTCCTGCGCTTGTGGTACTTCCTGGACGCCCGGTCGCTGTTTATCGACGAGGCCAACCTGGCGCTCAACATTTCCGGGCTGCCTTACAGCCATTTTTTCCGGCCGTTGCTCCACGACCAATATGCCCCTCCCCTGTTTATGGTATGCTCCAAAACAGTCGTTCAGTTGCTGGGGAACAATGAGTGGCCCCTGCGCCTCTGGCCGCTGGCAGGGGGCCTGCTGACGCTAGCAGCGTTTTATCATTTAATGAAGAAACTTGGCCTGTCCTCCGCCATTTACTGGTATCCGGCAGCCATGGTCAGCCTGTCGCCGTTTATGCTGCGTTTCACCACCGAGGCAAAACAGTACAGTACGGATGCGGCGCTGGCATTGGGAGCAGTCATTCTCGCCCTTTATTTTCCCCCGGAACGACTGAAAACCAGGCACTACTGGATATGGGCTGTAGCCGGAGGGATTAGCTTATGGTTCTCCATGCCGGTTGCCTTTATGCTCGCAGGTATCGGGGCGTATTATTTTTGGGGCTTCGCCAGACAGAAGAATGGCAAAGCGATGATGAGAATGGGACTAGTCGGCATTGCCTGGGCTGCTTCTTTCATCACATTGTATTTAATGGTACTCCGGGCAGGCACCGAAAAAGAAGTGCTCCTGGACTACCACGCCCCCTACTTTTTCCCGCTCCGGATTTGGGAAGCCGGCGCCTGGCGGCAAATGGGCGATATATTTTACGGTTTGCTGCGGCCGGTTCTGGGGTTTACGGTTGTGGGGCTGATCACGGGCGTCGGGCTTTTACTGTGGGGCGCTTACCGTTTGGCCCGGCAAAAAACCGGGGTGTTCCTCCTGATCGCCCTGCCCATTCTCGCCGGTTTCGCCGCTTCGGTTTTCCACCTTTTTTCCCTCATCCCCCGGGTTTCTATGTTCATGATGCCCCTGTTCCTCCTGCTGGTTGCCTGCGGAGCTTCGGAAGCCTGGAAAAAGGGCAATTTATATTTCCGGCTGGCTCTGCTGGGGTTAATGATCCTGGAGGCCGCTCCTTTTGCCAATTCCCTGGGGCAGTTGGGAAGATCAACGGAGATCGAGAACCTGAAGGGCGTATTGACTGAGATAAAGCAACAGGGCAGGCCCGGCCCTTCCTACATTGACGGCGCCGCTGTGCCGGCCTACCGGTACTACAGCCAATGGCATGACAAAAAGCAACAGTACCAGCTACCCGGCGCCGTGCTGCTGAGCTGGGACAGCAACCTCGGCAGCATCCTGGAACAAGGACGGCAGGAAAGCCGGGGCTTCTGGCTCGTTTTTTCACAACTGATCTCCGATGAGGCGCGGGAGAAGAGGAGGAAGGCGGAGGCGATTGCGGGAGGGGTGGCCCGGGAAGAGGTGCGGGTGGAGGAAGAAGGGGCGGCGGGGGTGTGGTATGAGTATGAAAAGGACTGAATGTGTGTTGTTTAGAATTTGGCATACGTCTTTGTGTGCCGATTAAAGTACGACTGTGTGTAAGCGCTTACTATACCGGCCTTGCGATCAGGATGATCGCGGCACGAATGGACTCAGAACCGGACGAACTCCAGTGCCTGGGCCCGCATCGCCTCCAGCGTCCCCTCATCGATAACCTCCCCCTCCCCGTTTTTCAGGTCGGAAATGCGGGAAATGGGCAATTTGTTCGGCATGACAATAGTCCCCAGGTAGTTGAGCACGCCGGTGAGGTGTTCCATGCCGCGCAGGTTGCCGGCCCGGCCGGTGGCAATGCCGACGAGGGCGGCCTTTTTGCCCTGAAAATTGGACGTGTATTTGCGCACCGTGCAGGCGTCGATGAAGAGCTTCAGGGCGCCGGGGAAGCCGCCGTTGTATTCCGGCATGACAAAAACGAATTTCTGAGCGGGAAGGATGTATTCATCCTGGAGGCGTTTCAGGCTGGGCGCCTGTTGCTTGTACATCTCCGGGAAGAACCAGTCGTGCGGGATGTGTTCCAGGGCCAGCAATTTGACATCCTCCTCAGTGCTCTCCCGCAGCATCTCATAGTAGAGCGTGGCAAATCTGAGGCATTCGCTGTTTTTGCGGTTGGTTCCGGAAATTACGGTAATCATTTGTGGCCAGCTGGTTTAATGTGTTATGAAAAATCCTGGCATCTACACATTTAAAACCAGGGAATTGTTCATTTTTTCTTTATGATAAACTCCAAATATCCCTATCTTCAGGCGTCCGGACCAAAAGCCGCTTTCTTTTTCAACCAAAACCAACCCAAATATGAAACTGACGTACTACGGCCATTCTACCTTTGCCGTTGAAACGAAAGGAAAACACATCCTGTTCGACCCTTTTATTTCCCCCAACGAACTGGCCAAAGGCATTGATGTAAACAAGCTCCGGGCAGATTACCTGCTGATCACCCACGGCCATGGCGACCATGTAGCCGACGCTGAAAGTATTGGCAAGAGAAATAAATCCAAAGTCGTTTCGAATTACGAGATTGTCAGCTGGTTTGAGCAGAAAGGCCTTTCCGGCCATCCGTTGAACCATGGCGGGAAAGTAAATTTCGACTTCGGCACCGTCAAGTACGTCAATGCCATCCACTCCAGCGTCCTGCCCGACGGCACCTACGGCGGCAACCCGGGCGGGTTCGTCATCTGGAACGACGAGGCTTGTTTTTACCTCGCCGGAGACACAGCCCTGACGATGGACATGAAGCTCCTCCCGCTGACCTGCCCAAAGCTGGACTTCGCCATCCTGCCCATCGGCGACAACTTCACCATGGGCTATGAAGATGCCGTCATTGCCAGCGGCTATATCGAATGCGACAAGATCATCGGCTGCCACTACGATACCTTCGGCTACATTAAAATTGACCACGATGCGGCCAAAAAAGCTTTTGCGGATAGCGGAAAAGAGTTAATTTTGTTGCCAGTCGGCGGAAGCCTCGATTTTTAGCGGAGGCCTGCCGGCCCGGTAGCACGCAGAGGCGCAGAAGGGTTACCCGTTTAGGGTTGGGCAGAGCCGCTTTGCGCCTCCGCGCTTCTGCGTGAGATTTATCCTGATTTGGCCCATAAGCCACAACCATCGCAGGGTGAAGTAGAAGCCTGTAAAACCAGAATATAGCAGCGACGGCAGGGCTTCTGCTTCACCCGTATTGTTTAAAATTCAATCTTCGCCATGGGAAAAGTTATAGCTATCGCCAACCAGAAAGGAGGCGTCGGAAAGACCACTACAGCCATCAACCTGGCGGCCAGCCTGGCCATCCTGGAAAAGCGGGTGTTGCTCATCGACGCCGACCCGCAGTCCAACGCCTCTTCCGGGGTCGGCGTCATGCCGGATGACGTGGAAACCAGCCTCTACGATTGCATGGTCGGCGATGTCGACGCCATAGAGTGCATATACGAAACGGATACGCCCAACCTGCACATTATCCCCTCGACCATCGACCTGGTAGGCGCCGAGATTGAGCTGGTCAGCCGCATGAAACGGGAGTTCCTGCTGCGGGACGCGGTGGAGCAGGTCCGCGACGACTACGATTATGTTTTCATCGACTGCCTGCCCTCCCTGGGCCTGATCACCGTCAACGCCCTGACCGCCGCCGATTCGGTGCTGGTGCCGGTGCAGTGCGAGTTCTTCGCGCTGGAAGGGCTGTCCCGCCTGCGGGAGACCATCGAGCTGGTGCAGGCCAAGCTCAACCCGGGGCTGAAGATCGAAGGCATCCTGCTATCGATGTACGACAGCCGCCTGCGCCTGGCCAATATCGTAGTGGAAGAAGTCCGGGAACTGTTCAAGGACGAAGTGCTCGACACCATCATCCACCGGAATTCCAAACTGGGCGAAGCGCCCAATCTGCACATGCCGGTAGCCATGATCAACGCCAGCAGCCGGGGCAGCATCAACTTCCTCAACCTGGCCAAGGAGTTCCTGAAGAACAACAACGACAAGATCCGGCCCAAGCGCGGGGCGAGCATGAACTGAGGCGGGGTTGGCCGGAGGCAGCCTGGCGCGGGTTGTTGGTTGTTGGAGCGGAAGCAACCTGGAGGCAGTTGTTCGCACTGCGCCTGCCAGCAACCAACAACCTCCCTCCTGCCCGGAAGCGGCAACAACCAACAACTAATAACCATCAATCCCCCCTCCCCCGCCCCATTTTCCTTACCTTTGCCCGTGATCCAAAACCAAGTGCGTAGATATGGCCAAGAGAATCAGCAAAAAGAACGTCAGCAAGAACGACCTGCGGGATTCGCTGCGCAGCGTTAAGAAAAGCAGCCGGCTGGCTTATTTCAACATCAGCGAGGAAGAGATCGAGCAGAACCCGGAGAAAGTCGTCAAAGAACTCTCGCACACCGTAGCGATGATCCCCGTCAGCCAGATCGCCCCCAACCCCGACCAGCCGCGGAAGGACTTCGACGGGGAAGCCCTCCAGGAACTGGCCGACTCCCTGAAAGTATACGGCCTGATCCAGCCGGTGACGGTGCGCCGCCTCAGCCCCGAAGCCTATCAGCTCATTTCCGGAGAACGGCGCTGGAAAGCCTCCCAACTCGCCGGCCTGGAGGAGATACCCGCCTACGTCCGCCTGGCCAACGACCAGGAAATGATGGAGATGGCTCTGGTGGAAAATATCCAGCGGGAAGACCTCAACGCCATGGAGGTGGCCATCACCTACCAGCGGCTGATCGAGGAGTTCAGCCTGCGACATGAAGACCTGGCGCAGCGCGTCGGCAAAAAACGGGCAACCATCACCAATTTCCTGCGCCTGCTCGAACTGCCGCCGGTGGTCCAGGAAGCCGTCAAAGAAGGAGAAATTTCCATGGGCCACGCCCGCGCCCTGGCCGGGCTGGACGACTTTGCCATGCAGAAATACCTCCTGGACAAAGTGGTGAAAGAGGGCATGTCCGTCCGGGCTCTGGAGAAAGCCGTGAGCGACTACAAGCAGCCCAGGGCCAAAAAAAACGCGCCTTCTGCTACAAAACTGCCGGACGAATACCGGAAGGTAGAACAGACGTTTCAGGAGTTCTTCGGGGCCAAGAACCAGGTCAAACTCAGGCTGAAGGAAAAAGGCAAGGGGCAGGTTGTGCTGTCTTTCAATTCGGTGGAAGAGCTCAATCAGTTGCTGGACCGGTTGGAGGATTGAGGGTGTTTGTGCATTTGTGTATTTGTATATTTGTGCATTTGTGTATTTGTGTGTAAGTCCCAGCCCGGTGGGTTAATGGAATGTGAATGGGCGTTCCCTTCATACAAGGGTGCCCGCCAACAGCGTTAAGTAATCCTTAAAAAATAACTTCACGGCCCTTAGTTGTAGTGAAGTTATTTTTTAATCACTACTAAGTGAACATGATGAAGCGTATTCTTTTTCTGGCATTGATAGCTATGAGCGTCCGGGGCCGGCTGGCTGCCCAGGATGCCCCCGATACGGCAGCGGTGGCAGTAGATACCGCCATTACAGAAATCCAGCCGGACACCCTTTCCGGCAAGAAAAAGGGAAGCTGGTTCAAGCGGGACTATCCCAACCCGAAGAAGGCGGCATTGCTTTCGCTGGTCATTCCCGGTGCCGGGCAGATTTACAACAAACGCTGGTGGAAAACGCCCCTGGTATACGGGGCCATTACCGGCATGGTGCTGGTGATCGATTACAACCAGAGCCGCTACCGCCGCCTGCGCACCGCCCTGAACCTCAAGCGCCAGGACGAACCCCACGAGTTTTCCGGCACTACCCTCGACAACCTCAACACCCTGCGCACCCTGCGAGACAACTACGACAAAAATACCCAGACGGCTTATGTCGGCCTGGTGCTGGTGTACGTCCTGCAGGCCATGGAGGCCTTTGTGGATTGCCACCTCAAGGGTTTCAACGTGGACGACGACCTGAGCCTGAAGGTGCGGCCGAGTTTGGAAGTCATCGGGGCGACGGGGCAGCCGGTGATGGGGGTTGGGGTCGCGATTCCACTGAATCGCAGGGCGTTGGAGAAACCGGGAAGGAATTTGATGGGGAAGTAAAGGGTTCGGCTGCGTCTTTGCGAAATCCGGGCAAGCCTGGGAAGCCGGGCAGGTATTATTCCAGATTTATATATGCCCTATCACTTATTTCTTTTTCCTTTTGGGTTTTGGCTCAGGAAGTTCCTCTACCGTAGTTCTGACCAAACTGCTTAGCCATTCGCGATCCTCTATTTTTTCTTCGATCAGGAAATATAGCTTTGCCCCCGGATAAGGCGGCGCTTCCACCACCTCTCCAATAAAAGCCCTCCCGTTCCCGGTTGGCTTGATGAAGAGTTTGTTGTCACAAATGAGCGCAAATATTTTGCCGTCGGAGTACACGCCATACTCTCCGAACATTTTTCTGGCGGTAATCAGGCCGGCGTTTTCGATCTGGCCCAGGACGAAATCTACGTATGTTTGGTCGGATGCCATAGTGTTTTTTTATTGGTAATCAGTACGGAGTAAGCGGACACAATTAGCGTAACAATATAACCATATAACAATTGCCCCAGGAATAGAGCTGCCACGCCACGCTTTCGAAGCAGCATTAGTTACAATAAATGTGTCCAGCTATTTAACACAGCCCTCCTTACAACGCATCCATCAACCGCAGCCGCAACCGCCCCATCCGGTGCAGCAAATTGCCCATCCAGAAGCCCAGCAACGTCCACCCGATCACCGCCGGATAGAACACCATGCGCATGGTATTGTCCAGGTCCTGCGTACCGAAGGCGGGGTTGCCGCCGGCACCGGGGTGCAGGCTATCGGTCAGGCGGGGGATGACGTAGATGAGGGGGATCAGGGCCGCGAAGGCGAAGATGTTGTACACGGCCGAAATGCGGGCCTTCTTCTCCGGGTCTTCGAAAACGGCGCGCAGGATGAAGTAGGCGAAATAGATGAGCAGGGCGATGGCCGTCATGTTCTGCTTCACGTCGCCGCTCCAGTAGGCGCCCCAGGTGTGGCGCGCCCAGACGGCGCCGGTCGCCAGGCCGAGGATGCCCAGCAAAATACCCACCCGGGTATAGGATTCCGCTTTGTTGTCCGCCTCCAGGCTCCCGCCGCGCAGGTACCGGATGCTGTGGGCTACCGAAGCGATGAAGATGAAGATCATGGCGAACCAGAGCGGAACGTGAAAGTAGGTGTTGCGGATGGTCTCGGAAAGGATATTCCGGAAAGGAAAGGTCATGGCCCATTCTTCGTGCAGGTTCTCCACGGGGCTGTTTGTCCAGTCCTTCAGGCCCATCTCCGGGTCGATGGAATCCTGGGTAACGAAAACGGCGCTGGGCAGCACCGAGGCGCCGTCCATCTCATTGTCCAGGATGAGGGTAAAATCCTGCACTTTGCGGCCTACCGGCAGGTATTCCGGGATGCGAAAAAAAGCCTTCAGGTGCCGGCCGCTCTCTACCTCCACCGATTCGGCCGCCAGGGCCCGCTCGTTATCCAGCTTCAGCCAGGCGCGCACCTGGCCGCCTTCGTCGTAGCGGGAGTTATACCCCAGGACTTCGAGGGTGACCTCGTCGCCCGTCCGGACGCTGGAGGGCGCCACCCGCTCGATGCCGGGGCTGAGCGGGACTGTCATCCCGGCGATGAAGACGTAGATCAGGATGATTACCGAAAGGGCTTTCCACCAGTATTTTTTGAGCATATTTTGAAAAATTTGGTAACTATTTAGGTGAGCCTGATGCCTTTGCCACGAAGACACCAACACACCAAGATCGCACCAAGGCTTTGTGCAATCTTAGTGTTTTTGTGTCTTCGTGGCTAAAAAGCGGAGGGCTGCTAAATAGTCACAAAATTTGACGGAAAACCAACAAAGCGAAAAGCCTCTCGGCTAGTGGCCAGGCGACTTGAAGTTCGCCTGGCCACTAGCCGGGGGCGCTGCGCACGTTGGCTTCCGCAAAGTTACCCATTTTTCGGGACAATTACCAGGACAGTTGAACCGCTCTGCGAGAGGAGCTATTTGTTGCCAAACGCCTTTAATTGTGATGCAAACAACTGTTTATCAACTATCTGAAATACCAAGGGTATCGGTCTAAGGCTGGACAAGTGGCTGTTGCCAGTTGTCAGTTGCCAGTTGGGGAACCCAATTGTACTGGCGGCCATAAAACCAAACCGACAACAAACAACATATCCCGCTTTTAATACTGAAAAGCGGAATCAAGCGTCAGACTGGTAGCCCGTTAATGGTTACTGGTTAATAACCAGCGCTTTACTCCGATGCCAGGCACAATAACCAATAACCAGCAATTGACCCAGAACTTCGTTCCGGAGGCAGATAGCCCAACCAAGGAATACCAACCCTGTCACCTGAAATTGCCAAACACCTCCGCTCAGTCCCGCCAGAGAAAGGGGAACAGGGCCAGCCCTACGCCCAGCAGCATCAGGTCGATGGCCAGCAGGATAAGGATATCGCTCTGCACGGCGGTGTCCTGCATGAGGCGCAGGGCGTTGGCGGAAAGCTTGATCAGCGTCATCAGGATGGGGATGACCAGCGGGAAGCTGAGGATGGCCATCAGGGTGGCGTTGTTGTCCGCCTTGGAAGATATGGCGGCGATAAAGGTAAACGTGATGGAAAAGCCGACGCTGCCCAGCAGCAGGGCCAGGAAGAACTGGCCAGTATCCTTCACCGGGCTGCCGGCCACCAGGCTGAACCCCAGCCAGGTCAGCAGGCTGAGCGAGAGCAACAACAAGATATTGTAGACGATCTTGGACAACAGGACGGAAACGGGGTTCGCCAGGCTGTAATAGTAGAGCTGGCGGGCGCTGTTCTCCTGCACAAAGCTCTTGACGATGGCGCTGACCGACGCAAAAAGGATGATGATCCAGAACAGGGCGTTCCATACATTGGGCTGGATTTTCTGAAAGGCCATATAAACAATGAAAATAGTGGAAAAGACATACAGCAGGATGCCGCTGATGGCATAGCTGGTGCGCAGTTCCAGGCGGATATCCTTGCGCAGGAGGTAAGCGATCTCTCTGAGTGTTTCCATGGGGTGAAAATAGGGAATTTTTTACACCAGTTGAGGTTGAGGCTGAGGTTGAGGGGGCTGTTCCCTGCCCTCAACCTCAAATCTCACATTTGCTACGGGCAGCGGGGTCAATTCCCCACCCGTTTCCCATCCCGCCGGAAGCTGCGGATAAACTCTCCGAAGTTGTCGAACTCCTTACGGTAGCTGAGGCCGGTGCCTATTTCCAGGCGGCTGCCCCCGCCGATGTCCGGCTCCAGGCGCTGGTAGACCCTCAGCTTGAGGGTGCGGTCGCGATTGAGGACGTATTCGATGACCAGGTCGTTGCCCACGAAGGTGCCGCTGGCCTCGGGGGTGGTGTAGGCGCTGTTGCCGATGTCGACGTTGCCGCCGACCTGAATGGTGAGGCGGTCGTTGAAGAACTCCTGGCGCAGGCGCACCTGGAATTCGTCGCCCCGCCGCAGTTCTTCCTGTTCGCCGAGGTCGGCCTGGTACTGGTTGTAGGCGATATCGAAGTCTATGCCGGACAGGGCGCTGCCGTCGGTGAAAAATTCCGAAAAAAGTTCAGTGAGCAGCAGGGACAGCTGGTTGGAGACGAATTCGCTGACGGTGTTGTAGAAGATTTCGCTGCCCTGAATCGCCAGGTCGGAAGGCAGGAACTGCCCGACGACAATGAGGCCGAACACCTGCCGGTTCAGTTCGTTGGGATCCTGCCGGATTACGCGGAGCTTGCTGTCGGTCAGGGTCTGCAGCTCGCCGGTAAGCTGGGGGAATTCCAGGTCGAAGTTGATCAATGGCTGAAGCAGGTCGCCCCGCAGGTCCATCGTCAGGTTGACGTCAGTAGCTTTGCTGGCATCGTTTTTGACCTGGGGGGAGGCTTCGGACAGATATTCCTGGATGAAGTTGGCCACCGAGGTGGAGAGGTCCTCATATTCCGCTTCCAGGCGGATTTGGGCGCCGAAGGGGTCGCCCGACCAGCTGATGATCCCTCCCTTCTTGATGCTGAACTCCTTGTTGACGACGTTGTAGAGGGTAAAGAGGTAATCGCCGCGCTCGATGACGTAGTCGCCGAACATCTGAAAATCGCCGTTGCGGGGCACCAGGATGCGGATGTTGCCCCGCCCGTTTCCCTTGATGATATCCCCGGCCTGTTCGTCAAAGATGATCTCGCCCTGGGCCTCTTCGGTTATGAACAGGTCCATCTCCAGGTTGACGCCGGTGGGTTCTTCCCGTTCGGGGCGCTGGCCGGCCTCTTCGGGGCGTTCGCGGAAGCGGATGAAACTGAGTTCGGAGGCATCCTCCCCGTAGCTCACCGGGATGACCAGGCGGGTCCCCTCTCCTACTGTGGCGTTGACGTAGATATCCACCTTGTCGAAAGGCCCGTTGAAGAGGACTTCGCCCTGGCCGATGGCCCTGCCGTAGAAAAGCTCGTTGTCTCCTTTTTTGGTGTTCAGCGCCAGGAAGCGGCCCGTTTCGAGGCGGGCGTTGATGCCCAGGTTTTTGAGGTGGTTGTGGGTGATGCCGCCTTTCACCGTAGCCGTATTGTTGAATTCATCCCGGACTTTAGTCCCTGAAGCATCGAACAGATAATCGTCGACGATGACATAACCTTCCTTAAAGAAATAGCGGGTTTGGAGATAATCCACGGTTGTAGCGCCGTTCCGGACGGTGATAAATCCGCTGGGATGGGGTGCCTTCGGGAAACCCTGTATCCGCAGGCTGGCGTTGAAGCTGCCCACCGTATTGGAAACGCTGGAGCCGATCCAGTACTCGGCGATGTTCACCGGGAAGGCCGACACGTCGAGGTTAAAATCAAAGTAGTTGGCCCGCCGGTGTTCGGGGATTTCCGCTTCATCGCCAATGTCTGTAGGGTTATAGGCGCCTTCCACCAGCAGCTGGGAGGTGTCTTTGGTAATCGAGAGGAAGGCATGAAACGGGGATTTCAGGTCGGCCGCCTCGGCGTCCAGGCGCAGGGCGCCCCAGTCGTCATTATTGACCAGCAGGGTATCGGCCAGGGCGGTGGCCTTGATGCCGGAGAGCTGGAAAATATTTTCCACCTCCGCGATGACATTGAAGCGCCCGGCGAAATCCAGTTGATCGTAATCCCAGATGTCGTCGATAAAACTGAAGTCAAAATTGTACAGGCCCAGCTTGAGGCCTTTGTCGGCCACCCCTTCCAGTTTGATCTGGCGGCCTCCGTTGGTCAGCAGGAAGTTGCGGGTGTCGATGTGCCCTTTCCTGAAGGTGATGTAATTCTTGTTGTTGATCAGCCAGGGCGTTTCCAGGAGCACCAGGTTGGATTGGCTGAACTCAACGCGGTAGTTCAGGCTGTCGGGCAGGAACAGGCGGGCATTGAGGTTGAGCTTATCCAGGAAAGACATGCCTTCCGATTCATAGGCCAGGGCGATATCGAAGGTGTCGCGCTCCAGCAGGCCCAACACTTTAACCGGCGACAGGTAAGTTTTCTGGTTCAGCACCGGCTCGGCCACGGCCAGGTCGATATTGCCGAAGGATTGCTCCAGCCGGAGCATCACGCCGGCACCGTTCAGTTCTATCTTATCGAAACGAAACTGCGGCACATCGACAAATGCCCAGATGGAGTCCAGGACGTTGTCAAAATATCCCTCAACCGTAGCATTGCGGATGGGCCCCAGGCGGCTGTCAAACACCGCCAGCAGGTTTTTGGAATCGGAAATCCGGGCATTGAAGGAAAAACTCTGAGGGCGGACTTCCTTTTCGGGCGCTTTGAGCCCCAGCCGCTGAAAAAATTCCGGGAAATTGCGGGACAGGTACTGCATAAAAGCCACGGGCACCTGTTCGATATCGAAAGCCCCTTCCAGGGTGGCGTCGGCGATCTCCGAATGGACTTCGAACCTTTTCTTATCGTTTCCGATGAATTCAGAACTGAAAAAAACGGAATCTACCGAGATATTTCCCAGCCGGGCGTGGCGGAGCAAGAAATTCTTTACCTGGCCCGTACCCTCCATATTGGAAAAGCGGCTGTCCCGGAGGTCCAGCGACACATCGCCCGAAATGGCCATGTTCTCCCCGGCCAGGTTGAGCGGTTTCAGGTCCAGCTTGTTGACAAAGGCATTGAAGTTGAATTTGGGGATGGTATCGGTGAAATCGACTTTACCCAGGAAAGAGAAATCGATATTGTCATCCTGAATGGCAAATTGGCCGCTGAAGAGGTTTTTCTTCAACTCACCGGTCAGGCTGGCATTCTGGTAGTTGTACCCTTTGAACACAAAGCTCTGCACTTCAGCGGTGAGTGCCGCCTGGGCCGTCTCGGCGGTCAGGCCGTAGCCGTCGCTGACTGCGGAAGTAAAGGTAACCAGCCCGAAATCGGAGTTCTGGGACCAGCCGCCCAGGTCGAAGTTGGACAGGGTGAGTTTTCCGGAGTAGTTGGCTTTGGCGCGCCCTTGCTTGAGATTCATGCGCATGTCCATGCGGGCGCGGCCCAGGGAGGAGGCGAGTTCTCCGTAGGCAACGAAGTCGGAGAAGTAGCCGTCGAAGCGGCCTTTAAAGTTGAGTTGCCCCAGCCGGTCGAAGTTGGGCGGCGGCGCGAAATTGGGGATGAGCTGCCGCAGGGTGTTCATGCTCGTCTTGAGTTTCGACAGGTCGAGGTTGAGCGTTTCGCTCTGCCGGATGGTCAGGTCGCGGGACCGGAAGGAGCCCTCCATGACGAAGCTGTTGTCTTCCAGGGCGATGGAAAGTTCCTCGCCGTCGAGGTTGTTCACCCGGCCTTTCACCCGGCCGTCGATAAACAGCAGGCGGTCTTTGTTGAGGCGGAAGAAGGTATTTTGTTTGAGCCCGGTGGCAAACGTCATGATGTCCCGCAGGCGCACCTGGGACTTGTCCAGATGTCCGTACATGCGGACGCGGTCGGGAAATTCAGTAAAGGCATCATAGCCGTTGTACCGGAAGGCCAGGGTGTCCCCGATCTCGCTGTAAGGCGTTTTGATATTCAGCCCGTTGAGTTCCATGCCTTTGCACCATACCCTGCCCTGCCCGACGGAGAGGTTTTCCAGGACGAAGCCGCTGAGGTCGCGCAGGGCCAGCTGCCGGACCTGGCCTTCGAAGTCCAGGCTGTCTTCACAAAAGGAAAAATAGTCGATCCCGATGTTAATGTCATAAACGTCGAGATGTTTGAAATCCAGCTCGTCGGCGGGCGTTGTTTTCACCGGCGCTTTAAGCCAGTTGTGCAGGGAAAATTTGCCCTCTGCGACCCGCAGCTGGCCGATCGTGGCGTAGAACGGTCGCCTTTCGTCCAGGGAGTTTTCCGGCAGTTGCTCCGGAAGGGCAGTGGTGTCGGTGCCGGGGAGGGGCTTTTCCGGGTAATCGTCGATGCGCACATAGGGGTTCTCCAGGTCTACGGATTGGGCGTGCACGTAATTTTCAGGCAGGTTGAGCTCTTCTATCACCAGTTCTCCTCTTTGGAGGATTACCGACAACCGCTTCCCTTTCACCTTGTCCTCCTGCAGGAAATGGACGTCGGCCAGCGACAATTTCTGCACCTCCAGCTTGAACGGGCGTTTTTCTTTTTTCAAAGCGGCGGTGTCGGCGGGGAAAAGCCGGCTGAGCAGTATCTGTATGTTGCTCTGCGACGAGCCTTCCGGCGTCCGGATATTGACGATCGCACTATCCAGGGCTATTTCCTCGACGACCAGCCCCCGGAGGAAAATGGTGACCGGGTTGAGGCTGATGTTGGCGTAAAGACGTTTGCTGTAGATGGCCGTATCGCCGGAGCCGATCCCCTCGACATAAAACTCTTCCAGCACCAGGCGGTCGAGGAAAGCGAGGTTGAGCCGCTTGACGGAAACGGTCGTCTCCAGGGCCCGGCTCAGGGCAGCGGTAGATTTCTGGGCGGCCCAGTTCTGCACTGCCGGGACCTGCAGCAGGAGAATGATGCCCAGGAGAAGAAACAGGGAGGCCATCACCAGGCGCTGTATCCAGCGCAAGGCGAAGAGAGCGGCGGCTTTCCAGCGGGGCGGCCGCTTTTCTTCCGGTTGAAGGACTTCTTCTCTTTCCTCCATGCTGATTAATTCATCCTGATCACCTGACTCTTGTAGTCTAACTGCAATGGACTGCGAATATATCTAATACAGGCGGCATTTAACGAAGATTTAATATCTATACTGCTTTTCCCGTCATTTCCTCGGCGAACTGCCAGGCGCGGCGTTCCGACCAGTAGGCGCCGCCCGGGCCCGAAGAGACGAAGCCGACGTGGCCGCCCCAGCGGGGAACCTCCAGGAAGAGGCGGGGATGCTCCTCTGCCAGCCCGGAAGGATAACAAGACGGGCTCAGGAAAGAATCATCCCGGGCGCTGACCAGCAGGGCCGGCCGGCGGATGCCCGGCAGGAAACGCAGGCTGCTGTTGCGTGTCCAGTAGTCTTCCGCATCCCGGAAGCCGTGAATGGGCGCGGTAAACCGGCCGTCGAACTCCCGGAAATCCCGGGGCATAGGCCGGGGCAGGGTTAGCTGTTCCGGAAAGCGGATCGCCTTCTCTTTCACTTTGTCGTTGAGGCTGGCGATAAAGCGGTGGCGATAGAGCCAGTTCTGCCATTTGTCAATTTCCCGGTTGGCGCTCATGACGTCGCAGGGAACGGAAAAGGCGATTGCGCAACGGACCTCGGGCGGCACCTGATCTCCCGCCTCGCCCAGGTATTTAAGGACGACGTTGCCGCCCAGGCTGAACCCGATCAGCGCGACCGATTCATAGCCGCGCTCGTCCAGGATAACAGAGAGGGCAAAATTCAGGTCGCCGGTCTCTCCGACGTGGTAAGACCGCAGCTTTCGGTTGGGCTCCCCGCTGCAACCCCGGAAATTGAACCCCAGGGCATCCCAGCCTCTTTGGTTGAAATAACGGGCCATACCCCGCACGTAGGGCCGGCTGGCATTGCCCTCCAGGCCATGCAGGATAACGGCCAGGCGGCGGCTGCCCCGGGCAGACCAGTCGAGGTCCAGAAAATCGCCATCCGGAGTCGTGACCCGCTGGCGCTCAAAATGGACGCCGGCCACCTTCCGGAACAGGGCGGGGTATATGGTATTGACGTGCCCGTGCCGAAACAGGCCGAAGGCGCGGTAGGTTGATTTTTGGATCAAAGGCATATTTACCGTTGGAAATTGGGAGAAAGAGAGCGGACTTCCAGCCCTATCTTCAACACGTTATCTCCCAGTTGGGTTTCGTAAATGCTCAACGCCCGGGCTGTTTCCGCAGAACCCCGGAATACAGGGCCGAAAAAGACGACATACCCCCTGCCTGCGCCGCTGAAGCAGCCCAGCCAAAGCGCGCTCGTCTCCAGGCCGTAGCTTCTCAGCTCGGCGATCCGGGCAGCGGCGGCAGAGTAAGACGGATAAACGCCTTCCTGGACGACGTAGGCCTCTCCTTCGATCCGGAGGCGGGAGCAGTCGTAGGTGATCAGCCCTTCGACTTCGGGAAAGGCGATGAGGAAATCCGCTTCCGGCTTCTCCGGCTCAACTAAAGGTGCCGGCGCCGGCGGAGGCTCGGCGGTAA
This sequence comes from Lewinellaceae bacterium, assembly GCA_020636375.1. GTDB lineage: Bacteria > Bacteroidota > Bacteroidia > Chitinophagales > Saprospiraceae > JACJXW01. The sequence continues at coordinate 554,352 of JACJXZ010000004.1, read as the reverse complement.
GGCCCAGGGAAAGATATGGGCTTTCCTCTTTGCGGTAAGGCGGGGGCCAGACGAAAGGCGTATCGATCTTATACTGGTTCGGCGGAATGGTGTCCGGCATGCTGTTGTACCGGTTTTGCTGCCAGGCTTTGGCCATTTCGGCCAGGTACTCCTCGTAATCCAGCACCAGCAGGGGGCGGTCTTTCCATTCCAGGTAGAAGATGCCGCCGGCCACTGCCACGGAGAGCAGGCAGACCGCTATCTGGTATTTGAATTTTTCCTGAATGTCGATCAGCCGGTTGGACCGGAAGCGGCGTATCCATCCCAGGCGTTTGTCCTCCCCGATCACTTTGCTCAGTTCGGCCTGGGAGAACAGCGGGATGAGTTGCCGCCGGTTCTGAAAGAGGTCCTGCCGGGAAGGGGTCACCTGCATGATCGGCGGCTTGCTTTCCCGGACGACGACCAGGCCAAAGCCGTTGTAAATACACTGGTTGCGCAGCTCCAGGTAATAGCGGTCGTCGTGGTAATTGGAAAAAACATCTTCGGCAATGGCCACCCACTGTTCGTCGGCATAGTACTGTTTGAACTGCTCAATGGCATAAATCTGCCGGTACCGGCGAAGATGGCGCAGCAGGAACGACCACACAAAACTCAACAACCCGAAGACGAAAAGCAGGATGGCGCCTGATGCAACCAGGCCCAGCTGCTTTACCGGCAAGCTGCCCTGTTCGTACCAAACTGTCAAACCGGCAGCAGCGAGCGTAGCAGAAACAGCCGCGCTGTCCCACCCCAGCAAGCTGCGCCTTAATTCATAGCGCACTTCATGCTGAGAATTGCGGGAGGTAGCCTCTACCGTCGCCCGGAAATCCCGGCCGTCGACCTGGGGAAAAGACAGGAAGCCGTCCGCAATGATCCCGCCTGCCCCCCTCATGTCGGAGCTGAGCACCGTTGCCCCTTCCCGTTGCCGTTGCCGGTAATGGCTTTTGAGGAAGTTCAAAGTACGCCGGGTAATATCGCGTTCATCTAAGGAGGCCAAAGTCTACAGTTTTTCTAATTCCGCCCACAATTTAACAGTTTCTACGGCAGGTAGCACATCATGGACCCGAAGAATCCTGGCGCCCTGCTGCAGGGCTACCATGTTCAGGGCGGTGGTGCCGTTCAGCGCGCCTGCCGGGGAGACCCCCAACACCTTGTTGATCATGGACTTCCTCGACAGGCCGGCCAGCAGAGGATAATCCAGGATTTGAAAGACATGCATGTTTTTTAGTAGCTGGTAGTTGTGCCCCACCGTCTTGCCAAAGCCAAAGCCGGGGTCGAGCACGATATCTTTAACGCCCGCCCGGCGCAATTTATCCACTTCGGCGACAAAAAAATCGAGCACCTCGCGCACCACGTCTTCGTAAACCGGTTGCTTTTGCATATTCCGGGGCGTGCCCTGCATGTGCATGAGGATATAAGGAGCGCCCAGCTTCCCGGTTTCTTCGTACATCTGATCATCGAAACGGGCGGCAGAGATGTCATTGACGATGGCTGCGCCGGCGTCCACCGCCTCGCGGGCCACCCGGCTTCGGACGGTATCGATGGAGAGGATGGCGTCCGGAAAGCGTTTCCGAACGGCCCGGATAGCCGGAATCACCCGTCTCAGTTCTTCTTCGACATCGATGGCCTCAGCGCCCGGGCGGGAAGACATGCCGCCGACATCGATGATCCCGGCCCCTTCCTCCAGCATCTTCTCCACCTGCCGCAGCAGGGCATCCTCCCGGGTGAATTTACCTCCGTCGAAGAACGAATCAGGAGTGACGTTGAGGATACCCATTACGACGGGCTGTTCCAGGCTAAGCAAAAAGCCCCGGCAGTTGAGGGTCAGGCGAGGATTCAGCATAGTCATTTTTTTTGGTTCTTTGACAGCTCTTGGGTCTCAAAGACAGTGTTTTAGTGCTTTCGTGGCATCCTCTCGCCGCGTGCGCACCTTCCATGAGAAACTACTGGCACCTGCCACCGCAGTGCTTCCGCACGAAGAACTGTCCACAGGATTTGTCAAAAAAGGATTTTTTTTTAAGAAAGACTATATTCCCAATGGATAATTCTGGATTTTAGCAACCAAAAGAAAATATCCATGACAAAATCGAGAAAGCAACGGAGGCAGGAGCTGCGCGACCAACGCGATGCCCGTAAATTCTTAAGGGTAGTCGTCATTGCTACCATCATCTTGTTGGTGTTGTTGTTCCTTATCTACATGAACGCCTGAAGCGGAGGGGGCCTCTATTTTTTCACCAGCAAAACGTATTCGACGGCCCTCAGGCGGTTGTCCCAACCCCTGATGGTATCTGCCGGAACGGCCGTCCCCAGTTCTTCGGCTTTTTCCCGTTCCAGCAAAAAAACAGCCTCCCGGGAGGTTTCCCAGGCATGCCGTAAGCTTTTGGGGCCGGAGAGGATATGCGTATCGGGATACGCCGCCTTGCTGTAAGGCGCCAGGGCCGGGAATGGTGCCTCCCCGGGCTGAACCAGGAACGAAGAGGTAATGCCCCGAGCAGCTGTTTTTTCCCGGCTTTGCTCCACCAGTTGCCGGGGCCAGCCTGTTTTTTGCTGCAGCAGCGGATTGGCCTGCAGCCAGAACAAGGTGGTGACCAGAAGCCCTCCCAGGACGAGCCCTTCGATCAGGTACCGCTGGTTATTACTGAAAAGGCCGATCACCGCCACAAAGCTGAACATCCAGTAGATGCCGCCGGCGGCCAGCATGGCCCGGAAGCCCGGCCCCTGATACTGGAGGAACCCTCCGACCATCAGAGGCATGATCACAAAAAAGGCGGCCACCAGGTGGAGGATTGCCCCCGTTTTCACGATCGTTCCGTAGGGATATTTGGAGTCAAAATAGCTCTTCAACTGTTTGGCTACCACCAGGGCCAGCACCCCCTGGAGCGCCAGGGAGTGCGCCAGCAGGGCAAATATCAGGCCGGCGGCGTTCAGGATGGCCATTTCCTCCTGGCGGCCCAGCCTTTTGTGTGTCTCCCAGATACCGGCCAGCACGAACCCCAGGAAGGGGAACATCCCGGCCAGGTTCCACAACAGGAACCGGCCGGTTCGGAAACCGACCAGAAAGCCTGCCTGGCCAAAGGTTGACCAACCCAAAAAGTACAGAGGTAAAAGAGCAGTCTCCGGTAAGCCAGGGATTGAGGCTCCAGAGCCGTTTTCCCTGCGGATGACGAAAGTACAGGTAAGCGCCGCTCCCCATCAGAAAAATCAGGGCATTGAGGGCTGGTACAACGCCAGGAACAAAAAAGCCGTAAAAGTAAGCCGCCCACACCAGGTAGTGGCTGCTTCAGGAAACGGACCATAGCGGCGAAGTACCAGCCATTGGGTACCATTGCCCAGATATCGCCAGTAGCGACTTTGGCCATGTTCGGCGCCAGCAAAGAAGCGCTGAACACCAAAAGGGTGGTAAGCAGGACTTCCGATTCAAAAAGCTTCCGGGAAATGACCCAGTAGCCGGCAAGGGCCAGGGCAAAAACGGCCGCTCCCGGCAATCGCATCCAGAAAGGGGAAAGCCCCTCCTGCCCCATTATCAGAGCGCCCAGGCGTTCATAAGGAGCACCGCCCGCTTCGCCATTCAGGCAACGCCAGGCCAGCCAGGACTCCGGGCCCGGCCAAAGCGCCGTCAGGTCGTTCATCACCAGCAAGTTGGCCAACAGGAAGAACCCGGCCAGAATTATAAAGAAACGGTAGCGAAGAGTCATAATTAAACTCCTTATTGGGATTACTTTTCTTGCCGCGAATATACGCAACGCCTGGTCCAATGCAAGCCCTTTTACCAATTGCCACACCACAGCGTAGCATATTTTCCTTTATCTTTACGGTAAACGCTAGCGATTGATCGGAATATATCACTTAAATTTCCCGGATTATGAGAAATTCACCTTTTCTTGCCTTTGCCTTCCTGCTTTTATTATCCGCCTGCGGGCCAGAGGCGCAGCGGCCCCATGATGAAGCCAACATCCCCGGCCTGGACGTAATCACAAAAGCTGACCCGGAGCTGGAATACGAAAACCTGCGCCTCTACCCCATCACCGCCGCTGCGGGCTATATTGAAAACCACACTGCCGCCGCCCGGTTTAAAAACCTGAGCGAAGCCATCGGCAACCATCGTTTCCGGATCACCGAGAAGAAGCCGTTCGGGCGGTTTGAAGACCAGGGCGCCGTGAATACGCTCACCGTCCAGAACAAGTCGGAAGATATGGTATTCCTCATGGCCGGCGACGTCGTCCAGGGCGGAAAGCAGGACCGGGTGATCGCTCAGGACCTGGCGGTGCCTCCCCGTACCATCACCGATATCGCTGTATTCTGCGTAGAGCCTCACCGCTGGCAAGCCCGGAGCGAGGATGGGCCCGGAGCCGCTGACGACCCCCGCCATTCCGGGCAGAACAAAAGAATCTATGCGTTCACCGGATACTACAACGTCGCCGCCAACGACATCCGCCGCAGCGCCACCCAAAGCCGGAACCAGCAGCAGGTATGGGATGAGGTGGGCAAAGTCACCGCCGTCCACAACGCCCAAACCGCAACCGGCGCCTATGCGGCCCTGGAAAACTCCGAATCTTTCACCCAGGCCCGCGCCCGGTACCTTCGCTTCTTCGAGGACAAGTTCGACGGCGCCGAGGACGTGGTAGGGGTTGTGGCCGTCACCGGGAACGAGGTCATCGGAACCGACGTATTCGCTCATCCGGAACTGTTCAAAAAGCAATATAAAGCACTGATCCACAGCTACATCACCGACGCTGTCACCAGCGGCCAACCCGTAGGGATGAAGGAAGAGGAAATAAAAGCCTATGAAGAGAACGTGTGGCGGAAGTTCCGGCAGGAAGGAGGCTTTGAAGAAGCGAAATACGAATTCCAGGGGATGATGGTGCATTTTGTGGATTTATAAGCCAGAACTTTGAACACCGCCGTCCTGCTCGAACTTCACTACCTGCCCTGCATCCAGTATTTTTCCAAGCTGGCGCGTTATCCGGCAGCATACATCGAACAATGGGAAAACTACCAGAAGGGGAGCTACCGCAACCGCTGCCACATTGCGGGCGCCAACGGGTTGCTTCGCCTGTCCATTCCGCTGCGCCAGGGGAAGAATGAGCAGCAACCGATCCGGGAGGTGGAGATCGCTTATAAAGAACCCTGGCGGGCGCAGCACTGGGCCAGCATCCGGTCGGCTTATGGCAACGCTCCCTTTTTCGAATATTACGCCGGGAAGCTGCGGCCCCACTTTGAAGAAAAGCCAATATTCCTTTTCGACTTCGCCTTCGGCCTGCTGCAAACGCTGGTCGGCTTGGTCCGTCCGGGCTGCGAACTCCGGCCGACGGATGCTTATGTGGAGGAACCACCGGGCCACGTCCTGGATTTGCGCGGCGCCATTCACCCCAAAAAACACCGCCGCCGGGCAGACCCGGATTTCCAGCCCGCCTCTTACCCTCAGGTTTTTCTGGAAAAGCACGGTTTTTTACCCAATCTGAGTATTTTAGATTTGCTATTTTGCAGCGGCCCGCAGGCGGGCCTGATTCTGGAGGAATCTTTCGTCAAAAGTTAGGCCGGATGTCACTTTTGCCGGCTTCAGAGTCTAAACAAATGGAAAAGCGTTAATGCTCATGTTATTAAAACTGTTTTCGTGGCCAAACTGATCAACCAAAACTTACAAGCCTACCGGGCCCAGGTGGATGAGATCATCAAAGACCTGCACGAGCTGACCATCCGGATCGGCAACGAAGAGCTGGCGCAAACCGTAAGCGGCCTGCGCAACCGCATCCATGAGCCCTTCATGTTTGTCATCGTCGGGGAAGTAAAGGCCGGCAAAAGCAGCTTCATCAACGCCCTGCTCGACACCGGCAAAGAGGTGGCCCGGGTGGCCCCTCAGCCCATGACCGACACCATCCAGCAGATCATCTACGGGGAAGAGGAAGAAACCATACAGATCAACCCTTTCCTGAAGAAAATCCTGCTGCCGGTCGAGATCCTCAAAGAAATTGCCATCGTCGACACGCCGGGCACCAACACCATCGTCGAACACCATCAGGAGATCACCGAAGATTTCATCCCCGCATCCGACCTGATCGTCTTCGTTTTCGAGGCCAAAAACCCCTACCGGCAGTCCGCCTGGCAGTTCTTCGATTTCATCCACGCCGACTGGCGCAAAAAGGTCATCTTCGTCCTCCAGCAAAAAGACCTGATGCCGCCGGAGGACCTGGAGGTGAACCGGAAAGGCGTATGGGAGCACGCCGAAAAGAAGGGCATTAACCAACCCCGGGTATTTACCGTGTCGGCCAAACAGGAACTGGAAGGGTTGAAAGCCGAAAGCGGTTTCGAACCGGTGCGGCAATACATCAACGAGAACATCACCGGCGGCAAGGCCCCCATCCTCAAGCTTCAGAACAGCGTCGAGACGTCCCTGAACATCCACGAGCGCATCGGCCAGGGGCTGGAGCTGCGCAAGGCCCAATACCAGGCCGACGTGGAATTCCGGCAGGACATCCACGAGACGCTGGAAAAGCAGGAAACCAAGAGCCTCAAACAGGTGGACGTGCTGGTGGAGAACCTCCTGGCGGGCTACAGCCGCATCACCCGCCAGAAGGAAGACGAGCTCAGCACAGGGCTTTCCTTTTTTTCCCTGCTCCGGCGCACCTTCGCTTCCGTCTTCAGCAAAAAAGCCAGCGCCAAAGACTGGCTGGAAAACCTGGCCAAAGAAATGGAAGCGGACCTCAACCAGGAGCTGAAAACCAAACTGAACAGCGGAGTCGTCGACCTGGCCGACAGCATCCAGCAGATGGCCAAGATCATCGACCTCAAGATACGCAGCAGCAAAACCATCCTGCGGGACGACCACGAGCTGTTCAGTGATATTGCCGACAAGCGCAACAACGTCCTCCGGGAGTTGCAGGAGCAGTTCTCCCGCTTCGTCAGCCGCACCGAAAATTTTACCGACAAAAGCCTCTTCCCCGACAAGAGCACCATCTCCCCTACTGTCGCTACAGGCAGTGGCCTGGCGGTGGTCGGCCTGGTGCTGGCCGCCGTGGCCCAGGGCATGGTCTTCGACATCACCGGCGGCATCCTGACCGCCATCGGCCTGCTCTTCGCCGGCATCTCTTCCACCATGAAGCGCCGGAAAATCCTGGAAGGTTTCAAAACGGAGGTGGCCAAAGGCGAAAAACGGATGGAGGAAGAGGTCAGTACCAACCTCAAAGCCTACATCTCCAATCTCAAAGACCGGATCGAGGGCAACTTCGTGAAGTTCGACGTACACCTGGAAAAAGAGGAAGGGCAGATCGAAAAGCTGGAACAAATTCACGGTAGTATTGCGAAGCGCCTGGAGGAGATGGAGGCGGGGCTGAGGGTAGAGGGGAGCGGAGGGGATGGGTTGGAGGAGGAGTGAGGGGGCAGTTATATTGTTATATTGTTATATTGTTATATTGCTGGCATGATGCGGGGCTGAACGGGATTGTTCGGGTGCGATGCTAAATTGTGCCCTCTTCGGTGTTAGGAGGGTTTAGGTTTTAGGCGTTAGGTGCCTGTTGAGTGCCCGATCAGGCCTGGGTTGCTCCCCAAAGACCTAAAACCGAGCAAGGGGTACAAAAAGGAATCGCGCCCGATTGTTCAATTAACTGTGTCTTCTGAAAAACGCTTTATGATTTACGAATGCTTGCGACCAGCGCCCGTCCTCGTACCTCTGCCGGGTAAAAATCGCGAACAGCTCCAACAGCCCCCCGACATCTTCACACCCAAACCGCAAAAATCTCCTTTCCCTGATGCCGGATGCGTTCCTGCCGCCAGGTCTTTTCCGTCCGGTGTTCGAAGATGATAAGATAGCCGGAGGCCAGGCTCTGGCGTTCCAGATAGCCGCTAAGCTGATCCAGGCCTTTTTGGTGGGCCTTCGGCCCGTACCACCTTTTTAGTTCGATGACGTATTTGTGGCGGTAGTAGGTAAGGGCGATGTCGAGGCGCTTTTCTTCGGAGACCTGCGGCTCTTTGAAGTCGTGCCCTTTGCCGTTGATAATCGGCTTCAGGAAGGCCAGGAAAACCAGGCGCCATTCCCGCTCCAGGAAGGGTTGGTCTTTTCCGCTGTATTGCTCCTTCATGTATTGCTGGAATTTGAGCAGCACTGCTTCGAGGTCGAGCTCGTTGGTTTCTTTGGCGAAAGAGGTAGGGAAATCCTCTCGCCGGCTTTCCAGGTATTGGTTGAAGGCCTTGGCGGCCATATAATTGAACAGGATTTGCTCATAAATCCAGTTGTGAACCTTCACCCCTCCATTCGGCCTGAAAACGCCGTACAGCCTGCCCAGGCTGATGGTAGGCTCGTGCGGGTCGAAGGGCACTTCCACTCCGTTGACGATGATTTCGAAAGCAAGGTTGTACAGGTCTGGGTTGTTTTCCATGTTCTTGATCAGGCTGTCGAAATTGGTGTTGTTCTCCCGCAGCAGGAGGTTAACGGCCTGTTCGAGGGTATCCAGATCCCAGCTCTTTTTCTTCGTAGCCGGGAGGATTTTCTCGGCGGCGAGCTTGCAAAGCTTGCTAACCAGAAACGGATAACCGGAAGTATAGGAATACACTTTTTCAGCGATGGCCTCCACGTCCATTTCCACCCCTTCCGCTTTGGAGTACTCCTCCAGCATGGGAGCTATTTCCCTGGGGTTAAAACTCATTTCCACGTCGAAATCGGCAGCGATGTTCCATGGGCTGTTATACTGAGCCTTGTCATCCGGGCGCACCTTCGATTTCAGCGTCTTGATATCATGCACCCCTGCCAGCACGATGCTGTGAAAAGTGGCGTGCTGGGGCCTTACCCGGGCAAGATACTTCGTGCGGAGCATGCCCAGGAAATTGAGAAAGGGAAAGAAGTTGCTGCTGGCGTCAACTTCGTCGATCAAGAGGACAAGTTTACCTTCCGACTTATGGACAAGTTCTGTAATGACATCCGAAAGCACATTCATGTCCGCTACTGCGCCGGCAGAGGCTTTCAAAAAATCCGAAAGCCCGGGCTTTATAAAACGGAGCGCTTTCTGCATCTGCTCCACAAACATCCTGGCAAACGCTCCGTCCGATTCGTGCCATTGCTCGTCTATGCCCTGGAAATTCATTTCGATGGGCAGGTAGCCGTCCATTTTGGACAGTGCTTCGGTGAGCAAAAACAGGGTTGTGGTTTTCCCGTACTGCCGCAGCCGGTTGATGATGAAATACTTGCCCCGCTCCACCATGTCCAGGATGCTGGCGAGCTTGGCGCTGTAATCCATCATATAATGGAGGTGCGGATAACAAACGCCTGTGATATTGAATTCTTTTTTCATGTCCTTGCCCTCATTTTGAATTGGGGAATTCGGCCGAATTGGTTGTCAGCTGTTACTCAGAACGAATATAAGTTATTTCGGACACTAAGGGCTTAGGGATTGCGCAACAATAAATTACCCATTTATACTCGTTCTTTTGCGCGCTGGCGGCGTTGCCAAGCCTCGCCGTAGCTCTGCTATGCCTGCGTTTGGCGCCTTGCCAGCACACAAAATAACCTCGTCTATTCTGTGTAACTTATTATTGCGCAATCCCTTAGAAGAAAATAACTATTACATTTTGGCTGGGCCTTTTCCTTTCAAGCTTCGTTGGCAGATCAGTCACGTAGCCAGGCTATGCTCCTGATCTGCCGCCTCGCCTGAAAGAAAAAATCCTCACCCAAATTTGTAACACTTATTTCCTTCTAAGCCCCAACCCAGCATAGACAAATGGTGTCAGAACATAAAAACCCCGCGCCGCCAAAATCTGTTCATCCAAAAAATGAACCCTTACGGCTAAAGAATTCGTATCCTCATAGCATACTTGCTACATTCGGCAGTCGTTATTTCATAAGATACCATTAGTGAAAAGTGAAACCCGGCCCGAACGAGGCGGGCACTCATTCACTCATTCACTCATTCACTCATTCACTCATTCACTCATTCACTCATTCACTCATTCACTCATTTCTACCTGGCTGATGAAAAACAAAAACGTAGCGGGCATCCTCGCCCTTTTATTTGGACTGTTTGGCGTTCACCGTTTTTACCTGGGGCAGCGCTTCCTGGGCATTTTATATTTTGCTTTCGCCATGTTCGGCCTCACGATGGCGATAGAGGAAGGAGTACCCATCATCATAGGCCCCGCCATCCTGGGCCTGATCGACTCCATCCTGCTCTTTGCCATGCCCCGGCAAGACTTCGACGAAAAGTACAACGCCAAACGCCTGCGGCGCAGCCACCGCCGCGACTGGAACCGCTTCCGCGAAGAGCGCTACGCCTCTCCCGCCCCCAGCCTCTCCGCCTACAAAAGCAGCGGCATCAAGAACTTCCGCTCCTACTACTTCGAGGAAGCTGCCGAAGACTTCGAGATGGCCCTCGACCTCGCCCCCAACGACCCCACCCTGCACTTCAACCTGGCCTGCACCTATTCCATGCTGGAAGACGCGGACCGGGGGTTCTTCCACCTGGAGCAGGCCGCCGAGCTCGGCTTCAACAAGATCGACAAAATCCACCAGCACGACGCCCTGGCCTTCCTGCGCTCCCTGCCTTCCTTCGACGCCTTCGTGGCCAACGGCTACCGCCGGCCGCCGGCCAGCCTGCCCGCCCCTCAGCCCAACCTGCTGGATGAAGAGCCGGCCTCCGGCGAGGCTTCTGCCGTCAACGACATCCTGAGCCAGATCGTGGAGCTGGGCAAGCTGCGGGACAAGGGGATATTGACGGAGGAGGAGTTTGCGCAGCAGAAGAGGCGGTTGCTGGGGGGGGAGTGAGGATAGGAGTGTAGATGTGTTTAGGTGTTTAGGTGTTTAGGTGTAAAGGTGAAGGGATGGGACATCTGGGAGAAACGGGAAAATCCCGAGGAAATGTGTGGAAATGCATAGAAATGCGGGGAAATGTGCATAGCGGCAGGCAATAGCAATGAATGCGTTTTACTGAAAAATCATTAGATTTGTAGAGGTACGGTTCCATTCACAGCCTTTGCAAATCAATATGTTGCGTCGCCTACAGCATTTCAGGTTATTGTTTTTAGGATTCCTGTCGTTTCATTCAGTTATCCTGGCAGCGCAACCTTCCACCCTCCGTTTTGAGCGGCTGCGCGTTGAAGAGGGCTTCGTCAATGCCGGCATCACCTCTATTTTCCAGGATTCAAGAGGGTTTATGTGGATCGGCGGGCTGGCCGGGCTGGCCCGCTACGACGGTTATGATGCTGTGTCTTTTGTTTACGACCCGGCGGACAGCCTGAGCATCGGCGATCATAAAGCTAACGTAATTATTGAGAGCCGCGACGGCGGCTTATGGATCGGTGCCCAGAATGGATTACACCATTTTGACCGGGAGAAGGAGTCGTTCACCCGCTTCTTAATGGAGGTTGATTCCCATACCAGGTCTGTCTTAGGGCTTTGCGAAGATGATTCCGGCAGGCTCTGGGCCCTTACCCCGTTAGGGATTTACGTCCTCGAACCCCATACCAGGGCCGAAAAAAAGCTCGACGTCCCAAATGAAAAGGAACAGTACCGGTGCATTTACGAAGCAAAAGACGGAACCATTTGGGTGGGGACGACCGGGGGGCTGTACAAAGCCCGGGAAACGGATCAGGGCATTCAGATGTTGCCGGTACCCATTAATCTACCGGGGCCTGATTATCCTCAGAATAAAACCATACACACAATTGCTGAAAACAACACCGGCGTCCTTTGGTTAGGAGTGCAGAACGGTGTTATCCGCTACGATCCCACCCTGGGAGAAGCCGCCTATATTCCTCTCAGGGCGGAAAAATCTTTTTACGTATATGGAATCCACGTTGACCGAAACGGCATGGTATGGTGCGCGACAATCCGGGGGCTGTTTCGCATTGACCCGAGAACGCTGGGCTGGCAGAGGTTCCAATCTGTCCGCAATGACAACAACAGCCTCATCAGCAATTCCATCTACGACATCTTCGAAGACCGCTCGGGCATCATCTGGATCAGCACTTCGGGGGGGATCAACCTTGTCAAACCGTTTTCGGAAAACTTTCGCGGTTTTCCCAATGACTACCAGCATGAAATGGGAGGCGTAGCCCAACTGCGGGGCTTTTTCGAAATTTCGCCGGGAAAACTGCTCTTATGGGAAGACGGGCAACTCATGATTTTTGACTGGCGACGGGGAACCAAAACGCCCTTTCCCCATAGCCCTGCCGGAAACCCAGAGGCGTGGCATTCCCGTTTCCTTTGTTTTTTCAGGGATAATAAGGAGAGGATCTGGATGGGAACAGAGGCCGGCGTCTTTGTGTTTGACTCAACCAGCAATAAATTCACCCATTATCACCGGGATGCGCCGCCGCCTTTTGCGCTAAGCTCAAATTTCATCCGGGATATTTACCAGGACCACACCGGCGCCATCTGGGTTACTACCTGGAGCGGAGGGACCAATTACATAGACGCGGAAACCGGCGAAGTATCGCATCTCCCGGATGATTCGACAAAGGATTTGCGAAGCCACGGCCGGACGATTTTCGAAGACCGCAACGGCACAGTCTGGATAGGCACCCGGGGAGGGCTGTTCCGATACGACCGGGAAAAAGGCCAATTTACCCGCTATCGCCATGACCCCGGCGACCCCAAAAGCATAAGCGAAAACACAGCTTTTGACATACACGAAGATAAGCAGGGACGCCTTTGGATCGGCACTTTTGGCGGAGGGCTCAACCTGTTCGACCCCGGCCTGGAAACCTTCACCCATTACACGGTAAAAGACGGGCTGCCCGACAACAATGTCTTATCCATCTATCCGGATGGACGGGGCAATTTGTGGCTGAGCACTTTTAAAAGCATTGTAAAGTTCGATCCGATAAATAATACCTATACTAGTTTTAACCACAGAGACGGGTTGTTAAACCGGCGTTTCAGCGCCTTCAGCCATTACCAAAGCCCCTACTCCGGACATCTGATCTACGAAGGCCCCGAAGGGATCGACATTTTTCATCCAGACAGCCTCGAGATGGATTCCGTACCTCCCATCGTGCAAATAACGGACTTGCAGCTCTTCAACCGTTCCGTTCCCATCCGCAGGGGGGCGGAAGGTGACAAAAGCAGAGATTTTTATCTTTCCCAATCGATCACGGAAACGAAGGGGCTAACCCTCCCCTACCAGATGAAGGTGATCACGTTCAAATTTGCCGCCCTGCATTTTGCCAACCCGGCAAAAAACAAGTACGCCTACAAACTGGAAGGGTTTGACGAGGGCTGGCAGGATATTGGCCACCGCAGGACGGCCACTTTCACCAACCTGCCGCCCGGCGAGTACCGCTTTCGGGTGAAGGCCTATAGCGCCTACGGAATTGAGAGCGAAAATGAAGCCTCCCTGGCCCTGAGCATCCTGCCCCCCTGGTGGCTTACCTGGTGGGCTTACGTCCTCTACATTTTAGTAGCGCTGGCTATTTTTTATGGATACCTCAGTTATCAGCGGCGGCGTTGGCGCCTGCAATCCGAACTGGAAGCACAGCAGCGGGAAGCCCAAAGGCTGCAGGAACTGGACTCCTTCAAAAGCCGGCTGTATGCCAACATCACCCATGAGTTCCGCACGCCCCTGACGGTCATCCTGGGCCTGGCGGAAGAAATCCCGGCCTACCATGAGAAAAAGGAAACGAGCCGGCTGCAGCAAGCCGTAGAGCTGGTGCGGCGCAACAGCGCCCGTGTGCTGCAGCTCATCAACCAAATGCTGGGCTTAGCCCGGATCGAGGCCGGCATGATGGCCGTAAACATGGTGCAGGGAGACGTTATTCCCTTTTTGAAATACCTTACTGAGTCCCACGAATCGCTGGCTGCGGCCAAAAACATCGCCCTGTCCTTTGAGGCTGCGCCCGCGCAGCTGGTCATGGACTACGATGAGGAAAAACTTTATGACATCTTTTCCAACCTGGTGTCCAACGCCATTAAATTTACCGGAGAAGGGGGTGAAGTATCTGTATCGATAAGCATCAGAGAAACGCCGGCAGGAGAATTTCTGGCGCTGGAGGTGAGCGATACGGGCATTGGGATTTCGGAAGATGACTTGCCCCGTATTTTTGAGCGGTTTTATCAGGCATCAGCCCCCTCCCAACCTTCCCCGAGGGGGGAGGAGTCCCGGAGCCCTTCGCCTTCGGGGGGGACCGGGACCGGCATCGGCCTTACCCTCGCCAAAGAGCTGGTAGAGTTGCTCGGAGGAAAAATTGAAGTAAAAAGCGAACCGGGCAGCGGCGCCAGTTTCACGGTACAACTGCCCGTCAGCAATAAAGCACCGGCAAAAACAGGGGATGCTTTCCTTGCAACGGTACATCAGGCCGTTGTTTCTCTCCCCAAAAAACCCATGCCAGGGGTTGCCCCGGAAGAAGAAGCGACAAGCGAAGACAACCTGCCTACCCTACTGATCGTTGAAGATTCGCCTGACATTATCGCCTACCTGAAAAGCTGCCTGGAGGGACGATATGATATTTTAACGGCAACCAATGGCCGCTTAGGCGTAGGCCGGGCTATAGAGGCCGTGCCCGACATCATCATCAGCGACGTCATGATGCCGGAGATGGACGGTTTCGAGTTGTGCGACACCCTGAAAAACGACGAACGGACCAGCCATATTCCCATCGTACTGCTCACCGCAAAAGCAACGGTAGAGGACCGGATAACCGGCCTGAAACGAGGCGCCGACGCCTACCTGCCCAAGCCGTTCAACAAAGAGGAACTGATTGTGCGGCTGGAAAAACTCGTGGAGCTGAGAGCAAAACTACAGGAGCGCTATGCGTCTCTGGCGCCTCCTTCCCCTCCGGAAGACCCTGCCCTGCAAATGGAGGATGAATTTGTGCAGAAGGTTCTACACCTGGTCGAAGAAAACCTGGATAACGAACACTTCGGCGGCCAGGATATCGCCGACCGGATTTTTCTCAGCCGGACGCAGGTCCACCGAAAACTGAAAGCCCTCACCGGCAAGTCGGCCGGGCATTTCATCCGCACCGTCCGCCTCCGCAAAGCTATGGAGCTGCTAAAATCGGGCACTGTCAGCGTCAAAGAAGCCGCCTACGACGTTGGGTTCACCGACCCGGCCTACTTCTCCCGCGTTTTTTCCGAAGAATTTGGGCATCCGCCGAGCTTTTTTCTAAAAAACTGAAAATCAGTTTTTTAGGAGACGAGCCTTACCTGATTTGCAACAATAGTCCAAGCGATTGCAACAGTCGTCCAAGGGTTAAGGGTACATTTTGCCTAGTTTTGGTATATAAGCACGACATTCTTTTTCAGCGCTTTTTTTCAGCGCTACAACCTACAGGCATAAAGCTCTGCAAGTATGAGAACGCCCCCTTTTTTATCGCGAAAGATTAGACTGCCTGCTGCAATGCTGTTGACAATAGGATTTGCTCTACTTCCCTGTTCTCCCAACAGCGCAACTCCGGCCGACACCCTGTATTTCCAGGAGGGCGGCGGCGGCTTTCACGGCCTTTCGGGGCAGGCCGAATACTTGATCCTTCCGGGCTTTTCTGACACCATTCCTGCACAGATAAAAAGTGGCGGGAAAAAGTTCGCGCAGGGAATGCCCGTGCCGGTTCCCCCTGATAAAGACTGCTGGATTCGGTTCACGGTAAACAACCAATCCGTTTACCAGGATTTCTTTTTTTGCGCCGGGCCGTTCGACAAAATCAGCTTGTTCGAAAAAGGTCAGGGCGAACACAAGTCAGCAGGCCTGCTGGTCAATTGCGCCGAACAATTGGACAAGCTGGATCAACTGGCCATTCCCATTTCCATCCCCATTGGTGAAAGCAGGACGTTTTACGCCCGGGTTTACAATGAAGTCAGGAAGTACAACAATGAGGTCAACCCGGAAATCAGGCCGCGAAAAGCCCACAACCTGCAAAAACTCTGGCAACTGGAAGAGACCGGAAGTTTCAGCATGTTTTACGCGTTCTTCCTTGGCGCCATCCTGGTGTTTTTCCTCTATTCCCTGTCTCAGTACCTGAATCAGCGGCGGTTCGAACGCAAGCACTTCGAAAAAAACGGAAATGCTTTTTCCGGCAGGAGGAGCACGGCCAACGCCTATTTGTTATACGCGGGTTATCTGTTCGGCGTTTTCCTCTACTACCTGCGGCTGGCGGAAGCCGGCAATGCCCTGCACGTCTTGTTTGCGTATAAGATGGAGTGGTATTACTATTTCGAATCCCCCCTGGGCTTGTTCAGCATATTTATGTACATCCTGTTCTTGCACGAGTTCCTGGGCCTACGGGAGCGGCAGGAAACTATTACATTGAAAATGTTTGGCAAGCCACTGGCGTTTACGCTTTCCCAGTTGTTCAGATACAGTGCTTACGGCATTTTGCTCGGGCTCCCGCTGGGAATCGGCCTTGAACTGGCAGCAGGCCTCCGGTGGAGTTACGGTTTTTACTTTTTTATCCGGGTAGCCGGCATCGTTATCGCTGTTTTTGCTATCATCAGAGTTATCACCATTGATGATTTTCTGGTGCGGCTCGTAATCATCGGCAGTTCGATCCTCGTCGTCACTGGGTTGGCCAGCATCCTTTGGTTCTACTTTGCCACGGGCAGGGACTTCAGTACCTTCAACGACATTCTCTTCTTTCATCAGCGGGAGCTGTCGAACATCCCCTTGCTCCCCATGCAGTCGGGCATTTTCCTGGAGGTCTTGTTTTACGCCTGGGCGCTGAGCTATCTTACCCGGAGAGTGCTGGACAGCGGCGCGGAAGCTCGCCGGAACCTGGAAATAGTGCGGTACAAGGAAAACTTCTACAACAGCATCACGCATAATTTCCGGACTTCTTTATCCGTGGTGCAAGGCCATGCCGAACTCGCCAGAGAGGCTTTCGAGAACGGCAACCCAAAAAGCCATTCCCGTTCCATTGACACCATCAAGCGCCACAACGATATCCTGTTCCACTACGTGAACCGCATCCTAAAACTGGTGGAGCTTCAATCCAGGAGGCCCGACCCTCAGTATGTCCATGGCGACGTGATCCCTTATTTGACCTATCTGGTGGAATCCTTTCAATCCCATGCCGAAATCCATCAGTTGTCCCTGTCGTTCTACTCGGAAGCTATTGAGCTGAAGATGGATTATGACAAAGACAGCCTGCTGGACATCGTGTCCAACCTTCTGTCCAATGCCATCAAATATACCGAACCGATGGGGACGGTTAAGGTCCGTATCGAGAAGCAAAAAATAGCGGATGAAGACTACCTGGTGCTTTCCGTCAAAGATACGGGCATCGGTATCCCGAGGGAAAACCTGCAGAACATCTTCCTCCCCTTTTTCCAATCCGCACAGAATGGCCATGCTCCCAAACCGGGCAGCGGGATTGGCCTACAGCTTACCCAAAAGCAAGTGGAGCTGCTGGGCGGCGAGATAACGGTGGAAAGCGTACCCGGCAAAGGGTCTATCTTTACCGTGTGGCTGCCCGTTCATCAAAATGCCAAACCCATAGAAAAGGAAGAGGAATTCGGGAACATAAAAAACGTCACAGCTTCCTATTTCCTGGAAGAAGGCCGCCTTGAGAAGAGCCGGCTGGATGAAAAGGAAAATATCCCAGGCGCATTATCCCTGCTCCTGGTAGAAGACAACTACGACCTGCTTCGCTACTACCAGGCACTCTTGTCCCCAACCTATCGGGTATCCATCGCCACCAATGGCCAGGAGGGCCTGGACAAAGCCCTGGAGCAGTTGCCCGACATCATCATCACCGACGTGATGATGCCCCTGAAAAACGGCTATGAGTTGTGCAAAGAGCTGAAATCCAGCCAACTGGCCAACCACATTCCGATCCTGATGCTCACGGCAAAAGCAGATTATGCCTCGAAGCTCGAAGGCCTGGAATACGGTGCCGACGCCTACCTGGAAAAGCCGGTAAGCGAGCGGGAATTGAAGGCGCAGCTCCGAAACCTTGGAAAATGGATCCGCCTCCGAAGGGAACGGTACCAGAATCCGGGCACGCTTCCGACCGACAACGACCCTGTTTTTTCGAAGGCAGACGCCTTCATCAAGCAGGTAACGGCGTGCCTGGAAGAACATTATCACAACCCGGACTGGAAGCAGGCCGACTTGTGCCAGTGCCTGAACATCAGCAGCCGGAACCTGCACCGCAAATTCGACGCCCTGATCGGAAAAACACCAGCGAAATACGTCCGGGAGTTCCGGCTTAAAAAAGCTATGGAGCTTCTGAAAAGCGGCAAAGCAAACGTCTCGGAGGCTGGCTATGATAGCGGTTTCTCCTCCCCTGAGCATTTTTCCAGAGCTTTCCGGGAGAAGTTTGGGAATCCACCCAGCCACTTTGCTAGGTAGCTATTGAACAGCTGTTTACGCAAACCAACTGGCAAGATTAGTCAGGTTTTGGCAGGAATAATCAAGGGAAATTGTCGGGCCGGTCAAGAGGTTGGCGGGATGGAGCAGGGGTGTTTGAGGATTTCGGAGCAGTTTTGATGCACAGGGAGGAATTGACAAATTCTGCCTGCCGGCTAAAAAGCCGAATCGCAATAATGAATAACTCTTATCACAATGAAAAAGCTAATACTTTCAATCACCATCACCTTCCTCTTTGCCGCTTTGGCACAGGGGCAACATCCGCCTTTTGCCATGACTTTTGGAGGAACTGAGGAAGACAACCTGAGTTCAATCAAAGTAACGAGTACTGGAAGAGCCATTACCGGGGGACGTACTCATGGCTTTGACGCTCCTCAGGGCAGAGACATGCTGGTCAGTATCCTTAACACAGATGGTTCCTTATCAAACAGCTGGACCATAGGCACGGATACGCGCGACGGAATAAATTCCATTGTACCCCTTAGCGAACATTCCTTTATAATAACTGGCGCTACTGTGAAAAATAACACCGGCGCTACAACCGATGATTGGGTTATCCTCAAGATGGGAACCGCCGGCCATATCACCATGGAAAAATTCCTGGGCAACCCGGACCACGATGACCAATTGCATGGAGCCATTTTGACCTCCGATAAACGAATCGTCGCCTGCGGCGTAACCGGCATACCAGGGGGCAACCGGATCGGCACGGTAGCTATGCTGGATACGCTCGGAGGGATTCTATGGGCAAAGGCTTTTGACGAAGGACCCTCCATAGAAGTCTTCGAAAAAATCAAAGAGACAACAGACGGCTTATTGATCGTGGGCTCTTCTAACGCCTTGGATGGGTCCGGACAGGATGTCTCTTTAGCCAAGCTAGATTTTTCAGGAAATTTACTCTGGTCTAAAGTTTACGACGACGGGAATATCAGCCGGGGCGATAAATTTATCGAAGTACTTGAAAATGGCGAAGCCATTATCGTAGACAACCTGGTAAACGGAGATGACCTGGACATTCTGCTCATCAAGGTCAACGCCACAGGAGGCGTCATTTGGGCCCGGAAATATGGCGGGCCGAAAAGCGAGTCCTGCAATTTCATTATCCAGGGTAATGACGGCAACCTGCTGGCCGGAGGCTCTACGAATTCTTTCGGACAGGATGGTTCCAACGCCCTGCTTTTCAAAATAGACCCGGCGGGCAACCTGCTATGGGCCCATGCCTACGGCGAAGACGGCAATGAGTCCTTCTATAGCATTGATCGTTTTGCGGCGGAAAACAGCCAGAGATACCTATTGGCCGGCTTGTCCAGTTCCTTCACCCAGGACGGAAACACGGATGCCTTTGTCGTAAGGGTAAACGAAAACGGCCAGGGCTTCCTCCAATGTTTCACCTCCGACATTTCGCTGGAATCAGAAGACCGGACCAGCCAGATAACCGTCAATAACATCGGCGCGTTGAGCAACTGGTCAGAGCCTGCCTCCCACGATTTTACTGTGACCGAAAGGTCCCTGGAGTCGCTCATGCTATGCCCCCCGGTGAACACCTATGAAGCCCATTCCCATTCGAGCCTCCGCCTTTTTCCGAACCCGGCAGGCGGCCAGGCGTTGGTTCGGTGGGAACTTCCCCTTCCGCAAAACGGCAGCTTACAGCTATTTAACGCGCAGGGCCGGTTGATGCTGAGGCGGGAAATAGAACAAGGAACCTCAGAGGTGGCCCTGGACACTTCGCAACTGCCGGACGGCCTCTACTTTCTGGAGGTGCAAATCGGGAAAAAGATTGACGCAGGCAAGTTGATGGTGCGGCGTTGAGCGGCGTTTGCCGGAGGCGCTTCAACCTGCCGGGTTTCCACTCAGTTTCCGGCATGATTAACCCGGCAGCGTTTATCCAAGACGCAACAGCGTGGCTGCCGTAATGCCGCCGGCGAAAACCGTCTTCGACAAACCTGCCTGCCATACCTGCCGTGCCGACAGTTTGGCGGGTAGGCGGACGCTGCCGGGTTCAGCCAAGCGGGATCACACTGGAAACCCAGCAGGATCAGATTGTCAAAAACAGAGCTAAAGAAACCATCTTTCAAAACCTTTAAACCTCATATCACATGAAAAAGCCATTCACCCTTATCGCCCTGGGGCTTTTGCCTCTCCTTCTATCGAGCCAAATCCCACAGGCATTCAATTACCAGGCCGTGGTCAGAGATGCAAACGGCCCCATCCAAAATGGCACTGTTGACATCAAGATTGACATCCTGCAAAACGGCGTTTCCATCTATTGCGAAGAGCACAAAAATCAGCCCACAGGCCAGTGGGGCATCGTCAACTTAAAGATCGGATTGGGAATGCAGTGTTCCGGAGGCATCTTTTCCGACATAGACTGGAGCGCGGGGCAATTCCAACTGGAGGTTTACCTGAACGGCGAACCGATGGGGCCGGCGGCTGACATTGTGGCGGTGCCGGTTGCGTTGTATGCTCAAAATTCGGGGGATAGCTATTGGGTAAAAAACGGCACGGACATTTCATACGACGAAGGGAAAATCGGCGTCGGAACAAACACGCCGAATTTTCTTCTGGATGTCGAAGCTCCCGGAGAAACGGGAAAAACGACAATGGCAAGGTTCTGGCGCCCCGGGGAAAACACCTTTCTCATAAATGAATACGGAGGATCGGACAATTTAGTGCAGTTGGCCGTAATCAATGCCGAACAAAACCTGAGCCTGGTGACTTCCAGCGGGAATAGCCTGAATGAAACTACAAGCACGGGGATATATATCAAATCCGGCGGCAATGTGGGCATTGGAAATATTAACCCCCTGGCAAAACTACACATCAATGAGCCTGACGCAACTTTAGCTGGCGGGGGCGGCCTGCTGCTTGGCGATATAAATGGAGACAACCTGGTCATTGACCGAAACGAAATAATGGCCAGGCATGATGGCGGAATCGGGCAACTCAACTTACAAAACGACGGAGGAGATTTACGGGTGCATGGAGGCAGCTTTGTAGTGAAAGACAATGGGAATGTTGGCATTGGGACACCCAATCCTGGCGAAAAATTAGATGTCAGAGGCACAACAAAAACAAGGTGCCTTGAAATAACTGGCGGCTGCGACATAAAGGAAGACCTGAACTCCCTCGAAAATTTAGAACCCGGCGACGTAGTCGTCATTGACGAGAACAACCCCGGAAATATCCGAAGGACAACAGAGGCCTACGACAAAAAAGCAGCCGGCGTGATCAGCGGTGCCAACGGGATCAACCCCGGCATATCCTTATCCCAGGAAGACGTATTGGATGGCGACTACCCCCTGACCATGCTGGGCCGGGTATATGTCAAAGTAACCGGCAAGGTGGAAGTGGGCGATATGCTGACCACTTCTCCTAAGCCTGGGTTCGCTATGTCCGCAAGAGACTATTCCAAAGCCAACGGGGCAGTGGTGGGCAAAGCCATGACGGGGAATGACGGGGGGGAGGGGATGGTTTTGGTTCTTGTCAATCTTCAGTGAACCTCATTAACTCATTTAAAACATAAGCTATGAAAAAATTGCTATTAATTTTAACCTTTGCCGTTTTCTCCATTTTCGGATGTAAAAAAGATGATATTCCAAATAATTTTGGAGACCCATCAGAATGCAGTTTTGTTTATGAAACCTTTTCCACTAAAATTGGAGGGCCGGGGAAAACAGGCCATTCCATTCTACAGAAATGCGGAACGCATTATTTAATCGTTGGGCACAGTAATGCAATCGGCCGACAGGTACCCTTTTTTACCCGAGTAGACCATACAGGCGCGCAAAGGGTTTACCAGGAGTACCCTCAGTTTGAAGATGCTGCCGAATATTCAAAAATACTGCCTTTCGAAGAGAATAGATATTTTATCTACGGTTCTGCAAACACCTCAGCAGGGTTGTCGGGATATATTTTGACTGTAGATTCCGAAGGCAACACACTTAGCTCGAAAACCATTAATTACCGAAATGAGGCGACCATGCTAAAAGCGGGCATAATCCATAGTTCAGGAAATCGCGTATTTGTCGGCTGGGGGAGAAATACGAATATCGACCTGATGCCCCTTGGCGCATACCTGCTTATCCTGGACAAATCCGGCAATACAATATTTGAAGAAGTCTTAACCGAGGATGGCGAGAAAGGCGTCGATATTATTGAAGACCAAAACGGCGACCTCGTGATACTCACCGGATTCGGGGGCGGATACAGCAAGCTAATCAAAACCGCTAAAGACGGAAGCACGATCTGGAAGAAAAAATTGTCTCTTGCCGGGAACATCGCCCAAGCCAACGATAACGGCTACATCATATCAGGCATAAAAGTTGCCCCCGGAGGAGGAGGGCTCGAAATAGGCGTAAACAAAGTTGACGTGAATGGGGAGGTAGAATGGGAAAGAACCTACTCAAAAAGCGGAAGTGAAAAAATCGGCGCCAATTTAGTCATGATAAAAACCAGGAAAGGGGACTTTGTTTTGGCAACCTTTGCCTTTAACCATGAACAGGAGCCGGCATACCTCCATGGGTATGTATTGAAAATCGATGATACCGGGGCGATAGCCTGGGATAAATATTACGACATGGACAATGATTTTTATGAAGTCCCGATTTCATTAGTTGAAACATCTGACGGCGGATTAGCTTTTACGGGTACCGCTACCTACGACCTGGATGCGGATGGTGAAATCTTTATTTCCAAAACGGATTCAGCCGGAGATTTTTAGCGCTTTACAAACCAGAAATGAGCAAGGGTAATTACACCTCGACGACAAATCACTAACGCCAATCAACTGCTGGCGCATGAGTATAACGACTTTTCCAATTTCAATTAACTAAAATCTTGAACAATGAAAACAAGCAACCTAAAATTCATTTTTGCTTTACTTTCTATTTTCCTCCTGACCTCGCCAGCCTGCCAGGTCGACGAATGCGAGAACCAAGCCTGCCTGAACGGCGGAAGCTGCATAGACGGCAGCTGCATCTGCACCAACGGGTTTTCCGGCGAACATTGTGAGATTGCTCCCGCCCGGCCAGATTGCGAAGTCAACAATACCGCAGGACTCTGCCTGACGAATAGTTCGACGACGAACAAAACCTACGACATAGTACTGGATGGCGTATTGATTATGACATTAGCTCCAGGACAAACCGAATGCGAAATCGTCGCTGCCGGGCAGCACACAATAAGTTTTTATTTCACGAACACATCTACCAAAGCTTGTTCTACGTCACATCCAATATTGCCTCAATGCTCAACCAAATCATATAATTGCTCGAAATGATTCCAGGAAGCGAGACAAAGCTGACCTGAGGCACTTATTTTCTCAATCAAAAAACCCCCATCACATGAAACGGCTCATCATTTTTTTCGTCGCCTTCATTTTCACTATAATACTAACTAGCGCTGCACCTGCCCTCAACGCCCCCCAAATCTTCGAACACGACGGATGCCGGGGCAAGTCCGCCACTATCACCTACAGCATCTCCAATTTGCACGATTACGGGTGGGGCGACAACGTCTCTTCCTGCTCGGTGCCCGAAGGCTGGAAGCTCGTCTTCTTCGAGCATACGGCATACCGGGGCGCTACCTTTACAGTGACCGGTTCTGACATCGTGTATAAGTTCAGGGACTACGGCTGGAACGACGCGGTGTCGTCGGTGAAAGTGTATTACCGGGGCGTGCGCCAGTAACAGACAGGATGGGCAGGATTGGGGGGCATCCCGCAGCACTGTTTTAGCGGCTTCCCCCCTCGGGGCAGATTCAGCATGGCTCCGGAGGAGCTTAATGTTGGTAGTAATTGGTGCCGAGCGTTAAGAATAGCTACGGAGTAGCGAAATGTAGCCAAGTATTTTTAGTGGTTTTCCAAACAACATTTGGCTTCTCCGAAGCTTTTCTATCCAGAACCGATCACCTCTGCCCTCGGGGGGATCGAGGGGGGCTGAGAAGACAGGATTTACAAGATTTACAGGATGAGGAGCCTTGCGGGGATGGAGAACAGGATTTGCAAACGCTGCGCTGCATTCCGCAGCCCTGTATCTGCCACTCCCCCCCTTTCTCCGCCCGCCGTAGCGCCGCAAAGGCGGGAGGGGGATTGAGAGCATGTTTGGAGGGGGGCTTATAGGCAGGACATCCAAAAAACCAATTAGACAGCCAGGGTGCAACATAAATGGCACCCTGGCTCTTCCGGACAAGTATAGTATACTTCAATTATAAAATACAACAATATGAAAAATAAACTATTACTCATTTTCGTATGCCTGGGAACATGCCGAATCGCCACCGCCCAATGGACCCAGATCAACATGCAAACCGGCCGCTGGTACCACAGCTCGGCCATCGTCGAAGGCAAACTGATCATTGCCGGCGGGTTGGTTTCCGGTTTTCAGCCCATCAATTCTGTGGAAATCTACGATATCGAAGCGGGAACCTGGTCGGATACCACTCTTAGCGAAGCCCGGGCGTTTATGGGCACGGCCGTCCTCGGCAGCAAAGTATATTTTGCCGGCGGCGGCGACCTGTTCGGAGGGATTTCGGATCAGATCGATGTATACGATGCTTCCACCGGCGAATGGAGCACGATGAACCTCCTGGAACCCAGGGCGGCTTTATCTGCCGCCGCCGTAGGAGGCAAACTGTTCTTTGCCGGCGGAGGGACGATCAGCTACCCAAACTACTTTCCTTCCGGCACGGTGGAGATTTACGATACTTCGGGTGGAGGAGGCTGGGAGTATGACGCGCTAAGCGAAGCCAGGATGGCTATGGCAGCAACGGTAGCCGGGGATAAAGCCTTCTTTGCCGGCGGCGTGAAAAATAATACGGAAGCCAGCAGCCGGGTCGACATTTATAATGCAGCCGATGATAGCTGGGATACGGTTTACCTGTCGCAGCCCCGGTTTTTCCTTTCCGCCACGACAGCCGGCGACAAGATCCTGTTTGCCGGAGGAACTGACCCGCTTTCCAACGACTCTGATGTTGTCGATATTTATGGCCTCAACGGCATGAACTGGGATTCCCCCGCCACCTTTCCCGTCGAGGCTATGTTAATTGCAGCTGCAACCCTGGGCAACAAAGCCTGCTTCGCCGGAGGCAGTACGGTCGACGACAATCTGTCTGTGGAGGATCCAACCAACGCCTTACATATATACGACCCTTCCAATGACAACCCCGAATGGGAGGTAGAATATATGGAAACGCCCAGAGTAGGCGCCTCCGCTGCGGTGTGGGGAAACCAACTCTTTATTTCCGGAGGGTTCAACTGGGACAGCCTGCACCTGAACTCCATTGAAATCTACACCGATACTACTCTTGTCAATGCAACGGAAATGCCGGCGCCCGTTCCGGAGCTTTCGCTTTATCCCAACCCAAACAAAGGACAGTTTTCCATTGAATTGCCCCGGGGAATCAGCCTGCCGGCCACCATTCGCCTGTATGATTTGAAGGGCAGGGAAGCCGTTAGAAAAAACGCCCGCGCTTTTTCCCAAACAATTGATGTAAGCCATTTGCAAGCGGGTGCCTATCTCCTGGGGATTTACGCGCCAGACGGCCGGCTGGTCGCGAAAAAGAGAGTGGTAATAGCCCCCTAAGCGAACCGCCAAAAGCGAGTAGCGAATAGCGAATTGCGAATTGCCAACAGCGAACAGCCAACAGCGAATAGCGAACAGCGAGTAGCAAACAGCCAACACCCCCTAAACCACACATCAACTCACCATCAAAACCTGCAACATGAAAAATCGTAATATTTCAGCCCTCTTATTCCTCCTCCTCCCCCTTTTCGCCACCGCCCAGCTCCAGCTCGGCCGGCAAGCCATCGCAACAGCGGGAGGGCATGGCGTGAACGCCGGCGCCAACCTCAGCATCAGCTATACCGTCGGCGAAGTAGCGGTTCAAACCCGTGAAACGCCGGGCGCCGACATCATCCTGACGGAAGGTTTCCAGCAACCGGATGAGGACATAGATACGGGAACAAAAGACCTGTTTTCTTTATGCGAACTGGGTTTAACCGTTTTCCCAAACCCCGTCAGCCAGGCCCTGAACATCCGCCTGGAGGCGCCCCTCTCCCACCCGGTTACG
The DNA here is from genome assembly GCA_020636375.1 of Lewinellaceae bacterium. Lineage (GTDB taxonomy): Bacteria > Bacteroidota > Bacteroidia > Chitinophagales > Saprospiraceae > JACJXW01. The sequence goes on along the minus strand of JACJXZ010000004.1, from coordinate 527,983 downwards.
GCCAGCTTATTCAGCCCTTCCGGACAGGCGATCCGGACCGTGGAAATAGCAACCGGCGATATGCAACTGGATATGAGTCGGCTGCCGGGTGGCTTGTATCTGCTGCGGTTTGCGCAGGGGGGGAAAGTATACCCGGCCTGCAGGGTGCTGAAGGTGGACAACCGGTAATTTCTTTTAACCCTATTCAAACGTATTCACCATGAAAGATTATGCCATACTTCTTTTCGATATAAAAAGAACCCTGTTTTTAGCGGTAATTTTTCTTCTCGTCGCGCCCTTTCTAAAAGGGCAAATCCCTCATCCACAGCAAAAAACACCGCTGCAACTGTTGGTAGTGGGTTAAATCCGTTGATCTATCCAGCGAACCTGAAGAGCCTGCCCCGCAGCATTGCGGGGTCCGCTCCCCATTTGCACCGAAATTTCAACGGATTTTACCCAATCCCGAAAATTTTATCACTCAACTAAAAATCTAAACCTGCCATGAAATACATACTAACTTCGACTTTCGCCTTCATGCTTGGCTTTACAACCCTTATCAATGCCCAGGCACCCCACGCCTTCACCTACCAGGCCGTAGTCCGCAACGCCGACGGCGAACCCATTGAAGACGGCGAGATTAGCGTACAGATCACCATCCTGCGGGAAGATTCCGCTGTTTACCAGGAAGAACATTTTGGCGTGGAAACGCATAAGGGCTTATTTGCCATATCCGTAGGAGAAGGGGATACGGATGACAATCTTTCCGCCATCGATTGGCAAAATGGCGCCTATTATCTCAAGGTCAAGGCCGATAAAAACGGCGGCACTGATTTTCTGGATATTGGCGAAAAGGCGAGGTTGCTTTCGGTGCCGTATGCGCTTTATGCTGAAAACTCGGGAAATGCCCACTGGGAGAAAAGGGAAGGTTCATCCGACATTTTTTACCCGGATAGAGTAGGGATCGGAATCAGCGACCCCGCTGACCCTTTAGAGGTTTTGGGCACAATGAGGGTAACCGGCATGGGCAATCACTATAAGCTGAGATTCTTTGCTACTACTCCCACCCATGACAATCAAATCTTAAGCTATGATCAAAATCGCGACAGAATGTGGGTTGTTGTAATGGGCGACAGAGATCAGGAAGACAATTTTGTTATAGACCGCCCTGATAATGGGAAACACGATTTTGTAATTAATTCTTCCGGTAATGTAGGAATTGGGGTTAGCAACCCAGGATCCCCCTTCCACCTTCATACCACCTCAGATGACAATGGCCTAAGAATAACCACCCAGGGCAACCAGGAGGAAATCAGGTTGCACCTTGCAGGAAACGCCAATGACCCTCCTGAAAACCATTATGGGTTTTTGAGCCTTGGAGGAGGCACCAAGCTGAGAGGAAATGGAAGGCCTTCTGTTTTTACCGGCAAAGTCGAAGTAGACGTACTTCAAATCAACGGCGGCGGCGACGGCGCCGAATACTTCAACGTCAAAAAATCCGGCAGCCTGGAACCCGGCAGCCTGGTCGTCATCGATGACGAATCGGCGGGCAAGCTAAAAGTCAGTTCCAGTCCCTATGACCCGAGGGTAGCCGGCGTGATCAGCGGGGCAGGCGGCGTCCGCCCCGGGATCACCCTGGAGCAAAAGGAAGTGCTGGAGGGCGACGAGCTGGTTTCGCTGTGGGGGCGGGTTTACGTGAAGGCTACAACGAAGAATGGGAAGATCAAACCCGGCGACCTGCTGACCTCCAGCGACATTCCGGGGCATGTGATGAAAGCCCGGAAAAGGAAGAAAAGCCGGGGGGCCATTATTGGCAAAGCACTCTCCAGCCTGGAGGCTGGCGAGGGATTGGTGCTTCTTTTAATTCAACCGCAATAAACCCAACGCCATGAAAAAGAATACCAGCATATTACTATTTTTAACCACCTATCTCTGCCACCTGGCCATCGCCCAAAACCTCCTACTTCGGGATTTTGAAGGGTACTACCTGGCCCAGGGCCAATTCCCCCGGGACGCGGGCAACCTCCCCTGGTTCCCCAACGACACCGAAATGCAGGGCGTAACCAACGACGGGGCGAACTGGTTCTTTACCATGACGCCACAGGACGAAAGCAACGGTATTATGTGGCGCATTCCCAAAAGCCGGGAGCTGGGCGCGGGCATCAATGAACAGACGCCTGGCGTGGACAAGGTGGCTATGAGCGACGTGCAAATTCTGCGAAACAACAATTACTGGCACTGGGGAGACCCCGACCACTACGAATACGAAGGCGTGGATTACATCCTCGTCCCCGTAACCGAAGGGGCCGAGGCCCCGGTAATCCTCTGCTTCCGGGCAGATAACCTGGCATACGTCAATTATGCGAAATTAAGGGGCGGCGCTCACGGAGGCTGGTGTGCCGTCGGCACGGATGGGTATATCTATTCGTCGTCTAACCATCCGGACAAATTGCGCCGTTATGAAGTCGACTGGTCAATTTTTACTGACCCCAACTCCGGTAACCACGACGTCATAACTTACCTGGAGAGTTATACGCTTAAAAACTCAGACGGCTCGACGCTGCAGCTCCGCCACATGCAGGGAGGAGAGTTCTCGCGCAGCGGCGAACTGCTCTACGTCGTATGCGGCACCGGCGGCTGCCTGGGCCAGGGCGACGGCCCCAACCCCACTGACGGCATACACGTTTTCGAAACGCACACCTGGCGGGAGGTTCAGCATTCTTTCAATAATTATGGCCTGGAAAACTACTTCAGTTACACTTTCGACAACACCTGCAAAAACTGCCTGGGCGGCATCGGCGGCTTCGGCTCCCAAACTCCGGAAGGGCTTACCGTCTGGAACCTGGACGATGGCAGCGCCCCCAATATCAGGGGGCAACTCCATGTACTGACCAATTGGTATACTTTCGCCTGGGCTTGCTCCGACGAATTTTCTCTTCACCATTTCAGCCGAAACGTTTATGTGGATAGCGACAATGGCGTAATCCCGCCTACTAGCCCGAGAACCGGCACAAGAAGTAAACCTTTCCGGACGGTCAACGACGCTTACAGTTTTTACCAGATTTGGGATGGGGCGCAGATGGTGATAAAAGCCGGCACCTATAGCGATACCGGCATTTACTCCACCCGTATCCGAATGGTAAGCGAGGGCGGGTCAACCGTTATTGGGCAGCAATAGCGGACAATAGCACATGAAATGTACCTGTATAACCACAAAACCATACCGGTCGTGCTAATTCTGACAGAACTCCGGAATTTGGGCATTTGGGAGGCTGCTACTCCTTTAGGAGGCTGGGAGGCGGCGTGGGGAATGCCCAAATTCCAGGCGTCGAAGAATTTAACTAACACAACTGGTAACCATATACCTGAAGAATGCCCAAAAAGAAAATCATCTTATTGCTTTTGGCGCTGTTAGAACACACTATTCTTCTATGCCAGCAATGGCAATTCCAAAAAGAAACAGAAGGCATAAAGGTGTACTACCGCGAATCCCCGGACAGCAAGATCAAGGAGCTGAAGGCTACCCTGATCGTAGAATCATCGCTGAGCGCAGCAGTCAAAGTCATTTCGGATGCCGCCCGCTTCCCGGATTGGGTGTATAAATGCAAGGCGGGAAGCGTTATCGAGGGGGATTCGGAACAGTCGTTCTGTTATTACAACTTGTCCGACTTCCCCTGGCCCTTGTCCGACCGGGAGTTTATTTTCCGCTGCACCACCTTTCAAAACCCCGAAACCCTGGAAGTATTCTCATTGGCAACTGCCGCACCGGATTTGTTGCCCGAAACCTCAAAGCACGTCCGCGTACAAACCGCCGAATCCAATTTCCGGCTGCGGCCGCTGGAAGGCAGGCAGGTTGAAGTGGAGTATTTCCTGAAAGCCGACCCCGGCGGCCTGATCCCCGCCTGGATGGTAAATTGGGCGCTGAGCATCGGGCCCGTGCAGTCGCTCCGGAAATTCCGCGAATTGGTAGAAGCGCCCGATTATAATGGAACCAATGCGGCACTGCCTTTCATCCGGGAACCTTGATAGTGGGAAAAGCCATTGGCGCACGAGTTATTCAAACTTATTAAATATTAACGCCTGAAAATGAATAAACACGAAAAGAGCCTGGCATCAAACGACAACCGGATGACGGCCAGTGAGATCGCTGCGGATATCAAATCCGGGAAGACATCCTGCCGGGAAACCGTCGCTTTTTTCCTGGAAAGGATCAAAAGGCTGAACCCGGATATACATGCTCTGGTTCAGGTATTCGAAAAAGCAGCGCTGCAAAGGGCAAAGGCAGCAGATGAAGCCCTGCAGCAGGGAAAAGACTGGGGCCCGCTGCACGGCGTCCCCGTAACTATTAAGGAAGCATTTGATTACCGGGGCAGCTACACGACTGCGAACTTTCGCCCCAGATTCCTGTCCCAAACCCACAATAACGCAACCATCGTCAACAAACTGGAAAATGCCGGTGCCATCATCCTGGGCAAAACCAACAACCCGGCACTGCTGATCGACCACCAGACCCGGGGCTTCATCTACAAAAGAGCCAATAACCCCCATCGCCTGGATTACACACCAGGGGGCAGTTCCGGCGGAGGCGCCGCTGCTGTAGCCGCCGGTTTTACGCCTTTGGATTTCGGCAGCGACAGCGGCGGCTCTCTTAGAATTCCTGCTCATTTTTGTGGCGTATTTTCCCTCAAACCCACTGCCGGGCAGGTTCCGCTGGAAGGCCTGCGCCCTCCATTCGGGAAGCAACCGGAATCGTTCCGCCGGTTGGTAGGGGTAGGGCCTATGGCCCGGAGCGTAAACGGCCTCGAATTGGGATACCAGGCAATCCGGGAAGCCCGGCCGTCTTCAAAGCTCCCTTTGCCAAACCTGCAAAGCTATTCCGTTGCCTGGACAAACGGATTCGGGCCTCACCAGGCAGACGGCAAATCATACGAGGCTTTGAATAAATTGGTTTACAAAATCTCGGGAAAAGGAATATTGGCCAAAGAGGATAGCCCGGAAACCGACTGGACGCAGGCTTTCCAGGCATGGGCCGTCCTCTTCGGGCAAATGATCGGCCAGGCTATCCCGGCGTTCCTAAAATGGCCCGTCAGAGCCTGCTTCCGATACCTTCCATTCTCCGGCCCGTTCTTCGGACCCTATATCGCCCAAGGGATAACCGATAAGGGCAAGTTGCTCAGCAGCGCTTATTCCATTCAAAAAGAAGTCGTTTCAGGCCTGGAAACGTTTTTTGAAAACTACGATTTCCTGATCTGCCCGGTTGCCGCTACCAACGCTTTTACCCATCGAATGACCGGAACTCCAATCTGGGATTCCGATGGCCGTTCCGTCCCCTATTGGCAAAATACGCTGCCTTATGTTTGCCCTTTCAACCTTTCCGGGCACCCTGTCCTCGTAATCCCTGTTGCCGAAGATACAGACGGCTTGCCTATCGGCCTTCAGGTAGCGACCCGCCGGGGCGGAGAACGTTCTTTGTTGCACTTTGGGAGATATCTGGAAACCGATTTGTGATGTGCGATTAATGACCGTCTCTGCGAGCCGGCTAAAATTTTTGATGTCCACCCCATCGCCGTATACCGCATCCCCCCGCCCGCCACGTACACCGTACACCACTCCCCCCATCTCCCCTCAAAACCGCGCCACCAGCCCCACCAGCGCATTGATCCCAAACGTCGGGTACCGATGCCAGCGCTCGCGCTTGTTGTTTGCCAGGTTGTTGATTTGAACAAAGCCGCCGATGTTCTCCACGAAAAAGAAATCGGCGCCCAGGCTGATGTCGAACAGGCCGTTGAGGTTCTGGGCGTTGCCGTCGTCGTCCCGGTAGGGGACGCCGTTTTCCAGGAAGAAATCGCCTTTCAGTATCAGGGTGCTTCCCGCCTTTTCGTCTACCACCTTGGTGTAGCGGGCGCCCACGTTGAGGGTGAAGGAAGGCAGGTGCCAGGCCTTTTCCTCCCGGTCGAGGGAAAAGAAGTTCTGGCTGACGGCGCCGGTCAGCTCGAAGCCGTGGAAGAGGGGGGCGGTGACGGAACCCTTGATGAAGAAGATGTTTGCCGTGTCGTACAGCACGTCGAAGCGCGGGATGGTGTCGTTCACGTCGGGTAGCAGGAACAGCGCCAGGTCGTTCACGGATTTGTAGCCCACCTGCCCGTCGTAGTCGATGCGCTGGATGGTGCCGCGCACGCCGCCGTAGAAATTGTAATACTGGCTGTTCTCCACCATGATGCGGGAGCTGATGAAGGGGTTATAGTCGCTCAGGGAGCGGAAGGTGTTCTTTTGCAGGGTGCCCGTAGCGCCCACGTAAGCCCCGAGCAGGCCCTTCAGGATGATGGCGGAAAGCTCTACGTCCGGAAAGAAGAAAAACTCGTCGTCGTGAGAGGCGACATTGAGGCCGACCTTGGCCTTGAAGGACTCGGCGTGGTAGGTATAACTCGGCCGGAGGAAGAAGTTGTTCAGGCTTTGCTTGGCAGTATCTTTGTAGGACGTAAAGTCCGTCTGCAGCTCGATGGTCAGAGGATGGGAGGCGTCGAACCACTTAGTGCCCCGGATGAGCAGGTCGAAGCCATTTTCCCGGGCGGCGTAGTTGTCGTCCATGAAATACATTTTGACGCCGGCATGGTAGTTGAAGTCTGCTTCGGTACGCACGCCGTTATAGATGCTGGCCTTGGCGTCGAAGATGGAAAAGCGCTGGCGCACCTCATCTTTTTCGAAGGCATACTCCTCCTCCAGGGCCTCGGCCACCTCGTTGTAGCCATAGAAGTGAACCACATCGGAAGTAAAGCCCAGGCCCGCATTGACGGCAAAGCCCAGGTCGTGCTGGTAGGTCCCGTCGGCGCCGACTTTGGTGAAGGAGAAGCGCTGGTTCTCGACGCTTTTGTTGTTGTTGGCCGAGTGGTGGAGGGCGGAAAGGCCGAGGTTGAAGTTCTCGCTGTTGGAAAAGTTGTAAAATCCATTGCCGTATAAGGATGCCGGGAATCCTCCCCCGAACTTGAGGTAACCGTTGTAGCTTTCGGGAACATCCTCTCCGCTCATCGCCAGGGGCCGAATCTTGGGCGGCAGGTACTCCACTTCCAGGGCCTTGGTAGCCACCTGATAGTCCAGGCGGCGGGTGGAGGTGTCCAGGGGCGGCAGCTCGGGGTCAACCTGGAACCGGTCGGTAGCTTCCAGGCGGGCGTCGAAGCTCTTGATGATGTCTATCTGTTCTGCCGGCAGGTCCGGGGTTTGGGCGGAAGCCAGGGCCGCCAGGCAGGAGAGGAAAAACAGCAGGGATATATTTTTTGAAACTTTCATAGTGGTCCGTTGATTTTTTTAAGCGTCAACTAACTGAATGCTTAAGAACCTGCCGGAAGCAGGTTTTCGCGGGCCCCGATATTGCATCGGGGCAAGCCCTGGAGAGCCTGCCCAGCAGACTTGCGGGGCCCGCGCTCCTTTCAGGTTCAATTCCCGTCATCCATTTCCAGGGTATTCGGGTCGCCGCCCGTCCGCAGGCGGCTGGACTGGTTGATGCGCTGGTTGATGGCATCGAGCTTGCGGCGGGCCTCGCTGATCAGTTCCTGGTCGCCGGTATAGTTCTCCAGCAAAGCTTCCAGGGCGGCCCGGGCGTTGTACAGGTCGCCCTTTTCCTGCAGGATATCGGAGAGCAGGATGACGCTCTTGGCCACCCAATAGGGGTAACCTGAGCTTTCCTTATTGGCGTTGATGCAGATCTGCTGTGCCGTCTCCAGGTCGCGCCGCAGGTAGTAGATATAGGCTTTGAGATAGCGGGCTTCAGCGGTTTGCTCATTGTCGCTGAGCCGGATCACCTCGTCGAAGGCGGTGAGGGCGTTGTTGTAATCGCCCTTGTCAAACGCAATCTTGCCCAGGTAGAACTGGGCGGTAGCGACCTGCAACTGGGTAGCATTGGGGTTGTCAGCCACCTTGCGCGCCAGTTCTGCTATGCCGTCGGTCTTGCCCGAGCGGTAAGCACTGCGCAACGCTCCAAGCTGGGCCTCGAACCGCATATCCGGGTTGGTGGCCACCTGTTCCAATCTGGTATACAGGCTGTAGGCCCTGGCAAAATCCTGAGAATGGTTGTAAGCGATAATGGCGGCCTTCTCCAGTGCCTTCACGTAATAGGGGCTGGGGCCGCGGTCGGCTACTGCCTCGTAATCGGCCAGCGCCTGGGTGTATTGCTTCAGTACGCTGTACGACTCCGCGCGGTGGTACTGGGCCGGCAGGACGTAGGCACCCCGGGGGAATTTGCGCAGGTAGTCGGTATAGGCGGCAACGGCCCGCTCGTAGTTGGAGTTCTCGAACTGCGATTCCGCCGCCCGGAAGTTGATCGAGTCGCGCACCTCCCCTCCTACGCTGCCGCGGACGGATTCGAGGAAGGCGAAGTAATTGTCGGCCTGCCCCAGGTCGTCTACGTAAATTTCTTCCAGGGCGGCCAGCGCCAGGTTGGAGTCGCCCTCGTCCGGGTTGTTGGCAAACACCTGCTTGTAGTAGCTGATGGCGGCATCGAGGTTGCCCTGGTTATAGCTGATCAACCCCAGCCGGATAAGCGCTTTGGGGATGAGTTCGGATTTGCCCCGGTAGAGCCTCAGCAGTTCTTTGAGCGGCTCTGACGCCTTACTGAGCTGGCCGATTTCCTGGTAGGTGGCGCCCAGTTGGAGGAGGGCGTCATCGGCGTATTCGGAGTCCGGATAGTTTTTGGCCAGTTGCTCCAGAGCGAGGATTTTATTGGTGGTGCGCCCCATCAGGCCTTCGATCACGGCTTTCTGGTAAAGGGCGTAAACAAAACCGCTGTATCGCTTATTGACGGCCTGGTCATAGTATTGAATAGCGCGGGCATACTGGTTGCGCTTGAACAGGCAATCGCCGGCCCGGAGGATGGCATCGCCCAGTACCTGGTTCTTCACTTTTTCATTCCGGATGAAGGGGCTGTTGCGCTCAATGCCCTGGACGGCGTCCTCAAAAAAGCCGAGGGCAGCGGCATGGTTGTTCTGTTTGAGGTAGTTGTACCCCTGGGTGTAATTGGCAGTATAAATGGAGGATTCGTCCGGCAGGTTGCTTTGGGTCTTCGCCAGGGTGAGGAACTGGCTCATGAGCCGGTTGCTGGCTTCGAAGGCCTCATCGCGGTGGGCGATATCTCCCAGCCAGTAGACGGCCAGGGCCCGGGTACGGGTATCCAGGGAAATATCCATCGATTGTTCAAAATACTTCTTGGCGTTCTCCTTATCGCCGTTCTGGAGCAGTTGGAGCCCCCGCAGGTAGGTAACTTTCTGATAGGTCTCCTGCAGCTTGGGCGTTTTGTTCGGTATAGACGCGAGGATTTCTATGGCCTGCTGGTAATCCCGGTAATTGAGGAAAATCTCGCTCATCAGTTCCTGGGCCTGAATGAAGTAACGGGAAGTGGGGCGCAGTTCGCGCAGGCCGATGATGGCCTCCCGCGGGTCGTTCAGCTCATAGGAAAGCTTGGCGTAGTTCCAGAGGGCCTCCTCCTGGATGCCGGCGTCGTAGGCCATCCGCTTGGCATTGCCGAAAGCGGCCCGCGCATTGGCGCGCTGGTTGAGCCGCAGGTAGGAATCGCCCAGGATATACATGGCGTGCTGGCCGATCTCAGAGTCCACAGTCGACAGGTCTTTGAGGTAGGTGATGGCCTTGCCGGGATCGCCGACCTGGTAGTACGTATAGCCGATCTGATAAAGTTCTTCCTCCCTGAGTTTTCCGGTGCTTTCGGCGTAAGCCTGAAGATAGGGCAACGCCTGTGCGTACTGGCCCTTTTCGAAGTAGGCCTGCCCCAGGAGCTGTTTGATCTCCATCTGTTTGCGGACGGAAGGGTCGTCGGCCTTGACGCGGGCGTAGGCGATCAGCTCGTCGTAGCGGCGCTCGGCGAAGTAGATCTGGGCCTGGTAGTAAGGGATGTGGGGCCGGTAGCGGGAGGAGCGCTCTACGGTCTTGAATTGCGTCAGCGCCGCATCATAACTGCCTTCGAAAAAATAACACAGCCCCAGATAGTAATTGGCCGGATAGTAGTAATCCGTTTCAAAGCCCTTGATGTCCCGGAAATTGGCCAGCGCCTCTTTGAAACGCTTTTTTACGAAAAGCGAATAGCCCAGTTTGAATTTCACGGCCGACTCCTGCTCCGGCGTCATTCCCCGGGTAGGCACGTCGGAAAGGTAGTCGATGGCCTTGTCCCATTCTTTGGAGTTGTAATAAAAATCGGCCACCTCCACCAGCGCCTGGCTGGCCATGGGGTTGGGCGATTCGGTGCGGATGAAGTCCAGGATGAGCTTCTCTCCGTCGGGCTGTTGAAGGCGCACGGCACAGCGGGCGTAATTGAGCTGTGCTTTGGAGCGCAGCAGCTCCGCTTCCGGTTCATTCACCGGGAGCAGCAACCGGGCCGCCCGCTCGAACTCCAACTGGGCTTTCCCATAGACGCCCTCTTCGAAAAGGATCACGCCGTTTTTGTAAGCTTCGTTGGCTTCCGTAAATACGGTAGTCTGTTGTGCCATCAGCGGAAGGGATGCCATACACGCCGCCAACAGCAGGGCAAGTCTCTTTAACATTGTGTTGTTTTTTGTGATTCGGGCCGTCGGCAGTCCGGGTTGTGCGGTTATCCCACCACCGGGACACGGAGCAGTTACTGGTTACTGTTTGCTGGCCAATGCTTTTTGCCAATGCCGGCGGCAACGGCGAATAACTCCTGGCCGCCCGAGATTTCCCGTTGGCCCGAAGCCGGGTTTATCCCTATCGAACGACGCAGAGGCCCGGTAGCTTATCTCAGAGCCAGCCAAATTAACAAAAAAATCAACATCTCCGGTTACTACTCAAAGCCGAGGATGGTTTTCACGATAATGTCGCAGCAGTCTTCTATTTGTTCTTCGGTCATGACCAGCGGCGGGGCGAAGCGGATGATATTGCCGTGGGTCGGTTTGGCGAGCAGCCCGTTGCCGGCCAGTTTCAGGCATATATTCCAGGCCGTCTCGCTGTCCGGCGTATCGTTGATAACGATGCCGTTGAGCAGGCCTTTTCCCCGGACCAACCGCACCAGGCCCGACCGTTCTACCAGGTCTTCCTGCATCCGGCGGCGGAAAATCTGGCCCAGCCGGGTAGCATTTTCGGCCAGCTTTTCATCCCGGACCACTTCCAGGGCTTCCATGGCCACGGCACAGCCCAGCGGGTTGCCGCCGAAGGTGGAGCCGTGCTGGCCGGGTTTGAGGGTCAGCATCACTTCGTCGTCGGACAGTACTGCCGAGACGGGGAATACCCCTCCGGAGAGCGCCTTGCCCAGGATGAGGATATCGGGCCGGACGCCTTCGTGCTCGCAGGCCGTCAGCTTGCCGGTCCGGGCGATGCCGGTCTGCACTTCATCAGCGATGAACAGGGCATTGTTTTGCCGGCAAAGCTCATAGGCTTTTCGCAGGTAGCCCTCGTCGGGAACCACTACGCCCGCTTCGCCCTGGATAGGCTCCGTCATGAAGCCTGCCACATGGGGATCCTGCAGGGCTTCCTCCAGGGCGGGCAGGTCATTGTAGGGAATGATGACGTAGCCCGGCAGGTAGGGGCCGAAGTTCCGGGTGGTGTTGGGGTCCACCGAAGAGGAGATAGCCGCCAGAGAGCGGCCCCAGAAATTCCCGGAAACGAAGATGATCTTTGCCTGGTTGGTGGGCACGCCTTTGACTTCATATGCCCATTTCCGGCAGAGCTTTACTGCTGTTTCGCAAGCCTCCACGCCGGTATTCATCGGCAGTATCCGGCTGTATCCAAAATATTCGGTGATGTACTTTTCGTACGGCCCCAGGACGTCGTTGTAGAATGCCCGCGAGGTCAGTGTCAGCTTTTGGGCCTGTTCGGCCAACGCCCGGACGATCCGGGGGTGGCAGTGGCCCTGGTTGACGGCAGAATAGGCGGAGAGGAAATCGTAGTATTTTTTGCCTTCGGCATCCCATAAGTAAACGCCTTCGCCTCTGGACAGGACGACAGGCAGAGGGTGATAATTGTGGGCGCCGTAGCGGTCTTCCAATTGGATCAGTTGCTTTGATGACAGCATGGTTTCTTGCATCATAGCTGTAGGTTTTACTGGTTGCGGTAATGTTTTTCCGTTTGTTCACACTTCACCCGATGTCACAATGATAGCACCTTTTTCGCTCATTTCCGCAACGGCCATATCAGAATCTCCTTCCGAGAGGTTGACTCCCCGTGTGCCGTCGATGATCAAGTGAGTTTTGAAACCCAGTTCCAAAGCGTCGAGGACGGAGAACCTGACGCAATAGTCCAGGGTAAGGCCCAGGATGAAGACTTCCTCAACGCCTCGTTCCCGGAGATATTCCCCCAGGCCGGTCGACTTCCGGTGCCCGTTGTCGTAAAAACCGCTGTAACTGTCGATCTGCGGGTCCGTGCCTTTGACGAAGACTTCCTGAAACCTGGAGGTATCCAGTTCGCGGGCAAATTCCGCCCCGAAGCTGCCCTGTACGCAGTGCATGGGCCACAAAATCTGCTCCAGGCCATCGAGCCGGATCACATCTCCGGGCCGCCTCCAGGGGTGATTGGCGGCAAAACTCCCGTGGTTGGCGGGGTGCCAATCCTGGGTGGCCACTACCAGCGGGAACTTTTTCATTGTCTCGTTGGCAACGGGAATCACCTCATCGCCATTGGGCACTTCCAGAGCGCCCCCCGGGCAAAAATCGTTCTGAATGTCTACGACTAATAATGCTTGCATGATTAGACTGGTTCATGTTTTCTCCCTTCAAAGAAATCAATCCAGGCGGCCGTCTTTCATTTCCAGGCATCGGTCGCTCATGGCGGCCAGTTCCATATTGTGAGTTACGATAACGAACGTCTGCTGAAAATCCCGGCGGAGGTCAAAGAGCAGCTGGTGCAGTTCCTGGGAGGAGGCCGAGTCGAGGTTGCCCGAAGGCTCATCGGCAAAAACGATGGCAGGTTGGTTGGCCAGAGAACGGGCGACGGCCACGCGCTGCTGTTCTCCTCCGGAAAGCTGGGAGGGTTTATGGGCCAGGCGATCCGACAGGCCCAGGTAGTCCAGCAACTGGCCGGCTCTTTCGCGCGCTTTGCCCTCCGGCTGCTTGCCGATCAAAGCGGGGATGAGTACGTTCTCCAGGGCCGTAAATTCGGGCAGCAGGTGGTGGAACTGAAAGACGAAGCCGATATTTTGGTTGCGGAAGCCGGCCAGCTTTTTCTCGCTCAGCCGGGATATGTCCTCACCGTTGATCAGCAGGCTGCCGGTGTCGGCTTTATCCAGCGTGCCGAGGATGTGAAGCAGGGTACTCTTTCCGGCACCCGACTTGCCCACAATGGAGACCACCTCTCCCCTGCCTATTTCCAGGTCCACTCCTTTGAGCACATGCAGTTTACCGTAGGATTTGTGAATATTGCGTGCCTGAATCACTTATTGAATTTTTATGCGTTAGGCCGAAAGTAAAACAAAAAAACAGGACAGGAAAGCCCTGCCCCGTTTTCTGTTCGCGTAGCATTGCCTTTCTACCAGAAATAGCCCACGATGATGGCGGTAACGATCAGCAACAAGACCGCGAGCACCCGGTAGTTCTTGTACCAGGGAAGAGCCTTCAGTTCCTGTGTCTCTTCCCGGAATATCTTCTGCTCCCAGGTGTAATCTTCGACCTGCGCCCGGGAGGGGGCCGGCGTGTTCAGGCTGACGACGACATGGACCAGCAGGCAGAGTATCCACATGATGAAAGCCATCAGCAGAAAATGGATGCCCGTAAGCGCCTGGATCCAGCCCGCCGGTTCGGCGCCTTCTCCCAGGCTGTTGACGTAAACCTGCAAAATGAGCATGAAAATAGCGAAGAAGAAGCCAAAAAGCAGGCTGACGATCGAGCCGGTGGCGCTGGCCCGCTTCCAGAACAACCCGAGTATGAAGGTGGCCACCGCCGGCGGTGCCGTGTAGCTGATGACGAGCTGCAGATACTGCCACAAGGAGTCGGACACTTTCTCGATAAAAGGCACCCATGCTGCCGCCAGGACGACCAGGATGACCGTGGCGACCTGCCCGGCCCGGACCAGTTGCTGGCTGGTCAGCGTCGGGCGAATGTTGCGTACGAAATCCATGGTGATCAGGGTGGAAGCAGAGTTGAAGGTAGCAGAGACCGACGACATCATGGCCGCCAGCAACCCGGCGACTACCAGGCCGAGGACGCCGGAGGGCAGCAGTTGCATCAGCAATACCGGGTAGGTCAGGTTGGCGCATTGCGACAGGTCCTGGCAGGGCGTCCCGTCCCCGGTGATATAATTGAGGCCCGAAATATCCAGGTCGGAAAAGATCAGCAGGGCCAGCGTGCCGGGAACCACCATGATGAAGATGACCGGCAGCTTGAGCAGGCCGGCAAAAAGGGCGCCCCAGCGGCCGTGGTTCAGGTCGCGGGCACCCAGCACCCGCTGCACCATAAACTGGTTGTTGGCCCAGAAGTAAAAGCCCAGCAGAGGCACCCCGGTCAGTAGGCCGTACCAGGGCATGAACTCATCATTGGAGGGGCGCACCAGGCTGAACGCCTCCCGGGCATTGCCGGGAGCGTAATGCCCCAGCGCTTTGGCTTCCTCCACTGAAGCCACGCCGCCGGCCTGTATCTTTTCGGTCAGCGCCGCCATCATGGCACCCCAGCCGCCGCCAAACTCCTGGAACGCGTAGTAGGTCAGCAGGATAGAACCAATGACCAGGAGGATAGCCTGCACCACTTCAGTCTGTATGACCGAGTTCAACCCCCCGGGGATCGTATAAGCCGCCGCCGCGATGGCGAGCAACAGGATAATTTGCCAGGACGGCAATGAGGGGAACAACAGCTTCAGCACAATACTGCCTACGTACAGGCCGGCCGCCGTGTCCACCATGACGTTGCCGACGATGGTTATGAAAGAAAAATAGTAACGGGAACGCCGGTCATATCGCCGCTCCAGAAATTCCGGCATGGTATATACCCCGGATTTCAGGTAGAACGGCAGGAAGAAGATCGAGAAAAAAATGAGGACGACCACTGCAAACCACTCATAATTGTATACGTGAATGTTGGTTTTATAGGCGTCCCCGGCCAGGCCGATCAGGGTAGAACTGGAGATGTTGGCAGAAAAGAGGGCGATGCCGACGATCGGCCAGGGCATTCCCCGCCCGGCCAGGAAGTAATCTTCCGAACTGTTGCGTTTGCCGTGGTAAATGCCGTACCCGATAATCAGTACAGCGTATGTCAACATGATCCCAATGTCCAGGACACTAAGCTGGAATTGCTCCATAATGTTAAGTTGGTTTTGCTGGCGCCTCGGGCGCTGGTTCATACATTGGCAGGATCACACAGAAAAACAGACAGGCTTTTGTGAGGTCAGTAATCCGGCCGGCCTAAAAATAGGGCATTTATAACAATACCCGGACAATTACATTTGGAATTTTACAAAAAAACAGAAGGAAATCGGACAAAAGGGAAAGAAAAGACTATACTGTTTGGACAGAAAAAAAGAGAGCGAAGACATAAAATGCTTCGCTCTTGTAAGAAATCACCCGACTGTTATTATGAAGGATTTTTACATCCTCCAGAATATACTACCATTTAAATCTTAAACCATTTAACCAAAGGCTTTATATCGAAAGTTTATCGATTTCCATCTTTTATTCTGCTACAAAGCTACTAACAAAGATGCAAAATCGGAAACAAATGTTAAAATAATCTTAAATTTTTTAACTGCCTTTGGCCGGAAGGCCTGCGCCTTCCTTTTATTATTTGCCTGCGCCACTATTATTAAGTACAAAATCCGGCAGGCCATTGTTCTTTTAACGAGAAAATTTTCCAAAGGGTTCAGCTGGAAGGGAAAAAATGTTGTCAGAGATCTGCACGCTTCACCATCAACCAGGCCAGGCCGACAAATGCCAGGGAATAAGCGACAACAGTGGCTGCGGCCTCCATCGGGCTGAGGAAGAGCCGGAAGCCGTACTGCGAAAGGAACTGGTCCGCCATCTGAGTAAAGGGCAGGGGAACGAGGTCTTCTACCGCATTCATCGGATAGAAGTGCATGCTCCGGTGTTTCACCAGTTGAAGGTGGACGCCCCAACGCAGGATCAGCTCGATAAACATGATATAGGCCAGGTAGAGGAAGAGAGCGATCCCGGTCCGCTTGGCCAGGAATCCGATCATCAGGCCAAAGCTCATATACCCCCAGCACATCAGGAAATACCTGGGGATGTAATCTGCATGCTGCCACACTTTATGCCAGTAAACGGAAGAGGTATTGAAGTATCCGATCAGCAGGGCGCACAGGGCGTAATAGGCCGTCGCCATGAGGCTCATGCACAGGATAAAATACACCTTGCCCAGAAAATACTGCCGGCGGCTAAGGCCGGTGATGATGTTCTGCCGCATGGTGCGGTAGCTGTATTCGGTAGTGATGACGATAATCGAGAGGAACCCGAAAAAGAAGAAGCACAGCCAGTTGCCCACATATCCCAGGTATTCCCATACCGTCGGGAAAATGAAAAACACCTCGTTGGTCATCAGAGGCGGGGGCAACTGATCGATGCGTTTGCCGGTGAGCAGGATAGCCGGCAGCAAGACAAAATAGAACAGGGTGAAAATGCGGAAAGACAACAGCTTGTTGAGCTTTATCCATTCCAGTTTTAGCAGGTACAGCATTTCAGGTTTCCGCTTTGAGAACTAATAGTCATGATGTGAGGCCACTGTATGGCGAAACCGGTCAATTCGCATCCTTCTTGCCGGTGATCTCCAGGAATTCCGATTCCAGGCTTTTTTTGACGACCCGCAGGTGGGAAAGGGCGACCCCCTGCCTGAAAGCCACCTGGTTGATCTGCGCCGGAGGCACTTCTTCGCTCAGATAAAGGATCAGCTTCCCCTCCTCTTCCTCGATGCGGCGAACCGGCGGGTATTGCCCCATAGCGGATTTCAGGCCGTCGAGGTTTTCCGCCGATACTTCTACCAGCATATCGTCGCTGATGATGGCGCCTACTGTTCCGCTGGCCAGCAGGCGGCCTTCCTTGATGATGGCGACGTGCGAACAGACCTTCTCCACTTCGTCGAGGATGTGGCTGGCCATGATAATGGTCTTGCCCATGGCGGCGATCTCCCGCAGCGTCTGGCGCACCTCGGCAATTCCCTGGGGGTCCAGCCCGTTGGTGGGCTCATCGAAGATCAGCACCTCGGGGTCGCCGATCATAGCGCCGGCGATGGCCAGCCGCTGTTTCATCCCCAGGGAGAACGTCCTGAACCGGGAATGGCGGCGACGGTGCAGGTTGACCAGTTCGAGCAGGTGGTCGATCCGGGGCTCTTGTACCCGCCGGATGTGGGCGATCAGCCGCAGGTTATCCACTGCATTCAGGTAGGGGTAGAAATTCGGGGTTTCCAGCAGGGCGCCGATGTGATGGCGGTGCCATTTGCCGTACCGCCCGCCGAACCAGGTGAAGGAGCCGCTGTTCTGGTGGATAATGCCCAGGATGATGCCCAGGGTGGTGGTCTTTCCGCTGCCGTTGGGCCCCAGGATGCCGAAAGACATTCCCTGCCCGACCTCCAGGCTGAGGTTGTCTACCGCCGTGATCTTGCCATACCGCTTGGACAGGCCGCTGATGTTTAAAACACGCATAGTTGTGTTTGTTTTCCGACAAGGCCCAAAGATAGGAATATCCCCTCACCGGAAAACCTTTATTGATCAACCCACCGAAAACATGGATGAACAATGGGCAAGGGCAGCTGTTGGATGGCTGGATTGGCGGCCCGCCTTCGCTCTGTGGCCGGCTTTCCGGCGGCCTATATACGGCCAAATTCGGGAAATAATCTATTGCCAGGGCAAAACTTCCTGTTGATGAAAAAAAAATATCAAAAACTACGGCTCATCCTGGGTGACCAGCTCAACATCCGGCATTCCTGGTTCGAAGAGAAGAACGACGAGGTGTTGTACGTGCTCATGGAAACCCTCTCCGAAACGGGATACGTCCGCCATCACATCCAAAAAGTGGCCGGCTTCTTCCTGGCTATGCGGGCCTTCGCCGCAGAGCTGCAGGACAAGGGCCATCAGGTGCGTTATCTCACCCTGGACGCCGCCGCAAACCGGCAGTCCATCAGCGGCAACATCCGGGCCCTGGCTGAAGAATACGGCATCCGGGCATTCGAATATCTGCTGCCCGATGAGTACCGCCTGGACGAGGAACTCAGAAACCTGTGCCGGGAACTCAGGGCAGAAAGCCGCCATTTCGATACGGAACACTTCCTGACGCCGCGCCTGGGCGTAGAGGCCTTCTTTAAAGGAAAGAAGACCTACCTCCTGGAAAGCTTTTACCGCCACATGCGCAAAGAGCACAACATCCTGATGGAAGCGGACGGCGAAACGCCGCTGACCGGCCAGTGGAATTACGACCAGGACAACCGAAAAAAGCTTCCCAAAGGACAATCCATTCCGAAGCCGCTGCACTTCAGCCACGATGCCGCCGACATCGTGAACATGCTCCGGGAGAAACAGGTAGATACCATTGGCGCCATCGATGAAAAGCGCTTCCCCTGGCCGGTCACCCGCCGGGAATGCCTGGAACTGCTGAACCATTTCGTTGAACACCAGCTGCCGCTGTTCGGCACCTATCAGGATGCCATGACGGAGCGGGGCTATTTGTTATTCCATTCCAAGCTTTCCTTCGCCATGAATGTCAAGCTGTTGCACCCATTGGAGGTCGTTGGCGCCTGCATCCGGCACTGGAAAGCACACCAGGACGATATTGACATTTCACAGATCGAAGGTTTCGTCCGGCAGGTCATCGGCTGGCGGGAATACATGCGGGGCATCTACTGGGCGAAAATGCCGGCTTTCGCCGAAATGAACTATTTCGGCCACCAGGCCAAGCTGCCGGAGTGGTACTGGACGGGCAAAACGAAAATGAACTGCCTGAAACACGCCATCGGCCAATCGCTGGATAGGGCCTACGCCCACCACATACAGCGCCTGATGGTCACCGGAAATTTCGCCCTCCTCCTGGGCGTACACCCCGACGAGCTGGACGAGTGGTACCTCGGCATTTACATGGACGCTATCGAATGGGTAGAGATCACCAACACCCGGGGCATGAGCCAGTTTGCCGACGGCGGCATCGTCGGCACCAAGCCCTATGTATCCAGCGCCAACTACATCCACAAAATGGGGGACTACTGCTCCGGTTGCCACTACGACCGAAAGGCCAAATACGGCGAAAAGGCCTGCCCTTTCAACAGCCTGTACTGGGATTTCTATGACCGGCATTCCGACAAGCTGAGCAACAACCCCCGCATCGGCATGATGTACCGGGTCTGGGGCCGCATGGACGGAGAGGAACGGGAGAAAATCCTGCGGCAGGCAGCGGAGTATAAGGAACGGGTTGAGGAGTTGTGAGGGGGGAGGAGTATATTCGTGCATTTGTGCATTCGTGCATTTGTGAGGCTGCTCCGGAAAGTCAGGATGGGAATCCCGTTATTGAAAATGAAAAACTTTATTTTTAAATGCACCCCCAAATCGGAGGAAGTGTCCCTCGCTGGCGGGGGTTAGGGATCGCGCAACAATAACTTACCCATCTATAGTCGTTCTTTTGCGCGCTGGCGGCGTTGCCAAGCCTCGCCGTAGCTGGGCTATGCCTACGTTTGGCGCCTTGCCAGCACACAAAATAACTTCCTCTATTTTGGGTAACTTATTATTGCGTGATCCCTTAGGGGGTGGATTCAAAATAAAATTCGAAATTGAGGATGTTAAAATCCTGAAATCAACTTTCCGGAGCAGTCTCATTTGTGCATTCGCGAAGGGAGTATCCCGGAAATTCCGGAAACAGGCTAAAGATCAAGACTCAAAGTGTAATAACAGATGTTATGATAAAAACTAAATCGCCAATCTTGGTGGTCGTTTGCAGTTGCTCGTTGTTTGTTCGCAGGAACCCTCGGGCCGGTAACAAACAACTGGCAACCCTGCCTTCCTGCATTTTATCAATGCTCGTGTTACATCACAGACTCGGAAGCTCTACTTTGCGAGCAGGGTAAACGCTTTTGGCCACTTTGTTTTACTTTTATGCGGGCAAATCATTCAGCTACCCTGATCAATTATGATAGAAGCTTTCATCGAGAATCCTGTACTCTTACTTTTTGTCGTTGCCGGCCTCGGCTACGGCGTAGGCAGCATCCGCATCCGGGGCAGCAACCTCGGCGTTGCCGCGGTGTTGTTCGTCGGGTTAGGGATCGGGGGGCTCAGTCCGGAGCTGCAAATCCCGGAGACCATCATTTTCCTGGGGCTGGCCATCTTTGTGTATACCATCGGGTTGAGTTCGGGGCCCAGTTTTTTTGCCACCTTCCGCCAGCGGGGCTCCCGGGACATCATTTTCGTCATCATCATGCTTACCCTCTCTGCCAGTATCACCGTAGGGCTGCATTTCCTTTTCGGCTTCGGGGCCAGCACCACTTCCGGCCTTTTTGCCGGCAGCACGACCAACACGCCGGCTCTGGCCGGCCTGCTCGACGCCATCAGCAACGCCAAAGCGGCAGAAGGCAGCATCCGGGATATGAGCCAGGAGGCGGTAGTGGGCTATTCCCTCTCCTACCCTATGGGCGTCCTGGGGGTCATGGTGGCCATTGTGCTGATGCAGCGGGCCCTGAAGATCGATTACCGGGAGGAAGAACGGGAGCTGAAGCAGGAATATCCGGTCAAACAATCGATTGCCAGCCATACGCTGGAAGTGACACAGCCCGCCGTGACGGGAATCGCCCTCCGGGACCTCAAACGGGAATATAAGATGGCTGCTGTCTTCGGGCGCCGGAAGCGCGGTGAACAGACGGAACTCACCAACATGGACACCACTTTCCGGGAGGGCGACCAGGTGGCGGTAGTGGGAGACGAAGAAGAAGTCGAGCGCATCGCCGGCATCATGGGCAAGTTACTCCCCTTCCGGTTATCTTTCGACCGCACCGAATACGACACCCGGAGGATCTTCGTTTCCAACCCCAAGATTGCCGGCGAACGCCTGTCGACCCTCAACCTCAACGAAAAATACGCCGCTATCATCACCCGCGTCCGGCGGGGAGATATTGACATCCTCGCCAATTCCAACACCGTACTGGAACTCGGCGACCGCGTCCGCTTCGTCGCACGGAGGACGGACATCCCCAGGATATCCCAAATCTTCGGCGACTCTTACGACGACCTCAGCCGCATCAACCTGCTTTCCTTCGGCCTGGGCATGGCCCTGGGCCTCCTGCTCGGCATGATCACCTTTCAGCTGCCCGGCGGCGTATCTTTCAAGCTGGGCTTTGCCGGCGGCCCGCTGATCGTGGCCCTCATCCTGGGCGCGCTGCGGCGCACCGGCCCTATCGTCTGGACGCTGCCCTACAGCGCCAACCTCACCCTGCGGCAGATCGGCCTGATCCTCCTGCTGGCAGGCGTGGGCGTCAATTCCGGCCATACCTTTATGGCGACCATTGCCCGGGGCGGCGGCGGCGTCATTTTCCTGGCCGGCACCATCATTAGCTTTCTCACCGCCGTGGCCACCCTCTTCATCGGGTACAAACTGTTGAAAATCCCGTTCAGCTTCCTGATCGGCATGGTGGCCAACCAGCCGGCCATCCTGGATTTTGCGCTGGAAAAATCGCAGAACAAACTGCCCAATATCGGCTTCACCCTGATGCTGCCGGTTTCGCTGATCACCAAGATCGTCTATGTGCAATTCCTGTTCGCCTTCCTGCGGTGATCCCCCCTTCCTGCCGCTCACCTACCTTAGCCCGCCGTTCAACGATTAGATTTGGCAACTGCCCGCCCTGGCTTTAGATTGGGAAGAAAAAGAAAGATCATGAAAAAGACAATCATCATTTCTACGCTGGCCCTGGCCGCTGCACTGAACTCTTGCATCCCCTCCCTCCACCCGCTCTATTCGGAGGACAAGCTGGCCTTCCGGGAAGAGGTTCTGGGCGAATGGAAAAACGACAAGGAAACCTGGGCCTTCAGCCGGGGAGAAGGGAAGTACTACGAGCTGGCCTTTTCCGATGAAGACGAACGGGCAGAGTTCAAAGTGCATCTCGTCCGCCTGGGAAGTCATTATTTTTTTGATTTTTACAATACTGAAAACCGCTGCAGTAACGACGACGGCCTGGCCATCGCCCCGCTGCTGGCCACCCACTCCTTTGCCAAAGTTGAATTTGACAAGAACGACATGAAAATCTATTTTTTCGACATCGAATGGCTGGAAAAACTCTTTGAACAAAGGAAGATCAGGATCAAGCACGAAATCATGGAAGAGGACATCATCGTGCTGACCGCACCCACTGCCGACCTGCAGGAGTTTGTCCGCAAATATGCGGAAGAGGAACAGGCGTTTATGTCCCCGGAGCACCTGCGGAGGTGAGAAGTGCCCTCAGCAATTGAGCCATCAAAAGCCTCAGCCTGAAAAATGCTTCAGATATGGATAAAAGGGCGATCCCCATGACCGACTTTTCCCAAAACCGCCTCGTCCAGCACCTGGCTTTCTGGGGTTTGTCGTTTTATATGCTGTCCCGCCATTTTGCCTATGGCCAGGAGATTCAGTTGGTGGATTTGATCTATACCTTCCTGTTTCACTTTAGCCTTTGGTTGGCTGTTTACATCAATCTGCTCGTATTGATACCCCACCTGCTCCAATCCAGAAGGTATGTGTCCTACGGCCTGGCGCTGGTTGCCTTGTTGGCGGCAGGCACTTATTTCAACATCCTCACCTTCGAATACCTGGCCGGCTGGCTGTTTCCGGGATACTATTTCATCTCCTACTTCAGATTGCCGGAGATCGCTCAATACCATGTCGCATATTTGGCCATCACCGCGCTGCTCAAGCTGTCCAAGGGCTGGTTTCAGGCCCAGCAGCAGCAAAAGCGCATTGCCCGGTTGGAAAAAGAGAAAGCCGAGGCAGAGTTCAAAGCCCTGAAAACACAGGTCGACCCGCATTTCCTGTTCAACAGCCTCAACAACCTGTACAGCTTTGCCCTGGAGGGGTCTCCGCGGGTGCCGGAGGCTATCCTGCGGCTGGCCGGCTGCATGCGGTATATGCTGTACGACTGCCGCGCCCGGCAGGTGCCGCTGGAAAAGGAACTGGAGTACATCCGGAATTACATCGAACTGCAGCGGCTGAGGCTGGGAGAGGAGCAACAGGTAACCCTTGCCATCGAGGGGCGCCCTTCCGGCATTGAAGTGGCCCCCCTCCTGTTTATCCCCTTTGTGGAAAATGCTTTCAAACACGGGCTGAAAAGCGAGGGGCGGGCAGCTTTTGTACGGATACTTTTCCGGATCGGCCGGCAAAGCATTTTATTAACCACAGAGAACGACATGGCCCCGCCGGATGAGCAACCTCCCGGCGGCGCCGGCGGCATAGGCCTGGAAAATGTGAAAAAGCGCCTGAACATGCTCTACCCCGGGCAGCACGAACTGGTCATTTTTGAGGATGGAAAGATTTTTTCGGTATCTCTGAAGATCGGAAAAATTTAGCAATATATTCCATCATTCACTCATTCACTCATTCACTCATTCATTCATTCACTCATTCATTCATTCACTCATTCATTCCCCCATTCCCCCATGACCCTGACCTGCTACATCATCGACGACGAACCGCCCGCCATCAAGGTGTTGGAGCATTACATTCGCCAAACCCCGCAACTGCGGCTGCTGGGCAGTGCCACAGACCCGATAAAAGGCATGCAGGCCGTCCGGGAACAAAACCCACAGATCTTGTTCCTGGACATCAACATGCCGCGGCTCTCCGGCATCAGCCTGCTGAAAGCCCTGCCCCGGCCGCCCGCCGTCATCTTCACCACCGCCTACCCCGAATACGCCCTGGAGGGCTTCGAACTGGAAGCGGCCGACTACCTGCTCAAACCCATTGCTTTCGAGCGGTTCCTGAAAGCGGTGAATAAGGCGCATCGGCTGCTCACTGCCCCGGAGCCCCATGAAACACCTTCTTCCCTTCTCATCCAGGCGGACCGCAAGCTATACCGCGTGCCCCTGCAGGAAATCCTATACCTGGAAGCCTACGGGGATTACGTGAAGGTGCATACCAGCCGGCAGGTGTACGTCCCGAAAACGACGCTGAATCAACTGGAAGAAGAATTGCCGGCGGATACCTTCCTGCGCGTCCACCGGTCTTACCTCGTCGCCCTGCCCGGAATCCGTTATATGGAGGGCAATTTTGTAATGGTTGGGGAGGCGAAGGTTCCGGTGGGGCGGTCGTACAAAGAGCGGCTCCTGGAGCGGCTGAAGTAAGCGGCTGTTTCCTAAAACCAATTTAGGGACAGGTAAGCGCTCACGTTTACAGCGGAATCCATATATTTGAAGCATCACCATTGGAAACCTCAACTTAAAACACACCTGCAAATGGGCGATAACAACCGAAGGCAGTTCATCAAAAAGCTGGGGCTGGCCACCGCGTCCGTCGCTGCGGCCGGCGGAGCTTTCACGCCGAAAAGCAAAACGATAACCTACCTGAAAAGAACCAACCCGATGTCTCCTTCCAAAGAGCTGAACATAGCCCTGATCGGCGCGGGCGGCATGGGCGTGGAGGATACCACCACCTGCCTGCAGCACGAAGGCGTCCGGCTGGTGGCCGCCTGCGACCTCTACCAGGGCCGGCTGAAGGCCGCCCGGGAAAGATGGGGGGAGGATCTGTTTGTAACTGCCGATTACAAAGAAATCCTCCGCCGCAAGGACGTGGACGCCGTGATTATCGCCACGCCCGACCACTGGCACAAGCAGATATCCGTGGATGCCCTCAGCGCCGGCAAACACGCCTACTGCGAGAAGCCTATGGTGCATTCCGTAAAGGAAGGCCACGAGGTAGTGGACGCCTGGAAAAAGTCGGGCAAAGTCTTTATGGTGGGCAGCCAGGGGCTGTCGTCCCTCGGCAACGAGAAAGCCAAAGAACTGCTGGCGGAGGGCGCTATCGGCGACATCAACTACGCCGAGGGCTTCTGGGCGCGCCACTCTCCCGTCGGCGCCTGGCAGTATCCCATCCCCGGGGATGCCTCCGAACAGACAGTGGACTGGGGCCGGTACATCGCCAACACCACCCAGCGGCCATTCGACCCCCTGCGCTTCTTCCGCTGGCGCAACTACCTGGACTACGGCACGGGCATGTCGGGCGACCTGTTCGTACACCTGTTCTCCAGCCTGCACTTCATCACCGGCTCGCTGGGGCCAGACAAAATCAGCGCCATGGGCGGGCTGCGGTACTGGAAAGACGGCCGGGAAGTCCCCGACGTCCTGCTCGGCATGTTCGACTATCCGGAAACCGGGGCGCATCCCGGCTTCAACCTCTCTCTGCGCTGCAATTTCGTGGATGGCACCAGCGGAACCACCTACCTGCGGATCGTCGGCAGTAAAGGCTCGATGGATGTGAAATGGGAAGAGGTGGTCCTGCGCCGGAATTTCAGCGACGATCAGGACGATTTCGCCAAAGCCAAGGCCAAAGAAGCCGGAAAAGTGCTCAGCAGCCGTAAAAAAATGGTGCCGCCCGATGAGATCACCTACAAAGCCCAGGACGGTTATAAGGGTGCTCATTATGACCACTTCCACAACTTCCTCCATGCCATCCGCACCGGCGGGGCCGTGGTGGAGGATCCCGCGTTCGGCTTCCGCGCTGCCGCTCCCGCCTTGCTGTGCAACGACAGCTATTTCCAGGACCGGTTCATCCGGTGGGACCCGGTGGGGATGAAGGTGGTGTAGCTCCGGGGTTTTCAGGAACCTCCCAACCGGCCGGGTATTTTCCAGGCCTTGTTATTGCGTCTCTGATAAACCTGCCTGCCATACTGCCATACTGCCAGGCAGGCAGGCGCTGCCGGGTTAACAACGCCAGAGCCTAACCCGAAACCCGGCAGGTTGAAAACACATTCAATTGAAAAACTTAAGTCTATGAAAAATACACTCCCCGGCATGCTTGCCTTCCTCGCTCTTTCCGGGCTGTATTCCTGCAATTCGAATTCCAGCAAAGCGCCGGCTTCCGAAGCCAGTGTGGCCACCGAACCTCCCGCCGACGAAGAAAAGGAATGGATCATTCTCTTTGACGGCTCCTCTCTGGAAGGGTGGCGCGGCTTCAACCAGGAGACGCTGCCGGAAAACTGGGTGGTGGAAGACGGTACCCTGAAATCGCTGGGGACCGGGGGCGACATCGGCGGCGACATCGTCTACGGCGCACGGGCGTTCGAGGAATTTGAGCTGTCTCTGGAGTGGAAAATATCCGAGGGGGGCAACAGCGGCATCTTCTACCACGTGCAGGAAGGGGAACAATACAAAGCGCCTTACGAGAATGCGCCCGAATATCAGCTGATCGACGATATCGGCTTCCCCGAAAAGCTGGAAGACTGGCAACAGGTGGGCGCTGACTACGCCATGTACCCTGCGGACCCGGAGAAAAAGATTGTCAAAAAGGCTGGTGAATGGAACAGCTCCCGCATCGTTTTCACCAACGAAAAAGCCGAATACTGGCTCAACGGGCAGAAGGTGGTGGAGTTCGTTCCCTGGTCAGACGACTGGAACCGGCGGCGCAACTCCGGAAAATGGGACGATTACCCGGATTACGGAAAGGCCCGGACGGGGCTGATCGGCTTGCAGGACCATGGGAGTGTCATCTGGTTCCGCAATATCAAAACCAGACAGGATTGACGGGATTTGAAGGTAGACAGGATTAACAGGATTAACAGGATTTGGAAGTAGACAGGATGAACAGGATTGACAGGGTTTGGAAGTAGACAGGATGAACAGGATTGACAGGGTTTGGAAGTAGACAGGATTAACAAGATTAACAGGATGGGCAGCCCGCATGCCGGAGCGGGGCGGGCGACATCCGGCAGCCCTGTTTTGGCGACTTTTCGCCGTAGCCAGAGGCGAAGGTGGATCAGGGGGTGTTGAGGAGGGTTTCTACAAATCGGGCAAATCACCCTTCACCTTGTCCCAGAACCCTTCCTCAAACAAGCGGGCGCTGCCGATGAGGGCGGCGTCTTCCATAAGGCTGGAGGCGGTGACGCGGGTTCGTATATCGTTTTCCCGGAAAGGTGCCTGCATGGCGCTGCCAAAAAGTTCCAGCGCTTTGGCGATATTGCCGCCGATTACCAGGATGTCGGCAGGAAACCGCTTTAACCAGGGGACAAAGAACTCGCCCAGGTTGTGGCCAAAGGCGTGGAACAGCTGCCTTGCCTCCGGGCGCCCGGCAGCGGCTTCGGCAATTTCCCGGACTCCTACCATCCGTTCTCCGGTCAGTTTCTCATACTCCCGGACAAACCAGCGGGTCGAGAAGTAATCATCCGCGATACCATCCTGATACGGAAGGTGCCAGAAGCAACCTTGTGCCGCCACGTCTTCCCGGCGCACCACCGGTACGCCGTCCTCGATGTAGGCCGACCCGAAACCGGTGCCCAGGGTGATGGCAACCACCCGGCGGCATCCACGGCCTTCTCCCTGCCAGGAAACCCCGACGGCAAAGGCCGTAGCGTCGTTGATGAACCGGAGCGGAAGGGCGGGCGCGGCCAGGTAGGCGGGAAGTTCTTCCCGGATGTTCACGCCATAGAGCGCTTCGTATTTGTCGTTGCCCTCAAACCGGGCCAGGCCGGTTTTATACTCAAACGGCCCCGGCATGGCAAAGCCGATGCCGGCCAGGGTGCCGGCCGGCGCCTTTTCTATGGAACGGTTCAATGCTCTGGCCCAATCCGCCAGGATGGCCTCTTTTGTACCCTTGTTGTTTACTTTTACATACGCCCGGGAGGCTTCGATGATTCTGCCCGTCCGGTTGTCGACAGCAGCGCTGTGGATGTGCCCGCCGCCGATGTCGGCGCCAATGGTAAATAGTTTATCCGTCATTTATCGGTTGTCTGGAGGCAAAGAATGCTGGCCAGGGCCACGGCGGCAAGATAGCGGAAATCGGCAATTATTTCGCAGTAACGGGCACAAAGCTTATGCCGCACATACCGGGGATGGCTACTCTTCTTCCTGTCCTCCGGCTGTCGTGAAGGTAGTTTCCACGAAGGACCGGTTGCCGCCCCCGGCCACCGTGCCGATGGCCACTTTGTACTCGGCGCCGGGCTGCAGGAAACCGGCTGGCACGGCAAAAGACTGCGCCGTTCCGGGAAGAGTAGCCACTATAGCGGCACGCTGTCCTTCTCCTTCGGCTTCTACCTCGATAATGTATGCCGACAGGCCCTCCACCGGGCGCCATTTAATTTCCAGGCCCTCCACGGGAACATTTTCAGCCTCCGGTTCCGGGTTCAGGAAAGCAGCCGTAGCCGGCAAGGCATGGTTGAGCGTGGCTTCTCCTTTAAACCCGTTATCTTCCGTATCAATGCCGGTAAACTGGTAGGCACCTTCGGGGAAGGCCATCTTCAGGCTCTCCGCATCGCCGGGCTCCGGCGATTCCAGGATGAATTTCCGGATGCCCATGCTTTCATCGCCGTGGGAGGTATAGTCGATGAGCATATCGCCGCCGGGCGAGACGACCTTGAGCCGGGTGAGGCCTTCGTCGCCGCCCGTCAGCTCGAAGACGACCTCCATATCGCCGTCGGTGGCGTTCTGTTCGAGGCGCAGGGTGGCCAGTTCGAAAGGCTCATAAGATTCGGGTTCGGCTTCGGGTTCTTGTTGGGAAGCGGTTTCTGCTTCAGCAGCGGGAGAACCGCATTGGGCGGCCAGCAGAGCGGCTGCCAGGGCGAGGAATAAAATGGGTTTAGACATGGGTGTAGATTATAATTGTTAGTAAATAAATAACGGATAAATATACTAATTATCGGCATGCTGTTGTCATTCCTGAATATTTTATTCTATTTGAAAGGCTGCATTAACCTGTTGGTAAAAACACCACGAAACCATGCGCTGAACAAGCCCGCCGTTCGGTGTTCGCGGTTCGGTATTCGCATCCTGAACATTGGGTTTATCCAGAAGAAAAAATAAACATCTCCGAAGGTGTTTATATATCCCCATTACAACCCCAAAAAAACCCTCGGATTCTCCCGCGCAATCAAATCAAATTCTTCCACATCCAGCTCCGCCAGGGTCTCCGCTACGAGTTGCTTATCTGATTTGTGGTTGCGCACGACGTAGAAATCGGTGCCGTACAGTACCCGGCGGCGCAGCTTTTTGTTATCGGGATGCAACGTCTGCTTCAGGAGGGGAAAGATTTCCTCGTTGTGCAGGATGTAGCTGATGTCGGCGTATACCTGCTCATACTGCAGCATCATGCTGCAAATGATGGAATACCAGTCGCCGAACTTCCAAACCTGCTCCATTTTGCCAAAGGAAAGCTCCCCCTGGTGGTTGTACAGGAAATCAATGCCCTGATCCGGCTTGCGGATGAGTTGCTGGCTGTAGGTATAGCGGTCGAGTTCAAGGTATCTTTTCCACTGGTCTTCGCCACCGAAGTGGGCAAAGCAAATCTTCAGGTGGCTGAGGTTGTGGCCCATTGGGGTTCCAGGGCCGTGATAACCGAACAGGTCCCGGATGCGGTTGTCCCGGGCCTTGCCCACCAGTATGCGGAGCAGGGGTTCCTCCAGCAGGCAGAGGTAATTCATGGGATGGGTGAAATTGAGCTGGATCTCTTCGTTTTTCAGCTCCGGCAACAACAGGGGCGCATAGGTTCCCCGGGAAGTGATTTCCTTAAAAACCGGGTGCTCATCCCACTCCGGTTTCTTCTTGCCACGGTAGAAGATCGTCCCGCGAATACAGTGCGTGGTGATGGGCAGGCCGCGGTCCGCCGCGTATTTCCAGAGCGGCAGCAGTTCTTCCTCAAAGGGATAATATCCCAGGGCCGGGTAGATCTTGAAACCGCTGAACCCATGACCTTCTATGTATTCTTTGATGAAACACTGCCCCAGGCTGACGTTGCCGCCCTGAAATGAATAACGGAAAAAACCGGGATCGTCCTGCATGCGCCGTGGGTCGGCAAAAACGAAGGGATACAGGATGTCGCTATAGGCCTTATCTTTCTTGATCCTGGCCAGTTCCTTCATTTGATCGTAATAACTGGCGCCTTTTTTCAGCTTGCCTGCTTTCATATACTCCATGTCCATGGGCAGCACGACAAAGCCCGTGCCGGACGGATACTGGGCCCGGAGCTGAGCCATGATGCGGCTCTGGCGGCGATAGAGGGTAAAGCGGCACAGCAAAATATAACGCTCGATCAGGGAGATGGTCATTTTTCCGGGCAACAGCTGCAAAAAGCCCCAGGCCCGCTTCAGGATAAAGAGGATGAAGTTGCGGCCTACCCGGATGAACAGTACTACGAGAGCAACCAGGGCTACTTTCAGCGCAAGGCTGTCGATGGGAAAAAGCACGCTCCATTCTTCCAGCTGCCTTCGCAGGTAAACGATCCAGTGGTTGGTTATGGAGTCGTCCGGTTTGACCAGCAGGGCGATCCAGTCGTACAGGATATAAAACACGTGGAGCACGGCCAGGGCAACAATGGCCCAGCGCAGCAGGCTTAACCACCGCGCCCGGTTGATCCGGATGGCGGCCCTGTAGCGGGCCCTGCGCAGCCAACGGTAAGCAGTAGAAAAACGAACCCTGCCATCCCACCGGTTCCAGGCCTTTACCGCCCACAGGATCAGGGGCAGGTAGAACAACAGATAGAACGGCCACCATACGAAGGTCTTAGCCAGGTAGGGCGGCACGTGGTCTCCGGTGAAGATGTGCGTGTGGCAATTGATAATGGGGCGGCGCGGTTTGGTTTCCTCTTCCATGTGGTGGGGTTTTAAACGTCCCGGGATCAAACCTAAAGGTAAGCATTATATCCTTCCGGAGAAATAGGGGCCAATTGATCATATTTCCGGATATTGGCCTAAAACTCGATCGACTATGAAATGGACCAACCTGATCATTGCAGTTATTCTATTTTCGACATCCCTTGCCGGACAGGAGATCGATCCGAAACTTACGGAAGTGTGGGAACCGGTCCCTGAAAAAGTCACTCCGGGCATCTTTCCGTCCAATCCGCCTTCCGACGCCATCATCCTGTTCGACGGCACCGACCTGTCCCAATGGCGCAAACCGGTGATCGGCTACGGCGGCAGCATGGCCGAAATCGAGGCACTGGCCAAAAAGCGGGCCGCCATGGAGGCGTACGAAGAGAAAGATGCCGACTGGGAGGTTAAAGACGGCGCGCTTATCGTCGTGCCGGGCAAGGGCCATATCGAGACGCGAAAGGCCTTCGGCGACATACAGCTGCACATCGAGTGGCTTTCCCCGGCAGACCCCGGGAAGGAGGGCCAGGGTTACAGCAACAGCGGCATTTTCCTGATGGGGCACTACGAAATCCAGGTGCTCAACTCCTACGAAAACCCGACCTACCCCAACGGCCAGGCCGGCGCCCTGTACAAACAGTCGATGCCGCTGGTCAACGCCTGCCGCCCGCCCGGGGAATGGCAGTCCTACGACATTATCTTCATGGCGCCGAAATTCGCCGGGGATGGTTCCCTGCTCAGGCCGGCGACCGTCACCGCCTTCCACAACGGCGTGCTGATCCAGAACCACTACGAGCTGAAAGGGCCTTGCATCTACCGCGGAGAGCCGTACTACGTGCCCCATCCCGAAAAGCTGCCCCTGATCCTTCAGGACCACAGCGACCGGGTACGCTTCCGAAATATCTGGGTGCGGGAACTCTAACTGGACTTTGGACGGCCTGGTGTTGAAGGCGGAAATCGGAAGGCGGAAGGCATGCGTTTTGCGCCCCTTTCCGACCCCGAAAAAAATCGGGGCAGGCTTTCCGACTTTTTAACCGGACCTCGGCGTGAGCTCGGTCGAACGCTGACCAGACGATCGCACTTCCGACTTAAATCCAAAGTCCGGAATTCTAAGCCGCCGCCCCCCATTCCAAACCCCGGCTATCCGGCGGCATGACTTTTGAGGCATAATTTCCGGGTGCATAAAGATGCAGCGACACTGCCGGCTGCGGGAATGGGTTTTCCACAATGTGGTAGGCGATTTCGTCGTGGATATAAGCCAAATCTCCCGGCTCGTAACGGTGTTTTCCGATGATTTGCTCCGGGAAAATGGGATCAAACCGGGTTTCCAGCAAGGCCCCGGATAGCAGCTTCATCAGCCCCCCGCCTTCCGGATGGCCGTGTTTTTTGCTTTTTTGGAAGCCGTCCCAGCCGATCAGGATGAGCCGGAAACGTTCATCCTGGTGAAGAACGGCCGTATTCGCCCCGGAGGAAAGATAGCCTTTCCAGTCCAGGCCACGATAGTCTTCAAAAAGAGGATACAGCGGAAGGACGTTTTCATGGATGCAGGATTGCGCCTTCAGTTGCAGGATCAATTGAGATATTGTTTTCATTTCCAGCTCTTTTGGTTGCTTCAAAAGTGCAGGTTCCGGACCGGAAAGAAAAACGCAGTTGATTGGATGCCCGGGGTTAATGAGCATTCGGCCGGACGGGGCGCTCTTCTGTTGAGGATAACTGGACTTTGGACGGCCTAGCGTTGAAGTGGGAAGGCGGAAATCGGAAATCGGAAGGCATACCTTTTGCGCCCCTTTCCGACCCCGAAAAAAATCGGGGCAGGCTTTCCGACTTTTTAACCGGACCTCGGCGTGAGCTCGGTCGAACGCTGACCAGACGGTCGCACTTCCGACTTAAAATGGATGTACGTCCAAAGTCCAGGACTATAATTTGCGCATTAAAAATACACGCCCCCCCTTTAAAGGATCAAAGAGGCGATAAACACCAGGAAAGCTGCGAACGTACCCACGATGGCGGCACCCACGGTATACAACCTATATCCCGTCTTGATATCCATCCCCGTCAGCTGGGTGACCACCCAGAACCCGCTGTCGTTGGCATGAGGCACCACTGCCGCTCCGGCGCCGATGGCTACGACCAGCAGGGCCTTCTGCATCTCGGAGTCAAAGCCGAGGGTGGCGGCCATCGGGGCAAGGATGGAGGCAGTAGTGATCAGGGCGACGGTTGAAGACCCCTGGGCCGTCTTGATGGCGGCAGTCAGGATGAAGGGCAGCCAGATGCCCAGGCTCGCTCCGGACAATGCGTTGGTCATCACTTCGGCAATCCCCGAATTCTGCAGGACGGCGCCGAAGATGCCTCCGGCCCCCGTGACCAGGAGAATGATGGAAGCGTCGACCAGCGCTTTGCCTACCCAGCCGGTGGTAGACAGGACGGACCGGTCGAACTTTCTGGGCAGCGTAAAGGCCAGGAGCATGCCGATGGCCAGCGCTATAACCGGGGTGCCGATGAACGACAACAGTTGGACAAACCAGGGGCCGGCATGGCCTTCTTCCTGATTGAATTCCACAACCGACTTCCCGACGATGAGCAAAATAGGAACGAGGATGGGCAAAAACGACTTCACTGCGCCGGGAGCATGCCGGATCTTTTCTTCCACCTCCGCTTCCGTCAGGTCCGGATTAGGATCGATGTAGGTTTTGGCAGCCACCTGTTTGGAATAAACAATGGCCACAATCAGGGATATGGCGCTGACGATAAGCCCCAGCAACATGACCAGCCCGACGTCGGCGCCGATAATGCCTGCCGCTGCGATCGGCCCCGGCGTCGGAGGCACCATCACGTGCGTGAGCATCAGCCCCAGGATCAGGGCGACTCCGGTGCCGGCGATCGACAACCCGGCCTTTTTGCTCAGGCTTTTGTTTAAAGGGTTCAGGATGATGAACCCGCTGTCGGCAAAAACAGGGATAGAAACGATATAGCCAATAATGCCCATGGCCTCGTGTACGCGGTTGCGCCCGATCACCCTCAACACGGCCTCAGCCAGCTTGAAGGCGCCGCCCGAATGTTCCAGGAAGGCTCCGATGATTACCCCCAGGACGATCACCATGCCGATCTTGCCCAGCGTGCCGCCGAAGCCGTCGTTGATCGACTGTACCAGGAGGGGAAGCTCCATGCCGGACAACAGGCCATAACCGAGAGCGGCAAACAGCAGGGCCAGGAAAGGATGGACGTTGTAACGGGCAGTCAGCACGACGATCAGCACGACGCTGAGCAATAAGAGCAGGATGGACATGTTGGTTTATTTCGTTTCCAGGCTAAGGAATCCTTAAAAAATAACTTCACGATTCGTTGTTGCAGCCTGCCCGGCTTTGTTGGTGCTATATTAGGTAGGGCAGGCTGCAACAACGAATCTCAAATAGTGAAGTTATTTTTTAATCACTACTAATGTAACAATAATCCACCAATTTGGAACAATGGCCCACCCACCGCCCCATCTTTGCCCCTACCTTTGTATGGACGGTTGAACGAAACCGCGACAAGCTTAAAAGCCCATTATTCCAATTTGTGTTAATTATCTTCCCAGGCCAGGACGGGTGAACTTATCCCGAGTTACCCCACCGGCCCGGAATTCCGGACATATCCCAAATACGGACGGAGGAACCCGCAATCTGGATTCCTCCGTTTTTTTTGCTGCCTGCTGTTTTTTTGCCATGAAGACACTAAGGGATTGCGCAACAATAAATTACCCATTTATACTCGTTCTTTTGCGCGCTGGCGGCGTTGCCAAGCCTCGCCGTAGCTCTGCTATGCCTGCGTTTGGCGCCTTGCCAGCACACAAAATAACTTCGTCTATTCTGTGTAACTTATTATTGCGCAATCCCTAAAGCACGAAGACACACAAAACCGCGGGATTTCATCCCTTATTGAACAGCAAAAGCAGCCATTTAACAATATGACCATCTAACAATATAGCTATACGCCCCCTTAAATCTCCCTCGGCGCCCCGACTTCCACCCACCGGCCCGGGGCCCGGGCGTTGATGCTGTGGTCGTACATTGCCTCGCAGGAAACCGCCGGCAGGTAGAACCGCCCCTGGTAGGCGGCATTGAGCTGCACCCGGTAGGTTTCGGCCTGCCGTTCCGCCAGGCCGAAGAAGGTATTCACCCGGTCGTCCCGGATATCCTGATATTCGGGGCGGGCGGACTGCGGGAAAGCCTCCATATTGTCCATGCGGGTATTGATGATCTCCCATCCGGACGGAAAAACCTGGCTGAGTGCCAGTTCATCGTACCGCAAGGGGCGGCTTCCGGGGTGCGTGACGCGCACCTCGGCGATGAAGTCCGTGCCCTGCGGCAAAGATGCGGGGTCGATGGCCGCTCCCCGCATATCCTTATAGGCCACCTCGATCCGCAGGTCGTTGGCGCTGGCGGTTTCGGCGCCGGCCAGGGGCTGCCCGGTACGGATAACCCGGGCAAAAAGGGTTCCCTGGCTGGTGTTTTTCACCATTACCTTCCGTTGCGACTGGCCCTCCAGCGGTATTTTTATCTGCATGACCGGCTGGTTGGAACCCGCATTGACGGCCTTGCCGTCCTGCACCTGATAGGCGAACGACAGGTTGCTTTTCGCGCCGCCCTTGCCGACGTACTTGCCGATGGCCAGCAGAGAGAAGGAGATTTCCTGGGTACTGCACCACCGGTTGCTGCTCAGCTCGTCGGAAATGTATTTCACCAGGATGGCCGCTTTCTCCCTTTCGCCTAAGAGCACGAGGGTTTCCAGGATCATCGCCCGGTCGCGCAGGGCCGAGCCGTAGGTGTAGGAAAGTTCCTGATACTGCGGCACGCTGGTGTCCAGCTTGCCGGCGATGGCTTTGGCGGCCTCCGGTTTGCCGGCCGCCGCGTAGGCCGCTGCCAGCGTCCAGCTGGCCTGCAGGGTAAGGCCTTTGTATTCCCGCAGGCGGTTCATGGCGGCCATATCCGGCTCTTTGGCCAAAGCCAGGGTGTATAGGCGGTAGGCCTGCATCAGCTCGTAGTTGTTGCGGGAGTAGAAGCCGAGTTCTTCCATTTTGGGATCCCACATCCGGGCTACCTTTTTCTGGAACTGCGTCCATTTTTCCAGCATGCTGGGGGGAATGGCATACCCCAGAGCTTTGGCTTCCAGCAGGAAGTGGCCGGCATAGGAAGTGGCCCAATGGTCCGGCGTGTTTCCTCCCGGCCAGTAGGCGAAACCGCCCTGGCCCACCTGGAACTGCTTCAGCCGGCCGATCGTGGCGTTGATGTTGCGGGGTATCCGCTCCTGTTGGGCTTTGTCCAGTTCCATCAACTGGTTGACGTAGAGTTGTGGGAAGCCGCCGGACAGCGTTTGCTCCAGGCATCCGTAGGGGTAGCGAAGCAGATACTCGAGCCGTTCGCCCAGGTTGATCGGCGGAATGCTGGAGACTTCCAGGATAGCTTCATTGGTGCCGCGCATGCCAACCGGCGTAAAGGTGAAAGTATGGGACTGCCCCCCGTCGAGCGCTTTGCTGTCCACATCAGTGATGTAGGGGTTCGGGTTGCGCACCTGTATCTCTATCTCCTGTTTGGCGTTCTGGCCGTCGCCACTGCCGGTGATGATGAAGCGGGCCACGCCCACCCCTTCGCCTACCTCGATGGGAAAGCTCACCAGTTGGTCGCCCGGCCGGGAGAACTTCACCGGGCGGGTGCTTTCCCCGACCTTTATCAGGCCGCTCTTTTCTTCCACGCGGATGGTGGCGCTGCGCACCTTATTGTCCATGGCAAATACGCTGACCGGCAGCTCCAGCTGTTCTCCGGGGCTGAGCACCCGGGGCAGCGTAGCCAGGACCATAAGCGGCTGCCGGACCGGCACCGTTTTCTCGGCGCTTCCGTAAGCGCCCTGGTTGGCCGCCACTACCATAGCGCGAACAGCGCCCACATAATTCGGCATCCGGATCTCGTGTTTGGCCGTTTTCCCCTTCTTCAGCTGGAAGGGGCCGAGGTGCATCACCACCGGCTTAAAACGGTTGGCGCGATCTTCCTGGGCACCCCGGCGAATCTCGCCGTCGCCGCCGATGCTCAGCAGGCGTTCCAGCTCGGCGCCGTAGGCACCAAGCACCTGGTCGTATACGTCCCAGGTCCGCACGCCCAGGGCCTCCTTGGCGTAGAAAGCATCCCAGGGGTTGGGCGTTTTGAAGCGGGTCAGGCCCAGCAGGCCTTCGTCGACGATGGCCAGGGTATAAGCCATCGGCTGGCCCGTCGTTTCCGAGATCTCCACTGTGAAATCTTGTTCCGGCTTCAGTTCCTCCGCTATTTTCAGTTTCGGCGCCAGGCGGGTGGCTGGGTCTTCGACGCCGATAGGGATGACCCCGTACATCCGGATCGGCAGGTCATTCTTGACCTGCGCGTGGGGCTGTATCATCGCCAAATGGGCGTAGGCCGTTGGCGCCATTTCCGGTTTGGCCTGGAAGGTAAAGGTGTTTTCTCCTTGCTTCGACTCCGCCCAGAAGGATTCCAGGACCCTGGTGCCGTTCTCCACCGTGATCAGCACTTTGCCGGCTTCCCCCTCGGGCAGGGTTAGTTTGACCTGCTCGCCGACATTATATTTGGGTTTGTCCGAAGTAAAAGTGATCATAGCCGCCGCCTGCCGGTAGGCGTTGCCCTCTTCCCCATACCAGGGATAGCCGGCGTAGAAGAAGTCGCCCGTGCAATGGCCGGTTTCCGTGTCGCAGACCCGCACCAGGTAACGCCCCCATTCTTCCGGGGTGATGCTCCATTCAGCTTCCCCCTTGTTGTTCGTCGCCACCTCCTCCCGCACCTGAGCGTCGTAGTGGGAGCTGCTGTTGAAGCGGGAAACGTTGTCGTACCCGCTGTCCCACCACCAGCGCCATTCCAGTCGGTAGAGGCCGATGCTCAGCCGGCGGTTGGCGGCGGGCTTGCCGTCTTTGGTGACCGCCACCAGGCTGATGGCACCCCGCTGGTTGACTTCCAGCCGCTTCTCGCCGGATTTGCTTTCCGGGATGCGGATGCCGGCGTAAACGGAATAGGGGTTATAAGGCAGGCTGCGCGCGTCGGTGCTGAAATCGCCGCCGCGCTCGAAAACGCGCGTTTTGAAATTGGCAGTAAGCTTGCCCGGCATGGGCTGCTGGCCGGCGAGGCGGAATTGCAGCCGCGCCTTTCCCTCCCCGTCCAGCGTGCCGTCGAAGACGGTACTGGGTTGTGATTCGATGGACCGTGCCGGATCGTCAAAGACAAAGCCGGAATACCCTTCGAAGGCGGTCTCGCCGGATCGCAGCTGGGCCTCCACCTTTGCTTTCAGGTTGCCGGCGGGAGCGCCGTGCAGCCAGCTGGCGGCCAGGGTGGCGGCAATCGGCTCAGAGGCTGCGTCCAGTTCTTTAACCCCAAAATCCAACTCGATCTTAATCCGGTTGGGCTTCACGGTTTCGATGCGGATAGGCTTCTCAAAAGATGCCCCCCCGGCTTTGACCGTCGCCATCCAGGAACCGGTGGGGTCGTCCATCCGGGTGGAGAAGTGAAGCGGGTACACGTAGTTGACGTGCTGCGCCACCGAGCGGCGTTCCTGCAGCTGCCCGCGGGGATCCCGCAATTCGAATGTGACCGGATAGTTGGGCGGCAGCTTCCCGTCCTGGTCTTCCAGGATGAAGTTGAGGTAGACCGAATCGCCGGGGCGCCAGACGCCCCGCTCTCCGTAGAGAAAGCCCTTGAGGCCTTTCTGGGCCACAGCGCCCGACACGTCGAAGCGGCTCAGGGACAGGGAGTTGCCGTCTTCGAGGCGCAGGTAGCCGCGCTGCCCGCCATGTTCGGCGATGACGACAAAGGGTTTGCGGAGCAGCGCTGCGGTTGCCGTGCCTTCGCTGCCGGTGGAAGCTTCGGCGAGCAGCTGCTGCTGAAAATCGTAGAACCGGAGTTTGGCGCCGCTAAGGGGCGCAGCGGTCCGCAGGTCAGATACCACGACCAGGTAGGAATTGTCCGTCCCGCCCTTGGCGATCAGGCCGAGGTTGGAGGCGATGACGTTGCGCTGCACGAAGCGGTCCGCATTATAATAGGCGGATCGGCAGGGATCCTCCCGGTGTTCCCAGGAATACCCGGGATAATAGCCGCCAAAGCCGTACCAGTTGTCCATGATGCTTTCCATCTCGCCCTCTTCGTCCCGGGCTATAGTAAGCGCGGCGCTTCCGGCATCCTCCTCCTGCCCGTTGCCGCAGAAGTAGGTAGAATACTCGGGCCGGAAGCCCAGGCGGATCTGGTAGATGGCCTGTCCGTCTTCCCGGATCAGCTCTTTGAGGTCGAGCGCATAGCGCGTCCATTCGGAGGCATTGGCGCCGGGGTTGAGGTTGATCAGGGGTATTTTTTTCTGCATGATGATTTGCCCGACGCGGTACAGCTCGCTGTTGCCGTCCAGCTCGTTGACCTGCAGGAACTGCAGGATGTTGTTGTGGTGGATTTTGAAGACTTCCACTTCCACGGCGTTTAACCCTACGGCCTCGAATGGGAAGATCAGGCCGTCGGAGTTGGGCATGATCACTCCGGTGCCGGCCAGCCGGACCTGCGGTTTAACATCCTCGATGCGGATGGCCCACTCGGCGGGATTGCGCATGCGTTTGTCGTTGACGTTGCGCACGCCTGCCGCCACTTGTATGGTGTGTTCTCCAACCAGGCGGGAGGTTGGGTATACCCGGAGTTTGTTGCCGTCGATGATGAAGCGGAAGTTGCTGCCGTATCCCGGGATGCTCACCAGGCCTTCGAGGGACTGGGATTCGAGCAAGGGGTCGGAAAAGTGCAGTTGAATGTATTGATCCTGCCCCTGGACGGCCCGGGCGTTGGTCACTTTGAAATCGTCGATGGCAGGCACTTCCACCTCCCGGCTGTCGCTGACGGTTA
This sequence comes from Lewinellaceae bacterium, assembly GCA_020636375.1. Classification (GTDB taxonomy): domain Bacteria; phylum Bacteroidota; class Bacteroidia; order Chitinophagales; family Saprospiraceae; genus JACJXW01. The sequence goes on along the minus strand of JACJXZ010000004.1, from coordinate 488,454 downwards.
CGCCAAGCGGCTTGCCGGCCCAGCTCAGCTCCACCACAGACGCCTGGTCGCCGCGATTAATATCCTGGACATAAAAGTAATGTTCCATGCCCTCGGCAGAGTGCGACCAGCGAATGGGCAGTTTACGCCCCTGCTGCCGAGCGGAAAGCACTGCTTCAACAGCTTCTGCCTCTGCCATGTCGGCAGTAAAGAGGTAGCCATGGAGTTCCTGCTTGCTGAGATTCCGGGGGTTGGCGGCGCTGATGCCGTCGACCGACAGGTCGAAGTACTGGTCGCGGGTGCGGAAATCGAATTCAAAGGAAGCCGCTTCATCCGGCACTTCGGGCAGTATTTTTTTCAGGTTGACCGTGGCGACGTAGGCCGTCCCGGAGGACAGGGGTTCGGACGGGTCAAAGCGCAGCGTCTGGGCATCTTCCCAGGTAGCGGTGCCGGCTATAGTTGGGGAGAAGGACAGGAGCCGGCTGTCGGCTTCCTGGCCGATGGCGCTCTCTTCGGCAGCCAGGGTGGCAAAACGGACCCGGATGGGCGCCGCCCGGGAGACAATGCCGGATGTATAACCATACACATAGGCGCTGACGCTCTCGGGCATTTTCCGGGCGCGTTGTTCCTGCTTGCAGGAGGGGAGTAAAGAAAAAGCGGCGAGGAAGACGATCAGTACAGGAAGAGAGAAAAACCTTTGGTTTATCATAGTTTTTGGATTTTAGAGGCAAGGCATTGTACTTAAATAGGCCGGAAAGTTTGCAACCCCCGTTCTATCCTTCGTGTTATACTGAAGCGCGCCGGGTCAGGCAGCCTGGCCCGGCAGGCGACATCATCAGGAATGTGGGTGCAAGGTAATGGCTTCCGGCCTACCATTCAAGTAAAATATGACTGGAACCAGCTATTAAATTAAAAAAAATCCCGATTTTTTCATGGATAAACTGCTGCCTCTTTTTCCGCTGCAACTGGTTGTTTTCCCGGGGGAAAACCTCAATCTCCATATTTTTGAACCTCGCTACCGGCAACTGATCAAAGAGTGCGAAGAAAAGGGAACTACTTTTGGCATTCCCGCCCACATCGACGGCAAAATGATGACGGTGGGAACCGAGGTGGAGTTGCTCAGCATCGAAAAGCGGTATCCCAACGGAGAAATGGACATTAAAACCAGGGGGCTGAGTTTATTTTCGATCAACGAGTTTTTCCGCACTGCCCCCAATAAGCTCTATTCGGCGGGCGAGGTCAAGCCCCTGCCGCACGATACGGACGGGGATGTGCTGGCCAGCGCCCACATCCTGGAACTGGTGGAAGAGCTGTTCAGCCTGATGAACATCCGGAAGAGCATCCCTTCGGACCCAAAAGGGGTAGTCACTTACGACCTGGCACACCACGTAGGGTTCTCCCTGGAACAGGAGTACCAGTTCCTCTGCGTAACCGACGAGCGCAGCCGGCAGGAGTTTATGAAGTTGCACCTGGAGAAGCTGATCCCGATCGTAAAAGAGATGGAAAACCTGCGGAAAAAGGCAGAGATGAACGGGCATTTCAAGAATATCATTCCGCCGCCATAGCCTGCGCCTGGTTGAGGTACCGGACAATATTTTCGAGCGCCCGGTTGGCATTCTGTTCGGACCCCAGCAGGTCGCGCAGGGTCACTTTTCCCAGGACGTGGTCGACGGAATACTGAATGATCTTCCAAAGGGAGCGCACCGAACAGTCCACGGAATTGGTGCAGATGCGGAAGGCGCCGGAGTGGCTGTCGCAAAACCCCTCATCATACAGGGCACCGCCCAGGGCACGCAGCACCTTGCTGATCCGGATTTCCTCCGCCGGGCGCGACAGGACATAACCGCCCTTCTGGCCGGGCGTGCTTTGGATGAAGCCCGCCAGCCGCAACGTGCGGGTCAGCTTGGCGACATAGGAAGCCGACATGCCCTCCGCCTCGCTGAGCTGCGGTATGCTCAGGCCGTCCTCGCTCTCCGAGCGGGCGATCCTGAGGAGTATTCTAAGTCCGTATTCGTCCTGGGCTGATATTTTCATTTAAAATGGGTTGGACTAATTATTGTAACTAATGCTGCTTCGAAAGCGTGACTTGGCAGCTCTATTCCTGGGGCAATTGTTATATTGTTATATTGTTACGCTAATTGTGTCCGCTTACTTAATTCTTAAAGAAGGTAACAAAAACCGGCTTCGCTGCCTGTCACTGTTCAAAACATATCGAGGGCAAATCGCGCCTCTTCGCTCATCATATCCTTGTTCCAGGGGGGATCATAGACCACGTTCAGGGCTACCTCCGAGACGCCGTCTACCTCCCATACTTTCTGTTGTACTTCCATGGGGAGCGATTCGGCCACCGGGCACATGGGGGAGGTAAGGGTCATGGTGATGGCTACTCTCCCCTCCTCCTGGATGTCGATCTCGTAGATCAGGCCCAGTTCGTAGATGTCCACCGGTATCTCCGGGTCGTAAACCGTTTTAAGCGCTTCGACGATCCGCTTTTCCAGTTCTTCTTTTGGGTCGGGCATGGGTTATGATTTTGCATGTAATGCCAATCCGTACAGCTTCATCTGTTTGACCATACTGACTAATCCGTTGGACCGGGTGGGCGAGAGGTGCTCCTTCAATCCGATCTTGTCGATGAAATAAAGTTCGGACTGAGCCACTTCCTCTGCCGGCTGGTTGGACAACACCCGGACAAGCAGGGCGATAATGCCTTTGGTGATCACGGCGTCGCTGTCGGCAGTAAATACTACCTTATCCCCTTCCAGCCCGGCGTGCAGCCACACGCGGCTCTGGCACCCTTTAATGAGGTGTTCTTCGTCTTTGTACTGCTCATCGATCAGGGGCAGGTGTTTGCCCAGGTCAATGATGTATTCGTATTTCTCCATCCAGTCGCTGAACAGGGAGAATTCATCTATGATCTCGTCTTGTATTTGGTTGATGGACATTGAGTTTGTTGTTCGTTGACCGTTGTTCGTTGTTCGTTGACCGTTGATCGTTGTTTGTTGTTCATTGATCGTTGTTTGTTGTTCGTTCTTCCGGCATGGTCCATTAACAAACAACGGACAACTATCAACAGGACGCGCCCTACCTGAGCATCTCTACGGCCCGTTTCACCCCGTCCACCAGCCGGTCGATGTCGGTTTTGTTGTTGTAGAATGCGAAGCTGGCCCTTACCGTGCCTGGGATGCAGAACTGGTCCATCAGCGGCTGGGTGCAGTGGTGCCCGGTGCGGACGGCTATCCCCAGTTTGTCGAGGATCGTTCCAAGGTCATAGGGGTGGATGCCCCCGACCAGGAAAGAGATGACGCTCGCCTTTTCCCGGGCCGTTCCGATGAAGCGGATGCCTTCCACTTCCTGCAGGCGCCGGGTGGCGTAGTCGAGCAATTCCGCCTCGTGGGCATGGATAGCCGGGTAACCAACGGACCCGATATACTCGATGGCGGCGCCCAGCCCGACGGTTCCGGCAATATCCGGGGTGCCGGCTTCGAATTTGTGCGGCAGCTCGTTGTATGTCGTTTTCTCGAAAGTGACCGTCTCGATCATTTCGCCGCCGCCCTGATAGGGGGGCAGGGCATTGAGCCATTCTTCTTTGCCGTACAACACGCCAATGCCGGTGGGGCCGAACATCTTGTGCCCGGAAAAGGCATAAAAGTCAGCATCCAGCTCCTGTACATCCACCTGCATGTGGGGAATGGCCTGGGCCCCGTCCACCAGGACCGGAATGTCTTTGGCGTGCGCTTTTTCTATGATCTCCCGGACGGGGTTGATGGTCCCCAGCGTATTGGACACATGAGTTACCGCCACGATCTTTACCTTACTGGTCAGCAGCCGGTCGAACTCATCCATGACCAGTTCCCCTTTCTCGTTTACGGGGATGACTTTCAAAGTGGCACCCTTGTTTTCGCAGGCCATCTGCCAGGGCACAATATTACTATGGTGTTCCATGGCAGAGATCAGCACCTCGTCGCCGGCCATGAGGAAACGGCGGCCGAAGGTGGCGGCCACCAGGTTGATGGCTTCCGTACAGCCGCGCACAAAGATCACCTCCCGGGCGGAAGGAGCATTGATGAAGCCCTTCACCAGTTCCCGGGCATTTTCGTAAGCGGCAGTGGCTTCCTGGCTAAGCTGATAAACGCCCCGGTGTACATTGGCATGTTTTTCCCGGTAGTAGGTATCCATCGCCTGGAGGACGCTGTTCGGCTTCTGGCTCGATGCAGCGCTGTCCAGAAAAGCAATGGGCTTGCCGTTCATGTTGGTTTGCAGCAGCGGGAAGTCGCTGCGCAGCTTTTCTATATCGAAACCTTTTTGAGCGGTTACTGCCATAGTTGTCAATCATTAATAGCTTTGGAAAGGAAGGTATGTCCAACTTTTCCTGTAAATCTTTTCTTTGGAACTCACCACCTTGAAGCGGCACGTCCGGCCAATCCCGCCTATCCCGTAAATCTTGTTAATCCTGTCTCCCCCATCCATCCCTGCCATGACGGAACTCTCTGCGGCGCGGCACGTGGGCTGCTTATCCTGTCAATCCTGTTAATCCTGTTAATCCTGTCCACTTTCAAATCCTGTCTCCCCATCCAGCCCTGCCATGACGGAACTCTCTGCGGCGCGGCAGGCGGGCTGCCTATCCTGTCAATCCTGTCAATCCTGTCTCCCCCGTCAATCCTGTCTGAATTTGGCCAGGATCAACTCTTCGGCAAAACCCTTCACCGGCTCCAGTTTCATGAACTCGATGACCTCCTCCAGGAACGCCTGCTGGAGCATGGCCCGGGCCTGATCGTCGGACAAGCCCCGGGAGCGCAGGTAGAATACTGCCGTTTCATCCAGTTGGCCGATGGTAGCACCGTGGCTGCAGCGCACGTCGTCGGCGAAGATCTCCAGTTGCGGCTTGCTGTCCATCTGGGCTTTATCGGACAGGACGAGGCTGCTGTTCTGCTGAAAAGCATTGGTCTTTTGCGCATCGCGGCGCACCAGCACCTTGCCGTTGAACACGCCGTGCGCCTTGTCGGTGAGTATGCCTTTATACAACTCATTGCTGACGCAGTGCGGCTGGGCGTGGTCGATAAAAGTATGGTTGTCGATGTGCTGTTCTCCTTTGGCGAAGTAAACGCCGTAAAAATTGGTGCCGGTGCCCTGGTTGTTCAGGGTAGTCACCAGGTTGTTGCGCACCAGCCGCCCGCCGAGGTCGACGGCATAGGAAGAGAACGTACTGTCGCCGTCCTGCTCCACATCTGCGTTGCTGATGAGGAAGCCCTCGCGGCCCTCCTGCTGCAGGCGGTAGTGGTGGATGTGGGCATTGGCTTTCAGCCGGAAGCGGTTGACCAGGTTATTAAAGTAAGTGCCTTCGGCCCCGGGCAACTCGAACAGGCCTTCGACGAAAGACACTTCGCTGCTCTGTTCGGCGACGGCAATATTCAGGTAGCTGCTGTAGGTCGGCGCATCGCCGGGCGCGGCCAGGTGGATGAGGTAGACCGGCTTTTCGACGACGGTATTCTTTTCCACGTGAATGAACAGGCCGTGGCGGGCGAAAGCCGCATTGAGCACCATGAAGGGGTCATTCTGGTTTTCCATCAGGCTGTCGAGCTGGCGCTGTACCACCTCCTGATAACGGCCGTCGGCCAGGGCGTTGGCCAGCCCCATCACCGTCAGCCCCGGGGGCATTTTGCCGATATCCGACAGTTCTTCCCGGAAAGCGCCGTTGATGAAGACCAGGCGGATGGCGTCCATCTCTTCGATCAGGAAGGGCTTCAGTTGGGCGGCGCTTACTTCGACAGCCGTTTCCAACTGGTATTCCGGCTGCAGCACGCGGTTGACGCTGGTGTACTTCCACTCTTCGTCGCGGCGGGTAGGAAAATCCAGGTTTTCCAGCCGCTTCATCGCTTCCTTGCGGAACTGGTGGTAAGGGTGGCTCGCCTGGCCGTTAAGCTGGATATGTTGCGCTTCGAACAGTTGCTGGAAGCGCGCTTTGACTTCGGCGTATCTGTCTTGGACTACTGTGGGCATTTTTCAGTTTTTTCTTTCTGAGGTTTTGTGAATCAGGCAGGAACGGAACCCGCTTCCTCCTTGAGCCAGTCGTACCCTTTCTCTTCGAGTTCCAGCGCCAGGTTTTTGTCGCCCGATTTGACGATGCGGCCGTTGTAGAGGACGTGGACATGGTCGGGCACGATGTAATCGAGCAGGCGCTGGTAGTGGGTCACGATGATGAAGGAGCGGTCTTCGCTCCGCAACTGGTTTACTGCTTCGGCCACGATGCGGAGGGCGTCGATGTCCAGCCCGGAATCCGTTTCGTCCAGAATGGCCAGTTTCGGCTCCAGCAGGGCCATTTGCAGCATTTCGCTCCTTTTCTTTTCGCCTCCGGAGAAGCCTTCGTTGAGGGAGCGCTTCAGCAGGTTCTCGTTCATGCCCACCATGTTGATCTTCTCGCGGATGAGCTTAAGCATCTGCACGGCGTTGAGCTCTTCTTTGCCCTGAGCCTTGCGAACGGCGTTGACCGTGCTCTTCAGGAAGTTGGACGTGCTGACGCCCGGGATTTCCACCGGATACTGGAAGGCCATAAAGATGCCGGCCTGTGCCCGTTCGTCGACTTCCATTTCCAGCAGGTCTTCGCCCCGGTACTGGATGGCGCCGGCCGTCACTTCGTACTCCTCGCGGCCAGCCAGCACGTTGGCCAGGGTGCTCTTGCCCGAGCCGTTCGGGCCCATGATGGCATGGACTTCTCCGGCCTTGACCTCCAGGTTGATGCCTTGGAGGATTTCCTTATCTTCTATAGAGACTTTAAGGTTTTTGATCGTTAGCATTATGTTTGGTTTGGTTGTTTGTGTGTGTTTATGTGTTTATGTGTTGAGGTGTTGAAGTGTGAATTGCTCCCGGCTGGAGACATAAACACCTCAACACCTCAACACATATGCACCTTTCCTACCCCACGCTGCCCTCCAGGCTGATGGCCAGCAGTTTCTGAGCTTCGACGGCGAACTCCATGGGCAGCTCGTTAAAGACTTCCTTGCAGTAGCCGTTGACGATCATGTTGACGGCGTCTTCTTCGCTCAGGCCGCGCTGCATAAGGTAGAACAGCTGGTCTTCGCCGATCTTGGAGGTGGTGGCTTCGTGCTCCACCTTGGCGGAGTTGTTCTCGACCTCCAGGTAGGGGAAGGTATGCGCGCCGCACTTATCGCCCATGAGCAGGGAATCGCACTGGGAGAAGTTGTGGGCGTTTTCAGCCTTTTTGCCGATCTTGACCAGGTACCGGTAGGAGTTGTCGGAAAAGCCGGCGGAGATGCCTTTGGATATGATGGTGCTGCGGGTATTTTTGCCCAGGTGGATCATCTTGGTGCCGGTATCCGCCTGCTGGTAGTTGTTGGTCACGGCAACGGAGTAGAATTCGCCGACCGAGTTGTCGCCCATCAGCACGCAGCTGGGGTACTTCCAGGTGATGGCGGAGCCGGTCTCCACCTGCGTCCAGGTGATCTTGGACTTATAACCTTTGCACATACCTGTTTGGTGACGAAGTTGTAGATGCCACCTTTGCCATCCTTATCGCCGGGGTACCAGTTCTGGACGGTGGAGTATTTGATGGTGGCGTTGTCCAGAGCTACCAGTTCGACCACGGCGGCGTGGAGCTGGTTCTCGTCCCGCATGGGGGCGGTACAGCCCTCCAGGTAGCTAACGTGGCTGCCCTCTTCGGCGACGATGAGGGTGCGTTCGAACTGGCCGGTATTGCGCTCGTTGATGCGGAAGTAGGTGGACAGCTCCATCGGGCAGCGCACGCCTTTGGGGATGTATACAAAGGAACCGTCGGAGAAAACGGCCGAGTTGAGTGCGGCGAAATAGTTGTCCGTATGCGGCACCACTGAGCCGATGTATTTCCTGATCAGTTCCGGGTGGTCTTTTACCGCCTCGCTGAAAGAGCAGAAGATGATGCCCAGCTCCGCCAGTTTTTCTTTGTACGTCGTTTTGACGGAAACACTGTCGATAACGGCGTCGACGGCCACGCCAGCCAGCAGCTTTTGCTCTTCCAGGGGGATGCCCAGCTTGTTGAAGGTGTCCAGCAGTTCCGGATCGACTTCGTCCAGGCTGTTCAGCTTTTTCTTGGGTTTGGGCGCCGAATAATAGATGATATCCTGATAGTCGATCGGCGGGTACTTGACGTTGGGCCATTTAGGCTCCTTCATGCCCAGCCAGTGGCGGTAGGCCTTCAGGCGCCATTCGGTGAGCCATTCCGGCTCGTTTTTCTTCATGGATATGGCGCGCACGACATCCTCGCTGAGGCCCTTTGGGAAGGTATCCGAATCGATATTGCTGGTAAATCCGTATTTGTAGTCGCTTCTGGTGTGTTCTTCCAGCGTCTGCATGGAATCGCTCATATGGCTGTCGTTTTTTTAGCAGGAATGATAAAAGGATAAGTCATCCTTTTATCATTCCTTAATTCGCTTATTTAGACTAATTTTAAGTACGAAGTCCGGAATTTATACAAAAAAGTATAAATAAGGTTTAGAGGGGGGAAGTTTTTTTTGAGTTTTTTTTGGGAGGGTTTCTTGCCACTAAGGCACGAAGACACAAAATCCGCACGAAGGCCTTGATGTAAGGGTTTTTAAAGTGATTAAGTTGTAAACAAGGCACTTTATGCCGCTGCCTTAATACAAAAACCCAAACAACCACAACGGAACCTGATTAGAAAAGCCCGTTTCGATATCGTCCAGCGCCAGGAAGGCATCATCCAACTGCTGGATTTGAGCCGTTTTTTTGTTGCTGCCTCCAACCTCAAAAGCATATTGCCGGTTGTCGTAAACAACCAGAAAGTCTGTTTTCGGGTGCAGGCTCACTTCTGCCACAACGTTTAACTGGCTTTGAAAGAAGGTTTCCCGCATGCTCCCGACAGAAATGTTAGCCGGATTCAGTACATAGTACAAGTTAGGGTTGTTTAGGAAGATTTTATCCGGCTTTTGCAGAACGCTAATTGATTTCTCCGGCTGGTTCAACAATGCAACCAGCCTGGCTTTCTCCAGATAGCGCAGGTAGTTAAGCAAGGTAGCTCGATTGATGCCTATGCGTTCGCTTAGCTTGCTGATATTGGGCTTAAAAGGAGCAGTTCCGGCAATGACCCTCAGCAATTGCAGCATCTTGCGGCTGTAGGAAGAGTCATATCCCTCCATGAAATTCAAGTCGGTTTCTACCACCAAATGGATGATTTGTTCCAGGGTTTGGGCATAATCCCGGTTTTCCTCTACGAAAAAAGGGTAATAACCGGACTGTAGGTAGGTTTTGAAATGCTGGAGCGGTTTTATTTTATCGGCTATACTCAGGGCGATTTCCCGATGGCCCGGTAAAATATCGGTTAACGGAACAGGTTGAAAATCCGCGACCCCGGCAAAAGCAAGAAACTTCCGGAAAGACAAGCCCGGCAGTTCATAAATTAAAGCCCGTCGGCTGAGGTCGACATCTTGCCTGAATATTTCCAAAATTGATATTCCCTGGGATTTTTCGCTGTAGCTGAAGAGGGGCCGCGTCGATCAGGCGGTCGGATTTTTGAACCAGTTCCTGCATTTTTGTTTATGTTAGATAACAAAAATAATGGTTTTTTGACTACCCATATAAACAAAAATGGTTTTTATGGAAAATGCCGTCTCGGGGCTAACTGTACGGGCCATCTGAAGGTAGCCCGTCCAAAACGCAAAAGCCCGTCATCCAAAGTTCCTGCTTGGATGACGGGCTTTTGTAAAACATACAGTGCCGAAAGGGGGAGTCGAACCCCCACGCCCGTAAGGACACACGCCCCTGAAACGTGCGCGTCTACCAGTTCCGCCATTTCGGCATTCCATTATCGCCCGTTGGCGATTTTTTCAGGGTGGCGCAAAGATGAAGTAAATTTTGTTTTTATACAACCCTTTGCTCCGTTTTTTTGCGAGTTAGTACCGACGGGGGGAATCGAACCCCCACTCTGTTGCCAGAACTGGATTTTGAATCCAGCGCGTCTACCAGTTCCGCCACGTCGGCAGCCTTTGCTTTTTTCGGAATGCAAAGTTAGGCAAAATTCCGCTTTTCTTCCAAGAAAGTGCATTGCCTAAATGCCTGCCGCTGAAAAAAAGTTCCTGCCCCCGGCATCCTGCCTGCCTAAAACGCATCGGCCAGGCCTTGTGCATATGTGAGGGCACTCCGGAAACCTTCGTTAAGGAATGATGGAACGAAGGAATGATGGAATGAATAAACGCAATCATGTGTTTGTCAATGAATATCAATTTAAAATACATCGCCACTTTATTCATTCCTTCATTTTTACCCGGCCGAGGAATGAGGACGGGCCTCCAGTCATTCATTCCTTTGTCGGACTTTCCGGAGCAGCCTCACAAATACACGTATACACATTATTTGAACCAATCCCCGAAACTCCGGAAGAAATCCAGCCCGTTGGCGTACAGTACCAGGCCGAGCACCAGGATAAAGCCGATCAGGGTGGCGTACTCCAGGAACTTATCGCTCGGTTTGCGGCCGGTGACTGCTTCGTAGAGGAGGAACATGACGTGCCCGCCGTCGAGGGCGGGGATGGGCAGCAGGTTCATGAAAGCCAGGATGAGGGAGAGGATGGCCGTCATGCGCCAGAAGCGCTCCCATTGCCATTCGTTGCCGAACATAGAGCCGATGGTGCCGAAGCCGCCTAAGCTGTCTTTGGCCTTGATCCGGCCCCGGAAGATCTGGCCGAACGCCTTCGCCTGGTCGCGCAGGAAAGACCAGCCCATGGCTACTCCGGCAGGCAAGGCCTCCGCCAGGGTATACTCCTGCCGTTCCGTTTTGAAGAAATAGGCGGCGTTGTAGGGGTATATGCCGATCGTGCCGTTCTCGGTGGTGGTCATGCTCATCGTCATGGTGTCTTTCTCTTCCCGGACGACCGTGACGTCCACCGGCTCGCTTTTCAATTCCCGCGCCAGTTTGTAAAAGTCGCTGAAATAAGGCGTGGGCGTACCGTTTAGCGCTATGACTTTGTCCATTTCCCTGATGCCAGCTTCCTCGGCGGGGGAATTTTTCACCAGTTTGGCGGCAATAAAGGGCACCCGGGCAGAAAAAAGCGGCTTGTCTTTGTTCTCGTGGCTGGCCAGGATGGAGACGAACCGGGGGTCGATCGCTATTTCCTGGGCCTGGCCGTCCCTCCGGACCTCCAGGGAGCTGGCGTTGTTGATGATGATTTCCCGGACCACCTGCCGGTCGTTGAATTTTTCGAAGGGTTGGCCGCCGACGGACAGGATGTGGTCGCCGTCCCGCAGCCCCAGGTCGTAGCCCAGGGAATCGACAAATATGCCGTATTTGACGTTCTCATTGGGCAGGTATTCTTCTCCCCAGTACCACAACACCATGCCGTATATGAAAAAGCCGAGGAGGAAATTGACCGTCACCCCGCCCAGCATGATGACCAGCCGCTGCCAGGCCGGCTTGGAGCGGAATTCCCAGGGCTGGGGGTCCTGCTTCATCTGTTCGGTGTCAAAACTCTCGTCGATCATTCCTGAGATCTTGACGTAACCGCCCAGCGGCAGCCATCCGATGCCGTATTCAGTCTCGCCCTTTTTATACTTGAACAGGGAGAACCAAGGGTCGAAGAAGAGGTAGAACTTCTCCACACGGGTGCCGAAGAGCCGGGCGGGGAAAAAATGCCCCATCTCGTGCAGTACGATCAAGATCGAAAGGCTCAGCATCAGCTGCCCCACCATTATCACATAATCCATATATCGCTACAGTCTAAAATTTGAAGAAAAAATCCTGGCAAAAATTTTAGTTGGAACACAAACTAAACAATCGGATAAAAAACAGGATTATTTTTCCTAATGTTGCGTAAGCGGACGCAAAGGTAAGAGGATTTGCCAAAAAATTATACGCCGCTCCCGCCAAAACCGATGAATGGCCAATATTATGCTATGAACTTATTTTATACACCCCATATAGAGGGCGGCCTGGCCAGCCTTCCGGAAGACGAGGCCCGCCACTGTATCCAGGCCCTGCGCCACAAAGCCGGCGACATCATCCACCTGACGGACGGCAAGGGGGGGCTGTACGAAGCCCGGATCGTAGAAACCGGCAAAAAACAGTGCACTGCCGCCATAGAAAAAGCACTGCCCGCTCCGCCTCCCCGCAACCACTGCCTGCACCTGGCCGTGGCCCCGACGAAGAACATCGCCCGTTTCGAATGGTTCCTGGAAAAAGCCACCGAGATCGGCGTAGATGAGGTCACCCCTTTGTCCTGTGAACATTCAGAGCGCCGGAAGCTGCGGGCGGACCGCCTCAGCAAGGTAATGGTTTCCGCCATGAAGCAATCCCTGAAGGCAGAGCTGCCCCGGCTGCAGGAACTCACTTCCTTCGCCCGCTTCATCCAGCTCCCGGCGGATCCCGGAACCCAGAAATTCATCGCCTACCTGGGGCCGGGCGTTAAGGGGCATTTAAAAGACAACTACCAGCCCGGCCGGGACGTTTGCATACTGATAGGGCCCGAAGGAGGGTTCAGCCCGGGAGAAGCCCGGGCTGCCGAAGCCGCCGGCTTCGTTCCCGTAAGCCTGGGCCCCGGCAGGCTCCGTACGGAGACGGCAGGCATCGTAGCCTGCCATACCATTAACTTGTTAAATGAATGATCTTCTGTCTATGAAGCGAACACTGTTAGCCTTGCTTATCCTGGCCGCCTTTTCATTCAGAGGGGCAGACGAGGCGCCGGCCCTGCGCATGGCCCTGCTTAAATACAACGGCGGCGGCGACTGGTACGCCAACCCCACCTCACTGCCCAACCTGGCCCGGTTTTGCAACCAGCACCTCGGGACCAGCTTCGACACCGACTACGCCGAGGTGGAAGTCGGCAGCGCCGAGCTGTTCAACTTTGCCTTTGTGCACATGACCGGGCACGGCAACGTCGTTTTTTCCGATGCAGAGGCGGAGAACCTCCGGAATTACCTCATCGGCGGCGGTTTCCTGCACATCGACGACAATTACGGAATGGACCAGTATGTGCGGGTGGCCATGAAGAAAGCCTTTCCCGAACTGGCATTCATAGAATTGCCCTTCGAACACGAAATCTACAAACAGCAGTTTGATTTCAAGAACGGGCTGCCCAAAATCCACAAACACGACGATAAGCCTCCGCAAGGTTTCGGCCTGTTCTGGGAAGGCCGCCTCATCTGCTTTTATACCTACGAATGCGACCTGGGAGATGGGTGGGAGGACCAGGACGTCCACAACGACCCTGAAGAGGTGCGCCTCCAGGCCCTGCGCATGGGCGCCAACATCGTCCGCTATGCTTTTGAACAATAGCTTAGAGCATGTTGGGAGGTAGTCATTTGGGCTGCAAATGCCCGCTTTTGGAACCTCATTTCGGCTATTTCCTCGCCCATAGCGCTGCTATGGCCTCGAAAATGAGCCTCATGAGAACCCAAAATCGACCATTCCTGCCTGCCAGCGAGCTGGCGAGCAGGCAGGTTCGCCTCCAAAGCACCACCTCCAAACATGCTCTTATTCCCAAATGAGGGAACGCTTGTGCTTCACGTATTTTTTCAGGTTGATCCAGAAAGCTACAAAAAGGTAAAAAATGACCGGCGAACCCAGGGCGACAAAGGAAAGATAGATGAAGTAAAGGCGGACCCGCGCAGAGGCTACCCCCATCTTTTCGCCGAGATAGCTGCAAACGCCGAAAGCGGAGCGCTCCAGTAAGCTTTTTATTGTATGCATGGCTAAACGATTGAGCACAAGAGTAACAAATATCCGCCAAAATTGATTTGAGAAGGCCCGGAAAATTTGTACGCCTTCCCGGCTTTTTTCGTTTTGCCGGCTGCGGGCGCTTCCGGAGGGAAGCGATGAGGCGGTTGTTTGTTGTTTGTTGTTGGTTGTTGGTTTGGCCCTGGGGACGCCGGAACAATTGGGTTCCCTAACGGACAACTAACAACCGACAACAGCAATTTGTCGAGCGTTCTACCGAGCGTTCGACCGAGCTCACGCCGAGGCCTCACGCCGAGGTCCTTAGGTCACTGGTAAACCTCCTGCTGCGAAAGTTGTGCCACCTCTGCCGGCGCTTCGATCGACTGGCCGGGGTTGGCCACCGTGCTTCCTTTTCCGGAAAAGAGATAGAAAGCGCCGAGTGCGCCAGCCAAAAAGATGATCCATGTGACGAGCCCTTCTGCTTTGGATGATTTATTGTTGCGTGCCATTATTCCTAAGTTGTGGTTGGGTTGAAGAAATAGTTTGCCAGCCCCTGCCGGCGGCGCCTGCAGGGCTAAAGGGGGGGGAAGTTTACCGGATGGGTTGAACACAAGGCATACGGCGGCCGTCTCCTGCCGGGCACCGGCAAAAGTCCCAAAGCCGTTTGGCATGGGCATGAAGATGGCTATCCGTTGACGTACAACGGAAACAATGCTAAGGGCCCGGAGAGGACACAAGGGTGGCTCTCCGCCCTGGGCCGGTTCGTCGTCAAACAGGTGCAGCAAAGGGGCTGCCGGAACTGGTTTGCAGGCAGTTCAAAAGAACAGCATACCCTGGGATGTGAAAACAGGCTTGAATGTAAGCCTCCGCAAACGGCGGTTGAAGGTGTTGCCTTCAAATCCGGTTGCCCTGCACGGGCAGGACAAGAACGGATGAACCGATCACGAGGAGGGCTTCCTCAGCGGCAGTTTCACGCCACGAGGCAGGCGTTTCGCCGGCAGATACTCCGGGAATACGCAAACACCTGGCCAGGCAGGTTAGGCTGTTCCTGCAGCGCCGGTTGCTCGCCATGCGGGCGGTTCGCCCGGGCGCCTGATACTCCGGCAGAGCATAAAACGTATGCCAAACCTGATCTAATCCGTTGGAGGATGTTTAGTCCGGGAAAATAAAAGAATGGTTGATGCGCAGATTTGCGGCGGAGGGCCGAAAGCGGCTTGGAGAAGGTGTAAGAGATTGTGCATAATGTAACTAGTTTGAACGAATTGGGAAAAAAGGGCCCTGCAACGGCAGGTTCATAAAACAGGGGGGACGAATTGGGGGCAAGGGGGGATGGTTTGGGTTGTGGAGGGGGGCAGGGACAAATATATATATTATATATTAAACTGAAGTAAAATCTATTCATTTTTCTGCTGTTTTTCAATGTTTTTCACATTACGTCATATACTTCTATATACAGCAAAACATGTGCCAAAAAATTAATATATATTATTCTTCGACAGAAATAAACTGTGCCTTTGGGGATTTGGGCAGGAGCAGCCACAACCGGCCATAATAGTTGATGCGGCCCGCCTGCCGGGCGGCTTCGCTCCCTACGCCGGTGTAGAAGTCGACATGGCCGGCCCCTTTGATCGCGCCGCCCACATCCTGGGCGACCAGAAACCGGTACTCATGGCCGACCACGCGGTGTTGTTCCCGGTCATAAACGGGAAAAGCGGCCAGCAGGCAACTGCCCAGGGGGATGTACCGGCGGTCGACGGCAATGGAGTAGCCGGTCAGGAGCGGGACGCTGCCGGCTCCTTTGGGCCGGGCAGAACGCTTGCGGGTAAAGAACGTATAGGAAGGATTCTGGAACAGGATGGTGTCCCGAAGAGCGGGGTTCTGCCGGAGGTAACGGCGGATGCCGCTGATAGAGAGGTTGTTGAGGGGGATATCTTCTCTGCCAATGATATATTTTTCAATACTGCGGTAGGGCTGCCGGTTAGTCCCGTTATAGGCAAAGAGGTCGAGCTTGCCATCGGAATATTCCACGAAACCGGATCCCTGTACCTGCATGTAATAGACGTCTACCTTGTCGGCCGCATAGGCCAGTTCCAGGCCCAGGCCGGCCAGCATGCCCTTTCCTTCAATTTCGCTGCGGGTAGGCAGGTCGCCCTCCCAATCCAGGGGGCGGTCGTAGAGGGGGTGTTGATAATGCCCCTGCGGTTCTTTTCTCACCTTGACCACCGGCGTGAAATAACCGGTAAACCGCACGTTGCTGCGGCGGTCTGCGCCCCAGATCTGGTAGGCGTCCAGGTGTTCGTGGAGGCCCAGCGGCTTGGTGTGCTGCCAGGCGATCAAAGTCCGGATGGTCTCTTCCAGCTCCTCAAAGGTGATCCGGAGGCCGCCCACTTGCTGGTTTCTCTTCCGCTGCTGCAGCCGCAGCAGTTCGAGGTTCTGTTCCAGGGCGTCCACAAATTTGGCGTCGATAATGGGAAGGTCGATGGTGTCCAGGAAAACAGGTTGGTAAACATCCGCCATCCTGGGCAGCCCGGCCAGGCGCCCGTCCCGCCGCAGGCGGGGCCGGGAGGCGTATCCCTTTCCATCCAGCACGAGTGAGTCCGCTCCGTCGGAGGAGGAGGGCAGATCGCCTTGCTCTGCCGGCGGCGAACAGCCGGCAAAAAAGGCGAAAAAGATGATAACCAGGGTTTTATGTTTATTCATTGCCACCGGGAGCTTGGGCCATTTAGCAAGTATACTATTTATACGGGTAATTCCAAAATCCAGGATTTGAGGGGCAGCCGCCAAACGGGGAACGGTCCTTACGGGTTTCCGCGCAGTATTCTGATAATTAAGCTGCTATAATCAGGATTATTTTGGAATTCGACCGCCTTGTTTTTTTTTATCCTTTCCCGCCTGCGGGCTTCCGGGCAGTGAGCACCGCGTAGAACCAAAGCCCCTGGTTCAGGGCCTGGAACTGGCGGATGCTGCCGATGATATTGTGGTGCTGAGCTTTGGAGCGTATCCCCAATCCGTAGAGTACGTAATCGGCCCACAACCAACGGCGGGCGATCTTGTGCAGGTTTTTCAGGGAGACCCAGGTATGAGCGGTGTAATCCCGGAGGCTTATCTCCTGAAAGCCGGCGGAGCGGGCATGGGCAGCGTGTTCTTCCGGCGTGTCGATATCGGGAATTGCCCAGCGGTTGAGCCAGCTGAGGAGCAGCCGTTCGCCGCCGGGCGGCAAGGGCCGGCGGGCGCGGACGTATTCTGCGGCTACCAGCCGGCCTCCCGGTTTCAACAGGCGGAAAGCCTCCCGGTAGAACGCTTTTTTTTCGGGAGCATGGCAGAGGCTTTCGCAAGCCCAGACACAATCGAAACTCTCTGATTCGAACGGCGCCTGGCAGTAATCGGCCTGCCGGAATTCCACCCGCTCTGCCAGCCCGTGCAGGAGGGCCAATCGCCGGGCCTCCTCCACCTGGCTGGATACGGGCGTAATGCCTACGGCCTCTGCCTGAAGGTGGCGGGCCAGCCACAGGCAACTGCCGCCGTTGCCGCAGCCGGCATCGAGAACACGGCAGCCGGCGGACAGGCCCGCCAGGCCGGCCAGCACCCGGTTGGTGTTCTCCAGAGCAGCCGCATGTTTATCGGCGCCCTGCCCGTAAAAACCGAAATGAATGGAGGGATTGTCCCGGCTTAGCCAGGCTACCCGATAATCGAAACGGGTAGCGTCGTAATATTCGATGATCTCCTGAAACCTGGATTCGTCAAATTCGGAGGGCCGGTTCTGGCGCATACGTCGATGAGAATGGTTTGGCTGCGGCGAAGATAAGAAAGAGGAACGATAAATGAGGCTGGAGGCCCTTAATGCCTCCGGAACGATAGTGCCGCAGGTTGAATACTTATAATCCCTCTTCTGTTCGCGAGCGTCTATGACGCGATGCGGTTCAACTTGCAAGTCTCCGACTTGCGTATTTCTGGCCTTCTTATCCACGTAAGGGATCGCGCAATAATAAGTTACCCAAAATAGAGGAAGTTATTTTGTGTGCTGGCAAGGCGCCAAACGTAGGCATAGCCCAGCTACGGCGAGGCTTGGCAACGCCGCCAGCGCGCAAAAGAACGACTATAGATGGGTAAGTTATTGTTGCGCGATCCCTTAGTCCAGTAGTTTCTCATGTAAGGTGCGCACGCGGCGAGAGGATGCCACGAAAGTTTACCCGGCTGACCAGACGGGCACTAAACCACCAAATCCGCACTAAATTTAGTGCGGATTTGGTGCCTTTGTGTCCGTCTCTTTGAGCCGGATAAATTTTTGTGGCGATACGTGCATGCTCTACATGAGAAATTGCTGACGTAAGTCGGAGACTTACTCATTATCCCGCATCGAGACACAGTCTCTCGCGAACAACATATGTTTTTATTATTTTTCAACCTGCGACACTAAAGTTCCGGGGCAGTTGCCAGTTCCCCTCGACTCTCTCGGGGGAAGTTTGTTGTTGACCAGCTGTAACCACTAAGCCGTTGATTGCCAACCAACCTGACCCCGAGCCTGTCGAGGGAACCATCAACCGCATTCCGCCCACGGCCGCTCCGCTAATCCTGTTAATCCTGTTAATCCTGTCTACTTCCAAATCCTGTTAATCCTGTCTACCCTGTCCATCCTGTCCATCCTGTCCATCCTGTACCATCCTGTCCAAAAAAAGAAGCCGCTATTCCCTCGGGAAAGCGGCCTCGGACAAGCAAAATAGTATTCTCAGAAATTTGTTACGGCATTTTCGGGGTTTTGTTGCTGAAAAAGCAGGAAAAATCAAGCCGGCATTGCCGGGGCGTGTAAAATGGGAAGCGGGTGCGATGCTAAATTGTGCCCCCTTCGGGGTTAGGAGGATTTAGGCCCGTCCAGTCGGCCGGCTAAATATTAGGTTTTGGGCGTTAGGCGCCTGTTGAGTGCCCGATTAGGCCTGGGTTGCCCCCCTACAACCTATAGCCTAAAACCTAAAACCGAGCAAGGGGTACAAAAAGGAATCGCGCCCTTGGAAGCTGGAAGCGGGTAAAGGTGAAAAGAACGCAGGTTCCAGGTCATTTACACAAACAGATCCAAAATGTCCAGCAGTATGGTGAGCTGCCCTAATGCGGCAGCTTGGTCCGCAGCAACCCGTAGGCAAAAGTCCCGGCCATTGCCGCCCCCAGGAACACCACGAATACGGTGTACCCGCTCCCCATCAGGATAAACATCGGCCCGGGGCACACGCCGGCCAGCGCCCAGCCCAGCCCGAAGATGATGCCCCCTATCAGGTAGCGGGGGACGCTGCGGTCCTTGGGATGGAAGGTGATCTCCTGCCCTTCCGTGGATTTCATGTGCGTCCGCTTTATAAGCTGTACGATGCCCATCCCGGCGATGATGGCCGAGAAGATGATGCCGTACATGTGAAACGATTGAAAGTGGAACATCTCATAGATGCGGAACCAGGAAACGGCTTCTGCTTTATAGAGGGTAACGCCCAGCAGGATGCCGACGAATATATATCTGGAAATTTTCATGGCGCTATTTTTTGGCTAGAAAAGGATGGGGAATATCAGATGGGTCATCACCAACCCTCCGATGAAGAAGCCAATGACGGCAATCAGGGAGGGCAACTGCAGGGCCGACAGGCCGCTGATGGCGTGCCCGGAAGTACAGCCCCCGGCATAGCGGGCGCCGAAACCGACCAGGAAGCCGCCGCCCACGATGATGATCAGCCCGCGAAGGGTAAAGAGGCTCTCCCAACTGTAGAATTCCGGGACCAGCGGCACATTCCCCGGTTCATAGTTTAAGCCCAGCTGCTTCAGGCTTTCCACCGTAGCGGCCGACACGTGGGCCACATCGCTGCCGCCCAGAAAATAATGAGAGGCAATATATCCGCCGAACATAGCGCCCAGGGCGACCATCAGGTTCCAGCCCTGCGACTGCCAGTCGAATTTGAAGAAATCGGAGAACTCACCGGCCCCGTCGGCGGCGCACATGATCCGCAGGTTGGCGGAGATGCCGAACTCCTTGCCAAAGAACAACAGGATGAACATGATCAGCGCGATCATCGGCCCGGCAACCCACCAGGGCCAGGGCTGGCTGATGAATTCCTTGAACTGGATGAGAAAATCGGGTACCATTTTTCTGGTTTTTTATGATTTGGAGGCTTGTTTTGACCCCCCCTTTGTACACCTCAAAATTAGGGCACCCGGATGATTCATTAATGTGATACCCGTTACACAAGAGGGTGATTTATGTCAGCCGGTAGCAGTGATTTTCGTTAGCCCGGCTCTTAAAACTGTTTGAATTTGAGTAATTTTAGGCAACAAAACCTTGGAGCCATGAAAAATCGCGCTATTCTCTCTCTCCTTTTGCCTATTGTATCTTTCATCACATTACTTCTCGCGCCAGGCTGCCGGAAGGAACAGGCTGAACCAGATGAAGCCCAATGCGGCCTGACTTATCTCGAACGCCTGCACAAACCCTGGCAACTGGCTCTCGCCGTCTGGCAATACGGAAATGAATTTCAGGATACTTCTCCCTCTGACTGCCAGAGCGACAGTTGTTCCTTTTTCAACCTGGTGTTCGAAGATTCAACTTATTCGATGGAGTATTTCCTGGTACGGGAAGTGGATAACGATACCCTACCCCCTGTCGCCGGAAAAGAAGAAGGTAGTTTTCATTATGAATATTGCCATCAGGAAAACCTCAATGCGGAGGGAGGGCATTATCCGGGAGGCTTCACCAATGCGGGGCTCCTCTACTTCAGCCCGGAAGGACAGGAACCTTACACAACTTCTTTTAAATCAGATCTTGCCTATCCACTTATTATTACCCCTCTGAAAATAAGCGGGGCAGGAAACCTGGAGGTTTATTTTAAGGAATGAAGGCGTACTGTTCATAATTTATACTCCGCTGCAATAGGTTTTCCCGACACTTTGTGTGCGGGACAAGTAGTGCATTTATGGGAGGATTTCCCCTTTAGGGGATTAAGGGGCGGGGAGGGCAAATGCACTACCTGTCCCGCCATGCGGGAAAACCTATTGCCGTTAAGTATAGTCGCCATTCAGCGAAATGAAGCCAGTTGAGGCAGAGGCTGAGGTTAAGGTTGAGAACCCTGGAGGGGTTGCGGCTGCCATCTCTTGCTCGTGGCCTCAGCCTTAACCTCAAACCTCACATTAATTTAAGCCGGTTCTTCAGCAACTGCCTCAGCGCCGGCCGGTTCTTCGGGTTCAGCAGGTTGAGCGCCCGCAGGCCGCACAGTTTCTCCACCAGCTCGACAGCGGCAATGGTGTTGGTGGCCGGGCCGCTGACCAGGTCGGGCTGCAGGCCGAAGCTTTTCATCACTCCGTAGACTGCATAAGGGTCGGATGCGCAGAGCATGATGCAGTGTATGTTTTCCCGGATATAGTCGATGGCGACATCGCCGTTGTAAGGTTCCAGGGGAGAGGCGCCGATCTCGATGACCGCTACATCCCCGTTCTCCCTCATCATCAGCGACAACATGTGTTCGAGGGCAGGGATGAATTCTTCCTTGCTGCACACCGTAGAAGGCAGCCCGGCGTCGACGAAGTCAAACACGGCGGCCGCTCCGGCGTCCCTGACCGCCAGGATATCCCGGTAGCGGCCGGCGCCGGTCACCTTGGCGCCGATCACCCGGAGGCCCATCGACCGAAGTTCCCGGGTGACGATGCGGGCGGTGGTGGTCTTGCCGGCGGACATGGAGGTGCCCACCATCAGCACGACCGGCAGGTTGAAAGGGCGGGCGGGGACCGGCGCGGTGGTATTCCGCATGGTGCATTTGGCGCCCTGCCGGATGACATGCCCCAGGTATTCGACTTCGATAGGTATGGGCGAAAAGGTAGACGCGGACGTCACCCTGCCGATCAGACCGGCAGCCGTCATGAGGTGGAAGCGCTCGTGGTGTTTTACCGCCCTCCAGGACCCGGTTATCTCCAGGGTAGCGTGGCGGACGCCCAGCGCGCCGACCAGGCGCTCGCCCTTCAGCGGATCCATCATGCGCCCGTTGTGAAGCTCGATGCGGGCGCTGGCTGATCCTGGTTTCATCAGTTCGACCGCAATGAAATCTCCGGTTGCCCACTGGCTGAACGGAATGGGGCGGGTACCGAAATCGCCGTCCATCAAACCGGAGTTGCGCGCCAGGGAGGTGAACGTGAACTGGTATTGCATGGGGCTGATAATTTTTGATGTTTGATTTGCCATGTTTGATTTGCGATTTTCCGGGAACCCTCTGGCCAGAGCGCCAGGCACATCGCTATTGCCGGAGAAAAATGCGACGGCAGGGTCCCGAAATCCCCCTTTGCAGCCGGAAGTATTAAATTCAAACAGCTTCTCAACTTTCCACCGGCAACAACAGCAGTAAAGCCAGGAGCGCCGTCCGCTCTTCCAGTTTGTCCAGGAAAATAAACTCATGAGCGGCGTGGGCGCCGTCGCCGGGCGTGCCCAGCCCGTCGAGGGTAGCCGTGAAGAGGCTGGCGGTGTTGCCGTCGGATCCGCCGCCGGCGGACGCCTCTTCCAGATCCAGGCCCAGCCTTTGGCCAGCTTTCCGGGCATCCTGCCAGAGGCGGCGGTTTCGGGGCGTCCGTTCCATCGGCGGGCGGCCGAAGCCGCCCTCTACTTCCAGGGCGACTTCCGGAGTGGCCGGCTGCAGGCTAAGGATAGCCTCGCTGAGGCGGCTGGCGTCTTCCTGGGTGGGTGCCCGCACATCGACCACCGCCTTACTGGTAGGCGCCACCACATTGGGGGAAATGCCGCCTTCCACCAGTCCCACGTTGACGGTGATGCCCTTTTCCGGTTCGTTCAGGGCGAACAGGCGCTGAATTTGATGGGAAAGTTCCAGGATGGCGCTGGCGCCTTTACCGGGGTCCAGCCCCGCGTGGGCAGCCTTGCCCCGGACGGTGAGGGTGAAGCGGCCCAGGCCTTTCCGGGCCGTCTTGAGCCTGCCCTCCAGCCCCAGGGGAGGCTCCAGCACAAAGACCCGCCTTGCGATCCTTGCCAGCCGGCGGATGGCAGGCGTGCTTTCCCGGCTGCCGATCTCCTCATCGGAATTGACCAGGCAGACCGGCGTGGCGGCCATCTCCAATCCCAAAGCCCGAATGGCCTGTAAGGCGAAGGCCATCTGGGCCAGGCCGGCTTTCATGTCGAAGATGCCCGGCCCGCTTAGCCGCCCGTTTTCCTGCCCGATCGGCATTTTTTCCAGCGTCCCCTTTTCCCAGACCGTGTCGCCATGGCCGATCAGCAGCTGCACCGGCCGGCCGCGTTGCCGCCGGGCGGGCCGGGCAAGGAGGTAACCGCCGGTTTGCCGTCCGGGCATGCGCAGGCATTTAAAGCCCAGACCTCTGAACTTCGCCGCCAGGATTTCAAACAGAGCGTCCTGCGCTTGTGGGTCGCGGGAAGGGGTCTCCAGGGCTGCCAGCCCCCGCAGGAAAGCTTCCATGGCCGGGCGTTGCTCCCGGAGGTAATGCCGGATGTTCTGAACGTCCGCTTCCATAGCCTCAGTTTTTAAAGTCCCGGGGAAAGGGAAAAGCCCGGGTTTCCCGTATTTCGGCAAACCGCCCGTAGGCCAGGTAGGCCAGCAGGGGCGAGTGGTAGATTTGTTCCTGTTCGTCCTGCTCTGAAGTCCGCAGATAGGCCTCATCCACAAAAGCGGCCGTTATCCGGCCGCAGATGAGGCTGTGCTGCCCGAAGCCATCCACGGTCTTCAGGTGTTTACATTCAAAAAACAGGTAACTGCCCTCCAGGAAGGGCGCATCGACGGAGGGCGCCATGCGCAGCGGCAACCCCTGCAGGATGAGCTTTTCATCGCCGCCTTCCCCGCAGCGGGGAGAAGCCGACAAGCTGGCCAGCACTACCTGGCCGGGCTTGGGATAGCTCACGGTGAAAAAACCCTCGCGCCTGACATTATGGTAGGTAGAATGGCGGGGCGTACAGATGAAGCCAAAAAAATTGTCCTGCCCTAAAGGCATCGCCATGTGCTTGGGCGCCATGTCATAGCTTTCCCCTTCCCTGGTGCCGACGACCACCAGGGGAGCTACGGTGAAGAACCGTTCCCAGATAGGCCGGCTGTTGTCCAATTCGACAAATTTGCTTTTCGGTATTGCCATAAGCCATGTATTGACAAAAGAAGATCGCAACTTAACAGGAAAAAAGCAGTGACATTGGTCATCGCGGTTAAGCCCTGCCCCGTTGTCAAATTCCTTCATTTTGCCTATCTTTTCGCCGTTATTTTTGTTAGCCTGAAAACCGATTGCGATTTTCACCCCCAAAAATGTGCCTGGACGACGATGCAGCGAACCATATCACTCCTCACCCTGATAACCATACTGGCCGCGCCGGTGCCGGCAATCTCCGGGCCGGATTACTTCCTGGCCGAAGCCATGCCGGGCGACGGCATTTATTCCATGCTGCGCCGCTACAGCCTGGACCAGCACTCCTGTAATTTTGACCATTTTTACCGGCTGAACGACCTGAAGAAAAATTCCCACCTCATCGTAGGCAGGAAGTACCAGCTGCCCATTCTCATTTATACCTTCAACGGCAAGACCATCCGGTCCAGCATCGGCATCAACGACTGGAACACCGCAGTCCGGATACAAAAGTACAACGAGCTGATGCTGGAGAGGAGAATGCGGGCGGAGTCCTTCAAAAAAGACCGCATCCTGTGGGTGCCATACCACGAACTCAACTGCCCGGAATCGGACCTAAGCATACCGTCTCCCGTGGAGAATTCTCCGGAGGAAGAACACAATACGGCCGGCGCTGCCGCCGGCAACCGCAAGTTCCCCATCTTCGGCCCCAAATATGCCTACACGCCGCTGGTGAGCAATAAGCTCCGGGGCAAAGTGTTCTACATCGTCGGCGGCCACGGCGGCCCCGACCCCGGCGCTATGGGCCGGAGAGGCGATTATACCCTTTGCGAGGACGAATACGCCTACGACGTAGCCCTGCGCCTGTGCCGCAACCTGGTGGCCCATGGCGCCACTGCCTACATGATCACCCGGGACGACAACGACGGCATCCGGGAAGGGAAATTCCTGGAATGCGACTACGATGAGGTCCTGTGGGGCGGCATAAAGATGGTGCGCCAGCAGAAGCCGCGGCTTTTTCAGCGGTCCGACATCATCAATGAGTTGTACGAACAAAACCGCCGGGCAGGCGTCACCGAACAAACTACCATTATCATCCATGTGGATTCCCGCGGAAAAGGAGAACGCACGGATGTTTACTTCTACCACCACGCCAGCAGCCCCGCCAGCCGCGGCATCGCCTTCAACCTGCTGCGCTCCCTGAAACACAAATACAAGCAATACCAGCAATCGCGGGAATACCGGGGCACTGTGACTTCCCGGGACCTCCACATGCTGCGGGAAACCAAAACCAACTCCGTCTACATCGAGCTGGCCAATATCCGCAACGCCTACGACCAGCAGCGGATCATCGTCGAAAGAAACCGGCAGTTGCTGGCGGATTGGTTGATGGAGGGGTTGATGGAGTAAAGGAACGCCAGTTCGGAATACATTCGAGAATATATCGGCTCAAAACCCTGATTTTGTTGATCGTTGTTGATTGCCTGTTGACCGTTGTCGGTTCCCGGGAACAATCAACTGACAACAGCGACTTGTCCAGCGTTCGACCGGACTCACGTTAAAGGAAGGCCCTCATTCCAGCTCCGCCCTCGTGCCCCGGCCGGGCAAGATTCCTTCATTCCCTGCATCACTCAAGGCCGGCAGCTCCGGCACATAAGTGTCGAGGGCATCGTAGATCACCTGGTGGATGCGTTCGCGGATCCTCTTCTCGAATATTTTCCGGTTGTTGATGTCCGGGTGGATACGGTTGGAGAGGAAAACAAAGATGAGGCCTCTTTTGGGGTCCGCCCAGGCACAGGTGCCGGTAAAGCCGGTATGGCCGAAGGCCGCCCTGCTGATCTGTCCCGGGAATTTTCCGTTATCGATGGTTTCGTCGTCGGGTTTATCGAAGCCCAGGCCGCGGTGGTTGCCATGGCGGGCGCTGGTGAAGTATTCGATGGTTTCGGCCTCCAGGTAGCGTTCGCCGCCGTAGGCGCCGCCGTTGAGCAGCATCTGGAAGACCACCGCCAGGTCTTCAGCGGTGGCAAACAGGCCGGCATTGCCGGCAACGCCGCCCAGCAGGGCCGAGGTTTCGTCGTGGACGTATCCATGGACGAGCTGGTGGCGCCAGCGGCGGTCAAGCTGGGTAGGGACGATCTCGCTGCTGTCCCATTTCAGAAGCGGCCGGAAGCCGGTGTGCTGAAGGCCAAGCGGGCGGTAGAACTGTGCTTCGGCCAATGAATCGAGAGGCAGGCCGGCTTTTTCTTCCACCAACTGCTGCAGGAGGATAAAATTGACGTCGCTGTACCGGTACCGGAAGCGGGGGCGCAGGCGGTGCACATCCCGGAGGATTTTGTCCCGGTAGCGCTGGTCGAAGTAAAAAGCATCGGCTACCTGAACAGAGAAGGTATCGGATGGATGGCCGCAGAAATACCGGCTGCAATCCGTGTTTTCCATGTCCCGGTACAACAGATACGGGATGACCGGCATGTGAGGCTGGAGGCCCGATTGGTGGGTCATGAGTTTCTTCACGGTCAGGTTGCGGAGGCGGGAGCTGCGCGGCAGGCTCATTTGGGAGCGCAGCCGGGCGTTGAGGCTGATGGCGCCTTCTTCGTACAACTTCATCGCCGCCAGGGTGGTGGCGGCCACTTTGGTTACTGAAGCGACGTCGTAAAGGTCGCCCGGGCTGGCCGGCTGTTCTTTGCTGTAGGTGTGGTGGCCCAATGCTTTGTCAAAAACAACGGTGCCGTCTTTTACAACGACGACCTGGCATCCCGGAAAGGCAAAATCGTCGATTGCCGTCTGGACGACAGCGTCAATGCCCACCAGTTTTTCGGGAGCGATGCCGGCTTGTTCCGGAAGCCCGTAGCGAAGCCTTACCTGCGGCAATTCCCGGCCCTGCCCCCGCAGGAAGTGCCGGTTGAGGGTGTAGGGGAGTTTTCCCACGGAAGGGATTCCGCCGAAAAGCGCCTGTGCTGCCGGCTCCTGCCAGCGCCCCTGCCCGTCAAAGGAGTGGACGACGGCCAGGGCCGTGTCCAGGAGCGCGAGGTTTTCCAGGCGCTGGAAATTCACCAGCGTTACCGGCAGGCGGCGGGCGAAGGACAGCAGGGCGGCAGCCTGCAGGCTGTCCAGCGCGTAATCGTGCAGCACGAGCACCACATCCTCGGCTCCGTCCAGCCGGGCCAGCCGGCTCCGGAGTTCTTCCCAGGTATTGCCCTGCCAGCTGTTCAGGGCTGCATATTTTCTGAAAGCCTTATCAAACCATTCGGCATTCCCGCCTCCCAGGTGGAAGACGTGGAACTGCCGGCCGGCCAGTTGCCGGAAAGGCAGCAGGCTGTCCGGGTTGGAAGCGACAATGATGGATGCCTCCTGGAATTGCCGCTGCCAGTACAGCCAGTGTTCATCCTCAAAATATCGGGCTAATTCCGTTCCGCCGCCGCCGGGCCCGTCAGTGGCGCTTTCTTCATTTGGGAACAAGGAAGCGGGCAGGGTCCGGGCGACAGCGGCGGAATGCAGGTGCTGGCGAGCAGGAGCGGCGGGCGGCTGGGCCATCCACTGCCTGGCCAGCAGGATGCGGCGCAGCTTAGCGTGCAAATCCTGTTCTTTTAGTTCGCCGGACCGGTAAGCGGCCAGGAGGTAGTTCATCACGACATCCGGGTTATGGTGGGTAACGATGATGTCGACGCCGGAAGCCAGGATTTCGTCCAGCTGGTTGTCGGCCCGCAGGTGGGCCAGGAGCAGGCCGTCGAACTGCAGGCGCCCCCGGAAGAGGCGGCTGACCGCGTCGGGAGCCAGGCCCGGTTGATCATAGATGGAAGGATGAATCCAGCAACCGGCTAACCCGGCTTTAACCAGATACTGAAAGCCCTGGAAGAGGCTGTCCTCCGCGCTGCCCCACACCGGCTGCAGGAGCCGGAGGGCGGCAAAGCCGTCCGCAATGCTAAGAATGTGTCGTTCATCGAGCCAGTTAATATTCCGGGCGTAGGATTCCAGGTTTTCCGGAGGGAAGGAAAGCCTTTGTTCCAGGGGGCTGAGATAAGGGGCCGGCGCCAGGTTGATGCCCAGGGATCCGGCCTGCTGCAAAAAAGTATGTTGCAGCCACTGCCTCAGGCTGTCGGAAGGCAGAGCCTGCAGGGCGTCCATAACGGGCAAAGGAGCGGTATTGGAGAATTGGTTATTGAAAAGGGTGCCGCCGGAAGTGGTGAAGAACAGCGGCCAGGGCGACTCCTGCCGCAAGCTGTCCCGCAGGGCCAGGAAGCGTTCCAGTTCCAGCCCACTGAGGGCTACGCCTCCTACCCTACCCTCCCGCACCCACTGGTGGAGGCGGGGTTCGGGCGGCCCCGTCCGGGCGACGATGATCAGCTGCCCCAGCTTTTGTTCCAGGCTCATATTCCTGATGGCAGCCTCTACGTTTTGGGCATCTCCCTGCAAAAAAGCAGCCAGGCCTGGCAATTCCGGCGGCGGCGTACGCCGTTCCGGCAGGCAGGCAATTGCCAAAAGGATCAGAAAAAGGAAAATCGTCAAGCCACGCATCGCAACCCGGTTTTAAATGTTCAAATATACAAGGCTACTTGTTCAGTGGCGGGTGTTCGAAGGGCCCCCTCCCGGGGCAAGGCTCGGCTGCCGTCAATTTCGTTGTGCTGCGGGAATGCGTTTTCAGTGATCAAGTAGCCAACAACTGTCTTCTAATTTATTTTACCGGCCCTGCTCTCATTTTGTTCCGCTAATCAGCGATTAAACCGAGATATTTTCATCGAGCCGCCAGGAGCCTGCCGGGATGCCTTTCTGTTCAGCCCTGCTCACTTTGGCTGGCCGGGTTTCTCCGGTAAAAGTGAGAAACCTTGCGGCTCACGTCATCGTAAGTGAGCATCCCCTCCCTGCGGTGGCGGAGGAAGAAACTCAGCATGGCGAAATCTCCGGCACAGGCGCCGGTATGCATCAATAGAACGCCGAGAAGCACCCATTGATAGTTAAGAGAAACATAAAAAATGGCGAGCGTTGTTAAAAAGTTGATCACCAAAAAGGGGGCGAGGGCAACGACGACAAAACGAGAGAAGCCAATAACAAAGTGGTCGGCCATGGCGTAAAAGATAAATTTCCTGATGTCGCTGCCGTACTGTACGGCCGGCGCTCCCACCAGCTTGTAAGCCAGGCCGTGAATAGCTTCATGGACGGGGACGAGCAGGCTCAGGGTAAGCGCCAACCCCAGGATGCTGTTGAGGATCACCATGCCGGCGGTGGCCATGCCCTGGTTTACCTGCCAGGCGCCGAACAGGACCATGAAGAGGAGGAGGGCGAGGTTGAGCAACAGATAAAAGCGGGTCAGCCCTCCCTGGCGGCCAAACTCGTCCTGCACGAAAGGAAGGATCTCGTGATGAGATAGGCTCATCCAGTGTTCATAACCAGGGTGTTGCTGTAGTTCTTCAACCGTCATATCATTGCATTGATCCCTTATTCCTCTTCTTCTGCGGGAGGTTGTTCCTGGCGGATGATCTGGCTGGCCATTCTCTTGGCCTCCAGGGCCGGGTTGCGCCACCAGTCGGCCGACCAGGCAGGCAGGGGCCGGCAGCCCGTCGCTTCAAGAGCGGCGGCCTGTTCATATTCCCAGTAGTAGTCGGTTGCGGGCGCCTGGGACAGAAAACCGTCCGGAGCAATAAACAAGGGCAGCTGGCCGGGGGCGGCGGCATTTATCCTCAACGGCGCGGGGCTGCCGTCAAGTTGCACCCGGCCGGGGGCGAGGTAGGGCTGCAGGCGCCGGGCGACTTCTTCGAAAAACGGCCAGGGCTCGCGGAACGGCGACCGGAAGCGGATCCAGTCGGGCAGGTTGTCGAGGATTTCCGCTGCCGTTTCCCGGTCCTGGTCGCTGGCCGCTTTAATTAACCGAAAATAGCTGGCGATCAAAAAACGCTCGCGGGGCTCCGGATCGGCGGACAGCTGCTCCAGCAGGGCGTAGGGGATAGAATTGACGATATGGACCCGCCGTTCGGCAGTGCTCATCAAGCCCAGCAAGCTTTCCATTACCCCATCCCCCCGGAGCCGTTGGATATGGCCGGTCATGGCGCCTTTCAGGTCGACTGGGCCGAAGCATCCCGAAATGATCAGGAAATCGAACCGCTGGCCGGACAATTCGCTGAGGTGCAGCACGGAAAGGCCATTGCGCTCCAGTTGCTGGATGACTTCAACGCCGGGGGAACGCCGTTGTTTTATTCGCAGCAGATAGGAAGCGATCATATCGCGTTGCCCTTTGGTCAGGCAGGCGATACCAACGGAAGGGTAAGTGCGGTGCGGCGTTTTTTCGACCTGGTTGAGCAAGCCGATGATATGCAGGGCCTCCTCTTCATTGGCTTCCAGTTTTTCGTCGTATCGCCCGTCCAGCTGTTCAAAAAACAAAGTTGGCGGGCCTTCGATCCGTACGGGCCGGCCTTCGCCTTCCGGCTGATAATGTGCCAGGCTGCCCGGGAAATAATGGTGGTTCTGGTAAAGGTGGCTCCGGTGGGCGCCGGTTTTTGTCAGGAAGGCATAGGAAGGAGGCAGTTGTTGTTGCCCTTCCGGCAGGGCGTTGCCCAGAAAAAGCGTCCGGCGCCCCAACCCTTTGAGGAGCTGCACTTCCCGGGTGTCGAGGAAAGAAGCGTCTTCGACGATCACGTAATCAAAGCGGAAGCCAGTTCCGGCAAAGCAATCCGCGGCAACCGGAGGGGTGGCCAGCAGGGCAGGCATCACGGTGGAAACCGTTTCCACGCTGCTGCGCAGGTGTTGGCGGAGGGCGGCGGGGTCTTTTTCCGGTTTCTTTCCTCCGATGGCCTGATAGGCCGGCCGGTTTTCCCGCCGCAGCCGGCGGAGGCTGTCTCCCTTCTTTTTATGCCAGGACAAGAGGGTGTGCGGCAGCAGGAGCGGCCTGAACTGTTCCAGGGTGTGCGCCAGTTCTTTCAGGCTGCCGGGCTCCGGAGGCAAAACGGACTGATAGGCCTGGCTCAGGCAGTTGTCCAGGAACCAGGTTTCGAAAGCGGCCTGCCAGTCGTGAGGCCGCCCTTTGATCAGGGCTTTCACCAGCCGCCGCGCCTTTTCATCCAGCCGCAGCCAGTTGCTCTGCCAGCGGAAGAAGGTATCGAACTCTTTCAGGGAATGGCGCGTGACCTCCAGCTGTTCGATCAGTTCATCCAGGAAGCGCTGCCTTTTGGGGATGACCAGCGATTTATGGGTGACCGGGAGGTGGTACAGGCCGCTTTCGTTGACCTGTTCGAGCAGGCGTTCCAGGGCCTGTTCCATTTCCAGCACCTCCTCCTTAAAGCCCAGCCGGGGGTGGGCGGTTTTATG
The DNA here is from genome assembly GCA_020636375.1 of Lewinellaceae bacterium. GTDB lineage: Bacteria > Bacteroidota > Bacteroidia > Chitinophagales > Saprospiraceae > JACJXW01. Next base: position 457,449 of record JACJXZ010000004.1, on the reverse strand, counting down.
GCTCAGCCGCTGGATTTCTTCCTGGACCGCTTCGCGCAGGCCGGCCCGCCACCGGGCCAGGGCCCGCTCAAAGCCCTGCAGCGATTCCCGGGCAGCCTCTACATCCCTGCCCTCATCCGCCGGCAGGAAAGCATACTCGAAATAGGCGTTGCCTTCGAAATCAGCCCGCAGTTTTTCATAACCGGCAGCAACGGCCTGCCGGCCTTCGAGCATCGATTTGGCATTGGCGGAAAACAAGCTTTTCAATTTCAGCCCTCCCATCCCCGAAGCGGCAAACGAATCCCCGAAGCGGCCGTAATATTCGGCGATGCTGTCGCGAAGGGCAGCGAGCCGGCGGGCAAAGTCCTGATAATACTGTTCGTAGTGGGCAGAGAGCAACTCGGAATAGGCATTCATGCGGTTTATATACCACTGGCGCAGGTTCAAAGACCGGGAAAGCAGGGTGTCCGTTTTTTCTTCGATAAACCCTCTGGCCTCTTCCTCCTCCATGCGCAGGAAGATGCCCTGGTGGAGTTTGTTCAGCGGGCTGCGCAAAACATCGGACTGGCCCAGCAACCCCTGGCAGGAGTCGATCGCCTGGCTCAGGCGCTGGTATTCATCATAGGAAAAGAGGTAGTCCTGGGCATTGAGTTGGGTGGCGAGCAGCTCTTTGCTTTCCTTGCGGATGTTCCGGAGGTATAAGCCGACGGTTTCCGTCCAGTTGTTTGTGCCAAAGACGAAAGCCCGTGTCGACAGATAACTGTCATCCAGCTTGCGTTTGAGGCGCCCGGCCCTGGCGGCGAGCAGGCGGTATTCATCCGGGGAATAGCTCACCTCCGGTTCTTTGGCGCCGGCGGAAGCCCGGATGATGTCGGCAAAGAGGAGGAGGTCCTGGGCGACGTCCCGCAGCAGGAAGGACAAACGGCCGAGGCCCGCTTGTTCCAGCTTTTGCTGGATCGAGCGCAGGGCGGGAAGGCGGGGAGAAACCACCAGGCAGCGCTGGCCGTTGGACAGGGCGTTTGACAACAGGTGGAGGGCGAGGTGGGTTCTTCCGGTGCCCGGCAAGCCTGTAACCAGCGTTGTCTGTTTTTTAAATACAGCTTCCAGGGCGGCAGCCTGGAAGGGGTCGAGGGGGAGCATGCCCAGGGAATGGGAAGTGGCCGGGCGGCTTTCTTCTTCGTCAGCCGCTTCGGCAGGAGAAGGGACAAACAGGTGTTGATGCGGCCGGTATAAGCCCAGTACGCCGGCCCAGCGGATCTGGGGCTGCCCCAGCATCCCGCCCAGTTCTTCGATCCCGGGGATGTTGGAAATGGCAATGCTCTGGCTGGGATTAGCCAGAGACAGCCTTTCGCTCGCCTCATTGCAGAGGCGGGAGAGCATACCGGCATTGATGGCGCCGGCAGCAAGAGCCTGGCTGAAATGGGAGGAGAGCTCCACGCCGGCAGCCCGGTCCCAGTAATGAGCCAGGAAGCGGTTGAACACGACCGGCTGGAAGTCCTTCCGGGTGATGGCCCAGCGCCCGATATGGCGGGGGTCCGGCTCCAGGCCCAGGCTCCAGATAAAAAGGGGCGCCACTATGGTTTCCCCCCGTTCGTCTTTGGCGAGGAACAAAGGGAAACCCAGCCCAAAGGGCTGGTTGCCCCGCACCCGCTCGGAGGAGCGGGCTTCAAAATAAAGCGCCTGCAATTTCTGGGCTATGGGAAAGGGCGGCGCCGCCGTCATTTCAAAAGCCCGCCCCTGGAGCAGGTTCCCGATCAGCGAGTAGGCGAAGCCATCGTCCAGGCTGGTCAGGTCGATGCACTGGGGGCTAAACGGAAGCGCATTCCGGAAAATGCTCCATTCTTCTTCTTTCCAAAGTTCGGTAGTGGTTTCCTCGAGTTGGCTACTCATCAACGGCCGCGGTTAAAGTGGTTTCCTAATATCCGGCGCGCCCCCGGGAGGGGGCCGGCGCACTGGCGCTCAAATATACCAAATTCTACCGTGCATAAAAGCCCCGGCTGCGCTTCAAAGGCGGCCGTGAAGTCGTTTTCAGAGGGCCACCCTGCATTAAACAATTTCTCTCCATAGCGGGCGGACAGAAAAAAACACCCTTCAAAAACAACTTTTCCTTTGAAAAAATGTCCAATAGTATGTACATTACTTAATGATTCTCAATTACTTAAACTTGTTTAATGTTTTTCGCTGATATGCGGCAAAACGTTAAACAAAACCGTTTTCAAAAGAATTTATGTTGCCAAACATTGCCGTAATCCTCACGGATGCCCAGCGAAAGATCTTGTGGGTCAACGAAGATTTCACCGAGATCACCGGTTACACCCTGACGGAAGTGATCGGCAGGAAGCCCAGCCTGCTGCAGGGCCCCAAAACCGAGAGAGAGGCTATCGCCCGCATCCGGCGCAGCCTGGAACACAAGGTTCCGTTTAAGGAAGAGATCACCAATTATCGCAAGAATGGAGAACCCTACCTGTGCAAGCTGGTGATCCATCCGGTCTTCAACCGCCACCAGGAACTGAGCAACTTCATCGCTTTCGAAGTAGACGGCGATGTGGTCAAGGATACCGGGCATATCCCCTTGCTCCAACTGGAGGAAAAATACAGCTCCAGCAGCCTGAAGGGGGTTGAAGAGGTAAAGCTTTACTTCAGGGTAAAAACCCTGCTGGAAGAGGAAAAGCTCTATCTGGACCCCGACCTGTCGCTGAAAGACGTGGCGGATAAGCTGCACACCAACACCAAGTACCTGTCGCAGGTGGTCAACCACCATGCCGGCTGCAATTTTCAGCATTTTATCAATATCTACCGGATCGAGGAGGTAAAAGCCAAGATCACGGACGACGATTTCCGGAACCTGACCTTGTTCGGGATTGCCCTGCAATGCGGGTTCAAAAATAAATCCACCTTTTACAAAGTCTTCAAGGAAATTACCGGGCAAACCCCGAAACAGTTCATCAAGGTGAAGGAGTGTCCGAATGCGTGAATTCAGACAGCAAGGAAGACCGAATAATTGTTATTCCTGTTTTTTAGCGCCATCTTGAGGGAAACAAACAAAAAACGTAGCATGAGCGGAATAAGAGAAATTCTGGGCTTCCACTTCTGGGTGGACAATGCCAAACGGCTCCCCCTCGAAGCCCTGCTGGGGGATAAGAAAAGCGTACCCAAGGAACGGATGGCCATCATGCGGGAGTTGGAGGAAGAAGCGCGCCAGGTAATCCAAAACAAAAGCGGCAGCCTGGGGAAAAGGGCGGGCAGAAGCTGATGCCGCACTTTCAGAAACAGGGTTGTTTTACCTGCTTAAGGGGGCGTTGCCTGCCGGCAAACATTATAAACACGCCTCCGCTTGCGAACATACATACAGGGGAAACCGCTTCACGCCGCTAAACGGGTGCTACGGTTTCCCTTGGGGTTGTTTAATCTCCACTTTGAACGCTTTCTCCGTTCACTCGCCCTCCACGATGCCTCCGCTCACTTTCTCTCCATCCCGGTACTCGTATTCGAGCGTCACCTCTCCTTTGTCGTTGTAAAAGCGGAGTTTGCCGTGCTGCTTTCCGTCTTTATAATTGATCTCCTTAATGATCTTGCCGGACTGGCTGTCGTATTCCTTATAGGTTCCGTCGAACTGCCCGTTCTTGTAGTTAGCCTCCGCCTCGGGGCGGCCGAAGCGGTATTTGCCCCAGGGGCCGTCGAGGACGTTGTTCTTATAGGAAGCCCGGAGCGACAGCTGCCCCCGCTCATTAAATTCCATGTACGGGCCATTGTACAGGCCGCTGGCGTAAGAGATGATCTTCTCGGGAAATTCGCCGCCGGAATGATAAACTATCCAGGTGCCTTCTTTGACGCCATCGCGGAGCAGGCCTTCCTCCCGCAGGTTGTTTTCCACATTGCGCTTGGTGGCGCGCAGGTAGGGCGTGCCCGGAATTGCCTCGGTAGCATAGCCGGAGCTGTCGAATTGCTCCGCCGCCGCTGCGCCGCCGCCGCCGCCGGCGTTGCCACAGGACGACAATACGGTCAATAGTGTTGCGATACAAACTGTCAGGTACGGGATCCTCATCATTTGTCAGGTATTTTATTTAAAAATCTAATCGGTCAGCCGAAGTTAGGCCGGGCAAAATTACTGGATTTGCCAGGCAAACAAAAACGCTATTGTTCAAAATTCAGGCAAAAAATTTTAATTTTGCGGCCTTAGAGCTTGTCTGGAGGTAGTCCTTTGGGCTGCAAAAGGCCGCTTTTGGAACCTCACTGCAGCTATTTTTGGCTCCGCAGTGCTGCTACGCACCCAAAAATGAGCTTTGCGAGAACCCACAATCGGCCTTTTTCGCTACCAAAGCACCACCTCCAAACAAGCTCTGATCAGCCAGCAATAGCCAAAGCCTAAACCGACTATGGATATCAAGATTGACAACCTGAGCAAAAGTTACGGATTCCAAAAGGCTGTGGACAACATCTCCTTCGAAGTCAAAACGGGTGAAATCCTGGGCTTCCTGGGCCCCAACGGCGCCGGGAAGACCACGACGATGAAGATGATCACCAGCTATATCGAAATGGACAGCGGAGAAGTGTTGATCGGCGGCAGGTCCGTACGCGACGGGGAGACAAAGAAACACATTGGCTACCTCCCCGAACACAATCCCCTCTACACCGATATGCCGGTTATCGATTACCTGGAGTTTTGCGCCGCCCTGCAGAGCGTGCCCCGGCCCGAGGTGCCCGCCCGCATCCGGGAAATGGTCCGGGTATGCGGCCTGGACGTGGAAAAGCACAAGCGCATCCGCGAGCTGTCCAAAGGATACCGGCAGCGGGTGGGGCTGGCCCAGGCCATGATCCACGACCCGGACATCCTCATCCTCGACGAGCCGACGACCGGCCTGGATCCCAACCAGATCGTCGAAATCCGGGAACTCATCCGCAAGCTGGGCAAGGAGAAAACGGTGATCCTCAGCACCCACATCCTGCCGGAGGTGGAAGCCACCTGCGACCGCATCCTGATCATCAACCAGGGCAGGATCGTCGCCGACGGCACGGCGGATACGCTCCGGAAGCAGGCCCAGGGCCAGCAGGTCCTCCAGGTGCGCATCGAGGGCGGCTCAACCGATGAGATCGCCGAAAAGCTGCAGCAACTGCCTACCATCGCCTCGGTGGACATCCTCAAAGCGGACGAAAAGCGCTTCGAGCTGCAAAGCCGGCCCGAACAGTTGTCCAACCAGGCCGTCTTCGAGCTTTGCGTCCGCCAGAAATGGATCCTCTACGAGATGATCCCCTTCGAGACCCGGCTCGAGGATATCTTCCGGGATTTGACTTTGAAATGAGTGAATGAGTGAATGAGTGAATGAGTGAATGAGTGAATGGCACCGCTTCTATTCACTCCTCCACTCCTTCAGTAATTCACTCCTTAAAATAAGAAGGCTATGCATCCAATCTGGGTCATTACCAAAAAAGAATTGAGTTCGTTTTTTGATTCCCTGATCGCTTATGTGATCCTCATCGCCTTTCTGGGGCTGAGCGGCCTGTTCACCTGGGACCCGCTGGAGCTCATCGGGCAGGGCGACATATTTTTCCGGCGCCAGGCCGACCTGCAGGTATTTTTCAGCATTGCCTACTGGACGTTGTTTTTCTTCGTGCCGGCCCTGACCATGCGGCAGATCGCCGAGGAGCGCAAAGCGGGCACCATCGAGCTGCTGCTCACCAAGGACGTCTCCAACCGGCAGCTCATCGTCGGCAAATTCCTGGCCTGCCTGCTCATGGTCTGCATCGCGCTGGCCTTTACCATCCCCTACTACATCACCATCGCCCAGCTGGGCGAGGTGGACCACGGGGCGACCCTTTCCGGGTATCTGGGCCTGCTGCTGATGAGCGCCGCCTACATCAGCATCGGCCTGTTTGCCAGCAGCGTGACCAGCAACCAGATCGTGGCATTCCTGCTGGCCATCCTGATCGGGGTGTTTTTCCATATCCTGTTTGAAGTGATGGCAAGCAATACCCAGGGCGCCATGGGCACCTTTTTCCGGAACCTCAGCCTCCAGTACCACTTTCAATCCATTCAGCGGGGCGTGATCGACTCCAAGGACCTGATCTACTTTGCTTCCATAATCATCCTGGGGCTGGGCCTTTCAGAACTGATCATTTCCAAACGAAACTAAGAGACAGGATTGACAGCCCGCCTGCCAGGCCAATATGGCATTTGCCTGTCGGGCCGGCAGGGATTTCAGGATTTACAGGACAAAGGTATTTCCTTGCGGAAATTTCAGAATAAAGCATAGTTATGAAGAATAAAACCCTCGTTTCCATACTGCTCATCACCGCCATCATCATCGTGGCCAACCTGATCTCCCAGCAGTTGTTCTTCCGGCTGGACCTCACGGAGAACGGCCAGTACACGCTCAGCAAAGCCACGCGGGACATCCTGCGCAACCTGGAGGAACCCGTCACGGTGACGGCTTACTTCTCGGAAAACATGCCTCCGAACATCGAGAAGGCCCGCCGGGACTTCCAGGAGATGCTGGTGGAATACGCCAACCTGTCGAAAGGTTATGTCGATTACCAATTCATCAACCCGGACGAGGACGAGGAAAAGCAGCAGGCCGCCCAGGAAGGCATCCAGCCGGTGATGATCACCATGCGGGAAAAGGACCAGGCACAGCAGCAGCAGGCGTTCCTGGGGGCGGTCGTCCAGATGGGCGGGCAAAAAGAAACCATTCCCTTCATCCAGCCCGGCGCGCCGATCGAATACGAGCTGTCGACCAGCATCAAAAAACTGGCCGTCAAGGACAAGCCCTCGATCGGGCTGGTCCAGGGGCATGGCGAACCCACCCTTTCCGACCTGGGGCAGGTGGTGCAGTCGCTGAGCATCCTGTACCGAGTCGAAAATGTCAATCTGGAAACTGAAGCCAGCATCCCGGACCGGTTCCGCGCCCTGGCCATCGTCGCGCCCAGCGATACCATCCCCCCCGCCCACCTGGAGAAGCTGGACGATTACCTCGGCCGGGGCGGGCAACTGTTCATTGCGCTGAACGCGGTGGAAGGAGACCTGCAGAATGCTCAGGGCAGGGCTGTTTATACCGGCATGGAAAGTTGGCTGCAGCAAAAAGGCGTGGAAGTGTCCGGCAATTTTATCATCGACGCCCAGTGTGGATCCGTGCAGGTCCGCCAGCAACAGGGCTTTCTCACGTTCAACACTGCCGTGCAGTTCCCCTACCTGCCGGTGATCAGCAATTTTCCGGAACATCCCATCACCCGTGGGCTGGAGCAGGTGGTGCTCAGCTTCGCCAGCCCGGTGCGCTTCGTCGGGGATTCCACCTCCAAATTTACGCCCATAGCCCTCACTTCCGTAAAGTCGGGCATCGCCAACCCTCCGGTATTTTTCGACATCAACAAGCAGTGGCGGGATACCGATTTCCCGATGAGCAGCCTCACCGTTGGCGGCGTCCTGGAGGGCAACCTGGCAGGCAATGCCTACTCCCGGATCGTGGTGATCGGCGACGGCGACTTTCCGGTGACGGGGCAGAGCCGGCAGGGGGGCGACAACATCAGCCTGATGGCCAACAGCATCGACTGGCTCTCCGACGATACCGGCCTGATCGAACTGCGGACGAAGGGGGTGGCGTCCCGCCCCATCGACCAGGAGTACCTCAGCGACGAGGCCAGCGGCAAACGCACTTTCCTGAAATACCTGAACTTCGCCCTGCCGATCCTGCTGGTGCTGATCTACGGGTTCATCCGGCTACAGCAGCAGAAAAACCGGAGGCTGAGGAGGATGCAGGAGCGGTATGTGTGAGGGGAGATGGGGAGAGATGGGGAGATGGGGAGATGGGGAGATGGGGGAGATGGGGAGACGGGGAGATGGGGAGATGGGGAGATGGGGAGACGGGGAGATGGGGAGATGGGGAGATGGGGAGACAGGGGAGATGGGGAGACGGGGAGATGGGGAGATGGGGAGACGGGAGAGATGGGGAGACGGGAGATGGGGAGATGGGGAGATGGGGGAGACGGGGGAGACGGGGAGAGATGGGGAGATGGGGAGATGGGGAGATGGGGAGATGGGGGAGAAGTATGTTGAAAATCAAGGGGAGTGTTCAAACCGCCGTGCTTTTTAGTTTTAAACCGCAGGGGGCGCTGAGATACGCAGGGCGCGCAAGCACCTGGCGATCAATATTTTAATCTGTGGTCCTCTGCGTTCCCTGTGGTTAGGAAAATGCGAGTTGACACAGTTTTTTGAACACTCCCAAATCAGGCCTTCCGAAACAAGTTCGGAACAAGTACTGCGACTCTGCGTGGAACACATTCTGAAACGAGTTCGGAACAGGTGCTGCGTGGGCAGTCCCTGAAATTACTACTAAACGCCAACCGGGCTGCAACACCAAAACACCAAAACACCATAACACCGAAACACCAAAATACCGCCAAACCATACCAAAAACAGCAGAATATCATGAACAACAAGATCCTGCTCATCGTCCTGGTTGCCCTGCTCGCCATTTACGGGCTGTCCAGGTTTTTATCGGGAAATAAAGAAACCTCCTTCCGCACGGAGCTGATCAAAGTGGATACGGCAGCTGTGAACGCGATCACTATCGACCCCCGGGGAGAGGAGCCGCCCTTTACCCTGAAAAAGGAAAGCGGCCAGTGGATCGCCACGCGGGACGCCTTAAGCATCAAGGCAGCCCAAAGCGCCGTGTTGTCTCTGCTAACCAACCTCAGCCTGATCAAGACCAAGCACATCGCTGCCAAGAGCGAGGACAAATGGGCGGAATATCAGGTGGCGGACACATCCGGCACCCGGGTGCAGGTATACGGCCCGGGCGGAAAGCTGCTGGAAGACTTCATCATCGGAAAGTTCGATTTCCAGCAGGCGCCGGGAGCGCCCCAGCAGATGCAGTTTCAGCAACAGCAGCCCATCATCACCTCCTTTATCCGCCTGAGCGGGGAGAATGAAACCTATGCCGTTGAAGGTATGCAGATCATCAGCATGGGGCAGGGCTTTGACAGCTACCGCAATAAAGATATCCTCCGGATGACACGGGAGATGGAAGTGACGGCTTTCGAATATCAGTTGGAAGACACCCTGATCCGGTTTCAGAAAACGCCGGAGGGCTGGGCGACTGACGGCCTGATGCTGGATTCCATGAAAGTGGAAAATTACCTCAACGTGCTGCGCAACCTGCCCGGCACCGCTTTTGCCGACGATTTCGACGAGCTGTCCGCCAGCCAGTTGCCCCGGCAGCAGCTTAGCCTGTCCGGGAATAATATCGAAGAGCCGTTCCAAGTTATTGTCTACCGGGATACTACCCGGGAGAAGCCGTTTGTGATTAATTCTAACTACAACCCGGATACTTATTTTGCCAGCGATTCGTCGGGGGTTTATCAGAAGTTGTTCAGGGGGGTGGGGGCGTTGGAGTGACGCTTTCGTCGAAGTCTGGAGACGCTTTCGTCGAAGTCTGGAGACGCTTTCGTCGAAGTCTGGAGACTTCGACGAGCTTGCTGCCCGAAGCTGTTGAAAATGCCTTAATGTTTAATGAATTTTTTTGAGCGCAAAACCTTCTCATCCATAAGATACTGCAAAAAATAAACGCCTCCTGGCCAACTCCCTACCGATACCACATAAGTGTCAGCCAGGTTGCCGGCCTTAAATGCCTTCATGGTTTTTCCGGTTATATCTACGATGCGAAACTGTGCGCCTTTTGGCAGCGCAGTGCCCCTTAGCTGAAAATTCAGGAAATCACGGGCCGGGTTGGGGTAAATGGCCAGCTCTGCTTGGCTAATATCTGTCTCCTCCACGCCATCCAGGAGGTGGCAGCCGGGGATCAGGCAGCCGTGCTCGTCTACTTTCATCATCCAGGCCCGCAATAGCTGGGGGCTATCCGGGGGCCTGGGGCGCGTTTCTCCAACAATCACGTAACCGCCGTCTGAAGTAGCTTTCAAGTCCCAGGGATGTGGAAAGCTTAATATATCGTCAAAGAAGGAATAATACCTGGCCCATAAGCTGTCTCCTTCTGGGGAGGCTTTAAATATCCAACTGCCTCCAACTTCTACGCCAATTGAATAGTCCTCTATTATCCTTCCAGTAGCCACATAACCGCTTCCATCCAAAGCCGAAACAACTTTGACAGCAGATGTTCCTTGTGCGTGCCTGGCACCTCTAAACTCCCTTCCCCATTCCAACTCATGAGCTGCATTCAGCTTAAATAGATAAGGGTGCCATTGAAGTATACTGGTTGAGATATTGACATCATGTTCAATCCCTTTGCCGCTTGCTATGACTAAGCCTCCATCTGGCGCCCTTACCATATCTCTTGCCATGTCAAACAATTGATTCGCCGGGGTAAAATATTCCCACTCAATTTCTCCCGGAGAGCTTATTTTAAATACATGTGCCCGGCTATAATAATCCTGCCAAACCTGTCCTGTATTTGAGCTTTTCGCTCCGACAATAACACCGCCATCTGGTTCAAGCAGCATTGAACGAGGGACTTCAGTAGGGCTTCCTTCGTATATATAATTTTCGAGCAGAGCCCCTGTCGAGTCAAATTTCAACAGGTAAATATCTCCGTTATAAGAATCAGATGTATCCCCGTCTATTCCGGATAGGAAAAAGTATTCATTGTCGGGAGTAGCCATCAAACCCGCAACAAACATGAAATACTCGTCCGGATAATAGGGATGCAAAAACTCCGAGGTAAAAAGGGTGTCGCCTACATTGTTGTATCTAATAATGGTGCCTTTAAAGGTAGAGTCTTTGGCCAGGCAGGCATCGACGAACCCCCCGTCAGCAGTTGGGGCCAAATCCCCGAGCCAAGCTTCGTAGGATTTTTCTGCGGTGGCGAGTTTTTTTTGATATTCGACTTCTCCATCCAAATTTAGTTTCACAAAGAGGTTTCCCACTTTGTACGTCCCGCCTGTGGTATCAGTGATGATGCCTCTGGCGTAGAAACAGCTATCGGTAGGCAGCACGCTGGTGAAGACCTTGTAAGGGAAACCCAGTGTATACTGATGGTTAAAAGTGGTTTGCCCATACAAGCATGGGCTAAGCCAGAAAAGAAAAAAGACAATCTCTCTCATGGAAGGTAGCGTTTGAATGCAGCTGGTTAGAAATATAACCAGCTGCATTAATCAAAAACACGATTTACAATATAGCATTTCTCTGTTTGAGAAAATATGTATTGCATCCATCATTTCGCTAATACCAACTTCAAGGCCGGATAGGTTTTTCCTTTTCTTCTAATTTGGCAGTAGTAGATCCCGCGCGAAACCTGGCCAGCATCCCATCGGATATCGCTGCTTTCTTCCTGCAAAAGAAACTCTTTGACTACATGCCCATATATATTATAGACGGCAAGTGTCGCGGGAATGCCTAAATTGGGCAAGGAATAGGAAAAAACCACCCCGCCTTTAGCAGGGTTTGGCCTCACGGTTAAAGGTTGGTAAGCATCGGTAGCGTCATTATTGTTGCCCGAAGGCACATAAGGCCTCTGTGATGGCGGGGCAGGGGCATAAGGAGCCAATTTATAGTTATAGCCATAAAATACATTGAGCAACCCCTGTGCCATTGCGCCAGCCAGCCTTAGGCTGCTATCTGCAATGCCCTGAATTTCTAAAACCGTAGCACTGTCCAGGGAAGCATAGTGAATATCATTCTTTAATGCATCGATTGCAATTTCTGAGAGGCCTACGTAAAGCAAATGTTCTGTGCTGTCAATGCCTTTTAAACTGAATTTGACGGGTATGCTATCTCTAACCGCCCTGGCAACTGTATAATTGCTGTCCAGAAGATAAGTATTTACCCTCTCATACTCAGCCTCCACGCTCTCTTTTTTAATAAGCCACGACCGATAATTTGTGAGGTTAAGGCCATTAGTGTCTGCAAGCTCGCTCTTTATCATCCGATTAGCCGCCTGGTGCACTAGGGTCCTATACCAGGAAATGGAAGCTTCCAAAGCGGTTCGGGAAGTTACTTCGTCCAGCTCAGATAAAAGGCTGCTTACAAATACTTCGTGCAACTCATTGTAAAGGAATGTTTGAAAGCCAGGATTCTAAGCACATCGGGTTGGCAGATAAAATAGTATCCAGGTCATTATTGGAAAAATATCAGTCCTATACACCACCTCTTCCAGGACTGCCCGGTAAGGTAAGGCGAACTTTCCACAAGCTCGCCCTTTAAGCTGTCTGCTCCTGAGGAATGTGTTGTCGATATAAAATTAATTAGGCTTTCTTCCGGTTGCCCTCCATTAAGCAAGTTAGACCGTATCTCTAGTAAAGAATCATAAGAACTTTTAGCGTCTTCAAATTTTTCAGTCCTATCCAATGCTTCCTGCGCTGTTAATTTGATATCGTGGTCATCTTGCTACCCTTGCAATCTCTCGCTTCACTGGTTAATATGGGCAAGATATTAGAATAGTAACCTTCCAGCGGTGTCTTGCTTTCTTCGTCTACATGATAATAATTTATTGCGCCTGAGCTTTGATTGTTGAAATCGCCAAAATCCTCATTGAAATGTGAAAAAACATTGTCAGCAGCTTCTTCCGGGCTGCCTTGATTCTCAACAATACCTTCGCCAACTACGTAAAAATCAAACCAATTCTCATCTTCGCTTACATTACAGAGATATTGCAAACCTCCTTCGAATGATAGAGGGTCTCTGTTCCTTCCTTCTGCCAGGTTAGCAACATGAATCCCCCTTATAAAAGTATCTCTTTGTATGACGTTATTTTCACTTCCGGTATTAAGAGCCAGTATGCCAATGATATCTGAATCCTCGTAATCTACTCCAAATAAAGTATTTCCATCGTATTGAACCCGGTACACTCTCGAATCTCGATGCCTATTTGAGCCCCTGGTTCATTAAAGCCCCAATATTTTCCATCGTATTTCCTTCTACTATGAAGTTGTTCGTAGACCATGTGGAAACGCCGCGATAGAAGTTCGTAAAACCGCAGCCCTTTACGGTAAACTTCTTTTCTTCGCCAAACCATTTGCGGACGCGAACTCCGTATTTGTAGCCGTCAAACCCAGAATCCTTTACAGTAAACCTTGCATTGAAAGCCAGGATGGCGTTTTCGCTTTTGCCCGGGCCCAGGGCGCTGGAAGTTTGGAAAGGCAATTGTTGCCTATAAAAATCCCGTCTACGCTTGCAAAAAACATCTGGGAGGTGAGGATCGGCCCGGCTGTTGGAGGAAAATCCGAAAATTTGTATCTCTTACAAAATTGCAATTGCTGAATTGGGAGATCGTCCTCTTTTCGTAGTCAGAAAATGAAACCGTGCCGCAATTAATAAAATCTGTGTCTATAGCAATTCCAGCCCGCCTCCGCTTACGGCTATTGGCCTTGCCGCCTTTTCCAGCATCGAGCCGGCATTGAACTTTAGAAACCCCTGCCCGTTCGCAGTTAACGGAAACTGGGCTTGATCTGTCCCTTCGACTTCTATCCCTCTCCAGTACGTGCTGTCGCAATTATTGTAGATTTTTGCTCCGTCTACGATTAGTTTGCCGCCCGGTTCTACTTTGAATTTTGCGCCTTCCGGCATGCCGATATCGCATTTAATGGTCAACCTGCCGCCCGGTTGGATTACTACATTGCCGCGAAGGTTTCGAGTAGCTCCAAATCAAGTCCGCGCCGTCAGGAATGACAATATCCGGCTCAGTAATGTCGCAAAGGTTTAGCACTGTCGAATAGCCGCCGCTGCCGTCGGGGAAGCGCTCAAAGGCAGGGTTTTCTCCGTGAAAAAATGATGGATGCGCCCAAGCTGGCATTGGGTAAGGGCGCAGCGGTCTTTTGGGTTGTCGTTGCAGCCCAATTGGTTGATGCTCGACCGCCAGGGCGTGTCGCTGCAGCCGTCGTCGTCGCTATCTGTCCAGTGAGCTTGCAAGGGAGAAAGGTGGTCTACGGACAAGACATGAAAATTTCTTCCTAACAAGCCCCTCCCGATACTGGCGGGGCTTCCTGAATAAGGTTCTACGCTTCCGCTTGGAAAACAAATTGTTTCTTCGGCAGTGATGGACGCATAGGATTCAAACCATCCGGATGCAAATTGATAAGGGCGAGTTGTTGGATTTGTTGATGGATTGCCACACGGCCTGCTGTGAACGCGCCTGGCTAAAATAATAGCAATCATCATCATCCGGTATGCTGTCATTGCCTGGTGCTATTGGCACCCATTTCCCGGCAGTAAGGAATACATGGAAAGCATTTTGAATCTCCGGATGGGTTAAATGTAGAAATATGGATGGTTAGGATCGGAGTCAATATAAGATGTTGGCACAGTACTCCAATATGAACCGGCACCGCTGCTTCCACAGCCGCTAAACCTACACCCCATGCCCGGTTGTCGGGATGGAAGAAAATGTCAGCTTCTCCAGGCGTGGCTGTAGAATCTGCAATGATACCATTGTTAACCAGGCGCATGCGGGCATCGCTCCTCTGGGGAGAAAAGTCATTTATGTCGTCACAAAGGTTGCCAGGTGGTGGTTCGCTCCGTCTGTATCGGTAAACCACGACCGTATTACGTCTATATGTTGCTCGGTAAAATTGCATGGATCGTCTGGGTGGACAACCCAATTGCCAAGGTTAGCAGGGTCTTCTCTCTGGAAGACATGGATTACCGTCCTCATATACCTGATGGGCGTATGTTCCGGAAAATCCGGGTCGGGAGCGTAGCTACCGATTGATCACAGGGGTTCAATGTATCCGGGACAGTAAGCAAGCAGGGTTAGATGAACTAGTGCCTCCGGAACTAAGTATCTACCACTATACGCTTGTTATTTTCCGCCTGCTCGGCGTTGGAGAACCGGGCTTCGTAGCTAAGGCTACGATCCCGAACCTCCGCCTTGATCAGGCGGAAACTAACCACGCCTATAATGGCATTTACTTAATTCCGAAGGCACTAGCTGTTAATCTATATCTACTTTCTCCACAGTAGCCTGCATTAATACGCCTTCAAAAACGCAAAAATTTTCCGTCAGGCTATCCACCGGCACCGAAGTATTGTTGGAAGGGCTATTTATCACATGAGGGCCGCTTATGGCAAGCTCTCCGGTAGAAGGGGGCGTTGCAAACTCGACGTAAACATCTATTGTGAAGGTGTCGTCTGTCCAATCCTCGGTGCCTTGGTTATTGCAAGTATCGCTGCGGTTGGCAGTGGAAATACAATAAATATTGCAATTGGAAACCGAAGGCGTTCTTTCAATCTTTAGCGTGAAATTGCCAACCGCTCCGGAGGCCCCGCCTACTACGATATAGTAGTTTTGGCCTGCCGTGGACGCCCAGGTTACTGTGGCGTCGTCTCCACAAGAGTTGTCTTCGCTGCCAACACAGGTTAAATTGCCGCAGGCGCCAGTGAACACCCCGATCTGCGAGTCAAAATCTGTACTGCCGCCACAGGTTGATACGGTAATGTCGCCGTCAATGCCTATAGTGCGGTACCATACCAATGAGTCTGCAGAAAACGGCGCGCAAGCTGGCAGGGATGCAGCCTCACCATTTATATTGTTCCAGCTTAAATTATCAGTCCCGCAGGTAATAAGCCTGGCATCGCTGCAAGACGTGTTTGGGGGATAAGGCGGCAAAGCAAGCGGCGGCGCTACGCAATCCACTTGCAAATCGAAATCTCCAGCGGCGCCTGATAAGCCAGCTACTGCTACATAATAAGTTTGGCCGAATGTAGAAGCCCAGCTTACCGTAGCGTTTAAGCCCCATTCGCTGCAAGCTGAATCATCGTTGTTTCCTGCGATGCAGGCCAAGTTGCCACAAGAGCCCGTGAAAATACCGACCTGCGAGTCAAAATCTGTAGCGGGAAAACATGTCGTTGCCGTCATCTCCCATCCTGTGCCTATAATTGTGTACCACACGGTTTTGCCGGGGTTCGTTAACCCGCAGCTTGGGAGAGAGTCGCTGGAAGCGCCTTGGTTAGCCCCGCTTACAAGGGTGCCACAGCTCAGGGCAATGGCATTGGCACAAGTATCGTTGCTGGGCTGGGCCAGTGTCAAATTCGTCGTAAATAGCGCAATTAGAGGCAAGCTCCGCCAAATGGCAGGAACTGGCCTGAGCGTAGAAAAATAAAAGGTGTTCATAGCCTGTATGGTTTTGGGTTGGAAAAAAAGGTTATTGCCTGGGGCGTCTTTATGAGTTCAAGAGATTAGTGCTAAGCTGTCGTTAGTGTAAGCTGTCGTCGAAGTCTGGAGACTTCGACGAGCGTGAGCGTGAGCGTGAGCGTGATGTCCGCAAAAAGTGCCTGGCAGTCTCGCTGTCCAGTCTTAGACGGGTAGCCAACAGGCGGTTTCCAGAACTCAATAACAGGTGGAAATGGCAGTAAGATACAGACAATGCATGGTTTTTACAACAGGAACAATGTTAAAGTTTGGGGTTAATAACGCACTCGGGATTGTGCAAAAAGGCCTAATTAAGCAGGATTTACCTTGTAAAATAGCCCCAATAAATCCCGCAATTATTTCACGGGATTTACAAGATGTAGTGGCTTGCACTGCAGAGGTGTGCATATCCTGAAAATCCCGTTATACCTGCCTGTCTATACTTTTTGCACAACCCCGAGCGCGCTTATGATATCCTTCCCGATGCCCCGGTTGAGGCCCCCGTTCCGGATAATGTCCACGAAAAGGGCCCGGCAATCTGCCGGCCGGCCCTCGGAAGGTGCCTTTGAATAAGGGACAGGCGGAAGGTCGGCCACGCCATATGTCTGCGGGTAGACCAGCACGCCATGCGGGGCATCGAAGAACTGGGCGTAAACGAACATCTGCCTCAGGTCGTCCATATTGGGGCTGGCCCGGGGCAGGGCCTTCCATTTGGTGTCCAGGACGAAGCGGCGGCCGCCGTACTCCAGGACGATGTCCGGGCGGATGTAGCGGCGCTCCCAGAAAGGGCGGCTCAGCTGCCGGTATACCTGTAGCCCATCCATTCTTAGATTAGCCAGTTGCCGGAAGACGTACTCCTCGAAGAGCAGGTTCATATCGAAGAGGATAGCGATGAGCGGCCGGCTGCCCGCCCGGATGTCGGGGCGATACTGCCGCAGGAGCAGCAGGGCGGCCTCCACGGCGCTCCGGTATCTTTCCGTCTTTCGCCCGAAGGACAACCGCGCCCATTCCACCTGGCCGGCATCTATGGGCGGGAGCAAGGGGAACTGTTGCGACAATATCTGCAACTTGCCTTCCAGGGCCGGCGCCATTGGAAATTGCCGAAGCGCCTGCAGGGCGCTGCTGATGATGCGGTTGAAGAGGTGTTCGTATCCGTACCGGCCGTGCTCGGTGAAGAAGCGCTCGGCATGCGCCAGGTTTTCCCGGATCTGTCGGTGGAAAAGCAGGCGCCCTTTCAACACCGGGAGGTTTTCCGAACGGCGGGAATACTCCCTGGTGATGCCTTGCCGGAGTAGCGTTTCCACCTCTTCGAGGAATACAGCGATGTAGTGGTCCAGGATGGAGTTCGGCCGGAGGCGGAGGCCGGCAGCCGGCAGTTGGTCGGCTTTCAGCAGCCGGCAGGCCCGGAGCATGTCCAGCAGCACATGCTGCCAGAGGCGTTGATCCTGTTCGCCGGGGCGGCTGGCCTTCGGCAGGATTTCGACGGTCAGCCCGCCGACCTGGATCACGCCCACGTATTTTGAAAACCGTATGCCACGGTGCAGGACGCTATAGTACTTCTCCCATTCCGGGACGGCGTACCGGGCCAGGGCCTGAAAATGAGCCTCCGTGAACGGCCCGCTTCCGGCCATTTCGCCCACCAGGAGCCGCTGGTGTTCGAACACCTGTATGTAATCCGGTTTTGCCACTACTGTTTATTTAACACGTAAGCTTCGATCATTTTCGATATTTCCGGGTTGGCGGAAAAGCTGATCAGCTCGTAAATGCCCGTCCCGTCTTTGGACTTTATGTAAGGATTAGCCCGGTACTCGATCAGCAGCCGGACCATCTCCGGGTGGTTGTGGGTGGCGGCAAACATCAGGGGGGTGAACCCGTCGATGCCGTCCGGGATGTCGGGGTCGGCGCCGGCTTCGAGCAGCAGGCGGCCACAGGCGGCGTGGCCTCCGATTGCGGCATTGATGAGGGGCGTGAGCCGGTAGGGTTCGCCGGCGCTGTTGGGCCGGGCCCCGGCGGCGAGCAGGAGTTGGAGGATGCCCTCCCGGCCAAAGCGGGCGGCGGCGGCCAGGGGCGTCTGGCCGGTGCGGTTAAATGCCTCCGGGTTTGCGCCATAGTTCAGCAACAAATCTACGATGTCGTGGTATCCGCGGGCGGCGGCCCAGGCCAGGGCGGGAGTGCCTAGTTCGTCTTTCTGGTCGGGCGGAGCGCCGTTTTCCAGCCAGTATTCCACTTCCCCTCGTTTTCCGTTTCGGGCTGCCATCAACAGCTGGCGCGCTTTTTCCTCCTGAACGGCCTGCCCGGCGCCCTGGCTGATGAAAAACCCGAGCAGCGCCAGGTTCCATTGCTTGGCGGCTATGTCCAAGGCGGTGCCGTGGCGGCTGGCGACATCCCAGGAAGCGCCCTGCTCCAGCAGGAGGCGGGTGACGGAGACGTGCCCGTAGTAGGCCGCCCAGTTGATAGCCGGGTCGCCGAAGGTATCCCTCCGGTGGACGTCGGCACCGTGACTTAGCAGGAGCCGGGTCATGGCAGTGTCGTTGGAAATGGCGGCTTCCATCAATGCCGTGCTGCCATAATAGCCGGCGCGCCGGGCTTGCACATCGGCGCCGTTGCCCAGCAAAAAGCGGGCGACGGCCAGCCTGCCCAGGCTGGCCGCCAGGATCAGGGGCGTGGCGCCCTCCGCATTGCGGGCTTCCAGGCGGGCGCCGGCGCGCAGGCAGGAGTCGGCCAGCTCCGGATTATCCTGGCGGATGCTGTCGAAGAGCCTTTCCTCCAGGCGGGCCTGCCGGTTGGGGTCTTCGTTGTGGCAGGCCTGCATGGAAAGAACCAGCATCGCTGATACAATGGCGGCTATGCTCCTGAAGCCGGGCAGAAGCGGGCGGGGCGGCCTGCCAGGCCTGAGTGCTTGTCTGGTGGCCTCCAAACAAGCTCTGAGTTTCCAGTGCCGTTCCTCATTCCTATGCATGTCTATGTATTTCTGTCCGGATATTTGTTACTATTTTGTTGTTAGAAAATTGTTGCTTTAAACCCCTCCAATTAGAGGGGCGCGGACCTGGAGGTCCGCGCTCCGGAACTTCCGGAATTTAAAGTAAAGCAGTATTAGCAGGCACTGCCAACGCTTACAGCAATTCTTCTACCTTCTCCGGCGGGCGGCCGATCACGGCCTTTTTACCTTTGACGACGATGGGGCGCTCGATCAGTTTCGGGTATTGGAGCAGGGCGTCCAGCCATTCTTCTTCCGTCAGGGTTTTGCCTTTGAAATGATCTTTGTAAACTTGTTCCCCTTTGCGCACCAGTTCTGAGGCGCTGATGCCCAGCATTTTCAGGATCTCTTTCAATTCTTCCCGCGAGGGCGGAGATTCCAGGTATAAAACTATTTCCGGTTTCAAGCCTTTACCTTCCAGGACGGTCAGGGTTTCCCGGCTTTTGCGGCATCGGGGGTTGTGGTAGATTTTCATCGTGTATGAATTCATTTAAAGAGACTGCTCCGAAGGTACTAAACGTTTAAAAATAAGTAATGATCTGGAAACAACCTTTTGAATTAGAAACCCTCAACCAGGTGAGCCGGGAAACCATGGTAAGCCATCTCGGCATTGAATTCACTGCCTTCGGCGACGACCACCTCGAAGCCCGCATGCCAGTCGACCGGCGGACGATCCAGCCCATGGGCCTGCTGCACGGGGGCGCCTCCTGCGTGCTGGCCGAAACGATGGGCAGCGTCGCCTCCATGTTGTGCATCGAAGACACCGGCCTGGAAATGCCCGTCGGGGTAGAGATCAACGCCAACCACCTCCGGCCGGCCACCGAAGGATACGTCACCGGAAGAGTGGCGCCCCTGCGCGTCGGGCGGAAGATGCACGTGTGGAACATCGAGATCAAAGACGGCCAGGGGCGGCTGATATGTGTCAGCAGGCTAACAATTGCGGTAGTGCCCAGAAAATAAGCCAATGTATTGGCCATAAAAGGTTATATATTTGCGGATTCTATCCCTAAGCCCCTTCCCGAAGAGCATATTCCTAACTACAAGTAAAATAATATTCATCCCGTTATGAAAAAAACTCTTTTACTACTGCTTTTTGCTGCTATAGCCCAGTTTGGGAAGGCGCAGCTCAACATGACCCTGATGTCGCAAGTGGATTACAATGACCGGTTGAACGACGTCTGGGGCTGGACCGACGAGGACACCGGCATCGAATACGGCATCGTGGGCCTGCAAAACGGCGTCTCCATCGTCAGCCTGGAAGACCCGACGAATGCCCAGGAAGTCGCCTATATCCCCGGTCCCAATTCTATCTGGCGCGATATCAAGACCTGGGGCAACTTCGCCTACGTGACCAACGAGACGAGCAACGGCCTGCTGGTGATCGACATGTCCAACCTGCCGGACAATGTCTCCTACATAGAATGGACGCCCAACCTGCCCGGCCTCGGTGAATTATCTTCCTGCCACAACCTCTATATCGACGAGTTCGGCTACTGCTATCTGGCCGGCTGCAACCTGAACGCGGGCGGCATGCTGATCCTCGACGTAGACACGGCGGACGGTGTTCCGCAGTATGTCAATGCCGGCCCGGCCATATACGCCCACGACGTCTATGCCAAAAGCAACAAAATGTATGCTTCAGAGATTTACGCCGGCAACATGGCCATTTACAATGTATCCAACAAGGATAATATCCAGCTGCTGGCCACGCAGCAAACGCCCTTCAGCTTTACCCACAACATCTGGGTGAATGACGAGGAAACCGTGGCCTTCACCACCGATGAGCGCGGCGACGCCCCCGTTGCCGCCTACGATATTTCCGACCTGAGCAATATCACTGAGCTGGACCAGTACCGCCCTATCGGCACGCTGGGCCAGAGCGTCATTCCCCACAACGTCCACGTCTGGGACAATTACCTGCTGATTTCTTATTATACCGACGGGGGCCGGGTGGTAGACGCCTCCCGCCCGTCCAACCTCATCGAGGTAGGCAACTACGATACCTTCCTGGGCGGCAACGGCGGATTCAACGGCGCCTGGGGCTTATATCCGTTCTTTCCGTCCCAGACGGTGCTGGTGTCCGACCAGAGTGACGGCCTCTTCGTCCTGCAGCCCACTTTCGTCCGCGCCTGCTGGCTGGAAGGCGTCGTCACCGATTCCATCACCGGCGCCTTGCTCAACGATGTGCAAGTCGTCATCGACTCTGAGCAGCCCAACCTTGGCACGACCGACCCGTTTGGCCGCTTCGAGACCGGACAGGCCATCAGCGGTGTTTTCAACGTCACCTTCACCAAGCCCGGCTATCGCGACAAAACCATCGAAGTGGAGCTGGAGAACGGCGTACTGGTGGAGGTGGAAGTCGCACTGTCGCCGATCGGTTCCTTTTCCCTTAGCGGGCAAACGATCCGGGATGAGGACGGGCTGCCCGTGCCCGGCACCAAAATCCTGGCAGCAGGAAATATCCTGACCTATGAAGCCACAGCGGATGACAACGGCAACTTTTCTCTGGGCGTTGTCGTCGAAGATACCTATACCATATACGCCGGCGCCTGGGGATACCAGTACGCGCAGGTGAACAACGTCGAGCTTTCCGGCAATACCACCCTAACCATCGAGCTCAAAGAAGGCTATCAGGATGATTTCTTCTTTGACTACGGATGGACGGTCGATGACGACGGAGACGCCTCCGCCGGCTTCTGGGAACTGGGCGAACCGATTCCGACAACAAACCAGGGGTCTCTGGTCAGCCCCAATGGCGACTACCCCAACGATCTGGGTGCCGAATGCTATACCACCGGCATCGGCGGAGGGCAACCGGGCAGCTTTGACGTGGACGAAGGAGCGGTGTTCCTCTTCTCTCCTCCTATGGACCTTTCCGGATATGAAAACCCCATCCTGACCGGGAATTTCTGGTTTTTCAACGGCGGCCCCTTCGGCGCGCCGAACGACTACTTTTCGATCCGCATAACCAATGGGACGGATGAGGTGGAGCTTGATTACGTCACCTCCTCCCTCAGCTTCTGGCGCCCGATGGGCGAAATCAAGCTCGTAGACTACATCACGCTGACCGACAACATGCAGCTGATCTTCGAAACCGCCGACGATGCCCAAAACGGCAACTGGGTGGAAGCCGCCGTGGATCATATCCTCGTGGAAGAGGGCGACCCCCTGACCGGACTGGATGACGTTTCCGCCGGCGGAAGCCTCCGGGCTTTCCCCAACCCGTTTGGGCAGGCCGTTACGATCTCCTTTGAAATCGCGGAGGCCTTCGGGCAGGGCTTCCTGCGCGTGTACAACGCTTACGGGCAGGAAGTGCAGCGGCAGGAAATCCGGGACCAGGAAGGGCAGGCGCAGCTCGGCCAGAACCTGGCCAACGGCATCTACTGGGCCCGGCTGGAGGCCGACGGGCGCACGGTGGGGACGGTTAAGGTGGTCAAGGGGCAGCCTTGATGGGGCGTTGTTGGTTGTTTGTTGTTGGTTTGACCGGCAACGAGCAACCAACAACAATCAACCAACAACCATTCACTCAAACCAGAACGTCATCAGCCCCACGGAAAGGGAGAAAGCCACGTCGAAGCTGCGGCGGGGCACGGCGTTGCTGCCGGGGCTGACGCTTCTGCCGGAAAGGTTCAGGATCAGCTCCAGGGCGGCGGCGCGCGACAGGAAGAAATCCACGCCCATGCCCAGTTGCCAGGTCCGGAAGCGAAAGCCCTCCAGGTTGAAGTTGTCCAGTTCTTCGCTGCGCCCCCATTGGAACCCGGCGGTGGGAAAAGCCAGCATGCTGTTGCTCAGCGGCAGGTAATACCGCAAAAAAGGCTCGACGCCGGAATTGAGGCCGGGCTCGCCGAAACCCTCGTTCGTTACCCTTTCCAGTTGCAGGCCGATACCCAGGGCAAAACGCCGGGCAAGGAAATGGCCGCCCTGCAACGACAAGCTATAGGTATTGGGGTTGCCGAAGTTTATCCCCCCGTCTATGTTACCACCCAATAACCAGGCAGAAGCCTCCACGGCTTCTTCCCCCGCCCCCTGCCAGGAGGGCAATGGATCACCGGAGCTGCTGAGCTGCAGGCGAAGGCCGGCGCGGGCATACAGCCCCCGGCGAAAAACTTCCTGTGGCTGGACCAGGAGGCGCTCCGCCTTATCGTACCGGTACAGGATGAGGGCTTCCAGGCTAATTGCGGGCGCCAATGAGAAATTGGCGCCGGCGCCGGCAGATGCGCCGCTGCCCTGGGCAGTTTGCTTCTCTCCGCCGGTAAATGGCCGCCCGAGCTCGGCCTGTTGCCAGGAGTAGGCGGCCTGGAGGAAGAGCGGCCATTTGTCGTCGAGCAGGTAGAAGCGCACCTGCGGCTCCACCCGGAAGACCAGGTCATAAGCCTGAAAAAAATCGTTGTTCAGAGACAAATAGGCCGTCGAAAAACCGGCGCCGAAGGCCAGGCGGGAGAGCGGAAAGAAGTGGAACTCTCCGCTCATCCCGTATTCGTACAACCGCTGTTCCTCTTCACCCAAACGGGAATAACCATAGAGGCCGCCGAAGTGCGCCAGCCAGTCGCCTGCCCTGAACTGAGCGCCGAGGGATGCGGGGAGCAGGAAGAAGGCGAATAATAACAAGAGCGGACGAAATGGCGCCTTAGAGCATGTTTGGAGGTGGAGTGAGATGGGGAAATGCTGGGAAACGGGTGGGAAAATGAAATGGGAAAATATAGGAAAATACATAGAAATACATAGAAATAGACGAGGGTGTGAAACCGGGAGATACATAGAAATCCGGGGGAACACCTTGGAAATAAAGGCCGGGAACATACTACTGGGCATTTTTGTCCTGTTTGTGTAAATGCGAGAAAGTGTAAATGACTGGGAACTGACGTTCTTTTACACCTTTACACACTTCCACATTTACACGCCCCGGCAAATGTCCAGCAGTGTAGGCCGGGGACGGACTTACCTCGTGCATTTCTTCATTTCGATACATATCAAAATATTTCTGGCAGGGTTTTACTGTCGCCGTCCGGTGCTCTCGTGCGGAAAGGGGCGTTCTTCCTGCCGGTTTTCGCCATTGCATTTCTCCAGGTAATTTTGCAGGTATCCGGTCAGGACCTCCAGCCCCCAGTCGAATTTCTGGTTGTTGTTGACCACCAAGTCGGCTTCGTCCATATAAGGCCTGATGTACCGTTCGAAGGTAGGCAGGACGTGGTGCTCGTAGCGGTAGAGCACGTCCTCCAGCGGGTAATTGCGTTCCGCCTGGTCGCGTTTGATGCGGCGGATCACCTTGAGGTTTTCCTTGGCATGGAGGAAGACCTTGAGGTCGAGCAGGCGGCGTATTTTTTTGAAATGGAACACGAAGATGCCCTCGACGACGATAGCCGGGGCGGGAAGGAAGGTGAGCATTTTGGGCTTGGCCGCCTCGTTGTTGAACGTATATTCCTGGCGGTGTACGGTTTGGCCGACCATCAGGCGGCTGATATCCCGGGCAAAGGCTTTTTTGTCAATGGAGCTTGGCAGGTCGAAATTGCGGATTCCCAGTTCATCCTGCACCTGCTCCTCCCGGGGGCGGTAGTAGTCATCCTGAGAAATGATGCAGAGTTCCTCCCGGGTAAATCGCTCCCGAAGATGGTTGATGAAGGTGGTTTTTCCGGAACCACTGCCGCCGGTGACCCCAATGATGAGCGGTTTCATACTTAGTAGTGATAATACTATCACAAAGGTAGTATTTTGAATTGGAGTTCGCGAATTCATGCGCAACAACAAAACTTTATTACTTTTGGACGTTTGCTTACGCGGGCGGGAGGACACCCCGCTCTAAAATGAAACTGACCATGGAATTTCTTGTAGGGTTACTGCGCGGCGCCTTTGGCGTTTTTGTGCTTTTGGTTGTCTGTTACCTGCTGAGCGCCGACCGCAGGGCCATCAAATGGAGGATCATTGGAGTGGGCATCGGCATGCAGGTCGTTTTGGCCATCGCCATATTGAGAATCCCCATTGTCAAGAAAGCCTTCGATTTTGTCGCCAGTTTTTTTGTCGTGGTGCTGGATTTCACGGAAGCCGGCGCCAACTTCGTGCTGGGCAAATGGCCGGCCGTCGTGCAGGTGAGCGACGGCGCATCGGGAGATGTAGTGACGGTAGGTTATATTTTTGCCTTTAAGGTATTGCCGACTATCGTCTTTTTCTCCGCCCTGTCCTCCGTTTTATATTACCTGGGCATCCTGCAGCTCATTATCAAAGGCTTTGCCTGGGTGATGACGCGCACGATGAACCTGACTGGCGCCGAGAGCCTGGCCGCCGCCGCCAACGTCTTCATCGGGCAGACGGAAGCGCCGCTGGTCGTCAAGCCCTACCTGGAAGACATGTCGAAATCGGAAATCCTCTGCCTGATGACCGGAGGCATGGCTACCATTGCCGGCGGCGTTTTTGCGGCTTATGTCGGCTTTCTCGGCGGCACCGACCCCGAAGCCAAGCAACTGTTCGCCACCCACCTGCTCACCGCTTCCATCATATCGGCCCCGGCGGCCATCGTCGCGGCGAAGATGCTTTTCCCGGAAACCAGAGAAGTGGACATGGAGCACCAGAAGCTGGACATCCCGCGGCAGGATGTGGGGAGCAACCTGCTGGACGCCATCTCCCGCGGCACGACCGACGGGCTGCGGCTGGCCATCAACGTAGGTGCCATGCTGCTCGTCTTCACGGCCTTTATCGCCATGCTCAATTACATCCTGATCAACGGCCTGGGCAGCTGGACCGGGCTGAACGAGTACGTCATCCAACAGACTGACGGGCGCTTCGCCGGCTTCAACATGGAATACGTCCTCGGCGTTGTCTTCGCCCCGGTAGCCTGGACGCTGGGCGTCCCCACAAGCGACATCCTGCTGGTCGGCCAGTTGCTGGGCCTGAAAACCACCCTCAACGAATTCTTCGCCTACGCCGCCCTGGAAGGGCTGAAGGACCAGATGAGCTACAAATCGCTGCTTATCTCCACCTACGCCCTCTGCGGCTTTGCCAACTTCGCCTCCATCGGCATTCAGATCGGCGGCATCGGCGCCATCGCGCCCGGCCAGCGAAAGACACTTACCGAGTTCGGCATCAAAGCGCTGATCGGCGGCACAGTGGCCTGCTTTCTGACGGCGGCGATTGCGGGGGTGTTGTTTTAGGGGTTTTGGGTAAAAAAGCATTGTCCAAAACAAGCCATATCATCTGATTCCATCACCAATAAATGTTTGATAGCTCGCTAAATCCATTTGTATTTACACAGATTTAGCGAGCTATCAAACACTCTTTATGGCAAAAAAACTGATTGGCCGGGAAAAAGAACAAGCAATTTTAGAGGACGCCCTTAAGTCGGATGAATCAGAAATGGTTGCGATCACGGGACGCAGGCGGGTAGGGAAAACCTTTTTGGTCCGGTCGGTTTACGACGGGCTTATTGATTTAGAATTCACAGGCGTCCAAAGCGCTCCCCGAAGCGAACAAATAGCGTCTTTCCATTTTTTGTTGCAACAATTTGCAGGCAAACAATTTAAACTGAAATTGCCAAAAAACTGGTTGGAAGCATTTCACCAGTTAATTTATTGATTTATATGATAATGGGCGGCATCCCGCATTATTTGAAAGAAGTGAAAGCAGGCAAAAGTGCTGTTCAAAATATCAACGATATATGTTTTATCGGATGAGTATTCCCTCTTTTACATCAATTTTATCGAAAAAAGAAAGCGGAACGTGCAAGATGCATGGCAGGCGCTTAGCCAAACGGCTATATTCGCCAGTTGGAGTGGGTATGCTTTTGAAAGTCTTTGCCTAAAGCACATCATCGCCATCAAAGAGGCTTTAAGGATTGGCGGCATTTATACCGAAACATCAAGTTTTATTTTTCAGGGAAATGAAGTATTGCCAGGGGCCCAAATTGATTTATTGATCGACAGAAACGACCAGGCAATTAATTTATGTGAAATCAAATTTCATAAAACGGCTTTTTCCATTTCCAAATCTTATGCAGAGCAGCTACGCAATAAAATAGCCATATTTAAAGAAGTGACAAAGACAAAGAAACAGATTTTCCTGACGATGATTACTTCTTATGGTGTTTTGGACAATAAATATTGTCAGGAATTGATAGATAATAGCCTGACTATGGATGTGTTGTTTGAGTAGGTGGCTACCCGTCCCGTTACCCGTCGAACGGCCGGACCCTTCTGTCCAGCGTTCAACTGTGCTCTCGCCGAAGTCAGGGCAGGCATCGCACACTCAAAGGTTCCCGCCGTGTCCGTATACCCCCGAATCGAGTTCGGGACAGGCGGCGCACAACCCCGGCAACTTTTGTCCAACTTTTAACCCTTCCCAGCCACTTCCCCCAGCACCCGCTCAATCTGCTTCCGGTGCCGCTCGAAATGGCCGTCGAAAAACTTCACCATGCCTTCCAGGCTCATCCTGCCGGCAAAGGGATGGCGGTAGACGGATTTCCGGAACAAATCCGGCGGCAGGCCTTCCAGGTATTCGCGCATGGCTTTGCGGCCGGCCAGCCAGCGCTCCGAGGTTTCTTTTAAATCAGACCGGGCAGGAAGGGCGCCGTCCCCTACCCCGGGAGGCGCCTTGAACTTAAAGGGCAGGCCGAAGTAAAAATTCAGCAGGAAGGACCGCCAGCCGCTGGCGAGGCCGGCGGGTTTCAACTCGGGGTTGAAGCTCAGTTTCTTTTTGACGTATTTCACCGAACCCTCTTCGGCCAGGATGAGGTGGTGCATGACCTGCAGGGCCGACCAGCCGCCGTCGGCAGGCTGGCGGTTGAGGGTTTCGTTGTCGTAAGCGGACAGGTCGCCCAGCAGGCTTTGCAGGCGCTGGTCCATCCTGGCCAGGCGGCGGTCGAGGGAGGGGGTCATGGTGATGGTTGTTATATTGTTATATTGTTATATTGTTATATTGTTATATTGTTGTTGGGGTGACCAAGATAGGGAATTCGTGACTTTTTTGGTATTTCGGTTTTACGGTTTTGTGGTTTTGCGGCCCGATGCTTACAGGAATCTTGCCGAATCTAACGGCAGGTTTTTGCATTAGTTCAACCACAATACTTACCTTGACGAATGGAAGGGCCATAATACCGCAACACCGAAACACCATAACACCTACTAATAACAGTTGTTTATGAAAAACCCCTGGAAGACGCTTTCCAATAACGTGGTATACGACAACCCCTGGATACAGGTCACCCACCGGGAGGTGGTCACGCCAACCGGGACGGACGGCATCTACGGCCTGGTGCACTTCAAGAACCTGGCCATCGGCATCGTCCCGCTCGACGAGGAGGAAAACACCTGGCTGGTGGGCCAGTACCGGTACACGCTGGGGCAGTACAGCTGGGAGATACCGGAGGGCGGCTGCCTGATCGGCGCCGAAAGCCCGCTGGAGAGCGCCCGGCGGGAACTGGAAGAGGAAACCGGCATCCGCGCCGGGAGGTGGATGCGGATCCTGGACCTGCACACCTCCAACTCGGTGACCGACGAAGCCGGCATGGCCTTTCTGGCGCGGGATCTGAGCTTTGGGCCGTCCCGGCCGGAAGAAACAGAGGAACTAAAGGTCCGGAAACTGCCCTTCCGGGAAGCGCTGGAGATGGTCTTCCGGGGGGAGATCACCGACGCATTGTCGATGGTGGCGCTGATGCGGGTGGGGTATTTGCTGGGAGAGAGCGAGGTGTGATGGTTATATGGTTATATGGTTATATGGTTATATTGCTTGGCTTCGCCTTGCGATAAAAGAGCGGAATAACAAGAACAAACCTGCAACCATGCATCCCGTTTACGACATATTGGGAAATCCTTCTTTCTTTCTGGACCGCCTGTTCAACGCCCTGCAGGAGGAAGGGGTCGACGTATCAAATTACGAGCTGGACCACCTCTGCTACCGGGTAGAGTCTCTGGAGAGGTACGAGGAGTTAAAAGCGGCCCTGTCGGGAATGGGCAACCTTCTTTCTGAGAAATCTGAAAACACAGGAATGCTTACTTTTATTGCATGAAAGAGGAGGGTCGCCCCATTCATGGATTAAGCGCTGCCGCCTTCGAAGCACTGTTCCGGCAGCACTACGAAGAGCTGTACTACTACGCCTGCCGGTACCTATGGCGACAGGAAGACGCCGAAGAAATTGTGCAGGACGTTTTCGTCCGGCTTTGGGAAAAGCGGGAGGAACTGCACATTTCTACCTCAGTTAAAGCCTACCTGTATGCTGCCGTGCGCAACCGGGCGATCAACCACCTCCGGAGCAAATGGGCACGGGAAGCACCCCTGCCTCCTGAAGCAGCAGAACAGCTCGCCGCCGAGCCGCCGGAGCAGGAACCCGGACAGGAGGATTTGCTTCGCCTGGTGCAACAAGGCATCGCCGCCCTGCCCGAACAATGCCGCATCATTTTCCAGCTCAGCCGCCAGGCCGGCCTCACCTACGGCGAGATCGCCGAAGAGCTGGGCATTTCCAAAGAAACGGTCAAGTCGCAGATTAAGATAGCGCTGAGCAGGCTGAGGACGTTTTTGGGAGGGCGCCAGGCAGCAAGGTGACATCTTTTTCCCCTATGACCCTCCTGAGGAGAAAAAGGTGTCATCTTGCGATAGTTGCTTGCAAAAAGAATCCTATTTTCAAAGCAACCAAATATCAGACAGGATGAAGGACGAACACATACCTAAAAACCACCTCGCCCAACTCCACGCCGACTACTACTACCACGTCTACAACCGGACCAACAACAAAGAACTGCTATTCCGCAACGATGATAACCGGATTCTCTTCCTGGAAAAATACAAGGAATACCTCCAGGATTACCTCCACACCTACGCCTACTGCCTGCTTGACAACCACTTTCACCTGCTGGTAAGAATCCGAAGCATGCCAGAAATTTATGAGCATGTTCAAAACATAAAAGCGGTGGACCGGACAGCCCCTCAGAAGCAGTTGATGCACAAGCTGGTTAAAGATTTTACTGCTTACCAATGGAGCTCTTACCGGGCCTTCCTTTCCGAAAAGCCCACCAGCCTGGAACGGACACAGGTGCTGGATTGGTTCGGAGGGAAACAGCACTTCGTCGAATTTCACCAACTGAAAGCGGATTATAACGGGATGGAGGATCTTTTGATTGAAGATTAGCCGGCCAGCAAAGCAACAAAGCAGCAAGGTGACATCTTTTTCCCTTATAGCCCCGGCGCTGAGGGAAAGGGTGTCATCTTGCGGCGCAATGCCCAGCTAGCTTTCGTTTTGCTTTAAAAGCCTTCCCTTTGCCCAACGCCCGCGAGATGGCATCCCGACAAAAGCCGGGACAGGCTCTTCCCACAAGGAGGAGCCGGGGAGGGAAGATGTCACCCTCGCGGGCCAAAGCGCTAATCCGGCGGCCTTCGACGAGCTACAAGCTGCCAGCGGAGAAAGGGATATGCTTGTTTATGCCCATCCGGCATATCATACTTTCTTCTCCAGATTAAGCATCTTATTGTATAAATCAGCATTTATCCAGAACCCAATATTACGGAGGGCATCCATTTGTTCTTGCACACTTCCTATCAGCCCCAGTTCTTTGCTTTTCAATAAAATGCCTAAAGTGCCTATTATGGGGATTTGATTCTCTTTAGCAATTCGCCTACCCAGTTTCTCGTCTATTAACAAAAAGTCGGCTTTCAGTTCAATTGCTAATACAACAGCCTCTGCTTCGCCTTGGTCCAGTTCCGCTAAAAACTTCTCCAACAAAGTTCCAGAACTAACTTCTTTGATTTCAATCCATTCTTGCTTTAGGATTTTTTGAATAGGTATCCCGAAACTATTAAGGGCCAGTAATTCATCATGAACACTTTTAGGAATGATGATTCGACGGTATATTTTTTCGAGTAATTCCAGTTGGTTTATTTGGACCAAGTTACTTATGGCAGTGGTATCACTTACTACGATCATCAATTTCTATTCCAAGAGTTTGCAAATCTTCTTCCAAATCCTCAACATCATAATTTACCGGAATCTCTCTTTTTCCCAGTTCTTTTTGGAATAAGATTCTGTTCATTCCGGCAAACCGGCTGGCCTGGCCCATGGTAAAGCGCCGTTGTTGGTAGAGCAAAATAGCAATTTCCAGAAGCAACTCTTCTTCAGTAATATGAGCAGTACGCAAATCTTTATCTTCAATTACCAGTGCCATACGCTTAGATTTTGTAGTCTTTTAAAATGGTAATATACAAACGCTGTTTGAATTTATTAAGTTCTTCAGGGAAAAGTCCCTGCCGTCAACCCGCAAGGGTGTCATCTTGCGGCGCAATGCCCAATTAGTTTTCGCTTTGCATTAAAAGAGTTCCCTTTGCCCAACGCCCGCGAGGTGACATCTTTTTCCTTAATGCTCCCGCCGAGCAAAAAAGGTGTCATCTTGCAACGGGATGCGCCGATAGGTTTTCGTTTTAACCCTTTGCCCTCCGCCATACTTTCAAAAAATCCCTCCCTTTTTCCCCCTCCCCCCAATTTCCCTTGTCTTACAGATGAAAACACAATCAATGGACTACGCAGACATCATCGACTACCTCAACGGCCATGCCACCGCCGCCGGGCGCCAGGCCATGGAAGCCTGGCTGGAAGCCAGCCCGGACAACCGCCGGGAATTCCAGCGCGTGCAGCGCCTGTGGGAAGCCTCGGGCAAAGCCCTGCAACCTGAAGCGCCGGATGTGGATGCCGCCTGGCAACAAGTGCGCCGCCGGAGCCGCCGGCCAGCCCGGTGGATGCCCATATTGGCCCGCGCAGCAGCGGCGGTTGTCTTCTTGGTGGCCGGCTATTTCACGTGGAGCTTAATACAGCCAAATCCCCTGCTGGAGGCCCGGCAAGGCGGGCAACCGGCCAGAGAGGCAGTATTGCTGCCCGACGGCAGCAAGGTATGGCTCAGCGAGCAATCCACTTTGCGCTATCCGGAATCCTTCGCCGGCAAAGAACGGCTCGTCCGCCTTTCCGGCAGGGCCTACTTCGAAGTGGCGCGGGAGGAAGCCCGCCCCTTCCTCATCGAAACCGATGCCGCCGCCGTGCGCGTCCTGGGCACCTCCTTTGGCCTGATGGCCTACCCGGACAGCAGCACGGCCTGGGTGCAGGTCAACTCTGGAAAGGTAGCCTTCTATCCCAAAGGCGCGGAAGGACAACAGGTGGTGCTGGCAGAGGGCGAAGGCGCCTTGCTGGACAAGCCCAGCGGCAGCCTTCAGCGCCTGGACCCCGAAGCCGCCAACCGGATCGCCGGCAGGACCCGAAAGCTGGTTTTCCAAAATGCCAGCCTGAAGGAGGCAGCCCAGGTGCTGAAGGAAGCGTACGGCGCAGAATTGACATTCGAAAACCCAAACCTGGCCAACTGCCGCTTCACGGCCAGCTTCGACCGGGAGCCGCTGGAAGCAGTATTGCAGACGCTGGAGGCACTGTTCGGCATCAAATGGCAAAGGGATGGGCAGGAGGTATTCCTGAATGGCGGTGGTTGTGGAGAAGGGTGATGTGGAGATACATGGAAATATGTGGAGATACATGGAGATACATGGAAATATGTGGAGATACATGGAGATATCTTCTGGCCTTCTGGAGGCAACCCGGTTCAAAGAGGCAAAAAGCTGCAGCCTCCCATATGCATAAACTCAGGGAATCCATTTGCACGACTGTTATAGAAATGCGGCTCTACCCCTTGCCCGTCCGCCGGAGCCATAGGCGAAGGTAGTTCGGGGGGATTGAGGGGGGTAAATCAACAACACCAACAATCTACAAAACCATGAAATCACCCAAACCAGGATTGTTCCTGGCTCTGCTGTTTCCTTTGCTGGCAGCAGGGCAGGGCGTCAATCCATTGCAACAAAAAGTAAGCCTCGAAGCGAGGCAGCTCACTGTACCGGAGGCCTTAAAAGCTCTGGAGATAGCTTCGGGTTACACTTTCGCCTATCCGGGCAGCCTGGCAGAAAGCCAGGTGCCGGTTTCCATAACCGCCCGTGAAGAAACGCTGGAATCTGTCCTTCGGCGCCTTTTCAAGCCCCAGCGGGTCCGGTTCGAAGTCGTCGGCCGGCGCATCCATATCCTGGAAGACCGGGAACCTCCGCCGGCGCCGAAAAAGCTAAGCGGTTACATTCGCGACGAGGCCAGCAGGGAGGCACTCATTGGCGCCACGCTACAGGTAGAAGGGCAGCCGGGCCTGGGTACGACCACCAATGTATACGGCTTTTACGCCCTTCAGCTTCCCCCGGGCAGATACGCCCTTCGCGTTTCCTACCTCGGTTATGCTTCTAAACGCATAGGGGTAGATTTACAGGAAGACAAACGCCTGGACATCGGGCTAAGCGCCAGCGCCGAGCAGTTGGCGGAAGTCGTCGTATGGGGCAGGCCGGAAGAAGAGCAGGTGGTGAACACCTCGGCAGGCAGGCACCGACTGGATGTGCAGCAGCTCAAAACCCTGCCCGCCATTGGCGGCGAGGCGGACGTCCTGAAGATGGCCCAGTTGCTGCCGGGCGTGAAGTCGGTAGGCGAAGGCTCCTCCGGCCTGTACGTCCGCGGCGGCAACATCGATCAGAACCTCATCCTGCTGGACGAGGCCCCGGTTTACAACCCGGCCCACCTGCTGGGCTTTTTTTCTGCATTTAATGCCGACGCTATCCGCCATATGGAAATCTATAAGGGAGGCTTCCCTGTGGAATACGGCGGACGCCTGTCCTCGGTCGTCGACATGCGGATGAAGGAAGGCAATAAGGAGCAGTTCGGCATGGAAGGAGGCATCGGCCTGCTGGCGGCACGCCTGCACCTGGAAGGGCCGATACAAAAAGAGAAAAGCTCATTCATGATCTCGGGCCGGCGTACCTACCCCGATATTTTCCTGGCCCTGGCGCCGGACGACGGCGGCAACAAGGTGCATTTCTACGACGCCAACGCCAAGGTGAACATCGAACTCGACGAAAACAACCACCTCTACCTTTCCGGCTACTTCGGGCGGGATGTGTTCCGCTTTTTCGACCAGTATGAAAACCGGTGGGGCAACGCGACCGGCACCCTGCGCTGGAACCACCTCTTCGACGACAACCTGTTTGCCAACTTCTCCCTGGTGTACAGCCGCTACGATTATTTCATCGACAACTTCATCGAAGGCGCTACGACCTTTAACTGGGAAAGCGGGGTGGAAGATTGGAACGCCAAGGCTGATTTCAGCTGGTACCTGCGCCCCGGCAGCCGGCTGAAGTTCGGCGCCAACGCTATCGCCCACCGCTTTGAGCCGGGCCGGGACACCGAAGGGCGGCTGCCGGGCGCACCCGGGCGGAGAGCCCTGGAAACGGCTGCCTACCTGGGCCACGAGTGGGAACCCACCCGGCGGCTGGCCCTGGAGTACGGCCTGCGCTTCAGCCTGTACCAGAATTTCGGGAAGACGATGGTCTACCATTTCGACGAGGCCTACCGGCTCCGGGATTCCACCCAATACAACGGCGGCTTCTACCACCACCTGGCCGGCCTTTCGCCCCGGCTCAACCTGCGGTACCAAATCACCGGGCAATCCTCCGTGAAGGCCAGCTACGGCCGGTCGGTGCAGTACCAGCAGGAACTGCGCAACGCCGCCAACTCCTTCAGCGCCTTTTACATCTGGATGCCCAGCGGGCCCAACCTGCCCATGCAGCAGGCGGATCAGCTGTCGGCAGGATATTTCCACAACTTCAACGACAATACATACGAGTTTTCCTTCGAAACCTACTACAAATGGCTGGGCGGGCAGGTGGATTTTGCCGATCACGCCACCCTCATCCAGAACCCCTACCTGGAAGGAGAGGTACGCACCGGTACAGGGAGGGCGTATGGGATGGAATTGATGCTGGCCCGGCGCAAAGGGCGCCTACAGGGGTGGCTGGGGTACGCATACAGCCGCACCCTGCGCACCATTTCCGGGGTAAACGGGGGCCGGGAATATCCGGCGTATTACGACATCCCCCATGAGGCCAGCCTGGTGCTGCAATATGAGGCATCTCCGCGCTGGCTGTTGTCCGCCAACTGGCAGTACCTGTCCGGCAAGGCCGTCAACCTGCCCGTCGGCAGCTTCCAACAAGGGGAAACCATCGTGCCCATCTACGGCGGGCGCAACAGCCGCCGCCTGCCCGATTTCCACCGCCTGGACCTCAGCGCTACCCTGAAATCCAAGGTTAAGCCCAACCGGAAATGGGACGCCCACTGGATTTTTTCCGTTTACAATGCCTACTACCGGAAGAACGCCCTGAGCATCGACCTGCTGCCCGTGCGCGACCCCAAAACGGGCAACGTGCCGGACCCCACGGACGTCCGGCCCACCAAAACCTATATTTTTGGGCTGATCCCTTCTATTTCCTATAACTTCAAATTCTGATCCGATGAACCGAATAATCCTGTTGCTCAGCCTCATCTTGCTTTCTCTTTTATCCTCCTGCCAGGAAGAAGTAGGACTGGAAACCCCTACCCTGCCCTCCCGCCTGGTGGTAGACGGCCATATCAGCAGTGAATTCAAACGCCACGAGGTAAGGCTGAGCCTCAGCGGCGATTACCGGAGGGGCGAGGCCTACGAAAGCGTTTCCGGGGCGGCGGTAACGATCAGCGATGGAGAATCAGTTTTTATCCTGGAAGAAAAAGGGGGGGGGCTGTACCAGACCGACAGCCTGGCGGGCATGCCGGGCAGGGTTTATACCTTGCGCATCGAATGGGATGCCGAACGGTTTGAAGCTTCCGATACAATGAGCGCCATCCCCTCCTCTTTCCCGCCTGTTTCTTTTGCCAACGAGGGCAATTTCCGGACCATGGAATACCGCCGCCACCAGTTCGGTTTTCCGGAAGCCAACCGGTGGCAGGTCATCGTCGGGCCGCCGGATACCCTGTTGCAGCCTGTTTATACTTCCACCCTCGGCCAGCAGGTCGGGGTGGAAGTGGACACAACCGGCGCCTACACCTTCAACTATTTCACCCATCCCACCATCGAGGTGAACGGCCTGATGAACTTTGAGGAAGCCCACTTTTACGGCTTCAGGCTGGGGCGCACGGTCACCCAGAAGCGGTACAGCCTTTCGGAATCCTATTACCAGTACCTGCGGGCGCTGTTTTCGGAGACCGACTGGCGCGGCACTTTGTTCGACAGCACGCCGGGGCCGGTAACCGGCAACGTGAGCAACGGGGGGCTGGGATTTTTCAGCGCGCAGGCGGTGAGGGTGGTGCGGTTTGAGATATGAAGGGGGGGAAGGTTAGGTGGTTATATTGTTGGCTAGGGCGGGTCTTGGGAGATGGCTATATTGTTATATTTTATCCGGAAGAGCTTTAGCGAAGACGGGCATACTGCTGGACATTTTTTTTTTTGGACACAGAGCCACACAGAGGCTTGATTATCAACGGAAAACTTTGCGTATCTCTGTGCCGGACTCAGTGCGCTCTGTGTCCAAAACCATTTTGTCCAGTAGTGTGGAAGACGGGTAAAATACAATCATCCAGCAACCCAGCAATCCCCTTACCTCACCCTCAACCGAACGGCCAAGCCCAACAACGTTAACACTAAACCCATATTAAGCATCCAAACCCAGAGCGGATTCCAGAGGCCGGGCCGCTCCATCTTTTCCATATCTCCTATGGGAATGAAGCCGGCCCAGTAGAAAGGCTCAATGTCTTCGCCCCGGAGGCAGTCCTGTTTTGCCAGGCGCAGGGCTTCGTGTTTTTCTTTTCCTTCTTTGAGATGCTGGTAAAAGTAAACCATCAAAGCTCCGGTGGCCTCGTCATCTACGCTCCACAGAGAAGTGACGATGCTCCTGGCCCCGGCGTAGGAGAAGCCGCGTGCCAGGGAGGCGATGCCCTCCCCTCTTTTCAATTCGCCGATCCCGGTTTCGCAGGCGGATAGCACCACCATGTCGGCGTTGAGGGGCAGGTTGTACAGTTCGCGGTTGTAGAGCCATCCGTTTTCGAGGCTGTCGGCGGGAGGTTCATAGAAGGCAAGGAAGGAATAGTCGCCTACCTGATCGTTGGCTTTGCCGTGGGTGGCCAGGTGAATGATCCTGTAATTTTCCGCCAGCCGGATAAAGTTGGCCTTGGTGGCCAACGTGCCGGCGTAGATGTCCCCTCCCATAATAGCCTGAACGGTGTCTACCTCCGGTATGTTGTTTTCGAGTACCTTCATCCGGTTTCCGGGATAACGCAGGTCGATGAACCGTCGGGAGGCGATGGCCTCGCTTCCGTCAAAAGAAGGAGCAAACCCGAGGAAGGGCTTTAGCGTTTTTTTCCGGGTGGGGCGGTGTTTTATTCCGGCGAGCGAGGTTGCGGAATGGCTGTATCCGATGGCATAACGCCCGAGCAGGTAATCGTTGGTCCGCCAGGTGTCCGGCCCTTCTGCCGGCCTGCGGAGCAAAATGTCAAAAGGGATATAGCCCAAAGCCCCGTCGGGGATGATGAGCAGTTTCATGTCTTGCTTCATCAAGCTGTCAACCGGCGCGAACACCTTCTGATAAATCCGGTGGGCCGCCTGCGCATATTGCAGGCCGGGTTCCAGGCTGTCGGTGGGATGAAACAGGGTATCGGGCACGAACTTGCGGACGATGCCGCGCCGCATCTGCGCCACCCAGTCTTCCAGAGGGAAGTCCTTTGTTATTCTTTTGACGTGAAAGGTGTCCTTGAGAACGAGGAAAACGAAAACGGCGCTGTCCCCGACAAAGTATTCCAGCAGTGCCTCATTGCCGCTTTCCAGCAGGCTGTCCTGTACGCCATTCATGCTGATGACGGCGTTGTCGTACTGCAGGCGGTAGTAATCCGGGTACTGCTTTTCGATCGTTTTCAGCAGGGCTTCCCATTCAAATTTATAGTCAAAAATCCTTTTCTCGATCTGTTTAAGCGAGTCGGCTGTTCCCGCCCCGGATGGGCCGCTGGCCGCCTCGAAACGCCTTTTTTCCCATTCTATGACCTCTTTCCGCAGCTGGCTTTCCCGGTCCAGGTATTGCTGGGGTATGCCTGCGAATTTCAAGGCCCTGGAACGCTGCACCGCCTCGCGCAACAACAGGGATTTTGCCCTTTCAAAATAGGGAAATGACAGCTCCGGAGCGCCGGCTCCGGCAGGCGCATTTCCGGACAAGCACAGGCTGATCAACTTTTCCAGAATAGGGAAGCTGTGGTTGATCAGGGCGAGTTTGGAACCTTCTTCTGCATAGCTGCGGCTCAGCTGTTCGATGAGGGTAACGACTTCGCCATAGGTGCGAAAGGCTTTTTCCGTTTCTCCCCATATTTCGTAGAGTTCCGCTTTAGCCCGCAGCAGGCCTACGGCGATGAGGGCCTTTTTCAGCCGCTCCGGGTGCCCTTCCTTAAAGGCCTGGAAATCCAGGGCGGCCAGGCCCTGGCCGTATTGCTCTTCCGCCGTTTCATACTGTTTTTTCTCCGTGAAATATCCTCCGAGGTTGAGATAGACATCGGCCGTGTTCGGATGGAGGTAGCCGCTGGATTGTTGCATGATCAGCAGGGCGGAATCCAGATGGGTTTTGCAGCGCTCCAGGTCGCCCGTTTTAAGAAAAGCCGCGCCGAGGTTATTGTGCGCCAGCCCCATGTTGTAGTGAAATGCCCCGTAGGTTGCGCGCCAGCCCCGCCCGGCTTCCCGGAACTGGCCGATTGCCCCCTCGTAATCCTCCAGGAGTAATAGGGCTGCGCCGATGTTGAAGTGGGATTCCGATACATGAGGATGGTTTTCCGGATGGGACGCCTTCCTGATGTCCAGGCTTTTCTGGAAATACTCCAGCGCCTTTTCCTGCTCTCCCCGGTAGTGGTACACGTTGCCGATATTGGTATATGTAATGCCGGCAGCCACCTTGGGGCCAAATCTCAACCGTCCTTTGAGCACCTCCCGGAAGTGCCGCATGGCCTTTTCCAGGTCGCCCCGGTGCAGGGCGATGTTGCCGAGCATTTCATCGCAATACACCCAATTCTCTTTTTCCTTGCCGGAAGATTGCAGGAAAATGTCGCGCGCCCGGAGGATATTGGTTTCGGATGCTTCGTACCGGCCTAAATTCCAGAGAAAAACACCATAGTTGTAACAGGCAACGCCCAGTTTTGGATGGCCGGCAGGAAGGCAGCGCTCCCCCACCCTAATGGCCTTTTTATAAGCGACCTCCGACGAATCAAACATCCCTAAATCCCGGAAGATGATCCCGAAATTGGATAAGAGCTGGATATACGCTACATAGTCTACTGTATCACACCGGGCAAGGTACTCCTGAGCGCTGCGGTAGCTGTCCAGGGCAGCTTTTGCCCGGCCGAGGTTCCACTGGCAAACGCCGATCCGGCGTACCGTGTTTCCGAGTCTTCTGTTTTTCTCTCCGGTATCGGCGGCGTTTTCCCAAATCCGGCATACTTTCCGGAACCGGTCTATCGCCCCCTGAAAATCCAACGCTGCGAACAAACGGGCGGCTTCTTCTTCCAGGGCACTGGCCAGGGCTATCGAATCCGGATGCAGGGCGGGGCTTTCCTGCGGCCCGGCTGCCGCCCTGTCCGTCATGCTTAAAACGCAGGGCAGGGTATCGGAGGCGGGCGGGTTGCCTGACGCGCTCAGGCTTGAAGAGGGCGGCTGGAGACAGGCGAAAACCAGGGAGGCGAACAGGAGAATGGCGATAGCGGGTAATGCCAGCCGACGGGCGTGTTGGGAGGAAGTCATGGTATGGGGGTTTGTGATGTCTTGTTAAAGGTAAAATTTTTTGGGACTGTTCGCAATTTGCTGTTCGCTGTTCGCTGTTCGCGAATCCTGAAAATCCGGTGGCGTTTGTCAGAAGACACAGAAAAATAAACTATCCAAGTTTTTTTGAAGTAGGCCAAAGAAATTCATTTCCACCTATTTCCATATATTTATATCCATCTCCCCAGCCCTTTCCTTCACCCCATCACATCTTCACCAATTTAGAAGAGTATTGTTTTCCGCCAGTCCGCACCGTTAGAATAAGCAGGCCGGCCGGCAAATGCTTTGTGTCGATCTTTGCCCGGCCAGCATTGCCCACTCTGTCGAACAGCAATGCCTTGCCGGCAAGATCGGAGATGCGGACCTCTGCCTCTCCCGGCAATTCAATAAACAGATAGCCCTCGAAAGGATTCGGGAAAACCTGGATGGCGTGGTTGGTTGCCGGGCCGTTCAGGGCGTTGATGAGATCGCAGTTTACGTCTACGTACATGGCGTACTGGTTATTGATGTTGAAGTCGTTGCCGCAATCGGCTACCCGGATGTAATAGGTTCCGGAGGCGGGCGGTGTGAAGTTAACGTTAATAGCCTGGCCATTAAGGCCGTTATAGCTGGCTACGGGAGAACCCAGGGGATCGCTGAAAATATCCACGCACAAACCGATGTTCCCCGGCACCGAATTGATCAGGAGGTGTAACATATCATCATCGGCCAGTTCCAGGGCATAGTAATCTTCGTCTTTATCGAAGGGATCGTTATCATACCAGGGCCCGACAAGAGCCTGAACGGTATCGCAGGTGCTGAGCTGGCAGGCCTCGCTGAAAGAGTCGTTGCATTCGCACCTGTCGATTTCGCTGAAGGGGGTGTAGCGGACGATAAAGCGGTACTGGACGGAGGCGTTGGCCTGGCCATCGTCATCCTCGAAAAAAAGATAGTGTGGCCCAACCTGGCAGGTGCTCACCCTATAAGTAAAGGC
This sequence comes from Lewinellaceae bacterium, assembly GCA_020636375.1. Classification (GTDB taxonomy): domain Bacteria; phylum Bacteroidota; class Bacteroidia; order Chitinophagales; family Saprospiraceae; genus JACJXW01. The sequence goes on along the minus strand of JACJXZ010000004.1, from coordinate 416,826 downwards.
CTCCCCATTCAAATATCCGTTTCTCACGCCTATTTCGTCAACCTCCTGGCCCGGGCCGTACACGTACAAGTCCAGGTCGATATTTCCCGGCACTTCAAGCACCTCTATTTCTATCACGCCGGGCGCCTCTATGTCCAACTCGAAGTAATCCTGGTCTATGTCCCGGGGATCATCGTCAAACCAGGGCGCAATCAAGGCTTCTATTGGTTGAGCAAAAGGTATCTGGCAAGCCCCGTCGAAGGAATCGTCGCGGCACTCGCATTCGTCAACTTCGCTGAAAGGCGTGAACCGGACGACGAAGCGATATTGCACCAGGGCATTGGCCTGGCCGTCGTCATCCTCGAAAAAAAGATAGTGCGGCCCAGCCTGGCAGGTGCTCACCCTGTAAGTAAAGGTATCCCATTCAAATATCCGTTTCTACGCCTATTTCGTCAACCTCACTTTACCGTAAATGCACGTACAAGTCCAGGTCGATGTTTCCCGGCACTTCAAGCACCTCTATTTCTATCACGCCGGGCGCTCCGATATCCAACTCGAAGTAATCCTGGTCTATGTCCCGTGGATCATCGTCAAACCAGGGCGCAATCAAGGCTTCTATTGGTTGAGCAAAAGGTATCTGGCAAGCCCCGTCGAAGGAATCGTCGCGGCACTCGCATTCGTCAACTTCGCTGAAAGGCGTAAACCGGACGACGAAGCGATATTGCACCAGGGCATTGGCCTGGCCGTCGTCATCCTCGAAAAAAAGATAGTGCGGCCCAGCCTGGCAGGTGCTCACCCTGTAAGTAAAGGCCTCCCCATTCAAATATCCGTTTCTCACGCCTATTTCGTCAACCTCCTGGCCCGGGCCGTACACGTACAAGTCCAGGTCGATGTTTCCCGGCACTTCAAGCACCTCTATTTCTATCACGCCGGGCGCTCCGATATCCAACTCGAAGTAATCCTGGTCTATGTCCCGTGGATCATCGTCAAACCAGGGCGCAATCAAGGCTTCTATTGGTTGAGCAAAAGGTATCTGGCAAGCCCCGTCGAAAGAATCGTCGCGGCACTCGCATTCGTCAACTTCGCTGAAAGGCGTAAACCGGACGACGAAGCGATATTGCACCGATGCGTTAGCGTGTTTATCGTCATCCTCGAAAAAAAGATAATGGGCCCCAACCTGGCAGGTACTCACTCTGTAAGTAAAGGATTCCCCATTCAAATATCCGTCTCTCACGCCTATTTCGTTGATCTCCTGCCCGGTACCTACACGTACAAGTCCAAATCGATATTTCCGGCACCTGAAGCACTTCGACTTCTATCACGCCCGGCTCTTCGATATCCAATTCATAATAATCGTCATCCCGGACTGGGAGATTAGCGCATTGATCACGACTTCAGAAATCAATTGGGCAGGAGGTTGCAAAACTGTTGTTGGATTCGCAGACATCCTGCGCAGAAAGGCTCCATGAAACAACAGCCAGAAAAAAAGCAAATGCCAATTTTTTCATCGTTTTGGGTTGTGGTGAATGTTTTTTTAACGCGCCATAATGATAAGGAAAGACAGAACAAGGCCCAATTACGTGTGCATATTACTATAAAGCAAAAAAGGCAGGCGGGCTGAAATTCTTTGCAGAAAAGAATAGCGGACGGCTATCGCAGTGGCGATAAAATTGCGTATCATTGATTACAGATCCATCACTACCCGGTATTATGAAATACGACGACAAGCAATTTACCAGGGCCGTTGCTTCGGGGAACGAAAAAGCTCAAAACGCCGCCCTGAAGTGGTTCTGCCAACGATCGGGGATAAGGGATATGGCTACTCAGTTCCTGGCCCGGCAAGGCGCCTCGGCAACCGATGCAGAAGAAATCTTCCAGGAAGCCCTGATTGTCCTGTTCAAGAACATCAAAGAGGGAAAGTTCAGAGAAGAGAGCAGCGTCAGCACTTACTTTATCAGCATCTGCAAGCACATGCACCGGAAAAGCAGCAAGAAAAAGCACCATCGGGAAATAAGCGTGGAAGAGAGCCGGTTTCCGGATGAAGAAATGCCGAGCCGGGAGGAATGGATCATGAAGCAGGAAATCCGGAAAGAAATCAGCGCCCTGGTCGGGCAGCTGATCGGCAAGCTCGGCGGAAAGTGCCAGACAGCGTTGCAGCTGTACATGTTAAGCTACCCGATGGAACGCATCGCCACTGACCTGAATTACGCCAACACCCAAAGCGCCAAGGACCGGGTGCGCCGGTGCCGGGAACAGCTGCGGGGCCTGGTGCTGGAAAACCCCAGGGCCATGCAAATCGTCAATTTGGTATTATGAAAAATTTCGACCGCATAGAACGCTACCTCCGGGGGGAAATGGACGAGCAGGAGCGGCCTGTTTTCGAACAGGAGCTGAGGGAAGATCCCGCTCTGAAGAAGGAACTGGAAGTCCAGCGCTTCGAAAGGGCCCTGATCGAAGAAGCATTCGATGAGAAACTGCGCCGGGATATCCAAAGGGCAATGGCGGGCGACGACGAGCCCCGGTTTCGGCTTCGCCTTTTGCCGGCGGCGGCCATTGCTGCCGGCGTTGCTGCTATTCTTGCCGCAGCATTATGGCTGTGGCACGCCGCCCAGCCCGTCGGCCCGGTGGCCGTCGCCAAGCAGGCCTACCTGGAAAACGCGCCGAAATTCCAGGACATCAGCCGGTCCCTGCGAGGCGCCGGCCAGCCGGAAGAGCTAAGCCCAATTGCCGAAACAGTCGAAAAACTGGGGCAGAATGACGAGGCAACCCTGGCAATAGCCAGAGACAGCCTGCTAGCCGTCCCGGCGACGAACCAGGAGGCATACGAGTTAGCTCAGTATTACGCCGGCCACGCCTATTATAAACTCGGGGAATACCAGCTTGCCTTCGAACAATTCCGGCGCGCCGGGCAGTTGGAGAACCTGGACATCGAACTCCGGCAGGCCGCCGATTACTTTGCTTTGCTGAGCGCTATCGCTTCGGGAGAGCCTCCCGAAGTTTACGCCCCCTTGCTGGAAAAGATCTTGTCCAATCCCAATCACCGGCACCTTAAAAAAACCAGAAAACTTCAGGAAAAGCTGAAATAGGCCACCGTTCAAAAAGGCGATCATGAAAGACAGCAACCTCCTGCGCCTGCTGAGGGTGCTCACCAAAAAAGAACTCCGGCTATTGAAAAAGAAATTGAGCAACAGCGGCCCTCAGGCTACAGCGCTGTTGCTGAAGGAATTGCTGAAAAGCGCGCCCCGTTTCGAACCCGATTCCCTGGACGAAAAGAAAATATTCAAAAAGCTATACCCGAAGGAACCCTTCAACAAGCAGAAGCTAAGTTACTGCAAATCCAACCTTTACAAGGAGGCGCAACAGCTTTTGGCAGAGGAGGAACTGGCAACCGACACCATTTTGTTTCAACGCCTGTTAGCCAGGCGCCTCCAGCGGCGCGCCGGCAGCGGCCCGTTTGAAGATGCCATGGCCGGGCTGGAACGGGAGCTTCTTGGCATCCAAAACAGCTTCGACTATTATCTTCTCGATTTTGACCGCCATTTGCTGCGGCTCAAGCACCCCGAAACCCAAAAGAACCAGGCCAACCTAAGCCCCCTGAAAGCCGCCCGCCAGAGCCTGGACAGCGCCTACCTGGCCTGGCAGCTCTACTTTGAGCTGGAACGCATCAGCCGGAGGCGGTACCTGAACGAACAATTGCCCGGCGCTTTGTTCCCGGTTGGGCAACTGCGGGAATTGCCGTTGGAGTACCCCCCTTTGGTCCGCCTGCTTTTCCTGGCCTATAAGCTGTACCAGGCGCCCGACAACCGGCAGCAGTTCGCCAACGCCTTCCGGGCGCTCCGGGAAATGGTTTCGGAGATTCAACCGCTGGAGCGCCTGGAACTCGCCCGCTACCTGCTTAATTTTTGCATCGCAAAATACAACAGCGGGGTCCCATCCTTCCTGCAGAGCCAAATGGACATCTACCAGTGGGGAAACGAAAATGGCATTTTCGTGATCGACAAGGCCATCGACCACACGATTTTCATCAATGCGGTAGTCACCGCTGCCGTCGCCAATAAGCTTGATTTCGCAGCGTCGTTTATCAAAAACAACCAGAATTTTGTAGAACCTGGAATCCGTTCCGACACGGTGAACCTGAGCCAGGCTTATATCCATTTCCGCCGGGGGGAATACCTGGAAGCAGAACAATCCCTGGAGACTATCCAGGCCAAGGAAAATTACGATTTCGCCCTGCGGCGGCAATCCTTGCTGCTTCGCGCTGCTTACGGGCAGTACATCAACCACATTGCCGACTACACCAAGGTGGAAGAGCGGTGCAAAGCTTTCCGATGGTTTTTTCAACGCGACGCTTATGCCGTTGCCGAACCACGAAAGGAAGCCTACCGCAACCTGGAGTATTTTGTGAGGAAACTGGCCTGGTACCACAACCAAACCGAACGCCCTTCGGCATTGAAGGAAACCCTGCTCAAAGAGCTGGATACCAAACCATCGGTAGCGAAGGAATGGGTGAAGGGAGAGGTTGCCAGCCTGCCTGAATGACTCTCAGTCGGAGCGGCAGGCCTGCCGCTCCGACTGGTTTCCCGGATGCTACCCATCCATGGTATCGTCAGAGCCGATGAAGGGATCGGGCGGCGGCGGCGGGTTGTTGTCGTTGCCGCCTTTAATTTGCCTCAGCTGGGCTTTAGCGATTGCAGCATTTTTAAAATCGTCAAATGTGGGCGTTGTTTTGGCTTTTGTCCTTTTCATAACTCGAATGATTGTTGGGTGAAAAATCGGATTCGAGCCATCGGCTTGGCCAGATCTCCGGGCATAGCTCTCCCAGAGGCGGCCAGGCCAAAAACCTTTTGCCTCAGAGCGATAAGCTACACCTGAGAAATGGGACGGGCCGACAGCAAACGGCCCGAAAACGAAGCTTCGGATTTCGAGTGGTTAGAATTTACTTTCAGGCTTTATTCATAGGTAGGTACCCCGAAGAGATGCGCTGGTATTCAAAAACCAGGTTTATTTTTCCAATTGACGTAAAAAATCGGTATGCCTTCAAATAAAACTCACAGCTTGCCCGGCCGGGCAGGCTGTGATGATGGTTGTCAATTACGGGACAAAGTTCGTGGAGCGGGCCATGCCCGGATGCTCCCGGCGACAGTTCAGTTAGTCATTCTGGCCATCCAACCGCTCACCCCCCTGCGCTAAACAACCCCGCAAACCCCATAAACGCCATCGACAGAATCCCTGCGATGATCAGGTTCAGGGCCGTGCCTTCGATCAGCCTGGGAATGTCCAGCACCTTCGTCTCCTCCCGGATGCCCGCCAGCAGCACCAGGGCCAGGGTGACGCCGCCCCCGGCGCCCAGAGCATAGAACAGCCCTTCTACCAGCCCGTAGCCTTTGTTGGTCGCAAAAAGGGCCAGGCCCAGGATGGCGCAGTTGGTCGTGATCAACGGCAGGAAAATGCCCAGGGCGCGAAACAGATCCGGGCTGAGCTTCTTGACGGCCATCTCCACAAACTGCACCGTGCTGGCAATGACGATGATGAAACTGATCAGCCGCAGGTATGGGGCATAGGGCAGGATAAAAGTGTTGAGCCCCCAGGCGCAGACTGCCGTGATGAGCATGACGAAAATGTTGGCAAGCCCCAGCCGGAAGGCAGTCTCCAGCCGGCCCGATACGCCCAGGAAGGGGCAAAGGCCCAGGAAATAGGCCAGGGTGAAGTTGTTGATCAGCAGGGCAGAGATGAATATCCAGAGAAGGTCTTGCATGGTTAGGTCATGGTTTGATGGTTAGATGGGTGTATAGGTGAGGCCGCTCCGGAAACCCCGGAAAAGGAATGCCCGTCTCTGCGAGCCGGGTAAAAATGACTGGAGGCCCGTCCTCATTCCTCGGCCGAGTAAAGATGAAGGAATGAATAAAATGACGATGTATTTTAAATTGACATTCATTAATAAATACATAGTGATTTCCACCCAATTCCATCATCAGCCTCACAAAAACTCCCTCGCCTCTTCATATTGCGTAGCTTGTCTGTCGCCTTTTGATTTCTCCCGGCGGCGCTTTTGCAGCCAGTTGAAGAACAGCAGCAGGAAGCCAAGGGTAAAGAATCCGCCCGGGGGCATGATCATGATGACCCAGGGTTCGAAGCCGGCGCCAAAGAGGGAGACGTTGAACAAGCTGCCGCTGCCCAGCACCTCCCGCACGACGCCAATACAGAGCAGGGCGAAGGTGAAGCCCAGGCTCATGCCCAGGGCATCGGCCAGGGCCAGCCGGATGGAATTTTTGGACGCAAACGCCTCCTGCCGGCCCAGGATCAGGCAGTTCACTACGATCAGGGCGATAAAAGCGCCCAGTTCTTTATGCACCTGCGGCACGATAGCCGCCAGCATGAAATCTACAACCGTCACAAAGGTGGCGATGATGATGATAAAGGTGGTGATCCGCACCTGTTTGGGGATGACGTTGCGCAGGCTCGAAACCAGCAGGCTGGAAAAGAACAGCACAAAAGTCGTGGCCAGCCCCATGGCAAGGCTGTTGATGGCCGTATTGGTCACCGCCAGCACCGGGCACATGCCCAGCACCGCTACGAAAACGGGATTCTCCTTCCAGATGCCTTTGAGGAATTCCTCGGCAGTGCGGCTCTTTTCGATGGTTGTCGGTTGATCCATGTTTTTTTTGGTGTTGTGGTGTTGTGGTGTTGCGGTGTTTTGGTGTTGCGGTGTTGTGGTGTTGCGGTGTTGTGGTGTTTAGGTGATAGCTAATCCGGACAACTGGCCGGCCATAAAGAAATAGGGTCATTCGTTACTTTAACTTGAGGTTTGAGATTTAATCCCCTTCCTTCTTATACTCCTTCCAGTACTCCCCGATCAGGGGCCTCCACTCGATCAGGCTCTTCTCCAGCAGGCGGCCGACCGCCTTGGAGGAAATGGTGGCCCCGGTGATCGCCTCGATCTCATTGTCTTTCTTCTTTTCTCCTTTGGGCACTACCTTAACGGGCGGCTCGACAGCCAGGGCCCTGAAATTGGAAAGAAAGGCCGGATCTTTCATGATCTTGTCGCCCAGGCCCGGGGTCTCTTTGCTTTCCAGCACTTCGAAGCCGACGACCACCTCCTTCCGGGGGTTGTAGCCGAAGATGGCCACGATCAAATCCTGATAGCCGGGTTCTTCACCCGTTATGGCGAAGCCGATAAGCTTGCCCTTGTCATTGTATCCGGCGTAGATGCGGCGGACTTCCTCGCCCTCCCTGGGTTCAGGCGCTCCTTCCTCCACCATTACCAGCCGGCCCTCCCTCAGCTCTATGGTGCGGAAGCTGGCGCAGCCGGGCAACACCTTAAAGATGGCTTCCTGCAATGCCTGCGCCCGGTTGGCGGCAATGATCGGCCGGGTAAACAGAAATGCCCCGACCAACACCAGCCCGGAAAAGAAGCCGGCAAGCCCCAGCGTAGATATCAACCGGAAAGAACTCGTTTCAAGCTCCTGAGCCATAACAGGTTGTATGTTCTTTTCTTCCATTTCCAATGTTATTTCCATGTATTTCCAAGTATCTCTATGTATTTCCATCTATTTCTACTATCCCCCCATCCCCCTAATACCCATACACCCTCGGCCTTACAAACCGGTTGATCAGGGGCGTGGCGGCATTCATCAGCAGTATGGCGTACATGACGCCTTCCGGCAAACCGCCCCAGATGCGGATCAGGACGACCAGCAGGCCGATGCCGATACTGTAGATCCAGACCCCTCTGGGCGACAGGGGCGAACTCACCGGGTCGGTGGCCATATAAACCGTACCCAGCAGCAGGCCGCCCGCCAGCAACATGAAGCCCGGCGAGGGGTAACGCCCCGGCTCGAAAAGGTAAACGATGCCGGAAAAAACAGCCACCGTCGCCAGGATGCCGGCGGGTATCCTCCAGTTGATGATCCGGCGCGCAATCAGGTACAAACAGGCCAGGATCAGGAGCAGGCCACAGGTTTCCCCCAGAGAGCCGCTGATATTGCCGAGCAGGAGGTCTGCCAGCGCAGCCGGTTCCTGATTGAACTTCATTTCCGCGAGTGGCGTGGCGGTACTCAGGGCATCCACCGGCTCTCCCTGGTAGAAGGGCGGTGCCAGGTTGGTGCCCCGCAGGCCCAGGTAGCGGCCGTCGGGCGGCTCCCAGGTGGTGATGGCGGTAGGAAAAGCAGCCTGCAGGAACGCCCGGCCGACCAGCGCCGGGTTGAACACATTCTGGCCCAGCCCGCCCCAGATCAACTTGCCCATCCCGATGGCTACAACGCCGCCGACGAATGCCATCCACAAAGGGAAGCCCGGCGGGAGCGTCAGGGCCAGCAACAGGCCGGTCACCAGGGCGCTGCCGTCGCGCAACGGGTTGCCCAAAGGGCCTTTCTTGCCCAGGTAGTATTCCGTAACCAGGCAGCCTGCTATGCTGGCGGCGCTGACCAGCAATGCGCTGAGGCCAAAATAATAAACGGCGGCCATTAGTATGGGAACCAGCGTATAGGCCAACTCCCACATGATCCGCGGGGTGGTTACCTGGTCATGGAGAAAGGGAGAAGTGGAAATCGTTATTTTGGGTTTGTCGACCATATTTTTACAGGCCCCACATCAATGTGGGACCTCCGGTTTATTTTCGTTCTCTGATCATCGCCTTGCCTATTTTGATGCTTTGCACCAGCGGGATGCCGGACGGGCATACGTAGGAACAAGAACCGCATTCAAAACAGTCGAGGGCATTATAATCTTCCATGTCATCCCACAGGCCTTTGCGGGCCAGCAGGCCGAGGCGGGCGGGGTTGAGGAAGAGCGGGCAGGCTTCCAGGCAACGCCCGCAGCGGATACAGCTGAAGGTGTCGATATCCTGCACTTCGCGCTCTGTGAGCACCAGAATGCCGGAAGTACCCTTGACGACCGGAGTGTCGAGGCTCTTCTGCACGATGCCCATCATGGGGCCGCCCAGCAGGATGCGCGTAGCGGCTTCGGTAACGCCGCCGCAGAACTCCACCAGGTCGCGCATAGGCGTACCCAGCGGCACCAGCACGTTCGCCGGGCGGCGGACGGCGGTGCCCGTCACCGTTATGACCCGTTCGACCAGGGGTTGCGACTGCCGGAAGTACTGGGAAAGGGCGACGATAGTGCCGACATTGGATACCAGCACGCCCACGTCGATAGGCAATTTCCCCGCCGGAACTTCTTCGCCGAGAATGGCGCTGATCATCATCTTTTCGGCGCCCTGCGGGTATTTCACTTTCAGCGGCACCACCTCCATCGGGAAACCTGCCCTGGAAGAAGCCTCCCGCAGCGCGATCACCGCATCCGGCTTGTTGGCCTCGATGGCGATGGACACCTTCTCTGCCTGGACGAAGCGCTGCAGGATGCGCGTGCCGTCGATCAGTTCTTCCGCGTATTCCACCATCACGCGGTGGTCGCAGGTGAGGAAGGGTTCGCACTCACAGCCGTTGAGCATCAGGTGCCGGCAGGGTTTATCTTCCGGGATGTTGAACTTCACATGAGCCGGGAAGGCCGCCCCGCCCAGCCCGACGATGCCCGCCTGCTGGATCGCCGCGATGAATTCGGCCTTGCTCAGTTCTTCCGGCTGGCGTTGCGGCGGCTGATCCAGTTGCTGGGTGGAAAAGGGGTCCGCCTTGATGCGGATTGCAGGCAGCATCTGCCCGTTGGGATGGCCGTAAAGGCCGACATCCGTCACCGTGCCATCTACCGGAGTGTGCAGGGCCACCGAAACAAAGGATCCCGGTTCGGCAACCATATCGCCCCGGCGCACGCGCTGCCCTTTATGTACCAACGGTTTGGAAGGAGCCCCAATGTGTTGCAGCAGCGGAAGGATATATTCCTCCACAAAGGGCATCCGCTCGATCCGCTGGTGGTTCGACAGCTCCTTGAATTCCTCCGGGTGTACCCCGTGCCGGAAAGTAAGCAACCTGTCTTTGAGTTCGTTCTGAGCTGTTCCGATCATCTTATTTGTCTTCCTCTTGTAATACCGCCAGCGGCTCTCCTCTCCGGGAAAGCGCCAGCAATTTGTCCCGCAGCTTTATCCGGACCTGCTCCATCAGCGCCTGCTCCTGTTCCTGCAGCCGCGCTTCGTAGGAGGCTTTGAGTTCAGATATCTCCTTCTCGTATTTTTGAGTCAACTCTTTCTCCAGTGTTTCCCTTTCTTTTTGCGGGAAGGGGCTGCGCAGGCCGGCGAGCTCGCGCAGGCTGTTCCATTGGCGGAGTGCCTGCCGGGCCGCCATTACCACTTCCGGGGCTGCCGCGTACTGCGTCAACCGGCCGTCTTCCTCAACGGTGGAAATGGCGGGCGTTTTCCCCTTCTGCCCTTTTTCATCCAGGGTGAGATATTCGGCGAGCGGCACCGGGTTCTCCCCTTCCGGCTGCAGCGGGCGGAAGTAATTCCGCCAGGCCCTTAGGCTGAAGAGCCAGTCGGCATAGGTCAGTACGTACGGTTGTTTTTGCTCTTGCCCCTCCTCTGCAAAATGCAGCGTGGCAGCCACCCAGTCCGCTTCCGGCTGCGGATTCTGTTCCAGGCCGATATTCCGGGAAAGAAAATCTCCCTCCCCGGCGGGGTCAAAAAGGAGGCTCTGGAAAGCCCTCGTCCGCAGAGCGAGGCTGCTCCAGGCCGGCCAAACCGCCGGCTTGCCGGCGTGAGATTCCGGGCGGGGTGCCAGCAGGTGGAAAAGGGCGGGCCCGGGGCGCTGCAGCCCGTCGCGCAGCCGGTCGAACAGGACAGGGTTGCCGGCCAGGCTGCCTTTGAGCAGGAAGGTGTGTGGTAAGGCCAGCGCAGACATCCACGCCGCCTGTGCCGCGGCGAGCCGGGCAACGGCGGCCGGGCCGGCCGGCACCTCCCCGTCATCCAGCACAACCACTTTTACCGGAAAGCCGGAAGCCAGCAGTTCCAGAAGGGCGGTGCGGCCCTGTTCCGAGAACAGGCGGGCATCGCCCACCAGCAGGACGGGCGCGAGCAGCGATCTCTCTTCCGGGCTAAGCCCCGCCCAGTCCAGGGTCCCGACCTCCAGGTCGTGCAGTTCCGGGCGGTATTTGTTCCGGGCTTCCAGGGCAGACCTGCGCAGCAGGCGGACCTGGTCGAGCGCATGGCGGGCCTGCCCCTCAAGAATGCCCAGCAGGCGTTCCGGAGACGACCCGTCCCAATGCCATATTACCGGAGTAGTGAAAGCGTTGTAGGGGTGATCATCGGCCCAGGGCAGGGCCTCGGGGTTGGCAAGCAGGACGCCGTACCGTGACCTGCCGCCGCCGGTAGGCCCTTCCCGCAGCGCCCAGAGCAATGCCTTGAGATCGTTCAACAGGTTGATCTTCCGCTGCAGCGAGGCGGCGTCCACAATCTGAGACTGCGGTTCGGCCTCGAGTTGCCGGATGACATCCTCCAGAGGAAGTTTGCCTTCGGCAAAGGCGGCCTGCGCATCGCCGGAGAGTTGAAAATCGCGCTTGGGCAATGCGTTGCTCAGGTGCTGATGGATGTTTTTTGCCAACTCTTCTACCTGCTGTTCCAGTTCTTTGGCCTGCTGCTCTACCCGCGGCTGCGTTACCGATTCCAGGACGGCAGTCAGCCAGTGCAGGGCCGTCTTGGCGGAGGCGCCGGCTTCGGTGGTAGAGCCGCCCGAGAGGGACAGGTAGAAGTGGCGGCTCAGCATGGCCGCGGCAAAAGGATCGTAGTCCGGTTCCCGGATCAGCGCACTAACGGTGTCAGCCGGCGTGTCCGGAAGTTGCTCCCACAGCTCCAGGTTGTTTCCCATCTGCCGGAGCAAATCCGCTTCCGGGGCAGCCATCCGCAGGGCATCGTCCTCACAAAGGGCAATACAGATGCCGCATCCGGTGCAGGCGTGCGGGTCAATGGCAATGGAGAAAAACTGAGCGGCACCCTTTTCCCGCCGCTTTGTCTGATGAAAGAACGGTTCGGTAACGGCAATGGGGAACCGGCCGACGATGCCGTTCAAAATATCTATTCCTTCCTGCGCCCGCTCGAGTTTCTCCCCTTCCATGCCAGACTGGCTGGCGAGTTGCCGGAAAGCTTCCGGCAGAAAGTCCTCTATACATCCAACCTTGTCGCCTTCTTTCTGGACGAGGCCCTCCGCTATTTTTACCAGTTTGCGCTCTATGCCCATCAACTGTGGGATGGGCGTGCCCTGGGCCGCCGCAATCTTCATGCCCGCCCGCACCATAGACTGGAAGCTGATGGCAACGCCCGGCATAGCCGAATGGGGGCAGTAAGCCATACAGGCACCGCAGCCGGTGCAATTTTGCGGCTGAAAAACCGGCAGCTGAGGTTTCCCTTCCGCCGGGCCGGAAAAATTGGCCGTGGCCGCCGGAACGAGCGGCAAGGCCTGGAAGGGGTCGGCGACCAATTCAGCGCGGATGCCTTGCTGATAAAAGCAGGCCGTATTGTGGTAAAAACGAGAAAGGCGGGAATAGGGCGGCCCCTGGTCCTGATACCGGCGGATGGCATAGGGCAGGCTGCGCACAGCGCCTCCCGGCCTGGCACCATTTCTGCCAGAGGACAGAGGAAGCGTTTCCTGTTCAATATCCGGATACTCCCGGCTGATGGCCTGCAGCATGACCTCATGCTGAGGAAAGCCGGTGGAAGAGCGGGTGAAATCAAAGCCGATGAAGAAACGCTCCTTCCGGGCGCCGTTGCGTTGCATGTTTCCGATAACGGCGGCAACGGCTTCTGTGGAGAGCGGGCCGGCATAGGCGCCCGAATACAACTCCGGAGCTTTTCTGCCCAGGGTCCGGGCAGCAGCGCTGACTTCGTGATAAAGGACAGAGGAACCTGACGGAGAGCTGCCGGCAGATTCAAGAATGGCGACGCCCTTTTTACCGGACAGCCAGGAGGCCAGTTCTTCCCGGGGGAAAGGCTGCAAAACGGACAGGCCAACGGCGCCCACTTTAATCTTATGCCGGGAGCGGGCCTGCCGGGCAGCCTCTGCGGCCGTTTCGAAGGCAGCGCCCAGGGTAAGGATAAGGTAGTCCGCCTGTCCGGCTTCAGCTGTTTTCACAGCGGAATATTGACGGCCGGACAACCGGCTGTATTCTTCCATCACCAGGCGGATGATATCCGGCAGGTGGCGGTAGAAATAGCGTTCGCGGGCAGCCCCTTCCAGCTGGAGCCCCAGCTGTTCCCTGCGGGCGCCGGCCATAGCGGGAATATCCGGGTTATACCACTGCGGTATCCGCCGCCGGTTCTGGCCAAAGAGCAGGCGCTGGGCAGGTACCGGGCACTGGATTTGGCTGTCGGGCTCCCCCAGGAACCGGCGCAGAGCGCCGGCTTCGGGCACGGAGGCTTGCTGCCGGGCATAAGGATTATCGGCGACACAAATCCCCGGCAAAAGGATCAGCTCCGCCACTTTGTGGCCGATGGCCGTGAGATCGACGAGTTCCTGGAGGTTGGCAGCCAGGAGTTGGAAGCAGCCGGCATGGGCGGCACCGCTAAGATTGTCCATAGCCGGGAACCGAGCCTTGCCGTCCCCGGGCATGGCGGCATAATGCACCAGCACCGGCAGGTTCTGGCGGACGAAATCTGCCAGTTGATTGTAATTGGCGCCCAGCTGGCTGCCGCTAAGAAAGGCGCCGGCACGCAGCCCCGTGCTGGCCAACCCAGCGAGGAAAGACAAGTCCGGACTGTTGCGGTGGCAGGCCTTGCGCCCAAAAAGGTTGAGGGTATCGGGAGTTTCGGCGCCGAAGGGCGAGAGATAGCCCTCGCTGACGCCGGATTCCAACTGCTGAAGCAGTACGGCTCCGGTGCTTTCTACAACCTTGCCAAATATGTTATCCGGTTTATCCATTTTCTGTATTATCTTCTTTGCAGATGTCTGTTTTTCTTTCCACATCAGCCCGATCCGGGGCGAATGCCGGACAGCTGCGGTCCGGCGCACAGGGTTAAATGTCTTCGGTATATTTCTCCACCCGCCCCAGCGGCAGCCAAACGGTAGGGCGCTTTTCAAATTGCTGCCCCTCCACCCACACGATGGCGTTGGTCGGGCACCGGAGCGTGGCTTCCGGGCTGGACAGGTGGTTTAGCTCGTAATTGACCACCGCCAGGTTGCTCCGGATTTCGATCAGGCCTTCCGGCGCATCGGCAACACAGCGCCCGCAGGCCGTACAGGCTACCGAGCATTTGGATTCTGCCAGGCTGCCTTCGAGCAGCGACTTGCACTGCACGATGAGCTTCCGGCTTTCCGGCATCAGTTCAAAGAGGTTCTTGGGGCAAATCTCAACGCAGTCGCCACAAGCCGTACATTTATCGGGAATGACCGTCGGCAGGCCGTCGTCGTTCAGGTACAGCGCATCGAAATCGCAAACGTCAACGCAGTCGCCCAATCCCAGGCATCCCCAGGCACAGGCCTTGGGGCCGCCGGCTACGACGGCCTCACCCCGGCAGGTGCGCAGCGTGCCGGCGTATTCCGCCAGGCTGTGGGCTTCCTTCCTGCCTCCGGCGCACAGCAGCCGGGCCACCCGCTTCTCCTCTTTGCCGGCCTCGACGCCCAGATAGGCGGCAATGCGTTCAATAGCGGCCTGGGAGCTGACCGTACATTTCGAAATTTTCACTTCGTTGGCGACCACCTTCTCGGCAAAGACGCGGCAGCCGGGCTCGCCGCAGGCGCCACAGTTGGCGTGAGGAAGCATTTCTTCCACCTCGTCGATCCGGGGGTCTTCCTCCACGCGCAGCTTCTTATACGCCACGGCCAGCACGATGGCGAACAACAGCCCCAGGCCCGCTAATATTCCTACCGCCATGAAGATTTCGGCAATCATCGGATTTTATTTATTTCCACTTAGTAGTGATTAAAAAATAACTTCACTGTTTGAGGCCCTTAGTTGTAGCTCGTTCAGCAGCCTGACCCCGCTGGAACCCTGACTGGCTGCTTCACTTCACTACAACTAAGGGCCGTGAAGTTATTTTTTAAGGATTACTTATCTCTCTTTCAATCCCGAAACTTACACCTCAACACCTCAACACCTACCCCCCCCCACTCACCCCTGATACCGTTCCGCCCGCTTCACCCACTCCGCCAGGTTGTCCTCTCCAGGATTCTGGGGTGCGCCGGGGTGGATGATCTTCACCGGGCATTTCTCGGCAGCCCGGACGATATCGGCGAAGGGGCCGCCCCTGGGGTTAGCCACAAAGGCTTGTTTGTCGGCATTGTATTGAAAAATATTTTTGTTGGCGTCAATGCACTCGTTGCAGGAAGTACACAGCGGGGTTTCGATCCAGGCTTCGCCCAGGCCCTCCTCCGCAGGTTCTTCCTTTTCCGGCGTTTTCGGGGCCGCCGCCGCGCCGGCTTCCGGTTTTGAAGGAGGTTCCGGCGGCCGGGTTGCCGGCTCCGGTTGGCCTTTGGGCTTGGGGGCCGGGGCTTCCGGCTTTTTCGGGCCGGCCGGGACTACGGCGTCGACATCCAGGTCCAATAGCACGGAAGCCAGGCGCTCCATAGCCGTACGCGCCGCCTCTTCCCGGGCCTTTTCCACTGCCGCCTCCTGGCTCGCCTTCAAATCGGCGATCTTTTTTTCTGCGGCTTCCCGGAGTTCCTGCTTCAGCGTTTCCGTAGCCTGTTCGACGTGGAAACTGTGGACGCCGGCGTTTTCCTGGAGATAATGCCAGAAATCCAGCCGCTCCCGGCAAGCCAGCACCAGGGGCCAGGCAACCGCCGCCCGCTGCAGCCGGCTGTCCGCATCTACCACCCAGATGAAGGGGACTTTGGTATAAGCGTCCTTATCAGACAGGCCGAGATAATCCGCAAGCGGGATCAGGTTGTCCGTCCAGTATTCCGGAGGCACGATGTGGAAATAAGCGGCAAAATGGCCGCCCAGGACGGCAAAATCGGCAAAGGTGAAGGGAATTTCCAGAGCGGCTTCCTTTCCCTTATCGTCAAGGATGGCCAGTTGATGGCCTGGCCAGTCCGCCTCGGGTTGCGGATTTTCGTGGATATCGAAGCGGCTTCCCCACTTTGGCCCTTTTTGGCTGTCGAAAATGAAGCCGGGAAATTCACGCCCTTCCACCGCAGCGCTTGCCCACAAGCTCGGCTCGGTAGAGCAATCGGGTTGGGGCTGGGCAGATAGCAGGTAAAACAGTGCCGGCGAAGGGCTATCCAGCCCTTTCTCAAAGCCGCCGTGGAGATAGGCCGGGCGAATGACGGAAGATTGCAGCACGAAAGTATTGCGATGAGCGATGGCCAGCGCGCCTGGTTCGCGGCGGAAAGCCAGCCCGGAGCTGTCCCGGTTATCCCTTTCCTGCCCTTTGATGACAAGATATTTGACGGGGAGGCCGGCAGCCAGTTGCCGGGAGAAGGCATTGAACTCCTGTTCCAGCAGTTGATCGGCATCCGAAAGGAGCAGCACCGGCGCACAGGCCGCCCATTCGTCCTCATCGAAGCTGCGCCAGTCGAAATGGGCGAAAAAGTCGCTATGCAACTCCGGAAAATACTGGTTATTCACCTCCAGTTGGCCGATGCGGAGGGCAGCAAAGGCCCGGGCGGCTTTGCCCATCTCCTCTTCGAAGATTTCCGCAGCGGTGGCCGACAGCGTGCCTGCCGGTGCCCGGAGGACCTCAATTCCCGGAAAACCGGCCTTCCAGTCCTTCTCGCTCAGGATGGGCTGCCCTTCGCCGGCTACCAGCCAGGCGTCCCGGGAAAAGAGCAGGCTTTCCGCCTGGCCCAGGGTTTCCAGGATCAGTTCGATGCGGTGGTGGCGTTCCTCAGGCATGGCCTCGGAACCTCCGGACGGCAGAACGGATGACAGTTCCTCAAAATTGAGAAAGGTATCGGCGAAATCCAGCGCCGAGTGAAGATGCTCCGCCGAGTGGGATTCCGGGTTCTTTTCCCGCTCCACGGCCAGGATGTCTTTCAGTTGGTTGGACAGGCGGGCTATCTCCGCCCGAACCGGCCGGCGGCTGGCCAGCAACTTCCGCTGGATCACCGTAGCCAGGAGGTGAAGCGGCGCCTGCGGGGAGAAGGAGATCAGGACGCCGGTTGGCGGCAGGGCCCTTTTCAGCCGGATCAGATCCTCAGAAAAGGCTTTTCCCTCTTCTCCTTTAACCGAAAGGCCCGCCTCGAGTTCAGCCAGGGCCTCTTCAAACACGGGAGCGGCTTTAAAAGCCGCATCGGCAAAACTGACTTTATCGCGAATAGCCGCCTCCAGGCGCAGCAGGTTATCCTTCAGGATTTTTGCCTGGCCTTCCTGGGGGGCAATGGCTTGCACAGCGCGTTGCAACAGGGCCTGCAAGGTATAAAAAGCAGGGCCGGCATCCGTTCCTTTGTCAACAGGCCCGGCATCGCTCACCCAGCAAGGAAAATTATATTGCGTATACTCCTTGCCCTGAAACGGCGCCAGAAGAGCAGGGAAAACCGGCTGGCGGCCCTGTTCGCGGGGGATACCGCCCCCTTTTCCGGTACGGAAGAAAGCGCGGAGGGTCCGCCAGTACCCCTTCCTCTCCGGTTCGGCAGCTTCCGGCACTTCCGGCATTCGAGGCAGAGAAACGGCATCCGCCTTCTCAAATGAAAGCACCTCGCCCGGCGGGGCGCTTCTTTGCAGGAATCCCGGTATGCCGAAGGCGTCATCCTGAAAAAAACCGGTTATCGTTTCTCTTTCGGAATCCTTGTTGTTCATTTCGAATGAGTGAATTTCGTGTATTAGTGCTTTTGTGCATTCGTGTATTCGCCTGGCAGGCCAGTCCGTAGCCACTGCTCCTTCACCAATGCACCAATGCACGAATACACCAATGCACGAATCTTCCCCTACACCGCATATTTATCCAATTGCGCATTGACCGCCGAGATTTTTTCTTCCGGGGAGAACCCCAGGTTATGGGCCCCATAGAGGTCGTAGCGCATCGCTTCCTTATCCTGGAAGAAAAGCCCCAGGTAGGAAACCTCCTTATCCTCGGCCAGTTCCCGGGCCGCATTGATGTCGGAGGGGTCGTGTGCCCGGTGATTCTTGAAGGCGCGCAGGGTACCCTCGTCCGGCTGGATGCCGTTCTCGTGTGTGAGGATGGAGACCGCATCCCGGTTAGTAGTCATTTCTTCCACGAGGGGCCCCATGAACTTGGAACACCGCATGATCACCTTGATGAAAGCGAAGCCGGGATGTTCATAACCGGCTTTGAGGGTTGCGAACAGGTGGCCCGGCACCCAGTCTGCTGTTTGTGCGACGAAAGAGGCGTTCGCCATCCCCAGGGAAGTCTGCAGGGGGTTGACCGGCGGCAACACCGACCCGGTGGGGTGGGTATTGGAAACCGTTCCTATCCGGGAAGTCGGGGAAGTTTGTTTTTTGGTCATCCCGTAGATCTGGTTGTCGAACAGGATGGTCGTGATATTCATATTGTAGCGGATGGCGTGGATCCAGGCGCCGGCACCGATGGAACAGCAATCGCCGTCGCCGGTAATGACGAAGACGTTCAGGTCGGGGCGGCGAAACTTCACGCCGCAGGCTACCGGGAATGCCCGGCCGTGCAGGCCGTGGAAGCCGTAGGTATTCATATAATGCGGGAAACGGCTGGAGCAGCCGATGCCCGACACGAAGACGGTCTTTTCCGGCGGCAGTTGTTCCTCGCGGCAAAGCCGCTGAACGGCGGAGAGTACCGCGTGGTCGCCGCATCCCGGGCACCAGCGGGCGACGCCCTTTTCGTAATTGCTGAGGGTGTAATACTTCTTGGGCAGTTCGCAGATGAAATCTTGTTTTATTCCGAACATGGCTTCTGCTTTTTACTGGTTCAACTCTTTTTGAATTCTGGCAAAAATCTTTCCGGGCCGCAGGGGTTGCCCGTGCACGTTGGAGAAGCAGTCGACATCTACCAAAGTCTGTGCCCGCAACAGCCAGGCCAGCTGGGCGTATCGGCGGTTTTCCGGCGTGATCATGGGGTCGTCGGGGGAGTCGCTGTAATTGATCTCGATCGTCATCACTTTATCGAACCGCCGGAAAATATCCTTCAGGCCGGGTTCCATGGGGCTGAGGAAACGAAGGTGGAGGGAAGACACCCGCCCCCCCTGCTCGCGGGCCCTGTCCACCGCCTCTTCGATAGCGCCGCGGGTTGAGCCCCAGCCGACGATCAGCAGGCGGCCTTCCTCGTCGCCATGGATACGGGGAGGCTTCAGGGTGCGGCCAAAAGTGGCCAGCTTGCGGCTGCGCAGGGCGGCGGTTTTCTGGTTGATTTCCGGCAGGTAGGTCACCTTGGCGGCAGAGCTGTGGGCCAGGCCGGTGAGGGTATATTCGCCGCCTGCCTGTCCGGGGACAGGCCGTTGGCTGAGCCCGGTTTTTTCATCCCAGTCGTATGCCGTGACGCCTTCCTTCCAGGGGCTCTGGTCTACCGGAGGCGACAGCCATTCTTCGCGGAGTTCCGGCCGGGGGAACGGTTGCACGCCGGTCGCCAGGTTGGCGTCGGAAAGCAGGATCACCGGCATGCGGAACGATTCGGCGATCTTGCGCGCCAGGATGACAAAGTGGAAACATTCCTCGATGGTGGAAGGCGCCAGCACTACTTTGGGCGAATCGCCGGGTTGGCCGTACAGGACCGCCAACAGGTCGCTTTGTTCCACCTTGGTGGGCAGGCCGGTAGATGGGCCTCCCCGTTGCACATCGATGACGACCAGCGGCACTTCCGCCATAACGGCCAGGCCCAGGAATTCCGTCTTGAGAGCCAGGCCGGGGCCGGACGTAATGGTTACCGAAGTTTTTCCGGCATAGGATGCGCCGATCGCAAACCCGACGGCGGCAATTTCGTCTTCGGCCTGGTGTATGATACCTCCCGAGGACTGAATGCATTCGGCGAGATGGTGAGAGGTGGAAGTAGCCGGCGTGATGGGGTACATGGAGCACAACTCGATACCCGCAGCCTGGATGCCGAAGCTGAGAGCTTCGTTGCCGTTCATCACGACCAGTTCCTGGCTGGCCTCGATGGAGGGAATCCGATAACGCAGGCTCAGGTTTTCGCGGGCCCAATCGTAACCGGCCTGCAGCAACTGCAGGTTGGAATCGACTACGGCTTTTGATTTGGAACGGAAAGTGTATTCTATCTGCGCCGCCGCTTTATCCAGGTCCCGGTCGTAAATGTGGGACAACATGCCGAGCACCCACATATTCTTCCCTTTCTTCGGGTTGGGCGTCAGCCGGAGGCACTCTTCCTCCATGGGAATCTCATAAACGACAAAGCCCCGGCTTTTGAAGTCCTCAATAGCCGTTGCATAGCTCTGCCGGATGTCCCTGGATTCATCAGTGGCCCATTTGTTTTCGATGAGCACAATGGTTCCTTCCCGGTAGACATTCTGTTCGATACGGGTATAGGGGACAATTTCATTAAATGCCACCAGCACATCGGCTTCATCTCCCGCATTGGTGATCTTTTCCGAACCGAACCGGATGCGGATGCCCGAAGCGCTCTCCTTGGTCCGGGGCGGCGGTTGGATATCGGCGGGGATAATCTCTACGGTCCATACGCCGTTGCCCATTTTTGCGGAAACCGCTCCGAAACTCTGGCCTGCCTTCTGGGCCCCTTCTCCGGAGTCGCTGACAATTTCCAGGATGTGTTCCTTTAAAACGAGCCGGTCCGATGTTTGGGGGCTGGCAGCAGCCAGGCTTCCATTTCCGTCTTCCATAAAATTGGCTTTGAACTGGTTTACAATAGCCGATATTTTCATCGGCCTTTACATGCTTAAATCCTTTTCATTGGTGCCCAATAAAAATTGACATCAAGATTGGGATTTCAGAACAGCTCAACAATGACAGAAATCAACATAAAAGATGAGCAATCTCATAAAAGCAATAAAAAAATTTTCCAGGCACCGGAAATTTCGGAAGGAAAAGGCTGCCCCAAAACACATTATGGCCAAAGTGTCTGCCTACCTTCGCCAAAATTGTATCTTTACCCGTTCCTATTCATAAACTACCGGCAGGAAACAAAAAACATGAGATACATCGTACTGGCGATCCTTTTCGCCTATTGCGCATCGGCGAGCGGCCAGATCAAACCTGGATACTTTCCGGAAGACGTCACCTCCGGAGATAACGGCCTGCGTTGTTATTGCAAACCGGGCATCCGCAACAAGTCCCGTTCGAAAGGGCTTGAATTGTCCTATAGCCACTTCGGCGGGGGAGCCTACAAGGTCGCAGATACTGTCCTGGCCATGCCCCTCACCGAGTTCAGGAGCCTCGGCTACCTGGACTTTTCTATAAAAGCGCCCCTGCTCAACCGGGACCATCTGAAAATCCTGCTGAGTTACTCTTACTTCTCCGAGAGATACACGATTGACCGCTTCGGCCCTGATTTCAACCTCGTCTTTCGAGAACTGGACGACAGCAAACTGAAAAGCACGACGCTGGGCGCCATCATTGCCAAGCCGCTGGATGAGTTTCACTATCTGGCGTTCCGTTTCCGGCTGGCATCCAACGGCAATTATTCCGGCCTGGGGCGTTTTTTTGAAGACCGGTATGCGATCTATAAGTTTTCCGGCGTGTACGTCATCAAGCCGAGCGATGACTTAGAGTGGGGCCTGGGCCTGGCTTATTCCAAGAGTTTCCGGCGCAACAGCCTGGCGCCTTTCCTCCTGCTCAACCGCAACTTTAATGATAAATGGGGGCTGGAATCCATCTTTCCGGCCAACGCCTACCTGCGGTATAATCTCAGCCCGGACGACATTTTCCTGTTCGGGGCGGAATATGACAGCCAAAGTTACCGTATACTGATGCCCGGCCCCAACAACGGAACCGCAGATTATGCCATGAACCACTCGGAATTCCTGGTCTCCGCCCGGGCAGAGCACAAATTCGCCGACTGGTTCTGGGGCAATTTGAAATTTGGCTACCGGTTTAACTTCAGCACGGATTTTGAGAGCAAAACCGCAGAGACGACCTCTTTCAATGTAGACCCGTCCAATTCTTTCTTTTTGCAGGCCGGCTTGTTCCTCTCTCCGCCGGACCGCCTGAGGGGCGACTGACCCGAAAGATCATTTTCCTGCAGGCGCCTACTCCTCTGTGTTTTCCAAAATCAAACATGCGCGGTGTCCTGCCTGTTTTACTAGTGAGCGCTCAACCCATTCCAATCTATTTTTTAACGCAATTACGTTGACATGAAACGGCTATTCCTGAATTTACTTCTCATTCTGTTGCTTCCCTCCTTTTCCGGCGCACAGCTAATAGACATTACCGACTCCACCATCAAACACGACAAGGCGGAGAGGCCCTGCATCACCGTGGACCTGGAAGCGGGCCCCAAAGCCCTGAAGGGCGCCTGGCGGGATTTTATAAAGGACGAGTATGGCGTCAAGCTGCGGGGCTTCGGTTTCCTGGCCAACAAGGACCTGCTGGAGGCAGAGAAAGTCCTGATCGAGGCGATCAGCGATAAGGAAATGAATTTTTATACCTACTTTGACGAAAAGAAAGACAAAACCCAGATGAGCGTATTCGCTTCGCTGGGGTACGACATCTACGTGAACCCGGGCGACTACCCCAGGGAGTACCGGGCCATGCGCGCGATAGTGGACAAATTTGCCGGCGAATACGTTCCCCGGTATTACCAGCAGCAGGTCGAAGAAAGCGAAGAACTGGTAAGCAGCCTGGAAAAAGAGATCAAGAACCTGGAGAATGATATTTCCGGCAATGAAAAGGACATCGAAAAAAACCTCAAAGAGATCGACAAGCTGAAAAAGGAGAACATTGACCTGTCCTCCAGCTTAAGCGAAAAGGAGAAGCGCCTCCGGGAGGTGCAAAACCTGCTTAAGGAAAAACAGAAAAAATTAAAAACTGCAAAAAAAGAGCTGCAATAGCCGTTACTTTTCCGGCACCAGCGCCACGATCCGCAACGGGGCGCCGCTGCCGTGCCGGATCAGCATAGGCAGCCCTACGACCCAGCTGCCCCTTGCCGGCAGCTGGCCCAGGTTGGCGATGTTCTCCAGCCCGGGAATGTTGGCCGCGCCCAGCACCTGATGGCTTTCAAAATTTACAGACTGCCCGTAGTCGATACTGGGCGTATCCAACCCGAAAGCCTTGATGGCCCGCTCTTCCGCCAGCCACCGGGCAGCGTCCGGATGCAGGCCGGGAAAGTGGAGCCCGGCAACGCCTTCCTCCCCCCGTTTATCCGTGCCCATATACTTTACCCGGTCCGGCCAGAACTGGCCGCTGCCGGTATTGGCCAGGACGATCGCTCCGCTGGGAATCTGCCCGTTGGCCTGCTCCCAGGCTTCAAAATCGGATACCTGGATCAGGTAATCCCGGTTGTCCAAAGCTTTTTCCGATACGTCCACCACGACCGCCGGGCCGATAAGTTGTTCCAGCGGGATTTCCTCCACGGCGTTTTTCCCTTCGGCGAAATGTACGGGCGCGTCCATGTGGGTGCCGCCGTGTTCGGCAGCGCAGAAGGAATACGCCGAGTAATAGTAGCCCTTTTCGGTTACGCCCTCCGCTACGGTATCGAGCCTGAAGCTCTCGGCGGTTGGCCAGTAGATGGTATTTTCATCGAACGGGTAGCTGAGGTCGACCCAGCGGCCGGCGGGAAAGCCGATGTCCTGGCGGGTTTCAGTTGGCTGGCAGCCGGCGAGGGCAGCAAGGGCCAGGACCATAGAGAATTGCCTGATAGTCATGTGAAGGATTTTAGTTAGAAAAGAAAAACGGAATGAAAGGGAAGCCGTGAATAACCAATAACACCCCATGGCCCCGGCCGGACCGTGAAACAACAGCCCGTCGCCCCACCCCGGAACTACTGCCCACTCACCCTTTTCCATTCCTGTACCTCCCCGCTGTTCAGCGTGAGGGTAAGCGCATCGCCATTGAGCCGGTAAGCAGCGAACCGCTTCCATTTTTCATCCTGTCCGATAAGCAGGGCACCATCCTTTGCCATCCACTGCCTGCCGCTGTTTTTGCCGGTTTTCAGGCTTGCCCGCACCGTTTGCTCTTCTCCGTAAAGGAAAAGGCCGTCTGGCTGCAGGGCCAGCATCATCTGGCGGGGAGGCGCGAACTCTCCGGACCGGGGCGGGAGCGTGCAGGACCAATGCCCGGCCAGGGCGGCATTACTGCCCGACTGGTAGCCGGCGGGCGGCTCTGCCCCTTGCCGGATGAACTGCATCCGGAATTGCCCTTCATCGCCAGAAAAAGTGAGTTCGACGACATCATTGCCGAGCACTCCGGAGAACTTCATCTTGCCCTGGGTTTGCGGGTCGAGGACATCGCCCCAGGCTTCGGTGCCGTCGATGGCACCTTCCAGCAGGTAGCGGTATCCCCCGGCGTCCATTTCGCCGGCCAGGTGGTTGCCGTATCGCCGGAAAGTGAGTTGGGTAGCTACTTCGTTAATCTTTCCATCATAAACCCCATCCCAGGATCCGCCCTCGTTTCGGGGCATTTCCCCGGCGGCCTGGTTATCCGGCGCCGGCTCTTCCCTGGCCAGCTCGATGGGCGCCCTGGGTGCTTCGCGCCGATTGAGGATGAATTTCCTAGAATTCAGGTAATCCGGTTGGTTGTAGGCATCAACCGGCATGATGTTCATGACCAGCTGGCCGCCATTCAGGTGGGCTTCAAAATAGAGGTTTTGGCGGCTGCTGGCCAATGCGCCTCTGGCGTACTCCTTCTCCACAACGCCCCGCATCTGAAACTGGCCCCCGTCCGAATCCGTAAGCGTTCCGCTTAGCTGGTTAGGCCCCTCGTTCTGTATCTGGAAAATAACGATTCCGCCATTGGACTCTAAAACATATTCTCCGGCAAACTCCTGTGCCGACAGCATCCGCGTCAGAATGATGAAGAAGAAAACTATGGGAATTCTCATCGCGATCGGGTTGTGCGTCCGTTTGTATTTTCGTAGTGAAACTAAGGAAATTTGTAGAAAACACCAGCTGCCCGCCATATTTATATAATTCTGAGCCCGGAGTATAGTTAATGGCAACAGGTTTTGTGCATTTGCCCTCCCCGCCCCTTTATCCCATGAAGGGGTTCCTGCCCGTAAATGCACAAAACCTATTGCAGCGGAGTATAATTGTATCCAACTACCCCTGAAATTTATTTACTTTGCGCCAAAATTCTGCTATGCCTCCCCCTGTTGCTCTAATTACCGGCGCTGCCGGCGGCATCGGCAGGCACTTTGTCCTGTCGAACCGGGACCAGTACCGCTGGGTAGCTACGGATATCAAAAAAACGGAACTGCTGGCTGCATTCGGAACGGAAACGGGCCGGTTCCTGCCTCTGCAACTCGACGTGGCCGATATTCAGAGCTGGAAGGCGGCCATAGCGGCAACCCTGGATAAGTTTGGCAGGCTCGATTACCTGTTCAACGTTGCCGGCGTCTCTTTGCCGCGTTTCATCCTGGATGCCGACGAACATTATATAGATACCCACCTGGACATCAACGCCAAAGGAGTTTTATACGGGACCACGCAGGCCGCGCAGGCGATGCAGAAGCAGGGTTCAGGCCATATCATCAATATAGCATCTCTGGCCGGCATTGCGCCGGTGCCGGGCATGTCTTATTACACGGCGTCCAAATTTGCGGTCCGAGAGAAATTAAAGAAATCATGAAAAAGAAGAAGCGATGGAAGGCCCCGTACTGATCACCGGCGCCAACGGCTTCATCGGCCGCCGCCTCACCCGGCGCCTGCTGGCGGAAGGCACAGAAGTCCATGCTCTGGTCTTGCCGAACGAGCCCATACCTATCGACTGGGAGGGAGAGGTGATCATCCACAGAGGGGATGTCACCCAGCGGGAAACCATCCTGGCTTTAGGGCGGGGCAAAAAAAAGATCTTCCACCTGGCGGCCGTGGTCAGCGACTGGGGCCCGGAAGCTTTATATCAACAGGTAACGGTGGGCGGCACCCAGAACGTCCTGGACGCCGCCCTCCGGGAGGGCGCCCAGGTTGTGCTCGCTTCCAGCATCATCGTTTACGGCAATCAGCTCCAGAAGGAAAAGTGCCATGAAGCGCTGCCCTACGCGGCGGCCTTTGGCCGATACAGCCGCAAAGCAGGT
The DNA here is from genome assembly GCA_020636375.1 of Lewinellaceae bacterium. Lineage (GTDB taxonomy): Bacteria > Bacteroidota > Bacteroidia > Chitinophagales > Saprospiraceae > JACJXW01. Next base: position 390,911 of record JACJXZ010000004.1, on the reverse strand, counting down.
AGGAAAAACTCGCCGGTATACTTCGAAGCACGGTATGCCGGTCGTGATCATCCGGTAAAGAATGTCTACAGTACGGTTGCCGCCCTGGGTCCACAACTGATCAGGTATGCAGGACTGGCCGGTGATCGTCGGAAAAGGAGACAACAACGCCGGCCTGGTGTATGTGGACAACCTGGCGGACCTGATGGTGCTGGCCGCCGGCACCCCGAAAGCGGCCGGGCAAATCTACAACGCCGCCGAAGACAACCCTACCAACTGGAAACAGTACACTTCCGACCTGGCCCGGCTGGCAGGGATCGCCCCGCCCCGGTCCGTGCCCCGCCTCGGCGCCTGGCCGGTCGCTTCCGCCATGGAAACCGCCTGGAAATGGCTGGGCCTCAAAAGCCGGCCCCACCTCACCAGAGAAGCGCTGAACCTGATAACGGCCAATTACGACATTCCGATCCGGAAGGCCCGGCAGGAACTGGGGTACGAGCCGGTAGTCTCCTACGAGGAAGGCATGGAGCAGATCGGGGAGTATTTCAGGAGGCTGGGGTGAACTTCACCTCTGCAAATTCGCCGATCTTCCGGTAACCAATGGACTGGTAGATTTTATTGGAAGTAGGGTTTTTCAGGTCGGTGAACAAAGCGCAAAACCGAAAGCCATTGCCGAGCATTCGCCGGCTTACTTCGGCCACGCAATTGCTGGCATATCCATTGCCCCGATGTTGCGGAGGGGTATACACTCCGGTGATGGTGATGCCGTTCCGGGTCCGGCGGGTGGCGGCGGCCATGCTTACCGGCCCGGGGTTTTCCCACAAGAAGAACCGGCCCGGGCCAAGGTGCTGTTCCACTAACTTCCGGCTGAATTCCTCAGCCGGCTCCCCTAAAGCTTCCAGATGGAAGGCACACATCCACCCGACCAGCAATTCCCGGTCCTCCTGGCGAGCTGGCCGCATCCTGCCGCCGGCCAATTCAGGGGGAGTAACTTTTTCCAGCTGAAAGACGCCCATCTCTTTTTCGACTGTCCCAATCCGCCCGGAGCACCTGGTCCATGATTCTGTAAAAGGCAGGGCCAGCGCTCCGGGGCCGAGGATTCCCGGCATATCGATGCCCTGTGCTGACAGCTGTTCGAAAAGGAGGCCAGCGCAGGCCTCCCCCGCCTTCGGGCTGCCGTATACCAGTAAATTCCGGGGCGGGGTTTGCAGCGCGCAAAACAAGGGCCGGCCGTCGCTTTCCACGCCCCAGAAATGCGCTTTGCTAAACACTGCTTCCCCCTGCTTAATGCCCAATGCCAAACCCAAAATCAGGTTGTTGACCGCCTCCTCCTTTTCAAGAAAGGCAAGGTGTGCTTCCAGAAAAGAACCGGCATCCGGATAAGTCCGTATTTTCATGGCTTGCAGGTTATTGACGGTTGAATTCCTATAGGAACTCCGAAATAAAAGTAATAATTCCCCACAATTGTCATTTATTCCCCTTACCTTTGGCCCTTCATTAAAAAAAGTGAATGCCCGATTGGGGGAAAGCCGTGAATCTTTTCCTGGGTTGAGCAGGCACTTCGATCATCGCGGCCGGGCCTTTATTCAGGAAGGAAAGCCGCTCAACCATCAACAATGAACGAATTTTTAGCGCTGGGGCTCTCCCAGCCGGTGGCCGATGCCATCGAATCCCTGGGCTTCGAACGCCCGACCCAAATCCAGTCGCAAGCCATTCCCAAGCTACTTCAGGACGATACCGACTTCATCGGGCTGGCCCAGACCGGCACCGGAAAGACCGCCGCCTTCGGGCTGCCGCTGGTCGAAATGGTGGACGTTTCGCAGCCTGTGACGCAGGCGCTCATCCTGGCGCCCACCCGGGAGCTTTGCCTGCAGATTGCCCGCGAGCTCGGGCAGTTCGCTCAATTCCAGAAAGGGCTGCGCATCCTGCCGGTCTACGGCGGCGCCGATATCGGCAGGCAAATCCAGGAACTGAAGAAAGGCATCCACATCGTGGCCGCCACCCCGGGCCGCCTGCGCGACCTGATGCGCCGCAGAGCGGTAGACATCAGCCAGATCCGGTACGTCGTGCTCGACGAAGCCGACGAGATGCTCAACATGGGCTTCAAGGAAGAGATCGACGAAATCCTGCAGGAAACGCCGGAAGGCAAGCTGACCTGGCTCTTCTCGGCCACCATGCCCGAGGAGGTCCGCCGGATTTCTAACCAGTATATGGTGAAGCCCTTCGAACTCAGCGTCGGCCAGCCCAATGCCGGCAATGACGACATCGACCACCAATACATTACCGTCCGCCCCAAAGACCGGTATGAGGCCCTGCGCCGCTTCCTCGATTTCGACCGCGACGTGTACGGGCTGGTCTTCTGCCGCACCCGCCGCGACGCCGGCGAGCTGGCCGAACAGCTCAGCCGGGACGGCTACCGCACCGACGCCCTGCACGGCGACCTCAGCCAGGCGCAGCGCGACCGCGTGATGGAGCGTTTCCGGAACCGCCAGCTCCGCGTGCTCATCGCTACCGACGTGGCTGCCCGGGGCATCGACGTGGACAACATCACCCACGTCTTCCATTACAACATCCCGGAGGACCTCAATTTCTACACCCACCGGTCGGGCCGCACCGCCCGGGCAGGCCGCAAGGGGATTTCCCTGATCCTGGCCCACCCGAAAGACCTGGGGATCATCCGGCGGCTGGAGAAGCGCCTGAAGACGCAATTCACGCCTGCATCCATCCCCAGCGGCCAGGAAATCTTCGAAAAGCGCCTGCTGGATTTCTTCCAGCGTTTAAAATCGGCCGAAGGCCACCCCTCCATCGAACCGATGCTGCCCCAACTGGTGCAGGAACTGGAGGGGGTCTCCCGGGAAGAACTCATCCACCGGCTGGCCTCCATGACCATGAGCCGCGGCATGAAGGCCCACCTCAGCAGCGGCTCGCTCGATGCCGGGGCCAAAGCCTCCCGCTCCAATACAAGGGGCGTCGAATTGTTCATCAACATCGGCGCTCTGGACGTCGACGGCAAGGCGGGCTTCCTGTCCCTGATCTGCGGGCATAGCCGGATCCCCGGCAGCTCCGTGGGCAAGATCGACCTGAGCAGCAAGCACGCCTTTTTCCATGTGGCGGAGGAGGACGCTGAAAAGGTCATCCGCGCCTTCGACGGCAGCCAGTACCAGGGCAGGGAACTGCGGGTGAACGCCAGCAAGCCGAAAACGCAAAAGGGCAAAAAGAAAGCTTTCAAAAAAGGGAAAAAGAAGTACCAGGGGGCGTGGGGATAGCGGAAACCGACGGCGGACGGGGCTGATTATGGGACTGGGTGTGTACGGTGTGCGAAGACAGGCTTTTCATCGGTTGGTTGACAAATTTCACTCATCAACCTGACTTTCCTCATTGCCGGTTGGCCAAAATTGGAAGAACATAACGGCAGGATTTTGAATATCCGGTTTCGTCACCTATTTAAAAAGGGCCGTTATGAAAAACCGCACCCATTCCGTTATCCATCACGCCCTGGCAGCTGCGGCCATGGTTCTAATGCCTTTCCAGCTCTTGTTCGGACAAGAGAACTTCATCTACGAGGCGTTCGCGCAGGCCTGGCTGCACCCGGAGTCGTTCGACGAGTACGTTGCCGAACACCGGCAAGAGTTCAGCGACGACCTGAATACCTGCGCCGTCCAGATCAGGGATTATTTCAACGTGGTGTACGACCGGGACGCCCAGCGCAAAGCGCTCTGCCCGGAAGAAAGCCTCTGGCATGCCAATACCTACATTTCCTACCTCCACTCCAATCCGGGCGTCGGCACCGGGATCATGATCGCCGACATGAACCGGGTAGCCTCCGGAAGGGACACCTGGGCGGAGACGGTCTCCGGCAAAGCCACCCTTTGGTTGCAGGACAAGATGCGCCAGGAAGTTTTCTCGTTCAAGCAAATGAACTACCTGAAACTGGAAGCTGCCTACGGGACTGATGTCGCCGACCAGTATATGGCCGGGAAGTGGCAGCAGGTACTGGAACCCCTGAAGCACTACCTGAAAGACATGGAAGTCCATCTGCGGTGCTACTATTACTGATTACCTCCGCCAAACATTTCGCCGCGAGGATAACCCTATAAATTGCCAGAGGTTCTTTATATTTGGCCATCCAGTAACTATGGACAGGATGGGGCGGGGTTATGTACGCTTGCTGCAAACCCGATTCAGGGATGTACGAAGCTCCGCCGGCTGTCCAACGTTAGAACGGCAGCCCCGCAACCGTTAAAAAACGGCTTCACGCCTGTCGTGCTGGCAAAGAGCAGGCGTGAAGCCGTTTTTTGACGGAAACTCATTCACACAACCAGAAAAACTATGACGGATAAAAAAAACACCCTGCCCCGCGTGGCTTACTTTTGCATGGAATACGGGCTCGACAACCGCTTCAAAGCCTATGCCGGCGGGCTGGGCATCCTGGCCGGCGACTACATGAAAGGCGCCAGAGAATACAGCTACCCCATCGTCGGCATCGGCATCAAATGGAAACAGGGATATACCGACCAGGTGATCGGCAAGGACGGCAAGCCCTACGATACCTACCACAACTACAATTACGACGACCTGATGGAAGACACCGGCGTATCGGTCAACGTAGAAATCCGGGGCCGGAACGTGCAGTGCAAAGTCTGGAAGCTCGATGCTTTTGGCAACGCTCCCCTGTACCTGCTGGACACTGACGTGCCAGGCAACGAGGATGCCTGGATCACCGGCCAGCTCTACGGCTGGTTCGGCGAGGAGCGGATCGCCCAGGAACTGGTGCTCGGCGTTGGCGGGGTGCGGGCGCTGCGCTCCCTGGGCATCGACGTCGACGTCTACCACTTCAACGAAGGGCACGCCCTCTTCGCCGGCTTTGAGCTGATGCGGGAAAAGATGGAAGACGGCATGACTTTCGACGAGGCCTGGGCGGCCAGCCGCGAGCAGATCGTCTTCACCACCCATACGCCTGTGATCCAGGGCAACGAATCCCACCCGGTCGACCGCCTGATGTACATGGGCGCCAACCTGGGCATGAAGCCCAGCCAGCTGCGCCGCCTGGCGGGCGACCCGTTCAACATGACCGTCGGCGCCCTGCGGCTGTCCCGGAAGTCCAACGCCGTAGCCAAGCTGCACGGCAAAACGGCCAACAAGATGTGGAAGCACATCCACGGCCGGTCCGAGATCGTGGCCATCACCAACGGCATCCACCTCGGCACGTGGGTGGACAGCGCCATGACCGAAGCGGCAGAACAGGGCAAAGACCTCTGGGCGCCGCACCAGGAAAATAAGCGCGCGCTCATCCAGTTCATCAAAGAGAAGAATGGCGTCGAATTCGACGAAAACAAACTGCTCATCGGCTTTGCCCGGCGCTCGGTGCCTTACAAGCGCAGCGACCTGATCTTCTCCAGGCCGGAGGTGATCGCCCCCTACCTCGAAGAGGGCAGGATACAGATCGCCTTCTCCGGCCGCGCCCACCCGCTCGATGACCAGGGCAAAGAGATCGCCGCCAACCTGGTGGCCATGTCCAAAAGGTATCCCAAAGCTGTCGCCTTCCTGGAAAACTACGACATGGAGATCGGCGCCCACCTCACCCGGGGTTCCGACGTATGGCTCAACAACCCGCGCCGGCCCAAGGAGGCCAGCGGCACCTCTGGCATGAAAGCCTCCATGAACGGCGTGCTCAACCTGAGCATCCTCGACGGCTGGTGGCCGGAGGCCTGCAAACACGGCGTCAACGGCTGGCAGATCGGCGATGCCTTCGAAAGCAAAGACGAAACGGAGCAGGACAACCACGACCGGGAAGCGCTCTACAAGGTGCTGCTGGAAGAGGTGGTGCCGACTTATTACGACAAACCGGAAAAATGGAAGGAAATGATGAAGGCCAGCATACTGACGACCAAAAAGGAGTTTTCCGTGAAGCGGATGCTGGAGGAGTATTATGAGTTGTTGTATAAGAAGTAAGTAGAAGCACTACTGCTTCACAAACTTCCCGCTCCACAGCACCCCTTGCTCCTCCGAATACTGCAGCAGGTACAGCCCGGCCGGCAGGCCCTGCACCGGAAGGATATGGGTGGCCTCCTCCAGGCGGCCGGCGGAGTAGGTAGCCAGCAGGCGGCCTTCCGCATCCAGGATGCGGAAGGCAGCGCCGGAGCGCAACGGCAGGGCAGGATCTTTGAGGAACACGTTGAGCAGATCGCCTGCCGGGTTGGGGAAGAGCAGCAGGCGGGGGCCGGCGGCGGCGCTTTCGGAAGCCGTGCCGACAAGGTGGCAGCCCGGCACCAGGCAGCCGTGCTCATCAACTTTGACGAGCCAGCCCTGCTGGCCCTGCCAGCCGGCCTCAAAGTCCTCGGCTTGCCCCGCCATGACAAAACCGCCGTCAGCGGTTTCCTTGATGTCGTAGAGGAAGTGCATCAGCGTCCAGTCCGGCGATTGGGTGAAAAAGCGGAGGTAACGGCTCCAGAGGCTGTCTCCTTGCTCAGATACTTTTACGATCCAGCCGTTGATGTCCTTGCCGGAAATGCCGGGATACTCCATGAATAAATGTCCGGCGGCGACTAATAAACCCTCCATTATTCCATGGAATGGCAGAATGGGGTATTTCATTGACATTGTTAGAGGCAAGCCTCTCGCGCCATATTATGCCCCCATTTTCATCCACCTTCGTCATCACTACGTCCGCATCATTAAGAGACGCCGTTTCCACTTCTTCGCTGACTAACAAATATTGGCCTTGGGGCCTTGTCTACTGCCATCGCTTTTAACTTGATAAAAAGGCCGTCCTGGCCAAAATTCTCATAACGCCTTGAAAAAAGGGTATCGCCGGTTGAATTGTATTTGATTAAAATAACTTTTGTAGTTGAATCCCGGCTTTGCCCGGAAAGCAGGAAGTTGCCGTCAGGCAAAGCCTCCAATACTGGTTCCCAGGTAGAATAGGATACCACTGTGTCCCTCAAAGCTTTCACCAGCTCGGGTTCTCCATTCAGGTTAAATTTGACAAAAATACTAGCTGTCTTATATGGCGGCACTGAATCTGCTATGACCCCGGTTGCGTAATAGCAGCTATCTGTAGCCGCCACGCCAGTAAAAAGAGTAGCGGGGAAATCCAGGTGCATTCGTTTATTAAAAGTTTCCTGCTGCGCTCTGGAAGGAGCAGAAAACAAAAGCAAGAAAAATAGTAGAGAAAAAAATACAGTTTTCATATAGGCTGGCTTTATATAAAAAACGGCCTTGGCTGCGCCTGCCTGACGCAACCAAGACCGTGAAAATACAGTTACTTCAATACGGCAAACTTACCCGTTTCAGACTGCCCGTTGGGCAGCAATAACCGGTAGTAATACAAGCCTGCTGGCAGGGTGCCTGTCTTCCAGCTCAGCTGGTTGTTGGTGTCGGCCAGGCGGAAGGCCGCCAGTTGCCGGCCGGCCGGGTTGAAGAGAGACAAAGAGGCTCCTTCGCTTCCTTCGGGTATCCGGTAACGGAAATGTACGGTTTCGCGGGCGGGGTTGGGGAAGGCCTGCACCAGGCGCTGCCGGGAAAGCGCTGTACTTTCTTCCTGGCCGGCGGGCGGTTGTGCCCGTGGCTGCTCCCCGGTAGTAATGATGGGGCTACGGTAGTATTTGTTGCCGCCGTCCACGGCCATGAGGATGTTTTCCGCCTGTACTGCAGCCCTGCCCAGGCTATTGTCCACTACTGCCTGGAGTATGCTTTTTTCTGGTTCGGCTATATCCTGCCAGGCTTGGCCGTTGGCGACAAGGGCGGCCTGCAGCTGTTTGAGTTGGAAGTAATACCCGTGCTCTTTGAGTTGGGCGGGCGATAAATCATAGCTTTCCGGGATGGCGGCTAATTCCTGTAGGGCGCTGGCCGTATCCCGGGCTTGCAGGAAGGCATCGGCCTTTTGGTAGGCGGCTTCCAGGCTGAGTTTGCCGGACAGCAGGCTTTGGATGGTATCCAACACTACCCCTGCCGTATCGCTTTGGTAGTGCTGAACCAGCTTATTGCCGGCCCGGTGCAACGAGCCGTATGCCTCCGCCATTTCTCTTTCTAAAGAATCGCGTGATGTACTCGTCTCCCGAGCTTGTTCCAGTTCGCTGAGCTGCTGTTGGCTGAAACTGCTGTCAGCAAGGATGGCATTCCACACCGCATCCCGGTACAGCAACTCCGGGTTAGCCGCCAGGATATCTTTCTTCTGGCTGGAGGTAAAATTCTGTTGCCCTACTACCGCCAATGCGGAAGCTTTCGACAGATAGGGCGAATAGGAAAGCAACTGCTCTTTACGGGATTCGCTGTTGGCGGGCGTAGTACTCTCTATCAGGCTCAGCACTTCCTCAGAACTGCCGTTGTCAAGCAATCCTTTGTAGTAGATATGCCGTTCCAGGAATACCAGCTTTAAGCTGTCAAAGAGCTGTAAATGGATGTTGATTTTTTCAGCGGGAATATCGCCGCCATCGGAGCATTCATTCCTGTCCTCCTCAATTCTAGTTACCCTAAAAGCAGGCGAACACACCGGCTCTTCGTTGGTGCCCTGGTCCCAGAAATAATAACGAATGGAATTGCCCAGCAGGTTGTCGATATGGGTGAGGCCTTCCTCACAGGAGGTGAAAACATTGCCGGCAGCAACATTCGAGAGATCTATTTGCCTGGCCGCCACTGCTCCGTCATCCACGCGGATGTCATTGGAAAAAGGGGTATTTGTATTCTTGTTGCAAAGGTAGGTAAGGCCGCCGGCGCCATCCCCGCCTCCCATATTATTCCCGTTGGCCAGGTTGCCGATAGCCAGGCCGGAGAAAGTATTGTTGTATATTTCGTTGTAGTCCAAATGCTGGCCTTCCTTTCCTTCGGGCAAGTTAGTATCCTGGGCTGTGATCCCGATGGTGGTGTTTACAGCGGCGGCCTGTTGTTCAAAGGTGTTTTTTTCTATCGCGAAGCCCGAAGAGCGGTCGATAAAAATACCGGAATGCAGGGAAGGGTTGTCGATGCCGCTATCCACCGGCCTATTGTAGCCGCCGATAGTAAAAAAAGACTCGGTTGCCTGAGCGTTGTCTACTCCCCGCATGCTCAGGCCCACATAACAATCGGTGAATACACAATCTTTGGCGCTGAAATTTCTCGTTTCGCCAAAACCAAGCGCGTCAATGCCGTACAGCAGGTTGGAAAATTGGCAGCCAATGGCGTTGAACCGGGCCCCTTCGCTGCGCAGGCCCCGGGCCAGTTTCGAATCGTCGTCTAGCTGGGCTGCCGGCCTTTCGTCGTCAAAGGTGCAATCCCGGAAATTGACGCCGTTGACAAACCCTACATACGCATGGGCGAAGAATGCATCGAAGGGGTATTGCTCGGTGAGGTTAAAAGTAGCATCGTTGACGTAGCTCCGGTTGCTCAGTTCCACCCCATTGAGCAGGTAGGCATAGTTATAGAAAACGACGCTCCAGCGGTTGTCGGTGAATTCGGCCCCGTTCACCCTGAGGATGCCGCCTGTGGTTTGCCAGGGGTTGCCTCGCCCGAAAAGGGAAACGCCCATCTCAGCGTATTCGACCTTAGCGTTGTTTTTCAGTTCTGCCACTCCCTGCTGGCCCGCGCCGTATTGGTGGGTATTGGGGTTGCCCAATACTTCAATGCCCTGCCAGGTTCCTCCGCACAGGTTGGTTATCTCTCCTTCGTCCACTATCAATGTGCCTCCCTGCTCGACGGTAATGATGCTTCCCTGGGGCATCCCCAGCAGGCAACGGATGGTGAGGCGCGCTCCGTTCTCGACCACTACATTGCTCCTCAGGTAGCGCGTGCCGGCCCACACAATGTCCTGCCCGCTTTGAATGACGATGTCCGGCTCGCTTATTTCGCAGAAGTCGAATTCCAGGTAGCCGGGCCCATACTCGGTGAAAGTGTTTTTCATAATCACAGGGTTATTGCTATTGTATCCCAAATTAAAAAACACATCTGACTCATGAAAGAAAATGCCGCCATGAGGGTCGTCCGGGTTGCCCGGCTGAGAAAATAATTTGTACCGGATGCCTGATTCAGGGACAAGACATGGATTACTCCCAAATCAGCTTCCCGCCCCCTCCCCTCTCCGCCGCCGCAACTCCTTGCGAATCAGCTGCAGCTCCCGGCTCATCTGCCCCTCCACAGAGGTATTCTCCTGGGTGCGGCGGATAAGGTAGGGGATCACCTCGCGGACCGGGCCGTAGGGCAGGTATTTTTCCACGTTGAAGCCGGCTTTGGCCATGTTATAGGACAGGTTGTCGCTCATGCCGTACAGCTGGGCGGTGGCCACGAGGGGGTGCCCGGGCTCCAGCCCTTTTTCCTCCATGAGCTCGGCCTGGTAACGGCAGCTTTCCTCGTTGTGGGTGGCGTTGCAGACGTACATCTCTCCCAGGTGTTCGATGCAGAAGCGCAGGGCCTGGTTGTAGGCCTGGTGGGTATCCTGGAGGCTGTCGTGGATGGGGCTGGGGTAGCCCAGGGCGCGGGCGCGGGCGCGTTCCTTTTCCATATAAGCGCCGCGCACCAGTTTCACCGCGCAGAGGTAGCCGTTTTCCCGGGCATCCACGAGGGAGGCTTTCAGGAATTGCAGGCGCCCCTTGCGGTACAACTGCACGGCATTGATCACGATGGGTTTCTTCCGGTTGTAGCGGCGGGACATTTCCCAGGCGATCTCGTCCACGGCGCCCTGTATCCAGCTGTGTTCCGCGTCGATGTGGATGCCGATATTCGATTCAAAAGCGGCTTTGCAGATGCGGCCGACGCGGGCTTTGCCCCTTTCGTACTCCTCCGCTTCAGCCTCCGTCAGGGGGGCTTCGGCGCTCACCTTTTCGAGCAGCTCAAACCGGAACAAACCGCTGAGCTTGGTAGAAATGATGTGAATATCCTCATCCTCTCTGGCGTATTCCAGGGTTTGGGCGAGATAGGCGGCCGTGCGGTCAAAGTCGGCCTCGCTTTCCTTGCCCTCCACCCCGTAATCCAGGATGGTTTTGATGTTGCTCTCGCCCAGCTTGTCGATCACCCGGCGGGCCTCCTCAATGTCCTCTCCGCCACAAAACTGGCGATAGATGGTCGCTTTGACCAGCCCTTCCACCGGCAACCGCAGTTGGAGGGCCAGCGTTGCGATCCGGGTTCCGATCTTGACCAGGAAGGGATAATTCATCAGGGAGAAGAGGAAGTGAGAGCGTTGGAGTTCCGCGTCGCTCTTGTCAGCGAAGGCGATTTTGGTATCGGAGAAATCTACCTGTGGCATATCGTTGGTTTTTGTTTGTTTATATCCATTAAAACAAGGGAAAAAGCCCGGCAGTTGATCCGGGGAGGCATTCCCGGCACCTGAATTTACGGCCGTTTTTCCCGGAAATCCCCGGCGCCTGAAAAAAAATTAAAAAAATCCGTAACAGAAGTGGCACCTTTATATAGTAAAATACATTAACAACATAGTGCGGCGAGAAAATCACTCCTGCATTCGCCCTTAGAAGCTGTTTGAATTTGATCCTCAGGTTTTATTCCGGTCCTTCCTGCCAGCGAGCTGGCGAGCAGGCAGGAAGGACCATAATAAATTCCCGAAACCAAATTCAAACAGCTTCCTGAAACCCAAACTCTTTATATTATGAACAATCTGAATATCCCCAAAAAACTGGAAAAGATAGTGGTCACCGGAACAGACGATATCATTACTGGTTGACGAAAACAGGCGCCTGATGCCCCTCCTCACCCCGGAGGCAAAGCCTTCATGCAGGTTATTTTTTCCTGAAGCCAGTTGCGCAACACCAGAGGCTGGCCGGAATGAATTTCGGCCAGCGCCCATTGGCGGACCTCTTCTACGGGTTCCCGTTTGGCGAGGGCCGTGGCGACTCTGCGTATGAGGGAAGTGGTATTCTTATGCAGGTCTTTCCGGCTTCGGGACAGGGACTTGTCCCGGCCCAGGTACTTCTCGAAAGCCCTGGCGTGAGAGAGCAGCAAATCATAGTAAGACCGGTCTGTGAAAAACTGTTCAAAGATAATGCGGATGGCCGTCATCCGGGAACGGGGTTGAAACGGGCCCGAAAAACGGTGGCCTGCCAGCAGTTCCAGCGCTTTCTCGTGCTGCCCCTGAAAATAATTCCAGAGGCTGTAACAATGGGCTATGGTGTCTTCCCTGGCCTCCTCTCCCAAATAGGTTTCATACCGGGCGATAAAATTGCGGGCCCAGCCGTATTCGCCTTTCTCACAACTTACCATAACCACATTGCTGAAGGTCTCCTCGCTGATCCGCCCGCCGTGGATCAACCAACCGGATCGGAGGCCCATTTTATATAGCTGCAGCGCTTCCGGATAATAAGCGCTGTCTCCCTGGTTGATCCTGCGGATCGTATAGTTCAGAAGCTGCTGGAAGAGCAGGTTTTTGTCGTCTTCCCTCATTTCATCGACATGCGCTACGAAGTTTTCCTTCAGCTTCCGGAACAAAACCGGGTCTTCTTCATCCTGATAAACCCGGAGCAGGCTGCGGTAGGTCCGGAAAATGCTGTTTTCAGAGAGGACGCCATCGCCGGGCGGGCTGGCCATGGCGTCGATGCCGGCCAGTTGGTACTGTTCGGACAGCATCCGCTCCCGGTTTCGCAGCTCGTTGCCGAGGCGATACATTTCCAGGGCATAGCGATAGTCCATATCATGGACGAGTTCCTGGAGCCTCTCCTGCCCTACTGACCGCTTGTCGGTCAGGGGATGGAAATAATAATTGGCAAATAAATCTACTTTCCGCCTGTAGTATTCCAGGTCCCGATATGGCATGTTGTCCAGCGCCTTTAGCTCCTCCATCGATTTTTTTTCGAAAAGCCCGTGCAGGTTCCTGCGCCCGAGCGCCCGGATCAGCAACAAGGGCGCTTGCTGCTCCTCATCCGAAGATTCCAGGTAGACCAAAAATTTCTCCACCAGCCGGGAAAAAGCGGACAGGAGGCGGCGCAGCTTGTAATCGTCATAAGGTTCCTCCGGAAATAAATGGGCAAACAGAACCCTGCTTTTCAATTCAGGTCCCTCAAAACCAGGGTGAAAAGGCAGCAGGTATTCGTATAAGGCAATGGCTCTCCGGTTGGTATTCATTAAAGGAGAATGGACCGCCTTGCCCAGCAACCTGAATTCCTCCCGGTCGAGCCCTCCCAGAAGGGTGAACAACTTCTTTCCTTTCATTTTATGCTATTGTGCCTGATTTCGGGTGGCTAATGTTATAAAAATAACCGATAAACCGAATCTAAATGCAACAAATAATCAATTTAAGTCTATTAAAAACAGGATATTACAGAACTTATTGCTAATTTTCACTGCAACAAAGTACAAATATTGTCTTAGTAATTTGGCAAACAGTATTGTAAATTTGCCTCATATAAAACAGAACATACCGTAGCGACCGTATAATGAAACACACTAATGGGGAATCTTCTGCGGGTTAAAACCCGCAAAAGTTTGTCAGCTCACTGAAAAGTGGGCTTTTTTTTTAACTATTTAGCAGCCCTCCGCTTTTTAGCCACGAAGACACAAACCCAGCCAAATAGCAAGAAAGCCTGCCTTTATTTGGAGGCAGCCCCCGGCCAGCAAAAAAAAATAACGCCACTCACTTTGAAAAACAGAAAAAAAGATTCTTATAAAGATAAATTTAGCTAATTTGTTTAGTGATAAAACTTTGATTATCAGTTTTTTGATATAAAAATAAATATTCAAAAAACCGAATTTTCTGCCAAATCACCCTGAAAAGTTCTGAAAAGTGTTTTTGCAGCCCCCTGTTTCTCACCCTATATTTGTACTTGTAAAGCGGAAACAACAACTTATGATCCCCAAAAACTTATAATCCCATGACACTTATAATCCCGTGACATTTATAATCCCATGACATTTATAATCCCATGACATTTATAATCCCGTGACATTTACTTATCCCAAAAACTTTTAAATCCCATCCGCAATCCCATTATGCATTTATAATCTCATGAACATTTGTCCGGCCGGAGCCTCCCAGCTCCGGCTTTTTTTTTGCAGCTATTTTTTGTAACTATTTATCACCCCGGCCCAAAATGCCTGATTTTGCCCCGACCCTAGCTCCTCCGCTGAGTAGCTTCGGCGCTCGCGGAAAGGGTGATCAGGCATTTTCGGCCTTTGCTCCCTTCGCGCCGTCGCCGGAGCGGCTTTGGCGCATAGGCGACAGGGTTGGGGCAAACAAAGTGCGAAAATGCCATCTCGGAGCTGACCTAAATAGTTGCTATTTTTTGCAAACGCCGGGAGCCCCCCTGCAGACGGCCCCCAAATCTTATACTATCTGCTCCGGCTACCTGCAAATATCTTTCCCCTGCCTCCTGTTTTAGCAACAACAAAGCAGGAATAGCGAGGTTTCCTCCAAAACATATCCTCCATTATTGTGACAAACATCACAACTGAAGGTGATAAATATCACACTTGCCACTAACAAACATCATCTTTCCCCATCTGATTAGTAGGTTATATTTGTCCCAACAAAAGCATTAAAGACATGGATACCAAGAACTTATTACTGATAGTATTTTACATTGTGTTGGCAAGCCTGCCCGTTTTTTCCCAAAATGGGTATGTAGTGAAAAACTTCGAGATGGCCGTTGCAGGCACCTCTACCCTGCACGACTGGGAATCGGAAGTAACCAAGGTAAGCGCTGATGCCAGCCTGGACATTTCCGGGGCCCAGCTCGAAGGCATCAACAGCCTGAAAGTAACGGTTGCCGCCAAAGGCATCGTCAGCTCTAAAGGCAGGATCATGGACAACAAGACTTACGAAGCCCTGAAAGCGGATAAATTTCCCAGCATCACCTTCCGGCTGGACAAGGCGGTGGTGAATGGCAGCGCGGTGCAGGCTACCGGAAAGCTGACGATCGCCGGCAAAACCCAGACGGTCAGCCTGGATGCGACGAGCAAGGTGGACAGCGCGGGGAACATCACTTTCAGCGGCAGAAAGGCCATCAAGATGACGGATTACGGCATGGATCCTCCGACGGCCCTGATGGGCACCATCAAGACCGGCGACGAAGTCACCATTAAATACGAACTGACGCTTAAACCGAGTGGCGAGAACACCGGCACTCATTAAGAATAACCTTTTGCACTTACTATTTAGAAAAAAGTAAAAAACTTTTGATCATGAAAATGGCAAAATTATTTCTTAGCGCATTAGCAATTCTTCTGGCAGGCAGCCTGCCGGCACAACAAACAATCCAGAACTGGCGCCCCTACGACAAGGAAGGAGTAAACGTCTTCGAACCGAAGAAGGACACGGACACCCA
Organism: Lewinellaceae bacterium; assembly: GCA_020636375.1. Lineage (GTDB taxonomy): Bacteria > Bacteroidota > Bacteroidia > Chitinophagales > Saprospiraceae > JACJXW01. The sequence goes on along the minus strand of JACJXZ010000004.1, from coordinate 375,699 downwards.
GTTTGAAGGATTGAAGGTACGCGTCGGCGGCAGCTTCGCCCAGCAGTACCAGATGCTGGACCACAGCAACGCCGCAGAATACGATTCCATCACCGTTAACGGGCAAACGGCTAACGGCAACGAGCTGTACCCCCTTGCTCCCGGCTTCAACCTGGCGACAGCCAACCTCTACATCGACGCCCAACTGGCGGACGGTATCCGGGTAGCCATCGAAAACTACATGTCTTCCCGCCACCACCAGGAATTCTGGGTCAAAGGCGGTTACATCCAGGTCGACAAGCTGCCGATGTTCGGCAACCCGGACTGGTTCGCTAAAAACTTCCGCGTGAAGATCGGCCACTTCCAGGTCAACTACGGCGACATGCAGTTCCGCCGCTCCGACAACGGCAACGCCATGTACAACCCCTTCGTGGGCAACTACATCATGGACGCTTTCGCAACAGAGATCGGTGGCGAAGTGTACTACTTCTCTCCCTCCGGCCTGATGGCCATGGTGGGCGCCACGAGTGGCTATATTGCCGGCGACATCACGGAAGGAGACAACCGCAACCCATCCGTTTACGCCAAACTGGCCTACGACAAGCAGCTCAACCCGGACCTTCGCCTGCGCCTTTCCGGCTCCATGTATATGAACTCCGGCGTCGGCAGGAATACGCTGTACTCCGGCGACCGCGCCGGATCCCGTTTCTATCTGGTGGGCGAACCTGAATACTTCAAACCCAGAGGGGCTACCGCCTATACCGGCGCTAACCCGAACGACCTGTTCACCTCCGGCCGCCTCAACCCCGGGTTCAGCAGCGAAGTGACCAGCTTTATGATCAACCCCTTCGTCAAGTTTAAAGGACTGGAACTGTTCGGCACCTTTGAAACCTCCTCGGGCCTGTCCTACAGCGACCCCAAAGACGAAGGCGCCGCCGAACCGGACTCCCGCACGGTTACCCAGATCGGCGTCGAAGGCCTCTACCGGTTCCTGCCGAACGAACAGGCTTACATCGGCGCCCGCTACAACCAGGTTTCCGGCGAACTCAACGCCCGGGTCAGAGACGCTAACGGTGCCACCGACCTGTCGGCCAACCGCCTGGAAATAGCCGCCGGCTGGTACCCGATCAAGAACCTGTTGCTGAAGGTATCCTACGTCAACCAGCAATATAACGATTACCCGGTTTCCAACATCCTGCACCAGGCCGAATTCAACGGCGCCGTGGTCGAGGCTGTTGTAGGGTTCTAAGACATTAATCCAAGTTGTATGATGTGCCCGGAACGGAACCCTTTTCGTTCCGGGCTTCTTTTTTATCTTGACGTGATTTTTCAGGCTACCATACGTTGGGCACCCAAACGCTTTTAGCCACGAAGACACCAAGGCTCGAAATCCCACAAAGGATTAGTGCCGCCATAGTCCATGTAGAATAGTATAGTAATTTTTTGCAAAGGATTTTTCCATGCTAACCAGAAACATCCACAGCTTCTTGACAGGGCTTTTGCTTACCATACTGGCCAGCAGCATCGCGCCCAATTCCCGGCCTGCCCCCCTTTCTTACCGCATTCTCCAGGACAGCAGGCTGTTCCTGGAAGGGACCACCAACGTCAACACCTTCGTCTGCCGGTGCGCCTGCGTGCAATCCTTCCCCCGCCTGCAGTTCGAAATGGATGTAAAGGAAGATGGCCACCGGGCGGTTTTCGACGATGCCCGGCTCAACATCCGCACCACCGACCTGGACTGCGGCAACCGGAATATGAACAAAGACCTGCACGAGACGCTCAAAGCCGGCCAGTACCCGTCCATCTCTATCGCCATCCGGGAAGCCGGGCTGAAATCCGGCACCCTCCTTGCCGACAGCCATGGATGGACGTCGATCACCGCCAAAGCCTCAATCACCGTTGCCGGCGTCGAGCGCTCCGCCTGGCTCCAGGTCAAAGCTCAGCAAACCGGCCCGGAGACCTACCGTTTTCTCAGCCAGTATACCATCAAAATGACCGATTTCAACATAGAGCCGCCCACAGCCATGCTCGGCCTGATCAAGGTCAACGACCAGATCGAGATCAACTTCGACCTGACGGTAGCGGTCGAGGAAGCCGGATAGTGGGTTTTTATCCGGTGTAGGCTCAACCGGTGTTCGCGGTTCGCTTTTCGCTTTTCGCGGTTCGCTGTTTGCTTTTTGGCTATCCCTGAGCAACTGAACTGCCAAAGCTGGGGAATGCCCGTCGGCCCTGGGTTTCGAATTCGCTCGCTTTCCTGGCTGGTTTTAATGCCGCTTTCCTATCTTTAGGCCCGAACAAAAAGCAAGCAATAATATGACCGCAGTCCATCGCTTCGCCCTCCTGTTACTGCTGTTAGGGGCTATCTCCGGTTTTTCTCAAACCACTCCCAACATGAACGCATTTGAAATCCGGGACGGCTGGCAGTTCCGCCAGGCCAACCTCGGCAGCTGGCTGCCCGCTTCCGTCCCCGGCTCCGTCCATACCGCCCTGTTGGCCAACGGCATCATCCAAGACCCTTTCTACCGCCTCAACGAGAAAAACCTGCAGTGGGTCGACAAGAACAACTGGGAGTACCGCACCGCCTTTGAAGTGGGCCGGGAGTGGCTCAGCCGGGACCGGATCACCCTGGAATTTCTGGGGCTGGACACTTACGCCGACGTATACCTGAATGGCGAGCTGCTGCTCCGGGCCGACAATTTCCACCGGGCATGGGAAGTGGAGGTGAAAGGCATCCTGAAGGAGGGGGAAAACGAGCTGTACGTCTATTTGCACGCTCCCACGCAGGTAGGCCTGGAGAAACTGGCGGCACACGGATACCCCCTGCCCGCCGTCAACGACCAGTCGGAAAACGGCGGCATGGGCGACAAGCGGGTGAGCGTCTTCGTCCGCAAGCCGGGCTACCACTTCGGCTGGGACTGGGGCCCGCGCCTGGTGACGTCCGGCATCTGGCGGCCCGTCCGGCTCAAAGCCTGGGACGAAGCCCGGATCAGCAATGTGTTTTTCCAGCAGGAAGCAGTAACCGAACAGGAGGCTAAGGTGGAGGTTCAGGTGGAGGTTCAGGTGGAGCAGCCGATAGAGGGGCAGCTATCCGTTTTCTGGAAAGACAGCCTGCTGGCCAGCCGGCCGGCAGCCCTTGATACGGGATTGCAGACATTGGCCATTCCGGTGACTTTTATCAACCCGCAGCTTTGGTGGACCAAAGAGCTGGGCGAGCCTTTCCTCTATGACATGCGCGTGGCGCTCACCAGCAAGGGCCGGGAACTGGACCGCCGGGAAGAACGCATCGGCCTGCGCCGCATCCGCATCGTCCGGGAACCGGATGAGGAGGGCAGGTCTTTCTATCTGGAGCTGAACGGCCATCCCGTTTTTTCCAAAGGCGCGAACTACATCCCCAACGACATTTTCCTGGACCGCGTCGACACGGCCTGGTACCGGGAGATGATACAGGCGGCGGCGGACGCCAATATGAACATGCTGCGCGTGTGGGGCGGCGGCATTTACGAAGACAATCTGTTCTATGACTTGTGCGACGAGCAGGGCCTCCTCGTTTGGCAGGACTTCATGTTCGCCTGCAGCATGTACCCCTGGGACAGTGCCTTCGTGGAAAGCGTGCGCCAGGAAGCCATATATAATATCCGCCGCCTGCGCAACCACGCCAGCATTGCCCTCTGGTGCGGCAACAACGAGATCGACGTGGCCTGGGCCCAGTACAACGAAAGAGCAGGCTGGGGCTGGAAACAAAAATACACGCCCGGGCAACGGGCCGACATCTGGGCGGGGTACGAAAAACTCTTCCACGAAGTGCTGCCAGAGGCGGTCGGGGCGCATCATCCCGGCGCCTTCTACTGGCCATCATCCCCGTATGATGGAGAGGGGACGCACGCCACCTACAACAGCACGGCCGGCGACATGCACTACTGGGGTGTCTGGCAGGGGCCGGACAAGATCAGCGACTTCCGCAACCACATCGCCCGTTTCATGAGCGAATACGGTTTTCAGTCCTTTCCGGAATTCCGGAGCGTCCAGGAATATACCTTGCCGGAAGACTGGGATATCGAATCGGAAGTCATGTCGGCACACCAACGCCATGGCACCGGCAACCTGCGCATCCGGGAAGTGATGCAGGACCACTACCGGATTCCTGAACAATTCGAGCATTTTTTATATGCAGCCCAACTGCTCCAGGCCGAAGCCATCAAGCTGGCCATCGAAGCCCACCGCAGCGCCAAGCCCTACTGCATGGGCACCCTTTACTGGCAGCTCAACGACTGCTGGCCGGTGGCCTCCTGGTCGGGTATCGACTATTACCGCCGCTGGAAAGCCCTGCACTACTTCGTCCGCGACGCCTTCAATACAGATGCGGTGATCTTCGAAAGAAAAACGGACAGCATCCGGGTCTTTACCTGTTCGGGGCGAAAAGAACCGGCGGATGCCGAACTGCGGCTCGAACTGAGAGATTTTGAAGGCACCCTGCTCTGGTATGAGAACAAGGAGGTGCGCCTCCGGCCGGACCGTGCGCAGCTGGCGGCCAGCCTGCCCGCCGGCTTGCTGGAAAAACTGAGCGACAAAAACCGGATTTACCTGCGCGGGCGCCTGCTGCAGGACGGCGCCGTGCTCCACGAGAACCTCTTTTTCTTTGTCCCGCCCAAAGAACTGGCGTTGCCGGAAAATCCGGCGATTTCCGTCCAGGTGAAAACCCCGGGCATTGGGCAGTACGAGCTGCGCCTGCGGTCCGAAACCCTGGTGAAAAACGCCTTCCTCCAGTTTGAGGAATCCGACGGCTTCTTCTCAGACAACTTCTTCGACCTGCAGCCGGGCGAGGAGAAGGTGCTCACCTTCCGGGAAGACAAGATGGGGGAACAACCACTGACGAAAGAGGATTTGAAGATTATCAGCCTGGTAGATACCTATTAACCGGGCTTTGGACGTGCCACTGTTTAAAGTCGGAAGTGCGAATTCGGAAGTCGGAATGGGGGACAACATGGGCATCGGATGCCAAGTCTTCCGACTTCCCAATTCCGACTTCCCACTTCAACACTCACTCCACCTCCGGCACCGTCCCGTACATTTTCCCCTGCCGGGTCATTTTGATGAGATAATCGAGCCGCTTTTGGGCCTCTTCCCGGCGGCGGGGCATGCATTCCATGATCCAGCCGGCTTTCAGCCTTTTATAAAAATGGGAAAACTGTTGGAAATTATTCCAGGCTTCAGGGTCTTCCCGCAGTTGGGCTTCAATCCATTCGGGGATTTCCCAGGGTTCGTCCGGCGAGCCGACCTGATCCCGGATGGGCGCCAGCCCGGCGGGGGTCATCAGGCCCAGGCGCTGCAGTTTCCAGACCCGCTGGCGGTTGAGTTCGGAGAGGAAGCTGTTCTTCTTCCGGCGCGGGGTGATGCGCTGCACGTTGCTTTCCTCGCAAAATTTTTTGACGACGCCGTCGATCCAGCCAAAGCAAAGGCATTCCTCCACCAGGCTGTCATAGGAAATGGATGGTTTGCCGGCTGCCTTTTTGAAGCGGCGCAGCCACACTTCGGATTTGGATTGGTGATGGGTTTCCAGCCAGGCGCGCCATTCGCTTCGGCGGCGGGGGTAAAAGACTTCGGTGATTTCCATGGTTGGGTGTTGAGCAACTGAGCTATTGGGTTTTCAGCCTGGAAAACACAGAACAGGGAAGCTTGGTTTACCTCCTTTTTATCCTTCGGCGGAAAAGTGAGGGTTAGGGTTTTCGGTGAACCGGAACAGATAATCCACCTCCAGGGAGTCTTTGACAATTGCGGGGACTGCGGCAGGTTTGTCGATACTTTGGCGGGTTTGAACCGACTGGGTTTCAACACCTTGGCCCTGGCCGTTCGCGCTGCCGCACATCGCCATGAAGTAGTAGAACAAAAAGATGTTGAAGAAAGCACCTAATAATTTCATGATTTTCCTTTTTGCCGTTATCCGGCATTTCACAAAACATAACGTCCCTCCTCTTCCGCTATGCCTTTTAAGCAAACGGATCACAAACTCTCCTCTGTCCAGGCCGGGCGGCAAACCGCACTGCCTGTTACAAAGGCTGGATACGTATAATTTCATGGGAAAACAATGAGTGTTGTCAAGGGCCGGAATGACTTTTGTCACGGGTTGCTCTCGAAACAGCCCGCACCACTGGCGGTAGTCCGGTACTTAGGTGGAGAGGCAAAGGTAGGAAAAGAATTTTAATTTAGGAAATCCGGAGGCAAAGCCCTCCTTTTCGGGCAGCTCGCTCAGTAAAAAAGCCTTGCCGGAGCAAGGCAATATCAGTAATGTATGAAACTTACTATGCTAAGTCCGTGGACAGAAATATTGAGACATTAAAACGTGGCTAAGCCCCCGGATATTCAGTCATTCACTCATTCATTAATTCAGTCCATGTACTTAAACGCTTCCCAAATATTAAAAAACTGCCGGAATCCTGTTAAGTTGGCAGAGTTTTTCTGGCATGATTTCACGAATGATTGTTCGTTCGTTTTTCAAAAAACGGAAAAAAAGCCTTTTTGCATTAACCGAAACCGATAAATGGCATGAAACCGCATTCCGCAGTATGGCGTTGTCTGGCCCTGATCGCGGCAGCCCTGGTTGCTGGAGGCAGCGCGCCCGTTCCCTCCGCCCGGCCCAACATCCTTTTCATCATGTCCGACGACCATGCGCAGCAAGCCATCAGCAGCTACGGCAGCAGCCTGATCCAAACGCCGAACATCGACCGGCTGGCCAGGGAAGGCGCCCTGTTCAGGAACAGCTTCGTCACCAATTCCATCTGCGCCCCCAGCCGGGCGGTGCTGCTCACCGGCAAATACAGCCACCTCAACGGCGTGCGCGACAACCGCGACGCTTTTGACGGCGCCCAGGTTACCTTTCCAAAACTCCTGCAACAGGCGGGGTATTACACGGCCATCACCGGCAAATGGCACCTGAAAACCGAACCTGCCGGCTTCGATTACTGGAACGTGCTCGTCGGGCAGGGAAAATATTACAACCCCCGGATGATCGAAATGGGAGATACGGTGCAATACGAAGGCTATTCGACAACTGTGGTTACGGACCTGGCCCTGAAAGCGCTGCAGAACCGCCCCAAGGACAAACCCTTCTGCCTCCTCTACCAGCACAAGGCCCCCCACCGCAACTTTATGCCGGAACCGCAGTATTTCTCCGCCTGGGCGGAAGATACCATCCCGCTGCCTGCTACCTTCTATGACGACTACCGGGGCCGCCCCGCCGCCGCCGAAGCCGACATGCGGGTGGCGGACATGTATATGGGCTTCGACATGAAACTGATGCCCGAAGATTATCCGGGCTACCCGGAAGGCACCGGCGGCAATGCCGGGTTCGATGTCAGCGAATCCTGGAGCAACACCATCGGCACCCTCAGCCCGGAACAACGCGCTGAATGGGACAAACACTACGACGAGGTACGCCGGGCGTTCAGAGAAAAACAACCCAGAGGAAAGGCGCTTACCGAATGGAAATTTCAGCGCTATATAAAAGACTACCTGCGCTGCATTTTATCCGTCGACGCCCAGGTCGGGCGCATCCTGGCTTACCTGGACGAATCCGGCCTGGCAGAGAACACCATCGTCGTGTACACTTCCGACCAGGGCTTCTACCTGGGCGAGCACGGGTGGTACGACAAACGCTTCATGTATGAAGAGTCGCTCCGCACGCCCCTGCTGGTCCGCTATCCCAAAACGATCCCCGCCGGCAAGCGCATCGCCGCCATGGCCCTCAACCTGGACCTCGCCCCTACCCTGCTGGAGTTTGCCGGCGCTCCCGTCCCGGAAGGCATGCAGGGGCAATCCCTGAAGCCCCTGCTGGAAGGCAAAAGCGCCCGGTGGCGGAAAGCCATTTATTACCATTACTATGAATATCCCCACGGCTGGCACAGGGTGCGCCCCCACTACGGCATCCGCACCGGGCGCTATAAACTGATCCACTTTTACAACGCCCCGGCCTACTGGGAACTGTACGACCTGAAAAAAGACCCCAATGAACTGGAAAACCTCTACGGACAGCCTAAATACAACCGGCTGGCCCGCAAACTGAAACGCCGGCTGGAAGAACTGCGCAGCTCGTACGGGGACAGCGGGTGACGAGGTCAGGAGGGGTTATGTGGAAATACATGGAAATACATGGAAATACATGGAAATACATGGAAATACATGGAAATACATGGAAATACATGGAAATGCGTGGAAACCTGTCGCTCTGCCCGGGCGGGCATCGCATTTCCTTATTTCAACGTATATCTACGTATCTCTGTATGGTACTTATTTGTGTAGGCGTGCCCCCGTACGAATGCACAAACGCACGAAAACACCTGCACACATTCCTACTCCCACCCCCACCCCACGACCACCCAGTGCTCTCCGTCCGGGTCGGTATATTCGTGGATATTCCCGAAGCCCACTTTCTCGTGGGCCCGGACAGAGCGCGGATTCCGGATGGAGATCTCGGTCACCACCAGGTCGAAATGGGCCGAAAGGCGGTCCCGCATATCCAGGTAGAGGCCTTCAAAAACGCCTTTTCCCCGGTAGGGTTTGGCCACACACACCTGCCCCATGACGAAATAGCGCCAGTCCCGCAGAGGCTTGCCCCGCCAGGGGAGCCCATCCAGCAGTTCGAACATGGGGAAAAGGACGGGAATGCGGTCTTTAAAGCGGGTCTCCATCACCAGCGCGTAGCCGGCCAGTTCCTCGCCGGCCCAGGCGGCGCTGTGGCGATAGGGTGTATTCATATCCCGAAGGGTATCCATATCGTGGTCGACAGTGACGAAGCCTTGTTCCAGGGCTTCCCGATGGGTGATGTTTCCCGGCAGGTTGGCTTTTTGCAGCGCCTTGACCTGTTGCAGGTGGGCATCGGTAATGGAAGGGCCAAAAGCAAACATGACAGCAACGGTTTTTATCCCTCCAAGATATTGAAAATCTGCCATTCCTTTCCCATCAGGGCTACCATTCTAACGTTGGACAGGTTGATCGTTGCCGGTTGTTGGTTGCCGGTTATTAGTTGCGGGATAGAAAGCTAAGGTTGGACAGCAGAAAGGGGAAAGCCGAGCGGAGTCGAGGCCGAGGGTGTGCAGGAGGCATGGAGTGTCCAACCTCAGACGGGTAGCCATGCCCAGTACCCAGGACAATCCCCGGCCCCAAACCCGCAATACCGAAATACCGCAATACCGAAATACCAAAATACCTCAACCGTCACTTTTCAGGCTTCTTTCAGGCAGCAAACCGGCCATTGCGCATCCATTGCGTTCGCGACAAGACCAGTAACAGGGCCAGCGGCACCAGGAAATGCGGGAACCGCATCACCGATTCGTGCAGCCACTGTATCAGGACATTGTCCCAGAATTCCCAGTGGAAGTGAGCCCAAACCCGGGCAACAGAGGTGGCGAGGCCCCAGAAAACGGCGTAGGCCAAAGCGGCCAGCGGCCAGCGCCCGGGAAGGAAGAGCACCAGGCTGAGCAAAAAATCCAGAGCGCCCGCCGTATTGAGGAAGTGAACCGCTCCTGTTTCATTGACCGGCAGAATATTCAACGTCATCACCACGAAGCTGCCGGGCCGGGGGTAGAAGCCCACAGCGTACAAACCGTGGCAGGTGAAGGTGAGGGCAATGGCTATTTTTACGAAAAGGACGAACCGCCCCGGCCAGGGCTGATCCGGATTTTTGGCCAGGACCGCCAGCATTACCGGCGCGCCCCATTGGAGGGTATATTCGAAAAACTGCCCGGCGAAGAAAAATTTTTCTTTGCAATACAGCGCAGCCAGCAGGACCAGGTTGGCGGCACCCACCCACAACACGGCCCGCCCCACCCTGCCCAGGCGGCCCACGAACAGGGCAGCCAGCGCGCAGGCCAGGTAGAACCAGCCCGTTCCCACGATCAGGTTTTGAATAAAGATGTCCGTTTGAGAACTGGTCACGTATTCCCGCCAGCCTATGCCCAGGACGGGCTTTACCAGAGGCTTCATCCAGGCTTCATCCCAGAGGAGGGCGCGGTAAGGAGCGTCCCAGTAAAGATGCTGCCAGGCACGGCCCAGGAAAACGGACACGGCGGCGGCTTGTACCAGGCGAAACGGGAGACGGTGATCCATAAAGCGGACAGGATTTACAGGTAGTGGAGATAGGATTTGCCGGGTGGTGCATTAGGGATTTCCAGACAGGATGAACAGGATTTTCAGGATAGGCACGCCCAGGATTCGCAAGTCCTCTGCATCCTGTTAATCCTGTTAATCCTGTCCAATTTTCACCTTTACGCACAACCCAGGTTCTCCTGTCTTTAACAGATGATCTTGCCCAATTATTACCTGGCGCTTCAATTCTCTACGGTGCTGTTCATCAAAAAAGCTTTGAGGAAATCGTCCAGGTCACCGTCCAGCACGGACTCGGTCTGGCTGGTCTGGTAGCTGGTGCGGTGGTCCTTGACCCTTCGGTCGTCCAGCACGTAACTGCGGATTTGGGACCCCCACTCGTTTTTCATCTTGCCGGCCTCTACCTTCTCTTTTTCCGCTTTCTGCTTTTCGAGTTCGAGTTCGTAGAGGCGGGATTTCAGCATCTGCAGGGCTTTGTCCCGGTTCATGTGCTGGGAGCGTTCCTGCTGGCACTCGGCCACGATGCCGGTCGGCAGGTGACGGACCCGCACGGCGGATTCGGTCTTGTTGACGTGCTGCCCGCCGGCGCCGCTGGCGCGGAAAGTGTCCCATTCCAGGTCGGCGGGGTTGATCTCCACCTCGATCCGGTCGTCCACCATGGGGTGGACGAAGACGGAAGAGAACGAAGTCATCCGTTTGCCCTGGGCATTGAACGGGCTGATCCGCACCAGGCGGTGTACGCCGTTCTCTCCCTTGAGCAGGCCATACACGAAGTCGCCGTCGATCTCGATGGCAGCCGAGCGGATGCCGGCCACGTCGCCGTCGGTCCGGTTCAGCTCCGTCACTTTGAACCCCTTGCTTTCCGCCCACATGGTGTACATGCGCAGCAGCATTTCCGACCAGTCGCAGGCTTCGGTGCCTCCCGCGCCGGAATTGATCTCCAGGATGGCGCCCAGCTCGTCTTCGGGCTTGTTGAGGGTAGAGCGGAACTCCAGGTCCCCGACTGCTTCCAAAGCTTCCTTGTAGCGGGCGTCCACCTCTGCTTCCGTGCCCTCGCCTTCCTTAAAGAATTCATAGAGCACTTCCGCATCTTCGATCCTCGTTTTCACCTTTTCGTAGGCGGCAAGCCAGGCTTTGTGGCTTTTGATCTCCTTAAGGATGCCCTCGGCCCGTTTGGGATCGTCCCAGAAATTGGGGTTCAGCGTTTGTTGTTCTTTTTCTTCTATCTGAAATTTTCGTTCACCGACGTCAAAGATACCTCCCAAGAACACCCAGGCGGTCCTTCAACTCATGAAGTTGATCAGCGGTCATAACGCCTCCTTTGGTTTAAGGAAAGCACATAGCTTTCCATTGGTTAAAAAATATTTATAGACAATAACAAGTTCACTGCCAAAAAGGATGTCTCTCCTAAGTAGTGATTAAAAAATAACTTCACTGTTTGAGGCCCTAAGGGGCCGTGAAGTTATTTTTTAAGGATTACTCAGAAAACTTCCACAACTTCCACATACAACAGCAGATCGGCTTTGGGCGGTATATCCGGAGAGGACCCTTTTTCGCCGTAAGCCAGCTGATAGGGAATAAAGAACGTTGCCCTGGCCCCTTCTTTAAGGCGGGCGACGCCTTCGTCCCAGCCCTTGATCACGCGCCCGTCCCCGACCGGGAATTTCAAGGGTTCTCCCTGCCGGAAAGAGGTATCGTAGACTTTGCCGTTTTTCACCAGGGCGCCGAGATACTGGACGCTCACGTGGCGCCCCGGTTCTGCGCCCGGGCCATCCCCTTCCTCCTGAAGGATGTACCGGAGGCCGGAGCTGGTTTCGATGAGTTGCCCCTCCAGTTCTCCGTTTTTGTATTGTTTCAGGGTTTCCCGGGCCTGCTCTTCCACCTCCCGGAGCCTGGCGCGGGCAGCTTCGGCTGCCGCCTCTCGTTTCTTTCGCTCTTCTTTCGCCTCTTCCTGGTAGCTGTCCACCGATTTGATGTCCAGCAGCACGACATCATAGTGCATTATTTTCGCATTTTCGAACCCTTTGGGTTTTACGCCGATGGTGTCGAGGCGGATCAATACCGTAGCGCTGTCCCCTTCCGAGAGTTCCCGGAGCACGTCTTCCACCGGGGAGGGCCTCCGGCGGGGGTTGTTGACGGAAGGAATCTGCAGGAAAGGCGCCGCACCCTGGGCGCGGGTCGAATGGATGATGCTGTCTCCGTTCCGGATTTGGACCTGAAAGTAAACATATTCTCCGGGCTGAGGCGTAGCCCCTCCCCGGTTGGTGTGGTTGATGTACTCGTATCCGTGCTGAGTAACCAGCCGGCCTTTTTCCTGCCGGCAGGCCGCGCCGGACAAGACAGACAAGAAAGCCAGAAAAAATGCCGCTCGCATCATCGATGGAAATTTATTCTCGGCATGAAGGTACCTCCTTTTTTGCAAATTGCCCGCCATGTCGGCCTAAAAGGCTGAAGTTCGCCGCCCGGTTGAGGGCGGGAAATGCATTTCCAGCCTGGCATTTCAGGCGATGAGCTGGTCCTTATACAGCGGAAGCACTTTTTTAAAACGCCGTACCGTCGTGCTCAGCGACTGGAAGGAATACCCTCCGGAAGCGTTTTTATGGCCGCCCCCCTTGAAATGCCTTTTGGCAATTTCCTGGACGGAGAAATCTCCTTTGGACCGGAGAGAGATCTTGACGATCGTCGGTTGTTCGGTAATGAAAGCGGCGACTTTCACGTTTTTTATTTTCAGCAAAAAGTTGACGATGCCTTCCGTGTCGCCTCTCTGAATGTCGAAGTTGGCGTAGTCCTCTTTGGTCAGGGTGATGATCCCGGTCTGGTATTCATCCAGTATTTCCATGCGGTTGTGCAGGCAATGCCCCAACAGGCGGAGGTGCTTTTCACTCATGCTGTTGAAGATGAGGTCCTGCAGTTTATAGTCGTCGACGCCAAACTCGATCAGTTCCGCGACGATTCGGTAGAGCTTGGCCGAAGTGCTGTATTTAAAGGATCCGGTGTCGGTCAGGATGCCGGTGAACAGGCATTCGCCGATCAGGTGGTCCATGTGTTCTTTCCACCCCAGGCCATTGATGAGGTCGAAGACCAACTCGCAGGTAGAACTGGCGGTGGTGTCGGAGAGCATAAAATCCGGGAACGGCTCGGGATAGAGGTGATGGTCGACCATGACCTTCACGGCCTTTGCTTTTTCGACCAGGTCTCCCACTTTGTCGATGCGGTCCAGGGCGTTGAAATCCAGGCAAAAAATGATGTCTGCCCTTTGGATAACAGCCTGGGCCTCTTCCGGCTCCGTATCGTAAATGACGATCTTTTCGATGTCTTTCATCCAGCCGAACCCGTCGGGATACTCGGAAGGCGACACGATCCGGACCGCATGGCCCAGCTTGTTCAGAAAGTGGTAGGTACCCAGGGAGGCCCCGATGGCGTCGCCGTCGGGATTGCGGTGGGTAGTGATCACTATATCCTTCGGATAACCCAGTAGAGCCTTTAGCTCTTTTATATTCTCCATCATTGCTGTTCGAATCAGGATGCGAAAATGACAAAAAATATGAACTTAACCAAAATATATGGCCGGGGTTGCAACTCCGGGGCTTTTTCCACCGAAACAGGCGGAATTGATGCCGCGCCGGTCGGGCTGGCGCATTTTCCGGCTTCGGCATGAAACCTCCAAAAGGGTATCGGCCTAAGAACTTCGGCGTGAGCCCGGTCGAACGCTGGACAAGTTGCTGTTGTCGGTTGTTAGTTGTCAGTTGTCAGTCAGGGAACCCAATTGTTCCGGCGGCCCCAAGGCCAACCCGGCAACAAACGCTGACGCTTGCGGTCAGCATCCTGACAATGCGCAGCATTCGTCAGGACAACATATCCCGCTTTTAATACTGAAAAGCGGGATCCAACGTCAGACGGGCAGCCCCCAAAAATAGTATGGCTTTCCCCAGCAAGTGTGTGAAAAATAACCTATCTTTATTAGCCCTGAAAGCAGGAAAAAACGATATTTTTTGACAAAAAAAAGCTGTTTTCCAATATTTGATTTTGGCAAAATTTTTTTTTGTCAACGGGGTAGATTCCTAACCGAAAATTATCATAAATGGTCAAAACGTCGTATAATCCATTCCTGACGGCTCAGAAGCAATTTGACCGCGCGGCCGATTTGCTCGGGCTGAACGAATCCGCCCGTGAATTTTTGCGCAACCCCATGCGCGAATTCCACTTCGCCATCCCGGTTCACATGGATGACGGCAACAAGAAAGTGTTCCGGGCCTTCCGGATCCAGCACAATGACGCGCGCGGGCCGGCCAAAGGCGGCATCCGCTTCCACCCTATGGAAACGGTGGACACCGTGCGCGCGCTTTCCATGTGGATGACCTGGAAAACCTCCGTTGCCGACATACCCCTGGGAGGCGCCAAAGGCGGCGTCATCTGCGACCCCCACAACCTCAGCCCGTTCGAACAGGAACAAATCTGCCGGGGATGGATCCGGCAGATCGTGAAGAATATCGGCCCCTACGCCGACATTCCCGCTCCTGATGTGATGACCAACGCCCAGCACATGCTTTGGATGCTGGATGAGTATGAAACCATCACAGGGGCGAAATATCCGGGCGTGATCACCGGGAAACCGATTGGCCTGGGCGGTTCCCAGGGCAGAAAAGAAGCTACGGGTTACGGCACCATTATTACCGTGCGGGAGGCCCTTCGGCAACTGAATATCAGCCCTGAAAACACCAGCGCCAGCTTTCAGGGCTTCGGGAATGTTTCCCAGTATGCCATCGAACTATATCAGAAAATGGGCGGCCGGGCCGTGTGCGTGTCTTCCTGGGACAATGACGAGAAAACGAGTTACTCCTTCCACAAAAAAGATGGCATCGATTTAACGGAACTCACCGCTATTACGGACGTCTACGGCGGCATCAACAAGGAGAAAGCCAGGGGCCTGGGTTATGAAGTGCTGCCCGGCGACGCCTGGCTGGAACAGGAGGTAGACATCCTGGTGCCCGCCGCACTGGAAAACCAGATCACCGAAGAGAATGCCCCGACGATCAGCAGCCGGGTAAAAATCATTGCCGAAGGGGCCAACGGCCCGACCACGCCGGAAGCCGACCCGATCCTGGAAAGCAAGAACATATTCGTCATCCCCGATTTCCTGGCCAATTCCGGCGGGGTGATCTGCAGCTATTTCGAGCAGGTACAGAATAACATGAACTACTATTGGTCAAAGGATGAAGTCCTTTCCAAGCTGGATATGAAAATGACTACCGCATTCTCCGCCGTAAGCGATTTTTCAAAACATAACCGGCTGGGAATGCGGGACGCCGCTTACGTCATCTCCGTCGACCGGGTCGTGCGGGCCTGCCAGAGCAGAGGGTGGATATAGGGCTTCGGATAGAAGTTCCGGGGCAGTTAAAAACTAGCTTATGCATCTCAGCAAGGCCTTCTTACAATCTGATTATCCCATCTCCTACCTGGGGACGGGCGCCATTGGAGGTAAAGCCAGGGGCCTGGAGTTTATCCATTCGGCCCTCGTATCCCGGCTGGATCGGCGCCTGTTTCCGGAATTCGCCGTCGACATACCGAAGATGGCCGTTATCCGGACGGATGTTTTTGATGATTTCATGCAGAGCAACGCCCTCTGGCCATTGGCGCTATCGGATGAGCCTGACGAGAAAATTGCCCTGGAGTTTCAGCAGGCAGATTTGCCATTCCACATCCTCGGGGATTTGAGAATGATCGTCACCGGGATCAAACTTCCGCTCGCCGTTCGTTCTTCGAGCCTGCTGGAAGACGCCATGCATGAGCCTTTTGCCGGAATTTACCGGACGAAAATGACGCCGAACAACCAGTTGGATGTCGACACGCGATTCCGGAAGCTGGTGGAAGCCATCAAGTTCGTATATGCCTCCACTTTTTTTAAAGCGGCAAAAGGCTACAGGCAGGCCACCCGGCACCGGACGGAAGATGAAAAGATGGCGGTTATTATCCAGGAGGTAGCCGGCAATAAATACGGCGAAAGGTTTTATCCGGAAATATCCGGCGTTTTGCGTTCCTACAATTTCTATCCTGCTCCCGGCGCAGATCCGGAAGAGGGTGTGGCAAATCTGGCCCTCGGGCTGGGGAAAACGATAGTGGACGGAGGGGGGGGCTGGGCTTATTCCCCTGCAGTGCCGGCTTCCCCCCCTCCTTTCCGGAGCATGAAAGACATGCTGGAGCAGACACAACTAAAGTTCTGGGCCGTAAACATGGGCGCCCCGCCTGAATACGACCCCATCCGGGAAACGGAATACTTGTCAGAATTCCATATTGCGGAAGCCCGGAAAGACGGCACGCTGCTCCATCTCGTGTCCACCTACGACCCCCGGAGCGGCGGTTTATGGCCGGGGCAGCAGGAGGGCTACCCTTTAATCCTGACTTTTGCGCCGATCCTGATCCAGCAAGCCCTGCCGCTCAATGAACTGCTTAAAAGCCTGGCGGCCATCTGCGAAAACACCATCAAATCGCCGGCCGAAGTTGAGTTTGCGGTAGCTTTGTCCAGGGATACAGATGAAGCGCCACACCGTTTCGCGTTTTTGCAGGTTCGCCCTCTGGCTGTTTCCAACGGCACAATAAATGTTTCGGAGGAGGATTTGCGGAGCCCGCAGGCAGTTATTGCTTCCGGCCGGGTGATGGGCAATGGCCAGGTGGACAATATCAGCGATATTGTTTTTGTGAAATCACAGAAAGCGGACCCCCGGCAGGCCTTTCAGATTGGGGAAGAACTGGAAAAGATCAACCGGGCGCTGGTTGCCGCCAGGAGGCCTTACCTGCTCATCGGGTATGGCCGCTGGGGCACCACCGACCCCTGGGCCGGCATCCCGGTGGGCTGGAGCCAGATTTCCGGCGCCAGGGTCATCGTCGAAGCGGCCGGCGAACACCAGCGCCAGGATATGAGCCAGGGTTCTCACTTCTTTCACAACGTGGCCAGTTTGCGGGTGTTCTATTTTTCGATCCCTTATCCGCACGAGCATGCTTTTGACATGGATTGGATAGCACAGCTCAGGACGGCTGAAGAAACCCCCTTCGTCAAACATGTGGTAACCGGCGCGCCGCTGAAGATTAAAGCAGACGGGAAAACGGGCAGAGGGGTCATCCTGAAAGGTATTTAGTAGTGGTTACAAAAAGGGAGGCAAATACGCATGAGCAAGGACCATATTTCCGATAGTTTGATCAATCAGTTGCAGGAAAGGGCCAAGGAACTCAACTGTTTGTATGAAATCCAGGAGTTGCTGAGCGACATAGGCAAAGACACCGGCGCTGTGCTGAATGGTATTATTCAGGCCATACCCTCCGGCTGGCAATATCCGGACATCTGCGTGGCCAGAATAATCTACCGCCAGATGCAGGCCCAGTCCTCCGCCTTCCGGGAAACGGAGTGGCTGCTGGAATCCGACATCGTGGCCTATAATGAAAAGGTGGGCAAAGTGCAGGTGTATTATACCGAGAAAAGGCCTCCTTGCGACTACGGCCCCTTCCTGAAGGAAGAGCAAAAACTGATGCGGAGCATAGCTGAATTAATAAGCAGCTATTTTTTGCACAAGCAGCTCAAATCCGTTTTCGAAGCCAACGGGAAACAGGTACAGGAAAAACGGTTCGGGTGGGCGGCAGTCCTGGATATCCTGAAAAAAACCGACCCCCGGCTGCTCATCCGCATTTCCCAGAAAATGGTGAATTACCTGTGCTGGAAAGGCATAACGGAAAGCGAGCAACTGTTCGACCTGTTCAGTGCCGGCGCCAGAGATGAGCTGGACGTACAGAAGGAGTCCAATTTCCCCTATCAGGCCAGGCCCATGAAGGATTTCATTGCCAGCAGCAAACAGATCTTCGAACTGGCCAGCAAACATTTGGGCGAACAGGAAATCATCGACAATATCAGCCGCTGGATAAAGGAAGACCAGTCGGCTTTCCTGGTCAACACCCTGAATAATACGGGTTCGTCCTTTGAGGAGATCAGCGCCGCCCTCGCCCGCTACTACCACCTCAAAGCCAACGGGCTGGAACTGCCGCCCAACCGGGAAAAGAGCCTGAGGATCATCCTGATCCGGCGCCTGCTCAGCAACCAGAATGAATTCATCAAAACCGCCAAAAAATTTATTGGGCTGGATGACATCCATGGCCTGGTCAACCAAGTCATCCACCCCGTGGACAGCCACGGCAAGCTCGGCGGAAAGAGCTCCGGCCTGTTCCTGTCTCAGCAAATCCTGAACAAATCCGAATTCAGCGACGATTATTCCAGGAAGTTTCTCGTCCCTAAAACCTGGTACATCACTTCTGACGGCATCCTGAACTTTATCAAATACAACAACCTGGAAGATATTGTAGAACAGAAATTCAAGGACATCGAACAAATCCGCAAAGAGTACTCCTTTGTCTCCCTGGTCTTTAAAAATTCCGCCTTCCCTTCCGAGATGCTGAAAGCCCTCAGCCAGATGCTGGACGACTTCGCCGATGTCCCCCTGGTCATCAGGAGTACCAGCCTGCTGGAAGACCAGCCGGAGGCCATCTTTGCCGGCAAATACAAAAGCCTGTTTATTTCCAACCAGGGAACGAAAAAGGAAAGGTTAGAAGAACTCACGGATGCCATCGCAGAGGTATATGCTTCCACCTTCGGGCCCGACCCCATGGAATACCGCATTGAAAGAGGGCTGCTGGACTACGATGAGGAAATGGGCATCCTGATCCAGGAAGTGGTGGGCCAGAGGGTTGGCCCCTATTTCTTTCCCGCCTTTGCCGGGGTGGCTTTTTCTGACAACAATTACAAATGGTCGGGCAGGATCGAAAAGGAAGACGGCCTGGCCCGGCTGGTGCCCGGCCTGGGCACCCGGGCGGTTGACCGGCTGAGCGATGATTATCCCGTGCTCGTGGCGCCCGGAAAACCCGGCCTGAGCGTCAATGTGACGATCGAGGATATCGTGCGGTACTCCCCGAAAAAGATCGATGTGATCAACCTGGAAAACCGAAAGCTGGAAACGCTCGACATCCAGGAACTGCTGCGGCAGCACGGCAGGGATTACCCGGCCATCCACCAGATCGTGTCCAGAATCGCGGATAACCACGTTCAGCAACCCCACCGGCTCGGGATGCATTTCGGAGAGGACAACTTCATCGTCACCTTCAACGGCCTGATCCAAAACACGGACTTCATCCCGGTTATCCGGTCGATTATGTCTGTCCTTCAGAAGGAACTGCATTTTCCCGTCGATATCGAGTTCGCCCACGACGGCGAACACTTCTATCTGCTGCAGTGCCGCCCCCAAAGCTTCGGCAAAATCGACAAGCCGGCCGAAATCCCGCATGACATCCCGGAAAGCAGCCTGGCTTTTACCGCCAGCAAGCACGTGACCAATGGCATTGTGCCCAATATTTCACACATCGTATACATCGACCCCCTGAAATACAGTGAGCTGCCCGACTATTCGGCGCTCGCCGCCGTGGGCAAAGCCGTAGGGCGCCTGAACAAGGTGCTGCCCAAAAGGCAGTTCATCCTGATGGGGCCCGGCCGGTGGGGCAGCCGGGGCGATATCAAACTCGGCGTGAGCGTCACCTACTCCGACATTAACAACACTGCCATGCTGATCGAGATTGCCAGGATGCGCCGGGAATACGTCCCGGAACTGTCTTTTGGCACCCATTTTTTCCAGGATCTGGTCGAAGCCGATATTCGGTACCTGCCCCTATACCCCGACGATCGCGGCAATATCTTCAATGAATCCTTCTTTAAGGGGTCGCCCAACATCCTGGCCGGCCTGCTTCCCGAATCAGCTCACTTGTCGGATGCCGTCAAAGTCATCGACGTGCCGGCCTGTACCGGCGGCCATGTCCTGAAGGTGCTGATGAATGCAGAGGAAAATAAAGCGGTTGCCTTGTTTGCGAAACCTTCGGGCACCCCCGCTGAAAAGGAAAGGACGGTATTGCCGAAAAGCGGCAAGGATACCGGCTTCTACTGGCGCTGGCGGCAGAGCGCGGCAGAGCAGGTTGCAGCCCGGCTCGACCCGGAGAGGTTTGGCGTTAAAGGGATTTATCTTTTCGGCAGCGCCAAAAACGCTACGGCGGGGCTGTACAGCGATATTGACCTGATCCTTCATTTCGCCGGCACGGCCGCTCAGCGCAACGACCTGACGCTTTGGCTGGAAGGCTGGGGCAACAGCCTGGAATACATCTATTTCCTGCGCACCGGGCATCAGGTCAAAGGCTTGCTGGACATCCACATCGTAACGGATGAAGAGGTCGAAAAACACACCGGCTTCGCAGCCAAAATCGGCGCCATCACCGACGCGGCACGGCCGCTGGCAATGGGAACAAATTTATAAGTAGTTGGACACATTTATAGTAACTAATGGTGCTTCGAAAGCGTGGCTTGCAGCTCTGTTCCTGGGGCAATTGTTATATGGCTATATTGTTATATTGTTATATTGTTATATTGTTATATTGTTACGCTAATTGTGGCTATCCGTCTAAGGTTGGACAGCAGAAAGGGGAAAGCCGAGCGGAGTCGAGGCCGAGCGTGTACAGGAGGCATGGAGTGTCCAGCCTTAGACGGGTAGCCCTAATTGTTGTCCACTTACTTAGCGACGTGCCAATGAAACGTTCGCCGGCAAAATAAAGCGCAAAAATACCCGCCCTCTTTTCCCCCTTCCCGCCACTTTCCTTACTTTTGCAGCGCTTTTTAAAAAAACACAAAAAAACTAATATCATAATGGCAGGCAACAGAACGTTTACCATGATCAAGCCCGATGCTGTCAAGGCGGGCCATATCGGAGGCATCCTCGCCAAGATCAACGAGGCGGGATTCCGGATCGTAGCGATGAAGCTGACCAAACTGTCGACGGAAAAAGCCGGCGAATTCTACGAAGTGCATAAAGAACGGCCGTTCTACGGAGAACTGGTGGAGTTCATGTCCTCCGGCCCTATCGTCGCCGCCGTGCTGGAAAAAGATAATGCCGTGGAGTCCTTCCGCGAGCTGATCGGCGCTACTGACCCGGCCAAGGCCGCCCCGGGCACCATCCGCGCCCTGTTCGCCAAAAGCATCGGAGAAAACGCCGTGCATGGCGCCGACTCGGACGAGAACGCCGCCCGGGAAGCCAGCTTCCACTTTGCGGCTACGGAGATGTTTTGAGGGAATGAGGGAATGAGTGAATGAGTGAATAGAAGTAAGGGATGTATGATTTCTGAATTCAACTATTCTACAGGACTGTTCTATTCACTCATTCACTAATCCAATCCTTCACTCCTTATTTTATCTCCACCAAAGTCACCCCGTCGCCGCCCTGTTGCTGTTCGGGGTGCCAGATGTCCATATCTACGTTGTATTCCTTCAGTTTTTTCCGGACAGCGTTGCGCAGTATGCCGTTGCCCTTGCCATGGACGATCTGCAGGCTGGTGGTATTGGAGATGAGGGCCTGGTCGACGAAGTCTTCCACGACTTTTAGCGCCTCGTCATAGCGCATCCCCCGGATATCCAGTTTCGATTCGAAGGTAGCCGTCTGGGCGACCGTGTCGGACTGTACGCTCCTCGAGCTTTGAACCTCCAGGGGCGCCCGGGCGTGCTGCAGGTCCCGCAGTTTGATGGTCATCCGCATCTGGCCCATGGTGACCACTGCCTTGTTGCGGTCGATGGACTCGACGGTGCCCGTCGCGCCGCCGGTGCGCAGCTTGACGAAGTCGCCCACCTGAATCGCCTTGTGCTTTTCTTCTTTGGCTACCGGCTGGTAATAAATCTCTTCCCGCAGGCCTCCGACCTCTTCGGACAGCTGTTGGCGTTCCTCCCGGGCCTGCATGGCTATTTCTTTGGCCTTTTCGATGTTTTGCTGTTCCTTGATCTCCCGGACGAGCCGTTCCATCTCTTTATTGTCCCGGGCGGCCTGCTGGAGGGCCTGTTCTTTTAGCTCCAGCTTCATCTTTTTCCGGCGGAATTCCAGCTCCCGGTGCAGCTGTTCGTAGTTTTTGATGAGCTTATCCAGCTTGTCCTCCCGGTCTTTCATCTCCTGGAGTTTGCTTTCCAGTTCCTGCTTCTCCTGCTGGAGGTCCACCAGCAACTGGTCGACGGCCTTTTCGTTTTTGCCGGTGCGGTGTTTGGCGTAGTCCAGCACTTTTTTGCTCAGGCCGCTTTTCTCGGCAATCTCATAGGCATAGGAGCTGCCCGGGCGGCCGACCTGCAGCTCGTAGGTTGGGGAGAGGCTTTCCTTGTCGAAATACATGGAGCCGTTCACGATGCCCTTTGCCTTAAAGGCGAAGACCTTGAGGTTGCTGTAGTGGGTGGTGATGACGCCAAAGACCTTTTTGTAGTTAAGCTCTACCAGGATGGCTTCGGCAATGGCCCCCCCGATCTTGGGGTCGGTGCCGGAGCCGAACTCGTCGATCAGCACGAGCGTGTTCCTATCCGCCTGCTCCAGGAAGTTGCGCATGTTTTCCAGGCGGGAGCTGTAGGTACTGAGGTCGTCCTCGATGGATTGCTGGTCTCCGATATCGGCGAACATTTTGTGGAAAACCCCCATTTCCGAGCCTTCATCCATGGGGACGAGCAGGCCGGACTGCAACATGAGCTGCATCAGGCCTACGGATTTCAGGGTGATGGATTTGCCCCCGGCGTTGGGCCCGCTCAGCATCAGGATGCGGTTGTTGCCCAGGAGCTGGAAGTCGAAAGGCACGGTCTTCTTCTCCAGCCTTTTGTTTTTGAGGTACAACAAGGGGTGCCTGCCCTGCTGGATGCCGAAATGAGGCTTGTCGAAGAGCTTGGGTTGCACGGCTTGCATCTGCTGGGCGAGCCGGGCTTTGGCCTGCACGAAATCGAAGTGGCCCAGGACGTCCTGGTAGATGCGGATTTGCGGGACGTAGGGGCGCAGCTCGGCGCTCAGCTCGCGCAGGATGCGGTAGATTTCCCGGCGCTCTTCCGTTTCCAGGTCGAAGATGTCGTTGTTGATCTCGATGATGGCTTCCGGTTCGATGAAGGCCGTTTTGCCGGTGGTGGATTCATCGTGGATGATGCCGCGGATTTTGCGTTTGTGTTCCGACGGGACGCTCAGCACCCGCCGCCCGTTCCGGAAGCTTTCGATATTGTCCGACAGCCAGCCCTTGTTGCGGTATTCGTTGATGATGATGCGGAACTGCCGTTCCAGTTCTTTTTGCCGGGCCTGGATTTGCCGGCGGATCCGCAGGAGCTCGGGGGAGGCGTCCGGGCGGATGTTCCCATCCTCGTCCACTACCTTCTCGATGGATTCGATCAGGGCTTTGTCGAAGGACAGTTCGCGAATGTTCTCGTAGAGCGCCGGATAGGTTTCCCGGCGCGCTCCCTTGAAGAAGCGGAAAATGCGGTGGGTAAAAACCAGGACGTTCCGGATATTGCGTAGCCCTTCTTCGGGCAGGACGTAGCCTTCCACCTCCAGCATGCGCAGTTCTTCAGAAACAACGGAATAGGAAAAGATCGGGAAGTGGTCATTTTCATCCATGGAGAGCCGGAACTCCCGGGTCTCGTTCAGGCTGCGCTCGATCAGGCTGATGTCATCCGCCGGCCGGAGGCCTTTCACTGTTTCGACGCCCAGCTCGCCCAGGCATTCTTTTTCCAGTAGTTCCAGTACCTTGTCAAACTCCAGCTTTTCGTACAAATCTCGGGGTAACAGTTGCATCTGTTTGCCATTTATTCAGCAGCGCGAAGATAAGGGATTCGGCAGTAAAAAAGCCTCGAATTTCAGAAAACCTCCTTTCGCCTGCCAGGTTGTGCTTTTAGAAAACAAGAATAACCCCTGAGAGTTCCCCGCGACTTGTTAACTTTGCGGCCTACCGAATAAGCTTGTCAGGTTTGCGAAGAGTCCCCGGCGGCAAAACCTGACAAGTTTTTAAATTAAAACACCGTGGCAGGCAACACCTTAGGACAAGCATTTAAAGTCACTACTTTCGGAGAATCCCACGGCCGGGCGATCGGCCTTATCCTGGACGGCTGCCCCGCCGGGCTGCCGGTTGATGAAAGCTTTATTCAGGCGGAGTTGCGCCGCCGCCGGCCGGGGCAGTCCAGCATCGTCACCCAGCGCAAGGAGGAGGACCAGGCGGAAATCCTCTCCGGCGTCTTTGAAGGCAAGGCCACCGGCACGCCCATCGCCATGGTGATCTTCAATGCCGACGCCCGCTCGCGGGACTACGGCCACATCGCCGACAAGTTTCGCCCCTCCCACGCCGATTTCACCTACCAGGCCAAATACGGCATCCGGGACTACCGGGGTGGCGGGCGCTCCTCCGCCCGGGAAACTGCCGCCCGGGTGGCGGCGGGCGCGGTCGCAAAACTGCTTCTGCGGCAAACCGGCATAAAAATCCGAGCCTACGTTAGCCAGGTAGGAAGCCTGGCCCTGGAAAAAACCTATCAGGAATTAGACCTCAGCCTCGTGGAATCCAACCCCGTCCGCTGCCCGGACCCCGGAATGGCCGAAAAGATGGAAGCCCTGATCCGGGAAGTCCGCAAAGCCGGCGACACCATCGGCGGCGTGGTCAGCTGTGCCATTGCCGGCTGCCCCCCCGGCCTGGGCGCCCCGGCCTTCGACAAGCTGCACGCCGACCTCGGAAAGGCCATGCTGAGCATCAACGCCTGCAAGGGCTTCGAATACGGCTCCGGCTTCGAAGGGGTGAAAATGCGCGGCTCTGAACACAACGACCGCTTTTACAAGGGCGAAGGAGCGATCCGCACGGACACCAACTACTCCGGGGGCATACAGGGCGGCATTTCCAACGGGATGGACATCTACTTCCGGGCCGCCTTCAAGCCGGTGGCCACCATCGTTCCCGCCCAGGATTCCGTCAATGAGGCCGGCGAAGCAGTAATCGTGGAAGGAAAAGGAAGGCATGATCCCTGCGTGGTGCCCCGGGCGGTGCCCATCGTAGAGGCGATGGCTGCCCTGGTGCTGGCTGACCATTTGTTGCTGCAGCGGATGGCGCGGGTGTAGGGGGGGGATGGCTATATTGTTATATTGTTATATTGTTATATTGTTATATTGCTATATTGTTGGCAACCATTCCCTAAGGGCTAAAACCCAATCTTCGGCTTGCCCCCCTTCATGGCTTTTTTCAGGTTTGCCATACGGATGGCCGTCACGGCAGCTTCTACGCCCTTGTTGCCGTGTTTCCCGCCGGCCCGGTCCAGCGCCTGCTCTTCGGTATCGGGCGTCAGTACGCCGAACACGAAGGGGCGGCTGTAGAACATGCTCAGGCTGGTCAGGCCAGTTGCCACAGCCTGGTTGATATACTCGTTATGTTTCGTCTCTCCCTTGATGACGCATCCCAGGCAAATAACTGCGTCTACCTTGTGTTCATCTGCCAGCATCTTGGCGCCGACGGTCAGCTCAAAGGAACCGGGGACCTGCAGGAGGTGAATCTTTTCCTCCTTTGCGCCATGGCGGATGAGCGTGTCGTAGCAACCTTCATAGAGCGCATGCGTGACTTTGGCATTCCACTCGGAGACGACAATCCCAAAGGACAGGCCTTCGGCAGAAGGAACGTTGCTTTCGTCGTAATCGGAAAGGTTTTTCAGTGCACTGACCATGATGTTGGGTTTGTGGTACTTAGGAAAACACGCGCAGAGGCACAGAGTAAATGGGACAAAACGACCGGGCAACTCCGCGCCTCCGCGTGAAAATCAACCCCTTGAGGGGTACATATTCTAGCCTTTTGCTGCGACGCGGGTAATATACTTTTCAATATCCCTGCCCACTGCGGAATCCGGGTATTTGTCCAGTATTTCCTGGTAGGCTTTCTGAGCTTCGGCAAAGTTGCCGTTGCGTTCGTGCAGCAGGCCCACTTTTTTGAGGTAATAGGGCGTGAGGAAGTCGTTTTCGGTTTCGTTGACTGCCTTTTTGTAGTACTTCATGGCGTTGTCGAAATCATTCAGCTCGGAGTAGGCGTCGCCCAGGGCACCGTTCTTCATGATCGGGGTGATCGTGCCTTCTGCGCTGAAATCCTTCAGGTAATCGACTGCGGCCTCGTACTTGCCAAGGTTGAGGTAAGAGATGCCGGCATAGTATTTGGCGGAGTTCCCGGCGGCGGTGCCTCCGTAATTTTCAATGATATCGATGAAGCCCATGTAACCCACGCCCGGGTTGGTCAGCGCCAGGGCAAAGGAATCCCTTTCGAACTGCTCCTGGGCTTTGGATATCTGTTCGGCAGCTTCCGCCTGGCGGGGCTTCTTATAAAAGTTGTTGTAGGCAAAAACACCGCCGACGACAAGCACCAGGGCGACCAGGGCACCGAAGATCAGGCGTTGGTTCTCATCGACAAAACTCTGGGCACTGTCCCTAACCTCAACAATATCCACTAAGGTCTCATCCGCTTTCTTCTGATTTCTTTTTCTTCTTGCCATTTTAGTTGTCAATTTTCAGTCCGGTTTGAAAAAGCCACGCAAAAATAAATAAAGTTTTCTATCCAGGGGTTTTTTACTATAAAAAAACGGCGGCAGGGAGTGAGAACCCTGTCGCCGTTCGCTTCCGGATGTTATATTAAGAGGTCCTTAAGTACGTTGACAGAAATATTGAGACATTAAAACATGGCTAAGCCCCCGGATATTCAGTCATTCACTCATTCATTAATTCAGTCCATGTACTCAGTCCATGATGAAAGGATAATCCTCCTGGACGTAGTTGTCTTCCCACAATGCCGAGGGGTCCGGGAAGTCCGACTCTTCGGCGAACTTCACGGCGTCGGCGATCTCCTGCTTGATCTTGTCCTGGATGGCCTTGATGTCTTCTTCGGTAGCTACCGATTCTTTCAGGGTAGCTTCCTCGATCATCTTGATGGGGTCGCGGTCTTTGTATTCCTGGACTTCCTCCTTGGTGCGGTATTTGGCGGGGTCGGATACGGAGTGCCCTTTGTAGCGGTAGGTGCGCATTTCCAGCAGGAAGGGCCCGTTGCCGGCGCGGATGTGTTCTGCCGCTTTGGAAACCGCCTCGTGGACTGCCGCCGGGTCCATGCCGTCTACGGGCTCGCCGGGCATGTCGAAAGACTGCCCCAGCTTGTACAGTTCCGTGACGTTG
The DNA here is from genome assembly GCA_020636375.1 of Lewinellaceae bacterium. Taxonomy (GTDB): domain Bacteria; phylum Bacteroidota; class Bacteroidia; order Chitinophagales; family Saprospiraceae; genus JACJXW01. The sequence continues at coordinate 348,595 of JACJXZ010000004.1, read as the reverse complement.
CTGGTCCGCTTGACGCTGGTGCCCATAGCATATCCGTTGTTTTCCACGACGTAGAGGACGGGGAGCTTCCAGCTCATCGCCATATTGAAGGATTCGTACAAGGCCCCCTGGCGGGCGGCGCCATCTCCGAACATGGTGACGCAGAGGTTATCCGTCCCTTTATACTTTTCAGCAAAGGCGATGCCCGTGCCGATGGGAATCTGGGCGCCGACGATCCCGTTGCCGCCGAAGTACCGGTGTTCGGCAGAGAAGAAGTGCATGGAGCCGCCCTTGCCTTTAACGATGCCGGTTTTCTTTCCGAACAGCTCGGCCATGCAGGCGTCGGTGGAACACCCCCTGCCCAGGGCGATGCCGTGCTGGCGGTAGGCCGTCACGATGGCGTCCTCCCGGCGGATGGCGGATTCCATTCCGGCAGCGATGGCCTCCTGGCCAATGTATACATGGCAGAAGCCGCGGATTTTTTGCTGGCCGTACATCATCAGCGCCCGTTCTTCAAACTTGCGGATCCGGAGCATGAGTTCGTACCAGTTGAGGTACATTTCCTTGCTGTAACTGGATTTTGCCGGCTTCGATGTTTTTTTGTTGTCTGTTTTTTTCTTTTTACCTGTTGCTGTATCCATAAAGTGGTTCTGTTTTTGGCATTTGCGGGGCTGGGCGCCCGCCGGTTAACGCAATTGGGTGTGTCCTTAAATATAGTGCAAATAACGGCAGCACACAAAAGAGAAGGCAAAAACTGCCGTCATTGTTTTTAGAACATGCGAAAATTTGCCTTGTTTGCAAAGCGAACTTAATTCCAAATAAACCGTAAAGAAAGTATATTTAGTCTTTATTCCCAAGCCAGAAATACCTTTACCACATACATGAGAAACAGGATACACCTCAAAATACTCGAAAAGCGGATGGAAGCCCCGGATGTTGCCAGCCTGGTACTTCAGCCTATGGACAATTATTTCTCCTACAAGCCGGGCCAGTTCCTGACCTTGCTGCTTCAATTCCAGGGCAGGGAAACCCGGAGGTCCTATTCTTTATCTTCCAGCCCCGGGGTGGACCCCTACCCTACCATTACCGTCAAGCGCAAGCCCAACGGGCAGGCCTCATCCTATCTGGTGGAAAATGCCTGTCCGGGAGATGAGATCATAGCCTTGCCGCCCGCCGGCCAGTTCGTCCTTCCGGTTCCTCAAAACCAACCCCATCATTTGTTTATGGTGGCCGGGGGGAGCGGCATCACCCCCATTTTTTCCATTATCAAATACGCGCTGGCCTGCACGCCCCGGTTTCAGGCCGTCCTGGTTTACGCCAACCGGGATGAGAAGACCCTTATTTTCCGGGAGGAACTAAGCCACTGGCTTCACCTCTACCCGGAGCGGTTCCGGGCCGTGCTGCTGCTCAGCAACCCCGGGGGCGATTTATCCGCTATTGCGGAAGCCAGCCGGGCTCAGGTTATTTCCGGGCGCCTGGGCAACGCGCTTCTGGAAGAACTCCTTCAAAAAAACCTGCCGGCCGATGCCTCCGCCGTCGATTTCTACCTCTGCGGCCCGCCGGGGCTGATGCTGAAATCCGAAAATGCCCTTCGTTTTCTGGGGCATCCGGAAAGCAAGATCCACAAGGAAGTGTTCACCGTCACGCCTCCCTACCGGCCGCCCGCCGCACAGTTTCCGGACGGGAAGGCGGTATTGGCCGTCAACGGCAGCGAGTCCTCTTTTCCGGTAAGGGCCGGCCAATCGGTCCTGGAAGCGGCAGAAGAGGCGGGCCTCGACCTGCCGTACAGTTGCCGCAGCGGCATTTGCACCACCTGTACCGCCCGCTGCCTGGAAGGGGAAGTGGTCATGTACCTGCCGGAAGGGCCGGTCAGCAGCCAGTCCACCCAGGGCGTGATACAAACCTGTGTGGGGTATCCGGCTACCAGGAAGGTGAGGATAACGTTGTCCTGAGGTTTTATGGTGTTGCGGTGTTATGGTATTGAGGCCGCAACACCGCAACACCTCAACACCGCAACACCGTCTCCCGTGCCAATCACCGGAACAGCCGGTTCAGCTTTTTCAGCAGCTTCATCATTTTGAGGTTGAGGGACGGGTTGGCGTTGAAAAAGTGGCCGTTCACCAGCAGCCAGCCTTTTTCCCGGCGTACGCTCTCCAGGGTGGCATAGGGCGCTTTCCGGGCTGTTTGCAACTGGGCCTTCCAGTACAGCGCCCGGCCGGTCAGCGCGAAACCCTCCCGACAGGAGCCGAGCAGGCTCTGGTCGCAGATGAAAAAGATGCGTTCCTCTTTTTCGGGGAAAAGGAAAAACCTGCCGGCGTTTTTCAGCTTGTCCACCGGCATTTTCAGGAAATCAGTATATACAGTTTCATCGGGCTCGCCGGCGAAGTCGAGGTAGTCGAGGGCCAGTTGAAACAGGTCGACATCTTCCCGGCCCATGCCCTGCCAGCGCAGGATGGCTTCGGGCAAAGGGGTGTCGTTGATATCCTGGCAGTGGTGGATGATGAAGTAATCGAGCTGCTCTTCAAAGGACTCCACGATGCGGCGGTTGGCCTCCCGGGGGGTGGCGGCGCTTTTTTTTTGCAAAGCGCGCAGTTCCTCCGCCAGATGGGAGGCTTTCCGGTATACCGTATCCCGAAAGCCCGATTCATAGAGGCGTTCGGAATAAGCCTGGAACTGTTCCTCCCGGTGTTCTTCTTCCACCCGTAGCCGCAATGCCTGAAAGAAAAGCTCCACCAGTTGTTTTTCTATGTCGCCGTCCAGGTCGACCATAGGTTTGGGGGGCGGCTTGGCCTCCCGTTTGGGCGCTTCCGGCTGCGGGGCGCCGCAATTAAAGCAAAAACGGGCGCCGGGTGGCAGGCTGGTCTGACATTTGTGACACTTCATCGGCCCGAAAATTAAAGAAAAATGGTTAAAACCTTTAAGGGCTTAAACTGTTTAGCCTGGAAAAATTCGTGCCCAGGCATATTAAAAAGGAAAATCTGCCGCAGAAGGACTGCCTGCACTGTGGCCGCCCCTTCACCTGGCGCAAAAAGTGGGCGCGCTGCTGGGAAGAGGTCAAGTACTGTAGTAAACGCTGCCGGCGCGAAGCCGGCCAGACCAGAACATATGAGCCAGACATCTCCCGATAAGGACAATAAGAAGGACTTCAACAGTGAATACGATTCTTTCGCCTTTCACCCCTACAACGTATTGCTGACGCTGGTGCTCTTCGGCATAACGGCGCTCTTTCTGGCCTTCACCATCGCCTTCATTTACACCAGGGTTCAGAACCAACTGCCGCCCATCCGGCTTCCCGACATTTTTATCTTCAACACGGTTGTCCTTCTGGCCAGCAGCGCCACCATGGTATGGGCCCGGCGGTCTTACAAGGCCGACAAGACCGGGAACTATCAGCTTGCCCTGGCGGCCACTATCCTGCTGTCCCTCCTGTTCATGGGGCTGCAGTTGATCGGCTGGGGGCAACTGTTTGCCAACCAGGTCTACATCCATACCGACAACTCGGCGGGCTACCTCTATGTCATCTCCGGCCTGCATTTCGCCCACGTCATTGCCGGGCTGCCTTTCCTCGCCGTATTCCTGTGGACGGCGCGCAAGCGCATGAAGGAACCCGTGAGCGTGCTGGTCTATTTCTCCGACCCGGAGAAACGCCTCAAACTGCGCCTGCTGACCGTCTACTGGCACTTCCTGGACGCCCTGTGGATCTACCTGGTCGTCTTCTTCTACATCAACTACCTTGTCCGTTAAAGCCTGCCCTGCGAAACACCCTGACGAATGCCGGTTGAAATATCCTGATACTTATTTATCTTTGCGGCTCAGGATCCGGACCGGGGCGAGCCCGTTCCGGCCACGCCAGGTTGTTCCGGACGGCAAGGGCAAACTGGTAAACCATATAAATTTCAATGACGTTTCATTTACTATACTGACGCACGCTGATTTTTTCTCTGCAAAAACAAGCGAGGCCAGTATATGCTGGCCTGGACGGTTTTGTCGGGACAAAACTATCCGCGCGCCGGTATACATTCCGTTAAACAACATAAAAATCCTGCTGGACATGAGAAAGACCGCATTACTTCTTATCGCTGGGGTTATAGCTCTTACCGCCTGGCAATGCGAAACCCCTGTGAAAGGAACTGTGATAACAGGAGAGATCAAGAATGCTCAGAACATCCAGGTTTTCCTGGACCAGGTGATGATCGGGAAAGCCAGCAACGTACTGGCCAAAGCGGAAGCCGACGCCAACGGAAATTTCGAGTTTACGTTTCCGGAAGGCATTCCCGCCGGCATCTATCAGCTGCGCCTGGGTGCCAAGCGGGTCAACCTCGCGATGGACGGCTCCGAAAAAAAGGTAGTGATCGCCGGAGACCTGGCGACGATCCAGAATTACGAATTCTCGGTTGCCGGTTCTGAGGACAGCCAGGTGCTGGCCCGGATCATGAAAGGCTTGTTCAACCGGCAGTTCAATGCCAGCGATATCGACGCTTTTGTCGATACTGTTTCCAACCCCGAGCTGGGCGCCTTTGTAGCTTACCGTTCCCTGGGCGCTTCCGGGCAATTCCTGGACACCCAGAAAAAAGCGCTGGAAAAACTGGACCCCGCCTCGGAGGCCAGCCAGGAATACGCCAAGTTTATTTCGGCGGTGGAGCGCCAGTATCAGTCCCAGATGGCCGACCAGTTGATCCAGGTCGGGCAGCCAGCCCCCGATATCTCCCTGCCCAACCCCAACGGCAAGGAATATTCTCTGTCCGACCTCAAAGGCAAGATCGTGCTGCTCGACTTCTGGGCCAGCTGGTGCGGCCCGTGCCGCCGGGAAAACCCGAACGTGGTCAAGGTTTATGACAAATACAAGGCCCAGGGCTTTACAGTGTTCAGCGTTTCTCTGGATGGCATCGATTCGCGCACCCGCACCCGCTTCGGCAACGAAGAGGCGGCCAGCCAATATCTGGAAAACCAAAAGCAACGCTGGGTGGAAGCCATCAAACAGGATAACCTGAAGTGGGAATACCACGTCAGCGACCTGCAGAAGTGGGAGTCGGCCCCGGCTGCCACGTACGGCGTGCGGAGCATTCCCCGGACGTTCCTGATCGACCGGGAGGGCAACATCGCTGCGGTGAACCTCCGGGGGGCGGAGCAGATTGAGCGGGAGTTGAAGAAATTGTTATAGGCGCAGCTGCTTTACAACTGCGCTTTACCCTGCCTGTCCCGAAACACCGCGCACAAAATCCCCGCTGCTACCGCTGCATTCAGGGACTCCGCCCGGCTGTGGGCAGCCGCCGGGATGGAGATGCGGTGCGATAAAAGGCGCTCTGTCTCCGGCGTGATCCCCCGCCCCTCATTTCCGATCACGAGCAAACCCCTGGCCCCGTCGAGGTCGGCGCGGAACACATCCTCTCCGTCCATGACGGCGCCGTAAACCGGCAAACCGGGATATAGCTTCAAAATGCTGGTTATATCCATCTCGATACAGGATACCCGCAGGAAAGCGCCCATCGTCGCCTGGATGACTTTGGGATGGTAGGCGTCCACGCAATCGGGAGAAGAGAAGACACAGGAAATGCCGAACCAATCGGCAATGCGCAGGATGGTGCCGAAGTTGCCGGGATCCTGAATGCCGTCGAGGTAAAGGGACAGCGTACCTGCCGGCTGCACATCCTCCATTTTCACCTCCGGGATCACCGCCACCGCGGCCACCTGATTGGGCGTGCTGAGGTTAGAAATCTTCTTCAGTTCGGCAGGAGAGACGCAGAACCGCTTTTCCGGGGGGACAGCCCGTGCCTCCTCCGCTCCGGACAGCCAGCCTTCCAGGGCGTAGAGGGCGACGGCCTGCCCCGGCCGTTGCTCCAGCAACTCCCGGACCATTTTATCCCCTTCGACAATGAAATTATTATACTTTTGCCTAAACTTTTTCAAGCGAAGGGATTTGATGAATTTCACATTGTTTTTCGAAAGCGTCATCAGGAATTGATATTGCAATGTCGGTGAAGCAATTTGCAAAATACATTTTAGGGTTTACGCTTACAGCAACGATGCTATCCGCCTGTAATACCTCCAAGTACATTCCAGGAGATCAGTATTTGCTCAAAGGTAACAGCATCAAGCTGGAAAGCAAAGGCAATATCAACCGGAAAAGGGAGCTGAAGTACGAGCTGTCTGCCCTCTACAAGCAAAAGGAAAACGGCAAGTTTTTTTTCATTCCCAGAGAGTGGTTCTATTTTGCGACCCAGGATCCGGAAGACACCACCAAGTTCGACCGCTGGCAGCAGCGGGTCATCGCGGAGCCGCCTGCGATCTACGACCCCCAACTGACCAAAGCTACGGAGGAATCCATGAAATTCTTACTCCAGTATAAAGGATTCTTCAACGCCGAAGTGTTTTCCGTGCCCGATGTGCGCCGGAAAAAAATCTACATCACCTATTACGCCGACCCGAAGCAGCAATTCACCATCGACACCGCCCTGTTTTACAGCAAAGACAGCCTGATCAACCGCGAACTGCAAAAAATATCAGGGCGCACCCTGCTCCGCCCCGGCGCCGGTATCGACGGGAAATTATACGACCGGGAACGAGACCGGATCGTCCGGCATTTGCGAAACAACGGCTATGCCAATTTCTACGCCAATTACGTGGCCCCCCTGGAAGCAGACACGACCGTGGGCGGCAAAAAAGGGAGGCTGTTCCTGGAAGTGCTGCCGCCTTTTGACGACAGCACCCACCAGGCATACACCATCGACGATATCACCATTTATATGGATTATTTTCCGGGGCAGGAGGATACCATACTCTACGATTCCACGATCCGGGACATGCGGTTCCTTGCTCCCCGCCCCAACTTTCGGATAAAACCGGAGACTATCCTCGAAAACCTGTACATCAGGCAGGGCGAACTCTACAGCCAGAGAGACTTCGACCTGACCAACCAGCAACTCACCGCCCTGGGCGTCTTCCGCTTCGTCCGCATCAAACAGGAACCGGACCCGAAGGACGGCAGCCGGCTCGACATCCGCATCGAGCTGACCCAGCACAAAAAAATGGAACTCGGCCTGGATTTCGAGCTCAACTACGCCAGCCGCAACGCTTCCGGTGCGGGCAACCTCATCGGGCTTTCCGCCAGCCCCTCCCTGCGCAACCGCAACCTGCTCAAGGGGGCCGAGCTGCTGATCACCGACATCTCCGCCGGGGTAGAATTCAACCCGGCGCCCAATGCCATTGCCGAAAAACGCTTCTGGAACACCGTAGACCTTCGCCTCCAGGCCGACCTCTACCTGCCCCGCTTTACCGATTACCTGGGCATCTGGCGGCGGCTCAACCGGCCGAAAATCGGAAAGCGGGAATTGTTCGTCAACGACAATTTCTACAAATCCCTGCAGGAAAACGCCGCCACCCGCCTTTCGGCCAGCTACAACTACCTGCTCATCCTCGACTTTTATCAGTACGACCTGTTTACGGGCACTTTCGGGTTCGACTTCCCCCGCAAGCGCAACCAGCGCCTCCTGATCAACCACATCGGCCTGGATTACCTGCGCCCGGTCACCACCACCCGGTTCAACTCCATCCTCGACCTCAACCCCTTCCTGGCCCGCTCCTTCGGCGACCAGCTCTTCGCCAGCTTCCTGTTCCGCGACCTCAACTTCGTCCACAACGGCCGCCCCAACCGGCGGGGCAACTCCCATTATGTGGGCTTCAACCTGGAACTGGCCGGCGCGGAGGTATGGGCGGGAAACGCCATTTACAACGCATTCTCTCTGGTGCAGGACACCCTCCGGCTGCGCTTCAGAGAGGGGGTGCGGGTCGATTTTTCCCAGTATATGCGCACTCAGATAGACCTTCGAAAATACTGGTCCTACTCTCCCAAACGGTCACTGGCGGCGCGCCTGGCTGCCGGGGTTGCCCGGCCGTTCGGCTACACGACCGACGTGCCCTACGTCAAGCAGTTCTACGCCGGCGGGCCCAACAGCATCCGCGCCTGGGCGCCCCGCGGGCTCGGGCCCGGCGCTTTCGAGGATACCCTGTCCTTTGACCGCACCTTCAACACCCGCCTCTACCAATCCGGCGACATCCGCCTGGAGGCCAATCTCGAATACCGGTTCAATATTTTCTGGGTCGTCAACGGCGCCTTGTTCCTGGACGCCGGCAACATCTGGTCTTTCCGGCGGGATACGGCCCGCTGCGGCTCGCAGTTCCTGCTCCGAAGCCGACAGTACAGCTGTACCGACAATATGGGGGAGAATACCGTGTTTACCAATGAGCCGTTCTACAGGCAAATCGCCGTAGGCGGGGGCTTCGGCCTGCGGCTGGACTTCTCCTACTTCATCCTGCGGCTGGATATGGCCGTTAAGCTGCGGCACGCCACCCCCATGCCTTCCAGCAACGGAACCGGCAACTGGCAGGACTACTGGTTCCGGGATTTCCGGGATGACGGAGGGCGGAGCGGGCTGAAGTTTACGGATATCGTATCGTTCAACCTGGGGTTTGGGTATCCTTTTTAGGGGCACCCCGCCTGATGTTGGACAGGATGGGGCGGGGTTGTGTACGCCTGCCCCGAACTCGATTCAGGGATGTACGGGAGCAGGGGGAGTTATTGCGTGTACGATGTACGGGGGCCCTGAACTCACGCCGGAGTCATCAGAATTGCAGCCCTTTTAAGGTGTGTTTCAACTGAACAGGCTCTTCCTCCCGTACTTACTGCATATCGGGCACTTATTCGGGTCGTGCCCTCTTGCCGGGCAGTATTCCCGCCCGAAGTAGATGATCTGGAGGTGCAGCTTGTTCCATTTTTCTCTGGGAAAAACTTTTTTCAGGTCGGCTTCTGTTTTTTCTACGTTCTTTCCGGTGCTGAGCGTCCAGCGGTAAGCCAGGCGGTGGATATGGGTATCGACCGGGAATGCCGGTTCCCCAAAAGCCTGCGACATCACTACCGAGGCGGTCTTGTGTCCGACGCCCGGCAGGGCCTCCAGGGCTTTCATGTCCCGGGGTACCTGCCCGCCGTGCTTTTCGATGAGGATATGGGAAAGGTCGTAAATGGCCTGCGACTTGCGGGGGGCCAGGCCGCAGGGGCGGATGACGGACTGGATGTCCTCCACGCTTTGTTCGGCCATGTCGTGGGGGTTGTCGGCTAGCTCAAAGAGGTGTGGCGTAACTTTGTTGACCCGTTCGTCGGTGCATTGGGCGGAGAGCAGGACGGCGACGAGCAGGGTGTAGGGGTCCTGGTGGTTCAGGGGGATGGGGACTTCGGGGTACAGTTCGTCCAGGATTTTGGCGATGGCGTTTGCTTTTTCTTGGCGGGTCATGTAGTTATATTGTTATAGAGCAATATTGTTGTTGCGGGGCACGTACACCGACGCCATGGCCCCCGGAAGCCCCTGTGCTGCCCACTTTCCAGGCAAGGCTACGTATAGACAGGCTAATAAACAAATTCACCATGCTTACTTTTGATCCTCAGGCCTTTGCCCTTCCCCTCCTCTACCCTGCCCACCACCTGGGCGTCGATATGGAAACTCCTGGCGATGTCGACCACCTGCTGCGCATGTTTTTCCGGAAGATAAACCTCCAGGCGGCAGCCCATATTGAATACCTGGTACATTTCTTTCCAATCGGTGCCGGATTCTTCATGGATGAGTTGGAATAAAGGCGGCAGCGGGAGCAGGTTGTCCTTGATGATGGTTTTGTTTTCCACGAAGTGCAGCACCTTGGTTTGCCCGCCTCCCGTATTGTGGATCAGGCCGTGGATTTCGCCTTTCAGCTCTGCCAGCAACTTTTTCAGCACCGGCAGGTAGGTGCGGGTGGGCGATAGCACGAGTTTGCCGGCCGTCACGGTTTCTCCGCCGACGTCGATTTCGTCCGTCAGTTTTTTGCGGCCCACGTAGACTACATCCTCCGGCGTGGCGGGGTCATAGCTTTCCGGATATTTTTTGGCGTAGATGTGGCCGAAGACGTCGTGCCGGGCCGAAGTCAGGCCATTGCTGCCCATGCCGCCGTTATAGGCGGTTTCGTAGGAAGCCTGCCCGTAGGAAGCCAGGCCGACGATCACGTCCCCGGCCTGAATGTCGTTGACGATCAGGCCGGAGCGCTTCATGCGGGCAAAGGCGGTGTAGCCCACGTCGATGGTCCGGACGATGTCGCCCACGTCGGCAGTCTCGCCCCCCGCCAGGTGTATCCCGACGCCGTGCCGGGCCATCTCCTCGGCGAAGCGGGCGGCGTAATTGATGATAACGCTGATCACTTCGCCGGGGATGAGGTTTTTGTTGCGCCCGATGGTGGAAGACAGCAGAATGTTGTCGGTACAGCCCACGCAGGCCATATCGTCCAGGTTCATGACGATGGCGTCCTGGGCGATGCCCTCCCAGACGGACAGGTCGCCGGTTTCCCGCCAGTACAGGTAGGCCAGGCTGCCTTTGGTGCCCGCCGTATCCGCGTGCATGATGTTGCAGTAATCCGGGTCGCCGGCGGCCACATCGGGCAGGATTTTGCAGAATGCGTTGGGGTACAGCCCTTTGTCCAGGTTTTTGATCGCAGCGTGCACGTCGGCCTTGGTGGCGGAAACGCCGCGCAGGCCGTATTTGGATGGTTCAGCCATGGCTCAGTTTTTCCATTTGGCTGCAAAGGTAGGGGATTATTGTGAAAAGGGGATGGCAGGTCGCGGTTCGCGGTTCGCAAGGCCATTCACGAAGCCGGCGCAGGCTATTATTTACTGCCTTCGTACCCCGGCGCATTTTCCTTTGCCGCAACAGTGTGAGCGGGTTAATTTAGCCAGGTAACCGGGCTGAACAAAACAGGCCGCTATGAATTCTTAGCGTTGTTCTTATTTACCCCGCGCCTGCCCCGCCATCCGAATGACAGCTGGCGCGGGCAGGTTTTTCTTTCTGTTAAAAGCGCTCTTATCAAACCGCCAGTTTGCCAACAAAACCTTAAAAATTAAGCCGAAAACCAAAAAGTTTTCCACAAAAAGGCGTCAAAACAGCAGTTTTAACAAATTTCATTAGGTGTAATTGCAATGCAATTCTATATTTGCACACACGGCAACATTCTGTAGCGTACGAAAGACAATCCCATGCACACCAATGCGGCCAGAGCCGATCAACGCCCGGCAGCCTTCTGACACCCTTCTTTGCCGGCTGGGCCGAGGCTAAACCAGCTCTGTTCCCGCGCGACACTTCAACCCAAAAACTATAGCAACTTCAGGGCGGAGGCATAAGTACTCCGAAGGGTTGATATGTCTCATTTGTAACGCGATTGTTTAACCAAACCAAAAGAAAGTGGATTTGCCAGACTCGTTTACCCAAATTCTGCAAAAGAAACAGAAATTACTTAAGATCGGGATTTCAACTTTGTCAGCGCTTTTAGCCGGAGGGTTGCTCTTCCACTTCAGCGCAGATATCAAGGACAGGCTCCAGGCCTCCATCGTAGCTTCTGAACAACCCGTCGAACTGGGTTCTTTCCCCGTCACTGTACCCACCATCAAGTACGGTTTTGCCATAGATACCTTCCAGGTACTGGAAAGGGCCATACAACCCGGCCAGTTCCTGGGCGACATTCTGCTGGCCCAGCAGGTTGATTATCCTTCGATCGAGCGGATCGTCGCCAATTCAGCGGACGTATTTGACGTCAGGCACCTCCGGGTCGGCAAGCCCTATACGATCCTGACCAAGGACAGCACCCAACAGGCTGAATACCTGATCTACGAACCCAACGTTTTCGAATATATTGTCTTCGATCTCAAGGGCGACAATACCGTGAACCGCCACCAGCGCGAAGTAACCACGGAAGTACGGTCGGCCGCCGGCACGCTGGAGACGTCCCTGTGGAACGCAATCGTCGGCCAGGGCCTGAGCTACGACCTGGCCGCCAAAATGGAAGATGCCCTGCAGTGGTCTATCGACTTCCACCACCTCCAGAAAAATGACGAGTTCAAGCTAGTCTACGACCAGCAGTTCATCGAAGGCGAGGCGGTTGGCATCGGCCAGGTCCACGCCGCTTACTACAAGACCGGCGATAATGAATACCACGCCATTTACTACGACAATGGCAAAACCGACGGCTATTACGACCTGGAAGGCCGACCGATGAAGCGCGGTTTCCTGAAGTCGCCGGTGAAATACTCCCGCATCTCGTCCTACTACAACCTCAACCGGTTCCATCCGATACTGAAGCGGGTCAGGCCGCACTACGGGACCGATTACGCGGCCCCCTACGGGACGCCGATCTACGCCGTGGGAGACGGATACGTCCAGAAGGCTTCCTACACCAACGGAAACGGGAACTTCGTCAAGATCCAGCACGACGGCGCCTACCAAACGCAGTACCTGCACATGCAAAAGTTCGGGCCGGGCATCAAACCCGGTGTTCACGTCAAACAAGGCCAGGTGATCGGTTATGTCGGCTCTACGGGCCTGGCCACCGGCCCGCATGTATGTTTCCGCTTCTGGAAGGACGGCAAGCAGGTGAACCACCTCAACCTGAAATTCCCCCCGGCGAAACCCCTGCCGGAAGAGGATATGCCCCGCTTTACCGAATTGCGCAACCAGTATTTGTCCTTGCTGGAAAAAGCCAGCCCCGTGAAAATCGACGATTCGGCGGTAGCCATGGAAAAGGGCAATCCCTGATTATACAACAGACGTCATCAAAACAAAACGAAGAACCCCTCAGTGGAGCAATCCGCTGAGGGGTTCTTCGCAGGGGAAGCAGCGCTTTCGGCAGTTAATACCAGCACTAGTTCCAATTAGAAGAATCCGGCATTTGAGCGATGACCGTATAGGTATCTCCTTTGTTATACATAACCTGGGTCCACAGTTTATGGGGTTCCGATTTGAACAGGTAGTTGGCGTCCATGTCTGCCAGGACCCAGGACCCGTAGCCCATTTCTTCCTTCAGCTGGCCTTCGGACCAGCCGGAGTACCCAACGAAAAACCGGATATTATGCGGCAGGATCAGGTTGGAAGTGATCAGGAACTTCAGTTTTTCGAAATCCCCCCCCCAAAACACGCCGTCTGCAACTTTAACGCTGTCCTCCACCAGGCCTCCCACATTGTGGACATAATGGATCGTATCTGTCTGTACCGGCCCGCCGAAGAACACTTCAGCGTCAAATTCGGGGAATCCGTCGATCAATTCGTCGATGCGCATTTTCAGGGGCTTGTTCATGATGAAGCCCACGCTGCCATCCTCACTGTGTTCGCACAATAAGACAGCTGAACGCTTAAAGTTGGGGTCAAGCATAAAGGGTTCCGCCAACAATACCTTCCCAATTGAAACCTCTTGTCTTACCATTATGTGTGCTTTGGGTAACTGAATGTTTACTTATTGATACCGAATCCCCGTCCTGCTGCATTTGTCAGTATAACAACCTTTTACCTCCCCTATATAGTTCAATATGGGGAAATTTACAAGGCGCTGGTCGGAAACTTGCGGTCCACTTTTTTTACCAGCCCCTGGAGCGTGCTGCCGGTGCCTCCAACCTCGATGAACTCGGTAACGCCGTCGTTGATCATATTTTTCACCGTTTGCGTCCAGCGTACAGGGGTGGTCAGTTGGGCGATCAGGTTGGCCTTTATCCTTTCCGGGTCTACCTGCGGGCTGGCATCCACATTCTGGTACACCGGGCAGGAAGGCTGGCTGAACCGGGCTTTTTCGATGGCCGCCTGCAACTCTTCCTTGGCCGGCTGCATCAGGGGGGAATGGAAAGCGCCGCCAACCGGCAGGATGACGGCCCGCCGGGCGCCGGCCTCCTGCAGTTTTTCCACTGCTTTGCCGACAGCGGACACGGTTCCGGAAATGACCAGTTGCCCCGGGCTGTTGTAATTGGCAGGCACGACCATTTCGCCAATCTCGCCGCATATTTTTTCCACCACCTCGTCCTCCAGGCCAAGGATGGCGGCCATGGTGCTGTCCACAGCCTCACAGGCTTTCTGCATCGCCAGGGCGCGGTTGTAGACCAGTTCCAGCCCTTCCTCGAAAGTCAGGGCGCCGGCAGCGACCAGAGCGGAGAATTCGCCGAGGGAATGCCCCGCCACCGTGTCCGGGCGGAAGGATTCGCCGGCCATTTTTGCCTTGGCGACAGAGTGAAGAAAAATAGCCGGCTGGGTCACCCGGGTCTGCTTGAGGTCTTCCGCCCTGCCTTTGAACATGATGTCGATAATGTCAAACCCGAGGATGTCGTTTGCCGAATCCATCAATTGCCGGGCGGCCGGCGAGCTTTCGTACAGGTCTTTTCCCATTCCTTCGAACTGGGAACCCTGGCCTGGAAATACGTAGGCTTTCATAGTTTAAAGTTTGATTTTTCGAAAGGCGGCTTAGATCAACTTGGAGCTGATGAGGTTGAGGAACTCGTTCCTGGTTTCCACCCGCTGAAACTCGCCCGTGAAGGCGGAAGTAGTGGTGATGGAGTTTTGCTTCTGTACGCCCCTCATCATCATGCACATGTGGCGGGCCTCGATCACGATGGCCGCTCCCAGGGGGTTGAGGGTATCCTGGATACAATGCAGGATCTGATGGGTCAGCCGTTCCTGAACCTGAAGCCTGCGGGCAAAAACGTCGATCACCCTTGGGATTTTGCTCAGGCCCACAATATAACCATTGGGGATATAGGCCACATGAGCTTTGCCAAAAAAGGGCAGCATATGATGTTCACACAGGGAATACAGCTCGATGTCCTTGACCAGGACCATTTCGCTGTAGTCTTCCCGGAACATGGCCGACCGCAGGATGGCTTCCGCATCCTGTTCGTAACCCTGCGTGAGGAATTTCATGGCTTTCGCCGCCCGTTCCGGCGTTTTGGACAAGCCTTCGCGGGTGAGGTCTTCCCCAACTTCCCGAAGCACCGAGGCGAAATCCTCGATCAGGCCCTCCGGGGCTTCGACTTCAAAGTTTTCTGACTTCGTAACTGGCATGAATATTTTTACTTTTTCCGGTAAATACTCCTGAACATTCAACACTAATAACAGCCAACACCGGCTGTGGTTGCCGGAATGGATATTTTGTGGCGGCCCGTTTGCCGGGGAACCCGGTTTTGCAGGGCATGGTGCCATGATTGGACGCACCCGGGATCGGCCTGAGAAGCTGTTGTCGGTTGTCCGTTGTCCGTTAGGGAACCCAATGGGCGCGATTCCTTTTGTACCCTTTGCCCGGTTTTAGGTCTTAGGCTGTAGGTTTTAGGGGCAACCCAGGCCTAATCGGGCACTCAACAGGCGCCTAACGCCTAAAACCTAAGACCTAAACTCTCCTAACGCTGGAGGGGGCACAATCCCGAACCCAATTATTCCGGCGGGCCCCAGGGCCAAACAAACAACAAATGCTGACGCTTGCGGTCAGCATCCTGACAATGCGCAGCATTCGTCAGGACAACATATCCTGCTTTTAATACTGAAAAGCGGAATCCAACGTTAGCCGGCGCGCCTTTCCGGGCAAAAGTACAAATTGCCGGAAATATAGGCATCCCGGCGATCAATCGGGCCCCTGTGTCTAAATTATTTCAAAAGCCGCCCTGGTAGCCCGAAAATTTCTTCGAATAATTGCTATTTTGACCCGGGCGAAGCACAATTAATGCGCATGGATACAGCAGTCCGAAAGAATACCACAGGCAGGGTTTACGAATTTTTTAACCGGCGGGTGACATACCACACCCTCTTCTGGTTGGCGTTGCTGTCCTTGCTGACGGTAATAGAAGGGACGGAGCAGGGGTTCTTCTTCACCCTCAGCAACGAACTGATCAACATTTTCTTTTACGGGTTGATCGTGTATTTCAACCTCTTTTACCTGATCCCCAACTACCTGACCAAAAAGCGGTTCCTCACCTATTGCGGGCTGCTCATACTGGCCGCCCTGATCATTACCCCGTTCAAAGTGCTGGCCTTTTATTTTAAATTCAGCGGCTACCCACAGGCTCAGGCGGAACTGCTCCAGAACATGAACTGGTACTTTCTGGTCACTTTTTTCATCGCCGGCTCCTCCACCATCTTCAAGATCATAGCCGACTGGGCGCGCCATCTGCGGGAAAAACAGGAACTTCAGACCCAGACCATGCAATCCGAACTGCGGTTCCTGAAGTCCCAGATCAACCCCCACTTTTTGTTCAACACCCTGAACAACCTCTATGCCCTTACCCTGAAGAAATCCGACAAAGCGCCCGAGATCGTGATCAAACTGTCGGAAATGATGCGTTACATGCTTTACGAATGCAACGAAAAACAAGTCCTGCTTAGCAAAGAAGTTCACTATATTCGCAATTATCTTGACCTGGAGCGGTTGCGGCAGGGGAAAAACGTGGAGATCAACTTCGAAGTTGAAGGCAATGTGGCGGACCAGAAGATCGCCCCGCTTATGTTTATTCCCTTTTTGGAGAATAGCTTTAAGCACGGCCTGAGCAACCAGATCTCCACCGGCTTTGTCAACATCAGGCTCCGGGCAGAAGGGAAAAAAGTCCACTTTTTTATTGAAAACAGCAAGCCGGACGCCCCGCCCAAGCAGGACAGCCGCCGAAGCGGAGGGATCGGGCTGGTCAATATCCACCGGCGCCTGAACCTGTTGTACCCAAACCAATACGAACTGGAAATTGAGGATTCGCCAAGATCCTACGCTGTAAACCTCAAATTAGATCTGGCATAAAACTTTAAACTGAATTTCATGATCAATGTAATCATCGTTGACGACGAACCTTTGGCCCAGGATGTCCTGGAAACATACATTGAAAAGATCCCGGAGCTGAATCTGGTGGAAAAATGCAGCAATGCGCTGGAAGCCAACGATGCGCTGAAGAACCACGATATCGCGCTCATGTTCCTGGACATACAGATGCCCCAGCTTACCGGCATCGACTTCCTCAAAACCCTCAGCCACCCGCCGCTCGTCATTTTCACTACGGCCTATCCGAACTACGCCATCGAGGGCTTCGAGCTCAATGCACTGGATTACCTGCTCAAACCGATCTCCCTGGAGCGTTTCATGAAGGCCGTCAACAAGGCCATGGAACAAATCGAACTCCAGGGCCGGGGAAGCGCCGCCGCCGGCGCGGAGGGAGAGGAGGAACCCGATTTTATCTTCGTCAAAGCAGATAAAAAACTGGTCAAAGTCAACTACGCCGACATCATCTACATCGAAGGGCTTAAAGATTATGTCATCATCCGGATGGAAAACAGCCGGGTGATCACCCTGCAAACGATGAAGAGCCTGGAAGAAAAGCTGCCCCCGGGCACTTTCCGGCGCATCCACCGATCCTATATTGTGAATGTGGACCGGATCGAGGCCATCGTCGGGAACATGGTTGAAGTTTTGGAGAAGAACCAGGCCAAGCACCTGCCGATCGGGAAAAATTACCGGGACGAGCTGCTCGAGATCATCAACAAAAACCGCTTGTAAGTGATTCCGCAAGCCGTAAAGGCCGCCTGCGAGGCCGCGCTGGGCCTGCCCGTCCACCGGGCATCCTTCATCGGAGGGGGAGACATTAACGAGGCCCGTTTCCTGGAAACCAGCCAGGGCCCCTTCTTCCTGAAGATGAACGCCCAGCCCGGCGCCATCCGCATGTTCGAAAAGGAAGCGCAGGGGCTCCGGCTGCTGGGGGACACCGGCGCCGTCCGCGTGCCCCGGGCGCTGGGCACCGGAGAGGCAGAGGGCTATGCTTTCCTGATCCTGGAGTACATCAAAGAGGATGCCCGCAACCAGCAATTCTGGGAGAACTTCGGAAGGGCGCTGGCGGAGCTGCATCGCCATACAAGCCAACAGTTTGGGCTGGACCACAGCAATTACATCGGCAGCCTGCCCCAATCCAACCACCAGCACGACAGCTGGGCGGAATTTTATATTCTCGAAAGGCTGGAACCCCAGGCCAGCCGCGCCATCACTGACCGCGGTTTGTGGCCCGGGGCCGTTTCGGATTTTGACAAGCTCTACAAGCGCATTGCCGAAACCTGCCCGGCAGAACCTCCCGCGCTGATCCACGGAGACCTCTGGAGCGGGAATTTCATTTCCGCCTCCAACGCGACCCCGGTGCTTATCGACCCGGCAGTGAGTTTCTCCCACCGGGAGATGGACCTGGCCATGTCCCGCCTGTTCGGCGGCTTTTCCCCCTATTTCTACGAGGCTTACGAGGCAGCCTTCCCGTGCCGGCCCGGGCTGGATGAGCGGATCGACATCTACCAGCTGTACTACCTGCTGGTCCATGTGAACCTGTTCGGCGGCGGATACGTGAAGCCGGCCCAGAACATCGTAGAACGGTATGCCTGACGGGAAGCCTGCGGCTGCTCTGCGGGCTATTTACCCAAGGAGGTGTCGGCAGAGGCGGGTTTGTTTTCCCGGGCCCTTTCCCGTATAGCCTGCCAGAGGGAAGGCTCCTGCGGTTTCTTCCCTTCGAGGATGGACTCGGCGTCCCGGAAGAAGGTGTTCAGGTAGTTGACAATACCTTTGCGGGCATCCCAGCTCAGTTCCTTGAATTGCTGAACTTGTTCGAGGAGGCGTTTTTTCCGGGCCACAAAGTGCACCAGGGTTCGCTCAAACAACTGCTGATCGGCATTGAGCCCCTGAAAAACCCGCTGCCGGATCGTCAGCTGCCCGATCCCGGAGTTTGGAATAGCATAAGGCGCTTCCACCATGCCGGCGAAATCAAAATCGTAAGGGACCGGGATCACCCCCTCCCCGCTGTAGAGCTTCACCATTTTGACGTTCCGGATCATGTTGACGTCCCAGTCCGTGTTGCCGATCATATACTGGAAGACGGCCATCTGGTTTTCAGCCGCCGCCGCAAGGGCTTCGCTGGTGGATAAGCCATGGCAATCCTCACACTCTTCGCCTCCTACCCGGTGGGCCATCTCATCGGTATCTTCAATGACAAACCCGTAGCGCTTGATTTTGCCCATCTTCTTGTTGCTGTCGACATACGTCACCTTAGCCAGCTGGACCCGGTAGCTGTGATCCGTGAGTTCGTTATAGAGCTTGTAGGCCAGATACTCTTTCATGACCTGGTCCTTGCCCGCTTCTTTGTCGTCGATGCAATGGGTGACCAGTTTGAGCTTGTCGTATTCGAAATTGTAGCCCTTTTCCTTCAGGTCGCCCTTGGAGAAATTCAGCATCAGGGGCGGAAAATTGCACACCCTGCGGCGAAACTTGCCCCGCGGTTTAACCTTGATCTCATGAGTGGACTCCTGGCCCCGGGCATCCTTGAACGTGAACAGGGCCGGCAGGTAATCCTCGGTTTGCCGGTTCTCGATCAGGGCAGACAGGTCCGTCTCCAGGGTGAATTCCAGGATGCCATCCTGGAGAAGCTGGTCAAAAATAGTACCGGAAGAATTTTGCGGTACGGCCGCAGCGGCGGTAGCGGCAACCAATATGGCTGCCAGGGTTTTTAAAATTCGGGTGATCATGGAATAAATATTTATTTAACAGAGAACATTATTTCCCCGGCCTATCCTGAAAGACAACCAGGGGCTGCATTGGATGCAAGCCCCCGGGAATCTTTTCGGGGCATCGCTTCCGGCTCGCGCACAACAGGCAGCAGGAAGCAGCCGGGGATTAAAACACATACACCCTTTACGGTGCAAATTTATATCTAAACCAAACAAAATTCCAGTTTCAGTGGTTCAATTTTATAAATTAAAAATTTTATTTTGATTAAAAGTTTTATCAGTTAAATTATTCCAGGAAAGGAGGAAAATGTGTAATATCCGAGCTTCAAATAAAGAGGCTACAAAATTCAATTTTATGCCCTACCGCTTTTCAATGGGTATACTGCTCTGGGTGTCCTTTTTCGCGGCCTGCAAATCGCCGCAGCCGGGCCTTCCCGGCCTCGCTGAGGAGCCGCGCAAAGCCCGGAACGTCATTTTGCTGATAGGAGACGGAATGGCGCTGCCTCAGGTTTCGGCGGCGCTCTACAGCAACAACAACAAGTTGAACCTGGAGCAGTTTTCCATTATTGGCTTCCACAAGCCCTCCTCGGCCAGCGACCTGATCACCGACTCCGCCGCCGGCGCCACGGCTTTTGCCTGTGGAGTGAAGACCTACAACGGCGCCATCGGCATGACTAAAGACACGCTCCCCTGTTTTACCATCCTGGAAGAACTGGATGCCCTGGGGTATGCCACCGGGCTGGTCGCTACCTCCACCATAGTCCACGCCACCCCGGCCGCCTTCGTTGCGCACCAACCCTTGCGGGTTTTCTACGAAGCCATCGCTGCGGATTTCCTCAAGACAGACCTGGACCTGGCCATTGGCGGCGGCAAAAGGTATTTCGACCGGAGAGAAGAAGACGAACGCGACCTGGTGAAAGAACTGCAGCAAAAAGGATATATCGTTTCGGATTATTTCAGGGAAGAACTCAATCAGATCACTTCGGTATCCAAACGGCCTTTCTTTTACTTTACGGCCGACAAGCACCCGCTGACTCATGCTGCGGGCCGCGACTATCTGCCCTACGCCACCGATTTTGCCCTGTCCTTCCTGCGCAGGCGCTCCGATAAAGGGTTCTTCCTGATGATCGAGGGCTCCCAGATCGATTGGGGCGGCCACTCCAACGACGGCGGCCTGGCCGTCGACGAAACGCTCGATTTCGACGAAGCTGTCGGTCAGGTACTGAAGTTCGCAAAAAAAGACGGGGAAACCCTCGTGCTGGTAACCGGCGACCATGAGAGCGGCGGGCTGGCCCTCAACCCGGGGTCCCGGATGAACGACCTCCATCTGGCGTTTACCACCAACGGCCACACGGCCGCGCTGGTCCCGGTATTTGCCTACGGCCCCTCCGCTGAATTGTTCGCCGGGATCTATGAAAACACGGAAATCTATTTCAAAATGAAGCAGGCCCTGGGCCTGGCGCAGGAAACGACCTCCTCTTCCGAATGAACTTTTCCCCGGCCAGGGCATTTGATAATCAGTCGGTCCCGCAGAATCTTCCTCCCGGAAGCGAACCTGCTACCGGGATTGTCATTATATTTGTAGCGAAAAACCTGCTTTTTGCCGTTTTTCCACTTTTATCCGGTTTTTATTTCCCAATGCTGCAAAAACTTCAAATAATATTCTAAAATCATCAACCCAATGAGTGTAGAGACGATCAGCAACCTGCGACTGATAAAAGAGTCCGCCCGAGACTTTGCCGAAAACTATATCCGCCCTCATGTCATGGAGTGGGATGAAACCCAGCATTTTCCCGTTGACCTTTTCCACCAAATGGGCCAGTTCGGCTTCCTGGGCGTCCTCGTACCGGAAAAATACCACGGCGCCGGCCTGGGTTATCAGGAATACATAACCGTCATCGAAGAAATCGGCAAGGTTTGCGGGTCAATCGGCCTGTCCGTCGCCGCTCACAATTCTCTTTGCACCAACCACATCCTCCTTTTCGGGAACGAAGAGCAAAAGGCCAAATACCTGCCCAAACTGGCCACGGGAGAATGGATCGGCGCATGGGGCCTCACCGAGCCGAACACCGGCAGCGACGCGGGCAGGATGAAAACCGTAGCGGAAAAAGACGGGGAGTACTATGTCCTGAACGGCGCCAAAAACTTCATTACCCACGGCAAATCCGGCCAGGTGTCCGTCGTTGTAGCCCGAACGGGAGAGCTGCTGGACAGCCGCGGAATGACCGCCTTCATCATCGAGAAGGGGACTCCGGGCTTTTCCGCCGGCAAAAAAGAAAACAAGCTGGGCATGCGCGCCTCCGAAACGACCGAGCTGATCTTCCACGACTGCCGCGTACATGAGAGCCAGGTCCTGGGTGAAGTGGGAGAAGGCTTCATCCAGTCAATGAAAGTCCTGGACGGCGGCCGCATCTCTATTGCCGCCCTTGCTTTAGGCATCGCCAAAGGTGCCTACGAAGCCTCCGTCCAGTACGCCCAGGAACGCCACCAGTTCGGCAAGCCGATCTCCAGCTTCCAGGCCATCAGCTTCAAGCTGGCCGATATGGCCACCAAAATTGAAGCGGCAGAACTGCTGACCCGCCAGGCGGGCCGCATGAAAGACCAGGGGAAAAAAACGACCAAGATATCGTCGATGGCCAAATACTACGCTTCGGAAGCTTCCGTCCACATCGCCAACGAGGCGGTACAGATTTTCGGCGGTTATGGGTACACGAAAGACTACCCCGTAGAAAAGTACTATCGGGATGCGAAACTGTGTACCATCGGCGAGGGGACGTCCGAAATACAGAAACTGGTTATTTCGCGGGAGATACTCAAGGGAGAATAGCATGAGCTGCAGCCCCGCCGTGCGGGAGGCTGAAATCCATGGGCCGGGGCCGGGCATCCCGCCACCCGAAGGAGCGGTGGCCACAGAAAGTCCGGCTATTGCAGCGGCCACCACGCCCCAGGGCAGGGAGGGTTATTCGTTGACGCCTTCTTCAGCCGGCATGACCTCCGGCTCGTTGGCATTAAAGAAGAGCTGCACAGCGGCGATCTTCCACTTTCCGCCGTGTTTTTCCAGGATGCGGGTTTCGTAAGTCGTGGTGCCTTTGTTGTCCTGCTCGAAAGACACCCAGGCCCCGTCGCCGTAAACCCGGAAATTGAAGTTGTACTTCTTTACATCGCCATCATAAGGGATGGGGTCCGGGCTTTCCTTGAAGAGGCTCTCCACTTCTTCTTTCCAGGAATCCCAGCCGTAGAACTGGCGCACGCCGGTGTTGGACGCTGCGGTCCATACCACATACGGTTCGTGGACCCATAGTTTTTGCCAGTTCTTGAAGTCCCGCGCCCAAAAAGCACGGGATTCTTCCTCGATCACTTCTTTGATGGCTTTCGTGGCCATTTCCTCCGGGGAAGCGCTTTTCTGCCCGAAAGCAACAGAAGATGATGCGATAAACAGAGCGGTAATGAAGGCAATCCTAAACATAGGCGGTCTCGGTTTTTGTAAAAGGATATGTTTTGGCCAGTATTATTCTTATTTTATAAAAACCGGGCGGGACAAAGAGGCTGAAGGAAATTGCCACGGCTTTTGTGGAATAGGAATGCTCCTGGAGCCTCTCCAATAACGAGTAGAAATTTAAGAAAAAAAACCAAGAAAACCCAATATTGGCCTGCAATAAGCTGGCGGCGGCGCAAGAAAACCAAACATCAGGAAGAAGAAGCCCGGGCGAGCAGGGCTAAGGGGCCGGAGAAAAATAAGTTCCTCATTTCAGGCGAGCTATTTTTTCGCCAGGCAAGGCGCGGGGAGTGCGCAACGACGACCAGCGCCAAAAGAGGCCGAAATTGTCGGCAGGAACTTATGTTACAGAGCACTCCGGCTCAGCTGCTCCATCTATCCGTACTGACGACTGCGCGGGGATAATCATCGCCGATGCGCAGGTGAAGTTCCTCCTGTTCGGAGAAGGTGAGCTGGTCGGGCTGGTGGATTTTTTCCGGAGGCAGGCTCCGCAGTTCGGGAAGCCACAACTTCACGTATTCCCCTTTGGGGTCGTACGTCCTGGCCTGGGAGATGATATTCAGATAACGGGGTTCCCGGGAATCGGCGCCGACGCCCGCCACCTGGTTCCAGTTTCCCCAGTTGCTGGCAACGTCGTAGTCGATCAGTGCCGATTCGAAATACTCGGCGCCCATCTGCCAGTTCACGCCGAGGTCGTTGACCAGGAAGCTGGACACGTTCTGGCGGCCGCGGCTGGACATGTAACCTGTATGGCTGATCTCCCGCATGTTGGCATCAATGAAGGGCACGCCGGTGCTGCCCTCGATCCACTGCCGCAGGAGGGGCCGGTCGTTTCGCCAGTGCTGGCTGACTTTGTTCTGCGGGCCGGCCTTGAAGAAGATCTGGTTGCAATACTTCTTGGCCATGAACCGATGGTAATCCCGGAGCATGAGATAGTAAAAGAGCTCGTAGGTCGACTTGTTCCTGCCGTATTGTTCTTCGTATTTGCGCAGTTCGTAGTACACCATCTTGGGAGATAGGCATCCCTGCGCCAGCCAGGGCGACAGCTTGGTGCTGTAATCCCCGCCGATGAACCCGTCCCGCGATTCTTTGAACTCGTCGGCCAGCTCCTTTTCCCACAAAAAGTAATGCAGGCGCCGCAGGCCTTCCTCTTCCCCGCCCCGGAAGGGGATGACGCTCCTCGGGTCGGGTTCGAATTCCTCGTGCCCCAGTTGGGAAAGGCCCGGCACATCACCCGCCTCCAGGGCTACCGTGATGGGCGGCAGGGAATCCGGAACGGGCAGCGGGCTGCGTACCGGCACATAACGCTCCACCTCCTTCCTGAACTGGGTGAACGTATCGGGCGTATGCTGAATGGGAAAGGGAAGGTCAGAGGTATAATAGAGCAGTTTGCCGCGGGAATAGCGCATTTCCTGACCGATCGACCAGAGGTTCTTTTCCAGGGCATCCTGGACTTTCACCTCTTCGTCGGTCCGTTCGCGGTTGCAGAATACCCAGCTGGTGCGCGCCTTCTTGGCGATCTCGAAGATCTCTTCTTCGGGTTTTCCCACCCGGACGATGAGGTCGCTGCCCAGACTGCGCAGCGACTGCCGCAGGGCTTCGACGCTCTCGATGATGAACCGGGTGCGGTGCCTGCCCGTTTTCGGGAAGCCAAAGTAATGCGTCCGCCCCAGGAATGCCCGCTCGTCAAAAACATAAACGGGAATGACCTCATCGACATTATTCAGCGCTTCGTGCAGCGCTTCGTTGTCGTGAAGCCGAAGATCTAACCGAACCCATAAAATAGCGCGCCTGGTGTACATATTTTTTCTGTTTTCCTGAACGGGGAGGGCTAGCGTTTAGAATTTTCAGTAATTTTTGAAACTAAACAACAAAGATAGGATTTGGTTTTCAGAAAAGCAGAGAATAATGACTGAACTATTCCAGCCCCGGTTGCGTTGGACAGGCGGAAATTAAACCGCAATCAACATGGACCTCAAAGCATTGGAAAAAGAATTGAAGTACCGCACCATGCGGAGTTCCGGCAGCGGCGGGCAGCATGTCAACAAGGTGGAAACCAAGGTGGAGCTGCTCTTTGACGTCGGCAACTCGCAGGCGCTCTCCCGGGAAGAGAAACAGCGGGTCCGGGAAGCGCTGGTCGGGCGCATCAACAAGGAAGGGCTGCTCGTCGTGGGCGCCGGCAACCGCCGGTCGCAGCTATTGAACCGGAGCGCCGCCCTGAAGAAGTTCCAGCGCCTGATCACCGAAGCGCTGCGGCCCCGCAAGAAACGCCGGCCGGCCAGCCATCTGGCCGCCAACCCCGAAAAGCGCCTGCAGGAAAAGAAAAAGCAGGCGGAGAAAAAGGCCCGGCGCAAAAAGGCCATCCCGAAAAACGGCGATGGCCTTCGTTTTTCCGGCAGTTTCTTGGCGGAAGGGTAAGGAAGGGTTATTTTCGCGGGAAATTAAAGTTCTTTTTCATGAACCGTACCTGCTTTCTGCTTTCCCTGTTCTTACTAGCCCAATCCGCCATGGCACAGGACAAACCCGCCTATCAGTTGTTCAACAAAGAGGGTAAAACCGTTAAATACAAAAAGCTGCTGGCCGCCGCTTCCGAAGCCGACGTCATCTTCTTCGGCGAACTGCACAACAACCCCGTCGCCCACTGGCTGCAGCTGGAACTGGCCCGGGGGCTTCTCCAGGAAAAGGGGGAGGCCCTCGTGCTCGGCGCCGAGATGTTCGAAGCGGATAACCAGATGCTGATCGAAGAGTATTTCGACAGCACCATCACCGCCAAGGCCTTCGAAGAGGAGGCCCGCCTCTGGAAGAACTACAAAACCGACTACAAGCCCCTCCTGGAACTGGCGCGGGAAAACGGCCTGCGGTTCGTCGCTACCAACATACCCCGCCGCTACGCCAACCTGACCTACCGCGAAGGGTTCGAAGGGCTGGAAAAGCTCCCGGAAGCAGCCCGGCAATACATCGCCCCCCTCCCCTTTCCTTTCGACATCGAACTGCCCGGGTACAAAAGCATGATGGAGATGATGGCCGGCCACGGCGGAGAGGAGGCCAACGAAAACTTCCCCAAATCCCAGGCGGCAAAAGACGCCACCATGGCCCACTTCATCAGCCGGAACTGGGCGCCGGGCAAAACATTTATCCACTTCAACGGTTCTTACCATTCCAACGACTTCGAAGGCATCGTCTGGTACCTGCGCCAATACGAGCCCGAGGCAGGTATCCTCACCATCACGACCGTGGAACAGGCTGAACTGAGCGACCTCGAAGAAGAAAACAGGGGCAAGGCTGACTTTATCCTGGTGATAGATGAGGATATGACGAAGACGTATTAGCCGGTTTTCGATATGTAGACCCCAACCTCGGCGGACGGTTAACGGCTGACGGCCGACGGCGGAACGCAAACACTGGGCTGGTGAAAAGTTGGGGCCTACATATCGAACTTGGGTTAGGGCGGGGGTGATGTCGGTTGTTTGTTGCCGGTTTGGCCCTGGGGCCGCCGGAACAATTGGGTTCCCTAACTGACAACTGACAACCGACAACTGGCCCAGCCTTAGAAGCTGTTACAGCATACTTTTATCCATAAAGCAATGAATTGGTTTTTCTTCACGACGGCATCTTCTTTCCTGATCCTCGTTGGCTGCCAAAGGCCGGCGGAACGCCTGCCCATCCTCAGCAAAAGCCGGGAGGTGGAAGGGAAAGTGGTGTACGACCAGATTCCGGATTTTGAGTTCATCGGGCAGGACAGCAACCGCGTCACTAACGCTACTTTTGCCGGCAAGGCTTATGTCGCCGACTTCTTCTTCACCTCCTGCCCGACGATCTGCCCGGTCATGACCCGGAATATGCTGAAAATCTACGAACGGTTTCAGGACAGCACCCAGCTGCTGCTCCTTTCCCATACCATCGACCCCCGGCGCGACACCGTGGGCCGCCTCCGCCAGTACGCCCAGAACCTGGGCGTCCGCTCCGACAAGTGGTTCTTCGTCACCGGGAATAAAGACGAGATTTACGATATTGCCGATGATTACTTCAATGTCGTCATCGAAGACCCTACGCTGCCCGCCGGCTTCGACCACAGCGGCCGATTCGTGCTGGTGGACCCGCAGCGGCATATCCGCGCCTACTGCCAGGGAACGGACAGCGCCGCCGTAGAAAAATTTATGGAAGCTATTGAAACGCTGCTCGATGAAATCTAAGGTTCTCCTTTTCCTCTTTTCGCTTTGCTTTTTCTTTTTCGATTGCGAAAGCAACCGCCACCAGCAGGGAGAAATCCTCTACCTGAACTTCTGCGCCAGTTGCCACATGGATGACGGCACCGGCCTGGCCGGCAACATCCCTCCCCTCGCCCAATCCGATTACGTGAGCCAGAATCAGGGGCGCCTGGCCTGCATCATCCGCTACGGCATGGAAGGCGAGGTCGTGGTCAACGGCAAAACCTACCAGAACCCCATGGCCGGCATCCCTCAACTGAGCGAGTTCGAGATCGCCAATATCATCAACTACGTCAACCAGGCCTGGGGCAACGATTATGGCTACCTGCCGATGAATGTGGTCAGGGATGGTTTGGAGGAGTGTAGGGAATAGGGGGAAATACATGGAGATATATGGAAATACATGGAGATATATGGAGATATATGGAAATACATGGAGATATATGGAAATACATGGAGATATATGGAAATACATGGAAATACATGGAGATATATGGAAATGTCCTGAGAGGGGCCGAATACTTTCGTCAGTTTGAAATTTAACATTCCCGACCCTCCTTTTTTATCCGGAATCGCTACTTTAGAGGTAAGGTATTCATATCCAAAGGCTCGCGAAAACCTCTGCCATCCCTATGAACAGATTCCAAAAACTCCTGATCTTCCTGATCGCCCTGCCCTTGTTCACAAAAGCGCAACCGGCCAACGACGACTGCGGCGGGGTGATCCACCTGGGCGCCGCCCCCAACTGTCCGGGGACGGCGCTGTATTCCAACCTCGGCGCCACCGCCTCCGGCAACGCGCCCTCCTGTTTCGAGGGTGGGATTGCGGAAAATGACGTCTGGTTTGCCTTCACTGCCGTTGCCGGCATTTCCGATTATACCATTACCTTAACCGGCGTGCCGGATGGGGCTACCCCTGCCATCGCCAACCCCCAGATTGCCCTATACCGGGGGGATTGCACCGCCAACGGCCTGGCGGAGCTGGCCTGCGCTTCCGCCGCTGCGGGAGCAGGAGAGGCTACGCTGACCGTTGAGGGGCTGACCCCGAACGCCACTTACTACCTGCGCGCCGATAGTTATTCCCCTGATGGCCTGCCCACCGGGGGCGCTTTCCAGCTTTGCGTGGGGGAAAAAAACATATTCACCATCGACGAAGGCGGTTCGACCGCCTGTTCCGGCCTGCTCTACGACAGCGGCGGGCCGGCCGGCGATTATGCGGACAATGAAAACCATGCCTTTACCATCTGCCCGGACGCACCCCACGATTGCCTGCTCTTTACGCTCGAATATTACTTCATCGAACCCCGCGACATGACCGGCATCACCGACCTGCTGGCCTTTTACGACGGGCCGGTGGCCAATCCTGCCCTCCTCATTGCCCAAATCGGCGGCTTCGATTTCGAAGCCGACGGCGGCGGCGGGGTCTGCTATCAGGTACAGGCCACCAGCGGCTGCCTGACCGTGCAGTTCATCTCCGACGCTATGGTAACTTTCGAAGGCTTCCGCGGCAGATGGGAATGTGCCGGCGATTGCACGCCCCGCCAGCCCGTCAGCCTGCAGAGCAACATCACCAACCAGCAGGCCGTCGATTTCATCTCCACGCCGGCCATCACCGCCAGCATCACCAATATCGACTGCCCCGGCCAGGCCTATGGCGCCTTTCTGGCCGCCGACCCGTCCGGGCTGGGGCTGGAGCGCGGCCTGCTGCTGACCAGCGGCAGCCTCGCCTGGGCCGCCGGCCCCAACACCGACCCCGGCAACGGCACCTTCGACAGCGACAATTCCGCCCCCGGAGATTCCGACCTGGACTACCTCTCCCAGCTGAGCGGCAACGATTTCCCCTCGGAAAACGCCTGCATCGTCGAGCTGGACGTGTTCACCACCACCAACGAACTCGCCTTCGAATACATCTTCGGCTCAGAGGAATACCAGGAGTTCGTCGGCCAGGAATACAACGACATCTTCGCCTTCCTCATCTCCGGGCCCGGCATAGCCGGAGACCCCAACATCGGCAACCAGCGGAATATCGCCGTGCTGCCCAACGGCAGCAATACGCCCGTGGAGATCAACAGCGTCAACCAACTGGCCAACTGGGAGTACTACCGCAACAACAACAACGGCGTGGCCACCCAATACGACGGGCTCACTTCCGATTTTATGGGCATAAAAAAGAGCCTGACTGCCCGGGCGGACGTCCTGCCCTGCAATACCTACCACCTCAAGCTGGCCATCGCCGACCGCAACGACCCCTTCTACGACTCCGGCGTCTTCATTTCCGAACTCCGGGGAGGGACGCCCCAGCTCGCGGTCAACTTCAACTCCGGCATCGACTACCTGGCCGAGAGCTGCACCGACGTGCCCGACGAGCTGGCCATCTTCCTCCCGGCCCCATCCGGCGATACGTTAACCTATCAGCTGGAGATCGGCGGCACCGCCACCCCCGGCACCGATTACCTGCTCGATGTGCCGGACTCCGTCCTTTTCCTGCCCGGACAAACCAGCCTGTCTTTCCCCATCACCGTCCTTTCCGACCAGGAAGAGGAACCCACGGAAACCATCACCATCCGGCTCACCAACGACTTCGGCTGCGGCCAGGCCGTCTACGCCGAACTCACCGTCGGCCTGGCGGACCGGCTCCGGGTCACGATCAACGACGGCCGGGATACCGCCTATATCTGCACGGACAGCACCATCACCCTGCAGGCAACCGGAGGGGAAGCCTACTCCTGGTCGCCGGCGAACGTCTTCGACGACCCCGCTTCCGCTGCCCCGACGGCCGATCCGCCGGCCGGCCAATGGGTTTATCTCGAAGGGAGGCTGGGGCCCTGCGCCGCCTACGACTCTGTTTTCCTGAAACGCGTCGAGCCGTCCCTCGACGTGGTGCCTGCCGGGCCGCTGGCCATCTGCCGGGGCGACACCGTCCGCCTGGCAGCCCCCAACAACGTGGGCGGCTTCAGCCTGTCGTGGTCGCCGGCGGAAGGGCTGGACAACCCGGCCGCCGAAACGCCCCTGGCCTCGCCGGCGGAAAGCACAACTTATTACGCCGAAATCGACATCACCGGCTGCGCGGCCCGGGATTCCGTATCCATCAGCGTGGCGGCTTTTGATTTTCCGGCCATTGCCGCCGACACCACCATCTGCGGGCCTTTTGGCGTACAGCTGGCGGTGCCGATCCCTCCGGACAGCACCACGACCCGCTTCCGGTGGGCGTCGGCCGCCGGGCTGGAGAACGACACCATCGCCGGGCCGGTAGCCTTTCCCGATGAAACCACCACTTACCAGCTCATCGCCACCGCTGCCAACGGCGCCTGCGCCGACACGGCCGAAGTCACCGTTGCCGTTTTGCCCACCGAAGTGCGCATCGGCAATCCGGACAGCCTGGAAATCTGCCGGGGCATGGCCGTTGAGCTGTCAGCCACCGCATCCGGCACGGCCGACGGGCTCGCATGGGCCCCTGCCGATGGCAGCCTGAGCGACACCTCGGGGCTGCTCGTGACTGCGATGCCGGCCGTTTCCACCTGGTACTTTGCCCACTACCGGCAAGGGCCGTGCCGGGCATCCGACTCCGTTTTCGTCCGCGTCGATTCCCTGCCGGGCCTGGGCATCACCGCCCTTCCGGATCAGGAAGCTTACTGCCGGGGGGACAACATACAACTGGCCGCTGCGCCCTATGACGGTTCCAGTTTTCCAAACATTCAACATGAATGGGCGCCCGCTGCCGGGCTGGCCATGGCCGGCCCCTCCGGAGGGGCAGTCATTGAAGCACAGGAGTCGCTGACCTACCGGCGAATCACCATCAACGGCGCCTGCCGCGACACGGCGGAGGTCCGGATTGAGGTCATCGCACCGACAACCGGCAGCCTGTCCATCGCCGGGCCGCCATCGGTCGCCTGTGCGGGCGACAGCATCCGGCTGGCCGCCGAAGGGCTGCCCGGCGTCCCGGGCACGTTCCTGTGGGCAGGCACCGACGGCAGCCTCCAGGCCGGCCCTTCGGTGGTTTTCTACCCGGAAGCGCCGGTGGACTATACCCTGACTTACATCAGCGAAGGGGAATGCGACACCCTCACCGCCGTCTTTTCCGCGGACGTGAGGCCCGGGCTGGCATTGAGCCTGGAAACCGACCCGCCCGGGCTGACCGCCGCCCACCAGGGCGACGCCGTAACCCTGAACGCCAGTACCGATCAGCCCCCGCCCCTGGACTTCACCTGGATGCTCAATCAGGAGCTTCTCCAGCAGGGCGCCAGCCTGTTTGATTACGAAGACATCCTGATCGCCAACCCCTCCGTCTATACCGTGATCGCCGGGTATCCCGACGGGAGCTGCCGCGATACGGCCAGCCTGTCCATCGAGGTGGCCCTGCCCGTCGTCAAAGTGCCCAATGCCTTCACCCCCAACGGCGACGGGCACAACGACTCCTTCGCTTACGTGATCAACGGAAACATCCGGCAGGTGCTGGACTTCCGGGTTTTCAACCGCTGGGGGCAGCCGGTCTTCGAAGCGGGGCCGCTCCCTCCCGGCGCTTTTCCGGGGTGGGACGGCACCTTCCGCGGCCAGCCGCAGCCTTCGGACGTGTATTTCTACCTCCTCCGGCTGGAGCGGTACGACGGGGAGGTGGAAACGAGGCAGGGAGAAGTAAGTTTGCTGCGGTAAGAAAAGGAACGCCCATCGTTTTTTCCTATATTACAGCAAAACCCCAACGATCATGGAACTACACCAGGCCTTTTCCCAACTGCTCGAAGCAGCAGACACCGCATCCACCCTGAAAAAAGGCGCCCGGGGTGCCCACATCGCCACCCTGCAGCACATGCTCTACCAGATGGGCTTTGGCGCGGAACTGCGCTGGCAGGACTTCGGCGCCGACGGCGACTACGGCGGCGCCACGACTGCGGCAGTCCAGGCCTTCGCCGCCCGGAACGGGCTGGAGGCCGACGGGCAGTCCGTCAGCGGAGAGGTAGGCCCCCTCATCCTGCAGCGTTTTCTGCTCCTCTCCCCGATGAAGCGGCTTCATAAGGCCATCCGGGAGGGGAACCTGGCGGAAGCCTTCCCGCTGGATGGCCGGGAGGAAAACAGCCTGGAGCCAATGCTGGAGGCCCTGGGCGTTGCCGCCGACGGCGAAACCCCGGCGCTGCACGCCTTTGCCCGGCAACACGGCCTGCCTTTCGATGGCGGCCGGCTGGACGAGCCCCTGGCCCGCAAACTGCTCGGCGAGCTGGCCGTCCGGTACGGAGACGCCCTGCCGGCGCTGCTCTCCGCCGTAGATGCTGCTACCGGTTTGACAATCGAAAACCAGGAGCGCACCATCATAACCGGCTACACCGTCCGCCGGGGCAGCCTGGAGGCCACCTTCAAGGTCAAAGGCAGTTACGGAGGTTTCTACGATTACGGTTCGCAGGCGCCTGCCGGTTTCATCGAGCGACACTGGGACGAGTTCTTCGGCAGCAGCGGCCTGTCGGACAGCGCCCGCAAGGCCATCCTCGCCGTCTCCCGCAACGAAGGCAAGCTCGACGCCATCAACACCTGGGACGGCGCCTTCCTCAGCTTCGGCATGTTCCAGTGGACGCTGGGCACCGGCAGCGGCGTGCCCGAAGGCATGGGCGAACTGCCCGCCCTGCTGCTCAAGGTGAAACAACAGCAGCCCGAGGCCTTCCGGGAGTACTTTGGCCAGTTCGGCATCGACATTTTTGAACAGCGGACGAATTCGACCTACGGCTTCATTACCCTCAACGGCAGCGTCGTCGGCACCCACGCCGCCAAGGAGCCGTTCCGCCGCCCGGAGTGGGGCTTCCGCTTCTGGCACGCCGGGCAGGACCCGCGGATCCAGGCCGTGGAGATCGACCACGCCCTCGGGCGGCTGAATAATTTCTACTGGAAGGAAAGAGAAGAACTCGGGGGCCATACCCTTGCCCAACTGATCAACTCCGAATACGGCGTCGCCCTGCTGCTCGACCAGAACGTCAACCGGGGCAACGACGTGTACTCCACCGTCGGCGAGGCGCTGGGCGGTTTCGACCTGGACAATATCGGGAGCTGGACCGACGAAGACGAACAACTCCTGATCGAAAAGTACCTGGAGCAGAGGGCCCGCACCAAAATGCACGACCCGGAAGGGCGCGCCGGCCGCATCCGCGAGATGGCCGGCGAGGGGGAGAACCTGCTGTCGGAGCGCCGCAACACTTTTGCCCTGCTCAAAGGCCGGACAAGGGGGATATTTTCTGAAAGTGTCGCCCCGCCGCCGCCGCCCGGGTATCGGGAGGAGGATTATCCGGATGTGGTGGGGGTTTAGTTTGCAAACCTTTTAGTAATAACGTTTTTTGTCCCGTCATCCCTGAGTACGAGGGTATTTTCGGTCAATTCCTGTATTTCCCAATACTCGCTTATGGTTGCCCGGGAGGCGCCAACCCGGACCTTGTAGTCGAGCCTGATCACGGTGAACTTCTCCCGCATTTTCCAGGAAGAGGGCTTTCTTTGGGCCTCGGATTCATCGCAGAGCAACACTCCTACCCGGTAATCGAAATCCTCGGTGTTTTCAAAAACCAGGATATCGTCCAGGTTACAAGGATCGTTCAGTGGAGTTCCGTCTCTGGCCACTTCGATCAGTTGCCATTCCTTATTCAGCAATAAATCCAAATCTTTGAAATCTTCGGTTTTATTGCATCCGGCTCCGGTTAGCACTGCGGCCAGGGCTATCCAGGTTTTTATCAGGTTCGGGTTGGAAAAGCGGCCTTTAATCATGCTGCGTGTTGGTTGTTTTATTATTACCATTCCAATATCCTAAAACGTCAGCCACAGTTCCCTTTTATTACAAGTGGGGATTTTAACACATGGAGGCGCCGGGCGTTACCGCCGCCAGCAACTAACTGGAACGAAGAACCTGCACCAAAATGGATGACCCGGAGGGGTGCCGGCTGCATCCGCGAGAGGGCTGACGAAGGAGAGAACCGGCTGTCGAAGCGCCGGAACAAGACCTGCAGTTGTCGCCCTTTCAATTTACGGCTTTTTTAACGGCCGGGAAGCCAGGGGGTAAGTTTTTTCACAGTCTGACGGTCTCGTGTATGAGCAGTAGCGGATTTCAACCCACTAAACTGTCAGATAGCACCGAACCTTGATTAATGTTTTTATGTTTTAAAATAGCACTGAGCCCGCTATTGCTTATACACAATGTTGTGCGTTCGGTGTTTTTTCTGTCATTAAATTTTGCCTCAATTCTTCTTCGTTTACGTTCATTGTATTGATATATTCTTTAAAGTTTTCAGTTGTCTGTGGAACTGCAAGTCCAATTTTCTTAAGCAATCCATCTGTTTCCTTTATACGGTATGTTTCAAAAAAACTCGTGTCTTGTTTTGGGAATATTAAAAACCCATTACTTGAACTAAAGCGATACATATACGCAATTGTCTTGTAATAAATACTTGTCGCTTTTTCTGAATTTTCAGAATACGATTGTTGTCTGTCAAGTGGAACATACTTTGCATCCCCAACAGATTTTGGTTCTTCCTTACTTATAAAATCGGGATAAATCGGTTGAAAATTTTCAAAAAGTAAATGCCTATACTTACCTGTTTTATTTTCTGGATGAATATAGTTTTCTTTTAGAATGGTGTTTAGATATTCTTCCCAAAGCCAAGCACCGTCAAACAATAAACCATAGACTTTATCTTTTTCTTTACCAAAAGTAATTTTCTCGTGTCTTAAAATTTTTAAACAAATCTTTTGCAAAGCAGAATACTCTGTGAAATATGGATGTGTAACTGGTTTTAAATTAGCAGTAATTATCTTTTGTCTTTCATTTCTGTTGTAGGTTTTATCAGTAACAAATATGAATTTACTTATAATGTCTCTAACTTCACTATCGCTAGTCAAAACCCCACTTCCATAACGGTGATTTTTGATATGTTCAATCGTATGTCTAGTGAGTTGTGTCAGATTGTTATTGTAGCTGTGCTCTCTTGTTGTGTAAGCTATTTTTCCTGTAAACGGAATATTCCTAAGTATGTGGCGTTTAACATCAATACTTCCTTTAACATTTGTATCGTTGTATTCCTCTTTTTTGTAAGCCTTGTAGATTCCTTGTGAATATGCTTTTTTAATATAGTATGGGAAAATGTAAAGAAGAAAATCCCAAATATTTTCTTTGTTTGGTGTTTGGTCAAATTTTAAAAGATTAATTGAAAAGACCTTTTGCAG
The DNA here is from genome assembly GCA_020636375.1 of Lewinellaceae bacterium. GTDB lineage: Bacteria > Bacteroidota > Bacteroidia > Chitinophagales > Saprospiraceae > JACJXW01. Next base: position 313,407 of record JACJXZ010000004.1, on the reverse strand, counting down.
CATATAATGAAGAAAATAGTCATTGTTTTCATTTTTTGCGAAACGAGATGAAATTGTAAGTTGTGTTGAATTTCTACCAATGAATCCCATTAAATTATATGTAGTTAGTTTTTCATTGTCTAGTGAGAAAATATGTGGCTTTTCAACATCATCTCGATATGTACCAAATGAATGAGGAAAAACAAGCAAATCAGGATTTTCTTTTTGTAAATCCAAAAGGTTTCTGTTTGCTATAACTGACAAGTCTGCAATGTTCAAATTGTCAAATTTATCTATACTTTTTCCGCCATTGTTATCAGTTGTTCTCATTATGCAGTAAAGGCATTTTTGAGTAATTCAATTTTCTCAAGGCTGTCAGGCATTCCCCTCAAATATTCTTTCAGAAGAGGCTCAATCCGTAAACTCCAAATATTGTCAATATCCTGTCTAGCATTGCCGTTTGAATCAAGGAAATATGCAGCTCCAATATGATAAGAATTATTTAGACCATCTGTTTTAGAAATTTGCTCATTTAACTTTATCATTCTTTCTTTAATGTTCTGTGGCAAATTCATATTCTCTGCACTTTGTTCTGCTGTAATCTCAATCCAAGTGAAACGTCTTCGCATTGCAAAATCAAAACTTTCAACACTTCGGTCAATGTCGTTCATTGAGCCAATTATGTAGACGTTTTCGGGTACATAAAAAACCTCTTTCTCATCGTTGTGTAAGTTCGAATATTGCGTTTTAACGGAACCTTTTTTGCCTCTATAACTTGGGTCTATGGAAAAGAACAACTCACCAAAGATTTTTGATATCTCGCCTCTGTTAATTTCGTCAATTACAAATACAAATGTTTTTGTTCCATTAGTTGAGTTTTCTTGTCCTGCATCAAAATCTACTAAATCAAAATTAGTTTTCAAATAGTTTACTACATCCTCCATATCCTTTTGAAATGCACCCGATGGTCTTGCTTTCTTTCCTTGATATGCATCGTAAACATTCTTTTTTGTTATTGTAAAATTATATTGTGAAGGAGTGTCAACTGAAGTGTATTTCAACGAGTCTTTGGATGATAAACCAAAATCCCAAGAGCCAATAGTCGTCAAAGAACCTTGAGCAATATTATACCTAATAGAAGTTAAAAGATTTTCCCAAGCATCGTCAAAATTATCTACTATCTCTGAAATATTTGCTTCTGAAGCCTTCTGACAAAAAGATTTAAAAATACCGTCTTTTATTTCGAAGCCAATGATTCCGTTTTCATCTGGCGGTGTCGGTCACAGTCCTTCAACAAAGTCTGTGTAGTCATAAGATGGGTGAAATTGCACAAAACTAAACTGTCCGCTTTCTTCTAAATCTTCATCAGTTCTTACGCCAATCATTTGCTTTGCAATTTGTTTGGCTAAATATGTTTTGCCTGTCCCTGGTGCACCCGTAAGGATTATGTTTTTAGATGATTTGAGTAAGTCTATATATGGTTGTATTTGCTTCATTTCTTGTTTGCTTTTTTGTTCTTCATTCCATTGTATGATAAGCTCATTAAATTGATTAAAAAATGTTTTTAGCTGTTCATCTGGTTCTTGCTTGTTGAATAAACCAAGGTCGCTAACGCTTATTGTCATTACGTGTTTAGCATTATTAAGAGGATAAGAATCTTTCATTATTTTTAAGCTGACAATCCTTTTATCCTCCCATTCTGCGTTCACATTGATAGCTGTGTGTTTCCAATTCAAATAAGTTCCTCCGCCTTGATAGGTAGTTGGGTTTACGTTGATGCATATCTTTCCATTGTCGTATAATTCCCAATCTTTTATTTGATTTTGAATTTGTTGTTCTTTATGTCCTTGACCACTGCGTTTGAAATTTTTAATCTCTCTAATATATGTTTCATAACCTTCACCAAATTTTTGGTCTGATACACAGAATTCGAGATGTGCGACAAAATATTCAAGAAGCTTTTTAAATTTTTCGTATTCAGTCATTCAATTTGTATTTGCAGTCAATTGATTTTTGTCCGTGTCGTTTTTTTTACACTGACGCACAACTTCCTTACTACAGTCAATTCATCCTATAGCCCCCATTGACGTTTATCCCCAACCCCTTCAACCCTCCAAATCTAAACAATGCCTGCCAATTGTAAAAACATTTTCTCTGCCGGCATCAAGCAGGCCCGCTATGCTCTTTTGCCCCCCACCCACGTCGCCCAAACCACAAACACCGCAAAGTACGCCAGGCAGCCCCACGCCAGGGCAGTCAGCCAGGCATTCCTGTCGGGGTAGAGGTAGGTGATGGCGACCAAAACCAGGATGGTCACCGCCGTCACGGCCAGCGTCGGCCCGCGCCAGTGGGTGGCCCGGCTGGGGTAGGCCACCTTGATGGGCACGAAGTGCAGGATGGACAGCACCGCCACCAGCAGCACGTTGCCCCAGTGCCCCCACTGGAAGACGAAGATCATGTAAAAGGCAGCCATGTTCCACATGACGGGGAAGCCGACGAAGTAGTAATCGTCGGACACCATGCCCTCCTTGCCGTAGTAGACGGCAGATACCAGCAGGATGAGGAAGGTGGCTGCCAGGTTCCAGGGGCCGTGCATCAGGCCGGACTCGTAGATCATGTAGGCCGGCACGATGGCGTAGGAGGCGAAGTCGATGACGAAATCGATATTCTTGCCGCTGACGTGCGGCAGCACTTCCGTCACCCGGAAGCGGCGGGCCAGGGTGCCGTCGACGCCGTCGATCAGCTGGGCGGCGAGCAGCCAGAACATGGCCGCCCGGAAATCGCCGGCGCTGACCGCCAGGATAGCCATAAAAACGGCGAGCACGCCGGTGGCGGTGAAGAGGTGGACGCTCCAGGCGAGGGCTTTATCTGCAGGGGAAAAAGTAGGCGGCATAATTTGTTGGTTTTTGTTTATTTTTCATGCTTTCGGGTTACTGGCCCAACGTTGGCCAGGTTCGGAGTTTAATTGTTCGGAGTTTAAGGTTCAAGGTTCAAAACGGGATAAAAAAATTCCCCGCATTTTTGTGGGCTTACAACAAAAGCCACAACCATGCGGGGAACCGTTGAGCCGTTAAAAATACTAAATTGGGTGGAAAAAACCAATTGAAGTGCAAGTTCAAGCGCAAGTATCAAGACCCAAACTCGGAGCGGCGCCTTTCCTGGGCTTGAACTTGATGCTTGAACTTGTACTTTAAAAATGCCCACTGATTAATACTACTTTGTTAACTTAAAAGGAGCGCGGGCATGAAAAAACAGATTTAAAATTTCATAAAACCCTTTCTTTTAGAAGGCAGCGGGCCTGGAGGCCCGCGCTCCAGATGGCTCGAAACTTTAAGTTAACAAAGTAGTATTAAGCCCCGGATATGGCCTTATGTGAAAAAACCTATATGCCCTATGTGTTAAATACTTACTGGTTTTCCCTATTTTCCCCCTCGATGAAACCAACCACTTCCCGCGACAAGATCCGCCGCATACTGCTCCCCACCCTGGGCCTGATGGCCATGCTGGCGCTGGTGGGCCTGTACCTCTATCTTTTTACCGATGAGCCGGTGGCCTGGCCTTCCTTTTTTTCCATGATGGCCTTTTACACGCTCATCTTCCTGACGGGCGCCTATGCGGCCACCCTGCGGCAGGGCGAAGGCCCCCACGGCTTCCTGCTGGCGGGCCGCCAGCTTCCGCTGCTGATCGCCGTATTCACGATGAGCGCCACCTGGATCGGCGGGGGGTACATCAACGGCACGGCGGAGTATGCCGCCAGCTCCGGGCTGGTGTGGGTGCAGGCACCCTGGGGTTATGCGCTCAGCCTCGTCATCGGCGGCTTGTTCTTCGCCCGGCGGATGCGGCGGCATCAGTTCCAGACCATGCTCGACCCGCTGGAGCAGCGGTTCGGCAAGCGCATGGCGGCCCTGCTCTTCCTGCCCGCCCTCACCGGGGAGGTATTCTGGACGGCGGCCATCCTGACCGCCCTGGGCACCACCTTCGGGGCCATCGTCGGGCTGGACACCAACACGTCCATCATCCTATCGGCGGCCATCACCATTGCCTATACCGCTCTGGGCGGCCTGTGGTCGGTAGCCTTGACCGACCTCATCCAGCTGATCCTGCTGCTGGGCGGCCTGTTCCTGGTCGTGCCCTTTGCCCTGGAGCATGTAGGCGGGTGGGAAGCGGCCTGGCAGGGCTACCAAGACATGCACGGCCCGGCCGCCAGCCTGCTGCCCAGCCGGGAAGCGCTGGGCGCCTACTACTGGAACTGGTGGGACTACGCCCTGCTGCTCACCTTCGGCGGCATCGCCTGGCAGGTGTACTTCCAGCGGGTGCTGGCCTCCCGCGACGAAAACACGGCCGTGCGCCTGTCGGTGCTGGCGGGCATGATCTGCCTCGTCGCCGCCGTGCCCGCTGCCCTGATCGGCATCGCCGGGGCGGTGGCCGACTGGGGGGCGCTACAGGCCGAGGCGCCGCCCGACGCCGCCTCCACCCTGCCCTGGGTGGTCCGGTATATGACGCCGCAGTGGGTGGGCATCCTGGGGCTGGGGGCTATTGCGGCGGCGGTGATGTCGTCGGCCGACTCTTCCATCCTTTCCGCTTCTTCCATGGCCGGCTGGAACGTCTACCGGCCGTTGCTGAAACCCAGGATTGAGCCCGCCGCCCTGCAGCAACTGGTCCGGCGCATCATCTGGATCGTGGGCATTGCCGCGACGCTGCTCGCCCTGAAGATCCGCAGCGTGTACGAGCTGTGGTTCCTGTGCAGCGACTTTGTCTACTGCCTGCTGTTCCCGCCCCTGGTTTGCGCCCTGTTCGACCCGAAAGCGAACACTTATGGGGCGCTGGCGGGTTTTCTCGTCGCCTTTGTCCTGCGCTTTGGCGGGGGAGACGCAACATTGGGGCTGCCCGTTTTGTTACCTTACCCTATGGTTGAAGATGGCGTGGTGCTGTTCCCGTTCCGGACGCTGGCAATGGCCAGCGGGCTGGCATCCATTATCGTGGTTTCACGGCTGACGGGGCGGTGGATGGCGCCGAGGGGGTTGGAGCGGATGGAGTAATGTGGGCTGTCGAAGTCTGGAGACTCGATGAGCATAATCGAAGTCTGGAGACTTCGACGAGCATGGTGAGCAATGTCGAAGTCTGGAGACTTCGACAAGCATGGTGAGCAATGTCGAAGTCTGGAGACTTCGACAAGCTACAAAGAAATGATCTGTCAATTCCTATACTACCTGGGGGCCCTGGCGGCTTTGCCCGTCAGCCCGGTGCTGATGCTCCAGGGCAAACGAGTGCGAGCCAGCATCCCGGAGCTGCCGGAGGCCGGCGGCCCGAAGCGGGGGATAGCCGGCCGGGGCGGCCACCCCTTGCGGCTGCTTGCGCTGGGCGAATCCACCATAGCCGGCGTTGGGGTGGCCAGCCACGAAGAAGGGTTTACGGGCTGCCTGGCAGCCTTCCTCCACCGGGCTACCGGCAGGCCGGTAGAATGGCAGGTGCTGGCAAAAAGCGGGTACACCGCCCGGAAGGCGCTCCGCCATCTGGCGCCGCTGTTGCCTACCGACCCCCTGGACCTGATCGTCGTCGGGCTGGGCGGCAACGACACCTTCGAACTGACCAGCCCCCGGCGGTGGCGGTCGGATGTGATACAGCTCGTGCAGGCCATCCGGGACAAGCAGCCCGGGGCGGCCATCCTCATCAACAACCTCCCGCCGGTGGGGCAGTTCCCGGCCTTCCCGGCCAGCCTGCAGCTGGCGCTGGGCAGCCTGGTGCGGCTGCACGGGCGGGCCATCCGGGATGTCCCCGCTCTGTTCGAAAACGTTTACTACAACAGCCGGCCTATTGCTCTGGAGGAATGGCAGGCGAAGGCCCCGCCCGGCGCCGGCCCGGAGGCTTTTTTCAGCGACGGGGTGCACCCTTCCGGCCTGACCTACCGGCTGTGGGCGGAGGAGGCGGGGGCGTTTGTGTTGTCGAAGGCTGGAGGCTTTCGTTAACTGTCGAAGTCTGGAGATGTTAACTGTCGAAGTCTGGAGATGTTAACTGTCGAAGTCTGGAGACTTCGACAAGCGAGTATAATTTCCGTTTCCTGGATTTCTCACCCGGAAAAAAAATGATTACATTGCTCCTTCCGTCAAGGAAAAACCGACGCGGATAACGGTCATTCCGGCTCAGAAATTCAATCGACAGCCTATGAAAACACCTCTGACCCTTTGCCTTTTCCTGATCAGCTGGCTGCATCTTTGCGCCCAGGATCCTTTTTACACCCACTTCTTCAACAACCGTTCCGGGTTCAACCCGGCGCTGACCGGGCTGAGCGGAGCGCTGACCGTCAATGCCAAATACAAAAGCCAGTGGCGGGACAAACCCACGCCGAGTTATGCCTCCGGGGCGGTCAACCTGGAGGAGAGCCTGCCGTGCAGCGTCCTGGACTATGGGTTCCACTTCAATTTCGACGAAGAAGGCGACGGGCGCTTCCGTACCTACGACTTCGGTTTGAAGTTTGCCGGCACGGCGCCTTTCGAGGCCGGCCGGTCGCTCCACAACCTGCGCTTCGGCGGCACGCTGCAGTGGTCGTACAAAACCGTCGATTACCGCAAGCTGACGTTCTCCGACCAGTTCGACCCGAAGCTCGGGGCCATTTACCCTACCTCCTTCATCCCGCCCAACGACGGGCGGTCCTTCGTCTTTTTCTCTCCGGCGGTAGGCTTTGCCCACCAGGTGTTGTTCGACCAGGACGATAAGCGGTCGCCCAGCCTGATATGGGGCGCCAGCCTGCACAATGCCTATTCGCTGGGCCCCCGGCACCTGGGAAACGAAGAGTCCATCCTCGGCATAGGGACGAGGATTCCCCAGCGCATTGTCGGTTTCCTGGAAATGGAGTTCATCCCCTACAACAGCGCCCGCCACTATTTCAGCGTCCGGCCCCTGCTGATGATGCAGCGGCAGGCCGGCCTGCACTACTTCGAGGCCGGAAGCCGCCTGAGCCTCAGCCGGCTGGCCAGCTTCGGCCTGTTCTACCATTTCAACCAACCCCCTTACGCGGGCCGGAATACCAACTGGTTCAGCTTCTCCCTCGAATTTGGCGACATCATCGCCGAGGGCAAGCGCATCGACCTGGGGTTCGCCTATTCGAACAACTTCTCGGGCCTGCGCAACGCCATCGGGCCCGTCTTCGAGGTGTCGCTCGCCCTGCATTTCGCCACCAGTCCGGGCTGCCGGCTCATGGGGCGGGAAGACGAGGTGGGCTACGGCAACATCGTGCGCTGCCCCAATATCGCCGCTTCCAGCCGGCGGAAGATGTATGAAAATATATGGTATAAAAGATAGGCGGAATGGTTATCCGCCTGACACTGAATAACCCTTTTTGTCATGAAACAAGGAATACTCTTCATATTATTGGCTCTTGCTGTCAATGCCGGCAGGGCGCAGCTGCCCATTTGTACGGACAATTTTTGCGGCCCCATCGTCCCGGAATGGCGCCTATTGGGAAACGGGCAAACCAGCGTTTGCGAAGGGACGCCTTTTGAATTAACCGGCGCCAGTTCGACGCCTCTGGACACCATAGAGCTGTTTCATTGGTATTTTCTGGACCAGAACGGCATCCGGTTGTTCGACACGCTGCTCTACGACACCAGCGCCGTTCCTTATCTGGTGGAAATTCCCGACTCTGTGGCCTGTCAATCGCTCGTCAGCACTGTTGGCATCCTGGTAGCGCTCCAGGTAACCTCTTTTCCCTGCGATGCCGACAGCAGCCGGAGCTGTTGGGTAAAAATCGCGCCCCTCACCGTCAACCTGCTGCCCCGGGCGTCCTTTTCCATACTGAATGCCACATTTTCCAACGAGGTATGCGTGGGCACGGAATTCGCGCTGGCCGACTCCAGCTGCCACGCCTCCGATTACTTCTGGGATTTTGGCGACGGCACGACTTTCGAAGGTCCCGCCCCCGTCCACCAGTATGATCAAACCGGGACTTACACGATTTCCCTGACCGTCAGCAACAGCTGCGGATCCGACACCTATACCCGCATCATAGAGGTCGTCGACGACCCGGCGGCGGGTTTTACCTCTGCGCTGGTTACCGACGATTACTGCTTCCCGGCAACCGTCCAGCTGAACGACGCCTCCAACCAGTGGAGCCACACTTTCTGGGAAATCCTGCCGGAAGACACCACTTTATGGTGCTTCACGGATACCCTGATGAGCCTGGGCGACGACGATATCGAGGTGGAATTCAAACAGCCGGGGGATTACAAAGTCACCCTCACGGCTGCCAACGCCTGCGGGACAGACATGCTCATGGACACGATTTCCATTTACACCGACCCTTCCATCAGCTTGTCCGCCCCGGGGTCTTTCTGCGACTCCGCCCTCCTCTCCTACACTGACCTGAATTTCCAGTACAGCGGCGACATTCACACCTTCCACTGGATGTTTGAAAACGGCTCCCAGCCCAGTTCCAACGACCCGGAGTTTACGAATATCACGTTTTATCAATCCGGCGACATCACCCTGGTGGCCGAGGGTTTTTGCGACACCCTCACGCAGACGGTTCCGGTCGGGGTAGTCACCTCCGACGCCATTAATTTTGACAACATCCCCTCCGGCATTTGCCAGAACCTGGGGCCGGTGATGTTAGAGGCCACGCCCGGCGGCGGGGCATGGTCGGGGCTGGACACCGCTATCCTGTCTGCCGGCGGGCAGCTCCTGCCCGGCATGCTGGCCCCCGACACTTACACGCTCACCTACACTGTCGGAGATGAGGATTGCCGCAAGCAGGAAACCGTCGTCATTGAAATCCTGCCGCCCCCGCAGGTGAGCCTCGCCGCCGAGCTGCCCGCCTGCGACAGCCTCCTGTTCACCCCGAACGTTACTTACCAGGGAACCGTCGACACCTATGCCTGGACTTTCCCCGGCGCTACGACGCCCAATTCCAGCATGGCTAACCCCGGCGGCATCCTGTTCCCCAATCCGGATACGGTGGAAGTGGTCGTCGAGGCAGGGGGTGCCTGCGGAACTGTTTTCGACACCATTGCCATAGAAATACAGCAAAATGTCACCCTGTCCACCGAGCCGGCGGACAACCCGTACTGCTTTGGCGCCGAGCCGGATACCCTGCAGGCTAACCTGGACGGCGGCATCTGGCAGGGCCCCGGCATCATCAACGATACGCTCGGCGTGTTTGACCCCGGCGCCGACGACGTCGCTCCCGGCCAAACCTACTTCATCACTTACACTTATACCAGCGGTGCCTGTACCGCCCAGGCCACTGTTGATATTGAAATGGCCAATTCAGTGGCAGTAACCGTGGACACCGCCATCCTGTGCATTGATGGCCAGCCGCAGCAGCTCGACGGCAATCCGGGCGGGGGCACCTGGAGCGGCCAGGGGGTGGATTCCAGCGGCGTCTTTTATCCCGACTCCGTGGGCGTGGCCGGCAATTACTTCGTGCAGTATGCGTATGAAGACGCCAACGAGTGCCCGTCTGAAGCCACCGGCCTGGTCGTCGTGGAGAACCCGCCGCAGGCCTCTCTGCTGGACACCATACAGCTGTGCATTGCCGATTTCGACGTTGCCCTGGAAACCGCTTTCAACTATTCCGTCGATCCGGAGGGCGGTATGACGATATGGAGCGGCCCGGGAGTCGACGGCGCCGTATTCAATGCTGTTTCCGATGCCGGCCCTCTTGCTGAAGGTTTCTACACAGTCGGGCTCGAACACCGGCGCAACGACTGCGTGATCCGCGACAGCGCCGTCATCGAGCTGATCCCCGCGCCGGAACTCGTCCTGCCGCCGGACACCGTTGTGTGCATTTCTGACGGCACCCTGCAACTGACGGCCAATCTCTCCGGAACCTGGTCGGGCGGCCCCGGCATCACCGACCCGGTTACCGGGCTGATCCATCTCGACACCGCCGGTGGAGGCACCCACTTGTACACCTTTACTTTTGCCGCCAACACCAGCTGCGAAATCAGCGGTGGCATAGCGGTACAGGTCGAAGACCTGAGCGGCCAGGTCGACGCCGGGGCCGACATCGGAATCTGCGACAGCCTGGCCGCATTTACCCTTGCCGGCCAAAGCCCGATCGATGGCTTTTGGGACGATCCAACAGTAATTAACGGCGTGATCGACCTTACGGCGCTCGACAGGGACATCCCCTACGCCTACCCTTATTGCATAGAAAGCGAACTGGCCCTCGGTTGCCGCGCCTGCGACACTCTGACATTTATCATCCATTCCAACCCCACGGCGGATTTTGAAACTGACGGCTTGCCCTGCATTGGGGAAGAATTCAGCTTTGTGAATAATTCATCGGGCGCCGTGAATTACTACTGGGATTTTGGCAACTCCACTGACCCGAATGGCACGAGTACCGAAGAAGAACCCACCTACGATGGATATACCAATCAGGATACCTACACCATCACCCTCGTCAGCGAATCCGAATTCGAATGCAGAGACACCTTTTCCCGGAGCCTGTACGTGACGACCCCTCCGGTAGTGGATTTCACCCTGGAATTGGACGAAGGCTGCGCCCCCTTCGAAGTGCTGGCCACCAACAACAGCTACGGGGACAGCATCACGCAGCTGTGGTGCATCGCCGGCGAAACCATCCCGGGAGCTACATTCGACAATGTTTTCCTGGACAGCATCACCATGGATTCCGTTTTCGATATCATCCTAAAAGTCGAAAACTTCTGCGGGCCGGACAGCCTGGTGCGGCAGGTGCTGGTCCACCCCTACCCCATTGCCAACTTCGGCGTCAACGTAGACGAGGGGTGTTCGCCCCTGGAAATCGGGTTTTCCAACACCACGGTCGGGCAGCCGGACGGCTTCTTCTGGGACCTTGGCCATCTCGATTCTACCTATACGGATACCCTGCCTCCCAACCAATTCTACACCACTTCCGAAGATGAAATTTCAACGTATACGATCACCCTGGTCGCCGAAAATGGCTGCGGCAGCGACACCATTGCCAAGGAAATCACCGTTTACCCTCCGGACATCAGGGCCTTCATCGAGCAGGACACCCTCAACGGTTGCCCTCCGCTCACGCTGCAGTTGGAGAACCACTCCACCGTCGGGGCGGTCAACAGCTGGAAATTTATCGATCCCAACGGGGAGGAGAGCGGAAGCGAGGAGCCGAACCCCACCGTCACTTTCACCGTTCCCGGCAGGCACACCATCATCTTATCTGCAAGCCGGTGCGGAACCCACAGGGATACCGCCTATATAGATGTATTTGAGCCGCCGGTGGCCAGCTTCACCCATCCGCCGGCCGTTTGCCAGGGCGCTCCCATCCGGTTCGCCAATACCTCTGAAAATGCGGGCGGCAGCGACTGGGATTTCGGGGACGGCAGCCCCCTTTCGGAAATTAATTCCCCCACCCACGTTTTTGATTCGGCCGGAACCTATACCGTCACCCTGACCGCCTATTCCGAAGTGAACAACTGCCCGGCCACCTTCGAGAGCACCGTCCTGGTGTACGAAAACCCGGAAGCCGGCTTTGAGGCCTCCGCCCTGAACGGCTGCGCCCCGCTGACGATTGATTTCAACAACCTCAGCACCGGCAGCGGCCCATTTGACTACGCCTGGTCGGTAACACCCAATACCGCCGCCCCAACCGGTTCAAATGAAGAGAACCCAACGTTCACCTTTCAGGAATCCGGCAATTACTTCGTTCAACTCACCACGGAGGACATCAACGGCTGCCGGTCCGACACCGCCATCCTGAATATTTTTGTTTACGAAGACCCCGTCAGCCGCTTTTTTGTGGCCGATGAAAGTTACTGCCTGGGCTACGACTCCATTTTCCCCGCCAATACCTCCCAGGGTGCCATCTCTTATGCGTGGCTATTCCAGGGCAGCTCATCCTCCACCTTCGAGCCGGTCTTCATTCCCATGGAAGAGGGCGTTCACGAGATCAGCCTCATTGCGGAAAACAGCCATGGATGCCAGGACACCTTCCGCCGGGCCGTGGAGATCCTGCCGTCGCCCGAAGCCGCCTTCGGCCCGGTGCCTGCCGAAGGCTGTCAGCCCTTGTTCGTCAGTTTTTCCAACGCTTCCACCGGAGCGGACAGCTACCAATGGAACTTCGGCAACGGCAATACTTCGCTGTTCGCGAATCCGTCCACCGGGTATGCGGCCAGCGGCACCTTCGAGGTCCTGCTGGCCGCCGCCAACAGCAACGGCTGCCCCACGGACACCGCACGGGCGGAGGTCATTGTCCGGCCCCGGCCGGCGGCGGCATTTTCTCACGCCAGGGCCGTACAGTGCGGCGCGCCGGCAGATGTCTTTTTTGAGAACTTATCGGATGGGAACTACCTCTACACCTGGGATTTTGGCGACGGATCCGCCCCTTCTTTCCAGCCGGCACCGATACATACATACCAGGCGGCGGGCCTGTATGCCGCCGCCCTGATCGCGGAGAACGAGCACGGCTGCCGGGACACGGCCGTTCAGGAAGTGGACATCTTCGGCCAGCCGAGGGCGGCGCTGCATTTCTCCCACATCGCCGGCTGCGAGCCTCTGACTGTCACGGTGACCAACGTCTCGGAACAGGCGTCAGGTTACTTCTTCAATGGAAACCCAGCTTTCGAAAATTCGGACTCCCTCGTTTTGCACTTCGAAGAGTCCGGCACTTTCGACGTCGAGCTGGTGGCCCTGTACAACGACTTCTGCAGGGACACCCTGTCCATCGCCCAAGCCATTACCATTTACGATACCCCGTCGGCGCGGTTTTTCTACGAGATCGACAACAACGAGAATATCATCGGCGACGTCCAGTTCATCAACAACTCCATCGATGGCGACCGCTTCCTTTGGGATTTCGGCGACGGCAGCCAGTCTGAAGAAGAAGAGCCCTTCCACGAATACGACATCAACCGCTCCATTTCGGTATTGCTCACGGCCTTTAACGACAATGGCGGCGCCTTCACCTGCGTTGACGATACCTTGCAGAGCATAGAACCGGAATGGATCACCACTTTCTTTGCCCCCAATGCTTTTGCTCCGGAATACGGCCAGGAAGGCGTGCGCGTATTCAAACCGGTGGGCATTGGCCTGGCCGAGTACGAGATCAGCGTCTATTCTCCCTACGGCCAGCTGGTCTGGCATTCGACGGCCCTGGAGGATTTTCAGCCTGCCGGCGAATGGGACGGCACTTTCCAGGAAGGAGGGCAACAGGGCGAGCTGCTGCCGCAGGGCTCTTATACCTGGATAGCCGTGATGACGTTCCTGAACGGGGAGAGGCGAAAGGTGACGGGGTCGGTGACGCTGTTGCGGTGAATTGGGGGGCTTTAGTGTAGGTGTTGAGGGGTGTAGGGGTTGAGGGGTGTAGGGGTTGAGGGGTGTTGAGGTGTTGAGGGGTGTTGAGGTGTTGAGGGGTGTAGGTGTTGAGGTAAGGGCACTCCGGCTACGGCGGACGGAGACCGGAAACCCCGGAAAAGGAGTGAAGGAGTGACTTAGCGAATGAGTGAATAGCGAATAGGGGCGCGATTCCTTTTTGTACCCCTTGCTCGGTTTTAGGTCTTAGGCAATAGGTTTTAGGGGGGAAACCCAGGACTAATCGGGCACTCAATAGGCACCCAACGCCCAAAACCTAATACCTAAATCCTCCCAACACCGGAGGGGGCACAATTTAGCATCGCGCCCGCGAATGGAACCAACTATGTAATAAAGTTTGATTTTAAAAACAATACACATTTTATATTTATCCACTCATTCAGTCCCTCACTTCTCATCCGCCGAAGCCTGGCGAAAGCGGACATCCACTCATTTGGGAGACTTTCCGGAGCGCCTTCATAGGATCATTCGTATTCGTTTTGCCAGCATGTAGTACATACACACATACACACATACACACATAAACACATACACACATACACACATACACACATACACACATCCCCCCCCCCCATACCCTTCCTCATAAATCCGGATGAAGGATACTTCCGTCAGTTCCTCCATTGGCCTAAGCTCGTACACCCGTTTTTCCGAGAATTCGCCGGCGAAGGGGTGGTCGAAACCGGCGAAGATGGAGGCGTTCCCGGCGTTCTCCTTTTCGCGGACGAACTCCCGGCCCAGCACCAGGCCGATCTTGCCATAGTCGTTGAAGAAATACTCCTGCAGGAGGGGGATGATGTGGCGGCCGAAGGCGGCTTTGAGGCCGTCGAGGTCCTGCACGTCGAGGAAGTAGGCGTGGCCGATCTGGTAGTCCTCGCCGATGAGCAGTTCCAGGCGGCGGTTGATGGCTTCCAGCATGCGCTGCAGGTCGACCCCCGCCTCCTGAGGGCCGTTGGCCAGCCTGGGGATCAGGCCCGGGCGGGCCGGGACGGCCTGGAAGGCGAAGCGGCGCCGCAGGGCGATATCCAGGGCGTCCGCCGAGCGGTCGGTGGTGTTCATGGTGCCGATGAGGTAAAGGTTGGGCGGCACGGCAAAAAGTTCTTTGGAATAGGGCAGGATGACAGTGGCCGCCTCGCTCCGGCCGTCGCGTTTGTCCTCTTCCAGCAGGGTGATGAGCTCGCCGAAGATGGCCGGGATATTGCCCCGGTTGATCTCGTCGATGATCAGCACGTATTTGTTGCACCCGGCCAGGATGTGGTCCGGCACCAGAGGAAGTTCAAAAGGCAGGCCGTATTCGTCCAGTTTCAAGGGAGGGGTTTCCCCGTCCGGGCCGTTCTCGTCCTCCAGGTTCAGGAGGTGGTTCATTTCGAACTTTTTCAGCTCCAGGAATACGCTCCAGTAGAGGGAGGGGTCGGCGTCGCCGATGATGGGCCGCAGCTCGCCGCCGGTGGCCTCGATCTGTTCGGCCGTCTCGAATTTCTGGTACATGAGCTGGAGGTTCTTTTTCTTGACGGCCTGCACGGCGAAGGATTTCGGCTGCCGCAGGGACAAGTCGCCGAAGGGCAGGATCCGGTGCAGGATGATCCGGCCCTTTTGCTCTCCTTCAAAAGAGTCGATCTCTTCCTCTCTCAGGTAATCCAGGAAGGCGCTGTACACCTGGTTGAATTCCAGGGTAGGTTCCCCCGACGGATAGTGGCGGTAAACCGACTCCAGGACCGACCGGTGGGCATCCCGGCACAAGACCTTAAAGATGCCATTCTCGACCCGGTAGTGGACTTCCTCGTTGTAGGTATAGGGTTTGATCCCTTCAATAAAATCCTCATAGGAAAAGGATTGGTGGAAGGTAACGAAGGCCACTCTTCCGGTTTGGACGTATTCGTTGAACCTCCGGCGCAGCTCCTGCCGGTTTTCCAGCGCCAGTTCGTCCAGGGAGCGCCCTTCGATGATAGAGAGGGCGTAGTTGGTGTCAGGTAGGTCTTGCCGGTGCCGGGCGGGCCGTACAGGATGAGGTTGAGGGGATGGCGCGCGCCGGCGCCCACTTCATATTCTACCGCCGGCTCGCTGAGCAGGTCGTGTTGGCGGGCCAGCTTTTCCAGCTCCTCGTATTGTGCCCGGGTCGCGGCGTAATTGACGCCGGGCCGGCCGGCGTTGAATTTCTCGAAAGCCGGCGAATCCGGAAGCATGTCGCGGGTGATGGGGCGGTTCCAAAGGTTGTACTCGACCTGGATCGGGACACGTACGCCGGAGGCGGGCGGTTTCCGGCAAAAGGGCAGTTCCGGCCCCGGCACCGCCATCTCCGACGGATCTCCGACGACGGCCGCCAGCGCGTAACAACCTGCCGCTTTCCCCGCCTGCCAGATGATGGCTTTGTCACCCTTTCTAACCTTAGCCTTGTGCGCCCTTAGCTCGAAAGTGGCCAGCGCCCCCACGCGCAGGGCATCCCGCAGGCGAAACGCCCTGGAATGTACCTGAAAAAGCCAGTATTGTGCGGCTTGTCCTTCCTCCATGGTGGCTTGTGTCGTTGTTCGTTGTTCGTTGTTCGGCTATCCGTCTAAGGTTGGACACTCCATGCCTCCTGCACACGCTTGGCCTCGACTCCGCTCGGCTTTCCCCTTTCTGCTGTCCAACCTTAGACGGGTAGCCCTCCGGGACAACCGACAACAAACAGCCAATTTATAGAATCTCCGGAGAAAACTTTACTCCTGCCCGGTAGTTTTATCAAAAACGATCCTGAATATGGAAGAAGCACTTTTTACCTTTTCCCCTCACAACACCGCCACGGCCCAGGCGGCCTGGGTATCCGGGGTGGCAGCCCTGGGGGCGCTGGCCGGAATGGCGGCCATGCTGAGCAAAAAGGCGCAGGGCCGCCGGCACCGTCAGAACACCCTGGTGGCGATGTTGCTCTTTTTCGCCTTTCTGATCAGCGGCAGCGCGGCTTTTTTCAGCTGGTGGAAAATCCGGAAGACCGGCCCGGTGGTGATTTACGCAGATGCTGTGGAAACGCCTTTCGGGAAGGCGTCCTTCGAGGCCATCAAGGACGCCTATATCCACGCCGACAGCCAGCCTTCGGTTGTCAACCCCGGGAGGGCTATCCGGACCACCAGGATAATGGTCATTGAGGAACGGAACGGCAAAACGCATGCGATGTCCGAGGAAGATTACCCCATAGAGGAGATGCTCCCTGCTCTGAGGAATACCTTCAGCCGCTGGCGGCAAAGCCGGGAGAAGTAAATATTAATTGATAGATACAGACCGGCGGATCACCCCGGTAAATGAACGGAGCTCAATGTCGTACTGGCCTGAGCCGAATTGGTTGAAGTCTATTTCGTAGATGGTGTTGACCGGAAGCTCGAACACGTCTTCCCGCATAACGACCTCGCCATTTTTCCTGCGAACGGAAATATTGCTCAGGTTTACGCTAAGGCTCTCGAAGTCAATGTAGTATACTTTGTTTTCTTCGTCCGTGTAAAAAGCCCAGCTATCATTGTTCAGTTCCAGCAGGCCAGCACCTGAAGGTGATGCAGATTTCAGTGAAGCCGACTGTGCGGTACCAACCAACGAACCAAGGAAAAGAAAGGCGATAAAGAGAGTAAATTTCCGCTGCATGATTGAAAGGTCATTTTGAAAAGGCCCATGAGAGTATGGCTGCAAATATAGATATTAATATCAAATCCAGGAAACAGCTTTCCAGCCCGGAAAGAGACTTTTTTGCCAGAAGCCGCCCTATTCGCAATTTTTGGAAAAATTTGGCCGCCCAACAAAATTTCCGTCGGTTTTTTTTCGTTCCCAGGAATATTATTCCAGGGCGACAGCATATTTTTTTTGTTAAGAAAGTGTTAAGGAGACACTATGCTAAAACCGGGGCTATTTTGCCCCTCCTCCCTTCACCTCCTCCTCCAGCAGGTCACGGATATTCCCATAGACTACGGGTTCAGATTCCAGGAAGGCCCCGGGGTGTTGCCATTCGGCATGTTCGATGTCTTCCTCCGCCTGCGGCGCCAGCGTTTCATCGGCGGCTTTCATCCGGTACCAGTAAGTATATTTCAGGACGCGCCCGCCCTTCGGGCTGCGATAGGTGTGGTAGGTGACGCTGAGAAAATCCCCCAGTTCTGCGGAGGAGAGGCCCGTTTCTTCCAGGACTTCCCGCACTGCGGCGGCCTCCCGGCTTTCCCCGTCGTCGATCTTGCCCTTGGGCAGGTCCCAGTGGTCCCGCTTGAAGATGAGCAGCACTTCTCCCTTTGGGTTGTAAACCACTCCGCCGGCAGCTTCGATGATCCTGAACTGTCCGGCAAAATCGCGGAATAGCTGATCGGCGTCATCGGCATAAATGGTAACGGAATCAAAGCTGCGGTTCTTTTCCAGCATATCCAGGTAGCTCAGCAGCGTCCGGGCCTTGCCCATATAAGGCGCTACGATGGTTTTTTCGCCGACGGAAGGCGTTCCGCCGGCCTCTGCGGTAGTTGCCAGGAAAAGTGGCGTCCCGTTGATATAGATTTTGTACATTTGCAGTCGTTTTTTCTTGCTACGAAGCTCGCCCGGCTCGGAGAGACGGGACACAAAAACACAAACAAAAAATGAACATCGCTTCGGAAGTAGCCAGAAGGCTGCTGCAAATTAATGCAATAAAACTGAGTCCCCAAAACCCATTCACCTGGGCCAGCGGCCTACGGTCGCCCATATATTGCGACAACCGGATCGTGCTCTCCTATCCCGGCATCCGGCGCTTCATCATCGACAGCTTTGCCCAGAAGGCCGAGGCGTTCAAGCCGTTTGACACCATTGCCGGGGTAGCCACTGCCGGCATTGCCCACGGGGCGCTGCTGGCTGAGCAACTGGCCCTGCCTTTCGTCTACGTCCGCTCCAAACCCAAAGGCCACGGCCGGCAGAACCAGGTGGAAGGCGAACTCCGCCCCGGCGCCCGGGCCCTGGTCATCGAAGACCTCATCTCCACCGGCGGCAGTTGCCTGAAGGCGGTGGAGGCCCTGCGCGAAGCAGGCTGCCAGGTTTCCGGCGTGCTGGCCATTTTCACCTACGGCTTCGATGAAGCCGCCGCCGCTTTCCGGGCTGCGGGCTGCCCGTTTGATACCCTTAGCTCCTACCCCGTGCTGCTGGAAGAGGCCCTCCGGGAAAAATACATCGGAGCAGATGAACTGGCTACCCTCCGGGAGTGGCGGGAGGATCCGGGGGGGTGGGGGTAGGTACGGGAGGTTGTGTCGAAGGCTGGGGGCTTCGGCGAGCGGCTGGCTATGTCGAAGTCTGGAGACTTCGACGAGCGGCGAGCAGTTGTCGAAGTCTGGAGACTTCGACAAGCTGCGGGAGGTCTAACCCCCTGTTCCTGAAGGAAGTAAATTTTACAAATTCCGGCTACTTTCTGCCATTTATTTTTATCTTTGCCGGTCGATCGGACACCACTTTTCCGGGCAAGCGCGAAAAGTGGTTTTGGTATTAAAAAGTCAAATGAACGGAATGTCAATCATAACACCCAAGGCGGAGGCCTTCCTGAAAAAATACCTGAATAACGCTTCCCCGACCGGCTTCGAGGCATCGGGCCAACAACTCTGGCTGGAATACATCAAGCCCTATATCGACGAATGGCATCTCGATAATTACGGAACAGTCTACGGGATCATCAACCCCGGCAAAGACTACCGCGTGGTGATCGAAGGGCATGCCGACGAGATTTCCTGGTTCGTACACTATATTTCTGACGACGGATTCATCAGCGTGATCCGCAACGGCGGCTCCGACCACCTCATCGCGCCCTCCAAGCGGGTCAACATCCACACCCAAAAGGGCATCGTGAAGGGGGTCTTTGGCTGGCCGGCCATCCACATGCGCCGGGGGGAGGATGCTACGAAAATGGTGCCCAAACCGGAAAATATCTTCATCGACGTCGGGGCCAAGGATAAGGAGGAAGTGCTGGGCATGGGCATCCACGTCGGCTGCGTCATCACCTACGAGGACGAGATGTCGATGCTCAACGACAGATACTATGTCGGCCGCGCCCTCGACAACCGCATGGGCGGCTTCTGCATCGCCGAAGTGGCTCGCCTGCTCAAAGAGAACAAAATTGAACTTCCGTATACCCTCTACCTGGTCAACTCCGTCCAGGAAGAAGTGGGCCTGCGGGGCGCCGAGATGGTCGCCCAGGCCATCAAACCCAACGTGGCCATCGTCACCGACGTCACGCACGATACCCACACGCCCCTGGTCAGCAGCAAAAAGAACGGCGACGTCAAAAGCGGCAACGGCCCGTCGGTGACCTACGCCCCGGCCGTCCACAACAAACTGCTCAGCCTGATCATCAATACGGCGGAAGAGAAGGAGATCCCCATCCAGCGGGAGGCGGCCTCCCGCCGCACCGGCACCGATACCGACGCCTTCGCCTACTCCAACGGCGGCGTGCCCTCAGCGCTCATCTCCCTGCCGCTGCGCTACATGCATACCACCGTGGAAATGGCCCATAAGGACGACGTGAGCAACGTGATCCGCCTGATCTACGAAGTGCTGCAGAAAATTGAGAGCGGGCATAATTTTAAGTATTTTTAAGAAGCAGCGGGTGAAGTTCGCGAGAAAAAAGGAGTGGAAGTTTCGCCTGCAGAAGAATTGGCGGGTAATGCACAGGCCCTTATCTTTGCCCCTATGCCGCTCATCCGGGCCATCATCGACTTCCTCCTCTACAGCAACCTCTGGATTGCCCTGGCTGCCGCATCTATGGCGGCGCAAACGCAGTTCCTGCTCTGCGGCAGAGCTTACCCTACTCCACTTCTGGGTTTTATCTTTTTCGCCACCCTGTGTTTATACGCCGCACACCGGATCGTCGGGCTGGAAAAAGCGCAGCCCTTCCTGGAGGAAGGCCGGTTTTCCGTCATCTCGCGTTTCCGGGGCCATATCATGGCCTATGCTGCTGTCGCCGCTGTCGGGGCAGCGTTTTTTTTCTTTCAGCTGCCCTTCCGCCTGCAGCTGGCGGCCGTAGCGCCCAGCCTGATCGCCCTGGGCTACGTCCTGCCCCTGCTCAGCGGCCGCCGGCGCCTGCGCGACCTCAGCTACCTCAAAATTTTCCTCATCGCCATCGCCTGGAGCTGGATCACCGTGCTGCTGCCCGCCCTGGAGCTGGGCATGGGCTGGAGCATCCCCATGATCGTCATGATCCTGGAACGGGCTTTCTTCATCTTCGCCATCACCCTGCCGTTCGACATCCGCGACCTGGAGGTGGATGCCTACAACCAGGTGCGAACCCTGCCCGCCCTGCTGGGCGGCCGGCGAACTAAAATGCTCGCTCTTTTCTGCCTGCTGGCCATGGCCGCCCTGGCCGGGCTGAACCACCACGTGGATGCATACAGTACCGGCGCTTTTGCGGGCATTTTGCTCTCCGGGCTCATCGCCTGTGTACTGATCTTCTTGTCTGATCGGGTAAAACACGATTATTTCTTCAGCGGGCTGATCGACGGGCTGATGGTGCTGCAGTTTGGGTTGGTATGGGGGCTGGGGTAGGTTATTTTGTGTGGTGTGGCTCGATACTGGACTTTGGACGTACAGCCATTTTAAGTCGAAAGTGCGAAGTCGGAAAGCCTGCCCCGATCTTTTGTCGGGGTCGGAAAGGGGCGCAAAATGGGCGGAAAACGCCTGCCTTTCCCCCTTCCGGCTTCAACTGGAGAACTTATTCTCAGCCGGTTCCTTAGTGCCAACAGCACTCGTCTCCTACTCCTCCCGGACCACTGTCGTTCCATCCACCGGGCGGACGAAGTAATACTCTGAATGGATGCCGAACTGCCGGAAGTAAGCTTTGCTGGCCTCCCGCAGGAATTTTTCCTTGGCCTCTTTGCGGACCAGGTTGATGGTGCAGCCGCCAAATCCGCCCCCCATGAGGCGGGCGCCGAGCACGCCGTCGAAGCCTTTGGCGAAAGCCACCAGGAAGTCGAGTTCCGGGGAGCTGACCTCGTAGTCATCGCGCAGGCCCTCGTGGGTGAGCAGCAGGAGTTCGCCCAGGCGTTCCATCCTTCCCTCCGCCAGGCAGATGGCCGCTTCTTCCAGCCGGCCGTTTTCCCGGATCACATAGGCGCAGCGCCGGTAGATCACTTCCGGCAACGCTGCCCGGTGTTCTTCCAACATTGCCAGGGAGATATCGCGGAGGCTTTTCACCTCCGGATGGTATTGCCGGATGGCCTCCACGCCCTCCCGGCATTCCTTTACCCGCACGGGGTACTCCGAAGAAGCCAGCTCGTGGTGGACTTTGGTATTGATAAGCACCAGTTCGCACTCCCCCAGTTCCAGTGGGATGTATTCATACTGCAGGGACCGGCAGTCCAGCTTGATGGCCTGCCCCGCCCGCCCCAGGAGGCTGGCGAACTGGTCCATGATCCCGCAGGGGATACCGACGAACTGGTGAGAAGAACGCTGAGCGAGCTGCGCCAACTCCACCAGGCTGGCCTCCACCTGAAACAAGGTTTTCAGGCCCAGGGCGAACCCGCATTCCAGGGCCGCCGAGGAACTCAGTCCGGAACCGATAGGCAGGTTGCCGCCGAAAACGCAGTCGACGCCTTCCAGCGGCACGCCCCGCTCCTGTAGTTGCTGCATGATGCCCATCAGGTAATTGGCCCAGAGCTTCTCGCAGGGTTCGATCTTGTTGATGTCGAAGCTGTGGCTTTGTTTAATGTCGGCGGCGAAGAGGTGGCTTTCGGTGGTCCCGTTCTCGCCGATGGCAAAATAGATGTACTTGTCGACAGCCGCCGGCAGGACGAAGCCGTCGTTGTAATCGGTATGCTCTCCGATGATGTTGATGCGGCCGCAGGACCGGACCAGCAGCGGGTGAGTATCAAAGCGGTTTTCGTACAATCCGACGATGTCTGAAAGGCTGTGCATGCCGTTTTTTGCCGCCAAGATAAAGTTTATTTGAAGACACGATTAACAGCCTGCCCGGCAAAGTTGCCCTTTATCCCTGTTTTTGTTCTTTTGATAGGAAAAAAGCCTTCTTTTGTCGGCATTGCCGGGTGGCCTCGTAACCTCCGTCCCCTCCCTGCCCGTCTCCCCTTAAAACAAATTCCAAACCATGAGATCATCCATTATTGCTCTGCTGCTGCTGATTGCTGCCATTGTTCAGTTGCCCGCCCAAACTTCGGCATCCATCACCGGTAAGGTAACTGATGAAACCGGAGCCCCGGTAGCATACGCCAACGCGCTGCTCCTATACGCGCAGGACTCCACCCTCGCCAAGGGGGCCCTCACCGACTCCAGCGGGATATTCACCTTTGAAAACGCGCCCGGCGGCAGGTACCTCGTATCCATCAGTTATGTGGGCTATGCCACGGCATATACCTCCCTGTTTGAAACCGGCGCCGGACAGGCGCCTGTTCAACTGGCGCCGATTTCCCTGTCCCAGGAAGGCATCGCACTGGAAGAGATCGTCGTCAAGGCGTCGCGCCCGTTTATCCAGCTTGACGCCGACAAGATGACCATCAACGTGGAGAACAGCCCGGTAGCAGCGG
Source organism: Lewinellaceae bacterium (assembly GCA_020636375.1). Lineage (GTDB taxonomy): Bacteria > Bacteroidota > Bacteroidia > Chitinophagales > Saprospiraceae > JACJXW01. The sequence continues at coordinate 290,629 of JACJXZ010000004.1, read as the reverse complement.
GCAACACCGCGCTGGAAGTGCTGGCGCGCGCGCCGGGGGTTACCGTAGACCAGAATAATACCATCAACCTGAAGGGTAAACAGGGCGTCCAAATTCTTATCAACGGCAAAAACACGCACCTTTCAGCCGAAGACGTCGCCAGGATGCTGGAAAACATGCCGGCCGAAAGCATCCAAAAGATCGAGATCATCCACAGCCCGTCGGCCCGGTATGAGGCCTCCGGCAATGCCGGGGTGATCAATATTCAAATTAAAAAAGACAGGAAGCTGGGGCTCAACGGCAGCGCCAACCTGCAGGCCGGCCAGGGAACTTATCCCAAAGCCGGCGGCGGCCTGCGGCTCAACTACCGCCAAAGGGGCTGGAACGCCTTCGGGGACTACAGCTACCGCCGGAACGAAAGCTTCCAGCAGATCAACCTGTTCCGGAGTATCCAGGGCGATTTGGGAACGACAACTTTCGACCAGGGCAACCGCCAGGTAAACCTGGACAACAGCCACTGGGCCAGCGGCGGCATCGACTGGACAGCCAGCGAACGCACCACTGCCGGCATCTTCTTCCGCACCCAAACCGGCTCAAAAGGCCAGCAAGCCTTCAACCGTACGCTGCTGGGCGGCACCAACCCCAACCCGTTCATCCTGGTCGACGCCGACCGCTTCGGCGACGAACACTGGGGCAACTACTCTTTCAACTTCAACCTGGCACACCAGTTCGCCAGGCCCGGCCAGTCTCTGTCTTTCGACGCCGATTACTCCTCTTTCAAAAATGAAGACCTCCAGGACTACCGCAACTTCTTCCTGGACGAGAACGGCCAGCAGGCTGCCGCGCCCAACCTGCTGAGCAGCGACAATCGCTCCATGGTTGAGATCAAAGCCCTGAAGGCCGACTACAGCCAGCCCCTGGGCGAAACTGCCAGGCTGGAGGCCGGCGCCAAGGCCAGTACGGTCACCACCGACAACAATATCGAATTCCGGCAGCACCAGGACGGCAACTGGCTGGTCGACAGCAGCCGCACCAACCAGTTCCTTTACGAAGAGAACATCTACGCGGCCTACCTCAACGCCAGCAAACAATTCGGCGGCTTCAACCTGCAACTCGGCCTGCGGGCAGAATACACCCAATCGGACGGCTACTCCGTGACGCTGGCCCAGAAAACCAAACGGGACTACCTGGATTTGTTCCCCAGCGCCAGCCTCTCCCACCAGATCGGCGAAAACCACAGCCTGAGCTACGCCTTCAGCCGCCGCATCGACCGCCCTTCCTACCAGAACCTCAACCCTTTCATTTACTTCCTCGACCAGTATACTTTCCTGAAGGGCAACCCCTTCCTGCAACCGCAATACTCCAACACCGTCTCCGTCAATTACGGCTACAAGCAGCGGTACTTCCTGACACTGGCCTATACCCACACCTCCCGCTTCATGTCCGAAATCCTCGACCAGGACGACGAGCAGTTGCTGACCTTCCAGACCATGGCCAACCTGGACCGGTTCGACAACTACAGCCTCAACCTGCACGTGCCGGTTACCATCACCGACTGGTGGAGCGCCCGGTTCAACCTCTCGGCTTACTACAACGGCTTCCAGTCGGTTTACCTGGGGCAGGCCTTCGACAACAGCCAGTTCAGCTACAACATCAACATGAACCAGAATTTCAACCTGCCGGAAGGCTTCAAGGCAGAGATTTCCGGTTATTACCAGTCGGGCATGGCCTATAGTTTCTTCGACATCAGCCACCGCTACCAGATAGACCTGGGCGTCTCCAAAACCTTCCTGGACGGCAGGGCGGACCTCCGGCTGAGCATCGCCGACCTCTTCAACCTGCGCGAACACAAGGTGGACATCGTCCAGGGAAACATCAACGTGCAGGTGGACAACAAATGGGAGACCCGGCGGGCTACCCTGTCGTTCACTTACCGCTTCGGCAACGAAGAGGTCAAACCTGCCCGCCGCCGCACTACGGCTACGGAGGAGGAACAGGACAGGGCGAAGGGGAATTAACCTCCGGACGGGCCGCCTTCAGGTGGCTCGTAATTCAGTTATTGGTTATTGAAGAAATCCGGAACATTGCCTAACTTCATCCCAAATAACCAATAATGCGAGGCTTTTGCACCCTCCTGCTTCACGTCTTGCTGCCTTCCCTCCTCCCCGCCCAGGAGCTTTATTTCTCATTTAAGCACCTCACTACTGACCAGGGGCTGGCTGCCAACCAAATCAACGCCATCGCCCAGGACAGCCAGGGGTACATCTGGATCGGGACGTCCAACGGCCTGCAGCGGTACGACGGCATCCGTTTCCGGAATTTCAAACACATCCCGGGGGACGGCCAGGCGATCCCCTCCAATGTGGTGGGCCGGCTGCGCTTCGGCGGCGGGAACCGGCTGTGGCTGTTGTCTGGCGAAGGGCAAGCCGGCATTTTCGACACCCGGAAGCTGGCTTTCCGGAAGATTGACATTTACGAGGATAGCAAAAAACCGGAGCGGCTGCCAGGGGCTTATTTCCTCGGCGACGAATGGGGCAATGTCTTCCTCCTGAACAATAAGGGAGGGCTATACCTCTGGGACGAGCAAAGAGGGCATTTCTACGCCTATGCATTCCCGACGCCGGCGGCGAAGGACTGGCGGCCCACCGGCCTGGCACCCCTGCCGGGCACGCCCGATTACGTCCTGAGCTTCGGCGCGAGGGGGTTGTTTCTCTTTCGCACCCACGAGGGCGTTTGGAACGACGGCCGGGCAACCCTGGAACCCCTTCGCCTGCCCGGGCATCCAATGGGCATCGAAGCCAATAACCTGCTGGCCGATCAAAAGGGCCGGCTCTGGGCCCAGGGCTGGCCGGGCCCTACCCCCGAAATCTACTGCTACGGCCTTGCCGGCAAAAGGTGGCTGATCCGCGGTTACCAGCCGGCCGGGCTCGTCAGCGGCTATGTGGAGATCGCGCCTTTTTTTGAGCGCCGCAATGGAGAGGTTTGGATTTACGGCGCCGACATGTTTGCCCGGCACGGCGAAGCTTCAGATACTTTCCAACTGGTACACAATGGATACGACAGCGGCCGGCCGATCTTTTATCGGGTCATCAACACCTTGTTTGAAGACCGGGAAAATACGATCTGGGTGGGCACGAACGACAACGGGATTTTTGCCTTCAACCCGGGCAGAGCGTACTTCCGGAATATCAGCCACATCCACCGCCGCACGAACCGGCGCGGCCGCGGCAGCCCCCTGGGGTTCATTCAACTGGCAGACAGCACCGTGCTGGTGTCCGTGTGGGGCGACGGCTTGTACCGGTACAGCCCGCAGTGGGACGAGCTGCCCTTTGAATACAAGGGCGACCCCGGGCTGAAAAACTACAGTATCTGGAGCATGTGCCCGTCACAACAGCCGGGTGTCATCTGGATGTCCTCCCAGGAGGGCCGGGTCATCCGGTACAGCCAGCCGGCCAACCGGATGGAAGCCTACCGGGCTGCCGCCCTGGAAGGCCGCACCATCCGGCAGGTCGTGGAGGATCGGCGCGGCGACCTGTGGCTGGGCATGCACAACACGGGCGTCTACCACTGGAAATGCGACCGGGCCGGGCGGCCGGCGGCAGAGAGCATTGCCAAATTCGCAGATATTCCCGATTGCCGGGTCAGCAAAATGATCATCGACTCGAAAGGCCTGCTGTGGGTAGCTACTGAAAACCGGGGGCTTTACGCCATCGACCCGGACGCCCGCCAGGCAGTCCTGCACTTCTCCGCTGAGAGCCCGGATGTTGCTTACCGCCTGGCCGATGCCGGCGTCTCTTCGGTGCTGGAGTACAACGACAGCCTGGTGCTCATCTCCGGCTGGTCTTCCCTGCAGGCCTACAACCGCAACCGCAAAACCCTGACGCGCATAAAAACGGCAGAGGCCCTGGCCGGATACATTGCCAGCCTGGCGCTGGACTCGTCCGGAAACGTCTGGATATCCACCACCAGCGGATTGTACCGGGCCGGCCTCCACACCTCCACCTGGCTGAAGTTCGGCCGCCGCGACGGGATCGACGACGAGAATTTTGTGCTGGCGTCCTCTTATAGCCTTCCCGACGGCCGGATGCTGTTCGGCGCATCGGAAACGTTTGTGGTGTTCGACCCTGCTGTTTTCAACAAAATTGAAAATGCCCGGCCGGAGGCTACGCTCACGGGCCTGCAGGTGAATAACCGGATGGTGCCCGTGGATTCGCTGGAAGAGGCCGGCGGCCTCCGGCTCCGCCACTACGAAACAGCCCTGTCCATGGAGTTTTCTACCCTGGAATTCCACCGCAGCAACAACATCCGGTACAAAATGGAAGGCCTGGACCCCGACTGGCAGGCCAATGAAAACAACATAGCGGTGTACGCCTACCTGCCCGCCGGCGCCTACCGTTTCTTGTTGCAGCCGATTTATGCGGACGGGACGCCGGGCCCTATCCGGCCATTCTCCATAACCCGCACGCCGCCTTTCTGGCAGGCCTGGTGGTTTTACAGCCTCCTTTGCCTGGCCGGCGGGAGCATCCTGTTCCTGTTCGACCGGGAAAGGGTGCGCCGCCGAAAGTCCCTCCAACTGATGCGGGCAAAAATTGCAGGCCAGCTGCATACGGATATCCGGACGGCGCTCAACAGCATCCACATCCTTAGCAAAATGGCGGCGATAAAAACGCGAAAGGATCCGACCAGAGCCGCCGGCTACGTAGAGCAGATCAACAGCAAAGCCCAGCAGATGATGCACGCCATGGACGACATGCTCTGGGCCGTCGCCCCGGAGAACGACAGCATGGCCCGGGTGGTGGAACGGATCGAAGCCTATGTCCATGAATTACATGGCGAAGGGCAGGCGAATATCAGCCTGCTCGTCGGCCCGGAGGTCAGTGCGCTGGCATTGGACATGCAGGCCCGGCAGATGCTCCTTCGCCTGGCAAAAGAGTCGGTCAATGGCCTGCTGAGAGCCGGCGCACACAACCTGCAGGTATACCTGGGGAGAGAAAAGACACAACTGAGCTACGTGATCGGATTCGATCCGGCCGAGGCGGACAGGACGGCGCTGAACAACCTCCTGCAGTCCGGAGAGATGGCCGCCCTGCTGGCGGATATGGGCGCTGCCTGCCGGATGGAGATGCACCGGGCCAAAGGCGTTCTGAGTTTCAGCGTTCCGGCCTAACTGTTTTGGAGCGCATTGGCTGTCCATTGCTTTGTGTCCAGGTCGACATTTTGTGTACGGGATCAAGAAAAAAAGGGCTGACTCCCCCTCGACCCAATCAATAATTTTTCAATGTAAACCCAAAAGTCAGCAAGCGATCTTCCTGTTTCTGGCCTTCGGAGACTACGCTTTCGAAAGTATGGAGGTAGTTTATTCTGAAATTCAAAAACTTAGAAAGGGGAAGCCCTAAACCGATGTCTGCAAGCCAGCGATAATTATCGCCTCGCTGAAGAGAGGGTTGAAAAAAACTTTCATGGCTGAAGATCAGCTTTTTATTAAAAACCTGATACTTGCCATTGACCCAAATCGTACCCCGAAAGGTATTGATTGATCGGTTCCCATTGTACACCGTGCGATTAAAGGTATCGTTGTTAAACTCGGTTTGCTCATACTCGCTGGAAAGCGCAATTTTCAGCCAATTCTTGTTCTTGCTCATCACTTGAAAAGTGACCCCTCCACCCAGTAGAGAGCGTATATTAATTTGCCTTCTATAATTGGTACTTACAAAACCCAATAGCAAGGGATATATTTTTTGCTCAGGATTAAAATATAAAAAGTTGAGGCTTAGAATGTCTTCATCGGCCTTTTCCTTCCCAAACTCTTGGTATACAAAGGAGTTTTTGGTCTTGAACACCCATTTCTTCCAGGGTTTATAACTCAAATCTGAGTTCACTCTAAAAATAACCGTTTGTACGTTCCCACCCTGGAAAATCCCGCTTAGCGAAAGTCCTGCTTGCAATTTAAGCGTATCGCTTTCATTGGTTTGGGCGGAAAGGCAGATGGGTAGTAAAACAAAGAGAAAAAATAAAAATCTTTTCATTCTATTTCGGATTTAAAGTTGCTATTTCCGATCCTATTTCCCCATCCACACCTTAAACCCGCTCACCTTCTCCCGGCTGACCAGCGCTTCCTTTTCCAGTGCCGGTTTCAGCTGCAGCACCAGGCGGGCGCCGAAGTAATCGTCGATCTTCACGATGCTCTCAGCGGAGACGATTGCGGAGCGGCTGATGCGGAAGTAGCTCCTGGGGTCCAGCATTTCTTCCAGTTCGTCCATCAGGTAATCCACCACGAAGCGGCGGCTGTCGAAGGTTTTGAAAAAATTCATCTTGCCGTCGCTGTAAAAATAGGCGATGTCTTTCACTTCTACGGAGACCAGTTTCTGGGCGTGCCTGACCAGAAAGCGGCTGCGGTATTCCCGGGGCTGGAGTTGGGACTGCAGCTCGCGCAGGAGGTTCTCGATGCCGGGCAAAGGGGTGCCGGATTGCCCGGAACGCCGGAACTTCTGAATGGCCGCCTCCAGTTCGTCTTTCTGGATGGGCTTGAGCAGGTAGTCTACGCTGTTGACCTTGAACGCTTTCAGGGCAAACTCGTCGTAGGAAGTCACAAAAATGACCGGGCTGTGTACCTCTATCCGGTTAAAAATTTCAAAGCTCTGGCCGTCCGCCAGTTCGATATCCATGAATATCAGGCCCGGCGCGGGGTTGGCCCGGAGCCAATCCACTGCGGACTGGATGCTGTCGGCCACGCCGGCCACCTCCAGCCCGGGATCTACTGCCTCGATGGCCTTGCGGAGTTTCCGTACGGCCAGGGCCTCGTCTTCTACGATGAGTACTTGCATGGCTGAATGAATGACTGAATTAGTGAATGACTGAATTAGTGAATGACTGAATTAGTGAATGACTGAATTAGTGAATGACTGAATTAGTGAATAATAGTGGCAGGGCCACCGTAAAGTTCTTTCCATCTTCGATGACCTGAAAGCCCGGCTGGCGCAGGAGCTGGTATTTCATCCTGATGTTCTCCAGCCCGATCCGGGCGCCGGGGGCTTTCGCCGGCTTGCGCTGCAGGTTATTGTTGACGATCAGCTGGTTGCCATCCGTGGTGAAGATGTCGATCACGAGCGGCTGGCTGCCGGAGACGATGTTGTGCTTCACGGCATTTTCGGCCAGCAACTGAAGCGACAGGGAAGGGATGGCGTAACCGCCGTACCGGGGCGCTACGTCGATATTGACCTCCAGCGCGTCGCCGTAGCGGGTTTTCAGCAATTGGCAGTAAGAACGGATGAAGCCCACCTCCTCATCCAGCGTACTGAGCGATTGCCGGTTGCTCCACAGGAGGTAGCGGTAGACCTTGCTGAGCTCGTCCAGAAAGCGGGTGGCCCGCCCGGGATCTTCCGGGATGAGGGAAGAAAGGGTATTGAAGCAATTGAAGAGAAAATGGGGGTTGATCCGGCTTTTCAGGGATTCCAGCTCCTGATGTTCGGCCTGTTGCTCCAGGCTGCGCACCTCTTCCCGGCTTTCCCGGTAGCGGATAAAGGTAAAATCGGCCTCGTACAGGGTTTCCACCAGAAAAGACAGGCCCAGGGCAAGGAGCAGCCCGAGTTGAACGTCGCCCTTTTCCCAGCGGTAGCCCAGCAATCCGCCACGGCCATAGGCCCAAAACACAAACCAGGTGAAAGCAGCAACTACCGCCAGCAGGGATGCAGCCTGCAGGGACAAACGCAGGCCGGTCCGGCTCATTGCTCCAAACCTTCGCTTCAGCCGCCAGTCCAGCACGCGGTGGAGCAGCCATGCCGCCAGGCCCGGCAGGCCGACCAGGGGGATGGACAGCAGCCAAACCCGGACATCCTGCAGGGCTGACTCCTGGTAGAGAATAAAGTTCAAAGCGCACCAGAGAACAGGCGCAGTGGCCAGGAATGCGTACCACTGCAGTTTGCTGATCGGCATCCACTGTCTCATTTCCATACCGGCCCTGTATTGTAGATTAATGGAATGCTGATCGTCCTCATCCCTTCCTCTTCCTGCACAGATATTTCAGGCTGGCGCAGGAGCCGGTATTTTCTGGCTAACAGATCCAGCCTGCCTCCCTGCCCGGGCTTTCCGTTTCCTGCCTTCGGGTGAATCGGGTGGCGGACCAGCAACACCCCGTCCCTGCCGGCCTTTATTTCCATGGCCAGCGGCTGCTCCCTGCTCATGGCATTGCTGCTGACAGCATCCTCCACGGCGGCCTGAAGCGCCAAAGCAGGCAGCAGGCAGCCCAGGCTGCCAGGATCGATGTCGATATGGGCCCGAAGCGATTCCCCAAACCGCGCCCGCAACAAATAGAAGTAGGATTCCATGAATTGAATTTCCGACCGCAGCGGCGCCAGTTGCTCCGTCTCCGGGCGCAGCATGTAGCGATATACCTTACTCAGCTCATCGAGAAACCGCTCGGCTTCCTCCGGATCCTCCTCAATCAGGCAGGACAACGCGTTCAGGCTGTTGAACAAAAAATGGGGGTCGGCCTGGCTCCTCAGGGCCTGCAGCTGGCTCTGCCGGAAGTTTCGTTCCAGCTGCTCCTTGCGCTCCAGGTTGGCCTTCCAGGCTTCAAACCGGGAAATGCCTTCGAACAAAAAACTGAGAAAGATATTGACGAACCCCAACCCGAGATAGGCCCAGGCGAACCGGCCCTGGCTCATCCTGTAATGAAAAAAAGGAATGCGCTCAAACAGATTAAAGATCAACAGCAATACCAGGCCAGACAGGACAAGAAAGGCTGCGATCATGAAAAACAGCTTCCTGCCAGTGTCGGCTTCCCGGGGGAAGCGCTGCTTCATCGCCACCGCCCACCAGCCGCAAGCCGTAAAATAAACGCCAAGGACGGCAGCCGAAAGCAGGGTAGCGGCCAAAAACACCCGGAAGCCTCCGAAAAGCGCATTGCCCATCGCCGCATAACTCATCACCACCGATACCGGGAACAGTATCAGCGACAGGACGTAGTAGTCTTTTCCGGTGTACTTTGGCAGTTCCATATAAGCTTTGAAATTACGGCTTTTCCGGGGTAGTAGGTGGGGTGTTTTGAACTCAGTTGTCGAAAATATGGGATGAATTGGGTTTTTAGCGGATGGGGCGGAAGCGCAAGTGCAAGTGCAAGCATCAAAGCCAAGTTCAGGGAAACGCCATTTTTGAATTTGAACCTGGCTCTTGAACTTGATCTTTAAAAAGATATGAGGCAAGACATTCAAAATGCGGAAAGGTATTTTTCCAATCCCACCCTCTCCCTCGCCAACTCACTCCCCCAAAAAACCATTTCATCCCGCTCTCCCTTCAATTGGGTCCGGAATTTCAACGCAGCATGCTCCTGGCCTGCATTTTTGGGGCATAATCTGACGGCAAGGGCTGTCAGGACCGAAATCAACCCGATTTTTTAATCATTAAATGAGCGGTGGGCATAATGGCATCTCGGTGGCTTTTCTAGCCACGAAGACACGAAAACACGAAGAATCACAAAGGTTTTTTTCAGGATTCTTGGTGCGTTCTTAGTGCCTTAGAGTCTTTGTGGCAAGAAAAAACGCCCCTTTGTGGGCTGTTATGCCCCCCTCAGCAATTAAATCACCTTAAAAATGGAAACGACGAAAATGGCACGGGCCGCCCTGTTATCCCTGGCCATCGCATTGGTGTTCCTGCTCGCCTGGGAAAGCTTCTGGCGCAGCAAAGGATTTATCCCGACTTACAACGACGACAAGGCACTGTGGGCCATGAAGCGAACGGAAATATACCAGCCCTCAGGCAGCGCCACGGTTTTTATCGGTTCTTCCCGCATCAAGTTTAACCTGGATATCCCCACCTGGGAAAAAATTACCGGTGAAAAAGCCGTGCAGCTGGCCCTGGTCGGCACCTCCCCCATCCTGACGCTGCAGGACCTGGCGGACGACGAAAAGTTCGCCGGCAAGCTGGTGGTCGACGTCACGGAGCCTTTGTTCTTCTCCCAAAACCCCGCCTTCCACCAATCGGCGAAAGAGTCGGTGGCCTATTACCACCAACAGACGCCTGCGGAAAAGGTTAGCACGGCCATCGGCCTGGCCCTGGAATCGCAGCTGGCTTTCCTGGAAGAACGCCGGTTCTCGCTGAATACCCTGCTCAACGACATCCCGCTACCCAACCGCCCCGGCGTGTTCCAGTTCCCCGCCTTCCCCAAAACATTTGAGTGGAACACCCTCAACCGCCAAACCTACATGTCGGATATGTTCCTGGCCGACAGCGCGGCGCTAAAGCGTCAGACCGACATCTGGGCCATGCTGATCATGGGCAACCCGGAGCCGCCCATTGCCGGCAAAGAACTGGATGAAGTGCTGGCCGGCATCAAAACCTCGGTGGACAAGATCCGCAGCCGGGGCGGCCGGGTGATCTTTGTGAGAACGCCCTCCAGCGGCCCGATGGAAGCCGGCGAACAGCAGGCCTTCCCCCTGGAACAGTACTGGAGCCGCCTGCTCGACGCCACAGACACGCCCGGCATCCACTACAAGGACCATCCGGAAACGGCGCACTATATCTGCCCCGAATGGTCGCACCTGTCGCCCACAGATGCTGTCGATTACACCCACCACCTGGTAAAGCAGCTCGGCGAAAAGGGCTGGTTTGCCTTGAATAAATCTGATCTCGTTAATCCTTAACCCAACTTCGGCCGTTCGAGATTCGGCGTTCGGCGTTTGCTGGCGCCCCAATGCGCGAACAGTGAGCACCGAACTGCGAACTGCCAACAGCGAAAAGCGAACGCCGAACACCATCCAAAATCCTAGTACCATGTTATTCAATTCCTATGTCTTCATCCTCTTCCTGGGCTTAGCCCTGGCCATCCACTACCTGCCGGTATCGTGGAAAGCGAAAAAGGCCAACCTGCTGCTGGCCGGCTACCTGTTCTACGCTGTATGGAACCCGCCATTCGTGCTGCTGTTGTGGCTGTCGACCGTAGTGGACTTCATCATCGGCAAACAACTGCACCAGGCAGAAAACCCGGCAAAGCGCAAAGCCCTGCTGGCCGCCAGCCTGGGCGTGAACCTGGGCATGCTCGGCTTCTTCAAATACGGCGGATTTTTGGTGGATAATTTCGTCCTGCTCGCTTCCGCTGCCGGGATAGACTTTCACCCGGCAGCGCCCGATATCATCCTGCCGGTGGGCATTTCCTTCTACACCTTCCAGACGCTGTCCTATACCCTGGACATGTACCGGAAGAAACACGCCCCCGAGCGGTCGCTGCTGGACTTTTCCCTCTACGTATCCTTCTTCCCGCAGCTGGTAGCCGGGCCCATCGTGCGCACGGGTGATTTGCTGCCGCAGTTCAAGAGCCCGCGCCAGGCCACCTCGGCGCAGTTTATGCATGGCTCGTTGCTCCTTTCCCTGGGCCTGTTCATGAAGATTGTATTGGCCGATGGGCTGCTGTCCGGCCCGGCCGACCAGGTCTTCGGCGCACCGATGGCCCTGAATATCGCCGACGCCTGGCTGGGCGTGCTGGCCTTCTCCGGGCAAATCTTCTTCGACTTCGCCGGATACACCACCTGCGCCATTGGCGTGGCTGCCATGCTCGGCTTCAGCCTGCCGGACAACTTTCGCTACCCCTACGCCGCCGTCGGCTTCTCTGATTTCTGGCGCCGCTGGCACATCTCCCTGTCCACCTGGCTGCGGGATTACCTCTACATCCCCCTGGGCGGCAACCGGGCCGGCAAAGTACGTACCTACATCAACCTGATGATTACCATGCTCGTCGGCGGCCTGTGGCACGGCGCCTCCTGGACTTTCGTGGCTTGGGGGGGATTGCATGGCCTCTATCTCACTGTAGAAAAATGGTTGGAGAGCCTGCGGGAAAAACGCGCCGCCCGGCTTACTCAGGCGGAACCTGCTATGCAACCGCTGATCGTGGAAAAATCGGCCCTGCCCATGAGCAATCCAAAAGTAAAAACGTTGTTGCTGGTGCTGCTGACCTTTCTGCTGGTCAACGTCACCTGGGTATTTTTCCGGGCGCAGGATTTCGCTACTGCCTGGCGTTTGCTCGCCTCCATGTTTGGCCTGGCGCCCGACGGCGCCGCCCTGCTGCCCACCATCGACATGATCAAGGTGTTGGTAGTGACGGTGGGTCTCTTGCTCACCCACTTCCTGATGCGCAATACGTCCGTGCCGGAACTCATCCACAAGTCGAAGTGGTGGACGGTAGGCATTGCCTGGGGGCTGATGCTGGTGGCGATCATCGTCAGTCAGAAGAGCGGCGGGTCGTTCATTTATTTTCAGTTTTAAAAGCCGATAAAAAACTTCGCGCCTGCCCGCCGGCCCTATACGGGTGGTGGCAGGCGCAAAGTTTTTTCAGAGCGGCCCGGGTTTGTGCTGTTATTGCTGCGCCCCACCCTTCCGGCATGCCTCAGGGCAGGATTTTGTTTCCCGGCAGGGAATTATTTTTTCGCCCGCCGGGTTTCCATTTTTGTGAAAAGGCAGTACCTTTGCACTCGCAAAAAACGGAGGAGTGGCAGAGCGGTTGATTGCACCGGTCTTGCCCCAAAGGGGCCCCTCCCAAGGTCCCCTCTGGAGTCGGGGAAAACCGGCGTACCGAGAGGTACCGGGGGTTCGAAAACAAGAGGGAATGTACTTTGTTTATGTTTTGAGAAGCGAAAAAGCTGACCGACATTATTATGGCCATACCGCAAATCTCGAAAAGAGGCTGAAAGCACATAACCAAGGAAAGGTCAGGTCAACAAAAGCATATAGCCCCTGGAGGTTGATTTATCATGAAACTTTTGAGTCGAAATCCGAAGCTATTCAGCGAGAAATGTTCTTTAAAACAATCCAGGGCTACAAATTCCTTAAACGCAAAGGAATAATTTAATCTGCTGGAGGAGTGGCAGAGCGGTTGATTGCACCGGTCTTGAAAACCGGCGTACCGAGAGGTACCGGGGGTTCGAATCCCTCCTCCTCCGCAAAACTTTCAGATGGGCCGCCAATTTGGCGGCCTTTTCTGTTTGCAGCCGACGGCGTTCTTTTATTTATCTTCGCCCCATGAAACGAAGACTACCCGCCGAATGGGAGCCCCAAAGCGCCGTCCAGTTTACCTTCCCCCACGCCGACAGTGACTGGGCGGACAGCCTGGAAGCCGTTATCCCCTGTTTTGTAAAGTGCATCGAAACGGTGAGCCGCTTCGAGAAGGTGCTGGTCGTTTGCCACAACCGGGAAGAAGTAGCCGCCCACCTCCAAAACGCTATACAGGAGAACCTCCTCCTCGCCGAGTGCCCCAGCAACGACACCTGGGCGCGCGACCACGGCGCCATCACCGTTGAAGAAGACGGGCAACTGGTGCTGCTCGATTTTATGTTCACCGGCTGGGGGCTCAAATTCCCGGCGTTTCACGACAACCTCATCACCGGGCGCCTGCACGGGCAGGGCGTCTTCGGAAAACTGCCCCTGCGCCGCCCCGGCCTGGCGCTGGAGGGCGGCGGCATAGAAAGCGACGGGCATGGCACGCTGCTGACCACCGCCGAATGCCTGCTCTCTCCCAACCGCAACCCCCACCTCAGCCAGGCAGAACTGGAAAGCAAACTGACGGAATGGCTGGGCACCAGCCACTTCCTCTGGCTGCGCCACGGCTACCTCGCCGGAGACGATACCGACTCCCACATCGACACCCTTGCCCGGCTTTGCCCGGACGATACCATCGCCTACGTCCGCTGCGCCGACCCGGACGACGAACACTACGCCGCCCTGCAGGCTATGGAGGCGGAACTCCAATCCTTCCGCACCAGAGAAGGAAAACCGTTCACCCTCACGCCCCTGCCCTGGCCCGCCGCCTGCTTCGCCGCCGACGGCCACCGCCTCCCGGCCACCTACGCCAACTTCCTGATCGTCAACGGCGCCGTATTAATGCCCACTTACGGCTTACCCCAGGACGAAGCAGCCCTGGCCGCCATCGCCCCCTGCTTCCCCCACCGCGAAATCATCGGCATCAATTGCCGGCCCCTGATTGAACAACACGGCTCGTTGCATTGTATCAGTATGCAGTATCCGGAGGGGGTGTTTTAGGGGAGAGTGTTGGATTGCTGGATTGTTGGATAGCGGGCGCGATGCTAAAATGTGCCCCTTCCGGTATTGGAAGGATTTAGGTATTAGGTGTTGGGTGTTAGGTGCCTGTTGAGTGCCCGATTAGGCCTGGGTTGCCCCTAAAACCTACAGCCTAAGGTTTACCCGGCCGGCCGGACGGGCCTAAAACCGGGCAAGGGCTACAAAAAGGAATCGCGTCCTGGCTAACTGAAGTGTCCAAAAAAAGTTATGGTATATTAGGCCCTATGGGTAAAGAATTTTTAAATTCGTACGTGTGCGAGCGCGACTACAAAATCTTTGCGCATAAGTTAGGCTTTATTCGGTAGACGGTTGACGACCTCTCATACAAAAAAATAGAATAAGAGCAAGTTCGGGTGGCCTCCAAACATGCTCTGAAACCTAAAGCTACCCACCTTGCATACCCTTCGCCACCATATCCCCCCTCTCGTTCTGGCTTTCTGTTGCTCCTGGTTTTTTATGGCGGCATACCTGAATGCTCAATCTCTCAATTTCAACCACCTCCTGCTCGGCAAAGGGCAGGACATCAACACCGTTTTCGATATCCTCCAGGACCGGCAGGGCTTTATGTGGTTCGCTACCCTCGATGGTTTGGTCCGGTACGACGGCTACCATTTTAAATACTATCATTATGACCTGGAAGGAAAAAGCCAGTTGAAGGGCCGAAGGGTTGATGCATTACTGGAAGATGCCTCGGGCAATATCTGGATATTGGCAAGCGGGTGGCTGCAAGTCCTGAATCCGAAACTGGAGCGCTTCTACACCTTCACTAATCTTGGCGACGAGCCCTTGCTTCCCTACTCTGGCCCAAAATACAAGGAAATATTGCTTCAGGATACTTCAGGCAACGTCTGGTTAAGTTCCTGGAGGGGGCTTTTCAGAATACGGAAAGGGCAGGGTGAAATCCCTTACGAGGTAAAGCGCTACCGGCATGAAGAAGGAAACTTACTAAGCCTAAGCAGCGATACCATCCACGCCTTGCTTTACGATAGCCGACACCGGTTGTGGATCGGAACGCAAAATGGCCTCAATCTTTATGACCAGGAAAGAGATACTTTTGTTCGCTACAATCAATGCTGTACAGCTCCAGTCAGCAGCCTTTGCGAAACTTCCTCCGGTAAAATTTGCGTGGGAACTCGTGATGCAGGGCTATGCCTTTTCGACCCGGACAGCATAAATACGGCCAACTTTCTGCCCCAGCCGAACGATGCTTTTTCCATAGCCGGCCTTTCGGTGCAGCAAATAACCTGCGATGGCAAAGGCAATATTTGGCTCTTTTCGGGGCCTATCGATAAAAAAACGTTCTCGCTCCAGCAGTTTGATCCCAAGAGCGGGTCATTCATTGCTTATTTCAGCCCTTTCGAACCCAAAGGTATTCTTCACTACAGTTCCGCTACTCACTTGTATGTGGACCGGGCCGGCTTTTTATGGATCGTGACCGGTGTGGGGCTAAAACGCTTCGACCCTTACCGGAAAGTTTTTAGCGACATCCAACAAAGGGAAACCTACCTGAAAAACTGGCACCTGCCCTATGTTTTTCATGAAGATCAAAGCGGGGTTTTGTGGATTGGGACAAGGACCAGGGGGCTGCTGAAATATGCGGCTTCCACTCAGAAATTCCAGGTTTATCTACCTCCGCCGAATGAAGGTAAAAACACTATCGGTAGCGTGCCCAGTCCTATCTGTGAAGATAGCCAAGGCCGTCTTTGGGTAGGAACAGCCAATGGCATAAACCGTTATGCCTTCGACGAAAATGATGAGCTTCAAAAAATAGCGCATTACTCCTTTCATGCAGCCAAATTCCTGGAAGACGGCCAAGGCCAGTTGTGGATAGGCAGCCTGGAGGGATTGAAACTATTTGACCCGGTAGCCAGCAAAATGCTTCCTACTGCTCATCTTTCCAATCTGACCAGCCTGGCGCGATGGGTATCTCTAGAAGATAAGCAGGGGCGGATTTGGGCACCAAGCTGGGGAAGGGGGTTGCTGCGATTCGACCCCTCCAATGGGGAAATTATACCCTTCCGGCACGACCCGGAGGATTTATGCTCCATAAGTTCAGATTACCTATCCGGCTCCATGTTAGAAGATAAACAAGGAAACATCTGGGCAAACGGGGTAAATGGTTTAAAAAAATACGACCCGAAGACCGGAGATTTTCACAACTACTTGCTGGGCATCGAGACCATACAAGTTATCGAAGGGCGGCCCGGCAGGTTCTGGGCAACCACATCTGGTGATGGGCTATACCGGCTCGACGAGGAATCGGGGGAAACTAAACGGTATTCCAGGCAAGAGGGGTTTCCAACCATACGCCCTACTTTTATACTGAAAGACAAACAGGGTGATCTGTGGATGTCCAGCGATGTAGGCATCATCCACTTTGAACCCGATAGGCAGGCTTTTCACCTTTATGACGAAGCCGACGGTTTGCCTAGCCCGGTTTTTGCCTATGGCAGCTGCCAAAGAAAAAACGGGGAGTTTTTTTTCCCATTGTGGGAAGGCGGGTTCATCCGTTTCCATCCGGACAGTTTACGCATTGATCCTGTCCCGCCAAAGCCTTCCATCGTAGATTTTCGCTTGTTCAACCAGCCGGTGGAAATTGGCAGCAAAGATTCCCCCCTCTCACAGCCCATTTGGGCAACAGAAAGGGTGGTTCTAAATCACCGCCAAAACGTTTTCGCCTTACAGTTCACCGCTTTCCACTACGCTGCGCCGGAGCATAACCGCCTGCTTTACAAAATGGAAGGCATCGATACGAGTTGGGCTGACCCTGGCGGCCAACGTACGGTCAACTATGCCGGTTTAGGGCCAGGCGATTACCGTTTCCACCTCAAAGCCGCCAATCATGATGATATTTGGAGCGAACCGGTAACGCTGGATATCACCATTCTGCCGCCCTGGTGGAAAACAGCCTGGGCGTATCTGCTTTATACGGCTGTATTAATGAGCAGTTTGTACTTTTTATACCGCTTTCAACTCAAGCGCCAACTGGAACGAGCCGAAAACCGGCGCCTCAAAGAATTTGATGCCTTTAAAACCCGATTTTACACTAATATCACCCACGAATTTCGCACCCCGCTGACCGTCATTATCGGGATGGCCAGGCAAATGAGCGATGACCCCGGGAAATGGTTCAGGGAGGGTGTAAATATGGTCATACGCAACGGACAAAACTTGCTGCGCCTGGTAAATCAAATGCTGGATTTGTCTAAACTGGAATCGGGTTCTATGCCTGTAAATCTCATCCAGGGCGACATCATCGCTTACCTCCGGTATGTCATGGAATCTTTCCATTCGCTGGCGGAAAGCAAAAACATCCGCTTGCGCTTCCTGTCCGGCCCGAAGGAATTAAACATGGACTACGACCCGGACAAGGTGCTGAATATTGTTTCAAACTTGCTGTCGAATGCCATTAAGTTTACACCGAAGGGAGGCGAGGTGCAGTTGATCCTTGATTGTTCTCAGTTCTCGGTTGGCAGCCAACAACCAACAACCGGCACCTACCTGCAGCTGACCGTAACCGATACCGGCATAGGCATCCCGCAAGAAAAATTACCTTATATTTTTGACCGCTTTTTCTCAGCCCACCCCCCTGAGGAGGAAGAATACGGGGCCTTCTTCCCCCCTTCGGAGGGGCCAGGGGGGGCTGGTATTGGCCTGGCATTGACCAGAGAATTGGTGAAACTGCTACAAGGGGAGATTTCAGTGAAAAGCAAGCCAGGAAAAGGAACAGCGTTTTCGGTAAGGCTACCCGTCACTAACAATGCTCCATGGAGAGAGGAAATAGAAAAGGCCAAAATCAGGCAAAGCCTCCTGCCTCTCACTCCTATTGCTACCGGGAAAGAAGCGGCTGTTGAAGAAAGCGCTGTGCCGGCAGAAGAACAGGCGGTTTTGTTGATCATCGAGGACAATGCAGACGTGGTATTATACCTACAATCCTTCCTGGCACAGGATTACCATATCGAGGTGGCGGAGGATGGGCAAAAAGGCATTCACAAGGCTATCGAATTCATTCCAGACATCATTATCAGCGATGTGATGATGCCGGTAAAAGATGGCTTTGAAGTTTGCAATACATTAAAAAAGGATGAGCGCACCAGCCACATCCCCATCATTTTGCTGACCGCCAAAGCGGATATTTCATCCAAAATAGAAGGGCTGGAACGGGGAGCGGATGCGTACCTGGTAAAGCCATTCAAAAAAGAAGAACTGCTGGTGCGGCTGCACAAGCTGATAGAATTGAGAAAACAATTACAAGCCCGCTACGCCGGTTTTGCGCCACTGGCGCCTTCCAACAATAAAGATATCCAAATCGAAGACGCTTTCATACAAAAAGTGCGAAGCATCCTTGAAGAACACCTCAGCGATGATAACTTTGGCATACCCAGCCTTTGCCAAATCCTGGGCGTTAGCCGCGCCCAACTCTATCGCAAATTTAAGGCGCTGACGAATCAACCGGTCGGACACTATTTCCGCTCCCTCCGCCTTAACAAAGCCAAAGAACTGCTCCTGAATACCGATCTCCCTGTTTCGGAAATCGCCTATGAGGTCGGCTTTAAAGAACCTGCCTATTTTACCCGCACTTTTAAAGAAACATTTGGCGTGAATCCGAGTGAGATACGCGCTAAATAGCCCTCCATTTTTCAAAAACCCCCTCTTTGAGACAGAAGTATAAGTGTTTGAGACGGAAGTATAAATTTCCTGTTGCCAGTACCTCCATATTTGCACGACACCTTATTCCAATCTAATTTTGTTCTTTCGACCTGCCGTTTTCCAGTTGCTGGGGAAACGGATAAAATCCTATTGTTATGAATCGACGACAATTTTACATTCACTCCTTTTTTTCCAAGATGAAATCCGTTCTCTTTGATTTCCCGAAGTGGGGCCTAACCTTTGCCCTGATACTTTCATGCTCAACTGATTACTGCCTCACTGCGCAACCTGTATTTGCCGGGCCTGAACCTAACCCATTTGGATTAACCACTCCGGCCGGCCTTCCTAACTGGACCAAATTGGTCGACATTGACCACGATGACACTTTAGAAGCTTTTGTGCGTTCCTTCACTTTCATACTGCCTGATTATGAGCCTCAAACGCTTGATTATTATGAAAATTGGGGTACTAACGAAGCGCCTGAATTTGTGTTTCAAGCATCTTATCCTTTTGGCCTTCCAGGGCCATCCTTAGATCATTTCTGGCAATTTGTGGATATTGACGGAGATGGGTTGGATGAGCTTTTTTTCATTACATGGGGATCGGACACCCCGGTTAAGATGCGGAAAAACACAGGGTCATTAGAAGAGCCGAATTATGGCACCGAATTTGTCGTTAACCCTTATGGAATTATGCCGCCGTTGTCAGACATCGACGGAAGTATGCTCGACGGAGCTACCCCCACTTTTGCCGACATGGATGGTGATGGCGATTTCGATTTGTTTTATGGAGGGAACTTCACCAACTCAGTAGCGGACGAAGCCTTTTACTATTCTGAAAACACAGATCCAACTTGTGACAATGAAGACCCTTCGGATGACGGCACCAATCCTCAATTCGCATTACCCATCAAAAATCCATTCGGGCTCACATTTCCTGAAGGGCTGAATGCATTTCATCAGGAAATCTTTGCAGACACTGACTGCGATGGCGACCTGGATATGTACATGGGCTACCCACCCGGCCAGGGGTTGTATTTCGAAAATACGGGCACGCCCACAAATCCTGATTTCAGCACTCTGCCGAATAACATCACCCTCCAGGCTAATTTTGGAAGCTTTGTGGATATAGGCGGTGATGGCGACCTGGATTTTGTTTCGGGCCCTTCTTTTTTTGAGAACATCTCGCCCCCTTTCCCAGAGCCAGAGGCTGGTTTTGACTTCGTTCAGGATGGACTAACGCTTAATTTTACCGACACTTCATCAGAATTTGTCACAAAATGGATTTGGGACTTCGGAGACAGCACAAGCAGCGAGGAACAGCATCCGGTGCATACTTATGCAGAGGGCGGCACTTATGAAGTGTGCCTGACTGCCTGGACACCATGTAAAAGTCACGAAATTTGTCAAGTTATTCAGATTATGACAGGAACCCGGGAATCCCGCCTGAAAGCTGATTTCCAGCTTTTTCCCAATCCTTCTGGAGACCTCCTCCAAGTTGAACTCAAATCGGAAGAACCACTCAAGAGCCCGGAAATCGTCCTTTTTAACCTATTGGGGGCACCGGTTCGTCACTGGAACTTTCCTCAGAATAATATAGCCATCCGGGAGCGCTTAAATTTATCCGGCTTGTCAGCAGGTATATACGTATTGAAAGTCCAGGCAAACGATCAATTTCTGGCAAGAAAGTTTGTGAAGAGGTAATGCCCTGGGCTACTCCAAAAAGCCAAACCCAGATTTTTTTAACTTTAACAAGGCGTTTTCACTTAAAAGGTGAAAACGCCTTGTTATTTTGAGCCTCTATCCACTAACTACAATGACAAATCCTTCACTCCATGACCAAACTCAAAATAGGCCTCGTCCAGCAGGCCAATACCGACAACCGGCAGGCCAATGTGGCAAAAAGCATCGCCGGCATCCGCAAATGCGCCGCGAAGGGCGCCCAACTCGTGATCCTCCAGGAGTTGCATACCGGCATCTACTTCTGCCAGGCAGAAGACACCCGGAAGTTCGACCTGGCGGAGCCTATCCCGGGGCATGCCACTGAAGAGTTCGGCCAGGTGGCCGCAGAGCTGGGCGTTGTGCTGGTGGCCAGCCTGTTCGAACGCCGTGCGCCCGGGATTTACCACAATACCGCTGTGGTGCTGGAACGCGATGGCACCATCGCCGGCAAGTACCGCAAGATGCACATCCCGGACGACCCGGCTTATTACGAAAAGTTTTATTTCACCCCCGGCGACATAGGCTTCCAGCCGATCGACACCTCCGTCGGCAGGCTGGGCGTGCTGGTCTGCTGGGATCAGTGGTACCCCGAAGCGGCCCGCCTGATGGCCCTGGCCGGGGCGGAAATGTTGATCTATCCTACGGCCATTGGCTACGAAAGCACCGACCCCAAAGAAGAGCAGGACCGCCAATTCGGCGCCTGGCAGTCCATCCAGCGCGGGCACGCCGTAGCCAACGGCCTGCCGGTCATCACCGTCAACCGCACCGGCTACGAGCCGGACTGGAGCGGGGTGACGGGCGGCATCCGGTTCTGGGGGCAAAGCTTCGTCGCCGGCCCGCAGGGCGAACTGCTCTACCAGGCCCCTGCCAATGAAGAGGTGAACGCCGTCGTAGAGATCGACAAGCAACGGACCGAAGACGTGCGCCGCATCTGGCCCTTCTTCCGCGACCGCCGCATCGACGCCTACCAGGGCCTGCTGCAACGCTACCTCGATTAACCGGACGCGCCGCTTTTAAGCGGTGCGTAATCAGACAGGGTTAACAGGTAAACAGATTAACAGGATTGCCGGAGCGCAATGCCGCTGAGCAGCTGCCCGCCCATCCTGTTAATCTTGTAAATCCTGTCTAATACACCATTAAACCCCCAGAACCTGTCCGTCCTGTCTTTCTTTTCCCCCCAATCTTGTAAATCCTGTCTTTTTTTACCACTTTGCCCCCTAAAACAAAACCATGGCCACATCAAAGACCATACTTATCAGCCTGTCCCTCCTCCTGTCTCTCACCGCCTGCCCCAGGGAGCCGGCAACCGACCAAACCCTGGAAGGCACCAGCTGGGTATTGCTGAAATTCAGCCTCAAGGACGGCGAGATCCAGGAACCCCAGGGGGAAAAGCCCATCACGCTGAAATTCAAAGCCGATCAAGCCTCGGGGTTCGCCGGCTGCAATGCCTATTTCGCTTCTTACAAGTACGTAGCCCCGTCGGGGCAACTACATTTCGACGGGATCGGCGCCACCGAAAAGTACTGCGCAGGCCTGATGGAGCAGGAAAAACAATACCTGAACCTGCTCGAAAAGGCACAAAACTACAGCGTCCGGCCCGGCCAACTGGAAGTCAGCAGCCCCGATGGGAAACTGTTGTTCGAGAAAGAGAGCGCCGGGGTGCCGGGGCAGGAACCCTGACCCCATTTCAGGAAATAATACATACATAAATCTCTGAAAATAGAACCCCTTCTATTTATCTTGCCAAACTTTGATTAATTTCGAACTTTTTCGGACGCGCCAGATTAATCTGGCGCGCAATAAACCCTTGACGCCTCACTGACACAATGAAAAACCCATAAAGCACGGTACGTCTACCCCGGCCGGACAGCCCTAATGTCATAATTGCGAAAACGACCTGTAAACATGCTTTTAATGACCCCCTTACACCGGAAGGCCCTTGTTGCCTTATCGCTTGTTATTGCCTTTTTCCTGCCACGGCCGGCCATCGGCCAGGTCATTTACGTGGACGCCAACTCCTCCTGTGTGGCCGGCTGCGGCGCTTCCTGGGCCGAGGCCTATCCCCGGCTGGAGGATGCCCTGGCCGATACGGACATGGGAGAGATCTGGGTGGCCCGGGGAACCTACCGCCCGTCGGATTGCACCCCCTGTTCTACAGCCGACCGGGAAGCATTCTTCCCCCTGAAGAACAACGTAGCCCTCTACGGCGGCTTCGCCGGCAATGAAAGCAGCCGGCAGGAAAGAGATATCGCGGCCAACCCCACCATCCTGAGCGGCGACATCGGCGACCCGGTGGACAGCACGGACAATACCTACCGGGTCCTTGTCGCGGATAACGTCGACTCCACTGCCATCCTCGACGGATTCATCATTGAAGAAGCCAATGCCGACGGGCCATTCGGCTTCTCTCTGGGCGGAGGCTTGTTCATCGACGGCACCGGCGGCGCCGTCGGCAGCCCCCGCATCCTGAACTGCACCTTCCGGAACAACTACGCCACGGGTGGCGGCGGTATCGGCATGGACGCCAGCGGCAACGGAACCATCCGCGCCGACATCCGCCATTGCCTGTTCGAGGGCAATACCTGCTCCCTCGGGGCAGTCAGCCGGGGCGCGGCGGTTTTCATGACCGGATCCGTGGGCGCCACCATTGAGCCCCGGTTCATCAATTGCACCTTCCGCAACAATTTCTCCGGCGACGACGGCGGCGCCATAGCGGCCAACGTCACCAGCACCGACCTGCTGCCGCGCAGCTTCACCGCCATGCGCATCGACAGCTGCCTGTTCGACAACAACCAAACAGCCGGAAACTTCGGCCGCGGCGGCGCCATCTGGACGCTCGCCGGCTCCAATACCGAATCCCGCCACGTCATCAGCAATTCCCGCTTCATCAACAACAGCGCCGGCGGCCACGGCGGCGCCATCTTCAACCGGGCATCCTTTTCCATGGCACTGTCCGACGACCGCATCGTCAACTGCCTCTTCTCCGGCAACCGCAGCCAGGAAGACGGCGGCGCCGTCTATTTTCGCGGCAGCCAGGCCGCTACCAATACCGGCCAGATATTCAACTGCCTGTTCTACGACAACCAGGCCGCCCTCAATGGCGGCGCCATCTATACCACCTCCTTTACCAGCGTGGAGGGCATAACCCAGAACCAGCTGGTCAATTGCTCTTTTTACGGCAATGCCGCCCAGATGGAAGGCGGCGCCATCTACCTCGACGGCGCCAGCGGCGGGATCAACTCCATGGAGATCAACAACTCCATCTTATGGGGCGACAGCGCCGGTGCCGGCGGAAACGAAATCCGCAACAACGGCGGAACCGCATCCGCCGCCCACTGCATCATCGAGTCGGGCCTGCCCGCCGGCGTAATCGACGAAGGCAACAACCGCTCCGATGACCCCCAGTATGCCGGGCCCTCCGCCGGCGACCTCCACCTCCTGTCCTGCTCTCCCGGCGTTGACGCCGGCCTCAACGCCGTCGTTCCCGCTATCCTGGTGAACGACCTGGATGGAGAACCCCGAATTCAGAACAGCACCATTGACATCGGCGCCTACGAAAGCGGCAGGATATTCGTAGACCAGGACGCTGCCGGCAGCAACAACGGCCGCTCCTGGCAGGATGCTTTCACCAACCTCCAGGATGCCCTCCGGATCGCTTATGCGGGCGACCAGATATGGGTGGCCGAAGGCGTATACCGGCCGGCCGGCTGCAGCTCTTGTTCGGACGCCGACCGCGAATCGGCCTTCCAACCCCGAAACGGCGTGGAGATTTTCGGCGGTTTCGCCGGCATAGAGGATGAACTGGCCCAGCGGGATTACGAGGCCAACGCGACGATCCTAAGCGGAGATATCGGCGTGCAGAATGACAGCACCGACAATGCCTTCCAGGTCGTCCGAATGGAGAATGCTGATTTTAAAACCACCCTCGACGGATTTATCGTCGAGGAAGGCAATGCCGACGGTGCCTTCGGCTTCTCTTCCGGCGGCGGCATTTTTATCGACGCCGCCAATAACCGCACCGGCAGCCCACAGATCCGGAATTGCACGATCCGCAACAACTACGCCACCGGCGGCGGCGGCATCGGCATGGACGGCAGCGGCGGCGGGACCATTCGCGCCGAGATCCGCAACTGCCGCATCGAAGGCAACACCTGCTCGCTGCTGTCGGTCAGCCGGGGCGGCGGCGTCCTGATCCTTGGCTCCGTTGGTGCCGACATCCGGCCGCTCTTCACCGGGTGTACATTCCGCAGCAACTACTCCGGCGACGACGGCGGCGCCATCGCCATCAACGTGAGCAGCACGGAACTCCTGGGGCGCAGCTTCTCCGCCATGCGCATCGACAGCTGCCGCTTCGAAAATAACGAAACGGCAGGGCTGTTCGGCCGCGGCGGCGCCATCTGGATGCTGATGGGCACCAATACCGAATCCCAGAACGTGGTCAGCAACTCCCAATTCGTCAACAACATCGCCGGCGGCAACGGCGGCGCTATCTTCAACCGGGCATCCTTCGACCTGAACCAGACCGACGACCGCTTCATCAATTGCTCCTTCTCCGGCAATCTCAGCCAGGAAGACGGCGGTGCCCTCTACTTCCGCGGCAGCCAGGGCGCCGTCAACACCAGCCGGGCCGTAAACTGTGTTTTTTACAACAACCAGGCCGCCCGCAACGGCGGCGGCGTCTTTTCCACTTCCTTTTCCACTTCGGAGGGCACCACCCAGAACCAACTGACCAACTGCTCCTTTTACGGCAATACCGCCCAGCAAAACGGAGGCGCCATCTTTCTCGACGGCGCCTCCGGCGGCCTGAACGAAATGGCAATAAACAACAGCATCCTCTGGGGAAACAACGCCGCCTCCCCCCAAACAGAAATCTTTAACATCGGCGTGGACCTGTCCTTGTCTCATTGCATTATCCAAAACGGTTATAACGGGCCGGGCAGCCAGGAAGCTGTGCAGGACCTCGACCCCCAGTTCCTGGACCCGGGGGCCGGCAACCTGGCCCTCTCGCCCTGCTCTCCCGCTGTCAACGCCGGCCAGAACGACTTCCTGCCTATCGACTTCCTGGACCTCGACGGCGACCTGGACAGCACGGAGCTGCTCGATATTGACCTGAATGGCGACAACCGT
Organism: Lewinellaceae bacterium; assembly: GCA_020636375.1. Lineage (GTDB taxonomy): Bacteria > Bacteroidota > Bacteroidia > Chitinophagales > Saprospiraceae > JACJXW01. The sequence continues at coordinate 265,091 of JACJXZ010000004.1, read as the reverse complement.
TTTTTTGAAAACATCGCCGACCTCGGCGCCCTGGAATGGAACGGCTTCCCCGTGGGGCTGGATTCCATCCAGGCCCAGGCGGCCCTGCCCAGTTGCCCGGGACTGTGCGACGGCCAGGCGCAGGCCTTCCCCATTGGCGGAACGCCGGGGTATACCTACCTCTGGCCCGCCGGCGACACCACCAGTACGGTTTTCGGCCTCTGTGCCGGCACCTACACCGTTACCGTGGCTGACGCCAGAGGCTGCCGCGACTCCGTCACCATCACCGTCGGTGACCCGGAGCAACTCCATGCCAACGCCGGGCCGAGCCTGTTCGCCTGCGCCGGCGACCCCGTCACCCTCATCGCCTCGGCCACCGGCGGCGATGGCGACTACTCCTTTGAATGGATCGGCTTTCCGGGCAGTATGGGCGAATTAACCGTAACCCCCGACGGCTCCACCGTATACATCCTGGAGGCCGTCGACGGGAAAGGCTGCATGGACAGCGATACGGTCGACATTATCGTCGTCAACAACCCCGAACCGGAGATCACCGGCGACACTACCTTCTGCCAGGGGCAGGGCACTACCCTGGAAGCCGGCGAATACGAAAGCTACCTCTGGTCGAACGGCGAAACCACCAGCTTCATCGTTATTGATGACGAAGGCACGTACAGCGTCACCGTGGCCGACGAACTGGGCTGCGCCGGCACGGCCTCCATCCAAACCTTCGCCCTGGAAACCCCCATGCCCCAGGTCACCGGGTCGCTCTCCTTCTGCCCCGGCGGCGCCACCACCCTCGATGCGGGCGACTACGAAGCCTACCTCTGGTCGACCGGCGGTTTTACCCAAACCGTCACCGTCAATACCGAAGGGTCCGTGACCGTTACCGTCGTCAATGACCAGGGCTGTACCGGGCAAGCCACCGTAGAGGTGATGGAACTGCCGGAGCTGACGCCCCAGATCAGCGGAGAACTCACCATCTGTTCGGGTTCCTCTACGGTCCTCGACGCAGGCAACTATGAAAACTACCTCTGGTCGACCGGCGACACCACTCAAACTATTGCCGTCAACCGCAGCGGCGCCTTCAGCGTGACGGTCACCAATGAATTCGGCTGCACCGGCGCGGCTTCGGTACAAACCACCCTGAACCCATCCATCATACCGGAAATCACCGGTGAGTTGTTCATCTGCCCCGGCGCCTCGACCATGCTCAGCGCCGGCACGCATGATACTTACCTCTGGTCGACCGGCGATACTACCCAAACTATTTCCGTCGATACCGGAGGGGTCTATACGGTCATCGTGTCGGATGAGATCGGTTGCACGGGGCAGACGTCGGAGCTGGTGGAGCAGGGCGAAATGCCCGAGCCGCAGGTCAGCGGACAGCTGGCCTTCTGCCCCGGTGCCTCGACTACGCTTGGCGCGGGCACTTATGACAGCTACCTGTGGTCGACCGGCGACACTACCCAAACCATTACAGTCAATACCGAAGGCAGCTTTGGCGTCACCGTCACCAACGAACAGGGCTGCGCCGGAAGCGCTGCGGCAACCGTCACGGCAGCCGAAATACCCATGCCGCAGATTGCCGGGCAACTGTCCTTCTGCCCCGGCGCCTCGACTACGCTCGGCGCGGGCGCTTATGACAGCTACCTGTGGTCGACCGGCGACACTACCCAAACCATTACGGTCAGTTCCGAAGGCAGCTTCAGCGTCACCGTCACCAACGAACAGGGTTGCGCCGGAAGCGCGGAAGAAAACATCGTTCAGGCGGATGAACCCATGCCTCAGATCACCGGTTCGTTTTCCTTCTGCCCCGGCGCCTCGACTACGCTCGGCGCGGGCACTTATGACAGCTACCTCTGGTCGACCGGAGATACCACCCAAACCATCACCGTCAATGCCGAAGGCAGTTTCAGCGTTACGGTTACCAACGAGCAGGGTTGCGCCGGGCAGGCCGAAGCCCAGGTTGTGGAAAGCGAAGGGCTGATGCCGCAGGTCACCGGCCAGTTGTCCTTCTGTCCCGGTGCCTCGACGACGCTCGGCGCCGGCACTTATGACAGCTACCTGTGGTCGACCGGCGACACTACCCAGGCCATCGCCGTAGGGGTTGCAGGAACCTACAGCGTAACGGTTTCCGACGGGCAGGGCTGCTTCGGGGAAACGGCCGTGGAGGTCGCCCAAAGTGCCGAACCCACGCCGCAGGTCACCGGCCAACTGTCCTTCTGCGCCGGCGCCTCGACGACGCTCGGCGCCGGCACTTATGACAGCTACCTGTGGTCGACCGGCGACACTACCTCAACGGTTACCATTAGCTCGGCCGGCACTTTCAGCGTCACCGTCACCGACGAGCTGGGCTGCTCCGGGGAAACGGCGGTGGAGGTGACGGAAACCGCCGAGCTGATGCCCCAGATCATCGGCCAGTTGGCCTTCTGCTCCGGCGCCTCGACGACGCTCAGCGCCGGCACTTTTGAAAGCTACCTGTGGTCGACCGGGGAGGTAGCGCCAACGATTACCGTCAGCTCGGCCGGCGCATACAGCGTCACCGTCACCGACGGGCAGGGCTGCTCCGGGGAAGCGGCCGTGGAAGTCGCCCGGGATGACGTACCTGATGCAATGATCATTGCCTCCGCTCCGGGCGCCTGCGCAGGAGAAAGCCTGGAACTCCTGGGCAGTGGTGGAAACGAGTACACCTGGCTGGACGGTTCGGGAACCCTGGAAATCACCGGCCCGGCTACCGCCGCAGTATCACCGGAAGGGCCGACGGTTTATTCCCTGATCGCATCCAATGCCTGCGGGGCGGATACTGCCGATATCGAGCTCTCTATCCTTCCGGCGCCGGAGGTGAGCCTGAGCGAGGTGCCCAGGTTGCGCGCCAGCGAGTCCTTCCCGTTGCTGGCCAGCGGGGCGGACAGGTACGAATGGATACCGGGAAGCTTCCTGGATTGCCCGGACTGCCCGGACCCGGTGGTGACGCCGGACTCTTCGGTAACTTACCTGGTGATCGGGATCGATGAGAATGGCTGCCGCGATACGGCCAGCCTCTTTGTCGAAGTCCTGGACAAGGATGCCCCCCTGATCGACCCGGTCAATACCATCACCCCCAACGGCGACGGGGTTAACGATTTCTTCGTCATCCCGGAGCTGGCTTTTTATCCGGACCACAAGCTGTCCATCTTCAACCGCTGGGGGGATGTGGTATACGAATCACGTGATTACCAGGGCGACTGGGACGGAACTTACAAAGGCAAGGAACTGCCGGCGGGCACTTACCTGTATGTGCTGGTGGTGGAGGTGGCGGGCGAGCCGTATGCGATAAGAAAAACCATTACAGTGATTCGGGAATAAACTGTTATAGCAAAACCAATGCCATGAAATACTTTTACATACTTATCCTGTCTTCATCCGTGGCGGTTCCGCTGGCCGCCCAGCAATTGGCCCACTGGTCGCAGTTCCGGTCGTTCGACTACGTCGTCAACCCGGCGGCGGTGGACCTGTTCGACCCCTACGGTACCTGGAAGACTCTGGATGTGGACCTGGCTTACCGCCGGCAATGGACCGGTTTCGAGGGGGCGCCTCAGACCATCCTGGCCGCCGCGAAGTACACCAACGAGGACAACCACATGAGCTTCGGCGGCTTTGTAGCCAACGACCGGTTCGGGCCCACCAATTATACCCAGGCGCAGTTGTTCTACTCCTACCAGTTGCAGTTCCACCGCTACCGCAAGCACGGCCTGTCCATCGGGCTGGGCGTTTCCGGCTCGCAGTTTCAGCTTGACGGCAGCAAGATCAAGGTCGAAGACCTCAACGACGGCCTGCTGAGCGACGCCATGCAGTCGCGCTTCTACCCCAACGCCACGGCCGGCCTGTTCTACTACGCGCAGGTCGGGTCCAGCCGTCGGGATGAGAAGTTCTTCTTCACCGGCCTGTCCGTGGAGCAGAGCTTCCCGGGCGACCTCTACTTCGACGGGCAGGGGCAGCGGCAGGGCAACCTGAAGCGCGCGCTGCACTACCACGCCTACGCCGGCATGCGTTTCTACTTCGACGACGGCTACGGCTACGCCGAGCCGGTAGTGTGGGTTAAGCATGTGTTTTATGCCCCGACCAACGTCTGGAGCGGCGTGCGGGTGGCTTTATTCGACCAGCGCTTCTTCGCCGGCGGCGCCGTATCCTCCGACTGGCAGGCTCACCTGCAGCTGGGCGCAGGGCTGGGGGAGCAATGGCAGCTGAATTATTCCAGCTCCTTCTTCCTGGCCAGCACGTTCGAGGCGGGCGTGGGGCTGACGCATGAGCTGGTGTTGTCGTATCAGATGGGGTGGGATTAGGTTTGCGAAACACCGGGAGGCATTGGGTTACGCCTCCGGCTGCGCCGTCACATTGCGCAGCCTTTCCCTGATGAACCGACCCATGGCTTCTTTTTCCTCTTTTTCCACCAGCCATTTCCGGATCAGTTCTTCCAGAAGGGGTTTGGCTTCCTGCGAAAGCTCCAGGATAATGACCAATTCATCGATTTCATCTTCAGGCCTTTTTTCCAGGGAGGCCCGTAAAAAAATACGCTGCGATTCCGGTTCTTCCTGTATGATGCGCAGGAGCCGGCCATCGGCTAAAGCACTGAGAATGGGGTTTCCGTCGTAGAATTTTTCTCCATTGTTGTAACGGATATTGTAATAGGGAACCGCCTTTTCGCCGGTAATTTTCCATTTTTTAACCGGTGGCCATGAACAAGCTCCGGCCACCGGTTAAAAAACAGAAAAGGCCGCCAAATTGGCGGCCCATCTGAAAGTTTTGCGGAGGAGGAGGGATTCGAACCCCCGGTACCGTTGCCAGTACACCGCATTTCGAGTGCGGCCCATTCAACCACTCTGGCACTCCTCCTGTTGACACCGCAAAAATAGCGAAATTAAAACGGACTTGAGGAATTTTTTGTTCCAAAGTATTTTCGGCATCAGCTGGTGAAGGAGGGCGGCGGACGGTAGACGGCGGATGGCAGACGGTGAGCGGTGGGCGGCGAAGTTGGGGCCTGCATATCGAGCTTGGGTTAAAATGTGTGAGGTGCGGGGAGCCCCCGCCCGGGATGTTCCCCGGCAAATCAAAAATTTTACCCGGCTCGAAAGAGACGGGCGCAAATCGAACTTCGCAAATTGATTCTTTCCCCCACAAAAAAGCCGGCTGCGGACGCCTTACGGGGCCCCGCAACCGGCTTTTTGTGCCTGAGTATAGGTTATGTTAATTCAACGCTTCTTTCTTCAGGGCGGTTTTGCTCAGGTCCTTCTTCTGTTTGTCGCCCAGCTCCCGCAGCTTTACCCGCAGGGCTTCGATCTCCCGGGCGATGTCGTCCTCATCCGATTTGGTCAGCAGCGGCAGGCCTTCGACGGAGAGCTCGATCAGTTCGTCTATTTTGGACTTGAGGGTAACGCCGACGCGGGCCACTTCGTTTTGGATGTGGGTATAATCGTCCGAAGCCAGCAATACCTTCAGGTGTTTGTCCAGGTTGTCGATGTAGTGCTGGAAGAATTCCACTCCGACGGGAACCTTGCCCTGGGTTTCATAATCGTCCATATACGTCCGGATCGTTTCCGGCAAAACGGCCATGCTGGATTCCAGCAGCTTGCCCCTCAGCTCGGCATTCTTAAGCACGAAGGAGAGGTAGTTGAACTGGATGTCGCGCAGGACTTTCTGCGTCCGCATGATCTTTGGCGTGCCGGCGATGGCGTAGAACGGGTTGGCCAGAATCTCGAGGTAGTGGTGGATGTTGTTGCCCAGGCGGAACAACGGCACCTCATCCAGCGGCGTCAACCGCACCAGCATCTTATCCCAGAAGGCGGCCATTTCGTCGAAGGGCAGGTCGATGTCGTTCAGGAATTCGATGTATTTGTCAAAGCCCTGGTGAGACTTGTTCAGAAAGCTGGTCCAGGTCTCTCCCGGCATGAAGCCCGGGAACTTTTCAACGGCTTCCCGGAATGCCTGTCCGGAAAAGTACTTGTCGATGAATTTGGGTTCATAGCCCATGGCCTCCATCTGGCTGGCCCAGGGCTTCCAGAACTGATAGAAGCCCGACAGCCAGTTGGAATACGCTTCCAGGAAGGGCAATTTGCCTTGTCCGGCTTTGGCCTGCCCGACAAAAGGCCAGAGCTTGTTGGCCTGTTCGGCCCAGGTTTTCCAGAACTTCGCGCTTTCTTCCTGAGCTTTGGAAAAGCCGAAACCAGAGAAGTAGGGGGCAGGAGCTCCCGACATTTCTCCGAAAGCCTTCCACCATTTCCGGGCCACTTCCTCCTGGTCCTGCATCCAATGCTGATAGAAATCCGTCATCGCCTTGGGCCATTCGGTGGGGGAAACAGTCGATGCTTTCTGGTCTTTTTTTCCTGCAGCCCGGGAAGTTTTTTCTTCAAAGGACGGAAACAGCTTTTTGTAAAAGCTTAACCACTGGCCCAGCATCTCCTGCTGAACCTCCCACATTTTTTGATACTCCCGGTTCATGATCTGATGTTTTTGGTAGATAAATCGGTTGCTACGAAAGAACACCTCCTGCCGCATACTCCACAGCAGAATTCTCCTCCTAATTATGGCATTCTACGATCTCCTGCACTGATATTGGTCAGGATGGAGGGGTGACTTTGGTCATGGAAGGGGGCGGAGTTGGGCGGGAACGCGTTATTGGTTGTCGGTTGTCCGCCCGGAGGATCTAGTGCTTTCGGCTAACAACAAACAACGGCGAACTTGCCCGGCTTGAAGAAACGGCCAGTCATCGTTTTTTCTCACAGCCTCTGTTACATCACACAATATAATACCCCGCCTCCCTACCGCCCCTTCCACTTGAAATTCCACGTCACCGTCGGGATGACGGGAAACAAGGACACCTTGTACGCCGTGGCCTGGGCCGTGCCCGCCGCCGGGTCCGACTGCAGGTCGTAGTAGATGAAGAAGGGGTTCTGGCGGCTGTAGGCGTTGTAGACGGAGAAAGCCCAGCTGGAGGTGAAGCGCTTCTCCGAATCCGGCCGGGGCGTGAAGGTGGCCGACAAGTCCAGCCGGTGGTAGTCCTGCAGGCGGGCGCTGTTGCGCGGGCCGTACTGGGTGACGGGGAAGCGGTCGATGAAGTACAGGCTTTGGACGGGCGTGTAGGCATTGCCCGAGCCGAAGACGAAGGCGCCGCTCAGCTCCCATTTGCGGCTGAGCTGGTAGTTGGCCACGACGGACAGGTCGTGCCGGCGGTCGTAGACGGCGGGGAACGCCTCCCCGTTGTTGATCTCCGGGAAGATGCGCTCGGTGCGCGACAGGGTGTACCCCACCCAGCCGGTCAGCCGCCCTTTGCGCTTCTGGAGGAACAGCTCCGCCCCGTAGGCGCGCCCCCTGCCGAAGACGAACTCCGTTTCCAGGTCGTTGGCTACGTCGTCGACGTAGTTTTCCCGGTAGTCGATCTGGTTGCGCAGGTCTTTGTAGTAGACCTCCAGCGAGCCTTCGAACACATTGTTGGCAAAGTTGCGGAAATAACCCACAGCGTACTGCAGGCCGATCTGCGGCCGGACGAGCTCCGAGCTGGGCACCCACACGTCGGCAGGCAGGGTGCTGGTGGAGTTGCTGACCAGGTGCAGGTACTGGTTGGCGAGGGTGACCCCGGCCTTGACCGACGAGCTGGGCGCCAGGTTCCAGGTGAGGCTCAGGCGGGGTTCCACGCCCAGGTAGGTCTTCACCGGCTCGCCGTCGGCATAAACTGCCGAATCTATTTTGGAAACGTAGGGGCCCACCTGGGTGAAGGCCGACAGGCGCAGGCCGGTGTTGAGGCTCAGGCGGCGGCCCAGGCTGAAGTCGTCGAGCAGGTAAACGGCCGACTCGTGGGCGTAGCGGGGCTCGAAGTCGTTGGTGAAGGTTTGCTCGCCGTTGGTGGCGCTGGCTACGTTGGGCGTCAGTTTGTGGTAGGTATAATTGGCGCCGAACTTGACCTTGTGGCCGGCGCCGGGAAACCAGTCGAAGTCCACCTTCCCGTTCCAGTCGCGCACTCCGGAGAACAGGCCGATGCGGAATTCGCCCTGCCCGCCGTCAAAGCTGAAATCATAGTCGTTGTAGATGGCCGAGACGTTCATGAAGAGCTTGCTGCTGAACAGGTGGTTCCAGCGCAGGGTGGCGGTGGCGTTGCCGTAGGGCAGGTCGAAGTAGAAGTCGCGGAAATTGCCCCGGAACTTCAGCACGTCCCGCCCGAAGTAAGTGCTGAAGAAGAGGCGGTCCTTGTCGCCGAAGCGGTAGTTGAGCTTGGCGTTGAGGTCGTAGAAGTAGTAATTGGTGCCCTCGAAGTTGGTGCCCTTCAGGAAGGGCTGCGCCAGGTCGAGGGCGTAGGTGCGCCGCGCCGACACCATAAAGGAACTGCGGTCGCGGACGATGGGCCCCTGCACGGTCAGGCGGGAGGCAATGGCGCCGATCCCTCCCTCCACGGCGAAGTTCTGGTTGTTGCCTTCCTTCATCTGAATATCCACCACCGACGACAGCCGCCCCCCGTACTGAGCGGGCATGCCGCCTTTGATCAGGGTGGTGTTCTTGATGGCGTCGGCGTTGAATACCGAAAAGAAGCCCAGCAGGTGGCCGGAATTGTAGACCACCGCCTCGTCGAGCAGCACCAGGTTCTGGTCCGGCCCGCCGCCCCGCACGTAGAAGCCCGACGTCCCCTCCCCTGCCGACAGCACGCCCGGCAGCAGCTGTATGGCTTTCAGCACGTCGACCTCCCCCATCAGGGCGGGCAGCTTCTTGATGTTTTCCATTGCCAGGCCGACGGTGCCCATCTCGGTGCTGCGCACGTTGGCGTCCTCCTCCCGGGCGGTGACCACCACTTCTCTCAGCTGCAGGGTTTCTTCTTCCAGGTTGACATTCAGCCGGATGTCCTGATCCAGCGCGATGGTTTCCTTTTTCGGCTCATAACCCAGGTAGGTAAAGGCCAGCTCGTACTTCCCGGCAGGCAGCTGTAGAGAGTAGAAGCCGTAGGCGTTGGTGGTGGTGCCCTGCCCCCGGGGCTCCTGCAGGAGGATGTTGGCCCCCACCAGGGTCTCGCCGTTGGCGGCGTCGCGCACGTAGCCGCTGAGGGTAAATTTTTGCTGGGCCGCCAGGAAGACAGGGGCCAGGAGTATAAGGATCAGTAGTAGTTTCTTCATTGTTTTGCTTTCGTTGCCCCACTACAACGCAGGAAAGCGGAAATTGCTTAAAAGGACGGCAAAAAAGCGCTTTTCATATTCTGGCCTTATCCCTGGATTTATTCCCATTTTTGCCGTATCTTGCAGCGACACCTCCTAATGTTGTTTGAACGTGCTGATTATTAAGAAATAATACATTACAAGTCGAACGCCTCCGAGAGGCGCATCCAGCGAAGGTAGGACTGCGACATATTTGAAAATTAATGACGGGTTAAGTATTACAACTCCGAGAGGCGCATCCAGCGAAGGTAGGACTGCGACCAAACTCCGCCCACTTCTCTTTTCCTTCTCTGGTTCTCCGAGAGGCGCATCCAGCGAAGGTAGGACTGCGACTTTGGTTGATTAAACTACTCTTTATTGTGTAATATATCTCCGAGAGGCGCATCCAGCGAAGGTAGGACTGCGACCGGTTTTCAATATCCAACATGGATATGGAACAGTCCCTCCGAGAGGCGCATCCAGCGAAGGTAGGACTGCGACCCTATTAATTCCTCTTCAGCAATGTTAGTGAGAACTCCGAGAGGCGCATCCAGCGAAGGTAGGACTGCGACGAATAAGAAAATTAACAGGTTCAAAAATTTCGTCATCTCCGAGAGGCGCATCCAGCGAAGGTAGGACTGCGACATGAAAAAAATCGAAAATACAGTCAATTCATGTTCCGCTCCGAGAGGCGCATCCAGCGAAGGTAGGACTGCGACAGATTTTATAATAAACCCCAGTGTTGGCGTTTCCCTCCGAGAGGCGCATCCAGCGAAGGTAGGACTGCGACGAATAAGAAAATTAACAGGTTCAAAAATTTCGTCATCTCCGAGAGGCGCATCCAGCGAAGGTAGGACTGCGACATGAAAAAAATCGAAAATACAGTCAATTCATGTTCCGCTCCGAGAGGCGCATCCAGCGAAGGTAGGACTGCGATCCCGCTCAAGCCTCCCTAAGCTCGCCGGCAACAGCAGCGGGGCTCAGGGCCGTCGAGCTAAGTTCGGCTAGAAAGCGGGACTGTCGCTGCGCTCCAGCTTTTCAAAGCTTGTGGAAGTAGGTTGAGGGCGAGTGAGCGAGCCCGAAATCCCGTCATTTAGCGGAGTAGGCGAACTGAAAGGAGCCGTTACGCAGCTTTGGCGGGACGATCCCGCTCAAGCCTCCCTAAGCTCGCCGGCAACAGCAGCGGGGCTCAGGGCCGTCGAGCTAAGTTCGGCTAGAAAGCGGGACTGTCGCTGCGCTCCAGCTTTTCAAAGCTTGTGGAAGTAGGTTGAGGGCGAGTGAGCGAGCCCGAAATCCCGTCATTTAGCGGAGTAGGCGAACTGAAAGGAGCCGTTACGCAGCTTTGGCGGGACGATCCCGCTCAAGCCTCCCTAAGCTCGCCGGCAACAGCAGCGGGGCTCAGGGCCGTCGAGCTAAGTTCGGCTAGAAAGCGGGACTGTCGCTGCGCTCCAGCTTTTCAAAGCTTGTGGAAGTAGGTTGAGGGCGAGTGAGCGAGCCCGAAATCCCGTCATTTAGCGGAGTAGGCGAACTGAAAGGAGCCGTTACGCAGCTTTGGCGGGACGATCCCGCTCAAGCCTCCCTAAGCTCGCCGGCAACAGCAGCGGGGCTCAGGGCCGTCGAGCTAAGTTCGGCTAGAAAGCGGGACTGTCGCTCTTCGGCCGCCATAGCCGTTGGCGACGGCGGTGCGCTCCAGCGTTAAACTGAAATCAGAAAGAGTGGCTGGAGCGCAGCGACAGGCTTGCCCTGACGCATGGAAGGGCCGTCATTTAGCGAAGTAGGCGAACTGAAAGGGGGCGTTACGGGACTTTGGCGGGATCGGAGAGGCCATCCCGGGCAAAGCCCGGTGGGCTTTGCTTCGGGAGCATATAGGACTGCGCCCCTCGACTTCGCTCGGGACGCTTGGCTGCTCATTGATAACATGGAATAAGCCGGGCCAGGGTTATGCAATAAGAAAATGTAGACAGGATTAACAAGATTATCAGGATATATACACCCCTGTGGCGCAGTGTGCGGGGCGCCCCCGACGATGAATGTCGGGATCAAAGACTTGCCTGCCTGGCCGAAAAATAGCCTCAAATTATTGATCAGCAACTTCGTTCCTGCTGCCCCCCGCCATCGTGCCCTATGTGCCCTATGCGAAAACGCCCTATGCGTTCTATGCGATAAAAAAAGCGCCCGCCCCCCGCCGCCCTGCCCTATGTGCCCTATGCGAAAACGCCCTATGCGTTCTATGCGATAAAAAGCGCCCGCCCCTCGCCGCCCTGCCCTATGTGCCCTATGCGAAAACGCCCTATGCGTTCTATGTGATAAAAAAGCGAGGCTGTTTGATGCGCTTAATCGGGCGAGTGTACCTGAGGGCAGGAGCCCTCGTCCAAAACCCGCGTACGAGCTGCAGCTCGTAGCGAGCAGAAGGACGGCAAATTGCGGACGGCGGCAGACGGCTGCCACATAACGCTCGTCGAAGTCTCCAGACCTCGTACGTGTGCCACATAACACTCGTCGAAGTCTCCGCTCGGCTTTCCCCTTTCTGTTGTCCAGCGTTCGGCCGAGTTCACGCCGAGGCCCTCAGGCGGGTAGCCCTGTTGATCGTTGTTTGTTCCCAGGAACCAACAACGGTCAACAGACAACCATCAACAAAATCAGTGTTCCGAACTGACGTTATGTAAATAAAGCCCCCGCCTCCTCACCCCGGCCGCACCCGCCACCCCTCCCGCTTCAGATACCGCAGCACCCCCTTGCCCCCCGCCAGGTGCCCCGCTCCGATAGCGCAGAAAACGCGCTGCCCCGCCGCCAGCTCCGAGAGGCGCTCCGCCATGATGCGGTTGCGGCGGTACAGCAGGAGCTGCCGAAGGCCGGAAGCGCTGCGCCGCGCCGTCCGGTACAGCTTGAAGATGTCGCCTTCTTTGTAGATTTCGGCCATGCGCAGCAGCTGCCGGCGGTGGCGGCGGATGTGCTGCCCCATCTCCACCAGCGAGGCCACCTGGTGCTCCAGAGGCATCTGCCGCAGGATTTCCAGCTGCTCGCGGTAGGATTCAATGCCGACGACCGGCTTGCCCAGGCTGCGGGCATACTTCCAGAGGTGTTCGTCCAGCGAGAGCGGCATATCCTGCGAGAGGATGCGCTCATTGATGAGGTTGGACACGACGATGGGCGAAAAATATTGCAGGTTGTATAAGTCAATGCCGGCAACTTTGCGGAACACCTTGCGGATTTTCCGGAATTTTTTATCCGGGATCAGCTGAGTGAGCGTCAAGCCCTCCGGCAGGCGCAGCAGGCTGGGATCCATCCCGGCGGGCGCCTCGCCCAGGTCGAACTCCAGGGCCATGATATCGCATTGGGCGATCTTCCCGTAGGCCTGCTCCCGAAAGGCAAAGGCCCGCTGGTCCTGCACGTGCATGGTGCCAAAGACATAGGAAGGGCCCGGCGCTTCTTCCCGGCGAATCTCCCACAGCAGGGTTTTCTTTTTATCCTTCATTGGAAGCGGCTTTTCCAGGAATTTAGAGCATGTTTACAGGCGCCCTTCTTGTCAGGGCAAGCCTGAATGGACGTTCCGAAGTCGGAAGTCGGAAGGCGGAAAAGCAGGCTCTGAACGCCCATTTGTTGGCCGTTTCCGACTTCCGACTTCGCACTTCCGACTTGAACAAAGCCGGGTAAAGGCAGCCCGCCCAAAACGCGAAGCCGCTGCCGGAAACGGAACCTGCAGCGGCTAAGGCCATGAACGGGTAATTATCAAAGGCCGCGCTATTCGTACTTATAGGGCAGTACTTTCGAGTCCTTGACCGTAGAAAGCGTCATCAGCGTCTTGAGGCGCTCGATCTCGTCGATCTGCGAGAGCGTCTTGAACAGCAGTTGTTCATAAGTAGGGATATCCTTGCAGACGATCTTGATCAGGAAATCCGCCTCGCCGGTGATGATATAACACTCCGTGATCTCTTCGATCTCCTTGATCTTTTCCAGGAAGTGGTTCAGGGCGTTCTCTTTTTGCCAGGCGAGCGAAACCAGCACAAAGGTCTTGACATTCAGGCCGATGGACTGAGGGTTGACCTTGGCGTGGTAACTTTCGATGACGGTGGCGTTTTCCAGCTTCTTCACCCTTTCCAGCGTAGGCGCCGGGGAAAGCCCGATCCGTTTGGAGAGTTCCAGGTTAGTGATCTTGCTGTTTTGCTGAAGGATTTTGAGGATCTTGAGGTCGATCTTGTCTAATTTGTCCGGCATTGTCCGTTTCGTTATGCTTTTAATGGAAAAAAACCGCTGTAAGATATTGACTAAAAGAATAAAATACAAGCGATCGGTCAGTCAAACCTATCTAAATTTTTTTATCTCCGGTTTTCAGGAAATTTTTTATAACAAAATTTTGAACTGCATGAAAAATTACCGGAAGCACGGCCACTTTCCCGGCAGTGCAGTTGGCCCGGGCCGGGATTCCCAAATGGCTGTTACCCAATATGCAATGTAGCAGCGGGGGTGTCGGGCTGAGGGCCTCGGCGTGAGCTCGGCCGAACGCTGGACGAGTTGTTTGTTGTCTGTTGCCGGCTTGGCCTTGGGGCCGCCGAACAATGGGTTCCCTAACGAACAACGAACAACCGACAACACCAACCTGCCCAGCCTTAGCCCGACCCCCACCTCCCCGGCACGGCCATTCCTTTCCTCGCCCCCAACATTCCATCAATCCATGGCACCAGGCCCCCCCTATGGAAATATCCCCAGGGAGAGATAATCGCTGCTGATCTTATTGATGGCGCTGACGAAGGCGGCGGTGCGCAGGTCGGTCACCTTGCGTTTGCGCTTCATCACTTCCCGGATTTGGTTATAGGCGGTGATCATGGTTTCTTCCAGGCCGGAGCGCACCAGGTCGATCTCTTCCGCCCCGCGGCCGATCATCTGCCGTTCCCGTTCGCCGATGGTGTGGCCGGTCAGGCGCTCCACCAGTTCGATCAGGTTTTGGTACGTCTGCTGGTTGAACCGCTTGTCCATGCGCCCGAAACGCATGTGCGAGAGGTTTTTCAGCCACTCGAAATAGGAGACCGTCACCCCGCCGGCGTTGAGGAAAACGTCGGGGATGATGAGTTTGCCTCCTTCGAGGAGGATTTCCTCGGCCATGGAAGTGATGGGGCCGTTGGCCGCCTCGGCAATGATCATGGCCTTGATCTTATGGGCGTTCTCGGTGGTGATCTGGTTTTCCAGGGCGGCGGGCACCAGGATGTCGCATTCCATTTCCAGGACGGCCTTCCGGTCCTCCTTGTCCAGGATGGTGGCGCCGGGATAGCCCAGGATAGAGCCGGTCTCCTTCCGGAATTTCAGCAGGTCGTGGATATCGATGCCGTCTTTTTTATAAATAGCGCCTTCCACCTCGCCGACGCCTACGATCCGCACGCCGCCCTCGTCCTGAGAAATGGTAGCGGTGTATGACCCTACGTTGCCGAGCCCCTGCACCACCATGGTCTTGCCTTCGATGCCGGGCGAAAGGCCAAGCTTTTTCATATCGTCCGCCTGGTTGCACGCTTCCCGGATGCCGTAGAAGACGCCGCGGCCGGTCGCTTCCGTCCTCCCCCGGATGCCGTGCTGGTTAACCGGTTTGCCGGTCACGCAGCCGGCGGCGTCGATGTCGTCGCCGTTGAAGGTGCGGTAGGTGTCATAAATCCAGGCCATTTCCCGGGAGCCGGTCCCGTAGTCGGGCGCCGGCACATCCACGGAAGGGCCGATCATATTCCGGCGGATAAGTTCGGAGGTATAGCGCCGGGTGATCTTTTCGATCTGGGACGGCGTGAACTCCCAGGGGTTGATCTTCACGCCCCCCTTGGCGCCTCCGAAGGGGACGTCGACGATGGCGCACTTGTAGGTCATCAGGGTAGCCAGGGCCATGACCTCCTCCTGGTTGACGTGGTTGCTGAAGCGGATGCCGCCCTTGGTCGGCGTGCGGTGGTGGCTGTGCTGGACCCGGTAGGCCTCGATGACCCGGTACTCGTTCCCGACTTTGACCGGGAAGTGGACCTGATAAACGGCGTTGCAGACTTTGATCTGTTCCAGCAAGCCAGGGTGAAGCCCCGTATGGCGGGCAGCCCTATCAAAGTAATTCTGGACGCTTTGATAAAAGCTGGTTTGTGACTTCGGTTCGAGATTAATCATTATCGTTAATTTGATTTTCTAATTTGGTTAGTTTTCTGTCCAGGTAAATCAAGAACAAGACGATGCCGATGAAAATAGTCACAATGACAGCCACGACGACGTAGACCTTGCCGGTGCTGCGCATGAAATCCGCCTCTTCTCCCTGTCCGGACAAAATGGAAACAACCAGCAGAAAGGGCGCTGTTAAGAAGGCTTTCTTTTTCATTCGATATCGCTGTTTCTCCCCAAAAAAGGGCGTTTTTTGGATAGGCTAAAGTCGCTCTAATTTTTTATTTCGCCAAATATTGTTTTGTATTTTATTGCATGGATAGGGCGGCCGGTTTAAAAAAAAGAGCCGCTCCGGCTGGAACAGCTCTTTTCTTTGGCAGGGCTGGCCTGGCGCAGGGCCGCTATGCTTTGGCCAGTTCCAGGTGTTTCACCGGAACGATCCAACCATGGGTATCTTTGACCTTTCCCGCCCGGAGGCCGTCGATCTCTTTTTTCGCCATTTCGCCCAGCTTCCGCTTTTCTACCGGTTGGAGTTCCATGACTTTATCCCCGATGGCTATTTTGGACACGTGAGCCACCACGGCGGCGGTGCCGGTGCCGAAGGCCTCCTGCAGCTTGCCGGCGTCAAAGGCGTCCATCAGCTCGTCTATCGAAATGTTTCTTTCCTCCACTTTATACCCTTTCTCCCGGAAAATCTTCAGGATGCTGTCCCGGGTGATGCCCGGCAGGATGCCTCCGTTCAGGCTGGGCGTGACCACGGTGCCGTCGATGACGAAGAAGATGTTCATGGTGCCTACCTCCTGGACATACCTGAACTCGTTGGCGTCGAGCCACATGACCTGGTCGTAACCTTTTTCGTTGGCCTTCCGGGCCGGGAGCAGAGAAGCGGCATAGTTGCCGGCTACCTTGGCCTCGCCGGTCCCGCCTTCTACAGCGCAGCGGACATACTCCTGCTCGGCAATCAGGCTCACCGGCTTGGGATAATAGGGGCCAACCGGGCCGGTGAAGATGATGAAGCGGTAATTTTCCGAAGGCTTCACTCCGATGAATTCGTCATTGGCGAACATATAGGGGCGGATGTACAGGGCGCTGCCTTCCTGGGGCGGAATCCAGTCGCTGTCGATGGCCACCAGTTGATCCAGGGCCTGGAGGAAGAGCTCTTCCGGAACTTCCGGCATGCACATGCGCCGGGCAGAGTTGTTGAACCGCCGGGCATGCATTTCCGGGCGGAAAAACAGAGGCTTGCCCTCGAAACTCTTCGAAGCCTTCATGCCTTCAAAAATAGCCTGCCCGTAGTGCAGGGCCATAGCCGCCGGGTGAATGGTGAACCGGCCGAAAGGCTCGATGCGCAAATCCTCCCACTTCCCTTTGCGATATTCTGCGACAAACATGTGGTCGGAAAAAACCCGCCCGAAGGGAATATTGTCAAAATCGACATCGGAAAGGTGAGAGTTTTGGGTTTTTGTGATCTTGATGTTATATTTCATAGGTAAGATTTTTGTGTAAAATTAACTATTCTTATGCGAAAATTCTATTTTTATGTAATTTTTACAGGTATTTCGAAATAAAATTCCAAAAACCACCAAAAAAAATACATTTTAACTTGAAACCTAACCTGTTAGACTTTCATTTGTTTCCTCTTTCGGACTGGCGGCAGCTTCAGGAACGGCTCTCCGGCGGCAATGCCCGGCACGTTCTCATCGTCGTCGAACAGGAGGAAAACCAGGCAGAACTCACGGATTATTTAGGGAAAATATTGTCGGCCGTAAAACTAAACCTTCAGGAAGATACGCTTCTACTTAGATTAACAAAAGGAGAAAACATAAGTTTTTCCAGCCTTGCCCGGGTGCATCCCGTCCGGCAAACCTTGTTGTTCGGCGTGCCTCCCCGGCGTTTGGGGCTGCATTTTACCCTGCCGCCCGGCCAATTGGTGACGGCCGGGGAAAGAGCCTTCCTGTATGCCGGCCCCCTGCGCAGCCTTTGGGAAGAACGGGAGGCTGCTGCCCGGCCCCAAGCCGCCGCCCTCTGGAAAAACCTGAAGCAACTGTTCATCGATCCATATTAGCAGTGATTAAAAAATAACTTCAAAATATCTTATGCCAACCATCGTTTTTGCCACGGGAAATGAAAACAAAGTCAAAGAGGCCAATGCCCTCCTCCGGGGTGCATTCGGGATCGTCGGGCTCCGGGATATCGGCTGCCACGAAACCCTCCCGGAAACCAGCCCCACCCTGGAAGGCAACGCCCTGGAAAAGGCCCGATATGTGTACCGGAACTACCAGGCCGACTGTTTTTCCGAAGATACCGGCCTGGAAACCGAAGCCCTCGGCGGCGCCCCCGGCGTGTATTCGGCCCGCTATGCCGGCCCTGCCAACGACGCCGAGGCTAACATGGACTTGCTGCTGGCCAACCTCCGGGGCGAAGAAAATAGGAACGCCCGCTTCCGGACGGTCATCGCCCTTATCCTCGGCGGGGAAGAATACACCTTCGAGGGCATCGTTAACGGGAAGATCATCCACGTCAAAAAAGGGGAGGGAGGGTTCGGTTACGACCCCATATTCATGCCGGAAGGCTACAACCGGACTTTCGCCCAGATGTCGGTCGAAGAAAAAAACGCCATCAGCCACCGCGGCCAGGCCATCGCCAAATTGAAGGCGTTCCTGCTGGAGCGGATAGGCAAGGGATGACATAGCCGTTGTTCTGCCGGCTCATGGTTGCAGCGAACCCACAAACCCGTGCAACAATGAACCCATCAACCCGTAAAACCATGCATCCCCCTTTGACATGTTTGCCAATTCTCCTTATCTTATAGCACTCAAAGGCAAAAGGAACGCCGGCGCTACGCCGAATTAAAGAAAGACAGCAGGATTATGAACGCAGACAATTTCAGCCAGTTTCTGGAAGACCCGTCATTGTTGTATCAGGCCTCTTATCAGGAGCTGAAAAGCCTCGCTTTGCAGTACCCCTACTGCCGGAACCTTCATCTGTTACTCTTTCAGAAAAGCTACATGGATGGCTCCGGAGAATGGGAGCAGAACCTGGAGAAAGCGGCGGCTTACAGCATCGACCGCCGGCGCCTGTATTTCATGTCCCGCAGGCTGGACAAAAAAACGGAGGCAGCCGAAGAGAACTTTATGCTGAGCGAGGAATTCCTGGAACTCAAGAGCCTGGAAATCCTGCAACTGGAAGAAAACCTCCTGCCGGAAACGGACGCCGGGGAAAAAACAGGCCTCCGCCTCGAGTTCGGCCCCCTGCCACAGGAACCGGCCCCGAGCCGGAAAGGCGAACCCGGAAAGGCGCTGCCTGCTGATCCTGAAGAAGACGAAGAAGAAGAATTCGAAGAACTCCCGGAGATCAGCGCAGGCCTCGCCCCCAGGGAGGAAGAAAACCCTGAAGAGAAAGAACCCGAGGCCGGGCGGGCGGAAGCCGTTGACGGCGAGCAGCCTGCCCTTCACGCCGCCCCTCCCGAGCCAGCCCCTGCCGCTTTTCGGGTGGACGAGGAGTTGGTGAAAACCCTCTCCTGCCTGCCCGAAATCATTGCCGGGCTGACAGAAACCACTGCCAACAGCCTTCCCGCGCCGAAAAAGGCAAAAGATAAAATAAAGCGCACCGGCAAAAAAGGGCACCGCCCTCCCCTGCTCAACCCCGAACTGGCAGCCCTCAAACAAGCCCGGCCCAGCCGCCCCGTCTTCACCATCGGCACCCTCGGGGAAACAGAAGAGGCCGCCGGTTCCTCCAAACCCAGGCCCCAGCCCAAACAATCCTTTACCAGCTGGGTCGAACAATTCCAGGCGCCAAACGTACAGACGCGCCTCGGCGAATTGATGGAATCCAAAAAGCGGGAAGAGTCCAAAAGAAAACGCAAAAAAAACAAAAAGAATAAACCCTCCCGCGTCGGCCGGCTCGCCCTTCGAAGCATCACCGAAAACAAGGAAATCCTCTCCGAAACGCTGGCCGAATTGCTGGCCTCGCAGGGAGAATATCAAAGAGCGATAGAAATGTATGAGGCCTTAATGTTGGTTTTTCCCCAAAAAAGCGGTTTCTTTGCGGAGAAAATCGAAAATTTAAAAAGCAAGTAAAGCGTAAAGATATGTTAACTGCTATGACCGTGTTGATCGCCCTGGTGTGTATCTTGTTGATGGGCGCAGTGTTGATCCAGAACCCCAAGGGCGGCGGTGTAGACTCCACCTTCGGTGGATCACAAGCCAACCAGATGTTCGGAGCTGCCAAATCCACCGACTTCATTGAAAAAGTGACGTGGTACCTGGCTATCGCCCTGGGCGTGCTTTGTATCATCACGGCGCTGATGGTTGGCGGCGGCACAGAGGCGGTCGACCCCTTATTGTCGCAGTGACCATACGCCCGCTCACCGGAAAAGGCCTGAGGAAAACCTCCAGGCCTTTTTTCTTTCCCCGTTTGTCAATTTGTCAATCTCCCTGGCCGAAAAACCGTATGCCCTGCTTATTGGCGGAAAAACCTGCAATATTGTCATGAAATTCACTTTGGCATACCGTATGATAGAGGATGATTGATTTCCTGTAACGTTCTCAGGAAGCACATTTTTTCGTTTAACAAAACTGAACCATAAAAGCTCGTAACTATGAAGCCCATCAACGACAGAGTAGTCGTCCAGCCTGCTCCGGCTGAAGAAAAGACCAAAGGTGGGATCATCATCCCGGACACCGCCAAGGAAAAACCCCAACGGGGGAAAGTCGTGGCCGTCGGCCCGGGAAAAGATGGCAACCTCATGACCGTACAGGTTGGCGATATTGTCCTCTATGGCAAATACGCCGGCCAGGAATTACACTTCGAAGGACAGGATTACCTGATCATGCGGGAAGACGACATCCTGGTGGTCCTGGAAGGTAATGAATAAGCTGCTGCCTGCCCGGTGATTTTAAATTTTCCAAAACAAAAAAATCCAACCTGAAATGGCTAAAGAAATTAGCTTTGATAGAAATGCAAGAGAAAAACTGCGGTCAGGGGTCGACGCGCTGTCCAATGCCGTAAAAGTGACCCTCGGCCCCAAGGGCCGCAATGTCGTGATCCAGAAGAGCTTCGGCCCCCCGCAGATCACGAAAGATGGCGTCACCGTCGCCAAAGAGATCGAACTGGAAGATCCCGTTGAGAACATGGGTGCCCAGATGGTGAAAGAAGTAGCCTCCAAAACGGCCGACATCGCCGGCGACGGCACCACCACCGCCACCGTCCTGGCACAGGCCATGATCAACGCCGGCCTGAAAAACGTCACCGCCGGCGCCAACCCCATGGACCTCAAACGCGGCATGGACAAAGCCGTCCGCGCTGTGATCGAAGACCTTCAGAAACAATCCGAGGTGATCGGCGACGATTTTGAAAAGATCAAACAGGTCGGAGCCATTTCCGCCAACAACGACGAAGAGATCGGCAGCCTCATCGCCGACGCTATGAAGCGTGTGTCCAAGGACGGGGTCATCACAGTGGAAGAATCCAAAGGTACGGATACCTATATGGAGGAAGTTCTTGGCATGCAGTTCGACCGCGGCTACCTCTCTCCTTACTTCGTGACCGATACCGAGAACATGGTCACGGATTACGAAAACCCTTTCATCCTCATCCACGACAAGAAAATCTCCAACATGCAGGACATCGTCCCCATCCTGGAGAAAGTCGTTCAGTCGGGCCGCCCCCTGTTGATCATTGCCGAAGATATTGAAAGCCAGGCCCTCGGCGTGCTGGTCGTCAACCGCCTTCGCGCCCAGCTGAAGGTCGTGGCCGTTAAAGCGCCCGGCTTCGGCGACCGCCGCAAAGCTATGCTGGAGGACATCGCCATCCTGACCGGCGGCACGGTGATCAGCG
Source organism: Lewinellaceae bacterium (assembly GCA_020636375.1). Lineage (GTDB taxonomy): Bacteria > Bacteroidota > Bacteroidia > Chitinophagales > Saprospiraceae > JACJXW01. The sequence continues at coordinate 244,008 of JACJXZ010000004.1, read as the reverse complement.
AAGAGAAAGGCTACAAGCTCGAAAATGCCGGCATGGAACACCTCGGCCGCGCAGAAAAGATCACGGTTGACAAGGATAACACGACCATCGTCAACGGCGGCGGCAACGAAGAACAAATCCAGGCCCGGATCAACCAGATCAAGGCACAGATCGAATCTACCACTTCCGACTACGACCGGGAAAAGCTGCAGGAGCGCCTGGCCAAACTCTCCGGTGGGGTTGCCGTCCTCTACATCGGCGCCGCGACTGAAGTGGAAATGAAGGAAAAAAAGGACCGTGTCGATGATGCCCTGCACGCCACCCGCGCAGCGGTAGAAGAGGGGATCGTCGCCGGAGGCGGCGTAGCCCTGGTGCGCGCCATGGAATGCCTCAGCAAAGTCGAAGGGGCTAACGAAGACGAAAAGATCGGCGTGCAGATCGTCAAGAAATCCCTGGAAGCGCCGCTTCGCATCATCGCCGATAATGCAGGGGTCGAAGGCTCCGTCGTCCTGCAACGGGTGCTGGGCGAAAAGGGAAGCTTCGGCTACAACGCCCGCACCGATACTTTCGAAGACCTCAAGCAGGCCGGGGTCATCGATCCGACCAAAGTTACCCGCATCGCCCTGGAAAATGCCGGTTCGATCGCCGGTATGGTCCTGACGACCGAATGCGTCATCAATGACAAGCCGGAAAAAGAAGACGCCGGCATGCCGGCAGGTATGCCCGGCGGCGGCATGCCCGGCATGATGTAATCACAAAAAAACCCCTCCTTCAATCGTCGGAGGGGTTTTTTTATTGTTTCACTGTTTCATGGGTTCATTGTTTCATGGGTCGGTGAAACAGTGAACCCATGCCCCCCCGCTCCGGCACTACGGAAACACACTGCCCGCCATTGCCATCGCCTCCCGGAAGGCATCCAGGTCTACTCCGGTATCTATACCTTCATCCAGGAAGTAGAACAGCATATTCTCCGTCGGCATATTGCCGGTCAGGTCGTCTTTGGCCATCGGGCAACCGCCAAATCCCTTTACCGCTCCGTCAAACCGGCGGCACCCATATTGATAAGCGGTTGCCACCTTCTCCTTCCACTTGTCCGGAACGGTGTGGAAATGAGCTCCGAATTCAACATCGGGATAGGCAGGAATAAGGTCGCTGAACAAATAGCTGATGCTCTCCGGGCTGGCTACCCCGATCGTATCCGATAATTGAAGGATGGTGATGCCCATTTCCGCCAGACGGCCGGCCCAGCGTTGAACAATTTCCACATTCCACGGGTCCCCGTAGGGGTTGCCGAAACCCATCGAAATGTACACCACCAATTGCTTGCCATGCGCCAGGCAAATGTCCTGGATTTGCCCTACCCGCCCGGCTGATTCTTCAATGGTGGCATTGGTGTTGCGCAACTGAAAGGTTTCGGAAATGGAAAAAGGATAACCCAGATAAGCGATCTCGTCGAATTGAACAGCATCATTTGCCCCTCGCCGGTTGGCCACAATGGCCAGTAATTTGGATCGGGAGTCGCTCAGATGGAGCCGGCCGAGTACCTCCGCTGTGTCCCTCATCTGTGGAATGGCCTTGGGAGACACAAAGCTTCCGAAATCAATGGTATCAAAATTGGCCCTGAGCAACTTGTTGATGTAAGCAGCTTTCTTTTCCGTCGGGATGAATTCTTTTATGCCCTGCATCGCATCCCGCGGGCATTCAATTACTTTGACCATGAATGGTTAGCGCTTTAAGTAATCCTTTAAAGTTATTTTTTAATCACTACTAAATACGTATATAGTATAAACTATCAATTTTCAATGATGTTTTATCCAAAAACTCATGAATAAAGGTGTTTTGTCTCTCCTCGGGGTTATTGTGGCCGGTATCGGCTTTCTCTCTATCGTCCTTAGCCTCGTAGGCGTACAGTTCTCATTCCTGACCTGGCTCGATTCTTTCGGCCGGCTCTTTGGCTTCGTCGCCAAGCTCGTCATGATCATTGCCGGCATCCTGATCCTTTACATCGCGCAAAGTGATTTTAAAGGGGAAGAGGGGCTGGGTGAATACTGAAACCAGGAAACCGGATATAAACTCCTCATTTCCTTATTGGATCGTTTGAAGCAGTACAAATCCGTACAAAACAAAAGGCCGGGCAGCCCTTGATGGGCTACCCGGCCTTTTTTGGTACGGGCCACTTAAAAGTTTACCCGGCTTAGATAAGACGGGTGGCCCGCCCGGTTATTCGATGATAACCATCTTCCTGGTCGCAGTGTATTCTGACGTCTCTACGGTGTAGTACAGCACGCCGGTTGCCGGCAGCGTGTGGGAGCTCAACGCGATGTTGTTGTACCCCTTCACGCCGTCCATGCGCGCCAGCCGCAGCACCCTGCCCGTCACGTCGCTGACCGTCAGCGTCACCTTGTCGTCAGACGGCAGGTTGAAGCCGATTAGCGTCTCGCCCTTGAACGGGTTCGGCGTGTTCTGGTACAGCTCGAACGTGCCCGCAACGCTTGCCTGGCCGCTGAACGCCACCTCGACGCCCATGTAGCTGCCGTCGACGTTGTACGCTTCGGCCTTCGTCACGCGGGAGTTCACGCTCAGGAGCTCGCTAAGCTGCGCGTCCGCTTTGGCGCGGAACACCAGGCTGAACAACGCGGTGTTCGCGTTTCGCAATTCGCTGTTCGCTGCCTGGTTCCAGCTCGTCGTTATCAAGCCTTCGCTTACGTACGACAGGCCGAAGTTGTCCTGCGTAGCTGCGCCCGGCACGATGTCCACCAGCTCCAGCGCCTTAACGTCGAACGACAAGGTGGCCTGGTAGCCTTCGATGTTAGCCATTTCCGCAGAAGAGAACGCCACGGCGTACTCGCCGCCCGCCTTCAGGCTGGCTTCTTCTACGTTGAACACCAGAGCGCCTTGCTGGGTGCGGCCCTGTACCCGCGCCAGCGCGTTGGCCTGGGCGTCGCCGTTCACGTCGCCCACCTTCACGCCTACGAAGTTGGCGTTGTCGATGCTTGCCGCCGGCAGGTTGTTGATATTCACCACTTCGGGGAACTCCTCAAACCACGGGTTGGCCGGGTTCGGGAACACATAGGCGGCCTCTACGAAGCGCCAGCTCGTGTTGTTCTCGAATTCCGTGTCGATCGACAGGATCAGCTTGCGCAGCTGGATCAGGTCCAGCGTCGTGATCGAGCGGCTGTTGTTCACGTCCGCCGCGATCATCTGGTACGGGCTGCCCAGCGGCTGCACGCCCAGGATGTGCTTGCTGATCAGCACCAGGTCGAAGGTCGATACCCCGTTGAGGTAGTTCGCGTCCAGCTCCGGCGTCACCGTGTAGTCGTAGCCCTCGCGCAGGCCCGCAAAGCTGTACAGGCCGTTCGCGTCGGTCGTCTCCACGTCGTTGCCCTGGCCCGAGAGGCGCACCTCTACGTCCTGCACGCCAGCGCCCGCTTCGGTAGCTATGGCGCCGGAGATGCCGACTGTCAGGGAATCCGGCCCGCACAGGCCCATGTTGTCCTGTACCAGGATGTACGTCTCGCAGAAGTCCGCGTTGCCCGTCTGGTCATAAGCCCAGATTTCCACTACCAGCGTGCCCGTGTCCGCGCACGTCAGCACGATGCCCGTGGAGTCTACGTTGGGATCGTCGCCCGCCCGGTTGATCGAGTAGGTTACCGGGCCGGTGCAGTCTGCCATCGGCGAGACCACGAAGTCGTTCGCCCAGATCGCCATCTGGCCGCTGTCCGGAACGTCGTCCCCGTCAAAGTCTACCGGCATCAGCTCGATGGCCAGGCCGTTGATGCATACCGGCGACGGCGCCTTGCAGTCCACTACGCAGAAATCCAGCAGCTCGCTGTTGACGTTGCCGCAGCCGTCCTTGACGTGCACTTCGAACGCGTGGCAGCCGATCGGGAAGCGCCCGTTGAGCTGGTAGTCCGGATAAGCGCCCGTCAGCGTGAAGTCGTCGAACGCCCCGTCCGTCAGGTCCAGGAGGTCGAAGTCGATGGTGCCGTCGGCGCCAGCGTCCAGGAACACCTTGATCGTCAGGTCGTCCGGCGTGCAGTTCTCGTCGACGCGGAACGGCAGCCCTACCAGGCCCGTGCAGTTCACGTTGTCGTACGAGCAGAAGTCCTGCGGGTCCGCGCTGATCTCCGGGTCGATGTCGTCGTATACCTTGATGATCTGGGTGTATTCGTACTGGCCGCCGTCGTAGTCCACCTTGCGCCAGAAGTCGTCGATCCCGTTGCAGATGTTCTGGAAGGCCAGGGGCACGTTGTTCGGCTCGGTCTCGTCGTCGTCCCGGTCGATGTAGTTCTTGCCGCCGGGGCGGTGCAGCACGTATACGCACTCGTCGCCGGGCCGGCCGTCGCAGTCTTCGTCGCGGCCGATCACCAGCGGGTCCTGGTTTTCGTCGAACTGGCACCAGTTGATCACCTTCCACTTGCGGAAGATCTTGTAGCACTCGTCGCCAGAGGCCGAGAACACTTCGTCGGTATGGTTCACGGCCAGCAGGTCGCAGCCGATCTCCGTATAGGTTACGCTGTCCGGGTCCGCCACGCCGCAGATGGCTTCGGCGTCGGCCGGGAACTTGATCTCGAAGTTGTGCACTTCCTTGATCGTCACTACCTGCGTGCACAGGTTGACGCTCTCGTTGCCGTTGATATCAAACGCCTTGAAGCGGCGGATGATCGTGCCGAAGCCGCACTCCAGGTCCGGCACCGGCGGCAGCTCGCGCTCCCAGGAGCCGCAGTTGTCCTCGGAAGTGGCGTCGCCGAACAGCTGCTGCAGCTGCAGCGTGTCGGTAGCGTCAAAGCTGTAGGGCAGGTCGTCGCAGTCGATCATTACCGGGTGCGGCGCGTAGCAGAACGGCTTCACCTTCTCTTCCGGCACGATGTCCAGCCAGCAGATGTTCTCGTTGCCGTCCGTGTCGCGCACGCGCAGCTCGATCGTGATCGTGCGGCCTACGTCGCAGCAGTAGAAGTCCACGAACGGGCCCCACGGGCTGACCTGGTTGCCGCAGATGAACGGGATCACCCGCCCGAACTGGTCCAGCACCACGCCCGTGCGGCGCACGGCCAGGCTCACTTCGCCGCAGTTGTCGTTAGAGCCTTCGTCGACGTCGGTAGCGTAGATGCGCGCAAAGTCCGCCCCGCCGATCGACACCGTCAGGTCGTCGTCGCAGATGGCTGTCGGCTCGACCAGGTCGCGGACCGAGAACGGGCAGTACTTGATTACTTTGTTGCCGCAGCCGTCCTCGACCGTATAGCGGAAGTAGTGGTCCCCGGCAGGGATGCCGCTGACCAGCCGCGTCGGCGCGTTCCAGGGGATCACCCGCACCACCACCGTGTCGGTGCGCGTGCCGGTCACCTGGCCGTACTGGTTCACCACGTCTACTTCTACTTCAGTCACTATTTCCGTGTGGACTTCCCAGTCCGAGCAGTTGTCTGTCACGTCCGGCAGCGGCGTGGAGAAGCTCGCCGTGCACCCGAACGGGCTCACCGAGAACACCAGCGGGTCCAGGTCCCCGTCCCAGTCGTAGTCCTGGCCCGGGCACACTACCGTGGGCGGCGTGTAGTCCCCGACCTTGATCACCTGAGCGTCCGTGGCGATGTTGTCCCCGTCGCACCAGTCGATGACCGTCCAGTCCCGCACGAACTTGAAGGCGCCGTCGCAGACGTTCACCCGCGCGCGGTCCACGAAGCTCGCCCCGATGTTGCAGTAGTCGTCAGCCAGGTTGAAAATCCCGCTCACCGTCACGATGAAGGGATAGCCCGTCACGCTCGGGTCCGGGTTGCCGTTCGGCAGGGTGGCGAACTGCTCGTCGCACTCGATCGGCACCGTCCGCGGAGGGAACTCTACGTCCAGGTCCGAAGGCCGGTTCAGCGTGATCACCTGCGTGCAGCTCGTCGAATTGCCTTTGTCGTCCGTAGTCGTGAACCGGCGCGTGATGACGATCGGCGCGCAGTCCCCGGCGCTGCTGTACGTGTCTACAAAAGAGACGTTCACCCCGCCGCAGTTGTCGCTGCCCGTGGGCGAGCCCGTCACTGCCAGGCTGGCAGGGTTGTTGAAGATCAGGTCGAAGTCTTCGCAGTACAGCGGCAGGGTCAGGCTCACGTCCCGCCGCGGCCACAGCACCGTCGTGTTGATGACCATCGGCTCCCACGTCTGCGGGTTCAGCACCGTGCTGGTCTCGAACAGGCCCACCCGGCCGTTCTCGTCCGGGCAGATGTCTACCGTATAGTCCCCGGCGCCGGCAGGGCCGCTGATGTCGTCGTCGGCCGCTACCCACAGGTAGTACGTCTCCCCGGCGATCAGCGGCAGGCTGATGCGGATGTACGGCTCGTCGTTGGCCAGGGGCGGCGTCACGTCGTCGATCGGCTCGTCCTGGAAGGCGATGATGTTCTCGCAGGGGTTCGACGGGTTGAAGCCCCCCTGGAACAAAGCGATCGCGCTCTCGTCTATCGTCGAGCCGAAGTCGTCAGATACTAATATGGTATAGTAGTCCGTCCGGTCTACCTGGAACGGGATCAGGTCGTAGTAGTGCACGCCCGCGTCGAGGCTCGAAGTCGTGCCGCCCCCGTCGATGAAGCAGGAGAAGTTCAGCGGCTCCATCTCCAGGTCGCCGTCTTCCAGCGTCCCCGTCTGCGTGAAGCAGTCCAGGATGGCCGTGCCTTCGTCCGTGTCGTCCGGGCAGTCTACGTCCGGCGCCGTCTTGTCTTCGCCGTTGATGTAGCCCCAGCAGTCCTCCCAGTTGAAGAAGGGCGCAAAGAAGTCGTCGTCGCCGCTGCCAGCTCCCTGGAACAGCCAGTTGGTGAGCTCCAGGAAGGTGATATTCCCGGAAGAAGCCGTGCCATCGCTGAAGAAATCAATAACCAGCATGGAATTGGCGTTAACGGCCTGGTTAATGCTGCCGCTACCCGTGTTAACCTGGTTGTTGTTGCCAAAATCGAGGTTGATAATGGTATTGTTATTGAGGTCGACCAAGATCACATCGAACTCGCCGCCAAGGTTTTCAACCAGGTATTCATAGTCAAATGACAGCTGGCCGGGAACGGGGAAAGTGATGGAGTAAATGGTCTGATCATCATTATCCAGGCCAGGAGTACCATCAGCTGACAGTCTCAGAGTGTTGGCGTCATGCGCAACGGTGATGGTATTGGTTGGGCCCATAGTCATTACGGTAATATCCCAGTTTGCCGGAGCGAAGGGGCCGGTAAAGCCAGAGAAAGTACCGCCGCTACCGCCGCCCTGGGGCGGACCGGTGACATCCGGACCGGCGTAGGTTACTTCATAGATGAACTGGCCGCAGCCGTCGAGGATATTGCCGTTGGTCGGGTCGTCGTCGGTAACGATGCTCACGCGGAAGTCAGATTCCTGAGCGCAGCCGAAATCGCCTTCCAGCACCATGTCGGCGGTGATGAAGCGCTGGCAGTTGGCATCCAGCGTAGCGTTGACCTGGTAGTTGCAGATCAGGTTGGTGGGGGGAGGGTCATCCTGGAGGACCACCACCAGGAAATCTTCGTCGCGGAAGTTGCCGGCGGCATCTTCAGCCGAAATCTGTACCTGGTAGGTGCCGGGCTCGAAAGCGCCGATGAAGCGGTCGCCGCCGGCAGAGAAGACCGTGGCCAGGCCCGGGCCGGAGAATACCGATACGGTAAATTCAGAACCGGGAGTTACCGGGTCGCCGGGAGCGGCGGGAAAATGGTCGCCGTCGCAGTCGTCGGTCACAGTTACTTCAAAAGCTACAAGTGCCGGATCCTGGTCGCAGGGGTCCAGGGTTACCACGATATCCTGGGAAGGATACACGATAACCGGCGCCCATTGGTCGTCGGCGCACGGGCCTTGTGCGAACGACTGCTGGGCCCCCATCAAGCCGAAGGCCAACAGCAATGCCGCCGCCCTGAGCCAATGGGGAAGGGATACGAAAGTAAAATTCGTTCTTTCCATAAGATCACAATTTGCTTAAAGAATTAGGTTATATAAAAAGAATCAGGTTCAGTTGCTATTTTCTGGCTCACCACTGCGCTACACGCACACTGACGCCAGAAGTTTGGTTTGTTTAGGTCGTCGTCTTGAACAATAGTAAAACGAATTTTGTCCGCAGGGTCAACGCAGAGGAGTATCTTTTATACTCCTGCCAAACCGGCATGATGCCGGCAATTCGAACGGAAAGCGCTCCATTTAGATCGGCGCGGCACTTCCGCATGTTATGTTTTGATCGGTGGAATTGGTTTTTGGAAACTAAAAATATTTTCAAAGCCGGCAAAAAACGGCAGGCATTGCAGCGAGGGCACACGGTTTCTTGAAGACCAACTTAACTTTTGTGCCTTATCCTGCATCCAATCCTCCCGGCAAATGGATAGTAAAAATTTCAATATACGTATTTTTATGGACTGGTGGGTCAAAATTAAATAAAAATGAATACTATGCCAATATTTTGAGCATTCTTTTGGGAGCTGTTGCCGGCATAAATAAGGATTTCCAGAGTCTATTTCCTTCACATTCAATATTGTAGGCTGTGATTTACCCTTAAAGGGGTATTTTCTCCAGCTGACGGAAGTGCCGGCTAACCGAACTTGACGAATACTGCAAAAACAAAAGGCCGGGCAGCCCTTGATGGGCTACCCGGCCTTTATTGGTACGGGCCACTTAAAAGTTTACCCGGCTTAGATAAGACGGGTGGCCCGCCCGGTTATTCGATGATAACCATCTTCCTGGTCGCTGTGTATTCTGACGTCTCTACGGTGTAGTACAGCACGCCGGTTGCCGGCAGCGTGTGGGAGCTCAACGCGATGTTGTTGTACCCCTTCACGCCGTCCATGCGCGCCAGCCGCAGCACCCTGCCCGTCACGTCGCTGACCGTCAGCGTCACCTTGTCGTCAGACGGCAGGTTGAAGCCAATCAGCGTCTCGCCCTTGAACGGGTTCGGCGTGTTCTGGTACAGCTCGAACTTGCCCGCCACGTTTGCCTGGTACTGAGAACGCCACCTCGACGCCCATGTAGCTGCCGTCGACGTTGTACGCTTCGGCCTTCGTCACGCGGGAGTTTACGCTCAGGAGCTCGCTAAGCTGCGCGTCCGCTTTGGCGCGGAACACCAGGCTGAACAACGCGGTGTTCGCGTTTCGCAATTCGCTGTTCGCTGCCTGGTTCCAGCTCGTCGTTATCAAGCCTTCGCTTACGTACGACAGGTACCGAAGTTGTCCTGCGTAGCTGCGCCCGGCACGATGTCCACCAGCTCCAGCGCCTTAACGTCGAACGACAAGGTGGTATGGTAGCCTTCGATGTTAGCCATTTCCGCAGAAGAGAACGCCACGGCGTACTCGCCGCCCGCCTTCAGGCTGGCTTCTTCTACGTTGAACACCAGAGCGCCTTGCTGGGTGCGGTACTGTACCCGCGCCAGCGCGTTGGTATGGGCGTCGCCGTTCACGTCGCCCACCTTCACGCCTACGAAGTTGGCGTTGCTGATGCCCGCCGCCGGCAGGTTGTTGATATTATTCACCACTTCGGGGAACTCCTCAAACCACGGGTTGGTACTGGGTTCGGGAACACGTAGGCGGCGCTCTACGAAGCGCCAGCTCGTGTTGTTCTCGAATTCCGTGTCGATCGACAGGATCAGCTTGCGCAGCTGGATCAGGTCCAGCGTCGTGATCGAGCGGCTGTTGTTCACGTCCGCGGCGATCATCTGGTACGGGCTGCCCAGCGGCTGCACGCCCAGGATGTGCTTGCTGATCAGCACCAGGTCGAAGGTCGATACCCCGTTGAGGTAGTTCGCGTCCAGCTCCGGCGTCACCGTATAGTCGTAGCCCTCGCGCAGGCCGCAAAGCTGTACAGGTAGTTTTCGCGTTGGTCGTCTCCACGTCGTTGCCCTGGTAGAGAGGCGCACCTCTACGTCCTGCACGCCAGCGCCCGCTTCGGTAGCTATGGCGCCGGAGATGCCGACCGTCAGGGAGTCCAGTACCATGGTACATGTTGTCCTGTACCAGGATGTACGTCTCGCAGAAGTCCGCGTTGCCCGTCTGGTCATAAGCCCAGATTTCCACTACCAGCGTGCCCGTGTCCGCGCACGTCAGCACGATGCCCGTGGAGTCTACGTTGGGATCGTCGCCCGCCCGGTTGATCGAGTAGGTTACCGGGCCGGTGCAGTCTGCCATCGGCGAGACGATAAAGTCGTTCGCCCAGATCGCCATCTGGCCGCTGTCCGGCACGTCGTCCCCGTCAAAGTCTACCGGCATCAGCTCGATGGCCAGGCCGTTGATGCATACCGGCGACGGCGCCTTGCAGTCCACTACGCAGAAGTCCAGCAGCTCGCTGTTCGCGTTGCCGCAGCCGTCCTTGACGTGCACTTCGAACGCGTGGCAGCCGATCGGGAAGCGCCCGTTGAGCTGGTAGTTTGGATAGCTGCCCGTCAGCCTGAAATCGTCGAACGCCCCGTCCGTCAGGTTTTGCAGGTCGAAGTCGATGGTGCCGTCGGCGCCAGCGTCCAGGAACACCTTGATCGTCAGGTCGTCCGGCGTGCAGTTCTCGTCGACGCGGAACGGCAGCCCTACCAGGCCCGTGCAGTTCACGTTGTCGTACGAGCAGAAGTCCTGCGGGTCCGCGCTGATCTCCGGGTCGATGTCGTCGTATACCTTGATGATCTGAGTATACTGATATTGGCCGCCGTCGTAGTCCACCTTGCGCCAGAAGTCGTCGATCCCGTTGCAGATGTTCTGGAAGGCCAGGGGCACGTTGTTCGGCTCGGTCTCGTCGTCGTCCCGGTCGATGTAGTTCTTGCCGCCGGGGCGGTGCAGCACGTATACGCACTCGTCGCCGGGCCGGCCGTCGCAGTCTTCGTCCCGGCCGATCACCAGCGGGTCCTGGTTCTCGTCGAACTGGCACCAGTTGATCACCTTCCACTTGCGGAAGATCTTGTAGCACTCGTCGCCAGAGGCCGAGAACACTTCGTCGGTGTGGTTCACGGCCAGCAGGTCGCAGCCGATCTCCGTATAGGTTACGCTGTCCGGGTCCGCCACGCCGCAGATGGCTTCGGCGTCGGCCGGGAACTTGATCTCGAAGTTGTGCACTTCCTTGATCGTCACTACCTGCGTGCACAGGTTGACGCTCTCGTTGCCGTTCACGTCGCGGGCGCGGAAGCGGCGGATGATGGTGCCGAAGCCGCACTCCAGGTCCGGCACCGGCGGCAGCTCGCGCTCCCAGGAGCTGCAGTTGTCTTCGGAAGTGGCGTCGCCGAACAGCTGCTGCAGCTGCAGCGTGTCCGTGGCGTCAAAGCTGTAGGGCAGGTCGTCGCAGTCTATCATCACCGGGTGCGGGCGTAGCAGAACGGCTTGACCTTCTCTTCCGGCACGATGTCCAGCCAGCAGATGTTCTCGCCGCCGCCCGTGTCGCGCACGCGCAGCTCGATCGTGATCGTGCGGCCTACGTCGCAGCAGTAGAAGTCCACGAACGGGCCCCACGGGCTGACCTGGTTGCCGCAGATGAACGGGATCACCCGCCCGAACTGGTCCAGCACCACGCCCGTGCGGCGCACTGCCAGGCTCACTTCGCCGCAGTTGTCGTTAGAGCCTTCGTCGATATCTTCAGCATAGATGCGCGCGAGGTCCGCCCCGCCGATCGACACCGTCAGGTCGTCGTCGCAGATGGCTGTCGGCTCGACCAGGTCGCGGACCGAGAACGGGCAGTACTTGACGACTTTGTTGCCGCAGCCGTCCTCGACCGTATAGCGGAAGTAGTGGTCCCCGGCAGGGATGCCGCTGACCAGCCGCGTCGGCGCGTCCCAGGGGATCACCCGCACCACCACCGTGTCGGTGCGCGTGCCGGTCACCTGGCCGTACTGGTTCACCACGTCTACTTCTACTTCAGTTACTATTTCCGTGCGGACTTCCCAGTCCGAGCAGTTGTCTGTCACGTCGGGAAGCGGCGTGGAGAAGCTCGCCGTGCACCCGAACGGGCTCACCGAGAACACCAGCGGGTCCAGGTCCCCGTCCCAGTCGTAGTCCTGGCCCGGGCATACCACTGTCGGCGGCGTGTAGTCGCCGACCTTGATCACCTGCGCGTCCACGGCGATGTTGTCCCCGTCGCACCAGTCGATCACCGTCCAGTCCCGCACGAACTTGAAGGCGCCCTCGCAGACGTTCACCCGCGCGCGGTCCACGAAGCTCGCCCCGATGTTGCAGTAGTCGTCAGCCAGGTTGAAGATCCCGCTCACCGTCACGATGAAGGGATAGCCGGTGTGGCTCGGGTGGGGGTTGCCGTTCGGCAGGGTGGCGAACTGCTCGTCGCACTCGATCGGCACTGTCCGCGGAGGGAACTCTACGTCCAGGTCCGAAGGCCGGTTCAGCGTGATCAGCTGCGTGCAGCTCGTCGTGTTGCCCTTGTCGTCCGTGGCCGTAAACCGGCGCGTGATGACGATCGGCGCGCAGTCCCCGGCGGCGCTGTAGGTGTCGACAAACGACACGGAAACGCTATTGTCGCAATTATCGGAAACCACCGGCCGGCCGGTTACGTCGAGGCTGGCCGGGTTGTTATAGATCAGGTCGAAGTCCTCGCAGAACAGGGGCAGGGTCAGGCTCACGTCCCGCCGCGGCCACAGTACGGTGGTGTTGATGACCATCGGCTCCCACGTCTGCGGGTTCAGCACTGTAGTGGAGGAGAACAGGCCCACCCGGCCGTTCTCGTCCGGGCAGATGTCTACCGTATAGTCGCCGGCGCCGGCAGGGCCGCTGATGTCGTCGTCGGCCGCTACCCACAGGTAATACGTCTCCCCGGCGATCAGCGGCAGGCTGATGCGGATGTAGGTCTCGTCGTCAGCCAGCGGTGGGATGATGTCGTCGATCGGCTCGTCCTGGAAGGCGATGATGTTCTCGCAGGGGTTCGACGGGTTGAAGCCCCCCTGGAACAAAGCGATCGCGCTCTCGTCTATCGTCGAGCCGAAGTCGTCAGATACTAATATGGTATAGTAGTCCGTCCGGTCTACCTGGAACGGGATCAGGTCGTAGTAGTGCACGCCCGCGTCGAGGCTCGAAGTCGTGCCGCCCCCGTCGATGAAGCAGGAGAAGTTCAGCGGCTCCATCTCCAGGTCGCCGTCTTCCAGCGTGCCCGCCTGCGTGAAGCAGTCCAGGATGGTGGCGCCTTCGTCCGTGTCGTCCGGGCAGTCTACGTCCGGCGCCGCCTTGTCTTCGCCGTTGATGTAGCCCCAGCAGTCTTCCCAGTTGAAGAAGGGGAAGCTCGGCGCGTTCGGGTCGACGTCGCCCAGGGTCGAGAAGACGAAGTTGCTGATCGTCGCTGTGCTGGGCGTAGCGGTGCCGACCGGCAGCAGGTCGTCGTCGTCCACCTGGAACAACAACAACCAGCCTGCTTCGACCGGTTGGTCGAAGGAGCCGGAGGCGGCGTTGGTCTGGGTAACGATGTTGGCGTTGTTCAGGTCGAAGATGAAGAAATCGAAGTTCGGGTCGGCGCCGTTGTAGTTCCAGCTGAAGCTCAGGTTGCCGTCCTGCGGGATGACGATGGAAGCCAGCGCATAGTCGGTGGTCAGCGTCTGGATCGTCAGGGTCGTCGCCGTGAAGGAAACGTCGGCGATCGCGCGCGCGCGCCGCCGGAGCCGATCACTTCTTCGACCGTCCAGTTGGCGGCAGCGAAGAAGGTACCGGAGCCGAAGCCGTTGAAGGTCACTGTCTGCTGGGCGCCGCCCTGGGACGGGTACGGTCAGCAGCGGTACTGACGTAGGTCACCTCGTAGATGAACTGGTAGTGCATTGTCGAGGATGTTGCCGTTGCTCGGGTCGTCGTCGGTGGCGATGTGGACGCGGAAGTCAGACTCCTGCGCGCAGCCGAAGTCGCCCTCCAGCACCATGTCCGGGGTGATGAAGCGCTGGCAGTTGTCGTCCAGCGTAGCGTTGACCTGGTAGTTGCAGATCAGGTTGGTCGGCGGAGGGGTGCCCTGCAGGACCGTGACCAGGAAGTCCTCGTCGCGGAAGTTGCCGGCGGCATCTTCGGCAGAGATCTGTACCTGGTAGGTGCCGGGCTCGAAGACGCCCGTGAAGCGGTCGCCGCCGGCAGAGAAAATAGTTACCAAATCCGGGCCGTTGAATGCCGTAACCGTAAATTCAGAACCGGGGTTACCGGGTCGCCGGGAGCGGCGGCGAAATGGTCGCCGTCGCAGTCGTCGGTAACCGTTACCTCAAAAAACACGATAGCCTGGTTCAGGCCACAAGGATCCAGGTTAACCACGATATCCTGAGAAGGATACACGATAATTGGCGCCCATTGGTCGTCAGCGCACGGGCCTTGTGCGAACGACTGCTGGGCCCCCGTCAAACCGAAGGCAAAAAGCAATGCTGTTGCCTTTAGCCAGTGGGACAGAGAAATAAGAGTAAAATTCGTTCTTTCCATAAGATCACAATTTGCTTAATAAAGATTAGGTTATGTTAAACATAAGGATTATACATAGTTGCTATCCTGCTGGCTTGCCGTGTGTTGCAAACACGTTGTTGCCAGGGATTCGTTTTGTGTTGTTTAGGTCGTCGAAGAAGATCAGGGCGGAGTGAGTGAATGATTGATGGTCAACTTACACACTTTGCCCGGCGGAAACAGGGGGGTAAACGAATTTTGGCCGCAAAGTCAAAGGAAGAAGGCATCGTTCTGCCTTCCGGTACTGCCTGAAACATGAACCAGGTTCAAACAGCAAAGCTTTAAAGGCAAAAAGCGTACTTTAGGAGACGCACTCTTAATGCTTTTAAAGCGTAGTTTTCCTGAAAACCAATAACATGTAGTGAAGAACGGAGACGAAAAAAGGAAGGTTAGGTGTCGCTCTGTCAAGGCCGCCTGTTCTTCATGGGGTTTGTCTTTGTCACCGGACAAAAGTAGTTCTAAAAGAAGTAATCGCCAAGCTTTCGATTCTAATATTTAATAAATAATTATGTAATTACCCTATTGAGGGTACGAAAAAGGCATCAGGGGCTACCCGTCTAAGGCTGGACACTTCATGCCTCCTGAACGCGCTCGGCCTCGACTCCGCTCGGCTTTCCCCTTTCTGCTGTCCAACCTTAGACGGGTAGCCGCATCAGGGTTTCAGCGCTTTCTTCTCCGCCTGCCGTTCGTTGAACTTTTGCCGGATGATCTCCTGTACCGGCTTGTCCTGGATTTTGGATTCCAGCCAGGAAATAATGTCCAGATAGAGGAAGGGCCTGCTTTCGAAAGGGTCTTTTTCGTGTTCCACCAGTTTATCTCTCAGGTGGCAAAATTCCTGCTTCAGTTCTTCTTCCTGGATACGGGGTATTTTTCGCAGGAAGCGGAAGATTTCGCGTTGAACGGCGTGCAGGTCGTCCATTTTAGAGAGAAACCGGTAGACCGATTTGACCTGGTATTCCACCAGTTGGGAGTTGCCCAGTTCGAAGTGGGCGATCAGGTTGAGGATGCGGGCGAAGCACTGGATGTCTTCCCGGTAATTCGGGTTTTTCTGGTTGATGATGAGGTTGAGGTAATCGATAGCCGATTCGTTGTCGCCGCTGCCGAAATAGAGGCAGGCGATGCGGTAGTAGAAGACCAGCACACGGTGGTGATCCCAGTTGTAGGTATCTTCCTCGATGATGCGGGCCAGGCCGGGGATGATTTTCAGGCCCTCGGAGAAGGTGCCTTCCAGGAAGTGCTTCTTGATGGTATGAATATATTTGAACAGGTAGAAAAGCCCTTCGATGTTTTTCGCCTGCTCAATGTCATATTGGCCGGGGAACCGGCCCAGTTCTTCCAGGGCGTCGACAAATTTCCGGTACTGCAGGGTGTTGAACAGGGCGTTGAGCAGGTTGTGGAGGCCTTTAAGATAAAGCGGCGCGTACAACCTGATGAGGTCCGGCCGTTCGCGAAAGAGCTCCACCCATTTCTGGGCGTAGCGGTAACACATGGGAAACTCCTGAGTGATATAGTAGTGCCACAAGTGAGCCTGGCAATAATATACCTGGCCGAAAAAGTCGAGCTGCTGATAATCGATATCCGGCAGGTGGGCCTGAAAGAAGTTTTTTACCAGGCCGTAATCATTCTGGTTGCGGGCGTAGCCCATTTTGAGGTACAGGCCATAGAGCTGGAGCGAGAGGTTGGAAAACAGGTTGATGTTGTCGACGGTCTCCTGCAAGCGGAGAGCCTCGCCTGCCAGTTCGTCGGCCCGGCCCTCGATGCTGCGGGTGATGTACTGGCCTTCAATGTGCTTTTCGAACTCGACGATCTCCAGGGCCAGGGTGTAGAACAGCCCGGCGTAGGCCCTGGATTTGGCCTTGTCGAGCATATCGAGGCTCTGGCGGTATAATCCTTTATTGTACAATACCCGGGCATAATCGATCATTTCCCGGAGCTGGATATCTTCGTTGTGGCTGGCATTGACCAGGCGGAGGCTGACCAGCAGTTGTTTGTACAGGTGGGCTTTGAGGTTGGACAACTGCCGTTTCTTGATCCCGGGGAGTTTCCGGAGGATCAGCGCTTCGTCGTACTCCTTGTATTTATCCAGGAAATCGAACAGTTGCAGGAAGAGGATATCTTCGGAGGCCTGATTGCGGCGGACAAACAACCGGAAATGGCGCTTTTCGGCCCGGGTGAGGGAACACACCAACTGGAGAAGGTCATCTGTCTTCTGCTTGGGCATTGTAATTCTTTTTACCCTAACCGCTTCATAGTCAAAACATTAAAAGAAGACTACTCCATCTGCCATCTTGTAGTACTCCGCTAATTTGACTTTACACCGATACGCTATCCCGATATATTTGGCGGCTGGGCCCGTTAGTACTCAAATAAGCAAAGCTACACTTATTTACAAAAAAATCAATTGGCCATGGCAGATAAGCAAGTATTCATCTTCGACACCACCCTGCGCGACGGCGAGCAGGTGCCGGGATGCAAATTGAACACCGGACAAAAAGTGGAAATTGCCCGGCAACTGGAGCGGCTGGGCGTGGATATTATCGAAGCCGGCTTCCCGGTATCCAGCCCGGGAGACTTTCAATCCGTGGAGGCCATCTGCCAGGCTGTCTCCGCCCCCACCGTCTGCGGCCTGTCGCGGGCAGTGGAGAAGGATATCGAAGTGGCGGCCCGGGCGCTCCGGAAAGCCCGCCGCCCCCGCATACACACCGGCATCGGCACCTCGGATTCGCACATCATGTATAAACTGCGCAGCACCCGGGAAAAGATCCTGGAACGGGCGGTGGCCGCCGTGGCCTACGCCAAACGATTTGTGGAGGATGTCGAGTTTTACGCGGAAGACGCCGGGCGGACCAGCAACGAGTACCTGGCCAGGGTCCTCGAAGCGGTGATCAAGGCCGGGGCGACCGTATTGAATATTCCGGACACGACCGGGTACTGCCTGCCCGATGAGTACGGCGCCAAGATCCGTTACCTGCGCGAAAACGTAAAGGGGATAGACAAGGCAATCCTGTCCACCCATTGCCACAACGACCTGGGGCTGGCCACGGCCAACTCCATCGCCGGCGTCCAGAACGGCGCCCGCCAGATCGAATGCACCATCAACGGCATCGGAGAGCGGGCCGGCAACACTTCCCTGGAGGAGGTGGTGATGATCATGCGACAGCACAGCGACCTCGGGCTGTTCAATAATATAAACACGAGGCTCATTTATCCCACCAGCCGGCTGGTTTCCGAGCGTATGGGCATGCCGGTACAGCCCAATAAGGCCATCGTCGGCGCCAATGCCTTCGCTCATTCTTCGGGCATCCACCAGGACGGGGTGATCAAACGCCGGGACACCTACGAGATCATCGACCCCCTGGAAGTGGGCGTCGACCATTCCAAGATCGTCCTGACGGCCCGCAGCGGAAGGGCCGCCATTGCCTACCGCGCCAAAAATATAGGCCACAACCTGACCAAAAACGAACTGGATGTGGTCTATGCCCACTTCCTGGAAGTTGCCGACCGCAAAAAAGAAGTGGAGGATGCCGACCTGAAACAGATCATTTCGCAAGCCGTAGACAAAGCAGTCGGGGAAAACTTGCCCGGCTTGCAAAGGGTATCTACCACCGGGAAAACCTGACAAGTTTACAATTCGAAAAAATGGAAAAAACACTGTTCGACAAGATATGGGACGCCCATGTGGCGCACCAGGTGGAAGGAGGAACTGACGTCCTGTACATCGACCGCCATTTCATTCACGAAGTGACCAGCCCACAGGCCTTCGACGGGCTGCGCCGGCGCGGCATCCCCGTTTTCCGGCCGGACAGGACGGCCGCTACTGCCGACCACAACGTGCCGACCCGCAACCAGCACCTGCCCATCCAGGAGGCCCTCTCGCGGTTCCAGGTGGATAAACTGACCGAAAACTGCCGCGAATTCGGCATCCGCCTCTACGGGCTGGGGCATCCTTACCAGGGCATCGTCCACGTCATCGGGCCGGAGCTGGGGCTGACCCAGCCGGGCATGACCATTGTTTGCGGGGACAGCCACACGTCCACCCACGGCGCCTTCGGCTGTATTGCCTTCGGTATCGGGACCAGCCAGGTGGAGCAGGTGCTGGCCACCCAGTGCCTCCTGCAGAGCAAACCCCGGCGCATGCGCATTACCGTTGACGGGGAGCTGCAGCCGGGCGTCCTCAGCAAGGACATCATCCTCTACATTATTTCCCGGCTCTCTGCCAGCGGCGGCACCGGCCATTTCATCGAATACGCCGGCTCCGCCATCCGCGCCCTTTCCATGGAAGCCCGTATGACCATCTGCAACATGAGTATCGAGATGGGCGCCCGCGGCGGGCTGATCGCCCCGGATGAGAAAGCCGTTGAATACCTCCGCGGCCGGGAGTTTGCCCCCCGGGGCGCCGATTTTGAAAAAGCGGCGGCCTACTGGCGAACCTTGTATTCCGACGCCGGCGCCCGGTTCGATACGGAACACCACTTCCGGGCGGAAGACATCGAGCCCATGGCCACCTACGGCACCAACCCGGGCATGGGCATCGGCATCAGCCAGGCCATCCCCGGGCCGCCCGCCAAAGGCAATGGCCGCACCTTCAACAAATCGCTGGAATACATGGGCCTGCGGCCTGGCCAGAAATTGGCCGGCCTGCCAATACAGTACGTATTTATCGGAAGTTGCACCAACTCCCGCATCGAAGACCTGCGGATCGCAGCGGCTTTCGTTAAGGGCAAAAAGAAAGCAGACAGCGTCTACGCCATGGTGGTCCCCGGCTCCAAGCAGGTGGAAAAACAGGCGGAAGCCGAAGGGCTGGACCGGATTTTCCGGGAAGCCGGCTTCGATTTCCGCGAACCGGGATGCTCGGCCTGCCTCGGCATGAACGAGGACAAGGTGCCCATAGGCGCTTACTGCGTCTCGACTTCCAACCGCAACTTCGAAGGGCGGCAGGGGCCCGGCGCCCGCACCATCCTCGCCAGCCCGCTTATGGCAGCGGCGGCAGCGGTGGCAGGCAGGCTCGTGGACGTGAGAGAAGGGCTTTGATTTGTGATTTGTGATTTAGCACCCTGCACATCAAAAATCGCACATCACCAGAACCGGAAATTTTTAAAATGCCATGGGAAAATTCAAAAAATTGCAGTCCACCGCCGTTCCGTTGCCGATCGAAGAGGTTGATACCGACCAGATCATCCCGGCCCGCTTCCTCA
This sequence comes from Lewinellaceae bacterium, assembly GCA_020636375.1. Lineage (GTDB taxonomy): Bacteria > Bacteroidota > Bacteroidia > Chitinophagales > Saprospiraceae > JACJXW01. Next base: position 224,453 of record JACJXZ010000004.1, on the reverse strand, counting down.
AGGCGACGACCCGGGAAGGGTTCGGCGACAACCTGTTCCGGGACTGGCGCTACGAGCCCGACGGCACGCCCCGGGCAGATTTCATCCTCAACAACCCCATCTACGGCGGGCAGATCCTGGTGACCGGCAGAAACTTCGGGTGCGGCTCCAGCCGGGAACATGCCGCCTGGGCCCTGCACGATTATGGCTTCAGGGTTGTAGTATCCAGTTTTTTTGCCGATATTTTCCGCGGAAATGCCCTGAACAACGGTTTGCTCCCGGTACAGGTCCCGGAATCCTTCCTTCAGGACATCTTCTCCGCCATTGAGGCGGACCCCGGCGCTTCTTTCCTCGTCGACCTGGAGGATCAGCGCTTCACCATCCAGGCCACAGGGCAATCCGCCGGCTTTGAGATCGGCCCTTACAAGAAACTGTGCCTGCTCAACGGATATGACGATATCGATTTCCTGTTGAGCCTGCGGAAGGAAATAGAGGCTTTTGAGGAGAGGAGTAGGGTTTGATGGAAATGCGATGGAAATAGGTGGAAATGCGATGGAAACAGGTGGAAACAGGTGGAAATAGGTGGAAATAGGTGGAAATGCGGTGGAAATAGGTGGAAACAGGTGGAAATAGGTGGAAATAGGTGGAAATGCGGTGGAAATAGATGGAAACAGGTGGAAATAGGTGGAAACAGGTGGAAACAGGTGGAAATAGGTGGAAATAGGTGGAAATAGGTGGAAATAGGTGGAAATGCGATGGAAATATGTGGAAATGGGGAGAAGTGGGCAATCAGAAAAATTCTACTGATAAATTATAATAAAAAAAATCCCATGACATCTATCAAAAAGACCAAGATCGCCGTACTGGGCGGCGACGGTATTGGCCCGGAAGTCACCAAACAAGCCATCAAAGTGATGGATGCGGTGGCGGAGCGCTTCGGCCGCTATTTCGAATATTGCTTCGCCGACGTCGGCGCGGCGGCCATCGAGCGGACCGGCGACCCGCTGCCGGACGCCACTCTGCAGGCCTGCCTCAATGCCGACGCCATCCTCTTCGGCGCCATCGGCGACCCCAAATACGACAACGACCCCACCGCCAAGGTGCGCCCCGAACAAGGGCTGCTCCGCCTGCGCAAAGAGCTGGGGCTCTACGCCAACATCCGGCCGGTAACGACTTACGAACGCCTGTTGCACCTGTCGCCCCTGCGGGCAGAACGCGTGAAAGGGGTCGACATGGTCATCTACCGGGAACTCACCGGCGGCATTTACTTCGGTGAAAAGGGAACCGCAGCCGACGGCCGCCAGGCCTTTGACACCTGCACTTACCATGTGGAAGAGATCGAGCGCATCGCCCGGCTCGCTTTTGAGCAGGCCCTGCTCCGCCGAAGGAAGGTCACGCTGGTCGACAAGGCCAACGTCATGGAAACTTCCCGACTGTGGCGCAGGACCGTCCAGGAACTCGCCGCCGGTTACCCCGGGGTGGAACTGGATTTCATGTTTGTGGACAATGCCGCCATGCAGCTGATCCAAAATCCGCGGCAGTTCGACGTGATCCTGACTTCCAACATGTTCGGCGACATCCTCTCCGACGAGGCCAGCGTGCTGGCCGGCTCGCTGGGCCTGCTGCCGTCGGCCTCCATCGGCCTGCATACCTCTTTGTTCGAACCCATCCACGGCTCCTACCCGCAGGCCGCCGGGCAGGATATCGCCAACCCCATGGCAGCTATCCTCTCCGCCGCCATGCTGGTGGAAAGCCTGGGCATGCCGGAAGCCGCCACCGCCATCCGGCTCGTCGTCCAGCACATCCTGGAAAAAGGCATCGGCACCCCCGAATTGCAGCCCTCTATCGTCTACGGTTGTTCCCAGATCGGCGACCTGGCCGCTCACCTGGTGGCCGAACCGGAGGAGGAAATCCTGGTCCGGGAAGATAAACTGCAGCAGAAGGTGTCGACGATTATTTGAGGGAAGGGGCTTAATTGCTATATTGCTGTATTGCTTAATTGCTATATTGCTGTATTGCTATATTGCTATATTGCTATATTGCTATATTGCTGTAACCCCGGCAACAATATGACAATATAACAATATGACAATATGACAATATGACAATATGACAATATGACAATATGACAATATAACATTCAACCCGCTTCCCCTTGGAAAAGACGCCGCTGGACATACTGAAGCAATACTGGGGATACGACGGCTTCCGCCCGCTGCAGGAAGACATCATCCGGTCGGTCCTGGAAGGCAGGGACACGCTCGCCCTGATGCCTACGGGGGGCGGCAAATCCATCTGTTACCAGGTGCCGGCGCTCTGCCGGGAAGGGATTTGCATCGTCATCTCTCCGCTGATCGCTTTGATGAAAGACCAGGTGGAAAACCTCCAAAAGCGGAACGTGCCGGCGGCGGCCGTATACTCCGGCATGCACTACCGGGATATCGACCGCATCCTGGACAATTGCGCCTACGGCAATACCAAGCTGTTATACCTTTCGCCGGAACGGCTGACGACCGAACTGGCCCGGGCCCGCATCCGGAAAATGAACGTCAGCCTGCTGGCAGTCGACGAAGCCCACTGCGTCTCCCAGTGGGGGTATGATTTCCGCCCGCCTTACCTTCAAATTCCCGAGATCAGGGAGCTGGTGCCCAAAGCGCCCATCCTGGCCCTGACAGCGACGGCAACGCCGGAGGTGGCCAGAGACATACAGGAGAAGCTGGCCTTCCGCCAGGAAAATCTGCTCCAGAAGAGCTTTGCCCGCGCCAACCTCTCCTACTCCGTCCTTCACGAAGAAGACAAGCTGAAAAAGCTGGCCGACATTCTCCGGCGGGTGCCCGGCACGGGCATCGTCTACGTCCGCAGCCGGCGCCGGACCAAAGAGATCGCCGGATACCTGAGCCGTCAGGGCATCAGCACCGACTATTACCACGCCGGCCTGGATGCCGGGGAGCGGGCAAAAAAACAGGACGCCTGGATGGCCGGCAGGAAGCGGGTCATCGTCAGCACCAACGCCTTTGGCATGGGCATCGACAAGCCGGACGTGCGCGTGGTCGTCCACATGGAACTGCCCGACAGCCTGGAGGCCTACTTCCAGGAGGCCGGGCGGGGCGGGCGGGACGGCAGGAAGGCCTACGCGGTGCTGTTGTACCACCCTGCCGACCGGCTGAACCTGGAGCGGCAGTTTGAACAGTCCTTCCCTGAACTGAAAGAGGTGCGGCGGATTTACCGGGCGCTGGGCAGCTACTTCCAGCTGGCGGTCGGCGGGGGCGAAGGGCAGAGTTACGATTTCGATATCGTGGAATTCGCCCGCAACTTCCAGGTCAATATCGTGGAGGCATTCAACTGCCTGAAAATCCTGGAGCAGGCCGGGTGGATCGTGCTCACCGAGGCCGTTTTCGTGCCTTCCAGCCTGATGATCAAGGTCTCCAAAGACGCCTTGTACGACTACCAGCTCCGCCATCCGAAGATGGACCGCCTGCTCAAGGCCATCCTGCGCACCTACCAGGGGGCGTTCAACCATCCCATCAACCTGCGGGAAGGCCAGCTGGCCCGCTTCCTGAAAATACCGGCAAAGGCTTTGCGCCATGCGCTGGACAAACTGGCCTCCGACGGTATCATCGACTACTCCCCCCAGAAGGACACCCCGCAGGTCATTTTCATCAAGGAACGGGTGGACGCCGACAACCTGCTGATCGACCGCAGCCTCTACAATTTCCGGAAGAACCGGCAGTATGAGCGCATGAACAAAGCCATTGCTTATGCGGAAACGCCGGTGTGCCGCAGCCGGCAGTTGCTGGCTTACTTCGGCGAAACAGATGCGCCCGCATGCGGGATTTGTGATGTGTGTACCGGGCGTACGAAAGCCGAACTCTCCACCGATGATTTTGAGCGGTACAAGGGGAAAATACAATTGATGCTGAAAGACGGGCCGCTGGCCCTGGAACAGCTCGTCGGGTCTTTCGCCCCCAATCGGCAGGAGCAGGTACTCAAAGTACTGGAGTACCTGCTCGATGAAGGTTTACTGGACCAACAGGGGGAGGAACTGGCTTGGAAATAAGGAAAGCATTATTGATGTCCCCCTGATCGAAACCCAACGGGAGTATGAGTTAGAAACGCGACTATACTGGCATCGGTGGTTTTGTCAGGAACAAAACCTTCCGTTCGCCAGTATAAAAACCCCTATCTTCGCCCCGTTATGCCCCGCATCCTCTGCACCGTCACCAACGACCTGACCTACGACCAGCGCATGATCCGCATCTGCACCAGCCTGGCCCGGGCGGGGTATGAAGTGCTCCTGGTGGGGCGGCGGCGGCCGGCTTCCGTACCTTTAAAGGAAGAACCATTCCGGCAAAAGCGCCTGTCCTGTTTCTTCGGGAAGGGCAAACTTTTCTACCTGGAGTATAACCTCCGCCTCTTCTTTTTCCTTCTGGCCGACCCTTTCGATGTGGCCTGCTCCGTCGACCTGGACACCTTACTGCCCGGCTTCCTGGTTAGCCGCCTCAAAGGAAAAATTTGTGTCTATGACGCTCATGAGTACTTCACCGAGGTGCCGGAAGTGGTGCGCCGGCCGGCGGTCCAGCGCATCTGGGAGTGGGTAGCGCAATTGGTGATCCCCCGGCTGGACCATGCGTACACCGTCGGGCCGGGGCTGGCCGGCTTGCTGGAAGAGCGCTACGGCACTTCCTTTTCGGTGATCCGCAATGTGCCGATGGCAGTTTCCCCGGCAGAAGGCAAGCATCCGAAGCCGGGGCCACCGGTCATTTTATACCAGGGCGTACTGAATGAAGGCCGGGGCCTGGAGTTCGTCATCGAGGCCATGCAGGAGGTAGAGGGCGCCGAGCTGTGGCTGGCCGGCGAGGGCGACCTGTCCGCAGCCCTGCGCCGGCAGGTGCAGCGCCTGGGGCTGGAAAAAAAGGTCCGCTTCCTGGGCTATCTGCCGCCGGCGGAGCTGCGGGCGCTGACTCCGCAGGCGCATATTGGCCTGAACCTGCTGGAGAACAAAGGGCTGAACTATTATTATTCGCTGGCCAACAAGGCCTTTGACTACGTTCAGGCAGGGGTGCCTTCCATCAACATGGCCTTCCCGGAATACCTGCGGCTTCAGGAGGAATACGGGGTGTTTGTCCTGCTGGACGAGCTTTCCCCGGCCGCAGTCCGCCAGGCCATCGCCGGCCTGTTGCAGGATGAGGCGGCCCACCAACGCATCCGGGACAATTGCCGGGCGGCGGCGCAGGCCCTGAACTGGGAAAGGGAAGAGGAACGGCTCCTGGCATTTTACCGGAAGATTTGCCGGCCGGAATAGGCAGCCTGCCATTCCTCCAGAAAGAGGCTCAGTTTATAAAGGTCCAGGACAAAAAGGGCTGGCCGGCGGGACAGCAGGTGGCGGAGAAATAACGGCCGCAATCCGGACAAAGCTGTTTTCACCGGCCGCCTGGCCCCGATCCGTTCCAGTTTTTCGCAGAATGAGGTCAACCGGGTTTCGATACCTGTCCCGGACCGGTAGAGAAAGGCCAGGTTGCGCACGCCGGTCCGGGTTTTTTCCAGAAAAACAGCTGCCGGCTCCAGCCCGATATGCAGCAGGGGGTTATCCAGGTGGCGGATGGGCACTCCCTGCTTGCGGAGCTCCATGCCAAAAAGAGTATCCTCGTGCCCGTATTGGAGAAGGCGCTCATCGAAACGGATCGCCTGAAAAACGGAGGCGGGAATGAGAAAGTTGTTGGTCATGAAGTGATGATAGGGATGAATCCGGCGCCGGTCCGGCGGCATCTGCTCACGACGGACCCCGTACAGCCAGTGGAGGAACAGTTGCGGGTCGGCGGGCGGCGCCTTCCGGTAGGCACGGCCGCCGTAGAGCAGGCTCCGGCCATCCAGTTCGCCGGCGTAGCGCTCCAGGTAGGCGCCGTCCGGCACCTGCGAATCGCAATCCAGGAAGAGCAGGTGGCTGCCCCGGGCGGCATCGGCCAGGGCGTTGCGGATGCGGGAGCGGCCGAGGTTGGCCGGCAATTCGCGGTACCGGACGGAGGGAAGGCCGCCCACTTCGCGGTTCAGCGCTTTCCAGCGCTCCTCCGAACCATCGTCAAAGCAGAGGATCTCGGCCGGAAGAGGCAGGCCGGCGGATTGCCGGCTAAGCTCGTTGACCAGTGCCCGCACATCGAAGTTATAGATGGGTATAAGAATGGATAGCATGGAACGTGAAATTAGGACAGGGCCGGTTCGGATTCTTTCTGTTGCACTGTAGCCAGGGGAAGGCGGAAATAAACGGCCAGCCCGCCCAATTCCACCGGCTCGGCCCAGGCCGTGCCGCCATGCAATTCGACGATGCGGCTGCAAATGCTCAGCCCAAGGCCCGCACCCCCTTTTCCTCTGGGGTTGAGGCGCATGAAAGGCTCGAAGATCGAATTCAGGTACTCGGCCCCAACCCCCTGTCCGTTATCCCTCACCACGAAGGCGCCCGTCCCGGCTCTGGCGCTCGGCTCATAGCTCAGGCGAACAGCCAGGAACTCCCCTTCCTTCCTGAACTCGATGGCGTTTTCCAGCAGGTAGCTGATGAGTTGGTAAAGCAGGGCTGTGTCGCCGCAGGCTTCCGGGAGCGTTTCGATGTCCAGGGAACAGGCGCCGGGTTTTCTTTCCTGTAACAGCTCGGCCCAGGCCTGGCGGGCGGCATGTTCCAGGTCGAACGGCGCGCAGGGCGGCAGGCCTGTATCGATGAGTTCCGACATGAGGAGCAGTTTTTCCAGCGTTTGATCCATGCGCCTGCCGTTCTCTGCAATAAACCCGGCATATTGGTGCGCAGAGTCCGTTTGTCCGTCCAGCAGCCTCCGTTCCAGCAACTGGCCGAAGCTGGTTACGGAACGCACCGACTCTTTGAGGTCATGGGAAGTTGCAAAGACAAAGTTGTTGAGAATGCGGTTGGACTGCCCCAGCTTCTCCCGGTTTGCGCGAAGTTCTTCCCCGGCTTTTTCCAGGGCCGCTTTTTGCCTGGCCAGGCGACGGTTGGCCTCCCGCTTCTGACGGCTATTCAGGGCCAGCAGGAAAACAACGGCCCCCAGCAGTCCGGCGACCCCTATTGTCAGATAAACAGAAATGGAGCGGTTGCGCAATTGGAGGTATTGAATCTCATCGTCTTTTCTCTTAAGGGCCAGGGCGTATTCCTGCTCTGCGCGCTCAAGGTCATGCTTCAATTTGAGAAGGGTAAATTCTTTTGCCTTTTCCATATTGAAGAGGCTGTCCGGCAAAACCCTGCTGGCCAGCCAATCGGGCTCATTGTTCCGATAAAGGGTGGAAAGGCCCGCAGGCGCATACGCCCTGCCGGTGTCCCCCAACTCCTCCAGGATCAGCAACCGCCACAAGCTATCGGACTGCCGTTGCCGGTTGGCTTGTGCATATAAGGACAGGACCAGAAAAAAAAGCACTGCCGAAAGCAGCGCCCTATCTGTCCGGATAGGCAATTTCATTTATGGTTACGCTGTTTGTGCATTTTTCTGTTTGTCTTTCCCACCGGTTTCATTGGAAACGGACAGGAGGGCCACAATCCGACACTATTATCGAAATTTTTGGGGAATATTTAACGGCTATCCGGCCTTATTTTCAAAAAAGTGGCCAGTTTTACGGACAATTTCCTAATTTAGGACGGGATGAACAGGACGTACCGCTTTCAAGCGGTGCGTTTTTATAGACAGGATGTACAGGATGAACAGGACGTACCGCTTTCAAGCGGTGCGTTTTTATAGACAGGATGAACAAGATTGACAGGATTCCGCAGCCCTGTTTTGGACAGTTCTCTCCTTCGGGGGGATCGAGGGGGGCTATAGACAGGATTGAATTACAAAAACCGAGTATATAATAAATACCAGGTGTTTATGAGAAGAATGTTGTGGTTGACCATACTGCTGGACATTTTGGGGGCTATTGGAGTAAACGTGTTAAACAGCAAAAGAACAGATACCTGGGAACGCTGCTCTTTTACGCATTTACACCCTTACACATTTACACGATCCGGCAAATGTCCGATAGTATGTTGGTTGGCTGCAGTTTCCAGCGTATTCGCTTTTGTCCCGGCCCAGGGCCAGGATTTCATCATGCAGGGCTGCTACTGGAGTTGCCCGGAGGACGGGCCGGACGTGGAGGTGGATTCGGCAACCCTGGAGTTTTGGGTAGAACGGATGGAAAGCCAGGCCACGGAACTATCCTATGCCGGGTTTTCTTACTTATGGCTCCCTTCGTTGAAAAGGGACAGCCCGGAAGCGGTGAGGCGCCTGATGCGAGGGCTGCAAAAGCATGGCATACAACCCATTGCCAACCTGGAGGTGGATGACAGCCTTTCCTTTGGCCGCCAGGCGGCCGGCCTTCGGCAGCGCTTCGCGGTCAATGCTTACAGCCTGCACCGAAAGCGGGGACTCGACGCACAGGCCACCGCCCGGGAGATCAACGAAATGTTCGTCAAAGGGTCGGCCCCGCAGCTCGTAGTGGCTGCGCTCCCCTACCCTGCCGAGCCGGCGCGGCTGGGCAAATGGGCAGCGGAAGTCATTTACTACCTCAACCCCGCCGCCCGCCCCGAGATCGACCCCCGCGTATACGACTACCCCCTCCGGGAAGCCCTTCGCCAGGCCTGCGCCGACAGTACCTACGATGTACGCCACCTTTTTGAGCGGAGCATCCGCGACGCCTCTTCCGTCTCGGGGTTCAACATCGTGACGATGGCCAACCATCCGGTATTCAAAAACCAGAACAACAAACGCGGTGATTGGGACGACCCTATCGGGGATCCCCTGCTCGCCTACGCTTATATTCTCACCAACAACCAACTCGGCCTGCCCTCCATTTACTATGGCGATTATTACGGCGAACAGTCGGAACTGCCGGAATACATCGGGAAAAGCCCGCTCAAAAAGGAGATCAACCAGTTGATCAAAGCCCACCGGGATTATATCTATGGCGCCACTGCCGTGGAGTACCTCAACCGGGCGCGCACCGACAAAGGATCGTTTTACTATTCGGCGGACCGGGGCGTCGACAGCACCCGGGTACTGGCCTTCCAGATGGACGGCGCCAATACGCCTGCCGGGAAAGCCGCCGCCGGCGCCGGGAAAGATATCCTGGTCGTCATCAACTTCGGCAACGACACCCTGGACGCCGTCCAGGAGATCAACCCGTCCAACCTCCGGGCCGGCGACCTCTTTACAGACGTGCTTGGATCTTCCCTCAGCCCCACCTTGAAAACCTTTGCCGATACAGTCCATGCCATTCCCAATGCCGTCCGGCTTCGGCTGCCCCCCCGGTCTTACGGGGTATGGGTGCAGGGGCGGGCCGAGCGGGTCAGCGCCAGCCCGATCGGCCTGGAAGCTTCCAGCTTTACCGACTACATCGAACTGAATTGGGAAATAGCCTTCGAAGAAAAGTCAATCGGCTACGAAGTAGAGCGGTCGGTCGACGGAAAACCTTTCCAGCGCCTGGCCAGCATCGCCCCCATCGGGCAGGAGGGGGAGAGCGCTTCCTACCTGTTCATCGACAAGGATGTATTTCCCAATGAACAGTTGTCATACCGGGTCAAGATGCTGGACAACGAGGGCGGCTACGAATACTCCCCCCTGGTGAAAACCCGCCTCCTGAAAAGAGAGCTGAGTTTTGAACTTACCGAAGGGCCTGCCGACTGGGTCAAGTCCGTCCGCGTGAAAAGCAACTACGACGCCAAAGCGGAACTGGCGCTCTTCGACGCCAAAGGCACCAGGGTCATCTACCAGCCTCAGAGCATCCGGAAAGGAGACAACATCGCCCGGCTGGACCTGCGCCGGCTGCCCAGCGGCGTTTACTTCCTCAGCTTCACCGCCGGCGAGGACAAAAGCTGGTCCAAAAGGCTGGTGAAAGAGTGACTCCTGTTGGCAGGACGAAGGTTTGGGGCAGTTATTGATCGCACGTCGCTAAGTTCCTCGTTGTTTGTTGCGGGTTGATTGTTCCCGGAAACAGACAACGATCAACGGTTAACAAAATCAGGATTCTGATCCCGCATATTCTCGAATTAATCCCGAAGGGCGCGATGCTATATTGTGCCCCTCCGGTGTTGGGAGGGTTTAGGCATTAGGTTTTGGGCGTTAGGTGCCTGGTGAGTGCCCGATTAGGCCTGGGTTGCCCATTAAAACCTATAGCCTAAGACCTAAAACCGAGCAAGGGGTACAAAAGGGAATCGCGCCCATCCCGAACTCACGTTATTTAGTGCTTGCGGCACCTCACTCACAGCTCCAGCAGCCCTTCCGGCAGGTCCATGCTGATCCGCCGGGCTTCCACGTCCACTTCGAGAATGAGCTGATCGTTCAGGGGGATGAGTACTTCCCGCGCTTCGTATGGCACAATGGCCATCATCTGCTGGGGCAGCTCGATGACCTCTTCGATCCGGCCGACTTCTCCTGCTTTGCGGTCGACGACCAGGAAACCTTCCAGCGCGCGGAGGTCAAAAGGCCGCTCCAGAGATTCCCGGGCGACGTCTTCCCCCCGCAAAAGCAGTGCCTTGCCGGCCAGTTCCAGCGCTGATTCCCGGGAGTCTACCTCCTCCAGTTTGACGATCAGGGGGGATTCGTTGTGGATATATTCTATAAAGAAGGGAACGGGATTGCCCAGCAGCTCCAGGAAGATCACGGGCGCGTCGAGAAAGTCGTCGAGAAACGGCTCTTCAACCTTGAACTTCAGAGCGCCTTCTGTGCCGAAGGCCTTGCTGGTGCGCCCGATCGGGACATACTCTTCTTCCATAATTCAAAATTAAAGCGCTACTGATAACTGATCAGCCGTTGGCGGACGGTGAACCCCTTCTCTATTTTTTCTTCCCAGGGCAACGATTGGCAGACCCCATCTTCCACGTTGCCGCCGCAACAATCCCGGCAGAGGGTGTCCCAGATGAACACCTCGCGGCTGACCAGCCCTACTCCCCGGGCGTATTGTTCCCGGGCCAGTCGATACTCCAGGAAATTATTGAGGTAACGGTTGTCGGCATTCTGTACGGTGACTACATCGCTGAATTCCAGGTTTCCCACCATTGCCGGCACGCCGGCTTCGAGGATGCGGTACTGCCAGCCTTTGAACATCTGGATGCTTTCGCCGGCGACAAAGACGAACCTCGAATCGTCAAAAAAGGCGTTCCCGTCCCACGACTTGCCCTCCCGGACGGGGAAGACCAGCTTGGTGAAACGGAGGTTATCTTCGGTGCGAATAGCGCGCTGCCCGTCCCGGGAGAAGGTGAGCACCTTTTCGGGCAGCCAGGGCAGGGTGTCGCTGCGGCGGTAAAAACGCTCTACCCGGTAGAGTGCCACACCGGTATTGTCCAGCAGGGTATCTGCTATCACCTCCCGGACGAAGGCCGTGAAGCTATCTACCGAGGTGCCGCCTACAGCCGGGTCATAAATGATGGAATCCACCTCATATTCCCAGGCGCGGCCCACCTCCAGCGGAAAATAGCCGTAGCCGTAGTCTTCAATACGCGTATCCTCGATTTCTCTTTTGTTGCAGGCGAGAAAAAGGAGGAAGGCAATGATCGGAAAGAGGACGAAGGGCCCTGCTCGCATATCGGATAATTTTGATTCTTCGACACCCGGGGTTATAAAAAAGGCTCGCTGCAAGATGATCAAAACCGGATAAATCCGGAAGTTGTGGATGGCGCCGGGTCATATACCAGCCGCTCCATTCAGAGAACTATTCAGGATGATCCCTCCGCCAACCACATCATCGCCTTCATAGAAAACCGCCGACTGCCCTGGCGCCACGCCGCGTACATGGGCGAGGAATTCCACCTCTACTTTATCGCCCTGCTGCCTCAGCCGGCTCAGCGTACCGTGGTCTTTGTATCTGATCTTCGTGACGGCTTCCATGCCCGTCGGCAGTTCCGCATACTTCATCAGGTTAGCCTGTCCGACAGCCATGCCGTTGCGCACCAGTTCATCCACATGGCCCAGGACGACGGTGTTGGTTTCCGGCTGTATTTCGGTCACATACATGGGCTCGCCGAAGGCAACGCCCAGGCCTTTGCGCTGGCCGACCGTATAGAAGGGGTATCCCTTGTGCCGGCCGATCACTTCGCCTTTGGCATTGACGAACTTGCCGCCCCGGACCCTTTCCTCCAGGCCGTCGACGCGCCGTTTGAGGAATCCCCGGTAGTCGTTATCCGGCACGAAGCAAATCTCGTAGCTTTCCGCCTTTTTGGACAAGCTGGTGTAGCCCCAGTCGGCCGCCATCTGCCGCACCTCGGGCTTGGTATAGCTGCCCAGCGGAAAACGGCTGCGCCGCAGGCACTCCTGGCTCAGGCCCCAGAGGACGTACGACTGGTCTTTCAGGCCGTCTTTGGCGCGGGAGATGTAGCGCCGCCCGTCCAGCTCCCGGATCCGGGCGTAATGGCCGGTGGCGATAAATTCGCAATCCAGGGCGTCGGCCCTTTTGAGCAGGGCGTTCCACTTGATATGCGTGTTGCAGAGCACACAAGGGTTGGGCGTGCGGCCGGCCAGGTATTCGTCGACAAAATTGTCGATGACGTAATCGCCGAACTCCTCCCTGATGTCGATAATAAAATGGTGAAAGCCTACGTCGACAGCCACCTGGCGGGCGTCGTTGATGGAATCCAGGCTGCAGCAGCCCGTCTCTTTATGCGATCCCCCGGAGTTGGCGTAGTCCCAGGTCTTCATGGTGATCCCAATGACCTCATAGCCCTGCTCGTGGAGCATCATCGCCGTCACCGTGCTGTCGATGCCTCCGCTCATTGCAACCAAAACTCTGCCGTGCTTGCTCATGCTGTTATCTATTGCCTTAACTATTGGTGTAATGGTATTGCGGTGTTATGGTATTGCGGTTGACCCGATGCAGGCCGGTCATTTTGCCCGACAAAGCCCTCATACGCTTCAGGCCGGAATACCGCAATACCGAAATACCGGAACACCTACACATTTATTTCTTGTTTAACACGCAAAATTACAAATTTTGCCGCCCTTTGGTTCAATGCACAAAGCCGAATCCCTATATTTGAAAAAAAGTCTTAATAAAATCCGGATTCAGGCCGTTTTAACTACAGGCTTTAAACACTGTCCAAAAACGAAACAATTATGAGAACTGTCTTCGCCAAATTCCTTTTTGCCGCTCTTTTCCTCTTTGCGGGCGCCGCTCTTGCCGCCCAGGACAACGAGGAATGGGGGCTGGCCTCCTATTACTCCGACGATTTCCAGGGGAGGGAAACCGCTTACGGAGTGCAATACGACAAAAACCAATTGACCGCCGCCCATAAACGGCATCCGTACGGCACCAAACTGAAAGTCACCCGCCTGGACAACAACAAAACCGTGGTCGTCACAGTGATCGACAAAGGCCCTTACATCAAAGGTCGGGTGGTCGACCTGTCTATGGCTGCCGCCCGGCAACTGGGCATCGTCCAGGACGGCGTAGCGGAAGTAAAGGTGGAGGTCGTGGGGCGCTCCACGGAAACGCCGAAAGCAAAAACGGAAACAGCAGCAACAACGGCGCCTCCCAAAAAGGCAGACCTGCCCACCGCCTTCGACAACGCGGAAAACGCCCGGCGGATCGCCGCCCGCGAGGAAACGAAAAAGGCGGAAGCCCCTGCCGCGCCGAAGGAGGACACCCGGGAACGGACTCCCAATACAGGATATGTGCCGGCCAACAAGAGCCGACTGGTAGGCAAGGAGTACCAAAAGTACGGCTTGTACCGCATCGTGCTCGAACAGCCGGGAAACCGGGGCTTCGGCGTACAGGTATCTTCCCTGGAGAACTACGAAAATGTCTTCAAACAGGTCGCCGACCTGCAGGCCAAGTGGTTCGACAACATCCTCATCAGCATTGAACCCAGCTTCGACCGGCCGATGTATAAAGTCCTCCTGGGGCCCTTCGATTCCGAATCGGCAGCGGACAACTACCGAAAAAGCCTGGCCTCCAAGCACAAAATCAAAGGGTTTGTGGTGAACCTGGGGGAGATTCAGTATTGAGGGAGTGAATGGGTGAATGGGTGAATGAGTGAATGAGTGAATGAGTGAATGAGTGAATGAGTGAATGACCGGGTCAACTAATGCCTTAGAGCCTGTTTGAAGCAGCTATTCCGGAATTCGTTTCCCTGCTTCTACTCAATAGTGACCCTCCCCTCCACCGGTTCGAGTTTCACGATTTCCTCGTTGATGTTGACCACTTCGAAGGGAGTCGGTTGTTGTTGGAAACGAATGGCCGTACTTTGGCCGGAAGCGCCAATCGCTTTGAAGCAAACCTCGAAGACGACGCTCTCATCGGGGACGGTGGTAGCCTGCAGGGCGTCGTTGATCCAGACGAACGGCAGCAGGCCGTCCTGCAGGCGGTTGTACCCGAAGTCAGCCCGGTCGAGGTAGGGCAACCCCGGGTTGTTCAGGGCTTTAAACTCGAGCACCCCGGGGTCCCAGGCGATTGTATACTGCATAGCGAGGAGGTTGACGAAGCCCTTGACCTGGAAAGCCACGCACACATCGGCGCCGGGGCGGGCCTGAGCGCTGCGGGCAGTTATCGTCAGCACGTCCTGGCTCTGAGGCGGCGTGTAGGCGGGGCGGGATTCTGTGGTTGGCGCCACGTCCTTTTTTTCAACCGACGCCTCGGCCGTTGCCGGTTGTTGGGGGCCGGGGTCTTGTGGCGCGGCGGCGGGTTGTTCCGCAACAGCGCCGGCGGTGCCGGCATTTTTGGGTTCATTGCGGCAGCCGGCCAGGACCAGCAGCAAAAGTAGAAAGAGCAGAAAATCCTTCATGGGCCTTTTTGCCCGCAAAGGTATGGACAGGATTTCAGGATTTGGCGTTAATTTTCCCAAATAGTATAAATTTGCTACATTGCACCATTCCTATTACCTCAACAACCATGACTATGAAGCATTACGCTCTGATCCTATTCGTTGCCGCAGCTGCTTTTTCCGGTTGCGTGACCCAAAAAGAATACCAGGAACTGGAAGAGCAGAAAAAGTATTACGAGTCGGAGGCCCAGGTCGCTGATTCCCTGCGCAACGAGTACAATAAGGTCGCAGAAGAAAACCGGCAGTTGGAGATCGAGTTCCGCAATACCCGCCTCGACCTCGAGCAGTATGTAGTGACCAACAAAAGCCTGCAGAACAGCTACCTGGCGCTGCTGGAACGCGTGGAGGGACTCAAAAAGGACCGCAACGAGCTGGACATCACCGCGTCCTACGAAAAATACAACCTGGAGCGCCAGCTCTCCGACCAGCAGCTCAACATCGACGAAAGCCGAAAGCGGCAGGAAGGCCTGGAATATGAGCTGTACCAGAAAGACAACCGGCTCAATACTATAGAGTACGACTACGCCAACATCAAAGGCGCCCTGGCCGACCGGAACATCCGCATCCAGGAACTGGAACAAATGCTGAATACCAAAGAGGCCAACATGAAGGACGTCCGCGAAGGCCTCGACCTTATGATGAGCCGCTTTTCCAGCAGCGACCTCTCCGTCGAGGACCGCAATGGCAAGCTCTACCTCTCCCTGAGCTCCAACCTGCTGTTCCCAAGCGGCAGCACCCGCATAGACGCCGAAGGGCAGCGCGCCCTGCGCGAACTGGCCAACACCCTGAAATCCAACCCCGATATCGACATCGTGGTGGAGGGCCATACCGACTCCGACGGCGACGCCCTCGCCAACTGGAACCTCAGCGTCGACCGTGCCGTGGCCGTTACCAACCTGCTGGTCTCCTACGGCATCAACCCGGAACGGATCACCGCCGCCGGCCGGGGGGAATACCTCCCGAAAGCCCCCAACAACACGGCTTTCGGCAAATCCCTCAACCGGAGGACGGAAATCATTATCTCGCCGAAACTGGATGAGCTGTACCAGTATCTCGGGGGGCAGTAGGGGGGATTGCTGGATTGTTGAGGCTGCTCCGGAAAGTCCGACAAAGGAATGAATGACTGGAGGAATGAAGGAATGAATGACTGGAGGCCCGTCCTCGTGCCTCGGCCGGGTAAAATTCTATCATTCCTTCGTTCCATCATTCCTTCGTTCCATCCTTAACTTAGCTGGACCTCCAAAAACAACCAACACCAGCCTTCTATGAAAAAATGGTGGTTCTCCCTCCTGTTGCTGATCCCGGGCCTGGCTGCCCGTTCCCAGCATCGCTGCGCCGTGCAGCCGGCACCGCAAGCGGGCATAGCACCTGCCCCCGATGCCGTGGCCGGCAGGCAGGCCGTCATCACCATCCCCATAGCCGTTCACATCGTCTGGAGCAACCCGCAGGAGAACATTTCGGACGCGCAGGTACAATCCCAGGTCGACGTGCTGAATGAAGATTTCCGGGCGCGCAACCCGGAAATACCCACCGTACCCGGGCCTTTTGCCGGCGACGTGGCCGATATGGAGATCGAGTTCTGCCTGGTGGCCGTGACCCGCACCCAGACGGCTTTTGCCAACATCGCCAACCTCTACGCCGGCGGCCGGCGCCGGGTTTGCCATACGGATCTCGGCGGCCGCGACGCCCTGGACCCCGAGCGCTGCCTCAACGCCTGGGTCAGCGCCCGCAATGACGGCGCCTGCGGGGACGGGACTTTCCCCGATGACCCCCAGATTCCGGCCGACGAACAAGGCATCTTCGTCCGCCCGGATTGTTTCGGCACGGCGGGAACGGCAACCGCGCCGTTCAACCTGGGCCGCACGGCCACTCACGAGATCGGCCACTACCTCAACCTCAAGCACCTCTGGGGGGAAGGCCTGGAAGACCCCCTTTGCCAATCCGACGACATGGTGGAAGATACAGAAGAACAGGCTTACAGCTATTCGGACTTTACCGGCGGGAATTGCCCCGTCCACCCATCCTTCTCCTGCGGCACGGCGGATATGTTCATGAATTTCATGAACCTGCCCGCCGACCGCTGCATGTCGATGTTTACCCGCGGGCAGAAAGAACGCGCCCGGGCGGCCCTGGCGGCCTTCCGGCCCGGCCTGCTCGACGCTTCCTGCCTGCCGGTAGCCACAGAACCCCTTCTATCCGAAAAAGAAGAGCCGGCCTTGCTCTGCAACCCGGCTTCAACGGATATAGCCCTCCACCTGCCGAAAAAAGAGGAATACGAGATTGCAATTTTTGACGCTTCCGGCCGTTTACTATTCAGCGACCCCAACGCCTTCGGCGCTCCCTACTACATTTCCCCAGGTTTATTCATTAACGGTATCTATTATATAAAAATCAGGAATGGAAGGAAAATACACGTCAAAAAGCTTATCATTGCCAGGTAATCCCATAGCTGACAAGCATAAGAACTAAATTTCGCATCCACATGTAACTTTATCGAAAGCTTACATTAGGAGTACGAATACAATCCAAGCTTAAACCAAACCTTGTTCCTGATGAGTATTAATCATCTTATACCCCCCAGGACCCTGGGCCTCTCCACAGTTTCTTTCGTTGTTATTGCCTTATTGTCTGTTGGCTGCGGCCCGAGCGCCGGCATGAGCCTCAGCAGCATGGATAAGGTCATCGAGATGACGAAAGGACCCTGCTACGGCCGCTGTCCTGTTTTCACGCTTACTATCTACGAGAAAGGCATCGTCAGCTACAAAGGAGAACGATATACCGACCGGCTGGGAACTTATGTAAAGAAACTGGAAAAGGACGAGATGGAGCGCCTGCTGCGCGAATTCAAAAACGCCAACCTCTGGCAGTACAAAGACGCCTACCGGGGCCGCATACCGGACATGCAGAGCGTTTCCATAACGTTCTACGACGGAAGCAGGAAAAAGACCGTTACCGGAAAGGAAATCCGGCCGAACTCCGTAAAATGGCTGGAGAGCCTGCTCGACCAGGTCGCCCAGTCCAATACCGGATGGATACAGAAAGAAGCGCCCGACGACAACGTGCCCGACTACCTCATCCCCAATGAGCTGGTCGTGGAACTGGCCGAGGGCATCGACCCGGAAGAATGGGCCAAGAGTTACGTACAGGCCGACATGCTGGTGGAAAAACGCCTCAACGACACCGAATACTGGATCTTCTCCTTCGACGACGGCCTGGTCACCCCCGAGGTGATGATCGAACAGGTCCGCATGGATAAGGACGTCATCAGCGCCGAGTTCAACAAGCAGCTGTACAACAAGCTGAACAAGGAGGAAGGCGAGGGTGCCAAGAAGGGGAGTACGGTGAAGCAGGAGGCGGTGAAGCAGCAGTATTGACGGCGGGGTTCGGTGTTCAGCTGTCCGCTCGCAGATAAAGCAGAAACGGATCAACAAGTAAAAGGAAGAGATGGCCATTTGCGCCGGGCTTTTTGAAAGTGGGGGCACATGGGCATCTCTTTTTTCCGTTTAGCCTGACATTATGGGAGAAGTGCATGATGCAATCATGAACAAAATCATCCTTATCCCAACCTACTCGCATCAGTTGGAAATGATTGCGTTCTTTGTCGATAATGATCTGATAACACTTTTTCAAGGCATCACGCAAGTAAACAGGAGCGACAATACCGATGTTCCATCAGCCATTATTTAAAAAAAAACTGATTGTAACGGATTGCGTAGCTGGAAGGGGCAAAGGGTAGCGGCCGTGTCTCCTTAGTCCCGTAGGGACGATGGCTCATTGCCAGGGCCGATAGGCCCTGGATTAATGGCCATGTACGCCCTAGTCCTGCCCCAAAGGGGCCACTATGTGGTAAGGACGACAGCCAATCGCCGCAATGCCCTGGCGCCTTTTGGGCTATCGCTCTTACAGAGCTCTGGGAACGCCTCTATGACAACCAGGGCCTCACGGCCCTGGCAATGGACTAACATCCCTACGGGATTATGGCCTTCCAATGTCGGGCCGCGGATCACCAAAGGCAGCTACGCAATCTGTTACAATCAGAAAAAAAATATGGGTTGGCCTATTTTATTCTGCTAATTTAGTTGCAAAAGTCAATCAAAATTTGATATTTGCAACTAAAAACATGAACACCCCCACCTTCATCTCCCAACTGCGCCAATCCTCCCGCACCCTCGTCCGCGAACTCGACCTGCTCAAAGGCGTTTTTCAGGACACCGGCTACACCTACTCCCAGTGCCACGCGCTTTTCGAACTGGATCGACACGGGATGATGGCCGCCGGCGAGCTGGCGGAAGCTCTCCGGCTGGACAAATCGACTACCAGCCGGTTGCTGAAAAGCCTTGTGGAAAAGGGGCTCGTCAAGTCGGAAATCAACGGCATGGACCAGCGGCAGAAGTTCTTTACCCTCACCCCTGCCGGCCAGGAAGCTACCCGCTGCAACAATGCCCTGGCTGAGGCGCAGGTGGAGCAAGCCCTGCAATTGCTGGATGAAACCGAACGGGAGGCCGCCCTGCAGGGGCTGAGCCTCTACGCCAAAGCCCTGTACCAGAGCCGGCTGCAGCACGACTACACCCTGCGCCCCGTCCAACCGGGCGATAATAAGAAAGTAGCCCGCATCATCCGGCAGGTGATGACGGAATTCGGCACCGTCGGAGAGGGCTATTCCATCATGGACCCGGAGGTGGACGGGATGTACGAAGCCTACCGTAATCCCCGTTCCGCCTTTTTCGTGATCGAACGGCAGGGCGAAGTCCTGGGTTGCGGCGGCATCGGCCCCCTCGCCGGCGGCGACGAACAGACCTGCGAACTGAAAAAGATGTATTTCCTGCCCGAGCTGCGCGGCATGGGCTGGGGCAAGCGGCTGGCCCTCCATTGCCTCGGCAAGGCCCGCGAGCTGGGCTACCGGCTTTGTTACCTGGAAACGGTGGAGCGCATGTGGCAGGCCAATAAGCTGTACCAGCGCCTGGGCTTCAAACGGCTGGATGCCCCGCTGGGCAGCACCGGGCATTCGGGATGTGAAGCGTTTTATGCGCTGCCGCTTTCCTGAAAGGAACGAGAGCGGTTTTTGTTGTGTGATGTGTGATGGCAACTATTTAGCAGCCCTCCGCTTTTTAGCCACGAAGACACAAAAATTTATCCGGCTGAACAGACGGACACTAAGATTGCACAAAGCCTTGGTGCGATCTTGGTGTCTTGGTGTCTTCGTGGCAAAGGCATCAGGCCCACCTAAATAGTTACGTGTGATGTGTGAAAGGGGGGCCGGTCGGCCGGGGCACATCAAACGAGATTGTTCAGAAATGTGTGTCCGCCCGCAAGTTTTGAGCCGAAGAGAAAGACTGCGGTTTAAACAAAAGACACAGCGTTTTGAACAGCCCCCATCAAACGTTCAACCGGCAACACTGACCGCCTTCATTTGGCGCGCAGGCCTGCCTGACAAAGGTCACCGGCCGGAGATGACAAAAAACATTGACTGGGGCCGAGCACGCCCTTAGCTTGGGGGCGCATTTAAAAAAATGCCTATGGTGCTGAATATCCTCATCGTCTTATTGCTTCTGCTGATTGCCGTTGCGGTGTGGGTTTTAGCATAGCCTTTGGCTCCGGCGGCGGCGAAGGCGATGCGCCCCAGCAGGGCCATGGCGAAGGCATGGGGCTGGGCGGCGGCATCGGCATCGAGCCGATCGGCTTCCTGGTCAGCCGGGGTGCCGAGATCAGCTTTATTTCCACGCGGGCCAAAGGAGGGCTGAGCAGCGCCTTCGAAAAGGCCCCTGAATTGCTGGACAAGTTCCTGCAACAACAGAAAATGAAAAAAGAGGAAGCCGTTGAGGTGTGACCGGTGGTTCGCGGTTCGCTATTCGCGGTTCGCTATTCGCGGTTCGCTATTCGCGGTTCGCTATTCGCGG
Source organism: Lewinellaceae bacterium (assembly GCA_020636375.1). GTDB lineage: Bacteria > Bacteroidota > Bacteroidia > Chitinophagales > Saprospiraceae > JACJXW01. The sequence continues at coordinate 203,798 of JACJXZ010000004.1, read as the reverse complement.
TTCGCTATTCGCGGTTCGCAGTTTGCCTTTCGTAATTCGCCTGTCCCCAAGCGAACCGCGAATGCCGAACCGCTACACTCAAGAACAAACTACAGCCCTGGCCAAAATGGGATCAAAGCCTGCCGACGCAGCAATTATCGGCGGGCTTTGCCCGTTATAACCAGTGGCAATAACAGATCCTCATGAGTAAAAAACCGAAGGCCCGCCCGGGGCAGAGCTTCCCGCTGGGAGCGACCGTAATCGACGGCGGCGTCAACTTCTGCCTTTTCACTAAAAACGCCTCGGCGGTAGAGTTGCTGCTCTTCGATGCGGAAGACCACCGCTACCCTTCTTATACGTTCTGGCTGGACCCCGGACAGAATAAAACATTTTACTACTGGCATATCTTCCTGACGAATATCCGCCCCGGCCAACTGTACGGATGGCGCGTTTACGGGCCCTACGCCGCTGACAAAGGCTACCGGTTTGACGGCAACAAGGTGCTGATCGACCCGTATGCCCGGGCCGTAGCCATGGACACCTATGACCGCCAGGCCGCGATCGGTCCGGGAGACAACAGCGCCCGGGCCATCAAGAGCGTCGTCGTTGCCGACGGCGATTACGACTGGGAGGGCGACAAGCCGCTCAACCATCCTTTTTCCCGGTCCATCATTTATGAGATGCACGTCGGCGGGTTCACCCGGCACCCCAGCTCCGGCCTGCCGGAGGAACTGCGGGGCACCTACCGGGGCCTGGCCGAAAAAATCCCCTACCTCAAAAAGCTGGGCATCACCGCCGTGGAATTATTGCCGGTGCAACAGTTCGACCCCTTCGACGTGCCCAACGACCTTTCCAACTACTGGGGTTACAGCCCCATTGCCTTCTTTGCTCCTCACCAGGGCTATTCCAGCACGCCGGACCCCCTGGGCACGATCAGAGAATTCCGGGATATGGTCAAAGCGCTGCACCGCGCCGGCATCGAAGTGATCCTGGATGTGGTTTTCAACCACAGCGGCGAAGGGGACGAGCAGGGCCCCACCCTCTCCTTCCGGGGCATCGAAAACCGGGCCTACTACATGCTCAACAAGGAGAACAGCCACTACGCTTACCAGAACTTCACCGGCACCGGCAACACCCTGAACGCCAACCACTCGGTGGTGCGCCGGATGATCCGGGACTGCCTGCGGTACTGGGTCTCGGAAATGCACGTCGACGGCTTCCGCTTCGACCTGGCCAGCGTCCTGTCCCGGGATGAGAACGGCCGCCCCATCCAAAACCCGCCGGTGCTCTGGGAGATCGAATCCGACCCCGTGCTGGCGCCCACCAAGATCATCGCCGAGGCCTGGGATGTCCACCAATACCAGGTAGGGTCATTTGTCGGGGACAAATGGGCGGAATGGAACGGGAGGTACCGCGACGATACGCGCCGTTTTGTCAAAGGCGACGCCGGCATGGCGAGTGCCGTGCGCAACCGCATCACTGCCAGCCCCGACCTGTTCAAAAAGCTGCTGCGCGACCCCAACCGCAGCATCAATTTTATCACCTGCCACGACGGGTTTACGCTGAACGACCTGGTATCCTACAACGAAAAACACAATTTTGCCAACGGAGAAGGCAACCGGGACGGCCACAACGCCAACTTCAGCTGGAACTGCGGCGCCGAAGGGCCCAGCGCCGACCCCAAGGTAGAAAAGCTGCGGCAGAAGCAAATCCGCAATTTCTTCACCCTGCTCATGATCAGCCAGGGAACCCCCATGCTGCTCATGGGCGATGAAGTGCGCCGCACCCAGCAGGGCAACAACAACGCCTATTGCCAGGACAATGAGATCAGCTGGTTCAACTGGGACCTGGTGGAACAGAACCCGGGCCTGCTCCGCTTCGTGCAGCAGCTGACCCGGTTCAACTTGTCTATGGAATTCTTCCAGGAAGAGTGGTACTGGAACACCCCGGAACACCTCGGGGGATCCTCCTGCACGTTTCACGGCATCGAGCTCAGCAAGCCCGACTTCGGCTTCAGCTCCCACAGCCTGGCCTTCTCCCTGAAAAACAGGAACTACGATAAACGCCTGCACGCCATGATCAACATGTACTGGGAGCCGCTGGAGTTCGAATTGCCGGGAAGCCGGCAATGGAAGTGGAAACAGGCCGTCAACACGGCGGCGCCCGCTTCCCGGGATATTTACAGCCTGGAAGACGCGCCGGCGATCCGGAAGCGGAAGGTAAAGGTAGAAGCGCGTTCGGTCGTGGTGGCAGTGGGCGTCAAGGGGGGAGCTTAGGGCCCGGAGAAGAATAACTGTCAGATTTCCTAGGAGCACTTTTGTTCCCGGCGGAAAAACAACAGCCTCTTAGTACCAACAGCAGGAAGGACACACGAGTGAATGGTTGTATGGACTCACTGACCCGTGGGGCCATAGAACAATGGAACAATAAAACCATGGAACCATACCCCAGTGCAACCTCCCCGGGTCACACCTCCAGCCCGTTGACCGCCTCCACGCCGATGATCTCGGGGATCCGGCCCATGATGGCCTGTTCGATGCCCGCCTTCATGGTCATGACGGTCATGCTGCAGTTTTCGCAGGTGCCCAGCCACTTGATCTTCACCACCTTTTCTTCGGTCACATCCACAACTTCCACATTGCCGCCATCGACGGCCAGGTGGGGGCGAACGCTGTTCAGCGCTTCGTCTACCCGTTCCAGAAGGCCTTGTTTCTCTTTATTCAACATGATTAGGTATTGATCTTAACAATATTTGTCGGCCCCATCTTTTCATTGCGCACAGCAACCTGCTGCCGCGTGTTTTCCGCCACTTTCATGAAAGCTTCCGTCGCCAGGGGCACGTCTTTGAGGACGATGGGCGTGCCTTCGTCGCCGGATTCCCGGATGCTCTGCACGATCGGCACCTGGCCCAGCAGCCGGGTTTTGCCCAGGCCCGCCAGTTTCTCGCCGCCGCCCTGCCCGAACAGGAAGTATTTGTTGTTGGGCAGTTCCTCGGGCGTGAACCAGGACATGTTTTCCACCACCCCCAGGATAGGTACATCAACAGAGGGAAGCAGGAACATGTTCATGGCCTTGAGGGCGTCGGCCACCGCCACTTCCTGCGGGGTGGTGACCATGATAGCGCCGGTGACGGGAACGGTCTGCACCAGCGTCAGCTGTATGTCGCCGGTGCCGGGAGGCAAGTCGACGACCAGGTAATCCAGGGCCGGCCAGACCGTATCTTCGAAGAACTGCTTGATGATACCGCCCAGGCGCGGGCCGCGAAGGACGACGGCCTGCTCCGGCTCGATGATAAAGCCGATGGACATGACGGGCATGCCGTAGGCGTCGAGGGGCAGGATCTTGGGATCGCCGTACACCTCCTGCACTCTGGGCCGCTGGCCCTGCAGGCCGAGCATGGTCGGTATGGAAGGGCCGTAGAGGTCGGCGTCGATCAGGCCGACGCTGGCGCCCAGCTTCTTCAGGCCCAGGGCCAGGTTGACCGAAACGGTCGATTTGCCGACGCCCCCTTTGCCGGAAGCGACAGCGATGATGTTCTTCACGTGCGACAGGGGGCTCGACGGCTCCTGGGCCCCGGCCATGCGGGAGATCATGTGTACGTTGACGTTCGCCTCCGGATAGGCCTCCTGTACAGCCTGTATGCAGGCAAAATTGAGCTCCGACTTATGGCGGGTCTCCATCGTCGGCAGTTCTATGGAAAAGTTGACGTTATTGCCTTTCACTTCCAGGTCGCGGACCATGCTCCTGGTGATGATGTCCTGCCCGCTGTTCGGGTCGATCACTTTGGTCAGTGCGTCTACAACTTTGCTGGTTTCTATACTCATGGATTGCCGGCTGCTATTTTTATTTGGATTTATTATACTGACGGACACAAAATTACAAACAATTCACAGGATACAAGAGTTTTCCAGGTTGTTTTACCGGATAGTCCCGGCTTAAAAATATATTTTTGTGCCTTCGCCAGTACTGCATATTTATGAGAGTGTTCAATGACCTTAAAAACCTGCCTCCTTTTCGCAACGCCGTTGTCACCATCGGATCCTTCGATGGCGTCCACCTGGGCCATCAGCAGATCCTGAAGAAGGTCAACGACCTGGCGAACAGCGTGGACGGGGAAAGCATCGTCATCACCTTCCACCCCCATCCCCGCCTGGTGGTCTACCCGAAGGACGACAGCATGAGGCTGATCACCACCATCGAGGAGAAAGTTCAGCTCATGGAGCGCTACAACGTCGACAACCTGGTGGTAGCGCCGTTCACCATCGAATTCTCCCAGCAGAGCGCCGACGAATACATCCAGAAGTTCCTGGTCGAAAAATTCCACCCCAAATACATCGTCATCGGATATGACCACCGCTTCGGCCTCAACCGGCAGGGAGACATCAACTACCTAAAATGGCACGGCCCGGAGGGCGGCTATAAGGTCATCGAAATCCCCAAACACGAAGTGGACGACATGGGGGTGAGTTCCTCCAAAATCCGGACGTCGGTGGAAAAGGGAGAGGTAAGCGCCGCCCACCGCCTGCTCGGCCACCCTTTCCTGCTGACCGGCACCGTCGTGCACGGCAACAAGATCGGCAACAAGCTCGGCTTCCCCACCGCTAACATCGACATCGGCCAGAAACACAAGCTCACGCCCCCGACGGGCATCTACGCCGTCTACGTGCTGCACAACCGGCAGCGCTACGGCGGCATGCTCTACATCGGCCACCGCCCCACCCTGCGGGAGTACAAAAACCGGACAATCGAGGTCAATATTTTCGGTTTTAACAAAGACATCTACGGCGACAAGATCCAGCTGGAGCTGATAGAGCGCATCCGGGACGACGTTCAGTTCGAACAACTGGAAGAGCTGCAAAAACAGCTGGAAAAAGACAGGATGAGGGCAAAAAAGATACTCGGAGCCAGGGAGGCGCCCCGGGAGGAAAAAAAAATGAGCCAGCACCCCCGGGTCGCTGTCGTCATCCTGAACTACAACGGCCGGGCCTACCTGGAGCAGTTCCTGCCCAGCGTGCTGGCCAGTACCTACCCCAACTACGAGGTCATCGTGGCCGACAACGGCTCCCTCGACGACTCCCTGGCATTCATCGGAGAGGCCTACCCCGCCATCAAAACGCTGGACCTGAAGGGCAACCACGGCTACGCCAGGGGCTACAACCTGGCGCTGCGGCAGATAGAAGCCCCTTATTACATCCTCCTGAACTCGGACGTGGAAGTCACCGAGGGCTGGATCGAGCCTATCGTAGAGCTGATGGAACGGGACCCTACCGTCGGTGCCTGCCAGCCCAAGATCAAAGGCTACCACCAGCGCAACTATTTTGAATACGCGGGCGCTGCCGGCGGCTGGCTCGACAACCTGGGCTACCCTTTCTGCCGGGGCCGCATCTTTGCCGTAACCGAGCGCGACAGCGGGCAGTACGAGTCCACCCAGGAGGTCTTCTGGGCCACCGGGGCTGCTTTCTTCATCCGCAGCCAGCTCTTCCACGGGCTGGGCGGCTTCGACCCCGACTATTTCGCCCACTCCGAAGAGATCGACCTGTGCTGGCGCATCAAGCGGGCGGGATACAAGGTGATGGCGCGCCCCCGCTCGGTCGTCTACCACGTGGGCGGCGGCACCCTGAGCTACAACACCCCGCAGAAGGCCTACCTCAACTTCCGGAACAGCCTGTTCAACCTGCTCAAAAACGAGGAGGCCCGCCGGCTGTGGTGGCTCATCCCCCTGCGGCTGCTGCTCGACGGCCTGGCCGGCTGCCTGTTCCTGTCGCAGGGCAAGTTCGCTCATATCCGGAGTATCCTGCGCGCCCACCGCAGCTTTTACGCCCAGTTCCGCAAAATGCTCGGCAAGCGCCGCCAGGGCCGGGAGCTCATCCAGAAGGTGAGCATCAGCACCGTCCCCAACATGGCGGGCCGCTACCCGGGCAGCATCGTATGGTCGTATTACGCACGGGGCAAAAGATATTTCAGAAACCTTTAACGGGGTAATTCATAGCATGTCAAAACAAAAACCGGAAATCCTCTACGAAGACGAGCACCTGATCGTGGCCAACAAGCCGCCGGGGCTGCTGTCCATCCCCGACCGGTTCGCGCCGGAGAAGCCCAACCTGCTGGCCCTGCTCACCCACCAGTACGGCAAGGTGTGGACCGTGCACCGCATCGACCGGGAAACCAGCGGGCTGATCTGCTTCGCCCGCAACGAGGAAGCCCACCGCCACCTCTCCCAACAGTTCGAACAGCGGACGGTCGAGAAAACCTACCTGGCCCTGCTCGACGGCACGGCCATGGCCGAAGTGGGCACCATCGACCGCCCGATCACCGAAAGCAACAAGCAGGCAGGGAAAATGATGGTGGCCAAAAAGGGCAAGCCGGCCGTCACCCACTACAAGGTGGCGGAGCGCTTCCGGCAGTTTACCCTGGCGGAGGCCCGCATCGAGACGGGGCGCACCCACCAGATACGCGTCCATTTCGAGTCCATCGGCCACCCGCTGGCCGTCGACAGCCTCTACGGGCGGCGGGAGGGGTTCTACCTCTCGGAAGTCAAGGGCAAAAGCTACCACCTGGGCCGCGAGGAAGAAGAGCGCCCCCTGATGAGCCGCATCCCGCTGCACGCCTGGAAACTGGCCCTGGACCATCCGCAAACCGGGGAACGCCTGGTTTTCGAAGCGCCCCTGCCCAAAGACTTCGCCGCCGTGCTGAAACAACTGCGCAAATGGGGCAAGCAATAAATTTGCCTCAAAACTGGCACTATTGCCTGCCAAAGGGTATCTTTGGGGCAATTCCAAATAAGCCCGAAACCAAACACTCCCAGTTGACTTAGGACATCTACCTCGGATTACATCTTTACTGCGCTGCGATAGGTTTTGTGCATTTGTGCGTGAACTTTCCCGAGGGACAGCGCTGGCAATGCACAAAACCTATTGCCGTCAGGTATAATTATTCACGATTTTGTCAGGGACGGACATGTGGCATTTCATTGGGACGGTTTTCGCTGTTTTTTCGCTGTTTTCCACGAGCTGGGCTCAGGGCACTTTTGAGGCTAAGCTGGCGGAACAGCTAGGCCTGTGCACCAACAGCCGCGCAGTGGGCAATGATTTCGTATCGCCCTGCAGCCAGTGCAAGCTGCAGTTCGTCTCCCTCAGCCCCGGCCAGGCAGCCGACCAGTTCTTCCTCATGGAGGCCCGCTCGCCGGACAACTGCGGCTCCGGCGGCTGTACCGGCACCGTCTACCGCAAGCACGGCCAGTCCTACGTGGCTATCGTCAACTTCTTCGGCTACTTCGACCGCGCCGTTGCCCGCCCGGGCAACGCCACTCCCGACATCGTCTACATCCACAACGAAACCATGAAGCACGACTTCACCGGCGACGGCGCCAAGGACCGGGCCGTCATCAAGGTGAAGTATCGCTGGAACCCTCAGCGCCAGAACTTTGAAGTGACGGACATCCTCGCCATCGAGACCGCCGGCAGAAAGGTAGATCCCGGGGCGTTCCGGCAGTTGCTGCTGCAGGAGTACCGGCAGGGGTCGCCGTGGGTGTATTGATTTTTTGCTGGCAAAACCAGGGCGCCTTCCCGGATAGACACAAAGGGCGCCCTGCTCTTGCCAGCTACGCAGCAGTCTTCATTCAGCAGATACTTTATTTACTCCCAAACTTGTAAAAGGACAATGTTGAAATCCGGCGTCCCTTTTATTATCTTCGCTATCAAAATCCCCTCCACCATGCCCGCCAATAACCAGCCCTCCCTCTTCCGCCGCCCCGCCATCTTCGCCCCCTTCCCCGGCCTGGCCGCAGCGGAAAGCACCCGCCACGGCGGCGTCAGCCCGCCGCCCTACGCCTCCCTCAACCTGGGGTTCCATACGGACGACCGCCCGGAAAACGTGCTGGAAAACCGCCGCCGCTTCCTGGCCGCCCTCGGCATCTCTCCGGACAACCTGGCTACCTCCCATCAGGTACACGGCAATAAGGTGCTGATCGCCCGGCAGCCCGGCCACTACGAGGGCTACGACGCCCTCATTTCCGACCAAAAAGGTATATTTGTAGCCATAGGCACAGCCGACTGCGCGCCCATCCTGGTTTACGACCCGGCCCGCGAGGCCGTCGCCGCCATCCACGCCGGCTGGCGGGGCACGGCGCAGCAGGTGGCCAAAGGGGCATTGCTGGCCATGCAACAGGAATTTGGGACCAGGCCGGAAGACTGCCACGCCTACATCGGCGCCTGCATCGATCAGGACAATTACGAGGTGGACGGTAACGTAGCCCGCCACTTCAGCGCTGTCAACAAGCGGGAAGACACGGCGCGGGGCAAGTGGTTCGTCAGCCTGAAAGGAGAAAATAAAGCCCAACTGCTGGACATGGGCGTGCCGGAAGAACAAATAGAGGTGTCCCCCTACTCTACCTGGGCGCACAACGAAGATTATTTTTCGCACCGCAGAGAGAACGGCACCACCGGCAGAATGCTGGCGGCCATCGGCCTCGTGCCGCGATCATCCTGATCGCAAGGCCGTTATCCTTAATAGTGAAAGGGCCTTTGGGCTCCGAATTGCCTGATGGAAGACTTGAAGGGCCCAAAATTGCCCGGCGGCAGACCTGACAAGTTTCCCGCCGGCCTCCACAGTGTAAACTTGTCAAGCCTAAACAACTATGAACTACTGGCTCATCAAATCCGAACCCGACGAATACAGCTACCAGGACCTGGCAGCCGAAGCCGATGCCGGCCGCTGGACCGGCGTGCGCAACTACGCCGCCCGCAACCACCTGCGCGGCATGAAAAAGGGAGACCTCGCCCTGTTCTACCACAGCCGGAAAGGGCTGGAAGTGGTCGGCATCTGCGAGGCCGTCAAAGAAGCCTACCCGGACCCGACGGCGGAGAAGGGCGACTGGTCGGCAGTGGACTTTAAGGCCATAAAACCGCTGAAAAAGCCGGTGCCACTCTCCGACATCAAAGCGGAGCCCAGCCTGCAGGAGATGCCGCTGGTGCGCATCGGGCGCCTGTCGGTCATGCCGGTGACAAAAGAAGAGTTTGAGAAGGTGTTGGAGATGGGGGAGACGAAGCATCCCTGACGGGGGCGAGCCGGGGGGCGGTTATTGACCATACGTGGAGCCAAATGGCGTTATTGGTTATTGACCTTGACGGGAGCCAGTAACATTGTTGGCTGTTATTGACCAACAAAGGGTTAAGCCTAATAACCCAGTGACGGGTTGCTCTCCTTCTTTTTCAATGCCGGCCGTCACGTCTCCGCAGACTACGGCGTTGGGAGCGATGTAGGCGGTCGGGGCATAGTCTGTGTCACAATATAGGTTGATTCCCCGCTGAAATTCCTGGGTTTGTAGTATCTTGCTATTCAAACCAACACTTACTAGCCATGAAAAAGCAATTCCTCGTCATGGGAGCACTCTGTTCCATTCTATTCCTTGGCACTTTTAACTGGAGTTCCTGCAGAGCGAAAAGCCGGCGGTCAATTGCACGACCTGCCACCGGGGCGAGGTGAAGCCGGCTACGAATATGTGAGGGCAGCAATTCCCGCTTTAGAATGCCACAAAATCCCGGTCAATCTCTACTTCCCACTTAAAATCGAAGCAGATTGTCCTCCCTTGGGGGAGGTTAGGAGGGGGACTTGGAAACGAAAACCCTTGAAAATCCACCCTCGAACTCTCCCCAGGGGGAGACAATTACCTTCGATCAAGAGTTGGATAAAGGTCAGTTATACGTTAATTTAATGTGTCCGACAACTTAATACTACTTTGTCACTTTAAAATTTAGCCGGCCGAGTACTGGAGCGCGGACCTCCAGGCCCGCGAAGGCTGCCTCGGGCAGCCTCTTAAAAAGACAAATGTATACTAAAAACCTGCTCGAAGCAGGTTATCGCGGACCTGGAGGTCCGCGCTCCCTTTAAATTAACAAAGTAGAATTAATTGCATTTATGAAATTATATGTCAAATACATGGTTAGCCATCGATGCAAAATGGTCGTGAAAGAAGAGCTGGAAAAGCTGGGGCTACAAAATGCAACGGTCGACCTCGGTACGGTTGAGACACAGGACGACCTCACGCCCGAGCAGCTCGAACAATTAAAAATCGTTTTGTTGAGGTCAGGGCTTGAGTTGATGGAAGACCATAGAGCCATTCTGATCGAAAAAATAAAAATGTGATCATCGAAATGATCCATTATGATGATGAATTGCCCAGCGTGAATTATTCCGATTACATCAGTGAAAAATTAGGATATGATTATACTTACCTGTCCAATATGTTTTCGGAGGTGAAAGGCACCACCATACAGCATTTCATCATCATGCACAAAATTGAAAAGGTAAAAGAGTTGCTGTTGTACGACGATCTTAACCTCACGGAGATTTCCTACAGGCTGCATTACAGCAGCGTAGCGCATTTATCCAACCAATTCAAAAAAATTACCGGCCTGTCCCCCTCCTTTTACAAGAAACTGAAAAAAAAAACGCCGGGACAATCTGGAAGATTTGTAACCCCGGCGGAAGATTTGTACTAGTGGTCTGTCAACGTTTGAATGCGGGGTAAGGTATCGCGTATTTTGTGGCTGATTGAGGCGAAGGTTCCCGCCCATAGCCTAGCTAAGGGTTCTTCAACGAAAAGCAGCCGCAAAAGACGCCATAGATTACCCTGCAATTTAAGCTTGACAGACCACTAGAACCTGTACCCCAAAGAAACCTGGCCTACAGAGTTTTTCCCACTACCTAAAAACGGCCGGGAGTTGTCTTTGGTAACATCTACAAAACCCTGGTTGTATCGGATGCCAACAAACATTTTGTTAAAATTGTAACTCAGGCCGCCGGTAAGGCCGGCATCGGCCTTTTTAAAGGCGTCGACCACGATACTGTTTTCACTGAACACCTCATAATCCGGCGTCGAGATCAAATAAGATACAAAGGGGCCAACCTGCACGTCAACAGGGCCCAACTTAAAAGCCACCGGCAGCAGGAGGTCAACATAATCCATGCTCAGGATCCGGCGGTCGTTCAGGGGTTTAAAAGCCGCCCCTTTCACCGAGTAGCTCACTTCGGGTTGGATCGAAATAAAATCGGGCGAAACAGGCAGGTCAGCAAAAATGCCCGCGTGAAAGCCAATGCGTTCGCTTCTGTTGGGCAGCAGGTCAAAGGAAATGTTAGTGGCGTTCAATCCCGCGCGAATTCCAAACGCGGCCTGGGCCTGAGATGCAATAGGGCTCATCAGCATAAGCGCCACAAACAAAAAGAGAGGAACATATTTCGGTCTCATTTTATTTTTAATTTTGAATTGTTAAATATACCACCCGGGCAACAGCCTGGATGGTATAGGATAAGGGGTTATTTACCTGCTTCTTTTTGGGCTTGCGATTTCAATGTATCATTCGCATAAACGGCGATCTCGACCCGGCGATTCTGTGCGCGGCCCAGATCGGTATCGTTTGAAGCAACAGGCTGGCTTTCGCCTTCTCCCTGTATCCTGAGGCGGCTGCGGTTGACCCCAGAATAGGCGAGATAGTCAGCTACGGCGGCCGCACGTTGTGTGGACAGGGTTTGATTGAATGAATCGGAACCGCGGCTATCCGTATGGCCGACGATCAGCAAGTCTGTATCCTTATATTGTTTCAAGGTTTCAGCGAATTTTTGAAGGTCTCTCTTATTGGATTCCTTCAAGTCTGATTTGCCGAATTCGAACAACAACTGGCTGTCGAAGGTCAGTTTGATCCCTTCGCCAACGCGTTCCACTGTTGCCGTTTCTCCTAACTCCTGCTGTATCTTTTCAGCACGCTTGTCCATTTCATGGCCGATAACGGCCCCTGCTGCGCCGCCCACAGCGGCGCCCAGGATAGCGCCGATGGCAGTATTTTTACTTTTGTTGCCAATAACGCCGCCGACTACAGCTCCGGAAGCAGCGCCAATTACAGCGCCTTTTTCAGTCTTGGTCATGCCCGTCTTTTCGGTTTCGTCGGTTTTGGCTTTTTGGGTGCTTTTACACCCGGCTAACAAAGTAGCGGACATCATTAAATAAAATAATATTTTTCTCACGATGCTTGTTTTTGATCTGACGAAGAAAGCTCGTCAGTTGATTTTAGCGGCTTCTCGAAGTCGAATGGCAACTTTACCGCTTTTTGCCTCCGCCATCCTTTTTCGGGTCGGTTTTGGGGACAATAGGTTCGACGGCAGGCGGGCCATTTTTACCTTCCGATTTGTAAGCCGACACTTTCTTTTTAGCTCCCGATTTATCCGCGGGCTTTTTTTTGCTGTTTTTAGATCCTTTATCTTTACTCATGGTTCTTAATTTATTTTCCCAAATACTTTGAAAAGTATTGAGTATGGTGGATGAATTTTCACTGTTCAAAGATACCTGCTATAGCTAAGGCAAGTGTTACACAATTCCGGGAAAGAGTTACATGTTTCACACATTATATTACTTTTTTAAACCTGAAACATCGACCAACGATAAAAGGCATTCCCGCTCTTCGCCGGCGACTACGCCTTCCATATAAACAGGGCATAATAATTTTTCATTATAACCAAGCACTACCTCGCACGATTCTTTTGTATTGCTGGTATATACCTTACGGAAAAAATCGTTAAATACAGGCAATGAATCTTTGGAAATGAATAGCTTAAAGTTGCTGTTTATCAAGCTATATCGTTTTTCACCGAGCATTTCGGCGGCCGTAAAGTTGAGCTCAAGGATACTGCCTTCGCCATCGAGCGTGAGATAGCCCATCGGGGCCAGATCGTACAAGATAGTGTATTTTTTAAGCGCCGCTTCTGCTGCTTCGTATGCCTGCCGCAACGCTTCGTTCTGCATTTCAAATTCTATCTGGTGCACCTGCAGTTCGTGCAGAAGCTTTTTCAGGTCCGTTTCCTTTACCTGCTCGTCCATTTCTTTATGCGCCTCTTTCAGTTTCTCTTCGGCTCTTGAGCGCAGCATTTGGCCATCTGTATAATCCAGGTCTTCGTCAATCATGGCGTTATTGTTTTTTTTAGTGACAAAATCATCCCTGCGTTTTCAGGTAGTTTGAGGTTGTCATCATCCGGCACATCCGTAAAAACGATCATTACCTTGCCGTTTAAGGGCGCTGGTTTGTCAATCCATTGAATGGTAACATTTATGGTGTCCGTATCCCCATTAGTAACAACTTTGATATGGTGTAGAACAACAGTTTTCTTTGTTTTGACGGCTTTCCGGAAGGCAGCGGGAAAATGAAGCAGGGAAATCGATTAATTCAGGCGCCGTGATGGTATCGGAGCGCTTGTAAATTTTCAATTTGGCATCCACCGGTGTGAAAAGAGCATTCTGTGTTCCCGGAGTTTCGGAACTTCCCAGCACTATAATCCCTTCCGGATTAATGCAAAAGTAAAACAGCCCCAGCAATTTCTTTTGCAATTCGGTATCCAGGTAAATAAGCAGGTTGCGGCACGAAAGGATATCGATCCTGGTGAAAGGCGGGTGCATGATGATGTTGTGTTGTGCAAACACGATCATTTCTCTTATTTCAGTACTGACGCGATAGCCATCATCTGTTGGCGTGAAAAAGCGGTTGAGGCGCTCCGGCGACACATCAGAGGCAATATTTGCAGAAAACAGGCCTTTTCGGGCGGCCTCAATAGCATCCATATCGAGATCGGTTGCAAATATCTGCAACGAAAAGCTTCTGTTCGGTTTGGTTTTTTCAAGTGCTTCTTTGAACACGATGGCTAATGAATAAGCCTCTTCCCCTGTAGAACACCCGGGCACCCATGCCCGTAAAGTGGTGTCGGCCTCATAATTGGCGATCATTTCCGGAATAACCTCCTTTTTCAACTTATCCCATACTAAAGCATCGCGGAAAAAATTAGTGACGCCGATCATCAATTCTTTCAAAAGGATTTCTCCTTCCTTTTGGTTTTCCTGTAAAAAGTGGACGTAAGAAGCTATTTTATCAATATGATGAACTTCCATTCGCCTTTCAATGCGGCGGTACATCGTATTTTTTTATAGAGCGAAAAGTCATTCCCGGTATAGACCCTCAGCAGGAGAATGATTTTTTCGAGCGCGCTTTTGTCTTTAACCTCCGGCGCCGGCGGTGATTTGACGGCAGAGATGTGTTTAAGGATCGAAATGAGCTTTTCGGGCAACTCGCTGGCGGGGTACCACCATATCGGTAAGCACAGAACCGATGGCATTTCGGGGCATGCTGTCAAATCGTGCTGTTTCTGGTTCCTGCACCATCACGATCCCGTTTTTTCTTTGATGGTATGGATTCCCAAACTGCCGTCGGCGCCCATGCCCGAAAGGATGATACCGACGGCATGCCCTTTTGGTCGTCGGCAAGCGAGCTCAGGAAAAAATCAATCGGAAGGCGCAGCCCTCTTGTTTCTGCTGGTTCAAAAAGGTAAAGCACTCCTTTTAATATCGACATGCTCTTGTTGGGAGGAATTACATATACGCAGTTGGGCTTTACGGCCATACGGTCCTTTACCTGAAAAACCTCTAATTTGGAAATTCGCTGAAGCAATTCCGGCAGCATGCCTTTTTGGGTCGGATCAAGATGCTGAATAACGACATACGCCATTCCGCTATCCGGAGGCACATTGGCCAGAAATTGCTCCAAGGCTGCCAACCCTGCTCCGATTCATGGCGGTACATTTGAACCAACCGGTCAGCCAATATTTTTATGAGGCTGGAATTCTCGGGTGATTTTTTTCCGAGGTTGCAGTAATACAAACCTTTCAGAGCAAAAGCCATGGCGCGGGTGGAATGCATCATTTCTATCCGGGGCAATGCCCGCCGCAGAACGCCTTCAGCGGTTGCGATTAATGCTGCCGGCAATAAAGCGCGCCTGGAAAGCAAATATCCCAAAGCCCAGATAGTTCTTCCATTGGCGTCAGCCAGGTTGGTGGCATCATTTTGCTCGGTGAATCTTTGTTCCTGATCCACATAATTCAAAAAATATCCTTCGGGCTGCTGGCAATACTTTATAAAATTCAGATAGGTGCCCAGATATTCCACATCCCCTTTATCCTCTGTCAATTCATAAAGCCGTACTGAAATCTTTCAGTACGGCCTCGGCTATTCTATGTTCTCGGGATAAAAATTCTGGCGCCTGTTCAGCGACTTTAGTTTTGTACTCGGCTTTGGCTTCTGCTTTTTCCTTTTCGATCTTTACATTAAAGTCGGCGATCCTTTGGTTGTTGGCCGCGATCTTTTCTGCCGTTTGCAGCCTGTACTTTTCGACATCTTCCAGATATTCTTGTTTAGCCTGAGCCAGATCGTCCTTAGCTTCAGCAACATTGGTTTCTGCCGCTTCTACTCGCTGGGCAGGGCTGTCACAGCTTATGATCAGCGCACCGGCAAGAAAGCTGAATATTGCCAGTACTAAAATTGATTTTTTCATTTGAACGTTTTTTATTTCCGCAGTTCGCGGAGCAGATGTGAATGAATTTTCGCATTTTTTTCAAGAACCCAAAAGCCCGAATACCTGCAGCAGCCAGATGACAACAATAATCACCACTACGACATTCAGGATGTTTTTGATCTTGCCATCCATGGGGATGTATGTGTTCACAAGCCAGAGGCCAACGCCCACAACAACCAATAAAATTAAAATATTTAAGAGTGGCATAATGATGAATTTAAGGTGGTGTATTAAATCCGTTGAAGTTTCAGTGCAAATGGAGAGCGGACCTCCAGGTCCGCTGGATAGATCAACAGATTTAATACACTATCGAATTTAAAATAGTGTAACCCAATGGTACGTTGATGTAATTTCCTTCCTGTCACACCGTTTTTCAGAACGTGTTTGGAGGAAATATCAGATTCGAACCTTTTTATAATTAAGCGCAAATACCACAACACCTCCGACGAGTAGCAATACACCAATGACCGGCGACCACTGGACAAAGTGGTTCTTATCTTTGTTTATTTCAAGCGGGCCTATGTCCACTATGGTTTCAGTGGTGACATAATTGAATCCGGTGTAGGCTATCATAATTATTCCAATGGCAATAAGTACGATCGCTATTGTTTTTGTTTGCATGTTTTTTTTATTAGATTTTAACAGTGTAAAGATCTTCACTTCTACTCAAATAAGCATTACACAAATCCTGGAAAGAGTTACATCTTTCACGCATTCCGATATTTTTAATATGCAGGAAATATCGCTTTTTTGAGAGCATGTTTGGAGGTGGTGCTTTTGAAGCGAAAATGTCAGGTTTTGGGTTCTCACGAAGGCATTTTTGAGCTTCATAGCGGCGCTATGGGGCGAAAAAATGGCAAAGTGAGGTTCCAAAAAATGGCATTTGCAGCCAAAATAGCCTGCCCCGTACACAAAGTGTCGGGGACTACCTCCAAACATGCTCTGATGAGGGCAGGGAGTTGTATGCCAAAAGCGGGCGGCTGCTCAAAAGAGTTGCATAATGTGGAAAACTTGACAAGTTTTCCGCCGGATTCCACGATGCAAACTTGTCAAGTCTAAAAACTACACCAACAGGTCAAACAACATCCGCTGGTCGTTCAGCGTCTGATAATTGATCCTATGCTCATCCATCCGCTGCAACAATTCCTCATAATCCTCCCTTTTCTGCACCTGTATGCCCACCAGTAGTAAAGTACCGCTTCCCGGTTGTGTTTTTTGGTGTACTCGAAGTGCGTGATGTCGTCCGTCAGGTGGCGCGTTGTTGAGGAACTCGCGCAGGGCGCCGCCCGCTGCGGGAAGCGGATGATAAAGTAGTGCTTGATACCTTCGTAGAGCAGGGGCGCTCCTTGATCTCCTCGGTGCGGGTGATGTCGTTGTTGCTGCCGCTGACCACGCAGGCGATGGTCTTGCCTTTGATCTGTTCTTTGTAGAAATCCAGGGCGGCTACGGTGAGGGCGCCGGCGGGCTCCACGACGATGCCCTCCTCGTTGTACAGCTGCGGGGATGGTGCTGCACACCTTGCCCTCGGGCACCAGGATCATATCGTCCACCACTTCCCGGGCGATGCGGAAGGTGAGGTCCCCTACCCTGCGCACGGCAGTACCGTCGACGAAGCTGTCGATCTGGTTGAGGGTGACCGGCTCGCTGGTAGCCAGGGATTCGAACATGGCGGGGCGCCTCCGGCTCCACGCCGATGATGCGGGTGTGGGGGCTCAGCTGCTTGAAGTAGCTGCCCAGGTAGGAGATCAGTACCGCCGCCGCCGACGGCGACGAAGACGTAGTCCAGCGAGCGGTCGCAGTCCTCCAGGATTTCCAGGTGACCGTGCCCTGCCCTTCGATGATGCGCTCGTCGTTGAAGGGGTGGATGAATACTTTTTGTTCTCATCCGCATCCTTTTTCGCTTCGTGGTAGGCGTCGTCGAAGGTGTCGCCAAACAGCACCACCTCCACCCTCCTTTCCGAAGAGCTTAACTTTTTGACCTTTGCCGGGGCGTCACGCTGGGCATATATACTTTGCCGTACACCTGCATTTGCTGGCAGGCGAAAGTACGCCACAGGCGTGTGGTTGCCGGCGCTGGCGCAGACCACGCCGTTGGCAAGGTCTTTCTTTGGCAGGGTCGCCATCTTGTTGTAGGCGCCGCGGATTTTGTAGGAGCGCACCGCCTGCATGTCCTCCCGCTTGAGGTACAGGCGGCAGCCGTAGTCGCCGGGAAAGGTGGTAGTTGAACATCAGGGGCGTCTGTTTCACTACGCCCTTGAGGCGCACCTTGGTAGCTGTAGATGTTCTCGACGCTGATCACGGGGCTGTGACTGGAGGTTTGGATATTCATGGGAAGTTTTTGAAGTCGGAAAGCGGAAAGCGGAAGTCGGAAGTGGGAAGGCGGAAGGCTTCCCACTTCCCACTTCCGACTTCCACTTTCTCTACTGTTTCCGGCTGGTTCTCCGGTAAGGAGGCTGCGCACGGTGCGGTAAGTATGCCACATTTCGCTCTCCCGCAGTTCCTTCAGTTCGGTATGCGACTTTTCGCGGTAGTCGGGCTGGCTGTTGGAATCGATGGAGCGCTGGTACTCTTCGCCGGCAATGCGCTGTCGTACAGTTCTTCGAAGACCGGGGCGACGGCGTCGCGGAACTTCTTCCACCAGTCGAGGGCGCCGCGCTGGGCGGTAGTGGAGCAGTTGGCATACATCCAGTCCATGCCGTTTTCGGCCACCAGGGGCATGAGGCTCTGGGTCAGTTCCTCCACCGTTTCGTTAAACGCCTCGGAGGGGCTGTGGCCGCGGCGGCGCAGCAGGTCGTACTGAGCGGCGAAGATGCCCTGGATGGCGCCCATGAGGGTGCCCCGCTCGCCGGTCAGGTCGCTGTAGACCTCTTGCTTGAAAGTCGTCTCAAACAGGTAACCCGAGCCGACGCCGATGCCGAGGGACACGACCCGCTCGTAGGCCCGCCCGGTGGCGTCCTGGAAGATGGCGTAGCTGGAGTTCAGCCCTTTGCCGGCCAGGAACATGCGCCGCAGGCTGGTGCCCGACCCCTTGGGCGCGACGAGGATCACGTCTACATCCTTCGGCGGCACGATGCCGGTGCGTTCTTTATAGGTGATGCCGAAGCCGTGGGAGAAATAGAGGGCCTTGCCGGCCGTCAGGTGCGGCTTGATGGTGGGCCAGAGGGCGATCTGGGCTGCGTCGGACAGCAGGTATTGTATGACGGTGCCCCGCTTCACAGCTTCCTCGATGGGAAAGAGCGTCTCTCCCGGCACCCAGCCGTCGTCGACGGCCTTGTCCCAGGTTTTCGAATCCTGCCGCTGGCCGACGATGACGTTGAAGCCGTTGTCCCGCAGGTTCAGCGCCTGCCCCGGCCCCTGGACGCCGTAGCCGATGACGGCGATCGTTTCATTTTTCATTACCTGTTGTGCTTTCTCCAGGGGGAATTCTTCCCGCGTCACTACGTTCTCCTGAACGCCTCCAAAGTTTAATTTTGCCATTTTTGATCGTTTTTTGAATATGTTTTACAGGAATACCGGCACCTGTGCGGTGCCAGTCGTTATACTGTGCCTGGTTTTTTTTTTGCCACCAAGACACAAAAACACTAAGACGGCACAAAGCCTTTTGTTTCCGATGGCTATCGGGATTTGTGGCTAGGCCTAATCCGCGAAGTAAGCAACTTCTCGGGCAGGAAGGAAACAGCCCGCTTCCGGATTTTTATTTTTTTACAGCCCGAAAAGGGAAAACCGGGATCGCATCAATCCCCAATTTGGTTAGACATGAATGCCCTTTATGAAAAACAAGGGGGTAAATAGCGGCGCACATACCTGATAAAAAACGGCTTTCGCACCATTTGCCTGCCGCAATTCTAAAGATAAGGCCCTGATTTCAATCCAGCCAACTTTTTTGGCCTTTTATCCGAAATCCAATTACCGGATCAGGATCCAGGGCGTTGTTTTCCAGCAGAAAATGTCCGCTGTACAAATAATTGGTATCAATATTAGTCAGTAGCAATTTCTCATGTAGAGCATGCACGTATCGCCACAAAAAATTTATCCGGCTCAAAGAGACGGACACAAAACACCAAATCCGCACTAAATTTAGTGCGGATTTGGTGTTTTAGTCTTTCGTGGCATCCTCTCGCCGCGTGCGCACCTTACATGAGAAACTACTGATTAGTCAGGGCTTTGGAAGCCATATAGTTGTAAATCAACTGCTCGTAAATCCGGTTGTGAATCTTCACATTACCGTTGGGGTTGAAGACGCCGTACAACACACCCTGGTGAATCGTTGGGTTATGTTGATTAAACACAGATTTTCACGCGGATTAAAAACCCTAATTTAAACTGCGGCTAAATTTGTTAAATAATTGATTGTCAAGTAGTTGACTCGGTGTGTTTTAAAACAAATTAGGGTTCAATTAGGCTTCGTTTATTCGTTTGAGAAGCCTGGATTGATTCGGGTTTTACCCAAAAATGAGCTTTTATTTGAGTTTCAGTGATTTTCAGGGTTTTTGGGGTGTGGAATACAAATTTTAACTATCTTTAAAAATCCTTATCAAATTTAATATGCGGTATAATTTGTTTTAAATGGATCCTTCGGAATATTTCACAAGCCTGCCCACTGTGGCACATAAACAGTACGAAGCCATGCGTGCCTTTTTCTATGAAAAGCAACCTGCCGCTGAAGTAGCCGAGCGATTTGGCTATACCGTTTCGGCAGTGTATGGTATAGTACGGAACTTTAGGCGTCACTTAAAGGACCATCCCGACATCGATTTTTTCTTTACCGTCAAGCCTACCGGGCGGTATGTTCAGTCACCGCCTGAGCAATCACCTACTCGACGAGGATATTTTGGCCTGCGCAAACAAAATTATTCAACTCCGAGATCACCTCCATGCTGCAAGCCAAAGGGCATAAAGTACATTACAATTACGTCTACGACTTGCTGATGCGGGAAGGTTTTGCCCGTCTGCCTCGCCGTACCAAAACCGAGCGCCAGGAATTGAAAGTGGTTCGCCTGGAAGCCCCAAAAGCACAGAGTACCTGGGACGGGGCAGAGGAGTATTTTGACACCCAGCACGCCAGTATGTTGTGCTTCTTGCCGATCCTGCGCCACTACGGCATCGATGAACTGATCCGCTCCTCGGATTATCCCCAGACGCGAGAGATCTCCCGCCTGTCCGCCATTTTGTCCTTTCTGGTACTGAAGCTGTCCAACGTGCGGCGCTATTCGGTACCGATGACCTGTGGTGCATGGACCGGGGCAGCGGTACTGTTCGCCGGACTCAACGTATTGCCAAAGGCGGTACCTGGTTCAGTTCCTATTCCCATCGCGTCACCCGGCAGATGAACCTGGATTTTCTGCGCCGGCTGCATCGCCGGTGGCTCGGACACAGTATGCTCGGCGATACGGCT
The DNA here is from genome assembly GCA_020636375.1 of Lewinellaceae bacterium. Lineage (GTDB taxonomy): Bacteria > Bacteroidota > Bacteroidia > Chitinophagales > Saprospiraceae > JACJXW01. Next base: position 183,041 of record JACJXZ010000004.1, on the reverse strand, counting down.
AACCTGGATTTTACCGCCATCCCGTATTGGGGTGACGAGGACGTACCACCTGAGAATAACTGGTCGGGCAAGCGATCCAAAGCCTTTACCAGCATGCTGGCGGTCTTTCGCCCATGACCCCGATACCGGCATCATCGACTACCACACCGATGTGCAACGCCAATCCGAAGCCCGTGTCGTACTGGAGTACCTGGATTTTTTATCGCGCCGACGATCCGGATGGCAAAGCACTCAAATACCTGGTTTTCGACAGCCGGTTCACCAATTACGAGAACCTGGCACAGCTCGATGAGCGAAACGTCAAGTTCATCACTATTCGCCGGCGCGGTAAAAATATGATTCGCCAAATTGAACAGATGCCGGCTTCGGACTGGAAAACCCTGCGGGTGGAAGCCGCCGGAAACCGAAAGCGTACGCTCAAAGCAGCCGATCAAACCATCTTCCTGCCGGGATACGGAAAAGATATCCGCCAGGTCGTCATCACCACCATGCCGCAAGATCAAACCGGCGTTGATCATCTCTAACGACTTTGCTATCCCCTGGAACAGATCGTCAGGAAATACTGCCGCCGTTGGCTCATCGAGAAATCCATCTCCGAGCAGATAGACTTCTTCCATCTCAACCGCCTTTCTTCTTCCATGGTCATCAAAGTCGACTTCGACTGGTCATGACCATCCTGGCTCATAATCTTTATCGCCTTCTGGTACGCCAGAGTTGGGACGTTACCAACATCTGGCTGATCAGTCGGTCTTCGACCGCTTCATCTATAATGCCCGAACGATTTCTATTTCAATGAACGATATCAGGATCTTCCTGAAAAGAAACGAGACCTGCCGCAGATACTGACGGCAATGAGTGAATATCAGTTTGACTACCCTGGCTCCATGACAAACGCCTCGCTTTTGAGGGGGCCTCTTTTACTTGAAAATTAGGGTCTATTTTTCCACGTGAAAATCTATGTTAAATGGAATTTCATCTCCGTCAATAATGACACGATAAACCAGGCTGTACAGATCGCTGTTGTTCTCCAAATTTTTGATGAGGCTGTCAAAATTGGTATTGTTCTCTCTTAAAAACAATTGGACGGCTTCTTCCAGTATGTCGATCGTCCATTTTTTTCCGCTTTGCCAGGGAGTATATCTTCCGAAATCGTTTCACACAATTTGCTTACCAAAAACGGATAACCCGATGTGTAGTAATATAATTGTTCGGACAGAACAGGAATATCCATTGATACCCCTTCCGCCTTACTATAGTCTTTTAGCATAGGCGCTATTTCGGCCGGATTAAAACTCATCCTCACTTTAAAAAGGGCGGTCGTCTTTCCGTACTGGCGGGGGCGGTTGATGATAAAATATTCTCCCCCCTCGACCATGGCCATGATCTCCTTCATTTTTTGGGAGGTATCCATCATGTAGTGCATGGAAGGATAGCAAACCCAGGTAATGTTAAACTTTTTCTTCATGCCCCGTGCGTTTGCCCAAAAATACGGGATTTATTTTTGATGTTCATTCTGGTTTGCATAGCAAGGCATTCGCATACGTCGACGCGAGCGGCAGCGATTCTCGTTTTGGCAAGATGATGCCTTAAATTCCGCCACAAAAGCACAAAAACCTGCCTGCTCGGCCGTGGCCTCACGGGCAGGCAGGCACAAAATCCGCACTAAATTTTGTGGGATTTCGTGCCTTCGTGGTTTGGTGGCATTCTAAAGCGAGAACTGCTGCGCGAGCGGCAATCCCTAATCGATCATTGGCGTATCGATCTTCGCCAGGGCCGCCTCGATCTCTGCGCTGGTGATCTCGTGTTTTTCCAGGTTGCCGCTGAGGTAGTTCTCGTAGGCGGCCAGGTCGAAATGGCCGTGGCCGCAGAGGTGGATAAGGATGGTGCGGCTGACGCCCTCTTCCTTGCACTTCTCTGCCTCCCGGATGGCCGTGGCGATGGCGTGGTTGGTCTCCGGAGCGGGGATGATGCCTTCGGCCCGGGCGAATTTCACGCCGGCCTCGAAACATTCCACCTGGTCGTGGGCGATGGCCTCGATCAGTTTGTCCTTCAAAAGCTGGCTGACCACTACGCCGGCGCCGTGATAGCGCAGGCCGCCGGCGTGGATGGGCGCCGGCACGAAGGTGTGGCCCAGGGTATACATGGGCAGCAGGGGCGTCATGCCCACCGTGTCGCCGAAGTCGTAGCGGAAGACGCCTCGGGTCAGCTTGGGGCAGGATGCCGGCTCGCTGGCGATACAGCGGATGTTGCGGCCTTCCTCCAGGTTGAGGCGCAGGAAGGGGAAGCTGATGCCGGCGAAGTTGGAGCCGCCGCCGAAGGGCGCCACCACGATGTCCGGCATGTCGCCCGCCTTCTCCATCTGGATGACGGCCTCCTGGCCGATGACGGTCTGGTGCATCAGCACGTGGTTGAGCACGCTGCCCAGGGCGTATTTGGTGTTGTCGTCGGTGGCGGCCCGCTCCACGGCCTCGGAGATGGCAATGCCGAGGCTGCCCGGCGAGTCGGGGTCCTCCGCCAGGATCTGGCGGCCTGCCTGGGTCAGGTTGGTCGGGGAAGCGTACACCTTGGCGCCCCAGGTATTCATCATGATCTTGCGGTAGGGCTTCTGGTTGTAGCTGATCTTCACCATGTACACCTCGCATTCGATGCCGAAGTGCTGGCAGGCGAAGCTCAGGGCGCTGCCCCACTGGCCGGCGCCGGTCTCGGTGGTGATGCGCTTCACGCCTTCCTGCTTGTTGTAGTAGGCCTGGGCGATGGCGGTGTTTGGTTTATGAGAGCCGGAGGGGCTCACCCCCTCGTATTTGTAGTAAATCCTGGCCGGGGTGTCGAGCATCTTCTCCAGCTCGTAGGCCCGGTACATGGGTGTCGGGCGCCAGAGCTTGTAGGCGTCGCGGATTTCTTCCGGGATGTCGATCCACTTGTCGGTAGCCACCTCCTGTTTGATGAGTTCCATGGGGAAGAGGGGCGCCAGGGCTTCCGGCCCGATGGGCTGTTTCGTGCCCGGGTGCAGCGGCGGAAGCGGCTTGTTGGGCATGTCGTGGACGATGTTGTACCACTTTTCCGGAATTTCTTTCTCGGTAAGCAAAATCTTGCGGTTCTTCATAGAGCTGTCTGAGTTTAAGGGATGGTTAGGAAATGCCGGATTAAGGTAGGAATTTTGTGCCTATTTACCGCATAGGCCATAACAGATAATGCGCCGGGAAAGAAGTTCCAGGGCAGTTATTTTCCTTCTGGGAGCAGGATGTGGTTGTTGGTTCCCCTCGGCTAGCAGTTTCTCATGCAAGGTACGCACGTGGCGAAAAGATGCCACGAAAGTTTATCCGGACTTAGGCGTGAGTAACCGGCAACAGACAACCGACAACAGCAACTTGTCCAGCCTTAGAAGCTGAGCAATAACCAAATCCACCCCGAGCCAGCCGGGGAGAACCAATAACTGCGCAGGGACTCCATCAGGCAAACCCTGTTTCTATTCCCTTGCGGCTTTTCGGCCCATAAAGGTGAAATACTCCCAAACGCCCCCGTAGGCGGGCTGCACTTCGGTGTTCATCGTTTTAAACTCGCTCTTCAGGAACGGCAGCAGGTGCCCGTCCATGCGCACGTGGTGGTTGCCCATGTGCGCCTTCAACCAGGAGAAGCGGGAATCGTGAAAGTCGACTACCAGGATGAGCCCCCCGGGGCGGAGGTCCTCTTTTGCCTGCCGGATGATTTCCTGCCAGTGGGGGTTGATCATGGTAAGAGAATAGGAGAAGAGGATGGCATCCATCTGGCCGTTGAATTGCCGGCTGCCGTAGGTGTAAGGTTCTTCCAGCAAATCCACGCGATGCCAGAATTTAGCCGTCGCTTTATTCGCCTTGTCGATCATGTGGGGCGAAACGTCCATGCCGGTGATGGAGGCATTGGGCAGCCAGCGGGCCAGTTGTTTCAGGTTGTATCCCGTGCCGCAACCCACTTCCAGGATGTTCACCTTTGCTTCAATGGGAAAGGGAAGTTGCCGGATCGCCTGCCTCCTGCCAAAGAGGAAAGCCCAGCGGGTGGCGTCGTAGAACTTTGACTGGAGGGTGTAATAGCGCTCAATGATGCGGTTTTGTTCTTCGATGCTACGGATCTGGGTGCCAGTCATTATGTCAGCATTTTTGTGCACATTCCGCCGCCGGGCCGGGGTATCCCCACAACAGGAATTGGTAATTGTTGTAGAAAGCCAATTTATTAATGGCTAATATATTGATTTTATTATAAACTATATCCGTTTTTTTTTATTTTTCTCTCCTCCTCCCAACAGAGAATCTCCGGAGGAATCGTAAACATGCGCAAAGGTAAGGCCTAACCGCTCCGGCTGCCCTTTCAACATATTATCAAAAAATCAATTTTTTGTAAACTGTTTGTAAATGAATTGATCTGTTATCGGCTACCCGGGGGGCGATTCCTTTTTGTGCCCCTTGCCCGGTTTTAGGCCCGTCCGGCCGGCCGGGTAAATCTTAGGCTGTAGGTTTTAGGGGCAACCCAGGCCTAACCGGGCACTCAACAGGCGCCTAACGCCCAAAACCTAATGCCTAAATCCTCCCACCACCGGAGGGGGCACAATTTAGCATCGCGCCCGCTACCCGGCTTTCTCTTTCAGGAACCGGTAAATTTCCAGCTGCGCCCGCACCGGTTGTTCTCCTTCTTCTTTGTAGGCGTTGGTTTGCTCCGCATCGATCCGCCGGGCCTTGGTGTTGTCCCGGAGCTGGAGGGCAATGATGTGGCGCAGTTCCCGATAGACGGACACGTCGAGGATGGGCATGACGGCCTCCACCCGGTGGTCGAGGTTGCGGGTCATCCAGTCGGCGGAGGCGGTATACATGACTTCCCGGCCGCCGTTGCCGAAGATGTACACCCGGGCGTGTTCCAGGAAGCGGTCCAGGATGCTTACCGCCTCGATGTTCTCGCTCAGCCCCTCCACGCCCGGCACCAGGCAGCAGATGCCGCGGATGATGAGCTGTATTTTCACGCCGGCCTTGCTGGCCCCGTACAGCTTTTCGATCATGGCGGGGTCTTCCAGGCTGTTCATCTTCAGGATCATGTATGCTTCCCGTCCGTTGCGGGCGTGGCCCATTTCCCGTTCGATCAGCCCGGCGAACCGCTCCCGGGTAGTGAAGGGGGAAACGAACATGTTTTCACACCGGGGGATGAGCACCTTTTTTTCGAGCAGCATAAAAATCCGGGCGACCTCATCGGCCAGGCGCGCATCGCCGGTCAGCAGGGCGTGGTCGCCGTACAGCCGGGCCGTTTTTTCATTGAAGTTGCCGGTGCCCAGGAAGGCGTAATTTCTAAGGCCATTTTCTTCCTCCCGCTGGATGAGCAACAGCTTGGTATGGACCTTGATGCCCGGATAGCTGTAGAACACATCGGCGCCCGCCTTGTCGAGTTGTTCCCCCCAGTAGATGTTGGACTGTTCGTCGAAGCGCGCCTTGGCTTCGATGAAGGCGGTGACCTGCTTGCCGTTCTCCCGGGCTTTCAGCAGGGATTCGACGATGGCCGACCGGGAGGCTACCCGGTAGAGGGTGATCTTGATGCTCGCCACCCGGGGGTCAGCGGCTGCCTCGGCGATCAGTTTCGGCACGTAATCGTACTTCTGGTACGGAAAGTGCAGCATGGCGTCTTTCCGGGCCAGGAACGGGAGGAGTTGCTCCTGCCCTTCCAGCTCCGGATGCGGCAACGGCTGCATAGGCGGGTCGTGCAGGGCGGGGTTTCCGGTGGGGTCAGGAAAGGTGAAGAAGTCGTTGAAATTGTGGTACCGGGCGCCGGGGATGAGGTCGTCCTTGCTCAGGCCCAGCAGATTCCGGAGGCGTTTCAGCAGATCCGCAGGCATATCAGAATCATAGAGGAAGCGGGTAGGCGATCCGACGTTGCGTTTTTCCAGGCTCTTCCTGAGCTTGTCCAGCAGGTCGCCGGAGTATTCGTCGTCGATATACAGCTCGGCGTCGCGGGACAGCTTGATGGCGTAAGCGCCCAGGAAGGGCTGGTCCACCAGCTCCTCCAGGTTGCAGCGGAGGATATCGTCCAGAAAGGTAATATATTGGCCCTGGCCGCCGGAAGGCAGGGCGACGAACCGGGGCAGGTTTTCGGAAGGGATATCCACCAGGGCGAGTTGTTCGGTGCCCTCCAGTTCGATGACGAAGTAGAGATCCCGGTTTTGGAGGAAGGGTGCCTCGTCGTCCGGCTCCAGAAAAATGGCATAGGTATGGGGGTAAATTTTTTCAAAGAAGAACCGCCGGGCAAAAGCCTGCTGTTCTTCGGTGAAGTCGGTATCCCGGACCAGGTGGATGCCCTGCGCTGCCAGTTCAGGCAGGATTTGTCCGCGGAATATTTTGCCGAAAGCCTCCTGTTGTTCGTGCACGATACTGCGGATTTGCTTCAGCTCTTTTTTGGGCCTGACCTCGAGGTCGAGTTTCCGGCGGTCCTTCTTCCGGAGGTCTTTGAAGCTGCGCAGGGAAGCCACCCGCACCCGGAAGAACTCGTCGAGGTTGGAGCTGTAAATGGCCAGGAACTTGATGCGCTCGTAGAGGGGCACGCGCTCGTCCTGCGCTTCCTGCAGCACGCGGTGGTTGAAGGACAGCCAGCTGAGGTCTCGGTTGGTCAGATCCGCTTTTTTCATGTATTTTGATTGATTGCTGAATGTAAAGCCGGGCAAATTAGGGCTTAACAGGCTACAAATAAAAAAAACTGCGTTAACTGCCGGTTAATTATTTCCACTGAAACAATTTTTTCCGGTCCGGAAAAGGCCTAAATTAATCTATTGTTTACCTATAGTAAAACGGAGGTTAAAAAAGTTGTGCTAAATTTACCATAGCATCCTGGCCGATTATCCATCACTCAAACCTAGTTATATGAAACATCTTCAACTCCTCCTGGCTATGTCGGCATTATTCCTTGCCGGCTTAAACAGCCTTCACGCCCAGGTCACCACGGCTACCCTTGCCGGCACCATCGTCGACGACGAGGGCAACCCGCTCGACGCTGCGACGGTGGTAGCCATCCACCTGCCTTCCGGAACCCAATACGGCACCACCACGCGGGAAGACGGCCGGTTCACCCTTCCCAACCTGCGGGTGGGCGGGCCGTACGTCGTCGAAGCCAACTACCTGGGCTACGACCCCGGCAAGGTCGAAGGCATCTTCCTGAGCCTGGCCCAAAAGCTTACGGTTGACATCGACCTGAAGAGCAGCGCCCTGGAACTGGAAGAAGTGGTGGTGCAGGCCAATGCGGACCCCCTGCTGAACAGCGACCGCACCGGTGCCACCACCAACATCACTTCCGACCAGCTGCGCCGACTGCCGACCATCTCCCGCTCCGCCGCCGACTACTACCGCCTGACGCCTTCCTCGGACGGCAACTCCTTCGCCGGCCGCAACGACCAGTTCAACAACTTCTCCCTGGATGGGTCCATCTTCAACAACCCATTCGGCCTGGACGCCGCCACGCCCGGCGGCCAGACCGACGCCCAGCCCATCTCCCTGGACGCCATCGACCAGATCACCGTCTCCATAGCCCCCTACGACGTCACCCAGGCCGGGTTTACCGGCGCCTCCGTCGACGCGGTGACCAAAAGCGGCACCAACGATTTCACCGGGACGGTTTTCGGGTTCTACCGCAATCAGGATATGACCGGATCGAGAGTAAGCAGCACGGATATTATCGTTCCGGAATTGCGCCAGATCCAGGCGGGTTTCAGCCTGGGCGGCCCCATCATCCGCAACAAGCTTTTCTTCTTCGTCAACGCCGAAGTCGAACGCCGCGAGGACCAGGGCGCCAACTTCGTCGCCGCCCGGCCGGGGCTCAGCGGGGAAAACATCTCCCGGGTGGAAGCCCAGGACCTGGAGCTGGTCTCCAATACCCTGCGCGATGCCTTCGGCTACGAAACCGGCCCCTATGAAGGCTATATCCACAATACCGACAACGAAAAGGGCATCGTCAAGCTGGACTGGGTCATCAACAACCAGCACAGCCTCACGGCCACGTACAATTTCCTGAACGCCTCCAAGGAAAAACCGGCTCACCCCTCCGCCCTGGGCCGCCGCGGGCCCGACGCCACCACCCTGCAATTCTACAATTCCGGCTATCAGATCAATAACGTCATCCACTCCGGCATCGTCGAACTGCGGTCCATCTTCGGCAACTGGGGCGCCAACAAACTGCAGGCCGGCTACACGGCCTTCCGCGACTCGCGGGATCCCTTATCCGCTCCCTTCCCGGTGCTCAACATCAACCGCGACGGCATCCGCTATATCGTTGCCGGCCACGAGCCGTTCTCCATCCACAACCGGCTCGACCAGGATGTGTACCAGGTGACCAACAACTTCAACCTCTACCTCGGCAACCACACCCTCACCATCGGGTCTTCCCTGGAGCGTTTCAACTTCGACAACTCCTTTAACCTGGGCGTATACGAACCCTTTGGGGTTCCTTATGACGGCGGCACGTTCGGCCCGGGCTTCGCCAGCGTGCAGGACTTTGTCAGTTTCGTCAACGCCGGCGGCATGAACCCGGTCGTGGACCATGCCCGCAACCTGTTTGAGACGAACAACATGCAGGTCACCGAAGGCGTGCCCGGCTACGAGGGCACCGGCTGGGCACTGGCGGAGACCAATGTCGGCCAGTGGGCTGTTTACCTGCAGGACGAAATCCTGGTCGGCAATGACTTCAAGCTGACCCTCGGCCTGCGCATGGATATGCCCCTGTATTTCGACACCGACAAAAAGATCCGGGAAAACATCGACCGGAAAGGTGGGGTTTACGATGCCGTCAACAATCCCGGGGCGGGGTATAACCCGGCGATTACCTGGTACGACACCGACGGCAACCCGGTCATGTTCGACCATACCCAGCTTCCGGACAATACGCCCCTGTTCTCCCCGCGCCTCGGTTTCAACTGGGACGTGCTGGGCAACCGCAGCCTGCAGCTGCGCGGCGGCTCCGGCCTGTTCTCCGGCCGCTTCCCCTTCGTCTGGATCGGCAACCAGGTGGCCAACCCGGACTGGTTCTTCTACACCATGACCTCCCCCGATTTTCAGTTCCCGCAGGTGTGGCGCAGCAACCTCGGAATTGACAAACGCTTCGGCAACAGCTGGATCATCTCCGGCGACCTGATCTACACGCAGGACATCAACGGCATGATGGTGAGAAACTACGGCCTCCGGCCGCCAACGGACCGGCTGGGCGGCGTCGACGACCGCCCGGTTTACGACAATGCTGAAAAGGCAATGCACGAAGTGGCCCCCGATTTCTTTATCCCGGTCAACAGTTATGTCTTCACCAATACGGATGTCGGTTATTCCCTGAACGCCACCGTGCAAATCCAGAAGACTTTCCGCAACGGACTGTACGCCAGCCTGGCTTACAACTACCTCGACGCCAAAGACGCCAGCTCCATCGAAGCGGAAATCTCGGGCGACGCCTACGACCGCAACCCGGCGATCAACCACGTCAACATTCCCAGAGAGACGCCCTCTCTGTACGGCAACCGCCACCGCTTCGTCGGCTCCGCCAACAAACGCTTTGAGTACGGCGGCGGAACCTGGGCCACCACCGTTGCCCTGTTCTTCGAGTATGCCCGGGGCGGCCGGTTCACTTATACTTATTCGGGGGACATCAACAACGACGGTTCGGGCCTCAACGACCTGATCTACATCCCCACAGAAAGCGACCTGCAGCAAATGCAGTTTTCCGGCGAAACGCAGGCCGAACAGGATGCCCAGCGCAACGCCCTGGCCGCCTTCATCGCCCAGGACGATTACCTGAGCAGCAACCGCGGCGCTTATGCCGAGAAGTATGACATCCTCAGCCCCTGGTACAGCCGCTGGGACCTGCGCGTCCTGCAGGACCTCAACCTGAAGGTGGGCCAGCGCACACACACCGTACAGCTCAGCCTGGACATGCTTAACGTCGGCAATTTCATCAGCAGCGACTGGGGTGTCCGCCAGTTGCCGACCAATACTCAGCCCATCGGCGTTACGGTCGACGACAGTAAAATCCCGACGTACAGCTTCGACCCGACGCTGGTATCGACCTTTACGGATGATTTCAGCCTGTTGTCCCGCTGGCAGTTGCAGGCGGGGTTGCGGTATATTTTCTGAAGTATTACGGGCCACTTGAAAGTGGCTCTTCCAAGCAGGAGGGCCATTCCGGATGCGTTCGGAATGGCCCTCTTGTTTTTCCTTATCTGATGCCGCAGCAGCAGCCTAACCGGCGGCTGCCTCGGTGTTTTCGTGGAGCGCCCGGCCAATGAACCGGAGCATATGCTTCTTCACGATCTCCCGCACCCGGCGGAACTCTTCGATTTTGCGTTCGTATTCTCCTTCGAAGGCGGCGGGGTCGGGGATGCTGAAGTGGAGTTTTTCCCTGAAAGAAATGCCTTTCAACATCTTCTGGGTGGCTTCATCACAGACGGTAATGAGGTAGTCAAAATGCTGGCCTCTGAAGACGTCTACCGGTTTGGAGTGCTGGCCGGCAATGTCTATGCTGTCTTCCGCCATTGCCTTTACGGCATAGGGGTTGACGCCATGGCTTTCCAGCCCGGCGCTGAAAATTTCGGCGCTTTGCTGGGTATAGAATTTGAGATAGCCTTCGGCCATCTGGCTTCTGCAGGAGTTACCGGTGCAGAGCACCAAGATTCTTTTCATGGGAAGTGTCGTTTATTGCAAGCCCTTAACGCAAATTTAACACAAATTCCCATTTTCGAATATAGAAAACAAATTATCGTTTAATTTTTTTGGCATTGACTTTGCGCTAGAAAGTCGGGCAGCCGATTCCTTTACCCCGGCCGAAACCGCCGCCGCCGTTGCCCTGCAGGCGGAAGGACAGGGTGAGGCCGCCGAAGTAATACCAGTCCTTAAAATCTCCTCCGCGCCGGTAATCGGCCGTTTCGGGGCCAGGGTCCTTGAGGGTGGGGTTGCTCAGTCGGGCGGCCAGTTCTCCGTTGCCCTCCAGGACATCCAGGTAGTTGACCTGGACGGAGCCGACGTCATCGAGGTAATCCGTAAACAGTTTCCTGCCGCCGAATTCCAGGCCCAGGGTGATTGTTTCGTTCAGCAGGAACTTGACGCCCAGGCCTACCGGCAGGGCCAGCTGCGTCAGCTGGTATGGGGCTTCGTAACCGGGCAGCCCCTGGCCTTCCGTTCCGAGGGGTTGCAGTTCGACGTAGTCGCCGTCAAACTGAGCTTCCGGGTTGAAGTGGAAGGCCGCCACCCCTCCGAAGAGGTAAGGCATGACGCCCCGGTCCTGGTAGCTGCCCAGCTTGAAGAGGTTGACCTCCCCGGTGAGGGCAAATTCCGTAATGTTGGTGCGGAAGTTGAGGCCGCGGTCCTCCCTGCCGTGGTCCGCATCCGAGGCTGATATTTTGCCCAGGGACAGCCCCAGCCGCAGGGCGAAGGTCCGGCTGATGTTAAACCGGCCAAAAAAGCCAAAGGCGGGGCTGACATCCTCCATGTACAGGCCGAACTCCTGGGGGGAAAGGTCTCCGCTGTACAGAGAGCCGCCTGCCATGATGCCGAGTTCGGTGCCCTGGGCGTGCAGGCTGGAATAGACAGGGATGATGAACAGCAGCATAGCAGCAACAAAAAACTTCCTCATAGCTTGATGGGATTGAAAGAGTGTGATTAAACACCCAAGTTAGGCAAAAAACGAATTTCCCGACTGAAAGCAGCGGAATTTTCGACAGCCCTATAACGCATCAAAGCCGGGATAAATTACGTCTGGCGGCCGAAGGTTAACAGCCAGCGGCAAATATCGGCAGTTGTTTGCCCGCCGGGAGCGGAATGCCGTTGTTGGTTCCCCCCGACAAGTTAAAGCCGCCACTTCGGGCACGGGACCGGGTCTGACATCATTTTGTGAATGGCCTGCCCGAAGTTGTAGGATAAGGTGATGTTCATCATGTAGTACCAGTCCCGGCGTTCGCTGCCCCGGCGGTACGTCTGGTCGATACCTTCCAGGCCTCCCAGGTTGGGGTTGCTCAGCTGCGCTGCCACCGGGCCGTTGCCTTCGAACACATCGCGGTGGTTGACCACCGTGTCGCTCACGTCGTCGAGGTAGTCGGTGAGCAGGAACCGCCCGCCGACTTCAAAGCCAACGGTCACTTTCCGGTTGATCACCTTTATGCCGGCGCCGAAAGGAAAGCTGAGCTGCAGGCGGTTATAGGCGCCCGGATAAGAAGGCAGGCCCTGCCCTTCCGTCCCGAGGGGCTGCAATTCCACCAGTTCGCCATTGGCTTCCGCTTTGGGGTTGAAATGGAAAAAGCCCGCTCCGCCGAACAGGTAGGGAAAGGTAGAGCTGTATTCTGTATGGCGGATGCGCAGGGAATGCCATTCGCCGATGACGTTGAACTCCCATATCTGGCTCTCAAAGCTGAGCCCCCGCGCCTCGTTGGCCGTCCGGGCGTCGTCGCCCTGGATGGCGCCGAAATTGAGGTTGAACCGGGTGGAGAACTGGCGGCTGTTGACCAGGCGGCAGAATATGCCGGCGGCAGGGCGCATCTCCTGGATCATCTGCCGGACGTCGCTGGTGGCCAGGTCGCCGCTGTAGAACATGCCGCCGAAGCTGACACCGAAGTCAATGACCTGGGACCGAAGCGGGAAATAAGAAAAGAACAGGAACAAAAGGACGAGAAGTCGTTGCATAAGCTGTGGGATTTACTGCTTATTTTATTCCGAAAATCGATGTACTGGTAAAGTTCAAAATGGATCTCAGGGCCGAGCGACAGGGAAAACACCAGGCGGGGACCGCCAAAATGCGCTTCGCCATTTCTTCTTTTTCTGCAAAACCGGGGCATATTCTGGAGCAGGCACAAAACTACATTTTTTTCCCAAGAAATTTGTATGGGAGAAATTCATATTTAACTTCTGGCGAAAAAAAGTGTTATAATGCAGTTTTTTATTCGCGACAAACAACAGAAGTATGGGAATGCGAAGGCGAACCAACGAAGCGCCACCTGCGAAGCTGAACCGTGAAAAGTTAATGGAAGCCGCCGAGGTCTTTCGGTTCATCCGGCCGTACCGCTGGCCTTTTGTATTCGGCCTGATCCTCCTTTTCCTCTCCAGCCTGGTGTTCATGCTCTTTCCCTATCTGTCCGGGCTGATGGTCGACGTGGCTCAGGGCAATGCAGAAATGGACATAACGCTGGGGCAGATCGGCTGGGTGCTGCTGGCGGTCCTCGTTGCCCAGGGCGTTGTTTCCTACCTGCGCGTCCTGCTCTTTGCCATCGTCAGCGAGAAAGGGATTGCCGATGTGCGCAAGGCCCTGTACCAGAAGCTGGTGACGCTGCCGATCGTCTTCTTCGAACAAAGCCGGGTCGGGGAACTGGTCAGCCGCCTGACCGCCGATGTGGAGAAGTTGTACAGCGTTTTTTCCATCACCCTGGCCGAGTTCATCCGGCAGGTGATCATCCTGGTGGCAGGCATCGCTTTCCTGGCCATTCGCGCGCCCAAATTATCGCTCATCATGCTCGGTACTTTCCCGGTCATCGTCATCGGGGCGATGTTTTTTGGCCGCTTCATCCGCCGACTGTCCAAAAGCCGTCAGGAGGAACTGGCTCATTCCAATACGGCGCTGAATGAGACCATACAGGCTATCCAGGCGGTCAAAGCCTTCACCAACGAACTGTTCGAGGCGCTGCGGTACGGCCGCGCCATCGACAAGGTGGTCAAAGTATCCCTGCACTACGCCCGCTGGCGGGCCCTCTTCTCGGTATTTATCATCACTTTCCTCTTTGGCGCCCTTTTCTTTATCATCTGGCAGGGCGCCCGGATGCTGGAAAGCGGGGCCATGACCGCCGGCCAGCTCATCGAATTTGTAGTCTACACAGGCATCCTGGGCGGTGCCATTGCCGGCCTGGGCAATTTCTACACCGAAATCCTGGGGGCTGTAGGAGCCACCGAGCGCATCCGGGAAATCCTCAAAGAGAAAGGAGAGGTGGATGTGGCGCCGGGCCATAAAGTCGAAAAGATCACCCTGGCAGGGAATATCCGCTATGAGAACGTACACTTCAGTTACCCTACCCGGAAGGACGTCCCCGTACTGAAAGGGCTTGACCTGCAGGTGGGCGCCGGGCAGAAAGTGGCGCTGGTGGGGGCCAGCGGCGCCGGAAAATCCACCATCGTCCAACTGCTGCTTAAATTTTACGAGGTAGACAGTGGCGACATCCGGGTGAACGGCAGCAGCATTTACGACATCGACACGGCTGCCTACCGACGGAATATAGCCATCGTGCCGCAGGAAGTGATCCTCTTCGGCGGCACCATCCGGGAAAACATCCTCTACGGCAAACCGGAAGCCACCGAAGAAGAGGTGATCGAAGCCGCCCGAAAAGCCAACGCCTGGGACTTCATCCGCTCCTTTCCGGAGGGGCTGGAGACGGTTGTCGGCGAGCGCGGCGTCAAACTCTCCGGCGGGCAGCGCCAGCGCATCGCCATCGCCCGCGCCATCCTGAAGGATCCCGCAATCCTGTTGCTCGACGAGGCGACCTCCTCACTGGACGCCGAGTCGGAAAAGGCCGTGCAGGACGCCCTGAGCAAACTCATGCAGAGCCGTACCTCGATCATCATCGCCCACCGCCTGGCCACCATCCGGGAGGTTGACCGGATCTGCGTCATCGACAACGGCCGGATCGTCGAGCAGGGCACCCACGAAGAGCTCTCCACGATCGAAAACGGGATTTACAACTCCCTGGCCAAACTGCAGTTCGAACTCACTTAAGTGAGTTTCGGCTACCCGTCTGAGGGCGATCCGTCGGCGTGAGTGAAGTGAATCACGCTGGACAGCAGAAAGTCGAGGGGAGCTGATAAACGAGCTACAACGACGTGATCAGGAGGCATGGAGTGTCCAACCTCAGACGGGTAGCCTGAGTTTCGCTTGCGATTTATCCCGCCAGGAGGGAACAAGCAGGGATAAACCGCAAGCGCCATGGCTTAGGCAATAGAGCCTTTGCGTCCCTACGGCCTCAAAAAAACTTTGCTTATGCTTCGCTTTAAGGCGCTGCTGATCGTTTTGCTCGTTATCGGGTTGATCGCTTTGTACGTTTTGGAGTTCCGCTGGTTCGACCGCACCATCGGCATGCGCCGCCTGGCGCTGTACGGCATGTCTATCGGAGCGCTGCTGGGCGCTGCCCTGGTACTGGCATTTCAGCCGGCAGGTAGGGAATACGATCGAAAAAGTGCAGCTCTACCTGTTTTTCGTCGTTTTCTGTACCTTGTTTGCTCCGTTCTTTGCCAGCGTAAGCAACCGGCTGCTCAGCTTTTCGGCACCCCGTACCAAACGGGTGGAGTTTTTTGAGGAACATACTTTCTTCTCTGATCGCTTCACCTGATCGAAGGGGAAAAAGTGGCGCCTGCCGGATATTACACTTTTTTTTACTATCAGGGACAGCTGCGGCGGGTGAAAAGCCGTTATCCCTGCTGCCGGAAAGGCAACGGGGAGAACAGGCGGAACTCCTGATGAAGAAAGGATTGTGGGGGTTTGAGGTGGTGGTGGATTAGGGGAGGGGAGGTATATTGTTATATTGTTATATTGTTATATTGTTATATTGTTATATTGTTATATTGTTATATTGTTATATTGTTATATTATTATATTATTATATTGTTATATTGTTATATTGTTGTTGATTGTTGGCTCATTTTAATTCAACCGCCGCAGAACAACGCATGGAGATACAGGAGAACATTTCCCTTAAGGCATACAACACGTTTGGCGTGGAAGCCAACGCCCGCTACTTCACCGAAGTGCACAGTACCGAAGAGCTGCGAGAAGTCGCCCGGAAATGGCGGGGCGGGCGGTAGTTCATCCTCGGCGGCGGGAGCAACATCCTGCTCACCGGTAGTTGGAGGGGCTCGTCATTAAGAACAATATCCGGGGAAAGGCCATCACCGGCAAAAAGGGCGGTACCGGGCATGGGTATCAGCCGGCGGCGGGGAAAACTGGCACGAACTCGTGCTGTGGTGCCTGGATCGCGGGCTGGGCGGCATCGAGAACCTGTCCCTCATCCCCGGCACCACCGGCGCCGCGCCCATCCAGAATATCGGCGCCTATGGGTGTGAGTTCAGCGAAGTCTTTCACCAGTTGGAAGCCGTAGAGATGGACACCGGCGCCATCCACTCCTTCGGAAAGGAAGCCTGCCGGTTCGGATACCGGGACAGCATCTTCAAACAAGAACTCCGGGGTTGTATTGCATCACGCGGGTATCCCTGGAACTCACCGCAGCCAACCACCGCATCAACACAGCCTACGGAGACATCCGGCGGACGCTGGACTACCAGGGCATAACGGAACCTACCATCCACGACGTCAGCCGGGCGGTGATCGCCATCCGCTCCGGGAAACTGCCCGACCCGAAGGTGCTGGGCAACTCCGGCAGTTTCTTCAAAACCCCGAACTGCCTCCCGAACAGTTCCTTCGGCTTCAGCAGCAGTTCCCGGACGTCGTCCACTACCCTCTCGGAGACGGCCGCGTGAAAATCCCACCGGCTGGCTCGTAGAACAGGTACTTTACTGGAAAGGAAAACGCCTGGGCGGCGCCGGCTGCTATGAAAAGCATACCTGGTGCTGGTCAACTACGGTAAAATACCACCGGCAGGGACATCCTGGTACTTGGCGGAACAGGTACAGCAGTCGGTAGAAGAAAAATTCGGGATTTGGCTGGAGACGGAAGTGAATGTAATCTGACGGCCTGTGAAACAGTATACCCATCCCCCCTTCCCCTCAATCCCCGCCAGCAAAAGGCCATCCGCCAGCAGTACCGCCTGTTTTCTTTTCGAATCCCACGCGGTACCCCACCGGGTCGCCCACGAACTTGCCGAACACGTAGCCCTGGGTGCCGCTGAGCAGCTCCACCCGTATCCAGGGATAGGTTTCTCCGCCGATCTCCTCCTCCCGCGCCTCCTCCAGGATGGTGACAATGTCGTGGGAGATGGTTTTCAGGATGCGGCTGTTCAGGCTGGGGCTTTCCCGCAGGCGCACGCCTGCCCCGGCAATGGTGCCATAATCTACGGGGTCGTACTCGGCGGCGTACCAGGTGGAAAAGTAGTAGGGAGCAGTAAAAGCGGCGCGATTGTCGGCAAAGGTTCCGCCTTCCGCCAGCAGGCGGGCCAGCAGCCGCCAAATCCGGAGGGTGTCCGGCTGCTTGGAATCCAGCCCCACATCACGACAAAATCGTCGAAGCCACCTCCTCGCCGAAGCTGACCTTAATGTCTTTGGCGGTGACGTCCAGCAGGTAAAGAAGACGTCCTTGCCGGCTACCGTCCGCTTCAGCTGTTCCCGGAATACGAAAAGGCGGTGTCCAGCGGCGCTTCGTCCACGGGATACAGCTTGCCCTCTTCTTTAACCTGATAAGTGGGCATAGAATCCGTGCGGGCAACCATAAATTCCGCATACAGTCTCCGGAGGGAATCCGGGCTGACGGTACCGGCTTTTCCGGCGCTCCACCGTCAGGATCGCTTACCTGCTGCCCGCCGGAGCCGCAGGAAAAAACCAGCAAGCCCAAGCTGAAAGTAAGCGCTAACGCTCTCATAGTAAGGGGTTTTTCGTTTATTTTCGCCCCCCTAATTTAAACAATTATCAGCAGAGGCAGATATGCAGCCAGATCATTTCTACGTATTTCTACGTATTTCAATGTATTTCAATGTATTTCAATGTATTTCAATTATCACAGTATTTCCACGTATTTCCACGTATTTCCACGTATTTCCACGTATTTCCACGTATTTCCACGTATTTCCATTTATCTCCAGGTATTCCCCTACAAATTGTTCCAACTATCAAGATAAATCTTCCATACCTCGTCTGTCTGTTTTTTTCAAACGATGACATACTTGCCTTCCCAGTATACCTCCCGGTACCGTCGCCCATAAGGGTAGCGCCATTGTAGTACCCCAGTCGTATGCCGTATCGCCCTGCACGACGATCTCCTCGAGGTACCGGATACGGTGGTGAACGGTGCGGCTTTCCCGGTACCGGCGGCGTCCAGTAGCGGCGGATGGCTTCCTCGCCCCGGCGAATATCACCCCGCTGCGGGAACAACTTGCCGTCGGGGGTGTAGGCATCGACGACCGCTTCGAAATTGCCTTCCACCAGGCTGCGGGAAAAGGCGTCGATGTTTTGGTGGATGATGCCCAGGTCGGTGGTAGGAATTCTTGTCTGAGCTGTTGGTACGTTTCGGCAAGGGCAGTAATTTTGCCGCTGTGTTCGTGCAGGTTGGATTTGCCCTGAAAGGCGGTACCAGCGCCAGTACCGTCCAGTTGTTCTACCTGCTCTGCCCACTGGTTCCAGGATGGCAGTTCTGCCAGCTGGTACGTAGTACAGGTGGTTAAACCCCTCGATGGCATAATCCGCCGTCCGATTGATCCACTCCTCTTCCGATTCAACAAAAATGGCAAAGGGAGCGATCATGTCCTCCGAGCTGGCATCCAGCGAATACCGCTTCGTAAAGGCATAGCGGGCAGCCAGCCAGGGGCGCAGTACCACCACGCCCAGGGGAGGGGTCGGCGGGCATCCACTGCCCGGTGGATTGATCGTATACTTCCAGCCAGACGTGGTCGTTGTGTTGCTTACCGAAGACAGAGGCTTGGTTGCCTATCTCAGTTACCCGCTTTTCCGCATCGGTATGCCGCCGGTCGGAGGTTATATGCAAGTTGACCTCCCGCACCCGCCGCATCGGCACGCCAAGCGTTTCCAGGGAGGCTTTACCACCATACCAGCTCGTTGCAGTTGCCGCCGCGCCGCCGCAGGATGTCTTGGACGGTGCGTTTCTGATAGTCCGTGTACGTCCAGTCGAAATGGCGGGCATACCAGTCCACCACAGCTTTCGCCTTTTCGAAATCCGTCTCCGCTTTGACGGTGATGTGTTTGGAAAAGGCGGAAAGGTCGCTAACTGCCAGGTGGTAGAGGCTGTCTGTGGATGATTGCTGGTAAAAAGCGGAGAAGGAAAGAAAGAGGATTGGGAAAAGAAGTTGTTTCTTCATAGTGTGGTAGTCGTTATCGAGTTTTATCTTCACTGGATACTTTAGTAGGATAAAGGAGTTGCCTGACATCAACATCTAAAACTTTGGCAATTTTCACTAAAGTTGGGATACTAGGTTGGGAATTATTGTTGCAATAGTTAGTAACCACAGTATAGCTTTTATCAAGCTGTTTTACCAACCATGCTTGAGTCCTCCCTTGTTCTTCGAGTATTTCCTTTATTCTATTCATTTTAGTATAGCATATTTCTTTAAATAAAGAGGGTAGCCATCTAGGGCTGGACAAGTTCGCGATTCGGTATTCGCTGTTCGCAACCGCGTAGGCTGCTTGGGCTTACCTGCTTCTAACCGTGTCCAACGTTAGACGGTTAGCCGATAAAGATAATACAGATTGATAAATATTTTTGTTTTTAATTTAAAATATTACGTGTTATTAAATAATAGTTCATTTTTGTGTTGTTTTTTAGTATAAACTTGCCTATATTTGTGCGATCATCTAATTTAGCGATATGGGAAACAAATTCAGTTATTCAGATTTGTGCGCGGGAATAGGCGGATTCAGAATCGCTCTTGATCCCCTGGGAGGCAAATGCCTTTATTCTTGTGACATAAATCCGGATAACGAAAAAACATACTTTGCAAACTACCTGGACAAATATAACACTTATGACATATACGACATCAAATCCAGAACTTTCCCATATGTAGATGTTTTATGTGCTGGATTCCCATGCCAGCCTTTTTCTATAGCAGGAAAAAGAAAAGGATTTACGGATTCAAGAGGGCTTATTTATTTCAAGATCGCAGAAATAATTAAGCACAGCCAGCCCAAAGTAGTATTTTTAGAGAATGTCCCAAACCTTATGCGAATAGAAAAAGGGCGAACCTTCAAAACGATCCTGAATAATCTGAATGAACTTGGCTATGACCCTTATTATGAGGTTCTGGATAGTTCAAATTTTGGTGTGCCACAATCAAGGAATAGAATATATATTGTTGCTTTTCGGAAGGACCTGAATATTTTTGGGTTTAACTTCACCAAAAAAGAACTAAAAAAGAAGTTTCAGATCGATTATTCAGACTGGAGACTATTCTATCCCCATTTCAAAGAAATGGAATACATATATTGATTTATATACAGGTAAAATATCCCTAGAAGACATCGCTTTTGATGTGCCCAAAACAAGACAAAAACTTGAGAGAGTAGATAAAAACGTAAATTTAAATGATTGTGTTTTTCAAATTCGATCAAGCGGAATCCGGGCGCTCTCGATTGACAAACCTTTACCTACTTTTGCAGTAAGTGTTAGCGGAGGCGGTGCAATGATTCCTGTATATTCAAAAGAAAGAAGACACATTAGCATTATTGAAATAACAAGATTAATGGGTTTTCCGGACAATTTTGAATTTCCAGTTTCGAGGACAAATGCCATCAAGCAACTCGCCAATGCTGTCTGCCCGCCAGTGATAAAATCAATATTCCAAGACATTTTGTTTTCAACCGAGAATTCAATCATCAGTGAATCTAGACCTATCCGCGAGAAGGTCTGATATGTCTTCACTTGTAGGAGAAATAACTTTGCTTATCTCCGGGTTTCTTAGTTTGCATCGCCATAAAAATCTTGTATATAGTCATCTGGAATTTTGCCAGATAAGGTTTTCTTTATTTCCGGAATTTTACTTGAGCCTTTAGCCAAATCCGCCTCTGTTCCTTCACCATATTTAATCAAAATCAGGAGTGCAATAATTGTTCTTCTCTTTGTAAGATGAATCTTTCTACCATCATTGAACTCAATGAAATATCCTCTGATTTTTTTTGTCATTACTTTTATAAACCTTTTTGATGTCTTCTATTTTCAACATGTCCTGACATTCATTCAGCAGCCGAATAATATATTACTTTTTCCTGAATCACCGGGAACCATACATCCATGCACTTGAACTCTGCGTAAAGCGGTTTGTCAGATGAACACATTTACACCTTCACACTTTTACACATTTACACAATCACCCCTTCCCCAACGCCTGCTCCACCACCCCATCATCCGCCACGTACGGCATAGTGATCCTCAGCCCCGGCGTCTGTTCCATAGCCCGCTGCGCGCTGTGCATGGCGCCCTTCGTTGCGGTACCCAGGAGCGGCGGGCGATGCCGTTGTTGACGTCCCAGAAGAGCATGCTTTCCAGGCGGCGGCGGGCTTCGGGGCTGCCGTCGAGCGCCATACCGAAGCCGCCGTTTATGACCTCGCCCCAGCCGACGCCGCCGCCGTTGTGGAGGGATACCCAGGTAGCGCCGCGGAAGCTGTCGCCGATCACGTTGTGTACCGCCATGTCGGCGGTGAAGCGGGAGCCGTCGTAAATGTTGGCTGTCTCACGGTACGGGGAGTCGGTGCCGGACACGTCGTGGTGGTCGCGGTAAGAAAGCGACCGGGGCGGAGATGGCGCGCCGGGCAATGGCGTCGTTGAATGCCTGCGCGATCCGGATGCGACCCTCTGCATCGGCATAGAGGATGCGGGATTTGGAGCCGACGATGGGTATGTTCTCGCCACCGATTCGATCCAGCGGATGTTGTCTTTTAGCTGCGGGTGAATCTCTTCGGGAGCCTCTTCCAGAATCTCCCGGAGCGCTGGGCGGCGATGGCGTCCGTCTGGTCCAGGTCGGCTTTTTTTCGCCGGAGGTGCAAACCCATCGGAAGGTACCGAAGCCGTAGTCGAAGCACATGGGTAAATTTCCCATGATGTCCTCCACATAGGAGGCGTATTTGAACAGGCCTTCTTCTTTGTTTTCCCAGATGTCGGCGCCCGATTTGCTTACCCCACCAGGAGGAGGGCGTTGCCGTAGTCCCAGAAGTACATGCCGCGCTCCGCCATGGCATTGACAGCGTTGACGTGGCGGCGCAGCGTATCGCGCACCTCCGCCATGAAGCGCACCTGGTCTTTGGTAGCAGTTGTTTGGCTTCCTGGAAGGTAAAGCCGGCGGGGCAATACCCCAGCCCCTCGATATTGTGCAGGGAGGTCTGGTCGGGCCAGTTCCACCTCCACCTCTTCTTTGACGAACTTCTCCCACAGGTCCACCACATTGCCCTGGTAGACCAGCGTGATGGTACTCCTCATTGCGTCGGCATTCTTCCATGCGGGCGATCAGCGCATCGGGATCGGTGAATATGTTGCCCTTTTGGATATAGCCGTCGATCAGGCGCTGCTGCACCGCGTCGGGGTCCACCTCGGCGATGACGCCCACCGCCCCGCGATGACGGCGGCGACGGATTGCGCGCCTGACATGCCGCCCAGGTACCGGAGGTGACGAACACTTTGCCGTGCAGGCTGTCCTTGCCCAGCTGCTTCAGCCGCCCGGCATTGAGCAGGGTGATGGTGGTGCCGTGCGCGATGCCCTGCGTACTGATGTACATGAAGGAGCCGGCGGTCATTTGCCCGTAGGAGGTGACTCCCAGGGCGTTGTATTTATTATAATCCTCTTTGCTGGAATAGTTGGGGATCATCATGCCGTTGGTAACCACCACCCTCGGGGCGTCCTTATGCGAAGGAAAGAGCCCCAGCGGATGGTACCGGTAGAGCGCCAGGGTCTGCTCGTCGGACATAGTACCAGGTATTGCATCGTCAGCCTGTACTGTACCTTGTTCTGGAAGACGGTACCGTTGCCGCCGTAGGTGATCAGCTCGTGCGGGTGCTTTACCACCTTGGGGTCCAGGTTGTTCTGGATCATCAGCATGATGGTAGCCGCCTGGCGGGAGCGGTGCGGGTACTCGTCGATGGGGCGGGCGTACATCTCGTAGTCCGGGCGGAACCGAAACATGTAGATGCGGTATAGTCTTCCAGCTCGCGGGCGAACTCGGCGGTAGCACTTCGTGGTGGCGGGGATGGAAATAGCGCAGGGCATTCTTGATGGTAGCGCCTTGTCCTTTCGGTGAAAGACTCCTTCGATGACGCGGCGGGGCGCGTGGCTGACGTTGGGGTCGTAGGGTTTCGAAGCGGGCAGCTCTTCGGGGATGCCTTCGAGGATGGCATCCTGGAATGCGGTGGTGACGTTCATAATTGGTTAGGATTGTTTTCGGGGGCAAGGTACGGAATTTAAAAGATTTCCAGTACCGCCCCTTTCCTCAACCTCAGCCTCAGCCTTAACCTCAGCACCAATCTAATCTCCCCTGCTGCCAGCACCGGCACCCGCGACCGCCGGAGGACCGGCTCCCGCACCGTTGTCGACTGGTTGACCGGCGTTTCTACCGTTTCCGTGTAATACTCGTCCCGGTAGGTTTTAGTCACCGTCACGGCTACTACTTTAACGTTGACGTTGATCCCCTCCACGTAGTTGTCGTTTTGCAGACGGAGGGAAAATTTGCCCTGGGTGATGTTGTCGACCCGCCCGTAGCCGGCGATGCTGTTGCCTTTGGACAGTTCCCGGCGTTCGCCATCCTCGACGGCCAGCAGGGCATAGAGCGACATTCTCTCCGGACGGAGGGTTGGAAAAACGGAGATGCCCTCGATGGCCAGCAGCAGGGCCAGGGCACCATAGCCGCTGGAGATGAGCCCGGCGCTGACTGCGCCTTTACCAAACCTTTAGCCAGCCGGGCGGCGGCGCTGCTGTTGGTATGTTCATACCATTCCCGGGCTTCTTCGCCGGTACCCACCCAATAAGTACAGGATACCACCCTCAGTGGAAAGACTGGGGTCGCCGGCTGCTGCCGGCCTCGTAGCGGTTTTTTGAGGGCAATTCGAAATCCAGGAAGGCGACGTTATCGGTAGAGATGTTGGTGCGGGAGGAGATTCGTTCCACCTTGTCGAGCAGGGTCACGACGTTGGTGTCCACCCGTACCAGCACGCGGCGGCGCTGCTGCACTTCCTTCACCTCCGTACCGGACAGCACGGTTTCCGACCGCACCTTGTAGATCGTATCCACCCGCTCCTCCCAACGCACTGCCGGGTTGAAGTCGGCGGTGGTGCGCTGCTAAGCAGGCGCTGGATGCGCAGGCGGCAGACGCGCTTTTTCAGCCGGTGGGTATTGTACAGGCGAAACTGAAAGATGCCGCGATCGTATACTTTCAGGCGTTTGTCCTCAAAGCCCTCCGTTTCGTATTCCAGGATTCGGGAGTTTTCCGGATATTCGATGACTTCGAATACCTTCAGGCTCTTGCCGTCCGGCAGTTCGAGGCGGGCGATGAGGAGGTCGCCACCTCGAAGCCGTAGTAGAAATTCTCTTCGCTGTTGTAAATTCACTTCTACCGTCAGCTCCGCAACGGTGACGGGCAACTGGGCGGAGAGGGTGAAGTTGAGGTACCAGGAAAGGAATGAAACCTGCCAGGATTCGTAGGTATATATTCTTTCTGTTTTTCGTGGTAAGCAGTGGTTTGGTATGCCGACAAACTTCAACGCGATTACAGGCATCAAAGATAGAGATCTACCGTATTAATTTTCGGGAGATGGTAAGCGAATTTTGAAGATTTTCCATCCGTTGGTAGGAAGGGCCATTAGCCCTGGGCTGAGCGGACAGGCGGTTGATTGTTGCCTGTCGATCGTTGTTTGCTACCCCAAACTAGAAAGCCTCGCGAGGATCTCTCCCTGGGGCTGCTGGTACCAGCACTTCCTCGACGACCACCAGGTCGAGGAAGTTTTTGCGGCGGTCGAAAGAATCGGTATAGGCTTCGTTGAAGTAGAACCGCAGGTCATCGAAGAGGGAGCAGCGCAGGAGTTGGAAGGCCTCTTTGCGGGGGTCGTAGACGGTATGAGGAAACTGTTGGCGTTGATCCGGGGCGAGCAGAGCAGGAACACCGGGAAGTCGAAATAAGGAGCGTGCCAGAAGCCGAACAGGTTGGTATCAAAGAGGGATAGTAGAGTTTCTGGCTCCAGAAATTGTTCCTGATGAGGAACTGCTGCATGTCGTCCAGCCGGTTTTCCATCTTTTTCAGGGGACATCCGAAGGCGCGAGTACCGCTGTACGGCTGCCAGCCCTGGGTCCGCAGGTCAAAATATTCGATATCCTCTGCCCTGCCGATGCGCAGTTTGTAATCGAAGCGGCTGTAGCCGGGCACCACGTAGCCGGGGTAGAAGAACTCCATGCCGCGCTGCATGCAGAAATCGATCTCCATGAGCATGGTGAAGAACCCGAGGCTGTGCCGGTTGTAGTCGGGGTCGTAGATGCCCATGATGCTGGCGGCGCTGTTCTTTCCGAGGTCAAAAAAACTGAGTACCACCAGTTCGCTGCCGTCGTAGACGGCTACTTCGTAGGTGTTGTAGATGTTGAGATCCTCGCCGTCGAGCAGGGAGTCTTTCAGGGAAGGGGCGAGGATGCCCGGGAAGGAAGCCTTATACCGCCGGTAGAGCTGTTCTTTTTCCGGATTGAGGGAAGCGGGTACTTTGCCTTGGCGCGGAAACGCTGCCGGTTGCGGCGAAAAAGCCTTGCGCAGGCTTTTGCGGAACTCGTATCCCTGGAGCGGGAGGCGGATCCAGACGGCAGCAGAATAGAAGGCGCGGTAAAAGCACAGGAAATGGGTTGTAAAGATCGTCTGCCCCATGCGGTACCAGCCTTTCGCCAGATAGGCGTCGAGTTCTTCGGGGGCATCGCTTCCGGGTAATGCTTCTCTGCAAACATGGTGTAGTCAGCGCTTGAAATCTTGGGGCTGTAAGCTAATAATAATTTTAAAGAATATCCTTCAATCCCGGGCAAATTGCGCCAGGGCATCGAGGGTTTCCTCCCTACCGCAGGATTCGCACAGGATGTCGAAGACCGCTACGGGGTTGTGAAAAACAGGGCGTGGCGCCCAGCAGCTACTGGCGGTAGGCGCCGAGGTGTTCCACCCCCGGTAGAAGATCCGGCAGTTGTAAACGTGATATACCATTTGAATGGGGTCGAAGACGGCTACCGGGCAGAGGTTTTCCTTATCCCGGGAGCCGGATAACAGGAAGCAGGGGAACTCCAGGAAGGGAAAAGGGCGGTTGTCGTAAAAACGGATGTCGAAATAGCGGTAATCGAACGTATTGCAGGGGATACCCAGGACCTGCATACCGCCCTTCAATTCCTCCAGGCGGCTGCGCAGGTAGTTGATGGGGATATCCTCTTCCCGGAGCTGGCGGAAGGGTTTCCAGGCGCCGTCTTTCAGCTCGAAATACTCCAGCTGGTACTGACGCGGTGCTTGTAGTCGAACTCCTGGTTGCCGGGCACCACATAACCGGGGTAATAGTACTCGCAGCCCCTTTCCAGGGCGTACCCGATTTCCACCAGCATGGTGAAGAAGCCCAGGCTGTATTTCTGGTAGGCGGGATCGTAGATGCCCTGTTTGCTATACATACTTTGCCGCCCCACGTCGAAAAAGCTGAACGCGGCGAGGTTTGCCCCGTCGTATATCTCCACCTCCCGGGTGTCGAGTACCAGGCGCCCCTTGCCGTTGCTCAGCACATCCTCCGCATCCCGGATCGCCCGCCGCGGAACTGCCCGGCGTACCGGCGGTTCACCCGCTGCTTGGCTCGTCGTACTTCGCCGGGGCACCCACTTCAATGCGGAAGGCACGCTCATTCTTGCTCCATAACCTGCGCTGGCTCCGGGAAAACGAAAGCCCTCCAGCGGCAGCCGGGATGGGATGGTGGAGTACACCCGTTTCCCGCCCTCCTACCTGAAGAACATGAAATGAGAGGTATAAACAGTACCTGACCCATGCAGCGCCAGCCGGCGGCAAGGTAGGCGTCCAACTCTTCAGGGCTCACTTTTTCTGGATACCGGATACGGGAAAACAAAGCCTTGGTTTGTGAAATTTTATTTGTAAAATGACTTTCCGGAGGGAAAAGTTCTGTTTTGGGAAGGATTGTTTCACTGACCCATAAACACATACACACATAAACACATAAACACATACCCCCTACCGCTCCCACCGGTACACCACCCCTGCATTCCAGCGGGTGGACAAGCCGATATTCCTGCCGCTGAGGATGCGGGCGCCGCCAAAGACGAGGCCGATGCTTACGATGACGGGCACGTAGAGCGTGCCGCCGATGCGGAGCCATTGGGACCCGGAGCCGCCGGACACCTGGGTGTCGGCTCCGCTGTTGATGGTGTTATAGGACTCGATCCAGGCTTCCGCAAAGTAGCGCCGGGCGCCGAAGCCGGTGCGGAAGAGGATGGGGACAGCTTACAGGAGTTCTTCCAGGAACTGGAAATCGACGCCGGATTGCAGCTGGAAAAAAACCAAAGCTGGAGACGTACTGCCCCTGAAAGCGGGTATGGAAGTTGAGGGCGCGCGCAGGTAGATGGGCGTATCGGTGTCCCGCGGGTAACCGGACAGGGAAAGCTCAAGGTACCAGAGAGGTGATCAGGTTGAGGTAACCGGTGGCGTATTGCTTATGCTGGTTGCGGTACTTGATGAAGAGGCCGCCATCCTGGAGCCCCCGGTTTTCCTCGTCGATCCAGAGGTAAGGGATATTACCACGAGAGAGAGGGTATCGGTGAAGCCGTGTTCGACAAAGAGGTTCATCGACTCGGTGGTCAGGCGGGCGTCCCGCTGTTCGTCCCCGAACACATACCGGCTGAAGGATTCGGTAGAATACCCCAGCGCGATGTCGGTAACGCCCCTGCCCGGCATGAAGCCGCTGATGAAAATTTGGTACCGGGCAAAAACGAGGCGAGGAGGATGGGCAGCAGCGCAAAAAAACTTTATTCATAAGACAGGTGTTTTGACGGGGTTCCTGTAAGTTCGCGGGCAAAATACAGACAATTTGGGGACATGGGATGTCGTTTGGCTAACACCAGACAGGATGGACACCATGCGAACAGCGAACAGCGAACAGCAAACCGCAAACAAGTGGCTACCGGGTTTAGGTAGACAGGATGAACAGGATGAACAGGATTAGGCGGCCCAGCCCCATGCGAACAGCGAACAGCAAACCGCAAACAAGTGGCTACCGGGTTTAGGTAGACAGGATGAACAGGATGAACAGGATTAGGCGGCCCAGCCCCATGCGAACAGCGAACAGCAAACCGCAAACAAGTGGCTACCGGGTTTAGGTAGACAGGATGAACAGGATGAACAGGATTAGGCGGCCCAGCCCCATGCGAACAGCGAACAGCAAACCGCAAACAAGTGGCTACCGGGTTTAGGTAGACAGGATGAACAGGATGAACAGGATTAGGCGGCCCAGCCCCATGCGAACAGCGAACAGCAAACCGCAAACAAATGGCTACCGGGTTTAGGTAGACAGGATGAACAGGATTTGGGGGGCAGGGGCGTCCTGTGGAGATCAACCGGTTGCCAGTAGTTTGTTGTTCGGGGGCAATTTTCTGGAATTTGTTGGTTTTTAATGGTTTGGGGTGACAAACAACGATCGACTGACAACAATCAACCGCCTGTTCGTTCAGCCTGAGACGGGTAGCCCCCTGCCCTATTTCGAAAAGAAAAAAATTAGCCTATCTTTGAAATACCAAAAAAGAAAAAAAATTGGCAGATAGCTTAGTCATTATCCCTACTTATAACGAAAGGGAAAATATCGCCAGGATGATCGACACGATATTTTCCCTGGACCAGGACTTTCACTTACTCATTGTGGATGATGGCTCTCCCGACGGCACGGCGGAGCTTGCCCGGCGGCAGCAGGAGCGCTACCCGGTACCTTTTCCTCATCGAGCGGAAAGGGAAGCTCACTATGGGCACTGCTTATATTGCCGGCTTCAAATGGGGGCTGCGGCGCGGATACGAATATCTCTTTGAGATGGACGCCGACTTTTCGCACAACCCCGGGACCTGGGCGGCTGCGTGCCGCCTGTGCCGAAGAGGGGCGGACCTGGTATCGGCTCCCGTTACGTGCGGGGCGGCAAGCTGGAAAACTGGTAGCTTCGACCGAATTTTTTTTTATCGATGGGCGCCTCGCTCTACGTGCGGCTCATCACGTGGATGCCGGTGAACGACCCCACGGCTGGTTTCATCTGCTACCACCGCCGCGTGCTGTCGGTATCGACCTGGATAAGATCCGGTTCGTTGGTTATGCCTTTCAGATCGAAATGAAGTTTGCCGCCTACCAGTTGGGCTTCCGGTTAAAAGAAGTGCCCATCACGTTTACCGACCGGATCGAGGGCTCCTCCAAAATGTCCAAAGGGATTGTCAAAGAAGTATCTCTGGGGCGTGCTGCAGATGCGGATGCGGATGCGAAGCTTTTTTCCACTTATGCCCTGGAGGGTGCAGAGGGGGTAGGGGAATGGGGGCATGCGCTAAGGAACCTGTTGTCGGTTGTTAGTTGTCGGTTGTCCGTTAGGTTAGAGAAATTGTTCCGGAGTCAGGTATTACTCCGCAGGCTACCCGTGGCAACAAACAACAACGTATCCCGCTTTTAATACTGAAAGGCGGGATCCAACGTCAGACGGGTAGCCATAAGACAGCATCCGGGCACCGAACGGCGAATACCGGTACCGCGAACCCACAACTCCGTAGTGAACAGCCCTCTTCGCCAGTCTCATTCTTCCGTTTCATTCATCGAATGAATTAGGTTAGCCGGGGGCGTTCCCTACCTTAGCCCCTGCCGAAAAACGCAGTTCCGTATGATCATCTTCAGGGTGTTTTCCGAAAGCATAGCACAGGCGTTCCAGCAGTTGCGTTCCAACCGGATGCGCAGTTTCCTTTCCCTACTGGGCATATCCATTGGCATCTTTTGCATCATCGGCGTGCTGTCGGCGGTGGACTCCCTGGAGGACAACGTGCGCGGCAGCCTGGAAAAACTCGGCAACGACATCGTTTATGTGAAAAAATGGTAGTGGCGGGACGCCAGC
The DNA here is from genome assembly GCA_020636375.1 of Lewinellaceae bacterium. Classification (GTDB taxonomy): domain Bacteria; phylum Bacteroidota; class Bacteroidia; order Chitinophagales; family Saprospiraceae; genus JACJXW01. Next base: position 153,304 of record JACJXZ010000004.1, on the reverse strand, counting down.
GGGGACTGGTGGAAGCTCATCAAACGCCCCAACCCCGACTATCAGGACTACGAGGTGATCAAGGAAAATCCCAAACCGCCGCGCTTTCCGCTTTCCACGTCGTCATCGGGTTCAAGACGGTCAAATTCGGTTCCAGCAGCGTCGAGGGGGCAGTGCTCATCGGCTCGTCCTTCGAGTTCGACGAAATGTTCAGGCTGGAATACTACAAGGGGCGGTATTTCTCGACCAACGAGTACCACTACGGCAGCAATAAGCTGGTCATCGGGTACAACGTAGCCGAGGAGCTGTTCGGCAGCATCGAGCCTATCGGTACGGACGGTCCGGATGAGTACCGCAAGTACGAAGTGATCGGCGTGATCGAAAAAGCGGGGACGACCTGCTCAACCCCATGGATTTCGACGACGTCGTCATGGTCTCTTACCCCAATGCCCGCGGGCTGGCCAACCTCAAAAGCCCGGCAGATTTTCGATACGTCCGTAACGGTCAAGGCATCCGAAAATGTCAGCCTGCAGCAACTTAAGGACGAGATCAAGGGCATCCTGCGCGCCAAGCGCCGCCTCAAGCCCCTGGAGGACGACGACTTCGCCCTCAACGAACTCTCTATGATTTCCAGCGTGTTCGACAGCTTCTTCGGCGTACTCAACCTCATCGGCATCATCATCGGTACCTGTTCGCCATGCTGGTCGGCATCGTTAGCGTACTAACATCATGTTCGTTTCGGTCAAAGAACGCACCAACATCATCGGCATCAAGAAGGCCTCGGCGCCAAGCGCTACGTCATCCTGCTCGAATTCCTGATCGAATCCATCATCCTGTGCCTGATCGGCGGTACCTGGTCACTATGCTGCTGGTTTCCACGATCATCAAGATCCTCTCCAACGTCATAGAATTTGATATGTACCTTTCCTTTGGCAATATGGTGCTGGGCGTTGCGGTCTCCGTCATGGTGGGCATCGTTTCCGGTGTTATCCCCGCCATGCAGGCTGCCCGGATGGACCCGGTGGAGGCGATGCGGCATGGATAAGGGGCAAAAAGTAAGCGCGAATATGAAAATTCGCGCCGGCTTTTTTGCGTTATTCGTTATTTGTTGTCCTACTGGGGCTATTCCTGAAGCCCCCAAAAACGAAAAACAAACAACTCTACTCACTGATATTTCCCCGCATCGGGATTCGCGCCTATGGTATGGATAATGATCACACCGTTGCTGCCCTGCTTACCGTACATACGTACATGGTAGTTTCGGAGGGTCTCTTTCAGCACCTCGACCGAAGCGATGTCATGAATGCTGACCGCGTTGGTACTTCGAAATAACTGCGGTACTGATCCAGACGCCGTCGACAATATACAGAGGCGGTACGGCGCCGCGGATGCTGACGTTGTAACCATTGAAGTTTACGCCCGGCACCCGCTGCGGGGTAGTCGTACCAGCGTCAGGGCATTTTGCACTTCAATGGTATCCGCTCCTGGCTGGCGCCGTTCGCCGACTGTTTGCCCGGCGGGTTGGGAGGTGGAACAGGAGGCCAGGACCAGGCCAAGTCCCAGAAGGAAAATCTGAAAAATATATCGTTTCATGATGTTTTATTGTAGTTTGCGCCATCCGGAAAATGCCCGGTGACTAATGACATTACCTCGATATAACACCTGGCAGTAGCAGATCAATCCACTGCCCGCCGGTTTAACGAAACTTTAGGGTACTGAACTTTAGGGCCGGAACTTATTGCAGGGCCTTCTTCCGTTAAGAAAAGCGCAACAAAACCACCCGGCATTTGCTCCGGTGCGATGGCTTTGCTATCTTTGCCGACGCAAATTTCGACTTCGGTCTCCGGGCTTCCCGTTTCCGACTTAACATGTCCGATTTCAAACCACCCCATAGTACAAGGGATAGTATGTAGGTTTCCGGAACCTAAGATCCTGGTTCGAGTCCAGGTGGGCTACTAGCAAAGGCTCCGTCTGCTAAAGCAGAGGAGCCTTTTGCGTCGTTGGTCCCGCCATTAGCGCAGCAGGGCTGTGGAATAGCGCTTCCGTCTACGCCGGGCATTCCACAGCCCGTCGCGGATTGATTTCCAGGTGCGGCTATGGCTGCGGCTGATTACGTCGTATATTGTACCGTATACTGTACTGCTCATTAGCGCAGTTAACGGTTATTCATCATTCACCTATCGTTAACCAAAAAAGTACAGCCTTTTGCAGCTATGCAGGCCCTTGAACTCGCCGTTTGCTAAAATAAGGAAAATCCTGGGCTAAAGTAAGGGTAGGGAAATGGGAATAGAAGGTTATGAGTGTTGCCGGTTTACAATGTTTAGCCCCGTATATGCCACGGATACTTGCCGCCCCATGTAACCCAACTCAAAAAGTTCATTAACTTTAAGCAGCGCGATAAACCCATTAATAAACACCGCTATGCCCAAAAATAAACACCTGGTACCTCTTGTTCTCCTGTCCCTCGCCTCGACGGTATACGCTTCAACGCCGCCCAGCCACCACCGGACTGCGCCCTGATCATCGCCGTCGGCAACTACCCGGAAGCCTCCGGCTGGCCGCCCTGTCCGCCGCCGCCAACGATGCGCGTATCCTGGTACGCCGCCCTGAAACGCCAGGGGTTCAGGGAAGCAGACATCGCTGTCCTGCGGGACGAACAAGCCACCCGCCAGGGCATAATGGACGCCATCCGTTCGCAGCTCGCCGACAAAGCCCGGCGGCGGCGTTGCCTTCTTTCACTTCTCCACTTACCAAGGTACCAGCAGGTAGCGGACAGCAGCGGCGACGAGGTCGACGGCTACGACGAAATAGTATCGTGCCCTACGACTCGCCCAAGCATTTCCAGCCTGGCATCTATGAAGGTAAAACCTCATCCGCGACGAAGAGCTGGGTGCCCTGCTCAACGAAGTGCGGCAAAAACTGTAGTGGGCAGTACCTGCTCGCCCTCGTCGACGCCTGCCATTCCGGCACCGCCACCCATGGGCTGGTACCGCGCCCAGGGCACCTACCTGCGCATGGTAAAGTACCTGACTACCTACCAAATGCACCCGGGCAAAGAAAAAAGAAGACAACGCCCTGGTACGGTGAAGTGAATGAACCTGACGGGCGCCCGCATGGTAGCCTTCTTCAGCGCCAGCCCCCACCAGCTGAGCTATGAATACGTGGACACCGACGGGCAGCAGGGGTACGGCATGCTGAGCTACGCCTTCAGCCGGGCCTTCGCCACTGCTTTTACCGGAAGATACCTACCGCAGCCTGTTCGACCGGATCGCCTGCGCAGGCGAGCGACGCATACTTTCGCCAGAACCCCAGGTGAGGGCTTGCTCGACGAACAGGTGCTGGGGGCAAGATACTCAGCGCCCGGTATTTCCTGCCCGTAAATTGGATCGATAAAACGCTGTATAGCCTGAACGGCGGCGCCCTGGTAAGGCTATACGAAAATACGACTAATTGCCTTTTACCCGCCCGGCACTTACGATACCGCAGGCGTGGTTCCGCTAACCCTGGGCACCATCACCTACGCCACTAATGCTGGAGAGCGACGTTGACCTCCGGCAGCCGCTGCCAGGAAAAAACCAGTTGCCTGGGTGTATATCCGGGAGCAGAACTACGGCAGCCTCTCCGCTGCCCTGCAACTGGACGTCTCCACCGAAAGCCTGCGGGACGCCCTGGAAACTCTGCCGGCGGATTGCCCGACCATCCGTTTGGTCAGCGATAACCCTGAGCTGGCGCTGCGGAACAACCCGGCGAAAACCGGCTGCTGCTGCTTTCCAGAGACGAATTCGGGCTGGATACCTTCGCCCTGCCGCCGGGCGGCTACTACCGGGGCTGCTGCGGCAGGTGCGCCGCCGCGTCGTCGACTATGCCCATACCGAATTCCTGCGCCCCATGGAAATGGGAGACAGCCGACTGAGCCCCGCCCTGAAATTCCTCACCCTCAGCGGAAAGCCGATTGACCTGAGGGCCAAGGCGGCTTCCGGGTGGGCGAGCGGCTGCGGTTGCGCATTCATAATAAAGGCCCGAAACCTTTCTACTTCAGCCTCGTCGACCTCCGCCCCGACAGCCGGCTCGACGTCGTTATCCCCTGGGACAGGCCGGCGGCCGATTATTACCTGCTGCCTGGCACCCATTACGATTTTGAACTGAACATACGGATCACTGAGCCGGCCGGCACGGAAGTGCTCAAGCTGATCGCTACCGAAGAGCCGCTGGATTTGTCGAATGTGGCCCGGTACCGGGGGGAAAAAGAAACCGGCCGGCATCCGCTGGAGGCCTTGTTCCGGGAGACTTACCTGAATGGCGGCCCAAAGCGGGGAGAGACTTCTTCCCTGTCGGGGGGCGGCGTGTCGGTGCAGTCGGTGGTGGTGGAGATTTGGGAGTAAATGTTCATCCTAAAACCAGAATCCATGAAACGATTACTTACCTTCTTATCGGCGCTTTGCTTTTCCTGTTTTGCCGATGCCCAGGTCGATACGCTGATGTCCTGGCAAGAAATGGACAGCCTGCTTACGCATTATTATTTCCAGGGAGATATACCTAAAGCATGGGAACTGGCAGAAATGGAGCTGGCGAAAGCAGGGCAAATCTATGGGGAAAAACACCGGAACTACCTGACGAGCCTGAACAACAACGGTTCGATTCAACATATCCTGGGAGAATATAAAAAGGCTCGTATATTTTACGAGGAAGCCCTGGCGGGCGCCAAAGAAATCCTCGATGAGGACGATCCCTTAGCTGTGGAAATCATGTTAAACCTGGCTGCTGCTTACGACAATCTCGGAGAAGTGGTTCCGGCTCTGGCTTTATTTGAAAGTGGAATTGCAAAGTTCCGGGCTTTGCACGGGGAAGATGACCTGACCTATGCCTATCATCTCAACAATTTTGCCAGCCTGTGTACCCGGATGGGGCAGTACCAACGGGCAATCCCCATGTTTCTGCGGTCCCTTGAGATTCTGCAGGGAGCAGTTGGCGCGGAATGGGTATTCCAGGCACTGGGCAACCTTTTTTCCTGCTACTCGTTAACCGGCCAGTATGAATACGCTATCCGGAAGTCCGGCGAGGCCCTGGCGTTGGCAGAGGATGCCGGCCTGACGGGTACGCCCGGATATGCTATTCTTTTGTACAATGTAGCCAGCCTTTATCACAATCTTGGCGAGTATCAGCAGGCGCTGGAAATAATGGACAAAAGCCGGAGCCTTATGGAAGGGCAGGTAGGGGAAGACCTGACAGAATATTGCCACTGGTTGAACCTCTATGCTTTGCTCCTGGCAGAAAACGGGAGGACACAGGAAAGCATCCACCGGTTTGAAACAGCCATCAAATTAGCGGAGGGCAACCTGGAGGCTGGGCACTCCCTGCTGGCTTCCATGAAAAACAACCTTGCGCTGGTGCTTGTTTCCGAAAAACGTTATGCTGAAGCGCTGGAAATACAGGAAAACGCCCTGGAAATTCTCAAAAACCAGAAAGGGGCAGCCTACCCGGAGTATATCGAAATATTGGCTGATATGGCGGACCTGCATGAAAAAATGGGCGGGGATTCCCTCAGTTCCGCTTTCCACCGGCAGGCCACCGGCAGCGTCATTGACCGGATCGACAACCAGTTTGACCACCTCAGCGAACAGGAACAAGTCGCCCTTTCCCAAAGGCCATACAATATCGCCGACCGCCTGAATAAACATCAGTCGTTTGTTGTCAGGCACCCGGAACATCCAGAGGCTGCCGCTTCGTGCTTTGACGCCCTGCTCATTGGAAAAGGCATCGCTTTTGGAAACAGGAAGCGATTGCTGAACGCCGTCCGGAAAAGCGAAGACCCGACGGTATCAAAGGTGTATCGGGAATGGGAGCGTACCGGGTTGTTTTTATCTGCCGAATACCAGAAAAGAGTAGTGGAGCGGTCGCCTGATTTTGACAGCCTGGAGTTCCGGGCGAATGTGCTGGAGAGCGAACTTGCCCGGATTTCTCAGGAGTTCAAAGAAGCCCGCCAGCTCGTCTCCTGGCAGGACGTACAAGCCCGCCTGCAGGCAGATGAGGCAGCCATCGAATTCGCGCACTTCAGATACTATAGCCGAGATGGCAGGACGGACAGCACCCTGTACTTCGCTTATATCCTGCGCAAGGACTACAATGCTCCCCGCTTGGTTTACCTTTTTGAGGAGAGAGAACTGGAAAAGTCGTTTGAGGCCGTCTCCGAAAACAGAAAAGAAAGCCTCAATAATCTTTACGCTTTCCGGGGCCTTATCCCGGAAGGGGCAAAGATGCCGTCCGGAGAAGATTTCCTCCGGCTGGTTTGGCTGCCGTTTGACTCCCTGCTTCAGGGTGTGCGGCGGGTGTACCTCTCGCCTTCGGGTTTGCTCCACCGGGTCAATTTTGCAGGCCTGCCTTTCAGCAAAAGAGAAATGCTGGCGGGCCGTTACGAGCTGCATGTCCTCGGCAGCACCCGCCAGCTGGTTTTCCGAAAAGAAGCTTCTGCGCCACCGGTTAACGAAGCCTTGCTTTTTGGCGGCATTCGCTACGACAGGGATACCACTGCGGAATCAATGGTCAATGAACCGGACATAGACAAAGGAAAACTTTCCGCAACAACAGTGGGAATCCCATTCGTAACCAGAAGCGGAGCAACCGGGTTCGATTATCTGGAAGGAACGCTGCAGGAAGTCCTGGCCATCCGGGAAACACTGGACGAGGCAGGCATCAAGGTGGAACTCCTGGAAGGCAAAAAGGGTACAGAGGAGGCCTTCAGGCAAATAGGCAAAACCGCTCCTTCTCCCCGGATTCTCCACATCGCAACCCATGGTTATTTTTACTCCGATCCCAAAAGCGGCGAAGAAGGGCAAAGTGCTATTGCCGGTTCCGATCACCCCATGATCCGCTCCGGCCTGCTCCTGGCCGGCGCCAACCCGGCCTGGCGCGGCGAGCCAACGCCCCCCGGCCGGGAAGACGGCATCCTCACCGCCTACGAGATCAGCCAGATGGACCTGTCGGGCACCGAACTGGTGGTGCTGTCCGCCTGCGAGACCGGCCTGGGCGACATCGAGGGGAACGAGGGAGTCTTCGGCCTGCAACGGGCCTTCAAGATCGCCGGCGCAAAATATCTCATCATGAGCCTGTGGAGCATAGCCGACGAGGAAACCGCCGAATTCATGGCCACCTTCTACCGGCAATGGCTGGGCGGCAAGAGCATCCACGCTGCCTTCCGGGATACCCAGCAGGCCATGCGGGCGGGGTATCCGGAGGAACCCTATTTGTGGGCCGCTTTCATATTGGTAGAGTAACCGATATAACTTCAGCGGCCGGGGGCGGGATTCGTGCTGGTGGAGTAAGACGGGAGGCCAGGGGAGAAACGTTATTGGTTATTTTCCGGGAATGCCTGCGGCAGTGATGACTTTGCTCCTGTTTCTGGTTGGGGGAGTTAAGCGGCAATTTTTCCGGCTCTCCGGCTGCATTGCCGCTTAACCCACGATCCTAATGGTTTTCCAGATAATTCGTAATGCTTTCGTAACTGGTGAAGTCTACGCCTGCTCCGATCAACCCTTCGGCGCTGGCGACGAATATTTTGTAATACAACTTGCTGGAGCTCGTCGTCATATTGTTGTAAGGTGTAATGCCATTGCTGTTCCTGACCGCAAGCCATAGCATTTTCGAATCCTGATTAATGGAAAAAAGGTGCTGGTTGAAAATGTCGCTGCTGTTATAATAGTGGTTGAAGGGCAGGGACACCCATTCCGCTTCGCCGGACCAGATGTCTTCCCAGACAAATACCGATACCATTTCGTTGGGTTGAATCCGGATCAGCTGGTTGTTATCATCCCGGTTAACATCGACGTTCCAAAGTTTGTGGTCAGTGTCATGAGTGAACTCGCTGAGACGCGGGCTGAACCGGTAGACTTTAATATTCGCGTTGCCCGTGGGGCCCTGGTCTCCCTTGGGCCCTTGCGGCCCTTCCGCGCCTTGCTGCCCCTGGATGCCCTGCTGGCCTTGCGGCCCTTGTGGCCCCTGCGGCCCGACGGGGCCTTCTTTTGTACAGCTGGCGGTTGCCATGAGCAGGGAAAGCAGAAAGAGGAAGCCGAATTGAAAAATTCCGTTTTGGGTTTTCATAATGCAAACAGGATAAAAGGTGAAAAAATTTTCTTGTCATAGGTTTATGCCGTAAGGTTGAAAAGGTTAACAAAAAAATTCTGTTAACCTTTTTAAATCCATGCTATCAATGAATGACCAAACGCACCGACGGCAAGCCAGCATGGGCGTTCGGAAACGGAAAACAACCTTTTATTGATCACCTGAAAATTGATAGTTATGAAAAAGAAAAGCTTCATTTCCCTGGCAACAATCTCAGCCTTGTTTTTGGCAATTTCTGTTCCGTCCACAGGAAATACTGCCCTTCCTTACGGAAAAATCTTTTGCGAAGAGGATGTCGAGATAACCATCCATACGCCGTCCCTCCAATTCAACAATATTTGGGCGGAACACAATGTCTACGAGAACAACAGAAAAGGTATGCGGATTCATATCAGCCTCAACATCAACAAAATGAAAGGAAAAACATGCCGGGCGGTCGCTTATTTTTACCACGAGAACGGTTCTCCGGTACGGGATCGGGGAGGCAGTTACCACACCTCCAATGGCAATGTCTCTTCCGGCAAGGATTTCACTCCGGGCTACGACAATTGCTCCTACAATGATCTGACTTTGTTTCTTCCGTATGGAGAGTTGGGCCTGGATGGCACCTTTAGATTGAAGTACCGCGTTGCTGTTTTTTATCACGAACTGCAAATTGGGGCCCCTTCGAACTGGGAAGTGTTCAATATGACCTGGAGGAGAAACAGCTCCAGTACGGGAGGCAGGAAGAGCGGTTGCTGAGTCCAGCATAAGGGGCTGGAAATGACCCCAAAAAAGGAGTAGCGCCCCCTGCGCTGCTCCTTTTTTTTTACATTCTTGCCCGCCAACAATTAAAACCCTATCTTTTCCTGCCATTTATTGTTAACCATTTCTCAGAACGGACATTAATGAATGAAGACTATGAACGCTGGCCGGACGAGGAATTGATCAACGCCCTGAAGGCCGGCGACAACCAGGCGTTCAAGCAGGTATACCGGCAGGGGTATTCCCTGGTGGAAGCGCTCATTATTAAAAACAACGGCAACGCCGAAGATGCCCGGGACGTGTTCCAGGAAGTCCTCTTTGTCCTGGTCAAAAAACTCCGTGCGCCCGGCTTCCGGTTGTCCAGCGCCCTGAATACTTTCCTCTATGCCATTGCCCGCAACATCTGGCGGAACCGGCTGCGGCGCCGGAAACCGCAGGTGGAATTCCAGGATACCCGGCACGACGCTATCGACCTCACCGAATCAGATGTCACTGTTAAAAGGCTGTTCGAAAAACGGCACGGCATAGTCCGGCAGTTGCTGGACGGCCTGTCGGACAAATGCCGGCAAATACTCCTGGGTTTTTATTATCATAAAAAAACCATGCGGCAGATCGGGGAGGAACAGGGCCTTTCAGAAGGCAGCGCCAAGGTGCAAAAGCACCGTTGTATGGGATACCTGAAAAATGAAGTGGAGGCGCATCCCGAGTATCAAAACCTGATAAATGAAGGATCATGACGAACGATTTACCCAACCTGGATAAAATTGAGGATTATCTGAATGGCCTGATGCCGGAGCAGGAACGGGAACAATTTGAACGGGAATTGGATTCCGACCCCTCCCTGAAGAAGGAATTCCAGCTGGTGCAGGACATCCTTGCCGGCATCGGGCAACTGGGCGACGAGGAGTTGGAAAGCCAGATCGGGCAAGCTCAGCAGGAACTGGAAGCTGAGGGTTTTTTTGAAAAAAAAACAGGGAGAATAGCAGCACTGCCCTTCGATAGGCAGCGCTGGGCAGCGGCCGCTTCCGTGCTGATCGTGCTCGGCACAGCCCTCTTCCTGTGGCTGCGGCCGAAAAGCTCAGGGCAGGACGTATTCGCTGCTTATTTCCAGGCGGAGGAAGCAAAAACCGGCGCTCTGATCGACGACCTGTCCGCCGCCGGCCTGCTCGCCCCCAACCAGGAACAGCGCAACAACCTGGCGGCTGCCCTGAAGCTGTATCAATCAGGTAATTATGCCGATGCCCGGCAGGCGCTCGCCGGATACCGGCAAAAATATCCGCAGGACACCATCGCGCAGTTCTATCTCGGGCTGACTGACTTGCACCTTTCCAATTTCGATGAAGCGGTGCACCTCCTCTCCCCTATCGTCCCCCGGGCGCCGGGCGCCAAACTGCCCGCCGGCCTTGAGGACGAGATTACCTGGTACCTGGCGCTGGCCTACGCCGGCCGGTCCGCAGAGAAAGACAATGACTCCGCAGCGGCACTCTTTCGCCGGCTGGCGGCGAACAGCAGCAGCCCCTATGCCGCCAGAGCGCGGGAGGCCCTCCGGCAACTCGAATAACCCCTTTTGGCATGAACCGTTTCTTTCCCTTCCTGATCCTGGCCCTAATCCTGTTCGCCCTAATCCGCTTCCTGGGCCGCCCGCCGGATACCGGCCAGGCCGAAGCATTCCGCCCGGCACCGGCAGAGGAGGCCGGGCTGGCCGCCCCGGAACCAGCGGTTGATATCCAGGGGCGGCCGGAAAGCGAGTCGGAACCGGATATTCCCGGGAGCAAGCAACCCCGCGTTTTTTCTCCTGCCGCCAACCAGGTGCTGGAAAACCTCTTTACTGCTTATGGCAACCGGCGCCAGCCCCGGCCCCGCATCGAAGTAGTGCATGACAACCTGGGGCCCCGCTACCGGCAATCGGCCCGGACGATCGTGCTCGACCGGCGCGCCCTCCAGGTGTGCCGCTCTTTCGGAAGCGACTCCCTGAGCGCCCTGGCCTTCATCATCGGCCACGAGCTGGCCCACTTTTTCCAGGAGGCGGCGGGCGGCAGGGACGGCGAATTCTCCTACCTGGCGTACGACAAAAACCGGGGCAGCAACCAGGACAAGGAACGCCTGGCCGACATCCAGGGCCTCTTCAACGCCTACCTGGCCGGCTACCGGCCCACGGACATCCTTCCCGAACTGATCGCCCGGCTGTACGATGCCTACCAACTCCCCGGCCGCCTGGAAGGGTATCCGGCACTGGAAGAACGGCAGCAATCTTCCGCTTCCGTCCTGGCCACTGTCGACACCCTGTCCCAACTCTACGAAGTTTCCAATGCCCTGGCTGCACTCGGCCATTACGGACTGGCCGCCGCCGGCTACCGCTACATCCTGAAATACTACCCCGGCAGGGAAATCTACGGCAACCTGGGCGCCAATGCCGCCCTTTATGCCATGTTTTGTTCCAGAAAAAGCCCGGACGCCTACCTGTATCCTCTGGAAATCGACCCGGACAGCCGCCTGCAAAAACCTCGGGCGCGGGGCGGGGAGGAGGAACTGACCGAGGCGGAAAAGGCCCAACGCCGGCGCCTGTTGGCCGAGGCGGAAGCTAATATGGATCAGGCGCTCCGCCTGGACCCCGCTTACTTCCCTGCGGCCCTCGGCAAGATGTGCGTGCTCCTCCTGCAGGGTCAATCCGAAGCGGCGGAACAGCACTTCCGGCAGCGGATGGAGAACGACGGGTTGCCTCCTTCCGAATGGGACAAGGCCCGCCTGGCCCTGGGTATCGCCCTTGCCGGCAGTGCCGGGCAGGCAGGGCGGGAGCAGGCCGAACAAATCTTCCGCGAATTGGCTTCCATGAAACAAGAGCCTGCGCTGGCTTACATGGCGGGCCACAACCTGAAGGCCCTGCGGGGGGAATTGCCGGAAGCGCCGCGTCCTGATGGTTCCTACAATTGCCTGCTACCCTTTGAGCTGTATAAGGTGGACGGCATTTCCATTCATCGGGTCCAGGCGGAAAGGCCAACTCCATTGCCGGGAGAAGCCCGCCTGAGCTTTGGCCTGGAACAGTTGTCATCTTCAACAGTTATACAGTTTTCCCGCTCTGGCCGCCCCGCGCTCAATTTTCAGTGGGTGAGCGGCCGGGAAGGCCATAGAGGCGTTCCGGTGCCTTCCTTTGCGGGCAAAAATCCCCGGATCGTCTATGCCTCCACTGGCTTTTACCTCATCTGCGGGGAAGAACACGCCGTGTTCCGGTTTGACGCCAGGGGGCGGCTGGCAGGGTGGGGAAGGTACTATGGGTTAGGGGATTATTACTAAATTAGCCCAGTAATTCCCTAACGGAAACAGGCTTTGGCAAGGTGCGGCTCTCCACCTGTTCATTAACCTGGAAAGTTTTGATATTTAAATATTCTTGTCCGGAAGGCTCGGCATAAACGATAACGCGGTCGGTCTTCAAGTCGATAATCCAGTACTCCGGAATGTTGTTGGAGGCATATTCCGGCATTTTCACTTCCTTGTCATACTCAAGGGAACTATCGGCAAGCTCAATGATCAGAATTACCTCTTCCGCTTTCGGATGGGCAGTCGTGTAAAAATCGCGCCGGGGTTTCAGGATGGAAATGTCGGGCTCCGGCTCGGAGAAATCATTCAACTGCACCGGGTTCTGGGACCGGACGATAGCCGATTCTCCGAACAGGAAAGTAAAAATCCTTACAAACCGGTCGAGGTTGCCGGCGTGCTTGGGGCCAATTGGGCTCATTTTAATAATTTCTCCATGGATTAATTCCACCCGGTCATTTTCCTGCAAAATGCCGGCTTCTGCCAAACGGTGATATTCTTCGACTGAAAAAAGGCGCTTGGGCGCCTGGACGGTTACTGATTGTGCCATGATTCCAATTTACGACTATTTCTATAACATCGCCATGCCAATTATGGATTTATTATCCTCAAGGCTTGTTCCAAAACCTCTTCCACAAGGGCATCCAACTGCTGCCCCTGTCCTTCGGCCTTAATATCCCCCAGCGGCTGCCGCCCCCGGAACAGCTTTGCCCGGAGAAACACTTTCTCTTTTTTCAGCTCATAAAGCCCTTTGATGGAATAAGCATCCTGATACTCCGGCACGTCCACGTAGATGAGGCTGGCACGGGCGCCTTTGGCGGTGATCTCCCGCAGGTAGTCCTCCAGGTGGCGGCCGAGGTTCAGCACGTCGTCGAAGGCGTTCACTTCCTGGAAGTTGTTGCGTATAAAGACGGGCTTCACCCGGGCTACCGGTATCTGGACCTGTTCGTTGATCAGGCCGACGTCGAAGCTTTCGCCGCCCAGCGGGAAGGCCAGCATCGGCGTCTGTATGCCGCCAATGGCCTCGGCCAGCTCGGGCACCTTGTCGCGGGCGTACTGGAAGAGGTTCATGACGTCGATGTACTGGCCCCCGCGCAGGGCCAGGCCGCTCATGCCCTGCAGCAGGCTAAAGGTGAGCAAGCCCTGTCCGTATTGGCTGGCCTCGTAGCTCACCTTGTCGGCCGCGCTGCCGGCGAGCACGAACATGCCGGTGCGCCCCTGCATGCGGTCGAGCGCCCGGATCTGGGAAGGGTTGAGGCTCCGCGTTGCCGACAGCAGGCTTTCCACTACCTTGCCGGAGTTGCAGGCGTCGAGCATCATGACCTGTTTCTGGGCCGGGATGGCGGTCAGCCATTGGGTAAACTCTTCGGTGGATATGGCATAGTTGCTGCGGATGGTGGGGTCGCTGAGGTCTTCGCTGGTTATGTCTTTGGTAAGGTAGTAAAACTGCGCTTTTTCGCTGCTGCCGTAGGCCAGGCCATGGCCGGAGAGGTAGAGGAGGAAGAGGTCTTCGGGGCGGGCCTGGCTGGCAATGTCCTGAAAAGAACGTACGATATTCTCCTTGCTGGAAACAGCATCGGCTGTTTTGCTGTCGGTGCTTAGCAGGCGGGCATGGACGTTTTCCACGGAGAACAGCGCTGCCCCGGCGGCGGCCAGCGCGCCGGCCATGTCGGCGGCGTCCTTGTCGGGAAAGCGCAGGTCCAGCCGCTGGCCGGCGTAGTCAGCTGTGCCGATGGACAGGATGAACAAATGGGGATCCCTTGTCGGCCGAAAAGCGGGCAGGAAGCCGCCCTCCGTTTCCTTTTCCTGCCCTTTCCGACTCACAGGGCGATAGGAAAGGGTATAAGGCTGGCTTTTGAGCCAGCCTTCGTTGTTGTAGGCCCGGATGATAATTTCATTGGGTTTGCCCTCCAACAGATATTTTTCAAAATCAGAAAGGTTGACTTCGAGGTCGGTCCGCCGGCCGGGGTTGGCGTCCTCCAGGACCTCCTTTTTATTGATGAACAAGCTCAGCTTGCCCAGGCCGCCATTGCGTTCTTCCAGCTCTATGAACAGCTGGCGGTCTTCAATGCGGGCGCTGACTTTGGGATACAGCTCCAGCGCCCCCAGCGCGTCAACATCCCGGATTACCCCTTCCTGCAGGCCGAGCAGGCGGGGCAGGAGCCCCGGCTCGTAGTAGCGTTCTTTCAACTGTTCCAGGTCGATCACTTCCAGCCCGAGCACGTAATATAGCTGCCGCAGGGCGCCCGGCGAAGCATCGAACAGGCCGGAAGCGGTGGTGACCACCCAGTCTTCCCGTCCCAGCGAGATCAGGGTAGCCAGCTCCACTCCGGTGTGCAGGTCCCAGATGCGGGCGGTCTTGTCGCGGCTGCCCGTCAGCAGGAAGCGCCCCTGGGGGGCCAGGCTGAGGGAGGTGACGCCGCTCTTGTGCCCGAAAAAGCCGCGCGTCAGCAGGCCGGAAGCATCCAGCATCAGGGCCGAGCGTTCATCGCCGGCCACCAGCATGTAAAAACCATCCCCGGTGAAGGCGATGTCGTTGACGACATCCTCGAATACGCTGATGGTTTTCATTTCCTGCCCATCGAGGCGCCAGAGCTTGACGAGGTTGTCCCAGGCGCTGGTGGCGAGGTACTGGCCATCGGCGGAGAACGCGACGGCGAAGAGGTCCAGCTCGTGGCCGGCGAAGGTGGCCAGGGAGTCGCCCTGGAGCGACCACAGGCGGGCCCGGGTATCGGCGCTGGCGGAGGCAAAGGTTTTCCCATCCGGCGCAAAGGCCAGGTCAGCAATGGGATAATCATGCCCTTTAACAGTTTGGAGCAACGCCCCCTGCCGGTCTCGCCATTGGATACTGCCGTTTCCATCTCCAGTGACGATGGTTTGCCCGTCCGGAGCAAGGGTAGCAGCCTGAATGGTGTCTTCTTCCGGAGTGGCCCAAAGCGGGTTGCCGGACCCATCCCGGAAAACAGCCCTGCCGCTGCCGCCTGCCGTGACCAGGAATTGGCCGTCCTGGGAAAAAGCAATATCGACTACCGGCCCGTTGTGCCCGCTCAGCGCCTTGGCCAGCCCGAGGAGGGGCAGCCACGTGCGGGCCAGCCCGTCGTCGTGGCCGGTGAGAAAGCTTTTGCCGTCCGGGGCAAAAGCTACTGACAATACGGAATGGGCGTAACCCCGGAAGCTTTGCAGCAGTTCACCTTCCAACGACCAGAGGTGGGCGGCGGTATCCGGCCCGCTGCTCAGGATGGTGGTCCCGTCGGGCGAAAAAACGGCGTCGTTGAAGCAGGGCGCCTGAGAAATAGCGTGGACCAGTTGGCCGGATTCGGCCCAGGTTTTAATGCTCCCGTCCAGGCTGCTGCTGAGTATTTGGCTTCCATCTCTGGAAAAATCCACCGATGCCACCGCCTGTTCGTGGGCGGCAATATCCCACAGCTTATCGCCCGTCCGGCTCCAAAGCATGAGGCGTCCCCCTTCGGTGCCGGCGGCGATCAGCCGGGCATTCGGGGAGAAGGCCACGGCTTTGACCGCCTGGCTATCCTGTGCGATTCGCCTGATGGTTTGCCCTTTGTTGTCGAGCAGGACCAACAGAGGGCCGGCTGCGGAAATAATATACTGGCCGTCCGGCGAATAGGCCAGGCTGTTATAATAAGCCGAATAGGCCGGCAGGGCCTGCACCAGGCGGCCGCGGAGGTCCCACATGAAAGCCTGCCCGTCCTGCCCGCCGGTGACGAAGCGCTGCCCGTCCGGCGAGAAGGCCAGGCAGCGCACCCAGCCCAGGTGGCTTTCGTAGGTGTGGAGGGGCTGACCCTGGAGGTTCCACAGAACGACGGTGGCGTCGTCGCCGGCAGTGATAATGTACTGGCCGTCCGGCGAGAAGGCGGCGTCAAATATGTAGTTTGTATGTTTGCTGAAGGTTGCCAGTTCCTGCCCCTGCCGGTTCCAGAGCTTGGCGGTGCGGTCCAGCCCGGCGGTCAGCACGTATTGTCCGTCCGGGGAAAAGGCGACGGTGGTGACGTCATCGGAATGGCCGACGGGGATGGTGAGCTCCGGAATCTGGGCGGGAGAGGCGGTTCTCATCCACAGCAGGCAACTCAATGCTATCAACCTGATGATCTGGTTTGGCACGTTTAGGTGGATTTGGCTGCTGCTAAAGGTACGAAGATCCTAACCAAATTATTTTTGATGTGCGATTTGCGATTTTGATGTGCGATTTGCCCTGTAAATGCCGTGCGGGCAGCAGCGGGCACGTCAAAAATTTTAGCCGGCTCGCAGAGGCGGGCAAAGCATACTACCGGACATTTTCTGGGCTGTGCATTAGTACATAAGAGATTGGCCTCCAAACACATACACGAATGCACGTATACACAACAGCAATTTCTCATGTAGAGCATGCACGTATCGCCACAAAAACACAAAGGCACCAAATCCGCACTAAATTTAGTGCGGATTTGGTGTTTTAGTGCTTTCGTGGCATCCTCTCGCCGCGTGCGCACCTTACATGAGAAACTACTGTATACACAATGGCTCCAAGATGTCCAGTAGCATGCGGCCAAAGATCACACGTCATATATCTAATTGAAAATCAAAAACTTAATTTCTACGGAATCTGCTTTTGACGCAGAACAGGTTTGGCTGAGAACCGGTGCAACTGTCCCGGAAATTGTCCCGAAAAAACGGTAACTTTGCTGATAGCCATACTGTCGCCCCCACCCGGCTAGTGGCCAGGCGAACTTTAAGTCGCCTGGCCACTAGCCGAGGTCCTTTTTCGTCTCCTCACCGCCCCACCCTCGACGCATAACCTCCCTGCCCGCCATCGAAATAAAACTTCCCGCTGTTTTGCATCAACAGGTTTCCGGAATTTCCGGCAATGGCTTCCTGAGCGGGATGGGCGACGGATAATACCCCCATGTTGTCGATCTTTCCGATAAGCAGGATGCCGGAGTTGTAAGTGCTGCTGCCGTCAACAGACAGTTGGCCGCCCGTTTTTATGATGAGGCGGGCACCGCCTTCCACCTCCAAATGAGCGATGGGCGGCATGGCGGCACTGACCACGGGGTAATTGTTATGCCAAAGGTGAGGGATCAGCACGTTGTCGTCCCAGCCGGGTACGCGTTGTTTGCTCCAGTTGCGGGCCTCCAGCCAGTCGGTTTCGCGGCCGGGCGTTCCGCCGGTCCAGGTATTTTGGGCAAAAGCAGTAAAGCTGGACAAGGCAAGGCAAGAGATCAGGATGATATTTTTCATGATAATTGGTTTATGTTGGCTAATAGGTTTGCCGTATACATTTGATGAAGGAGAAAAGGGTTACCCGCTCACAAAAAAATGCCGGATATTTGTTGCCAACAGCTAACTGAGGCTGGCCGTTTACGCAATTGGGCTGGCATGGCCGGAGGATAATGGACATATTGCAGCTATTCCAAAGATCAAATGAAAACACCATGTTGGCCCGATACCTTCAATACCTGCACGCGGATATCCGGCAAGCCGAACGCAGCCCGGAAGAAGTGGAATTCTACGCTCCCGGCCCGGAATCCTGGCTGGCCGAAGCCCGCCAGCTCCTGATCGACGACCCCAAAACCACTTTCGGCGAGCGCTGCGGCCTGGCGCCGGAAGCCTTTCCGCCCGCTGGCCGCCTCGATGCCCGGCAGGTGGAGGGCCTTGGCGGCGCCCTGAAACGCCTCTATCGCTCCTGGCACCTCGACCTGCTGATGCCGGAATGCATGCCGGCCCAGGCTGCCTACCCGGCGCTGGTGAGCGTACTGGAGAAGAAGCTGCCCATCGTCGCCTGCGGCTGGGTGGTGGTCGACTTTTGCGAGGGCGAAGCCGCCTGCCCCTTCGGGCAGCATTGCTTTTGCCAGGAAGGCGGGCAGCCCTGCCCGGAGGTTGATCCCGAGCCGGGGAAGGATGAGTGGTATTAGGGGAGGGGGATGTGTATTTGTGTATTTGTGCATTGGTGCATTGGTGCCGGAAAAGAGCCGGGTTAGCTTATAGTACTTCATCCTGCTCCCTTAAGAATACACGAATACACAACTGCCCTAAAAGACGACATGTATTACAGCGAAATACTGGAATGCGGAAAATTTACCTACAGGAAGCACCACTTCCCCTGGCACCTGCATCCCAATTACTGGTCATTTTCCCTGACGGTCGACGGCAGCGCGGAGCTGGTCTTTGCCGGGCGGCCTATTACCGTCAAAGCGGGTGATATGGTGATCATTCCGCCGCTGGCGCCTCACCGGACAGTGGTGGAAGATTTCTTCACCTACAAGATCATCCGGGTATCTGTGGGCAATCCGGCTCTGGGTGGGGCGGGCCGTTTCTGTGGCCACCTGGTTCGGGACAAGCGGGCGGCGGTGGTATTCCATCATTGGTATGAACGGCTCAAAGCATCCGGCAGTGCCGGCCTTCCCGGCGGCTTTCCCGAATCGTTCCGCCCGTACCTGCCGGAAGAAAGCTTCGGGGAGGCTGCGGGGCATTCGCCGCTCGGGCAGGCGTTGGCCTACATGCATGAAAATTTCAGCGCTCCGGTCCAGTTGGAAGACTTAAGCCGGGCGGCCTTCCTGAGCAGCAGCCATTTCCAGCGGTTGTTCAAGCAGGAGTTTTCCATTTCCCCCATGCGGTACATCCAGAGTTTGCGGATCGACAAGGCCAAGGAACTGATCATCCGCGGCAATCCCATGACGGAGGTTGCCCTGGCTACCGGCTTTTACGACCAGAGCCATTTCAACAAATACTTCAAGATGCTGGTGGGGATGCGCCCGTCGGCTTACTCCGCTGTGGTCCGGAATGATTAGATTTTACAAGTTTATGAGCCCACAAACCCGGATCTTGGGAAAAAAACATGGAGAACCCGTATCCCGAATGGTTACAGGAGGCCGAAAGTTTCCTGATCCGCTACTGCGGTGAATTTTCCCCGTTCCTGATCGAAAAGGCCCGGGGTGCCTACATCTACACGGCCGACGGCCGGGCCATCCTGGATTTTACCTCCGGCCAGATGTGTTCGGTGTTCGGGCATAACCACCCGGCCATCCTGCGGGCCATGCAGGCGGCGGGCGAACAGTCCCTCCACCTGCTGAGCACCATGCTGTCGCCTCCGGTGCTGGAGCTGGCTAAAAAACTGGCCGCGTTGCTGCCGGAGAAGCTGGACAAATGCATTTTCCTGAACACGGGCTCGGAGTCCAACGAGGTGGCCCTGCGCATGGCCAAACTGGCGACGGGCGGCTTTGAGATCGTCGGCTTTGCCGGCTCCTGGCACGGGATGACCGCCGGCGCGCAGTCGTACACCTATTCCAAAACCCGCCGCGGCTACGGGCCGGCCATGCCCGGCAGCCTGATGCTGCCTGCGCCCTACGCCTACCGCTGCCCCGTGCAGCACTGCCGGGGAACCTGCGACAACACCTGCCTGGAGGCCGGCATGCAGTGGGTGGACGAGCAGTCGGTCGGCGCCTACGCCGCCCTGATCGCCGAGCCGGTGCTGAGCGCTGCCGGCATCATCGAATTGCCCCCGGCTTATGTAAAAAGGCTGAAGGAACTCTGTGAAGAACGGGGGCTGCTCCTGATCTTCGACGAGGCGCAGACGGCATTCGGAAGGCTGGGCTACAATTTCGCCTTTGAAGCATACGACGTGACGCCGGATTTCCTGGCCCTGTCCAAGACCCTGGGCGGCGGCATGCCCCTGTCGGCCGCCATTACAAGCAAAGAAATCGAAGATCAGTGCTTCGAAAACGGCTTCATTTACATTACCTCCCATGTGTCCGACCCTTTCTGCGCGGCGGTGGGCCTGGCGACGCTGGACATCCTCGTGGCCGAAGAAATGGCAAAACGGGCGGAGGAACAGGGCAATTACCTCAAAGCCCAACTGCTGGAACTGCAGCGCCGGCACGAATGCATCGGCGACGTGCGCGGCAAAGGCCTGCTGCTGGGCGTGGAGATCGTAAAAAGCCGGGAACACAAAATCCCCGACCCCGACCTGGGTGCCCGGATCTCGGCCCGCTGCCTGGAGCTGGGCCTGAGCATGAACATCGTCCGGGTGAAGGGCTTCGGCGGCGTTTTCCGCATCGCCCCGCCGCTGACGGTAACTAAAGAGGAAATTGACCTGGGGGTCGATATGCTGGCGCAGGCGATTGAGGATTGCGGGTAAATAAGCGTGTGTCCGGAGCTGAGGCAGAGATACATGGAAATGGCGCGAAGTGCCAGGAGGTTTCTGGCGATTAAATTACGGATCAGAGAGCCTCGCTTAAAAATGGCTTGTCAGCAAAAGTAAAATTATGAATGATAACTTCCCTGCCCTTAAAACCTCCCGCTTACTGCTCCGCCAATTCCGGCAGGAAGACATCCACGACGTCTTCCACGGCCTTTCCCATCCGGATGTCATAAAATACTACGGCGTACACTTTGATACGCTGGAAGCCACGCAGGAACAGATGAATTGGTTCGTAAGTTTAGAAACCGACCGAACCGGTATATGGTGGGCCATATGCCGGGCCGAAGGCGGCGATTTCCTGGGCGCTGCCGGCTTCAACAACTGGAGCCACGAACATCGCAAGGCGGAGATCGGTTTCTGGCTGCTGCCCGAATACTGGGGTAAAGGCATCATGTCAGAAGCCCTGCCTCTGGTTTGTGATTACGGATTCGGAAAAATGGGCCTGCACCGCATCGAAGCTTTCGTCGAAAGCGAAAACCAGAACAGCAAAACGGCCATGAGCAAACTGGGGTTCCGCCTGGAAGGCACCATGGTAGATTGCGAGATCAAGAACGGCCGGTTCATCAGCCTGGACATATACGCCTGCCTGGCACCGTGACCACCCCCCAACGCATGGGACAATATGCGCCGGGGCCAGTTTGGTGGCAAGAGTACGCACGCCTGGCTGCGGGTCAGTGTTTTCGGCGCACATTGTACGGCACCTGCTCATCAAGCACGAATGCCTCCTGCAGCACTTCGTGCAACACTTCCTCGCGGATGTCACCGAGCGCATAGAAAATGACCCCTCCTACCTGTTTTCGACCCCGGAAACGAAGCAGGCCCTGCTCGTTGCTCAGCTCGTTGCCCCGGGTGAAGGCCAGCTCCACCCCGCCGTCTTTGGTGGGATTGAGGTAACAAATCCAGCTGCGGCGGTAATAGAAGGGGATTTTGTACCGGATCTTCGGGCTCACTTCCGGATAGGAGGCGATCAGCTGGTGCAGGAAGTCCATGATCTCCTGCTGCGGGCTTTCCAGGTCGGCGATGTAGCCTTCGACGTCGTTCATAAATAGTTTTTGGGCCTGTCGGAGGCAGAAAGCACGTTTTCCCCCTTTATGGGGTTAGGGGGCATGCTTTCTGCTTCCGACAGGCATCCCGCAACACTTCCCCCCCAAAATTGGTTATCCTGGGTAAAGAAGCGTAACACCCATGCGAAAGATACTGATATTCGCCATCATTTCCACCCTTATCGCCTGCAACGCCTACCGCGAGCTGCCCGGGAGCAAGGTGGACGACAACTGGAAGGTAAAACCGATCCCCCCATCCGCTCAGCAGGAGGGCGGCGACCCGGCCGCGGGACTAGACTACCTGATCTACGGCGACTACATCGGCTCGGGCGTGCCCTACGAATTTTTCAAAAAGAAAATGAGCAACCAGCCGGATACGGTGCTGAGGAGGGAGGGAGAGAATGCTTATGTCGGTTATGGCGCAACCGTATTCACCGCGCCGAACGGGGTGAAAGTGGTCAACGGCAACTGCTTCACCTGCCACGCCGGCAAACTCAACGGCGAGGTGGTCCTGGGGCTGGGCAACAGCTTCTCCGATTACCGCAAAAGCCTGAAACCCATGGCCCGGCTGATGCGCCTGGGCGTCGGCCTCAAATACGATAAGGATTCCGACGAATGGAAAGCCTTCGAAGACTTCTCCAACTACTTCCGCGAGATGGCCCCTTACATCCAGGTTAACCAAGCCGGCGCCAACCCGGCCTTCCGCCTGGCGGAAGCCTGCATGAACCACCGCAATCCCGCCGACCTCACTTATAAAAAGGCACCCAACTACGAGATGATGGACTATACCATCGCCACCGATGTGCCGCCGCTGTGGAACGTCAAAAAGAAAAACGCCCTGTACTACAATGGCATCGGGCGGGGAGATTTCACCAAGCTGCTCTTCCAGGCGTCAGTCCTGGGCATCCCGGACAGCACCGCGGCCCGGCAGGCGGTAAACCGCTTCCGGGATGTCGTGGCCTGGCTGATGGAACTGGAGCCTCCCCCCTACCCCGGCCCGGTTGACGGCCAACTGGCAGCCAAAGGGGAAACCGTCTTTAACGATCATTGCAGCAAATGCCACGGCACTTACGGCAGCGAAGAAAGCTACCCCAACAAACTCATTTCCCTGGCACTGGTAAAAACGGACCCCCTGTACGCCAACTACGCCTTCAACTCCGGCATTGTCGGCTGGTACAACAGCAGCTGGTTTGCCAATACCGAACCCCGTTCCTACTTCGAGCCCAACCTGGGCTACGTCGCCCCGCCCCTCGACGGCATTTGGGCCAGCGCACCCTATCTGCACAACGGCGCCGTGCCGACCGTGGAAGCCCTGCTCGACAGCGCCAAACGCCCCACCTACTGGAGCCGCAGCGGCCGCAGCGACGATTATAACCACCGCGAACTGGGCTGGAATTATACAGCCCTCGAAACACCGGAGGGAGACTGGGCTTTTGATACAACTTTGCCGGGCTACAGCAATAAAGGCCACTACTTTGGCGATAAACTATCGGAAGAGGAACGAAGCGCAGTGGTCGAGTATCTGAAAACGTTGTGAAAAAGGTGCATTTGTATTAGGTGTATTAGGTGTATAAAAAACTGAACATGCAAAAATTCATTACCCTCCTTTTTGCCCTCGCCGTTTTTTCCACAGCAGCCCGGAGCCAAAACGACGATTCGGCCGCCATACAGAAACGCCTGGACGAATATTTCCGGGCGACCGAAGCCAAGGACTGGAACAAAGTGGTGGACATGGTCTACCCCAAACTATTCGGCCTGATGGAAAAAAAAGACATGGTGCAATTGTTCGCCGACATGGAAGGCAACGGCATGGTATTCCAGATGAAAGACTTCGAAGTCAGGAAAATCTCCGAAACTGTAACCTATGAGGGCGAACGCTTTGCCATAGTAGATTACAGCGCCGGGCTGAATATCCGATTCACTTCTGAAGCTTACCAGGATTCCAGCATGGTGAATATCCTGAAATCCAGCTTCGAAACATCCTACGGCGCCGGCCGTGTTTCCTACAACCCGGCAGACAACAGCTTCGACATCCAGGCGGAGAAAACCATGTATGCCATCGCTCCGGAAGGCAGCGAAGAGTGGGCCTTCATGGAAAGCGACCCCGCCCAGGCAAGCCTCACCGGCACCCTGATCCCCAAAGTGGTGCGGGAAGAACTGGGCGTGGTGGAAGGGAATGAAGGAATGAAGGAATGAATAATCGCTTTACCCAACTGCTACATCGTTTCGAACTTCGCCAGGCCTTCTTCGTTATTTTAATTGGGCTGCCCGGCGCAGCATTTTGCCCGCACAAAAATGACCCGCATTGGCTCCATGGAAGAGCATAGCACGGAAAGCAGGCAGGATACTCGGCATTATCCTGGGGGTGGCCGTATTGCTGTTACTCGCCCTCTGGATCGCCATTCAACGCCCGGCCGTCCAGCAATTCGTGGCCGACAAGGTCACCAACAGCCTCTCCCGGCGGCTGCAAACGCCATTCTCCATACGGAATATAGAGCTGAAATTCTTCAGGCGGGTGCTGCTGGAAGGGGTATACATCGAAGACCTCCAGGGCGATACGCTGCTCTACGCCGGCCGCCTGGAAGCCCGCCTCAGCCTGTTCTCCCCCTTCCGCCAACAACTGGAAGTCCGGGAGGCCCGGCTGGAGGGCGCCGTGGCCAACCTCCGGCGCAGCGCGGACGGCATTTACAACTTCCAGTTCATCATCGACGCTTTCAGCAGCCCGGAACCGGATACCAGCCAGCCGCCCTCGCAGTGGAAGTTCGGGCTGAAAAAGATCGCCGTGGCAGAAACGAGGTTCAGCCTGGTGGATTCGGCCGGCCAGTCCAGCCTGTACGTCAAGGTAGGGGATCTGGCCGTTGGCCTTCGGGAACCGGCCCTTTCCCAACAAAAGCTGGACATCGGCGAAATCTCCCTCCGGAACAGTTTTTGCAACTATGCTGCCTGGGCGGGGCCAGCCCCTCCCCCTGCGGCACCGGATACCGCATCCCGCCTGGCCTTCCCCTTCCCTGGATTGGCGCTGTCGGCGGAGCGGTTCCGGGCGGAAGACCTGAGTTTTGCCTACGATGACTTCAGCCGCCCGCCCGGGCCGGCCGGTCAGTTTGACCCCTCTCATATCCACATCGACGGGCTGCAGCTCGATATCCGCTCCTTCATCTGGGCGGATACCGCCCTGGCCGCCCGGGTCCGGAACCTCGCCCTGCGCGAACTGAACGGCTTCGAGCTCCGGCAGCTCGCCGCCGGCCTGCATATGAGCCCTGCCGACATTACCCTCACCGGGCTGGAAATGGAGACGCCGGGCAGCCGCCTGGCTGCCCCCCGCGCCGGCCTTCGCTTTGCCGACTTTGCCAGCCTGTCCGATTTTGTTTCCGAAGTAAGCCTGGAGGCCGAAGTATCGCCTTCTTACCTGGCCATGGAGGACATCCGCTACTGGGCAGGCCCCATTCCCTACCTGAAGGAGGGGTATGCCGGCAAAGCCCGGATCAGCGGCAACCTCCAGGGGCGGGTCAACGACCTGTCCGCCTCCCGGCTTTACGCCGCTCTCGACGGTGCCCTGCATCTGCAGCTCAACGGCAGCCTGCGCGGGCTGCCGCAAACGGAAGGGCTCGCCTTCGGCCTGAACCTGAGGCAACTCTACGCCTCTTACCGGGGCATAAAACAGGCTACCGTGGGCCTTCCCCTGCCCGACGGGCTGGCCAACCTCGGAGCAGTACAGGTCAATGGATACATCGGCGGCCGGCTCGACAGCTTTTCCACCCGGGGCCTACGGATTCGCACCGACGGCTATACCGCTTTCACCGGCGAAGCTGTAGCCTTAGGCCTGCCGGATGTGGACAAGGCCCGCTTCCAGGTGGATATCGCCGAGCTGCGCGCCTATCCTCCGGAACTGAAAGGCTTCCTGGAGGGGGAGCTGCCGCCAGCCCTGGCCGCCCTCGGGGAAATGCAGTACCGGGGCCGGTTTTCGGGCACCATCCGCGACTTCCGGATCGCCGGCCTGCTCCAGTCGGAACAAGGGCAGGTGGAGGAGAATATCAGCCTGTCTTTCAACCAGGATTTCAGCAACGCCAGCTACGCAGGGCAGGCTGCCCTGTCCGGAATCCAGCTCGGCGCTATCCTGGGAGACACCAGCACGTTTGGCGCCGCCACCCTCTCGCTCCAAGCCGAGGGCAGCGGCCTGTCTCTGGACAGCCTCTCTGCCAGGCTCGCGGCAACCGTTCAGTCCGTCGTTTTCCGCAATTATGAATACCACGACATCCAGGCCAGCGGCATGCTGAAACGGCGGCAGTTCGACGGCACTTTTGCCATAGACGACCCGCACCTCTGCTTCCGGTTCGACGGGCTGGCTGACCTCAACGACAGCATCCCCGGTTTCGACTTCACCCTGCAGCTGGATACTGCCGAACTGGCCTACCTCAACCTCTACCCCAGCGCCCTTCGCCTGAGCACCCGGCTGGAGGCCCACCTGAGAGGCAATTCCCTCGACAACCTGGCCGGTTCCGCCGCCCTGCGCCGGCTGGCCATCGCAAATGAACAGCATACCTATTTCTCCGACAGCATTACCCTGAATGCCTATGAGCGGCCATCCGAAGGGAGGGTGGTGCGCTTCCAGTCCGATATCGCCCGGGCGCAACTCGCGGGCGACTACCGCCTGGCCGAGCTGTCCGGCCTGCTCCTGGAGTTTGTCGACGGCTTCTTCCCGGTCAAGCGCCTGGTTCAATACGATGGCGGGGCGGACAGCCTGCTTGTCCCTCCTCATTTTAAAAGCCAGGAATTCCGGTTCTCCGCCAGCCTCTCCCGGCCGACAGGGCTGGCCCGGATTTTCCTGCCCGGCCTGCAGGCGCTCGATACCGCCAGCTTTGAGGGATATTTCAACAGTGAAAAGCGCCGGCTGGAAATCGCCGGCCAGGTGCCCCGTCTGCAATACAGCGGAATGCAATTCGACAGCTTGCAGCTTTCGGTAAAAGGCGCCCCGGAAGGCTTGTCCAACCGCGTGTCCTTCCGGGGACTGTACAGCGACGGGCAACCTATACTGGCGTTTAGCGAAGCTTCCGCCCGCCTGTTCCAGGACAGCCTGCTCTTCGCCGTGAACCTGCTGGATGATACTTCCGGCCAAAAACTGGCCCTGCAGGGGATGGTGGCAGCAGCCGGCGAACGTTACCACATGCAACTCTCCGGCCCTCTGGTGCTGAACGGCTTCGACTGGGCCATCCCCGAGAGCAACGACATTGCTTTTTCTCCCGGCTACCTGAACGTGAAGAACCTGAAATTCGCCCGCAACCGCCAGGAATTCAGGATTCAGAGCCGGGAGACCGCCTCCGGCGAAGGCTTTGCCCCGGTGGACATCACCTTCAGCCAGTTCAGGCTGGTGGAACTGTCCCGCCTGGCCGGGCTGGACGAGGAATTCCTCAGCGGCGCCCTGAACGGCAAGATAACCCTCAGCCGCCCCGATACCGTTTTCAACTACGAAGCCAACCTGGACATCCGGCAGCTTATGGTCGACAGCCAGCAGGTGGGCGAGCTGGCCATCTATGCCGCTCCCACCCCCGACCGCCGGCAGTTGAACCTGAACGTACAGCTTGCGGGCCAGCAGAACGCCCTGGCCCTTGCCGGCCGTTATGGCCTGGCCGACGGGCAGCTGGGGTTTCGCCTCAAAGCAGAGCGCCTGCAGATGGCCCTGGCCGACATTTTTGCGGGCGGCGCCATCAGCAACAGCCGGGGGGTGCTCAGCGGAGAGCTGGACATAGCGGGCACGGCCGGCGAGCCGAAGGTGGCGGGTTCCATCCGGTTTGACAGCGCCTCGACATTTGTGGAGTACCTTCAATCCCGCTATCTGGTGCCCGCCCATACCATCCGGCTGCAGGAAAACCTCGTCGATATCGGGCGCATGGAGTTACTGGACCCCGAGAACCGCCGGGCCGTCCTGGAAGGGCAGGTTACTCACCGCCACTTCAGAGACATCCGGTTAGGCCTGCATTTTTCCGCCCCCGCCTTTCAGGTGCTCGATACCGGGCCGGAGGACAACGACCTTTTCTACGGAAAGATCATGGTCAGCATCGACGCCAGGGTGGAAGGCCCGCTCGAAACCCCGGCCATTGACGTTTATACCCAAACCCTGCCGGGCACCCGGCTGACTGCCCTGCCGCTCACCGAGGAAGAGGCCATCGCCCAGGAGGGTTTCATCCTTTACGGGAAACCGTCCGGCTATGAAGGAGACACCAGCCGGGCCGATGTATATCAGACCTCGGTATCGGGTTACGAACTCAACCTGCAGCTGACGCTTACCCCCGACGCGGAGCTGATCGCCATTATCGACCCCGCGACCGGCGACCAGCTCACGGCCAGAGGCCGCGCAAACCTGGCCGTAGAAATGAACCGCAACGGCCAGCTGAGCACCACCGGCGACATTTACCTCACCGAAGGGACGTATTTTTTTAATTACGAGGGCCTGGTGAAGCGGACCTTCCAAATCCGGGAGGGCAGCCACATGTTCCTGCCCGGGGATCCCCTGGAAGCCCGTTTCGATATTACCGCCCAATATTCGGCACGCACCTCCACCTATGAGCTGATCAGCCAACAGGCCGGGCTCAGTGCCGAGGAGGCCAGCGCTGCCCGGCGCCGGACGGAAGTGCTGGTCATCATGGCCCTGAAAGGCACGCTTTCCGAACCGGAGATCACGTTCGACATCCAGTTGCCGGAGGCCCAGGCCAGCGCCGTAGCTGCCGCCGTGGAGGCCCGCCTCGCCCAGCTGCGCGAAAGAGGCAGCGAACTCAACAAACAGGTTTTCGGGCTCCTCCTGTTCAACTCTTTCCTGGCAGAACAAAGCGGGAGCGCCACCCTGGCGGAAGCCGGCGAGAACATCGCCTTGTCGAGCGTCAGCAACCTGGTCACCAACCAGCTCAACCGGCTGGCCAACCAGTATGTGAAAGGCGTAGACCTGGAGCTGCGGCTGGATTCGTACCGGACAACCGGGCAGGAAGGCGCCGCCAGCACCGTTACCGACGTGGGCCTGGGCTTGTCCAAACAGTTGTTCGACGACCGGCTCTCCATCAAGGTCGGCGGCGCCGTTGGCCTGGGCGAAGGAGCCGGCGCAGAGGAATTCACCGCTCTGTCCAGCGAATTTTTGCTGGAATACAAACTGACCGAAGACGGGCGGTACCGGGTTCGCGTCTTCCGTCGGCCGGATTATGACATCATCCAAACCAGCAACACCGTCCGGACCGGCGTCAGTATTCTGTACAAGAAATCATTCGGCGGCGTCCGAAACCAGCGGGACAGCACAGAAAACAGACAGGATTAACAGGATTAACAGGATTAACAGGATTTTGCGCGATCCCGATTGAGGGGGGGCTGGTGAAGCGGACAACGGCATTTCCTTAGGGCTTGCGCAAATTTTCAGACTAATTTCTAATGAAACAACCTTTAATTTTATATTTCGCCTGTCTGGCTCTGATCGTTTCCAACCTGTCCTGCATGCCCACCCGGCGCATAGCGGAAGGAGAATGGTTTTATCTGGGTGCCCGCGTAGAATTTAAGGGCGATCTGCCCGAACAACCCAAAAAGGTGAGGGCCGAGCTCCTGGAAATGGCCCGCCCCCAGCCTAACGAAAAGCTGCTCGGCCTGTATCCCCGCCTGGGCATCTACAACGCCTTTGCCGAAAAGAAAAAGGGGATCGGCAAATGGCTGCGCGAAAAACTGGGAAGGCCTCCCGTGACCTACAAACCCGAGCTGGCGGAGCGCAGCCGGCTGAGAATGGAAAAATACCTGAAAGACAACGGCTACCTGCAGGCCAGTATCGGGCAGGAGATGGAGGCCAGGAAAAAGAAAGCCGCAGCGGTATATGAAATACATACCGGCGCCCGCTATACCATCGGCTCGGTCGATTGGCCGAAGGATTCCACCCCCCTTCAGGCGTTACTCGAGCAACAACAGCCCGGAAGCCGGCTGGCCCCCGGCAGGCCTTATCAACTCAGCCAGCTGGAAGAAGAACGCAGCCGGCTGGCCCGGGCAGGTGCAGAAGCCGGGTTCTTCCAGCTGAGCAGCGAAAACTTTTTCTACTATCTGGACACCGCTCTCGCCCAACATCAGGTGGGGCTGTACCTTCGGGTAGCGCCGCCGCCGGAAGGGGGAATCTTCCGCCGCCACTACATCGGAGAGACCACCATCCACCCCACCTATGAGCTGGGGGAACAAGGGGCGGGCGTCAGGATGGACACCCTGGAAACCGAAGGGTTCAAATTTATACAAACCCAGGATTTTGTCCGCTTGCCCGTCCTGCAGCGGGCAGTGCTGCAGCGGCAAGGAGAGCTTTACGTCCGATCCCAGCAGCAAAAGTCCGTCAACCGCCTGCTGGGGCTGGGCCCTTTCAAGTTCGTCAACCTCAAATACCAGCAACGGGAACAGGGAGACAGCATGTTTCTGGACCGGCAATTCTTCCTGACCCCCGGCCTCACCCAGGATTTCTCGGCGGAACTGGAAGCCAGCTCTCTGGGAAGCAACTCCCTGGGTTCCGCCCTGAACATCAATTACACCCACCGCAATTTTCTGGGAGGAGCGGAGCGTTTTTCCCTGAGCCTTTCCACCGGCATCCTGACTCAGCTGGGCAAGGATGTGCGTTTCCTCAACTCTTTCGACTTCTCGCTGGAGGGGCGGCTGAGCTTCCCGAGCCTGCTGGCCCCCTTTGGCCTGATCCGGGCGGAACGCGCCTGGCAGGCCCGGTCCGTCGCTTCCCTGGGCAGCGAATTTGAACGGCGGGCGACCCAGTACACCCTGCAGTCCTTCCGGGGGCAGTTCAGCTATCAGTGGCAGCCCGGCAGCCTGCACCAGCATGAGCTTTCCCCACTGCAGCTCACCTGGGTCAGCACCCGAAACACCTCTCCTGCATTTGAGGAACGGTTGCTTGCCAATCCGCGGCTGCGGGCCAGTTTTGGCAATTACTTTATTGCCAGCGTTGCCTATCAGTACAATTACAACGAGCAAAAACCGCAACAGCGGGAAGACTATCTGTTTCTGCAAGCGCGCGCCGAGGCGGCGGGCAATCTGTCCTACGGTTTGTCGAACGCGATAAAGGGCAGGCAGGAAGCGCCCTACGCGTTTTTCGGCGTGCCTTTCGCTCAGTTCCTGCGCCTGGAGGGCGACATCCGCTACCATAATTACTTCACCCGGGGAGGGAGCTGGATTGTCCGCGCCAACCTGGGAGCAGCCCTGCCCTACGGCAATTCCGGGGCCATTCCCTACATCCGGCAGTTCTTCGTAGGAGGCGCCAACAGCATCCGGGCTTTCCAGCTCCGGGAGCTCGGCCCGGGCAGCAATACCGATGGGTTCGCCCCGCAGCAGGGGGTGAGCGACCAGACGGGCGACGTGAAGCTGGAATTGAACGCCGAATACCGCTTCCCCCTTTTCAGCTATCTGCACGGGGCGGTCTTCGTCGATGCCGGCAACATCTGGCTGGCAGGCCCGGCCACCACGGACGGCCAACGCAACGACGGCCTTTTTGAGTGGGATAATTTCTACCGGGAGATTGCCGTGGGCACCGGCCTGGGTTTCCGGCTCGACGTCACCTACTTTGTTTTGCGGCTGGACATGGCCTTCCCGCTCCGCCGCCCCTTTGCCGGGGAGGGCTTCCGGTGGGTGATCAATGACATCGCGTTGGGTTCCGGAAGCTGGCGGCAGGAAAACCTGGCGCTCAACCTGGCGCTGGGGTATCCGTTCTGAAGGCTGGAGCAGTTGCTGGTTGTTTGTTGTTTGTTGTTGGTTCGGAAACCCCGGGCCGTGGGCTCCCCGGAACAAACAACAAACAACAAACAACAATTAAGGCCGGACTTCTGTAAAGCGCTGGGCCTTAACCGGCAACATCAATTATTGGCTACCCGTCTAAGGTTGGACAGCAGAAAGGGGAAAGCCGAGCGGAGTCGAGGCCAAGCGTGTGCAGGAGGCATGGAGTGTCCAACCTTAGACGGGTAGCCCAATTATTTAAAGGCGGCAAAGAACATTACCCCTGAAAAGTTGTATTCAAAAACGTACACAGACGATTTTTAAGCAATCCGGCGCTTACGGTGGGCTATATTTGCTTATCTTTGCGCTCCAATATCCGAAAAAGCATCAAAAGAATGAGGACCAAACTGTCACAATTTGACTTTGAACTGCCCAAAAAATTGATCGCGCAATACCCCGCCGAAAACCGCCACGAATCGCGCCTGATGGTGGTCCACAAGGAAACCGGGAAAATTGAACACCGCATTTTCAAGGATATAATGGAGTACTTTGATGAAGGCGACGTGATGATCTTCAACAACACCAAGGTTTTTCCCGCCCGCCTGTACGGCAAGAAGGAAAAGACCGGCGCCAAGATCGAAGTATTTTTGCTCCGGGAGCTGAACAACGAATCCCGCCTGTGGGACGTGCTGGTCGACCCGGCCCGCAAAATCCGCGTAGGCAATAAGTTATACTTCAGCGATGACGACAATAACGAGGTGCTGGTAGCGGAAGTCGTCGACAACACTACTTCCCGCGGGCGGACGATCCGCTTCCTGTACGACGGGACGGACGATGAATTTCAGAAGGAACTCAACTACCTGGGCAACACCCCGTTGCCCAAATACATCTCCCGGCCGGCGGAAGAGCTCGACCGCGAACGCTACCAGACCGTATATGCCAAGGAGCTGGGGGCGGTGGCGGCACCCACCGCCGGGCTGCACTTCAGCCGTGAATTACTCAAACGCCTGGAGATCAAAGGCATAGATTTTGCGGAGCTGACCCTCCACGTCGGCCTGGGCACCTTCCGGAGCATTGACGTGGAAGACCTTTCCAAACATAAGATGGACGCAGAGTTCTTCCAGATCACCCAGCAAGCCGTCGATGTGGTCAACAAAGCCAAGGAAGGCAGGCACCGCATCTGCGCCGTCGGCACGACCTCGATGCGGTCTATAGAGTCCGCCGTGTCTGCCGAAGGGATGCTCAAGCCGGCGCGGGGCTGGACCAACCTTTTCATCTACCCGCCCTACGATTTCCACATCGCGGACTCCATGGTCACCAACTTCCACCTGCCGAAATCCAGCCTTCTGATCATGGTCTGCGCTTTTGGAGGATATGACCTGGTTATGGAAGCTTACCAGCAGGCCGTAAAAGAAGAGTATCAGTTCTTCAGTTATGGCGACGCCATGCTGATCGTCTGACGCTTCTTCAGGCTGGCCTGAAAAAAGCACAGGTATTCATCCGTTCCCATATTCTCCTTAAGCGTAAAGGGCGTATCACTTTGGGATGCACACGCCTGAACGTCAAAAGCCGGTAACACATGCGCTGTCTGTTCTCTTTTTTATTGATAACGGCTTCCGTCCTGCCGGGCTACGCTCAGGAGTACCAGGAACTGAGGGTTCCCTATTATTCAGAGTCGGTCAGGATTACGTACAGCCCCGGCTTCCTGTCGCCGGGCAAGCCTGCGCTTGACGACCGCAGCCTGTATCAGCATTTTCAGGCCCTTGGCAAAACCGACTACACGCCTCTGCTGCGCAGCCTGAAGCAGGCCAGGAAAATATTTCAGCTGAATGACTGGATGTATTACCAACTGATGCGCAAAACGCTCGACGAATTATTTGCGGGCCGCAGCGCCGTGGAAAAGGAACTGGCCGCCTGGTTCCTGCTTTCCCAGGCCGGCTACGACACCCGGTTGGCTTACCTGGAGGAAGAGGCATTCCTGTATGTTTACACCCAGGACGCCGTTTTTGAGGCTCCCGTCATTGAGGATAACGGCCGGCCGTTCGTCAACCTCACCAACATCCGGGCAAGGGGAGGGAAACAGCGCGCCCTGTATTTACTCAACTTTCAGGCTAATCCAAAAGGCAACGCCTTTTCTTTCAAGCTGGCCGAACTTCCCCTGCTGCGCCCCCGGGAAACCTCCATGACGGTGCGTTTCCGCTTTCGCGGGCAATGGCGGCAGCTGGAAGTCGCTGCCGATCAGAACATCCGCGACTACATGGCGGAATACCCGCTGATCGATGAGTCGCAATACCTGGACATTCCTCTGTCGCCCACCCTTTCCGCTTCCCTGCTGCCCCAACTCCGCCAACTGGCAAAGGATAAAAGCGTATGGGAAACCACGGAACTTCTGGCGGCATTTACCCGTTCTTCTTTTTCTTACAAAGAAGACAAGGAGTATTTCGGTTACAGCAAACCGATGGCGGCGGAGGAGGTGTTCCTCTATCCCTATTCGGACTGCGAAGACCGCTCCGCTTTGTTCATCCGCCTGATGGAAGAGTTGCTGGGCCTGCCCATGATCGTGCTGGCCTACCCCGACCACCTGACCGTTGGCGTGGGCCTGCCCCAAACAAAGAGTGGGTTCGTTCGTTATAAGGGCAAGGCGTACTATATCTGCGACCCCACCGGGCCGGTCAATTCCGACCAGGTCGGCGAAATACCGGAAGGATACGAGAATACGCCTTTTGAAGTCATCAAAGAATACGACTAGTCTCAATTTGGGGGAAAAAATTAAGAAGCAATGTTTGGATAATAGCTCAGGTTTTTTTTCATTTGCCGAAAATTTATTCCGCAATAATTTTTTTCTAAAGTAGAACTTTTTTATAAAACGGGCACTTAACAAAATATTAGCCTTGTAAAACACAATGCTTTATGAAAAATCAAGATTTCATAAAGCATTGTGTTTCTTTCAGGACACGCGAATTGTCATCACACAAAATTCCGGCAAGTGCTTTCCACCCCGGGCGCCTTGCTACAAACAAGACACTTAATCTGCTACTAATATGTATTGGACATTAGAACTTGCCTATCACCTCGAAGACGCCCCCTTTCCTGCAACCCGCGACGAGCTGATCGATTATGCGATCCGTTCGGGGGCACCCCTGGAAGTGATCGAAAACCTCCAGCAAATGGAGGATGAAGGCGAATTGTATGAGGGTATTGAAGACATCTGGCCTGATTATCCCCGCAAAGACGATTTCCTCTTCAACGAGGACGAATACTGACTTATCCCGGTTGCGGACGGTGGGTCACCGGAGTTGAACCGGGTGTCCGCCGGGCGCGGGGCGTTTTTCCTATGCTCCGCCGACGCCGGCACATCCGGAAACCAACCCGGGATGCACATTCGAAAAGAGTTCTACTGGAAACTGCCTGTAGAACTCTTTTTTATTATTCGCAACCAGGTGTTGGAAGGCGGAAGGCGGAAGGCGGAAAGCGGAAAGCGGAAGGTGGAAGGTGGAAGGCGGAAGCAGTGGACAAGTGGGTGTCCGACGCCTAAATCCTAATACTTTGATGTAACGGAGGTCGTGAGAAAAGCGATACTCCAGTCATCGCTCCAGGCCGGGCAGGTTGTCGGTTGTTGGTTGCTGGTCGTCAGCCCGGGATCCCGGGACCTTCTGGCCAACAACAGACAACAGACAAGGAACAACGAACAACCGGCACCCCTGGTTTCCGGCGTTTTCTCGATGCCCTTGTCACATCAAATCCTAACCCAAGCTCGATATGTAGGCCCCAACTTTTCAGTGGCTGCAGCAGCCGTCGGCCGTCGGCCGTCAACCGTCCGCCGTCCGCCAAGGTTGGGGTCTACATACCGAAGACCGGCTAATACCCAAATCCCCCACCACCCCCAATCAAAGACTTTCCGGGTGCCCACATGTTTGAAAAGCCGGAAAAATTTCCAATTTTTACACTGTCACAATTCGCGTAAAAAAGGCACAATGAAACACTTGATAGAAATATCCAGGATCGTCACGAAGCGGAAAGTCCGGAAGATAGAAATATTTGACGACCATTCGCTCCGGCACAAGAAGAGCAAGTTCAACGAATTCTACGAAGCCCTGCGCACGAACAAGTTCAAATCCGACCGGGATGCGGCCCAGCAGTTGTACGGCTGTAGCCCTACTGACCCGAAGTACCGGCAGCTTAAATCCAGGTTTCGGAAACGCCTGCTCAACACGCTCTTCTTCCTGGACGTCAACCTTCCGTCAGCCTCCGGCTACGACCGGGCTTACTATTCCTGTAACAAAGACTGGACGCTGGTAAAAACCCTGATCTGGTACAACGCGCCGCATACGGCCGCCCATCTGGCCCGCCAGGTGCTGACCACCTCCCTGAAGTTCAAATTTGCCGACCTCATTGTCAACTGTTCCCGTATCCTTCGGGACTATTCCGCCGAAAACGGCGATGAACGCTCTTTTGATGCCTATAACGAATACCTCAAAGAATATTCCACGATCCTGGATGCCGAGATCCGTTCCGAGGAACTCTACCAGCGGGCGGTCATGAGTTACAACCTCCCCTTTTCCAGGAACCCGGAACTGGCCGGGCAAATCCAATCCTACTGCGAAACGCTGGTCAAATTATCGGAAGAAAACGACTCTCCGGTGATCTACTACAATATGTACCTCGTATGGATATACCGGTACGAGATGGAGAGAGATTTCGAAGGCATGCTGGAAGTATGCGAACAAGGGGAAAAGTACATTGAACAGAACCCGGTTTTCGAACAGGAGAGCAAGCTTATCCTGTTCCAGACCAAGAAGATGTCCGCTTATCTCCACCTGCACAACTACCGCGACGGCCGCGCTACTGCTGAAAAATGCCTCAACCATTTCCCCGAAGGCACGGATCCGTGGTTCACTTTCATGGAGTACTATTTCCTGCTGGCCATGCATACCGAGAATTACATCAACGCTCTGGCCATTTACAACCGCGCCACCGATAACCCCAAGTTTAAAAAACAGGACAGCCTTGTGCAGGAAAAATGGAATATTTTCGAAGGCTATGTCAACTACATCATAGAAAAAGAGGGAAAAAACAACAAAATCCTGCTGATGCAGGCCCGCAGAGGTTTCCGGGCCAGCAAACTGCTCAGCAGCCCGGCGCTTTACCCCCGGGAACAACGGATATTCAGCGTGTTGGTCATCATCCTGCAAATCCTGTTCCTCCTGGAGCGCAAGTCGCTCAGCAAAATCCCGGAACATATCGAACGGCTGAAGAAGTACGCCACCCGGCAACTCAAAAAAGAAGAATACCAGCGCCCGATCCAGTTTATACGCCTGTTGCTGCAATTGAACAAGGCGGGTTTCCAGCTGGAAGAACTGTCCAATACCGAAAAACACCTTGCCGGGTTGGAAGAACACCCCTTCTTTTACCGGGGACTGGCCTCGGAACTGGAAATCATCCCTTATGAAAAATTATGGGGCTATCTCTTATCGTACCTGAAGTGAGCAGCCGGCACGCCTCCTGAATTGGGAAAACCAATTCATCCGCCTATCTTTGGCGGTGAAATCACAGAATTTTGAAAAAGATCATCATTGCTATCGACGGCCACTCTTCCTGCGGGAAGAGCACCCTCGCCAGGGGGATGGCTTCCCGCCTGCATTACACCTATATCGACTCCGGTGCCATGTACCGGGCGGCCACATTGTCCTTCCTCCGCAACCGGATTCCGCTGGAGGATGAGGAGGCGGTCCGCCAGGCTCTGGAAAACATCACCATCAGCTTCAATGGCAGGAATCACACCATCCTGAACGGGGAAGATGTGGAAAGCGCCATCCGCCGGATGGAGGTCTCCAATCACGTCAGCCAGGTTTCGGCCATCTCCGCCGTCCGCCGTAAAATGGTCCTCCAACAACAGGCCATGGGCAGAGAAAAGGGTATTGTGATGGATGGGCGGGACATCGGCACCGTCGTGTTCCCCGACGCCGAACTCAAAATTTTCCTCACCGCAGATGTGGGCGTGCGCGCCCGGCGCCGGTTTGAAGAGCTGAAGCTCAAAGGCATTGAGGCCACCATGGAGGAAGTGCGCCAAAACCTGAGCTACCGCGACCATATCGACTCCACCCGGGAAGACAGCCCGCTGCGCCGGGCCGACGATGCCATAGTTATCGACAACACCCACCTCAGCGAGGACGAACAGCTGGAATATGCGCTGGAACTGGCCCGGTCGGCAGGGGCAGAAGGGCAATGAGGGCCCGTCCTCCTTCCTGAGCCGGATAAAAAATGAAGGGATGAACAGAAACGATACCATACAGCAACCTCAGCGGCCCATGCGGCGGCTGTTTCAGTACCTGAAAAACTTTCGGGCCAGCCTTTGGTTTTCCCTGGCTTCCAGCGTGGTCAACAAAATCTTTGACCTGATGCCGCCCTTTCTGACCGCCTGGCTCATCGATTCGGTGAGCGGCAACGTCCCGGCGTGGATAGAGCGGTGGACGGGCCTGAGCGGCCTGTGGCCCACCGTGCTCTTCCTCACGGTGCTTACCTTTGTGATATTCGGCATGGAAAGCCTCTTTGAGTGGCTATACCAGCGCGGTTTCATGCGCCTGGCGCAGCGCGTGCAACACACCCTCCGGATAGACGCGTACGAGCACATGCAGGCGCGGGAACTGGCTTTTTTCGAAAGCCAGCGCACCGGCAACCTCATGGCCATGCTCAACGACGACGTCAACCAACTGGAAAGGTTCCTGAACCACGTCTTCAACGAGATCGTCCAACTCATCACGCTGATCCTCTTTGCCGGCTGGGCGTTGTGCGCCGTCTCCCTTCCCCTGGGGCTGATCGGCATGGCGCCCATCCCGTTCATCATCGTCGGCAGCCTGTACTACCAGAAGAAGGTCGCTCCCTACTACAAGTCGATCCGGGAGGGCGTGGGCCAGCTGGGCACCCGCCTGGAAAACAACATTTCCGGAATCCTGGTCATCAAAAGCTTCACGGCGGAGCAGTTCGAATCCGAACGGGTGAGGGCCAGCTCGGAGCACTACCGGGACGCCAACTTCCGGGCCATCAACTGGAGCGCCGTCTACGTCCCCCTGATCCGCATCTTCATCAGCATCGGATTTGCGCTCACCCTGCTCATCGGCGCCTACTGGATCCTGTTCGAGCCGGGCCGGTTCACGGTCGGCAACCTGGCCTTCTTCGCCATGATGACCCAGCGCCTCCTCTGGCCCGTCACCCGCCTGGGCGTCATCTTTGACGAATACGAACGCGCCCGCGCCTCGGCCGCCCGCATTTTCGGGCTGATCGACACCCCCGGTGAGGTTACCGGCCCGGAACAGCCCCGGCGCCTCCCGGAAAAGGCCGGCCACATCCGGCTGGAGCAGGCCCATTTTCACTACAAACCCGGACAGCCGGTGCTGCGCGGCATCAGCCTCGATATTCCCGCCGGGCAAACGGTGGGCATCGCCGGCCCTACCGGCGGCGGTAAAACGACGCTGGTCAAGCTGTTGCTGCGCCTCTACGACGTCACCGGCGGAAGCATCCTCCTGGAAGGGATCGACATCCGGCAGCTGAGCATCGAAAGCCTGCGGCGGCAGATCGCGCTGGTCAGCCAGGACGTGTACCTCTTCCACGGCACCGTGCGCGAAAATATAGCCTATGGCATGAGCCGCCGCCCGATGGAAGACATCGTCAGGGCGGCAAAGAAAGCGCAGCTCCACGATTTCATCAGCTCCCTCCCGGAAGGGTATGAAAGCATCGTCGGCGAGCGGGGCATCAAACTCTCGGGGGGGCAGCGCCAGCGGCTGAGCATCGCGCGCGCCATTCTCAAGGAAGCCCCCATCCTGATACTGGACGAAGCGACCAGCGCCGTAGATACGGAGACGGAGCGCGCCATCCAGCAGGCCCTCCGCCGCCTGGCGGAAGGCAAAACGGCCATCATCATCGCCCACCGCCTGTCGACCATCCGCCACGCCGACAAGATTGTCGTGATCAAGGATGGGCATATCACAGAGTCCGGAACACACGACGAGCTGCTCCTGCTCGATGGGGATTATGCGGATTTGTGGAAAGTACAGGTTGGGGAAGTGAGGCAGGTATAGCGAACGGACGGCCCCCGCTCAGGCCGGGACCGTCCGTTCGGATTGGCGCCGCCGGATAATCCGGGGCACCCGGGCGGGTCATAGATCCCGGATGGAGTTTCTGTCGACCAGGATATCTTTGAGTTCTTTCAGGAAATCATACTGATGGGGAAGCACTTTTTTGAAAGCCTCTTTCAGGACAAAAAAAGTGCCTTTTTCCATTGAGCCCAGGGCATCTTTCACCTGCCGGGCATCTTCATAAAGCATGCCTTTGAGGGAGGGTATTTCGTGCCAGTCGCCCTCAACGGCCCAGGCCTCTTCGGTATCTCCGCTTTCCTGTTTGACAGGATCCAGCTCGATCAGGCGTTCCTCATGGCGCAGGGACTCGGAGCGGCGGCCGTCGAATTCTCCCTGGGGGATTTCCCAGTTTTCGCCTTCTTCCGCTGAATTGACCAGAAATACTTCCAGCCCTTTTTCCCGGAAACGGTAGATGATGAGGTTTGCTCTTTTTAAAAGATCCATGATACAATATTTGTAGCCTTTAGCTGTAAGCCGAAAATTAAGTGCTAAACAGTTGAATCGGGAAAAGGTTTCCAGGTTGGGCGATTGGGCAAATATAATGATCTCATTGATTTTTACAAACGATGGTTACCGATTAATAGATTGTTCGATGACTTCCAGGACGGCCAGGGAGAGAAATACGTCTTTTTCTTCCTTGCTCATATCATCTTTGACGAATTCGAAAGCGCGCTGGCCCAGCTTGGAGCTTTCTCCTTTGTTCATGCGGGCTACATTGGCCACCTCCCGGTTGTTGACCAGCACCGGCAGGAATTCTCCGGCGTCGCGGTTGATCCGGGCCAGCATGCGGTTTCCTTTATTATTAAAAAGGGCGCCGTCTTCCCGGAGAACGCCGACCCTTTCGCGGTCGACGAGCACTTCGATGCCCTTTTTGCTGATCCGGTAGACGAATTCCTGGGCGCCGGTGCGTACATAGAGCAAGGCGTTTTTTCCCGGCCCGAGGTATTCCTTGTAGCTGTAGGCCAGGACGGGTTCGTGATAGATGGAGGTAAAAATCCCTTTGGCCGTTTTTCCAAACCCCTTGCGCATGACGTGTTTTTCCTGGTTGAACGAAAAGAGTTCGACCTCTTCCCGCGTCAGC
Organism: Lewinellaceae bacterium; assembly: GCA_020636375.1. Lineage (GTDB taxonomy): Bacteria > Bacteroidota > Bacteroidia > Chitinophagales > Saprospiraceae > JACJXW01. The sequence goes on along the minus strand of JACJXZ010000004.1, from coordinate 112,993 downwards.
GGCACCAGGTCTCCTGCCCATTTGTCCATATCCTCTTTCATCATGTCCAGGTCTTGCTGCAACCTGCGGCTCCCGGGAGCGAAATTGGAGAAAATACGTACCAGGAGGATCACGCCGGCAGCGGCCAGCAACAAGGTAAATAATGCGAATAAAGCCATGTTCTTTGGTTCTTCTGTTTTATAAATGAAAAGCGCTCAACTCATTCCAGGCCGTAAATCCCGGACCGGTAATTGAATTTAATCCCGTATTTTTCGGGGTCTTCGAATTGCCGCCGCCGTTCCCGGAGCGCCTTTTTTTCTTTTTCCGGGAGCACCGCAAATTCAGCTTCCAGTATCCGGTCGAGTTCTTCTGTCGCCTTTTCCCTTGATTCCCAATAAGTAACACCGGTGCCGGCAATATCGTTGACCAACTGTTCCCGGAACCGGCCGGCCAGCCCTTCGAACAGATCGCCGGAAACAAGCAATTCATCTAATTTCTCCAGGAAGCGAAAATGCAGGCCCCTGCCGAGCAGGCTGTGCGCCTCGTTTTCCGATGCCTGAAAGGCCCAGGCCGGATAGAAGTACTCGATGCTGTCTTCCGGGTAGGCCATCAGGCAGAGTTCCAGGAATGCGTCGTCGGCCCTTCCCTCGGAGGCCCGTGCCAGGGACAAGTAGGGGCGGTAATCCAGAAACAAATAAAATGTTTTGCCATCTTCCATCAAATGGGGGACGAAGGCGGGGAGGGCATCCCGCAACCAGAACAGTCGCCCGGCCCGTTCCTCCTCCTGCGCCCGCAAAGCCAGCACGCCCACCAGGGTATCCCGCAGGGCGCTGCCCATAGCCATCGCCTGGGCTACCATTTCCGGAGTGGCGGCCTGCCCGAACGCCTCCCGGTACAGGCCGATCTGTTCGGCCAGCTCAGGGCCGAACAAAGAACGCAGGCGTACCGGGAGCGGAAGCTCCTGCCCTGCCCCGGCCGTATCGAGAAAAGCCAGGGCATAGGCCCATCCCTGGCGCCCCCCTTCCATCTCGACCAGCAACCAGGGCTCGTCGTAGGTTTTTCCGCCCAGCTCAATGGGCGTGGTAAACGTACTCTGCTCGCCCAGGCTCCGGGCCCGGCTGCCCGGATAGAGGTTCATCAGAGGCCGGGCTTCATGGCCCGGTGCCTCGCGGAGCTGAAAGTTGGGCTGTTTGACTTCCAGCCACTCAGCCGGCCCGCCGGCCGGCTGCCGCTCCTGCCTGCCCGCTTTTCCGGGCGAATCCCCCTGGCCAGCCCCGCATCCCAGGAACAATACCACCCCAAAGGCGATCCCGAACCATCCTCCCTTCGTTGACATCGTCGCAAATACCATTGAATTGCATTCAGAATGCTGTTTCATTTCATGGCTTTTTAAAAAAATGATTATCAACCCTTTATAAAAAACCACGAAGTATTGTAAATGAAACAGCCTTTCAAAATTAATAAAAAATCCACCTCCCCGGTACCGGAGAGGTGGAAGCTTTTATTTTGGCCCGGGGCCGTTGCTAACCGAGATAAGATTTCAGGGCATTTCGGTTATAGGATTTGCGCAGGCGGCGGATGGCGCGCTCTTTGATCTGCCGGACCCGTTCCCGGGTGAGGCCATAGAGTTCGCCTATTTCTTCAAGTGTCAGGGATTTTTGGCCATTCAGGCCGTAGTAGGAAGACAGCACTTCCACTTCTCTGGGAGATAAGATAGACAGCCCCTGCTGGACTTCTTCCTTCAGGGATTGTTCCATCAGGCTACCGTCCGGGCTCATGCCTTCGTCGCTGGAGATCACGTCCAGCATAGTAGAGTCTCCGTCTTCTCCGCTCAGGGGGGCGTCTACGGATACGTGGCGGCCGTTGCCTTTCAACATGTTGGCGACCTCTTTGGGGGTCATTTCCAGCAATTCGGCCAGTTCTTCATGGGTCGGTTCCCGCTCGAATTCCTGGACGAAAGACAGGAAGGCCTCATTTACCTTGTTATAAGAGCCGACTTTGTTGAGAGGCAGGCGCACGATGCGGGAATACTCAACGATGGCCTGCAGGATAGACTGGCGGATCCACCACACGGCATAGGAGATGAATTTGAAGCCTTTGGTCTCGTCAAAACGGCGGGCAGCTTTCATCAGCCCGACATTGCCTTCGTTGATCAGGTCACTCAGCGATAATCCCTGGTTCTGATACTGCTTGGCAACGGAAACGACAAAACGCAAATTGGACTTGGTAAGCTTGTCTAAGGCTTCCTGGTCGCCTTCGCGTATGCGCTTGGCGAGTGAAGCCTCCTCCTCCGGTGTCAACATAGGGATTTTCCCTATATCGTTGAGGTACTTGTCCAGAGCAAGGCTTTCTCTGGCCGTGATTTTATTAGTAATCTTTAACTGACGCATATTCAGGGTAGTTTAGGGACCAACCGTGTTCTGTAAGATACGCTTAAAAATAGAAAAAGTTGCCCACTAAAAATAATACTTGACTTTTTCACCAAAAAGGATTATAGGAAACAATTTCATTTTAAATACAACTATCCCCGGTTAAAAGTTCCGGCGGCGGAGCATCAGGCGAAATGATTTTTGTGAATTTCCGGCAGCCATTTACCGGATAAAATAGTGCGCACAGGGCGTCCACACAAGCCGTAACAGCCGCCGGCTATGAGTTCCTGCTGTACCTGTGGCAGCTGGACAGAAGCCTGTAACCGTTCCTGCTTTAAAGAAAAAAACCTGGCCTGCAATGATGCAGCCAGGTTGGGGAAGATAGGTTTACTATTTCACGGGTTCGCGGTTGACAACAGCACAATGAAGCAGCGAACCCATGAAACAGCGGATACTCGCTCAATCTCTGCGCCGGTTATCGCGGCGGCCACCACGGTCGCCACGTCCGCCGCGATCGCCGCGTCCTTTTTCTTCGCCGTCGTCATCGTCGCCCTGGCCGTTCCGCTGGGGTTTGGGCAGGAGCGATTTGCGGGAGAGGCGCAATTTACCGGTCTTTTTATCGACGCCGATCAGCTGAACGCGCACTTCGTCCCCTTCTTTGAAAAAGTCTTCGACCCGGTCGATACGGGTGTGAGAGATTTCGGAAACGTGCAGCAGCCCGCTCTTGCCCATGAAGTCGACGAATACGCCGTAGGGCATGACCGACTTGACCTTGGCGTCGTAGATATCTCCGACGGAAGGCGTGAAAGTAATGCGGCGGATGCGCGCCAGGGCCGCCTCGATGGACGATTGGTCAGTGGCGGCGATATTGACCACGCCGGTGTCTCCCACCTCTTCGATATTGATGATGGTGCCGGTTTCGCTCTGGATTTCCTGGATCACCTTGCCGCCCGGGCCGATGACTGCGCCGATGAAGCTCTTGTCGATGATCAGTTCGACGATGCGCGGGGCGTGCGGTTTGAGTTCGGGGCGAGGCTCGGCGATGGTTTTCTCCATTTCCTTCAGGATGTGGAGACGGCCGGCACGGGCCTGCTCGAGCGCCTGTTCCAGCATCTCATAGGGCAAGCCGTCGATCTTGATGTCCATCTGGCAGGCAGTGATGCCATTTTCGGTGCCGGTCACCTTGAAGTCCATGTCTCCCAGGGCGTCTTCATCTCCGAGGATATCCGTCAGGATAGCAGTACGCTTTCCATCGGAGATCATGCCCATGGCGATGCCTGAAACCGGTGCGGAGATTTGTATGCCGGCGTCCATGAGCGCCAGGGATCCGGCGCAAACGGTAGCCATAGAGGAAGAACCGTTAGATTCCAGGATATCGGAAACGATGCGGATGGTATAGGGCGATTCTTTGGGCAGGACCTGGCGGAGAGAACGGGCGGCCAGGTTGGCGTGCCCTACTTCCCGGCGGCCCGGGCCTCTTTGAGGTTTGATCTCGCCTACCGAGAGTGCCGGGAAATTATAGTGCAGGATAAAATCTTCGAAATATTGCCCCAGGGCGTTGTCGATCATCATTTCGTCCTGCTTGGTGCCAAGGGTCAGAGAAGCGAGGGCCTGCGTTTCCCCGCGGTTGAATATAGCAGAACCGTGAGTAGAAGGCAGGTAGTCGATTTCCGTCCAGATGGGGCGCACTTCATCGTACTTACGCCCATCGAGGCGGACTTTTTCCTCGAGTACCATATTTCGGATCACTTCCTTTTTCAGCTTTTCGAAATACTCCTTGACCTTTCCCTCCTGCTCTTCCATGTATTCTTCCCCCTTCTGTTCGGTGAAGGTTTCGACCAGGCTGTCTTTGATTTCCGAAAAGCGGTCCTTGCGGCTTTGTTTATCGAGGGCTGCTTTCGCTACCTCATAAATCTTGTCCTTGGCAAAGGCAGCGATTTCTTTCATAAGCGCTTCATCTTCCTCAACCAGTTCTACCTCGCGCTTCTTCAGCGCCTTTTCGCCTACTTTTCTGGCTAACTCCAACTGAGCGTTACACTGCACTTTTATAGCTTCGTGCCCCACCTGGATGGCTTTGACCAGTTCTTTTTCAGAACACTCCTTTGCCTCTCCTTCCACCATCATGACGTTATCGAGCGTCGCGGCGACAATGATGTCCAGCTCTGCATTTTCCAGGGCCGACTTTGTGGGGTTGACTACGTACTCGCCGTCGATCAGCGCGACGCGCACTTCGGAAATAGGCCCGCCGAAGGCTATATCAGAAACAGCTAATGCAGCCGAGGCAGCCAGGGCGGCGAAAGCATCCGGCGGCACGTCCTTATCCCCTGAGAGCAGGTTGATGATCACCTGGGTTTCGTTCATATAACCATCCGGAAAGAGTGGGCGGATGGCCCGGTCGACCAGGCGGCAGATCAGCACTTCAGAATCGGTGAGCTTGGCCTCTCTCCGGAAGAAGTTGCCGGGAATGCGGCCGGCAGCGGCAAATTTCTCCTGATAATCTACAGAGAGCGGAAAAAACGGCTGGCCTTCTCTGGCCTCCTTCGCAGATACGACAGACGCGAAGAGCATGGTCTTGCCCATGCGGACGACAACGGCGCCATCGGCCTGGGTAGCCAGTTTGCCCGTCTCTATCGTCACGGTTCTACCATCGGGTAAATCAAAGGACGTTGTAATCGGAATCTGTTGTCCCATCGCTAAAAATGATTAATTTTCTTATGTGATAAAAACCTGTCAAGATACCGCCGGCAGCGGCTTCCCTGATACTGCTTTGCATGTCCGAAGATATTTTCGGAAACCTGGCCGGCGAGTGGGAGGAGTATTTGGCTGGCGCGGGTAATGTGCTTACCTTACTGAATTTCAGATCATTCGATTGTCTTCGATCTTTGTTCGGACTACTCCTGTTCTTTCAGTTGCTTTTACTTACTTTAACCCTTTTTTCAAAATGCGAAGATAGTCAAAAATTGTTATTTTGGCGGGGGCATTCGAAAATACCTGCGAAAAACGGACAGGATTGACAGGATGTGGGGCCGGGGAATATAGACAGAATTGACAGAAATAGACAGGATTGACAGGATTGACAGGATATATGCTTTCCGGGGGCGAAAACCGCTTCATCCTGTCAGTCCTGTAAATCCCCCCAAAACCATCAGCCCCCAGTACCTGTCAATCCTGTAAATTGTCAACTTTCCTACAACCCTTCCGTCCAAATTTAAACAAGAAGAGCCGCCCCGAGATTTCAGGGCGGCTCTTGTAAATCATTGTCTTATTTCCGGATACCGAGTTTCTCGATCAATTCGCGGTATTTCTCGAGGTTGATCTTCTGAAGATACCCCAGCAGGCGCTTGCGCTTGCCTACCATCGACAACAGCGCCTTCCGGCAGGCGTGGTCTTTGGGGTTGTCTTTCAAGTGGCCGGACATTTCCTGAATGCGGAAAGTGAACAGGGCGATCTGTCCTTCAGTGGACCCCGTATTCTTCTCGGAGCCACCGTATTCCTTGAATATTTCCGCTTTTTTCTCTTTCGTTAAGTATTCTGACATGTTTAAAACCGTTGGTGATTACGAAAATCAGTTACAGCGGCCGCAAAGGTACGACAATTTGCGGAACGAGCAAACTTTGAGGTTCGATTGTTTGAAGCGCCGGAAATTTCAACCCTGCTCTGCCTTAAACTTCTTCATGGCTTCAGTCAGCCGGGGGACAACGTCGAAAAGGTCGGCGACGACCCCGTAGTCTGCGGCTTTGAAGAAAGGCGCTTCCGGGTCTTTGTTGATCACGACAATGGTTTTGGAATTGTTCACGCCGGCCAGGTGCTGTATGGCGCCGCTGATGCCGATCGCTATGTACAGGTTGGGGCGTATGGCGATGCCGGTCTGGCCGACATGTTCGTGGTGGGGGCGCCAGCCGGTGTCGGCCACCGGGCGCGAGCAGGCGGTAGTGGCGCCCATCACTTCGGCCAGTTCCTCGACAAGGCCCCAGTTTTCCGGGCCTTTCATTCCCCGGCCGGCGGAGACGACCAGTTCGGCTTCCGGCAGGGGCGTGAGGCCTTCCACCCGCTCCAGCTTTTTAACCGTAACGCGGGCTGCCGGAACCTCCACGCTGACCTCTTCCACCGGCGCCGGTTCGCCGCCGGTTTCCGTCGGGATGGAATTGCCCATCAGGGTAAGGACTTTGGCTTCGGATTTCACTTCATATTCGGCAAAGGCCTTGCCCGAGAAGACCCCTTTCTTCACCCGGAAGGCGCCTCCTTCGGCCGTTGGAAGGGCGTTGACGCCCGACACGGAGCCGGCGTTCATCCGCACCGCAACCCGCCCGGCAGTGGATTTGCCCAGAGCCGAATGGCTGAAGACCACGACCCTGGCGCCTACCCTGCCGGCAACTTCGCTGATCACCGCAGCGTATACCTGGCTGTCAAAATTATCGAGGCTCGCATCCGGGACATGGTATACCTTGGATGCGCCGTATTTACCCAGTTCTTCCGGGCCGGAGGCGGACCCCAGGACCAGGGCAGCACACTCCGTTCCCAGTACCTGGGCGGTTTTATTGCCATAGGTCACTGCTTCCAGTGTGGCTTTTTTGAATTTTCCTTTTTGCGTTTCTGCTATGATCAATACCATTTTTGATAGTTTTTTTGATTGCACTAGTGCTTTTGGCATTAAGTAAAGGGTGATAAGAAACGCCGCTATTTTCCGCCGGGCCAAGGCGGCTTGAAGGGATCGTAGCCGTAGCTACGAAGCCCTTCAAGCCAACGAAGGCGCGGTGGAAAAGAGCAAGTTTATTGCCCCTTTATTTAGTGCCGAAAGCACTAGATCACTTTCGCCTCTTCGTGCAGCAGGCGGACCAGTTCATCCATATTTTCCGGGTCGATGAGCTTCACGTCGCCCTTTTCGGGAGGCAGTTCGAAGCGGACGGCCACGGCCAGGTCATCGGCGGCGGCCGGCTCCAGGACGTTGAGCGGTTTGCGTTTGGCCATCATGATGCCCCGCATGTTGGGGATGCGTTGCTCGGCCAGCCCCTTGGCGGCGCTGATCACGAAGGGCGCTTCGACTTCCAGCTGGGCGTCCCCCCCGTCGATGTCGGCCACGATGGAGGCCTTTTTGCCGTCCATTTCGAGTTGGGTGGCGTGTGAAACGAAGGGCAGGCCCAGCAGTTCGGCCAGCATGGGCCCTACTTCCGACCCATTGTAATCGATGCTCTCCTTGCCGAGGAAGATGAGGTCGAAGCCCTCTCCTTTGGCGTATTCGGCGATCTGCCGGGCGACAAACAAGGCGCTCCGGGGCTCGGCATTGATGCGCACCGCCTCGTCGGCGCCAATGGCCAGCCCTTTGCGGATGATGGTGTCATTGGCCGGCGGGCCGACGTTGATGATCGTTACCGTGCCGCCCTGAGCTTCCTGGAGCTCCAGGGCGCGCACCAGGGCGTACCACTCGTCATAAGGGTTCATGATGTACGGCACCCCGGAGGAATCGAATTCGGTGTTGCCATTGGTAAAAGCTATCCGCGCGGTTGTCTCCGGCGTTTTGCTTACACAAACCAGTAATTTCATTGGCTGTCGGTTTTTTATATTTGTTTTAGAGCATGTTTGGAGGTGGTGCTTTTTGCAGCCCAAATGACCGCCTCCAAACATGCTCTTGGGCTGCACCGCTGATGGCACCGCCGCATGTTATCCCGGTGAGCTGAAAAGCACCGCAAATATACTCAAAAAACGGACAAACGGAAATGGCTCCAGCGAAAATTCGCTGGATTTTGTGACAAGATGAGGTGGTTGTTTAGGCGGCTGATGAACAATAAATAAAAGACAGGATGGACAGGTTTTGGGGGCAAGGCGCTTTGGGGGGACAGGATGAACAGGATGGACAGGTTTTGGGGGCAAGGCGCTTTGGGGGGGACAGGATGAACAGGATGGACAGGTTTTGGGGGCAAGGCTTTGGGGGGGGACAGGATTTACAGGATGAACAGGTTTTGGGGGCAAGGCGCTTTGGGGGGACAGGATGAACAGGATGGACAGGTTTGGGGGCAAGGCGCTTTGGGGGGGACAGGATGAACAGGATGGACAGGTTTTGGGGGCAAGGCGCTTTGGGGGGACAGGATGAACAGGATGGACAGGTTTTGGGGGCAAGGCGCTTTGGGGGAGACAGGATGAACAGGATGAACAGGTTTTGGGGGCAAGGCGCTTTGGGGGGAGGCAGGATGAACAGGATGACAGGTTTGGGGGCAAGGCGCTTTGGGGGGGGAGGATGAACAGGATGGACAGGTTTTGGGGGCAAGGCGCTTTGGGGGGGGGACAGGATGAACAGGATGAACAGGTTTTGGGGGCAAGGCGCTTTGGGGGGACAGGATGAACAGGATGGGCAGGTTTTGGGGGCAAGGCGCTTTGGGGGGGACAGGATGAACAGGATGAACAGGTTTTGGGGGCAAGGCGCTTTGGGGGGACAGGATGAACAGGATGGACAGGTTTTGGGGGCAAGGCGCTTTGGGGGGACAGGATGAACAGGATGAACAGGTTTTGGGGGCAAGGCGCTTTGGGGGGACAGGATGAACAGGATGGACAGGTTTTGGGGGCACGGCGCTTGGGGGGGGACAGGATGAACAGGATTGACAGGTTTGGGGGGCACGGCGCTTTGGGGGGACAGGATCAACAGGATGGACAGGTTTGGGGAGCAAGGCGCTTTGGGGGGGGACAGGATGAACAGGATTGACAGGTTTTGGGGGCAAGGCGCTTTGGGGGGGGACAGGATTTGACAGGTTTTGCGCCCCTTTTACCGACTTCTCCTCCTTTGATCGTAACTTTGCGCAAAAACATGCCAGCCAACCGCCTTGAACAATTGAAAGCGCTGCTGAAGGAGAGCCCGCACGATTCCTTCCTGCTTTTTGCACTGGCCAAGGAATACGAAAAACTGGGCGAGCCGGAGACGGCCCTGCGGTATTATCTCCATCTGGAGGAGCACGACCCGGCCTACGTCGGCACTTATTACCACCTGGGCAAGCTCTACGAACAGATGGATGAGGCCGGGCTGGCCCTGCAAACCTACGAGAAAGGCATAGAAGCCGCCCGCCGGGCCGGCGACCAGCACGCTATGGGCGAGCTGGCCGCCGCCAGGATGGCGCTGGAGTAAAAGCGTTGGCAGAAGCGGGGCTATTGCCGGTTGTTTACCTCCGCCGGAGCCAGCCGGCGTTAAGGGTCATTCCTTATGTGAATCCAGGATAAAATGCCGGGCTTTTTATGTTGTTTGTTGTCCGTTGTTCGTTGTCCGTTCGGAACGCCAACAAACAACAGACAACAAATAACAAACAACAAACAACAAACAACAGACAACAACCTGGAGACCTCCCCCTTACGGCGCCCCGATCTTCACAAACCGGCTATTTCCCACCAGCTGCCCTTCGCTGCTGAACAGCTGCAGGAAGTACAGGCCAGGGGGCAGGCCGTTGATGTCGACGGCTTCCGTGCCGGATGCAGCCCGGACGGCATGCTGCGCCAGCAATTGCCCGGCGGCGCTGCTGATATTCAGGCGGGCACCGGCTTCCAGGCCGCGGGGGATTTCTACGTTGAGTTCCTGGCTGGCCGGGTTCGGATATGCTTTCAATTGTTGCACCGGTTTCCTGGCGTCCCGAACGCCGGTGACCGGCATGGGGAAGCACAACTCCAGTTCCCAGTTGTCCAGCGAGCCGTTGCGTTCGCTCTTGAACAGGATCAGCCGCCATTCTCCCTGGGCGCTCTGCCCGTCATAGATGCTCAGCGCCTCCTCCGGGCGGTAGGAACCGCCGTTGTTGTAGGGGCAGGGGATGGGAAGAGGAGACTCGTCGTTCAGGCTGAAATCGAAGGTGTTAGCGCTGCAGTCCTGGGTAGAAAGGTCGATGATGGGGCCCTCGGGGCTGCTGAGGCGGAAGTTGAGGTCCGTCAGCGGTTCGTGGGTGCCCTGGATGTTCAGGATATTGACATCGCGCACGATGACGTCCTCCTCCACGGCTATCCTGGAGATGACGAAGGGTACGGACCCGCCCAGCGACGCCGGCAACTGAGGGGTCGTAAACACCTGGCACATGATGCGCTCCGTCTCGAAAAAGCTTTCGGTAAAAGGCCCGGTGCCGCAGCCCGGGTTCTCGCCCCGCACCCGCCAGTAGACGAAAGTGCTGTCCGGCAACGTCACCGGCAACTGTAAGGAGGTGCCGGTGATATCCGACTCGCTGTAATAGATACTGGAGAAGCCCGGGTCCAGAGAAACCTCCACCTCGTAAGCGAAGGCGTCGGGGTGAGCCTCCCAGGACAATTCCGGCTCGATTGAAATGCCGGGTTCTCCCTCGCCCGGAAGAAGCAGGACGATATCCTGCGGCGCCTGAGCATACACTTCCATATTCAGGTCCACGGTATCGGCGGCACTATCGCCGGTCACGATGAGCTGGAAAGGATAGTTGCCGCTGGCCAGGCCGGAGAGCCCCGAAATGGAAACCGTCGACTGGGAAGGGGCCATCAACGGGCTTTCGAAGCCGACTTCCACGCCGTCGGGCAGGCCATCGACGGACACGGTAAGTTCTCCTTCATAATCCAGCAGAGGCGCCAGCAGCAGTTCAAACTCCAGGGTTTGCCCGGCGCAGGCAAGTTGCGAGGGCTGGGCCACGGCGGCCGTGATGCCCGGCGCCGACGGCGGCTGTATGGTGATATTCCGGTTGTTGATGTCGAAAAACACGTTGTTGGCGGCTTTGACTTTTACCCGGAACTGGTTACCCTGCAGGGTGTCCGGCACCTGGATCAATGCCTGGCCGTTGTTGGGCGCGCCTCCCAGCAGGAGCATGGGGTAAGTGAACCCGCCATCCATCGACAGGTAGATATTGACCTGATCGGCGCTGACCGGCGCCTGGTCGGTATTGGCCACATCCCATTCGATGTTCTGGAAGGTGCCGGCTGTCCAGGTGGTGGGGTCGTTCTGGGAAAGGACCAGGAACGGGCCGGCCTCGTCGGTGGCCTGGAGGATACGGGTGTCCCAGTCTACGCCCCCGCCGAAGCCGAAGTTGTCCCGAACGGTCAGGCGGAAGGTCAGGCCGCGGGTATAGGTGGGCAGCACTTCAGCCAGAGAGTTGGTATTATTGACGATGGCGGAGATGCGCGGGAACACGCGGGTGGAGTCGGTAGTGGGGGGAAAAGAACGGAAGAGGGGGGCGTTGCCCTGCGGGCTGTTGAAACTTACGTCGGGCCCCAGGTCTATTTGTTCCCAGCAATAGGTAAGGGAGTCCCCTTCCAGGTCCACGGCAGAGCCCGTCAGTTCGAAAGGCGTGGAAATGGGGATGAACTGCCCGTTGGGGCCAGCCTCCGCCAGGGGCGGCGTATTGCCGGTCGGCGTGCGCTCGGCACATACGTTGGCGCTGCCGCTAACGATATAGGGCGTCATTTCCGCCAGGCTGCCGTTGTGGAAATGGTCGATGCTGTTGGAGGCGATATTCTGGCCCCCGCAAATCCCGGCATAGGCCATGATGGTCACGCCGCTGCCCGGTTCATAGGCAGTATCGGCGTTCCGGTTGCCGCCGCAGGAGTTGAAGGTATGGTTTCCGCCGAACTGGTGGCCCATTTCGTGGGCGGCGTAGTCGATGTCGAAGGGGTCGCCTACCGGCGGGGTCAGGCCGGTATAGCCCCTGGCCTTGTTGGCGGTAGAACAGATTGCCCGCAGGAAGGCAACACCGCCGCTGCCGGTATCGAACAGGTGGCCGACATCGTAGTTGGCCGAGCCGATGAACTGGTCGACCGCGCTCTGGTTTTGCCCCAGGGAATTCCCGCCGGAATAGGGGTCGGTGGAGGGGTTGGTGAAAACGATGAGGTGGTTGCTGTCCACCAGTTCCATACGCACGGAAAAGTCGCGCTCGTATACGCCGTTGATCCGGTTCATGCTGGTCACCATAGCCGCCAGGGCCTGGATAACCGTGCCGCCGTGAAACTGGGCGTACTCCCCCGTGCAAGCCAGGGCCAGGCGATAGGTGCGCAGCTCCTCTCCCACCCTGCCCAGAGGCTCTCCCGGCAGGCCGTCGGGCAGTTCCCGCCCTTCCGTTTGGCAGGCAAATTCCTTGCTCGTTTGAAAATCTCTTTTGTAATACGACAGGTAGGTCCCGTTATCCAGCAGGTGGTAATAGGGATCGATGAAATAGGTATCCTCCCCGGCCAGCACCATGGCGTGGAAGCCGTGGGGGGTGTAATCCAGGCGTACCAAAGCAGTGGGGTTATCCACCCCCTTGCCCAGGTAGGTTTTTATTTGCGGGAAGCGCTGGGCCAGGCCCGGCGCCATGACGGGCGATTCGCACAAGCGGAAGCTTTCCATGCGCCCGTCGGGGCTGGGCAGTTGCAGGGTGTAGGTGGAAACGCCAGCATTGGCCACGGACTCGTCCGGAGCGCCGTCCAGGAACTGAAGCATGGCCTCCGCCTGGAGCTTCAATACCCGGTATTCCTTGGGGAAAATCATCCGCTGAGCGGCGGGTTGGGCCGGTTCCTGTATTTCCTGCCACAGCTGCGAGGTACTTTGGGCAAGGAGGGCAGTAGACAGCCAAAAGAAAAGAACTGAGAGTTTGATTTTTTGCATAATGGCATTTTTATATAGCTATTCCGACAAATATCCGCAACCGGGAAGCAAACTTCCCGCGAAAGTAAAGATCGAAGTTATTTAATTTGTTTAAATATTTCTCTTTTGTCAGGGGCTTCACAAAACCAGGCTGAGCCGTCGTGCCCGGGCAAAGCAAACTTTGGGGTTCAAATGTAAAAAAACCGGCCGGGAACTCCCGGCGAATTAGGCATTTTCTATTTTGCGCTTTACTTTTGTCTTCCTCCAAAAAAGATGACTACACATGAATGACACTCACCGCCAACTCATTGCCGAACGCCTCAGCATCCCCGCCCGAAAGGTAGGCAGCACCCTGAGCCTGCTTTCGGAAGGCGCCACCATCCCCTTCATTTCCCGCTACCGCAAGGAAGCCACCGGCTCTCTCGACGAGGTGCAGGTGGCCGACATCCAGCGGGAGGCTAAAAAGCTGGAAGAGCTGGACAAGCGGCGGGAATCCATCCTCAACGCCATCGGAGAACAAGGCAAGCTGACCGATGGCCTGCGCCGCCGCATCGAAGGCACCTGGGACGCCACCGAGCTGGAAGACCTCTACCTGCCCTACAAGCGCAAGCGCAAGACCCGCGCCTCGGCAGCCCGCGAAAAGGGGCTGGAGCCGCTGGCGGAGGTGATCTTCCGGCAGGAAAACGACAAGCTGGAAGCCCTCGCCGGCCGTTTCATCACCGATGAGGTGCCCACTGTGGAAGAAGCCCTGCAGGGCGCCCGCGACATCATCGCCGAGTGGGTCAATGAAGACGAAAAGGCCCGCAACAAGGTTCGCTTCCTGTTCCGGAAGGGGGCGGTGATCCATTCCAAAGTCGCCCGCGGCAAGGAGGAAGAAGGCGCCAAGTACCGCGACTATTTCGAATACGAAGAACCGCTGAAGAAGTGCCCCTCCCACCGCCTGCTGGCCATGCGCCGGGGGGAGGAGGAAGGGATCCTGCGGGTGAGCATCGGCCCGGACGAAGAGGATGCGCTCTACCAACTGGAGCGCCTCTACCTGAAGGGCGGCGGCCCGGCCAGCCGGCAGGTGAAGGAGGCCGTGCACGACAGCTACAAGCGCCTGCTCGGCCCCTCTATCGAGACCGAATTCCGCAACAGCTCCAAGGACAAAGCCGACGAAGAGGCTATCGAGGTGTTCGCCACCAACCTGCGGCAGCTGCTGCTGGGGGCGCCCCTCGGCGAAAAGCGCACCCTGGGCATCGATCCCGGCTTCCGCACCGGCTGCAAGGTGGTGGTGCTGGACGAGAGCGGCCAGTTGCTGCAGAACACCGCCATCTACCCCCACCCGCCGCAATCGGACGAGTACAACGCCAGCCGCACGCTGGAGCACCTGGTGCGCCAGTTCGGCGTCGAGGCCATCGCCGTGGGCAACGGCACCGCCGGCCGGGAGACGCTGAGCTTCTGCCGCCGGCTCCGGTTCGGCCACCCGGTGGAGGTCTTTATGGTCAACGAGGCCGGCGCGTCCATCTACTCCGCCTCCGACATCGCCCGGGAGGAGTTTCCCGACCAGGACGTCACCGTGCGCGGCGCCGTGTCCATCGGCCGCCGCCTGATGGACCCCCTGGCGGAGCTGGTCAAGATCGACCCCAAGTCGATCGGCGTGGGGCAGTACCAGCACGACGTCAACCAGCCGCGCCTCAAGGAGAGCCTCGACCAGGTGGTGGAGAGCTGCGTCAACTCGGTAGGCATCAACGTCAACACCGCCAGCAAGCACCTGCTCACCTACGTCTCCGGCCTGGGGCCGGCGCTGGCGCAGAACATCGTCGACTACCGCTCCGAAAAAGGCGCCTTCCAGGCCCGCAAAGAGCTGATGAAGGTGGCCCGCATGGGCGAGAAGGCCTTCGAGCAATCCGCCGGCTTCCTCCGCATCCGCGACGGCAGGAACCCGCTGGACAATACCGCCGTGCACCCCGAGAGCTACCACATCGTGGAGCAGATGGCCAAAGACCAGGGCTGCAGCGTGGAGGACCTCATCCGCCGGCCGGAGCTGCGCAAAAAGGTTGACCTGAGAAAGTACGTCACCGACACCGTCGGCCTGCCCACCCTGACCGACATTATGAAGGAGCTGGAAAAACCGGGGCTGGATCCCCGCGGCACCGCCCGCCCCTTTGAGTTCGCGAACATACAGTCGATCGAGGACCTGCACATCGGCATGGTCGTGCCCGGCATCGTCAACAACATCACCAACTTCGGCGCCTTTGTGGACATTGGGATCAAAGAGAGCGGCCTGGTGCACATCTCGCAGTTGGCCAATAAGTTTGTCAAGAACCCGGCCGACGTGGTGAGCCTGGGGCAGGAGGTGACGGTCAAAGTGATGGACGTGGATTTGAAGCGGGGGAGGGTGCAGTTGTCGATGAAGGAGGTGTAGGGTTTTATAGTACGTACGAAGTCTGGAGACTTCGACGAGCGTACGAGCGTACGTACGAAGTCTGGAGACTTCGACGAGCGTACGAGCGTACGTACGAAGTCTGGAGACTTCGACGAGCGTTGTGTGGCCGTCTGCCGCCGTCCGCAATTTGCCGTCCTTCTGCTCGCTACGAGCTGCAGCTCGTACGCGGGTTTTGGACGAGGGCTCTTGCCCTCAAATACACTCGCCCGACTAAGCGGATCAAACAGCCTCTTAGTCCGCTGGCCCGGCTTATTCCTTGTTATCAATGGGCAGCGGCATCTGCTTTTTTTATCACATAGAACGCATAGGGCGTTTTCGCATAGGGCAGGGCGGCGGGGGGCGGGCGCTTTTTTTATCGCATAGAACGCATAGGGCGTTTTCGCATAGGGCACATAGGGCACGATGGCGGGGGCGGGCGCTTTTTTTATCGCATAGAACGCATAGGGCGTTTTCGCATAGGGCACATAGGGCAGGGCGGCGAGGGGCGGGCGCTTTTTTTATCGCATAGAACGCATAGGGCGTTTTCGCATAGGGCACATAGGGCAGGGCGGCGGGGGGGCGGCGGGAACGAAGTTGCTGATCAATAATTTGAGGCTATTTTTCGGCCAGGCAGGCAAGTCTTTGATCCCGACATTCATCGTCGGGGGCGCCCCGCACACTGCGCCACAGGGGTGTATATATCCTGATAATCTTGTTAATCCTGTCTACATTTTCTTATTGCATAACCCTGGCCCGGCTTATTCCATGTTATCAATGAGCAGCCAAGCGTCCCGAGCGAGCGGGGGCATCTGCTTTTTTTTATCACATAGGGCACATAGGGCGTTTTCACATAGGGCATATAGGGCGGGGCGGCGGGGGGCGGGCGCTTTTTTTATCGCATAGAACGCATAGGGCACATAGGGCACGATGGCGGGGGGCAGCAGGAACGAAGTTGCTGATCAATAATTTGAGGCTATTTTTCGGCCAGGCAGGCAAGTCTTTGATCCCGACATTCATCGTCGGGGGCGCCCCGCACACTGCGCCACAGGGGGTATATATCCTGATAATCTTGTTAATCCTGTCTACATTTTCTTATTGCATAACCC
Organism: Lewinellaceae bacterium; assembly: GCA_020636375.1. Taxonomy (GTDB): domain Bacteria; phylum Bacteroidota; class Bacteroidia; order Chitinophagales; family Saprospiraceae; genus JACJXW01. Next base: position 96,595 of record JACJXZ010000004.1, on the reverse strand, counting down.
TGGCCCGGCTTATTCCATGTTATCAATGAGCAGCCAAGCGTCCCGAGCGAGCGGGGGCATCTGCTTTTTTTTATCACATAGGGCACATAGGGCGTTTTCACATAGGGCATATAGGGCGGGGCGGTGGGGAGCGAGCGCTTTTTTTATCGCATAGAACGCATAGGGCACATAGGGCACGATGGCGGGGGGCAGCAGGAACGAAGTTGCTGATCAATAATTTGAGGCTATTTTTCGGCCAGGCAGGCAAGTCTTTGATCCCGACATTCATCGTCGGGGGTGCCCCGCACACTGCGCCACAGGGGGTATATATCCTGATAATCTTGTTAATCCTGTCTACATTTTCTTATTGCATAACCCTGGCCCGGCTTATTCCATGTTATCAATGAGCAGCCAAGCGTCCCGAGCGAGCGGGGGCATCTGCTTTTTTTATCTAGGGCCATAGGGCGTTTTCACATAGGGCTGGGGCGGGGCGGTGACAGCGAGCGCTCCTTTTCTATCGCATAGCGCATAGCCCGGGCACCCGGGGGCAGGCTTGCTGATGGCGTCGGCGGGCTATTTTTCTAGCAAGGCAGGCGGATTTGATCCCGACCATCGTCAAAGCCCACGTGACAGGGGTATATATCCTGATAATCTTGTTCGCCTACTCGATTTTCTTATTGCAAAGCCCACCGGGCTTTGTCCATGATCAATGAGCAGCCAAGCGTTCGGTGAATGCGGCAAATGACGGGCACACGTCTGATTCAGCCGGGTAAAATTTCGGGGCTCGCTCACTCGCCCTCAACCTACTTCCACAAGCTTTGAAAAGCTGGAGCGCAGCGACGAGTCCCGCTCTTTAGCCGCGCTTAGCCCGCCGCCCCGGAGCCTTCCATGGCGTCGGCGGGCTTAGGGGAGGCTTGAGCGGATATCGTCCCGCCAAAGCTGCGTAACGGCTCCTTTCAGTTCGCCTACTCGATCCTTTTTTTATCACAAGCAAAGCCGTTTTCACCGGGCATTGTCCGGCGGGGGCGGGCGCTTTTTTATCGCATAGAACGCATAGGGCACATAGGGCACGATGGCGGGGCAAAGGAACGAAGTTGCTGATCAGCCGGGCTATTTTTTTCAGGCAGCTCACTCTTTGATCCCGACACTTCGTCGGGGCGCCCCGCTTTGCGCCACAGGGGGTATATATCCGACGATAATCTTGTTAATCCTGTCTACATTTTCTTATTGCACTAACCCCCCGCTGCTTATTCCATGCGGCGAGCAGCCAAGCGTCCCGAGCGAGCGGGATCGTCCCGCTTTTTTTGCGTAAGGGCACATTTCAGGGCGCCTTCTCCGCATATAGGGCGGGGCGGTGGGGAGCGCCGCTTCGCCCTCAACCTACTTCCACAAGCTTTGAAAAGCTGGGCAGCAGGAGCGACAGTCCCTGCTCAGCCGAACTATTTTTCGACGGTACTGGGCAGGCAAGTCTTTGATCCCGACATTCTCGTCGGGGCGCCCCACACACTGCGCCACAGGGGGGATCGTCGTCCTGATAATCTGCGTAACGGTCTCCATTTTCTTAGTTCATAATACTCCGCTTATGACATGGGATTTCGAGCAGCCAAGCGCTCCGAGCGCCCTCAACCTGCTTTTTTTTATCACATAGGGCACATAGCTTTTTCAAAAGCTGGGCGCGCGGCGGTGGGGTCCCGCTTTCTAGCCGCATTAGCTCGATAGGGCACTGAGCCCCGCTGGCTGTTGCCAGCAGCTTACGAAGTTGCTGATCAATAATTTGAGATCGTCCCGCCAAAGCTGCGTCCCGGCTCCTTCAGTTCGCCTACTCCGCTAAATGACGACGGGGTATTCCTGATAATCTTGCTCAATCTCGCCCTCAACCTACTTCCACAAGCTTTGAAAGCTGGCGCCCCGCGCAGCGACAGTCCTTTTTTCTAGCCGAACTTAGCTCGACGAGGGCGTTTTCACATAGGGCATATAGGGCCCCGGGCGCTGGAACTGTTGCCGGCGAGCTTAGGCTATTTTTCGGTAAGGCAGGCAAGATCGTCCCGCCAAAAAGTGCGTAACGGCTCCTTTCAGTTCGCCTACTCCGCTAATGATCGGGTTTTCGTCTACATTTTCTCACTCGCCTCAACCTACTTCCACAAGCTTTGAAAAGCTGGAGCGCAGCGACGTCCCGCTTTTTTAGCCGCACTTAGCCCGCCGCCCATAGAGCTTTCCATGGCGTCGGCGGGCTTAGCAAGGCTTGAGCATAGGATCGTCCGCATAGGGCAATAGCTGCGTGACGGCTCCTTTCAGTTCGCCTACTCCGCTAAAATGATTTGGATTTCGGGCTCGCTCACTCGCCCTCAACCTACTTCCACAAGCTTTGAAAAGCTGGAGCGCAGCGACAGTCCCGCTCTTTAGCCGCGCTTAGCCCGCCGCCCCGGAGCCTTCCATGGCGTCGGCGGGCTTAGCAAGGCTTGAGCGGGATCGTCCCGCCAAAGCTGCGTAACGGCTCCTTTCAGTTCGCCTACTCCGCTAAATGACGGGATTTCGGGCTCGCTCACTCGCCCTCAACCTACTTCCACAAGCTTTGAAAAGCTGGAGCGAAGCGACAGTCCCGCTCTTTAGCCGCGCTTAGCCCGCCGCCCCGGAGCCTTCCATGGCGTCGGCGGGCTTAGCAAGGCTTGAGCGGGATCGCAGTCCTACCTTCGCTGGATGCGCCTCTCGGAGGTAATTTGGTCCCTGCGCGTAGAAGGGATGCTTTCAAGTCGCAGTCCTACCTTCGCTGGATGCGCCTCTCGGAGATGAAATAGATAAGCCGATAGAATATTTCATTGAGTCGCAGTCCTACCTTCGCTGGATGCGCCTCTCGGAGATGTCGTGTTTTTTTATACTAACGTGAAAAAATTTTAGTCGCAGTCCTACCTTCGCTGGATGCGCCTCTCGGAGGCATTGGGAACACTGCCGACGAAGCTTTTAGATGCGTCGCAGTCCTACCTTCGCTGGATGCGCCTCTCGGAGTAGAAATTGTGGATGCCAAATATCTGGCGCGGTGCTGTCGCAGTCCTACCTTCGCTGGATGCGCCTCTCGGAGAAACACTTGATGAGCTACTGCAATATGAGGGATTATGTCGCAGTCCTACCTTCGCTGGATGCGCCTCTCGGAGCCCGTCCCTTTGAATTTCATGGTTTCTTCTTTTCCGTCGCAGTCCTACCTTCGCTGGATGCGCCTCTCGGAGAAGAAAGTCTTTTAGAGCTTGGGAAAATGGGGAATCCGTCGCAGTCCTACCTTCGCTGGATGCGCCTCTCGGAGCCCAACTGGATTGGCGCTTTGTATTATCCATTGGGGTCGCAGTCCTACCTTCGCTGGATGCGCCTCTCGGAGGGATCAGGTAGAACTCGACTTGCTCGCCGGTGATGGGTCGCAGTCCTACCTTCGCTGGATGCGCCTCTCGGAGAAGAAAGCCATCCCAACTGGCGTTTTATCGTCTTTAGTCGCAGTCCTACCTTCGCTGGATGCGCCTCTCGGAGGATCAGGTAGAACTCGACTTGCTCGCCGGTGATGGGTCGCAGTCCTACCTTCGCTGGATGCGCCTCTCGGAGACAAGCAGGATGCCCCCATGGAGCGCCGCTACATGCGTCGCAGTCCTACCTTCGCTGGATGCGCCTCTCGGAGAATTCAGTTTCGATTTCAAGTCCACTATAGCCAGAGTCGCAGTCCTACCTTCGCTGGATGCGCCTCTCGGAGGCTGGGAGGTAACACTCACCATCCGCTTCCTCCTCGTCGCAGTCCTACCTTCGCTGGATGCGCCTCTCGGAGCTGAATACTTTTTAAACGAATCAAACCCTGATTCACATAGAGTCGCAGTCCTACCTTCGCTGGATGCGCCTCTCGGAGGCGGACCAGGACAGCTACGAGCTGGTCAAGTACGCTGTCGCAGTCCTACCTTCGCTGGATGCGCCTCTCGGAGCAAATTAAATAGTCCAGGATACAGACTTGGTGCTATATGTCGCAGTCCTACCTTCGCTGGATGCGCCTCTCGGAGCTACACCGGAGACATGGAGTTTGTTTTTCCAACCGTCGCAGTCCTACCTTCGCTGGATGCGCCTCTCGGAGAAATGGGGGTTTGAAACAGTAGAATTATGGCATTCGGGTCGCAGTCCTACCTTCGCTGGATGCGCCTCTCGGAGGCAATGTAGAATATTATATAGATAAAAAAGAAAGGGTCGCAGTCCTACCTTCGCTGGATGCGCCTCTCGGAGGCGTTCGACTTGTAATGTATTATGCCTTAATAATCAATACGTTCAAACAACATCGGAGGGTGATGCTGCAAGATACGGCAAAAATGGGAATAAAGCCAGCTTTGGCGTTGCTTTTTGCCGGATTTTCACATGGGCACATTAACGCCTTTTTTTTATCACATAGGGCACATAGATCGGCCCTGCAGGGGGCAATAGCAACGGGCAGCCCGGGGTAGCCTTTTTTATCACATAGGGCACATAGGGCATTTCACATAGGCCACATAGGCCGGCCCTGCGGGGGGCAATAGCAACGGGCAGCCAGGGGCAGCCTTTTTATCACATAGGGCAATAGCAACGGGCAGCAATAGCAACGGGCGGCCAGGGGCAGCCTTTTTTTCTCAGATCAGGATGTGAAAGCGGTCCTTCAGGGTGCCTTCCAGGCCGGGCGACGCTCCTTCCCACAGCAGGGTGGGCAGGTGTTTGCGGGCGACCGGCACGCAGAGGATGCTGTCGCTTTCGGCCAGCTTGCCGCCGGCGAGGGCGTGCAGGCCCGCCTGCAGGGCCCGCAGCTCTTTGATGGCGAATTGGGGCGCGAAAAAGACGGACTTTTGCACCCGCGTGCAGCCTTCGCGTTGCAGCAGGGCGGCCACCTTGTCGCGCAGGCGGTCGTCGCCGATGTCGTAGCTGATGATGTAGCTCGTCATCAGTCGGCCCCGTGGGTGAAGTACAGGCGGGCCACGTAGCCGATGGTGATGCAGACCATCATGACCATGACAATGTTGGCGAAGTCATCGCCGAAGCGGCGGCCGGCGCCGTAGGCCACGCGCTCGCCTTCGTTGTAGGCGGCGAGGCGGCCTTTTTCCTCCTCGGTGAAGGGGGCGGGGTGGCCGTAGTGGCGGCGGGTGGGGTCCAGGATGATGGAGTCGCCGTTCTGGTAGAGCCAGAAGCGGACGCCCCCGCGGCCGGCGCAGGCGCCGCGGCCTTTCTCCTCCTGGGGGGCGCCGTCCATGCAGATGCAGCCGATGCGGCGGCCTTCCGGGCGGTCGCTGACCACGGCGTCCCACTCGGAAGTGCGGAAGGATTCCTCCCATTCGTCCAGGTCGGGCACCCAGGCGACGCTGTCGGCGGCCTCTTCGTCTTCCCGGAGGGCTTCTTCGATGCGGTTGGCGGCCTCCTCGTGGAAGGCGTCCATGAGGTCGTCGGCAGTGATGATGGGGATGTCGGTGGACTGGGCGGCGGCCAGGGCGGCCCAGAGCAAGCTGCTGAACAGTACTGTTGTTGTTCTCATGTGACAATGATTTTCTTGGTTTAAAATATCTGCGCCGGGACATTGAAGCGCTCCGGCATCGACAGGCTTGTGCGTTTGGTTACGGGCCACCTGAAGGCGGCCCGTCCGGGGGGCCCATCTCCCGCAGGGCGCCCGCCAGCCGCATGGCGTCCAGGTCGATATGGGTAGCGCGGCGGCGCAGGCTGCCCTGGAGGCTCACCTTCTCGTCCAGGTACTGGAGGAAGGCGTCGATGACGACGCTCTTTCCGGGGCGGGCCAGCCAGAAGCCTTCGCGCTCGCTGTCTTCGAAGGCGTCGGGGGGCAGCAGGCCATCGCGGCACAGCCGCACGGCCACCCACTCCGCCCAGTGCCGGTAGGGCTCGATCATGTCGAACACCAGGGTGGGGCGGTTGTACTCGTCGGCGTGCAGGATGCCGGCGTAGGGGTCCAGCCCGGCTTTCATCTGCGCCAGCTCGACCATGGGGTAGAGCATGCCGTAGAGGTAGTTGAGCAGGGCGTTGAAGGGGTCGTAGGCCGGGCGCTTGCTGCGGCCGTTGAAGGCGTACTGCGGCGGCAGGGCGGTGGCCAGCAACTGGAAGTAGTGGCGGGTGGCGGTGCCTTCCCAGCCGCGGAGGCTCTGCTTCAGGGCTTCCTTGTCGGCAACCGCTTTCACCTGCTTATGCCGTTCCATGATTCCCTGTATCACCTCCACGCCCCTCTCCCACCCTTCCTCCGCGATCCGGTATTGTTCCTTCAGGCGGCTCAGCACCTGAAGCTGCCCTTCGGCGCGGCGGCGCAGCAGGCCGGCGACGTAGCGCAGCCCCGCGAGGCTCAGCGAGAACAGGGCCTGGTTCTTGCGGATGGTGGCGATGGAGCCGAACTGCCCGCTCCACACCTGCCCCAGGGGCCGCCCGATGCCGTCGGTGAGCAGCACCGGGATGCCGGAGCGGATGGCCAGCTCCAGGGCGTCGGTGCTTACGCGCACGCCGCGGCACAGGAAGATGGCCTTCACCTGCCGCAGGGGCAGGGCCTGCCCTTCCCCGTAGCGGGGCTTGACGTAGAACATGCCGTTGCGCACGCCGAGGAAGGCGCCGTAGGAGTCGAGGTAGAGTTGCATGGGGCCGTCGGATGGCTATATTGTTATATTGTTATATTGTTATATTGTTATATTGTTATATTGTTATATTGTTATATTGTTATATTGTTATATTGTTATATTGTTATATTGTTATATTGCTGGCGTGTTGGGTAGTCTGGTCGTTTAGGTTGAAAAGCAATGGATAGCAGCCGCTCGTCTGTAAATCAGTTTTTGGGAGGCACAACCGGCCGCTATCCACTGGTGGCATAATAGCATTTCATGAATAGGAACACTTGTTTTACGCGGGGGGCAATGTTTGGTTGCGTTTTGGGGGCGGAAACATTGAAGACATTCCATTTTTTTCGGGGGTGGACCAGTTTTTTATCCTGAGCGACATGGTGGAATCCGGCAAAGGGCCGGGCCGGCGCGATTTTCACGCCAACCCGATACAGGATAAGGCGGAAGCCCTGGCGTTTGCCGCTGTGGATGCCAAAACCATAGCCAGCATTTACGCAATCGCCCCTGCCGCCCTGCAAGGGTGCGCCGTCGAAATCCGGACGCCCTACCAATCCCTGGAAGCTTCCCATATTCAAATGAACCGCTACTACTGGGAGGCGTTGTTCGGGGCATTGGGGGTAAGGGAAGTGCGTTTCAGGTGAGGGCGCTGCCTGCTGCCCGCTGCCCTCGGCTCCGCTCGGGCAGCGGGCAGCGGGCAGGGTGTGGCGTTATTCATTGTCGGCGTTTTTTTGTTGTTGATCCAGTTGTTGTACGAGGTTAATATGTTTTTCGAGTTGCGCGGGAGAGGGCAATAAGTTTTTCCATTTTTCCGGCAACTGCTCTTTGATGGTGTAGGTCGCCACGCCAATGGGCTGGCGGCTATCTCGCAGGGCATATTCTACCACCATGCGGTCTTTGGATTTGCAAATGATGATGCCGATGGCAGGGTTCTCATGGTCCTCGCGCACTTTATCGTTCAGCACATTCAGGTAGAATTGCATCTTGCCTGCCATTTCGGGGGTGAATTCTCCGATTTTCAAATCTATGGCCACCAGGCAATTGAGCCGGCGGTGGAACAGCAGCAGGTCAATGAAGTATTCTTTGGTTCCGGCTTCTATCCGGAACTGATTGCCAACAAAGGAGAAAAAGCTTCCCAACTCCGACAGAAACGCGCGAATGTGGCGGACGATGGCCAGTTCCAGTTCGCGCTCGGCATGCTGATCGGCCAGTTCGAGAAAGCCGAACTGGTATTCATCCTTGATAGCCAGTATAGCCTGATTCTTGTACTCGTCTGGAAGGGTTTGATCGAAATTGGTTTGGTTGAGCAGGTATTTCTCGTAAGTTTTGTTATCGATCTGGTGTATCAGGACGTTTTTGGTCCAGCCGAATTTGGCAGTCATAGAAAGATAGAATTCGCGGCTTTGATCATCTTTACACTTTTCCATGATCACGATGTTGTGCGACCATCCTATTTCTCGCACCAGTGGTGCGAGATTTTCCTTATCCTGATAGGTAAGCACCCAACTGCGCATCCGCCACAGGTTCGAACTAGACAATCCTCTTATTCCGGGAAATTCGTTTTGCAAATCTTTCGATAACCGCTCAACCACCGATTTCCCCCACGCGGCCTCTTCCTGCCTGGCCAGGATTTGCTGCCCGATGTACCAGTGCTGTCGTAATCCTGGTGCACGGCGTCGATGATGATCACCTCGATGGCCGGGCCGTATTTTTTGGGCTGGTTGATGGCGCGGCAGGCGGCGTAGACGGCGTGGAGGGCGTCCATGACGTGGGCGGGCAGGGTGTAGTGGAGGAGGGCGATCACCTGGGAGAAGAAGAGGCTGGTTTGTTTCATGGTTTTAGTTTTTGCCTGTGAGGCCGCGCTATCCTTGCTGAAGGAGCAATTCGACTTCTGACTTCAGAATGCTCATAAACAAGGACTTTATTGGCATTGATCTCTTCGATCAGAATCGGGTTGGACAGGTCTTTTTCGATGACCAGATCCACTTCTCTTTTGACTACCTTTCGCAATTCGTCAAGGAAGTCGAAATAATTGTCAGCGTATTCTAAAAGGGCCATTTCCCGGAAGCGAACCAGGAAATCCACATCGCTATCCGCCCGGAAATGATCGGTGAGCGCTGAGCCGAAGAGGTACAGAGCGGCCACTCGGTATTGGGCACAGAGCGATCTGATCTTCTCTAGCTGCGCGGGGGACAGATATGGATTTGATTCGATTCGGTTCGTCATAAGGTGCAAATATACTGAAAGAAAACAGAGATTTAAAATTACAATCTTGGTTCCTATTCTCTCCATTTTGCGTCGGGGGGCATTTGAGGGGAATAATAAACAGCCCTGCTATTCCGCTGAAACTTCCTCCTGCTCCCGCTCCCTGCCGGCCTTTTCCGGGTGCATGCCCGCCCGCGCCGGCACCTGCCAGCCAAAGCCCGTGCTCACCCCCCGCCCCAGGGCGATGCCGGAGGGCAGCAGCAAATTGGCGTCGTAGGCGACGTTGAAGGCGATCGTGGGGTTGCCGTGCAGGCGCGCCTTTTTCATGGATTGGATTTCGTGGAGGTTGACGTCGAGGCGTTCGGGGAGGCGGTAGCCTGCGGCGGTGCAGAAGCCGAGGAGGTGGCCGGCGAGGGTGTTTTCGAGCAGGGCCGCCCGCTTGACGAGGCTCTTTTCGCGCTGCCAGCGCTCGTAGTTCTCCTGGTTGAGGGCCAGCCAATTGTAGAGGCGGTAGGTTTTGGGGTGGGGGAGCATGCGGAGGTGGTGCTCCTTCATGTTGAGCCCTTCTACCTGCAGAGTCTTTTGTTCCCCCTCCCAGTTGATGTCCCAGCTGTTGGCCGCCAGGGCCTCCTGCACCGCCTCGACGCCTTCGTTGATGGCGGTGACGGCGGCCTTGCCGCGCCACATCCGGTAGTGGACGAGCGGGTAGCGGTAGTGGTACTCCTCCCCTTCTTTATGGTTGTGGAGCAGGCTGTTGCCTCGCCCGGCCATTTCGACGAAAGCGCCGCGCCAGCGGGCGAGCTGGCGGGGGTAGAGGGAGAGGTTGAAGGTGAGGTGGAGGAGGCGGAGGGCGGGTGCGGTATTATTCATTGGTGGTGTTTTTTTGTTGTTGGTCAAATGCTTCTTTGTATTTGAGGTACTCGGTCATTTCTTTGATCCGGGCGTGGAGAGAGAAGACGGAGTTAGTGGCATAAGCCTTTTCGGGGTATTTCCAGACCAGAGGGGAGTGGCGGCCAAAGTAGAGGACGACAGCGTCGGTATTTTCCAGGTAATGCAGGAGCAATTCATCCGTTACTCCTTCGCCTGGCTGAGGCGTATCGTCATACAACACGATATCGATCCCTTTGGCAAGCTGGGACTGACCGGAATCTTCATAGTAGACATTGCGGAAGTAGTCTGTCGGGAAGAACTGCTGCATGTACTGTTTTCGTTCTTTGCTTTTAACAACTACCAGGATGCGCTCGTAGACCTCATACTGCAGGAGGCGGACCGTCAATATATCATCCTCTTCCAACGAGTCAATAAAGGTTAGGATGCTTTGAGTAATGGAGGCATACCCCACATTCAGTTGTTCGGGCGATACAGTTATGAGCTGTTGCTGCGCTTCCAGGCGCCTGAAAGCAGCTTCAATGCCGATGAGGGTATTGAAGGCTTTTTCGTTGGGATTGATCATCGCCCCCAACTCTTTGAGCACGTTTCCGATATTGCCGGAAACTTTGCGCTTAAGGGCGGTTTTGGTTTGGACGAGGGTAGGCATATTAATTCTAACTTTTAGCCGTCAGTATTTTATCCTGGATATGTTCACCGCGATTTCGATCCTGGAACATAAGCAAAGATATCAGGAGGGTTTTAAATAGCCGTAGCCGACGGCGGTTTTGGCGCCTATGCCGTGGGAGGTGAGGGCGGCTTGAAGCCAAAATTGAATATTTTTTCCGCCGATACTTTCACGTAATATTTCTTTATTTCTTCCGCCTACGATTACTTGAAATGGCGTATTTGCAATTGTCAGGAAAAATACGGGGTTTGGGCTTAAATAATCAGCAGGAGGAGTTTTTCCTGAATTATCGGAATAATAAGGTTGATAATGAGGATTCATTACATCCACAACTATTTTCGGCGGTGCTAGTGGGAATACGTCGAAGAAGACCAAATTGCCTTGCCTCGCTTCTTTGTAATATGAAGGGAACTTTTGCTTCTTTCCATCTATAATTTCACCCGGACAGCCAAACCAATCACAAAATTTTTGTTCTCGAATGGCAGCGCCTTCATTGGTTTCATATTCTTCGGTTATAACCCAACTTCTAACTACGCCTTTGAGTGCACTGGCTGGAATATATGGAATACCATATACATGGTGAAGGGTCAGAGAAGTTTCGTATACAGATTCAATCCCCAGGCCCTGAACCATTCGCCAATCAGTTGTCAATCTGAGCCGGTGAATATTATTGTCGCCAAGCAACCCCCTAGCATTAGCATATTCTCTTTCTGCGATCTGCTCAAAGTCGACATTGCCGTAGTTTTCCTTAATCTCAAAATTCTCGCCTTTACGTTCCCTTTTGAAAAATTGAAATTTATTCATTCTGGTGTCAAACCTGGCGGCCTTATTGAGTTTCAAAGCAAAGTTGTCTGGAGAATTTATACGAATGAGTATTTTGCGTACGTCTTTGGGTAAGAAGGTTGAAGCAGGATCGTAGCTATCTGAGATACCATCCTGCTGTTGTTGCCTTACTCTGCCACTACCAGATGTAGAGGCAGGATTCTGAATCTCAGAACCCAAAAGCACTGTTCCATCATAAGCTATTAGCTCAATTAACTTGCCACGATCTCTGCGGAATGTACATTCAGTATTATTGTACTTGTCATCTTTTGGTTGGTAACCAAAGACAGGCATTTCTGCCGTTTTCCCATCAGGTTTGACAAAAGAGATTTTTGCATTAAACCCCTTTCTCTTTTTGCTTTCGAGAATAATAAGCGTTCCTTTTTCCATGATTCGTCTTTATTATTCTTGTGATTCGCCCTCGATCAGTGCATCGGCAAAGCGCTTAAGCCAATTCAGAAAGGCGAGTACTTCTATTGTTACACTGCGATAATTCCAACTCTCTGTTTCCGTAAGTGCTTGAGCCAATCTACCTGGAGCAAAAGCGATTAATTTTTTTTCGTCCTTCAGAATCCATTCCTCAATCTGGGCGTATAGTAATCCCCAAGGATTTTCCCGGTTTGGTTCGCCGCCTTTACTCCCTTTCGCGAAGACGAATGCAATAGCTGCGCCTAGTCCATTGGTTTTAATCAGCATAGGCATTTTTTTTACATAAGATTTGTACTCTTTATTTTTGCCTAGCTTTTCCCCCTCTACAGCGCATTGAAAAGCAAACGCTGCCCGACCTTGCTCCAATTTTGTTCTTGAAGTTCCGTTACTCATGGTTCATAGTGTTTAAAAGTTTAACCGTTACTATTCCTTTTCCAAGCGTAGCATTCCCGCCAATTTGAATGGGATTGGGCAGGTTGGTTGAGAAAAATTTATTAACCTCATCATATACAAGGGGTTCCAGTCCACCATCTTTTTCTGGTTTGGCACGAAACTCTGGCGCCACCAGGGCTAAAGCATACATAATGCTTTCAGACGGCAGGTATTCTTCGTTAAAAAGCGCGCCAGAGGCTACTGTTCCTGTAGTATTGTCAATCTTGGTACGGGTAATGACTTCTGTGCTTAGATTAACAAAATCCTTGAAGTCGTCGTCAGGTAATACCACTATATCCTTTTTGATCTTTTCCGACCAATAAGAACCATTATCACCAAATAAATTCTGGGCCAGCCAATCGGGAAAGTTCATTTTAGAGCCATTTTGATCAACTTGAACCACGCCATTTAATTCATTGGCTATTTTGAAGGTGTATTCTTCCAATAAAATATTGTCGCCTACTTTCAGGTTGCTATCAGGCGCAAATAAGTAGGTTTCATTACTTTGAAGAAAATCCTCATTCAATCCGGTTAACTGAAAGCTGCTATCTTCCAATTGCATGTCGCTTTCAAACTGTTTGAGCGCCCGGAAACAGGTTATCCAGGCAAATACGCCTTTCATGGATTTCACGGGAAAAAGCAACAAGCGAGCATCAGTAAAGCCTAAAGCCCCGGCAAAGCTTATTTGGTCATCTCCCTTGCCATTCTTGAAATATTTTTTTAATTCTTTTTTTTGCCCTTCGTTCAGGCTACCATCATCGTAACCAAATAATCGGTGAATCATTGTATCAGGCGCCTCTGCGGAACTAAATGTCCCGGAATTGATATTTCGTTCAAATGCTTCGCGCAAGCTGCCTTTCAGGCTGCTGGCTTCAAACTTTGGAAAGCCGGTATGGCGTTCCCGCTGAATAGGCAAGTCAACAATGCCCAAATCTGATCCGCTGCCCACATGGGTGGGGGTATTGCAGATAAGAAAGAGTGGATGTGCTTTTCGGTGCATGTTTTTTTTGTTTTATTCAGAATTATAATATTTCAAGGCCTCAGGTGTAATCGGGCAAATCTATCTCAACTAGTTCCTTTGGGTCTATTGACTTTTGTAATAAAGTTTTGGTATTTACTGCAGCGATGCCTTTTGCAAGCTTATTGGAGGATAGGTCAAACTGATAAGAGAATGCTCTGAATTTATTGCCATATTTATATCTCAAACGTTGGAGTACTTTGTATTTTATGTCTTTGGGATTGTCATACCATTCCCCTACAGAGGATTTAAGGCAGGGAGAAACGATTATCAGCCAAAGTTCACTTGGTTGATTGCCTGGGATAAATTCCTCGTATTTTCTTGCCTTTTCTTCAAGCTCGTTTCCGATCCCATCTCTAACTAAATTATAGGATTTAACTTCCCCAATAAGGAAGGTATCATCAGGTTTTTTCAGGAAAAGATCTATTTCGCAATACCCATTATTTTGGTTGTCTTCATTTCTTTCGCTCGTTAAAGTTCCATCTGGATTTTTGTAAATCAAAACCTTTCTCGGCTCATACTTAATATTCTGATATTCTGTAGTGCTAAAGAATTCAAATAATTTATATTCGACAAATAACCCCAAAATATTATTCGATGTAGGTTGCCCATCCGCAGATAAGTATTGTTGAATTAGTATCCCAAAAGGAGTGAGTTCTCGATTATTATTTATTAGTTTATTCTTTTTCAGAAGGTTTAAGATCTGTTCGTCATTGCGGTTTTCGTCACGAAAACTTTTCCTAACATCCTCATTTAGAGCGTAAGCGACAGATTCAATGAACTCCCAATCAAAATTTATGGGTAGTGTATCCAGCGTCAATGGCTCTAAAGCATTTTCCAGTTCGTTTTCATTAAAAAGGTATTTGATTTTTTTCTTTTTGATTTGTGCCCATACAGTTATTATTGGTATGATTGCTTTGTACCCTCCTGTAATATTTAAAATTGTTTCCCTATCAGTAATACGGTTCAATACATCTAAAAGGTTTAGAACTCCTTTTGCGTAATCATCTTGATTACTCACCCGTAAGTCTTTCACTACATAATCACTATGCTTCTGATCATCAAACCCTGACGGCGGGCGCTGAAAAAGTACTTTTTCAACTTGTTTATTCACGGTTTGATGTTTTCCAAACCAGCCTGCTACTAATTCTGCAGCCAACACGGACTGCAAGGTATCCGTAGCGATAAGATGTACCGAAAATATCTCTTCCGGCTCTTCTTCCGCAATTTTCAGAATGCTGGCTATTTCTGCTGCAGCAAAACGATTGGGTTCATCGTTGTATTCATACCAGTAATCTTCGATCTTTTCCTGGATATTTTTAATGTAGGGCCTAAACTCTTCCTTGTCGATATCTGAAGCATTCAAATCCTTTGTCTTTTCAAAGGGAATGTCGATAGATGCATAGTTACGGCCGTAGTGGTTTCTCACCTTAGCCTCCATATAATTGGAAAACATTGACGCTCCGACCGTTGTAATGATCTTTTTCATGTCAGTTAAAAATTCCCTACATAGGCAATACCAAAACCCTGTTCTTTAAGCAGGTCCGAAAAGGATTTGCCTTGTAGCTTTTCCAAAATAACATCTGGGGATTCTTTGGTATGATAATAATATACGCTGCCTGCCGGCACTGCCTTATACATTGGCTTAGGTTTACGTTTCACCATATCAAAGCCTCCAATGTGTACAGGCTTCCCGATTGCAGCCGCGACGAGTTCAGCCTTAATACCAAATTGAGCCAGATTTGGCACCCATCCTTCCTTAAAAATAGCCGGAGTGGAAAGGTAAATTTTGAAGGCGCCAGGTTTAAGCGCTATCGTATCCTTACTAACGCCGATTGCGTATTCTCTTCCCTTTGGTTCCTCGAAGGATACAAATTTCCCTTCGGCGCCAAATTTCAGAAGGGAGGGCCCCTGCTTTTTCTTATAGCTGTCAGGCAAAGACACTTCAGTGAGTATCTCAAAATCTGTTGTGCGCCTCATTCCGACTCTATATAACATGCTGTCAGATGCTGTATTCGTATGGTCATCTCTGCCAATACCAATCTTTGGCTCAATCTGTGCACAATCCTTAATCCTTCGAACCTTAACTTCCTGAAGGTTTCCTCGAAGATAATTTTCAAAATCCCCCTCGTGGGAAATAAGCCCGTCTTCCAAAGATTTAATTTCCACTGTTTCAGGTGGTAACAATAATCCAGGAAGAGGATGATTGCTTAACGCACCAGCATTTTCATCCAACACCAATTTTATAACCCGGTATTCTTTTTCCCTTTCTTCTTCGTTTATTTCAGCCTCTTTTTTTTCTTCGGGTTCTACCAAGTCCAGAGGCATGGGTAAATGTCGCCCTGCCGGCAAGCGATATTGAACACTCTGAATAACAATACCCTCACTTTCATCAATAGCCACTTGTGAGAATAGCGCAGGGTGATGGAAAATATACCAAGTGCGCAAGGCTCCAAAAAGAGCCGGCGGATATGGTGGAAAGACGCCATCAGCCCAGCTGTCTTCGCCCATGGAAAAGGGCTTGCCGTCGCGGAAGAAAAGGGTGTCTAATGGCCGGATGCGGAATTTCATCAGTCTTGTGTGGTTTTACGGGTGAGAAAATCAGCTATTTGCAGAGCGTGGATGAAGTGGCGGACTTTGTTCGGTTTGGGAGCGTTATCCCAAAGTGTTTTCACGGATTTCCACAAATCATTCCGGCACTCCTCATCTGTTTTGGTATTTTCCTTTTTGTCCATTGCCCGGCCGATCAATCTTTTCATCTCAAATGCCAGGGCATTTTCCAAATGCCTTGTGTCACGGCTTGTGGTGTCGAGGTCGTAAAGATCCGTCCCGGTCAGTTGAAAAAACTCGGAGGCCAGATTTTGAATAAACTTAGTAGAGAAATGCCCTTCATCTTCGTCCAATTCTTTTACGATATGAGCCAAAGCATCCCAGTTTGCACATCCAGATGAACTGAGTTTGGCATTTTCGCTTATATCCCACTTAAAAATGGCTTCCTGCACTTCCCCGGAGTGTTTGATCACCGTGATGCAGAAGGCATTGCGTCCTCCTTCTTTTTTTGCCTTCTTCTCTATCTCACGTGCCTTCTTCAACACTTCCGAATATGGAGTTTTGTAGTGTGCAATGAGGATTCCGGCAGAGAAAGTAAGATGGTTATCAGCCTGTTTAAAATCTACTATTGCCTGGTTAACTTTGTTATCAAATGCTTCGCGCAGGTGCTTCATCACTTCAAAAAGTGAATATATATTGACAAAACCCAAAAAATCATCACCGCCGGAATATACGGCATGGCCATTATGTTTTTCTCGGTTCAGATAATTTCGTGCATAGGCGCCAAATCGGGATAGAGCGCCGGAAAGCGTTTCGTGAAAAGATTCTAAATTGTCTTTTGTTTTGTTGTTTTCACCTGCCAGCCATTTGCCCATTTTATCACCGTCAAACAGGACTAATGCGTAGTATTTGGTTTTTAAATGGGGGCTGAGCTTCCTCTGTAATTGGTGCAAAAGCTCAAGCTGTTTGGAGTTTGGAATATTCTTGGTATTGAGATTTTCCTCAAAAAGCATTTGGTAGTCAAATTGAGGATTCCAGTTCTCCGTGCCATTTAGATTAATCGGGCCTGCTAAATTTTTATTAAAAAGGTCAAGACATACTCTTGTGATTTCCTCTTTACGGTTACTAAAAAGTCGTTTGTAAAATTGCAGAATTTCCTTCTGTTCATCATCCAACCTTCCTTCATCATGCATCAGCGCCACTTCAGCTGTAGATGGAAAGGTTTCCTTGTTTTTCCCTTCAAGGTAGAACCGTTTCACTAAGCTTACGGCACTAAGCCCTTCACCAGGGTTAAGGACAAATCGTTCCAATTCTGTAGCATTTTCCAAATACGCAGGTTTGCGTCTTCCGTTTTTGCGATAAAAAAGAGCGTTGTTTTTGCCATCTATGCTACATTTCCGACCCGCTTCTCCTTTTTCGCCGTTATACTCATACTGAGCAAATTGGCGCACATTTTTCACAGCGCCGCCCAGTCTCTCTAATTCCTGATATGCAGTTGCAAAATCGGTTGTGATTTCCTTATATACCCAATGAATATCTAAATGTGCTTTGATTTGATCTTCAAAACCTGTTGGAGCGCTTACATTTGCTTTCCCAAGCGCTCTACGTGCGATATCCTGCCACTCATTTTCTACCCCTACTTGTATGGCTTTGGCTTTTTCTTTAAGTTTTTCGGCAGTACCTTCAGCTTTACCAATAAAGCGGTTAGGCAGGGACAAAGATTCTGCATCATGGGTAAAAATCGGGTAAATAACCTCGCCACTTGGGAACTCTTGTTTGAACTTGTCAATAGCAATTTTGGTCAAAGCACTGAGTATTTGGCTACCAGCGTAAAGGTCCTGCGTTTTACGTGCCTGCGCAATGAAACTTTGAACAGGGCCGATGGTGAAGAGAATGAGAAAGTGGTTATTCATATGAAATTTCTTTTAGCTGTTTTTCAAGGCGGGTTAGATCATCGTTCCAAATATTATACAGAGATAGTTGATTTTTGATATATGGGAAATAATTGTGTTTAAGTATCATTGTTGCAATAAAAGGACCATACTTGGATTTTGGCAACCCATGCTCTAAAAGTTTTTTAATTTGCCCGTTGACTTCATTTAATTTACTTATGTTTCCTGATTCGAAATCCTTTAATGCTCTTTCTAATCCTTTATAAATTTCGGATATACTTTCATTAATACGCCATTGAAACTCCCGAAGTTGTTCGAAAAGCCTATCTCTGAATTGAAAAACCTCTATTGTTCTAGAAGCTTTTTTTTGAGATTCATTATCAATAGTACATTTTACTGTTAGTGTGGTATTGAAAGCAAAATAATTTCTTGGTTCTTCGTTATATGGATTAATAATTGGAAATCGGGTTACATTATGTAATGCTTTTTTATAATTACAAGCTGGACATGAGGGAATTAAGTTGTCCCATTCTACAACTTTGTCTTCTGCATACTTTTTTGCATAAAAATGATCTACATGAAGAAAATCACTTTCACCAGGCGGAATAGTAGCTGATATTTGCTTCTCCTCATCAATTTCTATAAAGTAGCTATGGTTTCCTTTATTCCATTTAATTAAAATGCCACAGTAAGCGCATTTTTTATTCGCGGACTTGTATAATGGTTCTACGATATAGTCTTTACGCCACACTGCTTTTTTTTTGTCTTTTGCATATTCTTGCGTTAGTGCGTCTTTATTCCTTTTCAGTTCTTCTGGCTCAAGTGGTCTTGTAAGCTTCATCATTTATATTCTCCTTTTTTAGTAAAAACATTGTATTGCATTTCTAAAGCCGGTCTTTTAGGATTTTCAGGATGTAGGTGCTGAACCAGCCAATTATAGCTTTCTTCTAAAGCTTCATAATCGTCACTGAGAATTGCCTTTCTAAAACATTCCATCATTTTTTGGTATTTATCACTCATTGAGTCACCTTCATCAGCCATAGCTTCCTGAATGATTTCATATATTTCCCAGCCTGATAAGCCCTTCCATTTTTCCAAGCTAGGTAAAGCGACGATGTTCCCTGTTTCGATTGATTGCAGAACAAATGGACTATGTGTCGTCACTAAAAACTGCACTTTTGGAAAAAGTTCCCTCAGCTTTGGCAGGATCATCCGTTGCCATTTAGGATGAAGATGCAGGTCTATTTCATCAATCAGAACAATACCTTCCGTAAATACGAGGATATTGTAATAAGAGCCTATACTTGGATCGTAGTCAATTTCAAACAAAAGAGGATTCAATTGAATAGACCTTTTGACCAGGTCGCCAATGAGCGCAAAAAGGTTCTTTTCTCCAGCAGAAAGCTGGGTTACCTCAAGTGGAAGGGGAACTTGTCCAAGGAATTGTTTATCGATCTTTAGTTTTCCATGCTCTACTCTAAGGTTCTCATATATTTCCTCCTCAGAATCCAGAATATACTTGATAGCCTTTTGGACTTGCTGGTAAACGTATTCAGGGCCTTCTTTCAGAGTATTGAACCAAGTAAAAAACTCTGCAAAATCAAAGCGGTTAGAGTCAAGTGCATTATGGTATGCCTGATAAGTATCTGTTTTATATAAAATATTGATGTCTCCAAATTTGGTATTTATCGCCCCTCCGCCATAATATACAAGAAGCGGTAATACCGTCCGTTTATCTTCGTGCCGGTAACCTTTTGCCGATTCACGAAAATCCTCTAAGAAAGCCCTTTTCCCGGCTAATTGGTCAATGAACTCTTCAATATCTTCTGTTTTCTTCTTTGTTTTCGGTTGATATTTACCTCTACTTTTATTTAACTCATAAATAATGTCAATTTGTCCAGTATAACTCACTTTTGTAATCCCGGTAGCAGCCAGATTTAGGTTTGGCACCCAAACTTCACCATTAAAATGAGCTACGTTGATACTGTCTCCCGGTTTTAGTTTAGGAGTATTATTTTCATCCAACTCAGTCAATAAGCTGTCAAGATGTAATACTATATACGCTGGAAGTTCGATGCCATCTTCCAGGTCATCAATGAATAATTGCCATTGCCCGTAAATGGCATGCAGAGCAACCAATGCATCAACTCCATTCAATTTATAATCATTTAGAAAATCAGCAACATCTCGGCAAACTTCATACAATTCTTTTGCCGGATAAGGGTACGTCAATTCCAGGGCTATTTTACACAAGCTGGACGCTTCGCCGTTTGTTATATCATTTGGATCGAAGTGAAGTTCATACTTTTCGGCATAAATACCTTCAGTTAAAAAGTACCTCAAGAAACCAGCCACCGCATCCAATACTGATGTTTTACCTCCACCATTGTCAGCGATGAGAATGGTTGCAGGTTTACTGTTGTTAAAATCCAGTTCCAGGAACCGAAACCCTCTAAAATCACGGAGTTCCAGGCTCAGTAGCCGTATCTGGTGCCGTAATATGTCCTTACTAGAGGGCATAGTACTACAGGATTAGGTTTTTGAAATCTTCCTGGATTAAGTAACTCGCCTCCAACTCATTCCTATTCGGAGCTATATTCAGCGTAGTAATGACAGGGCGGAGAGAACCTTGCATAGTTGAAACATACACAGGAGAGGCATACCTTCCCCCAAACGCATACCCCATAGAAGGATCATAAGCGTAACGATTTCTTTCTTTTATTTTATGGGTAGCATTGCTGATGGTGAAGAGCAATTGCTCATTCTGAGGTTTGCCCAACTGAATTTGCTTGATATAGCCATATTTTTCACTCCTACCGGAGTAATTGAACTGTATGGCATCGTTCGTAAGAGAGTAAAATGGAGAAAAAACGTTTATCAAGTTATGAATATGCCCTAAATCGGCTTTTAATGGATAAGGATTCTGAAAGCTTGGGTCAGGGCTTTCCGCACCAATTATATGAACGCTACCCATCCCCCGGCGAACCCGCTTGCCCAATCCTCCTAATAGGCATGTCAACTCGAAGAGTGCCCTTAACTTTTGCAAATCGAAAGCAGCATTTGATCTGGTGAGGGATAGCTGAACAGAATATTCCTGACCTGGTTCAATAGCCAGTGCCTTCAAGGAAGGTTTATGCGGCACCAGTTCGGCAGTACTTGTTCGAAGCGTATCAGGAGAAAAAACGCGTGCTATTATTTTACTCCTTTTTACGTTATCACCGCTTCCTCCAAAAATGTCGCTTTCCTGTTTTTTCAACTCTGCAAGTGGTAAATGCCCATTCACCGCCCGCCACCAAAACCGCATCGCCCCCTTCAAACTCGGCGGCCTCAACTCCGGCGTCCTTCCATCCGCCCCGGCCAGGAACATCGGCGTTATGACCTTACAATGAAAAGTGATCGTTTCCATGCTATGATGACTTTAGTTGTTTGCAAATTTTTGTCCCAGGCTCTTTGGTTTCAACTCTCCCACCACCCCAAACCCCTGGCTCACCCCCCTCCCCAGCCCAATATACGCAGGCAAAACCACATCCGCCTTAAACCTTAAATCGAACGTCAGCATCCCTACCCCTTCGAACGGGCGGAAGCGCCGGCCCAGGATGTAAACCAGCGGGTAGCGGTAGCGGTAGTGGTAAGCCGACTTCGACGAAGGGTCGTTGTTGTGGTTGTGGAACAGCTCGTGCTCCAGTGCCTCAGGCACTAAATAACGGGGCTGTTTCGGGAGGCTGTTTTCCTGGCAGGCAAGGCGCGAAGAGGGAGCATAGCCGGAGCTACGCGACCGATGAGCAACGTGGCCTGGCGGGAAAAGAGCCCGCGAAACGGCTCTGGTATTTAGTGCCTGAGGCACTAACCCCACTTTCTCGATGACAGCCCCCCGGAAGGCCGGCGTCTCATGGGCGGCAATCTCGGTGTCGAAGGCGACGCTGAGTATGCGGACGGGCTTCATAGGCATTGATGTTGGGTTGTTTTCTGGTTTTTTGCCATATCTGGTTTTATCGGTTCAACAATCTATAAAGTTGGACAGCCCCGCCCCCCCCCCGACCCTTCCCGTACACCGTACACCACACCCCCCCGGCACTTCCCGCACCCCCTATAATGGCCTCCGCCCTACTCCTCTGTCATTCCCGCCGGGGCATAAAAATCCCCTTCCGGCAATGGCCGAAGCACGAATCCTCGTTAAAATGGAAAATGGTTTAAGAGTGAATTATCCCAGGCGATAGGACTGTTCGCAATATAGAGAAATGAGCAAAATAATGCAACCCGGAAGCCAATATCTTGTTGGAAAAGTTCGTTTTGGGTGCCGGAAGAATCGGTACGTTTCGGCGTTACGGCGCACGAAAAACGGTACGATCCTGCCGGCAAAAAGTTTTTGAAAAATGCTGTTCGCAAATGACACTTCCCGGCCTCCGAGGCCATTAGGAAGTAAGCCATAACCAACAGCCGGCCAGGAACTCCGTTCCTGCCGCAACCGTAAGCTTTCATTTGCTGCAACCTGAATCCAGCAAAGCGCGTGCCGCCCTGTGCGGCCGCCATATCATTTTCAGGTAAAACTTGCAGCATGAAGCGACAGCATCTGACCCCGGCGGAGGCCCTGGCGGGCATCCGCAATTGCGACCAAACGATCATCGGCCGGTACTACCGCTATGTGCGGCGCCGCGCCTTCCGCCTGTTCTGCTACGGGCAGCCGGGCAGCCCCGCCTATGTGGCGCTGGAAGACTGCTTCAACCCGGCCTTCCTGGCTTTCCTGGCCCGGGCCCGCAGCCCGCAGTTCGAGCCCCGCAACCTCGACGCTTTTGCGCTGGAGTTCGTCCGCCGCTCTTTCCTCGACGCCCTGAAGAAGGAGCGCCGACACGGCCACGCCGAGCTCACCCCGGATGCAGACCAGCCGGACGGGCCCGCCCCCCACCTCACCGCCGAGAGCCTCTTCGGCAGCCAGCCCAATTTACTGCTCCTGCATTGGTACAGCTCCCTGGAGAAGGTGTCGCGCCGCCTGCTCGACCTGCGCGTCCAGGGCTACAACCACTACGAAATCGCCGAGCGGCTGCCCCTGGCGCCGGGAACGGTGCGCAACCGGTACTCGGCGCTGGTACGGGAGGCGAAGGGGGTGGTGGAAGGCGGGGTAGGGTTCATGGGTGCATGGGTGCATGGGTGCATAAGGGAACCCAATTGTTCCGGCGGGACTGTTCAAAACGCTGTGTCTTTTGTTTAAACTGCGGAGACACGCTGAACCGCAGAGAAAGGCAGCATCCTGCCATGCGACTTTTCTCTGTGGTATTCTGCGTCCCTGCGGTTAAAAAACCGGCAACAAACAACGAACAACAAACAACCCCATTTAACCATCCAACAATTCCCCTCTCCCTCGCTCCCTCAGCCACTCCTCCAGCTCCTCCCCACCCCTGCCGGTCGAACAGCTTCACGCGGTGCAGCTGGGCGCGGTGGAGGAATGCCTTTTCACCTCGCCGTCCGTACGCGCAGGTTGCTCAGGGTGAGGAAGGCTATCCACCCGCTGGTAGAACTCGTTGCGCAGGTACGCCAGCTTGTAGACGGAATCCTCGAACAGCTGCTTGGCTTTAAAGCCCAGTATACCTTGCACTCCATAATATACAAGGTATTGTTGAAGGTAAACAGCAGGTCGCACTCGTTGGGCACGGGCATTGCCGGCGTTGTAGCGCCACTTTCACGCCGTAGCGGATGGCTGCGTCGGGCAGGCCGAGGCTTTCTTTCACGCGCGCGTAGGCCCACTCCTCCAGCCAGCCGCCGATGAGGTATTCTGCTGCTGCCCGGCCCAGCAGCCCGTTCGCGGGCAGGGGGTATCCGATGCTGCGCAGGAAGGCGGCCAGCTCCCGGCTGGCCGGCACCTCTGCCGTTTCCTTCTGCTGCACCTGCCGGTAGCTGTCGCGCAGGCCTTTCATCATCAGGGCGAAGGGGCGGCCGCTGTCCATAGCTTCCAGGAAGCGGGGCAGCACGGCGGCGGTGTAGGCCGGGGAGCGGTGCAGCTGGCCTTCGCCCTTCTGGCCTTCGGCGGTTATGCCGTAGCCGGCCAGGTACTCCCGCAGGCTGATCCGGTAGCCGATGGGGCGCTCCCGGCGCTGGGCTTCCGGGTATACCTGGAGGTAGGCGTTGCGGCCGATGGGCACGTAGAAGATGCTGCAGCAATGGGCGTAGGCGGGCTGGGTGAAGTAGTGGTACAGGGCAATGGACATCACCTTGGTGCCGCTGGTCAGGTTGACGTAATAGTGGTTGCCGCTTGCGGGCAACCGCAGGGAATCCAGCTGCCGCTTTATATCCGAAAGGTTATCGGCTTCGACGCTGGCCTTCCGGCATCTTTCTCCGGGAATGCCGGTGGAGGACAGGATGTGATCCAGCGGCCCTTCGCTTCCATCAGAGGCGTAGTGATGAAAATATACTGCTCGACCATCCGGAAGGCGGGATCCCGCATGAGGAAGATATTGGGTACGGTCTGGTCGCCGACCAGGCTGGGAAGGACGTTTGCCATCCGGCAAAGATAGGGAATGGGTTTTGGGTTTTGGGTTTTGGGTTTTGGGTTTTGGGTTTGGGTTTTGGGTTTGGGGTTTTGGGTTTTGGGTTTTGGGTTTTGGGTTTGGGGTTTGGGGTTTGGGGTTTGGGGGCGGGTTTTGGGGTGGTGGAATGGAGCGTACCATACCTGCCTCAGCAAAATAGACATAACATGTCATTGAAAATGTCATTTATTCGAATTCTTGCCTGCTCGCCGGCTCACTGGCAGGCAGGCGCGGGACTGATTGGTTTTCAAAAATCAAACAGGGGGTTTGCCGTGATGGTCGACAGGCAAGCGGGAAGCACAGCAGTTTGAACAGCCCCCGGGTTGCCCCCGCTCGTTGCCCCGCCCAGCAATATATACTCCCCTCGGTCACCAGAAGTGATTTCACCTCTGGCAACCGAGGGGAGTAGAACAATCCCTGACACCTCCGGCTGTTCAACGATCCAACAATCCTTCAGCCCCGTCAAGCCAGCCCTCCAGCAATATTAACCCTGCCCATTTCCCACTTCCCATTTCCCATTTCCCATTTCCCACTTCCCACTTCCCATTTCCCACTTCCCACTTCCCACTTCCCACTTCCCACTTCCCATTTCCCACTTCAACTCAGCCCCCTCCTGTCCACCCGCACCACTCCGAATCCCTGGGCGGCCGCTCCGCCCAGGCCGATGTATTCCGGCAGGAACAGGTTGCAGCGGAAGCTCAGGTCGAAGCAGTGGTAGCGGATGCCCCGGCAGGGCAGCTGCTGCTCCCGCAGGATGTGCAGGTTGGCGATTTCTATTGGCACATCAATTTGCCAGCCGACGCCGGCGGCGAAGGTGAGGATATGGTTGGCCAGCAGGTCCTTCAGGAAAGCCCGGCGCTCTTCCTCACCTTTCAGCTCCCGGTAGCGGCGGTAGTTGTCGCCGTTCAGCGCCTGGTACTTGAAGATGTTGTAATCATGCCAGCCCTTGCCCGCCTGCAGGCGGAAGCGGTAGAGGCGGGCCTCCTGCACGCCGAGGGGATAGGCCCGGCGGTTGACGGTCACGCTGGCATTGCCGGCCGCCTGAATGGTGGACTTCACCCGGGCCGACTGCGGCCCCAGGCAGAGCAGCATGGGCTGATACCGGCCGTAGTACCGGCGCATCTTGAACTGGGCAAGCGGATAGGGAAAGGGGTTGGCGGGGCGCCCGGCAGGCGATTTGTCCGGCAGCCTTCCCTTCTTGTTTCCGGCTTCCGGCAGGGGCAACCCGTCGTATCCCCAGCCGAGGTAATCCATCACGGCGGCCCGGAAATCGGGCGCTTCCCATGGGTCGATCGCGGTTTCGAAGGACAGGCGGAGCAGGTTGAGGTAACACATAAGCGGGCTTTGTGGTTTTGTTTTTGCTGTCCTCCAAACTTAAAGGGTTTAGTCGTCCGGTTTTTGGTCAAAAAAACAGCAGAATTCAACGACAATCTGACAAATTTTTCAGAATTTTGACTTTTAAATGCTGTGTACCAATATTTTATAGTATACGCTATTTTATTAAAATAATAATATAGATAGCCGGATATAATTATTTTACCAATAAATCGGAACGTTCGCGAGCGTCTGCAAGACGCGATGCGGGATAATTTGCCAGTCTCCGACTGGCGTAAATCAATACACTCCGAACTTATGGTAATTTAGACAGGTCCGGCCACTAATTGAAATGGCCAAACCGAAACTATACCGGCTCCTGGAGCAGCTCGACGGGAAGGAACTGCCCTGGTTCGACAAGTTCATCGGCTCTCCTTACTTCAACAGCAACGAGCTGACAGGCAAACTTTGGGGCATCCTGCGGGAGGCGTTTCCCGATTTTGAAAAGCTGGGCCGGGAACAGGTTTTCGCGGCGCTCTGCCCGGGCCAGCCTTTCGACGCGCCGTTCCTCAACGCCCGCTACAGCGAGCTGAGCCAGCTGGTGGAGGAATTTTTCGTGCAGCAGGAGCTGCGCCGCGAGGGTGCCCTGTCTTACCCGGCGCGGCGGGCGGCCTGCCGCTCCCGGAAAATGCCCCGGCAGCATGAGCGGGAATGCCGCCGCCAGGCTGGCGAGCTGGAGGCCGGCGGCTGGGATATCCGGAATGCCGGCCCTTTGCTGGATATTTACGACGAGCTGTACTTCGGGCGGATGCGGTCGGCCCGGCAGGAGGAGGGGAACGAGGCTTTGCAAAAGGCGATGTCGTGCCTCGACCGCCATTTCCTCCTGTTCAAGCTCAAATACCTGGCCGACCTGTGGGCCCGGCAGCAGATGTTCAACGAGGCCCCTGCCGTCCTCTTTCAGGAGGCCGCCCTGGCAGAAGCCGCCGGCCGACAGGAGCAGGATCCGCTGATCCGCCTGTACTTCCGCCTGGCATCCCTCCTGCGGGGCGGATTCTCCGAAGAAAGTTTCCGCGCCCTGTGGCGGCTCTTCCGGGAGGATGGCCGGCGGTTGCCGCAGGCCGAAAAAAGCTTCTTCATCGCCAAGTTCGTGACGCTGGCCTTCCAGCGCCTGAACAAAGGGGAAATGGCCTATCAGGCCTTGTTGGTTGAGATGTACAAATATGCCGACGAAGGCCAGCTCCTCGTTGAGGACGGGCAGATAACGGACAGCAGTTTTTCCAATGTTTGCGCCGTCGGAATAGCTGCCAAAGAGTTCGATTGGGTGCTCGGGTTCATGGCCCGCCACAAAAAATTCCTGCCGCCGCCGGACGCCGAACAGGCCTACGCCCTGGGCAAAACCGCCGTCCTCCTCGGCCAGGAAGACTACAAGGGCGCCCACCTGCTGCTCCAGGGGATTCGGGACCGGCGCCCGAATTTTCAGCTCCGCCTGCATTCCCTCTCCGTGCGCTGCCTGCTGGGCATGTGCCTGGAAGACACCACCTGCTATTCGGCGCTCTGCCACGGGGCGGAGGCCTTCAGCCGCTATATCCGCCGCCAGCCGGGCCTGGCCGCCGGCCGGAGAAAGGGCTACCTCAATTTCGTCAAAGCCGCCAAAAAAATCGCCGCCCTGCGCCTCCACGGATGGGCATCAGCCCGCGCCCGCAACGGCCTCCGGCAGTGGGTGGGCAGCCTCGACCCGCTTATGCTCCGCCCCTGGCTGGAACAACTGCTGTAAAATTCACTCATTCACTCATTCACTCATTCACTCATTCACTCATTCACTCACTCCTTCTACAAATCAACCACCTCCTCGTGCCCGGGCCCGTCCTCGCCCCCGTCGTCTCCTCCCTTGACGTGTTTTGCATGTTGGGGCCCCAGGGCGAAGGCCTTGAAGTCATCGAGTTGCCACTCCTTTACGGTGGCCGTTTTTGTAGTTTCCTGCTTTCTCATAGCACAAAAAAGTTGGCGTGAAACAATGGCCAAACGGACGGGCGGCGGGAGGGCGTTGTTGGTTGCCCGGGCAGACGGGGGGCATAACCAATAACCTCACCCCGCCAGGGCAGGCGGAATAACGGCCATAGGTTCCCCATCCCGCCACGCCGGGGTGGCAGCCGTCCTTCGCCGCTTCCGCGGCGCCGTCTTGTTGTTTGGCAGTATCACCTGGTAATGGCCGGAGGGAGGGGGAAATGTCATTTGGAGAGGAATGAGAGCATGTTTGGAGGAAGCTCACTTGAATTTATGGGAAACAAATTCGACCAAAACCACCCATCAGCTGTTAGAGTAAAAAACCGACCCGTTTCTATGGCCAATGCACCCACCACCCAACGAGAGCAGTTCATTCCTCTGCATGCCTTCCTGTCCAAACTGCCACAAGCCGACGGCTTCCCCTATCCCGTCGAGCTGAGCTTCCTGCCATTGCTGGAATATCTGGAAGAAAAAGCTCAGAGCAGCGAACAGCCCCTGAAAGGGTTGTTTCAGAAGCTACACAGGCAAATCGCTGCCCTGCAGTCAAAGATCGCCGACGGGCAGCTGCCGGAAGCGCCGGAAGAGGAAAGCGCTATCCAGGCCTTGTTGTCTTTGTTTTTTCCCCTGAACGAACAGGAGCAGGGCAGGGCCTTCGCCGGCCGGCCGTTCGATTCTAACTTCCTGTTTGCCTCGCCGGCCACGAAAGAACTTTTCGAGAATGAAGGCCTGGAACTTTTCTTCTCCAACATGGAAACCGAGCTCACGAGGCAGGGAGCGGTGGTCAAGGCTGGCAGCCTGATCCTGAAGAAGTGTTACGGGCAGGCCCTGGACGTCATCTTCCCGGAGGTCATCCGCATCCGCGACCGGGAGACGGGGCTGGAGCGCTACCTGCGCTTTAATATCGTCACGGATTTCGTGCGGGTAAAAACAAGCGGGACGCCCCCGAAGCTGGACAACCGCCACTTCAGCGCCCTGCTCAACAACCTTTCTGACGAGAACCTGTGGCTACAGTACCTGCCCCCCGGCCAGTTTGCCTTCGAAGGCATGGTGCTGGGCTACATGACGGACGTCACCAAGGCCGAAGTGTGGAACAACCTGCAGGACGGCATGGCCGGCGAATCCCGCAAAACCGGAGAAAAGGCCATCGCTTACCTGGGGGAACAGCTGCGCAACTACCTGCAGGAGCCGGGCCTGCGGGTGGGCGCTATGCCGCTGTGGTGGCACGCTTCCCGGCAGGAGATCATGAATGCCAGCTTGTTGAAAAATGAAGTGGGCAAACTGGACGCGCTGCCCACCGAAATTGAAGGATCCCTTTACCACCGCGCTCTGCAAGAGAAGGCGCCGCTGGCCATCGACAACCTGGAAGAGGAAGCCGAAGAAATAACCAGGAACCTGCTGCTGGAGTCAGGCTGCAAAAGCCTCATCCTGGCGCCCATAACCGACGAGGAGGGCCAAACCATCGGCATGCTGGAAATCGCCGCCACCCGGCCCAACCGCCTCAACGCCCTTACCCTGCTGAAAATCCGCGATATTCTGGCCCTGGTCGATTTCAGCTTCAACCGGGTGACCCGGGAGTTGAAGGACACCCTGCAGCTGGCCATCCAGCAGCGGTATACGTCCATCCACCAGAGCGTATTCTGGAAGTTCCGCCAGGCGGCCCAGCACCTGCTGGTCTACGGCGAAGACGCCGACGACAGCATCGTCTTCAAGAACGTCTATCCCCTGTACGGCCAGGCCGACATCGTCGGCTCCTCTTCCCTGCGCAGCGAATCCATCCGCGCTGACCTGCAGGACAACCTGGCCATGCTGGAGCGGGTGCTGGAGCAGTGCATAGATAAAAGCAGCTTCAACCTGCTGGACCACTACCGGATCAAAGTGCAGAAACTGAAGGCCCGCATAGAAGCGGAATTCTTCTCCAGCGACGAAAACGCAGTGACTGACCTGCTGCTCTACGAAGTCCACCCGCTCCTCCAATACCTGAACCAACAGGACAGCAGGCTTTCCGAAAAGGCCCTCGAACCTTACTTCGCATCTATGGACCCCCAGCTCGGCATCCTCTACCGGCAGCGGAAAGACTATGAAAAGAGCGTGGAGAAGCTCAACGCCCTGCTGGGCAACTTCATGGAAAAAGAGGAGGCCAAGATGCAGAAGCTGCTGCCGCACTACTTCGAAATTTACAAGACCGACGGCGTGGAGTACAACATCTACCTCGGCCAGTCCATCCTCGAAGAAGGGCAGTTCCTGGATTACCACCTCAAGGACTTCCGCCTCTGGCAACTGGTGAGCCTCTGCGAGGCCACGCGCCTGGTGGAACGGGAAGCCAGGCTTTTTCCCGCGCCCCTGTCCACCGCCCAGCTCGTCTTCGTCTACAACAGCCCCATCAGCATCCGCTTCCGGATGGACGACAAGCGCTTCGACGTGGACGGCGCCTACAATGTGCGCTACGAGATCATCAAAAAGCGCATCGACAAGGCCACCATCCTGGGAACGGACGAGCGGCTCACCCAAAAGGGCAAGATCGCCATCGTCTACCTCCACGACAAGGACCGCCAGGAGTACCTGGATTATATCGATTACCTGGTCGACAAGAATTACGTCAGCCCCGAAGTGGAAGAGCTGGAGCTGAACCGCCTGCAGGGGGCGGACGGGCTGAAGGCGCTGAGGGTGACGGTGGTGGAAGAAGCGTAGCTTTACATGGAAAGCTGCAAACCATAACTCCCGCCAGGGGATGTGTGATTTGCGAAGTTCGATTTTCGACGTTTGATTTGCCGCAGCTTTCCCCTAATGCTTTTCCCCATAGAAAGCGTAGCTTGTGCTGGTGTTCGGCCCGTAAGCGACGTAGTGCCAACTGGAATTCTCCAGTTCCAGGACATCCTCTTTCGGGTCAAAGCGAACACGCAGCGTATTGGAGTAGTACCCAGAAAACCCTTCTTTCATCTCATAATCATATCCGCCGTCCCATTCGAAGCTATGGCCCCAAGCCTGAAAGATACCTTCTTCCGGGACTCCGGTGACAATTATCGTATCCGGATATTCCTCGGTTTCCTCGACGGTGACGACTTCCAGGAAATTTCCTTCGTCGTCGTAGATTTCCTTGCCATAGCTTCTGTACTTGGTGGCAGTGCCATAATAGGTGCCCAATACATCTTCGAATTTCCGCTCGAAATTGTCTTTTCCGCAACCTGAAGTCAGGATCAAAAGAAGGAAAAGGGCCATTGCTGCATTTTTCATGGCGGCATTTTTTAGTGCTTGTTTGGAGGTGGTGCTTTGGTAGCGAAAATGGCCGATTTAGGGTTCTCACGAAGGCATTTTTGAGCCTCATAGCAGGGCTACGGGGCGAAAAAATGGCTAAGTGAGGTTCCAAAATCCGCCATTTGCAGCCCAAATGACTACCTCCAAACAAGCACTTAGGTGTTCGTCGAATGGATGGTATTTTGAAGTTAATCTCCCACGGAAAGATTTGTTACCATTTTCATTCTCACGAGCATCCAGAGTTGAAGCCGGAAGGGCGGCCACCTGGCCGGCGTTCGACTGAACTCGCGCCGAAGTCCGGCAAAAAATCCCCGGCCTCCCACCTATGTGCCCTACTGTAAAAAGTAACTTCTCAATAAATCTCGTTTTGCGGCCAGTCCCGTAGGGCTACGGTTTACACATAAGTTTACACCAGCCTTTCCAGGGGGCTGGCAACCACCAGGCTGCAGCGCTTTGCCCGGAGGCTCCTCAATCCCATAGGGATTATAGCCCATTGCCAGGGCCGCTAGGCCCTGGATGTCAATGTGAAGCCAAGAGAGCTCTGTAAGAGCGACAGATTCAAGATTGGCGGGGCTAGAATCGCCTAGCGCAAAATCTGTCGTCCTTACAGGACTCTCCGGCTGCCGGGCTTTTAAACCAGGGCCTTTCGGCCCTGGCAAAAGGCTTTCGTCCCTACGGGACTTTGGACAGCAATATCTTGTAAAGATGTGTGTAAACCGTAGCCCGTAGGGACAAAAGCCCATTGCCAGGGCCGCGAGGCCCTGGAATATGGGCCTGCGGGTATTAAGTCCTGTAAGGACGACAGGTTTTCGCCCTATTTATTGAGAAGTTACTGTAAAAACATCTATGTGTCCTATGTGTCAAAAAACCTCCGCCTTCGCCTACTGTGCCCTATGTGATAAAAAGCGCCCCCCCACCTGTCCGCCATCCGCCATTTTTACATCCGGCACCTGGAATTCTGCACAAATCTTTTTATTTTGGATTAGAAAGCAAGAATCCAGCTTATGAAGCAACTATACGCCATCCTTCTCGTGCTTTTCTTCACTGCCGCCGGCCTGTGTACCGACCCCGCCCGGGGCTACATCGTCACCAAGAACGGCAAGCAGCTGACCGGTTACATCGGCGACATTTATCATTCTCCGTACCGGGGCGTCGTCACGTTCATCAACGATTTCGGCACCGTTTACAACATCGAAGCGGAACGCATTCGCGGCTTCGTCTTTTCCAACGAACAGGGCTATACGGCCTATGAAAGCAAACAGCTCCGGGGCAACTGGATTTATCTGCGCATCCTGGAAAAGGGCGGCGCCGTCAACCTCTACCAATCGCCGGAAGAGGAGTACACCCTGAGCTTTAAAAACGGCATGATGACCGCCGACAGCCGGAAGATCACCGAATACTGGCTGGAAGTGAAAGGGAAGAAACAGCCCGTGCGCGTCAACCGGCTGAACTTCCGGCGCAAGCTGCGGCGCCTGTTCCGCAAGGCCGGCGCCCCGGAATACCGGGAAAAGGTCGGCTCGGAAGGCTACCGCTTCCGCGACCTGCCGGAGATCATCCGCGAATACAACAAGGACAAGTCGGTGAAGCACTGGGACATATGAGCTCCCTCACGCACGGCTGGAACCTCTCGCCCACCGAAGCCGTAAACCTACAGCGCCAGCTCCGGGAAAAGATCAGCCTGTCGCCCTTCGCCGGGCCCATCCGCCATATCGGCGGGGCCGACCTGTCGTACAACAAGGGATCGGACGAGTTCTACGCCGGCATCGTAGTGCTGGATTACGAAAGCATGGAAACCGTAGCCCACAGCACCGTCATCCGCCGCTCCCCCTTCCCATACATCCCGGGCCTGCTCTCCTTTCGGGAAATCCCCTCCCTCATGGAAGCCTGGGAACGGCTGCCTTTCCAACCGGAGGTCATCGCCTTCGACGGCCACGGCATCGCTCACCCTCGCCGCATGGGCATCGCCGCCCACTTTGGCCTGCTGGCCGACAAACCCACCATCGGCTGCGCCAAGAAAAGGCTTACCGGAAAATACGAAGAGCCGCCCCGGCGACGCGGCGCCTATACGCCTATCCTGGACGGCGAAGAAACCCTCGGCTTCGCCCTCTGCACCAAAGACGGCATCAAGCCCGTATTCGTATCCCCCGGCCACCGCATGGGCCTGGAGCAGAGCCGCGAAGTCATGCTGCACTGCGCCCGGGGCTATAAAATCCCGGAACCCACCCGGCAAGCGCATTTGCTGGTGAACCGGCTGCGGCGCGGGGAGGTGGAAGCAGGGGTGTGGAGGAAGGCAGGCAGCCGTTGAATAGTTGTTAGGGAACCCGATTATTCCGTCGGCCGCCCCCCGGAATGGCATTACCCCCCGCCTCGGAACGTCATTCCGCCTGCATCAGGCCACCACCGCCTCTCTTTTCCGCTCCACGATCCACGCCGCCATGGCTGCCGGCGACATGACAGCCGGGTCGCCCAGGTCTTTGTCTTCTGCGGCCTCCAGTTCTTCCGGCAGGTGGTTGATCAGGGCGTCCAGGTCTTTGGAGGAAGCGATGTGCTCGTCCAGCACCCTGGCCATCTCTTCGTTGTAGGGCACGCCCCGTTCGCGGACGGCGGTCACCAGCCCTTTCAGCAGGGTCTCCCAGGTGGTCATCGGGCCCTGCACGATGGAGGCGGACTCGGCGAAGGAGTCGATAAAGGCGAAGGGCACCTTGGCGAAGGGCTCCTCCATCGCCAGGGCGCAGGCGATCCAGTCGGAGTCGAACGAGAAGTCGTAGACGGACGGCTTTTCGAGGATTCGCTCCAGCACGTCCCGGTGGTACAATTTGAAGGCCGCCTGGGAGTCCAGGATGCCGCGGGAGAAGATGCTGTGGCCCACCATCCGCTGCATGTGGCGGAGGGCCTTGATGCCGATGCCCCAGCGGCTTTCCTGCTTGACCAGCACGGAGTGCTTGTGTTTGCGGTTGCCCAGCACCACCTTGAAGCCTTCCTCCAGGTGTTTGCGGAGCAGCAGGCCGGCCTGGCCGAGGTGGACGGAGTTGTCGGCGTCGGTGTAGATGATGGCCTCGGCGCCATCCTCCAGCGCCCGCTGGCAACCCAGGATGATGGCCCCGCCCTTGCGGGAGTCGTTGGCGGAAGCCAGGTTCTTCAGCGGGCCGGAACTCGCGGGCAGCGCCTCCTCCAGGAAAACGACGGAGGCTTTTCCTTCCAGCGGCGACCCTTTGACGATCTCGCGGGCGATCCGCCCGCTGCCGTAGGGGCAGCCGTCGTCGACGGCATACAGCTGCCAGTCGATAGGCGAGCCCCGGAACAGCCAGTCCAACTGGGCCAGCTTGACGTTGAGCAGGTCTTCCCCGTTGGGGTTGTCGGCCGACTTGGGCAGCAGGCGGTTCTGCTCGCCCCACATGGCAAAGACAATGCCGACCTTCAGGGGCCGGGCATTGGCCTTTACGAATTGCCGGGAGTCCAGCACTTTGAAAGCCAGTTTGAATTCCAGCGGGGCGTCCTTTTCCAGGGCCCGGCGTTCTACTTCCGTCGGAGAAAAGGGTTCGAGCGCTTCGACGAGCCGCAGGAGGCTTTCCTGGTCCTGGGCCGCCGTGAGGTCAAAGGAGTTCTTGCTGTTCGCGAACAGCTGATCTAAGGTGTCCATTTTGAAGTTGGTGTTTTATGAAAGTCGCTATAAAAAAAGATGTACCGAATAATCCATAATGGGGGCAAAGGCATCAGGCCCACCTAAATAGTTACAAAAAAAGAGAACACTTCGGGCTTTTCGCAGAGGGGGAGGGAAACGAGGGCGGAGGGCTGAATGTTTTTGCCGCACCGGCCTTTTCATGTACGGCCCTGCGGGTAAAAAGTTGCTCCCGGCCGCGCAATTTTTTGCTTTCCTCCGGTTTAGGTTGTTGCCTGTTGGGTGGTGTATTAAATCCGTTGAACTTTCGGTGCAAATGGAGAGCGGACCTCCAGGTCCGCTGAATGGATCAACGGATTTAATACACCACCGCCTGTTGTTTGTTGCCTGTTGTTTGTTGTTTGTTGTTCGTTGTCCGGCGGGCCTGGGTCGCCGAACCAACAACAAACAACTCCCTCCGCCTCCCGACAACCAACTACGCCACCGGCTTCCGCCAGTGCAATAACTACCCGGAAACCTCCGCTCCGCGCCCTACGGCCCCCGCTCCCGCTCGATCTCGTTGCGGTACACTGCGTCCCGCCACTGGCTGGTGAGGGTAGTGACGAGGAGGACGGCCACCTGTACGCACATGCCCATCCCGGTGCCCAGCCAGAAATCGCCGGAAATGCGAAAGCCGCCGGCCAGGGCAAAACACATGCCCATGACGAAGAGCGCCTGCTCGATGAAGCGGCGGCGCTGGGCCGACCGCTCCCGCTTCTCCAGGCGGGGAATCTCCTGGGCGGCGAAGCTGGGCGGGGCGATCTCGACAATGGGGTGCAATTCCCGGCGCAGCCGCCGGGCCTGCGCCAACCGGCGCACGCCGGCCCAGATTTGCACCAGGCTCAGGGAAACGACCGCAAACAGCAGGGCTTCCATCAGGCCGCCCGGCCAACGGCTGTACCCCACCGCAACCGCTGCGGCAGACAGCACACCCCACCCGGCCAGGATCAGGCCCGTCCAGCGCTCTCCTCTTAGGTATTCATCGAATCGCTTTTCCATGCCTGGTATTCATTCATTCACTCATTCATTCATTCACTCATTCACACATTCACTCATTCACTCATTCACTCCCCCCCCCACCGGCTAATTTCGCAATTCAGCCGCGCCCGGACAAATATTGTCAAAAAAAGCATGTAAAAAAAATGCCTTCTTTGACAAATCCTGTGGACAGAATTTGTCAAAGAACGTAACTATTTAGCAGCCCTACGCTTTTTAGCCACGAAGACGCAAAAACCTGCCGGCCGCTGGCACAGCAGGCGGGCACCAAGATTCCACAAAGCCTTGGTGCGGTCTTGGTGCCTTGGTGTCTTCGTGGCAAAGGCATCAGGCCCACCTAAATAGTTACCAAAGAACAAAAAAATGGTGCCGGAAACTTTACGGTGACAACATCTTTTTGCGTATATTGAAGGGTTATACCCTCAAAAGAAAGACGCCCAGCCTGTAAGCTATGAAAAACAAATGCCTGGAATGCGGAGACAAATTCATCGGAAGGGCCGACAAGCGGTTCTGCTCGGCGCAATGCCGCAGCAGCTACCACAACCGCCAGAACCGGGACGCCACCAACTTCATCCGCAACATCAACAACATCCTGCGCCGCAACCGCCGCATCCTGGCCGGTCTCAATCCCGGAGGCAAAGCCCGGGTCCATCGCGACAAGCTGCTGGAAAACGGGTTCCGGTTCAGCTATTTCACCAACGAGTACGTCACCAGGTCGGGCAATGTCTACCGCTTCTGTTATGACCAGGGTTACCTGGAGGGCGACAATGATTATTACACGCTGGTGGTGCGGCAGGAGTATGTGGAGTAGGGGCGACCGGCGGGCGGAGCAAAAACAAACAGCAAACTGACGTGAAATGCCTATCTTTGCAAAGCATGAAAAACATGGAAATGGTAAAAGAATCTCGGTTAACTGAGCTGCCCCTAGAAAAGCTTCAACTTGACAGCGACAACCCCCGGTTGCCGGAAAGGCTGAAGGGCAGCAAGGAAAAATACATACTGGAATGGATGCTGGAGGACGCCTCGCTGCTTGATTTAATGGCTTCTATTTTAGAAAACGGCTTTTTCCCAGGCGAGCCTTTGATTGGCATCCAATCATCTGAAAAAGACAAAGTAGCCATCATCGAGGGGAACAGGAGGCTGGCGGCATGTAAACTTTTGAATAACCCACAACTAACGAGCGTCAGGCGAAAAACCATTGATTCGTTACTGGAAGATGAGTCCCTGCATAAAAACATACCTTCCGAGCTCCCGGTATATATTTGTCCGGACAGGAAATCTATTCAAAATTACCTGGGTTTCAGGCACGTATCCGGGATAAAAAGCTGGGATGTACTCTCAAAGGCCAGATACCTGTATTCCTTGTATGAACAAAAAGATAAAAACGACCCCGGCCTTTTTAAAAAGCTTGCCAAAGAAATTGGCAGCAAGTCCAATTATGTCAAAAGGTTGATCTATGGGTTTGAAATGTTTCTGGTTCTAAAGGAAAACAATTTCTTCGGCATCAATGAAATAAACGAAGATAATTACAATTTCTCTCTGCTCACGGATTCAGCAACCATGAATGCCAATATTTCGAGATGGCTGAATTTAGACTTTGCAAAAAAGAATCCTGTTAAAGAGATAAACAAAGAAAACCTGAAGCAACTTTCCAAATGGCTGTATGAAAAAGATGAAAACGGCGCAACGAGGATTGGCGACAGCAGGAACATCAGGCAGTTGAACCGGTTGATTGAAAATAAGGAAGCCTTCGCCTTATTCGCCAGAAATCAGGCAGGTTTAAGGGAAGCTTTAGAGTTAACAGCTTTCAGTGATGACATCATCGCCGACTACATTAATAAGGCTTATAATTACTTGGGAGAAGCGCAGAGGATATTGCACAAATCGTCAAACCCTTCCTCTTATGATATTGACCGATTAAACGAGATGAAATCCATGATCAATATCATTTTGCGTGTTTTTGAAGAAAAACTGAATGAAAAGAAATAAATAAGATGGCGGGTATAGGATTCTTTGATTTGAATATTCCAAAAACGGATGATTTCAACAAGTGGGCTGATGTGGTTGAAATATTTTGCCTGGTCTTAGAAGAAGGCGGTATCACTAAAGATGAATTATTCGACAGGATATTTGACGAAAATGCAGGCGATATTGGGGAAAGCATTCAACACTTCCAGGAAAATGAGTTCTTTGAAGAAGATGAAGATACATTGCTTTTACCTTCGCCAGATGACATTTCTACTAATACTGAAAGCAGGGAAAGAGATATTCTGAAATCTAAAATTGACGAACTTTTCCTGTTTCTCGAAAGCCGGTGCCTTTTTTATCAGGAGCACTACCCGTTTTCGTTAGCGACAGGCAACCAATTAAAATTGAAAGAAGAACTCACAGTTTCAAATGAATTGTACCTCTCCTTATTGATTTGTTCAAACCTGGATATTGCAAAAGGATATTTACACGACCTGACCAAAGAGTTCGAGCGCATTAGTTTGTCTACACTAAAATCTGTTTTTGGCGCTACATTTCAGGTTGAATATTTCGGCGCCATATTGAAGGATGTTCACACGAGGTTTGACAAAAACAAACTTAAGGATAGGTTGGTGCAGTTACGCGAATCGCTGAAACTGAATTTCAACCCAAACTTTAACCTGGACAATGAAATTTCAAGCCAAAATACCGGCGATTATGGTTTGGACATTATTGCCTGGCACGAATTTGGAGATGGCAATTCAAATACCTTTTTATATTTTATTCAGTGTGCGTGCGGCAAAGAATGGGTAGAAAAACAACTAGAGTCCAGCGCTTTGAGATGGGAAAATATCTTCATTTTCACGAATAAGCCTGTTTCTATTATACTTATCCCCAAAAGCCTGAGAAACAACCGCAATCAGTGGGAAAGTGCGCTAATTTTCAGGGGGTCAGTGATCATTGACCGGCGGAGGATCGTCCAATCTTTGTCAGGAAAAGAGGATTTCAAACTTCATGCTGCCCTTCGCGGAATCCTGAAAGAAATTCAGGAAAACAAGATTTCGTACTTTGATTGAGCCTAATAAAACTCATACTCAAAATCCTGAAACTTCGTAGTTTCAACAGCCTGCCCCCCTTCAAAAGCAATCCGCTCGATATAGTCCATCAGGCCTTCTTTTCCGGCCTCCTGCAAATAACTGTACCGCAGTTCAGAGAGGACCGACTCTCCTTCGTAATGGATTGTTTTTTCCAGCCTCGTTTCGTCTCCCGGCATCGTTTGCATGACGCTTACTACCGCCGGTTTGCCGTTGTTGTGGTTGATGCTCATCCGGGTGACAGCTCCGGATGCGTTCCTCTCCAGCGTCCTGGTCATTTTTATGCCCAGATTGGGCTGGTGGGCCGTGATGCGTTCCACCCGGGTGCCGTCCGGTTTTTCCAGCGTCTCTTTCTCTTCCTGGAGCATCCTTCCGGATTCATCGGCAAAATACGTCCTGCTGTTGCCCAGGCTGTCGTATTCAAAAGCCAGTTTTGAGATTTCCTGCCCCTCCCGGCTATAGGTCATTTCGGCTGTCATCCGGCCGGAATCGTCGTATTCGTAAACCATGTAAGTATCCAGCTCCTTGCCGTCCGGATATATTTCCTGGCGGAGGATCTCGCCTTCCCGGTAGATGCTTCGGGTGCGCCTTTTCTTCTCCCCGCCGCTGCCGTACACCTGCTCTTCCCGGAGCGTGTCGGCGTCGAGATAGATGATGTATCCCTTTGGATGGGCCGGCTCGAATGCAAAGGGCTTTCTACCGGCCTCGTCGACGAAATATTTCACGGGCCGGTTCGGCGATTCGGCTTTTACCAGTTTGCCTGTGCTGTCGTAGTAGTTTTTGTAGAGGAGTTTGCCGTTCTCATCGGTGGCCGTGACGGCTTTTACCCTGCTCTCCCGGATGGTTTCCGGCGGCAGCTCCATGATGAACAGGGAGGAGTATTGGCAAGATAGGATGGATGGAAGCAGAATGAGGATAGAGGTTAGAGTGTGGATTTTCATTTTTTGGATTTTGCGGTTTGTGCAAACGTAGTAGCCGGTAAATGGAGGCTGCTTTGGTTGCAGGCATGCTATTTAATTCGTTGATATAGCCTTTTATGACCAGTTAAATGAGGTTTTGTCCCATCAATTATTGTATAAAGGAATTTATTATCGTCAATCCACTCAATTCTACCTTTTGTAGTTTTACCGTTCTTTTGTTTGGTAATACAAAAATCACCAATGACCTCATATGATTTCTCAGGGGTTCTTTTACGGAGACTACCTGATTTATTGTCAAAATACAAAGCTTGATGAAATTCCTTTTTTATTGTCCAAACAATTTGATTTTCATTTCCAGAAGTTGGAGATATTTCATTGCATTTCCATGTTCCGACCAACTTTATTTGTGAACTCTCATGCTTTATTTGATTAGGCGTTATTAATTTGACCATTTCTTCAAACTGGTCAAGCAGTTTTATTGTAGCGTTTAATATTCTATTTTCCGTTACTTCTGAATCTTGAAAACTTATTAAGTTTTTTGACAATTTCCCTTCTAATAACTCGGTCTGACAAAGTAATAGAATAAGTTCATTGGTAATTTCTTTGAATTCTTCAGTAGAGTTTTGTTCCAAAAAACCAATGACCTTTTCAAGCGCGGCTTTTACTCGCCCCCTTTTTATCAAGTAGCGCGCTAAATCAATCGTACTATTTTTTTTATCGGTCATAAGGTATTATTAGTTGTTCAACGATTATTTATTACTGTCAGCACATCCTAAATATCCAAACCAAAGTCCCCCTTTCCCCACCCACTAAAAATCCCTCCGCCAAACCAACCATTCACTCCAACTCCGGCAACTGCTCCCGTTCCAACAACAACTCAATACTCCTCGCCTTCCCCGGCTCCCGCCGGATAAAGCCCTTGCGTTCCAGGGTTTTCAGCATGTTGTTCACGCTCGCCGGATCCGAACGGAAATACTGTTGTATATCCGAATGGGCCGGCGCGACCCTGTTCAGCTTCCTGTAATAATAGATAAAGGCTAAATACTGCCCTTGTTTTTTGGTATATTCCATGGCCAACAATATAACAATATAACCATCCAACCATCCTCCCCTACGCCCCCCTACGGCTACCGGCCTGACGTTGGACAGCCGGATGGATCCATTACAACGTACACCACCCAGGACTGCCGATGGCCCCGTACATCGTACACGACCCCGGGCCATTTTGTCCAGCGTTCGGCAGAGCTCACGCCGAGGCCCTTAGACGGATCCCCCCCCCCTCCTCCCACACCCTCGCCAG
Organism: Lewinellaceae bacterium; assembly: GCA_020636375.1. Taxonomy (GTDB): domain Bacteria; phylum Bacteroidota; class Bacteroidia; order Chitinophagales; family Saprospiraceae; genus JACJXW01. Next base: position 56,105 of record JACJXZ010000004.1, on the reverse strand, counting down.
CTCCACGATCACCGCCACCGCCTTTTCCATATCCTGCACCGAGGCCCATTCCTCGCGGGAGTGGAAAGCCTGCTCCCCGGCAAAGATGTTGGGGCAGGGCAAGCCCATGAAGGAGAGGCGGGAGCCGTCCGTGCCGCCGCGGATGCTGCTGCGCAAGGGTTTCACGCCTGCCCGGCGCATGGCCTCCATGGCGTTCTCCACCACCTGCGGGTGCTGGTCCAGCACCTTTTTCATGTTGCGGTACTGTTCGGTCACTTTGAACCCGGCGCGGGAGTTGGGATAGTTTTTCAGCACCCGGTTCATAATATCCCGCAGCACGTTCTCGTGGCTTTCCAGCATCTCATCCGTAAAATCGCGGATGATGAACTCGATCTTCGCCAGCTCGGCCCCCCCGCTGATGGAGACGGGGTGGATGAAGCCCTGCTTGCCCTCGGTCGTTTCCGGAGAGAGGCGGTCCTTGGGCAGGGCGGCGACGATGTCGGCGGCGATCTTGAGGGCGCTCTCCAGCTTGCCCTTGGCGAAACCCGGGTGGATGCTCACGCCCCGGATGTCGATGGTTACGGCGTCGGCCGAGAAGGTCTCGTCTTCCAGGGAACCTAGTTTTTCGCCGTCGACGGTATAGCCGTAGTCGGCGCCCAGCTTTTCCATGTCGACCTTGTCGACGCCGCGGCCGATCTCCTCGTCGGGGGTGAAGAGGATGCGGATTTTGCCGTGTTTGACCTCCGGGTGCGTCATCAGGTAGTGGGCGGCATCCATGATCTCGGCCAGGCCGGCCTTGTTGTCGGCCCCCAGCAGGGTGGTCCCGCTGGCGGTGATGATGTCGTTGCCGATTTGTTCTCTAAGGTTGGGATGGTCTTTGGGGCTTAGGACGACGGTGGGGTCGTCGGGCAGTACGATATCGCCGCCCTGGTAATTGCGGTGGATGAGCGGTTTCACGTCCTTGCCGCTGCAGTCCGGCGCGGTGTCCATGTGGGAGCAGAAACAGATGACCGGCACATTTGGCTTATCCGTATTGGCGGGGATGGTGGCGTAAATGTAGCCGTACTCATCCAGGTGGGCGTCTTCGATGCCCATCTCGTGCAGCTCTTCGACCAGGATTCTGCCCAGGTTTTTCTGCTTTTCGGTAGAGGGGATGGTCCTGGAGGAGGCGTCCGATTGCGTGTCGACTTGAACGTAACGGAGAAAGCGCTCCAGGAAAGTGTGCTGAATATCCAGTGCCATGTCTTATTTTTGACGGGAAAGTAAAGATTTTTTATCAAAACAAGACCAACCATGACTGCCAAACTTACCCGCCTGTTCTCATTTTTACTCTTATTTCCCCTCCTGCTCTCCGCCCAGGGCATCGCCGGCGAGTGGCAGGGCGTGCTCGACATCCAGGGCGTCAAGCTGCGCCTGGTGCTGCACGTCGAGGCCAATGGCGACGCCTACACGGCCACCCTCGACAGCCCCGACCAGCAGGCCTACGGCATCCCCGTGCCGGAGTTCTCCTTCGACGAGCCGGATATGCGCTTCGCCGTGCCCGACCTCCGGGTAGTTTACAAAGGAGAAGTGAACTTCGATTATACCGAAGTGAAAGGCACGTTCACCCAGGGCGGCATGAGCATCCCCCTGAGCCTCGGCCGCGAAAAGATCGGTGTGGCCGACGAGGATATGGCCTGGATTCAGGACAACTATGCCAAAAAGGAGGTGTACATCACCATGCGGGACAGCGCCAGGCTCTTCACTTCCATCTATTACCCCCGGGACACCACCCGCTCCTACCCCATCCTGATGTGGCGCACGCCCTACAGCTGCAGCCCCTACGGCGAAGGCGAATATACCTTCCGGTTGAAATTCTACAAACACCTCATGGACGACGGGTACATCTTTGTCATGCAGGACGTGCGCGGCAAGTACATGAGCGAAGGCGAATACGTCAACGTGCGCCCCTTCATCCCCAACAAGGCCAACCCCCAACAGGTGGACGACAACAGCGACACATACGACAGCATCGACTGGCTGGTGGCCAACCTGCCCAACAACAACGGCAACGTCGGAATCCTGGGCATCTCCTATCCCGGCTTCTACGCCACCATGGCCCTGCCGGAGGCCCACCCTGCCCTGAAAGCCGCCTCCCCCCAGGCGCCGGTCACCGACTGGTTTATCGGCGACGACTTCCACCACAACGGCGCCTTTTTCGTCATGGACGCCTTCTCCTTCTTCTCCAGCTTCGGCAAGCCCCGCCCCGAGCCGACCACCGAAAGCGCCCCCCGCTTCGACTGGCCCGTGGAGGACAACTACCAGTTCTTCCTCGACGCCGGGCCCGTCAAAAACCTGAACAAGCTCTATCTCCACGACTCCATCGCCTTCTGGAACGACATGATGGCCCACCCCAACTACGACAGCTGGTGGCAGGCCCGCAACCCGAGGCCACACCTCAAAAAAATAACCCCCGCCGTAATGACCGTCGGCGGCTGGTTCGACGCGGAGGATTCCTTCGGGCCCCTGGCCGTCTACAAGGCCATCGAAAAGCAAAACGCCGCCTTTACGCAGAATCGACTGGTGATGGGGCCCTGGTACCACGGCCAGTGGGCCGCCGGCGACGGGGAAAAGCTGGGCAATATCCACTACGGGTTCAACACTACCGAATACTACAAAGAGCTGGAAGGTCAGTTCTTCAGGCACTACCTGCACGGCGAGGGAGGCATGGACATCCCTGAAGCCGCCATCTTCGTCACCGGTGCCAACGAGTGGCGCAGCTTTGAACACTGGCCACCCCGGAACACTGAAACGCAGAAGCTCTACTTCCAGCCCGGCGGCGGCCTGGCCTTCGACGCCCCCACCGCCTCCGGCAGCTACGACGAATACGTGAGCGACCCCATGAAGCCCGTGCCATACACCGAGGACGTCCACCTGCGCCGCACCCGCGAGTACATGACCGACGACCAGCGCTTCGCCGCCCGCCGGCCGGACGTGATGGTGTACCAAACGCCCGTCCTGGAAGAAGACATCACCCTCGCCGGCCCCCTGGCAGCCAACCTCTGGGTGAGCACCACCGGCACCGACGCCGACTACGTCGTTAAGCTGATCGACGTTTTTCCGGATCAGATGGAGGATTATCCCACCAACGAAAAACAGGTGCCCATGGGCGGCTACCAGATGCTGGTGCGGGGCGAGGTGATGCGCGGCCGTTTCCGCAATAGTTTTGAAAAACCCGAACCATTCGAACCAGGAAAGGCCACCCGGGTGCGCTTCGAAATCCCGGACATTGCCCACACCTTCCGGGCCGGCCACCGCATCATGATACAGGTGCAGAACTCCTGGTTCCCGTTGGTGGACCGCAACCCGCAGCAGTTCGTCAATATCTATGAATGCGATGCGGGGGATTTTCAGAAGGCTACGCACCGCATTTATCATGAGGCGGGGCAGGGGTCGTTTTTGGAGGTGGGGGTTTTGAAGTAGTAGTGTCGAAGTCTGGAGACTTCGACAAGCGGCTTCGACAAGCGGCTTCGACAAGCGGCTTCGACAAGCAAGCGTTCGTCTGCTCAAAAGCCGGATCGGCCGTTAAAATTTAAAATGCTTCGGCAAAGCAATCATTTTCCGGACGCTTTGTCGTTAAGTAAATTTGGCGTCGGATTTTTTATGGCCCGCCAGTAAACCCTCAGTGGATGTCGGGCCATAAAAAATCCGGCCAACGAACCAAAATCACCAGAGAATGAGCAGCCTGAAGCGTTTCCTCCTCTACTGTTCGGGAGCCGATTTGAAGATACTGGAACAGTGCCCCACCGATGAGAACAAATACATAGGCATAGGCGGCACTGTGCTTTTTACGGGCATCCTGGCCCTTTTCTCCGCCGGCTATGCCATTTATACCGTTTTCGATTCCTACTTCTTCGCCATCGCCTTCGGCCTGATCTGGGGCCTGATGATCTTCAACCTCGACCGCTACATTGTCTCCAGCATGAAGAGCCGGGGATCCTTTTTCCGGGATTTCACCGTGGCCTTCCCCCGCCTCGTGCTGGCGGTATTGCTGGCCCTGGTCATCTCCAAACCGCTGGAATTGAAAATATTCGAAAAAGAGATCAACGCCGAGCTGATCACCATGGAGCAGGAAGTCTTCAAAAAGCAGGAAAACACGATCAAGGAGCGGTACCAGTCGCAGATCGAAGGATACCAGCAGGACGTGGCCGGCCTCAACCGGGAAATCGACAAGCTGGCCGCCGCCCGCGATACCCTCGCCCTGATGGCCCTGCAGGAGGCCGACGGCACCGGAGGCTCCGGCAAGAAGAACCTGGGCCCCATCTACCGCGCCAAGAAGGCCAAGGCCGATGATGCCCAGGCCGAGCTGGACGCCGCCAAGGAACGCCTCGAACCCCTGATCGCCGAAAAACACGCCGCCATCCAGGAGCTCGACAGCCTGATGCAGTCCGACATCCTCACCCTGGAGCGCAAGCCCTACGGCGGCATGGCCGCCCGCATGGACGCCCTCCACCGCCTGGGCGAGCAAAGCAAGGCCATCTTCCTGGCCAATATCTTCATCATGCTGCTGTTCATCGCCATCGAGACCGCCCCCATCTTCGTCAAGCTCATCTCCTCGCGCAGCCCTTACGATTACCTGCTCCACCAGGCAGAGCACAAGTTCGAGATGGCCAACCTGGAAGAGGTCACCCTGCTGCACAACGCCACCCACAACAAGGTCCAGTTCGATACCGAAACGGGCGTCCACCGCACCCGCAAAGAGATAGAGGTGGAAAAAGAACTGGCCGAAGAGTATTACGAGCGCCGGAAAGCCGCCCTGAAAGACAAACCGCTGGTGGACTGGAACTGGGGGCTGCCGTTTTTCCGGGGGAAGGTGTAGGATGTTTGATGTTTGATGTTTGATGTGCGAGGTTTGATGTGCGAGGTTTGATGTACGAGGTTCCGGAAACCCGCAGGCGCCGGCAGTACACAGCGGCCCGGGGCAAATCAAAAATCGTACATCGCACATCAAACCTCGCACATACAGCAGCTCCTAAATACGTTCTTTCTTCGTATCTTCCAGGCCTAATCCGGAGGAGGCAAACTTAGTAACCCTTAAAAAATAAGTTCACGGATTTTGAAATGTGGTGAAGGCTGGAAGCCCATTAGGGTTGAAGACGAGCCACATTTCAAAATCTCCAAATGGTGAACTTATTTTTTAATCACTACATATGGAGTTACACATCCTGAACGGGGACGCCCTGATGGCGCAAATGAAGGAGTCGGGCATCTGCGGAAAATTCATCGTTTTCCGGGAGTGCCTGATCGAAGGGCCGGTGGTGCCCGACACGACCAGCCTGGTATTCTGGCAGCAACGGGCGGCCTACCTGGAAAAAACCTACGGCGAACCGCCCTTGCAATACCGGGCAACCGTAGTCAATCCCATGGAGCAACTCGCCGGGATCAACAAAAACATGCCCATCAACCTGTGGTTTGAAAACGACCTCTTTTGCCAGGCCAACCTGTGGTTCATCCTGAAGTTTATGCGCCAGAAGAACCTGGCCAATAAAATTTACCGCATCTTTCCGCAACCCCCGGAGGACCCCGAAGACTGGAAGGGCTTCGGCAAGTCCTCTCCCGCCGGGCTGGCCATCCTTTTTAAAAACAAAGTGGCGTTCACCGAAACGGGCGCAAGCGCCGGGGCAAACCTCTGGAATGCCTTTGTGCAAAAAGATTTCCGGCAGATGCAGGCCATAGCCGAAAAGGCGCCTCCCGGTTTTGCCCACCTGCCCGAGGTGGCCGATGCTTTCCGCTGCCTCCATCCCAAAACGGCGGCCGGCCTGAGCCGGCCCGAGCGGCGCCTGCGAAAGATACTGGCCAGCGGCAAAACGGAATTCGGAGACATTTTCCGGGCTTTCAACGAGACGGAAGGCATCTATGGCTTCGGAGACGCCTCCGTGAAAGCCATGCTGGAGAAAGCGACCAAAGCGGGTTAAATTCTGTTAAATACTTTTGCCGCAACCACTATATCCTTACCTTGTGGCTGACTAAACAGAAAGGAGTGTTCCGAAAGCTTGCCATATTCGCGGTTTTACTGGTTGCCGGAGCGATGCTCAGTTCGGTTTTTACCGAACTGCCCGCCGGCAGGCTCACCCCTGTAAAGGCTGCGGAAGAATGCGCGCTTTTCCTGTCCGGTGAAGCTGCTGACCTGTTCCCCGGTATCGGGGGCGAAAACCTTTCCACTCCTGGCATTTCCTTCCTTTATGGGCTTAAAGAGCAGATCCTTGCCGCCGCTTTTGCGCAGGCTTCCGGCCCTGCCCCGGCCAGCGCGGTGAAACAACCGCTCTTCCTGCTCTTCCATGCTTTCCTCTTTTACGACAGCCTTTGAGCAAGGCGGTGTTCCCTTACGCACGCGGTCAGGGCCTGGATACCCGGCTGGTTGCTGGTTGTTTGGAATAACCCAATTTCCGGCATCCTGAACAGCAGCCCGGGCCAATAACCGCATCCAGCTCGTCATTGGCCGGATAACCGGCAGACAACCCGGTTGCCGCTCCCCCTACCGCCGCCTTTTCCCGTTGCCATCGCATTTTTCCACCAATCAAAATATCGTAAACTCATGAAGAGATTTATCGCATCCGCAACGTTGATGTTCCTCTGTCTTTCCGCCGTTTGGGCTCAGGCCACCACGCAACAGGCGCCTTCCCGGGAAGGAACGCCCGTAATATCTTTCGAAACGACCGAGATCGACTACGGCACCATTCAGCAAAACGCCGAGCCCTACCGGGAGTTCCGCTTCACCAACGTGGGCGACGCGCCCCTGGTCATCAGCAACGCCAAAGGCAGCTGCGGCTGCACCGTGCCGGAATGGCCCAAAGAGCCTGTCGCTCCGGGAGAAAGCAACGTCATCAAGGTGCGCTACGCCACCAACCGCATCGGCCCGTTCAGCAAGACCGTGACGCTGACCACCAACGACGAAGCGGGGCAGCACGTCCTGCGCATCAAAGGGGAAGTATTGCAGCCCCCCCAGGAAGACGGCAGCAATAACAATCGTTGACATCAACCTTGTTTCACTTTCATTCACAATTCGGCGGTAGCGGGGGGCCTGGACGGAACCCCGCTCTGCTCTTTTTAAATTTTCTTTCTGATTATGAATATTTCCGCCAAGCTGGTCCTCCGGATCGCTTATTTCCTGCTTCTCGCCGGGACGATCCTGGCCATTTTCTTAAACCAGTAAATCCAACTACTATGAAGATCAATGCCGATAGAATCTCTTTCTTTTTCCTCATGGGTATCATGGGGCTGGCCGCCCTGGCCGGGCTGGCTTATGCACTGATGAGCTTTTTGGGGAAATGAACAGTGTTTGCGTAAACGCGTAATTGTTTGAAGGGCTGCTATACTCCCAAACTTTGGACGTTTTGGGAATTGCTCCTGAAAGCCGCCCTTTAATTACGAAGCCAGAAGTTGGAAGCCGGAGAACGAGCGTTTGGCGCTTATCCGCCCCCTGCTCCGACTTCGAACTTCCGGCTTAAACGCCAGTTCGCCCAAAGCCAAAAATACGCCAGCCTTCCGATACTCCGACCAGGGACTGCCCGGGAGCAGGCCTGGCCTGGTATTTATTCTCCCAACAACCACACTACCCGGTCATAAGACACCAGGTAATGCGCCAAACTCACCACCGCCATTACCCACCCCAGCCGGTAATACTTCATGTGGAACAACGCCCAGATGGCCAACCCAAACAGGGCCAGTTCGAACAATAACCGGACAAGGCCGGGAACGGCCACCGGTGCCGGCCCGGGATCGTTGGGGACCCGGAAGACGCCCCAGGCCGCCGCAGCGACCAACGGCAGGCCAATGGCCAGCAACCAGCGGGGCCAGCCTTCCGCCCGCTGCCAACCCCAGGCACCCAGGGCCAGCAGGATGGCGATCTCCAGTAAAAAACGAACAGCGAGGTTGAGCGGGTGTGCATTCATCTCTTCCAATTTTTTTCAAACCTGCAAAGCATTTGGAAAGCTTCCGGCAAATGTCTTAAATTGCGCCGAAAAACTTCTTTGAAAGTTTTGCGCCCCAGTTGAAAACCGCAGCCGTTAGGGCTTGCAAAATAATAAGTGGTACAGAATAGACGAAGTTATTTTGTGTGCTAACAAGGCGCCAAACGCAGGCATAGCCGGAGCTACGGCGAGGCTTGGTAACAGTCTACCCCGTACACGGAGTGTCGGGGCAGTTAGCGCGCAAAAGAACGAGTCTAAATGGAGTACTTATTGTTTTGCAAGCCCTTAGCACATCGACATGTCCTGCCTCCGGTTTTCAACCGGCTTGATGCCACAAATTTTCAAAGACCGAAAAAAAGGAACTATGGCTCGCGAATACGATCTCTCCGACCCCACCGACCTCGAGGTGCTAAAGTCCGACTTTGAGTTCTACTCCGCCGATGAATGGCAGGAGTTTATCGACTGGTCCCTGCTGCCGGAAAACAAGAAGAAGTTCTCCTACGACGAACGCGGCTGCCTGATGGCGGCGCGAAAGAAAGCGCTCTACAACAGCCATCCCTCTGCCAAACAGATGGTCTGGGCGCTGAAGATCGTGGATAAGATCGAGGAGATCCGGCAGGGGTGAGGGGGGTGCGATGCTAAATTGTGCCCCCTCCGGTGTTGGGAGGATTTAGGCACTAGTGGTCTGTCAAGCCTAAATTGCGGGGTAATCTATGGCGTCTTTTGCGGCTGCTCTTCGTTGAAGAACCGCCTTCCGTAGCTCCACTATGGGCGGGAACCCCGCAATACTGCGGGGCAGGCTCTTCGCCTCAATCAGCCACAAAATACGCGATACCTTACCCCGCATTTAAACGTTGACAGACCACTAGGTTTTGGGCGTTAGGCGCCTGTTGAGTGCCCGATTAGCCCCTTAGGGCATATCAAAACTCGCACATCACACATCAGAACTCAAAAATTGGCTACCCCCTAACTTCCTGCCGGGCCTTCCTCCGCCTCATGCCCCATATCAACAGGCTAACCGCCAGCAACAGCCCCCCTAACCAGAGCCAGCTGTTGCCCCTGATCATGGCGAGAAGGGCCGAGCCTTGCTCCAGCTTCATCGCGCCGTCTTTCCCGATATACACAAAACCCGCCCAGTTTCGAGGAGATTTCTCGGCGCTCGTCTGCGCCTGGCCGAGGTAGACCAGCTTGGCCTGCCGCAGGGCATCGGCTTTGCTCCTGCCGGCCAGCAACTGTTGGTAAAACTCCCGGAAAAGAATGGCCGTATACCGGTCCCGCACCTCCCACAGGCTGGAGATGAGGCTGCTGGCCCCGGCGAAGGCGAAGCCGCGGGCCAGGCTCATCGCCCCTTCGCCGGTTTCGACCCGCCCCAGGTTGGTCTGGCAGGCGTCGAGCACGACGAGCTGGGCGGAGAGCTCCATGGCGTACAACTCTGGAAGGAGCAGCGGCTGGTCGATGAACTCGATGCGGGGATCGCCCTCATCTGTGCCGGTGCTGGCATGGGTGGTCAGGTGGATGAGCCAGGCGCGGCTGGCCCGCTCCAGAAACTGCTCCCGGGTGGCTTCACCCCCGCTGAGCAGGCGGTAGCCGCCAAGGCCGCCCATGCCTCGTTCGATATGGGCCAACGGAGGAAGGCCCCGTTCGCCATGCTCAAAGCCGGGCGCGATTTGCAGCAGGTCGCTGGCAGCCTTTCCGTGCTGGACGAGGTTGGACAGCACGGTAGCCGAATAAGCGTAGTAAATGTTGTGGTCCCGGATCAGGTAATCCACCTGGCCAAAGCTGCCGGGCTGCCCCTGGCTTTTGGGCAGCGCGTCGAAAGGCAGGAAGGCCAGCTCCCCGTCCGGAATGAGGAGCATCTTCCGGCATTGTGCTTCATATACCGGTTCCAACAGGCGCTGATAGAGCGGATAGGCCATGTCCTGATAGGCCTCCGGGCCGGCGTCGCCGGCACCGGAAAGGTAGGCCAGCACCTGCTGCAACTGCCCGGCGAACGCCTCGTCCCTCGGCGCGCGGACCAGCCGGGGTGCCGACCGGGGGCTGACCGACAGCAGGTAAATGAAATCTTCGGCGAGGAAATATTCTACCAGTTGGGTCTCTTCATCCAGCAAGCGGGAGCATACTTCCGGGGTTCCTGAAACTTTCAGGTTGTATCGGATGTCGTGGTAGGCAGGATAATTTTCCGCCAGTTCATCGACGAACCGCTCCAGGGCATCCTGGGCGGCGAGGAGCTGGGCCGCGTCGCCTCCGTTTTCCATGCTCTCTCGGGCGGCCAGCAGCCGGCGCTTCAACTGTAGTTCCCGGCGGGCGATGCTGTCGGGGACGGCCTGGCGGGCGTTGCCGGCCAACAATGCGTCCAGGAGCAGGGCGGCGCGGCTCTTTTCCATAAAGAAAAAAGCCTGTTCGGCATCACCCAGCAGATAGCAGGCCTCGATGGCCTGCTCGTAAACCGGGCGGGTGGTATAACGCCAGAACAGCTTGGAGCTCTGCTCGCTGTGTTCCTGCCGCATCAGGCCGGCCACTTCGTCGGCCCGGCGGTAGCATTGCAGGGCGTTCTGCAGGTATCCCGGCTCCCGGGTGCTTTCGTAGCAGGCCTTCCAGGCGTTGGCTTTGTTGTTCAGGAAGTTCAGCAGCCGCTTTTTGTCGGCGGCCTCCTTCAGAGCCTCTTTATCCGGGTTTTGCTCAATGGATTCATCCCGAAACCCCGGCGCCGTTTGCAGGATGGCCCGGTGGTACAATTCCAGCGCCCGCAGAAAATCGCCCCGGATCATATAGAGGTCGCCAAGGTTGTCATTGGCGGCAGCCATATCCTTCTGATATCCTTTTGCGGTGGCGTACCTCAGGACTTCCCGGAGGACTTGCTCCGATTCGTCGAGCCGCCCCAGTTTCTTCAGGGGTATGCCTATGTTGTTCCTGATCTGCATGGCGAAGTCCGGATCTCCATACTGATCGGCGTGACGAAGGGCGGAGCGATAGGCATCCAGGGCCTCCTCGTACCTGCCCAGGTGATCGTAAGCATTGCCCAGGTTGAGCTGAACGGAAGCCAGCTGGTAATCGCTCTGCTGTTCCGGCGGAGGAGCGGAAAAAAGGGCAAAGGCCTGGTTCAGGGGATCCAGCGCTTCCTGGCAGCGGCCCTGCTCGTTGTAGGTGCGGCCGATGAGGTTGTAACAGTCGCCCAGCAGGGCAGTATCCCGGTACTGTATGGCCTTATTCCGGGCCAGCTCCAGGTAGTCCAGGGCCTTGCGGTAATCGCCGATCAGCTCCATGATGTCCGCCAGCTTCCAAAGGCAGTTGACCACCCGGGAAGAGCCGCCTCGTTCGAATGCGGCCATAGCGTCGGAAGCAGCCCCGGCCGCCTGGTCGTAATCCAGCTGATCCTGGTGAAAAAAAGCCATGTTGAGGTGACTCTGCCCAACGTCGGCATGAGGCACCGGCTCCAGGCCGGACCGCACAGCAATGGCCTTCCGCGTGGCTTCGAGGGCTTTGGCCACCCGCTCCGCCTGTTCCATTTCCTGGTTGAAATAATAAAAAACGCCCAGCTTGTGGTAAGCCAGGCCCAGAGAATCCTGGTAATCTTCGCAGGTTTCGATCTGCCGGATAACGGATAACAGAGCTTCCGGGCTGCCGGTAGCTATGGCTTCCCGGACGGAAGGCGAGGGCGGGCAGTCCGCCCCCGCGCCAGTACAATAAAACAGGCACAAAACCAGGAAAAAATAACGGGGGATAGGGTATGTCATCGTATATGTTATAGTCTTAAAAAAATGTTCCTCACTCCTTAACAAACCGCCCTGCCCAACTCTGGCCACCCTGGTAAATACGCAGCACGTACATCCCCGCAGGCAGGCCGCTGAAGTCGAGTTCCAGCCGCCCGCCCGGCGGCAGCCCTTCCCGTTCCGAACGGTATAGCAGCTCCCCGGTGAGGCCGAAGGCTTCCACGACAAAGGGGGCGGCCAGGCTGAATGCCGGTTCGGCCTGCACCGGGCCAGCAGTGGGGTTGGGGAACAGGCGAAGGGCTATGTCCCTGGCCGTCTCCTCCGTCCCGATCACTGTGCAGGAAAGGTTCAACACATTTCCGCCGATGAGAAAATCTTCAAAGGCCATGATCTGATCCGCACACCCCATGATGTTGTCCCGGATGCCGGGCAGGCTCGGTTCCGGCCCATCCAGGCAGTAGCGGATGGCCACTCCTGCCGCCACGCGGGGCGCGGCCATGGAGGTTCCGCTCTTGAAACCCCGGTTGGTGTTCTCGGGCATAATATCGGAGAGGGCGCTGTTGATCCCGACGCCTTCGGCGGCGATCTCCACGATGAGGTTGTTGTAGTTAGAAAAAGGTGCCATCTCGGTGTTGTCCTTGATGGCCCCGACAGTCAGCATGTTGAGCTTGCCTCCGTAGTTGGCCGGGTAGTATTCGTGCAGGCCCAGGTCGAGGGTGTCGTTGCCGGCAGCGGCCACGAAGAAGGCGCCCGCGTCGAAGCCCTCGTCGATCAGCCCGTCCATGATGTCGCTCTGGCCGCCGTTCCAGATGAAGCTGCAGTTTATGACGTCCGCCCCGTTCTCGATGGCGTAGAGGGTGGCGCAGGCGGCGTGGAACAGCTCCCCTACCCCGTCGAAAGCGAGGGCTTTCAGGGGCATGATGCGGTACTCGCAGCCGTTGTCCGGCGGGCTGAAGTTCTCCGCGTTTTCCAGGGCGATGCAGGCCACGTGAGTGCCGTGGCCGTGGTCGTCGAAGGGGTTGTTGTAATCGGCCACGAAGTTCCAGCCTATGAAATCGTCCTCCACGCAGTTGCCGTCGTCATCGGCGCCGTTAGCGACGACGGCCATGAACTCGCCGTTGTTGACCCAGGCTTTGCCCTGGAAGCAGGCGTGGTCCCAGTCCACCCCGGTGTCGATGATGGCAATGACGATTTCGTCGCCGGCCAGGGGGCTGGCGCCGGTTTGGTCAGACAACTCCAGAGCCGGCGGGGTGGCCTCCGCGGTGTCCGGCCGGAAATAGGAGCGGGTGTAGTAGTTGTAGTCGATGTCCTGAACCATGTTGTTGGCACCGCCGCCGTTTTTGGTCTCGATGATGTCGAGGGCGCGGCCGCCGAGCTCGGAAACGTCGGCCAGGTACAGATTATCCAGGCCGAAAGCAAAGACGCCGGCGCCGGAGGGCAGTTCAGCATATTCGAGGTCCAACACGACTCCGGTGCCCAACGCTTTGTACACGGCCTGATAATTGAACCAGCCCCCGGGGCTTATGTTGATCCTCGGATCGTCCTGGGAATCGTCATTGTCCCATACAAACTCCATGCTCCCGAGGTTACTGGTTCTGAGAACGGGCACATCCGGCGCGTCAGTATTGATATTCAGGTAAATGTCAAAAGACAGAAAATAATATTTGCCCGGTTCGACCGGTATGTTGGGTATCTGTAAGACTTCCTCCACGCCCTGAAGGGTTTCATTGTGAACGACAACTGCCATGTTTCCGACGCCGGAAGGGGGAGCAACGTTGACCCAGGTATTGGCGCCGCATGCATCTACAGCCTGTCCTACAAAGGCATAATAACCGATGGGAGGATTGCAACCGGCGCCGTTCTGAGTGTTTGCCAGTTGAAAATACAGGTTGCTGTTCCCATCCTCCAAATCTCCGAATTCGATGAGGTTGGCGGCCGGGTCCTGCACCAGTTCGCTCACCAGGGTGACCGATTCAATCTCCCGGCACAGGCAGGTATCGGAGCGGACGAGGGCGAATTCGGTGCGGATGTCCTCCTTTTCCTGCTCCGTCGTGCCCGGTGCCCAGCGCACGACCAGGCTGTTGGGCTTGTAGGCGCCGCCGAGGGAGTCCACCTCATAGGGGCGGCCGACCAGGCCCAGGCTGTCGCCGACGTAGGCAGGAAAGGTGCCGCCGTAATAATCCGGAAGGGTTTTGACGACAATGTCGTCGATGATCCAGAAATAGAGCAGGCCCTCGAAGTCGAAAAAGATGTCGAACTTGCCGGGTGCCGGCAGGGAATCGGTCAGCACCACGGTCACCTGGTTGCCTTCCGTGGTTTCCACATTGGTGCGGATATTTTCGTTCAGCCGGATGGGGTCGGATAAAGGGACGCCTTCCAGCTCAGCCCACACGGAAGTCGTCGCGCCGCCGTTGCGGAAATACTGGGTAAAGCAGATTCCGATCTTCTTTCCGACGAAAGTATCATCCACAAAGATCGAACTGGATTGCACCCTGGCCCGGATCACGGTATCCTGCGGGAAGGTGGTTTGCAGGCTGTCGGCGTTGAGCATCATGGCACCGGGCAGGCCGTCGGAATTGATGGGATTGCGGGCACCCCAGTAGGCGCCGCCGTCCGCCCGCCCGTCTGCCGTCCACTCCCAGAGTGCTGCCTGGGGGCTGTTGGTCAGCTCGTTCTCCCAGCGCTCCAGGTCGTCGTCGAAGGTGAAGGATGCGATCACCACCGAGGGCTGGGCGAAAGTGTTCCGGGGAAGAAGAATGCAGAAAAACAAAAGAATCAGCAGGAAATAACCAGGGAAATGTCTCATTGTTATGGGTTTTGTTGTTGAAATCCGATGCTTTGCAAAAGGAGGGATTATGAGCCGGGAGGGAGAATCTGACGGCCTCAATTTACTAAATTTCCGTAACTATACTGACGCACGCTTGGTTTTTGCTTTACAAAAACCAGCGAGGTCAGTATATGCTGACCCGGCCGGTCCTGTAGCCGACAAAACCAGCCGTGCGTCAGTATATATTCTGAATTGGTGTAAATGTGTTAAAGTGTAAAGGTGTAAATATATTTGCCATTGCCGCCCTTTTACACACATACACACATGAGGGCACTCCGGAAACCTTCGTTCCATCATTCCTTTTCTGGGGTTTCCGGAGTGCCTTCACACATACACCTTTACCCATCCAGGCAGACATCCGGCAGCACCCTCCCCCCTGCGGTCAATATTTCACAAACCGCCCTGTCCAGTAGCGGGCGCTTTGGGAAATGCGCAAGGAATACAGGCCGGCGGGCAGGCCGCTGAAGTCGAGTTCCAGCCGCTCGTCCGGCAGGAGGCCCTGCCTTTCTAAACGGTAGAGGAGCTTTCCGGCCAGGCCGAACACTTCTACGGCAAAGGGGGAACCCAGGCCAGCATCCACTTCCAGCTTTACCCCGCCCGAAGTCGGGTTGGGAAACAGATAAACCGCCATGTCGGGCTCCGGTTCTCCTGTGCCGGTCGTCACACATACGTTGTCGGGGTTAAATACATTGCCGCCGATGATGGCCCATTCCAGGTCCTCGTAGTGGTCTGAGCAGGCCATTATGGTTTCCCGGACGGCCGGCAGAGCCGGGTTCCCGCCTTCGCCGCAGTAGAGGACGGCCACCGCCGCCGCTACCTGCGGGGCGGCCATAGACGTGCCGGTTTTGACCCCCCGGTTGGTGTTTCCGGGCAGCACATCGGGCAGGGCGCATTCGGCAATGCCCAGAGCGGCGACTTCCACTATGGTATTGCCGTAGTTCGAAAAGGGTTCCATTTCATTGCCTTTGGCCGCCCCTACGGTCAGCTGGTTCAGCTTGTCGGCGTAATTGGCCGGATAGTAGTTGTTCTGCCGAAGGTCTGCCGTATCGTTGCCCGCGGCGGTCACGAAAAAAACGCCGGCTTCGAAGCCCTCGTCGATCAGGCCGTCCATGACGGCGCTGGGCTCGCCGTTCCAGATGAAGCTGCAGTTAACGACATCCGCTCCGTTCTCGATGGCGTAGAGCGTGGCGCAGGCAGCGTGGAACAGCTCGCCGGCCCCGTCGTAGGCCAGGGCCTTCAGAGGCATGATGCGGTATTCGCAGTTGTTTTCCGGGGGGCTGAATTCTAAGGCATTCTCCAGGGCAATGCAGGCCACGTGGGTGCCGTGGCCGTGGTCGTCAAAGGGGTTGTTGAAGCCGGCCACGAAATTCCAGCCCAGGAAATCATCCCTGGCACAGTTGCCGTCTTCGTCAATCCCATTCGCCACGCCGCCATGATACTCGGCGTTGTTGATCCAGGTTCTGCCCTGAAAGCAGGCGTGGTCCCAATCTACCCCGGTATCGATAATGGCAATGACGGTCTCGCCGCCGGACATTGGGCCCGCGCCGGTTTGAGCAGCCGACTCCAGGGCCGGCAGGATGGTATCCGAAGTGCCCGCCTGGAAATAGGAACGGGTATAGTAGTTAAAATCAATATCCTGCACCGAGTTGTTGGCGCCGCCGCCGTTTTTGGTTTCGATGATGCCCAGACCCCGCCCGCCGGAGGAGGACACGCCGGCCATGTACAGGTTGTCCAGGGCAAAAGCGTACTGCCCCGGCCCGCCGTGCAAACTGAAAAATTCGAGTGATATTTCGGCTTCCTGGTCCAGTGCTTTGAAAACGGCCTGATAATTGGCCCAGCCCCCCGGGTCCACCCGGATTTGCCGGTTGGCGGGCGAGCTGTCGTTGTCCCACACGAATTCCAAAGTACCGGTATCGCCGGTTTGCAGTACCGGCGCTTCCGGAGCGCCGCCGTTGATATTCATATAGATATCAAAAGAAAAGAAATAATACGCATCCGGGGTCAGGCCGGAAACCGGTATCCGGAGGATCTTGTCTCCGGCCAACGGGCTGTGGTCGTGGTACACCACTGCCATTTTACCGGTGCCGGCAGGGGGGTAGACATCGGCCCAGCCCGTTAAATCACACTTGTCTCTGGCCCGTTCCACAATGGAGGTGGTCATGAGGATGCAGCCGTCCGCCACCGGCATGCTGGTCATGTCGAAGAAGCGGGCGCTGCCCTCCTCCTCGAAATTCCCGGATTCAATGAGGTTGGAATCCGGATCCTGGGTCAGTTCACTGGCCAGCATGACCGATTCCAAATCCCGGCACAGGCAGGTGTCGGTGCGGGCAATGGCCAGTTCCTGGCGGATGGCGTCTTTTGCCTCTTCGGTGGTACCCTGCGCCCAGCGCACGACCAGGCTATTGGGTTTGTAGGCCCCGCCGAGAGAATCGACGTGGTAGGGCCGGCCGACCAGGGCGAGGCTGTCGCCGACATATTCGGGAAGAGCCCCTCCGTAATGGTCCGGGAGGGTTTTGACGTAGATATCATCCAGCATCCAGAAGTAGAGCAGGCCTTCGAACCGGAAAAATATTTCCAGTTTGCCATCTCCCGGCAAGGATTCGGTGAGCACCACCACCTGCTGGTTTCCGGCCGTGGTTTCCACATTGGTACGGATGTTTTCATTCAGCCGGATCGGCGGGCTGAGCGGTTCTCCGTTCAGTTCGCCCCAAACCGATACGGCGGCCCCGCCGTTGCGGAAATACTGGGTGAAACAAATGCCGATCTTCTTCCTGGCCAGGCTGGCGCCCACCGATATGGTGGGCGATTTGACTGTTGCCTGGATGGGGGTGTTCCGTTCGAAACCGGCCTGCAGCCCGTCGGCATCGAGCATCAGGGCACCGGGAGAGGCGGATTCGATGGGCCCGCGTACCCCCCAGTGGGGGCCGCCGTCCGCCCGGCCCTCCGGCGACCACTGCCAGAGGCCTTGATCGGGGCTGTTGAATGGGAGGTTTTTCCAGCCGTCCATGCCGGCATCGAACAAAAAGGAGTCAATGGCCACGGAAGGCTGTGCGGCAACATTCCAGGAAAACAGGCTGCAGAAAAGCAGAAAAAGCAGCAGGCGATGATTTTGGAGAGGGTTCATTCTAAGGGGTTTTTTGTGTGTCTAATAGCTGATCACTAAGTTAATCCCTCTTATGGGTGAATTGTTACACTGGGGTGCTGCAAGTGCCCTTCTTCGCCGAGGCTCATGAGGGTGAAATGGGGGAATAACCGGACTTTGGGTATGCCAGTGTTTTAAGAAGTCGGAAGGCGGAATGGGGTTCCAAATGGGCGCAAAACGCCTGCTTTTCCGCCTTCCGCCTTTGACGCCAGGCTGTCCAAAGTCCGGTAAGTGAACGAACATGCTCTAAACCAGGGAAATGGATAGCAGTATTTCTGTCCGGGCAATGATGAAAAAAGCCTCGTAACTATTCAGCATCATCGAAGCCAGCGGCAGAAAATGGGCTGTTCCATTGATGCTGAATAGTTACAAAGCCTCATCTAATTCGAAACGCCGGTCACGGTAAACTCCGTCCGCCGGTTGGCCTGGTGCTGGGTTTCCGTACACTCTACGCCGTTGCCGCAGTGGTTCGCCAGGCGCGTTTCCCCGTATCCGCGTGCGCTGAGGCGGCGGCGGGCGATGCCGGCCCGGACCAGGTAGTCCAAAGTCGACTCTGCCCGTTCCTGCGACAAACGGAGATTGTAGTCGTCGGAGCCTCGGCTGTCGGTATGGGAGCCCATCTCGACCCGGATATTGGGGTTGTCCTTCAGGAATCGGGCCAGGTGGTCGAGTTCTCTCGCTGCGTCCGGCCGGATGTCCGCCTGGTCGAAATCGAAGAGGATGTTTTCCAGCCTGATGGCCTTCCCGAGCTCTACTTCTTCAAAGGAGAGGACCAGCTTCACGTAAAGCGTAGTGGAGCGGTTGAGCCCCCGCGTGGAGGCTTGTTTGTAGCTCGAAAACAAGCCATCCCTGGTTCCGCTGACGAGATAATCCGAATGCTGTTCCAACTGAAAGGAGAAGCGCCCCTCTTCATCAGTCAGGGCAGTTACTTCCCTGTTGTTCCCGGTGTTGAGCAGTTTAACCAGTACGCCTTCTACCGGCTGGCCGGATTGCCGCTCCAGGGCGTGGCCGTTCAGGGTGAAACGGGGATCGTTGTGGTAGAGGATAACGAAAAAATCCTGGCCGGGAACAGCCTCCCGGGTATCTGCCTGCCCAATGGTCGTCGGTATGCCGTTTTTCTTGCCTTGTAGTTCGTAAAGCTGGCCTGGCCCGGCGGAAAAGCGGAACTTCCCTTCCGCATCGGAAAGGGTGGACAGGACTGTCCGCCCATCGCCATCCCGCAGGTCCACGGCTACTTCGCCCAGGGGAAGCTGTGTCTCTTGGTCCATCACGACACCGCGAATCGGAATTTCTTCGTTCCTGCTGAATTGGTAGATATTGTCGATCCCCTGGCTGTTGTCGCGGTTGGAGGAAAAATAGCCGGACCGGAGGCCGTCGCGGCTGAGCAGCCCGAAGTCGTCTTTTCGGGAGTTAAAGGGCGGCCGGAGGTTCCGGGGGTTTCCCCAACGGGCGGCCCCGGGCTGCGGTTCGGCGACGAACAGGTCCAGCCCCCCTAGCCCCGGCAGGCCGTCGGAAGAGAAATAGAGCCTGCCGTCTTCCGAAAGGAAAGGGAAAACCTCATGCCCGCTGGTATTGATACCCAGCCCCAGGTTTTGGGGTTCCGACCATTCCTCCCCCTGGCGTAAGGCGTAGTAGAGGTCCATGCCGCCGAATCCGTCGGGCCGGTCGCTGGCAAAGACCATCAGCTGGCCATCGGCGCTGATGGCCGGGTGGGCGGCCGTTGACTTTTTGTCGTTGAAAGAAAGGGCTTTTACTACCTCCCAGCGGCCGCCCCGGGAACGGGCTTCCAGGATTTCCAGCTTTCCGGTCCGCTCCCTCCCGCTGGTGTTGCGGGTGAAGTACATCACCTGCCCCTGACCGGCAAAGGCTGCCGGGCCGTCGTGCCACTTGCTGTTGGCCTCTCCTTCCAGTGGTTGAGGGGCGGCCATGCCCTCCCGCCAGTAGTAAAGGTCGACATAGGCGCGGCCCGTCCAATCATGGGCCTCTCCTCCTCCCCTTTCGGAGGCAAAAACCAGGACATCGCCCATCCAGGCCGGAGCGAAATCCGAAACCGGAGAGTTGAAAGGCGCCAGGCTGGCCTGGCAGGCATCATCCGCCCGGCCCAGGCTGTCCTGCTGCCGGCAGGCTTCGACAATGGAAGCGGCAAACTGGTCGCCCGGAATATCGATGAGCGCCAAACCGGCCTGCCGGCGGGCCTCCTCGCACCGCCCCATGGTTTGCAGGCAGAGGGCGTATTGCAACCGCGTTTGCGGCGAAGCTCCGGGCGCCGCCATGGCCTTTTCGAACCACTGCGCGGCATCGGCGTACTGGCCGTTCCGGTAATAACAGTAGCCCAGTTTCTCAAATGCCTCGGGTTTGTAGGCTTTTTCCAACCCTTTTTCGTACCAAACGGCAGCCTTCTGAAAATCGTGGTTCTCGTAGGCCTCGTCGGCCCGGTCCAGCCACCGGCTTCCCCCACAGGACTGAAGGCAGGCGAGCAGGAGAAACCAGAGGGTTATTTTTTGATATGCTTTCATGGTTCTTTTTTTTGGAATTCAGAAAAAGAATCGGGGGGTATCCACCGGGCTGCGGAAAGGCTGCCCCAGCAGGTATCCGACGGTGACCTCGTGAGTGCCGCTGGAAAACCGGCGCAGTTGGCTGGTGGTAATGTCATAGGCATAACCCAGCAGCAGGTTGTCCAATACCTGCACCTGAAACATGGCGCCAAAAGTCTGGTCGGTGCGGTAAGTCACGCCGGCGGAGAAGACATCCTGGAACTGCGCCCGCAGGTTGATGTCTGCCTGAAAAGGGGCCGAGGGCTCATACCGGGCGAAGAGCGACGGGATCAGGCTCACGTCCAAGCCCGGCAGCTCGAAATTGTATCCGCCGTACCCGTAGTAGTGGCGGGTGAGTTCGATGGGCTTGTTGGTATCGTTGGCGTAAATCCTCGGCGCGGCAAAACCGACAAAAAAGCCCTGCTCGTGGTACTGGACGCCGGCGCCGAACTGGAAGATGGCCGCCGGGTCCGCCGCGTTGGCAAAAGCGGGGTCGTCGGTCGTCCAGGGGCCCAGCAGAGAGACGCGCGAGTGGTAATGCACCAGGCCGGCACTCAGGCCCAGGGCGAGTTCGCCCCGCCCTACTTCCATGCGGTAGGCATAGTTCGTTCCCAGAATGAGTGTGCGGTCAATGCCGATCTTGTCGTAAGTGAAGGTCAGGCCCAGGCCCACCCGCTCGTCCAGTATCCGGTTCTCGAAGGCCAGCATGGAGGTTAGCGGGGCACCCTCGATGCCGGCCCACTGCTTGCGGCCGCCCACGCTGAGGCTGCCGTATTCGTGGGTGCCGGCATAGGCCGGGTTGGCGTAGATCAGCGAGTTGAACATGTACTTGGTGAACATGGGGTCCTGCTGGGCAGCCAGGCTGCCGGCCGCGCAGAAGAGGCAGAAAAGGAATATTAGTTTTTTCATTGCTTTCATTTTTTGAGGTTGAGGTTGAGGGTTAAGGTTGAGGCTGAGGTTGAGGGAACGAGCCTTGACCTCAGCCTTAGCCTGATTCTATCTTTTCAATACAATATACCCGTTGCTCATCGAGCCATTCGACGCCACTTCCAGAATATAGAAGTAGGTACCCTCCGGCAGGGGATTGCCGCCTGGGCCGGTGCCGTTCCAGGTGTTATCGTAGTTATCCATTTCAAAGACGACATCCCCCCAGCGGTTAAAAACGGTAAGGAGGACGCCGCTGCATTTTTCCAGCCCTCCGATCTCGAACAGGTCATTGGTGCCGTCGCCGTTGGGCGAAAAACCGGGGATGACCTCCAAAGCGGAGGCGTTGCAGCAATCCGCGCAGCAATCGCCGCAATCGGGAATGGGCAGGCAGCGTACATTGACCGAATCGGTACAGCAGGTGCTGAAGTAGAGGCCCTCGTCCGGGTCGAACAGGCCGTCGTGTGCTGTCAGGGCAAAACAGAAGGGCTGCCCTGCTTCTACGCCGTCGCCGCTTAGTTCGACGACGAAGGGGCCGGTGGCGCTGCCGGGGCTAAGGCCGGAAGAAAGCTCGAAGTAATACTGCGACAGCTGAATGCCGGTATCTGCCGCCAGCAGGTTGAAGGACCAGATGTCGAACGTATTAAAGGGCGAATTCTGGATGTGGAAGGCATATTTGACGGCACCGCCTTCACAGTACAGGCTGTCGTTGACGGCAACTGCGCAAGTCGGCGGCGGCGGGACTTCGCAGTCGAAAGACAAGGTGTCCGAACAGGCGATCCCCCCATCCGGCCCCAGCCAGTGAATGGCCAGTTCCTGCGGAACGGAAGAAAAGCCCGACAGGCACAGCTCGGCCAGGCTGTCGTGAACGCCAAGGGGAACCGGGCCGTAGGGATGGGCTACGGTGACCTGGCTGGCGCTGACGGGAGGTACGATATTCCAGCTGGACAAGTAGGAGATTTGCACACCGTTCAGCCCTTCGAACTGAATGCCGGCGAAGTAATCGCCCAGGTACTGGTTGTCGATGCTAATGCTCCAGCAGCAGCCGTCGGCGCCCACGTACCGGGCGGACGTTTTCACCGCCTCGCAGGGGTCGCATCCGGGCACGACGAAGCAGAACAGGTTAACTGAGTCGGTGCAGCAAGCCGTCGGGAAGAGGCCAATCTCCGGGTCGATGAGTTCATCATGGCCGGTGAGCTTCAGGCAAACCGTATCGCCGGGCACCAGGTTGCCGAACAGGCCGACCGTATACATCCCGGACAACTGAGTGGGCTGCAGCGGCGGATTGACTTCAAAGTACTGCCGGGAGAGCTGGATTCCGGTATCCACCGGGCTGATCACAAACGCCCGCACGTCGAAGGAGCTGTTGTTGAGAAAGTTGAAATCCAGGCTCACTTTGCCATCTTTGCAGTAGGCCTCATGGTCAATCACCTCCAGGCACATCGGTTCGCCCCCCGGACAGCTGACGTCGAGGGTGTCGCTGCAGAGGACGGCAGCGCTATCCGGCCAGGGGCCCAGCCAGTTGATGGCGATGTGTTCGGAAGCGTTGCCCTCCCCGGTGATACAGATGCGGGCAAAACCGTCGACAGTACCATAAGGAATCCCTTGGCCGCCCGGCGGCGCCATGACCACTTCGGAGGCCGAGAAACCCATAATGTTCCAGCCCGTCGCATAAGTGAGCTGGGCATTATCGAGCGCCTTGATCTGAATGGCCGTAAAATAACCGGGAGCGAATTCGTTGTTCAGGACGATATCCCAGCAGCATTCGCCTTCCGGGGTGTCTCCTTCCGCCTCTTTGGCATTGGCCCCGATGGCCCCGCACAAGCGGGGCTGCCGGCAGGCTTCCCGGGCGATCTCCACGTCGCCCATCGATCCTTTGACAGAGGAAGAACCCAGGTTTTCATCGTAATCGACGTAAATGCTGGAGGGCTTTACATAATCGGAATTGGCAGAGTTCTGGGAGTTGCCGGAGGCTGGCAGGCCGGTCATGCCATAAACATAGGTATTATCGCCATCGTGATTCTGGTCGTTGAATTTCAAGGCGTTACCCGATACCCAAACCAGGCTGTCGCAAAGCCAGCGGGCCTGTTCCGCCTCCCGGTAGCCGTAGTCCAGCCCTCCGGCGGAGTTGACGTTGGCACCGTAGCTGCCCACGAAAAATTCCCGGGGCGCCGACCAGGCCTGGTGGGTTCCGATGTATTCATAGGTGTGGGCGTTGTGCGGGTTGCCGCGCTCGGTGATCATCATATTGCCGGCGGAGGAAAAGGCGATATCGGTAACCTTTTGGTTGTTCGGGCAGGTGATCTCCAGGGTTTCCACGCCCGGGCCGGCGAACTCGCCGGCGCCGTCGAGGGCGACGGACCATATTTCGCTCTTCGCAGAAGGCCGCTGGCGGCTGAAGTAAACCCGTACGGCCCCGCCTTCGTCCTGCAACACGCCCACCGCCCAGAGGCGTTCTCCGAGCGGGGCCATGCCGGCGATGCCATCGTCGGGCAGAAAGGGGTCATAGGCGCTCTGTACGGTTCCCTGGTGGGCGGCCAGTTCTTTTACGCGGTATATCTTCCCGTCCTCCAGGTTGGTGATGAAAAACTGATCATTCCAGCGGTCGTAGGCGATATTGCCCAGGCCGGCACCCGTATTGGGCAGGGAATCGGTATTGATGAAGCTGCCGCCTGCCACGGGCGCTGTCTGCAGAAAATCATGCACCAGATTGACATTGGACTGTTCCGCCTTGTAGACCCCGCCCGCCCCCGCCGGGCCAAAATCGTCGCAGTTGCTGACCGGATAGGAAAAGTCCAGGCAGTAGATATTGGTGGCGGCAAAAAAGACGTTGTAACTGCCGTCGAAAGCGATGCCGAATACCTGGCCCATCCGCCGGCGGTTCCAGTTGGAGGGGTGGTCTATTGGCACATTGTTGTCGCAATTCAGGGGGTCGTCGGACCAGTTTTCGCCCGGACAGGCCTGGGCATTGGCCCGCACGTCGATCAGGCTGGCCACGTCGCCGGTGGCCGTATTCGTATAATAGGTCACGACGGCCTGCCCGTCCTGCAGAGGTTGGGCACCGGCGGGAAAATGGCATAGGCCGGAAAATAAAGGCAGGAAAAACAGTAAAAACGTCTTCTTTTTCATATTGCTTTCATTTTGGTTAATTGAAGTATACAGGGGCTGTGTATTTGTACCCTTATCAATCTGGATTTTAATTGTTACCTTTTCCGGGAAATATTGCTTGGGGAAAAATTTTATTTTTACCCCAACACACGCCAACAACCACTATGAGTTCAGAGAAACCACACCCTGATCAGCACTACCTGGACGGATTATGCTCGGGAGATTCCAAAGCGATCCGGGAAATCTACCGCACTTTCGGCGAGCAGGCCAAACGGTACGTCCTGGCCAACAGCGGCAACCTTCAGGATGCCGAGGACATCTTTAATAAGGTACTGGTCATCGTTTACCGGAATGCCTGCCGGGAGGATTTCACCCTCACCGGCGCCTTTGGCGGCTACCTGATGCGCATTCTGAGAAGAAAATGGATAGATGAATTAAACAGAAGGAAGCGGTCGGGGGTAACATACGAAATGCCGGAAGGATATGAATACGAAGCAACCGACGAAGGCCCCGATAAATTAGACGAATGGGCCCTGGAAGACAAAAAACGGGAGATCTTCTTACGTTGCTTCGGGCAACTATCAGAAAATTGCCGGAACGTTTTGCAAACCAGCTGGGAAGAAGGCGATATGAAAAAGGCGGCCGAGCTGCTGAATATGACTTACGCCTACATCCGCAAGCGCAAATCTGAATGCATGGCCAAGCTTAGAGAGCTGGCCCGGCAGGATCCGGATTATGATGACCTTCTAAACGATTAACTACTCCCTATGGAAAACATTGACATCATCATAGAACAATACATCAGCGGCGAACTGTCCGGCCAGGAACTCCGGGATTTTGAACAGCGCCTGCAGCAGGACAAAGGCCTGCAAAAAGAAGTATCCCTCCACAAAACGGCAGAAGCCCACCTGCGGCAGCACTTCCGAAACCGCGAAAAAGAGGAAGCCCTGGCGGCCCAATTGCAATCCATCAGCTCCGAATTCTTTCGGGAAGAAAAAAAAAGTGAGCCGAAGGGGCGCATCGTCACCCTCCGCCGCACGATTGCACTGGCCATTGCCGCCGCCGCCGCCGTCATCCTGCTGGTCTGGGCACCCTGGCAATCTTCCCTCTACGAACGCTACGCCACCCACCCCGTGGCCGCCTTCACCCAGATGAGCAGCAGCGCCGACAACCTCTCACAGGCAGAGCATGCCTTCAATACCGGAGATTATGCTGCCGCTGCCACCGCCCTGGAAAGCTACCTGCAAAACAAGCCTGATAACGCGGAAGCCCGTTACTTCCTGGGCATCTGCTACCTGGAAACCAGCCAGTACGGCCGGGCGGAGAGCATTTTCCGGGAACTGTCCGATGGCGATTCCGCCTACAAAAACGAAGGGCTGTGGTATCTGGCCCTGGCCACCCTCCGGCAGGACGACCGGGACCGCGCCCGGAAGTATCTCCTGCAAATCCCGGAGGGGAGCGACCGGTACGGGCAGGCCAGGGAGTTGCTGGGGAAGATGGAGTGAGGGGGCGATTGTTATATTGTTGGCAGGGGCGGGGGCCGAGGGCGGTTATATTGTACCCTATTCAAATCAGAGAATTTTCAATTTCCAATAGAATTCAATATATTGAACAGCCTTCTGCTCTTCTGTGCTTGCATTGGAAACAGAGAAAGACCGATTTCTTTTGTGGAAACATACTCATAGTATGGCTTCAATCAAAGCCATACTATGAGTAAACACCTCACCGCACCACTACCTTCTTCACTCCAACCGAATTCCCCATCTCCAGAATGGCGAAATATATCCCCCCTTCCGCTTGCCCCAGGTTCACGTAAAGGGCGGAGGCATCTTCGGGCCGGACCTCCTGAAAAAAGACGCGCCTGCCCTGCGCATCGGCCAGGCTGAGGTAAGCCGGCGCCTTCCTTTCTTCCGGCAGGCGGAGGCGAAAATTCCCGTCGTTCGGGTTCGGAAACACCTCGAAGGCAACCGGGGAGGCCCGCTCCCCCACCCCGACCGGCGCCGTCCAGGAAAAAGAGCTGCACCGTTCAAAGCTCCGGGCGCCATCGGTGCGCACCACCGCCAGGCATAGCTCGTAGCCGCCGCTGGTTGCCAGGCTGTCCGTCACCGGGTCGAAGCCGAGGTCGACATAATGCCGGGGCTGAGCAAGGGCGTAAGTGAAAGACGCCGCCGGGCCCGAAGCGTCCTGATAAGAATATTCTATTTTTTCGATCCGGGCATCCGGCTCGGCGTGGATGACTGTGCTGCTGTGGGATGTAGGGCTCCAGGCACCGTCGGCATCCTGCATCCGCGCGTACAGGTTGTGGATGCCCGGCGGCAGGCCGGCCAGGTCGACCGCCCAGGTGGCCTCAACCGGATCCCCGGGCATTATGGCCACCGGGTTGGCCTGCCCGTAGCCGGGGTCCACATCCCAAAACCACTCCAGGCGCACCACCGCCGGAGGCGCTTCGGCCGGAAAAACGAAAAAGGGGCGGGAGAGGGTTTGGGACCAGCGCCCGTCGCTGTCCTTTACCCGGAAATAACAGTGGTGCAGGCCGGGCGAAACATTGCTCAGGTTGAGCTGAGCGCTGGCTTCGATCAGTGTATCCGGGCTGAAGCCCGTAAACGACGTAGCCTGCCCGTAGCCGGGATCCGGCCCGACAAACCATTCGGCATAAGCAACCGGAGGCTGGGCCAGGAGGCGGCCTGACCATATTGTCAGCAACACAAATATCAGAGGTTTCATGATTTGGTTGGTTTGGATGAAAAGAAAAATTGAACGAAGTTCGGCATCCGCAAACAGCAAACAGCGAACAGCAAACAGCGAACAGCATTCAGTTACCCGACACCGCGCGGATCGTTACCGTAAACGGCTGGGAAGCCGTCCCGCTGGCGGGCACTTCCAGGTATACGATGGCGGGGATATTGCCCAAACCGGAGAGGCTGTACGGGCGGCTCCCGCCGAAGGCGCCGCGGTCCGTTCCATCGTGCGCATTGTTCCGTACGGCGGTTGCGCCGGGCAGCAGTTGGTATTGTCCGTCGGTGCTGTTGCCGTTTGGCCCGGCGAAGATATCGTCCGGAGAAGCGACATTATTGCCATTGCTGGCGCCGAACTGCCCGTTGGCGGCAGTATTGTGGGAAACCTGCCCGTTTCCGGAGGTAGACACGTTGAAGTTGTTGGTATTGGTGGTTGTCGCGATGTTGCTGCGGATCTCTCCGGCAAAAAGTTCGGCGTTGAAGCCGTTGCCGAGGAACACGTTGTGGTATATGCCGCCGGTGGAGTTGTCGGGGACGCTGAAGGGGCCCAGGACGATGTTGTTGGAGAAATTGAAATTGGTGAGGCCGTCGCTGGCGGGTACCCAGTTTAGGCCCGTACCATAAAAGAAATTCTGAAAAACCTGAACGCCGGAAACGATGCCGTCCAGATCCTGGATATAAACGTAATCATCAATCTCGCATTTAGAGATGGATACGTTGCTTACCCGCACATTGACCCGGGAAGCGGAGGTTTGCCTCACCCTCAGGCCCATGATCTCCGTGCCGGAAGCTCCCGAGAAAGGATCGTTGGCGTTAGTACGGTCCAAATTGATATTGGCAGTGGTGGCGGGCAGGCTTACCGGCGTGTTGGGGTTTTCGTTCAGGAAATATCCCGGTCCGATGACCACCAGCCGCTTGGTGATGGTGAGTTCTCCGTAGGGAGTGTTCGACCCTTCGATCTGGATAGTATCGCCCGGAACAGCGGAGGCATGGGCGGTGGTGAAGTTGTCGTACGGGGCATCGCTGCCCGGCGTGTTGTTCACCCGCAGGATGGTGGCGGATGCGGAAAAGGCAAAGGCCAGGCTCAACGCCAAAAGGATGCTGGTGCGTTTCATGGTTGTTAGTTTTGTTAAACAGTATGTTGGTTAGTTAATACAACCCTTAGTTCAGGATTTTTTCAGGCCATACTCAAAACCGGGGAAGGGATTTTTATTTTTTTCAACAGAATTCTATTAAAAAAAATTAACCGCAGGGAGCGCTGCGGGCTCCCTGCGGCTGCAAGCCGGGCGCTTTTTTTGTCAGGCAACGGCGCCAAGCCTTCATCGCCCATGCGCCAGGGCCACCGGCAGCACCTTTTCTGCCAAAGCCCTGTGCAAGTATATATCGTGGACGGCTAACTGCACCAGTTCCGGGTCGCCGGGATAGGGAGTGTCTTTATTGTACTTCTCCGTATTCTTTCGCTCCCCGTCCTTCAGGGCGTCACAGTTGCCTTTGCAGGTGTACCATCTATGGCTCCAGGCGGTGATCGGCCCGGAAAGCAGTGCATCAGCTGCCAGGACTTCGTTGGTTTCCGTATCGACCAGGCGGTATTTGGCCTCTATCTGAACGACTGCCTTTTTGCTGTGGGTAACGTAATAACCGGTTATCGTCCTTTTGTTCTTTTCATCCCCGACCGTTTTCTCGCGCTTTTTTTCCAGAGGTTCGTCTTTCTCTTTTTTCACCTTAATGGCCAGGATCTCCAGTTCGTAACGCACATTGAATTTATCCGGGGACTCCGAATGTTCCAACTGCGCCAATTCAAAAAAGTCCAGGCTGCTGGCCTCCAGTTTTTTCTTCAGTTCCTCGTAGGTCATCTCCCGCATTTTGGTGGTAAACAGCCCCTGATAACCGGAATTGTTCCGAATGTCCGAAAACGCCAGGCGGATGGTGGCCTTTTCCCGGACTTCTTCATACCGGCTTTCGGCATCTTTGTAATTCGGCAGGTAATTCCGGCACCGTTTCAACATCCTGGCAACTTCCAGGAATTCTGCCCTCCTGGAGGGCCCTTGTCCGGAAAGTTTCATAGCCTCCTGGTAGAACCCTTCCGCCACCTGGGCGATTGCCGAGTCCAGGCGCTGGCTGACGGATTCCAGGCGCTTTGGGTAATCGGCGGGAAATTGAGCGCCTCCGGCCTTCCATTCTGCAGGCAGGTTGCCGTGCCGTTTTTGGATTTCTATCAACTCCAGATAGGCCCGCTTGGCCAGGCGCAACGTGTTGACCGTCGGCTCACCCTTAAATTCCGCCGTCTCGGTGTGCATACCCTCCAGTTCCTCTTCACTTTTTGACAAAGCAAGGGGCAGGACTTCGCTCAGGTATTCCTGCGCCTTGCTTTTCCGCCTGTCCCTGTCCTCCGATTCGAGCCAGGCCAGGGCGTAAAGGGCGGATTTCCGGAGATCTCCATCCTTGTGCGCCCGGTTGGCATTCCTTTTGTAATAGCCGGATCCTTTATCGGGTTCCGGCAATTCCGGACGAACTTTGGAGTAAGGGCTGGGCCCGAAAGGCTGAGAAAAAGCAGGACCGGCAGAAAGCGCAACCAGCCAAATCAGGAATAGCTTAAAGCATTGCATGATGGTGATTTTTTAGTGATTAATAATCCAGTTTCTTTCCCCTTTGTAGGGTTGAAGTTGGCTTCGGTACTCTTTTTTGAGAAGGATTTTTTTTAAAAGTGCCCGTAAAAAGAGAAGAGAAGGGAGGGCAACAAGTACTGGAAACCAGCGGGGCCGGCTCAAGGGCATTCCTGACAATCAGCTATTTGTGATTGAAGCAACACAGTTTTTTGAACAGTGCCGTAAAGGTGTAAAAAGTCAAAGCCCGCCTTCTCCCCACACCCATACACCTATGAGGGCGCTCCGGAAAGTCCCCCAAATGAGCGGATGAGTGAGGGACTGAATGAGTGAATTAATATAAAATATGTATTGTTTTTAAAATCAAACTTTATTGCATAGCTGATTCTATTCACTCATTCGCTAAGTCACTCCTTCACTCCTTTTCCGGGGTTTCCGGAGTGCCCTCACTTATAAACCTATACACATTTACCCATGCACATTTCCACATTTCCCCCATTCCACCTTTCCACATTATTCCCTAAGTTTAAGGCAAAAAAACATGAGGCTACTACTCCCCTTCGCACTTCTGCTCCTGTGCATTTCCCTTTCCGGCCAGTCCGATGCGCCCCCAGCCACCCCGGCAGGCGAACGCATAGCCAGCTACAGCCAGCGGCAGGCCCTGGCCGGACGCTCCGTCGCCAACGCCATCGAGTTCCGCAACGTCGGGCCCACCATCATGAGCGGGCGGGTGGCCGACCTCGACGTCCGGCCCGGCGACCCCAGCCACTTCTACGTGGCTTATGCCTCCGGCGGGCTGTGGAAGACGGAAAACAACGGCACCTCTTTTGAACCGCTCTTCGATAACGAAATGGTGATGACCATCGGCGACATCGCCGTCGACTGGCAGCGCAACACCATCTGGGTGGGGACGGGAGAGGTCAACTCCAGCCGCTCCTCCTACGCCGGAGTGGGCGTCTATAAGAGCACCGACGGCGGCCAAACGTGGCAACACCTGGGCCTGCCCGAAACCCACCACATCGGCCGCATCGTCCTGCACCCCGGCAACCCGGACGTGGCCTGGGTGGCTGCCCTCGGCCACCTCTACTCTCCCAACGAGGAGCGGGGCGTCTTCAAGACCACGGACGGGGGTAAATCCTGGCAAAAAACGCTCTACGTCAACGAAAATACCGGCGCCGTCGACCTGATCATCGACCCCGACGACCCCAATGCCCTCTACGCCGCCACCTGGGAGCGCGAGCGGCGCGCCTGGAACTTCGTGGAGTCCGGCAAAGGCTCCGGCATCTATAAAAGCACCGACGGCGGCCAAACGTGGGCCAACATCAGCCGGCCTGGCTTCCCCGCCGGCGAACACGCCGGCCGCATCGGGCTGGATATCGTCAGGCAGGACAGCAAAACCATCCTTTACGCCGCCATCGACAACTACGAACGCTACGACAAAGAGGAAGAAGAAAACCAGCTCACCAAGGATAGGCTGCGCGACATGAGCAAGGAAGATTTTCTCAAACTGGAAGCCTACCTTGTCAAAGATTACCTCCAACGCTACGATTTCCCGGAACGCTACGAGGTGGCAAAAGTCCGCAAAATGGTGGAAAGCGGAGAAATCCAACCCAAAGCCCTGGTGGAGTACGTCGAAGACGCCAACTCCCTGCTCGTCGATGCTCCCGTATACGGCCTGGAAGTATACCGCAGCACCGACGGCGGCCCCTGGGAAAAAACCCACGGCCAGATCATCGAGCGGGTATACAATACCTACGGCTACTACTTCGGCCAAATCCGGGCAGCGCCCTACGACGCCAACAAGCTGTTTGCCCTGGGGGTGCCGGTCCTGCGCTCCGACGACGGCGGCAAAACCTGGAAAAGCATCAACGGCGACAACGTCCACGCCGACCACCACGCCCTGTGGGCCAACCCCAACCGCCCCGGCCACCTCATCCTGGGCAACGATGGCGGCGTCAACATTTCTTATGACGACGGCGAGACCTGGATCAAATGCAATACGCCCGCCGTGGGGCAGTTCTACGCCATCGCCGCCGACGGCGCCAAACCCTACCGCGTCTACGGCGGCCTGCAGGACAACGGCGTGTGGATGGGGCCCAGCGACTACAAGGCCAGCGTCAACTGGCACGATACCGGGCAGTATCCCTACCGCTCCATACAGGGCGGCGACGGCATGCAGGTAGCCGTAGACCCCCGCGACAACGAGACCGTCTACACCGGTTACCAGTTCGGCAACTACTATCGCATCAATACCCACACCGGAAAACGGGAATACATCACCCCCAAGCCCGAGCTCGGCGAGCGCCCCTACCGCTGGAACTGGCAAACGCCCATCCACCTGTCTGCCCACAACCCCGACATCCTTTACATGGGCGCCAACAAGCTGCTCCGCTCCCTCAACCAGGGCAAGGACTTCGAAGAAATCTCCGGCGACCTGACCCGGGGCGGCCGGAAGGGCGACGTGCCATTCGGCACCCTCAGCAGCATCCACGAGTCGCCCCTGCAGTTCGGCCTGCTCTATGCCGGCTCCGACGACGGCCTGCTGCACGTCAGCCGCGATGGCGGCTTCAGCTGGCAGGACATCAGCGCCGGCCTGCCGGAAAACCTGTGGGTGAGCCGCATACAGGCCTCCGCCCACGAGAAGGGCCGCGTGTACGTGGCGCTCAACGGCTACCGCTGGGATGACTTTGCCCCTTACCTCTTCGTTTCCGAAGACTACGGCCAAAGCTGGGCGGCCATAGGCACCGACCTGCCCATGGAGCCCATCAACGTCATTAAGGAAGATCCGGAAAACCCCAACCTGCTCTACGCCGGCACCGACCACGCCCTCTACGTCTCCCTCGACCGGGGCGCCAGCTTCATGCAGCTGAACAATCAGTTGCCCGCCGCTCCCGTCCACGACCTCGTCATCCACCCCACCGCCCACGACCTGGTGGTGGGCACCCATGGGCGTTCCATCTACATCGCAAGCGTCAAAGAACTGCAACAACTCACCGATGAGGTGATGGCCAAGCCCCTGCATGCCTTTGCCCCTTCCCCCGCTCCCTACAGCTCCCGCTGGGGCCACACGGATTCCTGGTGGAGGCCGGACCCGCCGGAGGTGAAGTTGCCGGTTTATGCCAATAGCTCGGGGAAAGCAAAGGTATCTATCTTCGCCGGCGAGAATCTGCTCCTGCGCACTTTCGGGGCGGATTGTACGAAAGGGCTGAATTATTTTGTTTATGACCTTACCATTAGCGAGGAAAACCTAACTGAGTATAATAGATTATTGAATAAGGACAGAAAGGAAGAGGAAAAGCCGGCGAATATCAAGGCGGCGGACGACGGGAAGGTTTACATCTACAAAGGCAAGTACAAGGTGGTGGTGGAGAAAGGTGAGGACAAGGTGGAGATGGAGCTGGCAGTCGGGCAGGATTAGCCGGACGTGCAACTTTTAGGTGGACGTTGGAAGGCCCTAAGGCAAAGGCGGAAAAACAAGCGTTGTGCGCCCATTTAGAACCCATTCCGACTTCGCACTTCCGACTTCAAAAAGAGGCACGCCTACTGCCAGGCCCGCCTGCTGTGCCAGCATCGCCGGCAGGTAGGCAGGCGCTGCCGGGTTGTTCATTCCCAGGCCAAGCCGAAACCCGGCAGGTTGAGCAATTCCAGTTGCCGCCGCTCCCCTACAGCTGCCCGATCTCCTCCTGCGTCAAACCGGTGGTTTTCGCAATAACATCAACCGGTACTTTGTTCTTTTTCAGCTCTCGGGCAATTTCCAGGCTTCTTTCTTTGCGCCCCTCTTTGCGCCCTTCCTTGCGCCCTTCCTTGCGCCCTTCTTCAATAGACGTATCTATCACATTCTTCATATCCCGGTAATACTTAAGGCTTTCTTCGTAAGCCTCTTTCTCTTCAGGGCTGAACTGGGCAATTTCCGCCGCCTCAAAGAGCTTTTCAAATATCTTTTCCTGAAGGGCGCGAGGGCGGTTCTGAAGGTCCGACAGATGCCGGAACACGTAGAGCCATTTCTCGAAATGAGTTTCCAGTTCCTTTTCCGTTTTTCTGAATTTGGGCAGCTCTATGTAGATGAATTTCAGTTTATCATAAAAAACATCACAATTCTGGTTTTTCAATTCAACAGTATGCAGCAATTCCTTGTCCGTTTTATGGTCGTCGAACACGAAATCCAAAGGGGAACATGCCTTATTTTACTTTTTACCGGCCGCCTTTGGCCGGCAAAGAACCTAATGCCTATCAGCAACCCGTTGAAGCGGAATTCTCCCGGGAGGAGATGCGTTCCTGCATCATCGCCTTCATCAGTTTCCTGCACTTGTTTCTGGAGGCTTATGCACGATTCTTCAACCGCAACTTTTTTCGGTACCAACCCTACGCCTATCTCATCTATGGCTTTAAAGAGGGTGCCTTTTTTCGATGCGGTTGGTATCCTGCTGCGGGGGCGGCGCAGGCGGTTCGTTGATGGTGGTTACCCAAAATGCCGTGTCGGTGCCTCGGCATAGGTGAGGTAGGCGGCGAGGCTGTCTGCGCGCCCGGGTTCGGCCTCTGCCCCTGCGGCGTAGGTTCCCACCCCGCTGCTGTCCACGCGGAAGCGGCCGCCCAGGGGCGTTTCCGCTGCTTCGAGGGGGCTGGCGTAGAGCAGTCGGGAGGTGTCGCCGCCGCCGGGCCGCAGCAGGCTCTGCCTCAGGGTATCCCCGGCATCAACGGGACAGGATGACAGGATGACACGATGGTCAGGATTAACAGGATTTATCCCGCTCGCTAAGAGCTGTGCTCGTACGCGGACATTGGCCGAGGGCTCCTGCCCTCTGCCCTCTGCCTCTATGGCTTATCGTCAACAGGGCAGGAGCCCTGTTCTTTGGGCCGTGTACGACGATACAGCCTGTGCCGCTTATTGCGGCATCGTAACGAGCAATGTTTTTACTATTTAATAATGAGGAAGCGGCATCGTAACGAGCAAGAACTACAAAATCCACCCCAAAACCCCGGAAATATGAAGAAGCAGGTTATTTTTACTTCAAAATCCACTGCCATGCGCCACTGCCCTGCCTGCCTGCTTTACCTGGCCTTTTTCCTCTGCTCTGCTACTGCCGGAGCCCAAACCTCTATCCCCCGCCTGGCCGACCTGGACGTGCAGCACTACACGTTCCAGCTAGAGCTATCCGACAAAACAGACCAGATCACGGCCTCCGCCCAGGTGACGGTCAAATTCCTCCGGCCCCTGTCCTCCTTCTCGCTCGACCTGGTGAAACGGGGTGAAGACGACAAAGGCATGCAGGTGCTGGCCGTGCGCGAAGGGGAAAACCCGCTGGATTACCGCCACGAGGGAGAGGTGCTTACCCTTTCTCTGCAACCGGCGGCGCAGCCCGGCGAAGAACGCACCTTCCGCATCCTCTATCAGGGCATCCCCGCCGACGGGCTGGTCATCGACAAGAACAAGTACGGCGACCGCACCTTCTTCGGCGACAACTGGCCCAACCGCGCCCACCACTGGCTGCCCTGCGTGGACCACCCCTCCGACAAGGCTTCGGTGGATTTTATCGTCACGGCGCCCGACCACTACCAGGTGGTGGCCAACGGCATCCAACTGGAAGAAACCAACCTGGACGACGAAACAAAGCTGACCCATTGGCGGGAAACCACGCCCCTGCCCATGAAGGTAGCTGTCATCGGAGCGGCCCGCTTCGGCGTGCAGTACGCCGGCGACGTGGCCGGCATTCCGGTAACCAGCTGGGTCTACCGCCAGGACCGGGAGGCGGGGTTCTACGACTACGCCCTGGCCACGGAAATCCTTCAGTTCTTCATCGACTACATCGGCCCCTATCCTTACCGCAAGCTGGCCAACGTGCAGTCCAAAACCCGATACGGGGGCATGGAAAACGCCAGCAACATCTTCTACTACGAAAACTCCGTGGACGGCAGCCGCTCGGAGGAGGCGCTCATCGCCCACGAGGTAGCCCACCAGTGGTTCGGCAACAGCGCCTCGGAGCAGAACTGGTTCCACATCTGGCTTAGCGAAGGCTTCGCCACCTATGGGGCAGACCTGTATATGGAACACAAATACGGCAGGGAACGGCTGGCGGATCGCCTGCAGACGGAACGCCAGCAGGTGGTGGCCTTCTCCAACCGGAAGGTGGCACCCGTCGTGGACGCTACCGTCACCAACTGGAACGCCCTGCTCAACCCCAACTCCTACCAGAAGGGTGCCTGGGTGCTGCACATGCTGCGCCGGCAGGTGGGCGAACAGGCTTTCCGGAACGGGCTGCGACAATACTATGCCCTGTTCCAGGGCGGCAATGCCCTGACCGAAGACTTCCAGCGCGCTATGGAAGCTGCCGGCAAGCAGGATCTCGGCTGGTTTTTCCGGCAATGGATCTACCGACCCGGCCACCCGCGCCTGTCTGTGGAATGGGACAAACCCCGGAGGAAGCGCCTGCGGCTGAAGGTCAGCCAGCTTCAGGACGGGCCTGCTTTCCGTTTCCCATTGGACCTTAAGGCCGTCAGTACCGACGGCACGGAATCTGAAACCTGGACCATTGAGGTGAACGAAAAAACGGCGGAAGCCACCGTGAAGTGTAAATTTGAACCTGGGCAGGTGGTGCCTGACCCGGATACGTGGTTGCTTTTTTCCAAATAAGGTCAACCCTTCCGCATCTCATACATCAGCCCCTCCAGCCCGGAATAGGGATGCCGGGCCGGGCCCAGCGCCTTCATCCCCACCCGTTCCGCCACATGGATGCTCCGGGGGTTGTTGGAACTGACGAAAGCCTTGACCACCTTCACTTCCTCCAGCCCGAGATAGTACCCAACCAGGGCCTTGGCCGCCTCAGTGGCGAACCCCATGCCCCAGTATTTGGGCAGCAGGCTGTAGTAGCATTCGAACACGCCGGCGCCGTCCAGGGGCGATACGCCGCAGGAACCCATAAAATACCCCTCTTCCTTATCCACGATAGCCAGGGCCAGGATAGGCTCGCCGCTTCGGTAGCTTTCGATGACCTCCCAGAACAGGGCGCGGGCGCCGGCCTCTGTTTTCTGTTCGTCGGTAAAAGCAAGGTATTCAGTAGCCATCTCATCGAGCATAAACTCCAGGAAAAAGGGAAGGTCTCTGGACTGGAATGGGCGGATCAGCAGGCGTTCGGTTTCTATGGCTTCTGGCAATTGCATGGCTTGTGGCTTAATTGGCTCCAAGATACAAAGCCGGGGCGATTAGAACGAAAAAACGGAAGGATTTGCCGAAAAGGGTGCGATTCCTTTTTGTACCTATTGCTCGGTTTTAGGTCTCAGGCTATAGGTTCTAGGGGGGCAACCCAGGCCTAATCAGGCACTCAACAGGCGGCGGACGGCGGACGGCGGACGGCGGGCGGTGGCTGGGGCCTACCTATCGAACTTGGGTTAAGGGATTATCCTGTGTTGCAACAGGTTTTGGGCATTTTGCAACGCAGCCCAATTCTTTGGAAACAACTTTCTTTCTCCGGGGCAACATGCAGGGAGAATTTTTCGTATATATAACATCCCCCCCCATCAATCTCAAAAACGCACTCCTATGGATTTGAATGGTTACTCCCCTGCGGGCTTATACCTTGCCCTCTTCCGGAATTGTTTTCGCAAAAACAGCACTATCCTGCTGCTGGCCCTGCTGGCCGCGCCGGCTGCCCGCCTCCTGGCTCACGGCAGCCTGCATGAAGCCATCGAACGGAAGAGCCGCGAGCTGGAAGCCAACCCCAACGATGCCCTGCTCCGGTTCGAACGGGGCATGCTGTACCAGGAACACGGTGACATCGGCCCTGCCCTGAGCGATTTTCATCAAGTGCTGCAACTGGCGCCCGATTATACGGCCTGCCACCTGCCCCTTGCCCAGTTGTACCGGGATACCGGCAACCTGCAGCTGGCCCTCTTCCACATCGGCCGCTTCCTGGAGGCAGAGCCGGATAACCCCTTTGGATACGAAACCCGCGCTGCTATTTTTCAGAAGGCCGGCGACTACGGCCGGGCGGAGAAGGATCTGCACCGGATGGTTGCCCTGAAGAATGAAAATGCCATCCGCCCGGATGATTACTTCCGGCTGGCCGACGGCATCCTGCTGGCCCACCCGGGCCAATACGGCCGGGCCATCGACGCCCTGGAGGAAGGGCTGCAGCGCCTGGGCGGCATCATTTCTCTCCAAAGCCGCCTGGTGGACCTGGAAATTGCCGACGGGCGGTACGCCGCAGCACTGCGCCGGATCAACCGCATCATGGAACCCCTGGCACGGAAAGAGTCCTGGCTCGCCAAACGCTCGGACGTGCTTCGCCGGATGCAGCAACCTGGCGCTGTCCGCCGCAATAACCTCGCTGCCGATGAAGATGGCAAGGCTGCCGGCCTTACCACGGAAAGCCACCTTTCTCCCGCCGGCGGTACGCCGGATACAGGCGCGCCCACCTTTCCTGCGGGCCAGCGCCTGGCAGATGTTGTCCGGGGCCCCTACCTGCAATCGGGAACGCCCACCAGCATGGTCGTCAAATGGCGCACCAACACGGCCACCAACAGCGTCGTCTGGTATGGCCCCAGCCCCGCCAACCTAACCCAGGTTGCCGAGCAAAGCGGTTCCCGCCGGGACCACGAAGTTGCCCTCTCCGGCCTCTCCCCCAATACGCGGTACTACTATGCGGTCGGCGACAGCGGCGGGATGCTGGCGGGCAGCACCCCCAACCACTTCTTCCGGACCTCTCCGCCCCCGGGCACGATCCAGCCAGTCCGCGCCTGGGTGCTGGGCGATTGCGGCACCGCCGACCAGGATGCCCGCGACGTGCGCGACGGCTACTACGCCTACGCCGGCAATCAGTTGACCGACCTCATCCTGCTGCTGGGCGACAACGCCTACGACGACGGCACCGATTCGGAATACCAGCACGCCATTTTCGAAAACATGTACGAGGAGCAGCTCATCCAGTCCGTCATGTGGTCAACGCCCGGTAACCACGACTATGGCAGCGCCAGCGCCTCCGATCAAACCGGGCCCTATTTCGACATCTTCACCTTCCCCAAAAACGGAGAGGCCGGCGGCCTGCCCTCGGGAACAGAAGCTTACTACTCCTTCGATTACGCCAACATCCACTTCGTCGTCCTCGATTCCCATGATTCCGGCAGGGAGCCGGGCGACCCTATGCTCGTCTGGCTGGAAAACGACCTGGCAGCTACCCAACAGAACTGGATCATCGCCTTTTTTCACCACCCGCCCTATTCCAAAGGGTCTCATGATTCGGATGACGAAAGCAAACTGATCGATATGCGGGAGAATGTGCTGCCCCTGCTGGAAGCCGCCGGCGCCGACCTGGTGCTTTGCGGCCACAGCCATTCCTACGAGCGCTCCTTCTTCCTCAATGGGCACTACGGTTCCTCCAACACCCTGGAACCCGCCATGATCCTGGACGGCGGCAACGGTCGGTTGACGGATGACGGCGCCTACCGCAAGGACGGCTCCGGGCCGGCAGCCGGCAAAGGCGCTGTCTATACCGTAGCCGGCTCTTCCGGCAAAACGTCGAACGGGCCCCTCGACCACCCGGTGATGTACTACAGCACCAAGACGCTCGGCTCCCTCTCTCTGGAGGTCATGGACAAGCAGCTTGACCTCAAGTTCATCGGCGTGGGCGGAGAGGTGCTGGACTATTTCACCATCCAGAAAGTATTCCCCAACGGCAACCCGCCCGCTGTAGCGATCACCGCGCCCGCCGACGGCGCCTTTTACAGCTCGGTCCAGCCGGTTTCCCTCCAGGCGGAGGCCAGCGACAGCGACGGCACTATCGAAGAGGTCGCCTTCTTCATCAACGGCGATTCGGTTGGGGTGGACCATTCCGCTCCCTATGCGCTGGACTGGACTCCGCCCGCCGAAGGCTCTTTTTTCGTCAGGGCCCGCGCCACCGACAACGACGACAACCAGATAACTTCTGCCGAGCGGGAGTTCTACGTCGGGATCATCCGCGCCTGTAGCCAGGTCGACGACAGAGAGAACGATGCCGAAGAAGAGCCCAATGGCAACATGAGCCTTTACAGCACCGACCTGGAACTGGTCAAAGACAACGGCGATCAGCTCATCGGCATGCGGTTTACCGGGCTGAACATTCCGCCCAACGCCGTCATCCACGACGCCTGGATCCAATTCAGCGTCGAAGACAACAACAACGACAATCCCTGCACGCTATCCATCCACGGGCAGGCCGGCGGCAACCCGGCGGCGTTTGCCGACTCCGACAACAACATCAGCAGCCGCCCGCTGACCCAGGCGTCGGTCAGCTGGAACCCGCCCGACTGGGCGGAGATCGGCGACACCGGCCCAGCCCAGAAGACGCCCAACCTGGTGCCCATCCTTCGGGAGATCATAGCCGGGCAGGAGTACTCCGCCTCCAGCCCCGTCGTGTTCATCATCCAGGGCGAAGGGCGGCGGACCGCCGAATCTTACGACGGCCTGCCCGGTTCCGCCCCGCAGCTCTGCGTGGAATACTCGCTTTGCGCCGGCGCCTCCATTCAGGCTACCGGCAGCGCCGACAACATCTGCCCCGGCCAAACGGTAACCCTCAGCGCCGGGCCCGCCGCGGGCTACCTCTGGAGCAGCGGAGCGACTACCGCCCAGATAGCCGTTCAGCCCACCCAAACCACCACCTACAGCCTCACCGCCTGGGACGACAACGGCTGCTCTGCCAGCACGGAGGTCACCATCACTGTCCTGCCCGCTCCTCAGCTGTCTTTTGCCAGCAATATGGTTTCTTTTTGCCCGGGACAGGGCGTGGAAGTCGCCGCTCCGGCCGGATTCGCACAGTATCAATGGTCCGACGGGCAATCCAGCCCGACGATATTCATCGATATGCCGGGAACCTGGTCGCTGACCGTTACCGGCGCCAACGGCTGCACGGCATCGGCCAGCCTCGAGGCTTCCGAGCAACCGCCGCTGAACCTGCAGGCCAGCGGCAACCCGCTCAGCATCTGCCCCGGCCAGTCCGCAACCCTCAGTGCCGCCAACGCCGCAAGCTACCTGTGGAGTACCGGAGCGACTACCGCTCAGGTAGCCGTACAGCCAACGGCAACCACTACTTACAGCCTTACCGCCTGGGACGCGCTGGGTTGCCCGGCAACAGCGGAAGTCACGATCGCCGTCCAGCCGCCACCCCAACCCTCATTCGGGACAGACACCGTTTCCTTCTGCCCGGGGCAGGGCATGGAAGTGACCGCCCCGTCCGGCTTCGCTTCCTACCAGTGGTCAAACGGGCAGGATACCCGCACGGTGTACATCGACACTCCCGGAACCTGGTCGCTGACCGTCACCGACGCCAATGGCTGCGCCGGCGCCACCGCCCTGGAGGCCGTCGAATACCCTTCCCCCAGCCTGCAGGCCAGCAGCAGTGCCGACAGTATCTGCGCCGGCCAGCCCGTCACGCTCAGCGCCACCAATGCCGTGGCCTACCTGTGGAACACCGGCCATACTTCTGCGCAGATCACGGTGCAACCGGAGGAAAGCGCCACCTACAGCCTCACTGCCTGGGACGATAACGGCTGCGCCGCGTCGGCTGAAGTGGCCGTGGCCGTCTGGCCCCTACCCGAATTTGAATTGGAACAGGACGGGGCAAG
Organism: Lewinellaceae bacterium; assembly: GCA_020636375.1. Lineage (GTDB taxonomy): Bacteria > Bacteroidota > Bacteroidia > Chitinophagales > Saprospiraceae > JACJXW01. The sequence goes on along the minus strand of JACJXZ010000004.1, from coordinate 15,005 downwards.
CATTGCCATCGCCGGGCTGGAAAACCCGGAACAGTATTCCTTCCAGTGGAGTACCGGGGAAACGACGCCGGCGGCCGAGCCCGCCTCTCCGGGCCTCTATTGCGTAAGGGTAACGGATGGCAACGGCTGCTTCGCCGACGCTTGTTTCGAATTCGTATTTACCGGAAGAGGGAATGTCCCACCGCCCCCTTCCTGGCAGATTTTCCCCAACCCCTTCGAAAACGAAGTCCGCATCCGGCAGGGGCGAGCGCCCGTTCGGCCCGAGGCCGCTGTTTTCGGCCTGCTCGGGCAACCGGTGCCTTTTCGGCAGCGGACAGAAGGAGAAGAGATCGTGCTGGAATTCAATGGCCTGCCCTCCGGCCTCTACCTGATCGTAATGAGCGACGGGGAGAACATCCAGGTGGCTAAGATGATTAAGAGGTGAAGGTTTGCGGTTCGCCGGCCAAACCCGGCAAATTTTTTCCGGCAACTCGCAAAAAAAAATTTGTGCAATAGAGCCTCCATCACAGCCAAGTGTTTAATTTTTAGGCGCAAAAAACTGGTAATCATTTTTTTACGCCTAAAAATTAAACGAAACTCAATCCAGCAATTTAATGAATTGTACTTCAGGCACCCTGCTTTTTTCCTCACCTTTGTATTGTCAACGGAGAAAATCAGCCGTTGGCGGCACCCGCAGAAAGCTGCGGGGCAAATAAGGTGCAAATCCCACGAACATCATTATAATCCTATGAAAGATTTCGGGGGTATCAAAGGATATCCTCATTTTTGGTATGTAGATAGCCTCTCAAAGCTCTTTTGGAAACCGGCCCGATGTGGCCGGTTTTTTTTTTGGACGGGCTGCCTTCAGGCGGCCGGTAAACAAACCACTCACTGCTCCATATAATCCAGCGTCAAGTTGCAAAACAACTTCACCCCCAGTTTCATCCCACTCTCATCGATGAAAAAGTCCGGCGTATGATGCGGCGCCGCCTCTTTAGGATCCATTCCTTTTGGCATGCCGCCCAGGAAGAGGAACAGGCCCGGCACTTCGCGGGCGAAGAAGGAGAAGTCTTCCGCTCCTGTTTTTGCCTTGGTAAGGATCACATTTTCTTTGCCGGCGGTGGCCTGAATAGCCGGCAACATCGTAGCGGTCAGGTCCGGGTCATTGTACGTAACCGGATATCCCTTTTCAATCTCTATCTCGGCAGAAGCCCCCCAGCTTTCAGCAATATTGACGACGGTGCGGCGGATGCGCTCGTGGACGTCTTTCTGCATCTCTTCGTCCAGGGTACGGATGGTGCCCACCATTTCCACTTCTTCGGGGATGATATTGCTGCGCACCCCGCCGTGAATCTTGCCGATGCTGATCACCAGCGGCTCTTTGGTCAGCTCCATCTGGCGGCTGACGATCATCTGCAGGCCCTGGATGACCTGGGCGGAGATGGAAATAGGGTCTACCCCGCCCCAGGGCTGGGAGCCATGAGTTTGCTTGCCTTTTATTTTGATCACCATGCGGTTCACGGCGGCCATCGCGCCGCCGGGCTTGTACTTCACCGTTCCCACTTCCGTTTGGGCATTGATGTGCAGGCCGAAGACGACGTCCACCTTTGGATCGGCCAGCACGCCTTCTTTGACCATCAGCTCGGCGCCGCCCTCTTCGCCGGGAGGAGCGCCTTCCTCTGCCGGCTGGAAGATAAAGACTACGGTGCCGGCGATTTGATCCTTCATGCCCGTCAGGATCTGGGCGGCCCCCATCAGCATGGCGACGTGGGTGTCGTGCCCGCAGGCGTGCATGACGCCGCTGGGTTCGCCCAGGTAGGTGGTGGTTACCTTAGAAGCGAACGGAACGTCCACCCGCTCGGTGACCGGCAGGGCGTCCATATCGGCGCGCAGGGCCACCACCGGGCCGGGCTTGCTGCCGCGGAGGATGCCCACCACGCCGGTGTGGGCAATACCCGTACGCACTTCCAGGCCGAGGCTCTCCAGGTGCCGGGCCACCATTTTTGCCGTTTCGAACTCCCGGTTCGACAACTCCGGGTTCTGGTGCAGCTGGCGGCGCCACTGTATAACCTGCTCTTCCAGGGCATCGGCTTGCTGATCTATATATGACTTCACATGGACAGGCTCAGGGGCTAAGGGCTGGCCGTTCAGGTTCAGGGCTGCCAGGCAGAAAATGCCGGCGAGGAGGAGGTAGAGTTTTTTCATGCTATTGATTAAAATTGATGTGAAGTCAGGCGGTTGGTTGTTGTCGGTTGATTGTTATTTGTTTCCATAAATCATACTCCACTGCAATAGGTTTTGTGCATTTGCCTTCCCCGCCCCTTAATCCCCTAAAGGGGACCCACCCATAAATGCACAAAACCTATCGCCGTTAAGCATATTGACAAACAACAACTCCCGGAAAACTCCCGCCGAACAACAAACAACCGACAACTGTCCAACATTAAGCTGGCACCCCCCGGCCTCAGCCCCAAATTATTTCATTTCTGCATAATATTTATAAAAGTACGGAATGGTTTCGATCCCTTTATAAAAATTAAACAGGCCGTAGTGCTCGTTCGGCGAGTGGATGGCGTCGGAATCCAGGCCGAAGCCCATGAGGATGCTCTTGGCGCCCAGCACTTCCTCGAAGAGGGCAACGATGGGGATACTTCCGCCCTCCCGCGCCGGGATAGGCGTTTTGCCGAAGGCCTTTTCCATCGCCCTGGCCGCCGCCTGGTATTCGGGCGTATCGGTGGGAGTCACTGCCGGCTGTCCGCCGTGGTGGGGCGTGACTTTGACCTTGACAGAAGGCGGAGCAATGCTTTCGAAATGTTTCTGGAAGAGGGCCGTTATCTTATCCGGGTCCTGGTTAGGCACCAGGCGCATGCTGATCTTGGCCGAGGCTTTGGAGGGCAGCACCGTTTTGGCGCCCTTGCCGGTGTAGCCGCCCCAGATGCCGTTGACGTCCAGGGTCGGGCGGATGGATACCCGCTCGAGGGTAGTGTAGCCGGTTTCGCCCTGTATGTCGGCGATATCCAGGTCTTTTTTGTACTTCTCCAGGTCGAAGGGCGCCTCGTTCATCCTGGCGCGCTCTTCGGCGCTCAGTTCTGCCACATCGTCGTAGAAGCCGGGGATGGTGATCCGGTGGTTCTCGTCCTGCATCGAAGCGATCATATCGCAGAGGACGTTGATCGGGTTGGCCACGGCACCGCCGTATACGCCGGAATGCAGGTCGCGGTTGGGGCCCACCACTTCCACCTCCACATAACTCAGGCCGCGCAGCCCGACGGTGATGGAAGGAACGTCGTTGGCGATGATGGAGGTGTCGGAGATGAGAATGGTGTCGCAGGCCAGTTTTTCGGCATTCTCCCGGCAGAAGACGCCCAGGTTGCTGGACCCCACCTCCTCTTCGCCTTCGATCATGAACTTCAGGTTACAGGTCAGGGCGCCTTTGGCGTTCATGGCCTCGAAGGCTTTGATGTGCATGAAGAACTGCCCTTTGTCGTCGCAGGAGCCTCGGGCGTAGATGGCCCCCTGGGGATGTTCCTCCGTTTTTTTGATGACCGGCTCGAAGGGGCCCGACTCCCACAGTTCGAGCGGGTCGGGCGGCTGGACGTCGTAGTGCCCGTAGACCAGGACGGTGGGTTTGGCCGGATCGATGATCTTTTCGCCGTAGACGATGGGGTTGCCGGCCGTCGGGCAAACTTCCACCTTGTCGGCGCCGGCCTTGCGCAGGCTGTCCGCCACGAATTCGGCAGCCTTGACGACCTCTTCTTTGTAATCGGAGTCGGCGCTGATGGAAGGGATGCGCAGCAGGCCAAAGAGTTCTTCCAGGTAGCGCTCCTTGTTCTGCTGAATGTAATCCTGTACGTGTTGCATGTTCGTATTGGTATTTATTTGATCATTCCGGATTTTGGATGGGCGGCTAAAATACGAAATTTGGGCCATATATGTGCATTTGTGTTTTTGTGCATTGGTGCATTCGGGCCACCAATGTACCAATGCACAAAAACACGCTCAGAACACGTGCCCCAGGAAGTCCACCAACCCGGGCCGCCATTCCTTTTTGCTGAGCGGCTTGACCATCAGGCTGGATTTGACCCGGCGGTGGGCGATGCCCAGGGTCTGGTGTTCGCTGATCATCAGCCACTGGCAGGTATTGGTTGCCAGCCGGAAGCCGTTGCTGAGGTAGAGGCTGTGGTCTTTGGCCATCAGTAGAAGGAAGTCCACCCGGTGGCGCAGGCCCAGAATGGTGAGTTCGGACAGCAGGCGGCTGGCCAGGCGGCGGTGCTGGAAAGCTTCGGCCACACAGAGGTCCACCACGCCGAAGATGCGGCAGGGCTGTCCGTCATTGCCGATCATGCGGTGCTCTACCGCCATATGAGCAATGAGCGCCCCGTCCTCCCAGCACAGGAACCGGAAATCCGGCAATTGCTTGTAATAAATGCGGCCGTTGGGGTACTCCGGGAAGCAATCGCCCAGCAGCCCGGCAATGGCCTGTTCGGTGGCTTCGTCGATCTCATATTCCTGAAGGTGCTGAAGTTTCATGGGCCATGGGGTTTAAAAATACTGGTTGAGCAATTCCTGCAGGGCATCTTCCGACACTTTGCGCCGCAGCTCTCCATCTACCGCGTAAGAGATGTAACCGGTTTCCTCGGATACGACGAAAGCCGCCACATTGGCCCGTTCGGATATGCCCACTGCCGCCCGGTGCCGCAGGCCGGCCGATTTGGGCAGGTTGGGGTTTTCGGAAACCGGGAGGATGCAACTGGCGGACTTCATCTTGCCGTTGGCGATGAGCACCGCCCCGTCGTGCAAGGGGCTTTCTTTATTGAAGATACTCTCGAGAAGAGGCTCGCTGATCTCGGCGTCGAGGGCAACGCCGGAGCTGACCAGCCCGTCGAGGCTCAGGTTGCCGGCCAGGACGATCAGGGCGCCGGTCTTCTTCTTGCTCATCCGAAGCAAAGCGGAACGCATAGCCCGGATCTGCCGGGCCTTCTCCTCGGTGTTTTCCAGGTTGCGGTCGATGATGCGCCCAACGAAGTTGGATCGCTGCCGCAGGGTGGTATTGCCGAGAAACAGTAAAAAACGCCGGACTTCCGGCTGGAAGATGATGATGATGATGATCACGCCAACGCTGACGAACTGGTCCAGGACCGCCGAGAGGAGGTCCATGTCCAGCTGATTGACCAGCCACCACACGACGTAGAGGGTCAAAACCCCGACAAAAATGTTAAAGGCGATATTCCCTTTCAGCAGCTTGTAGATCTGGTAGATCAGGTAGCCCACGATCAGGATGTCCAGGATATCCCAGATGCGGACGGGAAGGAAGCCTATGTCAAAAAGATACAGCATGTGCGTTCTGTCCTGGTTTTTGGGTAGCGATAAACGCCTTTAGGAATGAAAAATAAATAACTAAGCCCAATTGCCGTTATCTTTTTCCACCAGGCTTCGTTATTTTTTCGTTGCGTAGCGCTGCTATGCGCCTCAAAAATGCCTCGCCTGGCGAAAAAATATTTAGGCACTTGGACCAACTTATTTATTTTTCATTCCTTAGTTATCCGCCCCGGGGCGGGCGGGATAAATAACCCCTTCTTTCATATTGTACAACATGAAGGCCAGCATATCCGCCCCGGCCTCGATGCGTTTGGAGGTCGGGCTGCCTGCTCCGTGCCCGGCGCTCGACTCGATCCGGATCAGGATGGGCGCGCTGCCCTCCTGCCTGGCCTGCAGGGCAGCGCCGAATTTGAAAGAATGGGCCGGCACCACGCGGTCATCGTGATCGGCCGTGGTGATCATAGTGGCCGGATACTTCTGCGGCGTAATATTGTGCAAAGGAGAATAGGCAAAGAGATAATCGAAATCCTCCTTGTTGTCACTCAGGCCATAATCTTCCGCCCAGGCCCAGCCGATGGTAAATTTCTGGTAGCGCAGCATATCCAGGACACCGACCGCCGGCAGGGCAACGGCGTACAGGTCGGGGCGCTGCACCAGGCAGGCACCGACGAGCAGCCCCCCGTTGGAGGCACCGTGGATGGCCAGCTTGGAGGGTTGGGTATACTGGTTGGCGATGAGGTATTCCGCCGCCGCCTGAAAGTCATCGAAGACATTCTGTTTGCGGTGTTTGGTCCCCGCCTTATGCCAATCGGAGCCGAATTCCCCCCCGCCGCGAATGTTGGCGACCGCGCAGACGCCGCCGTTCTCCAGCACTACCGGGAAGAGCATGTAGCGGGTCCGGTTAAAAACAGGCAGCACCGGGATGTCAAAGCCACCGTACCCATACAACAAAGTGGGGTGCGCCCCATTCAGCCTCATGCCCTTTCGGTGAACGACAAACATGGGCACCTCTGTACCGTCGTAACTCTGAAACCGCACCTGCCTGATCTCGTAGTCGCTGCCATCGAAACCCGATTCGGGTTGTTTGTAGACCTCCTGTTCGAAGGTGGCCAGGTCCAGGCGGTAGATGGTTTCCGGCTGGACGAGGGAGGAAAATTCATAGAAGGCCTCCGGGCTGTCCCGCCGGCCGGCAACCTCCAGCACGGCGCCGATCCCCGGCAGGCGGATGGTTTTCTCCTCCCGCCCGTCCGTAGAGAAGACCTTCAGCTGGCTGTAGGCGTCATGCAGATAATGGGCGACCAGCTTGCCGCCGAAGAGGTAAGCCTCCTGCAACACGTCGGCAGCGGGCGGAACGGCCTCCTGCCAGTAGCGGGCGCCGGGCTGCCGGGTGCTGATCCGCAAAATGCGCTTGTTCGGCGCTTTGTAATTGGTCAGCACATAAAGGCTGTTCTCATCGCTGCCGATCACCTCGAAATCATTGCCGAAGTCCTCGACAATGGGGATAAAAGACAGGTCGTCGGCGGCCAGGTCGCGGAAGTAGAGGGCGTTGCCGCTGGTGGATTCCGACACGCTGAGGACGAGGTACCGCTCATCCTCCGTGGTTTCGGCATAAACGTTCCGTTTCGGGTAGCGGCGGTCGGCGAAGGCCAGGACGTCTTCCGACTGGGGCGTGCCCACTTTGTGGTAATAAACCTGATGGAACTCATTGGCGCCGGTCAGGGCCTCTCCCGGGCGCGGTTCCGGGTAACGGGAGTAGAAAAAACCGTCGCGAAACCAGGCGACCTCGGAGAATTTCACCCAACGCACTGTATCCCGCAGGTTGCGGCCGGCGGCCAGGTCGCGGACCAGGATGGTGCGCCAGTCGGAGCCTGCTTCCGAGACCTGATAGGCCAGCAGGGCGCCGTCCCGGGAAAAGGCGTACTCGCCCAGGGAGACGGTCCCGTCGCCGGAGAACCGGTTAGGGTCGAGGACGGCTTCCAGGGGGCTGTCCGGTTTAGCCATCCGGAAGAGGACATCCTGGTTTTGCAGCCCGTCGTTCTTGAACAGATAGTAATAGTCTCCCCTCCTGATGGGCGGGGAATACCGCTCATAGTCCCACAACTGGCCGAGCCGCCGCCGAATGGCGTCCCGGTACGGAACGTATTTGAGGTAGTTTTCCGTCAGCGACTGCTGCTGGCCGACCCACCGGCGGGTGGAGGGCGAGCCTTCGTCCTCCAGCCAACGGTAAGGGTCGGCTACCTTCATGCCGAAGTAGTCGTCCACTACGGCAGTATCGCGATAGGCCTCGGGGTACTGAACCTGAATGTCTTTGAACTCGGGCATGATGCCTCCCCCCTCCTCCCGGGGGTCCGTTTTACAGGCAAACAAGCCTGCCAGCAATGCGATCCAGATGATTTTTCTCATTATTGTCGTTTCGGTTTTTGTCGGATAACGGTTAATTGCCGAGGTTTTTTGCTGACTGCAACCAAATGCTTTGCTGCAACGTATGAATAAACAGGCACAACTTATCCGGCACTAAAAATAGGGTAAGTAATCCTGAAAAAATATTCGAGCGCCGAATTTCTCAAAACCGTTAAAAATGACGCAATTTAGGCTTTTTTTCGGGCTTCTGGCCTTTGCTCTCTGGAACACGGCTCTTCCCCAGGCCGCCCAACCCGTCATGCGCACCAATGAAAAAGGAGAGCGGATCATCGTTTTTCCGGATGGGACGACTCAGGTGTTTTCCGAGTTTTCCGGCGCCGCCGACAGGCAGGCCCCGGCGGAAGGGCAGCAGAAGTATCCCGTCTCCGATATCCGGATCGCACCCCTGGAAGGCAACATCCCGGTTACGGAAGAAGACCTTCGCCGCATCGCGGAACGCAAATCCCAGATCGCCAGGGATGCCGCCCGCATCGCCCAGGAGCGCGCCGAAAAGGCTGTGCTCCAGCGCAACCGCCTGGAACAGGACTACCAGCAGGCGCTCCGCCGAAATGCCGGAAGCGAAACGGCCGAACAACTGGCGGCCCGCCTGGAAGCTGCCCGCCAGGCAGAGGCGGAGGCCAACCGCGAATCCCAGCTCGCCCTAAACGAAGTGAACCGGGCCGAGACCATCGCCCGCCGCGGCAGTTACGTGGAAGACTACATCCGGCAGCAGGAACTCAAAAAACAACAGGCGAAACAGTATGAGAACCTCAAACTCACCTCCACTGCCTCCTACGAGAACCTGCTCCTGGAAGACAATAACAGCGCTTTCCCCTCCAACGGCAACCCGGCCCTCAGCCCGCCGGCGACGCCCTGCCAGGTCGCCTACGAGGGCAAGGACAACAAGGGGCGCTTCCGCCGGGACCTGCAAAAGCAGCTCCTGTTTTCCTATACGGACGAGCGTTTGCGCCCCGCCCTCAAAGACCGCGAATACCTTACCTGCGAAGGGTATTTCACCCAACTCGGCGGTTTTCGCTTCCTCACCCTGGAATTCACCTTCGCCTATCCCAACGCCCGGGAGGCTTATGGCTTCATCGAAAAGGGCAGCTACCTCATGGTCAAGCTGCTCAACGGCCAGTTCATCACCTTGTTCTCCGGAAAAATGGACAAAGGGACCTACGATACCGAAACGGGACTGCTCTCCTACCTCGTCCACTACCCCATCGACCAGGGCCAGATCAACCTGCTCAAAAACAGCGAGGCCGATTCGGTCATCGTCTCCTGGAGCAGCGGCTATGAAGAGTATGAGATATTTCAGCTGGGGTTCTTTATCAACCAAATCCGGTGTCTGGACTGACCGGGAGCTACCTCCGGATTGGGTGCGATGCTAAATTGTGCCCCCTTCGGGGTTAGGAGGATTTAGGTATTAGGTTTTAGCGTTAGGCGCCTGTTGAGTGCCCGATTAGGCCTGGGTTGCCCCTAAAGCCTATAGCCAGCGGCCCCTCTATTTCCAGGTATTTCTATGTATTTCCCTGTATCTCCACACCTTTCTATCCATTTCCCCCATGTTCCCCTTCCCCCCGCACCAACCTCCCAAGGGTCTCCAGACTCCTTTCGATCCCCTCCGAAAACGGCGCCCCGTAGCTCAGGCGGATATAGTTGGAAAAGCGGCCGTCGGAGCTGAACATCTGGCCGGGAGCGATGCTGATGTTGTGGCGGATCGCCCGGCGGTATAAGGCGTAGGCGTTCACCGCCGGAGGAAGCTCCAGCCAGAGGGTGAAGCCGCCCTGGGGCCGGGTGATCCGGATGCTGTCCGGAAAGTGGTGGCAAATGGCCTGGGTATAGCGCAGGCATTGGGTATGCAGGGCTTTTCGCAGCTTGCGCATGTGCAGGCCGAATCGCCCGGCTTCGAGAAAACGGGCCACTGCGGCATGGGTGGGGGCGGCCGAAGTGACCGTGTGGGCCAGCTTCTGCATCAGCACCTGCTCCCGGAAGCGGCCCGGGAGGCACCAGCCCACGCGGTAACCGGGCGCCAGCATCTTGGAAAAGGAAGAACAGTAAAGCACCAGCCCCTTCTCGTCAAAGTGCTTGCAGGCCAGCGGGCGGCTTTTGCCAAAGTACAATTCCCCGTAGATATCGTCTTCGATCAGGGGGATGTTGCGCCGGGCCAGCATCCGCACCAGCCGCTCTTTGTGTTCGTCCGGGAGGCAGGCGCCGGTGGGGTTGTTGAAATTCGGCACGAAGAGGCAGGCGGCGACAGCCGTGCGGCCCAGGGCGTTTTCCAGGTAATCGAGGTCGATGCCGGTTTCGGGATGGACGGGTACTTCCAGGACTTTAAGCCCGAGGCTGTTCAACACCATAGATACGCCGAAATAACCCGGCGCCTCGATCGCCACCGTATCGCCGGGGCGGGTGAGCGCCTGCAGGCAGAACGACAGCGCCTCCATGCACCCCTGGGTGGTGACGATGTCTTCCGGCGCGGCGCTGCCGCCCCAGTTGAAGGCCAGGCGGGCCAGTTGCTGCCGCAGGCGGGCGTTGCCCTGTATGTCGCCGTACCGGATGCAACTGTGGGCCTCCTCGCGCAGGGCCTCCATCATGGACTTATTCAGCTTGGCCTCCGGAAGGTGTTCCGGCGCCGGGGCCGCCACCGACAGGCGGACAATGCCTTCCGCCGAAAGGTTGCGGTAGACCTCCCGGATCATCTCGCCCACGCTGATATCTTTCGGCGGCAGCCGGCGCTCCGCAAAGGGCGCCCGCGGCAGTTCCTGAGGCGTAAAACGGACGTAATAGCCCGACTTGGGGCGGGCCTCTACCAGCCCTTTCATCTCCAGCTCGCCGTACGCCTTGAAGGCCGTGCTCATGCTGATGCCCTGCTCCTCGCTCAGCGCGCGGACGGACGGCAGCTTATCGCCGGTGCTCAATATGCCTTTCCCGATCATCTGCTCCAGGCGTTCCGCCACCTGGTGGTACAAAAAACCGCCGGTTTCTTCCATAAAGCAAACTGTTATGCTAAAAAAACAAGAATCTGCGTCTGTTTTCTTTTTCCAAAGGTAGAGATATTTGTGGCGGAAATCAAGTGAGTAATACTTCATGCTTGTATCGCAGCGCCTCCCGCGAAGGCGCTGCGGCTTTGAAATCACCCGGCATTTTTTATTGAAATCACCCAAAACTGTTGTATTATGTCACCCATTGAAATTCTTGGCTACCGCCCGGAGTGGCGGCATTATTTCGAACAGCTCAACAAAGCCTGGCTGGAGGAATACTTCAGCGTGGAACCCATCGACCGGTGGGTGCTGGAAAACCCGGAAGAGGCCATCCTGAAAGGGGGCGGCACTATTCTCTTCGCCCGGCTGGAAGGGCGCATCATCGGCGCCGTCGCCCTGAAGTACAGCGAGGATGGCGGCCTGGAACTCATTAAAATGGCTGTGGATAAACCCTACCGGGGCCGGGGTGCGGGCAAAATGCTTTGCCAGGCAGCCATCCGCAAGGCGGCGGAAATGGGCGCTCCGAAGCTCATTTTGTATTCTCAAACCGGGCTGCCGGCGGCCATCGCCATCTACCGCAAAATGGGCTTCCGGGAGGTTCCGCTCGATGCCAACGATTTTTCTTACGAACGGGCGAATATCAAGATGGAGTTGGAGTTGGAAGCCAGTCAGGAGCATGGTCGAAAAACGCTGCCGGGTTCAGCACCACAGGAACTTACGCAAAACCCGGCAGGTTGGAAAATTTTCTGAAAAATAAAACCAGATTTACATGCATACGACAATCACCATTCCTGTTCACCGCACTAAGGAATCCCGCCTTCCGGGGCTGGACATCAACAACCTGCCTTTCGGAACGACGCCCACCGACCACCTCTTCATCGCCCGCTATGCCGGCGGCGAATGGACAGAAGCCCGCATCGAGCCCTTCCACCAGCTCACGATGAGCCCTTTCGCCCTCTGCTTTCACTACGGCCAGACCGTATTCGAAGGCATGAAGGCCTTCCGCCTGGAAGACGGCAATGTGTCCATCTTCCGCCTCCAGAAGCACCATGAGCGCTTTAACCGCTCCCTGCAGCGCCTGAATATGCCGGATGTCCCTTATGAGTTGTTCCGGGAAGGCATGCGGCAGCTCGTGGCGCTCGACCACCGGTGGGTGCCGTCGGGCAAGGAAAGCGCCCTGTACATCCGCCCCTTCGTGATCGCTTCCGAGGAAAGGATCAAGGTGAAAACATCGGATGAATACCTGTTCCTCATCGTCGGCACGCCGGTGGGCCACTACTACGCCCGCCCGTTGCGGGTTAAGGTCGAAACGGAATTCACCCGGGCAGCGGACGGGGGCACCGGCTACGCCAAGTGCGGCGGCAACTACGGGGGCGCCCTGTTGCCCACCCAGCGCGCCGTAGAGGCAGGCTACGACCAGGTGCTCTGGACGGACGCCCAAACCCGCGAGTTCATCGAAGAGTCCGGCACCATGAACGTCCTGTTCCTGATCGACGGCATCCTCATCACCCCTGCGCTGAGCTCTACCATCCTTGACGGCGTCACCCGCGATTCCATACTGCAACTGGCCCGCAGCCGCGGCATCAAGGTCCAGGAGCGCAAGATCAGCATCCGGGAGCTGGAGGCAGCCCTGCGGAGCGATACCCGGGTGGAAGCTTTCGGAGCAGGCACAGCGGCCGTGGTGGCCCCTATCGAGTCCATCACGATCGAAGACCAAGCCTATGACTGTTATGTGGAGGAAGATGCGGCGATGTTTTCTTTTAAAGCGGCGTTGCAGGCTATCCGAACCGGCAAAGCGGAGGACACCTGGGGGTGGAATGAGGTGGTGGGGGTGGAAGGAATGAAGGAATGAATGATTGATTGATTGGTTTAATGGAAATCTCCACCATTTCTTCCTTCCTGGATTACTACGCCAGCATTCGGGCGCGCACGGAGCGGCTCATCGCAACTGTGCCGCCCGGCCAGCTGGATTTTACCTACCAGCCCGGCAAATTCACCATTGCCGACCAGATTCGCCACATCGCGGGCATCGAACGGTATATGTACGCCGAGACGCTGGCCGGCAGGCCAAGCCGGTATGTGGGCTGTGGCAGAGAACTGGCTGACGGCTATGAGGCGATCCTGGCCTTCTTCCGCCGGGCCCACGAAGAAACCATTGCTATCATCCGGGATATTGGCGACGAAGGGTTGAGCGCGCGCTGCCGGACTCCCGCCGGAACTTCCATACGCCGCTGGAAATGGATGCGGGCCATGGTGGAACACGAAGTACACCACCGCGCCCAAATCTACCTCTACCTGAACATGCTGGATATCCGGACGCCGCCTATGTTCGGGCTGACTTCAGAGGAGTTGATCGCCAGGGCCGGCGGCTGATATTGCCTTCAGTGATTCCGCATCACGCCGTATACTACCCCGTTATACGGAATCTCATACAATACTTTTTCCCCTGGAAACTGTTCCGGCAGAGCGATATAATAGCTCCCTGCTTCCAGCTCGTCGTTGCGGCGCAGCGTCTTCCCGCGGATTTGATTGAGGTAGAAAATGGCGGTAAAGGAAATCCGGGTATCCTGGTACAGGTACAGGGGCGCATCGCCAACGATGTCGCTCACCGCCTGCGCCACTTCCCTGTCTTTCTGAGCGCCGCTGGCGTGCGCCCGCTGGGGCAGCACCGTCAGGCCGAACAGCAGCCGGCCGGCGACGGTGGCCAGGATCAGGAAGAGGAGCGCCTGCTGCGGGTGGCGGAGGTAGAAGTAGAACAGGGCCACCCCGGCGAGGAACCCGCTCAGGGCGAGCAGCCATCGATAATCCAGGAAATCCAGCCCCGGAACGAAGGGCAAAGCCAGGCTGCCCAGGGCCAGCCCGCCGATGAGGACGCCGCTCAGGGCCCGGAAGGCCCGGAAGCGCCAGGCCTTCACCTCCTCCCGGTGCTGCCAGGCGTACAGGCCGATCATCAGCAGGAAGGGGTAAAGCATGTAGATGTACCGCTGCCGGGCGCCGGGCGACAGCCAGTACGGCAGCACATTCACCAGGAACGTCAAGGCGGCGAAGGTGAGCAGCTTGTTGCGCAGGAGCAGGCTGCGCAGATCCCGCCGGATGGCAAACAGCAGGACCAGCCCGCCCGGCAGCAGGTCCTTTACAGTATCCAGGGGGAACGTCAAGAGGTGTTCCAACAACCGGAGCAGGCCGCTCTCCGCCACTGTGCGGTCGCCGGACTCTTCCACCATCATCCGCAGGTAGTTGCCGATGTCGTTGTACTGGTGGTAAGCCAGCAGGTAGCCGCCCACCAGTGCGCCATATATCAGGATGCCCGCCAGATGGGCCAGGGACAACAGGCGCTTCCACTCCCCTTCCCACCACAGCCAGGCCAGCACCGACAGGCCCAGGAACAGCACCGAAGGCAGCCCTTTGGTCAGCGTGCCCACCGCCGCCAGCGCATAGGTGGCCAGGAACATCAGCCCATACCTGCCCTGCTGCTGAAAGTGGAACAGGGCGGCAAAGCCGGCGAAGGTCACAAAGGAGTAAAACAGGTCGATCTCTCCCAGCAGGGAAAAGTAAAAGTACAAACCGCCGCTGATGGGAAACAGCAGGGCGGACAGCCAGCCGAACTCCGGGTTGACGTAGCGCCGCCCCAGGGCGAAGAGCAGCAGGGACGTAAAGATGATGGACAGAACGGTTGGCAACCGCAGCGCCCAGGCCGTATACCCACCAGTTACCCTGGCGCTGGCCCACACCACCCAGTTGAACACCGGAGGCTTCTTATAGTAAAACTCGCCGAACTGGGTCGGCACGATGAAGTTGCCGTTCTCCTCCATTTCCATGGCGATAGTGGCCCGGCGGGGCTCTTCCAGGTAGACGGGCTGTACGCCCAGGTTGAGGAAGAGGCTGAGGAGAGCCAGGAGGGCGGTGAGGATGTGTATTGGTGTATTGATGTACTGGTGCATTGGCGTATTCGTGTAAGGGGCCGGACCGAAACAGGGAAATATATGGAAATGCGTAGAAATGCGGCGGAAACGCCCACCCGGATCGGGCTGACGCCTGATTTCCATATTTTGAATCATGTAGCTTCGGTGAACCGGCATTTTGCGGGCGCAAGATAGCACAGATATTAGAAAGAATAGAATGGAAGGAATTACTGGTATTTTGTTCTTGTTAACGCCCCCTATTCTCATGATTAGCCCTTCACCCCAACCTTTCGCCCTCAATGAAGCCGATGCTTGGGAAAGGAAAGCAATCCTCGGCTACCCGTCTGAGGTTGGACACTCCATGCCTCCTGCACACGCTCGGCCTCGACTCCGCTCGGCTTTCTCCTTTCTGCTGTACAAC
>JACJXZ010000039.1 GCA_020636375.1 Lewinellaceae bacterium | reverse complement strand
AAGCGCGGGATTTGCCGTGTTTTCGCTCCAGGAGTGGTGTTGGGCGGCTACCTGGCTGTTGCGGTAGATGGCAAATACAAGTGGATCGTTTGCGCAAAGACGGCGGCCTGGAAACCAGAACCTGGGCTGCAGGCCCTGGGAAGGAAGGCAAAGCCGAATTCGCCAACGGCCTGATCCTCAACGACACGCACCAGGAACTGACAGTCAATTACCTGGAATATACCGAAACCGATACGCAAACCGGCGAAGTGCTTTACTACAGTAGTTGGATCACCGATTTGCCCATAGGCCAGGATAATGTACAGGAAATGGTAGCCGTAGCACGTTCGCGTTGGAAAATCGAGAACGAAACGTTCAACACCCTCAAAAACCAGGGCTACCACTTGGAGCACAATTACGGCCACGGCAAAAAATACCTGGCCACCAACTTTGCCCTGTTGACGATGTTGGCTTTTTTGACAGGCCAAATCGCACAACACCTGGACCCGGCCTTCCAAAAGGCTTGGCAATACTGCCAAACCAAAAAGGCTTTATGGCAAAAAATCCGCCAGGTCTTCGGCCTGTTGCCAGCTGTGTCAATGAACGCTATTTATCGGTTTATCGCCAAGGATATCAAAGTGGACTTCCCGCTTTTAGAATGAAGAGGGCCGCCCGGCGATAGTAACCCAAAGCCCCTTGACAACAATGAATGATATACAAAATTTTACTGAAGCGAGAATCGCTGTAATATTGACAATTCCTCCCTACCTCCCCACGCCTCAAACAGCCCCCCTAAAATACAAAAAACTCGCCAATCATACCACATTGTCAGGCCCTCTCCGCCACAAGAATTGCGGCATGCGCCAGGAAGGCCGCAAATCCAGCCCCTCCAGCGGGCTCCGGATTTTGCGGAAAACCCTTTTGCCAGGTAACCGGACTTTGGACGTGCCTCCGTTTGAAGTCGGAAGTCGGAAGTGCGAAGTCGGAATGAGGCTCTAAATGGGCGCACAACGCCTGCTTTTCCGCCTTTGCATCAGGACTGTCCAAAGTCCAGCAGGTATATAGCCACCGAAAAAATAACCTCGTCAGAGAATCTGGTTAAATTTGGCGCTTCGGTTTTGTTGTGGTTATTTATTCACCACATAAGCCACAGTAAATTACACCTCATGAAAATAGAGATCAAACGCCTCGACGACGCCTTCCACCTGCAGGCCGTCAACGAATCCGGCCAGGCGCTGGAATCGGACGGCGCCGAAGCCATCGGGGGCCACAACCGGGGCATGCGCCCCATGCAGATGGTGCTCTCCGCCCTGGGCAGCTGCAGCGCCATCGACGTGATCCACCTGCTGCGCAAACAACGCCAGCAACTGGACGACATCCGGCTGACCATTACCGCCGAACGGGAAAAAGACAAAACGCCCTCCTTGTTTACCGACATCCACGTCCACTACGCCCTCTACGGCCCGCTGGACGAGAAGAAGGTGAAACGCGCGGTGGACCTGTCCATGGAAAAACTCTGCTCCGTGAAAAAGATCCTGGAGAAAACGGCGAGGATCACCTGGAGTTGGGAGGTGGGGTGAGGGGATTGGGTTTTGGGATTGGGGGGTTTAGGTGGGGTTTAGGTTTTGGGTTTTGGGGGTTTAGGTGGGGTTTAGGTTTTGGGTTTTGGGGGTTTAGGTGGGGTTTTGGGGGTTAGGTTTTGGGGGTTAGGTTTTGGGGGTTAGGTTTTGGGGGTTAGGTTTTGGGGGTTTGGTTTTGGGGACTGTTCAAATTGCTGTGTTTTTGTTTTGAACCGCAGGGGCGATAGAGTAGAAACAGGTTCCCCGTCTATGGGGACTGTTCAGGACGCTGTGTCTTCCGCCTGCCTGCCTACCAGGCAGTAATGGCGAGCAGGCTGTGCCGCATAGTGGCAGGTTACTCAAACCGCACGCGGAGATGCCACAGAGTATTTGCCTGACAGCGAATACTCTGTGTTCCTTTGCGGCCTCATCGGTTCAAAACTTGGGGGCGGACACACATTTCTGAACAATCTCTTTGGTTGTGTCGGCCACTAAAATTCAAATGAACTGTATCACACAAAACCAGCAGAGACTCCGGGCAAAGCCGAGGGAAACAAACAACAGACAACAAACAACAGACAACAGACAACAAACAACAGACAACAGACAACAAACAACAGACAACAGACAACAGACAACAAACACCCACCACCTACCCCGGAAGGCTCTCCCGGAAGCCCTGCCGCCCGCCAACCGCCACCCGCAGCACCTTTGCCCCCCGGATCTTCTGGTTCTTCAGTTCGTGCAGGGCCCGGTTGGCCTCCTCCAGGGGGAATTCCTGGTAATCCGGGCGGATGCCGGCCTGGGCAGCCAGTTGGAGGAACTCGCTCACGTCGCGGCGGGTGACGTTGGCCACGCTTTTGATCTCCCGCTCCATCCACAGGTGGTTTTCGTACTGTATCTTTTCCAGGTAGTGTTGGTCGTCCTGTTCTTTGCGGATGGCGTTGATGACCAGGCGGCCGCCGGGCTTGAGTTCTTTGAGAGCTTCCACCACCGGTTTCCAGACGGGCGTGGTGTCGATGATGGCGTCCATTTTTTCGGGGGCGGCATCGGTGGTGTCGCCTGCCCATGTGGCGCCCAGCTCGAGGGCAAAGGCGCGCTCGTCCGGGTTGCGGGCGTAGACGTATACTTTAGTGTTGGGAAATTTATGCCGAACCATCTTGATCACCAGGTGGCCGGCGCCGCCGAAGCCGGTCAGGCCCAGGTTCTGCCCGTCGGCCAGGTTGGCCAGGCGGACGGACCGGTAGCCGATGGCACCGGCGCAGAGCAGGGGCGCCGCTTCGGCATCCGCCAGGACGTCGGGGATGGCATAGGCGAAATCTTCGGGTACTGTCATATACTCGGCGTAGCCGCCGTTGGCGTCGCGGCCGGTAGCCTGGAAATCGGGGCAGAGGTTCTCCTGGCCGCTGCTGCAGTATTCGCATTCGCCGCAGGCGTGGTAAATCCAGGCTACGCCCACGCGCTGGCCTTTTTTCAGGCGCTTGCAATCTTTCCCCAGCTCCGCCACCTCGCCCACCACCTGGTGGCCCAACACCACGGGCAGCTCCGGCGGGGGGGTGCGCCCCTCGATCTCGTCCAGCTCGGTATGGCAGACGCCGCAGGCGAGGACGCGGAGCAGGGCTTCGCCCGGGCCGGGGCTGGGTTTGGGCAAGTCCGCGCTTTCCAGTGGCTGGGGGTTGTCTTTGAAGGAACCGAGTTTTGGGAGGATCATGGCTTTCATGGCGAAATAGTTTTCGGGGAAAGATAAGGATGCCCGGGAACAGGCGCAATGAGATTTGTCGGACATTTTGGGGCACCCTGCCTGTATTAAAAAAGGTCAATACTTGACAAATTTAAACCGCTGCACCACCTCTTTGGACTCCAGGTTCCGGACAACCATAAAATACACGCCCTTTGCCAGGTTGCCGACCGGGATTTCGGAACTCAGGCTGGCCGGGCCGAGTTGCTGCTCCAGCACTATCCTGCCCGAAAGGTCATAAGCTTCCGCCAGCAGTCCGGAAGGGAAGCCGCCCGGGGAAGTTTTTAGCCACATGGCAGCCGTGGCCGGATTGGGGAACAGGGAGATGATCCTTTCTTCTTCTTTTTCCGGTGCCGGCTCTTCGTTTACCAACTGTTCCAGCAACGCTTCGCAATCGTAAAAGATCTTCAGGCCATCGTTGCCAACTATCAGTTTTTTCCCATCACAGGCCAAAGGGCCGTCCGATTTGTAATCCAAAGGCGAATTCGTATGATCCAGAAACAGCCATTCCCCGTCTCTGTAAATATTGATTCCGGTTTTCGAACCGATAATGACGCCGCAGGCTTCGGAAAAACAAAAGGAGGTATTTCTTTGCGATACTGGCAAGTAACTGGCTATTTCACCCAGGGAAACCCAGTTTCCGTCCCGGTATTGTCTCAGTTCTAATCCTTTGATAGCCCAAATGACACCGTCCCTGTCAACTTTTAATTCCTTCAGGGTAGATTTTTCGATTTCCGTGAAAAGGGACATCACATCGTTTTCCACCTTAAAAATGCCCGGAGTAGTGGCATACGGGTGGGTGTCCATATTCTGGACCCATATATTCTGGCCGTCGAAGGCTATGTTGTCGATAAATGATCCTTGCAATGGGGAATTTTGCACGTTATAGGCAAAAAAGGATGCCCCGTCATAACGAATCAGGTTCTCGTAATCGCCGAACCAGACGCGACCGTCCTGCGAGGAAGTCAGTTCATAGATAATATATGGCTCAAAAGGAAGATCGATCTCTGACCACTGATCGCCGACGAGCTTGAACAAACGGTCGAGGGAATGCGCCCACAGGCAATGTGCCACGCTGTCGTACTCTATTTCATTGATGTCTCCGGACAAAATAGAATTTTCGGAGGTGTAATTTTTCCAAACCGTGCCATACAACTTGCTCACTCCACCGGAAGAAGATAGCCACATAGTATCCTTATAAGCTGCAATATCGATAAG
This sequence comes from Lewinellaceae bacterium, assembly GCA_020636375.1. Classification (GTDB taxonomy): domain Bacteria; phylum Bacteroidota; class Bacteroidia; order Chitinophagales; family Saprospiraceae; genus JACJXW01. Next base: position 3,982 of record JACJXZ010000039.1, on the reverse strand, counting down.
CTCATAGTCCAAAAAATGGTTTTCGGTAGTTTTCAACGAGGACCACTCCCCATCTTTGTAGTAAAGCAGGCCGAAGTCCGTTGCAGCTAAGAGGTTGTTCTCCTCGTCAAATTCCATGGCATTTATTTTGTTTGTGCTTCCGTCTTCCACTCCAGGAAGGCTCTCCATAGGGATATACCCCCAGCCGTCTTCCTGTTCATGATAAAACCCTGATAATGGGAACCCGGGGCTTCTGGCAAGCCATGCCATCCCGTCCCTGTCCATTCTGAGGAGGTTGGCCAGCACCGGGAACACCTCGAAGCCTACCTGGTAATGCTCTGTCCAGACACCATTTGAATATTCCCACAATCGTCCCCTGGATACAAGAACCCATACTTTGTTGCCGGACACATCCATCCGCCCCCAAAAACTGGCGGGATTGGAAAAGACCCTGGAATGCACAACCTCATCGTCCTGGTTCAACTGATAAATGCCAAGATAGGCCGTATTATCTATATGATCGCCGGCCAGCACCCACAAATGTCCGGTATCGTCCTGGCCGATATCAACTATCCGGAGGTTTGGGCGCCCCAGGCCTGTGAACTCGACGGAGGCGCCGTCATACTTCGCCAGCACCTTCTCTCCATTGTCATTGTCCTCCTCAAAAGTGTCGAACCCGAACCAGAGGTTGCCGGACCCGTCTCTAGCAAAGGCAGACAGGGGGTAATCAAATTCAACGTCCAGGGCAAAAATTTCCTCAAAAGAACCGTCCCGGCGAATCCGGATCAACTTTCGGCCCTCGCTGATGCCCAGTATGGCCCCGTCTTCGTCCACGATGAGGTCGCCAAACTCCGGGAGCAGATAGGGAAGATTAGGGTTTAGTTTATTGAGGTAAATGACTTCTCCAGTGTCGAGGTTGTGAATTCCCATCCGGCCGTTTTCGTTAAAATACACTTCCCGTCCCACGGATTTAACCTGGACAATCGTCCTGCCCCAGGGTATGCGAAACCCGCTATGTGCCCCTATGTGGCAAAAAAAGCCCCTGCCCCGGCGGGAGAACCAGGCTCAATCCGGCACAATTTCCCGACACCTTCCTCCCCTGTCCAGTATTTGTCCGGTTGCCAGTCCCGGCTTTTTAAAGTAAAATACCGATTTTAAGCATTGAAACTTTTTCCCGGCCAACCACCTTTAAACAAAGCATCATGTACCAACGAATGGCATTCAAAATTTCATTCTTCTTCCTCGCCCTTTTTTCCTTACAAGCTCAGAGTCAGGGCTTCCTGAAAACCAGCGGAAAGGCCATTGTCAACGGCAACGGCGAAACCGTCATCCTCCGGGGCATGGGCCTCGGCGGCTGGATGCTGCAGGAGGGCTACATGCTACAGACCGCTGACTTTGCCAACGCCCAGCACCAGATTCGGGCAAAGATAGAAGCGTTGATCGGCCCGGCCGACACCGAGCTGTTCTACGAGGCCTGGCGGGCCAACCACGTCCGCAAAATCGACATCGATTCATTGAAAGCCTGGGGCTTCAACTCCGTGCGGCTGCCCATGCATTACAACCTCTTCACCCTGCCCGTTGAAGACGAGCCCGTCGCCGGGCAGCATACCTGGCTGGACGAAGGCTTCGAGCTGACCGACAGCCTTATATCCTGGTGCCGGCAGAACCAGATGTACGTGATCCTCGACCTCCACGCCGCCCCCGGCGGGCAGGGGCAGGACCAGGGCATCTCCGACTACGACCCCACCAAACCCTCCCTCTGGGAAAGCCAGGCGAACCGCGACAAAACCGTCGCGCTGTGGCGACGGCTGGCGGAACGATACGCCAACGAGCCCTGGGTGGGCGCCTATGACCTCCTCAACGAACCCAACTGGCCCATGACGGGCAATATCCCCCTGCGCGACCTGTACTACGAGATCACCGACGCCATCCGGGAAGTGGATGCCAACCACCTGCTGATCATCGAAGGCAACTGGTTCGCCAATGATTTCACCGGCCTGACGCCCCCGTGGGACGACAACATGGCCTACGGCCCGCACAAGTACTGGTCGTTCAACGACCGGGCCTCCATACAGTGGGTGCTGAATATCCGGGATGCTCACAACGTGCCCATCTACTTTGGCGAGAGCGGGGAAAATTCCAATACCTGGTTCAGAGACGCCATAAAACTGCTGGAAGAAAACGGCATGGGATGGGCATGGTGGCCCATGAAAAAGGTGGATGCCATCGCCGGGCCGCTGTCCGTGATAAAAACGCCGGAATACCAGGCGTTGCTGGATTACTGGAACGGGACGGGCAGCGCTCCGGACGCGGCTTTCGCCAAGGCCACGCTGATGGAACTGGCGGAAAACCTCCGGCTGGAAAACTGCACCTACCACACGGACGTGATCGACGCCATGTTCCGGCAGGTGCGGTCGGAAGAAACTGCCCCCTACCGGGTGCAGGCTATCCCCGGCGTGGTGTACGCTACCGACTTCGACATGGGCGCGGTGGGCACCGCTTATTACGACACTGACGTGGCCACCTACCACGTTTCGACCGGGAATTACACCGCCTGGAACGCCGGCTGGTCGTACCGGAACGACGGGGTGGATATCGAACCCTCCCTGGATGAAGTCAATACCAACGGCTACAGCGTAGGCTGGCTGGCGCCGGGCGAATGGATGCAATACGAAGTGAATGTAGCGGAAAGCGGGGTATACGATGTGCACATCCGGGCAGCAGGAGGCGAGTCGGGGGGGCAGTTCCGCCTCCTTGCCGGCGAAGCGGAGCTTTCCGGCCTTGTCGGCGTCCCCAATTCCGGTGGCTGGCAGAACTGGCAAACCGTTACCGTGCCCGATGTGATCCTGACGCCCGCCGACCGGAAACTGCGGTTTCACGTAGATCGGGCCGGTTTCAACCTGAACAGCTTTGAATTTATCCAAAAGGCCCCAACCACGACCCTGTCCACAGATTACCTGTCCGCTGTCACTGCTGATTTCCATGCGGTGCAACTCCATATCAACAAGCCCCTGGCCGGGCCCCTGCCCGCTTCTCCGGCAGGATTCCAGATTTTTGTAAACGGCAATCCGGTGCCGGTCAACAACGCCGTGCTGAACGCCGCCAACCCAAGGGCGATCCTTTTCACCGTGGATCACACTTTCCGCTCCGGCGAAATCATAAAAATCTCCTATTCGGGGGATCAGGTTTTTGCCCAGGACGGGACGCCGCTGAGTGCTTTTTCGCTGGAAGACGTCCGCAATACGATTGCCATCATCCACCCCGTCCCCGGGCGGGTAGAAGCGGAAGATTTCTTTTTCCAATCGGGCATCCAACTGGAGAACACGACTGATGCCGGCGGCGGCCAGAACATCGCCTACCTCGATGCCGGCGACTACCTGGACTATTACATCAACGTGGCGCAGGCCGGCATCTACGCCGTGGATTACCGCACCGCCGCGCAGAGCGAAACCGGGCAGATACAATTGCAGAAAATAGACGCGAATGGCAATGCAACCCTGCTCCACACTGTCAACTTTTCCCCTACCGGCGGCTGGCAGACCTGGCGGACGACCACCAAGTCGGTGTCCTTGCCGGCCGGGCAGCACCACATCCGGATAGCCATCACCCAGCCCCTGTTCAACATGAACTGGTTTGCGTTTTCCATCCTGAGTTCCACGGAAGAGCCGGGGCAAATCCAGGGGCTGAAATTGTACCCCAGTCCCGGCAGCGGGCTGTTCTACCTGCAGGGGAAGCTGAAAGAAAAACAGGATGTGGAGATCACCATCTACGACATTCTCGGGCAACCGATCCGGCAGCGTATGCTGAGCGGAGTCACGAACCTGCAGGAAACGGCCAACCTGCTGGATTGCCCGGATGGATACTACCTGCTGGCCATACGCCTGGAGGATGGGACGATGCAAACCCTGCCGTTCGTGAAGGGCGGCAACTGAGGGAAAGGTACGGAGAGAAAGTTTCCAAGTCGCTGTTTTCCAGTTTTCTGCGCGCCTCGGCCGCCGCCAAA
>JACJXZ010000038.1 GCA_020636375.1 Lewinellaceae bacterium | reverse complement strand
TGCCGAGCTGTATGGTGGCATTCTGGCAAAGCGCCTCCGGATCGGTATTGTCCCGGACGGTCACCGTAGACACACAACTGTGGCTGTTGCCGGCCCCGTCGGTGGCGGTGAGCAGCACGGTGCGCATGCCCACGTCGGCGCAGCCGAAGCTCGTCCGGTTCAGGCTCAGGCCGAGCAGGCCGCAGTTGTCGCTGCTGCCGTTGTTCACCTGGCCGGCGGTGAGCGTAGCCGAACCGGCGGCGTTCAGCTCGATAGTGCGGTTGCGGCAGCGCGCCACCGGCGGCATTTCGTCTTTCACCGTCACCTGAGCGTTGCAGGAGCTGCTCTCGTTGTTGACGTCTGTTACCGTCAGGGTTACGGTTTGCGGCCCCGCGTCGGCGCAGGAGAAGGTATTGGGCGACGCCGCTATGCTTTGCAGGCCGCACGCGTAAGTGCTGCCGCCGTCCACATCGCCCGCGGTGAGCGTAGCCGAACCGCCGGCGTCGAGCACTGCCGTGAAGGGCTTGCAGGCCGCTGCCGGCGCGGCGCAGCAGGGGTTGTCGTCGTCGGCTACGGTGATGGTAGCGTTGCAGTTAGCCTGGCTGCCGAAAGCGTCGGTGACGGTGAGCGTTGCCGTATGCTGCCCCAGGCCGCCACAGTCGAAGGACAGCGACGCCTGCCCATCGATCAGGAAGGAGAGCGGGCCGCAGCCGGTGCTGCCGTCATTCAGCTGGGAGGCGAGGACGGTAACGGTATTATCCGGGCCTAGTTGCACCGTGATGTTCTGGCATACGGGGGCGGGGTTGGGGCGCATGCCCTGGAATTCGTAGGCGCCCATGTCCACCGTGGCCGAGCCGGAGGCATCCACTACCCGCGGGTTGCCGGCGAGGTCCTCGGAAGTGGTGTTGGCGCCGTTGTCGCCGGCGTCGATGGCGGGGGAGCAGGCTTGCAGGCGCAGGTTGCCCGTTATCCCCAGGCCGATAGGCGGCTGGCTGACAAATAGCGGATCCGCATTGCCGTCCCCGTTTGGGCAGTTGGCGCAGGGGGAATAGCCGCCCTGCACGATGGAGTGGGCGACGGTGGCAGTGCTGGAGAGTTCGTTAGAAATACTGCTGCTGTTGCCCCAGAGGATGCAGTTGTCCAGAGTTGGGCCGGAAAAATAGTAGTTGTACATTCCGCCGCCGGCGCCGGCCGAATTGCCGGAGAAGGTGCAGTTGGCCAACGTAGGGGAGCAGGTGTAGTTGTACATCCCGCCGCCCGAGCCGGCTAAATTGCCGGAGAAGGCGCAGTTGGCCAACGCCGGGGAGGAGCCGGATTCGTTGTGCATCCCACCGCCGTGGCCGTTGGCCGAATTACCGGTGAAGGTGCAATTGGCCACCGTCGGAGAGGAGTCGGTTTCGTTGTGCATCCCACCGCCGTTATTGTTGGCCGAATTGCCGGTAAAGGTGGAGTTGGCCACCACAGGGGAGCTATTGTTGTTGTACATCCCTCCGCCGAAGTTATTGGCTCCGCCCCCGTCCGCATTCCCTCCACTGACGGTAAAGCCGTCCAGCACGGCGGTGTTGTTCAGGTTGTTGTTGAAAATGACGTGGTAGCTGTTATTGGCTAACGTTCCGTCATTGTCTATGTCCCCGCTGAGAGTGGTTTCGTAGGCCGCCCAGTCTCGCACGCTGAGATCCCCTTCCTGCCCCGGCAGGCCGGGAAAGCCGCCGTAGATGGCCAGGTTGTTTCGCATGACAAAAGAGTGGGAGCGGTTGCCGGGGATGTAGCCCACGCCTTGTCCGGGCGTGTACGTGCCGGCGGCCACCCAGATCTCGTCCACATTCGGGCAGGCGGCGGCTTGTGTGAGGGCGTCCTGGAGGTTGTTGAAGGCGTCGGCCCAGGAGGCGCCGGTGTTGGCGCCGGAGGCATTGTCGTTGACGTAAAAGACGCCGGAAGGGGGGCAGGAAGCGTATTTTGCCAGGAAACCGTCGGATGCATTAACGCTGGCCACAATAGTCGTGCCTGGCCCGGGATCGAAATCAGATAAGCTCCGAATATAGCCCGTTAACAACACATTGCCGAGGCCGTCTACAGCAATGTCCCGGCCATCATCACTTCCCCCGGGCCCTCCTATTGAAAAGGCCCATTGATAGGCCCCGGAAGCGCTGTACTTGGCCACGAAAATATCGCTATCGCCCGCCGCGCTGCTCAGGTTGGCTGTGCCGGGGCCGGGATCAAAATCGGCTGCACCTTCAAAACTGCCCGCCACCAGCACATTGTCCGAGTCATCGACAGTGATGGCGTACCCCGAACCAAAGCCCGCATCTCCTATATTGAAAGCCCATTGATAGGCGCCCGAAACGTCGTATTTGGCCACGAAGATATCAGAGTTCCCGGCGCTGGTCAGATTAGCTGTGCCGGGGCCGGGATCGAAATCCACGGCACCGTTAAAACGGCCTGTTACCAGCACGTTATTCGAGCCGTCTGATGTGATGCTTAAGCCTTCAGTAAGGCCCATCATGCTGAAAGCCTGTAAATAGGCACCGGAGGGAGCGTATTTGGCAACGAAGGTGCAACGGATTGCATTACAAGTCAGCAAGGCCGTTCCCGGGCCGGGGTCGAAATCGACTGTACCGTCGAATACTCCCATTACCAGCACATTGCCGACGCCATCTATCGTAATATCGTCACCTATTTCATTATTGGAACTGCTCCCTATTTTGAAAGCCCACTGATAGGCTCCGGAAGCATCGTATTTGGCGATGAAGACATCCTCGTCTCCGTCTCCGGTAGTGCTCAACTCGGCTGTGCCCGGCCCGGGGTCGAAATCGGCCGTGCCTTCGAAAAAGCCTGTAATATAACAATTGCCCCAGGCGTCTGTAGCGACCGCCTGGTTTTCGACCTCCAAACCGTCATTAGCGTATCTCCCGACCTGGCCTGCCCATTGATAAGCCCCGGAAGCATCGTATTTAGCCACGAAAATGTCATTGTTCCCCAGGCCGGACAAGTTGGTTGTGCCCGGCCCGGGGTCGAAATCAGCGGCGCCCTGGAATCTGCCCGTCACCAGCACATTGTCCAGCCCGTCTGTGGCAATACTATAACCAAAATCAGAACCGGCATCCCCGATAGGAAAGGCCCACAGGTAGGCGCCGGAGGCATCGTATTTGGCCACGAAGATATCATCGCTTCCCATACTGGTGAGGTTTGCGGCGCCCGGCCCGGGATCGAAATCGGCCGTGCCTCCGAATCTCCCTGTTACCAGCACATCCCCCGAACCGTCTATAGCAATGCCCAAACCACTATCATCGCTACTGCTTCCTATATTGAAAGCCCACTGATAGGCCCCCGAAGCGTCGTATTTGGCCACGAAGATATCCTGGTTGCTCCCTGAAGTGCTCAGGTTGGCCGTGCCCGGCCCGGGGTCGAAATCGGCCGTTTTCAGAAAACTCCCCGTCACATACATATTGCCCAGCGCATCCCGGGCAACGGCTTCACAAATATCCCTAACCCCCTGGGGAACGGGGGCCGGGGCGGAAAAGGCCCAGTCGAGAGACTGTGCCTGGACGTCGGTAACACATGAGAAGACACTCAAGAATACCAGGAATATTCCTGAAAGAAATGAAGAAGAGTGAACGCAAATTATAGAGGCAGAGCTTTTCGGAAAGAAGGTTCCGGCCCGAAGGAAATACAAAAAAGAGGGTGCCATAATGTTAATTTTAATGAATGGGATATCTAATTCAATGTCCTGCAATAAAGAGGATAGGCGGAAGAAGGGGGTGGACTTTTCAGCCAAAAAGGTGGAGAAATCGGACATGGGGGGCCGCCCCCGGGGTCATGATGTTTCATTGGATGATCTTTTTAAGGATGAAGTGTTTTGTTTGGAATGATGAACCAAACTTAGGCAGCGCAACGGCGGCATGCCACTTTTTTCAGGGAAGAGCCGGGATTGGCCAGGGAAGGACGGTTTTTTTTCAGGGAAGGGGGGCGTAGTGGGTTCCCGCAAAGGCTCGCAGAGGTAGCCGCAAAGGCTCGCAAAGGAGTAGGTTTACTTGGCGAAACTCCGCGGGAAATACCTTCCCCCCAGCTCGTGGGGTTCCCGCAAAGGCTCACATGGGTTCCCGCAAAGGCTCGCAGAGGTAGCCGCAAAGGCTCGCAAAGGAGTAGGTGTACTTAGCGAGACTTCGCGAAACCTTGGCGAAACTCCGCGGGAAACCTTAGCGAGTCTTCGCGGGAAATGAGATTTAAGGTAACAAAGCAGTATTAAGTGGGCGGGCCAATTTGAATTACCAGCCTGCCGATAGCCTCCTGCAACTGCCGGCGGGTGAAGGGCTTAAAGAGCACCTCCTGGCCGGCGTAAAAGTCTGCGGATCGCGCGATGTCCTGCGGGCGGGCGCCGGTGGCCAGCAGGGTGGCGGCCAGGTAGCGGGTGCGCAGCAGGCGGGCGAGGGCCATGCCGTCCATTTCGTGTTTCCGGTGAAAGTTGAGAATAGCAATGTCGGGCAAATGCTCGTCGCACAAGCGGATGGCCTCGGCCGGGCTGCCGGCACAGAGCACTTTGAAGCCGTCGAGCTCCAGGGTGGTTTTCAGGCCGAGGGCGATGACGGGGTCGTCTTCTACTAAAAGGATGGCCAGAGGTTGCATCCGGGCAATATCCGGCAGCGGCGGGGAAAGGGGTAAGGGTTTTCAGGGAAGGGCGGGGGATTTTCAGGGAAGGGGTTGAAAAGGAAGTTCCCGCAAAGGCTCGCAGAGGGGTTTCCCGCAAAGTCTCGCAGAGGTTGCCGAAAAGGTTCGCAAAGTAAGGCGAGCACACGTACTGCTTAGCGAGACTTAGCGGGAACGCAGAGGTTTACAGCAAAGGTTCGTAGGAATTCCCGCAAAGGTTCGCAAAGCGAGGTGGGCACACGTCCTGCTTAGCGAGACTCCGCGAGAACCTTAGCGAGACTTAGCGGGAACCTTCACAAGCCTGCCCCCCTTGTGCAATACATTTAAAACCCATTCACCTTCCGGTGTATCCCGTCCTTCAAATGCGCTTCCCCAAAATTAACGAGCAACCCCAGCCGTTTCTCGGCCGTTTTCAGATAAGTGATGGTTTGTTTGTGGTCAACCTCCGTCAAAGTGCGGATGGATTTTATTTCCACAATGATTTCTTCTTCCACGAGTACGTCTATGCGGTAGCCGAGGCCCATTTCCTGGCCATCGTGCTTCACCCGGATACCTACTTGCCGTTGGTGGGCGATGCCTGCTTTGGTCAGTTCATAACAAAACACAGATTCGTAGAAACTTTCCAGCATCCCGGGGCCATATTGGGTATGGATAGCAAAACAGATGTCAAGGATGCGTTTGAAAAGGGTGTTGAGTTCGCTGGTTGTCTTTTTCATGGTATCAAGGTGTTAAAAGTTAGAAGATAAGGAAAAGCAAAATGTTCTCCCGCAAAGTTTGGCGGAAGTTCCCGCAAAGGCTCGGGGGTTCCCGTAGGGGGTTCCCGCAGAGGCTCGCAGAGGTAGCCGCAAAGTCTCGCAAAGGAGCCAGTGTACTTAGCGAAACTTTGCGGGAAATACCATCCCCCCAGCTCGTGGGGTTCCCGCAAAGGCTCGTGGGGTTCCCGCAGAGGCTCGCAGAGGTAGCCGCAAAGTCTCGCAAAGGAGCCAGTGTACTTAGCGAAACCTTAGCGAAACTCCGCGGGAAATACCTTCCCCCCAGCTCGTGGGGTTCCCGCAAAGGCTCGCAAAGGAGCCAGTGTACTTAGCGAGACTTAGCGAAACCTTAGCGAAACTCCGCGGGAAATCCCCCCCCAGCCTCCTTAAAATTTCCAAACCCGATCAAGGCAGCATAGCCGCCCCCTTATACCTTACTCGGCGGCACGCCAAATTCCTTAGCAAAAACCCGGCTGAAATATTTGGGGTCGTCAAATCCGGTGGCGTAGGCCACCTCGCTGACGTTCTTCTTTCCGGCGAGCAACCACTCTCTGGCCTTTGCCAGCCGCATGGACCGGATGAGCGCCGAGGCGTTCCGGCCGGTGAGGGCGGCCAGCTTGCGGTGCAGTTGCCGTGGGCTCAGGGCCAGGCTCTGGCTCAGGCCCTCCACGGTGAAGGAAGCGTCGGAAAGGTGTTCCTGAATAATATCCCGGACTTTTTGGAGGAAGGCCTCTTCCATTTCGGACGCCGGGCTTTCGCCTGCTGAAGCCATTGCCTCCGGACCCCGGACATACTTTGCCTGCAGCTTGCGGCGCAGTTCCAGCAGGTTGTTCAGGGTGGCGAGCAGCTCTTCCCGGTGGAAGGGCTTGGCGAGGTAGGCGTCGGCGCCCCGGCGCAGGCCGCTGATCCGGCTCTCCACATCGGCCCTGGCGGTGAGCAGCACGATGGGGATGTGGCTGGTGCGCTCGTCGTTCTTGAGGGTTTCCACCACCTCGAAGCCGTCTTTTTCGGGCATCATTACATCGCTGATAATGATGTCGGGCACGGCCTCCAGGGCTTTTTCGATGCCGGCCCGGCCGTTGTAGGCGAAGTCGAGCGCAAAAGCCCCGCCCTGCCCCGTCCCGAAAGAGGGAGAGGCGAGACAGGTGGAGAGGTATTCCACGACGTCGGGGTTGTCTTCGATGAGGAGCAGCTGAGGCCGGGAGGCGGCCTCTTTTTCTGCGGGAGAAGGAGTGGAGGAAGAAGGCGGCCCCTCCCGGCCTGTGCCCGTTGCGAAGCCGCGGAGAGGAAAGAGGGCGCTTTCTCTTTTGGCTTCCCGCAGGCCCATCGGAAGAGCGGGGCCTCCCTCCTCTTCATTCACTGGCGGCGCGTTGTTGGTGATCGGCAGCCTGGCCGTAAACGTCGTTCCCCGGCCCACTTTGCTTTCTACGCCGATCTCCCCGCCCATGGACTGCACCAGTTCTTTCGTCAACGCCAGGCCGATGCCCGTACCGCCCGCTTTGGCCTTTTCCGGGTTTTTGCCCTGGTAGAAACGGCCGAAGATGTGGGGCAAGTCTTCCGGCGGGATGCCGGCGCCGGTGTCGGCGACGGTTATTACGGCTGTCGGCGCACCGTGCGGCGCAACGACCGTTACCCGTAGATCGACCCGCCCGCCGGACGGCGTATATTTAATGGCGTTCGACAGCAGGTTGTACACGATCCGCAGCAGGCGCTCCGGGTCGTAGTCCATGACGATGGAGGCCTCGTTGCTTTCCACGCGCAGCATCACGTTCCGGGCGTTGGCCACCGAATGCAGGCTCTCGCTGATGTAGCGCAGGTAAGGAAGGATATCGCCCTGCACGTAGTTGATCTTCAGGGTATGGGACTCCAGCTTGGCCAGGTCGAGGATCTGGTTGATGAGGCGCAGGAGGTTTTGCCCGTTGCGGCGGATCAGGCCGATCTTTGGTTTCAGTTTTTCGTCAACGGCGGGTTCCACCTGCTCGGCCATTCCCAGGATGACCGTCAGCGGCGTGCGGAACTCATGGGTGATGTTGGTGAAGAAGCGGTTTTTAAAATCGTCCAATTCCCGCAGGCGCATGGTTTCCTGGCGTTCGAGGCGCCGGCCTAACTGGTATTTATAAAATGCCCATGCCATCGCACTCAGGCATAAAATGTAGAGCAGGCAGGCCCGGGAAGTAGCCCACCAGGGCGGGTTGATGGCGAACCTCAACGCTGCCGGATCTTGCCCCCATGCTCCGTCGTTGTTGCTGCCCAGCACCCGGAACGTATATCGGCCAGGCCGCAGGTTGGCGAACTGCACGTTGTTGCGGGCCCCCAAATCCACCCAGCGGCCCTCACCTTCATGGCCGAAGGCACTGTGGCGGATCAATTGGTAGCGGTAAAGGTTTTGCGCCGGATTGGTGAATTCGAGCGCGGCGAACTCGAAGGTGAGCAGGTTCCGGCGGTGAGAGAGGACGATATCCGGCCTGCTCCCCGTCCATTCCGACAGCGGCTGGTTGTTGGCTTTCAGGCCGACGATATGCGTCTGCGGCTTGTGCTCGTTGAACCGGAGGCTGTCGGGGTGGAAGATCGTCAGGCCCCGGACCCCGCCGAACACCAGTGTGCCGTCCTTCATTTTCAGATAACTGGAGCTATTGAACTCATTGTCCTGCAAGCCGTCGGCATAGGTGAAATTTTTGGTTGTTTCTTCCCGCACGTGAAAGCGGCACAGGCCTTTGTTGGTGCTCAGCCAGATATGGCCGGTATTGTCGGAGCGTACTCCATAAACCACGTTATCCGGAAGCCCGTCCTCTTTTTTGTAATGTTTGAATTTACCTGTTTGCCGATCGAGGCGGTTCAGGCCGCCGCTCTTCGTGCCGGCCCACAGGTAACGGCGGGGCTCGAGGGGGTCTTCGGCCACGGATAGCACCGTGTTGTAAGACAGGGAAGAAGGGTCGGATGGATCGGTTTTGAAATATTCATAGCGGTAACCGCCGTCGGCAGGGGCTGCTTTGATCAGCCCTTTGAAACCAATGATCCACACTATGCCTTCCGAATCCTCGTACAGGTTCGAGATATAATAGGAATCCGGTACGAGTTTCTGGGGCCGGCCAAAGGGAAAATCCCTGCTTTGCCCGGTTGCGGGGTCGAACTGCAGCAATCCTTCTTCACTGGCCTGGAGCAACGTTCCATTTTTGCAGAACAGCAGCGCGGAAAGGCCGGCGCCGTCCCATCGGTATTGCCGGACGGTTTTGGCCCGGGCATCTATGCGCAGCAGGACATTCGGTTCGGGAATGCCCCAGGCATTGCCCGTTTCGTCGAAGACGGGCATAAAATTCCGCCATTTGCCGGGCAGGCCGGCCAGCCAGGGGTTCGTTTCGGGTTGGCCGAAATTTTGGCGGGGGTAAATTTGAGCAGGATCAATAGCACAGATGAGGTTTCCCTGCGGATCTTCTGCCAGGTAGCGCTGCGAGGTTCCTTTCAGATAGCTCCTGAATTTTGGTTTTTCAGGATTGGCCTTAAGTATCCCGTAGCCGGTTGTGCCCACCCAGGCAATGCCGGAACGGTCGATAGCCACGCATTGGAAATCAAGAAAGCGGCTTTGGATGAGAGGGTCGTCAGAAGCCCATTCGAATTCCGGTTGCCCGCCATTTGCAAAGGCCATCGGCCGCCATTTGCGAAGCTCTTTATCATTCAAGGCCCACAAATAACCTTCATGGTCAAAACGGCATTTTTTATAAGGCTGAGGCCTGCCCACATTCCGGGGCGGCTCGGAGGTGTTTTTCCATATCCACAAACCGGGGCCTTCTGAACCCGAAAGGCGCCCCTCCGCCTCACCCGGAACGTCCCCGAAACCGGGCCGGGCCGCTTGTATCCAAACTCGCCCGTCCGGGCTTTCTCCTAAGATATGCGTGGATAAACCGGGAAATGCTTCAAGGTTGAGTTGCCCGGCGGCCGTGTCGAGCCGAAAAAGCCCCTGGTTAGAACTGGCCAGGAGAACTTTGTTTTTGGTAAGATGCACGGCCCGAAACTGCACAGGGCCATCTGAGATACCTGCCCTTTCGGATACTTCTACGACGGCGCCCCGCAGGCCGGGAAAGGCATTGCCTTGCGATGCCGCTTTTTTAAGCACACCGGCCGGCGCCGCTATTTTCCAGATCTTACCGGCATCTGTAAAAACAAGGGCGCCGTCGGCCAGCTCGCTGAAGGAAAACCCACCCACCGATTTTGACAGGCCGGGCGCTACCTGTTCCGTGAGATGAAAAAAGCGCCCGCTGACGGGGTCATATATTTCAATTTTACCAGACAACCGTATCCAGATCCAGCCCCGGCTGTCTTCAAACAGGCAGTACACTTCACTGGCGGCAATGGCAAACGGGTCGAAAGGGTCGGGCGAAAAGATCTCGAAGCGGTAACCGTCATAGCGGTTCAGCCCATCCTTGGTGGCGATCCACAGGAAGCCGTCCCGGCTCTGAAGGATGTCATATATCATGCCCTGCGACAACCCCTCGTTGACAGAGAGCCACTCCGCCTTGCCCGGCGACTGGCCGGGAAGGCAACCGGCATACAGCATAAATACCAGTACCAGAACAGAATATCTCATTTTACCCCCTTACGTACGATAAACAAAATAAATATCCTGTACTGAATATCAAGAAAAAACGCAGATAAAAAATACGCACATTTTAAGTCGTCAGCTCACGAATACACCAAAAAAGCGGCGCCCGCAGGCGCCGCTTCCATGAAAAAAATGTATAATAAAAAATGATCAGGAACCTGATGCGCTTACCGCACCAGCGTCAGTTTTTTCACCGCGGCCTGGCCCTGCGTTTGCAGGCGCAGCAGGTAAACGCCGGGGGATAAGCCCTGCCCGCCGCCGGCCTTGCCGTCCCACACCCGCTCGTGGCGGCCGGCATCCAACGAAGCCGCCTCCAGGCGCCATACCCGCTGCCCGTTGATGTTGTACACCTCCAGCGCAGCCGGGCCGGCCTCGGGCAGATAAAAGCGTATGGCCACCTCCTCCCGGAACGGGTTGGGGCTGGCGTCCAGCTGTAGCGCCGCTTCCGCCTGCCCGGCCGCCGGGCCCGGATTGGCCGGCATGAAGGCCGGGGCGGGGCAGCAAACCACGACGCCGTCGTTCAGGGCGCCGATCAGGCCGTTCACCTGGCCGAGGATATAATCGGCCGCATCAACCGGTATCCCGCTGCCACTCTGGTACTGCACGTAGCTGGCGACGTAGTCCAGCGAGCTGATCACCGAACCAATGCTGTATCCGCTGCAGAATTTGCTGGCCGCCAAATCCAGCCTCCGGGTGATGGCCCTTTTTATCGAAAGGCTGCTGCTCAACCCGTTAATATATGTGTTCAGGTTGCTCACCACGGTATTGATGCAACCCTCCGGGTCGCAGGCGTCGCCCACGTTGTCCTGGTCCAGATCTTCCTGGCCGGGGTTGAAGGCCGTGGGGCAGTTGTCCGCGTCGCCGCAGATACCGTCG
>JACJXZ010000037.1 GCA_020636375.1 Lewinellaceae bacterium | reverse complement strand
AGCGACGTGAGATTAATAAGTGTCGGGTTTAGTAGGTTAGCGATTTTGGCTTTAACCGAGGCGAAGGTTCCCGACCTTAGCCTAGCTAAGGGAGGCGGTTCTTCAACGAAGGGTAAAGCCAAAAGCGCTCCTAGGAAATCTGACAGTTATTGATCGCACGTCGCTTATCAGGCTTGCACGGGCCCTTTTATCCCTTTGCCTGATGGCGGCGGTTCACCCCCCGGCCGTATATGGACAGGCCCAGAATGCGGAGTGCCTGTTGTACGGATTAACCCTGTACGGGCCTTATGAGGAACACGTCGGCACGTATCATTTGAGGCTGTATGTCACTTTCATCCAACACCCGGACAGCGCCGAATGGATCACCCAGCAGGAAGCCGACGCCAGCGCTGCCGTCACCTTCCAGGTGCTCAACGCCGCATATAACCAACACGGCATTTATTTTGTCAACCCCGGCTCTCCTTGCTCGACCCCTACCGCCAAGCGGATTACCACTTCTGAAAGCGAAGCAGATACCGTTCGCGACGTCATGCCGGGCGCCAAACACGACGACGGCATCGATATTTACGTTTTCGAAGACCGCGACACCAGCGTCTCCGGCTCGACATTTGAGATACCTAGCGTTTATTTTTCTGTCCGCGGGCTGGACGACGGCTTGTTAGCCAACGAGACGACAGTGGCGGTACACGAAGTGGGCCACCTCCTGGGCTTGTTGCATATCCACGAAGATGAATGTGACCTCAGCGGCCCATGCCCCGGCGGCTATAATAGCTGCAACTGCACCGGGGATTACATCTGCGACACGGCCCCAACTACGAGCCCCCTGCCCTGCGCCACGTCCGCCCTGGCCAGGAACTACATGAGCTATTCGGATATCCTGTCCTGCCGCGACCACTTTACCGACGAGCAAGTGCTGCGCATGCGAACCCACCTGGCCAGCCACGATAGCCTGCAAAACATCATTATGCCTCCGGTAGAGTTTCCCGGCGGCACCCTGCCAACCGGCCCTTCCGGCAATATCTTGGTAGAATCCGGCGAGCTGCACATTACTTCTACCCTGGAGATGCTGCCAGGCGCTTACATCTGGGTCAAGCCTGGCGCTACGCTGCGCGTCAGCGCGAAGATAACGGGGGCCTGCGGAAAGATGTGGCGAGGGGTGATCGTACAGGGGGTTAGCCAGGATGCCCAAACGCCTGCGCTTCAAGGGAGAGTCATTGTCAACAACAACGGGATCATAGAACACGCGGAATGCGGCATCGAAGCCTGGCTGGTTGGAGCAGACGGAAAACCAGTCCAATATACCGGCGGATGCATCGTCAACGTGACCGGCGGAAAGTTCCTCAACAACACTACAGGCATCCGCTTTGGGCCGTATGCCGGGCCCAACGTAAGCTATATCAGTTACGGCGATTTCTATACAGACGAGGATTACCGGGGAGGCAGCGCCGTGCCCACCCACCTGGAGTTGAATGACATTGCCGGCCTGCGGATAGACGCCTGTGAGTTTAAAGACTTGCGCACGGCTTGCGCCTTTCCCGATTCCCGCGCCACCGGCATCCAGTCCTTCGACGCTTCCTTCCGGGTGGGCAGCCTGTGCCGCTTCGAAAACCTGTTTCGCGGCATACACACGAACAACCTGGAGGAGAGCCCGGGCTCTTTTACGGCCCACAACAACCGCTTCGAAGGCTGTTATATCGGGATACGCACGGAATCTACCAGCGATTTTTCCATCGAAGGCAACGATTTCCACGTGAAAGTGCTGGACTCCTGCGAAGCTGTCGACGCCATCGGCGCCTATTTGAATGGAACCACAGTAGGGTTTAGCTTTAAAAACAATTATTTCCATTATGACGAAACGGACATCCCGGAGGATAGCCTGATAGGCGTGGAATGCGCCAGCCTGGGAGAAGGGCTAAACAACCAAATCAAAAGCAACGTCTACGACAACATGATCATTGCCCATCGAGCCTGGGGAGACAACGGCTTTTCGATGGACGGGCTGGTCTACCTTTGCGACTCGGTAACCATTAGTTACTCCTACATTCCCTCCTCGGTGGAGATCAAAGACTTCCAGGTGAAACCTGGCGGAGTAATCAGAGAGGATCAAGAGGATGTGAGTGATCAAGGACAGCCACTGCCTACCGGCAATGTATTTTCCGGCTTTGGAGTGGGCAGCTACTCTTTTCAAAACCTGGGGGCTACTGTCAATTACCTCTATTACGACGGCAGCGACAGGCAGAACCCCGAAAATGCTGACCTGGACCCGGTAGGGATCAACCCGGAAGCCTCGGATAATGAAAACACGAATTGCTTCGCCGGATCAGAGCCCTGCGCCCCGCCCTGCGACGAAGAACACCTGGACCAATTGAAAGATGATTTCCACGAAAAGAAAGGCCGCTGGCAGGAACACAAGGCCGCTTACCCTTCAATTGAGGATGAAGAAGAGCAGGCCGCTGTCCTGGACAGTATCACCTTCCTGCGGCAGGCCATGAACCGGGACGCCCGCCTCATCCTGATGACGCACAGCCTGGACACGGCAGGCGTCAGGGTTGATTCCATCCTCGCCTGGCTGGAGCTGGCCGAAACCTACCCCACTGATTACCGCCGGGCGCGCCACTACTTCTTCACCGGCAAGTTTAGCCAATTCGACAGCTTGTGGGCTGCCATCCCCGAGCGCTACGAACTGGACGAGGCCCAATTGGATGATTTCGACGAGATAGAAACGGTACTCGATATCATACGGCCGGGCCTGGAAGAAGGCGGGGCGCTGCTGAGCCGGCTGCCGGAAGCCACGCTGGATTCGCTGATGTACTGGAAAAACGGCTGCACTGAGCCGGGCGCGCTGGCCCAGGCCGTGCTGTGGCGCAACGGCCGGCGGATTATTCCGGATTGTAGCGGGGAGGCTTCCAGGGCCGGCGGCGAGCCGACGGTTGCTGCTGAAGAGGCAGAAGAGGCCCAGCCTTCTCCGGTAAGACTGTTCCCCAACCCCAGCCGGGGAACGCTGACGCTTGAATTGCCGGCAGGCTATGGCCCAGCCATCCTGGTTTTCTATAACCTTCAGGGAAAGCTCGTGCTAAAACAAAGCTTTCCAGAAGGGCGGCATACGATACACTGGCCTAAAGAACGGTTCAGGCCCGGGCTCTACCTCGCTGAAATTGCCTTTTCCTCCGGGCAGCGCGAACGCTTCAAGTTGATCCTTACCCAATAATTCATCGGCCGGGCCCCGGCAAAAACTGGCTCAGTTTCTGCGGGCCCGGCCTCCTTCCAATCTTCGGCATTATGAAGTTTGCACCCTTTTTTTGGTTGTTGTATTTCTGGCTTCCTGCTTTTGGCCAGCCGTTTAACTCCGCTATAAATCTCGGCTATCCCTTAAACCACTTCCGGGATATGATTGTGGACCAGGACACCATCGTTGGCTATGGCTTGGCATTTGCCATTGACGCTATTCCTCAGCAGGGGTTACTTTTGTCAAAGTTCGACTCTTTGGGGAACCATCTATTTTCTAAAATGATCCTCGACCCTCAGGGGGAACCACTTTACATTGATGACCACTGGGGCAAAATCGCCAAAACCAGGGACGGCGGCTACGTCATGACCGCCGCCCCCACCCACGGCGACGCTGCCTGGCTGATCAAGGTAGATCGTCAGTTTGAAGTAGAGTTCATCAAAGAGTACCTGGACACCATAAATAGAAGCCATTACTGGTATAATGTTCCCATTGAACTAAACGATGGCTACTTATTAAGCGGTGCTATACAACGGCCCAGCTATCTTGATAATTCATTCGTCCGGCGAGTAGATCAGCAGGGAAACACAGTTTGGTTTAAGTACTTTGGAGATAATGAGTTTGGCAATGCCTTTAACGATATGGCCAAAGTAAATGACACCTTATTTGTTGGTTACAGTACTACCGAAACCAGCCGTAATAATGCGTTCTCTTCGATCTACTACATAGACTTAAGCGGAAACGTTGTTCGTTCCTGGCAATCCGAGTTAAACCCGGAGGTAGGTTTTGCCCGAAAGATCCTTCCTACGCCTGACGGAGGAGTCATTGCTTTTGGCCTGTATCCGGTGGAATTAATTGGCGAAACGTTGATCGTCCAACCTACCCTGGCCAAACTGGACACTGGGTTTCAGGTAGGATGGCTGCGCCATTTTGGGTTAGAGGCCCGGCTGGGCGCTGACGTGACATTCTGGGACATCGAGCAAATTTCGGACGGCAACTACGTCGGCGCCGGGGAAAGTTTTGTCCGGACAACCAGGGCGCTAACCCGAAGGGTGGGTTGGCTCCGCAAATTCTCTCCCGAGGGAGACAGCTTATGGGAAAACCTGGTCGACGCCCCATTTCCCCTGGTAAACACCAACCTGGGCACCCTCGCCGGCGTGGGCGAACTGTCCAGCGGCAGCATCGTAGCGGCAGGGGAAACCATCAACGGCAACCAACGGTACATCTGGCTGGTCAAGGTCACGCCAGACGGCTGTTTGGATACCCTCTGCTCGATGGTAACGGCAGTGGAGGAGGCGGTAGCGCCGGCTGAAGAGGTGCCGTTTTCCCTGTACCCCAACCCCACTGCCGGGCCGCTCACCCTGGCCTGGCCGGGGGCGCTGCAGGGGCGGGAGACGCACATCCGCCTCTTCGACGCTGCCGGGCGGGAAGTATGGCGGCAGCGGCGCCGGGTGGAACCGCAGATGGAGATCGCCCTGAGCGGGCTGCCGGGCGGGCTGTATTTTTTGCAGGTGCAAACAGAAGCGGAGAGTTGGGTGGAGAAG
Source organism: Lewinellaceae bacterium (assembly GCA_020636375.1). GTDB lineage: Bacteria > Bacteroidota > Bacteroidia > Chitinophagales > Saprospiraceae > JACJXW01. The sequence goes on along the minus strand of JACJXZ010000037.1, from coordinate 6,623 downwards.
GTAGTGGTGCGGGAGTAATGACCAAGGGCGGAGATGGTTTTTATCCTCTCAGAATTACAAACAGGCTGCAGGCTTGATTCTTAATGCGCTAAAAACCAGGAAGTTGCAGTGAATAAAGAGGAGCGTCCATCCAATTCAGGAGGTGAGCCAAGGCAGCAAACTGTCCTGGTTTTTCCCGGAAAAAAGCCGTAACTTTAGTGGTGCCGCTAGTGGCCAGGCGAACTGGCGCAGGGTAGCGGAAGGCAAGTCGCCTGGCCACTAGCCGACAGCCCAAAATCCTGCCCTCAATTCAGCACCAAAATCTTCGCCACCGCCGCATCCGCCTTCCCTGTAAAGCCAGAAAACCGCGCATTGCTGGAACTGAACACCAGATACACCCCCGAGTTGACCCGGCGGCCGTTATAGTCGCGCCCATCCCAGATGGCCTGACCGCCCAGGGCGGTGGTTTCGAACACCAGCTTGCCGGTGACATCGGTGATCTTCACCGTGGCGTCCCGCGCCAGGCCGCGGATGGCGACGGGGCCGTCGTAATCCTCCCGTACCGGGTTGGGGAATACCTCGATCTCCGATTTGTGGGTGCGGCCGCCGGCGACGGCGTCGCTCTGGTAGGAAAGCATGCCGGAAACGGTGCCGAAGAAGACTTCTCCGGACTCCTGGTCGACGGCGATCTCGATCACGTCGTTGTCGAAGAGGGGGGAGTTGTTTTCGGTGAAGCGGGCTATCTGCTCTTCGCCGTTCGGGGAGAGCAGGAAAACGCCGTTTTTGGTGCCCACCCATTTTCGGTTGGCGCCGTCGACGGCAATGGTTTGCACTTCCTCCGATACGAGCAGGTAGTCACTGAAGCCGTCAACCTCGACGATGCGGCGCGAGCCCCGGCACTCGGGCTCGAAAGCGCTGCCCCCGCATTCGAAAATGATGATCCCTTCGGTGGTGCCGACCCAGATATTGCCTTCCAGGTCGGCGGTGAGGCAGTTGACGTTGTTGGTGGCCAGTTCGCTGTTGTTGGAGGTGAACACCCGGCAGCGGTCGTCGTTGGGGTCGTCGATCGCGCCTGCGTCGAAGGCCATCACGCCGGCGCTGGTATTGCCGATCCGCATCCATTTGTAGCCCTCGCCGTCGATCGCCAGGTCGAAGACCTGGTTTTGATTGCAGTCCGGCATGGAGAAGCTGCGCCAGTTGCCGTCGGGCTGCAACACTGAGAGCGGTTCGGGAGCAGAGTTGTTGGCCACCCAGAGGTTGCCGTCCTCATCCAGGGCCAGGCTGGCCACGCGGACCCGGGGGTCGCCCATGGCCCGTTGCAGGGAAGAGTTGGTTTCGATATACTGGGTGATGGTTTCTCCGTCCACCTCGATCAACCCTTCGGTATAGCTGCCGACATAAACTTTGCCGTTGCCGGGGTGGGCCAGGATGGTGACGAAATCCACCGGGTCGTCGTCGTTGGTGTTGGGGTTGGGGCCCTTGAGGTCGTCGCGCAGCTGCCGGTTGTAGATCGTCCACTGCCCATCGATAAAGGAGGCGAAGCCGTCGGAATTGAAGCGGGCGCTGAGGGTCTGGTCCAGGCCGCCGGTGGCCAGCCAGAGCTGGCCGTTGGCCACGTCCATATCCCAGGCGGATTCCGACCAGGGGGAGTTGAAGTCCATGATCGTGCAGGGTTCATTTACCCCGGCGGACATGCGGAAGCCGCCGCGGATGCGGTCGTCGCCAAACCACAGCCGCCCCTGGCTGTCCTCGATGGCGTTGTTGGGCGCTTCCTTGCAGTTGTCGGGCACGATGCCCTTCGAACCATCCGGGTGGATGTATACGATGCGGCCCGGGCGGAAGCCCGCCAGCAGGTGAACGCCCTCATGGGTGAGGTACTCCAGGGTGGATCCGCTTTCGTAATGGACGAACTGCAGCTGGTTGTTTTCGTAACGCCACAGCGTGTCGTTCACGCCCAGGTGCAGGGCACCCTCAAAAATGGCGAATGTTTTCGCTTTATAATCGAGCGGGAACCCGTCGGCCGGGCCGAGCAGTTTCCAGTTGCCGAAATCGTCGAGGTTGACGTTGCTGACCGGCGCCCGGTAAACTCCTTCGCCGGTGGCGGCGTAGATAAAGCCGCCGAACAGGTGTACCGACTCGACGTCTATGCCGGTAAAGGTGGTAAAGACAAACTCATTGGCGAAGATATTGATCTTGGAAACGCCGTAATTTGCCGCCAGGTACACCATGGAGTCGTTTTCGATATAAATATCGTAGATGCGCTTCTCCCCGATCAGGTTGCTGAAATTGCGGATCTGGCTCATGGTCACGATCTCTCCGTCCGGCTTGATCAGGTCGATCACCGTATTCCTGTATACCACGATGAGGATATCGCTGAAGGGGTTATAGCGAATAAATGCGATGCCGATATTGCTCAGGCCGTCCACTTTGGAGATAAAGCGGGTGGAAAGCTCTTCCTTGTCCAGCTCCAGGATCGAAAAGTTGGTGGAATAGTAGACTTTGTCTTCACTCTGGGTTACGAAGGCGCCGGTCCGGTAAGGCAGGTGGCTGCGCCATTTCCCGATGGGCAGCGGGTTCTGGGCCAGGATTGCCCCGCCTGTGATAACAGCTATAATAAAGGAGAGTAGTGCTTTGCGCATCATAATGGAGTTGATCAGAGAAACAGTTGATTTTGCACATCAGAAATAACTGGGCAGGCAAAGTTAATATTGTTCGCGGAAAATAGTTTAAGAGCATGTTTGGAGGTAGTGCCCGACACTTTGTGTACGGGCACTACCTCCAAACATGCTCTTACTCCCTGTACAAACCGCTTTTCTCCAGGTATTCATACACCGCGTCCGGCACCAGGTACTGAACGGAATGGCCTTCGCGGATACATTCCCGGATGTAACTGGCGCTGATGTGCATCTGGGGCGCGTCGAAGGCGCGGACGTTGGGGTGGTCGGCGAATGGCCCGGGTTCATAGCCCGGGCGTTGATAGACGTAAATCTCGTAATCCCGCAGCAGCACTTCGTAGTTTTTCCATTTGTGGAGAGTGGCCAGGTTGTCGCCGCCCATGATGAGGGCGAACGCCCTGGAAGGATGTTTTTCGCTCAGGTAGGCAAGGGTATCTACGGTATAGGAAGGCTTAGGCAGGCCGAACTCAATGTCGGAAGCCCTCAGCCGGAGGTTGTCGCCGATAGCCAGGCGTACAAGATGCAGGCGGTCGTAATCCCGGGCGAGGCTGTGCCTGGGTTTGAGGGGGTTCTGGGGAGACACCACCAGCCACACCTCCCGCAGCCCGGCGCGGGTGGCCATGAAGTTGGCGATGATCATATGCCCTACGTGCACGGGGTTGAATGATCCAAAAAATAAGCCTGTTTTTTCTTTGAGCATAAGGTTGGGCTGTCGGGAAGCGGCCTTGTTACAAAGCTTCGAAATTTCTGTAAAATGGATCGGTGGCCACAAAACGCTGCCGGGTTTGCCAAAGCAGGGCCAACCCCCAACCCGGCAGGTTGAATTATTTATTATTCCTCCATCAGGTATTCTTCCAGCAAGCTGTCGGGGACGGACTCGATGAGGTCGTTTTCGATGATGATCTCCTCTTCGGGGGCATCCACCAGCCATTTGCCTTCCAGGCGGACGAGGCGGTAGTCGGCCGTATATCGTTCGTACTGGTCTTTCAATACGCAGGCACAGACAAGCGTATCGCCCTGCCCTTCACAGGAGAGCGACAGGAACCGGGTATCCAGTTCTGTGGAATCCGACTGTTCATTCGAGATGATGGCTTCCAGTTCGGACAGCCATTGCCGCCCCGCCGGGGTACTCAGTTCCCGGGCTTCCCCGAATTTATTCTTATCGATATAGGCCTGATATTGTTTCAGCACCTCTTCCGGGGCGTCCGGTTTTGTTTCTTCCTGTTTGCATCCGGGAAGAACGGCCAGCAGGGCCGTGAAGCAAAGTATTGTCCTGATTACATTCATCAAACTACCTTTCCTTTTTTTAATTGCTCAGCATCACCGGCATGACCAGCATCAGGATTTCCTCCCCTTCCGCCTCTTCAGCGGGCAAAAGAATGCCTGCGCGGGTGGGGGAGGACAATTCCATTTTTACTTCCTCCGATTCGAGGACGCCGAGCATTTCGACCAGGAATTTGGCGTTGAACCCAATATTCAGGGGGTCTCCGTCATAGGAGCAGGCCAGCTGTTCGGTCGCTTCGTTGGAGAAGTCGAGGTCCTGGGCAGAAATGGTGAGGCTGCCCTCGTTGATATTGAGGGTCACCTGGTTGGTGGTTTTATTGGCGTAGATGGCGATCCGGCGCAGGGAGTTCTGGAAGTCCGCCCGGCCGAGCGAGAGCGTATTGGGATTGTCCACCGGGATGACGGCGTTGTAGTCCGGATAGCGGTGGTCGATCAGGCGGCAGGCCAGTTCGGTATTGTTGAAGGAAAAAAAGGCATTGGAAACATTAAAAGACAGCTGTATCGGGTCTTTATCTTTTTCCGGCAGGATGCCCTTGAGGAGGTTTAGCGCTTTTTTAGGGACGATAAAGGAAGTGGAGACCTCGCTGCTCACATCCTGGAACGTATATTTCACCAGTTTGTGGGCATCGGTGGCGACGAGGATGAGCTTGCTGAAGTCCACCTGAAAATACACCCCGGTCATGGGCGGCCGCAGTTCGTCGTTGCTGGCGGCGAAGATCGTCTTGGCGATGCCGCGGGACAGGGCGTGGGCTGAAATGGACAGCTTGTCGTCTTCCGATTCCGGGACGGGGATTTTGGGGAAATCGTCCGGGTTACTGCCGGCCAGCCTGTACTTTCCGTAGGCAGAGGTGATCTCTATGCCGAAGGTATCGGTATCGACCGTAAAGGTGATGGGTTGCTGGGGCAGGGCTTTGAGGGTTTCCAGGAGTATTTTCGCCGGCACGGCCACCGACCCGTCGGTATCGGCCATCACCTCGATGCTGGTGGTGATGGATATTTCCAGGTCAGAAGCCGCGATCTTCAGCTGATTGTCGGAAATGGTAAACAGGAAATCCTCCAGGATGGGCAGCACGGAGTTGGACGCGATGGCGCCGCCGGCGATCTGGAGATGCCGGAGTAATTCCGAAGAAGAGACACTGAATTTCATAGTTTATCGGGTAGGGTTTATATAATTTCAAACAGTTCACAAAAATAGGTTTTCTCCCAGACTTTATCAGCATGAATAATCAACAGCGTGTGGATAAGGAAGCCCGGCGGGGAGGGAGGCCGTTGGAGAAAGATTGCCCGGGTTCAACCTTTTCCCCCTGAAAAGGCGTATTATTATCCCGGAGTATTAAACAAGAAACACATGCCAAACCGAACCAGCCCTCCCCGGGCCAGAGATGTACGCAACCTCCGTTTGCCTGATGTGCCGCAGCATACCCTCGACAATGGCATGCCGTTGTATGAGGTCAATATGGGCACTCAGGAAGTGATCAAGCTGGAGGTCGTCTACCTGGCGGGGCGCCCCTTCGAGAAGAAGCAACTGGCTGCCCGGGCTACCTCCAGCATGCTCCGGGAAGGCACCCGGTCGTTCAGCGCAGCTCAGATTGCCGAGCAGCTCGACTTTTACGGCTGCAGCCTGAGCATGCCGTTCCAACTGGATACTTCCAACGTGATCCTGTACAGCCTCAATAAGCACTTCGGCCGGCTGATGCCCATCCTCGAGGAGATACTGTCGGCGCCTGCCTTTCCCGAGGCCGAACTGAATGCCTTCATCAAGCGGAACCAGCAAAGGCTGGAAGTCGACCTGGCTAAGAACGACATCGTCGCCTACCGGGAGATCACCGAACTCATTTTTGGCCGCAACCATCCTTACGGTTACAACAGCTTTCCCGAAACCTACGCCGCCCTGCAGCGGGACGACCTGCTGGAGCATTTCACCCGCCTGTTCAACAGCAACAATTGCATGGCCTTCATCAGCGGGAAGTCTTCGCCCGAGATCGTCGGGATGGTCAATGAATGCCTGAGCCGCGCCATACCGCCCGGCGAAGCTGCCCGGGCAACGCTTTCGGCAAACCAGGAGGCCCCCTGCGCGAAGAAAATCCAGCGCCCGGAAACCGTGCAGGCCGCCATCCGCATCGGCCGGCGCCTGTTCAACCGGCATCACGAGGACTATCCGGGCATGTACGTGCTCAATACCATCCTGGGGGGATATTTCGGTTCCCGCCTGATGGGAAATATCCGGGAGGAGAAAGGCTATACCTACAACATCTATTCTATGCTCGACAACATGCATTACGACGGGTATTTCTACGTCGGCACCGAGGTAGGCAATGAGTTTGTAGAGGATACGCTCCGGCAGATCTACATAGAAATGGAGCGGCTCCGGCAGGAACCGGCCGGGGCCGACGAGCTGGTTATGGTCCGCAATTACCTCATGGGCAATTTCCTGACGATGCTCGATGGGCCGTTCAACGTTTCAGAGATCGTCCGGACCCAGGCCGTAGAAGGCCTGCCGATGTCCTTCTTCGAAACCATGGCGGAAACGGTAAGGAATATCTCCGCCGATGAGCTGCAACGGCTGGCCCAGCGCTACCTGCGCCGCGAGGACATGTGGGAGGTGGTGGTGGGGGTGTAAGTACATGGAATGAGTGAATGAGTGAGTGAGGCCCTTAGTTGTAGCTCGTTCAGCAGCCTGACCCC
>JACJXZ010000036.1 GCA_020636375.1 Lewinellaceae bacterium | reverse complement strand
CTACGGATTGTGAAGTAATTTTTTAAGGACACCAAAACCCTCCTCATGAAACCCGCACTCTTTTTTGCATTCAGTTGTTTTTCCCTGCTGTGTTACGGCCAGATTTATTTTGAAGAAATTGTCAGCCCGAAAGATTTCAGCCTTTCAGCCATCAGGAAATCGCCAACCGGAGAATATTTTGCCCAGGCCTACAACGACCGGGAAAGCATTTACCGTTCGGCCAACGGCCAGGATTGGGTGAAAGAGCCTTTGCCCATTAGCCTGACGATGGACGATATTCAATTTTTCAGCGACGGGACGCCTCTGTTGAAGTCTAAATCCTACGATCACCTTATTCGCAGGAACGGTGCCTGGCATTTGATGCAAATCTGGGGCCCGGGGAATGTGAGGGCCAGCTTTATCAAAGAGGACAGCTTGTTTGTGTTTCAGTACAGAACATTTTCCTACAGCCTGGACAAGGGGCAAACCTTCACTACTGTTTTTACTTTCAACGACCTGACAGCTCATACTGCCTACTTATTGAAATTGGACAACCACTTTGTTCTGCATCATACGGCCGGCACGTCCAACTGGCTTTCCATCTTCAATGCAGAAGGGGAGCAGATATTCACAGACAGGCTGGGATTCGGCAACCCTGGCTTCATGTATAGTGATTGCGGGGAAGTGCTCTTAATAAGCTCGAATACATATTACCACTTTAGAGATGACGGCCTTGGTGTTGAGCAAGGAAGCACCTCCGATATTATCCCCAATTATTCCAGTGATTCTGATTTGCTGTCGCAGGGCGGCCATTATTATCTACGAGAAGGGAATACTGTCTACAAAAGCCCCGGCTGTGGCTTTAACTGGCAACCCCTGGTTACGGACAGCCTGATTCAGGCCAAAACGGAGTTCTGGGTTAATGCCGAAGAAGACATACTGCTCTATGACAGCAGGAGAAATCGCTATTTTGAACGGCCCGGCGGGGCAAACCAATGGGAAGAACATGCGGTAGATATTGACTATCCCTACATATATCAATTAGGCGAAGCAGCTCCGTAACGGCAGTTTGCCGTTACGGCAAATGCCCTATTCAATAAAAATACCGGCGACGACGATTGGGTGGAATCGGATATTTCCGGCGTCGAGGAGCATTTTCAATTTCAATATTCGCCGGATGGCGATCTGTACATAAACACTGGAAATGAAATCCTTTATTCCCGGGATAACGGCGTTAGCTTTAGCGTTATTGGATTTCCCGACGGTGCAATCCCGCCCTCGGCCAATGGCGCTTACTTCATGCAGGTGCTTGGCGATGATATTTTGATTGCAATGGGTGATTTCAGCCTGGGCAGGACTGCTTATACGCTAAACAACGGCCAGGATTGGATTTTTTCAGATAATTCGCCCTTCCCCTTTTTCTTTGAGGCGCCTTACATAAAATTGGTTGGCAGTTCTATCCTGTTATTAGACCTGACTTATGATGAGTATATCGCTACAAAAATTGATATGGCCACCAACGAGGTAACTTCCGAATATTTGGGAGATTTCACTGATTTCGCTTATATCGATGCCGTGATACAGGATGACGGCACTGTTTATTTCTTCGCTTCCGAATTGATCGGGTCTTCTACAGCAACACTGTATCGTTACCGGTTTGGAGAGGGGGTAGAACATTTAGGCGACTTTACGGACGTGGTGCTTGCCAGGTTATCCAATACATCAACAAATGATCTTTTCGCCTTCGGCGACAACAGCTATTTTAAATTTGACGGAACGTTGTTTGCCGAATACCCCTATGCCGGCTTGCCCGCAACCGGTAACAAAACCTTTTTCCTATCAGAAAATGGCTACTTGTACTACCTGATCGGCGACAACCGGATATTCCGCTCGGCCGGGCCATTGGCTGTGCCTTATTCTATTTCCGGCTCTGTGCATCACGGTTCCGGTTGCGATCCGGATCCTTCGGATGCCGGATTGAAGTACTGGAAGGTAAAAGTCGAAAGCGGCAATCACCTGCAGATAAAGACAACCAACAGTGAGGGCGACTACAAATTTTCGGTTCCTTTGGGGGATTATACCCTCAGCAGCCGGCCCGCCACGGCGAACTGGGAAATGTGCGAATCTTCCTTTGGCGTGACGGTCGACGAGGAGCATGCCGACATCAGCCAGGATTTCCACGCCAGGGGCCTGGTGGATTGCGCGGGGCTGGAAGTGGATTTTTCTACCCCTTTGCTGCGCCGCTGCTTTGACAACTACTACTCGGTGCACGTCCGCAACACCGGCCCGCAGCCCAGCGAGGCCACGACGCTCTTTCTGGAACTGGACCCGTTTTTTGACTTTACCTCCGCCTCTATTCCCTACGCCCAACCGGATGACGGCGTTGTGCAATTCGAACTGGGCCCCATCGGTGTGGGCGATCAGGTTTTTTTTAAAATATTCTTTACCCTTTCCTGCGAGGCAGAATTGTCTGTGAAGCATTGCCTTACTGGCAGCCTGAGAGACATGAATTTGTGCGATCACGGCCAGCCGGTCTACACGGAGTGCCAGGAAAACATCGGGTCTTATGATCCCAATGACAAGCGGATGTTCAATGAGGACGGGACAGAGGTGAGTACGGTGGACAAAGGGGAATATATTTATTATCACATCCGCTTTCAAAACACAGGCACCGATACGGCGTTTAACGTTCGGGTCATAGACCCGCTTTCTCCTAAGCTGGACGTGAACACCCTGGAAATGTTAAGCGCCAGCCATTCCTATACGTATAAGATTTCAGACGGCCTGAAATTAATAGTTGATTTCGAGGACATTTTATTGCCCGATAGCATAACCAACGAGCCGGCCTCTCATGGGTTCTTTAAGTTCAGGGTCAAACCGTTGCCGGAGTTTGACTACGGAACCAGCATCCCAAACCAGGCCGCCATCTTTTTTGACTTCAACGAACCGGTAATTACCAATGAAGCCACCCTGCTCATTCAACAGCCTGTAGCCACTAAAGAGGCGGGCTTACCCGTGGAGTTTGAGGTCTTTCCCAATCCGGCCAAAGATAAGCTTATCCTGGCCATTCCAGCGAACGAGCTTAGCCACATCGACGCTTATCGAATCATCAATCAGCTGGGGCAGCCCGTCCGCAGCCAGGCAAATACCCCGGACGACGCCGTTGTAAACATAACCGGCCTGGCCCCCGGGGTCTATTTTTTAGCGCTTCTGAAAAACGGGGTTGTGCTTGGCATGAGGAGGTTTGTGAAGATGTAGCGGGCTTTTACCCAGCCTCTTTCGGCTGCCCCAGGTTCTGTTTCACGTAATTGACGATCCGCCGGGCGGTCTTGCGCCGGATTTCCCGCTCCAGTTCCCGGTTGATTTCCCGCAGGAAGTCGTACTGGAATTTGAGGGAGAGGCTGTCTTTGCGGATTTCCACGATCCGGAGGTTGTAGCTTCCTCTTTCGATGTGGATCTCGTAGTCGGAGATGGCGTGGATGAGGTCGGCTTCCAATTCCTCCACTGTTTTGATGTTCTGGATCAGCACCTCGAACTCAATGTTCACTTTTTTGATCTCCCGTTTGGTGTAGTTGACGATCTCGCTGGAGAAGAACTTGGCGTTGGGGATGAAGATGACGTCGTCGTCTTCGTTGAGCAGGGCGATCTTGGTAAAATTAATATCGATGACCTTTCCCTTCTGATCCCCGATCCGGATGTAATCATCGATGGCCACCTCCCCGGAAAAGCTGATGATGATGCCGCTGATGATCTCGGCGATATATTCCTTGGAAATGATGGCGATGGCGGCGGCGACGATGCTGAGGGTGGTGAACAGGGTTTTGAAATCGATACCCCAGTATCCTAAAATGGTCATCATGGCGGCGCCCACCAGGATCAGGTAGTAGATGTTGTTCAGCCCGATGATGACGTTGTCGGCCTTGCCGGCCGGGATATTTTCCCGGCGCCGGTAGAGCCAGGCCAGGGTGGACACCAGCACGCTGGCCGTGAGGGCGAAAATGACGAAGCTGATGGTGATGTCTGCCTGTTGCTGGTAAGCGCCGAACCGGGGGAACAGTTCGTAGTGCCGGGCCAGGAGCAGCAGGGAGAGCACGGCCACCTTGAGCAGGAAGAACAGTATTTTGAGGTTTCTGGTTTGCATGAGGGAAATGCCTTTGAGCCTGCGTGGAAAAAATAACGGGCAAGCCCAATCGCATTGGGCTTGCCCGCTAAAGTAAGCGTTTCCCGCTTAAGAAACCAAGGCGGAGCGCCGGAGATTTTCCCCGGCCCGCATGTAGGAGGCCAGCAGGTCGGTGGCGCGCCGGACGAGGGGTTCGCCGGCGAGTTCCTCCAGGGGTTTGATGCCGCCGATGCTCAGGGTGTTGACCTCTGACAGGGCGCGCCGGCCATCGTCATCCACCAGGGTATCCATGCCAAACATGGCGATGCCTTTGGGCAGGAGGGCTTCGGCCATCTGCCGGGCCATCCGCAGCTCCCGGGCGTCGGCCGTGGCCCGCGCTGCCTGGCCCCCCTGGGCGGCATTGCACAGCCAGGACCCCCGGGGCGGCAGGCGCAGGACGGCGCCCAGCACCTCCCCATTGACCACGATGATGCGCTTGTCGCCCTGGCGGACGTTCCGGAGGAATTTCATGCCCAGGTATCCGCCCTGCCGGAATTGCTCTTCGAGGACGGGAAGATAGTCTTCAAAAGTGATCTTCCGGCGGTTTTCGTAAATAGCCCCGTCGGCAACTTTGACCACCCCGCGGCCGCCGTAGTTCTCCAGGGGCTTCAGCACGATGGGAAACCGCTCCTGGAAATTCCAGATGTCGTCGACGGTTTGGCAGAGCTGCATGGGCGGGCAAATCTCCGGGAATTGGGTGAGGAAAGCTTTGTTGCTGGTTTCTTCGATCCCCGAGGGCCGGTTGAAAATGCGCTCTTCGTCGGTTTCGCGGGCGAGGAAATCGAAGAACCCATCCGGGATGGGGCGGGGCAGCCGCAGCCATACCCAGTCGTAGTCGCGCAGATGAGCCGGCACGGTTTCCTGCATGAAGCGGTAGGCGGCGTCCTTGTAGTCCATGTCCCCATCCAGGGCCCATGCCCGCAGAGGAATATTCTGAAAACCGTAGAAGAAAGCATCGTTGGCCGGGTTGCCCCGGCTGGCAATGTGGACGGCGCTGACTTCGGGATGGCGGCGCAGCTCGCTGCACAAGGCATACAGGGAGTTGTCGCTATTGTGGCGGTTGTGGTCTGTCAGTACCAGTATGCTGGTCGATCTTTTCATATTGTGATGGTGCTGTTTTTATACTGGCCGCGCCTGGCTTTGCAAAACCAGGCGTGCGTCAGTATAGGTGGGTGATAGCCAACATCAGATATCATTAACTGGCGATCCGGTTTCTCTGATAGAGCGCCAGCATCCGGTGGCGGGCGCGGGCCAGGCGCATTTTCACGGCGCTTTCGGAAATGCCCCACAGCTGAGTCAGTTCCTGGATGGAGCGCCCTTCGCAGTACTTGGCCAGCAGGATGGTGCGGGCTTCCGGCGACAGTTCCTGCATCAGCAGGGTGATCCGGTTGATGGCGTCCTCCTGTGCCAGGGCTGAATCGAGGTCAAACTCTATGTCTGCCAGTTGCAAGGGGCCGTCTGCAGGTACCGTATGGCGGCGCTGTTTATCTTTGGACCGGTCGATGCAGCTGTTGTGGGCGATGCGGAAAAGCCAGGAAGCGAACAGTGCCGGGGACTTCAGGTGCTGGATTTTCTCGGCGGCCTTGGCAAAGGTATCCTGCGTGAGGTCGGCGGCCTCTTCGGCGTTGCGAACGATGGTATAACAGTAGTGGTACAGCCTGGAATAGTGCCGCTGGTAAAGCTCCCCGAAGGCCAGGCTGTCGCCTTCGGACTGAAACCGGATGGCGAGTTGCTCATCCGTCATGTTTTTCAACAATTCTTTGCGCATGCTACTTGATTTATAGATGACTCAACTTGAAACGGTGAAACCACAAGCAGCTTCAAGCCGGCCACCAACTGGCTCGCGCTTCCGGGAAACCGGTATTTTTTGCTGCGCAAACCATAGCCTTTGAGCCTCTGTTTTCAAGGGTTTTTGTGCTCAAAGACGAGACAAAGGTGGGGGCCGGAAGGCAGGCAAAAACAGTGTTGAATAACGTATTTTTCAGCTAAGAGATTTGCGTAGCACTGCGAGAATTGCGTAGAGGCATTCCTGGGTCGCCAATAACCCGTAATTTCAGAAGGCAACAAGAGCGGAACGTGTCAGAAACCGGGGCTTGTTGTTCGTTGCCGGTTGTTTGTTGCCCGGCCCGGGAGCTCCTGCAAACAGACAACAAACAACTGGTCAACTAAACTCCCCCACGCTACCGTTCCACAGCGGGGCTGCTTTCAAACTCCAGGCTGGCCAGGATGAACGGGCCGACGCCCTTGGGGTCGTTGTCCCGGACTGGTTCGCTGATATAGTATTCGTAGGAGCCATCCCGGTAGGGTTTGCCGCCCAGGCCGGCCACTGCGCAGCATTTCTGGAGGTGTACTTCCCCATTTGCCTCCACTTTGATGAAGTTTTTCAGGATGGCGTCGTAGCTGTCCCGGGCAATAGGCCGGAAGCGTTCGTCCAGGTAGCCTTTGTTCACGCCTTTGATCATAGCGTACGTGAACATGCAGGCGGCGGTGGATTCCAGGTAATTGCCCTTGCGGTTTCCCTGGTCGAGGACCTGATACCACAGCCCGGTTTCCGAATCGCGGACTTTGGCCACTGCATCCATCGTTCGGGAGAGGATAGCGACAAGTTCCGCCCTTTTCGGGTGGTTTTCAGGGAGGAAGTCCAGCACGTCCACCAGGGCCATGGCATACCAGCCCACGGCCCGCCCCCAGAAGTGGGGAGAAAGGCCCGTCTGCGGGTCGGCCCATTGCTGGACGCGGCTCTGGTCCCAGCCGTGGTAGAGCAGGCCGGTTTGGGGGTCCCGGGCGTGTTGTTCCATCAGGGTGAACTGATGGGCGATGTCGTCGAAAGAAACTGGTTGGTTGTTACGCCGGGCGTATTCTGCGTAGAACGGCGCGCCCATATACAGGCCGTCCAGCCACATTTGCCAGGGATACCGGAGCTTGTGCCAGAATCCCCCGTCCTTGTTGCGGGGTTGCCAGTCGAGCTGTCGCTTCAGGGTGGCGATGGCCTTTTGGTATTTTTCCTCTTTTGTCTTTTCGTAAAGGGGGAACAGGAATTTTCCGGGGTTGATATGGTCGATGTTGAACTCTGCGATTTCATAATCCCTGATCGTCCCATCGGCCCGGATCATGGTATCGGCATAAGACCGGGCGTAGTCGAAGTAGATGTCCTTGCCGGCAGCCTCCCAGGTTTTTATCATAGACAACATGACCAGCCCGTGGGTGTAGCTCCATTGCGGTTCTTTGCTGAAGTCATTCATCCAGGCTTCGGGGCATCTTTTCATGGTGGACAGTGCCATGCGTTCCGACCAAGGCAGCTTCTCCGGTATGTTGACGGTGACCCCTCTGATCGTTTCCTGCATATTGGGTTGGCTGTCCGCGCAACGGGTGAATGCCAGCGCCAGGGGGATAAAGAACAGGGGAACCAACCGAAGCAAAGTCCAATCCTTCTGATTCATTGTGTAAAGGTTTTTAAACGCTTCCACCGGGAGCCGTTTTCGGCTCCCGGCGGGCTGAATTAGGCGTAATATGAAAAATGCGTTATAGTCTTGTTGCAGCCGGAACTGTTAAATTCAAACAGCTTTTGAAAGCCGGTCAGTTTCCATAGGCGGCCTCCGGGGGCGCACTCAGCGCGCGGGCTGTTTGCCGGAGGTAGGCTATGAATTCGTCTATGGTTTTTATCCCATCAGGTTCCTGTTCCCAGGCGGCAAGGAAATAATAGTCTACAGAATTGTCGGCGCCCGGCCGGAGGACAGCTACGTGGCTGTGTTCGTCTTCCGTTAATTGCGCCAGTTGGCTTTTTGGGTACAGGACGGCCATGCCCAACTGGCCGCCATCCAGGCTCTGGGGGCCCCAGGTAGCCAGGAAACCCCAATCCGACTGCCCATCGTCGGGCACTATGTCCGCCTTTTCGTGTTTGACGATGCCTGTGCAAATATTGGGCAGGGGGGCGCTGAGAGACAGATGGTGGCGGGTCAGCCGGCTGCCGGCGTGGATGGAATACTGGGAGGTGAGATCCACGGTATTTACCCCGGTATCCCAGCCGTAGTACAGGATGCGGGCCATGCTTTGTACCGGGCCGTTCAGCGGGATGGAGCAGATGATGGAGTCGGTGGTTTCGACGCGCAGCGCTTTCTCTCCCGTCCAGAAACCGGGCGCGCCAAGGCCCAGCGATTCGCCGACCTTGAGGATGTCCATCCCCCAGTCTGCCGGTTCGTGGTAGGAGTCGAACCCATCCTGGCCGACATCCTGAAGCACCATCTCGCTGGTTTTCTTGCCGAAAATATCGGTGGCGTTGCGCCAGTCGAGGTAGAGGCGGTACCCCACCTTATCCGATTCCCACCCCGGGCCTTCGTAGCGGATGAACCAGGAGTGGTCGGTATGTTCCGGCGGCACCCGGAGGTAGGTGGTGTTCTCGAACGCCCCGCCCTGGTATTCCCTGCCTTCCCACCGGCCGCCCACTTTGTGGGAGATTTCTGCCTGGGTGCGTTTTTTGAATTCGGGCAATGATTCTCCCTCAGCCAGGGGTTCTATCGAAACGGTTTTCTCTTCGCCCGGGCCGAGGTCGATCAGGAAGGCGAGCTCGTCGGCTGCGCCGTCCCGATCGAGGTCGTTGACCTGAAAAGGAAGGATCGCACCGGCGCTGAGTTTTAGGTTTGAAAAGTCCAGTCCGGGATACTTTTCCTTCAATTGCCGGGCATCAAGCCTGACGAGGACGTCGGCGCGGGCGGATTCCCCGGAATTTTTTACCCGGATCACTTGCCTGGTTTCTTCATTGGCGGGAAGCGATCCTCCGCAGGATGACAGGAGCAGCAAAAGCAACAGATAAAGAGCCGGATGCTGGTTTTTCATGGCCTGAATATTGAGAGACAGACAGGAGGAAGGCATAATGGCCGGGGGGTATACCCTGGCTTTCAGCGCTTTCTTCGGCCTGAAAAATAAAGAAGTTTTTCTTTCCATTGCAAGGTTTCAATTTAAAACAGGAATGGAAGCGCATTTTCTATCAAATGCTATTCAAAATCTAACAAGGGCGATCGGTCGTGTTTTGCCAACGAAGTTGAGCCCCTCTTCGGCGGTCATAATATGCCAATGGGAGCCATTTTATTCCCGTCGAGCCGGAGGGCTTTGCCTGTTTAGCATAAAATCAATACTTTTGGCTTTTGTGCGTTGCGCCGATTTTTTAGAGGCCAGGCCGCCATCGCCAAGCGGGCTTTTTAACGGCCAACCTTAGCGTATGTTCAAAACTGCGTTCAGCTATGTCTACCCTCGTTCACCGCATTTATATTGGTACGCTTACCGCGATTGTCGTTCTGACGGCTCTGTTTCTGGCCTACAACGGTGCCTCCTATTATTCCACGGCCATCGAGGAGCGGTTTTATCACCCTGCTCACGACTATTTCAAACCCAGCGGCCTTTTCGGGCACGGGTTGGGCATTGTGGGCACCCTGCTGATCCTCATCGGCGTCACTTCCTATATCGCCCGGAAGCGGTACGGCTTCCTTTCCCGCTTCGGGCGCCTGAAGTACTGGCTGGAGTTCCATATTTTCCTGTGCAGCCTCGGGCCGGTGATGATCCTGTTCCACACAGCCTTCAAGTTCGGCGGAATCGTTTCGATTGCTTTCTGGAGCATGGTGGCGGTGGTAGCCAGCGGGGTGATCGGCAGGTTCATTTACATTCAGATACCGAGGACGATCGAGGGGCGGGCCCTGAGCCTCAGCGAGGTCAAGGAGATGAAAACCAACCTGGGCGACGTACTGAGAAAAAATTACCATCTGGAGGAAGCCAGCCTGTCCGCCATAACCGCGTCCGCCCGGACAGCAGCCGGCACCGGAGGAGGCAACCTGCTGGCCGGCATGGCCCGCCAATATTTTGAGGGCCGGAAAACGATCCGCCGCATAAAAAAAGAACTCCGGCAAAATAACCTTCCGCCAAAAGATGTTCGGGAAGTAACCCGGCTGGTGCGGAATGAGATTTCCCTCAACAACCGCATCGGGCGGCTGCAGGCCATGCAAAAATTGTTCAGATACTGGCACGTAGCCCACCTGCCGTTTGCGATCATCATGCTGGTCATCGTCTTGCTCCATGTGGGCATCACCCTGGCCTTTGGGTATAAATGGGTTTTTTGAAAAGGCGGCATACCTTGAAGCCTGTAGCCACAAAGCTTGCCCGGCTAAGCAAGACGGGACACCAAGTCTCGAAGACTCACAAAGGCTTAGTGCCGCATAATCCGCCGTTATTATGTTACTGGAACAAGTCATCATCTATGCCATCGTCTTTCTGGTTTGCGCCGGGATCATCCTCATTTACATGCGCAAGCTGAAGAAGGCGTCGCAAAAAGTGGAAGCGAAGATCGAAACGGCTAAACAGGAAGGCCTGCACGAGCCGGTTTCGCTCCACCCCGTCATCGACCTGGGCACCTGCATCAAGAGCGGCGCCTGCGTGGCTGCATGCCCGGAGAAGGACATCCTGGGCATCCTCAACGGCGGCGGCACCCTGATCAACGCCTCCAACTGCGTGGGCCACGGCGCCTGCTTCCACGCCTGCCCGGTGGAGGCCATCTCCCTGGTCATCGGAACCGAAAAAAGGGGCGTTGACCTGCCGCATGTCAGCGAAAGCTATGAGACCAACGTGCCGGGCATCTACATCGCCGGCGAGCTCGGCGGCATGGGCCTGATCAGGAACAGCGTGGAACAGGGTATGATGGCGGTCGAAAACCTGGTCCGGTCGGGCATCGCCAAAGACAATTCCACCTACGACCTCATCATCGTGGGTGCCGGGCCGGCGGGCATCTCCGCAACCCTGGCCGCCAAAAAGCACGGGTTGAACTTCCTGACCCTGGAGCAGGACACCCTGGGCGGCACCGTTTTCACTTTCCCCCGCGCCAAGGTGGTGATGACTTCGCCCATGGACCTGCCGCTGTACGGCAAGGTCAAACTGCGCGATACCAGCAAAAGGGAATTGCTGGACCTGTGGAACGACGCCCTGTCGAAAAACGAGATCACCATCCGGGAAAAAACCAAGGTGGAAGAAATCCTGCCCGAAAACGGCCATTTCCGGGTAACCACCCTGCAGGGAGACGTCCTGAAAACCAAACACGTGCTGCTGGCCATCGGCCGGCGCGGCACGCCCCGCAAGCTGGGCGTGCCCGGCGAGATGTCCGAAAAAGTGGCCTACCGCCTGCTGGAGCCGGAAAATATCCACAACAAAAAGGCTCTCGTGGTGGGCGGAGGTGATTCGGCCATCGAATCGGCCCTGCTGCTGGCAGAGCAGAACAAGGTAGTGCTGTCGTACCGCAGCGACAAATTCAGCCGCCTCAAGCCCAAAAACCGGGAGAAAATCCAGGAAGCGATCGACCAGCAACTCCTGGAAGTGATGTACAAAACCAACGTTTCCCGGATTGAGGAGGACAAAGTTTACCTCACCACCGATAAGGAAGGGGAGGAGATCGCCCTGGAGAACGACCTGGTGTACATCTTTGCCGGGGGGGAATTGCCAACGCAGTTTCTCCAGAAAGCGGGGGTGGAGATTACGAAGCGGTTTGGGTATACGATGAAGAAATATAGGTGAGGAATACTAAGCAATACTCATGATCCGATACACCCAAGGTAATTTGCTGGCTTCAGAAGCACAAGCGCTGGTCAACACCGTCAACACCGTGGGCGTGATGGGCAAGGGCATTGCCCTGCAATTCAAAGAGCTTGGTTGCGGCAATGGAGGGCTGCAATGGGAAAAAGTCAGAGCGATGATCGAACGATTGCTTTCGGATAGCCCTGCTGAGATCATCGTTTATGAGCCAAACCCGAATATCAAGGAGGAACTTCAGCAAAGTGCCGAATCCAAAACAGCAAAACTGACCCCCGCCCGGGCCATGCTGTTGTACGCCCTCTACCAATACGAACGCCAGGGGGAAGCCGCCAGCCTTTTTGTGGCCAACAAGCTGGCCTATTTCCTTTAGCGGATGGGAGAGCCGCTCCGGTTGAAGTTTGTGCCGCACTTCTATGGCCCGTATTCTCCTCAGGTACAACATGTTTTGTATTAT
>JACJXZ010000035.1 GCA_020636375.1 Lewinellaceae bacterium | reverse complement strand
AGAATCTCCTGTCTGGTTGGCGCCAGATTGCCTATGTTTTGTAATACTGGTGGGATGGGGGAAGTGGAGCCCAGCTTATTTTCCTGTCTTGGAAAAAGGTTAATAGGACCAATCGAGAACATACTATTCATGCTTCACTATCCTGTTCAAATAAGCTGTGCCTTTATACAATATCCGGCATAGGTAAATCCCGTTAGGTAAATCCCGGAGGTTGTACTGGAATTCGTGGTAAGGGCCTTGAAGCGTATCGGGTTTTAAATTTAATATCGGCTTTCCTAAAGGATCAAAAAGGGTGAATTCAAATCCGGAGGGCGTTTCAAAGGAAAGGCCAAACCGGGCTATATCTGAAGTTGGGTTGGGATAGATTTTTATTTCTATACTCTGAGGTAGAGCCTCCTTAGTTTCAGTAGTGAAATTAACAGTGCTGTCGGCAAATACGCCATGCTGAATGGTCGCCGCAAAAATAACTCCTTCAGAGTTTTTGACGAACTTCTTCACTTCTACGGTTTCATTTATTCCTGAACTTCGGGGAACCCAACTCTCGCCACCATCAGCAGAAACATATATGCTTGGCCCCAGGACAAACCCTCCGCCGTAGTATATTTCGTCTTCTCCCTTTGTGACCAAAGTGTTTATCCGGTCATTTACGCCCAGGTCTACCAGGGGTTCATAGAGGTCTTCCGTTTCATTATATGCCCAGATTTTGTCTCTCCCGGCAATGAGCAATTGGCCGCTGTCCGTGAAGATCATGGATTCGACATCATTGTTCATGTCGTTGCCAGATAACTCAATCCAGGTGTTAGAGCCATTTTCGAGTTTGTATACCTTTGAGTTCCAGGTAAATTGTTTGGTGCCAAGATAAATTGTGCCGTCCGGCCCTTGTGCCAGGACGTTGAAATCATAACGGCTTATGCCATTATTGACCTGTTCCCAGGTTTCGCCGTTATCGAAGGATCTGTATATGCCATTTAAATAAACCGCAATGTAAATGGTAGACTCGTCAACAATTAAAATATCCGGTATGGATCTGTTAGGTAAAACGCTTTCGGGATAATGGGTCCAGTTTACACCTCCATCCACAGAATGATAAAGGCCGGCCTGGTCTCCGGCGAACATTTTTCCGGATGGGCTTTTTGCTAACGACTGGAAGCCCCACGCGCCAAAATCATCAGCAATTTTCTCCCAATTTTCTCCCGAATCTGCGGACTTAAAGAGCCCCTCGCTGGGTATGGCCAGATAAATATTGTCTTCGTTATCAATTATTATATCGCCAAAAAAATTTCCACCGCCAGGGCTGTTGGTACTCAGCCAATATTCATCCTGGGCCAAGGCCAAATGTACGGAGATGGTCAGCAAAAAACATAATATACCGGACGCCTGATTCGGTTTCATAAAACGAAGATTGAATTTCAAAAAAAATTCCATATGCAGTTTGTTATTTCAAAATTCAGTTTATTGGCCGCCAATACCTCCGACAATATTACCCGGATTCCTCCACCCGCCCCAAAATCCAGGCAACATATTAACAGCTTTTTATTCGTTAAAAAGAAAGTTATTAAATACATTTATAGTCATTAATTTGGTTAAAAAATTGATTATCAAATATTTAACAAGTGTTAAAAAATAAAGCTCTTAACACCTGCCTACAAATCCATGCTCTGCTTGACGAACAGCAAAGCACACGCTTCATCGCACTCGTCGAATGCGGGGTTTTCCCAATCGGAGCGGGCGACCCCCTGCTCTCCAAACTGGCAACCGCCTTCTTTTCGGGCGACTCGGCAGGCGAAACACCTGAAAAAATCCATAGCGCCCTTTTCCCGGGCCTTGCCTTTTCCGAGGCCCGGATCAACCTGCTTTGCCGGAAACTCCTCAAAGCCCTGCGGCAGTTCCTCGCTTTTTCGGAATTCATGGAGGACAGCCTCCTGCAGAAACGACTCCTGGCCAGGGCGTTGTCCCGCCACGGGGATTATGCTTTGTTCAGGCGCGCTGCCCGCAGGCTGGAGAAGGCCGCCCGGGCCCAGCCCTTCCTCGACGCCGGCCATTACCGCAGCCTGGCGGACGCCTATCAGGCCGTTTATGCTCATCCGGACACGCCGAGGATACAGCCGGAACTGGCAGGCAGCGAAGCCTTCGAAGAGAACCTCGACCTGAGTTACACCCTGGCCAAACTGGCCCTCATCGCCGAACAACGCAACCGGAGCAAAATCCTGAAGGTGGATTGGAACCCCTCCTCGTTCGAGGAAATCCGGCCGTTGGCCAACCGCCTCCGGAAAACGGCCTGCAACCCGCTGATCGGCCTTTACCTGGACCTCATCGGGCTGCATGCTCCCGAGCCCAACCCCATGCTCTTCGAACGCGTAAAATGTTCTTTTTACCTCAACTGGCACCTGTGCAATGAGCCGGAGCGCTTTTCCATTTTTGTGCAGTTGGTCAACTACACCAACTCGGCTCACCGGCAGGGCATAGCGGGAGCGCTAAGCGATCAGCTGTGGTTGTACAAAGCGGCGGCGCAGCACGGCTGGCTCCTGGCCAATGGCCGGATATCGGATACCACTTTCCAGAATGCCGTCGTCGTTGCCGTTCATTTAAAAGATTTTGAATTTGCCCACTGGTTTATTGGCCGCTATGAGCCGTTTTTGCCGGAATCCGAAAAAGAGTTTGCCGTGCATTTTGCCACTGCTCACTGCTGTTTTTATCAGGGCAAATTTTCTGAAGCCCTGGAAAACCTGCGAAGCATCCACACGGCCAACCCCCTGAAAGATTTGATGAAAACGGGTTTTCAAATAAGGTGCCTTTTCGAGTTGTCGCTTCAGGAGGGTGCCTACACGGCTGTCTTTAGCAAAAAGCTGAACAACTTTTACCGGCAACTCGGCAGAAACCGGATCGTGGCAAGCAGCCACCGCATCGGATACCGCAACATGGTAAGGATTCTGCGGCAAATCAACAGGAAGCGGCTCAATATCCACCGGGTTACCGGTAAAGAGAAGGCCCGGCTCCGGGACAAAATCGTGTCCTTAACCCCGCTTAAATCAAAGGGGTGGCTATTGGAAAAAGCCGATGGCCTGTAGTACTACTTTGTTAACTTAAAGAATTAACCGCAGAGGGCGCTGTGGTACGCAGAGAACGCACCCCTCCTCTGCGGCTCTCCGCGGACTCAGCGGTTGAATTTCCTGGGTACGCAGAGGGGCTGTCAACTGCTTACCAGCAGTTGAACGGCTAACTATCGGCGGCCTCTGTGTTAAGTTAACAAAGTAGAAGTAGGCCGGGGTTGTGAAAAAAGCCCTTCGGGAGGATAGCACATTGATTTATTAGGATCTTGCGAGATCAGTGTACTATACCTTTTTGCACAACCCCGGAGCCCCGTTTATGAGTCAGGGGTCAGTGATATCTTCCGTAGCAATAAACGGCGGCTGCTCGCCGCCGCCTCCTCCTTTCACGTGTTTTTGTTGTTCCGCGGTGATGACGGCAACCTTTTTCCCGCTCAGAAAATCCGATAAGGACAGCCGGTTTTTCTCTAACCGTTTCATAATCGTTAGTTTTGTGGCCTGGGCAGCAGGCCGGTTCAGGCAATAGTGTTCCAGGCGGCCCGGGGGCCGGACCGCCGAATGGGCGAGGAAAGCAGCGCATCATCCGCGGCTGACAGGCGCCGTTCCTCTTGGAAGCTGTTTTGTTTTTTCCTTTATTAGAGTTAGTAGAGGAGGGGGAGGGAAAAAGTAAACGGCAGGAGGGATTTTTTTCGGAAAAGTTTTACAGTTGGGGTTTTTAAGCAGTTTTTTTTGAGGGGCATAATGCCTTTTGTGCGTTTTTTTCTCGCCACAAAAACACAAAAACGCTAAATTTTACCCGGCCTGAAGGACGGGCCGCACTAAAAACTTTCGTGGAATTTTGGTAACTGTTTAGCAGCCCTCCGCTTTTTGTTGCTTTGACGTATTCTCTTACAAACCTAAAACCAAAAAGATGAAGAAAAAGAGGATTATCTGGTGGTTAGCGATTCTGGCTTTGGCGGCTTTTGCCGTTTCCCGTTGCCAGCCAGGCCCTGAAAGCGAAGCGCTTCTTGTAGATTGCCCGGAAGGCTTGCCCGTCCCGTCAGGCTGGAACCCCGAAAATTGTGAATACCCCCGCCCACTGCCGCCCGGGCTGGCCTGGTTTGGCCCGCTTCAGCCTTTCTTCGATTCAATTATGCAGAATGACGCTTATGCCAGCGTTTCGGAAGACACCTTAATATTGCTGGACTCCGCCCTTGTTTTGCTTGAACCCTATGCCGGGGGGGCATATAACTTCACTAAAGCTCACCTGTTCTTCCTGAAGGGCGATCTGGAGAACGACTTTCCTGAAAAAGCCATAGCAGAACTGCACAAGGCTGAAAAATGGCTGGAGCAATCTTCTGCTCTTCTTAAAGATTCCTGTTACCGGCACTACCAATCCAGCTTGCACAACCGGATCGGCCTGGTTTACACCGAACTCTCCGATTTGGACAATGCCGTGGCAAACTTCAAAAAAGCCATTCAGTTAGCGCATCTGACAGGGATACCCAAAGAACTGGCCTCCAATTACACCAACATGGGGAATGCGTTCCAAAACGCAGGGGAGTTTTCGCAAGCCATCGAATGGCATGAAAAAGCGCTTTGCACCATGAAAACCTTGCGGGAATATTCTGCTGTAGATACCGCTGATCTCGCCTGGACCCATAATAATATTGGCGTTGCGCTTGGATATAAGGCAGACAGCCTGGAAACAGTCGGCGCCCGGCATACCGCTGAAAACTATAGAGAACAGGCGTTCGCGCATCTGAGGCGCTGCCTGGCCATTAGGGGAGGAAAAACAGGCAACCCTTCCCTGATATCGGCGCATGCCTTTGCCCGGATCAATATCGCTTTCCAATTCACCAAGCTCCAAAGCCCTTCCGCCCCGGATAGTATCCGCCATTACACCGAAAGTTGCCTGGAATTGTGCCGAAAGTACCTGGGAGGCGTGCCCGGAAACCTTCAGGCTGTCGCCAACCGCCATCTGGCTTACGCTTACATGCTTGAAGGCGAATGCGGGAAAGCCGTTGAACTGATAGATACCGCGATAGAAATGCAGAAGTGGCGCGAGGAAGAAACCGGGCGCCTTCTGATAAAGAACAAAGACCATTATTCCAATTTCCTTTTCTCCAAAGGAGCGATCCTGACAAAATGCGCTGAACAGGATCCCGGCGAGCTTTCCTACCTTCAGCAAAGCCTCCGGGCCTATTTGGATGCGATAACGTTTTCCGAAAAAACCCGCCGCGAACTGGCGACGGATGTTTCGCTGGAGGGGTTTCTGCGGCCGAGAATCTACCAGTTTTCGCCGGCGTTCGAAGTGGCCGTGAAGCTCCACGAGGCTACGGGAAGCTCCGGCTACCTGGACAGCGCCTTCCAGGTCGCGGAGCGAAGCCGGGGCTTCACCCTGCGGCAGGGCATTATCCGGCAGGTCCTGAAATGGCAAAATGACGAGCAGTCAGTCAACCTGCTCCGGACAGAACTTTCTTTCCGAAAAAAAATACTGGCTTTGGAAAAGGAGGCGGCAAACAACCCCGGCAACCTGGACATCCTTTCTGCTTTGCAGGCCGAAAAGGAAAAATTCGCCCGCTTCGTCAACGAAATAAAGAACAGCACGGACCGGAAAAAAAGGAAGTTCTACGCCAACCGCTTTGACGACTCGGTTCCTTCCATCAAAACCGTCCAGGATTTATTCCTCGACG
Organism: Lewinellaceae bacterium; assembly: GCA_020636375.1. Lineage (GTDB taxonomy): Bacteria > Bacteroidota > Bacteroidia > Chitinophagales > Saprospiraceae > JACJXW01. The sequence continues at coordinate 7,583 of JACJXZ010000035.1, read as the reverse complement.
ACAGCACCGCCGTTGTGGAATATATGATCGGTTTCGAGCGATTATGGAGCCTGGCCATCACCAAAGATTCGGCATTGGTGGCTTCCACGGCCATTGATTCCTCTTTTTACGGGCTTATTGAGGACTACGTGAACGGCCTCGCCATGGACAAAGGCGACCACAGCGGCAACGCCTGGAAAATCTACCAGGCCGTATTTCAGCAGGTCGACGCGCAGCTTACGAGCCTGGGCATTAAAAATATCCTTATCATTCCCGACAAGCAATTGCAGGAGGTTCTCTTTGAAGCGATGCTGGATGCCCCGGACGCAACGCCCGGCGCCTTTGGCAATTATGGCTATCTCATCAAACGCTATAACATCGGATACCACTATTCCATGGCCGGCCTGCTCAGCAACAGAAGACTGGCACAAAGCCGCCCCCCTGCCCGGAAACCCTTTGCCGGGTTTACGTCAGGATTGCCGGACCCGACGCTGGGGGCCGTTTCCTGCGGCAGGACAAGGCTGTCAGAGTTGGAAAAAGTAACGGAGCAAACCCGTATAAGTTATTTCCCGGAATCCGGCGATTTTTTTGCCGGCGCCCAGGATTCAGCTTTTACAACTCAGGCGGGGCAATATTCGATCCTGCAACTGGCGCTCCACGGTTGCTCTTCTCCTGGTGGCAACTCAGAGTTTTTTCTTGAATTTCGCCCAAAGCCCGGCAATGAGGAAAACCACCTTGAGCTGCCGGAAATATACTCGCTCGACTTGTTCAGCCAACTGGCCGTACTGAGCAATTGCCATACCGCCCGGGGCAGGCATGTTTCCGGGGAGGGCATCATGAGCATTTCCAGGGCCTTTGCTTATGCCGGCTGCCCCAATATCATCGGGACGCTAAGTTCCGTTCCGGACCAATCAACCGCACAAATACTCGAATTTTTTTATGAATATCTGCTGGAAGAGGGCGACCCTGCCTTTGTCGCTTTAGCGAAGGCAAAAAGAAGATACCAGGCACAAAACAACCGGCACGCCTGGTATTGGAACAATTTGATCCACCTTGGAGACATTTTGCCGATCAAGCTCAAAGCGACAAATACTCCCGGATAGATTGCGGCAGGGCGCCGGGGGGAACATTGTACCGGACCAGCAACGCTTTGGCCTCCCTGGCTTTTCCCCTTAAGGCTTTGGCAATAGCCAGGTGCTCAGGGACATCCGCCCGGTAACTGGCCCGGGCGGTTTCTCCTAAGGCGCAGGCCAGGCTGCTTTCTGCCTTCCGGTAATCCTGCCTGTGGTATAAATAAAGCATGCCGGCGAAATAATCCAGGTAAGGCTCGGAGCATGGAGCAGCAAATTCATTTCGCACACTATCCAGCACAGACAGGGCTTTGTCCAGCGAATCCTGGGCAATCAGCCCAAGCCAGTCCGCCGGGCTGCCTCCGGCAGTATTTAAGGCCAGTGCTTCCTGCTGTTTCCATTCTGCAATGGCCTGCTTCCTCTCTTCCTCGTCCAGTTGCGGCTTCCTGAAAGGCTGGAAAATAAAAAACAGTACACTGCCGGCAAGCAATGCCGCCGCCACATATATCATTGGGTTGCCCCAAACTGGTTTTGATGCAGGTTTCGCCTGCCGCAGGATTTGAGTTATTTCCTCGTGGCGGATATCTTTTAAGGCCTTCCTGATTGCCATGCGCCCCGCCACTTCCTGAGCAAAGGCGTCATCCCGGGCAATCCGGCGGTTAAACGCTGCCAGTTCCTCCTCCGACAATTCTTTTCGGAGGAAACGGTCGATAGATTCGCTGTCTTTTTGATTCTCCATCATGGTTGGCATGCTTTCATTCCAAAACTAACTCCGCCGTCTTTTTCCGGCATTTCCAGGCTTGAGTTTTGATGCTGTCTGTGGTAGATTTCATAGCTCTTGCTATTTCGGCATAACTCATTTCCGACACTTCATACAGGTAAAGTATTTGATAACATTTGGGATATTCCTTTTTCAGGAGGCCCAATTTCCGTTTCATTTCCTCCTGGCCGGCCTCATCGAATTGGTTTCTCAGCTTTTCCAGCGCATTGGCTTCTAAAGTTGCGGCCAGGCCTTCCAACTCGGGCCAGGGTTGGGTAGGCAAACTGCTTTTCTTCTTTTTGTTTCTGTACTTGCCAATGCATGCCCGTTTGAAAATGGAATGAAAATAAGTGCCCAGAGCGGCGTCTTTTTTATATTTGCTTGACTTTATGGCCTTAATCAGCGCCAATAAGGAATCAAAGAACGCCTCTTCCCGATCCTGCCGTTCAGGAAGCATATTTCGGAACTTCCGATGATCGATCACGCCTGCCAGGCGCTTGGCCAGGTAATTTTCCGCCCTCTTGGTTGCGGTGTAATCTCCTTTTTTTAGTACTTCCGATAGCCCTTCTGTTATTTTGTGGTCAAAAAAACGTTTCAGAGCAACTTTACCTTCGGCGGAATCCCGGGTCATTTCCAGAAGAGCCTGGAATGCCTCCCCGAATACGGACGAGCTGGCAGGTCCGGTTTTTATTTTATGTTCCTCTTCCCCAATAAAAAATTCACGCTCGTATTTTTGGCGCAACCATGCTTCGGTTTCCATTCTCTTCCCCCGGTCTTCTGACCGCAACCCGTTGACGATCTGAGTTTCTTTGGCGCCAATAAAAGGAAGATTCCACTTCATTTTCCGAGACAGGTTTTCAGCTCTGAGGTATTTTAAAAGCAAAGCCCGATAAATCTTGCCTTCTCTGCAACGGTCAAGATAACTAATTCCATGCAAACAGCAGTATGCCTCAACCCGGCACGTTCTCCCGCAAAAAACCTACCGTCCTCTCCATATCCTCCCGCAGCACCCGATCTTCCTCCAGCGCCGGCACCACTCCCCGGTACTGTCGCAGCAGATCCTCAATGGCCGGCGACGACTGCGACGGCCGGCGGAACTCCATGGCCTGGGCCGCCGTCATCCATTCGATGGCGAGGATGCGCTCCAGGTTCTGCACTACGCGGCGGCATTTGGTGGCGGCATTGGCGGCCATGCTGACGTGGTCCTCCTGGCCGTTGCTGCTCACGATGCTGTCCACCGAGGCAGGAGTGCACAGCTGTTTGTTCTGGCTGACGATAGAAGCGGCGGTATACTGCGGGATCATCAGGCCCGAATTGAGACCGGCGTGGGCGGTCAGGAAGCTGGGCAGGCCGCGGGCGCCGGAGATGAGCTGGTAGGTGCGCCGCTCCGAGATGCTGCCCAGTTCGGCCAGGGCGATGGCCAGGTAGTCGAGCACCAGGGCCAGGGGCTGGGCGTGGAAGTTGCCACCGGAGAGGATGGCGTCCGAATCGGGGAAGATGTTGGGGTTGTCGGTCACGCCGTTGGCCTCGGTGAGGAAGACGCGCTCGGTATGCTTGATGGCGTCCCAGCTGGCGCCGTGCACCTGGGGCGCGCAGCGGAAGGCGTAGGGATCCTGCACGTAGTACTTGTCGCGCACGGCCAGGCCGCTGCCGCCCAGCCATTGGCGGATGTCGCCGGCAACCTTCTGCTGCCCTTCGTGGGCGCGGATGGCGTGCAGGCGCTCGTCGAAGGGTGACAGGCGGCAGTCGAAAGCATCGACGGAGGCGGCGGCGCAGAGGTTGGCAATACCGGACAGGCGGTGGGCTTCCAGCAGGCACCAGCCGGCATAGGCGGCAGAGAACTGGGTGCCGTTCAGCAGGGCCAGGCCCTCCTTGGCCTGCAGGCGCAGGGGTTCAATGCCCAGGGCAGACAGCACTTCAGCCGCCTGCCGCTTTTCATTGTTATAATAAACCTCGCCCAGCCCGACCAGCGGCAGGCTGAGGTGGGCCAGCGGCGCCAGGTCGCCCGAAGCGCCCAGGGAGCCTTGCTCGTAGACGACGGGCAGGATGCCGAGGTTGAAAAATTCCACGAGGCGCTCCACCAGATCCAGGCGCACGCCGGAATAGCCGTGGGAAAGGCTCTGCACCTTCAGCAGCAGCATCAGGCGGACGATTTGCGGCGGCACTTCCTCTCCCATGCCGCAGGCGTGCGACCGCACCAGGTTGTACTGCAGGGCTTCCGTCTCTTCTTTGGAAATCTGGATGTTGCACAGGGCGCCGAAGCCGGTGTTGATGCCGTAGAACAGCTCGTCGGATTGCTGTAGCTTGCCGGTGAGGTAGTCGCGGCAGTGTTGGATGCGCCGGCGGCTCTCTTCGGAGAGGGTGAGTTGGCAGTCGTCTTTCAGCGCCCGGGCTATACGCTCGAGGGTCAGTGTCCCGGCACTGATGTAATAGGTTTTATCCATCTTAGGGCTTGCTTTTGACACCGCCAATCCAGTTTCCGGCTATGGCGAAGCCGGGGTAGAAACTGGATTGGCGGTGTGCGTAACAGGGGGCGAAGTTAAGAAAAATACTGGTTTGGCAGGATAGGGCCGGGGCGGCTACCAGCCTAGGCAGAAATTATTTGTTTACCTCTATCGCCATCCCTTCATTGCCCACAAACAATACTACATAAGCCTTTAGATTCTCGAGATTTTGCAGGTAATCGTCAAACCGCAGATAACGCTGAAGCTGCCCGGCAGCTTCTTTTTTCACCGCTTCGGCTCTGGCGTCCAACATCCCTACTTCCCCCCCTCCATATCAAAATCCAGATACTCCTCTTCCTTCCCATGGTTATACTCGGGAATATCCTTCCAGTCTTCCGGCTCGTCGAGCAGTTGCACGATGCCGAAGGCCTGCTCCAGGCCCCGCTGGATTTCGCGCTTGCGGATCTCGCTCTGTTCGAAATCCGACTTGACGCGCCGTTTGGAGGATTGAATGTTGTACTGGTCGATCGTGCCGAGGATGGCGTAGTAGAGGTTGAAGGTGCCGCTGCGGCGGGCCGGCCGGGGTTTCAGGCTGGGGTCGTAGCGCCTGAAGCGGTCGGCCAGCACCTGCCCGGCATTGACCTTGATGTTGTACTCGATCTCGTTGTTGAAGGTGTGTTCCCCGCTGATGGTCATGTTGAGGGCGTTGCTGCGGATGAACATGGCGGGCAGGTAGAGCCGCTGTTTGCGGATTTCCAGGAAGTTCTGCATATCGACGAAGCGGATTTGCTCCAGATCCTTGATCTTGACGAAGGTGGAGAAGGATTCCAGCATCCCGAAATCCCGCAGCTCGCCGTCCTTGATGGCCACGCCCGCCAGTACGCGAAGCTTGTCCATGTCGAAATTGCCCTCCTCGTCCCAGTAGGCGTAGATGGCGATGAGGGCGTCGAGTTTGCCCTTGAGGTTTTCGGCTTTGAGGACTTCCTGGCCGAAGTTTTCCGACTGGCGGAAGAACTCGGTCACGTCGATGGCCTTGCAGGTCAGCTTGGCCTCCAGGCGGGGCTCGTCCTCGAAGTAGGTCTGCCCGTCCACCTGGAGCCGGCCCCTGAAGGCGTCCACCTCGCCGCGGATGCCCATGATGTTGTTGTCGAACTCCAGTTTGCCTTTGAAGTTGCTGCCGTCGATGAGGTTGTAGTTGAAGGCCTCCACATCGGCGTTGAAGCTGCCCTTGAGGAAGCTGGTCACGGCTTCCCGTTTCTGCACGACGGCCACCTTGAGGGAGTCCTTCACCTCCTCGGGCGCCTGCTCCTCTTCCGGAGAAAGGGCGGAGAATTTCATCAGCCGGTCGAGGTCGAGTGATTTGGCCACCAGGCTGGCGTCGAAGAGCAGCTCCACGTTCTGGCTGTTCACCGAGTCGGCGAACAGGACGGGCAGGATGTTGTAGGCGGAGCCCTGGAAGGAGATGTCGCTGCCGGCCCCTTCGATGCGCAGCCCTTCGACGGCCATGCGGTTGCCCTCCAGGCGCAGCTCGCCCCGGTCGAAAAGAATCTGTTCCTCTTTGACCGCCAGGGAGGCGTCGTCAAACGCCAGCGATCCGCTGGCCTGTACGCGGGAGATGCGGGCCGGGTCGATCATGTCCCGGTAAGCGCCGTTCAACTGTAGTCTTTTGATCTCCACCTCGCCGCCGCCGCCGGTGATGTTGGGGTTGCCCAGGAACTTATAAACCGACTCGAGGGGCACCACCCCGTCCAGCGAAAAGTCGATCACCGGCTCGTCGAGGTTGGCCACCTCCAGGCGCATTTCCACCAGCTCGCGGTTGAAGTAGCCTTTGAAGCTCTCCAGGGTAAACACGGAGGAGCTGTTGTCGCGGTACTTGCCGTTGGTGAACACGGCGTTGAAGCTCACGTCCTTCAGCGGGTTGTCGAGGCGGGGGCTGGACAGGCGTCCGTCCTGCAGGCCGAACTCCACGCGGAGTTCCGGGCTTTGCTGCTGGTTGTACTGCCCTTTGACGAGGGCGTTGAAGTTGAACTTGCCCGAGCTGGAAAAGTCCGCCAGGCTATTGGCGTACTGCTCCGGCAGCAGGGCCAGCACCCCCTCCAGGTTGCCGTTGTCGCTGCTGGCGTAGAGGTCGAAGTAGGTACCGCTCTCCCAGCTTTCGATCGTGCCGTCCACCTTGAAGGCGTTGCCCTCCACTTCCAGGGCGGCCTCCTCGATGTCGTAGCTGCCCTCCTCCAGGTTGACGAGGACGCTGGCGTCGTAGGCGATGTTTTTGCCCGGCAGGTAGCGGACGCCGTCGATGTCGGCAAAGCGGGAAGTGATGTCCGCCTCGCTCTTCAGAGAAAACTGGCGGGCGGAGAACTCGCCGGAGAAGGTGGCGTCGTTGACCAGGGCGGAGACGGCCTGGCGGGCACTCTGGTCGGCATAGATCAGCTCGACGTTGCGCAGGCGGGCCAGTTCGATGTCGACGGCAGTAGAGCTGGCCTCTTCCTCCCCTTCCGATTCCACGAAGATGTCGTAGTTCGGGTTGCCCTGCCGGTCGATCTCGATATTCAGCGCCCCGTTGCTGACGACCACCGAGCGCACTTTTATTTTAGAACTGAAAAGGCTCATCAGCCCGAAGCGGAAGGAAAGCTCCTCTGCTTCCAGCAAGGCGCCGCCGCGGGTGTCTTTCAGGGTGACCCCCTTCAGGTTGGCCGCCACATTGGGGAAGGTGCGGATGACGGTCAGCTCGAAATCCCGGATCACCAGCTCCGATTTGAGCTGCTTGTTCAGCTCTTTGGTGATCTGCCGCCCGACCTTGTCTTCGAACAGGCCGGCAATGACGGCCACCGCCCCGACCAGGACGGCAAAAAAGACGAGCAGGATGACGGCGAGGCGCCGGAGGAACTTCTTCATGGGGCACGATGGTTTAATCAGAACGCCAAGTTAAGGGTTTTCAAGGGTTATCCCAGAGCGTCCTGCCATTGAACGCCGGCGGGCGGCCAAATATTTTTTCAAAATTTTCACTTGGAAAGCTTGCGGTGGATGGGTAAAGCATATATATTTGCACTCGCATTTGAAAGGAGGGCGCATAGCTTCCCGCTCCCGGAGCGGGATTTAGAGCACCCTTCCCTAAACAGGGCGCATAGCTCAGTTGGTTTAGAGCATCCCGACATACGTCGGGAGGGCCGTTGAGCCAAAAGCGAAGTGCCGGACAGAAAAAGGGCGCATAGCTCAGTTGGTTTAGAGCACCTGCCTTACAAGCAGGGGGTCGTTGGTTCGAATCCATCTGCGCCCACCCCAATATCAAGCCCTCCAAGTCACTTATTTACAGTGGTTTGGGGGGCTTTT
>JACJXZ010000034.1 GCA_020636375.1 Lewinellaceae bacterium | reverse complement strand
TAGTGTAGCAATTAGCTCAACCCTACAAACTAGTCAAACAATCCCAGTGCGGCGGCCATCAGCGAGGTGGCCGCCTTTTTTTTGCCCAAAGGGTAGCCGCCGGATAGCTCTCAGCCTGGTTAGATTCTCAGCCGGAACGCATTTAAAATATCTTTAATATTAAAAAATTTAATTATATTTGTAGCATCACCGCCAGGAGGTCAAACAAGCATTCCCAATTTCACAACTAGTATCCGGGAAAGAGTGGAGCTGCGGGCTTCACTCTTCCTGTTTTACGAGGGTTTGGAAAAGGGAAAGCGGACGGTGAAGGATGCCCCTTCGCCGGGATGGCTTTCAACAGATAATTTCCCGCCCATAGCCTCGACGTACCGGTGTGTCAGCACCAGGCCTTTTCCCCGGGAAGGCCTGCCGGGAGAAGGCATTTCGGGGAGGGCTTTACCTGTGGAGGAAAGCGCTTTTTGTTGTTGGGTAGACAGGCCGGGGCCTTCGTCTTTAACTGTAATGGAAAATTCATGATCACGGGAAAGCAGTACGACTTCGACCTTCGTATCCGGAGGAGAAAATTTTATGGCATTGGAGAGCAGGTTAGCGATGATGTGCCGGAACAGGAAGGGGTCGCCGGTAACGTCCACCCGGGGTTCATTGGCGTGAAACTGCAGGCTGATGGATTTACTCCGGGCAAAAGGATTAAATTCCCGGATTGATTTTTTCAGGGCCGGGATGAGGTCGAAGGGCAGATCTTGCGCCGGCGCCGGTTTTTCCGTTTGGTTTTCGACCTCCATGATCCGGAGGCAGGCGCGGTCGATCTCGGCGGTAGCCTGTTCGATCTCGGACAGTATTTCCTGTTGTTCTTCTTCTTTAAGGGCGTTGGTTTCGGCCAGGGCGCTGGTATTGAGCTGAATGAGAGAGAGGGGGTTGCGAATGTCGTGGGCGATCAGGCTGACCATGTGTTTCTTCTCATTCATCAGGGCCATTAACCGGGAGTTAATGTGTGTGATATCCATGTTCAGCCTTTCCAGTTCCGCTTTGCGCCGTTGCAGCCGGCGGTAAAAAAAGGCGATCACGGCGATCAGGATCAAAAACAGGAGAGAACTGATCAGCAACAAGGTGTTCCTGAATTTCACCAGCCCGTATTGTTCGCGTAGTATCCGGTTTTCCCGGGCTTTTTCCTGGACCCGGTATCTGGTGTCCATTTCCTGGATAGCCCGTGTTTTTTCATCGCTGATGAGCTTTTCCCTCGCCCCGGCATACTGGCGGTAATAAAACAGCGCGCTATCCGGCTGGTTGGTCTTGTCAAAGAGTTCGGACAAAAGTTCGTAGCCGATGGCTGTTTCGGACAACAGGCTTTTTTCCAGGGCTTCATTCAGCAGGGCCCGGGCATAATATTCGGCACTATCCGGCCGGTTGAGCCGAAGATAGGCAGTTGCCAGCCCCTGATAAGTATCCCGCAGGAGGATGGAGTCCCGGTGAGCCTGAGCATAGTGATGCGCTGCGTATAGTATGTGCTGCGCTTGCTCATGAAGGCCGGTTTGCTGATAGGCCTTGGCCAAGGTATTGAGCGTGGAAGCCTCCGCATAGGCTGCGCCCTGTTTTTTGTAAATGGCCTGAGCCAGTTTGAGGTAATAGAAGGTGGAATCGTAGTTCTCTGCCGTCCGGTGCATGAGGGCGGCGGTGCGATAGGCGTCTGCGAGGGTCAGGGGAGTATCCATGGCCTGCAGCTGGGCGATATTCTGATAGGCGTAGGCCAGCGCCGTCCCGATATTTTCCAACTGCCAGTGGATGCCGGCGATGTTGATCCGGCTTTTCACCTGGCGCAGTTCCCATTCCGCCCCTGCTTCCCCTTTAGAAATGTCGAGCGCGTCAATGAAGTGCCGCAGGGCGGCCTCCGGATCCGTACCCTTTACCGCATAGGCTACCCCGGTGGCCATGTGGCCTCGGTAGAGCAATTCCGGCGATCCCAGCAGGGTAGCCTGCCGGATCAGTTCTTCCCCAAAAAGGATAGCTTCATCCGGCACATCTTTGGCATACGACTCGCTGAGCTGCAACAGCAGTTCGGCCCGCACTTCGCTGTTGCCGGGCGCATTTTTGAGTTCTTCGATCAGGCTGTCCCGGTTGATGTCGACGGCCCACAGCGTTATCGGAAAGCAAAATAACACAAGGGCGCCCCCCACCAAAAAGACGAACGCTTTTCCATCCATTGTTGATCTGATTTTACCGGATAGAGGCTTATTCCACGTACTCCTTCAATTTGTTGCTGAGCTGTACCTTATTGCTGACGTCAAATTTTTTATACAGCACTTTCACATAATGGCGGACGGTATTGATCGAGAGGTTGATAGCGCGGGCGATCTCTTTGTAGCTTTGCCCTGCTGTCAGGCCCCGGGCCACTTGTTGTTCCCGGGCGCTAAGCATGAGGCCTGGTTGGAGGAGATCCGCGTCGGGCGCCTCGTTGTGGCCTGAAAATCCGTTATGCGGTATCGGCCTTTCCTTCCGCAGGTAGGATACCATATGCACGGCTGCTTCCGGATCCAGGAAGGCGCCCCCGGCGAAGGTTGCTTCTATAGCCTGAAGCAGCCGGTTCAGGCCGGACCCTTTGAGGAAAAAGCCGTCCGCTCCCTGTTGTAAGGACAAGAGCAGGTACTCCGGGTGGTTGTGCCCGGTGATGACGAGGATTTTGGTATCCGGCAATAGGTTTTTGATCTTCCGGAGATGGGCAAGCGTGTTGGTCTTATCGGCAAGTTCGATATCGAGTAACAAAAGGCCAGGCTCCTGGCTATCGCCAAGGCATTCGAAAAACTCCCCTAAAGAACTGGATGTGATAGTGCATTCCAATCCCTTCTGCCTGTTAAGAAAGATTGCCATCCGCTTCAGAAGCTTTGGGTCATCTTCTATCAGTGCAATTTGTTTCATAATGGCTGAATTCAGGTTCCCTGCAAAATCATACAACTAATGGGCTATTGCGGCCAGGGAAATACTCGAATTCGAGACCCTTAAATTTATCACATTTTTATGTAATGATGTGGCCGTTGGGAAAGAAAAATACATGATTTTCACATTTTTATGCAATTGAAGGATTGTGGGATTCTGTTTTTCTTTGTGAGATAATGAAAAAGAGCTTTGTTCAGGTAAGAAATATCAACCGTGTGCCCTGGCAAATCATTAGTTTTCGTCTCTTAACTCAAACAAAGTAGCACAGAACACACGAAAAAACCATTTAAGTGTTGGGAGAATTGCAGCCTCTTGGCCAAAAGTGCCGAGAGGCTTTTTTATAACCTCGCCCCAAATTCAGGGAAACAGGGATTTTGCCCCTTCTGATATAGCTGCTCTGTCCTTTTTTCATTTGAGCTTCCGCTCGTCTTTTCCCCTTGCCTCCTTTAACAATATTTTAAGCCACTTTAACGGAGCTTCCAGTGGGGGCAGGAGGAAGCAAGTCGTTTTCCGGGTTGTTGGAACGCATTAACGATCACAAATCCATTTAACTATGAAAACGTAGTGCTGACCATTAACGGCGAGAATGAAGGCGACGCCCGCATCTTCAGCACCAATGACGTCGGCGCTACCAGTATCATCCTGGCCAAGGACAAATTGTCGCAGGTCGGCCAGGGCCCCGGCACGGCCTTCCTGGAGCGCAGCTACCTGCCCGCGATCCGGGAAGCCCCAGGCGCCGGCGGGCGCCTCACCGGCCGGCAACGGGCGGAGAACCTGGAGGTGTATATGAAGTGAATGAATGAATGAATGAATGAATTTTGGGAATCTTCCCTGCCCATCCCCGTCCTCGTGCCTCGGCCGGGTAAAATTCCATCATTCCATCATTCCATCATTCCTTTCCAATATTCCCAGGTGCAGTATCCGCCCTCCCGTCTGGTTGATGGGGCTGACGCTCTTGCCGATGACGATGCCGTCTTCCGGCGCGGTATATTCCCGGATGAGGTCGCCGAAGATATTTCTCAGGGTGGCGACCACTTCGCCGGCTTTTACCATTTGGGCGACGGAAGGGTAGACGGTAAGGATGCCCCCCGTGTCGGTATACAGCCAGTAGGAATGGCGGCAGGTGACGGCCGGGCTTTCCGGCGCTTCGAACTCGGCGTCGGTCATTTTCAGGTCGTTCAGCAGGTTGTGGATGCCGGTGAGGCCTGAGCGGATGAGGCCCTTCTGGAAAGTATTCGGGTTGCCGACTTCCAGGGTGATGGCGTGGATGCCGAGGGCGTCGGCCGCGCCGCGTAGGGTACCGTCGGAAGGCGGGTTGTGAACGATGATCTGGGCGTTTTGCAGCAGGGCCATTTTGCGGGTCTCGGGGGCCGACATGTCGGCGCGGATGTAATAGGAGTTGACCCGGCCGAAGCTGGCGGTGTGCAGGTCGATGAGGTAGTCAAATTTGTTGACGATCCAGTTGACGATGCGGTAGGCGTATACCTGGCTGACGTTGCCGTCGGGCTTGCCGGGCATGATGTGGTTCAGGTCGGTGCCATCGATGAAGCGGCGCCGCTTGCGCAGCAGAGAGGGGATGTTGACGACCGGCACGCCCACCAGCGTGCCCCGCAGTTCCCGGGGGCGCACTTCCCGGAAGAGCCGCTGTATGACGGGGATGCCGTTCAGCTCATTGCCATGCACGGCGGCGGTCAGGCCCACCACCGGCCCGTCTTCCATGCCCCGGGCGATGATGATGGGAATGAAAACCGGCAGCCCCATGCCGTCCGTTACCAGGTGGAGCAAAAATCGTTGGATCTCTCCGGGGGGAACTTCTTCCAGCAGAAGCTCTTCGATTACCGGGGCGTCGTGTTGCAGGATCGTAACTGGGTTCTTCATCGCTTTGATATCGCCTTTGGGTTTGGGAGTTTTGAGGTAAGGGCCGCCAAAGTGGAGGTGTGTGGAAATGCGACAGAAAGGGAGGGGCTGCCTGTGCATGTTTGGAGGTAGTCATTTGCAGTCCAAATAACTACCTCCAAACATGCCCTAAGCCTGGCGGGCATTTCTGTGCTTTTCCGCGTATTTCCAAGTCTCAGTCCGTCTACTTACACAAAAGTAAGCAAAAGCCCGGAGAATTTCACCCGGCCGGTTTACCGCCTTACCTCTGCTCCGTTGGAGGCGTGCTGCGGGAAGTATTTGAGGTTATAGACCGACCGGTAGGGGGCCTTGCCCTGGAGGTAGGCCATGCAATCCTCCTGTGCCTGCGGGCCGACGATCGGCAGGAGCGGCTGGTCTACGGCGAGGAGGTTGGAGAGGGCGCTCCGGAGCTGTTCGTCCCAGTGCCGGTAGTACTTTTCGAAGTCTCCGGGGCTGAGCCGGCGGCGGCAGTTGTTGTGGTGGCACTGCAGCTCCATCTCCCGGCTGATGTTGAAGATGCCGTATTCGTCGGTGATCTGTTCGCCGGGCTGAATATCCCGGATAGCGATCTCGAAGCCGTAGCCGGTGCTCATGGTGTTGCAGTTGCAGCAGTGGTTGACGTATTTGGCGAAATCCCAGCTTACGATGCGGACGCCCTTCTCGTCGATATAGGAGTATTTTTCGATCACCTCCTGCATTTCGGGGGAATAATGTTCGAAAGCTTCCGGAGCGATCTCCAGCTCGAGGCTGTCCTTCACGTAGGTGATGGTGCCTTTGGGCAGGAACTGAGTGGCAAAAACACCATAGCCCATCTCTTCGTTGATGAACTGTAGGCGGGTGTGTGGATGGATCATTGTTTTTGATTGATGGTGTTATGAAATAGCTTCCTGTAAATGAAGCCCCCCTTGCGAGGGTTAAATGTTGCCTGGCAAGGGGGGGTCAAAAAAAGACAGTTCGTCTCTCAGCCAACCGGTGATGCTGTATCGCCGTCGTCGGGCAGGCAGGACTTCGTGTTCGAGGCTCTGGCTGTTGAAGCAAACCAGGCGGCCCGCGAGCGGCAGAATATCGGTATGTTGTTCAGTGCCGTCTTCCTGCGGGAAATAGAGGCGCAGTTGTCCGCCGTCTTCCGGGACCCAATCAAAGTTAAGATAACAAATTATTGATATTTTTCTGGCTCTGGTGTGCTGAAAAACGTCCAGATGACGTTTGTAGAAGGCTCCCACCGGATAAACGGCAAAATGCAGCTCCATATCCCGGATGCCGAGGTAGAGGCTGCGGTTGAAGTATTGGATCATTTCCCCGAGCCGGTCAAAAAAAGGCAGGCAGGCCGGCGGGGGATTGTGGTGGTCGAGCCACTGAATGTGGTCGCCGCGGATCTCCTGATTGAGTTGGTAGTGTTGTTTTTTCCCGATGCCGGCAATATTGAAGCCCCCCTGCTCATAGGAAGCGGCGGAGGCATCCAGGATGCGCTGTACCTCCGGCGGGCTCAGGAACCCGTCCGCTATAGCGTATCCTTCCGTGAGAATACCCGTGATGAGCGCCTCGAAAAGCTGTTCGTTCGATTGGACCAGTGATTCCATTTTTCCGGCTGGTGGCCTTTGATTTTTCCTGCAAAAGAGAGGTGGGATTCTGAAAGAATTCTGAATAAATTGGAGGCGCGGAAGAATTATTATTCCCTGTTCCGTATTTTGCGGTTGCCCCGCCGGAAAACCGGTTGCGGCGGAGCAGCGTAACCCCTGATTTTAATGAAGCTCCTGATCGTTGAGGATGACCAAGAATTGCTGTCCAGAATGCTCCGCTTTTTCAAGCGCGAGGGTTATGTATGCGAGCTGGCCAACACTTATCAGGAGGGATACAAAAAGCTGAATAATTACGACTATGACTGTGTGCTGATCGATGCGGGCCTTCCCGGGCGGGACGGCCTGCGGCTGGTGCAGATGATGCGGGAAGAAGATACCCAGACCGGCATCATCCTGTTTGCGGCAGGCAGCCCGGTGGAGGAGCGCATCCAGGGGCTGGAAGAAGGTGCCGACGACTTCCTGTCTATTCCGTTTGACCTGGGAGAACTCCACGCCCGGATCAAGGCCGTCATGCGCCGAAAGGCAGGCGACTACAGCAAGGCGCTGTCCTTCGGCGGCCTGCTCATTAAGCTGGAAGAGCGCATCGTGCTGGCCGACGGCCTCCTGGTGAACCTCACCCGCAAGGAGTTCGAGATCCTCGTTTTTCTGGCCCGCAACAAAAACCGGGTCATCACCAAAGAAAGCATCGCCGAACACCTCTGGGGGGATTATATGGAAGACGCCGTTTCCTTCGATTTTATCTACGCCCACGTCAAAAACCTGCGCAAAAAACTGGCCGATCATGGGTTCAGCGATTACGTGAAGACGGTTTACGGGGTGGGGTATAAGTTTGAGGCGGGGTAGAGGGAAGATGCGGCCGCACTCCAAACACATGGGCCGGAAAAGCGTTCTTAAATACTGCCAGCAACTGGAAAACAAGTTACAAAAGCTGATAATACATGGAAGAAGTAGCCACCAAAAGAATTGAACTCCGCAACCTGGAACTGGAAGACTATCTGAGCCTCAAAAAGGCCATCAAAGAAGCCTATTCCGGAATAACGGCCGCCCACTGGAAGAAGAAGTCGATCGACAAACTCCTGGAAATTTTTCCCGAAGGCCAACTTTGTGTTTTGGTCGATGGCAAGGTGGCGGCCTGTGCGCTCTCGATCATTGTCGATTACGCCAAATTCGGCGACAACCATACCTACCATCAGATTACCGGCAACGACACCTTCAGCACCCATGACCCGGAGGGCGACGTGCTGTACGGGATCGAACTTTTCGTCCATCCCAAATTCCGCGGCATGCGCCTGGGGCGGCGGCTGTACGACGCCCGCAAGGAAATCTGCGAAAACCTCAACCTGCGTTCCATCATCGTCGGCGGGCGTATTCCCAACTACAAAGACTACAGCGACGAGCTGACCCCGCGGCAGTATATCAACAGTGTGAAACTCAAGGAGATCTACGACCCCACCCTCACCTTTCAGCTTTCGAACGACTTCCACGTGCGGAAGATCATCCGCAATTACCTGCCGGAGGAAAGGGCGCCGAAAGAATACGCTACCCTGCTCGAATGGAACAACATCTACTACCAGGAGGAGGAAAAGCTGATCAACCTGCCCAAAGATGTCGTCCGCATCGGTATCGTACAGTGGCAGATGCGCCTGTTCCGCAACTTCGACGCCCTGATCGAACAGGTAGAATACTTCGTCGACGCCGTCAGCGACTACCAGTCCGACTTTATCCTCTTTCCGGAATTCTTCGAGGCGCCCCTGATGGCGGATTACAACCACCTGGGCGAAGCCCGCGCCATCCGCGAACTGGCCGCCTACACCATCCGCCTGCGGGATAAATTCATCGAGTTTGCCGTCTCCTACAACGTCAACATCATCACCGGCAGCATGCCTAAAGTGGAAGACGACGGCCACCTCTACAATGTTTCTTACCTCTGCCGCCGCGACGGCACCTGGGAAAAATTCCAGAAGATACAGATCACTCCCTCCGAACGCGACGCCTGGGGCATGGTCGGCGGCGATAAGGTCAAGGTTTTCGACACCGACAGCGGCAAGGTGGGCATCCTGATCTGCTACGACGTGGAATTCCCGGAGCTGGCCCGCATCTACGCCGACCAGGGCATGCAGCTCCTCTTCGTGCCCTTCCTGACCGACACCCAGAACGGCTACAACCGCGTGCGCCTCTGCGCCCAGGCCCGCGCCATAGAGAACGAGTGTTACGTCGTCATCGCCGGCGCCGTAGGCAACCTGCCCCGGGTGAACAACATGGACATCAACTACGCCCAGTCGGCCATCTTCACGCCTTCCGACTTCGCCTTCCCGACCAACGCCGTGCGGGCCGAGGCCACTCCGAATACGGAGATGACGGTCATTGCCGACGTCAGCCTGGAACTGCTGAAGGAATTGCATGAACACGGAAGCGTCAATATCCTGAAAGACCGGCGGAAAGACTTGTATAAGGTGGTCCTGAAAAAATAGGCCGTCCGAATTCATTTTTTTACGGTTTCAGGGTGACGGTTCCCGGCGAAACCAGTCCATGTACCCAAAACAGAGGAAGCTGCGGCTCAATATATGAAGACCACCTTTGCCACCATCGCCCTGCTGGTGCTGTCCAACATTTTTATGACCTTTGCCTGGTACGGTCACCTGAAGTTCAGAGAGATCAAATGGCTGGACGGCCTGGGCCTGTTCGGCGTCATCGTGATCAGCTGGCTGATCGCTTTTTTCGAATACTGCCTGCAGGTGCCCGCCAACCGGATCGGCTACAAATCATACGGCGGCCCCTTCGCCCTGGTGGAGCTGAAGGTGTTGCAGGAAGTGATTACGCTGTGCGTTTTCCTCGTTTTTTCCCTTCTCTTCTTCAAGACGGAAAGCTTTCGGTGGAACCATTTTGCGGGCTTTGCCTGTCTGGTTCTGGCCGTTTATTTTATCTTTAAGAAATAAACAGAATAACCAGAATGGAACAGATGAAACCCGGGCAGGACGAGGTTTTCGACAAGCAGGTCCTGCAGCACTACAGCATCAACCCTGCGTATGTGCACGACCTGTATTTCCTCCAGGTAGAACTGCTCAAACTACAGAAACACATCTACGAGAACGGCCTGCGCCTGGCCATCATCTTCGAAGGGCGGGATACGGCGGGCAAAGGCGGCGCCATTTTTCGTTTTTCCCAGTTCCTCAACCCCCGGCACTACCGCATCGTCGCCCTCGGCAAGCCCTCGGAGGTGGAAAAGGGGCAGTGGTACTTCCAGCGCTACGTCCAGGAGTTGCCCAATGCCGGCGAGATTGTGTTTTTCGACCGCAGCTGGTACAACCGGGCTGTCGTGGAGCCGGTCATGGGCTTCTGCACGGACAGGCAATACGAAATGTTCATGAAGCAGGCCCCTTTGTTCGAACAGATGATCACCGAAGACGGGATCATCCTGTTCAAGTTCTGGTTCTCGATCGACATGGAAGTCCAGCGCCACCGCATCGAAGACCGCCTCTCCGACCCCCTCAAGCAGTGGAAAGTCAGCCCGGTCGACCTGCTGGCCCAGGAGAAGTGGGACGAATTCACGCGATACAAGAACATTATGTACGAGCGCACGTCTATGCCCTTCAGCCCCTGGGTGGTCATCAAGGGCAATATCCGGGAAGTGGCGCGCATTGCGGCCATGCGCTACCTGCTCCACCATATCGATTATGAGGAAAAGTCGCTGGAGTTGGCCCCGCCGCCGAAGGAGGTGCTGTGGGTGCACGAGCCGGGGAAGGGGGGGATGGGGCGGTGAGCGGTAGAAACTCTCGTTCGCGAGCGTCTATGACGCGATGCGGGACAACGGGCCAGTCTCCGACTGGCGTAAACAAGCGACATAAGCGGCATTCGCAAGTCAGAGACTTGCCCGGTATACCGCATCGAGGCACAGCCTCTCGCGAACGAAACATAGTTTAATGTTCAAGTAGGCGGACAGAATTAATTTGTGTATGAACGGGCGCGATGCGAAATTGCGCCCCTTCGGTGTTAGGAGGATTTAGGATTTAGGTTTTAGGCGACTGTTGAGTGCCCGATTAGGCCTGGGTTGCCCCTAAAGCCTACAGCCTAAGACCTAAAACCGAGCAAGAGGCACAAAAAGGAACCGCCCCCCATTCTCCCCCTCTCCTTGTCACCCCCTCACTTCCCCGCCTCCGGGAACAACTTCTGTATCCCCCGCTTTGACGCCCGGCAAACGCCCCGTTCGGTGATCAGGCCGGTCACCAGGGCAGCGGGCGTGACGTCGAAGGCGTAGTTGGCGGCTTTTGTATCCTGTGGAGTAATCAGCACCTTGTAGATCTTGCCGTTGAACCAGCCGTGAACGTACCGCACCTCGTCGGGGTCGCGCTCTTCGATAGGGATTTCTTTCAGGCCGTCGTTCAGCGACCAGTCAAAAGAGGAGGAAGGCAGGGCGGCGTAGAAAGGCACCCGGTTGTCGCGGGCGGCCAGTGCTTTGAGGTAGGTGCCGATCTTGTTGGCCACGTCGCCGCGCAGCGTCGTCCGGTCGCTGCCGACGAGCACCAGGTCGACCATGCCGTGCTGCATCAGGTGGCCGCCGGCGCTGTCGGTAATGACGGTGTGGGGCACGCCGTGCTGGAGCAGTTCGTAGGCAGTGAGGTTGGCGCCCTGGTTGCGGGGGCGGGTTTCGTCGACCCAGACGTGGACGGGGATGCCGGCGTCGTGGGCGGCGTAGATAGGGGCGGTGGCGGTGCCGTGGTCGATACAGGCCAGCCAGCCGGCGTTGCAGTGGGTGAGGATATTGACCGGTTCGCCCTTCTTTTTTTTGCTGATCTTCTGGATGATATCCAGGCCGTGCTCGCCGATGGCCTTGCAGTGTTCGATACTTTCTTCAGTAATCGCTTCGGCCGTTTGCAGGGCCACCTGCACCATTTCGCTGATCTCTTCGGCCGGCTCGATGGCCTTCATCATCCGTTCGAGGGCATAAGAAAGGTTGACGGCAGTAGGGCGGGTATTCAAAAGCACGTCTACGGTGTCGCGGACGTACTTGCCCAGCCGGCGCTTGTCCAGCGGCGCGTGATACAGCGCATTGTACACCGCATAGGCGGCGGTAGCGCCGATGAGCGGCGCGCCCCGCACGTGCATCTCGCGAATCGCGCGGACAAAGTCTTCCGGCGTGTTCAGGTCTTCGATGACGAGCGCATGGGGCAGGCGGCGCTGGTCGATGACCTGGACGGTGGGTTCCGCCCCCTCCTTCAGCCAAATGGTTCGGTAGTGCTTACCGTTGATCTGCATATATCCAGCCCTTTTTGACAAAGGTAATGTCCAGGCGGGATATTCCGGCAGCAGAAGGGAAGGAACATTGAAAAAATCCCATATTAGTTCGACTTCCAGAAATAAGGCGTAAACAACACCAGGATCGTAAACAGCTCCAGGCGCCCCAGCAGCATCAGTATCGACAAAAAGAACTTCACCTGGGGAGAAAGCCAGGCGAAGTTGTCGACCGGGCCCACCTCCCCGATGCCCGGGCCGACGTTGCCCAGCGAGGTGGCCACTGCCCCGATGGCGGTCAGGAAATCCAGCCCCATAGCCGAGACGATGATGGCGCCGGTGACGAAGAGCATCAGGTACAGCAGCAGGAAGATGATGATGTGGGTGAGGATGCGGCCGGTGACCACCTGCCCGTTGAGCTTCAGCGGCACGATGGCCCGGGGGTGCAGGATGCGCTTGAACTCCAGGAAGGAATTCTTGAAGAACACCAGGTGGCGGATCAGCTTGATGCCCCCGCTGGTGGAGCCGGCGCTGGCCCCCAGGAACATCAGCACGAAGAAGAGCATGGTCAGGCTGTTGCCCCAACTGGTGTAGTCGGCCGATACGAACCCGGTGGTGGTGATGATGGAAACGACCTGGAAAATGCTGTCGCGGAAGGCCTTCTCCCAGGGCAGGCCAGTGCTGCTTTTCACGGCCAGGGTAACCACGGCGCTGAGCAGGACGACGATGAAGATATAGGCCTTGAACTCGTCGCTGGCCCACACCTTGCTGAACTTGCCCTTCAGGCTGAAGTAAATGACCGTGTAATTGGTCCCGGCAAAAAACATGAACAGGGCGATGGGATACTGGATCGCAGGCGTATCATAAAAGGCCATGCTGGCGTTTTTGGTAGAAAACCCGCCGGTGGCCATGGTCGTGAAGGCGTGGTTGATGGCCTCGTAGAAGGTCATGCCGGCAAAGTACAGGATGAGCGTCAGAGCGCCGGTCAGGGCGACGTAGATCAGCCACAGCCGCTTGGCGGTTTCCCGGATGCGGGGGTGCAGCTTGTCGGAGGTCGGCCCGGGCGCTTCCGCCACGAACAGCTCGATGCCGCCAATGCCCAGCAGGGGAAATATAGCCACGGTGAGGACGATGATGCCCATGCCCCCGATCCACTGGGTCAGGCTGCGCCAGTAGAGGATGCCGGCGGGTACGGCCTCGATGTCGTTGAGCACCGAAGCCCCGGTGGTCGTCATGCCGGAGACTGTTTCAAAAAAGGCGCCCACCACGTCGGGGATGACTCCGCTGAACAGGTATGGCAGCATGCCGAAAGTCACCATCGACAGCCACCCCATAGCTACGATGAGGTACCCCTCCCGCTTTTTGATGTCGTTGCCGCCCGGCAGGCGGATGAGCCAGAGGATGCCGCCGATGATGAGGCACACCAGCCCCGAGCTGAACAATGGCCAGGCGTCGCCGCTGTCGAAATAATAAGAAAAAGGCAGCCCGGTAAACATGAGCCCCCCGATGATCATCAGCAGGACCGCGATGACGCGGATGATGGGGCGTACGTTGATCATGGGCTAACGAAATAGTTGTTCGAGTTTGGTAATGGCTTCCGGCAGGGCGAAGACGATCACCTTGTCGTCGATCTGCAGCTGGAACTCCCCGTCCGGGATCAGGGTGTCCTCGCCCCGGATGACCCCACCGATCAGGGCCGTTGTCGGGAAGTGCAGGTCCTTCAGCGGTTTACGGGTGATCTGGTTCTTTTTGTGCACCACGTACTCGATGATCTCCGCATCCACGCCATGCAGGCTGGTGATGGCCTCCACCTGTCCCTTTCGGACGAAGCGGAAGATGTTGTTGGCCGCGATGAGCTTCTTGTTGATCATGGTGTCCACCCCGATATTCTGGGAGATGTGGATGTATTCCTTGTTCTCCACCTGGGCGATCGTCTTGTACACCCCGTGGTTTTTGGCGGTCAGGCTGGCGATGATGTTCGTCTCCGAGTTGTTGGTCAGGGCGATGAAGGCGTCCATCTGGCTGAGCCCTTCCTCTTCCATCAGGTCGATGTTGCTGGTATCGCCGTTGATGACCAGGGTATTGTGGAGCTGTTCGGCCAGTTCCTTGCACCGCTCCTTGTCCTTCTCGATGAGGGTGACGCTGTATTCGTTCTCCAGCCGCCGGGCAGTGGCCAGCCCCAGGGACGTGCCCCCCAGGATCATCACGTTTTTCGCTTTGATCTTTTTCTTGCCCACGATATTGATCAGCCGGTCGATGTTGTCCTTGCGGGTGATGAAGTAGATGTGGTCGTTGCGCCGCAGGATGGTATTGCCCCGGGGGATGATGGTGCGGTGCCCGCGCAGGACGGCGATGGGCCGCAGCGTCACGTCGGTGTCGATGCCGTGGATGTCGGCCACCAGCTTGTTGGACAGCGGGGAGTACTCGTCGAGGGTAATGCCCACGAGGTTGATCTTGCCCTCTTCGAATTCGAAGAGGTCGGTAAACGAGCATTCCTTGACCAGCCGGTAAATCTCTTCGGCGGCCAGCAGCGTCGGGGAGATGAGGGAGTCGATGCCCAGTTCGCGGAACAGCTGGCGCTCCGACTCGGAGAGGTATTCCTGGTTGTTGACCCGGGCGATGGCCTGCCGGGCGCCCATCTTCTTGGCCAGGATAGCCGTCACCAGGTTGTTCTTCTCGGAAGTAGTCACGGCCAGGACCAGCTTGGCCCGGCCGACCTCCGCCTGCTCCAGGATGTCAATGGAGGAGGAATCTCCGCGCAGGGTCATCACGTCGAGGTGCGTAGCGGCGTAGTCCAGCACCTCCTGGTTGGAATCGATCAGCACAATATCCTGGTTTTCGTAGGCCAGCAGCTCCGCCAGGTGAAAACCCACATCCCCTGCCCCCGCAATTATGATTTTCATTGCTTATGGTTTTCCCTGAAAATAAAAAGCTTCAGGGTTTGAAACAAATTTAGCCTGTAATCCTTAAAAAGGATGGCGGGCTTTGAGAACTGCCACTGGCTTTGTGCATTGCCGGCGCCGCCCCTCGATCCCCTAAAGGGGAAGTCCTCCCAAAATGCACAAACCCAGTGGCGATGCAACATAAACGCCCGCCCGTTTTCAGCGCAAATATCCGACATAAATCGCAAATTCCATGAAAATACTGATGGTTTGCCTGGGCAACATCTGCCGCTCCCCCCTGGCGGAAGGCATTATGAAACACAAACTCCGGGAACACGGGCTGGACTGGACGGTGGACTCCGCCGGCACCGGCTTCTGGCACGTCGGCGAACCGCCCGACCCCCGCTCGGTAAGCACCGCCCGCCAGCACGGCCTGGACATCTCCCGCCAGCGGGCCCGCCAAATCCAACCCGCCGACCTGGACGACTACGACCTCATCCTGGCCATGGACAGCTCCAACTACCAGGACATCCTCCGCCTGGCCAACGGCAGCCGGCAGGAAAACAAAGTGGAAATGATCCTCAACTACGTCGACCCCGGCAGCAACCGCAACGTGCCCGACCCCTACTGGAACGACGACGGCTTCGACCGGGTGTTCCACATGCTGGACGAGGCGTGCGAGCGGGTGATTGAACGGCATGGGTAGGGCTTGGTTGTGCTGTTATATTGTTATATTGTTATATTGTTATATTGTTATATTGTTATAATGCTGTCTTTCGACAGGCTCGGGGTGAAGTGGTTATATTGTTGATGCAATCCTGGCGGGGCAGTAGCAGAAGGTGGAGGCCCTGGCGCCCGGAAAATTTCGGGGCTGCTGCGAGGAGGCATGATCCTGTTCATGTAGCACCCCTTGATCCCCCCACATACCTTCGCAGAGCTACGGCGGGCGGAGAAAGGGGGAGGAGGCTAAACCAGCTGCAAAAACCTGTAAATCCTCTTCATCCTGTCTACCCCAAGCATTTGGCTCCCCAAATCCTGTAAATCCTGTCTCCCTCCGGTATAGGGCGCCGCCGCCTGCCGCCATCCTGTCACCTGTCCATCCCGTCCCGGAAAACCAACCGGCCCCGTCCTGAACTTATTGTCTCTTTTTTGGGTTACAAATGGGCAACGAAAGGAAAAAACCTGTATATTTGCATTCCGCTGGCGAAAGCGCTGTTAACGAACAACAAATTTTACCCCGAGCAGAGCCGAGGGGAACCAGCAACAGATAACTGAAAAGGTCGGGTGGCCGAGTGGCTAGGCAGAGGTCTGCAAAACCTCGTACGGCGGTTCGAATCCGCTCCCGACCTCAAC
>JACJXZ010000033.1 GCA_020636375.1 Lewinellaceae bacterium | reverse complement strand
GGGCTGCAACCCAAAACCTATAGCCTAAAACCCAAAACCTGCCCCCCAAAGCCACCTTCCTACACGATCAACGTGCTCTTGTCGCCCGTAAGCTCGTCCTTGTCCAGGCCGTTTTCGCCATATACGCGCATTTCCTGCACCTGTTGAGCAGTCACAGGTATGATGATGAGGCTGTCGTGCGGCTCGCCTTTTTGCTGGATCAAGCCCGACAATAGCGCCTCCAACTGTGTCAAAGAACTGTCGGTAACCGTCCCTAAATATACGGATTTATTGATGCGGTCCAAACCGAACTCCAAGATTTTGCGGCCTGTTTTGGCGCGCAGGGTGTCGGAGGAGATGTCATAGCAGATGAGGTGGGGCATATTTATGGTGATTGATGACGGTTAGTGTAATGTTTTTTTTGAGATGAGCATGCTGAGGAAGATGCTAAGTGGATGCTTGCCTGATTTTGCTTCGCAAAACCAGGCGATGCTAGGCCCTTCGGGCGGTGGATTCTATTGTGTTGGAAGCACTCAAACCACTATGTTTTTAAGTTTTGAACCGCAGAGGTACGCTATCTTTCTCTTCGGCAATCCGCGGCTCCTGCGTTTTTTTAACCGCAGGGGGCGCAGGGAGCCGCAGAGAAAGAGCCGCATAATAAGATGCTGCTTGCGCAGCGCAGTTGCAATACTTTTCTCTGCGGCCCCCTGCCTGCAAGGCCGCGCCTCGCGGCAGGCAGGTCTGCGTTCCCTGCGGTTATACAAACATATGAGGGCGCAGGGGCACGCGGAGATAAACAGGGGCGCTTACCCGCTAAGCGCCTTGTGGCAGGTTTTACTCTGCGTCTCTTAGCGTTCACTGCGGTTTAAAATAAACCACGGAAGTTTCTAGCACTTTTTGGAACGCACTGTCAAAAAACAGCCAAAGAAAAAAACAGCCGCCAAAGCGGGAAAACATGCTCTGGCGGGCTGCTCGGAGAGAATGGAAACAGGCTGCTCAATCTTCATACAACCGGATATCTCTTTGCTCGCGGGGGAAGCCGTCCAGGCGTTCAGACCGCAAGAACCGGCGGGCGCCCTGCATTTGGGCGAAGGGGCCCACCAGCACTTTAAAAGGCGCCGCCTCGCCGGGAGCCACGCCGACCCACACCTGGCGGGAGAGGCGGCCCTGCCAGTACTGCTTCTGGGCCCATGCCCGGGCTTCGTCCCGGAAGGCGTAGAGCTGTACGAAGTGCCGGCCGCGCTCTTCATAAGCAGAAGGATAGGCAGGCGGCGGCTCCGGCGGCGGCGGCGCGATAATGCCGGCTGGCGGCATGCTGTCCTGCGGAGGAGGGGCTTTTTCCGGAGGGCTGTAAGCCGGGGCGGAGTACGCAGGGGGCAATGGCGGCTCCAGCGAATGGGAGCTTATTTCGGTAGTTTCTTCCCTGGCAACCCAGGGCAGGGCCGCCGCCTTCTCCCTGGCCTTGCCCAGGCCGGCGTAGACAGACAGCGCTATGCCCAGGGCCAACAGGTAAGCCAGGACGGCGCTGGCCCGGGATTGTATGTTGAAGGACCGCTCCGAGACGCGGTAGCGCAGGGGCATGAGGCGGAGCACCAACCAGCGGAGGAAGCCCCGCATTTTGCGCGCCAGCCAGATGCCGGCAACCAGGCCCAGCAGCAGGCGGGCGATCAGGAAAAAAGGGATGTTTTCCATACTGTCAGCGATTTAAAGGTTTGTCCTTGAGCCGTCCATTCTCGCTGAAAACCCTCTTTGGCGGCAGCCGGCGGAGCCTCTGGACAGGCTCCGCTGCGGCTGCGTAACGGGGAGGGACAAAAGCTACCAATAAGAGCTGTTGGGCTGGGTGTTTGCAAATGTGTATTCGTGCATTCGTGCATTCGTAGGGGGGCATGTTGCGCTACGGACTGCCAAGTCCCTTTCAGGTAACATATACACAAATAGACAATTGGACGAATGCACGTAAAATCAAAGGGCCGGTTTTTGAGATGCACTTGCCGTTGCCGTGCTTTTGCTAATAAGACGCGGCAGGGGGCGGGATTTTTTCACGGCCTGCTAATTCCTGACAGGATTTACTCCGGGGGATAGCGGGAAAGAGCGGGGGATATACTCGGAGTAGACAGGATTAACAGGCCCTGTTTGAGCCGCTTCCCCCTTCGGGGAGATTGAGGGGGGCTTTAGACAGGATTAACAGGATTAACAGGTTTTGTAGGCTTGGGAGGCCCTGTTTGAGCCACTTCCCCCCTTCGGGGGGATTGAGGGGGGCTGTAGACAAGATTGACAGGTTGGGGAGCTATGCGTTTTGAGCAGGCAACAAAACGAGATTTATTGAGGAGTTGCCTCTAACCTGAGCGCATGGGATCGAGGGGGGCTGGCAGCCTCCCCGAAAAAAAAATCCAGCCCTGTGAAAAAATCCAGCCTCTTGCTGCATCATATAAAACAAAACGAGATCGGAACAATGTGAAATGGGAATAATCAAGGACACACAACAAACCTGCTGATGAAAGAACTGCCCAAAATACTGGAACTGCTCAGGGCCCTCCAGGAGGAGGAACCCCGAGCGGGCCAATGCCCCATGCCCGGCCCCTGCGCGCCAGGCAAAGGCTGCGCCTCAGCCTGCGGCGAGGCCGGGCTGGCCGCACAACAGCACTACTCTTTATTGCTGCTATGGGCTGCCGGCCATTACGCTGGCAAAATTGCCCTCCCGCAAACCGAGGAGCTGGTGGGCGCTTATTTGCAGGGCTGCTGCCACGCAGCCCTATGTGGGTTTCCCCTCAGCGAGCCACCCGGCTTTGAAACCCTGCGGCAAGGCCTGCAGGCTTTCATCGACGGCTGGCTTGATTAATATACAGAAAAAAAATTGCTGCCATGAAAAGAAGAAAGCATTTTCCTAACCAGGCTAACCACATTTCCGGCATGGCCATACAAGGCCCCGGAGCAAACCTTAACCCTAACCCCCAAGCTTTAGCAGAGGCATTGAAGTGCCTGGCGCCGAATGCCGCCGCCAACCGCCAACTGCTCAACAACCTGAAAGCATACGTTTTCCCCCTACCTTGGCAAGCATCCCCCAGCCGGCAGGAAACAAGGCAGCACCTGCAGCGGGCGCTAGAAGCGGAGGGACAAGAGCACCTCGACACCCTGCTAACCATGCTGGAAGGCATGAAAGCGATAATGGAATACTACAAACTCCAGTCGCCCGAAGAGCTGGACAGTTACCTGGAGGCCCACAAAGAAATGTTCAGGCGCTGTTTATTAAATAAGGCCGGGCGGAAGCCAACGGGCCGGCCCGGCAAGACGTTTTGAAAAAAGAGGCATTACTGTTTAGGTATTTTGGTTTTGAGGTATTGCGGTGTTGCGGCCTAGCGCTCATGAAGGCGTTGCCGAGCCTAATGGCGGGCTTGGGCCTGCATTAAGCTAACCGAAATACCATAACACCTAAACAAAGAGGCAATTAATTGGCACATCTTGAAAAAAGAGGCGGCGCAGCTGCGTCAACTATTATAGAAACGAAAAGCTACTGGTCACGAATCTTCTGAACCCTATAATATTTTCAAGATGGAAGATCAGCAGTTAAACCAGACAGAGGAGCGGGATGCCTTCGTCCTAGGCATCCTGGCCTCCTGCCACAAGGCGCTGCATGTTTATGCCTCCGGCTTGTGCGCAAAATTTGGCTTCGACCCCAGCTCTGCTGCCGACGCCCTACAGGAATTTTACGTGAAATTGATTGCCAAGTACCCAGACATCGCAAAAAGCTACGAGAAGCACGGCCCCCCGTACCTGTTCACCATGGTGCGCCGGGAAGTGCTCACCATGCACCGCAAGGCCAAGAGCCTCAAGCGCATCCACCACATGTTCGGCGAGATGAGCCCGAAGGCCGCCAGCCTCTTCAGCTACAGCGCGGAGGAATCCATCAACCGGTTGCTCCACAGCGTCGAGAAGCTGTTGTCCGAAACAGACCTGGCGATCCTGTATTACTACCTTCAAGGCTATTCCATGAAGGAGATCGGGGAGCTGATGCCCATGCACCCCTCCACGGTAGGCGTGCGCATCCACCGGGCCAAGCTGCGGCTAGCCCCCTACTTTTCCGGCAGGGGCAGCTGAGGCTCATTGCCGGGCGACGAGACGAACCAGGCGAAGCAGGGCCCTATTAGCTTAGGGCTTGCTCTTTTGCCGGCTAACGCCTTTTTGACAAGGTTTAACTGCAAGCACCACACAAGGATAAATACCGTAACCGAAACACGATTTCATAATGGAGACACGACCTGCACCGCTTACCCTGTTTGCCAACGCTCGACAGGATGAGCTCCACCACCAGGTGCTTTCCGTACCAGGGCTGGCTGCGCTGGCCAGGGCCCTCATGCCCGAGCTGCTCAGCCAGAGCGAAAAATCCACCCAGCAACTTGGCCGCATTCACCGTTACCTGTTTGAACAGAAGAACCTAAGAGACCCCGCATTGAAGGACGAATTGCCCCCTGAATTTTACACCGCCCTGTATGGCCTGAAGTCCATGATAAAAAAGCATGGGCTAACCCGGGCCGGGCTGCTGCTGGAAGAAAGCGAGCGCCGCTTTGCCGCCTTCCTCGATGAAGAATTGAAAGGATGAAAAACCGAAACGAAGCCAACGGCACCTAATTACGCTCTATTCGAAGCTGCCTCCGGGCAGCTTTTTTTGTAAAAGGAGAGTCAAGCTACAGCGAACCCCGTATCTTCCCTGACGAAAGGCGCATGGAAGCCAAGGACGATGTCAATTTTTGGGATCCCTTTTTCCAGGAGCTTTTCCGCGATGGCCACGTCTGTGCCGTCGTGTTGCACCCAAACCTTGCCGTCATTGGCGACATCGATGTGGAGGTAGCAGCCGTAGACCCTTTCGGAGCCTCTCCACCCATTGGAAAACAAAAGGTAGTGGCCGCCCTCTTCGTCTTTGATCACCTGGGTCTGGACCGGAGAATCCGGCTTGGCCCCAAGCTGCGCCATTTCTTCTATAAGCTCTCTGGCTATCGCTTTATATTTTTCTATCTTTCCCATAAGATGATTTTTTGTCCCAGGATTTCGTAAACCAGTAACCGGACTTTGTGCCTGCGGGCGACTTCTGCAGTCATAGGTTCCTTGAAGAACTTACTGTAAGCGACGTCTGGCACTGCAAGGAACAATTCCCGGGACGGCTCTGTTTTCTCCAGCGCGACCTGGTAGTAACTAAACTGCCCCAGCGCCATATAAAAGTCCTGCAGCTGCGATACGCCTACGAAACTCTTGATCTCCACCGCGATCTTTTCTTCCCCTTTCTCAGCTGCGATCAAGCGCTCTGCCCCCAGGTCGATTTTTATAGTCCGGTCTCCAACCTCTATCCTCAGGGGGTCGTCCGTGATGAGCCATCCATCGCGCTCAAGCGCCGCCCGCACAATATCGTGATATTTAGGGGCCGGAGAAAAATAACTTCCCCATTTGATACGGCTCTTCCTGCCTGCCAGCGAGCTGGCGAGCAGGCAGGTTTCCGCCAGGCTTCGTTGCGGGATCGGTTGCGTAGCTATGCTATGCGCCCTCCCCGCGCCTTGACTGGCGAAAAAATAGCTCGCCTGAAACGGGGAACTTATTTTTCTCCGGCCCCTTATCCTTTGCACTCATTCCTGAAAGTTGAAACATATGAAATTAAGCTTTTTTCGGATAGGGTGCAAATATCATTTCCTGCAGCATGAAAAGTTTCCCCCTTCAGCTGCATTATCATGATGTAACAAGATTCCTTCCCATCCAAACACCACCAGCCATGGACAAGAAGGCGCGCCAGCGCCACCAGCACAACAAAGCCGTATTCTGCAGCATCCGCAGCATCCGCTCCCTGTGCAGCCTGCTGAGGACGGACCAGCGCCGCCTGCTGCTGCTGGCCCGGCAGCCCCCCTACAAAGTATTCACCGTGCCAAAAAAAAGACGGCGGTGAGCGGCAGATCGAAGCCCCCGGCGCCGAGTTCAAGAAGGTGCTCGGCCGGCTCAGCCGCTACCTGCAAAGCGTATACTACTTTGAGAAATCGAGCGCTGCTTACGGCTTCATCGTCGGGGTGCTGAACGACGACGACCGCCGCAACGTCGTGACCAACGCCCGCAAGCACGCCGGCCGGCTGCTGTGGCCCTGGAAGCCAAAGTAACCAGGGAGGGCGTATCCCGGGCAGCCCGGGAGCTGTCCCGCCGGCTGAAGGGAGATTTTGGCAGCCGTTACTCCGCAGGCTGCGGCTGGTTTGTTGAAAACTCAAGGCCGGTTCTGTGGTTTCATCCTGCTTCCGGGCATTGGCGCGGGAAATGGCCGTGCTATCCATCTCGTAGCGGACGCCGCCGAACAGCACAGCGCCGCCGGCCCCGGGATGCGGAGCGGCCAGTTGCCGGGTAGAGCCGAGCCGGATGAGTTGGTATTTATTCCCCAGCGGTTTGGCATACTGGGCGGCCAGCTGGCGGTGATAAGATTTCAATAAGTCGAACCGGGCGGCGGAAGCGGTATCGGCCGCCGCCAGCCGCCGGATTTGCCGGGAGGTGTTCAGCAGGAAACCTTTGTAGAAAAGCGCCTGGTCGAAGCAAAGGCTGCGGAATCGAGGTTTTGAGCTGTTCCCAGAAAGGGCGTGGAGAGAAAAAAGAAGGCGGCCAGTATCTTTTTCACGATCGGTAAAGGGTTTAGGTTTATGTCCGTTACAAAGATAAATGTAATCCAATCGTGCGGATAAACCAAACGTGCCGGCGGCGGCCTTTTGGAAATTGTTATCAAAAGCGGCACCGGAAAAGCGACATAGCCAACCCCTTTAAAATACCCGCACCCGGTGCACCCCCGGATGATACGGCTTGCGCAGCGCCTCCAGGATTTTTCCGTAGTACTCCCGGTTTTGCAAAAAGTCGATCTGTTCAATGTCGATGATCAGGATGGGCAGGCTGTCGTTGGACTTGAAGAAATCGAAATAAGCGGTTTGGATCTGCCGGAGGTACTCCGGGGCGATCTCCTGCTCATAGCTGCGGCCCCGCTTGCGGATGTTGGCCATCAGGTTGTCGACCGAGCGGTGGAGGTAGACCAGCAGGTCGGGCCTGGGAAAGGTGGCGTTAAGGATGTGGAACAGGCGCTGGAAGAGGCGGTATTCTTCTTCCATGAGGTTGTTGCGGGCAAAGAGCAGCGTCTTGACGAAGAGGTAGTCCGAAACGATGGACTGCTGAAAGAGGTCGCGCTGGGAGAGTTCTGCCTGCAGCTGCTTGTGGCGCTCGGTCATGAAAAAAAGCTCGACCGGGAAAGCATAACGCTCGGGGTTTTTGTAAAAGTGGGGCAGGAAGGGGTTGTCGGCAAACTCCTCCAGGATGAGCCGGTAGTCGAAGTCTTCTGAAAGCATTCGGCACAGGGTCGTCTTTCCGGCGCCGATGTTGCCTTCTACGACGATGAAATGGTAGGGAAGGGGAGTCTCCATAGTGTGTAAACGTGTGTGTGTAAGTGCCTGGGCTGTAATGTATTTCCTTATTTCCGCGTATGTCAAAGTATTTCTGTCCAGGCACTAAAAGGTGTAAACGTACCCCGATTGCGCCTTGCGGAACGAGGGCCGGTGACTCCCCCGCACTTTTCCACATCTACACTTTTCCACCTTTACACATTCATCTACTTCACCACTTCCACCGCCAGCGTATCCTCCGAACGGGCGTACAGCTCTGCGATGGTGAGCCCGAAAACGGGGTGCACCAGCCCGGCAGCAATGTCCATCAGCGGCAGCAGCACGAAGTTGCGGTAGTGGAGGTAGGGATGAGGGATCGTCAGGGTTTCCGTATCGATGACCTCGTTATTATAGAACAGGATATCTATGTCGATGATGCGTTCGCCCCATTTGACCTCCCGGACCCGCCCCATGCGCCGCTCGATGGCCTGTATGCGCTCCAGCAACTGGAAAGGGGGTAGAAGGGTGCTTACCCGCAGGGCCTGGTTCAGGAAGTCCGGCTGGTCAGTAATGCCCCAAGCCTTGGTGCGGTACACCTTGGAGGCCTCCCCGATCGGCCCGATCTCCCGCCCGATCCACTCATTGGCCCGCCGCAGGTTTGCCTCCCGGCTGCCCAGGTTGGTTCCGGTATGTAAATAAACTTGATTCGCCTTCATCGCGTCGCAAAGGTATAATTTAAACTTTATATCTACAATCGGCGCTCGCCGGGGAAAGAACGTTCCGCCTTCCTTTTTAGTTTAATAAAAAGTTGCAAAAATCGACCGGTCGGTTTATTTTTGGATTTCAAATGACCGCGAAACTATGGCAAAAGCAGAAAAAACCAGGCAGTATATTGTCGAAAAAGCCGCTTCATTGTTCAATTCAAAGGGTTTTGCCGGCACTTCGATGGACGACATCGTCAAAGCGACCGGCTTGTCTAAGGGCGGCGTATATGGCAACTTCAGCAGCAAGGAGGCTATTGCGCTGTCAGCCTTTGAGCATGCGGTGCAGCGGGTGTCCCGGGAAGTGCGGCAACGCACCCGGGGCATCGGCCAGGCCCTCGACAAGCTACGGGCGGTGGTGTATTTCTATAAGGAGCGCATCCTGGACCCGCCCATCGAAGGGGGCTGCCCGATCCAGAATACGGCGATCGACGCCGACGACAGCAACCCGGCCCTGCGCAGCCGCGTCATCGCCGCCCTGGACGATTGGCAGCAACGAATCGTCTACACCCTGGAAAAGGGAAAGGAGCGGGGAGAAGTGCTGCCTTCCGCCGACAGCCGGGCCTTCGCCGTCCGGTTCATCGGCACCCTGGAAGGCGGTATCATGCTGGCCCAGCTCTACAAGGACGTGCGCTACTTCGACGCCATGGCTGAACAGTTGCTGGATATGATCGAAGGGCTGCGGGCAGGGTAGGGGATGGGGAGAGAGGGAGAGAGGGAGATGGGGAGAGAGGGAGATGGGGAGATGGGGAGAGAGGGAGATGGGGAGATGGGGAGATGGGGAGAGAGGGTTTGTGGCTTGCCTTCAAAATTTCATTAAAGAAAAAGATGGAAAAAACCAAAAAGATTGAATACCTGGAATCCGGCTGGGAAGACAGCCCGGAGGCGCCGCCGGCCTACCCGCCGGTGCTGAAGCTGGTCCGCTTGCTTTTTGGGTCGCTGGGTTATGTTTTCCCAAAACTTGCAGGGCGGGTAGCGTACCGCCTGTTTTCCACGCCGCGCGTCCGCGCCCGGCACCGGGCGTCCGACCCCGTGCTGGAGAGCGCCCGCCTGTTTGAATTCCTTTATGGGAAGCAAATCCTGAAAGGCTACGAGTGGGGAGCGGGCGCGCGCACCGTGCTGCTGGTCCACGGCTGGGAATCGAGAGGCACCGCCCTGCGGTCCTTCGTGCCGGCCTTGCTGGAACGGGGCTTCCGGGTCGTGGCCTTCGACGGCCCGGCCCACGGCCATTCCGGGGGGAAGCGCACCAACCTGCTCCATTTCGGCGGCGCCGTCCGCGCTGTGCTCAACCAGGTCGGCGGCGCCTACGGCGTCATCACCCATTCTTTCGGCGGGGCATCCACCGTTTTTGCCCTCTCCAACCTGGATACCCGCCTCCAGGTCGAAAAGCTGGTGCTCATCGGAGCGCCCAGCCACATGGGTAAAGTGCTCAACGATGCGACCCACACCCTCAACCTCCCGGCCCCGGCAGCGCGCCAGTTTTTCCGGTACCTCGAAAAAAAAGTGAAATTTCCCGTCCGTCTGGCCAATGTCAGCGCCGCTTCCGGGCGCTTCCGGGTGAAACAGGCCCTCATCGTGCACGATAAACAAGACGCCGTCGTCCCCTTCTCCGAAGCCCTGGCGACTTTCGAAGCCTGGGACAACGCCCGCCTGCTGGCCTGCGACGGCTACGGCCACTACCGCCTGATGAAAAACCCGGATGTGGTGCGGAAGGTGGCGGAGTTTATAGGGGAGGGGTGAGTGGTATATTGCTATGCGAACCCAGGGGGAGTGTTCGCAATTCGTAATTCGCCGTTCGCAAGTCACTGAAAACCAGTAGGGTTTTTTAAAAGGCGGCTACCTGTCTGATGTTGGCCAGCAGAAAAAGGGGAAAGCCGAGCGGAGTCGAGGCCGAGCGTGTGCGGAAGGCATGGAGTGGCCAATATTAGACAGGTAGCCTAAAAGGCACAGAAAATTGAACTATCCAGGCCCTGACTTTTCGGGTTCCTTGCATACTGCTGGACATTTTTTGGACACAGAGTACGCCGACCTGCCCCGCCTGCCTGCCTACCTGGCAGTAATGGCAGGCAGGCTGTGCCGCAGGCCGACAGGCAGGCAGGGAAAACGCAGAGCCATACAGAGGCTTGATTATCAACGGAAAACTTTGCGTATCTCTGTGTTGGACTCAGTGCGCTCTGTGTCCAAAACCATTTTGTCCAGTAGTGTGGGTTCCTTGCCCTCTTAAGATTACGGCGCACTAGACCAACTGCGAACCAACAACCAACAACCAACACCCCCCACCACTTTGTCAGTTCCCCGCCCAGATCGGGCCTATTCATTAAGTAAATTCCAAAATTTGATTAATTTTGGTCGGCTTCTTGTTAAGCAACCCGGAATCAATAGCCGCCGTATAAAACAAAACACTAAAAGGCAAAAGATGAGAATACCGTTACTTTCCCTGTTTTTACTGTTCCTCGCTTCCCACCTGTCAGGCCAGGCCCCGCAGAATGACGATTGTCCGGGCGCGATCGACCTCGGCGTCCTGCCGATGGACTGTTCCGGACAGATTTATAACAACGTGAATGCGGAGCCCGGCAACCTCGCTGTATTGGGCGGCGTGCCAGGTTGTTTCAACGGGAACACCGTCAACCGGGATGTGTACTTTACTTTTTCCACCAACGACACACTCGTCGACATCACCATCCTCCTCCAGGGGACGGATATGGGCCCCAACGGCCCGATCACCAACCCGCAGATCGCCATCTTCCGCGGCGATTGCGGCGGGCTGGCCTTCCTGGGCGATTGCAGTTCTGCCAGCCAGGGAGACAACCAACTGCAGCTTGACATACTCGGCCTGACGCCGAACACCACCTATTATCTGGTCGTAAACGACTATTCGGCCTCCGCCACTCCCAATTCGGGCGACTTTACGCTCTGCGTGGAGCAGTATGTGCCGGCCGTCAACATCGGCGACCAGCCGGGCTCCGCCTCCTGCTTCGGCACCCTGTATGATACCGGCGGGCCGGATGGCGATTACGCCTCCGGCCAGAACCTCACCTTCGTCATCGAACCGGATGACGTGCACCAGTGTATCGAGATCACCGTGTCCGACTTTCAACTGGAAAATTCCTTTGATTACCTCAACTTCTACGCCGGCCCCAATGCCAACGCCCCCCTGATCGCCAGCCTGACCGGGACCAGCAACGGACAGCCCTTCGTCATCCAGGCCAGCTCTTCGGCAGTGACGGTGGAGTTCACTTCCGACTTCTCCATCGTGGCGGCCGGCTTCGAGCTTGCCTGGTCCTGCAGCCCACTGGCCTGCGACGGGACGTCTTTCGACAATCCTATCTCCATCAGCGGCCTGCCCTTCAACCAGGACGGGTTTTCCTCCTGCGACGATGCGGCCAACTTCTCCGGGACGCCCTGCAGCAACGCCCCTTTCCTGAATGGCCCGGAAGTGGTCTTCGCCTACGAATCGGCCGGCGGCTTCTGCGCCAACGTGTCGGCCACCGGCGCCTCCTCGGGCACGGGCATTGCCGTGCTGAACGGCCCACCAAACGCTCCGGGTACCTTGTGCCTGGCCCAAAGTTCCAGCGGCACCGTGAACTCCGTCGATTTCCAGGATCCGGGAACTTACTACATCATCGTGGCCAACGGTCAGGGTTGTACTGATTTCGCCCTGTCCATCACCGAAGCGTCCTGCAGCCTGAACCCCTCCCTGCTGGGATCCCTCTGCAACCCGCTCAACGGGTGCGTCAACCCCAACGGACTGCCCTCCACCTTCGTCTTTAACCAGGGCTTCGAAGATATCGAGTTCACCCTCGGCGTTAACAACGGCTGCTGGGGCGGCACCGGCCTGTTCCAGCCCAACTACTACTGGTTTACCATCGAAGCGCAGGCCGACGGGCCGTTCGGCTTCATCGTGCAGGCCGCCGACCCGGCCGAGGCCTCGGATATCGACTTCAACGTCTGGGGGCCTTTCACCCGCCAGCAAGCCTGCGAAGACCCGCTCTCGGTCAAAGACTTCATCGAGAACAACCAACCCATCCGCTCTTCCTGGGACGACGGGGCGCAGCCCACCGGGCTGGCCTTTTTTAACGCCAACGGAGCGCCGGTTACCGACGAATATGATTGTGATCCGGCGCCCGGCGCCAACGGCGACGACTTCGCCTCCGTCATCATGGCCCAGGAAGGGGAAATCTATGTGGTGTTGCTCAACGACTGGCAAAACAACATCGCCAGCGGCGCCATGTCGGTGGACTGGTCGCCCTCCGACACCACGGTCATCGGCGTGCTGTCCACCGCCCTTATCCAGATGGATACGGCTATCTGCGCCGGCGAATCCGTCCAGCTGATGGTGGACGCCCCGGCGGAAGACGTCACCTGGATCAGCGACACGGCGACCCTGTCCTGTGTCAATTGTTCCGACCCCATTGCTACGCCGACGGAGACGACCGTTTACACGGCTATCGTCGATGCGGTTTGTTACGTCGATACCGTGCAGGTCACCGTCCAGGTTTACGAGGTGGACGCCGGGCCGGACCTGACGATTTGCCTCAACGAAGACATACAGCTCAACGCCGGCAGCGATCTCCTGTTCGCCGAGTTTGAATGGACAGCGCCCGCCGGCGTGACGCTCAGCTGCACGGATTGCCCGGACCCCATCGTCACCGCCGATGCGCCCGGCCCGTATGTCATCTCCGTAACCCTGACCGGCGTCGGCTGCACCCTGGGCGACCAGATGACCCTCACCGTCCGCCCCGAGGAGGCCGCCGTTTATACCATCAGCGACGACCTGCAGATTTGCATCGGCGAAACAGTCGACATCGGCGGAGATGAAGTCATGGGCAATACCTACGCCTGGACGTCCGTGCCGCCCGACCCCGGCCTGGATATGTCGGCATCCAACCCGTCGGTATCTCCGGATGCGACGACGGTGTACTACCTGGAAGTCCTCGGCCCGAACTGCCCCATTCCTTCGCTCGACAGTGTGCGGGTGGAAGTTTTCCTGCCGCCCACTCTCAATATCCGGGGCGATACGTCCGTCTGCCAGGGCGATTCGGTCATCATGGGCAATACCCTGATCGAACCCGGCGTGGCCTATTCCTGGGCCGGGCCGCCGGCCATCGGCGACCCCACCGACCCCAACTCGGCCGTCCTGCCGCAAACCAGCGGAACCTACACGCTGACGGCCGACCGCGGCGCCTGCGAAGTGACGGCGTCTTTTGAAGTGGAAGTCACTCCTATCGCCATAGAAATACGGGACACCAATATGGTCGCCCTGCCGGATACGGTGCGCATCTGCCGCGGAGAGCAAGTGGTGCTGAGTTCAAGCATCACGCCGGCGGACAGCATCCCGTTGTGGACCTCCACAGAGCCGGGTTTTGATACCCTGTTGGCGGCCGGCCTTACGGTAAGCCCCCAATCGGTGGCTACCTATTACGCGGAGGTCGGCCTGGACAACGGTTGCTTTCGGATCGACTCGGTAGTCGTGCTGGTCGATTCGTTGCCCGCGAATAATGTGCCGTTCGTGCCGGTGGATACCACTGTCTGCGAGGGGGCGCCGGTAACGCTGAGGCCGCCTTCTGCCGCTTCCTTGTACGAGCCGTCGGACTTCCCGGAGATCGAATTCCTGTGGACGCCGGCGGATGGCCTGGATACGCCCGACACCCTCGCTTTTCTGGTGGTTACCGCCCAGTCGGAAGGCACCTATGTCTACCAGCGGGTAGCCCGCAGCGGCGTTTGTTCGGATACCGCCACGTTCACCCTTAATGTCAACCCAACTCCCGAGATAACCATTATCCCCGGCGATACCAGCATCTGCATCGGCGGCGGGCCGGTGCAGCTCAACGCCACTGTCAGCGAGGAGGTCACCGAGTTTGAATGGATTTCCGGCCAGGAATCCCTGAGCTGTGACGATTGCCTCAATCCGCTGGCCAACCCGGCAGGCACCACGACTTATACCCTGGAAGCCAAGGTCGAGGACTGCCCGGCCCAGGCCAGCGCCCGGGTGGAGGTGCTGGGGCCGCCGAATTTCCTGCTGAACACGGAAACCACGATCTGCGAAGGCGGAAGCATCCAGCTCAACTTTGCTTTCGACGCCAACGCCACCTACACCTGGACGGCTACCGACCCGGATTTCGGAACAGTAATTGGCGCGGAGCTGGTTGTAACGCCCGATGAAACGACTACCTATTTCCTCGTTGCCGACAACGGGGTTTGCGAACCCGTTCTGGCCGACATCACGATCACTGTCCTCTCGGCGCCCATCCTGAGCGCCCAAGCTTCGGCAGACAGCATCTGCCGCGGCGATCAGGTGACCCTCACCGCCCAGGTGGAGAACGGCCAGCCCGGCGACCAGTTCTTCTGGGAGGACAGCAACGGCAACAACGTAGGCGAAGGGCCAAGCGTCACCGTTTCGGTCAACAACAGCACAACTTTCACCGTGAAGTATGTCAGCACCATCGGCTGCGACGCCGTGGAGGCCACGGTAGACGTGGCGGTGCTGCCGGACCCGGTTGCCGATCCCATCGGGAACACTACCATCTGCTTTGGCGACTTCATCATCCTGAATAACGAATCCGACACTGCGACGACGACTTATACCTGGACGTCGACGGACCCCAACTTTACAGACCTTTCAAATCCGGAGCCGGAAGTCAGCCCGGAACAAACAGCCACCTATACCCTGGCCGCTTCCAATGGCGTTTGCCCGGATGTCACGGCGGAGATCACCATCGACGTGATCCCTGTCCCCGTGCTGTCCGCCGGAATCTCTCCCGAGGTGGTTTGTGCGGGCGAAACTGTAACGCTGACTGCCGACGTGCCCGGCTCGAGGGAAGGCGACACCTTCACCTGGGTGGATGGCAACGGCGTGGAAGCAGGAAGCGGCCAACAACTGACGATTACCCCGGCCGCCAGCACGGATTACACCGTTACCTACATCAGTAGTTTCGGCTGTGGGACGTTAACCGAGACGGTGAGCGTGGAAGTACGGCCGGCGCCGGTTGCCAGCCCCATTGCCGATACCGTCATTTGCCTGGGGCAATCCGTTATCCTGAATACGGAATCCGATACGCTGACTACGATTTATACCTGGACGTCGACAGACCCCAACTTCACGGATTTCTCGAATTCGGAACCGGAAGTCAGCCCGGAGCAAACAGCGACGTATTCCCTGACCGCCTCCACGGGTGCCTGCCCCGATATCGTGGCGGAGATCACCGTCGAAGTGATCGGCCAGGTGACACTGTCCATCGATGCTTCCGATGAGGTGATCTGCCCGGGCCAGGAGGTCACCCTGACGGCAGTAACCGACGGCGGGACTGCTGAAGACAGCTTCTTCTGGGAAGGCAGCGACGGCGCCACCTTTGAAGGCAACCCCATCACCGTCAACCCGCTGGTGCTGACCGAGTACACCCTGACCTACCAGGATGCTGCCGGCTGCCAGACCCTGACAGAATCCGTCACTGTTGATGTGGAAGCCGACATCGGGCTGGAAGGCATCAGCATCGAACCGGATTCTGCCGGCGTCCTGTACATTGGCGACCAGGTCGTCCTGACGGCAAATTACGACCAGGGCTTTCCCGGCCAGCTGGCCTTTACCTGGACGCGGAACGACTCCCTTGTCGTTTCCGGGCCGGACTTCGATTTCATCAGCGAAACCCTGCTGATGGAAGGAGAGATCATCTATAAATTGATAGTCGAAACGGATAATGGTTGCCGGGACAGCGCCAGCGCCCTGGTCACTGTTGAAGTGCCGGACGTGGCGGTGCCCAATGCCTTTACTCCCAACGGGGACGGCACGAACGACTTCTTCAACTTCGTCGCCGAAGGCGGCGAGGGGGCTATCACCCTTACCGAATTCAAGGTGTTCAACCGCTGGGGGCAGCTGATCTATGATAATGAAAACCCCGGGTTAGGCTGGGATGGCACCTTCAACGGCAACCCCCAACCCTCGGAAGTATACTTTTATATGATCTCGGTCAGCCTGGCCAACGGCGAGGCCCACCCGGATTCGCCGTTCCGGGGGGATGTGACGTTGCTGCGGTAGGCGGGATCGTCGTTGGCTGGCCGTTGGCGGTTGCCGGTTGGCAGCCGCCAACGGCCAGCTTAAATGTTTAGGGTTGTGCAAAGAATAAGTTATGAATAGTTGGGTCGCTTCTTTTGGTGCTAGGCAAGGCAAAAAACGCAGGCGTAGCCAAAGCTACGGCGAGTATTTTTAACGTAGCATAGCGCCAAAAGAAGCAGCCAAGTGTTATAAGTTATTCTTTAAACAACCCTTATTATGCCTGTTCTCTTTAAGGCTCATCTTTTTCTCACGCTGTACATGACGGGGCTGATCTGGTTCGTGCAGGTAGTCCACTATCCATTGATGGGCAGGGTAGGGGAAGGTTTTTTTGTAGCTTACGAGCGGGCCCATACCCGCCTGACATCGTGGGTGACGGCACCGCCGATGTTGTTGGAGCTGGCCACCGGGGCGGCCCTGCTGTACTTCGATCCGGTTTCGGCCTTGCTGCAGGCCAACCTGGCCGGCATCCTGATGCTTTGGGCGTCCACCTTTTTCATTCAGGTGCCTCTGCACGGCAGCCTGAGCCGTGCCTTCAGCCCTGCCGCCCACCGGAAGCTGGTGCTGTCCAACTGGCTCCGGACGGCTTTGTGGACGGGTAGAGGGGTGTTGTTGCTGGGTTGGGGGGGATGAAGCCCGCAGGCCGGAGTTATTTGTTGCCGGTTGTTTGTTGTTTGTTCGCGGCTACAGCATTCCCGGTAAGGCGACAAACCACCGGCAACAAACAACAAACCCTTCGCCTCACTCCAGCAGCCCCTCCAGGCTCTCCTCCGTCGTGCGCAGTTTTTCCCGGCAGTAGGCGATGAGTTCCGCCGCCCGCTTCACCTTGTCTGACAGCTCGTCTACGCTCACGGCGTCCTCCTGGAGCTGGGCGACGATCTGCTGGAGTTCCTGCATGGCTTCTTCGTAGGTTAGTTTCATAGAATTGGGTTGCTGTTTGAAAATAAGGGCTACCCGTCTAAGGTTGGACACTCGATGCCTTCGGCACACGCTTGGCCTCGACTCCGCTCGGCTTTCCCCTTTCTGCTGTCCAACCTTAGACGGG
>JACJXZ010000032.1 GCA_020636375.1 Lewinellaceae bacterium | reverse complement strand
GGGGCGCACCGCCGCCCGCGGCCTGGAGACCCAGCTCATCGTCAACTGGGCCATGGACTTCTACAATCAGCTGCTGACGAACATCCGCAACGGCGACACCCGCATGGCGGACACTTCGAAGTTCAACCCCGAACGATGGGAAGCCTCCGCCCAGGGCGTAGGCCATACCGAAGCGCCGCGCGGTGCCCTGGCCCACTGGTGCGTGATCAAGGACCAGAAACTGGAGAACTACCAGTTGGTCGTGCCCACCACCTGGAACGCCTCGCCCCGCGACCCGGAAGGCAATCCGTCGGCCTATGAGTCGTCTCTGATGGACAATACGCCCATCGCCGACCCGGAACAGCCGCTGGAAATCCTGCGCACGGTACACTCTTTCGACCCATGCCTGGCCTGCGCCGTGCATGTGTATGATGAGGAGGGCAAGCAGGTCAGCCGGGTGAAGGTGCTGTAATCGCTGCCCGCTGATAGCTGTTGGCCGTTCGCTGCCGGCGCCAGCGCCAACCGCGAATAGCGAACAGTTATCAGCGAGTAGCCAAATATTAATCTGGAAACCACAATAACATGGCTACACAAAACCTCCGCCGCGTATTCGTCTGGCAGTTGCCCGTCCGGTTTTACCACTGGGTCAATGCCTTATGTATAGTCGTGCTGTGCGTGACGGGCTACATCATCGCCCGCCCGCCGGCATTCCAGCAGGGATCGGAAGCCTCATTCGCCTATTGGTTCGGTATCAACCGCTTCCTCCACTTTGCCTTCTCCTATATCTTCCTTTTTAACTTCATCATCCGGCTATACTGGGGGTTCGTCGGCAACCGCTACGCCGACTGGAAGAACTTCATCCCCACCAACCGGAAATTCTTCGAGGAGATGTGGGAAGTGATCAAAATCGACATCCTGCTGCAAAAAGACAAGGAGCACCTGTCTATCGGCCACAATGCCCTGGCCGGCTTTGTTTACTTCTTTGTCTTCATCGCTTTTGCCATTCAATGCCTCACCGGCTTCGGCCTGTATGCCGCGATGAGCGACTGGTGGCTGCCCAACCTCTTTTCCTGGGTGCCTGGCCTGTTCGGCGGCGATTTCGACCTCCGGCAAATCCACCACGCTACCATGTGGTTCTTCATCATCTTCTCTATCATCCACGTCTACCTGGTATTCTACCACGATTATGTGGAAGGCCGGGGCGAGACTTCCTCCATCATCGGCGGATGGAAGTTCATTGAGGAGGAGGCCTTCATCCGGGAAATGGAAGAAGAAAAAAAGGAAGAGCAGGAAGAACTGGAAGACCTGAAGCGCAAAGCATTAGAGAAGAAACAGAAAGCGAAAGCATGATTTGAAGTCGGAAGTGGGAAAGCGGAAGTGGGAAGTGGGTTCCGACTTCCGCTTTCCGCCTACGCTTGTCGAAGTCTCCAGACGCTTGTCGAAGTCTCCAGACGCTTGTCGAAGTCTCCAGACGCTTGTCGAAGTCTCCAGACGCTTGTCGAAGTCTCCAGACTTCGACACAAAAAACAGCCTGTCGAAGTCTCCAGACTTCGACACAAAAAACTAACCACCATGCCAACCACCACTCGCCGAAGCCTCCAAACCTCCCCCCCCACCCACGCTAGTCGAAGTCTCCAGACTTCGACGCTCATCCTCGGCATCGGCAACCTGCTGATGGGTGATGAAGGCGTAGGCGTCCACCTGGCGCAGCGCCTGGCCGAAAAGGACTTCCCTCCCGGAGTAGATGTCCTGGATGGCGGCACGGGCGGCTTCCACCTGATGGACTACTTCACCTCCTACCCCTGCGTCATCCTCATCGACGCCACCCTCGACGGGCGCCCGCCCGGGACGATCCGCCTGCTGGAACCCCGCTTCTCCTCCGAGTTTCCCCGATCCATGAGCACCCACGACATCGGCCTGCGCGACCTCCTGGAAGGGCTGCAGGTGATGGGCCGGATGCCCAAAGTATACCTCTTTGCCGTTTCCATAGTGGAATTGCAGGAGATGCACATCGGCCTGTCGCCGGAGGTAGAGGGGGTGATGGGGGAGTTGATGGAGCAGGTGGAGGGGCTGGCGGGGCGGTTGGTGTTGCGTCGAAGCCTGGAGACTTTGGCGAGCATTGGGTTGCTTGCGTCGAAGTCTGGAGACTTCGACGAGCATCGTTGAAGGCGCTGCGTCGAAGTCTGGAGACTTCGACGAGCTGTGTTGCTGCATGTGTAACCTCGTGTACCGTGCACAGCCCTGCTCCACAGTTGACCCCATACATCATAAATCACACACAGCCCGGCGACCATTGTCCAGCCTCTGACGGGCAGCCCAAACCCGAACCCCGAATCTTGAACACACCCCAAAAAATCCCCCTGAAAATAGGGGGCGGCGCTACCTGTTTGCATCCTACCTATACTCCCTGGCAGAAACACAATTAGCCCAAGCTCCTTGAAGGCGTTGTGGAATGAAGTGCAGCTGCTGTAACCAAAGCCCGGCCTAACTCGTCCTACCGCTACGTAGAAGCCTGGATACTCCGACCCGGCACTCAAAAAAACCGGAGCCGCCCTTCTATTCCCTCTTTTGGGTTTTTCCAAGCTAAACACTTTTCATCACCCGATAACACGACAATCTTATGTGGAAAAACTATCTGAACACCGCCATCCGCAACCTCTGGAAACAAAAGTACTACACCCTGATCAACGTCCTGGGCCTGGCGCTCGGGCTGGCCTGTTTCCTGTTCATCCTCGCCTATGTGAAGGATGAGCTGAGCTACGACCGCTACCACGAAAAGGCCGATCGCATCTACCGGGTCGATTTCAAAGGCACTGTCTTCGGCCAGGATTTCGACATGCCGGAAGTGGGCGACCCGCTGGGGCCGACGGTGCTCCGGGACTTTCCGGAGGTAGAACAACAGGCCCGCCTCCGCCGCCGGGGCAGCTTCCTGGTGCGGCACAAGGACAACACCTACCGGGAGGAGAACGTGATCTTCGCCGACTCCACCTTCTTTAACGTCTTTTCCTTTCCCCTGCTCAAAGGGGATTCCAGAACCGTGCTGGCCGAGCCCAATACGCTGGTGATCACGCCGGCCCTGGCGAGGAAATACTTCGGGGAGCAGGACCCCATCGGACAAACCCTTATCCTGGACAATGATTATCCCTACCGCGTCGCCGGCCTGATGGAGGAGATGCCCTCCAACACCCATTTTTATTACGACATGATCGCCTCCTTGTCCTCCCTGGAGGAGAGCCGCATCAACCAGTGGGTGAGCAACAACTTCCACACCTACCTGGTACTGCGGGAGGGCGCCGATCCGGCAGCATTGGAAGCCAAGCTGCCCACCCTCGTCGAAACCTACATCGCCAAACAGCTGGAACAGTTCCTGGGCATCACCCTGGATGACTTTTACAAGGCGGGGAATTCCGCCGAGTATTCCCTGTTCCCCCTGACGGCAATCCACCTGCATTCCAACAAGTTCGACGAGCTGGCACCCAACAGCGACATCCGCTACGTCTACATTTTTTCCTTCATCGGCGCCTTCATCCTGCTGCTGGCCTGCATCAACTTCATGAACCTGGCCACCGCCCGCTCCGGCCACCGGGCAAAGGAAGTGGGCCTGCGGAAAGTAGTCGGGGCGCGGCGGCGGCAGCTCATCGGGCAGTTCCTGAGCGAGTCGGTACTGCTGAGCTTCATCGCCCTGCTGCTGGCCGTGTTGATCATGCAACTGGCCCTGCCGTACTTCAACCTCTTGTCCGGCAAACAGCTGAGCCTCTGGCAGGCCGATGCCGGCTGGCTGTGGGCGGCCATGGCGGGGTTGTCCCTGGTAGCCGGCGTGGCGGCCGGCAG
This sequence comes from Lewinellaceae bacterium, assembly GCA_020636375.1. Taxonomy (GTDB): domain Bacteria; phylum Bacteroidota; class Bacteroidia; order Chitinophagales; family Saprospiraceae; genus JACJXW01. Next base: position 17,425 of record JACJXZ010000032.1, on the reverse strand, counting down.
CTACCCCGCCTTTTTCCTGTCGGCCTTCCGGCCCGTACACGTCCTCAAGGGCATATTCACCCGGGGGCGCGGCGGCAGCATCTTCCGAAACGCCCTGGTGGCCTTCCAGTTTGCCATCACCATCGGCCTGATCGTAGGCGCGCTGGTCATCTACAAGCAACTACAGTTTATTCAAAACAAAAAACTCGGCTTTGAAAAAGACCAGGTGCTGATCCTGAACGACGCCTACGCCCTGGGCAACAACGCACTGCCGTTCAAAGAAGCAGTGCTTCAGCTGCCGGAGGTGAAGAACGCCTCCTTCTCCGGCTACCTGCCCACGCCCTCCGGACGGAGCAGCACGAGCGTATTTCTGGGCCGGAGTTCCCGGCCGGAGAACACCCACGTCGTGCAGGTCTGGGATGTAGACCACGATTACGTCAAAACGCTGGGCATGGAGCTGGCCCAGGGCCGCGACTTCTCCCCGGACCACCTTTCCGATTCCAGCGCCGTCATCCTCAACGAGGCGGCTGTAAAAATCTTCGGGCTGGACAACCCGCTCGGCCAGGAGATCAGCCGCCTGGACGGCGACCAGGCCGAGAACCTGCTCACCTACCAGGTGATCGGCGTAGTGAAGGATTTCCACTTCGCCAGCCTGCGCGACAAGATCGAGCCGCTCATGTTATTCCTGGGCGACGGGACCGGGCACCTCGCCATGAAGATAGAAACCGGAGATATTCCCGCCCTGGCCGCTTCTCTCCGCCGCGAATGGGACCGCTTCGCCCCCAACCAGCCCTTTGATTTCGACTTCATGGACGACGACTTCAACGCCATGTACGATTCCGAGGTGCGCATCGGGCGCATCGTCACCCTGTTCACCTTCCTGGCCATCTTCATCGCCTGCCTGGGCCTGCTGGGCCTGGCTGCCTACACCGCCGAGCGGCGCACCAAGGAGATTGGCGTCCGGAAGGTCCTGGGCGCGCCGGCGCCGGCCTTGTTCCTGTTGCTGGCCAAAGAGTTCACGCGGTGGGTGGCGGTGGCCAGCCTCATCGCCCTGCCCCTGTCGTACCTGGCCATGCAAAACTGGCTGCGGGGCTTCGAATACCGGGTGCAGGTAGATGCGGGCACGCTGATCCTGGCTGCCCTGGCCGCCCTGCTGGCCGCTCTGCTGACGGTGAGCTACCATGCCCTGATGGCGGTGCGTAGGAACCCGGTGGAGGCGCTGAGATATGAGTAGTGGGATGGGTATGTGTGTATGTGTGTATATGCGTATATGTGTGTAGGTGAGGCATTGCGGTGTTGCGGTGTTGCGGCTAAAGATATGGGGCGCGATGCTAAATTGTGCCCCCTCCGGTGTTGGGAGGATTCAGGCATTAGGTTTTGGGCGTTAGGTGCCTGTTGAGTGCCCGGTTAGGCCTGGGTTGCCCCTAAAACCTACAGCCTAAGATTTACCCGGCCGGACGGACGGGCCTAAAACCGAGCAAGGGGTACAAAAAGGAATCGCGCCCAAGATATTCGGGTTAGCCGGCAACCAGCGACGGGCAACTATTAATACCGGCAAACCACATCCGGATGCCCGCCCGCCATGTTTTAATAATAGAACCAACAAACAAAAAACCATGAGACTCTCCTATCGTATCAACTGGATTTTCAGCGATGCTTTGGGGATATTTCTGGGCATCGCTGTCGCAGGAGGGATCCTGTCACTGGAAAGCCAGCTGCTCGGGCAACCGGGCACGCCGGGCGGCAAGATCGAAGGCCTGGGCCTGGCCCTGGTGGGCGGGCTGATCGCCGGCACCATCCTGGCGTGGTTTCAGTGGAGGATGCTGAAACGCCGCTACCCCGCCCTGTCGTGGAATGTGTGGTGGGGCAATACGGTGATCGCCTTCATCGCCGCCTGGATCCTGGCCATTCTTCCGTCGTTCTCCTATCATGCGGAGAGCGCCACCCAGCAGTCCGTGCCGCCGTTCGGCATACCGGTGTACACGCTCGTTTACGGCTCTATCCTTTTCGGGGCCGTGATGGGTGCCATCATCGGTTTCGCGCAGTGGCTGGAGCTTAAGAAGCACCGCGAAGACGCCGGCGAGTGGATCGGCATGAACGTCTTCGGCTGGTCGCTGGGCGTGTTCCTGCTCGCCATGCTGGGGTTTTTGTTCCAGGGCGAGCTGAGCGCATTCCTGCTGGCGGGCATCGCCGGCGGAGTAGTTGCCGCTTTGTGCATCGCCGGCATCACGAGTATGTTCTTCCAGCAGGCGGAAGGCGGGAAATAGGGGACTGCTGTTAGGGTCGTGCAATAAGTACATGCAGCCAGGATTTACCCTGTAAAGTAGCTTGCTGTATTTCACAGGGTAAATCCTGGCTGTTATCGACCCTTTTGCACAACCCTGGGAAGGATTAGTGCCAAAAGCCCTACTCTCCGACCACCTTCCCGTCGACCACCAGCCGGCTGTTCTTACCTACGGCATAAGGGGTTTCCGTCCCCTGGATCGCCACCTTGCTCAGCGAAGCGTAGGCTTCCTGGTAGCCGCCCTGTTCCTGCTCCAGGCGGATGCCGGTACGGTTTTCCAGGAGCTGGGCATCAGAAAGGGCGATTTTTGAACGGTTTCCGCTGCTGACGCCCGTCGCGGCACCGCGGATGTCTATCCAGCGGGCCGTCACTTCCGCATTTTCATCGGCCCGGATGCCGTCGCCGCCCACCCGGCCCATATATATGTCGGACAGTTCCACTTCGGCACCGGTGAGGCTGATGCCGGCCTTGCCGACGTTCTGGAAGGTGACGTTGCGGGCTGTGCCGCTGCTGTAATACGCCTCAAAGGCATCGGCATGGACGTCCGCAAACCGGCTTTTCTCCAGGGAGAAAGCAGCCCGGATGATGCTCAGGTAGCCGTCGCCCTGCTGGTTGCCGGTAAAGGAGCAGGCATGAAAAGTCACCGGCGATTCATAAAACGTAACGGCACCGCCCCATTGGCGGCCCTCCGCCTCCGGGCTGGATAGTTGCTCGAAGTGGGTGTAGGACAAGCTGGAGCGCTCCCCGGCGCCAATGACCGCCAGCCCCTGGCCCGTAGCGTCCGACGAGCGGATCACGACCGGCGCTTCTTCCCGTCCCCGGCTGAATGCCGGAGCGTAGCTGATGATCCGGGCACCTTCCACCAGGTCGATCCGGGCGCCGGCTTCCAGCCGCAGGCGCTTGCCGGCAGGAATGACCAGGTCCTCGTCTAGCGTCCAGGTGCCGGCTGGAATGGACAGTACGGTGCCGCCTTCCAGTTCCCGGATGAAGGGGAAGGAAGCATAGTTGGCAGTTTTGCCCGTCAGCGCAGCGGGAGGAGACAGGGCATACGTTTCTGCCGCCGGCAGGACGGCCACGGCCTTTTCTCCGGGTTCCAGCCCGAGGAAATTGTAATGCGCTTTCAGGTCTGGCATAAGGTCGTCCGTCCAGGCAAGGTTCTCCGGAATGTTGAAGCGGGAGAGGTGTATGGCCTCACTGCCCGCTCTGGCGCGGGAATCGATAACTACTGGTTCCTCCGGATAGAAGAAGGCACCGCCGGCGCTGAGATAAGCCACTTCCAGGGGCAGCGCCTGCTGGTTTTCCAACTGAACGCTCACCTGGCCGTCCGCTTTCCGGTAAAAACGGGCCAGGAGCTCCTGCTTTTCCGGGTTCAGCACGGCGCGCATGTATGCCTGGTTGGCGTAAAGCTCCTCTCCGGGGAATTTATAGAAGGGAAGGGTAAGGTATACCTTGTGGAGGGCGGCATTGAGCGCTCCCTCGTTGCGGGCAAAGAAATTGTCCAGAAATTCGCGCCGGGCAACGATATTGGCCTGGCGGATATAGTGCCGCTGGAACGTTTCATTCCTGGCGATCATGCCAATGATGACCTCCTGCTCCAGCCAGTAGTGGCGGGTGTTGATGTCGGGTTCTTCTATGAACATCTTCATACTGCCCGGCTCGCGCTTGTTCAGGTCTTCGAACTCGCGGGCGATGGGCTCCGCCAGGCCAGTAACGGGGTTGAAATAGAAGCGCAGGTTGATCTTGTTGAGAGGATGCCGGTTGTTCATCAGGTCGGTAATGACGAACAGCTTCGCCATTTTCTCCATGTCGAAGAAATTCTCGGCGGGCAGGTCGCCGGCCGTCACGTCCTGCCACATCCTCCGGATCAGCAACAGCTGGTCGCGGGTGCTCCCGGAGGCCATCAAACTGCCTTCCTGGTAAGGATCCACTTGTTTATCCAGCTTGAAAATGATGCCTTCCCGCAGGCGGTTGTTTTCGACCAGGTATTTGTCGAAGCGCTCCTCCATATAGAAAACCCCGCTGTATTTGCCGTTGATGGACACGTTGACGAAATCCACCCGCATGCCGATCAGGCCCATTTCCTCCTGCAGGCGGAAGGCCAGCCAGTCGGTCATGTATCCCCGGGCGGTCGGCACCAGCATGGCGAAACGCTTCATGCCGGCAATGGTCTCCCCTCCTTTCACCTTCACTTCGAAAGACCACTTGTTGGGATTGCCGACGTGGGTCCGGGAAACCATGCCCGTCAGGGCGATTTTCACGTTGTAGGTCTTTCCGTTGTATGTCAGCTTGGCGGGGAAATCTTCTTCCTTAAAGGCCGGGTTGATGTATTTTTCCTGCATCGCTTTCTCCCGCAGGTACTGGATCCGCAGCAGGTGCTTGAACTTGATGTCGATCTGGATGTCGTCAATCTCCGCCATCTGTCCCTGGGCATACTTTTTCACAAAGGAGAAATCCAGCCTGGAAAGGTCTTTCAACACCGGCACGAAATGCTGGGTCTGGCCGGAAGTATACAGGTAGCGCCCGTAGTTGAACACTCCCAGGAAGCACATGGCGAAGACGGCGATGCCGATCGTCCCGGTCATCCACAAAGGCATGCGCTTCCGGGCGCGGATCACATCGCGGAGTTTCTGGGCGAATCGGGAGTCGTTTTTTATGCGTCTGACTTTCATGATCTTTGATTTGGATGGGCCGCCTTCGGGTGGCCCGTTGTAATTTATCTGACACTGGCTTTTCCAAATTCCGCACCGTAGAGGATTTTCTTCACGTCCTCCCGGTTGGCCTCGTACACCACGCCGTCCAGAAGGAAGCCGGAATTGGTTTCGATGAGGTAAGGAATCTCTGCTCCTTCGATCTGCACTCCATCCGCTTGCACATAGGCCGGGCCGTATTCCGACTTTTTCATGAAGATGGTGATCCCGATGCGGGTGTTGGCCACTTTGGAATCGGAAATGATCAGGTGGGAGCGGTCCTTGCTGGTGAAGCCGATCTCCGAGTCGGCAATGGTGATGTGCCGGGCGGTCATATTGCTGCCCTCCCCGGCGCTGAGGCCCTTGTCGCCAATCCGGACGAGGCTGACGTGGCTGACCGTAATTTCGGTCCCGGAAACGTCGATCCCGTCGTTGCCAACGTCGATAAAGGAAGAGTGCGATACGGTGCCGGTGCAGAAATCGCAGTCGAAGGCATCAGCATTGATGTCCCTGAAGAGCGAATTTTCCATCGTGAAGTCAGCGCGGATGACGTTCAGGAAGTCGTCGCCGACCTGGTTCCCGATGAAGGCCACGGCATTGAAGTCCACCGGCGCCTCATAAAAGACGACGGCACCGGACACGCCCCACCCATTTTCTTTCGAGCAGTTCAGGTGGTCAAAAGTAGTGTACTCCAGCAAGGAGCGCTCTTTTGCACAGAAGATGATCCATCCCTGGGCGGTCCGGTCGGAAGAATGTACCAGGATGGAGTCCTGTTCCGTACCCATAAAATAAACCGGCGAATAACAGATGACCTTGGCCTGGTTGACCATGTCGATGCGGGCTCCGGCTTCCACTTCCAGCCGGCGGCCGGCGGGAATAACCAGGTCGCGGCTCAGTGTCCAGTTGCCTTTCGGGATGGTGATGACGTTGGTTTCCGGTACTTCCTCGACGAAAGCGAAGGTGTGATGGTTGGCAGGCCGGACGATAGGGTTGCCATTGTGGGCCCGGCGCTCCTCGTACGCCCAGGGGAAGACCAGAGCCGACCGCTTTCCGGTCAGGCCGGGCAGGTTGAAATACACTTTCAATTCTGCGAGCATGCTGTCCGCCCAGGCCGCCTGAGGCGGAACCTGGAAGCGGTACGCCTTCGGCTGGCCCTTTCCTCCTTCCAGCGTGATGGGCTGCGCGGGCTGGAAGATGACCGTATCCCGCCACCCCAGGTAGCCCACTTCCAGGGGCACGTCCTGCTGGTTGAGCAGGCTGACTTCGAGGAAGCCGTCTTCTGCCCGGTTGAAGTAAGCGGTGACTTCCCCTTCGTCGGGGAAGAGGACGAACCGCAGGTACCGCTGGTTGCCGGGAAGGGAGGCCGTGGGCAGGTCGTGCCCGGGCCAGTTTTTGTAAACCCGGTTGAGCAGTACGTTGACCTTCCCGCCGTTATCCAGCAGGAGGTTCTCGATAAAATCTTCCCGGGTGAGTTCTTCGGCTTCGCGCAGGTAGGCGCGCTTGAAATCGTAATGGCCGATGATCTGTTGGAGGAGGGGGTCCTGAGCCAGCGTATGGTGCCAGGGGCTTTCCGGCTTCGGCTTTCCAACCGTGGAGCTGAAAGCCCGGTTCCGGCTATTGTTCAGGTTATTGAATTCGCAGGGCACAGGTTCTGCCCGGCCAGTTTGCGGGTTGAAATAGAAGCTCAGGTTTTCCCGCAGGACCGGGTGTTGCTGGTTCATCAGGTCGGCGACGGCAAACAGCTTGCCCATCTTTTCCAGGTCGAAGAATTGATCCACCGTCAGGAGGCCGGCCCGCAGGTCGGTCCACATCCTCCGCAGCGTCAGCAGGTGGCCCTTGGTGTCGGAGCTGTTCATCAGTTCCTCTTCCTTCTCCACGACCATATCCTCTTCTACCTTGAAGAGGATGCCCTCGCCGAAGCGGCGGCTCTCGATCAGGTCCTTGTGGAACCGTTCCTGCAGGTAGTAGACCCCCAGGGGTTTGCTGTTGATGGACAATTTGACGAAATCGCCCTTCATGGTTTTAATGCCGTTGCCTTTCAGTATTTCGTTGCCCAGCCAGTCGGTCATGTACCCGCCGGTAGCCGGGGGGAGCAGGTCAAACCGCTTCATGTTGGCCACCGAGGCGCTCTTACGGGATTCTATCTGGAGCGGCCAGTGCGCCGGGTCGTTGAAATGAATGGCCATCTTGCCGGCGAGTTCTATCTTGACTTCGTAGGTTTGGCCCTGGTAAATCAGCCTTGCCGGCACTTCCTCGGTCAGGATAGCATCATCGACGGCGCCTTCCCGCAGAATGCGGTCCCGAAGGCTCTGGAGCTGATCCATATGCTTCGGTTTGATGTCAATCTCAACAGCCTCGAACTGCGAGAGCTCGCCATTGGCATAATCGGACAGGAAGGAGAAGTCCAGGTCCGACACCTTGAGCATCAGAGGTTTGGAGTAAGCAAACTGCCCGATCTTTCCCATATAGGCGCCATACCCGGCGATGGCCAGGAAGAGGACGACCAGCACGCCTATGCCGCCCAGGCTGAGGACGGCGCGAAGGAGCAGTTTCCGGTTTTTAAAGAATTGTTTTAAAGAGGAATCGTCACTTTCTTTGTGCCCTATCTTCATGATCAAATAATTTTCAGGCCGCTCGTCCCACAAAAGGAAATGCCTGGCAGGAGCGATAATACGCCAACCCGATACCGAAAGGCAGGCCTGCGCTTCGGACTGTGCCGGCCTTCTCCCTTTTGATGGATCGAAAACCTATTTTTATAAGGAGGGGGGTAAGCTGCGCCCGCCTGGATAAGCGGCTAAAAAAGAAACACCAACCTGCCTTGCTGTCACAACAAGTTGATGAGACGTAAATACAACCAGGCTTCCTGGCCAGGCGCATCTTGAAAAAACGCTAATATGGATATTTTGCAATCTTCCTATGTCGTACGAAACGGATTCGGAATGGTTGCGTTTGGGAGGGAGAAAGTGGGGGCAGGTTCGTGCATTCGACCATATACACCTATACACGAATGCACATTCCTTCACTCTTGCCGCAGCGCCTCCACACGAGGGTGAACCACTGGATGATGGCTGCTGTACGCTGCTCCGCCCGGTGCAGGTTGTTGAAGGATTCGTCGAAGAAGGAATAGGCGAACGGGTAATCCGGCTCGAAGGCTTTCCGTTGCGCTTCGATGAGAGCCAGGGTGTGGTCCAGGTTCTCCGTTTCCAGGCGCAGGGAGAACTGCGAGAACCAGGCCGGCTGCATGAAAAAGTACAGGGGCGTGATCGCTTCGTGCAGGGAACGGAAGTGAAAATCCCGGACCTGTTCTTTGCTAAATCCCAGGTTTTTGTTCTGAATGTAACGCAACTGCCCCCGGCCACCAGCGTAGCGGTGATCAGGAAAATGGCTACTGCGAACTGCGAAACTATGAGCGCCTTGCGGAACAGTGGGTTGCCGGAGGCTTGCATACAGGGGCGTCAGGGAGTTCTCCGACAGGCTGCTAGGAAATCTGACAGTTATTGATCGCACGTCGCTAAGAAAACTGGATGAAATTATTGCAGATATGGAAGAATTAAGAAACTAATACTGGTGATAACAATAAAGCGCCAAAGCGAGGCGGAGCGCAGCGAGGGTCATAGCGATGGCGCTCTGTTGAACAGCCCGTCCCGTACCGCAGGTCGGGAAAGCCGGCGCACTAGATTTTTGGCATTTTTCGTTTCCGGTAGGCATAATTGTCAGCAGTGCTTTTAGCCAAGCCTGCTACGGCAATGTGATTGGCTTTGGGTTGTGATTCAAGAACTTGTTTCAGCAACTTTGTTTTTTGAGCAAACTTTTACAAACAAGTAGTCCATATACACACCCGTCTTCGCTACGCTCGTCCGGGTAAAAATGCACGAAAACATATTCCCTCACTCATACCTCAGCGCCTCCGCCGGGTTGCCCAAGGCTGCCCGCAGCGACTGGAACAGCACTGCTCCGCTGGCCACCGCCAACGTCAGCAGCCCGGCCAGCAGGAAAGCCCAGGGCGTCAGGCGGATGGCATAGGCATACTGCTGCAGCCACGCCTGCAGCAGGTACCAGGAAAGGGCGCCGCCAACCAGGAAACCCACCATCGCTAGGTAAAACAGGGGGCGGTGCAGCAGCAGCAGGATGTTGCTCACCGAGGCCCCCAGCACCTTGCGGATGCCGATTTCCTTCACGCGCCGGGCCACGGTGAAGGCCGCCAGCCCGTACAAACCCAGGCAGGCGATGAAGATGGCCAGCAGGGAAAAAATGCCCAACACTTTTACCATCCGCTGCTCGGCCAGATAATCTTTGGCGAAAAACTCGTCCAGGAAATAATATTCAAACGGAAAACGCGATTCGTAGGATTCCCAGAGGCGGCCCAGGGCAGGCAGCAGGCTGGACAACTGCTCCCGGTCAAACCGCACGGAGATGTTGTGCTTCCGCCCGTCCAGGTACATCACCACCGGCCCGATGGGTTCCTGGAAGGTGCTGAAATGGAAATCTCTGGCCACGCCGACGACCGAATACGCCATGCCTTCCGCTGAAAATTTTATCGTCTTGCCCAACGCCTCGTCCCAGCCCATTTGCCGCGCCATTTGCTCGTTGACCACCAGCGCGCCGATAGAGGTGTCCGTTGGATATTTAGTGGACAAGAAACGCCCGGCTGCCAACTCGATGCCAAAGGTCTCCAGGAAGTTCTCCTCCACCCGGTAAGCTTGAACGGGCACTTCCCTGCCGTTGCTGCCCTCTGGCAGGACGGTGGTGCCAAAAGTACCCGACCGGATGGTGGCCTGGCAGATGGAAACCGACTCCACTCCCGGCAATTGTTCCAGCTCGCCGCGGAATAAATCTGCCTTGCGCTCGATGCCAGGCGGCGTTGACATGACCAGGACCTGCTCTTTGTCAAAGCCCAAGTCCTTGGAAAGCATGTAGTCAAACTGCCTGTTCAATACGATAGTGCCGGCGATCAGCCCCACGGCCAGGGAAAGCTGCAGGGCGGTCAGCACCGAGCGGGGGCCGCCGCCGCCGCGGGCTTCGGCCTTGCCGCTCTTCAACACCTCGATGGGCTGGTAGCCCGACAAGACTGCCGCCGGGAAAGCGCCTGCCAGAAGGCTCACCGCCAGGATGGACAGAGCCAGGAAGCCAAGGGCCCACCCGTCGGCCAGCAACTCCGGGGGAATGTCCCTGCCAAAAAGGGCGTTGAAACGGGGCGCCAGGAAATGGGCCAACCCTATGGCCAGCACAGCGGCCAGGCCGACAAAAAGAAGCGTCTCGGCCAGGAACTGAACCTGCAGGGCGCGGCGCCCGGCGCCCAGCACCTTTTTTACGCCAATCTCCTTGCTTCGCTCCACCGACTTGGCTGTGCTGATGTTGATGTAATTAAAACAGGCCACGAGCAATACCAGGAGGGCGATAATGGAAAAGGTGCGCAGGAAAACAGCGCTGCCGTATTTATTGCCGCGCAGGTAGCGGATGTCGCCGGAATGCAGATATACCTCTGAAAGCGGTTGCAAGAAAAAGTCGTACATGCCAACGCGGTTGTCCATATACCGTTCGACAAAAGCCGGGAACCTGGCTTCCAGGGTTTCTTCCCGGCCCGCCTCCTGGAGCAGCAGGTAGGTGTACACCGTCTGTCCCAGCCAGTTGTTCATGAAGTTGAAGTCGTGAAGGCCGGAACCCGGCTCGGTGGAAGCCCAGGAGGCCAAAGCTTCAAATTGCAGGTGGGAGCGGCGGGGCGGATTTTCAATGACTCCCGCCACGGTGTATGCCTGATCGTTCAGCCCCAGCACCGCCTTGCCCATAGGGTCTTCTTCGCCAAACAATGCGGCCGCCAGCCTGGGCGTAAGCAGCAATTGCCCCGGCGCCGCCAGAGCAGAGGCGCCGCCCCGGAGCATCCTGAAATCGAAGAGTTGCAGAAAATTGGTGTCGGCAAAGGCAAAAGCCTCCGTTTTCACCGACTGTCCCTCATGGGTCAGCAATACTTCGTCGAACCAGGGCGCGAAGCGCGTGGCGGCCTCCACCTCGGGATAATCCTGCACCAAAGCAGGTGCCATCAGCCCGGGCGTCTCTGCCACCAGGAAACGCTCGCCGCTGTCTTCCTGTACCCACTTGTTGACCCGGAAAATGCGATCGGCTTTGGCATGAAAAGCGTCATATTGGATTTCGTCCCGGATAAAGGCAAAGGCCAGCAGCACGGCAGCCAGGCCCAGCACCAGGCCACTCAGGTTGATCAGCGAGTAGCCCCACTCGCGGGTGAGCAGGCGGCGGACGACAGTTAGGTAATGGCGTAGCATATGGTGATTGTTAATTGTGTATATGTGTTTTTGTGCATTTTTACCCGGACGAGCGTAGCGAAGACGGGTGTGCATTCGCATCCGCCAGGTTTGCGAAACTTCGGAAGTTTCGTAAACCTAGCCGGAGAACATCTCAATCGTATAGTCAAGTAAGTCCATGCCACCCGCCTTTCCATGGCCGGGGATGACAAACCTCAGGCCCGGATAGGCTTTTTTCACTGCCCTAACGGTATTGGCCCATTCGTCGACATTCGCGTCTTCCAGGTTTCCCTTTCCGGCTCCGACTTCCTTGATGAGGCATCCGCCGAAAAGCATCCTTTCCCTGGGCAGGTAGCTGACGATATTGTCGGCAGTGTGCCCCTGCCCAAAAAACCGGTTGATGGCCTTTTCATTTCCTACCGGAATTTCAATGGATTCATCGAAACCAAATAAGGGGGCTTCAGCACCATCCTTTTTTGCCAGCGCCAGGGTTAGGTTGCTGGCATAAGACGGAATATTCTTTTGGTGAAATGCCGCCAGGCCGCCCAGGCAGTCGTTGTGGAAATGGTTAACCACGACGGCTTTTACGCTGCATTTCAGCTCATTTTCTATCCATTGCATGAGTTCCATCGAAACGGCATCGCTGGTTGGGGTATCAAAAACAATCGCTTCTTTTCTGTCCGCATAAACCAATCCGTTGCACGGAAATTTGCCGTAGCCCGGAATATCCAGATGCGAAACGTGGATGTAAACCCTCGGCGTCAACCGCTCAACCCTCAGGCTTTCCGACTGGTAGGCAACAGCGTTGAAGCCCTGGCTTCTGCAACCAAAGGCCAGAAGGGAAAGTATAGATAATATGCTGGTCGAGTTTTTCATTTCTTATTGATTGCGCATACTTGTGCGTTGATTGCAGCCATCTCCCTTCCATACATTCCTGTCAATTTTCCCATTTCCCAGCCCCCCCCACGAATGCACCTATACACCTATACACACATGCACATTACTCGCACCTCAGCGCCTCCGCCGGGTTCCGCACCGCCGCCCGCACCGCCTGCCAGCTCACCGTGAGCGCGGCGATGGCCAAAGCCAGGACAATGGGCAGCAGGAAGAACCACCAGCTCAGGGTGATGGCGTAAGCATAGTTGTCCAGCCACCGGCCCAGGAAATAGTAGGCGGCCGGCAGGGCCAGCACTGAGGCTGCCAGGATCAGCCGCACGTATTCCTGCGACAACAAAACCAGAATCTGCGATATGCTGGCGCCCAGCACCCTGCGGATGCCGATCTCCCGGGTGCGCCGGGTTATGCTGAACGACGACAGCCCGAACAACCCCAGGCAGGCCACCAGGACGGCCAACAGGGTGAACAGCCCGAAGGCGTAGCCGAACCGCAGGTCAGACTGGTATTGGGCTTCGTAGAATTCATCCAGGAAGAAAACGCTCACCGGCGACTCCGGGAAATGGGCCTTCCACTGCCCTTCGGCAAAACGCCGAAGCTCCTGCGGGTCGGAAGCCTCAGCCTTCAGCGAGTAGTAAGAATAACCATAGGGCTGGTACCAGTAACAGATCGGCTTATAATCGAACTGCAGCGATTCCTGATGATAATCCTTGATCACCCCCACCACGCGCCCCAGGCTTTGCCCGTTGCCGGCGACGATCTCCTCGCCCAGGGCCGCCTCCGGGTTTTCGAAGCCGAACACCCGCACCGCAGTCCGGTTGAGCACGATGGCCTGGCGGTCCGTTTCGAAAGGCTCGTTGAACTCGCGCCCGGCAACCAATTCTGCCCCGTATAACCGGAAAAACGAGCGATCGACCAGAAAGGTGCGGAACCGCTTGAAACCGTCGCTGGGCGAATTGGCCCACCGCAGGCCCCAGGAGTTGCCGACTTCCTTGCCGGGAATATCGCCGGAAGCCGCCACGCTGCGCACGTCCGGGTGGCGGAGCAGTTCTTCCCGGAAAGACCGGATACGCTCGGTATAACTGCTGTCCTTGTACGTCATGTCCTGCAGCACCAGCGTTTGTTCAATGTCGATACCCAGGTCCTTCTGCCGCATATAGCTGACCTGCCGATAGATGGCCAGCGAACCCGCAATGAGGGCGATGGTGGCCACGAACTGCAGCCCGACCAGCCCTCTGCGCAAGTTGCTGCCCGAACCTCTGGCGGCCGGCTGGTTGCTCTTCAGCACCTTGATTGGGCGGTGGGCGGAGAGGACGACGGCAGGATACAGGCCGGCCAACAGGGCACCGGCGGCAAAAAGCACCGCCACAAAGCCCCAGAACCAGGGTTCCTGCAACAGAGAAAAGGTTATTTCCTTGCCCACCAGCCGCCCGAAGGCAGGCATCAGGCCGTTGGCCGCCAGCAGGGCCAGAGCCAAAGCCGCAAAATTGACCAGGGCCGATTCCAGCAGGAACTGCCGCATCAACTGCCCCCGCTGTGCCCCCACGACCTTGCGCACGCCCACCTCCCGGGCCCGGTCCAGCGAGCGGGCGGTAGAGAGGTTGATGTAATTGAACCAGGCGATGACGATAACGAACAGGGCAATGGCCATCATGGCGTACACGTAGCGGGCATTGCCCGTTGGCCGGAACTCGTAACCCAGTTTTGAATGCAGGTAAATGTCTTCCAGCGGCTGCGGGAAAAAGCGGATTTTGAAATTGCCGTCCTCCATCTGTTTGCCTATATGGCGCTCCGCGAAGGCAGGCAGTTGCGCTTCCAGGGAAGCGATACCGGCATCCGGCTGCAGCAGTACATAGGTGTAAAAATCCGACCATGTCCAGCTGCCCTCGGCGTCGCCGCCCCGGGCGGCCATCAGGCCGATATAGGTCGCGTAGGAAAAGGCAAAGTCGAAATCCAGGTGGGAGTTTTCCGGAATGTCTTCAAACACGGCGGCCACCTCGAAGGGCGTGCCGCCGGTGCCCACCTCGATGGTTTTCCCGATGGGGTTTTCCGCGCCGAAATATTTTAGTGCCATCGACTCTGAGACAGCCCCCTTGCCCGGCTCGCTGAGGGCAGCCTTTATATCCCCCCTGGCCACTTCAAAGGAAAAGATGTCGAAAAGGGAGGAATCGGCATACACGATGCCCTGTTCGCCGTAGCGCTGATCCTTATAGGCTACCAAACCGCCCGTCCGCCGGAGGCGCACTGCTTTTTCCACCTCCGGAAATTCCCGCAGCAGGTGGGGCGCCACCGCCGGGAAGGTAAAGGCGAAGTCCTGTTTGGCTTCTCCCGGTTCCTGCTTCTCCATCGCGATCCGGAAGATGCGCGCTTTGTTTTTATGAAACTGGTCATAGCTCTTCTCCCGGGCCACGTACTGCAGTATGAGCAGGCAGGCCAGCATGCCGAGGGCCAGCCCAAAGATATTCACTGAAGAGAAGAGCTTGTTCTTCCAAAGGTTCCGGAATGCAGTTTTCAGATAATTTTTCAGCATGGTTCGATTTTTTGTGCAGAGGTTTTCTTCCGGGGCAAGGCCATCATTTATCACTTCTCCGACAGGCTCCTTCAAAAGACCAGCAATTTCTCATGTATAGCTTGCACGTTTCGCCACTAAAACACGAAGGCACAAAATCCGCACGAAATTTCGTGGGATTTTGTGTTTTTGTGCTTTCGTGGCATCTTTTCATCACGTGTACACCTCACATGAGAAATTACTGTCAAAAGACATGCCAGGCAAATTAATTATCTGACAATCAGCTGTTTAACAAATTCAACTGAGCCTGGAAACAGATTTCCTGTGCGCTGATGCACAGCGTAGTGTTCATTTATGGACAGTAAAAGGCTTGCCCAGGGCCCGGGCTGCCGGAATATTTACTACTTGGGGGAATTGCCCAAAGGGTATGTCTGGAATGCGGCGGAAGTGCTGGCCGGAGAACAGGGGCAGGCTATCCATTTGGAAGTAGTGGGACTCAAATTTTAAATTTTGAAATACACACAGCAAAGTGGCTACCCGCCTGACGCTGGATCATCAATCTTTAGCCGCTTTAAAGGATGACAAACCTGGCCAAACAGGCACTTTCCTGTTCCCGTTCCACGATGAGGAGATAGGCGCCCGTGCCCAACGTGGAAATGTCGATGGCCTGGCTTCCGCCCAATAGTTCCCCTTCCGTTCTCATTCGGCCGGATTGGTCAAATACCTGGTATCTGCCCCTCTTTCCATCGAATTTGGAGCTGGAAAGGAATAGGCTGTTATGTATCCCTTTCAAAACGGGATTGGGGAATATTTCAAGTTCCTGTACTTCCGGCGAGGCGGCCTGAACCTCGTCGAACGACAATACCAGGGAAGGGCGGAGCGCCGGGTCCGGATGGTCGCTGGAAGCCAGGATGCACATGGAATAGGGCGTAAACTCATCCTGCATTCTGATCATGAAGCCATGGCTCCCCTGCGGGTCGTTCAGCATGTCTTCAACCAGGCCAGTTACGTTGATGTCGATATAATCCTGATAAGAGGTTTGGCTGGCAGGCAGGACGGTCCTGTTTTCCGGTGTAGTACCCGGCTGGTTGCCCCAGAAAACTTCGTGTTCTTCCCATTTCGAAATTATCCTTTCGACGTAAATGGCATTATTTCCCGAATGGCCGTCGCTGCTTTCATATTGATCAACAGGGTTGAAGTAGAGGTTGAGCCTGGCATCCATCAGGTTTTCCGCCGGGGGGAGCGAATCCAGGTTGAACGCCATCAAAGACCGCTTGACGGCTAAACTGCCGCCCATGGTCCAGGTAAAAACATTGCCGCTTTCCCGGTATCCTCCATCGGTAAGGCCGGTTTGATAACTCCAGATTTCGGCGTCTTTGCCGGCTTCGCTATCCGGCCTTATCGTGAAAGTTTGCGCAGCCAACAGGGAAAAACCGCACAGACAGGGGAGAAAAAGCATCATTTTGACCATGGTCGTTGGATTTTAAGCGTACGTTCGGCAACGCGGGTACGGACCTGGAGGGAGGAGGACATCTTATATGGTGCCAGGTTTCATCAGGTACAGCGCGCGCATTGGTGAAGTTACGAAGGCAGGGTGAGGTCTCCAAGCTTCATTCCGGAAAAATCTGGCCACGAGGCTTCCCATCCTCTGTTCAGGCTTTTACCTCACGGGATCAATACCGAAGATCCTGTCGTCTGCCGCCCCTCTAACTGCCGATGGGCTTCGGCGGCTTCCTTCAGGGAGAAGCGCTGGTTGACTGGTACCTGGACCGTACCATCCTCTATGGCGCCGAACAGCGCCCCGGCGCCCTCTTCCAGTTCCTCCCGCGTGGCGATATAGCTGTAGAGCGTCGGGCGGGTGGCGAAGAGGGACCCCTTCTGTGCCAGGTGGCTGAGCTCGAAGTTTCTGATCACGCCCGACGACTGCCCGAAGCACACCCACATACCCAGGCGACGCAGGCAGTCCAGCGAGCCGGGATAGGTATCCTGCCCGACCGAGTCGTAGACGACATCGACGCCCCGGCCGCCGGTGATCTCTTTGACGCGCTCCACAAAATCCTCCGTGCGGTAGTTGATCACGTGGTGGTAGCCATTGGCTTTGGCCAGGGCCGCTTTTTCGTCGGATCCGGCCGTGCCGATCACCGTGGCGCCCAGAGCGGCCGCCCACTGGCCGGCAATAGAGCCTACCCCGCCGGCTGCGGCGTGGAAGAGGATGGCCTGCCCCGGCTGCACCCGGAAAGTGCGGTGCAGCAGGTAGTGGGCGGTCAGTCCCTTCACCATGGAGGCTGCCGCCACCTCGTCGGAAACGCCGGCCGGGATTTTGACCAGCCGGTGGGCCGGCACGATGCGCTGCTGGGCGTAGGCGCCGGTGGGCAGGGTGTAGGCCACCCGGTCGCCGGCGGCCAGCCCTTCCACGCCCGCTCCGGTTTTCAGGACCTCGCCGGCCCCTTCCGCGCCGACGATCAACGGCCCCTGGTGCGGCCAGGCGTACAGGCCGGACCGGAAATAGGTGTCGACAAAATTTAGGCCGATGGCCGTGTGGCGGATGAGCGCCTCCCCGGGCCCGGGATCGGGCAGCTCAATGGCTTCGTATTGCAGGGCTTCCGGCCCGCCGGGCTCGTGGATGCGGATGGCGTAGGGCATGGGCGGTTGGTTTTGGTTGGAATAATAAGGCGGACAAGATCGGAAAATGATGGGAAAAAGAGAAGGATGGCAGGGGCGGGGGCGGGCGTTGTGCGGGGCGTCGAAGTCTGGAGACTTCGACGAGCGTTTGGCTTGTCAAGTCTTGGTCAAACAACTTCTGAAAGAGCTGAAA
>JACJXZ010000031.1 GCA_020636375.1 Lewinellaceae bacterium | reverse complement strand
AACGGTCTTTCAGCCGGGCTTTACCACCAAGAAGCGGGGCTGGGGCCTGGGCTTATCGCTGGCCAAGCGCATCGTGGAGGAGTACCACAAGGGCAAAATCTTCGTGAAGAAATCGGAAGAGGGGAAGGGGACGACGTTTACGATACAGATGCCGAGGGGGTGAGGGGGGGCACCTGGAAGAGCGGAGCGGCTGACCCGGCGAGCGGGCGTAGTTGGGGGTTATATTGTTTGAAAGGTTGTATTGCTTCCTGGCTTGCCGGTTGGGCGGTTTGCTGGTTAGAGCAGCCCTGAACTGTACTGACAACCGATTCGGTTTTCAGCCAGGCCTACTGGTCGGATCTTTCCTCCATAGCCCTCAGGATCGCGCGATGCAGGTGTTCATAAAGCCTCTGATCGCGGGGAGAAGCTATGCGGGAGCGGGCCAGGCGGTAATTGGTTTCTGCCTCTTCCAGGTAGCCTTTGCGCAGCTTTTCGTTTTCCGCCTGATAAAATCTTCTCAGGTAATACCAGCCAAGGGTATCGTTGAAGCGGCCCTGCCACTCGATATTCTTGTCGTAACTGTGAAGCTCATCGACCAGGTTGTCCAGCTTGGAGAATTCCCCGGAGGAGCCGCATTTAGTAATGTAGTAAATGACGTTGTTCAGGGCGTAGAGGAAATTTTGCAAGCGGAAGTTGTGGTCCAGGCTTTCTTCTTTCTTTTTCTTTTTCAAATACCCATATGCTTTTCTGGCGTATTTAATGGCACCGTGGAGCACGTATCGTTCATATTCCCTGCTTTTTCTCTGACGCTCCCAAATCTTTTTGTTCATCTCCGGAAGGTCGGGTTTCAAAGAAGTTTTGCTTTCCCAAATTTGGAAGTACAGGTAAGCCACCCCCAGCCATACTTTGTAGTTATTTTTAACTTGGGAGAGTATACAATCAATGATTTCCTGGGTCCGCTCGATTCCTGCCGGGTTTCTTTTAATGGCGATAAGGGACGCGGCAAAGATCATAGCAGTTTCATACCTTTTCTTCATATCATCCTTTCCAAAATCAGAACAGAGCGCCTCGATCAGCTCATGTTTATCCAGCAGCCAGGCTACTGCCAGCGCGCTTAGGAAATGTTTGGCTTTTTCTTTGTTGTCGGGGCGTATCGCCAAAGCAGAAATAACCGGATAAATAACAGAAGGCTGTTCTTTTTGGTTTTCATTGTGGGCCATCAACTCCTGGATTCTGTCCTGAAGAAGAGGCAGTTTTTCTCTGTTCAACCCAAATTTCATCAGGGCGAAATCCCGAAAAACTTCGGAAGAAGGAATAGTGCCCAGGCACTTTCTGACATCTGCGGACAATCCCTGGAAAGCATTGATGATGGCACTGAGCTTCAGGGAATGGCTTAAATCTACTTTCGCTTCCTTCAAAGCTTCATCGAGAGCTTTTTTGAGTTTTTTCCCTACTATCGGAAGGTGTTCCTCATCCAGGGAATAGGCCATCTTCATCTCATCCACAAGTTTTTGATAAGCCTTGTGCTTGATCCAAATTTCCTTAACAAATTTCACCTGTATGATCTCCCTGATCCTTTCTTCGAATTTCTTTCTTCGAAATTCCATGTCTCTGATCACCTCTTCTCCATAATACCTTTTGTATTCTTTCTTCATGAGAGCCTTTATTTCCGGTTGTGCTTTCCGGAGGCCCTCGAAAAAGTCCTCGGTATCATCGCCGATCGTAAATATAGCTTCAAGAATAAAAAACAAGGAATCCCTGACAACCGGTATCACTTTGTTACCCTGTTGATAGGCAAACAAGGTGGAGTTATTGTCCCGGATAACCTTGATAGCATCTCTTACTACTGGAGAGCTTGCATAAAAAACGGGAAGAGGGTTTTGGGCGGGGGCATCTAAATAATCCTGAAGTTTACGTTGAAGATGAAAGAAAGCCAGGGCATCATAAAAATTATTGGTCGGATACTCCGGCCGGACAACATCGAAACCTTTTTTTATCGTCCTGAATAGCTCCGTATTTTCAATTCTGGCCACATCCTGGATATCCTGGCTATTAATAAGGAGGACTCTGCTATTGATGAGATGTTTAAGGCGGTTGGCCCAGGTATATTCCCGAAGCAGGTAGTTTCCGGTAAAAAGGTCGGCGCCTTTATCAATAAGTTGCTGTACGTGTTCGTCGATGAGCGAATAATCCAGTTTTTGAAAAGGGCCGGGAATTTCCAGCCCCATTGCAACAAAAACTTGATTATACAAGCCCAGGAACTGTTCTTTGTTTCTGGGAGCTATAAAAAAGACTTCAGATTTATAAAGCTTGCTTTCGAATTCGAACTGATGAGGCGGCAACATCCGGATGCTGCGGAAAAGGCCCTGGAAGGCCAGGGCGTAGACCAGGTTCCTCCTTTCATCTCTTTGAAGGGCATCCTGGTCAAATTTCATGCCTGTATCGTAAGCCATTGCCCCCTGAACCATGTTAATGACGTCAAAAGAGTCCAGGTAGTATTCCAACTGTAATTTGCCGTCATTCCGCCGTTGTTCTTCCTCTTCCTGAATAAAATAACCGCCTACAACTTCCTCCAAAGGAATGTCTGGGCGATCAGGCTGGTGCCCAGCAATGATATCGGTTTCCTGATTTGCATTTTCCTGGCTCATAGGTACAGGGCTTTTGAGTTCATGCCGGGAAAAATCCCGCAGCTTTATCCTCCTGGCAGGCAATTCGGCTGTTTTTTCATTCAAGTTGGCAGATGTTTCCCGTATATTAGTTCATCAGGCTTGCCGTTTGTGATGCAACTAACTCATTAAGGTCTTCCTCGACAAAACTTTGCCATCCTGTTCGCTTCCCCTTGCGCAGCTTCCTTTCCGAGTAGGTTCCCATCAACGGCTCGCTGACTTCGTAGTAGGGTTCGATAAGAATTGCGATTCTCATCAGTCCAAACTCCTTTTCCAATTCGATATTCGTTTCGCGCTTCAAATAGGTAAATAATGGTTTGGCATTTTTTGCTGCTCTTTGTTTGTGCTTCCTGAATTGCTGAGCAACTGCCTCGTAGAATTCAGCTCTGAATTTTTTGCTGGACTGAAGTAAACGGGCCCAGCTCTTAACCTGTTCTTCAGTAGGAGATTCTTGTAAAGACACCATTTCTGCCTCGGGAAGGGCTTCTTCCTTGCTTTCGTCGGCTTGCACCTCCGGTTTCCCATTTTCAATAAAGGGCTTCAAATCCACCCCCAGTTCCTCCACAACTATCCCCCGCAGCCAGGTATTCCTTATTTCCAGTTCTGTATCAATAAAAGATTGCAGGCGCTCTTTGGCGTCGGCCGGGAATTCTTTATTGAAGGCTATTGCCGTTTCCCGAAGCATATAGGCCATGCTGTTTTGGAGGTCGACTGAACGGACAGGGAAGTCCTCTTCTCCGAAATCGTTCAATACCCGCAGGGCCCGGCAGGCACCGTCAATCCCAGCCTTCAGATAGGCTTCCATCAGCGCAGGGAGCATGTAGGGTTCTTCCTGTATATTAAAAAGGGCTTCTGCCCCGGAAAAATTCAGGCTGTACTCCTCGTGCAGGATGGCAAGTTGCGCCAGTTCCAGCTGCACCGCCGGGGGCATATTCCCGGCTTTCAGTTTTTTTATCAGATAAGCATAAGGAAGACCACGGTGGTTTTTAGCTGTTATCGCTTTTATCTTTTGCATGATGCTGTCGGCATTGCCTTGCAACTTTTCTCCCTGAAGCGCTAGGTCAAAAAGAGCTTCAAATATGCTCTCAGCTCGGTTTAAGGTGGCGTAGGGCAGGTCCATCATCCAGTCGAATGCTGCTTCCTTCCTGGTTACATATATAGAATCTACAAAAACAGGCAACTCCATCAGCTGTGGATCTTCGGCAAGCATCGCCCGCAGGAATTCACCCAGTTCCTCAATGCTGAAGGTGTTGACCAGATTCACCAGGGCGTCGGCTCGCCTGGAGTTGGAAACTGGAGGCTTGTACGGCGCCTCTCCCATTTGCCGGAAAAAGGTATCCAGAGGGTCTTCTCCCGTGGCAGGAGCCGGTGGCACCGTACTCTCTGACGCCTGTCCTTCCCAGGAAGCGCACATGTCCCTTATTTTTTCAAGAAATGCTGTTTTCATCTCGATCAATACTGTACTTTACAAAATGCTAATTCTGACAATGGCAGATAGGCGCTTCGGCAGATCGCTTCGGCGGCTCGCATGCCACCGGCACCTGATTCGACTCTAGCCAGTCCAAAACGGCCCTGTACGTCAGGAAGCAGTTCAAAATCTTCTTTCGTCATTCCATCGGGCCAGGCCGGGCGGTGCAGCCCCATCCCCGTGCCGGAATACATTTCATGGGAAAAACTAATGGCATCAAAAATAAGCAGAACGCTCTTTTTATAACGTTGGCCCAAATACTTGCCCCGTTCCCGTGCCAATGTGCTGAGGAGTTGTTCCAGTGGCACCGGATGTTCGTCCGGACTCCAGTAAAACCTCAGTAGTGCAAAGTCAGGCTGAATCCGGATATTTTCATATCCCTTGCCCCTCTCAGTCAAAAGCCGCCCGGGATGCCGGGCCTGTTCCAATTCATCGATGAAATTGCCTATCCCAGCGCCCCCGGGAAAAAAACTTCGATAATGAGTAACCAAGTGGTTATGCAAACGGACAAACGGGATGAAAGTCCCTACCCTTCCGGGGACTGAACCAGGCGATACTCTCCCGCCTTTTAGTTGCATCCAACTGAAAGAAGGCAGATTAAGTTCCTCTTCAACCTTATCTTTCTTTGGCCCTTCTGATATTTCTACGAGCCTTCTGGCCAGGTATTTCATTTCCGGTAAGGGCAAAAACTGGTCCGCAATCAATGCTTTGACCGCATTGTTGTTTTTGTTTTGCCATCTTTTGAGCAAATCCTCCAGCCTCTCTCGGTCTTTTGAATTCAGTTTTTGCGCTTCGTCCTTGAAAGCCATTCCTCCGTTTTAGGTTTCGCAGGGGCGGAAACCTCGCGCCACAAGGCGCTGAAGCCCCGATTCCGCTCCCCGGTTGTATCCTGCAAAGTGTTCTGACTTTCGTAAAGTTATGGTTTTTAAATAAAAAGCCTTGTCAAAATTTGGTTTTATCGCATAAATCCATTTTAAATCCTTATAGCCCGTCCGGATAACGGCACCCGGCGGACCCGCTGACATTGCCGGGAAGCACAGCTTCCGGCCCGCAGGACAGCCGGGGCGGCAGTTCAGGTTAGTCTCCAGGATTACGGTTGCCAGGGCATGGCGACGGCGTGAAGGTAAACAGTGAAAAACAGGAAAAGCGTCTCTGCATGTCGCAAAGACAGGGAAGTAGGATAAGCCCGGCTACCTGCCCATCTCCGGGAGTGTGTCCGGAATCCTCTGCGTTCGGCTTTTCGCTGTATTTCTGATCAGCCGGGTTCGGCGTTTGGAAATAATCGTTTTATCTCTTACCTAAGAAAAAACATGTCCCGGAGAAAGAAATTCCATGTCTGAATTGACATTTCTTTAAAATAGAGGTACTTTATAGGTGTTTTTTAAGGATTACTTAACCCTAGCGCCAATGGAGTTACTGGTTCGACAGCTCCTGCCCATCCTCCGGGACGGCGGCACTGATGGTATTTACCTGGCGCTGCCCACCCGCACGGTAAGGGGAAGTGGAACTCCATTTCTACCGGTTCCCGCCAAATCAGGAACCAACGCTCATCAGTAAGCTGGACTGGGAAGAAGCGCCGCTCTGGGAACCGCCGCCGCCGGGTTCTTCCGCTGCTCTCCTCCGGCTCTCCGCCGCCGCCGGAGAATGGCTGGTGGGGAAATGGGTGGCGCCCGGGGAAGGCGCCTTTCCGTCCTGCCTCTTTCCCTCGGAGGTTTTCACCTCGCCTTTGCCCTGACGCCCGGTAGGCCGGAAGTAGCATCCTTTCTTCCCTTATTGCTAAGCCTGCGCCGCCGGATCACCGCCCGCTTCCCCGTAGAGCGCCTCCAGCAACTGGAACACCCCATCAGCTGGCACAGGTATTCTTTGAAGCGCTCTGCAAGCTGTTGATGCCGCCTGCCTACAAAACTCCGGGGCAGCCGGTCTGGGTGCCGTTTGCCGTAAGCTCTACGCTGCTCCCGCCAGCTATGAATACACGCTGGCCTCGGCGACACTACCGGGCAGCTGAAGGTATGCCCGGCAGAACAGTGGCAGCAAAGTGCTGCTGCGAGGAAGAGGTTGAAAACCTCTACCGGCAAATCCGGGAAAAATGGGAACTCTGCAACCGCCCCGAGCTGCTGGTATACCAGCCGCATCGAGCGCCTGGTACGGGAAATAGAATCCACTCGTTCCGTCATGGACAGCCTGGCAGACAGCCAACAACGCCAACTGCGAGGAACTGGCCTCCCTGAAACGCCTGGCAGAACAGCTTGCCGCTCCCGGCGCCGCCAGCGCTTCCGAGTTCTACCGGGGCACCGATAAATGGTCGGTCCGGTTCGACGGCAAGCCGGTAAAATGAAGAACCGCTACACCCTCGGGCTCCTGTATATCCACCAACTGCTGCTCAACCCCGGCAAAGAGATCCATTGCCACTGGTTGTACCTGCGGTCGGGAAAAGACCTTAAACAAGCGCCCCAGTATGGCGGGAAATACAGGTATTGCTGGGCAAAAAGTACAGGAAGACGACGAACAAAGCTGGCTCGATGGCATCGCCCGCGTCGAGCGCCACCTGGGAGGAGCTTCTGTTGAAGTGGTAATCAATTTGCTGGGTTCTGCCTGGTCTTCCTGTCAGAACAGCTGTACAGAAACCACACCACCCGGGTATGCCCGCCCGCCTGGCGGAAATACCGTAAAGGCGCCTCAAAACCAAAAGGCTGGAAGCCGAGCCGAAAGGTAAGCTCGACGATCGGTTCTACAAAAGGACCTCACCCTGCGGGGCGCGCTCTACCAGGAAACCAACTGGGAGACGGAACACCGCCGCATGTACCAGAATGTCACCAAAGCCATCCACCGAACCATCAATACCCTATCCTCGCCGGAAGCGGTCGCCTTTTTCCGGCAAACCCTCTCCATCGGCGTGCGCTGCGCCTATTTCCCGGAGAAAGCGGAGATCGCCCCGCCGAACTGGAAGTTGTGGATGGATTAACGGCAGACGGCAGACGGTAGACGGTAGACGGCAGACGGCGGACGGTGGACGGTGGACAAAAATCAACTTTTTTTTCCGCTAAAAATTTATCAGGACACAATTTTTCTTCTGTCAATAAACTCTTTTTCTACCGTAGGGCGGTAAAAGAGGTTCCGAAAGCATTTGGAAACTCCTTGTACCAAAAACCGAACCGCCATGGAAGAAAAAGCCATCCTATTATTGTTGCTGGTATTGCCGGAAATCATCAGGTATCTACTTTCTCATCATCGGCATCCGTGCCGTTTTGCAGCTTCTCGCCATCGTCATCCGGATCATCGTACTCGTGCTGCTGATCGTCTTTCGGCGGCATGTACCTGGCGCAACAGGTAGATAAGTATACGAGAGAGCCGGAGATTAAAATAGCGCCAACGCCCGGGGAAGAGGGCGGAAGATTGGTACGCAAAACAGGAGGGACATATTTTCTCACTAAGTAGTGATTAAAAAATAACTTCACTGTTTGAGATTCGTCGTTGTAGCTCGTTTATCAGCCTAACCCCGCGACAATCCTACGTGGCTGATTCACTTCACTACAACGACGGATCGTGAAGTTATTTTTTAAGGATTACTAAAACCATCGGATATGAAACACTTCATTGGTATTCATTCGAAAATCAAACCGGATAAATATACCTGTTGCCGGATCGAAAAACGCTGGCTGAGGATTATGCGGATCAAATCGCCGCCGTAGGTTTTGCGGAACAGGTACAGGAAACCTTGCCGGATTATTTTCCGCATCTCACAATTTACGGTGCCCCGTCTCCGTTTTGCGCATATCTCCAAGGCCTGTTCTGCGGGGTACCCGGCTGCCCCCGCAGAACCCGGCAAAAACCAACGACATGCCAGACGACTCCTTCCTCAATGCCCTCAACCGCTGGGCGCGCAAATCCGTCACCCTGAAGCTCTTCGTCATCGGTATCCTCATCCTCCTGCTGCTCATTCCGGTGAGCATGGTCACTTCCCTCATCCGGGAGCGGGAGGAGCATCCGCGACCAGGTAGTGCAGGAGGTGAGCGCCAAGTGGGGCAGCAGTAAAACCATTGCCGGTAGGTGATCTCCGTACCCTACCGCTCCGCCCGCCTCAACGAGGAAGGAAAACGATCATTACCGAGGTTACGCCCATTTCCTGCCGGACAGCATCGGGTTCAGCGGGCAGGTGGATCCAGAAGCGCTACCGCGGCATCTACCTGGTGGTGTTGTACAACGCCCAACTGGAAATCAGCGGTAAGTTCGCTTAACCTGAACGCCGAAGCCCTGAGCGTGCCGGAAGAGGACCTGCGGTGGGAGGACGCCCTCTTCACCGTCGGCATCAGCGACATGAAGGGGCATCGAAGAAATCCCGGTGCGCATCAACGACACGACCTACCAGTTCAGGTAGGGAACTGTCACCAACGACATCCTGGTATCCGGCGCCAGCTTTCCCATACGCCTTCCCGGGGCAGCGCCACGGTACATCGATTCTCCTTCCGGCTCAACCTCAACGGCAGCACCAGCCTCTATTTTACCCCTTTCGGCAAAATGCGACGATAAGCATTCGGTCTTCCTGGTAGGACCCCAGCTTCGAAGGGGCGTTCCTTCCGGACGAACGGACGGTATCCAGCGACAGCTTCTCCGCCAACTGGAAGGTCCTGCGGCTCAACCGCAACTACGCCCAGCAGGGCGAAGGGTACTCATCAGCGCCACCCCAGAAGCCCAATAACTTTTACGTCAATGAATACGATCCCTTCCGGGAATCGACCAACGCCTTCGGCTTCCGCCTGCTGCTGCCCATCGACGAATACCAGAAGACCATGCGGTCGGTAAAATACGCTGCCTTCTTCGTATTGATCACCTTCCTGGTATTCTTCTTCATCGAAGTCTTTCAACCGCAAGCGCCTGCACCCCATCCAGTACATCCTGGTAGGGGCGGGCATCATCCTTTTCTACATCCTGCTGCTGTCCATCTCCGGCGCTTCAGTTTCGATACGGTATACCTGATCGCCTGCGCCATCATCCTGGCCTCATCACCGGCTATTGCTCCTACATCCTCCGCAACCGGAAGCTGACGGGGATGATGTTTGGCATCCTGGCGCTGCTGTACGGCTTTTCTACTCCCTGCTGCGGCTGCGGGATCTACGCCCTGCTGCTGGGCAGCCTCAGCCTGTTGCTGATCCTGGCTACGATCATGTATCTGACGCGGAATATTGACTGGTACGAGCTGGGAAAAGAGGAATAATGCGCTAGTAATTTTTGCATATCCTCAATAACAGTGAATTCAATCCGCCAATTTTTAAGAAATTTCACTAAAATCGACTGGTTGTTGAATGAATGGTAAACTTTTATTTTTTTCTTTAAAAATTTGCATAAAAATACCCGTGGTTATACTTTTGTATCAACAACGGCGGTTAAAAGTAGCCGCTTCCTTAATAAGGAATGAATGACAGATGGAGCGAAGGAATGAATGTGGCTATCAATCAATCAATCAATCATTCATTCATTCATTCATTCCATTCAACACTGTGAGGTGATGAAACAGGCAGCCATGCCCTCTTGTCCCGGGGGTGGGGGATCGGGATAAACGCGGCGCGAGAGCGTTGCGGCTAACCGCCCGTGCAGGTTCGACTCCTGCCCTCACAGCTATATCCAAGTCGGAAGTGGGAAGTGGGAACGCAGTGTTTCCGCCTTCGCACTTCGCACTTCCGCCTTCGCAACACTGTGAGGTGATGAAACAGGCAGCCATGCCCTCTTGTCTCGGGGGGGTGGGGAGTTCGGGATAAACATAGTGTAATGCCTTCGGGCTAGGGTTGACCACTAAACCTTTGCGCTATTGCCAACCGCCCCGTGCAGGTTCGAATCCTGCTCTCACAGCTTTTTAGGAATGAGGGAATGAATGAGCGAAGGAATGAATGTAGGTTCCGATAATCATTCCTTCATTCCTTCATTCCTTCATTCATTTCCCTCAGAGATTCCAGCACGAAGCGCCACAGCTTTTCGTAAGGCATTACCTCCAGGTCGGCGCTTTGGTTATTGATGATGCCTACCGAGTTCAGTTTTTCCCAGTATTTTCTGCTTTTCCGGATGACTGCCGCTTTGTGGAAATTGGCGGCGGGCAGCTGCATCAACATTTAATGAAGCAGTTGCTTCGGAACGTTTCATCCCGGCGAAGGTACCGGTGGGTGTAGGTGCGCAGGGATTCCACCCGGTCGATGATCCGCCCGTATTGTTGCTGGAGGGTAAAAAGAGAACCTGGAGGATGAGAATGGAGATGTTGTTGCCTCTTTTGTCCTTTGCGTAGGTGGGCACCTCATTCAGGAACCGGTACTTGGAAATCCGTAATGGCGTCGTCCCGTCCGGCTTCAATGATGCCAATGGATATGAAGTAGAAGATATAGGCTTCATTGATGTACCATACCTCCTGTATGCCCGAGTATTGCTGGGAGAACTGTTCCTGGTTGACCACTGTTTTGTAAATGCCATAGGCTTTCTGGTACTCTTCGGAGTGAAGGTGGAGGATAAAGAGGTATTCCATGGCTTTAAACCAGTTGAACAGCCCTTTGTCGACCCATTGCAGGCAGCGCAAGGCTTCTCTTTTCCCTTCTTCGAGTCGGCGCAGGAGGATAAAGCTGGAGAGCATGCGGTAGGAAAAATTGAAGAGCGCCTGCCTTGAAGCCAGGTGGTTGTTGTTCTCGAAATAAGCCACCGCCCGTAAGCGGCGGCGATGATGTGTTCTCATGGTCATTGGCGATCTCATGCCGCAGGGCAATGACCGAAAAAAGCGTACAGGCTCAGGCGGTAGGAGTGATACTCCAGCAGTGTTTGCTCCATGTCGTGGGCATAGCGTTCGGTAAGTTCGCTGAACTCTGCCTTGGCGGCGCCGGAGACCGTGAAATGCAGGGCAAGGGTGGTAAAATATTCTTCAGCTTTCAATTCTGCGAGGTACACCCTGGAAAAGTGTTCCACCTGGCTGTTGTAGAAGAGGAACTTATCGCTGTCGCCCAGGATGGTGCCGTAATGAAAGCGGAGGTCTTTGGACAGGGTCAGCAGGATATCCGTAAACTCGAACAGCTCGGCTTTTTTTTCATAGTGTCCTCTGCCAGGCGTATGGCGACGTGCCGCGCGCCCCAGACCAGCAAAATTTTACGGCGTACATTTTTTGTAACATTGGTAGTAAGCGGAAGTACCTCGGAATACTTGGAGTCGTTGGCGTCGATCAGGAACAGCGTATTGATCAGGCGTTCTTTCAACTCCCGTTTCAGGCGGTTGAAATACTTTTTTTTGTTCCGGTATTCGTAGAACATGGATATTATTTCCTCTTCGGAAGCCGCCCCGTTTTCTGCTATAGCCCGGTATAATTTCTGCGGGTTGTTGCTTTCCTCACCATCGGTATGGACCAGTTCGATCTGTTTGATCTTGTTCGGTGAAATTATTTCTACCAACTGAATGAGGCTCTTTCATGCTTTTGGGTTTCAATTCAGGGGCATTAACCTCTGAATATCAAAAGTTCTATGTTTGAAGAGCCCAAAAATAACAAAAACTGGCCTGTTTTTTTTCGTGAAAAAAAAGTTATACGGATGTAAGCGGAGAGTCCATAGTTTTAAACAAAATTAAAATTGTTTAAAACTATGGCTGCAATTATTGCTTTTATGATCACTCTGGGGTAATCACTTCCTCCAGCGAGGCAACTCCCGAGCTTATCCAACAATATGAAGATCAGTACAAGACCGAAATGATCGGCAGCTCGGATTTGGAAATAATGTAACTCACATTTGTGCACAATAAAACTTTGACAAACAGCTTTTTATTTAAAAACCGGGCTTTTTTTTTTTGCTTAAAACTGCCCTGTTCAATTTTGGTTCTTCTGTAATTTTTTTACCGGAGGATACGGCGTATATTTGTACTGCCACGTTTATGGTTAGAACGCTGTAGAACTTTTGAAGCGCTCCAAAGATATCAGGCGGGCTGTTTGCGCAGCCCAGCCTGGTTATTTGGTGTTTGTTCCTTTTGCCTTTATTATGCTTTTCAACAAAGCTTATTCCCCCAATCTTGGGCGCTTTTTTTTTTATTTCCAACGAAACCGCCAGCCCGCTCGTCCGTTGCCCACGGAGGCGTTCTTCCTTTAGGCCTTTTTCTTTTTGAAAAGGGCGGCAGACGGAACCTCTTCACTCCTGATATCCGGTAAGGCTTCCTGGCGCAAAAAAGGCGGGACGAAGGTACTTCCAAAAACATCACTTAAAGAGATACCCTTACTTTGGAGCTGAATTGCCAAAGCTGTCCTTTCCTGCCGTTATTGTACCGTGAAGGTTTCCGTCCGGGTTATAAAGATAGGTTTTTTTGAGAGGAGAGAGCGGAAAAAAGTAAGCAGCCCCTCCTTGTTTTATGAAAAAAAAATGAACTAGTGAGCGTAAAGTAGAGGCTGCTTACAAAATATTACGCCTATATCATCAAACTGAGAGGATAACGCACAGCTCTCTTTTACCGCTGCTTTACCATTCAACTTTTTTCATAACCGGAAACGATTTCTTTCAATTCCTGAAGATATTGCTGCTTTCTGGGTGCCCGGCGCTTCTTGTTGGTGCGGGTAAAAAAGTATGTTTTTCAGGAAGTTCACCTGAAGGCGGTTCCAGGCTTCTTCCGATTTCAGGATTTCGTAGGCCTTCAGTTCTTTGAACAGGGTGGAGCCGATATCATAAAAATCTTCGCGCCCCAGGTAGTCCAGGTCGGCGTCGCAGATGATCTCTTCCAGGTAGTTTTTCGGCGCCTGCGGAATTCTCGTGGTATGATCATGCCGCAAATCCGTTCGATCTCGGTACCGGGGTGTAGCCATAGGCGGGAAGATGGCGGCGGGCGATCTGGCAGCTCAGCTTTTCGTGTTCCTGGTTGTTGATGGTAAAACCGGAATCGTGAAAAAGCGCCGCTGTCTTCAGCAACAATTCCTCATAGGGGAGACCTTTTCCAGGTAGCACAATTCCTCGATGGTGTATAGTACATCCAGCGTATGGTGAATGCCGTGGTAAGCGAGCTTGTCGGAAAGCTCGCGCTCCAGTTTGTCCAGTACAAAAGCTTTGGCTGCGTGAAAGTTCATTCTGCTGTTTTTTTGCATTCCCGGGAGCAAAGTACGGGGTGAGAGGCAGCCCGGAAGGCTTATGAGGCTGATGCTCTTCGGCACATGCTCTTCTAAGCCGCCTGTTTTAACGTGGCTATAAATCGCTTTCGTATTTATTACGTTGATTTTTGAAATTGTTGACAGCCAGGCGTAAATGCAGGCGGAAAAACTAAAATATGCTTTTCCGCCTGCCCGTTGATCCTACTCTTCCGGCAAAAATACGCCGGAGGCGAGGAATTTCAGCTCGTCCTTCGGCTCCGTAATGGCTTCGATTTCCTCCCGGGTTTTGCCTGCATCCTCTGCATAATGACGCAATTCTTCCACAGGAGTCACTTCCCGGAAAGCCCATCCTTCCATGACCACCTTGCGGTAAGCAATATCCTTGGGCACGAAAAAGCCGTAGTCTTTGAACCGCACCATTACCGGCTCTTCGCCGTTTTCTTCGGAACTGACCACCATCCAGCAGCCTTTGACCTGGCATACCTCCCGGACCGTGCCTTCGACAATGAGTTCCATCGAATCCTACCTTCCATTTTCTTCGCCATCTCACCTGCGCTGATGCCCCGTCGGGGCTGAAAGCCGCTCAAAGGACTGGCCTTTTGCTGCCGCTAAGCGGAGCGGCATTCCCGGCTTCCGCTTTGCCGCCTTGCCGGGCGGTACTGTTGCAGGCTGCCAGTAAAGCGGTACCGCAAACAAAACAAACAACGTTCTTCTTAACATTTTGATACAATTTTCTTACGGAATATCCGCGTTTATTATTTTCAGCAAAAATAAGACAAAAGCAGCTAAAAACCAGGAGGTCTGCCCGCCGCGTATTTATCGGGCAACACAATAGTTCTAAATTTTTCTTAAAGCAAGAACCCGAAGCAATAACAGGCCTACGAAAAAAAGGCTTAATATAAAACATGCTTCAACCGACAAAAACCACGCCTATCGGTAGTAAACTGTACCCACCATATACATCGACCATCACTTTGAACGACTTAAAACGACATTACCATGAGAGGGCATTGATTTTACTGGTATTTCCTGAGCCTTTGCGCCGGCGCGCCAACGCACAGATCGAGTGTACACAAGGAGATTGCATCAATGGAGCGGGGTTTGCATCTTCCCCAGCGGCGCCCGTTATGACGGGCAATTCCGCGACGGAAAGCCTCACGGCAAAGGCATCCTCTATTTTTCCAACGGGGATGAGTATAACGGCGACTGGAAGAAGGGCTATCGCGAGGGCATCGGCATCATGGTATTCCACAACCAGGATAAATATACCGGCGATTTCGAGGGCAACCTGTTTAACGGTACTGGGGCATCATACTACTATGCCAACGGCAACCGCTACGAGTACGTGGGAGTAAGTACCACCAGCACGGCTATGGCGTCTTCTCTTTCGCCAACGGCGACCGCTACGAAGGGGCTTTCAAAATGGGTAAATGCCACGGAAAGGCACCATGTTCTATTCCGACGGCTCCCGGTACGAAGGTAGTGGTACCAACAACAAAAGGCATGGCAGCGGAGTGATGTCCTTTGACGATGGGGAAGTGATCGCAGGAGAGTGGCAGGGCGGGCAGTACCTGACGGACTGGAGCAAGTACGCCTTCGCTTTACGATACAGCCAGCCTCCGCAACTGCAACCTGGTTTTTGCGGGGACGGTACGGCAAATACGCCTACAGCGACGGTTCCCTCTACGTCGGCGAATTTTTAACGGCATGCCCCAGGGCAACGGGACGGTCTACTACGCCAGCGGAAACCGCTACGAAGGGGCTGGAAGCAGCATACCCCGCATGGCAGGGGGTAATGTATTACGCCAACACCGCGTAGTTGGCGCTATCTGGGACTTTGGCAAGCCGCTGAAGAAACTCTACGTGCAGGGAGAGGCGGAAGGCGACGCTCCTGTCCCCGTCGACCGCGACGAGCAGGTCAAAATATGGTACCGTCGTCGTCGGGTACTACTACCTATTCGCACATGCCTCCCCTCCGGTATACGGACGACGACGCCTACCAGGGTCTATGCCTTCCTCAAAGCCCCGAGGGCGGCGCCCTGCCCGACCGGCAGCTCCGGCTCCTGATCGACGAGGATACCACCCGGAAGAACATCCTCAACGCTATGCGCACCACCTTCCTGCGCGCCGACGAGAACGACGTGATCCTCTTCTATTTTTCCGGCCACGCGGCCGCAGGGTTCCTTCCTGCCCGTCGATTTCGACGGCTACAATAACCAGCTGAAACACGAAGAGATCAAAAGCCTCCTCCTGGAGAGCAAGGTAAAACACAAACTGGTGCTGGTAGGACGCCTGCCACTCCGGCAGCCTGCTCTCTACCAAAACGCCCCTTACAGGTGGTACCTGAAGCAGTACTACTATAGGTACTTTGAGGACTCCTTCGGCGGCATGGTACTGCTGATGAGCCTCAAAGGGAGGAATATTCGCTGGAGGACGGCGGTATGCGCTCCGGCATCTTCAGCCATTTCCTGGTCAGAGGCCTGAAAGGCGAAGCCAACCAGGACGGCAACGCCATCATCACCGTCAAAGAACTGTTTGACTACGTCCACCAGAACGTGCGCCTCTACACCGGCAACATCCAGACTCCGACCCTGACCGGGGATTTCGACCGGAGGATGCCGGTGGCGTTTGTGAGGGGGGAGTAGGGGAGGAGGATACCCAGAATGGACTGGTGTTGTGTACGATGTACGGGTCGGAAAGGGGGCATAGTGTTGGTATGACTTTCCTGATCCTCGAATACGGATCGCCTTCTTTGATGTATTCTGTTACGGTACCTTCGATATCCCGAATAATATTATTTGTGCATATTTGCAACATGAGAATAAACCTTGCCCCTTATCAGGAATACCTCTGAGATGCCGTTAAACATTTCTGGGATACCAGAAACCGGCAGATCAACCGGCAGAAAGAGGAGAAACGGACCACTAGGGAATCGTGGAGCAGTGGCTGGAGGTAAACAATTGGACGGCTTTATCAATCTTTTAGCCAGGGCAGCTGTAGACATGGGCATTCCAAAAGAATATATTTTTCTGAAGGGCGCTCACTTGCCCGGCTATTTCCGCCCCACTACCGCTACCAGATACTTTGCCGGAAAATGATGCTGGAAAGGCACTATACTGCCACTGCCTTGCTTTGGACTTCCCTGGATAGTTCGTATGGAAATGTCTCTGAAGACATCTCGTTTGAGAATTTTCTCTTATCTTTCATGGGTTATCTACACGGAAAGTTGAATGAGTTTGAAACAAAAAAATAAAAAAGGGCCTTATCCTCAAAATTCCGAATATGGGGTAGTTTATACTAAAGCGGAGGTAGTCCGTTTTATGCTTGATCTGGTTGGATATAAAGGCAATGAAAATCTTTCTGGCCTAGGGTTGCTGGAACCCTCGGCTGGAGATGGCGCCTTCGTCGAAGAAATCCTATCCAGGCTGATTGCATCTTCCAGAAACCATGGTTTTCACCTGTCCCAAGCACTTTCAGGTTTGTGTTTCATCGAGTTAGAAAATACGACGGCTTTGGAGTTGCGAGAATTAGTCGAAAACAAGTTAAATCCGGAATTAGGGTCTATAAACAGTAAAGCATGGGCAAAAAAATCGTAAAACAAGCAGATTTCCTGGATACCCAGCCCGGAAAATTTGACATTGTTATCGGAAACCCTCCCTATGTTCGCCACGAGCAAATCCCGGAGCCCAGGAAATCCCTGTATAAGAGAAAGTTCTCCACCTTTCGGCACCGTAGCGATCTTTATATTCCTTTTTACGAACATGCTTTAAAACTGCTAAATTTCGAGGGCAAGCTTTGCTTTATCTGTTCCAACCGCTGGCTCAGGAATCAGTATGGCGGTACTCTCTCCGGCAGTTGATCAGCCAACAATATGGACTTCAAAAGATCATAGGGCTGGAAAAACGCAACCCTTCCAAAAGGAAGTGATTGCCTATCCGGCTGTCACCCTGATCCAAGGGTCTCCGCATAAGAACCCTACGGAAATTTTTCAACTGGATAATCTTGAACAATTACCTGCTATAACTCAGGGCAAACGAAAACCGGACCGGCTGGCTGATCTCCCGAAAACTAAAGACTGGGCGCCTCTGTTTGTCAACATAAACCGCCAATTTTCAATGCTGAAACCTCCAACTCCTGGCGGCCGTCCTGATGTCGGATTTTGCCCGAAACCAACTGGCGCAGCTCAGCACCCGCATGAACGGCGGCTACCCGCGCTGGCAGAGCCAGAACCTGCGAAAGCTGCGGCTTCCCGTGCTGGACTGGCTATCGGCGGAAATTAAAGAAAAGCTGATCGCCGCTTTTCAGAAGCAGGATGTAAACGCCATTAACGATGCTCTTCAGCAAGCGCCCTTGCCGGATACCGGCAGCGGTCCGGGCAGTTGGAGCTGGGGTGGTGAAGCCGCTCCGGGGTTAGGGGTGGGGTTATGAAGAAGAAGTATAATTCCCTTTAGCGCCGGTAATGCCGGCCTGAGCTTTCTACCCAACCTTTTCCCCTTCCACCCGCAACAAACCGCCCCCTTTTTTCGTAAATATACCATGCTATTCCATATAGGAATTTTTTTGATACTTGCTGCTGAGCCCCGTCACCTTAGTAGTGATTAAAAAATAACTTCACTGTTTGAAGCCCTTAGTTGTAGCTCGTTCAGCAGCCTGACCCCGCTGGAACCCTGACTGGCTGCTTCACTTCACTACGACTAAGGGCCGTGAAGTTATTTTTTAAGGATTACTTATTTATTTTTGTCGTCCATACAATTGCATAATCCCATGAGGAATATCAGCCAGACCATATCGCTTGCCTGCCTTTTATTTGTCACAACGCTCCACGCTCAATGCCTGGAGGGGGATTGCAACAACGGCCAGGGCACCTTCCGCTTTGCCAGCGGCGCCCGCTATACCGGCCAGTTTGAAGGAGGCAAAAGCAACGGCATCGGGGTTTGCTACTGGCCCGACGGCAGCCGCTACGAAGGGGAGTGGGCCGGCGGCCTGCCTCATGGCAAGGGGGCCAAAACCCTCAGCCTCGGGCGCCTGCAGGCGGGCTGGTTCCGCGAAGGGCGGTACGAAGGCCCGGAAGCGCCTTCGGAACTCCGGGAGCGCAGCGGCAACGGCCAGAGCGATAATATCCAGCAGGAAGGATGCATCTCCGGGAACTGCTACGACGGCCTCGGGGTGTATATTTTTCCCAGCAAGGCCGTATATACCGGCGAATTCAAAGAAGGCGAAATCCATGGCCACGGCATCTGCCACTATTCCGACGGCAGCAAATACGAGGGCGAATGGAACCGCCGCCATCCCGACGGCCGGGGAACCATGACCTACGCAGACGGCAGCCAGCGGTCCGGCCTGTGGCAGCGCGGGCAGCCCGTCGACGGCCACGGCCAGGTCATAAGCACCTACCTGGCGCGGCAGGAGGCGGAAGCGCAAACGGCCGACGTACAGGCCGGCTGCTTGTCCGGCGATTGCTACAACGGCCGTGGCGTCTTCGCATATATCGACGGCAGCCGCTACGAAGGCAGTTTTCAAAACGGCAAACCCGACGGCTACGGCACCTTCATCTACCCCAATGGCGACCGCCATACCGGCGCGTTCCGGAACGGGGCGCCCCACGGCAGAGGGTCCCTCCTCCTGGCCAACGGCCAGCACACCGGAGGGTACTGGCTCGACGGGGAATACCTGGGCGAACAGGCCCGCCCGGAAAAAGGTTGTGTCTATGGCGATTGCCGGGATGGCCACGGCACCTATATTTTCGCTGACGGCAATAAATACATCGGCTTCTTCCGCGATGGCCTGCCCGACGGCCGGGGTACTGTCTTCTATGCCAATGGCGAAAGATACGAAGGGCAGATGGGCAACGCCCAATTCAACGGCTACGGCACCCTCTTCCTCAAGGACGGCACCGCAGTGTCCGGCCACTGGCGGGACGGCGTCTACGCCGGGCCGCAATTGCCGGCCGCAACTGCCGCCCCCGCCTATGTGCCGGCACAACAACCCGGCAACCGCCCGCAACTGGAAGTATGGGCGGTGGTGATCGGCATTTCCTCCTACAACCACATGCCGGTCCTGCGCTATACCGACGACGACGCCTACCACATGTATGCCTTCCTGAAAAGCCCGGAGGGCGGCGCCCTCGACGACGACCACATCAAAATACTGGTCGATGAAGAGGCCACCCTGCAGAACATCAAAAGCACCATGACGGGCCTCTTCGGCAAAGCCGGGCCCAATGACCTCATCATGCTCTACTTCTCCGGCCACGGCCTGCGCGGCTCCTTCCTGCCTTTCGACTTCGACGGCTACCGCAACAAACTTTACCACGAGGACCTCAACGCCATCATGAAGCAAAGCCCCGCCAAGTACAAACTGTGTATCGCCGACGCCTGCCATTCGGGCAGCCTCCTGGCCATGCGGGGCGGGGCCCAGCCCGAGCTGCTGGCCAATTACTACAATAGCCTGGCCAAGGCCAGCCCGGGCACCGCCCTGATTATGTCTTCCAAATCCGACGAAACTTCCCTGGAATCCAGTGGCCTGCGGCAGGGCGTTTTCAGCCACTTCCTTATCCGCGGCCTCAAAGGGGAGGCCGACCGGAACAACGACAAACGCATCTCCGTGCAGGAACTCTACGACTTCGTCAACCTCAACGTGCGCACCTACACGGGCAACCTGCAATCCCCCCTGATCCAGGGGGATTACGACCCGGATATGACGGTGGGGGTGCGGAGGTGAGGGGGGAAGGGTATGGGCTGGATTGTCATATTGTTATATTGTCATATTGTTATATTGTTGCTCAGCGCGCCACCCTGCCAAATCCCGGATTGAATTAACCTTGCCTTAATATCCGGAGTAAAAACATACACAAACTTAAATTTTCCTTAAAGCACAGGAAACCCGCACGGTTTAGTTTTACGCATTTATCATAACAAAATTCTTGATATATGCTTAAACGCTTTACCCTCCTGGCATGGGCATGCTTTTTGTCGCAAATCGCCATTGCCCAGAACGAGCAAAAGCTCCACCATTTGTCCAGTTTTGAAACCGGCATTGAAGCAGCTGCGGAAACCGTGGCCTTCGACCCGGCGACCAACCACGCTTTTTTCACCAATAGCGCGCCCAACACGCTGGGCATCATCGATTTGTCTGATCCCGGCAACCCCGTGGCGGTCGCGGAAATAGCTCTTGCTCCCTACGGGGCAGGCCCCAATTCGGTGGCGGTAGCCAACGGTTTGGTTGCCGTGGCAGTTGAAGCCGATCCCAAGACGGACCCCGGCAAGGTCGTCTTCTTCGACACCGACGGCAACTACCTGGAGGAGGTAACCGTCGGCGCCTTGCCCGACATGCTTGCTTTCTCGCCGGACGGGGCGCTGCTCCTCGTGGCGAACGAAGGAGAACCCAATGACGACTATACGGTCGACCCCCTGGGGTCTGTTTCCGTCATCGACGTTTCCGGAGGGGCGGCGGCTGCGACGGTAACGACCGTCACCTTTGAAGCTTACAACGACAGGAAGGTTCACCTGCAGAACAAGGGCGTCCGCATTTTCGGCAACGACGGCATGGCGACAGTGGCCCAGGATTTGGAACCGGAATTCATAACTTTTTCTCCGGACGGCGCCTACGCCTACGTCAACTGCCAGGAAAGCAACGCCATCGCAGTCCTGGACCTGGCTGCCCTGGAATTCGCAGACATTTTACCCCTGGGGTACAAAGATCACAGCGTCGGCCGGCCTGCCCTGGAGTCCTTTGTCGTCAACGAACTGGTGGCGGATTGGCCCGAGCTGGGCACGCCTGCTTACGACGGCGGCCAGGTACCCGTCCTGCTCGGCGGCTTCTCGGGTTTGTACTATGATCCGACAGAATCGACGGTTAACAAATATGTGTTCTACGCCGTGCCGGACCGCGGCCCCAACGACGATACGTTTGGCCGCAACGCTGTAACGCCCGCCGCGCCTCAGGACCTTCGGCCTTTCAAGTTGCCCGGTTACCAGGGCCGCATGGTTAAATTTACGCTCAACCGGCAGACGGGCGCTGTGAACCTGAACGAACAAATCCTGCTCTACCGCCAGGATGGCGTTACGCCCATTTCCGGCAAAGGCAATATCCCTGGGTTTGACGAAGTGCCCGTTACCTATACTGATCCTGCCACCCCTTATGCCAACGTTGATTTTACAGACAATGGATCCGGTGAAGAACTGCACCAACTCCCTTATGATGAATTTGGAGGAGACTTTGAAGGCATACTCCGGGACAAGGACGGCAACTTCTGGATGTGCGACGAATACCGGCCGGCCCTCTACAAGTTCCGGCCTGATGGCATCCTGATCGAGCGCTACGTCCCGGAAGGCACTTCCCTGCTGGGGACGACTCCGCAACCGGAAGGCACTTACGGCGCGGAAACCCTGCCTGCCGTTTATTCCAGCCGGCGCGCCAACCGGGGTTTTGAAGCCATCGCCTACGACCCCGACGCGCATGTGGTCTACGCCTTCATACAGTCGCCTCTCGAAAACCCGGACAACTCAGTGCGCAACAACACCGATGTGATCCGCATCCTGGGCGTCGACGCCGGCAGCGGCACGCCGGTGGAAGAATACGTCTATCTCCTGGAACGTAACCAATACAGCGGCCTGGCCACCTCCCGCGTGGATAAGATCGGCGACGCCGTTTATGCGGGCGGCGGCAAATTCCTGGTCCTGGAGCGCGACTCCGAGGCCCCCGGCGTGTCCGAAGGCAAAAAGTACATCTTTGAAATCAGCCTGGCGGGCGCCACCAATGTCCTGGGCTTTGCCAACGGCCAGCGTACGCTGGAAGAGCAATCCGCCGACGAACTGCTGGCTGCCGGGATACAGGCCGTTCACAAAACCAAGGTGGCCAACCTGCCGACGCTCAACTACGTCAGCTCCGACAAGCCCGAGGGCCTGGCCTTGCTGCCGGGAGGCGAGATCGCCGTCCTGAACGACAACGACTTCGGCCTGGCCGGCGCGGGCGTGACCGACAACTCGGTGCTGGGTATCATTTCTTTCCAGCGGGACTACGGCTTTGACGCCAGCGACCGGGACGACAGGGTCAACATCACTTCCCACCCGACTCTGGGCATGTTCATGCCCGACGCCATCGCCGCCTTCGAAGCAGGCGGCAAGGCCTATATCGTCACTGCCAACGAAGGCGATTCCCGCGACTACGACGGCTACTCGGAGGAGGTGCGCGTGAAAGACCTCACCCTGGACCCCGCCGCCTATCCCAACGCGGAAGCATTGCAGGCCGACGAGAACCTGGGCCGCCTGAAGACGACTACCGCCAATGGCGATTATGACGGCGACGGCGATGTCGACCAGATTTACTCCTTCGGCGGGCGTTCCTTTTCCATCTTCGATGCGTATGGCAACCTGGTGTACGACAGCGGCCAGGATTTTGGAACCGTTACCAGTATCATGGAGCCGGCCCTTTTCAACGAAGACGAAGGGGAGAAAGACAGCCGCTCCGACGACAAGGGCGTGGAGCCGGAAGCGCTGGCGGTTGGAACCATCGACGGCTATACCTACGCTTTCATAGGCTTCGAACGCCAGAACGCCATCGTGGTGTACGACATTACCGACCCTTTCTCGCCCCTGTTCGTCACCTACTACAATAACCGGACGATCGGCGCGGATGGCATAGCCGGCGACATCAGCCCGGAAATCATCACCTTCGTTCCGGCCGCAGAAAGCCCCAATGGAGAAAACCTGCTGGTGGTGGGTTACGAAGTCAGCGGAAGTGTCGGCATCATACAGGTGGGCGGCGAACTGGTGAGCATCAGCGAAGAACTGCGCGGGGAGTCGGCATTCCGGGCTTTCCCCAATCCCACCGTGGACCGGATCTTTTTCAGCCAGCCGGTCTCCGGCCAGGTCTTTGACGAAGGCGGCCGCCTGGTGGCCAATGTGCAAAACACAGCGGAGATGAACGTGAGCGACTGGCCGGCCGGCCTGTACATCATCGCCACGGAAGGGCAGGGGAAGCAGCGCTTTTTGAAGCTGTAGAACAGTGGGGAATTTTTTTTCACTGTTCCTGTAATACTTAATGGGAATAGGTTTTGTGCATTTGCCCTTCCTGTCCCTAAAATCTCCTCAGGGGGAGAGCCACCAATAAATACACAGAACCTGTTGCAGTGAAGTATAGCTCAATTGCGGCCATTCGCCCGGTTCAGGAAGGCGGATGGCCGCAGTTGTTTTTTTCATCAAAGGCCAAGCGCCCGCTCATGCCCCCGCTTCCTGGCCGTTGCTTTGTTACAGCCTGGAGGATGCTCCCGAACCAAATTTAAATACCAATACCCCCAGCCAAATCCCAGCCAGCAGGGATAAAGCGGCCATGATATCGAACCACAACGGATCCGGAGTCCCTCTGTAGAAAACCAGCCAGACGGATTCGGAAATGATGAGCAGGCTGATGACGATGTGCGGGACTACGCTCTTCCTGCCTGCGACGAGGTAGGCGCCCAACCCGGCGACGAAAGCAGCCAGGAAGGTGCCGGCGCCGCCCAGGATGAGATGGGACAGGGGAGAGCCGGCATAAGAAATCCCTCCGAAAATGGTTTCCTGGACGATCGTGGTCAGCAATACCAGCAGGAATTCCCCGGCGATAACCGCCAGGATGATCTTCGTTATGAGGCCAGGGACGGCGAGCTTGTTTGGATGTGCCATATTCAAGACGTTTTTTGAAAAAATTATATACTACTGTACACGGCGTTTTTTTAGCTACTAA
>JACJXZ010000030.1 GCA_020636375.1 Lewinellaceae bacterium | reverse complement strand
GCCAGCTGGGCGCCCTGGTCGATCCACACCTGGTGCAGCGTGCCGGCACTGCCAGCTGGGCGCCCTGGTCGATCCACACCTGGTGCAGTGTGCCGGCGCTGCCAGCTGGGCGCCCTGGTCGATCTGCACCTGGTACGGTGTGCCGGCACTGCCAGCTGGGCACCCTGGTCGAGCTGCACCTGGTACGCTGTGCAGGCCGATCGGCGGTGCCGTGAAAGTGCCTGGAATTTTTTTCCTGTAAAAACACCGGTCAAACCGGGCAAACCGGGCAAAATCGTTATAAGTCACACATTTACAATGAATTACCTTTGACCGGTAACCGGTCAATCTTTGACCGCTTTGACCGGTCTGCTTCTCAAGGTTGTGGCTTTCTGGCTTTTCACCGGTCAATACCGGGCAAAATGCCATTTTGCAAAACACTGATTTACAGCATGTTAAAAATACACCGGTCAAGACCGGGCAAAGACCGGTCAAAGATAAATTATTGATTATTAAGACATTATGTTTAGGTTGATACATTTTTGCCCGGTGTTTTTAAATCGGCGATTGTAAAAAATCAAAATCCAAGTCTTTATGCCTAAATTTCAGACAACGCTTAACCTTACTCACGTCCCCATTATTCATTGTGATCCGTTCCTTTTTTCTGTCCTTTTCTTTCGATTCTTCGAAATAGGGTTGCATCGTTAAATAACTCTCGAGCGTTGATTGATCCAAAGCATTGATGTTTTGCTTTACGGCCTGCTCATAATAAATCGGAAATACGCTTTCCATGTGGATATAGATGATCTCCTCTTTAACCAGGTAATGCCGTCCTCCGTAGATGCTTTTGCCCTCTAATGCCTCAAAGACTTGCCAAAACTGGTTCACCTCATTTGTTTTGGTCATTTGGCTATGTTGAGCCTTTATCCGGCCTTTGAAATTGGAGACGATCTCTTCATAAGTGAATGGAAATTTCAGGGAACTGCATAGAGCGGAGAAAGGGGCCAAAAGTGCGGCCGTATTGGTTAAAGTCCTCTCGTCCATGTGCTGAGTGTCAGGATCTCGCCTTAGCTGGCTGTATATTTTTGAGAATTGCCTGTAAAACTCTTTGGACACCGTTTCCCGGTGTTGTAGGATCTCCAAAAGCACATTGCCCATGCCTTCAGCAATCATTTCCTCCAGTTCGCCAAACGCCTGCCTTTCTTGCTCATCAAATTTGGTACGGTCAAAGGTGAGCATTACAACGCGGCTAAAAAGAGCGTTCTCTTTAGTCGGCATTTCCTGCCCGCCAAGTATTACAGCAGAATTTACCAGGGTTGCGTGTGTGCGGTTGTCGTTGGAGCTTTGGGCGCGTTCATATCCTATGCCATCATAGACGTTTTTTAGCATTCCTATCAATTGCCGGTCGATCTTATTTTTGTACTCCTCGAATGCCTCCATGCCGTTCCTTATTTGCGCTAATTTTCGGGCAAACCCTTTCGAACTGGAGGCACTTTCTAACCCTATCGCGTCGTTTGGCCCGTAGTTTCCAAAAATACGTTTCATAGCCTGCCGGAAAGTGGTTTTCCCGGTTCCCTTTGGGCCGAATAAGAAGAGAAGAGGAAAACAATTCGCATGAGCAAAAACGATGTCTCGGAAGGCAGCGGCAACCAAAAAGCAAATACCAATTTTGGCATTATCGCCAAAGACTTTTACTAACTGGTTGGCCCATGCCTGAAAACTCGTTTTGCCATGCTCGTAAACAAACTTACGCTCATTGTGATACTCCCTTTCCGCATCCTCATTCACGATGCTAAAGGCCGGCAAATAATACCGGTGATCTCTAATTTTTACGATGCCGTATTCATTAGCCTGGTAGAAATCTTTTCCATCAAATACCCCGTTGGCAAAAGCATAATAGCCCGTTTCCGGCTGATAGCCTAGAACTGTGATCTCCTCCGCCGTTTCCTCGTACTGATAGAGGTACTCCTTTATGATGCTGAATTGAGCGCTCGTAAAAGAGGGGACAAAATTTCCTTTCCCTTCGACAATCGCCGAAAATTCTCGGGGGCTTGTGAGCGCTTTAACCGGGCAGCATACAACTATCTTTTCCCCATAAATATTGGTGATTTCCATCACTCTTTTGGGGTTTTTGCTATCCCGCAAAAGATACAATGGTGTGATTGTGAAGTTGCTCACATGCTCCCTCCCCTTTTTCGCCGCTGGGCAGGAATACCGCCCTTCCTCAATTCCTAACAGCCCTTTTGGCGGAGGCAATTCTTTCCCCTCGACTTCCTCCGGAGGGATGATCCTGATTCCAGGATTTATATTTTCCGAAATTTCAATGGCGCCTGCCTTCGCCCGCGCATCCTCCTCGGCTTCCTCAAATTGGCGCTCAATATGCTTGTTAATCGCGAATTGCTGCTTAGTGATCATCGTTTCGTTTTTTTTCGGTGGCCTGATTTAGGCGCGCCTGAAGTTCCTTAATCATTCCAATCCATATCTTTTCCCGGTCGTCTGCTTCCTGCCACATC
This sequence comes from Lewinellaceae bacterium, assembly GCA_020636375.1. Lineage (GTDB taxonomy): Bacteria > Bacteroidota > Bacteroidia > Chitinophagales > Saprospiraceae > JACJXW01. The sequence goes on along the minus strand of JACJXZ010000030.1, from coordinate 22,872 downwards.
TGACGGAAGAGAACCAAGTCTTTTTTCAATTCGGAATTCTCCCTGAGCAGGCGGGTTATGTCTCCGGAGAAGTAATAGTACAGAGTGGACGTGTGGCGGATATAGGATTTGGCCAAATGATCCATCGAAAAAAAAGCCTGGTAGGCGCCGCGAATGATCCTATTGAGTTTTTTAAGGCGTTTCTTGGTTTCTGGAGGAGGTTCTTTCCCTTTTAGGGGGGTAAGGATTCGCTCTTTTTGTTGTTCTATGGGATGAACAGCATGTTGGATGAATTCCCGGCTGTACTTTTCCAATAGGTGCTGCCAGGTGGATATGACCCAATCAGTTTCGGATCGGGCTTGCACGGGGTTGTGAATGGAGAAATTTTCTCTTATCTTTGACATTCTTAATGATTGACAAAAAAGCCCGCCATCGGTTCCCACCTGCCAGCGGGCTTTTTTTATGGATGAATTGAAAATTTAAGATTGAAAAATGGGCCGCCGCCGATCATCGCAGCGGCCCAGAACGCCAGAACGCGCCCCACCGTTGTGGGGCCTCCAAAAACCAAATCTGAAACCACGAATCCAGCAATGAATTATTGGAAGGAGATCCGTTCCTTATTCTTGCCGGCTTCTCGGAACCTCGCATTCATGATTTCAAATTTGATGGCGTCATCATTCGCCAGTGCGTTCAGGATCAAGTCAGTCATCGTCATCTGTTTGCGCTTGGCCAGCTCTTCCAAAGCGTCTTTGGTGACGTTCGAGATTCGGATAGTGACGGAAGTGTCTTTCATGATTTCGTTTTTTTCCAAAAGTACATCCGCCGGCACCTAAAAGAAAGGACAGCCCGTGAACGGAACGTAAGACGCTGCAAGACAATGTCTTACATAAAAAAGTGTTAAGAAAGGACAGAAAAACAGGGGTTAGAGGACAGAAAAACAGGGGTTAGAGGACACCTCTTTTTCTGCCTTTCGGGCTGAAACCCTTGCTATCACTGGCTTAGAGGGCGAAGGACAGATACCGGAAAAAAAAAGAGAAAAAAAGCAGGGGCCGAAGCCCCCGCCGTCAATCCTTCCCCACTGAAAATGCCAGCTCCTCCGCTGCCACCTCCAGGCCAATGATCGCGTCCTGAATCCTGCCCTCCCGGATCTCCTTCAGTGCATCAATTACATGGTAGTAAGCGTCGCCGGATCTGGCCAGCTCTTTCCCAGCCTTCCGCAGCCGCGCTGCCAGCTCGTTGTACTCCTCCAGGGCGACGGCAGGCCCGTCGGGCAACCGCTGCAAAATCCCGATCTCGCAATGATCGAGGATAAAGCCGGTGCTGATCCGGCCCTTTTGGCTGATCGGCAGGCCCGTCGCGCCTGGAGGGAAGACGAGCCGGAACACCAGGGCCTGATCGCCCACCTCGAGGTGAGTGACGACTGAGCGGACCTCGATCGGTCGGCGTACAAGGGTGGCCAGCGCCCGCGCCGTCTCCCGGTAGCGAATGGTGGACGTGAACGGGCCTGCGTCGATCCATCGCCGGGCCTCCTCCAGGTCAATGTGCCGGTAGCTGTATTGGCCCGGCCGGGTGATCACGCAGGAATTGAAAATGTACCTATTCATCTGCTTCAAGGTTTTGAGTTAGAAAATCCAGGATCTCCGAAAAAGAGTGAAGAAGGTTCTGATAGTAGAATTCCTCATACTGTAACCCGTCCTCCGCCCTGTCTGCCAGGTAGGCCAGGAAGGCTTTGGCGGTGAGGGCAACGTAGTGGGATGCCGGGCGGTCACTTCCCGGTATTTTGGTTGTTTGTGGCCGGTAGTTTCCGGACATAGCTTTGCCTGCGGGCGCCTTCGCCCTTTCTGTTGTCTTATCCATATTCTTATTGTGTTTGAAGCAGGGAGGGCGCCACTGCTCGCCCATCCCCGCAGGTTGGCCCGTGTGTGTGCCGGGCCGGTGATCCTATGTAATAACCTTGTTAAATCGCCTTCAATAAATCGGTATCGTAGCTCATCCTTTCAGCCGGTCACGCACCGCTTCGAGGGTGCCAATCCATTCATTGAGCATGCCGATGGCGAAGGCACGGGCCTCTTCCTCCGGATCGTCCAGGTAGGCGTCGTCGTCGTACTCAAACATCATTTCTTCGATCTCGCCCTGAATGTCGGGGCATTCCTCCTCCAGCTTTTCCAGGTAGTCGAGGTAGTAGTTCGTCTTTTTCATGCTGTTGTACTTTCGGTGAAATTCAATGAGGGTTCTCATTTCTTCGGTCGTGTATCTCATCGCTTCGGTGGTTTGTGGGTCTTCCGAAATTCGCGCTGCTCCTTCACGGCCGCTATCAATTGCGGCAGGGTCATCCGCTCCCGGTAGCCGGGAGCAATGCGGACAATGTACCCATCTTCCAAGATGAGGTTTTCTCCAGGTCCAAACCCGCCCTTGTATTGTTCGATGTGCGCGACATATTCACGCATATATTTTTGTACTGCGTTCATATCACATTAGGATTGCGGCCGCAATGGCCAGGGTTAGCAAAATGAGAATCACGGCATACCGCCGGCGCTCCACGTCTCCGCCGTCGCCGGCAGGCACTTCAATGATGCTGAACCGGGTTAATGCCCGGTTGCGCCGGGTGATCAGCCGTTTTTGCTGCGTGAGCTTCATTCTGTCCATAGCTCATTCAGTTGTTCCCGGGTTAGAGCATACGGGCTAAGGAGCCGCGCTTCCGATTCAACTGCCTGGAAAGGCCCGTCCCAAACTTGCCCCTTCGCCTTAGCATGACCCAGGGTGCGCCGGGCAGCCAGTAGCCAGGAAGCGTCTTTCCCCTTCATGGCGGCCCGGACGGCACCGGTAATTACTTCGGGGTTGCGCTTGCATAGCGACAGTGCCAGGTTCAGGCCAGCCAGGCCGGTATCGTCGCCTTTTTCGAGGCCGGCGGCAAGTATCCGCAGCAGGTTCTTCTCGTGGCTGTTCATGGCTCATCTGATTTAGGTTCAATATCAGAAATGGCCTCTTGGTAGGCGTCGATCTCGCTTTTCCATTCCTCCACCGAATGACATTCCGTCCAATTGTAATGCCCGGCCTCATATTCGTACAACAGGCCGTCCGGTGCGATATACAGGATTTCGCCTTTGTACCTGCATACGATTCGCATATCTGAGCTACTATAATCCATACGTTTCCATTTTTTGAGTTGAATGAAATAGTCCATCTTTTCCCGGTTGTTCTGCACCGCCTTCAGGCTGCTTTTGTGTGGCTGCCTGCCTGCTTTCTCTGCCCGGTAGACATTGAAGCGGGCTTTCTTCCATCGCTTCTCATAATGCCCGATCCGCTGATGGATCTGCCACAATTCCAGCTCGAGGTCTGACGGTTTTGCAGGGGAAAAAGTGTGCTTTAATGGTGTGGGGGTGAGGGTTACTTCTTCCTGCGACGTTTGGGTTCGGGTTCTTCGGCTTCGGCTTCTTCCTCCTCTTCCTCTTCCTCCCCCTCTTGCTCGTTTCCCTGGTTGGCTCTGAAGAGGTCCATGCTATAGGAGAAGATCCCCAACGCCAGCTCCCCGGCAAAGGCCGTCCAAAGGATAGTGAGCAGGATGATCCGGGCAGCTTCAACCGTTCCTCCTACCATAAGTTCCCGCGCCGCCGTATCTACGTGGTAGGTACTCCAGGCCGTGAACGCCAGGCTGATAGCGATGAACAGCCCGGCCGGTATCCACTTCTGGATTTTGGCCATTTGCACGCCGGCGCCGCCGACGGCAAAGCGGAACATCCCGTAACTCGATCCGCTGACCATAGCGAACTGGCCAACCACTTCTTTGTGGAATGCGTACTCGATGTACGATGCAGCAACGGCAGAAACGAGAATGACGATGAGCAGGAGGGCAGGCGCCCCGGCCGTCAGGATCGCGGCCGCTTCAATGGTGAAGTTTCTCACCTGTTCGGCCGGTGAGTTGCCGTTTTCAGTAGATTTTTGTTTCTTTGACATGATTGCAATTTTTTAATTGTGAACAATTCCCCTTCCGGTTTCGCCCCCAAGGCTCCCGGGAGGGGTTTTTACTTTTTTTCGCCTTCGCTGTTTCTAAGAATCTCATCCAGGTCAGACCGCAACCAATAATAAGTCCGGCCCTTCCGGTAGGAGGGCTCCAGGCGCCCGTCATGCAACCAGCGCCGGGCCGTATTGACGGACACGCTAAGGATCTCCGCCATTTCGCCAATGAGGATGATCTTTTGCTCTTCAGCGGTTTTCACTTCCTTGGCGCCTTCCTGGACAATGCCCTCGAGTAGAGAAAGGTCTTTGGTAAGGTTGCTGGCTGCTTTCTTCAGCCGGGCCAGCTCTCTGACAATTGTACTCATGATCGAATGTTTTGTAATGAAATAGGTTAACGGCTAATCATCATTCATGACCAAAGATAGGAGTTTTGTCACTCAAAAACATTTTTTGTCACTCATTTTCGGGAAAAAAACTAACATATTATTTCTACTAACATCTTATCCATTGATCTTAAATAGGTTGGGATTTTTTCCAGGCTCAAAGAAAATTGTTGGTACAACCGAAGGAAAGGAGAATGCTTTGCCTCATTGGGAAAAAGATCCTGGATCTGATGAGGGGCAAACAGAAATTCTTTGAATGCAACTTGGGTGGGCAGGTCCAGCCAATCCAGGCAACGAACCTCTTTATAGTAAGTACGGATAAAGCCTCTAAACTGATAATAAGCAGTAAGCCGGTCAACCAGGTGGGAGGGTACCTTCTCTTGAAAACCAGGTATCTGTTTTTCAATGATGAGAAAACTGTCTTCCAGCTTCATAGCATCGTGAAAAGTAGACCGAAGATCCTTTCCCGGGAGTTGCCCGGTTGAAAATGCATGGAGTTGTTGTTGCAGGTGCTTTTCTAACTCTCTGCTCATGTTTTGATGATAGTGATAGAGCCGCTTTGCTATACCGCTGATGCTGTATTTGTCGCCAACTTGTTTTGCTTCAAAGCGGATGATTTTAGTTAGCGTCTCTTCAAACTCTTCTATCTGACTATTTACTGCATCATTGGTTTTGCCTTCAAAAAACTGCTCAAACTGATCTCGCGTCACAGAACCATGCCCCTCGACATAAAACGGAAACCTGGTATTAACCCGATCATAACTGATACGCACATAAACATGGAATCTAACTTCGTCTCCATCATGAACAGGTTTCAATCCCTCATTCAAATAATAGGTGAATTTGATCTTCTTTTCTCTTGCCATTAACTCCAGTCGATTTTTTCCAGCTCTCCCTGTATGCGCTTGTTGGAAAGCTTTATGTAAAGTTGGGTGGTCTCCATTTTTGAGTACCATCAGCCGTTGCAAAGTAACCGGATCCACTTTGGTAGCTAAAATAGTGCAAAAGGTACGCCGGGCGCAATGAAAGGTAAGGCGTTTCTTTATTCCGGCCAGCCTGGCCAGCTCCTTTAGATCCCGGTTGGTGACCTGGTTGGTTTTCCGGAACAGCGGGTAATTCTCCAGGGAGGCCCGCCGGTGGAATTGTTCTTGCTCTTGCAGGGCCTGCCGGATGATCGCTTCGGGCTTGCTCCAGCCTATGCCGTCTGTCCGGAAGAGTAACCACAGTGGATAGATTATAGGCTTCTGCGTCTTTTCCATCTTTATTTTTAGCTGAAGGCCGTGCCGGGTTTCCTCCAGGTGGCGCCGTGCTACCCGGGTAATATCTCCAAACCTAAGGCTAGTGTAACAACTCAGCAGAAACAGCCGCCGGGTTTTCTCCAGGCCCTCCTGGCCGGCCGGCAGTTGTAGATCCTCCAGCCGGCTCAGCTCTTCCATGGATAGGACCACAGGGTCCGTCTGTTCTGTCTTCGCCTTAAACAGCCGGTAAGGGTTGTCCTCGGCTTTCAGATAGCCGAATAGTACGGCCCGGTTCACATAAGTCCGCAGAGTCTTATGGTGCTTATGAATGGTATTCACAGCCAGGCCGCGGCGCACTAAATGCCGGTTGAAAGCATCGATGAGCGGATAGGTGAGCTCGTCGAAGGCTACATCTTTACGGAATTCGGTAAATATGCTGTAGGTGGTCCGCTGGTTGCGCTTGCTCGACCTGGTCAAGTCTCGCTGTTCTATTTCATCCTGGAAGAATTGACTAAAGGAAAGATGAAAGGAGGGGGCAGGCGCTTCGTTGTTGTACTCGTCAAACAACTTCAGAGGGCATTTCCCGAACCGCTGAAGCATTCTCAGCTCAAAGGTTTTCATAGACTGCACCTCAGCTTGCAAATAGGCGTTGTACTGAATTTCGAGGGGGTGGGTTTCCCGGACGCGCTTGTTCTTATCATCCCAATATTGGGGTTCTACAAAGATCCCCGAAGAGAAAAAACGACACTTGCTAGCCAGGGTTAACCGGATATCTATCACTGCTTCACCGTCCGCATTGAGTTTGTGTTTCCGGTTGTACTTCAAAGCGAAACGAATTTTCTTAGGTTGCTGCAATGGCTGCATAGCTGTACTGTTTTTGGTTAACGATAGGTGAATGATGAATAACCGTTAAACCTACTTCAGTACAGTATACGGTACAATATATTCGTAATCATTCGCAGCCATAGCCGCGAAAAATACATGCGAACACGCTGGTTTCCAATGGCTAATGGTAACCAATGGCAACCAGCGGTTCTTTTTTAGTAGCCCCACCTGGACTCGAACCAGGATCTTAGGTTCCGGAAACCTACATACTATCCCTTGTACTATGGGGCCGGTTTGAAATCGGACATGTTAAGTCGGAAACGGGAAGCCCGGAGACCGAAGTCGAAATTTGCGTCGGCAAAGATAACAAAGCCATCGCACCGGAGCAAATGCCGGGTGGTTTTTGTTGCGCTTTTCTTAACGGGAAGGCCCTGCAATAAGTTCCGGCCCCTAAAGTTTCGTTAAACCGGCGGGCAGTGGATTGATCTGCTACTGCCAGGTGTTATATCGAGGTAATGTCATTAGTCACCGGGCATTTTCCGGATGGCGCAAACTACAATAAAACATCATGAAACGATATATTTTTCAGATTTTCCTTCTGGGACTTGGCCTGGTCCTGGCCTCCTGCTCCACTTCCCAACCCGCCGGGCAAACAGCCGGCGAACGGCGCCAGCCAGGAGCGGATACCATTGAAGTGCAAAATGCCCTGACGCTGGCCGACTACCTGCAGCGGGTGCCGGGCGTAAACTTCAATGGTTACAACGTCAGCATCCGCGGCGCCGGGCCGCCTCTGTATATTGTCGACGGCGTCTGGATTGGCCGCAGTTATTTCGAAGCGGCCAACGCGGTCAGCATTCATGACATCGCTTCGGTCGAGGTGCTGAAAGACCCCTCCGAAACGGCCATGTACGGCCGGCAGGGCAGCAACGGTGTGATCATTATCCATACCATAGGCGCGAATCCCGATGCGGGGAAATATCAGTGAGTAGAGTTGTTTGTTTTTCGTTTTTGGGGGCTTCAGGAATAGCCCCGGCCGGACAACAAATAACGAATAACGCAAAAAAGCCGGCGCGAATTTTCATATTCGCGCCGGCTTTTTGCCCCTTATCCATGCCGCATCGCCTCCACCGGGTCCATCCGGGCAGCCTGCATGGCGGGGATGACACCGGAAACGATGCCCACCATGACGGAGACCGCAACGCCCAGCACCATATTGCCAAAGGAAAGGTACATATCAAATTCTATGACGTTGGAGAGGATCTTGATGATCGTGGAAACCAGCAGCAGGCCGACCAGGCCGCCGATCAGGCACAGGATGATGGATTCGATCAGGAATTCGAGCAGGATGACGTAGCGCTTGGCGCCGAGGGCCTTCTTGATGCCGATGATGTTGGTGCGTTCTTTGACCGAAACGAACATGATGTTGGCCACGCTAACGATGCCGACCAGCATGGCGAACAGGCCGATGATGATGCCGATGAGGTTGAGTACGCCGAAGAAGCTGTCGAACACGCTGGAAATCATAGAGAGTTCGTTGAGGGCGAAGTCGTCGTCCTCCAGGGGCCTGAGGCGGCGCTTGGCGCGCAGGATGCCCTTGATCTCGTCCTTAAGTTGCTGCAGGCTGACATTTTCGGATGCCTTGACCGTTACGGACGTATCGAAAATCTGCCGGGCCTTGAGGTTGGCCAGGCCGCGGGCATTGGGGTAAGAGACCATGACGACGTCGTCGAAATCCATGGGGTTGAGCAGGTCGTCCCCCGCTTTTTCGATCACGCCGATCACTTCGTACTTGCGGCCACTCATCCGGACCGTCCGGCCGATAGGCTCGATGCTGCCGAACAGCTCCTCGGCTACGTTGTACCCGATGACCAGCTTATTGCTGCCGTAGTGGTACTCGTTGGTCGAGAAATACCGCCCCTTGTAGTATTCCAGCCTGAACATTTCGTCGAACTCGAAGGACGAGCCGATGAGCACTGCCCCCTCGACGCTGCTGGAACCGAATTTGACCGTCTTGAACCCGATGACGACGTGGAAAGCGGAAAGCGCGGCGGTTTGGGATTTTTCCTTGATCACCTCGTAGTCCTGATAGTCGGGGTTGGGGCGTTTGATGAGCTTCCACCAGTCCCCGCTGGCGTCCCGCCACGGCCATTTTTTCACATAAACGATGTCGTTGCCGAGTTTTTCCAGGCTGCCGCGCACGTTGTCCTCCAGGGAGTCCACCGCCGACAGCACGCCGATGATGCAAAAGATGCCAATGGATATGCCCAGTAGGGAAAGGAAACTGCGCATCCGGTTGGAACGCAACTGCTGGAACGCCTGTGCTATGCTTTCGGAAAACACCCTGAAGATGATCATACGGAACTGCGTTTTTTCGGCAGGGGCTAAGGTAGGGAACGCCCCCCGGCTAACCTAATTCATTCGATGAATGAAACGGAAGAATAGACTGGCGAAGAGGGCTGTTCACTACGGAGTTGTGGGTTCGCGGCCCGGTATTCGCCGTTCGGTGCCCGGATGCTGTCTTATGGCTACCCGTCTGACGTTGGATCCCGCCTTTCAGTATTAAAAGCGGGATACGTTGTTTGTTGCCGGTTTGGCCCTGGGGCCGCCGGAACAATTGGGTTCCCTAACGGACAACCGACAACTAACAACCGACAACAGCTACTTAGCGCATGCCCCCATTCCCCTCTACCCCCTCTGCACCTCCAGGGCATAAGTGGAAAAAAAGCTTCGCATCCGCATCTGCAGCACGCCCCAGATGGCCTCTTTGACAATCCCTTTGGACATTTTGGAGGAGCCCTCGATCCGGTCGGTAAACGTGATGGGCACTTCTTTTAACCGGAAGCCCAACTGGTAGGCGGCAAACTTCATTTCGATCTGAAAGGCATAACCAACGAACCGGATCTTATCCAGGTCGATGGCCGACAGCACGCGGCGGTGGTAGCAGATGAAACCAGCCGTGGGGTCGTTCACCGGCATCCACGTGATGAGCCGCACGTAGAGCGAGGCGCCCATCGATAAAAAAATTCGGTCGAAAGGCCAGTTTTCCAGCTTGCCGCCCCGCACGTAACGGGAGCCGATGGCCAGGTCCGCCCCCTCTTCGGCACAGGCGGCACGCAGCCGGGCCAGGTCCCGGGGGTTGTGCGAAAAGTCGGCGTCCATCTCAAAGAGATATTCGTATCCGCGCTGCAGCCCCCATTTGAAGCCGGCAATATAAGCAGTGCCCAGGCCGAGCTTCCCTTTCCGCTCGATGAGGAAAAGGCGGCCCGGGTAGCGCTCCTGCTGCCGCCGGGCAAGCTCCGCCGTGCCGTCGGGAGAGCCATCATCCACAATGAGTAAGTGAAAGTCCTGGTCCAGGGAAAATATCGTGTCGATCATCCTGGCGATATTTTCCCTTTCGTTATAAGTAGGGATAATGACTAAGCTATCTGCCAATTTTTTTCTTTTTTGGGCCTCAAAGATAGGCTAATTTTTTCTTTTCGAAATAGGGCAGGGGGCTACCCGTCTCAGGCTGAACGAACAGGCGGTTGATTGTTGTCAGTCGATCGTTGTTTGTCACCCCAAACCATTAAAAACCAACAAATTCCAGAAAATTGCCCCCGAACAACAAACTACTGGCAACCGGTTGATCTCCACAGGACGCCCCTGCCCCCCAAATCCTGTTCATCCTGTCTACCTAAACCCGGTAGCCATTTGTTTGCGGTTTGCTGTTCGCTGTTCGCATGGGGCTGGGCCGCCTAATCCTGTTCATCCTGTTCATCCTGTCTACCTAAACCCGGTAGCCACTTGTTTGCGGTTTGCTGTTCGCTGTTCGCTGTTCGCATGGTGTCCATCCTGTCTGGTGTTAGCCAAACGACATCCCATGTCCCCAAATTGTCTGTATTTTGCCCGCGAACTTACAGGAACCCCGTCAAAACACCTGTCTTATGAATAAAGTTTTTGCGCTGCTGCCCATCCTCCTCGCCTCGTTTTTTGCCCGGGCCCAGGGCCCCATCAGCGGCTTCATGCCGGGCAGGGGCGTTACCGACATCGCGCTGGGGTATTCTACCGAATCCTTCAGCCGGTATGTGTTCGGGGACGAACAGCGGGACGCCCGCCTGACCACCGAGTCGATGAACCTCTTTGTCGAACACGGCTTCACCGATACCCTCTCTCTCGTGGCCAATATCCCTTACCTCTGGATCGACGAGGAAAACCGGGGCCTCCAGGATGGCGGCCTCTTCATCAAGTACCGCAACCAGCATAAGCAATACTCCACCGGTTACCTCAACCTGATCACCTCTCTGGGCCTGAGCTTTCCCCTGTCCGGTTACCCGCGGGACACCGATACGCCCATCGGCCTGCGCGCCCTCAACTTCCAGGCCCGCTTTCAGGGGCAGTACGTCTCCAGCTTTGGCCTTTTTTTCCAGCTGCAATCCGGCGTCGATTTCCAGTTCCTGGAAGAACTCCTGCCGGCTGTCCCCATCCTCTTCCGCACCGGCTTCGGCGCCCGGCGCTACTTTGCGGAAGCCTGGATCGAGTCCTATAACACCATCAACAGCGGGGCCGACACCCAGGTGTCCGGCGGCTCCGGGTCCCAATGGCTCCGCATCGGCGGCACGCTCTACGTGCCCGTCATCGCCGGCATCGGCCTCGTCTTTGGCGGCGCCCGCATCCTCAGCGGCAGGAATATCGGCTTGTCCACCCGCTGGAATGCAGGGGTGGTGTACCGGTGGGAGCGGTAGGGGGTATGTGTTTATGTGTTTATGTGTGTATGTGTTTATGGGTCAGTGAAACAATCCTTCCCAAAACAGAACTTTTCCCTCCGGAAAGTCATTTTACAAATAAAATTTCACAAACCAAGGCCTTGTTTTCCCGTATCCGGTATCCAGAAAAAGTGAGCCCTGAAGAGTTGGACGCCTACCTTGCCGCCGGCTGGCGCTGCATGGGTCAGGCCGTTTATACCTCTCATTTCATGTTCTTCGGGCCGGAGGGCGGGAAACGGGTGTACTCCACCATCCCATCCCGGCTGCCGCTGGAGGGCTTTCGTTTTTCCCGGAGCCAGCGCAGGTTATGGAGCAAGAATGAGCGTGCCTTCCGCATTGAAGTGGGGGCCCCGGCGAAGTACGACGAGGCCAAGCAGCGGGTGAACCGCCGGTACGCCGGGCAGTTCCCGCGGCGGGCGATCCGGGATGCGGAGGATGTGCTGAGCAACGGCAAGGGGCGCCTGGCCCTCGACACCCGGGAGGTGGAGATATACGACGGGGCAACCCTCGCCGCGTTCAGCTTTTTCGACGTGGGGCGGCAAAGCATATACAGCAAACAGGGCATCTACGATCCCGCCTACCAGAAATACAGCCTGGGCTTCTTCACCATGCTGGTGGAAATCGGGTACGCTCTGGAAAGGGGGCTGCAGTACTATTACCCCGGTTATGTGGTGCCCGGCAACCAGGAGTTCGACTACAAGCACCGCGTCGGCCAGTTGGAGTATTTCGAGCTGAAAGACGGCGCCTGGAAACCCTTCCGCCAGCTCCGGGAAGAGGATATCCCCATCAACTACCTGCGCAGCCGCCTGGAGGAATTGAAGGGCGGCCTGCAGGTCCTGGGTATCCCCTGCAATACGTTCGATTACCGCTATTTCGACATCCGTTTTTACGACAACCGCCCTTTTCCCTTCCTGGAGTTCCCCTGCTTCCTGTTATCCGGCTCCCGGGATAAGGAAAACCTCTGCCCGGTAGCCGTCTTCGACCCCATTCAAATGGCCTATCACGTTTACAACTGCCGCATCTTCGGCCCGGGGGTGGAACACCTCGGCGCCTACCGCCAGGCCCTGCGGGCGCCACGCCCTGTTTTTCACAACCCCGTAGCGGTCTTCGACATCCTGTGCGAATCCTGCGGCCGGGAGGAAACCCTCGATGCCCTGGCGCAATTTGCCCGGGATTGAAGGATATTCTTTAAAATTATTATTAGCTTACAGCCCCAAGATTTCAAGCGCTGACTACACCATGTTTGCAGAGAAGCATTACCCGGAAGCGATGCCCCCCGAAGAACTCGACGCCTATCTGGCGAAAGGCTGGTACCGCATGGGGCAGACGATCTTTACAACCCATTTCCTGTGCTTTGGCCGCGCCTTCTATTCTGCCGTCTGGATCCGCCTCCCGCTCCAGGGATACGAGTTCCGCAAAAGCCTGCGCAAGGCTTTTCGCCGCAACCGGCAGCGTTTCCGCGCCAAGGCAAGGCCCGCTTCCCTCAATCCGGAAAAAGAACAGCTCTACCGGCGGTATAAGGCTTCCTTCCCGGGCATCCTCGCCCCTTCCCTGAAAGACTCCCTGCTCGACGGCGAGGATCTCAACATCTACAACACCTACGAAGTAGCCGTCTACGACGGCAGCGAACTGGTGGCCCTCAGTTTTTTTGACCTCGGAAAGAACAGCGCCGCCAGCATCATGGGCATTTACGACCCCGACTACAACCGGCACAGCCTCGGGTTCTTCACCATGCTCATGGAGATCGATTTCTGCATGCAGCGCGGCATGGAGTTCTTCTACCCCGGCTACGTGGTGCCCGGCTACAGCCGCTTCGATTACAAACTGCGCATCGGCAGGGCAGAGGATATCGAATATTTTGACCTGCGGACCCAGGGCTGGCAGCCGTACAGCGGCCTCGCGCCTTCGGATGTCCCCCTGAAAAAGATGGAAAACCGGCTGGACGACATGCAGCAGTTCCTCATCAGGAACAATTTCTGGAGCCAGAAACTCTACTATCCCCTCTTTGAGGCCAACCTGTTCGGCTTCTGGCACGCTCCTTATTTCGACTTCCCGGTGTTCCTGCTCTGCTCGCCCCGGATCAACGCCAACAGTTTCCTCATGGCCGTCTACGACCCCCGCAAAGAGGCCTTCCAACTCCTGCGCTGCTCCCTCTTCGATGACCTGCAGTTCTACTTCAACGAAGCCTATACCGATTCTTTCGACCGCCGCAAAAACTTCCTCGACCTGGTGGTCGTCGAGGAAGTGCTGGCCAGCAGCCCCCGGCCGGGAGAGATCCTGCAGGCTTTCTAGTTTGGGGTAGCAAACAACGATCGACAGGCAACAATCAACCGCCTGTCCGCTCAGCCCAGGGCTAATGGCTGCCCTTCCGGCCAACGGATGGAAAATCTTCAAAATTCGCCGGCCATCTCCCGAAAATTAATACGGCCGATCTCTATCTTTGATGCCTGTAATCGCGTTGAAGTTTGTCGGCAGGCCAAACCACTGCCGGCCACGAAAAACAGAAAGAATATGGCCCGAATCCTGGCAGGTTTCATTCCTTTCCTGGCCCTCAACTTCACCCTCTCCGCCCAGTTGCCCGTCACCGTTGCGGAGCTGACGGTAGAAGTGGGCCCCAACAGCGAAGAGAATTTCTACTACGGCTTCGAGGCCGGCGACCTCCTCATCGCCCGCCTCGAACTGCCGGACGGCAAGAGCCTGAAGGCCTTCGAAGTCATCGAATATCCGGAAAACTCCCGAATCCTGGAATACGAAACGGAGGGCTTTGAGGACAAACGCCTGAAAGTATACGATCGCGGCATCTTTCAGTTTCGCCTGTACAATACCCACCGGCTGAAAAAGCGCGTCTGCCGCCTGCGCATCCAGCGCCTGCCGGCCAGCGCGGCCACCGCCGACTTCAACCCGGCAGTGCGTTGGGAGGAGCGGGTGGATACGATCTACAAGGTGCGGTCGGAAACCGTGCTGTCCGGTACGGAGGTGAAGGAAGTGCAGCAGCGCCGCCGCGTGCTGGCCCGGGTGGACACCAACGTCGTGACCCTGCTCGACAAGGTGGAACGAATCTCCTCCCGCACCAACATCTCTACCGATAACGTCGCCTTCCTGGATTTCGAATTGCCTCAAAACCGCTACGAGCCGGCAGCCGGCGACCCCAGTCTTTCCACTGAGGTGGCCTCCTGGGCCTATTGGGTGGGTACCGGCGAAGAAGCCCGGGAATGGTATGAACAGGCCAACAGCAGCGCCGCCGCCCGGCTGGCTAAAGGCCTGGCCAAAGGCGCAGTCAGCGCCGGGCTCATCTCCAGCGGCTATGGTGCCCTGGCCCTGCTGGCCATCGAGGGCATCTCCGTTTTTTCCAACCCTCCGTCCGGAGAGAATGTGCTCTATGCCCTGCTGGCCGTCGAGGATGGCGAACGCCGGGAACTGTCCAAAGGCAACAGCATCGCCGGCTACGGGCGGGTCGACAACATCACCCAGGGCAAATTTTCCCTCCGTCTGCAAAACGACAACTACGTGGAGGGGATCAACGTCAACGTTAAAGTAGTAGCCGTGACGGTGACTAAAACCTACCGGGACGAGTATTACACGGAAACGGTAGAAACGCCGGTCAACCAGTCGACAACGGTGCGGGAGCCGGTCCTCCGGCGGTCGCGGGTGCCGGTGCTGGCAGGGGGAGGGTAGATTGGTGCTGAGGTTAAGGCTGAGGCTGAGGTTGAGGAAAGGGGCGGGCCTGGAAATCTTTTAAATTCCGTACCTTGCCCCCGAAAACAATCCTAACCAATTATGAACGTCACCACCGCATTCCAGGATGCCATCCTCGAAGGCATCCCCGAAGAGCTGCCCGCTTCGAAACCCTACGACCCCAACGTCAGCCACGCGCCCCGCCGCGTCATCGAAGGAGTGCTCACCGAAAAGGACAAGGCGCTGGCCATCAAGAATGCCCTGCGCTATTTCCATCCCCGCCACCACGAAGTGCTGGCCGCCGAGTTTGCCCGCGAGCTGGAAGACTATGGCCGCATCTACATGTTTCGGTTCCGCCCGGACTACGAGATGTACGCCCGCCCCATCGACGAGTACCCGCACCGCTCCCGCCAGGCGGCGGCCATCATGCTGATGATCCAGAACAACCTGGACCCCAAGGTGGCCAAGCACCCGCACGAGCTGATCACCTACGGCGGCAACGGGGCCGTCTTCCAGAACTGGGCCCAGTACAGGCTGACGATGCAATACCTGGCCACTATGTCCGACGAGCAGACCCTGGCGCTCTACTCCGGCCATCCGCTGGGGCTCTTTCCTTCGCATAAGGACGCCCCGAGGGTGGTGGTTACCAACGGCATGATGATCCCCAACTATTCCAGCAAAGAGGATTATAATAAATACAACGCCCTGGGAGTCACCTCCTACGGGCAAATGACCGCCGGCTCCTTCATGTACATCGGCCCGCAGGGCATCGTGCACGGCACCACCATCACCCTGCTCAATGCCGGGCGGCTGAAGCAGCTGGGCAAGGACAGCCTGCACGGCAAAGTGTTCGTCACCTCCGGCCTGGGCGGCATGTCAGGCGCGCAATCCGTCGCCGCCGTCATCGCCGGGGCGGTGGGCGTCATCGCCGAGGTGGACCCCGACGCGGTGCAGCAGCGCCTGATCGACGGCTATATCCAAAAGGGCAACATATTCACCGATCCCGATGCGCTGATCGCCCGCATGGAAGAATGCCGCCGCAATGAGGAGGCCATCACGCTGGTCTACCAGGGCAATGTGGTGGACCTGTGGGAGAAGTTCGTCAAAGAAGAGGTGGAGGTGGAACTGGGCTCCGACCAGACCTCCCTGCACAATATCGAGGGGCTGGGGTATTGCCCCGCCGGCTTTACCTTCCAGGAAGCCAAACAACTGCTGGCCAAAGACCAGGTGCGCTTCATGGCGGAGGTGCGCGATACGCTGCGCCGCCACGTCAACGCTGTCAATGCCATGGCGGAGCGCGGCATGTACTTCTGGGACTACGGCAACGCCTTCCTGGTGGAGGCCGGCAAATCGGGCGCCGACATCTGGGAAAACAAAGAAGAAGGCCTGTTCAAATACGCCTCCTATGTGGAGGACATCATGGGCCCCATGTGCTTCGACTACGGCTTCGGCCCCTTCCGATGGGTTTGCACCTCCGGCGAAAAAGCCGACCTGGACCAGACGGACGCCATCGCCGCCCAGGTGCTCCGGGAGATTCTGGAAGAGGCTCCCGAAGAGATTCACCCGCAGCTAAAAGACAACATCCGCTGGATCGAATCGGCCGGCGAGAACATACCCATCGTCGGCTCCAAATCCCGCATCCTCTATGCCGATGCAGAGGGTCGCATCCGGATCGCGCAGGCATTCAACGACGCCATTGCCCGGCGCGCCATCTCCGCCCCGGTCGTGCTCGGCCGCGACCACCACGACGTGTCCGGCACCGACTCCCCGTACCGCGAGACAGCCAACATCTACGACGGCTCCCGTTTCACCGCCGACATGGCGGTACACAACGTCATCGGCGACAGCTTCCGCGGCGCTACCTGGGTATCCCTCCACAACGGCGGCGGCGTCGGCTGGGGCGAGGTCATAAACGGCGGCTTCGGCCTGGTGCTCGACGGCAGCCCCGAAGCCCGCCGCCGCCTGGAAAGCATGCTCTTCTGGGACGTCAACAACGGCATCGCCCGCCGCTCCTGGGCCCGCAACGAAGGCGCCATGCACAGCGCGCAGCGGGCTATGGAGCAGACGCCGGGGCTGAGGATTACTATGCCGTATGTGGCGGATGATGGAGTGGTGGTGGGAGCGTTGGGCAAGAAGTGATTGCATTTGTTTGTGCATAGATACGTTCTCGGCAATTAGGATAAAAGCAATATATTCGGCTGCTAAATGACAGGGTATGTTGAAAATCGAAGATGTCAAAAAGATTTATAAGAGTAATGACAAAAAAATAAAAGGATATTTCATTGAGTTCAATGATGGCCGAAAGATTCATCTTACGAAAAGGAGAACGATTATTGCGCTCCTCATTTTGATTAAATATGGTGAGGGCACAGAAGCGGATTTGGCTAAAGGCTCAAGTAAAATTCCAGAAATAAAGAAAACCTTATCTGGCAAAATCCCAGATGAATATATACAAGATTTTTATGGCGATGCAAACTAAGAAACCCGGAGATAAGCAAAGTTATTTCTCCTACAAGTGAAGACATATCAGACCTTCTCGCGGATAGGTCTAGATTCACTGATGATTGAATTCTCGGTTGAAAACAAAATGTCTTGGAATATTGATTTTATCACTGGCGGGCAGACAGCATTGGCGAGTTGCTTGATGGCATTTGTCCTCGAAACTGGAAATTCAAAATTGTCCGGAAAACCCATTAATCTTGTTATTTCAATAATGCTAATGTGTCTTCTTTCTTTTGAATATACAGGAATCATTGCACCGCCTCCGCTAACACTTACTGCAAAAGTAGGTAAAGGTTTGTCAATCGAGAGCGCCCGGATTCCGCTTGATCGAATTTGAAAAACACAATCATTTAAATTTACGTTTTTATCTACTCTCTCAAGTTTTTGTCTTGTTTTGGGCACATCAAAAGCGATGTCTTCTAGGGATATTTTACCTGTATATAAATCAATATATGTATTCCATTTCTTTGAAATGGGGATAGAATAGTCTCCAGTCTGAATAATCGATCTGAAACTTCTTTTTTTAGTTCTTTTTTTGGTGAAGTTAAACCCAAAAATATTCAGGTCCTTCCGAAAAGCAACAATATATATTCTATTCCTTGATTGTGGCACACCAAAATTTGAACTATCCAGAACCTCATAATAAGGGTCATAGCCAAGTTCATTCAGATTATTCAGGATCGTTTTGAAGGTTCGCCCTTTTTCTATTCGCATAAGGTTTGGGACATTCTCTAAAAATACTACTTTGGGCTGGCTGTGCTTAATTATTTCTGCGATCTTGAAATAAATAAGCCCTCTTGAATCCGTAAATCCTTTTCTTTTTCCTGCTATAGAAAAAGGCTGGCATGGGAATCCAGCACATAAAACATCTACATATGGGAAAGTTCTGGATTTGATGTCGTATATGTCATAAGTGTTATATTTGTCCAGGTAGTTTGCAAAGTATGTTTTTTCGTTATCCGGATTTATGTCACAAGAATAAAGGCATTTGCCTCCCAGGGGATCAAGAGCGATTCTGAATCCGCCTATTCCCGCGCACAAATCTGAATAACTGAATTTGTTTCCCATATCGCTAAATTAGATGATCGCACAAATATAGGCAAGTTTATACTAAAAAACAACACAAAAATGAACTATTATTTAATAACACGTAATATTTTAAATTAAAAACAAAAATATTTATCAATCTGTATTATCTTTATCGGCTAACCGTCTAACGTTGGACACGGTTAGAAGCAGGTAAGCCCAAGCAGCCTGCCGCGGTTGCGAACAGCGAATACCGAATCGCGAACTTGTCCAGCCCTAGATGGCTACCCTCTTTATTTAAAGAAATATGCTATACTAAAATGAATAGAATAAAGGAAATACTCGAAGAACAAGGGAGGACTCAAGCATGGTTGGCCAAACAGCTTGATAAAAGCTATACTGTGGTTACTAACTATTGCAACAATAATTCCCAACCTAGTATCCCAACTTTAGTGAAAATTGCCAAAGTTTTAGATGTTGATGTCAGGCAACTCCTTTATCCTACTAAAGTATCCAGTGAAGATAAAACTCGATAACGGCTACCACACTATGAAGAAACAACTTCTTTTCCCAATCCTCTTTCTTTCCTTCTCCGCTTTCGGCCAGCAATCATCCACAGACAGCCTCTACCACCTGGCAGTTAGCGACCTTTCCGCCTTTTCCAAACACATCACCGTCAAAGCGGAGACGGATTTCGAAAAGGCGAAAGCTGTGGTGGACTGGTATGCCCGCCATTTCGACTGGACGTACACGGACTATCAGAAACGCACCGTCCAAGACATCCTGGCGCGGCGCGGCGGCAACTGCAACGAGCTGGCCATGGTGGCCAAAGCCTCCCTGGAAACGCTTGGCGTGCCGATGCGGCGGGTGCGGGAGGTCAACTTGCATATAACCTCCGACCGGCGGCAGGCCGATGCGGAAAAGCGGGTAACTGAGATAGGCAACCAAGCCTCTGTCTTCGGCCGGCAACACAACGACCACGTCTGGCTGGAAGTATACGATCAATCCACCAGGCAGTGGATGCCCGCCGACCCCTCCCTGGGCGTGGTAGGCCTGCGCCCCTGGCTGGCTGCCCGCTATGCCTTTACGAAGCGGTATTCGCTGGATGCCAGCTCGGAGGACATGATCGCTCCCTTTGCCATTTTTGTTGAATCGGAAGAGGAGTGGATCAATCGGACGGCGGATTATGCCATCGAGGGGTTTAACCACCTGTACTATGGCCAGCTGGCAGAACTGCCATCCTGGAACCAGTGGGTGAAGCAGGTAGAACAACTGGACGGCCTGGCGCTGGCCGCCTTTCAGGGCAAATCCAACCTGCACGAACACAGTGGCAAAATTACTGCCCTTGCCGAAACGTACCAACAGCTCAGACAAGAATTCCTGGCCACCGACCTGGGCATCATCCACCAAAACATCGACGCCTTTTCCCGCAGCCTGGTGGAAGGCAATTTCGAAGCGGTCGTCGATGCCTACACCCCCGACGGCAAGTTGTTCCCGCAGCGGGGTGATATTCGCCGGGGCGAGGAAGCCATCCGCCGCTACTGGACGCCGCCGGCCGGCCGGGAAAGCCGCACCGTTCACCACCGTATCCGGCCCGAGGAGATCGTCGTGCAGGGCGATACGGCATACGACTGGGGGTACTACAATGGCGCTACCCTTATGGGCGACGGCCGGGAGGTATACTGGGAAGGCAAGTATGTCATCGTTTGGAAAAAAACAGCAGACGGGGCCTGGAAGATTTATCTTGATAGTTGGAACAATTTGTAGGGGAATACCTGGAGATAAATGGAAATACGTGGAAATACGTGGAAATACGTGGAAATACGTGGAAATACGTGGAAATACATTGAAATACATTGAAATACATTGAAATACGTAGAAATACGTAGAAATGATCTGGCTGCATATCTGCCTCTGCTGATAATTGTTTAAATTAGGGGGCGAAAATAAACGAAAAACCCCCTTACTATGAGAGCGTTAGCGCTTACTTTCAGCTTGGGCTTGCTGGTTTTTTCCTGCGGCTCCGGCGGGCAGCAGGCCGGCGATCCTGACGGTGGAGCGCCGGAAAAGCCGGCCGTCAGCCCGGATTCCCTCCGGAGACTGTATGCGGAATTTATGGTTGCCCGCACGGATTCTATGCCCACTTATCAGGTTAAAGAAGAGGGCAAGCTGTATCCCGTGGACGAAGCGCCGCTGGACACCGCCTTTTTCGTATTCCGGGAACAGCTGAAGCGGACGGTAGCCGGCAAGGACGTCTTCGGCCTGCTGGACGTCACCGCCAAAGACATTAAGGTCAGCTTCGGCGAGGAGGCCGGCTTCGACGATTTTGTCGTGATGTGGGGGCTGGATTCCAAGCAGCCGGACACCCTCCGGATTTGGCGGCTGCTGGCCCGCCTGCTGGCGGAAGGCGGAACCTTTGCCGACAATCGCGCCGCTTTTACTGCTCCCTACTACTTTTCCACCTGGCCCGCCGAGTACGACCCCGTAGATTATGGCACCATTGCCGGGGCAGGCGTGCGCCTGCGGGAAAGCCCCAGCCTGAACAGCCGCATCCTGAAAACCATCTCCCACGACATCGTCACCATCCTGGAGGAGGCGCGGGAGGAGGAGATCGGCGGAGAAATCTATCCCTGGATACGGGTGGAGCTGCTCAGCGGTACCCAGGGCTACGTGTTCGGCAAGTTCGTGGGCGACCCGGTGGGGTACCGCGTGGGATTCGAAAAGAAAACAGGCGGCCGCTGGCGGATGGCCTTTTTGCTGGCGGGGGATTGAAATTCAAATCACATTCACTTCCGTCTCCAGCCAAATCCCGAATTTTTCCTCCACCGATTGCTGTACCCGTTCCGCCAGGGCCAGGATGTCCCTGCCGGTGGCCTGGCCGTAGTTGACCAGCACCAGGGCCTGCTTTTCGTAGCAGCCGGCGCCGCCCAGGCGTTTTCCTTTCCAGCCGGCCTGTTCTACGAGCCAGCCGGCCGGGATTTTCACGCGGCCGTCTTCGAGAGGGTAGTGGACGACGTCCGGGAACTGCTGCTGAAGCCGGCGGAACTGTTCGGGAGGCAGTTCGGGGTTTTTGAAGAAACTGCCGGAGTTGCCCAGCACCTTCGGGTCGGGCAGTTTCCCGGAGCGGATGGCGATCACCGCCCGGCTGACGTCGTGGATGGTAGGTTCCGTTATGCCCTGGCCGTCCAGCGTCCGCCGGATGTCTCCGTAGGCCGTGTTGATGCGGTGGTTGGCTGCGGTGAGTTCCAGGGATACCCGCGTGATGCAATACAACCCCCGGAGTTCTTGTTTGAAGATGCTGTCCCGGTATCCGAACCGGCAGGCTTCCTTTCCGAAGGAGTGGATGGCGCCGGTGTCCATCTCTACGGCTTCCAACTGGTGAAAGACTTCGCTGAACTCACACCCATAGGCGCCGATATTCTGGATGGGCGCGGCGCCGGTGGTGCCGGGGATGAGGGACAGGTTCTCGATGCCGCCCAGCCCGCGATCCAGGCACCACAGCACGAGTTCGTGCCAGTTTTCCCCGCCGCCGGCTGATACCCATGCCCGGCCGCCCTTTTTGCCGGTGATGGCCTTTCCCCGGATATTGTTCTTAATGACGAGCCCCTCCAACTGGCCGGTGAGCAGGATGTTGCTCCCGCCGCCGAGGATGAACGGCCGCCCGCCCCGCCATTTCCGGAGCACTTCCTGCAGCTCTTCGGTACTGTGCACTTCGGTGAAGTAACGGGCGTTGGCTTCCACACCAAACGTGTTGTATGCCTTAAGGGAAATGTTCTCCTGTATCTCCATGCGTTGTTCTGCGGCGGTTGAATTAAAATGAGCCAACAATCAACAATATAACAATATAACAATATAACAATATAACAATATAACAATATAACAATATACCTCCCCTCCCCTAATCCACCACCACCTCAAACCCCCACAATCCTTTCTTCATCAGGAGTTCCGCCTGTTCTCCCCGTTGCCTTTCCGGCAGCAGAGGATAACGGCTTTTCACCCGCCGCAGCTGTCCCTGATAGTAAAAAAAAGTGTAATATCCGGCAGGCGCCACTTTTTCCCCTTCGATCAGGCCGAAGCGATCAGAGAAGAAGGCCTGTTCCTCAAAAAACTCCACCCGTTTGGCCCGGGGTGCCGAAAAGCTGAGCAGCCGGTTGCTTACGCTGGCAAAGAACGGAGCAAACAAGGTACAGAAAACGACGAAAAACAGGTAGAGCTGCACTTTTTCGATCGTATTCCCGGCCTGCCGGCTGAAATGCCGGGCCAGGGCAGCGCCCAGCAGCGCTCCGATAGACATGCCGTACAGCGCCAGGCGGCGCATGCCGATGGTGCGGTCGAACCAGCGGAACTCCAAAACGTACAAAGCGATCAACCCGATAACGAGCAAAACGATCAGCAGCGCCTTAAAGCGAAGCATAAGCAAAGTTTTTTTGAGGCCGTAGGGACGCAAAGGCTCTATTGCCTAAGCCATGGCGCTTGCGGTTTATCCCTGCTTGTTCCCTCCTGGCGGGATAAATCGCAAGCGAAACTCAGGCTACCCGTCTG
>JACJXZ010000003.1 GCA_020636375.1 Lewinellaceae bacterium | reverse complement strand
ATACCGCCCTGTTCGTCCTGCTGCTGTGGGCCGCCATTTCGTACGGACAAGAATACCAGGGGGCCTCTAACCCCCTAAACAAAGAGACGCCCGTACAGCAGGATAGCCTGCATACGGGCGGCCCGATAATGCCTTGATGTATTTGTGTGCCGGCGCTTAGAACTTCACCCCAACGCTGAGCTGCAGATAACTGGCATTCAGCTCTTCTGTACCGACCGTATTTTCCTGATACCGGTACCCGATGGAGGCGACAAAAGCCAGGTTGGGGTTTACCGAGCGCTGCAGGCCGCCGCCGATGGCTGCCATCAGGCCGCCGTCGGTATTCTTCTCCAGGACGCCCAGGCCGTAGCCCAGGTCGCCATAGAAGAAGGGTGCCCACTCGGTCCGGGCAGGATAAATGCGGATGTCGGCGTAAAGCGGCACCAGCTCGTAGTCGCCGTAGCCCTCAATGCCCACGCCAACGCCCAGGCTGATCATCCGGTTGACGTGGAAGCCGTTGACGGTGTGCAGGGCGAAGTAATCCTCATTGTTGTTCGCGTCGCCTACGGTGCCGATGCCGAAGCCGTAGCCCAGAGTGGTGATGTTGGTAAAGCCTTCGGCGTCGTGGACGAACACCTTATTTTTGATATTGTCGTGTTGAATGGCTTCGCGCGCCACCCGCCTCACCTCATCGGCGGAAAAGGTATAGACGTCGCTTTCCGTGGTCATGATCTGCACCCCGTCGGCGTCGAGGGGCTTGATGATAGAACCTTTGACCACGCGGCCGTCCTTGAGGTAGACCACGTCGATCTTATCTTGCCCGAAAGCGGTGATGGCGGAGGCCACCATAAAGAGAATAAGCAGCATTGTTCTCATGGCTGAATTGTTTTTGCGGTTGGTTGAATGACCCGTGCGTCGGGTGTGATCAAATTGCGGACGATGAGGCCGCCCTGTCCCTGTATACGCAGGACATGCTCTTCGGCCCTTTGGTTGTATTGATTGAAAAAGCTGACCCGTATCTCGTTCTGCCCCCTTCGCAGAGGGATGCGCCGGTAGTAGATTTCAGCCGGCAGGGATTGCCAGGAGCGGATGTCCGCCCGCTCGGTCATGGCGTTGATGATGTCCATGGCCCCTCCGAGGATTTGCCCGGCAGTATCGGAATATTCGTCTTTTTTCTCTTCCTTCTTTTCTTCTTTCTTTTTTTCTCCGTCCTCTTCTTCTTTTTTGTCTTCTTCCCCGCTATCCTTCTTCTTGGTTTTGATGGACCGCAGGGAGGCTTCCATAGCTTCTTTGGCGGCAAGCCGGAGCAGGGCGCTGGCCAGCTCGCGGTGGAAGCGGTCGCGCAGCGACTGTTCGGCCACCTCGTTGAGGTCTTCGATCATTTCCATTTGCTGGGTGCCGCCGGGGAATTGGACCTGGGCCGACCGAAGCGGATAGGTGCGTTTCCGGAAAGAGGGGAGAGCGAGGCTGATGTTGTTGATGCCTTCAAAGCCGTTGTACTGGTTGTATGCCTCCGGCCCCAGGTCGTACTCCAACCCCAGCCGGCTGTTGACGAAGCGCAGGCTGGAGCGGTCGTCATAACGGAAAATATTGAAACCGAGTATATTCTCTTCCTTGATCGGCCCCTGCCCGTTTTCCCAGAACAAGGCCAGGGCACCCCCTTCGCCCTCGTCATCGGGGCAGCTGGGCCGGAGCAGCCTGTTGTAATACTGGGCTTCGTTGGTGAAGCCGATCCGCTGAGCCATACGGACAAGGTCGCATTTCAACTGCTCGGGCATTCGTACGCCCATATAGGAGGAGACTTTTCCATCCTCGATGAAGAGTTCGGCGGCATTGCGATAAGCGATGAAGGCGTCGTTCCATTCGCCGTTCATTTCGTAGCTAAGGCCCATGGTGATGTGGCCGAGCACGTCATCGTGGTATTTAAGCGGCTTGTCCGGCACGGCGTCGTTGAGCTCCTGCAGGCGGATATTGGTGCGGCGGGCCTCCACGCGGGCGGCCGGCGCGTTATTGAGCTGCAGGTAGTTCAGGCTCTTGAGGTAGTGCACGGCAATATTCTCGAAGTATTCCGTGCGGTAGGGCAGCACGCGCGGGTTGGTGACCACCGACAGGCCTTTGGCGCCGAGGGAAGCCCGGCGGTCTTCGATCAGTAAATCTGCCTGGTTGAGGTAGTCGTTGCTGGCTTCCAGGTCGCCCTGCATGCGGGCCAGCGCGCCCAGTTCGAGGTAATACAAGACTTTGTTGCGGTCCTTTTGATAAAACTTCTTCTTCTCGATGAGGCGGGCGGCGCTTTCCAGGTCGGACTGCTCCACCATATTATTGTACAAAACCCGGTATTGCTCGAAAGAAGCGCAGGAAGCCACCATCCACGCCAGGGCCAGGCAGTATGGGATGTGAATATATCTCATAGGTGTCAGAGTTGGGGCGAAAAAAGGATGGACAGTGGGTGTTTTATCCAACAAGGGTTAATGCCGGGAATGGAGTTGTGAGCGGTTATTTCCCGTAGTAGTCCGGTTGAAGTTATGGGTCATTACCGGCGTTCAAAAGCCCGGGGGCCGGACGCCGGCAACAGCCTCAATGACAAATAACCAGTAACCGCTCCGGAAGCCCCACTCCCGAACATCAGTTCTTGACGAACTTCTTGATCTTTTTATCGCCGATCCATACCACTTCATTGGTCTCCATATCCGTGAGGATCATGTCGATCTGATAGTAGATGACTTTCTTTTTCTTGTAGGCGTCCATGATGGAGTTGATAGAACCCTGCAGCATGTAATCGGCGCCGACTTCCAGGCCCCACTGTTTCATGGTGGATTTGGAGGCGTTGCTTTGCTGGTCGGCCCGTTCGCGGCGGATTTGCTCGCGTTTCTCGCCGCCCTGTACCAGGCGTACCCGGCCACTCTGGATGAAGGCCTTCTCCAGTTCTTTGGTGAAGACTTCCGCTTCGATGTGTTCGTGGGATTTGTTTTCCACCATGCCGACGATCACTACCGGTTCTTCGCCGGTTTTGCTCACATGGCGCTCCAGCCAGGGCCGGCCCATGATCTCGGTGACGAGCTCGGCGGCGGTGAGGCGGGCGTCGGTGTCATTCCACCGGCCGCTGAGGTCAACGGTGGTGTCGGTTTCAATACGCTGAACCTGACGGTTGCAGGAGAAGCCCAGCAGGAGGGCGAATAGGAGGAAGGGGATGAACGTTTTCATGCAGATTGATTTTGGTTTTTACTTCGTTTCGTTATAGAGCATTTCCGGGAAAACGCGCGGCGCCTTCCCGGTTCGTCTTTTTCCCGTTTACCAGGGGTTCCAGTAGGGGTATCCGTAGGGCTGGCTCCAGAAGATATTGCGGTTCCGGGCGCGCTCCAGCCGCAGCTCGCGACGGAATTCCCGGCGGTCTTCCCGGCGTTGTTCCTTGATCAGAATCGGGTCGTATGCTTCATAGGTCTTATCGATGGTTGCCCCGAGAGTAGACGCGTGGAGGCTGTCTGTTTGCTGCGCGTAGGCCTCATAGGCCTCCTGAGCGCGCGGGTTCTGGTCGGATGACTGGGCCAGGGCGAAGCCGCTGAAGGCCAGGGCGAGGGCAAGCGAGAGCAGGTACTTTTTCATGGCGTTGCGGTTTAGTTTTTCTTTTTTGACAACGGAAGGGGTTCATGGCCACACTTCCCGTAAAAAAGGGTTGAATTGCCCCTCAAAGATAGGATCAATACTAATACAACGCGAGGGCTTTAACGTCCGTTTAACGGAAAGAGGGGTTATTTAATATAATGGTAACGGGTTGGGAGTTCAACCGCAGCCTGGCAAGGACACCTGACAATCGAACAAGCTCTCAGAACAGGCTAATCTGGGTTCCTTCTTCAACTTTGGGTTGTCTCGCGCCATCCATCGTTTATTTTATGACGCAGAAAAATAATCTATGTTTCGAAAAAGCCCAAGTCTAAAAACTTATTTGGTTCTTGCCATAAAAAAACGACAATTATTTTTCAACATACAAGTCAACGCATCTTCTACCAGAACAATGTAGATTATTTCTACTTAACCTAGTGCTCTGTAACATAAGTTCCTATCGACAATTTCGGCCTCTTTTGGCGCTGGCCGTCGTTGCTCACTCCTTACGTAGCTCCGGCTATGCGCGTCATGAGCGCCTTGTCCAGCACCAAAATAGACTCGAAATTCTTCGATCAAACTTATGTTACAGAGCACTAATCCAATTGCCCTATCCATGACAAAAATCCCGGAAAGTCCGGAAAACCCATGAGCCTAAGGCATACTTGCCGTATCTTTATTCCTTTATCAATAAGAAAGAACACTCAAAACTTCCCTTCCTATGATCAAAAATCTACTCCTCCTCGCATTAGCCCTGGCCGGCCTCTGCAGCTTTAGTTATTTCAACAGCGAATGGCAGGCGCCGCTGCCTCCCCCTTCTTCCGAACCCGTTTTTTATGCCCGGAACGGAAATCCCAACTGGCTGAAACCCAGGGACGGCGTTCAACTCAGTACAGCCAACGTATTGCGCAAACATGCTTCTGAGCTGGGCCTCGGCCCCAAAGACGAACTGCGACTGCTCCGGACACTTGCCGACGAGCTGGGCATGGCCCACCACCGTTACCAGCTGTACCATCGCGACCTGAAAGTACAGGATGCCGAAGTGTTCATCCACGAAAAAGGAGGTGTGGTAGAAAGCCTGAACGGACACTGGCCACGGGGGCTGGATATAGACGCAGAACCGTCTATCAGCGCCGAAGAAGCGCTTGCCCTGGCCCTTGAATATATGCCAGCTACGCTCTACATGTGGGAAATCGAAGCGGCGGAACGCATGCTGAAAAAGGTAAACCGGGACGAAAAAGCGACTTTTTATCCGGAAGTGGAATTGGTGCTGATCGACCCGTCCTTTAAACAGGAGGCCGAAGATTACCGCCTGGCCTATACGATGATCATCCATACCAAGGAACCCACCGAGCAACGCAGGCAGCTGTTCGTCGACGCCCGCAGCGGCGGCCTCCTCCTGGAACTCGAACTGTTGTTCGACAACCACGATACGCCCGGCGTTGCCGAGACTAAGTACAGCGGCATCCGGGAAATCATCACTGACTCCGTGACCGCTGTCCGGTTCCGCCTCGTCGAAACCGGCAGGGGCGGCGGCATCGAGACCTACGACCTGAATACCGGCACCAACGAGGGAAGCGCTGTAGATTTTACAGATACCGACAATTACTGGAATAATTTTAACCCCAGCCAGGACGAAGCGGCTACCGACGCCCACTGGGGCGCGGAAATGACTTTCGACTATTTTGCCCAGGAACACAACTATGCCGGCATAGATGGGGAGAACATGCCTCTGATCAGCTATGTTCATTTCAGCAACAATTGGGTCAACGCCCAATGGACGGGGGGATGGGCCCGGTTCGGCGACGGCAACGGCACTTCCTATTCCTCCATGGCCGCCCTGGATATCGTGGCCCACGAATTCGGCCATGGCGTTACCCAATTCAACGCCGATTTGATCTACCAGGACGAGAGCGGCGCCCTCAACGAGTCCTTCAGCGACATCTTCGGCGCCCTGGTCGAATTCTGGGCATCCCCGGAGCTGGCGGACTGGAATATGGGCGAAGACGCCAACATCAACGGCAATGGCCTGCGGGATATGTCCAACCCGAAATCCAAAGGGGATCCGGACACCTACCGCGGCCAAAACTGGATCAGCAGCTCCGAGGACAACGGAGGCGTACACACCAACAGCGGGGTACAAAACTACTGGTTCTACCTGCTCGCCGACGGGGGGAGCGGGGCCAACGACCGCGGAGACATCTACGAAATCCAGGGCGTCGGCCTGGACACTGCCGCCGCCATCGCCTTCCGCAACCTTCGGTACTATCTCGGGCGGCGGTCCGGCTACCTCGACGCCCGCCTGGGCAGCATGCAGGCAGCCGAAGACCTTTACGGTATCTGCTCGGAAGCTGTCATTCAAAATTCCAAAGCCTGGTACGCCGTGGGCGTCGGCCCGGAAACGACCGATTTCGACCTGCGCCTGCTGGAAATCCTCAACCCATCCACCATCGAATGCGGTTTCGGAGAGGCAGAAGCCATCACCCTGAAATTCCGGTACAACGGATGCAGCGAACAACTCGGGGCAGGCTTTCAAATCCCCATGGCCTTCCAGGTCGATAACAACCCGGTACACTGGGACACCCTCACCCTGGATGCCCCGCTGGAAGGCGGCGACACCCTGGCCTACACCTACGCCATACCGGCATCCGAACTGTCGGCGCCGGCCGTTCACCGGCTGCGCTGCTGGGCAGGGCTGGAGGCCGACCAGGCATCCTTTAACGATACCCTCGAACTATCCGTCGACAACATCCTGGAGCAAAATGTTGACCTGGGGATGAGCGATATCCAAAGCCCATTCTCCGGTTGCTTCCTCCAGGAAAACCTCCTCCCGGTCCAGGTACAGTTCGGTTTTTTCGGTTGCGACTCCCTGCCTGCCAACGAGGCCATGGCCTTTTTCTACCGGTTTAACAACGGGGAGATTATCAGCGAAACCACTACTTTGCCGGTTACCTTGTATCGCGGCGATTTTTTCAGCTACACCTTCAGCACCCCGGTTGCAGTCCCTGTCTCTTCCGGCAATGAACTGGACGCCTGGGTACAATACAACCCGGACTACCTGACGGGCAACGACAGCATCATCAGCCGGGTCGTGGCCAACCCTATACCCGTTACCAATCCGGGAAAGATCACTTTTGAAGGAGCAGAACAATCGCTGGATTCTCTTTTTATCTCTATTGCCAAAGAAGGCAACGCCTTCCTCTCGGAGGAGGCCGCCCGTACCGGCAGCTATGGCATTCAGATGACCGGCGGCGACTTCCTCAGCGCCCGGGAACGGGGCGAAGTAGCGAATCCGGACGAGGATAACGTCTGGGAGGTCAACGAAGTGCTGTCCGCCAAAGTGTGCTTCTGTGCGGACCTTTCCAACCTGGCCGCCGCCAGCCTGCGTTTTGACCTGCGCCAGACCTACACCACCTATTACCTCACCGGCTTCGGCGGCGTGCGCCCCCTGGGCAGCCCGCTGCGGGTACTGGTGAACGGGCAACAGGTGAGCGAAACCTACCGGCCCGGAGGCTTCTCCACCGACCCCTGGAAGACTCACCTGATCGAGCTGTCGGATTTTCTGGGCGGCCAGGTGGAAGTCTGCTTCGAGACCCGCAATGGTTTCAGTAAAGCGTTCGACCCCAACAATAAGGGAGACAACGCCTACCTCGACAACATCGTCATCGGAGACCTGGCCCTGAGCGCAGGCGAAAAGGCTGCCATCAGCCGGCCGGTCCGGTTCTTCCCCAACCCTGCCCGGCAAAGTTTGCAGATGGCCGCTCCGCCTTCCCTGAATGTGCAGTCGGTGGAAATGTACAATCAGATGGGCGTACGGGTAATATCTGTTCCCGCCGGAGCGCGCGCCATCGACGTGTCTTCCCTGCCCGCCGGATTGTATTTCATACGGGTGAAAGCGGAAGGAAGAGAATTCGTGGAGAAAATGGTGGTGGAATGACGGAATTGATGCATGCTCAACGGCAATAGATTTTCCCGGCCTTTCAGGTGCGGGAAAACCACAAGGGTTGCAGTTGTTTCCGTACGTCGTACGCAACCCCCGGTTCATTCTGTCCACCTATAGACGGGTAGCCTTTTGGTTACGAGCCACCTTTCTTCGGTTCATCAGGTTCAGCTTAAGGGCGGCTCGTCCAAAAAAGAACCCCATCACCTGGATAGATCGGCTGGCGATGGGGTTTAGTTTCAGGTGTCCTTCTTTTGTGTTTGTTTAGTAAAGGCAGAAAGCCCGTTATCATGGTTCAAAGTTCTGCATTTCACCTATAAGATACTCGTACATATCTTGCATTTTTCTGGACATATGTTGCATTTTGCCGGAAGGAGTTGAGGTTGGGGTTAAGGTTGAGGTTAAGGCAGAGGTTGAGAGGAAGAGCCTTTTTCCGGGATCAGGCTCATGGCCCTTTCGGAAATGGCGGTGATGGAGAGGGAAGGGTTGACGCCGGGGTTAGCCGAGATCATGGCGCCGTCGCAAACCAGCATATTTTCGTATCCGAATACCCGGTTGTTTTTGTCGATCACGCCTTCGGCGGAATCTTTGCCCATGACGGCGCCGCCTAAAATGTGGGCGGTGGAGGGAATGCCCATAAGGGGCTCCAGCCCGAAGACGGTTGCTTTGCCGCGGAGGATGCGCGCATAACGCTCCGCCAATTCTTCGGCCCTGGGGATGAAAGCGCTGGGCGCCGCTCCCCGGTCGACGGAAGACTGTATAAACCCCAGGCGGTGTCGACGGAAGCGCAGGGTGCTGTCCAGATGCTGCATAAAGAGCAAGGTAGAAGTACGCCTCGCCCAGTCGTCCACGAACAAAAGCTTCAGGTTGTCCAGTGGATGGGATAGCCAGTCTTTGATGATCTTTCCCATTCTGGCGGCGAAGCTGCCGCCGTGGGCCATAGGCAACAGGAGCCATCGCCAGAAGCCGGAGCCGGCAGCGTAGCGCACCGGCTCCAGGTGGCTGTTCTCGTCAGTATGCAAAATGGACCCGATCGCTATGCCTTTCGAGAGGTCTTTGCTCTTGTCGAAGGTAGTGACCGGAATGAGGCTTTCGTTATTGGTGCGGACGCCATATCCCACCCGGGCAGACAGCCCCGGCAAAGAAGACTGCCGCAGCCGGAGCAACAGGGGGACGGTGCCCAGGACTCCTCCGGCAAATACAACCCCACGGGCGGTGACCGCCCTCTGCTTTTTCAACCAGGAAGTTGAAGAGCGGTACCGGACCGAATATCCCTCCGATCCGTCGGCCTGCCCGATGGGCTTTACGTCAACCACTTCTGATTCCGCCCGGATTTCCACGCCCAGTCGCTGCGCCAGGAAGAGATAATTTTTGTCCAGGCTGTTTTTGGCATTGTGCCGGCATCCGGTCATGCAGCCGCCGCAGAAAGTGCAGCCGGCCCGCTCCGGGCCCTTGCCGTCAAAGTAGGGATCTGGAACCATTTTTCCGGCTTCTCCGAAGAAAACGCCGACTTCCGCCGCTTCGAACTGGCCTGGCCTGCCGATATCGGCGGCAAGTTCCTCCAGCGCCCGGTCGCCTTCCTCCAACTGCGGGTTGGGCGCTGCGCCCAGCATCTTCCGCGCAGTTTGGTAGAACGGCCGGAGTTCGGCTTCCCAGTCGGCCAGCCTTTTCCAGTTGCCGCTGCTGAAGAACTCTCTTTTGGGTACGGGCAGGGTGTTGGCGTACACCAGCGAACCCCCGCCTACCCCTACGCCTGAAAGGATGGTAATGTGGCGGAAGAAAGTCATCTTCATAATGCCGAAAAAACGCAGGGCAGGCACCCAGAACATTCTGGGCAGGTTCCAGTTCGTCCTGGCAAAATCTTCGCTCCTGTACCATTTCCCTTTTTCGATGACCAGTACCTTATAGCCTTTCTCCGCCAGCCGCAGGGCGCTGACTGAACCGCCGAAGCCGCTGCCGATGATGATGTAGTCGTAGTCGCGTGTCATCTGTAAATAAAGCGAAGTATTCCAAAGAGATTACACAAATATAAAAACCTTTGAGAACTTCCGAGTTCATCATGCATAGCCAATATCCCAAAGCAGGACTAAGTAATTGGACACAATTAGCGTTGACAATATAACAATATAACAATATAACAATATAGCCATATAACAATTGCCCCAGGAATAGAGCTGCCAAGCCACGCTTTCGAAGCAGCATTAGTTGCAATAAATGTGTCCAACTACTTAACCATCTTACAATTCCCCTCCTACCTCGCCCACCCCGGCAGCTCCGTCCCGATCCCCAGCAGCGGCACGACGACCAGGTACAAGAGCAGGGTCAGCAGGATAATGCTGATGAAGTTGAGCCACAGCCCGCACCTTGCCATCTGCGGGATGGTAACCCGTTCGCTGGCGAAAATGACCGTATTGGTGCCGGTGCCGGAGGGCAGCATAAAGGCAAAGGAGCAGGCAAAAGTGGCTGGTATCATCAGCAGCAGAGGGTTGGCGTTGCCGGCAACCGCCATGGTGGCCAGTACCGGCAGGAAGATGTTGGCGGTAGCGGTATTGGAATTGATCTCGGTCAGGAAGATCATCAGGGCCACCACCAGGAGCAGGACGATCAGGGTGGGCATCTGGCTGATGAAGGCCAGCTCCTGCCCCACCCATTCGGCCAGGCCGGTCGCCTTGAAGCTCTCGGCGATGGCATAACCGCCCCCTACGATCATGACCACGCCCCAGGGCACGCTCTCCGCCGCCTTCCAGTCGAGCAGGCGCTGGCCGGGCGCCTTGCCGTCGGGCAACAGGAAAAGCAGCATAGCACAGGCCACCGCTACCGTGCTGTCGTGTACATAGTCTCCGACGCCGAGCAAGGTGCCCCAGCCGGGGATGACGGCCTGGTCAAAGACGAAATCCCGCCGGAAAATCCAGCCCAGGGCCGTGATGAGGAAAATGACTAACACCCGCTTTTCGCCGATGCTCATCTTCCCCAGGTCTTTCAACTCCGCCTCCACGATATCTTCGCTGCCGCTGAAACTTCCGCTGATGCGGAAATAGCGGGTTATGTAAATCCAGATGAGCGGCAGGAAGATCAGCACGATCGGAAAACCGACCTTCATCCAGGTGAAGAAGCTGATCTCCGGCGCATCGGGAAAAAGCTTTCCCATCATGCCGGCGAAGACCATATTGGGCGGCGTGCCGATGAGGGTGGCGGTACCGCCGACGCTGGCGGAATACGCAATGGCCAGCATCATGGCCAGGCCAAAAGCCCCGGCCTTCCCCTCCTCGCTTTCCTCCTTGCTAATGATGGCCAGGGCGATCGGCAACATCAGCAGCGCCACCGCCACATTGGCGATCCACATGGAAAGAAAAGCCGTAGCGATCATAAAGCTCAGGATAATGGTGCGCCGGCTGGTGCCCAGCAGTTTGATCACCACCAGGGCCATGCGCTTGTGCAGGTACTGCAGCTCGATGGCCTTTGCCAGGAAAAACCCGGCCAGCAGCATCAGCACGTAGTTGTGCCCGTAATTGGCGGCGGTTTCCTCCGCCGGCAGAATCCCCAACAAGGGGTATAGCGCCAAAGGCAGGAAGGCCGTAGCATAAATGGGGATAGCCTCAGTGATCCACCAAACGGTCATCAGCAGGGCTACGCCAGCGGCCCTTTTCCCTTCGGGCGACAGTCCCGCCGGGCTCGGCAGGGCGAGAAGGGCAAGGAATACAATCAGGCCTGCGATCAGGCCGATCATCTTGTGCTTCCCCATGAATGGGCGGGTTTAATTAGGGAAAACCGGTTCCCGAATGGGTGGTGTATTAAATCCGTTGAACTTTCGGTGCAAATGGAGAGCGGACCTCCAGAGCCTGTCCCGGCTTTTGCCGGGGTCCGCTGAATGGATCAACGGATTTAATACACCACCCCCGAATGAACAGCATGAAGGCCAAAAGCATCTCAAAATAGAAAGGAATTCCGACTCCATCCCAGTTGAAGACGATCTTTTTGTCTTTTATACTCCGCTGCAATAGGTTTTGTGCATTTGCCCTCCCCGCCCCTTAATCCCCTAAAGGGGAAACCCACCCGTAAATGCACAAAACCTATTGCCGTTCAGTATACCTCCAAGCTGTTTATATTTCGTTAATTGCAGTAAAATTACCGCCCATGCATGCCGCTGGCCCATTCCATATCCTGTTCGAAGATGACCACCTGGTGGCCATCAATAAGCCTTCCGGCATATTGGTACACCGGACGCGGATCAGCGAGGACACCCGATTTGTGCTCCAGTTGTTGCGGGACCAGTTGGGACAGCGGTTGTTTCCGGTTCATCGGCTGGACCGGGGGACTTCCGGGGTGTTGGTTTTCGGGAAGGCCAGCGAGGCGGCAGCGCTGCTTTCAGTACAATTCCGGGAAAAAGTCGTGGGGAAGAAGTATCTGGCTGTAATCCGGGGATTTGCAGAGGAGAAAGGCACAATCGATTACCCCATCGCCGGCGATGTTTCGAAACCTTTGCAGGAAGCGGTTACTCATTACACCCGGCTGGGGCAGTCGGAGATCGGCTATGCCGTAGGGCGTTACGCCACCGCCCGTTATTCCCTGGTAAAAGTACGGCCTGTGACGGGCCGGCGCCATCAGATCCGGCGGCACTTTGCGCACATCCGGCATCCGGTGATCGGCGATAAAAAACACGGGGACTGCAAACACAATAAATTTCTGCGGGAAGAGATGGGCATTTCCCGGCTGTTGTTGCATGCCGGCGAACTGGAGTTCTTTCACCCGGTGGGAAAAAACAAGGTAAATATTGCCGCTCCTTTAGACGATGTTTTCAGGGCAGCCCTTGACCGGCTCAGGCTTCCGATCCTTCTCTGAACAAGGCTTTTAACTGCCTGCGGGCAGTGGCAATCCGCTCCCTCACCGTTTCCACCGGCAGGCCGGTATTCCTGGCGATCTCCTGCTCGCTAAGGCCCATGAAATGATTCCAGAAAGGAACACGGCAATCTTCCTCCAACTCTTCCACTTTCAACAGGATGCCTTCCAGCCCTACAGAGAATGGCGGCAGTGCCTCATCTGCAGGCTCCTGGCCGGGGCAATACTTCTTTTTGCGCAAACGGTTGAAGAAAATACCGCGCATAACGCTGATGGCCCAATCTTTAAAGCTGCCGGCTTCCTGTATCGACTCTTTCTGCCTGGAAATCTGAAAGGCTGTTTCCTGGTAAAGCGCTATGGCGTCTTCCATATTGCCGGCAAAGTTGCGGGCTGACTGCTGCAGCAGGCTGGCAGAGTGGTTGAAGGCGGAGTAAAACGCTTTGTTATCCATGATGCTGGTATATTATTGATTACGATGTTGTAACATTGATCCAGTTTTATTGTTGCCGTATTTTGCGTTTTTTTTTTCGATACCCGACAGGGATATAACAAAATAATTATTTACCCAAAGGTTGATATGAAATTTTTTATTTGGAATGATTACTCATGCAAAAAACTGAATTCCAGAAAGTTAAGCAATTTTAAATCGCGTTGAAAAATTATGCCCTCCCAACAAAATAAAATATCTAGATATATATATTTTTGGCAAAAAATTCCGTATATTAGCAGCTCATTTTGCGGGATGGTTTTTACAACATCCCGAACTCATCAATCCCTAATTTAAAATCTACAAACAATCCAAAGAACATGGCAGAACTAAATGAAGTCGTAATACTCAGTGGCGCCCGCACAGCCATTGGCACTTTTGGCGGATCCCTGCAGACGGTTCCCCCCATTGAACTGGCTACTACGTGTTCGAAAGAAGCCATCAAACGATCCGGCATCAGCGCCGAAGAGATCGGGCATACTTTTTTTGGTAACGTCATCCACACCGAACAGCGGGACATGTACCTGTCCCGCGTCGTTTCCGTGCAGGCCGGCGTTCCCAAAGAAACGCCGGCCATGACGCTCAACCGCCTGTGCGGCAGCGGCCTGGAGGCGATCGTACAGGCTGCCCGCGTCATTCAGATGGGCGAATGCGAAGCCGCCCTCGCCGGCGGAGCGGAGAACATGAGCCGCGGCGGCTACATGCTGCCCACCCTGCGGTGGGGCCAGCGCATGGGCGATGCCGGCGGAGTCGATATGATGGTCGGTGCCCTGACCGACCCCTTCGGCAACGGCCACATGGGCATCACCGCCGAAAATGTAGCGGACAAATACCACATCAGCCGGCAGCAGCAGGATGAGTTCGCGGTGGAAAGCCAGAAGCGGGCCGTCAACGCTATCGAGAAAGGATACTTCAAAGACCAGATCGTTCCGGTGGAAATAGCCAGCCGCAAACAGACGATCGTCTTCGACACCGATGAATTTCCCCGCGCCGGCTCTACCATCGAGGGCATGCAAAAACTGCGCCCAGCGTTTAAAAGAGATGGTGGATCAGTGACCGCCGGCAACGCTTCCGGCATCAATGACGGCGCCGCTGCCGTCGTGCTCATGAATGCGGCAACGGCAAAGGCCAGAGGCCTCAAACCCATGGCCCGCATTATAGCGTATGGCCACGGTGGCGTCGAACCCGCCGAAATGGGCATGGGCCCGGTGCCGGCCGTGAAAAACGCCCTGGACAAAGCCGGGCTGAGCGTCAAGGATATGGACGTCATCGAATCCAACGAAGCCTTCGCCGCCCAGGCCTGTGCTGTGGCCAATGAACTCAGCTTCCCGGCCGACAAGACCAACCCGAACGGCGGCGCCATCGCCCTCGGCCACCCCATCGGCGCTACCGGCGCTATCATCACGGTAAAACTGATGTACGAACTGCAGCGCACCGGCGGCCGCTACGGCCTGGTAACGATGTGTATCGGCGGCGGCCAGGGGATCGCTATGGTCATCGAAAGAATGTAACCGAAGAAAGGTAAGTTGACACAAGAAAAAAGAGCCGGCGCATGCGCTGGCTCTTTTCATTCCTTCTTTGTAACTACTCACCTCGTCACGAATATCCCGTCTCCCGCTCTCCTTTCCGGATAACCTTCTTCGCCTCCTTCCCTTTTATGGCAATACCCTCATCATCCAGCCATACGATGGCCCCGGTAGGGCAACGCTGAATGGGCACCTGAGTCTGGTGATTTTTAGAATAGTCGACCACCGGCAGGTTATGTGCCATCTCGATCAGGCCACCCGGCGCGTCCATGGCGCATTTGCCGCAGGCCGTACAGCCTACCTGGCATTCCTCCAGGATATCGTCGCCCTGTTCCAGGTTTTTGCAGTTTACCCAAAGCCGGCGGCTCACCGGTTGCAGGGAGAAGAGGTCTTTGGGGCACACCTCTACACAATCGCCACAGGCCGTACATTTATCGACATCCACCACCGGCAGCGAAAAGGGGCTCATAGTGATGGCGTCAAAATCGCAGACCACCTCACAGTCGCCGAAGCCCAGGCAGCCCCAGAAGCAGCCCTTACCGCCTCCGGATACCAACGATGCCGCCTGACAGCTCTGGATTCCCTTGTACCTGGCACGGTTCAGCGCAACGTTGGTGCCGCCGGCGCAGGCGAGGCGGGCCACCCGCTTTTCTTCAGCCCCCAGGTCGACACCCAGATACCGGGCGATGTTCACCCGCCCTTCTTCCGAACTTACCGTACACTTGCCCGGCAGGGCATCACCGGAAACCAGCGCTTCAGCAAAGGGCCGACACCCCGGGTAGCCGCAGGCACCGCAGTTGGCATGCGGCAGCATATCTTCCACCACATCAATGCGCGGATCTTCGTAGACATACAGCTTCCGGTTGGCCACAATGAGCATAGAGGCCAGCAAAAAAGTCAATCCGCCCAGCGCGGCAAGTGCAATAAGTATTGTCATGTCAAAATCTTATTGTGAACCAGGTTGGACAAGTTTCTCCCTGGCGGCATTCTGTAAATTTCTTAACCCCTCAAGGCTGAAAAAACAATTCGCTCCCAGCCTCAACCTTAACCTTAACCTTAACCTCAGCCTAATAAATCACCTCCGCCCACTTATCCCCCACGACCAGTTCCGCTTTGCGGGTTTCCCATTTTATCCTCGAACCCAGGATATTGGCAAAGGCTTTATCCAGTTTCTCCCTAACCTTCTCATAGCCCGCCACGTACACATAGGTGTTGTTCAGGGACAACATCTCGAAAATCTCCTCCGCCCGTTCTTCGATCGCCGTGTCCAGGGCGATGGGATCGGACCAGGTCGGGCGAGGGCTCAGGGCACGGAACGCCTTGAAAGTTTCCTCATCATAATAGTTGGTCAGGTCTCCGTCCTTCTCATTCAGATAGAGCAGTTCCAGGCCGCTGCGCGCGCCGTAGAACAGGCGGATCCTGCCCTTCCAGTCCTTAACATTGTGATAGATGTGTTTGATAAATGCCCGAAAGGGGGCAATGCCCGTCCCCATACCGATCAGGATGAGGTTGGCATTTTTGTCTTCCGGCACGGAAAAAGGCAGTTCGAAAGGCCCGGTGATGGTAATCTCATCTCCCACTTTCCGGTCGCACAGGTAATTGGAAGCAACTCCTTTGTACTGCTCTCCGCTGAAATCATCCACATAGCTGCACCGCTTAACCAGCATGGTAATGAGGGTTTTCCCGTTTTCCCTTGCCGGCAAATCCGCAACGCTGTACAGCCGGTGGTGGAACTTTCTCCCGAATTCGCCGTTGGTTTGCACCAATACGCCAAAACTCTGGTCCACCTTACAGTCGAATTCCGGTTGCTTCACTTCCAGCAGTATTTCCCGGACTTCCTCCGTATCGGCCGGCGTCAGGCGCTCTGTTTTTTTAACGACCGCCTGATATTTTTTTTCCGTATTGTAGTCCGATAAGTTCGCCATAACCTCTATTGTTAGATGTTAATATTTTATTTCGTCGATAACCGTTTGTTCTCGCAAATCGTGGTACAGCCGCAATTGCCGCAGCTGCGCCGGTCGGCCAGCACATCGTCATCTGATATGTAATCGGAAAAGGACTTCCTCCAAAACGACTGGACGATTACCCATCCCGCCATCAGAAAAATCATTCCGCCGATCCCGATTAAAAAAGTACTGATCATTTGATATATGGTTTTTAATGTAAGTGCCTGGACACAAATAATGATACACAAAACCGACTCTAAGCCCTCTGTTAATCAGTCATTCACTAATTCACTAATTTTTACCCGGCTGTGCAGCCTGCAGGGAGCCAAATCAAAAATCGCAAATCTTATATCATGAATTCGTCTAGCTGCCCAACCCCGCGAACCCCATAAACGACAGCGACAAAATGCCGGCCACCAGCAAGGTCAGCGCCGTGCCTTTGACCACGCCGGGCACATCCGCGAATTCGAGCTGCTCCCGCAGGCCGGCGATCAGCACCAGGGCAAGGGTGAACCCTGCGCCGGCGCCCAGGGCGTACACCAGGCTTTCGAAAAACCCGTAGCCCTTGCTGGTCTGGAAAAGAGCCAGGCCCAGGATGGCGCAGTTCGTGGTGATCAGGGGAAGGAATATACCCAGGGCCCTGAACAA
Organism: Lewinellaceae bacterium; assembly: GCA_020636375.1. GTDB lineage: Bacteria > Bacteroidota > Bacteroidia > Chitinophagales > Saprospiraceae > JACJXW01. Next base: position 727,861 of record JACJXZ010000003.1, on the reverse strand, counting down.
TGCGGGGCTCATCTTCTTAATAAACATCTCCACCAGCTGAACGGTGGAAGCGATAACCACAATGAAGCTGATCAGCTGCAGGAATTCCGCATGGATCGCCGACAGCAGGGCATGGATGGCATAAGCGCACATCGAGCTGATGAGCATCACGAAGGTCACCGCGCCCCCCATCTTGGTGGCTGTTTCCATTTTACCGGAAACGCCCAGGAACGGGCAAATGCCCAGGAAATACGCCAGCACGAAGTTGTTGATCAGGCTCGCGTTGATGAATATGTACCACAGTGATTCCTCTTTCATGTCGTTGCCCTCCTTTGTTTTGCTGCATTAAAAATAAGTAACCAGATGGCCAGGGTAAAAAAGCCTCCCGCCGGCAGGATCATGACGATCCACTCCTGGAAGTTATCCGGGAAAAACGGAACGCCGAAAATACTCCCGTTCCCGAGCAACTCCCGCACCGCACCCAGGCAGAACAGCGCGAACGTGAACCCGATGCCCATCCCCAGTCCATCTAAGATGGACTTGCCGACCGTGTTCTTGGAGGCAAATGCTTCCGCCCGGCTCAGGATCAGGCAGTTCACCACGATAAGCGATATGAAAGCGCCCAGCGCCTTGTGTAATTCTATGCTGATGGCCTGGATGATGTAGTCGGCCATCGTTACGAAAGTGGCGATGATCAGTATGTAAGAGGCGATCCGCACCTGTTTGGGAATGAAATTCCGCAGAGAGGAAACCAGGATATTGGACATCAACAGGACGAAAGTGGTAGCAAGCCCCATCGCCAGGGCATTGACGGCCGTATTGGAAACGGCCAGCACCGGGCACATGCCCAGCACCTGCACAAACACGGGGTTGTCGCGCCACAAGCCCTTGATGAACTCGTCGGTGGAAGGGTTCTCCTGCAAGGTTGCCAGGAACCCCGTTTTATTTTTTATCTGGTCAGCCATCTCAGTTCAATTTTCGCCTTCTTGTTTTGCAAAGGTGTCCTTATTCTTGTACAGGAGCGGCGCCCATCGCTCCGTGCTGGCACCGATAATATTGCCGATCGCCCGGGACGATATGGTGGCGCCGGTTATGCAGTCCACCTCCCAGGGATGCTTCTTGGTCCCGCTTTTTACCGGGACGACTGCATTCCGGAGGCCGCTCTGATCCTCCTTCAGGGTTACGTCCAGGGCTTCGAAGTTGGACAGGAACCCGGCGTCCTTTTCGATCTTGTCGCCCAGGCCCGGCGTTTCCTTGCTTTCCAGGACATAGAATCCGACGACTGCCTGTTTTTCGGGGTCATAGCCATAGAGGATACGCAGTATGTCCGCATATCCCTGGCCGCTGGCTTCCACAGCTACGCCCACAAACCTGCCGTTTTCGTCATATCCGGCATAGACAACCCGGCCCTCTTCTCCTTCGCCGTTTACCGGAGCGAAATTGTTGCTCTCGCCAAGTTGAAATATTTCCGTTTTTTCGATCCCCGGCAGCACTTTGAAGATCGCCTTTTCCAGCGCCTCTGCCTTTTTCTGTTTAATGATCGGCAGGGTTCCCTGGAAAGTCAACACGATCATCAGGGCGCACAATATGCCGATCCCGACCATAGCCCGGAGCATTTTCCCGCTGTTCCCGGCCGCCGATGGTTGTATCTGGTTTGTTTCGCTCATATCCCTTTCGCGCTTTTGGAAGTTCCGTAAACCCTGGGTTGTATCCAGTTATCGATATGGGGTGATATGGCGTTGGCGAGCAGGATGGCGTACATCACGCCCTCCGGCAACCCGCCCCAAATCCGGATCACCACGACGAGCAGGCCGATGATAAACCCGTAGATCACCACCCCCAGGGGCGTGATCGGAGAGGCCACCATGTCCGTTGCCATGAAAACGGCGCCCAGCATCAACCCGCCCGAGAAGAGCATGAAGAGCGGGGGCGGGTACGCCTGGCTGTCCACCAGGTGCAGCAGGCCGCTCAGCACGTAAACCGTCGCCAGGATGGCCACCGGGATGCGCCAGTTCATCATGTTCCGGGCAACCAGGTAAAGCCCCCCCAGCAAGATCAGCACAGCGCAGGTCTCTCCGGTAGAGCCGGTGATGAGGCCCAGGGCCAGTTCGGACGTAGGAGTGACCACGTGATCGAACTTAAAGGCCGACAATGGCGTAGCGCCCGTAACGGCATCGACCGTAGGTTCCATAAACGGAGCGGCAAAGGTGGAAGAGGAAACCGTGAAAAAACGGTTGTCCGGGAAAGCCGGGAACCAGGTGGTTATAGCTACCGGAAATGCCGCCTGCAGCACCGCCCGCCCCACCAGGGCCGGGTTGAACACATTGTACCCCAACCCGCCAAAGATGGATTTGCCGAGGGCGATTGCGATCACCCCTCCGCAGAATGCCATCCACAGCGGAAAATTGGGGGGCAGGGTAAGCCCCAGCAGCAAGCCGGTGATGACGGCCGACCAGTCGGATATGGTACTTTCCTTTTTGGAAAGCCTGCACAAAAAATGTTCCGTGAGGACGCAGGCGGCAGTCGATGTTACGAGCACGAGCAGGGCGCTCATGCCAAAAGAATACACCGCAAAAATGGCCGTCGGCAACAACGCCCAGACCACATTTTGCATGATGTCATCGGTGCCGATACCCCTGGTGATGTGGGGCGATGTGCTGATATTTAGCGTTCTATTTAGCATTCCCGTTCGTCTGTTTTGCAGCGTTGCGCTTCCTTACGATCGATTTGGACAGCCTGAAGTACTGTACCAGCGGTATATGAGAAGGGCATACGTAAGAACACGACCCGCACTCGAAGCAATCCATCAGGTGGAATTCCTCTGCCATTTGATCGTAGGCTTCAAATTTTGCCAGGATACCCAGCTTGGAAGGGTTCAGGGAAAGGGGGCAGGCATCTACGCAGGCGCCGCATTTGATGCAGGGATAGACCTTGTCCGCTCTTTTGACGTCTTTTTCAGTAAAAGCGACAATGCCCGAAGTACCTTTGGTAATGGAAATATCCAGGTTAGAAACGGCCACCCCCATCATGGGGCCTCCCATATATACCTCGCTGATGTTTTCATCCACGCCAACCTGTTCCAGCACATACCGCAGCGGCGTCCCGACCGGGATCAGATAATTGCCCTTCTTTCTCACTGCCGGGCCGGTGATGGTGACGACCCGTTCCTGGATGCCGCGCCCGTGCGGCAGGAGGCGCCCGATCTCCGCTGTGGTGGCCACGTTGACGACCACGACGCCCACCTCTATGGGCAATCCTCCTGACGGAACTTCCCGTCCGAGCACGGAGGTGATCAGCATTTTTTCCGACCCCTGAGGATATTTGACCGGTACGACTTTCACCGAAACCGGCATGCCCTCCGGGATCATCTTTTCCAGATGGTCGGCAGCGTCCTGCTTGTTGGCCTCTATCCCGATAATGGCCCGCCCGGCCCCTGTGGACCGGAGCAGATAACGGATGCCCGTAAAAATGTCATCCGCCTGTTCGAGCATCACCCGGTGGTCGGTAGTCAGGTAGGGTTCGCATTCGATGCCGTTGATCATGAGAATATCACAGGTCTTCCCCTCGGGCACTTTGAGCTTCACGTGGGTGGGAAATGCCGCGCCGCCCAACCCGACGATCCCGGCGTCCTGAATGCCTTTCAGGATTTCTTCCGGAGTGGCCGTGTCGACATCGACGGGCGTACCTTCCAGCACTTCCTGGCTGGAGGCCGGAAAGGCTTCCAGATAAATGCCCGGCGACATCTTGCCGGAGATGGTCGGCACATTGGCGATCTTACGGACCGTACCGGAAATGGGCGCGTGCAAAGGAACGGAAACGTATCCTCCGGCTTTGGCGAGCAGCTGTCCACGGACGACCTCCTGCCCCTCCCGAACTACAATCTGCGAAGGAGCGCCGATGTGCTGGGCCATAGGCAGGATGATCAGCGGAGCAAACGGAAACTGGCGAATAGGGCGTCCATTGGTTTCCTCTTTATGCTCCGGTGGATGGACACCGTGCTTGAATGTGCTTTTGCGAAAATCTAGTAATCCCATTAGTTAACCTGTTGGTAGTACTCAATCGATTTCGAGATGTGGATAATTGAGTATCGCGCAGAGGCGCAAAAGCGCAGAGCGTAAACCTTGATGACTTTTCAACTCTGCGTCTCAGCGCCTTATCTGCGAGCTACTTTCTGCCTTAGTAGTGATTAAAAAATAACTTCACTGTTTGAGGCCCTTAGTTGTAGCTCGTTCAGCAGCCTGACCCCGCTGGAACCCTGACTGGCTGCTTCACTTCACTACAACTAAGGGCCGTGAAGTTATTTTTTAAGGATTACTTAGGCTCAATTATATTTTTCGCCTCTCTTTATCCACTTTTCTGCATCCTTTCCTGACCGGTCAGCCGGCAGCCCCGGGTGGATCACCCGGGCAGTACACTTCTCGGCGGCCTTTACCAGGTCTTCGTATGGCCCTCCTTTGGGATCCTTAATATACGCCTTCTTATTATCATTGTAGGCAAATATATTGGCGTTGAGCTTGATACACTCATCACAGGAGGTACAATTTTCCGTCTCCAGCCAGGGCGCCAGATAGTCGCCATTGGCCTGGGGCTGGGCCTGCTCCGTTGCCGGGGTGGCCGGTGCCGGTTCTTCCTGCGCCAGGGCAGCGATGCCGGCGCCGGCGCCGCCGGCCAGTTTCATCAGCCCCTGGGCGATCTTGCCAACCACTTCTGCCCGAATCTTGCTCTCGACGTCCACCACTTCCTCTTTCTTCTTGTCCTGTCCCGCCATTGCCCGGAGCATGATCCAGAAGTCGCGCCGTTCTTCGCAGGATTCGACGATCGTCTTGGCAACGAGCACGCGGCTGAGTTGCTGCTTCCGGTCGACAGCCCAGATGAAGGGGAATTTCCCTTCCCGCTCATCGGCATCCATTTCGAGAAACTCGGACAGGACGACCATATTCTCGTTCCAGGCATCGCGGGGCACCTTGCGGAAATGCTTGCGGAACCGGGCTTCCGTCACAGCGAAATCGGCGAAGGTCATGGCCACTTCCATGGATTTCTCGCGGCCGTTTTCCAGATATTTCAGCTGGTAAGTTGGCCAGATGCTGTCCATCGCCGGGTTGCCGCTCAGGTCGAACGCCTCTTCCGCTGTTCTCCCGTTGTCGGGATTGTATTTGAAAATGGGATAAGCGCGGGATTCCATAGCCAGTTTTGCCTGGTGTACCCCCAGGTCGTCGCCGACGCCATGCTCGGGCTGGCAGGTAGTGTAGAGGTTGAACAAGGCCGGGCGCCGGGCCATCAGGCCGTCGATGAAGCCTTCGATCATCTGGCTGGTATTGGCCATGGTAGCCTGAAGCACGTAGGTGTTCCGGTGCGCCATGGCGATCAGGCCGATTTCCTTACGCGGTTCGGGTTTGCCTTTCCAGACCTTTCCGTACTGGGCCATATCCGATACCTGGCCGATAAAGCCGGACGTACAAGCCTGGCCGCCTGTATTGGAGTATACCTGGGTATCGACGACGATGACCTTGATGGGTTTGCCGGAGGCCATCATGCGCGACAGGTTCTGGAAACCGATGTCGTACATGGCGCCGTCGCCGCCCAATGCTACTACCGGCGGGCACAGCAGCCATTCTTCGTCGGTGAACTGCTGCCAGGTGAAGTAGGTAAAGAACTCGTCGTGCTCTGCCGTGTTGTACTGGCCGCTAAGTTCCAGCTCCGCTTTGCGAATGGCCTTAAAGCCTTCCGCCATCTTCGCCATGTGGCCTTCGAAAATACCCATGGCCATGGAGGTGGAATCCTGGAACAAGTGGTTCGCCCAGGGGAACGGATAGGGGTTGAACGGATAGGTGCTACCCCATACCGAGGTGCAGCCGGTCGAGTTGGTCATACCCATGGAGGAACGCCCGTTGCCGGTATTCCCTTCCGTATACTTCCATTTCAGGTTCTTCAGTTTGGCCAGCAGTTGCGTCACGTCTCTCAGCCATTCCTGGTCGATAGGCTCGGTACCCTTTTCGGATTCCAGCTTTCTGGCCAGGCCGGACATGGTCAGGTCGCTGTTGCGCATCTCGGCGACGATCCTGGACATCGCTTCCGCATCGCTGACATTGACGGTCTGGAAGAGCTTGGATTGGATGTGTTGCTCCAGCTTGCCGATCAGTTCTTCCAGGTGGGCGACATGCTTCCTGATCCGGGGCTGCATCAGCGATTCCACAGTGGCCACAAACAAGTGGATCACCGTCTTTTCGGAGCACCCCAGGCAGGCGCCATCGCCACTGGCAAACTTCAGGTAGGCATCCTTATTCAGGAGGATGGTTTCGAGCGGGCCGATCTTCTCTTCCAGGTCATCGACGCGGTTGAACTTCTGGGGCGTATTGGGCAGGTCCAGCCAGAAATCCCAGTCCTTCCTCAGCCGGGCGATGGAATCTTCAGTCTGAGTGGCGGGCCGCAGGGCGTCATCCGGACAAACCTCGACACATTCCATGCACCCCTTACAGGTGGTCGGGTTGATGGTAATGCTGAACAAACCGCCGCTGTTGGGCTGGTTTTTCTCATGGATATCAAAGTACGGGCGGGTAAGCGCGAACTGGAAATCGCCCAGTTCCTCGCGGAACCATTCCATTTCCTGGGCCAGCCCGTTGCCATTGTCATTTTCGCTGATATACTGGTCGATAGCGTCCTGAATGAGATGGTTGACCGTAGCCCCGTTATTATTGTCCTCCTTGAACAGCGCCCGGATCTTGCTTTCCATCTGACGCACCGCCTTCGGCAGGTATTCCACTTTCTCGTGGTTTTTCTTTACCCGTTTCACGACGGTATCCAGCACCTCCGACAGCTCGCTTACCAACCCTGGTATAGCCGTATCGGGACAAACGGTATAACATTTTGCACAGGCCGTGCAGTTGTTGGCGATCCATTCGGGATGTTCGAAACGGATGCCGGTCATATCCCTGAAAAGAGAGGATACGGCAGGCATGACACTCAGGCCGATAAAGGGGTCGGTCAGGTTGTCGTTGCCCATGCCGCGCAGGTAGAAATTGCCTGTTTGTTCCCAGAACCGGTGAATATCGCTCAGGTTGGACTTGCTCTTCGGGATATCTCTCATCATGGTTGGGATGGGCAGCAGCGCTTCCCCGTTTTTCTTGTCCTCATGCCCGGCGCCCAGCACTTTATCTTTGACCTCATGCACTTCGTCGAAGCCGCGCTTCACCACCCGCATATTGTCGTCTACCACCCGTTGGCCTTTTCCGCCAAACTTGTGCTGCAGCTGATCCTCAATGGCTTTAAGCAATGTAGCATCGGTGAGGCCTGCCTTTTCCATAAGCGGGGAAGCAGCGAAGAAGGCACCCTGGAAGGCGATGCCCTGCATCCGCAGCTGCAGTTCCGGGTCGGTAGCTTCTTCGCGGGCAATCCTGAACCCGTCGATGTAGAAAAGGCGGATATTGTTGTCGATGATGATCTTCTGGTAGGGCTTGGGGATGTCGGCCCAGACTTCTGCGGGTTTCGCCTTGTCGCTTTGGATAATGAAGACGCCCCCCTTCTTCAGGCCGGCCAGCGCATTAGTGTGTTTGAACACGTTGGGGTCGGGAGACAATACGACGTCGACGAAGTAGTACTCGCAGTTGACGCGGATCGGTTCGGGCGCCGCCGCCAGATAGTAGGTGGTCGGCTGGCCCTTTTTCTCGGAGCCGTATTTCGGATTCGCTTTGATGTCATAGCCCAGCAGGTCGAAAAGCGTCATGGCCAGGTTCTTGCCCGTTGTGATCGCTCCCCAGCCGCCTACGGAATGAAAGCGGACGGTGACGGCGCCGTCGGGCATGAGGTTCGGGTTTTCCGACCCTCTTACGGCAAGCTCCTTCACATGAGGATAGGCATCCTGTATGCTTTCCTGATAAGCCCTTTGTTTGGGCGTAAAGGGTACATCCCGAATGAAATCTATCGACAAGTAGAACTGCTTTTTCTTCTTTCCGTCGGGCAGCATGTTTTCAACGGCCCCGATAATACCTTCCGGCTGAAGGTCGCGGCTTCCCATCCCAAAGGAGCCGGAGTAGAGGGCTGGCATATCAGTCGGCCTGGAGTACGTGGCCAGCTCTGGGTAAGCGGGATCTTTCGGGCTCAGGCTGTTCTCTATGCATTTATTGAGTGTGGCGCGGACTTCCCGGAGCACCGGCAGGTCGGCCGCCAGGGGCTGGTCGAGGCGCTCCAGTACAACTACGCCTTTCTTGCCCTTCAGGATTTTGCCGATCAGATCAGCAGGGAATGGGCGGAACATTACCAGGTCAACAACGCCCACCTTGAGCTTGCGCGTCTCCCGCAGGTAATCGGCCACTACTTCTGCACTCGACACTACGCTGCCCTGTCCGACGATCAGGTAGTCGGCATCTTCGGCGCGATAGGTCATTACACGATCATAGCGGCGGCCGGTGAGCTGGTAAAATTCCTCAAAGGCCTTTTCTGAGAGTTCCTTGATGTGGTCAAAGAAGAAAGGCCGCTGAGCCGCTACGCTCTGCATGTAAGAATCCTGGTTCTGTACAATACCCGCCATTAAAGGGTTATCGACATCCCAGAGTTCGGGGATGCGCCGGCGGGTGTCGCCGTAGATGATGCGCTGGGCAGGCGTCGGCGTTTCGATGATGTCATCGGGGCGGCCGAGGTATTCTTTGATCAGTTCGCGTTCGGGAAGCTGAAGCGATTCAATGAGGTGGGTGGTCAGGAAGCCGTCCTGCGCCACTACGCCGGGGGTGAGGGCCAGCTCGGCGATCCTGTGGGCGATGATGTTCAGGTCGGCAACGTGCTGTGCTTTTTTAGCAAACAGTTGAAAAAAGCCGGTATCGTCTATGGCGTGATAATCATCATGGCCGGCGTGAACGTTCAGGGTGGATTTGGTCATGGCCCTGGCACCGATATTGAGGACGTAGGTCAGCCGTTTCCCTACTGCGGCGTAGAGCGATTCGTGCATATAGGCGATGCCCTGGCCGGAAGAGAAGTTAGCGGCCCGCAGGCCGGTCATGGACAGGCCTGCGGTAACAGCTGCGGCGGCGTGTTCTCCTTCCGGTTCTATAAATATCAAAGGCCGCCCGGAAATGTTCAGGTGCCCTTTGGCGGCTTCTTCCGCCCAATATTCTCCCATTTGCGTGGAGGGAGTGATCGGGTAAGCTCCTGCTGCATCGGAGGATTCCCGTTCACACATGATCGCAGCAGTATTTCCATCCATTGCGACGCGGACGCCGGGGTACTTTACCCCCTTATCTTTCTTATCCATATCAGCTTTTTTTGTACTGGGACAATTCGTTTCCTTTTTTAAACCGGTTCCTTTTTTGGTTAAGGCGACGGCACAAATTTTGGAAATCAGGCCCGGACTTCCGATGAGAATAATCACCGGCTGAAGTGAAAAAAATCATTAAGCCTCATTCTGCTTAATCTTAATATGCGGTGGGGTTCCTCGATCCGGCTAAAAAAAATATAAAATATGGAAGCGGAAACCTTATCCACCCAGCGTGCTCATCCTGAATTGCTCAACTGCCTGTGGGAATATCAGAATCAACATGGCTATATCCGCGATGAAGACATTGGCCAGTGTTCCGAGCGGTTTGGCATTTCCAAAATCCAACTGGAAGGGGTGATCTCTTTTTACCACTTCTTTCACCGCCGGCCGGCCGGTCAGTTCACCGTTTACCTGAACAACAGTATTGTTTCAGAATTCAAAGGCTTCCAGCGGGTCCGGGAAGCTTTCGAGCGGGAAACCGGTGCCCGTTTCGGCGAGGTGGACCCCAGCGGCTTGTTCGGCCTTTTCGAAACCTCCTGTATCGGCCTGAGCGATCAGGAGCCGGCGGCTTTGATCAACTTCCACCCCTTCACCAACCTCAATACCCTGAAGGTCCGGCAAGTTATCGCCGGCTTAAAACAAGGTGTTCCCGTTGAAGAGCTTTGTGACGAGGTTGAAGACAACATCCGGCATGTGCCTCCCGGAAAACGGGCGGTCTTTTTCAGGGAATACTACCCGGGAAACGCCATTACGAAACTGAACGGCATGACCCCGGAGGAAGTCATTGAAGAGATCAACCGCTCGAAACTCAGTGGCCGGGGCGGTGCATTCTTCCCCACCGGCCTGAAATGGGGCCTGTGCCGGCAACAGGCCGCCACTCCCAAGTACATCGTCTGCAACGCCGACGAAGGCGAACCGGGCACCTTCAAAGACCGGGTATTGATGAACACCATGCCCGGCCTGGTACTCGAAGGGATGGCCACGGCCGGATACGCCGTAGGCGCCCGGGAGGGCATCCTTTACCTGAGGGCCGAATACATGTGGATGAAAGACAAGCTGGAAAAGGAGATCGAGCGCTTTTACCGCATGGAGCTTCTGGGGAAAAATGCAGCCGGCATTGATGGCTTCGACTTCGATATCCGCCTGCAGCTGGGCGCCGGTTCCTACGTCGTTGGGGAAGAAACGGCCATGCTCAACTCTATGGAGGGGAAACGCGGCGAGGCCAGGGTCAAGCAATATTACCCCATCGAACGAGGTTTTCTGGGGAAGCCGACCGTGGTCAACAATGTAGAAACGCTGTGTGGCGCCGCCCGCATCATCGAACTGGGTGCCGACCAATTCCTCGCCACAGGAACCTCCACCTCTCCCGGCACCAAAGTGATCAGTGTGTCCGGTGACTGCCATCAGCCCGGCATTTACGAGATAGAGTACGGGGTGAAAGTGGAAGAACTGCTGAAGGCCTGCCATGCGGACGACCCGCACTACATCCAGCTTTCCGGCCCTTCCGGCGAATGCATCTCCCTGGCGGATAAGGAGCGCAGGCTTTCCAAGGACGATCTTTCCTGCGGCGGCGCTTTTATGGTGTTCAGCAAACATCGGGATATCCTGCAAATCCTGCTCAACTTCACCTCTTTTTTCAAGGAAGAGTCCTGTGGGGTATGCACTCCCTGCCGGGCGGGCAACTTCATCCTGCAGCGCAAGCTGGAAAAGATTAAACTGGGCCTGGCCCAGCAGTCCGACTACACAGATATACGGCAGTGGGGCCACATCATGCAATCGGCCAGCCGCTGCGGCCTGGGAAAAGCGGCCTCCAATACGTTGATCAAGGCACTGGATACTTTCCCCGAATTTTTTGAGGTTCAGCAGGGCGAGGGCCTGACCAGAAAATTTGACCTAAACAAGGCAACGGAAGAATATGAAAAATTTAAAAGCTAAGCCGAAGAAAAAGCAACCCGCAAAGGCAAAGGCAAAGGGCGACGCCACCATAAAGATCGACGGCAAGGAAATAAAGGCCCGGGAAGGGAGCAACCTCGTCCAGGTAGCCCGGGAAAACGGCATTTTCATCCCTTCTCTTTGTTACTACGAGCATATCGACCCCCCGCTGGGCACCTGCCGGGTCTGCATCTGCGAGATCGATGGCAAGCCGGCGCCGGCCTGTATGCAAAAGGTGAAAAACAATATGGAGGTGCGGGTGAATACGCCGGAGATGGAAGATACCCGCAAGGCTATCGTGGAAATGATGTTCGCCGAAGGCAACCACTTCTGCCCGGCCTGTGAAAAAAGTGGCAACTGTAGCCTGCAGCACATGGGTTACGAGATGGGCGTTTCCATTTCCCGCTTTCCCCACCTGTTCAAAGACCGCCTGATCGACTTCCACCCCAAACGGATGATCATCGAACACAACCGCTGCGTAAAATGCCACCGCTGTGTGGAAGAGGTGCTAACCCAGGATGGCAAAAGGGTATTCTCCCTCTGCAATCGCGGCAACGAAACAGTAGTGGGCATCGACTATGAAGAGGAGGCGAAACTCACCCAGGAAGAAGCCCTGGCCGCCATGCAGCTTTGCCCTACCGGCGCCATACTGGTGCGGGGCCAAAGCCTGGCTAAGCCCTTTGGCGACCGCCGCTTCGATAAAGAATCGGTGCAGAAAGAGGAACGGGCGAAAAAGGCGGTCGTCGAAGCCGCTACCAAAGCCGCCAAGGAAAAGAAAGTCATCGCGACCATTTCGCTGGCAGGCTGCTTCGGCTGCCATATGTCCATGCTCGACATCGACCTGGGTTTCATCGACCTCCTGGAAGTCGTGGAATTTAACAAGTCTCCTATTAATGACATCAAGAAGTTTACCCGCCAGTGCGATATCGGGCTGGTCGAAGGAGGCTGCTGCAATTCCGAGAACGTGGAAACCCTGCGCGAGTTCCGTAAGAAGTGCGACATCCTGGTCGCCGTGGGCGAGTGTTCCATCTGGGGCGGCCTGCCCGCCATGCGCAACATGATACCGCTGGAGGAATGCCTGGAAGAAGCTTATCTCAACTCCATCACGACGGTTGCCGGAGAACACATCGTACCCTATCACGAGGACCTGCCCAAGATACTGGACAAGGTATACCCCTGCAACGAGATCGTCAAGATCGACTATTTCATTCCGGGCTGCCCCCCCAACCCCGAGCACATCTGGAAGGCGGTGAAGAACCTGCTGTGGGGAGACCATTATTCCATTTTGTATTCCGAATTCAAATATGACTAGGATGGGAAAGAAGATAGTAATTGACCCGGTAACCCGGGTAGAAGGGCACGGCAAGGTAACCGTCCACCTCGATGAGGCAGGGCACGTGGAAGATGCCTTTTTCCACATTGTCGAATTCCGGGGTTTCGAACGATTCGTGCAGGGGCACCCCTACTGGGAAGCGCCCCTGCTGGTGCAGCGCCTGTGCGGCATCTGCCCCGTGAGCCACCACCTGGCGGCCGCCAAAGCCATCGACCAGCTGGTAGGGCTGGAACCGGAGGATTTATCGCCGGCGGCTACCAAACTGCGACGCCTGCTGCACTACGGGCAGGTATTTCAGTCTCATGCCCTGCATTTCTTCTACCTGGCCTCTCCCGACCTGCTGTTCGGCTTCGACGCCCCGCCGGAGAAGCGCAACGTAGTGGCCGTAGCGGCTGAAAATAAAGAGCTGGCCCGCAAGGGTATCCTGATGCGCAAATTCGGGCAGGAGATCATCAAGGCCATCGCCGGCAAAAAGATACATGGTATTGCCGCCGTACCGGGAGGCGTACACAAAACTTTTACGCCCGAGGAGCGCGACTATCTGCTGGAGGACAATGAAACTCCCTCCGCCGACACGATGATTGAATGGGCCGGAGAGATCGTGCGCTTCATTAAGGAGTATCACGACCGCCACTTCCAATGGCTGAACTCATTTGCGCGTTACCCATCCGGCCACCTCGGCCTGGTCGGCCCCGACGGCGAACTGGAGCTGTATCACGGCCGCCTCCGGGCCATAGACGCCGAAGGCAACATAACGCTCCACGACATTCCCGGCAACTCCTACCTGAAATATTTCACAGAAGGAGTCGAGAAATGGTCATACATGAAATTCCCCTACCTGAAACACCTGGGCAGAAAACGGGGATGGAACCGGGTGGGCCCCCTGGCCCGCCTGAACGTCTGCAATGGCATTCCTACCCCCCTGGCCCACAAGGAGTGGGAAGAGTTCCGGGATTATACCAACGGCCAGACCAACAACTGCACCATGCACTCCCACTGGGCGCGCCTCATCGAAATGCTGCACTGCGCCGAGAGGATCAAAGAACTGCTCCTGGACAAGGACGTCCTCAGTACCGACCTGGTCCGGAAGGGAACGCCCCGCCCGGAAGGCATCGGCATCATAGAAGCACCCCGCGGCACACTCATCCACCACTACAAAGTGGACGAAAAAGGCATGATCACCAAGTGCAACCTCATCGTGTCGACCACCCACAACAACGAACCCATGAACCGGGCGGTGCGCTGGGTGGCACAAAACGTCCTCAGCGAAAAAGCCGAGATCACCGAGGGCATGCTCAACCAGATCGAAGTGGCCATCCGCGCCTACGACCCCTGCCTGAGCTGCGCAACGCACGCTTTGGGCAAAATGCCGCTTCAGGTTGTGGTTTTGGATTATGAGGGCAAGGTGGTGGACGAGCGGACGAAGGGGGAGGGAGCGGGCCTGGAGGCCTGCGAAACAGGAGTCATTCCGGATTTTTGAAATGGCTTTCTTAAGCAGCTTCTTTCAACGACTCGGTAAATTGCAAAATATCGGCCCGGAACACGTCAAAATCAAAATCCGGGACCTGTGGCTTTATTTTTTCGATCGCCTTGTCCAATTCGGAAGAAAACTGGTCGATATCCGGGCCGGAAACTACGGAAATGTATAATCCGCGTTTGTTTTTATCGAACCTGGGCCGGTCAGGTATAAAAGTCTTGGGTTTTTTGAAAAACCCGGCTTCAAAAAACAATTTCCTGACCCCATTGCCGTACTTCGACAAATCAAAGGCACTTGAAAATTCCGGAATGTCCCCTTCGGCAATTTCTGTATCAGAATAAACCCTGAACCTGGTTTTTTCTGCAAAGGCAGGGTTCGTTTCCACCGCTTGAAGCATGGCCTTTTTTAATGCCTCGAAATCAAAATCTTTAACCTTGCCGGAAACTTTGTCGAATAACTCAAAAAGAACCTCGCACACCAACCTTTGGGCGTCTCTGTCAACGTATTTGGAAGCTTTTGAGTAGTCTACGGGCAAGCTGCCTTCGATCTTTTTGCTGCGCCGGTTGTAGCCCCAGAAAGGCACATTGATCTTGCTGGGTTCTTGATAAGTCAAGAGATAAAAAGAAATACGCTTAACGCCTTCTCCAAAATCTGACAGCTTGATTATGAAAAAGAGCATCCACCAATATTTTCCGCCTCGGGGCTTTCCGGGTTTATAGGTGCCGTTCTGATTAACTTGGGGTTTTGTTAAAACTTCCATGCCTTCTATCATTCTATATGAAGTCATAAGGAGCAACCTGCCATATAAAGAAACGGTCTCCAACTGAATCTACAGGGGCAAACAGGGCCAAGCCGGCCCGCCGGCCGGGCGTTTTTCCCTTTTGGAAGCGAGTAGGGGTGGTCATAAGCAGCAAATTTGTTATACAAATGAAATGATATGCAGCGTTGAGGCATAGGCCACCCACGCGAAGCACGTCAACTTCGCCGTTCCAATTCTTTTTTTTAGCCGTTTTTGCCTTATATTGGAGCAGATGTTGCCGGGCATCCTGCGGGATTGTTGCGCCACCGCCTGCCGACATTAACCTGGAATGGGTTATTGCCGGGGGCAGCGATGGCTGCAAAAAGGATACCGCTCCCAGGGTTTAAAGTTTTATAAATTAAATTTTATCTATTTTTATTGCGGAAATAAACGATTTAAGTTAAAAAACAAAACTTTTGTCGGCGAAATTGTGAAATTTGCGTTGCAAAGCTATATTGCCAAACCCAATCATCATGACCCACGCTCCCGAAAAGCTAAACACCCCCGCCACCCTGCTCCTCGGCATCGGCAACAGCGCCCGCCGCGACGACGGCCTGGGCTGGGCTTTCCTGGACGTCATCCGGGAGCAGGGGCAGTTTGCCGGGGAAATAACCTACCGCTACCAGCTTCAGGTAGAAGACGCCGACGTAATCCGCGCCTACCAAACCGTCATTTTTGTGGACGCCCTGCACCAGCCGCTGGAGGCCGGATTTTACTGGAAGCCCTGCCTGCCGGTGGCAACGTTCGGTTTTTCTACCCACGCCCTGAATCCGGAATCCGTAGTGGCCCTCTGCCAGGAATTATATGGCGAGGCACCGGAAGCCTACACGCTGGGAATTAGTGGATACGACTGGGAGTTGGCGGAAGGTTTAAGCCGGGCGGCAATAATAAACCTCCGGGCGGCACTTCTGTTCTTTGAAGAAAAGGCAATGAAGTATTGAATTGCCGTCCTATTTCCAAAATAAGATTCACATCGATCATGGGCCTTGAAGACAGACATCCGGATATCCTTCAGAACATTGAATTCGCCATCGTCAACGTTTACCGCGCTGACCCCGAACTTCGGGACAACGACGTGATCAAAGCGCTGGACGCCCTCATCAGCCATACCCAACGCCTGGCCATGGGACGGGAATCCACTACGCCCGACCTGCCGCGGCCTTCTGAAGCCGTTTTTGGCGCCGTCGCCGGCATACTGGATTTTCGAAGCGAGATGGATGAGGAAGACGAGGAACAGGAAACTCAGAAGCGCCGCCCCAGCTTCAGCCGGGCGTTGCGGAAAACCACCAAAGAAGACATCTACCTGGCCTGCCTGCGCAAGATACACAAGTCGGCCAAACGCTGGAACCGGGAGCGGGGAGAAAGGGGGTATCTCGATTTTGTTTCCAACTATATCCTATGAGGAAGTCGTATGGCACGACCTGGTGGGGCCGGCAATGGCTGAACGCGCTGAAGGATATCGACTTTTCCAACCGCCTGCCGAGGGGGCGCACCTACGCCAATAAGGGGGCGGAGTATATATCAATAGTGGCCTTCTTTCATTTTCCCGTCTTTCCGGATAACGCTATTGATAATCACCTCTGCGAATGAAAAAGATCGCCCTGCACTGGCAAATCCTCCTGGGGATGGCTGCCGGCGTACTCTTCGGCTTGCTGGCCGCCCAGCTTCAGTGGAAGCCGTTTGTCGTAGACTGGATCAAGCCCTTCGGCACCATCTTCATCAACCTGCTTAAGGTCATTGCCATCCCCCTGATCATCACCTCGCTGGTCACGGGCATTGCCGGCCTGAAGGATATTTCCCAACTGTCCGCTATCGGTTTCCGGACATTGGCGCTGTTCATCACTACTACTGTTTTTGCCATCTCCATTGGCTTGTTAACCGTCAACCTCATCCGGCCCGGATTGTGGATCGAAACGGCAATCCGGGATAAATTGCTGCAGGACTATGCCGGCGCAGCTTCTCAACGCATAGCTGCTGCCGCCGAGCAGCAGGCCAAAGGGCCGTTGCAGCCGTTGGTCGAACTGGTACCGGACAACATCTTCGGCGCCGCCGCCAGCAACGCCAACATGCTGCAGGTCATCCTGTTTGTCACCTTCTTCGGCATCGGGCTGGTCCTCATCCCGAAAGAGCGGGCACAGCCGGCCAAGGCTTTTTTCGACAGCGCCAACGAGGTGATCCTGAAGCTCATCGACCTCGTCATGCGGTCGGCGCCCTATGGGGTCTTTGCCCTGCTCGCCGCCCTGGTCGTGGAGTCGCCCGGCATTAGCCTGTTCAGCGCCCTGCTCGGGTATTCCCTCTGCGTGTTGCTGGGGCTGGCAATAATGATATTTATCATTTACCCTGCCCTGGTGCGCCTGTTCGCCGGCAAACCCTACCGCTTCCTCCTCCAGGGCATGGCGCCGGCGCAGCTGCTGGCCTTTTCCACCAGCTCCAGCGCCGCCACGCTGCCGGTGACGATGGAGTGCGTAAAGGATAAGCTGGGAGTGGATGAGGAGGTGGCCGGCTTCGTCCTGCCGGTTGGGGCCACTGTCAATATGGACGGCACCAGCCTGTACCAGGCGGTAGCGGCCGTGTTCATCGCACAGGCGATGGGCATCGAACTGTCTCTGAGCGCTCAGCTGGGCATCATCGTCACCGCCACGCTGGCGTCCGTCGGTGCCGCCGCAGTGCCCGGCGCCGGCATGATCACGCTGGTCATCGTGCTGGCGCAGGCGGGCATTCCCGAGGCCGGCCTGGCCCTCATCTTTGCCGTCGACCGCCCGCTGGATATGTGCCGGACAGTCGCCAACGTCACCGGAGATGCTACCGTGTCGATGGTGGTGGCTAAGAGCGTCGGTAAGCTGGCGTAAAACGATCACCGGTCTTTCCCAAAAATAAAAAATGCCCAGGCTATCACTGCCGAAGCCAGGAGCCCAAGGTCCTGATAGATGCCAAAGGCAAAAACGGCCGTCGAGCCGATCAATGCCCAGGCGGTAGGAATGGCCGACACCCAGCGCGGCACGCGCCGATCCGTCAGCAGCAACATCCCAAAGGTAAAGATGGTGAGCGGACAGGGTAGGCCGAAGGTGGGCGTTTCCGGATAGGTGTGTCCCAAAACCCGACCCACCCAAGGGTATAGGACAAGCGCATAAACCAGCAGTATCCAGGCCACAGGTGTGGAAAACCGATCCACCGCTTTAATGAAATAGGAGTAATACCTTTGAACAGGTAACAGCAAAGTTTCTTATATTTAATGCCTGTTTCAAACCAAACGCACCTGATGACACCCTTACGAGCCATCATAGTAGAAGACGAACCTTCCGGCATGGAGAATTTGCGCTGGAAACTGCAGAAACACTGCCCTGGCGTAGAGATCGTCGCCGAATGCCTCAGCGGGCAGGAAGCCATTGCCGCCATCCGCACCTACCTGCCCGACCTGCTCTTCCTCGACATCATGCTGGGCGACATGACCGGATTTGACGTACTCAAAGCGATCAAACATCCTTCCTACGAAGTGATCTTCACGACCAGCTACGACGAATACGCCATACAGGCCATCAAGAACAATGCCCTGGACTATCTGGTGAAGCCGGTAGAAGTGGATGAATTGCAGGAGGCTGTGGCCAAAGCGCGGTCAGAAATCCTGCAGCACGCCGGAGCCGGCCCTTCCCCGGTTGTGGCCAGCCCGGCCCCCGCCCGATTTGGCTTCCCCATCTCCACGGGCATGCAGTTCCTGGATGTTCAGGACGTGGTATACGCCAAGGCGGAAGACAATGTGGCGGTCTTGCACCTGACAGACCGCAAAGAGGTCCGTCTGACGAAAACCCTGTCCTGGCTGGAAGAACAGCTGGCGAACCACGGTTTCTGCCGCGTCCACAATTCATACCTGATCAATTTCAACCAAATGACGGAGTACATCCGCAACGAGGGCGGTTATGTGATCATGAGCGACGGCAAGGCCATCAGCGTCTCCCGCCGCCGGAAGGACGATTTCCTGAACAACCTGGAAAAATGGGAAGGGAACGGGTGAAGAATACACAAATACACATGAAAACCACCTACGCCCTGCTCGTCGGAATCAACGACTATCCCCCGCCCATCCCGCCCCTGGGGGGATGCATCAATGACCTGGAACAGATCGAAGCCTACCTGCTGGACGCCGCCGCCTCACCTGGCGAAGAAGCTGAAAATGTTGGCGGCCTGGTGGTACGCCGGTACGGCCCTCTCCGGATTTGCCGCCTGGAAGATCAACAAGCTACTTACAATAACATCATTCGGGCGTTCCGGCAGTTCCTTCGCCGGGCCGGCGCCGGCGACGTGGCATGGTTCCACTACAGCGGGCATGGTTCTGAAGCGTTAACTGCCAGGGAATTCCTGCAAATTGAACCCAATGGCAAGGACCAGACGCTGGTTTGCTTCCACACCAGCCCCGGCGATGGCCATCTCCACCTGGCGGATAAAGAATTGGCCGTCCTCCTGCACGAGGTGGCCACCCAGGACGCCCGGGGACTACCCAAAGCCCGCCCACATATTGTCGTTTCTCTGGATTGCTGCCATTCGGGTTCCGGCACCCGAGATACCGAAAACACAATTACCCTGAAAAGCCGCCACTACGGCGGCCTGCGCGCCGCTACCCGGAACCAGGCGGCCAGTATCCGCAGCCTGAATTCGTATATCGACGGCTTCTACGCCAGCCAATGGGAACGGATAAAGAGCTTAGAGGTGCCGGTAGCGCCCCATGTGCTGCTCTCCGCCTGCGAAAGCGTCCAAAAGGCGGGCGACCAACCGGGCGGCGGCCTGTTCACAACGGGCCTTATCGAAGCGCTGAAAGGGGCCAGGGGCGACATCAACTACGCCGACCTCTTCGTACGCACCCGGTCGGCCGTACAAAAGATCGTCAACAAATTCGGAGGGGAGCAAACGCCCCGGTTTGAAACAATCGGCGATTTCAATCCTTTTACGCGATTCCTGGAAGGATCTGCCCTCGGAAAACCCTACCGCTACGAACTGCTCTATGAAAACGGGAACTGGATGGTCAAATGCGGCGCCATCCACGGCATCCCCCTGAAACCTTCCCAACCTGTTGAAATGGAAATCCGGACGGCAGCGCCGGAAAACCGCCCTGTGGGCGCTGCTGTATTGCAGGCCGTCGGCGCCCGGAAAAGCCGGCTGAAACTCAGAGATGGATTGGCGCTCCAGCCACAGCAAAACTATCAGGCCATTCTGCGTTTCCTGCCGGCACCGCCTGTTTTTGTGCTGCTCCGGGGAGAAGCCGGTCCGATAGAAGCGCTGAAAAGAGTTTGGGATACCACCAAAAATGTGCAGTGGATCGCGGAAGAGCAGTTGGAAACACTTGGCAACCCACCCCTTGAAGTGGAAGCATCCAACGGCAAATACATCATCCATGATCACCAGAATGGACGCCAGGCACTGGAAATCCAGCAGGGTAACGACGCGCCCAAAATGATCGTGGACGCCCTGGGCAAGATCGTCAACTGGGAACGGACCCTCCGGCTGCACAACGACAAGTCCGCCATCCGGCAATGGGTGGGCCTCGAAATAGCAGTCCTGGATAAGAACCGTCAACAGGCGTACTATTCCGATCCGGAAGTGGTACTGGACGCCACTCCGGAAAGTTTTATGGAAAAGGACGGCGCCCTTTTTGCCGGCTTCGTTCCCCGCGCCCGGATCAGCGGCGCAGATCAGAACCTGTACTGTTATCTTTTTCACCTTCGTTCCAACTACAGCATCGAGTCGTACGAGGGCGAAGTTGTCTACCGCCCGGAAGAACATGCCGGAAGCGGCGCCCTGGTCCTTCCGATGTGGAAAGCGCCGAAAGGCTGGGGGCTGTCGCCCGGGGAGAAGGAAGCCTGGTCCAGCTTTATGCTGCTGGCTTGTACTGAGAGCCTGGATTATCATCAGCTGCTGCAGAGCGGCCTGAGCGCTACCCGCGAGGTTCTCTTCGACTGGAACCCGCTGGCGATCTCCGACGACTGGTGCAGTAAGTTGATCAAAGTACGCCTGGTGAGGCAATAAGTGCCTGAAAATTATATATCTTGGAAGATCAGAACCTTCCGCCGGCGGGCTTTGAGAAAGCCGGCGTGGCGGCCCATAAAATCTAAAAACAATGAAATCCACCGTTGAAACCCTGATCGAAAAAAATACGGTTGCCGAGGTATTAAAAAAGAATTCTGCCCATAAACAAGAGGTAAAGGCCCTGCAACAATCCCTGTATGAATTGGGATTTGGCAGGGAAATAAGTTGGGAAAGGTTCGGCGCCGACGGTGATTACGGCGGCGCCACTTCCGCTGCAGTGAAGGCCTTTGCTGAAAGGAACGGGATAGATTCCGACGGCGAATCGGTCAGCCCCGAGCTGGCGGCAGCCATCGTCAAACGGCACGAAATGGTGGATGGGTTGCGCGAGCTGCAAAGCGCTTTGGATAAAGGCAATGTGGAAATCGTTATGGCACGCGGTTCCGTTCATAAAAGCGCCATTGTTGCCCTCCAGCACCTGCTCCGTGCCCTCGGCTTCGGGGCGCAACTCCAGTGGGAAAAGTTTGGCGCCGACGGCGACTACGGCGGAGCGACCACCGCTGCCGTAAAATCCCTGGCAGAGCAGGAAGGCCTGCCCGCCGACGGCACCAGGGTAACCGCCGGCCTGGCCCGGAAAATCCTGGAAAAACATACTCCATTCCTGGGTGAAGGCTGGAGGAAGGCCGAAGCCATCCCCGCCGCCGCATCGGCAGAAGGGCGGCGCAGAGGCCAAAGCGAATTCGAAAAACTATTCCCCGCCTCCAGGAGGGACACCCTGGCCATTCAGGACGAACTCGGCGGGAAATACAATTTTGAATTGCTGGCCCACGAAATTCCCGGCGATGAATTCAAACTGGAATTCCTGCAGGTCACTAAAAAGGACGGCGACGCCAGTTATTACTTCCCGGAAGGCCACCCCAACAACCGCCGCAAAGACAAGATCGTCCTGCACTTCACTGCCGGCCAGATTTCCGGCGACTTCTGGGCCCTGACCAGAAAGGATAAGGAAATCTCAACGGCCTTTCTGATCGGCCGCGACGGTGCCGTTTACAAGCTGTTCGATTCCGTAAAAGCCTGGGCTTATCATCTCGGCAGCGGCTCTGTGGGGGGCAATACTTCGATGAGCGCCAGCTCGGTCGGCATTGAAATTTCCAACTGGGGGCCGCTCAAAGAAGACGGTAGCGGCAACCTCGTCACATGGGACCACGGCCACTGGTATTGTTCCCTGGACCAGGCGGAGGCCTACGTCAAGCTCAGCCAACCTTTCCGGGGGGCGCTCTATTTCGCTAAGATCACGCCCCACCAGTACGAAAGCATCATCATACTGCTGCGGTACCTGACCAAAACACTGGCCCTCGAACCCAACTTCCTGCCCAAAGGCAAACGCCAGGACACTTTTTCGAGCCACGATGAGGCCAGGGCCTTCCGCGGCATCTGCTGCCATACCAACTTCCGTTCTTCCGGCAAGTGGGATCTCCCCGAGCAGGCCTTCGACTGGGAACAGGTGGTCAGCGGCGTCACCGGCAGCTTCATGCCCTCCCTGCCGCAGGGGCCGAGGTCAAAGTCTGTCTTTTCCATCACCAGGGTCGTTTCGGAAGAGGAGGTCCTGGAACAACTCCAGGGGCTGGACTACGGAGACCAGGATATTGAAAAATATGGGGAAGACGGGCTGGACGTAGATATTTAGGGGCCGGAGAATAATAAGTACTCCATTTAGACTCGTTCTTTTGCACGCTAACAGCGTTAATAACCCGTCCGCTCCACTTCCGCAGCGAATAGCCCGTGTTTGTCTCCCCTGACGACAAAACGCACCCGGTCTCCCCGTTTCACCGGTGCCTTCAGCTGACGCCGGTGAACGTAGAACTCCTCGCGGGTTTCCGGCACGCGAATGTAGCCATATCCTTTATGTTCCAGAAAAAACTGGACGATCCCTGTAGGCATAATGGCCTGGGTTTTTCTGACGGGTAAGTTAGTAATTCAAAGGGCATTTTATTCCGGGAAACGGCTCAAAGCTCTACCTTTGGGGCTGATTATCAAAATTTGCCCGGAATGCAGTTCCCGAACCCTGTACCAGTCAAAGAAATAGCCGAAAAGATCGGCGCCCGGATCATTGGCGATGACAGCCTGCTGGCCACCGGCATCAATGAGATTCATCAGGTGCGCAAAGGAGACATCACCTTCGTGGATGTGAAAAAGTATTTCGATAAATCCCTCCGGTCGGATGCCTCCATCATCATCATCAACGAAAAGGTGAAATGCCCGAAAGGGAAAGCGCTCCTGTTGTGCGACAATCCGTTCGAAGCCTATAATGGCATTGTGCTGGAACACCGCCCCTTCCTGCCGTTGACCGCCGCTGTCAGCGATACGGCAGAAATCCATCCCAGTGCCGTCATCGAGCCCAACGTCGTGATCGGCCACCACGCAAAGATCGGCGCCAATACGTATATACAGGCCAATGTGACGATTGCCGAGCATGTCGTCATCGGCGAAAGTGTAGTCATCCAGTCGGGTTCTGCCATCGGGACCGATGCTTTTTACTTCAAACGCACCGAGGAAGGGTACCAGCCCTGGCGTTCCGGCGGCCGGGTGATCATCGAAGACAATGTCCGGATCGGTGCCGGCTGCACCATCAACAAGGGCGTATCGGGAGACACCATTATCGGGGCAGGCACCAAAATTGACTGCCAGGTGCATATCGGCCACGATGTAGTGGTTGGAAAGAACTGTTTGTTCGCAGCGCAGGTAGGCATCGGGGGGAATACCGTCATCGGAAATGACGTCGTCATCTACGGGCAGGCCGGAATCTCCCACAATGTCCGGATCGGCGACAAAGTGATGATACACGCCAAGTCAGGCGTCTCAAAGAGCCTGGAAGAGGGAAAGTCTTACTTTGGTTATCCGGCCAATGAGGCCAGGACGATGTACAAGGAGCTGGCGGCGCTGAGGCACCTGCCTACTTTTTTCGCCAACTATTATGAAAAATAAAAGAGCGGCAACGTCACCGCTTGTTTACCCGCTGCGTAGTAATAATCTGGCTGTCGTCATCGAGTAGTTGAACGAGGTACATGCCCCGCGGCAGGTCGCCGACGTAGTATTTTTCGCCGTCGACGGCATCGAAGTGCTTCATCTGCCGGCCGACGAGGTTGAAGACCGTTACTTCTCTTACCACTTCATTCTTGGTGACGCTGATGTAATCTGTTGCAGGGTTGGGGAAAATCTGCAGGTCGACTTTTTCTTTGTTGTTCATTGGTTTGAGGGCCAGACGTTCACTGAAACTCGTTTGAGACCAGGCGACAGAGAGGCTGAACGCGAAGAAAAACAGAAAGAGTAAAGCTTGCTTCATATAACCGGAGTTTTGTAAGGACTATTCTTATTTGACAAAGATGCTATGCACGAGCAAAATACATAGATAATTTCAACAATACAAGGCGCACGTTAACACTTTAAAAAAAGTTTAACATGAATTTTATACTAAACTCTAAAATCTGACGATAAGTTTAGTTTATCGTCCGGCAAAAATTGTCGCGTATGAGGATTTTTGCCGCGACAATCTTTGCCGGCCCGGGTCAGTCCAACTGCCCCTGGAAGTATTCGGCGAATTCGGATACCGTCATAGTTCCAACATCTCCCTCGCCCTGCCGGCGTACCGAAACCGTTTGATTTTCCTCTTCCTTTTCCCCGACGATGAGCATGAACGGCACTTTTTTCAGTTCCGTATCGCGGATTTTGCGGCCGATCTTTTCGCTGCGGCTGTCCACGTAACCCCGGATGTCGAAGAGGCCCAGCTGCTTTTCCACCCCGGCCGCGTAATCATTGAAGCGGTCGCTGATGGGCAGCACGGCGAACTGGTCGGGCGCCAGCCAAAGGGGGAACTTCCCGCCGGTGTGTTCGATCAGGATGCTGATAAAGCGCTCCATGGAGCCAAAGGGAGCACGGTGGATCATCACCGGCCGGTGCGGCTGGTTGTCGGCGCCGATGTATTCGAGCTGGAAGCGGTCGGGCAGATTGTAATCCACCTGAATGGTGCCCAGCTGCCAGGAACGCCCCAGGGCGTCCTTGACCATAAAGTCGAGCTTGGGGCCGTAGAAGGCGGCCTCACCCAGCTCGGTGGTGGTCTTCAGCCCCACTTCCTTAACGGCCTCGATGATGGCGCTCTCGGCACTGTTCCAGTGCTCATCAGTACCAAGGTATTTTTCCGGCGTCTCCGGGTCGCGCAGGGAAATCTGGGCGGTAAAGTTCTCGAAGCCCATTTTGGAGAGCACGACCTTGGTGAGGTCCAGCACGTTGAGGAATTCTTCCTTGACCTGCTCGGGGGTACAGAAGATGTGGGCATCGTCCTGCGTGAAGCCCCGCACGCGCGACAGGCCGTGCAGCTCGCCGCTCTGCTCGTAGCGATAGACGGTGCCGAACTCGGCAATGCGCAAAGGCAGGTCCTTATAGGAATGCGGCCGGTGGGCGTAGATTTCGCAGTGGTGCGGGCAGTTCATCGGCTTGAGCATGAACTCCTCCCCCTCCCGAGGGGTAGTCATCGGACGGAAGCTGTCTTTGCCATATTTCTCCCAGTGGCCGGAGGTGACGTACAGGTCTTTTTTGCCGATGTGGGGCGTAATCACCAGTTGATAGCCCCGCTTTTCCTGTTCCTGGCGCAGGAAGTTCATCAGGCGGTCGCGCAGTTGGTTGCCCTTGGGCAGCCAGATGGGCAGCCCGGCACCGACGCGTTCGGAAAACATGAACAGCTCCAGCTCGGCACCCAGCTTGCGGTGGTCGCGCTTCCTGGCCTCCTCGATCATGACGAGGTACTCGTCGAGTTCCTTTTGCTTGGGGAAGGAGATGCCGTACACGCGGGTCATCTGCTGGCGGTTCTCGTCGCCCTGCCAGTAGGCGCCGGCCACGTTGGTCAGCTTCACCGCCTTGATGTAGCTGGTGTCGGGCACGTGCGGGCCGCGGCAGAGGTCAATGAAGTTGCCCTGCTGGTAAAGGGTGATATCGGCGGCCTCTTCCTTGCGCTTTTCGAGCAGTTCGAGCTTGTATTCGTCGCCCTTCTCTTTGAAGAACCCGACGGCCTCTTCCAGGCTGATGGGCTTGCGGACGTATTCGTTTTTCTGGCGGGCCAGTTCGATCATCTTCTGTTCGATCTTCGGGAAATCGTCGGAAGAGATGACGTGATCGCCCGGGTCGACATCGTAGTAGAACCCACTTTCCGTCGCCGGGCCGGTGCCGAATTTGACGCCCGGGTAGATAGCCTCCAGAGCTTCGGCCATGAGGTGGGCGGAAGAGTGCCAGAAGGTCATCTTCCCGTCCTTGTCGTCCCAGGTAAGCAGTTGCAGGCGGGCGTCGTGCTCAATGGGGCGGGTGGCTTCCCACACCTCTCCGTTCACCTTTGCGGAAATGACTTTTTGGGCCAGCCCGTGGCTGATGGACCGGGCGATGTCGAGCGCCGTCGAGCCTTTTTCGTACTGGCGTTTCTGGCCGTCGGGGAAAGTGATGTTGATCATTGTTGTTTTTTTTCACAGAGCGGCCCGCTGAAAGCTCAACGGAAACATGCCGTTTTCAGCGGCCCGCTCTGTGGCAATACTACGGCATAGCCGTCGGAAAAGTTCTTTAAAAGGCTGCAAAATTAGATGTTTTTGGGATGGGAAAGGAATTTTGAAAAGAGAAAGTTTTTCCGGCGAGAAGCAGCACTGTCATTTCTGTTAAGCGCTGCGTTTT
Organism: Lewinellaceae bacterium; assembly: GCA_020636375.1. Lineage (GTDB taxonomy): Bacteria > Bacteroidota > Bacteroidia > Chitinophagales > Saprospiraceae > JACJXW01. The sequence goes on along the minus strand of JACJXZ010000003.1, from coordinate 701,376 downwards.
TTGAACATGGTCAGCTGTCGGCAAAGGGAAATGCCGGAAATCACTTTTAATTTCTATATTGACGCCCTATCGAGAAGCCGGACGCTATATGCTGAGCAATAAGGTACTTTATGCATCCCTGCTTTTCCTGCTGGTCCTCGACCTGGGGTACACCTTCCTGCAACAATACGCCTTGCCGCTCGACGGCGACCTGGCGCCGATCGTCGTGCCCTCGGAGAAGTACGAAGCCGTGATGAGCAGCCCCTTCGGCTGGAAGGCCATCCGGCAGGATACTGCCTACGCGGGGGTCAACCGCTTTTTTATCCACTGGGGGATGTACCATTATTTCCGGAATGCTCCCTTGCTGCTGCAATGGGTGGCCAGCCCAATCGACAGCGCTTACCTTTCGGCAGCGGTACTGAAGACGGCCTTCCACGCTGCGCTGCTCGGGCTGCTGGTGCTTTACATCGGAAGGTTTCTGTCGCTTCCCTTCCGCAGCTGGCTGCTCCCCGCCATCCTGGTGGCGCCCCTGTTGCAGTCGGCAGGCTATTACGCCAACCTGATGGCCGTGGTGGAGGGCGCTCCCACGTATGCCTGCTTTTACGCCTTTCCGGCCATTTTGCTGTTGCTGTACTACTATCCGGCCTATCTGGCGTTTGTCCGGGAGCGGCCCGTCTCCCTGGGGTGGGGCGGCCGGCTCGGGGGCTTTGCCCTGGCCGTGGTGCTGCCGTTTACCGGGCCGCTGGCGCCGGGCATCGTGCTGGTGTTGTCCTTACTGGCGGGGCTTCACTGGGGCCATCGCTTTTTCGTAAAGAATGAAAAAGAAACCCTGGCCGGCTTTTACCGGCTGCTTCCCGCTGGTTATTGGGCTTCCATGGCCATGTTGAATCTGCTCTGCCTTTATTCCCTCTATGTCGGCACTTTCAACATTGAACAGAACGACGCTTTGGGCCTGTTCGGGCGGTACGCCAAACTGCCGGAGGGGCTTTTCCACCAGTTTACCCGAAAGCCGGGCCCGTCTGTTTTGCTGCTGATGGTACTGGCCAACGCGCTGTTGCTGCATTACAAAGTAAAAAATGAGCAGGCGCGGCAAGCCCTGCGCATTCTCCGATGGATCGGCCTGTTCAGCCTCATCTACATCCTGCTGCTCCCCCTGGGCGGCTACCGGGATTACCGGGCCTTGATCATCCGGCGGGATACGATCCTACCCATCCTGCTGGCTTTGTTTTATTTCTGGGGGCTGTCAGCTACGCTGCTGATGCTGGCCGGAAGGTCGAAGTGGGCCTCCTTCGCCATGGCTCCGGCGGTTAAAAGAAGGTGGACATCGAAAATTAAAAATTTTAGCCGGCTCGTAGAGACTGGCCACCCATCCCAAATCAAAAAAGACCCCTGGCCCTGGTACTTCGGGCTGGCCATTGCCGCACTCCTGCTGTTCACCCTGGCCGACGAGCCCAACTTTGACGCCAATGCCTGCCAGCGGGCGGCCTTCGAACAGTTGCAGAAAGCTTCTTCAGGTGTCGTCCGCCTGAGCGATGACTGCCTGGTGCTGGCGTGGGCGCCCGTCAATGACCCGGCGTATTCCAGGCTGCCGTGTACGTTGCTGAGCATTTGGGGGATAGTGGAGGAGGGGCGGAGGTTTTATCAGGAGTGAAGATCAGCGCTTAAACTCCCGCAAATTCGTCGACACCCCAAAGTGGTTCAACCCGCCCCCCAGGTGGAAAGCCGAGTACCCATAGTCGATCCGAAACCGGTTGACCTTTATGCCGGCACCGAAGGAGAAGCCCGCCAGGCTGCCGAAGTTGTCGACCGACAGCTCCTTGCGCATGAAGTGGTTATACCCAAAGCGCAGGCGGAAGTTATCCTTTTTGCCGAGCAGGAACTCTCCATTGAAGACAAAGTGGCGGGCGAAATTGTCGAACCAGATGCTGCTGCGGCTGCGCTCGGTGTCCACCTCGCCGAAAAAGAGCGTGGAGGGTTCGGCGTTGGGGTCGTCGTAGAGGATGTTCCAGCGGTTGAAGTGGCGGTAGATGACGGAGAAGCGGAAGGGCAGGTAGCGCAGGCGCTTGGAAACGCCAAGTTGGATTTCGAAGGGCAGGGACTCCGGATTGTCCTCCTGATAGGTAGTCAGCTGGGTGCCGATGTTTCGGAAAACGACGGTGGCGGTGAAGTTGCTCGACGTATCGAAATAGACGCCCGCCAGGTCGGCGGCCAGGCCGAAGGAAGAGTAGCCTTCCAGTTGGGAGGTAATGGCTTTCAGGTTGGCGCCCAGGGCCAGGCGATCGTACACCTGCTTGCTGGCGCCCACGTTGATGGCGTATTCGGCAGCTTTGAAGGTGCCCAGTTGCTCCCCCAGTTCGTTGGTCTGGTCGAACGTGCCGTAGCTGATGTACTGTACGCCGCCATGGCCGGTCAGGCCGGCCTTGCCGAAGTGGTGGGCATAACTGGCATAGCCGTGGCTGATGCCCGCCACGTGAAAGCTGTGGCTGAAGGCCAGCTGCTGGTGCATGCTTTCGTTGAGCAGAGAAGGGTTGGCCAGGGCCAGGTTGGCGTCGTCGTCGCGCACGGTGATCAAATTACCACCCAGGGCCGACACCCGCGCCGAGGGAGAGAGGTTGAGGAATTCGTAGGTATTGATGCCGCCGATCTGGGCAGAGGCGGGGTGGGGAGAAGCGAATGCCAGGAGCAGAATGGCAAAAGCCAACTTGTTTTTGATTTCTGATATTCGATTTTTGATTTCTGATTTTTCGCAGAACCGCCGAACACCGCCCGTTCTTGTGCCTCGGCCGGGAAAAAATACCGAATACCGGAAAACTGCAACACCATCTAACCAAAAGCGTAGCCTTCTATTCATATTTGAGGTTTATTTATCCTGTTAATCCTGTCAATCCTGTCTACTCTACCCTGTCGATCCTGTCTACCTCCGTTAATCCTGTCCAGCTTCCGCCTCCAGCTCGTCCGCATTATCCACCTTCCAGATGGTCCGGCAGATACCGTCCTCGCAGTTCATGGAGCGGATGTGCTCGCCGGCCAGGCTGAATTTTTTCAGCAGGCCGTTCTCTTCGCCGTTCCGGTAGGTGCCCTCGGCCTTTTTGTTGCCGTTCTGATAATACTCCACGAAGGGTCCGTTCTCGGCATTCTCCGCAAAGGTAACCACTTCCTTCAATTCGCCGCCCTGATAGTAGCTTTTCCACTCGCCGTACATGGCATTGGCTTCATACTGCCCTTCCGTATTTAGCTGCCCATTGTCGTAATAAGACCGGTATGGGCCTTCAAAAATACCCATCCGATAGGTCTCGACAATTTCCGTATCCCCGCTTTCATAATACAGGATGCGCAGCCCGTCCAGCGTGTCGTTGGTAAAATGTGCTTCCTCAACCTTCGATCCGCCGGCGGTGAATTTCTCGTATTTCCCGTGCCGGGCAAAGTCCGATTTCTTCCGTTCGTACTTTTCAACATACCCGTAGCTGTCTTCCGCTTCTACCCGCTCGACATTGCTCTGGCAGGAAAAAAGAGACGCCAGCATACAACAGATAAGGATGATATTCCGGGACATATAAATTGGTCTTTTTTCGTAAAGGATTAAGTTTTAGCCATGTTGGTTGTTAGACAGGATGAACAGGATTTACAAGATTGATTATACCATTCAACACTGCCGGCTTTCCGCAGATCCAACTTTAGACGGGAAGCCAAACCTGTTCATCCTGTCTACTAAAACCATGCGGGACATCCTGTTCACCCTGTGAAATAATCAACGGTTCCTCCATGGCTATTTCACAGGGTAAATCCTGTCTATTAACGCATTTTCCATCTTCAGATTATACCCCATCCTGTCCGTGTTTTGACGGGAAGGCGGCCTTTTTGAGGAGCGCGGGCCAGCCCCATGAGTTTAAGAGTAGGTGGAGTGGTGGAGTAATAGGTGGTGGACTTCTGCACCCGTCGCCCCCCATCAATTTCCCTCCTGCCCTCAGGCAACGAAAACCGCCCCTGTCAGCGTTCTATAATAAGATTCAGACACCCACCACACTAGAATATCCCCATTTCAGCCGCTTTTTCCCGAAGAAAGCCCTAATTTAAACTGTTATGAAGCGATGGTTCCATAATCTGTATTACTCTTTTCCGGTGCAGCTCCTGATCGTACACCTGCGCAGCAACCACCTGCTGATCGGCACATGGATACTGTTCGCCTTGCTGCTGTCGGGTTCGCTGGGCCGCAAGTACGGCTTTCAGTATCTGTTCCTCGACCCGGAATATCTCGGGCAGGTCAACCTCTGGAGCTTCTTTTTCGTCGGCCTGGCCTTCGGCAGTTTTTTCATGAGCTGGAACCTGACCATCTACCTGCTCACCGCTCACCACTTCCCATTCCTGGCCTCTCTCGCCCGGCCTTTTACCAAGTTTGTGATCAACAATATGGTGCTGCCCCTGGGCTTTTTCCTTTTTTATATGGTATTGGCTGTTCACTTCCAGCGGTACTACGAAGGATTGGGCTTCGGCATCATCCTGCTCAACTGCCTGGGCTTTGTTTTGGGCAGCCTCACCCTGGTATCCTGCTATTCTCTGTACTTCCAGTTTACCAACAAAGACATCTCCTTTTATGAAAAGGGCGGGCCCAAGCCACCGGACCTCAGCCGGAGCTTTGCCCCCGGCCGCCGCCACGTCGACGTGGAGTACATCAAGCTGGACACCACCCGCTGGCAGGTGGCCACTTACCTTTCCGAATCCCTGCAGCCGCGCCTGGTGCGCAGCGTGGCCCACTACGACAGCAGCCTGCTGCGGCGTATTTTCAAACAAAACCACCTCAACGCCCTCATCCTCCAACTGCTGAGCATGATGACGCTGCTGGCCCTGGGTTACCTCATCGACTACCCGCCCTTCCGGATACCGGCCGGCGCCAGCCTGTTTATCCTGGCCAGCGTGCTGACTGCCGTCATCGGCGCCGTCACCTACTGGTTCAGCGAGTGGCGGGTGACGGTCATCATCCTGGGGCTGCTGGCCGTCAACTTCATCACCCGCTCCGAAGCATTCAACCACCAGAACCGGGCCTATGGCATGGATTACGAGGTGCCGCCTGCCGATTACACCGTAGAAAAAATACAGGGCATCTGCGGCGCGCCGGTGATCGGGGAAGACAAAGCCGCCACCATCGAAATCCTCAACCGCTGGCGCGAAAAAGCGGCGCCGGCCGGCACCATGCCCAAAATGGTGATCCTCTCCGTCAGCGGCGGCGGCCTCAAGGCGGCGAGCTGGGCCATGCAGGTGGTGCAAACCGCCGACAGCCTCCTGGAAGGAGGGCTGCTCCGCCATACCGCCCTGATGACCGGCGCTTCCGGCGGCATGATGGGCATGGCCTACCTGCGCGAGCTGTACCTCCGGCAACAGCTGGGGCATCCTGTCAATTTGTACAGCCGGCAGTATATCGACAACATCACCAAAGACCTGATCAATTCCGTCGCCTTCACCATCGTCTCCAACGACCTCTTCCTGCCCTGGGCTACCTTCGAGACGGGCGGCTATACCTACCACAAAGACCGGGGATACATCTTCGAACAGCAGCTCAACGAAAATACGGAGTTCATCCTGGATAAAACCATAGGCGATTACCGGCAGGCCGAACAGTCGGCCATCATTCCCATGCTCTTCCTCACCCCCAGCATCATCAACGACGCCCGCCGCATGATCATTTCGCCCCAGGGCGTCTCCTACATGATGGTGGCGCCGGTCGGGCAAAGCCATCCCAGCACGGTGGAGGCCGACGCCGTCGACTTCGGCTGGATGTTCAAAGAACAGAATGCCGACAACCTGCGCTTCCTGACCGCCCTGCGCATGAACGCCACTTATCCCTACATCCTGCCCAACGTGCACCTGCCCAGCGAGCCGGAAATTGAGATCATGGACGCCGGCTTCATCGACAACTACGGCATGATCTCCGCCACGCGCTTCATCCAGGTGTTTCAGGACTGGATCCGGAAAAACACCGGCGGCGTTGTATTGCTGCAGATCACCAGCTCTGAAAAACTGGAAGAGGTGACGCCCAGCGGCGGGCAGGGCATCATCGAATCCCTGATCAACCCCATCGGCATCGCCGGCAAGATGCTGATCCGGCAGGAGTTCGAGCACGACAATACCCTGGGCTTCGTCTACGACATCCTCGGCAGAGGCCGTTTTGACGTCATCCGCTTCATGTACCGCCCTGCCCAATCCAACAAGCTGGAGGCTTCCATCTCTTTCCACATCACCGAACGCGAAAAAGAAGACGTGCTGAATGCCATACAGTTAGAAGAAAATCAGGCCAGCCTGCGACAGTTGGTGCAGCTTCTTTTGCCCTCCGTCAAACAAAATGCGGCCCAACGGCATTTGGTTGAGTAGTAAACAGGAGGTTGTTTGCCACATAGGACACATAGAGGTTTTCACATAGAACACAGCAGGCATCCTGCCTGCTTTATTGTGTGGCCAATCAACGCCCGAATATTTTCAAAACAGGACTAACAACATGAAAAAAATCAGCCGCGAAATAGTAAATCAGGCTATGACGTACGAAGCCTACCGCCAACTCACCGACGAACTGCTGGCCCAGGGCAAAACTACCGGAGGCAACCACAGCGAGGCCATGATCCACTACACTCAGCTCAACGTGGCCCGCATGAACCGCCTTGATAAAACCACCCGCCTGCTGGAAAGCGCCAAAGAGCAACTGCAAAACACCCGCCGGCCGATGATCTGGCTCACCCTCACCGAGGCCTGGTGCGGCGATGCCGCCCAGGTCATCCCCGTACTGCAAAAAATGGCCGATGCCAACGAGCTTGTCGAACTGCGCCTCATTTTGCGCGACGAACACCCCGACATCATGGACACCTTCCTGACCAACGGCGGCCGCTCCATCCCCAAAGTGATCCTGCTGGACGCCCAATCGCTGGACGTGCTGGGCACCTGGGGGCCGCGCCCGGCGGAAGTGCAAGAGATGGTGATGGCAGCCAAGGCCGACCTCGAGGCCCTGGCCGATAAGGAGGCTAAGAAAAAACGCTATCAGGAGCTGACGGCAGCGGCGCAGAAGTGGTATGCGAAGGATAAGACGCGGAGTATTCAGGAGGAGTTTTTGGCTGCGGTGGGGGAGAGCGTTGGGGTCAATGCTCCCGAAAAAGCGAAGTGAATTCTAAGATTCGATGAGGCCAGCTAAAACTAATATTCAGGCAAGCAACAATGCCAAAACGAAAGCCCCCTGCCTACGAGCCTACCACAAAAAGGGTATTCCCCGGCGCCGCGCTAAGGGGCAAAAAAATGGCAAAGTGAGAGCCTGTCCCGCACCCGCAGGGTCGGGATTCCAAAATCCGCCATTTGCAGCCCAAATGATCACCTTCCAACAAGCACTAAAACCGATTCATATGACCCGCTCGTTTTCCCTGTTCGTATTGTCCGCCCTGGCGCTGGCGGCTATTAGCGCCTTGCTGCGCGCTCAAACGCCCGGCCGGCTCCTAGCGGAGGCGGACACACACACAAATGCTGACTTCCAGGGCTTCTACGTCCATTGAGCCGGCCCACCTGCCGTTCCTGGCAAATCCGGGCGCCGCGCCCTTGCTAACCGGCTGCCGCCTCTGGCAAGGCCAGGCCCTGGGCGCCGCCTCCGGCAGCGCCGTTTTTGACAGCTGCAGCCTGGGCGCGGTGAGCATAACCGGGCAGCAGCCCTTGAGTTCTTACATCACCGACGATTACTTTCTGGTGTTTGCTGATATGTGCGGAGACGGGGAAATCATTATCCAAATCAATGCCGCGCCGGCCAATGGGGGCTGGGCAGGCATGGAAGTGCGGGAAGATACGGCTTCCGGCGCCCGGAAATTCGGGCTGCGGACGCAAACCGGCGCCGTCGTTCAACCATCCTCCGACAGTACGCTAAGCGCCGAACCTGGCGACAGCATCCAAATCTGCGTCGATATCAGCAACCCCCGCGCCTGCTCTCCCGTTTCGGCGGACGTAGCGCTTGCCTCATCCAGCGCGCCTCATTTGTCAGGTTATGTTACGCAAAGCCTGGCGTTTACGGGCGGCAGCGCCGGCAGTGCTTTACGGTTGCGCTGGCGGATACGGCCACAGCGGCGTCTTATGCGTTCAGCCTGCAGAATGTGAGTCGGGGGAACAATGTGTGGTACCAGCGCAAACTACCTTCATGTCATCCATGCGCCCAACAATCGAGGCCTGGCCTGCAATGTCGAACAACACGGCTTAGAGTTGGCAGCCTCAAACGACCGCAGCATCCCCAACTTCCCCTACTATAGGCCCCTTAGACGGCTCCCCCTGCGACACCCTCGGCATCGACAACCCGCCGCCGCAGGCGGCCTTCAGCTACGTGGTCGAAGACAGCGCCGCCTTGCAGGTAGCCTTTCACGACGGCACCCGCTTCAGCCCCGAGAGCTGGTTGTGGGCATTCGGAGATGGCCAGAGCAGCACGCAGCGCTTTCCCGTGCATGCCTACGCGGAGGCGGGGGTGTATGAGGTGTGTTTGACGGCGGATAATCAGACGGGGAGCAATACGGTGTGCGATACCATCAACTTTTTAGCCACCGGGGCGCAGGAAACCGTTGGTACGCCGCCCGGCTTTTTCGTTTTCCCCAACCCGGCCTCTTCCCGCCTGGCGGTACGCAGCGGCCGGCCGTTCGCCGGCCAGCGCCTTTCTTTGTACAGCGTAATGGGCAAAGAGGTGCTGGCGCATGAACTGCCGGAAGGGGCAACCTCCTTTGCTTTTTCAATAGCGGGCCTGCCGCCGGGCGTTTATTTCGTGAGGGTTTGGGAAGGGGCGGCGGCGGTTTGGAGTACGCGGGTGGTTGTGGGGCGGCGGTGACTTCGGCAGTACTCGCGCGAGGGCGGCTAAAAAATAAACCGCAGGGAGCGCAGAGGATGGAACCCGCTCTGCGGTTCTCTGCGCCCCCTGCGGTTCAAATATAAAGCATAGGTTTTCTCTTTGCGGTGAAAACGGCTAGAAAGGATTGGGTAAGTCAGAGGCCATTGGGAAATTGCACCCTGACAATCCCCCCCCTCACCGCTCATAATACACCCGATAAACCGCATCCGCAAAGTCATCCGACACCAGCATGGAGCCATCCGGCAGGAACTCCAGGTCGACCGGGCGGCCCCAGACGTTGCCCTTGTCCAGCCAGCCGGTGGCGAAGGGCTGGTAGCTCACCGCTTCGTTTCCATCCAGTTTGACCATCATAACGCGGTAGCCGATCTTCTCGCTGCGGTTCCAGGAGCCATGCTCGGCGATGAAGAGGTGGCCGCGGTATTCTTCCGGGAATTGCTGCCCGGTGTAGAATTCCACGCCCAGGGGGGCGACGTGCGGGCCCAGGTCCTGCACCGGCGGCGTAAATTCGTCGCAGGAGCGCCTGGCGCCGAACTCCGGGTCGGGCAGGTCCCCTTCGTGGCAGTAGGGATAGCCGAAGTGCATGCCGTCGCGGGGGGCGTGGTTGAGCTCGCAGGCGGGTTCGTTGTCGCCCATCCAGTCGCGGCCGTTGTCGGTGAACCACAGCTCGCCGGTTTGGGGGTGCCAGGTGAAACCCACCGTATTGCGGATGCCCCGCTGCACGATCTCCATGCCCGTGCCATCCGGATTGAGGCGGGTGATGGAAGCGAAGACCTCGTCTTCCGATTCGCAGATGTTGCAGGGCGCGCCGACCGGCACGTACAGCTTGCCGTCGGGGCCGAAGGCGATGAACTTCCAGCCGTGGTGGGTCTCGGAGGGATAATTGTCAAAGACGACTACCGGCTCGGGCGGATTGGCGAGGTTGTCCTCGATATTTTCAAACTTCAGGATGCGGCTCACCTCGGCAACGTATAGGTGGCCGTCGCGGAAGGCGACGCCGTTGGGCATCTTCAGGCCTTTGGCAATGGTGTACACGGTATCAGCGCGGAAGTCGCCGTCTTCATCTCTCAACGCATACACCTTACCCTCTCCCCGCGTACCCACGAAGAGCGTCCCGTTGGGCGAAAGCTCCAGGGAGCGGGCGTTTTTTATACCTTCCGCAAAGGATTCGATCCGGAAGCCCTGCGGGAGGGCGATCTTGTCCAGCGGCAGTTTGGAGGGCTCAAATACTTTTACGGGCGGGTTGACCTTGCCGCAGGCGGAGGCAAGAACAAGAAGCAGCAGTGATAGGGGAATGATAAAGTTAGTCCTCATGATAATCGGTTTTCGATAGAACAGCGAAAATAGGCTGGCGTTTATTTTTTTTCTTTTTTGACCTGTTAAAATTACGTGTACAGTTTGCAAAAAAAAAAATTGTATTTATCATTGCAGGACGCGTCACATAGAAGGAAAAGAAGTGCGCTCTTATCCCCTATCCGTTAAACAGCTATGAACAATTTCTAAATAAGGCCTGCTTCCGGTACAAATATGGAAGCGGACGGTATTTTATTGTTCACGTCAAAATCTTGAATCATGTTCTCAAGAACCCTTTTGAGGATAGCCATTCTATTGCTATCTCTTAATGTATTGTTTTCCTGCAAAAAAGATCGGGATGACATAGCTCCTCAGAGTAAGCCGGCCTCTCACATTCACCTGGAAAATGGTTTTTCCAAGTACTCCTGGTCGGAAAAGGAAGCCTGTTTTTTTGACCTGGATTCTTACAAGAAATTTCAACTACCCGGGGATTTGGAAAGCCGAAATAATGAGCATGGGACGCTGATCTATCATCCTTATCTGGTAGGCTTATACGATGAAATAGCGGAGCGCAATGAAACCCATCCTTTTATCGAAGAGATAGTAACCAAGGCTGGGTTTCCGGTTTGGAGATATGCCCGGATCGTCGAAGATACGGAAACTCAAAAGAGCCTTATTGTTGTACCCCTTGCTTTTGATGCCTATCCTGCTGTAACCAGCCTCATCACCGCAACAAAAGATGAAACCGGATTTACCATCAACGCCATCACCCGGCAGGAACTCCTGGATACGGAGAATGGCGACCCTTTGCGGAATGTAGCCTATGCCAATGCTCTTGCAGGATACGATAAGATTCTTTTCGGGGTCGAAGGCGAAGCCTTGGAAGCATATTGTGATTATGTAAAAATCCTGGAAGAGAATCCCCCTCTTGGGCCAAATCCGGCATTACCGCCTGACGAGGATTGTGAGTGGCGTTTCATGGAAGTCTGTTCTGACGACGTCACGCAGACGACGTGGTTCGGCGGGCTCTCAAATATGCCTCCGCATCTGGATCATGACGGCGACGGAATTATTAATTATGACGATCAGGATTGGCTGCAATATAACATCACCCAGGAACAATTTGAACACTATGTAGAACTATGGTGGGAAGGCAATTACGAACAAGTTTACGGCTCGTATCATGATTTCTGGAATGAAGACGTGTGGGAAGATTTTGTCAGTACTGGTGGGGGACAGGATTTTAACGATTTTTGGGACGACTTTTCCGATATATGGCAAGACTTCCGGGATTGGATCACCAATGACGACTATTTTGGCGACGATGATATCTATTACGATCCTGATCCGGGCGATTGCTATTTTGGTGGGCCCCGGCAAGGAGGAGGGGTTCAGGTCGAATTAAGAGATGTCCGATGCCAATGGTACTATATCCTGTATTGTGGAGAAGAATTTAATGCTAACAACTGGTGGAATGTGCTTACGCACGTGGACTGCCCTGAATGCCCTAATTACCAAGGAAATGAAGATTTGTACGAAGCTAGGGTTAAGGAATATTATGATATATATGAACAATCTTTCTACCCTTTCACTTCATTTGATGATCTGGTCCAGACTGCTCAGCTAATTGGATGCGACGCTTTTTCGCCGTATTTCGAGCATTGTATAAATGAAGCGTATTTAGTTTCTGTATTCGGACTTGGGTATACGAATATTTTCACAGAAGAAGCTATTAATTGGCTTACTGTTACCCCTTTTTACCCTCAAGGACCTCTACATGTAGGTTGGATTGCTAATTATTGGAGAAGTGAAGGGTATTCGGAGGAGGCTAGGGAGAGGATACAAACAATTATCAATTGGGTTGGGTCGGTTAATGGTCTTAATATAAATGGAAATCAACTGTCTTGGTTATTAAACCATTATGATCTAACGATAAAGTTGATTGAAGGATATACAAGTGAGCATTTTTTAGACGATGATTGCCTGGAAATAATTGAAAAAATGATGCATGTCCATTCTCAACTAGAATGGGGGGCATTTGTTCCCAGAGCCGAATATATAGACCAAATAGATGCTATTCGTATCTACTTGGGAAGACGCCATACTGATTATGGGGAAACTTCTCAGTATTTAGAAGCGATCCTTCCGTATTTAGTTGATGAAGAAACATTCACCGATGAAGAAGTATATGCAGTATACGAGATATCCTATAACTGGTACTTGGAATGTGCGTATAATACACTTAGCCAAACGGTTCGCCAAGTGATAAAAGCTATTAGGCCATTCATTGAAATGGCTTTGATAGATGGTTCTTTTAGAATAGGTTTACAATTGTTTTCTGTTTCGACAAATGCTGCTCGCTGGTTAATTGCCAGCCTTCCCCAATCTGTAAAGAATGCTTCAGCCCTAGTGTGGAATAGAATCTCATACAGTTCACAATTTCGCCCTAACACTAATATCCCTGAAACTTTTACCTTAACAGCTGAGGGCGGGAGAGAGTACTATGTCCAATTTTCAGGAACAAAGCATTTAGCAGAGTTGGTCACAAAAAATGAAGCAGCAACATATGCCTGGTTTGAGTCTCAGAAAGGATTAAGGTCCCAACTTGTACTTGACGATTTTGCCAAAGCTGTGGATGAAATATTATCAGGAAATTCTCCGGTTATTTATGAAAATCCTTATCATGCTGGAAAATGGGAGATTATTTTTGGAGAACCAACTACTTTTTCAGGAGGATTGCCAAGAATTTTTCATGCTGTTCCTGTAAACTAATGGGTTGTGGGTTAAATCCGTTGATCCAATCCAGCGGACCTGGAGGTCCGCTCTCCGTTTGTACCGAAAATTCAACGGATTTACCCCGCCACCAGCTAATGTATTAATCTTAAAATACTTAGGGTGCGGAAGAGGAATAATTAACCCAATATCATTTTCTTCTGCGCCTTATTCCTTATTTTACACTCAAGGCAATTCAACTATAATGCAAGTAAGGAAGGGAGTAAATGTAAATAACCAAGTTGCTTTCTACTACCTGTTTTTGTTTTATGACGAAAATATGTATGAGAATGAATATGAGAATAAATAAAGTACTGCAAATCCAAAGCAAAGCATACTACATGATCAACGAATTCACAACTGAATACGGCACGATCATCTTTGACGACTCAAGAGAAGGAACAATCCATAATTGCTATATGTACAGCATTATTTGTAACAACGGTCAAGTTGATTGCTATGTTGATAAATATTCTGGAATGTTTAAATCCATTTGGTTTGTCAGTCTTGCCGGATTCGAGATAGAACACAGGGAAGATTTTGATCTCCGAGAGAAAAAGGAATATGCTGAACCTATAGTGGATGTACAGGAAATTTGGAAGGGCGCTCCTCCTATGAACGAAGATGGATCATGGAACCGGATCAAAAGCGAATTGTCGGTTAAATTATTGCACAATAGGCTCGATGTTGTGTGGCTGAATTTCGGGGTACTCTCCAAACAATTAGAATTAAATGAAAAAATCACTATGTTCCTGGATGAAGAAAGTAGATTGTCGGGTATTCTCGTCCGAGACGCAGAGGAAGTGGGGAAGCTTTTAGCGAAAAAACTTTTTCTTTAACATCCAAGTATGCTTACCAGATGGAAAACTCTAACGTTTTTCTCTTATAAAAACCCCAACCAGCCTTCCATAAACCACCTCCGCCGTCCGCTCCCAGCTAAACTTCCGGCGCTGTAGCCTGCCGGCTTCCACCAGCTTGTGCCGTAGTCCTTCTTCTTGATAAATGCGCTGCAAAGCAGCCGCCAGCAATTCGGCATCCTGCGGGTCGAACAAAAGAGCAGCATCCCCGGCCACCTCCGGCAGAGAGGAGCTTCGGGAACTGATCAGCGGCACATCGCAGTGCATGGCCTCCAGCAAGGGCAGGCCGAAGCCCTCGAACAGGGAAGGGTACACAAAGCAAAACGCCCCCCCCACCAATTGGGGCAGCTTTTCATCAGGGACAAAGCCCAGGAAACGGATGTCGACCTGAAAAGCAGAAGCCTCAAAAGCCGTTTTTACCGGTCCGGTCTGCCAGGCGAAGCGCCCGGCGATGAGCAGTTTGGCGGATGCTCCCGTCCTCGCCTTGAACCGCCCGAACGCCTCGATCAGCCGGTGGGTATTCTTTCGGGGGTGAACCGCACCAACGTACAGGAAGTAGGGTTGCCCATCAGCGTATTCCGCCCTGGCTCGTTTTTTTTCCTCCTCCGCCAGGGGCCGGAAGCCCTCCCGGCAACCGTTGCCGCAAACCGTGACCTTAGCCCCCTCAATTCCATATTGCTGTTGAATGTCCGCCCGCGTGTAGGCGGAGACGGCCAGCAGGTGGTCCGCCCGCCGGCAAAACAGCGGCGTGAAATGTTGGTAATAACGCCGCACTAGGAAAGGGACCGCCTCGGGGAAGTGCTCAAAGGCCAGGTCGTGCACCGTCATCACCGTCGGCGTTTCGGCCCGCAGGGACAGGTAGCCGTCGGGGGAGAAAAAAACGTCGGCCTTGTATTTTTTCAGCGCCTGGTTTACAGAATATTCGAACCAGATGTACCAGAGCACGGGGTGGCGGGCCGGCGGGGCAAGCACTACGGCCTGTACATCTTTGCCAAAGAGGAACTGCTCGTCGTAGGGCCGGTCGAAGAAAAAGAGGAATTCGTGCTCCGGGTGGCCTTCTACCAGGCGCCGGGCCACCTCGTAGGTGTAACGCCCCAGCCCTTCCAGCCGGCCGGGCAACAGAAAACGGGTGTTGATGGCGATCCGCATGGGCCAAAAATAAGACAGTTTGGGAAAAGGTGGATGTTCTGTCAGATACAGGATGGACAGGATGTGGTGCGTGGACTGGATGCGCCATGTGGACGCTCCTCCCTTCACCGCCCGCCGGAGCATTGCGAAGTAGAGGGGGCTCGGGGGCATAGGTAGACAGGATTTACGGGATGGACAGGATTTTGCAGCCCGGTTTTAGCCCTGCATTCCTTTCACCGCCCGCCGGAGCATTGCGAAGTAGAGGGGTGGCTCGGGGGGTTAGGTAGACAGGATTACGGGATGGACAGGATTCCAGCAGGCCACGGCTCACAGTGCACGTTGCCCTGCCCCCTCTCTTCCCTTTGCCTGCCGGCAGCTTAAGAGAGGGGGCGCCTGGCTTCCGTACAGCCGGGGGTGAGTTCACCCGGCGCGCCCTGCCCACAGCGCAGCCACTGCCTAAGCGACTCCTATGGCTGGCCACCTCCCAGGTTTTGACACATCAGCCTGATGCGCATCTCGGGGGCTTAGGTAGACAGGATTTACGGGATGGACAGGATTTTGCAGCCTGGTTTTAGCCCCGCCTTCCTTTCACCGCCCGCCGGAGCATTGCGAAGTAGAGGAGGGGGTTCGGGTTTAGGTAGACAGGATTTACGGGATGGACAGGTTAGGCCATTCCCCAACTGCCAACCGGAATTTTTCAAAAAGCGGCCGATCCATGGCTTTTTGCTATCTTTATACTGACGCATGACTGATTTTGTCTTTACAAAATCCAACCAGGTCAGTATATACTGGCGAACGGATGGTTTTGTGGCTGACAAAACCATCCGTTCGCCAGTATAAATCAGGAATCAGCGGACGCGAATGAAAAGAATACGGACATCAGTTGAGAAAATGGCAAAACCCGGAGGGTGGCACCTGCTCTTGCTGGCCCTGTTGCTGCCGGCTCTGCTGTCGGCGCAGCCCAACCAGGCGCGGTTCCGGCAGCTTTCGGTAGCCGACGGCCTTTCCGACCAGTACGTGAATTGTATTTTCCAGGACAGCCGAGGATTTTTGTGGATTGGCACGGCCAACGGGCTGAACCGGTACGATGGGTACCAATTCACTGTTTATGATTACAACCCCGCCGACTCCCAGAGCCTGAGCAGCAACTGGGTGCGGGCAATCGAAGAGGACGAGCAGGGTTTCTTGTGGATCGGAACAGAAAAAGGGCTCAACCGCTGGAATCCCCGTACCGGAAAATTCCGGCGTTTCTTCCACGAAGAGGATAATGCAAACAGCATCTGCAACGATCACATTTATGCCCTTCATCACGGCCCCCGGGGAGGACTCTGGGTAGGCAACAGGGCTGCCGGCCTCCAACGCTATAACCCGGATACTGAATCATTTGATTTTTTCCGTTTCGACACCACCATCACCTCCACAGACGGCGCCGTCAAGTCGATCCTGGAAGACGAACAGGGCCTGCTCTGGCTCGGCACCTGGAACAGCGGCCTTTACCACTTCGACCCGGGCACGGGCAAGTCCACCCGGTATGCTTACGATTCGATACAACCAAACAGCCTCTCCGGCAACGCCGTCTGGGCTATCCTCAAAGACAGCCGGGAACGCTTGTGGATTGGCACCTATGGTGGCGGTCTCAGCCGGCTCGATCCCCGAACCGGCACCTTTACAACCTATCGCCACAATCCGGACAACCCGCAGAGCATCAGCCACGATGTGGCCTGGGCCATTTGCGAAGGCCGGCCGGGCCACCTCTGGATCGGCACCAATGGCGGAGGGCTGAACGCCTTTGACCCGGAAACGGGCGTTTTTCAGCGCATGCGCCACGAACCGGGCAACCCCTACAGTATCGGCAACGACGCAGTGCGGGCTGTCTTCCAAAGCCAGGACGGCCTGCTCTGGGCCGGCGCCAACAGCGGGCTTCATTATTTATCGCCCAGAACCCGGCATTTCCGGCTTTATCAACAGGATGCGGCATCTTCCAACGGATTGGCCAGCAACGCCATCTGGGCCATCCACCAATATCAACCCGGCAGCTTGTGGGTGGGCGCCTTCAATGGGGCCGTCCAGCAACTGGATATGGCCAGCGGGCAGTTCCGCACTTTTGCTTACGACGAGAAGAGCGTTCAAAAAAGCCCCGTATATGCCCTGCAGGGCAGCCGGAAAGGAGGGCTTTGGGTGGGTACTTTCGGCGACGGGCTGCATTACCTCCCACAGGGCCAGGGCGAAGCGCTGCATTTTCGAACGGTGGCAGGAGACAGCAACAGCCTCAGCAGCAATGCCGTCCTGAGCCTGCTCGAAGATGCAGCAGGCACCTTGTGGGTTGGAGCATATAATGGATTGGGCCGGCTGGATAAATACAGGGGGCAGTTCCACCATTTTACGGATAGCCCACCTGGCACCGACAACCGGGGAGATGACGCCGTCTGGGATATCCTCGAAGGCCGCAGTGGTTATTTATGGCTGGCCACAAACGGCGGGCTGAAACGTTTTGACCCCCGCAGCGGTGCCTTCAAGCTGTACCTCCATACCCCTTCCAACCCTCAGAGCCTGAGCTCCAACGCTGTGCGGTGCGTTTACGAGGATAGCCGGGGACGAATCTGGGCGGGCACCCGAAACGGGTTGAACCGGTTGTTGACGGATGAAGAAACGTTCAAATCCTATCACGTCGAAGACGGATTGCCCGCCAATATCATCTATGGCATCCTGGAAGACGACGCCGGGCAAATCTGGCTGAGTACCAGCCGGGGGATATCCTGCCTGGCGCCCGAAACCGGCCGTTTCCGCAATTTCGACGAGCAGGATGGGCTGCAGGGCCCCGCATTTAATGTCGGAGCCTACTTTAAAAGCCCTTTTTCCGGGATGTTGTTTTTCGGAGGAGATTATGGGTTTAATGCTTTTCTGCCGGAAGACATCCGCATTGACAGCACCCCGCCGCCGGTGGTGATCACGGCGATCCGGGCATTTCGGCCGGGCCGGCAGAACGCTTCCCGGCTGATCCACCCGGCGGACGAGGAAGAAAAACTCCGGTTTTCCTATCGCGACAATATCCTTTCGTTCGAATTTGCCGCCCTGCATTTCGCCAAACCGGGTAAGAGCCGCTACGCCTACCAGTTGGAAGGCCTCAGCAGCCAGTGGGTGTCCCTGGGCGGAGAGCACAAGGTGACTTTTACCAACCTCGCCCCCGGGGCTTATACTTTCCGGCTCCGGGGATCCAATGGAGACGGCGTATGGAATGAAGAAGGGGCAACAGCCCGCTTTGTCATCGCCCCCCCCTGGTGGCAAACCCTTTGGGCCAAAGGGCTTTATATTTTGTGTTTCGCCGGCATGCTCTGGCTGACTTACCGGTGGCGCACCCAGGCCCAGCGCCGCCGCATCCGCTCCCAGCAAAAAGAACTGGACCGGGAAAAGCAGGCATCGGAGCGCCTGCGGCAGATCGACCGGCTGAAAGACCAGTTCCTGGCCAATACCTCCCATGAACTGCGCACCCCCCTGCAGGGCATCATCGGCCTGTCGGAGGGCCTGTACAGCCAAATCCAGGACCCGGAAATCCGCGAAAGCCTGGCCATGATGATCTCCTCCGGCCGGCGCCTCAACAGCCTCATCAACGACATCCTCGATTTTTCCAGGCTCAAAAACTTCGACCTCGAACTCAACCCCAAAGCGGTGGAACTGCACGTCCTGGCCGAGGTCGTCATCCGCAACAACAAACCTCTGATCCAGGGAAAACCGCTGCAGCTGTCCAATGTTGTGCCGGAGGGCCTGCCGACTGCCCACGGCGACGAGAACCGCCTCCAGCAGGTGCTGTACAACCTGCTGGGCAACGCCATAAAATTTACGGAAAGGGGCCATATACGGATCGGCGCCCGGCAACATGGCAACGGTTCCGGGATCAGGATGCTCGAAATGTTCGTGGAAGACACCGGCATCGGCATTCCGGAGGACAAGCAGGAGGCCATCTTCCGGGAATTCGAACAAGGAGATGGTTCCGTCACCCGCGAGTATGCCGGCACCGGCCTGGGGCTGAGCATCTCCAAACGCCTGGTAGAACTGCACGGCGGCAGCATGTGGGTGGAATCGGAAGTGGGCAGGGGTTCAACTTTCTTCTTCACGTTGCCCGTTTCGGGAGAGCAGATCAGCTCCAGCCTGAGCAGCCAGCCGCCAACCGGGATCAGCCACGTGCTACCGCCGCTGGCAGCAGCCGACAATGGCGAAAAAGCCATGCTTCCTTCCGGCATCCACCACGCAACCGGCAACGAGGGAGACAAAATCCGAATCCTGGTCGTCGACGATGAGCCGGTCAACCAGCAGGTACTGAAAAACCACCTGGCTTCCGGATTGTACGAACTGGTACAGGCCATGAACGGCGAAGAGGCCATCCGCTGCCTCGAAAGCGGCGAGGCCTTCGACCTGGTGCTGCTCGACGTCATGATGCCGAGAATGTCCGGATACGAAGTATGCCGGCAAATCCGGGAAAAACACCTGCCTTCCGAGCTGCCCGTAATCATGGTAACGGCCAAAAACCAGGTGGAAGACCTCGTGCAGGGGCTTTCCCTGGGCGCCAACGATTACCTGGCCAAACCCTTCTCCAAAGAAGAGTTCCTGGCCCGCATCCAAACCCACATCGACCTGCACCGTATCTTTGACGTCACGGAGCGTTTTATCCCCAATGAGTTCATCCGCTCGCTGGGCCGGCAACGCATCACCGAAGTGGAACTGGGAGACTTCGCCGAGCGGGAAGTCACCGTTTTCTTCAGCGACATCCGGGATTATACTACCCTGGCCGAGAGCATGACCCCGGAAGAAAACTACCGCTTCGTCAATGCGTACAACGGCCGCATGGGGCCCATTATCCAGAAAAATAAAGGGTTCGTCAACCAGTATCTCGGTGACGCTATCATGGCTATCTTCCCGGAAAACCCCGCCGATGCCCTGAATGCGGCCGTGGAGATACAAAGGGCTCTGCGCATGTACAACGAAGAACGAAAGCATAAGGGCCGGGAACCCATCCGGATCGGCACCGGCCTGCACAGCGGCTCCCTCATCATGGGCATTATCGGCGACCGCAAGCGGATGGACGCGGCCACCATCTCCGACACGGTCAACACCGCTTCCCGCATCGAAAGCCTGACCAAGCACTACGGGGCTTCCATCCTGCTGAGCGAAGACAGTTTGTCGGAAATACAGGACAGGGCCGCCTTTCACCTTCGCTTCCTCGGGAAAGTCCGGGTAAAAGGCAAACGGGAAGCGATTGGAATACATGAGTGTTTCGGCGGAGACCCTCCAGAGGTGATCGAACGCAAACTTGCCACGCTCAGCCTGTTCGGTGAAGGGCGGGAGCATTACCTTGCCGGCAACTTCCGGGAAGCTATGGCGGTTTTCGAAGAGGTTTTGCGCGCCAATCCGGAGGACACCACCACCCAATTGTGGCTCAACCGGATCGCCCACTACCTCACCCACGGCAAACCGGAAGGGTGGACGGGGATAGAGCTGATGGAGGAGAAATGAGTGTTGTGGGGTTTGAGGTTAAGGTTGAGGTTAAGGTTGAGAACCTTGGAGGTGGGGAGCCTCCGGTAAGCCAGGCTTCGGGCATACTTGCCGGAAAATAGCCTGGGCTACCTTCGGAACTGGGGCAAATCCGGGCATTTTCTGCCGCTGACGTCAATAGTTGCGAGCAACCAATAACTACGGTTGGCCCACCCTTGAACCAATAACCAATAACTGCCAGGACTTGCTTTTTCCCCTCAATCTTCCAGCTCATTGACCATGTCGATGATGTCGTGGGTGGTCACTATCCCCACCAGCTCGCTTTTGCTGTTGACGACCGGCAGGGAACGAAAGCGGTTTTCCGACAACAAAGCCACCGCCTCGCGGATGGACGTATCTTCGCGGATGGTAACCACCTCTCCGTGCATGATCTCCTTCACCTTGAAGCCGCGCAGCTTAGCCGATTCCCGGAACCGGTCGGTTTCATGAACGGTGTACCCGCGCAGCAGATACAGAAAGTCGGACTTGCTGATGATGCCGACCACTCTCTTTTCATCATTGACGATGGGGACGTGGTGAAAACGGTTCTGCTTAAAAATATCATCCAAAACCGTCGTAGCGTCCTCCGGGCCGGCCGTCTTGAGGTCCGTGGTCATTATGGTGGAAACAGGAGCTTTGAGATCCATAGTTTTCGTTTTTGATAACAAACCCGGGGCAAAAGCCCCAAAGCCTGGATAGTGTCAAAAATACAATAATAATGGGAAAGTTCAATGCGAGGAAAAAGAAATCGGAAGTTGGCAAAAAGAGTCCTTGTCTGAATGCTTTTCACTTCGGCCTAACAGGTTATTTCCGCAATTGTATATAAGGAATGCCTTTATAAGGTAGCGGATACTCTTCAATCATATTTTGAAGGACAAAACCCTTATATTTGCAGAAAAGCAAGGAATGAAAAACCTGCCCATAAGCATACAGACATTTGAAAAGATAATAGAAGGAGGTTATTTATACGTCGACAAAACTCACTACCTTAATAAACTGATCAACCAAGGCGCTTATTTTTTCCTCTCCCGCCCCCGCCGTTTTGGAAAATCCCTGCTGCTGACTACGTTGAAATCCTTTTTTCAGGGCAGGGAAGACTTGTTTCGGGGCTTGTTCATTCATAGCCAGGAAAAAGAATGGAAACAACACCCGGTTATCCACATCGACTATTCTTTTGTGGAATACAAAAAGGACCGGGCAACTTTCGAAAAATCATTGCACAACCATCTGGTTCGGATCGGGAATGAGTACAAGATCAAGCTGGAAAATACCATTATAGCCGATGCCTTTATCGAGTTGGTGCAAAAGCTGCACCAGCAACTGGGCAAGGTGGTGATACTGGTAGACGAATACGATAAACCGCTGGTAGATACCTTGTCGAATGAAGAAAAGTTCATGGAGAACCGGGAAGTATTGCGCAGCCTCTATGGCACTATGAAAGGGCTGGACGCCTATCTGCGCTTTGTGATGCTAACCGGCGTCAGCCGCTTTGCAAAGGTAAGCGTATTCTCGGGCATGAACAACCTGGAGGATATTTCGATGACGGATGCCTATAGCCAGATCGTTGGCTTTTCTCAGGAGGAACTCGAAAGCTATTTTAAACTGCACTTAGAAGCCGTTCGCGATAAATTTAAGGCCGACGAAGAAGAATTTATGCAAGCAGTCCGGGACAAATATAATGGTTTTTCCTGGGATGGGGTGCATAAGCTGTACAATCCGTTTTCCCTTTTCAAGTTCTTCATTGACAAAAATTTTGGTAACTACTGGTTTTCCACCGGTACGCCCACCTTCCTGGTCGACCTCATAAAAAAACAAAAACAATTGCCGGAGGCTTTCGAAAATCTCAAAGCCAACGACCTGGAAGGCAGTTCCATGCAGATCAAAAACCTGCCTCTGGCGCCCTTGCTCTTTCAAACCGGATACCTGACCATTAAACGGGTTGAATATGAAGGGTTTTCGCAACGCTTTTATTTGGACTATCCCAACGATGAGGTACGCTATGCCTTCATGACTTACCTCGCCGCCGCCTTCGTGGAAAAGGATTAATTCGAAATACAGCCGGAAGCCCTGGAACTCCGCGACGCCCTCCGGGAAGAACGGCCCGAAGATTTCATAAAAAGACTACAGGCTTTCCTTTCCGACATTCCAGCTCGTTTGCATATCCCGAAGGAAGCCTATTATCACTCCCTGGTTTACCTGATGCTCCGCCTGGTGGGCATGCAGCTGCTCCTGGAGAAAGAAACCGATAAAGGCCGCATCGACGCTGTACTCGAACTTCCGGATAAGGTTTATATTATCGAATTCAAGTTTGCCGCCGGCACGGAAAAATAGGCCGCCACCTTATCGAAGCAGGCCCTTCAGCAAATCGAAACAAAAAAATATTATGAACCATATCAGAGCAGCGGCAAAAAAATCCTTCTCTTCGGCATCGGCTTTCTGGACAAACAACTGGATGGCAGGTTGAAGACCATGGAATAAGCCATCCAGGTAAACCATTCACCAATAGCCCGCTTCTCACTCATCCCTAAGCGCCACCACCGGATTGACCGACGCCGCCCTCAGCCCGGGGATCAGCCCCGCTACCAGCCCGGTCAGGGTCAGCACAACGATAGCCGTAACGGCCGTGCCCAGGTTGATCTCCGGGTTGGCAAAAAACTCCGACTCCATGCCGAATTCTTTCAGGGCGTAACTGATCCCGGCAATGGTGGCGCAGCCTGCCGCCAGGCCGATGTACCCGGCAACGCCGGTGATGACCAGGGCTTCCTGCAGGATCATGCTGACGATCGACCAGGGGGTAGCGCCCAGCGACTTGCGGATGCCGATCTCCTTGGTGCGCTCCTTGACGATGATGGCCATGATGTTACCAACCCCTACCGCTCCGGCAATGATAGTGCCGATGGCAACCAGCCAGCTGAACCCCCGGATGCCGATGAAGAGGTTCTGTACCTCCCGGAATTCCCGCTCGACATTCTCGGAGCCGAAGGCCCGCTCGTCCTCCGGCGCCACAATGTGCCGCTGTTTGAGCAGGGCCAACATCTTCTCTTCGAGCACCGCCGCCGGTACGCCGGGTTGCGGCACACAGGCAAAATAATCGATCTCGTTCGGGCGGTTGAACGTGACCTGAAGGGTGGAAATCGGGATATGGATGGTTTGCAGGTCTTCGATAGCGCCCTCATTGGTGGTTTGGCTCCCAAAAGTGCCCACCACCCGGAAGGGAACGCCTTTGATCTGAATGAATGCCCCAATGGGGTCGGCCCCATCCTTGAACAATACCTCCCGGACCCGGTCGCCGATGACCGCCACCTTGCGCTTCTCCGCCAGGTCCGAATGATTGAGGAACCGGCCGGACAGCATCAGCAGCGGCCGGATGACGAACATTTCGGGGGCATCGCCATTGACGGTGAAGGAGGCGCTCTCGTCGCCGCGTTCTATGGTGTAACTGCCGGGCACCCGAAGCCGGGGGTTGAGGGCACCCAGTTCCGGAATCTGGTTGCGTAAGGCCTGCAGGTCGCCATTATTCAACTGGATAAAACGGCCGGGCTGCAGGCCTTTATAGGGGATGCTGGTGCGTTGCGTCCAGATAAAAACCGCGTTCTTGGCCACGTTGAAATTTTGGGTCACGCCATTTTCCAGGCCACTCCCGGCACCCAGCAGGACGGCCAGCATGAATATGCCCCAAAAAACGCCAAAGGCGGTGAGCAAGGTCCGCAGGCGATGCTTGCGGATGCTGTGGTAGATTTCTTGCCAGCGGTCGGTGTCGAACATAGGTTGGTTGTTGGTTCCCCCCGGCTTTGCTCGGGGTAAAGTTGGTTGTCGGTTGTCGGCCAGGAAACAGGCAACGATCAACGGACAACCTGACTTCCTTCAGATCACACCCCATCCCTCAGCGCTTCCACCGGCGGGATCAGGGCCGCTCGCCTGGCCGGGATCAGCCCGGCAAGGGCACCGGAAACGATCAGGACCAGCAGCGCGGCGAAGATCACCTGCAGGTTGACGCTGGGATTGGCGAAATATTCAATATCGGCGTCGGCCAGTGCCATGATGCGGTTGAGGCCGTACAAAAGCCCGACGCCCGCCACGATGCCCAGGTAGCCGGCCACTCCGGTAATCAATATGGCCTCCTGGAGGATCATGCTGATGATCGACCAGGGAGTGGCGCCGACAGCCTTGCGGATGCCGATCTCCCGGGTGCGGTCTTTGACCACGATCATCATGATGTTGCTAACGCCGACAATGCCGGCAATCAGCGTACCCAGCCCGACGAGCCATACGAAGGTTTTGATACCGGCGAACAGGCCCATCACCGAGCGGTAGTTTTCCTCCTGGTTGTGCGACCAGAAGGCCTGGTTGTCATCGGGATGAACGATGTGGCGCTGCTTGAGCAGGGTGAGTATCCGTTGTTCCAGCTCCTTGCCGGAATAACCGGCCCGGGTGGTTACGGCAAAAAGGCGGACGCTGCGCTCCGGATTGTACGTGCGCTGAAACGTGCTGAACGGAATGTATATCCGCTCGGAGAACTGCCCGCCCCAGCCTTCGTCGTGAAACAGGCCGACAACCTTGAAGACGCTGCCCTTGATCAGGATCTCTTCCCCGACCGGGCTTTCCCCGGCCTCGAAAAGCACATTGGCCACCCGGTCGCCGATCACGCAGACTTTCCGGCTCTCCAGGTTGTCGTTGAAATTCAGCTTGCGCCCGGCCAGGTAATCCTGATAAATCTTGATCTTGAAATAGTCCTTCCCGGCACCGAGAACCATGAAAGGGGAGGATTTGGCGCCCCGGACGATATTGAAATTGCCCACCAGCCAGTTCTCGGGAGCGATGTATTCCACGCCTTCCACATTGTTTTCTATGTATTGCAGGTCCTCTTCTGTAAATTCGAGCATCCTGCCGGGTGGAAGGCCCTGATACGGCAGGGATGTACGGCTGGTGAAGAACCATATGCTATTGGTCGCATCGAGGATCATGCTGCTGACCACCCCGTTCTGCATCCCCTGCCCGGCACCCAGCAGGAGCACCAGCATGAGAATTCCCCAGAATACGCCGAAGGCCGTAGCCAGGGTACGCCATTTATTCTGCCGGATGGTGATGAGGATCTCCTGCCATTTATCTCGGTCGAACATAACCGGTGTTTATCTAAAGGATGGATTTCAGGCCAACGGGGATTCATCTGTAAAGGTAGTCCTTTGTCTGCTAACTTGCAATGTGTTAATTTGCCTTGCCTGCCGGGATACTGATCGCGGGCAGCGCTACCCTGGACTTCGCAGTAGCTATCCCCCTGATGGGCTTCCTTACCCTGGCTGCCATCGTCCTGTTCACGACCCTGCGCACGCAACTGGTGCTGAGCAAAACAGAATGCTGGTTCCTGCTTTTCCTCTACCTCGTTTTCATCGCGTGGATCGTGATGGAGAATTTTGGATGGATCGGGTATCTGGGGTTGGGATAGAAGTAAGGCCGCTTGTCAAGCCAAAAACAATTTTCAGTATTGATCGAGTACATTTTTCATTCCACTCACCAGCCTCTCGTCCACCTCCTGCCAGCGAAATTCCTCCTGGACTGCTTCATCCCCCATATTGACGCCCCCGGTATACGCCATCCGGCTCTTCACCTCTTTTCGGGCAGCGGAGTGAAACTCCGTCAGGCCCCGGATACTCAAAAGCGCGCCGATATTGTCCGGCAGCAGTTCGCCACAGGCCATGATGCCGATCCGGCCGCCGGCGTGTTTTACATAACGCTCGATATTGGCTCTGCCTTCCAATGCCGTAGGTTGCTGGCCGGAGGTCAGGATGCGCTTCACCCCCAGGCCCGCCAGCAGATCGATTGCCGCCAGCGGGTCCCGGCACATATCAAAGGCGCGGTGAAAGGTAAACGGCAACGGAGCGGCCGTTTCCACCATCTGGCGCGTACGGCCCTCATCGATCGTGCCATCGGCATGCAGCGCCCCGGAGACGATGCCGTCAGCCCCCAGAGCCTTGGCCTGCCGGATATCCTCCAGCATGACCTCAAACTCCAGCCCGCTGTACAAAAAGTCCGCCTTGCGGGGCCGGATCAGCACAAATACGGGAATGGCAAGCTGCGCTTTGACTATTTTGATCTTGGCAGCGCTGGGCGTCACGCCTCCCTGGGCCAGGTTTTCACAAAGTTCAATCCGATGGGCGCCGCCCCGGGCAGCTGCAATGGCGGAGGCGGCGGAATCGCAGCATATTTCGAGGGTATAGGGCATGCTGGTTGATTTAGTTAATCTTATCTGAACGCCTTTTGATGAGGATTCCTTTACAAATTTACCTGTTCCCAAAATTCCCGGAAATATCGAACGCGCCTGTCGTCCTCAGGATGAAAGAGAAACGGCCGGACATCAGCAGCCAAATCCGCCAAATCCACCTCGTCGAGCAGTTTTGAAATGGTTTCACGGAGCAACTCAGGCGTACTTGCCGACATTTTTGCTTCGAGGTAAGCGTAGTTGGGTCGGTAGGCTTGAGAGAAAAGGAACACTACATCAAAGTAATCTCGCCCTTTTGCACGGGGGCGATTAACCAAGGTGTATAGTTTTTGGGCAAGCAGCAAGTCCGGCGGGGTAACAACCAAGCGGGTGAACAAGCCGAAGCGGGCGAGTA
Source organism: Lewinellaceae bacterium (assembly GCA_020636375.1). Lineage (GTDB taxonomy): Bacteria > Bacteroidota > Bacteroidia > Chitinophagales > Saprospiraceae > JACJXW01. The sequence continues at coordinate 674,368 of JACJXZ010000003.1, read as the reverse complement.
CGAAGGTTTGGGGTTGGAAGGAAAACCCCTGGCTTTGTGTATCCAACTGAATAAGGATTTTCTCTTCCCGGTGCCCGCTCAGCCCTTCTTGAAACAATAAGCCGGGAAAGCGAATATTGCAGCGGTATGCGCCCCGATGAACATTAGACACTTCCACCCTGAAACCTTGCCGCACGAGTCCCTTTTGGATATGTTCAGCTACGGCGTCGAAGTCAGTATCGGTCAATCCAAAATTGTCGAAATCGAGGTCTTCCGAAAAACGGGAATTGCCGTGTACCAAGCGCAGGCAAGTGCCTCCCAGGAAACTGAATTTTGTAGCGAAAGAGCTTTCAAAGAGAATCTCCAAAATCACGCATTGCAGGTATTCCCTCAACATGGCCCGTTTTTGCAAAGACAGTTGAGTTGGGAAAAAACGGGCAATTTGTTCGAGGCTCATCATAAAGCAAGAAATTTTTGAAGGTTTCGCCACCTGGATTCCAGCGTAGGCGAAGCGATAAGGACAAGGTAATTATCCAAACGGGAAAGGTCGAGCCGTGTGGCAATTTCTTCCTGGTTAAGCCGAAGCGATTTAAAATCAGGCGCTTCTGTCAGCCGGGGATAAAAATAGAGCAGATCGAGCAAGGTCTTTTCCGGGTCTGCTATGTTGAAGGCAGCGCCCTCTCCCTCTACTGGCTGATAGCCAAAAAAAAGGCGCGACTGCAAAGAGCGATATGTAAAATGACCAACAGGCGTACGCCATTCAGCAGGTTTAGCAGTCGTAACAGAGGTGATACTAAACACGCTCTCCGGAATCCAGTTGAAAAATCGAAGGGCCGTTTCCAGGGAAACGTAGGAAGGTTGGCGAAGGCGGTTGGCCAGGAAATACAAATCTGCTTCCGTTTTAAGTGTATCAGGGAACGCATACCAAGTGTTACGGAGCTTGATCAGATAACCTTTCTCCTGCCAGTTTACCAGATTTACATAATTAAAATTCGTCCATACTTTGGCGATGTCACCAGTGGAAAATATTTTTTGGGTGTGGAAAACATTCCGAAATTCCTGAAAATTCATTCCGTTTTTTTTACAAAAATATAAATTTTTAGGAACAAAACACTTGAACCTTTCGATATCAAAGACGCCAATATGAAATAGCGGCAACATCTCTGACAACGCAGGCTTCCCCTGTCTCCCTGTCTCCCTGTCTCCCTGTCTCCCTGTCTCCCTGTCCCCCTGTCTCCCTGTCCCCCTGTCTCCCTATCTCTCCCAAACCTGAATCTCATCCGCAAAAATCCAGCTCTTCCCGCCGGCCCCTTTGTGCCAGGATGGGCACTCGCCCCGGTTGATCCCTCTAACCTGGATGTACCGGGTATTTACACCTGGATTTGTTTTAAAAGAATGAAGGATCGTTCCTTTCTGCTCCGGCGTTACCGGGCTTTCCAGCGTTCCTGCCGACTTGAAATTTTTTCCATCTGATGAAGTCAAAAACTCCACCCGCAGCGGCATAAAGATCCAGGAATTTTCGTCCTGCAGGAAAGTAATCGCAATGGAATCGACAAAGGCCATTTTACCCAGGTCGACGACTGCTTCCAGGTTGACGCCTTCGTAGCCCTGCCATTCCCCTGTGCGGTAGTCCTGCCCGCCTTCGATAAAATCGATCAGCGCATCCTCTCCCCCGGCGGCGTATTGGGGGGCATAACCCGTACCCAGCCGGATGGTACGCTCGGAGGGTATTTTAAAGAACTGTGTTGCGATGGCCTGGCTGGCACCCAGCTCCGGATGATGGGCAATAGCCCGCAGGGTGGCCGTTTGGTCAATAACGATGGGGCCCTCGTAAAGATGCCCGGACTGTGGGGAGGGTTCCGGCCCGTCCAGGGAGAAATAAATATTGGCGCCGGCCAGAGCAGTATTCATTTCAATGGTATCCTGCCCGAAAAAAGCCCGCCTGCCCTTACTGACCGCAGGGACCGGCACGATAAGATGCTCGTCGATATGGCTTTGGGGCATATTGCCTTCGCCCGTACCCCATTGAGTATTGGGATCACTGCCCATCTCAAACTCCAGGATGCCTCCGGCGACGATGTCTTCATGGCGGATAAACCCCTGGGTATAAACCTGCCCGTTGAGCTTCGCCGATTGTATGTAAGGATTACTCCGCCCGCCGTTTTTTACTTCTATCCGGAATGTTTTGCTGTCCGCCACGGGAATACTGGCCCTCTCAACGGCCGGAGAGCCGATAACGTAAATCCCGCTGCCCGGCGTAACCGGGTAAAACCCCAGGGCGCTTAACACATACCAGGCCGACATCTGCCCGCAGTCCTCATTCCCCGAAAGCCCGTCCGGGGCGTTGGCGTATTGGGTGGCAAGAATCTCCTGCACCCGTTCCTGCGCCTTCCAGGGCTGGCCCAGGAAGTTGTACAGGTAGGCCATGTGGTGGCTGGGTTCGTTGCCATGGGCGTACTGCCCGATCAGCCCGGTAATGTCAGCCTGGTCGCGGCCGGTGGTTTCGGAACTGGCGGCAAAAAGAGCATCCAGCTTCTCAACGGCCTTTTCCCGGCCTCCGAGCAAATCTGCCCAGCCACTGACATCCTGGGGCACATAAAAGCTGTACTGCCAGGCGTTGGCCTCGGTAAAATGGAAATTGACCTCGGCCGGGTCGAACGGGCTTACCCACTGGTGGCGGTTCTTGGCCCGCATGAAGCCGGTAGCAGGGTCGAAGATGTTCTTGTAGGACTGCGCCCGGCGCAGGAAGGCTTTATAAATATCCGGCTCCTCCAGCGCTTTGGCCATCCGGGCAATGCACCAGTCATCATAAGCGTATTCCAGCGTTTTGGATACGGATTCCGGTTCCTGCTCGGAGGGAATAAAGCCCCGGGAGCGATAGGCCGGCTTGCCGAAATTGTCCTTGTTGGCGGTTGCAACCATTGCCTCCAGCGCCTGCTTTTCGCCGAACCCCCGAATGCCCTTCAGGTAGGCGTCGGCAATAACGGAAGCGGAATGGTAGCCGATCATGCAGTAGGTCTCGTTGCCGGCCAGTTCCCAGACCGGCAGTTCGCCGGTTTGTTCGTAATGGCTCAGGAAGGAGTTGATGAAATCCTGGGTTCGTTCCGGTTCGATGATCGTGTAAAGGGGGTGGGCCGCCCGGTAGGTGTCCCAAAGAGAAAAAACGGTATACTGGGTGTGCTTTTCAGCCCGGTGGATGCCCCGGTCTGGACCTCGGTAGGCTTTGTCGACATCCGTGAACAGGTTGGGAGCGATAGAGGTATGGTAGAGGGCCGTATAAAAGATCGTTTTCACCTCCTCATCGGTGGTTTGAATGGCAATTTTCGAGAGCTGGCGGTTCCACTCCTCCCGGGCTTCGTTCCTGGTTTTATCGAAGTCCCAGTGCGGCGTTTCCGCCACCAGGTTGCGGCGGGCGTTTTCGGCGCTCACCGCTGAGATTCCCACTTTCACCAGCAGCGGTTCGCCATCGGCGACGTCAAAGCGCAGGGCGGCTTTCACCCGCTGGCCGGCCTCCTCCGTAGTCCGGATGGGGTTGGAAGGGAGAGGGATAATGGTATCCAGAATACTGAGGATCGGCCGGGAAAACCGGGCTGAGAAGTAGACGTGCTGCTCTTCCGCCCAGGATCTGGAAATCCGAAAGCCCTCGATCCCGGTATCGCTCACCTGCCACATGGTGCCCTGCAGCAATTCATCGCGGTGCAGGAGGTCAATGATGAGGTTGGCGGTGTCGGCGCCATCAAAGGTATAGCGGTGGAAGCCGGTGCGTTCCGTCGCCGTCAGTTCTGCTTTTATGGGATAATCTTTTAGTTCGGCTGAATAGTATCCCGGACTGGCTTTTTCAGAGGCTTTATAGAAAACAGAGCGGTAGCCCGGCCGCCCGTCGGCGCCGTTGTTCAGGCGAACCGGCCCGGTAGTGGGCATCATCAGGATATCGCAATAATCGGGTACGCCGGTACCGCTGAGGTGGGTGTGGCTGAAGCCGTAGAGGATCGTATCGGTATAATGGTAACCCGAGCAGCCGTCCCAGCCTTCGAGCCGGGTATCGGGGCTGAGTTGCACCATGCCAAAGGGCCGTGTAGCGCCGGGGAAGGTATGGCCGTGGCCGCCCGTGCCGATGAAGGGATTGACGTACCGGGCCGGATCCGGGTCAAAAACAGCCGGCTCTTTGCTCGTACAGGCAGACAGCGCGCAAAGGCTTGCCAGGCAGAAGGAAATAAAGGCTGCCTTCTCGATGGATTGGATACAGCGCCCCGGTTTTCCCGGAAATGGTTCAGTTTTTCGTTTCATCCTTTTCTTTAGGTTAACATGCTCTTAGGGGGCCGACACGAACGCCGCTGCCGCGATCCCATCCGCCAGGAATTTTCCCGCATCCGTCAGGCGGAACACCTCACCCGCCCTTTCCGCCTGCCCGTTTTCGATAAAAGGCCGGATGCATTCCAGAAAATGCCGCTCGTATCCCTCTCCCATTTCCCGCAGCCGATCCAGCCCGACGCCCCAGATGGTGCGCAGGCCGGTCATGACGTACTCGTTGTAGCGGTCGGCGGGGGTGAGATGTTCAATCTCGAAGAAGGCGGGAAGGGGCCCGCCCGGCGGGCCGTGCATAGCCCGCAGGTAACTGGCATTATTTGCTACGTTCCACTGCCGGCTCTCCCCGTTGTAGCTGTGGGCGGAAGGGCCGAGGCCCAGGTAGGGCTCTCCCTTCCAGTAACTGGCGTTATGCACCGCAAAGTGGCCGGGCAGGGCGAAGTTAGAGATTTCATACTGGATATAACCGTGGCCCCGCATAGCGGCCACCAGGAGATCAAACTGCCGGGCGGCCTGTTCCTCCTCCACCGGCGGCGCCTGGCCCTTTTTTATGAAATGAAACAGGGCCGTCCGCTCCTCCACCGTCAGGGCATAACAGGAAACATGAGGGATTTCATAACCAAAAGCTATCCTCATGTTCTCCTCCCAGTGCGCATCGCTGGTAGTGGGAGAGCCGTAGATGAGGTCGACGGTCAGGTTGCCGAAGCCGGCGGCGAGGGCTTCTTCCAGGCAGGCGCGGGCTTCGCGGGCGTTGTGGGCGCGGTTGAAGAACCGCAGGTCTTCTTCGAAAAAGGACTGGATGCCAATACTCAGCCGGTTGACGGGAGTGCGGCCCAGAGCGGCAATTTTTTCCTTTGTCAGGTCGTCGGGGTTGGCCTCCAGGGTGATCTCTGCATCGGGCCGGAGGGTAAAGCATTTCCCAATCTCCTCGAAAAAGCGCATCAGCTCGCCTTCCGTCAGCAAGCTGGGGGTGCCGCCGCCAAAGTAGATGCTGTCCAGTTCTTTATCCACGAGATAATCCTGCCGCAGGCGCAACTCCCGCAGCATCGCCTCTACCATCTCCGCCTTGTACTTCAGGGAGGTGGAGAAGTGGAAATTGCAGTAGTGGCAGGCTTGTTTGCAGAAGGGGATATGGAGGTAAATACCGGGCATTTTGCTTTTTTTATTCCTGATTCGTCTTCGTCCCTGATTGTTCCCGGCATGACGGGACGAAGACGAATCAGGAATCAATGAATAAACGAATCAACCCCAGCAACTCCTCCCCCGCATCCACATGCACCCAATGGCCGGCCCCGGCGACCGTCTCCACCCGGGCGTTCGGGAACCAGTCGTAGATCAGGCCGAAGTCTTCGTCGGCAACGTAGGGCGAGTTGCCGCCGCGGATGAAAAGGGCCTCGCCCTCGTATGGCTCGTCTGCCTCCGGCGGGGCGAGCAGGTTGTCGTAGTTATGGTACAGGCTTTCCAGGTTCATCTTCCAGCGGTAGTGGCCCTTTTTATCCCGCGTCAGGCCCTTGAGGAGGAACTGCCGGACGGCGTTATCGGGGATTTTTTCTTTGAGCTGTTCATCGGCCTCGCCGCGTTCGCCCAGTTTTTTAAGGTCGAGGCTTCTCAGGGCGTCGAAGATTTCCTGGTGGCCGGGAGGGTATTTTTTGGGCGCAATATCGATAATTACCAGCTTATCGACCATATCCGGATGCAGCAGGGCAAATTGCATCGTCACTTTGCCGCCCATGGAATGGCCGATGAGATGGGTTTTGAACATCCAGTTGGATTCCAGGAAGTACAACAGGTCTTCTGCCATACAGGGATAGTCGATATCGTCGTGGTGGGGCGACCGGCCGTGGTTGCGCTGGTCGACGAGGTAGACCGTGTGGTTGTCGGCCAGTTGCCGGCCCAGAGTTTGCCAGTTGTCCAGCGTCCCGAACAGGCCGTGCAGGATGACGACGGGGTCGCCCTGACCGAAGGTTTTATGGTTGAGGTTGATCATGATGCGGTTGTTCGCTGTTCGCCGTTCGCTGTTTGTTGTTCGCTGTTCGCCAGCAGGCGAATAGCCGAACTCCGAATAGCAAAGGTAGGGTTATTCCTTCAAATACCCATCGAGGGGCGTTCCTCCGTTCTCCCATTCCCCTTCGGCCCGATAGGGATGGAAACGGGCGAACAGCTCTTCTTTATACCAGCCCAGCTGACGGGTGCGGCGGATCACCTCCTGGTGTTCTTTGCTGCGGTAGGCGTAGGCCATCATGGCGCGGCTGTCTTCCCAGAGGCTGAAGGTGGCCTGCTGCACCAGGGGCAGTTCTCCGATGCCGATGGAAAAGATACGCCCCGCTTTATCATCCATGGAACGGCTGACGGAAGGAACGAACCGCCAGAAGCGCCAAAGGTGCCGGGCATAGATAGTGGCCCGGGTAATGACGGCGACCAGGCCCTGCTCATCGTACGCTCCGGTGAGGGGAAACGGCTGACGGCCACCCCACTCGCCGTGTGCTTTGGCGGCGCGCATGTATACGGTCCACCACCCGGTACACTGCTCCAGGAATTCCCCGAACAGAGGATGATCGTCGAAGAAGCGCCGGGCGGCCGCCTCGTCGTCCCACACCGCCAGCAGGCCATAGGTCCCGAAATCGGGCCAGATGCTGAAGCCGTTGCCGGCTCCGCTGCCCAACATTTTGGAGAACCGGAGCCCGTTTACGGTTTCGAGCCGGGGCCCGGCCAGCCCCATCTGCCGGAAAGCCCACCAGCGGGCGAACGGAGTATTATACCGAAAAAAGGATATGGTGGTAGTTGGGTTCACTGTTTTATTGTTTCATTGTTTCACGGGCTGTATTCATTACTCCATGAGACCATGGAACACCGGACCTGTGATTTTGTTGCCCTTTCGTTAAAATGGCGAAAAGGGCCGTTAAATGATCGTTAAACCTAAGGAGGGGAGGCCACTGCAATTGTATCCTAAGGCGTTATTTTAGAGCAGTTTGCAGGAAAAGGCAGTAGAACCTGCCCGAAAGCCTTTTGTGGCCGCCGCTCCGGGCCCGCGTCCAAGAAGGCGAAAGATGAACAGAAAATTGTAATTTTGGAGCTTGATAACCAAAGGTTTAATAAACAAAATGAAAAACGGGATTTTCCAAACCAAATTCAAAGCAAAGCATATGATTAAAAGAAACATGAAAAAGATCCTGGTTATGCTCTCCATGGCCCTTTTGACGGGCCTGTCGGCTAACGCGCAGCGCATTGCCTATGTGGATGTCAATACCATCCTGGAAAGCATTCCTGAATACCAGTCGGCCCAGCAGGAACTCGAAAAGCTGGCTTCTGCCTGGCGCCAGGAAATCGCTCAGGAGTACGATAAGATCAAAGGGTTATACAACCGTTACCAGGCCGAACAAGTCCTTCTAAGTGACGAGGCGCGCAAGCAACGCGAGGACGAGATCATGGAAAAGGAAAAGGAAGTGCGCGACCTGCAGAAAGACCGGTTTGGGCCGGAGGGCGAGCTCTTCAAGCGCCGGCAGGAACTCGTTCGCCCCATCCAGGACAAGGTCTACGGCGCTATCGAAGAATACGCCACCGAGCGCGGATACGATTTCATCTTCGACAAATCCGGCTCCGCGGGCATGATCTTCACCAACCCGCAGTACGACAAGACCTCGGACATCATGGATAAGTTGAAGTAAATCAAAACTTTGTTTTTTTACTTCGCTGCAAAACCGCTATTTTTGCAGCCGTTTTGCATCATTCGATAACCAAAAGCAAAATAAGGACACAAATGAAGCGAATTGTGAAAATAAGCTGCCTTCTGATCCTGGCGCTCGGCGTGGGGAACGCCGTGCAGGCGCAGAAGTTCGGCTACGTCAACTCCACCGCCATCCTGGCAGAGATGCCGGAGGTGAAGCAAATGGAGGCCAACCTGGAGGCCCTTCAAAAACAACTGCAGAAGAAAGGCCAGAGCATGGTTGAACAACTGCAGCAGGACTACGCCGCCGTCCAGCAAAAGGCTGCCAGCGGCGACCTGTCGCCCAAGCAGCAGGAAGAAGAAGCGAAGAAGCTGGAAGACCAGCAGACGGAAATCGCCAAGTTCGAACAGGATATGGTCAAACAACTTCAGGAGAAGCGCAACAAAGAACTGCAGCCCATCCTGGAAAAGGTGAACCAGGCCATTACCGACGTAGCAAAAGAAAACGGATTCCAGTTCATCTTTGACGAGGGCGTCATCCTCTACGCCGAGGATTCCCAGAATGTCAACAACCTCGTCAAAGCCAAACTAGGCTTGTAATTTGATCCCCAACAGCCAACCCATTGGCCTCTTCGATTCTGGCATAGGCGGCCTGACCGCCGCCTATGCCATTATCCGGGAACTCCCCAACGAGCAACTTCTTTATTTTGGCGACACCGCCCACCTTCCTTACGGCCCGCAGCCTGCTGAAGCCATCCGCGCTTACAGCGCAGAGATCACGCAATTCCTCCTCGGGCAAGGCTGCAAGGCCATCGTCATAGCCTGCAATACCGCCACTGCCGCCGCCCTCAGCTACCTGCGCGAACGATGGCCGGAAACCCCTTTCATCGGCATGGAACCGGCAGTCAAACCCGGCGCCCGCGCCACCCGCGCCGGCAAAGTGGGCGTTCTGGCCACCGCCGGCACGTTCAAAAGCCAGCGCTACGCCAGCCTCATGCACCGCTTCGCCAAAGAGGTGGAACTACTTGAAAACCCCTGCGCCGGCCTGGTGGAAAGGATCGAGAACGGCCGGCTGAACGGGCCGGAAACGGAGGCCTTTCTGCGCAATATCCTGGAGCCGATGCTCGCCGCCCATGCCGATACTTTTGTGCTGGGCTGTACCCACTACCCCTTCGTGCAACCGCTCATCGAAAAGATCGTCGGCCCCGGCGCCACAGTCATCAACCCGGCACCCGCCGTTGCCCGGCAACTGCGGAGGATCCTGGAAGAACGGCAGTTGCTCAGCCCGGAATTGACGGGGCCGCATCGGTTTTTTGTATCCGGAGAGAAAGGAAACTTCGAGGCCCTGGCCACTGAGCTGCTCGGTTTCGGGGTGAAAGTAGAGGCTGGCGTGACATTTTAAGGGAAGGTATCCGGTTTGTGCCTCACCTCAGCTTTGCGTTAAAAAATTCAACCGTTCTTTTCCAGGCAAGCTCAGCTGCCGCTTTGTCGTATCGCGGAGTAGTGTCGTTATGAAAACCGTGATTGACGTCGGGATACAGGTGAGCGCTGTATTCTTTATTGTTTTCCTGCAACGCCGCTGCGTAGTCCGGCCAGCCGGCATTAACCCTTTGGTCGAAAGCGGCGAAATGCAAAAGAAGTGGCGCTTTGATGCCGGGTACTTCTTCAGCCGCCGGCTGGCCGCCGTAAAAGGGGACAGCCGCCGCCAGATCGGGAACTTTTACCGCCATCATATTGGAAATCCAGCCGCCGAAACAAAAACCGACCACGCCAACTTTTCCGGTGCATTCGGCATGGCTTTTCAGATATTCAAAAGCAGCGATGAAGTCCTCCAGCATCTCGTCCCGATCCCTTTGGCGCTGCAATTCCCTGCCGTCGTCATCATTTCCGGGATAGCCGCCCAGCGGGGTCAGGGCATCCGGCGCAAGAGAAATGAACCCTTCCAGCGCCGCCCGGCGGGCCACATCCTCGATATGGGGATTGAGACCTCTGTTCTCGTGTACGACCACAATTCCGGGCAGCTTTTCCTTATTGTCCACCGGGCGGGAAAGCAACCCCCGTATTTTGCCGCCGCCTTTGGGAGAATCGTATTCTATGTACTCTGATTTCAATCGGGGGTCATCCGCTCTGACTTGCTGCCTTTCGGCATACCTGGGCATCAGATAATCGAGGATCGCCGGGATGGTAAGCCCCCCTACGGCGTATGCGCTGAGCTTTTCCACAAACTCCCGACGGTCGATTTTATCGTGTACATAGTTGTCGTACAGGTCAAAGACTTCTTGTTTTAATTCTAATTTTTTCATTTCTCATCATTTTAAATAAACCGGACAAAACCATAAGGCAGCCGCCCTTAAACGTTGAGGCGAAACCGGACATACTTGATCTTCTTCCCCTCCTCCAGGTGCATCTTTTCATAATACGTCTTCAACTCCAGCTCCGGCATTGGCAGGGGTTTGGCATAGATGTCTTCATCCTGGTAAAGAATCTCGGCACCGGGGTATTCTTCCAGCGTTCTCAGGGTGAAGTCATACAGCTGCGGTTCATCGGTTTTGAGGTGGATGAGGCCGCCAGGCTCAAGCACTTTCCTGTATTCGTCCAGGAACCGGGGGGCGGTGAGCCGCCGGTTGGCCTTGCTATTGCGCAGGAAGGGGTCAGGGAAGGTGATCCAAATCTCGCTGATTTCGCCCGGCCCGAAGAAATTGGCGATCCGTTCGATGCGGATGCGAAGGAAAGCGGCATTGCGCAGGCCTTCCTCCAAAGCGATCCGGGCGCCTTTCCAGATCCGGGCGCCTTTTATATCCACGCCGATGAAATTGCGGTGGGGGTTCTGCCTGGCCAGGCCCAGGGAATATTCGCCCCGGCCGCAGGCCAGCTCCAGTGTTATGGGCTTTTCGTTGCCAAAATGTTTGGACGCCCATTCTCCTCTCAGTTGTACCTCTACTCCGTTGAGGCCGTGAAGCTGGGGCTCCATCGGATTGAAATTCTCGTATACATTAGGGAACGTGAGAAGCTCGGTAAATTTCTGAAGTTTGTTTCTCTTGCTCATGATCGGGAGACAAATATACGGTTTTTTGCTCTTGATTTTGGAAATGTCGAAGGGAAAGGGGCTTTGTTTTTTGTAGAGTTTATCTGGTTATTGCCACGGGTGGGAGGTGGCGGGTTAAATCCGTTGAATTTCCTGCTCAAATGGAGAGCGGACCTCCAGGCCCGCTGGATAGATCAGCGGATTTAACCCACTATCCGGGTGGGACGGAGAAGGAGGATTACGTAAATAACCAACAACCAGCTACCGCCCATCCCCCCGGGAAAGCACCTGTTCCAGCTGATAGTGGTATTTGGGGAAAGTATCCAGATTGCGGTGGCCGGCGCCGTCGATGGTGATGAAATCCTCAGGCCGCTCCAGCAGCGGGCGCAGGCGTTGGGAAAGGCGGTACTCCACAATGCGGTCGCGGGTGCCGGCAAAGATGACTGCCGGGCAGCTGAGTTCCTTCAGGTGGCGGTCGTTAGGGAAGGAAAGGCGAAAAACAGCATCCGGCATGGGCAGGCGGGAAAGGGCCCGCACGACGTTGGGCATATTGTCGAAAGGGGTTTCCAAAATGACGAGCCGCGGCCGGCGCCGGGCAGCCAGCCAGGAAGCGATGCCCGAGCCCAGCGAACGGCCGTAGAGGACGATCTCCCTTTCCGGGTAATGATCCAGCAGCCACCGGTAGGCCGCCTCTCCGTCGGCGTACAACCCCTGTTCGGAAGGCCGGCCGCTGCTTTTGCCATAACCCCGGTAGTCGATGGCAAAAAAATCGTATCCCAGGCGGGTAAAGGCGCCCTGGTGCTTCGCCCAGCGCTGCAGGTTGCCCTGATTGCCATGCAGGTACAGGACGACCCCCTTCCTTTTTTTCCCCGCCGGAGTCCGGAAAAGCAGCGCGTTCAGGCGCACGCCGTCTTCGCTCTCCAGCCAGCGCTCTTCCCACCCCCTGGCATTGAAAAAAAAACAGTGGCTCCGGGGTAAGCGGAAAGGTTGGAATACAAAACGCTCCTGAAACAAAAAGACCGCTAACAACAATAATCCGTAAAAAGAAAGTACGCTGATGAAAATGTAAAGGGCAGTATCCATACTGGTTATTCAATTCGCTGCCAAGGCAGCTCCAAATTTAACAAGCAATGCCAATGGCCATAGCACAGTGGTCAAAATAATTGTGTCGGGAATTCGTAATAAGACAAACATCCATTCGAACATAATCAACGAAATGATTATTTTTATTGTAAACCATTAACAGGTATGCGCCTTTCTACCTGAAAATTGTCCTGAGCTATGAAATCCGTTTATATATTTTTTCTCCTCCTGATCCCGCTGTTAGGCTCATCCCAGAAGATAACGGTCTCTGAGCCTATTATCCTGCGCAGTGACGTCGCCTATGACCTCATTGGGAACCTGGGCGGCAACACCCTGGTTTTCCGGGACAAGGGAACGTCTTTCGAAGTCGTTGCCTTCAACCCGCAGATGAAAGAGGCCTGGTCCAAAGAGATCGAACTGGACGCCCGCCAGCCCAAAGTGATCGGCCTGGTTGCCGGAAAAACCGATTTTACCATCGTTTACCAGTTCCGGGCGAAATCGCATACCATCATCAAAGCTCACAAATACGGCCCGGGCGCCAACCTGCTCGACTCGGTAAGCCTGGCCGACCTGGGCTACCTGTTCTACAATCCCGGCTTTGAGTTCATCCGTTCGGAGGACCGCAGCAAGGGGCTGATCTACTTCCTCGAAAAACAGGAAATGTTCAAAGCTTACTCCATCGACCTGGAAAACCTGCATCTCAAGTGGAAGGCTATCCTGCAACCGGAAGATTTCAATTACTACCAGAATTTCCGGGAAGTGCTGGTCGACAATTACGGGAATATGACCCTTATCCTGGAAAAGAACAATTTCCGCTCCAAACGAGAAGAACACTTCTTCGAGATCCATACCTACTACGGCACATCGTCGAAACTCGTCAAATACAGCATCCCGATCCCGAACAAGCTGACCTATGACGCCTACTTCACTTACGACCACCTCAACGACCGGCTGATCGCCGCCGGCCTCTATTCGGACAAGAACCTGGGCCGGGCCGACGGCTATTTTTATCTGAGCGTACCTCCTCAAAACCACGAAGAGCACCTGCTCGCCTTTACCGAGTTTGAAGAGGATTTCATCAGCGCGCTGTTGGGGAAAGAATCGGACAAAACCAAAGGCCTGCCTGAGGCAAGCATACAGGAGATCGTCCTGCGCCTCGATGGCGGCATCCTGCTCATCGGAGAGCGCAACCGGACTTTCGAGCGCCGGGCCGCCGGCGTCAACCGCACCTTCTACGACGTCAGCGGCCGGTTTGCTATCGATTATTATTACGACGAGGTTTTCGTCGTCTCCATCCACCCCGACGGAAAAACCCACTGGAAAACCATCCTCCACAAAAAACAGTACTCCCAGGATGACGACGGCATATACTCCTCTTATTTCCTCTTCAAAACGCCGAGCAACCTCCGCTTCCTGTTCAACGATGAAATAAAATACGAAAATACGGTCAGCGAATATGTCCTCAAAGGCAACGGCGCAGCCGAACGCAATAGCCTGCTGAGCACGGAAAACCTCAAGCTCCGGCTCCGCTTCCGGGACGCCGTGCAGGTGAACGCCAGCGAACTGATCATCCCCAGCGAGCGGCGCAACCGGCTGAAGCTGGTCAGGCTGGAGTATAATTGAGGTGTATTGGTGCATTGGTGTGTTGGTAAAAATCAGCTATGGAATTTCTCGATGCGGACCAGTTGGAAGTGCTGCTCCCTTTTCCCGAATTGATCGATGGCCTGCAGCGGGCTTTCGCTGAAAATTACAACGTTCCGCTGCGCCACCACCACGATTATCGCATTCCCGGCGAAGCGGAGCCGGGCACCCTGCTGTTGATGCCCGCCTGGGACGACGGGCAGTACTTCGGCGTCAAGCTCGTTGCCGCCAGCCCGCACAACCGGTGGCAGGGCCTGCCGACCATACAGGGCATTTATACGCTCTTCGAAACGCAATCCGGAACGCCCATCCTGCAAATGGACGCCAAAGCACTTACCAACCTGCGGACGGCAGCCGCCTCCGCCCTGGCTTCCACCTTCCTCTCCCGGCCGGATAGCCGAACCTTGCTCATGATAGGAACCGGTGCGCTGGCACCCTACCTCATCCGGGCTCATGCTGCCGTACGGCCCATTGAAAGGGTAGTGATTTGGGGGAGAAATACTGAAAAAGCCGATAAACTGGCCACGGGGCTCCAAAGCCTTCAGCACCCTGTCAGTTCAACACTCCAGTACGCCAGCACCCCAGTACTCAACCTCTCCTCCGCCATGGCCGCCGCCGACATCATCAGTTGCGCCACCATGAGTACCAACCCGCTGATCCTGGGCCAGTGGCTGCAACCCGGCCAGCACGTCGACCTGGTAGGATCCTACAAACCCAATATGCGGGAAGCCGACGATGAGGCCATTCGCCGCGCTACTGTTTATGTAGATACTATGGAAGGGGCGCTGAAAGAAACAGGCGATATCGTAGCGCCTGTAAAAAACGGCATCCTCCGCCCGGAGAACATTCCCGGCGACCTGTTCAGCCTGTGCCGGAGGGAGGCGCCAGGGCGGCAAAGCCCGGATACCATCACTATTTTTAAATCAGTGGGGCATGCGCTGGAGGATTTGGCGGCAGCCAAGATGGCATGGGATAAGGTAGGGTAAATAAAGGGGTAGAAAACCCGCCGCTAATTACAGAAAGGTTTTTCGCAAAAAAAACTTTCATTTTTTATTGAAAGAAATGAAAATACAATTTACCTTCGTATTCCACCCATAAAATAAATGATGATAACCTGTAGCCGGAATATGCCGGAATCCGAATTTCTCGAGCGATACTGGAAAGCTCAACTTAATAAGCCCTTTTCCTATGAGGAAGAGCACGTCGGCGCGACAGCCAGCATCGGCAGCCCTCCAGATTACGACCACGACCTTAATCAAATAATATTGGGGAATGGAGAAACCTGCTTCAAACATGCCAAAACAGCCCTGAAGTCCTGGGCCATGTTCCCGTCTGATTGGACGCGCATTTTCCCACGACCGATCCCTGTAGAAGACGGGGAGGTAGTAGTCGTTCTTTTTCGTCTCTTCGGCCTGTGGTGGCTGAATTCCTGCCGCATCGTTTATACCTTTGACGAGAAGCACCGTTTTGGTTTTGCCTACGGCACCCTTCCTGGCCACGTGGAGCAAGGGGAAGAGTGCTTTTGGATAGAGATGGACGAGTATGGGGTAGTATGGTACCGAATAAAGGCTTTTTCCCGCCCGGCGGTCCTGGCAACTAAGATAGGTTACCCTTTCGCCCGCCATTTTCAGCGGCGCTTTGTAAAGGATTCATTTGAATCTATAAAGAAGTTTTTACAAAAAACGGGGCCATGAGTATAACCGGCAGCAAAGGCTTACGAATGACGATCACCTTCGGCATGCTGGCGTTGGGGGGAGCGGCTGGTTGGTTGTGGCCCTTGTCTTTGACTTCGCTCGATTGGGTGCGGGTTATCCTCATTTCGGCGCCGCTGCTGTGGATTCCCCTGACTGTAGCAGCCGGAAGTAGTATGCTTATTCCCATTCCGCTGCGCCTGCTGCGGTTTTTCTTTCCGGCAGCCTTGTTGTTTACTTTTGCTCAGTATTCCCTGGATGTACGCGGTACACGGGAGTATTAATGCCGGTGCAATAGCATTGCTGGTTGTGGGATGGTTGAACGCATCGGCTAAAGGGCATTGAACTGGGATAGCTATGCTCGTGTGCCATTGGCGTACGAGTTAATCCACTGACGTCCCAGCAAGCCTTTCCGCTCTCTCCACCAACTCCAGAAATTCCTTTCTGTACCCATTCGGGTCACCGCGGATAGCCTCCTTGGCCAGCCGGCGAATCTCCGGGAAGCCCAATTGCTTATTAAATGGAGATTCGCGGAGCAGCATGCCAAAGGCCGCCACAGCAGCGGCAAACTGAAAATCATTGGTTGCTTTGGCAAAGCGGTTTAGGCGGTTTTCTATCGCAACCGAAAGCAATTGGCTATCCTCCTCCTCCGGCAGCTTGTAGCGCAACTGCAGAAAACCCAGTTCCTGACCTTTGCGGGCCACTTTAGTCAGACCAGGTTGCTGGTAGCGAAGGGAAGCCTGGGCTGGCTGCACCGGCGCCATTTCCAGCTCGTACAGTGCCGTCACGGTATGGCCGGCGCCGATTTCGCCGGCGTCCTTCGCGTCATCGGCGAAGTCCTCGGTGTTGAGCAGCCGGTTCTCGTAGCCCACGAGGCGGTAGGTGCGCACCAGGCCGGGGTTGAACTCCAGTTGTATCTTCACATCTTTGGCGATGGTGTACAGCGTGCCGGGCAGTTCCTCCACAAACACTTTTTTCGCTTCTTCCAGGTTATCAATGTAGGCGTAGTTGCCATTGCCCTTGTCGGCAAGCAGTTCCAGCTTATTGTCCTTGTAGTTGCCCATGCCGAAGCCCAGGACCGAGAGGAAAATACCCGTCTTTCGCTTTTCCTCGATGAGTTGCGTGAGTCCGCCGTCACTGGAAACGCCCACATTGAAATCGCCGTCGGTCGTCAGGATCACCCGGTTGTTGCCGCCTTCGATAAAATATTCCCGGGCTGTCTGATAGGCCAGTTGTATGCCGGCGCCGCCCGCCGTAGAGCCGCCGGCTTCCATCCTGTCAATCGCCTGTAGGATGGCCTGCTTGTCCGTACCCGGGGTAGAAGGGAGCACCAGCCCGGCGGCCCCGGCGTACACCACGATGGCCACCCGGTCTTCCGGCCGCAGCTGTTCCACCAGCAACCGCATGGCCTGCTTCGCCAGCGGCAGCTTGTTCTGTGCGCTCATCGAGCCGGAGACGTCCATCAGGAAAACGAGGTTGCTGGGTGTCAGCTCTTCCCGGGATATTATCTTGCCCTGAAGCCCGATGTGCAGCAGTTTACGGTTCTCGTTCCAGGGGCAATCCGCCAGTTCGGTATACACGCTGAAGGGCGGTCCGTCCCGCTCCGGCAGTGGATATTGGTAAGAAAAATAATTGATCATTTCCTCCACCCGCACGGCGTCTCTAGGTGGCAGCTGCCCCTCATTCAGGAACCGCCTTACATTGCTGTAGGAAGCCCGGTCCACATCGATGGAAAAGGTGGACAGGGGGCTGCTCAGCACGTCGCGCTCGCCGTTCTCTTCGATGGGGCTGTAGTCTTCGGTGTTCCAGTTATCCTCCCGGGTTTTTTGGATCCTGTGGGGCGTCCGGCCAAATGAGCGCTCGTTCCGTACGATCTGATACGTCTCTTCATAAGTTTCTGGCGTTACCACGGCGACGGTATCCAGCCCCATTTCGTAAACCAGTTCGATGCGCATGGTGTCCGGCCTTACAGACGCCTGTTGTGTGGCAAAACCGGGATGCCGTACCACCAGCGTATCTTCTCCTGCGTATAATTCTAGGGTAAAAAAGCCATTACTGTCCGTAACCACGCCTTCGTTGCTGTGCTGAACCAGCACGTGCGCGCCGGATATGGGATCGCCGTATTCCGCGTCCACCACGATCCCGGTGGCGTATCTCCACGTCTGGGCAAAGCTGTTTTGAAAGATACAGGCAATAAAAAGCAGGCTCAGTGTATGCCATTTCATAACTGATGGGTGTTTGAAGGGATTAGTAAATTTTGGATTTACCTACCTAATGCAAAAACCCAAAAAAGGTACAGCATGAGCCGAAGAAAATATCCTGTTAATCCTGCCCCATCCTATCCATAAAGCTGCTGTGCCGCCACATGCGCACCACATTCCCCTCAGCGTCCCGCTCAAAGCCAACCTCTTCGCCCGGCTCGCCGTCGTCACGCAGGCGGTAGAAGGTGTCTCCCTCCTTGTGTTTTTTCTCATATCCTACTTTTCCACATAGTTTTCCACACCTGTTAATTTCTCGCTTTCCCCAGTTGAAAATCCACAAATAAAATGGCGGTCAACAACAGTAGGGCGACGGCCTGATGAAAAACGCCATAACTCACCGGAATCGCTCCAACGGAATTGACAACGGTAAGGATACCCAGGACCATCTGAATTACCAACACACTTATCAACAGGTATAAACCCGTCCGTAAAGCCGGCGCGGGATTGGACTTAACGGTCTTGAAAAAGAACCATAAAATAATGATTGTCAATACATAAGCCATACCTCTGTGCAAGAACTGCACCAGGGCGGGCAGGAAGAGGGAGGAGTCGTAATCCACAAAGTTTTCAACAGCCCAGTTGCCGAAGGCAAGGAGGACTCCGGGGACGGCCTCGCCGTTCATATCCGGCCAGGTGGGATAGAACAAGCCCGCCTTGGTGCCCGCCATGATCCCCCCCAGTACGATCTGCACGGCGATCAGCCCGGTAATGGCCAGAGCGGCGTTTTTCAACAAACGGCTGTGTAAAACCGGGCGCTCGGGCCGGAAAGCCTTAAACGTCGTCCACAACAGGTAACTGAACAGGATAAGCGCCAGCGAAAGGTGCATGGTGAGCTTGTAAGCATTGACCCAGGGGCGCTCTATCAGGCCGCTGGCCACCATGATCCAGCCGAAGGAGGCCACCAGGGCGGCCAACAGGAAAACGACGCCCAGCCGCCTCAGAAGCGGCTTATCCACCATTCCCCTTGCCCAGAAATACGCGAGAGGGATGATAAAGACGAACCCCATCAGCCGGGCCCACAGGCGGTGGATGTACTCCCAGAAGTAGATGAACTTGAACTCGCCCATCGTCATCCCCTGATTGATCTTGGCATACTGCGGGGTGGCCTGGTACAACTCGAATTCCGCCTCCCACTGCCGGGCACTGAGCGGCGGCAGCGTACCGGTCACAATCTCCCATTTGGTAATAGACAGGCCAGAACCGGTAAGGCGGGTAATGCCGCCGATTACGACCTGCATGAAGATCATGAACAGGCCGGCCACCAGCCAGGCCTTTACCACAGAGGGGTAGCCGCCGGCGCGGCTGCTTTCTTTCGGGAGGGCGGTATTCGCAACTGCTTCCATCTGTCTTTGATTTGAAACGATTCGTTAGGGAAACAATACTACAAACTTTTGTTTGGCCACAGAGGCGTAAACTTTTTCCGTGATCGGGTAATAGCAATATATTTTAAAAATTTTAATAAAATCTGCTCATCATTAGGGGTGTTAATATGTGAGGAAATTTTTTTGTAAATCCTGGGTTAATTCAAAGTTAAGATATGGTGTGCCTGTTTGCACAGGTTTTACACAGGGGGATGCCCTTTTGCGCTCTGCGTTTTGCAAACTTACCCACAGCTTGTTTAAAACTACGGGCCTGCAAAACTTTTTTTCCAACGGCGTTCCGTTTTTTCTTTTTCGGTGTAGAAAAGGCCCGGAGTTATCCCCGGAAAACCATTCAATTGAAGTTAATGTATATATGTGAAAACGCCATCGTTGGCCAATGTGGGCCGGCGGGCCGGTTATAAAGGCCCTGGCCCACATTTCGTGTGGAAAAAGGGTTTCGTCAAATGGCTGGTTTTCTTACCTTTAGGGAAACCACAAAAAACGGGTGTGGATAATCATAAAAGAAGCGCCCCAACTGCTTGTTTTCAACGTTATCCTCCGGCCAAAGTATTTGTGGTAGAATAATTGTGTGGACAGAGGTGAAAAAACTTTGCCGGTCCTGGCAAATGCCGGAAACGGATGTGGCAAGGGCGGATTGAACCGAACAAAAAAATTGAAACGTATGTGCGGAAGGTTTTCCTTCGTGGCCTCCCCGGAAAAGGTGAAAGAGCAACTGGGGGACATAGAGACCGGCCAGAACCTGCGCCTGAGCTTTAATATTGCCCCGACCCAGCATGCTTATGTCATCACCAACGAGCATCCCAAACGCCTGGAGTACCTGATCTGGGGGCTCATCCCGCATTGGTCGAAGGATGGCAAAAATGCCGGCAAAATGATCAATGCCCGCATGGAAGGCATCGGGTCCAAACCTTCTTTCCGCATCCCTGTCCGCAAACGCCGTTGCCTGGTGCTGGCCGACAGCTTCTACGAATGGCGCAACGAGGGAGGCAAAAAAATACCCTACCGCATCTTTCATAAAAACGGCGAACTGCTGCTGTTCGCCGGCATCTGGGACGTGTGGTACAAAGACGATTATGCGGTGAAGACCTTCTCCATCATTACCGCCCCGCCCAATAAGGAAGTGGCGCCGCTGCACAACCGCATGCCGATGGTATTGCCCACCCGCAAGAAACAAGAACATTGGCTCGAAGACCTTTCTTTTGAACAGGTCATGGAACTCCTCCAGCCTCCGCCGGATAATATCCTGGACTACTATCAGGTGTCAGACAAGGTGAATTCGGTGAAAAACGACTCCCCGGAACTGCACCAACGGATCGGGGGGCAGCCGACGTTGTTCTGAAAATTTGGATATTCGGCTCCTGCCGAAGCCTCAAAACATGTAAATCATCAACTAATAACATGCGAATCATCCTACAACGCGTAAGCGAAGCCTCTGTAACCGTCAACGACAAAACGGTAGGCGAGATCGGCCCCGGCCTGCTCGTCCTGCTCGGCATCGAGGATGAAGACACCGACGAAGACATCGAATGGCTCTGCAACAAAATAGCCAAGATGCGCATCTTCAACGACGAGGAAGGCAAGATGAACCTTTCGGTCAAAGACGTGGACGGCGAGCTGCTCGTCGTCAGCCAGTTCACCCTGCACGCCAGCGTCAAAAAGGGCAACCGGCCTTCCTTCATCCGGGCGGCCCGGCCGGAGTTCGCCATACCGATGTACGAAAAGTTCATCAAGGTGCTGGAAATTACCGCCGGCCGCGATGTGCAGAGCGGGGAGTTCGGCGCTGAGATGCAGGTACGCCTGGTCAACGACGGCCCGGTCACCATATCTGTAGACAGCAAAAACCCGGAATAGCATGACCATCCAGGAAGCGCAGCAAACCGTCGACCGCTGGATCAACACCGTCGGCATACGTTATTATAATGAACTGACCAATACCGCCATACTAATGGAGGAGGTGGGCGAAGTGGCCCGCCTGATGGCCCGCCTGTACGGCGAACAGTCCTTCAAAAAGACGGAAGACGCCGCCAGCGCCAAATCCCAGCTGGGCGACGAAATGGCCGACGTGCTCTTCGTGCTCATCTGCCTGGCCAACCAAACCGGCATAGACCTCACTGAGGCCATAAAGAAAAACCTCGATAAGAAGACCAAACGGGATGCGGAACGGCATGCGGGGAATGAGAAGTTAAGGAATGAAGGAATGAAGGAATGATTGGGCAAAGCTCCTATTCATTCATTTCCTCATTCCCTTTAAAAGGAGAATTTTCCTGGTGCTTCCGGATGAGCTTGGTAGCGATGTATATGCTGGCGCCAAGCAGGGCCAGGGCCAGGATCATGAGCTCTTCATAATATTCCTGCAGGATGAACAGGTCATAGACGCCATGTACCGTTACGGGGACAAGCAGGCCCAGGCCGATGAGCTGCCTTTTGGAGGCAACCGAAAAAGCATACTTGGACCGCCCGATAAAATATCCCATAATAATAGCGAAGGAGGCGTGAGCCGGCACGGCGGTGAAGGCCCGGAGGAGAGTGGTCTGAAAGCCGAATTTTCCGGCGTAAAGGATATTTTCGAGGGTGGCAAAACCCATGCTGATCATCACCGCGTAGACGATGCCGTCCATGGGTTCATTGAAGAAAGGGCGGGAATAAGGATAACTCAGCAGAGCGAGGTATTTAGCCAGTTCTTCGGTCAGGGCAACTACCACAAAAGAAGAAAAAAATACAGCACCCAGGTTTTGCGTCCCGCCCCAGCCCGAATAAGTGGCCCAGGCCTCGATCTTCAGCACCGGATAAGTAATGGCCATGCCGAGGGCAAAAGTTATGGCCAGTTGCAGGCGGGACTCCTTCTCGTACTTATCCATGCGGTAAATGTACCAGCAGATAAGCAGGCCGGGGACGATCGCCAGAACAAAAAGCAAGGTGTCCTTAACCATCAGTCGGCTTAGTTTTCTTCACAAAAATCTACAAATTGCCGGACGATCCGTTGCGTTTTCTTTCTGGCTTCGAACAACCCCATGTGGCCTACCCTTTCCAGAATATGGATGGAGGCCGTCTGCGGCAGATGTATCTGTTCGGCGTGATCAGCCGGCACGGCCTGGTCTTCTTCTCCGAGGATGAAGAGTACCGGGACGTCGAGGCTGGATAACGTCTGCGTTTCATCCTGCCTTTCGATCATGGCCTGCTGGGCGGCGATTACCCCGGCGCTTTGCCCCCGGGCAGCCCGGTAAGTCAGCTTTTCCAGCAGGAAAGCATTGCTGTTGGCAAACTTCTCATTGAAGAGGCCGGGAATGAGCTGCTTGACAAAAAGGGCGTGCCCCTGCCGTTTGATGAATTCTACACTTTTGCGGCGGTTTTCCTTTTTTTCTTCGCTGTCGGCGTAGGGATGGGAATGAAAAAGGCCGAGGCCCCGCAGCATTTTCGGATAGAGGCGGGCGAAGGCCAGCCCGACATATCCCCCCATTGAATGGCCGATGAATATGATTTCCCTGGCCTTCAATTTGAACAGGACGGCATGTACGGCTTGCGCCATTTGTTCTATGCTTACCCCAGGCAGCGTCTCCGACCGGCCAAAACCAGGCAGGTCGATGCGAATAACGCGATGACTTTCTTCAAGCAGGTCGGCCTGGAATTCCTCCCAGATGCTGCTGTCTTCACAAAAACCATGGATAAGCACCACTGCGGTGCCTTTCCCTTCTACCTGGTAGGCGATTTTCTTATCCTGGTAGGCAATGAACCTCATACCGTATTATTTATTTCCTGCTTCGCTGGCCATTTGGCCGAATATCTCGTCGTACTCCGCTGCTAAATTACTCCAATCGTACCTGTCCACAAAATGCCGGAAGGCCGCATTCTGCCGAATGGCCCGGACATTTAAGGCCACATCCCGCAATTTAGCATAAAAATCCTCCTCATTTTCATAAAGATGCCGATGGCGTTCTTTTTCAGGGATGTGTTCCGGATAGGCAAGCCGGTTGGGAAGGAGCGGAAAGCAGTTGCAGTAAATGGCCTCTACTACGCTTCCGCCAAAGTAGTCCTGCCGGCTGGTGACGGGAAGGATGTCGGCCTGCCATAGCAGCCGGGCATATTGTTGCCGGCTTTGGGTATAACCGAAGTGTATGATCTCCTCTTTGAGGACGTGGCGTGCTGTTCGGAATATCTCGGGAGATTGTTCATAAGAAGCGCCCAGGACGATCAGTTTGAAGGGAATCCTTTCCGCTTTGAGCCGGAATAAAGCATTGAAGAATTCTTCCGGTGCCTTGTCGTATTCCCAGCGGTGATTCCAGAGCAGGGTGGGTTCAGCATGTTTGACGGGCTTCCCGGCGAGGTCGAGGCTGCTCAGGGCCATGCCCAGCGCAAGCACGCTGCTTTTTTCCTGGATGTCACCGACATGGTGCAGGCCCCGGGCATCCGGAAACTGCCCGAGGAAGCTCGGAAGGGCATCCATAAAGGAGCGGCGGTGGAAATGAGAATTAAAAAAAATGCGGCCCGAGGCAAGGGCTGAAGTGTAGTTGATGAACCCATAGTGGTTGTCGCGGCGCAGGCTTACATCTTCATCTGCCGGCGACCACGGATAGGTGACCTGGTTCTCGTGGAAATAGGTGGCCACGGGAATGCCGGCGGTGTGCTTCCGGGTGAGGCCCAGAAATGCCGCCACATCCAGCATGTCGGTCGCCAGGAGGAGGCCTGGCCTGCTGCCCCCGCCGGCAAACTGCCCGGCCAGGCTTACGGCACCGCCGTGCATGCGCCATTTCCAGTAACGCCCTTTTAAGGATAGTATCCGGACTTCATGGCGGCTGTGGGCCTGGTAACCTTCCGCCCATTTTTGATGGCTTCCGGACAGGAATGGCTCGAGAATGGTGATATTCATGTTAACAGGTTGCTAAATTCGCCTTTTCGCTATAAGCCTAGCAGGGGTTTTTTATATCTTTACTATAGTTTGTGTCCTTAAGTTTAATCATAATGTCTGGTTTTTCTGAACTGAGAAAAGGATTGTCCAATATCGAGGCGCTCGAACGGGAGCTGAACCTGAAGCAACTTCAGATCAACCGGCTATTGAATATCACCCAGGCGATCAACAATAACGTCTCGGCGGAAGGGCTTTTCAATATGTACAAATCCTTCCTCAGCTGGGAGATCGGCGTCAAGAAAATGGCGCTCTACATCCGCGATGAGGACGACTGGTCCTGCGCGTCCTCCATCGGTATCAAGGAGGAATTGCTGACGGCGGACATCAGCAGCCATTTCGAAAAATACACCCGGCTCAACAACGTTGAGGACACCGAGCATCCGCTGTTCCGGCAGTTCGACGTGGTCATCCCGGTCCGCCACAAAGAACACCCCATTGCCTATGTCTTCATCGGAGGCTTCAGCGAAGAGGAAGACATGTACAACAAGGTACAATTCATTACGACCATCACGAACATCATTGCGGTAGCGATTGAAAATAAACGCTTGTTCAAGCGCCAGCTGGAGCAGGAGCGCCTGAAACGGGAAATGGAACTGGCCAGCGAAATGCAGCGCATGCTCATCCCGACCAACATGCCCAACAAGCCGGGGTACGAACTAGCCAGTATATACAAGCCTCACTTTGGCGTCGGGGGGGATTACTTCGACTTCATCGAGTTCGGGGATGGAAAGATCGTCTTCTGCGTGGGCGATATTTCCGGGAAAGGCGTTGCGGCGGCCTTGCTGATGGCCAACTTCCAGGCCAACTTCCATACCCTGATCAACAAACGTACCGCCCTGGATGCTTTTATCCGGGACCTGAACACCTCAGTGAACCTCATCACTCAGGGCGAGCGCTTTATTACTTTTTTCATCGCAGAATACGACACGGAAAAGCAGGCGCTGCGGTACGTCAATGCCGGCCACAACCCGCCCGTCCTGGTCAATGACGGCGAAATGCACCTGCTCAATAAAGGTTGCACCATCCTGGGGTCTTTCCCGGAACTGCCGGAAATAGAGGTTGGCTGTGTCCCCCTGGAAGGAGAAGCGATCGTCCTGTCCTTCACGGATGGCCTGACCGACCTGCAAAATGAAAAGGGAGACTATCTCAACGAAGAAATGCTCTACAGCTTTGTCCGGAACAACTACAAACTGTCGGCCTCCTCGTTTAACCGGCAACTCATGGAACGGCTGGAAATATTCAAAGGAGGAAAGAGCTATCCGGACGATTTCACCGTGCTCACCTGTAAGATTTTTACCCCCGGAAAAAGAAAAGGGCGTCATTGATGCCTCTGCAACGAAGGCCGGTTATCCCCAAAGGGGCACTTCGGGTACTGGCTGCCCATGTTTCATCGGCAATTGCCCCCCTGTCGTCTAACAAATTTCAGCATTATCCGCTTTCGATAAAACAAAACCTACCTTTGACCATTGTCTTTATTATAAATTATTGTTTATATTGAGTTTATCCTGTGGGATGGCTCCCCGTCTAAGGTTGGACAGCAGAAAGGGGAAAGCCGAGCGGAGTCGAGGCCAAGCGTGTGCCGAAAGCATCGAGTGTCCAACCTTAGACGGGTAGCCTGCGGGATAGCTTCAATCATCAATACCGCAAATGAAGGAGAAGAATGTAGCCGGCATATTAGCGCTGTTCCTCGGAGGGCTTGGAGTTCACCGGTTCTATCTGGGGCAGACAGGATTGGGGATTTTTTATCTGATCTTCTGCTGGTTCCCCGTCATATGGATCGTAGGGTTGATCGATGCCATAGCCTTCTTTTCGATGGACCAGGAGGTTTTTGACCGCAAGTACAACCGGCAGTTCGCAAGAAAACGAGATACGGACTACGACCGCCGGGAGCGGGAGTACCGCCGCCGCGGCCGGGAAGAACAGCGCGAAGAAAGAAGAGAACGGCGCTACGACCGACGATACGATGCCCCGAAGCAACGGCAGTACCAGCGCCCCAAGCCCCGCCCCCCGCGCAGCAACCCCTACAAAGCCAGCGGGATCAAAAAATATAAAGACTATGATTACGACGGGGCTATTGAAGATTTCAATAAATCTCTGGATATTGAGCCACAGGACGTCGCTACCCATTTCAACCTGGCCTGCGCCTATTCCCTGAATGAAAGGCCGGAAAAGTCCTTTTATCACCTCGACCAGGCAGTGGCGAACGGCTTCAACGACTTCCAGCGCATCAAAGAACACGACGCCCTGGCCTTCCTGCGGATACAGCCGGAGTTCGAAGCCTTTGAAAAAAATGGCTTTCGCCTCCGGCAGCAACCGGCAGGGGAAGAAGCCCCGGCAAAAGAACCCGAAGAACAGCAGGACGTACTGGAAGGGCAACCCGACCTGCTGGAACAACTCAAACGGCTGGGTGAACTCCGGAAAAAAGGACTGCTTACAGAAGAAGAATTTACCTCGCAGAAAAGAAAACTTCTGGAGTGAGCGCCCGGCGGGCAACAGAAAATGCGCCGGAACGTAATATTACCGACAGGAATACAACAGGCAGGAGACTTTAACAGAATTTTTTTCAACAGCCTATGCCTTACTTTCGTTTTACTGACGTTACTTTGACCAGAACACAGATGCGATGATTGCTGAAACACTGATTTCCGACGACATTATTCCGCTGAGAACCTCCGACACCGGAGAGGAAGCGATCAGTATGATGGATGACTTCTACGTCCGCCACCTGCCGATCGTCAATGACAAGCAACTCCTGGGGCTTATATCCGAGGACGATATCCTGAATTACGATGCCGGCGAACCAGTCGGCTCCTTCAGCTTGTCCATGGTCCGGCCTTATGCCAGCCGGAAAGACCATATTTACGAGCTGCTCCGCCTGCTGGCCGAATATCACCTCACCCTCATCCCGGTGGTCGACGAGGAAGAGAATTATATCGGCGTAGTGACCCTGGAGGCCCTGCTCCTGTATTTTGCCCAAACGGCCTCCTTCTCCGAACCCGGAAGCATCGTCGTCCTGGAAATGAGCAAGCGCGATTATTCCCTGGCGGAGATCGCCCGCATCGTCGAGTCGGAAAATGCAGCCGTCCTGAGTTCCTTCATTACCACCAACCTGGAATCCACCCGGGTGGACATCACCATCAAGATCAATCGCCAGAACATTCAGTCGATCATCGCCACTTTCGAGCGTTTCGACTACGAGATCAAAGCCTCCTTCAACGAGGCAGACTACGTCGGCTCGCTTCAGGAGCGCTACGACGCGCTGATGTCGTACCTCAATGTTTAGGCAGCTTCTGATTTTTTTCTTAATCCCCGCCCCCAAATGAAATGAGCTTTTACCATCCGGAATAATGGCAGAAGCGAGATATTCAGCCTGTATTGTATCTATTTCCCGCCTTTCTCTTTTGGCTTTTTGCGAAAAGTATTAACTTGTTAGGCAGGAGAGAAAAACTCGCCTTTTTACAAACCCTTGGAAAACAGAACGGAATAGCACTTGCCGGCTACCCGTCTAATGATGGACACGTTGATCGTGCCGATTGTTGGTTGACAGTTCTCCGGCACCAACCTGCTGCCAATTGTTGGCAACAACAGACAACAGTCAACAGACAACAGCCAGTTTGTCCAGCGTCAGACGGGTGACCCCATTTATCTCCACAGGATTCAGAACTTCAGATTAGGTGGAACTCTATGCGTATACTTATTTTACTGGCGCTATTCGCCGCTCCCTGCGTCGCGGTTGCTCAGCTTGATTTTGTTTATATCGACAGCATAAGCGTTCGGGGCCATAAAAAGACGAAGAAGAGCATCATACTACGGGAAATGCTGGTCGGAGAGGGCGATACGGTTAGCCTCAGCGACCTGTCGGCACTGATGAACCGAAGTGAGGAACTCATCATGAACACCGGCCTTTTCAATCGTGCCGAGATCAGTTTCAAAGCCTGGGAAGGCGAGTCCAATAAGGTACATCTGTTGGTGGATGTGGACGAAACATGGTATCTCTATCCCGTCCCCATCTTTGAGCTGGCCGACAGGAACTTCAATGTCTGGTGGGTGGAACAGGGGCGCTCCCTGCAGCGCCTCAACTTCGGCATGGAGTTTGCCCACCTCAATTTCACCGGCAACCGGGACCGCCTGAAGATATCGGCAAAGTACGGCTACACCCGAAAGTATGCCCTCAGTTACAGCCTGCCCTTTTTCGATAAGGCGCAAACGACGGGCCTGTCGGCCGAAGTGGCCTATCTGCGCAACCGGGAGATCAATTACGCTACGACGGGCAATAAACAGGATTTTTTCCGGGATGGAGAAAACTTTATCTACCAGCGTTTTCACGCCAACCTGGCCCTGTCGTACCGGCCTCGCATCAAAGCTTCTCACGAACTCATCGCCGGCTACCGGCAAAACCGGGTGGACGACATCGTCTCCCGGGAAAAGAACCCCGACTTTTTTCTCAACGGGCGCAACTTCCAGCGCTATTTCCTGCTGGCCTACAGCTTTTCTGTTGACCAGCGCGACGTAAGGCCCTACCCCTGGAAAGGATCCTTTTTCAACGCCGTCCTCGAAAAAGATGGCCTCGGCATTTTCGGCGACCGGGACGCCCTGACCCTCTGGGCGAGCTACCGGCGCTACCTGCCCTTCGGCCAACGGTGGAGCCTCGGCCTGGAAAGCGGTGCCAAATACTCCTTCATCCGCCATCAGCAACCGTACAACGACAACCGGGCCATGGGGTTCGGAAGCATGTCCCTCCACGGCTACGAATATTACATTATGGACGGGCTCGACATGGTACTGGGGCGTTCGGCCTTGCGCCTGCAGCTGTTGGAGTGGGGATTGGACTTCGGCAAGGCTGTTCCCATTCAGGCTTTCCGAAAAATGCCCGTCCGGTTTTACCTCTCCCTGAATAACGACCTGGGATACGCCAACGACCCCTACACCGGCCAGCTGAATGCCCTGAGCAACCGGCTGCTCTGGGGCGGCGGAATCGGCCTGGATATCGTGCTCTATTACGATAAGGTGATACAAATCGAATACAGCTTCAATGATTTAATGGAAAATGGGTTATTTTTACATCTCAACCTGAATATTTAAACAACAGGCCCTCCAACCTCAGCTATGCAGGTAGTCGTTTACAGCAAATTGCTCAAGGAAAAAGATATTCCGCATGTCCAGCACCTGTTCGATGCGCTCCACAAAGAAGGCATTAACGCCTACGTTTACGCCCCTTACCTGGAGCAGATCAAAGACAAAATAGCGTTCAAACGGGATGTCGGCGAATTCGAAGGATACCTGGATTTCAGCGTCAAGAAATTTGACCTCTTCATCACTCTCGGCGGCGACGGCACCATCCTCGGCGCCACTACTCATATCCGGGACAGCAACGTCCCTATCATGGGTATTAACCTGGGGCGCCTCGGCTTCCTGGCCTCTATCGAGAAAAAGCGGATCGCCGAAGCCATCGACCTCGTCAAACGGGGCATGTACAACATCGACGAGCGACGCATGCTCTTCCTGGAATCCAACCTCCCCATTTTCGGAGAAATCCGCTTCGCCCTCAACGATTGCACCTTGCTGAAAAGGGACACCTCTTCCATGGTGACCATCCACACCTTTATCAACGGGGCATACCTGAATACCTACTGGGCCGACGGCATCATCGTGGCCACTCCCACCGGCTCCACCGGGTATTCCCTGAGCTGCGGCGGGCCCATTATCTTTCCCAACTCGGGCAACTTCGTCATCACTCCGGTTGCGCCCCACAACCTCAATGTCCGGCCGATCGTCATCTCCGACGACTCCGTGGTTTCCTTTGAGATCGAAGGGCGGGCGGAGAATTTCCTGTGTACCCTCGATTCGCGTTTCGAGACGGTTACCGCCGCTCACCAGCTGGCCGTCCGGAAAAACGACTTTTCGGTCAAGCTCCTGCATTTGCAGGATGTGGGGTTCATGGAAACCATGCGCTCCAAACTGGCCTGGGGGGCTGATACCCGGAACTACTGAGAACCTGTTCGTATTTACCATAATCGTTATGTGGATCACTTTCCAATACCAGGGCCGCAGCTACCGGGCCGACCTGTCCAAACCTCTGGACATTGCCATCCCCCTTCGGGAAGGGCTGGAAACTGTCAATTGCTTTTACGCGCCGCCGATGGAAACCGCCCCGGTGGTGGCCGGCGATTTTATAGGTTCTACCGCCCGGGGCGGCCCGCTGAACTTCCTCAACGTGCGGTTTAACCCCCACGGCAACGGGACCCACACCGAATGCGTGGGCCATATCGCCAAAGAACCCTACACGATCAACCGGTGCCTGAAGCAGTTCCACTTTCCGGCCCTGCTGCTGAGCCTCTATCCCACCAGAACCGATGAGGGCGACCGCGTGATCTTCCGCGAGCAGCTCGAACAGGCTCTTGCCGGCGCGCCTTCCACCGAAGCCCTCGTCCTCCGTACTTTGCCCAACGATGAACTGAAGCTGAGGACGAATTATTCCGGTGCCAACCCACCTTATATTCACCACGGAGCCATTAGTTTTCTGCTGGAAAAAGGCATCCGCCACCTCCTGATCGACCTGCCCTCTGTTGACCGGGAGGAGGACGGCGGAAAACTGCTCAGCCATCGGGCCTTCTGGAATTATCCGAATCACCCGCGGACAGATTGTACCATTACCGAGCTTATTTTCGTGAACAATTCCGTAAAAGATGGCTTATATTTGCTGAACATGCAGATCGCAAGTTTCGAGATCGACGCCAGCCCGAGCAAACCGGTATTGTATGAATTAGAGCTCATTTGAACGTATGCCTTTATATCAGTCGACATACCACTCCAGAATATTCCGCGATTTCCGGGAGATCGATGCGGCCAACTACCGCCGGATCATCCGTTTCTATGAAGACAAGGAGGAAGAAATCAAACGGCTGGAGTTCGAAGAGTACTTCGAGCTCATCACCGCATACGTGAATGCGCTCTTTGAGGTGGGGGCCTATCAGAAACACCTGCTCATGGTGGATGTAGTCATCGAAATGGCCATTGTGCATAATGTCGAAATATATCGGGGCGAAGATGTCTACCAGAAAATGTTGTTCCGAAAGGCAGCTTCTCTGCATAACATACTGGAATACGGAAAGGCGGAATACATCCTGCGCGAACTCATCAAAATTGACCCTTACGCCGAAGACTATATCCTGTTCCTGCGGAAATGCCTGCGCAGAAAGGAGCCGGGCTTTCTCAACAAGGCAAAAGCCGCCGGCATCCTGATGTTTCTGCTTTCGGCATCCGTCATATCCGTAGAAGTGCTTTTCATCCGGCCTTTTTATAAAACGTATGTCGGCGAAGTGGAGGCAACGCGGACGGCCATCTTCCTGCTCGGCTGCGCCTTCCTGGTGGGAGGCACGTTGCTGCACCGCTGGTTGGTTCAGCGCCGGGTCCGCTTGTTTGTTGAAAAAACGCGCCAAGCAAAATACTTCTGATGAAACCAACTTTACTGATCCTGGCTGCCGGCATGGGCAGCCGCTACGGCGGGCTTAAGCAGGTCGACGGCGTCGGCCCCGGCGGCGAGCCCATCATCGAATACTCTGTCTACGACGCCATCCGCGCCGGCTTCGGCAAGGTGGTCTTTGTGATCCGCAAAGACATCGAAGCGGCCTTCCGCGAAACGTTCGGCGATAAATTTCAGGACAAAATACAGGTGGAATATGCCTTCCAGGCGGTCAATACGCCCATCGAAGGTGTTGGCGAACTGCCAGAGCGCGAAAAGCCCTGGGGTACGGCCCATGCCGTATTGGTCGCCCGCCACCTCATCCATGAGCCTTTCGCAGTCATCAATGCCGACGACTATTACGGCATTTCCGGTTTCGAAGATATGGCGCGCTTCCTGAACAACGACTGTGCCCCGGACCACTACGCCATGATCGGCTATCAGCTGGATAAGACCCTCTCGGAGGCTGGCCACGTCAACCGCGGCATCTGCGAAGTGGATGAGGCTGGCTTGTTGACGGATGTGGTGGAGCGGCATAAAATCCACCGGACGGATAAGGGGATCTTCTATGAAGAAGGCGGCCAGAAGCACCCCTTGTCCGGGCAGGCGCTGGTCTCGATGAACTTCTGGGGCTTCCACCAACACATCTTTGATGAGATCCACCAGCAGTTCATCGATTTCGTAAAAGACAACAAGGACAACCCCGGAGCCGAATTCTACATACCCACCGTTGTGAACCAGCTGATCAAAGACGATGAAATCCGCCTTAGCGTGCTGCCCAATAAGGAACAGTGGTACGGGGTGACCTACCGGGAGGATAAGGATTTGGTGAAAAAGGCATTTGAGGTTTTGGCGGAGGAGGGAAAGTATCCGGGGCGGTTGTGGGGATGAGGGACACGTTAAGGGGCCGGAGAAAAATAAGTTCCTCATTTCAGGCGAGCTGTTTTTTCGCCAGATGAGGATACCCCGCCCCTGCGGGTGCGGGGCAGGCCTTTCGGGCTTCGTACCCCTGCGCCAACAGGTTCCGGCAGAAGCACCCCCGGAAACAAAACGCCATCTCCAGGTATCCCCCCGGCGATGGCGTTTTGTTTTGGGAACAAACCTTCCTATAATTCAAACTTAATCCCCTGCGCCAGCGGCACCTCCGCGCTGTAGTTGATCGTATTCGTCTGCCGGCGCATATAGGCCTTCCAGGCGTCGGATCCGCTTTCGCGGCCGCCGCCGGTCTCCTTTTCGCCGCCGAAGGCACCGCCGATCTCGGCGCCGCTGGTTCCGATGTTGACGTTGGCGATGCCGCAGTCGGATCCGGCGGCAGATAGGAAGCGTTCGGCCTCCCGCAGGTTGGTCGTCATGATGGCGGACGACAGGCCCTGGGGCACCTCGTTGTGGTAGGCGATGGCCTCGTCCAAATCCTTGTATTTAATCAGGTAGAGGATAGGGGCGAAGGTTTCGTGGTGTACTATTTCGTAGTCGTGCTGCACTTCAGCGATGCAGGGGCGGACGTAGCAGCCGCTTTCGTACCCCTTGCCTTCCAGTACGCCGCCCTCCACAGCGAATCGCCCGCCCTCCGCTTTTACTTTTTCGATGGCGCCGAGGTAGTTCTGTACGGCGTCCCGGTCGATAAGCGGCCCGACGTGGATATTCTGATCCAGCGGGTTGCCGATGCGCAGTTGGCCGTAGGCCTTGGACAGTTTGTCGCGCACCTCGCCGTAGATACTCTCGTGGATAATGAGGCGGCGGGTAGTGGTGCAGCGCTGGCCGGCGGTGCCGACGGCGCCAAAGAGTGCCCCGGTCAGCACTACATCCAGGTCGGCGCTGGGGGTGATGATGATGGCGTTGTTGCCGCCCAGTTCCAGCAGGGCTTTGCCCAGGCGGGCAGCGACAGCCTGGCCGACGATCTTGCCCATGCGGATACTGCCGGTGGCAGAGACGAGGGCCACGCGCTTATCGTGGGTCATGTATTCCCCCACTTCGTAATTGCCGTTGATGATGCTGACGACGCCTTCCGGCACACCGTTGGCCTTCAGCACGTCCTGGAAAATATTCTGGCAGGCCACCGAGCAGAGCGGCGTCTTTTCCGATGGTTTCCAGACGGCCACATCCCCGCACACCAGCGCGATCATGGAGTTCCAGGACCACACGGCCACCGGGAAGTTGAAGGCGGAGATGATGCCGACAATGCCCAACGGGTGCCACTGCTCGTACATGCGGTGGTGAGGCCGTTCGGAGTGCATGGTCAGGCCGTAGAGCTGGCGCGAGAGGCCCACGGCAAAGTCGCAGATGTCGATCATCTCCTGCACTTCGCCCCAGCCTTCCTGCAGGCTCTTGCCCATCTCGTAGGAGACGAGGCGGCCCAGGGCATCCTTGTGTTTGCGCAGTTCATTGCCGTACTGGCGGACGATTTCGCCCCGCTTCGGAGCGGGAATCTCCCGCCATACTTTGAAGGCTTCCTGCGCTTTGGCGATCACATGGTCGTATTCTTCGCGCGTCGTTTCGCTGACGTTGCCAATCAGCTTTCCGTCGACCGGCGAAAAGGACTGCAGGTATTTTCCGGAATCGCTGGATTCCTGTCCGGTACTGGTGCCGGCGTTGTATTCTTTGAGGCCTAATTGTTGGAGAAAGGTCTTATCCATTATGTGTAATTTGGTTTTAATTGTTTTGAAAACTTTTTCCGCCTGCCTGGTAAGCGGGAGCAACCGGGCAGGCGGAAAAAGTTTACGCCCGTTGCTTGATACTACTTTGTTGCTTTAGAAAATTAACCGCAGAGGGCGCGGGGAACCACAGAGTCCTAACCATTTTCTGTGACCCTCTGCGCTCCCTGCGGTTTAAATTTCAGGCGTGACAACTGATGTCCAGCAGTTGTCCGGCTCACCTAAAAGTAAGGCAGTATTAATCGGGCGCAAATTTACGAAAAATAGGCTTTTCGCATAGAAAGCGGCTTGTCTGAGCGGCAATAACCAATAACATATACTCAACGGGAACAGGTTTTCCGGTATGAGGAAAACCTGTTCCCGTTGAATATAATAACCAATAACTGTCCCTCTTCCTGCCGCGCTATCCCGCCAGCAGCTCCCGAACAATCCCCGACATCGTTTTCCCATCCGCCTTGCCGGCGAGTTTTTTCTGGGCAACGCCCATCACCTTGCCCATGTCCTTCATGGAATCGGCGCCGGCCTCGGCGATAATCTTTTTGATCTCGGCCCGCAGCTCTTCCTCGCTGAGTTGCTTCGGGAGGTAGCGTTCGATGACCTCGATCTCTTCCCGTTCCGTTTGGGCGAGGTCTTCGCGGCTCTGCTTCTCGTAGATGTCGAGGGAGTCTTTGCGTTGTTTGACCAGCTTTTGGAGGAGTTTCATTTCCATATCCCCGGAGAGGTCGTGTTTGGATCCGCTCGTCTTTTCCAGCAGGATGGCGGCTTTAATGGCGCGGATGCCCCGCAGGGCGGCCTGGTCTTTGGCCTTCATGGCTTCTTTGAGGTCTTGCATGATGCGTTCTTCAAGGCTCATAATTCTGATTTTTTTTGTAACTATTTAGCAGCCCTCCGCTTTTTAGCCACGAAGACACCAAGACACTAAGATTGCACAAAGCCTTGGTGCGATCTTGGTGTCTTCGTGGCAAAGGCATCAGGCCCACCAAATAGTTACTTTTTTTTATAGAATAATAATGCAAGCCCATTCACCGCTGAAAAGTTCAATCCCCGTCGGTTCTTTCTTCGATCCAGTTGGCCAGTTTCACAAAATCTTCCAGGCTGAGCCTTTCGGGGCGTTGCTCGAAGAAAGGGTCGTTCAGCAGGTTATCGCCTTTGATAAAGGCCTTCATCGTATTGCGCAGCATCTTCCGCCGCTGGCTGAACGCCTGTTTGACCACCCGGCGGAACAATTTCTCATCGCAGCCCAGTGCCTGCTGTTCCTTTCGGAGAAGGCGGATGACGGCCGATTGCACTTTCGGAGGCGGGGAGAAGTTCTCCTTATCGACCGTAAAAAGGTATTCGCCCTGGTAGTAAGCCTGGGTCAGGACGCTGATCACGCCGTAGGTTTTGCTGCCGGGGCCGGCCACCACCCGGTCTGCCATTTCTTTTTGAAACATGCCGACCAACTCGGGGATGTACTGCCGGTGTTTCAGCATTTTGAAAAGAATCTGGGAGGAAATGTTGTACGGGAAATTGCCGATCAGGGCAAAAGGCTGTTCCTGCATCAGCTCCGGCAGGGGCGTCTTCAGAAAATCGCCGCTGACGATTCGCCCTTTGAGGGCCGGAAAATGTTTGCTGATGTAAAGCACCATATCGCGGTCGGCTTCGACAGCGAACAATTCGAACGGTTTTTCCAGGAGGAACCGGGTCAGCATGCCCTGCCCCGGGCCGACTTCGACTACCCGGTCATACGCCTGGCCGGCAAGGGTGAGGCTGTCGGCGATCCGGGCGGCGATCTGTTCGTTGTTGAGGAAGTGCTGGCCGTACGATTTCTTGGCTTTCATAGGCAATAAGAATGAGCCGTAATGATTTTCTTTTTATTTTTACGGTCATTTTGAAAGAAGGCCAGTTCTTTTGGCCCTGGTTAATGAATGCTTCGAAGATAGTATTCCCCCGGGAAAATCCCAATAACCAGAAAACAGCTCGCGCAGAATAACCAAGCAATGAAAAAACTGAAAATAGGGATCAGCATCGGAGATATGAACGGCATCGGCCTGGAGGTCATCCTCAAGTCGCTGCTTCATGAAAAGATCGCTGACATTTGC
This sequence comes from Lewinellaceae bacterium, assembly GCA_020636375.1. Taxonomy (GTDB): domain Bacteria; phylum Bacteroidota; class Bacteroidia; order Chitinophagales; family Saprospiraceae; genus JACJXW01. The sequence goes on along the minus strand of JACJXZ010000003.1, from coordinate 638,240 downwards.
ACGCCGGTCATTTACGGCTCCTCCAAGGTAGTATCCTACCACAAAAACATCATAGAAGACGATGTCGATTTCAACCCCACCCGTTCTGCCGACAAGGTCTACTCGGAGAAGGTCAATATTGTCAACTGCTGGCAGGAGAATGTCAACATTACGTTAGGCAAGCCTTCCGAACTCAGCGGTAAATATGCCTATATTTCTCTGGATGCAGCGGTGCGGGATCTCAGGGAGGGCCTGATCGACGCCCTGGTCACCGCTCCGATCAGCAAGGAGGCCATGCAACTGGCGGACTTCCCCTACGCCGGCCATACCGAGTACCTGACTCACGAGTTGGGCCAGGGGCAGAGCCTGATGTTTATGATCAGCGACGGCCTCCGGATCGGGCTGGCCACCAACCATCTTGCCTTGCGGGACGTTGCCGGCGCGCTGAGCAAAGAACTGATCATGAACAAACTTCAGCTGATGAACCATTCGCTGAAGGCCGACTTCGGGCTGGAACGCCCCGCCATTGCCGTCCTGGGCCTTAATCCGCACGCCAGCGACGGCGGCCTGATGGGCGATGAAGAAGAAACGTTCATCCGGCCGGCCGTGGTTGAACTGAAGAAGAAAGGCATGCTCGTGATGGGCCCCTTTCCCGCCGACGGCTTCTTCGGCTCCGGTCAGTTCCGGAAGTTCGACGCCATCCTGGCCATGTATCACGACCAGGGCCTCATCCCCTTCAAAGTGCTCTCTTTCGGCAGCGGCGTCAATTTTACTGCCGGGCTGACCCACGTCCGGACTTCCCCTGACCACGGCACTGCCTTCGACCTCGCCGGGAAAAACGCAGCCGACCCTTCCTCCTTCCGCAAGGCACTGTTCCTGGCAATGGACATCGTCAATAACCGGCAGCAATATCAGGAAATGCATGCCGATGTAGTCCAGCGGCGTGGAAAAGCGGTGGATCTGGGCGAGGAAGATGAAATCTTAAAAGAAGATGAGGATTGACAATCCGTTCCCCATGCCTTCGTCCAGGAACTGAAGAAAGCGTATAGCTCCAATCGACCCGGCCTCAATCGTCGCCGGCATTGCCAATCTGTAGCGTAGGCTTTACATCCCTTTTTCCCGGATGCCGTTATACTGATGGTAAAGCAATAGTTTTTTCTTCCCTATATATGGTGAGTCCCAAAACAGGCCGGGGGGGAAAACTGTTCCATTTCCGTTTCGGTATCATCCTCCGGGGAGGATATTTTGGAGTTCAATCTTATTGCTTCTGCTTATGTGCCGATTTTTGAGCTTTCTTTTTTTCCTTTTGTTGCCCATGGTTTGGTGCAGCGCGCAGGAAACCGTTACGGTCAGCGGCAGAGTAACGGATGAGGACAGTGGGGAAACCCTGATCGGTGCCACCGCTGTGGCCCCGGCCCTGGGCGCCGGGACGGCTACCAACGAATACGGATTCTATTCTATAGCCGTACCGGCCCGGGATAGCGTACAGCTCATCTTCAGTTATGTCGGCTTTCAGCCCCGGTCCTTCGACCTCTTTCTCCCGGGCGATACCACCCTGAACGTGAGCTTATCCACCGGCGTCCAACTGGAAGAAGTGGTGGTGAAAGCCAATTCCTACCAGGAGCAGCTCCGGTCGACGGAAATGAGCGTGGACGCCATTACCACCCGGGAGGCAAAGCTCATCCCGGTGTTGCTGGGGGAGAGCGATATCCTGAAGGCCATTCAGTTGAAGCCGGGCATCCCTTCCGGTTCGGAAGGCACCACGGGCATCTTTGTCCGCGGCGGCAGCAACGACCAGAACCTGATTGTGCTCGACGAGGCGGTTGTCTACAACGCCAACCACCTGTTCGGTTTTTTCAGTACCTTCAATACCGACGCGGTCAAAGACCTGAAGATCTACAAAGGCGGGTTTCCTCCCCAGTACGGAGGGCGGCTGTCGTCGGTGATCGACGTCAAGCTCAAGGAGGGAAACAATAAAAGGCTTGCCGGCTCGGGAGGCATCGGGCTGATTGCCTCCCGCCTGACCCTGGAAGGGCCTATCCAGAAGGAGAAGTCTTCGTTCATCGTTTCCGGCCGGCGCACCTACGTGGATATTTTCACCCGGGCGGTCAACCGGGCCAAAGAAGGGGCCGAGGACTTCAACCCCATCCCGGACTACTACTTCTACGACCTGAATACCAAGATCAACTATCAGCTGGGAGAGAAGGACCGCCTTTTCCTGAGCGGATATTTTGGCCGGGATGTCTTCGGCGTCAACGGCGATTTTTTTGATTTCGATTTCGACTGGGGCAACGCCACAGGTACCGCCCGCTGGAACCACGTTTTCTCCCCCCGCTTATTCGCCAATACCACTTTCACCTATTCCGATTATCAGTACAATATTCAAAACCGGGTGACGGGTTTTTCCTTCCGGGTGGGGTCCAACATCCGCGATGCCAACCTCAAAACCGATTTTTACTATGAACCCAACAACCAGCACACCATCCGGTTTGGAGCGAATGCGACATACCACCGGTTTACCGTCGGCCGCCTCAAAGCAGGAAGCGATGACGGGCTGGTCAGTTTTTCTGCCGGGCAGGACTTTGACGGCATGGAATACGGCATTTACTTTTCCGACGATATCGACATTACCGATCAGTTCGCCGTCAACGGTGGTTTGCGGCTGAGCGGTTTCGGCAACGACAATACCTTTTATTATGGAGTGGAACCCCGCCTGGCGGCCCGTTACAGCTTCAACAGCCGCTGGTCGGCCAAAGCCAGCTATGCCAGGATGTTCCAGTACCTGCATCTGGTTTCCAGCGCAGGGGTGGCTTTGCCTACCGATGTCTGGTATCCTTCTTCGGCGCGCGTGAAGCCGCAGCAGTCGCATCAGGTGGCAGCCGGCATCTCCTGGATCCTGGCGGATGAGTTTCTGCTCAACCTGGAAGGGTATTATAAAAACATGGACAACCAACTGCAGTTTGTCGACGGCGCCCAGTTATTTGCCAACGATGAGTTGGAAGAGGAGTTTGCTGTTGGAGAAGGCGAGGCCTACGGCATGGAATTCAGCATTGAAAAAAAACAGGGGAAATTAACCGGCTGGATCGGGTATACGCTGGCCCTGATCCGGCTGAAGAACTTTTCGACCCTCGACCCCAACGGGCGTTTTGCCCAGGAATCGGAAGGGTTCGGGGCGTTTTTCCCCATCTACGACCGTCGGCACGACCTGTCCGTGGTTCTCTTATATGAGTTCGGCCGGCGCCTTTCCGCTACGGCCACTTTTGTGTACGGGTCGGGCGACCTCCGGTGGCTGGCACCCGGGCGGTTTACCTTCCAGGATATTTATGGAGCTGACTTTGAAGCGGTGGTGCCCGACTACCGGGAACGCAATAATTACCGCCTGCCTCCGTACCACCGACTCGACCTGGGGCTGGTCTACCGCTTCTTCCCGAAGTGGGGAGAGAACGACCTGACCCTCAGCGTCATCAATGTTTATGACCGGCGCAATACTTTTTTCATTTACCTGGAGCCGGAATTCTCGAGAAGCGGGGCAGGCAGCGTCATTGATTTACCCACCCGGATCGCCGCCAAGCAGGTTTCCCTCTTTCCTGTTCTTCCGTCAATAACCTGGAATTTTAAATTTTAACGTATATGTACCAATTACACCGATCGTTGTTGTTGGCAGTCCTGGCCATAGTGGCCTTATGGGCCTGCGACCTGGAGCAGGAAGTCGACATCGACCTGCCGGAATACGAGAGCCGCATCATCCTGGAGTGCTATCTGGAACCGGGCCAGCCGTTTTCTCTCCTGCTGAGCCGCAGCCAGCCTTTCTTCGATCCTTTTCCTGCCCTGAACCAGGATTTCCTCTCCAATATCCTGATAGACAGTGCGCGGATAGAGATTGCCCACAATGGAAGAACCTACGTACTGGAGAACCGGCTGGCTTTCAACCCGCAGACACGGAAAGTCTTCAACTACTACTCTTCCGAAAAGGTGCCATTTGATACCATCGCCCCCTTTGAGTTATCGGTTACGCTCCCCGACGGACGGACCATATCCGGCACCACGCGCATATTGCCGGCAGTGGAAATAGACAGCCTGGTCGTTCAGTTTGCGGAGTCGGACACGCTGGCGCGGGTGCTCACCTATTTTACGGACGATACCAGCGAGAGGAATTACTACCGGCGGATGTTCCATCAGAGCAGCCTCGACAGCAGTGCCGTCCAGGACTTTTCGGTGGATGACCGCATACTGGAAGGGACGGCGGTATTCGGAACGGGCTATAATTATTCAGAGGGAGATACGGTCATTTCCACCCTTTTTCATATTGACCGAAGTTATTACGAGTTTCTGGAGAGTGTGGGGGATGCCCTCGGCTCCAACGGCAACCCCTTTGCCCAGCCGAGCCCGATCATATCCAACCTGGAAGGGACGGTAGACGCAGTAGGGATATTCACCGGGATCAGTTACGATAGAAAGGCTATTATTCTGGAGAAATAAAAAAGAAAGCCGGGCGGGAATTCCCGTCCGGCTTTCTTTTTCTGGCAAGAATGGAATTGGATTTATTCGTTGCCTTTCATCAATCCACCCAGGTCCGGGTTCGGTTGAACAACCGTGCGGCGGTTCATCTTGCGGCCGTCAGCGGTCTTATTGTCGCCAACAGGCTGGGTGTCGCCGCGGCCGGCGATCGTCAGTTGTTCCGGGCTGGCACCTTTGCGGATCAGGTAGCGGACGACTTCGTTGGCCCGGGCTACGCTCAGGTCCCAGTTGTCGCGGTAGCTGGCACCTTCCTTCATCTTCTGGGTATCGGCATGGCCGACGACCATCAGCTGAAGCTTCGGATTTTCCTTGAGCGTGCCGGCCAGTTTATCCAAAGCGGCTCTTTCGTCGCTGCCGAGGCGGGTAGAACCACTGGCGTACTGGACTTTTTCATCCGTAACGACGTAGAGGCGGCCGTCGCGGTCTTCCAGTTTGAGGCCGCTGTCAGCATAGGCGCCGAAGATGCCGTTGATCTCATCTTTGAGGGCCTTGAGTTCAGCTTCGGTCATATTGAGCTTTTCCTGGACCTGGCTCATCTGACTCTTCATCGAGTTCAGGTCACCTTCCAGGGCGCTGATCTTGCCGTTCAACTCTTCCTTGGTGGAAGCGAGGTCCGCTTCGAGTTGGGCTTTCTCTTCTTCCAGGCTTTTTACCTTTGCCTGAGTTTCGGCCAGGGCCTGGTCGGTGCGTTCTTTGGCTGCAAGCAGTTCATCGTATTTCTTCTTGGAAACACAGGATTGTAAAGAACCGATAGCCAGGGAGAAGATCAGTAATTTAACTATCAGACGCATGTTCGTTTAGTTTGATTAATGAATTATTAATTGGTCTTAACGTTTAGCTAGTAAGGAATACTATACATCCTTCAAACCCCAAAGGTAAGAAAAAGCTTACAACAATTTACAAATTAGATATTCGAATGATGGATAAAACACGAAAATTATAGTGTAAAGGGTACAATGTAGGGCTAAATTGGACGATCGCGATAAAAAGATTATTTTTGCATTAGTAGTGATTAATAAATAACTTCCCGGTTTGAAATCCGCAGTTGTAGCTTGTTTAGACAGGCTGTTTGGGCTGCAAATGACGGCTTCCGGAGCCTTGCCTGCCCTGCCGCGGCCTCGTTGGCAGTCGGGTTCGCCTTCGCAGCGCCGCTTCCGGGCAAGCTCAAAGATCCATTGAACAGGAACTTTTTTGGGTAAAATTTGTAGTTTCGGGCTTTCCGCAAACGGCCGATAACCGCAGCTCCCCGGCTTCGCCAGCCGGCAAAGTTTGTCGTAACGGCATTTCTTAATCATTGATCTTCAACTAGATGGAATACGAAATTAAAGAAGAAGGAAGATTCAAGTACATTGAAACAAGGGGCGGTGAGGAAAAGCTGTTATTACTCCACGGTTTATTCGGTGCACTGAGCAATTTCGAAGGGATCATCGAGCATTTTTCCGGAAAATGCAACGTCGTCGTTCCCATTCTTCCCATCTTCGAGCTGCCCATCCGCAAAGTTTCTGTTACGGGTTTGGTTGACTACGTGATTGATTTTGTAGAGTACAAAAAGTACGAGAAGGTGAATGTGCTGGGCAACTCCCTCGGAGGGCATATTGCCCTGCTGTATGCGCTGGCGCGGCCGGACAAGGTGAACTCCATCATCCTCACCGGCAGTTCAGGCCTGTTTGAAAGCGCCATGGGGACGAGTTTCCCCAAGCGGGGAGATTACGAGTTCATCAAAAAGAAAACTCAGGCGACCTTCTACGACCCCGATGTCGCTTCCAAAGAACTGGTCGACGAGGTTTTTGATATCGTCAACGACCGCAATAAGGCCATCCGGGTCATCGCCACCGCAAAATCGGCCGTCCGCCACAACCTCAGCGATAAGCTGCATCAGGTCAAAGCGCCCACCCTTCTGGTTTGGGGCAGGGAGGACCAGATCACCCCCTCCTTTGTGGGGGAAAAGTTCCACGAGCTGATCGAGAATTCCAAACTGGTTTTCCTCGACGAATGCGGCCATGCTCCTATGATGGAACATCCGGAGGCTTTCAACCGCCACCTGGAATCTTTCCTCAAAGAGCTGGCTGCCAAAGAAGTGAGCTGACTTTTGTCACAAAAAAGCAATATAAACGCCCGGCCGATCTCCGGGCGTTTGTTTTTTTGTACTAAAATGCTAAAAGTGAGCGTTTTGATCCGCTCAATGAATTATCTTTGTGGCCTTTAAATTTGATGGTGATGATGCAAAAAAAGAATTGGTTATATGCGGTGGCCGCCGCCGCCCTTCTGGCCTCTTGTTCTACCGGGCAAAAGGTAGTGGTCGCCCCGGTTCCGGAGTACGAATTCCGGCAATTGGATACCATGGTCGTCACCGCGCCGAAAAAGTCGCCCGCTGAAAACGATTCCGAAAAAATCCTGAACGAACTGCCCGTTTATCAGTCCAGCCATAAACGGGAAAACGATTTGCTCCATACCCGGCTCGACCTGCGCTTCGACTGGGAAAAGGAACAGGTGCTGGGCAAAGCCACCCTCCGGCTGAAGCCTTTTTTCTACCCCGCCGAAACCGTGGTCCTCGATGCCAAAGGGTTTGCTTTCCACCAGGTGTCCTTTGCCGGGAACCCCGATCCGCTGAAGTACGAATACGATGGGGAAAAACTTACGGTTTTCCTCGGCCGCCCTTTCACCCGGGAGGAAGAATACACGCTTTTTATCGACTATACCGCAACGCCTTCCGAATCGGGAGGAAGCGCGGCCATTACCTCCGACCGGGGCCTGTTCTTCATCAACCCCCGGGGAGAGGAAGCCGGCAAGCCCCGCCAAATCTGGACGCAGGGGGAAACGGAACACAACTCGCGCTGGTTTCCCACCATCGATAAACCTAATGAGCGCTGTACCCAGGAAATGATCGTCACCGTTGAACAGGGGCTGGAGGTGCTTTCCAACGGCGTGCTGCGCTCAAAAAAGGATAACGAGGATGGAACATCGACCTTTCACTGGGAAATGGACCAACCCCACGCGCCTTACCTGTTCATGCTGGCTATCGGCGATTACGCAGTGGCCGAGGAGCAGTGGGAAGGCAAACCGGTCCTCTACTACGTCGAACCCGAATACGAAGAAGACGCCCGTGCCATCTTTTCAAATACCCGGGAGATGCTCACTTTCTTCTCGGACAAGCTGGGCGTGAAATATCCCTGGCCCAAATATGCCCAGGTCGTCGTCCGGGATTACGTCTCCGGGGCTATGGAGAATACCACCAGCGTTATTTTCAGCGATTTTGTGCAAAAACACCGCCGGGAACTGATCGACAACCACAACGAGAGCATCATCGCCCATGAACTGTTCCACCATTGGTTCGGAGACCTGGTGACCTGCGAAAGCTGGGCCAACCTGACGATGAACGAAGGGTTTGCCAACTACAGCGAATACCTCTGGATAGAACACCAGTACGGGAAGGAAGCGGCCGATTACCACCTGCTCAGCGAATGGAGCGGCTATTTCGGTTCTGCCCGGGGCGACATCCACCCGCTGATCCATTTTGGCTATGAGAACAAGGAAGATATGTTCGACGCCCACAGCTATAACAAAGGCGGCGCTGTGCTGCACATGCTGCGCAATTATGTAGGCGACGAAGCTTTCTGGGCGGCCCTCGGCAAATACCTGACGGATAATGCGTATACTGCCGTGGAGGCCCACAACCTGCGCCTGGCATTTGAGGCGGTTACCGGCGAGGATCTCAACTGGTTCTTCAACCAATGGTTTTTCAGCCAGGGGCATCCCCGCCTGAATGTAACTTATGGCTACGATGCCGAACAAAGGCAGGTAACTCTCCAGGTAGAACAACTTCAGGATCCGGGCACCATGCCTCCTATCTTCCAGCTGCCGGTCGCCGTTGACATTTACCTGGATGGAAAAGAACCGGTCCGGAAAAAGATTTGGATTGACCAGCGTACGCAGGCCTTCAGGTTCGACGTTCCGGAACAACCTGTACTGGTCAACTTCGATGCCGACCGCGTGCTGCTGGCTGAAACCCAGGACAATAAAACAGAAGAGGCGCTTCTCTACCAATATTACCATGCCCCCAAATTCCTCGACCGCTATGAGGCGGTATTATTGCTGGAAAACGGAGCTACGTCACAGGTTCGGAAATTGATGGAAGATGCCCTGGAAGATGATTTCTGGGCCATCCGGGGCATTGCCGTTTCCAATATTGATGAAAGCGCCGGCGAGGCGGCGCTGGCCCGACTGAAGGAAATGGCCGCCACCGACCCCCGGTCGCAGGTGCGGGTTGCTGCTTTTGAGAAATTGATGAGCCTGGAAGATGCCGGCGCCATCGAACAAGCCAAAACGGCGATTCAATATGATTCTGCTTACAATGTGATCGGCGCGGCTCTGCAGTATTTAAGCATCAACGACGGCGAAGCCGCCCTGGAGTACGCCAAAAAACTGGAAACGGAAACAGCCGACGACCTCCTGCTCGCGGTTGGCGAGATTTACGCTGCCTCCGGCGACCCGGCTTACCTCTCTTTCTTCGAGAAGAACCTGGGGAACGTTGGAAGCTTCTCCGCCATTTATTTCCTGGAGCAGTACCAGAACCTGGCCATGGAGGGGGGGCTGTCGGCCAGCCGGCAGGCCGCCGGGCAGCTGCAGCCGATCGCTTTCGATACAGGGAAGTCGCCCTGGCTCCGGTTCAGCGCCACCCGGGCCCTCAACGAAATGCGCCGGGTTTATATGGACAGCTCCGACCTCGCAGAACAGGAGTTCTCCGCCGGTTTGCTTGAGATCATCAAAAAAATCAAGGCCACAGAAGAAAACGGGCAGCTGAAAGCCTACTATGAGCAGATGTTGCCGGATATCCGGCCGTAGGGAGGTGTGCGGGTAACCATGAATCAGGGAAACCAGGAAACTGAAGAACCTGACTTGACATTTAGCAAAATCTTGGTTAATTTACCCGACCTTCTGTGCTATATCATATCCCAGCCAAATCTAACTGGAAAAGCCCATTAACTATTGGGGCTGGCGGAGTAGTAAACTCAAACCTTTTATCTCGCCTGCCGTCAAATTGAGGACATCATTGTGTTAAACTCTCCGGGTGGCCAATCTTTTGCCTGCCTTCAGGAGTTGTTGTTAATGATTTATTCTTTTTTGGAAAAAACGAAGTTGCTGACCCTATGGTGACACAAGATAACTACCGGCTGTTGATCAAAAAGCTAGACCAGTTCATCCGGAAATATTACATCAACCAGATGATCCGGGGCGCGTTGTACAGCGTAGGCCTCATCCTGGCGCTCTTTTTGGCCATGGCCCTTCTGGAGTACTACAACTATTTCGATACCGGCATCCGGAAAGCCATGTTCTATTCCTTCCTCGGGGTGAGCGCTGTGGCATTGGGGTATTGGGTGTTTACGCCCCTGCTTCATTACTTCCGCCTGGGAAAGGTCATCTCCCATGAACAGGCCGCTCAGATCGTCGGCGGCCATTTCAGCAATGTAAAGGACAAGCTGTTGAATATCCTTCAGCTGAAGCACCAGTCGGATACAGCCTCCAACCGGGAGCTGATCCTCGCCAGCATCAACCAGAAATCCGAAGAGATCAAGCCCGTTCCTTTCCCCAATGCCATCGACCTGAGCAAAAACCGGAAGTACCTCCGGTATGCTCTTCCTCCCTTGTTGCTGCTGATCGTCATCTTGTTCATCAATGCGAACCTGATCACAGACAGCACCGCCAGGATCATCAACAACAATAAGAAATTCGAGAAGCCGGCCCCTTTCTCCTTTCATGTAGATGCGGGCCAGCTGAAAGCAGTCCAGTTCGAAGATTTCCCGCTGGCAGTCGAGGTGAAAGGAGAACAATTGCCCAACGAAGTTTTCATCGATATTGACAATTACCAGTACCGGCTTACCAAAGAGGCGCCCAACCTGTTCACCTATCGCTTCAACAACGTGCAGAAGAATGTCGAGTTCTTTCTTTTTTCCAGCGGGGTAGAATCGGAAGCCTATACGCTCGACGTATTGAAAAAACCGAATGTGGCGGGCTTCGACGTCAAACTGGACTATCCCGCCTACACCCAACGGAAAGACGAAGAGCTTTCGAGTATCGGAGACCTCGTCGTGCCGGCCGGCACCCAAATCGACTGGGTGTTCAATGCGCTCAATACTGATGCTATTCGCCTCCGGTTTTCCGGCTCGGGCGAACCGGTCGACGCCACCCGTTTCTCAGAAGGCCTCTTTACTTACAAAAAACGCGCCCTTCAGGATGAAACGTACAAGCTTTTCGTCTCCAACAGCGCTTTGCCGGATGCGGACTCCATCAGCTACACCATATCGGTCGTCCCGGACTTGTACCCCAGCATTGCTGCTGAAAAATTTCAGGACAGTACTGACCTTAAATTGCTGTACTTCGTAGGCGACGCCTCGGACGATTACGGCCTGCTGAGCCTCTCTTTCAACTACCGCATCAAAAATGCCAAAGGAGAACAAGGCGAACTCCGGACCGTTAAACTCAACAAACCTGCCGGCAAGCAAATCCAGTTTGACCATACTTTCGACCTCAATGAGCTGGAACTCAAACCAGGCGACGAAGTCACCTACTATTTCGAGGTGTACGACAACGACGGCGTAAATGGCAGCAAATCAGCCCGCACCAACCTCATGGTCTTCTCCATGCCCACCGTTGAAGAGTTCGAGGCGATGGCGGAAGAAAATGATGAAAAGATCAAACAGGACCTTAAAAAGGCCCTTGAGGAATCCAGGAAGGTCCAGGAAGATATGAAGAAAATGCGGGAGAAACTCCTGCAGGAAAAAGACCTGGACTGGCAGAGCCGCAAGGAACTGGAAAAGCTGCTGGAACGGCAAAAAGAACTGGAGAAGAAGATCGAACAAGCCCAGAAGTCCTTTGAGGAAAACCGGAAGAATCAGGAAGAGTTCTCGAAGATGGACGAAGAGATCCTGGAGAAACAGGAGAAGCTGCAGAAGATGATGGAGGAAGTGATGAGCGAAGAAATGAAGGAACTCATGCGGCAGATCGAAGAGCTGCTTCAGGAACTGGGCAAAGATGAAGCTTTGGAGATGATGGAAGACATGGAACTTTCCGACGAACAGCTGGAAAAGGAACTGGACCGCATGCTGGAACTCTTCAAGCAGCTCGAACTGGAACAGGAAATGCAGCAAACCATCGACAAGCTGGAGGAACTGGCCAAAGAGCAGGAGCAACTGAGCGAGGAGACGGAGCAGGGCGGGAAAGATCAGGAAAAGCTGGAAGAAAAGCAGGAAGAGATTGACGAAAAGTTCCAGGAGATCAAGGAGAAAATGGAAGAGATCGAAGAGAAGAACCAGGAACTGGAACAACCTCGGGAACTGGGAGACCGGGAAGAGCAGATGGAAGACATCCAGCAGGATATCGACCAAAGCCAGCAGCAACTGCAGCAAAACCAGAACAACAAAGCTTCGCAGTCCCAGAAGAAAGCCTCTCAGAAAATGAAGGATATGGCGGAGGCCATGTCCATGATGATGGAGGCGGGCGAGATGGAACAGATGGAGGAAGACATTCAGGCGCTGCGCCAGTTGCTGGAAAACCTGGTTGGGCTGTCCTTTGACCAGGAAGAACTGATCGACAAGTTCAACGCCAGCGACATCAATACGCCTCGCTATGTGGAGCTCGTGCAGGAACAGTTCAAGCTGAAAGACGATTTCCGCCTGGTTGAAGACAGCCTGCAGGCCCTGAGCAAGCGGGTGTTCCAGATCGAATCGTTCATCACGGAAAAGGTGACCGAGGTAAAGGACAATATGAAGCAAAGCCTGGAAGACCTCGAAGAGCGCCGCAAGCTGCAGGCCAGCGACCATCAGCAGCGGGCGATGAAAAACGTGAACGACCTGGCGCTTATGTTAAGCGAGGTGATGAACCAGATGCAGCAGCAAATGTCGGGCATGATGGCCGGCAACCAGATGTGTAATAAACCGGGAGGGCAGGGGCAGAGCGGCAAAGTGCCCAAGGACAAACTCAGCCAGGGGCAGCAAAGCCTCAATGAGCAGATGAAACAGATGAAGGAACGCATGGAGAAAGGAATGGGGCAGGGGACGTCCAAAGAGTTCGCCGAAATGGCTGCCCGCCAGGCGGCCATGCGCAAAGCCCTGAAGGAGAAACAGAAACAACTTCAGGAACAGGGCAAGGGCAGTAAGGAGTTGCAGGAAATCATCGACCAGATGGACAAATCAGAAGAGGACCTGGTCAACAAGCGGCTGACCAACGAAATGATGAAGCGCCAGCAGGATATCCTCACCCGCCTGCTCGAACACGAAAAGGCCGAGCGGCAACGGGAGTACGACGAACAGCGCAAGGCCGAACAGGCCACCCAGCAGGAACGCCGGATACCCCCGTCGCTGGAGGAATACATCAAAAAACGCGAAGCCGAGGTCGAAATGTACAAAGCCGTTTCTCCTGCCCTCAAGCCTTACTACAAATCGCTTGTGGAGCAATATCTCAAGTCTCTGAAAGCAGAATAATAATAAAAAGGCAGCGGCGCCGGCCCGAGCCGGCGTTGCTGCCTTTGCTATTTCAGGATCACTCCCAACAAAACTAAGAACTTGCATGTTACTAGAAATTGGAGTAAATTTCCACTGTTGAAATAAAATGAGTTCAAAGCCTATTATGCTGAAGCTTTCCTCAAACCCCAGGAATATTGCCCTGGTTGAATCGTTCGTCGAACAAGTGGTCGAGCGCTACAAGCTTAGCCCCGACGTTTATGGGAATATCCTGATCAGCCTCACTGAAGCGGTCAACAACGCTATCATCCACGGCAATTGCGAAGATGAATCCAAAACGGTCAGGATACAGTTTCAAAAACGCAGGGGCCACCTCGCCGTGCGGGTCACAGATGAAGGGTGTGGCTTTGACTATCAAAGTGTCCCAGACCCCACCGCCCCCGAAAACCTCCTCCAGATCGGGGGGCGTGGCGTGTTCCTCATGCAGCAACTTTCTGATTCCGTAGAATTTCACAACAACGGCAGCACCGTTGAGATGCAGTTCAAAATATGAGCAGTACTTTGGAAGAATGGCTCACGGAAGACGAAGAATCATCCGTTTCCTTTCAAAATGAAGATATTGAATTTGAACTTCCCCAGCCTGATACCCTTTCCGATTGGGTAAAAGCCGTGGTTGAAAAAGAAGGCGGTAACCTGCATCATGTCTGTTATGTTTTTTGTACCGACGAATACCTTCTCCATCTAAACCAGGAATACCTCGGCCACGATACTTACACCGACATTATCACCTTTCCCTATACCGAGCCTCCTTTGATCGAAGGCGACATTTTCATAAGCATCGACCGCGTGAAGGAAAACGCCGGCCAGTTCGGCGTGCCTTTCGAACAGGAACTGCACCGCGTAATGATCCATGGCGTCTTGCACCTCTGCGGCTATTCCGATAAGTCGCCCGAGGAAGTTGCCCTGATGCGGAAAAAAGAGGACGAAGCGCTGCAATTGTTGTAAACCCTGCTCTGCCTTCACCTATAAAATACCTGGAAAAGTACCATATATCCCCGAAGCGCTATACTTTTGCCCTGGCCTTACATTTCCACATAAAACTCCCTAAATAGTTCAGGCAATGAAAGTGTTGAAGTTTGGCGGTTCATCCGTTGCAAAACCAGAGCGCATCCGAAGAATTGTCGAGATCCTGAAAGGATATTATACGAAAGGCGAGAAGTTTACGGTCGTTTTTTCGGCTTTCGGCGGGGTGACCGACAGCCTCATTGAAATGAGCAGCCTGGCCGCAAAAGGAGATGAGGCCTACCTGGCCCGCTTTGAAGCATTCAATCGCCGGCACCTCGATGCAGTCGATGAGCTGATGGAGGGCGAATACCGGAATACCGTCTATCCCGAGCTGGTGAACAACCACGAAGTCCTCAAAAATCTGCTCTACGGCATCTTCCTGGTGCGGGAGGCATCTCCCCGTACCATGGACTACGTGCTGAGCTTTGGCGAACGCAGTTCGGCCTATATCATTTCCCACGTCCTGCGGCAAAGCGGCATTAATGCCAGTTATCTCGACGCCCGGAAAGTAATCAAAACGGACAGGGCCTTCGGCAGCGCCAAGGTGGATTTCGGGCTTACCTACCAGAAAATACGGGAGTATTATTCTCAAAATCCTGAAGTTCAGGTGGTTACAGGGTTTATCGCTTCGGCGAAAGGCGGCCTGACCACGACGCTGGGCCGGGGAGGGTCGGACTATACGGCTTCTCTGATCGCCGCCGGGCTCGATGCCAGCGTCATCGAGATCTGGACGGATGTCGATGGGGTGCTGACGGCTGACCCCCGCCTGGTAAAACGGGCGTTTACCATTTCCAGCATGACCTACGCCGAAGCCATGGAGATGTCCCATTTCGGGGCCAAGGTGATCTACCCGCCTACCCTGCAACCGGCGCTGGTCAAAAAGATTCCGCTTTATATTAAAAATACATTTAATCCGTCTTTTAAAGGCACGCTCATCTCCGACAAGGCTGACCTGGGCAAACATGCAGTAAAAGGAATCTCTTCGATCAGTAATATTGCATTGCTGACCCTTTCGGGCAGCGGCCTGTTCGGTGTTCCGGGTATTGCCGGGCGGCTTTTCACCTCCCTGGCGCAGGGGGGGATCAATGTCATACTCATCACTCAGGGCTCGTCGGAGCATTCCATCAGTTTTGCCATCCAGCCGCATTTGTCCAAAAAGGCCAAAAAGCGAGTGGAAGCAGAATTTGAATATGAGATCAGCATGGGCATCGTCGACCCGGTCAAGATCGAGGAGGACCTTTCCGTCGTTGCCATCATCGGGGAGAACATGAGATACCAGCCCGGGATTTCCGGCCGGCTTTTCCAGGCCCTCGGCAAAAACGGCATCAATGCTGTCGCTATCGCGCAGGGATCTTCGGAACTGAACATATCGGTGGTGATCAACCGGGCAGACGAAGCCAAGGCGCTTAACGCCCTGCACGAAGCATTCTTCCTTTCCGATACCAAAGAACTGCACCTGTTCATGGTGGGTGTCGGCCTGATCGGCAGCACCCTGATCCGGCAGGTGAAGGAGCAAAGCAAATTCCTCCGGGAAAAGCGGGGACTGGAAATCCGCATCGTGGGCCTGGCCAACAGCAAAAAAATGCTCTTCCGGGAGGACGGCATCGGGCTGGAAAGCTGGAAGGAAGCCCTCGAACAATCCGAAACCGCGATGGACATTGCTATCTTCATCGGCAAGATGAGGGAGATGAACCTGTCCAATACCATCTTCGTCGACAATACGGCCAATGAAAAAATAGCCAGCTATTACGAATCCATCCTGGACGCCAGTATATCCGTTTCTACGCCCAACAAGATTGCCACCTCTTCCGGTTACCTCCAATATCAGCGGCTTAAGGCCATTGCGCAGCGCCGGGGAGTTCAGTTCAATTACGAAACCAACGTCGGTGCCGGCCTGCCGGTTATTTCTACCCTCAGCAACCTGATCAACAGTGGAGACCGGATAGTGAAGATCGAGGGCGTTTTGTCCGGTTCGCTGTCTTTCATTTTCAATTCTTTTAAAGAAGGGACGAAGTTCAGCGAGGTGGTGGCGGAGGCCCGGCGGCGGGGTTATACCGAACCGGATCCGAGGACAGACCTGAACGGCGCCGACGTGCGGAGGAAGCTCGTTATTCTGGCCAGGGAGACCGGCCTTTCTCTGGAAGCTAAAGATATTGAGGTAGAAAACATCCTGCCTGCTGCCTGCCAGGAGGCGGAGACGGTGGAGGGGTTTATGAAGGAAGTGGAAAAAGCGGACGGGCAGTTCGAACAGCTCCGGCGGGAAGCGGAGCAGGAGGGCAGGGTATTGCGCATGATTGCTTGTTTGGAAGGAAGCCAGGCGTCGGTCGGATTGCGGAAAGTGGGCAGCAATGACCCGTTTTACACGCTGAGCGGCAGCGATAATATGATCGTATTCACTACGGAGCGGTACAAAGACCGCCCGTTGGTCGTTCGCGGGCCCGGAGCTGGTGCGGAAGTAACCGCTGCCGGGTTGTTTGCGGAAATTATAACGATAGGAAACTACTTATCCTAATGAAGGCAGGAGTAAAAGTTTTTGCCCCCGCAACAGTTGCCAATGTTGCAGTGGGGTTCG
Source organism: Lewinellaceae bacterium (assembly GCA_020636375.1). Classification (GTDB taxonomy): domain Bacteria; phylum Bacteroidota; class Bacteroidia; order Chitinophagales; family Saprospiraceae; genus JACJXW01. The sequence goes on along the minus strand of JACJXZ010000003.1, from coordinate 621,650 downwards.
ATATTCTGGGGTTTGCACTGGAAAAACCGGGGGATGAGATCATCGCCCGGTTTTCGGATACTCCCGGGCTCAGGATTGCCAAGATCACGGGCGCGCAGGGAAAGCTGCCTTTGGATATAAATAAGAACACAGCCGGCTTCGCTGCACTGAAACTGCTGGAGCACCTCGGAGAAGAGGGGCGGGGGATCGAGCTGGAGATACATAAGAAGATGCCTTTTGGAAGCGGCCTGGGGTCGAGTGCGGCCAGCGCTGCCGGAGCAGTGATGGCGGTCAACGAACTGCTGCGGCGGCCCCTGGAAAAAAGAGCTTTGCTCCCTTTTGCCGTCCTGGGAGAACAGGTTGCGGACGGGGCCTATCATGCAGACAACGTGGCGCCATCCCTCATCGGCGGCATGGTGCTTATCCGGGACAACGAAACGCTGGACGTTCACCGCCTGCCCATCCCTGCCGGCATCCATGCAACGGTAGTGTACCCCCATGTCGAGATCCTGACCAGGGATGCCCGCGGCGTGCTGAGCGACATGGTTTCGCTCCGGCAGTGCATTCAGCAGAACGGGAATATGGCAGGGTTGTTGGTTGGGCTGTATCAATCTGACCTGGAACTGATCAGCCGTTCTTTGAATGATGTTATTATCGAGCCACAACGAGCTGGCCTTATTCCCCATTTTCAGAAAGTAAAAGAAGCTGCCCTGAAGGCCGGCGCGCTGGGGTGCAGCATATCGGGCGCCGGGCCATCCATATTTGCCCTTTGCGCTAACAGCCTGATCGCTGAAGAGGTTGGTTTGGCCATGAAACGGATCTTTGAAAACGCCGGCATAGAGAGCGACCTTTTTGTCTCTCCGGTCAACCAGGAAGGTGCCGTTAAACTATAAGCAAAATGAAATTATACAGTACGAAGCAGAAGGATGCCTTAACTGGCCTGAAAGAAGCTGTAATGAAAGGCTTGCCGGACGACAACGGGCTGTACATGCCCCTGGAAATTCCCCGGCTGCCTGCCAGCTTTATCCGCAACCTGGGCGGCTATTCATTTCGGGAAATAGCATTTCACATCTGCCGGGCCCTTTTTAAAGGGGCCGTTCCTGAGGATGACCTGGAAGAGCTGATCGGCAGGGCGGTGAATTTCCCGGCGCCGGTGGTTCAGCTCGACGATGACAAATACGTTTTAGAGCTTTTTCATGGGCCGTCTTTGGCTTTTAAAGATTTTGGTGCCCGGTTTATGGCGCAGCTCATGAGTTATTTCAACCGGGAGGAAAGCCGGGAACTGGTCATCCTGGTGGCAACCTCCGGCGATACCGGAGGAGCTGTGGCCGCGGGTTTTCTCCAAACCCCCGGCGTGAAGGTCGTTATCCTCTACCCTTCCGGGAAAGTATCTATGCTTCAGGAGAAGCAACTGACCACCCTCGGGCACAATATCCTTGCTCTTGAAGTGGACGGCACCTTCGATGATTGCCAGGAAATGGTAAAAAAAGCCTTCCTCGACAAGGAGCTTGCCGGGAGTATCCGGCTCACCTCCGCGAATTCCATCAACATATCCCGCCTTATTCCTCAAACCTTTTATTACTTCGAAGCCTACAAGCAACTACCCGACGACGGCAGGCCTGTCGTTTTTTCTGTGCCCAGCGGCAACTTTGGCAACCTCACCGCCGGATTGATGGCCCAACGCATGGGGCTGCCCGTCCACCATTTCATTGCCGCCACCAACGCTAACGACGTAGTGCCCGGTTACCTGGAGTCCGGGCTGTTCAACCCCCGCCCTTCCGTCCGAACCCTGAGCAACGCTATGGACGTTGGAAACCCTTCCAATTTCGCCCGGATGCTCGATTTGTATGAAGGCAAAGAAGAAGGTTCCACGTGGAACAATATGCGAAAGTTTATCTCCGGCTATGCTTTCGATGACGAGCAAACCCGCGCTGCCGTGGCGGAAATATCCCGAAGGTATAACTATACCATAGACCCTCATGGGGCAGTGGGCTTCCTGGCGCTCGAGCAATACCAGAAAGCGCACAGCAATACGAAAGGCGTGGTGCTGGAAACTGCCCACCCGGCAAAATTCCTGGATGAGGTAGAAGGGATCTTGGGCCGGGAAGTGGCTGTGCCCGGCCGCCTGGCGGCGTTGGCAGGAAGGGAAAAAGAGGCGGTTTGGATGCCTGCTGATTTTGGCGGGTTTAAGGAATGGTTGCTGGGTAACCTGGCTTAGGGCCCCCGGGCTAGGGTTCACACACATCTTCACAAGATATTGAGATCCAAAGCCCCGTAGGGGCGGAAGGGCTACCCGTCTAAGGTTGGACACTCCATGCCTCCTGCACACGCTCGGCCTCGACTCCGCTCGGCTTTCCCCTTTCTGCTGTCCAGCCTTAGACGGATAGTCGGGCGGAAGCCCATTGCCAGGGCCGTAAGGCCCTGGTTTTAAGGCCTAACAGCCGGGGAGTCCTGCCCCCAAGGGGCCACTATGTGGTAAGGACGACAGATTTGCGCGAAGAGAAGCCGAGGCGGTTTCCAACTCGGCGGGATAGCCCGCGGCCCCAGGGGGCTATCGCTCCCCGGCACTTTGTGTACGGGGCAGGCTTTACAGCGCTCTTCTTGCCGCCTGTTCGTTATCCAGGGCCGATGGCCCCGTTGACTAACGGGAGCAAAGGGCTAAAATCCCTGCGGGATCGACGCAGGACGCCGTTGAGAAAAGCGCTGCAGCCCGGTTGGTGTTAGGCCCTGGAGGAACTGGTGTAAACTTACGTGTAAACCGCAGGCCCCGGGGACGAAGCGCCGGGCAGCCCGCCAGGAATAGGGCAAACCCTGGCGGGCCGTGTTCCACGTGGAACATTTTTGAACAATATACTCCTTTCTTCGGTTAGGGATTGAGGCTGTTTGCCCAACGCATCAACTCTATTGAAATCGCATACCAAAAGTCAATGCCATGTTGAAAAAGCAACGAATTTACTTCCTCTGTGCAGTGCTGGCTACGGCCTCCGGGTTTCTTTTTGCCCAGCATGACGAAAACACCAACCGGAATAAATTCCGGCAATTGTACCAGGAGTTGCCCACGCCTAATGTGTATCGCACCGCTTCCGGCGCGCCCGGACACATGTACTGGCAGCAAAAAGCTGACTACAACATCCGGGTGGAGCTGGATGATGAAAAACAACGGATATACGGCGAAGAAACGGTCACTTACCACAACAACTCTCCCGACCCTCTGGAATACCTATGGGTGCAACTCGACCAGAACCGCCGCGCTAAAGACTCCGATACCTACAAGACGAACACCAGCGAAATGAACGACAGCATGAGCCTGCAGGAACTGAAGGAGCTGGAGCCGGACTTCGATGGCGGGTTCAAACTGGAGTTCGTCCAAACCATGGATGGAAAAAACCTCCCTCATACGGTCGTCAAAACCATGATGCGCATCGACCCTCCGCAGCCGCTGTTGCCCGGCGAAAAGTTCAGCTTCCGGATCAAATGGTGGTACAATATCAACGATCGGATGGAGATCGGCGGGCGGTCCGGATACGAATACTTCAGGGAAGATGACAATTACCTCTATACCATCGCCCAGTTCTTTCCCCGAATGGCCGTATACAACGATGTGGAAGGATGGCAGAACAAACAGTTCCTGGGCAGGGGAGAATTCACCCTTCCTTTCGGCGATTACGAAGTTGCCATTACCGCGCCGGCGGACCATTACATCGCGGCTACCGGAACGCTCCGGAACATGGACGACGTGCTCACCCGGGAACAGGCCGAAAAGCTGGACCAGGCCCGCCGGGAAAGAAACCAGCCGGTGATCATCGTCTCGGAGAAAGAGGCAAGGGAGAATGAACGGGAAAAATCCAAAACGAAAAAGACCTGGATCTTCAAGGCTGAGAATGTGCGCGATTTCGCTTTTGCCTCTTCCCGGAAATTTATCTGGGACGCTATGGGAGTGGAGATGAGCGACGGCAGCGTCGTGCTGGCTATGTCCATGTACCCCAAGGAAGGCAATCCGCTCTGGGAAAAATATTCGACCAAAGCAGTGGCCCATACCCTGAAGTGGTATTCCCATTACACCTTTGACTATCCCTATCCGGTGGCCTGGTCGATCAACGCCAAGCGCATCGGCATGGAATATCCCATGATCTGCTTCAACTTCGGCCGCCCGGAGAAAGACGGCACCTATACCGAACGGACAAAATACGGCATGATCGGCGTGATCATTCATGAGGTGGGGCACAACTACTTCCCAATGATCGTCAACTCTGATGAACGGCAGTGGACCTGGATGGACGAAGGGCTCAATTCCTTTGTCCAGTACCTGGCCGAGCAACAATGGGAACGGGATTATCCCTCGCGCCGGGGGCCGGCGTACAAGATCGTCGACTACATGAAAGAGGATAAAACTAAGATTTCTCCCATCATGACCAATTCGGAGTCCATCTTCCAGTTTGGCAATAATGCTTATGGCAAACCAGCCACCGCCCTCAATATCCTCCGGGAGACCGTCATGGGAAGAGAGCTGTTCGATTATGCTTTCAAGGTGTACGCCAACCGCTGGAAATTTAAACACCCTTCTCCTGCCGATTTCTTCCGCACCATGGAGGACGCTTCAGCGGTAGACCTCGACTGGTTCTGGCGGGGTTGGTTCTTCACCACCGACCATGTCGACATCGCTATCGATGGCGTGAAATGGTACCGCATCGATTCCAAAGACCCGGAAGTGGAGAATGGCCTCGTCCGCCGGGAAAGGGAAAATGCCCCCAGGAACATCAGCAGCATCCGAAATGAAAAGGAAATTGAAAAGACGCAGGACGAGATCGACGCCGGCCTGCGCGACTTTTATTCGGATTATGACCCCCTCGAAGTAAGTGTGCTCGACAAAGAAGAATACCGCCAGCACCTTGCCGGCTTAAGCCCGGAAGAGAAAAAGTTGCTGATGGAAGGAAAGAACTACTACGAACTGGCTTTCCGGAACATCGGCGGCCTGGTCATGCCGATCATCCTCCGGTTCGAGTACACCGACGGCGCATTTGAGGAACACCGCATCCCGGCCGAAATCTGGCGGCTTAACCACGAAAGGGTCACCAAAGTTTTCGTTACCCCAAAAGAAATCCGCCAGATCACCCTGGACCCTTACCTGGAAACAGCCGATACCGATACCGGCAACAACTACTATCCTCCGCAGCAGGAGATCAGCCGCTTCGAATTGTTCAGAAAGCAGAACCAGCGCAGGGATGATGCGGAAGGGGAAAACCCCATGCAACGGGCAAGAAGGGCAAAAAGCAAAATGGAAGGAACCAATTAGCCCTGTTCCGTGGATAATTGCCCCCGAAAGCGGCCGGAGCGGCAATTGTCCACGGAACTTTACCCGCCTCCTTGCGGAAGTGTTAAAAAACAGGCTGAGAATGGATCGAAAGGCGAAAGTTTTTTTAAATTAACTTATGTATTTTAATTTTAATAATAAAATAGGCTTTTTGTTTTGATTTTCAGGATTTTGTGGTTTCAGGTATCTGTCAAAATAAATGCGTAACTCTGCAACTGGAAGTGCTTTAAAGGCCGCATATTTCTAATAAAATCCCGTTTCCTGCCCCAAGGCCGGGAATACGCGAAAATACAGGCCTTTATTCGGCCGGGGTGCTGACCATAAATTTGCTTAATTTTGCGCCAGCAGAAACAAAACCATAAATGGACTTAGATTATAAGAATCCAAAACTCGTCATCGAGACCCAAAAAATTGAACCGGGCAGCATTACCTGGCGCAGCCCGTCCAACTTAGCCATTATCAAGTACTGGGGTAAGCATGGACGGCAGCTTCCGCGGAACCCTTCCATCAGTTTTACCCTCGATAAGGCCTACACGGAAACGACGTTGGAGTACGCTCCCCAAACAGGAGTCGACCAGGGCATAGCGCTGGACTTTCTCTTCGACGGCCAGCCCAATCCGGCCTTTGAGGAAAAGGTTCGGAAATTTCTGGAAAGCATAATCGACATATTTCCTTTTCTAAGGCAACTGAAGTTAACCCTCCGCTCTGCCAATTCCTTTCCGCACTCCTCCGGTATTGCCTCCTCGGCATCCAGCATGAGTGCCCTGGCACTTTGCCTGTGTACCCTGGAAGATGAGTTGTTCAACAGCCTTGAATCGGACGAGGAGTTTCGCCGGAAGGCTTCCTTCGTGGCGCGCCTCGGGTCGGGCAGCGCCTGCCGTTCCATCTATGCCGGCCTGTCGGTATGGGGCGCCATGGGGGAGATCGGAGGGTCATCCGACCTGTACGCTATTCCCTACAGCGAGGAAGTGCACGAATCCTTCCTCTCTTATCAGGATGCCATCCTTCTGGTGAGCAAAGGGCAAAAATCGGTATCCAGCCGGGCCGGCCACGCACTGATGGACAACAACCCTTTTGCCGAGAGCCGCTACCAGCAGGCCCGCCAGCGGCTGCACCTGCTGCTGATGGCCCTGCGTACCGGGGATGCCGACGCCTTCGGGCAGATTCTGGAAGCCGAAGCATTGACCCTCCATGCCCTGATGATGGCCTCGAACTACATCCTGGTCAAACCCAATACCCTTGTCCTTATCGAGAAAGTACAGGCATTCAGAAAGGAAACAGGGCATCCCCTTTACTTCAGCCTGGATGCCGGCCCCAACCTCCACCTGCTTTTCCCCATCCGGATAAAAGGAGAAGTGGAAAACTTTATCAACGATGAGTTGGTATCTTTCTGTGAGAACGGCCAGTGGATTGCCGATGAGGTTGGCAAAGGGCCGTTACAGATGTAGTTACCAAAAGCAAGATTAACCGTCAATGAAATATTGGATCATCCTGTTAGGAAGTTTCGCCATTATGAAACCAGCATGCTCGCAGCCTGCGGACAGCCGGCCGCCGGTGCTTAACGACGAATTTGACCGGGAGCTTACCCGGTTGCTAAGTTTCTCGGTATCAACAATTGGCGTCCGGGAATTAAAGGATATTCAAGATGAAGTTTATATCTTTGACGCGCGGGAGAAGGAAGAATACCAGGTCAGCCACATAAAAGGCGCGCGCTACCTGGGGTACAACAAATTTGAAGAAGAGGGGCTGGCCGATATTCCCAAAGATGCCAAAGTCGTGGTGTATTGCTCGGTTGGGTACCGGAGTGAAAAGATCGGCGAGCGGCTCCAAAAGATGGGCTTCACCGATGTCCATAATCTGTACGGCAGCATTTTCGAGTGGGTGAACCAGGGCTACCCCGTTGTTGATGAACAGGAAAAGCCCACCCGGAAGATACACACCTACAATTCCAAATGGAGCCAATGGGTCGATAACGAACGAGTGGAGAAGGTCTGGTAACAGCATCATTCAACGCAATAGCAAAAATCGAAAATCTTTTTTTTATGGATCTATTCGCAAAATATCGTGAGAACAAAGGGCCGCTGGGCCAGTATTCTGATATAGCCCACGGTTATTTCGCCTTCCCCAAGCTGGAAGGAGAGCTGGGGCCCCGGATGAAATTCAGAGACAAGGAAGTCATCGTCTGGAGCATCAACAGCTACCTGGGACTGGCCAACCACCCGGAAGTGCGAAAAGTCGATGCCGACGCGGCCAGGGACTGGGGCCTGGCCTATCCGATGGGCGCCCGCATGATGTCGGGAGAAACCAAATACCACGAACAGCTGGAGACGGAGCTTGCCGACTTTGTGCATAAGGAGAGCGCCCTGCTGCTCAACTTCGGCTACCAGGGCATCATCTCCATCGTCGATACCCTGCTCGCCCGCCGCGATGTGGTGGTTTACGACAAAGACTGCCACGCCTGCATCTACGACGGCATCCGCATGCACCTCGGCAAACGCTTCCCCTTCGAACACAATGACATCGAAAGCTTCGAAAAGCAACTGAAAAAGGCCGCCGTGGTCGCCGAAGAAACCGGAGGCGGCATCCTGGTCATTTCCGAGGGCGTCTTCGGCATGCAGGGAGAGCAGGGCATCCTCAAAGAGATCATTGCCTTTAAGAATGAATACAACTTCCGCTTCCTGGTCGACGACGCGCACGGGTTCGGCACCCTGGGCGCTACCGGCGCCGGCGCCGGCGAAGAACAGGGCGTACAGGATCAGATCGACCTCTACTTCAGCACCTTCGCCAAATCGATGGCCAGCATCGGCGCTTTTGTGGCCGGGGATAAAGGCATCATCGATGTCCTCCGGTACAACCTGCGGTCGCAAATCTTTGCCAAGTCCCTCCCCATGCCCTTTGTGATCGGCAACCTGAAGCGGCTGGAGTTGTTGCGCGAAAACCCGGAACTGAAGGACAAGCTGTGGCACAACGTCAATATGCTCCAGAACGGGCTGCGCAAGCAAGGGTTCAACCTGGGCAATACCTCCAGTTGCGTCACCCCGGTATTCCTCAGTGGGACGCCCTTCGAAGCGGGCAACCTCGTCTTAGATATGAGAGAAAATTATAATATTTTCTGCTCTATCGTGATCTATCCGGTTGTGCCTAAAGATGTGATCCTGCTTCGCCTGATCCCTACGGCTGCTCATTCGGAAGAAGACATCCGGCAAACCATCGAGGCCTTCGGCGCAGTGTCCGGAAAACTCAAAGCCGGAGAATATGAAAAGGAAGTAGACATCAGTATTTTCTCCTAGGAACTACAATACGAACTGTAATTTATTAGCGATCGGAGCGGTGGCCGGCGAAAGCCGCCACCGCTTCGCCGCAGGTAAGGGGAAGGAGGGAGGCACCAGGGAAGAGAAATACATAGAAATATGTGGAAATACATAGAAATGGCCTGTGGCAAAGCAGAAGCAGAATAAATTTTCAACAGAAAGCATGCACTCCATCATCGAGGTAAAAGACAGGAAAGGGTGGAAATTGTTCCATCGGGTTCCTCACCGCGTCTATAAAGATGACCCTAAGTGGATTTGCCCGCTGGAGTCCGACATCGAAGCGGTCTTCAACCCGGAAAAGAACAAGACGCTGGAAAGCGGAGAAGCCGCCCTTTTCGTGTTGCTGGACGAGAACGGCAAGCCGGCCGGGCGCATCACTGCCTTTATCGACCATAAGCGGAACAAAACCCAACCCTTCCCGGTCGGAGGCATCGGCTTCTTTGACTGCATCGACAATAAGGATTACGCCTTCGCCTTATTCGAAGCAGCAGAAACCTGGCTGAAAGGGAAAGGCGCCAAAGCCGTAGACGGCCCCATCAATTTCGGGGAGCGGGATAAATTCTGGGGCCTCCTGGTCGGCGGCTTCTACCCTCCGCTCTTTCAGGAAAACTACAACCCGCCCTATTACGAGCGGTTCTTCGACGAATGGGGCTTCATTCCTTTCGAGCAGGTGCTTACTTTCCGGGGAGATACCAACAACATTCCCTCTGACCGCCTGGACAAGATGAAGGAGATGCTTTGCCGCCGATACGATATATCGGTAGATCACCTGCATCTGGATCGCCTGGATCAATATGCCAAAGATTTCTGCGAGGTGTATAATGAGGCGTTCAGCCAGTTCGATCATTTCAAGCCCATCATTCCGGAGCAGGTCAAAAAAATCGTGGAAGAGGCCAAGGCGATACTCGACCCCGGGATCATGATCCTCGCCTATTACGAAGGCAAGCCGGCGGGCTTCAGCATCTGTTTCCCGGACATCAACAACCTGCTCCGTCCGGCGAAGGGGAAACTGAACTGGCGGACTATCCCTGGGCTAATGTGGCGCAAATGGCGTTCCAAAGAGCTGAGTGCCAAAGCAATGGCATTTGGCGTCCATCCCGATTACCGGACAAAAGGCATCGCCGGCGTTTTGCTGGCGCATACCGCCCGGGAGGAAAACCGCAGGAAATACCCGGTCATGTATTTCACGACGATCCGGGCGCACAATACCGAGGCCGTCAGCGTCTACCTGAAAATGGGGGTGGAAATTGACCGGCTCCACCTGGCCTACCGCAAGGCGCTGGAAGAGGGCATCGAAGTGAAGCCTCATGAGTTTATTGAAGTAGCCTTTCATAGTGAATAAGCCTTACTTCCCTGGAATTTTCCTGTTGCCAACATTGCCCCTGTTGCTTCCCTGAAAACTTTAACTTATCTTGAACCCGTCTAACCGGATGAAAGAAACAAACACTACTCGCGCACCTACAGCGTAACGCGCAATACCATTTTTTTAACGCAAAACCATTCACTAGTTACGTGTTAAGCGTCAAGCCGATGCCACTTTAACGTGACCTCCCCGGCAAACAAACCTTCCCCCCTATTACCAGCGCTATCCCCAGGCTTGCGATCAGGTTGGCAATGAGGTTTGGTTCGCCGATCCACGCCGGGAAAGTTGCTGCCGCCGCTTTCCAGAGGTTATTGATCCCCAGGAAACAAGTGATGGCAAAGATCAGGAGAGCCGGCAGGTTTTGCCAGGTCTTATTAACATACTCCGGAGGGAGCAACCGGCGGTCATTGATAGCCAGGATCAGGAAGGCCACCACCAGCGGCAGCAAAACCCCGTTGATGGCCTGGGCCAGGATGATGGCAGGAATGGGTTTCACGTTCAGCAGGCCAAAAAGCAAGCCGATCCCCATGATGGTTGCCCAAACAAACCGGAAATTCCGCGCCCTTGGCGCCCAATCTCCTCCATCGGCACCCAACAGGCTCCGGGCGGTGATGGCAGCGGCAAAGGGGGCAGTCACCGCCGAACTCAGCCCGGCGGCAAAAAGGCCGAAAGCTACCAGCAAGCCGGTGTTGGCGCCCAGTTTCTGTTCTACTGCTCCCGCCAGGGCTTCAAAGCTGAACGCCCCTTCCACCTGCGTGCCGGCAATCAGGATAGCAATGGAAATGATGCCGCCGATAATGATAGCCAGGCTGATGCCCCAGCGCATTTCCGGCAGGCTTTGCCCCTGGCTGATGCCGGATGCCAGAAAGAGGTTGTACGGCACAATGGTGGTGCCGATCAGCCCGATTACCAGCAACGAACCGCCCTCCGGAATATTCACCTGGAAAGCTTCCCGGGCCACCTGCGCCAGGCCGTAGTCCTTTTGCAGAATGGCCGTCCCGATAAAGGCCACGCCCATGATCGCCACCACTGCCGCCAGCAGGCGGGTGATCTTTTGAGCGTTGCCCTGCCACAACAGCCAGGCGCCGACAATTCCTATGGGTAGCAGCAACAGCGGTGCCGGCGCCGGGAAGGCTAATCCAAGCCCCGAAACGGCGCCCAGCAGGTTGCCCGCCTGATAGGCGGCACAGCCGAAAGCTACCGCCAGGAACAAAGCCCGGCGGATTCGGTTGCCCGCAGCGCCCGGATACTGGCTAGCCACAATGGCACCGAGGCTCTTGCCGGACGCCAGCGTAATGCGTGCCGCCGCCTCCTGCAGGATAATAGTCGCCACAATAGAAAAGACAAGCGCCCAGGCGAGCTGCAACTGGAAGGAAGCGCCCGCCTGGGCAGCCGTCGCCACCGTCCCCGGCCCGATAAATGCCGCAGAAATGATGGACCAGAACAACACGCTGGAGAACCCCTGGCGGAAAGAAAGGGACTTGGGCATAAGTTTTTGAGAATGAAGATAATTGAAATTATAGTAATGGCGCCAACCACTATATGGTACCTTTATTTTCCTATCTTTGCCCCCCGGTAAAGAACCACGTATTATCACAAAAAACTACAGATAATGAATAGAATCAGACAACGGGCGAAGCAACAGGCCCGTCCCGCGGCTCTTCGGAGGCGGTTGACGATTTTACTGGAGGTTTTGGGAATGGCGCTCATCGCCATAGGCGTTTCTTCCTGCAATGGAGGGCCGGGCGCTGAGGAGCGGGTTGCTCTGGATGGGGGCAGCATCATCTATCACGTCAAAACCGGCAATCCGGTGCCTAACCCCGGCGACCTGGTTTCCTTCCACGCCTATGTGCGGAACGGCGACTCCCTGATCTTCTCCAGCCGCCAGCAGGGACAGGAGCAAATGTTCCAAATCCCGAAAGAAGAGCAGCCGGGAAGGCCGCCCAACCCGATCGAGCAGGGCCTGGCGCTGCTGGGCGCCGGCGACAGCGCCACCGTCGTGGTCAGCCTCGACTCCATGCCGCAGAAGCCGCGCGGATTCGAAAACGCAACGGAGCTGTTCTACGATATTGCAGTTGTGAATGTCCAGTCGGAAGAGGCCTTTGAAAAGCAAAGAATGGAGGACCGGGCAGTGGCCCTGGATACCATCCTGCAAAGCCTGATCGACCAGTACAAACCGGGTGCCGCCAAAGGGCCCCTGCTGGAAACAGGCTCCGGGCTGGAATACCTGATCCTGGAAGAGGGCAGCGGAGAGAAACCCCAGGCCGGCCAGCAGGTCAAAGTGCATTACCACGGCGTGCTGATGGACGGAACGACCTTTGACAGCTCCGTTTCCCGGGGCGAACCCATCGATTTCCCCCTCGGCCAGGGGCAGGTGATCCCCGGGTGGGACGAAGGCATCGCCCTGCTGCAGCCGGGCGCCAAGGCCATCCTCGTCATCCCGCCCGACCTGGCCTACGGGCAGCGCGGCGCGCCGCCGGTCATCCCGCCCAATGCCGACCTGGCTTTTTATGTGGAACTGGTGGAAGTAGGGAAATAAAAAAATTAACGGCTGGCCCTTCGCCCGAAAGGCCAGCCGTTAATTTTTTGGATATTCCGGAGTTTTTTTTGAAGCACCTCCTACCCGTAAGCTGTAAAGTAGCTGTGGCCTTGCAGGAACGCCAGGTTTTCTAGCGTCTACTCCGCACATACTCTTAGTGTGGATTTTGTGCCTGCCTGCCCGTGAGGCCACGGCCGAGCAGGCAGGTTTTGGTGCTTTTGTGGCAGGATTTAAGGGACCATTTCGCCAAAGCGAGGACCGCTGCCCTTCTTCCACAAACATTAAACTTTTTCGCTATGCAAAATTTATACAGATTTGAACCTTATTCTTAGGCTCAAAAATATGTTGGCCCCGGCTGGTTTTGTAACTGACACTGACAAAACCGGCCGGGCGTCAGTATAACCACTACCTGGCCGGAATGAAAATTTTAATAGTAGAAGACAACACGCAATTGCTGGAGGCCATCCGCGAAACGCTCGTGGGGGAACATTACGTCTGTGAAACTGCCGAAAAATATACCGCCGCTTCGGAGAAAATTCATATGCATAACTATGATGTCATGGTTGTCGACATCAACCTGCCGGGGGGCTCCGGCCTGAAACTGATCCGGGAGATAAAGGGAATAAACCCGGCGACCGGCATCATCATCATTTCGGCCCGGAACTCGCTCGACCATAAAATAGAAGGGCTGGAACTGGGTGCCGACGACTACCTGACCAAGCCCTTTGATATGGCGGAGCTGGTCGTTCGGGTCAAAGCCCTGCTGAGGAGGCGCAGTTTTTCAGGAACTTCCACCGTTACATTCGGAGACATTTCCATCGACACCGGCAGGAGGGAGGTGACAGCCGGAGGAACAAAAGTTGACCTCACCAAAAGCGAGTACAATATATTGTTGTTCTTCTTTTCCAACCCCAACCGGGTACTGACCAGGGAAAGCATCGCCGAGCACATCTGGGGAGACAACATGGACCTGGCAGATTCTTTTGACTTCATTTACTCGCATATCCGAAACCTGCGCAAAAAACTCACGGCCACCGGGGTGGACGATCCCATTAAAGTGGTGTACGGGATCGGTTACCGGCTGAAAAGGGACTATAATTAAAGTACCATGAAACTGATCAAGCGCACTTACTTCCTGACTGCCCTCTGGCTCCTGCCGGTGATGTTCATCGGCAGTGTTTTTTGTTTTTATATGATCGAGTACATCGCTTATGAGGAAACCGACGAGTTCCTGACCTACGAGATGGAACGCCTGCTGGACTATCACAAAACGAACGGCAATTTGCCGGACTACCATAAAGTATCGAATATCATCCCCGGCCTTCGATACGATAAACCTGTTTTTAAAGATACGCTGCTTCTGGAAACCGGAGACAATGAAATGGTTCCCTACCGGATGCTGTACTTTACCATTCATCACAAAGGGCGCGACTTCACCATTGTGCTTAGCCATTTGCTGTTGGGCAAGGACGATGTCGCCCAGGGAACGGCGCTGATCATTTTCGGGCTCATGTTCCTGGTGTCGGCCTTCCTGGTCCTCATCGTCAACCACGTCACCCGAAAGATTTGGGCGCCGTTTTACCAATCGCTCAACCAGCTGACGCAATTTAAGATCGGCAATCCTTTGCCGCAGTTCCCCAAAACCACGATTGAGGAGTTTGAGACCTTAAACGCCACGCTCGCCGCCTTGCTGAAAAAAATCACCAACGATTACCAGCACAACAAGGAATTTAATGAAAACGCCTCTCATGAACTGCAAACCCATCTGGCAGTTATCCGGTCGAATACGGAAAAGCTGCTCAATAAAATACCGGAATCAACCGGAAAAGCCAGCGAACTGCAGACGATCTATTCCGCATCTACCCGGTTGTCGCAGGTCCAGCGGTCGCTGTTGCTGCTGAGCAAAATCAGCAACGGAGAATACAGCAAAGATGTCAATGTGGATATGCGCCAGATACTGTTTCAGTCCCTGTCGACGTTCTCCGAAACCATTGAACTGCGCGGGATCACCGTAAAAAAAGATTTCCAGCCCTGTGAGATTTACATGGACGCCGGGCTGGCGGAAATACTGATCAACAATCTGGTCAAAAATGCGGTGAAACACAATGTTCAGGATGGCTTTATATCTATTAAACTAACCGCTTCTTCGCTCGAAACCGAAAACAGCGGCCTGCCCATTCAGGGCGACCCCGGGCGGATGTTCAGGCGCTTTGCGAAAGGAAATAATGGAAACAGCGGAATCGGTCTGGCCATTGTCGATCAAATCTGCGAATTGTATGGCTTCGTCCTTTCTTATGAAGTATCCGGCACGTCAAACCACAAAATTACTATTCGCTGGCGCTGACGCGAACCTTCAAATTTTCTCGAAAATCGTTTCTTATCTTTATCGTAATCAAGCAGATTGAAAAAGAAAAGATATGAAACGGTCCATGAAAAGCTTATCGCCTTTTTTTGTATTCGTATTTATTTGTAGTTATGCCAACGGGCAATACACCGGCCCCGGCTCGGTGGCAAACCTGGAAGTGATGTCGGTGAAACAAGTCAAAGAACAGGCAGCAGAGCTGGATAAAACCGATAAACTGGTCAAACTCCAGGGATACATTACCGAACAGGTCAACGAGGATACCTATTGGTTTGAAGACTCCAGCGGCAGGGTCTGGGTGGAAATCGACGAGGATGACCTGCCTGATAAACCCTTTGACAATAAAACCAGGCTGACGATCATTGGAGAGGTGGATCACGACCTGCTGGAAGAGGTGGAAGTGGAAGTAGAACGCTTTCTTGCCATTGAACCCTCCAACCAATGACGCCTCATCTATGCCCATTCTGCGGGAAGGGGCATGGGGCGGATAACCGCTGCAAGCTAGTCATTTTTATATAAACGGCGCTGCGAAGCTTGCCGGCTTGCCGGCGCTGCTTTGTTTCGTCCGCTGAGAAGGGGCGGGGGCAACCCTGGAATACTGTTTTTGCCTGCCTGAAGACGACAACGCCAAACCGGAGTTGTTTTCCTGCCCTTTTTTCGCAGTTCGCACAGTTCAGGTCAAGTTGCCCCATATCCTGTTCATCAACCGAATCCTGTCATCCTGTCCCCTAATGCGCCTCCAGCCAGTTCTTCCCCACGCCCATCTCCACCACGATCGGCACCTTCAGCCCGGGAATGGTATGCTTCATCTTTTCCTCGATGATGGGCTTGATCACCTCCAGCTCTTCCTTTAATGCATCAAATACCAGTTCATCGTGTACCTGGAGGATCATCCTGGAGCGGAAGCCCTGCTTTTTGAATTCCCGGTGGATATTGACCATAGCGATCTTGATCATATCGGCGGCAGACCCCTGAATGGGCGTATTGATGGCAATGCGTTCGGCATTGCTGCGCACGACGGAGTTGCGGGAGTCGATGTCGCGCAGGTAGCGGCGGCGCCCCATCAGGGTTTTGACGTAGCCCTTCTCGCGGGCTTCTTTGACGGCCTTGTCCATGTGCGCGTTCAGGCCGGGATAACGGAGGAAATACTGGTCGATCAGTTCCTTGGCTTCGCTTCGCTTGATGTCCAGCTGTTGAGACAGGTTGTGGGCGCCGGCACCGTAGATGAGCGAGAAGTTGACCGTTTTGGCGCGGTAACGCTGCTCCTTGGTAACCTCTTCGTACGGCACGTCGAAAACGCGGGAGGCGGTGGCCCGGTGGATGTCCTTCCCCGACTGGAAAGCCTCCAGCATGGCCTCGTCGCCGCTGATCTCGGCGATAATGCGGAGTTCGATCTGAGAATAATCGGCAGCTAACAGCACGTGGTTGTCGTCCCGTGGGATAAAAGCCTCGCGCACCCGGGCCCCTTCCGGTGTCCGGACCGGGATATTCTGCAGGTTGGGGTTGTTGGAGCTCAGCCGCCCCGTAGCTGCCAGCGCCTGGTTGAAGGAGCTGTGGATGCGCCCGGTGCGGGGGTTGACCATCTTGGGCAGGGCGTCGACATAGGTGGATTTCAACTTGGTGAGCCCCCGGTGTTTGAGGATGCTTTCGACGATGGGATGCTCGTTTTGCAGTTCGGCCAGCTTTTCCTCGTTGGTGCTGTACTGGCCGGATTTGGTTTTCCGCCAGCGGTAAGGCAGGCCCAGTTTGTCGAACAATACCTCGCCTACCTGCTTGGGAGAGGCGATGTTGAAATCCACGCCCGCCTGTTTGTGCACCTCTTTTTCCAAGTCCAGGATTTCCTTGTCCAGCTCTTTGGAATACGCGTTCAGGAAATCCGTATCCACGTTTACGCCTTCGTATTCCAGGTCGACCAGTGCGAGGACCAGGGGCGCCTCGATTTCGTCGTATAGTTTCCGGAAGCCCTCCTCTTTCAGGCGGGGCGCCAGGTATTCCTTCAGTTGCAATGTGATGTCTGCATCCTCAGCGGCGTACTCCTTAACTTTTTCCACCTTTACATCGCGCATGGTCAGCTGGCCTTTGCTCTTTTTGCCGATGAGTTCTTCTATGGAGACCGGCTGGTATTTGAGGTAAGTTTCCGCCAGGTAGTCCATGTTGTGGCGCAGTTCCGGTTCCAGCAGGTAGTGGGCGATCATGGTGTCGAAGAGGTGGCCTTTCAGTTCCACGCCATAGTACTTGAGCACAATGGCGTCGTACTTGATGTTTTGCCCCACTTTTTCGATCTTCTCGTTTTCGAACAAGGGTTTGAACTGGTCCACCAGGCGTTGTGCTTCTTCTTTTGCTTCCGGGATGGGCACGTAGTAGGCTTCCTTCGGTTTCACGGCGAAGGACATGCCGACCAGTTCCGCCTGGGTCGGTTCGATGCTGGTCGTTTCGGTATCGAAGCAAAAGCTTTTCTGCTCTGAGAGCAGGCGGATGAGTTCGGCCCGTTTTTCGGCCGTATCCACCAGATGGTAGTCGTGTTCCGTATTGGCAATATTCTTATCCGCCACAGAATGGGCGGGCGGCGGCGGTATTTTGGGCTTGGCCGTTTCTTCTTGCCTGAAGAGGTCGCCCTGGGTGCCGGCTTGTGGTGGTTTCTCCTCTTCGCCCAGGATTTGCCGGGCGAGAGTCCGGAATTCCAGTTCCCGGAAAATCTCTGCCAGTTTTTCCCGGTCCGGCTCTTCGATGATGAACTCGCCGGCGTCAAACCGGATGGGCGCTTCGACGTTGATGGTGGCCAGCTTTTTGGATAGCAGCGCCTGTTCGCTGAATTCTCTGACCCGTTCCTGCTGTTTGCCCTTCAGTTCGCCGGCGTGTTCGATGAGTTCCTCGACCGAGTCGTACTGTTCCAGCAGTTTGGCCGCCGTTTTGGGGCCGATGCCGGGTATGCCCGGTATGTTGTCGACGCTGTCGCCCTGGAGGCCCAGCATGTCGATCACCTGTTCCACCCGTTTTATCCCCCACTTCTCCAGGATTTCCGGAACCCCCATGATCTCGACGCCGTTGCCCTGGCGGGAAGGCTTATACAGCAGGATTTTATCGGTGACCAGCTGCCCGAAGTCTTTGTCGGGCGTAACCATGTAAACGGTATAGCCTTCGGCTGCCGCCTGCCGGGCCAGGGTGCCGATCACGTCATCCGCTTCGTAGCCGTCGACGGTGACGACGGGGATTTTCAATGCCTTTATAATAGCCTCGATGTAGGGCATGGCCACGGTGATGTCCTCCGGCTGGTCCTCCCGGTTGGCCTTGTAGGGTTCGTACATTTCATGCCGGAAAGTAGGGGTAGAAAGGTCGAACGCCACGGCGATATGGGTCGGGTTTTCCGAGCTCATCAGATCCCACAGCGTACGCGTGAATCCCATGGCTGCCGAGGTGTTCACCCCTTTGGAATTGATGAGCGGCCGGCCGATGAACGCAAAGTGCGCCCGGTACATCAGCGCATGGCCGTCGAGCAGGAATAGTCGTTTGTCTTCAGGCATGGGTGGTCTTTTGCTTTTGGTGATGTGGTGAAAATAGGGATTTTTCGGGTTCCGCAGGGCAGCAGCACGAAGCCGCCGAAAAATAAAAACAAATAATTTCCAACAGAGGTTTTTTTAGTTGAATATTTTGGCTATTTTTGTCAAAAGTTGTCAAGCCTAAAAAAGTACAATGAGCAAATTTGGCCAAACGATAAGAGAACAAAGGGAAGCCAAAGGGCTGCTGCTCCGGCAACTGGCCGCAGCCATAGAGGTGGATACCGCCATGATGAGCAAAATAGAACGGGGCGAACGCAACGCCAAACGCGATCAGGTTTTTAAACTGGCGGAAATCCTCGGGCTGGATACGGAACAACTCCTGACCTTCTGGCTGGCGGATAAGGTATATGACGTAGTAAAAGACGAGGAACTAGCTTCCAGGGCCCTGCAGGTTGCGGAAGAAGAAGTGCAGTACAGAGTGAAAAAAAATAAATAACACCCGGACGGGGCAGGTTCATGCTCAGTTTTCCCCGTTCGGGAAGATCAAATATTATTATGCAGGAGAATCCAGGCTGCTGCCCCGGCAATTGCCGGCAACAGGCAGGGGCGTTCCGGTGCGGCGCAGTGCCCGGAAGTTCCCTGATGCATAGACATGCATGCCTGGATAAATCAGTCCTTCCGGACAATTTTTGCCAACCACACAACAATCTCTTTTCGAGGTACCGACAGTTTACGTAATAATAAACATGGAGCTATTCCACTGTGTGTAGTGTCAATCAGTTTGGCACTACTGCACACAGGGTTTGGTGTATTGCCTGTAGCCTGCCTTCCGCCGAAGCCGGTTGCGGGGCCTCCCCGCTATGGCCCGGTTATGTGCTTTGGCGTGGTGCGGTTTAAGAACAATTAACGGATAGCCGAACCCTTTCCGAATCCATTTTTGTCATTATTAAATTTGACCGGTATGAAAAATGTCAGCTTCACTCCTGCCAGAAGGGCGGTTGTCCTTGCCTCGATTTTTTTATTCCTGTTAGCCGGCGCCAGCCGGCGCCTCCAGGGCCAAACCTTTTGCCATACCGTCCCCGGCCCCGGAGCGATAGGCGCCCTGGATGGAAGCGCCAATTTCGGCAACGCGCCCGGAGGCCCGCACTTCATCCGCATCTACGTCCACGTGGTCCGGAGGTCCGACGGGACCGGCGGGCAGACGCCCGAACAAGTGCGGGAAGCGCTCTCCTTCCTCGACCGGGACTTTAACCCTCACAATATTTTTTTCGTCCAGGATTGCGAAACAGACTATATAGACAATGACTTTTTCTACAATTCGATGGGAACGGATGAAATTTTCCTTTGGAATGCCCATGACGATGGGATCGATATTTACCTGTTCCGCGACCAGGTGCCCGGAGAATTGGGCGGGCATGGCAAGGCTGACGGCATTGGCGCCGGCTCTTTTTACATCTTTGGCAATTTCTGGCAGGAACCGTACGGCCCGCTCGTGCGCTCTTATGCCATGTCGCACGAAATGGCGCATTGCCTGGGCTTGTACCATACCCATGAAGCTCTGGCCTGCCGGGAGTTCGTGGACCTGTCCAACTGTTCTTCCTGCGGGGATTATGTCTGCGACACGCCGGCAGACGCCTGCATCTGTTTTGAGAACTACCCGCCGGATTGCAACTGGGACCGCCTTCTATACGATTCCAACGGAGATCGGTACGACCCGGATGTGCACAACATTATGGGATATACACATCTCGATTGCATGGAGTATTTTTCGGAAGGGCAGGCAGAGCGGATTCGCCAGGCCATTGCCGTTTCACCGGTATTGCAAGCTTGCGTAGCGGCACCGGATTTCCCCGGGTATTTCGCCAACCTCAACTCTACCTGGACGGTTGACAATACCCCCAACAATGGGGATTTCCTGATCGAAGGCGACCTGGTTATCAACTGGGACGTAACGCTGACCATTGAGGCGGGCGTCACAGTCCATTTCGGCGAGCAGAGCCGGCTCATTATCATGCCCAATGCCCGGCTGGTACTCGGCGGCACCCTCACCGGTATGGGATGTGAAGGCTATACCTGGCAGGGCGTAAAAGTATGGGGAAGTCCGCCGGATCAACACCAGTTCCCCGTAAACGGCACCAGAGCGCAGGGGCGGATAGAGTGCCTGCCGGGCTCGGTGATCGAAAACGCCAAAGTAGGCATCCAGCTGTACGGGCCATCCTATACGCTGGCCGGCGGGCAAATCGACTGCGTTGGGGCAACTATCCGGAACTGCCCCATCGGAGTGGAGTTCGCGCCTTACCAGAATTTCCACCCTTCCTCTTCTCCGGGAGCGCATCCCCAGGGCTACTTCGGCACCTTTGAAGATGCCCTCTTCCTGACTGACGATTCTTATCCACACGATGAATACTTCCATTCCTTTGTATATATGACGGGCGTGAACGGCATTAAGCTCTCCGGTTGCTCTTACGTCAATGAAAGGGCGGTAACCGGGGGAAACATTGAAAACCGGGGCTATGGCATTTTTGCTAACGACGCGGGTTTCAACGTTGCGGCTACAGCTGTTGGCGACGATTATCCGCAAGACTCCTTTCTCCTTTCGGAGTTCAGGGGGCTGGGTTATGGCATTTACACCGCCCGCATCGTTACCAACCGCCCCTACATCGTGCGGCACGCAAATTTTGAAAGTTGTTTCATCGGCATCCGCAACAAATCGGTGTCGGGCGGTACCATCCTGTTCAATAAATTCAACCTGGGCGAACTGCCTGCCGACGATCCCGCCGCCGATCAGGTGGGCGTGATTTTCGAGATGGACGTGGCGGGATTCGCCTGCGAGGAAAACGAATTTATCAATGCAGGCGGCAATGCCGATACGACAATTGGCGTCATCTGTATCAATACAGGCAGCACCACCAGGGTCATCCGAAGGAACAAGTTTGAAAACCTGACGATTGGCAATCTGGCCAACCAGGTTAATGCTTCGCACATGCCACTGCCTGGCCTATGGGGCCTTTATTACGAATGCAATGAGAACTATGATGTACAGTGGAGGGACTTTTCCGTGCCGAATGGAAGGATCAGATCTAAACAGGGGCGGGAAGTTTATTCTGAGACACACCTGGTTTACTATGCAGCAGGCAACCGCTTTTCATATACAGGAGTGGATTTCTCCAATTTTGGAACTCCGGTAGAATATTTTTATTACAAATTCGGGCAAAATGAAGAACCATTGGTTACCGAAGGCGATTTCGACAAGTCGACAGCCAGCTCCAATCCCTGTCTGCCTGCTTATTGCGCCCCCCCCTGCCATAATGAACAGGTCATACAAACAATAAAAAACGATTACCACCGGAGCCGCAGCGCTTATCTGGCCGCCAGGTCGGACTATTCGGCGCATCCAACCGAGGGAAACGCCCGCCGGATGGCATTCTACCGACGAAGTATGGACGAGGCCGCCTATATGGTTGTGCTTCACCTTATGTACGACACCGCCTTTTTCAGTACCGATACTCTCCATACCTGGATAGGCAACCTGTCCAGTGTCGAAAGCAATTTGTGGCTGGCAGGCGAGCGGCTGAGTACCGGCAAGGCGGCAAGCGCCATGGCCCTGCTGGATGAGACAGGAATACAGCATCAACTGGCAGGCGACGAGCTGGCGGATATCAACAATTACCGATCCATGATCAGCCTCCTGGACGGAAAGCCTTTTTATGTGCTGGATGAGGCTACGCTCCAGTCTCTTGCCGGCTACCTCGAAGCAACCGGCTATGCGGAAGGTTGGGCGAAAAGCATTGTGACGCTTCACGGCGGTCATTTCCCTCCGGAATACGTCAAGGGAGGTGCCGGTGAGCGCCCTTTGGGTGATGAAATTGTGGCGCAAACCGACTTTTTCGTTGTGCGTCCAAACCCGGCAAGCGATTTTGTGGATTTCCAATTCTCCCCTTCCGGCAATTTTGAGAACGCCTCAATCCATATCTTTGATATCACCGGAAGGCAGGTGAAAACGGAGAGCAGGCTTTCTCCCGACAGTACGTTTACCTGGTACACCGGCGAAAACCCTACAGGAGTATATTTCTACCAGTTGCTTGTTGATGGCGCAGCACAGCAAAGAGGTAAAGTGATCCTGAATAAGTAAATTCGGTGTTGGGTAACCCCCTGTCAGTAAATTCTTTTGCTCAACTCCGGGTTTGTAAAAATGTGCTGAGAAGATGTAAGGCTTTTGTCAGGAACAGCAAAGCATCATTTCACGGCCCCGGGCCCATAATTATGTCTCGCAATGAAGTATTTGGCATTTATTCCGGTAATTCTGTTTGGCACACAGGTATATTCCCAACCTGGATTCAATCAAGCGCATGACTTCGGTCAATTGGCAGCAGGCTTCTATAGCCTTGAGCTTTCACAGGATACGGTTTCTGTTTACGGCACGGTCATCGGGGAGAGCGGCCAGGGAGGCCGGCTGGTAGCCCAATTCGACACATTGGGAACCCTTCTGCATTCAACTGTACATTTCGATACCTTAGGGGATGATTTCACCCAGGCCTCCCCCAATAGTTTCATAAAACTGTCAAATGGCGCCGGCTATGCCGGCGTCGGGCAGATGTTTCAAAGGAGAAACGGCTACTTGTCAGTCTTTGGCCCCAACGGCCGCATGGTATCGTACTTCGAATATGAGGATGAGAACTCGGAAACAGATTACTATGAGGAAGTCCATGAGTTGGATGACGGTTTTTTAATTCTGGGCGCCAAGCAGGACGCGGTCACCTACCTCCTGGAAATCTTCATGTTGAAAACCGGTTTTGATGGCAGTGCTGTCTGGGAGAAAAAATATTCTACATTCGGCAGGCACACGCTTTTCGGGCAGCTATTGGTCCTCGATGAAAACGAGTACGTCATTAGCGGGTCAACCACCTCTGGGCCAAGCACTCCCCTGCCGAACACCATCAACACCAGCACGATACTCGCCACCGACAGCCTCGGGAACGTCAAATGGCGATGGGATTCCCCGGCTTCCCTGGAAGAGATGGGCGCAGGCAGCATTTTCAAAACGCCGGAGGGGCACTGGGTCTATACGAGCGCCAGGGGCCAGTATGATGCTATGCACAACTCCTTATCCAGCCAACCTAAATTCGTCATTCGGGATGAGAATTTCAACCTGATAAAGGACGACACTTTTGGGGTGGCGGATTTCCCCATACATTATTTTTCCAAAGCCATCGAGTTAAGCGAAGGCGGCTGGCTGGGCGTTGGGGTAAAGCCGTCCTACTACGCCGTACCGCCCTTGTCGACGTGGTACAATTCCGTCTCCGGCTGGATGGTGCGGCTCGACGATCAGGGGGACCAGCTGTGGAGCCGTGTGGATACTGCCTTCTGGAGCATGGAAACCGGCTCGGCCAATTTCTTGTACGATGCCGTCGAACTGCCGGGAGGCAACATCATCGCCTGCGGTTACAGCCGAACTTATGACCCGGTAGCAAAAGACTGGGGCTGGCTGATAAAAGTCAACAAAGACGGGTGTGTGGATACGTTGAACTGCATGCCCATAAGTTCCGGCAAGCTTCCGGTTCTGCCGGAAAACAGCGTGGTTGTTTACCCCAACCCTACCCGATCGGTGATAAATTTTCGCAGCGAAACAGTAGAACAGTGGGACCGGGTGGAGGTGGCCAATGCCGCAGGGCAGATCGTAAGGGTGCTGAATAATACACGGACAAACGCCATAGACCTGAGTGATATGCAGGACGGGATATACTTCCTGCGGTTGATAAAAGCAAATCGATCTGTAACCAGGAAGGTAGTCAAGAGGGGATGGTGAACTATTGCAGCCCCTGCCCGAAGGCAAAGAAGGGGAGAAGGATGAAAAGGAGGGAGATGTTTTTCATGGTGGAAAGATTTAGGTGGTTGTTGGTTGGTTGATTCCGGTTGTTGGCCAGAAGGCCCCGGGTTCCGGGCTGACAACAAGCAACCAACAACAGACAACCTGCCCGGCCTGGAGCGGTGACTGAAGTATTGCTTTTCTCACGACCTCCGTTACCTCACAGTATTGAGCGTTAGGCGCCTGTTGAGTGCCCGGATTAGGCCTGGGTTGCCCTTAAAACCTACAGCCTAAGCCCTTAAAACTACAAAAAGGAATCGCGCCCTATTCATTCCTTTGCCAGACTTTCCGCCTCCGTCCGCCGCAGCCGGACTGCTGCCAGCGGAGACGGAGTGCCCCACCTATACACAAACGCACCTATACACAAATGCACAAATGCACAACTCACCCCTCCACCGGCTCCTGCAACACCCTCCTCACTTTCTCATCCGTAACCACATTCCGCTTGCCCTCTTTGCTCGACAGGTAGGAATAGATGGAAGGGATGACGAAGAGCGTCAGCAAGGTAGCGAAGAGCAGCCCGCCGATCACCGCAATCCCCATGGACACCCGGCTCTCCGATCCGGCGCCCAGGGCCAGCGCGATGGGCAGTACGCCGAGGATGGTCGATAAGCTTGTCATCAGGATAGGCCGGAAACGGGCCGCCGCTGCGTCTTTGATGGCGTCCAGGCGTTCCAGCCCCTGTTCTTTGCGCTGGTTGGCGAACTCGACGATCAGGATGCCGTTTTTGGCCACCAGCCCGATCAGCATGATGATGCCGATCTGGCTGAAGATGTTGAGCGTCTGGTCCAGGTAATAAAGGGACAATACGGCGCCGGCCAGGGCCAGCGGTACCGTAAACATGATAATGAAGGGGTCCACAAAACTTTCGAACTGCGCAGCCAGAACCAGATAGATCAGAATGAGCGCCAGGGCAAAAGCAAAAACGAGGCTGGAGGAGCTTTCCGCAAAATCCTTGGACGGGCCGGCCAGCTCGGTGTAGAAACCGTCGCCCAGCGTTTTCCGGGCAATGGCGTCCATGGCTTCGATGCCTTCACCGATGGTCTTTCCGTCGGCTAATGCTGCCGATACGGTCGCGGAGACGAAGCGGTTGAAACGGAATAAGGTAGGCGGAGTGGTCTGCTCCTGCATGGTGATGAGGTTGTCCAACTGGATCATCTTGCCATCTTTGTTGCGGACGTAGAGGGACCGGA
Organism: Lewinellaceae bacterium; assembly: GCA_020636375.1. Taxonomy (GTDB): domain Bacteria; phylum Bacteroidota; class Bacteroidia; order Chitinophagales; family Saprospiraceae; genus JACJXW01. The sequence continues at coordinate 596,229 of JACJXZ010000003.1, read as the reverse complement.
CATCTACCGGTTCGTTGCGGCCCTCCCGTTTCATCTGCCCGATCACCTGATATTGTTCTCCGTTGCGGATAAAGTAACCGAAGCGTTGCCCGCTGAAGCCCAGTTGCAGGGTCTGGGCAATATCGAGCACGGAGACCCCCAGGTCCTGCGCCTTCTGCCGGTCAATATTGATGCTCAGTTCCGGCTTGTTGAACTTCAGGTCCACATCTACAAAGCTGAAAGTGGGGTCCTCGTTGGCCGCTTCGACAAACCGGGGAAGGGTTTCCCGAAGCTGGTTAAAGGTAGGTGCCTGGAGGACGTACTGCACCGGCAGGCCGCTTCGGCGGTTGCCAATGCTCTGTTCCTCGGAAAGGAAGGTGACGGCGCCGGTCAGCTCGCTTACGGGGCCTCGCAGGGAATTCAGGATTTCCGACTGGGAGCGCTCCCGCTCCTCCGGGTCGCTCAGGATCATCCAGGAAAAGGCAGAATTGACGGAGGTGGACGCGCCGAATCCCGGTGAAGTGACAGACCCCACGCTTTCCACTTCCGGGGCATTTTCCCTTATCGTCTTTACCAGGTCTAACACATAGGCGTCCATGTATTCGAAAGTAGCCCCCTCCGGCGCACGGGCAAAGGCCCGAATGCGGCTGCGGTCTTCAAGTGGCGCCAGTTCGGAGGGCAGCTCCCGGCCAATGTAGTAGATCAGTGCGCCGGCGCCGGCCATGATGACAAAGCCCAGCCAGCGCGCTTTCATAAAGCCATTGAGCAGATAGCGATATCCGTTGGTCAGTCCGACAAAAAACGGTTCGGTGATCCGGTAGAACCAAGGCTGCCGCTCCCTCCGCTTCAGTATCTTGGAAGACAGCATGGGGGTCAGCGTCAGGGCGACAAATGAAGAGATGATAACGGCTCCGGCGATGACCACGCCGAACTCCCGGAACAGCCGGCCGGTAAGCCCCTGCAGGAAAATAACCGGCATGAATACGGCCACCAGGGCCACCGTCGTGGCAATGACGGCAAAGAAAATCTCTCTGGCACCTAAAAGGGCGGCCTCCAGCGGGGCCATGCCTCCTTCTATTTTGGCATAAATATTCTCCAGCACCACAATGGCGTCATCGACCACCAGCCCGATGGCCAGCACAATGCCGAGCAAGGTCAGCACATTGATCGAAAAACCGGCAATATACATGATAAAAAAGGCACCGACGAGGGAGATGGGGATCACGATTACCGGAATGATGGTCGTTCTCCAGTCGCGCAAAAACAGGAAAATGATGAGCACCACCAGGCCGAAAGCAACGTAGATGGTTTGGTTCACCTCCTCAATGGAGGCCCTTATATATTCGGTCGTATCAAAACCTATACCCAGTTTAATGTCCGCCGGCAGGTCTTTTTTGATCTGCTCCAGCCGCCGGTAGACCTCGTCGGCAATTTCGATGTTGTTGGCGCCGGGCTGGGGTACGATGGCATTGCCCACCATGGGGACGCCGTCGCGGCGCAGGACAGTGCGCAGGTTCTCCGGCCCCAGTTCGGCGACGCCTACATCCCGAAAGCGGACGATCCGCCCGGTTTCTTCTTTAAGGACGAGGTTGTTAAACTCTTCGGGAGTGACCAGCCGCCCCTTGGTGCGGACTGTCAGTTCGGTGTTGGCCCCTTCGATGCTGCCCGAGGGCAGTTCGATGTTTTCGCGGCGCAGGGCGTTTTGCACATCCAGGGGCGTCATATCGTAGGCGGCCAGCTTGTCCGGGTCGATCCACAGGCGCATGGCGTAGCGTTTGGATCCCCAGATGCGGATTTCGCTGACGCCATTGATGGTCTGCAGGCGTTCTTTGAAAATATTGTCCGCAATATCGGTCAACTCTAGCAGAGAGCGGCGGTCACTCTGGATGTTGAGAAAGATGATGGGGTCGGAATCGGCGTCCGCTTTGGAAACGATTGGCGGGTCAGTGTCCGGAGGCAAATTGCGGACGACCTGCGAGACTTTGTCCCGGACGTCATTGGCTGCCGTTTCCAGGTTGACTTCCAGGTTGAACTCCACCGTGATGGTGCTGCGGCCGTCCCGGCTTACCGATGTGATGGAACGGATGCCGGCGATGCCATTCACCGCCTCCTCGATCGGCTCGGTGATCTGGGATTCTATAATATCGGCATTGGCCCCCACATAGCTGGTGGAAACGGTGATGATCGGCGGGTCGACGCTGGGGTATTCCCGGATGCCGAGGTAGGTTAGCCCAATAATGCCGAAAAGCACGATAACGATGGACATGACCGTGGCGAGGACGGGCCGTTGGATGCTTAGGGAAGAAAGGCTCATAACCGCAGGGTTTTAATTCAGCTTAGAAATAGTGACGGCGGCACCGGGGCGGATCTGCAACAGGCCGGTGGTGATCACCGTATCGCCGGGCGACAGGCCTTCGGTGACCTGGATCAGCGACTCTTGCCGCAGGCCGGTCTGCACTTCAACCTGTTCTGCCTTGCCGTTGCGGTATACGTAGACATTCTGGGCATTCAGCTCGGGGACGATAGCCTGGGTAGGCACCAGCAGCGCCTGTCCGTATTCCCGGAGGTCGACGGTGACGTTGGCAAAAGACCCGGGCAGGATGCTCCCGTCCGGGTTGGGGGCAATGGCCTTAAGGCGCAGCGTACGCGTTTCCGCGTCCACCTTGGGTTCCCTGGCGATGACCGTCGCCGGGTAATCCCGGTCGGAACCGTCCAGCCGGAAACTGATCCTGGTGCCTTGCCCGACCAGGTGGCTGTATTTTTCGGGGATGTTGAATTCTACTTTAATCGGGTTGGTGCTGACCAGGTTCACGATCGGCGTGCCCGGCGCCAGGTAGCTGCCTTCGCTGACCAGGCGGAGGCCAAGCCTGCCGGCGAACGGGGCCCGTACTACCCGCTTTTCCAACTGGGCGTCGATGAGGGCAATCTCGGCTTCTACCTTTTTTACCTCAGCGACGGCTATTTCGTATTCCTGAAGGCTTACCCCTTCTTTTTTGTAGAGGGCTTCCAGCCGTTCCGCAATTTTCTCATTGAGGTTGCGCTGTACGGCCAGCCGCTGGCGTTCGGCCCTGAGTTCTTCGTCATCGAGTTGGATCAGGAGGTCTCCCTTGTTGGTCAATTTTCCTTCCTGGAAATGTATTTTGGTGATCTTGCCCGGCACTTCGCTGGTGATGGCAACCTCCTCGTTTGGCGCCGTCGAACCGTTGACGGTGATCACATCCCGTAAAGCTTCCGGGGACACCCGGACGGCTTCCACCGGCACGGCGGGCATCGCGGCCCGCGCCGGCGCGCCGGCGCCTGGTTTCTCTTCCGGCGGCTCCGGCTTTTCTTTGCTCAGAATATCTGACTGGAACAGGATGAATCCCAGGGCGACAATAGCGATCGCGATCAGGGCAATGGTTCGGGTGGCTCTTTTGTTCATAAACTGTTTCTAAAGATCAATCGGTAAAGTTAACTCTTTTTATTTACCCAAAGTTTAAGGGGAAGAGAGATAAAGAAACATTAACGAATAGCTTTTCCTGCCGCAGAGGGCTATCAAATACTTCTTTTTTTAAAAGGAAACACCGCCGCTTCGCATGCTTACCCGCCGATATCAGAGCATGTTTGGAGGTAGCCATTTGGGCTGCAAATGTCCGCTTTTGGAACCTGATTTTGGCTATTTTCTTCCCGCTTTTTGGAAAAAAGCGGGATAGCGCTGCCTCGAAAATAAGCCTTATCAGAACCCCAAATCAACCATTCCTGCCTGCCAGCGAGCTGACGAGCAGGCGGGTTCGCTTCCAAAGCGCCACCTCCAACCATGCTCTCAGGAGCGCCTTCAGGACGGGAGTGAACATACCATGCTTCCCAACCCTTCTATAGGGAAGGTGGTTGGAAAAATCCGGGGAAATTTGGATATGCAAAAAAAATGTTTACTCTGTTACCTGCCGATTTTAATGGAAAGCCGGTGCCCTCACCTTCACGGCAAAGACAAAAATGGAAGAAACACACACAGTAAATAACCGATTTAATCTATTCTTAAAACTCGAAACCTCTTATGGCAAACCGTTTTGCACTTATGGGCTGGAGCCTGCCTGTCATCGAAAGCATGCAGAAGGCCGGCCTGCCCTACGTTGTTGTTTCATTTCCCGATTTTGAAAGTTACGCCAAAGAACACAACATTCCCTTTGTCGGTTACCGACTCGATGAGTTCGGCAGCCATTCCAACTCGTTGGCGCTGGCCGAATTGCTTCGCCCGTATAATGTGGATGTGGCCGTTCCGTTGTTCGAAGAAACCGTGGAATGGGCCGGCGCGCTGAATTCTATTTACCGGGATGACCCCCGGGTGCTCAACCGGGCATTCCTGTTTCGCAACAAAGCGATGATGAAGCGCAAGGCCCTGCTGGGGGGCCTGCGGGTCGGCCTCTTCGAAGAAATCCACAACCACGAGCAGGCCCACAAATTCCTGGACCGCCTCAATGAAGCCGAACTGCAACTGCCGGGAGAAGACGACGCCTGGTTCCACGTCAAACCCTTCTCGGCGGCCGGAACGGTAGGGCACCGATTCATCAAATCCCGGGAAGATATCGATAAGAAAATCAAACCAACCGATTTTCCCTGCCTGGCGGAAAGCCACCTGCAGGGCCGGGAATTTTCCTGCGAAGCTTTCATTCATAAAGGGAAAGTTCGTTTCCTGAATATCACGGAATACGTAAAGCTGGGATATTCCAACTTCATTCCCGCCGGCCCGGAGCTGGAGGCCAAACGAGAATTCATCCACAAAGAAATCCAGAAGCTGGTGGACGTATTCGGCATCGAATACGGCATGATCCACCCCGAATGGTTCCTCACCCAGGAAGGTAATCTTAACTTTGGCGAAGTGGCCTGCCGCATCCCCGGCGGCCACATCCTGGAGCTGGCGTCCAAAGCCTATGACTTCGACGCTTTATTGGCCTTCGTGGTCAGCCACGACCCCAGCCTGAGCGACGAAGAGCTCGACAAGTACTTCCCGCCCAAGGGCTTTACTCCCGGGAAGTATTATGGCAACGTCATGATATTCCCCAGGAGCGGGCAGATCACCCGCCTGGAGATTCCGGAAGAACTCACTGAAGAACCGTATTACCTGGACAACAACCTGGTGGAACCCCTGGGGCCGCAGAAGATCGGCAGCCGGGAAGGCTTTGGTAATCACTTTGGAACGGTAAACTTTGTCGGCGATAATGCCGAACGTATGCGGGAACTCCTCAAGCATTACGAGGATGTTCCGTTCTATGTATAAACAGGTGAAAACGATATATGGAATTGACCGTAAGCGAGCTGGAAAACCGGTTTCTCGAAAGCTTGTCCCTGTTCAGGGAAGCACCCGCCTTTGGGAAGAAAGACAAAAAGAGCCGCCTGCTCAGCCAGGCCGATATGCTGAGCCGCACTCCGGAAGGCGTTGCTTTCCTTTACGAGTGTATTCCACAGGTCAATGAAGCAGGCCTGTTCAAAAACTCTCCCTGGGAAGAGCCGGAACACCTGGTGGCCTATCTGGTAGGCGGAACGCTCCTTGCCGGTTATCCGAACAGCACCATGGAGGCTTTGAGCGAAATGCGGCTGCTGGCCATCTCGGAAGGCCGTATAAGCCATTCTGCCTTTTCAGCCAGCCAGGCGCTGGATTTTCTGGAAGATATGCTGGTCGCCAATTTTGAACTGGCGTATGAAGATTTTTCCGAAAGAGCCTGGGAGCAGTATGCCAGGGGAGAGCTGGAAAAGATTCGGCTGATTTTCAATCTGATACACGATCACGTGCCCCTGGAAAGGCTAAAGCCCAGGATTGCCGACGCCATAGAATCGCTGTCCGAACATCGCCCCATTGTCGTCACCAAGATCAAACGCATGCTGGCGGTGATCCACAACCAGCTGGATTTGAAAAGCCCGGACAGGGATAGCGGCCGCTTGTTGAAATTTGTGAAAGCCTATTACCGGCCAACAGCAATGGCGGAAAAATGCGGCTCGGTGGAAAGCTACCGGCGTTTTCTCGAAGATGCCGGCAAGGCGGAAGTGAAGGAAGAAGGCGAACAGGTTGGCGAACAAATGGCCCGCACCGGATTGGTATCTGACTACCAGCTCGTGTTGCTGCACCATGCCGTGCGGCGTTATCCGGAACTCGTACCGGTAATCCTGCACCTCAATGCTCATGGTGTTGCGGAGTACGAACGGCATGAGGCTTTTGTCGACCTGCTCGTTCAGGAATTCATCGTCCCGGGCAATAAACAGGCTATCTACGGGCTGGCCCGCTTATTACAGCGCAACCTGTTGTCCAGAAAGGTAACCTGGCATGCTTTTAACCGCCTGATACGGGTGGACGTGCACCCGGAGGTGGCGAAAAACCTGCTGAAGGGCAATCTGCTGGGGGATGAAGCCTCCCCTGCTCAGTTGCTGATCGGGGGCGCACTCTGTGCGCTGGGGCAACCCCTGGGGGTCCGACAGGGCAACAACCCGACCTGCCAGTCGGCAAGGGGGATCAGCATGTGGAGCCGGCACGCCCCGGGCAAGCTCATCAACCTGCTGATCGATGCCGCTACGTCGAATACCATCGTTTTCCGGTATGAAGGCGAACTGATCGAATCGGCGACGGTCAAAGAAGGCCTGGCCCGGCAGTTCGATTACACCCTCGACCCCGTTTCCATTGTGCTGGTTCCTCACCTGGACAAAATCTACAACGAAATGATGAAGCGGGCGGCGGCCAAACACCTGGGCGTCGACCCGCACATCTCGGTCAACCCCGCTTTTTACGGGCACTGGATACAAACAGGCTTTATGTCGGTATATAATCCGGTGACCGGCTACATCGAGAAATACGAGGATTTTGTCCGCATTTTTTACGCGTCCTTTCACCCGGATTACAATGGCGGGCACCACCTGATCTACCCGGTGCCGCTCGGAATTTTCATCACAGATACCACGGCTACCATGCTGGGGTATCACGCCATTTCCCTGCTGCGTATCGAATTGTCTCCGGCGGGCGAGTGGCGGGCGTACTTTCTTAATCCAAACAGCGAAGGGAGGCAAAACTGGGGCCAGGGCATCGAACCTACCGTTTCCGGCAACGGAGAATTTCACGGAGAGTCCTCCCTTCCCGTGCACCAGTTCGTTTCCCGCGTTTACGCCTTCCATTATAATAACCTGCGCCTGGATGGCAAACTGGACGATATTCCGGAGCAAATTGTTGAGCAAGTGGAAAAATTGTCGAGGGAAAGCTGGGGGCGTAAATACCGGTGGGCCATTTGATGGAAAAGGATAAGGCTTGAAAAAAGGACCTGCGTGGTAGCTCGCCATTTTGGGTTCAAGCGGGAAAAGGCAAATTGTTTTTCAAATCTCATTTCAATATCAATGACACAATCCAAACACTCCCATTACGACGCCTTTGTCCGGAATGTAAGGCACTCCTCCCGCATCGAGCTCAGCCAGTCTGCTTTGGCGAAGAACATCAATTTCCTGCGGAAAAAGCTGGGGCCGCATCCCCGTTATTCTGCGGTTGTCAAAGCCAACGCCTATGGCCATGGGATTCCGCAGATGGTAAAAATGCTGGAAAGGTGCGGAGTCAGCCACTTCTCGGCAGCCTCTGCCTATGAGGCCGAGGAAGTGCTGGAGCACTGTGCTGATTCCTCCGAGATCATGATCATGGGCATCCTTTACGACCAGGATATAGGATGGGCGGTCGAGCAGGGAATCGAGTTCTACGTTTTCAACTACGACCGCTTGCAGCTTGTGCTGGAAGTGGCCCAAAGACTAAAGAAGAAAGCCAAAGTACACCTGGAAGTAGAAACGGGGACCAACAGGACAGGCATGACCGAGCCCTGGTTTAAAAAATCCGTCGCTTTTCTCAAAAAACACCAGGAGCATTTCGACTTTCAGGGGCTGTGTACCCATCTGGGCGGAGCGGAATCGCGCAGCAACCAATTCCGGATCGATCAGCAGATAAACCGCTATAAAGCCTACCTGACAGAGCTGAAAAAGAGGAAATACATGCCGAAATACCGGCATATTGCCTGCTCTGCCGCCGTTCTGGCCATGCCGGAAACGCACTACGACCTCGTCAGGGTCGGAGTGGCCACCTATGGGTTCTGGCCCAGCCCGGATATCTATTATCATCATCTCCGGGAAGCCGGAAAAGATAAGGACGCTCCGATGAACCGCATCATTTCCTGGAAAACGGATGTGATGGACATCAAAGACGTGCCGAAAGGGGAGTTTATCGGTTACGGGACCGCTTTTCAGGCATTGCACGACATGCGCGTTGCGGTAATACCGCTGGGATACAGCAACGGTTATCCGCGGGGTCAGTCTAATAACGGTTTTGTGCTCATCCGGGGCCGCCGGGCACCGATTACCGGCCTGATCAATATGAACCTCTTCATGGTCGATATCACCGACATCCCCGGCGTGGAACCAGGGGATGAAGTGGTGTTGCTGGGCAAACAAAAGAACAGCACCATTGCCGTCAGCTCCTTTACGAACTACACCCAGTTGATCAACAATGAAATGCTGAGCCGCCTGCCAACGGCAATCCCTCGCCGGATTGTGAAATAATTAAACAGCGATTGTGTGAAAAAGCACCGAATTATGAAAAAAAAGCCGCTTATTTTGATAAAATACGGCGGAAACGCCATGTTGAGTGAACGTCTTAAGCAATCTGTCGTTCAAAATATCTGGGAGCTTTGTTCAAAGGGCTACCGCGTAGTGCTTGTTCACGGAGGAGGCCCGTTCATTCGGAAAATGCTGGAACTGGTGGAAATAGAATCCGAATTTATTGAAGGGCACCGCAAAACGACGCCCGAAGCGCTCCGGTACATCGAAATGGCGCTCAAGGGTGAAGTGAACGGCAGCCTGGTCGGCCTTTTGAATGAAGCGGGAATGAAGGCTGTAGGCCTGTCCGGCAAGGATGGCCGGATGGTGCTGGCCAGAAAGCGATACCACTACAGCACGGAGAACGGGCAGGAAATACAGCACGACCTCGGGCAGGTCGGGGATGTAGAACAGGTGGACACCACCCTGCTGAATATCTTGCTTGAGAATGATTACCTGCCGGTCGTCACCTGCATTGCTTCCGATGATGCCGGCAATGATTATAATATAAACGCCGACATGTTCGCCGGCAGCCTGGCCGGCGCCTTGCAGGCAAGCCACTACCTCGTCCTCACCGATGTCGATGGCCTGCTCCGGGATATCGGCGACCCTTCCTCTCTGATCCGGAAGTTGAAGCTGGAAGAACTGGAGCCGCTCTTCGGCTCAGTTATCAAAGGCGGGATGATCCCCAAGCTGGAGTCCTGCGAGCTGGCACTCCGGCAGGGTGCCCGGTCCGCCCGCATCATCAACGGCACCAGGCCGGAAAGCATCCTGGAGGCAGTGAATAAAGATAAATCAACAGGAACAGAAATATGCTTATAAAAGAAAAAACGACAAATGCAGCCCTGCACGAGGCAGACAAGCGGTTTTACCTGCCGACATTCAACCGCCTGCCGCTGGCCTTCCGCAAGGGGAAAGGCGCCCGGCTCTGGGATGTGGAGGGCAGAGAGTACCTCGACGCCCTGGCGGGGATCGCGGTCTGCAATCTGGGGCATTGCCACCCGAAGGTGGTGACGGCCGTTCAGGAGCAGGCGGAACGGCTGATGCACATCTCCAATTTCTTCGTCAGCGAGCCACAGGTCATGTTGTCCCAAAAGCTGGTTGAAATTTCCGGGCTGGACCGGGTGTTTTTCTCCAACAGCGGCGCGGAATCCGTAGAGGGCGCGATCAAGATCGCCCGGAAATACGCTTACGCTAATGGCCGTGGCGGCGGTATTATATCTATGGAAAACTCTTTCCACGGCCGCACTCTGGCCACCATCGCCACCGGCAAGGAACGCATGCAGCGCGGCTTCGGCCCCATGCCTCCGGGATTTCACAAAGTGCCCTTCAACGACATCGAAGCAGTGCGGGCGGCCGTCAGCGAAGACATCGCGGCCATCATCCTGGAGCCGGTGCAGGGAGAGGGAGGGATCAACGTAGCCAAGCCCTGCTACCTGCGCGCGCTGAGGGAATTGTGCGACCGCGAAAACATCGTCCTTATCTTTGATGAGATACAGTGCGGCGTGGCGCGTACCGGCGAGTACTTCGCCAAAGATCACTACGAGGTGCAGCCCGATATCATGACATTGGCCAAAGGGCTGGGCAACGGCCTGCCCGTCGGCGCTATCCTGAGTAATGAAAAGGTAAGCGGGGCTATTGAATTCGGCGACCATGGCACCACCTTCGGCGGCAACCCCATGGCCTGCGCCGCCGGCCTGGCGACCCTCGAGGCCATCGAGGAAGAAGAGCTCCTTCGCCTGACTACCCGCAAAGGCTTCTGGCTGAAAGAAATGCTGGAAGAAAAGATCGGCCGCCATCCGGGCCTCCGGCAAATCCGCGGCCTGGGCCTGATGATTGGCGTGGAGTTCGACTTCGAAACCAAGCCCCTGGTCCTGAAAATGATGGAGCACGGCGTACTGGCCAACGCCACCGCCGGCAACGTCCTTCGCCTGGTGCCCCCGCTGGTGATCAGCTTCGAAGAACTGGAACGCCTGGTGGATGTGATCGCCGAATCGCTGAAAGAAATATAATATTCATGATCAAAATTGGAATTGTCGGCGCTACCGGATATACCGGCTCGGAACTGGTGCGCCTGTTGTATAACCACCCTGAAGCAGAGATTAGGATCATCACTTCCGAAAGCCGGAAGGGAGAATATTTCTCCGATGTCCATCCTCATTTTCAAGGGCTGGCCGACATCGAGCTGCAGCCTGCATTTAAAATACTGGAAGAGGAACTGGATGTCGTTTTCCTCGCCCTCCCGCACGGCGTGTCCATGGAATACGTGGAGAAATACGGGGGTGCCGGCTTTCGCATGATCGACCTGTCGGGAGATTTCCGCCTGTCGGGGCCCGATGTGTACACTTCCTGGTATTCTAAAAAACACAGTTACCCCCAGGGATTTAAGAAAGCCGTCTACGGCCTTCCTGAGCTGCACCGCGAGGCGATCCGCCGCTCCCGCCTGGTGGCCAACCCGGGATGCTATCCGACCAGCGCCATTCTGGGTCTGGCGCCTTTGGTGAAAGCCAACGTCATCATCCCCGGCCAGGTCGTCATCGACTCCAAGTCGGGCGTGACCGGCGCCGGCGTGAAGGCAAAGCCGACGACCCATTACTCCAATGTGAGCGATAATTTCAAGGCTTACGGCCTGAAGCGGCACCGCCACACCGTTGAGATCGAAGAACAGATATCCGGGCTGTCTGCCGAGGGGCCGATGCAGGTGCAGTTTACTCCGCACCTTTTGCCGGTCGACCGCGGCATCCTGTCGACCATCTATACCCAACCCAGAGAAAGGATGACGGAAAACCAACTCCGGTCAATATATGCTGAATTTTACGACGGGCACCCCTTCGTGCGGCTTCGCAAGGAACCCCCGGCGCTCAAGGATGTGCGGGGTTCGAACTTCTGCGACCTGTTTGTCACTTATGACGAACGGACCAACCGTATCATCACCCTGTCCGTGATCGACAACCTCGTCAAAGGCGCCGCCGGGCAGGCCATGCAGAATATGAACCTGATGTTCGGCCTGGAGGAAACAACCGGGTTTATGGCAGTGCCATTGAATCCGTAACAGGGCATTAGGCTTGACAAGTTTCCTCCAAGCCCCTGCTGAGATAAACTTGTCAAGCCTAATGCCAAAAAAACTAAAAAATGATAAAGAATCTAACCAATGTCCGGGGCATCCAATGCTGGGGTGCCCACATCGGCATTAAATCCATGCGAAGAGACCTGGCGATCATCTACTCCGAGGTGCCCGCCAGCGCGGCCTGTACCTTTACGCAGAACAAAGTTGTCGCCGAGCCGGTCAAAGTATCACAGGAGCACATGAAAGGCGGCAAAGCGCAGGCCATTGTCTGCAACGCCGGAAACGCCAACGCCTGCACCGGCGAGCAGGGGCGGCAGGGCGCTGAAGCCATGGTGGATGCCATGGCTGAATCGCTCGGCATAGAAAAAGAACTGGTGCTGGTGGCCTCCACCGGCCTGATCGGCGAGCCTTTTCCCACGGAGGAGGTGGTGAATGGCATTAAAGAAAACGTGGGAAAACTGTCCAACGATTCCAAAGCAGGTTCCTTCGCCGCCAACGCCATCCTGACCACTGACACCTTCGCCAAAGAAGGCTTCCTCGATTTCAAGCTGGGAGATACCACCATCAACATCGCCGGTATTGCCAAAGGGTCGGGGATGATCCACCCCAATATGGCCACCATGCTGAGCTTTATCGTTAGCGATATCGCCATTAAGCCAAAAGTGCTGAGAAAAGCAGTCCGCCAAAGTGTAGATCGCTCTTTTAATATGATCACGGTCGACGGGGATACTTCCACCAACGACATGGTGGCCGTGCTGTGCAACGGCCTGGCCGGCAATGACCCTATTGAATCGGTCAAAGACAAACGCTATCCACTCTTCCAGCAAAAACTGGAAGAGATGATGATCCACCTGGCCAAGCTGATCGTCTCCGACGGGGAAGGCTCTTCCAAATTCATCGAGTACAAGGTCACCGGCGCTCCGGACGAAAGCATTGCCCGGCAGCTCGTGCGCGCCATCTCCGACTCCTCCCTGGTCAAAACCGCCATGTTCGGCCGCGACCCCAACTGGGGGCGCATCATCTGTGCCGGCGGCAATGCCGGCGTGCCGTTCGATTATACTACAGTAGACCTGTTCCTGGGCGATAATGATACCCTGGTGCAGGTACTGGATAAAGGGCGCCCGGCGGAATTCGACCGCAACAAGGTCAAACGCCTGCTGCGGGAATCTCACCTGCGGATCCTCCTGGATATGAACGGCGGCGATGGGGAGAGCACCGGCTGGGGTACGGATTTGACGACGGATTATGTGTTGTTTAATTCGGTGTATACGACGTAGTGGCAGGCCCCTGGCCGGGGTTGATGATTATTCTTTTGTTGAAGCCGGGAATCAGGCTGCTGATCTCCTTTTGTGTTACGTTAGGGTTCACTATCAATATTGGAATGTCTAACTCCAGCAACAATCGACGTTTGTAATGAAAAGCTGAACTACTCCTTGAGTATAGTCTCGGTTCTATTCTCATCACCAGAAGGTCTACGCTGTTTTTCCGGATATACTCTTGAATTTCTATCTTTACTTTTCTATAGGATATCTTGTTCCTTTTCATAAGGTTGCTCCAGAAACCGGATTTTTGCTGTGGAAATGAAAACTGAAAGACAGAAGCGGACACAGGCATTTCATTTTTTGGGCTTTCCAGCCCCGTTTCATTAGCGCCAGTCGAAAAGTTTCTGTCTCCTGCCTCCTGCATAAGTAAAACCCGGTGGATATTATTAAACTCAGCCTGCCGGGGGACTACGAGCACCGGGCAATGTGCTTTGGCGCAGACCCTGGAAGTTTTACTCTCTATGAAACGGTGGATCAGCCATTCGTATTTATTGCTCCTTCCCATTATTATCAGGTCGAAATCGCCACTTTTACTGGCTTCGACAAGCTTATGAACAGGATGCCCTTCCAAAGCGCTGAAGAATACTTTCTTAAAAGGTGGACGAATATATACAGTTGTAAACTCCCGAAGTTTTTTCAGAATCTGCTGGCGGTAAGTACCCTCCCCAATGATTGGGCGCCTCGGGCTCATTGTCGGCTGATAAGTATGTACAATGGTGGACTTTGCATTCAGCGCCTCCGCATAATTGAGGGCATAGTGCATGATCTGGCGGGAGGTATCGCCGAAATCTGTGGGAATAAGGATACTTTTCATGGCGGAGCAATTTACTTACGAATGGTAGAAGTATATGCCCCATAAGCTTCTCGCTTTTAAAAATAAAAACAATTACCGTTGAAAAAAGTTAAAAGCTATCAACAACAATAGCAATACTATTGCCGGTGCGCTTTCTTTCCCTACGCCACCTCCCTCAACTTCTTCTTCAGCGCGAACAACTCATCCCTATACTGCGCAGCAGAAATAAAATCCAGCTCCTTCGCCGCCTTCTTCATTTTTTCCTCCGTTTCCGACATCATCCTTTCGATCTGCTCCCGGCTGAGGTAGCCCATGACCGGGTCGGCAGCCAGGCTCGGTTCGTCCGGCTCGACGTAGGCGCGCTCCTTGGTGCCCCGGATGTCCAGGATGGACTGTTTGCTGAGGATTTCTTCGCGGGTGCGGCGCACCGTTTCCGGGACGATGCCGTGTTCTTCGTTGTAGGCCATCTGGATGGAGCGGCGGCGGTTGGTTTCGTCGATAGTATTCTGCATGGCTTCCGTCACCTTGTCGGCGTAGAAGATCACCAGGCCGTTGGAATTGCGGGCGGCGCGGCCGGCGGTCTGCGTCAGGGAGCGGTTGTTGCGGAGGAAGCCCTCCTTATCGGCGTCGAGGATAGCGACGAGGGAAACCTCGGGAAGGTCGAGGCCTTCCCGTAGCAGGTTGACGCCCACCAGCACGTCAAACTCGCCCAGGCGGAGGTCACGCAGGATTTCCACCCGCTCCAGGGTGTCCACCTCGGAGTGGATGTAACGCACTTTGATGTTTAGCCGCTGCAGGTACTTGGTCAGCTCCTCGGCCATGCGCTTGGTGAGGGTGGTGACCAGGGTGCGCTCGTTGCGGTCTATGCGCAGGTTGATCTCCTCCATCAGGTCGTCGATCTGGTTGAGGCTGGGGCGCACTTCGATAGGAGGGTCCAGCAGGCCGGTCGGGCGGATGAGTTGTTCGACGATGACGCCGCCGGTCTGTTCCAGTTCGTAGTCGCCAGGGGTGGCGCTTGTAAAAATGACCTGGTTGACCAGGCCTTCGAACTCGGTAAAGTTGAGGGGCCGGTTATCCATGGCCGATGGCAGGCGGAAGCCAAAGTTGACCAGGCTGAGCTTGCGCGCCCGGTCGCCGCCGTACATGCCGCGCACCTGGGGTATGGTCACATGGCTCTCGTCGATGATCATCAGATAGTCGTCCGGGAAGTAGTCCAGCAGGCAGAAGGGCCGGGTGCCGGGCCTGCGGCCGTCGAAAAAGCGGGAGTAGTTTTCCACGCCGTTGCAGTAGCCCAGCTCTTTCATCATCTCCAGGTCGAAGGTGGTGCGTTCGCGGATGCGCTTGGCTTCCAGCAGGCGGCGTTCCCGTTCGAAGTACTTTTCCTGTTCGTACAGCTCGTCCTCGATGTCGCGAATGATCTGGTGGATGCGGTCTTTGGGGGCAACGTACAGGTTGGCAGGAAAGATGGCCGCCGTTTCCATGCCCTCGATGCGTTTGCCGCTTTCGATCTCTATGCGCTCTATGCTCTCGATCTCGTCCCCGAAGAAGGTCACCCGGTAGCCGTAGTCAACGTAGGGCAGGTTGATGTCGACGGTATCGCCCCGGACCCGGAAGGTGGCCCGGCGGAAGTCCGTCTCGGTACGGGAATACAGGCTGTCGACCAGGCTGTACAGGAAACTGTTACGGGAGATCACCTGCCCCTGCTTGATGCGGATGATGCTGCTTTTGTAGTCTTCCGGGTTGCCCATGCCGTAAATGCAGGACACGGAAGCCACGATGATGATGTCCCGCCGGCCGGAAAGCAGGGAGGAGGTTGCCCGCAGGCGCAGTTTGTCCACCTCTTCGTTGATGGACAGGTCTTTTTCGATGTAGGTATCGGTGACGGAGATATAGGCCTCCGGCTGGTAGTAATCGTAGTAGGAGACAAAATATTCTACGGCATTGTCGGGAAAAAAATCCTTGAACTCTCCGTACAGCTGGGCAGTAAGCGTCTTGTTATGGGTCAGGATCAAGGTCGGCCGGTTGAGTTCGGCGATGGCGTTGGCCATGGTGAAGGTCTTGCCGGAGCCGGTGACGCCGAGCAACACCTGCGCCTTATCGCCTGCATGTACACCCTGAACCAGTTGTTCGATGGCCTGCGGCTGGTCGCCGGTGGGGGTAAAAGGGGATTGGAGTTTGAAGGACATAGAATGCTTGTTCTGTAAAGATAGTGGAAAATGCGCCTAAAGGAAACGCGTGGGCGGGAGGAGAGGTTGAAATGAAGGGCCGGAAAAGATTGTGAAATCGGAGCCTTTGAATGGGGGCCGGCCTGGAACTTTGAAATACGTGAATTGGGACTTTTTGAGTCCCAATTCGCAACTATTTAGTTTACTGGCAACAGTCGCAACCGCAGTCGCATTGCGTACCGGGACAGGAATCCCCGCATCCGCAGCAGGTTCCGGAACATTCCGGGTTGGAGCAGTTACAGGCGGCGTTCTTCAAAACTTCAATTGTCGTTTTCATGATCGTAAAGTTTTAATGGTTAATGATTACGACAACAAAGATAGGGGGGAAAGGCAGGGCAGCCGTTACACCATTTTTGGAGAAGGTTACAGGATTTTTGGGACATAAGGTTGTGCAATATATGGACAGGATTGGCAAGATTAAGTATAGACAGGATTAACAGGATTAACAGGATTTCGAAGCGCCCAACTAATGCGGAAGCCAAACTCAGAAGGGCAGCCATCCTGTAAATCTTGTAAATCCTGTCTTCTATTACCCTTTTTGCCCCCCCCGTTGGCTCAGGCCACATCCAGCGGCTTGCGCCTTGCCGCGCCGACCTCTTTAAAATGAGAAGGCGTTAATCCTGTCACTTTTTTGAACTGGTTGGAAAGGTGGGCGGCGCTGCTGTACCCCAGTTCCCAGGCGATCTCGGAGAGGGTCATCTGGTCATAGACGAGCAGTTCCTTGGCCTTTTCGATGCGCTGGTGGATGAAGTAGTGTTCGATGGTGCGGCCTTCTACAGAAGAGAAGAAGTTGCTGAGGTAGCTGTAGTCGAGGTGCAGTTGATCGGTGAGGAAGGCGGACAACTTCTGGTTTTTCTTTGTTTCCTCCACTTCGTTGCGGGCTTTTTTGATGATCAGTTGTTTGGCCTTTTCGATCGTCGCTGTTTTCCGGTTGTCGATCAGTTCCAGCCCGATCTTTTCCAGGCTCTGCTGCAAGGCTTGCCGCTTGTCGTCCGGCAGGGGATCACAGAGTTCCGCCTCCCCTACTGCTATGCGGTGAAAAGCGATCTCTGCCTCCAAAAGGATGGCCTCCACCGCCAGGGCGCATCGCTGGCAGACCATGTTTTTGATGTAGATCGTAGTACCGGACCTCATAATATAGTAAGGTTCATCGTTGTTGGTTGTCCCTTGATTGTTCCCGGAAACAACAAACAACGGACAACAAACAACAAACAACCTGCCCCACCCGAAACCTACGCCGTCACTGCCGCCAAATTCTTCGCCTTTTCCTTCTGCACGAAGTACATATCGATCAGCCCTTTGTTTTTGGCCTGTACTTTGCCGCGGTATTCACAGTCGAACTGGTACTTAACCAGGCCGTAGGTCGTGTTGGAAATGTTGACCCGCCCTTCTTCCCCGTTTGCTTCAACGCGGGCGGCGATATTCACGGTATCCCCCCAGATATCGTAGGCAAATTTATTGACGCCTACCACGCCGGCGACCACCGATCCGGTATGCAGGCCGATCCGGGCTTCGAAGAAAGGTTTGCCGAGGCGCATCTTTTCCTGTTTTTGCTCATTGAGGAACTGCTGCATTTCCAGGGCGGCGCGGATAATGTTGTGGGGCAGGCCCCGGCGGCCGGTGAGGCCGGAAGCGCACATGTAGGCATCGCCGATGGTCTTGATCTTTTCGATATCGTCGTATTGAGAGAGGATGAAGTCAAAAGCTTTGAAGCACTTGTCCAGCTCTTCCACCAGTTCTTCCGGGCTAAGCCGTTCGGAGATGCTGGTGAAGTTCTTAAAGTCGCTGAACAGGACGGTCACCTGTTCGTATTTTCTGGCTTTGGCCTTTCCGAATTCTTTGAGTTCGTCGGCTATCGGTTTGGGCAGGATATTCAACAACAGCTCATCTGACCGTTGCCGTTCTGTTTCGATGATCTTATTCTTTTCTGCGAGGCGGCTTCGGGAGCGCCGGGCGATGAGGAAGAGGATGAGGAGCAGCAATGCCAGCAGGGTGCCGAAAGTGGCCAGGATGAGCAGTTGATTCTGGCGGGCGGCCGCCTGTTCAGCAATGCGTCGGTTTTGTTCGGCTTCCAGAGAAGCCTTTGCCAGCTCTGCTTTCTGAGCCTGGAGAACAGCTTCCTGTTCCAGGCGTTCCCGGGTCAACGTTTTAACCTCGCGTTCCTTGGTTTGCACGACGGAATCGGCACGTTCTTTGGCCTCGGCAATGGTGGCCAGGCGTTCCTCCTTTTCGGTGATCTGTTCTTCCACCTTGGCCTTATCCCGTACCAGTTCCTGCTGCCGTTGCTGGAGGCGCTCCCTGTCGCTGACCAGTTCCCGGCGTTCGCTGGTCAGCTGGTTGATCTCCTGTTCGAGCCGGTTCCTTTCCTGGAGCAGGGCCTGGCGCTGGCGCTCGTATTTTTCTTCCAGGTCGCTGATGCTGGTTCCTTTCTGGCTGAAGTATTTGAAAGCCTCCTCGACGATGTGATAAGCCTCGCGGTAGTCCCGGTCGTCTTTTTCGATCTTGCTCCGGCTTTCCACGCTTCTGATGATCAGGTCGGAATCGCCGGCCTTTTTGGCGGCGGCCAGCGCTGTATCAAACCAGGTCTTGGCGTTGCGGTCGTTGCGGTCGCGCACGTAGGCTTTGCCGACTAGAAAAGCCGTGCGCGCCATCATCCCTTCGTTGCTGAGGTCTCTGGCTAAGTTGAATGCCTGTTTGCCGTACTCGACCGACTTTTCCGCACTGGAGCGAAGGTAGGCTTCCCCCAGCTGATAATTCAGCGATAATTTTTCCTTTGTGGTGCCGGCTTCCTGAAGTTGTTTTTCCAACTCGGCGATGGACTGGGCCTGCCCAATGATGAAAATGCCGAGGTTCAACAGAAGCAGGGTGAATATTTTTTTCATGTGCTAAGGTTTGCATTAGGGCCTCCCGGTAACCAAAACGGCATAATTGCCCAAATTGTTACGCGCGAGGGGGATCCGCAGCTTGTATTCTGATGCAAAAACTGGCCGGGACAGGCAAAAATACAAACAGAAATAAGTATTAACTGTAAAATTGAAGAGGTAAAATCTAAAAACTACCTTCATTTACAAGGCTTACGCCAGTCCTCCCGGCTGATGAAAATCATTAAACGCCGTTGATATTCATCAGTTGCCGGACAGGTCCATTTGTTGATATTGTCTTTGTAAAACTACCCGGCGCGGAGCCAGTTCAGGGATCGGCCTGGCTCCGGCGGGCAGGCACCGGCAGTTGCCGGTTGGTATTCTCTAACCTTTTTAATGTGAAAAAAATGAACGTCCTAGCTCCAGTCAAAACGCTGATGACTACAAACCTGATCACGGTTAACCCCGGGGATAAGCTGATGAAGGTCAAAGAGATCTTCGAAAAAAACAAAATCCATCACATACCGGTGGTGAGCTACAAACAGATCGTCGGGCTCATCAGCAAGACGGATTTCGTCTATTTCATGCGTGGCTTCAGCCGCAACGAAGAAGACCGGTTTGTCAACGAAGCGCGCCTGAGGGCCTACAAAGCGGAGGATATTATGACCAAAGGGCTGGCCAAGCTAACGCCCAATCAGCGCATCAACGTTGCCCTTGAGATTTTTCTGGAAAACCGCTTCCACGCTGTTCCTGTCGTTGACGAAAGCACCGGCGAGCTGGCGGGAATTATTACTACATTCGATATCATCAGAGCCTTGGCCAGTGAGGAGGTAACGGCCAAACAGATACTGGACAGCAACAAGGCTTAACCATTACGAGATCAGTTCATGCACTTGCATTTAAAAATATTAGGTATTGGATGCCGGAAGAGCAGGGCCCTGAAAGCTAATGTGAACCAGGCGCTGGCCCGGCTTCCGGGCCTGAAAGCCGAACTGGATGAAGTGACCAGTGTACACGACATCCTGGAATACCGGATCACAGCGGCCCCTGCTCTTCTCATAAACGGCGTCCCCGCTTTTGAAGACGAAGTGCCGGATGTAGATGAACTGGTTCAAATGTTCAGGCCATTCATGCAAAAGCCCGAGCCTATGAAAAAGATACTCGTCCCTACTGATTTTTCGGATATTGCGGCCAATGCGTATCGCTTTGCCCAGAGGCTGGCGGAGGAAGAGGTGGTTGAAGTGAAAGTCGTGCATGCTTACCACCCCTCCTTCGATTATTCCAATCCGTATCTGGATATGCCGGCGGCAGAGTTTGAGTCGGTCAAGCGCGAATTGATGAGAAACTTCATTGCCGAACACACACTCGATACAGGCCCGTCCGGCACAGTGGCGACTGTGGCAAAACCTAAAACCGAACTGTGCATCGGGTTTGCCGGCGAAGAGGTCGTCCGACTTTCCAGGGAGGCGGACCTGATCGTCATGGGGACCACAGGGCAGGGCAACCTGATGGAAAAAGTATTCGGCAGCGTTTCAACTCATGTCGCCCGAAATGCGCACTGCCCGGTCCTGCTCATTCCGGGAGGTTGCCGGTGCCAGGGCTTCCGGGAAATCGTCTTTGCCAGTAATTACGACGCGGCGGATGAGTCGATCCTCCAGCAATTGATGGAAATGGCAGGCATCGGCCCGGCCAATATCCACTTTGTTCATGTCGAGGCCGAAGCAGGAAAACCTTACGCCGTGGCAAAAGTGGAATTCGAACAGGCCGTCCGGGAAAATATGCCGGGCATCGGTTTCAACTCCATAGAGATCGAATGCTCCGATATAGAAGAAGGCATTGTCCGGTACGCTCAGGAAATCGGTGCCGACCTCATCGCCGTGGGCACCCTTCGCCGGGGCTTCCTGGAAAACCTCTTCCACAAGAGCGTTACCAAGCGCCTGGCTTTCCACACGACGGTGCCCCTGCTGGTGTTGCATTATGAACGTTGAATGCGGCTACCGGCCGGGGATTGGACAGTACGGGCGAGGGTGTGTGCGATGTCCAGGACTGTCCGCCATCAGTGTGGAACTCGCGAATGCCAAAGGGAAGACGGGTGAAAATCAAAAACAGGCTAGTGCCTCCGGAACGAAGTCCCGGGGCAGTTGTTTGTTGTTGGTTATTGTCCATTCGCAGCCTCTATGCCGTTGATTGCCAACCAACAACCAGCAACGGCATTCCGCCCTCGGCGGGAAAACAACTGCCCTGTTATTTAGTGCCAATAGCACTAGCCCTCCCGGATCAGCAACAACGGCAATGGCGTATTCCAGGCCAGGTGCCGGGAAAAACTGCTCCGCAGCAGGTTGTCGAGAAACGCCCGTTTGGGCAGATACAGGGCGAGCATCTCAGATGGATACTTTTCCAGAAAATAATCCACCCCTTCCACCAGCGTCCTTTCCCGCACCATGGTGATCTCGTGGCCGGCTTTTTTTATTGGCTCCTCCTTGAAATGATCCTCCTCCCCGGGCAGGAGGTTGATGTAAAACGGGTGGACCTCCGCCTCCAAAGCAATAGCTATGGCTTTCAGTGCCGGGAGGACCGGCTCTTTCTGCTGCCGGATATCTACGGCCAGGGCGATCCGGCTGACGGTTTCGTACTCTGCGCCTTCCGGCACGATGATGAGCGGGCAGGGCGTCCGCCCGATGAGTTGGGTCGTCACGCTTCCAAAGAGATGGTCGCGCAGGCCATGCTTGGCCCGGGTGCCCACAACGACAGCGTCTGCCCCGGTTTCCCGGGCAGCTTCGACAATATTGGGAACAATGCGGCCGGTGGCGACGAGCAGGTGCTCCGGCTTCAGGTGGGCGAGTGCCTCGTCGTCCCGGTTGGGATAATTGGCCGTGAACTGGCGCAGCCGTTCGCGGTATCCCTCGTTCTCCTTTCGTATCATTTCCTGGCGGCTCTTTTCCGAAACGGTACTTTCGGCCTGGATGGCCGTATTGACAAAAATGGAGGAGATGGCCCCGTCGAGCTGGATGGCCAACCATTCCGCATATTCGTACGCATACCGGGAAGCGGGCGAAAAATCAACAGCGACTAGCAATTTTTTCATCGTATTGGTTATAGTCTTATTTTTATCAATATAAATAAAAGAACCGCTTTTCTCAATGAGATAACTCAATGCTTGCGTTCTGCGTATAATTTTAAAGATTTTTCATTTTTTTTTCAAAGAGCCCTATTTTGCAATTTCTGTTTGAGGGTGGGCACTAAATTTTGCACCGAAAACACAAAATTTAAACAGCTTCTGAAGGGAGGGATGCATAAAAATACGGTGCAGGTTTAGCAATTTTGAGTTTCTGTGACAGTAGTAAGTGCGATTTTTGCCGACAACCCCTCCTCAATATTTTGGATAGTGTATTAAATCCGTTGATCCGTTCAGCGGACCCCGGCAAAAGCCGGGGCAGGCTCTGGAGGTCCGCTCTCCATTTGCACCGAAAGTTCAACGGATTTAATACACCACGATATTTTGAACCCTAAAAAATAAGTATGCCAACTGCCGAGCAAGCCCATCAGGATATCATCACGCAAATTGAGGAGAACCGGCTGGAAGAGGCCATAACCGGCTTGCTGGCCTTCTCTGTGCGGTATAGCCCCGATAAGGAGACTGCTGTGCGCATGCGGAGGTCCGACTGGAAAACCCTCGAAGAAGAAGCCCTGATGATGGGGGATACCAGCGGCATCCGCGAACGGCGTTCTGCCTTGAAACTCCAGCTCTTTCGCCTGGCAGACGCCATCCGGAAGGATGCTTCCGGCGCCGGTGCCTCTTCCGTTGCCCACAGCCCCGCCGGGCCATCCACGGTTGCGGTGCCTCCCTTCTCCACGCCCAGAGGCGAAGGGCCGGCCAACCTCGTTCTGGCCTACGCTCCTGAACCCGCCGACCGTTCGGCGGGAGAACAACTCAGGAAAAGCCTGGCCTTACTGCTGAACCTGAAGCGCGTGGAGGTCTTCGACCAGCAAAAGGATCCGGCCGGCAACCGGGAAGCTGCTATTACCAACGCACTGAACGAGGCGGAAGTCATCCTGCTGATGCTCAGCAACAACTTCCTCTCCAACCTGGAGTGCCTGGCCCTCCAGCAGGATGCGTTCAGCCTTTACCAGCAGAACCGCGCAGCGGTCGTGCCCGTCCTCTTCAATTCCTGCGAGTGGAAAGAACTCGACATCGGCCGGCTCCAGGCCCTGCCGCGAAACGGCCAGTTTGTTACCCAATGGGGCAACGCCGACGAGGCTTACACCCAGATTAGCCGGGAAGTCAGCGAACTGGTGAAACATATCCGGGAGCGGCTGGATTATGAAGCAGGCTCTCCTCCCCGGGCATCCTCTCCAAAGGGAGAACGGACTTCCGGGGCGAAACCGGGAGAAAAACCGAAACAAACCTATAACACTGCCGGGCTACTGGCCATTTTCCGCAAAGGCAATACGGACGGCCTGATCCGGCAACTCCTGGATGTGACCCTGGCCGACGGGGATTTCTACGACCAGGTTTTGCTCCTGGAACAACGCTGGAAGGAAGTGAGCAGCGACGAAAGGAATAATACTGCCAGCCAGGAGAGCATCTCCGTCCGCAAGAATAAACTGAACCAGGACCTGCTGCGGCTGATCCGCGAGATGGAGGGGTAGGGTGGCATGGGGGTGGGGCACACCGGGTGCCGCCGGAACGATAGCACCGCAGGTAGAAAACTTATATTGTAACCTGGAGCGCGGACCCCGACAAAAATCGGGGCAGGCTTTCCAAGTCCGCGAATACACTTAATGCAGCGGACCAGAGATCCGCGCTCCAGTCCACTCCGCAAACATAAAATTTTATCCTGCGACACTACTATTCAACCTTTGTGTATATGTGTATGCTCACTACCCATAACCATGGCGGAAACACCCTTTTTTGCTATCTTATTCCTGGAAAAAATTGTTTATCTTATTAGGAGTTTGTCGCTCTGGCCTTTATTATCGTGACACACGGTCGGTTTTTTGCAAAGCAAAAACCAGGCATGCGTCAGTATAGAAAACCAAAACAGGCATGTTGTGGGATACCGGGAACACGATCCTCCTAAACCCTGAACGGTTTTCCCGCAACCGGCCATAAAACGAGAACCAATGAAAAGAACTTTACGCAACCTGTCGGCTGTTGCAGCCGCTCTCTTTTTTTCTCTTTCCGGCCTGAGCCAGGCCAATTATACCTACCAGCTGGACCTGAACAAACTGGATAACGGGCTGATGGAAGTCAAGCTCACAACGCCGGCAATCAGTGAAGAGGAGATAGATTTCCTCTTACCTCTGGCGGTTCCGGGCTATCCCAAAACCAACCTGGCGTTCGGGCCGATGGTGGCCGAACTCACTGCATATGACAAGTGGGGTATGCCCCTGCCGGCCGAACGGATAAAGCCCAACCGTTGGCGTATCCGGGACGCGCAGGGCCTGCAACGCATCGAATACAAGGTGCGCAACATGTGGAAATACCGGCAGCAAAATTCTGTATTTCTGCCGGTGGAGAACTTCTTCATCCCGGGGCGCGCCTTCATGCTCAACCCCGGAGGCTTGTTTGGCTATGTGGAGGGAATGGAAAAACTGCCTTTTTATATCTATATCGTCCGGCCAAAAGGGCTGTTTGCCAGCAGCGGGATCAAGGGCATGGCGGCCGAAGGCTACCGGGACGCATTCTCCTTTCCGTCCTATCAGGAACTGGCAGACTATCCCATTTTGTATACGGAACAGCGGCCGGCTAGCTTTGAGGTGGCCAACACCACGGTCGAGATCGGCGTATTCTCCGAAAACGATAAGGTGAACCCGCAGAGGATACAAAAGGTATACCAACCCCTTCTGGCCAAACTGGCCGATTACCTGGGAGGGTCACTGCCTGCCGACAAATACGCTTTTCTGTTTTTTTTCTACGATGGAGAGATCCTTTTCCAGGAATCCGTGGAACACGGCAATTCCTCAGCATGGGTGTGGCCCGAGAAATGGGACCCAAAACTCCTTAAGGCCGCCAACCTGGAAGAAGGCCTGGAAAAGGTCGATATGCATAAATTCCTGCATATCTACGCCCCCTGGAATATTCATTCGGAAGAGTTCCTGCAGTTCGACTTCGATGAACCGCAGAAGTATCGCTCCTGCCACCAATGGTTCTATCAGGGCGCAACCGAATATCTCTTCTACCACGCCCGGGTGAACCAGGAAATGATCCCGGAGAAAACCTTCTTCTGGTTCGTCAACGATTTCCTGGCCGCCATGAAAGACTTCCGCAGCGATGTCTCCCTGACGGACGTAAGCCGGCGCACCTACACCGACCTGGCCGATCAGCATATGAACCTGGAGTTTAAAGGAACAATAGCCAGCCTGCTGCTCGACATAGAGCTCCGGGCCCGGTCCGGCGGCACGCATAGCCTGAAGAAACTGGTCAAAGGCCTTGCCGCCCGGTACGGCCGGTATAAGGCTTTCAAAGACGAAGAACTGTTCGGCATCATCGCCGAAATGACCTATCCCGAGATCGGCCAATTCCTCAAAGATCATGTCGGCGGGACGAAGCCCCTGCCGATTAATGAGATTTTCAATAAGGTGGGCATGGAGTACGATGCCGGGGATAATAAGGTGTATCCTAAGGAGGAGGCTACGAAGGAGGAGATGGAACTGAGGAAAGAATGGTTGTATGGGGAGTGAAAACGCTGCATTGGAAATAGGATTATCGAATCAACCAGATCAGGATTCAGATGAATGAAGATAAGACCATATATCATTTTTTATCTGGAAAAGGAATTGACTACGTAAATTGTCAAATACCTGGTTAATTCGTCTTCCGGTAATTCACCACCGCCAGCGTATTCACCAGCAGCGCCGCCGTCAGCATCACGGCCACATGCAGCCGGATGTCCATCAGGTTGCTGCCCTTCAGGAGCACCAACCGCATCACGTCCACAAAGTAGGCCACGGGGTTGAAGCGGGTGATGGCCTGCGCCCAGGCCGGCATGCTCTCGATGGGCGTGAACAGGCCGCTCATCAGGATGAAAATGATGAGGAAAAACCAGGAGACGAACATGGCCTGCTGCTGGGTTTCAGTGATGGTGGATACCAGCAACCCCAGCCCCAGCACCACCAGAAGGTAAATGGCGGCAAAGCCGAAGATCAGCCAGAGGCTGCCCACGAAGGGGATGTCGAAGATCAGCCAGCCGACAACAAGCCCGATCGACAACTCCACCAGGGCGATGATCCAGAACGGCAGCAATTTGCCGATGATGAACTGGTATTTTCGGATGGGCGTCACGTTGATCTGCTCGATGGTGCCGATCTCCTTTTCCTTCACGATGTTCATGCCCGAGAGGAACATGCCGATCAGGGTGACCAGCAAGACCAGGATGCCGGGCACCATGAAGGTCTGGTAATTCATGTCGGGGTTGAACCAGTTGGAATAGGTGACGCTTAGCCCGGCCGGTGCCTTCAGGGCGGGCGACCTGGCCCATTCCGTCCGGATTTGACGGTTGAAATCCTGGATAATGGCGCTGGCGTAGGCGTTGGCCAGCCCTGCCTGCACGCCGTTGATGGCGTTGACGGAGATTTGCAGGCTGGCGGCATTGTGGCGGATCAGGTCGCGTTGGAAATTGGGCGGTATCTCCAGGAACAGGTCGGCGTCGCCGCTCTGAATCTCGTCAAAAGCGGGCTGATTGGTGAAGGAATAGCCCACCAGATTGAAATTCCGGCACGCCCGGAACTTTCCGATCAGCTGCACAGAGGCCTGGCTGCGGTCCTGGTCGACGATGTGCAGGTTGATGTTTTTTACCTCAAAATCAGCGGCGTGCGCCAGGATCACCAGTTGGATAACCGGCATCAGGAAGATCAGCGGCAGCATCACCTTGTGCCGGAAAATCTGCAGAAACTCTTTGCGGATGATGAAAAGTACGGTTCTCATTAGATTTTAATTTATTCAGCCCCCACAATCCTGTTAATCCTGTTAATCCTGTCTACTAATAAATCCATGCATCCTGTCCATCCTGTCACTCCAGCCTCGTCTTGAAGTTGCGCACGCTGGCGCCGATAAAAAAAAGCGTCATGCCGGCGAGTATCAGGCTTTCTTTCCACACAAATTCTATTCCCGTCCCTTTCAGCATGACATTCTTCAGGATGATGATAAACCACTTGGCTGGTATTATATTGCTGATCACCTGCAGCACTTTGGGCATCGATTCGATCGGAAAGATAAACCCCGACAGCAGGATGGTCGGCAGCATAAGGACCATGAGGGAGATGAGCATGGCCACCTGCTGGCTGTCCGTACGGGTGGAGATCAGGATGCCCAGTGCCAGGGCGGTAATAACAAATAAGAGGCACTCCAACGCCAGCAGCACCAGGCTGCCCCGCACCGGCATACCGAACACGAACGTGCCCAGCAACAGGATCACCACCGTATTGGCCAGCGCCAGCAGGATGTAAGGGATCACTTTTCCGACGATGATCATCGCCGGTTTCAGGGGAGAGACCAGCAGTACCTCCATCGTGCCGAGTTCTTTCTCCCGGGTGATCGCGATAGAAGTCATCATGGCGGATACCAGCATCAGGATGACGGTCATAACGCCGGGGACAAACAGGAACACGCTCTTCAGCCGGGGGTTGTACAGCATTTTCACCTCCGTGCGAATCTGCATCGGCAGGGCCTGGCCCCGGGCCTGCTCCTGCGCGTACTGCCCGATGATGGCCGAAGCGTAGTTGATCAGGGTGGTGGCCGTATTCGGGTCGGTGGCATCGGCAATCAGCTGAATCTGAGTGGGAAGGTTGCGGCGTTTGTCTTCCTCGATCCCGGAAGGGAAAACGACAGCCATTTTGGTTTTGCCTTCCCGGAAATGCTGTTCGATCTGGGCGATTTCCTGCAGGTTTTCGTCGATCAGGAAATAACCGGAAGCCACCAGCCGCTGGGTGATCTCCTGGCTCATCTCTCCTTTGGATTGGTCGAGGATCGCAATGCGGGCGTTATCGATCTCGTTGGTGATGGCGAAGCCGAAGAGCAACACCAGCACCACCGGCATGCCCAGCAGGATGAGCAGGGTGCGCCGGTCCCGGAGGATATGGTAGAATTCCTTTTGTATGAAAATGCCGAACTGCTTCATCGTGTTACGGTTTGGGGCGGGTGAGCTGTAAAAAAACATCGTTCATCGAGCCGGCGCCAAATTGTTCTTTCAGTGCCCGCGGCCTATCCAGTGCGGCAATGCGCCCGTCGACCATGATCGAAACGCGGTCGCAGTATTCCGCCTCGTCCATGTAATGCGTTGTCACAAATACCGTCATTCCTTCCGAAGCGGCTTTGTAGATCATTTCCCAGAACTGCCGCCGGGTGATGGGGTCCACCCCGCCGGTGGGTTCGTCGAGGAAGACGATCTCCGGCCGGTGCATGATGGCGATGGAGAAGGAAAGTTTCTGCTTCCAGCCCAGGGGAATGGATTTCACCAGCGTGTTGGCATAGGCTTGCATGCCCAGCCCGCCAATCAGTTCCTGTACCTGCCGCCGGATTTCCTTTCCCGGCAGCCCGTAAATGCCACCGTAGAACTGGATGTTTTCCCGGACGGTAAGATCTTCGTAGAGGGAAAACTTTTGGCTCATATAGCCGATGTGCTTTTTGATCTTTTCTGTTTCCCGGTAGACGTCAAAGCCGGCCACGGCGGCCTGCCCGCCGCTCGGCCTCGACAGGCCGTTGAGCATGCGCATGGCGGTGGTCTTGCCGGCCCCATTGGCGCCGAGGAAGCCGAAGATTTCTCCCTTGTTCACTTCAAAGGTGATCTGGTCGACGGCCGTGAAGTCGCCAAAGCGTTTGGTCAGTTTGTCGGTAGTGATGGCTGGTAGCATAGTTTCACGGTTTCATTGTTTCAGGGAGCCACTGGTTCATTGGGGGGCGGCCAACTACATTACCTCTCGGGTCATCAGTTCCATAAAAGCATCTTCGATGGTCGCCTGTGCGGGTTTGATCTCGATCCCGGTGTGTTCCTTTCCGGCCAGATAGGCGTGGATAGCCTCCGGCCAGATCGGCTGGCGCAGCGACAGATGGACGTACTCTCCGAAAGGGAAGGCGCTGTGTCCCGGTTCGAATGCTCTGAGGTCGTGGATCAGGCGGTACATGTCGTTGGTCCGGATGGCCAGTAACGGTTTGTCGAATGCCGAGACGATTTTGCCGGGCTGGTCGATGCTCAGCAAGCGGCCCTTTTGAATGAGGGCGACCCGGTCGCACAGGCTGGCCTCGTCCATATAGGGCGTTGAGACCAGGATGGCGATGTCTTTCTCTTTGAGGCGTTGGAGCATCTCCCAGAATTCCTGGCGGGAGACGGGGTCTACGCCGGTCGTGGGTTCGTCCAGCAGCAACACTACCGGTTTGTGGATCAGGGCGCAGCACAAGGCCAGCTTCTGTTTCATCCCGCCGGAAAGTTTGCCGGCCTTCCGCTCCCGGAAGGGCTCCAGTTGGACGTAGATGTCGCGGATCAGCTCGTAATTCTCTTCTATTGTCGATCCGAAAATAGTGGCAAAGAACCGGAGGTTTTCTTCCACTGACAGGTCCTGGTAGAGGGAAAAACGCCCCGGCATATAGCCAATGTGGCTGCGTATCTTGCGGTAATTTTTGCGCACCTCCCAGCCATTGACGGTGGCCTGCCCCTCGTCGGCCAGCAACAAGGTGGCCAGGATGCGGATCAGCGTCGTCTTGCCCGCTCCGTCGGGGCCAATGAGGCCGAACAGCTCTCCCCTGCCTACTTCGAAGGAAACCTGAGCAAGGGCCTGCACGTCCTTGCCGTACCGTTTGCTGAGATTGTCGACCTGTATGGCTTGTGATGTGGGCATGGTCATTTGGATTTTGATTCCGGGAAAAACATAGAGTTTAAATTTTTTTGATGTGTGGCGACTGCGGAGTAGCCCGCAACGGACATATTAGAAATCGCACATTGCACATAACACATCACTTGGCTGCCGTCCCCTCCCCTTTATTTCCCAGCACCACTTCCCCCGGCATCCCGATCTTGAGCGAGCCGTCGTTTTTCACTTTCACTTTGAATGCGTAAACCAGGTTTACCCGTTCCTCTTTGGTCTGTATGGTTTTTGGGGTGAATTCCGCTTTGTCGGATATCCAGCTCACGGTGCCGGACAAGCTGCGGTTGCTTTCCTGATCTTCATCGATGAGGACCTCCACCTGTTGGCCAAGCCGTAGGCCGGGCAGTTGATCTCCGCTGATGTAGGCGCGAAGTTCCAGCTCGTCCATTTTGGCGATGGTGTAGAGCGGCTTTCCTGTTGCTGTTATTTCGTTGGGTTCGGCCAGTTTCAGCAGGACGGTTCCGTCAATCGGGTTGTGTATATAGCAGCGCCGGATCTGGTCTTCCACCACGTCGATCTGGGCTTGCAGGGGGGCGATCTCGGCGAGGATGCCCTGGTTGATATCTTTGTTTTGAGAAAGAGCGGCGGCGATCTGCTTGTCCACCACTTCGATCTGCCCCTGGATGTCGTCCAGTTGTTTGGGGGTAGCGGCGTTGTCGGCAACCAGTGCTTTCAGGCGTTTTTCTTCCCGGAGCAGGTTTTGTTTCTGTTCCTGGAGGACGTCAACCTGGGGTTGTACCTCCTGGGTTTTGCCGCCTACGGCCTGAATGCTGGCCCGGAGTTGTCGCCTTTTCAGGTGCAGGGGGGTGGTGTCGATCAGGCCTATCAACTGGCCGGCCTGCAGTTCCTGGCCTTCCTCCACGCTGAAACGGAGCAGTTGGCCGCTGCCTTCGGCGGACACGATCACTTCCCGGGCTTCGAAGTTGCCGTAAGCGTCGGCGATGTCGCCGTTTTCCTGGCAGGAAGAGAGGAGCAAGGCGGCAAGCAGTAATAACAATGAGGATGCTTTCATGGTATTCAAAATTTTAGAGCTGTCCTTTAAGGGTGAGGTATTCGATGATGATCTGCTGCTGTTGTAGTTCGTGCAGCTGGCGGTTGAGCCTGGCCTGGGCCAGGGCGTTGGCCTGGGTAATGTAATCGGAGGAGGTGGCCACACCCTGTTCCATTTGGGAAGACACCTGGCCCAGGATGCTTTCCTGTAGCCGGGCGATTTCCTCATCACGCTGCATGAGCTTTTCCAGGGTGGCGATGTCTTCCCGGTACTTGCCGTCCACGCGGTCGATGTTGGCTTCGAAAGTTTCCCGTTGCTGGTCCACGAGGTGGCTTTTCAGCGTTAGCAGTTGCCGGTCCCGGTCCGACTGTCCCCAGTCGAAGATTTTCCAGGAGAACTTCACGCCGCCCATAGCAAAGGGGCTGAGGCTTTCGTCGAAGAAGTTGAGGGGGTTGGGCGCGCCGAAGCCGGCCTGCAGGAAGGCGCCGACTTTTGGCCGGCGGGCGGCGGCAATCATATCTTCCCGGGCAAGGATGCTTTCCCGTTGATAGTTGAAAAGCGCCAGTTCCGGGCGGTTTATATCCAGGGCGGCCGGGGCCGGTTGCATTTCGGGAAGGAGGAACTCCGTCTCCGCCGTTAACGGTTCGCCGGTCAGTTCGCTCAGGCTGGCCGCGAGCCCGCGGATGGTTCCCTGCGCCTGTTCGATCTCGCTTTCCAGGCGGAGGATTTCCACGCGTAGCTTGTCGATGTCGGCAGGCAGGACGACGCCGTGGCGCAGGCTGGCCTCCAGGGTTTCCACCTTGTTTTCGATCGTCGCCTGGCTGGTGCGCAGTATTTCCATGCGCTCCCGCTGCATGAGGATGCCGAAGACAAGCTGGTTGACCTGCGGTTTCAGCTTATCCAGTTCTACCTGTACCTGTTGCCGGTCGGCTGCCAGTTGGGCCGTTTCGGCCTTTTGCCGGGCTTCGCTGAGGCCGCCGTCGTAGATGGTGTATTGCAGGTCGGCGGTGGTTTGGATGCGGTACAGGGGGAGGTCCAGCGCCGATTCGCCGGGCGGCAGGGGCAGTTGGAAGGGAAACTCCACCACCTCCGACTGCAGGCTGGCCTGGGCGTTCCAGCTGATCTCCGGCAGGCGTTCTTTCCGGATGCGTTCCAACTGGATGGCATTGGCCTGTTCCAGCAAAGCCGTTTGCCCGTAAAGCGGGTAGTGGGCCTGTGCTTTTTCGTAGCAATCGGCGAGGCTTATTTTAGCCGTTTGGGTAAGCCCTAAGAAAGGAGCAGCGATAAGGGCTAAAAAAAGGGGCGTTTTTTTCATTTTTCAAGAAATTTATCCAAATGGGTAAAGCCTATATTTTTATAGCGTTGTGGATGAAGTCGATGACTTCCCGTTTCCGGCTCTCCATGAGTTTCAGGTACGTCTGGTCGTCTATCTGCGCGATGCCCTGAAACAACGGCCGGGCAATGAAGGGGAACGCGCACATGGACAACATATTCAAAACCAGGTGAAAAGGGTTGACTTCCCGGATCCTCCCGGCCTGGATCTCCATTTGTATCTGCCCGATCAGGGGCAGCAGGTTGGGCTTTTTTTCCCGGCTCATCAGGTCCTTCACGAAGGCTTCCCCCTTTTGGTTGAGTTCGTTGATCACAAAGGAGGGCAGGGCGGGGTTGGCGATCAGGGTGTCCATATACTGGCTGACGAATGCCTCGATCTTTTCAAGAAGGGGCATGTCTGCCGCCGACACTTCATTGATGCGGAGGGCAAACTGGCCGAAGGCCTCGTCGAAAACGGCGTGGAAGAGTTTGTTCTTGCTGCGGAAATAGTAGTGCAGCAGGCCCTTGTTGATGCCCGCCACATCGGCGATCTCCTGCATGCGGGTCGCTGCAAAGCCTTTCCGGGTGAAGACTTCTTTGGCGGCGGCCAGTATTTTCCCTTCGGTGGTTTCTTCCATAAGGATTTACCCAAATGGGTAATTTTTGACAAAAGTAAGGTTTTCGTGGATACGGCGCAAGAGGGGACGGGAAAAAACGGACAGGATGAACAGGACATGCCACTTTTAAGTGGTGCGTTTTTCAGACAGGATGGACAGGATTTACCCTGTGCCATAGCGCAGCATGGACGGCCAGGGGGTTCCCAGGGTAACAGGTTCCGGATTTTTTGACAGGATGGGCAGGACGTACTACTTTTAAGTGGTGCGTTTTTCAGACAGGATGGACGGCTACCCATCTAAGGTTGGACAGAAGTTGCCGGGTTGTGTACGGCGTACGAAAGCTCCCCGGGCTGTCCAACGTTAGAATGGTAGCCGGATGGACAGGATTTACCCTGTGCCATAGGGCAGCATGGACGCCCGGGGGATTCTCAGGGTAACAAGTTCCTGGTTTTTTGACAGGATGGGCAGGCTGCTTTTTTAGACAGGATTTACAGGATTTACAGGATTTACAGGTTAGGGAAAAATATGCCCTATAGGGTCTCTTTCCACCCCGCTTGCCCAAACGCCCGGAACCTGTCATCCTGTTCATCCTGTCTACTCTGCCCCATCAAGTGGCTGAAGCAAGCCCCCCCAAACCTGTTCATCCTGGATCAGAAACTGAAACCGACCGAAGCCTGCAGCGTGAGGTTGCGGTCCTTATCGTCCCGGAAGATCAGGTTGTTGTCCTCGTCGAGGGTACGGCGGGAGGGGTCGCTTTCGGTTTTGGTTAGGTCGGACAGGCCGTAGTTCACCCGCATGCCGACGTACAGGCCCTGGTTGAGGAAGAAGGCCAGGCCGCCGATCAGTCCCAGGTCGAGGGTGTTGAACAGCTTCTGGTCGCCTTCGAGTTCCTGGAAGTTAGCGCCCAGCGTCCGGGGGATTTCCACGGTTTGGCCGTCGATATCCCGGATGTCCACTTCATTAATATCCGTTCGCCGGAAAGTGTCGTCGAAGTAATTGAATTCCAGGGCGATGGTGAAGGGGTCGACCGACGTGCCGGAGGCCGTCTGCCCGCTGAAAACCAGCTCGCCGGAGCCGCGGGAGGATACCAGGATGCCCAGGTTGAGCCCCCCGGAGAGTTCTACCCTGCCGTAGCGGCCGACCGCCATGAGCGGAATATCGATATAGGAATTGGTGATGGAAAGGGAAGTGTTGCGGCTGCCGGTAAGATAGAGGGGGTTATCGTCCTCGGTGTACAGGATCCAGAAGGACTCGCCGTTGTAGTTGTAGTCGCCCCCTTTCTGCGAGTAAAGCAGCTCGGCGCGCAGGCCGAAATAGTCATTAAAGAAGTAATTGACGGTAGCGCCTACGTGGAAGCCATTGGAGAATTTGTAATCCTCCAGCTCGCTGCCGGTGCTGCTCATTTCCGACGGGCCGCTGATGGATGCAAAGTTGATGCCGGCCCGGAAGCCTGCGGAAAATTCCTGGGCAGTGAGCGGAAAGAAACCCAGGATGGCAAAAAACAGTACGATTGGAAGCCGGTTCATCAGGTATTTTTTTTGATTGCAAATAATATTTCAGGTACTATGGTATTTCGGTATTATGGTGTTATGGACCATCTATGCGCCAGGGCAAGTAATGCCTCTTACAAGACCTTCCTAAGCCAGATTCGGTTGGCAGCCACCTCTTCTCTTTCTTCAACGGCGATGATGTCAAAGCCATTGCGCAGGGCAAATATAAGCATGGCTTTGTGGACATTGCGCGTTTTGAAGGTAATACTGTCGTATCCCCGGGTTTTTGCCCACTCTTCCTGGGCGTCGGCAAGCGCCTGGGCAATGCCTTTCTTGCGGTAGGCTGGCAGCACGCCGCCCATCCAGGAGTAAAAGTAGCCGTCGCGTTCGTAGCCGGCTTTAAAGCCTATTGCCTTTTCCCCGTCCCAGGCGGCGAGGATGAGGTGGGGTGTATTTTCAAAGCGTTTCCGATATTCTTCAACACCGTAGGGGGCTTCCAGTTCGGGTACTTGGCGGGATACTTGTACGGCAGTTTCGACGGTGCAGGGGGTGACGGGATAATTCATTTGTAGTAATTTGGTTAACTGTTAAAGAACCCAGCCGAAAATTAAAAGTTAAATAAACCGGCCAGCCGTTAATATTTTGCTAAATTTCAAAGCAAAGAGGCGAAAGTGCAATGGCGCTTTCGCCTCCTGCGTTACCAGAGAGCCGGCGCGCCGTCCAATTAGTAGTCTTGACAAGTTTTCCAGGGCCGTGCAGCCGTAAACTTGTCAGGCCCTGGCGCGGCGGCGAATTTTTATCCCCCGCCTTTGCAACTATTGGCAATTTGGACCTATTTTTAGAATAGATAAAGTCATGGACATGAAAAATATAGTACTGCTTTTAATCACCGCTTTCGGTTTTTCCGGGATGACCCATGGCCAGGCTGACGGCACGGTCAGCGTCGCCGGCAAACAATATCCCTACATCATCGACAGTTGCGGGGACACCCTGATCGTCGCTACCCTCGACGACGTTTCCATTTCCAGCATGCGGGATTTCAAGAGCCGGGAGGATTACCTGCGCTACCGGCGTTACCGAAATTATGCCGCAAAGGTATATCCCTACGCCGTGGAAGCGGTCAAAATCTTCCGGGAAGTAGAATATGCGACCCAAACCATGAAGGAGAAGCAGCGCCGGAAATACATCAAGTCCCTGCATAAAGACCTCAAGCGGGAATTTACCGACCCGCTGAAAAACCTGACCAAGACCCAGGGCATGATCCTCATCAAAATGATCGAACGGGAGACGGATACGCCGGTTTACTACCTTATCAAGGACCTGCGCAACGGCCTGACTGCTACCTACTGGAGCACCATGGGTTCCCTCTTCGGCCACGACCTTAAAGAGGGCTACCACGAAGGCCAGGATCCCATCCTCGACGCCGTCCTTCAGGATATGGACATCTCTTATGACGTGCCGGATGTGAGGGGGGCGAAGTAGGGGGGAGTTAGTTATACTGTTATATTGTTGGCGGTGCGGGGTCCGGGTAATTGTTATATTGTTGGCTCGGCGGGGCATTAAGATGGTAATAGTGTTCGCAGGCAGCGATCCGGCAATGTAGCAATATACCCATATCGCCATCCAACGCTCCTCTCCAGCTAGTGCTTTCGGCAGTAAATAACGGGTCAGTTATTGGTTAATTAGTTATTTCCAAACCGGAAACCTAAGCGGTTAATTACCAGCAATAACCAATAACCGCGCCCGACTCAGGGTAGCGTTAATAACTACCCCGGGACTTCGTTCCGGAAGCAGCCCCATCAACAATATAGCATATAACAATATAACAATATAACAATATAACAATATAACAATATGTCCATCCCAATCACCCCTTCACCCAGCTCGTCCCCTCCTTGCTGTCCTTCAGCACGATATCGAGTTCCTTCAACGCGTCCCGGATTTTGTCGGATGTCGCCCAGTCCTTATTGGCGCGGGCCTGCTGGCGGATATCGATGATCAGTTGCATCAGCCCCTCTGCCAGGCCGTTGCCTTCGGCGCCGGCTTCCAGCTCGTCTTTCAGGCCAAAGATGTCGTAGATGAAGTTGCGGAAAGTATGCTTCAGGCGGTTGAGGGTTTCTTCTGATATTTGATCCATCGGCAGGTGTCCGTCCTTCAAGCTGTTGACTTTGGTGACGAGGTCGAATAGCACGGCCAATGCCCGGGGCGTGTTGAAATCGTCGTTCATTTCCTCGTGGATCTGGCCGATCAGCTTTTGGATTTCCTCGCCCAGCGGCCCTTCCTGCCCTTTGCCGGCGGAGGCCATACCCTGCAAAGCCTTGTTTGCCTCCATCAGGCGGCGGAAGCCCTTTTCGGCGGCCAGCAGGGCGTCGTCGGTCAGGTCGAGCGTGCTGCGGTAGTGGGATTGCAGCATGAAAAACCGCACCACCATGGGCGAATAGGGCTTGCTGAATATCTCGTTCTGGCCAGAGAACAGCTCCACCGGCGTGATGGAGTTGGACTTGCCCGTCTCCGGGTCCGGCGTTTTGGACATTTTCCGGCCGTTCAGCAGCAGCATGTTGCCGTGCATCCAGTAGCGCACCGGCATGCAGCCGCAGGCACCGTAGTTCTGGGCGATCTCGTTCTCGTGGTGAGGGAACTGCGCAGGTCCATACCGCCGCCGTGGATGTCGAACTGCTTACCCAGGTATTTGGTGCTCATGGCCGAGCATTCGAGGTGCCAGCCGGGGAAGCCCACCGACCAGGGCGAGGGCCAGCGCATGAGGTGGCGCTCGTCGGCTTTGATCCAGATGGCAAAATCGGAAGGGTCGTTCTTTTCGTCCTGGTTTTTGAGGTCGTCCCGCGTTTCCGACAGCAGGTCGTCGACCCGCTTGCCGGAGAGCTTGCCGTATACGCCGTGGTCTTTGATGAATTTGGGTGTATTGAAGTAGACCGATCCGTTTTTGACATAGGCATAGCCATTGTCCAGGATTTCCTGCACCATCTGTATTTGCTCGACAATGTGCCCGGTGGCCGTCGGTTCGATGCTGGGCGACAGGGTGTTGAGCATGACCAGGATGTGGTGGAAGCTGCGGGTGTGGCGCTGCACCAGTTCCATCGGCTCCAGTTGCTCCAGGCGGGCCTTTTTGGAGATTTTGTCCTCGGCATCGGAGTCGGTGTCTCCCTCCAGGTGGCCCACGTCGGTGATGTTTCGCACATAGCGTACTTTATAGCCGAGGTACGTCAGGTAGCGGTAGATGACGTCGAAGGACACGAAGGTCCGGCAGTTGCCCAGGTGGACGTCGCTATAGACCGTCGGGCCGCAGACGTAGAGGCCCACGTAGCCCTCGTGCAGGGGTTCGAACAGTTCTTTTTGCCGGCTGAGGCTGTTGTATATCTTTAGTTCGTGTTTCATTCGGGCGGTTGCTTTTTGAGCCGCAAAAATAAGGGCTTTGCGGGAGAATTGGCGGTTTGGGGCCCGGATTTTGCGATCCTGTAGGAAATATTACGATCTTTTGAGCGGATTAGTTCGAATTGCGCTAGTCACTGAAGTGCTAGCCCTGGCTTGGGAAAGCGATGATGCATTGGTCGGCGCATTTGGCCGGGCAGGCCTTTTCAGAATTCATGTCTCTACCGGAGAGGTGGAGCCTATAAAAGAGACTTGCGAGAATGTATTCTATTATTACCCCGTCGTAGGCCCGGACGGCCCTTCCTGGCTGATCGTGGGCAAGCGGGATTATTCCTGGCCGGAGATGGCTGATATTGATTTTACAGCGAACATCGTCTTGTACAATACGGAGACGAGGGAGGCGTGGAAGCTGGATTTGGATCAGTGAACTAAGCCGCATTTCCCCTGTAGGGCTTTATTTCCATCAGCTCTTCCGATAAAACGCCGGCCTGTTCTTCCAGGTCATAGTCATCCTGCAGGCCCAGCCAAAACTTCGGGGAATTGCCGAAATATACGCTTAATCTTAGAGCTGTGTCTGCTGTTATTCTTCTTTTCCCTTTCACGATCTCACTGATCCTGGTTTGTGGTATTTTTATTTCTTTCGATAATCTGTAGGCACTGATCTCCAATGGTTTTAAAAACTCTTCTGATAGAACTTCTCCGGGGTGGATATTGGGCAGCTTTTCCATTGCCTTCCTTTTTTAGTGATAATCAATAATTGAAACTTCGTACGAATGGCTGTCTATCCATTTAAAGATGATGCGCCATTGAATGTTTATTCTGATACTGCAATAATCTTTTAAATCTCCTTTCAATTTTTCCAGATGATTAGAAGGAGGAATCCTTAAGTCATCCAAATCCTGCGAGTTATTCAACATTCTCAACTTCCTTCTCGCAACGGCTTGTATTTGAGATGGAAGTTTTTTTGAGAACTCGCCTCTCCACACTTTTTCCGTCTCCTTATCTCCAAAAGACTTAATCATAATGACGCCTCTTGTTACTAACGCCAAAGATAAGCATTTTGGGTGTCTTTTCCAACAGTCAAAAAAGCAAGAAATGGAAAAGAGCTTAATCTACCAGCCGCACCACCCCCCAAACCGGATAATGGTCAGAAAACCGGGCCCGCCCGATCCGGTGGCCCAGCACCTCGAACTCCGGCCCGGCCATCACGTAGTCGATCCGCAGGGCGGGGATACGGCCGTTGTAGGTGACGCCCAGGCCGCGGCCGCGGGCCTTGAAGGCATCCTGCATGCCCCGGGAGAGGATGTGGTAAGCATAAGATTGCGGGATTTCGTTAAAATCGCCGCACAACAACACCGGATAGGGGCTTTCCCTGATTTTGTCTGCCACTTCCTGCGCCTGTTCGGCGCGGAGGACGGCGGCCCGCTTGTAGCGGCCCATCATGCCCCGGATGCGCAGCCACGTCTTTTTGTCCTGCAGGTTGGCGCCCTCTTCCGCTACCTGGTCGGCGATGCTGGTCACGGAGTTGGACTGCAGGTGGACGTTGAACAGCCGGATGGTTCGCCCGCCGACGTCCAGGTCGGCATACTGGTAGCCGTTGACCCGGTTGGGGAAGTAATGCGTGTCCTGGCCTTTGATGGGGTATCGGGAGAAGATGGCCAGGCTGCCCCCTTTTTGAAAAATGACGTGTTTCAGAGGGCTGTTGGCTTTGATGTAGTCGATAAAATAGTTGACCCGGCGGGGGGAGGGGAACTCCTGGAAGCAGATGATATCCATCCCCTCCAGCGGGAAGGTGCCCGGCAGTTCTTCTTTGGTGAGGCGGGCGCCGTTCTTCCTGCCGTTGTGGAAGTTGTAGCTGTTGAAGGTCATGGCCCGGATGCTGCCTTCCGGATACTCCCGGGGACCGAAATGCAGGCCCACGTAGGATTGAAAGTGGCTCCAGCCGAGGAGGATGCAGGCCAGAGAAAAAAGGAAGTAGTATTGCTTTAGAACCAGCCAGCCGATGATGCACAGGATATTGCCGAGCAGCAGCCAGGGGTAGAGCAGGCCGAAGAACGACATAGGCCAGAAAGCAGCCGGGCTGACATAAGGTGCCAGGTAGGCGAGGAGGGTAACCAGGATGAGCAGTATGTTTAGCCACCGCAGCAGCCAGTAGCCTTTACTTTTTGCTCGCATTGAACAGGAATTCTTTCTCTTCCCTGGAGAGGCTCTCGTAGCCCGATTTTTTGATCTTGTCGAGGATGGCGTCGAGGCGCTCCTGATGGCCCTTGCCGTTGCTGTCGGAGGAAGCCTCGCCGCGGCTGCTGGAACGGCTGCGGCTCCGGTTGGCGGTGCGGTTGGGGTTGCGGTAAACGACCTTGGGGCGGCTCTTGCGGCCGCCGCTGAACAGGCTGCGGAAGAAGTTGCTGATGGTGTCCAGCACGTTGTTCACCGGTGCCGACCAGTCGTTGCCGTTCCGGAGCTGGAAGACGAAGAACCAGCCGAAGGCCGCCCCGCCCAGGTGGGCAAAATGCCCGCCGGTATTACCTCCTTTCGGGATCAGGATGAGGTCGAGGAAGACCAGCACGGCGACGATGTATTTCAGCTTGACATCGCCGATGAACAGCAGGCGCATGATGTAGTCCGGCGCGATCGCCCCGGCGGCCACTACGATGGCCATCACTGCGCCGGAAGCGCCGAGGGCGAACCGGCCGCCCATCTCGCCGTAGGGCAGCAGGTTGGCCGTTGCGAAATACATTATCCCCCCGGCGATGCCGCCCAGCAGGTAGATGGGCAGGATGCGCTGGTTGCCGATAAAGTCGCTGACGATGCGCCCGAACCAGTACATGAACAGCATATTCCAGAGGATGTGCCAGAAGCCCTCGTGCAGGAACATGCTGGTGAAAATGCCCCAGGGGTGGGTCAGCAAGAACTTCCAGTCGGAAGACATGCAAAAAAAGTGGAGGAAGGTATCGTAAAACGGAGAGGGTTTGCCGCCATTGCCGATGTACAGGAAAAGGTCGGTAAGGTTTACGACAACAAATATGATGATATTGATGATGATAATACGGGTAACCATATTACCGTAGCTGAATTCCCGCTTGACATCATCCCAGATTGACTGCAACATTATTTCTCGCTGTTCAGGTTAAAAATTCACTAGAGCCTCGACCCATACCTCTGCCAGTACAAAATTAACAAGAATCCGAATACCGCGCCGCCTACATGTGCAAAATGTGCCACGCCCGACCCGGCGCCGCCGAAACCCATAAACAATTCGATACCCCCGTATATCAGCACGAAGTACTTGGCTTTCATCGGGATGGGGGGAAACAGCAACTGGATCACCTGGTTGGGGAAGAGCGTGCCGAATCCGGCCAGCAGGCCGAAAATAGCTCCCGAAGCGCCCAGGGCCGGGTAGTGCATGATGATCGGGTCGGCACCCAGGAAGTTCAGCTCGATATATTTAACGAACAGGTGCAGGGCCAGCGCCCCGAAGCCGGTAAACAGGTAGAAATACAGGAACCGCTTGGGCCCGAGCGCCGCCTCCAGCGGCGGGCCGAACATAAACAAGCCGAACATATTGAAGAACAGGTGCGTGATATCGGCGTGCATGAACATGTGCGTGACGATCTGATAGGGCTGGAAAAAGGGGGAAGCCGGGTAAAAAATCGCCAGTATGTAACGCCCCCATTCCATATCATTCAGAGAGGCCCCCCAGGTGGGCTCGCCCATCAGCAAGGTACCGAAGAACATCAGTATATTGATGATGAGCAGGTGCTTTACAACGTCCGTGATCCTAAGCATAAATGTGCCGGTGTGAAAGGGTCATAAATTCTTTATAGGAACGCTTCAACCCTCAAAACGTTTAGCCAGTTCGTCCAGTTCGAACGTGATAAAGCAGTTGCGGCCCGACGGGCTTTTGAACGGTGCCTGGCAGGCGAACAGCTGGTCGATCAGCATCTGCATCTCGCCGGCGCTGAGCGGCTGCCCCCGCTTGATGGCAGCGCTGCGGGCCATAGCGCGGGCGATTTGTTCCCGGGTATCCAGTTTCACATCCAGTTCTCCCTTGTATTGTTCGAGCAACGATTCGATCACCTCCACCTCGTCCTGCTTGCCGGCCATCTCCGCCGGCAGCCCGTTGATCACGAAGGTATTGACGCCGAACTCCTGGATGTCGAAGCCCAGCAGGTTGACCTGCTCCAGGATGTCCTTGAGCAGGGCGGCGTCATTCGGGGAGAGGGTCAGCGTCCGCGGGAACAGCTGGTTTTGAGTGGAGGCTTTCTGTTGTTTCAGCACGTCGAGAAAGCGCTCATAGAGGATGCGTTCGTGGGCCGATTGCTGGTCGATCAGCACCAGGCCCGACTTGATCTGGCTGGCGATATAGGTGTTGTGGACCTGATAGGGTTCTTTGCGCTGTTGTCGTTCTGTACCAGTTATTTTCGACTCTTCGCTTCCGGGTTGATCCTGGTGCCAGTTGCTTTCCAGGGTCAGAGGCTTCGGGCCGGGCGCGCCCGGTTTTTCCGCTGGCCCTTCGCTGTCGAACGCATCCAGCCCTTCGTACAATTCCTGCCAGTTGCGGAGGTTGTTGGCGCGCCGGGCGTCGTCGCCGGCCGGTTCGCTGTTGCCCGCCGGGCGGGCGGAGGAGGACGGCGGGGAGGAAGCCGAGCGCACCGTTTCATCGCGCCGCGGCCGCGGTTTGATGCGGGTGGCGTTGGCAAAGTTGGTGTCGATATCGAAATCGAGAGAAGGCATGATGCTGTATTGCCCCAGGGAGTGGCGGACAGCCACCTTGAGGTAATTGTAGACCAGCCGTTCGTCTTCGAACTTGATCTCCTGTTTGGTAGGGTGGACGTTGATGTCGATGCGCGCCGGGTCGGTCTCCATGAAAATGACGTATAGCGGGTAGGTATCCGCCGGCAGCAGGTTCTCGTAGGCGCTGACCACAGCGTGGTTGAGGTACGAGCTTTTGATGAAGCGGTTGTTGACGTAAAAGTACTGCTCCCCCCGGGTCTTCTTCGCAAATTCGGGCTTGCCCACGAATCCGGTGAGCTTCAGGATATCGGTTTCTTCCGCCACCGGCACCAGCTTTTTGTTGGAGTTGGCGCCGAAGATGCCGGTCAGCCGCTGGCGCAGGTTGCCGGGCGGCAGGTGGAACACCTCCGAGCCGTTGTGGTGCAGGGAAAAGAAAATATCCGGGTTGGCGATGGCGATGCGCTGAAATTCATCGATGATGTACCGCATCTCCAGAGAGTTGGACTTGAGGAAATTGCGGCGCGCCGGCACGTTGAAAAACAGGTTCTTCACCGAGAGTGCCGTGCCGCCGGAACACTGGCAGGCCTCCTGGCTCTTCACTTCCGAGCCTTCCATCTGGATCAGCGTGCCCAGTTCGTCGGACTGCCGGCGGGTGCGCATCTCCACGTGGGCAATGGCAGCAATGGAGGCCAGCGCTTCTCCCCGGAAACCCATGGTCCGGATGGCGAACAGGTCTTTGGCCTGCCGGATTTTGGAGGTGGCATGCCGTTCGAAGGACATGCGGGCGTCCGTCTCCGTCATGCCGCAGCCGTTGTCGATCACCTGGATGAGCGTCTTGCCGGCTTCTTTGACGACAAGCTTGATGTCCGTACTTCCGGCATCGATCGAATTTTCCATCAACTCCTTAACCACTGAAGCCGGACGCTGAATGACTTCGCCTGCGGCAATCTGGTTGGCAATAGCGTCGGGTAGCAGCTGAATGATATCAGCCATAGTGTGATCTCCTTTATTTATCGAAATTCATTCATTCCTTCCCCGTCCTCGTGCCTCGGCCGGGTAAAATTCCATCATTCCTTCCCTAAAACCCCGTCCCCCCGCTTCCCACGCGGTCAGCGATCTGGGGCAAATATACGGTAATGAAGAGGTAGGATAAAATGACCAGCACGGCAAGCACGCCCAGCAGGATGAGGTTGGAGCGCATCATTTGCCGTTGGCGGAAGCTGGTGTCTTTGGCGTAGCCCTTGCGGAAATTGGCGGACAGGCGGGCCTTGAGGGCTTCTGCGTCTCCTTCCTTCACCGCTTCGATCTGCTTCAGCCGTTCTTCCCGCTCTTCTTTTTTGGGATCCCAGAAACGTGGCCGGTATTGGTACTGCTGGTGCTTGGGCAACTTGAAAAATCTCAGTACTGCCATAATATAATAGCTAAATTTATGAGAATGTAAAATACGGTTTTTAGCGCAATTTATTGGGGTGCTTCCTGGTTTTTATGGAATTGCGTGCCTTATTGTAAACAGCCGTGCCTGGTAAATGGTTAACCGGGCAAGGGTGTCCGGGCGGAGTTCCGAGGCGGTTATTTCCCAGGAGGAGCCGGGGATGGTTATTTGTTGTTGCCCATACCCGGGCTAAGTAGTTGGGCACATTTATTGTAACTAATGCTGCTCCGGAACCGTGGCTTGGCAGCGCTATTCCTGGGGCAATTGTTATATGGCTATATTGTGATATTGTTACGCTAATTGTGTCCGCTTACTTAATACTACTTTGTCACTTTAAAGCAAGGGCCGCAGATGGTGAGCCGGACAACTGCTGGCCAGCAGTTGCCCGGCACTCTCAGCGCCTGAAATTCAAACCGCAGGGAGCGCAGGGGACCACAGAGAAATGTTAGAACGCTGTGGTTCCCCGCGGTCTCTGCGGTTAATTTTCTAAAGTGACAAAGTAGTATTAATTGCAGTTAATAACCCAATAACCCCTTTGTGCCTGCCGCGTTCAACAACCCATCCACTACTACTGATGCAGAACAGTCCCCTCCCAAAGGTATCCCTCAGCGACATTTTTGCTCTTTTTACCAAAAAAATTTGTCCCTTTGTCCCGGTTCTTTCCATCTTCCCGGCTTAAAAAAAAGCTATGCTCAAAAAGAATGCTCTCGCCACTGCCTTTTTTTTCCTTTTTGTTGTGCCTACCCTGCTTGCCGGCGGCGTTTCCGGAAGAGTGACGGATACCCACGGCAAACCGCTGGCCTATGCGACCATTTTTGTCCAGCAGACGGGCAGCGGCGCTACGACAAACGAAGAGGGGTACTACGAACTCCGCCTGGAACCCGGCAATTACACCCTCGTTTTCCAGTTTCTGGGCTACAAGACCGAAGCGCGGGAAATCCGCGTCGGGCAGCGCATGGAGCTGCTCAACGTCAGCCTTCAGGAACAGCCTATGCAGTTGCCGGAAGTAGTCCTTTACGAGGGCCGGGAAGACCCCGCCTACACGGTCATGCGCAAGGCCATCGCCAAGGCCAGCTACCACCGGCAGCAACTGGACAGCTATAAAGCTATGGTCTACATCAAAGGGTCGGGCCGGCTCAAGGACTCTCCCTTCTTCCTGCGCAAAGCCATGGCAAAGGAGGGCATCGACTCCACCGTGGCCTTCACCTCCGAATCGGTCAGCCGCATCGAATACCAGCGGCCCAGCACCTTTAAAGAAAAGGTCATTTCCATATACACCAGCGGCGAC
This sequence comes from Lewinellaceae bacterium, assembly GCA_020636375.1. GTDB lineage: Bacteria > Bacteroidota > Bacteroidia > Chitinophagales > Saprospiraceae > JACJXW01. The sequence continues at coordinate 551,286 of JACJXZ010000003.1, read as the reverse complement.
GACAACGACATGGGGCCCAACAATTACATCAACGGCAGCTTCTACGAACCCGAGATCGCGGAGACGGTCTCGCCCTTATCCCCCAAAGCCTTTGGTTATTATAAATTCAAATACGAAGGCTTTTTCCTGGACCGCGGCTACGGCGTCAATAAAATACAGGTGATCCCGCGCAGCCGGGGAGAAGGGGTGTTCGAGGGGTATATCTATATTGTGGAGGACTGGTGGAGCATTTACAGCTTGTCGCTTAAGACCTACAAGCTGGGGTTTGCCGTAAATATCGACCAGGTCTATGCTCCTATAGAAGATAAGGCCTGGATGCCGGTCAGCCATAAATTCTATATAGATGGTAAAATCCTGGGTTTTGATTTCGAATACAACTACCTCGCCACCGTGAGCGACTACGAGATCGAGCTCAACCCGGAGCTGGACGCCGATTTCCAGGTGATCGACGAAAAACTGAACAGGGAACTGGCGGCCGAACTGGAGCGCAACCGGGCAGAAGGAGAAAGCAAAAACGCCGAAATCAAGGAACGCCTGGCTTCCGGCGAAGAGCTTACCCGCAAGGAGTTGCGCCAGCTGATGCGGGAATACGAAAAAGAAGAACGCTGGGAACAGGAAGAGCCGGAAGTGGTCATGAACACTACCTTCGAGGTCGACTCCCTGGCCCGCAAGCGCGACTCCGCCTACTGGGAAGCCATCCGCCCCGTACCCCTCACCCAACAGGAAGTCAAAGGCTATGAACGCCTGGACAGCCTGGCGGTAGTGGAGGCCGAAAAAGAAGCCGCCGACTCGCTGGAGTCGGTCGGGCGCCGGAAAAAACGCAGCGGATTCAGCCCCCTGGACATCATCGGCGGCAGCAACTACAAGGTTGGAGAAAAACAGCATGTCGCCCATGGTTCCCTGTGGGACCGCTTCTTCTTCAATCCGGTGGAGGGTTTCAACCTGCACACCGACCTCTCCTACTCCATCAACCGGAACAACCGGTTCGCCTTTACTGTCACCCCCCGCTACGCCTTTGCCCGGGAAAAGCTGACCGGCAAGGGGCAGCTCAGTTACACCTACGGCCCCAAAGCCGGGCGGGATAATTTCAACCTGGAGGGCGGCCGCTACATCTACCAGTACAACCCCCAGGAGCCGATCAGCAACCTGTTCAACACCTACCTCAACCTGGTGGAAGAGCGCAACTACATCAGCCTCTATGAAAAGGATTACCTGAAACTCACCCACAGCAACCGGCTGCGGGAAAATATCACCCTCAACTTCAGTGCCGAATGGGCCAACCGCTACCGGCTGGAGAATACCACCACCCAGGTGTGGTTCAATAAAGAAGATCGCATCTACGCGCCCAATATTCCGGATAATGAAGAGCTGAAAGGCGAAGTGCCCGAAACGGAAAAAGCGTTCGTCCTCGGCTTCAGCGCCGTTGCCCGCCCCTGGCAGAAGTACCGCATCAAAAACAAGGTGAAGGAGCCGATCGAATACTCCTCCCCGGAGCTGCGCCTGGCCTACCGCCAGGGCCTGAAGGATATAGCCGAAAGCGCCACCGATTACAGCTACCTGGAAGTGGGCATTCAGCACAAATTCCGCCCCGGCGTACGCGGCATCGTCGACTTCAAGGTGGAGGCGGGTTTGTTCCTCAGCAACAACTACGCCGGCTTTGCCGACTACCGCCACTTCATGGGCAACCGCATCCTGCTGGTCACTGCCGATCCGGTGGGCAGCTTCCGGCTGCTGCCCTACTATGAGCACAGCACGATGGACAAATTTGCCGCTGCCCATGTGCATTACCAGTTCCGCAAGCTGCTGTTCACCCAGATTCCGGAGGTGTGGCTGCTGGGCATCAAGGAGAACGTGTTCGTCAATTACCTGGCCACGCCAACCTCGGATCATTACACGGAGGTGGGCTACTCCATTGACAACATTTTCCGTTTCCTCCGCCTGGAGGCCGCCGTTTCCTTCCAGGATGGAAAGTACAAGGACTGGGGCATCCTGCTTGGGATCGCTTCGAATATTGGGGGGAGTTTTACGGTGCGGTAGGGCTAGCTTGTTCGGTTGCCTTTGCTCCTCCGGGGCGCCTTCCGGCATTGCGCATATTGACCAGGCGGCTGAGCAGGTCAAACCAGAATGGTGCGCCCAGGGAGATGGCCAGGGCGGTGATGATCCAGCCGGGAATCTTCCAAAGGATCCACCCGATGTCTCTGGAAAAGCTATTTTCTGCACCTGGTGTTTGGGAAGGGGGAGTATCCCAGCCCAGCCCCATTGGAGAACGGACACTCTCGATCTCGTTTTTGATCAGGGAGCTTACCCGGCCGCGCATCTCCTGAAGTTCGCGAAGGCCGAAAGTATCCGGTTGGGCAACCGGAGCGGCGCTGCTGTCGGCCGGTGGCACATAGGCATTTATCTTTGAATTATTTATGAAGTCTTCGGCCAGAGCCAGCACTTCCTTCCGGCTGTCCGGATTGGCGGTCAGGTTGCTGTAGATTTGAAGGGTATCGGCGTTGAAAGCAATGGCGATGGCCAGGCCCACCAGCAATAAAGAAGCTTGAACACGGCGCTTGAACCATCCGGACGTGCGGTCCATCATCTGGTCAAAATGGGTTTCGATCTTCTTCTTGTCAATGAATAGCCGCCTTTGTTCTTCTTCTCCTTTGAGGAAGCTCTTGCACAGAGTTTCCAGGGCTTCTGCTAATTCATAATCGGTGATATTGCTTTTGATATTGTCGATATGCAGCGGATTGTCAGCAGTAGCTTCCGCAAACTGGGGGAGGGCGGCAGAGGAGTTGCCTTCTGCATCATACTGGGCTGCGGCGCTTCCGTAAGCATCCGCTCTGGAGGCAAACCGATAATTCCGGCAGCTGTCCACCCCCTTTTCGTAAGACCTTTTCTGCATCACCTCCTGCAGGATTGTCATCACCTGTTCTGCGGAGAGGTAAGACGGCAGCAATTCAATGAGGTTGAAAAAATATTTGCTTCTGAGCTTGCGGTAACTCTTGCTCGCCCTGATCTCCTTTTTTACCGTTTCCCGATCCTTTTTGTCTTCGATTTCGAGCAGCTGCACGATGCCGTCCAGCAAAACCCGTCCGCGGAAGGAGACCGCCGTGGTGATGAATTCCTGGACAATGGTGCCCAGGATGCTGAGCAGCAGGAAGATAAAAACGATGCCGATGACGATTTCGAGGGTTTCCATGAGTTCAAGTGATTAGATTAAAGCTTGAAGGGGCAATTGATTAACTAGGAGCCTGTCGGAGAGGCGCTTGATGGGCTGCGAACGGCAAATATTGTTCTGAACTTCGTTGCTCGTCAGTCACGTAGCTCCACTATGTTCCTTCCTCGCGCCTTGTTCAAAACAATATTTGCTCGCTCTCGCCTCATCACCACTTCTCCGACAGGCTCCTAGCTACCAGATCCTCCAGTCGTTATAAATGTTTTTGGCACGAAGGGACGGTTTTTGCACTTCATCCATAATGGGATTGATGAGCTTGTGCTTGAGCTTGATATGAAGGGGTTTAAACGCTTCTGGCAGGCTTTGAGCGAATTTATTATTAATTAGTTCCTCCAACTCCTTCCGGAAAAACTTCCGAGGCAGGTCTTTCTCCATCAAGCTTAGAATAGCGTACTGCATTTGGTTTCTCAAGTCTTCGTGTTCTTCCCCTTTGAGGTCCTGCCCAAGAATCTCCGTTAGTTTAGATTCGGGGACTTCCCTGATAAGGAAGTCGGCCAGTTCGGATATTTTAGTGGTACCTTTTTCGAGGGCCGTTAAAAAGTGGCCTACTAAGATCGTGTCAAAGGCTTCCTGCAAGCTCTGTGAAGCTGATATGATGGTTGCCCCGGTTCCTCGCCGCAAGTCGATGAAGGTATTGCGCATGAGGTTAAATATTTTCTGGGCTTGCCTGCGGCTTTCGTTGTCTTCTCCTTCTCGTTGTCCTTGGGTATCGAGTTCACCGGAATTACATGCATCGACGATAAACAGTTTATTTCGGGGGGGGATGGCATCAAGAAAGGTTTCCAACTCTTCATACGGAAGGGCAGTTTCATGGAGTTTACTGGTGTCCATATCGTAGGTACTGAGCATCAGTTGCAACTGGTTGCCCCGGAGGCCATGGCCGGAGTAAAGAAAGAGGAGCCGGTCATCCACCTGCCCTTTGTTGAGGAATTCTTTCTGTTGGGCCAGAAATGCCCGAATATTCTCCAGGGTAGGCTTAACCCTATCCTGTCCCTTTTCGGGCAATTTTGGCAGTTCAATTTCTGGGCTATTATTCGCAAATGCCAGTAGTTCTGGTTCGTCCTTTAGCCCGGCCATTATGTCCAGCGCAGGCATGGTCCGGATGATGAGCTTTTCAAAATCCGGATCATTTTCCTTTTTCCTTTTGAGGAGTGTGGAGGCCAGTTTTATCAGGTCTTCTTCCGGCTTTTCCAGGTCCCTGTAATTTTCATGGTCACTAAGGGCAATACCGATCAAATACAAGTTCGGCTTTCGGGTGGTGCTATGATTTACATAAATGGTTTTAAACGCTTCAATGCCATCTGTATTCAAAACGGCTATTTGAATTTTATTTTTACCATTAGAAAGGTCGAGGTAAATAGTGAAATCATAAGTGATTATACCATCTTTTTCCTGAAGGCTTACCTTCAGATGATTGCCACAACGGTCCAGGGATAATTCGGCTTTCTCCATGTAATGGGCCAATTTGCTCCAGAGCAATGGTACCCCTCCTTTGCCATAGAGGGGGACATCATTTACAAAGACGTTGAGCCGCACGAGTTTTTCTTCTGGCTTAGAGGTTTTGACGGTGGCTTTAAACCAGGGCAACTCGTTTTCTTTTTTAACAATGGGGTCATCGCTCACTTCTATTTTCGGCAAATAAAATTCATCATTGAGTACATTTTCTTTATAAATCTTAAAGAATTCGATCATCATCGGGTCCAAGGTGCCATCGGGCAGCTCAGGTAGCAAATCAAAGAGCGTATCTTTCATCCGCTCCTCCAGGATTTTCTGCATCCGTTTTTCAACAGCAAGTAAATACTCCTCTTGTATGGGCAGAGAAGAAAGGCCAACCGATTGAAGTACTTTGTCGGGGCGGTTGATCATGAGGTCGAACTGCTCCATCGGAAATATCTCTTCGTCCAGTTGTAAGGCCGCCAGGCCATAACCTTCACGGCCACAGAAATACCGGTTATCCTGGTTGAAAAGAATGAACTCCTTTTTGCCGTAGGGGATGATGGTAGCGATCAGTTGCTTTTTCTCCCAATCATACCATTTGATCCAGTCGCCGTTGACATGGAAGAAAATGAGGATGGGTTTGTTTTTCATTACCAGAAAGGAAGAATAAGGAATATGGAGGGTGTCCACAACAAAGGCTGGCCCCTCCCCGGCAAGCGTATTGGTTGTTAGCTGTTCCTGAAAGGTTTCAAGATTCCAGATTTCAATCCTCCTTTCTTTTTCTCCTTTGGATTCAAGCAAGATCAAGCTATCCTCGCGAATGATCTGGGGGCTGGAAACAGAAGTGCCAAAATGCTGATCGATCAGGCTTCCGGTAAGCGATTCCAGTTTAAGGGCTTTCCCCTCCTTGCCGGTAGCTTTGCATTCGTTGATCTTTTCTAACTCAACCGGATTGGCTAGCCACTCTTCAAAAGAAGGAACTTTCCAAATCCTCGATTTTTCTTCTCCTCGTAGAATAAAGAACCCTCCTCCTTCACTAAAGGCGATATTAAAAGGGCGGTTTTGAAGAGATACATTGTTGATCACCTTTGCGTCCGCCGGGCCTTTAACTGCCAGCCAGTCATAAAGTACGACGGGAAAAGCAAGAGCGGGCAACAATTCCACCAGTACCGCCAGCTTTTTTTCCGAGGGGTGGAAAACCATTTGCCGGACGCAGGTTTTTGGAACGGTATCCTTCCATTTGAAGTCGGGCAAAACCAGCTCTTTTTCCTTCTTTAATCCGTTCTCAAAGTCCAGTATTTGAATGCGTGGGCCTTGCTCAGAAACGGCGAGATAGCGGCCATCCGGCGAAAAGGCTGCATTATCTACCGTGAAGTTATTTGCGTCTATGCGATGGGCGGTAACAGCTATTCCATTAATCAGTTTTATTTCGTTAGAGCGGCTTTCATCCGGCACTTCAGGCATTTCCTTCCAAACGGCCACAACATCGTTTGATGGGCTGGTTGCGGCAGGGAAAGCCTTCGTGCAGTATTTCCTCAAACTGTATTTATACTCCAGGTTGAATTGCTCTCCCATCTGAAGCCTGGAAATACTTCCGTTATCGAAAAAAATGTTCAGGTATTCGCTGGAAACCGGTTCACTCCCTTTCTGTTGGAACTCGGTCTCTTCTGAAAGTTCAAGCTTCTTGATCTTTGGGCGGGGTTGGTTAAACTTTTGCCTTAGTATCTTCTGTTTCAGGTCACCAAAATAAACAAAGCTACTGGCGGGAACGATGGTATTTTCTTTCAGATGTCCGGGAACAGTAGCTAAAAAAAGCCCATCGGCGCTTATGGAAAGGGATTTGAATTTTTTCTCCTTTCCTTTTCCCGGTTTGGAAGCAGCAACAGGGGCAGAACCCGGTTGAAAGAACCGGAATACCTCTGCTCCAGTATCGTGTTGATAGATTCCTGCCTGCTCGATACCTACGAGCATGACATAGCCTGATGGGGCGCCTGGCGTGGGGTCCAGGGATTGAAAGTCCATCTGAAGCAAAGGCCCCTCAATCCTGACTTTTTGAAGTACCGTATCGATACCCGGACCGCTTTGGCAAATATGCCAGTCCCATTTGGGCGCCATGCTCTTATTGTGGGCCCAAAGCACAAAGTCTGCTTGCGGGCTCAGGCAATAAGGGGCCTCTATGTCGATAGGGCCTTCCAGCTTTTTTATGGTTTCCCCTTTGATATTAAAAAAGGCCGCTTTCCCTTTGCTGCTATCCTCCTGATATAAGATAGCCAGTTGATTCGTCAATTCGTTGAACGCAAAAGCCTTTAACTGCCGGATCGGGCAATTAAGGCCGCTTTCCAGAAAGTACCTGTATGTCCCGTCACTAATATTAAATAAGAACAAACAGGGGCTGGGGCCACCAAGATTTGTGCAGAGGTAGTACTCTTTTTGAGCGCTCAACGTGCCATTCCGGCAATCGTAATCGAATATGAATTGACCGGTCTTCTCCGCTTCTTCTTCTTGTAATTTCCACCCGAAATCCCGAAAATCTATCGCGGTTTCCTCCGGCTTGCCAAAAAAACTGACCTGTTTTGGAAAAAAGGAATTTCCCCGGGGCAATTGCGAGAGGTCAAACTGAAAAACAGCATTATGCCCATAAGCAAAGAGTTGGCGATTAAAAGCCTCTAAGCGGATGGGATGTATTTGCACAGGAGGAAGCTGATGGCTTTTAAAACGGGAAATACCCACCTGTTGTTCCGGACCCATATAGGCATCCCATCGGAGTAAAGAGATATCAGCACGTTGTATGCCGGAGGTGATATCCCATAGCACCAACCTGGCATTTACATCTAAGGAAGCTAGAATAGGCGGGTGCTCTGTTGTAGCCGGGAGGATGGCAGCGGCAATCACCGGGTAATTGCCGTGTCCTCCTTGCGGCAGAATGATAAGGTCCTGAATCTTAGGCATAAAACCGTTTTTTAAAAATAGCTTTTGATACTAAACGGCCTCGAGGTGCTGGGTTAAAACCCAACCGAATTTACTGCCAAATCCCACCTGCGACCAACCTGGTTTTTGGGGATTGGGTTCATGTGCCACAAGGTCTACTATATCCTGTCCATCGTCGTTAAACCTAAGGATGACTTTCCCTCCTTCGGGCTCAACCCGAAGGCTTGTGGCTTGTTTTACCCGGTGTTTAGGTAATTCCTGAGCTTTGAGTTCATCTGGCAATACGCCAAGATCAGCATATCCCATATTTTCTTTGATCCAGTGCATTAGGTTATCTTCTTCAAATTCGCCAAACAGGCCGTTTTCTTCCCGGAAATCTTCTTCAATAAACCAGCGGGTATCTGCCACAACCCCCTCCAGGATTTGCAGGAAATCCGCGAAGACTTCTGTCAGGTCGCCTTTCAGCTTTTTTTCAATGTCGCCATCCAGGAATTGGACATCGAAATCTATGGTTTCATTCCCTATTTGCAATTTCATTGAACGAACATCATCAGGCTTATTTCCGTCGGCGAAGATCTTGTCTTTGTCAAAGATCAGCAGGCAGTTTTCTACATCTTTCACCAGGAATTTTTTACGGTCTTCTGATCCGGGCAACAACTCGGTATTGTTTTTGAAATCAACACTGGCCTCAGCGGTGACCTCAACGGTATCTCCATTCCTTACCTCAGTCCGGACGAAGGTTAGCAGAAGCTTGAAATCCATACTTTGAAAGGCAGCAGCTTCCGATTTCAGGAATTTCAGGGTACCTTTTTTACCGAGGAAGAGGAAACTTTTTCCTTCCAGGTCGTCACTTGCCGTACGAGGGTCAATTTCCCCTCCTTTCCCACCGGGCTGGAAGGGGCTTCGTTCCTGGTTTCCGTTTGCTCCGCTAACGCGTATTCTTCTCATACCAGGCGACTCACTGAGCCAGGCTTTGCTTCCATCTTGAAAATTCATTTGATTTACATTGCTGACACGATTGCCTCTGCTCAAGGAGGGAAAGAGCCGGCTGGTTACATTGACAAATCGCATAACGGTGAATACGTCTGGCATTTTTTCTGATTTTTAGTAGCCATCAAAAAAGGGAGAACGGTATTTTTGAGAACCACTTGATGATGAAATATTTTTGTTACTTATTTGAAAGGTTTGGGTATATCCGAGCTTTGCCGTTCCTGCTGCCAATTACCATGAAGGTTCCTTCCGGAGAAAAATCAAGGCTAGTCACATCATGTCCTTCAGCATCCTCGATACTCAGGATTTCCTGCCCCTTCAATTCGATGTCAAACATTTTCACCAAACCTCCCTCCGCTCCGGCAAGAACGTAGCGGCCATCGGGAGAGAAGGCGATATCGGTGACTGCCCGACCTCCTGTCCTATTGTCTGTAGGAAACCGGGCTTCGGGTTCAAATTTGAGGGATTCCAGTGTTTGGGTATCGTAAACATAAATTTGGGCATTTCTACCACTCTCCCCGAAGGCAAAATATTGCCCATCCCGCGAAAAAGCTACGGAGCGTGCGATCCTGCCTTTTAGTTCCAATGTTTTCACTTCTTCTGTTATCAGGTTATAAAGATAAACCGCTCCATTCGGCCCATCCGTACAGGCCATGAGTAATAGCTTTTCGCCTTTTTGTGGGGAAAGGGCAACATCATTAACCCAATAAGTGGGAAAAGTAAAGGTGTCCAGGGGCTGCCCTTTTAAATCCCAAAAGAAAATGAGCCCCATGGTGTTTTCCCATTCCATCCCATCTTTGGCTGCAATCATGCCGGAGCCATCAGGCATGAATTCAACAGCCCAAACCGTGCTGTCTTTTTCTTCCGGCAGCCTAAGTTCTTTTCCCCCGGAAGGCCAAAGCGAAACCCTGCCGTCCCATCCTCCTGCCATATAGTATTGGCCGTCAGGTGAAACAGCAATTGCGGTTACATCTGTTTCAAACAGGCCGAGCGTATCAAGGTGATTGTCCTTAGGGTTCCAGTCCAGGATGGGAAAAGTTGTGTCATGACCAGTTCTTATTTTCCAATTTCCCTGGTATACATCACTCCTCCCAGCGCCTATTGCTATAGATTTCCCCTGTGGAGCATAGCATAATGAGGACACGCTAAAATTTTCGAGCTTAAGGCTATGACTGACTTTTGATTCTTGTTTCCACAATTTTACCATGCCATCCTGGCCTCCACTGACAAAGCTATTCCCCTGCTGATCTATCGCCAAACTGTTAACAAAATCGCCGTATCCTTTATAGGATTTCAGTAAGTCCCCCCTGGTTGACCAAAGTTTGATCTGATAGTCGTTGGAAGCGGTAAAGAAATAGTTTCCATCTTCTGCGAAAGCCACACAATTGACGCGTTTAGGATGGGCTTTGATCTCTTTAATCAATTGGCCATCAAGGCTCCAGAGTAAAATGGCCCCATCTCTGAAACCAACCAGCAGGTGGGAATTTATCGGGTCAAAATCTACTGAAAGCGGCCGTTCAGGATAAGAAAATGAATGAAGCCTTTCCAATTTTTCACCGTTCCACTGCCAATGGGACAACAAGCTATCCGAACCACCAGTGATAAAGTGGTTGCCATCAGAAGTAAAGGCTAGGGTTGTTATGGAATCTGTGTGGGGTTTCCAACTGTGAAGCTTATCTCCATTTCTGCCCCATAGGAACACCGTTCCGTTCTGGCCGCCGGTTAGTACTCGTTGTCCATCTGCTGAAAACACAGCCCGTTTCAGTCGGCTGTTATGGCCCTGGAAAAGGGTTTCAGCCTTCCCCTCTAAATCCCATGTTTTTACCGTTTCATCATCACTAGCTGTCAACACTGCTCTCCCGTCAGGTGAAAAATGAACATCATTGACGGGGCCTTGATGATCAAAAGAAAGTATTTTCTGGCCGGTTTCACTCCAAAGTATGGCCTGATTGCCAACAGCGGCCACTATCCATTGGCCATCAGGAGATAGGTCAACTGCATTTATTGGAGCGTTGGGAGCCAATGATTCTCCTGGTTTAGCCAGGGCTTCCCAGGAATAAAATTCATTGTAACTATAAATGTCATGCCTGGCTTGCAAAGCATTTCGGTCATCTGGCAAGATTTTGAGGGCAGTTTGGATAATATCAAACGCTTTTGTCGCATCGGTTCTTTCCATGCGGCGTGCTTCACCTACCAGTTCATTTACCTTTGATTGCCTGCTGGATTGCCACCAGAATAAGCTGGCTACAATAGCAAATGCGGTTATTAACAGGACTCCTAATACCTTTAATTGTCTATTCCGCTTCCGCTCCGCCACCAACTTTGCCCTTCTCTCCCTACTCTTCTTTACCAGTTCCTTTTCCTTCCCCGTCCACATCCGCATCCCCCCCGCCCCTTCTTCTACCAGCGCCAGATCCTCTTCGTCGATATAAGTACGCTCCGGGCTGATGTCATAGTCAGCTATTTTAGAACTCAGAATCCGCAGCGCCCGCTGCCCCGGCTTATCCGAATCGCGGATTTCCCGCTGCACGATGGGCACCAGGGTGTCGTGGGCGAGGGCAGTCCGTTCCGGCCCCAGGCCGGCCAGCAGGTAGAGGGACTGTAGTTGCTGGAGCAGTTGCTGGAGGACGTCGCTCTGATGCAGGTAGTGCGTGCGCAGGGTTTCCAGGTCGCGGCTCTCGGCGGTACCCAAAGGGGTGGTGTGGTAGTGCAGCACATCCAGCGCCAGGCCGGAGCTTTCCACCTTTTGTTGAATTTGCTCTTCCCAGGCTCTGATCTGCGCCATTTGCTGCTGGAAGAAGTCGTCGAGCAGGATGCCCTCTTTTTTTAGTTTTTGGTAATCATCGGTACGGAAGGATCGCTTGTCCTGTCCTTCCTGTTGCTGCCATAGCTTAGTGAGGATGATCTGCAGGACAGGGGCAATGGGCGAGTTCCGGTCTTCCAGCAGGTCGTCGGCGATCAGCGCCGGCAGCTCCTTTTCGATCTCCAGGCGGTATTTGTTTTGCAGTTGCGGGTTGGAGCTAAGCCCGCCGGCAATCTCCAGGATGCCCTTCCTGTCCAGCCGTTCCAGGAAGACTTTTTCTTTAGGCAGGGCGGCTATCCGACAGGCTTTTTCTATCTCGGGGTCGTACTCTTTGCGGTAGCTGAGCACCAATTTTCCGATGGGCCGCTCATCGGGCCGGGCGAAGATGGCACTGGCCGTTTGGAGGAAATCGTTCAGTTCTTCCGGTTGCCCTTCGGCAGGGCGGGTGAACACTTCTTCCACCTGGTCGAGCACAATGATCAGGCCGGTTTTTTCGGACTGTGCCTCCAGGTGTTTCCATTGCTTTAACAGCTGCGCCGCGCCGGGTTTTTCCTCCTTGATTTCCAGCGCCTGGGCCAGGTGCCCCAGCAGCCCCGTTTCCGGCTGGCGGCGGAACATCCGGATGTCGTATCCTTCCTCCAGGCGGGGGAACAGCCCGGCTTCCAGCAGGGAGGATTTGCCGACGCCCGACTGCCCGTACAGCAGGATGGCCGGCGCGGCCATGGGGCTATGGATGCGGTGGTAGAGGTCGCGGATGTAGCTGCCCCTGCCAAAAAAGATGCGGGCATCCTCTATTGCGTAGCGCTCCAGAAAGCGGTAGGGTTCTTCCGGGAAGCCGTAGCGGGCAGGAATGCCGGGCAGCCCGAAGTAGGGGTCGTTGGCGGCGTCGGGCAGGTTCCAGTCGCGGATGGCCTCGGCGCCGGGGCGGTAGTGGATTTCCCAGGGGAACTGTTCGGCCTGTTTGCTCAGGTCGAAGATCATGTCCCGGTTGCTTTCCGAAGTAATTTGCTTTTGGTAATAACCGCTCAGCTCTCCTGCGCCTTCGCCGGCTTTCATTCTATACGCGGCTTCCTGCCAGGCCTGCTCCAGCGGCATTCCCTCCCCCATAGCCTTATAAAAAGCAGATGCCAGTTCAGATGCGATGCGGTCGTCAACCGCACCGACGGTGCCCACCACGGCGGGCACTCCGTTGTTTATCAGGTCTTCTGCCTGCCGGGCCGAATGGCAGCCGTTGAGGAAAACGAGTTGCAGGCTCTTTTGTCCGGCCAGGAAAGGGACGAGCCCCTGGCCGTGGGCCAGTTGCGTTTTGCCGTCAGCTTGCTCCAGCAACAGCTCATAGCTGCCGGCGTGGCCGCCGTAGTGAAAGATGGCGATGCGGTTGCGGTATTTTTCTCTTTGGAAAGTGTCGATCAGGTTGTCCAGAGTGGTATTAGGCAGGATCACCAGCTCGCACAGTCCTCTGTCCTCCGCCTTTTCGAGCGCAGACCGCAGTAGGGTCATTTCCAGGGGCAGGTTGCGCAGGTAGCGCTGCCCTTCTTCCCGCTCGTTGGCAAAGGCCAGGAGTATGGCTGGTTTATTCATGAAAGGGGCTTAGTACTGCAAAATCTGACGACCCGCTTCGTTCTCACAATCCAAAGATAAACATATATTTATGTAGTGATTAGCATGTATCTTGTGATTTCCTGGACTTATTTTGCGTAAGGTGCCGCTGAACGGTGCCGAAAGCCAGGCTGATGCGGCGGTGGGTGGAGTATGGCTGGTGGCTGGCAGGAAATGGGGGGCAAGTGGTTGGTGTAGTTAAGGGGGAACTTTTCTTCAGAAGACATGCGGAATTGGAGGAATAGGCATAGGCAGTTTGGGGCCAAAGCTAGTGGCCAGGCGACTTCAAGTCGCCTGGCCACTAGCTCAGGTGGGTACGCATATTGGCTAAAGCAAAATTACGCCTTTTCCCGGACAATTTTCGGGACAGTTGGCAGGCTCTGATCAGGGCCTGTTTTACAGCTCAAAAGGTGAAGATGGTTCGTAATTTTTTGGTTATCAAAATCATAAGCTTTTTGTTTCCTCGGCAGCAGGCGATAACGCCCCCTTACAACCTCCCCAACAGCCCTCCCAGCAATTTCACCGCATTCTTCACCACCTCGTCGCTCTCCACCGGTATTTTGAGGTACGTCTGCCCGGTCGATTCGTCCCTTTCGGTGATCTCGTCCACCAGCTGGCGGGTAGCCTGTTCGTCGGCCAGGGTTTGGGCGAGTCGGCCCAGGAAGCTGACGCCCTGGCTGATCAGCTCGCGGGGGCTGCCGGCGGCGGCGGCAAGGGGTTCGCCTTTGGGCTGGCGAGTGGACGGGGCGGCGGGTTCCTTCTCCGGGGCGGGTTCCTCCTCTCGCCAGTCTTCGGCCGGCGCGGGGGCTTCCTCTTCTTCCGGAGCGGCAGGGGGAGCGCCCTGGGGTACTTCCAGGTCGGTATCGCTGCCCACTTCGGCGGGTGCTTCGGCCGGTTCGGCGGGGGTGGCCACCTTTTCCAGGTTCTCCATGAAGTCGCGGAACTTGCGGTCGCTCATGAATACGGAGTCCTCCACGGCGTCCAGCACGGCGTCGGCCAGGGAGGATTTGAACTTTAGGGTAGACAGCATCCGGTGCTCGATGGTGCCTTCGGAGATCAGGTTGATGACCTGCACCTGCCGCTTTTGCCCCAGGCGGAAAATGCGGGCGATACGTTGTTCGAGCACGGCGGGGTTCCAGGGGATGTCGAGGTTGATGACCAGGGCGGCGCGCTGCAGGTTAAGGCCCAGGCCGCCGGCATCGGTGGAAAGGAAAACCCGGCAACTGTCGTCGTCGCGGAAGCGGTCGAGCAAGTCGCCCCGCTGGGTGCTGGGCACGCCGCCGTGCAGGTAGGCATAGTCGACCTCCCGTTCTTCCAGTTCCTGGGAGACGATGCGCGTCATGCGTTCCCACTGGCTGAAGACCACCACCTTTTCTTCCGGTTCAGTAGGCGCTCTTCGAGGATGTAGAACAGTTCGCTGATCTTGGTATCGTGGCGGGTTTGCTGGTCGACCGGGTGGTGCTGTCGCAGCTCATGCGCATCAGGTTGAGGCAGCTGAGCAGGCGCTGGCGGTCCTGTTCTTTGAGGAATCCGAGGCGGCGCCATTTGGCCACCAGTTGGGCGACGTCGGACTCGAAGCTGTTGTGCAGCTCCATCTGCCGGGGCGTCATGGGCACCAGGAGGTGCTGGTCGATGCGCTCGGGCAACTGCTTGAGCACCTCGCGCTTGCGGCGGCGGATCATCACGTGCCTGAGCTTCTCGTTGATCTCGTCAAGGCGCCGGTAGCCGCGCACGGCGCCGGTTTCGTCCTTAACCTGATGGCGGTGCAGCAGCAGGTAGAGCGGCCCGAGCAGGTGCTGGTCGAGGAACTGCACGATGGAGTAGAGGTCTTCCAGCTTGTTCTCCAGGGGCGTGCCGGTCAGGGCCATGCGGTAGGGCGCTTCCAGGCGCTTGACGGCCCGTGCGATCTTGGTGTCCCAGTTCTTGATCCTTTGGGCTTCGTCGAGGATGATCAGGTCGGGCAGGCTCTGGTTGATGTATTCGTAGTCGCGGGCGACGACATTATAGGTGATGATCTTGTAGAAATTTTCATTGTCGAGGTACTGTTCCCGGCGTTTGTGCATGGGCCCTTCGATGACGGAGACGGTGCTTTCCGTGAATTTGCGGATTTCCGCCCGCCACTGGTACTTCAGAGAGGTTGGGCAGATGATCATCACCGAGCCGATGCCCAGTTCCCTGCGGTACAGCTCTGCCGTAGCGATAGCCTGGATGGTTTTGCCCAGGCCCATTTCGTCGGCCAGCAGGCAGCGGCCTGCCCGCAGGGCGAAGAGCACGCCCTCGCGCTGATAGGGGAAGAGCTGGGTGTCTATCAGCCCTTCCAGGCTGTTGGGGTCGTTGTCCAGCCGGTCAGCCAGGAGGTGGCGGCGGGCGTCGTCCCGTTTCTGGATGACGAAGTCCAGTGCGTCCGGATAGCAGCGAAAGTCGGGCGACAGCTGGCGGGCGGCGTCCAGGAATTTGTCGATTTCGAGATAGGCGTGGGGATAGAGTACACCATCCTCGTCGAAGTACCCTTTGGCCAGTTTCCGGAAGGCCTCCTCCTGGTCAGTGCCGATGCGCAGGCGCAGGGTGCGTTCTTCGCCGTGGTGGAGGTAGACGGAACTGTAGGCCCGTTCAGGCGGCGGCTTTTTGAAATGTTGTTTGTTGCCGTAGGTATGTTGCAACTTGTGCAGAGCCCATTCGATGTGCTTGCAGGTGCCCAGCCCGTTGGTGGCGAAGTCGAGGCAGGAGCAGAAGTTGTCGCCCGGCGCCTGGCCGCGCAGGGCGAGCCGGTAGACGGCATTGCTTTCCGGGTTGCCGACCGTGAAATCGGACCATACGGGGTGCCCGCCGACGTTGGTGAGTTCGAATTTCTGCTCTTTGCCAAACTGCTGCCGCAGGCCGATCTGCCAATCCCGCAGGCTCATCTCCTCCGGTTGCTTGTGGTAACTGATGCGTTTGGCTTTTTTCTTTTTTTCCTTTGCGCTGTCTTTTGTCTTGGCCATAGTGAAGCGATGGATTGGTGTTGATGTAGCTCTGCAGGGCTAAGCTAAAGATTTTGGGACATTCTTTACGAGCAGAGCCGCCATTTTATTTAATTTCAGTGCGGGACTATATGTTTCGCTGACAGCAACCCCTGGACAGCTCTAGTGTTTAAATTTTTTGTTTTTTGTTTAAAATAAAAAAACAATTTGTATATTTGAAGCGATTCTAACACAAAACCCAATACTATGAATTATCAACAGCTTTTAAAAAAAGTATGCCTACCCTTGTTGCTTACCGCATTCGCTTTTTCCCTTTTTGCTCAGGACTGCCCTCACCAGGCCCTGCTCGACAAACTGGATAAGGCCATGATGGAGAAAAACGCTGATATGACGGCAGCGCTCTACCACGCCAACGCTGTGAGGCACACCCAGGAAGGAGATATTGAGGGGGTTGAAAAAATCAGAGAGCAGACCGCCGAATTTTTCAAGGATGTCCCTGATGCGAAAAGCATAAACCACGACATCATCTGTAACCGGGATTATGCAGTCGTGCGCTGGGAGGGCAAAGGCACCCCTGCAGGCTCCCCCCGGATGGTCAGCGTAACCGGGATCACGATTTACAAGATCAAGGACGGCAAGGTGATCGAAGAGTGGGAGGAAATGAATATGCTCTCTCTGATGATGCAGATGGGGTTTGAGCTGAAGCCGCCGGGAGAAGCCAAAGATTAATTTCAAAGTCAGAACAGCCCGCTTTTCACCGAAATTCAGGAAGCGGGCTGTCTGGGTTTTGGGATAACCTCTTTCTTAGTCTGAAAAAAAGCAAAGCTCCCGTATCCTACCACGCTTTCCTGGTCGCGGCTCACGTCGCCGGAATTGCGGTATTGCAGCAGCCGGCACGACCAGCCGTTCCGGCGGGCGATCTCCATAACAATCAGGATGGGTATTTTCCCGCAGGCAACGCCGTGCCGCTCCATGAATTCGACGTCCAGTTCCTCAATAGCCCGGCAGGTGGCCTGGTCCAGCTTGCTGGCCGTTTCATAATCGTAATAATGGCTGAGGTCGGAACTGATGAGCAGCAGGCTCTCCTCATCAAGGGCGCTTTCTATGGCGTGGCAACATGCCCTGGGGTCGATCCTTCCGCCGATAAGCGGCAGGAAGCGGAAATCACCCAGCACATGCTGCAGGAACGGAAGCTGTACTTCCAGGCAGTGTTCCTGGATGTGGGCGGCTTCCTGAACGGGAAAACCATCGTGCAGGATTTTTACCTTGCCCATAGGCGTTTCCCAGTAATCGTTGGGGTCGGCGGCCAGCCGGTGCGTCAGCAGCGTATGGGCGGGGCCGATGGCCACTATTTTTTTCCATCTGCCCGGATTGGCCCGGAGCAGCGCATAAGCATAGGCGGCTATTTGGCCCGAGTAGCGGTACCCGGCGTGGGGAACGATCAGGCCCCGGAGCGCCCCGTCTCCGTGCTGATCCGGCACCTGATCCAGGAAACCGGAAATTTCGCGGACGAGCTGCGTTTTACTTGCCGGATAAAAGTAGCCCGCGACGGCTGCCTTTCTGGTTTTTATTGCCATACGCCCGGGATTTGAGTTTTACATCGGAGGCATTGCCCCTGGTTGAATATGTCCTCCATCCATGTCCGGTATCCCGTGCGCCGGATGAGCGCCGCCCCGCAGCCGGGGCAGTAGGTTGCCGACCGCTGGTCGTCCTCGGTATTGCCGAGGTAAATGTATTTCAATCCTGCCGCCAGCCCTATGTCGTAGGCTTTTTCGAGAACGGCCCGGCTGGTTCGGGGCGGATCTTTCATCTGGTAGGCCGGATGGAATGCTGAGATGTGCCAGGGAATGTCTGTGCTCACCGAGGACAGGAATCCGGCGATATCCTGCAGCTCTGCTTCCGAATCGTTCTGCCCGGGGATAACCAGGGTGGTCACTTCGAGCCAGATGCCCCGGCGGTGTACTTCCTGTATGGTATCCAGCACAGGTTGCAGCCGGGCTTTGCACACTTTTTTGTAAAATGCATCCCGGAAGGACTTCAGGTCGATATTCATGGCGTCGAGGTATCCGCCGGCCAGGTCCAGCGCTTCTTCCGATTCGTATCCGTTGCTCATGAAAACGGTGCGGATGCCGTGTTGCCGGGCCAGCGTGGAGATGTCGTGCAGGTATTCGAAAAAGATGACCGGCTCGTTGTAGGTGTAGGCAATGGAGGGTACTTTTTTCTCCAGGCACAGTTTTACAACCCTTTCGGGCGGTAATTCGTAACCGTACTGGCCGACTTCCAGCCCGATATCCTCTATATGCTTTTCTTTCATCAGTTGCTCGCGAAGGGTTCGGGCACGCTGGGAGATGTCCCAGTTCTGGCAGAAGCTGCAGGCGAAGTTGCAGCCAATGGTGCCTATGGAAAAAATCCTCGAGCCAGGCAGAAAATGGTAGAGCGGTTTTTTCTCGATGGGGTCGATGTTCACAGCCGAAGCCTTGCCGTAAACGAGCAGGCAGAGTTTGCCATCCTTGTTCTGCCGTACGCCGCATACGCCCGCTCCGCCGGGCTTGATCACACAGCGAATCCTGCAGGCAGTACAGCGAACGGCCTGCCTCGCCATCGGTTCGTATAAAATGGCTTCGTACATGAAAAATGGGTTTCGTTGTTTGTTGTCCGTTGTTTGTTGTCCGTTATCTGTTGGCGCCGGCAACCCTGGCGGGGCACCCTAACCAACAACCAACAACAGGTACTACTCTTCCCTTTGCAGCTCAAAGATCGACCTCTGAACAAGCTTTTAACCCGCCTTTCGGGCCTCTTTTTCCGGCGAAGCTTCCATGCGGACTACCTTGCCTTCTTCTTCGGCTGCTCCTCCAAAGCGGTAACCCAAAACAGCGCTGATGGCCAGGGCCATCACGACGGCGATCAACCACATCTGATCGGTGTAAACCGCAATAATGGTGATCAGCATCATCAGGTAATACCGCAGTATCAAAATATGAATCCTTAATTTGAACATAGCGGCTTGATTTGATTCAACTACTTAAGTTAGCAGTTTTTTCACCGGGCCGCCATGACAGGGGTCAGTGGAAATGTTGACTTTGATCAGGGGGCGCCTGCGGGTTCACCGATTCACGGCTCTATTGGACTATGCAACAGTGAACCCATGCGCCTCTTCTCCAGTTCCTACCCCAACCCCGGCAGCAGTTGCCCTGCCGCCCAGAACCCCAGGAAGGTGCCGAGGGCATTGCCGAGGGCGCCCAGCAGCACGGCGGGCAGCACCAGGTCGGTGCGGCCGATGCCACGGGCCAGCGCCAGGGCAGAAGTGCCGCCGCCAACGTTGGCCTGGGACGCCACCGCCGCCATGTCGAGGTCCATTTTCATCAGGCGGGCGGCGCCGAAGGTGGCCACGCCATGGACGAGCACGGTGGTGAGGGCGAAGCCGAACAGCGCCAGGCCCAGGAAGCCCAGGCTCTGGAGCGCCTGGAGGTCGCAAAAAGCGCCGATCACGGCGAGGAAAAGATAAACGGAGAACATGCCCAGCGCCTGGGCCCCTTTCAGCCGTTTGGCAATGGGAAACTGAGCGATAACAAGCGCCAGAATGGTGATGAGGATAATTGAGGGCACTCCATAGCCCAGGCCGGCAGTCCATTCGGCCAGGAGGTTGGAGGCCAGCAGGGCGCCCATACCCAGGGCCAGGACGAGCCCCAGGTCGATGGGATGCAGGTGTTCGGTATCGTCTTCGATGCCGGGAGAAGGGCTTCCCTTTTTCACGATGGCCCCTTTCTTTTTGGGCCAGAAAGGCGCCAGCAGTCGGGGGAGGGCCAGTGTGGCCACCATCCAGAGGGTGGTCAGGATGTTATCGACGGCCACCGAACCGCCGTATAGCACCCCTTCCCGCATCACCTCGTAGTGCAGCGCCAGGGCGTTGAAGTTGATGCTGCCTCCGGTATAGGTTCCGACAAACATGCCGCCCACTGCGTTGTAGAGCGGCCCGATGGCCTGCGGGCCGTCGATTAGCCACATGCCGCCTACCGCTCCCAGGGTGGTGGCCAGAGACCCGACCAGGAAGAGAATGACGATAGGCAGGCCCGCCTCCATCACGTCCCGGAGGTTGACCCGCAGGAGCAACCAGAAGATGGAGATAGGCGCCAGGTAGGCAAAGATGGCCTCGTAGGCCGGCACCGGGCGCTCTTCAGTAGATCCGGCGGGCAGGATGCCGGTGTTGGCTGCTATTGCCGTGAGAACGATAACCAGCAAGGCGGTTCCCAGGCCGCGCAGGGCGGTGTTCCGCACCAGCCATTCCGACAGTACGACGAGCAGGCAGAGTGCGGTGAGGACGTAAAGGGAGGAGGTTAGCATAGCTGTTGGATTTCGAAGCTCCCAAAGATAGATGTTTTTGCCGGATCCGGCTACCATTCTAAGGTTGGGTAGCCACGCGGGGCTTCGCCCACCGCACACAGCCCGGCAACCGTTGTCCGGTGTTTGGCTGGCAACCCCGGCGGATTCCATTCGCCCTCGCGAGAACTCAGGCAACCCCCCCATCCAATAATCCGATTACCCCCGGGAATAAATAACGGGAGCTTTTCATTTCGGCGTTGCCTAAATTGAGCGCTTGTTTAGAGGATAAGCTATAAAAAACAACCAACCATGAAAACGACCAAAGAGCTACTGGAATTTGCCGCCCTCCAGGGCATCACCTATCTGGAGGGCCAGCCCGCGCGGCGGCCCTTTCCTGCCCCTGCTGCCATCCAGGAGCTGAGCCGCCTGGATTTCCGGCTCCCGGAGCAACCTACCGATCCCGGAGAAGTCATCCGGCTGCTCGGCGAGGCAGGCTCTCCGGCGGCGGTGGGCAATACCGGCGGCCGTTATTTCGGCTTTGTCATCGGCGGCAGCCTTCCCGTTGCCGTCGCCGCCAACTGGCTGGCGGGAGCCTGGGACCAGAACGCGGGCCTGAAAGTCACCTCTCCTTTGGCGGCGAAGCTGGAAGAAGTAGCCGCCCAATGGCTGCTGGAAGTGCTGGGGCTGCCCTCCCGGGCCGGCGTAGGCTTTGTCACCGGCGCCACCATGGCCAACTTTTGCGGGCTGGCGGCGGCCCGCCATGCTTTGCTGAAACGCCAGGGGTGGAATGTGGAAGCGCAGGGGCTTTACGGCGCCCCGGAAATAAAGGTGGTTGTGGGAGAAGAAGCCCATGTCAGCCCGCTCAAGGCCCTTTCTCTGCTGGGTTTTGGCAGCGAACGGGTAGCCCGGGCACCCATCAACAGCGAAGGGGAGATACGGCCTGATCAATTGCCTCCTTTGGACGACAGGACCATCATTTGCCTGCAGGCCGGCAATGTCAATTCCGGAGCGATCGACCCTTTGTACGAAATATGCCGCATGGCGCAGGCCCGGGGCGCGTGGGTACATATCGATGGCGCATTCGGCCTTTGGGGCGCCGCTTCGCCCCGGATTGCCCACCAGCTCAAAGGGCATGACCTTGCCGATTCCTGGGCGGCCGACCTGCACAAGTGGCTCAATGTGCCCTACGACAGTGGAGTGGTCATCTGCCGCGACCCGCAGAACCTGCGGGCAGCCATGTCGATCAACGCCGCATACATCCCCCCACAGGAAGAACGGGAGCCCTATGCCTTCACGCCGGAAATGTCGCGCCGGGCGAGAGGTGCCGAGGCCTGGGCTGCCCTTTACGCCCTGGGCAAATCGGGCGTGGCCGAGTTGGTCGACCGTTGTTGCCGGCACGCCGCCCTTTTTGCCAAAAAACTGAAACGCGCCGGCTTCGAAGTGCTCAACGAGGTCAACCTCAACCAGGTCCTGGTCTCGTTTGGCTCCGACGAGCTGACCCGCCGGGTGATCGCGGAATTACAGAAAGAAGGCACTTGCTGGTGTGGCAGCACTACCTGGCAGGGCCGGCACGTGATGCGCATCAGCGTCTCTTCCTGGGCAACCACCGAAGAAGATGTCGAAATATGCGCTGATGCCATGGTGCGCATTGCAAAGCGGGAAAAAAGCTTTAAATTAGTTGGTTATTAATTTGGACAGGCTTAACCGCTTTTCTCCGGCGGGATGGCTTCCTGAAAAACGGTTAAGCCTGTCCGGCGCCCATACTCCCCGGGTATCGGGGTGGAGTTGTGTATCCCGTTATAAAACCTGACATCATGAAGATCAAAGCCGTAATCCTGGATGACGAAATGCACAGCATCGAAACCCTCCAGTGGAAACTGGAAAATTATTGCCCGGAGGTGGAAGTGGCCGCTACTTTCGACGATCCGCAAAAAGGCATACAGTACCTGAAAAACAACCCTCCCGACCTGCTTTTCCTGGATATTCAGATGCCTATGCTGAACGGTTTTGACGTGCTGGAGGAGCTGGGCCCGGACCTGCCCTTCGACGTCATTTTTGCCACTGCTTACGACCAGTTCGGCATTCAGGCCATCAAGGCCAGCGCGCTCGATTACCTGCTGAAGCCGGTACAGAACAAGGACCTCCGGGAAGCCATTGAAAAGTTTATCCGCAAGCGGGCAACAGCCCCGGGCCTTCGCGAGGGCCAGTTTCAGGGCCTGATGGAGAACGTGGGGGCCGAGCAGGAAGGCCGGATCGGAAAGGTAGCTCTCGCCACCCGGGAGAGCATCGAGTTCGTAGACCCGCAGGAGATCGTCCTGTGTTCTTCCGACAGCAATTATACCATGATCTACCTGGCCAGCGGCCGGAAAAAGCTAATCTCCAGGACCCTCAAAGAGTTTGAAGACCTGCTCACCCCTTTCAACTTCTACCGCCCTCATAATTCTCACCTGATCAACCTGTCGAAAGTCAAAGAGTACATCCGCAGCGACGGCGGTTATATCGTCATGGACAACCAGATGAAAGTGCCGGTTTCCAAATCCCGCAAGGATGAACTGCTGGAGCGGTTGCAGTAGGTGAAGGGTAACTATTCAGCATTATCGAAGCCAGCGGCAGAAAATGGGCTGTTCCATTGATGCTGAATAGTTTCGGGGAAGGTTAAGTAGCTGGACACATTTATTGTAACTAATGCTGCTTCGAAAGCGTGGCTTGGCAGCTCTGTTCCTGGGGCAATGGTTATATGGCTATATTGTTACGCTAATTGCGTCCGATTACATTAATTTTTTGTTGTCTGTTAGGAGAAACCCACGGCCCGGCAACCGCAGAAGCCGGTTTCTGATATTTGCTCAAAGCTTTATTGTGTCACCGTGAAAAAATTATTGAGCAACTGCCTGCCGGGGCTTCCCAATTCAAACAACTAAGCTTTCCGCTCATTCCCCCCGCCCCTCCAATCATTTGCCCTGTTTTTCCTTCCCGATATCCTGCAACTTGGATAAAAAGGACAAAACGATGAAAAACAAAGTTGTGATCCGGGCCCGGGACGGGACGAAACTGGCCGTGACGCGATACATTCCCGCGCGTTCCAATCACACGGCCGTTGTCATCGCTCCTGCTCTGGGGTGCCGGCAAAAGCAAT
This sequence comes from Lewinellaceae bacterium, assembly GCA_020636375.1. GTDB lineage: Bacteria > Bacteroidota > Bacteroidia > Chitinophagales > Saprospiraceae > JACJXW01. The sequence goes on along the minus strand of JACJXZ010000003.1, from coordinate 527,893 downwards.
ATTCCCCTTTAGCCAACTTCCTCTGCCGGGAAGGCCATGTCGTGTATACTTTTGACTACCGTGGAGTGGGGCGTTCCCGCAAGGCGGGCGGCGATCAGGAAGAGGCCAGCCTTTACCAGTGGGCATCTATCGACCTCGATACTGTGATCCTGTACGCCAAAAACCAGTTTCCCTGCCATGAGTTGGCCGGCGTGGCACACGGCGTGAGCGGGCAGGTTGTTGGGTTGGCCCTGGCCAGCACCTTTTTCAGCCGGCTGGTTCTCGTTGATGCCGCTTTGACTTCCTGGAATCTGGCTGGCCGGAGCGGCCGGGCCCGGCTTTTATTGTCCTGTTGCCTGCTGGCCGGCCGCCGCTGGATACCCGGCGTATCTCATTTCCTGGGAAAAGGCATTCCTCCCGGCGTTTTCAGGGAATGGCTTTCCTGGGCTAAATACCCCAACGGCCTTTTCCACTTTTACTCCAACAACAACTACCAGAAACTCCGCGCCCCCATACTTTCGGCCAACTTCGCCCAAACGCCCTTCATAACCCCCAAAGCAGTAAAAGCCTTACTGGCGCAGTTCGCCAATGCGCCTTGCGCAGATTGGTATTTTTCCGTTTCGCCCCTAACTGTCAGGAATACCCGGAACCGGCGCCTCCGGGACAAAGGTTTTCACAAAGCACTATGGAGAGCACTTTCCTTATGGATGCAGGGGAAGGAAGCTTTTCCGGACAGCGGGAAGGAGAAATGGGCCTTCCTGCCGGAATCAGTGAAAAGCCACACCGGCTAATGTAAGCAGGCAAAGCACACAACTGCCCTTGGGGTTGTCTCTCCATTCCTGGAAATTGAGCCGGGATAAACAGATTCAAATACCGATAACCGATCCAATTAACATCTGGAACCATGAAAGCCAACCTTGAATTGCTTACTGCCGGACAGGTAAATAACAGGGACGAGGTGTTGCCCGACCATAATTGCACCGTTGAATACAGCTCATTGGGGACGACCATCACGGTGGATGATCCCGGGATGAGCCTCCTGGAGGCGGCTGTGAAAAACAGGATCCCCCACATGCAGGAGTGCGGGGGCAACGGCCGTTGTACCACCTGCCGGGTAAAAATCCTGGAAGGGCTTCAAAACGTCGCCCCCCGGAATGGCCTGGAGAGCCGCATGGCCAAACGCCGGGGCTGGGACCCCTCCGTTCGGCTGGCTTGCCAGACGAAGATCAACGGGCCGGTACGGCTGGAAAGGCAGATCAAGACCTTTTCCGAAATAAGCCGCTTGCAGGAGGAGATGATCAGGGCCGGCAAAGGAGAAGAAAAACAACTGGCTATACTCTTCTGCGACATGCGCAATTTCACCCCATTCGTGGAGGGCAATATGGCGTACGACGTAGTGCATATCCTGAACCGGTTTTTCTCGGCCCTGGGAGAGCCCATCCTGATGAACAACGGCCTCATCTACCAGTACGTGGGGGATGAGATCGTGGGCGTTTTCGGGCTGGAAAGTTCCGACAACATGCAAAACTGTCTGGCCGCCATGCGGGCGGCACTGGGGATGAAGGCGGCGCTGGAAGTGTTGAACAAGGATCTTCAGCAAGAATTTGGCATACGCCTGGAAGTCGGCATTGGCGTCCATTTCGGGCCGGTGATCGTCGGCAAAGTGGGGCACCCCAGCCACCAGCAGTTCGGCATCATCGGCGACGCCGCCAATGTCGCCAGCCGGGTCCAGTCGGCAAACAAAGAACTGCAGACCACCATTCTGGCCACCGATAATTTTCTCTGCCAGTTGCCCCGGGGCACGGCGAGGGTCGGCAAAGCCGAAAAACTTCACCTGAAGGGGAAAGGTGCCGCTACTCAGCTTTATGAGCTAACCGGGTTCGACAAGGAGGACGACCTCTTTCTGGTCCAGAAAACGACCGGTGCGCTGTTCAGCGAAGAAGGTGCTTTTGCCAATGCATTTTATGAATGCCTGTTTGCCATGGCGCCGGATACGCAGCACCTGTTCAAGGGCAGCATGGAGCGGCAGGGTTACCTCATGGGCCATATGCTCAAAGGTGCCATTTATGCGCTCAGCCGCCCAAAGAACGTTACGCTCGGCTTCCGCGAGCTGGGCCGGCGCCATGCCGGATATGGGGTGCGCGAAGAACACTACCTGGTGGTTCGCAAAGCCCTGGTGGGCACCCTGGAGAGCCGGTTGAAAGAGGATTACTCCGACCGGATTCGCCTGGCCTGGGAACGCATGTTCGACCTGGCATTCCAATTCATGAAAGAAGGAGCTGCCGGGGGGGATAAACCCGCCGGCGATCCTCAAAAAAACGCAGGGAAATGAAAAGATACCTACCCCGCATCCAATTCTTTAAACCATTAAATTTTTTGCCATGAAAACCGCAATGAAAATCAATCCGAAAACGGAGCAAAACAACCCGGAATCCATAGCAACTGCGGTCAGCGCGCCCCGGGCCGGCACCCCTTACAGCAAAATCGGCGCTCCCGGCCTGTTCGACGCCACGACCGGCGCCTACGTCACGCTTCCGGATGGCTACAGAATCAGCCAGTCCAATGGCAAAACCTGGATCGGCGGGTCCGCCGATGGACAAAACTTCCTTCTGATTGAGCGGTTCGCCTCCTCAGAACAAGCCATCCCTACTATTCTTGCCGAAGGCGACCTGGGCTTATTCCTGGTCTCTACCCGCCCGGCTATCGAACAGATAAGCCCTTCCGTTTCCGGAATAGAAGCCAGCGGGGAATTTGCCGGCAAAAACATCCGCGCTTACCTGGCCAGGGTTGCTTTCGACGACAAAACCAGTTACCTCGTGCTGGTGGCCGGCGAGGCCTTAGAAAAGATTGCCGGCCTCAGAACGGCGGCGCTGGATATCGCACAGCGTTTTATCAGGTAGGGGGCTGGGGGTGCTTGTTGTTTGTTGTTTGTTGTCTGTTGTTTGTTGCCGGGAAGGCGGTTGCCGAAGAGGCAACAAACAACAGAACCTGCCACCTCACTTCTCAACCGCCGGGCCATCGATATGGAGGAAGCCGGGAGGCATAAAGTGATCGCCAATCCGGTGAAATTATTCCCATTCAGTTAGTTTAGTTATTAAGCTATCTCTATCTTTGGAGTGTGGCTGTCCCTCCGGCAATATTTCCGGCAAGCCATAAATTAAAGCTCCATGAAAACAGACGTACTGATCATTGGCTCCGGCATCGGCGGGCTGGCTGCTGCCATTCACCTTGCTGAAGAACGCCCTGGCCTGAAGATCACGGCCCTGTCCAAGACCAATGAAGAGGAGAGCAACACGCGCTATGCGCAGGGCGGGGTGGCGGCCGTATGGGATAAAAAAGTAGATTCTTTTGACAAGCATATTGCGGACACCCTGGACGCCGGCGATGGCCTTTGCGATGAGCACATTGTCGGGATCGTTGTGGAGGAAGGGCCCGAGCGGGTGCAGGAGATCATCAAATGGGGAACCCGTTTCGACAAGCAGCAGGAAGCCTACGACCTTGGCCGGGAGGGCGGGCATTCCGAAAACCGCATCCTGCACTACAAAGACCTCACCGGGTGGGAGATTCAGCGGGCCCTGCTGGAAAAGGCTGAGCAGTTGCCCAATATCGAGATTCTGGAGCATTACTTTGCCGTCGACCTCATCACGCAGCACCACCTGGGGTACAATGTGACCCGGCTGATGCCCGATATTGAATGTTATGGCGCTTATGTATTCAATAAGCAAACCAAGAATATAGACACGATGCTGGCCCGGATCACGGTGGTCGCCACCGGAGGTGCGGGCCAGGTGTACCGCAATACCACCAACCCGGTGATTGCCACCGGCGACGGCATCGCTATGGTATACCGCGCCAAAGGGCACCTGGAAAATATGGAGTTTGTCCAGTTTCACCCCACCGCCCTCTACAACCCGGCAGGCGAGAACCCTTCATTTTTGGTCTCGGAGGCGGTTCGGGGGTTTGGGGGTATCCTGAAAACGAGGGAGGGAGAGGAGTTCATGGACAAATACGACGCCCGCAAGTCGCTTGCCCCCCGGGATATCGTAGCGCGGGCGATAGACAGCGAGATGAAGCAGCGGGGGGAGGAATGTATGTTCCTGGACTGCCGCCACCTGGATGAGGCGGCCTTTCGGAGCCATTTTCCCACCATCTACGACAAGTGCCTGAGCATTGGGGTTGACCCCATGAAAGACATGATCCCCATCGTTCCGGCCTGCCATTATATGTGCGGCGGCATCAAGGTGGACGAATGGGGGCGCAGTTCTATCCAGCGGCTGTATGCTTGTGGAGAGTGCACCTGCACCGGCCTGCACGGCGCCAACCGGCTGGCTTCCAATTCCCTGCTGGAGGCAATGGTTTTTGCCCACCGGATCAGCCGGGACGCTCTGCCGCTGCTCGACGGTTTAGGCCACAAAGCGGGCATACCCGGCTGGAACGCCAGCGGCACTACCGACCCCAAGGAGATGGTGCTCATCACCCAAAGCCTCAAAGAACTCAAGGAGGTGATGAGCAGTTATGTGGGTATCGTGCGTTCCAATATACGCCTGCAACGGGCGCTGGACCGGCTGAACCTGCTTTTTAAGGAAACAGAGGAATTGTACCATTCCACAACCATTTCCCCCCAGTTGTGCGAGCTGCGCAACCTGATCACTATCGCGTATCTGATCAGCCGGTCGGCCTCCATGCGGCGCGAAAGCCGCGGCCTGCACTTCACTACGGATTACCCGCAGAAGCTGGGCTTTGTGCAGCGGTCGCTCTTGTAGGGTGATTCCGGCTAGTAACGGAATGCTGTTGTCGGTTGTTAGTTGTCCGTTAGGGAACCCAATTGTTCCGGCGGCCCCGAGGCCAAACCGGCAACAAACAACGTATCCGCTTTTAATACGGAAAAACGGGATTCGACGTCAGATGGGTAGCCATACTGCTGGACATTTTTTGGACACAGAGTACGCCGACCTGCCTGCCCGCCTGCTGTGCCGCAGGCAGGCAGGGAAGACACAGAGCCACACAGAGGCTTGATTATCAACGGAAGACTTTGCGTATCTCTGTGTTGGACTCAGTGCGCTCTGTGTCCAAAACCATTTTGTCCAGTAGTATGACGGGTAGCCGCTACCGGGGTCAAATTCGCTGGCGATCAACGGCTTAGGGACTGCGGATGGGCAATAGCCAATACCCCCGCCAGTCAATTCATTGTTACCCGAATTACTCCCCTCCTCCCCCGAAGAAATACTCCAGGGCTTTCAAGAAGTGGTTTTTTCTGCTGTTGGAAACGCTGACGCTCTGTCCGTTTTCCAGGACCACATATCCCCCCTTTCCGCGAATATATTTTTCCAGGTGGTTGAGGTTTATCGTATAGGACCGGTGGATGCGGATAAACTGCGGGTGGGCAGCGAGCATGCCTTCCGTAGCGCGGAGCGTTTTGCACACCAGGATCTGGGATCCGTCGGAGAACTGCAGGCGGGTGTAGTTGCCTTCTGCTTCCAGCAGGACGATTTGCTCTACTTTTTTGAAGATATAACCTTCAATGGTCGGCAGCGCAATTTTACTGCCGGGCCGGGCATGGCGGTTCGTGCCGGCATAGAAAGGGCGCAGGGGGAGGGCATCATTGGGAAGCGTAATCATTTTCATAGCCGATAATTGTTTTAGCGTTGAACTTGTCTGGGGAATAATATTACCGGAAAGCAGGGGGAATGACAATCCAAATATAGGTTATTTGTCAGGTTTCAGAATTTTGTATATTGTGCCGAACAGGATAAAAACAAGCCATGCCGAAAACACCGTCGGGTAAATTGTACAATTTGGTGAAATCGCTCTCCGGCCCGGAAAAGCGGTACTTCAAGGTTTTTGTCAACAGCCAGGGAAATAAAGAAAACAAGTATTTTCAGTTGTTCGACGCCATAGACAAACAGGAGGAGTTTGATGACGAAGCTCTGAAGGAGGCGGTGTACGGGAATGAGTCGATTCAAAGCCGGAAATACTCGGAACTGAAGGCGTATCTCTACGACCTGATCCTGAAAAGCCTGCAATCCTATGATGAGAAATCATCGGTGGGCCATCGGCTGAAAAATATGATGCAGGGCATCCGCGTGTTGTTTCGCCGGTCGTTGTTCGACGATTGCAAGGGTCATCTGGGAAAGGCGAAGAAGTTGGCCTACCGGTACGAGCAGTTCAACACCGTACTGGAGATACTGGACTGGGAGAAGCGGATAGCCTATGCGGAGGCCGATATAGACTTCCTGGATAAGGAGCTCGGCCGGATTGCTGAAGAAGAAGAACGGGTGCTGGGGCAGCTCCAGGTCATTTCCGAATACCGCAATATTTTTTTCCGGTTGCTGGTGAGCCTGCGAAAGCATACTGTCGTCAAACGGGAAGAGCAGAAGCAGATGCTGAGCGAGATCATGAAATCCCCTCTTATCAAAGATCCGGAAAAGGCCAATTCCCATACCGCCCGGGTGATATATTACCGGGTTCACTCGATCTACCATTTTGCCAATTCCGACCAGCAGGGATTTTATCACAAGAACCAGGAGCTCATCACCTTGATGGAGTCGGAGCCTCATCTTTTGCAGGAAGACGTTTCTGAGTACATTTCAGCCCTGAGCAACCTCATCCGGAGCTGCGGGGAGATGGGCCGCCTGGAGGAGATGGAAGACAACCTGGAGAAACTCTACCGGGTAGAGCCCAGGAGCCTGGATGACGAGCTGAAGGTCCACCGGCAATACTACCAGGCTAAATTATCGCTTTGCATGCTGAAAGGCGCCTTCGGGGAGGGCGTCCGCATCCTGAACCGCCACCTGAAGGAGCGCAAGCGGTTTGAACAGAGCCTTTTCGAAAGCCACACCTTTTATTACATCTACTTTTACATCACCTTTGGCGCCGGCGAGTACGGCCGGGCGCTGGACTTTCTGAACCAATGGCTGAGCCTGCCCAGTACGGTTGAAAGGCAGGATTTGCAGAGCCTGTCCCGCATCCTCAACCTCATGGTGCATTATGAACTGGGCAATTTCGAATTGCTGGAATCGTTGATCCGATCGACTTACCGCTTCCTCAAGAAGCGCGACGAGCTGGATGATATGGAACGAAAAACCATCAGCCTCATTAAAAAGCTGGTGGAGGCGCCGTCAAAAAAAATGCTGAAAGAGGACTTCAACCGGTTTAAAGAACAGTTTGAAGGCCTCTCCCAGCAAGCGGGGACGCCCAGGCTGTATGCCAATGCTGTGGTAGCCTGGTTTGAGAGTAAGATCGAGGGGCGGGGGTTCTCGGAGATCTTGCAAAAGGAGTTCAGGAAGCAATTCCAGGCACCTTAACCGCGGTTGCGGCGGAAGGTGAGTTCCTGAAAAGTGCTGATCCTTTCGTCGTTGCTCCTGATGTCGATACTCTCCCAAATGTAGGAACCGACATATCCCGCGCCGGAAGGGCCGAACTTGTAGCCCCCTTTTACCTTGTCACAGGAGGGGCGTTCCAGCCTGGAGTCCTTGAAATCGTCCATTGTGAGTTTTTTTCTAGCCATAACACTTCCTTTTTTGATAAAAATAAAATGGGCAACTTAAATATAGGGCCCGAAGAGTTATACGGACAAACCTAAATATCGCAAAAATCAGTTTTCTGATGTGGCGTGCTGATAGGGGGGTGTTTCGTTGTTAATGCAATTTACGACATTTCTGATAAAGGCTCAAACGACGAGCTTCCGGAAGGCAGGTTGTGTCATTGGGAAAACAATTTGCCGATGATTTGCCAGGCCAGTTCGGGCTCGAAGCCGCGGCTTTGGGCGTAGCGGGCGAGTTTGTGGTTTCTTTTGTAGAAGTCCGGCTCATTCAGGCTCGCTTCTTTTTTGGTCAAAATAGCTTGCAGTGTTTCCTGGTAGTCTTCCTCTTCGATCTCTTCCATAGCTTTTCGGATACAGTAGCTGGAAATGTTCCGCCGTTTCAGTTCCTGCCGGATGCGGTTGCGGCCCCATGCTTTGATGCGGAACTTGCCCCGGGCAAAAGAACGGGCGAAGCGTTCCTCGTTGAGGAAATTTTCTTCGATGAGCTCCACGATGATCTCCTCGAGCCAATCGCCGTAGACGCCCATGTCCAGCAGTTTGGAACGCACTTCCTGGTGGCAGCGGTCCTGGTAGGCACAGTACCGCTGCATCTTCGCCAAAGCATCTTCTTTGGAAATCCATTCTCCCATTGACGCAGAATATTTTAATATACGCTTCTTAATAACGTGTCTTTTGCCGATTTTTCCAGTCAAAATAGCAAATACTCCAAATTTTCATCAAAACAAAACACACACTATTATGGATTTTGCTGACATTTTCCAACAGGTACAATCCTTCTTCATTGCCTATGGCTTGAAGATCATCGGGGCGCTCCTGACCCTCGTCATCGGTTTCTGGGTGATCGGCTGGGTAACCCGGGTAGTGAATAACGCCATGGAAAAGAGGGGTTTCGACGCTACCATCCGGCCCTTTCTGGGGTCTCTGGTCAACGTCGGCCTGAAAATCCTCCTCCTCCTGAGCGTCGCCAGCATGTTCGGCATCGAAACCACCTCCTTTGTTGCCATCTTTGGCGCCCTGGCCTTTGCCGTCGGCCTGGCCCTGCAGGGCAGCCTGGGGCACTTCGCCAGCGGCGTGCTGCTGCTCGTTTTCAAGCCGTACAAGGTGGGCGACCTGGTTTCTATCGGAGGTGGGAATACCGGCACTGTCGAAGGCATTCAGGTGTTCAACACGGTGCTTCAGACGCTGGACAACAAGCGCATCTTCGTCCCCAACGGAGTGGTCACCAGCAATGTGATCACCAATATTTCCGGGCAGGGCATTATCGGCGTGGAGCTGGAGTTTGGCATCAGCTACGGCGACAGCATCGACCAGGCCCGCGAAGCCATCCTGAAGGTCGGCAAAGAATGCCCCTGGGTGCTGGACGATCCGGCGCAGGCAGTGGTCGTCGGGTCCTGGGGCGACAGCTCGGTCAACCTGAACAGCCGCCCATTCTGCAAAAGCGAGAACTACTGGCAAACCCTTTTCTACATGCAGGAAAACGTGAAGAAGGAATTCGACAAGGTAGGCATCAGCATACCCTTCCCGCAGATGGACGTGCATCTGGATAAAGGTTAGGAGGTTCAGGCTGGGGTTGAGAAGGACTGTTCAGATCTGCTGCGCTTTTTTGTTGTTGAACCGCAGAGAACCAGGCTACCGGGCAGTTTTTTGGACACGCCCTCTCAACCTCCGCCTGCTAAGGGCTTGCAAAACAATAAGCACTCCATTTAGACTCGTTCTTTTGCACGCTAACCGCGTTGCCAAGCCTCGCCGTAGCTCCGGCTATGCCTACGTTTGTCGCCTTGTTAGCGCACAAAATAACTTCGTCAATTCTGGACCACTTATTATTTTGCAAGCCCTAAGCAATCGGAAACAATTAGCGTAACAATATAACAATATAGCCCCATAAACAGAGCTGCCAAGCCACACTTTCGAAGCAGCATTATACTCAACCGCAATAGGTTTTGTGCATTTGGGGGGACTTCCCCTTTTAGGGGATTGAGGGGCTGGGGCGGCAATGCACAAAACCTGTTGCAGCGCAGCATTAGTTGCAATAAATGTGTCCAACTACTTACCCAGCCCTCCCCGGAAAATCCCGCCCATCCCGCCATCTCACCTTGTTCTATAATGCCTTTCTGGTTTGTTCGGTTGCGTAACACAAGTTTTCGGTTCTTCTTTGAACATCCCCCCCCTCCTTCCTTTTATAGTTATGTTTGATATGTGGCCGTGCCGTCAGGGACCGCCCATCTGCTAAGCATAAACCAACACAAAAATACCTATGGATTTCAACGCAATTTTAGAACAATTACAAGGCTTTCTGGCTCAGTATGCCCTTGATGCTATTGGAGCAATCCTTACTCTGGTCATCGGTTTCTGGGTGGTCGGTTGGGTCACCCGAATGCTCAAAAGAGCTATGGAAAAAAGGGAGATTGAAATATCCCTGCGGCAGTTTCTGGCCTCGATAGTGAATATCGGCCTGAAGGTGCTGCTGCTCCTGAGCGTTGCCGGCATGTTCGGTATAGAGGTAACCTCATTCATCGCCATTTTCAGCGCCCTGGCATTCGCCGTGGGGCTGGCCCTTCAGGGCAACCTGGCCAACTTCGCCAGCGGCGTGCTCATTCTCATCTTTAAATTTTACAAAGTCGGGGATTTCATCGAAGCCCAGGGCCATGCCGGGACGGTCAAGGAAATACAAATCTTCCATACCGTCCTTCAACTGCTGGATAACAGCCTGGTCATCATCCCCAACGGGCAGGTCACCAGCGGCCCCATCCGGAATTACACGATCGAAGGCTACCGCCGCCACGACGCCACCGTCGGCATTGGCTACGACGACGACATCGACAAGGCTAAAGCGGTCATCGAGCAGGTGCTGAAAGCCACGCCCAATGTAGAACTGGACCGGGGTTATGACATTTTCGTCAAAGAACTGGCTGACAGCTCCGTCAATTTCTCCGTCCGTTTCGTTGCCACCAACGAAAACTTCTGGCCGGCCTACCGCCATTTTATTGAACAGATCAAAAAAGAATTCGACAGGAACGATATCGGAATCCCCTACCCGCAGATGGACGTGCATTTGGATAAAGGGTAGGAAGTTCAGGCTTTGGTTGAGGCTGAGGCAGAGCCCTGTTTCCCCGGCCTCAACCTCAACCTTCCCCGGCCTACCCCTTCAAAAAATCCAGTACCTCCGGCCAATTCAAACCTTTCTCTCCATTGAGCGCCATCCATCCGGGAAGCCCCGGCCCCGGCTGTCCGTACCTTTGGAAACTCTCCCAGATGTGTTCCAGGTACCAGTCCGGCTCCCGGCCCCAGCGGAGGTCTTCTGCTTTCCTTTTCAGGAAGGCAGCTTTGCTGATCTCAATAAAAAAGCATGTATCGTACAGGGCATTGGTTGAAGTGTCGTACAAAGCCATTAACCCTTCGGCGATGACGACATCGGCCGTCCCGGAATGATCGGCGATAGCCTGGCGGAAGCGTTCGAAATCAATGGAACCTGGATGTTCCCAGTCAACCTTGCCCCGGATACGGGGAATGGCCTCTTCCGGGAAAGCGAAATCGTCCTGGTGGAGGATAACGGTGAGCAGGCCTTGCTTTCGGAAGTGGCGGGCCAGGCGCCGGGCCAGGCGTGTTTTTCCTCCGCGGCTCACGCCGCCGATGCCAATTATCATTCTTTGCGTATTTTGCGGTTCACTTTGCCGTAACTTATGGAACCAACTCCTCTGCAAATTATCGAATTTATCGCTGTAGTAAGCGGTATGACGCACGTTTACCTCCTCACCCGGCAGAAGGTCGTCGCCTGGCCGTTCGGGCTGCTCAGCGTGGGGTTGTTTATTTTTATCTTTGCGGAGTCCCGCCTCTACTCCGATGTGATCCTGCATGTCGTTTACGTGCTGCTCAACATTTACGGGTGGTGGAACTGGGCGCACCGGCGGCCGGAAGAGGACGAGCTGCCCGTCACCCGCCTGAAGCGGACCGAGATCGCTGCCTGGAGCGCCCTCATCCTGGCTGGGTTTATCGCTTGGGGCAGCGTCATGAAGGCCAACACCAATGCGGATTTCCCCTACCCCGATGCGTTTACCACCGTTGCCAGCCTGGTTGCCCAGTTTCTGCTGGCCCGCAAAAAACTGGAGAACTGGATCATCTGGATCATCGTGGACGTGGTGGCCATCAATATCTATACCCTGAAGGGGCTGTACCTGACCTCCGGGTTGTACGGGGTGTATCTGCTGCTTTGCATCAAAGGGTGGCGGGACTGGCGGAAGGCACCGGCAGGGTGAGGGGCAGGGGCTGGTTGTCTGTTGTCTGTTGTTTGTTTTTTGTCCGGAGGCTTCTGTGAACAAGCAACAAACAACGAGCAACGCCAGTAACCCCCAATTTTGGCGATTTGGTTTTTATCCTACCCACTGTTGCATTACAACGTTATTGGTTATCTGTGAAAGGCCCGGCTGGTTTCCATCATCCGTATGCCCCGTACCACCCTGCCCCCAGCAGGGCCGTCTTCTGGTTCAGGATCAAGGTGACCGGCGCTGCTTTGACCAGCGAAGCCAGGCGGCCCACTACGAAGAAGTGTTCATTAAAAATGTCGCGGTGGGTCTCGTTCCATATCTTCGGGACGATGCCGCCGCCGATATAGATTCCGCCGGTCGCTTTGAGTTTCATGACCAGGTTGGCCGCTTCCCAGGCCAGATAGCGGAAAAACAGGTGGATAGCCTTTTGGCTGATGGGGCTGCCCGCCGCTGCGGCCCGGCTGATGGCCGGGGCTTCAATGTGTTCCAGAGTAGGGGGCGGTTCCATCCCTTCCACGTCCCTCAGGAAGCGGAAGATATTGGTGATGCCCATTCCTGATACCACCCTTTCCCAGCTAACATGGCCGTACTGTTCGGCAAGGTAGTTATATAAACGCCAGTCGATTTCCTCCCGGGGCGCAAAATGAGCGTGCCCTCCTTCTGTAGCGAAAGGGCGGTACGCCTTTCCGTCCCAGAACAATCCGCCCTCGCCCAGGCCCGTGCCGGGAGAGATGACCGCGCCGTTCCCCGGCTCGGGGTTTTCTCCCGGGTGGATAAGTAGCAGGTCCTCCTCCTGCAACGCCGCCAGGCCGTAGCAGTTGGCCTCCAGGTCGTTGATCAGGAAAACCGTGTCCATATCCAGGGCATGTTGGATGCCCAGGCTGTCGATATCCCAGGGCAGGTTGGTGCCCTGGGCTTTGCCTTGGTTCACCGGCCCGGCGAAGGAGATGCTCATCCTTTTCGGCATCCCGGTTTTCCCGCAGAAATCCCGGGCCATATCGACCAGGGAATCCCACCTGGAGGAGGCATAACGGTGCTCTTCCTTGATGGCCGGCGCGCCGTTTTCTATCGCAAAAAGGGCCATATCGGCTTTGGTGCCCCCGACGTCGACGGCGAGCAGGACATCTCCTTCCGCCAGTGGTTTCTGCCGGGGGAAAGCGATGGGGATGAGGATGTTTTGCATAGATGTTTCGTTAGGGCCTTATTTAAAACCTCGGGAATATTACTCAAATAAGAGAGTAAAATCAAATTATCGCAAAAAATCCTGTCCGGGCAGGGATAAAAAAATCAGAAATTTTTCCTCCTCCCTGGGTACTTTTTTGAAATAGCCCTCACTATTACTATGAAAGCGCTGATTTATCAGCCTTTCCCATTCCGGCGAACTCGCTATTGAAAAGCCCCCCTGTTCAGAAATAGCGGGCCGGGCACCAAACAAACGGCCGAAGCACAATTGCGCACAGCTTGCCTGCGCCACCCGTAGATGGTGGTCGCGGGGCGGGCTGTCTATTTCCAAAAGTAAAGTAAAACTTACTGCCATGAGATGCGAAAGAAAAACCTGCCGGTTCCTGCCGGCGCTCTGCCTCTGCCTGCTGGGGTTGATTCCCCTGTACGGCCAGGGTGTGCCGGAAGCCGGGCACTCCGCCGTTCTGTCTCCCAAGGCAGACTACATCCTGATCATCGACAATTCCAACAGCATCAAGTCAGGCGAAGAAAAAAAACTGATGCGCGACGCCTGCCGCCTGTTCATCAATGTGCTGGAAGAGGGCGACAAGCTGGCCATGATCGCCTTTTCGGACCGGGCGGAATGGTTGTTTGGCGAAGAGCTGAAAAGCATCCCGGAACGCAGCGCGCTGGCGGAAAAGGCCATCGGTTTTCTCCGGTTCGAGACCGGCCAGTCCAACATAAATGCTGCCTTTCAACTGGCGGCGCAACGGGCACCCTCCTTCTGGCGGGAGCGCGACAACTTTGGCCAGAAAGTGGCGAAGATCGTTATTCTGATCTCGGACGGCCGCCTTTACCTGAAACCGGAGGACGCCGTTCCGCAGGCCTACAATCGGTTAAAAACTGCCGTTCGAAGCCATTTCAGGGAAGCGTCGCTTCACTGCCTGGAGATCAAAACGGCGGAGTCGGCGGCGAAAATTCCCGGGCTGGACATCACCGGCAGCGAGTTGTTGAAGGACCTGACCCGCGCCCGCCCCGAAGGATACCGGCCGCTCGATCAGTTGATCGACATGGTCGAAAACTATGTGGAAATCGTCAAGGAAAATAAAGCCACTACCACTTTTACCAGCCTGCATACGCCGCTGGAGATCAACAAGGCTGTCGATGAAGTGCGCCTGTTCATCCTTCGGCACAACCGGCAATTCAGGGAAGTGCGGTCGGAAGACATCCGGATATTGGTTGCCGACAGCATAGAACTTCGCTACAATACAGCTTTCGAGGCCGGCCGTTTTGTCCGGGACGATTTCTTCGTACAATGGAACGCAAAAGAAGGTTTTGATATCGTCACGATCAGCCGGGCGCACCTGAAGCATCCGGATGCCCCCGCTCCGGAACTGGAAAACAGGAAGACGCTGTCCGTTCGCCTGCCCCACATCACCGAACGGGAGTTGCCCGACCGGAATGTTTTTGCAGTAGAATCCAGGATCAACGGCAATCTGTCTCCCAGTGTCCGGCCGGAATTCCTGGCCAACCACCCTATCCCGGTTGCGACGAAGTTGTGGGAGAAGGATCCTCATACTTTTCCTCCCGGCGGAAACAACCGGTTGCTGACCGACCGGGAAGTGACCGCCAACATTACCCCTGCCGGGCAAACCAGCGAGAAAATGCACCGCCTGCAACTGGATCCGTCGGACAGCATCTACCTGCTCGACCTGCATAAAGCCATACCCGGAATCGACACCGGCATGTATTATATTACCTTCTACGCCAACGTCCGGAACTCCGATATTCCGCCTTCGACCTCGAAGAAGATTTCTTTCAGGGTACAAGAAGATTACATCCGATCCAATCTGGCCGGGCCGCTGGAAGCTTCAGACCTCCGGCCGAGAGAAGTTCCGGTAGGCGTCACCATAAACCGAAAATCCGAAGCATTCCGGCGGCAGTTCCATTCGGAGCATCCGCTGCTGGAGGCCATCGCCATGATCACCCGCGACGGCGAAGACTACGCTGCCGACACGCTGCAGCTCACCGAAGACCAGGGCGGGCGGATAACTTACAGCGGGTCTGTAACCCTCGGGGCCTCCGGCGTTTACGAAGTGCGCTACCACCTTTCCGGTTTGCGCCCTTCCGAAGAAGTGGTGAGAGACGGGGACGACACGCGCAGCTTTCCGCTCGCCCGGATTTACCATTCCTGGGTATGGGCGGCCCTCCACTGGGGAAAGCTGCTCGCCATCCCGCTGGCCTGCCTGGCCCTGCTGGCCTACCTGATCCGCCTTCGCCGCCCCCCGGTAAATGTTGCCCTCGACCTGATAGAAGGCAACGGTCAGGTACAGGCCAGCAACTGGAAAAACCGGGTACACCGCTATTCCATACAGATGGGCGGGCAGGGCCACCACTTCGAGATCTACCCCGCCTACCGAAGAGACGCCGACGGACAGCTTGTCGTATGCCTGAAAAACATCGATGCCAACCTGCGCCTGAAAAACGGAAGAGAAGAACCGGTAGAACCCGGCGACCCCAAACGGATATTCTGCAACGACGAGTTGATCATCAGCGAAGGCAAGGAGAGAGTGGTCTTTTCCATATTGTTCTGAGCCCAAAACTATTCCTTAAATCACCAAAACACACCAAGCCATGAAATACAAGTTGAATTCCTATAACCTAAGTGATCCTACTCTTTATATTGGTATTGGCGGAACCGGCGTAGACATCATCCGGTACCACAAAGCCAACCTCATTGCCAAATACGGCAGCAGGATACCGCCCCACATCCGGTTTATGGGCATCGACACGACCGACCAGGTCGTCAATAACGGCCTGAAGACACTGGGCGGCGATGAGTTTTTTACGCTGGAAGTACGCGAACCGGAACGCATGGTTTCCATGGACATCCACAAGACTATCCGGCAATGGTGGCCCGACCTGCCCAAAACGAGGTCCGCCATTCACGCCGGTGCCCGGCAAATCCGGGCCATCGGTCGGCTGGCGCTCTTCAGCAACATCTCCGAAATAGAAAAAGAAATCCGGGAACGGATCGAAGCGGTTATCCAGTTGGACACCGGCATGCACCACAAGGAAAATCAAATCAATACCAGCAAGAAGATCAATATTTTTATCGTCAACTCCCTGTGTGGGGGAACGGGGAGCGGTATGTTCCTGGACGTAGCGCTGATCTGCCGCCACCACCTCCGGCGCAACATCGGCCGCATCAACGGCATCTTCGTGTTGCCCACGGTCTTCGAAAGCAAGGCCGGCATGTACTGGACGTACTCCAATACCTACGCCGCGCTGCTTGAGCTGGATCACCTGATGTCGGTGGCCGAGAAGAAAAAGGAGACCGTCAATTATACCAAAAGCTTTTCCATAACCATTGCCAATCCACCCTTTGATACCATTTATCTGGCGGACAACCAGAACGAGCGCACGAGCTATGTGTCGGACCCGGACAAGCTCAAGCGGTTCGTTGCGGAAGAGCTGGGCCTCATGCTCACCTCTGAATTCAGCATTCAGGAGGAGCAAAATTTTGCAAACTGGGAAAATGTCGGCAGGGTCGAGCAGGGCAAAAAGCTGAATTATTCCAGCTTCGGCCATTGCTTTGTGAAAGCGGTGGACGTAGCAGGCCGCAAGGAAGCCTCCCGGCTGGCGGCCCGGTACGCCGTACGGCTTTCCGAGGTGGAAGAACGCGGAGAACGGCGGCTCGTAGAGAAGGAAAAGAATATCCAGGACAACCAGTTGCTGAACATTGCCAGAGGCAAGAAAGAACTGTGGCAAAAAATCCAGTACGACAAACAGCAGATCGGGGAGGAAGCCCTGCAACAGGCCATCAATAATCCGTTGATCAGGGATCGTTTGTCCTCACAGGTCAAAAACAGGCTGGAACAAGCGAAGAACAGCCCGGCCGCTCAGATGGAAGAAGCCTGGGCGGGATGGGCCGGCGCTCTGGAGCAACGCCTCCGGGCGGATACCGACGAGCTGCTGGCCTATCCCGGAGGCGCCGCCCTGTGCGAGCGGCTGCTGGGATCGGCCTTATTCAAGCTTGAAGAAGAACACGAAAAGCTGGTCAATACTGCCCGGCTCGCTACTCCGGCCACGGCGTGGGCCAACGGCAACGGCTCTGCCGGGCGGCAGCCCGCCCGGCAACCTACCCGCAGCGTCAAAGGCGACGGCTGGCTGGGCGGCATTTTCCCGTTTTTCGGCAACGGCCGCAAAAAAACGGCCCAGGAAGCGCCCCTTTCGGAAGAGGAAAAGGCTGGCATTAAAGAGCAGGTAACCAGGATGCTGGACGAAAAACTCCGGGCGAAAGGCGACCTGGCTCCGCAACAAGCTATTGAAAAGGCGATGGAAACCATACGGCGCCAATACCAGGCTGCCGTGGCACTCCGCAAATCCTGGGAGAGCCTCGCCAAACGCCTTTCGGAGGAACAACAGGAGGCGCACAATGGCTCTGACCCCGAGGCATCCTATGTCAGCGCCCAGTTCCAGGTAACCATTCCAAACCTTCAGCCTTTACAGGTTGACCTGCCTGCTTTTAAGGAAAAGGCCGCCTATGGGCTGAACTGGGGCAGCCGGTCCGAAGAGGAATTGCTGGACAGCCTCGATGCCTTCGCCGGCCAGAGTTCCGGCCCCAGGGCCAACGGGGTGCCGGAGGCCCAGAGCAGCGGCCTGGAGCAGGCCCTGACCCGGTTGATGAAGAAAGAGCACCTTTTGAAAGGTTTTTTTGGCAACGCCAATCATTTATCCACCCCCCTGTTGCCGTATTCGGTGGCCAGCATGGAACTCGGTGCTTCCAAGACGGAACGCCGGATGTTCATCGGCTATCCGGATTTTTTTACCCAGGACTTCCTCGACAGCCCTGAATTGCGCCCCCTGGCTGCCGGCGGTAAACAGCTGGGCGGTGTTTTCCGGCTCAAAGCCTACGAGGAGGTTATATTCTCCCAGAAGGTAATGGGCATCCCCGCCTTTGCCATCCTCAACAGC
This sequence comes from Lewinellaceae bacterium, assembly GCA_020636375.1. Taxonomy (GTDB): domain Bacteria; phylum Bacteroidota; class Bacteroidia; order Chitinophagales; family Saprospiraceae; genus JACJXW01. Next base: position 509,971 of record JACJXZ010000003.1, on the reverse strand, counting down.
CGCCCGGACTGGACAGAGCGCTACTGGGCCGACGGTGAAGAAATGCAAAACCACATCTGGAAGGATCCCCAATACCTGGAGGACCTCTTCCCCAACAACAAGCCGGAGGCCTGGCAACTGGTCGGCAAGGCCCAGGCCTATGGTTTATTGCCCTGGGACCACTCCGATTCCCAGCCCTGGGATGAATATTTCGGATTCGAAGGCATCCTCCAGGGGCAAAGCGGGTGGAAGGCGCTCTACAGCATTTACATGAACCTGCTGTGCGATGTTGAAAACGATGACTTTGAACGCCTGGAAACTATTGTGGAGTGGTATGAGCGCGGCAACTTGTCAAAAGGGCGACTGGACAAAAGGGTTAAGGATGCCATAGACAGCGCCAAGCCCGAATCCGCCGATGACAAAGCTTGCAAAAACCAGGTTCGGGGCTTTATCAAAAAACTTGAAAAGAAGTGCAAAGACCCGGAAGAAAAGCTCTCCACTCCAGTAAAGCGGTTCTACCTGCGGATGATTGAGGAACTGGACCGCAGCTTGTAGCAGGCTTCTTTTTCGAATGGAAACACACTTAGCAACCATGACAGCCAAGCCAACCCTGTTCATATGTTTTGGGCAAACCGGACAGATCTTTCGCTCTCATATGGAGGCCTCCCTGAAGAAAGTATCGGAGGGGAGGCCCCTTTTGGGGCAACTGGTCTCCTTTATCAACATCGGAGCGGAAAAAGCGGAGGGGGCCAACCTGCCGGTAAGCGCCGAAGAACTGTCGGTAAATGGATACGCCCTCCGGATCAGGAGTGCCTTTCTGGACGAATTCCGCCGTCTGCTCTTTCAGTCGATTGCAGGCCTTCGGCAGGCCTCAGCTATGGCGGCCAGGGGCAGTGCGCCGCCAGCCATTTCCCGGGCATACCGCGTCATTTTGATTGGCGCTTCCTGGGCACCGGTGGGCGGTTCCTTCCTGCGGTTCTGCGCCTGGGAAGGGCGCCATTTCCTGGAGCAGTACGACTTTGACTTTGTCAGCTTCGAAGCGGCCTACTTCCTTCCGGGCTGCCCGCAGGAAAGCCTGCCCGGCATGGAAGAGGGCGACGAAGCCCTGGCGCGCACCTACGCCGCCCTTTGGGAACTGGAAGTCGACCTCCAGCAGAGCCCTGACGCCGTGGCGCCTTATTCTCAGGTGTGGCTGTTCGATACGGACGGCCCCTGGCGGGCCGGCGAGCAGGAAGTAAATCATTTCTATCGCTGTATTGCCGATGGTTTTACGCACCTTTTGCTCTTCCTGCCAGAGGAAGACCTGCAAACTCAGCCTCTGATACCAAAGCTGAACGGCGGGAAATACTTCCGGTACGCCACCTTCGGTTTTGGGGAACGGTCCTGGGAAGCAGAACAATTTGCTCCTTTGGCCAGGGCTGCCTTCTTTGAAAAGCTGGCCGGCCTGGCCGTTTCTCCGCCGGGTGCCCGCCGCGGGGAAGCTTCTCCGGCCGACATCCCACAGCTTTGCCGGCAACTGGCCGGGGGGGTACAAACGGTGGTGGAAGGCCTTTTCCCTTCTATGGATTCCCCCGTATTTCCAGAGCCGCCGGGCTTCCCGGACTATAGCCGCTGGGCCTCCGCTATGGAGGCGGCTTTCCGGCGGTACGGGCAGGAAGCGCTGGAGCAGGCGGTGGCTACCGTGCCGGAAGAAGCCCGGAGCCGCCTGGCCGGCCAGTTTCGGGAAACGCTGATCAACCTGATGTGCCGGCCCGGCCAAGGCATAAGCGCAGCCGCCCGCTATTGCGCGGCACTCCTGGAGGAAGCTCCGGAAAGCGGGGTGTCTCTGAAGAGCCGGATCGCAGAGCTGGAGCAGGCAACCGGCGGGAATAAGGAGGCTTTTCAGCCTGTGGAAATGCTCTCCGGGCTGGAAGAAGCTTTCAGGGCCTATTGCCGGCGGCAGGAGGAGCAAGAGCTGCCGTTCTGGGGGAAATTGGGCCGGACGGCCCGCCGTTGGTTCAGCCCCGGCTACCGGCGGAAAATAATGGATGCCCACCAAAAAGCCGGCCAGTTTGAACGCCGGTTGAAGGAAGTGCAGGAAGGTTTCGCCGGCTACCGCCAACGCGCTTACGATAAGCTCCGCCAGTCAGCCATTTTGGAAGTGCTCCGACAACTGGCCGGGGAAGTAGAACAGAAAGGAAAGAGCCTGGCTGCTTCCGCCGATTACCTGGAAAGCCAGGAGAACGGGGCAGTTGTGCCTCCGCCCAACTTCATTTTTCAGGGCGAACCAGAGCTTAGCCAGTCTGTGAATTGGTTGAAGCAGCGGCTGCCCGATGATAAATGGAGCAGTTGGGAGGACCTCCTTTTCGACGACACCCTGGATGTCATGAGTCGACTGTCCGAATTTACGGAACAGTCCCGGAGGGCGCTCTGCGATTTGCCCCTGAGCAGTTTGGAACAGCAGCGGTTAGCCCCGGAGGGATTTGCGGAAAACGCAGTTTTTCAATTACTGAGCGAGGTACAGCCTTTTTTCAAAGGGGGTCTGAGCGTCAGCTCCCTAACCTATCTGATGGCCGGCGAACAAGAAAAAGCAGATCTGGAATCTCCGGGGCTGCTGCATGGCGTTCAGCTGCGGTTTGACAGGGGTATCCGCAACCGCCTGGCCTGCCTGAAGATCCGGCAGGATATCAGCGTGCGCCATCTCGGCGCCCCCCGCCGGATGAGGGCGGCTTACCGGCAATTATCCGGAAAGGCCAATTTTCACGGCCCGGATTTTGATCCGGAGAACCCCGCCTTTCCGTGCCTGCTGGATGAATTCTCCCGGCCGGAAGACAGCCGGGGTGCCCGCCTGTTTGTTAAAGGCATCTTCAGCCGACAGCTCAGGCGGGAGGAAAACAGGGGCTCTTTCTGTTATCAGGCTTCACCGGAAGGGCCAACCTTCTACCTCGGCAACCGGAAATGGCTGGCCATCCGTAAACTCAGCATTCCCAACGCCCACCTCCGGCTCGAACGGCTGAGCGATGAATGGCTGGCCGAAAACCGGGCCAGCCTGGCGGAGAAAAAAAATGCCTTTCTGCAAGACCCCGTCGCCGACTGGGATGATGCCGATACGCTGCTGCTGGAGAAAATAATCGGCGAGGTGGAAGGGTCGGGGGGATAGGGAGATAGAGGGATCATCATGTACGTTTAACTCAAAAACTAATCAGCAATGGACAAAAAAAACAGGGAAACAGGACTGCCCGGGCAGGACAGGCAGCTGATCGCTATTTCCGCCTCGCTCAATATTTTTACGCTGGCCAACGCCTTGCGCCTGCCGTTGGAGAACCCGAATCCGGCGATAGAGGCGCTATGCTATTCTCTTGCCTTTGGCGGGATGGGGCTTGCCATATACCTTTTATTTGCCCGGGAAAAGACCCGGAAGGCAACCATCCTGTCTTTACTGATGCTGGCGTTCTCTTTGCTGGGTATTTTCAGGTATTATGAAGCCTGGCATACGGTCAGAATAGGGGTGGCCAGGGACATCAACCGGGAAGAAATGCGCGAATTTAAGACGAAGGCACCCCGGCTGTTCACCCGGTTCATAGACAAGCTGGACGTTCACTCCGAGGAGGAAGCCCAGCGGGTTCTCGGCGAAAAAAAGCTGCACCTCATTGTTTGGCGGAGGGCAAACAGCAGCCAGCTGACCATCAGTTGCCGGGAGCGTTTTGAAGGGTCGGCGGGCATGAAATCTTTGTTCGGCGACTTCGTCCACGTGCCCTATTTGTTCTTCACCGACGCCATCCGGCTTTCCGGGGAGGATGTCCGGGCCTTTCTGGAGAGCATCCGGAAGCTGCATTACGACGACCCGGAGGGCTGCCTGTCCAGGCTTTCCGTCGTAACGCCAACACCGGTGATCCTCTACCTGAAAGCACTGGCCAACCTTAAGCTCGAGGAGCGGGATTCATTGCCGCTGCACCAGTTTGCGGGAACTATCCATTGCTTCGAGCAACTGGCAGGGAGTGGCGCCACCTGCGGGAATGACGCGATATACATTGGGTTTTCCAATTATTTCCTGGCGGCGCTGGAGGCCCGGCAGGCCGGGCACGACGGCGCCAAGGTGCAGCGCTTGTTCCGGGCCTCCACGAATTACTATCCCCATCCGGCGGTACTGCTGGGTTACGCCTACTATGAACTGATGCACGGCAGAGCCGATGAGGCGCGTGAACTGATCGGCCGGGCGGAAAAGGAGGCCCGGCATCATCCTTCCCTTGGCCACTATGGGGGGGCGGCGGAGTTGCTGCGGTGTCTGGCCGATTGCCTGCAGCAGGAAAATGCCGCCGGGTGCTGGGCGCATTTCAAGCAAAGCGAGTACTACCTGAAGATCCACAATTCGGGCCTCGTCCGGGAAATCCAAACCAAACTGGTGGAGTCAGGCTGCCTGGTGGAGGAGATAAATGTAGTGGATGCCGCCGGGGAGTCAATGATAAGCCTTTGATTACTAAGGGTCCGGAGAAAAATAAGTTCCTCATTTCAGGCGAGCTATTTTTTCGCCAGGCAAGGCGCGGGGAGGGCGCATAGCAGGGCTACGCAACCGATCCCGCAACGCAGCCTGGCGGAAAAATAGCCGGATCAAATGGGGAAGTTATTCTTCTCCGGGCCCTAAGGGTTCAACCTGGAGCGGGGCTATCCGTCTAATACTGGGCAAGTTGTGGTTGTCGGTTGTTAGTTGTCGGTTGTCGGTTGTCAGTTGGGGAATCCAATTGTTCCGGTGGCCCCTGGGCCAAACCGGCAATAAACGACATATCCCGCTTTTAATACTGAAAAGCGGAATCCAACGTCAGCCTGTGCAGGCCTCTGCCCGCTGGCTGGCGAGGAGGATAGAAAGGGCGTTAAAACGGGTTTTAACCGGAAGTTTGGGGAGCGTAATATTTCGTGTTCAATCCACGATCATCCTTTCCCTATCCAGTTCCTGTTGCACGATGTTTTCCGGCAGTTCCCGGTATTCGTACTCCTGGTTGCGGAGCTGGGGCGTGAAGCCCGCCTCGCGTATGGCGTCCTGGATGCCCTGGGCGGTAAAGCGGAAGCGGGCGCCGGCGGCGGAGACGACATTCTCTTCGATCATGATGGAGCCGAAGTCGTTGGCGCCGGCGTGGAGGCAGAGCTGGGCCACCTGTTTGCCCACGGTCAGCCAGGAAGCCTGGATATTGGTGATGTTGGGCAGCATGATGCGGCTCATGGCGATCATGCGCACGTATTCGTCGCCGGTGCAGGTATTGCGGGCCCGTTTGAGGCGTTTGAGGATGGTATCCTCGTCCTGGAACGGCCAGGGGATAAAGGCGATGAAGCCTTTGGCGCCTTCCGGTTTTTGGGCCTGCACTTGGCGGATGCGCGCCAGGTGGTCCATGCGTTCGTAGTTGGTTTCGATGTGGCCGAACATCATGGTGGCGGAGGTAGTCAGGCCCACTTTATGGGCGGCGTGCATGATGTCGAGCCATTCCTGGCCGCCGCATTTGCCTTTGGAGATGAGGCGGCGCACCCGGTCGCTGAGGATTTCGGCGCCGGCGCCGGGCAGGGAGTCCAGGCCGGCGTCCTTGAGGGCCTGCAGCACTTCGAGGTGGGTCGATTGTTCCAGTTTGGTGATGTGGGCCACCTCCGGCGGGCCGAGGGCGTGCAGCTTGAGGGTGGGATAGCGTTCCTTGAGTTGCCGGAAGAGGTTGGTGTAGAAGTCGAGCCCCAGTTCCGGGTGGTGGCCGCCCTGCAGCAGCAGTTGCTCTCCGCCGAAGCGGAAAAGCTCATCGATCTTCTGTTTGTATTGTTCTATAGTCGTGATATAGGACTCTTCGTGGCCCGGGCGGCGGTAGAAGTTGCAGAACTTGCAGTTGGCGATGCAGACGTTGGTGGTATTGGAGTTGCGGTCGATGATCCAGGTGACGTTATTATTGGGCACGTGGCGCCGCCGCAGCCGGGCGCCGACGTACATCAGTTCGGCTGTTGAAGCCTGTTCAAAAAGGAATACGCCTTCTTCGGCCGTCAGGAATTCCAGGTTTAGCGCCCGGTGCAACAGTTCATCAACCTTCATATCTGTTAGCTTGTTCTTTAGTATCAACAGGAAATAGCCTGTTTCGAAGGAAACAAAGATAGGGAAGTCCGGTTTAGAAAGGTTCAAAGAATATTGAAAGTTTAAAATTTTGCAGGAAAAAAGATCATTTTCGGGAGCCTGTTGCCTGGTTTGGATAAATTTCGTATCTTTGCAGAAATCAATGAAAAAGAACTCGGAAGAGGGAGCCTGGAGGTTCCCTCTTTTTAATTCTATATCGACGCAGTGGTAGAATCCAAGATCAGGCCGCTTCTGGACGAAAAATTCCAGGAGGACGAATTTGCAGACTGTTTCCTCATAGAGGTACAATTACACGCCGACAACAAGCTCGAAGTATTTATCGACAGCGACACAGGAGTAACCTTTGAGAAGTGTCAGAAGATTAGCCGTTACCTGGAGCAATTCCTCGATGAAGAAGGCTGGCTGGGGGATCAATACGTGTTGGAAGTTTCCTCGCCGGGAATTGCCCGGCCGCTGAAGCTCCGGCGGCAGTACCCCCGGAATATAGGCCGCAGGGTGGAGGTCAGCCTGAACGAAGGCGGGAGTAAGGAAGGCATCCTTTTAGCCGTTGGCGAAGCGGACATCACCCTGGAAGAGAAAATACGGGTGAAGGAAGGGAAGCGTAAGAAAACGCAGGTCCTGCAAACCAGGATACCCTTTGAAGACATAAAGAAAACAGTTGTTAAAGTATCATTTTAAATACCTTATCCAATGATGAACCTGGTGGATACTTTCTCGGAATTCAAAGCCGGGAAGAATATAGACCGTCCGACCATGGTGCGTGTGCTGGAAGACGTATTCCGCACGCTGATTCGCAAAAAATTCGGCACGGACGAAAATTTCGATGTAATTGTCAATACAACCAAAGGAGACCTTGAACTCTGGCGCGTGCGCGAGATCGTTCCCGACGGGGAGGTGACCGACGACCGCAGCCAGATTTCCATATCCGAGGCGCTGGCCATCGATGAGGACTACGAGATCGGGGAGGAATGTTATGAACAGCTCCATCTGGAAGACTTTGGCCGCCGCGCCATCATGGCTGCCCGGCAGACGCTGATCTCCCGGATCATGGAACTGGAAAAAGACGAGGTCTACCGCCGCTACAGCGAACGCGTCGGAGACATCATCGTCGGGGAGGTCCACCAGATCCTGAAGCGCGAACTGCTCATCCTCGACGACGCGACGGGCACCGAACTGGTGCTGCCCCGGACGGAGATGATCAAGGGCGATTTCTTCCGAAAGGGCGACATGGTGCGGGGCGTGATCAAGAAGGTGGAGATGAAAAACAACAACCCCGTCGTTATCCTTTCCCGGACGGACAGCCTCTTCCTGGAGAAATTGCTGGAACAGGAAGTACCGGAGATCGAGGACGGGCTGATCACCGTGCGCCGCATCGTCCGCATTCCCGGCGACCGCGCCAAGGTGGCTGTCGAATCCTACGACGACCGCATCGACCCGGTCGGCGCCTGCGTCGGCATGAAAGGGTCGCGCATCCACGGCATTGTCCGTGAACTGCGCAACGAAAATATTGACATCGTCAACTACACGAACAACGCCACGCTGTTCATCCAGCGTGCCCTGACGCCGGCGAAGGTGACGACGATAGACCTGGACCTGGACAAACAGCACGCCAATGTTTTCCTGGAGCCAGACCAGGTTTCCCTCGCCATCGGCAAGGGAGGGACCAACATCAAACTGGCCAGCCGCCTGACCGGTTTCGAGATCGACGTTTACCGCAACACGGTAGATGAGATCGAGATCGACGATGTCGACCTGGAAGAATTCAAGGATGAGATCGATGACTGGGTGATCGACGCGCTCAAGAGCATTGGGTGTGATACGGCGCGCAACGTCCTCGAACTGAAAAAAGAGGAGCTGCTCCGCCGCACCGACCTGGAAGAAGAGACGGTCGACGAAGTGCTTCGCATCCTGGCCGCCGAGTTTGAAGAAGAAGAAGGGCAGTAAATATCCCGGGGCCGGATGCGGCATTGACACTCCACATCCGGCCCGGCGAAATAAACCGGATTAACCGAACTCTTTCCGGCTATAGTGTGTTCGATTGGAGTGCAATAAGCTAAAAGGAAAGCAAAACGAGGGTTTTTCTCGTTTTTATACAAGTAGAGTTACTGAATAGACAGTAATCGTCTTATCTTTGCAAAAGCTATCCGGGCATCCACTCGCGGCCTGCTCCGGAGCATCAATGAGAATGATCACTTTGGTGGGCAAAAGTTTTCTCCAAATCGCCTTTTATTTTATTCATCCAAAAAAGATAATAAGATATGTAAGGAAAGCCGTAATATCTGAGAGAAGCTTTTGCTTATCGGTAAACGTTGCATAAGTACTAAAACTTCATAATGGCGAAACGTTTAATTAAGATAGCAAAAGAGTTGAATGTGGGGACGACCACTATTGTTGAGCATCTCACCAATAGTGGTTTCGATATTGAGAACAAGCCAACCGCTAATGTCACGGATGAGATGTATGCGGAGTTGCTCAAGGAGTTTCAGAAATCCATCGCTATCAAGGAAAAAGCCGACCAGCTGGTCATTGGCAACCGCCCGACTTCACCTCCTCTTCCTCCTAAAGAAAAAAGAAAAGACATCCTGCCGCCAACAACACCCAAAGAAGAAGCCCTAAAGAAGAAACCGGCTCCTGAACCACAGGATAAGGGACAAAGCCCTGCCGAAAATGGCAAGGACAAGGCTGCCGAAGAACCTGCCCGCCCGCAGGCCAGGCTCAAAGTGCTGGGCAAGATCGACCTGGAGAGCCGCCTGAAGCACAAAACTACGGACAGCCAGCCGGCCGAAGACAAAATGGCAAAACCGGAACCCCGCCAGGAAGGCCCCAAGCCGGCGCCGAAGGAGGAACCCAAGCCCAAGCCAGAGCCGGAGAAGGCACCGGAGCCGGAAGTAAAGCCGGAGGGCAAAGCCGAAGAAAAAGCGGAAAAGCCAGCCCCGCCTCCCGTAGAAAAAGCGGAGCCGCAACAGCCGCCCCAGGTGAAGGCAGAGCCGCCGGCAGAAAAGAAAACAGAGGAGCCGAAGCAGGAAGAACCCAAGGAAAAGGCACAGCCGGAACCGCCGAAGGTTGAAAAAGAAGAACCGGCAAAACCGGAAGCCGCCAAAGCAGAAGCGGAAGCTCCGGCCGGCGCAGCTGCCAAGGGCCCGGAAAAGAGCGATGTCGTTCGTGCCGAAGCGCCGGAACTCCGGGGCCTGAAGATTCTGGGCAAGATCGACACCAACAAGCTCGAACGCCCCAAACGCAAGAAGAAAAAAGAAAAGAAAGAGGTCAAAGCGGACGATAAGAAGAAGAAACCCGCCACTCCCGATTCAGATCAGGATAAGCAACCCCGCAAAAAACGGAGGAGGACCCGCAAGAAGGTCGCCGCCACACCTGGCAGCGGGAAAGGCGCCAGCCCGGCCGGCGGCAAGGGACGGCGTACCCGTGGCCGCAAAGAAGAAGACGTCAAGGAGGTCTCCCAGAAGGAGATCGAAGAGAAGATCAAGGCTACCATGGCACGCCTCTCCGGCGGCGGGAAGAAGAAACGCCAGAAAATGCGCCGCGACAACCGCGAACGCCTGCGCGAACGGCAGGAACAGCGCGAGCAGGAACAGCAAACCGAAAACCTCCAGGTTACGGAGTTCGTCTCTGTTCAGGAACTGGCCAATATGATGGACGTGCCGGTCACCGACGTGATCACCACCTGCATGAACCTCGGCGTGATCGTCTCCATCAACCAGCGCCTCGATGCCGAGATCATCGAACTGGTTGCCGAAGAGTTTGGCCATGAAGTAGAATTCATCAGCGCTGAAGAGCACGTGGAAGAGGAAGAGGAGATCGTCGACGACCCGGAAGACCTGGAACCCCGCGCTCCCATCGTCACCGTGATGGGCCACGTGGACCACGGTAAGACCTCCCTGCTCGATTACATCCGGAAGGCCACTGTCGTCGAAGGCGAAGCCGGCGGTATCACGCAGCACATTGGCGCTTACGAGGTCGTTGTCGGCGAGGAGAACCGAAAGATCACCTTCCTCGATACGCCGGGCCACGAAGCTTTCACCGCTATGCGTGCCCGGGGCGCCAAGGTGACCGACATAGCCGTTATCATTATTGCTGCCGACGATAACATCATGCCTCAGACCAAAGAGGCCATCAGCCACGCACAGGCCGCTAACGTACCTATGGTTTTTGCCATCAACAAGGTGGATAAGCCTGATGCCCAGCCCGAACGCATCAAGCAGGAACTGGCTTCCATGAACTTCCTGGTTGAAGACTGGGGCGGGAAATACCAATCCCAGGACATCTCCGCCAAAACCGGCCAAGGTGTGGATGAGCTTCTGGAAAAAATCCTCCTGGAAGCGGAGATGCTGGAGTTGCAGGCTAACCCGGGCCGGGAAGCCATCGGCACTATACTCGAAGCTTCGCTGGATAAGGGACGCGGGTACGTGGCCAAGGGGCTCGTACAAACCGGTACGCTGCAAATCGGCGATCCCGTCGTTGCCGGCGAGCATTCCGGAAAAGTGAAAGCCATGTTTAACGAGCGCGGTAAACGCGTTCTGGAAGCCGGCCCTTCCACTCCGATCCTGATCCTTGGCCTCAGCGGCGCCCCGCAGGCGGGCGAGCGCTTCAAGGTGACGGAAAACGAGCAGGAAGCCCGGCAGATCGCTTCCAAACGGGCGCAGATCGCGCGCGAGCAGGCCAATCGGGCTACCAAGCGGATCAGCCTCGATGAAATCGGCCGGCGCCTCGCGCTCGGGAACTTCAAGGAACTCAACCTCATCGTCAAAGGCGACGTGGACGGATCCGTTGAGGCACTCTCCGATTCCCTCATCAAGCAGTCCATCGAATCGGTACAGGTCAATGTCATCCATAAGGCCGTGGGCCAGATCGTCGAATCCGACGTACTGCTCGCTTCCGCTTCCGACGCGATCATCATCGGCTTTCAGGTGCGGCCATCCTTAGCCGCCCGCAAACTGGCGGAACGGGAAGGGGTGCAGATCAAATTGTATTCCATCATCTACGAAGCCATCGACGAGGTGCGCGCCGCGATCGAAGGGATGCTCGAGCCGACGAAGGAAGAAAAGATCATCGGCCAGGCCGAGGTGCGGGAAGTGTATAAGATCAGTAAGGTGGGCACCGTTGCCGGCTGTTATGTGCAGGAAGGCAGGATCACGCGCAACAACCATGTCCGCCTGATCCGAAACGGTATCGTCGTCTATCCGGCCAAGGAAGGGCAGGTCGCCGAGATCGCCTCCCTCAAGCGTTTCAAGGATGATGTGCGGGAGGTGAAATCCGGCCTGGAATGCGGTATATCGATCAAGAACTTCAACGACATCAAGGCAGGAGACGTGATCGAAGGATACGAAATCATTGAGATCAAACAGACGCTGGATTAATATCCGGTTGTTGTAATACCAGAAGCGGCATTGCCGGGAATCCCCGGCAATGCCGCTTTCGTTTTCGGCGCATTTGCATTGCAGATTAATGTCCGGATTGGCGCCGGATGGCCAGGTCGCTGTAAGAAACCTCAACGAGGTCCTCGTCTTTTATTTTGAATAAATTGAGGTAGTACTGGCACTGCCGCCGCAGTTTTTCTTCTCCGATGCTCCCATCCCGGTCGATTGCTTCTATCTCGACGAAGCTGCCGAGGTGTTGCACCTCGTCGATGTGGAACTTCACATTTTCGATAAAGTAGATCTGCCGGCGCTTCGAGACTACTGCGAGGACGCCCAGGGCGGCAGTGAGCACCTCTTTGAGGCCGTCGCGCGATGGCGTTTTGTAGAGGGAGATATCCGACCGTTTGGGGCCGGCCAGGTCATTGCGGAAGTAATGGATCAGGGCGTTCTCTATGTTTCCTTCCCGCAGTTTGAGCCGTCCGTTGGGCACGTTGAAGTAGGTGTCGGTCTGGTGGTCCGTCCCGATGAATTCGGCTTGCTGTTTGTCGAGCAGGTCGCGAATTTCTTCGGGATGGCTGCACCGGGCCTTGATCTCTATATTGATTCGTTGCATCAGCTGGGTTTTCTTTTGGCGAAACGCAGCGACAAAAATACAAATAGCCCAATTAACAATGCGTATACCCAGGCGGGAAATATTTGCCCGCTGACGGCTATCGGGGCCATATCGCCGGTAAGGGTGAAAGCCGCCCAGAAGAAGGGATGAGCGTACATGGCGCCGGGCTGGGAGATGAACTGTAGTTTGGCGGCCCGGAGCGCTTCGTCTTTGGGCCGTCCGTCTTTCAGTTGCTGGTAAAAAGACGCCATCAGCGCCGCCGATTCCCGGTCGCTTACCCGCCACAAGGTGGTGGCCAGGCTTTTTGCCCCGGCATAGGAGAAGCCCCGGGCGATGCTGATCACCCCTTCCCCCCGCCTCAGCTCGCCCACACCGGATTCGCAGGCGCTGATCACGACCAGGTCTGCCTGTAGGCGCAGGGAGTAGAGGTCTTTAGCGTAGAGCAGTTCGTTTTGAAGGGTATCGGGCACCTCGGCGAAAGCCAGGTAGGAGTATTCGCCCTCCTCGTCGTTGGCTTTGGCGTGGGTAGCCAGGTGTATGATGCTGTAGTAGGGAGCGTCGGCCAGGAAGCGTTCGCGGGTGGCGTCCGTTCCCTTGTAGACACGGGTGCGCAACAGCCGCTTAATGGCCTGTACTTCTTTCACATTGCCCGTCAGCCTGCCCAGGTTGCGGCGGCGGGAGGCCAGCGAGGTGTCCTGTCCGGGCAGGTCGGTGAAGGAGGGGGCAAAGGCCAGGACCCAACGGCGGCGGGCCGCATAAGCGGCGGTTTTCATTTCCTGGAGCAACCGGGCGGAGTGGGCGTAGCTGATCTGGAAGTCCCGGATCAGGTAGGGATACGACGAGAAGTTTCGGAATGGCGGGCCGGCAGCTTCCCGCAGCAAGGCTTCAAAAGGCACATACTCCAGTATGCCGTCCGGAACGATGATGAGGCGCTCCGGCAACAGGTGGGCCACCGGTTGAACCAGGCTTTGATATAGCTGGTATCCATAGGCGGCGTATTGCTCCGCCAGCGAATCCTCCTGCGACTGGCTCCACCCGTAAATGCTTTCGCGCAAGCCGAGCACAGCTTCGGCCAGGCCTTTTTCCTTCGGTTTTTTTACGATCGACACGTCCCCCTGCCGGATGACGAACAGGAACAGATGATCGTCTCCCAGAAAATACTGCAGCAAGGCCTGGCCGGGCGCCAGCAGCCCTTCCTGAATTTCCCGGGGCGTCAGCGGGGCCGCCGGATACCGGAGCCGGTGCTCCTTCGGATGTTGCCGCCGAATGGAATCCATAACCTGGTGGTACGCCTGCTTGAGGTTGAAAATCTCGCTGTTGAGTTCGTGCACTTCCGGGCCGCTATCTCCACCTTGCTGTAGCTCATATCGACGGTTTTCCCGCTCAATGATGGCCTTTTTCAGCCGGTTCTCCTCTTCCTGCAAACTTTTCGGAATTTCGGAAGCAAGGACGGCCCCCGCCATCTGCATGGCTTCCTTCAATAACAAAGCCTTGCTGCGCTCTGCATAACCAAACGCCTGCTCCAGGTATAAAAGGCTGTCCGATTCCTGATACAGGTGGTACTTGCAGTTGATCGCCGCCTCGAAAATGTAATAAAACCGCTCCAGCAAATACTGCTTCGACCCCGGCTCGGTGAAAGTGCTGTTGATGTACTCGATCAGCTCGATGCAAAGGTCAAACCAGTATGAGGCTTCGTGCAGCTGGCTTTTTCCCCATCCTGCTTCGTAGGCTTTTTGATGGTTCTTGGCTTTGAAGTAGAGGGTGATGAGGAGGTGGGTATGAGAGGTTTTGTGTTTTTCAAAGGGGTATTTCAGTTTTGAGTCGAATTCTAGAGCTCCGAAACACTGCTCCATGTACTTTTCTGCAAGCTCAAATTTCTTCAGATTAGTATAACAGGCAGCAATTTTAGAGTATTGATCCGCAACTGTTGTTTTTGAAGCTGAGTAGTTAAAGATTTTTAGTGCTTTTTCAAAGAAGAAAATTGCCTTTTCATAATATTGCAAATAATAGTAAGAGTTCCCGATATTGTCGTAAGAAGATCCAATTTCAAAACTTGTGGGTTTAAAAACTCTTTTCCTTATTTGGAGTCCTTTTTGAAAATAGTCAATGGCATTTTCATATTGATCGAAAGACAAATGGAGGCGACCAATTTTGTCATATAATCTACTTGTGTTTGAGTTATTTTCTCCATAACTATCACGGTAAATTTTCAAAGCTTTTTCGTAATAAAATTTACTTTTTTCAAAAGAATTTAACTTATCGTGACAATAACCTAGGTTTTCAAGTAACTTTCCAGTAATAGGGTCATTTTCTTCAAAATTATCTCTGACAAAAGCTAAACCTTTATATCCATAAGTAACTGCATTGAGAATATCGCCCTTTCTCAAAAGGGTTTTTGAAAGATCGTAATAATTGTTCGCAATTAATCGGAGGTTGTCAAACTTGGGATTATTTGAATAGATTTGTAATGCTTTTTCAAATGCTCTTTCTGCATCTTGATAATTTACAGATTCATATAGAGAAGTTCCAAGAGAGTTATACATTTCAATTAAAACCGTATCGGATCTTCCCATTATGGTTTCTATGTTTTTTATGATTTCAACGAAATGTTTGTCATAGTCAGATGTTATCTTCTCTGAAAGGAGACATCTTATTACACCATATTTAACCAAGAAAAAATCTAGTTTTTGATCTTGATCCATGGTGTTTAAAAGTTCTTCTATCGGATCAAAGAGTGCAAGGGCTGCTTTGAATTGGCCTAAATTGCAGAGCAGGATAGCTTTCCTTTCAAGTTCTTGAAAGTTGGATGAGTTTTGAGTTTCCCCAAAAATTGGTATGCTAAATTGGATGACTACAAGAAAGTAAAGTTTTTTCATAGGGCTGCATTAAAAAAACTAAGATTCTCTTGTATTGAAGAAAAAATAGTGGTGTATACTTGACGATAGTGCTTGTTTTTTTTGGCACTCTTGAAATTAAGAGATGCGATTTTTAGCTGATCATTTAGGCGGACACAATGAGCGTAACAATAGCGATCAAGCCATATGCGAATCTGGGGCTGAAAAGTCCTGAAAGGGCGGAATATTTCCAGTTGGAGGTGGAATAAGGTCGTCTGAGCCCTGAAATGGTGAAGCAAGCAAAGTGTCACCATTACGGGGTTCAAACCAGCCTCTATTCCGTTCCTGGAGCGTTACCCCCAGCATTGATCTGTCACCCTTCGGAGTTTCGCAAGCATTTAGCTCTGGATTCGCAAAATCTTATAATAATTACACTGGGAACAGAGCTGCCGAGCCGTACTTTCGAAACGGTAATTGAAACACCAAATATGTCTGTATACTTAGCAAAGATAAGTTAGTGAATTAAAAAGAAAAAAATAAGAAATTTAAGCAGGTGAATTCTTTTAGGCAGAAACTTTTGTTTTAATCCAATTTCGATATGTTGGTCCAAACTTTCGTCGGCTCAATGTTCGCAGTCAGCCGTCTGTTGTTTACTGTTGGTCGCCTGCTGTGTCGGGGACTACATGCCTAAGGCCAATTAAAGTAATTTATATACCAAGGTCTTTAACATTTTTAAGGTTTCACTAGGAAAGGGGGCACTGGGTCACTTTGTTAAGCCATTTTCTGCCAAGATGGGCGAGATACCCTGTTTAAGACTGGTGATAGTTTCTTCAAGATTTGAAGGAGGTTGACCAAATGTAGGGAGGGAAAGATTAAAATATTCAGGATTTATAGTATGGCGATAATGCGAACCCGAAAGCGATCATAATCCCGATAAAAATAAAAAACTGCCTCTTCAAAATCGGTTGGAAGAGGCAGTTTTAAAATTAAGTAAAGGGAAAAAGAGTAAGTTATTTATTCTTCTTTATCCTCTTCTTCATCTGAAGTTTTTGAATTTTCTTCGCCAAGCTCATCTGATTGCAGCTGCTCCTTCAACTCCGAAAAAGCGGCCAAATCGCCGAGGGTTGACTTTTCGACGGAGGACTGCGTCTTTTTGACGGCGCGGCTGGTGCGCTTGCGTTCTTCCTGTCTTTCTTTGCGGACCTCCTGTTCGGCTTCGCGTTCGATATCTTCGCGGTAGCGGAGGTGAGAAACCAGGATGCGTTTGTCGTCGCGGTTGAATTCGATGACTTTGACGGTCAGCACCTCATCCACTTCGGCCAGTTGGCCGTCTTCCTTGCGGATGTGTTTGATCGGGGCGAAGGCTTCCAGGCCGTAGGGCATCTGTACGATGGCGCCCCGGTCGTCGCGGCGGACGATGGTGGCCTCGTGGTAAGAGCCGACGGGGAATACGTTTTCGAATGTATCCCAGGGGTTCTCTTCCAGTTGCTTATGGCCGAGGGAGAGCTTGCGGTTGTCCTTGTCGATCTCGAGGATCATGATATCGATCGTCTCTCCTACCCTGGTGAATTCCGAGGGGTGGGAGAAGCGCTTGGTCCACGAGAGGTCGGAGATGTGGATCATGCCGCCGATGCCTTCCTGCAGTTCGACAAATACGCCGTAGGGGGTGAGGTTTTTGACCTCGCCGCTGTGGCGGCTGCCTTCGGGGAAGCGCACTTCGATGTCGCTCCAGGGGTCTTTGGACAGTTGTTTGATGGAGAGGGACATCTTGCGGTCATCCCGGTCGATGGTCACCACTTTGGCCTCGTACTCCTGGCCCAGCTTGAAGAACTCGCGGGCGTTGATCGGCTGGTTGCTCCAGCTCACCTCGGACACGTGGATAAGGCCTTCCACGCCGGGCTGTATTTCCAGGAAGGCGCCATAGTCCTCGATGTTGACGATCTTGCCTTTGACGACGGACCCTTCCTTGATCTCTTCGCTGAGAACCTCCCACGGGTGGGGTTGCAGCTGCTTGAGACCGAGGGATATCCGCTTCTTGTTCTCGTCGAAGTCGAGCACCACCACGTTGATTTTCTGGTTGAGCGCCAGCACCTCGCTGGGGTGGCTAATGCGGCCCCAGGAAATATCGGTGATGTACAGCAGGCCGTCTACGCCGCCCAGGTCGAGGAAGGCGCCGAAGTCCGTAATGTTCTTGACGAGGCCTTCGAGGACCTGCCCTTTTTCGAGGCTGGCAATGATCGCTTCGCGCTGCTCCTGCAGGTCGCTTTCGATGAGGGCTTTGTGGGAGACCACGGCGTTCTTGATCTGCTCGTTGATCTTGACCACTCTGAACTCCATCGTCTTGCCGACGTATGAATCGTAGTCGATGATGGGCTTGATGTCGATCTGTGAACCCGGGAGGAAGGTCTCCAGTCCACCGCAGTCGACGATCAGGCCGCCTTTGGTCTTGCTGATCACCGTACCTTTCAGTACCGTCCTGTTCTCATACGAGTCGACGATGTTCTCCCAGGCGCGCAGCAGTTTGGCCTTGCGGCGGGAGAGGACCAGCTGTCCGCGGGCGTCTTCCTGTTGTTCGACGTAAACTTCAACTTCGTCACCGACGGCCAGGTCGGGGTTCTCGCGAAATTCGGAAAGGGAAACCAGTCCGTCGGACTTGAAGTTGATATCCAGGACGACGTCGCCGTCGTGGATGGATGTCACCTTGCCCTTTACGATCTCGTTTTCAAATACGGAAGTCAGCGTGGACTCGTATTGTTCCGTGTACTTCTCGACTTCGTCTTCGCTGTAGGAAGATCCCAGCCCGGATTTGTTCCCGACCGACCAGTCGAAATCATCGTGAGCGGTTTCGGCGATGACGGTTTCTTCTTCCGGCAATTCGATCTCTTCATCTTCGTCTTCCTCCTCTTCCTCGCCATCGTCGGATGCTTCCACCTCTTCCTCCACCTCTTCCTCTTTGGTTTCGGCTTCTTCCCCGGCACTGGCTTCGGCAGCCGGAGCGGCTACCTGCTCTTCTTCTGCTTCCTCCGTTTCAGCCGCCGGCGTTTCCTCCGCAGCTTCTTCGGCAACGGGCGTCTCTTCCTGTACCGGTTCTTCCGGGGCTTCTTCTTTGGCTTCAACGGCGGGCGCCGTTTCCTCCGCCGGTTGTTCTACCGGCTGTTCTTCGGGCGTTTCCTGCCCTTCTTGTTCGATGTCTTTGTTGTCATCCAGCATTGAAAGAATGCTTTTTTGGTTAACGAATATTTTTTAGCGGGGCAAAGGTACGGGAATTCCGCTGCAATAGAAAATATATTTCAGAAAAAGGCGCTGAATATTAGAAGGTTAAAGGCATTGAACTGAAAATTCTTATTTTAGCGCAAATTACTGAACAAAACGAAGAGATATATGAGCGATCAACGCCCCTGGCTGAAACAATATCCCCATGGCGTTCCGGCCAATATCAACCCGGATGCTTATGCCACCCTGGTCGAACTGTTTGAGGAGACCTTCGAAAAGTACAGGAAGAAGCCCGCCTTTTCCTGTATGGGCAAGGAGATCACATTTGACCAGGTCGACAAGCAATCCAGGAGTTTCGGCGCTTACCTGCAATCCCGGGGGTTGGAGCCGGGCGACAAGATCGCCATCATGATGCCCAACCTGCTGCAGTATCCCATCGTATTGTTCGGCGCGCTGCGGGCCGGGCTGGTTGTCGTCAATACGAACCCCCTCTATACCCCCCGGGAGATGCGGCACCAGTTTACCGACTCGGGTGCAAAGGCAATCGTCATTGCCGAGAACTTCGCCGCCAACCTGGAGCAAATCCTGGCCGATACCAATATTAAAACGGTGATCGCCACCAGCATCGGCGAAATGCTCGGCTTCCCCAAAAAACAGATCGTCAACTTCGTGGTGCGCAGCATCCGCAAGATGGTGCCCAGGTACAACATCCCCAACACCGTTACCTTTACCGAAGCCGTAAACCAGGGCAAGCGGTTTTCGCTCAAGGAGCACAAAGGCTCTGCCGATGATGTCATCCTGTTGCAGTATACCGGCGGCACCACCGGCGTCTCCAAGGGGGCTATGCTGACCAACGGCAACCTGGTGGCCAACATGCTGCAGATTCGCGCCTGGATGATGCCTTTCCTCAAAGAGGGGGAGGAAATCGCCCTTTGCCCGCTTCCGATGTACCACGTCTTTGCCTTTACTGTCAACTGCCTGGCCCTGATGAGCATTGGCACCTTGTCGGTGCTGGTCACCAATGCGCGCGACCTCAACTCGGTGATCAAGGCCATGAAGGATTATCCGATATCCCTTATGACCGGGGTGAATACGTTGTTCAATGCCCTGGCCAATCACAAAGACTTCGGCACGGTAGACTTCAGCAGCCTGAAAGTAACCGTGGGCGGGGCAATGGCCGTGCAGCGCCCCGTAGCCGAACAGTGGCAAAAGCTGACCGGCTGCCCGCTCTCCGAAGGCTACGGCATGACCGAAGCCTCGCCGGTAGTGACCACCAACCCGCTCGACAATACTGGCCGCCTGGGCACTATCGGGCTGCCCATCCCGTCCACCGACGTGCGCATCGTCGACGACCACGGAAACATCCTGGGCCCCAACCAGGCGGGCGAGCTCCAGGTCAAAGGGCCGCAGGTCATGAAGGGCTATTACAACCGCCCGGAAGATACGGCCAATACGATCGTGGACGGATGGCTCAGGACCGGCGACGTGGCCATGGCCACCGATGACGGCTTCTTCCAGATCGTCGACCGCCAGAAAGATATGATACTCGTTTCCGGCTTCAACGTCTATCCCAACGAGATCGAGGAATACGTCGCCTCCCACCCCAAAGTACTGGAGTGCGCCGCCATCGGCATCCCCGACGAGAAATCGGGAGAGGTGGTTAAGCTATTCGTCGTAAAAAAAGAGAAAAGCCTTACCGATAAGGAGATCATCGGCTACTGCCGCGAAGGCCTGACCAACTATAAGATTCCCAAGCAGGTGGAGTTTCGCGACGAGCTGCCCAAGACGAATGTGGGCAAGATACTGAGGCGCAAGCTGCGGGAGGAGGAGATGGCGAAAAGGAAGGTGTGAGTGGGAAGCGCTATATTATTTGCCGCACTATTTTTTACACCTTTGTTTTATAGAGGGTATTGATGGGATTTCTGATGTGCGATATTTGATTTGTGATGGTTGGTTTCTCTCCGGAGTGCTGCAGGCCTGGCCCGGGCCCCGGCACCTGGGAGCAAATCAAAAATCCCACATCGCACCTCAAAAATCCAAACAAACTTCAAATTTGACCTGAACCAGAAAAGAACGAACCCTTTATGTCATCCAAAAAAATAGACGCCGCCAACGCCCCCAGGCCCGTCGGCCTGTACCCCCACGCCCGCCGCGTGGGCAACCTGCTGTTCCTTTCCGGCATCGGCCCCCGCGACCCGGAGACGGACGGCGTGCCCGGCCTGCAGCAAAGCCCCTCGGGCAACTATACCGAGTTTGACTTCGAAGCGCAGTGCCACTCCGTTTTCCGGAACGTGCGCCTCGTGCTGGAAGCCAGCGGCGCCAAATGGGAAAACCTCGTAGACGTCACCGTCTTCCTGACCGACATGCAGCGCGACTTTCACACCTACAACCGCATCTACGCGGAGTACTTCAGGGACAACCAGCCCTGCCGGACGACGGTGGGGATTGACGCGCTGCCGACGCCGATCGCTATTGAGCTGAAGTGTATAGCCGTTCTGGAATCCTGATGTCATGGCAGGCCGGGCCCCGGCACTCGCTGATGGCCCGTAACTGCGGCCTGCTCCGTGAAGATGGGAATAACCGGACAATTGTTTCCCGTCGGCGGCGTCAGTTCAACCGCATCGGCGCCACCATCCGGAACTGCGGTATGCCCACCTGAAATTCTTTCCCGTCCACATCGCGGCGCATGAGGTAGGCGCCGTGCATGCGGCCGATGCCGGTGGTGAGGTCGCACCAGGAAGCGTATTCGTGTTTCTGGCCGGGAGCGAGCACCGGCTGCTGGCCGATGACCCCTTCCCCTTCCACCTCGCGGATGGTGCCGTTGGAATCCCAGATGAACCAGTGGCGGCGCAGCAGCTGCACCGTAGCGGTGCCGAGGTTCTCTATAGTAATATGGTATGCGAAGATGTAACGATTGAGGGCCGGGCGGGAGTAAGCGGCCTGGTAGGAGGGCGTTACGGTGACCTTTATGCCTTCGGTGATGAGGGTTTCCATTACATTACTGTCCTTTTTTGTAACTAGATTTTACGGTATTTCGGTACTATGGTTTTACGGATGGCGCAATGCGTACCCCTGAGATGGCTTCGCCGTAATACCGGAACACCATGAAACCGCCATACCTGAATAGTTACCCTTTTTTAATGAAGTCTCTTACAATCATTTCGGCTTTCGCAAAGGCTTCATCCAATACATCATTAACCAGCACCACGTCGAATTTGTTCTCATAAGCCATTTCCTCGGCGGCGCGGTCCAGCCTTTTTTTCAAGGTTGTTTCATCTTCGGTGCGGCGGGCGGTGAGGCGTTTTTCCAGGGCTGCCATGGAGGGCGGTTTGACGAATACGGCCAGGGCTTCGCGGGGGTAGGCCTGCTTGATGTTCATGGCGCCTTTGACGTCGATGTCGAAGATGATGTGTTTGCCTTCGGCCCAGAGGCGTTCCACCTCGCTTTTGAGGGTGCCGTAGAAGAGGCCCTCGTATACTTCTTCCCACTCCACGAAAGCATCCTGGCTGATGAGTTCCTCAAACCGTTTCCGGCTGATGAAGTAGTAATCGCGGCCTTCTTTTTCGTGGGGGCGCCGGGGGCGGGTGGTGGCGGAGATAGAAAAGGACAGCTCGCCGAATGTATCCAGGAGGTGGTGTACGATGGTCGTTTTGCCGGCCCCGGAGGGCGCGGCGAACAACAATAACTTGCTCATACCGAATTCGCTACTTGTTCTTTGATCTTCTCCAGTTCGTCTTTCATGCCGACGACGAGGCGCTGGATCTCGGAGGAGTAGGCTTTGGCGCCCATGGTGTTGATCTCGCGGCCCATTTCCTGGCTGATGAAGCTGAGCTTGCGCCCTTTGGAGGCCTTTTTTTTGTTGAGTTCCTCGAGGTAGTACTTGCAATGCTGTTCCAGGCGGACCTTTTCCTCGGTGATGTCGATCTTTTCCAGGTAGAAGAGGATTTCCTGTTCGAAGCGGTTCTCGTCGATCTTGTCTTTGCCGAGGTAATCCTCCAGGTTCTGGTGCATGCGCTGGCGCAGGCGGGTGACGCGCTCCTCTTCGTGGGGGTTGAGCTGGCTGAGGAACCCGAGGATATTGTTCACGCGCAGGCGCATATCCTCTTCCATGGCGGAGCCTTCGGCCAGGCGGAATTTCTCGAAGTTGTCGATTGCGGCGTTGAGGGCATCCATGAGGGCTGCCCATTCCTCGGCGGTGACGGTGCCGGCGGCGGAGGCCACCACATTGGGCAGCCGCAGGAGAGCCTGCAGCATGTCGCCGGAGGAGATGCCGAGCTCGGCGGTCAGGCGGGACAGTTCGCGGTGGTATTTGCGGAACAAGGCTTCGTTGAGCCCGTATTCGTCATCTCCCTGATGGGAGTTCAGGTCTATGGAGAGGTCAATCTTGCCCCGTTCCACCCGTTCGGCGATAATGCGGCGCAGGTCCGACTCTTTTTCCCGGTAGTTTTGGGGCAGCTTTATGCGGACATCGGTGTACTTGCTGTTAAGCGAGCGAATCTCCACGTTGATGGTTTTATCGCCGTAAGCGTGCGATACCCTACCATAGCCTGTCATTGAAAGCAGCATAAGTTTATTTTTGGCGTCACGCAAAGATATACCGCTTTGGGGAAAGTTAACGTTTTTTGGAAACAACTTTAAAGCTTGTTTTACGGGGGTTCCGGTTGTAACCGATTGATAGCTAGACAAAAAATATTGAAATAAACTAAACTTTTATTTTCGATTAAAGAATAAAATTCCGAAATTTGCCACTCGTTTTCAGAAGCGAAAAAACCGTATAACTTACTATAAACCAATAACTAACGATGAGAAAAGCTGATTTGGTTGCAGCAATTTCAGAAAAGACTGGTGTGCCAAAGGTTGATGTGCTGGTAACATTGGAGACCTTTTTCAAAGAGGTTAAGGGCTCCCTGGCAGATGGAGAAAATGTATACATCCGTGGTTTCGGCTCTTTCGTCATCAAGAAGCGAGCCAAAAAAATTGGCCGTCATATCAAGAAGAACGTTGCTATAGAGATTCCCGAACATTACATCCCGGCGTTTAAGCCGGCCAAGGTTTTTGTCGAGCAGGTGAAGGAAAATGTAAATGCAATGCCCGGCGAAGAAGATGACGACGATGAATAGAGGGAATGAACGGGCCCCCCTCGCCCGGGCTTTCTGATCAAGAATCCGGCATACATGACAAAACTTCAATGGGCTGTCATCGCCTCGGCTGTAGGGATGTTCTTCCTTATTTACCTGGGGTGCGAAACGACACCCGAAAATATCAAGGCACTCGAAAAGTCGAGAGCGCTGGCGGCTGAAAGCACAGACATCAATACTTTGTTGCAGGACGCCAGGTCCACGCTCGATAACAGGGCCTCCGGTTCGATCCTGGCACTGGAAACAGAACTGGAAAAAACGCCGGCCGATTCTGCGCGGGCGGAAGTGTTCAAGCGCCTGGCTTCGAAGTGGTATGAACTGGGACACCCTGCCATCTCGGGATACTACGCCCAACAGGTGGCCGAGCTGGCCGGCGGCGAGGAAGCCTGGTCTATCGCCGGCACGACGTACACCATCTGTGTTCAACAAAGCCAGGAACAAAAAACAAGGGACTTTTGTACAGGCAGAGCAGTGCAGGCTTTCGAGAACGCCATCTCGCTCAACCCGCAGGAAACCGCCCATCAGGTAAACCTGGCATTAGCCTACGCTTCCAATCCTCCGCCGGACAATCCCATGAAGGGGATTCTCATGCTGCGGGACTTAAACCAAAAGGACCCGGATAACGTTCTCGTTTTGAATACCTTGGCCAGGTTAGCTATTCAAACCGGCCAGTACCCCAGAGCGGTTGAGCGCCTCGAACGGGCGCTCAGCCTGGAACCCGATAATTCCAATACGATCTGCCTGTTGGCAGAAGCCTACCGGGGCAGCGGCGAAACCGAAAAGGCAGAAGCCTTTGCCGGCCGGTGCCGCAGCCTCCAGCGATAGTGTGTATAGAGACCATTATTCACTCATTTTAAAAGACTTTGCATATGCCGTGTGGAAAAAAGAGAAAGAGACATAAGATTGCGACGCACAAACGCAAGAAGCGCTTGCGCAAAAATCGCCATAAGAAGAAGAACAGATAAATGATCCTGGTATTGGGTGTTGAGGGCGCCGCTGACAGCTCCCCGGATACTGTTGTTTACAGGATGCCCGGCCCAGCGACCACCATTAACACTTGGCCTGAAAAAAAAACTCGCATTGCGTCGTACGGGGTGAACAAAGCCCCCGTACCCGCAGCGATGCAGCCCGGAAAAAATATGAGACAGGAAGTGCGGGGTAAAAAAGCGGTAGCAAGAATCACTCGGGAAACCGAAAGCTGCCGGAGCCCGCACAGTAAAAAAACAGCCGAAAAGATTATTATTCATCAGTAGTTTTGCCTCAACCGGCACACCGTTCCCGAAAGCCTAAGACAAGAGCGTCGAAACACCCCATAACTAATTAGCAAGAAACAACAATTTCATTAGGCTTTGGCTGTTTTTCTCCTGCCTTCTGGACATTGGCCCCTGGCCCTTGGGTGAATATATTTCAACAGTCCTTTTTCCAGCTGCCAGCACACTACCCTCAGCGCCCGATACCGACAGTCTTTAGTTGCTCCCGGCTCCCGGCAGCGAGCCTTCCACCAGGTGGCAGGCCCGCGTGCGGGAAGCGGAGCAGCAGAAAAAATTATCCCCGTGGAAAAAGAACTGATTATTAATTCCACCCCCACGGAAGTTGAGATTGCACTGCTGGAAGATTCAAAACTAGTTGAGCTACACTACCAGAAAACAAATAACAACTTTACTGTAGGGGATATTTTCCTGGGCAGGATCAAGCGATTGATGCCCGGGCTGAACGCTGCATTTGTCGATATCGGGCATAAAAAAGATGCCTTCCTTCATTATACAGACCTGGGGCCCAAGCTGCGTTCGCTGCTGAAGTTTACCAACAGCTCCATGTCCGGAGGTATTAATACCCACGTCCTTGATAACTTCAAGATCGAACCGGACATTATCAAAACGGGCAAGATCGACCAGGTGCTCGGCAAAAAGCTGCCCATTCTGGTGCAGGTGCTGAAGGAGCCCATCTCGACCAAGGGCCCCCGCCTGAGTTGCGAGATCACTCTGCCGGGCCGGTACCTGGTGCTGACCCCCTTCTCCAATATTGTCGCCGTCTCCAAGAAGATTGCCAACGCCGACGAACGCAAGCGCCTGCAACTGCTGGTGGAAAGCATTCGGCCCAAAAACTTCGGCGTCATCGTGCGCACTGCGGCCGAAGGTAAAAAAGTGGCCGACCTGCACGAAGAGCTCTCCCTGATCATGGCCAAATGGGAAGATATGTTCCGGCAGATGCACAAGGCCAAACCTCCGATCAAACTGCTGAGCGAACTGGATAAGACCTCCAGTATACTACGCGACATCCTCAGCGACTCCTTCAACCGCATCGTGGTCAACGACAAACAGCTTTACCAGAATATCCGCGGCTATCTGGAATCCATTGCGCCGGAACAGGTGAAGATCGTGGCCCAACACCGCAACAACCGGTCGGTGTTCGATGCGTTCGGCGTTACCAAACAGATCAAGTCTTCCTTTGGCAAGACGGCCACCATGCCCAGCGGCGCCTATCTGGTGATCGAACATACCGAGGCCATGCACGTCATCGATGTGAACAGCGGCCATAAGATGTCCAGCCAGAACCAGGAAGAGGCCGTCATGCGGGTCAACCTGGAGGCCGCCGAAGAAATAGCCCGGCAACTCCGGCTGCGGGACATCGGGGGCATCATCATCATCGACTTCATCGATATGAAAAAAGCCGACCAGAAGCGGGAGTTGCTCAAAGCTATGCGCCACTTCATGAAAAAGGACCGCGCCCAGCACACCATCCTTCCGCTCAGCAAGTTCGGCCTGATGCAGATCACGCGGCAGCGCGTCCGCCCGGAAGTCAACATCAATACCGCAGAAGTCTGCCCGACCTGCAACGGCACCGGCAAGATCAACGCTTCGATCCTCATCGCCGACGAGATCGAGCGCGACCTGAATTTCATCCTGCAGTCGAGGCCCAAGTCAAAGATCAAATTGCTGGTGCATCCCTTCATCGAGGCTTATCTGAAAAAAGGATGGCCAAGCCATCAGATGAAATGGTACATGAGTTTCTACAAATGGGTCCGGATACAGCCGAATACCGACTACCATCTCACGAAGTACCGGTTCTTCGATGAGAATGACGATGAGATCCGGTTGAATTAGTTGCCGGTTGCCGGTTGATGGTTGTTTGTTGATCATTTGTCAACAAACAACCATTAACCGGCAACGCTTCTTCTTCTGCCCAGCTCATCGGGCAGCCGCAGTTCCAGGCCTTACAGCCGTTGAGTGTGATCATCAGCAGTAACGCAATTCCTCCTTTTTTCCAGTTCTTCATAGATCGTAAAAGGGTTTCGGCGAAGTTAATAAATAAAGAGGGGGGCGGTAAGCCCGGGAAGGGGCTTTTTCCCCTGCCGCAAAGGCTCAAAGGCACCTGGGCACAGGGGGAAACCTCCGTCCTTGCGGCCGGGTGTCCCGTATATTCAGCCCGGTAAACTTCGTGGCAAAGAACCTCCGTTAAAAATTGGCCCATGGCAGCAGCGCCTCGCATTTTGGTGGCTCCACTCGATTGGGGGCTGGGGCATGCCACCCGTTGCGTTCCCATTATCGAAGAGATCAGGCGGCAGGGAGGGGCGGTGGCCGTGGGCGCGGCGGGCGGCGCTCTCGCCTATCTCAAAGCGGAGTTTCCGGGCCTGGAATTCGTCAACTTGCCAGCTTACAATATTCGGTATTATTGGGAAAACATGTTCTGGAATATCGGGGTACAGGCCCCCGGGCTGCTTCGCGCCATCTGGCGGGAACACCGCCAACTCCAACAGGTCATCCGTCGCCTGAATATTGACGCCGTGATTTCAGACAGCCGATTCGGTTGTTTTTCTCCGCACATTCCCTCCATTTTCGTTACCCACCAGCTTCATATTCAAATACCTTCACCCCCGCTGCAAGGGCTGGCCAACCGGTTGAACCACTGGTTCATCCGGCAATACGGCGAATGCTGGATACCGGACGTGCCCGGGCCAGGCAGCCTGTCGGGTACCCTTTCGTTTCCCTGGAATCCGGCAGGAGAAAGCGGCCCTTCCGGAAAAATCCGGCACATCGGCATTCTTTCCCGGCTTCAGCCGGAGGAAGGGGAGAAAGAATATGACATCCTGGCGTTGCTCTCCGGGCCCGAACCGCAGCGCAGCCGGCTTGAAAGCGCGCTGATCGGGCAGCTGTCTGCCCTGCCTTACCGGGTACTGTTGGCACAAGGCCTGCCGGGCAGGGAAAAGCGGTGCCGGCCTGCCCCGCACATCGAGGTAGTTTCCTTCCTGAATGCCCGGGAACTCCGGCACGCCCTGGGCCGTTCTGCCCTGGTGATCTGCCGGCCCGGGTACAGCACGGCCATGGATATGGCGGCGATGGGGAAAAAAGCCCTGTTCATCCCCACTCCCGGGCAAACGGAGCAGGAATATCTGGCGCGGCGGCTGCAACGGCTGGGGTACTGCCCCTGTCAAAACCAGAATGAACTGGATGTGAAAAAGGGGGTACTTGACGCCGGATCCTACGCTGGATTTCCAAAATACGACAGGGAAGAGGCACGGCTTATCGCGGCAGTGAAGAGCCTGATGGGACGGATAGCGCCTTGGCCAGGTTAAATGTTTTGGCCCGGCAGCAGAAAAGGCCTGTAAAGGCACAAGCAAACAGGGGGATTGTTCAAGCCGTCTTTCTGAAGTGTTCATAAAACGCCACCACCCCGAACAACAGCAAAAAACCATACACCGCATCATCCAGCGGCACGGAAGTGATGCGGATGCCGAGATACTCCTCCGGGTTGTAAATCACGATGGGTTGCTCCGTATATCCACCGGTCAGGACGCCGTTGACAAGGAGGAAGGGCAGCAGGCTCACCAGGAAGGCCAGATAGAAGCGGCTGCGGTAAGAACCGTCGAGGAAGAGGAAATGGAACAGAATGAAAAAGCCCGCCAGCAGAAAGGTAGTGCTGGTGTACAGGTGCCCCCAGTAGAGGAAGCCCACCGCCAGGAAAATGGCGATCAGGCCCAGGGTCATCGGCCGCTCGATGCGGGCCAGCAGGTCAGGCTTGATGTAGAAATTGAGGCATTCGTAGACAAAAATACAGGCGAAAGGCACGGTGAAAAAGAACAGCCACTCCTCGACGGGCAGGCTCAGGAAGGTAATGCCGGCGAAGTAACTTTCGTTGAACCCCCAAACGCCTTTCACGGTAAAAAAGACATCCCACAGAATAAAAACAGCCCCTACGATGGCGATGGCCGGCAGCAGGGGCTTCCACTTTCTATGGTAATGAACATTTTTGTCGAAGCTAAGGGCAAAGACGGGCACAAAGGTGAAGAGGTGGAGATAGAAATAGGCCCAGCGCGTTTCCAGCCAGGGGAAAAGGCGCACTTTGGGCACTTCCATCAGCAGGTTGCCGGGTTGCACGTCGTCGGTGAGCCACTGTATGCCAACCAGGAGGATGGGCAGGGCGATGAGGGCGGCTTTCAGTAGGGTACTTTGGGGCGGGTTGGCTGCCTTGTTCTGTGTGGTGGCTGTTGACTCCATTAAAGTATGCATTCAGCAATTAGAATAGTTTCTTATTGAACCTTAATCCACCCCCTAACCCCCGCCAGCGGCTACGGGTTGTACATATGTTACTGTCAGCCCAACGGGCTGATATAACCCAGCCCAGGGCATCGCCCTGGGCGACATCGGGTGCCAAACCATAGCCCTGAAGGGGCGATATAAATTATTTTGCCCTTTCAGGGCGTAATTGAACGGCCATTTGCCGCCCAGGGCGATGCCCTGGGCTATTCCTATTTCAGCCTTTCAGGCTGATGGCAGCCCATTGCCCATCTATGTACAACTCGTAGCCGCCAGCGGGGGAAATTTTCTTCGATTTGGAAGGGCGTTACTTAGGCTTTCCCCAACTAAACCCCTCGTCCCTTGCCTGTCCCCATCTACAATAAATTTAAACTATTCCGCAGCGCCGAGCTGAACAGCAGCACTGCCTTCCGCCGGTTCGGCACCCGGATGCGCTCTTCCGTCACCCGTTCGGCAGGGGCGCTCCTGATCTTCTTGTACAGGTTGATGTAATAGATGTAGGCCAGGTAAACGCCGAAGCGGGCGCCCTTGGGCAGTTGTATGATGCCTTTGTAGGCGTCGTCGAAGTCCTTTTTGATGTCCGCCTCGATGGCCAGCTTGTCCTCGTTGGTGAAGCGCGTGAAGTCGACGCCGGGGAAGTATACCCGCCCCCGCTCGTCGAAGTCGCTCTTCATGTCGCGCAGGAAGTTGATCTTCTGGAAGGCGCTGCCCAGGCTGCAGGCCGGCGCTTTCAGGCGCTGGTACATGTCGTCGTCTCCCTCGCAGAAAACGCGGAGGCACATCAGGCCGACGACCTCCGCCGAACCGTAGATGTACTGCTTGTAGAGGCTGTCGTGATAGCGGTCGTGGTGGAGGTCCATCTCCATGCTGTCCAGGAAGGCGTCGATCAGCTCCCGTTCGATCTGGTACTTGTGCACGGTGGCCTGGAAGGCATGCAGCACCGGGTTGAGGCTGATGCGCTCCTCGATGGCGCGGTAGGTATCTTCCCGGAACCGCTGCAGGAGCTTCGCCTTGGGAAAGTCGTGGAACGTATCTACGATCTCATCCGCAAAGCGGACAAAGCCGTAGACGGCGTAGATGGGTGCCCGGAAGCGTTTGTCGAAAGCCCGGATGCCCATAGAGAAGGAGGTGCTGTAGCGCTGGGTGATATGCTGGCTGCACTCCTCGCAAACCTGGTTATACAATTCCATCATGGCGTTATTAGTTAGGGTTTCATAGCTTTATAAATCTCATTGGCGACCACCTGCCCGGAGATCAGCGAGGGGGGCACCCCGGGGCCGGGCGTGGTCAGCTGCCCGGTGTAATACAGGTTACGCACCTTTTTGCTTTTCAGTTTCGGCTTCAGGAAGGCGGTCTGCATCAGGGTGTTGGCCAGGCCGTAGGCATTGCCTTTGTAGGCGTGGTAGTCCTTCTCGAAGTCCTCGTGCGCAAACGACCGCTTATATACTATATGCTTGCGAATGTCCTGCCCGGTCAAATCTTCCAGGCGGTTCATGACGATGTCGAAGTATTTCCCGCGCTGCTCTTCGCTGTCTTCCAGGCCGGGCGCCAGGGGGATGAGGATGAACAGGTTCTCTTTGCCTTCGGGCGCTACGCTGGGGTCGGTCACCGAAGGCGCGCAGACGTAGAACAGCGGCTCCGCCGGCCACTTCGGGTCGTCATATATCTCCACAGCGTGCTTCTTGAAGTCGGCGTCGAAGAAAAGGTTGTGGTGGTGCAGGCCTTCCAGCTTTTTGTCGATACCCAGGTAGAAAAGCAGGGAAGAGGGCGCCATGGTTCTCTTATCCCAGTAACGTTCGGTATAGGTGCGGTGTTCGGGCTGCAGTAAGTGCTGTTCAACGTGGTGGTAGTCGGCGCCGCCCACCACGATGTCAGCATGGTACTCCGCATCCTGGGTGACGACCTTGGAGGCGTGCCCGTTCGGTATGTAGATCTGCTTCACCTCCTGGTTGAGCAGGATCTTCACGCCCAGTTCCTCCGCCAGGCTCACCATACCCTCGATGATCTTATGCATGCCGCCTATGGGGTACCAGGTGCCCATCGCCATATCGGCGTAGTTCATCAGGCTGTACATGGCCGGCGTATTTTCCGGCGTGGCGCCCAGGAAGAGGACGGGAAATTCCAGCAGCTGGATCAGCTGCTCGTTCTTGAAGAGCTTCCGCACGTGGGCGGACATGGAGGTGAACATCTGCAGGCGGAACATGCTGGCCACCACCCGAAGGTCGGCAAACTCCCTGATGGAATGGCCGGGCTTGTGGACGAATTCCCGCATGCCCACCTCGTACTTGTACTGAGCTTCGGCCAGGAACTTGCGCAGGTTCTGGCTGCTGCCCGGCTCGTAGCGTTCGAACATAGCCTCCAGTTCGGCCATTTCTGCCGGGACCTCCATCACGTCGTCCTTGCCGAAAAAAATGCTGTAGGAAGGGTCGAGCCGTTTCAGCTCGTAGTAGTCAGAAGGTTTTTTGCCGAAGCGGGCGAAGTACTGTTCGAACACGTCCGGCATCCAGTACCAGCTGGGGCCCATGTCGAACATAAAACCCTCCGCCTCGAACTTGCGGGCCCGCCCGCCGGGGACATCGTTCTTCTCCAGGATGGTGACATCGTATCCTTTCTGCGCCAGGTTGGAGGCGGCGGAAAGGCCCGAAAAGCCGGAACCGATGACGACAACTTGCTTTGCCAATGCTGCTGTTGATTTTGTGGTTTGAAATACAGGAACTCAACAGCAATAGCGGCGTTTTGTTTAAGCTTTTTTCTTCTTTGACAAATCCTGTGGACAGTGCTTCCTGCGAAAACAATGCGACTGAAAGGAGCAAGGGTTTCGCAGGAAGCACTGTCTATGGAACACAGGATCTGTCAAAGAACCAGGTCGTTGATCCTTCAACAAAAGTCACTTCTCCCACTGCAGGAACCCGCCTTTCAGGTCATAAACTTCTTTGAAACCCAGCTCCTGCATCTGTTTGGCGGCATTGGCGCTGCGGCGGCCGGAGCGGCAGTACAGCAGGACCGGTTTGTCCTTGTCCAGTTGCTTTTCCAA
The DNA here is from genome assembly GCA_020636375.1 of Lewinellaceae bacterium. Classification (GTDB taxonomy): domain Bacteria; phylum Bacteroidota; class Bacteroidia; order Chitinophagales; family Saprospiraceae; genus JACJXW01. The sequence continues at coordinate 478,178 of JACJXZ010000003.1, read as the reverse complement.
CTGCTGTAAGAAATCGTCATCGTAGAAATTGATATTTACGGCTCCCTCGATGTGGCCCTCCTGGTATTCCTTTGGGGTGCGCACGTCGAGGAGTTGGCGGCTTGCTTCCAGCTCCTCCATTTTCTCTTTATATGCTTTCGCCGGCAGCACTTCACTGATCGATCCGGCATGGGCTTTGGCGGCCAGGGCTTCGCTGGAAACAGTACCGCTTCCCGGCTGCTGGCAGGAGGCCAGGAAAGCGGAGGAGAAAAAGAGGAGAAAAAGGATTTGTTTCATTTATTCGATTTTTTAGTGCTTTATAAACAAGGTAGTCAGCGGCAAAGATAAGTGTTTTGGGAAGAGCGTTCTGTGGAAGGAGTTACAAATAAAATCAGCATGTTCGCGAGCGTCCCCGCCTGCGCCGAGGCTTCGGCGGGCAGGTCCGACGCGATGCGGCATAATTTTCCAGTCTCCGACTGGCGTAAACAGCCAATATATAAGCGGCGTCCGCCAGTCGGAGCCTGGCCAAGCACACCGTACAAAAAGCGAAGGCGCTGTTTTGACAATTTTGGGTAATAGCCAACTATACTGAACGGCAATAGGTTTTGTGCATTTACGGGTGGTTTTCCCCTTATTGGTTTTCAAAAATTAAACAGGGGGTTTGCCGTGATAGTCGACAGGCGAACTCTAGTCGCCAGCCGACATCACATCCCCTTATTAATATTTGAAATTCAATTAGGGGATTAAGGGGCGGGGAGGGCAAATGCACAAAACCTATTGCAGCGGAGTATATCTCTAATGTAATCGTGATTTAAACAGTGTATCGGATTACCAGTTCCATAATTACTCTTTTTGATACCCGTTCATCATTTTTCCGATCAGATTTAACGAGAATGAAAAAAAGATTGTTGCAGTGCAAAACTCTCGTTAAACTGCCCGGATGCCAACCTTTCATAGCCCCCAGCATTACTACCTGTCTCGAATTGGGTTCATCTTCAGGCCGCGGCCTTCAATGATGATAATCCGCGCAGAAGTCAGGATGGCCAGGCGGCCCTCAATGTCGAAAGCGGCCTTTGGCATGTAGGCATAGGGGAAGAAGCACCGGTTATCGTTTTTATTGATTTTTTCTCCCATTGCGATAAAATTCGTTAAAATTTTTATTTTTAAACCCAAATCCTATATTTTCGCGATTAAAACAAGCTAAAAATGAATTTTATAACATTTGCCTTGGGCACAGCACCCGTGCCCCGTCACTGCCATTAGCCCAAAAACAAAAGCCCGTACCCGGGCAATCCCAAAAATATGAAACATAAAATTACAGAAGCCAGGCAAGCCCCGCAGGCGCCTCGATTTGACCAGGGCAGCACTCGTGAATATGGAGCGCCGGGTGGTGGAGGATATTTTTGGATTTTCTTTTTATGGCAGCAGCCATCATTGTTGCAACTCAGGTCAAAAAAGAAAACCCTGAACTGAACGTCTTAAGTGATCAGGAACTATTTGACAAACTGCCTGATGATGCTAAAGAGGCGTTCAAAGAAAAATACGGTACCAGCCGGATGAGGACGACAGGGAGTGCGAACTCTATTACTTGTTAGCCAAATCTACCATGAAAAGGCCCTGTGCCAAGTGCCCGGTTTGGTGTATGGACGCCGGAAAAACACAAATACTTGTTTCAAAAGTACCAAATTTACTACATTGGTAAAACTTGCCGAAAGCGCGGCGAGAGAGAAAAAAGAACATGGACAGATAAGAGAGGCATTGAAACTGGACTACGAATGGATAAAGCGTGGCACGGAAGGGTATAACGACCCAGGAACAGCTTCACCTGAAAACCTATTTCACCAGTACTGAGGCTATAAAAAGAGGGATGCCGTTTGTTTCTGCCTCCAGGCAATTCGGCAGGCATGCCTCAGCAGGATTGGAGGAAATTGCTAAAAGAGCTACAATAAGATGGAACAGGAAGAATTTTTCATATCTACCACCGGCGGCTTGTCGGACACTTCCGATCTAACTGTTACGGAGGATACGCTGAACAACAACATCAAGCTATCTGATTTTGGAAGCGGTGTCAGGAGGATTTCTTTTTATCCTTTGACCTATCAGGAACCCAGCAGGATCAATGAACCTTACTGGGAATATGACCCCGTCAAAAAAAGATCGAAGGCAGCCTGCCCTTAGACTATTCAAAGGCTGCAAGATATGTGGATAGAGATGCCCAAATACTGGTATGCGAGGCGATGTTTGAGTTATTCGACAAAGTTTCCGGACAGGTGGAAGATTTCGATTTCGAAGCTTTGAAGCCATGCTCGAGGCTGTAGAAACCAACCCCACCTTTGCGGAAAAAACCAGGTTCAGGGTCTATTCTGATATTGGAATTGTCACCGGGGACATTCAGGAGATATCGGACGCCATGGACCCTTCGAAGTATGGCAGTGGGGTTCGTAAGCTATTTATTGAAGTCTGCTTTTTTAGAAGGCCTCAGACTTTCGTGTCCAATCCTACTTATTTCGATAAACGCAAGCAGGGGTTGTATATTTCCGTACTTTCCAGCTCGGATATCAACCAATTTTCTTCCGAGTTGGACAAGGCCATTGAAAAAGTGAAACCACAGGTGAAGGATTTTGATTTTGAATTATTGAAGTCTGATATTTTGCGATTCGCCGAGTCCTTGAAGGAAGCTGCTTAGATGTTTATTCAATATTAACCCATTTCATCTCTACTACTCCTTTTCCTGTTGTAAAGTTCATGTCCCTTTTAGCCGCGCCGGCCGAAGATGTGGCGTGCGCAGCCTCTTTCTTTGCCCTCCAAACATCTCTAAACGGTTCCTGTAAACTATGCCCGCCCCCAACTGTTTCCCAAGCGTACCGCTCCCCTTTTGAGAAATCGTACCCGGTTTCCCGAAAGGCCCGGTACGATTTCTCAAAGAACATTATCTTTGCAGACGTGAATAGCAATCTCGAACAGCTCCTGCAGCTGTACCGTGAAGAAGAGCGCACCCAGCGCATTGTGCAGGCCCTTCAGGCCGAAACGCCCGCCCGGCTAAAACTCACCGGCATGGTCGGCGCGCAGGAATCCTTTGTCCTGTCCGGAACGTACCTGGCCGCCCCGCAGAGCCACCTGCTCATCGCCAACGACAAGGAAGAGGCCGCCTACATACAAAACAACCTGGCCAACCTGCTCGAAAAGAAAACCGTCCGCTTTTTCCCGGATTCGTTCAAGCGGCCGATGCACTTCGAGGAACTCAACAACAACAACGCCCTGCAGCGCACCGAGACGATCAACCGGATCGTCAATTCGCCTTCTTCGGGGGAAATCATCGTCACCTACCCGGAGGCGCTATTCGAGAAAGTGGTGGCCCCGGAAGTGCTCAACCAGCGGCGGATCGACATCATCGTCGGCGAGGAACTGGAAGTGGACTTTCTGATCGAAGTACTGGTAGAATATGGCTTTTCCCGCGAGGATTTCGTCTACGAGCCCGGCCAGTTCTCCATCCGCGGCGGCATCGTCGACATCTTTTCCTTCGGCAACGAATACCCTTACCGCATCGAGCTGTTCGATGAGGAGGTGGAAAGCATCCGAACCTTCAACCCCACCACTCAGCTGTCGGTGCAGAAGATCGCCCGGGTGTCTATCATTCCCAATATCAACACGAAATTCACGCACGAGCAGAAGGTGTCCATGCTGCGCATCCTGCCGGAGAAAACGGCCATCTGGGTGAAGGACTTCCAGGTGCTGCTCGACAAGCTCACCCAGTGCTTCGAAAAAGCCGAAGAATTTGCCAAAGCCCTCCGGCTGGTTCAGGAGGAAGAACTCAAGGAGATCTTCCGCGACCGGGCCTTCATCCGCCCCTACGAGATCATCGAAGATGTGGAGCAGTTCCCCATCCTCTGCCTGTCGGACAGCATCCAGCCCATTGAATTTGCCGGGCACATCACCTACGCCACCCGCCCCCAGCCCAGCTTCAACAAGAATTTCAACCTGCTGATCCAGAACCTCAACGAGAACAGCAAGGCGCGGATCGAGAACTACCTCTTCGCCGAAAACCCCAAACAGATCGAGCGCTTCTACTCCATTTTCGAGGACCTGAATGCCGATGTGTTTTTCCACCCCATCCCCAGGTCGATCGACGAGGGGTTTATCGACCTGGACCTGAAGGTGGCCTGCTACACCGACCACCAGGTCTTCCAGCGCTTCCACCGCTACAAGCTCCGGCAGGGCTTTACCAAAGACCAGGCCCTCAACCTGCGCATGCTGCGCGAGCTGACGCCGGGCGACTACGTCACCCACATCGACCACGGCGTAGGCCGCTATTCCGGCCTGGAAAAGATCGACATCAACGGGCACGTGCAGGAGTCCGTCCGCCTGATCTATAAGAACAACGACCTGCTCTACGTCAGCATCAACTCCCTGCACAAGATCACCAAGTACGTCGGCAAGGAAGGCACGGCGCCCAAGGTGGATAAACTGGGTTCCGATACCTGGAAGAACCTCAAACAGCGCACCAAGAAGAAAGTCAAGGATATCGCCGGCGAGCTGATTAAGCTGTACGCCAAGCGCAAAGCCTCCGAGGGCTTCGCCTTTCCGCCCGACGGCTACCTGCAGAACGAGCTGGAGGCCTCCTTCATCTACGAGGACACCCCCGACCAGCTCAAGGCTACCAACGACGTCAAGGAAGACATGACCAAGCCCAGCCCCATGGACCGCCTCATCTGCGGCGACGTGGGATTCGGCAAAACGGAAGTGGCCGTGCGCGCCGCCTTCAAGGCCATCGTCGGCGGCAAGCAGGTGGCCGTGCTCGTGCCCACCACCATCCTGGCCCTGCAGCATTACCGCACCTTCAAGGAACGGCTGGAAGAGTTCAGCGTCAGTGTCGACTACATCAACCGCTTCCGCTCCACTGCCGAGCGCAACGAGATTTTCCGGCAGCTCAAGGCAGGCAAGCTCGACCTCGTCATCGGCACCCACGCCCTGCTGAATAAGAAAGCTGACTTCAAAGACCTCGGCCTGCTCATCATCGACGAGGAGCAGAAGTTCGGCGTAGCCGCCAAGGAAAAGCTGCGCAACATCAAGGTCAACGTAGATACCCTGACGCTGACCGCCACGCCCATCCCCCGCACCCTGCAGTTCTCCCTGATGGCGGCGCGCGACTTGTCCATCATCCGCACGCCGCCGCCCAACCGGCAGCCCATCCATACCGAGGTGCGCATCTTCAACGAGGAGATCGTCAAGGAGGCCATATACTACGAGGTCAACCGGGGCGGGCAGGTCTTCTTCGTCCACAACCGCGTGAAGACCCTGCCGGATATCACCGCCATGGTGCGCCGCATGTGCCCGGATGTGGAGGTGGCCACTGCCCATGGGCAGATGGATTCCGACAAGCTGGAGAAAACGCTGGTCCACTTCATCGACGGCCGCTACGACGTGCTGGTCTGCACCAACATCATCGAGACCGGCCTGGACATCCCCAACGCCAACACCATTATTATTAACAACGCCCACCAGTTCGGCATGAGCGACCTGCACCAGCTGCGGGGCCGGGTGGGCCGTTCCAACCAGAAGGCCTTCTGCTACCTGTTCAGCCCGCCCATGTCGACGCTGACTGCCGAGGCCCGCAAGCGCCTGAAGACGCTGGAAGAGTTCTCCGACCTGGGCAGCGGCTTCAACATCGCCATGCGCGACATGGACATCCGCGGCGCCGGCAACCTGCTGGGGGCCGAACAAAGCGGCTTCATCGCCGACATCGGCTACGAGACTTATCAGAAAATACTTCAGGAGGCCATTCAGGAGCTGAAGGAAAGCGACTTCCGCGAACTCTTCAAGGAAGAGCTGGAGAAAAACCCGCAGTACGTGCGCGACGTGCAGATCGACACCGATGTGGAAATGCTCATCCCCGACGAGTACGTCAGCAGCATTTCCGAGCGCCTCAGCCTGTATACCGAGCTGGACAGCCTGGAAACGGAAGAAGAACTGGCCGCCTTCGGGGAAAAGCTGCGCGACCGCTTCGGCCGCATCCCGCCGCAGGTGGCGGAGCTGTTCGAAGGGCTGCGCCTGCGGTGGGTGTGCAAGGGGCTGGGCTTCGAGCGCCTCATTTTAAAGAATGGCAAGCTGCGCTGTTACTTTGTCGACAATCCTCAATCTCATTTCTACGAGAGCCGGCTCTTCCAGAATATCCTCGATTTCGTGAACAAGGAAGGGCGCAACCGCGGGCTGAGCTTCAAACAATCCAACAAGTACTTCATTTTGGTAAAAGACCATGTGAAGAGCCTGCGGGAAGCGCACGAGGTACTGGAGAAGATCAGAGAAAAGGTGTCGGCGGCACCGGTAACGCCACAATAGAGCAACCCGCCTCATCACCGCCCACCTTGTGCCGCACGAAAAGACCTCGCAATGCTACCGGGAGTGCGTATGTAGCTCGTTGATGGCCCTGAGGATATCCTGTCGGCTGATCTGGCCCACCAGTTTTCCGTCGTCATCAACGATCAGCAACCGCTTATAGGGGGTACTCAGAAAAATGTCGGCCACGTCGTAAATATCGGCATGTACATTAAGGGTTTTCATGACATTGGACATGAAGTGAGAAGCGGTGCGCTTTATGACGGGCCGGTCGTGATAGGTACTGCCGAACAGGACCTTGAGGCAATCCTTATCGTCGATCAGGCCGACCAGCTCCTTTTTGTCATTGAGCACCGGGGCCCCCGTAATATCATTTTTGAGCAGGATTTCCACGACCTCCATGATATCCGTATCCGGGTGAAAGGTGATCAGGTTTTTTGCCCTTACCATGTAATCACCTACAGGCGCCCGCTTGAACTCCTGTTTTGGAGATTCTTTTTCTACCGGTTTGTTCTGATAATTCTTCATTGGCTTTACTGATTTAGAGCTTTTGTAAGCAACAGCATTTTATTTGCGAAATAAGGTAATAAGATAATTGTTTTTTTACTGAAATCCTAAATTTAAAATCTATATTTTAAAGAAGAGGCTTTCCGGAAGGCTGAGCGGCCTCCTGTCCGGAGAGTGGCCCACTGCCCTCAGCAGAGGTGCCAGTTAGGGGTGGCGGCGACAATAATTTTTCAAAAAAAACTTATATTTTATTTCCCGATGACATCCGTCATTGCCGCACAAGAGGAATTGGCGCTACTTGACGTGGATTCTCCGGATCGCAACGGTTGTTGTTACCCGCAGCCGAAGGCTCATTGATGCAGCGGACTGCTTCCTGACCCGGCCGGCAAGGCCGGGGCACGGTGGGCCGCCCTGTTCCCCCCTCCCAAAATCCTCGATAGGCACAAATGTGATTGTCCTTGTCCTCCCGCTGGCTTAGTAACTGTGGTTTTTAAAAACCTAACCATGAAAAACTTAAACATCATCCTTCTTTCCTTGCTTTTCAACTTTGGCTTAGGAGGCACACAGCATGCCCTCGCGCAATGCGCGAACGATATGATGGCCCCAATCATCGTCTTTCCTTCTCAGGATATCGTCGTGACGCTTGACCCCTGCGATATAGGCGGCACTACGATCGTGCTTTTTGAAATATCGGTAACCGACAACTGCGACGGAGACCATTTTCCAAATACCTCCGGCGTCGTCATTCCCGGCTCCGAATTTTCGGTATCCATCTTTTCTGCTACCGGCAGCGGCGCCATAATCGCCCTTCCCGAAAGCGACAGGGCTTTAGCCTGTCTTTTTCCGCCCGGCACCTACCAAATCCTGATTGAAGCGGAAGATGCCGCCGGCAACCTGCGGCAGGAAGATTTCTTCGTGATTGTAAATCAGGATGCCCCGCCTGCCACCAACCTGCAGTGCAACCTCGAAATCAACGCGACGCTGGATGAAGGCTGCCAGCGCTTCATCACTTCCAATATGGTCCTGGAAGGCGATTTTGGATGTGCCGATGAGGCTGACTTCCACGTGACTATCGACGACGACGACCCAAGCAACGGCAATATCCTGGACGGCCGGGGTCCCTTTACCTACGAAGTAGCCTATGCCGGCCTGCCGCAAGGCGCAGGCGCAGGCACAGTCGCTGTCGGCTTCACGGGGCCTTACGCACAGTCCGGTTGGACAACCAGAACCACGACGCGGGGCTTTATCGACTTCACGCCTGCCTCCCTGCAGTTGGGCACACAGGCCGGCACTGGCCAGGGAGTCGAAAGCGCTTCCGCCCTGCTCGTCATTCCCGGCTTTGCCGGCTCTGCCCCGGGCTGTGCCGTCGATCTTTCCTTCGACTTTGACTTCGCGGCAATCGACTTCGCCGGCGGTTCGGCCTACCAACTACAGGGATATACCCTGGACCCGGTTTCCGGCGCGGTGCAGCAAGTTTTTACCCTCATCGCGTCCGACGGCACCACCCCGGGGCCAACCGAAGGCACGGTAAACCTGCCGATAAATACCGGCCAGGCCCTGCTGCTGAGCTGGGTGAATTTCAACAACGCCTCTCCGAACGGCGGCTCGGTAACCATTACCAACTGGACGGCTACTTATCCCGGTAGCTGTTATCCTGCCACCCCGAACTTCGACTGGGAAGATTGCGAAGGAACGATCAACGCAGAAGACAAAACGGCACCTGACATCGCCTGCCGGCCCGCCACAGTGCAGCTCAGCGCCGCCGGCACAGCCAGCGTCGCTCCCACCGACGTGTTTGATGCCGCAGGTTCCTCGGATAACTGTGGGACGGTGATCCCACAATCGGTAAATCCGGGCAGCTTTACCTGTGCGGACCTGGGTACTATCACGGCGTATCTCACAGTTGCTGACGGCAGCGGCAATCTTTCAACATGTGCAGCAACCATTACGGTATCAGACCCCAATGGCTACTGTATTCCAATGGCATACTTTGACCTGAGAACAGCAGTGTTGACGGCCTACATCGAGAACCTGGGCCTGCCTGCCGCCATCGAACGGGCCCTGACCCGAAGGCTGGCCCTGGCGTCCGCCAAATTCTGTAGTGGGGCCAGCGCCGCTATAGCCATCAATTACCTGAACAGCACCATCAGCTATGTACAATACCACCGGGGAGGCAGCATCCCGGCGGCGGCGGCCGATCACATCATTGCCGGGATACAGAGCCTCATCGATGCCATCTCTGCCGGTATCGCCCAGTGTTCCACGGGCGGAAGGGCTGCTCCGCCGCCCGGCGCTCCCGGCGAGGAAATTGCAGGTGCCTGCCGCCTGGGAATTTTCCCGAACCCCTTCCGGGGCGAGGCTACTATCCGCTTTTACCTGCCGCAGGCCGGGCAGGCCACCCTGGAACTGTTCAACCTGCAGGGCCAATGCTTGCAGCGGCTGGAGGACGCCCGGCTGGATGGCGGCAGCCACGAACGGACCTGGGACGCCCGGCTCCTTGCCCCCGGCGCCTACCTGCTGCGCCTGCGCACGGAGGATGCCGTGCTGACGAGGAAGGTGGTTTGGAGCGGTAATTAGGCCTTGCATGCCGGGAGGCAAAACGCGTATGGAAGCTATGCCCATAAGCACAAAAAGAGCGACCCAATTCATTTTATCGGTGCAATGGTGTATTTGAAGGCCATGTCTCCCGGCGGAATGCAATACTCCTTGTGGGGCATGCTCCCCCAGCTATTGTCTCCGCCAACGCCCATCTGTACCTTATCGATATTGATATTTACAAAGTCCCTCTTTGAAATGTCGGTAGTATGCCGCTGCTTTTTGCGCTCGCCGGGGTCAAAATCATCATTGTATTGATGATGGGCGCTGAAGCAAAAGTGATTGGCCGCCGTAATTTTCAGCCCTTTGCCGTTGCTGTTGCGAAAGGCCACCCACCGGATCTCCGTCCGGTATCCGTTCTCCTGGGGGCGAATGTAGGGGACGTACAGATCGGATACCGGCGCCTGATACCGGCCCACCAGGGCAGCCGTTTTCCGGTCCTGGTAATTTTCATGGGGGCCTCTGCCCAGCCATTCTACCTGATCGTAGGATTCGTCGATGATAAAGTTGGTCCCGAACCGTGGCAACATCGGCAGTTCCGGGCCCACGTCAGCAAGCTGGATGCTGACGCCGACCGAGCCGTCTGCATGGATGTCGTATTTCATTTCCACCCTGGCATCCCCAACGGCCGGCAAATTATATTTTGCCCGTATCGAAACGGTGTTGCCCTTTCCGGATTCCTCAAAGGAAATTAACGCTGCTGTCTTGCCCGCTTCCTTCCAGGCACCCAATTTCTCTGGCATCATAAACCCGAAGTCATTATCCGTGGGGGGACGCCAGAAATTGGGGGTGATGCCTTTGCGGATCAGGTTGCCATGGCCGTAGTCGATGGACTTCAACTCGCCCGTCTCCACGTCGAATTCGATTTTGAAATCAGCGCCGGCAACCCGAAGGGCCGAACCCGTTCGCTCCGTGCGTATCTCCTCCTCTGTATCTGCAGGTGCAGGCAGAAAGCTGCCTTCCTGCAGCATGAATTGCTCGTACGCCACAAGATGGCCTTGCGGGATTAACTCGCTCGTCCCCTCATATCGTGCGTAAATATTGAGGTGGTAGTCGCTTTTGGCATCATCCAAAGGAGGCAGGGCGATGGCGATTTTTTTGGACGCATAGGGTTCCAGGTTGATTGTCGGTAATTCGCCCGAGGCTTTTTCAATGCCGTCTTTTAAGAGCGCCCAGGAAAAACGAAGCACATTTAAGTCCGTGAAATCATACAGGTTTTTAATTTCGACCTCATCGCTTCCTCCACCGACCCATTTGAACTTCACATACTGATACACCTTTTTGGCCTCATACAGGGCCGGGTGTGCCGTCCGGTCCGGGTAGACAATTCCGTTTATACAAAAATTGGTGTCATTTTGCAAATGGCCTCCGCCGAGGTCGCCGCCATAGGCCCAGTAGGTTTCGCCGGCTTCATTTTGCGCCCGGATGCCCTGGTCCACCCAATCCCAGATATACCCCCCCTGCATATTGGGATAAGCCTCGATGACATCCCAGTAATCCTGAAGGTTGCCCAGGCTGTTGCCCATGGCATGCGCGTATTCGCACAGTATCAAAGGGCGGGTATTTTGCTGCTCCGCGTAATTGTTCATTTGCTGGATAGTCCAGTACATGGGGGCCTGGATGTCGGTGTTCTCATAACGCGTGGCGTCTTCGTACTGCACGGGCCTTGTGGCATCGTTTGCTTTCAGCCAATCATAAGTGGCGAAGAAGTTCTGTCCATTTCCCGCCTCATTGCCCAAAGACCAGGTGATGATGGACGGATAGTTCTTGTCGCGCTCAAACATCCTGATGGTCCTGTCCAGGTGTGCCGCTTTCCACTGGGGGAGGTAGGCCGGGTGCTTGTCTTTTTTCTCCGGATCTTCGTCCAGCCCCTGGTTGGCCGCGCCCATGCCATGCGTCTCGATATTCGCCTCGTCGATAACATAAAAGCCGTATTTATCGCAAAGCCTGTAGAAATGAGGATCCTTGGGGTAGTGGCTGCACCGGATGGCGTTGATGTTATTCTGTTTCATCAGCATGAGGTCCTTTCGGGTCAATGCCTCCGAGGGCACATGCCCTTCGGTATCGCTGTGGTCGTGCATGTTCACCCCTTTGAATAAAACCGGCTTCCCGTTGACCAGTAGCTGGCTGTTCTCAATTTTAATGTTCCTGAAGCCGACGTCGATGGCGGTTGATTCTCCGTTGAAGGTGATCAAAAGCCGGTACAGCTCCGGGTTTTCCGCATTCCAGGATCGGACATCAGGAATGGTTGTGTTGAACGGCACGGTATTCCCGCCGGGATTCAGTTTCATCGGCCTGGCTTCAGCGTAGGCTTCGCGGCCGCCGTCGAGCAATTTTACCTCCACGGTTTTCTCCACCGTTTGTCCGGTGTTGTTGTCGACCTGGAGTTCAACACGGAATACGCCATCCCGGTAGTTGTTCTCCAGATTTGAGATCACCCTGAAATCGCGCAGCGTAACCTTATTCGTGGCATAGGCATAAACATCCCTTTCGATGCCGGACAGCCTCCAGAAGTCCTGGTCTTCCATATAGCTGGCGTCGGACCAGCGCAGGACCTGAACGGCAACGGTGTTCTTCCCCGGCTTCGCCATTTCGGTCACCTTAAACTCTGCCGGCGTTTTGCTGCCTTCGTTGTAGCCAGCAAATTGCCCGTTCATCCAGACATACATGGCGCCGCTCACGCCGGCAAAGTGCAGGTATACCTCCTTGCCCTCCCAGTCCGGAGGGATTTGAAAATCCCGTTTGTAACTTCCAACATTGTTGAAGTCGTGAGGGATATACGGCGGGTTGGCGGGAAACATATACTTTTTATTTGTATAGAACGGAATGCCAAACCCCCGGAGCTCCCAATTCGACGGCACGGTTATGGTGTCCCACCCGCCGATGTCAAAATCATCCGTATAGAAATCTGCCGGGCGTGCCTGTACGCTGTCGGCGTAATAGAAATTCCAGGTGCCGTTTAAAGACAGGTAGTAGGGCGAGTTTTGCCAGCTATCGTTATCCAGGGCGGACTGCGCGTCGGGGTACCGGTAAAAGGAGGCTGTGGGGTATTCTCTGTTTCTTTGAAAGATTTCCGGGTTCTCCCATTCCGGGTTTTCCCATTGCCCTGCCACATAAACCGGTTGGCCCCTCTCTTTTTCCTTGCAGGAATTCAACGAGGCGAAGATTAAAAGTATCATTAATGTCTTCAGTTTCATTTTGCGGTATTTTTCAATCTTTAATGATCTTTGGCTCAAAATCATCCGATAGCATTCTTTTGCGTTCGGGCTTGTACCCCTTGCTCGGTTTTAGGTCTTAGGCTGTAGGTTTTAGGGGCAACCCAAGCCTAACCGGGCACTCAACAGCCGCCTAACGCCTAAAACCTAATACCTAAATCCTCCTAACACCGAAGGGGGCACAATTTAGCATCGCGCCCTTGCGTTCAACTCCGGGTCCTGGCAACAGTTGGGCCACTGTTAACGAGTCATAATTCAGCCGCTCTGCCCCATTAAACAAGGTGTCCTCCTGGGGGTATGCCGCCCTGGTCCCGGCCAGCCAATGTATTAATTTTTCGTTCAGCGATTGCGAAAAAAATGCCGCTCTCCCCCGCTTGCCCTGAATTTACACTACCTTCGACGCCATGTACACACGCGAACAAGCCTCCCGTGCCCGGCAGGCGTTCTGGACGGCCTTCGGGCAATACATGGCCCCCCATCCGGGCAGCGACGGGCAAAAAGTCAACTGGGCCAACTACAAAACGGGCTTCCGGGGACTGCACTTCCGGATGGATGCCGACAGCCGGCAGGCCTTCATCGGCATCGTCATGGCGCAGAAAGACCCGGACCTGAGAGCGCTGTTCTACGAGCAGTTCGAAGAGTTGAAGCCCGTCCTGCACAGCTGCCTGGACGAGCAATGGATCTGGGAACCGGAGGCCGCCGGCGAGCACGGGCAGCCGCAGAGCAAGATTTATACCACCCTTTCCTCCGTCAGCATCTTCCGGCGGGAGGACTGGCCCCAGCTCATTTCTTTCTTCAAACCCCGGATCATGGCGCTGGACGAGTTTTGGAGTATGGGGAAGTATCATTTTGAGCCGTTGCGCTGAGGCGTCCGACTCCGGCATTTCATTCTTTTTAAAATTTCATATTTTGACCTGAAAAAATGCCACACATACTAAAAAGCAATAATCTGGAGGCGATATGGCCGATGCGGAATGGGCACTGGAAAATACCATAAGCAGGATCGGGATTTCTGAAACCGGAAGCTTTCAGACAAACACGGTAAACCTTTGGGGATGGGGACATGCGATAAGCCCCGAACTGTTCTTTGATATCCACATCCAAGCTGGCCAATCCGTCGATTGGTCAAGGACTTATCACATTTATGCAATCGATTGAAAACAGGAGCCATTCCAAATTTTAGAAAGAAGGCATCGGTGGTTGATGATCGATCACGAACCGGTGGTTTCAGGCTTCAATTAGGGCTTATCTCTTTACCTTTCCCTACCGGGATGGCTCCTGTGGGCCGTGTGTACGGTCAATTCCCCTTTGTCCGGCTTTTCCCCTGCGTACTGTTTTTCGGGGCCGTGTTCCCGGGAGCTTTGGGTTTTGAGGCCGACGCAGCGCTTCTGCTGTTTGCCGAAGGCTTTTGAACGGGCGCCATTGAGCGGGAGGAAACCCCCGATCGGGCCGTCGTGCGGCGCGATGGCTGCTTTACCTGCGGCACCGTGCTCCTGTCCGCTTTTTGCCCGGAAGAAGGCGTGGCCTTCCGGCTGTTTGCCGAAGGTTTTTGAACGGGCGCCGTCGAACGGGAGGAAGCCTCCGATCGGGTCGTCGCGCTGCGGGAAGGCTGCTCCACCTGCGGGGCCCTGCTCCGGTTCTGATCAGAAGAAGGCGTGGCCTTCCGGCTGTTTGCCGAAGGCTTTTGCACGGGCGCCGTCGAACGGGAGGAGGCCTCCGGGCGGGTTGTCGTGTTGCGGGAAGGCTGCTCCACCTGCGGGGCCCTGCTCCGGTTCTGATCAGAAGAAGGCGTGGCCTTTCGGCTTACGGACGGGCTGCGCCCCGGCGTACCGGGCCGGGTAGTAGTTCCCTGCCGATCCTCAAAATCTTTTCTGCTTCGGTGATCGCCGGGGGTGCTGTCGTGCCGGGCGGTGGGCGCCGGGCGGTGAACGGGGGGCTTGCCGTGCTTTACCCGAACCTCATTGGTGCGTTGCACAACGACATAGCTGTACGACCGGTGGGGGCGGTAGAAATTGTGCACCCGGACCACCCGGTGGATGTGCACGATATGGTAATACCGATGGTAAATGACGATGCGCGGGCGGAAAACGCTCCAGGCACACGGAACCCACGGCCTCCACCAAACCGGATAGTAATGCCAGCGATAGGGCGAAACGTAAACGACGTATTGCCGGCCCAGGATGTACTGCACCGGTTCCCAGTAGAACACGTTGACAAATCCGCCATAATCCGGATGGTATCCGCTTCTGCTATCGGAATACCCTTCGGCCGGTTCTACGATGACTTCCTCCCCGTAAAGATCTTCATCTCCCACGATCTGAAGGACCGCTTCCCCTCTGCCGATGACCTCGATCTCGATCACGGCCACGTCCTGCACATCATACCTGTCCAGCAATGCCTGCAGTACAATGGCGTGAAAGTTCCCCTGCCGCCGGTGTTCGACGCGGATGTAATCGATCCTGCCGTCGTAGTCCAGGTCCAGGTTGTTGACCCAGTTCTCTTCCGTGTTGAGCTTCCTTTCAAAATCCCTTAACGTGCGCGATTGCTTGAACAGGTCCAGCGCGCCTTCCAGGCTGAAGAAATCGCCTTCGTAGCCCGTGCGGGCCGTTCCGTACTGAGCATGGGCCGTCGAGAGAAATGCAACGGACAGCAACCAGCAAAAGATTAATTTTTTCATGACCGTGGTTTTTATAGAATAATTGGAAAAGAACATCTGGTATATCTTCTTTTCCTTCTCTATAACTAAGACGGTTCTTAACAGGGGATGCCCGCAAAAAACGAAGGCTTTAAGTCCAATTTAACCAGGGTTAAGGGTATGTTAGAAGCTGTTTGAATTCAACCGGTTCCTTAAGCCTTTGGCCAAAGGCCGTTGCTGCGGGCGGCGTAGAGTTGGCCGTTGTAAACGGCGAGGTCGTAACCGGCGGAGCCAGCCAGAGCCGGCTCGAAATTGTTCCAGTCAAGCCCCTGATTGTCTGTGTATTTCAGAAAACTCAATCCTGAGGGTTTGGCGAGGCTGGCGATGACCCGCCCGCCAAAAACCACCAGCCGGGCGGTACCCAGTACGCCTGTGCCCACATCGTAGTGTGTCCAGTTTTCTCCGCCGTCATCGCTGCGGTACAGGCCCAGGGTTCCGGCGGCCAGCAGCACGTTGCCCTGCCGCACGACGCCGAGGAACGAGTTCTGCGAACCGTCGAACACCGCAAAGGGAATTTCTTCCCAGGCGTGACCGGGCGCTACCTGCACGGCCACGGCCGCATTGCCGCCCGCCCCGGCGAACAGTTTCCCGTCCACATTGTGCAGGCTTTCCACGTTGATGCAGCATCCGGTTCCAGAATCCCAAAGCTACGACCAGGATGCCCAAGCCCGCTGCCAACAACAATCCGAGGTTGCGGCCTTCGCGGCGCAGGCGATACACGTCGCCCATGTTGCCATAGACGGCAGCGAGGTAGTTCCGGTCGCCCGCTTGTTCCAGCAGGGCGATGCTTTGTTCATAGTAAAGATGGGGGCCGGCCCGTCTGTTTTGCAAATCGAAGCCTACCGAAACGCCTTTTTAGCAGGGATGGAGAATACTAATTTTTATGGCTTCGCGTTATTTTCGCCACGGACCATTTAAAATTATAATAAAATGAGTAAAAACATGTTGATCCTGGGAATGGCATTAGTATACCTGATATCCCTGGTAGGATGTAATCATGCTGAATCGGGTTCCAATAAAAAAGTTGGCCACGAATCTTCTGATACGGAGCAAACCGTTCAAGACTCATCAATAATCAAAACAGTTGCGGCTGAAAATCCGGAAGAATTTGAATGGCCAGGCTTTTTTTCAGGTGACTGGACAAATGAATGCGAACTCGATATTTATTATGCCCTGGATTTTAAGTTTTTGGAAAGCCAGCCCAGATTAAACTTTCATTGGGGGTTTAAAGAAGACCCCTTCGGATACATCATACATAATGGAGATTCATATGTAAGTTTGGATGACATAAAGAAATTGAATGATAAAACTTACGAAATCAGCTGTAAAACAGAAACGGAAGAATATAGATTTAGGATAGAGTATGTAGATGAAAAAGTAATTAAAGCTGAGCTGATTTCACAACTGCCTCCCAATTATAAGGAAGATTTAAAAGAACTGACAGGCACCTATGCCCTATACAACTGTTCCAAAATAGAAAACCAGGACGAATTATTCCTTTTACAGGAAAAGTACAGTAAGTAATCGGCGGAGCAAATTGTTAGGCCTTGGCTTGGTATATTATGCTTGTCTTATAGGTAGGCGGCATGTCCGTCATCCGCCATCTTGTATCTGCTTCATTACTCTGGAGGCGGTTGATTAAAGATGTGGCAAATGGGCTATTTGCCCCTGGAGTGGGGATCACAGCTTCATTACCCTAAACGCTTGCTCATTGACCAAAACAAAGTATGTACCTGGTTTCAGGAATGAAAGCGTTAACTCTATTTCATCTGAAAAGCCTCTTTTCATAAAAAACCTGCCCAGCATATCGATTACCTGCAAAGTGCTGTTCCCTTCGGAAACTACGTGGAGCCGGTCAATAACAGGATTGGGATAGACTTGTATCAGGGGCTGTTCCGCTTCTTTCTCGTCATTGGGGTTTTGCCACGGGAGGGATGGCGGCGGGCCAAACATAGGGGTAATGAGGGAGAGGGGCAATGAGGATTGTCAGTATCGGTGGATTTGGGTTGGCAGGGGAGAGGGAGGAGAAATGGCATTTTCGATGCCTTAGGGTTGTGTAAAGAATAACTTATAACACTTGGCTGCTTCTTTTGGCGCTATACTTCCCCGACACTGCGTGTGCGGGGCAGGCAGTTACAAATACTCGCCGTAGCTTTGGCTATGCCTGCGTTTTGTGCCTCGTCTAGCGCCAAAATAAGCAACCCAATTATTCATAACTTATTCTTTCCACAACCCTTAGTGTAGAGCTGCCTTATAAATACCCGACCAGGGATAGTTCACCTAAGCGTATCTGCGCTTAGCTAACCAGCTGATTTAACAGCATTTCTTTCAGAGTCTCCCCGAAAATTGTTAAAATCGTGACAGAGATCCAATAGTGGAGCAATTCCAGAACACCAATACCCATAATTAGATGAAAAGAATAATCATAATTGACGACGAAGCTCCAGCTCGTGAACACCTAAGAAACCTGCTCACCGAATATTGCCCGGAAGTAGAAATAATCGGAGAAGCGAATGGAGTAACTGAAAGTTTTAAGCTGATCCGGCAATTGCAGCCGGACGCTATCCTGCTGGATGTGCAAATGGATGACGGCACCGGATTTGACCTCATGGATAAATTCAGAACGCCTGCTTTCAATGTGATCTTCCAAACGGCATTTGATGAATTTGCCATCAAGGCCTTCAAGTACAATGCAGTTGATTATCTGCTCAAGCCTATCGATATAGAAGAACTTATACAAGCTATCGATAAAATTGAAGCAGGAAAAAGCAACCCTGCCTTTACAGAACAACTATCCGGGCTGCTGGAGACGGCTAAAGAGAAAAAATTTGAACGAATCGTTTTGAACTCGAGCGAAGGCATGCATTTCATCGAACTGGAGGATATCGTCCGCCTTAATTCTGATGTAAATTACACCACCTTTTATTTGGCCTCCGGGGAGCGGATCACAGTCACTAAAACCATTAAGACCTTTGAAGAATTACTGCCCAATGATTCCTTTTTCAGGCCGCACCAGTCGCATATTGTCAACCTCAATTACGTAACAAAAATCTTGCGCGAAGATGGTGGCTATGCCTTGATGAAAGATGGCAGTAAGGTATCAATTTCCAGAAATAAAAAGGAAGCCTTTATTGAGGCCTTGAAAGAAAGAACGGGGAAATGAAAAATCCATTTTTTAACAATCCCCCCAAATATTTCACCGATCCTACCTGATAATAAAATCTTAGAGACAGACCGGCTATTCATCAGACCTTTGGAACAAGTAAAAGGTATTGATTTCCAAATTTAGCCGGCAGCCTATGAAATATAAACGTAGCAACATTAATCCTATCCGGGAAACAGAAGCTGTTTTATGGGATGGTAAAAATCAATTGGAAGGAACATTGATTTTGACAAGGCAGGCCCTGGCTTTTCGACAGCATGCTTTCCCCAAAGGGCATTTGCACTGGGAAGTCCAATTGCAGGACATAAAAGAGCTTCAGACATTCCTGCTCTATGACATGGCAAGCAATGGTATGCGTATAACTAGTATTTCCGGGCGGGAGGACCTTTTTGTGATTACTGAACCGGGAGGATTTATTCACGCCATTCGAAAGGCTCAGGAGAGGCAGAAAAATTTTTGACCCTTAGAAGTTTTGGACACAATGGGTGTAACAATATAGCAATATAGCCATCTAACATTGGTTACTGAAATAGGCCCATAAAGCTACGCCCTCGAAGCAGTAACAATTATAATAAATGTGTCCCACTACTTACCATTTAATTAGGTTTGCTAACATCAGGCTCTAAGCAATCGGAATCCAGACCTGCACCTGTGTGCCACTGATATTACCTTTAGCATCCTTTAATTCCTCCACTTCGAACCGGCCTTGTTTATGTTGATCCGACAGCATCTCCAAGCGCTTTTTTGTGATGGCCATGCCTACAGATCTATGCATTCTGGAGTCGTTTGCCTTGGAGGCCTTTGATTGCGTGATCCCAACACCATTATCGGTAATGGATACTTTGAGGTGTCCGTTTTGCAGCTCGTATTTCAGCCCGATCTTCCCTGGGCCCTCTTTTCTGGAAAGGCCGTGTATTATGGCATTTTCGATGAAAGGCTGTACCATCATGGGGGGGATTTCAATTTCGAAGGGCTCAACGCCCTCAGCCAGCTCTATATGGAAGTCAAAGCGGCGCTCAAAGCGCAATTGCTCCAGTTTCATGTAGTTGTTTAAAACCTGCAGTTCATCTTCCAGGCTGATGCGCTCAGAGCGGGAGTGGTTTAGAATGCCACGGATTAGTTTGGCAAAGGTGGAAAGGTAGTGATTGGCAGATCGTTTGTCGCCTTTGTTGATAAAGTTAGAAATGGAGTTCAGGCTGTTGAAAATGAAGTGGGGATTCATTTGTGCGCGTAGGGCCGAGCGCTCCAGTTCAGACATTTGAAGGGCTATCGCCGCCTCTTGTTTCAGTTGATTTGTTCGGTATTTATAAAGGCTGTAGGCGATGAGCCCCAGCATAAGTGCTGCCAGGGACCTGAACCACCAGCTCCTCCAAAAAGGAGGAAGCACATTAAAACTATAAGCAGTGGTGTTGCTCCATACTTTATCCTCATTCTGACTTTGTACTTCGAAAGTGTAGTTGCCTTCCTTAAGGCTGGAGAAGTTTATACTTCGGCCTTTGGTATTCACCCATTCTTCCTGATTTGGAAGTAGGCGGTAGCGGTACAGGATATCTCCATCCTGACGGAAATTAATGGTAAGATATTGAATGTTTATACTATTTTGATCGTAGCTAAGGGAAGTATCTGCTACGAAAGGCATTTCCACTCCATTGACAATAAGTTTTTCGAGAATCGGTGGACTGGAAATGGTATTGATCGTATCCCGGTCTATAAAATGCAATAAGCCGTTATTGGTAGCTACCCAGATGTCATTACCAATAGACTCTACTTTGTTGACCTCATTCGAAGGAAGCCCGTTGTGGGTGGTATATTGCCGCACGAGCAGGCTGCTGCTGTCCTTCCAGGAGAAGCCGCTGATTTTGTTCAGGCCATTTAGTGTGCCTGCCCAGATGTTATCTCTTTCATCCACATACACATTCTCGATCATGTCGGTTGTCAGGCCATTATCTACGTCTATAACCCGGAGTACAGGACCTTTCTTTACCAAAACCCCCTGCCCTTTAGAGGCGATGGCCAGGCTGCCATCAGAAAGTTCTGCCAGGTCTTCTATCCGGGTAGCCAATAAGGAATCAAATGGTTCGGGGCGGTGTAAGGTGGTATCCTGAATCCCTTTCAATAGGAATAGCCCCCTTGTATTTCCTACCCATATAGTATCCTCGGCGGTTTGATGGGCAATTAATGTTCGGTCTCTGACCGGTATTTTTTCGTGTGACCAAATAATCGCTTTTTTGTTCAAAATGTCTATACCTCCAAAGAAATTAATATTCCCTCCCCACAAATGATTTCCGTTTTTTTGTAAGCTTAGGTTCCTACCTAGTACATTAGACGCAACGGCCATTGCTTTTTTGTACTCATCATAATAATTATGGAGGACCTGGCCCCATTTACCATCTTTAAAATAATAATGGCCGGTAATGCCGATCCATAGCTCATCCAGGCCTGGATGATAGGCCATATCATAAAGTATGTTATTATTATTGTTGAAAGGAGGAAGTAAGGTGATTTGATCTTCCTGGCTATTGACCTGGTAAATATTGCCCAATCGCAAGCCAACAAAAAGCTCAGATTCATTTTTTACGGCAATACTACTTACCAGGTTGGAGGCCAGGCCGGTAGATTGGTCGTAAATTTCCCAATCCATATTATTAGCCACAAAGAGGCCATTATCGGTAGTGCTGACCCAAAAATTACCCCTGCTGTCTTCAAAGATATGACTGGGGGTAGTGCCGGGAAGCAATATTTCCGGGCTTCCCGTAGCCAAGTCTTCAAAATCATCATAGTGCAATAAGCCTGCTCCATTTTCTGAAGCTACGAATAGTTGCCCCTTTTTATTTTCATAAAAACGCTTGTATTCTCCAAAATGGGAAGGCTTGTATATAACCCTGGAAACAACTCCTTTCTTCAATTCATAGAAGCGGAAACTGCTATACAGGTATAAAGTACCATTTATCATTTTGAGCCAATGATGTGATACTTCTTCTGAACGAATGACATTTTCTATATAGAAAGTCGAATCACTAATTATTTCTATTGGCGGGTAAATTCCTTTATCCCAGAATTCTCTTACGTTGGCTTGTTTGATGGAAATGTCTTTGGGCAAGCTCCAACTAAATAGCCATCTGCCATTCACATCCAACCCTAAATGTTCTGCATTCTTCAGGGCGGGCATATGATGAATCAAAGAATCTCCAGGCGTGATTTGCATAATTCCGAAGTCGCGATACCGGATGTATTTGTTGTTCTGTTCATCGATATAAAAATCACGGGGCTGTATATTGGTTATTTGTTTTACACCAGTAGATTCCTTTAACTTGCTTTTTATAGCTTCATTGTAGGGACAGGGAATGATCCGGCCCTGCTCCAGATAATACAACCTTCCCGACATGGTAGCCAGCCAAAGCCTGCCCACAGTATCCAGCTGCATATAAAAGATCACGGGATCGCCCAGGCCTTCCTTGGCGCCATAGTTTTTGAAGGAGTAGCCATCAAAGCGGCTCAGGCCATTGTCGGTGGCAAACCACATATAGCCGTCCGGCGTTTCAAGGCAGTAGTGCACCTCGGAAGCAGGCAGGCCATCATCGGGGGTATAGTTGCGCCAGGCGGGGTGCGGGCGCTGGCCCTGGAGGTTGGACAGGCAAAGCACAAACAGCAGCCCCGTGACGTAAAATGTAGCTTTCATGAAGGAAAATGTACAATCATAGGCTATGAAAATACTTGATTTCGCCCTAACCTCCTAACGTACTGACGCTAAAGATCAGCATCTATGCATACGTGCCTAAAGGGAACGCAAGTATTTTTCCCGGGATAGTTCAATTATACTCAACAGCAATAGGTTTTGCGCATTGCCCGCGCCGCCCCTCGACCCCCTAAAGGGGAAGTCAGCCCTGAATGCACAAAACCTATTGCTAAGCTTGTTTCCTGTACGTTATCTCATACAGTTTGTTATTGACTTTCGCCATCGATATACTCAAATTCTCCTAAGGCATTCCCATCCATATCATAAGCAATAACAGTTCCATTCCCGTTCTTTAATGTTCCAATATACAGATCATTGCCTTGCCCATCTTTACATTCTATGATTTCCAGTAACCGGTTTTGCTTCCACAGGCTTTTCTGATATAGCTCTCCATTGGTGTGGAAAAGCAACCACTCACCGGTTAGTTCACCATCCAGGTAGTTACCCTCCCTTTTTAGTACGCCGTCCTGGTGATACATTTTCCAATGCCCTGACATCACCCCTTCCGTAAAATTACCTTCGGCAACCGGAAGGCCATCTTCCTGATAGAAGTACCAGGTACCGGTTTGTTGTCCATCTATGAAACTACCCTTCTTCTGCAGCTGGCCGTTCTCGTAATAGAACTTCCAGGCACCCTGATGGATATATTCCATTCTGCCCCCTTCCATAGGGCCTTCTTTCTCCAGTTGGCCGTTTTCATAATAGAAGGACCAGCTACCGGTTTTTTGTTCCATATCAAAGGCACCTTTCTCCTTTAGTTTCCCACTGGGGTAATAGGTATGCCACATTCCATCCTGCTGGCTCTTTTTAAAGAAACCGTCTATCCTCAGTTGCCCTTCCGGATTGTAGGCCTTGTAAGGCCCTTCCAGGTAACCCTTTGCATAAGTCTTGATACCTGACAATTGGCCGGTGGAGGAAAAAAGCTGCCATTCTCCGTTTTTTTCACCGGCTTCATAGCCTCCTAAAGCCTCTATTTGCCCGTCCTGAGAATAGTATTTCCACTCTTTTTCCTCCCTCCCGTTTTCGTAGATCCCTTCGCTTCGAAGGCCGCCTGTTTTGAAATATCGCTTCCATAGGCCATTCTTCTCTCCATCGACATATACACCTTCTTCTTCCAGCGCCCCGTTGGCGTAATAAATTTTCCAGGTGCCTGTTTTTTTCCCATTTTCATCATAAGCGCCTTCTTCTGGTTTTTTAAAGGGGTCAAACTCCAGTATTTTTCCTCTGACTTTAGTCGGATTATCCATTTCACCAGTTAGCAGAGTAGTGTCCCCACTTAACAGGTACTCCATATTTTTTTTGTAATCAAAATACCTGAGTTCGACGGTGATGGAATCTTCAAAATGTAGCTGATAAGTAATTTTGCGGCCCAGTTTTTCTGTCCAGTGCACGGTGAGTTTTCCATCCTGGCAGTGGCAGATCCCTCTGTCCAGATAATTCCCGTTCACGCCTTTATAAAAAGCTGAGTCTTGCCTGATCTCGAAATAATTCATAGCTCCCAGCCCACCAAAGACACCTTCTGTGTTAAAACCTTTATACAGAACGTACTCCCATTCGATAGTGCCGATAATCCGTTCACAACTTTCTTCCGGAGAATAGAACGGTGGAGTGTCCGCCTTTCCATCGTCTGCCCAAATGCTGGATGTTTCGGAAGCGGTTTGAGCAGTTGCAACTGAAAAACTGCTGCTTAGTAAGAGTGAAAGAAGTATTGCGATAGATGATGTGATCGTTTTCATGATAATTGTTGTTAAACTGAGTACTTATCTTTATCGTCCGGGCTATCCATTTAACAGAAACTCGAAAAGGGCAGCAGGTTTAGATTTTACTTTCTTAAGCGCTGCTAAAGTCTCCGGATCATCTTTAAATACGCTCAAAAGATAATCTTTGGTCAATTTTTCCATTTTCCCGTTTTTGCCAATGGACACCTTCATGGGAGCGGCCGGGTTAAATTTGTAAACGATTTCATCCCCTTGGGGATAGGCTACTGAAGTATGATAGAGGTAAACCACCAAATCTCCGAATTCGGTTATAAGCCAGGGTTCATTTTTTTCATCAAGGCGAAACAAGCGAGGGCCAAATTGATAGCCCCAGATGTTCTCTTCACCCAGCTTGTATTTTACCGTTTCCCCTTTCTCATCCTGGAATGTTAAGGTAAATTTGTTGAATCTTATGGATATCCGGGCACCAGATTCCGAGTATTCTATAAGCTTGCCGTTTTGATAATCTTCGTAGGTTTTGTATACGCCATATTGGGCGTTAATAGAAGAAAAAGAACTGGCTATAAGTAAAGTGATGATCAGTTGTTTCATGATTGTGTTGTTTTAGGTTTAATTATCTTGATTTCGATAACAAGTTAAGGGCTATGGGAGGCCTATTCCCGTACTTTTATTATTTGGCAGGAATCCGGAAATATCCAGTAAGGAAGGTGAAATATCAGTCTTATAAAAGAAAAGGCCTGGCCGGAATTAACGGGCCAAGCCTTTTCTATCTCACTGATTTCCCTACTGCTTCACAACTTTTTGCCGCCACACATTACCTGCTCTGTCTATAAGCAGGACCAGATAAACGCTTGCCGGCAGGTTGGACAAATCAATGTATTGTGTATCCTCCTGTGTTTCCAGGATTTGTCGGTTAAGCAGTTTCCCACTGAGTGTCATCAGGTGCAATTCCACCGGGCCTTTAATCTGCTTTTCCAGGGAAAGGTAAACGCCAGTATTGGTGGGATTAGGGTAAACGGTTAATTCGTTTTCCTGAAATACTTCCTTCTGGGCAGAAGTAACAATATTTCCGATACAGATATCATCGATTCTTGCCCAGGATACATAATCTCCATTATCGATATCGTAATTATTCCAAAGCGTGACGACCAGCATGTCATAATCAGCAGCAGGTGTCCAGCCGGATATGGTATAGGTATTCCAATTCACATCCAGGACGGGGGACAGCCATATTTCCTCACAATCCGGGCCGTTGCAGGGCAGGTGGTTGTTTTGGGTGATACCTGCTCCACCAACCGTAGCTCTGAACCGCACCCGGACGCTATCCTGAACGAAAGGGAGCCACTGGCCGCAGAAGGTGATGTCGTAGGAATTCCCGGCTATCAGGCTTACATTTTGCCGGAAGCCTTCACCAACAACCTGGTTGCCCCATAGTTGTATACTTCCATATTCCTGGCATCCTTCACTATCAATTACCTGAGGGGTAGAACCGGGGATGGCTTCCCAGTGGTCTACGTCGCCATTGAAGTTGAGGTCTCCTGCAACCAAGCCTGCCTGAAAATCACCATTTTGCAGGCTATTATTTTCACAAGTAGACATAGGAGGGCATTCCACATTGATTATTTGCTGGCAGGAAGTAGTATTTCCAAAATAATCGGCCGCATACCAGGTACGAATGATCGTCAATGGGCATGGCTCCGTACCTTCGTAATCGTCTTCATAATCTATGGACTGTATTCCACAATTGTCGGTAGCCTGTGCCTCGCCGGTATAGTCGATGCTCGTAGGATCGCCCGGGCGAATACTAATATCCGGAGGGCACTCCATAACAGGATCGATATTGTCTATCAATTCAATGCCCAATCCGCAAGCTGCCATTTGGCCAGTATTGTCCTCCACCTTTATTTGTATGGAAGTAGGATTGGTGACAACAGTACCTGGAGCGGGTGTCTGCATAATCATATAGGGAGGACAGCCACCATTAATGACAACATCAGCTGTGAAATCGGGAGTAATGGCTTCACAATTGGCATCAACAGGCAGCATTTGCGATGGCGGACAGATAATGTCCAGCGGATTTCCACTCTCTTCAGCAGTTACGGTGAAGGTACACGTGGCAGAGGTGTTTCCATAATCGTCTACTGCGTAGCAGGAAACGATTGTTGTGCCGGCCGGGAAAAAACTATTGAGGGCAGGCGTACAGATAATATTTGGGGTACCGGTGCAGTTATCTGTTGCCGCAGGAGGTATGATCGGGAAAAATCCACCATTCGCGCCACAGTTTATAGAGAAGAATTGATCATCAGGACATGTTATTTCAGGGGCAACTGTCTCCGGTGAAAATGTTACTTCTATCGTGCAATCTACCTGGTTGGCGCCGTCAGAGGCAGTAACCACAACCGGAGTATCCTGAAGAATGATGGTGCCCGGAGGAATAGACTGCGATAGGGTTACATTACAATTATCCGTTGCGGCTACCTGAGTCGTCAAATTTGGAACAAGGTTATTACACCCATCGAAGAATGCGGGTATGCTCGCCGGACAATCTAATGTTGGCATAACAGTATCTCCAACACCAATTATTTCACAGTATGTGCATTCCTCTTCCCCGGTGTTGACCGTCAAACAAACATTATAACTGCCCATCTGACTGAACTGAAAGGTAGGGTTCTGGCCGGTGGCCGTTCCCTGGCCGCCAAAATTCCAGCTGTAAGTAGCATTGGCCCCACCGTAGGTAGCATTAAATTCAAGCTCCTTGCACCCTTCCGTTTGGTTCCAAATATATTCGGCACTGCAGCTGCTTATTGGGGTTACACAAATATTATCAATTCTTCCCCAGGATACATTAGTGGGTGTACCACTATCCGGATTATCATTCTGCGCCTTAATTTGAATATAGCTGTAATCCGCATCAGCTGTCCAGGCCGGCAGCTCATAGCATGCCCATTCTTCTGAAGTGACCTGTTGGGAAATTCCCATCACAGCACAATTCGATGTGCAGTTGAAGGGTACCGTCGATTGATTGGACGCTACGAATTTGAAACGCACATAAGGTGTTGGCAGGGTTGCTTCAGGCACAAAGCGTGCGCAAAAGCTAATCTTATAGGTGTATCCCTGTTTAATATTCAGGTTTCCTTGTTCTATAGCCTCTCCCACATCCTGGTTGCCCCACATTTGCATAGATACCTCATTATCACAGAAATCATTACTTGCCTGAGGCGTATGGCCAGAATTTGCCCAGTTGTCGGGAAAACCACTTCCCTCGTTGAAACCGGGGTTCGTGATGATATTGTCCGGGCAGTCCTCGCAGATCATTTCCGGGCTATAATCGCAAAATACCTGGGAGTAACCCGTTTCACTTAGTGTGTACTGCAAAGGAGGGCTGACAAATTGTAATGGAGCCATAGATGGAATGGGTTCCACCATCAATGAAGGCATTCCGACGGAGTTAACTACTACATCCAGGTTCTGGCTGCATTCGCAATTGGCCATAACGCCATTGTCGTCGGTTTTGGCCGACCAAATGCCAGTAGTTCCATTACTTAAAGGAATGCTGAAGCCAGAAAACAACAACTCGTTGTTGCTTGTTCTTTCCAGTGATGAGCCAATTAATAATTTATTGAAATCAGTATTGGTATATTCCCAGGACCATAGGACATTGCCTGCAGCGCCTAACCTTGCCAGAAAAGGGAAGTTGGGTTCACCAAAGTTGCCACTCGTATTTCCAAATATTAGCAATTCGTCATTGTTTTCAATATTGAGTTCAAAGCCGGTCGTTGTTTTGCCGGAAGCTGCCCTTAAGCTGTACAAATAGTTGGTTTGTGCGGTAGTAACTGCCCCCTGAGGATGGTTATTCGAAGTCAATGACAGGTTCAGAAAAAGAACCTCTCCAACCGGTTCGCTATTGAGCATCGCAATAATGTTTTGATTACTCGTAACTACCAGGCGTTGAATGATTCCAATATCTGACTGATCAATGAGTATCGTCTCCTCCCAACCTCCGTTTTCGTTCAATAGTAAAATAAACGGTAGCCTGGCATTCGAAAGGGGATCGTAGGGGCGTAATATTCCGGAAACAGCGTATTTCTCATCCCCCAGAACAGGGCCTACTTCATGTACTCTGATGTAACTGACAGAATAAGCATCAAATTGATAAAAAACAGATGTACTTACATTACCATTCAAATCAGTCTTTATTACGAAAATATCAGTTGCGCCAACAGCAGATACGTTGGTAACCGTGCCAGCTGCCAATACATCATTGCCACTTGAAATCAAGTTGCCAAGGTTGAGATCAGAATCATTAGCAGTGCTTTCGATCTTTTTCTGCCATACCAAATTCCCCTTTTCATCGAAGCGCATCATGGCTAAGTCATTTTTCCCACTTTCCGCATCCTTAATGGCGTGGCTTACAAATGCATGGCCGCTATTGTCATCTATTTTATCTCCTGAAAACACCGCAGAGAACTGATCATCAGAAAGGGTATATTTTTTCTGCCCCATCAGCAATCCATTAGTGTAATATTCAGAAACAAACAAACCATCATTCATGGCGCTGACGGTGATATGATCATTAGCCGCCGCCGGGTATGCCAGGCTGGTAAAAGCAGGAGCGTCAACTTTGCTGCTGGATGTATTGCCGCCTGCTGCTGGTTGAGGAGTAATGCTTACCAGGTCACTGGCCGTGCAATGCTCATCATATTGTACTTTGACCTGGTACAAACCACTTTGATTGGCTGGTATCTGTGTCTGGTTATGGAAGGCCGGCAAAAGAATGCCGTCCTGATACCAGCGTATTTGCGTCCAATTTGAAAAACTGACAGATAAATGCGGAAAGGCTCCTTCTTCACAATGCTCCAGCATCTTAGTGATGCTTACCTCTTCTTTACAGCACCCCTCTTCTTCTGAAACTTTCAGTACGGCGCCATTTTCTATACCTGAGGAACAGGGGTTGATAAAAAGGTGATAGGTATCAATGGTAAATTGATTCATCAAGGCATCACAGCTAAAATAGCCACAACTAATGGGGATATTCTTATTATCCAGCGCGATGCCTTCACCATAAGAGCATCCGGATACTTCTTCCTTAAGGTACGCCTGAGCCAGTGTATAAACATTATACTTACCCGTAAAGAAGACAGATCCACAAGGGGCCGAACTATTGGGATGGCGAAGACTGTTGCCTGAGGATTTTGAACCGGTAATAAATAAATCATTGCATTCGGAAATAGCGATATCGTGTATCCTAGCCCTTGTCAATTCATTCGAAACGCCGGCTTGCCCGTTTACAGTACTTAGTGTATTGACAAAAGAGCCTAACCCATTCACTTGATCATCAATGGATTGCCCCGCCACCACCAGGGCAGCTTGATCATTGGTTAGAGCAACAGGGTATTCCAGGCCAAATCGATTATTCAGGTTATCAGGTGTAAAAACATAGTTGGTAAAATGCACAAACTCCGCCCAGTTTACGTCCAGGTTATTATCCAGGCTAGTGGCAAGAATGTGTTCGCTGAAACTGTTGGTATACAGGGTGTTATTGCTGTCGAAAAATTGGACGCTGTTCTTCACTGCTGCTGAAAAATAAACGTTGCCACTATCATCAAGTACCAGGTCAAAACCTTTCAGCCCTGCGGGAGAAGTAAAATGTACTGCATCGATGGTGTTGCCATTTAAATCAAGTTTGGCGACAAAGGCATTATACGCACCAGCAGAGCTGAAGTTGAACCCATTGCCCAGGCCGGTGCTCATGCCAAAATTGCCCACCACGTAAATATGCCCCGCATGGTACTTGACGCTTTGTATGTAGCCATCACCAGGGAAAATATAGTCTGCGACATTATTGCCATTCATAGCATCAAAAAACCCCAGGTAGGCACTGCCATTATAGCTGCCAACTACGGCCACCAGATTCTTGGGAAGCACATATGCCAGGTCGTTGGCTATTATATCTCCGGAAGAAGGATTGTATACTTTTTGCCAGGCCCGGCCACCATGGGGCCCTTGCTTGGCCAACATTAAATCATAGGTGGCATTATGGGAATTGCCCTGATGCCCAACTGTAAAGGCATTATCCAGATGATCGGCCGCGATGGCTTTAGCAGCCCAGGATTCCGTGTTAGATGGATGAGCCAGTTGTGATAGCCAGGCCACATTTTGGCCACTCAAAGGAAGCATTGAAGCACCTATAAGAAGTGTAAAAAGAGCAGTAATGATTTGCTGAAAATATTTTGTGAAATTTCCCATTTCAAATTGAGTTTTAGGTTTGACAAATTTGATTTCAACCTCAAATCAACAGGAAATTCACCTCCCTTTCCGGGAACTTTAGTATTTGGTGGTGTTTATGAAAGATTTGGATAAAAGCGTGAAAAATGGAGGGATGGCAGGGGCTTTTGAAAGGGTGAGCCGCTAAATTACTCCTGGAGCGGATTGGCTGCGCCCATCCGGAGAGGGGGGCGCAACAACGAAAACCGAAGCCCCTCCGCGAAATTCGCGGGGAGGCTTCGGTTTTCGTTGAGGTCGGGAGCGTACTTGAATCACGCACCCTAACTCCTTTATTTTCAATCAATTAGATCAAATTCATTTTTCCGGGGGACAGTTTGGGGGACAAATTTGCCGGTTTTTGCCTCCAGAGTTTGTTTGGAGGCGGTGCTTTGGACGCGAAAACATCAGATTTTGGGTTCTCACGAGGCCCATTTCTGAGTGCATAGCAGAGCTACGGACGAAGAAATAGCCGAAGTGAGGTTCCGTAAGCTGATGTTTGTAGCCCAAATGACTGCCTTCAATCAAGCTCTACAACCGCCTTTTCTTGGCTCTTTGATTTGGGGATCGGCGTTTCGATCCTGGACTGTAAAGATAAGGAGTTTTAGGATGGGAGGCAACCCAGCGGGAATATCGCCAAGTCATCGGCAATTATTTGTAATAAGCACGATGTGATCAGGCACCTCAAACATATTAAGCTTTTAACCAACTGACAGTTTTAACTTTTCATTCTAGCCTAATCCCTGAAAATATTCACTTATCACTAGTGACTATAATCATTGCGTTTTACGGGATGTTTTGCTATTTGAAAGACATGATGCCAACCATGCCATCGAAACATCTTCTCACTTTTAACATACCTGATTTACTAACTTAAAAGCGGAGCATCATGAAAAAGATCATTTATAGCCTGATGTTTTTATTGCCCGTAATTTTTGTGAATTTCGGGTGTAAAAAGGACGATCCTTTGCCTGAACCTGAACCTGAACCTGAACCTGAACTCGAGCAAATTACTGATCCTCGTGACGGACAAGTGTATTGGGTAGTTAATCTCAGGGGGTCCTTTTGGATGGCCGAAAACCTAAATTATGAAATGGAAGATTCCTGGTGGTATAATGACGATCCTTATTTGGGTTCAATTTATGGACGACTGTATTCCTGGGATTCCGCTAAAGAAGCTTGTCCTCCTGGTTGGCGATTACCGACACATCAAGAAATTACAGAGTTAATTACTTTTTATGGTACCACAGGACAGGCCTATGAAGCTCTGATTGAAGACGGCGGTAGTGGCTTCAATGCGCTCCTTGGCGGCTGGCGGGACCCCGGTGGCGGTTACTACGGCCTAGAGCTGGGCGGCGTCTACTGGTGCGGGACGGAGATTGAACCGCAGTCCGCATGGTGCTACGAATTCTATAGCGGTAGGCTGCGTAACGGCTACAGCTATCAGGTGTACGGGAATAGCTGCCGTTGCCTACAGGATTGACTATTTGTCCATTTGAATATTTTTTCCGCGCGTAAGCCCGGCGGGGGTATGTAAGATTTGATCTCGTCTTAGAAGCGTTGTCTGTTTGATCAAATATTGGTTATTACAAATTATTTGTAGAACGCCACATAGCATGAAATCAGTAAAGAAAGCAAGGAGATCACTATAACAAGCGAATATGTTTGTATTTTTATTCAACTATCCCCCTAATCACTATCATCTGGCAGCACCCGGTCAACCAAGGCCCAGAAAGGATCGGTGTGAGTACGGAGACTTGGGGTATACACCTACGCCGCCGCCCCCCCATACCCCGTCCTAAAATACTCAAACAACACCTCCGTCTTCACCTGTATGTCATCATCATCATAAGTAGGGTAAGGCAACTTCGAGAACAGATAGTCATTGATCGCCTTGCGCACCGCCGCCCTGGTCTGTGCCTTCTCGGCCCAATGATCCACCCGGAGCTTTTCCGCTTCCAGTTGTTCCAGTAGCTCGCGGGCGATCTCTTTGACCTCATGCCGGTCTTTATCCTTCAGTTGTTTGCCTTGACGCAGAAGGTCGAAGATAGTCTGTTCATTTTCAGTGAGGTTTTCACGGGCGGTACCGCGCTGCTTCTTCAGTCAAATCCTGCACGAACTCTTTAAGTTTACGGAAGATTTCTTCGATGGTTACGGTATCTTTGCCCTGATTGTATTCCTCGATGATCTTCTGGTAGCGTTCATAGTAGTCAATGCGGGTAGGGTTCTGATCCAGCATGCGGTTGAGCTTTACCGACGATGTTCTTTAGCGATTGGACGGTGGTGTATTGCTTATTGGGCTTACTGAATTCTTCTTCGATCTTCTCGAAATCAAGTGTGCTGAGGTCAACCTTTACGCCGTAGTCTTCGGTGGGTTCCAGGGCGATGTCCAGGCTATGGATGGAGCGGTCAACGATTTGCTGTATGCGGCTCATTACAGCCGATATATCGGCAGTTTCGGTGTTCTCCTGTATGACCGCATAGATGGCATTGATGGCGTCTCTACGGGGCCTGTATTCGTTAATAGCGGTGTCCGGCATCAGGTACTTTGAAGCGTTTGAATACCTCTCGGGCCAGTACACCGAATTTGTTCTTGGTTTCATCGGTTTGGTACACAGCATTGACCCCGGCCTGCACGGCCACCAGGCGGTCTAATTGGCTGTCGGCATTCACTATGGTTCCCAGGTCGAAATCCACTTCATCTTTCAGGAATTGCTCGGTAGCCATTATGCTTTCCTCCAGGCTTTCAATGAGTTCTTCCAGAGGTTTGACTGGCGGTTCGATCTCGCCTTCACCACTGCCGCCCTCTTTCCGCTTACCAACGGCGTAGATGGCTAGAGCTTCCAGCAAGGATTTATAGGTTTCGATGTAATCAACGATCAGGTGTGTTGTTCTTGCCGGTATGCACCCGGTTGGTACGAGCGATGGTTTGCATCAGGGTGTGGCTCTTTAGGGGTTTATCCAGGTACATGGTGGACAGGGACTTCACATCGAAACCGGTGATCCACATGGCGCAGACGATGACAAAGCGGAAGGGGTGGTCTTCATCCTTAAATTCCGTCTCCAGGTCGCGGGTGTTCATCTTGTAGCGGTGGGGTTCGATGTCCATACCCCAGTTCTGGAATTTCTTGATCTCGTTTTGCTCCGAGCTGACCACCACGGCGATCTCCGTCTCCCTTGCCCATTTCAAATCCCGCTCGGCTACCAGCCGCTCCTGGTCGCCGGTGATGCGCTTGAGGTTCTTTTCGGTTTCGCCGATGTACTTTTGCCATTCTTCGGTGATGAAATCATACATTTTGACGGCCGTGACCTTGTCGATGGCCACGAACATGCCCTTGCCTTTGTAGCCCCGGTTGTTGAAATGCCAGACTACATCTTTAGCGATAGAGCGCAGCCGCTTCTCTGCGGTGATGATGGGGTATTCCCGTGCAAATTGTCGCTCCACGCTGGCTTTCTGGTCAGGGTCAAGGTCAGCTTCTTCGATGGCGTCGCGCATCTGCTGAGTGATCTCCGGGTTGGAGAGCTTGAGCTTTTCGCCCCGGTTCTCATAATATAAGGGTACGGTGGCCCCATCTTCAATCGACCGCTTGAAGTCGTAGATGGAGACATAATCGCCAAAGATGCGCCGGGTCAGTTCATCGTCTTTGAAAAGCGGGGTGCCGGTGAAGCCCATGTAGGAGGCATTGGGAATAGCATTACGCATGTTGAGGGCCAGGGTGCCGCCTTGCGTCCGGTGGGCTTCATCGGATATGACGATGATATCGTCCCGCTCGGTGATCTCCTGTTCGAAGTTGAACTTGTGAATGAGGGTGAATATAAAGCGGCTGTCGGTTTCCAGCAGGTGTTGTAAGTGTTTACCAC
This sequence comes from Lewinellaceae bacterium, assembly GCA_020636375.1. GTDB lineage: Bacteria > Bacteroidota > Bacteroidia > Chitinophagales > Saprospiraceae > JACJXW01. The sequence goes on along the minus strand of JACJXZ010000003.1, from coordinate 444,115 downwards.
TTTTGGCCCGTAGCCGCTTGTCGTCCACCACCCCCACGCTGGCGAAGGTGCCATATATCTGCTTATCGAGTTCTTCCCGGTCGGTGACGATCAGAAAGGTATAGGAACCTGGTATTTTCCGATGTATCTTTTGGGCCAGGAATACCATCGAATAGCTCTTGCCGGAACCCTGAGTATGCCAGAAAACCCCCAGTTTTTGCCGTTCTTCCTGGTTGATCTCACCCCGCAGAAAACGGGCAGTTTGTTCTTTGTAATGCTCGATGGCCTTATTGACGCCAATGAACTGATGGTTCCGGGCAATGAGCTTGACGGTACCTACTGATGGAGTCATCAAACAGGATGAAACTTTCAAACAGGTCGAGGAAGCGGTACTTCTCGCACACGCCCTTGATGATGGTTTCCAGGCTGACCCTTCCTTCTTCTTCTTCCCGGATGCGCTTCCAGTCGTGGAAGTATTGATAGTGGGAAGTAGCCGCCCCGATCTTGCTGTCCAGGTATTGCTCAGCATCACAAAGGCATTGCAATGAAAGAGGTGGGGGATCACATCCAGGTAGTCAGACAGGTTATCATCGTAGGCCACCTGCAATTTGCGGTGGTGGGGCTTTTTAGCTCGATAAATAGCAGCGGGATGCCATTGACAAAACCCACCACGTCCTACTTATGCGCTTTCGCTTGGACTTGCCTTCCACCCATAGCTGCTGGACGGCTAGGAAATCGTTTTGCGCCGGTTCATCGAAGTCGTACACCTTGATCTTCTTATTGCGGATGATCTCGCCCTTCTCATTCTTATAGGTAACCGGGATGCCGTCTTTTAGGTATCTGTACTTCTCCAGGTTGATCTCCACCAGCGTTTTGGTGGAGGTGATGTCAGTGATGGTTTGGTAGGCGGTATCGTAGTACTATGGGCGGGCATACCGGATTCAAAGTGCGGATGGTTTGTTGAAGCGGGCGCGTAAGATGACATCGGCTTCAGTGTCGCGGTACCGATAGTGCCGTAGCTGCCGAAATTTTCTCCGTGATAGACATCGGCGGTTTCCCATCCCAATTCCTGAAGCAGTTGGATGCAGGTGTGTTCGATTAGCCGGTCTTCGGAGTAGTCGTTCGCCATGGGAAAAGTCTAGTTGCCGGTTAATGGGCTGATTACAAGTGGTACGTTGGTTTTGAAATACATGTTACAAGATGTGACATATCTGGTTTAATAGGTAACAAAAATCCTAAAAATGTGACGTATGAATAATATTCCAGCAACTCAAAGTTTCCCATCACCCTGAAAGGGTGGCAAATAATTGCCCAGGGCATCGCCCTGGTAATGTACTAACCAGTAAGCCCTGAAAGGGCATAACAATGGTTGCGCCTCTCTTGCGGTAGAGCGCCCGGCTTTGCCTGAAAGGCAAGCACATCAAAACCCAGGGCATCGCCCTGGGAAAAAACGCCACATTCGTCAGCCAGCCCTGAAAGGGCGTAACACCCTGCCACACCCCTTCCTCAATCCCACAAATATTGCTCGTTATATTCCACATTGTATTCCTCCAGGAATTTAATGACCTCCTGCTGGAACGTAAGCCTTTTATGGTGTTCTTTTTGATTTTGGATATATCGAGCAACCACCTCGACTTTAGAACTGCTCACCGAAAAGGTGGCATAGCCCCCCTGCCAGGCAAATTTCTGGAATGCTGCATCCTGGGTTTTTATCCACTTGCTGCTGCTTTTTTTGATTTCCTCCAGGTATTTGGCGATGGTTACCGTCCGGGGAAGGGTGGATAGAATGTGGATGTGGTCGGGCATGCCGTTGATCTCCAAAGGCGTCCCTCCGATATTTTTGATGATCCCGCCGATGTAACCGTATAAGGGCGCCTCTACTTCCGGAATGATCAGGTTCTGCCGGTATTTGGTGCTGAAAATGGAATGGAGATAAACCTGGGCTAATGATTGTGCCATGATGGGGAGGTTTTGTTACGCCCTTTCAGGGCTTGAATGGTGCTTATTTTTTACACCGAGGCGCTGCCTCGGGCTATTATGTTTTTGCCTTTCAGGCAATTTTGTTGTTACGCCCTTTCAGGGCTGGGCCGCCGCAGTAAATGCATTGTACCGAGGCGATGCCTCGGGCTATCATGTTTTTTTTGCCTTTCAGGCAATTTTGCAGCCCTGCCTGCACCGCTATCGTTTGGTTCATTATTGTTTTTGCCCTTCCGGCAGATGCCTGATGCTCCTGATTTGGCACTGCTCACGCCTCTTTGTTGCCATCCATAAGCCTGAAAGGCTTGAAAATATCCGCCCAGGGCATCGCCCTGGGTTTTGAAATCCAGGCCTTTCAGCCCCTGTAAGGGCGTGACGGCAGCCTTGCTGTTACGCCCTCACAGGGCTGAGGCGCCACCGGGCTTTTTTGTACCGAGGCGATGCCTCGGGCTGGTATATTTTTGCCTTTCAGGCAATTTTGCAGCCCTGCCTACACCACTATCAGTACCGGATCAGTAGTTGCCCTTCCGGCAGATGCCTGACGCTCCTGATTCGGCACTGCTCACGCCTCTTTGTTGCCATCCATAAGCCTGAAAGGCTTGAAAATATCCGCCCAGGGCATCGCCCTGGGTTCTGAAAATCCAGGCTTCTATAGCCCTGTAAGGGCGTGACGGCAGCTTGCTTGCTGTTACGCCCTTACAGGGCTGATCCGCCGCAGGTAAATTGTACCCGAGGCGATGCCTCGGGCTGGTGTGGTGCTTGCCTTTCAGGCAATTTTGCAGCCCTGCCTGCACCGCTATCGTTTGGTTCATTATTGTTTTTGCCCTTCCGGCAGATGCCTGACGCTCCTGATTCGGCACTGCTCACGCCTCTTTGTTGCCATCCATAAGCCTGAAAGGCTTGAAAATATCCGCCCAGGGCATCGCTCTGGGTTCTGAAATCCAGGCATTCTTCAGCCCTGTAAGGGCGTGACGGCAGCCATGCTGTTACGCCCTTACAGGGCTGATCCGCCGCCGGGCTTTTGTACCCGAGGCGATGCCTCGGGCTGGTATATTTTTGCCTTTCAGGCAATTTTGCAGCCCTGCCTACACCACTATCGGCCGGATCAGCAGTTGCCCTTCCGGCAGATGCCTGATGCTCCTGATTGGGCCTTCCCGACGCCTTTTTATTGCCGTTCACAAGCCTGAAAGGCTTGAAAATATCCGCCCAGGGCATCGCCCTGGGTTCTGAAATCCAGGCATTCTTCAGCCCTGTAAGGGCGTGACGGCAGCCTTGCTGTTACGCCCTCACAGGGCTGAGGCGCCGCCGGGCTTTTGTACCCGAGGCGATGCCTCGGGCTGGTGTGTTTTTGCCTTTCAGGCAAAGCTGGATCGCTATCTATACCTCAATCGTTCGGTTCATTAGCCGGGGGAGTAGGATGTCGCGGGCTTCTTTGAGTCTTATATTTTGGTTCTGTAAACATTCTGTTTGCTTAAAAATCGGTGCAACTGTCGAATGATAAAGTTCAATCAATCCGATCTCCGGTATGACAATTGGTATTTGCTTGAAAGTGTCGACTATTATGGTATCAAAGACACCTCCTGTTGCTGTTTTCTTTAAATGAGAAACAGCTTCGTGAATTGCTCCAACCAGAAAAAGCTGAGATGTCCCATTCGACATTTTTAGCGCATAACACGACTGGTTCATCGCCATGTCCGTCATGGTCAACCTTACTTTTCCAACTGTTCCTCTAGCGGTGATAAATACTGTATCTTTTGGATAAAGTTTACTGTTGCATCGTGCCAGCCCTTCCTCAGTAAGTTTTTTTTGCGTTTCGGTTATGTATAAATGGTCAGTTGAAGAAGCGTCTTTAGGAGTGAAAAGGGAATATCCCCATCCCAATATGAAGGTTCTGAGGTTTTTGGGGTACCGCCACTCATTATATCAACCTTTTCAAAAAGGTCGAAACCTCCCACCCACCGGTACCCCCCGCCCATTTGGCGGGCAGGCATCCTCCCAAACTCCGCCTGCTCATGGTAGGAAACCGGAAATGCACGAACCACTCCCGGTAGATGTTTTGAGCGGCTTCTTCCAGTAGCCGAATGCGCTTGAGGTTGTTCTCGATCAGGTACGTCGTAGGCGGAGAGGATGGTGGCAATGCGGCGTTGGGTGGGGAGTGGGGGAGGATTAGTTTAAAATCCGGAAAATTAGTTATCGGTATCCGATCAACGGTAGCCCCATTGATTATGTAATTGTTTACCTCTTTTTTCCATTCATCGCTGAAAAAATAATAGTATAAAAAATTTATAATGTATTCTGTCTGGGTCTGTCCTGATAAGTGCCATTCTCCTACCAAGGCACCCAACAAATCCTCTCAGGAATTATCGCATACCTGTGAAGGGTAGCTTCATACGAAAAAACAATGTCATTTTCCTTTGGTGTTACCCTTCTAGTCCACTTTGGGTATTCTTCTTCGCTGATATCTCTTACCGATGTAAAATCAAAATGCCCATCTTCGGTGATATTCTTTATTCCAAGGAAGATTACCCACTTTTCGGATGGTTTTGGTGTTGCGTGAGGGTATCATATACACCAAGTGAAACATCATTTATTTGTACGGTCTCCCACTTCATAGCCCCAACTCATTTAGATTATCCTGAATCTGCTGTGCCAATGCCGCCGCTTCCTCGTTCAACCCCTGCAACTCCACCTTGATCTCAGTAGCGCGTTCCTCGTAGTCGAAATCTTCGTCGATCTGAGAGGCGACGCCAACGTACCCACCCGGCGTCAGGCTGTAGTCATTGGCGGCGATGTCTTCCCGGTACACTACTTTACACAGGTACCGGCACATCTGCATATTCACCATCCGGGAAGCGGGAGGTCAGCCAGTTCCATTCTTTATTGAAGTGGATCGCTTCATCCGCCCAGTGGTTGAAATCCTGTATCCGTTCCTCTATCTTACCATGTCGCCCTGTAGTGTTTTACGATCTGTTCCGTTCTCCACCTTCAGTCGTTCCTTTAGGTACCAGGTAGCTTTTTTTAACGGTGTTGTTGGCTGTGCGCTTTTTTATTTTGGGTGTTCCAAATCCAGTGGTAAGGCATCCAGTTCCAGCCCGTCTATCGCCTCAATTCATCCCATAGCTTTTGGGCATGGGTAGAGCATCCGTCCGGTGTTTATCATACTCACCCACCGCCGCCTGAAAATGTTCTGGGTTCCCCCGATACAGCCCGACAATGGCGTGGATATTTTTCAGGTGTTCTTCAGTGAAGTCATGCAGGTTGGAAGACACCTTCCGGAATACATCCCGCAGGTCGAGCATGAGGGTCTTATCCGCCCGCTCGGCGTCGCGTTCCTTGCCCCGGTCAAAAACCAGAGGGTGCAGGGCAGAGAGCGGGTATAGAAGAATTTGGTGCCGATGGACATCATCACATCCACCGCCCCCGTTTTCACCAGCTTTTCCCGGATGGTTTTTTCCGAATGCCCGGCATCCGATGCCGAAGATGCCATGACGAAACCGGTACCGTGCCCTCATTGAGGTAGCCGTAGAAATACTGTATCCACAGGTAATTGGCGTTGTCGTTCTTCGGCATAGTGAAAAAGGCAGGCGCGGGTCAGTCTTCACTGCATCGCGGGATTTGTCCACCCCATCCACATTAAACGGTGGGTTAGCCATTACGAAGTCGCACTGTCCCACCAAGCTGTGCTTATCCTCATAAAAAGTATTGCCCTGAATGATGGATGCATCCAGGTACCATGCACCGTCATATTCATCTTACCAGCTTGGTGTTGGTATCCGCTTTTTTCCTGCCCGTAGAACGTCACCCGGCTGGCGGGGTCGAACCCTTCTTCTTCGATGAAGTGGTAGGTCTGCACAAACATACCCGCCGATCCGCAGGCAGGGTCGAGTACGACGCCGTGATCCGGTTCGATGGTAATGACGATGGCATTAACCAGCGAAGGTGGCGTGAAAAAAATTTCCCCGCCTTCCTGTGCGCCCGTCATCGCAAACTTATTCAGGAAGTACTCATAGATGCGGTAAGAACACATCGCCGGTCACGCCGTCCAGCATTTCCGTATTGAAGATGCGCACCAGCTTTTGCAGGAGTTGCTTTTCGAAGATGGAGTAGTTCTTAGGCAATACGCCCTGAAGCACCTCGTATTCTCGCTCTATGGAGCGCATAGCTTCGTCGATCACCTCGCCGATGTCTTCCCCTTCCGGTAGCTCGGCGATGTAATCCCACTTGGCATTATCCGGTAGGAATATGGACTTGGCTTCCAGGAAGTCGTCTTTGGTCACCGCCCGGCGGCCTCGCTGTGGGTGTACTGGTAGAGCTTCCACGATCTGGGCCTCGGCATTCTTATACCGGTTGAAGGCATGGCGAAGGAAGATAAGCCCCAGTACGGGAAAGCTGTATTCGGAGGCCGTCAGCTTGGAGTTGGCCCGGAGTTGGTCGGCTGCCGTCCAGAGTTTGGTTTCCAGTTGCCGGAGTTGTTCGCCTGTCATGGTGGTGGTGCGCTTTAGTGTTGGTTTTGGTTTTTCCTATTGAGCTTTGGCCTCAACAGCAGAGTTGCCAATTTACTAATGTCTGCTAAGAAAGATTATATACCGGGTGATTATATGTAAATAATATACGGACGTTAGGGAAATGTTGTTGCAGCTTCTCTATTGTTTTGGGTAGTGGGTACTACCCCTCAAGGTCATTCCGCTTGGCCAACAATTCTCCCGGTTCGACATCCAGCAACTCCGCTATCTCAAAAAGCGTCTTGAAACTAGGCTGCCTAATGTTACGGCACCAGCGGGAGACGGTGGTTTCATCCACTCCCAGTTCATCCGCCAACCACTTACCGGTTCGGTGTTTTTCCCTAAGTACACTCTTGATCTTGTTATACTGCTTCCTGGTTGCCATTCTCCGGAAATTGGTACTCAAAAGTAGCACAATTGAGCCATAATGAGAAAAAAGCTATGTGTCGTGGTTATTTTATAGTTGCGTGAATAGGCCAAATTGGCTTATCTTTGCAATATCATTCTATTCCACCCTAACCCTGAGCTATGCAACAGACCATCCCCCAGATCCAGATGAAAAAACGCCCAAGCCCGGCGGGTTTTTCCTCCCGCTGGTAATTTTGATGCTCTTACTAACCGGCTTTATATGTCTACCTGACCTCCCAAACAGCCAGCCATTACCCCTGGCTGCTCACATCTGGAACAGTCCATCGGGATTGACGCTTCTCCGGCCATTTATGAAGATGCCATTGCCTACGCCGCAAAAAATCTTGCCATTGAATTGGACATTGACCTGGAAAACTACGATCTTTCGATGGAAGATTATCAGGCGATTGTGGAAGCGGCAGCGAGTAAATTTAACATTGCCACCAGTACCGGCTTGATGCATTGGCTCCAGCCCCTTATTCTTGTTACACTTGTGTATCCCGGTAAAGGTCATCCTGAATAAGGGGCAGACGTTCAAGATCGGGCAAACCTGTGGCACGGAAAAATCACGGTACGCTTCTGGCTTGCCGGAACCGGGCTTGATTTTACCTCGATTGAATTTGGAGGTAATCTCTTTGAAGTGATGGTTGCCGAATACGTTAAATTGGTCTGCTGTTCAATACAGTAAAGAGCGGCAGGATATTCTAAAAAACAACAACTCTCCGGCAATGGAGATGAACCTCCCGCCGGGAAACAAAATCCTGAGATAGCATGATTTCCTTATTCGCAGAAAAAGATAATGAACAGGCCACGCTGGAGCTTTATGAAATTTTGGAAGGTATCGGCCTCCCGGATAATGTCAGTATAGCCATCAACAATACCCGAGATGCGGAAAGCGGCGTCCTCCGGGAAGATGGCAAGGTGGTGGATATTTCGCTGGCTAATTGTTATACGCTGGAGGATGTGGTGCGGGAGTTGGTGGGGTTGGTGGCAGGGCAGGAGAAAACTTGACAAGTTTCCCTTCTGCTCCCGTATGGAAAACTTGTCAAGTTTAAAACTTTATCCGTTCTTTATCCAAAGGATTCCCAGCCTGAGCCAGCCCAAAGTCAAAGAGGCTATTGAGAAAGAGAAAATTGACCAGACTAATATAGTCGAGCTGCTGAAAAAATTCGGGCGGCTTTCGATCAATAATCCGTTTAGGTTGGAAGCCAATTAAAAAGATGTTTCTTTCCGGAATAGCGAGCCCAAAGCATTTAAATTGAATGTTTTGGGCGCTCGCTTTTTTTAAGAACCCTTCTTGAATGAAAAAAATGGCGCATAATTTCTCCCTCGGGAGCGGATTGGCTACGCCCATCATGGGTGTCTGCCTTCGCCGCTTTTTCGTTGGCGTTTCAGGCTCCGGCGGAGGAACGGGGCGCTTCAACCCTCTTCACAAGCCTGGTATGCGGTACTGGCTACTGGCTTTGTACGTCCAGGAGGCTTACGAAAGCTCGATTTAATGAAAGAAGTGACCTGAAAGTGGTTCATTGGGGAGCGGATTGGCTACGCCCATCCTGGGTGGGGGCGCTTCAACCCTCTTCACAAGCCTGGCCTACGGCCTGGCTTTGTACGTCCAGGAGGCTTACGAAAGCTTGCTTTAATGAAAGAAGCTTAATGAAAGTGGTTCAGGCGGGGAGCGGATTGGCTGCGCCCATCCGGAGGGTGGGGCGGCGCAACCCTCTCTTCTCAAAGCCTGGCCTGCGGCCTGGCTTTGCGCATCCAGGAAGCTTACGAAAGCTCGCTTTCGACGCCTCCTGAATGCACAAAGCCCCTCCGCGAACGCGGAGAGGCTTTGAGAAGAGCTTGAGGTCGGGAGCGGATTCGAACCGCCGTACGAGGTTTTGCAGACCTCTGCCTAGCCACTCGGCCACCCGACCTTTTCAGTTATCTGTTGCTGGTTCCCCTCGGCTCTGCTCGGGGTAAAATTTGTTGTTCGTTAACAGCGCTTTCGCCAGCGGAATGCAAATATACAGGTTTTTTCCTTTCGTTGCCCATTTGTAACCCAAAAAAGAGACAATAAGTTCAGGACGGTACTAGGTTGGTTTTCCGGGACGGGATGGACAGGTGACAGGATGGCGGCAGGCGGCGGCGCCCTATACCGGAGGGAGACAGGATTTACAGGATTTGGGGAGCCAAATGCTTGGGGTAGACAGGATGAACAGGATTTACAGGTTTTTGCAGCTGGTTTAGCCTCCTCCCCTTTCTCCGCCCGCCGTAGCTCTGCGAAGGTATGTGGGGGATCAAGGGGTGCTACATGAACAGGATCATGCCTCCTCGCAGCAGCCCCGAAATTTTCCGGGCGCCAGGCTCCACCTTCTGCTACTGCCCCGCCAGGATTGCATCAACAATATAACCACTTCACCCCGAGCCTGTCGAAAGACAGCATTATAACAATATAACAATATAACAATATAACAATATAACAATATAACAGCACAAACCAAGCCCTACCCATGCCGTTCAATCACCCGCTCGCACGCCTCGTCCAGCATGTGGAACACCCGGTCGAAGCCGTCGTCGTTCCAGTAGGGGTCGGGCACGTTGCGGTTGCTGCCGGGGTCGACGTAGTTGAGGATCATTTCCACTTTGTTTTCCTGCCGGCTGCCGTTGGTACCAGGCGGAGGATGTCCTGGTAGTTGGAGCTGTCCATACCAGGATGAGGTCGTAGTCGTCCAGGTCGGCGGGTTGGATTTGGCGGGCCGCTGCTGGCGGGAGATGTCCAGGCCGTGCTGGCGGGCGGTGCTTACCGAGCGGGGGTCGGGCGGTTCGCCGACGTGCCAGAAGCCGGTGCTTAAGCGGAGTCCACCGTCCAGTCCAGCCCGTGTTCCCGGAGTTTGTGTTTCATAATGCCTTCCGCCAGGGGGAGCGGCAGATGTTGCCCAGGCAAACCATCAGTATTTTCATGGAATTTGCGATTTATGTCGGATATTTGCGCTGAAAACGGGCGGGCGTTTATAGTTGCATCGCCACTGGGTTTGTGCATTTTGGGAGGACTTCCCTTTAGGGGATCGAGGGGCGGCGCCGGCAATGCACAAAGCCAGTGGCAGTTCTCAAAGCCCGCCATCCTTTTTAAGGATTACAGGCTAAATTTGTTTCAAACCCTGAAGCTTTTTATTTTCAGGGAAAACCATAAGCAATGAAAATCATAATTGCGGGGGCAGGGGATGTGGGTTTTCACCTGGCGGAGCTGCTGGTACCTACGAAAACCAGGATATTGTGCTGATCGATTCCAACCAGGAGGTGCTGGACTACGCCGCTACGCACCTCGACGTGATGACCCTGCGCGGAGATTCCTCCTCCATTGACATCCTGGAGCAGGCGGAGGTCTCACTAAAGTACCAAGCTGGTCCTGGTAGTGACTACTTCCGAGAAGAACAACCTGGTGACGGCTATCCTGGTAAAGAAGATGGGCGCCCGGCAGGCCCATCGCCCGGGTCAACAACCAGGAATACCTCTCCGAGTCGGAGCGCCAGCTGTTCCGCGAACTGGGCATCGACTCCCTCATCTCCCCGACGCTGCTGGTATTGCGAAGAGATTTACCGGCTGGTCAAGGAATGCTCGTTTACCGACCTCTTCGAATTCGAAGAGGGCAAGATCAACCTCGTGGGCATTACCCTCGACGAGTACTCCCCGCTGTCCAACAAGCTGGTGGTGACATCCACGGCATCGACACCGACGTGACGCTGCGGTACCATCGCCGTCCTGCGCGGGCACCGCACCATCATCCCCGGGGCAATACCATCCTGCGGCGCAACGACCACATCTACTTCATCACCCGCAAGGACAACATCGACCGGCTGATCAATATCGTGGGCAAGAAAAGATCAAAGCGAAAACGTGATGATCCTGGGGGCACGTCCCTGGGGCTGCATTTACTGCCCGGCGGCTGGAGAACGAATACAGCGTCACCCTCATCGAGAAGGACAAGGAGCGGTGCAAGGAACTGGTACTGAACAGCTCCACAATACCCTGGTCATCAACGGCGATACCAGCAACATCGACCTGATGGAAGAGGAAGGGCTCAGCCAGATGGACGCCTTCATCGCCCTGACCAACAACTCGGAGACGAACATCATCGCCAGCCTGACCGCCAAAAACCACGGGGTGTACAAGACGATCGCCCAGGTGGAGAACAAGGAATACATCCACATCTCCCAGAATATCGGGGTGGACACCATGATCAACAAGAAGCTCATCGCGGTACCAACAACATCTTCCGCTTCGTCCGAAAGGGACAGGTGGATACCATCACCAGCCTGCATGGCGTGGATGCGGAGATCATCGAGTACGTGGTGCATAAAAGAACCAGGATCACCCGTAAACCGCTGAAGGACCTGCACTTCCCGACAACCTACCTGATCGGTGGGGTCATCCGGGGCGAGGACACCCTGATCCCGGACGGGGAGTTCCAGCTGCAGATCGACGACAAGGTGATCGTCTTCGCCCTGCCGGAAGCCATTACCAAACTCGAACAACTATTTCGTTAGCCCATGATCAACGTACGCCCCATCATCCGCGTCATCGCGGTCCTGCTGATGATCATCAGGGGCCTCATGTTTACCGGGCTGCCTTTTTCTTATTATTTCGACAGCGGCGACGCCTGGTACCATTGTTCAGCTCTGGGCTGGTGTGCCTCATCATCGGCGGCATCCTCTGGCTCATCCGCCTGCCGGGCGGCAACGACATCAAAAAGCGGGAGGGGTACCTCATCGTAGCTATGGGGTGGCTGTCGATGGTGACTTTCGGCATGCTGCCATACCTGTTCAGCGGAGTCATCCCCGACGTGGTGGGCGCCTTTTTGAAACAGTCTCCGGCATGACGACCACCGGGGCTTCGGTGCTCAACGACATCGAGTAGTACCCGCCGGCATCCTCTACTGGCGCAGCCTGACCCAGTGGATCGGGGGCATGGGCATCATCGTCCTCACCGTGGCTATATTTCCCCTGCTGGGCATTGGCGGCATCGAGCTGTTCGTGGCGGAAGCGCCCGGTACCGACCTCCGACAAGCTGCACCCCCGCATCCGGGAAACCGCCAAGCGGCTGTGGCTGATCTACGTCGCCCTGACCGGCGCTCTGACGCTCATCCTGTACTTTGCCGGCATGACCTTCTACGATACCATCAACCACGCCTTCACGACCATACTACCGGCGGGTTTTCTACCAAAAACGCCAGCATGGTACTTTTATGATACGCCTGCGATCCAGTATCCCATCGCCCTGTTCATGTTTTTGCCGGGACCAATTACACGGTCATTTACTTCAGCCTGAAGGGCAAGTTCAGCAAGGTGTGTGGGTAGCGACGAGTTCAAGGCCTATATCTTCATCGTCGTCCTGCTCAGCGCCGTGGTTACCCTGGTACTGTGAAAAGCAGCACCACCTACTGCCCTGGGAGAAGGCCTTCCGCGACAGCATTTTCCAGGTCGTTTCCATCATCACCACCACCGGGTTCGTATCGGTAAACTACACCAGTTGGGGCAACAGCCTGACCATGCTCTTCTTCGTGCTGATGTTCCTGGGGTAGCGCTTACTCCACCAGCGGGGGCATCAAGCTGATCCGCCACCTGGTGTTCTTCAAGAATTCCTTCCTGGAGTTCAAGCGCATCCTGCACCCCAGTACCATCGTGCCGCTGAAGCTCAACGGGCAGGTGGTCACCACCGCATCCTCACCCACATCATCATCTTCCTGCTGCTGTACCTGATGCTCTTCGTCACCGGCGCCATCATCGTCTCGGCTATGGGGCTGGATTTCCTGACCGCCATCGGGGCAGTACCACCTCGCTGGGCAACGCCTACCGGGCATCGGGGAGGTACTTGGTCGACAACTTCGCCTGGCTTTCTCCCCAGGTGAAGTTCTTTTGTCGATACTGATGCTGCTGGGGCGCCTGGAGCTGTTTACGATCCTGGTGTTGTTTACGCCTTATTTCTGGAAGTCGAACTAATATGGGATTTTTTCAATGTTCCTTCCCTTCTGCTGCCGGAATATCCCGCCTGGACATTACCTTTGTCAAAAGGGCTGGATATATGCAGATCAACGGTAAGCACTACCGAACCATTTGGCTGAAGGAGGGGCGGAACCCCCACCGTCCAGGTCATCGACCAGCGCCGCCTGCCCCATGCGCTCGTCATCGAAGACCTGAACACGCCGGAAGACTTTGTCCGCGCGATTCGCGAGATGCACGTGCGGGCGCGCCGCTCATCGGCGCTACCGCCGCCTATGCGGTGTACAATGCGCTGTATCACGCGCCGCTGGACAAGCGCCGGCTGGGCAAGTACGTCCGCGACACCGTAGACGTGCTTTTGAATACCCGCCCTACTGCCGTCAACCTTTCTTATGCCCTCGAACGGATGATGAAGGCCATCGAGCTTACCGAAGAGATCAGCGAAATGGTGCAGGTACTACCTGCAAACTACCGAAGCGATTACTGAAGAAAGTATCGAACACTGCAAGGTATCGGCGAGCACGGCACTGGATATCATCCAGAAGATCAGCAAAAAAAAAGAAGGGCGAACCGGTCAATATCCTCACCCACTGCAACGCCGGCTGGCTGGCCTGTATCGACCACGGCGGCACCGCCACCGCCCCTATCTACGCCGCCCACGACGCCGGCATCCCCGTCCACGTCTGGGTCGACGAAACCCGCCCCGCAACCAGGGCGCCAACCTCACTGCCTACGAACTGCTCCAGCACGGCGTGCCCCATACCGTCATTACCGACAGCGCCGGCGCCACCTGATGCAGCACGGCATGGTCGACCTGGTCGCTCGTCGGCAGCGACCGGACGACGCTGCGCGCGACGACGTACCAACAAGATCGGCACCTACCTCAAAGCACTGGCTGCCCGCGACAACCGGGTGCCTTTCTACGCCGCCCTGCCTTCCTCCTCTTTTTTGACTGGTCGCTGAACGACGGTACCTGAAAGAAATCCCTATCGAAGAGCGCGACCCCGACGAGGTGCGGTACGTTCACGGCTGGTTCAACGGCAAGATTTACAAGGTGCTGATTACTCCACAGGATACAAAAGCCGCCAACTACGCTTTCGACGTCACGCCCGCTGCCCCTGGTGACCTACCTGATCACCGAACGGGGCGTTTGCCGGGCGTCAAAGCGGGGATACAGAAGTTGTTCCCGGAGGCGGGGGGAGTGAGGGGTGACAAGGAGGAGAGGGGGAGAAGGGGGAGGGGGGGTTCCTTTTTGTGCCTCTTGCTCGGTTTTAGGTCTTAGGCTGTAGGCTTTAGGGGCAACCTATACCAATCGGGCACTCAACAGTCGCCTAAAACCTAAATCCTAAATCCTCCTAACATCGAAGGGGCGCAATTTCGCATCGCGCCCGTTCATACACAAATTAATTCTGTCCGCCTACTTGAATATTAAACTATGGTTCGTTCGCGAGAGGCTGTGCCTCGATGCGGTATACCGGGCAAGTCTCTGACTTGCGAATGCCGCTTATGTCGCTTGTTTACGCCAGTCGGAGACTGGTACTTGTTGTCCCGCATCGCGTCATAGACGCTCGCGAACGAGAGTTTCCACCGCTCACCGCCCCATCCCCCTTGCCCGGCTCGTGCACCCACAGCACCTCCTTCGGCGGCGGCGTACCAGCTCCAGCGACTTTTCCTCGTAATCGATATGGTGGAGCAGGTAGCGCGCATGTACCGCAATGCGCGCCACTTCCCGGATATTGCCCTTGATGACCACCCAGGGGCTGAAGGGCATAGACGTGCGCTCGTACATAATGTTCTTATATCGCGTGAATTCGTCCCACTTCTCCTGGGCCAGCAGGTCGACCGGGCTGACTTTCCACTGCTTGAGGGGGTCGGAGAGGCGGTCTTCGATGCGGTGGCGCTGGACTTCCATGTCGATCGAGAACCAGAACTTGAACAGGATGATCCCGTCTTCGGTGATCATCTGCTCGAACAGGGGCGCCTGCTTCATGAACAGCTCGTACTGGCCGGCCGAGCAGAAACCCATGACCGGCTCCACGACGGCCCGGTTGTACCAGCTGCGGTCGAAAAAGACGATCTCGCCGGCATTGGGCAACTCCTGGACGTAGCGCTGGAAGTACCACTGCCCCTTTTCCACCTCCGAGGGTTTGCCGAGGGCGACGATGCGGTAGTGCCGGGGTTGAGGAACTGGGAAAAACGAAAAATGGCGCCGCCTTTGCCCGCCGTATCCCGCCCTTCGAAGATGATGGTAGGCGCATACTGTTCTCGTAGATGTGTTTCTGTAGTTTGAGCAGTTCTACCTGGAGGAAATACAGGTCGTGCACATACGCAGGGTTGATGCTGTAGTGCTGCAGGACCTGCTTGTCGAAAACCTCGTCCTGCCCGGGTTTCATCTGTTCCATTCTGGTTATTCTGTTTATTTCTTAAAGATAAAATAAACTACCAGAACCAGACAGGCAAAGCCCGCAAAATGGTTCCACCGAAAGCTTTCCGTCTTGAAGAAGAGAAGGGAAAAACGAGGAAAACGCACAGCGTAATCACTTCCTGCAACACCTTCAGCTCCACCAGGGCGAAGGGTACCGCCGTATGATTTGTAGCCGATCCGGTTGGCGGGCACCGCAGGCAGTATTCGAAAAAAGCGATCAGCCAGCTGATCACGATGACGCCGAACATACCATACCGTCCAGCCATTTGATCTCTCTGAACTTCAGGTGACCGTACCAGGCAAAGGTCATAAAATGTTGGACAGCACCAGCAGGGCGATGGTGGCAAAGGTGGTCTTCATATATTGAGCCGCAGCTTCCTCTGTTTTGGGTACATGGACTGGTTTCGCCGGGAACCGTCACCCTGAAACCGTAAAAATTGAATTCGGATTACCTATTTTTTTCAGGACCACCTTATACAAGTCTTTCCGCCGGTCTTTCAGGATATTGACGCTTCCGTGTTCATGCAATTCCTTCAGCAGTTCCAGGCTGACGTCGGCGATGACCGTCATCTCCGTATTCGAGTACTTTCACCCGCACGGCGTTGGTCGGGAAGGCGAAGTCGGAAGGCGTGAAGATGGTGACTGGGCGTAGTTGATGTCCATGTTGTTCACCCGGGGCAGGTTGCCTACGGCGCCGGCGATGACGACGACGTAGCACTCGTTCTCGATGGCGCGGGCCTGGGCGCAGAGGCGCACGCGGTTGTAGCCGTTCTGGGTGTCGGTCAGGAAGGGCACGAAGAGGAGCTGCATGCCCTGGTCGGCGTAGATGCGGTAGCTCCGGGAATTCCACGTCGTAGCAGATCAGGATGCCCACCTTGCCGCTGTCGGTGTCGAAAACCTTGACCTTATCGCCGCCGACCATGCCCCAGGCGTCGCGTTCGGAGGGAGTGATCTGTATCTTCTGGAATTTTTCCCAGGTGCCGTCGCGGCGGCAGAGGTAAGAAACATTGTAGAGGTACTTGTCGTCTTCCACTTTAGGCATGCTGCCGGTGATGATGTTGACGTTGTAGGAGACGGCAAACTCGATGAATTTATCCCGCAGCCGGATGGTGTAGGCGGTACCAGTTCGCGGATGGCGCGGGCTTCGCCCAGGTGGTTGTAATCCGCCATCAGGGGCGCCTCGAAGAATTCCGGAAAGAGGATAAAGTCGGACTGGTAGTCGCTGACGGCGTCGACGAAGTATTCTACCTGTTCGATCAGGGCGTCGAAGTTGCGGAACAGGCGCATCTGCCACTGTACGATACCGATGCGGACGACATCTTTGGGCAGGTTGATCAGCTTTTCCTCCTCCTGGTAATAGATGTTGTTCCATTCGAGCAGGGTGGCGTATTCTTTCGGCGCCCTTTCCTCCGGCAGGTAATTGCGGATGATCTTCCGCACGTGGAAGTCGTTCGAAAGCTGAAAGGTGAGGGTAGGGTCGTAGATCTCCTTGAGTTTCACACTGTTGATATACTGCCGCGGGTCAGCTCGTCGCTGTAGTCTTTGTAGTTGGGAATACGCCCGCCGACGATGATGGAACGCAGGTTGAGGTTTTCGCAGATTTCCTTGCGGGCGTCGTACAGCCGCCGCCCCAGGCGCATGCCGCGGAATTTGGGATGGACGAAAAGTTCGATCCCGTACAGCACGTCGCCCTCCGGGTCATGGGTGCTGAAGGTGTCGTTGCCGGTAATCTGATGGTAGGTATGGTTGTCGCCGAATTTGGCGTAATCGACAATGATCGAGAGCGCACATACCGCCACCTTGCCATCGACCAAAACACAAAGCTGGTATTTCGGGAAAAATTTCCAGGAGTTTGTCGATCGACTTCTTCTTCCAGTGGGCGGTAATTATTCCGGAATA
Source organism: Lewinellaceae bacterium (assembly GCA_020636375.1). Taxonomy (GTDB): domain Bacteria; phylum Bacteroidota; class Bacteroidia; order Chitinophagales; family Saprospiraceae; genus JACJXW01. Next base: position 426,947 of record JACJXZ010000003.1, on the reverse strand, counting down.
GGCTTTTTGATACTTTTTTGAGGCTCAGATAGTCTTCCAGTTCCAGGTTGCGGAGTTCAATTCTTTTGGTGGCTACTTCTTCCATGTATTATCAGCTTTTGTAACTTGTTTTCCAGTTGCTGGCAGTATTTAAGAACGCTTTTCCTACCCATGTGTTTGGAGTGCAGCGCATCTTCCCTCTACCCCGCCTCAAACTTATACCCCACCCCGTAAACCGTCTTCACGTAATCGCTGAACCCATGATCTACCAGTTTTTGCGCAGGTTTTTGACGTGGGCGTAGATAAAATCGAAGGAAACGGCGTCTTCCATATAATCCCCCAGAGGTGTTCGGCGATGCTTTCTTTGGTGATGACCCGGTTTTTGTTGCGGTAGAAAAACGAGGATTTCGAACTCCTTGCGGGTGAGGTTCACCAGGAGGTACCGTTTACCAGCACGATGCGCTCTTCCAGCTTGATGAGCATACCGCCGAAGGACAGCGCCTTGCTGTAGTCGCCTGCCTTTCGGCGCATGACAGCCTTGATCCGGGCGTGGAGTTTCCCAGGTCAAACGGAATAGACAGGAAGTCGTCGGCACCTTCTTCCAGCCCCTGGATGCGCTCCTCCACCGGGCTGCCTGCCGCAAACAGGATGATGCCGGTCTGGGTATCTTCTTCCCGCATCATCTGCACCAGCCGCATACTACGTCCCGCCCGGGAAGGCCGCATCGATCAGCACACAGTCATAGTCGTAATTATTCAGCTTTTTGTATCCCTCCTGATAAGTGTTGGTAGCTCGCATACATAACCCTCGCGCTTGAAAAAGCGGAGCATTCTGGACAGCAATTCTTGGTCATCCTCGACGATCAGGAGCTTCATTAAAATCAGGGGTTACGCTGCTCCGCCGCTACCGGTTTTCCGGCGGATCAACCGCAAAATACGGAACAGGGAATAATAATTCTTCCGCGCCTCCAATTTATTCAGAATTCTTTCAGAATCCCACCTCTCTTTGCAGGAAAAATCAAAGTACCAGCCGGAAAAATGGAATCACTGGTCCAATCGAACGAACAGCTTTTTGAGGCGCTCATCACGGGTATTCTCACGGAAGGATACGCCGTAGCGGACGGGTTCCTGAGCCCGCCGGAGGTACAGCGCATCCTGGATGCCTCCGCCGCTTCTTATGAGCAGGGGGGGCTTCAGTATTGCCGGCATCGGAAAAAAACAACACTACCAACTCAATCAGGAAATCCGCGGCGACCGCATTCAGTGGCTCGACCACCACAATCCCCGCCACCTGCCTGCCTTTTTTTTAACCGGCTCGGGGAAATGATCCAATACTTCAACCGCAGCCTCTACCTCGGCATCCGGGATATGGAGCTGCATTTTGCCGTTTATCCGGTGGGAGCCTTCTATAAACGCCATCTGGACGTTTTTCAGCACACCAGAGCCAGAAAAATATCAATAATTTGTTATCTGAACTTTGAATGGGTCCCGGAAGACGGCGGACAACTGCGCCTCTATTTCCCGCAGGAAGACGGCACTGAACAACATACCGATATTCTGCCGCTCGCGGCTGCCTGGTTTGCTTCAACAGCCAGAGCCTCGAACACGAAGTCCTGCCTGCCCGACGACGGCGATACAGCATCACCGGTTGGCTGAGAGACGAACTGTCTTTTTTGACCCCCCTTGCCAGGCAACATTTAACCCTCGCAAGGGGGGGCTTCATTTACAGGAAGCTATTTTTAACACCATCAATCAAAACAATGATCCATCCACACACCCGCCTTCAGTTCATCAACGAAGATATGGGCTATGGTGTTTTTTGCTACCCAGTTCCTGCCCAAAGGCACCATCACCTACGTGAAGGATGCCCTCGAGCTGGAGATCGCTCCGGAAGCTTTCGAACATTATTCCCCCGAAATGCAGGAGGTGATCGAAAAATACTCCTATATCGACGAGAAGGGCGTCCGCATCGTAAGCTGGGATTTCGCCAAATACGTCAACCACTGCTGCAACTGCAACACCATGAGTACCGGCTACGGCTTCGAGATCGCCATCCGGGATATTCAGCCCGGCGAACAGATCACCGACGAATACGGCATCTTCAACATCAGCCGGGAAATGGAGCTGCAGTGCCACCACAACAACTGCCGCCGCCGGCTCAGCCCCGGGGACTTCGAAAAGCACTACCGGCACTGGGACGACCAGCTCCGGAGCGCCCTGTCCCTCCTCCTCGCCGTAGACCAGCCGCTACTGCCGATCATCTACCCCGCAGGCACAGGAGGATTGTATGGCTACTATACCTCCAGGGCAAAGTACCCTACCGGTCGGTCTATAACCTCAAATACTTCCCGCAGCACGCCTCCAACGGAGTAGAGGTAAGGCGGTAAACCACCGGGTGAAATTCTCCGGGCTTTTGCTTACTTTTGTGTAAGTAGACGGACTGAGACTTGGAAATACGCGGAAAAGCACAGAAATGCCCGCCAGGCTTAGGGCATGTTTGGAGGTAGTTATTTGGACTGCAAATGACTACCTCCAAACATGCACAGGCAGCCCTCCCTTTCTGTCGCATTTCCACACACCTCCACTTTGGCGGTACTTACCTCAAAACTCCCAAACCCAAAGGCGATATCAAAGCGATGAAGAACCCAGTTACGATCCTGCAACACGACGCCCCGGTAATCGAAGAGCTTCTGCTGGAAGAAGTTCCCCGGAGATCCAACGATTTTTGCTCCACCTGGTAACGGACGGCATGGGGCTGCCGGTTTTCATTCCCATCATCATCGCCCGGGGCATGGAAGACGGGCCGGTGGTGGTACCTGACCGCCGCCGTGCATGGCAATGAGCTGAACGGCATCCCCGTCATACAGCGGCTCTTCCGGGAAGTGCGCCCCCGGGAACTGCGGGGCACGCTGGTGGGCGTGCCGGTCGTCAACATCCCTCTCTGCTGCGCAAGCGGCGCCGCTTCATCGACGGCACCGACCTGAACCACATCATGCCCGGCAAGCCCGACGGCAACGTCAGCCAGGTATACGCCTACCGCATCGTCAACTGGATCGTCAACAAATTTGACTACCTCATCGACCTGCACACCGCCAGCTTCGGTACCGGGTCAACTCCTATTACATCCGCGCCGACATGTCACCCCGAGACCCGCAAGATGGTACCTGCTGCAAAACGCCCAGATCATCGTTCACAACCCGCCTTCCGACGGTACCCTGCGCGGCGCGGTAAACGCGCCCTCGGCATCCACGCCATCACCCTGGAAGTCGGCAACCCGAATACTTTCCAGAAGGTATCATCCGCTCCGGTACTCACCGGCATCCACAACCTGCTGAACGACCTGAAAATGACCGACGCCGAGTTCGAAGCGCCGGAAAGCCCGGTACCGTCACCTGCCGCCATTCCTACTGGCTGTATACCGACACGGGGGGCATCCTTACCGTCTACCCTTCCGTCGCCCAAATGGTAAAAGCCGGCGAAGTGGTCGCCACCCTGAGAAATATCTTCGGCGACCTCATCCGGGAATATACCGCGCCGGAAGATGGCATCGTCATCGGCAAGAGCGTCAGCCCCATCAACCAGACGGGAGGGCGGATACTGCACCTGGGAATATTGGAAAGGAATGAAGGAACGAAGGAATGAAGGAACGAAGGAATGAAGGAACGAAGGAATGAAGGAACGAAGGAATGAAGGAACGAAGGAATGAAGGAATGAAGGAATGAAGGAATGATGGAACGATGGAATGAAGGAACGATTCCCAAAATTCATCATTCATTCATTCATTCACTTCACTTTCACTCATTCACTCATTCACTCATTCATTCACTCATCACAGGTTCTCCGCCACTCATTCACTCATTCACTCATGAGGCTCCACTCATTCACTCATTCACTCATTCACTCATTCACTCTTCCTGGATCACTCATTCACAGGTAGCTTCGCTCCAGGAAAGCACCCATTCGTGCATTCACCCATTCACCATTCACTGCGACAATTTGTCCTTACCAGGGATGATACTGGTAGCGCCGACGTCATTGGTGCTGAAGATGCGGGCGTCGCCTTCATTCTCGCCGTTAATGGTCAGCACTACGTTTTCATAGTTAAATGGATTTGTGATCGTTAATGCGTTCCAACAACCCGGAAAACGACTTGCTCCCTCCTGTCCCCCACTGAAATGCTCCGTTAAAGTGGCTTCAAATATTGTTAATGGGTATAAGCAACTTCTGCCATGGTTTCAGCATTACCGGAGAAATGAGGGCAAATGGATTTGTGGCGGTAATGCGTTCCAAAAACCCCATTACGACTTGCTTACTGGCGCTCCGTTAGGTGGCTATAATATATTGCCTGGAGGCAAGGGAAAAGACGAGCGGAAGCTCAAATGGAAGGAGGACAGAGCAACTATACCTGGAACGGGTAAAATCCCTGTTTCCCTGAATTTGGGGCAAGGTTATAAAAAAGCCTCTCGGCACTTTTGGCCAAGAGGCTGCAATTCTCCCAACACTTAAATGGTTTTTTCGTGTGTTCTGTGCTACTTTGTTTGAGTTAAGAGACGAAAACTAATGATTTGCCAGGGCACACGGTTGATATTTCTTACCTGAACAAAGCTCTTTTTCATTATCTCACAAAGAAAAACAGAATCCCACAATCCTTCAATTGCATAAAAATGTGAAAATCATGTATTTTTCTTTCCCCAACAACCACATCATTACATAAAAATGTGATAAATTTAAGGGTCTCGAATTCGAGTATTTCCCTACTACGCAATAGCCCATTAGTTGTATGATTTTGCAGGGAACCTGAATTCAGCCATTATGAAACAAATTGCACTGATAGAAGATGACCCAAAGCTTCTGAAGCGGATGGCAATCTTTCTTAACAGGCAGAAGGGATTGGAATGCACTATCACATCCAGTTCTTTAGGGAGTTTTTCGAATGCCTTGGCGATAGCCAGGAGCCTGGTATTTTGTTACTCGATATCGAACTTGCCGATAAGACCAACACGCTTGCCCATCTCCGGAAGATCAAAAACCTGTTGCCGGATACCAAAATCCTCGTCATCACCGGGCACAACCACCCGGAGTACCTGCTCTTGTCCTTACAACAGGGAGCGGACGGCTTTTTCTCAAAGGGTCCGGTATGAACCGGCTGCTTCAGGCTATAGAAGCAACCTTCGCCGGGGCGCCTTCCTGGATCCGGAAGCAGCCGTGCATATGGTATCCTACCTGCGGAAGGAAAGTACCGATACCGCATAACGGATTTTCAGATACCACAACGAGGCGCCCGACGCGATCTCCTCCAGCCAGGTACTCATGCTTAGCGCCCGGAACAACAAGTGGTACGTACCTGACAGCAGGGCAAAGCTACAAAGAGATCGCCCGCGCTATCAACCTCTCGATCAATACCGTCCGCCATTATGTGAAAGTGCTGTATAAAAAATTTGACGTCAGCAATAAGGTACAGCTCAGCAACAAATTGAAGGAGTACGTGGAATAAGCCTCTATCCGGTAAAATCAGATCAACAATGGGATGGAAAAGCGTTCGTCTTTTTGGTGGGGGCGCCCTTGTGTTATTTTGCTTTCCGATAACGCTGTACTAATCGACATCAACCGGGACAGCCTGATCGAAGAACTCAAAAATGCGCCCGGCAACAGCGAAGTGCACCGAACTGCTGTTGCAGCTCTCAGCGAGTCGTATGCCAAAGATGTGCCGGATGAAGCTATCCTTTTTGGGGAAGAACTGATCCGGCAGGCTACCCTGCTGGGATCGCCGGAATTGCTCTACCGAGTACATATACTACCACCGGGGTAGCCTATGCGGTAAAGGGTACGGATCCGGAGGCCGCCCTGCGGCACTTCATTGACGCGCTCGACATTTCTAAAGGGAAGCAGGGGCGGAATGGGAACTGCGCCAGGTGAAAAGCCGGATCAACATCGCCGGCATCCACTGGCAGTTGGAAAATATCGGGACGGCGCTGGTACTACGCCTATCAGAATATCGCCCAGCTGCGGTACCATGGATACTCCCCTGACCCTCGCAGACGCCTATCGCACCGCCGCCCTCATGCACCGGACGGCAGAGAACTACGATTCCACCTTCTATTACCTCAAACTGGCTCTGGTACCATTTACAAAAAACAGGGCGCAGCCTATGCGGAGGCTTCCACGCTCAATACCTTGGTAAAGGCCTATCAGCAAACCGGCGGTTCATGAGCAAGCGCAGCACATACTATACGCAGCGCATCACTATGCTCAGGCTCACCGGGACTCCATCCTCCTGCGGGATACTTATCAGGGCTGGCAACTGCCTATCTTCGGCTCAACCGGTACCGATAGTGCCGAATATTATGCCCGTACTGCTGAATGAATGAAGCCCTGGAAAAAAGCCTGTTGTCCGAAACAGCCATCGGCTACGAACTTTTGTCCGAACTCTTTGACAAGACCAACCAGCCGGATAGCGCGCTGTTTTATTACCGCCAGTATGCCGGGGCGAGGAAAAGCTCATCAGCGATGAAAAACACGGGCTATCCAGGAAATGGACACCAGATACCGGGTCCAGGAAAAAGCCCGGAAAACCGGATACTACGCGAACAATACGGGCTGGTGAAATTCAGGAACACCTTGTTGCTGATCAGTTCTCTCCTGTTTTTGATCCTGATCGCCGTGATCGCCTTTTTTTACCGCCGGCTGCAACGGCGCAAAGCGGAACTGGAAAGGCTGAACATGGATATCACACACATTAACTCCCGGTTAATGGTACCTGATGAATGAGAAGAAACACATGGTCAGCCTGATCGCCCACGACATTCGCAACCCCTCTCTCTCATTCAGCTCAATACCAGCGCCCTGGTGAAACCAACGCCCTTAAAGAAGAAGAACAACAGGAAATACTGTCCGAGATCGAACAGGCTACCGCCGAGATCGACCGCGCCTGCCTCCGGATCATGGAGGTCGAAAACCAAACGGAAAAACCGGCGCCGGCGCAAGATTCGCCCTTCGACCTCATCCAGTACTGAAAAAATCAATCGGGAATTTAATCCTTTTGCCCGGAGTAAATCCATCAGCCTGCGCAGTTTCACGCCAATGAACCCCGGGTGGACGTTACCGGCGACCCCTTCCTGTTCCGGCACATCATCGCTAACCTGCTCTCCAATGCCATTAAATTTTCTCCTCCGGATACGAAGGTCGAAGTCGTACTGCTTTCCCGTGATCATGAATTTTCCATTACAGTTAAAGACGAAGTACCTACTACCTGTCTCCCCCAACAAAAAAGCGCTTTCCTCCACAGGTAAAGCCCTCCCCGAAATGCCTTCTCCCGGCATACTTTCCTGGGAAAAGTACCTGGTGCTGACACACCGGTACGTCGAGGCTATGGGCGGAAATTATCTGTTGAAAGCCATCCCGGCGAAGGGCATCCTTCACCGTCCGCTTTCCTTTTCCAAACCCTCGTAAAACAGGAAGAGTGAAGCCCGCAGCTCCACTCTTTCCCGGATACTAGTTGTGAAATTGGGAATGCTTGTTTGACCTCCTGGCGCCACAGGTACCGAACGGTCGAAATTTTTGTCTGAGCCGCTCCCGCCCATATAACCGGACATACTTCAGGGGATTGGATGGACAGCGCCAAAAAAGGCATGCAAAAATTACTGCTGCATTGAAATGTAACTGTCACTACTGCAAATATAATTAAATTTTTTAATATTAAAGATATTTTAAATGCGTTCCGGCTGAGAATCTAACCAGGCTGAGAGCTATCCGGCGGCTACCCTTTGGGCAAAAAAAAGGCGGCCACCTCGCTGATGGCCGCCGCACTGGGATTGTTTGACTAGTTTGTAGGGTTGAGCTAATTGCTACACTAAGTAGTGATTAAAAAATAACTTCACTGTTTGAGGCCCTTAGTTTTGTAGCTCGTTCAGCAGCCTGACCCCGCTGGAACCCTGACTGGCTGCTTCACTTCACTACAATTAAGGGCCGTGAAGTTATTTTTTAAGGATTACTAAGATAAATTTTTATCTGTGAAAATAAACCTTTTCTTTTTTGCCTTGCCCTAATGGGTTGGTTATCAGCCTAAAGGCCTCGGTGTGAGGGTAGCCGTCTAAGGGCTTGCAAAACAATAAGCACTCCATTTAGACTCGTTCTTTTGCGCGCTAACTGCGTTGCCAAGCCTCGCCGTAGCTCCGGCTATGCCTACGTTTGTCGCCTTATTAGCGCACAAAATACCTTCGTCTATTCTGTACCACTTATTATTTTGCAAGCCCTAAGAACCATAGCTGTACTACTGGGCAGCCGAGGTGCTATCGGGAAGAGAGGGGGGGGCAGAATGGAGATTCTCCTGAGGCGTGTCAGGCAGGGCTGTGAGCCAGCGTTTGGCAGCCGGGGTATTCAGTTAACTGAACAGCCTAAATGCCAAAGGCCGTATAAGCTTGTGTACTTCCGGCACCTACATGCTCACCAGAAGATTCCGCCATAGCCCGCCATAACACGAGGAATCCGCCATCTCAATATTGAGGTTCTCCGCCAGCCAGGCCTGCCCGTTGAGCTCGACGGTGGCATAGCCCTGGGCGTCGCAGCCGCAACTTCACACCCAAACGGCAAAAATCTGCTTATCCTTATATTGAATAAGCTCCTCCTTATATTCCTTTTCCTTGCAAAAATCAAAGATCAGCAGAAAGCCCTCTTTGAGGGAGTAGGTATCCAGGTAGTCGCTGAGCTGTTGCAGGCCTTTTTGGTGGTAGGCTTCTCCCTCCCAGCGTTTTAGCTCCACCACATAGCGCTGCGCTGCAAAAGTGACCACCACATCCATTCTGCGTTCCTCCGCTACATTGGGTTCTTTAAAATCAAAGCCCTTTCCGTTGATGATGGGCTTGAGAAAAGACAAGAACAACAAACGCCCTTCCCGTTCCAGAAATGTCGTATCCTTTTTAGAGTAGTTCTCCTTCATAAATTGCTGAAAGCCCAGCAAGACATTTTTGAGATGAAGCACATCATCCGAATGAAACCGGCTGGTAACATTCCGGACAGAAGGTACTGCTTCCTGCTCTGCTTGGAAAGCATGTAACTATAAATCTTTTGCTCAAAGATTCGGTTGTGTATCCTGCACATCCCCGGTCGTTTACCAGAATGCCATAAAGGCTCCCGAGGTTGATATCAGGGTTTAATATATTAAATGGCAGCCTTTTGCCATTAAAACTGACCTCAAAAACAAGGTTGTAAAAGTAGGGGTTGTTTTCCAGGTTCTTACCAGATCATCAAATAAGGTTGTCGTGTAAGCTTCGTCAACCAGATATTTGAAGGCTTCGTCTATCAGGCCAATATCCCACGACTGCTGGCCTTTTCGGGGCAATAATTCCTCATCCGCTACTTTACATATTTTGCTGACCAGATAGGGATAACCAGAGGTGTAGTAATATATTTTTTCAGCAATGGCGGCAGTATCCATATCTATGCTCTTGTATTTGGCATAATCGGCCAGCATGGGTTCAATTTCCTGCGGATTAAAACTCATATCCACCGTGAAGTCAATAGCGATGTTCCAGGGGCTGTTTAATTTGCCGCTGGATTCCGGTGATATTTTAAGTTTTAGCGATTTAATATCGTGTACTCCAGCCAGGACGACGGAATGGAAAGTGATATCGAGATTACTATTCGATTCTATATATTTATCCCTAAGCATGCCTAGAAAGGACAAAAATAGCTGGTTATTGCTTGCTTTATCTATTTCATCTATTATTATTACTACTTTCCTTCCACAGAATTCAACGAAATTGCTTATCGTCCGGGATAAATGTTTGAATGAAACGGTAGAATCGATCGCCTTACTGAGGAAATCGGCATAAATTGGATGTGAATTCCTCATCCGGTAAGCGAGGTCGTCGATGAAACTTTGACAGAAGGCCGACTCATTTTCGAAAACGGTGTCTCCAATTCCTTCAAAGCTAAGCTTGATCGCCAAATAATCACTTTGCTTATTCAAGGCTAAGGAAAGCTCGTGAATGCTCGTCGTTTTTCCGTACTGCCGGGGCCGGTTGATGGCAAAATAAGCTCCCTCCTCCACCAGTTCCATAATCGCCGCAAGCTTGGCGGAAGTATCCGCCATATAGTGTTTGCCGGCAATGCACAGGCCCGTATCGTTGAACCGTTTCTTCATTTCATTCTTTCTTGTTCGCAAAGGAGTCCCTACAAAGATACAAAATAACAGTCAGCGCACTCAGGTGCGGACGGAGAGGGTCTCGATGCGGGATAATGAGGGGTTGTGTAAAAAGGCCCATATCAAATTAATAAGGGCGTGCACAAAAAAATACCCGGCGGCCAAATAGGCCACCGGGTGGGATTGTTAACTAGTCTGTAGGATTGAGCTAAAAAACACCAATTGAGATTGGGTTCTGAATACACTAATTGGGATTGGGTTTTACACTCATTGAAATTGGGATTTTCTCAGGCCTTTTTCCTGCCGGCCGAAGCGGGCGCCGACTTTCATCGGCGCCCCTTCACTACTAGCTGGTTGAAAGGCCGTTAATCTGTAATAACCATCGTCCTGGTATCGGTATATTCGTCCGTCTTCACGGTATACTGTAGTACGCCGGCAGGCAGGCCGTCGCGCCGCAGGGTCACCGAGTTATACCCTCTGACGCCGTCCAGGCGGATCAACCTGACTACTTTTCCGCTTACGTCGCTGATCGTCAGCGCTGCCTTCGCGGGTTGCGGCAGATAGAAACCGATCACGGCCTCTTCCCGGAACGGGTTCGGCTGGTTCTGGTACAGCTCGAACTTGTCCGCCGAAGCCTTGGCGGAGGCGGAGCTCCTGAAGCCAATCGCTACATCCATATAGCTCCCTTCGCGGGTGTAGGCTTCTGCCCTGGTGATGCCGGAGCTGACGCTTAGCAGGTTGCTAAGCTGAGCATCGGCGCGGGCCCGGAATACAAGGCTGAACATTTCAGTATTTGTCATCGCGTGTTCGCTGTTCGCGGTTGGCGCCTCCGCCAGGGCTTCGGACGCCCGATGCCAACTGGTGGTGACCAGGCCCTCGCCAACATAACGCAACCCGAAGTTCTCTTCCCGGGCGGCGCCCGGCACGATGTCCACCAACTCCAGCGCGCTGTTGTCAAAGACGAGCGTTGCCTGGTAGCCGGCGACGTCCGCCAGGCCGGCGGCGGTGAAGGCCACCGTGTATTCCTGGCCAGCCTTCAGGGCAGCATCCTCGGTTTGGAGGGTGAAGGTGCCCGTTGAAGTCCGGTTCTGAACGCGGAGCAGGCTGTTGGGGATGGCATCCATGGATACGTCGCCGACCTTGACCGCCACGAAGTCCTGGTTGGCCAGGCCGCCGGCCGGCAGGTTGTTGATGCTGATGGCCTCGGGGAATTCCTCCAGCCACGGGTTGGCCGGGTTGGGAAATACATAGGCCCGTTCCACAAAGCGCCAGCTGGTATTGTTCGAGAACTCCGTATCGATCGACAGGATGAGCTTGCGCAGCAGGATCATATCCAGTGTCGTAATATTGCGGGAGCGGTTGATGTCCGCCGCAATGATCTTGTACGGGCTGTCCAGAGGCTGAACCCCCAGGATATGCTTGCTGATCAGCACCAGGTCGAAGGTGGATACGCCGTTGAGGTAATCGCCGTCGCGCATGGGCGTGATGGTGTAATCGTAACCCTCCAGCACATCTCCGAAACCATATAAACCATCTGCCCCGGTTATCATCACGTCATTGCCCTGCCCGCTGAGGCTGACTTCGACATCCTCCACCGTATTGTCCTCTTCGGTAGCGATTATCCCGGAGACGGATAGCAGCGAATCTATGCCATTGCAGGCGTCGAAGTTATCCTGAACCAGGAGGTAGGTTTCGCAGACGTCGGCGTTGCCCTCGGCATCGTATGCCCACACCTGGACAAACAGGTTGCCGGTGTCGGCACAGGATACGATGAGGTTTGTGGAATCCACATGCGGCGCTTCTCCAAAGCGGTTGATGGAGTAGGTAACCGGGCCGGAGCAGTCGTCCATCGGGGAAGTGATGAAATCGCTCGCCCAGATCGCCATCTGCCCTTCATCCGGGATGTTGTCTCCATCCAGGTCTACCGGCATCAGGTCGATCGCCAGGCCATTGAGGCAGGTGATCGCCGGTGCCTTGCAGTCAATTACCTCGAATGGTATCCGCCTGCTGGCGCGATTGCCGCAGCCGTCTTCCACGCGGATTTCAAACGCGTGGTTGCCGATCGGGAAGCGGCCGTTCAGCTGATAATCCGGGTAGGTCCCCGTCAGGGTGAAGTCGTCGAACAGGCCGTCCGCCGGATTCTGCAGGTCGGCGTCCGTATTGCCGTCGGCGCCGGCATCCAGGAATACCTCGATCGCCAGGTCATCCGGCGTGCAGTTCTCGTCGATCTGGAAGGGCAGCCCTACCAACCCGGTACAGTCTACATTATCGATAGAGCAGAACGGTTCGGGTTGGCTGTACAGCACCTGTGGATCGATATCGTCGTACACCTTGATGACCTGCGTATACTGGTAGAAGCCGCCGTCGTAGTCCACCTTGCGCCAGAAGTCGTCGATGCCGTTGCAGACGTTCTGGAAGGCGAGCGGTACGTTGTTCGGTTCGGTTTCGTCATTGTCGCGGTCGATGTAAGTCTTGCCGCCCGGGCGGTGCAGTACCCATACTGCTTCATCGCCGGGCTGGTTGTCGCAATCTTCATCGCGGCCGACGATGAACGGATCGCTCACGCCATCGTACTGGCACCAGTTCAGGACTTTCCAGGTACGGAATACCTTGTAGCACTCATCGCCGGAAGCGGAGAAGGTTTCATCGGTATGGCTCACCGCCAGCAGGTCGCAGCCGATCTCCTCGTAGGTGACGCTGTCCGGTTCGGCCACGCCGCAGGCCGCTTCGGCATCCGCCGGGAAGCGGATTTCATAGTTGTGGACTCCGCCGACCGTTATGGTCTGCTGGCAGAAGTTCACGTTCTGGTTGCCGAAGGCGTCGACGGCCTTGAAACGGCGGATGATGGTTCCGACTCCACAGTCCAGGTTGACCACCGGCGGCAACTCCTGGACGGCCGGGTTCCCGCAGTTGTCGTTGGCCGTGGCTGCCCCGAACAGTTGTTGCAACTGCAGGGTGTCGGTAGCCTCGAAGGCGGAGGGCAACTCGCCACATTCCACTTCGACATTGGCCGGCGCATAACAGTAGGGCTTCACCTTTTCTTCCGGCACGACCTCCAGCCAGCAAATATTGACATTGCCTGCCAGATCGGTAACGCGCAGTTCGATAGTGATGGTATCCCCGGCATCGCAGCAGTAGAAGTCGATGTACGAACTCCAGGGGCTGGCCTCGTCGCCGCATTCAAACGGAACCACCTGCCCGAACTGGTCGAGCACCACGCCGGAACGGCGCGCCTCGATGCGGTCGATGCCGCAGTTGTCGTTGGAACCTTCATCGATGTCTGCAGCATAGAGGCGGGCGAGCCCGTTGCCGCCAATGGATATCGTCAGGTCTTCGTTGCAGACGGCAGTGGGTTCTATTTCATCCCTCACTTCGAAGGGGCAATAGGACGTAACGGTATTCCCACAAGCATCTTCCACGACATACCGGAAGTAGTAACTGCCGGCTTCGATGCCGCTGACAATCCGGCTGGTGGCGTCCCAGGCGATGGTGCGCACCACCACGGTGTCGAGCGCCGTGCCGGTTACCTGCCCGTATTGGTTGAATACCTCTACTTCTACTTCAGCCAGAATCTCGGTATATACCTCCCAGTCGGAACAGTTGTCCGACACTTCCGGCAGCGGAGCCGCGAAACTGGCGGTACAGTTGAACGGGCTGGTGGAGAATACCAGGCCATCCGGCTGGCCGTCCCAGTCGTAGTCCTCGCTCGGACAGGTAACAGCTGGCGGCGTAAAGTCGCCGACCTTGATCACCTGTTCGTCTTCTGCGATATTGTCACCGTTGCACCAGTCGATCACCGTCCAGTCCCGGACGAACTTGAACGAACCGGAACATACGTTGACCGGGGTGCGGTCGACAAAGCTGGCGCCGAGGTTGCAGTACTCCTGAGTCAGGTTTACGATTCCGTTCACCGTCACGATGAATGGGTACCCTGTGACGCTGGGCGCCGGGTTGCCGTTTGGCAGGGTGGCATATTGCTCGTCACATTCGATCGGCGCCGTCCGTGGCGGGAATTCTACGTCAAATTCATCCGGGCGGTTCAGGGTGATCAGCTGTGTACAGGTTCGGGTGTTGCCCTTGTCGTCAACGGCCGTGAACGTCCGCGTGATGATGATCGGCGCACAGTCGCCGGCATTGGCGTAGGTATCGACAAAGGTTACCTCGACATCCTGGTCGCAGTTGTCGCTCACCGTCGGCGCGCCTGTGATGGCCAGGCTGGCCGGATTGTTGAAGATCAGGTCGAAGTCGCCGCAGTAAAGGTCCAGCGTAAGGCTGACATCCCGTGCCGGCCACAACTGGTCGTTGTTGACAATGACCGGCTCCCAGGTCTGCGGGTCAAGGACGGTAGTCGACCCGAACAAGCCTACCTGCCCGTTTTCATCCGGGCAGATGTCGACCGTGTAATCGCCGGTAGCGCCGTCCTCGTCGGAAGTCACCCACAGATAGTAGGTTTCGCCGGCGATAAGCGGCAGGCTTATCCGCAGATAGGGTTCATCATTGGCCAATGGCGGGTTGAGGCCGTCGATTGGCTCATCCACAAAGGCAATGATGTTCTCACAGGGATTCGACGGGTTGAATCCGCCCTGGAAGATTGCAATGGCAGTCTCGTCAAAGGCAGAACTGAAATCGTCGGTAACCAGTATCGTGTAATAGTCCGTACGGTCCACCTGGAAGGGGATCAGGTCATAATAGTGAATTCCCGGGTCGATACTGGAGCCTCCCGTGCTTCCGTCAATGAAGCAGGAGAAGTTGAGCGGCACCATCTGCAGGTCGCCGGCTTCCAGTGTGCCATCCTGGGTGAAACATTCAAAGATTACGGATCCCTGATCGGTATCATCCGGGCAGTCCATCGAAGGCGCAGCCTTGTCTTCACCGGTGATATAGCCCCAGCAGGGTTCGAATCCACTAACCGGGCCAACACCTGGTGCCAGGGTCACCTCGTAGATGAACGCGCCGCATCCATCCAGGATATTGCCGTTCGTCGGGTCGTCGTCGTTGACGATGGTGACCACAAAGTCGTCCTCTGTGAGGCAACCGAAGCTGCCTTCCAGCACCATGTCAGGGGTGATGAACCGCTGGCAGTTCTCGTCCAGCGTCGCATTTACGTTGTAGTTGCACAGCAGGTTCGTCGGCTGCGGAACAAGCGATTCGGTAACGATGATCCGGAAGTCTTCTTCCCGGATGTTGCCGCTGCCGTCCTCCGCAGTGATCAGCACCGTGAAGGTGCCGGCCACTGTGGCCGTATAACAGTAGCGGTTGCCGTTAACCGGCGTAAGTACCTGCCCATTCACCGTCACTACCGGCACGAGGTCGCCGTCGCAGGCATCCGTAGCGGTCACTTCGAAGCACACTTCCTCCGACCCTCCGTCACATACATCGAGTTCTACGTGAATGTCCTGCGAGGGATAGACGATGATGGGTTCCGAGCTTGGCCCCTGCGTAACATTAATGGTAAAGGAGCAGTTGCTGACATTACCCACGTCGTCCGTTGCGGCATAGGTCACCGTGTATACGCCCAGCGTAAGGGCAGTACCCGGTGTCGGGCCGGCGATCTGAACCGGAGTGACGTCCGCGCTGCAGTTATCCGTTGCCGTAACTGTCCAGGTCGGCGGTATGCCGGGCACGCAGTTGAACAGTGCGGTAGTGATGTCATCCGGGCAGCCCAGCACCGGCGCTTCATCATCCACCAGCGTCAACACTGTGGAACAGGTAGTGCTGTTGCCGGAACCGTCCGTTACAGTAAAGGTGACGGTTTGCTGATCGCCATGGGCGCTGCCGAAGGGCGTGCCGGCGGCCGGGCTCTGCGTGATCGTCAGGCTGGCGGCATCCGTGCAGTTGTCCGTAGCGCTTATCTGTGCCGTGAGATCGGGGATCTCCGCCGCACAGTCACCCGTACCATCAGAACTCGTAAGGACATCCTGATCGGGCGCACAGGAGGCGATCACGGGAGCGTCGTCGTCTACCAGCGTCAACGTGGCCTCGCAGCTTACGCTGTTGCCGGCACCGTCTATCACGGTGAAGGTGATGACCTGTTGCGTGCCGGCAGAGCCGCTGATCACCGTGCCGGCGGCAGGATTCTGAACAATGATCAGTTCATTCACCGGCGTGCAGTTGTCAATGGCTACTATCTGTCCTGTCAGCTCAGGCACCAGGCCTTCGCAATCGTTGCTATTCGTATAAATATCCTGATCAGCAGCGCATTCCAGTATGGTGGGCTCCTCATCGCCGTACAGCGTGATGGTAGCCTGGCAGCTTACGCTGTTGCCGGCCTCATCGGTTACCGTAAAGGTGACTACCTGTTGGTCGCCGTCGACATTGCCGAAGGGCGTACCCGCAGCCGGGCTCTGCGTAACCGTAAGGTTCGCAGCAGCCGTACAGTTGTCGTTGGCAACGATCTGTCCGGTCAGGTCAGGAACCAGCCCTTCACAGTCGCCGGCGCCATTGGCGGTTGCCGATACGATCTGGTCCGGCACGCAGGCCAGGATTGCCGGATCTTCATCGTCGGACAGGGTCAGCGTGACCTCACAGGTAGCGCTGTTGCCTACTTCGTCGGTGACGGTGATCACCACTACCTGCTGGTCGCCGTGAGCGTTGCCGAAGGCGGTGCCGGCGGCCGGGCTCTGGGTGATCGTCAGGTTGGCGGAAGCCGAACAATTGTCGTCAGCCGTCACCTCATCGGTCAGGTCGGGCACCAGCCCTTCGCAATCGCCGGGGTTGCCCGTGCTGGAAAGCACATCCTGATCGGCAGCGCAGGCCAGGATGGTGGGGCCTTCATCGTCCACCAGGGTCAGCGTCACATCGCAGGCCGTGCTGTTGCCTACTTCGTCGGTGGCCGTAATCGTCACTACCTGCTGGTCGCCGTGGGCGCCGCTGAATGCCGTGCCGGCAAGCGGGCTCTGCGTGATCGTCAGGTTGGCGAATTCAGAACAGTTGTCACTGGCGGCCACCTCGTCCGTCAGGTCGGGGATCAGCGCTTCGCAATCGCCAGTGCCGTTGGAACTTACCAGTACATTCTGGTCGTCTGCACAGTTGGTTATGATCGGATTTTCATCGTCTACCAGGGTAACAGTAGCCGTACAGGTAACTGAGTTGCCATCCTGGTCGGTAACAGTAATGGTAACCACCTGCTGGTCGCCGTGAGCGCTGCCGAAGCTGGTGCCGGCGGCCGGGCTTTGCGTAATCGAGGCGATGGTGCAGTTGTCGGCAGCATTTACCTGGCCGGTAAGGTCGGGGATGGCGCCGCTGCAGTCGCCCGTTCCATCAGAGCTGGTGGGCACGTCCTGGCCCGGAGCGCAGGAGACGATCACCGGATCTTCATTGTCGATGACGTTCACGTCGAAGGAGCAGGTATTGGAGTTGCCCGCGTTGTCCGTGATCGTGAACTCAACGGTCGTCGTGCCCAGCGGGAAGGCGGCGCCGCTGTTCAGGCCCTGCGTCAGGCTAATGGAATAGCCGGGGCAGTTGTCTGAACCAAGGGGCGAAGCGTAAGTCACTACCGCCGAGCAGAGGCCAGGCTGCGTGAATACGGTAATGTCCTCCTGCGGGCAGGTGATCGTTGGGACGATCGGGTCTTCCACAGTGATGGTGAGGGAGCAGGTAGCCGTATTGCCGGATGCGTCCGTCACCGTGTACGTTTCGGTATACGAACCGCCATGCTGATAGTAGTTGGGGTTGGCGCCCAGGCCACCACTCAGGGTGGTTACCGGGTTCGGGCAGTTGTCCGTACCAACCGGAGCAGTATACCGGAGCGTCACGCCACAGGGGCCGGTGGAAATGATCGTCGCGTTGCCGCTGGTGATGCTTCCATCCGCGCCCACCACGATGTCAACCGGGCAGTCGATCGCGGGATCTTCAGCATCTTCTACCGTCACCGTGAAGCTGCATACGGCGGTGCCGTTGCCATCTGTGTATTCATACCGCACTATCGTAGTGCCAACCGGGAAGGCCGAGCCACTGGGCAAGCCTGCTACCAGGACGCCACTGACGGGTACGCCGTTACAGCCGGTGCTGAAGGCAGGCGCATCATAAGAGACAATGGCGCTGCATTCGCCCGGGTCGTTGCTGACGGAGATGTCGGCCGGACAGTTGACCGTCATGGGCACGATGTCGTCTACTACAGTGACTTCCAGGCTGCAGCTCACCGAGTTGCCGGCGGCGTCTACTGCCGTCCAGGTGACAACGGTAACTCCCAGCGGGAAGTCGGCTCCGGCCAGAGTCGTGTTGTCGGGAGCACCGGCAAAGTCATGCGTCAGGCTCACCACTCCGCAGTTGTCGCTCGCCAGAGCGTCGAGCATATCATCGGGGATGCTGTTGTCACAGTTGCCATTGCTGGCGCCCAGGGTGATGAAGCTCACCGGGCAGTCGATATCCGGCGCCTGGCTGTCTTCCACCGTAACGGTGAAGGAGCAGATAGCCGTATTGCCGAAGGCATCGGTAGCCGTATATTCTATCGTAGTCGTACCTGCCGGGAACAGGCTGCCGCTGGGCGGGCCAGCCGTCTGTACCGGAGTGATCGCGCCGCAGTTGCCGAGAACGACCGGCGGAGCCCAGTTGGCAGTGGCGCCGCACAGGTCCGTGGCGTTGTTCACGGTTATATCTGTCGGGCAACTCAGGAATACCGGATCCTGGTCAGCCGCTACGTCCACGGTGATGACACAGGTAGCGGTGTTGCCGGCGGCATCGGTAGCCGTCCAGGTAACCACAGTCTGCCCTGCCGGGAACTCGGCGCCCTCCAGGGTAAAGAGGTGCGGTGCCGCCAGGTAGTCGTGCGTCAGGCTGACGACCGGGCAGTTGTCGCTGGCCAGCGGGTCGAGGCTGTCATCGGTGACCACCTTGCTGCACTGCCCGGCGTCAACACTCAGGTTGCCGTCGATGCTGGTACAGTCCACTACCGGATCCTGATCGTCCGTGATCTCTATATCAATGGTACAAGATGTCGTATTGCCAGCCGCATCGGTTACCGTCCAGGTGACCGTGGTAGTACCTGCCGGGAAGGTTTCGCCGGCGAGGCTGCTGGAGTAGTTATAATCATTCGACAGGGTAGCGCCCGGGCAGTTGTCCGAGAAGCCGGCCGGGTCGAAGCCCGTGCTGCCCATCGTGAAACTGCATTCGTCAGCATTGGCGGAGCGTACCGGATCGATGTTGGAGCAGTCCAGTACCGGCGCTTCGTCATCCGTTACAGTGACTTCAAAGCCGCAGGCGGCGCTGTTTCCGCTCTCATCGGTGATGGTGTACATCACGGTGGTTGTCCCAACGTTGAAGGCTGTCCCGGAAGCGTCGTCGACGACGCTGCCTGTAGTGGCGCCCATCAGTACGTAGGTGATGGTTGCCGGGCAATTGTCGTCGATGAACTTCGGCTCAATATCGTTGACAACCGCACTGCATTCCCCTGCTTCTGCCGTGATGGACACATCCACCGGACAGCTGATCTGCGGAACGTCCGTATCCAATACCGTCACGGTTGCCGAGCATGTCGAGGCATTGCCGGCAGCATCGGTGACGGTTAACGTGACATTGACGGTATTGCCGGCATCGGCGCAAGTGAAGAGTACACTGCTGCCGCCATTGATTTCTGTTCCGGCGATGCCGCAGTTGTCCGAAGAGCCGTTGTTCACCAACGTCACCGGAAGCGTGTATTCGCCGTTGCCGTTCAGCGTCACCGTCAGGTTGGGCTGGCAATTCGCCTGTGGGGCGTCGTCATCAGCTACGGTATAGGTTACCGTACACTGGTCGGCATTGCCATTCTCATCGGTGACCGTCCAAACGACGGTTGTTGTGCCGACGGGCAGAACAGCCCCATTCAGGGTGTGGGCAGACGGCGCAGGAGCATAGTCGTGCGACAAGCCGGCGCTGCAATTGTCCGTCCAGCTCGGATCCAGGCTCGTACCGGAGACAAGCGTTGCACACATATTGGCGTCTGTGCCCAGAGCGGTTGTGACGGCCGAGCAATCCAATACCGGTGCTTCATCATCTATTAACGTCACGGTTGCCGAGCATGCTGAGGTATCGCCGGCAGCATCCGTTACAGTTATCGTCACTACCAGCTCATCACCGTGAGCGCCGCCAAAGGTGGTGCCAGGTGCAGGAGACTGGGTAACCGACAGGCCTGCCGTCGCTGTACAATTGTCGCTGGCCAGGATTTGGCCGGTGAGATCCGGCACTTCCGCCAGGCAATCGCCGGAGCCATCGAAACTCGTCAGGATATCCTGATCTGAAGCACAGGCGATGATTTCGGGCGCTTCACCGTCTACTACCGTTACATCGAAGGAGCAGGTAGTGCTGTTGCCCATATTGTCGGTCACCTGGAAGCTCACTGTGGTGGTACCCAGCGGGAAGGCGGCGCCGGATGCCGGCCCGAAAATTTGGGTCACGGTATAACCCGGGCAGTTGTCGTCAGCAAACGGCAGGCTGTATGCCACCTCTGCTTCGCACTGGCCAGGGCTGGTCGTGACGGTAATGTCATCCGGGCAGGTAATGGCCGGCGCAGTAGCATCTTCCACTGTGATGGTGAAGGAGCACTGAGCGGTATTGCCTGAAGCATCTTCTACCTGGTATACTTCGGTATAAGTACCTCCATAGCTGTAGAATTGCGGGTTGGCACCGTTTCCGGAGAGCAGCTCCACGGCCCAATCCGGGCAGTTGTCGGTGGCTACAGGAGCTGTATACGTGAGGGTCACGCCACATGCCCCGGCACCGGAGAAGAAGGCAGCGCCACTTGTTACCACCGGCACGCCGTTCTGGATTTGCACCACGATATCACCTGGGCAGCTCACGAAACTCGGGTCGATGTTGTCCACCACTTCGATGTCGAAGCTGCACTGTGCCGTGTTGCCGGCTGCGTCCGTGTACTCGTATACCACCGTTGTAGTACCAACGGGGAACTGAGCGCCGCTGGGCAGGCCTTCTGTCAGCGTACCGGGGAGCAGGTTGCCGCTGCCACAGTTGTCGGTAAACATCGGGATCTGGTAATTCACCACTTTGCCACAGCTGGTGGGGTCCGTATCGTAAACCAGCGGGCTGGGCGGGCACTGTGCCGCTACCGGCGCCTCGCCGTCTTCTACGATCACCATGAAGCTGCAGGTGGCCGTATTACCGCTTTCGTCTTCTATCGTATAGGTTACTATGGTATTGCCTGCGTTGAAGGCGGTGCCGGAGGCATCATCCGTGCCGGTGCCGGTAGTGGCGCCAGTCAACGCGTAAGTTACGGTATAATCACAATTGTCGTGTTCGAATGCCGGAGCGATGCCGTTGACTACTGCAACGCATGCCCCCGGATCCGTGGAAACGTACAGGTTGCCCGGGCAGGAGACCTGAGGCAGTTCGTTATCCAGCACCGTGACATTCACGCTGCAGGTGCTCACGTTGCCTGCCTGATCGGCCACCTGTAGCGTTACCGCTACCGGGGTGCCGGTATCGTTACAGTCTACGGTTACTTCACCGCCGAAATTCACGCCATCCAGGCTGATGAGGGCGCTGGCCAGCGGACCGCAGTTGTCCCAACTGCCGAGGTTGATGGCGCCGGCGGCAATCTGATGCTGGCCCGATCCGTCCAGCGCTACCGTCAGCGACGGCACGCATAGAGCAGTCGGATCTTCATCGTCCGTTACCGTCACGGTTGCCGAGCAGGTCGAGGCATTGCCGTTGGCGTCGGTCACTGTCCAGGTGATGTCGGTCGTACCCAGCGGCAGGATGGCGCCATTGAGCGTATGGCTGGACGGAGCAGCAGCGTAGTCATGCGACAGAACGGCATCGCAGTTGTCCGACCAGCTTGGGTCGAGGCTGAACCCGTTTACGTAGTAGCTGCACTCATCGTCATCAGTACCATGATTCAGGGCAATGCTGCTGCAATCGATGGTTGGGTTCTCATCATCCGTTACCGTCACGGTTGCCGAGCAGGTCGAGGCATTGCCGTTGGCGTCGGTCACCGTCAGGGTTACCACCTGCTCATCGCCATGGGTGCCGCCGAAGAGCGTGCCGGCGGCCGGGCTCTGGCTAATCAGCAGGCTGCCGGCAGCCGTACAGTTGTCGCTGGCCTGGAGTTGTCCGGTAAGATCCGGGACTTCCGCCAGGCAGTCGCCGTTGCCGTCCGAGCTGGTAGCCACCGTTTGATCGGCCGGGCATACGTCGATGGTGGGTGCGCCGCTATCCTCGACAGTAACGTCGAAGGTACAGCTCACGGCATTGCCCATTCCATCGGTGATGGTGAATTCAACCGTTGTCGTGCCCAGCGGGAAGGGCGAACCACTGGGCAGGCCCTGCGTCAGGCTGATGCTGTAACCCGGGCAGTTGTCTCCACCCAGCGGGTTGCTATAGGTTACGATAGCATCGCACGTACCAGGATTGGTAGCCACTGTGATATCCTGCGGGCAGGTGATCTGCGGCGGCACCGGATCTTCTACTGTAACTGTGAAACTACAGGTAGCCATTTGCCCGGATGCGTCCGTCACGGTGTAGGTCTCCGTGTAGAAACCACCGTAGGCATAATAGTTCGGGCCGGTGCCCAGGCCGCTGGTCAGCGAGGTGGCCGCGCCGGAGCAATTGTCGGAACCTGCCGGAGCTATGTAGCTCAGGGTTACGCCACAGGGGCCAAAGGACGCTATCGTAGCGGTGCCGCTGAGCAGGCTGCCATTGGCGCCCACTACGATATTGTCCGGACATGAAATATCAGGAATTTGTGTATCTGTTATGGTCACATCGAAGCTGCAGTTGGCTGTATTGCCGGCAGCATCGGTGTATTCGTAAGTGACTGTGGTCGTTCCAACCGGGAAGAGGGCACCACTGGGCAAGCCTCCCACCAAAGTGCCGGAAAGGTTCGTTCCGCCACAGTTGTCGTTGAAGACAGGGGCATCGTAGTTAACGATAGCGCCACACTCGCCGGCGTCGTTGCCGGTATTGATATCAGCCGGGCAATCTGCCACTACCGGTGCATCGTCATCTTCCACCATGATGTCCATGGTACAGCTGATGCTATTGCCAGCTGCATCAACGGCGGTCCAGACAACAGTAGTCATTCCTTCGGGGAAGGATGCCCCATCCAGGGTCGCGGCGCTGGGCGCAGCTGCGTAATTGTGCGTCAGGCCGGTCACAGCGCAGTTGTCGGAAGCATCCGGGTCAAGCATGCCGCTCTGAACGGTGTACGAGCAGTTGCCGTTGTTGGTGTCGAAGGTGATGAAGCTTACCGGGCAGCTGAGGTCAGGCAGTTGCATGTCTTCCACGGTGACCATAAAGCTGCAGGTAACGGAATTGCCATCACCATCTGTTGCTTCGTACGTGACCGTTTGCGGGCTGCCTACGGCGATAAAGGAGCCGGGTGCCGGGCCGCTGGCCTGGCCGACTGTCAGGCCGGTGCAGTTGTCCATGGCCGTCGGAGCCGCCCACCATACATTGGCACCACACTTGTCGGGGTCGTTGTTGATCGTAATGTCAGCCGGGCAATTGGTAAATGCCGGGGGTACGTCATCATCGACCGTAACCGGTACGACACAGCTGGTAGCGTTGCCACTGGCGTCCGTCACCGTTAACGTGATGTTCACCGACTGGCCGTTCATACTGCCGAAGTTCAGTCCGGCGGGGACACTCTGGGTAACCGTCAATCCACTGGGACAGTTATCCGTAGCATTCACCAAAGTAGTGAGGTCGGGAATGACCGCATTGCATCCCGGTACCGTTACCGGATCGGGGCAGGTAAAGCTCGGGCTGATGTCATCGATCACGGTTACCGTGGCTACGCAATTATCTCTGTTGCCAGCTGCATCAACCACCCGCAGGACGATATTGTTGTCGCCCAGGGCATTACAGCCGAAACTCATCTGTCCGACGATGATTGGGCCCAGTTCGAACGCAAGGCTGGCCACCTGACAGTTGTCATAGCTGCCGCCGTCCACATCGGCCGGCAATACGGTGACAGAACCGCTGGCATCCAGAGATACCGTGATGTCCTGGCATACCGCTGTGGGCAACTCCGTCTCCTGCACTTCTACATCGAAGGTGCAGAAGACACTGTTGCCGGCGGCATCCGTGGCTGTGAACCCGATGGTGGTTGTTCCGACCGGGAACATGGCGCCACTGGGCAGGCCGCTCGTCTGAGTGACCGTCACCGCACCGCAGCCGTCAATGGCTACTGGTGTGGGGAAATTCACATTGGCTTCACACTGGCCGGCATCCACACTCACGACAATATCTGCCGGGCAGTTGCTGAACGCCGGCGGGGCGTTGTCGTCGATCGTTACGGGTACCACACAGGAAGTGCTGTTGCCCGCTGCATCCGTCACGGTGATGGTAACATCCAGGGTTTGGCCCGACATGTTGCCGAAGTCCGTTCCCGCTACCGGGTTTTGAGTAATGGTAAGGCTGCCGGCACAGTTGTCGGTAGCCGTAAGCTGGCTCACCAGGTCGGGCACCAGGGCATCACAACCCGATACCGTTACCGGAGCCGGGCAGGTGAAGCTCGGGGCAATATCGTCTGCTACCGTCACGGTTGCCGAGCAAACCGAGGCATTGCCTGCCTCGTCCGTTACCGTCAGCGTGACAATGTTGTCGCCTATGTCGGCGCAGTCGAAGTTGCCGTTGTCGATGGCCAGTTGCAGGCTGCCAGCAGCGGTGCAGTTGTCGAAGCTGCCGCCGTCTACATCGGCCGCTACGATGGTGGCATCGCCGTTGGCATCCAGGAACACCGTGATGTCCTGGCATACCGCCGTAGGCAGCTGCGTCTCTTCCACTACCACATTGAAGGTACAGGTAGTACTGTTGCCCGCCGCGTCCGTGGCCATAAACTCAATGGCCGTGGTGCCGACCGGGAACATCGAGCCACTCGGCAGGCCGCCCGTCTGCGTAACCGTCACGCCACAGGCGTCTTCGGCTACCGGCGTGGGGAAATTCACATTCGCCTCACACTGGTCTACATCTACGCCTACCACAATATCTGCCGGGCAGTTCACAAAGCTCGGCGCATCGCCGTCCGTTACGATAATGGTTGCCGAGCATGCCGAGGCATTGCCGGAATCATCCGTTACCGTCCACGTAATGGTGGTGGAGCCGACGGGCAGCGTGGCGCCGCTCAGCGTCCACGGGTTGGGCGCAAAGGCGTAATCATGCGTAATGCTCGCATCGCAATTGTCGCTGAAGGCCGGGTCATAGCCGCTGCCCAGGATAGAGTAGCTGCACTGGCCCGCATCGGCCACAGCCGTAGTGGGGATGCCGGAGCAGTCCACCGCCGGCGCCTGCGCGTCTTCTATCGTTATGTCAATCGTACAGCTGCTTTCGTTGCCGGACGCATCCACGGCCGTCCAGGTTACCTGCGTAACGCCTGCCGGGAAGGTTTCCCCGGCAAGGCTGCTGCTGTAGTTGTAATCGTTGTAAAGCGTACCGCCCGGGCAGTTGTCGGCCCACGTGGGGTCAAAGCCTGTGCCGCCCATCGTAAAGCTGCATTCGTCGGCAGCTGCCGGCCGTACCGGGTTGATGCCCGAGCAGTCCAGGGCCGGCGCTTCGTCGTCTTCTACGATGACCTCGAAGGAGCACGTGGCGCTGTTGCCGCTCTCGTCGGTATAGGTATAGGTTACCGTCGTGGTGCCTGCGTTGAACGTTGTGCCGGAGGCGTCGTTGTTGCCGCTACCGGAAGTAGCGCCGCTCAGCGTGTAGGCGACATCCGCCGGGCAGTTGTCGTTGGCGAACTGCGGGGCGATGCCATCCACTATGGCAGAGCATTGGCCCGCACCGGCGCTTACCTCTACGTCCGTCGGGCAGGTGAGCTGCGGCACCTGTACATCCAGTACCGTTACGGTTGCCGAGCATGCCGAGGCATTGCCCTCTGCATCCGTTACTGTCAGCGTTACCGGTATGGGGCCGCCCACATCGGCGCAGGTAAAGGTAATGCTGCTGCCGCCGTTGATGGTGGTGCTTACGATGCCGCAGTTGTCCGTTGAACCGTTGTTCACCGCCGTTACCGGGAGCACGTACTCGCCGTTGCCGGCCAGGGTTATCACCAGGTTAGGCTGGCAGATGGCCTGCGGAGCGTCGTCGTCGGTTACCGTGTAGGTTACCACACACTGATCGCTGTTGCCGTTCTCGTCGGTTACCGTCCATACCACTGTGGTTTGCCCTGTCGGCAGGTGGGCGCCGTTCAGCGTCGTACTCGACGGGGCAGGGGCGAAGTTGTGGGACAGCGTGGCACCGCAGTTGTCGGCCCAGCTCGGGTCAAGGCCCGTGCCGCTGACAAAGTGCGCGCAGTAGCTGGCATCCGTACCCAGGGACGTGGGGATGGCCGTGCAGTCGAGCATGGGGCTTTCATCATCCACCAGGGTGAGTACTACTTCGCAAGTAGTGCTGTTGCCTTCGGCGTCCGTTACCGTTATCGTTACTATTTGCTCATCGCCGTGGGCGCCGCCAAAGAGCGTGCCTGCGGCTGGAGTTTGCGTTATCGTCAAGCTGCCGGAAGCCGTACAGTTATCCGTAGCCCCTACCTGGCCCGTCAAGTCCGGCACTTCGGCCTGGCAATCGCCAGTACCATCAGAGCTGGTAAGGACATCCTGACCCGGGGCACATACCAGTATCTCCGGCGCTTCGCCATCTGCTACCGTTATATCAAAGGAGCAGGTGGTGCTGTTGCCCATGTTGTCGGTTACCTGGAAGCTCACCGTGGTGGTTCCCAGCGGGAAGGAAGCGCCCGAGGCCGGGCCCGACAGCTGCGCCAGGGTGTAGCCCGGGCAGTTGTCCGCCGCGAACGGCAGGCTGTAGCCTACCTCCGCTTCGCACAGGCCGGGATCGGTAGTGACAGTGATGTCATCCGGGCAGGTGAGTACCGGCGCCGTCAGGTCTTCCACCATGATGGTGAAGCTGCACTGGGCCGTATTGCCCGAGGCGTCTTCTACCTGGTATACTTCCGTATACGTGCCGTTGTAGCTGTAGAACTGCGGGCTGGCGCCGTTGCCGGAAAGCAATTCTACCTCCCAGCCCGGGCAGTTGTCACTGCCCACTGGCGCTGTGTAGCTCAGCGTCACCCCGCACGGGCCAAAGCCCGATACCAGGGCAGAGCCGCTCGTTACTACCGGCACGCCGTTCTGGATTTGCACTACGATATCCGCCGGGCAGTTCAGGCTCGGGGCAAAGTTGTCTTCTATTACTATATCAAAGCTGCACTGGGCCGTGTTGCCGGCAGCATCCGTGTATTCGTAAACCACTGTCGTCGTGCCTACCGGGAACTGCGCCCCGCTCGGCAGGCCGGATACCAAAGTGCCGGGAAGGCTGCCGCCGGCGCAGTTGTCGCTGAACAGCGGCGTTTGGTAGGTGACTACCTTGCCGCAGATATTCACCTCACTGTCAAAAGTGAGCGGGCTGGGCGGGCACTGGGCCGCTGCCGGCGCTTCATTGTCATCCACCAGCACCAGAAAGCTACAGCTGGCTGAGTTGCCGCTGCCGTCCGTTATCGTGTAGGTTACCGTGGTAACTCCTACGTTGAAGGTTTCACCGGAAGCGTCATCGCTGCCGCTGCCGGCAGTGGCGCCGGATAAAGTATAAGTTATGCTGTAATCGCAATTGTCATTGGCAAACGTAGGCGCTATGCCAACCACCAGGGCCGAGCACTGGCCCGCATCCGTAGATGCCGATACATTGCCCGGGCAAGATACCTGCGGCACCTCGTTGTCCAGCACCATCACGTTGGTGGAGCAGGTGGAGGTGTTGCCGGACTGGTCGGTTACCTGCAGCGTCACCGCTACGGCAGCGCCGGTATCGTTGCAATCCAGGCCTGCTTCGCTGGCGAAGTTCACCCCATCCAGGCTCACCAGGGCGCTGCCCAGGGCACCGCAGTTGTCCCAGCTGCCCAAATCAATGGCGCTGGCTGCTACCTGGTACTGGCCGGAGCCGTCCAGGGCTACGGTCAGAGATGGTACACAAAGCGCCGTGGGGGCCTCATCGTCCGTAACCGTATAAGTAACCGTACAAGAGGCGCTATTGTCGTTGGCGTCTGTTATTGTCCAGGTGATATCCGTCGTGCCCACCGGCAGGATGGCGCCGTCGAGGGTGTGGCTGGCCGGGGTCGGGGCATAATCGTGCGACAGGGTAGCTGAACAGTTGTCATCCCAATCCGGGTGGAGGCTGTTGCCGCTGGCCTGGTAGCTGCAATCGCCAGCATCGGCACTGTGGCTCAGCACGATGTTGCTGCAGTCGATGCTTGGGCTTTCGTCGTCTTCCAGGGTGATTACCACCTCACAGCTCGTGCTGTTGCCATTGGCGTCCGTCACCGTCAGGGTTACCGCCTGCTCGTCGCCATGGGCGCCGCCGAAGGAGACGCCGGGAGAGGGAGATTGGGAGACAACGAGACTGCCAGCAGGGGTGCAATTATCGCTGGCTTGCAGTTGCCCGGTCAAATCGGGAACTTCCGCCAGGCAGTCGCCGCTGCCGTCCGAACTGGTAGCTACACTCTGGTCGGCCGGGCACACATCGATGGAAGGTGCGCCGCCATCAACGACCGTCACGTCAAAGCTACAGCTGGTAGTATTACCCATATCGTCGGTGATCGTATATTCTACTGTCGTCGTGCCCAGGGGGAAGGCTGCTCCACTGGCAATGCCTTGCGTCAGGCTAATGTTGTAACCCGGGCAGTTGTCGAAGCCTAAGGGGTAGGTATATACCACCTCCGCGTCACACGTGCCGGCACCGGTGCTTACCGTGATGTCCTGCGGGCAGGTAATCTGCGGCGGTACCGGGTCTTCTACCGTGATGGTAAAGCTGCAGGTTGCCTGGTTGCCTGCGGCATCCTCTACGGTATAGGTCTCCGTGTAGAAACCGCCGTACTCGTAGAAGTTCGGTGCACTGCCTTGCCCGCCGGCGAGTTCTGTCTCCGCGCCGGGGCAGTTATCCGTGCCTACCGGGGCAGTATAGCTGAGCGTCACGCCACAGGGGCCGAAAGAAACAACAGTAGCGGCACCGTTGGTGATAGTACCATCAGCACCGACTACGATGTTGTTCGGACATGTGATCTCAGGAATTTGCGTATCTTCTATCGTTACTTCGAAGCTACAGCTGGCCGTATTGCCGACTGCATCGGTATATTCATAAGTTACTATTGTACTTCCTACCGGGAAGAAGGCGCCGCTGGGCAGCCCTTCCACCAGGGTGCCGGGCTGGCCCATGCCGCCGCAGTTGTCGTTGAACGTAGGCGCTGCATAAGTTGCCACCGCGCCGCACTGGCCCGTTTCATTGGGCATCGTGATATCCGCCGGGCAATTGGATACTACCGGCGCATCGTCGTCTTCCACCGTTATGGTTGCCGAGCATGCCGAGGCATTGCCGGCAGCGTCGACCGCCGTCCAGGTAACGGTATGCATCCCTACCGGGAATTCAGCGCCATCCAGAGTAGTGCTGCTCGGAGCGCCGGCATAGTCATGCTCCAGGCTGCTCAGGCTACAGTTGTCGCTGGAAGCCGGGTCGAGCTGTCCGCCCTGTACCGTATAGGAGCAGTTGCCGCCGTTGGTGCCAAAGGTAATGAAGTTTGCCGGGCAGGCAATATCCGGCAGCTGCATGTCAGCCACCGTCACGGTGAAGCTGCACGTGACGGAGTTGCCACCAGGGTCGCTCGCCTCATAGGTAATCAGCTGCGGGCTGCCCACAGCAATAAAGGAACCCGGCGCCGGGCCGCCGATCTGCGTTACGGTCAGGTCGACGCATTCATCACTGGCAGTGGGTATTGCCCACCATACGTTGGCGCCGCACTTGTCCGGGTCATTATTCACGGTGAAGTCAGCCGGGCAATTGTCAAACTGTAGGGAACCGTCACTGGTAATGCTGACCGGCACGATACAGCTGGCCGTATTTCCGGCGGCGTCCGTCACGGTTATGGTGACGTCTACAGTTTGGCCTACAGCATTTCCGAAGTCCGTTCCCGCTACCGGGTTCTGAGTAATAGTGAGGTTGCCGGCACAGTTGTCAGTGGCCGTCAATTGGCTAATCAGGTCAGGGATCAGGGCATCACACCCCACTACGGAAACCGGATCCGGGCAGGTGAAGCTCGGGGCAATATCGTCTGCTACCGTCACGGTTGCCGAGCAAACCGAGGCATTGCCTGCCTCGTCCGTTACCGTCAGCGTGACGATGTTGTCGCCTATGTCGGCGCAGTCGAAGTTGCCGTTGTCGATGGCCAGTTGCAGGTTGGCTGCCGCCGTGCAGTTGTCGAAGCTGCCGCCGTCTACATCGGCAGCTACGATGGTGGCATCGCCGTTGACATCCAGGTACACCGTGATGTCCTGGCATACCGCCGTAGGCAGCTGCGTCTCTTCCACTACCACATTGAAGGTACAGGTAGTACTGTTGCCCGCCGCGTCCGTGGCCGTAAACTCAATGGCCGTGGTGCCGACCGGGAACATCGAGCCGCTCGGCAGCCCGCCCGTCTGTGTAACCGTTACGCCACAGGCGTCTTCGGCTACTGGCGTGGGGAAGTTCACATTCGCCTCACACTGGTCTACATCTACGCCTACCACAATATCTGCCGGGCAGTTCACAAAGCTCGGCGCGCTGCCGTCCGTCACGATAATGGTTGCCGAGCATGCCGAGGCATTGCCGGAATCATCCGTTACCGTCCACGTGATGGTGGTGGTGCCGGCCGGGAGCGTGGCGCCGCTCAGCGTCCACGGGTTGGGCGCAAAGGCGTAGTCGTGCGCAATAGAGGCATCGCAGTTGTCGCTGAAGGCCGGGTCATAGCCGCTGCCCAGGATAGAGTAGCTGCACTGACCCGCATCGGCGGTTACCGATGTGGGGATGCCGGAGCAGTCCACCGCCGGCTCCTGCGTGTCTTCTATCGTTATGTCTATCGTACAGCTGCTTTCGTTGCCGGACGCATCTACTGCCGTCCACGTTACTTGCGTAACGCCTACCGGGAAGGTTTCCCCGGCAAGGCTGCTGCTGTAGTTGTAATCGTTGTAAAGCGTACCGCCCGGGCAGTTGTCCGCCCACGTGGGGTCGAAGCCCGTGCCGCCCATCGTAAAGCTGCATTCGTCGGCAGCTGCCGGCCGTACCGGGTCGATATTGCTGCAATCCAGGGCCGGCGCTTCGTCGTCTTCTACGGTGACTTCGAAGGAGCACGTAGCGCTGTTGCCGCTCTCGTCTGTATACGTATAGGTTACCGTCGTGGTGCCTGCGTTGAACGTTGTGCCGGAGGCGTCGTTGTTGCCGCTACCGGAAGTAGCGCCGCTCAGCGTGTAGGCGACATCCGCCGGGCAGTTGTCGTTGGCGAACTGCGGGGCGATGCCATCTACTACGGCAGAGCATTGGCCGGCATCCGCACTTACTTCGACGTCCGTCGGGCAGGTGAATTGCGGTACCTGTACATCCAGGACCGTTACGGTTGCCGAGCATGCCGAGGCATTGCCCTCTGCATCCGTTACTGTCAGCGTTACCGGTATGGGGCCGCCCACATCGGCGCAGGTAAAGGTAATGCTGCTGCCGCCGTTGATGGTGGTGCTTACGATACCGCAGTTATCCGTAGAGCCGTTGTTCACCGCCGTTACCGGGAGCACGTACTCGCCGTTGCCGGCCAGGGTTATCACCAGGTTGGGCTGGCAGATGGCCTGCGGAGCGTCGTCGTCGGTTACCGTGTAGGTTACCACACACTGATCGCTGTTGCCGTTCTCGTCGGTTACCGTCCATACCACTGTGGTTTGCCCTGTCGGCAGGTGGGCGCCGTTCAGCGTCGTACTCGACGGGGCAGGGGCGAAGTTGTGGGACAGCGTGGCGCCGCAGTTGTCGGCCCAGCTCGGGTCAAGGCCCGTGCCGCTGACAAAGTGCGCACAGTAGCTCGCATCCGTACCCAGGGACGTGGGGATGGCCGTGCAGTCGAGCATGGGGCTTTCGTCATCCACCAACGTCAAGGTTGCCGAGCATACCGAGGTATTGCCGGTAGCGTCGGTTACCGTTATCGTTACTATTTGCTCATCGCCGTGGCTGCCGCCAAACAGCGTGCCTGGTGCCGGAGATTGCGTTATCGTCAAGCTTCCGGAAGCCGTGCAGTTGTCCGTGGCGCCTACCTGGCCCGTCAAGTCCGGCACCTCGGCCTGGCAATCGCCAGTACCTTCAGAGCTGGTAAGCACATCCTGATCCGGAGCGCAAGCCAGTATCTCCGGCGCTTCGCCATCTGCTACCGTTATATCAAAGGAGCAGGTGGTGCTGTTGCCCATGTTGTCGGTTACCTGGAAGCTCACCGTGGTGGTTCCCAGCGGGAAGGAAGCGCCTGAGGCCGGGCCGGAAAGCTGCGTCAGGGTATATCCCGGGCAGTTGTCGTCCGCGAACGGCAGGCTGTAATCCACTACCGCCTCGCAGGCACCGGGATCGGTAGTGACCGTGTAGTCATCCGGGCAGGTGAGGACCGGCGCGGTCAGGTCTTCAACCATAATGGTGAAGGAACACTGGGCGGTATTGCCCGAGGCATCCTCAACCTGGTACAATTCGGTATACGTACCGTTGTAGCTGTAGAACTGCGGGCTGGCGCCGCTGCCAAATACGAGTTCTACCTCCCAGCCCGGGCAGTTATCGGTGCCAACCGGAGCGGTATAACCCAGGGTTACGCCACAGGGGCCGAAGCTGGAAATATTGGCCGAACCGCTGGTTACTACCGGCGTGCCGTTCTGAATCTGCACCACGATGTCCGTGGGGCAGCTCACAAAGAAGGGTTCGGTAATGTCTTCCACCACAACATCAAAGCTGCACTGGGCCGTATTGCCGGCAGCATCGGTGTATTCATACGTTACTGTCGTCGTGCCTACCGGGAAGGTAGAGCCACTGGGCAGCCCATCCACCAGCGTACCGTTCAGGTTGGCCCCATCGCAATTGTCATCGAATAGCGGGTCGAGGTAGGTAACCAGGGCGCCACAGGCATTGGCGTCACTGGAAACCGTGAGCGGGCTGGCGGGGCACTGTGCCGCTACCGGCGCTTCACTGTCATCCACCAGCACCAGGAAGCTGCAGCTGGCGCTGTTGTTGCTGTTGTCGGTGATCGTATAGGTTACTACTGTCGTTCCGGTATTGAAAGCTGTACCCGAAGCGTCATCACTACCGCTTCCGGCAGTGGCGCCCGACAGGCTGTAATCAATAATGAAAGAACAGTTATCCTGTCCGGAAGGAGCGATGCCACCTACCGTTGCCGAGCACAGGCCCGCATCGGTAAAGGTAAAGATATCGTCCGGGCAGGTGATGTCCGGCACTTCATTATCCAGTACCGTTACCGATACGGTGCAGGTGCTGGTATTGCCGGATTGGTCTTCCACTTCCAGAGTAACGGTTACCGGTGCGCCGGTATCGTCACAGTCGACAGTAGCCAGGGCGCCAAAGTTAACTCCGTCCAGGCTGATGAGCTTGCTGGCCAGCGGGCCGCAATTGTCCCAGCTGCCCAGGTCGACCAGGCTTACCGGTATCTGGAAGGAACCGGAACCGTCCAACACTACCGTCAGGTCCGGTACGCACATAGCTACCGGATCTTCATCATCAGTAATGGTGATGTCAATCATGCAGCTGGCCGTTTGCCCGTTCTCGTCTTCCACCGTCCAGATGACCGAAGTGGTACCCAGCGGGAAGGTGGCGCCGGCCAATGTATGGGTGTTCGGCGCCGGGGCATAGTTATGGTATATGGTTGCGTTACAA
Source organism: Lewinellaceae bacterium (assembly GCA_020636375.1). Lineage (GTDB taxonomy): Bacteria > Bacteroidota > Bacteroidia > Chitinophagales > Saprospiraceae > JACJXW01. Next base: position 393,206 of record JACJXZ010000003.1, on the reverse strand, counting down.
TTATCGCTGAAGATGGGGTCGAAACCGGCGCCAGGCATGGTGAAGCTGCACTGGCCCGGAGCGGCGGAACGATCGGTAACGATCTGCGAGCAGTCGATACCCGGGTTTTCATCATCTGTTAACGTCACGGTTGCCGAGCATGTCGAGGCATTGCCGTTGGCGTCCGTCACCGTCAGGGTTATCACCTGCTCATCGCCGTGGGCACCGCTGAAGGAGACGCCGGGAGAGGGAGATTGGGAGACAACGAGACTGCCGGCAGGGGTGCAATTATCGCTGGCTTGCAGTTGCCCTCTCAAGTCGGGGATTTCGGCCAGGCAGTCGCCGGTTCCATCCGAGCTGGTGGTTACCATTTGATCGGCCGGGCACACATCGATGGTGGGCGCGCCGCCGTCTACGACCGTCACGTCGAAGGAGCAGCTCACCGCATTGCCCGCATTGTCGGTGATGGTGTATTCTACCGTGGTCGTACCCAGCGGGAAGGCAGAGCCGCTGGCCAGCCCTTGCGTCAGGCTGATCGAGTAGCCCGGGCAGTTGTCCCCGCCCAGCGGGTTGGTATAGGTTACGATAGCATCACAGGCACCGGCATCGGTGCTTACCGTGATGTCCTGCGGGCAGGTGATCTGCGGCTGTACGGGGTCTTCGACCGTGATGGTGAAGCTGCAGCTGGCCTGGTTGCCTGCGGCATCTTCCACCGTGTACGTTTCGGTATAATAACCGCCGTACTCATAGGCATTGGGGGCGCCGCCCTGGCCGCCGGTAAGTTCTGTTTCAGCGCCGGGGCAGTTATCCGTGCCGATCGGCGGGGTATAACTAAGGGTCACGCCACAGGGACCAAAGGACTCGATCGTAGCGGAGCCGCCGACAAGTGTGCCATTAGCTCCGACTACGATGTTGTCCGGACAATTGATCTCGGGAATTTGTGTGTCTTCTATCGTTACGTCGAAGCTGCAGCTGGCTGTATTGCCGGCAGCATCGGCATATTCGTAAGTTATGGTCGTCGTACCTATTGGAAAGATACTTCCGCCGGGCAGGCCTTCCACCAATAAACCGGGCTGATTCATTCCACCACAGTTGTCATTGAAGGTTGGAGGAGCGTAGTTAACTACAGCACCACACTGGCCAGGATCGTTACTGAGGTTGATATCACTCGCGCAGCCAGCTACTGTTGGCGCATCATCATCGACTACAGTAATGTCGATGGTGCAAGTACTGCTGTTACCGGCAACGTCAGTGGCTGTCCAGGTAACCGTATGCATGCCTACTGGAAATTCAGCGCCATCCAATGTCGTATTACTCGGAGCGGCGCCATAATCATGAGTCAGGCTGCTCATCGCACAGTTATCCTTGGTGGAAGGATCGAGGCCCTGGGCAGTATAGAAACAATCGCCGCCATTGGTGCCTACTGTAATAAAGCTAACCGGGCAGGTAATCTCCGGCAGCTGCATGTCGGCTACGGTGACCGTAAAGCTGCAGGTAGCTACCGGGTTGCCAGCCGCATCGTAGGCCGTATAGGTGATCGTGGTGGGGCCGCCTACCGGGAAGAAGGAACCGGAGGCCGGGCCGCCCGTCTGTATGACGGTTGTGCCGACATTATCCGAAGAGGAGGGCGGTGCCCAGTTGACATTTGCGCCGCACTTGTCGGGTTCGTTATTCACCAGGATATCATTCGGGCAGATCAGGAAGATCAGGTCGATGGAAGCGCCGTCGCCGTCGTCTTCGTCATCGGGGTCATCGTCTTCGTTGCCGTCGCCGTCGGTGTCGACGCCGTTGCCGGGAGTCGAATCTACGTCGGGCAGATCGGAGGCGGTGATCTGGGCCAGGTTCATGTAGTCGCCGCTGGCCTCGATGGTGGCGTCGAAGGTGAAGGTAAGGCTGCCGCCTACCGGGATACTCAGGTTGCTCCAGCTGATGGTGTTGCCGCTGAGCATGCCGCCGCCGGAGATGTTGGCGATGTTGCTGTATCCGTTGGGCACGACATCCTCCACTGCTACGCCGGAGGCATCGCTGGGGCCGTCGTTGGAAACGACAATGGTAAAGGTGGCGGTAGAGCCGGCAGTAGCCGACGGGCTGGCGGATACGCCTTTGACGAGAGACAGGTCGGCGCTCTCCAGAGGCGTGACGCCGGCGCCATCGCCGTCGTCTTCGTCACCGGGGTCGTCGATGACCATCATGTCGCCGTCCGTATCCACTCCGTTATTGGGCTCAGAATCCGGGTCTACGCCGGTGGCGTTGCTCACCTCGGCAAGGTTGATGTAATCGCCGGCCGGGTTGACGGTAGCAGTGATCTGCATAATCTCCGTACCGCCGGCGGGAATGGTGCCTATCGTCCATTCACCTGTATTGGGATCATAATCTCCGGCTGCATTATCACTGTAATAAGTAAAACCGGAAGGAAGCTGGTCAAAGACGACAACATCCTGGGCTTCGTCCGGGCCGGCATTGTCCACACGGATGGTGAACACCACCTGGCTGCCGATCATCGGGGTGGTATTGTCCACCAGTTTGTTCAAAGACAGGTCGATACAACGGATGACGGTGCAGGCCGACTCGATGGTATTGCCATAGGGCAGGCCGGCGATGCCGTCGTACTGCCAGTTGTGGTGCTGTACCTGCTCGATGGTGGGCGAGGAATCTTCAAGCGGGTCGGGATTGACTACCGTGATGACAACACCGTCGTCACCGACGATGAAACCGCCATCGTACACGTTTTCCTCCAAATCCCACACGACCGGCGGGCAGAAGTTGTTGAGGTTCGCATTGGGGTCCGTCACTTCAAAGCAGATCTGGAAGATCTTGGTCCATTCGGTAGTGGAAAGGGTGATCGCGCCATTGGGGTCGTTCAACTGAATGGCGCCGTTGACCCATTCCGGAGCGCCGGTGAAGGTGAAACCGTTCGGCCCCAGGCCGGGGTTGAAGGTCGTGATCTCCGCCGGGTCGGGCATCGTGGGCCCGTATCCGCCCTGGAAGTCGCTGAAGCCTACGAATTGCAGCTCACTGTCATCGTAAAAGAAGCGGACGTTCGAACCGAAGAGTTCCTGTCCGGGAGTGTCAGAAATGTACTCGACGTCGAGGCAGTAGGTTTCTGAACCACAATCATAAGTAGGATTGACCAGGCGGACCGTCACTACCGGCCCCTGTTCCAGGCTGGAAACGGTGGGGTCGTCGGGCTCGCCGTCCATATCGGGGTCGTTGTCCGTTGGGTCATCCGGGTCATCACTGGGGTCGCTGATCGGGTCGCCGTTCGGATTCTCTCCGTTGGCGGTGGCAATGTTGACCACCTGCCCGGCATTGAGGTCGACCTGGGTGATGGTATGGGTGGCGGTACAGGCAGTACTTTCTCCCGGGGCAAGGCTGAAGGGCTCGGGCAGGGCGCAACTTACCGAACCGGGATCCGCCACGGGGTCGTCAATGGTAATGTTATTGATGAATTCGAAGCTGTTGTTTTCTACTGTGATCGTGTAGTTGATCACGTCTCCCACGTTGAGAATGAGGTTGGCACCCGGGTCGATCATATCTACTTTGGTGACAACCAGCCCGCCTTCTATTGGGCTTACTACGACGCCATCGCCATCGTCTTCATCATCCGGGTCGTCCTCTACGTTCATATCGCCGTCGGTATCGACGCCGTTATTGGGCTCGGAATCCAGGTCGGTACCGGTATAGCCGCTTACCTCTGCCAGGTTCACATAATCGCCCACCGCGTTGACTGTGGCGGTAATTTGCAGGCTCGCGCTGCTATTGGCTGCCAGAGTACCTACATCCCATACTCCGCCGGCATAGCTGCCGCCGCCATCATCGCTGACATAGGTATAACCGCCGGGCAGGGCATCGGCTACCAGGACGTCCTGGGCATCATCCGGGCCGGCGTTGTTCAGCGATAAGGTAAAGGTGACCGTACCGCCGATATTTGGCGCGGTATTGTCCACCATTTTATCCAAAGACAGGTCAAAACAGCGGATGTTGATGCAGGCGTCTTCTACCGGGCCGCCATAGGGAAGTCCGCCTACGCCGTCGTATTCCCAGTTGTTATGTTGTACATTTTCGACGGTGGGCGAAGAATCCTCCAGCGGATCCGGGTTAACCAGCGTGATGACCACGCCGTCGTCGCCGGTGATAAAGCCGCCGGCGACGACGTCTTCCTCGAGATCCCATACCACAGGCGGGCAGAAATTGTTGAGGTTCGCATTGGGGTCCGTTACGTCGAAGCAGATCTGGAACACTTTGGTCCAGGTGACAGTGGACAGGGTGATGGCGCCGTTGGGGTCGGTGAGCTGTATCGCGCCGTTGACCCATTCGGGAGCGCCGGTAAAGCCAAAACCGGCAGGCCCCTGAGCCGCCGGGAAAGTAGTCACATTCGGAGGCGAGGGCGCCACCTCGCCGTATCCGCCCTGGAAGTCGGTAAATGCCGTGAATTCCAGCTCGCTGTCATCATAAAAGAAGCGCACGTTGGTGCCAAAGAGCTGCTGGCCGGGGACGTCGGAAATGTATTCGACATCCAGGCAGTAGGTTTCGTTGGCGCAGTCGTACGTGGGGTTGGCGAGGCGTACCGTGACCACCGGCACAGGAGCAGGAGCAGCCGGCAGGGCAATAACGGTCGGGTCATCCGGCGCCGGGGTTGATGGGTCGTCCGAGGCATTGTCGTTCACGGGGTTGCCGCCCGGATCATCGCCTGTCGCCGAGGCCTGGTTAGAAAAACTGCCGGCAGTAAGGTCCACCTGCGTCAGGGTATAGCTGGCGGTGAAGGTCGAATTATCCGATGCACCCGGAGCGAGGCTGGCCAGCGGGCCGCCGCTCACTGTGACGCCCGATGTGAGGTCACTGACGGTGATGTTCGTCAGGGGGACGTTGCCGGTATTGGTTACGGTAAAGGTGTAGGTTATCGTTTCTCCTACTTCGGCAATGCCATCACCATCGTCATTCCAGGTACCGGTTTTTTCCAGGCTGATGCCCGAAGCTTGTTGTACCGGAATTACCGATACCCCATCGCCGTCGTCGTCATCATCGGGGTCATCCTCGACGTTCATGTCGCCATCGGTGTCCACCCCATCGCCGGGAGTAGAGTCCACATCATTTTCATCCACAGCAGAAACTTCCGCAAGCGTGAGGTAAGGGCCGCTGACGTTGACGGTAGCGGTTATATTTAACGTTGCCGTCGCTCCACCGGCCAGAGTGGGGATGGACCAGGCGCCGGTTCCGGGCGTGTAAGTTCCCCCGCTATCATCGCTACTCCAGGTAAAGCCGGCGGGCAAAGGTGCAGATACCGTTATATTATTGGCCTGGTCAAAGCCATTGGCATTATTCAGCACAACGGTAAAAATCACCGGATCACCAACCAGAGGCGTGGCGTTATCTACCGATATATCGAGAGAGAGGTCAACCACCGGGCTGCCGCCGCAGTTGGGCGAGATGCAGATGGCCTCTACCAGTTCACCAAAGGGAGGAACAGTAGTGGCATTGGGATCAAAGTACTGCCAGTTGTACTGCACCACATTCTCGGTAGAAGGCTTGGAGTCAAAATTGGGGTCGGGGTCAACCAGCGTGATCACCACGCCATCGTCGCCGGCGGGGAATCCGCCGTTGCTGGGGTTGAACTCCAGGTCCCACACCAGGCTGGGGCAGAAATTATTGAGGGCAGCGGGGTTATCCACGCTGAAGCAGGCCTGGAAGAGCTTCGTCCAGCCAGCAGTGGACACCGTAACAGGCGTCGCCCCGCTATTTGTTTTGGAGACCGCGCCGTTTACGAAGGTGGCGTTGCCGGCAAAGTCGAACAACGTCGGGCCAGCGCCGGGAGTGAGCTGGACAGAAGGGGGTATATACGGGTTATTGCCGTTCGATCCGGTATACCCTCCCTGGAAATCGCGGGTGTCGATTAGCGTCAGAATGCTCTCATCGTAGAAGAAACGAAGGTTGATGCCGAAGATTTCCTCGCCCGGTGTGTCGGACTGGAACTCCACATCCACACAATATTCACCACTGTTGCAATCAAACTGCGGATTGGCAAAGCGTGCGGTGATCACTGGCTGGGCGGAAAGGTGGAATCCTCCAAACCAGAGCAGGAGAGGAAGAACCAAAGCTGACTTGCAGGTTAAACCGTTGTTGGCTTGGCGATTGATAGAGGGTAAAAGTCGTCTCATTGTCCGATGGTTTTCGAAAGGCGCTGGATTGCCTAACTTTGTTTTTACAAATTCCTGATTGATCGATCTGTATTGATTGTATGTTTCTGGCACTGGATAGAGCGGAACGGCTGCTGCCGCTGTTTTCCGGGCGCTGAAGCTCTCCGGGGAAAAACAGGATTAGGGATACCCGGAAAGACCGAATACCCCTTAGTGCATATTTGTATGTTTTCGATGTTCAGGCCTTCGGTGCGAAGGCCGGCTGTAGCCAAGTAATTAGCCCAGTCGTTCATGTATGATCATGATTTGTTGATATAGCTGTCCCCTTTCGACAGGGGCCTTTTCCTGCGATCTTTGTGCTGTATGCTATGTCGAATGAATTATGTCGTCTTGGTCCGGGAACAGGAAGGGCTGAACAAAAAAGCTATTTCACCCAGGCGCTGCAACCAAAAAATGGCTGCTGCACCTGGGTAATAGCTCTCGTAAGCAGGTTGTTACACCTGCATTCCTAACAAACTAGTTACAACCCAATTAACTTATGTACTATTCCCAAATCATATTTTCCGTATGTGTCATCCGGGACTAAATGGAGCTTGTGGCTCCTCTCGTCCCTGCGATATTCCAAAGGTAGTTCAACATTTCTCCGGCGGAGGGGACAGAATTTTGATTTTACATACCCCCGCGTTCGAAGGGCCTTTTTGTTATCGCACAGCTCATTGCTGAACATGGAATAAAGGTAAGGGTGGAAAGAGGAAGTTGCCAGGACAGTTTTTGAGTTTTACATACCCCCTCCTGGGGAGGTGGGGGGGGCTGTTGTTTGTTGACTGTTGTTTGTTGTTTGTTTCCGGTTTTTCGGAAAGAAAGCCGTATCTTGTTGAATGTATATTAGCCCCGGAGCTCACATCCTGGCAACCACAACAGCAACGAATTCCCAACCATGACGACAGACAAGTACATTAAAAACTACATCGACGGCGCCCTGGCGCCCGCTGTTTCCGGCGCTTACCTGGACAACTACAACCCGGCTACCGGCAAAGTATACGCTCACCTGCCCGATTCGGACGACAATGACGTGCAGCGGGCGGTCGAGGCTGCTGAGCGCGCCTTCCGGGACTGGTCCGCATCGGAGCCGCGCACCCGTTTCCGGTTGCTGATGCGCATTGCCGACATCATCGAACAGAACATGGAGGCCTTCGCCCGCGCCGAGACCATCGATTCCGGCAAGCCCCTATCCATGTCGATGAGCGTCGACATCCCGCGGGCGCAGTCCAACTTCCGTTTTTTTGCGACCTCCGTGCTGCAATTCGGTTCCGAATCACACCACATGGCGGGCGAAGCCATAAACTTCACGTTGCGGCAGCCCCTGGGCGTGGTGGGCTGCATCTCGCCCTGGAACCTGCCGCTGTACCTTTTCACCTGGAAGATCGCTCCGGCCCTGGCCACTGGCAACTGCGTGGTGGCCAAGCCGTCAGAGCTCACGCCCATGACGGCCTATCTGCTCTCCAAAGCCTGCATCGAGGCCGGCCTGCCGCCGGGCGTGCTCAACATCGTCCATGGGCTGGGGCCCAAAGCCGGACAAGCCATCGTAGAACATCCCAAAGTGAAGGCTATCTCCTTTACCGGAGGCACGGCCACCGGCCAGCAGATCGCCAGGACGGCGGCGCCGGTATTTAAAAAGCTCTCCCTGGAACTGGGAGGGAAAAATCCCAATGTTATCTTCGCCGACTGCAATTTCGACGAAATGATGGTGGGAACGCTGCGGTCGTCCTTCTCCAACAACGGGCAGATTTGCCTGTGCGGCTCCCGCATCTATGTCGAACGGTCCTTGTATGAGAAATTCCGGGAGGAGCTGGTCAAGCGCACCCAGTTCCTGAAGGTCGGCGATCCCTTCTCCAGCGTAACGGACCTGGGCGCACTGGTGTCCCAACAACACCTGGAAAAAGTACAAAGCTACCTCTCCCTGGCGGAAGTGGAAGGGGGCACGATCCTCTGCGGCGGCAACCGCCTGGAAATGCAGGGGGAATATGAAAACGGATACTTCCTGCGCCCGGCGGTGGTCGAGGGGCTGCCGCTGGAGTGCCGGACCAACCAGGAAGAGATTTTCGGCCCGGTCGTGACCATTGCCCCTTTCGACACGGAGGCGGAGGCCATTGCCCTGGCCAACGGCACCCGTTATGGCCTTTCCGCTACGGTTTGGACGCAGGACATCTCGCGCGCCAACCGGGTGGCAGAGCAATTGCAGGCCGGCATCGTGTGGGTGAACTGCTGGATGGTGCGCGACCTGCGCACGCCGTTCGGGGGCGTCAAAAATTCGGGCGTGGGCCGGGAGGGAGGCACCGAAGCCCTGCGCTTTTTCACAGAACCCAAAAATGTTTGTGTGAAATACGGTTAACTGGTCAAAGAAAATTGACCCCAACAAGGTGTGCCCGGATTTTTTTGTTCTTCTCCACATCGAAACCAATATTTTCCACCGGGAAATCTGTGATTTCCACCGGTTTATCCACAACTTCCCGGACCGGGTTGTGGATATTTTTTTCGGCTTTTCGCCGCAACTTTTATGCCTGATTTCTTGCCTTTCCGGGCGAAACTTCGCAACTTTGTATGTTAGACGGTAAGACGGGCTCAACATGAGTTTTTCCAACCCAACTTTAGAGACTGAACCACAGCGTTATGCGTTTTCCCGCATAGCGGTGCTTGAGAAAACCATCGACTAATCTGCTTCATCGCCACACTTGCCCAGGCCGGCAACGGAGCAGTTAGCTATCCCAGCTTGCAACGTAAGTAGCAACAGGGTTTCGATCCCTGAACACAGGTATTAAGACGACGAACCACGCTTGCCCTGAAGCAGGCAGCTTTTCTCCTTGCTTCCGGCAGCGGGTGGCGTTTGCCCCACTGCTTTCGAACCAATTGACGTTATCCGAAAATGTCGGTGTAAAAGTTGGCCGCGCAGGTGCCAAACGCCTGAAAATGAATAGTTTTGGCGCCAGGCGATGAACAACTTCTCCGCCGTAGGGTTTTGAATACGCTATGGACTAAACTACATACAATCTAAAAAGGCAGCATGATGACTTTCAAGACAATTTTCTCCGGGCAGCTCGAGTTTGGCAACGAGCGCAGCTTCGAACGGGTCCAGCAAATGTTCGAACACCGGGCCGAAAACTACTACCGGCAGGTTCTCCTCCTCAAGCCGGAAGACATCTTCAATGCAGAGAACCATACCCTCGAAATCCCCCGCCTCATCGCAATGGCCACGGAAAAGGAATGGCGCAATACCATCAACATGCTTGAATTCATCGTCCAGTATGCTATCGCCGGCGACCTCAGCGCCTGGATGGTGGAGGAGGGCAGAGTCATTGATCACCGCCACGTCGAACCTAAAGGCGACAAGGCCGCCGTCCAGGCTTTCCTCACCGGCAGAGAACTGGTCAAGGAGGCCGGCAAAGAGGAAGAGGCCATGAAAGCGCTCAGCCGGGCCATCGACAAATTCGCGCGCCATGCCAAAGCTTACGAACGCCGCGGCTTCGTCAACTATCAGCTGCGCAACTTCAAGGACGCTCTCTACGATTATTCCAAGAGCATAGATATCAACCCCGATGCCGCCGAACCGTACTTCGGAAGGGCAATCGTCCGGATCGCAATGGAAGACGATAAGGGTGCTGCACAGGACCTGGAACTGGCCGCCAAGAACTCCATCCCGCTCCAGCCTATGTACTGGCAGGCGCGCCGCATCAAAGGCGAATGCCACCTCCGGCTGGGCGAGTTCGACAAGGCTGCCCTGGAATTCAAACTGTTCACCCGCCGCAACTTCTCCAAAGAGAACCCCAACTTCCGCTGGCGGAAACGGGCCTTCTTCAACTACGGCCGCGCCCTGCTGGAAACGGGCCAGTACGCCGATTCCGTCAAAGCTTTTGACCAGGCCCTGGAGATAGAAGCTGCCAAAGGGGAGTTCCCCGAAGCAGACCTGCTGGTCTGCCGCGGCATCGCCCTCCAGAAGGCAGGCAAAGGCGGGTTCAAAAAGGACTGGGAAGCCGCCGCCAGCCAGGGATCGGAACGGGCCGCTGAGCTGCTGCAGGCGGCGGCGGTGTGAAAAAATTGTAGTTCTGGAAAAAATAAAGGGGTGCTACCGCTGGTTTCGGGAAGCGCCCTTTTTTATATTTCTAATATGCCTTGGGCCCTGGAACATTTATTCAACAAGGCATAACTTCCTCTCGTCCTCAACGTTATAAACCCAGAAATACAAGAGCAATGTCTTTACCAGGATCAAAAGCCGGATCGGGGCGGAAGTTTTTTCTTTTATGGGCAGCAATACTGCTTTGCGCTCCTTTCTCTGCCTCCTCCCAGAAATACCTCACCGAACGCGACATATCGGGCAAAACACAAAAGCTCTACGCCGAAGCCAAACAACACCTAAACGCCGTGCGCTATGCCGATGCCCTGCAGGCCCTGGAAAAGGCCCTCCAGAAAGAACCCGCCTTCATCGACGCCCGCCTGATGTACGCCGACCTCAACCTGCAGATGGAACGCTACGCCAGGGCGGAAGAGGAGTTCGAAAATGCGCTGTCCCTGGGGCCCGATTATGCGCCCCTGGCCTACTACTTATGCGCCCGGGCGGAATTTAGCCAGCAAAAATACGAAGAGGCGGCCGGCCACCTGGAACAATTCCTTCAGTCAGATAAAGCCAAGGACAAGCGCAAAGCGGAAGCCGAACGCCTGCTGGCCGGCGCCCGCCTGGCCGCCGATGCGCGCAACAAACCGGTGCCCTTCGACCCCAGGAGCCTGGGGCCGGGCGTCAACACCCCCTTGCCGGAGTACCTGCCCTCCCTGACCGCCGACGGCGAAATCCTGGTCTTCGTCCGGGTCGTCAACCGGCAGGAAGATTTCTACCTGAGCCATAAGGTGGACGGCGAATGGCAGGAGGCCATCCCCCTGGAAAATATCAACCACCCCCAGCTCAGCGAAGGCGCCCAGAGCATTGCTGCCAACGGCAAATCCATCGTCTTCACCGCCTGCGAGCGCAAGGGAGGGCTGGGCCGTTGCGACCTCTACATCACCGAATTGAAAAACGGCCGGTGGCAGGACGCCCGCAACCTGGGCAGCCCCGTCAACACCAAAGGCTGGGAGTCGCAACCTTCCCTCTCCGCCGACGGCAATACCTTGTTCTTCGTCAGCGACCGCCCCGGCGGCGAAGGCCTGATCGACCTCTGGGCCAGCCGGAAAGGCACCGACGGCCGGTGGGGCGAACCCCAAAACCTGGGCCCGTCCATCAATACCTCCGAACGAGAACAAGCACCCTTCATCCACCCCGACGGGAAGACGCTGTACTTCATGTCGGACGGCCACCCCGGCCTGGGCGGGTTCGACCTGTTCGTTTCCCGACTGCAGCCCGACGGCACCTGGAGCAAGCCCCGGAACCTGGGCTACCCTATCAACACCGAGGCCAACGAGGGCGCCCTCATCGTCAGCCTCGACGGCAGCACCGCCTACTTCTCCACCGACCGCGCCGGCGTGGTCGATAGCCTGATGCCGGAAGAGCGAAAGCTACTGCGCCGCTCTTCTGACATTTACAGTTTCGAACTCTACCCGGAAGCCCGGCCCCAGCCGGCGACCTACGTGAAGGCCATCGTCCGGGAGGCCGGCACCCGCCGCCCCCTCACCGCTACCGTGGATTTCATCAAGCTGAAAAGCGGGCAGAGCCACCTGCAGGCACAAACCGACGAGGACGGCGCGTTCCTGGCCGTGCTGCCCATGGGCGAAGACTACGCCCTGAACGTCTTCCGGCCCGGATACCTGTTCCACTCTGAAAACTTCGCCCTTTCCGAGGCCGGCACCATCGCCGAACCCTTCCTGCTGGAGATCGAACTGTCGCCCATCCCCGAACCGGCAGCGGAGGCGCCTGCCGCCAGGCCGGTCGTCCTGAAAAACGTCTTCTTCGAAACGGGATCCGCCGCCCTGCGCCCCGAATCCACCTCTGAACTCAACCGCCTGAAAGCCCTGCTGGATGAAAACCCCGGCCTGAAGATCCGCATTAACGGCCATACCGATAATGTGGGCTCGGAAGAGGATAACCTCGCCCTTTCGGAAAACCGGGCGAAGGCGGTTTATCAGTACCTCGTTCAGCATGACATCGACGAAGGACGGCTGCAGTACAAGGGCTACGGGGAAAGCAAACCCATCGCGACGAACGAGACGGCAGAGGGAAGGCGGGAGAACCGGCGGACGGAGTTTGAGGTAGTGGGGCAGTAGACGCGGACAACCCCTACACGCCTCTTTCCTGGAGATGAACACCCAACTGCCAGTACTCGATGCCGATGCCTTAAGGTTGACTTTACCCTTGCAAGGATCAATAGCGGGGCTACCTGTCTGATGTTGGCCAGCAGAAAGGGGAAAGCCGAGTGGAGTCGAGGCCGAGCGTGTGCGGAAGGCATGGAGTGGCCAATGTTAGACAGGTAGCCAATAGCGGTTCTCGCCGGCCGGCCAAGCTCTGGTGGCGGACTCCAGACAAGCGCTCAGATCAACCCCCTAGATTTCAACTCCAGATACTTATTCACCGTATTGATCGACAAGTCTTCCGGCCGGGTGAGGATGGCCTGGATGCCATACTGCTGCAGTTTCTGCACCATCTGCGATTTTTCGGTGAGGAACTTGCGGGCGATGGTCTGGTGGTAGATGTCCTCCAGGGTTTCCACCCGGGCTTCGACAAAATCGCGAATCTCGGTATTTTCGAAAAAGACGGCGACCAGCAGGTGGAAGGTATTGATGCGGCGCAGGATGGGCAGCACCCGCTCCAGGGCGTAGGAGCTTTCGAAATTGGTGTACAGCAGGATGAGGCTGCGGCCGTTGATGAGCTTGCGGGCGGCATAGTAGAGCAGCTCGTAGTTGGCTTCCAGCGGGCGCTCCTCTTCCTTGTAGAGTGCCATGAGGATTTTGTTGAGCTGGGTGGGCTTGCTGTCGGCCTTGATGGTGGCGCCGATCTTGTCGGAGAAGGTAATCAGGCCGGCGCGGTCGTACTTTTGCAGGGCGATGTTGGAGATCACCAGGCTGGTATTGATGGCGTAATCCATCAGGCTGAGCCCTTCGAAAGGCATGCGCATGGCGCGGCTCTTGTCGATCACGCAGTAAATCTGCTGAGCGCGTTCGTCCTCGTACTGGTTGACCATGAGGACGTTGCGGCGGCTGCTGGCCTTCCAGTTGATGCTGCGGTAGTCGTCGCCGCGCACGTAGTTTTTGATCTGTTCGAACTCGTAGCTGTGCCCGATGCGGCGGATTTTTTTGATGCCCTTGTGGTGTGTGGTGCGGTCGAAAGCGCGCAGCTCCAGCTGTTTCATCTGCAGGATGGAAGGGTAGACCGGCACGCTCATCTCCTGGGGTATGACGTAGCGCCGCTCCAGCAGCCCGATAACCGAAGCCAGGAAGGTATTGATTGCTCCGAAAACGTACTCTCCCCGCTCAACCGGCCGAAGCTCGTAATGGACCCGCTGCTGCTCCCCCGGTTTCAGATAGAGGCGCTTTTCAAAATCCCGGATTTGGAACTGGTAAGGCAGCTCGTCGATGAGGGTGATGGACAGCGGCAGGCGCGAGCGGTTCTCCAGCTCCAGCCGCACGCTGTTGGCATCTCCCAGGTTGAAGATGCGCGGAAGAAAGCGTTCGCCGCGCAAGGCCAACCTCCGGTTGAACAACAGTGCCGCGTCCAGCACCAACAGCGCCAGCGCCAACACGAAGACGCCCTGCGCCACCGGAAAGAGTAGCGGTGCCCAGAAGCTGACTACGAAGAACACCGCCAGGGCGCCGAACAGCCAGAAAAAACGGTTGGTGAGGTAGAGGTTTTTCAAGTGATTTGTATTGTCTTCCTGGTCGTTTGCAATTACTTCAACTCCATTGCTCTTTTTAGAATGTCTTTGTATATAAGTTTCTCACTTTGATCCCACTAAAGATAACTTTTTCTTCTTACAAAGGAATGCTGATTTCCCAGGTTTTAAATCCTCTGAAGATCACATTTCCTACCTCGGCACCTCAATCTTCTGAATGATGCTCTTAATCACATCCTCCGTCGTATAGCCTTCCATTTCCCGTTCCGGGGTCAGGATGATGCGGTGGTTGAGCACGGGGTAGGCGACGTACTGGATATCATCCGGGGTAACGAAGTCGCGGCCGTTCATGGCGGCGACAGCCTTGGCCATTTTCATGATGGCCAGCGACGCCCGGGGGGAAGCCCCCAGGAAGAGGTCGCCGTTGTTGCGGGTATCGTGGATGATGTGGGCGATATAATCCAGCAGTTCTTCCTTGATGTGTACCTGTTCGATGAGGGCCTGGCACTCCCGGATTTCTTCGGCGGTAAAAACGGCTTTGACCTCGGCGTTCTGCGACATGCGGAAGTCGCTCCGGAAGCGGCGCAGGATGGCCTTTTCCTCCTCCAGGCTGGGATATAACAGCTTGATTTTGATCAGGAAGCGGTCGAGCTGCGCCTCCGGCAGCTTGTAGGTCCCTTCCTGTTCGATGGGGTTCTGGGTAGCGATTACGAAGAAGGGGAAATCCATGGAGTAGGTATCGCCGTCGACGGTGACCTGGTATTCCTCCATCACCTCGAAGAGGGCGGACTGGGTTTTGGCCGGCGCCCGGTTGATCTCGTCGATCAGGATGATATTGGAAAAGATGGGCCCGGCATTGAAGGAAAACTCGGAGGTTTTCATATTGAAAACCGTAGTGCCCAGCACGTCGCTGGGCATGAGGTCGGGGGTAAACTGGATGCGGGAAAAGCCCACGTCCAGCGTCCGGGCCATCAGTTTGGCGGTGAGGGTCTTGGCGATGCCGGGCACACCTTCCAGCAGCACGTGGCCCCCGGAGAGCAGCCCTGCCAGCAAGAGTTCCATCAGCTCTTCCTGCCCGATGATGACCTTGCCGAGTTCTTCCTTGATGCGGTTGGTTGCTATCTTTATCTTAGACAAGTCGAGGCGGTTGCGCCTCCAGTTTTCCGGGTTTTCGGTTTCCGGTTGCTGCGCCTGCTCTTCCTGTGCCTGCCCGGAAAGGCCTGCGTCCTCCTCCGTTCCTTCCGGTGCCCGGCTTTCGTTTTCATTGATCTCGTCAAAAGGCATAAAACAGATTTTAGTTTTTTGCCGGATGGCACAGGCTTCAACAGGGCCCGCCCGATCCGGCAAAAATGATAATCATTTGCAGTTTTTGTAAAACCCGTCCAGTATACGATGAAATTCGATCAGCGTATTGTCGGACACGAAGGACGAGTTCCGGATATTCTTATACAAAAGTATGATCTTCTCAATGGTTTCCTTAGGAATTTCCGATTTATGGGCCAGCCGGGCCATAAAAGCGTCGTCCAGATCCCTCGATTGGATGAAATAGCGCTCCCGGAGGAAGGACCGGAAGAGCTTCATCTGCTGCAGGGCCAGCTTTTTATGGTTGTTCTGAATGAAATACAACCGCCCGATGGTCGACAGGAAGGCCAGGGAGGTGTTGGCATTGGGGTCCAGCACCGGGATGATCCGCTGTTTGCGCTTGGCGCGGAAGATGAGGAACAACAGGCCCAGCGCCAGGAGCATATACCAGGCCCAGGCCAGCGGCGGCTGGCCCAGGATGTACTGCAGGGGGCTTTCTTTGGACAGTTCCCGGTTGGCCAGGTAGTTGTTGCGGTTGTTCATCCGCCTGCCCATCCATTCCGGCGCACGGCTGTAGCGGTCCCAGTATATGGTTCCGGGCTGCAGGTGAGAGAAGGCCCGGTTGGCATACTCCAGCCCCTTCTCCTCCAGCAGCTGAATATTGGAAAAAGCAATCGGGGTGGTGTGCAGGTAGAAAAACCCCTGCCCGTAGCGCACCCGGGCAAAATTGGCCAGGCTGTCGTTCATCATGCCGACCGGCGCCAGCCCCTCTTCTTTATCGCAAAAGTAAAAGGGCTCGATGTAACTCCAGGAGTAGGGCGCCGCCGCTTTCCGGGATACGTATTCAAAAAGGTAACCGGTATCCTGGTGCAGTTCAGGATGGTCGAAGTTGAGCAGGACGGCCGTATCGTAGAGGATGTTGTAATCTTCCCAGTAGATATCGTCGCACTCTTCATAATACAGGTGGAACATGAGGTCATAGGGGATGGTCTTGCTGGAGATGAAGGCCAGGTTGCCGGCCTCTACGAAACCGAGCAGGGCCCGGAGGTCGAGAGAATCCATGTAGAGGGCCTGGCCGACGAAGACGTAGTTGGCGGGCCCCCGCTCGCCGGGCAACACGCCGCTGAGGCTGTCTTTCAGCAATTCCACCTGCTCGCCGGGGAAGAGGCCCTGGAGCAACTCGTAGATCACAAACGTGCCGTAGGGCTGGCGGCTCGCCTCGTCATAGGTTTCCCGCCAGTCGAAGCGCCGGGGCGGCTCCCTGAACAAGAACATCAGGAGCGCCGTGGCGAGTACTGCCGCCACGGCCAACACTGCTATGTTTTTTCTTTTCAGCATACTCCTTGACTAGCAACCATTAATAATGCCGTTCCGGCATCGCTACGCCGGTTCACCCGGCCTTGATCCTTCCGGCCAGCTTCCGGAAACCGGGTTCCAGCGCCCGGTATTCCTCCTTACCCAGCTGCCGCCCGCCGTACCAGGCCTGTTCGAAGATGCGGGTCGCTTCTTCAAAGGCGGCGCCGAGGGGCGACCGCTGCATTTCCAGCACGTACTGCCGGTTGGTCTTGTCTCTTTTCCAGTGGATAGCCTTGCGAAGGGACAACTCCTTCAGTATGGACAGGTAGTAAAGCCGGAGGGCCAGCGCGTATTGCTCCTGCTCCAGCGCCCGGCGGATATAAGCCTCCAGGTCCGACTCATGGATATTCTCCTCGATCTTTTCCAGGCTGATCACATTGCCGGCTTTCTCTTTCCCGATTTTTTTATTCCGGGGGTTGTTCTCCAGCCCGAGCACGCCGCGCAGGATCAGGGCGAGCACAATGGCGAGAATGAGGATGGAGAAGAATTTCAACAAGCCGGAGGCCAGTTGCGGATTGACCTCCACGTTGCTCCGTTCCCGGGGGGGCGGCCCGTCCTGCTGCCCCTGCTCTCCGCCGGCCGGCGCCTCCTCCGGTTTCGGCGCTTCCTTTTTCACGGCTGCCTCCGAAAAATCGAGGCCTTCTTTCGCCTTTTCCCATTCTTCCTTTTCAAAATGCTGGCTGCCCGGTTGCTCCCGCAGATACTGCTCATACGGCCCCGCCGCCTGCGCCGCCAAAGCGGCGGGAAAGACGGATGAAATCAGGATCAGATATAAAATTGCTCTCATTATTCGGTTGTCGCTAAATCTGCAAACCATTTCCACTCACTCCTGCTCCAGGCCCTTGATACTCCTGCGTTGGCCAATGTGTTTTATCCTTTCCATCAGAGCCGGCGCTTCTTTTATCTCCAGCAGAGAGTAATACAACACGCCGCCGCCGATAAGGATGATGGCAAAAACAAGATACAGGATAAAAATCGTAATAAATGCCAAAAAGACCGCGCTGAACTGCTGCATGGCCGATTCTTCCAGCAGAATGACCCAGCTGGCCAAATCCAGGTAGAACCAGGCCAGGGTGCTGTCGGCCAGCGCAAAAGCCAGGAAGCCGACCAGCATGAGGATCAGAAACAGGCCATAAACCTTGCTGTAGGACTGGCTGATCAGGGATATGCCCCGAACCAGCGCAGTGACGGGGTTGGTGCCTTCCCGAAGGCTGGCGTACGCCCAAATGACGGGCGCGGGCAGCAATGCCAGCGTCAGGAAATTGGTGAACAGCAGCAGTTGCAGTACCCCCATCGGGATCAGCATCTTGATCAGGCCCACCACTATGCCATCCCGGGGCCCCTCCTGCTCCTCCAGGATAAGGCGCCGAAAGACGACGTAGCCCATAATGGAAAAACACAGGATATTGATGGCCGGCAGGAAGGGAATCGTTTCATTGACAAAAAACTGGCGGAGCGCTATGGCCGTGCCGAAAATACGGTCTGCAAAAATGAACTGTTCGGCCGGCGGCGCCGTACCGGACAGGAATACCGCGGCCGTATACAAACCAGCAGTGAACAGGGCCGCCAGCACGATCTGCCCGGCGTGCCGCCGGAAAAAGACAAAAACCTCGGAAAATATTTCTCCTGAAGATTTGATCTGCGAAAAATTGATCCACTGATCGGCATCCGCGCTGATGCTGGTATCCCGGATCGGTTCTTTGAAACCGGCGCGGGCTTTCCGGCGGGGATACCACACGAAATAAAACAGTACGAAGGCCAGGCAGGCCAGGATGAAGCCGCCCCGGAGGATGGGGGGCGCGGCGGTGTGCCGCGTCAGATACCCCTCGATAAAGCCGGCCATGATGATGACCGGAGCGATGCCGATCATAATCTTGATGCCGCGCCGGGCAGACCGCTGGAAGGATTGAAGCCGCGTATAGGTGCCCGGAAAGACCAGCCCCCTGCCCATGGTAATGCCCGCCGCCCCGGCGATGATGATAGCTGAAATCTCCAGCGTACCGTGTATCCAGATGGTCAGGAAGGAATCCCAGAAGAGGCCCCGTTCGATAAAGAAATACTGAAAGGCGCCCAGCATGATGCCGTTGCGGATAAGCAGGGCCAGCGTTCCGACAGTAAAAAACACCCCCATCACAAAGGTCAGGAAAGCCACGAACAGGTTGTTGAGGGTGATGCCCAGAGACATGCCGAATGCGCCTTTCTCCTTGTACACCGCCATGGGGTCGCCCGACTGGATGTTCTCCACTGTCATCTCCACATAGGAATCCCCCAGGATCACATTTGCGAACTGGCCGTCCATGGCGCTGGACACCACCCCGATCAGGCAGGCCAGCAGGAAGACCAGAAAGGAGGTGCGGAATTCGGCCCTCGATTCGTGGATGAGCTGTGGCAGCTCGTCGGTCCAGAACGTCAGCAGCCGGCGGGCCCGCGAACGGCGGTTCTTGTAGATGTGGAAAAAGATGCGCTGCGCCAGGCCGTTGAGGTAAACGCGCACCGAGCGGTTGGGGTAGAACGTCCGGCTATAGGAAAGGTCGTCCGTGATCTGCACGAAGAGGTCGTTCAGTTTGTCGGGGTCTTTCCGGGGGCTGTCCAGGATATGCTCAAACTCCCGCCACTTGTCCTTATTCTGCTCGATGAAGTTCGTTTCGCGCATTTATTTGGGGTGGTTAAAAGACTGCATGTTATGAAAAAAAACGTACATATACAACGGGAGATTGAGGCAGAAGGTACGGATTGGAGGGATTTTCAGGCGGGAAAAAGGGAAAACGGCTATTCTTCAACCTGCGCTACCAGCGAAGCAGGGTCGATATTAAACCCGTTCTCTACGTTGATATGGTGATTGTAGGCAACAAGAGGATGCTGCTTTTCAGGAGCAAGAGAAAAACTCAACTCCAAAAGATTGATGGCAGTTAGCTTAAATATAACTTCTTGCGAATAGTCAGGCATGGTAATTTACCTTTTTAGATACAATAGTTTTTATAGTTTGAGGCCTGAGAATTTCTACAGGAGGAATATACTCGTAATACACATCTTTGACTTCCTGTTTCACGACGACTTGATAAACTATTTTAGCTACTTTCCTTTCAAAAACGGGAATGGGTATTATTGCCTTGCCTGTTATCTGCTCGATATCAGAAAGTATATCAATAGTAAAATTTAGCCCTAAATTTGTTTTACTTGAAAGTAAAATACGGAACTTTTTTTTAACCCTTGTAATCTCCCGAAACAAATTTACCCATGATGAACTTTATCAGAGAAAACGAGCGCCGGGAAAATACCGATTGGAAGGGGTTGGAATTTCAAAACAATGAAAACCAGAAAGGGCAGCGCCCCCAACGAAAAAGAACCGGATAACCTGTCGGGCATACCTGCTTGTCACCCGCTTGACGGTATAGCCGATAGGTTAAAAAAAACAACCGCATGAAAACCATAGACATCCGCACCACCCAAAACGTCGTCATCGAATACGAGCTGGCACCCCTCCGGGAGCGCATCTTCGCCTTCTTCATCGACCTGGTCATCCTGCTCGCGCTGTACTTCTTCCTGTTCCTCACCCTGCTGAACGCCCTGGCCCGCGGCTTCGAGGAATCGCCCTTCCTGGGCGTGGCCCTCTCCTTTATGATGATCTGTGGTTTTATGGTGTATCACCTGCTGTCGGAAGTGCTGGCCGACGGCCAGTCCTGGGGCAAAAAAGCCATGGGCCTCAAAGTGGTGCGGCTCGACGGCCAGGAGCCCGGCCTGAGCGATTACCTGCTGCGCGCCGTCTTCCACGTTGTTGACACCCTCTTTTCCGTCGGCATCCTGGGGTCCCTCCTGATCAGCTCTTCTGAAAAAAACCAGCGGCTGGGGGACATGACGGCCAACACCACCGTCATCCGGGTGCGGCAAAACCTGCGCTTCCGGCTGGAAGACATCCTCAACATCAATACCCTCGACAATTACGAACCGCAGTTCCCAATGGTGCGGCAATTGTCGGAGGAAGATATGCTGCTCATCAAAAACATCGTCTCCCGCTACCGCAGCTACCGCAACCACGCCCACCAGGAAGTGGTCGACCAACTGGTCGCCCGCCTCACCGGCCTGCTGGGCCTGAAGGAAGAACCCCGGGATAAGATCGCTTTCCTGAAAACACTGATACGGGACTATATTGTAATTACGCGATGATCCGAAATGGGAAATGGGAAAGCGGAAACTTCCGCCTTCCCATTTCCCATTTCCCACTTCCGCCTTGCCTACGGCCTCGCCTCCCGTACCTTGGCGAAATCTCCGGCTTTGACCACGACCATCTTATCCGGGTCCAGATATTTGGCCATAACGGCATTGATCTGTTCCGGCGTCAGGGCCTGAATCCGGGCCTCCAGCCCGGCGTCCCATTCCATCGTTTTGCCCAGGTCGAGGTAGCTGTTGAGGGTGCCCGCCAGGGTATTGTCCTGAGCGCGGCTGACCTGCTCGCTTTGTATCCAGCCGCTTTTGGCGGCTTCCACTTCTTCGGCAGTGAACCCCTCCGTGACGACTTTTTCGATCTCTTCCCGGAATGCTTTTTCCAGTGCTGCTGCATTTTCCGGAGCGTAGATGGCGTAGGCGCGCCAGGTGGCCGTCTCATCGCGGGCATCGGCATAGAACCGGGAACCTACGCCGTAACTCAGTCCTTCCTGCTGGCGGATGCGGGTGGCCAGGCGAGAGTTCAAAAAGCCGCCGCCCAGCATGAAGTTGCCCAGCAGCATGGCCGGATAATCGGGATGGTCCACATTCATAGGAAGCTTCTGAGCGGCAAGGAACATGGCGTTGGACTTATCGGGCGTTTCGATCTCTACGCTGGCGGGTTCGGGTTCATAGAATTCATCCATCAGCCGCTCGTACGGGCGGGGACTCTCCCAGGCGTTGAAGTTTTGGTTGAGCGCTGCGGCCACTTCTTCGCTGTCAAAATCTCCGACGATGGCGATAGTGGCGTCGGAAGCGCCGTAGAATTCCTCGTAGAAAGCCTTCACTTCTTCCAGGGTCAGGTTTTTAATGGCAGCCGCCTCTTCTTCAAAGCTCATGGTGTATCGCGGATCTTCCTTGGCGTAGGGGTCCAGGTGGCGCTGTAGTTCCTGGGAAGCCAGCGCCATAGGCTCCGAGCGCTGTTCTTCGATGCCGGCCAGTTCTTCGGAACGCAGCTTTTCGAACTCCTCTGCCGGGAAAGCCGGCTTTTGCAGCATTTCCGCCACCAGGCCGACCACCTCCCCGATATTTTCCCGGTCGGTTTCAATGAAAGCGTAGGCACCGGAAGCGCCGCCGCCGACCCGGACGCGGGCGTTGAGTTCGTCGAGTTTGTCTTCCAGGTCCTGCCGGCTTTTGCCGGCGGTCCCTTTATCGAGCATCCTGCCGGCAAAGCGGGCGGCTATTTGTTTGCCTTTCAGGGCCTCCAGGCTGCCAAAACGCAACGACAGGCGCGCCACGACGACATCTCCCCGGGTTTCCTTCGGCAACAGGGCGTATTCAAGGGTGGCGCCGGCCGCACTGCGGGTAGTGCGGCTTTCGATATTCTCATAAGAAGGGTCAAAGGCTTCGCCTTCGGCAACGGACTCTTTGCCCTCATAGTCTTTCAACAGGCTTTCCAGGTCGGGTGCCTCCGGCACTTCCACCCGGTCCGGGCTGGCGTCGGGCAGGAAGCGCCCCACAGTGCGGTTGCTGGGCTTGAAGTAGCGCCGCGCTACAGCTTGTACCTGCTCGGGCGTCACCGCTTCCAGGCGGTCCCGGTAGAGGAAGGCCAGCCGCCAGTCGCCCTGGGCAATGTATCCGCTCATGGAAAGGCCCACGCGGCTGCTGTTGCGCAGGAACAGGTTGAAGTTCTTCAACAGGCGCTTCCTGGCGCGCTCCACCTCTTCCTGCGTCGGCGGGTTTTCCTTCAGTTCGTCGATGGCCGACATCATGGCTGCTTCGGCTTCGGCCAGGCTCTTTTCCCTGAGCACATCGGCAGAGAAATAGGCAAAGCCCGGCTCGCGCAGGCCCGCCGCCCAGCCGTACTGGGAGCTGGCCTTGCCCGATCCAACCAGCGCCTGATACAAGCGGCCGGCCGGCTCGCTGGTCAGCAGTTCCATCAACACCTGGACGGGGGCAAAATCGGGATGGCTGCCCGGGCAAATATGGTAGGCGCAACTCACCACCTGCACGTCGCCCACGCGCTTCAGCTCCACGAAGCGCTCGCCATCCTGCACCGGCTCGCGGGTGTAGGTGGGGATGAGTTCCCGCTCGGGCTTCGGGATGCGGCCGAAGTATTCCTTCACCATGGACAGCGTCAGTTCCGGATCGATCTTGCCGGCAATCACCAGGTAGGCGTTATCCGGCTGGTAGTACCGGCGGTAGAAAGCCTGCAGCCGTTCGATGGGCACATTCTCCAGGTCGGCGCGGGCACCGATGGTCGATTTGCCGTAATTGTGCCACAAATAGGCCGTCGACAGGACCCGCTCCATCAGCACCCGGCTGGGGCTGTTTTCGCCCCGCTCGAACTCATTGCGCACCACCGTCATCTCGCTTTCCAGGTCTTCGGCGGCGATAAAGGAATTGACCATACGGTCGGCTTCCATGTCGAGCGCCCAACGCAGGTTCTCTTCGGTAGCGCTGAAAGTTTCGAAGTAATTGGTGCGGTCGTACCAGGTCGTCCCGTTGGGGCGGGCGCCGTGCTCGGTGAGTTCCTGCGGGATGTTGGGATGGTTGGGCGTACCTTTGAAGACCAGGTGCTCCAGAAGGTGAGCCATGCCCGTCTCCCCGTAAGCCTCATGGCGGGACCCCACGAGATAAGTTACATTGACGGTGATCGTCGGCTTGGAATTGTCGGGAAACAACAGGATGCGCAGGCCGTTGTCTTCCAGCACATACTCGGTGATGCCTTCCACCGAGGCCAGTTGGGCGATGCCTGGCGGCAGTTTTTGTTCCTGAGCGGACATACTTAGTGAAATTGTGAACAGGGCGATGAAAATCAGCCCGGCATTGGGAGGTAGCTTTATCATCAGAAGTTGCGTTAAGTAATAAAAAAAATATTACTAAGCCCGGAAGCCGTTATTGGCTGGAGGCGCAGCGTATTTAAAATGTTCAAAGTTTCACCACTACTTAGTAATCCTTAAAAAATAACTTCACGGCCCTTAGTTGCAGTGAAGTGAAGCAGCCAGTCAGGGTTCCAGCGGGGTCAGGCTGCTGAACGAGCTACAACTCAAATATTTTTTTTCGCCAGGCGAGGCATTTTAGCGCTTTTTGCGCATAGCAGGGCTAGGCTTTAACGAACTTGGTGGCAAAAAAACTACAACAATTTTGGGTAACTTATTATTTTTCATTCCTAAGGGCATCAAACAGTGAAGTTATTTTTTAATCACTACTTAAACGTAAAATAAGGCGGAAGATAAGGAAAACAGTGCAACCATACCCTCACTTTCGTACTTTTGCACTTTCAAATGCTAAAAACAACTTTCCTTTTGGCGAACTGTGGGCGGGGAAGTTTTTCAAAAAAATGACAATGGGACGGAGAAGGAAGCCGAAATTAATTCCCAAAGTAGCGTTCACCGGCATAGCCGACAAGGGCCGGAGCGTGGGCCGGAGCGAGGAGGGGCAGGTTATTTTTGCCGACAATACAGCGCCCGGAGACGTGGCCGACGTACTGGCCATTCGCAAAAAGAAGGGCTTCCTGATGGGGGTCCCGCAGCATTTCCACCATTATTCAGAAGACCGGGTAACACCCTTCTGCCGGCATTACGACCAGTGCGGCGGCTGCCAGTGGCAACATCTGTCATACGAAGCCCAGGCCCTCCATAAACAGAAGGTAGTGGAGGACGCCCTGCGGCGGATCGGCAAAGTGGAGGCGGAGGAGTTCCTGCCCATCATACCCGCCGGGCGCACCCGGTATTACCGCAATAAACTCGAATTTTCCTTTTCCAATAAACGCTGGCTGAGCCGGGAGGAGATCGACAGCAATATTTCCAATGAAGAGGACGTGCTGGGCTTCCACCGCGCCGGCGCCTTCGACAAGGTAGTAGACATCAGCCACTGCTGGCTGCAGGAAGACCCGTCCAATGAGCTGCGCAACGGCATCAAACGCATCGCCATCGGGCAGGGGCTTTCCTTTCACGACGCCCGCGAACACCAGGGCCTGCTGAGGCAGGTGATGTTCCGCATTACCACCCTCGGAGAGATCCTGGTGTTGCTTAGCTTCCACAAAGCAGACGACACGCTCATCCGCCCATTCATGGATGCCGTACTGGAGGCCTTTCCCCAAATCACCACCCTTTGTTACTGCATCAACCCAAAACTGAACGATTTCCTTTACGACCTGGACATGGCCACCTACGCCGGCAAGGGATATGTTGAAGAACAGCTGGGGCACGTGCGCTTCAAAGTCGGCCCGAAGTCATTTTTTCAAACCAATACCTACCAGGGCAAAGCCCTTTATGACCTGGCCGTAGCGTTCGCCGGCCTGAAGGGCGACGAGAACGTCTATGACCTGTATACCGGTATTGGCAGCATAGCCCTTTATGTCGCCGGCCAATGCCGGCAGGTGGTTGGCATCGAAGAGATCCCGGAAGCCATTGAAGACGCCCGCGCCAACGCCAGCCTCAACGGCATTAGCAACGCCCGCTTCTACGCCGGCGACGTCAAAGATATCCTGACCGCAGATTTCGCCGCCCAACACGGCAGGCCCGACGTGCTGATCACCGACCCTCCCCGGGCCGGCATGCACCCCGATGTGGTGAAAATGCTGCTGCAACTGGAAGCGCCCCGTATTGTTTACGTGAGTTGTAACCCCGCCACTCAGGCCCGCGACCTGCAGTTGATGAGTGCAAAGTACCTGGTGCGTAAGAGCCGGCCGGTAGATATGTTCCCCCATACCCATCATATCGAAAATGTGGCTTTGCTGGAGCTGAGAAAAACGGACGGGGAATAGCCCCGCCCGAAACCGCTGGATATTATACCGGGGAATGATTATATTGCTTGTCCGCCAGAACAACCCAAAAGCTGTAGCCTATGCGTGAAAATTCAGAGCGTTCTCAATACCACCAACTGGAAGAAGCATTTAAGCCCTATGCAGCTTTGATGGGCAGAGCCGCCGATGCGATCCTCGATCAGGATGTTTCCAACTACCCCATTTTCGTAGCCCACCAGTATCAGGTTGACATCGGCATTCCGTTGATTGTGAAAAAGGCGGGCGGCCCGGAATGGTCCATCCATGCTTCTACGCTGGAGGAACTGGTGACAAAAAACATCATCGAAACGTCCCGGGTCGACCATTTCAGGTCGATATACAAAAATCCGGAGAAGTACCTTTGCCTCTTCGTCCTGAGCGAACTGGGCGCGAACTTCATTTTCCTTCCCCGCGACTGATCCGTGAGAGGTAATACCTTAAAGCTGATTTCATGATCGAGCCGATTTCCCAATTAGAAACCCCCCATAAAATATTGCTGATTGAGGACGACCCCAATTATGCCCGCCTGGTCGGACTCATGCTCTCGGATTCCGGGCAGTTGAATTGTTCCATCGTCCACTATAAAACGCTGGCCGAAGGCATTGCCTTCCTCAGCCACAACGGGGCCCGCGAGATAGCTGCCGTATTGCTGGACCTCAGCCTGCCGGACAGCCAGGGGTTTGAGACGCTGGGCCGGCTCATTCGGCAATTCCCCAACCTCAACATTATTGTGCTGACCGGACTGGACGATAAGGGCCTGGGCATGCAGGCCGTACGCGCCGGCGCTCAGGATTTCCTGGTAAAGGGATACTTCGACGACGGCCAGTTGTCCAAAGCGCTCCGGTATTCCATTGCCCGCAATAACATACTCCGGCGCCTGGAAGAAACTCAGCGCATTGCCCATATCGGCAACTGGGAATGCAGCCCTGCCGACCATTATTTCACCGCTTCGGATGAAGCCTATCGCATCTTCGGCCTTCCCACCCACAACCCCTTCACCTGTGAAGAACTGATGCGGCCAGATTGCCCCTTCTTTCCTTTGTTAAGCCTTCAGGAAGAGGCCCAGCAGGCGGGAAAAGTCCAGAGGGATATCTGGATCACCCTGCCGGACGGAGAACGGCGATACCTGGCCGCCGTTTGCACAGCCAGCCGGCTCAGCAATGGCGCTTTCCTTTTCAATGGGATCATCCAGGATATCACGGAAAGGAAACAGGCCGAAGAGTTCAGAAAGGCCAGGGACCTTGCTCAGCAAACGGCCAAGGTGCGCGAACAATTCATCGCCGGCATCAGCCATGAAATGCGCACCCCCATGAACGCCATCCTGGGCCTGAGCAACCTGCTGGCTCAAACCGGGCTGGACGAAGAACAAGCCGGCTATGTCAATTCCATCAAACAATCCTCGGAGCTTTTGCTCGGCATCATCAACGATATCCTTCAGGTTGCGACGATACAGAACGGCAAAATAAAGATCGAACGTAAAAATTTCCACCTCCCCTCCCTGCTTGGGAACGTGGTGGAAGTGCTGAAACACAAGGCCCTGGAAAAAGGGCTCGCCTTCCGGGAAGAAATACAGCCCGGCATTCCGGAGCAGTTGCGGGGAGACGCCCTGCGCCTCAGCCAGGTCCTTTACAACCTGGTGGGCAACGCTTTAAAGTTCACCGAACGCGGCTTTGTGAAGGTCGCCGTCAAACGGCTCGGCGAAGAGGAAAACCGGATTCATTTACAGTTCGAAGTGGAAGACACCGGCATCGGCATCGGGAAAAAAGACCTGAAAACGGTCTTTGAGGCATTCTCCCGGGCGCCCCAACCAGACCGGCTGTACGAAGGCACGGGCCTCGGCCTGCCCATTGCCAAGAGCCTGGTCGAGGCCCAGGGCGGAGAGATCCGGGTGGAAAGCGCCCCCGGAAAAGGCTCCCGTTTTTGTTTCAGCCTCTGGCTCGAAAGGGGCCGCCCGGAGACCACCGCCTCCGCGGTCCGGCCGCCAGGCCCTGCCTTGCCTCCTGACGCGGCCTTCCGCCTTTTGCTGGTCGAAGACCACAAACTCAACCAGGCTGTCGCCCGGAAAACCCTGGAAAAAAAATGGAAAAACATCGAAGTGCTGGTCGCTGAAAATGGAGAGGAAGCCATCCGGCTGCTCCGGCAGCAGCCGGTAGATATTGTGCTGATGGATTTGCAGATGCCGGTCCGCGACGGCTACTCGGCTACGAAATATATCCGCCAGAACCTGCCCCCTCCTGCATCGGAAGTCCCCATCCTGGCGATGACCGCCCACGCGCATATCTCACAAGATGGCACCTTCCGGCAGTACGGCCTCGACGACTACGTTCTCAAGCCGTTCGAACCGGAACAGCTATTCCGGAAGATCGAATATTACCTAACCTGTACGCCCTGAACAAGCCATGGGTTACCAACACATCCAACTGGATTATCTCGAAAAAATGGCGGCGGAAGACGCCGACACCCGGCGGGAACTGCTCCTCATGGTAGTCGCTGACCTTGAAACCAGCGCCCGCCGGTTGAAAGCGCTGTGGGAAAATCAAAACCGCACAGAGTTGCAATGGCTATGCCATCACCTCAAATCGACCCTTCCTTTTGTGGGCAACGAACGGCTGGCCAGCGCGAACCGGCTGCTGGAACAGCATCTCCGGCAGGAAAAACAAACCAGCCCTATCCATCTGCTGGTATTCGAAATGGGAATATTGATCCCCGAAGTGCTGAAAGAACTTCGACTCGAACTGGAAAAAAGATAAACCAAGCGACAATTTTTTTATCTTTAATCCATTTGAGAGGTATATCCGGAAAAAACCTATGGCAAACTTGAAAAAAATCCTCATCTGCGAAGACGAAGAGATCCTGCTAACAGCGCTGAAATTCCGCCTGCAGAAACAAGGCTATGAACTGTTTCTGGCCGTCGACGGCAATGAGGCCAGAGAACTCATCCAAAACGAAAGGCCCGACCTCATCGTAACAGACATCGACGTGCCCAAGATTTCCGGAATGGAACTGATCACCCTGGTGCGCAACGATATGGAAATGAGCGTCCCCATTGTCATCATTGCCCCGCTGGAAAACGAGAACCTCATCCTCGAAGCCATGCAAAAAGGCGCCGATGATTTTGTCACCAAGCCCTTTAAACCGGTGGAACTGGTTCTGCGCATCCGCCGGATTTTTCAGGACATCGCCTCGCGGGTGGGATAGTTTATTTAGTTGGTTGGGTTGATTAAGTTTACTAACTTGATTAAGTAATGCCACCCGGCCAACCAACCACCCGGTCAACCAAATCAACCACCCATGAAAGGAATCATCCTGGCCGGAGGGCTGGGCACGCGCCTGTACCCCCTCACCCTGGCGGTGAGCAAACAACTGATGCCGGTCTATGACAAGCCTATGATCTATTATCCGCTGTCCACCCTGCTGGCAGCAGGCATCCGCGATATTCTGATCATCTCTACGCCTCACGACCTGCTCAATTTCGAGAAACTGCTGGGCGACGGCAGCCAGATCGGCTGCCACTTCTCTTATACGCCCCAGCACGAACCCAATGGCCTGGCCCAGGCCTTCGTCCTGGGCGAAGGTTTCATCGGACAGGACCCCGTTGCCCTGATCCTCGGGGACAACATTTTCTACGGCGCCGGGCTGAACGAAATGCTTCAAAGTTCGACCAACCCCGACGGCGGCATCGTGTTCGCTTACTGGGTTGCCGACCCGCAACGCTACGGGGTCGTCGATTTTGACCATAAATTCAACGCCCTGTCCATAGAAGAAAAGCCGTCCCGGCCTAAATCGCACTATGCCGTCCCCGGCCTCTACTTCTACGACAATGAGGTGGTGGAGATCGCCAAAAACCTGAAACCCAGTGCCCGCGGAGAATACGAGATCACCGACGTCAACAAGCATTACCTGGCGGCGGGCAGGCTGAAAGTGGCCGTCCTGGGCCGCGGCGTAGCCTGGCTGGATACCGGTACCCACAAATCACTCATGCAGGCCGGCCAGTTCATTGAGGTGATCGAAGACCGCCAGGGGCTCAAGATCGGTTGTATCGAAGAAGTGGCCTACGAGATGGGCTTCATCGACGCCGGGCAACTGGAAAAACTGGCGCATAAATACCTGAAAAGCGGATACGGGGAGTACCTGCTCAATTTGCTGGTCCGGGAAGAGCAGTAGTAGTGCTGTTGGCACTAAATAACTATAAATCCTAATGACCACTCGTAAAATACAAAACTAAATGTTATGTTCGATAACCGCCCCGTAACAGAATGGCTGCCCATCACCCGGGAAGAAGTAGAGATGAGAGGTTGGGAGGAGCTCGATGTGGTGCTCATCTCCGGAGATGCCTATGTGGACCATCCGGCCTTCGGCACGGCGGTCATCGGGCGTATTATGGAAAGCGAGGGCCTGCGCGTCGGTATCGTGCCTCAGCCCAACTGGCAGGATGACCTGCGCGACTTCAAAAAGATGGGCCGCCCAAGGCTGTTCTTCGGCGTTACTTCCGGCTGCATGGACTCGATGGTCAACCACTACACGGCAGCCCGGCGCAAGCGCTCTACCGACGCCTATACTCCCGGAGGCGAGGCAGGCTTCCGCCCCGACTACGCCACCACTGTCTACACCAAAATCCTGAAAGAACTCTACCCCGATGTGCCGGTGCTCATCGGCGGAATCGAGGCCTCCCTGCGGCGGGTGACCCACTACGATTACTGGGCCGATAAGCTCTTCCCGAATATCCTGGAGATGAGCGGGGCCGACATGCTGGTGTACGGCATGGGCGAGATGCCCCTGCGCGAGATCATCCGCCTGCTGGAAAAAGGCGTGCCTTTCGAATCCATTGATACGGTGCCGCAGACGGCTATCCTGCGCGGCAAGGAAGGAATACCCAGGAACAAGAACTGGGAGGACCTCTGGCTCAACTCCCACGAGCGTTGCCTGCGCGACAAGCTGGCCTTTGCCGCCAACTTCAAGCATGTGGAGCAGCAATCCAACAAGGTGCAGGCCAAGCGCATCCTGCAGGAAGTGGGCGATCGGGTGCTGGTCGTCAACCCGCCCTACCCACCCATGACGGAGAACGAGATCGACACCTCCTTCGACCTGCCTTATACCCGCATGCCGCACCCCAAGTACAAGAAGCGCGGCTCGCCCCCGGCCTACGAGATGATCCGCTTCTCGGTGAACATGCACCGGGGCTGCTTCGGCGGTTGCAGCTTCTGCACCATCTCCGCCCACCAGGGCAAGTTCATCGCCAGCCGGTCGGAGGAGTCCATCCTCAGAGAGGTGGATGCCGTCACCAAAATGCCGGACTTCAAAGGGTACATCAGCGACCTGGGCGGCCCGTCCGCCAATATGTATAAGATGAAAGGCAAGGTGCAGGAAATCTGCGACCGTTGCGTGGCGCCGTCCTGTATCCACCCGGTCGTCTGCTCCAACCTCGACACCAGCCATAAGCCGATGACCGAGCTGTACCGCAAGGTGGATGCCCACCCCGAGGTGAAAAAAGCCTTCGTCGGCAGCGGCATCCGCTACGACCTGCTGGTCGACAGCTACAACAAGAACAACGACGGCAGCCTCGATGAATACATGGAACAGGTGGTCACCTGCCACATCAGCGGCCGGCTGAAGGTGGCGCCCGAGCACACCTCCGACGCTACCTTGCGCATCATGCGCAAGCCCTCCTTCAAGTACTTCCATGAATTTAAGAAGAAGTACGACAAGATCAACAAGAAGCACGGCCTCAATCAGCCCCTGATCCCCTATTTCATTTCCAGCCACCCCGGCTCCCAGATGGAAGACATGGCCAACCTGGCCGCCGAGACCAAAGACATGGGCTTTAAGCTCGAACAGGTACAGGACTTTACGCCAACGCCGATGACTGTGGCCACCGTTATATATTATACCGGGGTGCATCCCTACACCCTGAAGCCGGTCTACACCGCCAAATCAAAGAACGAAAAGCGCCAGCAGCACCTCTTTTTCTTCTGGCACAAACGGGAAAACCACAAAGCCATCCGGGAAAAGCTGGAGAGCATCGGCCGGGAGGACCTCATCGGGAAACTGATCGACGAGAAGAAGAAATACGACAAACAGGAATACATTAAAGGGCGGAGCCGCAGTCGGAAAGGCGGCAAGCGGCGCCGGGGAGGCCGCAGCCGGAAATGACCCGGCAGGCCAACACAGCCGCTTACGGCAGCAATTTTTTCAAAAGTTGCCGGAACTTTTTCCTGCACCAGGCTGCTGGTTTTTTGCGCCAGGCGATAAATCCGGCGGCTCACCCAATAGTGTGGAAAGATTGAAAGCGCAAAAAATTTTTGTGCGGCTTTTTCGCAATACCACAAAATTCTAATTGCCAGAAGTGTCTCGCCAAAGGGCGGGAATGCGAAATAGGGTTTTGCCAAAAAATATTCCGGCCACTCTTCCTTTTTCCCAGGCAAACAAAATTTCATGCGGCCTTGCAAAATCAAAAACTGGCCCTTACCTTTGCATCCGCTTTGAAAGAAGGGCAGGATTTTGGGGAGCTGAAAGAGGGGGGATGAGGCGGAACAACATGCTTCCGCGAAAAAGGGGCAAGAAAGTTGCCCGAAAATTTTGCCGGGAGTTGGAGTTGAGTTATCTTTGCATTCCCTTTGCGAGCGAGCAAAGCAAGAGCTGAAAAAATACCCTATAGGGGTTATTGAAGATAAGGGTTTTCCTGGCGGCTGCGCGGACAGCGCAGGCTTTCGCCGGGGGAGCTTCAAAAGCTAGGCGGCGGCCCTTTCGGGGGCAGCGGCAAAAAGTTCATTGACACTGTGACAACAGAAGGTAAGCACTAGGCGAAGTACTAGAGCTTCAGATTTTTTAAATCGCGTTAGATTCAGTTGAGTTAGAAACAATGCCGTAAAGGCATCAAACTTATTCACTATGGAGAGTTTGATCCTGGCTCAGGATGAACGCTAGCGGGAGGCTTAATACATGCAAGTCGAGGGGTAACAGGGGCTTCGGCCCGCTGACGACCGGCGCACGGGTGAGTAACGCGTACGCAACTTACCTCCAAGCGAGGGATAGCCCCGGGAAACTGGGATTAATACCTCATGTGGTTATAATGGCGCCTGCCATAATAACTAAAGCTGCGGCGCTTGGAGATGGGCGTGCGTCCCATTAGCTAGTTGGCGAGGTAACGGCTCACCAAGGCGACGATGGGTAGGGGGCGTGAGAGCGTGATCCCCCACACGGGTACTGAGACACGGACCCGACTCCTACGGGAGGCAGCAGTAAGGAATATTGGACAATGGAGGCAACTCTGATCCAGCCATCCCGCGTGCAGGATGACGGCCCTATGGGTTGTAAACTGCTTTTGTTAGGGAAGAACCCCATCCTTTTAAGGGTGGCTGACGGTACCTTTCGAATAAGCACCGGCTAACTCCGTGCCAGCAGCCGCGGTAATACGGAGGGTGCAAGCGTTATCCGGAATCACTGGGTTTAAAGGGTGCGTAGGCGGCGCAGTAAGTCAGAGGTGAAAGCCCGTGGCTCAACCATGGAAATGCCTTTGATACTGTTGCGCTTGAATCAGGTTGAGGGCAGCGGAATGTGGCATGTAGCGGTGAAATGCATAGATATGCCATAGAACACCGATTGCGAAGGCAGCTGCCTGGGTATGGATTGACGCTGAGGCACGAAAGCGTGGGGAGCGAACAGGATTAGATACCCTGGTAGTCCACGCCCTAAACGATGTTCACTCGACGTTGGGCCTTTTTCGGGCTCAGCGTCCAAGCGAAAGCGTTAAGTGAACCACCTGGGGAGTACGTCGGCAACGATGAAACTCAAAGGAATTGACGGGGTCCGCACAAGCGGTGGAGCATGTGGTTTAATTCGATGATACGCGAGGAACCTTACCTGGGCTAGAATGTGAGCGCCACACCGGGAAACCGGTGGTTCCTTCAGGACGCGAAACAAGGTGCTGCATGGTTGTCGTCAGCTCGTGCCGTGAGGTGTTGGGTTAAGTCCCGCAACGAGCGCAACCCTTGTCCTTAGTTGCCAGCATGTAAAGATGGGGACTCTAAGGAGACTGCCGGCGTAAGCCGCGAGGAAGGTGGGGATGACGTCAAATCATCATACTTTTATGCCTAGGGCTACACGTGCTACAAATGGCGGGTACAG
Source organism: Lewinellaceae bacterium (assembly GCA_020636375.1). GTDB lineage: Bacteria > Bacteroidota > Bacteroidia > Chitinophagales > Saprospiraceae > JACJXW01. The sequence continues at coordinate 359,577 of JACJXZ010000003.1, read as the reverse complement.
AGGGCAGCGAAGCCGCGAGGCGGAGCCAATCCCAGAAAGCCCGTCCCAGTTCGGATTGGAGTCTGCAACCCGACTTCATGAAGGTGGAATCGCTAGTAATCGCGCATCAGCCATGGCGCGGTGAATACGTTCCCGGACCTTGTACACACCGCCCGTCAAGCCATGGAAAGCCGGGGGTGCCTGAAGATGGTACCTTGCGAGGAGCTGTCTAGGGTAAGACCGGTAACTAGGGCTAAGTCGTAACAAGGTAGCCGTACCGGAAGGTGCGGCTGGAATACCTCCTTTTAGAGACGCAACTGGAAATAGCGAAGAGGTACCAGGAAAAGCAGAGTTGCTTGCCTTCTGCACAGTGCAATGGAAAGAAAGTTCATTCAAAGGAAAAGAGAAGCGGGCGAGGCGGGACAGGCAAAGAGGCGGTGGAATGCAGTTCCGCAGCCTTCAGCTTTAAGAAGTCTCGTAGCTCAGCTGGTTAGAGCGCTACACTGATAATGTAGAGTAAGCGGTTTCAAGTCCGCCCGAGACTACAGCGCGCGAAGAAGCGATGGCGCAGGCGCGCCGTATCAGTCCGCGAAGTAGCGAAGAGCGAGGCGAATCCTGCCTGCGCCAGGGCTACGGCGGGCGAAGGGGGGTTAGCTCAGCTGGCTAGAGCGCCTGCTTTGCAAGCAGGAGGTCATCGGTTCGACTCCGATACTCTCCACTGCTGTTGTCACGACAGCGGCGAGCGAGCCGCTGTTTTTATAATTCAGGAAAAGGCAAAAGCCCGTTAGGGGGCGATATTCAGCGGTTCGAGCCCGCGTTGCCTTCTGTGGAGCTGCTGCGGCTCCCGGCACGGATCAACCCACCAGCCTGATGGCGTGCCCGGGGCGAGAGCAGCGCGAAGGCTCCAAAAGTTCATTGACAAGTTGGGAGAAGAAAAAGGTAGCCATGGCGGCAAACGCCATGGCGTAAATCGAGCAAAGAGCGCTGAAAGGAAAAGCCTTTACCGGCGAAAGAAGCGAGAAAAGGGCACACGGTGGATGCCTAGGCTCTCAGAGGCGACGAAGGGCGTGGTAAGCTGCGAAAAGCTACGGGGAGGTGCAAACGACCTGTGATCCGTAGATGCCCGAATGGGACAACCTGCCCCGATGAAGTCGGGGCGAGCGATCGCAAACCCGGGGAACTGAAACATCTAAGTACCCGGAGGAAAAGAAATCAATGAGATTCCCTGAGTAGCGGCGAGCGAAAAAGGGACTAGCCCTAAAGCTTTTATGACAGTAGTGGAACTGCCCTGGAAAGGCGGAAAGTAAAGAAAGTGAAAGCCTTGTACACAAAACTGCCATAGGAGTGAAACGAGTAGGGCGGGACACGTGAAATCCTGCCTGAACATGGGGGACCATCCTCCAAGGCTAAATACTCCTGAGAGACCGATAGTGGACCAGTACCGTGAGGGAAAGGTGAAAAGAACCCTAAGAAAGGGAGTGAAAAGAACCTGAAACCGTGTGCTTACAAGCGGTCGGAGCCCCGACACTCGTGTCGGGGTGACGGCGTGCCTTTTGCATAATGAGCCTACGAGTTATTCCTTGCTAGCGAGTTTAAGTGCTTCAGGCACGGAGGCGAAGCGAAAGCGAGCCTGAACAGGGCGATAGCTAGGAGGGATAGACGCGAAACCGAGTGATCTACCCATGGGCAGGCTGAAGTTGGGATAGTCTCCCAATGGAGGTACCGAACCAGTAAACGTTGAAAAGTTTTTGGATGACCTGTGGGTAGGGGTGAAAGGCCAATCAAACTCGGAGATAGCTCGTACTCCCCGAAATGCATTTAGGTGCAGCGCCAGGGAGAGTGTCATGGAGGTAGAGCTACCAATAAGGCTAGGGGGCTTCACCGCCTACCAACCCTTGATGAACTCCGAATGCCATGACATTGCACTGGCAGTGAGGCTACGGGTGCGAAGGTCCGTGGTGAGAGGGAAAGAACCCAGACCATCAGCTAAAATCCCTAAGTATATGCTAAGTTGAAGAAACGAGGTGGGGATGCTATGACAGCTAGGATGTTGGCTTGGAAGCAGCCATCCATTTAAAGAGTGCGTAACAGCTCACTAGTCGAGCGTTCCTGCGCGGAAAATGATCGGGCATCAAGCATATCGCCGAAGCTATGGATTGCCGCCTGAACAAGGCGGCAGTGGTAGGGGAGCATTCCAGCAGCGCAGAAGCTGTGCCGCGAGGCATGGTGGAGCAGCTGGAAAAGAAAATGTAGGCATGAGTAACGATAAAACGGGTGAGATACCCGTTCGCCGTAAGACTAAGGGTTCCTCGATCGATGTTAATCAGATCAGGGTTAGTCGGGTCCTAAGGCGTAGCCGAAAGGCGAAGCTAATGGAAAACGGGTTAATATTCCCGTACCTGCATACGTTAAAAAGGGGACGGAGCTGTGGACTGCCCGCGCACTGACGGAATAGTGCGTTAAACCCTCCGGGGATAGTACAGCGAGCCAGCAATGGCGAGCTGATAGTAGCGGGAGACAGCTTCCAAGAAAAGCCGAAGTATGCAGCCCGTACCGTAAACCGACACAGGTAGTCGAGGAGAGTATCCTAAGGCGCTCGAGTGATCCGTGGCTAAGGAACTAGGCAAAATGGTCTCGTAACTTCGGGAGAAGAGACTCCAACGCAAGTTGGACGCAGTGAAGAGGCCCAGGCGACTGTTTAACAAAAACACAGGACTCTGCGAAATCGTAAGATGAAGTATAGGGTCTGACACCTGCCCGGTGCTGGAAGGTTAAGGAAGGGGGTTATCTCGAGTAATCGGGAGAAGCTTTTAACTGAAGCCCCAGTAAACGGCGGCCGTAACTATAACGGTCCTAAGGTAGCGAAATTCCTTGTCGGGTAAGTTCCGACCTGCACGAATGGTGTAACGATCTGGGCGCTGTCTCAGCCACGAGCTCGGTGAAATTGAAGTATCGGTGAAGATGCCGATTACCCGCAACGGGACGGAAAGACCCCGTGAACCTTTACTATAGCTTCGTATTGTGCTTGGGTATAGGATGTGTAGGATAGGTGGGAGGCAGAGAAGCTTGCACGCTAGTGTGGGTGGAGCCGCCCTTGAAATACCACCCTTCCTATACTTAGGTTCTAACTCCGAGCAACCGGAGGACAGTGCGTGGTGGGTAGTTTGACTGGGGTGGTCGCCTCCTAAAGCGTAACGGAGGCTTCCAAAGGTACCCTCAGCACGTTTGGTAATCATGCAAAGAGCATATGAGTAGAAGGGTGCTTGACTGAGAGAGGGACGCCTCGAACAGGTGCGAAAGCAGGTTCAAGTGATCCGGTGGTTCCGCATGGAAGGGCCATCGCTCAAAGGATAAAAGGTACTCCGGGGATAACAGGCTGATCTCCCCCAAGAGCTCATATCGACGGGGAGGTTTGGCACCTCGATGTCGGCTCGTCACATCCTGGGGCTGGAGAAGGTCCCAAGGGTTGGGCTGTTCGCCCATTAAAGTGGCACGCGAGCTGGGTTCAGAACGTCGTGAGACAGTTCGGTCCCTATCTGTTGTGGGCGTAGGAGTATTGAGAAGATCTGACACTAGTACGAGAGGACCGGGTTGGACTAACCTCTGGTGTACCAGTTGTGCCGCCAGGTGCACCGCTGGGTAGCTATGTCCGGAAGGGATAAGCGCTGAAAGCATCTAAGCGCGAAGCCAACTCCAAGATGAGTACTCCATTGAGGGTCCTGGAAGATGACCAGGTTGATAGGCTACAGGTGGAAGTGCAGCAATGCATGGAGCCGAGTAGTACTAATTGCCCGAAAGCTTCTGGAAAGGTAAGAGCAAGACTTCAAGCGCGCTTTGCCGCCCTTTTTCTCTCCCATTACTTGTCATAAACAGACAAGCCCCCGCAACCCTCCCCCCCTCGGGGGGACCAAAGGGGAGCCGGAGCTTCAAGAGCTGCTGGTGGCTATAGCGAGAGGGCCCACCTCTTCCCATTCCGAACAGAGAAGTTAAGCCTCTCAGCGCTGATGGTACTGCCCGCAAGGGTGGGAGAGTAAGTCGCTGCCAGCTCAATATAACAACCCGAGCCCCTGTACACGTTTGTGTGCAGGGGCTTCGTTGTTTCCAGTAGGCTGGTTTCAAGGCACATGGCCAGAGGGCGCAACACCGGTAAAAGCTTGTTTTCTTCTGTTTTTTTGCTAATCCGCAGGAATTTTTCAAAATTGACTGTTTTTTACGGGTTGATGCGTATCTTTTGACAGAAATTGCGTCTAAACGGTTAGTAGTTGATGACGCGCCTTAAGCCAAAACCATACACCTTTGGAGAAGACGTGTAATAAATCCATGAAAGACCTCGAGGTGATCCACCATTACCTCGATACTCAGGCTTCCAGGTGTTTCAGCCTTTTGTATGAGAGATACTCCGGCAAAATCTACAGTAAGTGTATCTCCATGTTAAAAGAAGAAGCCCTGGCACAGGATGCCACCCAGGAGATTTTTACGAAGGTTTTTCTCAACCTGTCGCGGTTCGGTGAGAAGTCAAAGTTTTCGACCTGGGTGTATTCCATAACCTATAACTACTGTATTGACTTCCTGAGGCGAAAGAAAAAACAAAAAGACATTTTTTCGGACGAAATGGAAAAAGCGGCGGAACCCGTTGACGAGGGAACTTCAGAAAAGGAATTGCTGGAGATGGAGATCAGCCAGCTGAAGATGGTGCTGGACAACATACCGGCAGGAGACCGTGCCGTATTGCTGATGAAATACCAGGACGGTATGTCCATCAGGGATATCGCCGATATTCTGGACAAGACCGAAAGCGCCGTGAAAATGAAACTCAAGCGGGCAAAAGCCAAAGCCCAGGAAACGAAGAAGGAATTGTTTAAAGAACAACCCATTTAATGAGGATCGGATATGAATAATTTCCAAGAACTGGAAAAAGAACAAGCCCGGCACTACGATGCTGCGAAACGGCAGCATGTGCAGAACAACCTGACACAGACCTTCGGGCTGTTCAAATTTATCGGGCAGATCGTAGATGTCTACCTGCCGGCTTTGGTCGGCGTCCTGATATCGTCCGTTGGAGGAAACGGTTCAGGAAACACCTATCTGACCTCCAACAGGACGCCTGCCGAGGGCGGCGTCCATCCCGGTAAGGAAGGGCCGCACCTGCCGGAGGGGGACGTTCCCAGCCGTTAGCGAAACAACCTGTTTTCCCTCAAACCCGAAAAAATGTCAGCATGATCATTCCTCTACAATCCGACGTCTTAAGCAAGGGCGTCAACCTTTGGGCGATCCTCCAGGATTTGCTGCTCGGCTTTGCGGCAGTGATCCCCAACCTCATAGGCGCCCTGGCCATTTTTATCATTGGCCTTATCGTTTCCAAGGTCGCCGCCCGCTTTATCCGCCGCATTCTTGTGACCATCGGCGCCGACAAACTGGCCGAACGGCTCAATCAGATAGAGATCGTCTACAAGAGCAACATCCAGCTGGTGCCCAGCGTGCTCCTGTCCAAGGTGATCTATTACTTTCTCCTCTTCGTCTTTGTAGTCGCCGCGACCGAAATCCTGAATATGCCGGTGATCTCTCAGCTGATGAGCGAAATCCTCAACTATATCCCGGTGCTCATCTCGGCCCTGGCCGTGTTTGTCGTCGGCCTGCTGATCAGTGATTTCCTGAAAAATATGGTAAAAACGGCCTGCGACTCTCTGGGCATACCCGCTTCCGGATTAATATCCAGCGTGGTTTTTTATTTTCTTTTTCTCAATATCGCCATGATCGCCCTTTCGCAGGCGCGCATAGATACGGAATTTATCCAGGACAACCTGTCTATCATCCTGGCGGGGGTCGTGCTGGCTTTCGCCATTGGCTATGGCTTTGCTTCCCGGAACATAGTCGCCAATTTCCTGGCTTCCTTTTACAATAAAGGCAAAGTAAACGTCGGCGATACGATCGGCATCGAAGGGGTAAAGGGAAAGGTTCTCCGGATGGACAATTCATCGATCGTCCTGGCCGTAGACGGCCGCGAGGTGCTGATCCCTCTGAGCAAGATCGCCTCGGAAAAAGTCGACGTTTTCGAACGGGCTGAACCGGATTCGGATAACGAATAGGTTGGATGATACTCTGTTCAGGCATTCAATAAATTAGCTACAGTACGGATTGATGTTTGCTTCCCAGGTGCCCGCTGCATCCGGGAAAGCCTGACAATCATATTGTGTTGAGTTTTTTTTTATCTAACAAAATGAAAAATGATGTACAGATCACTATTGACTTTAGCTCTTCTGGTTTTCCTGGGTGCTTCGGTCACCGCACAGTCTGAGGAAGAACTGAAGGAACTAAAAGCACAGAAAGCAGCAGAAATCGGTGAGCTGGAGGCACAAGTAGCCGCATTGAAAGGAGAAATTGCCGGGATTGACAAGCAACTGCTGGTGTTCCCCCGATGGGAAACCGGCGCCTTCGGTATTGTCGGCGCCAACCTGAACGGCTTCAGCGATTGGTTTGCCAGAGACCAGCCGAACAGCACAACTCTCGGCGTTAGTTTCAGCGCCAACGCCTTCGCCAACTATTTTACGCCGAAGACTTTCTGGAGAAATGGCGGAAACCTGAACATCGGCTTTGCCCGGCTCCAGGAAAAAGACCGCGACGGCAATGTACTCCAGGAGACGGAACTGAAAGCCCCCGACGTGATCAACTTCACCTCCCTTTTCGGGTATAAGCTTTCTGAAAAACTGGCCATCTCTGTCCTTGGCGAATACAGGAGCACGTTACTGGAGAATTTCAACAACCCGGGTTATCTGGACCTCGGTACGGGTATCACCTGGACGCCGATCGAAAACCTGATCGTGGTGGCTCACCCGCTGAACTACAACTTCGTCTTTGCCGATGCCGGCAGCTCCTACGAGTCGTCCCTGGGTGCAAAAATAATGGCGGATTACACCCGGGAAATTCTCGCCGGGGTGAACTGGAAATCCAATTTGTCCTATTTCCTGAGCTACGAGAATGCCGACTATTCCAACTGGACGTGGGTGAACGGCGTTGCCTTCCAGGCGTTCAAAAAAGTAGGCGTGGGCTTCGAACTGGGCCTTAGGAGCAACAAACAGGAGGCTATTGCCAAAGAGATCGCAGACAACCCGCTGCAGGTCTATTATGTGCTCGGAGCGACCTATAGCTTATAACCCCTTTTATTAATCGCTTTTTACAGACAAGCCCGCCGGCCGCAATACTGCGCGACGGCGGGCTTGTTTTTATACTGGCGTACGCTTGGTTTTTGCCCTGCCAAAACCAGCGAGCCCTTCATATCAGCAACTGCCCGTCATTGCCAACGGACAACCGCCGACAGCCTCACGGCCCCGCCGCAAATCCCTCACTGAGAATAAGCGGAGGAGAAAAACAGAGGCTTTCCAACTCCCTCAGGCTGCCCTTGAAGACATTGAAGTCCACATGGCCGTCAATGCCACTCAGGCGGCCCTGGTTGCCGTACTGCCAGAACTGCCAGTCGCGCCCGCAGGCCAGGCTGGGCTCCCGGGAACTGTAACGCGCGATCCAGATGGGGTAATCATTGAAATGGCCGGCCAGGTATTTATTGTAGAATTTGAGGTTCGTGTACAGGACCGGTTTCATGTTATACTGGATTTCCACCATATAAAGCCAGGTGCGCACGCCGGTAATGAGCTGGACCTTGGAGGCGCCGTCCAGCACCTCAACGTCCAGTACCGGAGGGAGGTCTCCGTATTCCATCTCCACGGCGTCCAGGAAGTTTTCCGCTTGCAACCTGGCAGGAAGGGTGGGCCGGAAGAAATGGTAAGCGCCGCGATGGAGGCCTACGCGTTTCATCTCCGCCCAGTTGCGGCAAAACAGGGTATCGATCATGCTGATGCCCTCGCTGGCCTTGACAAAGGCAAAATGGATTTCCTCTCCCACCACTGAGTCCCAGTTGATCCTGGATTGATAATGAGAAACGTCGATGCCATGAACGGCATACCCTTCCAGCCGCACCGTCTGGTGTTCACATGCCAAAAAAAACACGGCCATGAATGATATGCTCAGGAAATACCGCATAAATGATAGTGCTCCGTTCAACTGCTGTTCCGGCATAGTGTTTGCCAGTATACAAGATCGTCAAAAAAACCTTCAGTTAAAAGTACCTGTTTCCGGTTTAATGTTTCAATAACATTTGTCACCTTAGTAGGGATTAAAAAATAACTTCACTGTTTGAAGCCCTTAGTTGTAGCTCGTTCAGCAGCCTGACCCCGCTGGAACCCTGACTGGCTGCTTCACTTCACTACAACTAAGGGCCGTGAAGTTATTTTTAAGGATTACTTGAACGCTTATGATCACTCCACGACAACTTTTTTTGCAGCATATTGCCCAGACCAGCCCCACCCCGCTCCTGCTGGAGATCGAACGGACCGAGGGCATGTACCTCTATAGCCCGGACGGAAAACCATACCTCGACCTCATCGCCGGCATCGGCGTCAGCTGCCTGGGGCACCGGCACCCGGCGGTAGTGGAGGCAGTGCAGGGGCAGCTCGGCAAGTACCTGCACACGCTGGTTTACGGAGAGTTCGTCCTGGCGCCACAGGTACAGTTAGCGGAACTGCTGGCCCGCTGCCTGCCGGATTCATTGGACAGCGTTTATTTTGTGAATTCGGGGACGGAAGCTACCGAGGGCGCCATGAAGCTGGCCAAACGATACACCGGCCGCTATGAGATCGTGGCTTGTAAGAAAGCCTACCACGGCAGCACCCAGGGCGCCGCCAGCCTGATGTGGCCCAAGGATTTCACCCAGGCTTACCATCCGCTCCTGCCCGGAATCCGCCACATCGAATACAACTGCGAATGGTGCCTGCAGCAGATCACGGAAAGAACAGCCGCCGTCGTCATGGAAACGGTGCAGGGCGAATGGGGCGTGCGCCCGCCGACAGAGGGTTACCTGCAGAAAGTGCGGGAAAGGTGCGATGAGATGGGCACCCTGCTCATCTTCGACGAGATACAGGCCGGCTACGGCCGCACCGGCAGCCTCTTCGCCTTCGAGCAGTACGGCGTAGCGCCCGATATCCTTTTGCTGGCCAAGGGCATGGGGGGCGGCATGCCCATCGGGGCTTTTATCGCTTCCCGCAAAATCATGAGTGCCTTGTCCGACAACCCTATCCTGGGGCACATCACCACCTTCGGCGGCCATCCGGTGAGCTGCGCCGCCGCCCTGGCCACCCTGGAAACCTTGCGGGAAAGCGATCTGATCGGGCAGGTGAAGGCCAAGGAGCAGCTGTTCCTGGAGCTGCTGCAGCACCCCGACATTGTGGAGGTGCGCAGCGCCGGCCTGTGGCTGGCGGTAGAGCTGGGGAGCTTTGAACGGGTGCAGGCCGTTATCAAACATTGCCTGGAGCAGGGGCTGGTCACAGATTGGTTCCTCTTCAACAGCCGATCCCTGCGCATCGCCCCGCCGCTGATCATTACCGGGGAGCAAATCCGGTGGGCTTGTGGGGTGATCCTGGAAGGGCTGGAAAAAACAAAACAGGTTGGGAGGGCATCCTCTGGCTTTTGAATGCCAGCTTGTTTATCATTTTGGCTTTATCCATGCCCAATCCCTTCTCCTTTTTTACAGCCACGCGATCAGGATGATCGCGGCAGGAGGAGCTTACAGCTCCTTTCGGAGCCGCGCCACCGGTATGTTCAGCTGCTCCCGGTACTTGGCCACGGTGCGGCGGGCGATGTTGTAGCCTTTATCTTCCAGTGCTTTTTGCAGTTTCTGGTCGGAGAGCGGCTTGCGTTTGTTCTCCTGGGCAATGACTTCTTCCAGGATTTTCTTGACCTCCAGCGTAGAGACCTCCTCCCCTTCCTGTGTGGAGAGCGATTCGGAAAAGAACTCCTTGAGGCGCTTGGTGCCGAATTCCGTCTGTACGAACTTGCTGTTGGCCACCCGGGAGACGGTGGAAATATCCAGGCCTGTAATGTCGGCAATATCCTTGAGGATCATGGGCCGCAGTTTCTTCGGGTCGCCGGTGAGGAAGTAGTCGTACTGGTACTGCAGGATGGCGTACATGGTGCGGTACATGGTGTCCTGGCGCTGCCGGATGGCGTCGATGAACCACTTGGCAGAGTCGATCTTCTGTTTGATGAACAGCACAGCTTCGCGCTCTTTTTTGTTGGCGCGGCGCCCCTGCGTGTTCTTCTTATAGGCCCGCAGCATGTCGCGGTACTGGTCGTTGACCCGCAGGTCAGGCGCGTTGCGGGAGTTGAGGGTCAGCTCCAGCTCGCCGTCGCGGTTGAGGATGATGAAATCGGGCACGACATACTGAATGGAGCGGCTGCCGCTGCTGGAGTATCCGCTGGCGGGCTTGGGGTTCAGTTTGATGATCTCCTCGATAGCCCCCTTGAGGTCGTCCTCGGTAATATTCAGGCGGTTCTGAAGCTTTTGATAGTGTTTTTTCGTAAACTCGTCGAAGTGGTTCTCCAGGATTTCGATGGCCAGCACCAGGCTGTCCCATTCTTCCAGGCTCATGTCTTCCAGCTCTTCCTGGTCTCTTTTGATGTAGAGCTGGAGCAGCAGGCACTCCCGGAGATCGCGGGCGCCGATGCCCGGGGGGTCGAAGCGCTGTATCCTTTCCAGCACACCGAGGATTTCTTCCTCGGTTACGAAGATATTCTGGGCGAACATCAGGTCGTCCATGATGGCAACGGGCTCCCGGCGGAGGTAACCGTCGTCGTCGATGCTGCCGATGATCTGGTGGGCGATGGCTTCTAACCGGTCGTCTTTGAATTGCACCAGGCCCAGTTGCCGCTCCAGATGGTCGTGAAAGGTGCGCTCAACCGGGATGGGGATGCTTTTGTCTTCTTCTTCCGTACTATAGTTGTTGGCCCGAAGCTTGTAGGACGCCGGGTCGTCTTCAATGTAGTCGTTCAGGTAATCGTCCAGTTCATATTGGTCCTCCCGGGCATCATCGCCGTCGGAATCGGAAAAATTGTCGTCAGCCAGCCCTTCATCGCTATCATTTCCAACATCGGCCAGATCGTCCTGCTCCGATCCTTCCTCCAGCGCAGGGTTGGCCTCGAGTTCCTCCTTGATCCGTTGTTCCAGCATGGCCGTTGGCACCTGTAGCAGCTTCATCAGCTGGATTTGCTGCGGCGACAGCTTCTGGAGCATCTTCTGGCTTAAACTCTGCTTTAGCATTTCTTATTTTCGTTTTCAGCTTTCGCGGTAGGTTGTGATAAAAGATACATGAAAAATGTTTTCGTTGCTTTTTAGTTCTGGAGTTGCATAAGCTATTTACTCAAATTTTCTATCTTTTGCAAGTGCCGGCAGCGACGGAGAACGAGAGATAAATCCTATTTTTACGTAATCCCTAAAACACCAGGTGAAAGCCCTTCTCATCCTGGTATTGCCAAATGTAAAACAAAATACGGGTAACAACATATAATGTTCCAAAAATATGTTAAAAACAACTAATGTGAAAGAGCGGCTGGCGGCCCTGCGCCGGGAGATGGCGGAATCTCATCTCGACGCATACATCATCCCCAGCCAGGATCCCCACCAAAGCGAATACGTTGCCGATCACTGGAAAGCGCGGGCCTGGATATCGGGCTTTACCGGCTCGGCAGGAGTGGCAGTTGTCACCGCCGAACACGCCGGAATGTGGACCGATTCGCGTTACTTCATCCAGGCGGAACAGCAGTTGAAGGACGGCCCCTTCGTGCTGCACCGCCTGAAAGTACCCCACACGCCCGAGCATATCGACTGGTTGCTGGAAACCCTGCCGCCGGGCAGTACTGTTGGATGCGACGGCGATGTTTTTTCGGTGATCCAGGCCGGCCACCTGCGCCACCGCCTGGAGAGCAGGGGCCTGTCGGCCGCCTGGAAAGAAGGCCTCATCGGGCGGATCTGGCAGGGGCGGCCCCCTCTGCCCCGAAATGCCGCCTTCGAACTGGATACTGCCTACGCCGGGCAAAGCCGGGCCGATAAGCTCCACCGGATACGCGAACAAATGAAGGGGGGAGAATACTACCTGGCCACCGCGCTGGACGATATTGCCTGGGCGCTCAACATCCGGGGCGATGATGTGGAGTACAACCCGGTTTGTATCAGCTACCTGCTCATCGGCCATAAAGCCGCCCACTGGTTCGTCCACCCGGAAAAAGTGCCGGCGGAGCTCCGGCAACGCCTGAAGGAAGACGGTGTCCGGTTGCACCCCTACGAAGAAACAGAGGACTTCCTTACAGGGCTGGACAAAGACAGCCCGATACTCTACGACCCCGGCTCCACCAGCATCAACCTGTATGAAGCCCTGGATGAAGCGCAGTGGAAGAGCAGCAAAAATATCATCCGCCCCATGAAGGCGATCAAGAACGATACGGAGATAAAAAACATCCGCCAGGCCATGCGAAAGGACGGCGTTGCCCTGCTGAAGCTCTACCGCTGGCTGGAAGCCGAACTGCAAAACCGCACCGTGAGCGAGTACGAGCTGGCGCAGCAACTGGCGGCCTTCCGCAAAGCTCAGGGCAATTACTTCGGGGAGAGCTTCGCCGCCATCGTGGGTTATGCCGCCAACGGCGCCATCGTACACTACAAACCCGAGCCGGAAACCTGCGCCGACATCCATCCGGAGGGAATTCTCCTGCTCGATTCCGGAGGCCAGTACCTGGAAGGTACGACGGACATCACCCGCACCATCTCTCTGAGCAAACCGAGCGCTGAGCAACGCCATCATTACACCCTTGTCCTGAAAGGAAACATCGCCCTTTCCCGGGCCGTTTTTCCCGAAGGAACCGTTGGCGTGCAGCTCGACACCCTGGCCCGCATGCACCTCTGGCGCGAAGGCCTCAACTACGGCCACGGCACCGGCCACGGGGTGGGCTTTTTCCTGAACGTACACGAACCCCCGCAGGGCTTTACCCCCAACCCCCGGGGCGAACGGGGAGAAACGCCCTTCCTGCCCGGAATGCTGACCTCTAACGAGCCCGGCTTTTACAAGCCCGGCGCCTACGGCATCCGGATCGAGAACCTGGAACTCTGCGTGGAACAAGAGACGCCCGGCGATAACCGCTTCTTCGCCTTCGAACCGCTGACCCTCTTCCCCATCGACCTCCAACTGGCCGAACTCCAAATTCTTACCCCGGAAGAAAAGGAGTGGCTCAACGATTACCACCGCAAGGTGTTAGAAGAATTGACGCCCCTGCTGAACGACGAGGAACACGACTGGCTGGCGGAACGGTGCCGGGCGGTGTGAGGGTTGGAGTGGGATATTGTTATATTGCTGGATTGTTATATTGTTGGCGAAGCCCGGAAGAATAGTCCGGTTTCCACAATATTGAATTAAAATATGATGGTATCAACGGACAAGAAGGACATACGGCAACTCAGCCAGCTGGAACTGGAGGAGTTGTTCAAGGGCATCGGCGAACCGAAATTTCGGGCCAAACAGGTTTACGAATGGTTGTGGACGAAGGGTGCCCATTCCTTTGCTGCCATGACCAACCTGTCGAAAAAGCTGCGCGAGTTCCTGGATGAGAACTTCGCCATCAATGCTATTGTGCCGGATAAAGTGCAACACAGTATGGACGGCACCATCAAATCGCGCTTCCGCCTGCACGACGGCCACCTCATCGAATCGGTACTCATACCGGTGCCCTCCGATAACCGTTTTACCGCCTGTGTCTCCTCCCAGGTGGGCTGCAGCCTTACCTGCAAGTTCTGCGCTACCGGCCGCATGAAGCGTGTCCGCAACCTCGATGCCGGCGAAATCTACGACCAGGTGGTGCTGGTCAACCGCCAATCGGAAGAAACCTTTGGCCACCCGCTGACCAATATCGTCTACATGGGCATGGGCGAGCCGCTGCTGGCCTACAAGAATGTCCTGGAAAGCGTCGATCGCCTCACTTCTCCCGACGGCCTCAATATGTCGCCCCGCCGCATCACCATCAGCACGGCCGGCATTGCCAAAATGATCAAAAAGCTGGCCGACGATGAGGTGAAGTTCAACCTGGCGCTCTCCCTCCACGCTGCCGATGACGAAAAGCGCAACCAGATCATGCCCATCAACGAGCAGAACAACCTCGCTTCCCTGATGGAAGCCCTGCGCTATTTCTACCGCAAAACCCGCAACCGCATCAGCTATGAATACATTGCTTTCCAGAATTTTAACGAAGGATTGGAGGATGCCGCCCGCCTGGCGGAATTGTGCAAGCACTTTCCCGTAATGGTCAATATTATTGAATACAATCCCATTGACGGGGCGCCATTCCTGAAAGCTTCAGAACACCGCATCGACGATTTTGCCAAATACCTGCGGGACAAGGGGGTAATGGTAACGGTGCGCCGCAGCCGGGGGAAGGATATTGACGCGGCCTGCGGGCAGTTGGCGAATAAGGGGTAGAGGGGGATTGTTTTGGTTGATTGTTGTTGGTTGCTTTTCCAAGGCAACGACTGTTCAAAAAATAAGTTGCCGGTTTTGACGATAAGGCAAAGGCTTCAACCATTTCATTGGTTTCCAGCCTTTGCCTTACTGTCGAAATTCAGATCGGCAACTTGTTTTTGATCACTACTAATGGCATCATTGAAGTTTCACAAGCCGGCGAGATTGTATGTTTTCGCCGGCCTGTACCGCCACAAAGTACACGCCCGGCGGCCAGCCCGCCAAATTGATGCGGTGCCGTGCCTTACCTCCGGGGAGGCTTAAGCTCTCCCGCCGCACGAGCCGCCCCGTGCTGCTCCGGATGCTCAGCCGGGCCAGGCCGGCGGGAAAGCCGTCGAGTTCCAGGTGCAATACTTCCGTAGCCGGGTTGGGGAACAAGCGCAGGGCCGGGGCAGGCTTTGCTGGCCTACTCTCCGCATTTACCAAAATATTTATATTCACCGCCACCGTGCTGTCGCAGCCCTGGGCACTGGCATAGTGCTGGATAAAGGAGGTGTCCTGTTCATACACCACCCCTTGGTAAGGCGTGCCGGCCTGCAGGGCCGTATCCAGCGTTAGGCTGTAAACCGGCCAGGCAGCGAGCTGCAGGGTTATGGTGCTGTCGCAGCCCTGCGCGTCGGTGAAGGGAAAGGGGTAGGCGCCGGGCTCTTCAAAGACGGTATGCATAAAGTGAAAGGCCTCGCCCTCGCAAAAGCCGGTATCGATGACAGCAGGGGCAGGCGGGCAATCGATGGTGGTGAAGGTAGTGCTGCTGCTACAGCCCTCCGCCGCCCCGTAGACATGGTTGTAGGGCACGATAGTGGCAAAGAGCTGGGTGCTGGGCGGCAGGGCTTCGGTAAGCTGGTAGTACTGTATCCCAGCCCACGTCGGTGCGGGGCAGAATATCATCTCCGCCGGGGGCGGTGCCGAGCTGCAGGTAGTAGCCGTCGAAGCAGCCTTCGGCGGGCGACCAGCGCAGCAGGGGAAATAGAGAGCTGTCTTGCACCGGCAGCAGCGCCGTACCGGGGGCGGGGCACGCGATAGCGGTAAATTTTGCCTTTTCTGGTACAGAAATAGCCTACTGTATCGCTTGTCATAAAGACTTCCTGGACAAATATCTCTTCATTTTCTTCTATTGCAAGAGTATAGTGTTGTTTCCAGCTTTCGCCGCCGTCGGTAGTGACAAATATGCCCTTATTCGGGGCTACTCCTATCCAGCCCAGGGTATCGTTGGCAAAGTAAATAGAAACGGGTACTTAGAGTTCCTCCCCCATTATCGGATAGCAGTCCCAGGTATAGCCTCCATCCGTACTACGGCAGACGGAATTGTCTTCGGCAGCTACCCAGCCCAACTGAGGGGTAAGAAAAAAAACATCAAAATAATCGCGGAACATAGACAACTGCAGCTCCCAGTTTTCGCCTCCGTCGGTGGTGTGGTATAGGCGCCCATTAAAACCGGAATTGCCAATTATCCAGCCATTGTTTTCGTCGGCGAAATGGATTTCCCGAGCGTTTAAATCAGGGCTTGGGGATTGGGCTTGCCAGGTTCTTCCGCCGTCCGTAGTTCTTTGGGTAGAAACGTTCCAGGCAGAAATCCAACCCGTATCTCGGTTGATAAAAAACAAGCCGCCGATGATCCCGTTTTGGCCGGGAGCTATATCAAAGATCGACTCGCGCCAATCTACTCCTCCGTTATTAGTCCAATAAGTAACGCTTAAGCTATTAGCAGAGATACAGCCATCCCGCTCGTTAACAAAAAAAATGTTATTCGGGAATGGCCCCGGAGGATCAAAGGTTTCCCAGTTCTCTCCGCTATCCTCGGTTTTCATATAGAACCCATTAGAACTGCCACCTGAAACAATGTTTACGCCACAAACCCAGCCAATCGAGTCGTTAATGAAATGGATGTCTTCAAAAAAGGCGTAATTGAATACATCTTCATAATCGTCATACACCAATTCCCAGCACTGAGCGTATATTGTTTCTACGATAAAAAAAAGAGAAAGAAACAAACAATAAATAAGCTTTTTCATGAGATGATAAAGATAAAAAAGCCTGAGGCCGTTGTGCAACGGCCTCAAGGCAGTATTAATCAATCTTGTTTATTGAAGCTTAATAAGCCGGCCGGATTGTATACTTTTGCCGACTTCCAGATGGTAGAAATAAGCCCCCTCGGGCCAGGTATTGGCAACAGGCAGTTGTACTTCCTGTCGGCCCGCATCCAGCGCCAGCGTCTCGGCGTATACCTGTTTGCCACTGGCATTGAAGATGCTCAACCGGGCTTCTATTGCCGCCGGGGCGGAGACGTGGAAGGACAGGCCTTGCTGGAAGGGGTTGGGTACCGGCCGTATGCTAAAGGCCTCGCTGCCGGGCGTTCCAATGCCGGGCGCGGGCCGGCCGCCTTCTTCCTGGGATTGCAGGCGTACCTCCAGGGCAGTACCATTGTTGGTGAAGGCCAGGGGGCGCAGCAACGCGCTGTCGATGCTGAGGTGGGAGAAGAAATCCTCTACTTCTCCTTGGGGGGTGAATACCAGGCTGAGGATATTGTCGTTGGGCGTGAAGGCCGTGCTGTCGCCGTCGAGGTCGTACCAGGCCAGCCGCACCACGCCGTCGGTTTGCTCCTGGAAGCTGTAGGCATTGCTGTCTACCAGCATGGCATCTTGCACAAAACCGCTGAAGCTGAGGTAATTCGTGTCAAACTCCAGGGCGCTTAAATAGGCCGTGCCGGCCGGCGCCACATCTATGCGCACATCGTTTTCTCCGCTGCCTTCCGGAGGGGTGTTTTCCTCCAGGGCAAGGACAAATTCTCCTGCGGTGATGAGCTCGCCGGCGCAACTGCAATCCAAATCCCCAACCTTAATGGCGTCAAAGCAGGCCTTATAGCCGGTGGCTGCATTGAACTCCACGCATTCTGGTATGCCATTCACTAATGGGTCTGGTGTAGGAAAGGTATAGCCGCAGGGGATGAAGCGCCAGTGCGGCGCTCCGGCAAAGGTAGCGCTGATGCCCAGGATGGCCTTGCGGAGTTCAATGAGGTCCAGGGTGGTTATACCGTCAACTCCGTTGACATCGGCAGCGATTAAGTCGCGAGGGGCCTCAAACTGTTCTACCCCCAGGATATGTTTGCTTATCAACACCAGGTCGAAAGTGCTGATGCCACAAGATAAATCTTCCGTATCCGTTTTGCAGGCAGCCAGCACATAAGACTCCCCCTGCGCACAGCCCGGGGTTTGGAAGTAGCCTTCTTTGCCGGTAGTATAGCTGAACTCGCAGGGCGGCAGCGCAGCGCACGAACAGGAAGCAGTGCCGGCCGGCAATACGCAGATGTCCACCCCTTTGACCGGGGCTCTTGCAAAAGGGTTGTCATAACACCCCATAGCTACTTCGCCCACTGGGAAATGGCCGGCATCGTTTAGCGTGAAGCCTTTATCCAGCGCGGAAATCACGCATAAGCCATCGGCGATGTCGAGGTTGTTCCACTTCGCCAACCTGACCTTCAGGTCGTTGATGCTGACGCAGGTTCCTGTGCTGCTGACAATGACATCAAATACTTTGGCGGAGTAGGCATTCATAACGCTCTGGCAGAGCCCGAAGGCCACTACTTTGCTGTTTTCCCGTATCTCAATGCACTGCCCGGTTTGGTTGTTGGTAATATTAAACGCATCAAAACCTGAGTCCCAAATGACGTCCTCAATCCTGGCGTTTCCGCCGCTTACCGTACCGGAAAGGTCGAAACCACAAGCGGTGAGGGGGTTCTGGTTCTGGTTGGCAAGCAGGCGGACGGGCACTTTCACGGTAAAGCAGCCCAAAGTTTCTATGTCTCCAACCCGCAAACTAAAGTTGGCGTTATCGCAAGGGCTTTGGCCCATTAGGGGCGTGAAGATCGACACCGTCATAAGCAGGGCCATAAAATATGAAACTGGCGGGAAAAAGCCAATTCAAGTACATGGTATTTGAACTTGTCATGATCATTGAGGAGCGGGCGCTGCAACTTCTTTCTCACAAGCCCCACCCCTCAGTAACCAATAATCGCTCCTTCTTACCCCTCCTGCAACACCTTCTGATACTTCCCTTGATCCTTCAAAAGTTTGATGGCCTCCTCGATTTCTACATCATTCCTCAGCCCCATCCGGATTTTGCCTTCCTGGTAGTAGTAACGGCTGGAGATTTCCTTTTCGATCAGGTCGACGATCACGTCTTTGTTATCCATCAGGGCGTCTTTTTTGTCGGATGCGATCTTGGCTTTCAGGGCGTCGATCTGGGCAGTGAGTTCGTAGCCCTCTTCGGCGCTTTCTTCCATCAGTTGTTTCAGCAGCTTTTCGCTTTCCGTGTCGTATTCGAACTGGCGCTCCGAGAGGAACTGCACAAAGCCGTCGAAATCCTTGAAGCGGAACTCCTCTACGCTGGGGATGCTGTCGTGCTTCAGGCAGAACTGGGTGACGTAGTCGAAGATGAGGTGTTGCTCCAGCAGGCCCTGGACGATGGCGGCATCGGTAAACCTGTCGATCATTACATCCGGCTTAACCCCGCCTCCGTCCAGCACGGTGCGGCCGTTGCGGGTTTTGAAGGGCGTGCGCTGGTCGTCCGGGATGTGGATGGGTTCGCCGTCTTCGTACTCTACGCTCTGGATGCAGCGGCCGCTGGGGATGTAGTATTTGGCGGTCGTCAGCTTCAGCTTGGAATTGTAGCCGATGTCTCTGGTATTCTGCACCAGCCCTTTCCCGTAGGAGCGCTGCCCGATGAGGATGCCGCGGTCGTAATCCTGGATCACCCCGCTGACGATCTCGGAAGCGGATGCGGAGTTCTTGTTGATCAGGATGGTGAGGGGGATGTCGAGGTCTACCGGCTGGTTCATGGTGCTGAACGAGCGGTCCCAGTCTTTGACCTTGCCTTTGGTAGTGACCACCAGTTCTCCGCGGGGGACAAAAACATTGCAGACGTTGACGGCTTCATTGAGCAGGCCGCCGCCGTTGCCGCGCAGGTCGAAGATGATGCCTTTCAGGCCCGGGTTTTGTTCTTTGAGCTCCCGCACTGCGTTGGCCACGTTGGAGCCGGCGTCGCGGGTGAAGGTAGTCAGGGCGACATAACCGATGCCGTCGGCTACGACGCCGTGGTAAGGCACGTTGGGTACCTGCACTTCGCCCCGGACGAGGTCGAGGTCGAAGTCGCCTTCCCGGCCGGGCCGGCGGATGGTCAGCTTGACCGAGGTGCCCGGGAAGCCGCGGAGGATGTTGTTGATGGCATCCGGGTCTTTGCCGGTGGCGTCCTGTCCGTCCACGGCGATGATCTTGTCGCCGGGGCGGAGGCCGGCTTTGTCGGCGGCTTGTCCCTGGTAAAGTTCCGTGATGGTGACGAAGTCGCCCATCTTCTGGCTGATGGCGCCGATGCCGTTGTACTTGCCTTCGGTCATGAAGCGATACCCTTCAATCTCCGATTCGGAGATGTAGTTGGTGAACGGGTCGAGCGATTCCACCATAGCGTCGATGCCGACGCGCATCAGGTGGCCGGGGTCGACATCGTCGACGTAGTAGGTATTGATCTCTTTGTAGAGGTTGGTAAAGATCTCTATGTTCTTAAGGATTTCGAAGTACTTGTTGTCGGGCTGGTGGGAGGCCGCTATTCCAACGAAGAGCAGGCTGATGATGCCCGCGTATTTCAGTATCCGCTTCATGTGGTAAAAGGATTTTTTATAATCAATTAACGCCGTTTGAATTTATAACTCTTTTTTCTGATCAGGTGCAGCGCTGCCGTCCTTCAGACAGGCTTTGCAGCACGGCCATTGGCCCTGAATTCATGCTTTTCCAACAGTTTTCATACAGGAAGTCCATAAACAGATGGGGGGCCGGGTGCCTTGAAATTGGCACGGGTTCAGAATCTTTAAATATAATGGCTTTTGGCCGCCCGTGTCAGATTTTAACAAATGTTTAATACTGCGCCAAAAGCAGAGGGCTACCCGCATAAAGAGAAAACGCAAGGTGTTGGCAAATGTTGTGGCATGGAAGTTTTCTGTGAAAATGGCTGAAAGAAAAGCGGCATTTTGTTCCCGACAGGGAAATAACTGCCTCATTATTTAGTGCCAACAGCCTTACAAATACCGCCACCACCACTCCTTCCTGCCAAACCTGAAGCTTCCATACCACCGGCACAGAAAATAAAACCCGAGGATCACAACGGCCCACACGCCATACATCAATCCCAGGTTGGGTTCATAATCCGCCGGCCACTGCGCTTTGGGCGTGGTGATGAAGTTGAACCATTGCCCGTAGCGGAAGTAATGCCACAGGTGCGCAAAGAAATTGATCACGGCAAAATGGAGGGTGTAAAAGAAGAAAGGCACCCGCCCGAATGTGCGGAAAAAGGACGCCGCCTTATTTTGGGTGCCTTCCAAAGCATAGAGCAGCAGCAAGGTAGGCCCCAGCGTCATGCACAGATACAGCAAAGAGGGCGGGTATTTGGTGGTATTCAGGAAGGACATCAGGGTATAGTTCAGTCCCCGGCTCTGGAAATCCCATGGGTTGGGGTCGCCGTAGGCATTCATGAAGCGGAACAGGACGAAAGCCTCGACCAGGCCAAGCCCGGCCACCAGCAGGAACTGCCGGCGGCGCACAGGTTCCCAGGCCATGACCGCCCCGGAGCAGTAGCCGAGGGACATCACGCCAATCCAGGGGATCAGGGGGTAAACGGAAAGCAGGCCGAAGGATTCGGTGACAGCGACCCAGCCCTCGCCGATATGGAGGATCGTCCATAACCAGCTCAGGGAACCCCAGTCCTGGGGAGCAACTCCGTCCAGCAGGTTATGGCCCGCAACCAGGGTAATGCTCAGGAACAATATGAGCCGCCGGGGCAGGTAAGACAAAAGCCCCAGGACAATCATGCCCCATCCTATCGCCCAGATGACCTGCAGGATGAGAAAACCCGCCTTTCCCGGCCAGGCGAAGAGGATGCTGGGGCTGATCACCGCCAGCTCGATGAACAGCAGCCACAGGCCGCGGCTGAACAGGAAGCGGCGAAGCTTTTCCATCCCGGCTTTCCGGCCGTACAGGAAGGCGCTCGTTCCTGCCAGGAAGACGAACACCGGCGCGCAGAAATGGGTGATCCAGCGGGTGAAAAACCAGGCGGGCGTAGTCAGGTCGAGGTCGGTGGGCGCAAAAGGCGTATCCGCCCACAAGTGGCGAACATGATCCAGCGCCATAAGCACGACGGCGCCGCCGCGCAGTACGTCGATGCTCCAGAGGCGGCCGCTTTGCGCAGCCGGGGCCGCTGCGGCCGGCAGTTTGAAATCCTTGGTCATGAGAACGGCTTTCATTTGGTTCGCAGACAAAATTGCGGAGCATCCGCAAGGCATGAAACCGTTAATGAGCCGTTGAAGGGAAATTCTGAGTTGTCGGGGAGATTACGGGAAAGCCCCGGCGATTGAGTGGGCACGTTCAGGAGGAAATTTCAACCAGAATCCCACCTGCTTCCTGCGTTCGGCAAGAGCTTTTCCTGTGGATCAGGGGGCAGGAAGGTATCATCCTCATAACTATCGGATGGCACCTTCCCGCCCTGGCCTACACATCCACATTTGCATATTTGGCATTGGCTTCGATGAAGGCGCGGCGCGGCGGCACATCATCCCCCATCAGCATGGAGAAGACGCGGTCGGCCTCGCGGGCGTCGTCGATGGAAACTTGTTGCAGGATACGGGTGTCCGGGTCCATAGTGGTCTCCCAGAGCTGCTCGGCGTTCATTTCGCCCAGGCCTTTGTAGCGTTGTATCTTGACCGAAGAGTCATTCTCGCCGCTGGCGTAGGCGGCGACGGCCTCGCGGCGCTCCTCCTCCGTCCAGCAATACCGGAACTGTTTGCCCTTTTTCACCATGTACAGCGGAGGCTGTGCGATATACACGTAGCCGCTTTCCACCAGCGGGCGCATATACCGGAAGAAGAAAGTCAGGATGAGGGTCACGATGTGGCTGCCGTCGACGTCGGCGTCGCACATGATGACGATCTTGTGGTAGCGCAGCTTCTCCATGTTGAGGATGCGCTCCCCCTCGTCGTTTTCTTCGATGGTGACGCCGAGGGCGGTGAACATATTTTTGATTTCCTCGTTCTCGTAGATCTTGTGTTCCATGGCCTTCTCCACATTGAGGATTTTACCCCGCAGGGGCAGGATAGCCTGGAAGTTGCGGTCGCGCCCCTGTTTGGCGGTGCCGCCGGCGGAATCGCCCTCCACGAGGAAGAGTTCGGAGGATTCCGGGTCCCGCGAGGAGCAGTCCGCCAGTTTACCCGGCAGGCCGCTTCCGGTGAGCACGTTTTTACGCTGCACCAGTTCGCGGGCTTTGCGGGCGGCGTGGCGGGCGGTAGCCGCCAGGATGACCTTGTCGATGATCTTTTTGGCAGCCCGGGGGTGTTCTTCCAGGTAGTGGCCGAGTACTTCGCCAACGCAGCGGGAGACGATGCCCGTCACTTCCGAGTTGCCGAGTTCGCCTTTAGTCTGCCCTTTGAACTGTGGCTCCGGCACCTTGACCGAGATGACCGCCGTGAGGCCTTCCCGGAAATCCTCGCCGGAGATGTTGAATTTCAGCTTTTTGAAAAAGCCGTTGTCCTCCCCGTATTGCTTGAACAGGCGGTTGACCGCCCGGCGAAAGCCGTTGACGTGCGTACCGCCTTCCCGGGTATTGATGTTGTTGACGTAGGCGTAGATGGTCTCCGTGTAGGAGGTATTGTATTGCAGCGCAACTTCTACTTCTACGTTTTCTTCTATGCCGGTCACGTGGATCGGTTCGTCGATCAGCCGTTGCTTGGAGGCGTCGATAAACTCGACGAATTCCTTGAGCCCGCCTTCAGAAAGGAAGGATTCCGACTTGAAAGAGCCATCATCTTCGATCTCGCGCTCGTCGGTTAGCTGGAGCTTAAGCCCTTTGTTCAGATAGGCCAGCTCCCGCATCCGGTTGGCGAGGATGTCGTACTTGTACTCCAGCGTTTCAAAAATCTCCGGGTCCGGCCGGAAAGTGATGGTGGTGCCGGTTTTGTCCGATTCGCCGATGGTGGCCACTTCCCCCAGCGGCTTGCCGCGGCCGTATTCCTGGACAAAAACCTTCCCTTCGCGGTACACTTCCGCCCGGAGGTGTGCCGAAAGGGCGTTCACGCAGGAGACCCCTACGCCGTGCAATCCTCCGGAAACCTTATAGGTATCTTTGTCGAACTTGCCGCCGGCGTGCAGGACGGTCATGACGACTTCCAGGGCGGATTTTTTCAACTTTTTGTGCATATCCGTCGGAATGCCGCGGCCGTCATCCTTGACGGTAATGGAATTGTCCTTGTGGACGATTGTTTCGATCTCGGTGCAATACCCCGCCAGGTGTTCGTCAATCGAGTTGTCGATCACTTCCCAGACGAGGTGGTGCAATCCCTTTGTATCTGTACTTCCGATGTACATTCCCGGGCGTTTGCGCACGGCCTCAAGGCCTTCCAGCGCCTGAATATTGCTGGCGCCATACTCGCCCGCCTTAGCTTTCAATTCTTCTTGGTTTTTAACTGCATCCATTCTGCAAAAATACTAAAAAAACTGTGCTTATTATAGGTTTTAACGGTATTAAAACACCCTTTTCCGATCAGTGGTTTAAGCAATTTGTTGATGTTTTTTCTGCCGGGTATCCAGGCATGGCAATACCGCAATTTTAATCACTTCGCCGGGAGTAGCCGCCACCTCAACACCTCAACACCTCACCACCTCAACACCTCAACATACATACATCCAACCAATTCCTTACCTTTGCGCCAAAAGGCATCCGCCATGCAGGAAGTTGTCATCCACGGCCCGGAGGCATTGCCGGAAGCCGCCGAAATGTTGCTGAAATATGCCTCGCAGGCAAGGGTAATGGCTTTTTACGGGGAAATTGGGGCGGGCAAAACCTCTCTCATCCAGGCTCTTTGCCGCTGCCTGGGCGTAAAAGAAGAGGTGGCCAGCCCAACTTTTTCGATTGTCAATGAGTATGAATATAAGAGTTTGAGGGAAGAGAAGGGAAAACCTGTTTTTCATATGGACCTCTATCGCCTCCGGGATATAGAGGAGGCCTTGCAAATCGGCATCGAAGATTACCTTTACAGTGGAGCGTACTGCCTCATCGAATGGCCGGAGCTGATCGAAGCGCTCCTGCCGGAAGGCACCGTCCGAATTAAACTGGAAATAATCGGCGATTCCAGCCGAAAAATCCTAATTTTGTAGGCTACTGAAGCTAGCGCTGTTATGAGCGATAAAAAGAAGATACCTGTTCCTAGAGAGTTTACCGAAAGCCAGTACCGGCCGCAGGCCGAAACCCTTCAGGTTCAGCAAAAGCCTGATAAGCTGTTCATTGGTATTCCCAAGGAGATCACCATGCAGGAAAACCGGGTGGCCCTAGTCCCCTCCTCCGTCGCTACTCTGGTTGCGCACGGCCACCGCCTCGTCATTGAAACCGAAGCCGGGGAAAAGTCCAGCTATTCCGATCATGATTATTCCGAAGCCGGCGCCGAAGTCGCCTACAGTTCGGAACAGGTATATAAAGCGGATGTCATCATCAAAGTGGCGCCCCCTACGCTGAAGGAGATCGAACTGATGCATCCCAATCAGATCCTCATCTCCCCGCTGCAGTTGCCGATCATAACCGCCGACTACATCAACAAACTGCGCCAGAAGCGGGTCATCGCCCTGGCTATGGAATACATCAAGGATGAATCCGACACTTTCCCCGTCGTGCGGATCATGAGCGAACTGGCGGGCATCAGCGCTATGCTCACCGCCGCCGAACTCATGTCCACCACCGGCGGAGGCAAAGGAGTCCTCCTGGGAGGGATATCCGGGGTTCCCAGCGCTAAGGTCGTCATCCTCGGCGCCGGCATCGTCGCGGAATATGCCACCCGCACCGCCCTCGGACTGGGCGCCGAAGTCCGGATTTTCGACAATAACATCACTAAGCTGAAACGCCTGCAAAATCAGGTGGGCCGCCCGCTCTACACCTGCGCCGTCAATCCCCACTACCTGGAAAAAGAACTACTGGCGGCTGATGTAGCGATCGGCGCCGTGCATTCCAAATCCGGGCGAACGCCCGTGATCGTGAGTGAAGATCTGGTGACCAAGATGAAGCCGGGGGCAGTCATTATTGATGTGAGTATCGACCAGGGCGGATGTTTTGCCACCTCCGAAGTGACAAGCCTGGAAAAACCTACCTTTGTCAAACATGAGGTTATCCATTATTGTGTGCCCAATATCGCATCAAGAGTCTCCCGCACCGCTTCCATGGCTGTGAGCAATATCCTGACGCCCATCCTGCTGAAAGCGGGCAGCACCGGAAGCATCGAATACCTCCTGTTCAATAACCTGGGCCTGCGCCACGGCGTATATACCTATAAAGGCTGCCTGACCAATAGCTACCTCGGCGAACGGTTCGAGATCAAATCCACCGACCTCGACCTGCTGATTACGTCTAATTTATAGGTGCTTATTAGTCCTGCCCCGCCTGACTGACTTCCAGCCAGCCGATCCGGTTTCGGTAGGCTACCATCCACCATTCCGGGGTAGTGCGTTCGAGCACTTCAATTTCCATCCCCGCACTTAGGCGGGCCAGCACCTGGGAGCCTGAATCCATTTCTTTATAGATCGAGGCGTTTTTTTTTAGCCGGAGGCTGCGTTCTTGCTGGCTGGCCCACAGGTTCAGCGGGTCCTCTTTGGGCACTGGCCGCTGGATGACCTCCGCTTCTTCCTGCTTCAGTTCCGGCACGGAAAGGCCCATCAGGTCCTCTGCCGGAAGCTCGCCTGCTCCCTTGGTGCCGATATAGGCATGATTCTGAATGGATGAACCCGTGCTGCCGGAAGAAGAGGCTTTCCGCAGGATGATATTCCTGTCGATTGTCTTTCCGGATTTCTCCAGCTCTTTCGCCTTCAATTTTAAGACGAGCGGGTCGGAGTCTGAATTCTTGATGGTGATCTCATGGTCAAAGGCCTGGTCGAGGTAGAGTTTGTAATCGCCTCCGGGCATTCTGCCGGTGCGAACCAGTTCGCGCGCCCCATCTGAAAGCACCTTGTATACGTCGAAGTAATAGTGGCTGACCTTATTGGATCCTCCCTCCATATACACCGCTCCCTGTATGACCGTGTACTGGATCGGCCCGGTGCGGGGAGGGCTTGGCTTTGGCTGCGACGGAGCGGCAGGCCGAGGGGAGGCAGGCTCTGGCCGGCTCGTATTTGGCGCAGTGGGTTCCGCAGCCGGCGGCTGTGGTTTGGCTGCGATGGGTTCGGCCGGTTCTTCTACCAGCGGTTTTGGTTTGGGGGTGTCCGTCGCGGCGGGTTTTTGAGCCGGCGGCTGTGGTTTGGCTGCGATGGGTTCGGCGGGTTCTTCCACCAGCGGTTTTGGTTTGGGGGTGTCCGTCGCGGCGGGTTTTTGAGCCGGCGGCTGCGGTTTGGCTGCGATGGGTTCAGCGGGTTCTTCTACCAGAGGCTTCGGCCTGGGGGTGGCTGGCGCGGCAGGCTGCTGGGCGGGGGGCTGTGGCCGGGCTGTATTCGGCGCAACGGGCTGTTGGGCCGGGGGCGTTGGCCGGGCCGTACCCTGTGCGGCGGCTAAAGCCGTCGAATCGATAGGCATAACAGCCGCTACCGGAATTTCCGGCTTGGGCTTTTTATGGAAAGCGAGGTTAATCCCTACGTTGATATGGGCATTATGGGAAGTCGATGGCGTGACGAGGGTAAGTAAATTGTCTGCTGCGCCAAATAGCTGGATTGCCCCCAGCTTGATGGTCATCCCTGCTCCGATATTCATCAGGCTTCCCTTGAGGGCCGAATAGGTCAAAGAGGCCCGGATGGGTTTGCCGATCTTTTGGGAATAGGAAAGCGCCAAAGCCAGATTGTGGCGGCCCATAGCGTAGCGGGAATTCGCCAACACATAAAAAGCGCTTCTGTCGCTGAACTGGTAAGTACTTCCTACAAATATGAGGGTGGGCAATGCCGTATTATAAGACAAAGTGGCAGAAGCATTGCCATTGATGAAGCCATCAAAAATTTCTTCAACTTCATTATAGGGATCTTCGATCTCTTTGGAGATCATCCTTCTTCTGACATCGGCAGTCCAGTTAATGCCGCCCAGGTTGACGACGCTGAAGGAGGCCGTCAGTTTTTCCCCCAGGGCATAAGTGCTGCCAAAGTCAAAGGCGAACCCGTAGTTGCCCTGCCCGCCTATCGGATAACTGCCGTCTCCCGATAAGGAGGATGCGCCGGCGGACCACAACTGAAGCTGGCCGTCCACCTGGAAGACATTCATTTCTTCGGTAGCTGCCAGGACGATCCCCGGGCCGGAGGTCGAGTAGTTTTCCAGGCCGACCAGGTAGCGCAGCCGGACTCCGGCGGAAGCCCGGCCGAACTGGCGGGCATAGGTCAGGGAAAAGTCGCGGAAGTGGGTCAGGTCATAAGAAAAGTCATTGAGGTTATAGGCCAGGCCCGGCTCAAACTTCCCGTTGTGGAGGTCTGCTCCAAGTTGTATGGCGGCTCCCGGATAATAGGCCGTGCCGAGGATGTGTTCCCGGGATTCGAAAGCAAAATATTGGTTTTTTGAACGAAAACCGATGGCAAACAGATGGGTGCTCAGCTCGCTGGCCGCGACATTGCTGTTTTCAACCAGAGGGAAGAGCTCGTTGTAGTCCAGCCGCAGGCCCCGAAGGTTCCAGCCCTTCGCTCCCAGGTCTTCGAGCGTAAAACCGTTATTGCTGAACCCTCCGTTGATGTTGGAAACTATCGGCAAACCGACGACGACATCGGCCTCGGGAATGAAACCGGGATTGACATAAGTGGCCTGTTGCACACCCGGCATGCTGTAGAGGGCCAGGTTGCGTTGAGCGTGGGAGGTGGCAAACGACAGGGCAAAAACCGCCGCCACCAGACAAGTCCTTTGGGTAGCTTTTTTCATCATCTTGTCCGGGGATTGATAATAGAAACGATTGAGCGAAGGGTACAGGCGGAAGCTACCTGAACTGCCGGTAGCTTCAACCTGTCCCGGAATGCTGCCTCACAAACTTAATGAAACGGCACTCCGCCAAAAACGCTGAGAAAAATCACAAAGGGGTGTACGGACAAAATGCTTCCAGGGTTCTGGAAATCAGGAAAATTTTATTTATGGCCCGGGAACTAACCGAAAAGCTGCTTCATATCCACCCGTTTGCGGATGATTTCCTCCAGCCTGGCGATGGGTACCCGCTCCTGTTCGAGGCTATCGCGTTCGCGCAAGGTGACGGTATTGTCATCCAGCGATTCGAAGTCGACGGTCACGCAGTAGGGCGTGCCGATGGCGTCCTGCCGGCGATAGAGTTTGCCGATGCTGCCGGTGTCGTCGTATTGTACCTGGAAGGAGAAGCGCAGGTCGTTGAAAATATCCTTGGCCAGGGCCACCAGGCGTTCTTCGTTGCGTTTCAGCGGCAGTATGGCGCACTTAACCGGCGCCAGGGCAGGGTGCAGTTTGAGCACCTCCCGGGTATTGCCGGAGCCGGGCACCTCTTCTTCCACGAGGGCATTGCTCATCATAGCCAGGAACATGCGGTCCAGGCCGATGGAGGTCTCCACGACATAAGGCACATAGCTGTCATTCAGTTCCGGGTCGAAGTACTGGATTTTTTTGCCGGAAAGTTCCTGGTGGTTGCCGAGGTCGAAGTCGGTGCGGCTGTGGATGCCCTCCAGTTCCTTAAAGCCGAAGGGGAATTCAAACTGGATGTCCACGGCGGCGTCCGCATAGTGGGCCAGGTTGTCGTGGTCGTGAAAGCGCAGTTTTCCCGGAGCAGTGCCCAGGGCCAGGTGCCATTTCATGCGGGCCTGCTTCCAGTATTCATACCACTTTTGTTGTTCGCCGGGCCGGATGAAGAACTGCATTTCCATCTGCTCGAACTCGCGCATGCGGAAGATGAACTGGCGGGCGGTGATCTCGTTTCGGAAAGCCTTGCCAATCTGTGCGATGCCGAAGGGGATTT
The DNA here is from genome assembly GCA_020636375.1 of Lewinellaceae bacterium. Taxonomy (GTDB): domain Bacteria; phylum Bacteroidota; class Bacteroidia; order Chitinophagales; family Saprospiraceae; genus JACJXW01. The sequence goes on along the minus strand of JACJXZ010000003.1, from coordinate 330,270 downwards.
TCTGGCGGGTGGTTTTCTGTACGTTCAGGAAATTGACGAAAATGCCCTGGGCCGTTTCGGGGCGCAGGTAGAGCTTGCCATCCTCGCCGGCAATATTGCCCAGCTGGGTGGAAAACATCAGGTTGAACTGCCGCACCTCGGTCCAGTTGCGGGAGCCGGATTCCGGGTCGGCGATCTCCAGGTCCTCGATGAGCTGCTTCAGCTCCGCCAGGTCGCCCTTGGTCATCGCCTGGGCCAGGCGTTCCCGGACGCGGCCGTGCTCTTCCTGATAGCGCAATACCCGATCGTTGGTGGAGCGGAAAACCGCCTCGTCAAATTTTTCGCCGAACCGCTTGGCGGCCTTATCTACCTCTTTCTGGATTTTGGCTTCCAGTTTGTCCATGTACTCTTCGATGAGTACGTCGGCACGGTAGCGCTTCTTGCTGTCCTTATTGTCGATCAGCGGGTCGTTGAACGCATCGACGTGGCCGGAGGCCTTCCAGGTCTTGGGGTGCATGAAAATGGCGGCGTCTATGCCGACGATGTTCTCGTGCATACGGACCATGCTGCGCCACCAGTATTCCCGGATATTATTTTTGAACTCCACGCCGTACGGGCCGTAATCATAAACGGCGCTCAGGCCGTCGTATACTTCACTCGACTGAAATATGAAACCGTATTCCTTGCTGTGGGCAATGAGTTTTTTGAACAGATCGCTTTGCTGTGCCATGGGCTATTGTCAGTTTTTTCCGCTTTCAGGCAAATTTTAAGGCGCAAAGATAAAACAAATAGGGGGGTTTGGAAGTGCCTGGCCGGGCTATTTATACACATGAGGTAAATTAATGGGCGATGTGCCTTGGCGCAGGCAAAAAGAAAGGCAATGCGAGGAAACCTTCAAAGCGGCCTGCCTCCTCCGGGTTTTTAACGGGCGATGGGGCTACCCGTCTGAGGTTGGACAGCGGAAAGGAGAAAGCCGAGCGGAGTCGAGGCCGAGCGTGTGCAGGAGGCATGGAGTGTCCAACATCAGACGGGTAGCCGGCGATGGCTTCTCCAACAATCTCGCTTTTTTGATGTTCTTCGGAGAAGGCGTATTAATATTCCTTGAATGTGGATAACCCCATAACGATATTCGCTTTACCATGACGGACGTGATCATCATCGGCGGCGGCCTGTCGGGCCTGACGGCCGCCAATTATTTGCATCAAAGAGGATTCTCCACTCGCCTGCTGGAAGCGGACAGCCGGGTGGGCGGGCGCGTAAAGACAGATAAAAAGGACGGGTTCCTGCTCGACCGCGGGTTCCAGGTTTTTGCCACGGCCTATCCGGAAGCCAGGGCGCTGCTCGACTACGAAGCGTTGAATCTCCGGCCCTTCCGCCCGGGCGCCATCCTGTTGCAACCCGACGGAAGCCAGGACCGCATCGGCGATCCCCTGCGCGACTGGAGCAGCCTCCTTCCCTCCCTGGCGGCTAAAGCCGGCAGCCTGCGGGATAAGCTCAAAATCCTGAGCCTGAGCAACCGCCTCCGGGCCCAAAGCCTGGACGACATATTCGCCGCCGGGGAGAAAACGACCCTGGAGGCGCTGCAGCAGGATTATGGGTTCGGACAGGAGTTGATCAGCCGCTTTTTCCGGCCTTTCTACAGCGGTATTTTTCTGGAAAAAGAGCTGCAAACCAGCCGCCGCATGTTCGATTTTGTATTCAAAATGTTTGCCGAAGGCCCGGTGGCCGTGCCGAACGCCGGCATGGAAGCTATCCCCCGCCAGTTGGCCGCCAACCTGCCGGCAGAGGCCCTCCGCCTGAACTGCCGGGTACAGCGCATAGCCGACAATACAGTGCATACTGCTGCCGGCGATCGTTTCGATGCCCGCACCATCCTGCTGGCAACAGAAGCTACCGGGTTGATCCGCGAATATGCGCCTGCGACCGGCCAGGGGCATGCCAGCACTACCCACCTGCACTTTACAGCCCCCACAGCGCCGATCCGGCACCCCGTTATCGCGCTCAATACCATGCCGGAGGGGCTCGTCAACAGCGTGGTGGCGATGAACCAGGTAGCCGAAGGTTATGCCCCCCGGGGCCAAAACCTCATCTCGGTGTCTATCGTAGGGAGGGCGGCAGAAAGCGGCGAAGTGCTCGCCAGCCAGGTGAAGGAAGAATTGCGGCGCTGGTTCGGCGGGGCCGTGGACCGTTGGCGCCTTCTGGACGAACGGATCGTCGGGTACGCCCTTCCTGCTCAGCGGCAGGTCCGCCACAACGCCGCCCCTGCGGAACTACGCCTCAATGAGCACCTTTTTCAATGCGGAGACCACCTGCTGAACGGATCCATCAACGCCGCCATGCGCAGTGGACGGCTGGCGGCAGAAGCAATCGGAGCGGCGCTTGGATGAGGGCTTTTTATAAGCATAGGGCACCTTCCGGAAATTTTTTTTAAAAAAACGCCATCCGCGGTGATATTTTGGGAAATTCATGCACTTAAAAGAGTAAAGGCCGAAGCGAAACAACCTTTTGATCACTCAATTCACCGGTAATGACGGCAAAAACGACAGACATCGCCAGGCAGCTCCGCACCCATCGGGAAGCGGCCTTCGAGCAGCTTTACAGCTCGTGCTTCCCCAAAGTGGCCCGGTTGGTCAAAGCCCTGGGGGGCGAATATGAAGACGCCCGGGACATCTTCCAGGACGCATTGGTCGTGCTCTACGAGAAAGCGGTGGAGGGCCAGCTGGAAATACAGTCCTCTCCCTCCGCATACATCGTCGGTATTGCCAGGCATCTCTGGTTGCGGCAGCGCAGGCAGGACGGCCATCTGCTCACCTTCAGCAGGCTGGAAAAAGAAATGGATATCCCCGAAGAGTTCTTCGAACAGCCGCCGAAACCAAAACTCCGCCTCTTCCGCTTCCTGGCCGCCGCCGGCCGCAAGTGCATGGAGATTTTGCAAGCCTTTTACTACCAGCGCATGCCGTTGCCGGAAATCGCCGAAGCGTTCGGCTTTGCCAGCACCCGCTCGGCTACCGTCCAGAAACACAAGTGCCTGGAAAAAGTCCGCAGGGAGATTAAAGCAAAATCCATTCGTTATGAGGAAGTGGTGGAATGACCTCCGGCTCTGCTGGCGTTGCCTGTTCGGACGGGACAGGGCGGACGGCCCCGGAGTTTTTCCCCGCCGGCAGCCGAACGAAGCGCCTCCTCGGAAACGGCCTGAAGACGAACGGGCCGCCTACGAAGCTATCCGCTGGTACGGCCGCCGCAAGGCCCGCCGGGAGATCAGAAAAATACACCGCCGGTTGATCACCGATCGGCCAGATGGCAATTTGGCCCGGCAAATCCGCCGCATTTTCCCCGGCGCCCGGCTTTGATGCCGGCTGGTCTTATCCTCATCAATCCTTAGTGACATTAAAACTATTATTATGTCTTCCAATCGAAGCAGCGCCTCCGTCGTGCCCATGGTTATCGACGCGAGCGACCGGTCCGAACGGGCCTACGACATCTATAGCCTGTTGCTCAAAGAGCGCATTGTATTTCTGGGTACGGGCGTGAACGACCAGGTGGCCAACCTCATCGTGGCCCAGTTGCTTTACCTCGACAGCCAGAGCAGTACGCTGCCCATAAACATGTACATCAACAGCCCCGGAGGAGGCGTCTACGCCGGCATGGCCATATATGACGCCATGCAAATGGTGAAAGCGCCGGTGTACACCACTGCGGTGGGCGTTACCGCCAGCATGGGCACTGTTTTGCTGTCTTCAGGGGAAAAGGGCCACCGGTATGCCTTACCCCATGCCACCATCCACATGCACCCGGCAGGCGGTGGCGCCCAGGGGTATACCGAAGACGTGCGCATTGCCTACCACGAGCAGGAGCGCATGGAGAAGCAACTCTTTCACATCGTGGGCAACAACAGCGGACACAGCTGGCGGGAGATCGAAGAGGAGTTTCGCCGCGATAAGTTCATGAATGCCCTGGAGGCGCAGGCCTTCGGCCTGGTCGACCAGATCCTGGGGAATACCGGGGATGTCGTGCTCTTGCAAAGGCCGGCCATGGAGGTGCGCCTGCAAAGCGGGAATGGAAAAGGATAAACTACATATTCCTCAGCCTCCCTCCATCCACCGGCAGGGCCACGCCGCTGATGTAGGCCGCTGCGGGCGACGCCAGGAATGCAATCGCGGCGCCCAGTTCCGACGGGTCGGCGAAGCGCCGCAGGGGGACGCCCGCCTTCATGCCGGATATGACCTGCTCCCGCGTTGCGCCGCTTTTCTCCGCCTTATTGTTGATGATCTCGTGCAGGCGCTCCGTGTCAGTAAAGCCGGGCAGCACGTTATTGACGGTAATGCCGGCCGGCCCCAGCTCGTTGGCCAGGGTCTTGGCCCAGTTGGCCACGGCGGCGCGCACCGTATTGGATACGCCCAGGTTGTCGAGCGGCGCTTTCACGGAGGTGGAGATCACGTTGATGATCCGGCCGTAGCCTTCCTTTTTCATGCCCAGCACGACGGCCTGCACCAGAAGGTGGTTGCAGAGGAGGTGTTTGGTGAAGGCATCCACGAAGGCGGCTTCTTCAGCGTCCAGGATGGGGCCGGCGGGAGGCCCCCCCGTGTTGTTGACCAGGATGTGGATGGGTTTGCCCCCTACCAGGGCGTGAACCTTGCGTTTCAGGTCGCTGGTATTGCTGAAGTCCGCCACCAGGAAATCGTGGCGTTGCCCCTGGCTGTGATCCAGTTCGTGGATGATGTCGGCCATGGCGTCTGCCGAACGGGATACGAGCGTCACATTGGCGCCCAGGCCGGCAATCTCGATAGCGGCTGCCTTGCCGATGCCTTTGCTGCTGCCGCAGACCAGGGCATTTTTTCCTTTTAGTCCTAAGTTCATGATTTGGTTTGTTATAGGTTGCAGACTTTTCTTATTATCGGGAAAAGTTCGTTAATTTATATGCACATTAACAAAAACTTTAAGATCAGATGCCACTAACCAAACCATTTAATCTCCGGAAATGGGTGGATGAGCACCGCCACCTTCTCAAACCGCCGGTGGGCAACCAGCAAGTATATAAAGGTAACGACGACTACATCGTCATGGTTGTCGGCGGGCCGAATGGAAGGAAAGACTATCACTGGGAAGAGGGGGAGGAATTGTTTTATCAGATCGAGGGCGACATCACGCTGAAGATCATCGATGAGGACGGCACCCCCCGGGATATTTCCATCCGGGAGGGAGAAATGTTTCTGTTGCCTCCCCGCATCCCCCATTCCCCGCAGCGCCCGGCCAACACCATCGGGCTGGTCATCGAGCGCTACCGCCACAAGGGCGAAAAGGATAAGCTGATGTGGTTTTGTGAAAATTGCAACAACAAGCTGCATGAAGAGGCTTTCGAGCTGGAGGACATCGTCACCCAACTGAAAGCAGCCATCACCAAATTCATGGATTCCGAAGCGCTGCGCACCTGTGATCAATGCGGGACGGTGATGGAAAAGGCGTAGGGTCGCGATTCCTTTTTGTACCCCTTGCTCGGTTTTAGGCCCGTCCGTCCGGCCGGGTAAATCTTAGGCTGTAGGTTTTAGGGGCAACCCAGGCCTAACCGGGCACTCAACAGGCGCCTAACGCCCAAAACCTAATGCCTAAATCCTCCCAACACCGGAGGGGGCACAATTTAGCATCGCGCATACACAATTAGAACATGAAGAAAATCTATTTCGCATCGGACTTTCACCTGGGCGTGGATGGCCGCCTGAGCAGCCGGGAGCGGGAACAGCAGATTGTCCGGTGGCTCGATCAGGCCAAAGAGGATGCAGCGGCGATCTACCTGGTGGGGGATGTTTTCGAGTTCTGGTTCGAATACAAAACCGTTGTGCCCAAGGGGCATACCCGGGTGCTGGGCAAACTGGCCAGCCTGCGCGACGCCGGCATTCCCGTTTATTTCTTTACCGGCAATCACGATATGTGGATGTTCCGCTATTTCGAGGAAGAGCTGGGCATCCCCACCTACCGGGAGCCGGTTGTTTGCGAATTGATGGGAAAGACCTTTTTTATCGGCCACGGAGACGGCCTCGGCCCCGGCGACCACGGCTATAAACTGATCAAAAAAGTATTTGCCAACCCCCTCTGCCAGTGGCTTTTCGAGCGGCTGCACCCCAATTTCGGCATCTGGCTGGCGAACTACTGGTCGGGCAAAAGCCGGGGAGCAGTGAAGCCCAAAAAAAAGCGTTTCCTGGGAGAGGAAGGCGAATGGCTGATTGCCTATGCCAACCGCAAACTGGAAAGCCTGGATGTCGATTATTTTATCTTCGGGCACCGCCACCTGCCGATCGACTTCACACTGAAAAACGGAAAAAGCCGTTATATCAACCTGGGAGAGTGGATGTACCACAATTCCTATGCCGTGTTCGATGGCAAAAACCTGGAAATTGAATTCTTTGAAAATGATGATGGCTATGTTCACGGGAACCGGGAGGCGGAACGGGAGAAGGCGTGAGGCTGCTTCTGTTGTCCGTTGTCCGTTGTTTGTTGTCCGTTGTGCGTTGGCTGTTGCCGGTTGGAGGCAGCAAGCGACAGTCAACCATCGACGAACAATGCCCGGGCTGTTTATCCTGGCCTGGCTGTTTCCCGTTTTCCTTTTCGGCCAGGCTGCGCCTGAAGATTCCTTCCGCCTGCTGTTCACGTTGCCGGTGGAGGCTAAATTCTTCACCCTCGACAAACTACGGCAGGTGTACCTGGTAACCCCTGCCAACGAGGTGGTCAAATACAGCCCCGAAGGCAAAGAACTCTTCCGTTATAACAATAATACCCGGGGAAGCCTGGGTTATCTCGATCCGACCGACCCTTTCAACCTGCTGTTGTTTTATCCGGACCTGCAGGCCATCGCCACGCTCGACCGCACGCTGAATGAAACGGGCCTGCTCCTGCTTTTTTCCTCCGACATCGTCAACGCTACGGCTATTGCCCTGGCGAATGACAACAATATCTGGGTATATGACCAGGCCACGTTTCGGCTCGTGAAGATCGCTCCGGATGGGGCCGTCCTGGCCAGCAGCGATAACCTCAGCGCCCAGATGGCCCGCCCGCCGCGGGGGCAGCAGGCCGTCGCCCGGGAGAATATGGTTTACCTCCATGATCCGGGGGAAGGAATCTACCTCTTCGACGGCTTCGGCCAATATCACCAACTGCTTTCCCTGCCGGGTTACACCCATTTTCAGTTGATCGACGGCCACCTGCAGCTGTTCAAAAAAGGGGAATTGTCGGTCTATGATGTGGCCGCCCTGAGAAAAACAACCCTGCCCATGCCGGAAGCAGGGGCACGGGCGGCGCTGGCCCGCCGGCAGGGCCAACGGCTGTATTTACTGTCTCCGGACGGCCGCCTCTCGGTTTATGAAAGGAATGAATGAGTTTTACCTGGCCAGCCCTTCCACCCATCTTTCCCGCATTCAAAAAAAATTGGCTCGCCAAGTCGTGGGAGCCAACTTTTAAAACAGGAAATATTATGGCTAAAAAATTATTGCCGGTTAAAGAAGAAGTCTCTGTCGCCGGTGGCGAAATCTCTTTCTTCACAGTTCAGGACGTGTTTTAGCACCATCTCGTCCATTTCCAGGTATTTGATCTCGGCGACGGTCGTCTCGCCATTGTCCAGGCGCATGACCAGGTGCAGCCCGTCTTTTGCCAGCCACCAGTCGCCGGCCTCTTTGATATTCCGGGAAGCGCAGCCCAGCATCCTTTCGAACCGGCCGTTCTTCTGGAAATTGTATTTCAGGTAGGCGCCTTCCATGGATTTCAGGTCAAAGGGGTAGGTCGTATTTTCCCACCTGGCGGCCAGCAGCGTTTCCTTTTGGCTGCGGACGGCCTTCGATTCCGCCGTTTCGTGTTCCAGCCTGAGGACGAAGCCTCGATCGGGTTCTGAAAGTTTGAGGCTCTGGCAAGCCGGCTCTACCTCGAAAGTGAAGCTTTCGGAATGGTCATTGGCGGCCAGTTCGAGCCTGGCCTCCTCTTCGCTTATCGGGATCACGGCCCAGGTAAAATCTTTGTAGCCGGACAATCCTTTTGCGTTGGAAGTGAACCAGTCGGCGGTGCCGGAGGGGTGAAATTGCAGGACAGCTTTCTGTCCGTTTTGTGTCTCTGCGGCCCATACGCCGTCGGGCAGCGACCGGTAAAGCTGATGGGTAAGCGTTAAATTTTCGTTGAGGTCGAAAGCACAGGAAGTATCCGCGGTTGCGAAGGCGGAAAAGATGAAGCTGAAGCATGCCAGCAGCATGCCGAATGTCAGGGTTTTCATAATTTTCTTTTTAGCCGGGTGAAAACTGCTTTTAAATTGAAAATCAGGGAGTTATGGGTTCTGGCGAAGCAGTTTGAAATTCATTTGCTTTGGTGATTTCTGATCTGTTGGTGATTTCTACTAAGCAAAGACAAACTTACAGGCAAAAGGATGCAACTGTCCATTTTTTTTGACGACCGTCCGGCATTTTTCGATAAGCGGAGGCGTAACGGACAAATGATGAACTGCCGTCTGTATATTTGACGTTTGAAGGAGGTGGCCGGTTAACGCGGGCGGGTAATTTTTTTTCAGATGAATTAACGGGGCAGGCAATGATTATCCATAAACGAACCTAAGAAGTATGCTGATCAAAACCCGGGGCATCGTTTTGCGCTCAATGAAGTACTCCGAAACGAGTATCATTGCCGATATCTATACGGAGGAGCGGGGTATGCGAAGTTATATCATCAGCGGGGTACGGAGCAAAAAGGCAAAGGTCAGCCCCGGCCTGCTGCAGGTCATGTCTCTGGTGGATATGGTTGCTTACGACCGGCAGGAAAAGGGCCTGAACCGGATCAAGGAGTTGCGGGCCGCCCACGTTTATACTTCCTTGCCCTTTGACGTCCGCAAAAGCGCCGTGGGCCTGTTCATGGCGGAATTTGCCCGGAAAACGATCCGGGAGCCGGAGGAAAATAAAAGGCTGTTCGGTTTCCTTTTCCAGAGCTTCCGTTTTCTGGATGAAACGACAGCCCCCATCGCCAATATCCACTTATATTTTTTGCTGGAGCTGAGTTCTTTCCTGGGCTTTGTGCCTGCTGAAGAATGGTCGGAGGCGACGCCGGTTTTCGACCTCCGGGAAGGGGTTTTTGTCGCCGCCCCCCCACCCCATGTCCATCATTTGGGGGAGGCGGAGAGCCGGCTGCTTCATCAATTGCTGGATAAAAAACTGGAAACCTGCCACGAGCTGAGCATGCAGCGCCCGCTGCGAAAGTCGCTCCTGCTCCGCCTGATCGATTATTACCGGCTTCACATAGAGAATTTTCCCGAAATATATGCCCATGAGGTGCTGCAGGAGGTGCTGGAAGGATGAGCAGTTGGGGTGCGATGCTAAATTGTGCCCCCTCTGGTGTTTGGAGGATTTGGGCATTAGGTTTTAGGCGATAGATGTCCATTTTAGGTGCTCATAAAGCCCAAAACCTAATACCTGTGGCCTAAAACCGGCAAAGAGTATGTTTGGAGGTAGTCCCCGCACACATAGGGACTACCTCCAAACAGGCTCTTATGCCTTGGGGAAAGGGATTTTCAGCACCTGGCCCGGCTTGATGAGGTCGGGGTTGTCCAGTTGGTCGCGGTTGGCGTTGAAGATGTCCATATACTGGCCGGCTTGCCCGTAGTAAGTCTTGGCAATCTTGGAAAGCGTATCGCCGCCCTTGACGGTATGCACGTGGAAGTTTTCCTTGTCCTCCACCCGGATGTCGGCTTTCAGGTCGGCCGGCTTTTCGCCTCCGATCTCCTTGATCTTATCCCACATCAGGTTTTTCTCATACTGGGTTTTGGCGGTGCCGCCGATCTTGAGGACTCCGTCCTCTTCTTTGACGTAGCCGTCTTTCACGCCGAATTTTTCACCCAGGGTCAGGACTTCGCGGTACTTGTTTTGCAGAGACATATCAGATTGTGTTTTTTGGTTGATAAAATCGTTTTCGGTTATTTTGACTTCCGCTTCCGGCCAAAGTAACAAATTTTCTTCGAACCCATTGAAAACGAAACTTCCGGAGGAAAAGAGGCGTTAAAATTTGCATGTACAAATAAAAGTTTTTACCTTGCCTGTCCTATGGAAAACCGGAAAGATTACTGCCGCTGCCTGTACTATTCTGCCAACGCCCTGTCGAGGGCCATCACGAAGATGGCGGAGGAGGCATTTGCCGATACCGGCTTGCCTCCCAGTTACGCTTTCCTGGTGATGAGCATCAACAAATACCCCGGCATACCGGCAGGTGAGCTTGCCGAGCTGCAAATGCTGACCCCTTCCACCATTACCCGGCTGGTAGAGAAGCTGGAAAAGAAGGGCCTGGCCAGGCGGGTGAACGAGGGGCGGAGCACCCTGGTGTTCCCCACGCCGGCCTCGGTCGCCCTCAGCGAAAAGATCAAAGCAGCCTGGAGCGGCCTTTACCGGAAGTACGCTGCCATACTTGGCGATGAGGAGGCCCGGTCGTTGACAAGCCGCATCTACGATGCTGCCCTGGCATTGGAAGAATAATTTTTTTATCTTTATATTTGTACATACAAATTTTAAAACATGAGCAAAAAAATCGGAATACTCGGATCGGGCGTTGTCGCCAAAGCTTTAGGGAAGGGTTTTGTCCAACACGGCTATGAGGTCAAACTGGGAACGCGCGATGCCACCAGGCTGGCGGGCTGGCAGGCGGAAGCCGGGACGAAAGCCCAGGTCGGGTCCGTTGCCGAGGCTGCTGCCTTTGGAGACGCGATCGTATTGGCGGTCAAAGGCACGGCGGCAGAGAAAGTACTGGAGCAGGCCGGCGCCGCCAACCTGGAGGGCAAAACCGTGATGGATGCCACCAACCCCATCGCGGAAGCGCCGCCCGTCAACGGCGTCCTGCAGTTTTTCACCAGCCTGGACGGTTCCCTGATGGAGCGCCTGCAGAAGGCTTACCCTGCCGCGCATTTCGTCAAAGTGTTCAGCAGCGTGGGCAGCCACCTGATGGTCAACCCCGATTTCGGCGGCGTCAAGCCCTCCATGTTCATCTGCGGCAACGACGAAGAGGCCAAGCAGGAGGTTGCCGGCGTGCTCGATCAGTTTGGCTGGGAAGCGGAGGATATGGGTGCCGCAGAAGCAGCCCGCGCCATCGAACCGCTGTGCATCCTGTGGTGCATTCCCGGCTTCCGCAGCAACCAGTGGGCGCATGCTTTTAAGCTGCTGAAGCTGTAAAAAAAATGAAACGAGGGCGCGTCTGAGCCCTCGTTTCGTTTTTTTTATCTATCCAAAATCCATCAACCCATTGATTGCCAAGTTTTTTTCCGGATATTTGCGGCGGATTTGAATAGTGATAAAATAAAAGAAACGCAAATACTTTGAAATTCTCTGACTTTGGTTTTGAACCGGAATTAATCGAGGGGCTGGAAGCGATGGGTTTTGAAACCGCTACGCCCGTGCAGGAACAGGCTATCCCGCCCATCATGGAAGAACGCGACGTGCTGGCCTGCGCGCAAACCGGAACCGGCAAAACGGCAGCTTTCCTCCTCCCTGTGCTGAACAGGCTTACAAAAGACCCCAACGAAGAAGGCATTGATACGATCATCATCGAGCCGACCCGGGAGTTGGCCATGCAGGTGGATCAGCAGCTGGAAGCCCTCTCCTACTTCACGCCGGTAAGTTCGATCGCCATTTACGGCGGGCGCGACGGCCAGGCCATGGAGCAGGAAAAACGCGCCCTCAAGCGGGGAGCGTCCATTATCGTCTGCACCCCCGGCCGCTTCAAGTCTCATCTCGACCTGGGCTACGCCAAGCTGGACACCGTCCGCCACCTCATCCTCGATGAGGCCGACCGCATGCTGGACATGGGCTTTGCTCCCGACATCATGGATATCGTGAACAAACTGCCAAGGGAAAGGCAGACCCTGCTCTTCTCCGCCACCATGCCGGAACAAATCCGCAAATTCGCCAAGCAGATGCTGCGCAGCCCGGTGGAGATCAACATCGCCATATCCAAGCCGGCGGAGAAAATCCTCCAACTGGCTTATGATGTGGAGGACTACGGCAAGATACCGCTGACGGAAAAAATCCTGGAGACCAACAAACGCCTGGAACGCGTCCTGATCTTTGCTGGCACCAAAAAGAAAGTGCGGGAACTGGCCGTCAGCCTCAACAAACGGGGCATGGACGTGGGCGCCATCCACTCCGACCTCACCCAGGATGAGCGGGAATCCCAGCTCCAGGCATTCAAGAGCGGCGCCAAACCCATTATCGTGGCCACCGACGTCCTCTCCCGGGGCATCGACATCAAAGGCATCGACGCCGTCATTAACTTCGACGTGCCGGGCGACGCCGAAGACTACGTCCACCGCATTGGCCGGACCGCCCGCGCCGACGCTGCCGGCATGGCCTTCACCTTCATCAACCGCAAGGACCGCGGGCGTTTCAAACGGATCGAAGACCTGATTGAGCGTAAAGTACAGCGCCTGCCCCTGCCTGATGGGCTGGAAGAAGCTAAACCCAGCGCTTCCGGCCGTGGCGGCGGCAGCCGGGGCCGCCGGGGCGGCAGTAAAGGCGACGGCAAACCCCAGGGGGATAGCCGCGGCGGCCGGGGCAAAAGGAGGGGCGGAAAAAGAGGCGGCAACCGCGGGCCGAAGAAGGATTAATGTGCCGGGGGTGAGTTCCGGAGCAGTTATTAAAGCTTCCCGCAGTCCAGTTGAAGTTATTGGTTATTGGTTATTGCAAACCGCCAGCAACAGCAATAACCAATAACCCGCCTCCTGTTCCCAACGAGAAAATAACTGTCCTGGAGCTTTGCTCCGGGCGCATCATCCCTTCGTCATCTTCTCCTCACACTGCTTCGCCAATCCTTCGTAAATCTCCTGCTGGTCCTGCGGGGCGTTGGGCGCTGCTTTGCGGAAGTAATTCGCCGCGTCCTTATAGTTGCCCAGGGCCATGTTGCCCCTGGCCAGGCCCACCAGAGTGGTGAAATTGTCATTGGGGTTTTTCTCCCGGTTCATCCTGAAGATTTTCATGGCCTCTTCCGGTTTTTCCTGCTGGATGAGCGAGCGGGCGTAGAAGTGCAGCTCCGTCATAGTTGCCAGCGGGACAGCCTCTTCCATAGCCGTTTTGGCGTCGGCGGTGCGGTTCAGCTTTTCCAGGATTTGCGCTTTGGTGGACAGGGTAGAGAAGTTTTTCGTGTTGTTGACGGCATTGTCGGCCCAGGCCAGGGCGGTTTCCATGTCTTTGTCCGCCGTCAGCAGGTAATTGGCGGCGGAATTCCAGCCCTGCCAGGTGAAGCCCAGCATCCCATCCAGTTCTGCTTCCATGCTGGCCCTGGTGACGGCGTACACGTCGGTGGCGACGGTAAACTGCACCTTTTTCTTTTCCCAGCGCAGCTCGATGTCGGCCGAATTGTCCGTCTGGTTGACGAAACGGTACTCCAGCCATTCTACCGATTCCGGCAAATCGGCGGGCTTTGCTTTGACCCGCAGGGCGTCTTCCGACTGGTCGTAGTTATAACTACCCCACGACCAGTTGTTTTTAGAAAAAATCAGCGTCCATTCTCCGGCGGTGGGCAGGATGTGGAATCCGTACTTGCCGGCAGCCAGTGGCTGGCCGTTGATCGTTACGTCGTGTTCGAAATACATGGTGGTATTCTCGTCGGCGCCCGCCCGCCAGGGCATGGAAGCGCCGTACGGCACCACGGCATTCTCTCCGTAGACCTCGCCTTCCCGGCCCTTGACGCCGGGGCGGTGGTATTCGATCTTTACTTTGGTCAGGCCGATCCACTCCGCCACCATAGCTTTCTTGCTGGCAGGGGGCGTGGTGACGAACTGGGCTTGTGCGGTATGGCCGGCAAGGGCCAGGGCGAATAAGAAAATAATGATCCTCATCATATGGAAGGTATTTGGTGGAATAATCGGGTGTTGTTGCTGTACAGAGGATCTGATGTGGCGGTGTTTGGGACTCGGAGTTCGCTATTCGCTATTCGCTATTCGCCGGATTACGGCCGGGAACGAACTTGAGCTTAAACCCAAAATCCGGCATGAAAGTTATCATTTCTTCCGGGAACTATGGCAAAAGCAGTGCTTGTTAAATTTTCCTTAACAAGCAACGTGTCTTGATGATACCATACGGTTCTGCAGGACAGGTGATTCTCAATAAAAGCTCACCATCCCCCGCCCTTCGCCCCCAACGGCCAGGCTGATGCCCAGGCTGATGGAAACGTGGTGCTGGCTGCGCACATTCTCCACATCCTTGGTGGTATTGACGAGGTCCATGACGTCGTAGAAACCCTGGGCGCTGAGGAAAACCTGCCCGTGGGAGAAAATCCGCCGGGAGAGGCGGGCGCCGCCGATAGGGCCGACGTGAAAAGTCCGCCCGCCTACATCGTCGGGCAGCAGTACCTTGCTGTCTTCCGCCAGCCTTTCCAGCATGAGCAGTTGGGCGACGGTAAATTCGTTTTCCTCGGCGATGCGTTTGATCTCCGAACTGAGGTGGGCGAAAAAGCCGGCCTCGCCTTCCGATCGCCGGAAGCTCCAGTCGAAACCCGCCCGGGCACCGAGGAAAATTTCATAATCGAAGGCGCGGGCGATGCTGTTGGCCCCGGCCCCGTAGCGGGTGTTGGCTACATTCAGGCGGTAGTCGAGGTGAAGGTTCATGCCGCCCCGCCCTTGTTTGAAATATCCGGGGCTGACGGCCAGTTCGAAGAACTGCCGCTGCATTTCCACGTCGGAGGATTCGCCGAAACCATAGCTGATAAAAAAGGCAAGCACTGTTTTATTGTAGCCGTTTTGCCCGAACCGCCGGTCCATGTTCAGGTCGTTAATTGGCTCGTCCACGCCCTGCAGGAGGGATTCCAGGGAGGCACCCAACCTGATGAGGTTCCACATGGCCTGGTAGTGGGGGTTGGCGGCGAGCGGCGCTTTGTCGTCCAGGGCGAAAATCGATACGGTCTTCAGCCCGATGTCGAGGCGGGCGTCATCCAGAGTGACCAGATAGCTGACGCCCCCTTTTTTTCTGTAATCTTCTGCGGTTTGGCCAATCCCCTTTTGGGTAAAAAACAAGGCTGTAAAAAGCAGCAAGGCGTAAATTTTTCCGTTCATAATCCCTTCTTTTAGTCACTATTAATTTGAAATCCGGCACGAGAGCCGCCGGCCTGTTTAAAGAAAATGAGTTTTGTCATAGCCGTGCCGGGGCACGGGTTTGTCTGAATGATCTATTTTCGTTTCCCAACCCCCAGCCCCCACCGCAGGCCGGCAAAGAAAAAAGTAGAATACATGGGCTGGGTGCCGTTGATGGAGGTATGTCGGCTGAAGCTGAGGTCGGTACCCAGCAGGCCCGAAAACCCCGAGCCAAAATTAGCCAGCAACTCCGCACGCACAAATCCGCCCATAGCAGGCACCGTGCGGGGGTCTTTAAATTTTCCGAATACCACGTTTTGTATGGCCTCTGCGATCTGATCCGTCGTATTTTCTACCGGCCGCAGGATGCCGCCCTCCATCAGGCTGTCCAGCTTTTCGCTGATCAGCAGCACGCTGCCCAGGTCGACGACCGGGGAAGGGTCGGCGGTAAAGCGGATGCCGGGAGTTACTTCAACGTCCAGATAAGCATTGCGGTTTTTGCCCCACTCCAGCAGCACCCGGTTGGGCAGGAAGAGCTTTTTGAGGTGGAGGTAGGCTTCTACGTCGTAGCGCTTGGAGAAAAAAGGCTCTACCTTGGTGGCGTCGTCCAGGGCCAGCAGGGCCAGGTGTTCCGCCAGCTCTTCTGCTTTGCCGGCCAGGGCGAGGCGGACGGACTTGACCTGGTTCTTCAGTTTCCGGGCCTCCGGCTTCTCGGTAAGGCGGGGATCGGAAACGGTGAAGCTGGCACCCAGGAAATGAAAACGTGCGAAAAAGCGGGCGCCGTTCACGTTGCGCGTCAGCTTTTTCTGGAGTTCGCCCGTCACTTCGATCCGTATGCCGGGGAACAGCTCCTTCAGCCAGCGGGGTGCGTCGATGCCGGCGTTGGCCAGGGCGGAGTCGACGATGCCTTCGCTGATCTCTACCTCCGAGAAACCGGCGATTTCCGCCAGGCTGCCCCTGAAGGTAGTGCGCGCAGGGCCTGTCACCGTCTCGAAGCCCACTTCAAAGGCCTGAGCGAAGATGGCAGGGGACAGAAGAGCCAGTATGGCAGCCAGGAGTATTGTTCTCGTCATGCTTAGGGCTTTATAATGAAAATTTCCGCAAGGAAATGCCGTTGTCCTGTAAATCCTGAAAATCCTGTACATCTTGTCAATTTATCGGATCAGCGATACATCGCCTTTGAATGATTTTTTCACGCCGTTCCCGAAACGCACGATCCCGTGATAGGCGTACACGCCGGGGTTCATCGGTTTTTCGTCAAAAAAACCATCCCATCCGGTAGTCTCGTCGTTGAGGAAGAGTTCTTCGTCTTCATAGATCAACGCCCCCCAGCGGTCATAAACCCGGAGCCGCTCGATCATCTCGCCGGAGCCGTTGTCGCTGTAAAAGGTGAACCGGTCGTTGCGGCCGTCGCCGTTCGGGGAAAAGGCGTTGGGCACGTAGATGTCGCCCAGCACGATCGTCAGCTGAAAGCCGTCGGAGGCTTTGCAGCCCCGCTCGTCTTCGACGATGATGCGCACGTCCATATCCCGGCGGGCCAGGAAGTTGGTAACAGGGCCTTCGGTGTCGATCTCCCGGGGCAGCCACTGGTAGCGCTGCACGTTGCCGAGTATCCGGGTTGACAAGCTCACCGGCGTATTGGGCCGCACTTCCAGGTAGTCGGTGTCCAGCTCTACCGCCAGGGTATCCGGAGCGGCAAGCACGACGTTTTGTTCGCGGATGCAGCCCAGGCCGTCCTGAATAGCCAGGGGATACAAGCCCGGTGGCAATCGGGTGAACCTTGGGGACAGGGCGTACGTCTCCCCGCCGTCTATAGAATAGATGAGCGGTTGATCGGGGTTGGCGGGCGTAAACCGGATGGCGCCAAAATCGTTGGGGCAAAGCGGTTGTTCTACCTCTATCGCTACATCCGGCCCGTCGGGCGGGGGGAGGTCGTACAGCTGCGTAACCCGGCAGCCCTGGTCGTCGGTAATCGTTACCTGGAAGCTCCCGCCGCCGGCAGTGGCCAGGGTGTTGCCGGGGAGGCCGCCCTCCCAAACGTACTGGTAGGATTCGGGGAACAGGTAAATGCGGGTGCTGTCGCAATTTTCCTCAATGATGGATTCAATATCGGCAGGGATGAAGCCGAGAACATCAAAGGTTTGCTCTGCCTCGCATCCCACCGAATCGAGGGCGGTGAAGGTGTAAGCGCCGATGTCTACGGTTTGAAAGCCGTAGAGGATGCCATTGGGTATGGCATTTCCCTGTGGCCCCGTCCAGGTTATCTGGTTGAAGAGGCTGTCGTTGCCGAGGGCCAGGAGGAGCGTATCTCCGAGGCAGGGTTCTTCAAAGGCGACCTGGGGCGCCGGGGGGATATGAACGTCGAGCAGCAGGCTGTCGGTGTCTTCGCACCCTTCCTCGTTGAAGGCATGAAGGATGTACTGCCCGCTGTCTTCGCCCCGTACTTTGAGAAAGGAGAGCAGGGGGCCGCTGATGGTATCGCCGTCGGGGCGTTCCCAGTAATGGCTTATTCCACCCCCGCCCTGAACCGAGACCCGGGACCGTTCGCAGGCAAACAGGTCGGGGCCGGCATCGGCAAAGTCGGGGTTTTCGACCAGCACGGAGTCGACATACAGGCAGCAGTCGTCTTCTACGCGGAGGTAATACATGCCTTCGTTGCCGGTTAGAGGGCGCCGGGCGGTTGCGGTGCCGGCGCTCCATCCGTTGGCGTTGTGCCATTCTACCCGGACCGGGCCGGAAAAGCACTCCTGGGGTAGCAGGGCCTGCAGGGAGATGCTGTCCTTCTGGCAATCCACGTCAACTTCTTTTCGGATGGCGCAAGGGCGCACGATCTCCGGGCAGTGGATGTGGGTAGAAAACTCGGTGGAAGTGCTGTTGGGGTTGCTGAAAACGACAAACTCGGCCTGCAGCCCCTCGGCGCAGAAGGGCAGCCTGCCGCTCAGCCGCCCCACGCCAACCAGAGTCTGCAGGTTGGAAGGCAGGGCGTAGGCCGGCTGGCCCAGCGATTGCAGCCAGAGGTTCATTGTATTGACATCGCTGACGCCCTGCACCAGTAGCGAGTCATTATCTACCAGCGCAAAGCCAGTCACGCAGCCGATGCAGTTGCCGAAAGAAAGGGCACCCAGTTGTTTCCGGCTTCCGTCCGGCATGAGGGCAAAAACGCGGGCGCGGTCTACCTGTTGCCCGCCGAAAGCATTGATATCAATGTGATAGGCCCGCAGAAAAGTATCCTCTTCAAAGTAGGCCGTGTACAACAAAGTATCCTGCGAGGGCTGGGTATTGCCCAGGTCATCCTGCGGGTCGATATAGGAAGTGCCGCATTCTTCCAGCACCAGTACAGACTGGCCCGGCAGGCCGGCGGGCAGGCAACAGAGGGGTAGCCACAAAAGAGGGAGCAACCAAACGCTCTTCATACAAAGGGGAATTGGCTCTTTTTCCAAGTAAAACAACAATATGCCGTCTTGAATTAATTAACTACAGAAGGGTCCAGGAGCTCCTGAGTATATGCGTTTTGCAGGTGAATGCATGACATATCTCAATAGGGTTCCAAGTAAAAAGATCAGGCTAATAGGAGATTATGACTTAGGGCGGGGTAAATGTACTACTTTTTAGCTTTATTTTGCAATCTAACCGGCGGCCTTAACGAAAACGAATGTATTTTTTTTTAATTTGCCAGTCCCGCCGGGTATTTTATTCTTATCTTCGTTTATATTTTTAAAGGATTCTCCGGGCCATAGGCGCCCGCCATACCCGCATGGTACAATTCCACTCCACCGCCGAAGGCACCTCGCAACTGGCGCGGGGCTTTTTTACCGGCCTGTTCGCGCTGGCCATGGTATTGGGCGGGCTGTACCTGTATCAGAACAAATGGGAGGAGGTAAGCCGGCAAATGCCCATCCTCTATGAGCTGAGCGACGCCTACCGCTCCGGGTTGGAAGCAGTAGGGGGCATATCTGCCACTGCCCTGAAGCGCTTTTATGAGTTGGATACATCGCCGGATATGTTCAGCGAGCCGGAAGAGAAAGGCCCGGAGCGGATCGGCCTGCGGTCCACCTGGGAGAAGGCGTCCATCCTGAAAAAGCTGGAAGATGCCGGTTTTTCCAAAGGCAAGATGCGCGCCGCTCAGAAGTTTGTCGATTACATCGATGCCAATAAGGAAGCTGCGCTGGTAGAAATGTACCGCCACAAGGTGCCGGCCAGCATCAAGCTGGCGCAGGCGCTGCTGGAATCGACCGCCGGCCAGTCCCGCCTGGCCAGGAAGACCAACAACCACTTCGGCATCAAAGCCCGCCTGAGCAGCAACGCTCGCCAGAAAGTGAACGCCAAACGCTACGACGAACTGCGCGACGAGGACTTCCTCTTCATCGATCCCGCCATCGGCGTCTTCAATTTTCACGACGACCATTCCTACGACCGCTTCGAAGCCTACCGCTCCGTCAGCGACAGCTACGCCCGCCACACCCAGTTGCTCACCCGCCCCTGTACCCCCGGTCATACCGGATGCTACAGCTGGATTTGGCAGGAGTTCCCAGTTGGCCAGGACCACGACATCACCGAGGCGGCCCGCATTTTCCAGCGCGCTTCCGGCATCGCCCCTCAGGAGTTCTTCCACGGGCAAACCACGGTGCCCTACTACGCCGCCTGCGCCGCCGGCCTGAAGATGGCGGGCTACGCGACCAGCAAAACCTACCACCAGAAAATCTGGTATCTTATCGATACGTATGAGTTGTGGCGGCTGGATTTGGCGTTGCTGAAGGGGATGGAGGGGTGAAGTTATTTCGCATGACTACAACCAACTTCGGGATCGCCTGCCTCTTTGGAAGCCGCCAATTAAAAAAATCGCCAGGAATTCTGTAAATTAGACAAATGCTTCCCCTCAGAGCGTGTTGGGAATTCCATTGCTGGCCTGCAAATGGCCAATTTTCCCTCATTCGGCGTTAAATTTTTCGCCGAATAGCCCGCATTCGACTGCAAAATTTGCCTTGACTGAGGCAAAATTTGCTCATTTTCGGCTTCAGCATGAAAGTCCCAACACGCTCTTAATTCCACTCAAGGCCTTTTCATCAGGCCATGTTGATATTCCGATTTTGGCAAGCATTCAATTCGTAGAAATATGTTGCGATCTATAGCAATATCATTGGCGATTCCCATTTTCCTCGTCTCAGGAGCTTTCGGGCAAATATCAGATACGTTGCGAAAAATTTCCGGCCAGGTGCTCAACCCGGAGGGCGAAGCCCTGGTTGGGGCCAGTATTTTTGTCAAGTCCGGAGGGGCCGGGACAATTACAGATGCGAGAGGGCAATTTGAGGTGGGTGTTTTACCCGGCGATTCACTGGTTCTGTCTTATATAGGGTATGAGAAAAGCGTAATTGCTGCCGGAAATACTCCCCTCACCACAGTAACGCTGCTTCCCCGGGTGGAAAGCCTGGAGGAGGTCGTGGTCACAGGCTATAAACTCCAAAAGAGGAGAAACCTGGTGGGAGCAGTGAGCCATCTTTCGACGGAAGATTTCAATACCGGCATTATCCATGCTCCCGAACAGCTCATGCAGGGAAGGCTGGCAGGCGTTGAATTCCTCAAAACAACGGGAGCGCCGGGCGCGGCATTCCTCATCCGGATCCGCGGCGCCGGCAGCATCCGGGCCAACAATAATCCGCTCTATGTAATTGACGGGTATCCGCTCGATCTCGCTTCCGTGACCCCGGGCGCCCAGGTAGTGGAAGAAAGCAACCCGCTCAATTTCCTGAATCCGGCGGATATCGAATCCATTGACATTCTGAAGGATGCCTCGGCAGCGGCCATCTACGGCGCCCGAGGCGCCAATGGAGTGGTCCTCATCACTACCAAAAACGGCAAGGGCGGCCGGCCGCAGCTCAGCTATTCCACCTATGCCGCAACGTCAAATCAGCTTCGGAAAGCCGATGTGCTTACCAGTTCCGAATTCAGAAGGCTACAGGAGCAATACGGTTTCACCGGCAACGACCTGGGGGCGTCTACAGATTGGCAGGAGGAAGTAAGCCGGGTGGCCTTTACCCACAATCACGAACTATCCCTGTCCGGGGGCGGTGGCCGGACCGATTATCGGGTATCTCTCAATTTCCTGGATCAGGAGGGCATTTTGAAAAAATCGGGCTTCCTGAGGGCCGCCGGCCGGGCCAGGGTTCGGCATAGGGCGTGGAAGGAAAGGCTATTGGTAGACCTGAACCTGACATACGCCTATCTTCAGGAGCAGCGCCCTCCCGCCGGCATTGCTTCTTTTGCCCTTTTTCTGAACCCCACGATGCCGATCAGGAATGCAGCGGGCGATTTTTTCGAGCCTATTCCCAATTTCAATCACGCTGTGGCCCTATTGGAGGGGACAGATGACGAGACGCGGGCCAACCGGTTGCAGGGGATGTTGTCGACAACTGTTCATCTTGCGAAAGGGTTCTCCTACCAGCTTCGATTCGGCGGGGATAACTCGGTGGGTACGCGCCGGTTCAGCCTCAACCGGCCACAGCCTCCTTTTACCAGCAACCAGGCGGACATCAGCGAGCGGGAAACCGGCAACCTGCTGGTGGAGCATTACGCCACTTTTGAAAAAAACATGGGCAAAGCGCATCGCTTGTCCCTGCTCGCAGGGCACTCCTATCAGGTATTCCGGACTTACGACTTCATCTTCTCCCGGGGCGGTTTTTCAACCGATGACATCCTCAACGTCCATAACATCGGCGGAGGTATCGACGATCTAGATGCCGAGTCTGGAACGGAAAAATATGCCCTGCAGTCCTTCTTCGGGCGGCTAGATTATCAGTTGCTGCACCGGTATTTTCTGACGGTTAATTTCCGCCGCGACGGTTCCACCCGCTTCGGAAAGAACAACCGCTACGGCAATTTCCCTTCTTTCGCCCTGGCGTGGAATGTATCGGAAGAAGCATTCCTGTCCGGGTGGAAAGGCCTGGATCTTTTCAAGCTCCGGGCAAGCTGGGGGATAACCGGCAACCAGGAGATCCCCAATAAGATCACTCAGCAGGTACTGGGGTTCGGCCCGGACCTGTCGGCCATTCTCGACAGCACCGGCGCTCCGGTTCCGGGTTTTACTCTCCTGCGCACGCCCAACCCCGGCCTACAGTGGGAGGAAACCCGGCAGTTGGACGTGGGCCTGGACCTCAGTTTATTCAAAGGGCGGCTACAGGGAACCGTCGATTATTTTGACAAACGGACCAGTAATTTTTTATTAGAACTGGCGGCGGCCTCCGCTCCGACGCCCACCATCTGGGCAAATGTAGAGGGGGAGATCGTCAACCGGGGCTGGGAATTCACGCTCGGAGGAACGCTGATCCAGTCCGGCCGTTTCAGCTGGCAGGCAAATGGCAACCTCACGCTCATCGAAAATGTGGTTCGGGGGCTGCCCACTCCCATACGTACCGGTTTTCAGCCCATCGTAGTGGAAAATACCCAGATCATCCGGAACGGGTCGCCGCTGGGTACTTTCTACGGTAGAAAATGGCTGGGCTTTGATGAACAGGGACGCAGCATAATAGCGTTGGACGAGGGGGGAAACCCCATGCTTGCGGTGCTCGGCCAGGCCCTGCCCAACTACACCTGGGGAATGAGCCATACCCTTAGGTGGGGGAAATTTGACGTTCACCTCATGCTGAACGGGTCGCACGGGAATGAGATATACAACCGCACCGCAAGAGCGCTTTTATCGAAACAGGGGTTTCCCAGGGGAAATAATGTACTGGCGAGCCTCCTGTCCACAGAGGAGGCCTTTGACAATGCGCTGTTCTTCTCCAATTATTTTATTGAAAACGGCTCTTATATCCGGCTCAATATGCTCTCACTGGGGTATACGTTCCAGTTGGCTAATGCCCGGCTAAGGCTTTACCTGGCCGGCAACAACCTTGCGCTGTTAACCGCTTACCGGGGGTTTGACCCGGAGGTGAATTATCCCTCCTCCACCCGCGGCCGCTTCGGCCGCAGCAATAATATTCCTCCTCTGGGAGTAGATATTAATGCGTACCCCTCTGCCAGGACGATTATGCTGGGCGCCGAGCTTTCTGTATTTTAAGTTGGGGTATTAAATCCGTTGAAACTGTAGTGTCACTGGAAAGCGGACCTCCTGGTCCGCTGGTTAGCTCAACGGATTTAATACACCAACGCTTTTTAATGACAAACCAATTAACAATGGCAAAAAAACTCATTCCTGTCGCCTTTGCAACCGTCTTCCTGGCCTTCAGCTGTTCGCTGGAGGAGGAAGTTCTGGACGAAAGCAGCGGAGATAACCTGCTGGAAGAACCCGGCATCGAAATGAACCTCCTGGCCCCCGTTTACAGTCAACTGACATCAGTTATTGCCGGCGACCTGTGGACGCTCAACGAAGCGTCCAGTGATGAAGTCGTTGTTCCCACCCGGGGGCTGGATTGGGAGGACGGGGGCAAATGGAAGCAGTTGCACCGGCACTCCTGGAATGCTGCCAGCGGCCTCGTTCTTGGCCTTTGGACGGCGCTCGAAACCGGCGTTTCCAGGGCCAACACCGGCCTACTTCTGCTGGAGAGGCTGGAAGGGAAGCGGGATCCCACATTGATCAGAGCATTGCGTGCGGAGCTGCGCATGCTGCGGGCCCTTTACCGCTACTGGCAGTATGACTGCTTCCGGCAGATTCCGGTTCGGGATGCAGAAGACGAGGACTATCTCACTCCACCGCCGGTTTTGAAGAACCAGGAGGCCTTTGAGTGGCTCGAAACCGAACTGTTGTCCATTTTACCGGATATGAAACCCATGGTTGAGCAGGATTACGGCAGGGTTACGGATGATGCCGCCCGTTTCCTGCTGGCTAAACTCTATCTAAACGCGGCCGCATATACGGGCCAGCCTGCCTGGGAGCAGTGCCTGGAGCAGTGCGCAGCTATCATCAATACCGGCCGGTATCAGCTTGCCGACGATTATTTTCACCTGTTCAGTGTCGATAATGAAGTGGATAATACGGAGGCTATATTTGTCCTTCGCGGCAGCAACCAGCAATCCCTGGAGCTTTTCCTGGGAGCGGCCGTCACTCTGCACTGGCACCAGCGGCTGGGCACTTCCCTTTGGCCGTTCAATGGATTCTGCACGGTTCCCGATTTTTTCCACACCTGGGATCAAAGCGACCCTCGCTTTCAGGATGAGCGTATCCGGGCGGCTACCGGCGCCAACCTGGGCTTTCTCGCCGGGCCTCAGTACCATCCGGACGGGAGCCCGGTGTTGACAACCGACGGAGAACCGCTCGCCTACACGGTGGAGGTGGATCTCTACAACGCCACGGAGTGGGAAGGCGTGCGCGTATTGAAGTATGAACCCGATCCCGCATCCGGAACCCTCCATTTCCTGGGCCGCTGTGATTTTCTTCTCTTCCGTTTTGCCGATCTGCACCTTATGAAGGCGGAAGCCTTACTGCGGTTGGGCCGGCCGCAGGAGGCGCTGGCGCTTGCCAATGAACTGCGCGAGAATCGTGGTGTGCCTGCACTCGACGAACTGACGGAAGATGTTCTGGTGAAAGAACGGGGGTTTGAACTCTACTGGGAAGGCTGGCGCCGTCAGGACCTCATTCGTTTCGGCCGGTTCGCCGCCGGCGCCTGGACAGACAAGCAGCCCGTGCCGGCGTACCGCAATGTTTTTCCCGTTCCGCAGACGGCCCTGGATGTCAATCCGAATCTGGAGCAGAACCCGGGGTATTGAGTAGCCGGACATAATTAGATTACACATAAATCGGGGTGTTCGCGAGCGTCCGTCTGGTCAGCCGAATAAATCTATAAGATGCGATGCGGGATAACCTTCCAGTCTTCGACTGGCATAAACAACTTTTATGAGCGGCATTCGCAAGTCGGAGACTTGCCCGTTATACCGCATCGAGGCTACAGCCTCTCGCGAACGAAACGTAGATTAATACTGTCCGGCCACTTAAGTGTTTTTTGAGGTTAATTTTGCAGAACGATGCCGAATGCTATACTTACTTCCCTGGCCCTGTGTTTCTTCCACCTCCTTCCGGCATTTTTCCGGGCGCAGGAAGCCGCTCTTATCCGGCTACCCTTTGACGATCCGCTTTCGGAAGAACACATCCGGGCCATCGTACAGGACCGCCAGGGGCTGATCTGGATGGCCACGGCCGACGGCCTGGTGAAATTTGACGGTTATAATTACAAATTCTTTCGCAACAATCCTTTGGACTCTACCAGCCTGGGGATGAACTACGTCACCTGCCTGGTGGTGGACCGCCGACGCCCGCTGTTGTGGGTGGGTACGGAAAATTGCTTCAGCAAATTCGACCTGCAAACCGAAACCTTCACCAATTACTTTCCCCGGCCCGGGCGTCCGGGAAGCCTTCCCGGCGCCAGGATCGTCACAATGGATCAGGATCAGGACGGGAACATCTGGATCGGTTCACAGAACGGAGGCGCCATCCGGTTTGACCCCGGGGCCGAAACTTTCCGGCTTTTCCCTGAAGACCCGAACAACCCTTACCGCATCGTACAGAGCCAGAACTCTATAGTCATGGTGGATGGCAACGGAATGGCCTGGGCCATGAACGAGCAATCCCGGTTCATACAAATTGACCCCCGAACCTGGACGAGCAAAGCGCTGCCCGATTCACTGGGGCGGCCCCTGTTCGGGTTCCCACCCCTGTGCAGGGATAAAAAAGGCAATTTACTTTTGTTTACCACTGAGGGCATTTTCAGGTATGCCGTCCAAACCGAACAACTCACCCAATTCCCCTTTCGCCCGGAACAATGGGAGGATCTGCCTTACGGCGAAGCGTCCTGGGAAAAAACCTCCATCATGGCGCCTCTGGCCGATTCCCAGGGGCGCCTGTGCTGGGGCACGCAACTGGGCGGCTATTATTTTTACAACCTCTCGAACAACGAACTTACCTACATTGGTAGCAGCCGCCAGAATCCGCAAAAATTACAGGGCGCGCAGGTTTGGGCTTCCTTTGAAGACACCACCGGAGCAATGTGGCTGGGTTTTTGGAAGGGTGGTTATAACCGCCTGGACCCCTACCGGAAGAAAATGGAATTCAAGGCTTTTCAATATACGGTGGGTGAAGAAAGCAAGGAAGCCGGAGTATGGAGGATCACCCAAGGTAGCCGCAGTACTTTTTGGGCATTGGCCTTTCACGCAGGCCTGGCCGAATGGCATCCGGCGGAAGATCGGGTAGTTTTTCATCCCCACCTCGAAAGGCAGCGCCCCGGCGCCGTAGATTTTTCCAGAGTGATTAAAACCATCGGAAATGGAAAAGCATGGGTCTTCTACTCTGAAGCCAACCCCTACCTGTTCGACAATAAAACGAGTACTTACTCCCGGCTTCAGCTTTTTCCTTCCGGTTTTTCTCAACCCCTGTTCTTTTCTCATCCCTCACACCTATGGTTTGACAGCCCCGAGGGCCCCAAAAAATACGATATGCAAAAAGGAGATTTTATTCAATCTCTCGACCTGGAGGCCTTTCAGGCGGAATCGGGGACCACTTCTTTCTTCGAGGGCATGATCCTGGAAGACCCCGCCGGTTATCTTTGGCTGGGCAACACTCCGAAGGGGCTGGAAAAGATCGACCTGAAAAAGAAGCAGGTTTTCCGTTATCGGCACGAAAGCCATCGGCAGCAGGGGGTTAGTTCCAATGACGTTCAATCCCTGCACCTGGATCAAAAAGGAAACTTATGGATCGGGACTTATGGTGGGGGGCTGGTCAAACTGGATGCGGCGGAAAAGAGCCGGCCAGATCCCCGGTTCCGGCACTTCCGGGAATACAATTCCGATATTGCCTCCGACCGGGTATATGCCATCCTGGAGGCCCGCGACGGATCGCTGTGGATGAGCACCCACCGGGGTATCTCACGCTTCGATCCGGAGACGGAGCAATTTAAGAATTATGATCATACGGTAACCGGCCAGATCTTTCAGTTTACCGATTCCAAATACAAAGGGCAGGACGGCGCGCTATACTTTGGTGGCAACCGCGGCGTCACCTATTTCCATCCGGACAGTATACAGCTCAATCACCATGTGCCCGAAATGGTCATCACAGGCTTTTTTATCTCGAATGTGCCGGTGCCGGTAAAGGGTTCTTTTGCCGACACTTTGGATTGGGGCACCCCCCTTACCCGCCATATATCTTACACGCAATCCATCACGCTGCCTTACTGGCAGAACGACTTGTCGTTTGCCTTCTCCGCGCTCAGTTATTCCCGGCCGAAAGAAAATCAATACGCCTATATGCTGGAGGGGTATCGCGATGAATGGGTTGAAGCCAATGCCGATAACCGCCTGGCCAGTTTTACCAACCTGGACCCCGGCAGCTACACTTTTCGGGTGAAAGGTGCCAATGCGGACGGCGCCTGGAATGAAGCAGGAGCTACGCTGCAGATAACCATCCTGCCGCCCTGGTGGGCCACCTGGTGGGCTTACGCCCTCTACGCAGCGGCTACTCTGGCTATAGTTTTTGGTTTATTTCACTTCCAGCTCCGCCGCCGCCTGGCCCTGGCCGAAGCCCGGCGCCTTCAGGAGCTGGACGCTTTCAAAACCCGGTTTTACACCAACATCACCCACGAATTCCGCACGCCCCTAACGATCATACTGGGCCTGGCCGATCAGATAAAAAACCAGGTGAGCGAACAGGTAAAAGGCCACCTGCGGATCATCGGGCGCAACGGCCGGCAACTGCTCCGGCTGGTCAACCAACTGCTGGACCTTTCCAAGGTGGAATCCGGCCACCTGAAACTGGACATGGAACAGGGCGACATCATCACCTACCTGCAATACCTAATGGAATCCTTCCATTCCTACGCGGAAAGCAGAAATATCCGCCTCCACTTCCTAAGCGGCCCGAAGGAGTTTTATATGGATTACGACCCCGCCCGGCTGATGCACATCATTTCCAACCTCTTGTCCAATGCCATTAAGTTCACGCCCGAAGATGGCAATGTCTACTGCTCGGTGGAAGTACTGGAAGAGCAAAAAAAGTTGCAGATCGCAATTAAGGATACGGGGATCGGCATTCCGGCGGAGCAGTTGCCGTTTGTTTTTGAACGGTTTTATAGCCCTCATTCCAGCCCTCCACAGTCCTCTCAAAGAGGGGCTGGAGATGGAGCTGGAACCGGCATCGGCCTGGCCTTATCCAAAGAACTGGCGAAGCTCATGAACGGGGACATCACCGTTCAAAGTGAGCTGGGTAAAGGCAGTGAATTTACCCTTACCCTACCGGTAAGCAAACGGCAAGAAATAAAAACAATACAGGCAGGCCTAGTGGATATTGCCGTACCGCCGGAAGCCCCCGCCCCAGAACCAGAAAAACGATCCGGAAGACCTCTGATGCTGATCGTCGAAGATAACCCGGACCTGGTGAAGTACCTGACCGGCTGCTTCAAATCGGCATACAATCTGGAATTTGCCTACAATGGGTACCAGGGCTTTGAAAAAGCCACCACCCTGATCCCCGACATCATTATTACCGATGTAATGATGCCGGAGATGGACGGGCTTGAGCTCTGCACACAGTTAAAGCGCCACCATCTGGCCAGCCATATTCCCATCATTATGCTGACGGCAAAGGCGGACGTAGACTCCCGCCTGGCAGGCCTGGGCCGCGGGGCGGACGCCTACCTCGCGAAGCCCTTCCTGCAGGAAGAGCTGGAAGTCCGCATCAAAGCCCTGCTGGAGCAACGGCGGAAACTGCAGGCCTACTACCGTTCACAGGCCGGCCTTTTTCCAACAAAAGCCCTTCCGGCGGCCCCTTCCGATGAAGAGGCCAACCAGGAAAAGGCATTTCTGGAAAGTGTCAATCAGGCTATTGAGGCCAACCTCAAAAATACCGGGTTCACCGTCGAGCAACTGGCGCAGGAGCTCTTTGTCAGCCCTTCCAGCCTGTATCGCAAACTCACCGCCCTCACCGGCATGAACCCCAACCGTTACATCCGGTCTTTTCGCCTGGCCCACGCCCGCGAACTGCTCCGGAAAACTGCCCACCCGATATCCTATATCGCTTTCGAAACCGGCTTCCAGGACGCCCGCTACTTTTCCCGCGCCTTCAAGCAGGATTTCGGCATGACGCCGACGGCCTACCGCAAGGACAGTCGTCCGAGAAAGAAGTGAGCTGGTCAGTGTCAGCTGACAACTTCGAGTTCAATGCCGTCAACTTAAGGGGAGTGATGTCGGCTGGCGACTATAGCTCGCCAGGCGACTATTACGGCCTAATATGCCTAAGTTGACGACATTCAACCTCGAGTTGTCTGCTGATTTGGCTCCAGCATGAAGGAAGTGAGCTGGCAAATTTCTGTTGCCAGCTCATTTAGTACTACTTTGAATTTCTATTATTATGCACTTAAAATTCCGGACGGCCCAGAGAGCGGCCTTCAGGCCCGCTGCCTTAACAAAATGGGCATTCTATGGCATTGAAAATGTAATTTGTTCGAGTTCGCGGACCTGGAGGTCCGCGCTCCATGGTTTCCAGCCATGCTAAATTTTAAGTTGACAAAGTAGAATTAGGCTCACCTCAACACTACCGGCTGCGCCAGAAAGCGCTCGCCGATCCGCAGGCGGTAATAATACAATCCCGCCGCCACCGAGGCCGGCCGCTGCCAGTTGATCCGCTGCCTGCCAGCCGGCAGTTGCTCATTGGAGAGAATCTGTATGGGCTGGCCCAGGGGGTTATACAGGGTGAGTTGCACGCGGGCCGCTTCCGGCAGGTCAAATTCGAAGTTGAGGTGGGCCGCCGCCGGGTTGGGATAGGCGCGGAGGTTGATTTCAGCAGGTTTTAGGTTCGCCTTGGTGCTCGTCAGCGGGTTTCGGTTGAAGAAATTCCAGATTTCTGAACTTGCATTGATATCCAGGTTGAGATTTCCCAGAAAAGGAACCAGGTTGATGCCTCCGGGCCATTGGTGCCCTCCACCGAATACTTTAAAATGAGCCACTTCGGCATCACAGCTGTGCCACTGATGGTATTCCACCGTAGAAGAATCCGTAGTGTACAGGTCAGGCAGGGAAGTGATTACAGGAGTGGTATCGCACTGATTACGCGTTAACCAGAATTCAATGGTTTCAGGGACGGAGTGGAGCAGGCCAGGTAAGCCCATTTCATAGTCCAAAGCCGCTTCTTCCGTCCCGTTGATCTGTAAAACAGGCACGGCGCGGCTGGTATCACAAGGCCACGTTGTAGGCAAGGTTGAACCCACTGCCGCGATAGCAGCAATACGGCTTTCCTCACAGGCTAAAATATGAGAGAACATGCCGCCATTGGAGAAGCCGGCCGAAAAAATCCGGCTCGGGTCAATACTATAGTTTGCCGAAACCGTATCGATCAACCGGCCGATAAAACCAACATCATCTACATTATCCGGTGAGACAAATAACGAATCCGCTCCCAGGTTAAAACCCGGGCTCGGTGGAGGAAAGCCCGGAATGGTTGCCACCATAGTTAATCCCTGGGGATAAGCCACTATAAAGTGGGCGGTGTCTGCCACCGGGTTCATGTTGCTGAAAGTCATGTGAGACGCAGCTTCCCAGGCAAAGCCATGCAAATTGATGACCAACGGCCATGCTTCCGAGCCATCGTAAGCATCCGGAACGTATAGAATGTAATGTCGCAGCGAGTCGTCATGCATTATGGACTGGAACAGCGTGTCCCCCTGGCTGAGGAGTTGGGAAATGGAAAACAGGTACAGAGCCATCGTTGTAATAGCTGCTTTCATGATATAAAGGTTTGATGTGAATGAAGATCATTAACACCGGGAAGATGGCTTGAAATCAGAAGGCAGGTGTGGACAGGCCG
This sequence comes from Lewinellaceae bacterium, assembly GCA_020636375.1. GTDB lineage: Bacteria > Bacteroidota > Bacteroidia > Chitinophagales > Saprospiraceae > JACJXW01. The sequence continues at coordinate 299,449 of JACJXZ010000003.1, read as the reverse complement.
TTCAAAGAGGTGGACAGATCATGCATTTTGAATGACTTGTCCACCTTTGTGATCGTTCCATCTACATTCTACTTTGTTGGTGAGCTTATCTTGAGCGGGTAAATGATCAGAGCACTTCTGATCTAGTTCATACATTACTCAATTGGAAGAGGAGGCTGCAACGCTTTTGCATGCTTCCTTTTCTTTTTGGGAAAATCAAAAATCGAGGCAGGAAAGGGGAAATGGACTGTATACTCCCGGGAAAGCCCTTAGGGTTTTGAATTTGCCTTTTTATTATTCCCGTTTCCCTTCCCCGGCCGGAAGATAAAATACAACCCCACCAAAAAGAACGGGATACTCAGCAACTGCCCGGTGCTCAGGCTATTGCCGAAGGCCGTCTCAAACCCGCCCTGGCTGGTCTTGAAATACTCCAGCCCGAAGCGGATCACGCCCAGCACCAGCACGAGGAACAGCCCGAACATGCGGCCTAGCTTCTCCTTGGCCGAAGTTTTCCAGTAGGCCCAGTACAGCAGGAAAAAGGTGAGCAAGTAACTGATGGATTCGTAGAGCTGAACGGGATGGCGGGGTTCGTCGGCCAGCTCAGGCGGGTATGCCCGGACGAAGAGGAAGGCCCAGGGCGCGTCGGAGGGCGTGCCTACGATCTCGGAGTTCATCAGGTTGCCCAGGCGGATGAAGCAGCCGGCCAGGGCGGTGGGCACTACTACGCGGTCCAGTATCCAGAGGACGGAGCGCTTGGCGGTGCGCGCCGAGAAAATCCACAGGGCGATGATGATGCCGATGGCGCCCCCGTGGCTGGCCAGGCCGCCTTTCCAGACGGCGGGAATCTCCGAGAGGTGCTGGGAGTAATATTCCCAGTCGTAGAAGAACACGTGGCCCAGGCGGGCGCCGACGACGGCCCCGACGACCATATAGATGAAGATTTTGTCGAGCCATTCCTCCGGTTCTTTTTCCGCCCGGAACATGGCGCGGACGATGTACAGCCCCAGGAGGAACCCCAGGGCGAAGAGCAGGCCGTACCAGCGCAGGGTGAGCGGGCCGATCGAAACGATCTCGGGCGAAGCATCCCAGGTAACATAGGCGAGTAGCGTTTCCATAATTGTGGATTTTCCGGATGCCCCATGCCGGCAGGCGGCATGGGCAAAGCCCCAATATTAGGCATTGTTTCCGGCAATCCGGGCCCGAATGGAAGATTTTTTCTGCTGAAGGCCGCTCTTTTCCACTCTGGCCATGCACACGGCCGGCAAATATCCGGTAGGGCCGTATACCTGCCGGCCCGCCTCTCAGATGTCGGCCTTGGCCCGGGCCATATTGACGGCGGCTGCCTTGGCACCGCCCGCTGCGGGCAGATGGGAATGAGAGCTCAGGACCGCAATGGCGTAACTTTGCTTTGCCCGCCGGCTCTCCTTAATGATATACCGCTGGAAACTGGCCAGAGCGTCTTCAGGCAAAATGAGGTAACGGCCGCGATCGGAGTAGGGGATATAATCCTGCAGAAATCCGGGGTTGAGCCGGGAGAGCAAGTGGCGGGAGACCTTACAATGGCGGGCGATCTCGCCGAGATCCAGGCTGTGCTGTACTTTGAAGACCTGGAAGGGTTGGTAAAGCGGCTTTTTGGGGTCAGGCTGCAAGCCATGCAAACCATAAAACTTGGCGACATAGATTGTTGCCGCCAGGGCGGGGAGGTAACGTTGAGTCTGGCGGGGAAGGAGGTGTTGGATGTCCCAGAAATTGTGGCAGCCGGTGCGGCGCACGGCAGCCCTTACCCGGCCGGGGCCGCAATTGTAGGCGGCCAGCGCCAGAGACCAGTCGCCAAGCTCTTCATACAGCCGGGACAACATGCTTACGGCAGCTTCTGTCGCCTGGTAAGGGTTCATCCGTTCGTCGACATACTCGTCGATCTGCAGGCGGTAGTGCCCGGCGGTAGCCGGCATAAACTGCCACAGGCCGACCGCTCCTGCCGACGACTCGGCGGCAGGTTGGAGGCGGGATTCCAGCAGGGGGATGTACTTCAGTTCATTCGGCAGATTGTACTTTTTCAAATAGTACTCGAAGATGGGGAAATACAGGGCGGTGCGGGCCAGCATCTTTTCCGTTTCGCGGCGGCCCCGGCGCAGATAGTCGGTGAGCTGGCGCTTCACCTCCGCGTTATATTCAATCGGAAAAGAGACGGGCATTTGCAACAAGCGCACCGGAATATCGTAAGATAATTGCTCCTGCCAGGGAGCTTCGGTCCGGGCTGCCTGCTGGCCTGGGGTGGCGTAGGCTGCCAGGAAAGGCGAGAGGGCAAGGGTTAGGGTCAATGCCAGGGCTTTCATGGGTATCCTATTTTGCTGAGGTTTAGAGCTTTTGGGAACGGTTGTCCGATAGCACCTCGCTGTTCCTTCCCTCTTTGCCGCACCCATTTTGTTTTACGAAGCCTCCAGGCGTTTGTTAACCTTTTCAGGGTATTTTTTCAGGAAAGGAGGAAAAGCCGCTGATATGTATGTATAAAAAAAATACATAAACACCTGTATTTACATGCATAGCAATGATGAAGCAGGGATTTATTATGAAAATAAAAATATTATAGAGAAGAGAAGAAAGGGAGCGCTGAGGCGGCGTGCGGGCCCTAATAATAAAGAAACCACTCCGGCGAGGGGATAGCGGAGTGGTTTCTTTATCAATAAAGGCTATCAGGGTTTTGCTGCGAAATCCTGGCCCGGCAGGAAAACCAGGAGTTCCTGGTTGACGAAGATCTCGGGCGTCGGCAGGGCATTCCAGCGCATGATGTCATTTGCCGTGCAATGGAATTTCCGGGCAAGGCTGTACAAGTCTTCCCCCGGCTTGACCACGTAGGTCGACCGCTGGAAATTCGGGTAGAGCAAAGCCGGGTCGATGTATTCCCCGGCCTTGAGGGCCAGGAGGTGTTCGCGCAGCTTGCTCATGGCGTGGGCCGGCAGCAGCAGGAAGTTGCCCCGCTGGCTTTCGGGGATAATGCTCCTTTTGTAGCTGGGGTTGAACTTTCGGATCGTCCGCTCATCCACGCCGGTCACGTAGGAGATTTCGCCGAAGGTCATGCTGTTGTAGATCTTAGCGGCGCGGCCCTGTTCGGCGCTGTTCAACGGGAAGCGGGGTTGCAGGCCGTGGTGGTTGTAGAAATTGGCCACATAGGCGGCGGCGATAAACCGGGGGACGTAGTTCTGGGTTTCCTGCGGCAGGTAGGGGCGCAGTTCCCAGAAGTTGCTGCATCCGGCTTCCCGCATGGCGCTCCTGACCCGGCCCGGCCCGCAGTTGTAGGCTGCCAGCACCAGGCTCCAGTCTTTGAACTGCTTATGCAGCGCCGAAAGCATCTTGACGGCGGCCTCGGTAGAACGGTAGGGGTCGAAGCGTTCATCGACGTATTCGTTCATCCGCAGGCGATATTCGCGGGCGGTAGAAGGGATGAATTGCCACAACCCGCCGGCACCCGCAGCCGAGCGCGCGACGGGAACGAGGGAAGTCTCGACGATCGGGAGGTACTTGAGTTCTTTGGGCAGGCCGTACTGGCTGAGGTAGTGTTCAAAGATCGGGAAATAAAAAGAAGTGCGCCCCAGCATACTCTCGGTGTCGTGCATGCCGTTAGTGACGTAATCCTTGATAATATCTCTTATCTGATTGTCGTATCTGGCTTCGAAAGGGATTTTGAGTTGCGCCAGACGATCTTTGATGTCCCCATTCGTTTCAGCGGGCCAGTGGAATTCTTCACTGGCGCTGGCGTCGAGGGGAAACGCCGCTTTCTTGTTTGTTGCAAACAGGCAGCTGGCTGCCAGCATGGCAACAATTGTCCATGGGATTTTCATCGCATAATAAATTTTGCATTTCACTAAATAGGGCAGGGCACAGAGCCCGGCATTCAGAGCAATGCAGTAAGTTCAGGGCAGTTTGATTCTCTCTTTTCTCTCGCTGGCAGTTGTCCAGCATTGTTTTCGTACATGGTAAAAATCAGGGGCAAAGCTATGCGCTTTTGCCAAAAAAGTCAATGACTTTAAAAAGTACTACCCGTTTATACGAATCTCATGAAACATTGTTACCATTTCGGGCGCCAAAAAACAACAGGCGCTCAGAAAAGCAGTAAATGGAATGGCAAAGGCTGGCTTTGTTGAGAAATTTTATTGTTTCCCGACGGCCAGACAACCGAATTTATATCGGTTTGCCCATTTAGACGGAGGTGTCCGGATGAAGGTGTTAAAATTTTGTTAAGGTTTTGTTTAAAAAGCCTGGCAGGGCGATAACTTTTACGAATTTCCGGCTGTTCAAGGTATAAAACAGAAAGGCAGCAGTCAGAATTATGGAAATAAAAATACTTGCATTTGGCATCGCCAAGGACATACTTGGAGGCGCCAACCTCTCGGTGGAATTGCCGGGGCAACCTACCGTAGGGCAGTTGAAAGCCCATTTGTGCCGTTCTTACCCCGATTTTGAGAAGCTGGCTTCCTTCGCCATAGCGCTCAACACCGAATATGCGGAAGATGAGCAGGCTATTCTGGCCGGCGATGAAGTTGTTGTCATTCCGCCGGTGAGTGGGGGGTAGGAAGTGGGAAGCTTGCCCGGAAGAGCGATAGCGAAGACGGGGCGGAAGCCGGAAGTCGGAAATTAACGGCAGGGGCACTTCTGTATCTGCAAATGCGTAAATTGCGTAACTTAGGGGCCGGAGAAAAATAAGTTCCTCATTTCAGGCGAGCTATTTTTTCGCCAGGCAAGGCGCGGGGAGGGCGCATAGCAGCGCTACGCAACCGATCCCGCAACGCAGCCTGGCGGAAAAAGAGCCGTATCAAATGGGGAAGTTATTCTTCTCCGGCCCCTTAGTAGTGATTAAAAAATAACTTCACTGTTTGAGGCCCTTAGTTGTAGCTCGTTCAGCAGCCTGACCCCGCTGGAACCCTGACTGGCTGCTTCACTTCACTACAACTAAGGGCCGTGAAGTTATTTTTTAAGGATTACTTAGCAAAACGATCATGCTTCCTGTACTCATTTCAGTCCCATGAACTGAAACCAGCAAGCATAACTATGAGGATACCATTTATCTTTCCTATCCTGTTTCTGGCCAGCGCACAGCTCTGGTGTCAGCCTTCGGGCCTGGAGGCAGCCGGTCAGTATCAGAACAAAGCGGCTTCCCAATTGCTGAACGGTGATTTCGAAGGTGCCATCGGGCAACTGGAATCAGCGGCGGCCCTGTACGAGTCGGCACAGGAGTGGGAACATTACTTCTCCTGCCTGAACCAGATCACCAATGCCTATCTGAGCCTTGGCAGGATGGACGATGCCAAGCGCACGGCCAAGAAAGCGCTCTGGAAAAGCATACAGCGGCTGGGCCGCGACAACGACGAGGCCGCCAAGGCCGCTCACCGGCTGGCGGAAGTATACAGCCGCGCCGGGCGCCATGCCAAAGCCATTGAAGTACACGAGATGGGCCTGATGATCCGGGAAAGCATTTACGGCAACCGCCATGCCCGGCTTGCCAACTCCTATGACTGGATCGCCAGGGCCTGGCTTGCCGCCGCCGACTTTGGCCGGGCGGCGGATTTCTACGGGCGGGCTCTGAGCATGCGCCAGGAACTGCTGGGCGCAGAACACCCGGACGTCGCTGTTTCTTACACCAATCTGGCTAACCTGGAACTGGCCCGCAAGAATTTCCGGCAGGCACTGGCTTATTTTCAGGCGGCTTATGCCATAAGCAAGGATCGCCTCGGGAAAAAACATCCGGATGTAGCTTCGGCACTGGCTTCCATGGCCCGCATCAACCACATACTGGGCGACGAGGATTTGTCGGCACGGCAATACCGGGAGGCAGCGCTCCTGTTCTGGCAGAACCCGGAAGCTAGAGGAGAACTGGCCGCCGAGGCGTTTCACCAACAGGCGATCCAGCAGTTCCAGGATGGCAATCTGGATGCTGCCGTTGACTTTTGCCGAAGAGCCGTCCAGGCCCTGGCGGAAGCCCCCGCGCGGAAATCGGAGCAGGCGCTCCTGTACCAAAGAAGCCTGGGGGCCCTTTTGCTGGAGAAAGGGGAGTACCGGGAGGCGGCGGCCCATTTCCGGCAGGCTATGATGACGGGAGAGCGCACGTCTGCCGCTCTTTACGCCCAATGGGTTCGGGCGTTGCGGCTCTCCGGTAGCCTGCCGGAGGCGCTCGATGCGGCAACGGGCTTTCTGGAGTGGAGCAAAAGGCAGGCGGATGACGACTCCATGCTTGAGGCGAGGTTGCAGGTTGGCGGCCTGCTCATCGAAGCCGGCCGGGTAGATGAAGGCATTCGTCAATTGACTATCGTATTCAACCATGCCGAAACGCCCTTCCGGCTGCTGCAGGAAGCCAACCAATACCTGGCGGATGCTTATCTCCGGCAGGGAAATTACGATAAGGCCATCCAGCAATACAGGCTGCTGGCCAGCGAGTGGGGGCAGAGCCAGCAACCTGGTGCCTCGTTTTTCCGCTTCACTGCCCTGCTGTCCCTGGGTGCCGCCCACAGTGAGCTGGCCGGCCAAGACCGGAACACTTTGTACAATCTGGAAGCGGCCCTGGATATTTTTAAGGACTGCGATAAACTGCTGTCGCGGCTCGCCGCCTCCCCATTGCCGGCCGGCCAGTTGGCTTTTCTATCCGCTGCTCAGGAAAGGCTGTACGGCAAAGCCATCAAGACCTGTTACAGCCTCTATCAACAGAACCAGGAGGAGCGGTACCTCCGGGAAGCTTTTCGCTATTCGGAACGCAGCAAACGCCTGGGTGCCAGTTTTTCCTTGTTGCAGCTTCCTCCCTCTGGTTTCGCAGGCGTCCCTCAATCCCTGCTGGAGCGGGAAGCAGCCTGCAAAAGGCCGGCGCAGCTGATGTCCGGCACTATGATGCCAAATCTTTTCCCGGCAGAGGCGGCCGATTCCATCCGAAGGGAAATGGAAAATAAAGAGGCCGAATACGGGGAAGTCCTGGAAGCGCTAAGGCAGCAGTGCCCAGTGTATTACCAACTGAAGTTCGACGGCGAGGTAGCAGAACCGGACGAGGTTAACGCTTTTTTACAGCAGTACGCTGCGACGTTATACTCCTATTATATTGACGAGGAAAATCTCTATGTGTTTTATTTTACCGGGCAGGATTTCCAACTTTTCTGGATTCCGGCTGACGGCCTGTTCCGGAACAGCCTGCGCCGTTTCCTGCAGATGGCTTCCAGTGATCCGCGCAAGAGCCTGGCGGAGGATCCGGAGGCTGTCTACCGGCAGACTACCAGCCTGGCCGTAGAACTCTACAACAAGCTCCTGCCAGGCAAACCGGAAACTGCCGGCCCGGACGTATTCCTGCTGCCACACGGCATATTGCAGTGGCTGCCTTTCGAAGCGTTGCTGCCGTCAGCGCCGTCGAGCGGAGATTTTCCCGGCCTTCCCTACCTGGGCCTGAGCCATAACCTTTATTATCATTCATCGGCGACGGCATTGATTAGTGGCGAGCGCGTCCGCCCGAATCACGATTACGAGTCCCCTTTTGAGGCCTTTGCTCCTGCGGGCGATAAGGGAAGCAGCCCGGTTGCGATGAAAGGCACCTACCAACCGGAAAATAAAGATATCTTAAGGTTGAGCTATTTCCATGGGCCCATCCGGGCAATGGCTGCTGAAAGAGGAGGGCGGTTGTGGGACGATCTCCGGTCCGGAGAACAGGCCTACCGAAGCTTACCGCCGACGGGTGTGTTGCTCCTGGCCCTGCCCGCCCGCCCCGGCTCTTCGCCCGAGAATACCTTCGTCCTTTTTTCTGATCAGGCCGACAGCCTTTCTGACAACTGCCTGTATTTGAAGGAGGTTTATGGCATATCAAAGCCGGTGGGCCTGTATATAATAGCGTCCTCTTCGCCCCGGCCCGTGGAAGATGCCGGCTGGCAGCCATTGGCGGAAGCCTTGCGTTACAGCGGTTGCCAGTCCTTGTTATTTCACCGCTGGCCGGCTGCCGGACCCCCATCCGCTGAATTGCTGAGCCTGTTTTTCGGCCGGTGGCAAGCCGGTGCCGGTGTGCCGCAAACCCTGAAAGAGGCGCGAAGAGCGTATCTGGCTCAGCAGGCCGGCAAGCCGGAAAGGGGGCATCCCTTCTTCTGGGCCGGCTATTTGTCCTACGGCCAACCCGAGCGAGTGCCGGCAACAGCCGGCATTCCGGGCTTTTGGATCATTGGCGCGGTAGCGGGGTTGGTCCTCATCGGGTGGCTGGTCCGGATGCACTAAAGAACCATTCCCCATAGCTTACCGGTCATATTGGTGCAGTTCCAGGTCCTCGATGAGGTTGATCAGCTTCTGCCCGTATTGTTTATCGGTAGCGTAGCCGGCTTTTGTCAATCCGTGCGCCCATCCCCGGTAATCCCCCCGGCCGAGTTGAAACAGCCGTTGATAGCGGTCTGAGCGTTTGAGCAGCAGGCTATGGGCGCGGTAGCTCTCCCAACTGCTTTTGTAAATGCGGAAGAAGTCTTTATGGCTGTCATCCGTGAAGTTGCTGCAGTGCCCTTTCCGGCAGCTGCGGGAAAAGCATTTGATGCCAAAGTGATTCTTGTTGTGGGTAGCCAGTTTGCTTTCCCCCACGTTGCTCTCCAGCAGGCCCTGCGCCAGGGTGATGCTGGCGGGAATGCCGTATTCTTCCATTTCCTTCCGGGCGACTTTTTCAAACCGCTGAACGTATTTCAACTGCTTTCGGCGTTTTTCGGCGCGGAGGGCGTCGTTTTCCGTATCCGACAGCCCCTTTTGCTCATTACTGAGATTGGAGTAAGTGTTGGCAAAGTTGCTCACATTGACGGCCTGCCCGTCATAGCCGGCGGGGATGGCCGGCCGGGCAGGGCGTTCCTTTGCCGGCGCGGGTTCCGAAGCGGCCAGGCTCACCGGCCGGGCGCTCACTGTGGCCGGCGGTTCGGCGGCGCTCCCAAACTGAATGGCCGCCGGGATGTTGCTCAGCTGGAGGTCGATGGCCAGGTCCTTCTCGTGGAGGAGGTAAATGGCTGTGCCCAGCAGTACGGCCCGCAACCAGTATTTCTGAATATTCCGGTTGATCTGCCGCCCTGTTGCCAATGCCTTTTCCCGGGTCTTTTGTACAGATGTAAGGTTCATGTTTAGTTTTTTGTATCGACAAACGGAGGTGTTGCCTCAAATTTAAAACTTTATGTTTTAAAATAAAAGAAACAAAAGAATTTGTTTTTAATTTTTTTCCTCAGCCCTTTCCTGGAACAATTTGTGGCGTAAATCGCGGTCAGAAGCGGGTTGGAGCGAGGCGGGGTATAACAGGGGAAGAAAAATTGGCAAAGTTGGCGGCTAAAGCTACCTTTGCAGGGAATTTATGACAAATCCAAACCGATGATGAAAAAGACCCTTTTGATGTCCGCCTTTGTCGCCCTGGGGGCGGTGGTGTCTCTGGCCCAGGAAAAATACGGCCACCTGAATTTCGGAAGCCTGATTTCTTCGATGGAAGAGACCAAAGCGGCGGACAGCGAGCTCGATGCCTACCAGAAGCAGTTGGTCGGCAAGGGCGAGGAGATGGCCAAGCAGTTCCAGAAGGATTACCAGGCGGTCGTGAAGGAAGCGCAGGCGGGAAACCTGACGCCGGCACAGCAACAGCAGAAAGAAAAAGAACTGAGCGACAAGAGAGATGAGATTCTGGCGTACGAACAGGACGTCAAGCAAAAAGTAGAGGCCAAGCGCCAGGAACTGCTCACTCCGATTATCGAAAGAGCGGAAACGGCGGTGAGGGAAGTGGCAGCGGAGCAGGGTTTTTCCATGATCTTTGACACCAGTGTTTTCAACGCTGTGCTGTTCGCTGAGGATGCCGATGACGTCATGCCGCTGGTCAGGGCTAAACTGGGGATAACAGCAGAAGGGGATAAGTAGGCAGGTCAGCCTTCTGTCAAGCCTGTTCTCCGGCGGAACAACCCCGGCCTTAGCAGGCTGGGGATTCTCTTTCTTTCCAGCTTTGCCTGGAGAGAGATGAAGTTATTCAGCGCGTTTTTATCTACTACGCCTACCAGCTTGCCTTTATCGTACACCGGCAGCAGCGGGTATCCCTTCCATTGCATTTTAGGAAAGAGGGATTTGAGGGAATCGGAGGCGAGCACTGATTCGAACCGGGTAGTAACCAACTGGCCGGCCATTGTTCCTTCCTGTTGCCCTTTTGCTGCTTCTAAAATGCGTTCTTCCGGCAAAACGCCGACCAGGTTCTGCCATTGGTCAAAGACCAGGAAGTTGTGCTCTATGCCCTGGCTTAGCGGCCCCATGGCCAGGCTGAGCGGGTCGCGGCTGTAAATTTTCGTGTACCGGGTCCGCAGCACATCCTGCACCCGGTAATTTTCAAGCAGGCCGTCGAGCTTTGCCATCCGGTATTCATTGGCCGCCATGATGAAGACAAAAAGCCCGATCAGGGCCATGGTATAATGGAAGTTCCAAAGGCCGTAGCCCACCAGGATAACGGCGATAAACTGCCCTATGTAGACGGAGGCCCGGGTAGCCCGCAGGCGGCCCAGGCGCAACGAAAGCAAGGCTCGGAGCATCCGCCCTCCATCCATTGGGAAGGCGGGCAGCAGATTGAATGCCGCCAGGATGCCATTGATGGCCACGAAGATGAAAAGAAAATATTGAAAAGGGGAAAGGTCGGCCGCGAAGAAGTTGCTCCGGGGATAGAGGATTTGCATGAAGAAGTTGATGAAATCCTGGCGGCTTTCTTCGGAGGAGAGCAGGGGCACGCAAGAAAGCGCCACGCCGATCACGATGTTGACCATAGGCCCGGCGACGGCGACCACGAACTCGTGCATGGGGTGTTCCGGCAGCCGGTCCAGCCGGGCAACGCCGCCGATGGGCGACAGGATGATGTCCCGGGTGTCTACCCCGTAGCGGCGGGCAGCGAGCGCATGGCCGTACTCGTGCAGGACGACGAAGAAGAACAGGGCCAATACAATGATCAGGACCCCACCCATCTCCATCCAGCTCAGGCTTTTGCCCATGCCTTCATAGAATACGTAAACGAAGATGAGCGTGAACGTCCAGTGCACTTGTACTGGAATCCCAAAAAACTTGGCTATTTGAAATGATCCTTTCATGCTCGGAATTTGCTACAGTTATTTCAAACGTCAAAAAGCGCCGGGTAGTTGGCGGAAAAACCAAAAAAGCGCCCGGGCCCTTAGTACTCCAAAATAAATTTCGACAGGTTCTCCCCTTTCTCCAGGCGCAGCTTTTTGCGCAGGCGGTAACGGGCCACTTCCACACCCCGCAGCGAGATGCTCAACAGATTGGCTATTTCTTTGGTGTTGAGATTAAGGCGAAGGAAAGTGCACAGTTTTTGTTCATTCGGGGAAAGGTCCGGATATTCATTTCTCAGTCGGGATAAAAAGTCTCCGTGTACCTGGTCGAAATGGTATTCGAACTGTTCCCAGTCTTCCTGCAGCCGGAGTACGATGTCTATTTCCTTGACCATCTTTTCCAGGGCTCGTTTCGTTTCCGGGTTTTTGCCCTTTTGCTTCAACTCTTTCAGCTCTTCTTTTATGGATTCGATAAACTCATTTTTGACGACCAAATTCATGGTTGAAGCCGCGAGCAGGTTGTTGACGTGCTGTAATTCGCTTTGCATTTTTTCTTCTTTCAGCCGCAATAGTTCCTGTTCCTTTTGTTGTTCCACTTCGGCCAATTTCTGCTGTTCTTTGGCCAGTTGGAGTTGGCTGGCCTCTTCGATCTCTTCCGCTTTTTTATTATACCGCCGTTTTTGCAGCTTAAAGCCCAGGAACAATGCCAAAAGGCCCATCAACACATACGAGGCCTGGGCCAGCGGGCTTCGGTAAAACGGAGGATTCACCGTCAGATACAAGGCCGGGCTGGTGGTTATTTTTCCCAGGTAATCCCGGGTTTGCACCCTGAATTCATATTTCCCTTCCTTCAGGTTGGTGTATTCTTTGGATGCGGTGGTAGTCCATTCTCCAAAATCTTCGTCAAGGCCTTTCAAAAAATACCGGAACTGCTGGTTTCCCAGCCCGTTGAACTGAAAGGATTCCACATCGATCTTTAAAACCTTGGCGCCCGGGCCCACCTCCAGGCGCTCAATGCCTGGTTTGACGCCAAATGGTTTTCGGACGTATAGCGCTCTGCCCTGATTGACACTGATTACCTGGCTTACCACGAGCGGCCGTTCCGCTTTCGAAGGAACTTCCAAGGCAGGATCATAGTGAATAAAGCCCTCATTGGCGGAAAAGAAGACGCCATTGTCCGTATTCATCGAAATTTGCAGCAGGTCATTATTCAGGTAAAAACGCAATTGATATAAGGAAGAGGGGATGAAGAGATAGTTATTGGCGCTGATCTGTTTGAAAAGGGCCACGACGTTCTCCGCTATGACATGAACATTATTCTGGGGGTCTTGCGCCAGCAGGTAAACGGGCTGTTCGCCAATAGGGCCGGAGAAGGCCTCGGCTTTGCTAACGGAGCCATCGGCCGGATCCAGTTGGTACAGGCCGGAGTTGGTGGCCAGGTAGAGGCCGTCGTTCACACGGCTCAAAACGATTTGCTCTTTGACAGGCAAGCCGGGATTTCCGGATACGTTCTTGACGGTCACCCGGGACAGGTCTTCCGACAAGGTCAATTGGTACAGCCCCTTGTAGTACTGGCCGACCCAGATTTTTCCCGACCGGTCCTCCTCAAAAAAACGGCTTGAGGCGGCAAACCCTTTAATCTTTTGCACCGCCTGCAGTTGCCGGTTTTCATCAATCCTGAAGAGGTGCAAGCCGGAATAGGTGCCGCCGATCACAAATTCGGGGCGCCACTGTAGTCGTTTTACCTGCCACAAGCCATCTGTATTCGCTACGCGGCTGGCGCGGTCATTTTCCAGGAGGAACAACCCTGTGTGGTGCCCCGCATATAACTTCCCGGCAATTTCCTGCATGCCGTAAGCCGGCCCTTCCGTCCCGTACAGGAATGCACTTTGAGCGGCGTTCTCTCCCAGGAAGTAAATCCCGTTCGAGGTGGTGAAATACGTGCCGTCCGCCGTTTTATAAGCTTCATAGCCACTTCCCTGCAGGTTTATTTCCTGGTTCAGGAAGCGCATGGGAGAATTGAGGTGAACGAGGGCGATCCCGTTTTGCATGCCCACCCACAAGTTGCCGGAATAATCCTGGAAGGAACGCAGGCAGGCATTGGACCCCAGGCCATCCTCCCGGGTTATTTTTTCCAGCTCCCCTTCCCGCAAATCGTACAGGAACAATCCCGACGTTTGGGTGGCGATAACCAGGCGCGTATCTGATAATTGCAGCACATGGTTGACATAGGTTCCTTGCAGGGCCTGGCTGAGGGCATCGTATTTCCGGCTGACGCCAAAAGGGGTGGCCAACTCGACTTGCCCGGAATTATAAACCAGCAAATACCCATCATCCTGTGCCGCCACACCGGCGATGGCCGCGCCGGTGTGGCCTTGCGGATAGGTTTCGGCCAGCTTTGAGCCTTCTATTTCAAACAGCCTGCCCTGCTGGCTTTGGGTGAAGATCTTTCCATTGGCCAGGAACGACCGTTCAAAGCCGCCCTCCTGTTCAATTACGGTAATGGATTGCCCATCATAGACATAAATGCTCTGAAAAGTGCAGAAATAAACTTTGGAATTGGCCAGAAAAACATCCCAGACCTCATCGAAATCCTCTGCGCCCGGGGGAATCATATCCACGAGCGACACATACTGCCAGTCTCCTTCAAAGTAACCAAACTCTCCCTGAGAACCGACATACAACCGGCCCGAACCTTCATCGAACGCCAGCGACCTTTTCTTTTTGCCGGTTTTGAGATCGTGCCTTTTCCACTCATTCCCGTTGAAAGAAAGCACGCCTAAATTGTTGGCCACAAAAATGGACATATCCCGGTTTTGGGCAAAGTCGATATTCTGAATACCGGCTTTGTATTCTGCGGGTGTGAAATTCCGAATGGGATACTTGCCGGAAAAACCCTGAGCATCAAGCCCGCAAAGAGGGAGCATCAGGAGCAAAATGTACCATGTGTTGTGTTTAAACTGACTCATGTGCAAATTAGTTGACAGAAAAGATAGCTAATTATCAGTAATTTACAACTAACCAGACCTACTTTTGACGTAGTCAGGAAAAACAATGACGAAAAAATTGATGAGGTGTTTGTTTCTTTTTTAGGATAAAATAGTACTACATTTGGTTAAAACAGGATCACAATTTTTTATGAAAATGCGCTTTGATCTTGATTCTCACAGGCGGACTCAAAAACAGACATATAGTCTATAAACCTGGATAAAATGAAAAACATTCTTCTACTCCTTTTGCTCTTCCCGTTCACCTCATCGGTATTTGCCCAAACTGACAGGGTATCCGTCGTCACCAATAGCGATGGACACCGGCTGGTAGTCAATGGCAAAGAGTTCATGATCAATGGCATGAACTGGGATTATATCCCTATCGGGACAAATACCGTAAATGCTGATTTTTGGAACAAATCAGACGACATCATTAAGGCCGGACTGGACGCAGAAATGTCTCTCCTGAAGAACATGAATGTGAACGTCATAAGGCAATACACAGGTGTTCCAGCCAGATGGATTCAATATATCTATGAGAATTATGGCATTTACACCATGCTCAACCATTCCTTTGGCAGATATGGGCTCACCCTGGATGGCGTTTGGACTCCTATTACCCTTTATGATGAACCAAGAACGCAAAAGTTCCTGATGGATGAAGTGACAAAACTAGTAGCAGAGTATAAAAATACTCCGGGGCTTTTATTGTATCTCCTGGGTAATGAAAACAACTATGGCCTCTTCTGGCAAGGAGCGGAAACGGAAGATTTCCCTGATGATGAAGGCAGAATAAACTTCATTGGAGAATCCCGGGGAAGGCCCATGTATAAGTTGATGAATGATGCTGCCAAGGCAATGAAGGCTATTGACCCCTCTCACCCGGTAGCCATTTGTAATGGAGATGTCTTATTTATCGATATCATAGCAGAAGAATGTAAAGATATAGATATATATGGAACGAACACCTACCGGGGCGTTTCATTTGGCGATATGTTCCAGGTAGTGAAAGATAAGCTTGATAAACCGCTCATGTTTACGGAGTTTGGGGCAGATGCTTTCAATGCTATAGAAAATGACGAAGACCAGGAGTCGCAAGCTTATTATATGGTGGGGAACTGGAAAGAGATCTACGAGAACGCTGCCGGAGTTGGGAAGGCAGGCAATTCTATTGGTGGCTTCACCTTCCAGTTCAGCGATGGCTGGTGGAAGTTCGGATTTGATGACAGAAAAAATGCAGACGTACACGACAATAACGCCTCCTGGTCTAACGGCGGCTACCAGCGAGACTTCAGGCAGGGCGAAAACAATATGAACGAAGAGTGGTTCGGGATTTGTGCTAAAGGGCCTACCAACGAGAGAGGGTTATACACGCTTTATCCGAGAGCCGCTTACTATGCCTTGAAAGAAGCGCATCGACTGAACCCTTATGCACCCGGTACGACCGTCGCGTCGGTCGATGCTTATTTTGACAATATCCAGCTCATGGACGCGGTACTCAGAGCACGGGGAGACAAAGCTGCTTTGGAAAGTAACCGGAAAATCCGGTTGAGCAACTTCAGAGCTGAGTTTGAAACCTATAATACCGGTGGAAGTTTGATCACTACTCCAGACGAACCGGATCCAGCTGCTATAACTGACCCGTCTCTGGCTTCTTATCCGGATGAACTTGGTTTTGACCACATGCAGTCTTTCTTTTTTGGAGTAGAAGCTAATCCTACCCCCAGCCTAAGGGCCAGCGCCAGTTTTAACTTAGTGGGCAATGTAGCAGATAACCCGATCAATGAAATTTTTTACGAAAACATAGTTCGTGACCGCGTCGGCAGAAGTGATGGCAATTTAAGGCTGTACAATGCTGACTTTAACTGGACGGCGAATGATTTCGACCTGAGAGGGTTCTACCGGACAGGCCATTATCACTGGGGTTATGAAGGCGACTTTTTTGGTTTGTATCCGGAAGCGAACTACGGCCCCAACCTGGACATTTACAATGGCGAAATACTGGGATTAGAATTAGATGGGAAAAAGGCATTCGATGGCCTGCATGTTGCCTTCGGCCCTCAATTATGGTGGGGCGCCAACCCGGCGGTCCTGGTGAAATATGGCCGGGAAATAAATCATTTTAAAGTAACCGGCGTCTTTCACGAAGATATTGATGATGCACCCGGCTTTGTAACTTCCATAGCCGTCCCGCTTCCAAAAACCCGAAGAGCTACTATTCATGTAGAACGAGAATTAGGGCCGGTGGAAATTGAAGTAGGAGGAATCTGGGGCGGGTCGCCTCTAAATGGCAGAACCTTTCAGATCGTAGAAGGTGAAGCAGGAAAATATGAAGTATACCAGGATCAGATAAACCCCTCGGACAATTGGGGAGGGAAAGCAAAAATCAAATTTTCAAAAGGAGCATTCAATTGGTATGCACAGGGCGCTGTAATGGGTCTTGTTGCCAATGGCGGAGTGGATGCCACCCGTACTTTTACGGGATGGACGTTAAAGGATAGTGGTAGCGGAAACCTGAATAATTTCTTAACCGGATTTACTTACACCATTGGTAAATTCCAGATCGCACCGAATTTCTTGTGGCAAAAGCCGCTTGTTGATCCTATCCCCAATGATGTCCCATCGCCGGGGCGGCTTAGAAATATTCAGGATGATCCATTCGCCGTGAGAGGAGGCAACAGAGAAACGGTCGCTGGAGAATTACTGATAACTTTTGACCCTACACCGGGTACGTGGATGTATGAATGGGACAATGACCGTGCGGAAGATGCCAAATTTGCCATGAGCGCTGGTTTCGTTTACCGTCATCTGCCTACCACCCAGGATGCAGCCATCGGGTTCTTAGGCAATCGGACATCCTTTGCATTTCCACAGTCCGCACCCGCTCAGGATCTCTGGGAAACAAATGTCAGGATGGTCTCTAAAATAAACCCGGACCTTGGCCTTATTGGTAATTTCTTAGTCGGCACTGCTCAGGCAAACGGTAGTGACGACAGGTTAATTGAACGGTATGCCATGGACCTAAGGGCTATTTATAAAAAATTGAAATTGTCTTCCCACTTCAAGATCAATGACTGGGGCCCCTTTGATTATCATCGCGATTTCAACCTTACCTACCCCGTGCAGTTAATGTTAGACCTTTCCACTACTTTGGCTAAACCAGATTGGTATATATTGCCAAGTACTCAGATGGGCGTGCGCTGGACCTGGCGTTCTTTAGATGAGTTTTCGCCTCGTTATCTTCCCAATCTGACAGGTTCTGAGTTTGCAACAGAACCCACCCTTAGCCCGGTAGGCTTTGACAATGGAACGGAATGGGAACTCAGGACTTATATCCACATCAACATAGGACAGTAGAAAACATCTTGAAAAAATAAAATCATGAAGAAAAATAAAATCATGAAATCCAACCTCCTATTCTTTTTAGGATTTGTAATACTCTTCAGCAATTGCACAAGGGATCTTTCTGAAGATGCTGAAGTAGCCACTTTCCCCAAGAATGGTGAAGTTTTTATTGACGGATTTAGTGCCGGGCTTGAATATTTGCCATTTGGAGATTCTTATTTTGCGGCTTTCTCTGTAGATACGGATACCAAGTACGCGGGGACATCCGCTATGCGGTTTGATGTGCCTAATGTAGGGGATCCAAACGGAGCTTATTCCGGGGCAATTTTTCCGGATTATGGCAGGCGTGACCTTTCCGGGTTTGATGCGCTTACTTTTTGGGCGAAAGCAACCAAAACAGGAACCATCAACGATATCGGTTTTGGCCAGGACTTCAGAGAAAATAAATATCAGGTTTCACTCCCCAATCTGGAACTAACCACCTATTGGAAGCAATATACCATTGCCATTCCCGATCCTTCTAAACTGACTCAGGAAAGCGGCTTGTTTTGGTATGCGGAAGGGCCTGAAGATGGCCAGGGATATTCCTTTTGGATAGATGAATTAGAGTTTCAAAAAACAGGGACGATTGCTCAACCCAGGCCTTCTATCCTGGAAGGAAAAGACGTTACCACTCAAACTTTCATCGGGGTAATAACTCCCATCACTAATTTACGCCAAACCGTCAATTTGGGGAATGGCCAGGATCAAACGCTTACCATTGCACCTGGTTATTTCACATTTACGTCTTCTAATCCCAGCGTGGCGACGGTAAATGAAAATGGTCAGGTGACCGCTGTGAGTACAGGTACTGCGGTCGTGTCAGCTGAATTAAATGGAGTAGAAGCAGCAGGTTCTCTTACTGTTGAAGTGACCGGAGATTTCGATCCTGCGCCAACACCTACACAAGATCCAACTAATGTGATTTCCATTTTTTCCGATGCTTATACCAATCAACCAGTGGATTACTACAACGGTTATTGGGCACCATTTCAAACTACCATTGGCCAGGATGATATCAATATTAATGGGGATAATATTATTGCATACTCGGAGTTGAATTTTGTAGGCATTCAGTTTTTAGACAATGCTCCGACGATAAATGCGTCTTCGATGACTCATTTCCACGTCGACATTCAGCCCAGAGAAGATGTAGGGCCTGATGACTTTTTGACTGTAAGAGTTGCTGATGTTGGCCCGGATAATACATTTGGCACCGACGATGACTCTTCCGGCGAAATCAGGCTTGACAATTCCAATTTAGTAAATGGTGAATGGTATAGCCTTGATGTTGCTTTTTCAGGCCTGGCAGGCCTGGCCGGCCGGTCCAATTTGGCACAGATCGTGTTTGTTTCAGATGCGACCATATCCAGCGTCTTCATTGATAATATCTATTTCTACAATGATGGAAGTTCAGGACCTATGGGGCCAACGGTAGCCGCTCCAACGCCAACGCGAAACCCCGCCAATGTAATTTCAGTTTTCAGTGATGCCTACACCAATATTGATGGATCAGACCTGAACCCCGATTGGGGGCAGGCCACAATGGTTACTGAATTGCTCATTGAGGGCAACAATACTTTGCGTTATGCCGGATTGAATTATCAAGGATTGCAATTGGGAACGCCTCAGAATGTCACCGGCATGGGCTTTTTACATGTTGATTACTGGACGGCAAACTCTTCTGCCCTCAACGTCTTTCTCATTAGTGGAAATGCAACGGAGACGGCCAAGGCGCTAAGTGTTCCAACATCCGGTTGGTCGAGTATAGATATACCTTTGGGGGATTTTTCACCAGTGGATCTGACGGACATCATTCAGCTCAAATTTGACGGCAATGGAGATATTTATCTGGACAATATATATTTCTATGCCGAAGGAGGGGGGGGCAGCGAGCCGACGATGGCGGCACCCGCACCGATGCAGAATCCTGCCGATGTGATCTCCCTCTTCAGCGACGCCTATACCGACGTGCCCGTGGATACCTGGCGCACCGACTGGTCAGCAGCCACCCTGGAAGATGTGACGGTGCAAGGGAACGCCACCAAGAAGTACTCCATGCTCGATTTTGTGGGCATCGAAACGGTCTCCAACACCGTCGACGCTACGAACATGACGCACTTCCACATCGATGTCTGGTCGGCTGATTTTACCCTCTTTGGCATCAAGCTGGTCGATTTCGGGGCCGACGGCGCTTTTGGCGGCGGCGACGATGTGGAACACCAGATCGATTATGACGCGCCCGCGCAGGGTGGTTGGGTGAGTTACGATATTCCGCTGAGTGACTTCACCGGCCTGACCTCCCGGGCGAATGTGGCACAGTACATTCTGGTGGGGCAGCCGTCTGGCGCTACTACGGTCTATGTGGACAACGTCTACTTCTACGGCGACGGAGGCGTCATGCCTACCGAACCCACTGTACCTGCACCAACGCCGATGCAGAATCCTGATGATGTGATCTCCCTCTTCAGCGACGCCTATACCGACGTGCCTGTGGATACCTGGCGCACCGACTGGTCAGCAGCCACCCTGGAAGATGTGACAGTGCAAGGGAACGCCACCAAGAAGTACTCCATGCTCGATTTTGTGGGCATCGAAACGGTCTCCAATACCATTGACGCTACGAACATGACTCATTTCCGTATCGATGTCTGGTCGGCTGATTTCACCCTCTTTGGCATTAAGCTGGTCGATTTCGGGGCCGACGGCGCTTTTGGCGGCGGTGACGATGTGGAACACCAGATCGATTTTAACGCGCCCATGCAAAGTGGTTGGGTGAGTTACGATATCCCGCTGAGCGACTTCACCGGCCTGACCAGCAGGGCGCACATCGCGCAGTACATCCTGGTAGGGCAGCCGTCCGGCGCTACTACGGTCTATGTGGACAACGTCTACTTCTACGGTGAAGGCGGCGTCATGCCCACCGAACCCACCCAGCCGGCGCCCACGCCTACCGAGAGTGCGGCAAATGTAATCTCCCTCTTCAGCGGTGCCTACACCAATGTGCCTGTGGATACCTGGCGGACCGACTGGTCAGCGGCCACCCTGGAAGATGTGACGATACAGGGGAACGCCACCAAGAAGTACTCCATGCTCGATTTTGTAGGTATCGAAACGGTCACCAATACCATCGACGCCACCGGTATGACGCACTTCCACATCGATGTCTGGTCGGCTGATTTTACCTTCTTCGGCATCAAGCTGGTCGATTTCGGGGCCGACGGCGCTTTCGGCGGCGGCGACGATGTGGAACACCAGATCGATTTTGCTGCGCCCATGCAGGGCGGTTGGGTGAGTTACGATATTCCGCTGAGTAACTTCACCGGACTAACCACCCGGTCGAATATGGCACAGTACATCCTGGTGGGGCAGCCGACCGGCGCGACTACGGTCTATGTGGACAATGTCTATTTCTACCAACAATAATTTTCAGTATCCTTCAAAAAGGGAATTCGATATTTTCATTTTCGGGTAAACATGGAACCATTAAAAATGAGGAAGTTTTGCCCGAAAATGAAAATCGAAAGGAGAAGCAACTTTTTGAGTAATACTTAATCAATCAAAAATAATAAGATGCGAACGCCATTTTTTTCAAAAACATATAGGTCTCTTGTAAGTATCCTATTTTTTTCAGTGGCCCTGGTGCTTTTGTGTATCAGCTGCGAAGCAGATGAAACGCAAACGGTGACGACTTTCACGAACCTCACGTTTGAGGATAACTTTGATGCGGATGGCCCCATTGATGAAACTTCCTGGAGTTATGAGCTTGGAGATGGCACCGACAATGGCCTGCCTGCTGGTTGGGGGAATAATGAATTGCAGTATTATACGGATCGCCCGGAGAATATTAAAGTCGAAGGCGGCATGTTGCATATCACAGTACTGGAGGAATCTTTTCAGAGTGCTGCTTATACCTCTGCCCGGATAACTACCAAGGATAAGGTGGAACAACAATACGGACGCTTTGAAGCGCGGATACAATTGCCCTGGGGACAAGGCCTTTGGCCGGCATTCTGGTTACTGGGTAGCAATATTGATGAGGTGAGCTGGCCACAATGCGGCGAAATAGATATTATGGAATACCGTGGACAAGACCCTTCGACACTGATCGGAACGGTACACGGCCCGGGGTATTCTGCGGGAGAGGCCGTGAGTAAAGAGTACGTCTTACCTAATGATCGATTTGATACGGGTTTCCACATATTCGGAATTGAGTGGGGGCCGGAGTATATCAATTTTTACGTAGATGATGTGCTGTACAATCAGATAACCCCGGAAGATGTAGACGGTGAATGGGTGTTTGATCATCCGTTTTACATTCTTTTAAATGTCGCAGTGGGAGGAAATTTTGTCGGGCCGGTAGGTGCTAATACCGTTTTCCCACAAAAGATGCTCGTGGATTATGTGAGGGTGTATAGCCGGCCTAATTAAATCGGCCATTAAGAAGCTGCACAAAATAAAGGTTCACGCAGAGGCGCAATGCACGCAGAGCAAAAGATAAACTCAGCGTGATATTCTTTCGCAGCATTTGCGGCAAAGGTACTTTTGAGGCAGCCCCGTTCTAATGTACTCAGGACTAGTTATATATCAAATAAAACCAGGAAAATGAAATCGAAGGGGATAAGTCAATTTGCCGGAATAGCCATGGCTATTCTGTTCTGCTTTTCCTGTCAAAGTAGTGAGCCTGACAAAAATTCAAATCAAGCCCAATCCATTAAAACGGTAACCGCCAAAGACATTCTGGGGAATCCGGATTATTTAGCTATTTCGTTCGGCGGATACAGGCATCGGGATCACGGTATTGAGCCAACCGTAGAGGAGCTCAAAGAAGACATGAAAATCTTATCGGCGATGGGGATTAAAGTCCTGCGGACTTATAAAGTGCACCTGCCGCATGCCTCCAACGTATTAAAAGCAATAAGCGAAATCAAGAAGGAAGACCCCAATTTCGAGATGTACGTCATGCTGGGTGCCTGGATCAATTGTAAGAATGCATTTACTGACAAGGAACCTGACCACAACGCGGAAAGCGAAAAAAACGAAGAGGAAATTGCAACTGCAGCCGCTTTGGCCAATCAGTATCCGGATATAGTAAAAGTCTTGGCCGTGGGCAACGAAGCTATGGTCAAGTGGCAGGCCGGCTACTATGTACAACCCGGGGTGATCCTCAAGTGGGTCAATCACCTGCAAGGCTTAAAGCAATCCGGTCAACTTCCGAAGGACCTCTGGATCACCAGCTCCGATAATTTCGCCTCCTGGGGCGGCGGCGGGGAGGAATACCACGTCGAAGACCTGGAAAAGCTCATACGGGCGGTAGATTTCATTTCTCTCCATACCTACCCCATGCACGACACCCACTACAATCCTGAGTTCTGGGGCGTCACCGAAGAGGAAGCCAGCCTGCCCAAGCGCGAACAGATCGCCGCTGCTATGGAACGGGCCCGGGACTACGCCATTACACAATACCAAAACACCGCTGACTACGTCAAAAGCCTGGGGGTGGACAAACCCCTGCACATCGGTGAAACGGGCTGGGCCAGTTCGTCCAATGAGTTATATGGCCCGGAGGGATCTAAAGCCACAGATGAATACAAGGAGGCCCTTTATCATCAGCTTATGCGAGACTGGACCAATGAGGCCGGCATCTCCTGTTTCTACTTTGAGGCCTTTGACGAGCAATGGAAAGATGCCCAAAACCCGGGTGGTTCGGAAAACCACTTTGGGCTCTTTACGATTGACGGGAAGGCCAAATACGCCGTATGGGATTTAGTAGATAAAGGCGTTTTTGAAGGCTTGGGCAGAGGAGGGCAACCGATCTCAAAGACCTACGGCGGAGACGAAGCCGCCTTGCTCAAAGAAGTTCTGCCGCCACCTGTGAAAGAATGATAATTTGTTTATTTTTCTGACGGGAAAATTTTTGAGATGAATAGGTTACCTTCAAATAGTTTTACGCTATTATTTGTGATCATGCTCGGTGCTTGTGCTTCTGAAAAAACCCTGGACGTGGAGGTTTATGAAACCTCCGCCAGCGGCAATCAGCTCGAAAGAATAACGGAGTTCCCTTCCGGAGAAAATGCGGCGAATATCCGATTGTTGCCCGATGAAACCTTTCAAACCATCACCGGGTTCGGCGGCTCCTTTACCGAGGCGTCCGCTTCCCTGCTGAACAGGCTGAGCCCGGAAAATCGCGCCCGGATCCTGGAGGCCTATTTCGGAGAAAGCGGGGCGAAGTATTCCCTGACCCGTACCCACATGAATTCCTGCGATTTTTCTTTGAGCAATTATTCCTATGCGCCGGTGGCAGGCGATACAGCCCTGGAGCATTTTTCCATAGAAGAAGATCGCGGCGATATCATTCCGATGATTCGGGAGGCCATGGCAATATCCAAGGAAGGATTCAAAATTATCGCTTCGCCCTGGACGGCCCCCCCCTGGATGAAAGATAATAACGATTGGCGCGGAGGCAGGTTGTTGCCCGAATACTACGACACCTGGGCCTTGTTTTTCTCCAGATATATCGATGCCTACAAAGCCGAAGGGATCGGCATCTGGGGCTTCACGGTAGAGAACGAGCCCCTGGGCAACAACAACAACTGGGAGAGCATGCACTTCAGCCCGCAGGAGATGACGGATTTTGTGAAGAACCACCTGGGCCCGCGCCTCGAATCCGATGGACACGAGGTAAAGATTCTCGGCTACGACCAGAACCGGGGCGAAGAGTTGAAAGAGTGGGTTGATGTGATGTACCAGGATGAAGCATCGGCCAAATACTATGACGGCATCGCCGTGCATTGGTATGCCAGCACCTACGACTGGTTTCCGGAATCTCTGCAGTATGCCCATGAGGCCGCTCCGGACAAGCACCTGATCCAGTCCGAGGCTTGTATCGATGCCCAGGTGCCTAAATGGCAGGATGACCAGTGGTACTGGGCCAGGGAAGCCACCGACTGGGGCTGGGACTGGGCGCCGGAAGACCAGCGATACCTCCATCCGAAATACGTCCCCGTTTACCGTTACGCCCGCGATATCATTGGTTGCCTCAACAACTGGGTCGATGGCTGGGTGGACTGGAATATGGTCCTGGACCGGCAGGGCGGGCCCAACTGGTTCAAGAACTGGTGCGTGGCGCCGGTGATCGTCGACCCGGAAAAGGATGAGGTGTATTTCACGCCGCTCTATTACACGATGGCCCACTTCAGCAAATTCATTCGCCCGGGGGCCAGAAGGATCGGGTTTGAAAATCCGGATCCGGATTTGATGGTGACTGCTGCTCAAAACCCCGATGGTTCTATTGCGGCAGTGGTTTTTAACCCGGGTGAAAGTACACGGTATATAAACCTTTCATTAAGAGAAAGGCCAATACATATTTCAATAAGTTCACAAGCCATTCAAACCATTGTAATTCCCAATAAATAAAGGAGGTCAATAACCAAAACGAAAAATCATGTCAAAATATACAACTCCTGCCAGCGATAGAGTGCCTATCGTCCAGAAGGCTGCTTTCGGCGCCGGCCACCTGGTGAATAACCTCTTGCCGGGCGCATTGGGGATCTTCATGTTCTTTTTGCTGACTGCCTTTGGCATGGATCCTTTTCTGGCAGGGATACTAGGTGGTTTACCAAGGTTATTTGATGCCATCACTGACCCTATCATGGGTTTCATTTCTGACAATACCAGGTCGAGGTTTGGGCGCAGAAGGCCCTATATTTTTGCAGGCGCCATATTAAGCGGGGTATTATTTGCCCTCTTGTGGCAGCTTGATGAGAATAATTCGCAAACCTTCAATTTCTGGTATTTTCTCATCGTATCGCTGATCTATTTAATTGGTAATACCATCTTCTCCACGCCTTTGATCGGATTGGGTTACGAAATGACTTCGGATTATAACGAACGTACCCGCCTGATGGCATTTTCACAAATAGTAGGCCAGGTCGCCTGGATGATCGTTCCCTGGTTTTGGGTGATTATCGCCAACCCTGATCTGTTTGAATCACAAGCCGTTGGTGTTCGGCGGCTTTCCATATTTGTTGGTGCTATATGTATTGTTTTAGGGATATTACCCGCTATTTTCTGTAAAGGCATCGATGCTTCACATATGGGAAACAGAAAAGAATTATCGTTTCGTTCTCTGTTCTCTAATTTGAAAGACCTTTTCCAGGGGATTGTTGAGGTCAGTAAAAACAAGCCCTTTGTTAAGTTGTGCGGCGCTACGTTTCTGGTCTTCAACGGATTTCAGATGGTGGCCTCCTTTAGCTTCTTTATCATTGTCTTCTACATGTTCAAAGGCGACTACGGCCTTGCCGGAAATTGGCCGGCCTGGTTTTCCACCATCAGCGCCATGGTAACTGCTTTTATGGTCATTCCCATTATTACCTGGATGGCCAACAAAGTGGGCAAAAGAAAGGCATTTATCATTTCCACTGCTATTTCCATCGTAGGATATGGCCTTAAGTGGTGGGGGTTCAACCCCGCGAATCCGTGGTTAATCTTTATGCCCATTCCGCTAATGGCATTTGGTATAGGTGGTTTGTTTACATTGATGATGAGTATGACGGCGGATGTGTGCGACCTGGATGAATTGAATAATGGCATGCCCCGCAAAGAAGGAACATTTGGCGCCATCTACTGGTGGATGGTGAAACTGGGCCAGGGATTGGCTCTGGTTCTGGGCGGATTGGTATTAAAAACGGTAGGCTTTGACCAAACGTTAGCTCAGCAAACAGCGGAAACGATGACCAATTTGCGAATTGCGGATATCGCCATTCCCGCATTTACAGCAGGATTGGCCATTTGGGTCATGTGGACGTACAGCCTGACAGAAGAGCGGGCACGGGAAATCAAAGCAGAATTGGAATCGCGCCGGGGGAAATTATAATTATGCCATTTCTAAAATCGTAGGATATGTCTGCAGAAATAGTAATCATGATAGTGGGTGCTGTTTTAATGCTCATTGCGATCGTTGACAGCGCAAAGCTGGGCCTGATGGATATCAAAATGAGGATTCTACTGGGGATCATTGGTTTCATACTGATCATTTTTGGTGGATACTCGGTCGGAACGGTTACTATGCCGGGCCAAATCGAACAGGTGGCGGAAGGGAACAAATTGCAGGTAGAGTTCCCGGTGAAAAAGGTCCAGATAACATCGCCGGTTGAAGGCGATTCCGTCAAATGCCGGATTCTGACAATGGGCGTTTATCCGGAATCTCATGATAAGGATATTTGGGTGCTGCTAAAACCCTCGGATAATAAATATTATCCCCAATCGGACCATACCAACACCTCTTTTAAAAGGAACGGGGAATGGCAGGTTATCACCCGGTTTGGAGGCGACCAAGGGGAATCCTATGATATAATCGTTTATGAAACGGACCCCTCAGCCTCTCAGTTTTTTAGCGCTACCATTCAAAGTTGGAAAGATGCACTATCCTATCCTGGCCTTGAATTTGAAGAACTTCCCAGTGGGGCTACTGAAGTTGACAGGATCGTCGTATCATTACAGGAGAATTGCAGAGGTGTCTTCTAAACTTTTTGAATGAGCAACACAAAAACAGCCGCGCATAAAGTTCCTTTCGGGCAGAAGGTTGCCTTCGGACTGGGAATGCTTGCCAATCAAATGTTCCCGGCAGCGCTGGGGATTTTTATGGTCGTACTGGTTCAGGACCTGGGCTTTCCGGGCTGGATGTGGGGAATCCTGTTTTTCCTGCCCCGGGTCTTCGATTCCATTACCGACCCCATCATGGGATTCATTTCCGACAACACCCGCTCCATCTGGGGAAGGCGAAGGCAATATGTCTTTATTGGCGCCATTATCCTGGGCATCTCGTTTGTGGTGATGTGGCAATTGTACAGAGAGAACGGGGTGGATTACAACTTCACCTACTTCCTGCTCTGGTCATTTGTGTTTTACCTGGGCCTCACGATCTTCAGCGTGCCGTACGTCGCTATGGGTTATGAGATGAGCGACGATTTTCACGAGCGCACCGACATCATGGCCGTAGCCCAGTGGATCGGGCAGTGGGCCTGGGTGATCGCTCCCTGGTTCTGGGTGGTGATGTATGACCCAAGTTGGTTTGAAAATGCGGACACGGCCACGCGGACCCTCTCCGTCTGGGTTGGGGTGTCGTGTATGATATTGGCTATGATCCCCGCCATTTTCATAAAAAGCAAATCCACCAAAGATGACGAAAGCCTCGTTCCGTTAAGCCTGAAGAATATCGGCGGCAGCCTGAAAGAAATATTAGACGGGTTCAAAGAAGCCTTCAAGTCTGTCCCGTTCCGGAAACTGTGCATTTCCACTTTCCTGATCTTCAATGCTTTTAACACGGTTGCCGCCTTCTCCTTTTTTATCATCGTTTATCATTTATTCAGTGGGAATGCAGGAGCTGCCGGAATATGGCCTACTCTTTTCGGGAGCATAGGCGCTTTGATAACCACCTTTGCCGTGATACCCACCGTGGCCTGGATGTCTAAAAAGATAGGAAAGAAGAACGCCTTCATGCTCTCGCAGGGAATTTCCATCTTCGGATATATCCTGCTCTGGTTCCTGTTCATACCGGGCAAGCCGTATATGTTCATTTTCGCGCTTCCCTTCTTTTCTTTCGGGATCGGCAGCCTGTTCACCCTGATGATGTCCATGACGGCCGATGTGTGCGACCTGGACGAACTGAATACGGGTAAGCGGCGGGAAGGCATTTTCGGCGCCATCTACTGGTGGATGGTCAAGTTCGGTTTTGCCATCGCCGGGCTGCTGAGCGGCGCCATCATGACATTTGTGGGCTTCAATCCGGATGCCGGCGCTCAGCCGGAAGGAGCCGTGACCGGTTTAAGGCTGTTTTTTTCCGGCGTTCCCATGATGGGGACACTTATCGCCATGCTGGTCATGCGCACCTACGATGTTACCGAAGAAAGGGCCCATGAAATACGGGCAGCCATAGAACGAAAGAAAAAGGCAAAGGCAAGTTCATCCGCTTATTTGCCGGGCAGATTGCTTTCCCGGATAGGAGGAGGATTGAATTTAAATAGCCTGCCCGGATTTAATTTTAACGGACAATCCAAAGCAGAAATCCAGGCCTTGTTTTCCAATACACTCCAGGACAGCCTGCACGGATTGTGTTTCAGCCCCTATGTGGAAGGCCAGGAAGCCGGCGATATATTGTCCGAATCCCAGATTCGCCGGCGATTGGAGATCATCATGCCCTATACAAAATGGATCCGTTCTTTTTCCTGTACCGAAGGCAATGAGCTGATCCCCCGAATCGCCCACGACAAGGGCCTGAAAACAATGGTGGGCGCCTGGATCAGCGCCGACCGGGAACGCAACGAAAGAGAGATCAAAGCGCTCGCCAAACTGGCCAAAGATGGCCTGGTGGATATCGCGGCGGTGGGCAATGAGGTATTGCTCCGCAACGAACTTTCCGAACAGGAAATGATCCGGTACATCCGGCAGGCCAGAGCATTGATCCCCGGGCACATTCCGGTAGGCTATGTAGACGCCTATTACCATTTCCTGGAAATGCCCGCTTTGGCAGAGGCCTGTGATGTGATCCTGATAAACTGTTACCCCTTCTGGGAAGGCGCCGATAATGACCACGCCCTGCTGTACGTTCAACACATGTATGGATTGGCCAAAGAAGCGGCTAACGGTAAAAAAGTGATCATCACTGAAACCGGATGGCCAAGCGACGGACAAGAAGTGTCGGAGGCCCGGCCGTCAGATGAAAATGCGATGAAATACTTCATCAATGTCCAGAAATGGGCCAAAGAGCACAACATCGACCTGTTCTATTTCTCCTCGTTCGACGAATCCTGGAAAGTTTATCATGAAGGGGAAGTAGGCACCCGATGGGGGTTGTGGGATAAAACGGAAAAACGGAAATTTGTCTAACGGCAAACTTAGTAGTGATTAAAAAATAACTTCACTGTTTGAGGTCCTTAGTTGGGGCTCGTTCAGCAGCCTGGCTCTGCCGGAACTCTGGCTGGCTGCTTCACTTCACTACAACTAAGGACCGTGAAGTTATTTTTTAAGAATTACTTTAAACCAACTAAAATATGTCTTTCAGATCAGGTAAAATCAAAGGGTTAAAAGGAATAGACCTCTCCAACAAAAGCCGGAAGGAACTGAGCGAGTTATTCCGTGAAACGTTGGATAACGGCATGCACGGTTTGTGTTACAGCGCTTATGAGGAAGGGCAAAAACCAGGCTCCATACTGACCAAGGAGCAGATACGGCGCCGCATGGCCATCATTGCTCCCTACACAAAATGGATTCGTTCTTTTTCCTGTATTGAGGGCAACGAACTAATCCCGGTGGTCGCTCGCGAATTCGGGCTGAAAACCCTGGTGGGTGCCTGGCTGGGCGATGATAAGGACTTAATCGAAGAAGAAATAGCCGGCTTGATCAAACTGGCAAGAGAAGGCTACGTGGATATTGCCGCCGTTGGCAATGAGGTGATGTACCGAAAGGACCTGACGGAAGAAGAGTTGCTGGGATACATCGCCCGGGTTAAGGAAGCGCTGCCAGATACCACGGTAGGATATGTGGACGCCTATTACGAATTCAGCGTCCGCCCGAACATTACCGCCGCCTGCGATGTTATCCTGGCCAACTGTTATCCCTACTGGGAAAGCTGCCACATCGACTATTCTCTGATGCACGCCAAACAGATGTACTACCAGGCCTTACATGCCGGCCAGGGAAAGAAAGTGATCATTACCGAGACCGGATGGCCAAGCCAGGGCACAGGCCTGAACGATGCCCAGCCGTCAATGGAAAATGCATTGAGGTATTTTCTGAATATGCAGCAGTGGTCTGCCCAGGAAAATATTGAAATGTTCTACTTCTCCTCCTTTGACGAGGCATGGAAAGTAGGCGCAGAAGGCGATGTCGGCGCCTACTGGGGGCTATGGGACGCCAGGGGTAACCTCAAATTCTAAGAAGTAAACCGCACATGGATCATTCTGAAAAACTGCCCTTCCCGTATGGGAGCGCTATCTGCTATTCCGGATTCCGGGAGGGGCAACACCCCGGAGGCCAATATCCTACTTACGAACAGGTCAAAGAAGACCTGCTGATCCTCCACGGACATTGGAAATATCTGCGCCTTTACGATTGTGACCCGCACAGCGAAACCGTACTCCAGGTCATTCGGAACGAAAAGCTGGACTTCAAGGTGATGCTGGGCGCTTTCATCGAGGCCGAAATGAATAATTTCGGTTGCCCGTGGGGCGGCGGCGTTTATTCGGAAGAGCAGCTGGAAACAAACCGCACCGGAAACCTGCAGCGCATTTACCACCTGATCGAGCTGGCCAACCAATATCCGGATATCATCTGTTCGCTCTCGGCCGGCAATGAGGCCTGCGTGGATTGGACGGACCACTACGTGCCGGTGAAGCGCGTGATTGAGTACGTCAAGCTGATCAAAAAAGGGGCCAAACAGCCCGTTACCTTCTGCGAAAATTATGTTCCATGGTTAAGTAAACTGAAGCCTCTGGCGGAAGTGGTCGATTTCATTTCGATCCATACTTATCCGGTCTGGGAATACAAGCACATCCACGAATCCCTGGAGTACACCAAAGACAACTATTACTCCATTGCCAACTTGTATCCCGACAAAGCAACAGTGATCACAGAAGCCGGCTGGACGACCAATTCCAACGGCCGGGGGATTGATGCGGAGCATGTCAACGAAGAGATGCAGAAAATCTACTACGACGACCTGATGGAGTGGATCACCGCCGAACGTATCCTCACCTTTGTATTCGAAGCCTTCGACGAACCCTGGAAAGGGTCGCCCGACCCGATGGAACCCGAGAAACACTGGGGCTTATTCCGGGTGGACCGCACCCCGAAAATGGCCGTTGAGGACCTTGTAAGGAGCTAATGTTCTTGGAACAAAGTGCTGGGATAGACTTGACAAGTTTTATAGTGCCGCAGGTTGAATACTTATAAGCCCTCTTCTGTTCGCGAGCGTCTATGACGCGATGCGGTTCAACTTGCAAGTCTCCGACTTGCGTATTTCTGGCCTTCTTATCCACGTAAGTCGGAGACTTACTCACTATCCCGCATCGAGACATAGTCTCTCGCGAACAAGACATGTTTTTATTATTTTTCAACCTGCGGCACTAAGAAACTTGTCAAATCTCGGCGCCCAAATCGGAAAGTAGTCCTTCCTTAAGCTTACACCTTCTGCTCCAGCGCGCCCCCGAAGACCGGCAGGTACAACTGCCCCTGCAGGATGGCCCGGGAAATCACGATGCGCTGGATTTCCGACGTTCCCTCATAAATCTGGGTGATCTTGGCGTCGCGCATCAGGCGCTCGACGTGGTATTCCTTCACGTAACCATAGCCGCCGTGGATTTGCACGGCTTCCACCGTATGGCGCATGGCCACTTCCGAGGCATACAGCTTGGCCATGGCGCTGGCCGTATCGTAGTCCATGCCCTGGTCTTTCAGCCAGGCAGAGCGGTAGACCATCAGTTTGGCAGCTTCGATCTCGGTAGCCATATCGGCCAGTTTGAAGGCGATGGCCTGGTGTTTGCTGATCGGCTTGCCGAAGGCCTCGCGCTGCTTGGAGTATTCCAGTGCCAGCTCGTAGGCGCCGCCGGCGATGCCCAGCGCCTGGGCGGCAATGCCGATGCGGCCGCCGTTGAGCGTCTTCATGGCGAACTTGAAGCCGAAGCCGTCGTCGCCGATGCGGTTTTCCTTGGGCACCTTCACGTCCGTGTACATAATAGTGTGGGTATCCGAAGCGCGGATGCCCAGTTTGTCTTCCTTGGCGCCGATGGCCACGCCGTCCCAGTCTGTCTCCACAATGAAAGCGTTGATGCCGCGGTGGCCGGCCTCCGGGTGGGTTTGGGCGATGACGAGGTGCAGCTTGGAGGTGCCGCCGTTGGTGATCCAGTTCTTGGTGCCGTTGAGCAGGTAGTGGTCGCCCATGTCGACGGCGGTGGTACGCTGGCTGGTGGCGTCGCTGCCCGCTTCCGGTTCGGAGAGGCAGAAAGCGCCGATCCATTCGCCGCTGGCCAGCCGGGGCAGGTACTTCGCTTTTTGTTCTTCGGTGCCGTAGGTCTCCAGCCCCCAGCACACCAGGGAGTTGTTGACCGACATGATGACCGAGCAGGAGCTGTCCACCTTGGAGATTTCTTCCATGGCCAGCACGTAGGAGAGGGTATCCATGCCGCCGCCGCCGTATTCGGGGGAGGCCATCATGCCCATAAAGCCCAGCTCCGCCATTTTGCGGACTTCCTCTTTGGGATACAGCCCTTTGGCGTCGCGCTCGATCACGCCGGGCTTGAGTTCTTTCTGGGCGAATTCGCGGGCCGCTGCTTGCACGGCCAGTTGCTCTTCGTTGAGTTCAAAAAACATTGGCTTATTATTTAGTTAGGAGTATAGTCAGTTTATTTTGCATACTGCCGGACATCGCGCTTTTTCCTGCCACAAAAACACGAAGGCACAAAAGCGGCACAAAGTTTTGTGGGTCATGGAAACCGGATGCCTTCGTAGCTGGACGAACCATATACTGTAGCGCGCTTATCTTCTTACAATTGGATAGCGGATCAGGTTTAGTGGGGTGGGCATTTGGCTGCGAAAATACGTTTATTTTTACAAATATGACAGGTTGGGGAAGGGAGAATGGCAATGGGCCGGGTGCCTTTGCGGCACTTACAATAAAGTTGTGTGCATATATTGGTGGTGGGCTAAAAAGGGGGACGAAAAGGAGCTGTTCGTCAAATCCGGATGGTGCAGGTAGGAATTAAGCGCCTAAGTAATAGCTCACACCCAAACCGCAAAGATATCCTTGTCCTTATGCCGGATACGCTCCTGCCGCCAGGTTTTTTCCGTGCGGTGCTCGAAGATGATGAGGTAGCCGGCGCCCAGGCCCTGGCGTCCGAGGTAACCGGCGAGTTGATCGAGGCCTTTCTGGTGAGCCTTCGGGCCATACCACCGTTTCAATTCGATGACGTATTTGTGGTGGAAATAGGTGACAGCAATGTCGAGGCGCTTTTCCTCCGACACCTGCGGTTCTTTAAAGTCGTGCCCTTTGCCGTTGATGATGGGCTTTAGGAAGGCGAGGAAAACCAGGCGCCATTCGCGCTCGAGGAAGGGTTGGTCCTTTTGGCTATACTGCTCCTTCATGTACTGCTGGAATTTGAGCAGCACGGATTCGAGGTCGAGCTCGTTGTGTTCTTTGGTGAAAGAGGTGGGAAAATCCTCCCTCCGGCTTTCCAGGTACTGGTTGAAGGCCTTGGCCGTCATGTAGTTGAACAGAATCTGCTCATAGATCCAGTTGTGGATCTTCACTCCGCTATTTGGTTTGAAGACGCCGTACAGCCTGCCCAGGCTGATCGTGGGCTCATGCGGGTCAAAGGGTACTTCAACGCCGTTGACGATAATCTCAAAGGTGAGCTTGTACAAGCCAGGGTTGTTCTCCAGGTTTTTGATCAGGCTGTCGAAGTTGGTGTTGTTCTCGCGCAGCAAGAGGTTGACGGCCTGTTCGAGATCACCCATCGTCCAGGCGCGCGCTTCTTTTTGCGGCATAATATCTTCGGCGATGATTTTGCAGAGCTTGCTCACCAAAAAGGGGTAGCCGGAGGTGTAGTAGTATAGTTTTTCCGCCATGGCCGGCACGTCTACCTGCACCCCTTCCGCCTGTGCATATTCCTCCAGCATGGGAGCGATCTCTGCCGGGGAAAAGCTCATCTCTACCTTGAAATCGGCTGCGATGTTCCAGGGGCTGTTATATTGGGCCTTTTCATCCGGCCTCACTTTCGACTTTAGGGTTTTAATGTCATGTACTCCTGCCAGTACGATGCTGTGAAAGGTGGCATGCTGAGGAGCGTACCGGTCCAGGTATTTGGTGCGCAGCATACCTAGAAAATTGAGAAAGGGGAAAAAGTTGCTGCTGGCGTCTACTTCGTCGATGAGGAGCACGAGTTTTTCTTCCGACTGCTGTACCAGACG
Organism: Lewinellaceae bacterium; assembly: GCA_020636375.1. Classification (GTDB taxonomy): domain Bacteria; phylum Bacteroidota; class Bacteroidia; order Chitinophagales; family Saprospiraceae; genus JACJXW01. The sequence continues at coordinate 265,080 of JACJXZ010000003.1, read as the reverse complement.
GGTGATGGTTTTGGAGAGGCCGCCCATATCCGCCACGTTCTTCCTGGCTGCTTCAAGGATGGGCGCCAGTGCAGGAGCCTGAAATTCAAGCGCATCCGCCAGTTGGTTGACGAACATTCTGGCAAACGCGCTATCCGATTCGTGCCACTGCTCGTCGATGCCCTGAAAATTCATTCGTAGGGGCAAGTACCCCTCCCTTTTCGACAGCGCCTCGGAAAGCAGGTACAGCGTCGTCGTTTTCCCGTACTGCCTCGGCCGGTTGATGATGAAGTACTTCCCCCGCTCTACCATCTCCATAATGTCGGCCAGCTTGCCGCTGGTGTCCATCATGTAATGGAGGTGCGGGTAGCAAACGCCGGTGATGTTGAACTCTTTTTGCATTGAACAAATATAGCAATATGCGCTTTGGAAATTGGTAGAAGTTGGGGCGCAACTTGAAGTTGAACCCCAACTTGACCATTCAAATCACTCGACCAACACAAAGGCAGCCCAATAATAATGCTCCCCATACCGCTCCCGCATCTCCCCCTGCGCCTTGCGGAACGCGTCCGCAATCTCCATCCCCTCGTTCAGCCAGTGGCCGTAGAAGGCCGACATCATCTCCTGCGTCTGCTGGTCCGGCACCGCCCACAGGCTCATGATGATATTTTTCACGCCGGCGATCTTGAACGCCCGCTGCAGGCCGTAGACCCCCTCGTTGCCGTCGATATCGCCAGGCCGGTCTCGCAGGCGGAGAGGACGGCCAGCTCTGTATTCCTCAGGTCCACCTGGCTGACTTCGTAGGCGGTGAGGATGCCGTCTTCCAGTCCTTCGGGCACGGGCTTGCCGCGCCACGCCTGGTTGCCGCCGGCCAGGATGAGGCCGGAGCGGATCATGGGGTGGTTGGAGATCTTGAAAGCGGGCAGCTCGGTGAACCGGGGAGAGGCTTTCGCTTTCTCTTCCGGGTCGGAATTGAAATAGCCATGGGTGGCCAGGTGGAGGATGCGGGGGGAAGGGCCCTCCTTTCCCAGCGTTTTGAAGGACTCTTCGGTGGCCCGGTAGCCTTGGAGGGTTTCGGCTTTTCCCTGCTGCTTTTCAATGATGGCTGCGATCTCCTCCGCTTCCTTTTAGGTGCCCGGCAGTTCATCCCACGTGCAGCCGCGCTCGGGGGTGGAGCGTTCCAGGTGGGAAAAGGAGGGGCCGCCGCCGGTAGAGGCAATAACGGGCTTGACCTGTATCGCCTGGGCGATGGCGGTGCTGTCCATGTCATAGTGGATGCCGCCGTAGAGGGTGGCGGAGAGGGAGTCGGCGGACGGTTGACGGCGGGGAACCGGCAGGCGGCGGAAGGCCATCGGTGGACGGGCCTGCCCACCACTTGATCCGGAGGCGAACTGCGCCCGTCCTCGTGCCTTGGCCGGGTAAAAACTGCGAATTGCGAATTGCGCCGAATAACTATACTCCGCTGCAATAGGTTTTGTGCATTTATGGGAGGATTTCCCCTTTAGGGGATTAAGGGGCGGGGAGGGCAAATGCACTACCTGTCCCGCACACAAAGTGTCGGGAAAACCTATTGCCGTTAAGTATAAACAGATTACCTCATTAATCCCTATCTTTGTGCCCTGAAAAATTCCGCCGCCCGAAATCGGGTTTTTACGAACTAAAACGGGCGGTGGGGACTGTAAATACAATAATTACAGCAGAGAACCATGAAAATATCACTAAACTGGCTAAAACAATACCTCGATATACCCCTCAGCCCCGATGAACTCTCCGAAATCCTCACCGGCATCGGGCTGGAGGTGGAAGGCATGGAGCAGGTCGAAACCATTAAGGGCGGCCTGGAAGGCGTCGTGGTGGGCAAAGTGCTGGAATGCGGCAGGCACCCCAATGCCGACCGCCTCTCCCTCACCAAAGTGGATATCGGCAACGGCGACGGGCCCCTGCAGATCATCTGCGGCGCGCCCAACGTGGCCGCGGGGCAGACCGTCATGGTAGCCACCGCCGGCACGACGCTCTACCCCATCAACAGCGAGGAGCCGCTGATACTGAAAAAGGGCAAGATTCGCGGTGAGGTCTCCGAAGGCATGATCTGCTCGGAGGACGAGCTGGGCATAGGCGAAGACCATAGCGGGATCGTCGTTCTACCCGATGACGTGCCTATCGGCACCCTCGCCCGGGATTATTTCAAGATCGAGACCGACGTCGTCTACGAGATCGGCCTGACGCCCAACCGCTCGGACGCGACCAACCACATCGGGGTGGCCAAGGACGTGGCGGCCTACCTGAAGATCAACCACGGCCACAGCGGCGAAGTCCGTTTGCCGAAGGTGGATCATTTCAAACCGGACAACAACAGCCTGCCGGTGGAAGTGGTGGTGGAAGATACCGAAGCCTGCCCCCGCTATGCCGGCGTGACCGTCAAAGGCCTTACCATAGCAGAATCGCCGGACTGGCTGCGCAACCGCCTGCTGTCCATCGGCCTGCGGCCCATCAACAATATGGTGGACATCACCAACTTCATCCTGCACGAGCTGGGGCAGCCGCTCCACGCTTTCGACCTGCGGCAGGTGACGGGCAACAAGATCGTCGTCAAGGCCTTGCCGAAAGGCACGAAATTCACTACCCTCGACGAGGTGGAGCGCGAGCTGACCGGCGAAGACCTCATGATCTGCAACGGGGAAGAACACGGCATGTGCATCGGCGGCGTCTACGGCGGGATCAACTCCGGCGTCAAGGACGATACTACCGACATCTTCCTGGAATCCGCCCACTTCAACCCCAAGTGGATCCGCCGCACCAGCATGGGGCACAACCTGCGCACCGATGCGGCCAAGGTGTTCGAAAAGGGCAGCGACCCCAATATCGCCATGTACGCGCTCAAGCGCGCTGCGATGTTGATGAAGGAACTGGGCAGCGGCGAGATTGCCAGCGAGGTGGTGGATATTTATCCGGAACCCGTCAAACCGGCGGAAGTAACGGTAAAATACGCCCACATCGACCGCCTGATCGGCATTGCCATCCCCCGAGAGGAGGTGCACAGCATCCTGAAGGCGCTGGAGATGGAGGTGCTCTCCGACGGGGAGGAAGCCTTCACCGTGGCCGTCCCGACCAACAAATCGGACGTCACCCGCGAGGCCGATGTGATCGAGGAAATCCTGCGCATCTATGGCTACAACAAAGTGCCCATCCCGGAGCAGGTCAAGACCGGCATCAACATCGCTCCGAAGCCCGACCCGGACGAGCTGCGCAACACCATCGGCGATTACCTGGCGGCCAACGGCTTCCACGAGATGATGGCGCTTTCCCTGTCGGAATCGCGTTTCTACAAGGGAATCTATAAGAGTATAGGAGAGGAAGAACTGGTCTACATCCACAACACCTCCAACGTACACCTGGACATCATGCGCCCCGACATGCTCTTCAGCGGGCTGAGCGCCGTCGTCCACAACCAGAACCGCCAGCAGACGGACCTGAAGCTGTTCGAATTCGGCCGCACTTACCGCCACGGCGGAAACGGCATCGACGAGCGGCAGCACCTCAGCCTCTTCCTGTCCGGCGCTCGCTACCCCGAGAGCTGGCTCGACAACCGCAAGGGCGACGCCGACTACTACAGCCTTAAAGCCATAGTGAGCAACGTGCTCGCCCGCTTTGGCCTTGCCGCCTACCAGGAGACGGCCATACAGGATGAGACGTTTGCCTACGGCATGCAGTACCACCGGGGGCAGCAGGTGCTGGTGCAGTTCGGCAAGGTGTCGCCCCGGTTGTGCAAGCAGATGGACATCCGCAGCGGCGTCTGTTACGCCGATTTCAACTGGGAAACCATGCTGAAGGCCGTGCGCAAACACAGGATAGAATACCAGGAGCTGAACAAATATCCCACGGTGCGCAGGGATTTGGCCCTGGTTATTGATAATTCCGTAAATTTTAGTGATATTGTGGCGTTAGCCAGAAAAGTAGGCAAGAAGCTCATTCAGGACATTAACCTCTTCGACGTCTACGAAAATGAGGCGCAGCTGGGCAAGGGCAAAAAATCCTATGCCGTCAGCTTCCTCTTCGAAGACCCGGCCAAAACGTTGAAAGACAAGGAGGTCGACAAGGTCGTTAATCAACTGATCGAGGCTTACGAGTCGCAATTGGGAGCGTCGATCCGGCGTTAATGCTGTGATTGTGGGTCAGGTGGATTCGTGGTTAGGCGCAAAGGCACAGAAAATTAAATAGTTTTTCAAACTTTGCGTACTCTGCGCCTCTGCGTGAGGCAAGAGCCCCTGTGCACAACGCACCCGAGGGCGAAGCCCGAAATACAATATCCCAAAATGGACATATCAGAGCAAATCGACAGCATCGAGCTCAAAATAAGGCAGCTGGCGCTCAAGATGGAGCGCGTCCAAAGGGAAAACGCCGCCTTGCAGGAAGAAAACAAAAAACTGAAAGCTGAGCTGGACCTTCAGAAAGGGAAAGCCGGCGCTTTGAAAGATAAGCTCGAAAAAACGCAGCGAGCACTGGACTTGCAGCGGGAAGAGCAACCCGAGCATTCAAAAGAGCTGAAAGATCAGCTTGATCAATACATTCACGAAATCGATCAATGTATTGAGTGGTTGCGCCAGCAATAAAAGCAGAAGTGGAGTGCAGAATAAAGAGACGAAGCATATAACCGTATTGATTGCCAGCAGGCCTTATCCGTTGAAGATCGACGCGTCCGATGAGCCTGCTATCCGCAAGATCGTCAACGAGGTCAACGAGAAAGTGAACCGCTTTCAGCTGACCTATACCAATAAGGACAAACAGGATTGCCTCTCCATGGCGCTCCTGACTTATGCGGTAGAACTGCACAAAGCTAAACAGGCCGTCGCCAACGACCCCGCCCTTTCTGCCAAGCTTGCCAACATGGATGCCTTGCTCGACCGGCTTTTGACGTGAAGGAAGTTTAGTTGTCTGTTGTTTGTTGGGCGGAGCTGCCTGCCCGCCGGCAACCGACAACTAACAACCGAACGCCATCAGCCTCCTCTTCCCCTCCTGCTCCCGTCCGGCCCAATTAGTTATCATTATTGTCGGGGATGTTTGCGTTATCCCCCAAAACAAAAACATTATGGAAATAATATTCGGAGTCGCAGGCCTCGTCGTAGGTGTCATCATCGGATATCTTATTGTCCGGTCCACCCTGCAGAAGGCCAACCAGAAGTATATCGACGAGATGAACGCCAAGGCCGACCTGGAGGTCAAGGAGGCCCGCATCACCGCCAAACGCATTATCGACGAAGCGGAAACCAAGGCGGAAAAGATCTACTCCACGGCGGAAAACAAGAACGAGCGCATCAAGCAGCGCAAGATACAGGAGGCGAAAGAGAAGTTCAACCGCCTCAAGATCGAGTTCGAGGCTCACAAAGCCGAGCAGATGGTAGAGCTGAAAGAGCGGGAAGTGGAATTCAAAGCCGTCGAATCGGAGCTGAAGCAAAGGCAGGACCGCCTCGAAGAAAGAAGCAAATCCCTCGACGCCGTGCAGGCCGACCTGGAACAGCGCGAGGCCGACGCCATCGCCCTGCGCGAGAACCTGGAAAAGCAACACAAGGTAATGGCCCGCCGCAAAGAAGAACTCGACGCCGCCAACGAACGCTTCATCACCGAACTGGAAAAGGTCGCCAACCTGAGCGAGGCCGAAGCCAGGGAGCAACTCCTGGAAGCCGTCAAGGCGAAAGCGGAGACCGACTCCATGGCCCTGGTCAAAAGCGCCGTCGAGCAGGCCAAGGTGACGGCCAACAAGGAGGCCAAGAAGATTATCATCCAGACCATTCAGCGCATGTGCGCCGAATACACCATCGAAAATACAGTGTCGGTCTTCAACCTGGACTCCGACGACCTCAAAGGGCAGATCATCGGCCGGGAAGGCCGCAACATCCGCGCCCTGGAAGCCGCTACCGGCGCCGAGATCGTCGTCGACGACACCCCGGAGGTATCATCATTTCCAGCTTCGACCCCATCCGCCGCGAAGTACCCCGCCTGGCCTGAAACGGCTGGTGGTAGACAATACCGCATCCACCCCGCCCGCATTGAAGAGGTGGTGGCCAAGGTGCGCAAACAGCTGGACGAACAGATCGTCGAGATCGGCGAGCGCACCGTGATCGACCTCGACCTGCACGGGCTGGACGCCTACCTGGTCAAAATGGTGGGGCGCATGCGCTTCCGCTCGTCCTACGGCCAGAACCTGCTGAAGCACTCCATCGAAACGGCTAACCTCTGCGCCATCATGGCCGCCGAACTCGGCCTTAGCCCCAAACAGGCCAAAATGGCCAAACGCGCCGGCCTGCTCCACGATATCGGCAAAGTGGCGGAGGAGGAAACGGAACTCTCCCACGCCATCCTGGGCATGAAGCTCTGTGAAAAGTACAAAGAGCACCCCATTGTCTGCAATGCTGTCGGCGCCCACCACGACGAGGTCGAGATGAACAACATCATCTCTCCCATCGTGCAGGCCTGCGACGCCATCTCCGGCGCCCGCCCCGGTGCCCGCCGCGAAATCCTGGAGAGCTACCTCAAGCGCATCGGCGAGCTCGAAGAACTGGCCATGGCCCACGACGGCGTACAGAAAGCCTACGCCATGCAGGCGGGCCGCGAACTGCGCGTCATCGTCGAGTCGGAAAAAGTGACCGACCAGTACGCCGACGACCTCTCCTTCATGATCTCGCAGAAAATCCAGGATGAGATGCAGTATCCGGGCCAGATCAAAGTGACGGTTATCCGCGAAAAGCGCGCCATTTCATATGCGCGTTAAGTAAATAAAGATTTTCTTCTTATCCCGAGGGCACGCCAGGCAGCGTGCCCTTTTTATTGCACCCGTTTTTTGAAGCCCCCTGAAAAGAAAAATTTCCCCTATCAAAACAGGAACATGAAAAAATCACCCCTGTTGATCTTAGCCCTGGCCGCTTTGCTTATCCAGTGTACTGGTTCGCAAAATCAGAGAGAGGGAAACGGAAAGCGGCGAACCATCACTGTCGCCGTCGCCGCCAACGTGCAGTTTGCTATGGAGGAACTGGAAAAGGCCTTTGAGCAGGAAAGCGGCATCGGGGCCGATGTGGTGATCAGCTCATCCGGCAAGCTGTCCGCCCAGATCCTGCAGGGCGCGCCGTACAGCCTGCTGATATCCGCCGACATGAAATATCCGGAAGCTTTGGCGCAGGCGGGCAAAGCGGCAGGCACCCCCCGGATTTACGCGTACGGTTCACTGGTGCTTTGGACACTGAATAATACCATAGAACTGCAGCCCACGCCTGACTTCCTTCTGGCGGAGACTGTGCGAAAAATCGCCATCGCCAACCCGAGGACCGCACCTTACGGCGAACAGGCGGTCAATTATTTCAAATACTATGGCGTATACGACGCCGTTCAGCCCAAACTGGCTTACGGCGAGAGCATCGCCCAAACCAACCAGTACATTATGACCGGCGCTGTGGAGGCAGGTATTACTGCCAAGTCCGTCGTGCTTTCTCCGGATATGAAAAGTGAAGGAAAGTGGGTAGAGCTCCCAGGAGAAGCCTACCGGCCAATCGAACAAGGGGTAGTGATCACCTCCTACGGCCAGAAAAACCATCCGTTGGAGAGCCGGCAGTTCTTCGACTTTCTGTTCTCGGAAAGGGCGCAGCGAATTTTTAAAAAATACGGATACAGCCTCCCGGTCAATCCGCCTTTCTGACATCCTTCAGCAACTCTTCTATCCATGCATTTAAAGGATGTACATCCGGCCACAAATATCCCTCCAGGTAGGGATCCATGCCAGGAAATGGAGATTGCATAACTTCTTAGTTTATCCAATAATAAATGCTTTTGGGATGAGAAGCAAGGAAAATAACTGAAAGGAAGGAGTGCGGTTCAATCACTCCTTCACTCAATCACTCCTTCACTCATGCCCATGCCCATCCTGGATGTGCTCGGCCCGAGCCACGTAGTCCATTCCGCAAACCGGGCAGGTGCCTGGCTGATCGCTGCCGCTGCCTTCGCAGTGCATAGGGCATACATAGGTGGAAGTATACTCCTTGCCTTGCGTATGGGTTTCGCCCAAAGGGGCGGCCACCTCTTCGCCGTGGCTATGCCCCTCATGGTCGCCTTCTTCATGGCTGTGCGTGTCGCTGTCCTGGTTTTGGGTACTTCCCGAATTCCCTCCGCAGGAGGCCAGCGCCAGGGCAGCTGCAAAAAGAAAAATCAATCTGAATTTCATGCTTTATCCGTTTTGGTAAAAAAAGAACGTGATGGATTGGGGGAAGCGCACCCGTCAGCATACGCCCGGCGATGCGGTCCCCCCAACAAAAAAACTACCCCCGGGGGCGTTCGTACTGGCAGCAGCCGTGGAGGTTGTTGTACACCTCGTCCGGCGCCCGGTGGGTTTCGGAATCGTAGCCCACTGCTGCGATCCTCGCTTTGATGTCGTCGAGCTTGACGGCGCCCGCCTCATACTTCACGGTCATCACTTTGGAGGCTACATCCCAGTTGGCATATTCAACGCCTTGAACCTCGGATACGGCCCCTTCGATCTTGCGCTTGCACATGCCGCAGTTGCCATATACGGTGAACGTTTCGGTGGCAAGGCCGGCAATGGCCGTAGCTTCAGCGGCGTCGGCCGAGGCCGTTCCCATTTTGGCACATCCGGCCTTGTCGGCTTTGGCACAGCAGGCTGCTTTGGCAGCGCCTTCTTTAACGCAGGCCGTTTTGTCTTTGCCGGCGCAGCAGGCCTTGGCTGCCTGTGCGTTGGCTACTGCCGTGCCGGCAACGGCCAGAAAGAACATAAGAATGAGCTTTTTCATGATTTTTGATTTAGAGATTTAATTAATGGTTATTGATAATTCACAATTGCTGTTTTCACCCGCGTCCCTGTGCTGTCCGCCTGCGTCCAGGCCGCCAACAGTTGATTTTCTCCCAGCGCTTCGATAATGGGGAAGCCGCTGGCCCTGGCCTTGCTGTTGCGCACAAGTACGAAGAAATCTCGTATGTCATCCGGCGCTCGTTTATCTACGATGACAAGCCGCGTCTCGGCTTCCTCTCCCGTTTCTTCCATCCAGCTCACTGCCAGGCAGTTTTCATCCATCCAGCTAACGTCAACCCTGCCCAGGGGCTTGCCCCCGTCCAGCCGAAAGGGAGCATTAAAGTAGGCTCCTCCATCCTGCGAAAAAACCAGCAGCACTCTGGGCGTATCCCGGGCGGCGGTGTACCACGCTAAGGCCACCTGCCCGCCATGAGCGGCCAGCGCCGGCCCGTTAACCGGGCAGCCGCTGATCTTCCAGTCATCCTCATGCACTTTCGCAGGAGGCTGCCATTGCCCGTTGATCCACCGGGCAACGGCAATATCCCTGGCCTCCTCTTCCGAGCGGTCCCGGTAGGCCACGATAAGGCCGCCGGGAACCTGTACAGCATCGGTTTGGCAACAATCGCAGACGCGGCCGTCGACCTCCTGTTCCTCCAGCATTTGCCCTTTATCGGAAAAAAATCCTGCCCTCAGGGACATGGCGCCCTGGCCGTGGCCATGCCCGCCCTCATTCGGCGTTTTTGTATTCCGCCCATCCAGCCAGGCGGCAAACATGCGGTTGCTATCCAGAGGAAGGAGAGTGACGAAACCATGCTCGGCTTTGACTCCATCCTGGTGTGGCACGAAGGGTCGCCCCCAGTTCCTGCCTCCATCCGGCGATATGGCTACCTGTACATCGTAGTCATAAGTGCCTTCTCCGGCCATCGCCAGCCAGTGGGCGGCCAGCTTCTCTTTGCCTCCTCCGAAACCGCTCAGGGAGGGAAAATCCGCCCAGTTGACGAACCAGTTGCTGCCCCTGGCGATTTCGATGGGTTCCTTCCACTGCCCGTGCTCCAAGCTCGAAAAATAAAGGCCGTCTGTCGTGTCATTGAGGTATTCTACCCACGAGAGGAAAGGCGTCCCGTCCGCGGAAATGTAAAGGTTCGGCTCCCCCCCTTTCCGGCAGGGCGTCGCCAGCAGATGAATACTCGCCGGAACCGCTCCCTCCCCGAAGGAGGCCGGGAGGGGGCTTTTACCCGATGTTTTTTCCTGTTGGCAGGAAAAGAACAGAAGGGCAGTTGCAAAAAATATGGGTAACCGTATCATCTACATTTCTTTATTTAGCGCAAAAAAACTGTCCTTCACCACACCACACTTCAGCATTTTGTCGCCAAAATACGGATTTAGAATTTGCCTTTCGTCGCTGATCCAGTCAGCGCCCCGGTCATCAAAGGCCATGGGGCAGTGCTGGACGTATAGCTGGGCACCTTCCATGCCGAATGCCCGGATGGTTTCGATCAACAGGCCGGAGAGGAAGTCAAACTGCTTGCGTTGTTCCCCGATATTATCTGCCTGGGATATCTTCCCCGCATGGGTACGCATGGCATTGAGCTGATCCATCCAGAAGTGGTGGGCCTGGCCCTGGAGCAGCTCCATGTTCACCTGCCCCAGCCCTTTCATAAAGCCCTCGCCGGCCCTGGCTGCTGCCGGAGTGTCGGAAGCTACCAGGGCATCCTTAAGTTTCAGATATTCTATGGACAGGTTTTCCAGTTGCTGCCGGAAGGCGGCCGGGGCCTCTGCTCTGAAATCCGGCGCCGGTGGAGGCGCCAGGCCTTTCACCACAACCTGGCGGTTCATCATGCTGGCCTGGTTGTTGAGCTGGGCGGCGGCATCGATGGCGAAAGTGCCGTTGGTGACCACTTCCTCGCCGGGCGCCAGGCCTTCCCTGACCAGGTAGTTGTCGCCCAGGGCATCGCCCAGTGCCACTTCCCGGTATTCGAAAGCAGGCACATTGGTGTTGGGTACCTTTACGTAAACGACTGAGCGCGGGCCCGTCCAGAGAACGGCCGAGCGCGGGACCAGCAACTGCTGCCCCTTTCTTTCCGCTGCTTTGACCACTCCTCTGACGAACATTTCGGGTTTCAGCAAACCGGCGGTATTGGATATTTCCGCCCGCAGCGCGGCGGTGCGGGAGGCCGGGTCAATTACCGGATCGATATAAGTGATGCGGGTGGTAAACTGCCGGCCGGGCAGCACCGGCGTGGAAAATTCGATAATATCGCCGGTTTTGATATGGGCAAGGTCCTCTTCATAGGCATCGAACAGCACCCAAAGGCGGTCCAGGTCTGCCAGGGCGAAGAGCGCCTCTCCTTCTTTGACGTAATCTCCTACGGAAACCATACGCTTGCGGATGACGCCGCCGGCATCGGCGTAGACGGTGGCGTTCTCCTTCACCTGCCCCGTTTTTTCGATTTCCTCGATCATCTGCGGAGGAACCTTCCAGCGGCGCAGTTTCTCCCGGGCAGCATCAACCAGCCTGGGGTTGACATCCTGAAACCGAAGGGCTTCCAGCAGTTCCTGCTGGGCGGTGACGAGCTCGGGGGAGTAGATTTCGGCCAGGCGCTGGCCTGGCTGTATCCGTTCGCCGGTGAAAGTAGCGAAAAGCTTCTCGATGCGTCCCGGCACGTGGGCCACCTGGCTGGCTACCCGCCGCTCATCGGCGCTGATCTTCCCGTTCAGGGTGATAGTTCTGGCCGCCCGCCCCTTTTCGCCAATGGTGGTAGTCTGTATATTGGCCAGGCGAATGGCTTCAAGCGTCATCTCCAGGGTAAGCGGGCCGCTGGAAGCGGAATGCTCAGCAAGTGGTACCAGTTCCATTTCACAGATGGGGCAAAGGCCTGGTTCGTCCTGCCTGATCTGCGGATGCATGGAGCAGGTGTAAATGACCTCTCCGGCAGGCCCTTCGCCTGTTCCGGCATTACCGTGGGCGTGCTGCTCCGCCGTCCGGCCAAACAACAGATAACCAGCCCCCAGGCCAACGGCAGCGGCGATGATGATAGCGATAATTATCTTACTGTTTTTCATGATCCCATATTATTTTAGTCCAACTTCGGCAGTTCATTACAGTCTCTACGCTAAAATCTGGCGGTTTTACCCGAATAAGCCGCCCCCGAAAGGCGAATGCCGGGCCGGTCAGGGCATCAGTTTTTCGACCTCTGCCTTTGCCAGGTGGGTTTTGACGATGGCTTTCAGCCGCATTTTGTCATAATTCACCAGGTCGTTCTGCAGTTGCAACAGTTCGTCAAAGCGGGCCCCGTCGTTGCTGTAGCTGGCATGCAGGATCTCAATAGAAGCACGGATGAGCTCCACCTGTTCTTCGTAGAGTTCCAGTTGCAGCATGGCGTCCCGGTAGTCGGCGTAAGCGGACTCGATGGTTGCGGCGAATTGAAGGATTTTATCTTCCTGCCGGTTATCGAGGGCGGCGATCTTCAGCTCTTCTTCCCGTTCCCGGGCGTCGTATTTTTTTCGGTACAACGGCAGTTGTACCATCACCCGCGGGCTGAGGATATCCCGGCCGTTCCGTTCCGGATCGGCGTCATCGCGTTTGCCGACGAAAATATAATCCAGCCCGACTCCCAGGCCGGGCTTGCCGTCCAGCTCATTGAGGCGGATTCGCCGGCGGGCGGCTTCCTGCTCCCATTGGAGGGCGGAGAGTGCCGGGTGGTTCTCCCGGATGGCCGCCAGCAGGGAATCCCGGAAGAAAGGTAAAACCGCCGGGCCAAGGGTGTCTTCCGTCATGATGATGCCTTCTGCCGGGCTTCCCGTTAATTGGTGGATCGCCGAGACAGGCCCGGCTTTTCGGTTTTCGAGGCGTTCCAGCTCTTTTTCCAGTTCCAGTCTTTTGGACTGCACCCGCAGGACATCCGCCAGGCTGGCTTTCCCGCTTTCCACCCGGGCCAGGGCGATCTCTTCCAGAACCTGAAAAATGCGCAGGTTGCGCCGCAGGATATCCTGGGTGGCGCCCAGTTCGTACAACTGGAAATAGGCCTGGGAGATCTTGTACCTGAGATTCAGCCGCTGCGCGCCGATGCGTTCAAAATATGCCCTGGCCATGGCCAGCACGGCGTCTTCCTGCGCTTTCAGCTTTCCTTTCCAGGGGAACATCTGAGTGGCGCCCAGGCGCACCCACTGCGGGCCGAGGCGGGTCTCCACCGGCAGGGCAAAGATGCCCAGCCCCACTTCCGGGTCGGGCAGCTGGCTCACCTGCGGAGCGCGCTGTATGGCCGCCTGGTATTCCTGCTCCAGGGCGCGGATTTCGTAATTGTTTTCCATGGCGCGGCGGATCAGGCTGTCCAGGGGCTGGGAGCGTAGAAAGGAAGGAAATATGATAATTGCTAGTAGTAGGGAATAATGATAGCGTTTTTTGAGAAATACAATAGAAATACAGTTGAAATACGGTTGAAATACAATAGAGATATCGTGGAAATACAATAGAAATACGGTGGAAATACGGTGGAAATACAATAGAGTTATATTGGAAACAAACAGCAATAAGCCTTTTCCATTTAAAATAAAATCAGTCGAAAATTCTTTTTTCTGCATCATTTTCACGTATTTCTCATTGTTGATGAAATGAAGTTGTTTAACTTAATCTCGGTTTCTCTTTGTAAATCTTTGATTTCTTTGAAAGAGAGGTAAGAAATCCTTTTCCGTTCGTACAATAGTTCTAACCAATGATTGCAGGATTCGGAAAGCGAGCCCCGGCTGTAGTAATAGAATTTTACTCTATCCCGGAAATGATACCGGGCATAGCCCTCGGCAATGTTGCCGCCAACAGAATCGGCTGATTCGATAAATTGATCTCCCATAATCTTTTGGTCTTTCCAACTCAGTTCTTCGTAAATAGCCCATGCTTTTCTCGACAGCTCTCTCGCAAGTTGATACACTTCCAGGTCTTTTAGTGGAACATAGTCTTTTCCCATGATCAGAGTTTTTGGCGGTAAACAGATTTATAGTTTTATTTTCACCCCCAAATTATACTCCTTTACTCCACTATAGCTGGAGTCAATAGTTTTCAGTTAAGTGCGCGTCCTATTATATTGATATTCAGTATTTTGATGAATTGTATTTTTTAAATACTCATGTATCTCCATTGTATCTCCATGTATCTCCATTGTATCTCCATTATATCTCCATTATACTCCCCTATTCCCCAACCTCACCTCCCTCCACCAGCAATACAACACCGGCACCGTAAACATCGTGATCACCTGTATCAGCATGCCCCCGAAAGAGGGGATGGCCATGGGCACCATAATGTCCGAACCCCGGCCGGTGGATGTCAGCACCGGCAATAGGGCCAGTATGGTGGTCGCAGTGGTCATCATGGCGGGGCGGACGCGCCGGAGGCCCCCTTCCACCACGGCGTCCCGGATTTCCGCCACCGTCCGGGGTTCATTGGCACGGAAACTGTCCCGGAGAAAAGTAGCTACCAGCACGCCGTCGTCGGTGGCGATGCCAAAGAGGGCCAGGAAGCCGACCCACACCGCCACGCTGAGGTTGATGGTTTTGATCTGGAACAGCTCCCGCATGTCGGTGCCCAAAAAGCTGAAGTTGAGGAACCACTCCTGGCCGTAGAGCCAGATCATGAGGAACCCTCCGGCGAAAGCCACAAATACACCGGTAAAGACCATAAAAGATATCGGCACGGAACGAAACTGGAAGTAAAGTATGAGGAAAATGATTGCGAGCGATATGGGCAGTACCAGCATCAGCCGTTTGTTGGCCCGCACCTGCTGTTCGTAGGTGCCGGCAAAGGTGTAGCTTACTGCCGGCGGCACCCGGAGGGTGCCTTCTTCGATCAGTTCATGAAGATGGCGCTGGGCATTTTCCACCACCTCTACTTCGGCATAACCGTCTTCCTTATCGAATAACACGTAACCGAGCAGGAAGCCGTCCTCACTTTTGATGGACTGCGGCCCCTGTTCGTATTCGATCTCCACCAGGTCGCCGAGGGGAATCTGGGCACCGTTCCCGGCGGTTACGAGTATCCGGCGCAGCGCGTCCGGGCTGTCCCGCAATTCCCGGGGGTAGCGGATTCGCACAGCATAGCGTTCTCTGCCCTCGACGGTTTCCGTCATCTTCATGCCGCCGGCCGCTACCTGAATGTAACGCTGCACATCGGCGACTGACAGGCCGTGGCGGGCGATGGCGTTGCGGTCGATATTCAGCTGCAGGTAAGGTTTCCCGATGATGCGCTCGGCAAAAACGGCTGCTTCCTTGACGCCTTCCACCTCTTTAAGGTGTTGTTCGAGCTGCAGGCCGAAAGATTCTATATCCTTCAGGTTGAGCCCCTTCACCTTGATACCCATCGGCGCCCGCATGCCGGTTTGCAACATCACCAGCCGGGTTTCGATGGGCTGTAGTTTGGGCGCGGAGGTGACGCCCGGCAGGCGGGTAACCTGCACGATCTCGTCCCAGATATCGTCGGGCGAGCGGATGTGATCCCTCCATTGGCGGTAATACTGGCCGCGATCGTCTTCCACGAGCTCGCCCTGCTCATCCCGGATGTATTCGCCTTTTTCGTTCACCTTGAACCGGATGCGGTGCCCCTTTTCATCGGTTCTGTACTCCGGTTTGTAGATAATCACGTTCTCGTACATGGATATGGGCGCCGGGTCGAGCGGGCTTTCTACCCGGCCCAGCTTGCCCACTACCGTTTCCACCTCCGGAATTGCAGTGACGGCCATGTCGAGCAGCCGGAGGTTCTTGATGTTCTCCTGCATCCCGGAATGGGGCATGGCGGTGGGCATCAGCAGGAAAGACCCTTCATCCAGGGAAGGCATGAATTCTTCGCCGGTATTCTGATAGATAGCGAAACCGCTGTAGATCAGCGCTCCGACCAGCAGGAGGAACAGCCATTTGAAGCGCAGGCAGAACCGCAGGATATCCTCGTAATAATGGATCACCAGGAAAAAGAAACCGAGCAATGCCGAAGCCAGCAGGGCGACAAAGAAGAAGTTGGCCGCCACGCTTTGCTGTACGCCCAGGGGCATCCACATCCGGGTGAGGAAAAAGCCCACCAGCCCGGCGATCAGCACATTCTTGATGATGTCAAACCCTCGTTGCCCTTTATCGGACAGCCTGCCCTTCAGCCATGCATCCAAAACCCCGACAGCGCCCACCAACGCGACGACGGCACCGAGCTGGGCGCTGTAAACCACGACGATAACGGCGCCGCCGGCCGCCAACAGCAGATTGGCGAGCGTGCGGATGCGCGGCTGCCCCCGGCGCAGGGAGAACAGGCTGTGGGCCAACGGAGGAAGGATGGCCACCGCCACAATAATGGAAGCCAGCAAAGCAAAAGTCTTGGTAAAAGCGAGGGGGCGGAACAGTTTGCCTTCAGCCGCTTCCATGGTAAACACCGGCAGGAAGCTGATGATAGTGGTGGCTACGGCAGTCACCACCGCCGAGGCCACTTCTACGGTTGCCTCGTAGATGCTGGTCAGAAGCGATTCTCCTTCCGGGGCTTCTTCCAGGCGGCGCACCATGCTTTCCGTCAGCACGATGCCCATGTCAACCATAGTCCCGATAGCGATGGCAATGCCGGAAAGGGCGACGATGTTGGCGTCGACGCCAAAGTAGCGCATGGCAATGAAACACATGAGGACCGCCACCGGCAAGCTGCCCGAAACCAGGAAAGAGGAACGCAGGTTGAGCAGCATCAGGATCACTACGATCACGGTGATGAGCACCTCCAGGGTCAGCGCTTCTTCCAGCGTGCCGATGGTTTCATGAATGAGTTCGGCACGGTCGTAAAAAGGGACGATCTTTACCTGCGAAACCGTCCCGTCGGCCAGCGTCCGGCTCGGCAGGCCCGGCTCGATCTCCCGGATCTTCTTTTTTACATTCCCGATCACCTCCAGGGGGTTCGAACCATACCGGGCGACGGCCACGCCGCCTACCGCTTCGGTGCCGGATTTGTCGAGGGCACCCCGCCGCGTTGCCGGCCCCAGGGAGACGCGCGCGATGTCCCGGATGCGGATGGGCACGTTGTTGTTGGCGGCTACTACACTTTCCTCAATGTCCTCGATGTTTTTGATATATCCCAGCCCGCGGACGAAGTACTCCGCCATATTGATCTCTATGGTCTGGGCACCCACGTCGATATTGCTGTTGCGGATGGCCTGCATGACCTGATCCAGCGAAATGTTGTTGGCTTCCATACGGCCGGGGTCGACATCCACCTGGTACTCCTTCACAAAACCACCCACCGAGGCCACCTCCGCTACCCCCTCGGCGGAAGCCAGGCCGTAGCGAACGTAAAAATCCTGGATAGAACGCAGTTCGTGGGGATCCCACCCGCCGGCAGGCGCGCCGTCCGGGCTGCGGCCTTCCAGGGTGTACCAGAAGATTTGCCCCAGGGCGGTGGCGTCGGGGCCAAGGGTGGGTTGTACTCCTTCGGGCAGGGTATTGGCAGGTAGCGAGTTGAGCTTTTCCAGGATGCGGGACCGGCTCCAGTAAAACTCTATGTCCTCATTGAAAATGACATAAATGCTGGAAAACCCGAACATGGAGTTGCTGCGGATATTTTTGACCCCCGGGATGCCCAGAAGAGCAGTGGTCAGGGGATAGGTCACCTGGTCCTCCACGTCCTGGGGGCTGCGGCCGGGCCAGCGCGAAAAGACGATCTGTTGGTTCTCGCCGATATCGGGAATGGCGTCTACCGCCACCGGGTCGCGGGGCAGCAGGTTTCGCCCGAAATCGAAGGGCGCAGTGGCCAGCCCCCAGCCGATGAAGATCAGCAGCAGCAGCCAGGCGACCAGCTTGTTCTCCAGGAAAAACCGGATGATGGATCTTAACATAGCGGTACTGTCGTTTTAACTACATATAAGTATCCGGACACAAGTAATGATAGGGCGCGATTCCTTTTTGTACCCTTTGCCCGGTTTTAGGCCCGTCCGGCCGGCCGGGTAAATCTTAGGCTGTAGGTTTTAGGGGCAACCCAGGCCTAATCGGGCACTCAACAGGCACCTAATGCCTAAAACCCAAAACCTAAACCCTCCTAACGCTGGAGGGGGTTCAATTTAGCATCGCACCCTAATGATACATAAGCCAACTCTAAACCCTTGTCAATCAGTCAATCAGTCATTCACTAATTCACTAATTCAGTCCATGTACTTACACACGTACACCTATGCACGTGTACACGTCCATTGAGATCGGAAAACGACAGTTTCTATAAACGGAAGACTTGCAAACTCGCAGGAAAGTCCCGGAAGATGAGCGGAGGTTTGTAGTTGAGGTAATGGATGTTTTGCCGGTTGGGATCAGGGGGGGCGGTGTTGAAAGCCGGAATGAAAAGGGCAACGCCGGCAGCCGGAGCTTTAACGGGTGCGGCCTCGGCCTGCACCTGGTCCTGCTTGTGCTTCAGGAAGTAGCTTTCGTCATTGCAACAGCCCTTTGGTTCTTCCTGGGCAGGGGCATGCATCGGGCAGCCGGCGGCGGGCCGGGCGTGGCAGCTTTTCGCCCGGGCAAAAAGCGCCGAGTGCTTCAGTTCGTTGCGGCAATAGTGCTGGTTGATCAGCAGCCCGGTAGAGCTGAAGAGGATGAGAATGGCGAGGGTAATATGGAACAGCCGTACTGCCAGCATGCTGTTTTAGCGATTTGACTAATAAAGGTAAGATACTGTTTTCGAAAAAGTTGAGGCGGCCCTGAAATTAACCTCCATTTAACAAATAAGGCTGGCAGGTTTTCGCGCTTCTGAAGAAATATCTATATTTAGAGCAAACAATTCATCAAAAAAAGAGCTCTATGACGAAGTATTTACCTGCCATTCTTACCGTTGCCCTGGCCCTGGCGATCCAGAGCAGCCTGTTTGCTCAGCCCGCCAATGATGAGTGTGCAAACGCTATCGCAGTGGGACTGGGCGACCATGATTTCAACACCGTCGACGCCACCACCGGCATTCCCGCTTTCCCCCAGAACTGCCCGTCGGACGACAGCTCCTCGGATTCTCTGTATAATGATATCTGGTATACCTTTACCGCCGATTTCACCGGGCAGGTCGAGTTCAGCACCTGCGGGATGGCCGGGTTCGACACCAACCTGGCGGTATATGGGCCGAACGCTCCCTGCCCGCCCACCGATGATGACCTCATCGACTGCAGCGAGGACGCGCCGGGCTGCTCCGGGTTTACCTCCAGAGTTTCCTTCGATGTGGTATCCGGCGAAACCTATCTGCTCCGGATCGGCGGCTATGGCAGCAGCAGTCCGGGAGAGGAAGGCATCGGCACGTTCTCGCTGACGGAGTACATCCCGCCGCCCAGCCCGCCCAATGACGACTGTGCAACAGCCGAGCCGCTGGTGTTCGACGCCAATGATTCCCTTTTTATGGAATTTACAACCCTGTACGCCAATACCAGCCCGCCGGAACACCTCCAGCCGTTGCTCTGTTTTGAATCGGACGAGACAACGGTTTACAACGATATATGGTACGTCTGGACGGCTACCTTCACCGACGGCCTGGAGTGGTCGAACTGCGGCACTACCGGTTTTGACTCCCGCATGGCCGTCTACGAGTCCACTACCTGCCCGCCAGACCCCAACACGCTTATCGGCTGCAACGACGATGGGTTTGACGACAATGGCATTCAATGCGGCAGCTTTACCTCCCGGGCATTCTTCAATGTGGAAGAAGGAAAGACCTATTACTTCCGCCTTGGCGGGTTTTCTTCCAGCGGCGCCGGCAACGGGACCTTCTACATCCGCCGCATCCCGCTGATCGTTCCGCCGGCGAATGACCCCTGTCAGTCGCCGGAACCGGCATTCATCATTACCGAAGAAGAAGCCGACAACTTCGACGTCATCTTTGAAGGCAATACTTCCCTGGCTACCGGCCAGCCGGAAAACCCGGTGCCCAAATGCGACGACCCTAACGAATTCTGGGATGTCTGGTACAGCTTCAACTGCGGGGACAACGAAGAGATCACGCTGCGCTTCAATAAGGTGGACCTCTTCGCAGAATTCGTTATCGATGTTTTCGAATCCTGCGGCGTTCCCGCCGATTCTACCTGGTGTGTCCGTTCCGATGAGCAGGATGAGTCGTTTTTCACCACCACCCTCACCGGCTTCCCCGGCGATTCGTCCAACTACCTGATCCGGGTGTCCACCAACATCGTGGATTACCGGCCGGGTTCGTTCTTCTTTCAGCTGATCGGCATTCCCTTCGGGCCGGTCGGCGTGGAGGAACTGCCGGTGGAGAACTTCCGGTTCTACCCCAACCCGGTCAAAGAACAGGCTGGCATGAGCTTCCGCACCCGGGATGTGCTGGATAGCCAGGCAGAGGTGGTCAACACCCTGGGGCAGGTGGTGCAACGCCACGATTTCGGCCAGCTTCCTGCCGGGGAACACAACCTGTCCTTCCCGACTGCCAGCCTTGACCCCGGCATCTACTTCCTCCGCCTGAGGGCCGAAGGGAGGCAGAAGACGGTACGGTTTGTAAAACAGTAAGGAGGGCACTCCGGAAACCTCCGCTAAGGAATCCTTAAAAAATAACTTCACGGCCCTTAGGGCTTCAAACAGTGAAGTTATTTTTTAATCACTACTAAGGAATGAATAGAAATGATGAATGTCAATTTAACATACATCGTCATTTTATTCATTCCTTCATTCCTTCATTCCTCCAGTCATTCATTCCTTTGCCGGACTTTCCAGAACAACCATAGGGCTTGCAAAATAATAAGTGGTACAGAATAGACGAAGTTATTTTGTGTGCTAACAAGGCGCCAAACGCAGGCATAGCCGGAGCTACGGCGAGGCTTGGCAACGCAGTTAGCGCGCAAAAGAACGAGTCTAAATGGAGTACTTATTGTTTTGCAAGCCCTAACAGAAAATCCCGGGTGAGTCAGCTGGCACAGCCGGGATTTCCTGTTCTCACACCACCAGTTCCCAAATCGCCCAGAAGTGCCCCAGGCTGCCGCCGATGACGAACAAGTGCCAGATGGCGTGGTGGTAGGGCAGCTTCTGCCAGGCATAGAAAATGACGCCGATGGTATAAGAGAGGCCGCCCAGGATGACGCCGTTGAGCGTGGCCTCCGGCATGGCTTCCATCGCCTGGGGAATGGTCACGGCACCCATCCAGCCCATAACCAGATATAAACCCACGGACAGCCACTCCCACCTGCCGAAAAAAAGGAGCTTGTAAACCAACCCCGCAGCTACCATGCCCCAGACCAGGTACAGATACAGGCGGCCGGAGCCTTCCGGGAAGCAATAAACGAGGAAAGGGGTATGCGTACCTGCTATCAGGAAATAAATGCTGATGTGGTCGGCTATGCGGCAGAGGTATTTCCAGCGCGGCTCCTGAATGCTGTGATAAAGGGTAGAAGTGAAATACACGAGCAGCATAGAAAAGCCGAAGAGCGCCAGGCTCCACCAGTGATAAGTATCGGCCGTTGCGTCGCTGTGGTACAGCAGGAGCGGTACGCCCACTGCCGCCAGCGCCAGGCCCAGGCCGTGGGTCCAGGCATTGACGCGTTCCTGTTGCCGATGAGCGGCGGTTTGCAGGTAGTCCATGGGAGGGGATTAAGAGGTTTCGGATATTGCTTTTTCTACAAACAAACGAGCGGGAAGGTTTCTTTGCTGCCGGCCTAATTCCGTCGCCGGGGGATCAAACTGGTCGGATAGGCCACCACGCTCTCATTTCCATCCTTGCCTACCGCAGCTACGCCAAACAAATAATTATCGATGATAATATTCTTCAGGGTGTACTCCGTCACCCTGCCCACAAAACGCGAGTACTGCCATTGAGGAGCAGTGGTCTCCCGCCAGTAGATCTTGTAGCCGGCAAGGTTAGGGCCGTCCGCCGACTCCCACTGCAATTGGGTGGAGGGTTCTACCGCCCCGCCGATCATCAGGTTCTGCGGGGGCGGAGGGGCCCAGGCCAGGGCAGCCAGCGCAATGGCGTTGACGGCAGTGAGCCGGGCGGCATATTCGAAATTGACCCCTTCGATAACATCTCCGTAATGTATGCCGTCTTCAGTGCGGATATCCTGGTGCTGGCGGTAGTAATTCTCATGCGTTTCCATGATGCGGACACCGGGAAAGCCTTCATCGTTGAACGGGCGGTGGTGGCCGCCTCTGCCGAAGCGATCCAGGCGGTAGATCATGATCGCTTTCAGGTTATCCATATACTGGCTGGTGAGGCGTTCTATGTAGCGCGCCAGCTGACGGGAGGGGCCGTCCACTTCGCCGCCGTAGAAGCGGTTCCAGGTGCGCAGGCGTTCGTCAGCGGTAGCCGGCGTAGGTTCCGAAAAGACCCGGAAGGAGGTATTGTCCACCACCCCATCGATCCCCTGGATGTTGCCGATCATGTCGTTGTTGAGCACGCCGATGATGTCCCAGCCTTCTGCTTTTGCCACTTCGGCCATGTGCTTGCCACCGAAAAGGCCCTGTTCTTCTCCCGACAGCCCGGCGTAGACGATGCTGTTGGGAAATTCATATTGGGAAAGCACCCGCGCCGCTTCCAGGGTGCCGGCCATGCCGGAGGCGTTGTCATTGGCGCCGGGAGAATCTGAGGTGCCATCGAGGGGGTCCGAAACGCGGGAGTCAATATCGCCGCTCATGATGACGTAGCGGTTGGGGTAGCGGCTCCCCCGCTGGACGGCCACGACGTTGACCACCCAGGTGTCTTCCGGTATTCGGCGGTTGCCTTCGGCGGGCACCAGGCTGCGTTGATAGAAAACTTCCAGGCAACCGCCGCAGTCGCTGGAGATTTTTTCAAACCCGGCTTTGATCCACCGGCGGGCGGCGCCGATGCCGCGGGTGTCGGACAGGGTATCGGACAGCGTATGCCGGGTGCCGAAGCCCGCCAGCTTTCGGATGTCTGCCTCGATGCGTTCGGCGGAAGGCGCACGGCTGATGGCCAGCAGGCGGGGGTCCATTTGCGGGGGGGGCTCCAGGGTGGCCTGTGCCGACAGGCTGTTCAGTGATAAAATGGCGAAGAAGAGAAACAGGGTATTGAAAGGAGACATAAAGGTACCAGGTTTGGTTCTGAGATGAAACTGATTTCCGGAAGTAAGGTTCAGGGGTGCCCGGCTGCACTACATCCCCGGTGGCCTCGCGCGTTGACATTTATCATTGAAGAATTATCGTTTTTTCCCGTACTTATAGGATTGAAGATATTCTCTCAACAAATTTGTAAAACTAATCGACTATGCGTACTGCACCGGAAAAAACTGCTGAAAAGAATAAAACCCTCCAGCCTTTTATTGTAAAAGAGGCCATTATCGGCCTGGCTCTCGACCGGGCTGATGAGCCGTTGCTGGAGTACCTTCGTTTCCTCAATGGCCCGATTCCCGTCAAATCCTTTTCCTTTCTTCACGTCATCCCCAACACGAGGGCGAGGCTTCCGCTGATAGTCGCTCCCGGGATGGAGATCAGCCGGGAGGACGAAGAGGAAGCCATTGAGGCGATCCGGGAAAAGGTAGCCAACATCCTTCCCGGCAAGGTGGCTGCGAAAGCCGGTTACTATCTGGAAGATGGTTCGCCTCTGGAGAAATTGCTGGCCCTTGCCGGGGAGAAAAAGGCGGACTTGCTTATCGTCGGTAAAAAGGCTGATAGCGTGGCCCATGGCATATTTTCCAAAAACCTGATCCGCCAGTCGAAGGCCGACGTGCTCGTCGTGCCTGAAAAATCAGCGGCCACGCTGAACCGCATCCTGGTGCCTGTAGATTTTTCTGAAAACTCCGTCCGGGCGCTGAAGGCAGCCCTTGCCATTAAGAAGCAGGCAGGGAGCGATGTGAAGGTATACGCTATCAACATCTACCAGCGGCCAAACCTCATGGCCTACAAATTGAATATGAGTCCGGAGCGGTTTGAGAAAAACATTCAGGAAAACCATGAGAAAGGCTTCCGGAAATTCATGGAGGAAGAACTGCCGGGCTATGTTCACGAGGTGACTCCTATATTAGTGTGGAACGACATGCCGGATGTCGCCCATCATATCATGGACCACGCCAACGAGGTCGGCGCCAATATGATCGTGATGGGATGTAAGGGCCACTCAAAGCTGGAGCTGATGTTGCTGGGCAGCACGACCGAGTCGCTGCTGAATATCAATGCCAGCATTCCGGTGATTGTGGTTAAATAGAGCAGAGCATTCCGTGAGTAACCTTTGAAGGTGTTTCCGGATGCTTTTTCGCCGTTTTCCGGTGATAAAGTATCCGGAAATTTTATTTTTGAGGGACGGGCAGAAAGAATTAATCATTTATCCATTGTAATAACATCTCATGTCTTATCAGAAAGAGCTCAATACCAGCCAGCGCATCCTGATGGGCCCGGGGCCGAGCGATGTACATCCGCGCGTTCTCAAGGCGATGGCAACGCCCCTCATCGGCCATTTGGATCCCGAATTCGTAACGGTTATGGACGACATTAAGGCCATGGCTCAGCTTACCTTCCAGACCCAAAACCACCTGACCTTCGTGGTGTCGGCGCCGGGCAGCGCCGGGATGGAAACCTGCCTGGTCAACCTGCTGGAGCCGGGCGATGAGGCGCTCATTTGCATCCACGGCGTTTTCGGAGGGCGCATGGCGGATATCGCGGAGCGCTGCGGCGCTAAGGTTAGCCGGGTGGAAGCCCCCTGGGGCGAGCCAATTGACCCGGAGCAGGTGAAGCGGGCGCTGGAAAACAGCCGCCCCAAGCTGGTGGCCATCGTGCATGCCGAAACTTCCACGGGCGTGTTGCAGCCCCTGGAGGAGATCGGCAGGATGGCCAAAGACGCCGGAGCGCTTTTCGTGGTGGATGCCGTGACCTCCTACTGCGGCGCTGAAGTGAAGGTGGACGAATGGGGCATCGACGCCATCTATTCCGGTACTCAGAAATGCCTGAGCGCTCCTCCCGGCCTTTCGCCGGTATCGTTCAGCGAGCGGGCGGTGGAAGCACTCGAACAGCGCAGGACGAAAGTCCAGAGCTGGTTTCTCGACCTGTCACTGGTGAAGAGCTACTGGGCAGGCGCCAAACGGGCCTATCACCACACGGCACCGGTCTCCTCCATGTTCGCCTTGCGGGAGGCTTACCGCCTGGTGCTGGAAGAGGGGCTGGAAAACCGGTTTGCCCGCCACCGCCGGAATCACGAACTGCTGAAAACAGAACTGGAAGCGATGGGCTTCGAGTTTCTGGTTAAGCCCGGGTACCGGTTGCCCATGCTGAACGCCGTCGTCATTCCTCCCGGCGTTGATGACGCCGCAACGCGAAAGCAGTTGCTGGATGACTACAACATCGAGATCGGGGGAGGGCTGGGGAAATTTGCCGGAAAAATATGGCGGATCGGCCTGATGGGGCAGAGCAGCACCGCCAATCATGTGCACATGCTCAGCTCGGCACTGCGGGAAATGCTCAAAGCCTGAGCGTGTTTGATGGAATACGTGCATGGCTTTGTAAAAATTCTTATATTTGCCTCGTTAAACACCCTGTTGATCTTACATATAGGAATGGATGCCATCAAAAACAGTTCCTTCCTCGTTCCTTTTCCGTATTCAGGCCCCGGTATCCGGCATTATCCGTATTTTGCATTCCCCCCAGCCCACTCCAGTTAGACGCAGTCCCGTGCCGCCTGTGGCGCCGCATGGAGCTGCCCGAGAATGACCTTAACTTTTAACCGATAAAACTTTGTACAATGAGAATGCTAATCCATCTTTTTATCGCCGCTTTGTTCCTCGCTGCCGTTCCTTACCAGGCGCAGGCACAAGACCTCACCAAGGAAGAGCTGAAGTACTGGAAGGATAAGGCCAAAGACTACAAGCGCAACCCGGCAGCGTTGAAGGACCTGTCCGAAGAGGCTGAAATGGCCCGGAAACAGAAGAGAGAAATGGAACTCAAACTCACCCAGATAGAAGCCGACCGCATCTCCAATGAAAACCAGGTGAGCCAGATGCAGCAGGAGATCGCCGACCTCAACAGCCGCCTGATCGCCGCCCAGAATGCGATCCAGCAGCTGAATGAAGAGAAGGCCATGATGGCTTCCAAAGGCGGCGGGCCAGACATGTCCGGGCTGGTGTTCCGGGTGCAGATCGGTGCCTACGGCAAAACCAACGTGCCCGCCAACCTGGATCAGGAGAACGACAATATGGACCTGGAAACTGAAGGCGGCCTGCAAAAGATCCTGATCGGCCTTTACCGGGATTACCAGGATGCCGAAGCGCTGAGGGCTCATATGAAAAAAATCGGCGTTAAGGACGCCTGGGTAGTACCCTACCGCGACGGCGTGCGCATCAGCCTGGCAGAGGCAGGCATCAAAGTGAACTAATAGAATAGCCCAGCCTGTTGGGATATTGCCGCCTGGCAACAGGCCTGATGCGGCAATATCCCACGCTGTCGGCCTCCTTCCTTTACTGTGGCTAAATAAGTCCGGCCGAAGCCGGCTCTCCCGGATATTGGCAACGAACTGGCGGGTACTTGTCCATCCTTTCCCATTGAACGCTCCGTATCCCCGCGGGCTTTCTGTGCTTTCGCAAAACTGAAGTCCCCTAAATTCTTTTTATATTTGGATCAATCCGCCGGCCGCCTGGTTTTTTCAGGTACAGCGTGCGGCCCGGCCAACATAGTACTGCGCGGCCGGGGCCGGGTGCTCACACAGGTTATCCGGTTTGCGGAATGAAACCACCGCCACACATCACCAATCGCGTCAACACCTATGAGGAAGTGGATCAATAAAGCCTTTAAATGGTACTACCGGCAGCGGTACAAAGGCATTCAACATTTTATGGAGCACCCTCATGAGGTGCAGCGCAGCCTGCTGAAAAACCTGCTGGAGGCCACCAAACATACCGAATGGGGCCGGGCCCATGGCTTTCGCAGTATCCGCACGCCGGAGCAGTACGCTGAACGCTTACCCGTTCAGGATTACGAGAGCCTCAAGCCTTACATCAGCCGTATGATGCACGGGGAGAAAGATGTGCTGTGGAGCGGGCAGGTGCGGTGGTTCTCCAAATCATCGGGCACGACCAGCGACCGCAGCAAGTTCATCCCCGTTACCAGCCAAAACCTCAAGAAATGCCACATCCGCGGCACCTGGGATACGATGACGCTGTTCTACCACAACCGCCCCGACGCCCGCCAGTTCGAGAGCAGGAACATGATCATGGGGGGCAGCCTGTACCGATTCGAGCCCTATCCCCGAACCACGATCGGCGATGTGTCGGCCATCATGACCTACAACATGCCCATCGTCGGGCGGCCCTTCTTTTTCCCGGATATCAAAACCGCTCTGCTGGACGACTGGGAGGCCAAGCTGGAAAAACTAGCCCAGGCCGCCGCCCGGCAGCAGGATATGGCCATGATCGGCGGCGTGCCCACCTGGACGGTGGTGCTCTTCCGCCGCATCCTGGAGATCACCGGCAAGAAGCACATGCTGGAAGTGTGGCCCCGGTTCCAGGGGTACATCCACGGTGGCGTCAGCTTCACCCCCTACCGAAAACAGTTCGAAGCCTTCCTGCCTTCTCCCGATATCAGCTACCAGGAGATCTACAATGCATCCGAAGGCTATTTCGCCGTACAGGACGACTTCTCCACCGACGACATGCTGCTGTTGCTCAGCAACGGCATTTACTATGAGTTCCTGCCCATGGAGGAATGGCACAAAGAATTCCCCCGGGCCATCCCCCTTTCCGATGTGGAAAAGGGGAAGAACTATGCGTTGGTGATTTCCACCAACTCGGGCTTGTGGCGCTATACGCCGGGAGATACGGTCACTTTTACCTCTACTTATCCCTACAAGATCAAGATCACCGGACGCACCAAGCAATTTGTCAATGCCTTCGGCGAGGAGGTGATGGTAGAAAATACGGATCAGGCGCTGGCCATGGCCTGCCAACAAACGGGCGCCATCGTCGGAGAATATACCGTCGCGCCGGTCTACTTCAAAGGTTCCGGCAAGGGCGGCCATGAGTGGCTGGTGGAATTTGAAAAAGAACCGCCCAGCCTGGAGGAGTTCATCCGCTGCCTGGACAGGAACCTGCAAAGGGTGAACTCTGACTACGAGGCCAAACGTTCCAAAAATATTGCCCTGGAACAACTGCGCCTGCACCCTCTTCCTTCGGGGACTTTCCTCCAATGGATGCGGGCCCGCGGGAAGTTCGGCGGACAGAATAAAGTGCCGCGCCTGGCCAACCACCGGCAGTACGTGGAGGAAATACTGGATTTTTTGGGCAATAAGGTCTGAGAGGGCCAGAGTGGGGAATGGTTATATTGTCCTATTGTTAAGTAAGCGGACACAATTAGCGAAACAATATAACAATATAACAATTGCCCCAGGAATAAAGCTGCCATGCCACGCTTTCGAAGCAGCATTAGTTACAATAAATGTGTCCAACTACTTACACCACTGAACCCCTGATAGCCGGCTTCACTCGATTTCCCACATATCTCCCCACAAACGCGAGGCGCCGTCCACATAGAGCGTCTCTCCGCTGATGTATTTAGCCAGGGCCATAAACAGCACCGCTTCCGCTACTTCGTCGGTCGTCCCCAGGCGTTTCATAGGTACGGTTTTGCTCACCTGGGCCACCAGTTCCGGCGGATAGTTTTCCAGGCCGGTAGACTGTATGATGCCCGGAGCGACGCAGTTGACCCGAATGCCCCGGTTGGCCCATTCGACGGCCAGCGACTTGGTGAGGTTGTCTACCCCGGCGCGGGCGGCGCCGGTATGTGCCATGCCGGGAAAGCCGCAGTGCAGGTCGACGATGATGTTGACGATATTGCCCTGCTTCCGGGGGAAGAAAAAGTGCTGCGCCATGGCCTGGGTCACGAACCAGGTGCCGTTGAGGTTGGTGTTGATGACGGCCAGCCAGCCTTTAGGGCTGATGCCTTCCGCCGGAGAGGGGAACTGTCCGCCGGCATTGTTGACCAGCAGGTCCAGCTTGCCGCTCTTTTCCTTGATGAACGCCGCCAGCGCTTCAATACGCTCGGGCTCGCGGATATCCAGTTGAAAACTGTGGCAGGGCCCGTACGCTCCGAGCCGCTCCGCCGCCTGTTCCAGGCGATCCTGCTTGCGGGAAGCTATGAATACTTCGGCACCGTACTGCAGCAACTGCCGGGCAATGGCAAAACCGATGCCGCTCCCGCCTCCGGTGACCAGTGCCGTCTGGCCGGAGAAGATCCCTTCTTTGAACATATGCGTTTTTTTTTAACTACTACTTACATTGTGCCATTTTGGCGCATGCTGCCCTCAAGTGGCTTCTTGGGGGGTGCCAAAAAGTCACTTTGGCGTCATCCCTTTGCCAACTTTTCTTCTTTTTCGGGCTGGAACGCCATTTGCACTACATGGGGTGAAATTAAAATTAAGAAACTCAAAAAATAAAATTTTTATAGCCATGACTGTCGTAAGCGTAAAACCAGTGAGCAGAAAGCGGAATCAATTCAGCAACTTCGACCGCATTTTCGATGAAATCCTCAACACCCGGTTCCCTGCCGCTTATCCCAATGGGAACAGCCTGAAGGCGAGGCCGGCCGTAAATGTCATCGAGAATGGCGAGGGGTTCCGCATCGAACTGGCCGCTCCCGGCCTTGAAAAGCAGGACTTCAGTGTTAACGTCGACAAGAACATCCTCCGTATTGAAGCGAACAAGGAATTCAAAGCCGTAGAAGGCGAAACCTACAAGCGCCGCGAATTCGGATTTTACGAATTCAAACGCAGCTTCCAACTGCCGGAAACCATCGACACCGCAGGCATTGAAGCCAGCTACAAGGATGGCCTGCTGCTCATCCTCCTTCCCAAGAAGGAAGAAGCGAAGGAAAAGCCGGCGCGCAGCATCGAGATCGGTTAAAAAGCGTTTTAAACCATGTTTTTTGACACTGCGTTGACGAAAGCAATCAAATCTTTGACAGCACTTATTTGTTAACCTAAATAGACGATTATTATGAGTCTCATCAGATATAATCCGTTTGCCATGAAAAGCGTGAGCAATTTCTTTGACGATGTTTTCAACCGCGGCATCACCGACTTTTTCGGAAGTGACTTTTCCATGAGCACGCCTTCTGTAAATGTGGTAGAAACAGAGAACAGCTACCGCGTGGAGGTGGCCGCTCCCGGCCTCGAAAAGAAAGATTTCGAGGTGAGCGTCGACAACGGCTTTTTGACCGTCTCCGCCCGGAAAGAGCATAGGGAAGAAGTGAAAGAAGGCGATAAATACATGCGCCGCGAGTTCAACTTCAGCTCTTTCACCCGCAGCTTCCAACTGCCGGAAACAGTGAAAGCCGACGACGTCGCCGCCAGCTATGAGAACGGCGTGCTGAAGATCACCCTCCCGAAAAAGGACGAAGCGAAGATCGAAGCCGCCAAAGTCATAGAGATCAAGTAAAGAACTTAGGGCAGTCCGCTGTCCGAAAGGTTAGTTAATAGGGTTTTAGGTGTTTATTTTGGAAGCCGGCACGGACCACCGTGCCGGCTCTTTTTTTGCCCGGATTTCCAATGCTCCAGGGCGTAGCACGGGGCATTGGAAATCCCGGGCGCATTACGTGGCCTCCTTGCCACAGGTTGTACAGGCCACGTTACTCGCCTGATAGTCTTGCTCTTCTTTATTCTTCAATACCGGCTACCCGTCTAAGGTTGGACACTCCATGCCTCCTGCACACGCTCGGCCTCGACTCCGCTCGGCTTTCCCCTTTCTGCTGTCCAACCTTAGACGGGTAGCCATTCTTCAACACCTACCTGAACTATGTTTTTAGTAGAAAAACTACTGGAATAGTTGATAGAACTAAAAAAATAGTTTAACTTGTCCTCATGAAAAAATTAACCGCCAGGGAAGAAGAGGTCATGCAGGTGCTTTGGGCACTGGAAAGAGCCTTCGTGAAGGACATCATCGAACAACTGCCGGAGCCCCGGCCGCATTACAACACGGTATCTACCATCGTCCGTTTGCTGGAGGAACGGGGTTTTGTCGCTCATAAGGCTTACGGCAATGCACATCAATATTTCCCGATGGTGACCAAACGGGAATATACCCGCCATTTTATGGGCGATGTGCTGGCCAACTACTTCGACAACTCCTTAAAGCGCATGGTGGCTTTCTTTGCCGAGGAAGAGAAACTCAGTGAGGAAGAGCTTCAGGAAATCATCAATTTGATCGAGAAAAAAGGGGAATGATCTATGCTTTTGCTGAACTATCTGGGGTATGCCAGTTTGTTCCTGGCCTGCTTTTACGTCTTTTACCGGATTTTCTTCCGAAAGGAGGTATTCCATGAGCTCAACCGGGTACTGCTGCTGTTGATCATGGCGGCTACGCTGAGCCTGCCGCTGCTTCCCGCGCCGGATTGGTTTCATCCTGTGGCTGGGCCGGTTGCTGATGGAGCGAATGGGGGCTTCCTCGGCACCTTGGCGCCAGTAGTCCAGGCGCCATCCATTTCAGTGGAGGACAGTCAGGGGAGGAGTTCCGCTTTCGCGGCAGAAGCAAAAGAACGAGGCTGGGCCCTCTCTCTTGCCTGGTGGCTTACCCTTGCTTATTTCATAGGGCTGAGCCTGCTGGCTGGCCGCCTGTTTTACCAGTTTGTCATTACGCTGCGTTTGCTCAGCCGGGGTGACTGGAAAAGGGCGGAAAGAGGGTGGCTGGTGCAGTCCGATGAGTTCGGCGCGCCCTTTTCTTTCTGGAACGTCATTTTTCTTCCTTCCAAATATGCGGCCTCGCCACTCCGTTCGTACATTCTTGAACACGAAAGCGCCCATCAGCGGCAATGGCATTCCGCCGACTTGCTGCTGGCCGAGTTGTTCTGCCTTCTTTTCTGGTTTCATCCGGCAGCCTGGCGGCTGGGCCGGGCGCTGCGGCAACAGCTGGAGTACCTCGCCGACAAATCTGTGTTAAATTCCGGCGTGGACCGCAAAAGCTACCAGTACAGCCTGCTCACCCTTGCCTGTTCCGGAAAACAGTTTCGCCTGGCCAATCAGTTTAATCAATCACGTATAAAAAACCGAATTGTTATGATGAATGCCAAGAAATCGCCCGCGCACCACAAACTGAAGTACCTGATGGTATTCCCCCTCGCCTTGCTGCTCGTGTTGTCGTTCAACGATGTACATGCACAATCGGAGGAGGCCCGGCCAGCCGAAGCTACGGTACAAACCGGGCTGGGGGAGGATCAGTCCGAAACGCCCGCTAAGATAGCCCGAAAGGGACTTGTTGCTTCCGGTAAAGGCAGCGCTTCCGTTTCACAAGCTGGCGGCCCGGCGAACGGCGGAGTGTCCGTCGGACTGGCTTCGTCTTCATCAGCAGGCGCCGGCAAAGCAACCGGCACGGGCCTGAGCCAGTCCCCTTACGAGTCCGTGTTTGTAGCCATCGGCGCCGAATTCCCCGTCGAGCGGCTGCCGCAGATGAAAAAAGACCTGGAAGAGCAGGGTATCCTCCTCCACATTGAGGAGTTAGACTACAATTCCGAGAAGCTCATTACCCGGCTCAAACTGAGCGTCCGTACTACAGACGGCAAAATGCACGGCAACGGCTACAGCTACAACGACGGCGAGCCCATCGACGAGCCGGTGATCTTTTATGTGAGGAGAGACGAAGGCAAATACGGCTTCGGCATCTTTACCGGCAAGATGAACGACGATGTGCCGGCTGACGTACGTAATGTCATCGAACGCATGGAAAACGGCTATTTCGTGGGAAAGATCATCACGGAATAATGGGCTGGCAGGCGAAGTAGCCGCGCCAGAAGGGGGCCAAACGTTCCCGCAGGGCGTTGTGAAGAGCTGGCCGACGGCCTGCTGCGTTGTCAGGTTTTGGCTGGCCTGCCGCCGGGGACTCAATCCAAAGCTAAATGGGCGGGAAGCGTTGAGTATTGAGCCATTTGTTTGCCGGGAGAGGCTCAATACTCAACGCAATACATTAAAGCGTCAGCAGGAAACCGATGGTGAAATTGGCGTCCCAGTCGAAGACGAACTGCTGGCAGCCGGTGACGTCGGCGATGGCGTTGTAGATGTTCAGCCCGGCTTCTTCCTTGGCGCCTTCGGCCTCGTAGCTGCCCGGTGCCTTCAGCACAGTATAGCGCTCCTCGTCCTGCCGCACCTGTTTGGCCAGTTGGAACGGCACGCCGCCGATGATAAAGCAGGTCTGGGTTTTGGAAGAAGGAACCTTGGCGGCTTTGCTCCGCACATCGAGATAGACCTCGCTGGCGTCGGTATTGTCCACGTAGTACTTGGCGCCGTAAGTTTCCAGTCCGGTGACGCCTGCCCCTTCCACCCAGGAGATTTTGGTATTGCCGGATCCGATGTCCACCACAAAAGCTTTATCGCGGTAAGTGTCGGGCAGGGCTGCCCGGAGGGCCAATTGGGCTTCCTTCTCGGGGGTGACGGTATTGACCACATAACCGAGCGTTTTAATACCGCTGATGATCTTCTGGGTAGCGGCCACCTTGGCTGCCCCGGAGCTGACCACGAAGTGGATGTCCCGCCCGCCGACGCCGTAGTCCAGCATATCGGCGATGTACTGCTTCAGGCCCTGGGTGATGTCCTTGCCGGAAGCCAGGCCGTCGTAGACCAGGCTGTTGCCCCATTCGGCCTTTTTCAGGCGCCAGTTTTTATCCCGGTCGACCTCGACGATGAAGGAATTGAAGCCGGCGGCCCCCAGTTCGACCACTCCCTTCAGGGTGCCGTTCTGCGGCGCCGGGGGGGTGAAGTTGAAGCTTTTCGCCTCGAAGTCAGTGGGTTTCTGATCCGCTTTGGGGCTGTCTTCTTTCTGTTCGGCAGTTTCGGGATCATTGGATGAAAGATCGGCGCCCCCGGAATTGGTGAACATCCGGTAACCGAAGAACAGGGCGGCGACGACAACGATCAGGATGAGTAATTTTGCGAATGGTGTTAATCGAGTTCTCATGGAGGTGATGTTTTTGAGGCGAAAGATACAAAAGACTGGCGGTAAATGTGGCTGGGGGTCATCTCAACGAAGCATGAAAGGAAAAGGCCCAGCCAAAATGTAACGGTTATTTTTTTCTAAGCCCTTAGTAATCCTTAAAAAATAACTTCACGGCCCTTAGTTGTAGTGAAGTGAAGCAGCCAGTCAGGGTTCCAGCGGGGTCAGGCTGCTGAACGAGCTACAACTAAGGGCCTCACTCACTCATTCACTCATTCCATGTACTTACACCCCCACCACCACCTCCCACATGTCCTCGCGGCGCAGGTAGCGCTGGGCCAGCCGTTGCAGCTCATCGGCGGAGATATTCCTTACCGTTTCCGCCATGGTTTCGAAGAAGGACATCGGCAGGCCTTCTACGGCCTGGGTCCGGACGATCTCTGAAACGTTGAACGGCCCATCGAGCATCGTCAGGAAATTGCCCATGAGGTAATTGCGGACCATAACCAGCTCGTCGGCCCCGGCCGGTTCCTGCCGGAGCCGCTCCATTTCTATGTAGATCTGCCGGAGCGTATCCTCTACAAACTCATTGCCTACCTCGGTGCCGACGTAGAAATACCCGTCGTAATGCATGTTGTCGAGCATAGAATAGATGTTGTAGGTATAGCCTTTCTCCTCCCGGATATTTCCCATCAGGCGGGAACCGAAATATCCCCCCAGGATGGTATTGAGCACGTACATGCCCGGATAGTCCTCGTGATGCCGGTTGAACAGGCGCCGGCCGATGCGGATGGCGGCCTGCACGGTTTCCGGGCGCTGGATTTTCTTCGCGCAGGGGGCCTCCTGGTTTGCCGAAAGCGTTGCCCGGGCAGCTTCGCCGGGCGGTATGGCGCGGCTCAGGCATTCATTGACCATCCCGACGATCTCGGGCGAAGACTTCCCGCTGATGAAGGCCATGCAATTGTTGCTGTTGAACAGGCGGGTGAAATGCTCCAGCAGGTCGTCCCGCTGCAGGGCGGCGTAGGTTTCGGGAAAGCTGTTGTAACCGTAAGGATGGTTGCGGCCAAAAATGAGTTCGGTGATCTCCCGGTAGGCGACGATGTCGTTCTTAGCCAGGTCGACTTCCAGCCTTTGCTGGTTCCGCTTGATGAAGGCATTCAGTTCGGCCTCGGGAAAGGCAGGCGCCGACAGTATCTCCTCGAGGATGGGCATCAGCCGGCCGAAGTGCTTATTGAGGCTGTACAGGATCACGTTGGAAGTATCCAGTTGGAACGGCATGCTCAGGCTGCAGCCGTAAAAGTCGAGCTGCTCGGCAATCTGAGCTGCGCTGAACGACCGGGTGCCTTCCCGGAGCATGCTGGAGGTAGCCCGGGCAGCCAGTTGCTTCTTCTCGAAGGGGCGCCCCGCCAGGTAGACGACCTCCAGCTTGATCACTTCCTGAGTGCCCATATTGACCTCATACAACGGCATGCCATTGTCGAGGGTATGCTGCGGCACATCAGGCAAACGGAGGTTGCGTACATCTCTGGCCCGGGGAGGGCTGGTTCGGTTTGGCATGTGTTTCTTGTTTAATACTCCGGGATAATAATACGCCTTTTCAGGGGGAAAAGGTTGAACCCGGGCAATCTTTCTCCAACGGCCTCCCTCCCCGCCGGGCTTCCTTATCCACACGCTGTTGATTATTCATGCTGATAAAGTCTGGGAGAAAACCTATTTTTGTGAACTGTTTGAAATTATATAAACCCTACCCGATAAACTATGAAATTCAGTGTCTCTTCTTCGGAATTACTCCGGCATCTCCAGATCGCCGGCGGCGCCATCGCGTCCAACTCCGTGCTGCCCATCCTGGAGGATTTCCTGTTTACCATTTCCGACAATCAGCTGAAGATCGCGGCTTCTGACCTGGAAATATCCATCACCACCAGCATCGAGGTGATGGCCGATACCGACGGGTCGGTGGCCGTGCCGGCGAAAATACTCCTGGAAACCCTCAAAGCCCTGCCCCAGCAACCCATCACCTTTACGGTCGATACCGATACCTTCGGCATAGAGATCACCTCTGCCTACGGAAAGTACAGGCTGGCCGGCAGTAACCCGGACGATTTCCCCAAAATCCCCGTCCCGGAATCGGAAGACGACAAGCTGTCCATTTCAGCCCACGCCCTGTCCCGCGGCATCGCCAAGACGATCTTCGCCGCCAGCAACGACGAACTGCGGCCGCCCATGACCGGGGTGTATTTTCAGGTGGACTTCAGCAAGCTCATCCTCGTCGCCACCGATGCCCACAAACTGGTGAAATATACGTTCCAGGATGTGAGCAGCGAGGTCTCCACTTCCTTTATCGTCCCTAAAAAAGCGCTAAACCTCCTCAAGGGCATCCTGCCGGAAAAAGATAAAGACCCGATACAGCTGTCTTTTAATGTTTCCAATGCCTTTTTTTCCTTCAACAATACCGAACTGGCCTGCCGCCTGATCGACCACCGCTATCCGGACTACAACGCCGTCATCCCGGTGGACAATCCCAATACGCTCTCGCTCGGCCGGGCGGACTTCCAGAACTCCCTGCGCCGGATCGCCATCTACGCCAATAAAACCACCAACCAGGTGACCCTCAATATCAACGAGGGCAGCCTCACCATTTCTGCCCAGGACCTCGACTTCTCCAACGAAGCGACCGAACAGCTGGCCTGCTCCTATGACGGAGACCCCCTGAATATTGGGTTCAACGCCAAATTCCTGGTCGAAATGCTCGGCGTCCTCGAATCGGAGGAAGTAAAAATGGAATTGTCCTCCCCCACCCGCGCAGGCATTCTTTTGCCCGCTGAAGAGGCGGAAGGGGAGGAAATCCTGATGCTGGTCATGCCGGTGATGCTGAGCAATTAAAAAAAGGAAAGGTAGTTTGATGAATGTAATCAGGACAATACTTTGCTTCACGGCCCTGCTGGCCGTTCTTCCCGGATGCAAACAGGAAGAAACAAAACCGGACGCCCCGGAAGAGGTGCTGAAACAATATCAGGCCTATATCGATAAGAATAAATTCGGGGAAGCCCGGGAACTGAGTACCCCGGCGGGGCGGCAATGGCTGTCCGAACTGGAAGCCATCATCTCGAATGAACAGTCGGATTCCACAGAACTGGATACCCGGTTCCTGTCGCTCTCCTGTGAAGGGCAGGGCGATACGCTTGTCTGTGCCTGCGTATTGAAAGACCAGTACGAACGATATACGGCCGACTACCGCCTCGTCCGCCTGGAAGGCAAATGGCTGGTGGATGCCCCCGAAGAGGAGATCATCATCGAAAACGACCTCATCGAGTCCGTCCCCGACAGCTTGCTGGAAGAATACCTGATGGAGGAATAATAAATAATTCAACCTGCCGGGTTGGGGGTTGGCCCTGCTTTGGCAAACCCGGCAGCGTTTTGTGGCCACCGATCCATTTTACAGAAATTTCGAAGCTTTGTAACAAGGCCGCTTCCCGACAGCCCAACCTTATGCTCAAAGAAAAAACAGGCTTATTTTTTGGATCATTCAACCCCGTGCACGTAGGGCATATGATCATCGCCAACTTCATGGCCACCCGCGCCGGGCTGCGGGAGGTGTGGCTGGTGGTGTCTCCCCAGAACCCCCTCAAACCCAGGCACAGCCTCGCCCGGGATTACGACCGCCTGCATCTTGTACGCCTGGCTATCGGCGACAACCTCCGGCTGAGGGCTTCCGACATTGAGTTCGGCCTGCCTAAGCCTTCCTATACCGTAGATACCCTTGCCTACCTGAGCGAAAAACATCCTTCCAGGGCGTTCGCCCTCATCATGGGCGGCGACAACCTGGCCACTCTCCACAAATGGAAAAACTACGAAGTGCTGCTGCGGGATTACGAGATTTACGTCTATCAACGCCCGGGCTATGAACCCGGGCCATTCGCCGACCACCCCAACGTCCGCGCCTTCGACGCGCCCCAGATGCACATCAGCGCCAGTTACATCCGGGAATGTATCCGCGAAGGCCATTCCGTTCAGTACCTGGTGCCGGACGCGGTGTATGAATACCTGGAGAAAAGCGGTTTGTACAGGGAGTAAGAGCATGTTTGGAGGTAGTGCCCGTACACAAAGTGTCGGGCACTACCTCCAAACATGCTCTTAAACTATTTTCCGCGAACAATATTAACTTTGCCTGCCCAGTTATTTCTGATGTGCAAAATCAACTGTTTCTCTGATCAACTCCATTATGATGCGCAAAGCACTACTCTCCTTTATTATAGCTGTTATCACAGGCGGGGCAATCCTGGCCCAGAACCCGCTGCCCATCGGGAAATGGCGCAGCCACCTGCCTTACCGGACCGGCGCCTTCGTAACCCAGAGTGAAGACAAAGTCTACTATTCCACCAACTTTTCGATCCTGGAGCTGGACAAGGAAGAGCTTTCCACCCGCTTTATCTCCAAAGTGGACGGCCTGAGCAATATCGGCATCGCATTTATTCGCTATAACCCCTTCAGCGATATCCTCATCGTGGTATACAGGAATACGGTGATCGACCTGATCAAGCCGGACGGAGAGATCGTGACCATGAGCCAGATCCGCAATTTCAGCAACCTGATCGGGGAGAAGCGCATCTACGATATTTATATCGAAAACGACTCCATGGTGTACCTGGCGGCAAATTACGGCGTTTCCAAGATCAATATCTTCGCCAATGAGTTTGTCTTTACCACCTTTACCGGCATAGACGTCGAGTCGGTACACCTGTTCGGCGGCTTTATCTACGCCGCCACCGGCGAAGGAGTTTACCGGGCGCCGGTCAGCAACGTCAACCTCGACGATTTCGGCAACTGGAAACTGCTCGGCCCGGCCGACGGGTTCCCGCTCGATTATAAAGCGAAAACATTCGCCATTTTTGAGGGTGCCCTGCACCTGGGCGTGAACGACACGCTGTGGCGTTACGAAAACAACCAGCTGCAGTTCGTCCATTACGAAAGCGGATCCACCCTGGAGTACCTCACCCATGAGGGCGTTCACCTGCTGGCGGGCTTCCGCCCGGGCCGCATCGTATACATCCACCCGGATGGTTCGAAGGGCATCGTGCCCGACAACTGCAAGGAAGCGCCCAACAACGCCATCGAGGACAGCCAGGGGCGGCTGTGGTTTGGCGACGACCGCATCCGCGGCGGCTTCCGCATGTCCGCCGGGGTAAATGAACCCTGCACGATCATGGACTTCAACTCCCCCTGGTCGGAATCCGCCTGGGATATGGACGTGGCCAACGGCCAGCTCTGGCTGGCCACCGGCGGCCTGGACCAGACCCTCAGCGCCCGCTTCAATTCCGACGGCTTCGCCTCCTTTATCGATGGGCAGTGGACGATCTACAACCGG
The DNA here is from genome assembly GCA_020636375.1 of Lewinellaceae bacterium. Lineage (GTDB taxonomy): Bacteria > Bacteroidota > Bacteroidia > Chitinophagales > Saprospiraceae > JACJXW01. Next base: position 226,130 of record JACJXZ010000003.1, on the reverse strand, counting down.
CAGCTGCGCGACGACCTCAAGGGCCCCAACCCCAACACCAACGACGACGACCCGGTGGATTTCGTCACCATCCTGGCCCACCCCGGCAACGGCAAAGTTTATGTCGGCAGCTATACCGAAGGGTTGATCGAGGTGGACGGAGAAACCATCACCCAGTATATCGAAACCAACTCTTCCCTGCAACGGGCCATGGGCGACCCCCGGGTCCGCGTGGCCAGCCTGGCCCTGGATGAGGACGGCAACCTCTGGGTGGCCAACAACTCTGCTCCCGAACCGCTCTCAGTGTTGCAGCCCGACGGCAACTGGCGCAGCTTCTCCATGCCGGACTGCAATCAAAACCAGGTCTTCGACCTGGCGATCGACGGCGAGGGCTACAAATGGATGCGGATCGGCAATACCAGCGCCGGCGTGATGGCCTTCGACGCAGGCGCGATCGACGACCCCAACGACGACCGCTGCCGGGTGTTCACCTCCAACAACAGCGAACTGGCCACCAACAACGTCAACTGCCTCACCGCCGACCTGGAAGGCAATATCTGGGTCGGCACCACCGAAGGGATCATCATTTTCGAATGCGGGGGCAGCGCTTTCGAGCCCGAGTGCCGGGGCTCGCGCCGCATCGTCGAGGTTGACGGCTTCAGTGACTACCTGCTCGTATCGGAGGAAGTGCAAACCATTGCCGTCGACGGCGCCAACCGAAAATGGGTGGGCACCAAAAACGGCGTTTTCCTGCTCTCCCCGAACGGCGAAGAGCAGATAGCCCGCTTCACCGAAAACAACTCCCCCCTCTTCGACAACGACGTGATCGAGATCGCCGTCGACCAGGAGTCCGGAGAAGTCTTCTTCGGCACCGTTTCCGGCATGCTTTCCTACCAGAGCGACGCCGTCGCCGGCGGCCGCACCCACAAATCGGAGATCGAGGTATTCCCCAACCCGGTACGGGAGGATTACGACGGCCCCGTCGCCATCCGCGGCCTGGCGCGGGACGCCACGGTGAAGATCACCGATGTCACCGGCAAGCTGGTGTTCGAAACCACCGCCCTGGGCGGTCAGGCCATCTGGGATGGGCGCGACTATAACGGCCGCCGGGTCAACTCGGGGGTGTATCTGGTGTTCAGTTCCAGCAATGCGCGGTTTTCTGGCTTTACAGGGAAGGCGGATGCGGCGGTGGCGAAGATTTTGGTGCTGAATTGAGGGCAGGATTTTGGGCTGTCGGCTAGTGGCCAGGCGACTTGCCTTCCGCTACCCTGCGCCAGTTCGCCTGGCCACTAGCGGCACCACTAAAGTTACGGCTTTTTTCCGGGAAAAACCAGGACAGTTTGCTGCCTTGGCTCACCTCCTGAATTGGATGGACGCTCCTCTTTATTCACTGCAACTTCCTGGTTTTTAGCGCATTAAGAATCAAGCCTGCAGCCTGTTTGTAATTCTGAGAGGATAAAAACCATCTCCGCCCTTGGTCATTACTCCCGCACCACTACCTTCTCCACCCAACTCTCCGCTTCTGTTTGCACCTGCAAAAAATACAGCCCGCCCGGCAGCCCGCTCAGGGCGATCTCCATCTGCGGTTCCACCCGGCGCCGCTGCCGCCATACTTCCCGCCCGGCAGCGTCGAAGAGGCGGATGTGCGTCTCCCGCCCCTGCAGCGCCCCCGGCCAGGCCAGGGTGAGCGGCCCGGCAGTGGGGTTGGGGTACAGGGAAAACGGCACCTCTTCAGCCGGCGCTACCGCCTCCTCCACTGCCGTTACCATCGAGCAGAGGGTATCCAAACAGCCGTCTGGCGTGACCTTGACCAGCCAGATGTACCGTTGGTTGCCGTTGATGGTTTCCCCTGCCGCTACGATGCTGCCGCTGGACAGTTCGCCCACGCCGGCGAGGGTGCCCAGGTTGGTGTTTACCAGGGGAAATGGGGCGTCGACCAGGTTTTCCCATAAGCTGTCTCCCTCGGGAGAGAATTTGCGGAGCCAACCCACCCTTCGGGTTAGCGCCCTGGTTGTCCGGACAAAACTTTCCCCGGCGCCGACGTAGTTGCCGTCCGAAATTTGCTCGATGTCCCAGAATGTCACGTCAGCGCCCAGCCGGGCCTCTAACCCAAAATGGCGCAGCCATCCTACCTGAAACCCAGTGTCCAGTTTGGCCAGGGTAGGTTGGACGATCAACGTTTCGCCAATTAATTCCACCGGATACAGGCCAAAAGCAATGACTCCTCCGTCAGGCGTAGGAAGGATCTTTCGGGCAAAACCTACCTCCGGGTTTAACTCGGATTGCCAGGAACGAACAACGTTTCCGCTTAAGTCTATGTAGTAGATCGAAGAGAACGCATTATTACGGCTGGTTTCGGTAGTACTGTAACCAACAAATAAGGTGTCATTTACTTTGGCCATATCGTTAAAGGCATTGCCAAACTCATTATCTCCAAAGTACTTAAACCAAACTGTGTTTCCCTGCTGATCTACTCGCCGGACGAATGAATTATCAAGATAGCTGGGCCGTTGTATAGCACCGCTTAATAAGTAGCCATCGTTTAGTTCAATGGGAACATTATACCAGTAATGGCTTCTATTTATGGTGTCCAGGTACTCTTTGATGAACTCTACTTCAAACTGACGATCTACCTTGATCAGCCAGGCAGCGTCGCCGTGGGTGGGGGCGGCGGTCATGACGTAGCCGCCGTCCCTGGTTTTGGCGATTTTGCCCCAGTGGTCATCAATGTAAAGTGGTTCCCCCTGAGGGTCGAGGATCATTTTAGAAAATAGATGGTTCCCCAAAGAGTCGAACTTTGACAAAAGTAACCCCTGCTGAGGAATAGCGTCAATGGCAAATGCCAAGCCATAGCCAACGATGGTGTCCTGGTCCACAATCATATCCCGGAAGTGGTTTAAGGGATAGCCGAGATTTATAGCGGAGTTAAACGGCTGGCCAAAAGCAGGAAGCCAGAAATACAACAACCAAAAAAAGGGTGCAAACTTCATAATGCCGAAGATTGGAAGGAGGCCGGGCCCGCAGAAACTGAGCCAGTTTTTGCCGGGGCCCGGCCGATGAATTATTGGGTAAGGATCAACTTGAAGCGTTCGCGCTGCCCGGAGGAAAAGGCAATTTCAGCGAGGTAGAGCCCGGGCCTGAACCGTTCTTTAGGCCAGTGTATCGTATGCCGCCCTTCTGGAAAGCTTTGTTTTAGCACGAGCTTTCCCTGAAGGTTATAGAAAACCAGGATGGCTGGGCCATAGCCTGCCGGCAATTCAAGCGTCAGCGTTCCCCGGCTGGGGTTGGGGAACAGTCTTACCGGAGAAGGCTGGGCCTCTTCTGCCTCTTCAGCAGCAACCGTCGGCTCGCCGCCGGCCCTGGAAGCCTCCCCGCTACAATCCGGAATAATCCGCCGGCCGTTGCGCCACAGCACGGCCTGGGCCAGCGCGCCCGGCTCAGTGCAGCCGTTTTTCCAGTACATCAGCGAATCCAGCGTGGCTTCCGGCAGCCGGCTCAGCAGCGCCCCGCCTTCTTCCAGGCCCGGCCGTATGATATCGAGTACCGTTTCTATCTCGTCGAAATCATCCAATTGGGCCTCGTCCAGTTCGTAGCGCTCGGGGATGGCAGCCCACAAGCTGTCGAATTGGCTAAACTTGCCGGTGAAGAAGTAGTGGCGCGCCCGGCGGTAATCAGTGGGGTAGGTTTCGGCCAGCTCCAGCCAGGCGAGGATGGAATCAACCCTGACGCCTGCCGTGTCCAGGCTGTGCGTCATCAGGATGAGGCGGGCGTCCCGGTTCATGGCCTGCCGCAGGAAGGTGATACTGTCCAGGACAGCGGCCTGCTCTTCTTCATCCTCAATTGAAGGGTAAGCGGCCTTGTGTTCCTGCCAGCGGCCTTTCTTTTCGTGGAAATCATCTTTCAATTGGTCCAGGTGTTCTTCGTCGCAGGGCGGGGCGCAGGGCTCTGATCCGGCGAAGCAATTCGTGTTTTCATTATCCGAGGCTTCCGGGTTGATCCCTACCGGGTCCAGGTCAGCATTTTCGGGGTTCTGCCTGTCGCTGCCGTCGTAATAGAGGTAATTGACAGTAGCCCCCAGGTTTTGAAAAGAGTAGCTGCCCACTCCAAAGCCGGAAAATACATTGCCGGTAGGCAGTGGCTGTCCTTGATCACTCACATCCTCTTGATCCTCTCTGATTACTCCGCCAGGTTTCACCTGGAAGTCTTTGATCTCCACCGAGGAGGGAATGTAGGAGTAACTAATGGTTACCGAGTCGCAAAGGTAGACCAGCCCGTCCATCGAAAAGCCGTTGTCTCCCCAGGCTCGATGGGCAATGATCATGTTGTCGTAGACGTTGCTTTTGATTTGGTTGTTTAGCCCTTCTCCCAGGCTGGCGCATTCCACGCCTATCAGGCTATCCTCCGGGATGTCCGTTTCGTCATAATGGAAATAATTGTTTTTAAAGCTAAACCCTACTGTGGTTCCATTCAAATAGGCGCCGATGGCGTCGACAGCTTCGCAGGAGTCCAGCACTTTCACGTGGAAATCGTTGCCTTCGATGGAAAAATCGCTGGTAGATTCCGTGCGTATCCCGATATAACAGCCTTCGAAGCGGTTGTTGTGGGCCGTAAAAGAGCCCGGGCTCTCCTCCAGGTTGTTCGTGTGTATGCCGCGAAACAGGTTTTCGAAGCGGCACAGGCTGCCCACCCGGAAGGAAGCGTCGAAGGACTGGATGCCGGTGGCGCGGGAATCGGGAAAGGCGCAAGCCGTGCGCAAGTCTTTAAACTCACAGGCGTCTATCCGCAGGCCGGCAATGTCATTCAACTCCAGGTGGGTGGGCACGGCGCTGCCTCCCCGGTAATCCTCGTCTGTATAGAAATCGCCGTAACTGATATAGCTTACGTTGGGCCCGGCATACGGCCCAAAGCGGATGCCTGTAGTGTTGTTGAGGAACTTTCCGCCGGTCACGTTGACGATGCATCCGCCGGTATATTGGACTGGTTTTCCGTCTGCTCCAACCAGCCAGGCTTCGATGCCGCATTCCGCGTGTTCTATGATCCCGTTGTTGTTGACAATGACTCTCCCTTGAAGCGCAGGCGTTTGGGCATCCTGGCTAACCCCCTGTACGATCACCCCTCGCCACATCTTTCCGCAGGCCCCCGTTATCTTCGCGCTGACGCGCAGCGTAGCGCCAGGCTTGACCCAGATGTAAGCGCCTGGCAGCATCTCCAGGGTAGAAGTAATGTGCAGCTCGCCGGATTCTACCAAGATATTGCCGGAAGGGCCGGTTGGCAGGGTGCCGCCGGGAAACTCTACCGGAGGCATAATGATGTTTTGCAGGCTATCGTGGCTGGCCAGGTGGGTTCGCATGCGCAGCACTTGCTCGTCGGTAAAGTGGTCGCGGCAGGACAGGATATCCGAATAGCTCATGTAGTTCCTGGCCAGGGCGGACGTGGCGCAGGGCAGGGGGCTCGTAGTTGGGGCCGTGTCGCAGATGTAATCCCCGGTGCAGTTGCAGCTATTATAGCCGCCGGGGCATGGGCCGCTGAGGTCACATTCATCTTCGTGGATATGCAACAAGCCCAGGAGGTGGCCCACTTCGTGTACCGCCACTGTCGTCTCGTTGGCTAACAAGCCGTCGTCCAGCCCGCGGACAGAAAAATAAACGCTAGGTATCTCAAATGTCGAGCCGGAGACGCTGGTGTCGCGGTCTTCGAAAACGTAAATATCGATGCCGTCGTCGTGTTTGGCGCCCGGCATGACGTCGCGAACGGTATCTGCTTCGCTTTCAGAAGTGGTAATCCGCTTGGCGGTAGGGGTCGAGCAAGGAGAGCCGGGGTTGACAAAATAAATGCCGTGTTGGTTATATGCGGCGTTGAGCACCTGGAAGGTGACGGCAGCGCTGGCGTCGGCTTCCTGCTGGGTGATCCATTCGGCGCTGTCCGGGTGTTGGATGAAAGTGACATACAGCCTCAAATGATACGTGCCGACGTGTTCCTCATAAGGCCCGTACAGGGTTAATCCGTACAACAGGCACTCCGCATTCTGGGCCTGTCCATATACGGCCGGGGGGTGAACCGCCGCCATCAGGCAAAGGGATAAAAGGGCCCGTGCAAGCCTGATAAGCGACGTGCGATCAATAACTGTCAGATTTCCTAGGAGCGCTTTTGGCTTTACCCTTCGTTGAAGAACCGCCTCCCTTAGCTAGGCTAAGGTCGGGAACCTTCGCCTCGGTTAAAGCCAAAATCGCTAACCTACTAAACCCGACACTTATTAATCTCACGTCGCTAAGGATACGTCGGCTTGTACACACACACATTTATCCGCCGCCCCGATAGTCATCGGGGTAGGCGAAAGCGGACGTGCCGTGGAAGCTAAGGAAAACAAAGAGCAGCGCAGCGGTTGAAGTAGCGCGTTTTTCATGGCGATCAGGTTTTTAGGATGAAAAGGTTATGGAAGATAAGGGAAATAATAGCATTTCGCAATATTCCCCTGAAACAGATAGACTTTGGACGGTCCAAAGGTAAAGGCGGAAAATCGGTGCCGAACGTCCATTTAGCCCTGCATTCCGACTTCAGGCTTTAAATGGCGGCATGGGTATCCGTCTAAGGCCCTCGGCGTGAGCTCGGCCGAACGCTGGACAGAAGTTGCCGGGGTTGTGTACGATGTGGGGGCAGCGGCAGCCCCGGGTTGTGTACAGCCTGCCCCGCACCCGAAGGGTCGGGGATGTACGAACCTCCAATTGGGTGTCCAACGTCAGACGGGTAGCCGGCGGCACGTCCAAAGTCCAGTAAAACAGCCCCTCACCCCCCCAGATACGCCTCCACATAATACATATCGATATCCTCCCCGTCCGTCTCCGTGTACCGGCCGTGGTAACTGCACTGGAAAAGCGTCCTGACCAGCTCGTAGGTGGCGCCGGAGATGTTGACCTTGCCGGCTTCGCCGCTGGTTTCCATGCGGGCGGCAAGGTTGACGGTGTCGCCCCAGATGTCGTAGGCGAATTTTTTGATGCCGACGATGCCGGCCACCACCGCCCCGGTGTGGATGCCGATGCGGGCCTCGAAGCAAGGCTTGCCTTCCGCCTCCCGCTGGATTTTCAGGCCGGACATGAACTCCTGTATTTCCATCGCGGCAAGGGTGACGCGGGTGGCTTCGTGGCCGTCGTCGTCGTCGTGCATGCCGCCGACGCAGAGGTAGGCGTCGCCGACCGTCTTGATCTTTTCCAGGCCGTATTTCTCCATAATCTCGTCAAAGGCGCGGAAGCAGTAGTCGATCTCGGCGACGAGGTCCTCGGGGTCCATTTGCTCGGAAATGCGGGAGAAGCCCTTGAAGTCGGAGAACATGACGGTGACCAGCTCGTGGCGCTTGGCCTTGGCAGCGCCGAATTTCTTGAGTTCCTCGGCCGTTTCGGCGGGCAGGATATTGAGCAGCAGCTCTTCCGACTTTTGTTTTTCCAGCTCCAGCTCCTGGGTGCGCTCCCGGACGAGCTGCTCCAGTGCCCGCTCCCGCTCGCGGGCGAGATAGATGCGGTAGCGCATGATGGCGAACATAGCGCCGGCGAGCAGCAGGCCGCACAGCATCCAGAACCACCAGGTATTGTAAAAGGCTTCCTTCACCACTACCCGGACGGCCAGTTGCCGGCTGTTCCATTCCGGCTGGCTGGCGCCGGCTTTGGCGCGTACGCGGAAGGTATAGGTGCCGGCGGGGATGTTGTTGTACCGGATGCTGCGGTTGCCGTTCGCTGGAAGCCATCCGCTTTCATACCCATCCAGGCGGTAGCTGAACACGTTGTCGAGGGGCTGGCGGTAGTCCGCCAGGGCAAACTCGAAGGAGAAGGTGCGGTCCCACGGAGAAATAATGATCTTTTCTCCGGGCGCCAGGCCGTGAATGCGGTTGACGAGGTTGCCGGCATCGCTGTCAAACTTGGAGAAACGGGTAAGCAGGATGGGGACGTCCCGAACTTCTCCTTTTTTTTCCAGCAACTGCGGGCCAGGCATGAAGGCATTGACGCCTTCGAGGCCGCCGAAGTACATCCGGCCGGATCGGGAGCGATGAGCGGAAATCCGGTTGAACTCGTTGGCCGACAAGCCGTCTTTGACGAAGAAGTTGGTGAATTTTTCGGTTCTGAGGCTTAGCCGGCACAGGCCGTTGTCGGTGCTGGCCCAGATGCAGGAGTCCCCCTCCGGCAGGATGCCGTTGATGAAGTCGTTGGACAGGCCGTCGGCCGTGGTGTATACTTTTAGCTGGTTGTCAGCCAGGCCGAGGCGGTGCAGCCCTTTGGCACTGGCGATCCAGAGCCGGCCCCGGCTGTCTTCATACAACGCATTTACCTGGTTGTCGCGCAGCGGCACGGAGCTGTCCTTGCCGGCATGATAGTGCTGCAGGCGGCCTTTCTGTTTGTCTATTTTATAAATGCCGTTATCCAGGGTGGCCACCCAAATCCAGTCCCGGGTTTTGCCCTGGTACAGAAAGCTGATGTTGCCGTCCAGGCTGTCCCATTTGCCCTGGTTGTCCTGAAACTCCTTCAGGATATGCTTCTCCGGGTCGTACTGATAGAGCCAGTTCATATATCCGATCCACAGCAGGCTGTCTTTATCGGCGAGCACATGGCCCAGGTCCTTGGCCGGGTGATTCAGCAGCGTATCCACCCGGAGCGTCTTCAGGTCGATGCGCTTGCCGTTGCCGGTGTACAGCGCGCCTTTGAAATGCGTGAGCCCGAAGGGGTAATTGAAGAAATCGTTGGAGGGGAAAAGCGGCCTCAGGTTGCCGGACTCCGGTTCGAGGATGTGGATGGAATTGTAATAAGAAATGTAAATATTGCCCTGGTCGTCTTCGGTTATGCCGCGGGTGCTGCAATACACGCTGCTGCAGTATTCGTTCCTGCCGCTGAGGTATTGCGTGAAAACGGGATCAGTTTGAAGAATCTTGATGGCGCCGAAGTCGGAAGCCACCCAGATCACCCCGGAGCGGTCCTGGAAGACCTGCCGGTAAGTGCAGGTGGCCCCGATGGCCTCCAGGATCTGGGGGTTATAATCAACAGGCTGGCCCTTTTCCTGGCTGAAGTAGAGCAGCATGCCACGGCCGCCGATCCAGATATCACCGTCAGGCTCTATGAGCAGGGCGCTGGCCATATCCGTTGTAATGCTCGAAGGGTGCCGGCGCAGGGTTCCACTCTCCGGCCGGTAGGTAAACAGAGTGCCATCGGTACAAAGCATGAACAGGCTGTCGGCCACCACCTGCATCTGGGATATCCTCCGGTTGGGCCCTTCGGGCAGTTCCAGCGCCTCGACTATGTTCCCCTTCATGCTGAGCTTCCAGGCTACCCGGTCGTACGCGCCGACGTACAGGGTGTCGCCGATCTGTACGGTGGGGTGTTTGGGGTAGCTGCCCTCCAGGCGGGTGGCCTGCCGCAGGCGGCCTCTGCCCTCCAGCACCTGCAGGGTGTTTTCCGCGGAATTTTCGTCGTAAGCGGCCATCCAGAGCCGGCCCCGGCTGCCAATGAACAAGCTATGGGGGACGATGGACTGCCGCTCGACGATCGCCCCCGGCTTCACTTTTACCTTCCGGAAACTGCCGGTTGACGGCTGATAAACGGTAATAAAGTCCGGGCTGGAAAGCCAGATTGCGCCTTCCTTGTCGATGAGCATGTCGGTAAAGGCGTCATGGGGCAGGAACTGCTCTTCGCCCTGGCTCTTAAAACGAACGAACTCGTACCCGTCAAAGCGGTTGAGGCCATCTATGGTCGCAATCCAGATAAACCCCGTGCTGTCCTGCAGTATCTTCACCACCTTGCGGTGGCTCAGCCCCTCATCGACATCAAAGACCCTGATCTGCACATGGGCAGGCTGGGCAAAGGCCGAAAAAACAGCAGTAAGGTGAAAAAACAGGATTAACCCAAGGGTACGCATTGTTCATTCTGTTTGCCGGATACAGTCTCCAAGTTACGGGATTTGCCAAAGAACAAAAAGCAAGGGCGTGGCCTTCGCACGAAGATTAAGAATATTTAAAAATAAAAAATTTGTTTTTTATTTTGAATTTTAAAACAATTAATTTATTTTTGGCATGTATTTACTTTCCTCTTTAGTGCCATCATCCAAGCATTGGTAACACTACTTATTGAATAACCCAAACGCTATATACGCCAATTCCTGTCATCCTCGCCGGATTTCGGCGTGAAAACAGCCGAACGCCGGTGCCCGGCGTGGCAGGCAAGGCACACAAAGCCACAGAAACGGCCGGCCAGCGCCATCGGGCCGATCCAGGCCGCCAAATGGTCCACGCCGGGCGTGTGCCGGTTTTGGTTTTCACCCAATGGTTCCACTTTGGCAGGAAACCAAAACCGGCACACCAAAAAGTCACCAACTTGCAAATATAAAGCAGTAGCCATGAAAGCACTTAAGATCATTCTTTTTGCCATCCTGGGCCTGGTAGGCCTGTTCCTGATCCTCGGCCTGGTTGCGCCTAAAGAAGTCACGACCAGCCGCTCCATCGTCATCGACGCTCCGCCGGAGCTGGTTTTCAACACCGTCAACGACCTGTCTACCTGGGACAGCTGGTCGCCCTGGAAAGAGGCCGACCCGACCATCCAAAGCACGATGGGAAACATTACCGTTGGCGAAGGGGCGACCTCCTCCTGGGTTTCCGAAAATTCCGGCAACGGGAAAATGACCATCACCGGCAACCAGCCGAACGAACGGGTGGACGTCATCGTGGAATTCGAAGGCATGGGCCAGGCCGACAGCGGCTGGGCCATCGAACCCACTGACGGCGGCACCCAAGCCACCTGGAAGTTCAGCACCAAATTCCCCTTCCCCTGGAACGCCATGCTGCTGTTCCAGGATTTCGAAGGCAACATCCACAAGGACTACGACCGCGGCCTGGAGCTGCTCAAAGGCGTCGTGGAAGCAAAAGTACAGAACCTGGCCGACCAAAAGTACAATGGTTATGAGATCAAACATGCGCCGCTGCCCACCCGGCATTTCGTCGGCCTGCGGCAGGAGGTCAAGATGGATAAGATGACGGAATTTTATGCCGCCTCCCTGGGCAAAGCCTTTAAAGCCGTTCAGGATAAAGGACTGGAGATGGCCGGAATGCCCTGCGGCCTCTACTTCACCTGGGACGAAGCGAACAACGTTACCGATATGGCCGGAGCCATCCCGGTAAAGGAAAAAGTAGAGATCGAAGGCATGACCTCTTTTGAAGTGCCCTCCTCCCAGGCGCTGATGGTGGAATATTATGGCGAATATGAGAAGATCGGCACCGCCCACGAGGCCATCGACCAGTACATCAAAGCTACCGGCGCAAAGACCGTCGCCCCGGTCATCGAAGAATACGTTACCGATCCGGAAAAGGAAAAAGATGCCTCCAAATGGCTCACTAAAGTGTATTACCCGCTGGAGGAATAGGAACAACGCTCTGTAGGAAATCACCCAAAAAAACAAACCATCCTGGATTGGCCAATCCGGGGTGGTTTTGTGTTTTTTCGGGTTATACATATCTTAACGTTGTGTCTCCTTTTTATTCCCCTTCTGTGTAGTTGTTCCAACTTTCTCTTTGATCAAAATATACCGGCTATTTCCATTCAGGCAAACCACTACGCATCTCCGCTCAGCGTTTTGGCAGTACAAAAAACTGATATTTGTATTATTTTGGCTTCGATCTATACGAATCGGATGCCCATGTCGTCAAACAAACTCACCCCATACGCCCGGATACTGGCCTCGAAAGCGATGAAGGTTTTATCCGGGATGATGAAAACGGAACGGTGTACATTGGGGAAGGCAACTGGGGCGCTCCCCTGCGCGACAACAATGACAATAAATCCTGGACCCGCGCCAGCGGCAGCTTCAATCAATTCAATTGGATATTTGTCGACCAGGAAAAGATCGAAATCCGGACTATCAGGACCGATCATGCGCAGCAAGTAGCGGAAGTCAGCCAGAGCGATATTTTCGAGCCGCCTAAAGGTTTGATCATCTGGAATCCGCCGACCGGGAATGTAGTAACGCTCCGGAACCGGAAAACGGGTTCGCCCAGTCCGGGTTCCGGTACTCAACCTCCAATAGCTACACTGGAAAATGACCAGCCTAATTCACGGCCTGCCAGTACTTCCTCTGATATACCACGGGAACCGGAACCCGCCGGGGATAATCCCAGCGACTGGTCTCCTTTTCCTAAAGTAACACCCAATGAAAAAGGCGATATTACTATCCAATATTACCTTCCTCAGGATAGTGATGTTTCCATTCAATTAATTAACCCTAAATGGCAACCGGTTGCCAGGATGGACTTCCCGGGTCAAAAACGGGGTAACCACGTGAAAAACCTAAATCTCAGTCGTGTGCCTGCCGGGAAGTATTTACTTGTTATCAAGGGAGGGGATAGATTATCCCGACGGTTCCAGGTGATCGTGCGATGAACCAGAGAAGGGCGCGTTAAGAATAGGAGGGTAACCTGATTTTTTTAACTGCTGGAAGACTGCCTGGCTGACTGAAATCTGACCAGCAGGTTAGGCAGGCAGGCGCAACAGGCATCAAAGAGTAAAGTTCTGCTTTACAGGCGCACGCTCAGCGCATCTCCGCGTCCCCTGCGGTTAAATACCATGAAACACAGCTGCCCTCCTCCATAATATTTAGAACCCACAAAGCCCCCAACCACCATTATTTTCTTTATTTTTACCCGAAACCCTAATAAAAAACAACTAAACCCATTTTATGAACCGCTTTTTCGACTTCCACCTCCATCCTTCCTTCAAGCCTTTCCTGAGCAGCCCCGACCCGGACCGGCGCGTCGATTGCTGGGAATACCTGGAAAGCCCCATCGGCATCATCCGTTCCCAGAGCTGCCTCGACCAGATGGAAAAGGGCCGTATCGGCGTCGCCGTTTCGGTCATCTACGCCATGGAACGGCCGATGACCTCCAGCTTCCTCATCGAACACCTGGCGCCCAAGCTGACCGTCCTGCACGGCGAGATGCTCGACCATCCCTGCTATTCCAACTATATGGGCTACGTCCACCAGGAGATTGAGCACCTCAAAAAGTCGCAGGGCTTTAATGGCCGTACCTTCAACATCATTAACAGCATTGACGAGGCGGAGGAAGGCAAGATGAACCTCATCCTGGCCCTGGAAGGGGGGCATGTGCTGGAACAATTCAATACCAACGTGCTGGACAACCTGCGGGCCCTCAAAACAGGCCCCAACCGCTTCCTGTACCTCACCTTTGTCCACATGACTCAGTACCCGCTGGCTTCCCACGCCTACGGCATGAAGCTCATCAAAGGCAACGACCAGTTCAAACCCAACAGCTTCGGCATTTCGGATATCGGCAAGCAGGTGATCGACCTGGCTTACGACGAAAATCAGGGCCGGCGCATCCTCATCGACATCAAACACATGAGCCTGGTGGCCCGCCACAAGTTCTACCAGTACCGGAAAGAGAAAGGGTACGGCGACATTCCCATCGTGGCCACCCACATGGGTTTTACCGGCATCAGCAAAGACCCCAAAGTGATCGTCAAACACTTCAACAAGCCGGCCAAACGGCGGGGCAATTTCATCGAAGTGAATTTCGAGCGCCCCAAAGGGATCGGCAAAGGCCTGTTCAACAAAACCTTCTTCAATCCCTGGTCGATTAACCTGTACGACGAAGACATCACCGAAATTCTCGACTCCGGCGGCCTGATCGGCCTGAGCCTCGACCAGCGCATCATGGGCTCCCAGGACGTGCAGGGGGAATTCTTCAGTGCCAAAGAGTTCAACTACATCCTCTCCGGGTATAAGGACGAAGGCCACGAAGAGCCCGTCGCCGAAGGCGAATTCTCAACCGAAGAAGAGAAGGGCCGCGAACTCAACGAGCGCAAACACCTCCGCCACCTCTGCAACAACATCCTCCACGCCGTGAAAGTGGGCGGCGAGCGCACCTGGAAACAGCTGTGCATGGGCTCCGACTTCGACGGCCTGATCGACCCGCTCAACAATTGCACCAGTGCCGAGGAATACCCGAAGCTGGAAAAAGGCCTCATCGAAGAACTGCCCCAGATGATGAAAGAGGACAGGCGCTACGACTACGACGAAAGCAACATCGAAGGCAAGGTGCGGGATATCATGTACAACAATGCTATTGATTTCCTGAAAAAACACTTTCGGTAGGAGAGGGAGATGGGACGCCGGGCTTCCGTTCAGCCGGAGGTAAGTGTACCCCGCAGTCGGAAGCTTCCCAGTTCCCCCTTCGGCGGCGCACCAATCACTTTGTGGAAGAAAAGCTTGACTGAACTGTCGCCTTCCTCTTCCTGGATGCCGTCCCCGCCGATGATGCCCGGCGTTGGCGCCGGAAGGCGGGTAATAAGAATGTCCCCGCGCATATCGACGTGTCCTGCGGGAAAGTACCGCCTTTCTCCGGCATCATAACCGAAGGGCAGGATGGCCTCGTTCTCAGCCAGTACGTGGCCGGGCGTGATGCGGAGCGGGCGGGCGTCGTCCAGCGCCCCTTCTATGTCGGTCAGTTCCAGGATGCTGATGTGGTGGTCGGGCCGGGAAGCCGGGCTGCGGAAAAATACCGCCTCGCTGCCTTCCGTGCCGGCCCAGAGGGTGCCGGGCGGAAAGAAGATACGCTGGTCCAGGCCGGGATCATTTTCTGCGATCTGTTCGGCCCTCCGCCGGGCGCCGGCCCGGTTGGCAAGCTGGAGCGTAGCGGAAAACCCGGCAGGCGTTTCCAGCGCCAGCCCACCCAGTTCCAGCCGGGCGCCGGCCGGCGCCCGGGCTGCCTCTATCGGGCGGGTGATGTGGAGCGGTATCTTGATGGTAAACCAGTCGTCCGTATCCACAGTGCCTTCATCTTCAAAGGCCGGCCCCCGCGTGGTGTCCAGAGGAATGGCTTCCTGTTTGTACTGTTCCAGGCTAAAACTATTCCGGGCAATGTAGAAGATGATGTAATCCGTCGTTTCGGTAATGCCAAAGTTGTGATAACGGGCGTTCATGGACAGAGGGATGGCGTCGAAAGACTGCCCCCGGGACTGGAAGCCGATGTCGAGCTGATACAGGCCGGATTCGTCGCCGATCTGTTGTACCGGCAGATACTCATGGGTGATGCCAAACTGGCTGTCCAGATAGAGTGCGCCCACCCAGTAACTGTCAAAATCGGAATTGTGGAGGACGCGGACTTTCACTGCCGGCTGGTGAAGAGCGCCGCCGGCCTTCTTATACGCCACCGCTATGGCACCCGGGTCATCCGGTAAAGATTCGTACTGATCATCGCCGATCTGGCCGAAGGTTCGAAGGTTGAACGCCGTGCCTTCCAGTTTTTTTGCCTCGATCACGATATCCTCTCTGGGGATTCCTGTGTGGGGATTGCTCATGCGCAGGACGCTCTCCCACTTGCCGACTTTATCCACGTCGGCGAGAAAGTTTCTTGCCGTTTCACTGCGGAGGAACAAGGGTATCTCGCTCCCGGGCCGGGTCAGGATAAAACTTTGGGGCCCGGTGCCATCGCCAATGGGTTTGATCTCGAATTCGGCCGCTTCATGGCCTTTTGCCATCCGGGCGTAATGCGGAGGGTTAGTTTTCCACGCTTCTTCCACGGCCGCCCTCATCGGCGCCGGCAACTCCCCGCCAAAACCCAATGCTGTTTTCGGGAAAGGCATCTCCTGAACGGCCGCCTTCAGCAAGAGGTTTTCCTTATCCGCATCGGTAAAGGCCGCGCTGTCGAGGATCGATTCTGCAGAACGGACCTCCAGTGCCTTCACCACCCTTTCCGTGCCGTCCGTAAGCTTGAAGGAAGTGGATTCCTTTCCATCAGGAGGGACGATGCCCTGTATCCGCCCTGCCCGGAGGTGCCACTCCCGGCGGCCGTCCTTCTCGCGGCAGCCAACTTCGTATTCCTGGCCGGGAGGATGGAATTCGTTGCGGAGGAAGTGCTGGTTGTCATCCTGCGCCTGCGACATGCCCAGGATGGGGATTTGGCCGTCAATATTGCTGCGCACCTCCATTTCAACCCTTCGGATCAACTCCCGGTAGCTGATCCTGGTGCCGCTTTGCTCCAGGGTTTTCAGCAGGCTGTAGGTGAAAATACCATGCTTCTTTTTCCGGGCCGCCCCGCCAGTTTCCGTCACCTCGATTGGTTTTTCGTGGGACTTCTCCGAGTCCCGCGCTGCAGAGAGGTTGACATACCGCCCGTGGGTGAGCCCTCCTGCCCGGATCCGCTCCTGGCCAGCTTCAAACGGAACGTAAAACTCGTTGCCTTCCCGGCTGAAGCCAAGGATACTGCTTTCTTCGGATACGGCAAGGCCCGTTTCGTCCATCCGCGCCTTGATGTCCTGTTCATCGCTCCGGGTATTGCTGCCGGAGAAACAACAGTCCATGATCGACAGGAAGTGGACGCCGGGCGGATCTCCTTCTTGTCGGCCGAAAGCCGCCTTTTTATGCAAAGCCCGGGCGATTAAATATCCCAGTTCCTTATCCAGCAGGTCATGGTCGCCAGACTCCCGGTTGTTGTAGCAGACCATTGTCTGGACCACGCCCAGGGGAGAAATGTCTCTGAAAACTTCCGGGGCTTCCACGTAGGAGCCATGGCCGCTGTAGTAGAGCAACCCATAATCCCCGTTCTCCGGGCTGGCGCCCTGGTAGTGCCCGAAGGCGTTGATGATATTCTGCCGGGTAGGTTCCTGGTAGGTTATCCCGCTCTCCCGGAGCATGGCGGTTTCCTCCTCGTCGAGCGGCGCCAGCAAATAAAGGGGTTTCCACTCGAAGGGGCCTCCGTTTTCTTCGGTTTGCGCTTTACACAACCGGTCAAAGTAGTCACTAACGGCCAGCACGTCGTTGATACAGCCTTCCAGCGGGCTGCGCCGGTAGCCGTTGATGCCGATCAGGACGGCGTAGAGGGATTTCACGGGCATGGGTTCAGGTTTGGTTATCGGCAATATTCCCGCCCTTCAAGATAGTAAAAAAGGCGGAAGAAAAGAAGCGCACAATGTTGCTTATGCCATCTCGATCTTCGCCTCTTTGCCAAGCCCCAGTTCTTCCACGCTGACCTGCCGCATTTCGATCTTACGGATTTTGCCGGTAACCGTCATCGGGAAGGATTCGGTGAATTTGATGTATCGGGGGATTTTATAGTGTGCGATATTGCCCCGGCAGTAAGCCTTGATCTCTTCCTCCGTCGCCATTTCTCTTTCTTTAAGTTTGATCCAGGCCATGACCTCCTCTCCGTACTTTTCGTCGGGGACGCCGATAACCTGCACTTCGCTCACTTTGGGGTGGGTGAACAGAAATTCTTCGATCTCCCGGGGGTAAATGTTCTCGCCTCCGCGGATGATCATATCCTTGATCCGCCCCACGATGTTGATGTAGCCTTCGGCATCCATGATGGCCAGGTCGCCGGAATGCATCCAGCGGGCCTGGTCGATGGCCTCCCTGGTCTTGGCCTCATCGCGCCAGTAGCCCAGCATGACGCTGTAGCCTCGGGTGCAAAGCTCGCCGGTCGTTCCCCGGGGGACAACCTTCTGGTTTTCCGGATTTATGATTTTTATTTCCAGATGGGGATGGACCCTGCCGACGGTACTCACTTGTTTCTCCAGCGAGGCGCCCGGGCGGGTTTGCGTGCTCACCGGGCTGGTCTCGGTCATGCCATAGGCGATCTGGATTTCGGGCATGTGCATAACGGTTTTCACTTTTTTCATCACCTCGACGGGGCAGGGCGCCCCGGCCATGATGCCGGTACGCAGGCTGGACAGGTCGTATTTGCCGAAACCGGGTTCTTCCAGTTCGGCGATGAACATGGTAGGCACACCGTAGATGGCAGTAGCGCGTTCCTGTTCGGCCGCACGGAGCACCGCTTCCGGTTCGAAGCCCGGGCTCGGGTAGATGACGGTGGCGCCGTGGGTCAGGCAGCCCAGGTTGCCCAGCACCATGCCGAAGCAGTGGTAGAGTGGTACGGGAAGGATCAGCCGGTCTTCCGGCTTGAAATTCATGGTTTCGGCTACGAAGAAGCCGTTGTTCAGGATGTTGTGATGGCTGAGGGTGGCCCCCTTCGGGAAGCCGGTTGTGCCGCTGGTATACTGAATATTTATAGGATCGTCGAAGCAGCAGCGGACCTGGCGTTCCGCCAGCATTTCGGGTGCCACCGGTTCGGATTTTTTCAGAAAACCGCTCCAGCTCCACATCCCCGGTTGCGGATGCTCTCCGAGGTGGACGACGGCCTTCAGGTGCGGCAGCTTATCAGCCGCCAGCCGGCCCGGTTCGCTGGTTGCCAGCTCTGGCGCCAGCTCGTTGAGCATCTCTATATAATTGGATTTTTTAAACTGATCGGCAAGGACCAGAAACCGGCAGCCCGACTGGTTGAGCGCATACTCCAGTTCGTGCAGGCGGTAGCTCGGGTTGATGTTTACCAAAATGGCGCCGATCTTGGCCGTTGCATACTGAAAAACTGTCCATTCAGCGCAGTTGGGGGCCCAGATGCCGGCCCGTTCACCCTTTTCCACGCCGGCAGCGATCAGTGCACGGGCGCACGTATCTACCTGGTGCTTTAACTGCCGATACGTCAGGCGGATATCCTGATGTTGGACGACGAGTGCTTCGTTGTCCGGATACAATTCTACGATCTCATCAAAAAAATCGCCGATCGTCTTTCCGATAAGCGGTTGATGGCAAATGCCGCTGGCATAACTTAGTTGTTCCTTCATAAGATCAGGTTTTATTTGGAAGAGCAGGGCAACGAAGGAGCCTGGTTATTGGTTATCTTTCCGGCTCGAAGCCGGGTGGGGTTATTGGTTATTGTGCTGCCGGCTACCCGGTCAGCTCGCCGGGCGTCAATAGCAGGATACACTTCGCACCAGAATCTGATGCCTCATTCGCCCTTCAATATTTTTTCAATGAACGTGCTCATTCTTTGCAGAACAACTCGTTCTGCCTGCCGGTGCGGGACGTGTCCGCAATTTTCCACCCTGAACCCTTCGGCCCGGGCGCCGATGCCGCTCACAATGCGCCTTATCTGTTCATCCGAGCCATACTGATCCTCACTACCCTGTATGACCAGGGCTGGGCAGGTGATCCTGGGCAACAGCCCTTCAATGTTCCAGTTACGGAACCCATCCTCTGTCCAGGTGTCCGCCCAGGCGCCGAACAGGTTTTCCGCTTTATCGCCATGAAAAGGCGAAAGCTTCCGGATGAAGCGATCTTTCTGTAATTGCGCTTTTTTAATCCCTTCGAGGGTTATTTCTTCGACGAAGACATGAGCAGCCTCCGTGATAATGGCCAGAGGCTGGTGATAAGCGGCGTAGATGAGCGCAATGGAGCCGCCGTCGCTGTGTCCGACCAGGATGGGAACTTCGATCCGCAACTGCTGCAACAGCTCCGGCAGTACTTCCAGGGCTTCCCGGTGTAAGTACGCTCCGTCGCGGGTGTGGAGCATAGGGCTTGAGCCTCCGTGGCCGGCGCGGTCATACACCACTGCGTTGAGGTTGCAGCTCAGAGCCAGTTCCCGTGGAAAATCTCCCCATTGGTCAACGGACCCCAGCGCATCATGGAGAAAAACCAGGGTAGCGGGCGACACCGCTCCAGTAACTTCTACCTGATGAACGCGCAGCAGGTTCTCCACTGCCAGAAGGCGCCCGTTGGTTATTTCCTCATTTTCCATAAGCGTGGAAGCGGGGCGGTTAAAAAGTGTATGGACGCCCCTTTTTTCGGAGGCAAGGTAGGAATGGCGGAATCGTCAGACAATGATCAATGTCAATCAGGATAGGTGGCTTTTGTTAGGGGAAGGCAATGCACGAAAGGATGTATTTTATGACCCGGTCCAGTTCCTTTCGGGAATGGGAAAATGCACCAAAGCCCTCCTGCCAGGAAAACCGGAAGGGAGAAAAGCCCTTCTCCTTAATAAATTTGGTGGTTTCCGTTTTCAAGACGTTGACGGTTGCAGAGAGGGAGATGTTAGGGTTTTGCCCGACGAGGATATGCGCATGGTCCGGCATGAGATAGATAGCTAACAATTTGTGTTTCTTGTTTTGCAAGATGCCAGTCATATAGCGCTCCACTTCTTCGCGGAAAGACGGCCTGATCAGCGCCTGCCGGTATTTAACGGCAAAGACCAGGTGAGGGTTTTCTACAAAGATAACGGTCCTACGGACCGCACCATGAATCTAAATCTAAATCAATCTTCTTTGACCACAGCAGTTTGACAGGCTACCTTAAGTCACATTTTCCAAGCGACTATCTCCCGTTCTGGCCCGGCGGGCCAACATCTTTGTAGAAATGGGCAGCGTTCCGTTTCCCCGGCCCAGCGGGCCGATATCTCATTCCTCCCTATCAAAGAAATCAAACAAATACCATTCGTCAATCTCACCGCTTCGGCGGCTGGGTGGGCCGCACCTCCACCTTGCTTGGCAGCGTCCGTGGGTGCATACGCAGCAAATCCACCACCATCTGCCCCAGGTCTTCGGGTTGTATCTTCCAGGCGTCGGCAGGGCTGGGCGTGTGGTCGTTGAAGTAGGTAGCCACCGAGCCGGGCATGATCGTGGACACTTTAACCCCGTGGTGGCGCAGGTCGAGCATGATGGCCTGGGTGAACCCTACCAGGCCGAACTTGCTGGCGTTGTAGGCTGCCCCGCCGGCGAAGAAGTTGGTGCCCGCCAGGCTGGCAACGGTGATGATGTAGCCTTCGGAATCCTTCAGGGCCGGGATAGAAGCCTTAATGCTGTTGAACACCCCGGTGAGGTTGGTGTCGATGGTATCCTGCCATTGGGTTGGGGTAAGGTCTTCTACAGAGGCGAAATGGCCCAGGCCCGCGTTGGCGATGAGGACGTCCAGCCGCCCCCATTCCTGAAGGATGCGTTCGACGCTGGTCTGCTGGGCGCCCAGGTTGCGCACGTCGGCCGCAATACCGATGGCCTTGCCCGGCCCGATCCGGTTGAGCTGAGCGGCAGCCTGGTCGATCGCTTCTTTCGACCGGCTGGTCACCGCGACGTTCATGCCTTCTTTGATGAGCGATTCGGCGATGCCCAGGCCGATGCCTTTGCTGCCGCCGGTGACGAGTGCTGTTTTTCCTTGTAGCTTTTCCATGTCTCTGGAACGCTTGTCAGATGGGAAGGTTCATTATTTTATTCGGTAAGCCGGAGAACTTTTTTTAATTTTCCAATCCTTATCTTCTGACTACTCGGGGGGCACAATTATTTTGCAAGCCTATGAAGGGAAGGCAATATCAACACCGGCAAATCCGGACTTCCGGCGGTTGGCTGGCCATTGGCGGAGAGTATCTGCTCAAAACCGGCGGTTTCGAAGCCCGGGTGAAATTACTGCGGGACCGGTCGACGGATGACGCCCTGAAATTTCGCGTCGAAGTGCTTCAGGCGACGGCCGCCCACCTTGACGCCGGCAGCCGGCTCACCCTTACTGCAGGCTGGGATGGGCAGGGGAACTGGCAGTTGCTGGATGTGGGGCCGGAGGGGAAATAGGGTAACCTTTTGCCGGTTGTCCAAATTCAAATCACAAAAGAAAAAACAACACCATGTGCATCCGCATTCCTGTCATTCTGATCGCATTCCTTTGTGCCGGTTCTCTTTTGGGCCAGGAGCCTGCCGCCAACCCGCTGGAGCGCGCCCTTTCCGGAGTTGTAACCGTTGCCGTTTTCGACGCAGCAGACGAAGACCAGGTCCTGGGCTACGCGGAAGCCAGAAGGCGATACGCCGATATTGCCTATGAAAAGGCACCGGACATGAGCGACGCCTTCTCCAACGGTTCTGGCTTCGTTGTCGAACACGGAGGCAGCTATTACGTCCTGACCAATGTACACGTTATCGACGCGGCTTCGGGAGAGCCGGGCTCGATCATGGTTTTCAGCATCACCCGGGAGCAGTACCCCATGAAGGTGATAGGCGGCGACAGCTTCTACGACCTCGCTATCCTGGCATTCGACGGCAAGGAGCCGGGGGAAGAGATACAACCCTTGTCCTTCAGCCCACAAGAGGCAGAGCTGGCCCAGAAGGCCTACTCCATCGGCAACCCGCTGGGCACGTATCCCTACACCATCACCGAAGGGATCATCAGCGGCAAAAACCGCCTCTTCTTCCGGCCGACGACGGGCCGCTTCGGCTTCCTGCAGCATACCGCCACCCTGATCTGGGGCAACAGCGGCGGGCCGCTGGTCGACGAGGGCGGGCAGGTGATCGGCATTAACACCTGGATTCATACCCGCAACGACCAGGGGCAGAACTACCTCTTCTCCCAGTTGAATTTTGCCCTGGAGGGAGGGCTGTCCCACCGCCTTTTCCAGGAAATGATGGAAAACGGAGGACGGGTGCGCCGGGCTTTCCTGGGCGTGGTTTTTTCTTCCTCGCCGGGCCTGCTCGGCGGGGCGGAATCTCCACCTGTTATACACAGCCTTATAGAGGATTGCCCGGCGGCAGAAGCGCTGAAGGACCGCATCGGCTTTACCGTCACGGCCATCAACGGACAGCCGGTAAAAACGCTGCAGGACATTGTCCGGACGCTCGAAGCCTGCGATCCGGGGCAGGACATATCGCTGGACCTTAAAAAAGGAATACTCTCACCGGAAGCTACGGTAAAAGCCGACGAACTCACCGCCGCCAACCTGGAGAAAGTGGCCCACCATTTTTTCAGGGCATTCACCGATTATGACGTAGAGGACAGTCCGCAGGGCGTTCGGCTCACCGGAAACCCCGTCAAGAGTTACCACCGCATCGAGGCGGCCAAATCGGATGTCTACCCTCCCGATAATGCTACTTTTGAAGTGGAACAGGGTGAGATTTCGTACGGCATCGCCGGCATCGGAGCAGTAGACAGCTACGGGCGAGGGCATTTTTACCGGGCCAATTCCATTCAGGAAATAGCCACCGCCATTCGCCTCAACGCCCTGGAAGGCCATATCGGCGCCGATCTGCTGGACGAGAGCAAGAACCTGCAACGGGTGCGCTTCTTCATGACAGATGGCAACCTGGACGAGGCGAAAGTGCTGTTTTACTGAGAAAATCGTCGGATTCGGAGGTTCTGGCAGATTTGTCCTGGGTTTTGGGAAATTTGTCCTTGTGCTTTGAATGGAAAATGAATAACTTGAAAGGGCATAAGTTATTTAACTTCAGAGCATTAGCCTTTTATTTTTTCAAACCTAAAACCTCCTGCCATGAAAAAGCTATTCTACTTTTTCCTCATTTGCATTCCTTTTTTTGCTCAGGGCCAGGCCATCGAAGCTACCGTTATCGGGCGCTGGGACGATGAAAGCATTCCCGAGTCCATTTTCGGCGGGCCGTATCAGGATGTCTGGGGCGCCGTTGTGAACGGCAGGGAGATCAGCATTGTTACGTCTACCGCCGGGCTTCATTTTTTTGACCTCAGCGGCGAAACGCCCAATATGGAGCCGGTAGCCTTCGTGCCGGGAGCAGACCAGGGCACGGCGATAGGATGGCGTGACGTGAAGACCTACTTACACTACGCTTACGCCGTATCGGACGCAGGCGCCAGCACCCTGCAGGTCATCGACATGAGCGGGCTGCCGGACGCCGTAGAGATTGTCTACGATTCAGACGAGTTCTTTGCCAACCGGCACAATATCTTTATAGATGAGGCCAACGCCCGCCTCTATGCTGTTGGAGGATTCAATGAGACGCTCCAGATACTTTCCCTGGATGATCCGGAACAGCCTGAACTTATGGCCTCATTTCCCAATGACAACCTGTCTGTGCCTTATATCCATGACCTTTATGTGCGGGATAATATTGCTTACCTGAATGCAGCATATCTGGGTTTAATGGTCGTAGACCTCAGTGATCCTGATAACCCGGAGTTATTGGGGACAATGACCGAATACATCGAACAAGGCTACAACCACTCCGGGTGGCTTTCCGAAGACGGGCAACACTATTTTCTTTGCGACGAAACTCACGGAACGGATATCAAGGTCGTGGATGTCAGTGATCTCTCCAACATCCACGTAGTGTCCACAATGAATGCGCAGTCCTTTCCCGGCCAGATCGCCCACAATGTATACCCCTACGGCAACCTGCTCCACGTTTCTTATTATTTTGATGGCCTTCAGGTGTTCGACGTTTCCAACCCACGGTTTCCCAGGAAAGTAGCATACTATGATACCTATGAGGGGCCGAACAGTTCGTTTTCCTACTATGGCGCCTGGGGCGTTTTTGTGCTGCCTTCCGGCAGAGTCCTTGTTTCTGATATGGCCAATGGACTTTTTTTCTATGAGGCTATCGAGCCCCTGCCCTACACCTCTGTGACGGCAAATCTGGCCGGTATCGAGGCTTGTGTGGGAGAAACCGTCGAGTTCCTCATTGAGGTGGGCACCGATTTTTCTTCATCCGGCGTGACGTTGAACACCGATGGCACCTCGCCCATCCTGGAGATACAACTCAGCTCTACGCAGGCAATGCCCGGCGAGGTGGTGCAGGCCCACGTCACGCTCCTGCAAACCGGTGCCGGCTACCTGGTGATCAACGCTACCGACGGCGTATCAGGAAGCGAGCTGCAGCTCAATGTGAGCAGTTTTGAGTTGACGGAACCCGCTCTTCTGACCCTGCCTGCCGACGGCGCGGTCGATGCTCCGCTACGGCCTTTGTTCCGCTGGGAAGTCCCTTCCAACTCTGCCTCCAAAAGCATACAAATCTCCACCGATCCGGATGATTTTGAAGAGAACATTTTTTTTGAAGCGGCTACGCTGAGCCAAAACTTCTTTCTCACCGAGACGCTGGAAGAATGGACCACCTATTACTGGCGAGTTCTCACCACGAGCCAATGCGGAGACCTGCCCTCTTCCGTTTTCTCCTTCACCACCCGAGGGACGGTGGGTACCGAAGCGGAAATAGCCGGCAACGGATTTCAACTCTATCCCAATCCGGCTTCGGGATTCTTACAGATTGCCTTCAACCAGCCTTTGGGGGAGACGCTGCAGGTAGAATGCGTAGCGGCAAACGGCCAGCCTGTACAGAGTACGCGGATGGATCGGTACGCGCAGTTTTTGCAACTGGATACCAGCGGCCTGCCCGATGGCCTCTACTGGCTGCGCCTGGCCAACAGTAAGGGCGCCGTCAGCAGAAAAATAATCGTTCAACGCTGATCTTCAACATGAGCCATCCGGATTTGCCGTCCGGAATTTTCCGGATGGCTCCTATCCTCCATAGTATTTTAGGCTTATCCTTTCGTGGCCTTCACCAACAGATTCGCCTCCATTGATACCAAAATTGGGCCATTTGGTAGATTGGGTTTGCAGAGGTTGAGGAATGCAGCTATTTTCACCAGCTGTTGTCCTTAACTTTTATAAACGCAAGTGTGGCAGTGCATGAGCCGAACAGCCGGCTCCGCTTTTTTTACTCACACCTGCGAAAAGATTTCATTCTTCACTAAAATCACCCGTTATGAAACAGCGTGTACTCGCACTATTCCTTTGTACCCCCTTTTTTGCTCTCTGCCAGCCCACCCAGGCTACTTTGCTGGGCCACTGGAATGACGAAAGTATCCCGCAGGCCTTTTTCGCCAACCCTTATCACGATGTCTGGGGGACAGTAATCAATGACAAGGAGGTCGGCATCATCACGTCCACCCTGGGGGTCCATTTCTTCGACCTGAGCAATGCCGAAGATGCGCTCGAACCCGTCGCTTTCGCGCCGGCCACCGTGCAGGGCAACGCCATCGGGCACCGGGACGTGAAAACCTATCTCCACTACGCTTATGCCGTAGCTGATGAAGGCGCCAGCACCCTGCAGGTCATCGACATGAGCAACCTGCCGGAATCGGTTGAGGTCGTTTACGAGTCGGACGAATTTATCCGGACGACGCACAATATCTTTATCGACGAAGACAACGCCCGCCTGTACGCCGTCGGCGGCAGCGGGTTCAACCTCCGAATTCTGTCGCTGGACAACCCGGAGCAGCCGGAACTGCTGGCTTCCTATCCTACGGCAAGCGTGCCTTTGCCTTATATCCACGACTGCTATGTCCGGGATAATATCGCCTACCTCAACGCCGGGCCCGCCGGTTTTATCGTCATGGATATGACAGATCCCGCTAGCCCGGAATTGCTGGGAACGATGACCGAATATCCCGAGCAGGGGTACAACCACTCCGGCTGGTTGTCGGAAGACGGGCAGTACTACTACCTGGCAGATGAAACCCACGGCCGAGATATCAAGATCGTCGACGTCAGCGACCTGTCTGATATGAAGGTGGTCGCCACCTTTGATGCCAAATCTTTCCCCGGGCAAATCCCTCATAACGTTTATCCCAAAGATGGGTTGCTGTTCGTTTCCTACTATTACGACGGCCTTCAGGTCTATGATATTTCCAACCCGCTGTTCCCGCGCCGCGTCGCCTATTATGACACCTATGACGGGCCGGATGTCGAATTCTTTGCCGGCGCCTGGGGGGTGTTCGTCCTCCCTTCCGGCCGCGCTTTGATCTCGGATATGAACAATGGCTTTTACTTCTTCGAAGCCATAGATTTGCCGCCCTATACTTCTGTCACTCCGAATATTACCGGCATCAATGCCTGCGTAGGCGCTGCCCGCAACTTTTCCATTGAGGTAGGGACGGATTTCCTGGCCTCGGGCGTTACGCTCTCCACGGAAGGGAGCTCCGAAAGCCTGGTAGTGGAACTGGCCGTTACGGACGCCAGCCCCGGCGATATCGTTGACGTATCGGTAAGCGGGATCGAGCCGGGGGACGCCACCCTGGTGATCAATGCCACCGATGGCGTTGCGGAAAGCCGGGTGGAAATTGCGGTACACGTAATCGGCCTGCCTGCTCCGGCAACCCTGCAGGCCCCCAGCGATGGCCGGGAAGATGTCCGCCTGAATCCATTATTCTTCTGGACGGGGGCTGGCCCTGGCGGGCTCCTGCCGAAACGGATTCAGATTTCTGCCGATGCCGATGATTTTGAAGCCGGCATCATTTATGAAACGGCGGTGAGCGGCAACTCCTTCACCCTGCCCTTCGAGCTGGACGAAGGAACGACTTATTACTGGCGGATCGTCACTTCCGGTGAATGTGGCGACAGCTTCTCGCTGGTCTTTTCCTTTACCACCGAAACAACCACGAGCATTTCCGAGATCGGCGGCAACAGCTTCAGGCTGTATCCCAATCCGGTCAATGCGTCCGTACGGTTAAGTTTTGCTCACCCCATTGAGCAGGAGCTGCAGGTTGAGTGGTTCTCCGCCAGCGGCCAACGCCTGAAAACCCAACAAATGAGCGCCCAGGCCCACGAATTGGCTATGGACACCGGGCGCCTGCCCGAAGGCCTTTACCTGGTCAGGATTTCCACACAGCAGCAGGCGGTCAGCCGGAGAGTGCTGGTCAGGCACTGACCAAAATCAGCTTCCCGGCATGATGATCCTCATGTAAACGAAGGAAGATTCAGGTTATCTTATGCGCGGCTGGCCGGGGCGGGTTTGCATGCCTCTGCATTGACGGCACGGCAAACCCGCTCCGGCCTTAACCATTTAAAACCTGAATTATGATTGCAGACAAAAAAGCAGACCTGGCCGGCCCCGGCATCGGCACTTACGAGCAAGTCGAGAAAGTCCTGCCAAAGGACTACAAATCGCTCCTCGGCCGAAAGGATACGCAAAAGGCCATCATGGCGGTAAAGCGGTACATTGAAGACGGGCTCAACGAAGAGCTCAACCTCATGATGGTCACCGTCCCCCTCATCGTTGACAAACACAGCGGGGTCAACGACTACCTGGACCGCGACGGCTCCCGCACACCCGTTGAATTCTACATCTCCAACGACCACGGCAAAAACCCCATCGAGGCACAGGTCGTGCAGGCTGCCACCAAGTGGAAGCGTGTAGCCCTGAAGCAGTTCGACATGCAGCCCGGCGAAGGCCTCAATACCGACATGCGGGCCGTGCGCAAAGACTACTTCCTGGACCACGACCACAGCGCCTACGTCGACCAATGGGACTGGGAGCGGGTAATCACCGCCGAGGAACGCAACCTGGAGTTCCTGACTATGATCGTCAAAAAGATCTGGAAGGTGCTCAAAGGGGCCGAAACCTTCATCCAGGAGCAGTTCCCACAGCTGAAGGACAGCCGTTACCCTGACCTGCCCGCGGAACTCACCTTTATCCACGCCGAAGACCTGCTGGCCCGTTATCCCGACCTGCCCCGCAAGGAGCGCGAGACGCGCATCCTGCAGGAGTATCCTGCCGTTTTCATTTACGGCATCGGCTGGACGCTGGACGACGGTTATCCCCATGAGATGCGGGCGCCCGACTACGACGACTGGGTGACGCCCACTACCTCCCGGGAAGGCCGGCCGATGCACGGCCTGAACGGCGACATCCTGGTGTGGAACCCCGTCACCAAACGGCGCCACGAGCTCTCCTCCATGGGTATCCGCGTCAATGCGGAAACATTGCGCCAGCAGCTGAAGATCACCGGCCAGCTCGACTTCCTGGAACTGCCCTACCACCAGGCCATCATCAACGGAGAACTCCCCCTGAGCATTGGCGGCGGCATCGGCCAGTCCAGAGTGATCATGCTCCTGCTGAAAAAGGCCCATATCGGGGAGGTCAGCGTAACCGTATGGCCGGAGAAACTGAAGGATATCTGCAGGAAGAAAAACATCTTTGTCCTGGAATAACCCGGAGCGGCCACTTTAAGTGGCCGCTTACAACTCTTCAGCGGGCAGTTTTCCGTATCTTCCTCCCTGATACAAAACGAACTGCCAATGAAGATCATACAAACAAGGCTCTGGGAAGTAAAGATTCCCCTGCGCTTCCGGTTTTCCCAGTCCAACAACGCCGGGGCGAACCACTCCCATGCCGCCGTCGTAGAAGTGCACACCGAAGAGGGGGCCGTCGGCTACGGCGAATCCTGCCCGCGCACATACGTGACCGGGGAAGACATGAGGTCCGTCCAGGCTGGCCTGCGCGCCCTTTCGCCGGAGCTTAAGGGCGCTTCTATGGATTCAGCCGAAGAGATAAGGGACAAGCTGAAAGCCTGGGAAAAGGCGCAGGTCGGGCCTTCCGTCCGTTGCGCGCTGGAGCTTGCCCTGCTCGATGCCTGGAGCAAAACGCAGGAAAGGCCGCTCACCGAACTCTTGGGTTCCAACCCTCCGGAGGTGTTGCGGTACAGCCTGGTCCTGCCCCTGGCCAGGCCTGCTGCCCTGGAGCAGGTCCTGCGCCTGGCCAGGCAATTTTCTCCCCCTGCCGTGAAACTGAAAGTGGACGCCAAGCTGGAGGAAACCCTTCATAAAATCACCCTCATCAGAGAATTTTTCGGACAGGAACTCCCCATACGGGTAGATGTCAATGGG
Organism: Lewinellaceae bacterium; assembly: GCA_020636375.1. Classification (GTDB taxonomy): domain Bacteria; phylum Bacteroidota; class Bacteroidia; order Chitinophagales; family Saprospiraceae; genus JACJXW01. The sequence goes on along the minus strand of JACJXZ010000003.1, from coordinate 196,897 downwards.
GGATGGGCTCTCCAGCAGGCGGAGAAGATCATCCCCCGCCTGATCGAACAGGGCGTCACCTCATTTGAACAACCGTTGCCCCCGGGCCAGTGGGACGGCCTGGCCGCATTGACCCGGGCGTTCGGAGGCCAGGCCCGCATCATGGCCGACGAATCTCTGCTCGGCCCGGAGCAGGCCCGGTTGCTTATCGAAAAAGGCTGCGTCAACCATTTCAACCTGAAGATATCAAAGCTGGGCGGCATCTTCAACGCCCTGGAAGTACACCGGCTTGGGGAAGCGCATGGCATCCCCTCCCAGTTGGGTGCCCACTTCGGAGAGACAAGCTTGCTGACTGCCGCCGGCCTTCTCCTATGCGGCCTGGCGGGGGAGATGACGGCCTACGAGGGTGCCATGGGAGAACTCTTGCTGGAGAAAGACATCACCACTCCTCCCATCACGATGGGCCTGGATGGAAAACTGGAAACCGGAGGAATATTCTCAACCCCGGGATTGGGCATTATTGACGAAGCGGCGTTGAGCAAGTATGCTCAGGGGCCGCCGATCAACCCCCATCAGATCCTTTCTTCTCTGAAGTCGAATATCCGGCGGTAAGGGGAAGGGAGGCTGTTGCCGGTTGTCCTGACGAACGCTGCGGATTGTCAGGACAACCACTAACCGTCCCTACTTTCCTGCCATCAACGACATTTCTTCCTCCGTTACGGATTGCTGGACCCGGTAATACAACTTAACGAACCGGGCGGCCACGGCGATCAGGTCTTTAAGCTCCAGCAACAGGCTGAAGTAAAGCATGCTGTTCCGGCGGCCATATTTGCGCGATTTCACGCCTTCGACCTGGTGGGCGATCAGTTTTTCCAACTGCAGGAACAGGTTTCGTTTTTCTTCAAGGACCATATCAATGCCCTGATAGGCACCATTGCCCATCAGCTCTTCAATATTCTGAAGATAATCGCTCACCTCTTCCTGCATCCTGTAAAGCAGTTCTCCCTGCTCATCATCCAGCGGTTTGTGAACGTTTTCCACATGTTCCTGGCAGGCGTCGAAGATGAGCTTGACGGATTGCAGGATATCCTGTTCCAGGTCGTAGACCAGGAGGTAGGCCCGGCTGGCCTCGGCGTTGTCCTCTTCGATGCGGCGGATAGCGCTGAAAAGTTTTTTCCGGAGGCCCTTGTTGTTTTTTTCCAGCCGGTGGATGGCCTTTTCTGCTCTTTCCAGGAGGAGTTCATCCTCCTGCAGCAAGCCGAAGAGGGAATCGTGCAGAACCGTCCGGAGCCCGGAAAGCGTCTCTTTGATGCCGGAGGATGTCTCCCGGAGCACCTGTACCGCCGGTATCACCTGAGCCTGCCGCTCGAAGGACTCTTCTTCAGCCTTTTCCTTTTCCCGGCGCCGGTGCAGCAGGAAAGTGCGGGATATGAGAAAAACAGCCAGGAGGACGAGCCCGCCCACTGCCCAACCGCCAAAGGAATAGATCGCCCAGGCGAAAAGCGCCGAGGCGCTAAAGGCGATAAAGGCGGTAAGGAACCAGCCGGCGATGACGTTGAGCACGCCGGCAACCCGGTAGACGGCGCTGTCGCGGCCCCAGGCCCGGTCGGCCAGGGAGGTGCCCATGGCCACCATGAAAGACACATAGGTGGTGGACAACGGCAACTTCAGGGAAGTGGCAAAAGCAATGAGCATACTGGCCACTGTCAGGTTGACGGAAGCCCGGACGAGGTCGAAAGCGGCGGGGTCTTTGTCGCCTTCTTTTTTTCCGGGCTGCTCAGCCGGTTGAAAACTCTCTTCGGCTTTCTCCAGCCAGGCTTCGGGCAGAAGTTTTTGCACGCCCATGCCGACCTGACGGGTATACCGGACAATGCCGCGGGAAAGCGCATTCGGCAGGAAGCGTTCTGAACCTTCATCCTGCCTTCCCAGGTTGACTTCCGTTTCGGTGACGGACTGGGCTTTCCGGGAAAACCACAGGGTAAGGATCATGATCAGCCCGGCCAAGAGCAAGAGCAGGGTCTTGGTGCGTACCGGCCGGCCGAGCACCTCCATGTTGAAATCCTCCGCTCCCACCCCGGAAGCCGACCAGGCATTGAAGGACTCAAAGCCGGCGATGGGCACGCCGATGAAGTTGACCAGGTCGTTGCCGGCAAAGGCCATGGCCAGGGAGAATGTCCCGAAAAGGACGACGATGCGAAGAATGTTGATCTTGAAGATCATCATAAATGCCTGCATCAGGACCGACCATAGAGCAAAGGAAATAAGGATCAGCAGCAGCGTGTTGTTCTTCACCCAATCCACAAATGCCTCGGATACGAATGAAGCCCCCTTGATGCCTTTTATGAGCAGGAAATAGGTCAGGAAGGTAAGCGCCAGGCCTGCCCACAGGCTGCCTACCCAGTCCATGCGGCGTTCGTACTGGAAGGTAAACAGGAGCCGGCTCAGGTATTGCAGGAAAGTGCCGACTACAAAAGCGATCCCAACCGAAATGAAAATACCCGAAATGATGGCCAGCGCGCTGGATGAATTGATGTGTTCGCTCAATTCTGAAAAATCGCCCCCGGCAGCCGCTATCTTCAACAGAGAAACGGCAACCGCCGCCCCCAGGAGTTCGAAGACGATGGAGACCGTCGTGGAGGTGGGCATGCCAAAGGTATTGAACAAATCCAGCAGGATGATGTCCGTAAGCATAACCGCCAGGAAGATGACCATAACCTCGGCAAAGACAAAGTACTCAGGATTGAAAATGCCTTTGCGCGCCACTTCCATCATGCCGCTCGAAAAGGTCGCGCCTACGAAAATGCCCAGGCTGGCCACGATCATGATTATATGGCGGGGCGCAACTTTGGAGCCAATGGCCGAGTTGAGGAAGTTTACCGCATCGTTACTTACCCCTACGATAAGATCAGAGATCGCCAGCGCAAAAAGGAGGACTACAATGACGAGATAATATTCCGGCATAGTGAATTGCCCTTATTTGACTAGGCAATATACGCGTTATCCATTAAACCAAAGTGAAGCTAAGGTTAAGTAATCCTTAAAAAATAACTTCCTCTATTCTGTACCGTTTATTGCTGCGCAAGCCCTTAATTCATAGAAAAGGGAAAGGCGACCGCCAATTTTGCCCGCAGCGCCCTGGCTAACATGCGGATGGCCCTCTGAAGACAAACAACTCCCATTTCCAGTTCTTCTTCATCTTCCGCCAGGCCTTCCAGCAGTTCCCGCAGCGTCACTCTCTTTTCTTCAGCTATGAATGCAGCTTCGTAAGGGGCCGTATCCTTATTGCCGCTGTGCGTCAGCACCTCCATTAAGTCACTGATCAGGGATTCCAAGCCATCCAGCGCTTGGAGCAGGCGGTGGAAGTTGTGCGGGTCCAGCTCTTTTTCCAATAATGCCAACTGCCGGGCCCGCCACTGGAGGTATTCGTAACTCAGTATTCTCATTGTCGTTACTGGAGGTTGATGACCCTGGCAAATATAAATCAAATTGTTTTTAATTTTAAATAAAAAAACATAAAATTTTAAATTTATTTATCTCCTTCCGGCACCAGCCTCCCCCGCTGCTTTCTCCAGGAAATTGCGGATCCACCGGCTGATGGCCGGTGCTTGCGTGGCCTGGCTCAGGCTCTCCAGTCCGGCACGCGACTTTTCTTCGCCGATCCGCTGCACCCGGTCCTGAATGAGGGCGCCAACGTAGTCCTTCGAAAATTCGGGATGGCCCTGAATCCCCAGCATGTTGGTTCCTACGGTGAACATGCCCACGGGGCAGTCGGCCGCCCGGGACAGCACCCGGCTGCCGGGAGGCAGCTCCTCCACCTGATCCTGGCACAACATCAGCAGGTTGTATTCGCTTTCGGGGGGCGCCATCCACCGCTCCTGCCGCAGCAGGGTAAATGAATGCACGCCGACACACCAGCCGGCTGCTGCTTTCCGGACCTTACCCCCCAGCGCTTCGCCCATCATCTGGTGCCCGAAACATACGCCGACATATGGCCGCTGTGCCCCGTGGATTTCCCGCACAAGATCCCTTAGCCGGTGAATCCAGGGAATGTCATCATAAACAGAGTATTTGGAGCCGGTGCAGATGTAAGCATCGCACGCCAGGGCCGATTCCGGGAAGTGTCCGTTGCATACATCGAACAATTCGAACTGCAGGCCCGGAAGAAGGGCAGGGAACATATCCCGGTAGTCCCCGCCAATATGGCGGAACGGTGCCGCCACGTGATCGCATTCCAGCAAACCGACTTTCATGGTTTCCCTGTGATTTTATAAGTTGTTTGAATTTTGGATGCTGATTTATACCGATGAGGCCAGGACGGGCCCCGGTTTAAAAACGAAATTCAACCTGCCGGGTTTCCAGGGTGATCCTGCACAGCCGAACCCGGCAGTGTTTGCGTCTGGCAAAACACTTTTCCCTGTCAAATCTCCGGGAGCTTCAGGTGGAAAGATTTAGGCCGCGTCAGCGATTCATAGCCCAGGGACGACAGCGTACACCCTCGTCCCGAGTCCTTCACCCCCGTCCAGGCCAGGGCCGGATCGAGGTAGTCGCAACGGTTGAGGTAACAGGTACCCGTCTCCAGCTGCTCGCCGAGGCGGACGGCCTGGTCTGCATCATCAGACCAGATTGAAGCTGTAAGCCCGTACCGGCTGTCGTTCATCAGGCGAACGGCTTCCGCATCGTCCTTCACCGACATGATGCCGACGGCCGGGGCGAAGCTCTCCTCCGCCATGAACCGCATGGAATGATCCACGCCGATCAGCACCTGGGGCGCCATGTAGGGCGTTCCTTCCCGGTGGGCGGGAAACGACTGCAGGTCGATCAGCGCGCGGGCGCCTTTGGCGAGTGCTTCCTCTATCTGTCCCCGGGCAAAGGCGGCGGCAGAGGCGCGCACCATCGGCCCCAGGGTCGTTTCCGGCAGCAGGGGGTTGCCCAGCACGTACTGCTTTGTCATCTCCACGAAGCCTTCCACAAAGGCGTCAAAAAGCCGCTCGTGTACGTAGATGCGTTCGACGCCGCAGCAGGATTGCCCGGAGTTGAAGAAGGTGCCGTCCACCAGGTTTTCAATGCTGTGCTCCAGAGGGGCATCTGCCCGCACGTAAGCCGGATCCTTTCCGCCCAGTTCCAGCCCGGCAGCTATGAACCGCCGGCTGACCGCCTGCTGGATGGCCCTGCCGCCCTCCACAGAGCCGGTAAAAGCGACGTGGGCAATGCGGGCATCGGCAATGACGGCAGCCACCTGTTCGTGAGAGAGGTGCAGGTATTGAAAAACACCGGCGGGCAGGCCGGCATATTCAAAAGCTTTGGCGTATCGTTCCGCACAGAGCGGTGTTTGCTGGGCATGTTTCAGGATGACGGCGTTGCCGGCCATGATGGCGGGAACGACGGCGTTGACAGAGGTGAGATACGGATAGTTCCAGGGCGCCAGCACCAGTACCGTGCCCAGCGCCTCCCGCCGGATGAACCGCCGGAAGCCGGCCTGCTCCTCCGGCCAGATATCGGCCAGGGCACCCTCTGCAATATCGATCATATAACGGGCCCGCTCCTGAAAACCCCGGCTGATCTCAAATGGCGTATACCGGACGGGGCGGCCCATCTGCCAGCTCAGCTCTTCGGCAATGGCATCAATGTGTTCCAGAAAGTATTGAACGGCCTTTCGGCAAATAACTGCCCGCTCAGCAACCGGCCTGGCTTTCCAGCTCTTCTGCGCTCGTTCCGCCGCCGCCAGGGCTCGCTCTATTTCTTTATCCTCTGCCAGCCGGCGTTCGGCCCACACGGACCCATCCGCCGGGCTGACCACCTGAAATACCTGTTCCATAAAAATGGCATTTTTATTTAATCTTCCCTTCACTCATTCCTTCATTCCTTCATTCACTCATTCCTTCATTCACTCATTCCGGCGTAACATAAGCCGCCGTGATCCCCCCGTCCACCAGAAATTCCGCCCCGGTCATGAAAGACGACTCATCGGAAGCCAGGAACAGGGCAGCGGCGGCCATTTCCCGGGCTTCCCCGAAGCGACCCATCGGAATGTGCACCAGGCGGCGCTGTTTTTTTTCTTCGGTATTCAGGAATTTCATCAGCAGGTCGGTGCGCAGGGGGCCCGGGCACAAAGCGTTCACCCGGATATTTTCCCGGGCGTGAATGATGGCCAGTTCACGGGTCATCGACAATACGGCGCCCTTGCTGGCCGTGTAGGCGATCTGAGGCGTGGCGGCACCCAGGTGGGCCACAAAGGAGGCGGTATTGATGATGGAACCGCCGCCCGCCCGCCGAAGGGCCGGGATGCCGTATTTGCAGCCGAAGAATACCCCTTTGACATTGATGTTCATGGTCAGGTCCCAGACGGATTCCTCGGTAGAGACGGCATCACCGTCGTCGCTGTGCATGATGCCGGCATTGTTGAACATAACATTCAGCTGGCCAAAAGTTTTCTCGGCGAAGGCCACCATCTGTTCGCAGTCGGCGGCTTTGGAGACGTCGGCATGGTAGTAGGCAGCTTCTCCTCCCCGTTCCCGGATGCGGGCCACGGCCTGCTGCCCGCCTCCGTCCTGAATATCGGCAATGACGACTTTAGCGCCTTCTTTGGCGAAGAGCAGGGCTGTCTCCAGGCCGATGCCACTGCTGCCCCCGGTGATGAGGGCGGATTTGTTTTTTAAGCGCATGAGCGTTTTTTTAGCCACGAAGGCTCAGAGTATGCTCTCAAGGAGTACTTAGCAGTATTGTGCCCTTGTGGCAGAATTTGGAACAATTTTTTGCATTGCTTTACTCAACTTCGCCGACCCGGCGTCCGCCCGCCAACCCCCAAACCCCTAAAACCTAAAACCCCAAAACCAAACTCCATTTACGCCTTAAATACGTTCAAAATACCTCTTCCTCTCCCAATCCGTCACCGCCCGTTCATAAGCCTCCACTTCCTTTTGGAAGAAGTGGCTGTAGTGCCGCACCACCTTTTCCCCAAATGTCTGCCGGGCAAACGCGCTGTTCCCGAACAAGCCCGCCGCTTCCTTAAGCGTACGGGGTACATGCGGCAGGTGCTTCGCCTCGTAAATATCTCCAACAAAGCACTCCGGCGGCTCGATCCGGTTGCGGATGCCGTCCAGGCCGGAGGCGAGGGCGGCGGCGTAGGCCAGGTAGGGGTTGCAGTCGGCGCCCGGGATGCGGCATTCGATGCGCAGGCTCTGCCCTTTGCCCACTACCCGGAAGCCGGCGGTGCGGTTGTCGTAACTCCAGGCCAGGCGCGTCGGCGCCCAGGAGGCGTCGACGTAGCGCTTGTAGGAATTGACGGTGGGCGCGTAAAAGGGCATCACATCCGGCACATGGGACATCCATCCGCCCAGGAACCAACGGAAAATATCCGAGCCTTCCACCGGGCCGAACTTCTTGTTGCCGGCAAAGGCGTTAAATTCATCGTGCCAGAGGCTCATGTGGATGTGGCAGCTGGAGCCCGCCCGGTCGGCGTCGAACTTGGCCATAAAGGTGAGGGACATGTCCATGTCGTCGGCAATTTCCTTGAGGCATTGCTTAAAGACGACGTGCCGGTCGGCCATCTCCAGGGCTTCGGCGTAGCGGATGTTGAGCTCGTGTTGCCCCAGCCCCCATTCTCCTTTGGAGTTCTCCACCGGTACGCCGGAGTTCTTAAGGTGCCAGCGGGCGGCGGCAGTGAAGGGTTCGGTCCGGGTACCCTGCAGGATGTGATAATCTTCGAGATACCAGCCGGTAGGTTTAAGCGCATGGTAGTTCTGCTCAAAGGCTTCCCGGTAGCCATCCTCAAAAAGATAGTACTCCAATTCGGAAGCGGCATAACAGTCAAAGCCCATTTCCCCGGCCTTTTCCAATTGGTGGTAAAGGATAGAACGAGGCGCTTCCTGAACACGCTGATGGGCCTTGTCGTCGACCACATCGCAGAGCACCAGGGCGGTGGCTTCCAGCCAGCTGGCCAGGCGGAGCGTGGAAAGGTCGGGAACCAGGTGGAAGTCGCCGTAACCAAGATTCCAGTTGGCGAATTCATAACCGGGCACGGGTTCCATTTCCATATCGGTGGTGAGCAGATAATCACAGCCGTGGGTGCCCTCGCGGGCAGCGCTTTCCAGGAAGAAATCCGCATCGAACCGCTTGCCTGTCAGCCGGCCATAGTGGTCGGTGAAAGCGACGATGACCGTCTCTATCTCTTCGTTGGCGACCTGGTCTTTCAGATGCTGGAGGTCGAGCATGCCTTTGGGCTCCATGAGTTATACTTTTCAATGATGATTGGCAATCGTCCGTGGTATTTTTGTCTACCCGTCTGATGTTAGACACACCATGCCTTCTGCACACGCTTGGCCTCGACTCCGCTCGGCTTTCCCCTTTCTGCTGTCCAGCGTTCGACCGAGCTCACGCCGAGGTCCTTAGGCCGATACCCCTGTGCAGCCATGCCCCAAACCTACTCCGTCTTTTGCTGCTCTCCATAAAACAGCCGAAACCAGATATAGGCGATCAGCAGGAGCGAAAAATACACAAAAGCGAGGGTAAGATTATAAATTGTGATGGCTAAAAATGCGGTGCAGGCAATCACGAGGGCGATGACGGGGAACCAGGGGTACAAAGGGGCCTTGAAGGGCCGTTCCAACTCTGGTTCTTTTTTGCGCAGTTGCAGCAAAGCGATCATGGAAATAATGTAGAGGCTGAGCGCTCCGAAGCAGGCGATGGTGATGATGGCAGTCGTTTCGCCGGTCAGCAGGGCGACGATGCCGACCCCCATATTGATGAGCAGGGCATTGGCCGGGGTCTTAAATCCCGGGTGTACTTTCCCGAGCATAGCCGGCGCGTAACCGACCCGCCCGAACTCGAAAGTGGCGCGCCCGGCAGCCAGTATTATACCGTGGAAGGAAGCTACCAGCCCGAAAAGACCTATGAAGGCCACCGCATTATAAAGGAAGTGGCCCGTGCCGACCGCCCGGCCGATGGCCAGCGGCAGGGGAGAATCAGAAGCAGCAGCTCCCGGTTCGGGGAAGACGATGGCTTCCCACCCGGCCACGCCGATGGAAGAGATGAACGTAAGCAGGCAGAGCGCCACCAGCGTAAGAATGGCGGAGCCAAATCCGATCAGCACACTGCGCTGCGGGTTGACGGCCTCTTCCGCTACATTGGCTACCCCTTCGATAGCCAGAAAAAACCAGATGGCAAAAGGCAGAGCAGCAAAGGCACCGGCCCAGCCATTCGGCAAAGCGTTGTGCGCCATGTTTTTCCACTCGAACGCCGGCAGGGCGCCTCCCGCAAACAACAGCAGGCCGATCACGGCGATCACCGTAATGCCCAGCTCGAAGGAGGCTGCTGCCTGTACGCCGTAGATGTTCAACCCGGTGAAGATCAGATAGGCAAAAATGGCGATAGCCAGTATGGGAACGGATGGCATAAAGATGTTCAGATAGGCGCCGATGGCAAAAGCGATGGCCGGCGGCGCGAAGACGAACTCGATGTTCTGCGCCATGCCGCCGAGGAAGCCCCAGTCTTTACCCAGCGCCCGGACTGCGTAGTCGAACGCACCGCCCGCCCTGGGGATGGCGCAGGCCAGCTCGGTATAGCTGAACGTGAAGGTGAGGTACATGACAATAATGAAGGCCGTCGCTACGGCCAGCCCCAGGGTGCCGCCTTTTTCCAGGCCCAGGTTCCAGCCAAAGTACATGCCGGAGATGACGTACCCGACACCCAGGCCCCAGAGCATGAGGGGGCTGAGGGTGCGCTGTAATTGTTGGTTCTGTTCTGTGGATGCCATGAAATAAAGGTAGAGAAAAAAGTTTACCTTATTCCCTTACTAATCTAATCTCTAATCGCAACCATGAAAAAATCGTAAGCATTATCTATGCCGGAATGATCCAAGTCATTGTTGTTTTAATGAGGATAAGGTAAATTATGAATGGCATTTGGAAGATGTTATTGTTTCACTAAAATGAATGCCATGAAAACCAGCAAGCGGGAAATCACGATCTACTACAATCCCGAATCCAGTAGCGACCGCAAAACAGTGGCCTACGCTCAGAGCCTTTCTCGCTACGTGAAAGCTTATTCTTTTCAGCAAAACCCCTGCCGTGGCAACACCGGATGGTGCAGAGTGCTGGCCGCTCTGGATATCCACCCGAGGGAATTGCTCAATGAAGACCACCCGTATTTTCAGGCCAACATCAAAGGACGGGAGTTTGACGAGGAAGGATGGTTCAATATCCTGCGCACTAACCCGGAACTGATCAAAGCGCCGATCGCAATCCGGGGAGAACACGCCGTTCTCTGCCTGACGCCAAAGGACGTGTATCGCCTGACAAAGGAAGAAGAAACGGAAAGGCATAAAGAGCTGCTGTAATGCGGTTTTTGAGGGCTTACCGGTCAGGGCCTTGGCTGGGTGAGGCCAAACTCGTATTCCCCCGGCGGCTCTGCCCCCAGCAGGTGTTTAACAAAGTAATCCCATCTTTTCCGCATCATATAAGGCTCCATGGCAAAACCGTGCCCCCGGTTGGGAAACAACACGAGGTCAAAATCCTTGTTGGCCCCGATTAGTTTGTCCACCACAAGTAAGGTGTTATACACCGGCACATTGGTGTCCATGGTGCCATGAGTGAGCAGCAGCTTTCCTTTGAGGTTCTCCACCAGCAACTGGTTCGCCTGATTATCGTAGTTGGTCGTTCCATCCGGAAAGCGCTCCAGCAACCCCTGCCATTTTTCGCCCCAGTCGTCCTCGTAGTTGCGGTTGTCGTGGTTGCCGGCGCCACTGACGGCCACCTTGAAGAAATCGGGGTAGCGGAGGATGGCATCGGTGGAGGCGAAACCTCCGCCGGAATGGCCGTAGATGCCGGCGCGCTCCAGGTCGATCCAGGGGTAGCGCCGGGCCAGCTGTTGCATGCCGGCCACCTGGTCGGGCAGGCCGTTGTCGCCCATGTTGCCATAATAAGCGGCATGGAAGGATTTCGAACGTAAGGGGGTGCCCATGGCGTCGATTGCTACCACAATAAAACCCAGGTTGGCCAGCGCCTGGTTGTCCCGGCGGGAAACCGAAAAACTGCGGCTGCCGACGCTGCCGGCCTGCGGCCCGGGGTAGATGTAGTTGATGATGGGGTATTTTTTGCCGGGGTCAAAATCGCCGGGTTTGAACAGCAGCCCGTAGAGGTCCGTAACCCTATCCCTGGCCTTGACGGTAATGGGCACAGGCGGCACCCATCCGGATGCCAGCAACCGGGAAATATCGGCCTCCTCCAGGGGAAGCAACAGTTCTCCTTTATTGTCCCGCAGCACCGTGACGGGGGGAGTGGCCGGGGTAGAATAACTATCCACGAAATATTCGCCGGAAGGCGAGAGCGAGATCACGTGGTTGGCACTGTCCGGGCTGAGCAGTTGCAGCCCTGAACCGTCCATATTGACGCGGTACAAATACTGGAAGTAAGGGTCTCCGGCTTCCTTCCCTACGCCGGTGAAATAAATGACGCGCTCTTCTTCGTCGACTTTCAGTACCTGCAGCACATTCCAGTTGCCCTGAGTGATGGGCTTTTTCAACTCGCCGCTTTGCAGGTTGTAAAGGTAGAGGTGGCCCCAGTCGCTCCGCTGCGAGAACCAGATCGCCTCATCAGATTTTCGCAGGACATGCCAGTTGCTCTGGCGGTAACCGGATTCGAAAAACGTTTCTTCCCGTTCTTCCAGTACTTTGCGGACTTCTCCCGTTTCAGGATCGGCAACGCGCAGCACGGCTTCCTTGTGGTCCCGCGAATTGGACAGGAAGGCCAGCTGCGAACCGTCGGCGCTCCATTCCACGTCGAGGAAGGTGCCGTCCCAGCCGGCTACGTGGTCGGTGACGGACGAGCGGTGCGGGTCGGGCGGCAGCTGCAGGCGGACCACTCTTGGCCCATCCAGGTGGATCACCACCCGGTGGATGCGGAAGATGAGGCTGTCGCCGGGCAAAGGATATTTCCAGGCCTCCAGTTTGGGGCGGCCGACGTTGGTGGTGGCCAGGTACATCTCGCCCACGCCGCGTCCGTCGTGCTGAAAGGTGGCGATCTTCCGGGAGTCGGGCGACCAGAGCAACACCGGGCGCTCGCTCCTGATCCAGCCGGCGTTGTTGGTGGCGTAGCCAAAGTCCTGCTTGCCGTCGGTAGTGAGTTGCATTTCTTTCCCGGTGGCCACATCCTTAATCCAGAGATTGAAGTCGCGTATGAAGGCAGCTTTGGCGCCATCGGGCGAGAGGAAGTATGGTCGGCCCAGGCGTTCCGGGGCTTCTTCAGAAGTGCAGGCGTAGGTTTTCAGGTTGCAGGTAAATCGCTCGCCTTTGGCGTTGAAAACGATGGCCTGGCCGCCTTTCAGGAATTCGAACTCCGAGAAGGGCAGGCTGAAGGGTGCGTATTCTGAGCCGGTGGCTTCGCTGAGCGCCGCCGCCAGTTTTTCATGATCGAAGGCCCGCTTTTTGGTCTTTTCCCGGGCGTCCACGAGGATAAATTCCTTCCCTTCCGGGATGGCGTTGCGGTACCAGAAGCGATGGCCGTCGATCCAGGTGGGGCGTACCTCGTCCCGGAATAGGAGGGGAGAAGTATGGGCGTACAGGGCATGTTCTCCCCGGGCGTAGTCTGCGGCGGTGAGTTTTTCCGGAGCGTAGGGCGCCTGGGCAAGGCCGGGGGCAGAGTTCATCAGCAGGACCAGGGCAATCAGGCAGCTGGAAATGGTAAGAGCATGTTTTTTCATTCGCATCCTGTTTCCGGCAAGATAGGAAAAATTGGGTTCACCCGCAGGCACAACCGGCCGGAGGATGAATGGCGCGGAAGCGGGAGGCTTTGTTGCCTGGGCTCCTGGCGGGCCTCCGGCAAGGTGCCCGATGGACAGCCGGTTCATTACCGGCAGGATCAGGAATCCTTTTCCCGGATTTTGGCCTCGATGGCCGTGGTGGAGTATCCTTCAATATATGGGAGCGCCTTGACTTCTCCGCCGTGAGCGGCCACGATATCGGCGCCGACGATGTCCTCCGGCCGGTAGTCCCCTCCTTTGGCCAGGACGTCGGGCAGCAGCAGGCGGATGAGTTCGAAAGGGGTATCCTGTTCAAAAGTAACCACCAGGTCGACGCATTCCAGGGCGGCGAGCATCAGCTGGCGGGTGGCCTCCTCATTGATAGGCCGGTTCGGGCCCTTCAGGCGGCGCACCGAAGCGTCGCTGTTGAGGCCGATCACCAGCCGCTCTCCCTGCTCGCGGGCCTGCGCCAGGTAGTGGATATGCCCGTAGTGCAACAGGTCGAAACAGCCGTTGGTGAAGACGACGCGCTGGCCTTTCCCTTTCCAGGCCTCGACGGTGCGCCGGGCTTGTTCCCAGTTTTGGATTTTGGCTTTTATTTTTTCAAGCATAGTAGTGATCAAAAAATAAGTTGTCGATCTGCATTTCGGCGGCAAGGCAAAGGCTTCAACCATTTCATTGGTTTCCAGCCTTTGCCTTGCCGCCGAAACCGACAACTTATTTTTTGAGGTTTATATAATAGTAGCGATTAAAAACAAGTTTGCCTCTCCGCCCCTAAGCCGCCAACTGCTCTTCCGGCGCGGCCACCGATTCCAGCGGCTGATAATGCCGGTTGATCACCGGAAGGAACACCAGGGCCAGGATGCCGACCAGCACATTACAGCCCAGCTGAATGGAGAAAAAGGCAATATTGGCCCAGGAGAAGCCGTCGTCGCCGCTCACGCCGTAGATGGCCAGGGCGGTCTGCGCCAGAAAGTGGTAAGTACCCATGCCGCCGGGCGAAGGGATGACGATGCCCCAGCCGCCGAAAACGAAGACCACGAGCCCGGCGGCCATCGACAGGCCCGTTGTAGGCTCAAAGGCGAAGAAACACAGGTAGGTCATCAGGAAATACATGAACCAGATGTTGACGCTGTGGAACACAAAGAGCCAGGGGCGCTGGAGTTTGCGCACCGTTTGAATGCCCTGCAGGAACCCTCTGCCGATTTCAACGGCCTTCCGGTATAACCGGGTCCGGGCGATCCGCCGGCGCAGGGCCCAGAACAGGGCGAGGGCCGCCAGGCAGAATCCGCCAAACCACAGCAGCAGGCTGCCGGTGTCGCCCAATCGCTCGCCCAGGGAGATGTGTTCCTCGGCAAAGGCCAGGATCATGTCGTATTCCAGCGCCAGCGCCAGGCCCGTGACCAGCAGGATACTGATGACGTCAAAAATGCGGTCGACCACGATGGTGCCCATCACTTTCTCCAGCGGGATTTTTTCATACCGGGCAAGGGTAGCGCCGCGGACGATCTCCCCCATCCGGGGAAGCCCCAGGTTGGCAAAATACCCGAGGATAGTGGTCAGGAAGCCATTGATCAGGCGGGGCGTGTAGCCCATGGGCCGGATGAGCATGATCCAGCGGCTGGCCCGGCTGACATTGCTGACGAGAAAGGCCAGCAAAACCATCAATATCCAGAAATAGTCGGCTTCCCGGAAGTCGTTGGCCACCTTGGCGATCAGGCTGCAGTCGTCCGGGCTGACGCCCTTCAGCGCGCATTCTTCCTGAAAGGCTGCGCTTTGCTGCTGGTACACCAGGTAGAGTATCCCCAGGCCAATGCCCAGGAACAGGAGGAATTTCAGAAAATTGACGATTTGCTTCTTCAACATAGTAAGGGTTGTGCGGGCGCAAAGATATGGGGATTGAAATAAAAATGCGGAGTGCTGGCCGATTTTATACTGGCCCGGCGGGTTTTGTAACGGACAAAACTGGCTTGACTCCAGCCAGTGCGCCAACACCAGCCGTGCGTCACGTCAGTATGAATGAGGGAATTTACCGGCAGGGCCAGTGCCGAAGACGGGGATGGAGGGAGGCGGGTTCCCGGGCTACACTGCCTTTTTCTTTTTGAGTTCATTCAGGAAAGACAATGCCTGGTCGAGGCTGCGGAGGATGGAGACGTTCTTTTGGGGGGAAACATTCTGGGCGACAACCTGATAGCCGGAAAGCAGGATATGGCAGTCTTCGAAATTGGAAGCCAGGCGGTCGACATACTGCTGGATCGGTTCTTTGGCGAAGGTTTCGGTGATCATGGTGAAGATGTAATCCGGGTGGTGAATATTGCAGGCGTCCTTGAGGTCGGCCAGCGTGATGTCCTGCCCGATGTAGATCACATGATTGCGGCGGGACTTGAGCAGGTAGTGCATAAACAACATACTCAGTTCCTGCTTTTCGCCTTCCGGCAGATAGATGAGGAATTTACTGACCTGCCTGCCGCTGACCAGCGGCTCCTTGTCGATAGCCACGATGATCTTCTGGCGGATGAGGTAGCTCATGAAGTTTTCCTGTACCGGGTTGATAGAGCCGGTGAGCCAGAGGACGCTGAGCTTGTCCAGAAAGGGATAAATGATCTCCAGCATGGTGCGTTCGAACCCCAGTTGCTCGATGTTGGTATTGACGATGCGGTCGAATTTATATTCATCCATTTCGATCATCGAGATCGTCAGCGCATCGAGCTGGGTGCCATATTCGAAGTTGATTTCGGATATGGCGGCCACCTTTTCGGCAATTTCTTCCTTGCTCATCCTGGCGATCTTGGAAATCTTGATCCCGTTTTTGTTGAGCAGGGCGATATTGAGGATAAACTTCAGGTCCTCATCCAGGTAATAACGGATGTTCGTCTTCGTACGCCGTGGTTCGATAATATCGTAGCGCTGCTCCCATACCCGAAGCGTATGAGCTTTTATTCCCGAAAGCTTCTCTAGGTCCTTGATCGAGTATACCGCCACAATACAAAATGTTTTTAGCCAGGGGGTTATGCTACAATTTCTCGGCTGGCAAAAATGCCGGGTTTACAATTATCTAGGTCTTAACAGTAGGTTATTTAAAAGGTTTACATCTTGTTCAAATTTCGCAGCTCCCGAAGTGCGCGGCCATTTTCCGCCGTTTGGTCGGCTAATGCACTACATCCCAAAACGCTATTATCGATTTTTTGATTAATTTTAGCCGGCATCCATCCGGCTCTTTTCTTAGGGCCATAAAATTAACAAAAGTATATGAATCGGAGCTTTACCCTATGGACAGTTGCATTTGCTCTCCTGTTCACTTCCCCTCTGATAAGCCAGACTTCCTGCGAGTATCTTCTGGCTATGATCGACGACTACGGCGACGGCTGGAACGGCGCCACCCTTACCATCCGCGTTGGCAATAACGCCACTGTTTACACCCTGGATTTCGGAGACTCCACCTCCGTCCTGGTTCCCGTCGTGGACGGAGCGCAGGTCGAATTGACGTTTGCTTCCGGTTTTTTCCCGGAAGAAGAGGCTTACATCCTGTACGATGCCGAAGGCAACATCCTCTTTGAGGATGGCGGCATGATGAGCCCGCCGGCCCAGGGCATGGTGTTCTCCTTCACGGCTTCGTGCCCCGATTGCCCCCCGCCCCTGTCTGCCTCCGGGGAAGTGGAAAACATCCGGGCTTTCCGGGCGGACGTCAGCTGGCTGCCCTCCGACCCGGAAGGGGAATACCTTATAGAATATGACACTTCCGGGTTCACCCCGGGGACGGGCAACTTCAAAACGGCTACCGGCGCCACCACCCGCCTTCTGAACCTGCGGGAAAATACCGAGTACGATTTCTACGTGACTGCCCTCTGTTCGAACGGAGACACCAGCCTGTCGGTGGGCCCTTACACATTCCGGACGCTCTACGCCAGCGATGTGGCTATCACGGATATCCTCTCTCCGCTCACTGCCTGCGGCCTGGGATCTTCCGAAACCATCTCCGTCAACATCACCAACTTCGGAGGCGTCCCCCAAACGCTCATCCCCTTTGATTACAGCGTCAACGGCGTCCCCGGCGGCGTCAACATGCCGCAGGACGGCATCTTCACCGGCGTACTTGGCGCGGACAGCACCGAACTCGCCGAGTTTGACGCTACTTTTGATTTTTCCGACTTCGGGGAATATACCGTTCAGGCCTGGACGGTCCTGGAAAGCGACAGCGTTCCATCCAACGACACAGCCACCGTCACAATCATCAATATTCCGCTGGTCACAGAATATCCTTACTTCGAAGGCTTTGAGGAATGGAGCGGCGGCTGGACGGTGGAAGCCGCCGGCTTCGGGGCCGCCTCCTGGGAATATGGCGCTCCCGCCGGCAGCCTGATCAGCGGTGCCGCCGGCGGCACTGGCGCCTGGGTGACCAACCTGGGAGGCCCCTACAACAACAACGAACTGTCCTATCTGGTATCGCCCTGCCTCGACTTCAGTTCCCTTTCCGAGGACCCCTTCCTTTCTTTTTCCATGTTCCTGGAAACCGAAGAGAACTATGATGAGGCCTGGGTTGAAGTGTCCAGCAACGGCGGAGAAACCTGGTCGAAAGTAGGTGCCTTCGGCACAGGCCTGAACTGGTATAACGTGCCCGGCGATAACTGGTGGGACGGAGACAGCGGGGTTCCCGGATGGCACTACGCTCAGAATGTGCTGGCCGGCACGGCGGACTCCTCCGATGTCCGCGTCCGGTTCGTCTTTTCTTCCGACGGGTCGATATTCCGGGAAGGGATTGCGCTGGATAACATTCTGATCTCTCCGCAACTGGGCCGCGATGTGGCCGCCTCCAGCGTCCGGGCCCTTTCTGCCACCAGCTGCGGCAGCCCCAACGATACCGTTTCCATGAGTGTCGTCAACCTGGGGTCGCTGGCGGCCGGCGGCTTCGACCTGGCCTACAGCGTCAACGGAGGCGACCCCGTGATCGAAGACATCGGCAACGTCCTGCTGCTTCCCGGCAACAGCTTCAATTATACCTTCGCCACCACTTTCGACGCCACTGCCCCCGGCGACTACGTCATCCGGGCCTGGGTAGAGTTCGGGAGCGATGAACTCCTGCTCAACGATACCGCAACTACCATCCTCCGTACCTCCGTAACCCCGCCCCTGAGCGAGGATTTCGAAGACGGGGGCGCCCCTCCGGGATGGCTCTTCAGCCCCGGCATAACCTTTGCGCAGGCACATACCAGCCCCACCATCGTGGCCTATGACAACCTGGGCGCCGGCACGCCTTCCATGCAGGTCACCACCATCGCGGTCGGGCCGGTCGGAGAGAACGACGTGCTGGCTTTCGACTACCGGTATGTCAACACCTTTGCCGGAACGGAACCTACCGTCCTGAGCGCAGAGGATTCTCTGATCGTAGAAATCTCTCTTGACTGCGGGGAGTCCTTCTTCCCCGTTTTTGTGATCAACGGCTTTAACCATACTCCCACTACGGACATGACCACCGTCGAACTGCCGCTGGAGGACCTGGCGGGAGAAGTCATCCTCATCCGCTTCACGGGCATCTGGGGCGCGGGCGATTATTACCTCGACCTGGATAACATCAACGTGCGGCGTTGCCCCGCGTCTCTGCAGGTAGCGGTAGAGCTGACACCGCCTTCCAGCCAGTCCTCAATGGACGGCTCCATCACCGTTGCGCCGGCCGATCCTTCGGGGCCATTTACCTACGCCTGGAATACGGGCGATTCCACCAAGACCATAAGCGGCCTGGGGGAAGGGCTGTACACCGTCACCATCACCAATGCGTTTGGTTGCGCGGAAGTCCTGGAGATCAACCTGTCGATAACCAGCGTGCGTACGCCGGCAAAGATCAGCGACATCAGCCTGGCACCCAACCCGACTACCGGCGCCAGCTTGCTGCGCGTCGGGTTCACCCGCCCGGTGGACGCCCGCATACAGCTGTTCAACTCTGTAGGCCAACTGCTCTTTGAGGAAGCTGACCAAAAGGTGAGCGCCGGCGCCTACGAACTCAATCTCAGCCAGCACAGCCCCGGCCTTTATCTGGTGCGCGTCCTCGCCGAAGGAGAGGTTGAAACGGTCAAGCTGATCCGGGTGCGGTAAGGACCGAAGTTATGCGTATATACAGACAGGATTTACCTTGTAAAATAACCCTACATTATTTCACAGGGTAAATCCTGTCTACTCCTCCACCTGGCGCCACCTTCGCATCCGATCCTGCCAATCCTGTCTACCCCTCCACCTGGCACCCCCTTCGCGTCCGATCCTGTCCATCCTGTCCATCCTGTCTACTCCTCTACCTGGCGCCAACCTTCGCGTCCGATCCTGTCCATCCTGTCCATCCTGTCTACTCCTCTACCTGGCGCCAACCTTCGCGTCCGATCCTGTCCATCCTGTCAACTTTCGGCCTTTTGCACAACCCGGATACCTATCGGCCCCTCGCCCAACGGCCCCTGCGCTGTCCAACTTTTAAACTATTTCCCGTTCCAACTGTATCAATCTTTAGTTTTTGCCGCCCGTGCTACCGGTTAGCCGGGACGTTAATTTACTCATTCAGCAGTGATCAAAAAATAAGTTGCCGATACCGACAATTTACTTTTTGAGGTTTACTCAGCAGGATCACCAGAGCGGCCGGAGGAGGGCTTCCCTGCCCGGCGAAAAGTCAATCAACAATGAAAATAGGCATTGTTTGCTATCCCACCTACGGAGGGAGCGGCGTGGTAGCCACCGAGCTGGGGCTGGGCCTCGCCAAAAGAGGCCATGAAGTCCATTTTATTACGTACAAACGGCCGGCGCGCCTGACGACCTTTCACGCCAATGTTTTTTATCATGAAGTAACCACTGAGGATTATCCGCTGTTCGAGTACACGCCTTACGATACCGCTCTGGCCAGCAAACTGGTCGACGTGGTGAAATTCGAGAACCTGGACCTGCTGCACGTGCACTACGCCATTCCCCACGCCGCCGTGGCGTACATGGCGAAAAAAATCCTCCTCTCCGAAGGGCGCTACGTGCCGGTCATCACCACGCTGCACGGCACCGACATCACCCTGGTGGGCAACAACAACGCTTTTGCCCCGGTGGTGGCCTTTTCCATCAATAAGTCCGACGGGGTGACCGCCGTTTCGGAAAGCCTCAAGCAGCAGACTTACGACTATTTCGATATTCACGTCGACATCCGCGTCATCAACAACTTCATCGATTTCGAGCGCTTCCGCAAAGTAAACAAAGACCACTTCAAGAAGGCTATAGCGCCCAACGGCGAGCGCATCCTGGTCCACGTTTCCAACTTCCGCAAGGTGAAACGGGTGGAAGACGTCATCCGCATTTTCCAGAAAGTATACGAGCGCCTGCCTTCCAAACTGCTGCTGATCGGCGACGGCCCGGAACGGCACAACCTGGAAGAACTCTGCCGAAAGCTGGGCCTCTGTCACGAAACCCGTTTCCTCGGCAAACAAGATGCCGTTGAGGAACTGCTCGCCGTGTCCGATCTCTTCATCATGCCATCCCAGGCTGAAAGTTTCGGCCTGGCCGCCCTGGAGGCCATGGCCTGCGAGGTGCCGGTCATCTCTTCCAATGCCGGCGGCCTGCCCGAGGTGAATATCCAGGGCAAGACCGGTTACCTCAGCGAAGTGGGCGACGTGGAGGGCATGGCCCGCAACGCCATCCACATCCTGGAAAACGACGACGTACTTCGGGAATTCCGCAAAAACGCCCTGGAACAGGCCCGCCGGTTCGACATCGACAACATCCTGCCGCATTACGAGGCGTATTATGAGGAGGTGGTGAAGACGGCGGTGTATTAGCGTTACTGAAACGGTAAGATAACGTGAGGTTTGAGGTTAAGGCTGAGAGCGAGAGATGGCCGCCGCCACCCCGGTATTCTCTGGCAAGTATGCCTCAAGCCTGGTTTGCCGTAGACTCCCGGCCGCCAGGGTTCTCAACCTTAACCTCAGCCTTAGCCTCCACCGGCCTCTGTTCGCTGAATGATAACACATCCAGGTCAAACCTCACGGTAAGATAAGTAGCTGCGGGGCCCGCCAGCCATCTGTAGATTTTCCCTTACGCCTACTCCACAAGTACCTCCTCCAGCATCAACTCTGCGTGGAACGTGTCAAAATCTTCCCGCTCGATCACAAAGCCCTTCTTTTCGAACAGGGTCAGCATGCCCTTGTTGGCTGCCAGTACGGAGGCGTAGAGCTTTTTGATGCCCATCTCCCGGGCGATATCGATGATGTAGTCGGTCATCTGGCCGCCGAGGCCCTGCTGTTGCCAGGGATCAGCCACCAGGATGGCGTATTCGGCCGCTTCGCCCCAGGCGTCGGAAATGATGCGCACCACTGCCGCCATTTTCTTCACGCCGGCCTCTTCCACTTCGGCGATGATGGCCATTTCGCGGTCGTAGTCGATGTGGGTGAAGCGGGTGAGGAAATCGTGGGTGACCTGCGGCACGTAGCCGAAGAACCGGAAGTAGAGCGATTGCTGGGAGATGTTTTCCAGCATCTGAGCCTCCAGCGGTTCGTCTTCCGGTCGGATCGGGCGGAGGGAGGCTACCTGGCCGGAGCGCAGCAGCACTGCCTTACTATATTTCTCCGGATAGGGCGAGATGACGAGATGGCTGTATGGCTTGCGAATGACCGGTTTCTCTTTTTCCAGGACGATGTGTGCATCCAGGGCCATTCCGCCGCCGTCCTCCAGCATTACGAAGGGGTTGATGTCGATCTCCCGGATTTCCGGGAAATCCATCACCAGGTAGGCAAATTTACAGAGGATGAGTTCCAGTTCTTCCAGGTTGACGCCCGGCATGCCGCGATAGCCTTTCAGCAACGGGAAAATCCGGGTGCCTTCCATGATGCGCCGGGCCAGCACGCGGTTGAGCGGCGGCAGGCCCAGCTTCATATCCCGGAATACCTCCACAGCCACGCCGCCTTGGCCGAAGGCGACGACCGGCCCGTAGATTGGGTCTTTCTTGGCGCCGATGAGCAGCTCTAAGCCTTTGGATGCCATTTTTTCCACCAGGACGCCCCGGATTTCGGCGTCGGGCCTTTTCTCCCGGGCGCTCTTCATGATCTGCGTGTATGCGTGGCGCAATTCCACCTCGTTGGTCAGATTGACCTTCACGCCGCCAACGTCGGTCTTGTGGCCAATATCCGGAGAGGCGATCTTCAGAACGACCGGGTATCCGATTTCCCGGGCGAATTTCGCGGCCTGGTCTTCGGAGGAAACGACCTTGAACTTGCCGACCGGAATGCCGTAGCTTTTCATCAGCTCTTTGGCTTCGTTTTCCATCAGCTGCCGGCGCCCCGAATTCATAATGGTGTGGATAATGGCCTGCGCCACTTCCGTTTTCAGGTTCATCTGGGAGGGGATGGCGGGAGGCGTTTCGTATAACATCTCCAGGTTGCGGGAGTACTGGTGCATCTTCAGGAACACGTCCACGGCGCTTTCCGGGTACCGATAGTGCGGGATGCTGCCCTCTTCCAGGATGTCTCGCCCCTCCTTTACGTCCTCTTCGCCCATCCACGAAGCCAGTACGGGCTTGCGGTACTTTTTAGCCACTTCTATTACGGCCCTGGCGGCTTCGGCCGGGTCGGTGACATCCTGGGTGGTCAGGATGGCCAGCACGCCGTCGACATTGGAGTCGGACAAGCACACCTCCAGTGCCTGCTGATAGGTCTCGGCGGAAGCGTCTCCCAATACGTCTATGGGGTTGTTGTGGCTCCAGTGGGGGGGCAGGAAGCTGTTGAGCTTTTTCATCGACTGTTCGGAGAGTTTGGCCAGAGCGCCGCCGTTCATCATGAGGCTGTCGGTGGCCAGTACGCCCGGGCCGCCGGCGTTGGTCACAATGGCCAGCCGGTTGCCGAAGGGGCGGGGCTGCATTGCCAGCGACTGCGCGCAGTTGAACAGCTGAGCGATCGTGTCTACCCGGATGATGCCGGCGCGCTGGAAGGCCGCGTCGTAAACGGCGTCGTTGCCTGCCAGGGATCCGGTATGGGAAAGCGTAGCCTGGCCGCCTTCGGCGCTGCGGCCCGCCTTGAGGATGATAATGGGCTTTGACCGGGCAAAGGCACGGGCGGCGCTCATGAACTTCCGGGCGTCCGTCAGCGACTCCATGTAGATCAGGATGCAGGAGGTCCGCTGGTCCGTGCCGAAATAATCGATCAGGTCGGCAAAGTCCACATCGATCATGGAGCCAATGGAGACGAAGTTGCTGAACCCGACGCTTTGCTCATTGGCCCAGTCGAGGATGGACGTACACAGGGCACCGCTTTGCGAAATAAACGCGATGTTGCCCAGGCGGGCCGAGCGGGCGGCGAAAGTGGCATTGATCTTGAGGTGGGGGTTGATGAAACCGAGGCAGTTCGGGCCGATGACCCGCATGCCGTAATGACGGGCCAGGTGCGCAATTTCTTCGTACATGCGCTTTCCTTCTTCTCCGGCCTCCTTAAAGCCGGCGGAAATGATGACCAGCCCCCCGACACCTGCCTGGCCGCATTCGTCGACAACTTGCGGCACCGTATGGGAAGGAGTGACGATCACCGCCAGGTCGACTTCCTTGTCAATATCCCGGATGCTTTTGTAGCTCTTTTTTCCCTGGATTTTATTGTGGCTGAGGTTGACCGGTATGATGTCTCCTTCGAATCCTTCGGCCAGGAGGTTCTTCATAACGGAATATCCAACGCTGTCTTTTCGGTCGGATGCGCCAATGACGGCGATGGCCTTGGGTTGGAAAATTCTCTTAAGTCTCTTTGACATGTTTCTAGGCTTACTTAAAAAACAGTGATCAATGGTTGTTCGTCGGTAATACCGGAATAATCCGGTTGGTAATTTTTCTTTTTGAACAATCTGTCTTTTAGGCAACCCGGTTCCTTCGTTCCTTCAGGAATATAACAGCACAAAGGGAAGAAATGATATTGAAAAATGGAAACTTTTTGGAAAAATAACCTGGGGGAATGGAGGCGGGCAGGCAACTTCCGTCCCGGAGGCTAATTCTGCTCTGTTGCTTTCTAAAATTAACCGCATTGCAGGCCACAATTCACCTCTCATGCCCGAGAGGAGTATAGCACAGCAGCCATGGACTGCCGTCGGCCGTTTACCGTCCACCGAAGTCGGGGCCTACATATCAAGGCCGGCTAAGGAGCGGTTCCATTTCAGGGCAGGTTCCCGGTCAAAATTTCCAGTACGGTTTCAAGTTGGCGATGATGGAGTGCACATAAATCTCATAAGTTTCCAGCACGCGCATCCCCGAACTGGTCGTTTCCTCCGGATAAGGGATAGGCTCGCCGTTAACGCCCGCCATGAAGTTATACAGGCATTTGGGCATTTCATCGACGTTGTATCCTCCTTCCAGGGTGGCGAAAATATTGTCGAAACGGGCGCTGAGTTCCTTTCCCGCCTTGTAGAAAAAGTTGGCCGAAGCTTTGAGGTCCAGCAGCAGGTCGTACTGGTGGGAGTCGAAACCCGCCGAGACAGCCACCACGTCCGGCCGGAATTGCTCGACAACCGGGAGGAAGTATTCCAGTGCGCTGTCGTGGACGTCATCGGCGCTGCCCGGCGGCAGGGGTACGTTGACGGTAAACCCTTTGCCTTTTCCGGACCCCACCTCGTCGACAAAGCCATGCCCCGGAAAAGCCGGGTACTGGTGCATCGACCAGTACATCACCTGGTCGGTCTCGTAAAAGATGGCCGAGGTGCCGTCTCCCAGGTGCCCGTCGATGTCGACAATGGCCACCCGCTTGCCCTCCTGCACCAGTTTCTGAGTGGCGATGGCGACATTGTTAAATAGGCAAAATCCGCTGGCCCGGCCGGGATAGGCATGGTGGCCCGGAGGGCGCACCAGGGCGAACCCTCCGCTGTCGGCGGCCATTATGGTGGCGCCCACCGCATACCTGGCCGCATCGAAGCTGCCCGGAGAGGTGGCCGTATCGCCGTCCATGTGCCCGCCGAGCCTGCAGACTCTTTTTACTTTTTCAATATAGGGCTGAGGGTGGATCAGATCCAGGTAAGGCAAGCCATCGATCACTTCTGTGTCCGGAACGTCGTCGAAGGGGAACAACCTTTTTTTGCTTTCGGGGTGCATGCCCGTATCGTGTTCCAGGGATACCCGGTTGTAGATCAGGCCCATCTTTTTCCGGGCGGCAGCTTCCTGTTTTTGATTGTTGGGGAGAGAGGGTTTGTTTTCCATGTGAATGCCTTTTTGCGCATGGCAAGGTAGGGAAACTTTCTGATTCATCAAGTGAGATTGCTCACGTAGTGCTTGTTATGTATCATCAAGACAGACCCGCCTATGTTTTGGGCAAAAGAAGGGAAAAGGGATAGCTTTGCAAATCGGCCGCCGCCTTCCAAGGGAGCAGACGAAAATGAGTATGTCATGGTGATAATTGATAATATTAGTAACTTTGACTTAAAAAATTCCAAAACGCTTTATTATGCCAAATCAAAGAGAACACCCCCATGTCTATCTGAATAATGAAATTCTAACTAACGCCCGCTATAGTTACATAAGGAGACCGCAAAACAACAGTGATGAGCCTCGGGAAGAAAAAGACTATTCCTACCAACAACAAAGGTTTGCCAGGTTTTTAAAAGATTTTGAGGCAGACCAAGACCGCCGCCATGAACAAAGAGACTTCACTCTGGAAATCCCAGAACATGTTGATTACATCGAAATTCGTTTTTTCAAACCTTTCGACGGGAACCTGGAAAATTTATTTGTCCGGCAATATGGCACATGAACGTAAATATTTGAAAGCTCAGAGGAAGGCACCTCTTTTAGAGAATACCCACTTCAAATGGAATTCAGCGAAAGGCTGTATTACAACGGAAGTTCTTTTCGACAAAGGGGCCATAGAAACTATGATTCTGATGCAAGTTATAGGAGCGAACAGTATTATGAATGTGACGAGGAAAAAACTTATTACTCTGAGAGTGGTGAAACCTAAGATCAATATAATGGTACCTGGGCACAGGATGTTGAAGAGTTAAGCGATCAGTTTATTAACGATGTCTTGGATGGAGGCCCTGATGCCTATTGGAATATAGATTGATTGTTAAATTGATATTTTAGTAACAGCTCTGAAGCCCAAAAGACGTTGATCTCCCTTCTGGCCTCTTTCCTGAGCCAGATAGATTAAAGAGCCGAATCCCATTAATTCCAATCGTTTTAACCACACCTCAATACCCCCCATACAACCGCCGAAAATCCGTATCCGTCAGTATTCCCACCAGCCGTTCATCCCGTACGACGAGCAGGCTGCCGATGCCGTGTCGCTTAATGAGTTCAGCGCCTGCACCCAGAGGCATATCCTCATCTGCGGTAATGAGATCCTGCACCATGATGTCGGCGGCAATGTGGTTTTCCGGGTCTTCAGCTTCTTTGAGGTTGGTACTGGTGATCAGGCCCACCAGCTTGCCCTCTTCGTCTTCCACCGGCAGGTGGCGGATGTTTTTCCAGTGCATAATGGAAGCCACCAGCTCCAGCGGTTCTTCCTGCGAGATGGTGAACAGGTCGGTTTTCATAGCCCCGCCGACGGTTTCCCGGCCCCTGCCGACTTCGTAGCAGAGGTTGCAGTCCACATCCTCCCATTCGTGGACGGGGGCCCCTTCGCGTTGGCGTTCCAGGATGGCGGCGGTGAGTTCCCGGACGGCAGCACCCTTGCCGCAGCGTTCAGACAGCTTCCGGAAATTGCGGGTTATCCAAAGGGCGCCGTTCTGGCGGAGGAGGGCGCGCCGTTCGATGATGCCGAGGTGGTGGTCGATCTCCCGTTTGTCCACCCCAACCTCTGCCAGGCCATCTTCAGCGATGGGCAGCAGTTTTTCCAGGATCAGGGCGGGTGCCGGGATTTGTTGTCCGTTCCACGTGAAAATGGAACAGAGGCTGGACCGGGCGGCCCGGTAGAAATTGTCCTTGGCCACCTGGAATGGGACCTTATCGCAAAGGGTGCCGTACTGCTCGGGCATCCCTTTCATCAGGCCGATCCAGAATGCGAAATTGGCGATCTCATCCGGAATGGACGGCCCTGCCGGGACATACCGGTTCTCAATACGCAGGTGGGGGTATCCCGTGTCGCTGATGCCATAGCAGGGGCGGTTCCAGCTGTATACCGTCCCGTTGTGCAGGCGCAGGGCCCGGAGCTGAGGCACCTGCCCCATTTCGAGCACTTCGAGGGCATCCTCTTTAATATCGCCGGTCAGCAGCAATGGGAAGCGGCTGATATTGTCTTTGAAAAGGTTGGCGGCGGTGCCGGTCAGCCACTGCTGCCCGTAGCCCACCCGGCTCAGCTTGTTGCGCAGGTGGTTGTTGGAGCTGCGGGTGTCGACACTTTGTTGGAAGAGCGCGATCCGCGTCTCGTGCCACAATTCCCGGCCGAAGAGGAGGGGCGAATTGGCGCAGGCGGCCAGCACCGGGCCGGCGATCCACTGGGCCCAGTTGTATTGTTCGGCGAAAAGTTCGGGCGGGATTTGCAGGTGCATCTGCCAGCTGGTATTGCAGGCTTCGAACATTACAGTGTCGAGCCGGGCGATCAATTCGTCGGCGCCCTGGATGTGGATTTCGAAATCGCTGCCCCGCCGCCGCCGCATGGCTTCGCTGAGAATGGAATACCGGATTTCGGGAGTCATATACTGCAGGTCCAGATGGCAGTGGCGCAGAGTGGGGAGAATGCCGGTGAGCATGGGAAAGGTATTGCGCTTTGGCGCTTCCCTTGCCAGGTGGCCCAGCATATCCCGGAGCTGCCTTTCTGTTTTTTGAAAGGCCTGCCCGTCCAGATCAAAGGGGTCGAGGTTGACCTCCAGGTTGTACCGGCCGATCTCGGTGGTGAAAGCGGGGGGCAGCGCCTCCAGCAATTCCGGCCCTTTGCTGGCCGGCTGGCAGAGGTTGTTGACCAGGAAAATCTCCTGCTCGGCGCCGATCCGCTGGCGCCCCTTTTCGAAAAGCCCCTCCCGGAGCATCAGGTCCAAGGCCTGAATATCCCGGAGCAGGGACTTAATAAATTTATTTCTGGATTCCGCCGCTGGTTTTACGCTTAATTCGCCCATGATATGATTGGATTGGTTAGGTCATTTTTTAATGATCAGCAAGGGCACATGCGCTTCAAAGGCCATGCGCCGGGTGTGGCTTTTCTGAAAGATGCGTTCGAACCAGTTGTGGTGCGGGCTGTACATGACCAGTAGGTCGACGTCGTAGGTTCCGATGAATTCTTCCAGGGCCTGGCTTACCGCTTTTCCGGAGAGGGGATGGAAATTGATCTGGATGGACGGGGCGTGGTGTTCAAAAAAGGCGCCCAGGCTGGCAAAGTCGATGGCCCCTTCCATCGAACCGTTTACATTGACGTGTACGCAATGGATGATCGGGCTGAAGGGCTCGAGCATCTTGCCCACTTCCCAGATGTGGTAGGGATCGGCTTCCCGGAGGTCGCTGGCGTAAGCGATGATATCTATCTGCTCGAAGAGCGCATCTTCCGGGACGATCCAGACGTTGCAGGGGGCATGTTCGACCACAGCCGTTGCCACGCTTCCGAAAAGGCGTTCCAGGATGTTGTGCTCCCCTTTTGTGCCCATGACAATAAGGTCGGCAGTGTTCCTGCGGGCCCTTTCGCAGATGATCTTGCCCGGGGTGCCGATCTCGATATCCGATTGAATCGTGGGAATGTGTTCCAGTTGATGGACGGCCTGCAACTGGGCCAGGGTGGTTTCCACAAATGTTTTCATGACGGCCCGGGCCGTCTCCGCTTTCTCCTTGGTGGCCTGAGCGGCCATCACGGGCAAATCCAGCGCTTCGTATTCCGGAAAGATCACGTGGATAACCTCGATAGCCGCTTCGTACTGGTCGGCCAGGAGCAGGCAATGGCGAAAAGCATTCTGAGCAGTCGCCGAAAAATCGGTAGGGAACAAGATTTTTCTGATCATTCTCATGGCTTTTGTCTGTTACGCTGGCCCGGCTCGGTTTTGCAGCGGCAAAATCAACCCCGCCTCACTACTAGGATCAAAGCACGCTGATACTGGCTTTGCCTGTTTCAAAACAGCAATTTTTTGACCGCATACTGAATGAGAAAAGTCATTATCGGTTCTGACTTTTCTCATTATCAACGGCTTTGGGCGGGTTGATCAAAATCATGGACAAGCCATGACAAAAATCACTGGCAGGCTCTTCTCAATACCTTTTCTTTGTAGTACTGACAAGGCAAACAAGGCTTAACCCCCGATTAACTCGGGGCTAAGAGCTCAATTGGGTGATTTTAGGGAATACAGGAGCACTTTTGTGAGTGCTCCTTTTCTTTTTGGCATCATGCAGGTAGCCATTAGCCAAAAAGAAAAGGAGCATACACGTTCACGCCTTTACACGTTCACACCTGCCCCACCCATTCCTCCATCAGCGAATGATAATAGGTGGTGAACAACTGCCAGTACTCCTCCACGGCACTTTCCGCTTCCGGGTTTTCTTCTTCCATGGCTCTCAGGGCATTTACTTTTAACCGTACATTGGCGCGATACCATTTGTAATAGGAGAAAATGGCCCAGTCGGCATCTTCAGAAATACGGGGGTTTTCCCGGAGGTAGGTTTGCAGGAACGGCTCTTCCAGGTGGCGGGCGCCGTGAAAATCCAGGTCCATGCACAGGAAGGCCAGTTCGTCCAGCACGTCGACCTGGCGGAAGTGGGGATTGAACTCGATACAGTCGAAGATGACGGGTTCGGGCAGCAGGAAAATATTGCGGGAGTGCAGGTCGCCGTGCCCGTCGACGATGCATCCCTGGCGGGCGCGTTCTGCCATACGGGGGGCGAGCTTATCCAGGAAATTACCGGCAAAGGCAATGCATTCGGATAATTCCCGGCCGGCTTCGCTGCCCAATTTCTTTTCGATGCAAGGCTTTACAGCTTCGAGGTTGGCAAAGTCCTCTTTCATGGCTTCCGGCCCGGTTTCCTTTTCGACGACATCAGCCCGGAGGTGAAAGGCGGCCAGTTGTTCCGCCAGGGCTTCCATATGAGCGGGATGTACCTCGCCTTTTTCCAGCAGTTTGTTCATCTGCCGGCTGTTGTCAAGGCGGTTCATTTTCACGGCATAGTCTACTACCTCGCCCTCCTGCTCCAATCTGAGCCCTTCTTTTGTTTTCACAACCGGCACGACGCCCAGATAGACACCCTGTGTCAGGCGGTTGTTGAGCCGGACCTCCTCCTGGCAGTAGTAGCGCCGTTTTTCCAGGGTTGAGAAGTCGAGGAAGTCGAACTTCACCGGCTTCTTCAGCTTGAACGCCCATTTCCCGGTAAGGATAACCCAGGAGATATGGGTTTCTACCAGTTGGGGCAGGTCGGCCTCGCCCCGGGAAGGAAAAAACCGGATCAAATCCTGTATCTGTTCGTCGGTCATGAGCTGTTGTTTTGAATAGGTAGGTAGCGAAGAGCCTTTTCCAGCATATAGCCTATATCCCCGGACTGCAAAATGAAATGGGGACTTTCCAAAGGTTCCCAGGCGTCGCGTATTTTGAGGTATACAGCATAGTCTGCTTCGCTGTAATCCCGTTTTTTGGATACTCTTTCCCGGATGACGTCTTCCGGTGCTTCGATGAGTATCCAGTAAACCGGTGCCCCTGCTCTGGCGCCCATCTGCCGGTAAGGCGCCCGGAGCGCTTCCCGGTAGAAGGTTCCGTCGACTACTGCCCGTTCTCCGGACCGAAGGGCCTCTTCCGTTTGTTTTTCCATTTCCCGATAGACTTTCTGCTTGCTGTGTTCATCGTACCGGCCCCGCAGGCCAAGGGCGCTGCGGATAATATCGGTATTGATGTGACGGGCACCGATCCTTTCGGCCAGGGCCCGGGCAAAGGTCGTCTTCCCGGCACCCGGAAGGCCGGTAACGAGGGTGAGCAGGGGGTTGGGAGCGCCGGCCATGGCTATCGGTATTTTTCATGATCCCATTCGGGAATGGTTCTATGGGTGGCGAAACGCTTTTCGTACCACCGGAGCTGGCGTTCCAGCTCTTGTATCCGGGTTTGGAGGCCCAGCATCCGGCGGCGCAGGTGCATGATGGCCTCCAGTCCGGCCAGGTTGATATCCAGGTCCGAATGGAGGCGGAGCAGTGTTTCCAGGGGTTCGATATCTTCCTCGCGGATACAGGGCTGGTCGCCCTGTTCTACCGGTTCCAGCAGGCCAAACTGAATGAACTCCTCGATCAGGTGGGCATCAACCTCGTGAAATTCTGAAAACGCTTCTATGGTTATATATCTGATGGACATAATACTGGTTTGCCGTTATGATCCGGGCTGTTTTTTTGCTTCGAGTTCGGCAAGTTGCTGAAACAGCTGCCGTTCTTTTTCACTGAGATTCCCGGGCAGTTCTACCTGCAGGGTAATGTACAGGTTTCCATACTGGTTCTTCTTTTTGTAGGTGGGCATTCCTTTGCCTTTCAGGCGGATCTTTTTGCCATTTTCCGATTCCGGAGGGACGGTGATGGCCACCTTCCCATCTAATGTGGGCACCTCCAGCTTCCCCCCGAGGATGGCGGTATACAGGCTCATGCCTACGGTGGCGTACAAGTCGCTGCCGATGCGCTGGAAATCGGGGTCTTCTGCGATTCGGAAGGTGATATAGAGGTCTCCGCGTTCCCCTCCGTTGCGGCCGGGGCCTCCCTGGCCCTTGATGCGGATCGTTTGCCCGTCTTCTACTCCGGCGGGAATGGTCAGGCGGATTTTGTTGCCATTGACGGTCAGCACCTGTTTTTGATCCTGGTATACATCCCGGAGGCGGAGGTGCAATTCGGCTTTGTAATCTTCTCCCCGGAAGGCCATGGTCCGCCGCCGCCCCCGGCCGAATCCGTCGAACGCAGCTTCGTCGCCGAACATGGACCGGAAGAATTCGGAAAAGTCGCCGGCATCGCCAAATCCTTCGGTGTAGGTGTACGTGCGCCCGCCGCCGGGGCTGCCCTGCTGCCGCCGAGCCTGCTCAAAGGCCTCGGCGTGTTCCCAATCCTTGCCGTACTTGTCGTACTTTTTCCGTTTTTCCGGGTCGCTCAGCACTTCATAGGCTTCATTGGCCTGCTTGAATTTTTTCTCCGCTTCCGCATCTCCGGGATTGAGGTCGGGATGGTACTTGCGGGCCAGTTTCCGGTAGGCCTTCCTGACCTTTTCCTTGTCTGCATCTTTGCTGACACCTAATATCTTGTAATAATCAATGTATTCCATTTCTGCTTTTCGATTGAAAGAGGCACACTATTGAAACAAGGCGTAAGGGGCTGAGGTTGGATGGCGGGATAGCTGAAAACTGTCCGGGACAGCTCCCGGGCGGGCAATTACCGGACAGCGGCCAGAAATCCGCCATTACAGCGACACTTCCAGCCTGACGCTGAATACATGCTCCGAATCGTCGATCGTCAGTTGATGGCGCTGGGGGTAGAGCAGGGCCAGGCGCTCGCGGATGTTCTTCAGGCCGATGCCGCCATTAGCATTTCCCGGCGCCGCCTGGGGGCTTTTGCTGTTTTCAATGGAAAAAACCAGCCGGCCCCCCACCATTTGCAGGCGCATCTTGATCCACCACTTGCCGTCGGCCCCTCTGGCGCCGTGCTTGAAGGCGTTCTCAACGAAAGGCAGCAACAGCAGGGGGCTGGCGTTTAAGGATTCATCCACGTCCGGCAGTTCTGCGGCCAGTTGCAGCTTTTTGCCATAGCGCAGCTGCTCCAGGGCAATGTAGTTGCGGATCAGTTCAATTTCCTTGTTCAGGGCGATCGCTTCCTTTTGGCTGTAGTACACGAGGTAATCCAGTATCCTGGAGAGCCGGATGATGCCGTCCGGCACCTTGTCCGACTGCTGCAGGCTCAGGCCGTAGATGTTGTTCAGGGTATTGAACAAAAAATGGGGGTGCAACTGGGATTTGAGCAATTGCAGTTCTACTTCGGCCTTGGCTTCGCGCAGCTGCCGGTTGAGCTGCCGCTGCTGCCGCCAGTCGACGATGATCTTGAGGCACACGGCCAGGGCGATCACGGAATAGTCGCGGATGGTATTTTTAAGCACCTTGCTGGGCGGGATGTAGATGTCGCTCCCTTCTTCGAAATAAATCCAAAGATAAAGCGCGCCCAGTCGGCCGGCAAAAACGAAGGCCATCATAGCGGCTATGCCCAGCAGAAAGGGCCAAATCCGGTTCTGCTCCAGGTAGCGGGGCACCAGCCAGTAGGCAGTAAGATAAGCCGGAATGACAATAACGGGCAGCCCCTCGGCGATGTGTATCCACAGCAGATAGCCTTCTCCTGGCCGGTAGTGGAAAATATTGGCCAGGTATTCGCTCAGCACGTACAGGCTCCAGAAGGCCAGGTGGAGGAGGATGGTTTTGGTGCGGTGGTTCATGCCGGGGAGGATGGTTATATATTGTTATATGGCTATATTGTTATATGGCTGGCTACAGGCAACCAACAACGAAACCACCCCGCAAAGGTCGGAAATTCCGGGCAGGCAGCGACGGGAAGTAGAGCAAGGGCAGTTTTAGGGCTACGAATGCCGGTTTAAGAGCCGTTTTCGGCGTTTCAGGATAAAAACAGCCGTTTTTCTACCGGAGGCTGTCGTTGCTCTACTTTTCCCCAATGCCGGGCTTTGGCGGCTTATTTTCAGGCCAAAAAATGAAAAAGCTGGCCTACTTCCTGTTCTTCGCCCTTTCCTTTATCACCCTTTCCGCTCAGGAAAAAACGGATGCCCTCCGCCTGTACGTCGACTGTTCCTTTTGCAGCTTCGATTACCTCCGGCAACACCTGCCCTACCTCGAATACGTGCGCGGCCGGCAACTGGCGGACGTACACCTGATCGCCAGCCAGTGGCCCACCGCTGCCCGGGGCAAAGAAGTGCGCTACGAGCTGATCGGACAGGGGCGGTTTGCCGGGCTGAACGACAGCCTGCGCTTCGTGTTGCCGTTAAACGCCTCTGAAAACGAACAAAACGAGCAACTCGCCTCCGAAATGGAAAACGCCCTGATCCCATTCCTGGCGCAGACCTCCCTGCGGCAATACCTGAACTTTGCTTACCGGCAGGAAAAAGAAGCAAGCGCCGCGACTTCCGACCCCTGGAAGAACTGGGTGTTTACCCTCTCCGCCAGCGGCCGCTACCGCCAGGAGGCAGCCTTCCGCTCTTCCAACCTGCGAAGCAATGTGACCATACGCAAAGTGACGCCGGACATCCGCCTGCAGGCTTACAACTACCTCGGATGGGACGAAAACCTGTTTAAAACGGAAGACGGGCAGGTGCGCAGCATTTCCCGGGAACTCTATTCCTCCATTGTGGCTATCAGGAGCATCAACAATCACTGGTCCTATGGAGGGGAGGTAGAGTTCCGGTCTTCCTTGTTCGACAACCTCCGCTTCCAGAACCGCTACTGGGCAGCGCTGGAGTACAACCTGTTCCCCTATTCAGAATCCAGCCGCCGCCAGTTGCGCTTTTCATCGGAGCTGGGCTACGATTACCGCCATTACAACGACACCACCATCTACAATAAAATCCGGGAAGGGTTCATGGCATTCGACCTGCAACTCGCCCTGGAGTTAAAGGAAAAATGGGGCGAAGCCTCCTCTCATGTAGAAATGGCCACCTTCCTGAACGATCCTTCCCGCTACGAGCTCAGCCTGTGGGCAGGCCTGAACCTCAATCTGTTTCAGGGCCTGACCCTGGACCTGAGCTGCGACCTTTCCTTCATCCGCAACCAGGTCGGCCTGCCCCAATCCGGCCTGACCAAAGAGGAGGTGCTGCTGCAGCAGCGCCGGCAGGCCACCAACTTCCGGCTGGCCAGCAGCCTGGGGTTCTCCTATACGTTTGGCAGTATTTATAATGATGTGGTGAATCCACGGTTTGGGTATTAGACAGGATTAACGACGGGATGGTGTAATGAGTATATGCAGACAGGATTAATGCCTGGATTTTACCACGTGTATATTACTCTTCCAAGTCTTCCCGGATTATTAGCGTTATCCTGGGAAATATTTCTCCAAAATCATCGGGATGCTCGAAGCGGTTGACGAACCAGATGTGCTTCAGCAAATCCGTTTTGCAGCCAGTAATGGGAACGCGGATATTGTGGGTAGGATAATTTCCTAAAAGGTATTCCACTACGGCGGGATTGTAATTCGTCATGGCTTCGAAGAGTTCACCAACCTCTTCCTGCCCTAAGGGTTCTTCCTGTTCCAGATATTTGATGGTATTGTTTATGCCGCCGAAGATAGTCATCCCTTCCTGCCGGTTATAGAAAATGCCAATGCCGCCCGTTTCCACAACGTCGCCAATAAAATCCCCTTCCAGAGGCGGGGATGCATTTTCTCTGGCATCCGGGAATTTTTCCAGCGCCTTTTCACGAACAGTTTTTAAGTATCTGCGCATCTCTTCATTAGCTGCCCGGCGGGTGGCAAAAGCAACCAGCGGCGCGCCGAAGTACTCGACAAATACCTGATACTGGTTTTCAACAGCGTCTTTTGCCTTTTGTAGTTGTTCTTCTGTGCGCAGGAAAGGAGAGTTTATCATTTCTTTCCGCAGGCTGCGGATGATTTTTTCAGTCCTGTCAAAGAAACCGGCAGCCCCAGTCATCCACCACTGCCCCTGCCAGGGTACGAGGGCAATGAACCCTATGCTGTCCTCAATGTTGAGCGACCGCGATTGTTGAATAGAATCTTTCCTTACCCGGTATTCCCGGCCGGTCTGGATGCTTTCAAAAATGAAATGCCGTTCTTCACTGCTTTTACATAGGAAGGTGCTGAAATGCCGTTCCTTCAGGCCGGCAATATCCTGCCGGACGGGCTCGGTGCAGCGGCAAACCCGAGCAAAGAATTCGGGAGCGGTGAGGGCGGAAAAAGAACAGCGCCGGCGGTAAATGTATTCTTCCATGATCATATACAGGTATTTTCCGGGGTCATCGGCCCAAAAGCCAGGGTCATCGTTCTCTATAGCCTGCACCAATTTCTCTTTCCGGTCAAAATAAAGGTCAGCAGCGAAGAGGTAAGACCCCTCAGCAAACCACTTCAGCCGTTCTTTTACGTCGAAAAAATCTTCATCGCCTCTGACCGTGAAGAAA
Organism: Lewinellaceae bacterium; assembly: GCA_020636375.1. Lineage (GTDB taxonomy): Bacteria > Bacteroidota > Bacteroidia > Chitinophagales > Saprospiraceae > JACJXW01. The sequence goes on along the minus strand of JACJXZ010000003.1, from coordinate 161,178 downwards.
CCTTCGTAAAATTCAGTGGCCAGGGCGTCATCCAGCAAGGGCTCCAGATAGCTGTAGATTTTTTGGCCGAGGACGGAAAACATCGGGAAGTCCGGAGCAAAAAAAGTATTGTTCCATTTGCTGAAAAAATGCCAGAGCAGGTAGCTGATGTCTTCCGGGTTGATGTAGTCCGGATCATAATCCTCGCTTTCGAAAAAAGGAAGGTGATAACCATATAACTCCTTGTTGTAAGACGTAAAAGCCTTCCAGATGCCGATCTCGCACACATAGTCTTCATAATAAGACGTGATGATGCAGGCCAGCATTTCAGGTTCCGGCAAATTGGGAACGAAGGATAGCTCTTTTTTCCTGAATATTATTCGATGGATTTCGTTGGCGATTTTGAGATAATGGAGGTCATAGTCCGATTGATTGTCGTAGGGACGAAAAGCCATCCAGTCCTGGATAAAAACCTTATTCTGATCTGGCTTTTTTCTGGTTCTGCGTTTCATGGCATTGGAAGTATTGGCGTGTTGAATTTTACATGTACAAGGTATAGTTTGTAGCACGGATTTGCAAATTAAGCGTTTGAGGTTAGGTTTAAGAACCTGGCCAGGCGGGGCCTGGCGAATGTTCTCAAACCGTGCCCCATCCCCCGCCCCCCGGCGTTTCGATGACGATCCGGTCTCCCGCCTCAGCTTCTGCGGAATCGACGCCCTGGAGCGGCTCTTTTTCCCCACTCTTCCGAATGAGGTACTGCTTCCCGGCCATCCCGGCTTCGCCTCCTTCCATCCCATACGGCCGCTCCACCCGGTGCTGGCTAAGGAGGGTCACCTCCATAGGCGCCAGGAATTCCAGCTCCCGGATGATGCCGTCGCCGCCCCGGCACTTTCCCTGCCCGCCCGAGCCGGCGCGGCGGGCAAAGCGGCGCAGCCGCACCGGATAGCGGAACTCCAGCTCCTCGGGGTCGGTGATCTTCGTGTTGGTCATGTGCTGGTGGACGGAGGAGCGGCCCGCAAAGCCCGGCCCGGCGCCGACGCCCCCGCCGATGGTCTCGTAGTAACCAAAGCGGGCATTGCCGAAGAGGAAGTTGTTCATCGTTCCCTGGCTGCAGGCGGCCAGGTCGAAGGCTTTGAGCAGGGTGTCCACCAGGCGCTGGCTCACCTCGGTATTGCCGCCGACCACCGCCGGGCAGCGGCGGGCGTCGTCTTCGAACCGGGGGTGCAGGAAGCTCTCCGGCAGCTCGATCTGCACCCGCTGCATCAGCCCCTCGTTGAGGGGAATTTCTTTCCGGCAGAGCAGGCGCAGCACGTAGATCACGGCGCTGTATACGATGGATATATTGGCGTTCAGGTTATGGGGGTGCGGCGTGCCGGTGCCCGTAAAGTCGATAGAAATATCCTCTTCTGCGATGGCGATCTTCACCCGGAGGGGGCGGCCGTCGTCCATGCGCTCTTCGGCTTCGAATACCCGGCCGTGCCAGGGGCGGAGGGCATCCTGCAGGCTGTCGGCGGCCAGGGCTTTCAGCTGGGCCATGTAGTGCTTCACCTTTTCCGGGCCGTGGTTCTTTACCAGTTTTTGCAGGGCGGCCTCGCCGGTGCGCAGGGCGGCCAGGGCGGCGTTGATGTCGGCCAGGTTTTCCTCCGGGGCGCGGGTGGGGTAGGGCGCTTCGGCGAGTAGAGTCCGGACGGCGGCCCACTGCACTTTGCCGCCTTTGGCCAGATAGGTTGGGGGGATGGCTACGCCTTCCTCCGCCAGGGTGGTGGCGTCGGGCGGCATAGAACCCGGGCGCCTGCCGCCGATCTCGGCGTGGTGGGCGCGGTTGATGGCGTAGCCGATGAGTTCCCCCTCGTCAGTGAAGATGCCGCAGAGCAGCGTCACGTCCGGCAGGTGGGAGCCGCCGTATTTGGGGTGGTTGGTGATGACGACGTCGCCGGGGCCTAATTCCAGCTTTTTCAGCACCAGGCGCGCGCAGATGCCCAGGCTGCCGAGGTGGACGGGGATGTGGGGGGCATTGGCCAGCAGTTCCGCATCGGCGTCGAGCAGGGCGCAGGAGAAGTCGAGCCGCTCCTTGATGTTGACCGAGAAGGCGGTGCGCTGCAGCTGGGCGCCCATCTCTTCGGCAATGGCGGTGAAGCGGTTGGTGAACAGCTCCAGCTCGACGGCCTCTTTGAGGTTTTGCGCCCGCCGGCCTTTTTCACTTAGGCGTTCCAGAACGGCATTGCCCTTCTTGAGCATCAGCAGGCGCCAGCCCGGTTCGATAAAAGCGGTAGAGGAAGGATTAAGCAGCAGAGCCGGGCCATTTATGAGGGCTCCTTTCCGCAAATCATCCCAATAGAATACCTTGAATGCTGTGCCAGGAACCTTCTTTTGGGGTTTGGGGCTATAGACTCTTCGCGGAACCTTCATCTGGCTGGTTGGCTTTCCTTTACTGGCGGCAACCACCTTCAGGCTTTCCACCTCGACGGGCCGGCCTTCGGGCCAGTGGCCGAAGAGGCGCTCGTAATGCTGCCGGAAGTCCTCCTTCAACTGGCCCGGATCGCGGCATTCAATCTCCAGCGTACTGTCCTGCCCCCGGAAGCGCAGGTAGGCCCAGGCGTGGCGGATGGTGATGTCTTCCGGTTGGAAGCCTTCTGCCTCCAATTGTTCGATGGCTTCATTGTTTAATTGCCGGAATAGGGCGGGCAGGCTGGCCTGGCAATCCTCCAGGAGCTGCAGCACCTGCCTTTCTGCCAGGCGTTCTACGCTGGCCTGGCCCATGCCGTAGGCGCTGAGCAGGCCGCCGTCGTAGGGCAGGATGATGGTGTCGATATGCAGCAGCTCGGCGATCCGGCAGGCGTGCAGGCCGCCGGCGCCGCCGAAGGCCAGCAGGGCATAATCTGCCGGGTCGAAGCCTTTGGCTACCGAGATGCGGCGGATGGCTTCGGCCATTTTCTCGTTGGCGATCTGCTCGAAGCCGCGCAGCAGTTCCTCTTCGGTATGCGGCTCGCCGGTGGCGGCCTCGATGGCGGCTTTCACTTCCAGCAGGGCCTGCCGGGCCTTCTCGCGGCTGATGGGGATGCCCATCACGGCGGGGTCGAGCTTGCCGAGCAGGAGGTTGACATCGGTAATGGCCAGGGGGCCGCCCGCGCCGTAGCAGGCCGGCCCGGGGGAGGCGCCCGCGCTCTCCGGGCCCACCGTCAGCTTCTGCCCGTCGAAGGAGCAGATGGAGCCGCCGCCGGCGGCGACCGTCTCGATGGCGAGGCAGGGGCTGAGCATGCTCACGTCGCCCACCCGGGTGGTATAATCGTAATCGTGCTGGCCGGCATAGCGGGCGGCGTCGGTGCTGGTGCCGCCCATATCGAGGGTGAGCACCTCGCCGAAGCCGAGCAACTGCGCGATAGCAGCGGCGCCGACCACGCCCCCCGCCGGGCCGCTGAGCAGGCTGTCTTTGGGGTGAAACAGCCCGGCGGCGGCCAGCCCGCCGGCGCTGGTCATGATGCGCAGTTGCTGCTCTTCGCCCAGCCGCTCCCGGATGTGGGAGAGGTAATCGTGGATGACGGGCGAGAGGTAGGCGTTGGCCAGGGCGGCCTGCGCCCGGGGCAGCAGCTTGATGGAGGGCGTCAACTGCTGGGACAAGGACAGGAAGGGGATGCCGGCCTGGCGGAGGGCTTCGCCGAGTTGCCGTTCGTGCACGGGATTGCGGTAGGCGTGCAGCAGGGCGACGGCGACGGAGCGGCAGCCGCTTTGCCGGACGGCCTCTACGGCGCGCCCGATCTCTTCTTCCGTCAGGGGTTCGATCACTTCGCCGCCGGCGCCCAGCCGTTCGCCCACTTCGATCACGGTATGGTAAAGCTTAGGCGGCTCGGGGATATCCAGTTGGAAGAGGTGGGGCCGTTGCTGGGTGCCGATATACAACAGGTCTCCCAGCCCTTGGGTGATGAGCAGGGCCACTTCGGTGCCCTTGCGTTCCAGCAGGGCGTTGGTCCCTTTGGTAGAACCCAGGCGCATGCGGACGGGCGGCAGGGCAGCGGCCAGCGGAGTGGCCGTAGCCAGGCGGGCGGCGAGGATGGGTGCCTCCTCGCCGGCAGTGATCTCGAAGGCAGCCGTACCGGAAAGCGGGATGTCATCCGACAGGCGAATGCGGCCTTGCTGAAGCCTCGTTTCCAGGACCTGCGCCGGCCTTGCCGGATCATCGAGCAGATAAAACGCATAGCCTTCGAAAATGTCTGCCTCTACAGGCCAGTTGTGCTGCATCCGAAACCAGCCGTCTTCCAGCCTTTCCAGCAACTGCCCGCGCAGGCGGCTGCTGCTCAGCACTTTGATGCGCCGGGTGCGGCCGTCCGGCCCGGCAGCGATGCAGTCGGTGAAGGTGCCGCCGGTGTCGACGTGGAGGTGCCAGGGAGTGGATTCCTTATTCATAGGGTGAAAATAAGGATCGAATACCTTTGCAGCAGCATTGTCGGATTGGAAATAAATATTATCTTCACCATTATCCTGCAGCGCTCCGTCCCTTCACGCGGCAAAATATCGTTCACTAAACCGCTATAATTATGCAATGGAGTTGGATTACAGCCAATGCCTTTACCGACGTACGCTATGGCGTGCAAACCGAATCGGAAAACCCGGATTTGCAGATACGCTGCAACGGCTTTGAAGGCTTCGATCTCGCCATGGAAGACGGCAAATTTACAGAAGCGGCCGCCTATATCGAACAGATTGGAGAGGCCGAACAGCCGAGCAAAGCCTATATGGAAAAGGTATATGCCATTCGATTGGACGGGCGCGGGCCGGGAGCGCTAACGCCGGAGGAAAAAGAAGAAATTATAGTGGAACACGGAGACGATCCCCCCTGCGGAGCCCCTTTTGGGGACTATCTGGAGTATAAAAAGGACAATCCGGATACGGAGCCGGAAATTGTAATTGCCCCAAATGGAGAAAGCATAGAGGGCTGGCCCGCAGTGGGAGATATAGCTGCTTCCGCCAACCCCAGCAGTGAGCTATTGCTCTACCCCAACCCCAGCACCGGCCTGCTGACGGCCCAGTGGCAGCAGGAAGGCCCGGTGGAGTTAAAAATCTTTACGACTGCCGGGCATCAGGCCTGGGCGTACCAAGGAGCAAGTGAAGGGCCAATCAGCATCAACCTAAGCCATCTTCCGCCTGGCCTGTCTTTACTCACCTTCCGGACTGAAAACGGCCTACTTTCCAGAAAAATTTTACTCTCTAATTAATGCAATGCGAGCGCTATAGGACAATTAGGTGCCTATAGCGCTCCTTTCAAATAACAGCAAATATGACAAAGGTATTTAGCACTGTATTACTATTAGCCTGCCTGTTTGGAAATATGTGGGCACAAAACATCCTGTTTAATAAATCCTATGATTATTACAGCCACTTGGAAACAGCAGAAGCTGTTAAAGAATTAGAGGATGGCTACTTATTGGCTATGAGAACCGCCAACGGGCCAGATATATGGAAAAGAATCATTTTCATGCGGTTAAATGAAGGGGGCGATACCTTATGGACAAAAACGCATTTTGCAGATGAAACTGCGGTTTGGCTGGCGGGCCCGCGCATTGAAACTACCGAAGACGGGCAATACCTCATTGCAGGCATCATCCGATCGCCGGAAACCGGCGACGATAATGGCCTGCTGCTAAAATTCAACCCGGAAGGAGAGATTATCTGGCAGAAAGATTACGGCGGAGCCGGGAAAGACGGTTTTTTCAGCTACCGCAAAACACCCGACGGCGGCTACATCCTGGGCGGCTTTAGCCGCAGCCTGGACCCTTCCGGCGATTTTTACCTGGTGAAAGTGGACAGCGAAGGGGAAATGGAGTGGGAAACCCACCTGGGCGGGCCGGGCTACCAGGACGGCTATTCGGTAGATTTTACGCCGGATGGAGGCTATGTCATTGCCGGGCGGGGCGGCGTTCCACCTTTTGATATTGATATTGCTGCAGCCAAGTGCGATGCTTTTGGTAACCCCTTATGGAGTGAAATTTATGGTGGGCCTGAAAATAATGATGCCTCTCATGATTTGGTTTGTCTACAAGATGGAACCATCCTCCTTTCCGGAGGAATGGGAAATGGCAGTTTTCAGGCCAGTGAAAATAGAGATGCTTTTTTGATAAAGCTAAATCAGCAGGGAAGCGTGCTATGGGAAAGAATATACGATGAACTTTATACATTTAGCCATTTGTCTGCCCCAATCGAACTAACTGATGGTAGCATAGTTGTGACAAGCATCAGATACTTGATTGAAGATGGCGACGTATATGGCGGCATCCACAAATACGACAGCCAAGGCAATCCTATATGGTCGCGCCTGTATGCGGGTGAAGACCTCACTAAAAACAACTATCTATACGATATTGTTTCTACAGCCGACGGCGGTTTCCTGGCTCTGGGTTCTACCTACGACCCCAACCTGAGCAACCGCCAGGAAGCCTGGTTGCTCCGGCTCGACAGCGAAGGCTATACCTGTGATAGCGTAGGCTGCGTAGAGGTGGTGAACGCCCTGCCGCCGCCGCCGCAGGAGGAGGCATTAACCGTCAGCCCCAACCCCAGCACCGGCCTGCTGACGGCTCAGTGGCAAACAGCGGGGCTGGTAGAACTCAGCGTATTCACCGCCACCGGCCGCCAGGCCTGGGCGTACCAGGGGAGGAGCGAAGGGCCAATGGTTATTGACCTAAGCCATCTTCCCCCTGGCTTGTATTTACTCACCTTGCGAACGGAAGGCCAACTGCTTTCCCGGAAGTTTATGCTTTCTGATTAAGCCACGGCATAGTCAGAATATTCCCGCACTCTGGGCGAGAGGAACCCCAACACGATATCTGACTTCGGGACGCCCATCTCCGTTAGCACCTGGCCAAGGTCAATCTCCGTCATATTGTGTTGAATCCAGATTTTTCCGTTGATGATATCCATGTGGATCGGGCAGTCGTGAATAAATTTGTTGCCTTCCCAGCCAATGGCAATTATTTGATAACGGTGGTTTTCCTTGTCAGCAATCAACTGATTTTCTGCTTTAAGGTTGGCATATTTTACTTTAGTGTATTCCGTCGCTATTCTGAGTTGCAAGAGGAATAAAAAAAAGCACCTCTCAATTCGCAAAAACAGGTAACTATCGTACATTATGCCAAAGCGGGAACCGCTGTGCAAATACAAGCCAAATTGCGAAATAACATATATCCAACACATTGCAAACTAACTTTATATACACTTCGCCGCCTCCCCGCACAGAAAACAGCTTGTTAACTTGCATTCTACTCTCCGGCTTCGTTATATTTGTTGAGCATCAAAAAAAGAGCGTTATGCAGGAACCGTCCCCCGAGCTGAGAGTGCTGTACGAGGAAGCCCGCCGATACGAGGCAGCCCGGGACCATTACAATGCCATCAAGCTGTACAAGCGCATCGCCCGGGAGGCCCGCCACTGGGCGGCCCCGTACATCCGTCTGGGCGAGATATACAAATACCGGCAGGAGTGGAAGCCGGCGCTGTACTACAATAAAAAAGCCGTATCGCTGGACGCCGGCAACCAGTGGGCCTGGTGGAACGTGGGTATCGCCGCCACTGCCCTGAAAAAAGGCCGCCTGGCGCGGAATGTCTGGGCGAAGTTCGGCCAGTCCACTGACGAACCTTCCCTCGGGCCGGTTTCGGTGCGCCTGTTCTGCCAGGGGCAGTTCGAGATCATCTGGGCGAGCCGCCTCGGGCCGGCGCGGGCCCTCATCCGCAACATCCCACACCCCCGGTCGGAGCGCCGGTACGGGGATATCGTCCTGTTCGACCATGCCATACAAGGATACCATACTTCCGACACCTGCCGCCTGCCGGTGTTCGACGAGCTGGGCCTGCTCAAACGCTCTCATTACAAGACCTTCTCCTGCGTCCTGCAATCGCCGGAAAGCCGGGATATAAGAACCCTCCGGCAGTTGTGCCGCGAAGAAAACCTGGGCTTCGAAGTGTGGGGCAACGCCTCCCGCGCTTTCGCTTCTCAGTATTTTGGCGATACGCCTGAATATTATTTTCATAACTTTGAGCTGCAACCGGAGCTGCAGGTGGCCATCGCCGCCTCCGATCAGGAAGGAGCGCTCGGCGTGCTGGATTCCTGGAAGGTGATCAGCCTGAAGGGGTATTCGGACTTTGAGGCGCACCGGGTGTGAGATTGGGGAATAGTTATAAGGTTATATTGTTATATGGCAGCATCATACAATACAGAAGGGACGAACAATGAGAAAACCTGCTCTTAGAGCTCTTAACCAATGGCTGATCCTGGCCATCCTGGCGCTTTTTGCCGGTGCCTGCAATTCCGACAACAAAAAGACAGACGGCAGTTCGGCGCCTGCGGAGGAAAAGGAACAGCCGGCTTCCCTGGCAAAAGACTATACCGTCGTGCCCGGCAAGCGGGTAGGAGGCATCACCGCTACTTCTACCGAGGCGGATATCCGGGCGCTCTACGGAGACGGCCAGGTAGCATACCGCTCCGTCTACATCGGCGAGGGGGAATCCCAGCCCGGCATCGCCGTTTTTCCGGATACGCCCAACGAGCTGGAGATCGTCTGGGACATCGCCGCCGCCACCGGCAACCCCGAATTCATCCGCATCAGCAAAGAGGATACAGATTGGCGCACCATCCAGGGCGTCACCATAGGCACCACCCTGGAAGAACTGGAAAAGATCAACGGCCGCCCCTTCAACCTGTACGGCTTCGGCTGGGACTACGGGGGTCTGGTGAACGACTGGCAGGGCGGACACCTGGATAGCTACCTCGTCATCGCCCTGGAACCGGCAGATTGGGAGCAAGTGGGACCGGAAGTGTCTGGAGACATCACCTTCTCTTCAAAGGATCCGAAGGTGCGGGCGCTGGGGGCAAGAGTTGCTTCAATGGTAATCACGTTTGCGAAATAGGGCTTTATAACAGGCCATCCAGGGCGGAAATCGTCTTTGCCTTCGTCTAAAGCTGGACAGATAGGGCCCGGCTAGTGGCCAGGCGACTTAAAGTTCGCCTGGCCACTAGCCGGCAACTGACAAAGCTCAAAGATAAAGTTACCGCTTTTTCTTCACAAAAACCAGGACAGTCAGCAGGCGTACAGCCAGGCCTATTTTTTAGCCGACTGGGAAAAACCGGGCTTTTTTCAATTGATTACCATATATTTAGGCTGCACTAATAACCTCAAAAATTACATCTAATGAACGAAAACCAGCAAAGAAAGCTTGAGCAAGTACTCGATCACGGGTACGAATTCCACTTCGGAGATTACATCAGCAAAGGGTTTGCCCTCTTCCAGAAGAACGCCGGCGGCTTTATCGGCTTTGCTATTGTAGCAGGGCTTATCGTCGTGGTGTCCAGCCTGATCCCCATTATCGGGTCTATTGCCAGTAGTTTTTTCCTGGCGCCGGCGCTCACGGTGGGTGCCTATCTGGTGGCCAATAAGCTGGATAAGGGGGAGCGAACGGAATTCAGTGATTTTTTTAAAGGATTTGAATTCGTTGGCCCGCTGGCGCTGGCGACGCTGCTGATGGCTCTGATCATCGTGGCCAGCCTGATCCCCATGTTTGTCGCCTGGGGCACGTCGGGCTTTTTCGCCTGGGTGATGGAGTCGCAGTCCGACCCTTTTGGGGCGGGCGAACCACCTCCATTTCCGGCCTGGTCCATCCTGTTTGCCATCCCGGCCGTTTACCTGGGCGTTGCCTATGGCTGGGCGACGATGTTCATCGCCTTCTACCGGATGAGGCCCTGGGATGCGCTGGAAATGAGCCGGAAGATGATTTCCAAACATTGGTTCATCATCTTCCTGTATACCTTCGTCCTGGGCCTGTTGGCCTCCGCCGGCGTGGTCCTGTTGGTTGTGGGTATCTTTGTGACCTATCCGATCATGCTGTGTGCTCAGTATGCCGCCTTTGCCGATGTGACGCGGCTGATGGAGGAGAGCGAAAGCGACATTGCGGAGCATCTGGTGGAATAATCAGTTCTTGGCCACGATCCCTTCCCTGTCCATCCAGTTGTACAGGTTATCCCGTTTGATGGCGGCGGCCATCAGGCGGGGGAATTGGTCGGGCGTACAGGCGAAAGCCGGGATATCCAATCCGGACAATTGGCCGGCGAGCTGTTTGTTGAAGGAAGGCGCGCCCTGGTCGTTCAGGGCCAACAGCGTGATGAACTGGGCACCGGAAGCCTGAATGGCGGCGGCTCTTTTGATCATATCCTCTTCCCGCCCTCCTTCGTAGAGGTCGCTGATGAGAATGAAGATGGTGTCGTTGGGCCGTTGGATAAGGGGCTGGGCATAAGCCAGGGCTTTGGCAATATCCGTGCCGCCGCCCAGTTGGGTGGCGAAAAGCAGGTCTACGGGGTCATCGAGGTGCTGAGTCAAATCGACGACGCTGGTGTCAAAGACGATGAGGTGGGTGCGCAGGGCGGGCAGGGAAGCCATGATGCAGGCGAGGATGCCGGCATATACCACCGAGGTAGCCATCGATCCGCTCTGGTCGGCCAGCAGGATGATGTCCTTGAGCTGGGCCCTTTTCCTTCCGAATCCGAATATCTGTTCCGGGATAATGGTTTTCAGTTCCGGCTGGTAGTGCCGCAGGTTAGCGCGGATGGTGCGGTGCCAGTCGACCTCGTTGAGTCGGGGGCGGCGGTTGCGCGCGGAACGGTCCAGGCTTCCGCGGATGGCCTGCCGCATGGGGTTCTCCAGGCGTTGCTCCAGTTGTTCGACGATCCGGCGGATGACGGCGCGGGCCGACTCCCGGGTGCGGTCCGGCATGGCCTTGTTGAGGGAAAGGATGGTTCCGACGAGTTCGACGTCCGGCTCGATGGATTCCAGCAGTTCCGGCTCCAGCAGCATGCGCTCCAGGCCGAGGCGCTGTAGGGCGTCGCGTTGCAGCAATTGCACAACGGGGGTGGGGAAGTACCGGCGGATATCTCCCAGCCAGCGGTTGACATTGGGGGAAGAGCTGCCCAGCCCGGCCTTGCGGCCGGAGTCATAGAGGGCTTCCAGCACCCGGTCTACCCCTTTTGCCCGGCCCTGCAGGTTGATCTCTGCTTCGGGGTCTGCCTGCCTGCCCAGGATCAGGCGCCAGCGTTCCAGCCTTTCCTCCATCTGCACTTGCGTTAAATGGCTCCCGGAAAAGTTGCCGGAGCGGTTACTTCTTCAACAAGCCGGCAATCCAAAGCAGGACGACCGCCCCAACGGCAGCAGTGATGACCGAGCCGATCAGCCCGCCGCCGGCGCTGATGCCGAGCAGGCCGAACAGCCATCCGCCAATGATGCCGCCAATGATGCCGATAACGATGTTGCCAATGATGCCAAACCCGGCGCCGCGCATGATCTGGCCGCCCAGCCAGCCGGCAATGCCGCCAATGATAAGAAAGTAGAGAAGTTCCATAATATATTAAGTTAGTTCTTCCTTGGAAAGATAGCCAAAATTGCCGGCTATTCTGCAACTTTGCAGGAATGAATACAAAAATGAGCTTTGTGAAGCACGACGATACGCTGAAGCATTTTGATGAAGAACAGCAGGAGGCGCTCCGGTCGATCCGGGTGTCCCGCATCATCCTGCCCGTCCTGTTGGGAATTGTGGCGGTGGGATACCTGCTTTGGCGGCAGTTCGACCCTCATGAATTCGCTAAAATAGACTGGACGGCGCACACGCTGTTCTGGATCATCGCCTGTGTGTTCATCCTGGTGGTCCGCCACCTGGCCTACGCCACACGCCTGCACATTCTTTCCGAAGGGGAATTCGGTTGGCGCAAGTGCATCGAGCTCATCTTCATCTGGGAGTTCAGCTCGGCGGTATCGCCCACGGCGGTCGGCGGGTCGGCAGTGGCCTTCTTTGTGCTGGCCCAGGAGAAGTTGTCTACGGCGAAAACGGCCACTATTGTCTTGTACACTATCGTCCTGGACAGTTTTTTCTTCATCGGCACCCTGCCGGTCCTTTTCCTTTTTTTTGGTTCCAACATGATCCGGCCCGGGGTGCAAACCCTCGACGACATTGGCGCCTGGGGCTTTTACTTCATCTTCGCCTACTCCCTGATGGCCATTTACAGCAGTATTTTTTACTACGGCCTGTTCGTCAACCCCGAACAGATGAAGCGGTTGCTGGTAGGGGCCACCCGTTTGGGTTTCCTGAAGCGCTACCGGCGCAAGGCCGTCGCTCTGGGCAACGAGATGGTCCTGGCGTCCAACCATCTCAAACAGCAGGATCTTCGGTTCCATCTCAGTGCCTTCCTGGCCACCGCCACGGCCTGGTCCTGCCGGTTTATCCTGCTCAACTGCCTGATCATTGCCTTCATTACCGCCTTGCCCCTGGACTTCTGGACGCAGTTTGAGCTTTACGCCCGCCTGGAAACTATGTTCGTGATCATCGCCTTCAGCCCTACGCCGGGCGGCGCCGGTTTTGTGGAAATCCTCTTCGGCGGCTTCCTGAGCGATTACGTGTCCAACCCTACTTACGCCACCCTCATTTCTACCATCTGGCGGCTGCTGTCCTACTACACCTACCTGCTGGCCGGTGCCATCGTCATACCTAACTGGATCCGGGAAATTCTCAACGAACGGCGGCGGCTGCGGCAGGAGATGGCGGAAGAGGTGGCCGGGTGAGGGGAAGGGGAAGGCGGAAGCGACCTTAGGGAGCCCCGTACCGACGGAGGAGGTCGGGGTCGGAAGTCGGAAAACCTGGTGGGAGCAACCGGTTCATCCTGTTCACGCTGTGAAATAATGGCGGGCTTTACTGGAATTATTTCACAGGGTAAATCTTCTCTTAGCCCCCATCAATCCTCCCCCCTCCTTCGCAATGCTTCGGCAGGCGGGGAAAGGGTGGCGGCTAAAACGGTGCTGCCCCGGTTTAACTCATCCTGTTAATCCTGTCTATAGCCCCCCACACCCCCCGGCAGCCTGTCCATCCTGTCCATTCCTGCCGGTCTTGCAGGCGGGCTGTCTGCCTGCGGCATCAGGCATCCGAATCCTCGGCTACCCATCTAAGGGCCCGGAGAAGAATAACTTCCCCATTTGATCCGGCTCTTTTTCCGCCAGGCTGCCCCGACACTTCGTGTGCGGGGCAGACTGTTGCGGGATCGGTTGCGTAGCGCCGCTATGCGCCCTCCCCGCGCCTTGCCTGGCGAAAAAATAGCTCGCCTGAAATGGGGAACTTATTTTTCTCCGGCCCCTAAGGTTGGACACTCCCTGCCTCCTGCACACGCTTGGCCTCGACTCCGCTCGGCTTTCCCCTTTCTGCTGTCCAACCTAAGACGGGTAGCCGAATCCTCGTCTCAGATAAGTCCCAGAATGCGTTTGTCCTTTTTCAGCTGGTAGAAAGCATTGGGCTGAGCACCGAATTGCCGGGCCAGTTCATACCCGCCCCTGACGTTGAAATCCAGGATGAGGGGCCGGCCGGCGTGGCTGCGAATTAGGGCATTGAAGAGGTACGGCAACGCGCCCAGTTCAGCTCCCGCCGGCGATTGTGCCGGCGCCAGGCTGAGCACTTTGCCGTGGCTGTAGATGAAAAAGTTGGCAGCGTAGAGGTTTTGCTCCCGGTCCATAGCGCCGGAAGCGAAACCCCAGCCTCGATGCAGGACGTTGTACATGATGCGGTGCAGCGCATGGTAGTCGCTTTCCAGGCCGGGATAGGCCGGGGTATGGCGGCGGTAGAACTCGGCCACCGTTTCCGGTTTGAGGCTGGAGGTCAGGATGAGGCCCTGGTCCTCGGCCCGTTGAAGGGAGGAGGCCATTTCGCCGGAGAACCCGTCGAACATTTCTTCGTAGGAAGGTCCGAGATAAAGCTGGTGGTTGGTTTTTTCCACGACTTCGAAAGGGCTGCCCGCCGGAGGCGTATTCTGTTCGTTGACGGCTATGTTTATGCGTTTAAATTCCGGAGGTATGGCGTCGAGGAAAGCCCTGATCCGGGCAGGTGAAAGCAAGTGGATGGAGTAGATGCCCATTTCCCGCATCAGGTTGGGTTGGTAGAGTTCTTTTCTTCCGAACAGCCCTTCTTTCCAAACCAGGGGGAAAACGGATTCATAGTCCCCTTCCACGAGGGCATCCCAATCTTTGGCGACAAAATCGAGATACCACATGTAGCCAAAGATATTGCCATTATTGGCGTAATGAACACAGCTGTTCCACTTCACTTTATCGATGTCGGCGCCTTTCAGGTATTGGATATTCATCTTGTGTATTTTACAATGACAGCATTCTGAATGCAATTGGCCGCCGGATTGTTCACCGATGCCGGTTTTGCAGGTTGTATTTCGTTCCTGTTTTTGGGAGAAAAATTTCGAGTGCCCGTTGACTTTACGAACGAAGTTGCGCAATTTTTGTATGTTAGGGTACAATATCGAAAGAGTGGCAACCGGCAACCGGCGGGCCACTCGTAAAAACATTGAACAACACTTATCAAAGCATTCTAACCAATTTTATGGTGAGGCCTCACCAAATGGAATACGCTTCTTAAACAAACACTAAAAAGACTGGTGGCAAGTCATGGGTTCTACAGCGTACCTGGCTGTTAATGGAAAATTATTATTCCAAGCAATAAAACCACATGACTATGAGTATTCAACACGCTCATTTTTCCCTCAGAGAAGCTCGTACTGTTTCTGAGCTGGAATCGCTATTTCGCCTGCGTTACCAGGGGTATCTCCAAAGCAGTTGCGCCGCTCTTGTCCATCAAAGCGGGCATGGGCTGGAGTTCGACAGTTACGACTGGCATGCCTACCACCTGGGGTTATTCCAGGAAGGCCAGTACGGAGGCCAACCGATCGGATACATGCGGCTGGTTCAGGAAACACCCAGCCGTATGGCGCCGTTGACCAGCCGGCTGGCGGCGAAGTTCCCCGCCTTGCTCCCGCCGCCGCCCCGGGCTGACGCCCCGCTGCCCATGATGGCCAGTTGCCCTCAAAAGGAATACATGCTGGAGCTATATCATTCCCGGCGGGCCCGGGGGCAGAAAATAATAGAAGGCAGCCGGTTTGTTTTCTCTCCTGAAGTCAGAGCCGCCGGCTACGCCCGTTTTGTTTTCGAAGGCGCCCTGGCCAGTATTTTTTACCGGTATGGCTACGATTACGCCATGCTGGCCTGCCATCCGCGGCATGCGCCGTTCTATGTGCGGTATGGATTCCGGCAATTGCTCGATGGACGTGAAAATGACTACCAGGGGCTAAGCGCGAGCATCCTGGGCATCTCCTTCGATGAGATCGCTTCGGGCAGGGCCGCCCGGATCGAAACTGCGGGCAAGCAGATGAAGGCAAAGGGAGCCCTGTTCCTGCTGGCCGATAACGCCCCGGCTTTTGCGGCCCAGGCCTCCGTGTAGGCATGCCTGTAGGGCCGGCACCGCGGTAAAAGCATGTCTGGAGGTAGTCCCCGCACACATAGTGTCGGGGACTACCTCCAGACATGCTCTAAAAACCTTCAAGCCGCCTCTGATTAAAGGTTATTACAGAACCAAAAAAATTGACAAGCCCATGGGTAAAACCATCAATACCATTTTGTTCGTCTCCCTGGCCTATCTGGCGCCTCTGGCGGGAAGGCCGGGGATGATCCTGCATTACAAGACCGCCATACTGATCGGCACCGCCCTTGCCGTATTTCTTTCCCAACCTGGTTTCGAATTGCGGGAGGCCCGGCAGGAAAAAAATCAGGACAGAAATTCCGTGCTGGTCATTCTTTTGTTATCCCTTTTATCGGCTGCCATTCCCGTAGTAGAATGGGCCTACTGGCATCCGGCGCGGCACAGCGCCGCTGCGGTAGCCGCCGGCCTGGCCCTGATCCTGGCAGGAGTAGGCATCCGGGTATGGGCTATCCGTGCCCTCGGGGGGTTGTTCACGGCAACGGTGCAAATCCAGGCAGAGCATCGCCTCGTCCGGGACGGCCCCTACCGCCTGGTCCGGCACCCCTCCTACCTGGGTGCCTTCCTGGCCTCTCTGGGCTGCGCCGTCCTGTTGCAGGCATGGGTGGGCCTGCTGGTGGCCGCCTCTCTCATGATGATAGCCTATAATTACCGGATACAGGCAGAGGAGGAAGCCCTCATCCAGGCTTTCGGGGAGCAATATGCCGCCTTTCAGCAGCAGGCAAAGAAGATGATCCCCTTTATCTGGTAAAACCGATCGTTGTTTCAGGCGTTCTTTCTTGAAAAGAATGCCATGAAAACACTACAATTCAAGACCAATATCAATTGCAGCAACTGCGTGCGTGCCGTAACGGGCTTCCTCAATGACGTGTCGTCGATCCGGGAATGGGCCGTCGATACGGACAACCCGGACAAAGTGCTGACCGTCAAAGGCGATGAGGTGACCGTGGATGAAGTCGTGGAAGCGGTGGAAGACGCCGGCTTTGATGTTAAGGAAGTGATCCATTCATAAAATAACAGGGATAGGTTCCAAACGGCAAAGCTCTTTGGCCCTGCGGGCGCGATGCTAAATTGTGCCCTCTTCGGAGTTAGGAGGATTTAGGCCCGTCCAGCCGGCCAGGTAAATGTTAGGTTATAGGCGTTAGGAACCGGTTGAGTGCCCGATTAGGCCTGGGGTGCCCCTAAAACCTAAGGCCTAAAACCGAGCAAGGGGTACAAAAAGGAATCGCGCCCGGCCCTTCTTTACCATTAATGCCCGAAAGCCAGTATATTGCAGCCGAGGAAACTTTATCCTAAATGAATCAAGAGAGCCAAGGCCTGCTTAAAGCGCTGCTGGAGGGCGACAACGAGGGCATCCGGGAAATATACCGGCTGTACCAGCCCCGCGCTGCCAACCTCATTACCCAAAACGGCGGCAGCGCGGAAGACGCCAGGGATATATTCCAGGAGGCGCTGATCATCCTTTTCGAGAAAGCCGGCAGGCCCGGGTTTGAGTTGAACAGTTCCTTGTACACCCTGATCTACGGCATCTGCCGCAACCTCTGGGGCAACCGCCTGCAAAAAAAGTCAAACCGGACCGTAACCTTTCCCGAAGACGACAAATACAGACTGGACGAAGACCTGGAAAGGTCGATCGAAGAAGCAGAAGAAAACCGCATCTTTTGGGATGCCTTTGACCAGCTCGGCGACGATTGCCGCAAGCTGATGCGTCTTTTTTTTGATAAGGTCAGAATGGAAAAAATAGCGGAAATAATGGGTTTTGGCAGTGTGAACTACGCCAAAAAGCGCAAGTTCCAGTGCAAGGAGCGCCTCATCGGGTTGGTCAGGGCCGACCTTCGCTTTCAGGATCTGAAGCTGTAGCCTTTTAACATATTGTAATGAACAAAGAGCAACTATATGAGACCATAGAAGCCTACCTCGAAGGGAAGCTGCCGGCGGAGGAGCGCCGGGCCTTCGAACAGGAAATAGCTGCCGACCCGGAACTCAAAATGGAGGTGGCGCTTCACCGGAGGATGCATCAGGAACTCGGGAAATCCGGCAAGGCGGAACGGCGGCAGCAACTCCAACAGATCGCCCGGGATTTCCCGTTGGAAGGAAAAGGCCGGAAATCCGTTTTCCGGCTGCTGCCGGTATGGGGAGCGGTGGCTGCGGCTATTGTCGCAGCCGTCATCTGGTGGGCATGGCCCCGGCCATCACAGCCCTCCTGGCAACAGGGGCCGGCTGTTGCAACCGAACGCCAGCCAGACGGGGAACCGGCTGTCCCGGATTCCGGAATAGCGGTCAACCCAGCACCGGAAAAGAAAGAGGAAGCGACTTCCACCCGGCAAAAGCAAACGCCCGGAACTCCTTCGCCGGATGACCCCTTCCTGCCCAATCCCAAATTAGAGGGCCTGATCGCTGCCAAAAGCCCTAATCCTGATTTTCTGGTGTCCGCCGAGGTGGACGCGGCCCGGACGCCCTCGGAAAACTACCGGGCCAAGGTGTCCGGTACCCTCCGCTCCGGATCGCCGGTCGAAGGCGGCCGCATCCTGCTGCAGATATACGACAACAGACAGGTTTCCTTCCTCAAAGAACGCCCGGCGGCGAGCCTTCCTCTGGAATTGCATCGGCTGGATGATGAAGATGTCCGGGCCTTTGGCGGAATGAAGAATTATACCTTTGAGAAAGATGTGGAAAAGGAATTGCCGCCCGGATTATACTATTACGTCGTTAAACGCGAGGGGGAGGACACCGCGTTGTACGTCGGTAAAGTGCAAATAGGTACAGAAGATTGAGAAAGCGCTGGGCGTAAGCTGCATAGACTGGCAGGAACCCTGAGAGTCCCGAAGCAGTACGCAAATCTGCTTACTTCCGCCCCTTGGCGCTGCCGTCCAGGCTGACAACCTCTCCCGGTTCCTCTTCGATGTTCAGGAAATAGGCACCTTCGTAGATGAAATTGAAATTTAACTGTTCGCGCAGCACTTCGAACTGCCCTTCGTTTTCCACGAAATTCGCTATCCATTCTACTGCTTCGAGCCGGTCTTTGAATCTGATCTTCATGGCTGGTGATTTTAGTATCAATGGCTAAACAAAGCTTTTTCCTATTTGATGTCAATATTGTGCAAAAGATTACAGGGGTGGACCCGGATTAACATTTATTTAATTGCCGCGTGCCTGGCCCGATAAGGTTCTAGTTCGCCGTTTTGGGATGGAAAGGCAAAATTATTCGGCCGAAGAGGAAGGAATTGGGGTTGGATGGGGAGGAAGTATAGGCTCATTGTTTTGGCACCTGTTTCAGAGGCCCCGCAAAAGAATTATCTTTGAAAACAGGCTATTATATATCCCTGATATGGGCACCAAAAACAATGATCATTTCTACGCTGTCCTGCCGGCGAATGAGGCGCCAATGAGCCATCTGGTCGCCAACGAGCAGTTGTTTTCTGCGGTACCGGACGACTGGCATATTGTGGTAACGGACATCAAAGGCTCTACCCGGGCGGTGAAGGGAGGAGCGCATCAGGTTGTCAACCTGGTGGCGGCGGGCAGCATTATCGCGGCGCTCAACCTGGCCGGAAAGGCCGGGACCAGCATCCCCTTTTTCTTCGGAGGCGACGGCGCTACCCTGCTGGCCCCATCCTCATTACTGGAACCCATCATGGGCGCCATGCACATTCACCGGGAAAATACCGCCCGCAACTTCAGGCTGGAGCTGCGGGTCGGCCACGTCCCGGTAGCGGAGGCCTACCGGGAAAAGCAAAAACTATTGATAACGAAAGCAAAACTCGGAGAAAATTTTTCCATTCCGCTCGTGCTGGGCAACGGGCTGAAATATGCAGAACGGATAATAAAAGGCGAGGGATTTGCGCCCTTCCGGCCGGCAATAGAGGCATCCCTTAACCTGGAAGGCATGGAGTGCCGCTGGAATGCCGTCAAACCACCCAAAAACCTGGACGAGGTGGTCTGCCTGCTGGTAGAAGCCCGGGAAGAAGCCCGGCACAGCCTGGTTTTTCAAACGGTGCTGGCCGCCATTGACGAGATCTACGGCCCCCAGCCCCGGCGGAACCCCATTTCCGTTCCCATGCTGCGATTGCAGGCCACCCTGGGCAAGATCAACACCGAGATGCGCGCCAAACTGGGCCGGTTTAACCTGTCTTATCTGCTCGTCAACTTCCTCTTTACCTGGTTTGGGCTGGTTTATTTTAAATACTATAAAAACGGCAGGCGATACCTCCGGCAACTGGTGGAACTGGCCGACACCCTCGTGCTGGACGGGCGGATCAATACCGTCATATCCGGCACCAAAGCTCAGCGGGAGCAGCTGACGGCAGCACTCGAGAAGATGGAAAAGGAAGGAGAACTTTTTTACGGCCTGCACGTCAGCCCGGAGAGCATCATGTCCTGTTATGTGCGCGACCGGGACGGGCGGCATATCCACTTTGTCGATGGCGCGGACGGAGGGTATACCAGGGCGGCGGGGGTGCTGAAGGGGAAGCTGAGGGGGGCGTGAGGGATGGAACGGTAATCCCTGTTTCTGGAAAGCCTATAATTCCACTTGTTTAAAATATTCATTGAATAAACGAATCCGCTTTTCATCTTTGGCATTAAACAAGAATGCCTGAACATCTTTAACCATCGCCTCAAAATCAATTGTTTGGCATGCTTCTAATACTGCCCCTTTCAAATCTTTGGGCGTGGCTATTCCCATCTTTTGCTCCAGGTACCCATAATTGGGCTTTGTCCTGGGCAGGAGAAAAGAAACATCAAAAAAATCTCTGCCTTTAGGCCTGGGACGGTTACAGATCGCATATAATTTTTGCGAAAGAAGAATATCGATCGGGGTAGTGAGGATGTTGGTGAAAACATCAAACTTGTTGAGCACGTGACTTTCCGGTTGGAAATCAAAATGCTGCGGTTCGGTATCCAGTTGTATCAGGATTTTTTCCTCCCGGTGGCCACTCAATCCACTTTCATAAAGCAGGTTGGGGAATTTGATGTAACAGTGGAATGCTCCTTTAAAGACATTGCGGATCTCTACTTCAAACCCCTGCCGCCTAAGTTGTTTTTCAATCAAGCCTCCAATGGACTCAAAATCTTCCCGGCTTAGGTTGAAATTATCGAAATCCAAGTCCTCGGAAAAACGGTTGTTGCCATGTACAATGCGCAGGCAGGTACCGCCCAGAAAGCACAATTGGGCACCAACAGAGCCTTCAAATACAATTTCCAGGATTTTATACTGCAAATATTCTCTGAGAAGGAATCGCCCGGAACTTTGCAGGGATTCCGGATAGAACTTTTTGATTTCCTCAAGGCTGAGCATCAGCGATTCTCGCTATTAGAAAAAGTTATGATATAAACGGCTGCTGCCCTATTTTCACAGCCAAAAAGTTGGCATATGGCAACAGACCAGTTAATACAAGGCCTTAGGCAAAAGTTCGAAGCAGTCAAGGAACACCGTTATAAGAATGCTCAAATACCCTTAGGGGATTTTTTGCAGTCGGCCTTTGCGATGTTCCACCTCAAGGACCCGTCGTTGCACCATTACCGGATAAGCTACCCGGAACGGGAGGCGAACCTGGAGCGGGTTTACCAGATAAAATCGCTGCCCTCGGATTCGGCGATGCGAGAAGGCATAGACTATATCGCCCCTGGCGATATCCAGGCATGTTTCAAGGTTCCCTTGCAAACCCTTGGCGAAGAAGGGTTTATGGATGAATACCGGGTATTGGGGCGCTATAATTGCCTTTTGTTCGACGGCACGCAGCATTATTGTTCCTGCAGCACAGCCTGCGAACATTGCTTAACCAGGGAGCACCGCAACAAAAAAGGGGAGGTGACAAAAACCACCTACCACCACCAAGCGTTAGCCGCAGTAATGGCTCATCACGGGCACAAGGAGGTGTTTCCTGTTTGCTGTGAAGCTATCGTGCGCCAGGACGGAAGCACTAAAAACGACTGCGAGCTCAATGCAGGCAAACGGCTCATCCCGTTGGTGCGCGGTTTGCTGCCTAAAGAGCAGCATGAGCTATTGGGCGTTTTTGACGGCTTGTACCCTAATGGCCCTTTCATCCGGATGCTCCAAGAACATGAAATGCGTTTTGTCATCGGCATCCAGGAGGGCTACGTTATCATCCAAACCGAACGGCTTAGGGCCGCAAAGGCCCTCCAGGAGCATTCATGGCTTGCCACAGATGGGCAAAGGTGTGTTGCCAGGTGGCATAACCAATTGGTGCTCAACGGCCAAAACCAGGATATAGAGGTTAACTACTTTGAACTCGAGCAGTTTGACACCGAAGGCCAAAGAGCTTATTTCAACTCCTGGATAACGGACATAGCCATTTCGCAAGAGAATATTGTCGAGTTGACTCTCATTGGGCGCAGCCGTTGGAAGATAGAAAATGAAACCTTCAATACCCTTAAGAACCAGGGCTACCATTTGGAACACAATTATGGCCATGGTGAAAAATACTTGGCCACCAACTTCATGTTGCTTGCTTTCCTGGCTTTCTGCGTGGACCAAATTGCTCAAAAGATGGACCAAGCCTTTGATAAAGCCCTGAAGTATTGCAAAACCAAGAAAAAGCTCTGGGAGAAAATCCGCCAGGTTTTCGATTTGCTGCCTTGTAAGTCAATGAACGTTATTTATCGCTTCATTGCAAAGGACATCCAGGTGGATTTCCCTTTGCTCGAATAAAGCCATATTCAAATTTTTTCTAATAGCGAGAATAGCTGGCTGAGCATGAAAGACGTTTAAAAAGTTTTTCATTCGATTGGATAATGCCGGAGACTGAATGTATTTGAGATAGCGTCCCATTTTTTCAAGATCCACCCGAGTCGAAAACGCTTCCCAATTGAACCGCAACCCCTCAAAGTCAGCTTCTTCTTCGTACTGCGGATTCAGGTACAAAAAATCGATGACCGCTTTTTCGGCGGAAGCAATTTTATGCCAGCCTGACAGCGGGTTTTCTCTTTGACGAATTAACCGGTAGCCCCAGAAAAGGGACGGCTTCATGTTCCGATACTGAAAATATCCGGCCGGAGTATCAAAATGGGCTGTTTTTAAAGTACTGATGGACGTGGTGCGAAAAACACCTTCCGGGATAAATTGATAATAACTAAATGCCGACTCCAGGGAGACATACGATGGATGATAAATCTTGTTGGCAATAAAAAACAAATCCTCGTCATGCAGAGGGCGTTTAGCGAAGCGGTACCAGTTGTTCCTAATCTTCTGAATGTAACCTTTCTTTTGCCAGGCGACCAGCACTTTGCGGTCAAAACCGGGAAATACTTTTTCTACCTCGTTGGTGGAAAAAATAGTATAATCACGAAAGACATCCTGAAAAGCTATAAACCTCAATTTATTTCTATTTATTACAAAAATACGTAAAAAAAAGAAATAAAAATAATTTAAGCTCAATATCATGACCCACCTCACCATCCAGGGCACCCCCATCCCCGCCCTCGGCCTGGGCACCTACCAGGCCCGGGGCAGCACCGCGGCCGGCATCGTCCGCCAGGCGCTGGAGATGGGTTACCGCCACATCGACACCGCCCAGTTCTACGCCAACGAGGAAGCCGTCGGGCGGGGCATCCGGGAGTCGGGCGTTGGCCGGGAGGAGGTTTTCCTGGCGACCAAGGTGTGGCCTTCCAACCTGGACAAAAGGCGCTTCCTGCCCTCTGTGGAGGAGAGCCTGCGCAAGCTGCAAACGGAGTATGTGGACCTGCTGCTCATCCACTGGCCGCACGCTACCCTCCCCCTGGAAAGCTACCTGCCCGAGCTGGGCAAGGCGCGGGAACAGGGCAAAGCCCGCTTCATCGGTGTCAGCAATTTCAACATCAATCAGTTGGAGCGAACGCTGAAAACGGGGCTACCCATCATCACTAACCAGGTGGAGTACCATCCCCTGCTCGACCAGTCCAGGCTCCAGGGGTGGATGCAGGAGCACGGTCTGGCACTCACCGCCTATTCTCCTCTGGCCCAGGGCAAGGCTGTTGGCAACCCGCTGCTGCAATCTGTCGGGAAAAAGTATGGAAAAAGCGCCGCCCAGATAGCCCTGCGCTGGATTCTGCAGCAGGAACAGGCCATGGCCATCCCCAAAACATCCAACCCCGAACGCCTGAAAGAGAACATGGAGGTCTTCGACTTCGAACTATCCGAAGAGGATATGGCCCGCATCGGCGAGCTGAGCAGCCAGGGCGGCCGTCGGGTCAGCGCTTTTCACGGGGCGGATTGGGATTAGGAACCTGTCATTCCAACCCCTTCAGGATTTCCTCCGCCTGTTTCTTATACCCGGACGAAGGCACGGCCGCCAATAGCGTGAATATGGACTTCGCCCGGGCTTGCCGGCCGGGGAGCCGCAGGTAGCTCAGTCCCTGATACCAAAGCGCTTTGTCGTAATAAGCGGTGCCTGCCCGGGTCGTCAGAGGTTGAAAGGTTGCAACGGCCTCGCCAAACTGGCCGGTTTCCATCAGGCTCAGGGCCAGGAAGTAGCGGGCGGATTCGTCCTCCGGCCAGGCCTCCAGGTGCTGGCCAAGCGCTTCCGATGCCGCATCGAAATTGCCGGATTGGAAAATGTTCAGGGCGGCGCTGAGGCTTTCCCGGCGGGCCTTATCCGGGATAGCCATGCCCACAAGGGACAATTTTTCCAGCTGCTCCTGGAGCTCCTCTTCGTCTGGCTGATAGTGGGCGGAGTACAATTGCTGTGTGGCATCCGTTGTGGGATAGAGGAAATAACCAATGGCCAGGAGCAGGAGGACCGTAGCGGCGGCGGCCAGTGCGCGCACTGAAAAGAGCTGCCGGCGCTTTGCCGGAGGCCGGGCATCCGCCTTTTCGGAGGGCGCTTCCGTTTGAGCGGCCTGTAAAAAACCTTTTTCACCGAGCTTGGAATGGGTTTGCCGGATTCTGGCTTTCAGCGCCTTGTCGCCGGCCAGGTTCACGCTGGCCAGGAGGCTCCGCTGAAATTCCACCTCCTCGGCAAATGCCGCATCCGAAAGCAGACGGTTCCCGAAAACGGCCGCCTGATCGTCCGGCAATTCGCCGTTTAGATATTGAACGATCTGTTCATCTGTTATCAAGAACCCATTCTTACGGGCATTTTCCGCAGATTGCCGGATGGCCCCGGCGAGCCGGGTATCCCCGTACAGTGCAACGCCTTTCAACAAATCCTGATGATCGGCAACTTCCCGCTCCAGTTCCGGCTCTTCTTCCAGCCGGCGCTCGAAGGAACGGCGTTCTTCTCCAGCCATTTCGCCGTTCAGGAACCGGTATATTTCAGTGTAATCGTCTTCTTTCATAGCCTTGCTAATTTAAAGGAGTGTTTTCAAAGGGCCTCGAATGCCGGATGCTGCCTGACCTTTTTCCGGAAACCTTCCATGCACCGATGGAGCTTTACCCGCACAAAGGCATCGGAATATCCCATTTCTTCGGCGATGGCCTGGTGGGAAAGTTTTTTGTAGAAGGAGGCCAGTATGATCTGCCGGCAATCTTCTTTCAGCGTTTCCAGAACCTGGGCCATGAGTTCGTGTTTTCTTTCGTATTCCTGTTTTACTTCCAGCTCGTTCTCGTCGAGGACAGGCAAATCCTCCATTTCTTCGTGCAGCGTTATTTCCGAGGCAGCCTTTTTTTTCAGCCGCGCCAGCCACAAATTGCGGATGATGGCGTAGATGAAAGTGCCCAGCCTGGCGGTGAGCTGGAAGTTTTTATCCTGCAGCTTGCGGACCAGGATGAACAGCATCTCCTGGAAGACGTCAGCAATGTCGTGGTCGTCGCCGCTGTTGTTGTTGATGAAGGAGGCAGCCATCCTGTAGTATTTTTCGTAGACCAGCTCGAAAGCTTTTCCGTCTTCCATCCTCAGGGCCTCGATCAACGCAGATTCGCTGGATTCAAGCCTTTTGATCATATATCGCGCCTTTTGTTGGGGGTTATCACGTCCGGGAAAAAAATGTTAATTAAAATATTTCGCCCACTCCTCAATGCGCCCCTCCGGATCAACCAGGAAAATAAGGCGGCAGGCGGGGAAGTGGAGGAAATAACCACGGCCGGCCGGGATGGATTGGTAAGCGCCCTCCCCTGCCTGATTGGTTAATGCCAGGGCCGTATCGCCGGCCCGGATGTTGCCCGGGGCGGCATATTTGCGCGACAGCACTCTCTGGAAGAGGAAGGGCTGTCCATGCCAGCGGGCGACATAGGTAGTCGACTGATCTTCTTTTTTCCAGAACAGCTCCGCCTCCCGGGAATCACCCAGGGCGATGCCGGGCTCGTTCAAAAAAGAGAAGGGAGAAGGTCCTGCCGGATTGGAAGCGCTGCCGGAGGAAAGCCCGCAAACCATAGGCAGCGGCGCTGGCGTCGGCTTGCCCAGCAAAACGGATTCGTTGTAGGCGGCCAGTTGCCGCACCTGAATATTTGGGTAGGGTTTCAGTTCCTGCCACAATCCCTGGGCGGAAGCGGCATGAGCGGGGGTGTCCTCGCCCGACAGTGCATAAGCGGCGCCCACGGCGATTTTGGCGTCCGCCCATTCTTTGCCGGAGGCTTTGGCTTTTCGCAGGAAACGCTCCACCTTACCCGATTCGTAGCTTGTGATAACGGCGCCGTATTGTTGTTCCATGGACTGTACGCAGAGCAGGTTGACGTATGCGTTGATGTACTGCGGGTCCAGCTGCATCGCCCGGTCCAGGTAGTTCCGGGCGGTGGCCAGCAGTTGCCGGCGGGTCAGCCATTCTACGGGGTTCAGGTCGTCCGAACGCGGGGTGGCCAGCCGGCTTTCCGTATCCAGCTCGAAGGGATAGAGGTAGGGGTCGATGTTTTTTCCGCTGAACGTCATGGCCTTTTTGGCGTACAGCACTCCGAGGTTGTTGAAAATCTCCTTGCCCAGGTAAAAATCCAGTATATACTCATAGCTGCTGGCTGCCAGGCTGTAATGCCCCAGGGCCGACAGGTAATTGCCGGCGGTATACACCTGCCACAATTGGTGGACCATCTCGGCAACTTCAGCGGCGGTGGCCTGCCGGTCGGCCATCGGGGGGTAGCCCTGAATAATACGGCCCTTCAGGGCGTAGGCCGTGTACAGGCGGTCGATGAGGGGCGAAATGATATTCCGGGTCTGGAAGCCGGCCAGGGCCGCCCCGAAGGCACCCTGGATATCAGCCGAACGCTCTTTAGCTTCCGATCCCTGGCGAACCTCGCCGTAGGCCAGAAAGTTAGTGGCCCAGCCTACTTCCTGAAAACAATGGGCCAGCTCGTGCCCGAGCAGGAAGGCCAGCGCGCTGAGGGAATCCCGGCCGAAGGAGCGGCACACATCGAAGGCTTTTTTCTCCAGGAAGATCACCCGTTTGCCGGGCATGTAGGCGGCCACCAGCTCTTCCGAACCGACTACCTCGACCGCCGGCATCTTCACCTGGTAGTTGCCGATGCTGTGGTACAACTGCTCCAGCACCTGCCGGGCGGTTTGTTGTTCCGGGCTGGCCGGTAGCGGATGGCCTCCTAAAAGGAAAAGGGAAACGAAGAAGAAATAATGGACTGGCGGGTGGAAGGCTCTGGCCAGGCATCTTAACCGGTCTTCGGTATGTAGAACCCAACCTTGGCGGACGGCGGCTGCAGCCACTGAAAAGTTGGGGTCTACATATCGAGCTTGGGTTAAATGGCGCATAAACAGATAGTTTTCTCCAAAATTCAAAATTAGGAATAAATCCTGGTTATGCTTAAGGGCAATGTTGGATAAATTGCTTTTCTTAGGGAGTGGACCTGGTTTAGACCTGGCATGTTTCCAAAACATGCCAGGTCTCGGCTATAATAAAACAATTCAGTTTATGAATCCCCTAATACCCGCCCTGTTTCTTTTTTCCCTCTGTTTTCCAGTAGCTGCTTTCGGACAGTTGGACAGCATACCCTCCGGAAAAGCTCCGGAAGCAATGAACTACCAGGAGTTAACCGAACGCTTGGAGGCCTTCTATGGCGAAGGAGATGTCCAAAATGCGCTTGAAACAGCAATATTAGCCCGTGAAGCAGCCGCAAAAGAGTATGGCAAGGAACATGACAACTACCTGGAGAGCCTCAATAACCTCGGATATTTATACGCTACAGTCAACGAATACGAGCAAGCGTTGCCCCTCTATTTAGAAGCAAAAGAAAAAGCGGAAAAAAATCCGAAGATCAGCCGGGAAGTGTATGGTAATACACTGAATTTTCTCGGCCTTTTATCCCATGATATGGGAGAATACGAACAGGAGCTGTCCTACTATAAGAAAGCACTGGAAGTTATCAGGAGCAGCAGCCAAGGGAAAGAAAACCCGCTATATGGCTTTATCCTGAACAATATGGGCTTGTTGTATATGGATATGGAAGCCTACGAAAAAGCACTGACGGTCAGGCAGGAAGCACTGGAGAACATTGAAGCGACGCTGGGCAAGAACCACTCGTATTACGGGAGTGGAGTAGCAAACCTCGGCTTGTTATACCATCAAATGGGAGAATATGAAAAGGCGTTGCCGTTGTACCTGGAAGCGTTGAAGAATGCCGAAAAAAGCATTGGGAAAGCGCATTATCGTTACGCTTACCGTTTGGAGGAACTTGCCGAACTATACCAGGATATGGGGGAGTATGATAAAGCGCTGCCATTGTTTCTTCAAGCTCGTGAGCTTGTCGAAAAGAGTTGGGGGAAAAGTCATTCAGACTATGGTTACATCCAGGAAGCGCTATCTATACTCTATAACGACATGAAAGCATACGACAAAGCCCTGCCTTTAATGCTGGAAGCCGTGGAGATTAGTGAAAAAACCAAAGGCAAAGATACGCCGGAATACGGCGCCCGCCTGAGTAACCTTGCCCGCTTGTACTCGGACATGGGGGAATATGACAAAGCACTGCCGATATTTCTGGAAGCGCTGGGCCAGGCAGAGGCCAATTATGGCAAAGGCCATTCAGAGTATGGCATACGCCTTTTTAACCTTGGTGCTTTGTATATTCGGATGGGCCGATACGACGAGGCGCGCGCGCTATTGCTGGAGGCTTTGGAGAATATTGAAAAGAATTTGGGGAAAACCCATCAGGTTTATAGCCATATCCTTAAGTATATGGGGTTGTCATATCAGATTTCAGGAGACGACGGCAAAGCCCTGCCCATTTACCTTGCGCTCAATGAAAATATAAATTTTCAAGCCCAGGAGCGTTTCCCATTTTTGAGCGACCGCCTGCAGGCTTCTTTTCTGAAGAAAATGCGCTCCGGATTTGACCAGCTACAGTCCTTTATATTCAGCCATCCTGAAGAGGCAGCCCTGGTATCGGCCGGCTTTGACAACCAGCTTTTCTACAAGGGCCTGCTTCAGAGCAATCGCAGCCGCCTGCTGCGCAACCTCCGGCAACATCCAGATTCAATACTGCGGCAACAATATCAGGAATGGGAAGATTTGCACAAAATGCTCGCCCGGCAATATCAAAAGCGGGTGAGCCAGCGGCTGCCGGAACTCGATAGCCTGGAAAACGAAGCAGAAAAGCTGGAAGTAAGGCTGGCCAATGCCTCTTCTTCTTTCCGGCAGGCGCGGAAAAAAGTGGAGTGGAAAGAAGTACAGTTGTGTTTGAAACCAGGAGAAGCAGCCATCGAATTCAGCCATTTTCGCTATTACCGCCAAGGCGTGGCCACGGATAGCGTTCTCTACGTTGCTTTTGTGCTCAGAAGCGGAACCGGACAGCCGCAAATCGTCCCGCTTTTTGAAGAAAGCAGCCTGAATGGCCTCTTGGCACTTGCTCAGCAAGGCGACCAACAGGGAATGGGAAGCCTCTATGCCGCACGAGGGGTCGAACCTCGCAGGCCTCAAAGCCAGGCATACGCCAGCCTGGATAGCTTATTGTGGCGCCCGCTGGAAAGCCTTTTGGAAGGCGTCCATACGATCTATTATGCTCCATCCGGCTGGTTGCATCGCATCAACCTGGGCGCTGTTGGGTTGAATGGCCATACTACAATCGGTGACAAGTACCAACTTCATACCCTGAGCAGCACCGGCAGCCTGACTGCTGAAGCAGAGGCTCAAGCTTATACCAACCGCAATGCCCTCCTATTGGGAGGTATTGCTTACGAAAGGGACACCCAGCCCTCCCTTGGCGACCCGGCTGAACCAGAAACAATGGCCCCAAACCAGCCTGCTTTGGAAACCCTGGCCGCCCTTCCCAGAGGCGGAGCAACGGCCTGGCAATACCTGCCGGGCACAGCACAGGAAGTTGGCCAGGCTAGTAAATTGCTGGCAGCCGCCGGCTATGAGGTTACGGCAAAATATGGGCAAGATGCTACTGAAGAAAGTTTGAAGAACCTTCCCCAGCCGCCCCGCATATTGCACATCGCCACCCACGGCTTTTTTTTCCCGGATTCCCAGGATACAGAAGGCTCTGTGGATCAGCTTTCCATCGAGTTGCCACCCGTGCAATTATCCGAACACCCTATGGTTCGTTCGGGCCTGATCCTGGCGGGCGCCAACCACAGCTGGATGGGCAACCCTCCGCTCCAGGGCAGAGAAGACGGCATCCTGACTGCTTACGAGATCAGCCGGATGGACTTGTCGGGCACAGAATTGGTCGTGCTTTCCGCCTGCGAGACCGGCCTGGGGGATATTCAAGGCAGCGAAGGGGTCTACGGCTTGCAGCGCGCCTTCAAGATCGCCGGCGCCCGATATGTCATCATGAGCCTGTGGCAGGTGCCGGATGAACCAACCCGGGAACTGATGACGGCTTTCTACCGGGAATGGCTAAGCGGTAAGCCTATGCGGGAAGCCTTCCGGGAAGCGCAGCGGCAGATGCGGGGTAAATATGAGGACCCGTATTACTGGGCGGCCTTCGTGTTGTTGGAATAACGTTGTCCGTTGTTTGTTGTCTGTTGCTTGTTGCTTGTTGTCTGTTGTCTGTTGTCTGTTGTTCGCTTCGGCAACTACGGGGAACAAACAACAAATAACGAGCAACCGCCAACGTTCGGCACATCAACTATTCTCCATCAACTGATCCACGATCTCTTCCAGCATTTCCTCGTTGTCCCGGATGTATTGCAGCGCCAGTTGGTGCAACGATTTCAGATGCGCGGGCCGGATGTTGTCCATTGCGTTATCGACGCCCTTCAGCTGCGGGTTGAGGCGGTAGTAACGCCCTCCGTTTTCCTTCTCCTTTGTATCAAATAGTTGCTGCAGTTGGTAGTCGGCCGTGTCCGTGCTGGCACCCATCAGGATGTCGATGATCGGTTTGGCCCATTTTACCATGCCTTGGGATTTCACCTCATCCAGGGCGTACCCCTTTTTGGCATCGCCAGTGCCCAGGGAAACGATGATCATGTCTTGCTGGCCGGGGTGATCGGGCCGGCTGTTGTCTCCGGAACGTTGGGCGAAGCAGGTTTTCTGAGCTTCGGTAAAAGCGCACAGGGCAGGGTTATTGGCAAATACGCCTCCGTCGACCAGCACTTCCTCGGGGTTGTTTCCGGTGGGCAGGCAAGCCGGCTGGAAATAGGACGGGGCGGCGGCAGTCGCCCGGGCTGCTTCCCAGGCTTTGTAGTCCTGATTGGAATCCGATTGGGCATCCACGCTGGTGAAGAACTTGGCCCGGCGGTTTTTGATATCATAGGCAGTAATGAGGCAGGGCTTCAGGAAGCTGCTCAGGCGCACCTGCCCGCCCAGGCACTTTTTCAGGGCTTTTTCCAGGTTGCCCGAGCAGTACTTTTCGTCGATCAGGCCCATCAGGGAGGTCAGCTTCCGGAACCAGGAGCGGGCGAAGATGCCGCAGCCCCGGTTGTCGAGGTACATGGCCAGCGACTGGCGGGCGTCGAACTTCGGGCGGCCGGGCCGCTCGGAGTCGGGGATCAGGTAGGTGCATGCCAGGATGCCGCCGGTGCTGGTGCCGGCCAGCAGGTCGAAATAGTCGCTGATGCGGGCGTCGGGGTTGCCGGTTTTTTCCTGCAGGCGCTGTTCGAGGTGCCAGATGACGGTAGCGGGGATGATGCCGCGCATGCCTCCGCCGTCGATGGACAGGATGCGTACTTTTTTTCTCTGGGGGTTCGCTACTGCCTTGGGAGGGGTTTGCTGGCGGTAAGCTTGGCGGATGGGATGGGCGATGGCGTTCATTGATCTGGGTGTTCGGTTAAATGATTTAGTTTCTTGTTACACCCATATATTGTGGCAGCGGCCAGTGGTTATCACTTTCGGGGAAGAAAATTGGTTTTTTTAGACACGCCATCTCCGCCGGAAGCAAGGGAGCGCTAATTGGCGGATTTGTACTCCTTGTTTTACCTCAAATTTGTGCAGCCCAACCAGGACGGAGGAAGCCGGGTTTGGGAGCAATTGTCGAAGCAAAGCGCTTTTACAGCATGGAGCGGTTATGCTTTTGAGAATATCTGTATGATGCACATTGACCAGATCAAATCAGCTCTGGGTATTAGTGGGGTCTACACGAGACACAGTTCCTGGAAGTTCAAAGGGGACGATAGCCTGCCGGGCGCGCAGATAGACATGATCATTGACCGTGCCGACCAGATCATCCATTTGTGCGAAGCCAAATTCACAAAGGGAAACTTCATCCTGACTAAGGATATTGCCAATCAGCTGCGGCTCAGGAAAACTATTTTTAAACAAGCCACCCAAACGAAAAAAGCTGTTTTTTAATCACTACTAAGTAGTGAGATGCCACTATTTAGTGCATCAATTTCGAATTGCGCCTTCTCCCTTGGGGCAAAATTACACGCAGAGGCACCAGGTACAACACCCGGGGCGACGCCTTCCTCTGCCCGATCTGCCGAAAGGCATCTTCTGTAGCAGAATACCCTGTTTAAGCTTCCCCCTACCGCTCCACAATCCGAAACAGCACCGAATGCACATGCGCCGAGCTGGGCGGGATACTGGGCGTCGTTGGCCCGCGGCTGGCATCCTTGAACGTCGACTGAAAGAGCTGTTCGAAAGGGTTGTTGCTGCCGGCGGCCTCTCCCCGGGTGCTGATGATCCGCCGCAGTTCCAGCGGCTCGTCGGTGGCGACCAGTTTCAGCGCCTCGTTGCCGTAGGGGGGGTATACATCGATGATGCAGTCCAATTCCTGGGTTTGGCCGGGCAGGATGTAGTAGTCGGCGGCATTCAGGCCGCAGATTTGGTTGGGGATCAGGGGCTGCACCTGGTTGTCGGCCTGTACGTCCAGCACGCTGTAATACACGGGCCGTATGCCCCGGTTTGTCACCCTGATAATAAAACTTTCTCCTTCCCGGAAACGCACCACGCCATCCGGCCCGGCTTTGGAAGAAAGCGGCAGCTTTTCATCCACGACGAACTTCTTGTTTTCCCGTTTGACGGTTACCGGAATGAGTTCCATTTCTACTTCCAGAAACCGGTTGTCCATCTCCAGCTTGCGCAGGAATTCCGCCTGGGCGTAGGCCAGGCACCGTTTGACGACCTGTTCCGACAGGCTTTCCGGATTTGTTCCTTCCAGCGGGCTTTCCCACAACACGTAATCGTCCCGGCTGCGAAGCAACAGCTTCCGGTACCCGTTTTCATCCTCTTCCTGCTCCAGGACCATATCCGGTTGGGACCGGACGAGCTGCAGGGCCGCGTATGGCGCTGCTTCGGAAAGCAAGGCCGGCTGCAGTGCTTCGGTGCCAGGCGCCACCATCAGCCGGGCACGGATGCTGCCGTAGTTTTGTCTTTCTACAAACCCCCAGGCGCCGGCTGCCGCTTCCTCATCTATGTCACCTTCCAGCGATACCTCCGAGATCAGCGGGAAGGCGTTTGATATGATCCCTCGGGTAATGGGGGCTACGCCGGCGGTATCCCGGATGCCGGCCGGGAAGAAGTGGATGGCCGTCCCCGCATGGATGCCCTTCAGCGTACCCGCGTCGATGATCAGCGTCTGGGGGCCGTACCAGCGCAGCACTTCGAGGTGCTGGGGCACAGGCGCCGCATAGCCGCCCAGGACGGCCAGTTCCGCCGGGCCCTCCATCCGGGGCGCCTGCCGGGGCGCCAGGGCGGCCATCTCCTGCTTTATGCGGCTGAACAAGCTACTGTAGGTAACCTGGCGCTCCAGCGTTGGAAAGACTTTGCTGAAGGCATAGCTCAGGGGGCCGTAGCTGTTCCCGTCCTCATCCCGGTACTCATAGTTGAGCTGATCGGCGGCGGAGGCGAAAAAGGCGATGAGGGGTGCCAGCTTCCTGACACTCCTGCCTTCTTCCTCCTGGAATTGCCCGGTATCGGGCGGGTTATCCTGCATCTTTTCCACGTAAGAAGGAGGCGCCATCTTCTGCCGGCTGCCCCGCGCCGGCGCGTAGCCCCTTGTGCCCGTGCCGGAATGGCAGGCGTCCAGCAGGGCCAACACCTGCCCATTTTTGCCCAGTTTCCGGCGCAATTCGATCAGCAGGCCGTTCAGCTCGTCGTCTCTCAGCAAGCGTTCTCCTTCATATCTGCCTGGCTGGAAATCCTGGGGCGAATCGTAAGGGACCAGGGCTTCGTCGAATCCATCCAGTTCGTCGCCGTTGTCGTCCATCACCTGCTGGCCGTGGCCGGAGAAGTGGAAAACGGCAATATCGCCGGGGCGGGCCTTCCCGATGAGATGGCGGCGGAAAGCCTGTATGATGTCGGCTTTGGTGGCTTCCTCATCTCGCAGGCTCGCGATATTTTCTTCGGAAAACCCCTGTTGCATCAGAGCCTCCCGGACGAGCTGGAGGTCGTTGGCCGCACCCAGGGAGTTCCATTTGGAAGATTCCGGATACTGGCCCACGGCGACGATCAGGGCGATCCGGGAGGGAGGGTCGGAGAATGCAGGATTCCAGGCAAGGAATGGAAATAATAGGTATAGGAAATGCCGCATTTGTACAGCGTTTGGGTTAGTAATCATTACTCTGTTATTTTAGGGCCCGGAGAAGAATAACTGCGGAGGAACTGTGTTTCTCTGCGGCGCTCCGCGCTCCCTGCGGTTTGAATTTGGGCGCAGAGTTGGCCGTTCAATTGCTTGCCAGCAGTCGAACGGCTCGCCGCACGCCTCCTCCGCTTTAAAGTGGCGAAGTAGAATTACTAATACAGGATTTCCTATTCCATCAGCACAAAACCCGCCCATAGATTCGGGTCCTCGAACCGTTCCTTCATTTCCAACTGCGTTTTGCAGAAGGCATCCGGGATAGCCATTTCGCCTTCCAGCCAGTGCTGGTAAAAGGCCGCCATGAATTCTTTGGTTTCTCTATCCGGCACCTGCCAAAGCGACATCATCAGGTATTTCGCCCCGGCTATTTTAAAGGCGCGCTGCAGGCCGTAAACGCCCTCGTTTTTGTCGATATCGCCCAATCCCGTTTCGCAGGCAGAGAGGATCACCAATTCTGTATTCGACAAATCCATCTGGCTGATCTCGTAGGCCGTCAGGATGCCGTCTTCCTGATCCGGCCGCCAGGGGCTTCCGGTTTGCCAGGCGTAATTGCCTCCGGCAAGGACCAGGCCGGAGCGGATCATGGAGTGGTGGGAGATTTTGAAAGTAGCCCCTCCTAGACCCCCCGAAGGCGGAGGATTGGCTACCTTCTCTCCATCTTCGGGAGTGGCGGGGGAGGCTAAATCCGGAAAGAAAAAGCCATGGGTTGCCAGGTGAAGAATACGCGGAGAGGAACCACGGCTGCCCATCGCTTTAACCGATTCTTCGGTAGCATTTTTTTCAGAAAATACCCGGACGGCGAAACCGGCCCGCCGGAGCATGGCGCTGGCCGCTTCGGCCTCTTCCTTCGTTCCCGGAAGGTAGGGCCAGCTTTCGCTGCTTTGCGCCAGGTTGCGGCCGGCATACGAGAATAAAGGACCGGATAAAATTTCGGCCGATAACTCGGCCTCTATAGTGTCCTTAGCTATGCCGGTTGTGTCCAGGTCGTACTGAATGCCACCATAAAGAACAGCTGTGTTTTCTGCAGGAGAGCCGACCCAATCCGGGGCGGACAAAGAACGAGTGCTTCCCAGCCGGACCAACCGGGCCCGATCGGCCAAACACGCTTCTCCATTTCCTGTTGGAATCGCGTTGAAGTTGATGCGGTGCAGCCAGCCGGATGGGGAAAAATAGACCTTCTCTATGTCTTCCAGATATTTTTCCAGGGGCCCCCACAGCAGGTTGTACAAACCTGTCAACTGTTCATTTTGACGAGGCTCTACCCCCCGGGTGGCATAAGCTGCCGCGATGATCTCTGCCTCGTTGTCTCCCGAAATCAATTGCTGAAGCTGCTTTTCCTCAAACAAAGGGATGAACGTGGGCTGTTCATCTTCAGGGCGCAACAAAAGGGCTACGTAAAGCACGCTATCCGCTGACCCTTCGCGCATAACCGGGAAATGGACAAATTCCAGTGCGGCTTCGCCTGCTTTCAGGTTTTGCCGCACCTCCTGCCATTTCACCTGGCGAACGGCTTCCTCATAACCGGCTACGGTACGGGCGAGGCCTTTTTCGAGCGCGTTGGCTTTTTCCCGGAGTTCCGAAATCTTAATACTGTCCCGTTCGGAAACAGGGCGGGCATAGGCTTTAGCTAACTGGCGCTCACAGGATTTCAGCGCCTGGTATTGCTCGCGCGCGTCAGGATTGGAAAGCGCCAGTTTCCTGACGTGGTTCAGGGAGTTTAGCAGGAAGCCCTTGTAAAAAAGAATATTGTCGAAACAGGTGCAGACAATAGAAGAACTTTGATTGCCTGGCAAATAAGCAAACGAAAGTATTTCGGCCTGGCTGGCCGCAAAAATCCCGAGATATTCATTCATTTCCGGCTCGGACAAATGGTGCAGGGCATTAAGCATCAGGGATTGCCGGAGGGCCGACGCTTCGCTGAAAAGAGTGCCGGCCTTGTGGTATCGGCCGGCAAGTACGTAAAGGTTGCCCAGGTTTTGTAAACTCCTGGAATAGTTGGCGTGCTCTTTGCCCAGGGTGTTCTCGAAAATGGCATTCGCTTCCAGATGAAGCGCTTCGGCTTTTTGGTAATTACCCATACGGGTGTACAAAACCCCAAGGTCGTCCAGATATACTGCATAAGTTCCCGGGTCTTTTCCTCCCGTTTCTTTCCATTTAGAGAGGGTAAGAAGATAGTATTTTTCCGCCTCTTCGAAACGGCCGGTGAACGTATACAAATTTGCCAGGAAATTCAGGCAGTTCAAATAAAGGGTATGTTTCTGGTTGTCCAGCTCGTCTTCAAAAATCCCTTTCGCTTCGAGCAGGAACCGCTCCGCTTCCGGATAATTGCCCATTAAAATGTACAGGCGGCCTAAAATGGCCAGGTTGCCTGCATACTCAACATGTTGCCGGCCCAGGGTTGTTAACCGTATTTCCTTGCCCTTTAATAAACAGGCTTCTGCTTTTTTAAAATTGCCCATGTTCATGTACAAAACGGCCATATTGCTCAGCCCTATGGCATAACTGGGATGTTCGGTTCCCAGAATGCTTTCTTTGATGGCGTTGGATTCGAGGTAAAGCGGTTCCGCCTTTTCATAATAGCCCATTTCATTATACAACAAGGCCAGGTTGCCGACGGAGGAGGCATATTTAGCAGTGTTTTTGCCTAATGTTGCAGCCAGTATCGGGATCGCTTCGAGGTATTGTGCTTCGGCTTTATCATCGCGCCCCATATCAGCATACAGGTTGCCCAGGTTGACCAGGCTTTGCGCAAAACTGGGGTGCTCTCGGCCCACCGTTCTTTCCTTTACCCCGAGGCCTTCAGCCAGGAATGCTTCGGCTTTTTCATATTCCCCGATGCTATTGTACAGTGAACCCAGGTTATTGAGGGCGGCAGCATATCGGACGTTTTCTTTTCCGTATACTTTTTCATAAACATCTTTTGTTTCAAGGTAAAACTGTTCAGACTGATCATAATGGCCCATTCGCCAATACAAGAGTGCCAGTGCGTTCAGGCAAATGCCATAGCTTGGGCTTTCTCTGCCCTGCGTTTTTTCCGTGATGCTTTTTGATTGGAGATAAAAATCTTCGGCTGCTGCATATTGGCCCGTTGTGTACTTTAAATAACCGGACTCATAAAGGCATTTGGCATAGTCCGGATTTTCGGTGCCTATCTCGTCTTCGTAGAGGGCTTTGGCTTTGAGGTACCATTTTTCTGCTTCCTCAAAATCATTGGTATAACTTAGGATCACGCCATGATACAAACAACTCCTGGCGTAGGCGGCCGAGGTGTTTCCCAATTGCTTCTCCGCTATTTTTTTTGCCATTTCATTGACTTCCAGCGCTTCGTCAAATTGCCGTTCGTCAATCAGGCTCTTTGACAACTCAATAAGGCTGTCTACTTCATTTTCAACAGCAGGAGAATCGATGGCCTGTGCGCAAAAAATGGATGGGGTTAAACACAGGATCGCAATGATGATTTGCTTCATGGTGTATCGATTTTTCCCAAATGATCACGTAGAGCTATACTACGCTGCAATAGGTTTTGTGCATTGCCTCCCCCCGCCCCTCAAATCCCCTAAAGGGGAAGTCCACCCAAAATGCACTACCTGTCCCGCACACAAAGTGTCGGGAAAACCTATTGCCGTTGAGTATAAATTTAGGGATTGTTCGCCTAAAAGCGGTAATCATAATTAAAATCAATACCCATTTAAGATTTGAGACCTGGCAAGATTTCGAAACTTGTCAGGTCTTAGTGCTTTTTTGTTATCTGCTGGAATAGAGTTGATGCGTTGGGGCAGCGTGGTGGTAAAAATGAGCTATTTTCGACCACACGCAGGCTTTTTGAGGGAGCATAGCCTAGCTACGTGACCGAAAAAAGGCATAGTGTGGGAAGAAAAGAGCCATTTTTAACCCATGATGGCCCAACGCATCAACTCTAATGAACCGCCAACCCCAACTTCTTCTTCAGGCACTTCTTCAGCAGGAACCGGAAATTGTTCCAGTCTATCCGGGCGATGGTGAGCAGGCCGTGGCCTTCTGCATGGCCGGGATTTGCCCGGGCGAAGAAGTCGATGTCCGGGTTGAGCCGGTGTTCCGGGGTGATGGTGGCGGAGGGATCGGAGATGACATTGGCCGTTTTTCTGACGGTTCCCCGTTCTTCGTCGTAGTTGGCGCCATAATAGTGGCGGCCCAGTTGATCGATGATCGCTTTTTCCCGGGGGGGCGTGGCCTGGTGGCGGGTAGGGAAGTAAGTGTTCAACGAGTTGGCAAAAAGCAGATAAGGCTTGTAGGTCAGCGCGTCGCACCAGACGTATATAGGGCAGCGGGGATTGGTTAAAAAATGCCTGGCGAATAACAGGCAGCAGGTACGGGGGAGCAAAGACTGCCCCCGGAACTGGCTGTCCATGACCGTCTGCCCAATGTACAGGGTCTGGCAGGGGCCGTGTTCCGTTTCCACCATTTTCATCCTGAAACCGGTGAAGCCGACGATCTGCTTGCCATAAGTGTAAAGAGCGTAGAGGTCGTTTGTTTTGAAACGGTCGAAAAAGGACTGCTGGCTGACCTGATAGTAATTGGCGTACAAATTCCACATATCCTGCTGGTAAGCGATGGTTGCGGCAGAGCTGACGATCCTGGTTTCGAGCTTGTTTCTCCGGCTTTGAACTTTCATGTCCGTTTTTTTGGGTGTAAAAAATTGGATTCACCCATTTATTACAGACCTTGAGGGCGGTTATCAGCTTGGGAGAGATTTTTTATAACAAACTGCCATGAA
The DNA here is from genome assembly GCA_020636375.1 of Lewinellaceae bacterium. Lineage (GTDB taxonomy): Bacteria > Bacteroidota > Bacteroidia > Chitinophagales > Saprospiraceae > JACJXW01. The sequence goes on along the minus strand of JACJXZ010000003.1, from coordinate 122,290 downwards.
AATAAAAGCTATCATCACCGGGGTCACCGGCATGGTCGGAGAGGGCGTCCTGTACCAGTGCCTCCGGCATCCCGATGTGGAATCCGTACTCGTCATCAACCGCCGGCCCTGTGATGTCCAGCACGAGAAGTTAAAGGAGGTCATTCATAAAGATTTCCACGACCTGTCCTCCATCGAAGGTCAGCTCTCCGGCTACAACGCCTGCTACTTCTGCCTCGGCGTCTCCTCCGTCGGCATGAACGAAGCGGATTACTACCACCTCACCTACAACCTGACGCTGCACGTGGCCGACACTCTGGCCCATCTAAACCCGGACATGACGTTCTGCTACGTTTCCGGCGCCGGGACCGACAGCAGCGAGCAGGGCCGCAGCATGTGGGCCCGGGTGAAGGGCAAGACGGAAAACGGCCTGCAGAAGGTGCCGTTCAAAGGCACCTATGCGTTCCGCCCCGGCTACATCCACCCTATGCCGGGCATGAAGAATACGCTGCCGGCCTATAAAGTGCTGGGCTTTTTGTATCCGGTTTTTAAAGCGCTGTTTCCCAAATATGTGGTGAAGCTGGAGGAGATCGGGCGGGCGATGATCAACGTAACGAAGAGGGGGTACGAAAAGCCAGTTCTGGAATGCGTAGACATCAGGAAGGCGGCCGCCCTCGTGCCGCGATCATCCTGATCGCACGGCCAAATGGTGCCCTTTGTAATGACATCAAGCCGCCATCCAGCCCTTACCGAAGTGCCCGGTTATAGTATCGGTATGCCTCGTGCCGCGATCATCCTGATCGCACGGCCAAATGGGAGAATGCCTTTAAACTGAAAAAGCGTAACAATTTAGCAGCCCTCCGCTTTTTAGCCACGAAGACGCAAAAATTTATCCGGCTGAACAGACGGACACTAAGATTGCACAAGCCGATGCCCGATAGCTATCGGCATCGGCTTCGTGCAATCTTTGCGCCTTGGTGTCTTTGTGGCAAAAGCCTCTTAGCCCAGCTCAATAGTTACAAACCGATTTGAAATTGGGTATTGCCCTGCTGGGCCTCGGCAACTATGCCACTAACCAGCTGGCCCCGTCATTCGCCCACACGAAGCACTGCCGCCTGGCCGGCTACCGGTTCGCCCGAGAAGAGGGAGCAGGTTCACGGGAAGGTGAAAGTGATTTACAGCGCCTCGCGCATTCCTGCTTTTTCCTCCGGTTGGCCTTTCGGGAAGCCCGGGCGCGGCGGTTTTTCTTTCGGTTTTTTCTTTTCTTCTTGGGATTGGAAAAAGAAGGCCCTCTATCCATCTCTTCCGGGAAATAAAAACCGGTGCCTTCGCCCATTTCGTCTTTAGTTGTTATCCCCGCTAATTCCTCGTTTTCATCGAAGAGGTAGATAGGTTTCGATCCATTCCATGTTTTAAAGCCTATAAACCCTTTTGGCGACACATCCACGCCGACAACTCCATTGAAAACATGGCCGCCCTGTACATCCCTCTCGATGGACTTTTCGTCGATGATAACAGTTGGGCAGTTGGTACAGAAATAACCTAATGGAGAGGTATTCACCCGAGGAGCGCCGCCTTCGACCGCATAGACAAAGTTGGAGTATTTCTGTTCGGTTCGGGCATTGCAGCGCGGGCATTTTCCGCTCGCCTTTACCTTGCTGAGCGAATAACCGTGTTCCACTTCGCCTTCAAAAAAAGAGAACCCGCTTTTGGCAGAATACTCCCTGATTATCGCTTCCTGTGCATCTTTGCCACCCAGTTTGTCGCCATCCAGGATGACATTAGTGTGATCGCCTTCGCCTCTGAAATGTATTTTATCCCCGAATTCCTCCGGCAAATCTCTCTGGGAAGGTTGTTTTTCCCGTTTAGCATCCGTTTTTTTCTTTTTCCAGAACCAAGACATATTCTAACTTTTTGCCTTTCAAAATCTTTTGGTATCTAAGCGCTTCACAATTCTTGAACGACCGCCAAGGCCATATTGTTGATTTAGCAGGCAGTCGGTTAAGATGGGATTTTTAGTTAGCTGGAGTCGTATCTGCCAGAAATTTCCTTCAACGTAACCAAGCAAAATAGGCTGGACATAACCGTTTTCGGCCTGGCCGGCCGGCAGATAGGCCGCTTCATCCTCACGGATTCGGAAAGGAGGGTTATGGCCTGTTGCTCAATTGCAGCCGGGGGTGTACCTCCTGAAGATCAGGGGCGATTCGGGCATGTGGGTGCAGCGCTTTGTCAAGCAGTAGGAAGATTTCGGGCAGAGTAAAGGGCAGTTCAGGTAATCCCCAGCGCCGATGCCAAAGCAGTCGCCAGCCCCAAAAAACTAAGGAAACCGCAAATATCCGTCACCGTAGTCAAAATGATGGACGAAGAGGTAGCCGAATCCTGCCCGGCAGCTTTCAACGCCATCGGTATCCCCGCGCCCGAAAAACCGGCGATCATCATAGACAGAACCATAGAGATGGCGATCACCAGGGCGATCCCGAAAGAGGAAGCCCAAAAGTAGACGATGACGCCCGTGGTAAAAGCCACGGCAAGGCCGTTGATGAACCCGACCATTATTTCCTTTTTCGCCACTTTAAACCATTGAGAAATCCTGATTTCCCGCAACGCCAGCCCCCGCATGGTCACGGCCAAAGCCTGGGAGCCGGTATTGCCCGACTGGCCGGCGACGACGGGTAAAAAGACGGCCAGTATGGTGATTTCCGCAATGGTGTCTTCAAAGAAGCCTACGGCCACCAAAGCCATAAAGGCGGTGGCGAGGTTGACCTGCAGCCAGAGCAGCCGCTTCCGGACAGCAAAGGATACCTTCGACAAAGGTCGTTCTTCCCGGCCCGCGCCAGGAGATACCCCAAGCCCAGGACGACAAGGGCCATGATAATTTTGGGAAGAAGGTTGAGCAATTCCTCCTTAAACCCCAGGGCTATTTTGTTGAGTTCTTCCAGTTACATCTTCACGTAATGCTCATCCCAGGGCTCTTCCGCCAGGTCCATCTCCGGAAAAATTTCCGACAGGTCGATCACCAGGGTCGGAAAGAGCACCGGGCTGATCTTGTCCCCCTTTACATAAGGCGGCAGGCCAATATACTTTCCCTTTTCATTCAGGGGTTAAATCCGCCGCACCTGCTCATCCTGCAGGATCGGCCGGATCAACCGCTCGGCGTGGGCCTTATGTTTCGCAAAAAAAAGCCTGTCCGGATCTTCCTGAATTCCTTACCTTCATCCTGTTATTTTTAAGCTCTAAACGAAAAAACCATGATCCGGAAGATTACTCCCCTAAGTTTCCTTTTCCTTTTCCAGTTGCTTTTCTGCCAGGCCGGCCTTTCCCAGGAAAGAAGCGCCGCCCTTTGGGCAGACTCCACCTTCAGCGGGCTGGAATTCCGCAGTATCGGCCCGGCTTTTATGGCGGGGCGCATTGCCGATATCGCCATCCACCCGGAAGACGATAATGTGTGGTACGTGGCTGTTGGTTCGGGGGGCGTCTGGAAAACCGCCAATGCCGGCATCACCTGGACGCCCGTTTTTGACGACCAGCCTTCCTACTCCATCGGCTGCGTCACTATTGATCCCAACAACCCCCATACCATCTGGGTAGGCACCGGGGAGAATGTGGGCGGCCGCCATGTCGGCTACGGCGACGGTGTCTATCGCAGCACCGACGGCGGCCAGAGCTGGAAAAATATGGGCCTGAAAAACTCCGAACACATTTCCAGGATTGTCGTCCACCCGGAAAATTCCGACATCATCTGGGTGGCCGCTCAGGGGCCCCTTTGGGCCAAAGGCGGCGACCGGGGGCTCTACAAGTCCACCGACGGCGGCCAGAACTGGAAAAAGGTGCTGGGCGATGACGAATGGGTGGGCGTGACCGACCTGGCGATTGATCCCCGCGACCCCAACCGGATGTACGCCGCTACCTGGCAGCGCCACCGCAACGTGGCCGTCCTCATGGGCGGAGGCCCCGGCACGGCTATCTATCGCAGCGACGACGGAGGGGAGCGCTGGGAAAAGCTGTCCAAAGGCCTGCCCAAATCCAATATGGGCAAGATCGGGCTGGCCATCTCGCCCCAGGCGCCGGATGTGGTGTATGCCGCCATCGAGCTGGACCGGCGCACCGGCGGCGTCTACCGATCCACGGATCGCGGCGCCAGCTGGGAAAAACGGTCGGACGCCGTTTCCGGCGCCACCGGGCCGCATTACTACCAGGAACTCTACGCCTCGCCCCACCAGGCCGGGCGGCTTTACCTCATGGATGTGCGCATCCAGGTGTCGGATGACGGCGGCAAGACCTTCCGCCGGATGAAGGAAGAATACAAGCACAGCGATAACCACGCTATCGCTTTCCGCAAAGGCGACCCCGACTATCTCCTGGTAGGCACGGACGGCGGCCTGTACGAGAGTTTCGACCTGGCGGAGAACTGGCGCTTCATCGCCAATATGCCCATCACCCAGTACTATAAAGTAGCGGTGGACGATGCCGAGCCTTTTTACAACATCTACGGCGGCACCCAGGATAACAACACCCACGGCGGCCCTTCCCGCACCGATAACCTGCACGGCATCCGCAATGCCGACTGGTTCATTACCGTCTTTGCCGACGGCCACCAGCCGGCCACCGAGCCCGGCAATCCCGACATCGTCTACTCCGAATGGCAGCAGGGCAACCTGGTGCGCACCGACCGCACCACCGGCGAGGTCGTCTACATCCAGCCCCAGCCGGAGGCCGGCGAAGGGCCCGAACGCTTCAACTGGGACTCCCCGATCCTGGTCAGCCCCCATTCGCCCACCCGCCTCTATTTTGCTTCTCAGCGCGTCTGGCGCTCCGACAACCGCGGCGACAGCTGGCGGGCTATCTCCGGCGACCTCACCCGCAACCAGGAACGGCTCGAACTGCCCGTCATGGGCAAAACCTGGAGCTGGGACAGCCCCTGGGACGTGCTGGCCATGTCGGCCTACAATACCATCACCTCTCTGGCCGAATCCCCCAAACAGGAAGGCCTGGTCTACGCCGGTACCGATGACGGCCTTATCCAGGTGACCGAAGACGGCGGCGCCAACTGGCGCCGGATCGAAGCCGGAAGCCTCCCGGGCGTCCCCAAAACAGCCTTCGTTAACGATATCAAAGCCGACCTGTTCGACGCCAACACGGTATATATTGCCCTGGACAACCACAAATACGGAGATTTCAAACCGTATCTTTTGAAAAGTACCGACCGCGGAAAAACCTGGACGTCCATTGCCGGCAATATCCCGGACCGGACGCTGGTGTGGCGGGTGGTACAGGACCACGTCAAACCCGAATTGCTCTTCGCCGCCACCGAATTCGGCATCTACTTCACCCCCAACGGCGGACAACGCTGGGTGAAGCTCACCGGCGGCGTGCCGACCATCTCCTTCCGGGACCTGGCTATCCAGCGGCGGGAGAATGACCTGGTAGGCGCCTCCTTCGGCCGCAGTTTCTACGTCCTGGATGATTACAGCGTACTGCGGGAAGTTACCGAAGCAAAATTGAAAGAAGAGGCTGCTCTGTTCTCTGCCCGCAAAGCCTGGTGGTACATACCCCGGGCGGTGCTGGATTTTGACGACATCAAAGGCAGCCAGGGCGCTTCTTACTATGTGGCGCCCAACCCGCCTTTCGGCGCCGTCTTTACCTATTTCCTGCGGGAGGGCCTCAAAACGAAGGAGGAAGCCCGGCAGGAGAAGGAAAAAGCGATGGCCGGCGATATTCCGTTCCCCGGCTGGGATGCCGTTGAAGAAGAGCGCCGCCAGGAAGATCCAAAGATCTGGCTTACCGTCGCCGACAGCGACGGCAACATCATTCGGCGCCTGGAAGGGCCGGTCAAAAAAGGATTCCACCGGGTGGCGTGGGATCTGCGCTACCCCGCCCCCCAGGCCGTCACCCTGGATCAGAAACCCGACGACGACGATGGCCCGGCGGGCTTCATGGCCCCTCCGGGAACCTACACGGTCACCCTTTACAAACAGGAGGATGGCGTGGCCACGACCCTCGCCGGCCCGGTATCCTTTGAAGTGGAACGCCTGCGCGAAGGCGCCCTGCCGGCAGCGGCACCCGGGGAAGTGGCGGCTTTCTGGCGGGAGCTGGAAGATGTACAGGGAGAGGTATCCGCTACGGCGGTAACCCTGCGCAACAGCCTGAGCCGGGTGAAGGCTATGCAACTGGCCCTTTCCAGAACCCTTAGCGCGCCGGGCAGCCTGGATGCCCAACTGCATGAACTCCGGCAAAGCCTGCTCGAACTGGATGGCACCCTGAACGGGAACCGATCCAAACAGGAGATCGGAGAGAAAGAGCCCCCTGCCGTCCAGGACCGACTGCGTACGGCGGTGTCCGGCACCCGCCTGTCTACCTATGGCCCTGCGCCCATGCACCGGCGCAGCCTGGAGGTCGCCCGGGCAGAACTCGGCCGGATCAAGGGCGAACTTAAACAGATAAGCGAAAAGCAAATTCCGCAGATCGAAAAACAAATGGCCGAAGCCGGCGCGCCCTGGATCGAAGGGCAGCCGCTGCCGGAAGGCAGGTGAGGCGGGCGGGCGAAATGGATATAGGCTCGTAAAAAAATAAGTTCTATATTCATTCCGGGAAAAGCAAAATCTGCATTCACACTATTATAACAAAATCACTAGTTATGAAACCAAATCCTAATCAAAGAACCCTCAGATTACTGGCTCATCTCGGAGCCTTACTCCTGGTGCTGGGGGCTACGAGCCTTGAGGCTCAGAACTTCACCCTGACAGGTACGGTAACAGGGCCGGATGGCGAGCCTTTGCTGGGGGCTACCGTTTTCGTTGAAGGCGCGCCCGGACAAGGCACCGTCACGGATTTCGACGGTGCCTACACCCTGAGTATCCCCGCCTCGGACGCGCCCGTTACCGTCGTTTACAGTTACGTAGGCTATGGCGCCGCCAAACAGCAAGTCACGCCAACGGCCGGAGGAAAGGAAACATTGGACGTTACCCTCCGGGAAGATTACATCGGGCTGGAACAGGTGGTCGTCACGGGCGCTTCAACGGCAACGACCAAAAAGCGCCTCGGCAACGCTATTTCCACCCTGGACGCCAGGGACATCACCAACTCCGGGGCTACGAGCCTCGACCAGGCCCTGTCCGGCAAAATAACCGGCGCCCTGGTCAATCAGAACTCGGGAAACCCGGCGGGCGGGATTTCCGTGACCCTGCGGGGCTACAGCACCGTACTGGGCAACTCCAACCCCCTTTACATCGTCGACGGCGTCATCATCGACAACTCATCGAATGAACTCATCGACCTGGGCGGATACACCCAGAACCGCCTGGTAGACCTCAACCCGAGCGACATCGAACGGGTAGAGGTGATCAAAGGTGCCGCCGCCGCCGCCGTATATGGCTCGCGGGCCAGCAACGGCGTGGTGCAGATCTTCACCAAGAAGGGTGCCCAGGGCAAACCGAGGATTTCTTTCTCCACCAGCATCAACATGAACCAGCTGCGGAAAGAGATTGAAGAAAACATGGAACCCTTTGCTTTTGAAGAGCCGACCAACAACAGCAACCCCAACCTGGTGCCCACCACCCGGTACAAGATGCAGGACTACATTTTTGACACCAGCATCGGGACGGACAATACCATTTCTATGAGCGGGGGGTCAGAAAATACCAAATACTATGCGTCGGGTTCCGCATTCTACAACGAGGGTATTATCCGGAACAGCGACTTCAGCCGTTATTCCGCCCGCCTGAATGTGGACCAGATCCTGAGCAGCTGGGCTTCGGTGTCCGTCGGCCTGAATTACATCCACAACAACAGCAACGAGATACCCAACGGCGGGATCGCCGAAGTATACGGCGCTCTGCCCGGCTACAACTTCAACAACAACAACTTCAACCCGGAAGCGGACGAGGACGGCAATTACCTAAGCCCGGCCGGTTTCGTCGCCAACCCTCTGGAAGTGATCGAAACCTTTAAGTTCGGCCAGCAAACGCAGCGGTTTATTGGTAACACCCAACTGCGGCTTTCTCCGTTTAAAGGTTTTGACATTGAATACATTCTCGGGTTCGATACCTATACGCAAAAAGCCGACGGGTTCATCCCCGTGGGCGCCAACGGCATTCCGCTCGGTTGGGCACGGACAGCGACTGCGACTTCCCAGTTGATCAACAACGACCTCAACCTGCGGTATACCTTCGACATCACCGGCAACGTGCAGTCTCAAAGCTGGCTGGGCTTCACGGTTCAGCACGACGAGTTTACCACACTGGCCATCACGGCCAACCGCCTTTCCCCGGTCGTCCAATCCACCAATGCCGGTACGGTGACCGGACGGGGCGACTCCAGGTCGGAGCGCAATATCCAGGGGGCCTTTTTCCAGCAAACTTTCAACCTTTCCGAGAAACTGTTCCTCACCGGTGCCATTCGCCTCGACCAGGCCTCTCCTTTCGGTGAAAACGAAAGGACCCAGTTCTATCCCAAGGCGAGCTTCAGCTACCTGCTTTCGGAAGAACCCTTCTGGAAAGAAGGCGTAGGAACGGCGGTCAACACCTTCAAAATCCGGGCTTCCTACGGCGAATCGGGCAACCTCTCCGCCCTGCAGGCCTACGAACGTTACGCCAACTACAACCCCCAGCCGATCGGCGGCCAGACCGGGCTGCTGCCCGCCACCCGCCAGGGCAACCCCGACATCAAGCCGGAACGCCAGAGGGAAATCGAATTCGGGTTTGATATGGGGCTGTTCGACAACCGCCTCGGGATCGAATTCTCTTATTATGATGTAGAAGTGCAGGACCTGCTGCTGGAGCGGACCGTCGCCCCCAGCACCGGGTTTTCATCGCGGTTGGAAAACGTGGGAACCATGACCAACAAGGGATTTGAACTGATGGTCCGCGCCGTGCCGGTTCAGGTTCGGGATTTCAACTGGAAACTGACCACCACCTTCAGCCAGAACCGGAACGAAGTAGCCGGCATCGAGGGCGGCCTGATCCGCCTGCCCAAGAGCTTCGGCGTTTCGGTGGCCCGCAACGGCGAACCCATCGGGGTCATTGACGGCTTCTTTTACGCCCGTGACGCCAATGGCGACATCCTGCTCGACGCCAACGGCCTGCCCAGCCGCGCCACCGACGAGGAAGGCGTGGTGCTGCGCAAAACCATTGCCGACCCGAACCCCGACTGGATCGGTTCGCTGATCAACGAATTTACCTACAAGAAGTTTTCTCTCTATTTTCAGTTCGATGCGGTGCAAGGCTTTGAAGTGTTCAACTTCACCGACCGGGTTAACTCCCGTTCTTCCTTTGGCGGCGGGTTCCGCGACGCCCAGGAAATCCGGGGAGAGCTGCCCAGAGGGTACAACAACGCCGCCTACAACATCTGGGAACGCTACATCGAGGATGGCTCTTTCGTCAAACTGCGTGAACTGACGCTGAGCTATACCACCAACCCCAGGACGCCGGCCATCAGCAACCTGCGGATTTTCCTGCAGGGCCGCAACCTGTTGTCTTTTGACGATTACAACGGCTGGGATCCGGAAGTGTCTGCCTCCGGCCAGACCAACGGCGTTCGCGGCTTTGACTTCAACGAAGTGCCTATCCCCCGGACCCTTCGTTTCGGCATCAGCCTGACCCTGTAAGCCGGCTTGTATTTTTTTCATCATCCATGAAAAGCGATAACCATGAAAATCATCAATAAATTTCTGATCACCATCCTGGTATTCTCCCTTGGAGCCTGCGAACTGGACCTGGTGAACCCCAATGCAGCTACCGAGGAACAGGTGCTGAACACAAAAGACGGCCTCATCGCCCTGGCCGTCGGCGTCCGCCAGCTTTATTCCACCAGCGCTTACGGCATCGCCGTCTTATACCCTTCCGTCACAACCCGGGAAGCAGCGGCCATGACGACTTTCTCCAGCCTCGAAGAGCTGGAGATCGGCGGGACTGCTCTCAATGGCGACAACGAGCGGGTCACCCGGCTCTTTACCAATGTCATGCGGGTGAAAGGCATGGCCGAAAACCTGGTAGCCGGCATAGATAACGTATCGCTGGCGAATGACACCCGGGCAAGCCTGCTGGCCTACGGCAACCTGTTCCGCGCCATGTGCCTGGGCATCCTCGCCCAGAACTGGGAGCAGGCGCCGGTCTTCAATTCCCCGAACAACGACGCCACCTTCAGCGACCGGGCCGCCGTTTACGCCGAGGCCATCCGCATCCTGGACGAATCCGCCAAGGCGATGGAAGGTACTGCCCTGCCCGCCGAACTGGCCGGCCCCTTCGGCGAGATCGACCTGCTTAACACGCTCTACGCCTATCTGGCCCGGTATCACAACGCCGTCGGCAATCACGACGCCGCCATCGCCGCCGCCGGCAAGGTGGACCTGAGCGCCACTTCTTATCTTACTTATGATGAAGAGAATGCCAACCCGATCTTTAACGGCTTCTTCGTCGGAAACGTGGAGTACGCCCCCCGGGCCAACTTCGGCCTGCCCGATGAACTGCTCCCTGATGCGGCAGATGCCAGGATCGGCTTTTATCTGAATATGGTTGGCGATACGTCCCTCTACGGAAATTTGCCGGTGGAACAATTGGCTGCCCCTTTCTTTGCTTCCCAAACCGCTTCCATCCCGGCTTACCTGCCCGGAGAGATGATGCTCATCATAGCCGAGGCCAACGCCAGGAAAGGCCAGGCCGGCCCCGCCGAGGCCGCCCTGAATATGGTCCGCCAAAAGACGGCCGACGACGACGCCTACGGGCTGGGCGCCGGCCTGACGGATACTTACTCCTCCGGAGGAAACCAGCAGGCCCTGCTGAATGAAATCTACAAAAACCGCAGGATCGAGCTGTTCCTCATCGGTACTTCCCTGGAGGACAGCCGCCGGTTTGGCCGCCCCGAGCCGCCGGCAACACCTACGAATGCGGATTTCGCTTCGGAAAGAAACCGGAATTTCTACCCCTATCCGGATAACGAAAGGGAAAGCAACCCCAATACCCCTGCCGATCCGCCTATCTGATCCAGGATGAACAAGGAATGAGAGACAGGATGGACAGGATTGCCAGTACCCCAAACCTGTGCATCCTGTCTATCCTGTTCATCCTGTCCTCCCCCCAGCATCGAGTCCCCAGGGGTTGTGCAAAAAGGCTGAAAATAGACAGGATTAACAAGATTTACAAGATGTAATGAATTGCTCAACAATGGTGTACATATCCTGAAAATCTTGTCAATCCTGTCCAAACTTTTCTCACAACCCCAGCGCTAAAGCGGTACCTGTTCATCCTGTCCTCCCCCGGCATCGAGCCCCCAAACCTGTCCATCCTGTTCATCCTGTCCTCCCCCGGCATCGAGCCCCCAAACCTGTCCATCCTGTTCATCCTGTCCTCCCCCGGCATCGAGCCCCCAAACCTGTCCATCCTGTTCATCCTGTCCTCCCCCGGCATCGAGCCCCCAAACCTGTCCATCCTGTTCATCCTGTCCTCCCCCCGGCATCGTCCAGTCCATCCTGTTCATCCTGTCCTCCCCCGGCATCGAGCTCCCAAACCTGTCCATCCTGTTCATCCTGTCCTCCCCCGGCATCGAACCCCCAAACCTGTCCATCCTGTCTTTTGAACTGCATATCCGAGTAGAAAACCATAAAATAAATAGCATTATCTGCAATAATTTGCAATATTACAAGAGCAATCACCTGTACAAAATTGTCACCCAGGCTCCATCCCAAATCATTAGTCAATATTCACAAAAACATGTCCGATGTTAAAAAAAGAGCGCCATGCCCTGATCATGAGAGAAGTCAACATCCGCAACAAGGTGTTGCACGCCGACCTGAGTAAAAAGCTGGCCGTTTCGGAAGACACCATCCGGAGGGACCTCCAGGAGTTGGCGGAGGAAGGCAAGCTGGTCAAGGTACGGGGGGGCGCGCTTTCCAAATCTTTCCAGACTAACTCCTACCGGGGGGGGGATATTTACAAATACCAGGAAAAGACCGCCATTGCCCGCAAGGCGGTCCCTCTTTTCTCCAACGGCATGCTGGTGCTCATCAGCGGCGGAACAACCACGGTGGAGTTGGCGCGGATCCTTCCCCCGGAACTGGAAGTCACCTTCTACACGCCCAGCCTGCTGGTGGCCCTGCAACTGGCCGAGCACCCCAATTCCGAAACCATCCTCATTGGGGGGCGCATTTCCCGAAACGCCAAGATCAGTACCGGCGGCGAGGTTATCAGTGTATTGCACGACATCCGCCCCGACCTTTGCCTGATCGGCACCAACAGCATCGACGCCCGGATTGGCGTCACCGATTCCGATTGGGAGGTGGTCGACGTTAAGCGCGCCATGATCAAGGCCTCCGAAAAGGTGGCCGTCCTTGCCATTTCCGAAAAGCTGGACAATGCACAGAAGATCAGGATCGCCCCCATCGATGAAGTCGACTATCTGATCACTGAATTAGACCCCGGCCACGCACTGTTGGGGCCGTATAAAGCGGCGGGGATACAGGTGATATAACGGAGGTCGTGAGAAAAACGATACTCCAGTCATCGCTCCAGGCCGGGCAGGTTGTCTGTTGTTGGTTGCTTGTTGTCACTGGGGCCTTCTGCCCAACAATCGGCAACAAACAACCGACAACCCTGGTTTCCGGCGTTTTCTCAATGCCCTTGTTACATCACACGCTTAGTCCCCCGCCCGTCGGCGCCGGTCCCAGAACGCCTTGCCTATTCCATAGATCAAAACCAGCAACAGGAAAAGGATCAGCCCCGAAAAAATAAGCCCGTAGTGGCGCTTGACCCAGGGCACTCCCCCGAAGAAAAAACCGGCCAGCACGTAGGCGCAGATCCAGGCCATCCCTCCCAGGATGTTGTAAGGAGTAAACAGCCGGAAAGACATCCGGGTAAGGCCGGCGGCGAAGGGCACCAGCGTCCGCATGAACGGGAAAAAGCGGCTGAGGGCCACCGCCCAGGGCCCGTAGCGCTCGTGGTACTGATGGGCTTTCCGTAGTTGCCGGGCCCAGACGGTATCTTTCTTCTGAAAAAAGCGGTGCCCCAGGTATCTGCCGATGTAATAGTTGGAAGTATTGCCGGCGATGGTGGCTACCGACAGCAGCGGCAGCAAAACAGCCAGCTCCAGCGAACCGGCGGCGGCAAAAAGGCCGGCAGAGAAGAGTAGCCCGTCACCCGGAAAAAAGGCGATGACCACCAGGCCCGTTTCGACAAAAATGATGAGGAAAAGGAAAAGATAGACAAGGTTTCCGTAACGGGAGATGAATTCTCCCAGCATTTGGTCGGCCTGCATCATCCATTCCAGTAGTTCCGCCATGATTCTGTATTTGCCGGCGAATTTTCGGGCTTATTTCGTTGTTTGTTGCCTTCCGGCCGGGAGCGACAACCTGCCTCCCCGGAGCGGCCTCAACAATATAACAATACCAGTTGTGCTGGTTTATTTACCCGATGTCCGGAATTTGGGCATCCCCTGCGCCGCCTCCCGACCTCCTAAAGGAGGAGCAGCCTCCCAAATGCCCAAATTCCGGGGCTCCGTCAGAACTAGTGCTTTCGGCACTAAATAACGGGGGAGTTATTTCACCGCCAGGAGCAACATGCCGTTAATGGTTATTGGTTAATAACCAGCGCTTTACGCCGATGTCAGGCGCAATAACTAATAACCAGTAATTACCCCGGAACTTCGTTCCTCACGCACTAGCACAACTGGTAACAATATAACAATATAACAATATAACAATATAACAATATAACAATATAACAATATAACAATATAGCCTATCCCCGGCAGTTCTCCCTCAATCCTCCAGCCCGCCCAACTTCCCGCTCTGGTAATCCATGACGGCCTGCCGGATTTCCGCTTCCGAATTCATCACGAACGGCCCGTGAGCGACGATCGGTTCGTTATAAGGTTCGCCGTGGCAGAAGATCAGCGTGGCGTCGGCGAGCGCCCTTGCAGTAATGGCTTTGCCTTCGTTGGCAAACTCCACCAGGGTATGCGTGGCGGCAGTTTGACCGTTGACTTCCACTTCTCCGTTCACGACGTAGAAGAGGATGTTCCGCCTCGCGTCGACTTCGGTTTGCAGGACGCCTCCTTTCCGGAGTTCGATGCTTGTGGTGTGGATGCCGGTCAGGGAGGGGACCGGCCCCTGGGTGTCACCCCATGTTCCGGAGATGAGGTTAACCGTCACCCTGCCTTCATCCAGCTTGATAGCCGGAATGCTTTCCTGCTGCAGGCCGATGTAGTTGGGTTTCGTCATTTTCAGGCGGGAGGGCAGGTTGAGCCAAATCTGGATGACCTCTTCCATGCCGCCGTTTTTTTTGAAAGCTTCCGAAGAAACTTCCGCATGGACCAATCCGCTGCCGGCGGTCATCCACTGAATGCCTCCGGCGTTGATGACGCTCTCTCCGGTCATAGAATCCCGGTGCATGATGTCCCCCTGCAGGATATAGGTCAGGGTCTCGAAACCCCGGTGGGGGTGCGGGCCAAAGGGCAGGCCGTTGTTGTTCGGTCCATACTTTTGGGGCCCGTGGTGGTTGAGGAACAGGAAGGGGTCGAGATGCCGGATGCTGCCGGTGGGCATGGCGCGGTAGGTGATCAGGTCGTCGATGGGGCTGTAAACAGCCTGGTGCAGTTTTTTGATAGTCCGCATGTTGTTTGGTTTTGAATGATTGGCATATCCGGCAAAAGCGGCGGCCTTATGAGCAGAATGCTCTGCCTTATCGGGCAATTGGCAACCGTTCAGCAGCGGAAGGGCCAGTAACAAGAGCATGCAGGATGAGGCAAAAGACACGCGCATTTCTATTCGTTTTGAAACTTCACTTAATAAACTGAGAGCAGGGAAATAAGTTTATGGCAGTTACTCAAATTGCAGAGAGGCAAATCAGGAAGAAAATCCCGGTGCCTGGCGAAACGCCGGGCACCGGGTTATATCATCACTTCACGAACCGCCCCGTCAGGATCATATCCGCCGAATACAACCGGACGAGATACTGGCCGGCGGGCAGTCGGCTTACATCCAGAGGCACCTGGTTTTCGCCGGCATCAAATTGGCGCTCAGCTATGGTTCCGGCCTTTTGCCCGGACAAGTTGAAGAGTTCGACCCTGGCTTCCAACGATGCGGGCAAGCTGAACCGGATGGAGGCTTCGGCCTGCGCCGGGTTGGGAAAGATCTCCAGTTTATCTCCCCGGGAGGCTGTTGCCTCCGAGGTTCCAACCATCACATCTTCCAGTTGGTACTTCTGTATGGACCGGCCGAAGGTGGCGGCGATCAATATGCGCGTTTCGGGGTGGAAATCGAGGTCGTTCACTACGGTCATGGGCAGGTTGTTGCCCAGCACCTGCCAGGCCAGGCCCAGGTCTTCGGTGTACCATACGCCCAGGTCGTTGGCGATGTACAAGGTTTGGCCGGCCGCGGGGTCTATAATGATGTCATTGACGGGAATCTCCGGCAAATTGCCGGAAATGTCTTCCCAGGTTTGGCCGCCGTCGGCGGTCCGCAGCACGTGAGGCTGGTAGTCAACAAACCGGTAGCCCGACAGGGTGACGTAGGCCACCTGCTCATCATAAGGGTCGACCGCCACTTCGGTAATGTATCTCTCCGGCAGGCCCTGTGAAATGTTTTCCCAGGTTTGGCCGCCGTTCCGGGTAACCTGCACGTTGCCGTCGTCCGTCCCTACATAGATCACTTCGGAGTTGGTGGGTGCCACAGCAATGCTGGTAATGGTGCCAAATGACTGGCTGCCGCTGGGATGCTGGCCATCCGTCAGGTCTCCGCTGATGGGTGCCCAGTTGTTCCCCCGGTCCGGCGAGCGGTAGAGCCGGTTGGCGCCGTAATAAAGAACCGCAGGATCAGAGGGGTCGAGGACGACCGGGGTGTTCCAGTTGGTGCGGTCATTGTTTCCGCCGTTAAAAATGAAGTCGAAATCGAATCCGCCGTCATACGAGCGGTAGAGGTTGCCCCACTGAAATTCGGCGTAGATGATGTTGTTATCCGTTGGATCCACAATGACGTGAAAGCCATCGCCGCCGAGTATCCTGTCCCAGTCATCTGTGTTTCCGGACAAGGTCCGTATCGTGCCGTTGTCCTGGGTTCCACCGTAAATCCGGTCCGGCTGGAGGAAGTCGATCTCACACTCGTAGAATTGGGTGAGGGGCAGCACCTGGACATGCGACCAGTTGTTCCCGCCACTTTGCGAGATGTAAATGCCGCCGTCGTTGCCGGCGACGACGAAATTGGGATTCAGGGGATGGATTTCCAGGCCGTGCTGGTCCACGTGCATGAAGGTAATATCGCTCCAGCTCACCCCTCCGTCGACGGATTTGTACAACTGAACACCCATAGCGTAAACCACGTCCGGGGTGGTGGGGTCTACCCGGATGTTGCCGAAAAACCAGCCGAAGGAAGCATAAATGCCATCTATAGTGCCATTGTCTACGCGGAACCAGGTGTCTCCTCCGTCCAGGGATTTGTATATGCCGTCGAAGACGTTCGTGATCTCGTTGGTGGTGAACGTGGCGTATAAAATATCCGGGTTGGACGGAGAGACGGCGATGCCGATCCGCCCCCGCTGTTCATCGCTGGGCGGCAGGCCTTCGGTGAGTTGCTCCCAGGTATCGCCGCCGTCGGAGGAGCGGTACAGGCGGGAAGTCACGCCGGCATAACTCCGCTCCCAGGGCAGGCGGATGCGCTCCCAGGTGGCGGCGTAGAGGATGTCCGGGTTCTGCGGGTTGATCGCCACGTCGATGCAACTGGTGGAATCGCTGACGTAGAGCACCCTTTCCCAGCTCAGCCCGCCGTTTTCGGTTCGGTATAAGCCTCTGTCCTCGCTTTTCCCATATAACCGGCCGGCGGCCGCCACGAAGACCCGCCCGGGATCCTGCGGGTCGACCACAATGCGGCCGATGTGCTGGGAGTTTTCCAGGCCCAGGTACTGCCAGCTTGCCCCCCCGTCGACCGAGCGGTAAACGCCGTCGCCAAAAAAGGCGCCTGAAGCAGACTCGCCGTTGGCCTCGCCAGTCCCTACGTACAGGATATCCGGATCGGAAGGTGCCAGAGCAATGTTGCCGATCGACATCGCCCCTTCATTTTCAAATACTGCTTCCCAGGAAACGCCGCCATCGGTTGACTTGAATACGCCGCCCACCGATGCGCCGGCATAAATGATATCAGGGTCTGTCGGATGAAGGGCGATATCCGTGATCCGGCCGCCGATATTGACCGGGCCGGCCACTTCCCAGCCTTCGCTGTCTCCCCGGCTCTGCACTGATGCCCGGGCCAGGCGGGTTTGGCGGACGGCATCCCGGTAGGCCTCGAAATCGATGTGGTTGTGGGGATAGGCGCGCTGGTTGAAAAGCCAGTCCGTAGGGGTTTGTTCTTTTTTTTCCGGGGTGCCTCTTCCGGCTTCCTCCGGTAATGCGTTCGGAATGATGAAAAGAAGCGCGAGGCAGGCAGCTAAGGCGGCGGCCAGCAGGGATAGTTTTTTCTTCATGTAATATTGAATTGTATAAGTTGCAAAGAGCAATTATGGAAACGAGCGTTGAAAATACGAAGAAAGTCACTTTTTAAGGAGTGTCCGGCTGAACACTCTTCTGCCAGCCTTTACCTGCCCCACGTAAATTCCGGCCGGCAACCCGCTCAGGGCTACTTCAAAATTATGGGTTCCTTGCCCAAGCCTTCCCTGAAAGGCCCGTTCAACCAACCTTCCGTTGTTGTCAAAAAGCAATATTTCGGCTGCTGCCTCTCCTCTCATTTGGAACCGGATATTGGCGACTTCAGAGGCAGGATTGGGAAAAACTTCCATTCCTTCGACGTTCCATTCAGGTTCCCCGACAGCTACGGATTCATCCAGCTGAATGGCATACATCGACCGGCCATAGGTGGCGGCCACCAGTTTGCGGGTGGGGTTGTGCAGGCAAAGGCCGGTAACGGGCACGTTTGGCAGCCCCATGCCCAGCACTTCCCAGTTCAGCCCTTCGTCTGTACTAAAAAAGACGCCGACATCGGTGGCGAGGTAGAGCCATTCCGGGTTTTCCGGATCGACGGCGATATCGTTGGCCGGCACTTCCGGCAGGCCGGCGGAGATGTCATTCCAGGTGGCGCCGCCGTCTTTGGTTTGAAAAACATGAGGAAGGTATTCATTGTACCGGTAACCAGAGAAGGTGACATAGGCAGTATTCGGGTCGGAGGGGTGGGTGGCCACTGCCGTGGTCCAGCGGTCCGGAAGATCGGCAGACAATAAATCCCAACCGGTTAAACCACCACCGTTTGTCGTCCTCCATATCATCCCATTATCTGTACCCACATAAATGACGTCTTCATCAGCCGGCGAAACAGCGATAGTTGTGATGGTGCCGTAAGCAAAAAAGGGCGTCTGGGGCGGTGGGTCGCCCGTCAGGTCAGGGCTGATGGCCGTCCAGCTGTCTCCCCGGTTGTCGGAACGGAACAAGCGGGAGGTCCCGTAAAATATCCTTTGGGGGTTGCCGGGGGCAAGAACGTAGGGCGTTTTCCAGTTTCTGCGTTCCGAGGGACTGATACCTTCCGCTGCATTTTGCCAGGTATTGCCTCCGTCATCCGACCGGAAGAGGCCGCCGTATTGATATTCAACGAAAAGGACACTGTTGTTGGCCGGATCCACTTTTACGACCATGCCGTCGCCGCCGAAGATTTGCTGCCAGTCGTCCTGCC
The DNA here is from genome assembly GCA_020636375.1 of Lewinellaceae bacterium. Classification (GTDB taxonomy): domain Bacteria; phylum Bacteroidota; class Bacteroidia; order Chitinophagales; family Saprospiraceae; genus JACJXW01. Next base: position 103,677 of record JACJXZ010000003.1, on the reverse strand, counting down.
CGCCGGCGAGGGTTCGGTTGGTGCCGTTGTCCTGAGCACCGCCGTAGAGGCGTTCGGGAGCGAGGTAATCGATCTCGCAGGTATAAAACTGGGTAATGGGCAGGCTGTTTTTGTGCTCCCAGGTATCTCCCCCGTTCCGGCTGATGTACAACCCGCCGTCATTTCCCAGCACAACGAATTCAGGGTCGAGGGGGTGGATGAACAGGGCGTGGGGATCGACATGGACGTCCACGCTGTCGTTGTAGTTGATGTTTTCCCAACTGGCGCCCCCGTTTTTGGTTCGGTAGGTGAATAAGCCGAGCATAAAAACAGTTGCCGGGTCTTCCGGATGGACGTATAACCTGCCGAACCACCAGGCGTAGGGTACGTCGATTAATATGTTTTGAAGAGCGCCGGGATCGAACGCCATCCAGCTTTCCCCTTTGTCGAAGGACTGAAAAAGGTCCTTGTGGTAGCCGATCTCATCGGTGTAAAGGGCAAATACCATGTCGGGCGCTGCCGGCGTGACGGCCAACCCGATGCGCCCGTTATCTTCCTGCGGCAGGCCCACTGAAAGTTCGGTCCAGCTATCTCCACCGTCAACCGATCGGTAAATGCCGGAGGTGGGGCCCCCGTACTGCCGCCGGTCCGGCCGGCGGATGCGCTCCCAGGTGGCGGCGTAAATGATGTCCGGGTCAGTGAGGTGCAGGGCCAGGTCGATAGCGCCGGTAGAGTCGGAAACGAAGAGCACCTGCTCCCAGCTTTGCCCGCCGTCGGCGGTTCGGTATACGCCGCGGTCCTGGCTATTGGCGAACAAGGTGCCCATGGCCGCGACCCATACCCGGTTGGGGTCATGGGGATGGACCAGCACTTTACCAACGCTGCCGATATTTTCCATGCCCAGGTGCTCCCAGCTGTCCCCGCCGTCGATTGACTTATAGATGCCCGCGCCATCATAAGCCAGGCTGCCTCCTCCGGCGTTGGCCTCCCCGGTACCGACGTACAGGATGTCCGGGTCAGAGGGTGCCATAGCGATATCTCCAATGGACAGGCTCAGCGCTTCATCAAAAACAGGCCGCCAGCTTTCTCCCTGGTCTTCCGATTTGAAAATGCCGCCGGAAGCAGCGCCGGCGTAGATGACATCCATGTTCGCAGGGTCCATTTCCACATCGGTAATCCGGCCTCCGATATTGGTGGGCCCGGCGAATTCCCAGGACGATACGCCGCGGCCGGCTATCCGCTCCCGCGCCATTTTTTCCCGCAGGGCGTCCAGGTAGAGCTGTTTGTCAATTCGCCCATGAGGATAAGCCCGTTGCCGGTAGAACCAGTCAGCGGGGTATTCTTTCTTCGAATGGGGACCAGGGGTGGGAGAACAGGCCAGGAATGAGAAGAGCAGTACGAGGCAAAGAAGGGTTGATAGCGCTTTCATGATCATGAAAGGTGTTTATTGCAATTTAGCAAATCTTGGCCCTTTTTTGGGAAAGCCTGAAGAAAATCACTTTGTCCCGCTTCACACATTTCTCTGTTTTTTCGCCCAAATGCCGGCAACCCTTCAAATGCACTGTCCCGATTCTATCCTCCAATTCCGGACTTTTGTTATTTTTCGAAAAAACAATCATCATGACCCGACTATTTCTGTTTTTCTCCATCCTGTGGCTGGCGGCATGCAGCCAGCCCAATTCTTCATCCACCGAAACGGCAGCCGCCAAAACCGAAACGCCTGACACGTCCGCTTACAACCCCGAGCTGGCCCGGGAGCTGGGCGCCGACCCCTACGGCATGAAGCAATACGTGATGGCCTTCCTCAAGGCCGGCCCCACCCGCAGCCAGGATTCCCTGGAGGCGGCTCAGTTGCAGCGCGCCCACCTCGACAACATCCGCCGCCTGGCGGAAGAGGGCAAGCTGGTACTCGCCGGCCCTTTCATGGACAATGGCGAGGTGCGGGGCATCTACGTATTCGATGTCCGTACCATCGAAGAGGCCGAAGCGCTCACGGCAACCGACCCGTCCATCCAGGCGGGCCGGCTGGTGATGGAGCTGCGCCCGTGGTACGGGTCAGCCGCGCTGCCGAAGTTGAACGAATGGCATAAGATTATTGCCAAAGAGGATATTTAGGGGCCATAGAAAAGCCCCGGCGGAAGCAAGTCCCGCCAGGGCTTATGTAATGGAGGTTTCAAAAATCAGCAGGTAGATTAACGATTACTCCACGATAACCGGCTGTGTGTCGATCAGCTGGCCATCGATAGCCAGCTGGATGAAGTAATTGCCGCCGGGCAGGTGCCGGACGTCGACCTGCTCATCGTTTGTGCCCGCCGTCAGTTGTACCGGGCGGATGTCCAGCGTCTGGCCGATGGCGTTGCGCAGCAGCAGGTGGCCGTCGTAGGGCTGGCTGCTTTGCAGGCGCACGTTGACGCGTTCGCGGGCGATGGTGGGGAAAACCTTCATTTGCAGGCTTTCCCGGGCAATGATCTCCGTGCCGGTGATAACGCCGCGGGTGAGCGTGACGCTGGCGGGCGCGCCAGGCGTGGCGACGCTGCCGTCGGAAGCCAGGGCGCGATGGTAGAGGGTGACGGTTTCGCCCAAGCCTACGCCCGCCTGTTCCAGCAGCACATCGACAACGCCAAAGGTGGTTTCGAACACCTGATTGCCGCCGACATTCTGATTGACCAGCAGGGAGCTGAAGTCATCGGTGGCGGAGAGCTGCCAGATGTAGGCCAGTTGGTCGCGGTCAGAGGCCATTTCCCACTGGGGGGCAAAAGGCGTTTCGGGATTCCCTTCGATGGTAAGGGCAGCACCGTCGGCAGGAGCAGTGATGGCCGCCTCGGCGGAGGGGAAGAAGTTGATCTCCGGCAGTACCTGCCCGCGGAGTTCTCCGCTGGCGTACTCGGTGGTGTGCAGGTTGAAGTAGTTGTTGCCGGCGCGCAGGGTGGCTACCTGTTCTTCAGTCAGTTCGATGCTGTTGTCGGCGGCAGTGTAGACGCCGCTCTTCAGGCCGGGGGCCAGAGTTGGTGCCAGCGTTATATCCAGCCCGCCGTTCTCGCCGGGAGCGCCGATATGCAGGTGGGAGCCGCCCGCCACATTGGCGTCGAAATCACCGGTAAGGCCGGAGAAGGCACCGGTGAGGACCAGCTGGTTGCCAGTGAGTTCCAGCTTCAGTCCGCCCTGTCCGCCGGTTGCTACCGGTTGCACTTCATTCCGGCCGCTCAGGCTGGCCGTGAAGTAGGTGGTTGCCAGGGGCAGCAGTTGGCCGCGCACCTCGCCCATCGGGTTGTTTTCCGTATGAACGTTGACGTAGTAGCGGCGTGTGCGCAGCGTGTCGCCCCAGCCCGGGGTGATGGCAAACCGGTTGGCGGAGGCAGCAAAAATGCCATTGTCCGGGTTGATGCCCAAAACCTGGGCGACCGGCCCGTTCTGTCCGGCATATCCCTGGTGGATATGGGCGCCGCCGGCAATATCGGTAGCCACCGGGCTGCTCAGGTTCCGGGCAGAGCCGGTTCCCATAACGCCGCCGCCGTTTACTTCCAGGATCACCATGCCGCTGGCTTCTGTGCGCAGGGCAGGCACTTCACTGGCGCCAGACAAAGGCGCTACGAAATAAGCAGCCGCCTCGTTGACCAGTTGGGCGCGCAGCTCTCCGGTGGGGTTTCCTTCCGTGTGGATATTCACGTAGAATGCCCTGGCCCTCGCCTGCCGGGCCTGCTCCGGCGTCAGTTCAAAGGTATTGAAGGCGGGGAGGATTCGCCCGCCCTGCATATCATCGTCCATAATCAAATCCAGGGGGAAGGCGATGCCGCCGGTAGAGCCGGCAAAACCCGAATGGATATGAGCGCCGCCGCCGATATCTGTTGCGATCGGGCTGCTTAGCCCGTCGAATGTGCCGACGAGGGTGAGCCGGTTGCCGGAGAGCTCTGCCTGGATGTTGCCGGCAGCAGAAGTAGCGACTTCGGGCACTTCAAAGATGCCGGACAGGACGCCGTTCAATACCGTCTGGCTCTCCAGCAGCAGCTGCCCGCGGATTTCCCCGGCAGGATTGTCCAGCGAATGAATATTTACATACAGGCCGCGGCCCTGCAGGATGGATTCGAAGTTGTTGATGACGCCAAGCTCGAAGGTGTTGTCTGCCGGAAGGAAAACGCCGCGCTGCCCGCCCGAAGTGGTGGTCGCCGTCAGCGGGATGAGCACGCCGCTGTTTTCCCCCGGGAAACTCAGGTGGATGTGTGCGCCGCCGCCGATATCCGTTGCCAGCTCGCTCTCCAGGCCCGAGAAGGCGCCGGAGACGACCAGGATGGTATCCTCGTACAGTTCGGCGATGACGGCGCCGCGGGCAAAGCTGGTGACGGCTGGCACTTCATTGGCCCCCGACAGGCCGGCGCGAAAGACCATCTGTGGCTGGCCCACCGCCTGGCCCCTTATCTCGCCGGACGGGAAGAGGGTAGTGTGGATATTGGCGTACAGGGCGCGGTTCTGCAGGGCAGCTCTAAGCTCGGGGGCCAGCTCAAAAGTATTGTTCTCTGCGGTGAAAACGCCCGACTTCAGATCGGCTTCCACATCTGCCGTCAGAGGGAGTTCGATGCCGCCATTCTGGCCGGCCAGCCCGGCGTGGAGGTGGGCACCTCCGGCGATGGTGGCGTCGAAGTCGCCGGTCAGCCCGGAAAAGGCACCGGTGACAATGAGCTGGTTGCCGGATACCTCCAGGTTGAGGGCACCCCGGCCGGAAGACACCACGGAGGGCGCTTCATTGCTGCCCAGCAGGCTCATCGTAAAGACTTCATCGGATTCGGGCAGGAGTTGCCCCCGCAGCTCTCCGCTCCGGAAATTGACAGAATGGATGTTAGCGTACATCTGCCGCCCGCGCAGCAACAGCACTTCTTCGTCGGTAAGCGCGAAGGTGTTTTCGGCTGCATCAAATGTGCCGCTGCGCTGGTCGTCGCTCAGTTCGGCAGTGAGCGGAAAAGCAATGGGGCCGTTCTGGCCGGCGTAGCCGACGTGCAGGTGAGCCCCGCCCATAATGTCCGTCGCCAGCGGGCTGCTGAGGTTTTCGAAAGAACCGCTCACCACGAGGGTGTTATCCATCAGGGAGGCGGACAGGCGGCCCCTGGCCGTTGTGGCGATCGGCAGCGCTTCGTTGTGCCCGCTCAGGACGGCGCAGAAGTCGTCTTCCAGCACGATGCCCCGGGTGAGGTTGACCGATGCCGCAGGGCCGGCGGTTGCGACGCTGCCATCGGAAGCCAGCACGCGGTGGTACACCGTCACAGTGGTTCCGACATCAATGCCCAGGCTGGCGAGCAGGTTGTCCACCGTGCCGAAGTCAGAAACAAAGGCGAGGCCGGCACCTACGTTTTGTTGGAATACGACGCTGGTGAAATCCGGGTTGACGGCCAGTTGCCAGATATAGGCCAGCTGGTTGCTGTCGGCCGCCGGCGTCCACTGGGCGGTAAAAATGGTGTTGGAGCCTCCCTCCAGCGTCAGGTCCGCACCATCGGGCGGCAGGGTAATGGCGGCGGTGGCGCTGGGGAAGAAGTTCGCTTCCGGCAGGATTTGTCCGCGCAGCTCTCCGCCCTGGAAAATCGTGGTATGTATATTGGCGTAGTATTCCCCGGAAAAGAGGCTTCGTATCTGGTCGCCGGAGATGGCGAACCGGTTATCTGCTGCCGGGAAAGTGCCGCTTCGCAGATCATTAGCCACATCGGCGGCCAGCGGGAGGTTGACCCCGCCGTTCGTGCCGGGCGCCCCCAGGTGGAGATGCGCGCCGCCCCCGATGCTGGCGTCAAAATCGCTGCTCAGGTCTTCGAAAGCGCCGGAGATGGTGAGCTCTTCGCCCCGAAGTTCCAGTTTGAGTCCGCCGGCAGCTGTAGTGGCGGCTGGCTGCACCTCGTTGAGCCCGGACAGGGTAGTGGTGAAATAGGCGGTGGCGAAAGGCAACACCTGTCCCCGGAGTTCTCCGCCCGGATTGCCTTCTGTATGGATGTTGACGTAGAAACTGCGGTCCCGCAGGACCAGTTCGAGTTCTTCGCTCAGGCTGAAAGTGTTGTCCGCTGCCGGGAAGGCGCCGTCCAGGTTGCCTGCATCAAGGGTTGCCGACAGGGGGAAGCTGATGCCGCCGTTGGCGCCGGCCAGAGCGTTGTGCAGATGAGCACCGCCCATTACATTGGGATCGAAAGGGCTCTCCAGGCCGGAGAAGCTGCCGGTGGCCACTACCTTCCCATCGGTTGCTTCCATGACCAGGGCACCGGTAGCGCCGGAATTGACGGCAGGCACTTCGCTCGTTCCCGAAAGGGAAGCGTACATGTAGTAACTGGCTTCCCGCAGCAGCTGGCCCCGCACTTCCCCGGAAGCATTTTCCAGGGTGTGGATGTTGACGTAATATTCGCGGTTAGCCACGGCCGTTACCTGTTCATCAGAAAGTTCGAAGGTGTTCATGCCGACGGAAAAGGTGGCGCTGGCCATGTCGGTGCTGATATCGGGGACAAGAGGAAATTCTACCGGCCCGTTCGTGCCCACGGCGCCCAGGTGCAGGTGTGCGCCGCCGGCGATGGCGGTGTTGATCGCGCTGCCCAGGCCTCCGGCCGAACCGCTGACCGTCAGGCGGTTGCCCATCAGCTCGGCTTTGACCGCGCCGGAAGCCGGCGATGCCAGCGCGGGCACCTCAAAAGCGCCGGACAGTACGCCGGTCAGCACCAGCTGGGCTTCGGGGAGCAATTGCCCGCGCAGCTCGCCGCTTTCATTATCGAGGGTATGGATGTTGACATAAAGGCCGCGTTCGAACACAGCCGATACCAGCCCGCCACTCAGGGCGAAGCCATTCGTGGAGGGGAGCAGGAACCCACCCCGCTGGCTGATGTCCAGTGAGAGGTTTAATGGGATCGCTAGGCCGCCGTTACTGCCCGCCAGGGCCGTATGGAGGTGGCCGCCGCCGGCGATATTGGTATTGACGTCGCTCTCCAGGCCGCTAAACGACCCGGCCAGGACGATAGAGTCGCCGATGACTTCGGCCTGAACCACGCCGGTGGCGGCAGATGTCACGGCCGGCACTTCGTTGGCGCCGGAAAGGTGCGCCCGGAAGACCACCCGGGCAGCAGCATGAGCTACCTGCCCGCGCAGCTCGCCGCCGGGATGGGCTGTCGTGTGGATATTGGCATACAGAAGCCGCTCCCGCAGGGCAGCGAGCTGGTCGCCGTCCAGGGTAAAGGTATTGCCTGCGGCTTCGAAAGCGCCGCTCCGCAGGCCGGCGCCGGTGGTGGCGTCCAGCCCGATGGCTATGTCTCCATTCTGGCCGGGCAGGGCCAGGTGCAGGTGCGCGCCGCCGGCAACGGAGGCGTCAAAATCGCCTTCCAGCCCGGAGAAGGAACCCGAAACGGTGAGCTCTTCCCCATTGAGTTCCAGCGCCAGTGCCCCGTACCCCCGGGAAAACACGGCGGGGACTTCGTTGGTGCCCAGGAGATTAATATAATAATACTCCTCTGCCTCTGGCAACAACTGTCCGCGCAGCTCTCCGCTGCTGTAGGCTGTTGTATGGATGTTGACGTAGAATCGGCGGCTCATCAGGGCATCTGCCTGGCCATCGGTGAGGGTGAAGGTGTTGGCCGGCCCCTCAAAGACACCGCTGCGCAGGTCGGCCGACAAGTTGGGCGTCAGGTTCAATTCGATGCCGCCGTTCTCGCCGGCATAACCCATGTGGATATGAGCGCCGCCGGCTATTGTCGCATCATAGTCTCCTTCCAGCCCCGAAAAGAAGCCGACTACTTCCAGCTGGTTGCCGTCGAGGATGGCGGTGATCTCTCCCGAAGCCTGGGAAACTACCGGCAGTGCCTCGTTGCGGCCGGCCAGATAGGCCCTGAACGTCATTTGTGCCGGAAGGAATGCCGGCAACAACAGTAAGAATGCGAGAATAAAGACCGGAGCGATCGGTGTTCCCTTCCGGAGGGCATCATCCAAAGGGCTGAAGAGTGCTTGTTGTGTAAGTAATTTCATGAATTTCATTTTTGATTTGAAGACAGCTTACCGGTGGCGGGCATTGCTGCCAACCGGGTGAAACCTCGTTGAGTTTCGGGCATAGATGTAATGCCTTTGCCGGAGGCATTTCGCCTCTGCAAGCCAATATTGCTTTATGCTTGTTCACAGATTTCCCGGTGAAGAACCAGGAGTGGTGACTGGAGGACGGAATCCACACTGCTTTACAGGAAATACGAAACCCGCGCAAGTTGCGGATCGGACAAACATCACTTTTTTGAAAAAAAAAGTTACTTTAGCTCTCAGCTACATCCACTGGCCTTTAAACGAAGAGGGGGCAGGCTTTGTTTACAGCTTCTGGATTAGAAAGTAAGCTCATTCAACTGATCGAACCCAATATGACGGACACCCGTAAAAAGCTTCCCCTGGACAAAGATATTCTGCGGTTGATGCAGGAAAGGGACCAACGGGCCATGACGCTGCTTTACGAATATTACTCGCCGGCTTTATATAACATCATTTTTCAACTGGTCCGGACGGAAGCGGTTGCGGAAGAGGTGCTGCAGGATGCTTTCCTGAAAATCTGGGATAAGGTAGAACAATATGATCCCAAGAAGGGGCGGTTTTTCACCTGGATGGCCCGGATTTGCAGAAACATGGCCATTGACACCCTGCGCTCCAGCCAGTTTAAAAAGGGCAGCAAAACCGAATCCATCCCGGATTCCGTATATACTGATGAAAACCTCACCCAAAGTCCCGAAGAAACGGACCCCGGCCTGAGAAAAGTGGTCAGCAAAATGGACGAACAAAGCCGGAAGATCATCGACTTGCTGTTCTTCCAGGATTATACGCAGAGCGAAGCCAGCGAGCTTTTGGGCATTCCTCTGGGTACGATCAAGTCGAGGTCAAGAAAAGCGATTCAGGACCTGCGCGCCATCCTGAAAGACGAGGGGCTGGTTTCCATTTTTTTATTTTCATTGATCGAAACAGTAAGAAGATACCTTGGATATTAGATCATACATATCATCCGGCATCCTGGAGCATTACGTTCTGGGCAGGCTCTCGCCGCAGGAAGAGGCGGAGGTGGAGAAGTTTGCCGAACAGTATCCGGAGATCCGCGAGGAACTCGATGCGATCGAGGTTGCCATGGAAGAATACGCCCTGCTCCACGGCAGGATGCCCCCGCCCGGCGTATTGACGGCCATCCTGGAACGATTGCACGCCGAACACAAGGTCGCTGCCAGGCCTGTCGGCCGTCGGCTGCGCATCCTGGGTTATGCTGCCGGTTTGTTGCTGGCCGCCGCCGTTGCCGGCTTGCTGGCCGCCTATCAGATGAATCGCCGGCAGAGTGCTGACATGGCCGGCCTGAACCAGCAAATGGCTTCCCTGCAGCAGTCCTGCGACAGCGTTCAGGCCGTCGCCCAACAACTGGAGCGTTCTCTGGACTTCGTACGGCAACCCGCCACCCGGGCGGTCGTCATGCAAAGCACAGGCCTTTCGCCCGGCGCTGTGGCCACCGTTTTTTATAACCCCGAAAGCCGCCGGTCTCTGCTGGGCGTAGGCCAGTTGCCGCCCAATGATGCCGAAAAACAGTACCAGCTTTGGGCCATCGTCGGCGACCGGCAGGTCAGCATGGGGGTTTTTGATTACCAGGAAGGCGGAGAACCCCTGCGGGAAGTGGAATTTGTGCCCGATGCCAATGCCTTCGCCGTTACCCTGGAAGACCGGGGCGGCAGCGCGGTGCCGACGCTCGAACAGATGTATGTGTTGGGGAATAATACTTAGCCGGTTTTCGATATGTAGACCCCAACCTCGGCGGACGGTTAACGGCTGACGGCCGACGGCGGACCGCAAACACTGGGCTGGTGAAAAGTTGGGGCCTACATATCGAACTTGGGTTAGGACTTAGAAGGTTAATTGGGATACGGGCCACTTGAAAACCTGCCCTGACGAGCGGAAGGGGGGCGTCCGAAAAAGAAGGGAGCAAGCAGGTGCTTGCTCCCCGATATACTCAGCAAAATGACTTTTCTGTTTAGAGCGGGCTGATTATCTAACCCATGCCGTTCAGCCCGTTTTCCACTCCGGTTACCAGAAGGGATATTTCGTTATTCAGCACTTCGATGAAGCCGCCCTGTATAGTAAAGGTCAGCGTTCTGCCCTCTTCCTGGCTTTCCTTGATGGCGCCGCTCTCAATATCGAAATAGCGGTATCCGCCGCCGGCGGTGACGATGGACACCTTGCCTTCTTCGAGAGAAGAGACGATGGGGGCGTGATTTTTGAGAACCTGAAAGGCACCCTGGCTGCCCGGCACCTTCACCGAGTTGATGCTGCCGTGGAAGATTTCCTTTTCCGGCGTGAGAACGGTGATATTCATAATAAACGCTCTTTTTAAACCTTAATTAGCTTCCGCTTCCTTCAGCATTTTCTCTCCTGCCTCGATGGCTTCGTCGATCGAGCCTTTGAGGTTGAAGGCGGCTTCCGGGTACTGGTCGACCTCTCCGTCGATGATCATGTTGAAGCCGCGGATGGTCTCTTCGATGGGCACCATGGTGCCCGGGATGCCGGTGAAAGCTTCCGCGACGTGGAACGGTTGCGACAGGAAGCGCTGAACGCGGCGGGCGCGGGAAACCACCAGCTTGTCTTCGTCCGACAATTCTTCCATGCCCAGGATGGCGATGATGTCCTGCAGCTCGTTATAACGCTGGAGGATGTTCTTCACACGCTGGGCGCAGTCGTAGTGCTCATTGCCGATGATGGCGGGGTCGAGGATGCGGGAGGTGGAATCGAGCGGATCCACGGCCGGGTAAATGCCCTGGGCGGCGATCTTACGGCTCAGTACCGTAGTGGCGTCGAGGTGGGCAAAGGTCGTTGCCGGGGCGGGGTCCGTCAGGTCGTCCGCCGGCACGTAAACGGCCTGTACAGAAGTAATAGAACCGCGTTTGGTAGAAGTAATGCGCTCCTGCATCAGCCCCATCTCGGTGGCCAGGGTCGGCTGGTAGCCTACTGCCGAAGGCATACGGCCCAGCAGGGCGGACACCTCGGAGCCAGCCTGGGTGAAGCGGAAGATGTTGTCGATGAAGAAGAGGATGTCCCGGCCGCCCATGGGATCGTTCATATCGCCGTCGCGATAGTACTCGGCGATGGTCAGCCCGGAAAGGGCCACGCGGGCGCGGGCGCCGGGCGGCTCGTTCATCTGGCCGAAAACGAAGGTGGCCTTGGATTCCTTCAGCTCCGCCATGTCGACCTTGCTCAGGTCCCAGCCGCCGGCTTCCATCGACTTCATGAAGCCTTCGCCGTAGCGGATGATGCCGGCTTCCAGCATCTCGCGCATCAGGTCGTTCCCCTCGCGGGTGCGTTCTCCAACGCCGGCAAACACAGAGATGCCTTCGTACCCTTTGGCGATGTTGTTGATCAGCTCCTGGATAAGCACCGTCTTGCCTACGCCGGCACCCCCGAACAGGCCGATCTTTCCGCCTTTGAGGTACGGCTCGATCAGGTCAATTACCTTGATGCCCGTGTAGAGCACTTCCTTTTCCACGGAGAGCTCTTCGTAGGTCGGCGGCTTGCGGTGGATGGGCGCCGATTGTTCTTTGGATACCGGGCCAATGCCGTCGATGGCTTCGCCCACCACGTTGAACAGGCGGCCCTTGATCGCTTCGCCGGTCGGCATGGCGATGTTCTTGCCGGTGTCGACCACCTCGGTGCCGCGGGTCAGCCCGTCGGTAGAGTCCATGGCAATAGCCCGGACGCTGTCTTCGCCAAGGTGTTGCTGTACTTCCAGCACCAGCGTTTCCCCATTGGGGCGTTTGATCTCGAGTGCATTCAGGATTTCGGGGAGTTTGGAGCCTTCTTTGGAGAAACTAACGTCTACCACAGGGCCGATAACCTGCTTGACTTGACCTGTGTTTGCCATATTTACATGAGTATTTATCTAGTGAAAATGAATGGGTTCTCAAAAATCGCTGCAAATTTATGCTTTTGTCCTGATAATCAAAAGAGAAATTCCTGATGAATCTCCTGAAATCCGGCTATTCCCGGGGTTGACTTCCGGCAGGGAAAGGCCGCAGGCAATGTGAAATGCCGTCCTTGCGGAATATATCTCACCTGGCTTTTGCCAATGCCAAAACATATTCTTTCCAAACAGCAAAAGGCGCATTTTAGTTAGCCCGGAACGAAAGCGGGGCCGAAGGAAAAAACCGGACAGGGCTACCCGTCTGAGGTTGGCCACTCCATGCCTCCTGCAAACGCTTGGCCTCGACTCCGCTCGGCTTTCCCCTTTCTGCTGTCCAACGTCAGACGGGTAGCCCAGAACAGGATGTACCCTGTGAAATGCTCCCAATTAGAAGCTGCAATTGTTTTCCAGGGTCAACAGGAAGTTACCATAATTTCAGGATCAATCTGTTAGAGTTGATGACAGCTCTTTTGCAGCCTTTCCGTTCTACTTCAATAGAAGGGAAATGGTTGCCTTTTTTCAGAAAAAAACCAAGGCCCGGGGGGACAATTTCCCAACTGCCGCCACTACTGAAGTGCAGGCCGCATTGTGCGGCGTGGCCCCGGAGCTTGTTCAAGCTTTCGATTTTTTCAAAACTCAAACCCTGGATTTATGTACACTTCAACACTCAGACACTTATTCTCGCTGGTTTTGTTCAGTTTGTCCTTCTGTTTTGCCCAAGCTCAGGACTACATTTACCGCCTCGACGGCGAGGTGATCACCGCCCGGGTCGGGAGCCTTGCCGGCAAATACATCCACTACAAAATATTCGGAAAACAGGACGGCGGGAACCTGCACATTGCCAAGACGGCGGTCGACCGGGTGAAGATGGCCAACGGCACCGAGCTGTGGTTCAACCGTTTGCCTGAAGCCGCAGCGCAGGCAGAGGCACCGAAAACGGCTGTGGCAGGAAACCTAAAGCCTCCGGTTGCTGCCCGGAAACTAAACAAGCGATACATCGACGTTATGTATCCCATACAGCTCCAGGTTTTTGGCGGGGTGGCCATGCCGGGCGGAGCGGTATCCAGTTTTGAACGGGGGTATACCCTGGGGATGGAGTACGCCAATTACTACACCAACCATCTGGCGTTCGTCGGCCACCTATCCGGCACGTACAATTCTATAAACTATATCGAACAAAAGGGAAGCCTCCAGGGCGGACTGGTGAATTCCTGGGCCATGCTGGGTGGCCGGATCGGCACCGGGGCGCTGCTGCAGCCGCTCCGCTTTTATGGGCAGGCGACTGCCGGAGGCAACTACATGCTGCCCCTGAACGGGCTCGAACAGGTGAACGGCTCCGTCAACCTGGCCTACTCCGGCGGAGGAGGCGTCATTATCGCCGACCTTGTCAACCTCGGCGTGCGGTACCACAACGCCCGCCAGAAAATAAGCACGCTGCACCGGACGGAAGTGGTGGATGCGTCGTGCCTGCTGTTTACATTGGGCGTTCAGTTTTGATGAAACAGCGATTTCTTTATCTCCATCGATTTATTAATCATGTCAATGGCATCGTAAAATGCGCCCATTTTCCGGTAAGTGACTCCAATAGCATTATACACATAGGCCACATTTATCCGGTCCTGCCCTTCCACTTGATCTGCATACCGGAGGGCTTCCCGCCCGGTAGCCAGCGCTTTGTCATAAGACTGGTTGGTATTGAACCCCCGGATCAGGCCCAGCACCTGCAAAAAATAAAATGCCCCTCTGTCCGGGTTGCGCTCCAGCCGGCCCCTGGCTTCTTCAAAGATGCTGTCGGCACCGACGAAGTCGCCCAGGTCCATAAGCGTGTAACCGAAAGAGCGCTGCGGCCAGCCCGTTCAGGGTAAACAGATAGGTGTTCATATAGCCATGTCGGTTTGAAATTGGTGTTTAGGGTTTATGGGGCGATGGGGATGGAGGGGCAAAATAGGCAAAGAGCAGAATAATGTGGTTGGGGGGTGTTTTTTTAACACTTAGGGGCCGGAGAAAAATAAGTTCCCCATTTCAGGCGAGCTCCCGTCTAGGCAGCCGGGTAAAATTTTTTTCGCCAGGCAACCTGCCTGGCCGGCTGGCGACTGGGGCCAGCCCGCCTACCGTGCCGGTATGGCCGGCAGGGGGGGCAGGCAGGTTCCCTGCGGTTAGAAAAATGCGGGTTGACACAGTTCTTTGAACACTCCCAACCGGCAACAAACAACAATCAACCAACAACACTCCCCCTACCCCGCCCGGTACGCCGCTGCAAACTCCCGGGCAAACTCCTCAATGCTGGTGGGCGTCGTGTACTCCGGCCGGCGTTGGTAGTCCTCGTCCAGGATGCCTTCATTGGCGGCACGGGAGAACTGCACGTAATTGTCGGCCAGGGTTTCCGGGAAGCCGTTCTGCAGCATGCCTGCTTTGGCGTCTTCGTAGGAGAAGGTTACCCAGGGCAGCTCCGGTTTGCCGATGGTTTCGCCCAGCACCTGAGTAGCTTCTTTGAGCGAGAGGTCGCGCTGGCCCGCCACGTAGGTATGAGACTGTCCCTGAAAGTCCAGCTTCAGGAGATGCCTTGTCGCCACTTCTGCAATATCCTCGGTATGTACCATGGGCATTTTGACATCCCCTTCGATGGGGAACCCCCCGTTGATGCCCATCTGCTTAATGATGCCGATGTTGCCCAGCAGGTTCTGCATGAAGAAGCCGGCGCGCAGGTTCAGTACGTTGATGCCACCGATCTTCGCCAGTTCCTGTTCGAAGTCATGCAACCCGGCTACCACGCCCGTCTCGGGAGAGTGCGCGCCGATGCTGGAAAGGGTGACGACGTATTTAACGCCTGCCTGGCGAATCGCGCCGGCGATGGCCCTGCCCACCCTGTCCTGATAGGCCCGGAAATCATCCGCTCCAAAGTTGGGCGGGATCAGGGCGTACACGGCGGTGGCCCTCTGGAAGGCGCTGGCCAGGAACTCCTTGTCCTCCAGGCCGCCGACGGCGGCTTCGGCGCCCTTTTCCAGCAGGGGCTGCAACCGTTCGGCGCTGCGGCCGACGGCCCTTACGGATTTCCCTGCTTCGAGTAAGATTTCAGTGATTCTGCTTCCGGTGTTCCCGGTTGCTCCGGTGATGACGTACATTTTTTTTGTATTTAAAAGGTGATAAATTCGATTTCTATAAGTAACTACATACTAGTTTGTATGTATCGAGGGCAAAAAAAATGGCACCGTAGGTGGTTAAATACACCTTTGCCATTCAGGATAACTCAGGCGCTCTTTTTCAGGGTTCGCAAGTAATTGATCAACAGTTCCACGGAAGCGTCGAACGGTTTCCGGTTCTGGAAAGATTTGGAGATGCCGAAGGCCCCTTCCAGGGTGGACAACACGAAAAAGGCGGCCTTTTCGGGGTCGGCGTCCGGGTCGACCAGGCGGGCTTTCTGGCCGCGGGCCAGGGCATCATGAATGGCCAGGTGCATGCCCCGGGCGATGCGGTTGAGCCGCTGCTGGAAGCCTTCGTCCAGCGGCGCCATTTCCTGGATCAGGTTGTTGAGCGGGCAGCCGAGGCGGATGTTCTCCGGGGGGATGTCCCGGCGCAGGGCCATCAGGCGCTCGATGATGCCCTCCACCGGGTGGCCGACGTAGGCATAAAGCTGGTTCCAATGGTCGAGATACTGCGGGGCGATGATCTCATCGACGACGCAATAACCCAGTTCCTGCTTGCCGGAAAAGTAGTGGTAGAAAGCGCCCTTGGTGATGCCGAGTTCTTTGATCACCTGGTCGGTGCGCAGCCCCTGGAAGCCGTGCTCATGGATGGCTTCGTAGTTTTTTTCCAGTATTTGCCGGCGGGTGTCTTTCATAGGGGCAAATATATACATACTTGTAGGTATGTGTCAAGTTTTCGGGGATTTTTTTTTGATTTGTGGAAGGCGGGGTGTTTTAACACATAGGGCATACTGTGAGGGGGGCCGGCGCTTTTTTATCACATAGGGCACATAGAGGTTTTCGCATGGGGCACATAGGCGGGGGCTTTTGCTTTTGGGGGCCGGCGCTTTTTTATCGCATAGAACACATAGCGGAGCGGGATGGCTCATCGTTTTAGCCGTGCCATGACTTCCGCGGGGGTGAATACTGGAAAATTTACGCCTACTTCTGTTTCTGACGATTTTGCGAATAAAGCCGGCACGATACTCCTGCTTTTCAGGCCTGGCAGCAATTGAGCCTTTTGGATCAGGTTCCGGAAGATGGGGGCCGGATTGGCGATATCTGCCCATTTGCATTCCCCTACCAGTAGATATTTCTTATCCACCGATTCGGCCACGAGGTCCAGTTCCATCATTTCACCATTTTCATTCGGCCCCCACCAGCGGGAGGCCCGGCCGAAGGACAGGCCGGAGATGGGCGCCATGGGCGCGCTGCGGCGGCAGAGGTTTTCCCATTCGCCGGCAAAAAAGGCATTGAACTGGGGTGCCAGGCCTTCGTACACCTGCTCCGTAAGCCCCAATTCCAGGCGGGACAGGTTGGGCGACACGAAGGAGAAGTAGAAATTCATAAAGGGATCTGCCAGTTTGTAAAGCGTCCTTTTGCTGGACTTCAGGGATTCCCCGAACGGGATTTCCCTTTTCAGGTAGCCAAGCTGGATCAGGCGGTTCAGAGGGCGCGCCAGGTGGGTTGCGGGCTTGTTCAGCCGGCCGGCGATCTCCGACAGTTTGTGGCTGCCTTTACCTACGAGCGCCAGGATGGAATAGGCCTGGACGGACTCCCGCATATCGTCCAGGAAGAGGCGGGTGGGCTCTTCGTGGAGAATTCCCAGGCGGTCCAGGATGGCATCTTTCACCGCTTCTTCATAGGTGTCGTATTCTTGCCGTATTTCCCAGTACCGGGGTACGCCACCCCAGGTGGCATACTCCCCGACAGCCTGGGCAGGCGGGCAATTCAGGCTATCTATGAGCCATCCGGCTTCCAGGGGCGCAATCTTCAGGATTTCGTTTGACCGCCCGTACAGAGGCGCCGTGCTGTCCAGCACCATTCCCTGCATCATCTGTTGGGAAGAGCCGCATAAAATGAGATGGAACCTGCGCTGCCCGACTTCGTCCACTACTTTCTGAATGAGGCTGGGCAGAGGGGAAGACGACTTGGCCAGGTAAGGAAATTCGTCGAGGCAGAGGGCAATAGGCGGAGTACGGTGCCCTAAACTGTTCTGCAGGCTGGTGAACAGGGATTCCCAGTCGGGATAAACAGCCTGATCGAATCCCTTAATCCGCGCAGAGATCACGCTGGCCAGTTGGGCGCGCTGAACTGCCTCATCTGCCTGCGGCGCCATGAAGTAAATGTCTTCTTCTGACAGCACTTCCCTGATCAGGGTAGATTTGCCGCAACGGCGGCGACCGTACAACACCATCAGGTTGGCTTTGTTGCTGGAAAGTGCTCTGCGCAGGCGGCGGACTTCGTTCTGGCGGTTGTAGAATGGCACAGGCGAATATTATGCTTTACAAACATAATGTTTGTTGGGCATAATAGCAACAGGTGCCGGGAAATAATGGGCGCCGGACCTTCACTTCTCTCCCAAATCCCTCAGCAATTTTACAGCCGCCTCCTGCGCCTTCTTTTCCCGATCATTTGCCGCCACCTCCCGGGCCAGCGGCAGCCCTTTGCCGGTGTTTCCTGTGGACAAATAGGCCAGGGCCAGGTACCACTTCATCTTGCCTGCATCGGCGTATGGGATGCGGATGAGGTCCTCTAAGACGGGGATAGCAGCCTGGTAGTCTCCTTGCTCGAAATAGACATAGGCCAGGTACTGGCGGGCGTTGAGGTAGATGCCCCGGGGTTCCGGGGGGATGGCCTCCAGGGTTTCCCGTGCCCCTTTGAGGTTGTTTTCGCCCATGAGGCGAAAGCCCTTGTCCAGGGGCGACTCCTCTTCATCCGCTGAGCGGCGGTCGGCGTTTCGGGCGCCGGTGTGCTCAATAGGCGAGGTCGTTTTGGCCAGGGCGAGGGCCAGTTGCTGCGCCTTATCTTTTTCTTGGCGGGTGGGCGTTTCTGCTACCGGAGGCTTTTTTTCGGGGGCCGTTGGAGGCGGGGCAGTTCCCGGGACCGTATCCGTCAGTTGCCGTTCCTGCCCGGAGGTTGTGGTTTCTCCGCCTTGCTGTGCGTCCGGCGATAGCGTCCCCTCGTCCGGGGAGGAGGGCTCATTGGGTTGATCTGCCCCAATTTGTTCCTGCCCCTGGCCACCCGGCGGCGGTTCAGGCATAAAAAACCAGTAACCAACTGCCAGCAGGCACGCGAGGATCACCCCGCCCCACAGCCAGCGGTTACCCCCTCCCCTTCCGGCCGGCGGCGCGCCATTCTCCTCTTTCGGCTTACCGGCCCATTGTTTCATTTTGGCCTCCATCTCGTCCTCATCCATGAGGCGGGCCAGTTCGCGCTCCAGGCGGACGAGCGCCAGCTGCTCTGCTACCTCCTCTTCGGCGGCGATCCGGGCCTGCAGCGCCTTGCTTTCCTTTTCCGGGAGCTTGCCGTCCAGGTAGTCTTCCAGTTGATAGTATAAGGCTTCGTATTTATCTTTATCCTTTTCCATTGATCAGGCTCTTTAAAATGGCATACAATCGGGGGTCCTCTTTTATCCTGTCCCGGAGTTTCGTCATACACTTGTACCGAACCTTACGGACTTGTTCTTCGCCGGACAGGCCGAGCTGTTCTTTTATATCTTCGCTGCTGTAGCCCTGGTATTTCATCAATATGGCCTTTTGGCAGCGCTCGCCGAGCAGGCCCAGTATTTCCCGGAGTTGTTCGTCCCGTTCTTTGGCGAGCAGCGCTGCCTCCGGCGTATCCTGGCGTTCCTCGCGTTCCTGATCCAGGGCAGGCAAGTCGTCGGTCAGGGTGGTCCGCTTGAAGTGGCTGCTCTTGCGGCCGTCCAGCCAGCAGCCCTTGCAGATGCCTACGAAGTAGGTGTGCAGGGTGCTATCCCCCCGGAAATTGCCATTGCGGAGGTGGCGCCAGAATATCATGATTCCCTTCGAGAAGGCGTCTTCGGCCTCGTGTTCCGTCCCGCCCTTGCCTGTTATCGTTTTCAGGACGGCGTTGCGGTGCCCGGGGTTGCCGAAGAAATCCTCCAGCGCTTTGTCCTGCTCTTCACGGCTTCCCTGCATCATGGCTACGATCTGGGCATCGGTGTACATGAATTGCTTCGTGAGGTTAGTGAAAGTAAACTGGTGAATGTGCCCTTGAGGGGCATTTTTTTACAAGATAATTGAAAAGGGAAATTATTCAAACTGGGGAGGGCTTTTGTGAAAGGGAAATACGTGGAAATACATGGAAATGGGTGAAAGGACGTGGAAATATATTGAAATACATGGAGATACATGGAAATACATGGAGATGCGTAGTAATGTCTGGAAACACTTGCCAGATGTCCAATGAGCGGGGAGTATTCGTCTACATTGCGCTATGTGCCCTATGTGAAAACCACTATGTGCCCTATGTGGCAAAAAACGCCGGATGCCCATCCCTCCTGAACCGCATCGGACAACGGGCTATGTGCCCTATGTGAAAACCGCTATGTGCCCTATGTGGCAAAAAAAACGCCGGATGCCCATCCCTCCTGAACCGCATCGGACAACGGGCTATGTGCCCTATGTGATTAAAAGCCTTTGCCCCCCTGAAAAACTCGTATGCGGTAAAAAAAACACCCGAAACCCGGCCACATTGTTCCCGCCTTTTCCTATTTTGCGGTTGGTTGTCGGTTGTCCGTTGTTTGTTGCTGGTTTGGCAACAAACAACGGACAACTAACAACAGGCAACACGCTTAAAACCTGTATCAATGGCCGCAGCGCGCTTTTTCCCTTCCATCGTTTTCCTGGTGCTTTTTCTTTTCTGCCCCCGGTTCGGCGGGGCGCAGGGGGTGGACAGTGTCTTGACTGATACTGTGAGGTATACGATGGCGGATACAAGTCGGGCGAGGGGGTTGTTGGAAGAGGCTAGTAGAGAAGTAGGGCAAGGTAACTATAGAGGAGCCTTAACCGCTATCAAGAAATCAAA
Source organism: Lewinellaceae bacterium (assembly GCA_020636375.1). Taxonomy (GTDB): domain Bacteria; phylum Bacteroidota; class Bacteroidia; order Chitinophagales; family Saprospiraceae; genus JACJXW01. Next base: position 83,784 of record JACJXZ010000003.1, on the reverse strand, counting down.
AGAAATTTATATAGGAACCGTTGGCCCTAGATCAAAAGAAATTTGTGAAGTTTTGAATTCCCTTGGGGTTTGTAATATTTATCTAGGAAATTATCATGAAGCTAAAGCTAATCTTCAAAATGCAATTGGTTTATTTGCAGAAATCGGCTTAGATAACACTCTTGACCAAGCAACCTGTTATAACGTTTTGGGTTACTGTTTCAAAACATTAGAGCAGTTAGACTCGGCACTAATTAACTACGAAAAAGCCTTTGCGATAAGAGATTCCTTATTGCCATCAGAGCATCCTGCGGTTGTAACTTCATTAAACAATATTGGAATGCTACATCTCGCAAGAAGTGAATATTCCCAAGCAACCTCCTACTTGGAAAAAGTTTTAGCCATTCAAAAAAACACTGATAGCACTGATAGCCTAAGCATTGCAAAAACATACAATAACCTGGGGACGGTTAAGCTGGAAGAAGGAGATATTCATAGAGCCATAGAGCATTTTGAAAAAAGCGTCCAAATCAGGGAAGAACTTTTAGGAAAGTTTCATCCTACCACGGCTATTTCCGTGGACAACCTTGGGGTGTGTTATTATTATTTAGGACAGCACAATAAAGCTTTAACTATTTTCACTGATGTGGAAAAAATATATCGTAAATTTTTTCCTCCCAATCATCCGAGTCGTGCTTATTTGTATAACCATCTAGGTCTGGTATATCATACTTTAGGAGACCTTAACAGAGCACTTGACTGTTATGAAAAAACATTGATGATTAGACTAAATACATTTGGGAAAAATCACTCTTTGGTTGGAACTACTTATCATAATTTAGGCACTATTTACCTGGAATTAGGGCTTTTTTCAAAGGCGTTGGAAAACATTCAAAAGGGGCTGGAGATCAGGAAATCAGCTTTGGGGCTTAAGCATTTTGAAATTATTTCCTCTTACTACGGGCTAGGTCAGTGTTATATTGGTTTAGAAGAATATGAGTCAGCTATCAAAATTCTGGAGGAATCAAGAGCACTTGCCTTAGAAATTTTCGGAAAAGAAAGTTTTTCAAGTATTTTCGCTTTATCGAATTTATGCGGAGTCCATTTAAATAATGAAAACTTAGAAGATGCCAGAAATTGTTTTATGCAGACTGTAGAAATATTGAAAGGGCTATACGGCGAAGGGTTTACAGACCTTTTTCGCAACTTGAATAATTTAGCCGTTTGTTATTCAAAAGAATCACAATTTGAAAAAGCAGACTCAGTATTTGATATTTCTTTAGCCGTATTAAACAACGATGAATATCCAAACCAGCTTGGATTAGCTAAGACGCTTCACCTCAAAGGAAAGAACTTTTTTTCCTGGTCGAATAAAAATAAGCCTAAGCTACTTTGGGGTGCTAAAAAACATTTTGATTTAGCAATTCAATCCCTTCAGATGGGGTTGGCTTTTTATAGCGGAGATGAGAGTAGATCTGTGTTTTTGTCAATGCAACAATCGCTTTTAGAAGAGGCGATCCAAACCACCCTGCTGCTCCTGGAACATGATACAAAATTACAATCTGCTTTTGATTATTCCGAACGCTCCAAATCCCTCCTCCTCTACCAATCCATCCAGGAATCCAACGCCCTCCACTTCGCCAACATCCCCGACAGCCTCCTGGAAAAAGAGTATGACCTCCGCGTCGACATCACCTACTACGACAAAAAGCGCCAGGAAAAACTCAGCGAAGGCCTCGAAGAGACCGACACCACTGTGCTGGCCATCAGCTCCCGCCTCTTCGACCTCAACCAGGCCTACGACAGCCTCAAAGCCCGCTTCGAAACCGAATACCCCGAGTACTACAACCTCAAATACGACCTCAGCACCGTCTCCGTGCAGGAGGTGCAGGACAGCCTGCTGGACGACGGCCAGGCCCTGCTCGAATACTTCGTCGGCGACAGCTCCATCTTCATCTTTCTGGTGAAGAAGGACGATTATCAGGTATACGAGGTAAAGCGCGACTTCCCCCTGAAAGACTGGGTGGAACAACTGCGGCACCACATCAGCCGGCGCCACATCGCCAACATGGAGGCCTACGCGGAAGTGGCTCCGAAACTGTACGACAAGCTGCTCGCCCCCGTAGCCGGCCAACTGCCCGAGCGCCTGATCATCGTGCCCGACGGCATCCTGGGATACATCCCCTTTGAAGCCCTGCTCACCGAAGCGCCGCAGAACGCCTACCAGGCGGAGCATTTTCCCTACCTGCTGCGGCAGAAACAAATCAGCTACAGCTACTCCGCTACCCTGCTGCGGGAGATGCAACAGAAAAAGCACCGGCAGGCGCCCACCCGCGGGATGCTCGCTATGGCCCCCTTCGCCGATACGGACACCATCCTGACCAGCCACCTCGACCAGAGCGACTGGCTGGCCGACCTGCGCAGCGACACCCTCCGGCCCCTGCCGTGGTCGGGCGCCGAGCTGGACAGCCTGAAAGATATTTTCCACACCGACGCCTTCTACGGCCAGGACGCCACCGAAGAGCGCTTTGCCAATCTGGCCGGCGACTACCGTTTTATCCACCTGCCCACCCACGGCAAGGCCGACAGCCGCGCGGGCGACTACTCCTGGCTGGCCTTCGCGCCCCGGCCCGACAGCCTGGAAAACGAGCTGCTCTACGTACGCGACCTCTACAACCTCTCCCTCAACGCCGACCTCGTCACCCTCTCCGCCTGCGAGACGGCCGCCGGCGAGCTGCAGCGCGGCGAGGGCATCATCAGCCTGGCGCGCGCCTTCGCCTACGCGGGCGCCAAGAGCATCGCCACCACCCTCTGGCAGGTCAACGACCGCAGCACGCAGGAGCTGATGGTGAGCTTTTACCGCTACCTGCGCGCCGGCCTGCCCAAGGACGAGGCGCTGCGCCGCGCCAAACTGGACTACCTGGAGGCGCACAGCGGCACGGCGGCCCACCCCTGCTTTTGGGCGGCAGTGATCGGGATTGGGGATATGGATGCTCTCAAATAGGGAAAGTTCAAGTTCAAGTACAAGTGCAAGTGCAAATTCAGAGCGGTGCCGTTTTCGGACTTGAACTTGTACTTAAAAAAAGAAACGCTTCACTTCAACCTCTTTTTATGACCAACAAGCTTTTTCAAACGGCAGGAATTTTATTGCTAATCATTTTCGCAGCAGGCTGCTTTTCAAAGCGGGGCCTGCCCGGCGATACGCTTCCGGTTTATGCTGCCGTGGACCGCGCCGTCGCCCTCGCAGAAAACAACAACCTGGACGCTGCCTGCCTACTATTGGACACAGTCCTGCTAGCCCTGGATCAGATGGAGGATGTAGACAGCATCCGGCTGGCGAACGGCCTGAATATTGAAGTGAGGTGCTTGTTGAAAGAAGGCGATATTGAAGCGGCACGACGAACGGCGCATCACGTATTATCCATCCGCCGAGCCATTTTCCCTATGGTCAGCCGCCAGGTCATGCAGGCTCTGACTTCGCTTGGCGTGGCCCTGGACCATGCCGGAGAGCTCGACAGCGCGCTGATGGTCAAAGAGGAAGCTTTCCGGATCGGGCTGAAGGTGGTGGGCGAAGAAGACAGCGAAATGATGCCTCTGTACAACAACCTGGCGGGCACTTACAACAATATGGGGCAATTTGCCAAAGCAGAAGAAATCGCACAGAAGGCACTGGAGATTTGCCGGCGGAAATATCCCGGCAACAAGCTCTTCCTGGGGCATCTGAGCAATACGCTGGCCGTCGCCCGGGAAGGCCTCGGCAAATTCGCCGGGGCGCTGGAACTCAAAAAGCAGGCCCTGGCTTATTGGGAAGAAGCGACCGGCCCCGAGGGCGTCGATGCCGGGATCGGCCACCTGAACCTCGGCGCCGCCTATTATTTCCAGGCTGCCTACCGCAAAGCGGTATTTCACCTCGAACGGTCGCTGCATATCTTTGAAGCTGCCCTCGGCAAGGGACATCCTTATGTAGGTGCCGTATTGAACAACCTGAGCGCCTGCTACGAAGTCATGCAGGATTACGGCCAGGCGCTGCACTACAGCCGGCGGGCCATGTTCCTGCGGGAAGCCTCCCTGCCTCCTCACCATGCTGACCTGGGGCAGTCCTATCACAATTTTGGCGTGCTGCTCAGCAAAACGGAGCAGCCCGACTCTGCCCTCGTATACCTGGGAAAGGCGCTGGACGTATATGAAAAAGCGGTAGGCAAAGAGGAAGCGATTTACCAAAGCACATTGACCACCCTCGGCATCGTCCTCTCCGAGACGGGCCGGCATGAGGAGGCACTGAGTTACCTCCGCCAGGCCCGCGCCGGCCTGGCCGGATTGTTCGGAGAGCCGCACCACCTCGTCTCGGATGCCGACCTGGCCCTGGGCGACGCCTACCACCTGAAGGGCGACTATCCACAAGCCACCCGCGCCTACGAACAGGCCCTGCAGGCCCGAAAGCGCCTTTTTGGCAACCGCCACCCCGATGTTGCCGGCGCCTGCAACTCCCTGGCGGAGAACTACGCCCGGCAAGGCAAATACGAGGAAGCGATCGAATACTTTGGCCTGGCTCTCGAAGCCAACCGGCCGGACACAGCTCAGGACAGCCTGTCGATCTACCTGCCTGGAGAATATTACCGAAGCCTGGCGGGCAAGGGCATAGCCCTGGCGCAAACCTACTGGCAAACCGGAGACCCGGAGCAGAAAGAATCGGCGGCATCCGCCCTGGACGAGGCGATCGCCATCATTGAAGGCGAACGGGCTAACCTGACTTTTTCGCAATCCAAAAAGCAACTTTCCGCTCTTGCTCAGCCTGCCATTTCAGCCGCCATTCAATTAAAAATAAGGAGTGCGGCGCCAGCCGGCAAAGACAAGGAAGCAGCGTTTCTGCTTTCAGAACGCAGCAAAGCGATGCTCCTCCTGGAAGCCATCCGGGAAGCCAACGCCTTGTCTTTCGGGGGCGTCCCGGATTCCCTCGTGGAAAAAGAACAGGACCTGAATACCCAAATGAATGAATTGGAAAACGCGATCCTGGAGGAGTCCAGAAAAGGAGGCCAGGCGGACCGGGCTTCCATTGCCGACAACAACAGGCAATTGTTCGAAGCGCAACGGGCTTACGTAAAGCTGAAGGAACGCCTTGCCCGCGACCACCGGGAATATTACCGCTTGAAGTTTGAGCAACGCCTCGCTGGAATAAAGGAGGTCCAGGACAGCCTGCTGGACGACGGCCAGGCCCTGCTCGAATACTTCGTCGGCGACAGCTCCATCTTTATCTTTCTGGTGAAGAAGGATGATTATCAGGTATTCGAGGTAAAGCGCGACTTCCCCCTGAAAGACTGGGTGGAACAACTGCGGCACCACATCAGCCGGCCCCACATTGCCAACCTGGAAGCGTACGCGGAAGTAGCTCCGAAACTGTACGACAAACTGCTCGCCCCCGTAGCCGGCCAACTGCCCGAGCGCCTGATCATCGTGCCCGACGGCATCCTGGGATACATCCCCTTTGAAGCCCTGCTCACCGAAGCGCCGCAGAACGCCTACCAGGCGGAGCATTTTCCCTACCTGCTGCGGCAGAAACAAATCAGCTACAGCTACTCCGCCACCCTGCTGCGGGAGATGCAACAGAAAAAGCACCGGCAGGCGCCCACCCGCGGGATGCTCGCTATGGCCCCCTTCGCCGATACGGACACCATCCTGACCAGCCACCTCGACCAGAGCGACTGGCTGGCCGACATGCGCAGCGGCACCCTCCGGCCCCTGCCGTGGTCGGGCGCCGAGCTGGACAGCCTGAAAAATATTTTCCACACCGACGCTTTCTATGGCCAGGACGCCACCGAAGAGCGCTTTGCCAATCTGGCCGGCGACTACCGTTTCATCCACCTGCCCACCCACGGCAAAGCCGACAGCCGCACGGGCGACTACTCCTGGCTGGCCTTCGCCCCCCGCCCCGACAGCCTGGAAAACGAGCTGCTCTACGTGCGCGACCTCTACAACCTCTCCCTCAACGCCGACCTCGTCGCCCTCTCCGCCTGCGAGACGGCCGCCGGCGAGCTGCAGCGCGGCGAGGGCATCATCAGCCTGGCGCGCGCCTTCGCCTACGCGGGCGCCAAGAGCATCGCCACCACCCTCTGGCAGGTGAACGACCGCAGAATCCAGGAACTGATGGTGAGCTTCTACCGTTACCTGCGCGCCGGCCTGCCCAAGGACGAGGCGCTGCGCCGCGCCAAGCTGGACTACCTGGAGGCGCACAGCGGCACGGCGGCCCATCCTTTCTACTGGGCGGCGGTGATCGGGATTGGGGATATGGAGGCGGTGAAATAGGGAGACGGGTAGAAATGGATAGAAATGCGCGCCCCCTGCTTGCCCAATGCTTTTGAACCACAGAGGACATATAGGACACATAGGCCAGGGGCTATATGCCCTATGTGATTAAAAGCCTTCGCCATCCGGCCGATCGTCCCCCTCTATGTGCCCTATGCGAAAACTCCTATGCGGCCTATGTGGCAAAAAACACCCGGCCTCCCAAATGGCAACCTGACAAAAATTAAAATTTTCCCCGTTCGGGTGGGACAATTGGCGACCTGTCCTCACTAATAAAACAGATTGACCAATTTAAACACCTTGTCACATGAAAACACTGTCTGATATTAAAACCCTGTTTATCTGCCTCAACACGCTCTTTTTCCTAAGCCTCGCCTCCCACCTGGAAGGCCAGCCCTTACCCCCCGTCAAACCGGAAAAGGAAAGCGACATCCTCCGGGAAACCAACAGCAAAGCCCTGCTGGAATGGGCAAAGCGCGACAGCATCCGCTATTACGGGGAGCGTGCCCGGGCGGAGGCGTTCGCCCGGAACATCGGCTACCCCATCCGGGGCAAAAACAGCAATGGGGGTGAATTTGAGTTGCAGGGGTTCGATGAATCCGGCCAGTTGAAATACTACATCACCAATAACCGCGGCGGTGCGTCGACCATCTCCACCGATGAAGTTTGGCCGGGAGGGAGCGCCGGCACCGCTCTTACCGGCCAGGATTTTGTCATCTCTATCTGGGAAGGCTCCCTGCCCCGCAATACCCATAACGAACTTTCCGGAAAAGTGACCCTGGCTGATAATGACAGCGGGATAGGCGATCACGCCACCCACGTAACCGGCACAGCTATTGCCCGTGGCAACCGGCCCAGCGCCCGCGGCATGGCCTACAACGCCCGTTCCCGAAATTTCACTTTCAACAACGACCTCAGCGAGATGGCCAATGAGGCTGCCCAGGGACGGTTGGTTTCCAACCACTCCTATGGAATGATATCCGGATGGAATTACAATACGGTGGACGACAGATGGGAGTGGTGGGGCAATACCAGCTACAGCAATAATGTCGATTACAAATTCGGTTATTACGATTCCGAAGCAGCTGATGCAGACTTCATCGTGTTCAACGCTCCTTTTTACCTGCCGGTGAAATCGGCGGGCAACGACCGCAACGATTACCACACGGGCACCCACTGGGTGAGGAACGCCGCCGGGGTTTGGGTGCAAAGCAACGCCAGCCGCCCGCCGGACGGCGGCAGTAGTGGCTACGACTGCATCCCGACCATGGGCACTGCCAAGAACATACTGACCGTGGGCGCTGTAGAAGAACTGCCCGGAGGCTACGGCACCTCCACTAACCCCGGTGATGTGGAAATGAGCTCCTTCAGCAGCTGGGGCCCTACCGACGACGGGCGCATCAAGCCCGACCTCGTCGCCAAAGGTGTCGCGGTGGAATCCTGTACTGCGGATGGAAATAATACTTACGACGTCTATAACGGCACCTCCATGTCGGCCCCTATGGTCTCCGGCTCCATACTGCTCATCCAGGAGCACGTCGCGAACCTGTTCCCGGGCGCTGCGCTGCGCGCCTCAGCCATGAAAGCCCTGCTCATCCACACGGCCGACGAGTGCGGCACCGCCCCGGGGCCCGACTACAGCTTCGGCTGGGGGCTGATGAACACCCAAAAGGCAGTAGAATTCCTGACGGATGCCGATGGCCGCAATTGGTTCAGCTCCCGGGAAACCCTCGTCAATGGCGAGCCTTTAAACCTGTTTTTTGAACACGATGGCGTGGGCGGCATCAAAGTGACCATCGCCTGGACGGATCTTCCCGGCGACGTTTGTTCGCCACCAAACAACGACGCCTGGAACTGCAACGACAGAATGCTGGTCAACGACCTGGACCTGCGCCTGTTCAACCTGAACGACAACACGGTATATTCACCCTGGCGCCTCAATCCTTCCATGCCGGCTTCGCCCGCCACCCGCGGCGATAATGACCGGGACAATGTGGAGCAGATATTTGTTGAGGACCTGCCGGCGGGAGAGTACGCCATCCTCGTTACGCATAAGGGAAATCTGACCGGCGGAGAGCAAATTTTCTCAATCATGCTTTCGGGATTGGGAGAAGCGCCGCTTTTTGCCGGCTGCGGTGAGGCACCGTTCATCGAATGCGGAGAACCGGCCAGCGGATATACTCTGGCCAGCCCGCAGCCGGTGCCGGACTGCATAGCCCCGCAAGGGTTGAACACAGCTCCGGGCCGTTGGTACCGCTTCGAAGGAGACGGCTCGCTGGTGACCCTTACTACCTGTTCGCTCGATACGGATTTCAATACGCAGATCGGCGTTTTTTCCGGCAGTTGCGACAACCTCGTCTGCGAAGCCGGCAACGACGATGAGGATTGCAGCGTCAATGGCCTGCTGTCTACCGTCCAGTTCATCGCCGAACCCGGAAAGGAATTTCTGATTTACGTAACGGGATACGGCGACGAGTATGGATCCTACTCCCTTGAAGCCAGTTGCGAACCGCCGCCGCCAGACTGTGACTCCCCCCAGGGCCTCGTTGCTACTAATGTAGGCCATGCCCACTGCATTCTGGACTGGGACACAGCTGCCGGCGCTGATCTCTACCAGGTGCAGATTCGCCGGCTTCCCGCCGGAAACTGGTTTGAATTCGATGGATACGATGACCCCGGGGTCATCTTTGGGAACCTCGTTCCGGATTCAGATTACGAAGTGCAGGTGCGCAGCAAATGCGGCGACTTCCACAGCAACTGGTCGCCCTCCTTTTTCTTCACTACCCTCGGGCAAGGCAACCCCTACTGCTTCTCTTACGGCATCTCCTGGGACTATTGGATCGACCGGTTTGTATTTTCCGGGCTGGATCATGCCTCCGGCACCGACTACGGATACAACGACTTTTCCGGCCAGCTCGCCGCCGAAGTAGAGCCGGGTGAGACCTATGCCCTGGGCTTATATCCGGGACAAAGGACAACCGCGCCGAACGTGGATGGCGCCTGGTGGAAAATCTGGATCGACTGGAACCAGGACAACAGTTTCTCGGAGGTTGACGAGGTTTTCCATTCCCAGAACTCGGATAGCCAAACGGCCGTCACTGCCAATAAAACCATTCCCTCCAATATCGCGCCGGGAGAATACCGGATGCGCGTCTCTTACCGGGCCAGCCCGGATGACAGCCCCAACCCTTCGCCCTGCCAGACACGCGGCAACATGGAAGTAGAAGACTATACCATAAGGGTTACAGGAAACGCTCAGCCGCCGGCCGCCGCCTTCACCGCCTCTGCCCTCTGCGGCCAGGTGCCGCTGACGGTCTCCTTTACCGACAACAGCACCAATACGCCCAACAGCTGGCAGTGGAACTTCGGCAACGGCCAGTCGTCCACCCAGCAAAATCCTACGGTGACATACGGATCTCCCGGCATCTACAACGTCAGCCTGACCGCCGGAAACGCCGCCGGCAGCGATACGGAAATGCGGAACGCCTATATTACGGTAGTCGCCCCCGTATCCGTCAATGCGCCATCCGGCACTACTGCCTGCCTGGGCGATGCCCTTACGCTAACCGCATCCGGGGCTTCCACTTACAGCTGGGCCGGGCCCGGGCTCGACAATACCAGCGGCGCCACTGTTCAGGCGACACCCGGCCAGGCGGGTACTTATAGCTACGAAGTAGTCGGAACGACGAATGGCTGCAGTACCGAGCCGGCCTCCATCAGCCTGTCCTTCTCGACACCGCCACAGGTGAGCATAACACCAGATGCCGCCACCGCCTGCCTGGGCGAAACAGTCACCCTGACGGCCTCCGGCGCTTCGGCCTACACCTGGGCCGGGGCCGGCCTGAACGGTACATCGGGTGTCGTGGTGCAGGCTACGCCTACCCAGCCGGGCAGTTACACCTACCAGGCCGTCGGCACTTCCGGCGGCTGCGCCTCCGAGCCGGCCAGCGTAACGGTCAACTTTACCGCTGTCCCGCAAACCACCGTCACGGCCAGCGTGGATCAGATTTGCCAGGGCGAGGCCGTGGTCCTGACAGCCAGCGGTGCCACCTCGTACACCTGGCAGGGGCCAGGCCTTTCGGCCACTACAGGCAGCACGGTGAGCGCCACGCCAACCGCGCCCGGCCTGCAAACCTATCAGGTGACCGGTACCAGCAGCGGGTGCAGCTCAGCGCCCGCTACCGTTAGCGTAGCGGTGCAAAGCGTGCCTCTGGTGAGCATCTCCGCCAGCGCCACTGCCTCCTGCGTAGGCCAGCCGGTCACGCTCACTGCCTCCGGCGCGGACAGCTATACCTGGTCTGGAGTGGGATTGAGCGACGCCACCGGCACCGTCGTGGAGGTTTCGCCGGAACAGGCGGGCAGTTACGCTTATCAGGTCACCGGCAGTGACGGCAACTGCAGCAGCGCCCCGCAGACGATCAGCCTGCAGTTCAACTCGCCGCCACAGGTGAGCCTCACGGCCAGCGCTGCCAGCCTCTGCGAGGGCCAGAGCCTCACCCTGTCCGCCAGCGGCGCCGCCACCTACAGCTGGTTCGGGCCGGGCATCGGCGGCAGCAGCGGCAGCAGCGTGACCATCACCCCGGCGACTGTCGGCATCAACACCTATCAGGTGACGGGCAGCGCCAATGGATGCACGAGCCTGCCCGCCTCCGTAGCAGTGGAGGTGCTGCCCATACCGGTACTCAGCGTCCAGGCTTCTGCCAACCCAGCCTGCCTGGGCGACACCCTGCTGCTACAGGCCTCGGGTGCCAGCCAGTATTTCTGGAACGGGCCGGGCCTGCTGTCCTTCAGCGGACCCAGCGTACAGGCGGTGCCGGCGCAGGCCGGGCAGGTGTCCTACCAGCTGAGCGGCAGCGCCGGCGGCTGCCAGGCGGATCCGGCCAGCCTCCAGGTAACCGTAGAACACCACCCGCTTTCGGTAGAAATAGGGATCAGCGACTGCACGGAGGAGCGCATCCTCTTCGAGGCAGGCGTAACCAACGGCGGCACTCAGCCCAACATCACCTGGTACTACAACGGCCAGGCGGCCTGGAGCGGCCCCACCTACACCCTGTTCGGCCCGCAGAACGGCGATGAGGTTTACTGCGAGGTGACGGCCGTCAACGCGCCCGCCTGCACCTCTCCCCTGATGACGCAATCGGAAGTATTGTCCGTCGACTGCCTGACGCCCGTCCGGGAGATACGGGAGCTGGAGTCCATGCGCTTATTCCCCAACCCCAACCCGGGGCGGTTCACCCTGGAACTCCACGCCCGGCAGGCTTTTGCCGGCCACGTCACCATCTTCAACAGCCTCGGGCAGGCAGTGCTGTCCCGGCGGCTGGAAGTGCAGCCCGGCGAGCAGCAGATAGTGCTGAACATGCCCGGCGCAGCGGCAGGCCTGTATCACCTGGCGGTGGCTTCGCCGGAAGGAATGCGGGCCGTGAAGTTCATGGTGGAGTAATTAAAATGGCAGGAAGCCGGGGTCCGGTTTTGTATCGGGCCCCGGCTTTTTATATGGCGTGTTCAAAGTGCTGTGTTCAAGGCTTAGGGTACCCATCTAATGCTGGACAGAGGTGACCGGAACTGTGTACGTCTGCCTGCCAGGCCGACTGGCCCTGGGACAGGCGGGTAGGCAGGGTATAAGTGCCCAGCGGTGGCCTTGGGCCGTGTACGGTGTACGATGCCCCACCGGCTGCCCAAGGTTAGAACTACAGCCAAGGCTAAAATCTATTCTCTGATAATCAACCATTTACAATTGAACACCCAGTGCTTCTGAACCATATTGGACAGGGCAATGTGGACTATGCGGAAAAAAACAGCCTCCTAACACGGTCGCTCTTTCTATGTGCTCTATGCGAAAACGCCTTTGTGCCCTATGTGATAAAAAGCGCCGGCCGCAAAAGCCCCCGCCCCCCTATGTGGCCTATGTGATAACCCCTATGTGTTCTATGTGATAAAAAAAGCATCGCCCCCCAAGAGCCCCAGCCCCTCACCTTTTGGATGTGGGATTGAAAAAAGTCAAAAAAAAACGCCCCCGCCGGGGGACACCCCGCCCACTTCCCTCACTAATCAGGCAAACAACAAAAAAACTTCAGTATCATGAAAAAACAATACCTCTACCTAATGATCGCAGGCTTGTTCCTTTTTGCTGCAGGTTGTGAAAAGAACGACACCAAATTCGAAGACATCGCGCTTGATGTGACGGCGGAAGAAGAAGCGGTAGGAGAATTCCTGCTCGGCGGCTGGGCGGGCGAGGAAAACGAAGAGGAATTCTATCAGGACCTGTACGGATTTGGCAACGGCAACCTGCCGCCCGCTGTCGACCTCACCCACCTGCTTCCTCCGGTCGGGCACCAGGGGACGACCGGCACCTGCGTGGCCTGGGCGGCGGGCTATTACATAAAAACGGCCCTGAATGCGCAGGACGCCAACCTTAGCCCCGGCGAGCTGCGCAACCCGGCGCGCCAGTACAGCCCCAAGGACCTGTTCTGGTCTTTGCCCATCAACCTGAAGGGGCCCAATTGCCAGGGCACGCACTTTGAGCACGCGCTGGACATGATGGCCGCCCGCGGGGTGGCCACCATGGCGACAGTGCCCTTCCAGGACCTGGGCGACTGCAGCGCCCAGCCCCACCCCTCCTGGACGGCCGAAGCTGCGGGCAACTGCATCGAATCCCACCGCAACCTGCCCGTTGATGTAGCTGTCCTCAAGGAAAAACTGGCAGAGGGGCGGCCCCTGATGTGGGCTGCGCACGTTACCAGATCTTTCCTCTATTGGCGCGGCCCGGGCGTCATGACCGAAGCGGCCATCCTGGACGGGACCAACGGGCCGGGAACCGGCCATGCCATGGCCATCGTAGGGTATGACGACGCCCGGGGTGCTTTCCGCATGGTCAACTCCTGGGGGACAGAATGGGGCGACGGCGGCTTCGCCTGGGTGAGCTACGGCCTCCTGGCCAACCGCTCCTTCACCGACTACGTCTTTGTCGCCTACAACAAACCCGGCAGCGCCGAACCCGAGCCCGGCGGGAACCCGGCTTCCGGCACCGACCTGGCCATCAAGGTGCTGAAAGACGAAGACGACCCCAACCACCCCGACCCCCGCCATCGGGTGCTGACTTTCGATATCGCCAACCTCGGGCCGGATGATGTGGACGCCTGGGATGGCTGGAGCAACGTATATATCTTTTTCAACGCCCGCAATGCCCATGACCACGGGGCGATCCTGCACCAGTACATCACCGACTGGATCGGCGACGAGGGAGAGTTCGGGCCGCTCCAAGACGGCGTCGGCGGCTGGGCCAGCTACTGGTTTAATGTAGCCCTGGACGGGCGGGAAGAACTCGCCGACGCCTTCTTCCGGCAGGAAACGGAATTCGCCTGGCCCTACCGGACGCCCGACCTCACCGGCGAATACTACCTGGCCCTGATCACCGACGCCTTCGCCGAGGTAGAGGAAAGCAACGAATCCAATAATATCCTTCTGATCACCGGCGAAAACGGGCGCCCCATCTGGTTCAGCGGCGGCATCGGCCACGGCCGCAGCGCCGGCCCCGTGGACATGCGCAGCAGCGAGCGCGACCCCAACGCCTATACTCCGGAAGAAATCTGCCGGTTCATCGCCAACCTGAAAGCTTCCGGCAAGCTGAAGAAAATGGTGGATGAAGCCAGCGCTAATGCCCAACCGCCGGCATCCATGAAATAAGACTTACCGCTGAAGGAAAAGAAAGCCTGCGGCCGGCACCATTTTGGCCGCAGGTTTTCTTCCATATCTCAGACTGCCCGGTTCCCATCCGCTCCCTATTATGTGTCCTATGTGATAAAAAAGCGCCGCCTCCCCAAAAGCAAAAGCTCCCACCCCCTATGTGGCCTATGTGAAAACCGCTATGTGCCCTATGTGATAAAAAAGTCGCCTGACCCCATGCCCTACGCCTAAGGGCCCGGAGGAGAATAACTTCCCCATTTGATACGGCTCCCTGCCTGCTCGCCAGCCCGCCTGCTGTGCCAGTATGGCTGGCAGGCTCGCTGGCTGGCAGGCGCAGAGGGCCACAGAGGGATTTCCTGAATAACAGGCGCTTACGTGCCCTCTGCGCATCCCTGCCTGCAAGGCCGCGCCTCGCGGCAGGCAGGTCAGCGTCCCCTGCGGTTTAAACAAAAAACACAGCGGTTTGAACACTCCCTGCCGGTTGGTCCCAGCAACAGACAACAAACAACAAACAACAAACAACCAACAACTACCTCCCCACCCCCACCTCCGCCAGCACCGGCAGGTGATCAGACGGGAAGCGCCCGCTCCAGGACTCGGAGAGGATGGCGTGTTTCTGTACCCGTATTTTATCGTTGACGAAAATGTAGTCGATGCGCCGGCCCGGCATGCCGGGGAACTGGAAACCGGACCAGGTGCTCAGCGGGCCATGGTGGGGCTGTTCCGAAAGGAATAAGGCGTCGGCCAGCCCGCTGCCCTTGTCGGTCAGGATGCGGTAAGGCTCGTCGGTCGGCACGCAGTTGAAGTCGCCGGTCAGCAGGACGGGGCTTTCGCCCGCTATTTCCTTTATCTTTTTCAGCAACAGGCGGGCGCTCTCTGCCCGCGCCTGCTCGCCCCGGTGGTCGAAGTGGGTGTTGACGTGGTAGAATTCCTTTCCGGAAACCTTGTCCTTCAGCTTCAGCCAGCTGGCGATGCGGGGCAGGGCCGCGTCCCAGCCTTTGCTCCCCACTGTTTCCGGGCTTTCCGACAGCCAGAAAGTGGCGCTGTCCAGCAGCTCAAACCGGCTCCGGCGGTAGAGGATGGCGGAGAACTCGTTGTCTGGCTCGGGATATACCGATCCATCCGTTCGGCAAAGGCCATACCAGCCGTATTCCGGCAGTAGTTTTTCCAGGTCGTCCAGCTGAATTCGCATGGCCTCCTGCAGGCCGACGAGGTCCGCCTCGTGGAAACGGACCATGCTGGCGACCATCTCCTTGCGGTTCGGCCAGTAATCCACGCCATCATCCGGAGTGGCCAGCCGGATGTTGAACGACATCACCCGAAGATTCTCCTGCGCCATGCCCGTGGCTGTTATTATAAAAAAAAGGAAGATAAGGGCCAGCGCTGCTTTGCCAAAACGGTAGAAGATTAAATCCGTTGATCTGTCCAGCGGGCCTGATTGAGCTTCATGAATTAATAAGGGGAAGTGATGTCGGGCGGCGACTCCGGTATGCTCTGCTTTGTCGCTCGCCTGTCGACTATCGCGATTTAAATGAACCCCCTGTTTATTATTTGAAAACCAATGAGGTCCGCTTTCCATTAGCACCGAAACATCAGTGGATTTAACCCGCCGATTCCAAAAACAAAATTTCGCATTTTCAACCATACTATTCATTTCCATCTAATTTTTTTCCTAGTTTTAGAACAATAATACAAAAAACCGGTAGTTCTTGTATTTTAGCCGTAAAACTCAATGACGCCAAATTTTATATGGCTTGTTGGCCAGATAGTGCAAATATTTCGTGGGGTTTTGCGTCTTTGTGCCTTCGTGGCATAATTAAGCAGGAGTTACCGACGAAAAACCAGCTTTTCCACACATGGACTTCAGGCGCCTTTTCGACATCCTGCCCTACCAGCAGGCACGCTTCCCCAACAAGGTGGCGCTGGCCTGCAAAAACGGCATTGAATGGAAGCGATACTCCACGGCAGCCTGCATTGAAGAGACCAACCGCGTAAGCGCCGGCCTGATGGCCCTGGGGCTGAAACGGGGAGACAGAGTGGCCATCCTCACCCAACGGGGCAGCCCCCGCTGGAACTTCCTCGACTTCGGCATGCAGCAGGCCGGCATCGTCCCGGTACCCATCCATTCCTCCTGCAGCCGGAAAGAGCTGATGTTCATCCTGAACGATTCCGCCGCCCAATACTGCATTGTCGCCAACCGCGAGCTGCTGGATAAGGTCAAAGCCCTGCAGCCGGAAACCCCGGCCCTGAAAGGCATCTTTACCTTACAATCGCTGCCGGATGCTCCCGGCTGGGACGACCTCGTTGCCCTACCCACCGCCAAATACCTGGAAACGTTGCAGGCGCTGCGGGCAGCCATTCATGAAGATGACCTGGCCACCATCATCTACACTTCCGGCACGACCGGAGAGCCGAAGGGCGTCATGCTCTCCCACAAAAACATCGTCTCCAATATCAAAGCGACGATTACCCTGATACCGGCCGATTACACCAAACGCGCCGTCAGCTTCCTGCCGCTGAGCCATATTTTCGAGCGGATGGTTGCCTATACGTATATGGCAGTCGGCACTTCGGTGTACTATCTGGACCAGCAGGAAAACGTAATGGATTTCATCAGGGAAGTCAAGCCGCACTATTTCACCGCCGTTCCCCGGTTCCTGGAGAAGGCCTACGACGGCATCCTGGAGCAGGCCAGCCGCCGCTCCCTGTTGCTGCGCCGCCTGGTGATGTGGGCCATGGCCATCGGCGAATCGTACCAGGCACGGGGATCGTTTCGCCCGCTTTACTGGCTGAAGCTCCAGCTTGCCGGCCTGTCCGTTTTCTGGTACTGGCGGCGGCAGCTGGGCGGCCGGGTGGAGGGCATCTTTGTCGGCGCCGCCGCCCTGCAGCCCCGCCTGGCACGGCTGTTCACCGCCGCCGGGATACCCATCCGCGAGGGCTATGGCATGACGGAAACTTCCCCGGTCATCGCCTTCAACCGCTTTTCGCCCGGCGGGAACCGCTTCGGCACCGTAGGCATCCCCATTCCGGGCCTGGAACTCCGCATCGACACGCCGGAAGGGCAGGAGGAGGGAGAAATCCTGGTCAAAGGGCCCAACGTCATGATGGGGTATTACAACCGCCCGGAAGAAACCGCCGCCGTTTATACCGAGGACGGCTGGCTGCGCACCGGCGACATCGGCAGGATCGTCCACAAACGCTTCCTGCAAATCACCGGCAGGAGAAAGGATATCTTCAAAACTTCAGGCGGAAAATACATCGCGCCCCAGGAACTGGAAGCCGCCCTGCGGTCTTCGCCCTATATCGAGGAATGCCTGGCGCTGGGCTTCCAGCGCCCCTTTGCCACGGCACTGGTAGTGCCCAATTTCAGCCTGCTCCGAAACTGGTGCGAGGAAAATGACATCCACTGGACCGCACCGCAGTTTATGGTGCACAACCATAAGGTGGAACTCTTCCTGGCCGGAGAGATAGAACGGATCAACCAGGAGCTCCCTCCTTACAAAAGAATCCGTAACTTTCACCTGCTCCACGAACCCTGGTCGCCGGAGACCGGAGAGCTGACGCCTACCCTGAAAGCCAGGCGCGACGTCATCCTCGAAAAATTTTCCAAAGAAGTTGACGCTCTTTACGAACAGAGCGCCCGAAATTGATATTATTATATGTTATACCATATTCCTAACCAAACATTCAACTGAGGTATGGAACCCAGACGCCTTTTCGATTTTATATACTACCAGCAGGAAAACCACCCGCGCCCGGAAGCTTTTGGCGGACGCAGAGACGGTGAGTGGAAGTACTACAGCACTGCCGAGACTATTGAGCTGGCCAATAAGGTCAGCCGCGGACTGATCCGCAAGGGCGTGCAGCCTGGCGACAAGATCGCAGTGGCCGTCTATCAGAACCGCCCGGAATGGGTGGTGCTCGACATCGGCATCCAGCAGATCGGCGCCATCAACGTGCCGGTCTACCCGACCATCAGCCCGGCAGAATATGAATACATCTTCAACGATTCGAAAGCCATCTTCTGTTTTGTAGGCAAGGACGACCTCTACGATAAAGTCCGGGAGGCGCAGAAAAACGTCCCCTCCCTGGTAGAGGTCTACACATTCGACCGCCACGAAGGGCGGCTTTACTGGGAGGACATCTTCTCCGACGAGGGGCAGGAAGAAGTGGAGCGGAGAAAAGCAGCCGTGAAACCGGAGAATCTGGCGACCCTGATCTATACTTCCGGCACGACCGGCGCGCCCAAGGGGGTGATGCTTTCCCACGACAACATCGTGAGCAACGTACTGTCGGTCAAGAAAATCTTTCCCATCGACCCCGGAAACACGGCCCTTAGTTTCCTTCCGTTGTGCCACATTTTTGAGCGCACGGCTTTGTACGTCTACACGTTCAAGGGGTTGCGCGTCGCCTTCACCGGCACGGACAATCTCGGCGGCGAGGATGGCGACCTCCGGGCGGTGCAGCCCCACTTCTTTACCACCGTGCCCCGCCTGCTGGAAAAGGTATACGAAAAGATTTACAATAAGGGGCTGGAGCTTTCCGGCCTGGCCCGCAACCTGTTCTTCTGGGCCCTCAGCCTGACGGAGGATTACGAATACGACAAAACCTACAGCGGCCTGGCCGCCGTGAAGCTCAAGGTTGCCGACCGGCTGATCTTCAGCAAGTGGCGGGAAGCTCTGGGCGGTCGGGTGCGCGGCATCGTCACCGGCGCGGCGCCCTGCCCGGTGAAAATGGCGCGCGTTTTTTCCGCCGCCGGCATCCCGATCCGCGAAGGCTACGGCCTGACGGAAACCTCTCCCGGCCTGGCCGTCGGCCGTTTCGAGGCGGGTGGTGCCCTGCTCGGCACCATCGGCCCGTCCATCGACAAGGTGGACCTGATGATCGATACCTCCTCCGGCCTCTACCGCGACGGGGAAGGGGAAATCCTCGCCAAAGGCCCCAACATCATGTTGGGCTACTACAACAAACCCGAGGCCACCGCCGAGGTCATGAAAGAGATCGACGGCGAGCAGTGGTTTTGCACCGGCGACGTCGGCAAGCTGGTGGAAGGCCCCGGCGGCCGGCAATTCCTGCAGATCACCGACCGGAAGAAAGAATTGCTGAAAACATCAGGCGGGAAGTACGTGGCGCCGGCGCCGATCGAGAACAAGCTCAAGGAGGATTTCCTGGTCGAACAGGCCATGGTGGTCGGCGAGAGCCGGAAATTCGTCTCCGCCCTGATCCTGCCCGCTCCGGACGCCCTGCGCGACTGGTGCGAGCACAAAGGCCTTGGCTGGACTTCGCTGGAAGATGCCATACAGAAACCGGAAGTGATCCAGAAGTACCAGCGGATCATCGACCAGTATAACCCCCTGTTCAATAAAGTCGAACAGATCAAGAAATTCAAGCTCCTGAGCGGTAGCTGGGAACCCGTAAAAACAGACGGTACGGAAGCGGAACTGACGCCGACGATGAAGCTGAAAAGGCGGGTGATCCGGGATAAATACCAGGAGGCGATCGAGTCGATTTATGCGGAAGCTTGAGTGCTTGTTGGGAGGTAGCGCTTTCTTTGGTAGCGAACCTGCCGGCTCACGGCACAGCCTGCCTGCCATTACTGCCAGGTAGGCAGGCAGGCGGGAATGGCTGATTTTGGGTGCTCATGAAGCTCATTTTTGTACTACTTTATCACTTTAGAAAATCAACCGCAGAGGTACGCAGTCTTTCTCTGCGGCGCTCCGCGCCCCTGTGTTTTTTTAACCGCAGGGGGCGCTGGGAACCACAGAGCCTGCCCGGACTTCGGCGTGAACTCTGTCGAACGTTGGTAATCATTTAGCCGAGTTAGGTGACCGGCTACCTAAATAGTTGCAAAATAGGCGAGAAAAAGCAATTCAAGCTCAGGCATCAAGGCCAAATTCAGAGCGGTGCCGTTCCTGAACTTGAACTTTAAAAAAGAGGCGAGGCATTTTCTTTCCTGCAAAAATATTTACCCTGCCAGGAATTTGAAATTCCACTGGTAAACAGCCACGACCAGAATGATGAACAATAACAGGGCGATGAAAAAGTACATCAGGCAGTAGCCCTTGCTTCCAGCATTCTTTATTTCAGACATTCTTATGTTATTTATCAAAAAATAAGTTGTCGATCTGAATTTCGGCGATCAGGCAGAGGCTTCAACCCCTTTATGGGTTTCCAGCCTCTGCCTGATTGCCGAAACTGACAACTTATCTTTTGAGGTTTACTTAACTGGGTTATTGAATCCGTTTTTTAACCATTAAGGTCGGCTTCGAAACGGCATTTTCAGCCTTTGTTTGCCCCGCCCTAAAGGGAGCAAAAGCCGAAAATGCCTGATCTCCCTTTAGGGTTGGAGCAAAATCAGGCATTTTCGGCCGACGTGGTTTTAATAAAAGCGGGACCGATTATCCTCGATTTCCGCATTCTTCTTCATAGCCTGCATCAGCTGGCTGGCTACCTGGCTGCGCACCGGAGCGGAGATATTGCGCCGCAACTGCGGAATATTGGTAGCCTGCCCGGCGTCCGGCTTGCGGATCACCTTGACGACATAAACGCCGCTCTTGCCGACGACCGGCTCCGAAACCTGGCCCTGGTCCAGGACAAAAGCCTTGCCGATGACCTTGGGCTCGCTGCCCAGCTTGGGCACGAACGTCGCGCTGAAAGTTACATTGGTCGCCGTATCCACCTGGCTGCTGAAGCTGGAAGCGATGGCTTCCAGGTTATCTCCCTGGATGCGCTGAGCGATCATCGCTCCTTTCTTTTCGTTGATCACCAGTTGCTCAAGCTCATCCTTGATATTCTCGACGGAAGGCAGGCCGGCCGACTGTACGCTGCGCAGGCCGGCGACGACGTATTTATTGGTATAGTAGTCGACGGGATCCTGGAAGGCGTAGATTTCGGGCGACACTTCCCCCTTGCCGGCGTTGAACGCCCAGCGGATCATATCGCGGGAAGCCTGCCCGGCGCCCAGCGCGCCAACGGCAAAGTCGTTCTTCTTCAGGCTGTTGGAGGTTTCGACGTCCAGCCCTTCCGCTTCTGCCGACTTGCGCATTTCTTCCAGCTCGCGGTTCTGGCCGACGAAAGCCAGGGCGCGCTCATAGACGTCGTTCTGGGTGTCTTCGGTAGGCACGATGCGCTCTTCGATGAAGGCTGTTTTCACCCGCTCCGTCGTATTGGGGCTGCGGCTCAGCACCTCGATCAGGTGCCAGCCGAAATCGGAACGCACCTTATAGAGCTGGCCGATCTGGCCGGTGACGAAGAGCACGTCGTTGTACTCCGGCACGAACTGGTTGGGGGTCACGTCTTCGTATTTGCCGCCCTTGCTGGCGCTGCCGGGGTCCTGGCTGAATTTGACGGCCAGGGAGTCGAATGTGGCCGCTCCGGTGAGCAGCAGGTTCTCCAGGCTGTCGATGGTCTTTTTGGCGGCGGTAAAGGCCTGCGGGTTGTTCGCGCTGATCAGGATGTGGCGGGTGTCGGCGGAGTCCGCCATGGCCAAACGCGCCGTTACCTTCATCGCTTTATAGCTGCCCTGGTCGAAGTACGGGCCGTAGACCGAGCCAACCGGGATGCTGAAAGCCGTATCGGCAACGGTGGGGCTGAGGTCCTCCTTCGTCAGGTAGACTCCGTTGATCGTGCCGTAGTTGCGCTCTACGAAGGCAGAGTCATTATCGGTTGATTCGAACTCGGGGATGACTCCGGCGATCTTCTCCCGCAACTTGGCGGAGTCCGCCGAAGTGGGGATGACGTCGAAGACTGTGTATTCCAGCTTCCGCGTTTCTTCGTCCTGGCGGTAGCGGGCCGCGTTTTTATCCAGGTAGTTCTCGTAGTCTTCGTCGGTGAGGGCAATTTCCGTGTTGTCGATCTCGTCGAAGGGTACTTTGACGTACGCCATATCGATAGACAGGTTTTGTTCCTGATGCCCCATCTCCGCCATCCAGGTGGGCGTATAAATCGCCTTCGACACCATGGCGTTGAGCTTGCTCTGCAGGCGCTCTTTGATGATTTCCTTTTCCTGGTGCGCCCAGTAGGCTCTCATCTGCGGGTCGGTAAAGGTGCCGTTCTCGATGGCCGTTTTGATGGAGTTCAGTTGCTGGAAGTTGATCTGCCGCGTGCTCGGGTCCATGAAGCGCTGGCGGATCACCGGGCTGGGGTTGGCGCCGAACTGAAGGTCCATCAGTTCTGTCTTGCTCACCTGGAGGCCCAGGGCTTCTGCTTCTTCCTGAACGATGGCCTCCTCCACGAAATAGTCCCAAAGCTGCTTGCGGCGGCTGAAGACTTCGCCCCCGGAATTGCCGTACAATACCTGCTCTACCCGGTTGAACTGGTTCCAGTCCAGCTTCTGCCCGTCCACTTCGCCCACCGAAAGCTGGGAGCTTCCAAAAACGCTCTGCTGGCCGGAGGTCATATCCATAATGATGAACCCGGCAAGGCCAAGGCCAATCAACACCACCAGAAGCCAGGAGTTTTTCCTGATTTTGCTTATCAAAGCCATCTCTTCGTTAATTTATTAATTCAAGGATCGATATGTTCATTCCTGCGCCCATTTCTCAAGGCGCAGGAGATTCTTCAGCGAAACTCATCAGACTTCATCCACAAAATTTCCGTTTTCCTGTTCATCCTGAAAATCCTGTGTATCCTGTCTTTTTTTGCTAAAGAGTCGCAAAGATAAGACTCCATTTGAAAATATCCATAGAAAAGTTGGCGGATAAACGGCTAATTCCAAAATCTACAGGAAGTTATAAACCCTGTGCTTTCAGTCCCGGCAATTTTCTTTGTCCGCGGCCAAAGAAAAAGTATCAATAGCCACATATCACTTCCAGGCTGTCACTTGACGGTCACCGCTTAACAAACCCCTCCACCCGCACCACCTGCCTCTCCCGCAAACACTGCAAATAATACACCCCACCCGGCAGCCCCCCCACCTCCACCAGCAGCGTCACCTCAGAGAGGCGGGTGGAGAAGCGCCGCCACTCCCGCCCCTGCGCGTCCAGGATGCGGAAGTGGTGCTCCCCGCCGGCGGGAGCGAAGAAATACACCTGTAGCGCGGCGCTCACCGGGTTGGGGTAGAGCAGCAGGGTGCAGCCATCTGACGACTCGGAGTCGTCTGATGACTTTGGCTCTTCCACCCCGCTCACCAGTTCGCAGCCCGGCACCAGGCAGCCGTATTCGTCTACCTTGAGCAGCCAGCCCTGCTGGCGGGGGGCATTGACGGTGTCGCGCACTTCGCCGGCCATGATGAAGCCGCCGTCGGGTGCCTGGGCTAAGTCGTTAATGTAGTGGCGCGGGAAATACTATAAGCAGAGACCTGGTCATGCTGTCGACGGTATAGCCCGCAACTGCCAAACGGTTAGAATCTACTATGCACAAGTTATTCCTCCAGGTTTCGTAGGTTTTCGACGTATCTTTTATTGTTTTGGCGATCAATACCTGCCTATCCAATGAGAATTTGACAAAAATGTTCCCGGTATTGAATGGGGGGATAGAATCGGCAATGATGCCGGTTGAGTAATAACAGCTGTCGGTAGCTACTATACTCGTCAACTCTGCCGCCGGAAACCCAAAATCGAACCGGTAACTATAAGTATCCTGCCCACCTAAAAATAAGCCATTAAGGGTTAATAGAAATATAAATATACTTTTTTGCATGGCTAAAGGGTTGGAATCAAATGGAAAGAGGGAAGCGGAAACCATTCCGCTTCCCTTTGTTTACTGTCAGTGCTGTATAGCCAGTTTGCCTACCGGCCCTGGCTTATTGTCGATCCAGAGTTGATACCAGTAGATGCCCTCAGCCAAGCCCGAAACATCCCACTCTTTAAGGCCCACCTGTGACAAGAGGGGAATATCGGCTACCGAGCGCCCCATAGCATTGACCAAACGAACGGATGCTTTTTCTCCAGCCAGGATCGTGAACTCAAAGGTGACGGTGGCCTTGGCAGGGTTAGGAAAGGCTCGGATAGAGGCTTGATGCTGATGCCAGGTAGAGGCACTCACCGCCGGCCTTTCCTCTACAGCAGCAGGCAGGCTGTGGTCCGGCTCCCATACTCCGCCGTAGGCATAGTTCAATAGGTTTCGAGCCTGTTGGGCGGCCAGGCCCTCCAACTGGGCGATATCGGACAGTGCTATTATCTCCAGGCTATCCAGTTTAAAAATATCGGCCTTGCCGAACAGCAATTGGAAGAGAGCAAGTTTGTTGTCGTACTCCGCCTGCTGCTTTGCTTTCAGCAGGAAAGCTTCCGGAATAGACGTTAGTACATCCTCTGCCGTTTCGTCCTGGCCGGACTGAAGCAGAATATCGGTTTTTAGATAGTGAGAATGTAGGCTGCCTTTATGATCCAGCCACAACAAGGCGCTGTCCCGGTTGTAGGCAACGCTATCTAACAAGTAGTAGGCTAATACAAGATTTACAGCGCGGTGCATGCCGGCGTAGGCGGTAGATAAATCCTCTTCTATTGCATCGCGAACCGTATTCAACAGGCTGGCCTGCTGCACTTGCGATAATTCCTCCTCATCCAGGCTGGAGTTTTCTTCCAGGTACAGCAAAAAGCCGGCTTTGCGCACCGCCTCCGGGTTAGCTTCCAGTAAATCCACTTGCATGCCGTTGTTGAAGACGGCGGGTTTGTCTACAACCGCCTTCAAAACGTGCTGAGAAACATAAGGAGAAATCTCCAGCAAGTCGTTGATAAGGCCAGCCGCCTGCCCAGCCCCAACCTGATTGACTTCCGCCAGCAGCCCAGGAGTGTCCCCATCGTCGATTAATTCTTCATAATCCGCTTTGTAGAGCTGGTATTGGCCTTTGGCTTCAAAAAAACGGTTCTTTATCAAGCTTATCCCCTCGTCAGGAATTTCGCCACCGGTTTCGCCGTTGCTGCAATCATTGAAGTCCTCTGGCAATTTTGATATAGTGCTTTCTGTATAGAACAGCGGCTCTTGTCCAACATCAGGAGGATTATTGGGATCGCCCTCGTCATCGTAATAGAAATAATTGATAAAACTACCCTGGTTGCTAAAGTCCCCTTCCGGCTGGCCGCCGTTTTGGGAGAAGGTATTGCCGGCCGCTCCGCCTAACGCGCTTCGCTGGTCCTCCGTAATCCCCTCCCCTTCCTGTACCCAGAAGTCGAAGACATTACTGCCCAGGTTGAAGTTGCACTCGTATACAATCCCGCCACCCAGGGAGGTTCCCACATTATCTCCTACCGCCGCATTGCCCACATAAAAAACATCAAAGTTATTGCCATAAATGGTATTGGCGTCCGTGCCTGCTCCTGTGTCGATTACTTTCACCCCCACCGTCTCGTCCTGGCTGGCGGCCAGGCCCCGCAGGCGGTTGCCCATTACGGTAAAGCCGGTACTGTAGTTGATTTGTACGCCTT
Source organism: Lewinellaceae bacterium (assembly GCA_020636375.1). Classification (GTDB taxonomy): domain Bacteria; phylum Bacteroidota; class Bacteroidia; order Chitinophagales; family Saprospiraceae; genus JACJXW01. The sequence continues at coordinate 58,459 of JACJXZ010000003.1, read as the reverse complement.
CCTGCGACACCAAAAAGGGCGGCAGGTTGCTCACGTGCCCGCCTACATCCAGGGTACAGCGCGTGACAGTAAAGTGGTTGGCCGCTTCGGCCAGCACGCCCTTTTCCAACTCCCGGAACGTGGCGTCCCTGATCATAAAGCCTTCCGCGCCCTTAGCCGCCCCCGCCTGCACGCCGAAGCGCAGCATCTGGAATACCGTACTGCTGCCCCCGACGGTGAAGTTAGCGTCCAGGCTGTGGATGCCCGCGCCTTTGCCCAGGAACACGTTGCCCGTGCCGGTGTCGTTGGAAAAGGTGCAGCCGATGAACTGCAGGCCGCGCACGCCGTTCAGCTTGACGTGCTCCCGGAAGGGGTGGCCGTAGTGGCCGCCGTCGATGGTGAACGCGCAGTTGACGAAGCGGCCGTAGTTTTGCCCTCCGTAGCGGCGGTACTCCACCGAGCGGGCGTTGTTGCGGAAGTAAGAATCGAAGGCCAGCACCAGTATTCGGGATTTGGTGAAGAAATCAGAGAAAGCCCTGCTCTGGCATCAGGCCGGGCAACGGCGGGTTAGAACGTGAAGAAGCGTCAAGTTAAGGATAATATCCGGGCGGGGCAAGTTTTTTAACAGCCATACAATGTCGACAAGGCTTCCTTTGGTGGATTAAACACAAGAGCTATATTGTTGCTGCTGCCGTCCACCGTCCCGTCCGCCGTCCGCCGTCCGCCATCCGCCGTCTACCGTCCGCCGTCTACCGTCCGCCGTCCGCCCACACCCTACACCCCTCCGTACAGTTGGTGCAGATATCGATCCGGCTGCGCCCTTTCAGCAGTTTCCGGCGGAAAGCCTGATAAGGCGCCCCCTGCCAGATGTCGGCAAAAGGCTGCGATTTGAGGTCGCCCAGTTCATGGGCGACGTCTTTGTCGAAACAACAGGGCGCCACCCGGCCGTCCCAGGTGATCACGCAGGAATGCCACAGCTTCCAGCAGTGGTTGAGCAGGCGGTTTTTCACGCGGTAGGTGCCGTCGGGCAACCGCCGGTACCGGGCGTAGCGTGCCTCCAGGGGGATGAGGGGATTGCCGTTTTCGTAGTCGTATACCTGGGCCGTCTTGAGTTTTACTTCATCGACGCCGATCTCCTGCGCCAGGCGATAGATTTCCGGGATTTGGTGTTCGTTAGGTCGCACGACGAGGAACTGGAAAATGAGGTGCGGCTTCCGGGAGTTCAGTTTTCTTTTCATGGCCACTACATTGCGCGCGCCCTGCAGCACGGCTTCCAGGCTGCCCCCTTTCCGGTAGCTCTCGTACACCTCCTGGGTCGTGCCGTCCACGGAAATGATGAGGCGGTCCAGGCCCGACTCGACCGTTTTGCGGGCATTCTCCTCGTCCAGGAAGTGGCCGTTGGTGGAGGTGATGGTGTACAGCCCGCGTTCGTGGGCGTACTGCACCATCTCCAGGAAGCGGGGGTTGATGTAGGGTTCCCCCTGGAAGTAAAAGATGAGGAAGGCCAGGCTGGGGCCCAGCTCGTCGATGGCCCTGCGGAAGAAATCCACCCGGAGGTTTCCCGTGGGGCGGGTAAAAGCGCGCAAGCCGCTGGGGCATTCCGGGCAGCGCAGGTTGCAGGCCGTCGTCGGCTCGACGGACACCGTCACCGGCAACCCCCATTGGATGGGGCGCTTCCGCCAGCGGGCCAGGTAGTAGGAGGCCAGGACCTTAGCCGCATTCCAAATGCGCGGCAAGGTCAGCTTGCGCAGAAAATTCAGCGTATCGGCAAAATGAAATTTCATTTTATAGGTTTTATGGTGTTTCGGCTGGCCCGGCGCAAACCTGCCGGCGGGCAAAGCCTTCCCAGGTTCCGGGCCGAAACACCGCAATACCAAAACACCGAAACACCATAACACCCGAAAAGCACGAAAGCCGGGAAAGCAAAACGCATCCCGGCTTCCTGTTCGGTACCACAACTAAAATTATTTAACTTCAAAGGTGATCTTGAGGTCCACCCTGTACATGTGCGGCTTGTTGTCTTTTACGGTAACGCTTTGGTCCTGAACATAGGCGGAACGGATGTTTTTTACGGTTTCCGAGGCTTTGGCCACCGCTTTTGCCGTGGCGTCTTCCCAACTTTTCTCGGATTCGGCCATGATCTCTAATACTTTCATTACGGACATAACAACTAGTTTTTTGGTAAAAAAATCGGTTTTCTACCTGGAAAACACGCAAACCAGGGATAATGTGCAGGCATAACCACTTTTTTACTCTTTTTTCAAAGGCTCATCCATGCGGGCGATCCGCACCTCCGTCCGGCGGTTGGCTTCGTATTCCTCTTCCGTGCAATTAACGCCGGCAGAGCAGTCGCAATGGTTGGCCGGGTAGGCTTCGCCGTAGCCAAAAGCCTTTATCCGCCGCCTGTCCACGCCCCGGCTGATCAGGAATTGCTTGGCCGACTCCGCCCGGTCCAGGGAAAGCCGTAGGTTGAATTCGTCGGAGCCGCGGCAGTCGGTATGCGATATGAGCTCCACCTCCATGCTCGGGTACGTCTTCATAAGGCGGGCAAGGTCTTCCAAATCCCGAGCTTCTCCTTTGCGGATCGACGATTTCCCAAAATCGTAGTGGATATTCTGAAGCAGGATCACTGAGCCTTCCTGTATGGGCTTGCGCAGTATTGAGGTAGACTCCGGCGCCATCTTCATCACGACGGCCAGAGAGCGCTTGCCCCGGAGGTTGACGGTGGAGACCTGCGTCGTATCACTCCGGTAGCCGGGCAATTCGCTAATAACCGTGAATTCGCAGCCTATTTCAATGCAGTACTCAAAAGTGCCGTTGATATTGGTCTGAGCCTCCAGTTCTTCGCCGGTACATTGGTTGATCATGCGGACTTTGGCATTCGGTATGTGCTTGTCGTAAGGGCTGCTGGCCACCAGGCCGCTCAGGGTCATGCAATTGCTGGGAGACAGCCCGACCTCTATCGGGCGGTTGTATATATTGTTCTCCGGAACGTACTCCACCTCCCGGCTGGTGTATCCCGCCTTGGAAGCCAGGATGATATACTTGCCGGTTTCATTCAGCAAAGTGTATGCTTCCCCGCTGGAATTGGAGACAAACCGGGGCTCGCCCAGCTCTTCTTCCTGTTTGCGCGTCCTCCGGAAGATCATTTTGCTGTTATTTTTCCCATCGGAAGGCGACAACTCCAGGTCGTAAAGATCCACCCCCTTGACCGTTCCGGTGGTGGTTTTCTCATAAACCCATATCGAGGCGCCAGGCAGAGGCCGGCCGCTGTTCTCGTCGTAAACAGCAATGACGATATTGGACACTTTCGGGAATTGTACGCCCTGTATGCCCAGGGGTGCTTCGAACATATACAGGTCGTCCTTGCCATATCCGCCGGCCCGGTCGGAAGAAAAGTATCCGATGTCGCCGTCGGGATTGAGGATGATGCCCAGGTCATCCGCTTCGGAGTTGAAGGGTTCTCCCAGGTTGATCACGTCTCCCCATTCCGGCCGGCCGACATCGATCATGAACAGGTCGAGCCCGCCGTAACCTTTGTGCCCGTCGGAAGCAAAGAACAGGTTGCCGCTTTCGTGAATGAAGGGAAAGCCCTCGTTGCCGCTGGTATTGACCTGCGAACCCATATTGACCGGTTCCGACCACGACCCGTTCTGGTTGAACACTACCCATATATCCAATCCGCCCTGGCCGCCGGGCCGGTTGGAGGCGAAGTACAGCTTGTTGCCGTCCGGCGACAAGGCCGGGTGCATGCAGGAAAACTCGTTGCTGTTGAAGGCCAGCTCTTGTACGTTTTCCCAGTCAAACAGACCGCGGGATGCCTGATAGATCTTCATGCCTACCTTGCCCTTGGAGTCGGCTTTCTGCACCCCCTGCTGGAGGTTGTTGCGCGTAAAATACATCAGGTCTCCATCCCGGTTGAAAGAGACCGGCCCTTCGTGCAGCTGCGAATTGATCCTCAGCGAAAAAGACTCCGGCCTGATGGGAAGCCCGTTGGGGTCCAGCTCGGAGTAGAACAGTTCGAAGAAGGTCTCGCCGATCTGCTGGTCGATCGGCCCCTCCTTGCGGCGGGAGGAAACAAAAACAATGCCATTGCTGTAAAATACCGGCGAAAATTCGAGGGCCGGCGTATTCACCGTGGTCAGGTTGTGCAGTTCAACAGTGGAGTTGAGATCCGATCTTTCCCGCGAGCGGGGCCGGGGGTCCACCTGTGCGCTGAGCAGGAAAGGCGACAGTAAAGCTAACAAGAACAGGTAACGCATAAAGCAGCATGTTTTTCGTGCAGAAGGCCCGGTGGCCAGGGGCCGGCTACTGGTAAACGCATCAACCCGCCGGTTTATGTTCCGGAGGGGTAACTGGTTATCAACATCAGCCCGGAAAGCCGGGTTATTGGTTATTGCGCTGGCACCACCTGAAAAGCCGGTTCCTAACCCAAGTTCGATATGTAGGCCCCAACTTTTCACTAGCCCAGTGTTTGCGGTCCGCCGTCGGCCGTCCGCCGTCCGCCGAGGTTGGGGTCTACATATCGAAAACCGGCTAAGGGTTCAGCTCCGGATCCTAATCCACATTACTCCGCCCGCCAAAAAAACGGGGATTCTCAAAGATTTCCCCTTCCGGTTCTCCTCCGATGATATAGTGAACGAAACATTCCACGCTGCCGCTGTCGTAATCCCGGAGGCTGGTCAGGGTATAATCATAGGAAAGCCCGAACAGGATATTCTTGCTGACCTGTGCCGATGCCAGCACGGATATGGATTCTCCAATTGGGTTGGACTTGTCGCCCCCGATCCGGTAAGAGAGGCCTCCCGTAAATTTGTTCATGTAGGTAAAACTGAGGTTGAAGTCCGCATCGAAAGGCGCGCCCTGAACATACTTCAGCAAGAGGTGAGGCTGCATCTTGATGTCGTCTGTCAGGGGAATCACAAAGCCGGTCATGCCGTAAAAGTGCGATATTTCCCTGGCGAGCACCCCCTCGTCGTCGGCCATGTCGATGCTGTTGCGCAGCAGGCGGGGCGCTGAGAAGCCGATATAGAAATTTTCCGTGTTGTAATATGCCCCGGCGCCAAAGTTTGGCACATAGCGGCTCTGATACCCTTCCGGAATAGCCGAATCGGTATCTATTGGCTGGGAGCCGCGCAGTTTATAGTACCTCACCCGGATCATGCGCACCGAGGCAGCCAGCCCAAACCCCAGGTAGCCATTGCCTAAAGGAAAGCGATAGGCATAGTCGCCCTCCAGGGTGTACCGGTCGGTGACGCCGATCGACTGGCGTTGTATGCTGCCCCCGACGCCCAGTTTCTTGCTCTCCAGGGCTGCCATATTGAACGTAATCAGCTGGGATTGGGGCGCGCCATCCAGGCCGATCCACTGCTGCCGGGCCATTGCCGTAAAACGAGTGCCTCCCGTACTGCCGGCGTAGGCCGGGTTGAACCCCAGTTTGTAATGCATAAACTGGGTGAACTGGTCCTCCTGCTGCCCAAAGGCAAGCATGCAGGAAGTAAAAAGGTATATGATAGTAAAAGTGCGCTTCATGGCTTATTTTCCATTTTGGGAATGATGCCGTGGCCCTGGAGCCACGGCAGAATTGGTTTTTATCGCTGTATCATGAGATAGCCGTTGAGGGGAGGCCGGCTGTCGCCAAATTCAACGATGTAAAAATAGGTGTCGTCCGGCAAGTCCTCCCCATTGTAAGTGCCATCCCAGTTGTTGTCGTAGGGTACCTTCGAATGGAATACCTCATCCCCCCAGCGGTTGAAAATTTTGACCTGGCTCCTTGGGAAGCTCCCTGAATCGAGCAGGCAGGGCACGATAAAGGTGTCGTTGACCCCATCGCCGTTGGGCGTGATGACCGTCGGAGCTTCGCATCTGACATCCTCTCCCACAAAAAATTCAACCGTAGCCCGGCTGCACTCGCAGCCCTCGCTGCATACCTCATAGACGAGCTGGTCCCGCCCTATGAAATCCGGATCGGGCAGGTAAGCGATCATGCTGTCTCCCACTATCCTGGCGCCGCCCCGCGCCGGCCCATCGATGATCGTGATGAAGGAATTCGGCGGGATATCGTCGTTGTCCAGCACGTTCAGCGCCGTTTCTACAGCGAACTCCACAGATAACTGGTCGTTCGCGGCAATGGGATTCTCCTGGTAATTGATGATGGAGGTGTCCCGGGAGGACGCACCGCAGAAACCGTCGTCCAGCGTCCAGATCACCAGATTCTCTCCGATGGCGAGGTTGGAAACGGTAGTCGTCCGGTCACGCCGGTTGGCGAACAAAAGGGACGGGTCGGGCGACGACCACCGGCCGGTGCTGCCTTCCGCCGGTTCAGCGGCCTGCAATACGGCGTCGCCGAAGTCATTACAGGCGATCTGGTCGGGGCCGGCATTGGGCCGGTTGTCGGAAATGGTAATGAACACATCGGCGCTGTCGCTGCCGCATTCGCTGTCCACCACCCAGGTAAAGGCGTAGGTGTTGCCTGGCCGCACCCCCGGCCCGCTGACCGTTGTGTTGGGGTCGGAGCTGTCGTTGATGAATACGTTGAAATCGCTCTGGATTTGCGATTGTATCCACCGGCCCTGCCCGCTGGGCGGGGTGGTAGCTTCCAGCACCAGCGCATCGCCGGCACAGATCAGGCGGTCTTCGCCAACCAGGGCTTCTTCCGGTTGCCCGACCGACACCCGGACGGTGTCGCGGCTGAAATTCCGGCAGGCGCCGCTGGATAGGGACCAGATAAAGGTGTAGCTGTTGCCTCCGTCCAGCCCGCCGACGGGGGTCCGCGGGTCTCCGGGCACTCCGATGTTTATGCCCGGCGGGCTTCCCAGGATGGGCCGCCACTCGCCTGTGCTGGCAGATGGGGCCTGCGCATTCAGCCGGATGGCATCCCCGATACAGAAGGAAGCATCCTGCCCGGCGTTGGCCTGTTCGTTCGGAACGATGTCCAGCTCAGCCGTCGTCGGAGGAGAGGGGTCGGAAATGCAATTATCCGCCGACGCCTCAACCGTGAAGGAGTGGGTGCCACTGCCGTAAGGCGTGAAATTGGATACCTGGAAGTTGAGGCTTTGCGTATTGCCGATGGGGTTCCCGTTGTAATACCAGGTGTAAACGGCCCCGGGAGTCGCCGAGCCCTGAGATACCGAAAGCGCCAGCGCCGAACCGGGGAGGTCGATGCATACCGGGCCGCTGTTGGTTGCCATGGGCCTGGCCGGCACTTCGTTGACCACCACATTGACTGCCGCCGGGGCGGAACTGCACCCGTTCCTGGTGACGACCAGCGAGTACGTGCCGCTGTGCAGCATGGGATCCGCAGAATTGATCAGCGGGTTCTGCAGGGAGGAAGTAATGGGGCCCAGCCACTGGTAGGAAGCGCCCGACGGGCTGCCAACCAGCTGCAACGGCTCGCCGGCGCATACCGGCGAGTTGCTGCCTGCGGCAGCCACCGGGATGGGGTTGACCGAAAGGGTGAGGATGCCGGAAGTGTCGGAGTCGCATCCGTCTACCGTAACGTAAACCTGATATTGCCCGCTGTCGTCCGGAGCGATATCACCGAGAGTCAGTGTTTCTGACGACATCGGCATATTGCCCCGGGGAGTAAGCCAGTTGAAGCTGACAGTATTTCCGGTGTAACCATTGGTCTGTATGGTAATCGCTTCGCCCGAGCAGAACGGAGGCTGAGTCGAGGCGTCCAGCGCCGGCGTGGCCGGGGCCTGCGGGGCATTCCGCGTATTGACCACCGTTGTCGCAGGCATGGACCGGCAGCCCTCCTCGTTGGTCACTATCAACGAATAATTGCCGTTGTTGGCCGCCGTTGCGTTGGGAATGACGGCACAGCTGTCCGTAGAGGAAAACAGGCCCGGCCCGGACCATTCGTAAGCGTAGGTACCGTCATCCGGAGGGAAGACACTGGCTTTCAGCATGATGTCCATCGGCCCGTTCAGGCAGGCAGGCGCATCGTTGCTCAGCGCGTCGATCCGCACGCTGGGCAGCACCCCGACCAGCAAGGAGGTCGTGTCGGCGCAACCCGCGGGTGTGGTTATCCGAAGCCGGTAGGTTCCCTGCGCTTGCATGGAGATATTGTTGATCACCGGATTCTGGGCGACCGACGTGTAGTTGTTCGGCCCGGTCCACTGATAGTTGGCGCCGGGAATGGAAGGCGTGGCGAACAGTTCCAGGCGCGACCGTTCGCAAACGGTAGGCGGGCTGGCGCTGGCCTGGGCATCCGGCACCGGGTTGACGATAACTGTCGCCGGGTTGGAGTCATCCGACTGGCAACCGAACCGCCGGGTGAACACCTGCCAGGTGCCGGCATCCAGCGCAGTAGCGTCCGGGATGACAAAGATGTTGTTGTTGGTGATGAATTCCTCCAGCGTGGGGCTGATCCAGTGGTAGGTGCTGGCCCCGGCAGGGAGGGCTTTCAGCAGTACGTCTTCTCCCGAGCACACCGGCCCCGACTCTACGGTCAGCGCCGGCCGGGCCGGTTTGGGCAGCACGTTCACCACGGTGAAATCGGGTTCCGAACTGCAGCCGTTCTTGGTCACGACCAACTGGTATACGCCGGCATTGGCGGGCGTAGCCTGATCGATCACCGTCGGCAACTGGCTGGTCGACGAGAAACCCGCCGGCCCCGTCCACTGGTAGGTGACGCCGGTGACGAACGTGCCCAAAACGATGGGTTCTCCCTCGCAGATCGTTACCTCATCGTCGCTTGCCGCCGCTACCGGCCGGTTGACCACCGAAATGGCAACCGCAGCAGATGGTTCGGACAAGCAGCCGTTGGCCTCGATGACCAGATAGTACCGCTGGGTGCCGGGGGTATGGGGTTCGTCTACGATATACTGAGGGGTACTGGTGCTGGCCACCGGCGCCCCGCCATTTCCGGGCAGGCCCTGGTACCAGTGATACATGGCATTGTTCAGGGTGATGGAAGAGGAAAGGATGATATCCTCGTCGTTACATACGTTCAGGTCGGTAACTATAGCCGGAGTCAGCGGCTGATTGGTGATGGTAACGTTGACTACTTCCTCGGCTACGCATCCGGTCAGCCCTCTTATTTCCAGAACGTATGCCCCGGCATCGCTGCCATCGACGTTGGGAATGACCGGGTTCTGCTGGGTGGAGATCAGGTTGCCGTCCGGGTTATACCAGCGGTAGGTGTATACCACCCCTCCCTGGGCTGCCGGAGGATTGGCAAAGAGATACAGGGTGTCCCCCCCGCAGATGCCCGGGCTGTAAGTCGGGCTGGGCCCTTCCGACTCGATCCGGATCGGGCGGGTACAGGTCGAGGTGTTGCCTCCGAGGTCGATGACCGTGAGGGTCGCCATAACCGTCGTCCCCGCTTGTTCGCAAGTGAACGTATTGGGCGTCAGGTACATCGTATCGATCATGCAGTTGTCATTGCTGCCGGCATTGAATTCCTGCACGCTCACGGTGTCTACTTCCAGCCCCGATGGGTTGATCTCTACAATAGTGGCCTGGCAAAGGGCCACCGGCGGCTCATTGTCTACCACAAAAACACGGAAGGTGCAGGTGTCCGGGTTCCCCTGGTTGTCGGATATGACGTAAGAGACCGCCGTCTCTCCGACGTTGAATTCATGGGTAGGGGTGATAGCCGGAGCGGCCACCTGGGTATAAGCAATATCTGTGGCGCCCTCGGCAAAGTAGAACGGCGAGATTTCGCCGTAGGAGAGCGTCGCGAAAATATAACTGAGGCTGTCTACTTCGCCGTCGGCATTGACAACGGCGGGGTCACATGGATTGACGCCGTCGCCCGGCACGCCCGGAGGCACCGCCACCGGGTTGGGTTGTACCAAAAAGTGAAGCATGCCGTCGGCCGCCCATACGTTAAAAGTATCGGCAGGGATAGTGAAGGAAACCTGCCCTGGGGCATCGCAGGCGGCAACGCCCACGTTGGTCGAACCGATCAGGCTGCCACTGTCGCCGAATATGTTTAAAAAGGCGCCCGTACTGCTGAAATCGCCCCGAAGGTCAAGCGTCAGGGTGGCGCTGCCCACAGCGTTGGCGGCGACGTTCTGGAATTCAAACGCTACGGTATCCGCCAGGTAGTCATTCAGGTTGGGGTCGTAAGTGAAAGTCAACCAGGCCATGGCCGTATCTGCCGGCGTGGTTTGTTCGGCCGTACCGGCTACACCGCAGTTATCGGTCACCCCGGCCGGGAAGGGCAGGGTGATCATCGACGAACATTCTCCCGGCGCCAGGTTGACCGTCACGTCGGGCGGACAAGCCAGAACGGGGGGTTCCTGGTCCTCTACTCTTACTTTATAGGTACAGCTGTCTACGTTATCGGCACAGTCCCTGATGTAATAAGTGATGGTGTTCTCGCCTAACGGCAGAATCACGTTTATTTCTTCAAATGACGGGGCAGTGACCGCCGCTCCGTCATTGATCCGGTACTGGTAATCCAGCCGGGCAAAATCCCGCGAGAGGAAAGAAAGCGAACTCTCCAGGCTGCTGCCGCCGGGGCCGATATCATTGATGGCATAACTGCCGGACAGGGTCGCCGGAATGTTCGGCTCCAGGCGGATCGTCACTATCCCGTCCAACGCCCAGGTATTGATCTTATCTGAAGGGATGGCAAGCGTAGTATCGGATAACGCAAACTGCGCCGGGGCGCGCCCGGTCCGCCCGATGACCAGCCCGTCTTCTCCGATGACCCGGAAGTACTCGGTGGGCCCCTCGGTGTCGCCATTCTCGATCCGGACCAACAGAGCGGCATCGGCCGAGGCATTGATGGGCAAGGGGCTGGTTACCGCAAAGTTAAGCTCAATGGGGTTGACCGGGGTGATGCCTTCCTGCCCGGGCAGAGCGTTGGATGAGAGGATGGCGCCGGCGATGATGCTGTCTCTTCGAAGCGCAGCCGCGCATTCTTCTTCCACGGAAGGCAGTTGCAGCACATAGCTGGCCTGGCAAACAAAGGGGTCGGTAGAGACCACTACATCCTGCGGGCATTGGCTGATAACCGGCGGGGTATTGTCGATAACGATAAAGGATGCCGTTGTCGTATCGGCGTGGCCGCAGGCATCCCGGACGATGAAATCCACGGCTTGCATCACGATCGTATCGCCCGGCGCCGGGCAGATGATCTCGGGCATGGTCGCCAGGGTAGGTGTCCCGGCCCGGTAAGCCTGCCACTTCAGGCTGTCTTCAACGGTACACAGGTCGGAAGCCAGGGCCCCGCCGCGTGAGCTGATCCAGTCGTCAAATTCCTGCTGGAGGTCAATGCCCTCCATACAGGTGATCACCAGGTCGGCAGCGCCTGCCGAGATTTCGGGCGCGATCGTATCAATAACGGTGATGCGCTGGGTGAGCACGGCCTCGTTGCCGCAATCGTCTTCCACCCGCCAGGCCCGCTCGATGACATACTCGTTCTCGCACAGGCCGGGGATGAAGGTTTCCGAAGCGATCACCGCTGCGAGGGTGTCGTCGCAATTGTCCAGCAGCATAATCGGCCGGCCGGTGACCATGAGGTCGTTCTCGCGCCCGCAATCTACCGTGGTATCCGCCGGAACGGTGAAAGTCGGAGGCGTGGCGTCCCGGACCGTAATGACCTGCCTCTTCTGGGTGGTATTATTGCAGGCGTCGCGGGCACGCCAGTTGCGCTCAACCCGGAAGCTGTGCGGGCAGCCGTCCCCGTCGTCGATGACCTGGTCGATATATCCGGTGAGGATAGGGCCGCCGCAGTTGTCCAGCGTATCGGCGATCATGCCCGTCAGGCCCAGGTCGGTATAATCCTGCTCGCAGGAGATGGTGATGTCCGGAGGGGCAGTGAAAGCAGGCGCCACATCGTCCCTGACCAGGATGATCTGGGTGGAATCCGAGAAATTGCCGCAGGAATCCCAAACGGACCAGGTGCGGTGGAGGTCAAATTCCCTCCCGTCGCTGCAGGTGATGTTAAACGTGTCCTGCCGGTAGGCCGGCACCAGGTTGGGTTCACAGTCCAGGGCCGAAACGACAGACGGGGGGTTGTTCATCAGGTACTGGTCCAGCGTGTCGCAACCGATGGTTTCCATTGGGGGTACGCCCCGCAGGATAGGTGGGGTGGTGTCGATGGTGATAAAATGGGCGGTGAGGTAAGTGGTATCAATATTTATGGCGCTGCAGTCGTTAAAAACGGGGATGACGACTTCGAGCGTCCCGCAGGACTCCAGGGCGCTGGAAGGCGGAAAAACATTAAAGTTCACGTCCGCGCATTCATTAATATTGGTGCCGATCCTCAGTTGCAACTGCGTCCTCCAGGCATTATAGGCGCCTATGGCGAACTTGCAATCTACAATGGTGTCCAGGCTCCCCATGAAAGAGGTGTTTGGGACCGGCATGGGTTGCACGATGATCGCCTGCACGTGGCGGATGGTGTTCATTTCCGAATCGGTCGCCGTCCAGATGCGGTAGATGGTGTCCAGGGCGCATAGCTCAACCGTACCGCCGATTCCCCCCGTATCGGTACTGTCGACGGGGAATACCATCCATTGGCCGTCTTCGGGATCCGTCACCTGGATGGAACTCTGGGCAGGGATGTTACAGGAGCCGACAACCGTGGTGTCTCCAGGTGGGTTGACGAACATGGGGACGGCCTGCGGGCCGCCGGCACATGCATCGCCCGCGATTCCGGGTTCATCGGTTCCGCCTTTAGCGGACAGGGAAAAAGTGCAGAAAGCCAGGGCGAGAAACCAGGCATAACTCCGAAACGGAATAGGGCAAAGTAGTCGTCTTTTCATAGTTTCTATCATTTGGGATAATGGTGGCCGGCCCTAAATCCGAGGCAAATGGCCTGCCGGCAAAGCGGCGAAAAATGGTGAATGGAATGGATAGGCGCAGGCGCGATGGCGCGGTGCCACTTGAGGGCTGTTCATGGGATTCATAAAAATCGGTTTTGGTTGTTGTATAATTTCCTCAAAACAATTTTCAAAACTGGCGGTTCAGCCCGTTATGACAGGGCCATATAATTGGAATGCAAAATATTAAAATCTGGCCAATCCCGGTTAAGTTTTTCCGCCCAAAATCCTCAACAGGCCTGTTTATCAGCTGCTTGGCCCCGGAGGGCACCTCCGTTTTTTACGGGGAAAGTGCCACGGGAGTTTCATGCATTCTTGTTAAAAACGAATAAGTTGTAGAAATAAAGGGCCTTACTATTCTTCCTCCTCCCGGTCCGCCCCGTCTGTTTCTTTCCGGTCTCTGAGCTTTTTGTCATCTACATTTTCGTTGAGGAACTCGTTGACCTTGTCCACATCGAAGTTGGTGATAATTTCCCCAAATTCGTTGATCTTGATGTCGAACCCCTTGAGTTCGTCGTGTACTTCGGGTTGTCCTTTTTTGGGTTTTTTCTTCGGCATGATCAATTGGTTTCTGCTTTTAAAATATTGAACTGATTTAAACTTATTCGGATGGGCTGCAAGCGAACATCTTGAATCCTCTGGACTTCGGCTTTTTCTCGTTCCGTACTTTCCAAGTACGAAACTCAAAAAGAGCCTTGCCAGAGAATCCAATCTGTTGCTTTCGCCTGCATCCAATAAGTTTAAATCAGTTCATTGAACTGATGGAAGGCCTTGCGCAGGCGCCGGGCCACTTCCGCCCTGCCGAGCAGTTCCATCATTTCGAAAAGAGCAGGGCCCTGCATGGTGCCGGCCACGCCAAGGCGCAGCATCGGCAGCACTTCTCCGAATTTCAGGCCTTTTTCCTGGATAAAGGCCTCTGTGCGGGCCTTGATGCTGTCGGCAGTGAAATTATCGAGGCCCTCCAGTTGGCCGGCCAGTTCGTCGAACAGGGCTTTGCGCCCGGAATCCCAGCGCTTCCGGACCATCTTCGGGTCGTAATCGCGGGGTTCTTCGAAGAAAAAATAGCCATTTTCCCAAAATTCGCCAAGGGTGACGGCGCGCTCGCGCATCAATTCGATGAATCCACGCAGGAAGTCGTCGCCTGGCTCGTAACCGTGCGCGGCGATCACCGGCTTCACCTTCTCAAGCAGGTAATCCGTGTCTGCTTTGATGATGTACTGCTGGTTGAACCACTTGGCCTTGTCGATGTCAAACCGGGTGCCCGATTTATTGATGCGCTCCACGGAGAAGGCTTCCACGAGTTCTTCCAGGGAAAAGATTTCCTGCTCGGTGCCGGGGTTCCAGCCCAGCAGGGCCAGGAAGTTGATGGCCGCCTCCGGCAGGAAGCCGTATTCGCGGAAACCGGTAAAGGAATCTTCTTCGGTTTCTCCTTGCCAGGACAAGGGAAACACGGGGAACCCGAACCGGGCACCGTCGCGCTTGCTCAGCTTGCCCTTGCCGTCGGGGCGCAGGATGAGGGGCAGGTGGGCAAAGGCCGGCATCTGGCCTTCCCATCCGAAAGCGCGGTACAACAGCACGTGATGGGCGGTACTCGACAGCCACTCCTCGCCCCGGATGACGTGGGTGACCTCCATAAGGCGGTCATCCACCACATTGGCCAGGTGGTAGGTCGGCATGCCGTCGGCCTTGAGCAACACCTTGTCGTCCAGCTCGTTGCTGTCGAATGCGACTTGCCCCCGAATCTTATCCTGAAAAACAATCGTTTCGTTTTCCGGCACCTTCAGCCGGATGACATGGCCTCCACCTTCCGACAACAGCCGCTTCACTTCTTCTTCGGGCAGGGAAAGGCTGTTTTTCATCTGCCGCCGCGCGCCGGCATCGTACTTGAAATTGGGGTCTTTCTCCCGGGCGGCAGCCAGTTCATCCGAGGTGTCGAAAGCATAATAGGCATGGCCGCTTTCCACGAGCTGGGCCGTATATTCCTGATACCGCTCTTTTCTTTCCGATTGCCGGTAGGGGCCATGGGCACCGCCGTAACCGGGGCCCTCGTCCGGCAGGAGGCCAAACCACTCCAGGGCTTCCTTAATATAGGCTTCTGCTCCCGGCACATACCGGGTCTGGTCCGTATCTTCGATGCGGAGGATGAACGTGCCGCCGTGTTTTTTCGCCAGTAGGTAATTGTACAGGGCCGTGCGCACGCCCCCGATGTGAAGCGCGCCCGTCGGGCTGGGCGCAAAACGAAGTCTCATTTTTTCCATCTGTTTCTATACTGGTTTTCAGTTCTCTCTTACTAATGACGATAACAACCAGGCGGTTTTTCCACCCGGGGTGATTTTTTTAAAAAAAATAAAATTTTTTTGCGCTTTTTGGCAGCAATTTATGCTCCTGTAGCGTTGATCTTATAAACTAAACCAACCCACCAAAGGGGGCGGCAATTTTTTGCATGCCCTGACAAGCTAGGCCCTTCAGTTGGACAGCAAATGTAAGCAATTATATTTAGCTCGCCAGCCAGTTATCGTCTGTAGAGAAACTACCCGGTTTAAGCAGGTATTGACAAAAATTGAACAGGCTATTCGTATATCCATGAACATAAATCCAAAATTGCTATGTACCTAGTAAAAACGCCTCATTTTATCCAGAACCTTTTCCCGAATTACACCTGGAGAATCCCTACTCCGGAAAAGGAGCTGTATCTGACTTTCGACGACGGCCCCATCCCCGCCGTCACGCCCTGGGTGCTCGAACAACTCGAAGCGTTTCAGGCAAAAGCCACTTTCTTCTGCGTTGGCGACAACATCCGCAAACATCCGGGAGTATTCGAACAGGTCGTGGAAAAAGGCCACGCCGTCGGCAACCATACCTTCAACCACCTCAACGGCTGGCAAACGGACAACATCGCCTACTTCCACAACGTGCGCCATTGCGCCAACCTGGCCCATTCGGTACTCTTCCGCCCGCCCTACGGCCGCCTGAAGCCGAAGCAGGCGCAGTTCCTGCAGCGCCACTACCGCATCGTCATGTGGGATGTGCTCAGCGGCGATTTCGATCCCCGGCTGAGCGAAGAGCAGTGCCTGGCCAACGTGGTCGACAATGCGGAAAATGGCTCCATCATCGTCTTCCACGACAGCCTGAAAGCGGAGGACAAACTGCGCTATGTCCTCCCCAGAGTGCTGAAGCATTTTGCCGACAAAGGATATACCTTCGGCAAACTGAACGAACAGGAGCTGGCTGCTAATCAGGTGCGCGCCAGCGCGTAGGAGACCTTCGGGTGAAGGCCGGGGTTGTTGGTTGCCGGTTGCCGGTTGTTTGTTGTCCGATACGAGGGTTCCCGTGAACAAACAACGAACAACAAAGGGTATCGGCCTAAGGACCCCAGCGTGAGCTCGGTCGAACGCTGGACAAGTTGCTGTTGTCGGTTGTTAGTTGTCCGTTAGAGAACCCAATTGTTCCCGGGGCCCCAAGGCCAAACCGGCAACAAACAACCACTAACAACCCGCTCCCCCGGGCAACATCCCCGTCTTTTCTGCAATATCTAGCATATATCTAGCCGAAAGCCGCTTCCCGGGAAACCGGGAAAGCGGCTTTTCTTCAGGGGCTACCATCCTAAAGAGGCAGAACAGGCCAAGCCGTCTCCGGTAAAACTGTCGCCCAACCCCAGCCAATCTGCGGAAACCAACGGTACACCTGGGCTGGTGAAGGCCACGCAGGACGGCTGCCTGGATACCCTCTGCTCGATGGTGACGGCGGTGGAGGAGGCGGTGGCGCCAGCCGAAGAGGTGCCGTTTTCCCTATACCCCAACCCTACTGCCGGACCGCTCACCCAGGCATGGACGGGGGCGACGGCAGGGCGGGAGGCGCACCTCCGCCTCTTCGACGTTGCCGGCCGGGAAGTATGGCGGCAGCAGCGCCGGGTGGAACCACAGATGGAGGTCGCCCTGAGCGGCCTGCCGGACGGGCTGTATTTTTTGCAGGTGCGGGTTGGGCAAAAGGCTTGGGTAGAGAAAGTGGCCCTGCAGGAAGAATAACTGGAGGAAATAATGGCTATTTTCCTTTCGGAAATTACAAGCCAGTCGGATGGTGTGTTTTCAATATGCTAATATTCAGCTAGTTGTGATAAAAAAGAAGAAAGTTAGCCTAATTCGGTAGGTGAGCCAAGGTAGCAAACTGTCCTGGTTTTTCCCGGAAAAAAGCCGTAACTTTAGCGGTGCCGCTAGTGGCCAGGCGAACTGACGTAAGGCTAAGCGGGAAGGCAAGTCGCCTGGCCACTAGCCAGCCGCCTCCCCGCCACCGCCCTGTAAGAAACAGGCCGTATTGCCATTCATATCCCAAACAAGCGCTTACTCCCCAGCCATCAAATCCACCGGCTCCGCTTCGGAAATCACCAGCGGGATGGCCGCCCGGATCAACTGTTGGCGGGAAACAGGCAGCCCTTCGTAAGAAAGCTGGTAGCGGCGTTGCGCCTCCTCTTCCCACAGCTCCTGATAAGCCCCAATCAGTTCATTGTACACTTCGAGATAAGCCTGGTAGCTCGTCCCCCGGTCGTGCTGCAAAGAGATGACGGCTTTCCGGGGCGAGCCGGGGCGCGTAGGCAGCGCGCCCGGATTCATGATGAAGTCCTTAGCCCGGGAGCGAAGCTGAGTCGGTTCTGCCCGCCCGTTTTCTACAAAGAGTTCATTTTGGGCGTTAATCTTGATTTTCAGCACATTCCGCTCGGGAATATTTTTAGGCGGCATGTTCTCCACCCAAACCGGCAACCGGGCCTGTATGCCCGTATCTACCAGGATGGTCGTCGTCACCAGGAAAAAGATGAGCAGCAGGAAGGCAATGTCGGCCATGCTGCCTGCATTGACGTGATTGTCTTGCCGGCGATCTTGTTTTTTGAACATAATTGGTATGTTTGTTTGTTGTTCCTTTTCGGGCAGGCACACGACGGTCCTGTGCCGAAAATGCACAACACTGTTCGTGGCCCGCGCTGAAAAACGGGCCAAAATGACAGGTAGTTTAAAGGACGAGCTTGTTGATAAGTTTAGATGCACCGCCTGCCTGTTTTGGCGTAAGAGCCGGATTAGAAATGTTAATACAAGCACGAATGTATTCCGCAAGCTGTCTCCTGGCATACGTTCCCATTATTTTCAACGCATCTCAGCCTAATTTTGCCCGGAAGCAATGGTACCTCCCCCACACATAAACACATAAACACATACACACACATTCCATGCTCCACCTCCTCCACCGCTGGCGCGCCCTCCGGGACCCCAACCGCTACCACGGCTGGGGCCGCCGCCGCAACTATTTCGAAGGCTGGTATTTCAAGATCGTAGATCCAACCGAGCGTTATGCCTTTGCGCTCATTCCCGGCATATCCATGGCGCCAGACGGCAGGCAGCACGCTTTTATCCAGCGGCTCGACGGCAAGAAATGCACGGCTGCCTACCACGACTTCCCGGCGGAAGCCTTCCTGCCCGCGTCCAACCGGTTTGAAGTACAGCTCGGCGGAAACAGCTTCTCGGCGGATAGGCTTCAACTGGCGCTGCCCGAGCTCCGCGGCACCCTCCGGCTGGCCAATGCTACCCCCTGGCCCAAAATGCTGGGCGCGCCCGGCATCATGGGCTGGTATTCCTTCGTCCCTTTTATGGAGTGCTACCACGGCGTGGTCAGCCTCGACCACGGCCTGGAGGGGAAACTGGAGGTATACGGCCAGGAGGTAGACTTCACCGGCGGCAGGGGTTATATCGAAAAGGACTGGGGGCAGTCTTTCCCTTCCTCCTGGATCTGGATGCAGAGCAACCATTTCAGCGGGAAAAAAAATACTTCCCTCATGGTCTCCGTGGCCAATATCCCCTGGATCAGAAACCGTTTCATCGGTTATATCGTAGGATTCCTGCTGGAGGGGCGGCTCTACCGGTTCGCTACCTATACCGGCGCCTACATGCGGGCCACGCTCGGGGAGCAGGCTGTTTTCCTTGGGTTCCGGGACAAAAAGCACCGGCTGGAAATCATCGCCCACAAGAAGGGGGGGACCGGCCAACTGGTGTCTCCCATATCCGGAAGCATGACCGGCAAAGTCAACGAAAGCCTGCAGGCCACCCTGGAGGTGAAACTTTTTGCCGGGGGGCAGTTGTTGTATTCAGGCGAAGGGCAACACGCCGGCCTGGAAGTCGCCGGCCCCGTCGAAGAGCTTCTGACGGCAGAATGGCGCCGTTAGTAGATTTTCAAAGGCAAAATTTTCCTTCGGTTCGTTATATTAGTAACTTGGTTGTTCCTAATTTTTTGAAGATGAAAAATCCATTCAAACCGTATATCCGGCAGTTTTCCGAAAGCAAGTTCTGGGAAAAAATCTCTCATTTTGCCCAGCAGGCGGGAGTCAAGACGGTCTACTCCGCATTGCTCCTCTTTTATGCCTACCGGCGGAAAGAAACGCCCACCTGGGCCAAGAGCATCGTCCTGGGCACGCTCGGCTACCTCATTGCCCCCTTCGACGCCCTGCCCGACCTGACCCCCATCATCGGGTATACCGACGACCTCGGGGTGCTCTCCTTCGGCCTGGTCACCATCGCCTGCTATATCAACGACAACGTCCGCGCCAAAGCCCGCGAGCAACTGGGCAAATGGTTCAAGGATTACCAGGAGGAAGACCTGAAGGAGGTTGATGCGAGGTTGTGAGCAGGGCCAGCGGCAGGCAGGGGGCGTGTAGGGTGTGCGGGCCCGGCGGCAGTTCCAGGTTATGTACGATGTACGGGGCCGCAACCGGTTGTGCCTATTTCAGGCGTGGACAGCCAACAAACAACGAACAACGAACAACAAACAACAGTCAACCATCGGCCTTCGCTCCCCCCTGCCTCATGTTAAAATCATTCCAAATAAGCCGGAACGCTTTTTTGATTATTTCTTTTTTTGCAACTTTGGGCATTGTCTGTCCGGCGGCCCCGGAAAGTATCCCGGAAGCAAAACTTCCCCAACCTGCTGACAGCCATATACTTCCGGTGCCTGCCTATACGATCCCAAAGACTTGCCTGACATCAGGCCCGTAACAGCCTGCCCTGAACAGGGAATTGGCTGGGACGGTCCCTTCCCCCTAAGCTCTGCCAAATGCCAAAGCATTTATGTGATAAAGAAAATCATTATCCCATGCGATACGACGCGATCGACTCATCTTTGTTCCAGCTGAACCGCAAGCGCTTCATGCGCAAAATGCAACCGGATTCCATCGCCATCTTTCAGTCCAATGACCTGATGCCGCGAAGCGGAGATACCTTTTTCCCTTTCCGCCAGAATTCCGGCCTTTTTTATCTCTCGGGGCTCGACCAGGAGGATACCGTTCTCATTCTCTTCCCTGATTGTATTAAGGAAGGGTTTCAGGAAGTGGCATTCATCAGGCGAACCGATGAGCACATCGCCATGTGGGAAGGAGAGAAGTACACCAAAGAGGAGGCCAGCAAGATATCCGGCATAGAAAAGATTTACTGGCTGGATGAAATGGATAAGATCCTCCACGAACTCATCCTGCTGGCCAAACGCATCTACCTCAACCTCAACGAACACGACCGTTTCCAGTCGGAAGTGCTGTCCAAAGATATACGCTATGCGCACCAGCTGATGGAGCGCTATCCCCTGCACAAGTACCACCGCTCCCAGCCCCTCCTCAAAAAGCTGGCCATGGTGAAATCCCCGCTTGAGGTGGAGCTCATCCAGCGGTCGATCGACATTACCGGCAAGGCCTTCCGCCGCGTGCTGGAAAAAACCCGCCCGGGTGCCATGGAATATGAGATCGAAGCCGAGATCATCCACGAATTCATCCGCAACGGCGCCAACGGGCACGCTTATGAGCCCATCGTTGCCAGCGGTAAAAATACCTGCGTCCTGCATTACGTCAGCAACAATAAAAAGTGCGAGGACGGCAGCCTGCTGCTGCTCGACTTCGGCGCGGAATACGCCAACTACGCCGCCGACCTCAGCCGTACCATCCCCGTCAACGGGCAGTTCACTGCCCGCCAGCGGAGCGTGTACGACGCCGTGCTCCGCGTTCTCAAAGGCGCCCGGCAGATGCTCGTCCCGGGCATTACCGTCGAAGAATACCACAAAGAGGTGGGAAAGATGGTGGAAAGCGAACTGCTGAAACTCAAACTCCTGGACAAAACGGACATCAAAAACCAGGATCCCAAATATCCTGCCTATAAAAAATTCTTCATGCACGGCACCTCCCACCACCTGGGCCTGGATGTGCACGACCTCTCCAACCGCTACGACCCCATACAGGCAGGCATGGTCTTTACCTGCGAGCCCGGCATCTACATCCGGGAGGAGGGCCTGGGGGTCCGCCTCGAAAACGATATCCTCGTCACCGACCACGGGCCGGTCGACCTGATGGCCGGAATCCCCATCGAAGCAGAGGCGATCGAAGAGGCCATGAACGCGGAGGTGCTGGCGCAGTAAATGTAGCAAGCAATATTTTCCCCTTACGGGTGCAGGATTGGCCTTATCTTGCATGCAGGGCCGCCGTCGTTTTCTTCTGTACAGCATGCCCGGACGGCCTTTCCGCCACAGGCCGCCGGCGGCCGGCGCCCGGATGAAGCGGCGTCTCGTCTGCTATCTGCTATGCCGCCACTTTATTCAGGCAAAACTTCCAAACCGAGGGAATATTTTGTAAATTTATTGTCCTTCGAAAAGATCCTATTTTCTATCTACCAACCAAAAGAAGAATCATGAAGAACGATTCCAAGGAGAGATCGCCTGAAAAAAAGAAACAGGGCGTTTCGCGGCGGGCATTCCTGCGGGGTGCCGGCATGACGACGGCGGGCACCGTAGCGCTCGCCTCGGGCATGCTGAGCTTCAAGGCTGCCGAGCCGGCCCCTCCCAAAACCGCCATCCTCGGCCCCGGGGAAACAGAGGTGAAGTTCATGGTCAACGGCCAGCAGCGGACCCTCTGGATCGAACCCCGCACCACCCTGGCCGACGCCCTGCGGGACCACCTTCACCTCACCGGCACCAAAGTGGTTTGCGACCGGGGCGCCTGCTCGGCCTGTACGGTCTGGCTGGACGGCAAACCGGTCAACTCCTGCATGACCCTGGCCGTCGACGTGGAAGGCCGCGAGGTGACCACCGTCGAAGGGCTGGCGCGGGACGGTGAACTCCATCCCGTACAGGAAGCCTTTATCGAACACGACGCCTCCATGTGCGGCTACTGCACGCCGGGCATGGTCATGAGCTGCGCCGGCCTGCTGGAGCGCAACCCCAACCCCTCGCTCGACGACGTGAAACTGGCTACCAGTGGCAACCTCTGCCGCTGCGGCACCTACCCCAAGGTGTTCGACGCCACCCTGGCCGCCGCTAAGAAAATGAAGAAATAAGCGCCGCAACGGATGCCCTTCTGTTATTCCTGTATATTCCGGGCGACACAGGCCCGGCTAAAGAAAAAAATGAAATCATGGCCAATCCCAATAAAAAGAAAATCGTCTTACCGGTCGCGCCCGACAACCAGGCGCACGGGCCGGTAAAGCACCTTCATTCCAAAAAGGTGAAACTCCCCTACGGCGTGCCCGGGCACGGCCTGACGGAAATGGAGCGGGAAGTGTCGATCGACGAACCGCCCCCCCTCCCGATCAATGAAAAGCTGAATGTGGTCGGCAAGCGCACTAAACGCGCCGATGCCATTTACAAAGTGACAGGCACCGCCAAGTATACCTCGGATATTCAACTTCCGGGCATGTTATACGGCAAATTCCTGCGCTCCCCGCACCCGCATGCCCGCATCAAGTCCCTCGATGTATCAGCCGCCCGCCGCTACCCCGGCGTGCACGCTGTGCATGTGCTGAAAATGGAACCCGGAGGTTCGGTAGAACGGGACAGCGGGCACGACGCCCCGGCGGAAACCTACAATATAGAGGAACTGCCCCTGCTCCGCTACGTCGGGCAGCCCATCGCCGCCGTCGCCGCCGAATCCCAGTACATCGCCGACGAAGCAGCCAGGCTCATCAAGGTGGAATACGAAACCAGGCCTTTTGTCCTGGAACTGGACAAGGCCCGCCAGAAGGGAGCGCCCATCGTTTTTGAGAAAGTGATCGAAGATGAGGGCAACGAGGGCGATGTCGGCGTCACAGCTGCCGAAGACCAGGAGGGCAACCTGCGCGGCCCCTCGACGGGCAGCTTCCTGGGCGGCCCCAGGGGCGACGTCGAAAAGGCTTTCGCCGAAGCTGACTTTGTCCTGGAAAGGGAATTCCGCACCCAGGTACAAACCCACTGCTGCCTGGAAACTCATGGCGTGGTGGCCGACTGGCAGCCTGATATGCTCACGGTTTATGCTTCCACCCAGAATACCGCCGGCGTTCGCGACGACCTGGCAGAACTGTTCGGCCTGCCCAAGAGCAAAGTCCGGGTGATCACCGAATACATGGGCGGGGGCTTCGGCTCCAAATTCGGCGCTGGCCACTACGGTGTCATGGCCACCATCCTGTCCAAAAAGGCCGGCCGGCCGGTCAAGCTGATGCTGAGCCGTGAGGAAGAGCATATCTCCGCCGGCAACCGCCCGAATTCCCATCAGATGCTGAAAATGGGCTTTAAGAACGACGGCAAAATAACGGCCATCGACCTGACCTCCTACGGGACGGCGGGCGTCGGCCTGGGGGCCGGCGTCGGGCGGATAGCGCAGGATATGTACGAATGCCCGAACTTCCGCACCGCCCAGTACGATGTGTTCACCCATGCCGGGCCAGGCGCCGCTTTCCGGGCACCGGGCAACGTCCAGGGTGTCTTCTCCGTCGAACAGATGATCGACGAGGCTGCCGAACGCCTCGGTTTGGACCCGCTGAAGTACCGGGATGTCATCGATAAACACGAGGTCCGGAAACTGATGCGCCTGAAAGGCGCCGAGGCTTTCGGGTGGGAATATAAGAAACCCGGTTCCGACCCCGGCCCCATCAAGCGCGGCTTTGGCATGGCGCAGGGGCAATGGACGCGCTTCATCAACCTGAACAGCTCCGCTACCGTGCGCATCAATAAGGACGGATCGGTTGCGGTCATGTCCAGCGTTCAGGACATCGGCACCGGCACCAAGACCATCCTGGCGCAGGTAGTGGCCGAAGAACTGGGCCTGGCTGCGGAAGACATAACTGTGAAGATCGGCGATACGCTCTATCCCGACGGGCCGGGTTCCGGCGGCAGCGTAACGGCTGGCTCCATCACGCCGGCAGTGCGCAATGCCGCCTACAAGGCCAAGATGGACCTCCTGGGGCAGGTTGCCGGTGCCTGGGATGTGGAGATCGGCGACCTGGAAATGAAGAACGGTGACGTTTATTCCCGATCGGACAGCTCGAAGAAAATGTCCTTCGGCGAAGCCGTGAAAAAGATGCGCACCAACCAGATCATGGCGACGGCCAGCCGCCCGGATGACTACGGCGGGTTCGAGATCGGCAATGGCATCGGCTACGGCCGCCTCGGCTCGGTGCAGTTCGCTGAAGTGCTGGTCGATACGGAGACGGGCTTCATCAAGGTGGAACGCGTTGTTGCCGCCCACAGCTGCGGCCGCCCGCTCAACCCCATGCAGGTCGAGAGCCAGATCAACGGTGGCGTCATCATGGGCGTCGGTTACGCGCTTTACGAAGACCGCATCCTGGACCTCAACACCGGCCACCAGATCAACGCCAACCTCGATCAATACAAGCTGCCGTACTCCAAAGAGATCCCGAAGATCGAAACGGTGATCATCGAGCACTACGGGGCATTTTCCAGCACCGATGCTTCCGGGATCGGCGAGCCGGCCAATATCCCTACGGCGGGAGCGATCGCCAATGCCGTGTACAACGCCATCGGAGTGCGCCTGTACGAGTTGCCCATGACGCCGCAGAAAGTGCTAACTGCCCTGGGCGTGAGCTAGATCATTTTTTTAAAAGCAAAATTTAAATTGAGATATGAACCGTTTCGAATATATAAAAGCGCCGAGCATCGACGAGGCCATTGACATGATGGACAGCACTGTGCCGGAAGCCATGGTCACCAAAACCGGCGGCTCGGCAAAGGTCGTCAAAGCTGCCGGCACCGACCTGCTTGACCTCATCAAGGAGGGTATCCTGGAGCCAGGCAGAGTGATCGACCTGAAAAACATCCCCGGACTGGATAAGCTTTCCTATGATAAGGAAAAGGGCCTGGCTTTCGGCCCGATGGTTACCATCGCCGATCTCGAAAACAGCCCGGAGGTGAAAAAGCACTACCGGGCCCTGCATGAGGCCGCGGCCCACGCCGCTACGCCCCAGATTCGCAATATGGCCACCATGGGCGGCAACCTGATGCAGCGCCCCCGCTGCTGGTACTTCCGCAGCAACGGCCATCACTGCCGGAAGAAAGGCGGAACGACCTGCTTTGCCCAGATCGGGCAGAACCAGTTCCACTCCATCTTCCTGACCAACGTCTGCCCCTGCGTGCATCCGTCCTCGCTGGCGACAGCCCTGGTAGCGTACGACGGCAAAGTGGAACTGACCGGCCCGGAAGGCAAGCGCGTTATCCCCTTGTCGGAGTTCTTTACGCCTTCCGAGGTGGACGTCACCTGCGAAAATGTGGCCACCAGCCAGGAGATCATCACCAATATCATGCTGCCGCCGGTGAAATCAGGCACCCGTGCTTTCTACGTCAAACACGGCCAGCGCGAAAGCTACGACTGGAGCATGGGCGATGTAGCGGTGGTAATGCAGATGGACGGCAAAAAGTGCCAGGATGCCCGCATCGTATTCGGTGCGGCAGCTCCTATCCCCCTGCGCCGCGAAGCCGCCGAGGAGGAGCTGAAAGGCAAAACCATCAGTGAAAAGGTGATTGCCAAAGCGGCGGAAAAAGCACTGGAAGGCGCGACTCCCCTGGCCCAGAATGGCTACAAAGTGCCGCTGTTCAAAAACCTGCTGAAGCGGACGGTTACGGAGGCGATTGGTTAAATTGCATGGTTCCATGGTTTCCTTGTTTCCCAACAGACAACAGTGAAACCGTGGAACCAACAACTAACAACTGACAACTGACAACTGACAACTGACAACCGCCCAACAACAACTCGTCATATATGGATTCCCCCACCCGCTACTGCCGCTACCTCCGGGGCAAAAACGCCTATGGTACGCTCGAAGGCGGCGACAAGCCCTTCCTCAATTTCGATCCTGCTACCACAACCTACTGGTGCCTGCACACTATGGGGCCGGTGGGGCCGGACAGCCAGCCGGCACACCTGACTACTTGTGGCAATGACAAGCGGAAATGCTTTGCGGTGCCAAAGGAAAGGGAAGAGCTATAGCATTTGGCCCGAAATGGCCCATCATCCGTATAAAAAACCGGGAAAACTTGTTGAATAACGCCAGTATTGCCCTCATTCCCGCTTTTTTTCACTTTCAAAACCCGATTGACTTATGAAGTTCCTCTACACAATTGCATTAAGCTTATTGTTTTTCGCCTCCGCTTTTGCCCAGATCAACCTCAATGTTTCCCTGGTAGGGCAGCTCGGGTATGACCGGGCCGTCAACGACATCTGGGGTTATGCCGCTCCCGACGGTTCTGAGTATGCGCTCGTGTGCGTACAGAACGGCGTCTCCATCGTCAGCCTGGAAGACCCCGCCAACCCGCAGGAGCTGTTCTTCGTCCCCGGCGCCAACTCCGGCTGGCGGGACATCAAGACCTGGGAGCACTTCGCCTACGTAACCAACGAAACCAGCGGCGGCCTGGCCGTCATCGACCTGCGCGGCCTGCCCGATGCCATTGACGCCTGGGACTGGGCACCCGGCATCCCCGGCCTGGGCACGCTTTCCGCCTGCCACAACCTGTTCATCGACGAATTTGGTTATGCCTACCTCTCTGGTTGCAACATCAACAATGGCGGCGTCCTCTTCGTCGATGTGTTCACCGAACCCGGCAACCCGGTGTACGCCGGAAGGGCAAATGCCATATATTCTCACGATGCCTACGCCCGGGATAACATCCTGTACAGCGCCGACATCAACGCCGGCGTATTTTCCGTTCACGACGTCACCGACAAAGAAAATGCCATTTTGCTGGCAACCCATCCGACACCCGCCGCCACTACGCACAACTGCTGGCTTTCCGACGACGGGACGGTTCTATTTACCACCGACGAGACCGCCGACGCCCCCATCGGTGCCTACGACATCTCCAACCTGGACAACATAGAAGCCCTGGACCAGTATCGCCCCTTCGCGACGCTGGGAGAAGGGGTCATCCCCCACAACGTTCATGTTTGGGATGATTACCTCATCGTATCCTACTATACCGACGGCTGCATCGTCATCGACGCTTCCCGGCCCGACAACCTGGTGGAGGTCGGCAATTTCGACACCTTCCTGGGGGCAAGCGGCGGCTTTTCGGGTGCCTGGGGGGCTTATCCCTTCCTGCCCTCGGGCCTGATCCTGGTTTCCGACCGCGGCAATGGCCTGTACGTGCTGCAGCCCAATTACGTCCGCGCCTGCTTCCTGGAAGGCCGGGTCACCGATACGGACGGCAACAGCCTGCTGAACGCCAGAGTTGAGTTCGCCGGCGAACTGCCCTTTGCGGAGACGAATTTTAATGGGGATTACAAAACGGGCATCGCCACCGCCGGCACATATACCATCAAGGTTTCCAAATTCGGCTACGAGCCGGCGGAAGCTGCCGTGGAGATGAACAACGGCGAAGTCACGATCCTGGATATACAGCTGCAGGCTCTGGAGAGCTTTACCCTAAGCGGTTCGGTGACAGACGCGGAAAGCGGAGAACCGGTTTCCGGCGCTATGGTTCAGGTCTTTGGCGAAGGGCAGGTTTTCGAAGCCGTTTCGGGCGGTGACGGCAGCTTTGCGGCAAGCGGGATCTTTGCCGGCGAATACGAAGTGATTGCCGGGAAGTGGGGCTACCGCACTGCAGTGGCCGGCACCCAGGCGGTGAATGCAGGTACTCCCAGCCTCAGTATCGAACTGGAAAAGGGCATCGAAGATATTTTCCTGCTCGACCTGGGCTGGACGGTGTCGGGCAGCGCCGTCGTCGGAAAGTTCGAACTGGCCATCCCGCCGGTGCCGGTAGCGGTTTCCATCCCGTCCGGCCTTAACGTGACCGTACAGCCCGGAGAAGACTCCGACGATCCGGGTAACGGCTGCTACATCACCGGCAACACGTCCAACCTGCAGCAGGGTGTGCTGACGACCGGGACGACGATTCTCACTTCTCCCGTATTCGACGCTTCCGATATGGGGTCTCCCCGGGTTTCTTTCGAAAGCTGGTTGCTTACCGTCAACCCCAATACCCTGGTTATTGGCAATGACAAGATCGTCGTTAAGGTTACGAATGGCGATTCTACCGTTACGGTAACCTCCGTGCCGCATTCGGGTCCCCTCGGGGAGGAGGCCTGGCAGTATACCGAGTTTGAGGTGTCGGACTACATTACCCCCAGCAGCCAGATGCAGGTCATTTTTGAGGTCGCCGGGGGCACACCCTCTGATGTGGCCGAAGCCGCTATTGACAACTTCCAGGTGTTTGACGGGGGCATTAACGCCATCAATGCTCTGAACCCCGGCGCTTTCGAACTGAAAGCCTTCCCCAATCCCAGCAGCGCCGGCTTCCAGCTGGCTTACCGCATCGAAAACTGGCAGGGGGAAGCCCAGCTTGTCGTTCACAACCTCCTGGGGCAGGAAGTGGAGGTTATGGCCCTGCAGGAAGCCGAAGGGCAGGTTGAAGTGGGCGGGTCGCTGGCAACAGGAGTCTACTTTGCCCAAATCCGGCAGCGTGGGCAGGCGAGCGCCGGGCTGAAGCTGGTGCGGCGTTGAGCGGGCATTATCGGTGATGGATGACTGATAGCTGGATTTGTAGAAAGGATGGCATAATACTCATAGGAACGAGGTGCCATCCTTTTTACAGTCCTGGGTAAATTCGGGAGGATAAATTAAAAAAGAACTTTTCTTAGTCCCTATCCTTTTCTTCTTCTCTTTCGCTTCCATACATATTGCCTCCGTGTCCGGTATCAGCCTTTGCAGTGGTCTCGCTGATCTCAGTATGGCGAATCTTGCCGCCCGTGGCGCCAACCTGGGTAGCGACGCCCACCGCAACCAGGGAAACGACAAATGTAATGGCATACAAGGACTTACTGAGGGGGTTGTCCTTCAGGCTGACGGTCAGGGTAGCCAGTGAGAGCAGCCCCAGCCCGCTGATGAGCCAGATGAAGATGGAGGCCATCTGTTCATGGTCCCCGATGAGGCCTTCCTGCACTCCGGGCACGTTTTCCGCCACCTCCTCGGCGCCTTCGCCGCTGAGGAATGTGGGAATGGCCGCCAGGGCGGCGAAGAGGAACAGCCCCAGGGCCGTCCTTTTTACAGGCTCCGAGCGGAAAGCATAACCGGCCATAAGGGCCAGCACTCCCAGCAGAGAGCCGACGATGGGAAGGTGGGTGAGCAGCAGATGAATATGCGCCTGGTTCATGATCGTGATTTTTTGTGAATCGTTCGGATATCCGAACGCTGCAAAGATGCGGCCCCGGCCCTTATAAGGCCCTTAAGCGATCCTTAAAATCGGCTTAAAAAACTACGGGAATGGGAAACGTAGCGCAACAGCCGTTCCTTCGCCTTCACGGCTGTTCAGTTCAATATGGATATGCTGCAACTCGGCGAGTTTTCTGACGATGGAAAGCCCCAGCCCGGCACCGGGAATCCTGGAAGTTCGGGAAGAGTCGGCCCTGTAGAAGCGGCTGAAGATATGGGGGAGGTGTTCGGCGGCAATACCAGGGCCGTCATCGACAATGGTCAGGATACGATCTGCCGCCTGCCAACTGATTTGGATGCTGCCTCCCGGATTGCTATACTTGATGGCATTGCCTACGAGGTTGTCGAGCATGAGGGCCAGGTAGGAGCGGCTGGCCTGCACTTCCACAGTGGGGGGAATGTCGAATGTTATTTCGGCCTGCTTTCGGTTCAGTTCGGCCTGCCATTGAGGTAGGAGTTCGTAAGCCAGATGTAGAAGGTTGACGGGTTCCAGCGCTATGGCGGTATTGCCGGCCTCCAGGCGGGAGAGTTGCAGCAGTTGGTCCAGTATCTGGTTCATGCGGTCTACCTCCCGGATAACCTGAGCAATCTTCTCTTCGTAATGTGCCGGTTCACGTTTTCGCCGGGCCAGTACTTCAAGGGTGCCGCGGATAGCAGCCAACGGGGTGCGCAGTTCATGGGAAACGTCCGCCGTAAATTGTTTTTCGCGTTTAATGTGGTTTTCTATCCGATTCAGCAATTCATTGATAGTTGTAGCCAGTTGACGGATCTCATCCTTATGTTCGGGCATAGGCAGGCGGGTGTGGATATTCGCATCATCTATACAGGAAGCAGTCCGGATGATCTGGTGAACCGGCGCAATACCTTTGGCTGCGGCGACCGATGTGGCCAGATAAAGCCCCAGCAACAACAAGGGGAAAACGATGAGCAGGGTTACGCGCAGGTTATTGAGTATTACTGCCGATTCTTCCAAGGAAATCCCTACGGCCAGTTGGCCGGTATTTTTGCCCTCGGGGTTAAAAATGGGAAAATGCCCCAGCCGTATTCGCTGCCCGTTGAGCCAGCTGTTGAGAAAGGTTGACTTTTCTATCCCGGATATGAAAAGGAAATGATCCTGCCGCAAGTTGGCAGAGCGGAAGCGCAGGCGGCCCTTCGCATCAGTGATCTGCAGAAAAGTGGGGTTGACTTCCACCTGCTGGTGTTCCCGTTCTTCCCATTCCGGCATCTGGTTGATGATAATGGAATCGCCCACCCAGGAGAGATTGGATATGACCTCCGCCTTTTCCCGCCGGATGTCCTGGTCCAGATGATGAAAAGCGGTAATATACACGACGGCGTACACGATCAGGAAAACCAGTAGCGTGGCTAAGGTAGCAGCAAGGGTGTTGAAAAGAGCAATCCTGGTTTGAAAGGTCAGTTTCATGCTTCTTCATTTACGCGGTATCCCACCCCGCGAATGGTTTCGATGAAGGAAGGTTCTCCCGGCCGATCCAGTTTTTTGCGCAGGAAGTTGATATATACGTCGATCACAGAAGTGTCATACCCGAAATTGATGTCCCACACTTTTTCGATGATCCGGGTGCGGCGGCACACCTTGCCTTTATTGCGCAGCAGGTATTCCAGCAGGGCGAACTCCTTCTGGGTCAGTTCCACCGGCTTTCCCCTTTTTGTCACCCGATAGGCCTCGGTATCCATCTCGATGTCGCCGCAGAAAAAGGTGTGTTGTTCCCCTTCCCTGCTGCGCAGCAGAACGCGGATGCGCGCCAGCAGTTCTTCAAAGGCGAACGGCTTGCGGATGTAGTCATTGGCACCGGCTTCCAGTCCGAAGACAGCGTCGTCTGCCGTGTCTTTGGCGGTCAGGAAGATAATGGGCACCAGCGCGTTTTCCTTTCGGATTTGGCGGCAAATCTCAATGCCACTGACTCCTGGCAACATCCAGTCCAGCAGAAAGAGGTCATATTCATCCAGATAGCCGAGGGCCATTTCCAGGCCGGTCCTGCCATTATCGGCTACATCGACGGCAAAGCCTTCTTCTCGCAGCCCGTCCCGGATAAAATTGGCGATCGGCGTTTCATCTTCAACTAACAAGATTCTCATGGCTTCGCTTTTTCATTCGGTATCCGCCAGTGCGAAGATGTTAAGTGAGCGGACACAATTAGCGTAACAATATAACAATACAGCCATATAACAATTGCCCCAGGAACAGAGCTGCCAAGCCACGCTTTCGAAGCAGCATTAGTTACAATAAATGTGTCCAACTACTTAAGATTTGCTCCCGCAGCATCCCGGTATACCAATTGCCTGTCAAGATAACCCATAAGGCCCACCGATGCAATGAGCAATGCAAATAGACGACAGGTGGCAGAAATCATTGTCATCAAGGATTTTTCCTGGCAATATTGCAACCACTGGCATTTTTGGCCAGTTCTACGAGGCAGGCATACAGGTAAAGATGATCACCGGAGATTATGCCGAAACGGCGCTGACCATCGCCGGAGAGAGCGGCATGCGCCACGACGGGCATTATTTGCTGGGAGAGGCCGTACTTAACATGCCGGCGGAGAAATTGCGGGAAACGGTTAGCACGACCGATATTTTTGTCCGCATGTTCCCCGAAGCCAAACTCAAGGTCGTCGAAGCCCTTAAATCCAACGGCCAGATCGTTGCCATGACCGGCGACGGAGTCAACGACGGTCCTGCACTCAGGGCCGCCCACATTGGCGTGGCCATGGGCAACCGCAGCGCCGATATTGCCAAAAAGGCCGCCGCCCTCATAATCACCGATGACAAACTGGAGAAGATGGCCGAAGCCATCGCCAACGGCCGCAAGATCTACCACAACCTGAAAAAGGCCATCCGTTACATCATCTCTATCCACATCCCGATCATACTCGTCGTCCTCATGCCTTTGTTGTTCAACTGGGACTACCGCAACCTCTTTTCTCCCGTGCACATCATCTTCCTGGAGATGATCATGGGGCCGACCTGCTCCATTTTCTTCGAGAACGAACCCATGGAGCAAGGGGTGATGAGCCAGCCGCCACGCGACCCCTCCGCCAGCCTGTTTTCCTGGCGGGAACTCTCCGGCAGCATCCTGCAGGGGCTGATCATAGCTGCCGGCGTGCTGGGCGCCTATTACTGGGCCATGGCTTCCGGTATGGATGAGGCCTACACCCGGACGATGGCCTTCATCACGCTCACCATCAGCAACATCTTCCTGACTTTAGTCAACCGTTCCTTCCGCGAAACGATCTTTACCACTATCTGTTACCGGAATAATCTGCTGCCGCTGATGCTGGGCGCATCCGTGCTGCTGCTCCTGGCCCTACAGTTCGTGCCTGTAGTGCGCGAAACCTTCCACCTGTCCCGCCTTTCGCCGCAGCTATGGCTCACCTGCGCCGCCATTGCATTCGCAGCGGTGTTCTGGTTTGAAGGGTATAAGGCAATGATAAGAAAACAGCAAGCAGGCAACCGGCCATAAAAACCGGCTACCCGTCTGAAGTTGGACGGTCCGGTAGGGCATCGTACACCGTACGCAGCACAGCCCCGACCAGTACCATGCTCGTAGTCATCTTTCCTCTATCTTCGCCATCATCTTCCGGGCGTTGTCGTTATCCGGGTTCAGCTCCAGGGATTTGAGGTAGTACTTCCGGGCTTTGTCCCACTGCTCGTCGTTCATATAGCCTTCGGCCAGGCTGTCGTACACGTTCCAGGATGCCGGATAGGCGTCGGCGTTGAGCTTGAAGATGTCTATAGCGCTTTTCACTTCTCCTTTCGCCAGGAGCTGGTATCCCACCCAGTTCATGCGTGATTCTTCAAAGAGGATCCATCCCGGAAACGCTTCTTTGGCTTTTTCATACAGGGCGCTTACCTCTTCGGCCTTGCCTTGAAGGGCAGCTTCCATGAAGTCTTCGGGGGTAGGAGGCACAGGTTTGCCTGCCAGAGCATAAACCGCTCTGAGCTGGTTATAAATGATGGCCTCGCCGGGGTAGTGGCCCGCGCAAAACTCAAGCACCTGCGCTGCTTTTTCGTATTCGCCCGCCGCGCTCATTTCCGCCGCCAGGTTTTTCATCTCTCCCGCGAAGAACAGGGTGCCGGCGCCGGCGGCCAGCTCGTTCCGGTACTTTTGCCCGGCTTTTTCCGGGCCATGCTGTTTTACGTACCGGATGAACGTGTTCTCGTAGTTCATGAGGCCTTCATTGGGTGCCCACTTATCGTATTCCATATTGCGGGCGGCCTCTTCGGCCACGTCCTGCCCTTTGATGCGGGATATCAGGTGCAGCGCGCCATCGATGCCGGCGGAAATGCCGGCGGTGGTGATGATGCGGCCGTTGTCCACGTAGCGGGTATTTCTAAGCAGTTCACAATCCGAGCAATACCCTTTCACATAGTCAAAAGATGCGTGATAAGTCGTCGCCTTTTTGCCTTCCAGCAGGCCGGCCTTGGCTGCGACGGAAGCGCCGGTGCAGACGGTTAGCACTATGCCTCCGTTATCGTAGTGTTGCTTAACCCAGTCGATGGCTTCCGGCTCGTTGATGATCCGGCCCGTGCCGCCGCCCGGGATCAGGATGATGTCCGGCCGGGGGCAGTTTTTGTACGAATAATTGGGGGTGATGGTCATAAACCCCTGGCTCCGGATGGGTTCTTCGCTCAGGCTCACCAGGTAAACCTCAAAGCCAGGCGCCTGGGTAAACGCCTCGCCGGGCCCGGCAAAATCGAGCAGCTCGGCGCCGCTGGGCACAAAGAGGGCAACCCTGTAAACCCGGCCATTGGGCCGGGGCTGGGCGAAAGCATACATGGTTGTGGAAAGCAAACTAATGGCAAAAAACAATACTTTTTTCATGGCAGTCGGGTTATAGTTAATGGATGGGTGATTCTTTTATTCAATATACTTATTAGCAGGAAAAACCCAATGCGGATGGCTCAAAATGACCGATCTTTGTCTGTAAACGGCTAACGGCAGACACCCGGTTGGGTAGCCGTACATTGTACACAACCCGTTGCCGCCGGGCCTGTACGCCGTACACAGCCCGGGCAGCCTTCATCCGTAGGCGGATAGCCGTGTAAACACCATGCCATGGCCCAACGCGACATCATCTTCCTGCTTTTCCCGAAAACGCACCTGCTCGACCTTGCCGGCCCTTTGCAGGTATTTTACGAGGCCCGGAACCTGTGCCGTCGCCCGATCCGGGTGCAGTTCACCAGCTTCGGGGAGGAGGTCCAGGCCGAACAGGGGTTGGGGCTGGGGCGGTTTACTGCCCCGGATCGCCTCAGCCCGGGCCGGGGCAGCCTCATTTGCATACCCGGTATTGATTTCAGCAGCTTCAAAAAAGGAGAGCTGGATATGGCCGTCCGGCAGGCTGAAGGCTGGGTGAAGCACGCTTACCGGCAGGGCGCTGGCCTGTGTTCTGTATGCTCCGGCGCTTTGCTCCTGGCGGAGATGGGTCTGCTGGACTACCGCAAATGCACCTGCCACTGGAAGTGCCTGGACTACCTGCAGCAGCATTATCCCAAAATCAACCTTCAGGCGGGCAAGCTCTACACGGAAGACCGGCGGATATACACATCGGCCGGGATGACGACGGGCATCGACCTGGCTCTGTACCTGCTGGAGCAATGGTTTGGCGCCTTTGTGGCGGCCCGCGTAGCGCAGGAACTGGTGGTCAGCTTCCGGCGGGAAGCAGCCAGCCCGCAACGGGATATTTACAGCAACCTGCAACAGCCTTTCCACCCTGCCGTGTACAAAATACAGGAAGTTCTGCTCAATGAGCCGCAGGCCAACCACAGCATCGAAGAACTGGCCCGGATCGCCCACCTGAGCCCCCGCCACCTGACGCGCCTGTTCCGGAAACATACGGGCAAAACCATTCAGGAGTTTAAAAGCGAGGCGCGGCTGGAACTGGCCCGGCAGCTCCTGCAAAACCGGCAGCTCGGCATAGAAGAGGTGGCCAGGAAGTGCGGGTACCGTTCCGCCCGCCAGTTTCGGAGAACCTGGAAGGATGCTTATGGCGTGGCGCCGTCGGAGGGAAGGATACCGGGTTAGCTCTTCGGTAGTGGGTTAAATTCGTTGAGATTTCGGTGGCAAATGGAGAGCGGACCCCGCAAGTCTGCGGGGCAGGCTATCCAGAGCCTGCCCTGGCTTTTGCCGGGGTCCGCTGGATAGATCAACGGATTTAACCCATTACCTGGCGCTTCAATCCGTTGAAGCTTTGGCGCAAATTCCCTGGTGGGCTCTGGAACCTGGCCCGCCTTCGCGCCCGGCGGGCAGGAGCAGATACCTACGGGGGGACTAAGCCCGGGCTGGTACGCCTGGGTGTTGCGGCAGGAAGGGCGGATGGTGCAGAGCGGGAAGCTGGTGGTGGGGCGGTGAGGTTACTTCACCCGAACCTTAGCCCCGAACAGGACAGAAAGCGAGTTGATCTGATCCGCATTGGGCCCCAGGCCCACGCGGAAGTACTGCAGGGAATGCTGGTAGGTAGGCTGGACGAAGAGGCTCCAGTTGGAATTGATGTAGCGTTCCAGCCCCAGGCCCACGTTGCCGGTGAGGTAGGCATTTTCCTCGAAGGTACCGCCTTCGAACCAACCGAGGCCGGACCTGCGGATGCGGTCGATGGCCGGTTCTTCGGAGGGAGAAGGCGCGGGTGGGAGCGGAGGCTGCATTGGAACGAAATCGAACTGGGGTTCTTCAGAGATGTAATAGTTCCGTTGGAAGGCCACCTGCAGGGAGGCGCCCGCCAGGGCATAGGCCCGCCAGGCACCCCGGCGGAGAAAACTATACCGGAAGTGAACCGGCAGGTTGATGATGTTGAGTTCGCTGGCCTCCAGGCGCTGGCCCTGCAGGCCGGAGCCGACGCTGCCGTTGATGTAAACCAGCCCAACAGGATATTGCCGGGCAGCATAGATGGCGCCGGTCTCCACTTCGAAACGGCCCATTTCAAGGCCAACTGACAATCCGCCGCCATAACCCATGGCGTATCGCTGCAGCTCTTCCTCCAGCCTTTTTTCCTCGCTGGAAGGAACCGTGATGAGGTTGTATTCTGCGCTGCCGAACATGCCGACCCGGAAGGCGGCCTGCCTTTTATTCTTAATGAAGGGGGCTTCGTCAATGCCGCAGATTTCTTTGTAAGCTACCTCTTTCGGTGGCAATATTGCGAGCATGCCTGGTTCGGCGAGGAAGGAAGGCTGCAAACTAAAGCTTTGAGGCAGAGGATGAGCGGGGCCTGTAAGTGGAGAGTAGGGGCGGCTTAGCGGAACCAAAAGAGAAGACGGCTGTGACGACGAAAGGTTGCCAGAGCTGTTTCCCTGCCGGCTAAGGGCAAGCGGACCTCTGGAGGCAGGCGCCCTGCCGGCAGAAGCCAATTCTGCAGTTGCATTTCCATTGCCTCCGCTGCCGGAAAAAGCGTTGGCCGATGGCTGTGTTGCCGTTTCCGTGTTTTCCGGCAACCCGGGTTGTCGGCCGGCGGGGACGGAAGCCTGCGGATTAGTTTTGCTACCGTTGCCTGTCGTTGTTTCCTGGTTGCGGGGAACAACCAGTGGCGTTCTTTCCAGAACTTTAAGATCGACCGTGTCTGCGCTTTTGTGGCCGGTGGGGGCGTACTGCCAGAGCAGCAGGAACAGCAGGAGCATCAGGGCCAACTCGGCAATTTTGTAACGCAGTACCTGGCGCGGCCAGGCGAAGGCCTCTTCCAGGAGGGCTTCCATGCGGCGCCAGTGCCCAGGCTGGTAAGGCGCGCTGTAACGGTGGAGCTTTTCAAAGACGGCCTCATCGATGTGTTTGGTGTCGGCTGCCGGTTGGCCTTCCGCCGGACTACCCATAGCCTCATCATCCAGCTTCTGTTCCAGAAGCTGCCAGGAGCCTGCATCGAAGGGGACATTCATGCCCTCCAGTTTTTCCTTAATGATCCGGTCTATCGGATTCGTCTTCTTCTCCATATCCGTATGATCTCGAACTCAGTAAAGCCTGCAGTTTTGAGCGTGCTTTTACCAGATTTGACCGGGAAGTGCTCTCGGTGATATCCAGCATCTCAGCGATTTCCTTATGAGAGTAGCCTTCGATGACGTACAGGTTGAATACAGCCCGGTAAGCGGGCGATAGTTGCTGTATGGCATCCAGTATTTCTTTTTCCGTACACTGGCTGATGGCGTCGGCATCTGCAGTGCTCAGGTCGTATGCTTGCTCGATGTCCTCCGTGCGCCTCCGGGTGTTCTTTCGGTAATAATCAATGGCCGTGTTCACCATTATACGGCGAATCCAGGCCGAAAGTGACGTTCCCGGCTGGTATTTCCGGATGTTCTTGAATACTTTGATGAACCCCTCGTGCAATACGTCCAACGCTTCTTCCTGGTCATTGGAATAGCGCAGGCAAACGCCCATCATGCGGCTGTAATGCTCTTCATACAGCGCTTTCTGGGCCCAGCGCTCACCCTGAGCGCAGGCCGTGATCAAGCTTTTTTCATCGTATTCCAGGGGCAAAGCGATACTCATGTACTTTTCAGCTTGCACAAGGTAGCCCAATTGTGAATGATTTACAACTGGATCAATCGCTTTTGGCACTAAGCGCTTGTTTGGAGATAGTCATTTGGGCTGCAAAAGCCCGCTTTTGGAACCTCACTTCAGCTATTTTTTGGTCCGTAGCCCTGCTATGCACCAAAAAATAAGCTTCGTGAGAACCCCCAATCGGTCTTTTTCGCTACCAAAGCACCACCTCCAAACAAGCACCAAGAGTACAACGGCATCAGGGATAAATGTGCTGCCTGAAGAGCAAATAATTACAGGAAAGGAGAATATCTGCCTCCAAACAAAACAAATGATTTTAAAATCAAAAATTAAAACACTTTGTTTTTAATAATAGGATAAATTTTATAATTTTGCGGCAGGGTAAATTCTTAAATGTTTTGCCCCCCAACGTTTTCAGCCAGAGGATCAAAATGAGCGACAACACAAGAACAGAAGAACAGAACGGACAGGATAACATCATCACTCTCAAGGGCATGTACCAGGATTATTTCCTGGACTATGCTTCCTACGTTATCCTCGAACGGGCCGTCCCCTCCATCCACGACGGCCTGAAGCCGGTACAGCGCCGCATCCTGCACGCCATGCGCCAGATGCACGACGGCCGGTATCACAAAGTGGCCAACATCATTGGCCAGACCATGCAGTACCACCCGCACGGGGATGCGGCAATCGGCGACGCCCTGGTCAACCTGGGGCAGAAGGAGATGCTCATCGACCCTCAGGGAAACTGGGGCGATGTACGAACCGGAGACAGCGCCGCCGCCTCTCGCTACATCGAAGCACGCCTGACCAGCCTGGCCCTCGACATTGCCTTCAACCCGCAAACGACCGAATGGCAGCTGAGCTACGACGGCCGCAAACGGGAGCCGGTCGACCTGCCGATGAAGTTCCCGCTCCTCCTGGCCCAGGGCGCCGACGGCATCGCCGTCGGCCTGTCCACCAAAATCCTGCCCCATAACTTCATAGAGCTCATCAAGGCTTCCATCAAGGTTTTGCAGGGGAAAAAAGTCAAGATTTATCCCGATTTCCAAACGGGAGGTTCTGTCGACGTCAGCGACTACAACGGCGGCAAACGGGGCGGCCGGGTGAAAGTCCGAGCCCTGATCGACCGCGTTGACAAATCGACCCTGGCCATCCGGGAGTTGCCTTACGGAGTGACCACCACCAGCCTGATCGAAAGCATCATCAAGGCCAATGAAAAAGGCAAGATCAAGATCAAAAAAGTGACGGACAATACCGCGGAGCACGTAGAGATTCTAGTGGAACTGGCCCCCGGCACTTCGCCCGACCTGACCATTGACGCCCTGTATGCCTTTACTTATTGCGAAGTATCCATTTCTCCCAACGCCTGCGTCATCATCGAGGACAAACCCCACTTCCTCACCGTGGAGGAAATCCTCGACATCTCTACCGAACACACCAAAGAGCTGCTCCGCCGGGAACTGGAGATCCGCAAGGGGGAACTGCTGGAAAAGCTTCATTTCGCGAGCCTGGAGAAAATCTTCATCGAAAAGCGCATCTATCGCGATATCGAGGAGTGCGAAACCTGGGAGGCCGTCCTGGAAGCAGTCGACGCCGGCCTGCGCAAATACGTCATAACCCCCGGCGAAAATCCCCAAAAAGGAGACAAGCGCCTGCGCCTTCTGCGCGATATCACCGAAGAGGACCTGGTCCGGCTGACGGAGATCAAGATCAAGCGCATCTCCAAATACAACTCCTTCAAAGCCGACGAACTGATCGCCAGGCTGGAAGAAGAACTGAAAGAGGTGCAGCATCACCTCGACAACCTGGTGGATTACGCCATCGCCTATTTTGAGGACCTGCTCGCCAAACACGGGAAGGGGCGGGAACGCCGGACGAAGATCACTACTTTTGATGCCATCGAGGCTACCGAAGTAGTCGCCAACAATGCCAAATTATACGTCAACCGCAAAGAAGGGTTTATCGGCACCGGCCTGAAAAAAGACGAATTCGTTTGCGATTGTTCGGACATCGACGACATCATCGTCTTCCGGCAGGACGGGAAGTTCCTGGTCTCCCGGATCGCAGATAAGGTCTTTGTCGGAAAGGACATCATTCACGTCGACGTCTGGAAAAAAGGCGACGACCGCACGACTTACAATATGGCCTATGCCGACGGCAAGTCCGGCCGCAGCTTTGTCAAGCGTTTCAACGTCAAGGCCATTACCCGGGACCGGGAGTACGACCTGACTACCGGAGATAAGGGTTCCAAAGTCCTCTACTTCAGCGCCAACCCCAATGGAGAGGCGGAAGTCGTCACCGTGCAGTTGACCCAGGGATGCCGGGCCCGGGTCAAGGTCTTTGATTACGATTTCGGCGAGCTGGACATAAAGGGCAGAAGCTCCAAAGGAAATACCCTGACCCGGTACCCGGTCAGAAAAGTCGCCCTGAAAGAGGTCGGCAAGTCGACGCTGGGCGCCCTTAAAGTATGGATGGATGAAGTCAGCGGGCGCCTCAATACCGATGGGCGGGGCAAATTCCTCGGCGAATTCGATACCGGCGACGCGATCCTGGTGATATACAACGAAGGTTCCTACGAAGTGGTGGAGATGGACCTCAACAAGCGCTTTGACCCCAGGGAGATCGCCCATATCGGCTTATTCGACCCCAACGAGGTGCTCAATGTCCTTTATTTTGAAGGCGAGCGGGGCTGGACGATGGCCAAGCGCTTTCTGGTCGAAACCACGACAACCGGGCAGCGCTTCCCCTTCCTGACCGAAGACCGCCGGACAAAGCTGCTTTATGCCTCCCTGGATCCGGCGCCCAGGGTCAAATACACTTTCAAGGCCAATTCCAAAAAGGTGGAAGGCGAACTCAGCCTGGCCGGCTTTGTCGACGTCAAAGGCTGGAAGGCCATTGGCAATAAAGTCAGCGACCAGCGCCTGGCGGGGATTCGGGAAATTACAGAAGGTGCCGGGGCCGGGGCGGAGCCGCCGGAGGAAGAGAAGAGGGGCGAGGAAAAGGCAGAAGAAGCCCCCAAAGGGAAATTAAAGGCCGGCGACAGTGTGGAGTTTGAACTGGGCAAGAACAACGGGCAGGGTAAGCTGTTTGACTGAGGGCTTGTTTGCAGGCCGTTTTTTATCTTCAAAAGCGGCCTGCAAACTATTGCTGTTGGCACTAAATAACGGGGCAGGTTTTTTCCGGCGGGGCGGGATGGCATTGTTGGTTCCCCTCGACAAGCCCGGGCCAGGTTCGCTGGCAATCAACGGCTTAGGGGTTACAGATTACAGATGGTCAACAACAAACTTCACCCCGAGCGAGTCGAGGGGAACTGGTAATTGCCCCGAAATTTCGTTCCGGCGGCACTATCTCCAGGCCTTACAACTCTTCCTCTTCCTCTTCCGCTTCCCCTTCCATTTCCTCTTTTTCTACCCCGTTGCCCAACAGGCCGAAAGCAAAATCCTCCAGCAGTTTTTCAACCTGGCTGAGGTCGCCCGCCTCTACGGTAATGTCGGTCAGGGAAGGCAGGTGCAAGGCAAAGTAGATGTGGTTGTTGGCCATTTCCAGCAGGGTGGTGGCCAGGGCACGCGGGTATGGGTAACCGGAGTCGATCTCCCGGATGATAAGGGCAATCTTTTTAGCGAGGGTTTTGTAGGTCATGAAGAAGCCGTGCTTGTTTTCTTTATCGACTTCCTTGGTGTGGTAAGCTTTAGTGGCCTCTGCGACTACGATACGGTGAAGGACATCTTCATCGACGAATTCGATAGAAGTATTGCGCCTGGAGGTGTCTACAATGGAGGAAATCGCGATCTGCAATTTCTTCCTGGGGTCTTCGATATTCATGGTATTGTAATCGATGCGGAATTTCATCCATTCCCAATACCAGCACAGCAGGTAGACCAGGAGCAAATGCTTGTTTTCGAAATACCGGTAAACCGAGGCTTCCGTTGACCCGATCTGGTCCGCCAGCTTTTTGAAGGTGAAGGCTTCGAAACCTATTTCGTCGATCAGCAGAATGCTGTGTTGAATGATATTGCGGCCGAGCTTGGTATCCTGCGGGTCCCGGAGGTACAGCCTCTCGTTGAGCTTCATCTGAATAGTAATAGCCATCGCTCGTTTTTTGTTTGACCTAATACCTGAATATCAAATGTAAGCAATTATCAAAAAAAGGGAAGTGCCACTATTAACAAAAACAGGCAGGAAAGAAATAAAACCCTGAATGCCCTTCCCGGCCCGGCCAGTCAGGAGAGCCGGTTTGTCAAATTTCCCGTAAGTTCTTCGAGGTTTTACTTTTTTTGGCGGCTTCCCTTTCTGCCTTCTTTTTGTTGTTCCCGCTAACCTGTTCGGTGGCCAGTTGCTGCAGTCCTTCGTCCCGTATGAACGGTTTGAGCCAGTTGATGCAATCTTCGAAAGACTCGAAGAGGTATTCCTCCGATACCAGGCCGGGAACGAGGTTGATCCGTTCGAACATATCCAGAGGCTGCCCGTGCAGGCCGGTGAAGACCACGAGGATACCCTGCTCCTGCAATTCCCGGACCGCCTCTTCCATGGCGTACAGGCCGGATTGGTCGACATAAGGCACCAGGTCCATGCGAATAACTACCGACCTGATCTTCGGCAGGGCCTTGACCATATCCTGGAAACGCGAAGCGAAGCCGAAAAAGAGCGGCCCGTCCAGGTGTTTGATGTAGACCCGGTCGCCGACTTCGTCAATGATGTTGCCTTCATCTCTCCAGGGCACCTCCCGCGCGAAATCTTTGAGCGGTGCCGATTTTGTCTTGTGTTCCACCACATCGGAAATCTTCTTCATGAACAGCAATGCCGACAACACCATGCCTGCTCCAACCGCCACCAATAAATCGACGAACACGGTAAGTAACAGCACGGCCACCATAACGAAAGCATCGGAACGAGGCACTGACCGGATATGGCGCAGCCCCCGGTAGTCAATGATGCCGATCCCCACGGTGATCAGGATGCCGGCAAGCACGGCATTGGGGATATGCCCGACCAGGGAACCTATGCCCAGTAGGACGACCAGCAGGAATAAACCGGCAATTGCGCCGGATATCCTGGTCTTCCCGCCGGCGTTGGCGTTGATGACGGTCCGCATCGTGGCGCCTGCGCCGGGTAATCCGCCGATGACGGCGGCACCCATATTGCCGATTCCCTGGCCTATGAGTTCCTTGTCGCTGTCGTGTTTTGTTTTGGTGATGTTGTCGGCAACGATAGAGGTCAGCAGAGAGTCAATGGCGCCGAGGAAGGCCAGCGTTACGGCGTATTCGAAGATTACGACGACGTGGTTGATGTCCAGGAAAACGCCGATGAAGCCAAGGTGGAGTTCCGGCAGGCCGGTTGGAATGGGGCCAGCAGAGTTGAGGCGCAGCAATCTCCCGCCGGGCAAAAGGAAGAAGGCCACGATGGAGACCAGGATGAGGGCTACCAGCGTGCTGGGCACGGCTTTGGTGAACCGCGGCAACAAATAGATCAGGGCGATCGTGATCAGGGCGGCGCCGACCGAATAAATATTGACGATTTCGGGTATTTCATGGATGGCGCGTATGGTGCCCATGGGCCCGCCTTCCGGGGCCGACATTCCAAAAAAGGGGAATACCTGAGTGATGACAATGATTACTCCAATGCCGCTCATGAAGCCGGATACGACAGGATAAGGGATGTATTTAACATATTTGCCCAGCCGAAAGACGCCCAGGAGAGATTCCATTGCTCCTGCCAGGAAGAAAGTGGCAATAATGATGGGAAAGGCGGTTTCCAGGCTGCCGGCATAGGCGATGGCGTCGGCGATCACCACTGCCGAAACGACCGTCATCGGCGCCGTGGGGCCGCT
Source organism: Lewinellaceae bacterium (assembly GCA_020636375.1). GTDB lineage: Bacteria > Bacteroidota > Bacteroidia > Chitinophagales > Saprospiraceae > JACJXW01. The sequence continues at coordinate 14,890 of JACJXZ010000003.1, read as the reverse complement.
GATCTGAGTGGGAGTGCCTCCGAACATTGCCGCCAGTACGCCGATGGCAATCGCACCATATAAACCGGCAATCGCGCCCATTTCCGTTTGCTCCCCGAAAGCCAGAGCAAGAGGCAGCGCAACGATGCCCGCTGTCAGCCCGCCGAAAAAATCACCTTTGAGGTTGGAGAGGTCAAATTTAAGGATATTCAGCATGGTGAGGAGGAGTCTTGAATGAAGAAAACTAAGGCTTCTAACGAAGTAACAACTTTTTTTTGTAATAGTTTTCCTATGAGACAGGAAAGTTTTTTCCAAATTTCCTCAAAAGTGTAAAGCACTGATTTTCAAAAGAAAAGGAGAAGCTGTACACAGCTTCTCCTGAAAAAGCCTCAGTCACCATGCGAATTCTAGCCAACACGAAAAGTGCGGCAGAATTAAAGAATCGCATTTTTAATATTCTTGACCTAAATTAATAGTAAATGAATTTTTGTTAGAAGTAATATTAAAACGCGGAATAGTAAAACTTACATCTCAACAATGAAATGGAAAGAATGTTTGCGGTTTCTTTTTTCTTTTTTGACATTTGAAGGCAAGGAGTGCTGGCGCTGTGCGGAGACTATTCCAATGCCGGTCCTTCCAGTTTTTTGCCGAGGTAAATGAGCTGGAAACCAGCTTTGGCATTGATGTCGCCCAGGTTTGGAGGAATGACTTCTATGGAGCCGGTATCGGTTTTGAAGAAGAGCGGGACGGTATCCGGGTTGGCGGCTGTGCGGTTGATCAGGCGCTTGAGTTGTTCGTCATCCGTTATGTTTACCTCGTGGATGTTCGGATAATCGCGGGCGACCTCATTGATGTTGAGAAAGTCATCCGTATAGGAAAAGAGGCCCTGTTGCGGCAACTCGGGCCGCTCTTTTTTTAACTCTTCTGGTGTGATGAGCCGGAAGGTGCCGTTTTCGCCGAATATCTTCTGATATTTCCGCACGGCATATTGGTTGACGTCCACACTGCTCGTCATGGCGATCATATAGCCCATATCCAGCAGTTCGAACTGCTCTCCCAGATCGTCGGTATAAATGTTGACCAAGAAGGCTTCCAAGCCGGTTTCCTTAGCTTTTTTGATACTGCTTTCGTTATTGTCGATCAGGACCACATGGCGGTTGTTGTCCTGCAGGTATTTGCCGATGAGGCGGGCGGCGCCATTGGCCCCGATGATGAGGATGCCCTCCGAGGCGTCCTGGGTGACCTTCAGCAGCCGGGCGACTGCCCGGGCCGTCGTAGCGTTGAGTAGCACGGTGCCCAGTACGATCATAAAAACAAGGGGGACCAGGAATTCAGCGTCCGGCACCGGAGGAACTTCGGAAGTGAGCGTAATGCCGAATAAGGAGGCTATGCCGGCAGCCACGATACCCCGGGGGCCTACCCAGGAGATAAAGATTTTTTCGGTAAGTCTTAGTTCGGACTTCCAGGTGCTGAGGAAAACGCCCAGGGGGCGGAGGACGAATACCACGGCGGAAAACAGGGCGAGTGCCCGCCAGTCATCCAGGATGATGTGGATGTCCTCCATGTCGATATTGGCAGCCAGGATGATGAAAAGGATCGAGATGAGCAATACGCTCAGGGATTCCTTAAAAGACAGTATATCTTTTAACCTTGGGACGTCCAGGTTGCCGATAACCATTCCCATGACCACTACGGACAGGAGCCCTGATTCGTGGGCCAGCAGGTCGGAAAAGACAAAGACCCCAAGTACCAGGGCCAGGGTGAAAACGTTCAGCAGATAATGGGGAATGAGTTCGGCCTTGATCAACTGGTACAGGGACAGCGCCGCCAGCGCACCGACGGACAAACCGATCATAATGATCTGGAAAAAGGAGATGAAGGCATGGGAAGTGAATTCAAGGCCGCCCTGGGAAGAACGGATGAACTCAAACACCAAGACCGCCACCAGGGCGCCGATCGGGTCAATGAGGATCCCTTCCCATTTGAGCACAGTGGACACATTGCGGTTGAGCGGTATGTTTTGCAGGATAGGGGCAATGACGGTGGGGCCGGTGACGATGACCAGCGCGCCGAATAAAAGGGAGATGGGCCAGTTCAGGCCCAGGAGGTGATGCGCCGCCAGGCCGCTGCCCAGAAAGGTGGTCAGAGGGCCAAGGGTGATCAGCTTGAGGATGGCGGACCCCACGCCGGAGAGCTCTCGTCGTTTCAGGGTCAGCCCTCCTTCGAAGAGGATGATCCCAATGGACAGAGAAACAAAGGAGAACAAATACTTGTCCGGAAATATTCCCAGGCCTTCCGAAGCGGGGCGGTAGATGGGTTCTATCAGTTTTTCTCCGTCGGCCGTATAAAAGGTGGACAAAGGGCCCACGGCCAGGCCGATCAGGATCAACGGCAGAATGGCCGGCACCCGTATCCGCCAGGCGATCCACTGAGCCAGGATTCCAAGAATGATTATTCCAGCAAGTTCAAGCATCTATAAGATTTGGTTCAGCGAAATCGATCCGGCCAATGATATTCTTCCGGTTAAAAGGTTAGTAAGTAAGCTTAAAGCCTTCCCAATATAGCCATTATCTCCCACAGCTTTTACAAAAGCCAGGGCTGCCTCTTTCCATTAACGGTAACGGATGTTTCCCCCGCTAAGTTTATCAGGAGGAATTCCGGGGCGGGAGCATTCAGAAAACTTTATTCACATTTCATTGAATTCCTTACCTTTGCAGCTTTTGAAAAATGCAGTGATTGATTGGCCTGCTGCTAAAGGGGCAGGGATAAAAAAAGATGTTGCATGAGCGTCCTCAAAGAGATTCAAAAGCGCCGAACATTCGGTATCATCAGCCACCCGGACGCCGGGAAAACGACCCTCACGGAGAAACTCCTTTTGTTTGGCGGCGCCATTCAGATTGCCGGCGCCGTGAAATCCAACAAGATCAAGCGCAGCGCCACCTCTGACTTCATGGAGATCGAGCGGCAGCGGGGCATTTCCGTAGCCACGTCGGTCATGGCCTTTGAATACCGCGGCCTGAAGATCAACATCCTCGATACGCCGGGCCACCAGGATTTCGCCGAAGATACCTACCGGACCCTCACGGCGGTCGATAGTGTTATTGTCGTCATCGATGTGGCTAAAGGGGTGGAGGCGCAGACGGAAAAGCTGGTGGAGGTTTGCCGCATGCGGAAAACCCCGGTCATGGTCTTCATCAATAAACTGGACCGCGAAGGGCTGGATGGGTTTGACCTGCTCGACGAGCTGGAACAGAAACTGGGCCTTACCGTCCGGCCCCTGAGCTGGCCGATCGGAATGGGGCAGCGCTTCAAAGGCGTGTACAGCCTCTACGAACAAAAGCTGGTCCTTTTCCGCCCGCACGGTAAACAGAAGGAAGAAGATACCATTGAAATTACCGATCTGAAAAGCCAGGATCTGGAGAAGTACGTTGGGGAAGCCGCTGCCCGGGAACTGCGGGAAGAGGTACGCATGGTTGAAGAGGTTTATCCCCCTCTTGACCGGCAGGCCTATCTGGAAGGCGAACTCTCGCCGGTCTTCTTTGGCAGCGCCATCAACAACTTCGGCGTGCGCGAATTGCTCGATTGCTTTGTAGAGATCGCGCCGGCGCCCCTGCCCCGCATTACCGAAGAACGCATGGTAACTCCGGGGGAGGATCAGTTTGCCGGCTTCGTTTTCAAGATCCATGCCAATATGGACCCCAAGCACCGGGACCGCATCGCATTCCTGCGGGTCTGCTCGGGAAAGTTCCAGCGCAACACCAACTACCTGCATGTCCGCCAGAACCGAAAGATGAAATTCGCCAACCCGACCAGTTTTATGGCGGATAAAAAAATGGTGATCGACGAAGCATTCCCCGGGGACGTGATCGGCCTGTACGATTCCGGCAACTTCAAGATCGGCGATACGGTAACCGAAGGGGAAGTCCTCCACTTCAAAGGCATTCCCAGTTTTTCTCCGGAGCAGTTCCGCTACGTCAACAACGCGGACCCGATGAAGTACAAACAGCTGGACAAAGGCCTGGAGCAGCTTATGGATGAAGGCGTCGCCCAGTTGTTCGTCAAGGAAGACAACGGCAGGAAGATCATCGGGACAGTAGGGGCGCTGCAGTTCGACGTCATCCAGTACCGCCTCGAACACGAGTATGGCGCGCGTTGCTCCTATGAACCATTAAACCTGCATAAAGCCTGTTGGATCAGCTGCGATGATGAAAAGGAGCTGAAAGAATTCCTGAACCGCCGCCGGAAGGATATCGCCCGCGACAAGCACGGCCAACTGGTGTATCTGGCCGAATCTGCCTGGAGCCTGAAAATGGCGCAGGAGAATCATCCGAAAGTCCGGTTTCACTACAAGAGCGAGTTTTAGGGAACCGTCCAGTACCGGTCGACCCGATCCAGTGTTAAGAGTTCAACCGTATAAGCTCCGGAAAATTCTTTCTGAATTCCTTTGGCGAATTTATCCGCTGCCTCTTTGGTATCGAAAGGGCCGAGCAGGAATTTATTCACCGTCGCCTTGCCCGGGCCGTAGCTCGCGCCGATCAGCAGCAGCAGGCCTGGATATTTTTTCTGCAGGCGGCTCAGCTCGGCCTCGTTCCACCACCCTTTTTCCATAGCGAACAATTGAACGCCAAATCCCTGGCGATAGGAAACTGTTCCGCCGGGCGCTGCCGACGTATCCGTTTTTCTCTCTGCCGGCCCGGGTTCGTTGTCAGCCGAAGGGTTGTTTGTGTCGGTACGGGGAGTGGAAAGCGGCGGCGTGTACTTCGGCGTTGCCGTTTCCTGCCGGGGAGGTTCATAGCGTGGTTGATCCGGCGTTTTGTAATCGAATGGGGCAGGAGTGTTGGTTTTCGGTTCGGGTTCTGTTGGCTTCAGGTAAACCGGGGATGCCTTGGCTGTAGTGGAAGAGGAACGATATGCCAGGTAGAAAACGCCCGCTATTGCCAATAGAAAGAAAATGGGCCATAATGAGATACGGGAAGCGGGCCTTTCTTCGTATACGGGCTGAGGCTGGTAAACCATTGGGTAGGGCATGGTGCCCTGAATTGGTTGGGGCGGGCCTGTAGGCTGGCGTTCCTCCTGATGAGGGCCGAACAGTTGGCCAACGAGAAAGAAGAGCAGCGTGAAACCTAAAATTCCGAGAATAATTAACAGGGATGCAGGCATGGGGTTGTTTTTTAATGGGAAAATGGGGTTCTCGCCATCAGGAAAGGGGAGCAGCAGGGAAGTGAAGGCCGGTAACGGAAGTTATGTCGCAGTACCTGAGCAATTGGTTACGCTCTTACGGGAAGTGTAGTGTGTGTTCTCTCTGGTATCCTTGTTGTCGTAGCGGAGGAGGCGCCTCCTTTTCTTTTCGGTAGTTTTCTCTCTGCCAGCCCTTTGCTTCCGGGCAAGTTACATTACTGTCAACGAAATTAATTTGGCGTTTAGTTTCCGGAAGGGATGGAAATTTCACAAATATGCTAAACACCGAATCTTTGCCAACAGGCCATCATCGTCGGCTCCAATCTTTCTTCGCCAAAAAAAGAATGGGTGGGGCATTAAATCCGTTGAACTTTCGGTGCGAATGGAGAGCCTGCCCCGCAGACTTGCGGGGCCCGCTGAATGTTAATACACCACCAAAAGAATGAATAACGGCAGTCAACCGGCTTCCTGGCCATATCGGGCCGACAAAGGGTTTCCTTTGGGCAGCAGGTTCGCGTAGGCTACGGCTATTGCGGCGGCCAGTGCGGCATTGTTGAGGATCAGTTGGATATTGGCCTGCAGGCTTCTGCCTCCGGTAAGCGCTTCGATTTTTGCCAACAGGAAAGGCGTCAGCGCTTTGCCTTTGATGGCTTTGGTGTCGGCTTCGGCCAGGGCCCGGGAAATAGCGTCCTCCATATCGGCTTTAGGGATTGCTTCGGCTTCCGGGATGGGGTTGGCCACGAGCAGGCCGCCGTCCAGCCCCAGCTCCCATTTGGCGTTCATCACTTTGGCGATGGCGGCAGGGTCATCCATACGGTAATCGACGGGCAGGCCGCTATCCCGGCTGTAAAAGGCTGGAAACTCCTCTGTCTGGTATCCCAGGACCGGTACGCCGTGGGTTTCCAGATATTCGAGGGTAAGTTCCAGGTCGAGTATGGATTTGGCGCCGGCGCAGATGACAGCCATATTGGTGCGCGCCAATTCCTGGAGGTCGGCGGAGATGTCCATGGTTTGGGCAGCGCCCCGGTGTACGCCTCCGATGCCGCCGGTAGCAAAGACGGGGATACCCGCCAGCCGGGCGATGATCATGGTGGAGGCCACTGTGGTGGCCCCGTCTCCGCCGCTGGTGAGCAGGACGGGCAGGTCGCGGCGGCTCACCTTGGCGACTTTTACGCCCTGGCCGCCCAGGTAGTCGATCTCCCTGGGGCTGAGGCCGGCTTTGAGCCGCCCCCCGAGAATGGCAATGGTGGCGGGAATGGCGCCGGCGGTACGGACCTGTTGTTCGACCCGCAGGGCGGTCTCCGCATTTTGCGGATAAGGCATTCCATGGGAAATGATCGTTGATTCCAGCGCGACGACAGGATGGCCTTCGTTGAGCGCGTCTTTAACTTCCGGGGCGATATCTAAATAATGATTGACCATAGTATTTTGGGAATATGCAGACAATTTAACAATCAAGTTGGATTATTTTAGCGAACAAAACAAAAAATTGCGCATGCATACCTTGAGGGATGTCTTCGGCCCGGCCAAGCCGGTGATCGGCATGATCCACGTACAGGCGCTGCCGGGAACCCCGGCCTACGGAGGAAATATGGCGCCGGTTATTGAACAGGCGGTATGGGAAGCTGAACTCTACCAGCGTTGCGGCCTGCCGGCGGTTATGATAGAAAATATGCACGACACTCCCTATCTGCGCAGGCAGGCAGGCCCGGAAATTACGGCGGCCATGACTGCTGTAGCCATTGCGGTCAAACGAGCCTGCTCCCTGCCTTGCGGCGTTCAGGTGCTGGCGGGTGCCAACCGGGAAGCCCTGGCTGTCGCCCTGGCCGCTGGCCTGGAGTTCATCCGGGCGGAGGGTTTTGCCTTCGCTCATGTGGCCGACGAGGGGCTGCTGCAGAGCGATGCCGGGGAACTGCTCCGCTACCGGCGGGTCATCGGTGCCGATCGCATCCTGGTACTGACGGACATCAAGAAGAAGCACAGCGCGCACGCTATTACCGCCGACGTGAGCCTGGCGGAAACCGCCAGAGCCGCAGAATTTTTTCGCAGCGACGGCCTCATCATTACGGGAAGCGCTACCGGCGAGGCTGCCTCGGTGCAGGATGTGCGGGCTGCCCGGGAGGCTTCCTCTCTTCCTCTCCTGATCGGTTCCGGGATTGGGCCGGACAACATTTCGGAATACTGGCCTTATTGTGATGGGGTGATCGTCGGGTCGTCACTGAAGGTGGGCGGGTACTGGGCCAACTCCGTGGAAGAGAGCCGGGTGGCGCAGTTGATGGAGGTGGTGGGGCGGTTGTAAGAAGCTGTTTCTAAGGCAGGCTCACCTCACCCGCCGGCCCTTCCACTCATACTGCCTTATCAGCAAGGAAAGCAAACCGATTGCGGCGATATACAACACATGCATGCCTTCCAGCAGCCAAAAATCTTTCAGGAGCCGGGAGCGGTCAAAAAAAGCGGCGGCTGTGTTAAGGAACAGGTAATCGGCAAGGCCCTTCCCGGCAAAAAGAGCAAGCGCCAGGCCAAGGCCGTAAAACCCGAACAATGGCGCAGTCAAAAACATGCCGGGGATAAACCAGCAGAGCAGGAATACGAGGCCCAGGACAGCGGTGATGCGCCAATCCTTATAGCTGGCGTTTTTCGTCCCCCAACGGAGGCGTTGGTTTACGAAGCTCTTCCAATCCGGCACAGGAAGGCTATGTATGGTAACCTCCCGGCTTTTGAGAAAAGCCACTTTGCCCGGCCGTCTGGCGGCTGCTTTTTGTATGAGGAAAATGTCATCCCCCGAAGCAAATTGCTCATTGCCCATGTAGCCGCCAATTTCCTGAAAAAGGGCTTTCGTAAAAGCCAGGTTGGCGCCATTGGACATATAGAGAAAGCGGCCTTGAATGCCTGCGCCGGTGACGGCCATCATGCCGATGAAATCGAGGGACTGGAAGCGCTGCAGCAGGTTCTGCTCCCGGTGAAACAGCACAGGGGCAGCAATGAACGAGGCACCAGTCATTTCGTGGAAAGCGGCGTGGCTCGCCAGCCAATCTGGCGGAGCAACGCAATCGGCGTCGGTAGTTACGATCAAAGTTCCGCTGGCATGTTCCACGCCCAACGCCAACGCCTTTTTCTTGTAGGAAAGAACCTTTTCTGCGGGATCAAGGTGGGCGGCAAGATACAACAAACGAAGGTTGGGCATCGGATGTTGCTCTACGAAGGCCGCCGTATCGTCGGAGGAATGGTCGTCGATGACGATGACTTCGAAAAGTTCTTCGGGATACGACTGCCGACGGAGGGAGTCCAGCAACTGGCCGATGACCGGGGCTTCATTGCGGGCGGGGATGAGTACGCTGATGAAAGTCCGTGGATCGTAGCCGGCCGGCCGTTCCCATTCCGTCAGGGCGTTCCAGGCGGTCAGGCAGCGCTGGAGGATAATGGCGTAGGCCAACAACAGGCCAAGGCCGGCAACGGAGAGTAAGGTTAACAACAAAGACTTTGCTTTTGACACGGACCATGAGGCTGTGCAATGACTGGACTTTGGACGTGCCACTGTTATAAGTCGGAAGTGCGAAGTCGGAAGTCGGAAACAGCCAACGAATGGGCGTTCAGAGCCTGTTTTTCCGCCGTCCGCCTTTATGCAAGACCATCCAAAGTCGAGTAAGTATGTGCAGACAGGATTAACAACCCGACGGCTGCGCCGGCCTATGGCCTACGCAGCAGGGCTGGCAGTTCCTGTTGGCGCCGGCCCGCTACATCCTGTCAATCCTGTTAATCCTGTCTACTTTTAAATCCTGATAATCCTGTCCATGTATCTACTCAAAAAATTCGTCATACCGGTTGTCCGTTTTCCGCGGGCGGTCCGGCTTTCTTTCTTCCTTTTCGATGCGCGGTAGTTCCAGGTGTTCGTCATCCAACTCTTCATATTCTATGAATTCTCCTATCTGGCCCGATTCCGGTTCTTCCCGGGCTTTTTTCACCTGCCTCCTGAAAAGCGCTTTGCCCAGCAGGAAAGCTGAAAGGACCGGAAAGCCCAGTACGCTCAGCACGATGGCGCCGATGCCCAGCAGCAGGTTGTCTTTGAGCAGCCCGCCCAGCCATTTGGCGTAACCCAACACCACTTTGTAATCAATGATGAGGGCCGCTACGATCATGATCGGAGAGAGGTAATATAATATGGTGAATATGGCGCGGGCGATAAAATACAGCGCCACCAGGAACAGCACGACCAGGAGTATGCCGGTGATGGAACTGAAGGGGTTGTTGTTATTGAAATTGAATTCTTTGCGATAGCGCATGTTCTGATCCTTGGTTTTTAAATAGAACCTGTAAGTTAAGCAATTGTTGGTGTACTGCTTTAGCGCTTAGACGGGAAAGCCTTTGGCTTCGATGAGCGGGAAATGCGGCAGGATGTGATCCTGGTTGCCGCCCCCATTTTTGCGAAAACCAACGGACAATTTTTGCATCCCCGCAAATACCGTTATTTTTGGCTTTTGTATTGTCTGTTTTTCAAACGAAAAGCCATCCTGTCCGCTTACTTACTGCTCTAAATATATTTAAAAAACAACAACCGGCAATGACAAGGTACATTTTTACGAGTATACTTAGTGTGATGAGCTTCGGCGTTTTTGCCCAGGCCAGCCTTCGCTGTGAATTACAGGCATGTGTCGAAAGCCCGTCCCTGTTCGAGTTTGACGGCAGTTCTTTCTTTCCGATACGGCAACCCGAGAAAACCGGGGAAGGCGTGTACGAGTTTCAGCTCCCGTCGGCCGGGAACCGCTTTTATTATGTGGGGGTCAATACTCAGAATCTGGCGCCGGTCATCCTGGGCCAGGAGGAGCAGGTGGTACTCCGGGGTCACTGCCGGAGCTTCCGGAGCGCTGCCATCGAATCGCCGGTCAATGAAGCCTACCAGGCATTGAAGGAACAGCTGAACGAGCTGCAATCCCGCGGCAGCATCCTCTCCCGCCAGTACCAGATGGCCGCCGGGGAAGGCCAGGACAAGGTCACGGCGCAGCTGAAAGCTCTGGACGAAGAGAAGCTCGCCCTGCTGGAAGCCATGGAAAAAAAAGACCCCCTGCTGGGTAAAGTCGCCGCCATAAACACGTTGCTCAGCTATCAGAACAACGGAGCCGGCTATGAGAACGAAATCGACTACTTTGCCAACGAATATTTTCATTTCGTAGATTTTAAGGACCCGGCCTTCCAGTATTTACCCTGGACGTTTGAAGGTTTCCGCAGTTACACCACCACTATCATCAGCGTAGGGCTTCCGGAGGACCAGCAGCGGGCCTACCTCGACGGGGCGTTGGCAAAGCTGGAAAAGGGCGGCCTTACCCACAAGCTGGCCCTGTCGGGCGTGATCGCTACGTTGAAGCAGAAAAATAACGGCCTGTTCGTATACTATGCCGGGCAGTTTGTTGAATCCTTTAAGGACAGCGACCCCTCTGCTGCTGCCGGCATGCAGGCGCAGATCGAGCAGATGAAAAGCTTCGTCGTGGGCGGGCAGGCACCGGACTTTACCCAGAAAACTCCGGATGGGGGAGAGATGAGCCTCAGCGATCTGCGCGGCAAGGTCGTGCTGCTTGACTTCTGGGCCAGCTGGTGCGGGCCCTGCCGCCGCGAGAACCCCAATGTGGTCCGCATGTACAAGAAATACAAAGAAAAGGGCTTCGACGTCCTGGGGGTCAGCCTCGACAAAACCCACGACCGCTGGATTCAGGCTATCGAACAAGATGGCCTGGAATGGCACCACGTCAGCGACCTCAAGGGCTGGAGCAATGAAGCGGCGCAGGCCTACGGCGTGCGCTCCATTCCGCACACGGTGCTGCTGGATGCAGAGGGGCGCATCCTGGCCCGCAACCTGCGCGGCGAAGCCCTGGAGCGGAGACTGGAAGAAATCTTCGAATAAAAATCACTTAATATTCCGTATCATGGGGAGATTCCGCCATGCTCCGGGCGATCGGCCTTAGGTTCATCCACCACTGGCTTTTTGGCCGTTGGAACTCCGTGTCCACCAGGTCGGTCCATCGGGACATATCGACAAAATCTACTTTTCCCTTTTGCTGGCCGATGAAAGAAACCGATTTGCGGCCGGCGAGGCATTCCCCGATCAGGTGTTCGATACACAGGCGGGACAGCCTGATGGCCAGGATGCGGTCGTGAGGCGAGGGGTCGCCGCCCTGCTGCAGGTGGCCGAGGATGGCCTGCCGCACATCGAACAGCGCGCCCCCTTCTTCTTCGAACAGGGCCGCCATGAAGGCTGTCGTATACAAATGGTTCGCCCGCTCGTTTCGGATCATCAGCCCGAGGCGCTTCCCTTTGGAGAAGCCATCGACCAGCTTTTCCAGGTCTTTTTGCAGGTCCGAGAGCTTTACGCCTTCCTCGTGGAGGTAGACCCGCTCGGCACCGGTGGCAATGCCGCTGATCAGGGCCAGGAAACCGCAGTTCCTGCCCATCACCTCCACTACGAAGCACCGTTTGGACGCCACTGCCGATTGTTTGATCTTATCGACAACGTGCATGATGTTGTTCAGGGCCGTATCAGAACCGACGCTTCGCTCGGTGCCGGGGAGGTTGTTGTTGATGGTGGCCGGCAGGCATACCATCGGGATGTTGAAGGCGGAGAAATCTTCCCGCCTCTTATACATGTTGTAAATGCCCTGGTAACCGGACCAGCCGCCGATCATGATAATGGCGTCGATCTTCTGTTCCTCAATGGTCCGGGCAATGGCGTAGTAATCCGTGCCGGAAAGCGGTTTCCGGTTGGTGCCCAGCTCGGCACCGCCAATGTTTACCCAACCGCCCACGCTCATCCAGTCCATTTCCCTGATCTTGCCATTGATCAGCCCCTGGAAACTGTCGCTGACGCCGAGCATGGTATGGCCGTGTTCCAGGCCGATGCGCACAGCGGTGAGGGCGGCTGTATTCATGCCGGCGGCAGGCCCTCCGCCGTGCAGGATTGCGATTCTCAGTTTCCTTTGTCCCTGGTCCGCTCCGCTGGGCAGGGTGCGGATCATCACTTTCAAGGTTTCGTAAGCTTCGGCAAATACCCCGCCGCTCAGGTCCATCGCCCGGCTGTAATCGCCGGCTTTGATCATCTCCCGGATTTCCTGAGTATCATTCACGCACTTCATGAGCGGGACGGTGATGACGTCATTTTCCTGTACGCCGATCAATACCGGTTCGTCTTCAGCGGAGCTGGAGGCGATCTTTTCTACTGCCGTGCATCCCAGAAGGGTCGTCATATAACGGTCATAAGCGCTGGGGGCGCCGCCCCGCTGCACATGCCCCAGGATGGTTATCCGGGTATCTTCCCCCAGCCGTTCTTCCAGGACTTGTTTGATGTAAGTGCTGCCAATGGGATTCCCTTCGGTGTCCCGCGCGCCTTCGGCGACGATGACGATGTTGTCCCGCCGGCCGGATTCCCGGCCGGCTTTTAGCAGGGCGCACATATTCTCTTCCCATTCCCCCGGCTTGGGGGGATCTTCCGGGATGAAGACGTAATCGGCGCCGCAGGACAGGCCGGCCATCAGGGCGAGGTAGCCACAGTTTCTGCCCATTACTTTTATGACAAAAGTGCGCTGGTGGCTGGCAGCGGTGCTGATGATGGCGTCGACCGCCTCGGTTATCCTGAACAGGGCCGAATCGGCGCCGATGGTCATGTCCGTCCCGCACATGTCATTATCGATAGAGCCAACCAGCCCGGCAATGAAAATAGTACGGTATTTTTCAGCCAGCGCATTATCGATCTTTCCTTCCCGCAGCAACACATCGACATGGGATGCCCATTCCTGCCGCAGGACGTTGGCGCCGGTCAGGCTGCCATCTCCTCCGATCACGACCAGCGCGTCGATCCCCCGGCTGATCAGGTTGAACACGGCCTGCCGCCGGCCTTCTTCTGTGCGGAAAGCATCCGACCGGGCCGAGCCGATCGAAGTACCTCCTTTGTGTAATATCCCGCCGACGGACGACCATCCTGCTTTTCGAATGTAGTTGCCCCCCAGGATCATGCCCTTATATCCTTCGTAGATCAGGTATATATCAAATCTTTTGTGGACGGCGGCGCGCACTACGGCCCTTACCGCCGGGTTCATGCCCTGCGCGTCGCCGCCGCTGGTCAGAACTGCAATTGATCTTTTTTCCATAATTGGCCATTGCTTAAATGAGATTTGCAAATATGGCAATTTATCAAAGGGAAGTAATTAAATGGCCGTTAATTATTCATATCGAAGGGGGTTCCCAACCTTTTTCATATTCCCGGCTCCAGTATTCCTCCATGACCCTCTGATCTTTGAACCTGCCCGTTTCGGGGTTGACTTCCAGCCTGGCGTTGCCCATTCGGGAAGAGATGTTGGCATAGTGGCAAAGGTGGGTGCTGATGGCCCCTTCGCCGATAGGAGCATGCAGCGTCCCCTCGCCCCGGATGGCATCCAGGAAATTCTTTACATGGAGCGTGGTCATATCGCCGCCGCCGCCCAGGGCGGTTCCGGCTTCTTTCCCGCCGGAAAAGTTTTCGCGCACCAATTCGCCGCTTCGGCCGAACAACTGGTAGCCTTCCCGGTTGACGTGTACGCTGCCTTCGGTACCGTAGATTATAGTTCCGCGGCCGCCGCCGTACGTGAGATAGGGGTTGCGGCTCTTTCCGTCCCACTGTATTGTTTTCCCGCCGGGAAATTTGAAGGTGGCCAGCATGGTGTCGTACATCACCCAGGGGTCGTCTTTAAAATGGTATTTGCCGGCGTCCACGTAAACCAGCTCCGGATATGTCACCTGTAATGCCCAGCGGGCAATATCCAGTTCGTGGGTGGCATTATTGCCGGTTTCGCCCGTGCCCCAGTGCCAGAACCAGTGCCAGTTGTAGTCGGCCAGGATGTCGAGGAAAGGCCGGCGGGGCGCCGGGCCCTGCCACAGTTCCCAGTCCAGCCATTCCGGAGGAGCAACCTGGTGTGCGTCTTCCACCTTGCCTCTGCCGTTGGAATAGTAGGCAGTGGCCAGATAGGGGTCGCCGATCGCGCCATTGTGTATCTCTGCAATAATCTCCCGGGACTCCGGGGCGGAGCGCTGCTGGGCACCCATCTGCACCACCTTGCCGTATTTCTCCTGAAAGGCGATGAGCAATTCTCCTTCTCTGGGGTTGTGGCTGCAGGGCTTTTCTATATAGATATGCTTGCCGGCATCCAGGGCCATCCAGGCTGCCGGGGCGTGCCAGTGGTCGGGCGTGGCCAGGAAGACGGCATCGACATCATCCTGTTGAAGGATTTTCCGAAAATCTTTTTCCGCCTTTGTGTCCTGCCCCGTCGCTTCCTTGACTGCTGCAACTGCCCTGTCCTGCCTTTTGGCGTCAACATCGCAGACATAAACGATGTCCACGTTATTCAATTGCCTGAAAGAAGGCAGCAGTCCGTCAAACCGGCGGTAACATCCCTGAATGGCAACCCGAACTCGTTCGTTGGCGCCCAGTATTCTTCTGTAATGCTTTGCCGTAAGGCTTGCCGGCCCCAGCGTTACAGCGGCGGCACCGGCGGCGGCGGTTTTGATAAAGTCTCTCCGGTTGGTTGATGGCATGAGTGTTTTGTTTTTTGAAATAAGGCGAGGCTACATTCGGCTGCCCCGTTTTAGCCAATCCTGTTCATCCTGTCTACCCCACGCATTTGGTTCCCCAAATCCTGTAAATCCTGTTCATCCTGTCTACCTGAACCGGTGGCCTCCTGTCTGCTATTCGCTATTCGCTGTTCGCTATTCGCTGTTC
>JACJXZ010000029.1 GCA_020636375.1 Lewinellaceae bacterium | reverse complement strand
GCGGCGCTGTTGAACAGCTCCGAAGCGAAGAACGCATAAAAAAGGAGCAGGGCGACGCCTTCCCACCGGGTGATCTTTTTGTTGTTGGACATGATGCCGAACAGGATGGTCATGGCCACCATGAGGGGAAGGAAGACCTCGTTGATGTTGGGCGGAATTTCCAGTTTGCCAAAAAGAGAGGGAATGCCCATCACGACGTAGGTATTGAAAATATTGGACCCCAGCACATTACCCACAGCGATGGAAGCCTTGCCCCGGCGGGCGGCATTGAGGCTGACGATCACCTCCGGGAGGGAGGTGCCCAGGGCTACGGCGGACAGGGCGATGACTTCCGGGCTGATACCGGCCATAGAAGACAGTTTCTTAATGGCGACGATGGTGTAATCCGCCCCCAGCCATACCAGCGCTCCGCCCAGGACCAGCATCCCGTAGGTCTTCCAGTTTACTGTCGGGCGCTCGGAGTCGCTTATTTCTTCTTCGCCCGATTTGAAGGAGTACCCCAGGAAAACGACTATTCCCACCAGGAAAAGGCAGCTTTCAAAAAAGGAGAATTGCAGGTCGCGAAGCGCGAACCACAGGAGAAAAGCCGACCCCCACAAGTAGGGCATATCAATATGCCAGATGTTGTACTCCAGCTCGATCCGGTCGGCCACCAGGGCCGACAGGCCGAGCACCAGCGCAATATTGGTGATATTGGACCCGACGACGTTGCCGACCACGATCTCCGACTCCCCGCTGAAAACGGAAGCGATGGAAGTGGCCAGTTCCGGCAAAGAAGTCCCGAATGCCACAATGGTCAGGCCTACAATGAACGGGGAAATCCCCAGCGACAGGCCGATCTGCTCGGCCGAGTCGACGAACCAGCCGGAGGCCCGGAGCAATACCCCCAGAGCAACAACGAATAAGATGGTGTACAGTAAGATCTCCATAACTTTCCCGCGCGGGTTTCGGCGCGGGGCAAATGTAAGACATTTTTTATTACTGCCGGCACCGGCGGGCTGGAAGGCACAAAGGCAAGAACCCGCCCCCCGGCCGGTAAAAAGTTAGGGGAGGGGATATTTTTTTTTACTTTTGTACTGGATAAGTTTAAACTTTGTACCCGCAAACAGCATCTTAAAAGAAGGGTAAAAAACAACGTATGCCACTGGACCAGATCGATGTCGACAAGTTGGAAGAGGGCCAGGAACAAAAGACTGGCAAAGAAATGTCTTTCCTCGAGCATCTGGAGGAATTGCGGTGGCATATCATCCGTTCCCTCACGGCCATCGTAGGCCTGGGCATTATCCTGTTCATTTTTCATAAATGGCTTTTCCGGGAAGTGATCTTCGCGCCCACCGAGGCGGACTTTCTCTCCTACCGCTTCGTTTGCGGCCTCTCCAACGCCATAGGCATGGGCGACAACCTGTGTTTTACGCCACCGGAATTTACCAAGATCGCCACCGGTTTCGGGGAGGCGTTTATCATCAGCATCAAGGTGTCGTTCGTCATGGGGTTCATTGCGTCTTTTCCCTATGTGCTGTGGGAGTTCTGGCGCTTTATCCGCCCGGGCCTCTATCCCAAAGAACAACAGGCGGCGCGGGGGATGGTCACCATCTGTTCCGCGCTCTTTATTACCGGTGTCCTTTTCGGTTATTATATCATTTCTCCCTTCGCCATCAACTTCCTGGCCGGGTACGATGTGCCGGGGGTACAGAATACCCCCACGGTTTCTTCTTTTATCAACTACATGATCATGTTCACGGCCCCGGCAGGCCTGATCTTCGAGTTGCCGATCATCGTCTACTTCCTTTCCAAAATAGGGTTGGTCACGCCGGAAGGCATGAAGCAATACCGGCGCCACTCCATCATCGGCATCCTGGTGCTGGCGGCCATGATCACCCCTCCGGATGTGGTCACCCAGTTCCTGATCGGCATTCCGCTCTATGTACTCTACGAGGTCAGCATCATCGTTTCGGCACGGGTCAACAAAGAGAATGAAGAGGCGTTAAAGTAGCATTAGGAAATTTGTGTCAACCATCAATTCATGCATCGGGTCTCCACGAACCTTACCTTGTTCTACAAGTTTTTCATACCGGTCTTCTGGACCGTCTTCTCCGGCGCCCTGACTGTCGCCATCCTGTATTATCCTTTTGAGTACGTCGGCAACATCCCGGCCGGCAGCTTTCGCATCGGCACCGCGTTGCTCTATCTTTCCAGCCTGGCCCTGCTGGCTTTCACCGTCCTGCGCCTGAAACGCGTAGAGGCCGACGACCACTTTTTCTACGTCACCAATTACTTCAAAACGGCCCGCTACCCTTTCCATAATATCACCCGGATAGTGGAAAGAAAATTCTATTTTTTCCGCACCGCCACTATCCATTTTAAGGAGCCGGGGATTTTTGGCAACCGCATTTTTTTTGTGCCGAGCAACTACCGGTTCCGGGAATTCTGGGAAAACCATCCGGAACTGAAGGAGGATCTGCTGGTGGAGGTATGAGGGGGGGGAGTTATATTGTTATATTGTTATATTGTTATATTGTTATATTGTTATATTGTTATATTGTTATATTGTTATATTGTTATATTGTTATATTGCTGCCAGGCCGGCCAAAGGAGAAGGAAGTCCAGCCATATAACAATTTAGCCATATAACAATATCGCAATATCGCAATATCGCAATATAACCATATAACAACACACCTACCTTGCCCTCAGCCGCACCACCGGGCAGATCATCTCTTCCAGGGAGATGCCCCCATGTTGGAAGGTATTCTTGTAGTAATTGTGGTAATAATTGTAATTATTCGGGTAGAGGAAGAATTTATCTTCCTTGGCAAAGATGAAGGTCGAACTCACGTTGGGGCGGGGCAGCAGGGCATCTTTGGGATCCCGCACATCGAGTACGTCGCGGCGTTCGTACTGTAGGTTTCGGCCCACTTTGTACCGGAGGTTGGTGGTCGTTTCGCGGTCGCCCACCACTTTGGAGGGGGTATTGACGCGGATAGTGCCGTGGTCGGTGGTCACGAAGAGCTGGATATCCCGTTCGGCGGCGCGCTGCAGGGCCTGCCATAGCGGAGAGTTTTCGAACCAGGACCGGGTAAGGGACCGGTAAGCTTTCTCGTCGCCGGCCAGTTCTTTGAGGACTTCCATCTCCGTGCGGGCATGCGAAAGCATGTCGATAAAGTTGTAGACGATGACGGTCAGGTCGTTCTGCAGGTAATTGAGGATATTGTCCTGCACTTGTTTGGCGTGGCCGACATTGGTTACCTTCACGTAGTCAAACCGAAGCTCCTTGCGGAAGGTGCGGTTGATGTTTTCCGTCAACAATTCTTGTTCGTGCAGGTTCTTGCCCCCTTCGTCGTTGTCGTTTTTCCACCACTGCGGATAATACTTTTCGATCTCGGCGGGCATCATGCCGGCAAAGATGGCATTGCGGCTGTACTGGGTGGAGGTGGGCAGGATGCTGTAGAAAAAGTCTTCCTCCTCAACCCGGTAGGATTCCGAGAGGATAGGTTCGATCATTTTCCATTGATCGTACCGGAGGTTATCCAGCAGCAACAATACGGTGGGTACTTTGTCATCGATCTTGGGGAATATCCTGGAGCGCAGCAGGCTGTTGGACAGGACCGGACCGGAGCCGTGCTGCACCCAGTTGAGGTAGTTTTTTGCGACGTAGCGGGAGAACTCGCTGTTGGCCTCGCTTTTCTGTGAGGACAGGATATCGCTCATGCCTACTGAGTTGGAGTCGTCGATTTTAAGCTCCCAGCCGATGATCTTGCGGTATACCTCCACCCACTGTTCGTAATCCAGGCCGCTGTTGATCTGCATGAAAATCTGGCGGAACTCCTGCTGATAGTCCGAAGACGTTTTCTCCCGAACCAGCCGCTTGTTGTCGATGATTTTTTTCAGGGTCAGCAGGATCTGGTTGGGGTTGACCGGCTTGATGAGGTAATCCGTGATCTGAGAGCCCAGGGCTTCCTCCATGACGTTCTCCGCCTCGTTCTTCGTGATCATCACCACCGGGAGGTGCGGTTTCTGGTTTTTGATTTGGGAAAGGGTTTCCAGGCCGGTGATGCCAGGCATGCTTTCATCCAGGAACACGACGTCGATGTCTCCATTGGTTTCGCATTCCTCCAGCGCGTCGTGGCCATTGGTAACGGTAATGACCTCATAGCCTTTCTTTTCGAGAAACATCAACTGGGGTTTGAGCAGGTCGATCTCATCATCTGCCCACAGAATTGTAATTTTGTCCATTAAGTCTTTTTGTTGTCCGTGGTAATTATTCTTAAATCAACTTTTCAGCCTAATTATTGCCTTGTGGCCGCAATTGGGTAAAATATGAAATTAAGAGGCATTAAAAAAATTCCAACCGGATAACGGCCATAAGATTAAACCCACAAGCCCTCCCGTCAGTTCTCCCTGGGGGAAGAAACCACTTGCCATGAAGAACAAAAAAATAGTCAACGACCCGGTATACGGGTTTATCGGGCTGCCCGACGGCATCCTCTTTGCGCTGATCGAGCACCCGTATTTCCAGCGGTTGCGGCGCATCAAGCAAACCAGCCTGACCCACCTGGTATACCCGGGCGCGTTGCACACCCGCTTCCACCATGCCATCGGCGCGCTGCACCTGATGCAGGAGTCCATCGAGGTACTGCGTTCTAAAGGCGTGGAGATCAGCGAGGCAGAGGCCGAGGGTGCCTGTATCGCCATCCTGCTCCACGACATTGGCCACGGCCCCTTTTCGCACACCCTGGAGCATGCCCTGTTCAAAGGCGTCACCCACGAAGAATTGTCCCTGTTGTTCATGGAACGCCTCAACGAGGCCTTCGACGGGCAGCTGTCGCTGGCCATCGACATCTTTCAGGGGCGCTACCCCAAGCAGTTCCTGCACCAGCTCATTTCCGGGCAGCTCGACATGGACCGCATGGACTACCTCAACCGCGACAGCTTTTTCACAGGGGTGCACGAAGGCGTCATCGGTTATGACCGGATCATCAAGATGCTTTCGGTGCGCGACGGAGAACTGGTCGTCGAGGAGAAAGGCATTTATTCCATCGAAAAATTCCTCATCGCCCGCCGGCTGATGTACTGGCAGGTGTACCTGCACAAAACGGTGCTCGCCGCCGAACGGATGCTCATCGCAGCCCTTCTGCGCGCCCGGGCCCTGGCCAAACAGGGCCGCCGGCCGCCGGCCTCTCCGCCCCTGGCTTTCTTCCTGGAGCATGAACCAACCCGGGAGGATTTTACCCGGAACCGGGACGAGCTGCTCGGCCAGTTCGCACAGCTGGACGACTTTGACATCGTGTCCGGGCTCAAAAGCTGGATGGCGGCGGAAGACAAACTGCTGGCCTTCCTGTCTTCCAGCATCATCAACCGGCGCCTTTTCCGCCTGGAGTTCCGGAACAAGCCTTTCGACGAAGCCTACCTGCAGGACGTACGCCGCGATATTCTGGCCTGGAGCGGGCTGGAAGCCGAAGCGCTCGATTATCTGGTCATCCGGGGTAAGGAATCCAACAGCGCCTATACCAAGTCGAAGGACGAGATCAGCATCCTGCACAAGAACGGCCAGGTGTTGCCCATGTCACAGAGCACCGACTACGACCTGCAGTCGCGCGCCGTCACCAAGTACTTCCTTTGTTATCCGAAGATCGCATAAAAAGCAGTTTCCGGGAAACTATTAGCCGGCAACGCGCATTACTATGGTTTACCTCTGGAAGGTTTAACAAAACGATGCCCCCATGGTCAAAACCACTGCTCCGCCGGAGCCGCCGGTAATCAAAGAGAAGGTATTGCTGTTTATCCTGGCGGTCGTGCAGTTCACCCATATCCTCGATTTCATGATCATCATGCCGCTGGGTTCGCAGTTCATGCGGATATTTGACATCTCCCCCCGGCAGTTCAGCCTGATCGTCTCGGCCTATGCCGGCAGCGCTTTTGTGATGGGGTTGTTCAGCGCCATGTTCATCGACCGCTTCGACCGCAAGCAGGCCCTGTTGTATACGTACATCGGCTTTACTGTCGGTACGCTGGCCTGCGCCATTGCCCCCAGTTATCCGGTATTTCTGGCGGCCCGGAGCATTACCGGGGCCTTCGGGGGCATCCTGGGAGCGCTGGTGCTGTCGATCATCGGGGACACGGTCCCGCTCAAGCGGCGGGCCAGCGCCATGGGCATGGTCATGACGGCCTTTTCGGTGGCTTCAGTCATTGGAGTGCCGGCGGGCATTTACCTGGCAGCGGAATTTTCCTGGCGGGCGCCCTTCCTGGCCGTCGGGGCCATCGCGGCGGGGCTCACCTTTTGCATCTTTTTTTTCATGCCGGCCCTGCGCAAGCACCTCGAAAGCGGGCAGGTACAGCGCCATCCTTTCCGGGTAATGGCCGCTATCTTCAGCGACGCCAACCAGCGGCGGGCCCTTTTCTTTACGGTCATACTCATGCTCGGGCACTTCACCATCATCCCTTTCATCGCTCCTTACATGCAGCTGAACATCGGTTTTTCCGATTATCAGGTCACCTATATTTACTTCATCGGAGGCATGCTGACCGTTTTCCTGCTGCCCTTTTTCGGGCGGCTGGCCGACCGGCACGGGCACGCCAAGGTGTTCAGCATCTCCAGCCTGTTCGCCCTGGCCTCGATCTTTGCCATCACCAACCTGCCGGCCGTCCCCATGGCCCTGGCCCTTTGCGCTACTTCCAGCTTCTTTGTGGTAGCCAGCGGCCGCAACGTGCCGGCCATGACGATGGTCACCTCCGTGGTGCGGCCCGAGAACCGGGGAAGCTTCATGAGCGTACGGTCTTCAGTACAGGAAATGGCTCTGGCCCTGTCTTCCATTCTCGCCGGCCTGATCATCACTGAGAACGGAGACGGGTCGCTGGGCAACTACCCCTATGTCGGTTACATCGCCATCTTCATGAGCCTGGTGGCGATAGCGTTGGCCTGGCGGCTGAAACTGGTGGATGCGTAGTGTAGCCGGAACGAAGCTCCGGGGCAGTTATTGGTTGTTGGCTGTTGCCCAGCCGCAGCCTTTAAGCCGTTGATTGCCAGCTGGCGACAACTGCATTTGGGTACCCGTCTGATGTTGGACACTCCATGCCTCCTGCACACGTTCGGCCTCGGTTACGCTCGGCCTCGACTCCGCTCGGCTTTCCCCTTTCTGCTGTCCAACGCTCCCTGGCTTCACTCCTTCACGACCCGCTCGGTGCCCCAGCGATTGCCCGAACGGATTTTTATAAAATAGATGCCCGCCGGCAGCTCCGAAAGGTCAATGCCCGCTTCGGAAAGCGCCCCTTCATCGCTTGATTACCCGCTCATGCACAACCCCTCGTTCCCCAAAATCCAACACAATAAAATAAAGCCCCGCCGCTGCCGCCGACAGATCAATCACCGCCTCCGCCTCTCCGGCCGGCAGCCAGCCCGCCTTTACTACCTGCCCCTGGGCATTAGCGATCCGGAAATGGGCCTTTTCCTGCAACGCTCCTCCCAGTTTAATGAACAGCTCGTCAGCAAACGGATTGGGGTAAAACGTTACTGCCAAAACAGAAACCTCCCCTACCCTTTCTGCGCCGGACGAAGCATTCCGCCCACGCCCCGCTACGCCCGCCTGAGAACCGGAAGGCGATGCCAGCGCCTCATCGCAATCTTCAGGATCATCGGCTACGATAACCGAATAGCTGCTAGTAGCCGTGCAAGTGGCCGTCTCTACGGTTGCCAGTATCGTTTGGGGGCCGGCGCTGTTCCAGGCCACTGTCGCTGTCGGCGTGTTGGCGTATTGAGGCGTAGCGCCCGGCCCGAAGTCCCAGGAATAAGTGCCGCCCGGCTGTGCCGAGACCGAATATGCAGCCGGCAATCCGACGCAGGGATCGGCTGGCCCGGTGATGTCGGCCAAGGCCTCCTCCCCTACGGTTTTGGTGACGATGTTGGTCTCCAGCACCAGCGTACAGCCAGCCCTCCTCACGCAGCGGACGTATTGGGTGGTAGAGTAGATCTGCCCCGGGTTATAAGTAGGCCCGGTAGCCTCGGGAATAGCTTCCCAAACGCCGGCCGACTCCGTAAATTTCATCCAGATGTACACTACGGGCTGTCCACTTGAGGCAGGGCTGATCTCGGTAATGGGGCCAGGATCCTGCCCGGGGCCGCAAAGGTATTCATCCCCGGCGATGACGCCGGGGTCGGCGAGGTTGCCGTATATGGTTGCTGTAACGGAAGCGCTGGCCATGCGGCCGCTCGCGTCAGTTACTGTGGCTGTGTAAACACCCGATGCATCGAAGGTGGGATTGCCGATGTAGGGGTTTTGCTGGGTAGAACTAAAGCCGTTGGGCCCCGTCCAACTGATGGCGTAGGGGGCAAATCCGCCCGATGGGCCGGCCCAGAGCCAAAAGGGTTGCCCTTCGCAAACCGGGCTGTTGGACACTACCTCGACAGAGAGGGCCTCGCAGGGGCCCAACGCTACTTGAATGCTGTCTATCGCTACACAGCCCAGGGCTGTGGCGGCTTCCAGGGTATACGTCACCGAAGCGGAGGGCGTGGCCGTGACCGTTGGGCAGTCCGTACAGTCCAGCCCATCGACCGGCGACCACTGGTAAGTATCGTAACCCGGTACAGAAAAAAGGACGGACTCGCCCAGGCAAATCACTGTATCGCTACCCAGGCCGAACGGCGGCGCCGACTGGAAGATAACGGTCACGGAATCCGCCTGCATGACGCCGCAGCTATCCACAACTATTACCGAATAAAGGCCAGACGAAGTAACTGTGAAGGACTGTGTTTGGGTTAGGCTGTCCTGCCACAGATAGGCAACAAATCCCGGGCCGGCATCCAGCACCACGGTTTCGCCCTCGCACAAAGTGGTATCCGGGCCGAGATCAAGCAGCGGGGGCATTAAGCAACAACAACTGTCAGCCAGAGCGGGATCGTCACAGTCGGTCAGGCCATTGCCATCGTCGTCGATGCCGTTGTCGCATATTTCCATTCCGCAGTCTGCCCCTATAGTTATGGTTTCACAAATGGTTTGCTGATTTGGCAGCCCTTCGTTCAGCACAACGCGGACCTCGTATTCCCCCGGCTCCGGAAAAACGACGCTGGGATTGGCGGCGGTGCTGTTGGGAATGTCTATCCCGTTGCAGCCCTCGTAATACAGTTTAGCGATTTTGCCGTCATAACTTCGGGAGGCGAAAAACACCAGGTCGTCCCCTACCCGGTGGAAGCTGGAGGTACCACTTATCCGGCCCAGGCCGTTGATGGTGTTGACGACTACCGGAGGGCTGGCGATGCCAGGCGAAAAGCGGATGACCTTGTGGTCGTCGCCGGTTTCTTTGAAAAGAAAACCCAAATAACCATCCTCGCATTCGCGGTACGCCATAACCGACCACTGATTGCCGGAACCGAAGAAACCCAGGTTGGTGGCAGTGGGCGTATTCGAGAGCGCGTTGCCAAAATCGAAACGGATCAGCCCATTAACGAAATCGCAAGCCAGCACGTAGTGATTGCCGCCCTCTTCGATATAGGCAGCGCCGGTAAACTGGGAGCCGGCATTTCCACCGGTATAGCCCCAGGCATTTAACACCGGGCCGCTCACATCGCTTCCCCAAAACAGGATAACCAGCTTGCCGGAGGAACGGGCAGTCAGAATGCCCCACCATTCGCCGTCGATCTGGTGCAGGTCCAGGGAGTGGGCCCAGGAGAAGCCTATGCTTTCGTAACCGGTAACCTGGGTTACTGCCGGGTTGCCGTTGGTGATGTCCGCCCCGAACTCTATCCGGTAGATTTTATCCCAGGCCGCCAGGAAACCATAGTACAAGCCGTTGGATTGGACGATATCAATGCCCTCATTCGTTGAACTGGAAGCGCCAGGAAGGTTGACAATGGTAGTGGCCGGCGTATTATCCAGGCTGTTTCCGAAATCCAGCCGCCTGATCTGCCCGGACGGAGGGTCGTAATTGCTCACAAACAGGTGATAGCCGCCTCCATTGGCCGTTTCATCCACAAAGTCGCAATGGGAAGGCAGGGTGCCGACATCGTAATCGGGGTCGATTTCGGGCAGGGCTGCCGCGTCCGGCTCGCAGAAGGTCCAGTAGTAGGTGGAGAAATCGCAATTGGCCTCAATGGAAAATTCCAGCGTATCGCAATAATTTGGGTTGGAAGGAGTATAATTGACAGCCGCATCGCAATCCTCGCAAGGACTGGAACACTGGTTCTCCTGCTCCAGGCTCGCTTCCTGAACGCTCGTTTTGAGGGGGACCATATCAAAACCAGGATCAAAGGCAGTCAGCGGGTGCGAGCCTTCGTAGGGGTTGTTGAGAGGGGCCTGCTCGACCACCAGGGGGCTGATGAAATCGCAGGCGTTGCCTTCTGCCTGCCCGTCGGGCCCCAGCCTGGCCAGGAAGATGTCGAGGCCGGTAGTGCCGTAATTGTCGGTTCCGCCCAGGATGTAGATGTAATCATCCACCAGGGCCATGTCCCAGGATATGGCGCGGCCGCTCCCGCCATAGGTGTTGGACCATTGCAGGGCGCCCTGCTTGTTCGTTTTAAAGAGGAACACTTTCTCCGTATTGCCAACTCGGTAGGTACCCAGCATGAGGTAGCCGTCCGCCGTGTTCCATATACGGCTGCACCGCTCGGTATGCCCGCCGGGGATGTTGTATTCCATTGCCCAGTTCAGGTTGCCGGAGAGATCGGTTTGAAACAAAAACAAGGATAGGTTGGTAGTGCTGGAGCCGAATTTGTCGCCAAATGCCCCGACGACGAGGTTCCCGTTGTCCTCCAGCAGGTCTGTGGAATACAAACGGGCGTTGGCATTGACGGAAACCAGATACAATTTCGACCAAATCTCGTTGCCGTTCATATCCATCCGGGAGAGGGCGGCCCTCATTTTGTCGGTGCCGCCCCCGGCGAAATTGTAGCGCCCGGTGGAGTAGATGGAGTTGTTGAGCAGAATGGTTTTCTGGAAGGTTTCGCAGCTGCCCAGGTTGTAATTCTGCATCCAGGCGCGGCTGCCGCTGTTTCTGTCCAGTTCCAGGATGACGGCGTCACACCCTAATCCCGGCGGGTCATTCTGCTGAGTCTGTCCGGTCACGAGATAGTTTCCTCCGGTTTCCTTCTCCAGGATGGTGTAGAAAGTATGCGTCCGGTTCTGGTTAGGCAGCCCTGTCAGGGTTCTTATCCACAACAAGTTGTGGTTCTGGTAATCGTACTTGAAGGCATAAGCTACAATTTGGCCGTTGAAGTTCTCTGAAAAGCCCGTTCCCAGGAGCATATTGTCGGAATCGAGCGACAGGTGGCGGATGTTGTCCGCCCGGAGCGTGATAGGAAGTTTTCGTTGCCACAGCAGGTTCAGTTCGCCGTCCAATTCCGCCAGCAGCACGTCGCCATCCTGCGCGGCGGAGATCAGGAAATGGCCGGAGGGCAGGGGGAGGAGGTAGTTGCCCACTTCGTCGGTAGCGCCGGTGCCGTAGGTGACGAGGGAGGGCTGCCCGCAGGTATCCGGAGGGGGGAAAGCGGAGGGGCGGTAGGTGGATTGGGCGGATAGCAAATTGGTAAAAAGGGCAAAAAAGGCAATCAGGAAGAAAGCAAGGAGCGGCCGCATGGGTTAGTGTTTTAGGTGGTGAATAGATGTTTGGGTGTCCGGGGGGAAATACATGGAAATATATCGAAATACATAGAAATACATAGAAATACATGGAAATACGTGGAAATACGTGGAAATGTGCGGGAAACGGCCGTCAGGCCTGGATTCGCAACGCATTTTATGATTTCAAGCACTTAATTAATGTTTGTCCAGGGACCAATCGGCGGATACTACTGATTGTTACTCTGAATATATAAATATTTTAAAGGGGGGTGGGTACTCGATAATGAGAATGGGAGGATTGGATCGGCTGGTGGGATTCAGGGGTATAATTCTACTTTGTTAACTTAAAAGGAGTGCGGGCCTCCAAGCCCGCGAGCATGAAAAAATAGATTTAAAATTTCATAAGACCCTTTCTTTTAGAAGGCAGCGGGCCTGGAGGCCCGCGCTCCAGATGGCTCGAAACTTTAAGTTAACAAAGTAGAATTAAGATACGGAAGTTTTTTGGGAGGAGCAAATGACAAAGCCACTACATCCCGTAAATCCTGTTAACCCTGTCTACTTTTGACCTTTATAGATGAAAACCTGATGGAACAGGCCCTCGACCTGAGTAGTGATTAAAAAATAACTTCACTGTTTGAGATCCGTCGTTGTAGCTCGTTTATCAGCCTAACCCCGCGACAATCCTACGTGGCTGATTCACTTCACTACAACGACGGATCGTGAAGTTATTTTTTAAGGATTACTGAGCCGGCTCAAGGCCAAAAAAGAAGTCGTATATCAGGCATTGGAGCATTATGTGAAAGTGCGGCTATGGCCCTGCGATCAAGATGATCGCGGCACGAGTTCACTCTGCCTTCAGCGCCTCCACCGGATTCCCCATTGCCGCCTTAAAACTCTGATAGGCCACCGTCAGGAAAGCCATTGCGACGGCAATTCCCCCCGCCAGAGCAAATACCCACCACTCCAGTTCCGCCCGGTAGGCGAAGCCCTGCAGCCATCGGTTCATGCCGTACCACGCAACAGGCACGGCGATCAGCAGCGCCACCAGCACCAGCCGCAGGAAATCGCGGGACAACAGCCCCACGATGCCCGCCACCGACGCGCCCAGCACCTTGCGGATGCCGATCTCCCTGGTACGCCGCACCGCCATGAAGGCTGCCAGGCCGAACAGGCCCAGGCAGGCGATGAAGATAGCCAGCCCGGAGAAGACAGCAAAAACCCGCCCCATGCGGCGCTCGCTGTCGTACAGCTGAGCGTAGTCCTCGCTGAGAAAGGAATAATCGAAGGGCGTATCCGGCGCAAATTCCCGCCAGGCGGCCCGGATGGATTGCAGGTGCGCCTCCACGTCGCCGGGCTGAAGCCGCACGGCGATATAGGGCAGGTTCCAGGGCGTCATCATCAGGACGATGGGCTCGATCTCGTGGTGCAGGGAACGGAAGTGAAAATCCTTGACCACACCCACCACCTGAAAGGGACGCTGCCTGCCCATGGAAATCTTCTTGCCCAAAGGCTCGTCCCATCCCAGCTTCCGGGCCGCCGATTCGTTAATCAGGGCAGCCGTGCTGTCAGTCGCCATTTCAGCAGAAAAATTGCGGCCGGCGGCCAGTTCCAGTTGCAGAGTTTCCACAAAGTATGGGTCAATAAAGGCATAAGATAAGGAGGTTTCCTTGTAGTTCGACGGCTGCTCGGGCTCGAAGACCGTGCTGTCAAACTCCTTGCCCGGCAGGAACTGAGCGGCGCTGGCCGACTCAACGCCCGGCAGGCCCTGAAGCTGTTCGAAAAAGGCGCCGTACTGCTTGCCCAGCGCCTGGGCGCGGTTCAGGACGATCACCTGCTCCTTGTCGAAACCCAGCCGGCGGCTTTGCAAAAAGCTCAGCTGGTTGCTCACCGCCAGGGCGCCGACGATCAGCACAGTGGAAATACAAAACTGGGACACCACCAGCCCTTTGCGCAGCCAGCCCCGCCCGGCGGATTCCACCAGTTCGCCTTTCAGTGCCTTCACCGGCTGGAAGGAAGCCATGAACAAGGCCGGCAAGGCACCCGAGAGAAGGGTGGCCAGCACCATAAGCCCGGCCAGCAGGAGCCACAAAAACGGCGACTGCAGAAAACTCAGCGTCAATTCTTTGCCCGCCAGTTGGTTAAACCATGGCAATGCCGCCCGCACCAGCACCAGACTCAGCCCGACGGCCAGCACTACATACAAAAAAGCCTCGCCGAAGAACTGCCAGAACAATTGCCCCCGCCCGGACCCCAGAACCTTACGCACCCCCAC
Source organism: Lewinellaceae bacterium (assembly GCA_020636375.1). Taxonomy (GTDB): domain Bacteria; phylum Bacteroidota; class Bacteroidia; order Chitinophagales; family Saprospiraceae; genus JACJXW01. The sequence continues at coordinate 13,686 of JACJXZ010000029.1, read as the reverse complement.
TTCCCGGCTCCGCTCCAGCGAGCGCGCCGTAGCCAGGTTGATGAAATTGATGCACGCCAGCAGCAGGATGAACACCGCCACAACCGAAAAAATGTATACATAACTGATGTTGCCGTTCGGCGAAAGCTCGTATTCGAGGTGGGAGCGCAGGTGAATATCTGTCAGCGCCTGGAAAGGAAAGCGGGTGAAGTTGTTGCCCTGCCGGAAGGTTTCGCCCGCCACGTTTTCTTCGATGTAGGCCTGCCATTTTTTTTGAAGGCCCTCCGGGTTGGCATCCCGCCGCAGCAGGAAATAGTTGTACACCGCCGCCGAGCCCCACTGCCCGGCCCGCTGTTCGATGTGCGGCAGGCTTTTCAGCGGCGCCAGAAAGTCGAACTGCAGATGGGATTGGCGGGGAAAGGCTTTCACTACGCCGCTGACCTGATAGAGCGCTCCGTCATTGCCTTCGAGGTGGCGCCCTACCGGGCTCTGCTCTCCAAAGTAGCGGGCGGCAGCCGCCTCCGTCAACAGAATGGCATCGGGTTGCCCTAAAGCCCCCTCCGGGCTTCCGCTGACGAATTCGAGGCTGAAAACGCCAAAGAACCCTTCATCGACAAACAGGACGTTCGGCTCGCGTACAAACTCCCGGCCCTGCTTCACCGTGAAGCCTCCTTTGTACAACTGCGTTGTTTTCTCCACCTCCGGAAACTCCCGCTCTAAAGCCCCGGCAACCGGCACGGGCCCCAGCGGGATTTTCCACTCGTTCTCCCCGTACCTCGCCTCCCACAACACCCGGTAGATGCGGTCCGCATTGGCGTGAAAGCGGTCGTACCGCAGCTCGTCCCGCACCCACACGAAGATGAGGAAACATACCGCCAGGCCTATCGCCAGCCCCAGGATGTTGATGGAGGAGTAGAGCTTGTTGCGGGAGATGTTGCGCAACGCCGTCTTGAGATAGTTCTTCCACATGGAGGTTTATGGTTGGTTTTTGATTGTTTCCCCGGCCGTTGCAGCGGAGAATTGCTGATTATTTCCGCCACTGTTACGGACAGGGTAAGAGTTGCTGGTTGTTCCTATGCATCTCATGCATGCATATACCGCCCCGTAGTGCTGAACAAGCACTATGCCAAGCCATAAAGAACTGATAAACAAATAATTGAGTACCAAAAACAGACGAGTTTCGTCCGCTGACGAACAGAAGGTGTACGGAAATGAACAGTTTTTACCCCACCGGGGGGTAATTCAACGCCCGTTCTTTTTTTGCAGGCATTTCTCCGGCGTAAGAGCCGGGAACAGCATAAAGTCACGGATGAAGTGAGCCTGATCGCAGTAGCCGCAATCAAAGGCCAGGTGGCGCCACTCGATGTTTCCCTCGTGCCCGATCCCGGCGACGACCTGCCGGAAGCGGGCGATGCGCGCTTCACAAATCAAGTATCGCCATCACTTAGGGGTCGCGCAATAATAAGTTACCCAAAATAGAGGAAGTTATTTTGTGTGCTGGCAAGGCGCCAAACGTAGGCATAGCCCAGCTACGGCGAGGCTTGGCAACGCCGCCAGCGCGCAAAAGAACGACTATAGATGGGTAAGTTATTGTTGAGCGATCCCTTACCGCTTCCTCAGTTCAAACAGGTCCGTCCGCCGGCCTTTCAGGTTGCGGAAGCTGCCGTAGGTGTGCAGGTGCTTGAGCAGGTCGAGGTCGAGCTCGGCCACCAGGGTAGTTTCCGTGTTGGCCGGGGCTTCAGCCAGGATACCGTTGCCGGGAAAGGCGAAATCGGCAGGGGTGAAGACCGCCGACTGCGCCATCTGAATATCCATATTGCTTACTTTGGGCAGGTTGCCTACGCTGCCGGCGATGGCCACATAACATTCATTCTCGATAGCGCGGGCGCGGGCGCACTGTTGTACGCGGATGAATTCGTTCTGGGTGTTGGTATTGAAGGGCACAAACAGGATTTGCACCTCTTCATCCGCCAGGAGGCGGGAGAGTTCCGGAAATTCGATGTCGAAGCCAATGAGTATGCCGACTTTCCCGCAGTCGGTGTCAAAGGCGGCGAGGCGGTTGCCGCCCACCATGCCCCAGTAGCCGGCCTCGTTGGGGGTGACGTGCAGTTTTTCGTAGAAGTCGGTAGTGCCGTCCCGCCGGCACAGGAACCCGATATTGACCAGTTTCCCGTCGCGGATAAAGGGCATGCTGCCGCCGATGATGTTGACATTATAAGCGATAGCGAACTCGCGGAGCTTGTCGCGGACCGGTTCGGTGAACTCGGCCAGGCCGCGGATGGCCTTGGCCTCGGGCAGGTCTTCGAAGCCCGCAAGCAGGGGGGCATTGAACAGCTCGGGGAAAAGCACGAAGTCCGTCTGGTAAGCGGAAACGGCGTCCACGAAGAACTCCACCTGCCCGAAAAGGGCGTCCAGGCCGTTAAAGGGCCGCATCTGCCACTGGACCAGCCCGACACGGACCACGTGCTTGGTCACCTGGGCCAGTTGCTGGGGTTTCTGGTAATAGATGTTGTCCCACTCCAGCAGGACAGCATATTCCAGGGAGCTTTCGTCTTCCGGCAGGTAACCCTTCAGGATCTTTTTGGCATGAAAGTCGTTACTTAGCTGGAAGGAAAGGACCGGGTCATAAATCTCTTTGTGGCGCACCTTGCGGATGTACTCCCGGGGCGTGAGCTGATCGGCATACTTCCCGTAGTTGGGAATGCGGCCACCAAACAGGATTCCTTTGAGGTTGAGCCGCTCGCAAAGCTCCTTGCGGGCGTCGTACAGGCGGCGCCCCAGACGCAGCCCCCGGTATGCCGGGTGGATGAAGACGTCGATGCCGTACAGCACGTCCCCGTCGGGGTTGTGAGTATTGAAGGAATAATGGCCGGTGATCTCATCATAGGAATGATTTTCATCCAGGGCCGCATAATCGACAATAATGGCCAGGGCGCTGCCCACTACCTTGCCGTCGGCAAGAATGACGAACTGCCCTTCCGGAAACTTTTCAACCAGGATGCGTATCTCCTCCTCTTTCCACTGCGGCTCCTCTATATCGCTGTAGGCTTCAATCATGGAAGCTTTGATCTCGCGGTAGTCGCTAAGCCGGAGGTTGCGGAGTTCTATCTTTTTGATGTCTTTTGACATGACTGAGGATAATTGGATGGTTCTGTTGTTATACTGTCATATTGCAGAATGTCAGGGGCGCGATCCTTTTTGTACGCCTTGTTTGGTTTTAGGCTGTAGGTTTTAGGGGCAACTCATGCCTAATCGGGCACTCAACAGGCGGCTAAAACCTAACACCTAAATCCTCCTTTACACCCTTACCTCCAGCAACTGCCCCAACCGCATGAAGGCCTCTTCCCACTCTTTGCTGGCAAAGACCCACTCCCCGTCCTTGTAGCCTTGCAGCATAAAATAGTAGGCGTTCTGGCTGCGCCAGAAGTCGAGGTTAAAGTTAAGGGTTTCCAGCGTTTCCAGGATGGTGATCAGCGTTTGGAGCCGTTCCAGGTCGGCATCCTCGGTATTCAGCTGCTGGATTTCATTGAAGAGGCGCTCGCTGGCCACCAGCTTGAACGCCTGCTCGTCGATCAGTTTCACGGTCCAGCGGCGGAATTCGGCAAACAGGCGGCGAAGCTCCCGGATGTTGAGGTTGCCATTCCCGAACTGGCGCAGCACGTCCCGGTTGACGACAAACTCCACGGCGCTCCGGTAAAAGTCCGGCACGGGAATATCGTCCATGGCGATACCGCGCATCAGTTGATAGTGGTCGTTGTAGATGGAGCGCATTTCGTTCTCCACCTGATCCAGGCTTTTTTTGGTGATCTGGTCGAGGATTTTCCGCTTTTCGTCCCGGAACAACTGCTGGATGGTGTACTTGTCTTCGCCGAAGTATTTCTGCATGATGCCAATGACGTCTCCCAGGTTGGTATTCTTGAAGGCTTCGCGGGCCTTGTCGGCCATCTCGTCAAAAACTTCCCGGGCCATATCCAGCTGTATATTCCCGATGAAATGATGTTGGCCGAGGTACAGGACGGCGAAGCTGAACTGCCGTTCGGAGAGGGTCGTTTTGGACTTGACAGTGGCCCGGCCCAGCGCCAGGCTGTGGATGCCCGCCGACTGGCGGTAGAACACCTCGCTTTCCGCAATGTAATTGAAGAATTCAAGATGCTCCGGGTACTCTTCGAAAACGGAAGAAACGGCATAGTGCATGCCCACCCGCACCAGGTCGACCTGCGCCGGTATCACATTTTTTTTGTAGCTGGTGGCGCCATTCTCGTAGACATTGCTGGGTGCCTTTTCCAGGCGCCGGACAAAGTCGTCATGAAGGTCGGCGGCAGCCACATTCAAAGCGTAATTGATGGCCCGGTTGGCGTACTGGAGGATTTGGTTGGTCTCAATGCCGGAAATCTCGTCGAAGAACCAGCCGCAGCTGGTATACATCAGCATGGCGTGCCGCTGCATTTCCATGATGCGAAGCAGGCGGGTCTTTTCTTCTTCATTCAGGTCCTTCCTGGCATTGCGCTCCAGAAAAGCCTGGATCGTTTTTTCGGAGCGGTTCAGCAGAACCTGGATGTAGTCGTTGCGGGCGGCCCAGATGTCTTTCAGGAGTTGGGCTCCTTGCTTTTCATAAATGGGGATGAGTTCGTCCCGCAGCCAGTCCAGGGCTTCGCGCAGCGGCTTGCGCCACTCCTGGGTCCAGCCGGGCCGGCCGCCGGAATTGCAGCCGCAGTTGGAACGCCAGCGCTCCACCCCGTGGACGCAGCTCCAGGAACTGTTCTCGTGGATCTGGGCCTCGTACTCCGGCGGGAACAACTCCAGGTACCGCCCGTAGTTGGTGATGGTAGCCAGCCCCGCGTCTTCAATGTTCTTCAGGCAGGAGGCCAGGGCCATCTCGCCATGGCGGTGGTGATGGCCATAGCTCTCGCCGTCGGTGGCAATATGGGCCAGCTGGGGCGCTTCGTTGGGATCGAAGGCCTCGGCGAAACGTTCGGCAAAGTAGCTGCCGTTGTTCAGCAGCCCCTCGAAGGCCACCCCCTGAGCAATGCCGCCGTGGTAAAAGAATAAAACGATACTGCGGCCCGATGGGAGATCACAGCGGTAGGGGCGTCGGGTGTCAACCCCTCCGCCTCCCACCGGCGACCATTCCTCCGCGCCGGCCTTCCGAAAGGCCTTGGCCTGCCGGGGCGCCAGGATCGTAAACTGTATATCATTCTCGGCCAGCACCTCCAGCGTTTCCGTGTCGGCGGCCGTCTCCGCCAGCCACATGCCTTCCGGCTTGCGCCCAAAGCGGTGTTCAAAATCGGCAATGCCCCATTTTACCTGTGTTTCCTTGTCCCGGCGGTTGCACAAAGGCAGGATGAGATGGCTGTGTACCTGCGCCAGCGCCGAGCCGTGCCCTCCAAAGAGCTCCAGGCTCTGCTTGTCGGCCTCGAGAATGCCCTGATAGGTCTCCGGGTCCGCCTTTTCCATCCACGACAAGAGCGTGGGACCGAAATTGAAGCTGATCCGGGCGTAATTATTGACAATTCCGACGATATAGTTGTCCCTGTCCAGAATCCTGGCCGCCGTGTTCGGCGCATAGCACTCGAAGTTAATGCGCTCGTTCCAGTCGTGGAAAGGCGCCGCCGAGTCCTGTTTCTCCACGGATTCCAGCCAGGCGTTCTCCCGCGGCGGCTGGTAAAAATGGCCGTGGATGCAGACGTATTTATTGGATTTATTCATACTTCTTCGTTTTGTCGGGAATGTTCTAAATAACGGTTAAATTTAAGAATAAGTGTAATACTTACAATAAGGCAGCCAGATGAAACGGGATTTCCGAAGGCTTGTTCTGGCTTCTCACCTGATTTTTCCATTTCTTTTCCTTCTTCTCCCGAAAAAACCTGTTTTAACATTTCTTTAAGAAGGCGGATAAGAAAACCGGCCAGGGTTGCGTTTAAGGTATGCGATTTAACTCACTTTAAACTAAAAAAAGATTACTATGCGCAAACTGATCCTTCTATCTGTTCTGGCAGTAGCCCTTGCCTCCTGCAGCAACGTAGGCAAGTATAAAGATGCCATCGAGTCCCTTTCTTCCGACTGGGAATCCACCACCAGCCAGGTGACGGCGGTCGTCGACCAGATCAACCAGGCCCAGGCCCAGGCCAAATCGGCCCTGGAGGGCATGAATCCCTCGGAAGAGGTGGTTGCCGCCTTCACCGATGAACAAAAAACCAAGCTGGCTAGCCTGAAACAAGCCGTGCAAGGCCAGATGAGCGACCTGGGCGCCTTGTCCCAGCAGGCCTTCGAATTTGTCAGCAAGTGGCAGGAAGAAGGCCAGAAGCTGACGGCCCTCAAGGACGGCCTGGCCAGCGGCAAGCTGCCCGGCGACGTGCAGGCCACCATCGACAGCCTGAAAGGGCTCATCGGCACGGCAAAGGAAAATGCAACGACCTGGGCCGGCAAGGTGGAATCCGCCCAAACAACTGTCGCCAGCGCTACCCAGTCGTACAACAGCCTGGTCGGCGGAATGGCGCAGTAGTGTTTCCGGGTTGGCCTGACAACCAATAACTTCGGAATACTCCGTCAGCGCTTCATTCCACCCCTCTCAGCCGCCACCCGGAATTTCCGGATGGCGGCTGTTTTTCCCTGCCCATCCTGTTCAACCATTCTTCTGCTCATTCCTTTCTATATTTGTGCCTTCTAATTACCAGAAATCAATCCAAGCTTATGATGAACTGGAAACACCTCTTTCTATCCTGCATTTTAGCCTTTTCCAGCTTCGGGCTGCCGGCCCAGGCACCCCGCAAGTGGACGTCTGCCGATATTCACAAGGCCATTCAGAAGCTCAACTTCCTGGGTTCGGCCCTCTACGTCGCCGCCCATCCTGACGACGAAAACCAAAGGATGATCTCCTACCTGTCCAACGAGGTGAACGCCACCACCACTTATCTGGCGATGACCCGTGGAGACGGCGGGCAGAACGAGATCGGCCCGGAGATCGAGGAACTGCTGGGCGTGATCCGCACCCAGGAGTTGCTCGCCGCCCGCCGGATTGACGGCGGCAACCAGATGTTCAGCCGCTCCAATGATTTCGGCTTCTCCAAAAACCCGGAGGAGACCCTGGAAAAATGGGGGCACCAGGAGGCCTTGTCCGATGTGGTGTGGGCCATCCGGAAATGGCGGCCCGACGTTATCATCAACCGCTTTCAGCACGAAGTCGACCCGCGCTGGCAGGGCCGCATGCACGGCCACCATACGGCTTCTGCCATGCTTTCCTTCGAAGCGTTCGAGATCGCTGCCGATGAAAAGGCCTTTCCGGAACAGTTGAAATACGTGGCGCCCTGGCAGCCGAAACGGCTGTTCTTCAATACGTCCTGGTGGTTCTACGGCAGCCGGGAGAATTTCGAGAAGGCCGACAAATCCAAAATGACCAGCATCGACGTCGGGGTGTATTACCCCACCCTCGGCAAGTCCAATACCGAAATAGCGGCCGCGGCGCGCAGCATGCACAAAGCCCAGGGCTTCGGCGACATGGGAACCCGCGGCTCGGAAATGGAATACCTTCAGCTGCTGAAAGGCGATATGCCGGAAGAAAAGGAGAACCTCTTCGCCGGCATCAACACCTCCTGGAGCCGCGTGGAAGGCGGCGCGCCGATCGGCAAAATAATTTCCGAAACCGAAGCGTCCTTCCGTTTCGACAATCCCGCCGCCAGCGTCCCCCAACTGATGGAGGCCCTGCGCCTGATCGAGGCCTTGCCGGACGGGTTCTGGAAGAATGTCAAACAGAAAGAGGCCAAAGAGCTGATCCAGGCCTGCCTCGGCCTGTACGTCGAAGCTGTCGCCGACGCCCCTTCTGCCACGCCCGGCCGCCCTGCCGAACTGGCCATCGAGGCCATCAACCGCTCTGCTGTGCCGGTGGTGCTGGAATCCCTGAGTTTCCTGCCGGCCGGGCAGGACACCAGCCTGGCCCTTCCGCTGGAGTACAACCAAGGGCACAAAATCTTCAAGACGGTTACCCTTCCGGAAGATATGAAAACCACCACCCCCTATTGGCTGAAGAACAAATGGCAGGAAGGCCGCTATACCGTGGAAGAACAGGAACTGCGCGGCCTGCCGGAAGCGCCCCGTGCCTTCCGTGTCCGGTTCGCCTTCACCGTCGCCGGCCAGCCTCTGGAACTGGAAAAGGAAGTAGTCTACAAATACGAAGACCCGGTCAAGGGCGAAGTATACCAGCCCTTTGAGGTCGCGCCTCCGGTTTATGTGAAAGTGGCCGAAAAAGCCTATGTTTTCGGCAACGGCCAGCCGCAAATCGTAGAAGTGACCCTGAAGGCGGGGCGGGAAAAAGTATCCGGCACGCTTGAACTCCGGCACGGTAAAAACTGGAAAGCAACACCCGCGTCCGTCGATTTCGACCTCGAGTTCAAAGAGGAGGAAAAAGTATTCGCGTTCCAGCTCTTCCCGCCGAAGGAGCAGGGCGAAGACCTTATTACGCCGGTGGCCAAAGTGGACGGGCAATTGTACAACCAGGAACTGGTGCGGATCGATTACAACCACATCCCCGTCCAGTCCATCCTGCTCGACGCTTCCTCCAGGGCCGTCAAGGTAGAGATCGAAAAGGCCGGAGACAAGATCGGATACCTGATGGGCCTGGGCGACGAAATCCCCGCCAGCCTGCGGCAGATCGGCTATGACGTCACCCTGCTCGGAGAAGAGGATATCAGCCCGGAGAACCTGCGGAAATACGACGCCGTGATCCTGGGCGTCCGGGTGTACAACGGCCTGGAGCGCATGCGTTTTCATCAAAATGCGCTTTTCGAATATGTGAAGAATGGCGGCACGCTGATCGCCCAGTACAATAAGAACTTCGGCCTGACGGTGCCCATGGAAGAGATCGCCCCCTATCCGCTGAAAATATCCCGGGGCCGGGTGACGGTAGAGGACGCCCCGGTCCGGTTCCTGAAGCCGGAACACCCCATCCTCAACTGGCCCAATAAAATTACGGCGGAAGATTTCGAAGGCTGGATACAGGAACGGGGGCTTTATTTCCCCGACGAATGGGCCGAACAGTACGAACCGGTCCTCTCCAGCAACGACCCCGGCGAGGAACCGCTCGACGGCGGCCTGCTCGTAGCAGAATACGGCGAAGGGCATTACATCTATACCAGCTACAGCTGGTTCAGGGAGCTGCCGGCAGGGGTGCCCGGCGCGTTCCGCCTGTTCGCCAATATGATCTCCATTGGGAAGAAGCCGAGGCGGTAGGGTTCCGGGAACGAAATTCCAGGGCAGTTATTCAGAGCATGTTTGGAGGTAGTCATTTTCGCTTCAAAAGCACCACCTCCAAACATGCTCTTAGTGCCGAAAGCACTCGTCAGCCTGCCGACTGTTTCTTCCCTTCCTTCCGGACGATTTCCAGGTACACCTCTTCGATGCTGGGGCTGGCGACGACACCGTCGTCATCCTCTTCCCGGGCATCTTTGACGGCGAGCCTGGGGTTGACGTACTGGTAATCCGCTTCGTCGTATTCGTAGATGGACCAGCGGCCCCAGTTGTATTCCAGCGCGGTGAGGTTTTCCACCCAGTCGCCGGAGTTGAGGTAGGTTATTTTTTTGCCCTGGATTTCCTCGACCCGCATCTGGGGGCGGTGGATGTGCCCGCAGATCACAAAATCATAATCCTCTTCGGCGGCCAGCCGAAGGGCAGTATTTTCAAAATCGCTGATGAACTTCACGGCTTCCTTGACCCGGTGTTTTACCTTTTTGGCGAAAGACATGCGGGACATCCCCATGGCCAGGCGCAGCTTGTTGATAAAGCGGTTGAGCCGGATGAGCCAGTCGTACCCCTTGCCTCCCAGCCGGGAGAGGAAGGGGGAATAGCGGATGAACAGGTCAAAGATGTCGCCGTGAAATATCCAGTAGGCCTGCCCTTTGAGCGTCAGGATGAGCTTGTCCCGCAGGTGGATGTTGCCGGAAGAGAAGTCCGAGTAGCGGCGCAGCAGGTCGTCGTGGTTGCCGGTGATGTAGTACACCTTGGTCCCGGAAGAGGCCATTTTCAGTACGCGCTGCAGCACCTGGATATGCTCCCTGGGGAAGTACCGCTTGCGGAACTGCCACATATCGATAAAATCGCCGTTCAGGATGAGTATCCGGGGTTTGATGCTCTTCAGGTAATTGAGCAGCTCTTTGGCGTGGCAACCGTAGGTTCCCAGGTGAGTATCGGACAGGACGACGATATCGAGTTCCCTTTTCATGCAGGCTGGTCGTGTAGGTTTGTTGGTTAGGGCTTAATACACCTGCAAGTTGTCCTTTATATGTGAAGTGAATGTAAATTGGGAATTACATATTGATTAACTTTAAGATACCACCCTCTTCAGGCCCTTCCGGTAGTCCCGCGGGCTGAGACCGGTAATTCCTTTGAACTGCCGGTTGAAGTGAGACAGGTTGTTGAAGCCGCTGTCGAAGCTTACGGCGGCGATCGTCAGGGTTTCATCCCCCAGCAGGCGGCAGGCATGGGCGATGCGGAACTCGTTGACAAACTGGCTGAACGTCTTGCGCGTCAGTTTTTTAAAATAACGGCAAAAGGCCGGCACGGTCATATTTACCCGGGAGGCAGCTTCATCCAGGTTCACATCCTGCTGAAAGTTGTGCCCCACGTAGTCGTACACCGCCTCGATGCGCTTTTGGTCCTGGGCGTTCACTTCCAGGGCGAAGCCGCTGGCGTTAAGCATTTTATAATCAGCAGAGCGCGCCATCAGGTGCAGGATGGACAGCAGTTCCAGCAGGCGCTCGAACCCCCCGAGCTTCATCATGGCCATCAGCCGGCGGCCGACCTCCTCCCTGACGCCGGCAGAGAAAGAAATGCCCTGCCGGGAGCGTTCAAAAAGCCGGCGGATCGCTTCCATCTCCGGTTTGCTCAGGAATTCCTGGCCCAGGAAATCTTCCTTCATCTGGACCACGATCTCGACGTGTTCTTCAAAAAGTTCTTCCGTAAAACCAAAGTGCGGCAGGTTCGGCCCCAGGAAGATCAGGTCGCCGTCGTCATAAAAGGAGATGTGGTCGCCGATGTGGCGCTTGCCCCGGCCGTTTGATACATATACGATCTCGTATTCCGGGTGAAAGTGCCAGTGCGGCCGGTTGCATTCTTCCATGTCGTCGAACCGCCGGATGGTAAACGAACTGCCAAAAGCCGGCTCGATCTTTTCCAAAATTGCCTTCATGCTTGTACTGGTTTAAACGGGAAAATGCGGGCGGAAGGACCCCTTGGCTTCGCCCGGGGCAAGTTATTGGCGTTACCTGGATAAAATGGATCGCGTGTCTTAATCTGGCAGGGCTGCGGAAAACCTGCTTCCCGCAGCGCATTTTTCCTCTTACTGTTTTGCGTTATCGACAACAAAGAAAACGCCAAACTAGTTCTTGTTGTTCTTACACTAAGTATAAATATTTTAAAATTAACACAGGGTTAACCCACTCTTTTTAAGACGCCTTTTTTCTGTCAATTGAGTATTAGTATCTGCAAAAATCCATGGAGACTCTCCTGCTCCGCCGCCCTACCTTTGCGGCTTATTTGACGATAATCCTGATTGAACGTAACTAATTTTTTATGATCAGAACGTTGAAAGCATTTGCCTTGCACCTACCGAGCCTGTCTGTAGGGCTTACCTTCATGACGCTGAGTATGCTTTTCGGCAGCTGGCTGGCCCGGCTGCCGGAAGTGCAGGCGGCGCTGTCCCTTTCGGAGGGGCAGTTGGGCCTGGCCCTGCTGGGGCTGCCCCTGGGCGCGCTGGCGCTGACGCCTTTTGCCGGCTGGCTGATGCAGCGCATCCCCACCGGGCGGGCGATGATCCTGGCCACCCTCCTGTTTTGCGCCTGCCTGCCTATCCCGGCCTTTGCAGAAAGCCAGTGGGCCCTCATGGCCGGCCTTTTTGTCGTAGGCGTGTCCAATAACTTTATGAACATCTCCATGAACGCGGCGGCGGCGGCCATCGAGCAGCAGTACCGCATCACCATTATGTCGATCTGCCACGGCATGTTCAGCCTGGGCGCCATGGTTGGCGCGGGCAGTGCCGGGCTGGTTGCGGCTGCCGGCGTGCCGCTGCAGGGCCACCTCATCGTTGTAGCCCTGTTGATGGTTGGCCTGCAGTTTTTGCTCCGGCCCATCATTCTCCATTTGCCCGACAGCGACTCCGGGGGTTCCTCTTTCGCCTTGCCCCCAAAAGCACTGCTGGGCCTGGCCTTTATCGGCTTTTGCATCATGATCGGCGAGGGTGCCATTGCCGACTGGAGCGCCATCTACCTGCGCAACATCCTGGAGGCCGATCCTTTTGTGGCCAGCCTGGGCTATGCCGGCTTTTCCATGGCCATGGCCCTGGGCCGCTTTGCCGGCGACGGCGCCAAGGTGCGGCTGGGCGCCGCCCGGCTGATCGTTATCGGCAGCCTGCTGGGCGCCGGCGGGCTGGCCCTGGCTATCCTCGTCCCCGTCCCCGCCGCGGCGGTCCTCGGCTTCACCCTGGTAGGCTTCGGCTTCTCTACAGTCGTGCCCCTGCTCTTCAGCGCAGCGGCCAAGACGCCGGGGGTAGCGCCCGGCACGGGCATTGCTGCGGTGGCCAGTTCCGGAGTAGTGGGCTTCCTCATCGGCCCGCCGCTGATCGGCGGCATTGCCGAGCACTTCGGGCTGGGCTTCGGCCTGGGCGTGGTGGCGGCGCTGGCGATGGCAGCGGCAGTAGTGGGCAGAAGGGTGAGGTTGTAAGGGTTGTGAAGGGGGGCATATCCGCAGTATGAATTTTGTCGAAAACATTATATTCCTGTGAACGTGGAAGCCGGGCAAATTGCCCGGCTTTTTTATATGGACTAAAGTGTTTAACTTTATAAATGGCGGCCATGTTTTTTCTGATAGAAATCATTTGTTTTTATTAAGGAAAACTTCTAGTTTAACAAAAAATCAGATCATGCAAATTATAACCGTCGAACTACTAAATGATGATGCCCTGGCCTTGCTCCAACAACTGGAACAACTCCATATCCTGCGATTAGTGGCAACTAAAAAACAAGAAGAACAGCCCAAAAGAAAATGGGCCGGCAGCATTTCTAAGGAAACTGCCAATAAAATGCTTCAGTACGTCGATGAAAGCCGCAATGAATGGGAACGCAATATTTGATTGACACCAATGCAGTTATCGAGTTCCTGGGCAATACACTGCCCGTTTCCGGAAGCACGTGGTTGCAAAGTATCATCGACCAAAACCTATATCACCTTTCGGTCATCAATCAGATCGAACTGCTTGGTTTCAATGGTTCGCCTGCAGAGATGCAAACGTTGGAGGATTTTGTAATGGCTTCTAATGTGTTGCCGCTTTCTGATGTCATAGTCCAAAGGACAATTGCCCTTCGCAGGGCGAATAAAATAAAACTGCCTGATGCCATTATTGCAGCTACTGCATTGTCTTATAAACTGAAAATCGTTACTCATAATGTTTCGGACTTCGGAAAGATACCAGACCTAATTTGTGTTGATGCACATGCAAAGTAACCGGAGACAACCTATTATTTTTATAACAAATCCGAAAAAAACATTTCCAACCGTTTCACGCTATGTTCTACCTTCCTTTTTAGCCGGTTGAAGTAGAGGTTGCGGTCTTTGCCAGAGTGGAAGCTAAAAGAAGTAGAACGGCTGACAATAGAAGTGAACCCGTCCCTGGTTTTTTCATACAATGGATTCAGATCACAACGGGGCAGCAACCAACCCCAAACC
>JACJXZ010000028.1 GCA_020636375.1 Lewinellaceae bacterium | reverse complement strand
CTATGCCAATAAAAAACGGGGTTTCTAAATCTATCTGCTGGGCTTTAATCTCATTCCTGCTTTCCTGCACACCCGCCCGGCAAGAACAACCCACTCCCGCTGCCAAATGGTATAAAGGCAACACCCACAGCCATACCGTGCTCTGCGGCCATGCCGACTCCACGCCGGAAGCAGTGGCCCGCTGGTATCACGACCGGGGTTACAACTTCCTGATCCTGAGCGAGCACAATATCTTCATCGACCCGGACAGCGTCCCGCTGCCGGCTGACAAGCGGGCGGACTTCATCCTCATCCCCGGGGAGGAAGTCACCGGCCGCGAGGATATTCACACTACCGGCATGAATGTCCGCCGCTTTGTGCCCGCCCACCTGCCCGAAGGCTTTATGGGCACTGATGAATCGGGAAGGCAGGAAGCCAAACGCCGCATCCTGCAGATGCACGTCGATTCGGTGTGGCAGGCCGGCGGCACGCCCATCCTGAACCACCCTAATTATGCCTCCGGCATTCATGCGCACGACATCCTGCGCGTCAACCGGCTGCACTTGTTTGAACTGTACAACGGCCACCCTCATGTATACAACTGGGGCAAAGAGCTGCACGCCTCCACCGAGCAGAAGTGGGACTCCCTGCTCACCGCCGGCATGCTCCTGTACGGCGTCTCGTCCGACGATGCGCACCATTTTCAGGAATGGGGCCCGGAGCGCAGCAACCCCGGCAGAGGATGGGTCATGGTGCGCAGCGATACCCTCACGCCTGGTGCCATCACCCGCGCCATGGAACTCGGGGATTTTTACGCCACCAACGGCGTCATCTTGTCGGAAGTTTCTGTGGATGGGGATTTATACCGGGTGGCCATCGACACGGCCCTCACTTCCCGGGAACTGGCCTCGCCCTTCGTGACGGGCAAAAAAGACAGCACCGGGGCTGAAGGCTTCCGCATCGAATTCATCGGCCCGGGAGGGCGGGTGCTGGAAAGCGTGGAGGGCACACAGGCCAGCCATCCGCTGGATCAGGCACACGCCTACGTCCGCTGCAAGCTCAGCTACACCCGCCGGAACCCGGATGGGGCTTACGAGCAGTTCTTCGCCTGGACGCAGCCCTGGTTTTCGGATGGGAGAGAGTAACTTTGTTGACAGTTGTTTGTTGACAGTTGACAGTTGCCGGACAACCAACAACCAACAACAGACAACAGACAACAGGCAACAGGCAACCAAAACCACCGTCATTATGAAAAACTATTCCATCATCCTGCTGTCCGCCCTGCTCTTCCTCGGCAGCAGCGGTTGCAACCAGCAGTACCGCCAACTGGCTGCTGAGAAGAAAGCCAAAAACATCATCCTGCTTATCGGCGACGGCATGGGGCTGGCGCAGGCCTCCACTGCCTTTTACTTCCAGGAAGCGGAACCCAACTTCGTGCGCTTCCCCGTCATCGGCCTGCACCAGAACCCGGCAACCGACGCCCTGATCACCGACTCGGCTGCCGGGGCTACGGCTTTTTCCACCGGGTACAAATCGTACAACGCTGCTATCGGGGTAGACAGCGACACCATATCCCGGCCAACCATCCTGGAACTGGCAGCCCGGCAGGGCAAAAGCACCGGCCTCATCGCCACCTCCTCCATCACCCACGCTACGCCGGCTTCCTTCTTTGCGCATACCGCCCACCGGAACAACGCAGAGGACATTGCCGGCCAGTTGCCTGCCGCTCCCGTCGATTTCTTCGCCGGCGGCGGCCTGCAGTATTTCAACCAGCGCACGGACGGCGCCAATTACCTGGACAGCCTGGCCGCCCGGGGTTTCCAGGTTTATACCCATAAACTGGAGCGCCCCGCCACCCTTGATCCGGGCAAAAAATACGGATACCTGCTCGCCCCCGACGGCCTGCCCAAAATGCAGGAAGGCCGGGGCGATTTCCTGCCCACAGCCACAAAACTAGCCCTGGACTGCCTCAGCCAGGACAAGGACGGCTTTTTCCTGATGGTAGAAGGCTCGCAGATCGACTGGGGCGGCCACAACAACGACCCCGAGTACGTCATTCAGGAGACCCTGGATTTCGACCGGGCCATCGGCGTTGCGCTGGATTTTGCAGAAAAAGACGGCAATACGCTGGTCGTCGTCACTGCCGACCACGAAACCGGAGGGATGTCCCTCTCTGCCGCCGAGGTGCGCATGCAGGCGGATTACCGGCATATTAAACCGACCTTCTCTACGGGCGGGCATTCGGCATCGCTGATCCCGGTGTATGCCTACGGGCCGGGAGCGGCGCTGTTTATGGGGGTTTATCAGAACAATGATATTTTCGGGAAGATGTGGAAGGCGTTTCGGTTGAGATAGTGGGGGCTGTGGGTTTTTAATCACATAGGGCACATAGGGGTTTTCACATAGGCCACATAGAGTGGGGGCTTTGTGGGTTTCAACCGCAGGTCGCTTAGGGACCGGAGATGGAAAGCCTTTTGCAGCGTAGTACATTATCGCGTCGGCACGCTCACGCCGCCTGCCGCAACAGCGCCCCAATTATCTCCAATATATCCTTCTTGAAAGCCACTTTGTCGAAGCCCTTGACCTCTCCCGGCCGCTCCAGGCATTGGAGGAAGCCTTCCAGGATGTACTGGTCGTATTGCCAGTCGTTCATCTGGAGGGCTTTGTGGTAATCGAGGTCTATGTTGAGAAACCACTCTTTCCGGCTTCTTAAGTATTGGTTCTTATTGCTTCTATGCCGGGCCGGGAGTTTCTCGCTAATGGTTGGGCTATAGGTAATGCCTTCTACAGCGGTTCCGTATTTCGGGAGGTCGATCCTTTCGTTGATGTAATCAATGATTTGAGCCATATGGCCTTTTCCAACCAAGGGTTGGTCTTTTACAGATAAGATAAAAAATGGAGGCGCTTTCAATTCCATCAGCGGTATATTTTATTGCCTGGAGACCATTTTAACCAAATCCGGTTGATAAGTTTGATCGGCTATCCTTCCAACGATGGAAAAAACAGGAATTAAAAGCCGTGCATCCGTAATGCCTAAAGCCCTTCATCATGCCCCTGCGAATGCACAAATGCACAAATGAGGCTGCTCCGGAAAGTCCCCCAAATGAGTGGATGAGTGAGGGACTGAATGAGTGAATAAAAATAAAATATGTATCGTCTTTAAAATCAAACTTTATTACATAGTTAATTCTATTCACTCATTCGCTAAGTCACTCCTTCACTCCTTTTCCGGGGTTTCCGGAGTGCCCTCACAAATGCACAAATGCACGGCTTCACCAGTTTAGCCAAGAAATCGCCGTCGCCCCATCACCGCTTCACCAATGGCGCCACCCACTGCCCCTGCCCGCTCTCAAAACTCACCCAATATACCCCGGCCGGCAATTCCCGGACATCCACCCGCATGGAACGCTGCCCGGCAGCCTGCTGCGTCAGCACCACCTGCCCCAGCCCGCTGCGGATCGTCAGGATGCCGGCGGCCGGCTCCGGAAACTCAACCACGGCCTCTTCCAGCGCCGGGTTCGGATAAAGGCGCATGGCGCCGGCCGAAGCTTCCTCCGCCGAGCTGATCAGGGGGTCGAAGGGCGTGCCTGAGTTGAACACTTCTTTGGTGGCATAGTCCTGGACGAAGGCCAGGACGTACACCTGGTTTGCATTCCAGTTGTTCTGTATGGTGTAGTTGAAAGAAGCGGTAACCGAGCCGCCCGCCGCCGCCAGGCTAACCGGGTCGCCGTCCTTGCTGGTCAGCATATCCCGGAAGACGTCGTGGTGCAGCGTCTCGCCGTTGGGCGCATTGTACTGGATTTCCTTTTCGACGACGGCCACGAACAGGCGGATGTCGCCGGAGGGCGGCGTGCCCAGGGAGAACACTTCCACCTCTACCTGCCGGCTGGTGGCCCCGGATTCCGTTACCTGGATAGCCAGCGGGCTGGTTTGCCCGACCTGGCTGTCCAGCATGGAAGCGGTGACCTGGCCGGCCGAAGTGCCCGAAGTGCCGTTGAAGAACACCCGGGGCGTGCTGAAAATGCTGTAGTAACTGGCACGGGCGCTGTTCTCCTCGGTATTCGCCTGATAAAATATGCAGGAGCTGTAAGGGACGCTGGGATGATAGGCGATGTGGTGAACATCCGCTTCGTAACCCGCGATGGTATTGTAAAAACCCGGATTGGCGTTCGCGCAGATGGGGCAGCGGGTGTTGGTAAAATGTTCCAGCAAAACATACCGCTTGGCCTGCTGCTGAGCGCTCAGTTGAAAGGAAAGAAACGATATGAAAAGAAAGGTAAAGATACGTTGCATTGGTCCAGGATTATTTTTTGTTAATGATTTGGTACCTGAAACTACAGCCTTTTCAGGTAAATTGTTCTGAAAATTAGCCGCTTTGTCCGCTCGGATAACAAAAAACTGTGCGTAAGTTCCCATTACTGAGGCTGCTCCGGAAAGTCCGCTTTGTAAGCCCAAGGCTTCAAAACAGGAAATTTCATTTGGATTCCACCCCCCGACCCCCGCCAGCGGGGGAGACCGCACCGCTAAACTCGGGGAAAATGTCCCCCGCTGGCGGCTACGGGTTGTACCTAGATGGGCAATGGGCTGCCATCAGCCTGAAAGGCTGAAATAGGAATAGCCCAGGGCATCGCCCTGGGCTGCAAATGGCCGTTCAATTACGCCCTGAAAGGGCAAAATAATTTATATCGCCCCTTCAGGGCTATGGTTTGGTACCCGATGTCGCCCAGGGCATCGCCCTGGGCTGGGTTATATCAGCCCGTTGGGCTGACAGTAACATATGTACAACTCGTAGCCGCCAGCGGGGGATTTAGAGGGTGGATGAAATGTCCTTCGGCACGGGGCTTTCCGGAGCAGCCTCATTACTGAATAAACAGAGAGGGCGCCTCCTTCCAAAGGCGCCCCCTCATTCCCATATCCTAAATGCTGTTTATCTCACAACCACAAACTTCTTCGTCAGTTTCGCTCCCTGGCTGAGCAGGTGGACGAAGTAGACGCCCGGGGCCATCCGGCTGGCGTCGACCCTGGTTTCCTGCCGGCCGGCGTCGCCGTTCAGGGGCTGTTGGTTCAGCACCCTGCCGTTGAGGTCCGTTACCAGCAGTTGCACCGGCATGGATTCGGGCAGGATGAAGGAAACCGTCAGTTCGTTGGTTACCGGGTTGGGGAAGAGCTTCATGGCGGTCAGGGGCTCGAGGCCGCTCTGGCCCGTATGGGCCGGAGGCGCCGTCCGCTCCAGTTCATCCGCAACCTGCCCCACGATCATCGGGCCGCTGCCGGGTTCAACCAGCCCGCCGCCGGCACAGCCGAGGATTTCGACATCGTCGATGTAGACGTAATCGGTATTGCTGGAGGCATCGCAGCGGAAGCGCAGGCGCGTATTGGAAGAGAAGGTGCCGGTGATCACGACCGACTCGAAGTAGCGGACTTCGTTCTGGAACTCGTCGCCGAGGTTCCATTCTTCTACCGTCGTGTAGCTGGAACCTCCGTTGGTGGACACCTGCAGCCAGAAGTCCTCGGTGGAATTGTCCATGCTGGAGGCCACATAGGTGAAGTTGACCGTCAGCTCGTCGTACGAGGCCAGGTTGAGGTTGTCGGTAGTGATGACGGAGGAGGAGGAGTTGTCCCGCAGGCGCACGGCGTTCGACCCGCTGTAAGCGTAGGAAGTGCTGAAAACGCCGGCATCCGAGCCGCCGTCATTCCAGATGCCCCAGGTAGTCTCAAAGTTGTTGAAGTCGAGGGTTTGATACGTACATCCGCCGCAGCCCGTGGTCGAGAAGAAGCTCGAACTGCTCCAGGCGCTGGTGACGCCGCCGCTGCAGTTGGACTGCACCTGGAATTCGTAGTCGGTGCAGGCCGTCAGGCCAGTATAGCTCACCGGGGAAGTGAGGTTGAACCCTTCCGTCCAGGTGGAAGTGCCGATCTCGCGGGCACGGACGTTGTAGTCGATGGCGCCGGCGGCGGCGTTCCAGGTCAGGGTAGCGTCGGTATTGGTCGGCGAAGCCGACAGGCCGCCGGGCGTATTGCAGGTGACCGGGCAGGGCGGGCAGGATCCGCCGCAGTCCACGCCGGTCTCGTCGCCGTTCTGGATGCCGTCGGTGCAGGTCGGCCCGCCGCTTCCGGTCACGCAGAAGTTGGTCGTTTCGGAAGAGCCGAAAGCGCCGCCGGAGGCGAGGGTCCCGCCGCTGGAATCGTCGGTGAGGGTGTAGGAGCCGGCGCCGTAGGCACAGCAGATGCCGTCGCCGTAGGAGTCGTAGATGATGAAGTCATAGCAGCCGTCGGGCAGGCAGGCATTTTCCACGACGGTGGAGCCATCCGGGGAGGAGCCGTAGGTGCCGCCGGAAGCAACGACGGTATTGCCGGCGTTCCTGATTTCCCAGCTGGTCTCTTCCGGGTAGTTGTCGAGGACGATAGTCAGCGTTACCGGGTTATCAAAGCAGGGGCAAACCGGGCAGGAGGATCCGCCGCAGTCGACGCCGGTTTCGTCGCCGTTCTGGACGCCGTCGCTGCAGGTGGGGCAGGCCGGGCAATCGGGGCCGCCGCAGTCGACGCCGGTCTCGTTGCCGTTCTGGATGCCGTCCTCACAGGAGGGCGGGCCGCAGGCGGGCAGGCAGGAGGCGTTGGTGATTACGTTGCGGATCACGTTGCCGGGCTGCGGGCCGAAGCCGTTATTGAAATTGATGCCGACGCTCTGCAGGTGGCAGTACGACATGATGGTGCCGCCGCCGGATGGGTAGCCGGGCAGGGGGCAGCTGCCTTCGGTGCTGCCGGAGCAGCCGTCGATGGCCGTATTGTTGCCGTTCCAGACGCAGGCGTGGGTGTGGCGCGAGCCGAAGGTATGGCCGAACTCGTGGGTGACCACCATGACCGTCCAGGAGTAAGTCGGGAAGTTGCTGTAGGTAGAATTTATGGAGCTGAAGCTCATGCTGTTGTCCTCATTGGACGCGCAGATGCCGGAGAAGCCGGCGGCGATGCCGCCGCTGGCCTGATAGGACAGCAACTGGGCCAGGTCGCCGTTCCAGTTGTTGCGGTAGGACTGGAACTGGCTCAGCATGCCGCTGCTGGTCGTGCTGGAATAGGGGCTGTTCGTCGTCCAGTTGAAGATTTCGGAGACCACTGTATTGATCGATTCGTTGGCGTAGAGGGCAGCCACCTGGTTGTAGATGCCGGTCACGTAGTTGGTGGCGCCGGCGGCACCGCCTTTGCTGGAGACCACGTCGTCGTCCACCTCGAAATAGAAGCGCACACAATCGGACAAGGCGCGCGGGTCGGTTACCGGGGCCAGCTCGTCCCGGGTATAACCCACGCCGTCGTCGGGCGTATCGCAGCTGAAGCCAATGTCCCGGATGACGTCCTGGTCCTGATAAAGGATATAACGCCCGGCCTGCCGGGGCTTCTCCAGTTGGCCGACCACCATGTTGCCTTCCCCTTTGGTGCTCAGCAGCCCCATCACGTCATGCGGGAAGAAGCTGAAGGCGGCAATGGAAGCTTCTCCTTTGACGACGCCCCGGTAGTGGAGGCCCAGGTGGATGTCTGTGAGCGTCCGGCCGTCGCTGGTGTGCGCGCGGAAGTCGTCCGAAAAAGGATCTACCTTCACCAGCAACACTTCGATGGGAGCAGCCCGGAAGCTGGTGGGCAGCACGAGGGTCATGCTCTCCGGCTCGTCCTGGAGCAGTTGCTGGAGGGCAGCCTGCCTGATGTCGAGCAGGTCATGGGCTTTGGGGGCTTTTTCGCCCTCAAGAGCCGCACCCGGCACGGCCCGGAACAACTGGACAGGGGTGAACGCTGCGCCTGTCTCCTGAGCTGATTGCACCAGCCCGGAGGGGCGGATGGAGGTTTGCCCGAAGGCCAATACCCAGATGAGGGCGAACAGGATGGTAAGCTGTGTTTTCATGTACTAATCCGGTTTTGATTGATAAATAGAATAAAAATCCAGCCTGCTTACGGCGCATAGCCGTAGCAGCCAAGTTATACGGGTTCTCGATCCTTTGGGCTACCATTCTAACGTTGGACAGCCCGGTGGGGCATCGTACACCGTACACAACCCCGGACCGCCGCTGGACTCGTACACCGTACACAGCCCCGGCCACCTTTGTCCAGCGTTAGACGGGTACCCATCCTTTGCGGTAAGCTGTTGAATATCAGCTTAAAACAAGAATTTGAGCCTGTTTCTGGTGTTGTTCAGCCAGTTGTTTTGTCGAGTGTGTACAAAATTTAAAAAGCCTCACGCTCCGATGAGACGTGTGGAAAGAATACTGTAGAAACTGAGGAGCTAAAAAAAAAAACGGGCTTCATTTTCGATTCGGAAGAACGGGGAAAGAGCAGGCGCGAAAGGCACCCAACGAATATATTGAAATAATCGGCATAAATCTAATAATTATTGGCGGTTACTGCAACACCAAAGGATAATTTCCAGAGAAAATAATTTCGCGGAATGTTGCAGAAGCGAGGTCAATGGGCCGTGCCGACGCCGTATTTACAGGATAACCGGACCATCCATCTATGCTTCTCTGTTCTTTTCTTCGTCCTGGCGAGCAGTTCTGAATTCGTATATTGTGCCTGTTGATTCGTATATTCCAGCGTTCGAAAGGAGAAGGCTCCTTTTTTTATGCTTTGCTCTGGTTCAAAACTCACAATGCGATGAATTTCAAGAAACTAAAACCACTTTCGAGTTCACCAAAAACCTGTTCACCACCGGTGCCCTGACCGAAACCAGCCGGGGAGTAGAAATAGAGATTTGCAGCCGGCTGCCTGAAGGAGAAAGACAAGGTAATTGTGGAGTACGGAATGTACCACGGAATATCACCAGAGAGATCCTGAAGCACATCTCCCAGCCTCCAAAGTATATGCCTTTGAAGTCAACGAAAAATTCTGCCGCCACGTCCGGGAAGAAATTCAGGACGACAGGCTCATCATCATAAATGACAGCGCGGAACATGTAAAAAACGCGTCGAAGAGGAAGCCGTCGATGGCTTTATCGCCTCCATCCCCTTTACCTTCCTGTCCAACGAAGTGGGCGCCAAAATCATCCGGGATTCCTACGAGATGCTCGCCCCGGGCGGATATTACAGCCAGGTGCTGTATACCCGTTCAACTACAAAAAATTCACGCGGATTTTCGATGAATGCAGCATCACCAAAATCCCGAATATCCCCACCGAGTATATTTATCACTGCCGGAAGAGCGGGGGAGAGTAGGGGATTGGTTCATGGATTCACTGTTGCACCGTTTCAGTACCATGCAACAATGAGCCCATGCAACAATACTCCACCCTTTCGCAACGATACTCCACGCACCACCGGGTACCAGGCGCCTGCATATTTGTATTATCAATAATAAAAACGCAGGCACGATGAAAAATGCAGCAACCATCCATAAGAAAGAGAGCGGGGAAATGCCTTACCGGCATGAGAGTAAAAAGACTTTTAACTTCAGCGCGTTTTATCGGCAGTACGCCGGGAAAGTTTACGGTAAGTGCCTTACCATGCTCGGGGAAGAAGTGGCGGCGGAAGACATCGCCCAGGAAATATTCATGAAGGTTTACCTCAAATCCTCCGGTTTCAGGAGAGAATCCAGCTTCTCCACCTGGGTTTTTTCCATTGCTCATAACAGTTGCATCGATTACCTCCGGAAGAATAAAAAACGGGAGCAGGCATCTTTAGAAGAATTGCCCTTTCTTCCTATATTGGTGGAAGAAGCTCCCTGGCAGGAAGCCCCTCCCGATAATATGAGCCAGCTGGTACCCGTGTTCTGGAACAGATCCCGGAAGAAGACAAGGGATTTTATTCATGAAGTACCGGGACAACCTGTCGATCAAAGAAATTGCATCTACCTGGACAAATCGGAAAGCGCCGTGAAAATGAGAATCAAGCGGGCGAAAGCCAAAGCCGGGAGCGGAGGGCGGAATTAATATCCGCCGACTAATTTGTATCAAAACTTTTCATCATGAGCGACAAATCCGCATTCGGAAAATTTATGGAAGCGATCATCAATTTTTTCAAATACTTCCTCTCCCGGAAGAAGAAACCATGAGGCGGGTTCGTGGAAGCGCTGTCGGGTGTCCTTCTTTGTACGGGCGGGTTTTTCCCTTCATGTCTTCAGTTCAGGCATTCACCTGCTTTTCCTTCCTGCTCTTTGTCTTTTCCTTTCCTTTCCGCTTACCGCTCATTGCCCAGGCTGCCTGCCCTGCCCCGAACGGGGTTTTCCTGGAAGCGGCGGCGCGTACCGTACTACTCGCTCAATTACGCCCGCTGTTTCTTTGCGGCTGAAAAGGCGAGCTACCACTTCCGGATAGGCGGCAGCGTTTGGGGAAAAGGGCTGGCGATCCCGGTGGGGTATCCATAGCCCTTGGCGCGGGCGCCCACCATCCGGAACTTTCTCTCGTCTTCACCCCGTTTTCCCAGGGTATCCGTTTTGGGACAGGGATGAATCCGACCTTTTATCGACCTGTTACTGGGCGCAGGGTACCGCTACCAGCCGGTTTCCGGTTCCTTTTTCGTAACCGCAGGGCTGTTCCCCTATCTGCGGCTGGATCCTGCGCCGGCGGCATTGTCGGAGGGTGGCGCCGAACTGCGCCTGCGGGTGGGCGCCGGGGCAGGTTGGTTTTTCGGCGGTTAAAGTTCCCTGTACCTTGGCTTCACCGGGGGAGCCGGATACATATCTCTGCGATTTGTTTCCTGAAACCAAATTCAAAAAGCTTCTCAAGGGACAGGATAAAAAAAAAGAGGGCGCATTAAATTAAAGTTAACTGCAAAAATACAGAATAGCCCTTGTTTTTAAAATGCAAGAAAATGAAAATCAATTAAATAAATGTTTTTTTATAAAAAAGGGTGCAGTGATCGAAAAATTGCACTTCGCAAGCCCCGATTATTGTTGACTTTTGTATTGTCAACGGAGAAGAACGACAGTTGACAACGCCCTCTTGAAGAAAAGGGCAAAACAAAGGTTGTAATCCCACGAATGC
The DNA here is from genome assembly GCA_020636375.1 of Lewinellaceae bacterium. GTDB lineage: Bacteria > Bacteroidota > Bacteroidia > Chitinophagales > Saprospiraceae > JACJXW01. The sequence goes on along the minus strand of JACJXZ010000028.1, from coordinate 36,089 downwards.
TTTTATAATCCCATGTGCTATTGTAATCCCATGAAAGATTTTTCGGGGATATCAAAGGATGTCCTCATTTTTGGTATGTAGATAGCCTCTCAAAGCTCTTTTGGAAACCTACCTACCGTTGCGGTGGTTTTTGGACGGGCCACTTTTAAGTGGCCCGTAATAACAGGAAAACAGGCCTGGCTCATCCTCCCGCCCTGCTCGATTCATTTCTGGGTGGTGTATTAAATCCGTTGAACTTTCGGTGCAAATGGAGAGCGGACCTCCAGGTCCGCTGAATGGATCAACGGATTTAATACACCACCTATTTCTGAACAGCATCCACCAACTTCCTGCTTAGGCGAACCGCATCTTATTCAGCCATATAACCGGGGAAGCAGAATACAACAGAAAAAATATCGGAAGCTCCGGGCTGTTCCGGTAGGGTTTATCCGGAGGATGTCGTTTCAGGGATTAGAGGCGTTGTTCGGGCGGTGAGTTGGAACGCATGTTTTGCTTTCATTCAGGTTTACCACCGGACAAGCTCTTTTTCCAAACCAAAAGATTCAATCTGATGAGAAAGTTAAGTTTTGTTTTAGCCCTTGCGCTTTCGGTTTTCGCTATCCAATCCTGCCAGAAGGACGACATTACCGAACCTGTCGATCCCTATGCCGGGCAGGAAGCTCCTCAGCTGCCGGCGGCGGAGACTTTCGTGATGCCTATTAAGCCTTTTACAGAACTGGACGACGGTACCGGGAGGCGCCAGGATGGACACAGGAGGTAACCTCGAGGTCGATCAACAACTGGGGTTATTCAGCCGGCACTGTTTTAGTCTGGAATACGGCGCTCACGGTACACCTGGCTATTCCGACCCTGGTTTTTTCGAATCCTTCAACCATCAGGCGGAGTATCAGGGGAGGCGTCTGGCTCTGGGCTTATGAATTTACGGGTGAAAACGGGGCAACCTACCAGGCGGAGCTGTACGGCGAATTGCTGCCTTCCGCTGAAGTGAAATGGGACATGTACATCTCGCAAACCGGGGTTTCCCGCGGGTACACTGGTATTCCGGCACGACCGCCAATGACCGGTCTTACGCCCGGTGGGCGCTGAACTTCGACCCCAACAACCCTGGTACTTTCATCAACATTGACTTCCAGCGCGACAATGGCAACGGCGCCGCCGCTATCCGCTATACCAACAGCATTCCCGGCGTGCCCGAAAACGGTGGCTACATCGAATACCGGAGGGTGCCGGCGCCGCCGACGGGTTCGACCGGGCATACGAGGTATACAAGGCCGAGATCGACAACCTGCTGGAGATCAACTGGGACAGCGTCAACAAAAACGGCAGGGTAAAGGATGCCGAAAAATTCCAGGACCAGGAATGGCACTGCTGGGGACGGACCCGCAGGATACGGATTGCTGAATGTAAGCGTAGTTTGCGGTTCGCTGTTCCCGGTTCGCTGGTTTTAGCGGGGAGGATTCTGTACTTCAGAAAAGCCAGGGGCGAAGGCGGGTGCCGTTCATGCATTGAGGAAAATATAAAAACCTTTGGGGTTTCGAAGCCTCAAAGGTTTTTTAGTAAGGAAAAAACCTCCTGCTGCTGACAAATGCCATTGCAACAACCACTCAAACGCCTCAACTTGAGAGGTAGCCTTTGGCTTTCCGCCTATGAAAAAATGGCTCCTCACCGGCTTGTTGAGTGTACTTGTTCCAGCCTTCTTGTCCCTACAGGGGCTTGCCCAGCCTGGAGGCAAGGGTATGCTCGTCGTATCCCCGGCGGATGAAGAATACCAGGATGGTATGTATCCCTTACAGGATCACCTTTTCGTATTTGTGGATACCACGGAAGACAGGACGATCGAAGAAATAGCGGTACCCGGCTTTTCAGGCGCGTTTCAGCCAGGAGGAACGGTGGCGGTACTGGCACTTTCGGCGGCGACCCGTACCGGACATTCATTACATCTGGTGGCTAACCATCCTCTCGCAGGTGGATGTCGATGAGGAATGGCTGGTCAACGTCGACGCCGGCACGGTGGATCTTTTCATACCCATTGATTCCAACCACTTTGCCCAACTGAAGTCAGGCGAATCGCGGTAATTTTGGGGAAAAATCTTTTAAAGGCAGCTACGGCATATTGTCCTGTATGCCATTGCGCCTGCCGGCTCAGGATACGCTGACGGTATTTTTCAGGCTGAAAAGAATCGGGGCGGTAGGTAAGGGTATGCGGCAAGCTTTTGGCAATGCGCTTTTCAAACCTCATGTTTATTTTGCCGTTGACCGGCACATTCGCTTTTTGATGCCCTGATGATCGGTATCATGCTGGCAGTACCATCTACCATCTGATCATTTTCCTGTACCAGCGCCAGTACGTCTCCCTGTTTTTCAGCCTTTTCGTGCTGGCATTTGCCATGATCATCATGGAGTACAGGGGCTATGCGACGGAAATTTTATTTCCGTCTGTTCATCTTCGCAGCCCGATCGTGGTCGTGCCTGTCACTGGTCGTTAGTGTATCTTTTCCATTACGGCTTTTCGCGCCTGTATTTGCAGTTGCCGAAATTATTGCCGGTATGGGACAAGATCTGGGCGGTGCTGGTCCTCGTCGACATAGTAAGTGGCGCCATGTTGGTCAGGATGGTGTTTGCCGCCGGTGAATTTTCTAGTGTGGCGCCGGTACTTTCTTCAAGTTGGTCTCGTTCAGAGTATTGGCGAACCTCCCTTTATTGTTGACTATACTCATTGCGTCGGCAGCAGTACTGGTTTAAGGGCAACAAAGGCGCCGGCATCTACCTACCGCTATGTTGACTTTTGTGCTCCAGGAATTGGCGAATAACGTGAATGCCTGGTTCGGGCTCCTGAATTTGCCCTCTTACGTCTACGGATATGTAGGCCAAACGCTCATGGTTTTATTATTTGCCATGGGTATCGCCCGGCAATTGAAGACCCTGCAGGAAGAAAAATCCGCCGCCGAACAGGCCGAACGGGCGGAGCACGCCGAAAATACCCGCATCCGGGAGCTCGACGCCTTCAAAAGCCGCTTTTACACCAACATTACTCACCAGTTCCGGACCCCGCTCACCATCATCCTCGGGATGGCAGACCAGATACAGGCCCATCCTTCGGCCTGGCTTACCAAGGGGCCGGAGATGATCCGCCGCAGCGGCCGCCGCCTGCTTCAGCTCGTCGACCAGATCCTCACGCTGTCCCGTCTCGAATCCGGGCAACTGCCCGCCCGCTTCGTGCAGGACGATGTGATCCGGTACATCAAATACATCGTGGAATCCTTCCACTCGTCCGTCGAGCAGAAAAAAATCCGCCTGCAATTTATTTCCGGGCTGGAGGAACTGGTGATAGACTACGAGCCGGACAAGCTGATGGATATATTGTCAAACCTCATCTCCAATGCCATCAAGTTTACACACAGGGGAGGAGAGGTCACTGTCGAAGTGGGAAGTGGGAAGTGGAAAGTGGGAAGGCGGAAAGCGGACGTTGGAAGCCGGAAGGCGGAAGCCTTGATAATTTCTGTAACGGACAACGGGCCGGGTATTTCCAAAGAGGCGTTGCCGCATATTTTCGAGCGGTTTTATAGCCTACCCCCAGCCCCCTCCAAAGGAGGAGGGGCTGGCATCGGCCTGGCCCTCGCCCGCGAACTCGTCTGCTTCCTCAAAGGCGAGATCACCGTCGAGAGCGAGCCGGGAAAAGGCGCCACCTTTACCGTCACGCTACCTGTTACCCGAAACGCCCCGGTTGGCCATGATTACGGCCGGCCGGATATCCGGGAGGCGGTGTCGGCTTACATCCCCGTGCCGGAGGTTGCGCTTCCAGAGAAGGAAAAAACAGCAAAATCCGAAAAATACACCGTGCTCGTCGTCGAAGACAACCGGGATGTGGTGGAGTACATCAGGTCGGTGCTGAACTCCCGGTTCCATCTCGTGGCCGAATACGACGGCCGGAAAGGCCTGGCCCAAGCCCGCACCCTCATCCCCGGCCTCGTCATCAGCGACATCATGATGCCCGGGATGGACGGACTGGAAATGTGCCGGCAACTGAAAACCGACCGGCGAACCAGCCACATCCCCGTCATCCTGCTCACCGCCAAAGCCGATATGGCTTCCCGGATCGAAGGCCTGCGCACCGGCGCCGACGCCTACCTGGCCAAACCCTTTGAGCAAGCGGAACTCCTGGCCACGATCGACAACCTCATCCTGCTGCGAAAACAGCTGCAGGAGCGCTACCGGGACCTCTCCTTCCTTTTTCAACCCCGGCACGCTTTACCAGATGAAGACATCCATCCGGAGGATCAGTTTATGAGGGAACTGCACACCCTGATCGAAGCCAACCTGAGTGATCCTGATTTTCACATTAACCAACTCTGTGAAAAGATCGGCATGAGCCGGGCTTTTTTTTATAAAAAATTCAAGGCACTCTCCAGCCAGTCCATTGCCGACTTCATCCGCCGGGTGCGGTTGCACAAGGCCAGGCAACTCCTGGAAACCACCGGCCTTAACGTCAGCCAGGTGGCTATTGACGTCGGCTTTAAAAACCTCTCCACTTTCAGCCGCAATTTTACCAGGGAGTTCGGAGTGAATCCCAGGGAGATAAAAAAAGAGCATAAATTTTGATAAAAAGAAGGGCGTGAAATCATTAAAACAACCTAAAAAACCAGGGGGCTATTGAATAATGAAATTTAAATAAATGATAATCAGGTATTTGAAAATGTTTTAACAAAAATATCGTCACAGTAATTTCCCTAAATGTACTTCACAAGCCCCGAATTATTGTAGACATTTGTATTGTCAACGATGAAGAACGACAGTTGGCAGGTCCCTCTTGAAGAAGAGGGCGGAAAAAATAAGACTTACTACTAACAAAGATGTAATCCCACGAATGCTATTATAATCCCATGAAAGATTTTTCGGGGGTATCAAAGGATATCCTCATTTTTGGTATGTAGATAGCCTCTCAAAGCTCTTTTGGAAACCGGCCCGGCGTGGCCGGTTTTTTTTTGCATGAAATCCTCCTGGGGTTCTACGAAGCCCGCCTCCTTATTGTTGCCCTAAAAGACAAATCGTCAAACATTAAAGACGATCCGCCAAGCAATTGAACGGGCCAACCACTTATTTCCAGGTACGATTTGGGAACAATGAAGCTCATCATTTTCGTAACCAAATAAACCTGCAACCATGAAGACATATTATGCCAGACTCAAAAGAGGGCGCCCCGTCGCCGCGCTCCTGATCCTGCTGGCGGCCTTTTTTCTGACGCCGGCTTTTGGACAGCTGGCCTTTTTCAGCGAAGAGGTGGTAGAAGATCCTTTCGAACTCGGCCTCACGCCGCACCCCGGCGGCGTGATGTTCCCCACCCTGGCCGATATCGATAGTGACGGCGACCTGGACCTGTTTGTCGGAGAGAAGTGGGACTATTCTTCCGGGTGCTTTACGGAAACCGCTCTGGATTTTTACCGGAACGCAGGAGACAGCGATTGCCCCAATTTTCAATTTGAAGCGTCCTATCCTTTCGGAATGCCAGAAGCGGCAACCAATATCAAGTTCGTGGACATCAATGGCGACGGGCTGCTCGACCTGTTCTACCGCAAAGACTGCATCTCCCACCGGCGAGGGTGCCTTTATCTGCATACTGAATTCCGGAACGGCAACGGATCCTGTCTTTGACGCCGGCGATATCCTGTATAACCCCTTTGACTGGACTCGGGAGGTGTAATGGCTGCCTCCGTCGCCACCCCCGCCTTCGCCGACCGGACGGCGACGGAGACTACGACGCCTTCATCAACGGCAGAACCAACTACCATTTCCTCTACCAGGAAAATATCGGAACCCCTGCCTTACCCAACTTTAAAGTATGGGAAGCCGACCCCTTCGGCCTGAGCCTGCCCGCAATGCCTAACGGGCCCATATTTGGAGCGTTGGCCGACTGGGACTGCGACGGGGACGTCGATATGATGAATACCCTTTGGGACATCGATATAGCCCCCAATCTCTATCGGCTTTACTTTCATGAAAACAAGTACGATGAACTGGGGTATATCTCCTTTGAACCGGGCGTCCCGGTAAATAACGGATTCATCGTCGCCCAGGGTGACCTGGACGGCGACGGCGACCTCGACGCTTTGGCATTCCAGTACTATGCCACGAATATTTCATCGTATTGCGTGGCGCTGCCCGTGGCGGCCTTCAGCTTTGATCATACCGAAGACGGCCTGCAATATGCCTTCACCAACGAATCCACCGCGCAGTCTACCGAATGCGACTCCGTGGATTGGTTCTGGGACTTTGGCGACGGCGTCACCAGCGAGGAAGAAAATCCTGCTCATGTGTATGCAGAAGGAGGAACTTATACCGTATGCCTGACAGTGACGGATATTGCCGGCAGCGATGAGGCGTGCATACCAGTGGAGGCCATTTCCGGCGCCATTCAGCAGTACCGGCAGGACGCCATCCGCCTCTACCCCAACCCGGCGCGTGAATATCTCTATCTGAAGTTTAAGGAAGACGTTCCCGGAAACACCGCCCGGGTGGAGGTCTTCGATACCTGGGGCCGGTTGTTCCAAAAGGCCCAACTGGGCTTCTCCGCCCCGGCTGAACCGGTGCGCATCAATATAGCGAGCCTGCCGGACGGGGTGTACCTGGTGAAGGCCGCCATTGGGGAGCGGTTCTACATTGGGGAGTTTGTGAAGGTGAAGCAGTGAATGCAGGGATTGCCGGATGGATGGAAAAGTGGTAGTGCTTCGATTTCAAACTGCGCACACTATTACGTTGTGATACCTTTGTGCCTCCGCGTGAGGAAAAAATGCCACGGACTATTACCCAAAAAACACGTAACTATTTAGGTGGGCCTGATGCCTTTGCCACGAAGCTTGCCCGGCTCGCAGAGCCGGGCAAGCTTCGTGGCTAAAAAGCGGAGGGCTGTTAAATAGTAACAAAAACACACACATAATTATTTGTTTAATGCAACTCTGTTCGATACAGAAACTTGCCCTTATTTAAGATTCAAAAAATTGATAATCAAATTTTTAGCCCAAAGTACTTATTTTTTCTGCTCCAGAAATGCGAAAAATTGCACTTCATAACCCCCGGGTTATTGCTGACTTTTGTATTGTCAACGAAGAAGAACGATAGTTGACGCGATCTTCCGGAAGAGGAAGGCGAAAGACTTACTACTGACACAAAGAGAAGCTGAAAAGAAGGCTTCTCAACAGCAGTTTGCAAAAAATACGCAATCCCACGAATGCTTTTATATTATAATCCCATGTGCTATTGTAATCCCAATCAAAATCTTTCGGGGATATCAAAGGATGTCCTCATTTTTGGTATGTAGATAGCCTCTCAAAGCTCTTTTGGAAACCGGCCCGTTGCGGCCGGTTTTTTTTTTGGACGTACCACTTAAAAAAGGCACATCCGGTTCGGACGGGCTGTTTCATTGCCCGGCCAATCAATGCTTATGATACACCTTCGCCACGATCTTCCACCCGCTGTCAAACTTCAGCAGGGAGAGGTAGTCCGTGAAGACGTGTTTGCCCTCGTGGAACAGCTCGACCTTCACCGCCGCCGAGCCGCCGGTGACGTCTACGCTGGCGAAGTTGTGCTCCCACTTGTTTTTGGCGGGGTCGAAATTCGGGTCGTTCTTTTTCTTCTCCACGCCATCCGCCCAGGCGGCGATAGGGTACTTGCTGATGTTCTCCCCGTCGGCGGAGAAGATGGCGAAGTCGGGGTGGAAGCCGGCGCGCATGGCCTCGGGGTCGAGGGCGTTGAAGGCGCCGTTGATGTAGGATTTAAGGATCAGTTCCTTGACTTCCTCTTCAGCTTTGGCATTTTTGTCCTTAAAGGTGGAAACAGTGAAGGCAAACAGGTTGGTGAGCAGCAGGACGGCGGCTGCCGGGAATAACAGTTTGTTTTTCATGGTTGTCAGACAGTCAGGTTAAGTAATTTTTCAACAGGGGCAATTTAAAGGATTTATCCGAGAAAAGCTATCCCGGTTTGAAACCTCCTGCCTCCAGCCGGGCCTCCGCCGGGCTGGGGGAAGGCTTGAAAAGAAAAAAATCCTGAAAAAAGGGACATATTAAAATGAAATTAATCTATTCTGAAACAGAAATCGCCTGGTTTTTAATTTTAAAAACTTGATTTTCAATATTTTAAATAAATAATCCCCTTTAAAAAAATCCAGTAATCCTCGAAATTGCACTTCCCATGCCCCTGATTATTGCTGACTTTTGTATTGTCAACGGAAGAAAACGACCGTTGGCACCTCCCTCTTGAAGAAAAGGGAGCAATAAAGTTGTAATCCCACGAATGCTATTATAATCCCATGCAAGATTTTTCGGGGATATCAAAGGATGTCCTCCTATTTGGTATGTAGATAGCCTCTCAAAGCTCTTTTGGAAACCGGCCCGATGCGGCCGGTTTTTTTTTGCCCATTTGCATCCAAATATGTTAAAAACATCCACGCACAATGGCATATCCCCGGCCTTTCGTTAATTTAGAGGAATTTCCTTCGCCAATTTAAAGCGCTCTGATGAAAAAACGCTGCCCAATGCTCGTGTGGGTTCTGATAGCGGCATGTACAGCGGCCGCCCAGCCCTCCTTCTTCAAACAATACCAATCGGACAGGTTCTTTTTTTGGTCCGGCCTGGCCGCCGCAAGCGACGGCGCGTCCATGACAGCGCTCGCTACCAGCTTTGATGCCATGTTTCTAAGCAAGATGGATGCCGATGGGGAGATAATCTGGTCGAAAGGGTTTCGTGATATGAATCCAGGCTACGGTTTTCTTTTTAATGGGGATATCGCCGGCCTGGCTGATGGCGGCTTCGCCGTTGCCGTAACCCAGACGGATGGTACTGCCGTGGCCCAAAACCTCCTGATGAAAGTAGGTGCCGGGGGAGATTTTTTGTGGGCGCGCCGAATCCCCGGCCAGGCAACCGTGGAAAACTTCGGGGTAGATGCCTCGGGAAATGACATCCTGCTAAGCACTTCATCCCGCAACAGCGGTTTTTATCTGGCACGCTTCGACGGGCAGGGGCAGCTCCGGTGGGCAAAACTTTACAAGGCAGAGGGATATGGAGAGTATGTTTTCTGCAATGCCGTTTTTGCGCCGGACGGCAGGATTCTGCTGCGGGGCAGCATTTCCCCGGAAGCCAATGTGTCGGATGACGTCGACTATATCCGAATGGAAATAACCGCCGATTCGGGAATGGTTGTCAACGCCCTTTTTTCAGACAGCATACGCACCGGCTGCATCGCTTTTGACGGCCAGGGAAACCGTTACGAATCCATTGTCTCGGACGAGGGCGCGCGCTACGCGAAATACGCCCCGGATGGTCAGCCGGCCTGGTGCAAGCGGGTCGCCGGCGTGCCGGCTGCAGATTATTTCCGGCTGTCGCCGGGCTTCCTGAACATCGTCTCCAACCAGGCGACAGAGGCAGAGTCCAACGTTTTGCGCCTGGACCAGGCGGATGGCGGCCTGGTGTGGAGCAAGGTATATACCGGCGCGAATTACGCTCCCTTTTTTAACAACATCAACCTGGCGGCCCGGCCCCAAAACGGGCTGGCCTGGCTCGCCATTACGGACGGCACGCCGGCGATGGCCATCGCCCAGGTGGACGCGCAGGGAGAGGTGGCAGGCTGCATCACCCATTCCCCCTGCAATGTGTCGGTTGAGGACGCGCCCTTCCCGCAATACAGCCCCATCAACTGGACAGAAGAGGACTATCCCGGCTACGAGCCGGTTGTCCTGTTGGAAGAACTTTTCAACCTTTCGGGGGCTCCCTATTGCGATGAACCCTGGTTCTCGGCGGCGTTCACAGCCACTTCGCCGGTTTGCGCCGGCGATACCGTTCAGGTAGGGCAACAAAATCCGGGCTTTGCCGTCTCTTCCGAATGGGCCTTCGAAGGCGCCGGCCCAGCCAATTCCACCCGGCCTGCCGATACCGTGCGCTACGAAACGCCCGGCAGCTTCATCATCCGCCACATCGCTGAAGCTTTCGGCTGCCGGGATACGGCATACGCGGAAGTGACAGTCCGGGAATCCCCGGTTTTCACCCTGGGGCCCGACACTGCCCTTTGCCCGGGCAACACCCTGCTGATCAACAGTGGCCTGCAACCGGGGCAGTACCAGCTCGAATGGCAGGACGGTACAGATCTCTCTACGCTGGAAGCGAAAGAACCCGGCGCTTACATCCTCACCGCCTCCAGCGCTGCCGGCTGCTCCCGCTCGGACACCCTCGTGCTGAGCTACTACTCCCTGCCGGCAGTTGACCTCGGCCCGGACACCACCCTCTGCGGCGCTGCCGCCCTGGAGATCATCCCCCAAACCGACGCCGCCCAGCCGGTTTACCAATGGAACACTGCTGCCGTTGCGCCCCGCCTCACCGCTTCGGCCGATGGGCTTTATGCCCTGACCATCACCGACGCCGCCACCGGATGTGCCGGGCAGGACAGTATCCGCATCGCCTTCGCGCCGCCGCTCCTGCTGCGGCAACTGCCGGATACCTCGGTGTGCCCGGGCCGCCCCATCCTGCTGGAAATCCAATCTCTGGCCGACACACCCCTGTCTGTAGTATGGGAAGATGGCACCACCGATAACCCGTATCTCATTGAGGCGCCTGGTAATTACACCGTGCAGGTTACCGACGGTGCCTGCGACACCCTCCTGAACATCTCCATCCCGCCCGGCAACTGCCGGCCCGGCATTTTCCTGCCCAACGCTTTCTCTCCCAACGGCGACGGCCGCAACGACTTCCTCCAGGCCTTCGGTCCCGACGCAGTGCTGGCCCGCCTGCAGGTCTTCAGCCGGTGGGGCTCGCTGCTATACGACGGGCAGGGCCCCGCCGCCCGCTGGGACGGCACGGCCTTCGGCAGGCCGGCCCCGGCAGGAACCTATGTGTACAAAGTGGAATACCACATACACATACTGCCGGGCGATGAGGTGAAGGTGGCGTCCGGGGAGGTGGTGCTGGTGAGGTGAGGTTGAGGTTGAGGTTGAGGTTAAGGTTAAGGCTGAGGTTGAGGGTCGCTGAACCCCCAATCCTCAACCTCGGCCTCAACCTATTCTCCGCCTTCCGCCCCCTAATTCTTCACCAACTTCCCCATCCACACCTTCCCCTCCAGCACAATGCGGCAGTAATAAACGCCCGGGGGCAGCGCCTCCCCGTTGCGGCCGGTGCCGTCCCAGCGTACTTCCTGCATGCCGGCGGCGCCGGGGCGGATTTCAATTTCTGCCAGGACCTTGCCGTCGACGGAGAGGATTTCCAGGGTGGCCGGCCCGAAGAAGCCCCGTTCCAGCGGTATTTGAATGAGCGTATAGTCGCGGAAGGGGTTGGGGTAGGCGGTAAGCAGCAGTGGCGCCTCCACCTTGTCTGCCTCTTCAATACCGACCACGGGCGGGTCGCCCGTCTCGTCCGAAAAGCTGGTGAAGGGGCTGATCACGCCATAGCACAGGCTGATTCCGACGATCGTTTCTTCGATAGCCATGGCCTGGGGAGATTCCTCCGGATAGTTGAAGTACTCGGCGTACAGCTGTTCCATTTTCTTTTTCGACCAGAGGCGGGGCAGGAACTGGTAGCCGTCCACCGAAGTGTCGGCCAGGTCGAGCGGGTATTCGTAGGCCACCGGCTGGCCGAAGGCCTTGCCGGAGAAATGGGCGGTCACGGGCATGGGCGTTTCATACCGGCCCACGACGATCAGCTGCTGCCCTTTGAACAGGTTGGGCAGGGTGCTCGGGTAGGTTTCCACGATGGCCTCCGGGGAGAAAGCCATGGCGGTGTTGAGCAGCACCGGGTTTTTGATCGTCAGGTAAAAATTGCTGATGGATTCCTCCAGTTCGTCGTTTTCGAGGAACTGTGCCAGCCCCAGGTTCTCGGTGGCGATCCGGTTGAGCAGTTGCCGGTTGACGTCGCTGCCGATGCCGAAGGTGAAGATGCTGAGGTCTTCCACCTCGTTGACGGTCAGCGCGTCCTGTATGCCGGCCAGGATGCCTTCGGTATCCGTGACGCCGGCGGTGGCCACGCCGTCGGTAAAGAAGATGATGATCTTGGCCAGGTCGTTGCCATAGCCCTGGAACTGGGGTATAGCCTGGGAAAAGGCGCCCGAAATGTTGGTGGAGCCGCCGGCGTTCAGCCCTTCGATGTAGTCGAGTGCCTGCTGGCGGTTTTCGGGCGTGGCCAGCACGTGGGCAGGCTTAAAGCTGTTCACCTGGCTGTCGAAGATGACCAGGTTGAAGCGGTCGCCGGCGTTGAGGTTGTTGACGATGAAGGAGGCCGCGTCCCGGGCCTGCACGATCTTGTCTCCGCTCATGCTGCCCGACTTGTCGATGATGAGGGTGAATACCTTGTCGATAACATCTGTGTTTTCGCTGGGGTCGGGTTCGACGATGAAGGCGAAGAAGCCCCGGCCGTGGTCGTCGCAGTTGGCCGCCGAGTCGGGCAGGTAGGTGCTGAAGGAGAACAGCCCCAGCTCGGTGGCGTTGAGCTCGTATTGAAGGCGGAAATCCCGATCGGCGAACTGGCTCTCCGCGCCCCACTCGACGGTGGCCGTATTGCCGTCGTTGGCCACGGTGGCGCCGGGGTGGCTCAGGAGTTCGACCCACTCGATGGCCCGTTCTGAGTGGAGTTCGAAGTAAAAATGCTGTTCTTCAAGGGCATCTGCCTGCAGGGAAGCATAGTCGTTTTGCAGGAAGAACTCCACCTTGTTGAAGGCATAGGGCAGCAGGTCGACGTAGGTCAGCTCGACGGTCAGCTCCGCGCCGGCGGCCACCTCCTGTTCGAGGTCGAAGTAGAGGGGCGAAGCGCCGAGGTAATTGCGGATCAATTCGGCGAAGGACGGGCCGGTGCCGCCCCCGCCGGGCAGCGTCGTGTCCTGGGGCGTGGGCGAAAATTCAGCCTCGAACCACTCCCCGTTGTTGTTCCAGCGCAGGCTGGTGGCGCTTGCCGTTTCCGACAGGGGGAATGCATACTTGACCTGAGTGGGCTCTTCCAGGTGGTTGAAGAACACCTGGGTAGCGGTCACCGTAGCGATCTGGCCATTGGCCGTGACGCGGACGTCGCTGCGGTTCAGTTGCAGGTAGAGGCCTTCTTCCGCATCGACGACGCAGATGCCGTTGGAGAAGGATGTAAAATGGATGAGAGACAGGAGCGCAAGGGTAAGCAGTGTTCTCATGGTTCATGCGTTTTAGGGTTTACAGATTAATGACACCCATAATTTACTGCTTTTCAACCCGCCGCGCCGGTAAAGTTGAAGGAATGCAATTCGGCAAACAAAGAAGTTGGATAGCCGCTTACCACACCGACGGCACCACCTCGATATCCTTCACCACCATTTCAAACCACTTCAGCGGTGCCTGGTTTTTATCGCCGGTCTGAGTGTCGGCCTTGAAGAAGAGGTAATAGAGCTGAATGTCGTCGCCCATAGCCTGGAGGAGGCGCTGAAGGCGCTCGCTGCCTTCCCGGTGTTGGTGGTAGAGGTGCTTGTGGCGCCAGGCGTAGTAGGCTTCATCGTGCAGTTCTACGATCCGGAGGACCACGGGGTCATCGTAGTGCCGTTCCAGGAAGCGGCGGGCGTAGACGCCGTGGTGTTTGGACCAGTCGCGGGGGTAGCTTTTGTCTTCCAGGTGTTTGAAGGTATCGTGGACGAAGGTAATCAGGCGCAGTTTTTCCCGCTCATCGGCGCTGATGTCAAAGCGGTCGATATTGTCAAGCACTTCGCGGATGTGTTTGTAGACTTCCCCTTCGGGATGGCCGAAGCGGGGGATGCCCCAGCCGAGGCCTCTCCGGAATTCCGGGTCCTGGATGAGCCGTCGTTCCAGGGCCGTTTCGGGTTGCAGGATAGACTCCAGGTCCACTCTATCGATGGGCGTTTTTTTCATTCGCGTGCGGTTGCTACCCCATTGGCTTTTGTAGTACTTCATCCTAAACTGTTTTAAGGCCCGGTTATTGCAAACGGTGCCGGTTGAGAAATGGGCCCTCCCCTGGAGCATAGGTGTGTAGCCTTAATTACAGTGACTGATAAAAAGGAATAGAAAAGTGTAGATGGCTGTTAATTTCCTGTTAAAGAAAAAACAGCCGGTAACAAAGCTTTTGGGATAGAAGTTTTCTTTTCGTAATTTATGGTGTTTATCGCTCTTATTGAAATTTTTATTCCAAAAATCTTTTATGCCCAGCCGTCAGGAAGGCCTGGAAAGATAAGATGCGCATACGCTGTTCAAACAAAATAAACGGAACCATGAAGCAGTTATTTTCACTGGTCCTGGCCGGCATCGTCGGCGGATTGATCACCCTCGGGGGCTTCAGCATGCTGCAACCCGAAGCACTCCTGCCTCAGCAGCCCAACGCCTACGCCCAGGCCGTCAAAAATATCAACGTGCCGGCGCCGCCCAGCGCTGTCCCCTTCGATTTTAAAGCGGCCGCCGCCCGGGCCATGCCGGCGGTGGTACACATTTCCTCGCTGGCGCAGACGGCGTCCAACTCTTCCAGAGACAGCGACCCCTTCCGCTTCTTCTTCGGGGATGACTTCAATCCTTTCGGGGACGGGGCGCCCCGGCAGGGAGGATCCGGCTCGGGCGTCATCTATTCTTCCGACGGCTATATCATCACCAACAACCATGTGGTGCAGAGTGCCGGCGAGGTGGAAGTCACGCTTTACGACAACCGCACCTTCAAGGCCAAAGTTATCGGTACGGACGAGAAGAGCGACCTGGCCGTCATCAAAATCGAAGGGTACGATTTTCCCACCCTGGAGCTGAGCAATTCCGATGAGGCCGAGATCGGAGAGTGGGTACTGGCCGTCGGCAATCCTTTTGACCTGACGTCGACCGTGACGGCGGGCATCATCAGCGCCAAAGGCCGCAGCATCAACCTGCTGGGCGGCGGCCGCGCCATAGAATCCTTCATCCAGACCGACGCGGCCGTCAACCCCGGCAACAGCGGCGGCGCCCTGGTGGACGCCGAGGGCCGCCTGCTCGGCATCAACACCGCCATCGCTACCCGGACGGGCGTTTTCTCGGGCTACTCCTTTGCCATCCCGGTCAACCTCGTTGCGCGCATCGCCAATGACATTATCGAATACGGCAGCTTCAAGCGGGCCTTCCTGGGCGTTACGATTACTGATCTCGACTTTGATTATGCACAGGAGCTGGGCGTGCAGATCACCCAGGGGGTGGTTATCGAAAGCCTGGCCGACGGCGGCTCGGCCCAGTATGCCGGCCTGCAGCCTAAAGACATCATCGTCGGCGTGAACGGGCGGGAGGTCAAGTCCGTCCCCGAACTTCAGGAGATCATCGGCAGGGCTAAAGCCGGAGACCTCGTCACCTTGAAGATCAACCGCCGGGGCAATGTCCAGGAAGTACCGGTGCGGCTCAAAGCAGGGTAAAGGTATGAAACCGGACAAATCCGGGGTTGCGTCGAAAGCATATTGCCCTTAAATTGTAAGTCCATAAGGCGGGCTTTCCTAATCGGTTGGCAATTAAAGCAATACCCTCTCGTTTTAAGAAATTATTAACAGTCCGATTGCAACAAAAAATTACAGAATGCAGTTAATACGGTAGGCGGGAGGCTATAACTTATTGATGAGCGCCTGCCGTTCAGAGCTGAAAAACACAACCGTGAGAATCCTTTCACGGCGCTGTATAAGAAACTTGTTTAAAGTTGGTTTTTCGTTTTGTTTTGATGCGTCTGTCTAGCTTTGCTGGGCAGACGTTTTTTTTTAATCCAGCGGCGTCAGCGGCAGCGCCTCCGGCACGATCACCCAGAGGTCGTACCCGAATACAAGCTGTTTCATTTCTTCCGGAGCCTTACCGGAAATCAGCGGGCGCAACGCCCGGAGGTCCAGCAAAAGCCAGCCTTCTTCCGGGATTTGTTCCTCCACAGCGGCGCGAAATTCCGGCAGGAGTCCCTCCATGTTATCAAACGATTGCTTTCCGCTTAACATATTAAAGCTGCTGCCTTATTCCTGGCAATTTCCGGGACAGCTGACCGCGAATCCGCAGGGCCTGATTCAGGGTGATACAACAGTAAAAATACGCTATTTGTTGAAATTCAAACTGTTGTGGAAAACCCAAAATGCCTGTGTTGTCAAACCTGGCGCTGAGTCCACTCCTTGTCTTGCCCAATCATTCCCTGTAAATTAGTTGGCATCGGTTCCCGTAGTTGTTCTGCCGGCAGTTCGCGTAGCTGCTAAACCTCAACCTCAACCTTAACCTCAACCTCATGCCCCACTCCCCTCAAATCCGCTGGCTGGACAACCTGCTCGGCCTTTTCTATCCCAACCTCTGCCTGGCCTGTGGCCGCAACCTGCCCCCCAGGCAGGAAGGCATTTGCGTCAGTTGCCTTTTCAAACTACCCAGGACCAATTTCCACCTGGAGCCGGAAAACCCCTTTGCCGGGCGTTTCTGGGGCAGGGTCCCGCTGGAGGCCGGCGCGGCATTCCTGTACTTCGCCAAAGGAGGGAAAACTCAGCGGCTGATCCATCACCTCAAATACGAAGGCAAGCAGGAGGTTGGCGTATTCCTGGGGAAGCTCTACGGCCTGGCGCTGCGGGAAGCGCCCGGCTTCCGGGAAGCAGCCCTCATCCTGCCGGTTCCCTTACACCCGCGCAAGCTGCACCGGCGGGGCTACAACCAGAGCGCGTTATTTGCAAAGGGGTTGTCGGAAGCCATGAAGGTTCCGTGGCTGCCCAACGGCCTGCAACGAACCGAGTACACCGCCACGCAGACCAGGAAGAGCCGGCTGGAGCGCTTTGAAAACGTTGAGGAGGCATTTATCGTCCCCAACCCCGGGAGGGTAAAAGGGCAGCACGTGCTGTTGGTAGATGACGTCATCACCACCGGCGCAACCCTGGAAGCCTGCGCCTTGAAGATTCTGGAGGTAGAGGGGGTGAAGGTGAGTATGGCGACGATTGCGATTGCACTGTGACCTACCCCTCCACCAACGTCCCCACCTGTTCTCCTTTCACGATGCGCAGCAGGTTCTCATTGTGGTTGATATCGAAGACGATGATCGGCAGGTTGTTTTCGCGGCAGAGGGTGAAGGCCGTCATATCCATGACGCTGAGGCCCATGCTGATCACTTTGGCGAAGGTTAGTTTGTCGAACTTGGTAGCGGCGGGGTCCTTTTCCGGGTCGGCCGAGTAGATACCGTCGACGCGGGTGCCTTTGAGGATAACGTTGGCATTGATCTCATTGGCCCGCAGGGCGGCGGCCGAATCGGTGGTAAAGTAGGGGCTTCCGATGCCGGAGGAGAAGATGATCACGCGGCCCTTTTCCAGGTGGCGGATGGCGCGGCGGCGGATGTAGGGTTCGGCGATCTGTTTCATCTCGATGGCTGAGATCAGGCGGGTGTATACGCCGATGCCCTCCAGGGCGCTCTGCAGGGCCATGCCGTTGATCACGGTAGCCAGCATCCCCATATAGTCGCCCTGTACCCGCTCGATGCCGGATTCGGCAGCCTGCAGGCCCCGGAAGATGTTGCCGCCGCCGATCACGACTGCTACCTGGACCCCTACCTCGGTGAGTTCCTTGATCTGGCTGGCGTAGTGGCTAAGCATGTTCGGGTCGATCCCAAATTTCTGCGGCCCCATCAGCGATTCGCCACTTAGTTTGAGGAGCACTCTTTTATATTTGATCATATCCCAGGAAATTCTAATATGAGGAAATGGCTCAAAAAAAAGGCGAATTGGATTAATTCGCCTTTTTTTCTTTTAACCAAGCGTTACGTGCTTGAAATCGGTAACCGTAAGCTCCTTGTCGAAGCTTTGCAGATACTCTCGGACAGTCATCTTGCTGTCTTTGACGAACTGCTGGTTGAGCAGGGTATTGTCTTTGAAGAACTTTTCCAGTTTGCCCTGGGCGATCTTCTCCAGGATTTGTTCCGGCTTGCCTTCCTGGCGTGCCTGTTCTTTACCGATCTCGATCTCTTTTTCGATTGTTCTATGGTCGACGCCGTCTTTGTCTACAGCGACCGGATGCATAGCGGCGACCTGCATGGCCACATCGCGGCCGGCATCGTAGTAATCGGCATTGCCTTTATTGAGGCCGACGAGGACGGCGGCTTTGTTGCCCATGTGAATGTAGGGGCATACCATGCCGGCTTCCATTCTTTCGTAGGCTGCCAGTTCGATCTTTTCGTTGATCTTGCCCACCAGTTCGGTGACCCGGTCGGCGAGGGGAAGCCCGTCCATGTCGAGTTTCAGCAGATCGTCGAGAGAAGCCGGGAAGTGCTGAAGCGCCAGGGAAGCGGCTTTCTGCGTGAAGCCGATGAAGTCCTCGCCTTTGGCCACAAAGTCCGTCTCACAGCTCAGCTTGACGATCACGCCCCTCTTCTTGTCTCCGGAAATTTCGGCGATGACGACGCCTTCGTTCGCTTCGCGGTCGGCGCGTTTGGCGGACACTTTTTGTCCTTTCTTGCGCAGAAGTTCAATTGCTTTATCAAAATCCCCTTCCGCTTCCGCGAGGGCTTTTTTGCAGTCCATCATGCCTGCGCCGGTCATTTCGCGCAGTTTTTTGACATCAGCCGCAGTAATATTTGCACTCATTAGTCGGTCCGTTGATTTTTTATGGTAAATGGTATTTACTTAGACGAATCTTTCTCCGCTTTGTTGCGCTCCCGCTCTTCCAATCCCTGGCGGATACACTCGGCGATGTACCGGGTGATGATGGCCACCGACTTGGAAGCGTCGTCATTGGCAGGAATGGCGAAATCGACCTCGTTGGGGTCGGAGTTGGTATCGACGATGCCGAATGTTTTCAGCCCCAGCTTGTGGGCTTCTGCCACGGCGATGTGTTCGTGGTGGATGTCCACGATGAAGATAGCTGATGGCAGGCGGTTCAGGTTGGCGATACCGCCGAGCACGCGTTCCAGTTTGTTGCGCTCGCGGGTCAGGGTGAGGCGCTCTTTCTTGGTGACGTTGGAGAGGGTGCCGTCCTGCAGCATGCGGTCGATGTTGTTCATCTTTTTCACCGAGCGGCGGATGGTGGAGAAGTTGGTCATCATGCCGCCCAGCCAGCGGTCCGTCACGTGGGGCATGCCAACACTGCGGGCGGCGTCGGCGACGATATCCCGGGCCTGCTTTTTAGTGGCGACGAACATGATCTTCTTGCCGGCGCGGGCGATACCGCGGGCGGCGTTGCCGGCGCGCTCCAGGGACTGGAGCGTGCGGTTCAGGTCGATGATGTGGATGCCCTTGCGCTCCATGAAAATATAGGGCGCCATTTTGGGGTTCCACTTCTTTTTGAGGTGGCCGAAATGGACACCGGCATCCAACAGGTCTTTATATGTGGGCTTTTCCATTATTATTGAACTCTTAATTTGAGATTAGGAAGCAGTGCCTGGGAAGGATAGCCATTCCAGGCACTGAGATCGAAAACAAGGGTTAACGCTTGCTGAACTGGAAGCTCTTCCGCGCTTTGGGCTTGCCGTATTTCTTGCGTTCCACTTCACGGGCATCCCGGGTGAGGAAGTTCTTGCCTTTCAGCGGCTTGCGGAAGTCCTCGTTCAGTTTGACCAGGGCGCGGGCGATGGCCATGCGCACGGCTTCTGCCTGCCCCTTGAAGCCGCCGCCGTCGACGTTGACCTTGAGGTCATAGATATTTTCCACTTCGACCGTCGTAAACGGAGCGGTGATGTTCTGCTGAATGTGGATTTGGGGGAAGTATTGCTTGTAGTCCTTGCCGTTCACGGTGATCTTTCCCTCTCCTTTGGTGAGGTAGACGCGGGCGACGGACGACTTTCTCCTTCCGATGGCATTGATCATTTCCATATATCTTCGAGCTTTACCTGCTGTTTTAGATTAGAATTTGAATGGTTCCGGCTGCTGGGCTTCATGAGGGTGCTCCGCGCCTTCATAAACGTGCAGCTTCTTGTACATCCGGCGCCCCAGGCGGTTCTTGGGCAGCATGCCTTTTACCGCCAGCTCGACAATCCGGATGGGCTTTTTGTCCAGCAGTTCTTTAGCTGTGCTGGATTTCTGGCCTCCCGGGTAACCGGAATAGGTCTGGTATTCTTTCTGCGACATTTTGTTGCCGGTGAAACGCACCTTGCCGGCATTGATCACGATCACGTGGTCCCCGCAGTCAACGTGGGGCGTGTAGGAGGGCTTGTGCTTGCCGCGAAGCACCGCAGCGATACGGGTGCAGAGCCGTCCGACGACTTGGCCTTCCGCGTCGACAATGTACCACTTGCGCTCCACTTCTTCTTTTTTCGCCGATTTCGTTTTATAACTTAACGTATCCACTTTTCTGGTTTTTATGTATGCAATTCCGCCCCAAAACGGGGAAGATCGGACCGCCTCCGAAAAGGCAGGTGCAAAGGTATATCTCTTTTGCGCAATAACCAAGCCTTCGTAAAAAAAAAGTGCTTATTGAAAACCGTAACTTGCTGAAAAACAGGTAAAATATCGCACGGAAGGATTTGTGCATTCGTGTATACGTGGGGGCACTCCGGAAACTCCGGAAAAGGAGTGAAGGAGTGACTTAGCGAATGAGTGAATAGAATTAACTATGTAATAAAGTTTGATTTTAAGAAACAATACATATTTTATATTTATTCACTCATTCAGTCCCTCACCAGCTATTCTCGCTATTAGAAAAAGTTATGATATAAACGGCTGCTGCCCTATTTTCACAGCCAAAAAGTTGGCATATGGCAACAGACCAGTTAATACAAGGCCTTAGGCAAAAGTTCGAAGCGGTCAAGGAACACCGTTATAAGAATGCTCAAATACCTTTAGGGGATTTTTTGCAATCGGCCTTTGCGATGTTCCACCTCAAGGACCCGTCGTTGCACCATTACCGGATAAATTACCGGGAACGGGAAGCGAACCTGGAGCGGGTTTACCAGATTAAATCGCTGCCCTCGGATTCGGCGATGCGAGAAGGCATAGACTATATTGCCCCTGGCGATATCCAGGCATGTTTCAAGGTTCCCTTGCAAACCCTTGGCGAAGAAGGGATTATGGATGAATACCGGGTATTGGGGCGCTATAATTGCCTTTTGTTCGACGGCACGCAGCATTATTGTTCCTGCGCCACAGCCTGCGAACATTGCTTAACCAGGGAGCACCGCAACAAAAAAGGCGAAGTGACAAAAACCACTTACCACCACCAAGCGTTAGCCGCAGTAATGGCTCATCACAGGCACAAGGAGGTGTTTCCTGTTTGCTGTGAAGCTATCGTGCGCCAGGACGGAAGCACTAAAAACGACTGCGAGCTCAATGCAGGCAAACGGCTCATCCCGTTGGTGCGCGGTTTGCTGCCTAAAGAGCAGCATGAGCTATTGGGCGTTTTTGACGGCTTGTACCCTAATGGCCCTTTCATCCGGATGCTCCAAGAACATGAAATGCGTTTTGTCATCGGCATCCAGGAGGGCTACGTTATCATCCAAACCGAACGGCTTAGGGCCGCAAAGGCCCTCCAGGAGCATTCATGGCTTGCCACAGATGGGCAAAGGTGTGTTGCCAGGTGGCATAACCAATTGGTACTCAACGGCCAAAACCAGGATATAGAGGTTAACTACTTTGAACTCGAGCAGTTTGACGCCGAAGGCCAAAGAGCTTATTTCAACTCCTGGATAACGGACATAGCCATTTCGCAAGAGAATATTGTCGAGTTGACTCTCATTGGGCGCAGCCGTTGGAAGATAGAAAATGAAACCTTCAATACCCTTAAGAACCAGGGCTACCACTTGGAGCACAATTACGGGCATGGCGAAAAATACTTGGCCACCAACTTCATGTTGCTTGCTTTCCTGGCTTTCTGCGTCGACCAAATTGCTCAAAAGATGGACCAGGCATTTGATAAAGCCCTGAAGTATTGCAAAACCAAGAAAAAGCTCTGGGAGAAAATCCGCCAGGTTTTCGATTTGCTGCCTTGTAAGTCAATGAACGTTATTTATCGCTTCATTGCAAAGGACATCCAGGTGGATTTCCCTTTGCTAGAATAAAGCCATATTTAAATTTTTTCTAATAGCGAGAATAGCTGGTCCCTCACTCATCCACTCATTTGGGGGACTTCCCGGAGCAGCCTCACAAATGCACAAATACACAAATACACGAATGCACACCCGTCTTCGCTGCGCTCGTCCGGGTAAAAATACACGATTATAATGGCTCACCTCCCCCCGCACCCGATCGGCGCCCCGTCCGGCAACGGCCGGGCCCCGGGCATCGCCCAGGCCTCCGGGTTGTCCCGGAAGCGACGGATTTGTTCCAGCATATATATATAATGTGCCTGTTGCTGCACATCCTCTTCTTTGGCCAGCAGGACATCGACGTAATCCTCGATCTGGTGGATTTTGAAAAGGGCGATGGCGGAAACCTGGGACATCACCTCTTTCCCCTGCGCCAGCCGCAGCAACTGGTGCAGGATCAGCTTCTCGCCGATGCGGGCGATCTGTTTTTCCAGCGGGGTGTAGTCGCCGTACACCTGCACAGAGGTAAGCATCTCTTCGATGAGGTAACTGACGCCGAGGTGTTCCTCGTCGCGGGCGTGTTGCTCCACCAGGCGGGCGAGGCGCTGGGGGTGGAGCATAAGCTGAATGGTATGGTTCATAGCGCTTTCGGCAGCGGCCAGGGCATCGAGCCCGATCCCGCCATTGTAGGTTTTGAACAACTCCCGCCCGCGGCCGTAACCGATGGGCTGGGGCGGCACGGCGTCCAGGATCCATTCGGGCAGCGCCAGCGCTTTCGGTTTGAGGGTTTGCTGCAGGGCCCGCAATGCCTGAAGCTGGCGTTCCGGGGGCACCATCTCCGCCGCCGTTTCCTGGCCGTCGCCCCGGACGGCATAGGTGTATTCCACTCCGCCAATGAGCTTGGCCACGGCTTCCACCTGATAGCGGTGGGCAAAATACAGGGGGGCCAGCACGTCTTCCAGGGTGGCCAGCGGGGCCCCTTCGGGGATGTTCGCCTCTCCGAAGGCCCCCAGGGCTTTTTCCCGGACTTTCAAAATCCGTTCCAGTTCCTTCACGGCTGAGGCGCCGTTGTCCCAGAGATGGGCATCGGGATGGCCGCCGCCTTCCGGGCGGGCGCCTTCGTCGGAGATGAACTTCAACCCCATGCCGATGGTTTGTTGAAGAATGCCCTGAAGCGCCGCCGCCTCGTCTGTCCCGTCCGGAAAATCCTGGTAGCCGTAGAGGATGGCGCGCTTGTCCCATTCGCCGATGCCCGTATCATAGGCCCCGGCAAAATCCATTTCTCCTTTATCGTCGACTGAGATATAAGGATGCGGATAATCCATGACCGAAGCCCGGCCGTTGTAGCTGGCGGCAAAATTGTGGGTCAGGCCCAGGGTGTGGCCCACCTCGTGCGCCGAGAGCTGCCGCAGGCGGGCCAGCGCCATCGCTTCCAGGCGGGGGTCGGGCGTTTTGCCTTGTTCATAAGCCTGGATGAGCCCCTGGGCAATCAGGAAATCCTGGCGCACCCGCAGGGAGCCGAGCAGGACATGCCCCTTGATGATCTCCCCGGTGCGCGGGTCGGAAACGGAAGAGCCGTACGACCAGCCCCGGGTGGAGCGGTGTACCCAGTTGATGACGTTGTACCGCACATCCATAGGGTCGGCGCCTTCCGGCAGCTCTTTTACCAGGAAGGCATTGCGGTAGCCGGCGGCCTCGAAGGCTTCGTTCCACCAGGCGGCCCCTTCCAGCAGGGCCGACCGGATGGGTTCCGGCACGCCGCGGTCGAGATAGTAAACGATGGGTTCCACCGGCTCGCTCATCCGGGCGCCGGGATTCTTCTTTTTCAGCCGGTGGCGGTAAATGAAACGCCGGGTGAGCGGCTCGCCGATGGGCGTGCCGTAGTCCTGAAAACTTAAAGGGTAGTACCCCGACCGGGGGTCGAAAGCCCGGGGCTGGTAGTTGCCGTCGGGCAGCTCTACGAAGCTGTGGTGCAAACGCAGGCTCAGGGCCTGCGGCGTCGGCGCCACCGACTTCACTTCCTCCCCCTCCGGCTGGCCTTCGAAGGTGAGCAGGGCCTCAAATTCGCTGTTCTTTGGGAAATTTCCGGTGCGTTCCAGCCAGAGGGCCGAGCGCTTTTCGTCCAGCTTGTATTCGCCCTGTTTGCGCTCTTTCAACCGCTGGGCTACGCCGTGGGCGTCGCGTAGCAGAAAGGCCGTCAGGTCGATCAGGGCGCGGCCCCCTTCTTCGGCTTCCACTTTGAAGCCGCCTAGCACCGACTGGGCGAAGGCCTCCTCCACCGCCCGGCGCTCCTCCGGGTTGTCCGTCTCTGCCCGGAATTTGTAGTTGGATTCCAGCAGGAGTACCTTCGGGCCGGAACGCAGGAACCGGACCACCCGGCTGTCCCCAAGCTGGTTGCGGTCCAGCCCGATATCGTTGGAACCCAGCCCGCCGGTCAGGGAATTGACGTAGAGGAATTCTTCCTCCCATTTATCTACTTCCAGCCAGATCTTGCCTTCTTTGTCGTCGTAGTAAAACCGAAAGAAGCCTTCGTACGGCTGGAAGCCTTTGGCCTTTTCGCTTATGGAGGGGACCTGTGCGCACAGCACCCGGCAGAAAAGGAGGGCCGGCAGGAAAAAAAGGAATACTCTCATGCTTGTATTTTTTAACTACAGGGTGGGGCTAAGTTTTTTTTAGCCACGAAGACACAAAAATTTATCCGGCTGAAGAGACGGACACGAAGAATCACAAAGGTTGGCCTCGGCCTTTAGGCCAGGGCAGGGACAAAAATACAAGTTAGTATTTGAAATTGTCGGCCGGCCGCCTAAAAAGCAATAGCACATCGGCCGGCGCCGGCCAATTTGCTATTGCTTTCAGGAACGTAGAGGCAAGCCTACGTAAGCGGACACAATTGGCGTAACAATATGACAATATAGCCATATAACAATTGCCCCAGGAATAGAGCTGCCAAGCTGCGCTTCCGAAGCAGCTTTAGTTAAGATAAATGTGCCCAACTACTTACCCCGCTTTTACGAACAGCTTGCTGACGCTGGCCTGGCCGGTACTCAGCCGCAGCAGGTATACCCCCGCCGGCAGTTCCTGCACCGGCAGCTGCTCAGCGAACGCTCCTGCCGGCTGGCCCGGGTAAACCCTGGCTTGGATCAACCGCCCGTCCTGGCTGTACATTTCCAGGCGGACGTCGCCGGCGGTTTCCAGCAGGAAACGGACATTCAGCTGCTCGCCGGCCGGCACAGGGAACAATTCCAGTTCTGCCGCCGGGGAAGGCGCCTCTGTTGCTGCCCTTCCTTCCGCCGGAAGATCCACGGCCGGCAGGCCGAACAGGGGTGCCGGCGCCTCGCCGATAACTTCCTTCCCGGCCGGGGCGGCCTGCGGGAGGTGGGCCACCGGCGGAGCGGTTTCGTCGCCAACGGCGATCGGGCCGTCTCCCGGGCGGTTATACGAGCCGTAGTTCAGCGCGCAGATGTTGAAGGTGCCGGAAAGGCCGTTCCAGCCCCAGATTCGCACGTACAACACCTGCCCGTAGCTGCCGGTGATGGCCATGGCCGGCATCCGCGTGCCGTTGCCGTCGGTGTTGTCGTCTTCGCATCCGATCTCGTACAGGGTGCTGCAGTTACCGGAGCTGCTGTAGTAAACGGACATGACGGCGTCGTCGAGCGTGCCGGCTGCCGTGCGGATCGTCACGATGCCGGTGCTGGGGATGACGACCCGGTACCATACGTCTTCCGCGCAGCTGATCGGGCAGCTTCCGTAGTACCCGGGAGCGGTGGTATAGGTGGCGCCGATATTGCTGCCGCCGGTATAGGAGCAGGTGCTGCGGGCGGTGAGGTTGGTGGCGCTGCAGGGTTCATCGTTGTTCGGAGGCCGGACGGCGCAGAACCCGAAGGTACCGGTAGCGCCATCGTAGCCCCAGACCCGGGCGTACACCACCTGGCCAGCAGAGCCCACCAGGCTGATCTCCGGCATTTGCTGATCGGTATCGTTGCACTCGTCGTCTTCGCACGCTATTTCCTGCAACGTGCCGCAACCGCCGGAACTGCTGTAATAAACGGCCATGACGGCGTCCGTCAGAGATCCCGGCGTGGTGCGCAGGGTTACCCGCCCGCCGGAGGGGAGGGTGACTTTAAACCAGACGTCCTTCATGCCGCCGGCAGCGCCGGGACATCCGGACGGAGTGCCGGGGCTGCCGGTGGTCGTGGCGTGGACATTGGCGGCGGAGATGCCGCCGCAGCCGGAGCTCGCCGATACGGCAACGGCGCCGCAGGCGTTGTCGTTGGCGGGCGTGTTGACGGCCCCGGCAGTCGTAAACGGCCGGGAGGCCGACCAACTGGTCCAGTCCGAACCACACCGGACACTGGCCTGGAACTCGTAATCGGTACTGGCCGACAGGCCGGATATGGAACGGCTATCGGAGGAGGTGCTGGCGACATTCGTCCAACTGCTCACGCCCACCTTTCGATAACGCCAGTCGTAACGGCTTGCACCGCTTACCGAACAGTTGAGGATAGCGCTGGAAGCGGTGATGTTGCCGGCAGACAGCTGGCTGGCGGAGGGCGTGCCGCAACCACCGGAGGAAGAGCCGGCGTACAGGTCCGATTCCCACAGCCCCCGGCCGTAGGTGGCCGCCCGCAGGCGGTTGCCGGCGTAGTAAATTTCCAGTTCGAAGATTTCGACTGTGGGCAGGCCGGTACTGAACAGGATCCAGTCGTCGAGGCTGTTGTCGCGGTAGTAGACGCCGGCGTCCATGCCGACATACAGGCCGTCGTTGCTGCCGTTCTGGTAGACGATGCAGTTGGCCGGCAGGTTGGGCAGGGATCCGGAGACGTTCGACCAGGAGGCGCCGCCGTTGGTGGATTTGAATACTTTCCGTCCGCTGCTGTAGTTGGACACGGTTGCCCAGATCGTATTCGGCGCGGTGGGGCTGACGGCCAGGCAGGTCAGCTTGCCGGTATTGGTGGGGTTGTTCATGGCCGACCAGGAAGCGCCGCCGTTGGTGCTGCGGAACAAGGTGCCGGAGTTCTCCATCCATCCTTCCCGGACCAGGTAGATGTAGTTGGCGTTGCCGGGGG
This sequence comes from Lewinellaceae bacterium, assembly GCA_020636375.1. GTDB lineage: Bacteria > Bacteroidota > Bacteroidia > Chitinophagales > Saprospiraceae > JACJXW01. The sequence continues at coordinate 9,142 of JACJXZ010000028.1, read as the reverse complement.
CCACGGCCAGGTGCGTGATCAGCTGCCCGCCGGTCAGGCCGTTGGTCAGGCGGGACCAGTTGGTCCCTCGGTTGGTGGACCGGTAGAGTTCCCGGTATCCCAGGAAGATGGCCTGGGAGTTGGCGGGGCTTAGGACGAAAGGCGTCACCCAGGCGCCCTCCGTATCGTTGCCGGTCACTGAGGCCGGCGGTTTGATAGAATGCCAGGAGGTGCCGCCGTTGGTGCTCCGGCTGATGTTGCCATAGTAGGATTCCGTGTACATGTAGTTGGCGTTGTTGGGGTCGATAGCGCACTCCATGCCGTCGCCGGTGGCGAGAACGTCGGCCCAGTTGCCGGAGGCGTTGACGAATTTGGTGCTGTTGTCCTGCAACCCGGCCAGCACGGCCGAAGAGCTCTGGGCTACGCCCAGGCGGTACATCTGGCTGATCATCAGCCCGTCGCTGAGGTCGGCCCAGGAGGCGCCGCCGTTGGTAGAGCGGTAGATACCGCCGTCGTTGGCTTCAAAAAGGGTAGTGCTGTTCTGGTAAATGAGGTCGTGTTTGTCGGCGTGTACCTCCGGCACCGGCAATCCGTACTGGCTGCTCCATACGTTGTTGAGCCGCCAGGTATACCCTCCGTTTGTCGACTTCCAGGTATTGACGCCCCCGATGTGGATCAGGCTGGCGTTGGAGGGGGAGATGCTGATGCACAGGTCGTAGGATCCCTGCCCGCCCTGGCCGGCGCCGTTGGGGTCGGCGTTCAGGATGTTGGGCGAAGAGGCCCGCAGGGAGAAGCTGCTGCCGCCGTTGGTGGAGGCGTAGAAGCCCAGGAAGCCGCCGTCGGACTGCCGGGCGCAGACGGCGCCGACGAAGCTGCTGTTGGCGGGCGTGACGGCCAGGGCCACCCGGCCGCCGCCGCTGAAATACCGGACCGAAGACCAGGAAGCGCCGCTGTTGGCCGAGCGGTAGATGCGGCCACTGGCGCCCGCATAGAAGGTGGAGGTGGAGTTGGGGCGGGCTTCGATGTCGTAGAAATCGCCGCTGATCACCCGGCTCCAGGATGCGCCGCCATTGGTGGTCCGCCAGATGCCGTCGCTGGAGGCGGCCATCAGGATATTGGTATTGGACGGGTGCATGACGAGCTTGCGGATGACTTTAAATTCATCGACTTCCCATTCCAGGCCGGTGGCCGACCAGGATGCGCCGCCGTTGGTGGACTTCAGCACGCCGGTGGAGTTGTTGTGCCAGCCGTCGCCGTCGCCGGTAGCGATGTAGATGGTATTGGGGCTGGTGGGATGCACTACGATGCCGGAGACACCCAGTACGACGTGGTCGTCGAGCAGGCAGGACCAGGATGCGCCGCCGTCCGGCGTCTTCCAGATGCCGCCCCCGGCAGCGCCCACGTAGATGATGTTGTTGTTGGTAGGATGAAAGGCGATGCAGTTGATGCGCCCCAGGCCGTTATAGCCTCCGGTAGTGGTGCTGGGCCCCAGCGGAGCCCAGTCGCCGGTGGGCGAACGGAAGCCGACGCCGCCGTCTTCGTGTTCTTTCAGGTATTTTTCCCATTCTATGCGGGTGATGTCGGCAGGAGGGAAAGCGCCGTCCGGGCTCACCCGGTTTTGCCAGTACCACTCCCAGCGGCGGAACGGCTTGTATCCCCTGCCCCGCTCCACTTCCTTATCTTTCCAGTAATCATTGAACGCGCGCCGGGCTTCAAAAAAGTTGGGGTTGGGCCCGCGCAGGGGTTCCATCCAGGGCTGTGCCTGGGCCGGTGACATCCAGAAGAGGATAACGAGCAGGGTGAGTGGCCGGAAAAAATTCATGTCAACAGGGTTTGAAATGGTGAAAAATGTTGCTTTAAAAAATAAGTTCGACGTCAAGGCGTGGACTCGGAATGTCGAACTTATTTTTTATCACTGCCAACCCTATAGTGAGCGAAGGGGGCGCGGCGTACCCGGTGAGGAGGATATTTTTTTAAAATAATTGTGTACGGACAGGGAAGAGCGTAGGCGATTCTGTTGCCGGCATTCTCCGGACTTGTCCGCCCCGCTCCATTTCCTTACCTTTTCAGGCAGTAACTTTGAAGCTCTAATTCATAGCGATTATGCGTTTATCTTCCGTACTCCCGATCTTATTATTCTTCTTTTCCTGCAGCCGCTCTGCCCTTTCCAACCCACCCGAGGAACTGGGCAAGGTCGATTGGCAGCGCGATTTTGACCGGGGCCTGGAGCGGGCCTCCCTCGAAGACAAGCCCGTTTTTCTCCTTTTCCAGGAAGTGCCCGGCTGCGCCACCTGCCGAAACTACGGCAACGAGGTGCTCAGCCATCCCCTCATCGTGGAGGCGATCGAGACGCTCTTCGTGCCGGTAGCCATCTTCAACAATAAGGGCGGCAAGGACGCCGAGGTGCTGCGCTACTACAACGAGCCATCCTGGAACAACCCAGTGGTGCGCATCGTCGATTATGACCGGCTGGACATCGTTCCGCGGGTCAGCGGCAATTACTCGCAGCTGGGCGTAGTGCAGGCCATGGTGTTTGCGCTGGAACGGCGCGGCAGGGCCATTCCCGCCTACCTGCAATTGCTCTGCGAAGAACTGCAGGCCCGGCAGCAGGGCGTCGAAACGACTACCCTCTCCATGTACTGTTTCTGGACGGGCGAAAAGGCGCTGGGACAGCTGGAGGGCGTCGTCGCCACGGAGGCTGGTTTCATGGACGGGCGGGAAGTGGTGCAGGTAACGTACAATCCTAAAAGCATTTCATTTGAAAAACTGGTGAAAGCGGGCCAACAGGCGCGGTGCGCCGACCGGGTGTACGCCCACGACGAAATTCAGAAGGCAGCCGCATCGGCCGTGCTGGGTGAGGGCCGGGCAGGCTCAAAGTCTACCTTCCGCCCGGACCGGGCGCCCAAGTACTACCTTTCCAAAACCCACTACCGCTTTGTGCCCATGTTCCCCCTGCAGGCCGCGCGGGCCAATGCGCTGATCGGGCAGGGGAAATCGCCGGAGGAGGTGTTGTCGCCAGGGCAGGTGGAACTGGCCCGGCAGGCGAAGGATCAGCCTGGGAAAAAATGGGAAAATGCGATCGGGAGGGATATGATGGAGGCCTGGAGATGGGAGGGCGGGTAGTGCGCGGGGTGGTGTACGTTGTACGACCCCGGCAGCGGCCCGGCTGTGTACGGTGTACGAGTCCAGCGCCGGTCCTGGGTTGTGTACGGTGTACGAAGCCCTGCCAGGCTGTCCAGCGTTAGAATGGTAGCCAATAATCACAAAAGGAGACCGTGAAACAGCGAATAGCACACATCGCATTGGTGGTACGGGACTACGACGAAGCCATCGAATTCTACACGAAAAAGTTGGATTTCAGTCTGGTGGAAGATACCCGGATCGACGAAGGCAAACGATGGGTCCTGGTCGCCCCGCCGGGCGCCCGGGAATGCGCCTTACTGCTGGCCCAAGCCGCCAATGAAAAGCAACTGGCCAGCGTCGGCAACCAAACCGGCGGCCGTGTTTTCCTTTTCCTGTTCACAGACGACTTTTGGAGGGATTACGAAAAAATGAGAGGACGGGGGATTCGATTCGTCAGGCCGCCCCGGGAAGAAGTATATGGGACGGTTGCCGTTTTTGAAGACCTGTATGGCAATTTGTGGGACTTATTGGCGCCTAAGGGCCCGGAGAAGAATAACTTCCCCATTTGATACGGCTCTTTTTCCGCCAGGCTGCGTTGCGGGATCGGTTGCGTAGCGCCGCTATGCGCCCTCCCCGCGCCTTGCCTGGCGAAAAAAGAGCTCGCCTGAAACGGGGAACTTATTTTTCTCCGGCCCCTAATGAAAGTAACAAAGGGGTTTTAGGGCAAGAGTTCATTCTTGACTGAGTGGTAGGTCAAAGCCAGCGCAATACACGCTTTCAATTCTTTTTTGGGGATTTTGTCATTGAGATCAAATACGATTGCCCTGTTCTTTTCGAATTTAAACAGGCCTCTGTACCTTGCTCTGAAAGTGGGGACCAATTTGCTGGTGCATTTGAAATACATGGCGTATTGGTCGGGTGTTTTAGGTTTCCAGTCTATTCTGATTGTACTTCCTTTTTTGGCCAGATAGCTGGGTTCTCCCCACTTCAGCGTTTCTTCTATTTCAGCGATGGCGTCATTTTCTGTAGCCGTTTCGATGATCAAATTTCGCAGATAGTTTAATTTGGCCTTTATCTCTTCGGGATAGGTTTGAAACTTAGGCTCAACCCGGGGGTCCTGAGTTATTTTCAGTTTTTCCATTTCTCGAATTTTTAATGTGGCTACAACTACCTCAAAACTAAACAATGTCCTTCAAACTGGAAACCATCCCCACCCAAATTGTATTCCTGGAACAAATCACCTATCTTGGTACTCACTAAAAAATCCGCATAACCATGCCCGCAGAGGTAGCCATCGAAAGCAAAGCGTTGATCGTCAATGATATGGTCATCAAGGGGTTGATCCCAAAGATGGGCATGGACGATTTTAATGCCTTTTGCGCACTCAATAAAGACCTGCGTATTGAACGCGACAGGGAAGGAAATGTCATCATTATGCCCCCAGTTTATACGGAAACCGGTTTTTATGAAGGAGAAGCCTTCGGTGAATTAAGGTCCTGGAACAAGAAGAACGGCAACCCCGGCCGGGTATTCAGCCCTTCCGCCGGCTTTACGCTGCCCAACGGCGCCGTGCGCTCTGCCGATGCCTCCTGGCTGTCGAAAGAAAAATGGAACGCGCTTAAAAAAGAGGCAAGGAAGAGCTTTGCTCCGGTAGTTCCTGAATTTATTGTCGAAATCCGCTCCAGTACGGATAAGGAAGACAAGCTATACGAGAAGATGGAGGAGTGGATCGAAAACGGCGTCCTGCTGGCCTGGCTCCTCGACCCCATCCTGGAACAGGCGCGGGTATATCGGGCGGATGGATCCATTTCGGTTATAAAAAGTTTTGAGGAGGCGCTTTCCGGCGAGGAAGTGCTGCCGGGTTTCACTTTTGAACTGAGCAGCCTGAGATCATAACAGATTTATCCCCCCATTTGCGACCTGGCCCACTTGATATACATCCTGACCTGCTCTTCCAGCTTGCGCAACGTGTTCAACCTTATATCTTCCGCACAGGCTCTTTGCCACGCTTGCTCCCGCTCATTAAACGCATTGAATTTCAATTGGTACGCCGCTTTCTCTTCATCCGTGAGCAGCTCCATGGCCTCGTACTTCGCCTCTATGGCTTTCCGTTCTTCTCGCTGCAAGCGGTTGAGCGAATCCCGCTCCTGCCGGGGCAAATCTTTCAGCTTATTCCACGCATACTGCTCAAACAGGGCTTTCATTTCGGCTTGCCGCTGCGCCAGGATCTCTTTGGTCATCCCGTTTTCCCGGCTGTACTGTTCCCACAACCGGTTCCGTTCCTCCCGCAGTCGTTTTCCTTCTTTTTGCAGCTCCTCCGACAGGTTGCCATCATGTATGATCATCACCGGGTCCCTCAAACTTATGGGAGCGATGAACTGAGTGCCGTCCCCATTCTTTTCATCTATGCGGCGCGCCTCGCTCAGGGACACAAAATTCCGGTCGTGGCAGGCATCTAATGGTTCCAGGTTGTCGAGCCATTGTTCTGGTGGATAGGCCTTCATGATACCGAGCTTCAACTCCTGGTAGGCGGTATCTTTGTGCAAGAGGTAGGAGCCGTTGTTGTAGTTCAAAAACTCAATGAGCGCAAGATATTTGTCAATAAAGTCTTTGTTGGGCCCAATGCCTTTTAGCTGGCTCACTGCGGTCGAAACCTTCCCGTAAAATTCGTCCGTATAATAGGAGTGCCTTCTCAGGCTGCGGACATAACTCCATAAGATTCGCTTTTCCACCGAATCTTCAAACCGGCGGTCAATATGCCGGGAAATGTCAACGTGCAAACCTTCTTCCTCCTTGATGCCCTGGCGATACGCATCCAGGCTGTACTGAAGATGGTAGGTGTTAAACCGTTCCTCACTTTCTTCCCGGGGAGCAAGGGCCGAGAGTTGATCGGCATAAGCTCTTTCCAATGCCGTCGGCAGGTAGCGGGTCAATCCTTCTATATACGCCGCTTTATCTTCCAGAAAACGGCGAAACTCCTCCGCCCTGCGCTCCACGGACTGCTTTACATTGTATTGCAGATCGTATTCTCCGTTCATCGCCGCTTCTATTTCCAGGTAGCTCCTCTGCGGGTAACTACCTATGGTAAAGGATGTATCCATATTGGCGTAATCCATGAACAGGAATCCTATTTTATCTTTGTGGCTGTAGCCATCCAGGTAAACGCCGATATTTTCGCCCTCCAGCCATACGCGCTCCTCCAGTTGAATGCCCGATTCCGCAAATGCCTTTCGTATGGCCTGGACCGCCTCTTCCGATTTTAACCGCTCGGGCAATCCCGTTCCGAAGCTTACCGGCCGATAGGGAACCTGGGCGTTCTCCAGCGGAAATGGGTTGTACAGCGTATCCGCCGGGGCCTGGCCCGAAAGTTCGTTCCCGCTCAGCAGCAGGAAGCTGGCCAAACCGCCGGCCGAGGCCCATTTAATGAACTTATGGCTAAAGGGATAAGGCCTGGTTTCCGGATGCAGCAACGGGTTTTTATCTTCGAACGAGGGGTATTTCGGCTTATAAACCCGGCGGGCAGGCTGTACTTTCAATGGCTTCTTTTGCATGGTCAGAGCGTTATTTCGAAGTGAGAGATGATGGGGTAGTCCTCATTGTAGTGTTTGTGGATGAAGTGGTTGTTTCTGCTTTTCCAGAGTTTATCCGCTGTTTTATCCACTATTTCAATGAGGATTTTTTCGTTGTAGCAAACGATGGGCGAGGCCTGGTCAATCCGGCCGGTGCTCATAAAATTGATGCAGGAGCACCACTTGGAACAGCGGGATTCGAGCCTGCACCCGCGACATTCCGGTTTTTCTTTCTCTGACTGCTCGTTCAAATGATGCCGGCATGCCGGGTCAAAACCACTATTTACATGCCCTATCATAAACTCCGGCAGGGAATCCGTCTTGACGAATTGAATGCAGGGGTACAATTCCCCGTTGGGAGCGATGGAAAATTGCTTTGTCCCGATGAGGCACCTTTCGTGCGCTGCCAGAGGTTTGTAGGTTCGCGAACGAATTCTTTCATCAAAGAAGCTGAGGTAAAACCGCTCATTTTTCTTCATCTTTTCGATGTACCACCGGGAGAGCTTTTGGTAGGACTTTTTGAGCACAGCAAAATGTTCTACCTGCCAGTCTGCGGAATAGTCGAGCGTAGTGGTGATGTACCGGAACCCCAGGTTGAAAATATAGTCGACGGACTCACACAACTGGGAGGCGGTATCCGGAGACAGTACGCAGGTTACATTTGTTGCCGGATTATATCGAAGCATTATTTCAGCGGCCTTTTCTACTTTATGAGAAGTCGGTTTCCCTCCCGCATCGCGCCGGTGCACATCGTGGACGTCGGGATGCCCGTCGATGCTAAGGGAAACAAAGACGCCGTGGGCGTAGAGTTTTTGCATCAAATCCTCGGTCAGCAAGGTGCCGTTGGTGCTCATGCGGTAATCAACCTTCAGGCCGTCTTTTTTGGCGAAGGCGTCGATGATGTAAAATATCTTCTCTTTCTCGATCAGGGGCTCACCGCCAAAAAAAGTGATGTGAAGCTGGTTGGCCTTTAGCTTCGCCAGCTCTTTTTCTATAAAGGCAATGGATTGATCGATGGTGTCGTAACTCATCGCCAGGGGGCGTTTTTCCCCGGTGTAGCAATAGGTGCATCGCAGATTGCAATGATGGGTCAGGTGAAAAGTGGCGGAGAGTGCGTTCATATCAACTTTTTTAAGAAACAGGCGGGGATAAGCCCGACGAAATTCAGGAACCAATAATATCAGGAGGGCTGGCTACCCTGCACTTTGTCAGCTTTCGCTTTCCCTGGTCTTCAGATAATTCTCTGGAGTAAACACGGCAATTCCGGACCTGGAATAATCCTTGACATTTCTTGTTATAATAGCTTCTATGCCTTTTATCGTCATTGCTGTAGAGTATTGAATGGAGTCTTCATAATCTTTAAAATCGTTTCGCAATGCTTGAGTTATTTCCTTCTTTGTCGAGCCAATTATTTCTGTAATTTCTACCAACTCTCCAATAACTTCCAGTGTTTTCTTATGTCCTAAATATTTTCTGACAATGTAATAAATGTTATTTATGCTTACCGCAGATAGGTGTAATTGAACTTCTCCTTGCTCATTCAGTTCAAACAATTCGCTCGCAGGACTCGCAAATGGTTTTCTATCTGTGAAAAAATCAATCACTACGTCCGAATCTATGAATAATTTATTTCTCATATTTCTTGGCCAATTCCTCGGCTAATACTTTTTTGAAATCAATTGGTTCATCTGTTTTTATTATCCCTCTTAACCGTTGTATTCGGGGCGATAACTTTTCAGGTTCTATTTTTCGCCTGTCTTTAGTTATTAATTTGAAATAATTTTCAACCATGTCAGACAAACTCTGGCCCTTCTCTTTTGCGTATTTTTTAGCTACCTGGATGACCTCTTCTTCTATGGTCAATGTTAATTTGGTATTCATGGTTTTTTTATTCAAAAATACGTGTTTTCTTTGAAATAATCAACACGTGTTTTCTAATGAACGCTATAGCGCCTTTAATTTAAACAATACATGCCAATATTGCGATAAAGTTGGATTCCCAGAATTCCGGCGCTTCATCTTCCATACATAATCATCCATTTTTTACGCTGATACCTCTTACGCAACACGCAAAATCTTCTCCATCTTGCGGCCTTTCGCCAATTCATCCACCAGCTTGTCCAAATACCTTACCTGTTGCGTTAACGGATTTTCGATTTTTTCCACCCGATAGCCACAGATAACTCCTGTAATGAGGTGAGCATTGGGGTTTATGGCAGCATGTTGAAAGAATGCTTCAAAAGTCGCTTTTTCTTCAATGAGTTCCTGCAGTTTTTTTTCATCAAAACCGGTTAACCACTCGATGACCTGATGCAATTCTTCTTTTGTCCTGCCTTTCTTCCCGACTTTTGCGATATAGTGCGGAAATACCGAAGCGAATGTCATTTTCGCAATACGTTCATCGTGTTTGCTGGTGTTGTTCATGCCTTTTAAAGTTTATAGGTTTCGAATATTTATTACTGACTTTGTTA
>JACJXZ010000027.1 GCA_020636375.1 Lewinellaceae bacterium | reverse complement strand
CCGGCATCACCATGGCGCTGTCCCTTTATTCCCTGGCTACCGGCCAGGCCGTCCGGAACGATATAGCCATGACCGGAGAGCTGACGCTTACCGGCAAGGTGCTGCCCATCGGCGGGGTCAAGGAAAAAACCATCGCCGCCCGGCGGGTGAAGATATTTAACCTCATCCTGCCGGCGGACAATCAAAAAGATTTCGAAGAACTTCCGGACTACCTCCGGGAAGGCATCACCGTCCATTACGCCGACTACTTCGAAGACGTCCTGAAGGTTGCCTTTGATGCCCCTGAAAGTTGAAACCATGCGTTGCTAAGACAGTGGCACGTCCAAAGTCCAGGCAGATTAAAAAACAATTAAAAAAAGAAATATTACAAAAATTTAACTTTATATTTTTTGCCATTCTTCCTAACTTCTTCTATATTTGACTTGTCAAGTAATTTAGTAGACATAAAAACTACTGCTGGCTTTCGGAAAGCTCCCTTTCTAATTCCGGAAGTAAGGCAGCACCTCGATTCTAAACTTACTCCCCTTATTTCACCCCCCTTTTAATGCCTGGTTCATTGCTGGCATCGAGATTCCTGAAAACTTAGCCCCCTAAGTTTTGGCCGAAAAACCCGAGCCGTAGGTGGAAAAGCGCTGAATCAGGGTTCACAGAAATGTCTCTGATAATGTCGCTACTCTGGTCCTCACAGGACAGGCCAAAAAACTTTAAACATAAGTTGCCAATCATGCAACCTGAAAGAATTTATGTCGTAAAACGTTAAGAGTTCGTCTATCTGATGGATTTCCCCCCCCTCTCCGGATGCATCAGCAGCCGGGATCAGTTTTGAGAGCTATAAATAAAAACAAACTGCTTCTTGGCAGTTTTTCCTGAGAGCTTATTTCTGAGGCACTACATCACCGGGTTGGCGCCTGTGCGTCCTGATTGGAGGCTCGCCCAACAATTTCAACTTTACAGATATTCTTTTGCTTTTGGGGGCCGGATAAGGCCCGTTTGTTCCGAAACCACTTCGGTGGCAGAGCATGGAAGGTATCCCATTAACGTATTTCAACTAATAAAATCAGACTGACTAAACCATGAAGCATTTCAACAAAATTCTAAGAATCGCAATCCTGGCAGCCGCCTGTTGCATCGGATTGGCCGCCCCGCAGGAAGCCCAGGCAAGAAGCGGAGAAGAATGCCCGGACGATGTAGTCATGCCGCTGTGCTCCTGGCAGAGCGACATCAACCGCGAATTCGCCCGCTGGAAATCGAAGTTCGACTACGATGATTGCGACATCAGCGAAGACCTGGACGACCTGAAGCCGCCCAAGAAGTGTACCGGCGGCACCGTGACGGTGGTCCTTGACGATTGTGACAATCCTTCCGATAATTGCCAATCCTCATTCACGGTGGTGAAGCCCCCGGAGCCGGAAGGCGACTGCCCGTCCGACAAAACGATTGGCCCGTGCGTAACCCAGGGTGAGGTAGAGAAAGCCTTCAAGGACTGGCTCGACGAGTTCGAGGTGGTAGACCGCTGCGACGTCAATAACGACATCGGCGGCTTCCAGGGTTACCCCAGAGCGCCGGACTTCTGCGGCGGCTCTACGACGGTTACTTACGTCGTTAAGAATAAGATCGATTGCTACGAGCCGTTCACCTGCACCCGCACCTTCACCGTGCTCCCAACCGAAGATCCGGTGCTGTTCTGCCCGCCGGACCCGATGCTGCCCGCCTGCCTGAGCCAGGCAGAAGTTCAGCAGGAGTTCCAGGACTGGCTGGGCCAGTTCGCGGTAGTTGACGCCTGCCCGGGCACGGTTGGCCGCTTTACGTTTCCCCCGCAGGCACCCGGCAAGTGCGGCGGTTCGGTCAGCGTTACCTATACCGCAGTTACGCCCAACGGCTGTGGCATGAGTTTCTGTTCGAGCACCTTCACCGTTGCTCCTGACAATGAGCCGCCGATGGGCACCTGCCCGGCGGGGGCCGACGACCTGACCTGCCTCAGCGAAGTGCCCGAGCCGGATGCCGACGCCATTGCCGCCAACTATACGGACAACTGCGGCATCGTGATCGGCGTGCTCACCAGCGTAGAACTGGATGAAGACGACTGCGATTTCACGGTGACCCATAATTACCGGATCTACGACGACTGCGGCAACTTCACGCCCTGTTCCATCACCTACTCCGGCGGCGATGACGTGCCTCCGACCGGTACTTGTCCGACCGGCGGCCAGGTAGCTTCGCTCGACGACGTCCCCACGCCCGACCCGGATTTCATCGCCAACAACTATACCGACAACTGCGGCCAGGTATGGGCCCAGGTTCTGAGCACCAGCCAGACCGGAAGCGCCTGCACCGGCCTGACCGTGACCCATACCTATTCGGTTGGCGACAATTGCGGGAAGGACAACAACGTCATTTGCGCGGTGAGCTACACCGTAGCCCCCAACGGGACCGCCCCGATCTCCGGCACCTGCCCGGCACCGGTCACCAACCTGCAATGCTGGGATGACGTGCCCACGGCGGCTCAGGCCCAGGTGACGATGCAAAACGCTTTCCCCGGCGCTACCGCCGTCCTGATTGGTTCGACCAACACCAATAATTACTGCACCTTTTCCACTGCCTACGCATTCTCGGTCACCGACCCCTGCACTGGCAACCGCACCATCTGCGTGCTGGAATACTCCGGCCAGGACCTGACGCCGCCTGCCCCCACCAATGGTGGCTGCCCGGCCGGCGTGACGGCTTCCGTCGTGCCCGATCCTGACCCGGCCGGCGTTGCTGCGGGTTATACCGACAACTGCTCCTCAGTTCACGCCTACCGGGTAGGCACCACGCTCAGTGGCATGAACGTCACCTACCACTACCGGGTGTACGATGATTGCGATAACTCCGTGGTTTGCTCTGTCACCCACACCGGCGGGATAGCCCGCCCGGGCAATGGGCCAGCTGACACCGGGACTCCGACGGCGCTTCAGCTGAAAGCGTATCCGAACCCGACCAGCGGCGAACTGTTCATCGAATTCGGCGAATTGTCCTACGAAACGGCGACTGTTACGCTTTCGAACCTCTACGGCCAGGAAGTATTCCGCCGCATCATGACCCTGGATGCGCCCACCCAGCAGCTGAACCTGAGCGGGGAAGGCCTCAGCAATGGGACGTACCTGCTGACGGTACGCACCCAGGATGCTTATACAACGCAGAAGATCGTTCTGAACCGGTAGAGAACTAAATTCCTCCTCTTAATAATAACCTGCCGGTTAAAAAGAACCCCGGCGCAGTTTGAGCTGCGCCGGGGTCTTTTTTTGAAAGGGCTTTCTGCGCCCGTGCTCCTATCCTGTCGACTGTACGAAAGCTGCCCGGACGAATCCGAATAGCTCTTTTCATAGGCATGCCAGCCAAACATCCCCTTTTTTTATCAAATGTAAGGCTACGGGCTTGTACACTTCGCAATTTTTTTCTTTCTTTACACTGGTTTATTTCTGCTCCCATCTATAGTGAATTGTATCCAGGTCCAAAAACCGGAGGGTCAAACTAACATACTAACAACACACATTAACAACAGCCTTCCCCTTGAACACATGACTTGTAACCCTGACTTGCATAATCCTTAATGCATCGGTTAAAGGCTACAGGCAAAGTGTAATAAAAAGACGGGCTGTCCCTCCTTTTTAAGATTAAACAGCAACACAAGTCTAACTTAACAAATCAAGAGCTTTGAATGCTTTGCGTATTCTGCCGGCATGTTGTGTCCGGAGAGTAGGCGGCGATTCTATGTCTAAACAATTTCATGAAATGAAGAATGCATACCAATTGAGAAGACTGTGTACTATTTTTTACGGGCGGCTTAAGCCCGGGACGTGGGCCTCTTTAACCATGATGGCCGCCCTGGTTTCCTTATGGGAAACACCGGGTTTGGCCCAAAATGATACGCCTTGTGAATGTGTCCAGCGCTGGGAAGAGGGCGCGACCTGGAACAATGGCTCGATCAATGACGCCCCCAATGCGCCGCCGCCCAATGGGATCATCCGCTGCGGGAGTTCTGCCGAGACGCAGTCTCAGGTGGCACCTATAAATAATTGCGTTTACAACTCCAATTTTTTTGAAATCGACCTTTCCATGCAGGATTGCGTCGAACCCAGTACCGGCAATTCCGTTTCGGTCCTTCCGCCAACCAATGGCCAGCCCATCATCTGGCTGAACTTCGACGTGCGGCCCGGCGCGGGAAGCTTTCAGGTTCAGATCAATGACAACAGCGGGGACAACATCGGATGGGCCCTGTATTCTTCAGATGTCGTCACGAACGGCACCAGCCTCAACGCGCAAACCGGCTTCCAGATCAGCGGGGACTGCTCCCAACTCACCCTGCGCGCCTGCGGCGAGGAAAGCGCCAATACCTGGAATACCCTCCCGGTTCCTAATTTTTCCCAAACCACTAATTATTACCTGGCAATCTGGGACCAGGACGCCGACGGCAACCTGCGGGTCAATAACTTCAAGGCCAGATTCGGCTGCGGGGACGCCGACATCCTGGTATGCTCCCTCGAAGGAGAGGTGGATACCGTCTGTGTTGACGACGGAAGCACCTATACCCTGGAAATCCCCATCAACGGCATTAACGGCGAGTTCATCGCCTACGAACAAATCCAGGGCGTCTTTTCCGGGCCGGTCTGCCTGACCAACCCCGCCGACCCCAACCCGGTCACTTCAGGTACTTTCCAGTTCAGTTATAATGCCGGAGACAGCTACGACATCATCATCTTTGAAACGACTAAAGACCCGAACGCACTCCCAACTACCCCGGTTGTAGCCTCCGACCCCAATTGCCTTCATCCTACTCCATTCCCAAACAGCCCGGGCAGCAACGGCAATGCCGATGACTGTGTGCTGACATTCACAGGAACCCTGCCTTCAGCGCTTTCCTGTTCAACGCTTGCCGATGCTCCCGTTTCCTGCACCGGTGACGGAAGCGACGGACAGGCTTCCGTATTTCCCATTGGAGGCTCCCCTCCTTACAGCTATTTGTGGGACAACGGCGAAACAACAGAAACCGCCACCATGCTGGCGCCCGGCCCCCACTCTGTTGACGTTACCGATGCATTGGGTTGCACCGTTTCCTGCGACGTGAATATCCTGCCCGCCCAGAATTGCTGCACCTGCGAAAACCCGCCTATGGTTACCTGCCCGGATGAGGTTTATGTCGGGTGCAACCCCCCGCTGGATGCCAATGGCTACCCCCTTAGCTTAGGGGCGGGCGGCCAGTATGAACCGGATATAACCCTGGTGACGGTCGTGACCGACAATATGGATTGCACCGCTACGGTAACCTGGCAAAGTGACGGAACGCCTACGACAACCGATGGCTGTACCTACACTCTCCTGCGGACTTACCGTGCGACCAACGACTGCGAGGGATTGTTCGCAGAATGCACACAAGAATTCTCCTGGGCTGTCTTTGATGATGCGTTTATGGTAGAATGCCCGGCCGACCCCTTGCTGCCGGCCTGCTCCAGCACCGCTGACATCCTCGCTGCCTATGTGGCTTGGGTGGATGGATTCTCCTTCTCGGGTGGCTGTACCCCAACGGATAACATCGTTGATGTGCCCGCCCTGGGAGACCTAACCTGCGGAGGCCAGCTCAGCTTCACTTACGAAGCCACTTCCGGCCCGGCAGGATGCCAGGATGTGCAAAGCTGCACCGCTACCTTTACCGTGGCCGCAGCCGACGACTTGACCGTCGATTGCCCAGCTGACCCCTTGCTGCCACCTGCTCCAGCGCTGCCGACATACTGGTACCGCCTACAACGCCTGGGTGGCTGGCTTCTCCTTCGACGGAGGCTGCGACGTTAGCGATAATATAAATAACGTGCCGTACTCGGAGACCTCACCTGCGGATAAGCTCAGCTTCACCTATACCGCCACCTCCGTACGACGGGTGCCAGGACATGGCTTCCTGCAACGCCACCTTCACCGTGCGCAGCCGAAGACCTGACGGTCGATTGCCCAACCGACCCCATGCTGCGTATGCTCCAGCGCTGCCGACATACTGGTACGCTACAACCGGGTGGCTGGCTTCTCCTTTGACGGAGGCTGCGACGTCAGCGACAACAGCGCCAGCATTCCGCCGAACTTGACCTGCGGCGGGCTCACTTCACTACCGCCACTTCCGCGACGGTGCCGACGGCTTCCTGCAACGCTACTTTACCGTGGCGGCGGCTGAGTTTAACCGTCAATGCCAACTGCCCAGCGCCTGCTGCTCCAGCGCCGACATACTTACAATGCCTGGTGGCGGCTTCTTTGACGGAGGTGCCGGGACAACAGCGCCACATTCCGCCCTCGGAGACCTCACCTGCGGAGTATCGCTTCACCACCGCCACCTCCGGGGCAGACGGGTGCCAGGACATGGCTTCCTGCAATGCTACTTTACCGTGGCGCTGCCGACGACCTGACCGTCAATGCCTGACCCCATGCGTATGCTCCAGCGCCGCCGACATACTGGCAAATGCCGGGCGGCGGTTTCTCCTTCGACGGGGTGCGACGTGACTGACAACAGCGCCAGTATTCCCCTGGAGACTTAACTGCGGAGTAACTCAGCTTCACCTACACCGCCACCTCCGGTACGACGGCTGCCAGGACATGGCTTCCTGCAACGCCACTTTACCGTGGCAGCCGACGACTTGACGGTCGATTGCCTCCATTGCTGCCTATGCTCCAGCGCGCCGACATACTGGTACTTACAACGCCTGGGTGGCTGGCTTCTCCTTCGACGGAGGCTGCGACGTGACCGACAACAGCGCCAGCATTCCCGCCAGGCGATTTGACCTGGCGGCAGTTCAGCTTCACCTATACCGCCACCTCCATGACGGCTGCCAGGACATGGCTTCCTGCAGCGCCACCTTCACCGTGGCGCTGCTGAAGATTTAACGTCGATTGCCCGGCTGACCCTTGCTGCGGCTTGCTCCAGCGCCGCCGACATACTGCTGCTACAACGCCTGGGTGGCAGGCTTCTCCTTCGACGGAGGGTGCGACGTGACGGACAACAGCGCCAGCATCCCGCCTGGGCGATTTGACTGCGGTGCTCACTTCACCTACACCGCCACCTCCGGGCGACGGCTGCCAGGACATGGCTTCCTGCAGCTACCTTCCGTGGCGGCTGCCGACGACCTGACCGTCGAATGCCGACCCATGCTCCCGGCATGCTCAGCGCTGCCGACATACTGAGCCTACAATGCCTGGGTGGCGGGTTCTCCTTCGACGGAGGTGCGACGTCAGCGATAATATTGATAACGTGCCACCGGAGACTTGACCTGTGGTACGCCGCTTCACCTATACCGCCACCTCCGGGACGGCTGCCAGGACATGGCTTCCTGCAACGCCACCTTTACCGTGTGCAGCCGACGACGACGGTCGATTGCGTGCCATTGCTCCAGTCAGCGCTGCCGACATACTGGTAGCCTGGGTTGGCTTCTCCTTCGACGCTGCGACGACCGACAACAGCGCCACATTCCGCCTGACCTCACGGCCTCCTTCACCTATACCGCACCTCGTGACGGCTGCCAGGACTGCTCCGCCACTTACCGTGGCGGCAGGACCTGACCGTCGATTGCCTCCCATCGCGTTGTCAGCGCCGCCGACATACTTCACAACGCCTGGTGGCTGGCTTCCTTCGACAGGCTGCGACGTGACCGACACAGCGCCGCATTCCGCCGGAGACCTCCCTGCGGCAACCGCCACCTACCGCCACCTCCGGACGGCTGCCAGGACGGCTTCGCGTGCCACTTTCACCGTGGGCGCAGCGACCGTCGATGCCGCTGACCGCTGCATGCTCCAGCGCCCGACATCACGCCTGGTACTTCCTTCGACAGGCGCGACGGACCGACAACGCGCCAGCATTCCCGCCCGGCGATTTGACCTGCGGCAGTGCCCTTCACCACCGCCGCTTCGGACGGCTGCCAGGACATGGCTTCTGCAACGCCACTTCACTGGCGCGGACGACTGACCGTCGACTGCCCGGCTGACCCCATGCTGCCTATGCTCCAGCGCCGCCGACATACTTAGCTTACAACGCCTGGGTACGGCTTCTCCTTCGACGGGGGTGCGACGTGACGGACAACAGCGCCAGCATTCCGCCTGGGCGATTTGACCTGCGGCGAAGCTCAGCTTCACCTATACCGCCACCTCCGGCCGACGGCTGCCAGGACATGGCTTCCTGCAACGCCACCTTCACCGTGCAGCCGACGACTTGACGGTCGATTGCCCTACGACCCATTGCTGCCTATGCTCCAGCGCCGCCGACATACTTGCACAACGCCTGGGTGGCTGGCTTCTCCTTCGACGGAGGCTGCGACGTGACCGACAACAGCGCCAGCATTCCCGCCCTGGAGACCTCACCTGCGGCGTAAGCTCAGCTTCACCTATACCGCCACCTCCGGTAGGACGGATGCCAGGACATGGCTTCCTGCAACGCCACCTTTACCGTGCGTGCAGCCGACGACTTGACGGTCGATTGCCACCGACCCATTGCTCCTATGCTCCAGCGCTGCCGACATACTGTAGCTACAACGCCTGGGTGGCTGGCTTCTCCTTCGACGGAGGCTGCGACGTGACCGACAACAGCGCCAGCATTCCCGCCCGGAGACCTCACCTGCGGCGAAGCTCAGCTTCACTTATACCGCCACCTCCGACGGCGGCTGTCAGGACATGGCTTCCTGCGGCGCCACCTTCACCGTGGCAGCGGCAGAGGACCTGACCGTCGATTGCCCGTAGGACCCCATGCTCCCGGCATGCTCCAGCGCTGCCGACATACTGGTCGCCTACAATGCCTGGGTGGCAGGGTTCTCCTTCGACGGAGGGTGCGACGTGACCGACAACAGCGCCAGCATTCCGCCTCGGCGATTTGACCTGTGGCGGCCAGCTCAGCTTCACCTACACCGCCGCTTCCGGTCGACGGCTGCCAGGACATGGCTTCCTGCAACGCCACCTTCACCGTAGGCGCGGACGACTTGACCGTCGACTGCCCGGCTGACCCCATGCTGCCTATGCTCCAGCGCCGCCGACATACTAGTACTTACAACGCCTGGGTAAGCTTCTCCTTCGACGGAGGCTGCGACGTCAGCGACAACAGCGCCAGCATTCCCGCCACGGCGATTTGACCTGCGGCTAAGCTCAGCTTCACCTATACCGCCACCTCCCGGCGGCTGCCAGGACATGGCTTCCTGCAACGCCACCTTCACCGTATGCAGCCGACAGCCTGACCGTCGATTGCCCAACCGACCCCATGCTGCCGGCATGCTCCAGCGCTGCCGACATACTGCTGCTACAACGCCTGGGTCGCTGGCTTCTCCTTCGACGGAGGCTGCGACGTCAGCGATAATATAAATAACGTGCCACTCGGAGACTTGACCTGCGGCGTAAGCTCAGCTTCGCCTACACCGCCACCTCCGTACGACGGGTGCCAGGACATGGCTTCCTCGGCGCCACCTTCACCGTGGCGGCTGCTGAAGATTTAACCGTAGAATGCCCAACTGACCCCATGCTGCCGGCATGCTCCAGCGCTGCCGACATACTGGTACTTACAACGCCTGGGTGGTCGGGTTCTCCTTCGACGGAGGGTGCGACGTCAGCGATAACATTGATAACGTGCCTACTCGGAGACCTCACCTGCGGCGGTAAGCTCAGCTTCACCTATACCGCTACCTCCGGACCGGACGGGTGCCAGGACGCAGCTTCCTGCAACGCCACCTTTACCGTGGCGGCTGCTGAAGATTTAACCGTAGAATGCCCAACTGACCCCATGCTGCCGGCTTGCTCCAGCACCGCCGACATACTGGCTGCTTACAACGCCTGGGTAGCAGGCTTCTCCTTCGACGGAGGCTGCGACGTCAGCGATAACATTGATAACGTGCCTACCGGAGACCTCACCTGCGGAGTAAGCTCAGCTTCACCTATACCGCCACCTCCGGACGACGGGTGCCAGGACATGGCTTCCGCGGCGCCACTTTCACCGTGGGCGCGTAGCAGCTTGACCGTCGATTGCCCGGCTGACCTTTGCTGCTATGCTCCAGCGCTGCCGACATACTGGTACTTACAACGCCTGGGTACTGGCTTCTCCTTCGACGGAGGCTGCGACGTCAGCGACAACAGCGCCAGCATTCCGGCCTGGGAGACCTCACCTGCGGCGTAAAGCTCAGCTTCACTTATACCGCCACTTCCGGACCCGGCGGCTGTCAGGACATGGCTTCCTGCGGCGCCACCTTCACCGTGGCAGCGGCAGAGGACCTGACCGTCGATTGCCCTAGGCCCCATGCTGCTACATGCTCCAGCGCCGCCGACATACTGGTAGCTTACAACGCCTGGGTGGCTGGCTTCTCCTTCGACGGAGGCTGCGACGTGACCGACAACAGCGCCAGCATTCCCGCCCTGGGAGACCTCACCTGCGGCGGTACAGCCCAGCTTCGCCTACACCGCCACCTCCGGTCGACGGCTGCCAGGACATGGCTTCCTGCGGCGCCACTTTCACCGTGGGCGCGGCGACGGCTGACCGTCGATTGCCCAGCTGACCCCTTGCTGCCTATGCTCCAGCGCCGCCGACATACTGGTAGCACAACGCCTGGGTGGTACGGCTTCTCCTTCGACGGAGGCTGCGACGTGACCGACAACAGCGCCAGCATTCCGCCAGGGCGATTTGACCTGCGGCTAAGCTCAGCTTCACCTACACCGCCGCTTCCGGGTACGACGGCTGCCAGGACATGGCTTCCTGCAACGCCACCTTCACCGTGGCAGCGCTGACGACTTGACCGTCGACTGCCCGGCTGACCCCATGCTGCCTATGCTCCAGCGCCGCCGACATACTGGTAGCTACAACGCCTGGTTGGTAGGCTTCTCCTTCGACGGGGGTGCGACGTGACGGACAACAGCGCCAGCATTCCCGCCCTGGCGATTTGACCTGCGGCAAGCTCAGCTTCACCTATACCGCCACCTCCGACCGACGGCTGCCAGGCAGCTTCCTGCAACGCCACCTTTACCGTGGCGGCTGCTGAAGATTTAACCGTAGAATGCCCAACTGACCCCATGCTGCCGGCTTGCTCCAGCACCGCCGACATACTGGCTGCTTACAACGCCTGGGTAGCAGGCTTCTCCTTCGACGGAGGCTGCGACGTCAGCGATAACATTGATAACGTGCCGGCCCTCGGAGACCTCACCTGCGGAGGCCAGCTCAGCTTCACCTATACCGCCACCTCCGGGCCCGACGGGTGCCAGGACATGGCTTCCTGCAATGCCGCCTTTACCGTGGCGGCAGCAGAAGACTTGACGGTTGAATGCCCGCAAGACCCCATGCTGCCGGCATGCTCCACCGATGCTGACATACTCGCCGCTTACAACGCATGGGCTGCAGGCTTCTCCTTCGACGGAGGGTGCGACGTGACCGACAATATTAACGACGTGCCGGCCCTCGGAGACCTCACCTGCGGAGGCCAGCTCAGCTTCACCTACACCGCCACCTCCGGGCCCGACGGATGCCAGGACATGGCTTCCTGCAATGCAACTTTCACTGTGCAAGCGCCGGCCCCGTTAACGGCAAACTGTCCCGCTAACCAGCAGATTAATGAGTGCCTGACTCAGGCAGAGGTTGACGCCGCATTTGCCATCTGGATTGGCCAGTTCGCTGCAACAGGAGGGTGTAATCCTCAGGGTTCAGACCTAAGCCAATATGTAGCTCCAGACTATTGTGGCGGCAGTGTGACGGTAACTTTTACTGCTACGGATGACTGCGGGGAGACGGATGAATGTTCCGCCACTTTTACAGTATCTTCCGGTTTGGCGGTAAGTTGCCCATTGGATGCGAACCTAGGCGGCTGCACCAGCCAGGATGAAGTCGATATTGCTTTTGCCAACTGGCTCAGCCAGTTTGAAACAACCGGCGGATGCGACCCGCAAAGTACGGACCTGAGCCAATACACTGCGCCCAGCTTCTGTGGAGGCAGCGTACTGGTCATCTACAAAGCCAAAGATGTTTGCGGGCGGGACGTCAGCTGTTCGGCCACCTTCACGGTAGGCGGGCCGGATGTACTGGAAGTCAGTTGCCCGGCCGACAGGCAGCTCGGCAGTTGTTTGACCCAGGCAGAAGTTGACGCCGCTTTCGCCACATGGCTAGGCTTATTCTCCACCACCGGCGGCTGTTTTGCGCAAAACAGCGACCTGCAGAGTTATTCCGCGCCCTCCTACTGTGGAGGAAGCGTAACCGTGAAATACTACGCCTGGGACCGGTGTGGGCAATCGGCCCAATGCTCTGCCGTCTTTAGCGTTGCCGAGCCGGCACCGCTGGCGGTCAGTTGCCCGCAGGACCGGCAGGTCGATGGTTGTTCTGCGCAAAGCCAGATTGATGCTGCTTTTGCAAACTGGATCGGGCAATTCTCCGTAACCGGAGGTTGTTCTCCGCAACGAAGCAACCTGCAGAATTACTCCGCGCCCAGCAGTTGCGGCGGAAGCACAACGGTTGACTTCTACGCCTGGGACAAATGCGGGAACTGGGACATCTGTTCGGCCACCTTCACCGTGACGCCGGACGACGGCCCGCTTACCGTCAGTTGCCCGCAGAATTACAAACTTGACGCCTGTTACTCTCAGGACCAGATCAATGCCGCTTTTGCCAGCTGGATCAGCCAGTTCTCCACTTCCGGAGGCTGCAGCCCACAGAGCAGCAACCTGCAGAATTACACAGCGCCAAGCAAATGCGGCGGCAGCGTAACGGTCAAGTTTATTGCCTGGGATCAATGCGGGGAATCGGCCACCTGTACAGCTACCTTCACCGTCAAGGCGCCGGCGCCGCTCAGCGTCGTGTGCCCGGCGAATGAAAACGTACCCGGCTGCCAAACGCAGAATCAGGTCAATGCAGCATTCATGAACTGGATCAGCCAGTTCTCCACCATGGGCGGCTGCGGCACCCAGCGCAGCAGCCTGCAGAATTATGCAGCGCCGAGCGCCTGCGGCGGCAGCGTGACCGTCAAGTTCTACGCCTGGGACAAGTGCGGGCAATCTGATTATTGCTCCGCCACCTTTACGGTAGGCGGTTCGCAACCCTTGTCGGTAAGCTGCCCGTCGGACCTGACGCTAAGCGGTTGCCAGCCCCAGTCGGATGTCAATGCCGCCTTTGCCAGCTGGAAGGCGCAATTCGGGGCCAATGGAAGCTGCGGAGGGACGCCTTTCTACTTTGTGAACGGCGTACCGGTTACGACCCTGGCTAATATTTCCGCGCCTCCTGCCTGCGGCGGTTCTGTCTCCATCAACCTGATGCTGGTTAATCAATGCAACCAGATGGCGTCCTGCACGGCGACGTTCACTGTGCCGAATGACGGAATCGGGCCGAAGATTTGGCCGGCAAAAAGCGTAAAAGTCCAGTGTGACGGGAACGGCAATACAGCTTCCCTCAACTACTGGCTATCAATCCGCGGAGGGGCTAAAGCTTCCGACAACTGCGGGGCCGTTTCCTGGTCGCACAATTTCAGTGGCCTGAGCGACGAATGCGGCGCCACCGGAAGCGCTACCGTCACCTTCACGGCCACCGACCAGTGCGGCAATACCTCGAACACGACGGCCACCTTTATGATCGTCGATACCGAGCCGCCCACCGGCGACTGCCCGGAAGGCCTTACGGGCCTGACATCGCCCAGCCAGGCGCCCGGCCCCAATACCGCCGCAGTGCGGGCCGCTTATTCCGATGCCTGCAGCGACGTACAGGTGAAGTATACCGGCACGGTTACGGAGACTACCGGCAGCGGCTGCCAGGGCTTTGAAGTCCGCCACTCTTATGTGATCGGCGATGCCTGCGGGAATCTGACCTACTGCACCGTGACACACTCCGGCGGCGGCGGCGGCGGAAGCATCAGCGGCAACTGCCCGTCCGGAGAGCAAGGCCTGGACTGCGAAGATGGCCTTCCCGATTTCGAAGCGGCCTACCTGGCCAGCTTCTTTACCGGAGCAGACGGCGGGCCTGTCGATGTAGAACCGGTCGACACCACGTTGGAATTCGTCGACTGTAAGTTTGAACTCATCTACTATTATGTTGTGACGGACAACTGTGGCAACGAGAAGAACTGCTCCATCACTTACCGTGGAGAGGACACCACCCCGCCTCAGGGGGCATGCCCGGAAGGCTTCGACGTGCAGACCTACGGGCAAGTGCCGCGGCCGGACACCAGCTACATCCGGGAGTTCTTCTCCGACGAATGTAGCGACTTCAGGGTGAGGATACTGCTGCGGAAAATCCTCGATGACTCGGGCCCCTGCCAAGATGTAACCGTATTAAACATCTACGAGCTGACCGACCTCTGCGGCAATACCACCCGGTGTTCGGTTCCGTATTACATCGAGGAAGTCAACCCGGACCTCATCACCTGCCCGCCGGACATCACCAACATGCAGTGCTGGGCGGATGTGCCTACGCCGCAGGAAGCCCAGGAGATCTTCGAGTACTACAATTCCCCCGGCACCCAGGTCGTTTTCATCGGGCAGACGGTAGACAACAACTTCTGCCAGTTTACTTATAAGTATGCCTATTCGGTCGAAGACCCCTGTGTCGGGGACCGGACGGTCTGCGTACTTACCTTTACCGGCCAGGACCTCACGCCCCCGGCACCTACTGCCGACGGAGGGTGCCCCGAAGGGCTGACCGGGTTGTCCTGCCAGGATGAAGTGCCGGACCCGGACCCGGACGCGATCGCCGCCAGATATACGGACAACTGTTCCACGCCATTCGCTTACCTGACCAAACCGCCGGTGATCGAAGGAGATTTCTGCGGTGACTTTACGGTCACCCACTTCTACCGCGTCTACGACGATTGCGATAATTTTGTGGAATGCACGGTGGTTTACGAAGGGGGCGGCACGATCGCCGAAGCACCGGGAGGCGGCACGATCCCGATTGAACCGGAAGGCATCTCGGCGGAGCAGAAGGAGCTGGCCCTGCGGGCTTATCCGAACCCCACGCACAACGAGTTGTTCCTGGAGTTTGAATACTACAAAGGAGAACAGGCGACGCTTACCGTTTACAACGTTTACGGCAAGCCGGTGCTGGCCCGCACCCTGGTGCTCGACCAGCCTACGTACCGCCTGGGCCTCCTGGAAGCAGGGCTCGCCAGCGGCTCCTACTTCATCAACGTACAGACAGAGGATACCGTGATCGTAAAAACGGTGATCCTGGCGAGGAATTAACCGAGTACCGTCCGCCAGGTTAGTCCGGGCGGGCCGGATAAAACAAAGAAGTGGCGCTTTGCAACCGTGAGGCGCCACTTCTTTGTTTTATCCGGCAATGGTGTATCTTGCGGGGATGAAGAAGAAGGTAATACTCAAAGCAAAACGGTCGGCTTCCGTCGAGCGCTTCCACCCCTGGGTCTTTTCCGGGGCCATCAAGGCGATGGAGGGCGATGTGCAGGACGGAGACGTCGTGGAGGTTTACAAGGCCGACGGTTCTTATCTGGCCACCGGCCATTATCAGGACGGCAGCATTACCGTCCGTTTATTTTCGTTTCAGCAGGCAGAACCCGGTCAGGATTTCTGGAATGCCAAAATCGGCAATGCACTGGAATACCGTCGCCGCCTCGGCCTGGCCGGCAACCCTCAGACCAATTGTTACCGGTTGGCCCATGCGGAGGGAGACGGCCTGCCCGGGCTGATCATTGATATTTACAACAAAACGGCCGTCGTCCAGTGCCATTCCATTGGCATGCACCGGGAGATGGACAAGATAGTGCAGGCGTTGAGGCACAACTACGGCGGGGAGTTGGAGGCCATTTACGACAAGAGCGCAGAGTCGCTTCCCAACCAATATGCAATGGGGGCAGAGAACGGTTACGTGTTTGGGGAAAGCATACCCGGCCCGGTATTGGAGTACGGGCATGCCTTTCAGGTCGACTGGGAGGAAGGGCAGAAAACAGGCTTTTTCATCGACCAGCGGGAAAACCGGCGGCTGGCGGGCGAATATGCCCGGGACGAAAAAGTGCTGAATGCCTTCTGTTACTCCGGAGGCTTCTCCGTTTACGCGCTGCGGGCCGGTGCCCGCTTTGTGGATTCGGTCGACGTCTCCAAAAAGGCTATAGAACTCACCGGGGCCAATGTGGCGCTCAACGGCCTGCCCGCAGAGCGCCACCGCGCCCATGCGCTCGATGTCATGGATTTCCTTCGTTCAGCCGATAAAGATTACGGCCTGATGGTCGTCGACCCGCCAGCCTTTGCCAAGAGCCTGAAGAAACGCCACCAGGCCGTGCAGGGGTATAAACGCCTCAATGCGCTGGCCATGACTAAAATCCGGCCGGGGGGCATCCTTTTCACGTTCTCCTGTTCCCAGGTCGTGGATCAGGCGTTGTTTTACAACACCATTGTAGCGGCGGCACTCGAGAGCGGCCGGCGGGCGCGGGTTATGCACCAGCTATCGCAGCCGCCCGACCATCCGGTGGGTATTTTTCATTCGGAGGGGGGATATTTGAAGGGGTTGGTGTTGTATGTGGAGTAGGGAGGCTTGAGCGAGTTATACTTAACCTCTTTTGCGGTTAACAATTCTATAAACTCTCCGAAATGTGTGTTCAGCGCCCGGCCCCGGCCCCTTAACCTCTGCCTCTGCCTTTACCTCAGGCAAGCTCTTCATCACCCTCCCCCAACGACCACCGCAGCAACAAATACCCCGCCAGCCCCGCCAGGAAGGATCCAGCCAGTATCCCCAGTTTGGCCTGCGCCAGCAGAGTGCTGTCTTCCAGCGCCAGGTTGGCGATAAACAAGGCCATGGTAAAGCCGATGCCGCCCAGCAGGGCTGCGCCAACCATCTGTGTCCAGTTGGCGCCGGCGGGCAGGCCGGCAATGCCCAGGCGGACGCCGAGCCAGGAAAAGCCCAGGATGCCGATCAGCTTACCGGCGAAGAGGGCGATGGCAATGTTCAGGAACAGAGGCTCGGAAACCACTTCCAGCCCGCCCCGGAGCATCACGCCGGCGTTGGCCAGGGCAAAGAGAGGCATGACGAAGAAAGCCACAAAATCGTTGAACAGGTACTCCATGCGCTGCAGGGGCGGCTGTACGGCGCGCACGTTGCTCTTCAGGGCTTCGATGGTCTTCAGTTCCTGCTTCGGAAGGAACGGCCCCCCCTCCGCCGCCTTCTCAGCCCGGAATTCGTCGAGAAAATCCCGGATGCTATTCGTAAAATTCTTCAGGCGGATATTGTTGGTTGCCGGCACGGTGAAGGCCACCAGGACGCCGGCTATGGTCGGGTGTATGCCGGACTTGAGCATATAATACCACACTCCGATACCCCCGATAATGTATATCCAGTTGCGTTTCATGCTGAAGACATAATTGCAGGCAAAAAGGAAAGCCAGCAAGCTGCCCGATATAGCCAGGGAATTCCAGTGGACTTCGTGTGAGTAAAAAAGGGCAATGACCAGCACCGCCCCGATGTCGTCTACAATGGCAAATGCCGTCAGGAATACCTTCAGGCTGATGGGGACGCGGCTGCCCAGTAAGGAGAGGATGCCCAGCGAGAAGGCGATGTCCGTCGCCATAGGTATGCCCCAACCCTGCACGCCGGGATTCCCCTGGTGCAGGAAGAAAAACAAGGCCGCCGGAACGGCCATACCGCCCACTGCCGCCACCATAGGCAGGGCGGCTTTTCGCAGGCTGGACAGCTCCCCGTCGATGACTTCCCGCTTGATCTCCAGTCCGATCGTAAAAAAGAAAATGGCCATCAGGCCATCGTTTACCCATAGCAGGAGGGGCTTGGAAAAACTGGTCTCTCCAATGGTGATGGACACCGGCGTATCCCACAAACCAAAGTAGTATCCGGACAAGGGAGAGTTGGCCCAAAGCAGGGCCACAACCGTGCAGATGATCAGCAATATACCGCTGGATGATTCCTGCCGGATAAACTGGCGAAAGGGAGAAGTAATGGTGTTAATGAGTTGGCCTGGCTGCATGAATGGTCGTGGATTCGTTGGTTCAGTTTATGGGGCGCGATTCCTTTTTGTACCCCTTGCTCGGTTTTAGTCCCGGCCGGCCGGCCGGGTAAATCTTAGGCTGCAGGTTTTAGGGGCAACCCAGGCCTAACCGGGCACTCATTAGGCACCTAACGCCCAAAACCTAATGCCTAAATCCTCCCAACACCGGAGGGGGCACAATTTAGCATCGCACCCCAGTTTATGAACATGAAAAAGCAATACCATGTTTTAGAACCGAAGACACATTAAAGAAAACAATAAAATATGCTAAACAATAAGGCTTTTAAAGAATTATCCAAAGTAAGAACAACATACTGCGTTTCCATGTATGTGCCGGCCCATCAAACCAAGCGCGGGATGGAGAGCAAGTCTTTTTTCAAGCGAATGCTGTCCGACGCCAGGGAAGAACTGGCCAGCCAGGGCATGGAAGAGAAGGCGGCGCACCGCTTTTTGTTCAACGCCTACGAACTGCTGAACGAGCCATTGTACTGGAAGGATATGCAATATGCCCTGGGCATTTTTATCGCTGACGGCTTTTTCAAGATGTTGAAAATCCCTTATGAAGCAGGCCCCTACTACACCGTCGCGGAACGCTTTTACCTCCGCCCACTTATCCCGGCAGTAAATGGCGAAAGTGTCTTTTACGTCCTGGCCATGTCGGAAGCGGGCCCCCGCCTGTACGAAGGCGGCCCGTATGCCCTGCAACCGGTAGGAGCGGATGAAATGCTTCCCGGCAGCATGGAGGAAGCCCTGGCAGAAAGCAGCCAGGAAGGCAACGTGCAAAGACAAAGCGGCCAGTCGGCTTTTGAAACGCCCATATTCAAGGGCAATGAAGGCGAATTAGGCAGCGAACACCAACTGAAACGATTGAAGCGCTATTTCTATCAGGTCGACCAGGGCGTCAACGCCATTATCGGGGAAGAACGCGCACCACTGGTGCTGGCTATGCCCGACTATATGGCCCCGGTTTACAAGGAAACCAGCGATTACCTGGACATCGCCCCCGTACACGTCAGCGGAGAACCAAAAGAAGGCAACCTCAACGCCCTCCACTCCAAAGCCCTGGAGATCGTGAACAACTACTTCAGGGACGGCCAGCAGGGCCAGGTTCGTTTATTCAAAGAGCAAAGCGGGGGCGACGGCGCTTCTGCTTCTGTCCTTGAAATACTGCCCAAAGCCGCCAAAGGCAAAGTACAGACACTGTTCGTTGCCCGGAACAAACACAGCTGGGGGCAGTATGACGAGGAAAAGAATACCGTCGAGCTATTCAAAGAGAGCAAACCGAAAAGCCTGGACCTGATGAGCCTGGCGGCTACTTACACCCACCTTCATGGCGGAAAAGTATATATCCTGCCGCCGGAAGAGATGCCGCAGCCTGCGGCTAACATCTGTGCGATATATCGTTGATACCCTGGCATAGGATTAAATGTGGTTATGAACGCCATGCCGGGTTGGGCAGAGTTATCCGTTATCGGGGTTCTCGTGAGCCAGTACGCCCGCTCATCAGGAGAGCTGGCCCTTGCGCTGAGCTTCGGCCTTAGCCCGGATTTCCTCCAGTAATTTGCGGGCCTCTTTAGCTTCCTCTTCCTGGCCCAGGGCTTCCGCAGCCCTGAGCTTGCCATTGAGCGCCCGCGCCCGCTTCGGGCCGCGTTTCAGGGCCCGTTCGAACTGTTTCAGAGCGTCCTCCGGGCGGCTTTGCTCCAGCAGCCACTCCCCGTACAGCTCATAGGAAGGCTTGACTACCTCCGGCGGGCCGTAGGAATAGCTGGCGTTGTCTTCCACTTCAGTTGCCTTTTTGAACCAGCGTTCTGCCTCCTGCGGTTGTCCTTTGAGCATGGCGTGGAGGCCTTTCAATTCCAGTTCCTGGATGTATGCCTGGTCGATGTCCAGTTGGTTAGCTTGCCCGTAGCTGCCGGCGGACCCGCACATGGGCACGCCTTCGCTGTTTACGGACATAGACGCCTGCTGGCGGGCGAAAGCCATCTCCTCCAGCAGGGATTCCATTTTAGCGGCGTCCTTATTCCGATAGGCCTTCATGCCTTCCAGAAAATGGGCAATAGCCTGGAAGCTCAGGTTGAGTTCATCCAGGCCCACCTCGATGTCGGCGACGGGGCCATCCCAGGTTTCGGTTTCCACCAGATAGTTGCCCTTCATCCGGATCAGGTAGGAGCGGGCGCTCTTGCTGGGCAGCTCCTCCGTATACTCAACCATCTGATCCAGGATGCGGCGGGCCTCCTCTACCCTACCCTGCTGCAGATATCCGTAGAGCAGCCAGTGAAAGGCATGGTAAGAACGGGCATCGTTGTCCAGGCCTTTGCGCTCCATTCGCTTCACGCTGGCAGCGTAGGAGGCTTCGTTGGAAGCCACGACTTCGTGCCACATGCCCAGGGCGACGTAGATGTGCGAGGGCATGTGGAGGGCATGGGCAGCGTCGGGCGCCACGTCGGCGTAGCTGTCCGCCGCCTTTTTGGCCAGGTGGGCGTGCCCGGGGTCGTCATAAGAATGGATGAGGTAGTGTAAGGCGCCGGGGTGGTTGGGGTTTTCCTTCAGGATGCCCCCGGCAATGGACGCCCCTTTGCCGTAAGCTTCCTCGTCGCGCCCGACCGGCACGGCCCCTAACAGAGACAAGGCATAAAACGAGGCTACTTCGTGATTGCCGGGGTATTTTTCGTATAACTTTTCCATGAAGGCAGCATAAGCCTTGTCCCGCTCCACCTTTTCGCCTTCCCCGTACAGGATTTCAACCGCCTGGAGGAAATCCCGCTCCAAACCGGCGTTGGCTTTTTCCAGCCTTTCTTCGGCAGTGGGCGCCAGTCTTTCGAGCGCAGACCGTGCCTCTTCGTAATCCTGCCGGTGCCACAGGCCGTGGTTGTGGGTCATGGCCTCTCCCCAGTAAGCCATGGCAAAACCAGGGTCTTTTTCCTGCGCCTTCCGGAATGCTGCCCGGGCGTCGTCATATTCGAAGCTGTGCAACAGCAGCAAACCTTTTTCGAAGAACGGCAGGGCATCCACCGCTCCCGTAACTTCGAGATGAACTTCTCCCAGGCGGGAAGCCGCCGTTTTCTCCTCCTCCGCCTTCGGGCCGGAGCAGCAGAGCGTCAACAAGGCAATGGCAAGCAATAACAGGTTAGGGATGTTCATGTCCTTTTTTTTCTAAAATTAGGGTAATTCTTTTAATATCTCCGCCAATATTAGCCTGCGCTAAGAATTTAATGCCCTGATGCCTGGCCAGCGTGGTTTTCAAAATGCCCAACTATGTGATCGAACAATTGTACTATCAATATTTTCACCAGGTGGTATATACTATCCAACCTCCCGCCAAAACGCCAACTCCTCCTGCACCCCCGTATCCGCATCCGCAATAAAATCCTTTTTAGAACCGTACACCTTCAGCCTCCCCTCCTGCATCAGCCCGATGCGGTCGCCCATAATGAGGGCCTCTTTCAGGCTGTGGGTGACAAACAGGGCGGTGATGGCGAACGTTTCGGCAATGCGCTTCAGCAACGCCTGCATACTGGCGCGGGTTTCCGCATCAAGGGCGCCGAAGGGTTCGTCGAGCAGCAGCACCCTGGGGTTGATGATGAGGGCACGGCCAAAGGCCACCCGCTGCTTCTGCCCGCCGGAAAGCTGATGGGGCATTTTCCGGGCCTGCTCCGGCAGCTCCAGGCTGTCCAGCATTTCCATCACGCGTTTCCGGACATCCGCCGCCGGCAGTTTCCGCAGGCGCAGCCCAAAGGCCACGTTCTCAAACACATCGAGGTGGGGGAAAAGCAGCGGCTCCTGGTAGAGGTAGACCATATTGCGGCGGTTGGGCGGCACGGTGCCCATATCCTGCCCCCGCAGCAGCACCCTGCCGCCATCCGGCGTTTCCAGGCCCGCCAGGATTTTCAGCAGCGTGGTCTTGCCGCTTCCCGACCGGCCGAGGATGCTCAGCATTTCGTGCTCCGCCAGCTGAAAGCTCAACTCCCGCAGGACGCCCTCGGGGCCGAAGGCTTTTTTTATGTCGATGGCTTCTAAAAACATTAATTCTGTCTTAAAATCGCCACAAAGACTCTAAGCCACCAAGATTCACTAAGTCCTTTGTGACGTCTTAGTGCCTTGGAGTCTTAGTGGCAAAATATCTCGAAAAAACATACCGCTTGTTCAACCACAGCAGCGCCACCGGCGGCAAAACCAGCAAACAGCTGGCCAGGGCTGCAAAAAAGATATTCGCCTCATTCACGTACTGGAACACCTTCAAAGTCAGCGTCTGTACTTTGCCAACGCCAATGAGGGTGGTCAACCCGTATTCAAACCAGGAGATCAGAAAAAGTTGAAAAAAACAGGTCATCAGGGTATCCTTTGCCACCGGGAGCAGCACCCGGGCATAGGCCTGCCAGGTGCTGCCGCCCAGGGTGGCGATCAGTTGTTCGAGGGCCAGCATGCGCTCCGTCCAGAAACTGGCAAAAAAGATCACGCCGTAGGGAAAGGTGATGAACAACTGCGCCAGAGCTATGCCCCATACCTTGCCCGACAGGCCGGCGCGGATGAAAAAATACTGCAGGCAGGCCGCCAGGACCACCGGAGCGAACACGTAGGGCAGGTAAGCCAGCAACAGCCAGTGCCGGCGGTATCGGTGGCCCGCCACCTGCCGGCTCACCCAAAAGCTGGCGGCAGTCGATACCGCAGCGATCCCTGTGGACAGGGCCAGCGACAACGCCAGGCTTTCTCCCAGCCCCGCCTGCGCGCCCCAGACAGACAGCCAGTTGCTCAGCGTCCACTCGCCCGGCAGCAGGGCGGGATAGGCCCAGCGCCGCCCAAACGAGAGCACCAGCAGGAAGGAAAAGGGGAACAGGATGAAGGCGGCGACCAACAGGCGGGCCAGGCAAACCCTTTTCCGGCACAACCTATACACGAATGCACGAATGGACATATACACAAAGATTATTGGTATTCTTTCCAGGGATCCTGCATTTTCGAACGCAGCAACCCCACCACCAGCACGATAACCATCATGGAATACAACACGCTGATGGCGTAAGCCTGCGGGATATCCCCCAAATTAAACCGCTGCAGCTTCCGGATGGCCAGCACGGAAACCATCTGCCGGGACTGGCTGCCGAGCAGCAGCGGTATCTCGTAAGAACCCATGACGAAAAGAAAGTAAAGCACCACGGTAGCAAAGGAGCGCCGGAACAATGCCGGCGCCGCCACCCGCCAGGCTGCCTGCCGCCGGCTGGCGCCCAGAGACAGGGCTTGCTGTGCCAGAGCAGGCATACCCTCGCTTTGATAGATATGGGTGTATAGTATGATAAAAAACGGCAGCGCCATCAGAAAGTGGGCGGCGATGATGCCAATCCCGTACTGGCCGTTGACCCAGTCCGGGAACTGCTGCAGCCCTTCTATCAGGCCGAGCTGGAAAGCCAGGCGCGACAAGGCACCCCCTTTCGACATCAGCTGGAAGATGAAAAAGGCCATAACAATGGCAGGCAGGGCCAGGGGCAGGTAGATGAAAAAGGATAAAGCGCCGCGGCCAAAGTACCAGTAGGCGCACCACTACCGCCAGGTACGTACCGACAGCTAACCCGATGTACCACCAGTACCATAAGTACTGAAGGCCATCGTCTCCCAGAATGCTGCCGACCCGAGAACAGCCTGCCAGTGCCCAAGCGTGAAGCCCTCGCCGAGGATGCCCGTCAGGCCCAGGCTGTAAAGCAAAGCATAGCCGATGCCCAGCAGCAACGGGAATGCGGCCAGGAGGAAGAATAAGGCCAGGCCAAGGTATGTGGCTTTTTTTTGCATGTGCTGTAAGGCATCAGGCCCACCTAAATAGTTACAAATCTTTACTCAATAATCTCCTTCCGGAAATCCTCCGCCAGGCGGATCATATATTCCGGTGCCAGTTCCATCAGCGCTCGGTCCTGGATTTCTGCCCGGGGAGGGGCATAGCGCCGGCCCGGCAGCGCCCGGAACTTTTCCCGCCATTCTTCCGGCAATTTGTCCAGCGCCAGGACGGTCCCGTCGCCCCAAACCGAGGGGTCCTGTTTTTTATGCTGCGCTTCCGGCGAGATCAGGAAGTTACAAACCACCAGGGCTGCCGCCTTATTGGGTGATTTCCTGGAAATGCCCATGTAGTGCGAATTCTGGATCGTGCCGGCCTCCCAAACGTAGGCGCGGGCGCTCTCCGGGAAGAGCCCCTGGAGGATTTTATTGTCCACCTCGCTGTCATTATAGCTCATGGTGAACCACAGCTCCCCGTTGGCGAACATCTGATGCATGGGCGCCACCCCTTCCGGGAAGGTACGCCCCTCTTTCCAGAGATAGGGCTGTAGCTGGCGGACATACGCCCACAACTGCGGCGCGTACGCATTGTATTTGGCCTCGTCGAACGGGCCGTTCAGGGAACCCGGGCCGCCGGCAAGGTCGATGAGCAGCGCCTTCAGGAAGGCCAGCCCGGTAAACTGGCTGTCGAAGGTGAACCGGCCGGGATGCGCCCGGACGAAAGCCAGCAACTCTTCCCGGTTCTGCGGAGGTGCCGGCACCTTCAGCGTATCATAGATGAGCGTCATCTGCACATTGCCCCAGGGGCACTCATAGCCGTTTACCGGTTGCTGGAAATCGATGCCGATAAACGGGTTGTCGAAATCGATGTACTGAGCATTGGGCAGCTTTTCCGTCCACGGCCCGTACAGGGCGCCGATCTGCCGGAGTTGGTAGAAGGTCTCTCCGTTGATCCACATCAGGTCGAGTTCGCTTTCGGCCTTGCCGGCCTGCAGTTCGGCCATAAGGTTCTGCACGATGATGTTGCCCTGCCCGTTAGCGACCTCCAACCCGATGCCGTATTGTTCTTTCAGCGCCGGGCGGACGTAATTTTGCATATACGCGTTGATCAGCGGGTCGCCGGACCACATCATCAGGTTGACGGTGCTGCCCCGTGCCCGTTCTTCTATTTGTTCCCAGTTGAGGGCGGTTATGTCTTCCGCAGATGTGTTATCTCCCCCTGCGCCGCAGGACCACATCAAGGCCGCCAACAGGAGTAAGGATGTTCGGATTAGCCAGTTTTTCATGCTTCTGCTGTTGTTTGAAGCTTTTTCAAGTCGCTGTTACAGCTCTGATGAACGCCGCCGGTCACTGCCGGGTTGACAGGGTTGAGCGGTTTTTACCAACAGGATTCCCTGCGGCAAAAACCGCTCAAGCCTGTCAACCTAAAAAACATACCGCAGGCTGAATTGGAACTGCCGGGGCGCGCTGGCATTGCGCCGCACCAGCACGCTGGGCGCCGACGCCGGGCCGGGCTGTATCTGGTTGCTCTGGGTAGCGTTGTTGCTGTAGCCGCTGAGGTTCAGGGTGTTGAAAACGTTGAACACGTCGGCGCGCAATTCCAGGGCAGACTTGCCGAAAGGTACCTGATACTGTATCCCCAGGTCGAAGGTATTGGACCAGGGCAGGCGGTCGCTGTTGCGGCTTTCGCCGGGGTAGCGGTCGCTGTTGCCCACATAGGCGTCGCCGAAGGAAACGCCGTCGCCGTTCAGGTCGGTGGTGGTGGCAGTAACATCTACCAGGATGGGATTGCCCGCTTCGTCAAAAGCCAAAGTTCCGTCCGGCCCGGCGAGTTGCTCCTGCACCGGGTTGCCCGTTTCATCCAGTACTGCATAGGCTGCGGGCAGCGGCGTGCGGTTGATGGGTTGCCCGCTTTGAATAAGCGCAGCCAGGGTAAAAGACAGGTTTTTTACCGGATAGTAAGAAAAGATGCCGTTGAGGATATGGCGGCGGTCGTTGATACTTGGGCCCCACTCGGCGCTGAAGTTATTGGCGTCCATCGCCCGGAAATTAATGTCTTCGGTATTGTTCTCCAGATAGGAAAGGGTGTAATTGATCCGCAGGGTGTAATCCTCTTCTCCCCGTTCTTTCTGGAAATTGAAACTGGCGGCGTAGTAGCGCGAGCGCCCTTCGGTTTCGGAGACGATCACCGAGCGGGCTACGCCACTCAGTTCTTCTCCGTTGATCACCGCATAAGCTCCGTCGACGATCGGTATGGGCCGGCTGGCATCGGCCTGTGCCGGCGTGCGCACGCGGATGTTGTCGGCGGAAATGGGAAAGGGTTCGGCGGCGTTGAGGTTGCGGAGGCGGAACAGGTTATAGCTTTGGTTGTGTACCAGGTCGACATAAAAGAGGCTCTGCTCGTTCAGCTGCAACTGGTAGCCCAGCGCCAACTGGTGGGTGTATGGATTGTCATAGCCATTGGGGTTGAGGATGCGCCGCTCGTTGCTGAAGACGCCTTCGCGCTGTTCCTGCAAAGCTTCCGGCCCGGGGCCGCTGAGGTATTCCGCATCGCCGGCAAAGCCGCTGAGGTTGCCGTTGAACGTAATCCGGCCGATGTCTGTACCAGCCGGCAGGATGCCCAGGCGCACCAGTTCCTGCAGTTGTTTTTTGTAATCCTGGGAAGTGGTGTTCTGCTGCAGTGCGTCGCTGTATATTGCATAGGGCACCTTATCGTAGAAGATTCCGTAGCCGCCGCGCAGGCTGCTGCGCCGGCCGAGCTGGTAGTTGAGGTTGAGGCGGGGCGCGATATTGTTGAGGTCGCCCTGACCGGCACCTCCTTTGGAGAGGTTGTCGTAGTCATAGCGCAGGCCCAGGGTGAGGTTGAGGCGGGGAGAAGCGCGGAATTCATCCTCCAGGTAGGCCGAATAGATCGTCTGCCGGGCGCCGAAAGAAGCCGGGCGCAGTTCGACGCTGTACCCCAGCACTTCCACATCGGAGGGGATATCGTTGACGTTCAGGGCGGCACCGCGGTTGAGGCTGCGCACCTGTTCGAGCTGGCTCTGCGTCAGCTTCACCCGGTAGTTGCCATCGGCATTGCCGCCGCCGAAGAGCTGGTGGCCGGAAGAGACGGCCCCCAGCCCGGCTTTCAGGGTATGGCGGCCGGCGTAGTAGTTGAACTTTTGCTGGAACTGGAAGGTGTTTTCCGTTTCGTCAAAGACAAAACCGGGATGGCCGAGGATCGCCAGGGTTTGCTCATCGGGGCCGAGGACGGTAACCTGCGGCCCGTCGCCGTTCAGCGGGCGGCCGTAGTTCCAGCGGAAGCGGCTGTACTGCAGGTTGGTCTGAGCGCTGAAATGACTGCCGATATAGTTGTTCTTCAAGGCTACCAGCAG
This sequence comes from Lewinellaceae bacterium, assembly GCA_020636375.1. Lineage (GTDB taxonomy): Bacteria > Bacteroidota > Bacteroidia > Chitinophagales > Saprospiraceae > JACJXW01. The sequence continues at coordinate 24,508 of JACJXZ010000027.1, read as the reverse complement.
GGAGTTGCGGTCCTGTACGCTGCCGGCAGAAGGGAAGGTAGCCCCGCCCTCCAGGCCGCCGCCCTGCCGTTCGATGCTGGCCAGCCCGAGGTTGGCGCGGAGGCTGGACCGGAACCGGGGGCTCCACCGGTGGTCCAGCTTGCCAGACAGGTAGGTGAAGCGGTTCTCTCCCCGCACCGTCTCCTCATTGCTCAGCAGCGGGGAGCGGAGGAAGTTGTCCTTCAGGTCGGTGGTATGCTCCAGGTTAAAGTAATAGAAGGTTTCATCTTTAGCGATGGCGCCGCCGAATCCCACGCCGGCCTGATAACGCTGGAAGCCGGCCTTGACGCTGTTGCCCGAGAGGTCGCGCTGGGCAAAATCCGATTCTCCATCAATGGCCGGACCGGGGCGGGTGATCACGAACGCCTCCCCGCCAAATTCATTGCTGCCAGACCGGGTCGTGATATTGACCACGCCGTTGGCGGTCAGGCCGTACTCCGCCGAATAGTTGTTGGTCAGCACGGTAATGTTGCGGGTAAACCCTACCGGGATGGCAAACTTCTGCCCGCCGAGGAAGCGCTCGTTATTGTCCATCCCGTCGATCATATAGCTGGTGAACAAGGAGTTGGCGCCATTGATCGATACGTTGGGCGCTTCCGGATAAAAGCCGGTGGCCTGCGACACATTGGGCAGGCGATACAGCACGCGGGTAATGTCCCGCCCTTCGATCGGGATGGCCTCGATCTCTTTTTGTTTGAGCTCGAAGGCCACTTCGGCATCCGTGCGGTTGACCTGCGTGGTGCCGGAGGTGCCGAACACGACGACCTCATCGAGCTGCACGTTGCGTTTTTCCAGCAGGTTGAGCTGAACCGTCGGGTTCTGGTTGGAACGAATGCTGAAAGTTTCCGAAGAGCTGGCCTCAAATTGGCCGTCGCCGGAAAAAACGAGCCGGTAGCCGCCGACTTCGGGCAGGCCCCGGAAAACGGCCCGTCCCTTGCCATCTGTCGTACGGGACGCCTCCAGCCCCCGGCTTTCATTTCGGAGCACTACCTCCACGCCTTCCACCGGCTGGTTGGACAGATAGTTGATCACTATGGCCTGAAGGTCGGCCTGGGCCAGAAGGGCCGAAACAGAAAAGAGCAGAGCGATAAAGGTCAAAAGTTTCTTCATGAGGTATTTTTTAAATCGGCGCCTTCATTCCTGCGGTTTGCCTGGCAACAGAGATGCGCCGCCGATATGGACATACGAAAAGCACGAACCTGTCGGTTGCCCGGCAGCCTGCCTGGAAATACACACCTGTACCCTGGCATCCGAAAGAAAGGGGATCAAAACAGCCTCCGGGAATGGACGCTGCGCCCATTCCTCATTTCGCTGCAGCCAGGATATCTTTTAGTACGGGGACTTTAAAGCGCCGGAAAAGGAGGGCCCCGCTGCCGACAGGGCCGGTACCGCAGGTCAATGGCTGGGGCGGCGCAGAAGGCTGGCAACGGCGCCGGCGGCGCCAGCAGCTTTTCCAGGGCCCGGCGCAAAGTGCTGCCGGAAGGGAGCCGCCCGGCCAGGCGCCGGAGAGCAGGAGCATCGTCCGCATCGTCCTCTTGCCGGAGCAGGTAAGGATCACAACCCAGGTGCCGAACGTACTGCCAAAGGGCGGCGTAAAGGCGGTTGGCCTGCCAGGGAAGGGCAATGAAAGCACGGCGGTGATAAGCTTTCCGGCTGAGGCCGATCAGATATGCCCCGCCGTCACCCGCCGGCCCCAGGACGGCGCCGGCATCGCCGAGCACCTGCGCCGCCTCCCGGAGGCGGGCGGCGTCGAGCGCCAGGCAGTCGTTGCCGATGGCGATGACGTTGTCGTATCCCCGGGCAAAGGCGTATTCAAAGGCGTTGGCCAGGCGTTCTCCAAAAGAATGGCCGGTTTGCTGTGCCCCTTTGACCACGAGCAACGGCAGGCCGGATGACCGCGCCTGCCGCCGGGCATGGTGGTTGAGCGCCCGGAAAACAGCCCGGTTGACGCGCCGGCACGCCCCTGCCAGCGGTTTGGCACGAGCTTCCTGCTTTTCATCGCGCAGGAATAAAAGGAGGGCGATATTTTGAGCTGGCGCTGTCATCATTGCGAATGTAGGCAAATATCTGAAAATCGCGCCGGGTTCGTTGTCCTGGCCTTGACAGTTGGAAGAGGAAGGCGCTGATTGCACACTACTGGACATTTGCCGGGACGTGTAAGGGTGGAAGTGGGGCGCGATTCCTTATTTGTGCCCCTTGCCCGGTTTTAGGTCTTAGGCTATAGGTTTTAGGGGGGAAACCCAGGCCTAATCGGGCACTCAATAGGTGCCTAACGCCCAAAACCTAACATTTACCTGGCCGACTGGACGGGCCTAAATCCTCCCAACACCGGAGGGGGCACAATTTAGCGTCGCACCCGTTTGTTGGTTGTCCGGGTTGCCGGTGGACAAATAACGGGCAAGCGCCAGGGCCTGCTGCAAACCATTCGCGCCAAAAAAAAGCCCCGGCTCCAAGGCGGAACCGGGGCGGCACTAATGCCGTAAAAGCACTTATGCCATTGAGGCTCGTTAAAGGGGAATCTTCGTAGTGAGCCTACTTTTGATGACAACAGGCAGCAGGTTAGAAGCCTCCGTCCCCTCCGTCGTAATCGCCACCGCCCCGCTGCCGTTGCTTGTTCTGGTTCAGGCGGTAGTTGAACGTGAGGGTGACCTGCCGGGCGCGCCACTGAAAGTCGCCCCGGCTGTAGAAATCTTCATCCTCGAAAATGTATCGCCAGCGGCGGGAGTTGAACAGGTCGCTCACCGAAAGCGTGAGGGTTGCTTTGTTGTCAATGATGTCCTTGCTGAAGGCCAGATCCAGGAAGAAATAAGCCTTGTTGCTGCCCTGGGGCGTATTGCGCGGTGCCCGGTAGTTGAGCCTTGCCTGGGCGTCGAGGAAATTCCAGAGGTCCATTTTGGAAGTGATCCGGCCGTTCCAGGTCAGGGCGTCGGCGGTAAAGGCCGTGTCGATGTTGTTGCCATTGATGATAGAGCGGTAGAAGTTGACGTTGCCGTCCAGGTCCCACCATTTGGCCGGGGAGGCGGAGAAGGTGACATCCAGCCCGTAGGCGTCTTCGGTGGCCAGGTTTTCGGGCCGGGTCAGCGTTGTGCCGTCCTCCTGTAGAGTTCGGATGCGCTCGATGATGCCCTCGGTATAGCGGTAATACACGGAAGAGCTGAGCGACATATTGTCCCAGTATTTCAGGTGGCCCACTTCGAAAGAGTGGGTGAATTCCGGATCCAGGTTGGGGTTGCCGGTGCGGATGTTGCGGGCATCGCTGAAGCTGAAGAAGGGGTTGAGGTCCCAGAACCGCGGGCGGTTGATGCGGCGGCTGTAGCTTACCTGCACCGAGTTCTGCCCGCCAAATTCATAGCCGAAGTGGCCGCTGGGGAAGAGGTTGAGGTAATCCCGGGGGTTTTCCTCATTGGTCTCCAGCAGGCGGGTGTTGACGTCGGTCAGCTCGGCGCGCACGCCCACCTGGGCGGAGAAGCGGCCGAACTTATTGCCTATGATGGCATAGGCGGCGTAAATATTCTCATCATAAATGAACTTGTTGGTGAAGTTCGGCAGCAGTTCCCAGTCATTGCCGGTATTGCTAAACTTCTCCACCTTGAAGTCGGTATTGATCTCCCGGATAGACGTCCGCAGGCCGGCCTCGAACTTGCCTTCCCGGCTGAAGGGGTGAATGTAGTCCATCTGGCCGAGGATGAGGCGTTCGTTCTCGGCGTTGCGGGAACGCTGATCCAGGCCGGGAGCGCCTGTCTGGGTGTATTCGGGCGTAAAATATTCTTCGGTGATGGTGGACTTTTCCACTTCGGCGTTATCCTGGTAGCGGATGTCGGCAGTCAGCAGGTGGCCTTCGCGCTCGTACTCCTTGCGGAAACTCATGACGTACTCCAGGTTGTTCTCGATCTCCTTTTCCCGGTCGAGGCGGCGGGTGATGCCGGTGAGGCGGTCCAGGCTGAAGAGGTAATCGCGGTACTCGATATCCGAGAGGTTGTTGCCGTCTTCGTTCTCGTAAGTCAGGGAGGCAGTCAGGCTGGTTTTGTCGTTAAAAAAATACTCGGCACCGGCGCGGAAGGTATTGTCCCACCCGCCCCGTTCGCGGTCCTGGTACTGCTGAAGGATGGAAAGCGTATCGGGTTTGAATTCGTTGCGGTCGTAAATTTCCTGGTACAGGGAGCCTTTCCCCGGGCGCTTCCGGTAGCTGATGCCGTAATTGGCAAAGAAGTTGAGGTTGCCGGCGCGGTAATTGGCGTTGGCCGCAACGCCGTAATTGTGGGGGTATCCGGTGGTCAGGTCGAACGATCCGTTGAGGCCCTGCCGCTGGTCTTTTTTGAGGATGATATTGATGATGCCGGCCATGCCTTCCGCCTCGTAGCGGGCAGAGGGGTTGGTAATCACTTCGATGCGGTCGATCAGGTTGGCGGGAATCTGCCGCAGGCCGTCCGTATCCCCGACGCCGACCAGGCCGGAGGGGCGCCCGTTGATCAGGATACGCACCCCGCTGCTGCCGCGCAGGCTGACGCCGCCCTCGGCATCGACGGTAACCGAAGGCACATTGTCCAGCACATCGGAAGCGCTGCCGCCAATGTTAGCCAGGTCTTTGCCGACGTTGAACACCCGCTTGTCCAGCGAAATTTGCATGTTGCTTTTTTCCGCCCGGACTTCCACCTCCGCCAGGGTAGTGGCGTTCGGCGCAAGCCGGATGGTGCCCAGGTCGGCGACAGGGTTATCCCGGCTCACCTCGATGTTGGCGATATTCAGGTCTTCAAAGGAAATGAACGCCACGTTGGCGTAGTAGCTCCCGAATTTCAATTCCAGGCGGAAAGTGCCGGACACGTCCGTCACGCCTCCGGTAACCATCGAGCTGTCTGCGGCAGAAAAAATGGTGACGGTGGCGTAATCCAGCGGTTGGCCAGTGCTTTGATCTACCACAACCCCTTTGACCAACCCTTTGGCGGGCTTGTCGGGGTCGGGCTGGGCGGTCAGGGAAAATGGGGCTTGCAACAGAAAAAGTAAAGTAGACAGTTGTAAAATCAGGCGATTTTTCATTATTGCTTTTTAATTCGAGGGAATATAATTTTTATTTTTTTAATCACTGCTCAGTACAAAGATAAGGGCCAATCCTAACGACATTTTATAGGAAATTTGAGGGAATTTTGAAGTTCGGGAATTTAACAGTTCCTTAAGGTTTAATGTTTAAACAACGGATATCGAAATTGGCCTGGGCAAACACATGGAAATCAGCATCCGCTAAAAAACGACCTCCACTTCATGTGCCCCCTCCGTGAACCGGTGCGACACCTCAAAACCATTGGCCTCCGCGATCTTTTTCACGATCGCCAGCCCCAGGCCCAGGGAGCCGTCGCCCTGGCGGCTCTTCTGGAAACGGTCGAAGAGCTGCTCGGAGGGCACTCTGGGCGCCGGCCCTGAGTTCCGGACCAGCAGGCTTCTGGCGTCGAGTTTTACTTCTACCCACCCCCCGGGGATGTTGTGCCGGATGGCGTTCTTGACCAGGTTGGCCACCAGGATATCTGCCAGCGCGCCGTCGATAATGACCTGCACCCCCGGTTCGATGTGGCGGCTCAGGCCAAGCCCCTTCAGGCTGGCCAACTCGGCAAAATTTTCCAGGCAGTGTTGAGTGATGCCCGAAAAGTCGGCCGGCGCCTGGTTGCCGGCAAACTCTTTGTTCTCGATCCGGGTCAGCAGCAGCAGGGCGTTGCCGAGCCTCGACAGTTTGTTGATGTTCTGCTGAGCGGATTGCACGAGGTTCAGTTGCTCATCGGTCAGGCCGGGGGTTTCCAGCAGCAGTTCCAGTTTTCCGCGGGCGATGGCGAGCGGGGTCTGGATTTCATGGGAGGCGTTCTCCGAGAACTCCTTGAGGGCCAGATAGTCTTTCCTGGCCTTGAAGGCCATCTGGGCGATAAAGGCGTTGAGCTGGCGGAATTCCTTAGTGGAAGTCTGAGGCAGGTCCAGCACCTGCTGGTCCTTGAGGTTAAAAGAACGAATGCGTTCCAGAGTCTTTTGAAAAGGCCGGAACAACCAGCCGGTGATGAGGAAGCCGAAGAAAAGCATGGCCACGCTCAGGATGATGAACAGGCGGAGCATGATGTCGACCACCACGTCGTAGATGTCGTCTGTTTCAATGAATACGTCCGTGATGCTGATCCGGTAATACCGGCCGTTGACTTCCTGAACGGCGGTGACTTTCCGGTAAGGCTCCATTTGCCCTTCCAGGTACGGGTGAGGGGCCAGGGTATCGGCAAAGGAATAAAAGGTATCCCGGGGCGCAGGGCCCAGGTCGGCGATATCGGCTTTTCCACGCTTGAGGAAGTCCAGCGGCACCCCTTCGGCTAATTCCTCGGTGATCTCGCGGAGGTTGTCCCGAAGGGCAAAATCCGTCTCTTTCTGTACTTCTTTCTGCACCAGGTAGAAGGTCACCACCCCGCCGATGCCGAAAACCAGCAGGGCGACCAGCAGGTAGAAGAGCGTAGTTTTCGTGATCAGGCTCATTTCCGGTTATTGATCTGAGCTGAATTTATACCCCAGCCCGTAAATGGTTTTGATATAATCTGCCCCGCCTTCAGCGCTGATCTTTTTCCGCAGGTTTTTGATATGCTGGTAGACGAAGTCGAAGGAATCCAGGAGGTCCACATTATCGCCCCAGAGGTGCTCGGCGATAGCCTGCTTGGTGAGCACCCGGTTTTTGTTGGTGACGAAAAACAACAGCAATTCGTACTCCTTGAGGGTCAATACCAGGGAGGCCTCCCCGACGAATACGTCGTGGGTGTCGGTATTGATCTTTATTTCCTGGAATTCCAGGATCTTGTGGCCCTGGAATTTACGGCGCCGGAAGATGGAGTTGAGGCGGGCGTTGAGTTCGGGCAGGTGGAAGGGCTTGGTCAGGTAATCGTCGGCGCCCAGCTCCAGCCCCTGCACTTTGTCGTCCAGAGCATTTTTTGCGGAGATGATCAGCACGCCCGTCTCGGGTTGCAGCCGCTTCAGCAGGCGCAGCAGGTTCAGGCCATTGCCGTCGGGCAGCATGATATCGAGCAGGACGATGTCGTAGTCGAAGGACAGCAGCTTGTCCTGCGCTTCCTCGAAATTGAATGCCGTCTCGCAGACCATATCTCCCCGCGACAGGTAGGCGCGGATGTTGTCCGACAGGGCTTTTTCGTCTTCAACGATCAGTAGCTTCATACAGCTACAAAGGTAGGAAAGGATTTTGATGCAATTTTGAAGTGCTTTTTAGGTGTTTGGAAAAAGTAAAGGGCCGCCCGGGGTGGTCCCGGGCGGCCCTTTACTTTTTTTGGATGGCCTGGCGCTTAATCCCCGCAGGAGTCAACCAGGGCGTCGAACTCGGCCTGGTCGTCGATCACCTGTTGGGTGCCGTCCTCCAGTATAACTGTGAAGGGGAAGCCCAGGGAGGGGTGTTCGTCGGAACCGGGGTTGAGCTCCCTCCAGGCGCGGCGGATGCGCATCAGCGCCTGCCGGCTGTTGGCGGTAATTTCCCGTCCGCTGGGAAGGATGACGGTGACCGGGAACATCAGGCGGAAGCAGAGCGGGCCGGGGCCGTCGAAACCAGGGCCGTTGCCGGGGCCGTTACCCGGACCGTTGCCGGGGCCACCCGGGCAGAAGGACTGGCAAATCTCGCGCAATTCTGCCAGGTCGGCTTCTTCGTTGACTGTGAAGGTGGTTCCGTCATCAAAGACGACCGTGTAGGGCATGACCAGGGAAGGCCGCTCGTCAACCGGGCCGGGGTTATTTTCGCGCCAGTCCCGGATAGCAGCCCTCAGTTCCTCCTCGCTGCTGACGGTTACGTCGCCCTGGCCGGGCAGGTTGATGGTGATCGGCGTGGTGAAATCGAGGCTGAAGCACGGGCTGTTGAACCCGAAGCCGGGGCCGTTGTGTCCGGGGTCATAACCAGGGCCGCCCTGTCCGGGGCCGTGGCCCGGGCCGCCGCCCGGCGCGTTGGCGCGGCAATCGGCGAGCACTGCCCGCAGGTCTTCATGGCTGGTGATCTCTACTTCGCTTCCGTCGTCATTCATGGTTATCCAGTAGGGGTACTGCAGCGTGGGGCGCTCCATGGCATTGGGGTTTTGCTCCCGCCAGGTGCGGAACAGGCCGCGCAGGGCGGTGGCGTCCGTAGCTACTTGCGTGTCGCCGTTGGGATAGAGGACCGTTACCGGGAAGACCAGGGAGAAGCAGCGGGGGCCGTGCTCCATGCCATCCACTTCCATAGCCACCATCTCGACGTTGGTGACCGTACGGGTATCGACCGCCGTGTTGTCCGTCAGGCTGTCCGTTTGTTCCTTGTCGCAGGCTGCCGTGAAAGCGGCGACGGCCAGGATCAGGATCCAGCTCCATTTCATAGATTGCTTTAACATTTTCGTTTAATTTTTGAGTTGAGTAATTCAATGTTCATGTATAGGAGCAGAAAGGGAATGGGATGTACTGAATTTTTTTGAATTTTTTTGAATTTTTTCTCGCCACAAAAACACGAAAACACAAAATTCCACTAAAGTATTTAGTGCGGATTTAGCGTTTTGTGGTGTTGCGGGCCTGTGGGCTGGGCCGTAAAACCGAAATACCAGAACACCAGAATACCTGGTATCACTTCAGAATTGCTACTTTTGCCCAGCACAACGCAAGCTACCATGTCAGAAGCACTACTCTGGTCACAACTGCGGGAAGGGCGAAAAACTGCCCTGGAAGCGCTCTACCGGGCCCACGCTCCGGTATTGCTGCAGTACGGCGGCAAGTTCTCCGCCGACCGGCAGTTGGTGGAGGACTGCGTGCAGGACCTGTTCGTCGACCTCTGGCAAAGGAGAGCGCAGTTAAGCGAAGTGTCTTCTGTGCAAAGTTACCTGCTGGTGGCCATGCGGCGGCGGGTGGTTCGCCAACTGGGCCGGCGGCAAAAGCGCGAAACCGCCGAGGAACCGGAGGAACAGCAGTTCGACTGCGAGATCGCCATCGACGAACAGATCGCCGCCCGGGAGTTGTCCAAAGAGCAACACCTCAAATTAAAGGAAGCCCTCCAACAGCTCAGCCCCCGGCAAAAGGAGGCCATCTACCTGAAGTACCAGCTGGGCATGGATTACGAAGACATCGGCCAGGCCATGGACATCAGCTACCAGTCGGTGCGCAACCTGGCCCACTCGGCCCTTAGCCGCCTGCGTGAGCTGCTGATCCGGGGGTGGTGGCTGCCGCCCTGGATTTTTTTTGGTTTTTTTTGAGTACAAAAGGCCCGGCCCGGCCTCTATTGTATAAAGGAGTAGAATGACTCACAAAGAAAATGAATGATAAATATCTGACATATAATGCTGTAGAACTGGCCCAGGATGCGGCTTTCATCCGCTGGGCGAAGGCAGGCGAGGCCCGTTATGCCGCCCAATGGGAAGCATGGCTGGCCCGCCACCCGGAAAAGTGGCAGGCGGTGGAAGAAGCCCGCCTGCTCGTTCACGCCCTTGTGATAAAAGAAGAACCGGCCAACCCGGAGCGCATTGCCCGAATATGGGGTAAAATAGACGCCGCCACCGGGGAAAGCGCGGCGCAGGCCAGCCCGCCTGGCCTGAAAGCCTGGCGCTGGCTGGGATACGCGGCGGCGGCCGCGCTGGCTTTGTTGCTGGCCTTCTTCTTTCTGCGGCCCGACGGAACGGCCGTCCTGGAAGCGCCCTACGGGCAGATGGCCGAACACCGCCTTCCGGATGGTTCGCGGGTGCAGCTGAATGCCGGCTCCAGCATTCGCTATCAGGAGAACGCCTGGCCGGGCACCCGGAAACTCAGGCTGGAAGGGGAAGCCTTTTTCGAGGTTGAAAAAGGCAAACCCTTCATCGTCGAAACACCGCAGGGATCGGTCGAAGTGCTGGGCACGAGTTTTAATGTCAACACTTTTGAAGGGCGTTTCGACGTTCGTTGTTATACCGGGCGGGTGCAGGTAACTGTCGATGAAAACCAGGAAATCCTCACCGCCGGCCAGCAGGCCTTATGGGCCGGGAACGGCTGGCAAAGGAACAACTTCGAAGCCAGCGCGCCTCCGGCCTGGCAAAGCGGCCGTTTCGAATATCACGGCACCCCCCTGCGGGAAGTATTCGCCGAAATGGAACGCCAGTTTGACATCCGCATCGACGCCCCCGACAGCATCCTGTCCCGCACTTATACCGGCGCCTATGAGCGCAATGCCCTCGACAGCGCCCTCTACCGGGTCTGCTGGCCGATGAACCTGGAGGCCAGCCGGCAAGGGGACGTGGTGGTTGTACGGGCGGCAGGCGCCTCCCCCCAACCTGGCTCTCCGGGGGAGGGGGAATGATAGGGGTAAACCTGAATATTAATGAGGCGAACGTTATTGATGATTGTGCTGGGATGGGGAGCGATGCTCTCCGGCCTGGCGCAGAAGGAAGAAATAATCGTCCGGGAACAGTTCATCAACTGCTCTCTTGCCGCCGCTGTGGAAAAACTCGAGGAACGCTACCAGCTACAGGTTTCCTACGACAGCGGCCTGCTTTCTGAAATTGCCGTCAACCAATCCATCAAGGGCCTGCCCCTGCGGGAAGCCCTGGCCCGGCTTCTCGATCCCGCCGGACTGGAATTCCAGCTTTTATCGGACAAGGAGGTCCTGATCCGCCCGAAAACCGGGAGCGGCAAGCTCAGCCAGCAGCTGCTCATCCGGGGGCAGGCCGTGGATGCCCTTACCGGCACCCCCCTGCCCTATGCCGCCGTCTTCCTGGAAATGGCAAACAAGGGCACCGAAACGGATGAGGACGGGCGGTTTGAATTGCCGGTTTCCACCTCCGGTGAAGAGGTGCGCCTGCGGGTTCAATACATTGGGTATTACCCCCTGTCCGTCCTCCTCGCCCCGGAAAACAACCCATCCTTCCTGCGGCTGAAACTCACTCCCCAGATCCAGGAGATCGAGCCGGTAACCGTCTCCGAGCGCCCGCCCGTCCTGTCCACCCGCCGGAACGCGCCGGCGCTGGCCATCGACGCCGGACAGCTCAGCCGCCTGCCCGCTTTCCTGGGCGGCAACGACCTCTTCCGTCAGCTGCAGATGCTGCCCGGTATCAGCGCCCACGACGACCTGTCGGCAGAACTCAACATCCGCGGCGGAGACGGCGACGAGAACATGATCCTGCTGGACGGCATCACCTTGTACAACATCAGCCACTTCTTCGGCGTCTTCAGCTCCGTCAACCCGGAGATGATCGAGGAGGTAAAACTGTACAAAAACGCCTTCCCCGCAGAATTCGGAGGCCGTACCGCCGGCGTCCTGGAAATGGCGTCCAAAGAACCCGCAGGCAGCGCCATACAGGGGAACGCCGAGCTCAACCTGCTCATGGCCAACGGCTATCTGGCCGCGCCGCTGGGCAGGAACATGAGCCTGACGCTCAGCGGAAGGATCACCGGGCAGGACGTGGCCGACACCCGGCTCTACGGGCTCATCCGGGAGGAAAATCCCATCCCGGACCGGCTGCTGGCTGCCGGGTCCAATTCCTCCATCAACAGCGTGGTCGCTGCCGAGCCGGATTTCAACTTCTACGACGCTTACGGCCGCTGGACGTGGGCCCCCTCCCCCACCAGCCGGTGGGCGGCCAACTTTTTCCACAGCAAAGACCTCTTCGATTACCGGTACCAGCAGGAGTACAGCCGCCGCTTCCGGGGCGGGCTGGTCACCACCCGGGAGGCCTACAACGAACAGATGGACTGGGCCAATACGGGCTTCAGCCTGCAGGAACGGCAATTATGGCGCCCGGGCTTCGAGTCGGATTTCCGGCTGGCCTGGTCTTCCTTCCAGACCGAAGGGAATACCGCCACCTCCATCACCCGCCCGCTGATGGCCGATTCGCTGGTAGTGTTGTTCAACCAACAGTCCAACCTGGTCCGGGGGCTGGAATTCAACTGGAAAAACAAGTGGCTCCTCTCCGGCGGCGAATACCTGGCCGCCGGTTACAATTTCCTGTATAATGACGTGGGCGTCAACCTCGAAGTAGAACGGGGCGAGCTGCTCGACAACCGCCATTCCGCCGGCCAGCACGCCCTCTTCCTCGAACACCGCAAGCAGTGGGGCGGGCAATGGCTGACCACCCTGGGCCTGCGCGGCACGTACTACCAGCCCGACCGGAAGCCCTACCTCTCGCCCCGCCTGCAAGTGGAATACCAGCTGAACGAAGCCTGGCGCTTCAAGGGCGCCCTGAGCCGCTACAACCAGTTCCTGCGCGAGATGAACTACGAAGACCGCTTCGGCCGCTCTTTCGACTTCTGGATCCTGGCGGGCAACGCCGGCTTTCCCGCCGCCCACGCCAACCAGGCCATGCTGGGTTTCAACTGGCAGGACAGCGGGTTTGAGCTGGACGTGGAATGCTACGCCAAACAGACGGAAGGAGTGGTCGCCTTTGCCTTGCTGAGGCCCGGTTTCGTCGACGGAAACATCATGACACCCTCCCGGGAACTGGATTACCGCCTGTTCGTTGGCGAGGGTTTTTCCCGGGGCGTCGACATCCTGCTCAGGAAGGACTGGGGCGCCTATTCCGGCTGGGTAGCGTATACCCTGAGCAAAACCACGCAGAATTTTAAAGAGATCAACCGCAACCAGCCCTTTCCCTCCCAGGACGACCGCCGCCATCAGTTGAAATGGGTAAACATGCTGAAGCTGGGCCGCTGGGAGTGCTCTGCCGCCTACATTTTCGCCAGCGGCCGCCCCTTCACCGACCTGGCGCGCTTCCAGGCCCAACAGGACCGCCGGGACATCATGATCGAGGATTTTATCACTTACCTGCCGGATTATCACCGCGCCGACGCCGAAGTGGGGTACAACTTCCCGGTTGCCGGCCTGCGGGCGCGGGCGGCCGTTTCCGTTTTCAACCTGTTCGACCACGACAACATCAAGTACCGGCAGTACATCTATTCGCTTTCGCCGGGAGAAACAGGTCCCCAGGTCCCGCAGAATGTCGTGCTGGGCAATGAGGTAAAATTGCTGGGCAGGACGTTGAACGTGAGTTTTGGGGTACGGTTTTAAATCAACTTCCTCGTCTCTGCAATCCGGCCTTTGATCACCGGCTTGAGCTGTTCCATGGCTGTCAGCAGCAGCGCTTCGTCCGTGGGGAACGGCTGGGGGCGGTTGCCGAGGTAGCGGCAGGCATCCTTGCTGAGGGCCCGCTTGTCGCCCCGGAAGGTGGAGGCATAGTTTTCGAAAACCGCGTCGGCGGCCAGCGGTTTAGAGTCGATCAGGTCGCGGGTGCGGGCGTCGTAAAACTCCAGGCGGCCGTCGATGGAGGCCGCTTTGGTTTGATACGTTTCGAAAACGCGGGCGCGGATCAGCACCTTTTTGGGCACTTTGATGTCGTTGCCCAGGGAGTCCTTCATGACGTTGCCGCGGCTGTCCAGTACGTACTCGAAGCCCTCTTCGATCTCTTTGACCTCCTCGAATTCCCGTTCTTTCACCACGTTGGGGCCGGCCTCCAGGTGTGTAATTTTCATGACCACTTCGTAGTCGTAGTCGATATCCCTGGCTTGTTCGGTATAATAGGCCTGCCAGAAGTTGTTGAGGTCGCGTACCCCAATGCGGCGGATTTCCCGTTCCAGGGCGACGGGCAGGATGGAGCGGGAGCGGTTTTCCAGCCGGACCAGCACGTGGGTGGTGCCCAGTTGGTGGGCCGTTTTTTTCAGGGCCGCCTTGTCCTTATAATCGCGGAAGTACTGATCGACCTTATCCAGCTCCTCGTAGGCGCGGCGGGCGGCCAGCTTGTCGCCCCGGCGGGCGTCCTCCAGCCATTCCCGGGCGCGGGTATAGTGATAATCCGCTGCTTTCTGGCGGCTTTCATACTCCAGCTCGTCGACTTTGACGAAGCGGAACTCCGCCCGGATGCCCTCTTTGGAAATGAGGGGCAGCAGGGGGGCCACGCGCTCCTGCCGGCTGCGCACCCGGCGGTAGGCGTCGTTGATCCTGGCCCAGTTTTCGGGGTGCCCCTCGCGCCGGAGGCGTTCGGCCAGCTTCATGTCGCGCTGGTTGGCCTTGTCGAAGGCCTCTTCCAGGGCCAGCACGTACTTGTCTTTTTTGTTCTTTTTGCCGGCCAGCCGCTTGACGGCGAGGTAGACCGCTTCGTCGTAGTTGCCGGACTCGACGAGCCGCTGGGGGGAGGTGCAGGAGGAAAAAGCGAAGGCGAGCAGGAGGGCAGCTGTCGGGAGCAGATTGTTTTTAAAGGTTTTCATGGTTCTCGTTTTTACAGGTTTCCCGGTTTTTTTTGCCACATAGGGCACATAGCTCCGGTTGGCTAGTGCGCCGGGAACGAAATTCTTAAACAATTCTTTGGGCTCTTTTTCGCCCAGGCTACGTTGCTCCTCCCTTCCGTAGCTTCGGCTATGGGCGGTCCCCGACACTACGTGTACGGGGCAGGCAGTCGCGCCTTGCCTGCTCGCCAGCTCGCTGGCAGGCAGGTTGCCTGGCCGAAAAATAGCCTCAAATTATTGATCAACAACTTCGTTCCCGGCGCACTAGGATAAAATTACGGCCAGCAGTATTTTGGCGAAACTAAGGAGACGTTAAAGGAGGGAGGCAGGAGGTTAAAAAGTATGAAGATCAGCCCGGCAAGTCTTAAAGTGAGTTATCGGTTGTGTTCGTGGACGCCGCCAGAAATTGACGGATCAATTTCTGGCGGCGGCAGAAAATGCGTTTTCCTACTTCGGTGCCAGGTTCGGGTTCAGCAGGTCGTAGAACTGGTCGAGTTTGGGCAGGATGATGATGCGGGTGCGGCGGTTGGTGGCGCGGCCCTCGGCAGTGGTATTAGTCGCCAGGGTGTTGTATTCGCCCCTGCCTGCGGCGATCAGCCGGTTGGGGTCCACGCCATGTTCTTTTTGCAGTGCCCGGACAACAGAGGTGGACCGCTTGACGCTCAGGTCCCAGTTGTCGTCTATGCACGAATTTTTGATCGGCACGTTGTCGGTATAACCTTCCACCATGACTTCCAGCTCGGGGCGGGATTTGATGATCTGGGCGATCTTGCCGAGCACCTCGTTGGCCCTGCTGGTGAGTTTGAAGCTGCCGCTCTGGTAGAGCATCTTGTCGGAGAGGTTGACAAAAACGACGGTCTTGTCGACTTTCACCTCGACGTCCTTGTCTTCGATGCCTTCGCTGAGCACGCCTTTCAGGTTGACCGCCAGGGCCAGGTTGATGGAGTCCGCTCTGGTCTTGGCCGCTTGAAGCAGTTGGATATACTTGTCTTTTTTCTCCAGTTGAGACAGGGTTTCTTTGATGTTGTCGCTGGCAGACTGCGAAAGGGTAGTCAGGCCTTCAACCTGGTTCAGTTGCTTGTCGCGCTGGGCTTTGACGTCGGCGAGCTGCGATCTCAGGTCCGCCATCTGTTCTTCGCGCAGTTGCATGGAACTCTGCAGGTTTCGGATTTCGCCATTGAGCCGGGCCTTGTCCTGTTCGCAGGCGGAGAGGCGGTTCATGTATTCGTTCAGGCTTTCGCCGCATTTGCCCAGGTCTTTGTTGGCCACGTCCAGTTCGGTTTGCAGGGCCATGAACTGTTTTTTGCTGACACAGGAAAAGGCGGTCAGGCTTACCGCTAAGAGAATGAGAAATTTAACTCCTGAATTCATCGATCTTAGTTTTTGAAATTTAACAAAAGAGTTGTCGGGAGGCAGGAACCCGGACAGTTGCATCCGTACGGTTCGGATTTTCGATTAAGGTAGCAAAATTATAGAATATCAGGAAAAAAAGGTTGGCTGCAATAGTTTTTAATCATTTTCTCATTTTTCAGAGGCCAGTTGCTATTTTCACGCCATGAACCGATTAAAAGATGAAAAGAGCCCTTACCTGCGGCAGCATGCCCACAACCCGGTGGATTGGCATCCGTGGGGAGAAGCGGCTTTGCAGCGCGCCCGCCGGGAAGACAAGCCCATACTGCTCAGCATTGGCTACAGCACCTGCCACTGGTGCCATGTGATGGCCCGGGAAAGTTTCGAAGATGAAGCGATAGCGGCCTATATGAACGAGCATTTCATCAACATTAAGCTGGACCGGGAGGAGCGGCCCGACCTCGACGCCTTTTACATGTCGGCCTGCGAAGCCATCACCGGCAAGGGCGGCTGGCCGCTGAACGCATTCCTCACCCCCCAGGGCAGGCCTTTTTACGCCGGCACTTATTTTCCGCCTCAGCCCGGGCAGCGGATCCAGTCCTGGATGCAGGCTCTCCAGTACGCCGCCTACAACTTCTATGAAAACCGGCGCGCGGTGGAGCAGGAGGCGGAAAAGATTCTCGGCCGGATAGAGCGCCGGGAGCGCTTCAGCCCGTGGGCCGGCAAAGAGGGCTTTTTCAGCGCCGGCACGGCCGCCCGGGTTTTTGAAGGCCTCCGGCAACAATCCGATCCGGAATACGGGGGGTTCGGGAAGGGCGCCAAATTTCCCAACACCATGGCCCTGGAATTCCTCCTGCATTACGCCTGGCACACGTCCAGCCTGCCGGCCTTCCGGCATCTCCTGACCAGCCTCGACGCTCTGCTGCTGAGCGGCCTGCGCGGGCACCTCGAGGGCGGCTTTGCCCGCTATGCGGTGGACCGGCAATGGCGGATCCCCCACTTTGAAAAAATGCTCTACGACAATGCCCTGATCGCCCGCCTGCTGGCCGACATTTACAAGTGGACAAAAAAAGACAGGTACCGGGCCGGCCTCCTGGAGACCCTTTCCTTCCTGGAGGAATATCTGGCCCGCCCGGGCGGCGGCTTCTTTGCTGCCCTCGATGCCGAGTCGGGCGGCAGGGAAGGCGGTTATTACACCTGGGATTACGATGAGGCGGCGGCATTGCTGGGCCCCGGCGCCGGCTGGTTTTTCGAGTATTACCACATCACCCGGGAAGGCAACTGGGAAGGCCGCAATATCCTCTTTGCCACCCAACCGGCGGAGCAGTTCGCCCGCGGGAAAGGGATCAGCCCGGCAGAAATGGAGGACTTTTTGCAGCGCTGCCGCCAGAAGCTGAAAACCAACCAGGCCCGGCGCCCCCGCCCCCGCCACGACGAAAAGGTGATCCTGCCCTGGAACGCCCTGGCCGTTACGGCCTTCGCCCGCGCCCACGGCGCCACCGGAAGCCCGCGCCTGCTTCAAAAGGCGGAAGAGACGATGGCCTTCCTGCTCGGCCAGCTGCGCGCCGAAGACGGCCGCCTGCTTCACATCTACGGACAAGACATCCCCGCCTTCCTCGATGCCTACGCTTACCTCATCGAGGCTTTGCTCGAATTGCAGGCAGTAAGCTGCCGGCAGCATTGGCTGGACAAGGCCGAAGCATTGATGCGGCAAGCGCTGGAATTATTTCCGGAAGAAAGCTCCGGCCTGTTTTACTATACTGCCAGGGGGCAGGGGGAAAGCCCGATGCGGCAGCTGGCCCTCCGGGAAGAAGACATGCCTTCGCCCAATGCTGTCATGGCGGCCAACCTCCAGCAACTGGGGTTGCTGCTCGGCAGGCCGGAATGGCAGGAACATGGCCGCCGCATGCTGCTGGCCGCCGGCAACCGCCTGCTGGAATCGCCCCTGCCCCACGCCCGTTGGGGCACAGTGCTCCTGGGGGAAGCGTTCGGCTGGCTGGAGATTGCCATCGCCGGCCCGGGCGCACTCGAAAAAGCCCGGGAGGCGAATGGAGAGTTCTTCGGCCTGCACGTGCTGATGGCTACTGAAAAACCCAATGACGAATACCCGCTGCTGGCCCACCGCTGGCCGTCAGGCGGAGAAACCCTGATCTATGTCTGCAGGGATTATGCCTGCCGAAGGCCGGTTCGGGAGGTGGCGGAAGTGTACCTGGTTGTCTGAAAGGACGGTTTTTGGTTTGTGTATGCGTACATTAGCCCAACAATATAGCCATATAACAATTGCCCCAGGAATGAGGCTGCTCCGGAAAGTCCAGCAAATGAGTGGATGAGTGAGGGACTGAATGAATGAATAAATATAATATATGTATTATTCTTAAAATCAAACTTTATTACATAATTGATTTTATCCACTCATTCGCTAAGTCATTCCTTCACTCCTTTTCCGGGGTTTCCGGAGTGCCCTCAGGAATAGAGCCGCCAAGCCTCGCTTTCGAAGCACCATTAGCTACAATACAACACATCAACACATCAACACATCAACACATCGCCACTTCAGTCAACCCCCCAATATTCACCTGCCTGCACAACAATTTGGCGCTTCGATCCTTACCTTGTAAAGACCATTCCCAAACATGCGCATTATCCTCTTTACCGGCAAGGGAGGCGTCGGCAAAACAACCCTCTCGGCGGCCACCGCCCTGCACGCCGCCCGCCAGGGCATCAAAACGCTGGTGATCTCTACCGACCCGGCCCACAGCCTGTCCGACGCACTGGACCGGGAACTGGGCCCGGAGCCACAGGAGATCGCCCCCAACCTCTACGCCCAGGAATTCGACGTCTACTACTCCATGAAGAAGCACTGGGAGAGCATCCGGCAACTGATGCTGGCGGTATTCAAATTCCAGGGGGTAAAAAATGTCGTGGCCGAAGAGCTGTCGGCCCTGCCGGGAATGGAGGAAGCTTCTGCTTTCCTGTGGCTGGAAGAATACTACCGGAAGAAAGAATACGACCTGGTCATCATCGACAGCGCGCCGACGGGCGAGACCCTGAGCTTGTTGTCCCTGCCGCAGGTCACCCAGTCGTGGGTACTGAAAGCCTTCCCGGGGCAGCGTTTTGCCATGAAAGGCTTCGGCGCCATGGTGCGCACCATGACCGGCATCCCGCTCGACAAAGGCATGGAAGAGCTGGAAAGCCTCTTCGACAAGCTGGAACGCATCCAGCAGGTGATGCAGGACCCTGAAGTTTGCTCCATCCGCGTTGTAGTCAACCCCGAGCGCATGGTGGTTAAAGAGGCCAAGCGGGCCTATTCCTACCTGCAGCTCTACGGCTACAACGTCGATGCCGTCATCGTCAACCGCATCTTCCCCGAAGAAGCAGGAAAAGGGGTCTTCGAGCGTTATCTGGTTTCCCAGCGGGAATACCTTCAGGAAATCCGGAACGCCTTCGAGCCGCTGCCCATCTTTGAGGTCATGCACCAGGGGCAGGAAGTTTTCGGAACAGCACTGTTGGAAAAGATCGGCCAGGCCATCTACCAGGATAGCAACCCGGCCGCCATCCTTTACCAGGACAGCCCCTTCGAGATCCAGGAGGAAAAAGACGGTTACCTGGCCCGCATCAAGCTCCCCTTTGTCAAAGAAGGCGAAGCCAGCCTTAAAAAGTTCGGCGACGAACTGGTCGTCAGCCTGGGCAACCAGCGGCGTTCCATCTTCCTGCCGCGCTTCGCCAACTACCTGCGGCTGGGCAGCTATGAGTTCAAAGCGCCGTGGCTGGAGATACATCTGGTGCGGTAGGGGCTGAAGGGTTGGCGTGTTGATGGCATTCGCCACGGATGGGCGCGATTCCTTTTTGTACCCCTTGCCCGGTTTTTGGTCTTAGGGTATAGGGTTTTAGGGGGCATCCCAGGCCTAATCGTGCACTCAATAGGCACCTAACGCCCAAAACCTAATACCTAAATCCTCCCAACACCGGAGGGGGCACAATTTAGCATCGCACCCCCGCGAATTGACTTTTACCCCGAATTCCCTTATCTTGCCGCCCGATGTCGAAGCCGGAAAAACATAATATGCCGGGAGAGGCCCGACTAAAAGCGTTGGCTTTTCTCTTTTCCATGCTCTTCCTGCTGAGCGTGGGCAAAGCTTTCGGGCCGGAGGGTCCTGCTTCTCCGGAATGGGCGGCAGCGGCTTATCAGGTCCATACTCAGGCTTGCAAGGCCGCAGCTCCGGCACCCGCTTCCCTTTCTGTCCCGGACATCATTCCCTTTCCCCGGGTTCCGGCCTTTTCCGGCCTGATTTTTCCTTTTATTTCCACACCATTACTTCCAGCTTTTCTCCCCGGGCAGGTGTCCTGCGCCTGCGTTTTTACCCCTGCGGTGAAGCGCTGCATCCTGTTTTCCTGCCTGAAAATGGGGGATTCGCCTTTCCCGGAAACTGTCTGAATTTTAGTTAATCCATTTATTGCCCGTCACCCTGACGGGACGAACCGTAATTTCCGGCAGCCATCCCCTTTCGTGGGATTTTGTGCCTTCAGGCGGTTATCGGCGTGAGACCTCGGTCGAACGCTCGGTCAAACGCTGGGCAAGTTGCTGTTGTCGGTTGTTAGTTGTCAGTTAGGGAACCTAATTGTTCCGGCGGCCCCAGGGCCGAACCAGCAACAAACAACATACAACCTGGGAAGTGCGGGTAAAATCAACAAACCATGAAAAAGTTCATATATATCGCTGTGGCCGTCATCCTCGCCACCAGCCTGATGCCCGGCATCAACTACTCGGCGCCAGCCCATTTAACCGAAGTCACCATTGAAAGCCCGGGCGCCAGCCCGGAAATGCTGCTCCAGGCGGAAGGCGTCATCGCCAAACGCCTGAATGCCTATGGTATCACGGCATTCGAAACCGAGCGCCATCCGGAAAAAGCGCAAATCAGGATTCTTTTTCAGGAAGCTGCGCCCCTGGAAGCGGCCATTCCCCTGCTGACCGACGTGGGCAGGCTCGAATTCAGCGCAGTGTACACCCAGGCGGAGGTTTTCAGCATGATCAACCAGGGCGGCCAAAAAGAAGCCTGGAAAAACTGGCTTCCTCTGGAGCAGCAGGCGAAAGAAGAGCAGGCGGTGATCGGCCACATCACCCCGGAAAGGATACCTGATTTCGGGCGCTTTACCGCCAGCCGGGAAGCTGCGCAGGGGTTGCCGGACGGCCTGCGCTTCGCTCTCAGCCTCACCCCCGACGAGAACGGAAGGCTGGAACTCTACGCCCTGCAATACGGCCAGGACGGAAAGCCTGCCCTGACAGGCGCTGCCGTGGAGCGCAGCCAGGCACACACCGACGAGACGGCCGAAACAGCCTCCATCCGCCTCGCTTTCAATGAGGAAGGCAGTGCCCGATGGGCGCAAGCCACCCGGGACAACCTGGGCCGGCCCATTGCGATCGCATTTGACGGGCAGATCGTCTTCGCTCCCCGGGTATTGGCGGAAATCCAATCCGGCCAGTCGCAGATCACCGGCCAATTTTCCTTCGAACAGGCGCGGCTGATGGCCGCTCTGATCCAGGGGGGCGAGCTGCCGGC
The DNA here is from genome assembly GCA_020636375.1 of Lewinellaceae bacterium. Taxonomy (GTDB): domain Bacteria; phylum Bacteroidota; class Bacteroidia; order Chitinophagales; family Saprospiraceae; genus JACJXW01. The sequence continues at coordinate 3,356 of JACJXZ010000027.1, read as the reverse complement.
GCCGTTCGCGGTGAAGGCGGTGAAACAATAGGCGGGTTATTGCCGAATTTAAGAGAAAGGCACAGGCCGCTGGCCCCCCATTGGCCTGTGCCTCACTCTATCCTGTTGCTTTGTGGCTACCCGTCTGAGGTTGGACAGCAGAAGAGGGAAAGCCGAGCGGAGTCGAGGCCAAGCGTGTGCAGGAGGTATGGGGTGTCCAGCCTCAGACGGGTAGCCTGCTTTGTGATTTAAACCTTTTTGCTCACCTTGCATTTCCTATCCAGTAAATTCCAGTATATGGCAAAAGGCAAACAATTTATATGGGCCGGGCTGGCCCTTCTCCTTCTGGGCGCCGTCGGCATTACCATGAGCCAGCTGATCATCGAAAGCTGGCTGGGGGTAGAGCGCGAATTTGGCCGGGAACCGCTGAGCATCAAAGCCGCGCGCGCCGGCCTGCTGGTATTTGCCGCAGGCCTGGGTTTGATGGTATACGGGGGGTGGAGGAACAAGCGCGGGTAGTGTTCACCGGGCAGGCACCTTTTTCCGCCGGAATAAAAGGCCGAGAGCGGCCAGGGCGAGCAGCGCCAGGGCTGTATACAGATATCGCCGGCTGCTGCCGGGCCTGTTCAGGGGCGACATATCGCCGGCCGGCACAAACCCCGCCCAGAAGAAGGGTTCCACATTGGGCGACCGGCGCAGGGCATCCAGCTTCGCCTGGCGCAGGGCCTGGCTCTTGGCATGCCCTTTCCGGAGGTTCCTGTAAAAGCGGGCCATGAGCTGGCCGGTGCTGCTGTCTTCGACCTTCCAGAGGGAGGAAACGATGCTTTTGGCGCCGGCGTAGGTGAAACCCCGCGCCAGGGAAACGATGCCCTCCCCGCGCCTCCACTCGCCGAGGCCTGTCTCACAGGCGGAGAGGACCACTAACTCGGCATTGATCTGCAGGTTGTAGAGCTCGCCGGCGTACAGTTTCGACGCCTCCTTGCCCCCGTCGCCGGCATGGAATTCGATATAAGAGAAGTCTCCCACCTTTTGATCCGCCTGCCCGTGAGCGGCCAGATGCAGGACGGGGAAACCTTTTGCCGACTCGATGAACTGTTCTTTTGTGGCCGCTTCGTTGGTCAGGCTCGTCACCGCGAAGGCTGCCTGCAGGGCACCGAGCTCCGCCTGGTTCCGGAGCAAGGATCCGGAGCTGCTTCCCGACACCCCGGCGCCGGATTCCCCGCCGAAAGCAGGGGCGACGAACAAAATGCCCTCAGCGGCCGCCCCGTCGTGCTGAATACTCTTCATTTCTTTGAGCATAGTGGCAGAAAAAGCATAACTCACGGCATGATCATTCAGGAGGTAATGGTGGTTCCGGAAATCTTCAGGATGCTCCGGCAGCTTCTTCAACAGGGCTTCGAAAGGCACGAGGCTCAGCGCCCCGTCCGGGATGATGATCAGCTCGGTTCCTGCGTCCAGCAGGGTATCGAACGGGTAGGCCAGCTTTTGATACAGCAGGTGGGCCGCCTCCGCGTACTGCCGGTTCAGGGAATCGTAATGGCTTTCCCCGCCCAGGATGGCATAGTATATACCGTCCCGCATCTGCCGGGCCAGCGGGACGAGGCCAAAATCGTTTTCCAGGCGGATGATGCGGTAATCATCGGGCTGAACCAGAAAGATAAAGATGGCGCTATCGCCCACAAAGTATTCAACCATTGCCTGGCCGGGCGCCAGCAGTTGCGCCTGCACCTCCGGCACATCGATCACGTTGTTGCCGTATTTCAGGTTGTAATACTTGGCATGGTTGTCTTTCAGGCGTTCGAGGAAAGCATCGTACTGCCGGGAAAGGCGGAACAAAGTATCCCGGCTGCCGTTCACCCGGGCACTGTCGAATCCGATCTTTTGCATTTCTTCGAAGACGGCCTTTTCGTATTGGGTGATCCTCTCTTTCAGCTGCTTTTCCCGGTCCAGCAGTTCATCGGGAACGCCCAACACCTGCCGGGCCGTCAGGCCGGAGTAGGCCTGCCGGAGCAGGAAAGATTTGCTCTGCTCACTGAGCAGGAAGGCCCGGGCCGCGTTTTGCCGGCCTTCCGCTTCCATCCGGCCCAGGAGGTAATTGGCCGCAATGGCACCTTCAAAAATGCTGTATCTTTTGTTGATCAGTTCGACGTTGGAATCGTCCGAATGGAAGGTTTTCTGCAGGTGCTCCAGTGCGCGGACCGCCAGGCCGTACAGGCTGTCCGCTTCGGAGAGCATCTGCGGCGCGCCTGCTGTTTGCCCTTGTTTCCGAAAAAAATCAGCCTTCGTACCCAGAGAAATAACCAGAGAATTTACCGATAGTACCTCGTCAAGCCGGTCCATAGACGTGAACTTGACCCCGGCCAGCGCCTTGTCGACCCATTGAACCGCCTCCTCAAACCTTCCCGCTCCAAACCGGCAAAGGGCCATGTTGACAAAGGTGTGAGACGTGGCGATGTTTACCGGCCCGAGTTTATCCAGTTGAATATCCAGCGCTTTTTGCAGGTAAAGATCGGCTTGCGCGTAATCCCCCGCCCGGAGGAACATCTGGCCGACCTGGCTCAGCGACCGGGCCACGTGAGGATGGCCGGGCCCGAATTCTGCCCCCTGAATAGCCAGTGCCTTGCGGAGGGTATCTATGGCGCGATGGTAAGCGCCCATATCGCCCAGGGTGATGGCTATGGTGTTGTAAGTGTTGGCGATGTACTCCTTATCCTGCTCTTTGCGCAGGCGGATATCCAGGGCTTTGTCGAGCAGTTCCATTGCTTTTTCCGGTTCGCCCAGTTCCTTGTACAGCCGGCCGGTCACCATGTAGGTGGCGGCTACGTGAGGATGGTCCGGCCCGAGGCTGCCGAGCCTGGCTGCCAGCGCTTTGTCGAAATACTGCCCGGCCCTTTCGTAATCGCCTATGCAGCGGTAGGCCACCCCGACCGCCTGGTAATTATAAGCCCTGGCCGAATCGGAGACGCCGGGCAGGCTTTCCTGGATAGACAGGCTTTCCATGAAGCATTCCAGCGAACGCCTGTACTCGTCCATCTGCATGTAGGTATGGCCCTTATAGTAGAAGAGCGTTTCGATATCCTCCTTGCTTTCCGGAAAATTTTCCTGAAAAATGGCCAGGATGGTGTCGTAGCAGGCCATAGCGAGGCGGTATTCCCCCTTCTGTTTATATTCCGAGGCAAGGCCATCCAGGCTGATCGCTTTTTGGATAAGCACGGAATCGGGCGTTTCCTCCTGCTGCGGCTGAAAGGCCGTCCAGGCCAGGAGGGCGGCCAGCAGGATAAACGGGGCCAGGTGTTTTTTTTTCATGGCAGATGCAGGGTTTTGGGCAATTGTCATGTATTCGGGTTACGGGCAAAAGATACTCATTTAGTAGTGAT
>JACJXZ010000026.1 GCA_020636375.1 Lewinellaceae bacterium | reverse complement strand
GGAGATGGGGAAGATGGGGGAAAAAAAGCTATATGAGCAATTTAGACAAGGTAAGAGTAGACAAATGGCTATGGAGCGTCCGGATTTTCAAATCGAGGACGATTGCTACGGACGCCTGCAAGTCCGGGAAGGTCAAGATGGACGGTAACCTGGTCAAGGCTTCCCAAACGATCCAGCGCGGGGACATGCTGGAAGTCCGAAAAAATGGATTCAACTTCCAGTACAAAGTCGTGGACCTTATCGAGAAGCGGGTGGGCGCGCCCATTGCGCAAACCTGTTATGAAGACCTCACCCCCGAAGAGGAGCTGAATAAATACCAGGAATGGTATATTGGCAAAGCTGGGGTAGAAAAGCGCGAAAAGGGTGCCGGCCGGCCCACCAAACGCGAGCGCCGGGACATTGAGCGTTTCAAAAAAGATCGATTTTAAGCTTTATATTGAAAAAACGGGCTTTCTTTCCTGCAGCTTTCCGGCCCGTTTTTTCAATAGCCTGCCTGATTATCTGCCGTGGCCGAAGGAAACAGAATTTATCCCCACGCTGCCGACGGCCAAAAACAAAGCATCGTTTACACCCGCAGCCCATGCCAATCTTTTGACCTCAGGTACCACAGCGTCAGGGCCAGCATCACTATCCAGTAGAAAATCTCGGCCGCCCAGGCCCAGGGCAGCCCGCCGTTCGTGAAATTTACTTCCACATAAATGTAGGCCAGGTAACCCAGGGCGCACCAGGTCTGTATTTTCAACCCGTAGTAGGTAGCCCCGGTGCCTGCCAGGCCGTTGAAGAAAACGCTGCCGATGGAGAACAGCGTGAGTATTCCCACCAGCACATACAGGATAGGCTGGGAATCTGTGATCAGGGACATGTCCTCCGAACCCAGCAGAGGATAGAGGATTTTTTGAGGAAAGAGCACGACCGGGATCGTGATCAGCATAGTAGTAAACCAGGCGATCTTGGCTGTTTTCCAGATGATGGGCACCACTGCCTGCCGTTTCTGCTGGCCAATAAAATGGCTGACCAGCGTATTGACCCCGGAGGCAAACCCCCAGGTCGGGATCGAGAGCACCAGATAGACCATCCTCACCAGGTTGGTGATGGCCAGTTCGTGCTCTCCCAGGTTTTCGACGATCCCGAAAAACACGAACCAACTGCCCAGCCCGACAAACGCCTGGGCTACGATCGGAAGGGAGAGGCTGTACTGCTGGCGGATGAGCTTAAGGTCGATCTTTGGCAGCCGGAACAAGTGATAAGAACGGGCGGTGCGGTCGGAAAGGATATATAGGAAAAATACGACAAAGGCGACGATCTCGGCAATGGTGCTGGCCAGCCCCGCCCCGGCAATGCCCATGGCCGGCAACCCCCAGTGGCCGAAGATCAGCCCGTAATCCAGCGCGATATTGACTACTCCCAGTATGACCGTATCGACGATGATAAAAGAAGTGCGGGCCACCCCGGTATACAACGCAATGATCGCCACCCCGGTATAGCTGAAGAAAACGCCCCAGGACCGGGTCTCCAGGTACTCCAGGCTCTTGTAGAAAACGACGTCGGAATCGACGATCAGGCTGAAAAAATAATAACAGCCATACTCCATGAAAAGGAACATCACCACAGCCAGCCCGAACTCGAAATAAACCATGGAGTAGAACGTGCGGCCTACTTCCTGCAGGTTCTCCTCCCCTGCCCGGCGGGCGATCATGATCTGGCCGCCCCGGGAAAACCCGTATCCAATGGCGGCGACCACCAGGTAAAAAACGCCGACAAAACCGATGCTGGCAAAGTCCTCCTGACTGAGGTGGTACAGGAAAACACTGTCACTCAGCGCGATGACGTTCTGCGCAGCACTGCCCAACATGATGGGGGCAGAAATGGAAAGAATTTGCCGGTATGAGGTTCGAAGGCGCATGGCAGCGCAAATGTAGCACTTTCGTTTGAGCTAATGACATTAATACTGGCGAAGGCCGGGTTTTCTTCTCCGGCAAACCGCCGATGGCAGCACATCCTGCCCCGGCCGGGTTTTGCCGCGGCAAATCAGCCAGGCAAGTGTTCTTAAACCTCAAAAAATGGCAACTGTTTAGCAGCCCTCCGCTTTTTAGCCACGAAGACTCCAAGACACCAAGATCGCACCAAGGCTTTGTGCAATCTTGGTGTCTTGGAGTCTTCGTGGCAAAGGCATCAGGCTCACCTAAATAGTTACAAAAAATGACTAAATTCGCCCTCCGAACCAATTAGATGCTGGTTTGGAGGATATTAAAAACGGCCAAAAGATGCAAAACCACCCAGGACTGGAAGCTCCCCGCGCAGCTAAAAAACCCAAAGCGCTCACCAAACACGGCGATACGCGCATCGACGATTACTACTGGCTTAACGAAAGGGAAAACGAGGAGGTGATCCGGTATCTCCATGCGGAAAACGAATACACCGGAAAGATGATGGCCCACCTGAAACCGTTTCAGGAAAAGCTCTACCAGGAAATCATCGCCCGCCTCAAGCCGGACGAGGAATCCGTCCCCTATAAGGACAACGGCTATTTTTACATCGCACGATACGAAAAAGGCAAAGAACACCCCATTTACTCCCGCAAAAAAGGCAGCCTGGAAGCGGATGAAGAGATCATCCTCGATGAAAACGAGCTGGCCAAACCCCACAGCTATTACCACATCGGGGGGCGAAGCGTCAGCCCGGATAACAAACTGCTGGTGTTTGGCGAAGACACCGTAAGCCGCCGGATTTACACGCTGCGCTTCAAAAACCTGGAAACCGGCGAAATGCTGGAAGACACCATTCCCGGCACCTCCGGCGCCGCTTATTGGGCAAACGACAACAAAACCATCTTTTACGCCGTGAAAGACCCCGTCACGCTTCGTTCTTATAAGGTTTTCCGGCACGTGTTGGGCACCCCGGCTGAGGAAGACGTGGAGGTATTTCACGAAGAGGACTCCACCTACCGGGCTTTAGTGTACAAGTCAAAATCCAAAAAGTACATCATCCTCGGCTCTTACTCCACGCTGAGCCAGGAGTACCGGGTCCTCAACGCCGATACGCCCGAGGGGGAGTTCCGCGTGATCCAGCCCCGCGAACGGGGCCTGGAGTACAGCATCGCCCACCACCACGACAAATTCTACATCCGCACCAACCTCAATGCCCGCAACTTCCGCTTGATGGTGGCGGATGAAAATAACGCCGCCAAAGAAAACTGGAAAGAACTCATCCCCCACCGGGAAGACGTGCTGCTGGAAGACATGGACCTGTTTGAGGACTTCCTCGTGCTTTCCGAACGCCGCAACGGCATCACCCAACTTCGGATCCGCCAGTGGAAAGGAGACGGCCATTATATCGATTTCGGCGAAGAGGCATACATGGCCTACGTCTCCATCAACCCCGATTTCGACACCGACTGGCTGCGCATCGGGTACATGTCGCTCACTACGCCCAATACGACCTACGACTACAACATGAAAACCAGGGAGCTGAAAATGCTCAAACAGCAGGAGGTGGTCGGCGATTTCAAACCGGAAAACTATCATTCGGAACGGCTCTACGCTACGGCCCGGGACGGCGTCCGGGTCCCCATCTCGCTGGTCTACCGAAAGGGCTTTGCAAAGGACGGCAGCCAGCCCCTGCTCTTGTACGGCTACGGTTCCTACGGCCACAGCATGGAGCCTTACTTCAGCTCGGTGCGCCTCAGCCTGCTCGACCGGGGCTTCGCCTTCGCCATCGCCCATATCCGCGGCGGAGAGGAAATGGGGCGATACTGGTATGAGGACGGCAAACTGCTGAAGAAAAAGAACACCTTCACCGATTTTATCGATTGCGCCGAACACCTAGTCGCCAACCGGTACACCAGCCCGGAAAAACTCTTCGCCATGGGCGGCAGCGCCGGCGGCCTGCTGATGGGCGCCATCGCGAACATGCGCCCCGGCCTGTGGCGGGGAATCGTAGCTGCTGTGCCGTTCGTCGACGTGGTGACCACCATGCTCGACGACAGCATCCCCCTCACTACCGGCGAATACGACGAATGGGGCAACCCCAATGACAAAACGCACTACGATTACATCAAATCCTACTCCCCTTACGACAACGTCGAAACCAAAGACTACCCCCCCATGCTGGTCACCACCGGCCTGCACGATTCCCAGGTGCAATACTGGGAACCCGCCAAATGGGTGGCCAAGCTCCGGGTTATGAAAACGGACAGCAACCCCCTGCTGCTACACACCAATATGGAGGCGGGCCACAGCGGCGCCTCCGGGCGCTACCGGCAGTATAAGGAGACTGCCCTGCAGTACGCGTTTTTGCTGGATTTGGCGGGGAGGGTGGAGGAACAATAGATCACCGCACCAGCACCTTTTTCCCAACCACCTCGCCTCCCACAGATACCCTCGCAAAATAAAGCCCTGCCGGCAGCCTGCTGACATCCAGCCTGGCCCCTGCCCCGATCCACTCCTGCCGGGCCACCAACTGCCCCGAAGCGTTGAACAGCCACAGTTGCTTGTCGCCTTCTGCATCTACATGGACATCCAGCCACTCCTTCGCCGGGTTGGGGAACAGGCTCACGGCCCGCTCCAGGCTGGCCTCCCGGGCAGGCGACGTGCTGTCCAGGCGCAGGGGCGTCTGAAAACCCGACAGGCCGCCGCGTTCGTTGCCGACGATCATCTCCAGGAGGCCATCGTTGTCGATGTCGGCAATGGCGGGCCGGGTGCGGCGCCCGGCCTGGATGCCCCCCATGGTTTCGGTGACCACGTTGAACGCCCCGCTAACATTTCCTTCGATGCCGTTGTAAAACTCTATCCTGCCGATCTCCGTGCCGGTGACCAGTACGTAGGTTCCCTGCTGGTCGAGCACCAGCGGCGCGCTGTATCCGGTGATATAACCCGGGACGGCCGTATTGATGTTGCCCAGGGCGAAGATGTTGGGCGCGACGTCTGTGCTGGGGTTGAACATGGGGCTGGAGGCAGTGCCGATGTTCTGGAAGTAGTTGATGTTTCCGGTGCGTTCTCCGACGATGAGGTCCTGCAGGCCGTCCCGGTTGAGGTCGACGATCCAGGGAATGCTCAGCTGGCCGATGTTGATGCCCATGTATCCGTACTGCCAGGGGCCGAAAGCCAGGGGGTTGCCCGGGCCGGCTGTATTCTCAGCGTAGAAGAGCTGGCCGAAAATCTCTCCCACCAGGATGTCCAGGTCGCCGTCGTTATCGAGGTCGCCAAAGGCGGGGGCGAAGGAGTAGTTGTCGCTGAAAAGCCTTAGGTTCAGGTAGTTGGCGTCCACCAGTTCGTAGGCCGGGTTGTCGGGCGTGCCGATATTCTCGTAGAGGAACAGGCGGGCGTCCCGCCGGCCGCCGGGTTGCCAGAAGCCGGTATTGCCGACGACGAGGTCCAGCAGGCCGTCTGCGTTATAGTCGACGAAGGCCGGGAAGGCACCGCTGCCGAGGTCGACCATGTCTTCCACCATGAAATCCTGTTGCCGGTATTCGAAAACCGGATTTTCGGTGGTGTTGGTATTCTCGTAGAACCAGGACATATAGTAGTTTTCCGACAGGTTGATGGCGTTGGGGGATGCCAGAAGGTCCTTTTTCCCATCATTGTTTACATCTAAAAAAAATGCTGCGGGAAAGATGGGGATATTCGCTGTCACGTTTTCGGAAGGGTAGTTGATATCCTGTTCCACGATCCAGGCTTGCTGGCAGTTGCCGCCGTTGACGAGGTGGTTGAGCGTACTGAACGTGATGTCGCCCAGCACGAGGTCTTTATCGCCGTCGTCGTCGCTGTCGAAAGTCAGCAGGGTGGAGCCGGGGTGCAGGCGCGGGCCCGGCGCTTCGCTGCCGGCGAGTTCGAAACAATCGCCCGGGGCATCGGAAAACCCGACGGCCTGTTCGATGCTGCTTTCGAAGATGCCGCCCCAGCAGTCATCAGTCAGTTCGAAGATCAGGCTGTCCAGTCCGAATCCTCTTTCTACCGACTGGTTTTCGTACAACTCGATATAGCCTCCGGCGGGATTGAAGGTGAGGATGTCCAGGTCGCCGTCACAGTCGAGGTCGTCGATGGAGGGATAGTCGACATTGCTGACAAATACCTGGGTCTCTGTCCCGTTGAACAGGGTGAAATTGATCAGGCTGTATTCGTTATCAAACCCGAGGCGCTCAAAAGCGATGTGGCCGTTCTCGTAATATCCGTAAAAAACGATGATGCCCTGAAAGGGCGCCCGCCCCTGCGCCTGGGTAAAGATATCCATGGCGCCGTCCTGGTTGAAATCCCGCAGCAGGACCCAGTCGTTCAGAGGCTGAGGAAAATACTGCACATATTCAGGCGCGTAGCGGTAGCTGGACTCGCCGGGCGTCCCTTCATTGATAAACGCGAGCTGGACATTACCGGTCCGGTCAAAGACATACAGGTCCATCACCTGGTCGTTGTTGAGGTCCACGGCATTAAACTGTGGGTTATTCAGGCCGCCGGCGAACGGGAACCTGAGGTCCTTGCCATTCACCCGGAAAGGGGTGTTCATCAGTGGGTACGGTTGGGAAAAAACAGAGAGGGCAACTGCCAGCAACAGTCCGGCGACACATACGGCTCTTTTCATAACGTGATTTTGGTGAATTATTGAAATCTTCGTTTCTTGGGGCTTGCTCCGGGGCTAAGAGCTTGTCTGGAAGCAGTCATTTGGGCTGCAAATGTCGGCAATTTTCGCCTCTAAAGCACGACTTCCAAACAAGCTCTAAATTTATAAAAAGCGAAAATGAAAAACCTGTACTGGCTTACTTTTCTCTCTTTTTGTTGTTTGCTTACCAATTCCTACTCCCAGGCGGACTCCTTGGCTGTTCTTCCTTCTGCTCCGGCCCCTGGCCCTCTGGAGAACTACGCGCTCGGGGTAGAGAACGGAACACTGGTGTTCTCCACCGGGGAACGGGGACGCGCAACGGCCAGTATTTCCATTAACGGGGAAGAGCAACTGCTGGCCTTTCAGGACGGCAAGGCCAGCATGGCCGCCGAGGCCGATGCTTTGGGCAAGCTGCTGCTCATCAAGGCCGGCAAAAAGCACTACCGCCTGTACCACCTCTCTCAAAACACGGACCGCAGCTTCCGCCTGCGGAAAATCCCGATGTGGCTATCCGTCATTCCCCCGCTGGTAGCCATTTTTCTGGCGCTGATCTTCCGGGAAGTGATCATCTCGCTCTTTGTCGGCGTATGGGCCGGCGCTTTCATCGCCGGCGGCATGCGGATCGACTCCTTTTATTATTTCATGCTCAGTTTCCTGGAAGTGGTGCAGCGCTACGTCATTAATGCTTTGAACGACAGCGCCCACCTCGCCATCCTGGTCTTTTCCCTGCTCATCGGCGGCATGGTGGCCATCATTTCCAGAAACGGCGGCATGGCCGGGGTAGTTCAGGTTTTTTCGCGTTATGCACAATCGCCGAAAAGCGCCCAGTTCATCACCTGGCTGCTCGGCGTGGCCATCTTTTTCGACGATTACGCCAACACCCTGATCGTCGGCAATACCATGCGCAAGGTGACGGACCAATTTAAAGTATCCCGGGAGAAACTGGCCTATATTGTAGACAGCACGGCGGCGCCGGTGGCGGCCGTGGCGTTCATCACCACCTGGATCGGAGCAGAGCTCAGTTATATCGACGACGGCATCGCCGGGCTGAAAGGATTCGAAGCGGATATGACCGCCTACGCGATCTTTATCGCCTCTTTGAAATATTCCTACTACCCGGTCCTGACGCTGTCCTTCATCCTGATGCTCATTTTCCTCCGGCGGGATTATGGCCCGATGTACAAAGCCGAAATCCGGGCCAGAAAGACCGGGGAGGTGTCCAGGAAGATGTCCGCAACAGAAGAATCCGACCTGGAGGACCTCGACCCGGTGCAGGGCGCGCCCCTGAAGTGGTACAACGCGGTGATCCCCGTCTCTCTGGTGATCCTGATGACCCTATTCGGCCTGCTCGATACGGGAATGGCCGCCACCTACCGGGAACTGCTGGCGGCCAATATCGATGTCGCTTCCCAGAGCTGGGGAGACATCTGGCGCGGCACCGGCCAACTGCTGGGGGCGGACAGCGGTTTTTTCATGAAGATCGGCAAGCTGATCGGCAATTCGGATTCCTATACAGCCCTGCTTTGGGCGTCTTTATCGGGCGTTGCGGTAGCCGTCGCCCTCACCATCGGCGCCAGGATCATGAAGCTGGCGGAAACCATTTCCACGATGATCACCGGCTTCAAGGCCATGCTGCCCGCCCTGCTCATCCTGACCATGGCCTGGTCGCTGGCGGCTACCACCGAGGAGTTGCATACGGCCACCTTCCTGACATTCGCCCTGCAGGACAGCGTCAACCCCTTCGTCATGCCCATGATCATCTTCGTCCTGGCGGCCCTGATCTCCTTCTCCACCGGCTCCAGTTGGAGCACTATGGCCATCCTCTACCCCATCGCCATCCCCACCACCTGGGCCATCTGCCAGGCCCAGGGGATAGCGCCCGGCCTCAGCATGGAGGTCCTGCTGAACGTTATATCCGTCACCCTCGCCGCGTCGGTGCTGGGCGACCACTGTTCTCCGATATCCGATACGACGATCCTGAGTTCCCTGGCTTCCGACTGCAACCACATCGACCACGTCCGCACCCAGCTTCCTTATGCCCTGACAGTAGGCGGAGTAAGCCTGGCCGCCGCCGGGCTGTCTACCTACCTGGGGGGAGGATGGGGCATTTGCGGCATCCTGCTGCTCGGCAGCCTGGCTGTACTGTTCCTGATCGTCTGGCGTTTCGGCAAACAAGTGGATGCTTAGTTTTGTAGCCACAAAGACACAAAGGCACTAAGATACACGAAGCCTTAGTGCCATCTTAGCGTCTTTGTGTCTTTGTGGCATGAAAAGGGCTATACATTCTTAACCAAAAAAAACAGCCAATAAATGACAAAAAAACTCTTTCTGATCCTCCTGGTACTGTCAAACTGCCGGCTTGCCCAGGCCACCGAAGGCATGTGGCTGCCCTTGCTGCTCCAGCAACTCAACGAGGCGGAAATGCAAAGCATGGGCATGAAAATGACAGCGGAGGACATCTACAGTGTCAACCGGGGCAGCCTCAAGGACGCCATTGTGCATTTTGGAGGCTTCTGCACGGCCGAAGTGATCTCCACCCAGGGGCTGCTGCTGACCAACCACCACTGCGGCGACGAATTCATCCAATCGCATTCTACGCTGGAAAAAAATTATTACGAGAACGGCTTCTGGGCGGCTTCCAAAAGCGAAGAACTGCCAAACCCGGGCCTGTTCGCCACCTTCATCATCCGCATCGAGGACGTAACGAAGCAGGTCCTCGAAAACGTCACCGAAGAGATGCACCCCAAAGAGCGGCAGGCATGGGTTACCAGAAATACGGAACGGGTGAAGAGCGAGGCTCAGCGGGAGGATTACCAGGACGTCATGGTCCGCCCGTTTTTCGAAGGCAACCAGTATTTCCTGTTTGTGACGGAAACCTACCGCGATGTGCGCCTGGTCGGCGCCCCGCCCGCTTCCATTGGCAAGTTCGGCGCCGATACCGACAACTGGGTATGGCCCCGCCACACCGGCGACTTTTCGGTTTTCCGGATTTACGCCGGCCCCGGCAACCGGCCTGCCGAGTACAGCCCGGAAAACCAACCCTACCAGCCCCGGCACGCCCTGCCGGTTTCCCTCGACGGCGTCGATGCCGACGACTTCACCCTGGTCTTCGGCTTTCCGGGCCGGACGGAAGAGTACCTCCCCTCCCCCGCCATCGAACAGCGGGTGAACATCCTCAACCCTATCCGCATCGGGATTCGCGACCGCACCCTCGAAGTAATGAACGAAGCGATGCGCAAAGACCCCATGGTGCGCCTGCAGTATGTTTCGAAGCAGTCCCGAATCGCCAATTCCTGGAAAAAGTGGATCGGAGAAAGCCAGGGCATCCGCCGGACGAATGCCATCGCCCAGCGGCAGGCCTATGAAAAAGAATTCCAGAAGCGGGTAGAGGCCAATCCCGAATGGAAGGAGAAATACGGAAGTATCCTGCCCCGGTTCCGGCAGTTGTACGCCGAACAGGAACCCTACGCCAAAGCCCGCGAATACCTGGGCGAGATCGCCGGCCGCAATGTCGAGCTTTTCCGGTACGCCAACACCCTGCACCGCCTGGTGAAGTCCTACGACGCCAGCGGGGCGCCCGGCCTGGAACCGCGAATGGGCCAGGCGCAGGACTACATCGAAGGATTCTTCAAGGACTACCAGCCGGATGTGGACCGCCAGGTCTTTGCCTCCCTGATGGAAGTCTACTTCAACGAGCTTAACCCCGCGTACCAGTCAAAATTTGCCATTGAACAATTCGTCAATGCGGATAAAGACTATCAAACGCTGGCCAGCCTGATCTACGGCAAGAGCCAGATCATCCGCCCGGACGTAATGCGGCAGGCCATAGCCGCCGGCCCGGAAGGGCTGGTGACTGTCATCCGGGAGGATTATGCTTATCAGTTCGTCCGGAATATTTCGGAAGTGAACGAAGGGGACGCGCTAAAGGAATACCAGCGCATCCAGGAAGATATCGACCTGCTTCAACAGGAATACATGAAGGCCCAGATGGAAGTATTCGCCGAAAAGCGCTTTTATCCGGATGCCAACAGCACCCTGCGTTTCACTTACGGGCAGGTCGACGGCTATTCGCCGCGCGACGCCGTGCGCTATGAGCCTCAGACGTACCTCGATGGCGTGATGGAGAAATACATACCCGGGGATTACGAATTCGACGTGCCGGAAAAGCTGCAGCAGCTGTATGCCAAAAAAGACTACGGGCCTTACGGAGAAAACGGCAGGATGCCGGTCTGTTTCATCGGCACCAACCACACTACCGGCGGCAACTCCGGCAGCCCGGCTATCGACGCCCACGGCAACCTGATCGGCCTCAATTTCGACCGCGCCTGGGAAGGCACGATGAGCGACATCAATTACGACCCCTCCATCTGCCGGAATATCATGGTGGACATCCGCTATGTGCTTTTCATCATCGACAAGCTGGGCGGAGCGGGGCACCTGATCGAAGAGATGGAACTGGTGCACCCGAAGGGGTAGGTAGTCCCGGAACGCAGAGATACTCGTGCGATAATATCGCCGCGCCATAGCGAAGGGAACATTCTCGCGATTTACGGATATTTGCTGCGCAAGCCATCGGTTTGCGTTGGCGTTGCGTCTGTGTTACAGCTCATCAGCATTTTGGGCTACCCGTCTGACGTTGGATCCCGCTTTTCAGTATTAAAAGCGGAATCCAACGTTAGAATGGTAGCCGCATTTTGAGTTCAGGATCATCCGGTCTCCGGCATTCATCAGTCAAAAAATACGCCGAAAAGCGTATTGGCGTTTGTTGGTCCTTGGTGTAAATTTGTCTCAGGAAAACCTATATCGGGTGTGAAGCGTGGCTCCGCCGCATACTCATGGTGCCCCGTATCTTCAAAAAGATTGAATTCACTAACACCAATTTCAAAGGACAGTCTCCTAAAAAATACGGGTAATCTTTATTAGAAAAACTTCCGTCTCTGTTCCATCAGGTTGTTCTGATGGGGTTACACCTTTATGCCATTGCTGTATGAATCGTAATTGTCTGTGCGCTTGCACAGCAAGGCGGTTTATGCAGTCAACCTGAAAAGCCTAAATCAACTGTTGGGTAGCTGCTTAATGACACCTTAAATATCATTGAAATGGAAAGACTATCCTTTATCTCGTTCTTGCTCTCATTATCACTAACGGCAGGTATTGCCCGGCCGGCAGCTGCCGAATCTGGCATTGCGCTTCCTGAAGTGCTGGACGAAAATAGTAAAATTTCGAACCTGCAATACCGGAGTGGCACCGTAGATTTTACGGGTTTTTATCCTGTCATTGATGATTGCGAGGGCCTGGTGTTTCTAAATGCCCCGCCTGCGCCGGGCTGGAATGCGCTGGGGAGTGGTTTGAATTTAACTGTATTTGCCATCGCTATTTCCGGCAGTGATGTTTATGTTGGGGGCAGCTTTACCAGTGCGGGAGGTAATCCAAATGCCAATTATGTTGCCCGCTGGGACGGCAACGCCTGGAATGCCCTTGGCAGTGGATTAAATGCGACTGTTTATGCCCTTGCTGTTTCCGGAAGCGATGTGTATGTAGGTGGGGACTTTGATAATGCCGGGAGCAATCCCGGCGCAGACCGGATTGCCCGATGGGACGGCAGTGCCTGGCATGCTCTCGGTAGCGGAGTGGTTGGCCAGGTTTTAGATATCGCCGTCTCCGGAAGCAATGTTTATGTGGGAGGGTCATTTCAAAACGCCGGAGGCAATTCCAATGCGGACTATATTGCCCGCTGGGACGGCGGCACATGGAACGCACTTGGCAGCGGGTTGAATGCCGATGTTTATGCTATTGCCGTATCTGGTACTAACGTGTATGCCGGAGGAGATTTCATCAATGCGGGGGGCAATTCCAGCGCCGACCAAATTGCCAGGTGGGATGGCAGCAATTGGAATCCTATGAGTGGTGGAGTTAATGGCAGGGTTTGGGACATTGTCGTTTCCGGCAGCGACTTATATATTGGCGGTCAATTTTCTGATGCTGGAGGCGATCCCAACGCAGACTACATTGCCCGGTGGAATGGCAGCGCCTGGAATGCTTTAGGTAGTGGCCTAAATGCGGCAGTCTGGGCTATTTCTATCTCCGGCAACGACGTTTACGCCGGGGGAGCTTTCAACGATGCGGGGGGCAATTCAAACGCAGACTTCATCGCCCGATGGGACGGTACCGCATGGAACGCTTTGGGTACCGGTGTAGATAACGGCGTATGGGCCAACGCAGTCTCCGGCAATAACGTTTTTGTTGGAGGGCTCTTTACGAATGCCGGGGGCAACCCAAATGCAGACTACATTGCCCGCTGGGAAGGAGCACCTCTGCAATCCCCCTTCATCACAACGTGGAATACGGAAAACGCAGGTATTTCTGCAAATGACCAAATCACCATACCCGGCACTGGCAACAACTACAGCATTGCCTGGGAGGAGGTAGGGAACCCCGACAACAACGGCATTACCACCGGCAACAATGAAACTACGGTCACCTTCCCTTCTCCGGGTATTTATCAGGTTAGCATCAGCGGAAATTTTAGCCGCATAGAGTTCAACAGTAGCGGAGATATTGAAAAAATCCTCACCATCGAACAGTGGGGAGACATCGCCTGGACCAGTATGGCTAATGCGTTCAGCGGTTGCTTTTACCTTGCCTCCAATGCTACAGATGTACCCAACCTGGCGGCAGTGACGGATCTATCCTACATGTTTGCTGGTTGTGGCTCTTTTGACAGCCCCATTGACAACTGGAACACCGCCAGCGTGACCAATATGGAAGGCATGTTTTCCTATGCCAGTGCGTTCAACCAGCCAATTGGAAACTGGAACACCGCCAGCGTGACTAATATGGAAGGCATGTTTTCCTATGCCAGTTCTTTCAACCAGCCTATCGGCAACTGGAATATGGCCAGCGTGACCAATATGAATAGCATGTTCTACGGTGCCAGTTCTTTCAACCAGCCTATCGGCAACTGGAATACTGCCAGCGTGGCCAATATGAATAACATGTTCAGTTATACCAGTGCTTTCAACCAGCCCATCGGCAACTGGAATACTGCCAGTGTAACCAGTATGAATAGTATGTTCAACTATGCCAGTTCTTTCAACCAGCCTATCGGCAACTGGAATACTGCCCGTGTGACCGATATGAATAGCATGTTCTACGGTGCCGGTGCTTTCAACCAGCCCATCGGCAACTGGAATACTTCAAGCGTGACCAGTATGAGTGGGATGTTCAGCTTTGCCAGTTCCTTCAATCAACCTATCGGCGACTGGAATACTGCAAGTGTGGCCAGTATGGGCGCTATGTTTCAAAACGCTACTGCTTTCAACCAGCCCATCGGCAACTGGAATACTGCCAATGTAACCTTGATGTTCGGCATGTTCAGCGGTGCTTCAGCCTTCAATCAATCTATTGGTGCCTGGACGCTAAATAGTAATGTCACCTTATTCAATATGCTGAATAATTGCGGGATGGACGGCGATGCCTACGACAATACCCTGATTGGCTGGAGCAACAACCCCAGCACCCCAAACAACCGGTCTATTGGAGTTGCCGGCCGAAATTACTGCAACGGCACGGCTGCACGCAACAACCTCACAGGAACTAAAGGCTGGAGCTTTGCCGGAGACACAAAAAATTGCGCGGGCGTCGATTATGCAAGTTATGCAAGCGGTTCCTGGACTGACCCCAATACCTGGGGGCCCGTTGACGTCCCTCCCACCACTACTGGTGTAATACTTCAGGGCGGAGGCACAGTCACATTGAATAGTCCGGTGACCGTCAACGGTTTGACAATAGAACCGGCCTCCGTACTGTCCATCGAAAACGACGCCACGCTCACGCTCGGCGCACCCGCCACCAACAACGGCACTGTGCAAGGGATTGGCACAATAAGCGGAAATATATTTACCAACACGTCGTATGGCACGCTTGCGCCCGGATCGTCCCCAGGATGCCTGAACTTCACCGATGGGCTTACCAATGATGGCGCCATAACCATAGAAGTAAACGGAACAACTTCCTGCTCCGGCTACGACCGGATCACAGTCACCGGTACGGCCAACCTGGGCGGCACTCTCGCTGCGGGCATCAACTACACGCCCACCATCGGGGATGTGATAACCTTTATTGACGCCGGCAGTATTTCGGGAACTTTTGCCGCTGTCACCCCCCCCCTTCCCTCGGGTTGGTCATTAGCATACAACACCCCTGGTACCGGGAATGTATCGCTGCTTTATTCCGCCCCATTGCCTGTGGAACTGATCCGTTTCGAAGCAAGGAAGCAAAGCGCCAATACCGTTTATCTTACCTGGCGTACCGCCTCCGAGGACAATAACAAAGGCTTCTATATCGAACGCAGCACCAATGGAAAGAACTGGCAATCCATTGGTTTCATGCCTGGTCACGGCAATGCCCAGGTGGAACACGCTTATTCTTTTACCGATAAACACCCCCTGCCCGGCACCAACTACTACCGCCTTCAGCAAATAGACTTCGACGGGCAATACGAATACAGCGAATTGCGCTCTGTCTATATACCTGGCAATGAAAACGGGTTCTCGCTGTTCCCGAATCCCGCTTCGGGAGCGGTTTTCCTGCAATGGCGCCAGGCATCGGAGGAAGAAGTTTCTCTCAGGCTGTACAATTCGCTGGGAATACCTGTGCTGCAACAAACTTTTATCTCAAACCCCAATGAAAACAGCCCAGTCAATCTAAGGAATCTGCCCGCAGGAATTTATCTGGCCGTTGTGGAGCAAGGCGGGAAAGCTGCAATGACAGAGCGGCTGATCATCCGGTAAAGCACAAGGGCATCAATAAGCAAGGCCCGGTTCAGTTTTTCCGAACCGGGCCTTTATCATTTCACGTACGGGCTGGCGAGGAAGTTAATTGCCAGGCACAGTCAAGTCCTGTTAATCCTGTCCATTCCTGCCATCCTGTCTACTTCTTGTTGTCCTCGTCGACCTCTTCGAATTCGACATCGGTCACATCTTCAGCGCCGGAGGCACCGCCGGCTGCTTCTCCCTCGGAACCAGTACCGGCGCTGCCCTGCTCGGCCTGCGCCTGCTGGGTAGCCTGGTAGAGGTCCTGGCTGGCGGCCTGCCATGCCTGGTTGAGGGCTTCGGTGGCTTT
Source organism: Lewinellaceae bacterium (assembly GCA_020636375.1). Taxonomy (GTDB): domain Bacteria; phylum Bacteroidota; class Bacteroidia; order Chitinophagales; family Saprospiraceae; genus JACJXW01. Next base: position 62,133 of record JACJXZ010000026.1, on the reverse strand, counting down.
GTCGATCTTGTCGAGGTCTTCGCTCTTATGGGCCTCCCGGAGATCTTTCAGGGCGGATTCGATCGCGCCTTTTTTGTCTGCCGGGATTTTCTCGCCGTATTCCTTCAGCTGCTTCTCGGTCTGGAAGGCCAACGTATCGGCGGCGTTGAGCTTTTCGACGCGTTCGCGAGCCTGCTTGTCCGCTTCGGCATTGGCCTGGGCTTCCGCCTTCATGCGTTCGACCTCTTCTTTGGAGAGGCCAGTCGAGGCTTCGATGCGGATGGATTGCTCCTTGCCGGTGCCTTTATCCTTGGCGTGGACGTGCAGTATGCCGTTGGCGTCGATGTCAAAAGACACTTCGATCTGCGGGACGCCGCGCGGGGCCGGCGGGATACCGTCGAGGATGAACCGGCCGACGGTGCGGTTGTCTCTGGCCATAGGGCGTTCGCCCTGCAGGACGTGAATCTCCACCGAGGGCTGGTTGTCGGCAGCCGTGGAGTACACTTTGGACTTTTTGGTCGGAATGGTGGAGTTGGCTTCGATGATCACGTCGTAAACCCCGCCCATGGTCTCAATGCCGAGGGACAGCGGAGTGACGTCGAGCAACAGCACATCCTGCACGTCGCCGCTCAGCACGCCGCCCTGGATGGCGGCGCCGACGGCCACCACTTCATCCGGGTTGACCCCTTTGTTGGGCTTTTTGCCGAAGAATTCTTCGACCGCCTGCTGGATGCGCGGAATCCGGGTGGAGCCGCCAACGAGGATCACCTCGTCGATGTCGTCATTAGTCATATTGGCATCCTTCAGGGCCTTGCGGCAAGGCTCGAGCGTACGGGCCACCAGGTTGTCGGCCAGTTGTTCGAATTTGGCGCGGGACAGTTTGAGGACCAGGTGTTTGGGTACGCCATCCACTGCGGTGATATACGGCAGGTTGATCTCTGTCTCGGAAGAGGCGGACAGTTCGATCTTGGCCTTCTCGGCGGCATCTTTGAGGCGCTGGAGGGCCATGGGGTCCTTGCGCAGGTCGATGCCTTCCTGCTGCTTGAAGTTTTCGGCCAGGTGGTCGATGATCACGCGGTCGAAGTCGTCGCCGCCCAGGTGCGTGTCCCCGTTGGTGGATTTCACTTCGAAAACGCCTTCGCCCAGTTCGAGGATGGAGATATCGAAGGTGCCGCCGCCGAGGTCGTACACGGCGATGGTCATATCCTTATTGCGCTTGTCCAGGCCGTAAGCCAGGGCGGCAGCCGTCGGTTCGTTGATGATCCGGCGGATTTTCAGGCCGGCGATCTCGCCGGCTTCCTTGGTTGCCTGGCGCTGCGAGTCGTTAAAATAAGCAGGCACGGTGACTACCGCTTCCGGGATATCGGCGCCGAGAAAGTCCTCTGCCACTTTTTTCATCTTCTGCAAAACCATAGCAGAGATTTCCTGCGGCGTGTAGGTGCGCCCGTCGATATCGACGCGAATGGTGTCGTTATCCCCCTTGACCACTTTGAAAGAGGACCGTTCCACTTCGGTTTTTATTTCGCTGAAACGCTGGCCCATAAAGCGCTTGATCGAAGAGATCGTGCGTTGCGGGTTCGTAATGGCCTGGCGTTTTGCCGGGTCCCCGATCTTTCGCTCTCCGTTGTCCATAAAGGCAACGACGGAAGGCGTCGTTCTGCGTCCTTCATCATTCGGGATAACCACGGGTTCGTTACCCTCCATTACGGCTACACAGGAGTTTGTTGTACCTAAGTCAATCCCAATAATTTTACCCATGTTATGTGATTTTAGATTTTGTTCCAATTAATTCCACCCTTTACCCTATCAATGGGTATGCCAAGCCTGAACGCAGGCCTTGATTATGACAAAACTGCCCGGAAAAGGCAGGATTGGCTGACAGCAGGTGGCAGGAAGGGCAGCGTACGCCGAGGCGAGGTGACAAAACGGCAGAGACTGTCAGGTATTATTTATTCAAACCCCAGGTTTTTGGTATAAATCCCGGTCCGGAGCGAGTCCAGTGCTTCCCGGTCGAGCACGATGCCTTGCCGCACGGTAGTATACCGGGAGGTTGCGATGCCCAGCCCCCCTTCCACATTAGAGTAAGTGGGCGTGCTCTGAGCGCTGGTGATCCCGATGTTGGCACGGCTGACCCGGACAAACTGGTAGAGCGCTTCGCCGGCGCCGGTGATAGCCAGGTCCATGCTTTCAAAAACGCGTTCTGCGCCTTCCACAGCGGAGATTTGCGTGGCGAGAGCCTGGTAAAAGCTTTCCCAACCTGCTTCATAAGTGAGGGTACTGTTATTGCCGTCCGGAATGGTAACGCTTCGGTTGATGACCCAAACGGCGGACTTCGGCGAAAAGCCGGCTTCACCGGGAAGCCTTTCCAGGTAATTGAAAACGAAACGGAGGTCGAAAATCCGGGCGTGCTCGTCGGGTGTCCAGGCGATCTGCACTGGGCTGCCGAAACGGGTGGTGGTAATCCGGGCGGGAGGGCTGAAGCGGCTGGCTTCTATTTCGCCAACGACAGCCAGCTCAGCGGTCGCCGGTTCTACCTCGTCTCCCCGGTACAGAACCAGGCGGATGCTGTCTCCTTCTCCGAAGGGGACCTGGCTGGCGCGCAATTTATAGAGCACGTTCGGCTCATTGGCAAATATGCCTTCTTCTTTAGGATAGCCTTCGCCACTTCCATCAACCCGCTCCATGACGAAGGTTTGGTTGGTGGTGAGGTTCTCCAGTTCTACGGTGAGGTTCTGGTAGTAAATGGAGTCCGTAACTTTGGCAATTTCCAGCGCATTGCCGCCGGGTTCCAGGAAAGCCTTTTCTACCCGCACGTAGTGGGCGGTATCCTGGACGGATAGGAAGCTGTAAACGATGGGGATGTCTTTCCATTCGGCTTCCAGCTCGAAATCGGTGGAACAGGCACTGAAGATAAAAATTGTGGACAGCAGGGTGAAAATGAGGTTCTTGTTCATTATTGTCTTTTTAGCGCCCCAAAGGTAAAATTTTTGCCTTAATAAATCCAACTTCATGCTTTGAGGCAGTGACGTTTGAGAGACCAAGGCCCAGTTTAGCCGGAGTAATAAAAATAATTATCTTGCAGCCACAAAATCCGAGGCTCATGTCTGTTAACAAAGATATCAAACGGGTAACCACCCACGTTCTGCAGGAGATGAAATCCAGGGGCGAGAAGATCACGATGCTGACCGCCTACGATTTTTCCATGGCGCGCATCCTCGACGAGGCGGGCGTCGATATATTGCTGGTGGGCGATTCGGCGTCCAATGTCATGGCCGGCCACGAAACGACGCTGCCGATTACCCTGGACCAGATGATCTACCACGGCGCTTCCGTTGTCCGCGCCGTCAGGCGGGCGCTTATCGTCGTCGACCTGCCCTTCGGCTCCTATCAGGGCAACTCGCGGACGGCTCTTGACTCCACCATCCGCATCATGAAAGAAGCCGGCGCCCATGCGATTAAGCTGGAAGGCGGCGCTGAGGTGCAGGAATCTATCAAACGCATACTCTCTGCCGGCGTGCCGGTAATGGGCCACCTGGGCCTCACGCCCCAATCCATTTACAAATTCGGCACCTATACGGTGCGGGCCAAAGAAGAGGCCGAGGCCGAAAAATTGCTGGAAGACGCCGAACTACTGCAGGAACTGGGCTGTTTTGCTCTTGTGCTGGAAAAGATCCCTGCCAAACTGGCGAAAAAGGTGGCGGAAAAGCTTTGGATACCGGTCATCGGCATTGGCGCCGGGGGCGGCGTCGACGGGCAGGTGCTGGTCACCCACGACATGCTGGGCATCACTAAGGATTTCCAGCCGAGGTTCCTGCGCCGATACCTGGACCTGTTCGACGCCATAAAAGGAGCAGTCAACCAGTATATCGAGGATGTGCGCTCGCGGGACTTCCCGAACAAAAAGGAGCAGTATTGAAGGTGCATGGGTGCGTTGGTGCATTGGTGAGTGCACTCCACAAAGCCCATGAGCAGAAATACATCGAAATAAGAAATACATGGAAACACTTTGGGCAGAATAATATTTCAAAGTATTTCGAAATATTTCTATCGTATTTCCCCCAAGTGTTTTCTTCCTGTCCATATATCATATTTCTTTACGGATGCGTTAGGACAATAAACGAATCACAGCAATCCGCGTCATGAGTATGAGAGCCATTCACGTCATAAGCGGGGTATCCGCCCTGGTTTTGCTGATAATCGGGGCCATTATTTATTTCAAATTTGTGGGGGCCCCGGCAGTGCCGCACGGGTTGAAGGACTACTACGTTCAGGTCCCGACCAATTCTTCCTATGAGGAGGTCCTGGATATTCTGGAAGCGAAGGGCATACTAAAGGACCGCCAGGCATTCACTTTGCTGGCGGAGCGCATGAAATACAAACGCAACCCCATGCGGGCGGGGCGATACGAACTACAACCGGGCTGGAGCCTCATCCAGCTGATCCGCCACCTGCGGGGCGGCCGGCAGGCGCCGGTCGACGTGGTGCTGACCAACGAGCGGCTGCCGGAGAACGTGGCTGCCAAGGCCGCCCGGTTCATCGAGCCTGATTCGACGGATATCCAGGCTCTTTTTCAGGATGAGGATTACCTGGCCTCCATCGGTTACACGCCCGAAACCCTGATGAGCATGTTCATCCCCAACACCTACGAGTTTTTCTGGAATACCAGCCCCCGGGGGTTTGTCGAACGCATGGCCAAAGAACACGACGCCTTCTGGGAAAAGGATAACCGCCTCCAAAAAGCCGAGGCCCTTGGATTAAAGCCCCAGGAAGTTTACACGCTGGCGTCTATCGTCGAAAAGGAGACCCTCGTCAACAAGGAAAAGCCGCGCATGGCGGGCGTCTACCTCAACCGCCTGCGCACCGGCATGCGCCTGCAGGCCGACCCCACTGCCGTTTTTGCCCGCCGCGACTTCGATACGCCCCGGGTGACCCACTATCATACCAAGTTCGACTCCCCTTACAATACCTACCTCTACGCCGGCCTGCCGCCGGGCCCCATCAGCATGGCTTCCATCTCCAGCATCGACGCGGTGCTGAATGCCGAGGAACACGACTATATCTTCTTCTGCGCTAAGGGGGACGGCTCGGGCCTGCACGCCTTTGCCAAGACGCTGGGGGGGCATAATGATAATGTGGCGGAGTATAAAAGGAATTTGACGAAAAGGGGGCTGAGGTAGGGACAGGGTGAACAGGATTTTCAGGATGGACAGGATTGCCGGTGCAGAGCCTTTTGTCACCGGCAGGCAAGTCCTGTTCATCCCCGCAATCCTCTTATCCTGTCACTGCTCCGGGCCTCCGCCCAACTTCGCCGGCTCGCTTTAGGCTCGCCTTGCTCCGTTGGGCCTCGCCCCGTCGCTTGCTCACGGGACTGCGGATCGACAATCCAACTTTACCCCGTGGAATATTGCTCGGCTATCGCCTCGCTATTTTACCCTGTGAAATATTGCTCCGCTAAAGCTCCGCTTTATTTCACAGGGTGAACTGAAGGGGAAACCCACACCAAGCGAAAGCCGAGATCGTAGCTGCGGCTCCGCGGTAGCCAGCTGCTGCGGTACGCGCAGCGGCAGCCACCGGCGCTGAAGTTCCAGCCGCCGCCCCGGGACACCCGGTAAGCACCCTGCTCCTTATCCACCCAGGCCGAGCCGTCGCCCGGCGCGCCTTTGTAATTATCGCGCCACTGGTCCTCGCACCACTCCCACACGTTACCGCTCATGTCGCAGAGGCCCAGTTCGTTGGGCAGCTTCAGGCCCACCGGCTTGGTTTCGCGGTGGCTGTTGTCGTCGTACCAGCCCACTTCGTCCAGCTTGTCGCCGCCGGCGTAGGCGTAGCGGGGGCGGCCTTCGGGACTGGGGCCGCCGCGGGCGGCGTACTCCCATTCGGCTTCGGTGGGCAGGCGGTAGCCGGGGAGGATTTTTGATTTTTGATTTGGGATTTGCGATGTTTGATGTACGGGGGGCTTGTTGGGCTGGCGGTGGGCGGGGGAGATTTGTGAAGTTCGATTTTTGATGTGCGATTTTTGATGTACGGGGCCCTCGTTTGGCAGGGTGTAGCCGGAAGCTGTCTTTCCATAGGGCTTTTGGAAGGCCTCGTCGCTGAAGTAGCAAGGCTCGTAGCCGCACTGCTCGTTCAGGGCGTTGCAGAAGACGGCGGCGTCGTACCAGCTGACGCGCTCTACCGGGCGGTTGTTGCCTTTGAAGTTCGAGGGGTTGCTACCCGCGCCCATTACGGCTTCCCAGAGGGATTGGGTGACGGGGTGTTGGCCGATCCAGAAAGGCTTGAGTTCTACCCGATGGGCCGGTTTTTCCCAACTGAACGCGCGTTCTTCTTCGCTCCCCATCAGGAAGGCGCCGCCCTCCACGAAGATCATTTCAAAAGCGGCGCCGTTGGGCAGGGGTTGAGTAAAGTTTTCCCGGCGATCAGCATTCATTAGCAATCAGCTTAATCTCGTTCGTAGATCATTTTTTCTTTGACGGAATAATTTCCATCCCTCAGCAAGGCCAATACTTTCAGGCTGCCAAAAAAATTCAGGGAGCGTTCTGCCTGAGAGGCGGGCAGGGGCGTGCCGAATTGCTGCGAGTAGGCATCCAGGAGATCAGGAAGCGCAAAGGTATCTTTGTTGAGCCGGTAGATAGCCAAAAGAATTCTGGCGTCCGTTTCATTGAATTTGTAGGCCAACCTGGAATGGAATTCATTTAACAGGTTGAGCAAGGACAGAATGACCTGTGCTTTGGTATCGTCGGAATACAAGATAGCCAGCTCGGTCAGCAGGAAGTTGCGCAGGTCATAAAAAGAGACCTTCATCAGGTTGTACCACTTGATGGATTTGGCGGTCAGCTTGCCGTCCGTTCCTTCATGGATGGAGACGTGGCGGGTTTCGTTTTCTTCCTTGGGTTCGCCTTCCTCCAGTTTAGTGGCTGCGACGACGGCAGCGATGGCTTTTTCGTCTGCTTCCAGGCCGGCTTCGTTCAGCTTTGCCGCGAGGAAGGCCCGCAGAGCGGCTTCTTCTTGTCTCATGAATGATGGTTTTAAATGGGTATGCGGTTTCCGTTGTAAAACAGGTGGATCAAATGTTTTATATCCTCTTCTTTCTCCATAAGGACCTGCCGGAGCCCATGCCGGATCGACTTTTCCACATCCCTGGTCAAAGCGTATTGAAAATAAAACCCTTCGGCAAAAGGAATAGCATTGGTGGAATGGATTTCATCAGCTGTACCCAAGGCATAAATCTTGTTCCTGCTTATGGCTTTTGCAGCTTGTTCTGTATAACAGGCATTGAGGAAAACGACATTCAACTGGGGAAAATCCTGTTTTATGCTTTCGAAGGCTTTAGCCAGCGTCTCTATGTCCAGCGGCCGGCCTGTCCTTTTATAGCTGTCATGCAATTCGATGCCATCCTGATCCGCATGTCCGCAGAAGTGCAGCACGTGGGGATGCCAGAGGCTGATGGCATTGTTCATTTCTACTGCGCTGGCCGAGAACACGTCTTCCACTTCGCATTTGTTTCGGGCTGCCCTGACGATACAGGAATGCTCCTTTGCCTGGCTTCCCATTTTTTCGGAGGTATGTGGATTGGCAGCGACGAACAGGATCACCGTTTTTTCATCGTATTCCTGCTTAACGTCCGGCAATCGCTCCGGCAGGGATTTGCTTTCCTTCCCCATTTCGGCGGCTTCTTCCTGGCGCAGCGTTTTTTCTTTTTGTTGCTGCTGCCAGGCCTCCAGGCTGAACGGTTGGTAGTCCTGCCCGTCGGCAGAAATTTCCCAGGCATTGCCCTCCTGCTTTACTTTGAGTTCTTCCAGGATGGCGGTGAGCCATTTGCCCATCGCTTTTTGTTCGATGTAGAGCAATATCGCCTTTTGGCGGTAGTCCAGTTCTACTTTGAACCAGCCCTCGGGAGTAGATACGTGAATGCCGTTGCGCCAGATGTTGTCGGTTTCGGTTTTGCGGCCTAAAGCTGCAATGAAAGACTGGATCAGGAAGTAGTTGAGCCAGCGCAGGCGATAGCGAAAAACATGCACGTCCTGCGCTTTGCCCGCCCAGTCGTTTTCTACTGGTTTTGGCTTGTCGGGTGGCAGGAATTCCGGAAAAACGTATACATCGCTTACCGTGCGCCCTTCTGCCGACGGTTTGTTGTTCAGCTGAAAACACAGGCCGCAGCTTTCCATAAACGAGAGGAAAAGCCATTTTTCCTTATCTGTATACCCCCCTCTTGCGCTTGGGTTTTCATTGAATACCTGAAACAGCCGGCGCACCCGAATCTTGCCTTTCCAGTCCTCTTTGAATTCTTTGTAGTGTTCTTTCCCGCGGTTCAGCGGCTGATAAATAGCATCCAGCGCCCAGCGTTGGTCAGCAATGATGTTCTCGCCCAGGTTTTTATGGTAATACAAGAACCCGCTATGGTGCAGGTACCTGAACAACATGTCTTTGGTGTTTGCCCTGACCTTGTTTTCTTCGCACAACTGGCCAAACCTCTGTTTAGTGATCAGCTTCCGGGTTTCTTCCGGCGCCTTAAGCATATTATCCAGGAAATATTGGCGCACATTCAGCCAGGATTCCGGCATCAGCATACCGTAATCGGGCAACTCTTTTGCATGTTTATTCAGGTAATAGTCCAGGTCGTCCACATCGGCCCCGGTCCTGGCACTCAGATGTAAAAACCGGGCCCGGTCCTTGCTGTACTGATGTACCCTGCTGTCTTTTTCTCCGAAGCGGTCTTTTTTATTTTGAACGATGAGGTACTGGCTGTCGGGGCTTATTTCCTTCGCCGTTTCATACCAGTACTCAATGGAATGATTATGGGTTTTCTCATCCAGTATCCTGTCTTTTACCGGGACATATTTCCGGGCTTCTTCTTCGGTTTCCGGGTCAAATAAAATAACCTGTATGGCCTCCGAAGCAATGAAAAGGCGGTGCGTGCCGTGATATACTTCCTGGCCGCCAAAATCCCAGGCGTTAAAGGTTACAGCGGGCCTTTCCAGCGCTTCTATTTCAATCCCGTGCGTGGATTTGTGGACGTGTTCGCACTTGCCATACTTTAAGGCGCACAACAGGCTGGTTTTGCCGGCATTGCCGTTGCCGGTAAGCATGAGCTTGACCGTTTTGTTGGGCTCGGCAGGGTTGTCTTGTAAATCCTGGAACCAAATCCGGGTTTCTTCGAGGCAATTATTGCTGGCGTAACCTCCGGAGCTTCCCAAAAACACCTTGGGGATGTCCTTGGGCGCATTGCCGGCACAGTACAAGGCTTCCAGCCAACCGGCCAGGATAACCTCCTGCGGCAAATTCCGAAGCCGGTTGTTGCGCAAGTGCAGGATTTCCAGTTTCTCCTGATCCGGCCCCAGAACCGCTTTTTCAAGCTGGTTATCCCCCAGGTATAGATACTTCAAGGCGCTAAAGCCCTCCGGCAAAGAAAATGTTTTCAACTGGTTTTGGCTGGCGTCCAGCAGTTCCAAAGCCGGACAAGCACCCTCAAAATTCAATTCGGCCAGTTCGTTCTCCTGCAGGTATAGCTGACGTAAAACAACCAGGCCTTCGGGCAGGGCCAAAGCGCCAAGCGCGCAACGGCTCAGATTCAGGTGGGCCAGCTTGGGCAGGCGATGTTCTATAGTTACCTCTTTTAACGCCTTATTTCCGGCCAGATACAAGTACTCCAGCGCCGCCGCCTGTTCGTCCAGCGCCAGGCGCTCCAGCGGGCTGTTGGAGAGGCTAAGCGCAATAATGTTTCCCTCTTCAGAGAGCGCGTAGCTGTTGTTTTTCCGCCGGACGGCGTCTACGCTGTCCAGTTTTTCCAGGTTGGTTGTCAGTTGGTCCAGGGTTTTGGGCATATTGTACAATGGTTCGTTTGCAATCAATAAGGGCGGCAGAACGTTCGCCTGGCCCGGTTACTAATACTGCCGCCCGGGCGGTTTACCCGCATTTTTGTCCCGGCAGGGCCAGGAGCCGGACAATTGCCTGTTCAGTGGTTGTCATCCGACAATCCCGTGAGCTGAAGGGGAAACCCACACCAAGCGAAAGCCGAGATTGTTGTTGCGGTTCTGCGGTTGCCAGTTGTTGCGGTACGCGCAGCGGCAGTTATCGGCGTTGTTGTTCCAGCTGCCGCCCCGGTACACCCGGTTAGCACCCTGCGGCAATTGCCCTTATCCGCTAAATTAATCAGAATTATCAAAAAATACTTTTTTTCTGAATGCTTTGGCGTTGGCGTGTTGGGTAAAGGCCAGGAGGGGCAGCGCCCGCCGCTGGCAAGTGGCTTCATCCCACTCCCCGGATTGAAATCTTTCTTCAAGTACCCGGAGCTTTTGAACAAACCGCCGCCGGCTGCGCAAGGAGAGGCGAAGGTTGTAAGGCAATACCACATACCCCAGGAACGGCAGGCCGCAGGATGTGGAATTCAGAAGGGCCGGCTTCAGCTGGCATTGCAGCTCGTTTTCAACATATTTTTTTATTGCCCGCCACGCCTGTTTCAACACATCCTTGTCATTGTGCCATAACACCATATCGTCCATATATCGCACATAAGCTTTGATGCGCAATTTCTCTTTAATGAAATGATCCAAACCGGAAAGATAGTGGTTGGCAAAGTATTGGCTGGTGAGGTTGCCGATGGGCACGCCCCTGTCAGGATGGGCTTCGTAGCTGTCTATGATCTGATAAAATATATCCAGCACGTCCTGATCTCTGAAAAGCCGCGCCAGCTGGGTTTTGAGCACATTGTGATGGATGGTGTCGAAAAATTTTTTGACATCCAGTTTTAAAAAATAACGGTATCGGCGCGTATAATTTTTTGCCCGTTCCAGAGCGGCATAGGTACCTTTTCCCTTCCGGCAGGCATAACTGTCAAACACCTGTACTTTTTCCAGCCGGGAATGGCAGATATTCATCAGGGCATGGTGCAGGACCTGTTCGCCAAAGGATGGCGCACAAATCTGCCGCTCCTTTGGATCATAAATCTTGAAAAAATGGTAACGCCCCACCTGAACCTCGCCGGACAGTATCTGCTCCCGAAGCAGCATCAGGTTAGCGTCCAAATCGGCCCGATAGGCCCGGACGGGCTTCGACCAGGATTTCCCCTTGCGCGCTTTCCAGAACGCCAGGCGGAGGTTATCCGGGTCGGCAATGGCCGGCAGCAGGTTATTCTTTCTTTTCATCTTCTTTCTTTGTGATGAAATGTTGCCCGTATTTCTCTATTTTCTTCTCCCCTACCCCCTTAATTTCCTTCATCGCTGCTGCTGTGAGGCGCTCCACTTTAGCCATAGCCGCCAGTTCTTTGTCAGAAAAGATGGCGTAGGCAGGCATTCCTTCCTCCTGCGCCAGGCGCTTCCGGGTTTCCCGCATCCGGGCGAAGCGCTGGAAACTGGCCTCGTCCAGGACTTCCCTGTAATCTACTTTGTCCGGTTGCAGGACAACGCCGCCCTCGATGTAGGTAATGCAAAAACTCCAGAAGGCATTCTGCCCCTGGCTTACCAGTTGTTTGTCAACTTCCAGGATTTTCTTTGAACTCAGAAAAGCATTCATTTCCTGCGCCAGCCGCTCGCCGCCGACTACCGGGATGGAAAAAATTTTTATTCGCATGTGTTTTGTTTTTTCTTATTATTTATGCCTTGCCGTTTTCCAGGAGCGCGGGCCTCCAGGCCCGCGAGAACCTGTTTCACACAGGTTTTAACAAGTATCAGCTTTTTTATACTTGGTTGCAATAGGTTTTGTGCATTGCCTCCCCCCGCCCCTCAAATCCCCTAAAGGGGAAGTCCACCCAAAATGCACTACCTGTCCCGTACACAAAGTGTCGGGAAAACCTATTGCCGTTGAGTATAAATGGCTGCCCAGGGCAACCTTTCGTAAGCCTCCAGAGCCTGCCCCGTACCCAAAGGGTCGGGGCCCGCGCTCCTCACAACCGCTCCGGCCCTCCTCCCAACTTCGCCGGCTTCGCTCGCGCTCGCCTCGCTCCGTTGGGCATCAGGCCGTCGCTCGCTCACGGGCGTGCCGGAAAACAAACCGACTTTACCCTGTGGAATATTGCTCGGCTATCGCCTCGCTATTCCACAGGGTGAACTGAAGGGGAAACCCACACCAAGCGAAAGCCGAGAGTGAGGTTGCGGACCTGCGGATGCCAGTAGTTGCGGGACGCGCAGCGGCAGTAAACGGCGTCGTCGTACCAGCTGCCGCCCCGGGACACCCGGTTAGCACCCTGCTCCTTATCCACCCAGGCCGAGCCGTCGTCCGGCGCGCCTTTGTAATTATCGTGCCACTGGTCCTCGCACCACTCCCACACGTTGCCGCTCATGTCGTAGATGCCCAGTTCGTTGGGCAGCTTCAGGCCCACGGGCTTAGTTTCGCCGTGGCTGTTGTCGTCGTACCAGCCCACTTCGTCCAGCTTGTCGGCGCCGGCGTAGGCGTAGCGGGGGCGGCCTTTGGGGTGGGGGCCGCCACGGGCGGCGTATTCCCATTCGGCTTCGGTGGGCAGGCGGTAGCCGGGGAGGATATTTGATGTTTGATTTGCGATTTGTGATGTTTGATGTACGGGGGGCTTGTTGGGCTGGTGGTGGGCGGGGGAGATTTGCGATGTGCGATTTTTGAAGTGCGATTTTTGATGTACCGGACCCTCGTTGGGCAGGGTGTAGCCGGAAGCTGTCTTTCCATAGGGCTTTTGGAAGGCCTCGTCGCTGAAGTAGCAAGGCTCGTAGCCGCACAGCTCGTTCAGGGCGTTGCAGAACACGGCGGCGGCGTACCAACTGACGCGCTCTACCGGGCGGTGGCCGCCTTTGAAATACGACGGATTGCTGCCTGCGCCCATCACCGCTTCCCAAAGGGATTGGGTGACGGGGTGTTGGCCGATCCAGAAGGTGCGGAGGTTTACGGTGTGGATGGGTTGTTCGTCTTCGTATTCGCCGCCCATGGAAAAGGCGCCGCCTTCGGCTTTGATCATGGCAAAGGGGGCGGATTCGGGGAAACGGTAGGGAGGCGCGGACGGTTGGCTGGAAGCAGGCATGGTTTTTTTTTGTTAAAAATAGCAACTATTTAGGTGGCCTGCCACCTAACCCGGTTTTCGTGTCTTTGTGGCAAAAACCTCTTGACCCAGCTAAATAGTTACACTAAGAAGTTATCTTTTTTCAAACATTAACACATTCACAAAAACTATAACCATATTACACCCCGCCTTTCACACCTTCAACCTAAAACACTAACAAACAATTATTTAAATCAAAAAACAAAATAAAACCCTCCGGTTTTGCTCCTGGCAGGAGGTTATAAAATTTTCTTTTTTTTAAGATAAAAGTTACATAACTTAGCGGCGGAGAGGCGTTTTTTAACTTTCATCAGCCAAAAACTATGACATGGATGCAATTGTCGTTGCCGAACCAAAAAAAACAGCCTCTTCAAGGCCGCCCTCCGGGCAGGGCCGCCGCCGGCCTCCCTTCCAGTTCTTACTCATTTTTATACTCTCCATCCTTCTTCTCCTCATTGCAAAGCGCGAGGTTCAAATGGCCGGAAAGTACGTTGAAGGCACGGAAGGTTATGTATATTTGGATGAAGATGGGAACCCGCAGGTAATTCCCGAAGTCTACGAACGTCTGGAAAAGCAGAAAAAGAAAAGGGAGGAGTGCGTTCAGTATGTTGCCGTGGCGTCAGGAGATGGTTACCGGGCATGTTACACTTGCCCGGATGGCCAAAAATCCATATTTTTAAAATCAGGAGAAGTTTGGAAATATGGCGAGACCTGTGAATTCGAATCCAGGCAAAATGCTCTTGAATACAAAATCAACCGGGTGATATTGGCCGCACAAAACTATGGGACAAAAGATTATTGTTACAAGGTTCAGTTAGACAGTATTTATCTATACAAGATACACTATCAAAACCTGATGAGGCTCAAAAACACAGGCATCTGGCTGAAACGGCCGCCCGGAAACAAAATTTACCGATAATGGAAGCACCTGATTTTTTCATATTACTGGTATTAGACCCTGCCCTGGTAAAAAAAGGCAGTATAGCTCGCATATCAGACCACATCGACGAGAAGATCGACCTTTCAAAATACGGCGATGCAGTAAAAGGCATTACCTACAGCCCCACCATCAGCGAAAAAATGCCGGAACGGCACAGGACCAACAAAAACAAGTATCTGAGAAAACGAAAAGAGTGGTTCCTGACCATAGACCTGGATTTTGCTAAAGCCATCCGGATGGCCGACATGGAATACGACCAGTACGTACTGTCGGGCCTGCTCGAATGCCTGGAGCGGCCGGGGGAGGTGAAGGGCTTCGACAAAGCGGCTTTTAAGAAGGATATCGAGGAGGCCATAAAATCGTTTTTGCGCCAAACTGCCTGAAAGGGCGGCTTTCGGGGTTGTGGCCGTCCCGGGCGGCGTGTTCCCATTCGGCTTCGGTGGGCAGGCAGTAACCAGGGGAGATTTGGGATGTTTGATGTGCGATGTGCGCCCGTCTTCGCTGAAGCTCGTCCGGGTAAAATGTTTGATGTACGGCAGGTTGGCCCTGTGGAAAAGCCGCCTGCCCGGAGAAGGGCTATCGGGCGAATTAATTCCACAGGTTTGAGCCTTTTCTAAAATCAATGGGCTGCCATTTCAGGGATTTCGGCGTGAGTTCAGTCGAACTGCTGGACAGCCGGAGGCCTGGGCCTGTTTGATTTCGCACAGCGCACACAGCCTATGCTGCCGCTACGTCCGTACATCGTACACTTCCCAGGCAATTCCTGTCCAACGTTAGAAGAGTAGCCAATCAATGCCCCTCCGGATGAATGACGATCCGGTCATCCAGCAGGTCCACCTTCATGCGGTTGGCATTGGAGAGCCAGTCGAGGAAGTAGGCGCCGAGCATTTCCTGGCGCCAGCCGCCGGCCAGCAGTTCCAGGGCGTCGTCTTCGTCGGCGCGGATCTTTTTGAGCTCGCCGCGGGGCACCACCATATTGATGGAGATGTCCTCCTCCAGGCATTTGTACTTGATCACCTGGTAGAGCATTTCCATGATGATCTGTTCCTTGGGGTCGTCGTCGAGGTCGGAAGGAATGCGTTTCAGGATTTCCTTTTCCTCATCGGTGACCGGCCGGTTGTAGAGTTCTTCGAAGATGGCGCCGTAACGTTCCGCCGTTTTGGAGGGGATGCGCCGGTTGTGCTTCAGGGCCTCTCTGCCGGAAGATATGCTGCGTACGATCTGGCTGATGTACTTAGCCGGCAGCACCATCTCTTTGGAGTGGTCGCGCTTCTCCGCCAGCTCACGGCGCCAGGCAAACAGGCGGATCAGGAATGCCCGCTCCCGGTTCTTGAGCGACCGCATCAGGTTGCTCTTGATGGCTTCGTCATGAGGGTCTCTGTAATAGTATTCAGCTTTTTCCCAAAGCCCCAGCTCTTCGTCAGCCCAGTGGGTGCGGTTCTGTTGCCGGAGCTTCTCCTGGAGGCTCTGCCAGAGGTCCGGCAAAAAGAGGACGTCGTTCAGGGCGTACCGCAACTGCTTCGACTGGAACGGGCGGCTCTCCCAGTCGGCCACCGCGTAGCCTTTCTTGAGGTGGACGTTCAGCTCACTTTCTACCAGCTTGCGGAAGGAAACCGGGTAATTATAGCCCACAAAGCCGGCCGCGACCTGCGTATCAAACACATTGACGGGCACGATGCCGAAAAGGTTGTTCAATAAGCGATAGTCATTGTCGCCCGCATGAGTGATCTTGGTGATGCCCGGGTCGGCGACCAGCTCAAGAAAGGGGTCCAGGTTTTTCAGCCGGATGGGATCGATCAGGAAGAGCCCCTTTTCCGACTTTACCTGTATCAGGCAGAGCAGCGTGTGGAAACGCTTCTCCCCCACAAATTCGGTATCAAAGGCCATCCAGGAAAGCTTTCGGTGTTCCTGGAAGAAGGCATCGAGGGCCCGGGGCTGCTCGATGAGGTCATACTGAAGGGCGCGGTCTGGCATCTTTTGTTGCGTTTAGGGGCTTGAGTGGTTGTGCATTTGTGTTTTCGTGAGGACACTCCGGAAACCCTGGGAAAGGAGTGAAGGAGTGACTTAGCGAATGAGTGAATAGAATCAGCTATGTAATAAGGTTTAATTTTAAAAACAATACATATTTTATATTTATTCACTCATTCAGTCCCTCACTTCTCATCCGCCGAAGTCTGGCGAAGGCGGACATCCACTCATTTGGGGGACTTTCCGGAGCAACCTCACGAATGCACGAATGCACATATACACGAATGCACGAATATACGTTTTCTGTCACAGCGGAATGTTCCCATGTTTTTTCTTGGGCAGTTTTTTCGCCTTATTTTCCAGCATGGCGAAAGCCTTGATCAGCTTACGCCGGGTATCTTTAGGGTCGATCACCTCATCGATGAAGCCCCGGCCGGCGGCCCGGTAGGGATGAGCGAATTTTTCCTGGTACTCCTTCTCTTTCTCGGCAAGCATGGCCTCCGGGTCGCCGGCTTCCCTGATCTCCCGGCGGAAGATAATCTCGGAAGCCCCTTTGGCGCCCATCACGGCGATCTCCGCCGAGGGCCAGGCGAAGTTCATATCCGCGCCGATGTGCTTGGAGTTCATCACGTCATAGGCCCCGCCGTAGGCCTTCCGGGTAATCAGCGTTACCCGGGGGACAGTCGCCTCGCTGAAGGCGTAGAGCAGTTTCGCTCCGTTGACGATGATGCCGTTCCATTCCTGGTCGGTACCCGGCAGGAAGCCCGGGACATCCACGAGGACGAGCAGCGGGATATTAAAACAATCACAGAAGCGGACAAAACGAGCGCCTTTCTTGGAGCTGTCCACGTCGAGCACGCCCGCCAGGTTGATGGGCTGATTGCCAACAATGCCGATGCTGCGCCCTCCGATCCGGGCAAACCCCACGATCAGGTTTTCGGCATAGTTGGCGTGGATCTCCATAAAGGAATCTTTATCGACAATGCCTTCCACCACATCCCTCATGTCATAGGGCTGGTTGGCGGTATCCGGAACGATGTCGCGCAATTGCATCCTGATCTCATCCCCGAGTTTGGAAGGCAATTTGGCGGGCTGGCCCTCGCAGTTTTGGGGCATGTAGCTCAGCAAGCGCCGGACCTTGGCCAGGCAATCGAGGTCGTTATCTGCGGTGAGGTGGGTCACCCCCGATTTGGTGGAGTGAGCGCTGGCCCCGCCCAGCTCTTCGGCCGTCACTTCTTCATTGGTCACCGTTTTGACCACATTCGGCCCGGTGACGAACATATAAGAGGTATGCTCCACCATGATGGTGAAGTCAGTCATGGCCGGAGAATACACCGCACCGCCTGCGCAGGGGCCCATAATGGCGGAGATCTGCGGGATGACGCCGGAGGCCATGACATTGCGATAAAAGATGTCGGCATATCCTCCCAGGGAGCTGACCCCTTCCTGGATGCGGGCCCCTCCTGAGTCGTTGAGCCCGATCAGGGGAGCGCCGTTTTCCATGGCGAGGTCCATCACCTTGCAAATCTTTTCGGCGTGGGTCTCCGAAAGGGATCCGCCGAAGACGGTGAAATCCTGCGCGAAGACATAGACCAGCCGCCCGTCGATCGTCCCGTAACCGGTCACTACGCCATCGCCGGGGATGCGCTGGTTTTCCATCCCGAAATCGCTGCTGCGGTGGGTGACCAGCATGCCGATTTCTTCAAAAGAGCCGCTATCGAGCAGGAAGTGGACGCGTTCCCGGGCGGTGAGCTTTCCCTTTTCGTGCTGCTTCTCGATCTTATCGGCCCCGCCTCCCATCATGGCGGCGGCGGCTTTATCCTGTAGTTTTTGCAATTTTTCTTTCATAAGAAAGCCGGTTTATCTGTTTTTCTGGACAATGAAGCCTTTTCCGACGGAGCTTGAGGCACGGCTGAAAAGCGCATCATCCACCTTGATGATCCAATCAGTGAATACGGTCAGGAAAGGCCCTTTGTTGGATGGCCGGAGGGCCAGTTTCTTTTCTTTCCGATCGGACAGGTTGGTCGCGTTGGCCTTAAAAATGCTTTGGATGATCCCCGTCCAGTACATCTCCAGCAGCCCGACGAGGTAACCACTCAGGTTCCGCTCCTGAACTACCCGGAAATGGTTCTTTTCCGCCCAGGCCCGGAAGTCCTTTTTGGAAACCAGGTAATCGTGACCGAAGGCGTAAGCGCCCTGGGAAATCTTCTTATCGGTAAAGTAACTGAGTAGCCGGTTGATGGGGTCGTAGGTGAAGGGGAAATCCAGGGAGGGGAAAGTAATAAGCGCCAGGCCGTCCGGTTTCAGCACGCGTTGGATTTCCTCGACCATCCGTTCGGGCCGGCCGACGTGCTCGATCACTTCCACGGAGATGACCAGGTCAAAAGTATTGTCCTCAAAGCTCAGGTTGAGCGCATCCTCCACCCGGTATTCCAGGTTGGGCACCTTCGCATTGAGCGCCCGGGCGTAGTCGACGTCCTGCTCATTGATGTCGCAGGATACCAGTTGGCCGCAATACCCGGCGATCATGCTGTCGTAGTCGCCTTCGCCGGCGCCCAGGTTCAGGGCCCGCCCGAAGGGACGCTCGCGGGCGAGCCGCCCGAGGTTTCGCTGGATGAAGAGGTAGCGGTTGCGATAAGTAGGGAACAGCAGTTTATAGTTCATTGATCTGTCTCTGATATTGGGCCACAAACTTAAAGCTTTTGCGCGGCTTCCCGGTAACGGGCGGCATTTTGATTGTCGCCCAATGCCTGTAAAACCCGGGCAGCCAGTTCATAAGCCTGTTTAAATGCCGGGTTGGCCTCGATGGCCTTTTGGGCGTTATCGAAGGCGGCCCGGTAGTTCTGGGTGGATTCATAGACCAGCCCGATATAGTAATAAGCGGCGTAGTATTCTTCATTCACCCGGACGAGGCGTTCGAAGGAGCCCAGAGCCCGTTGCGGCTGGCCCAGGTTGAGATAGGCCAGCCCCTCGTAGAGCAGGGCGTTTTCCACATCCGGCGCTGCCGCCAGGGCTTGCTGAGCCGCTTCCAGGGCCTGTTGATACTGCCCCAGGTTGATGTACAGGCTGGACAGCGTGCCCCAGGCCACCTCGTTGTCCGGATGGGCCTGCACCTCTGCCTGCAGCTGGGCGATGGCCTCCTGCGGGTTGCCTGCCGCCATAGCCTGTTGCCCCCGGTAGGCATATTTATTTTCATCCTTCTCGATAGCCAGCAGAGGCACTCCATTGGCCCTGACGGCATGTATGGTTTTGCTGTTGGGCCAGTTGCCGGATCGCAGGTGCGCCCCGCGGATATAGCGGGAAGGGAAGATCCCGTAATCCCAGGGCTCGCTGTAACGGGTATTAAAGCGGACGTATTTCACCTTCACCTTGCCGTTGAACCGGTTGCGGGTGAGGCGGCTGGTGTTGTAGAAAAAGGTGGTGCCCAGGGTCACTGTATCCTGCATCTGCGGGCTGAGGATGCCTTCCTTTTCCATCCAGTCTATAGCCTGCCGGACGGAAACGCCCCAGTAGTCCGTTTCGTAATAGCCATAGGCGCCCTTTATGCCGCCTCCGATCGGGTTGAAATAAACGTAAGGGTACTGGGGGTTCCGGACGATAAAAAGCACGGCGTCCGCAGCCAGCAATCCTATTACGCCCCACAATACATAGCGCCCTGTTTTGTTGTTCTGGAAAAAGCTCTCCAGCACCACCCAGAAAACAGCTGCGATCACCACCATACTCGGGTAGATGAACATCAGGTGCCTCCAGCCGTCGTGCAGGATGGAATCCTTGTAAATGATATAAGCTACCGGAAAAAGGGTAGCGAAATACGCCAGTAGCACGGCTGTCGTATTATAGCGCTTTAAGATCGTGGGCAGGACAAAAATGCTGCCGATGAAGCCGGCCAGCGTAAACAGCGGCACGGTTTTGACGACCCAAAGTACGGAATAATACCAGGCGGTATCATCCGACAGCAGGTTTTCTCCGGAAAACAATACGCGGATCTTTACCCCGAGCTTGGAGAATTCCGTCAGCGCTGCCAGGGGGTGGCCGATAGGGTCGGCCAGCGCCGCCGGCCAGGTGAGGATGGCCAGCACGTAACCCGCGGCAGCAATGCCCAGCCCGTAAGCAAGATAGGCCAGCAAAACCTGGCTTTCCCGGGCAATGCCCTTCAGGCCATATTTCAGCAAAAAGTCAACGGCGGCAAAAAGCCCGAGGTAGCCAAACAACAGCAGCCCGCCGGCGCGGGTGGCCAGCGCCAGAGCTATGCCCAGGGCGGCGCCCAGAGCCGTCTTCCATCCGGGTTTCGGCATATTTTTAAACAACACCACCATATAGTAAGCGGCAATGGCAAAACCGGCGGCAAAAGGAATGTCCTTGGGGTTCATCAGCGAATGCCCCAGGAAACGGGGCGAAAGGAAGATGAACCACAGGGCGAGGATGCCGGCGCGCCAGCCGGCGATCTCTTTGGCCAGCAAACCGACAAAAAGCATAGCCAGCACTCCGATGATGGCATTGAAAACGTGGCGGACGTGGTGATAGCCCATATCTACGCTCTCGAAACCCAGCGCCCGGTTGGCCAGGCCGGTAACCAGGTCGAAAAAGCCCCCGTAGTAATGCATATTGCCCTTTTCGATATAGAGCGCTGCCGTATCGGCGCCGAAGGACAGGTAGTAATCTACCAGTTTTTCAGAGTAGTCATTCTGGAATTCATCATCGCCATTGATCCCGCTGAACAGAGACAAAACAACGGTGATGAGCAATATCCCCAAAGCCGAGAACTTAAAAACCTTTTTGTATTGTGCCAGTTGTTCAGGGCTGGCAGTTTCCATTTTCGGAATTGCTTTTGTGGGGCGCTCCGCCGCTGTCTCCTTCCGCCGGCTTTTGCCTGCCGGGGCTTTTCTCTTTTTGCTCATGAATCACTTAGTTTTCGGCGTCGAATATAGAAAAATTTGGTTACTGAATACAGATGGTTGGCAAAAAGCCTACTTTTGCAGGCACAGATTTTTCACCAAACAAGAAGAGGACATGCCTACGGTTAGCATTCAACACCTTTCGCAGCGGATACAGCAGATGGAAGAATCTGCTACCATCAAGATGGCCCAGATGGCCCGCGACCTGGCCGCCCAGGGCAACGACGTGATCAGCCTCAGCCTGGGAGAACCCGATTTCGACACCCCTGCCCATATCAAGGAGGCTGCCAAGAAAGCATTAGACGAAGGTTACACCAAATACACCCCGGTGCCCGGCCTGGTAGAACTGCGCCAGGCGATACAAACCAAGTTCAAGCGGGACAACGGCCTGGATTTCGGGCTAAACCAGATCGTCGTCTCCAACGGCGCCAAACAATCCATCGCCAACATTTGCCTTTCCCTGCTCGACGAAGGCGATGAAGTGATCATCCTGGCGCCCTACTGGGTCTCCTACTCGGAAATCGTGAAGCTGGCGGGAGGGGTCCCCGTGCTGGTCAGCGCCGACATCGATCGCGACTACAAGGCCTCCGCCGGGCAAGTTGCAGCAGCCATAACCCCCCGGACCAGGATGCTGCTCTTCTCTTCTCCCTGCAACCCGACCGGCTCGGTCTACCTGTACGAAGAGCTGAAGGCCATCGCGGAGGTCATCGCCGCCCACGAAGGCATTTATATTGTCTCCGACGAAATTTATGAGTACATCAATTTCACCGGCCAACACGCCAGCATCGGTGCTTTCGAAGAGGTAAAGGAACGGACGGTTACCGTCAACGGCTTCTCCAAAGGGTTTGCCATGACCGGCTGGCGCCTCGGCTATATTGGTGCCCCGGCCTGGATTGCCGATGCCTGCGCCAAAGTCCAGGGGCAGTTCACCTCCGGCGCCACTTCCTTCGGGCAGAAGGCCGCTGCCCATGCCTTGCTGTCGGACATGACGCCCACGCACGAAATGCGGGAAGCTTTCCGCCAGCGCCGGGATATGGTAACCGGCCTGCTGAACGAAATCCCGGGCATGAAGGTTAACCGGCCACAGGGCGCCTTTTATATTTTTCCGGATATCAGCAGTTATTTCGGGAAGCGGTCCGGCAGCACGGTGATCAACAATGCCGATGATTTCTGCGAATACATCCTGCACAGCGCCCACGTCGCCGTAGTGACAGGTTCCGCATTCGGCGCCGACAACTGCTTCCGCATTTCCTACGCCGCATCGGAGAGAGAGCTGCGGGAGGCCATCCGGCGGATCGGGGAGGCCGTAGGAAAGCTGGAAGGTTAACCTGCCGGGGCGCTCATCAGCATATTTTAGCCGCCATTCTTGAGTTAGTGTAAATTTTACACTACCTTTGGCCGTCAATCCATCACCCAATTAAATCATGATTGTAATTGTCGACAGCGGGTCAACCAAAGCGGACTGGAAGATGGTCAACAGCACCGGGACGCGAACCATCAGCACCATGGGTTTCAACCCGGTATTCCATTCAGAGAACAAAATCTACCAGGAGCTTCAGGAAGTTTTTGGCGACGATGTGACCCCCAATAAGGCGGTCAAGGTATACTATTATGGTGCCGGCTGTTGGGACGAGAAGCTCAAAGGGGTTGTCAGCAATGCCCTGACGAGGATTTTCTACAATGCCGACATCGAAGTCGAACACGACCTGCTGGGCGCTGCCCGGGCCACCTGCGGCAGGAAGCCCGGCATTGCCTGCATACTCGGAACGGGTTCGAATTCCTGCCTTTACAACGGTGCCAGAGTGACAGATAATGTTACCAACCTGGGTTACCTGCTGGGCGACGAGGGCAGCGGCACCCACCTGGGCAAGAGCCTCATACGGGCCTACTTTTACCGGGAATTGCCCCGGAGCCTGCGGAGCGAGATGGACAAAGCCATTCCGGGAGGGAAGGAAGAAATCCTGAAACACATTTATGGAAAAGAAACCCCGAATGTATATCTGGCGTCATTTACAAAATTCATGAGCCAGAACATCGGCCATCCTTTCATCCAAAGGTTGCTGTACAACTCTTTTGCCGAGTTTATCGACCGCCACGTGAGGAAATACGACAACCACTTGTCATTGCCGATCCATTTCATTGGTTCCGTTGCCTATTATTTTCAGGATGTCATCCGGATCGTGCTGGAGGAACGCGCGATGACGCCGGGCAACTTCATTCAAAAGCCAATAGACAACCTGGTGTCTTTCCATACCCACAACTGAGGCCTTATGGCAGACAGCCGCCGGGAAAACCGAAATTACTGATGACCAAGGAAATCAAACGCATAGCAGTCTTCACTTCCGGAGGAGACGCTCCGGGCATGAACGCCGCCCTGCGGGCAGTAGTCAGGAACGCTTCTTTCCACGACCTGCACGTTTACGGGATATTCCGCGGATATGAGGGCATGATCGACGGGGACCTGGAACGCCTCGAGCGCGGCGATGTAGGCAACATCATCCACCGGGGCGGCACCATCCTGAAAACGGCCCGCAGCGAGCGGTTCCGTACGGAAGAGGGGCGCAAGGCCGCTTACGAATCCCTACTTGCCTTCGACATCGACGCCTGTGTCGCTATCGGCGGCAACGGCACCTTCACCGGCGCCGATATTTTTGCCGAAGAATATGATATCCCGTTCATCGGCATCCCGGGCACCATCGACAACGACCTGTTTGGCACCGACTTCACCATCGGCTTTGATACAGCGGTCAACACCGCCATCGATGCGGTCGACAAGATCAGGGATACGGCAGACTCCCACAACCGCCTCTTCTTTGTCGAGGTCATGGGCCGGCATTCCGGCTATATCGCCCTGAATACGAGCATTGGCAGCGGCGCCGGAAGCGTGATCATCCCGGAATCCAGCACCCCGATCGACGCCCTGGTCGACACCCTGAAAAAAGGCGCGCGCCGCAAGAAGCTGTTCAGCGTCATCATCGTGGCGGAGGGGAATGAGACCGGCAGCGCCCAGGATATCGCCAGGATGGTCAAAGAGCAATTCGATTTTTACGACACCAAGGTAGCCATCATCGGCCACCTTCAGCGGGGCGGCTCCCCAACAGCCATGGACCGGGTGCTGGCCAGCCGGCTTGGCTTCCACGCCGTAGAAGGCCTGCTGGAAGGCAGGGAGAACGTCATGGTCGGGTTGGTCAACAACAAAGTGAAGTTCACCCCGCTGAAAGAAGCCATCGTCAAACCCAAAAAGCCGGATAAGGAACTGATCCGGATGGCGGAAATCCTGGCGCTGTAACCGGCGGTGTCCGTCCGGATACAACCCTGTAGCCCAGAGCACCAGAGCTGAAAAGCCGCCGCCGGGCCCACCTTCTCCATGCCTTGGGAACTGCCTAACCTGACCCTTCAAGGGCCGTCTCAATGCACCAATGCACCAATCTTGGGAACTGCCCAATCTGGCCCTTCAAGGGCCGCCTCCCCTGCCGTCCTGCCCTTGCAGGGGGTATGTAAAAACTGCAAATTGTCCGTCCGCTTCATCTTTGCCTTACCTAATTTTGAGACCATCTAGAACTGCACTGTAACAACACTAAGCGTACCGAAGTATGTTCCAACCGGTGTTGCATAACTCAGGACAATAACTTTCAACACAACATTCAAGCCCGTTTGCCCGGTGCCTTCATTTGCTTAAATGTCGGCCGGCCGGCAGGTCCTTGACTGCCTTTCAGGCTTTACCCCCCTTTCTATCCCCACTCCCGGGGCAAATTCCCGGGACGGGGCCCTCAATTCTATTATTCATTCTTTAACACTCTGTTTTTTAAACAACTACGAGTGGCGGGCATCCTATTGCCCTGCCCAAACAAATACACAAAGCTCATGAAACAGAAGAACATACTCACCATGTCCTTTTGGGCGGCCTTATTTTTCATTGCCGGGATAAGGGCAAACGCACAAACCGGGCCGGCGCCCGAGGGCGAATGCCTGACGGAGGCCACCGCATCCATTTACCGCCAGTTCCTGGACGACATCCCCCGGCTGCGGGCCTTTTCCGCCGGAGCGGCGGCCGGGCGGGGCGCTGAGCAGGCCGTGCCCGTTTACTTCACCGTGTTTCGGGACGATGACGGGAGTTTTGCCGGCCGGGAGGTCGACGAATCCCTGATCAGCGAGGCCCTGGCCAGGCTGGACTCTTTGTTTGCGCCCATCAACCTCCATTTCGTCCAATGCGGAGAAGTGAATTACATCGACCACTCCGGGTTGGCGGAATTCAATGCCCACCGCCACCTGATGGAGTTGTCATATATAAGTACTGCCCTCAATGTTTATACCCGGAGCGGGACAGGTTCGTTCGCGCAATTCCCCGGCAATGTCAATCCCAACAGCAATACCCCCACCTCGGCGGTCGACTCCAGGAACAACCTGTTGTCCCTGTCCAGCAGCGGCTATCTCGACCCCACTTTTGCGCATGAGGCAGGGCATAGTTTCGGCCTGGTCCATACCTTCGAAGGGGCCAGGGTCTACAACAACCCCAGCAACCCGACTCCCGGTTATCACAGTGGTTTCCAGGACCATCCCTACGGAGCTTACAACGACAACAGCTGGCGCCGGGAACTGGTGCTGCGCACTCCCGACAGCACCTTGTCATTCGCCCGGCCCAACGCCGGCCTTTCCGGCGATTTCGTTGAAGACACGCCAGCTTTTTGCAAGCTCAGCAACACCTACTTCCCCAACTGGGCGGCGGCGGACTGCCAGGACTACCCCTTCAGCGGAAGCAGCTGTACGGGTTGTATCGTCAGGAATTGCAACTACGAGGGCGATTACATCGATTACAATGGCCATGAGCTTCAGGATACAGAGGCGAGCATCCGAAACATCATGTCTTATACCGGTTCCTGTCGCCGGGAATTCACCTCCGGCCAGTACGAACGCATGGCCTATTACAATGCCACTGTGAGAAGCCGGCAGTACGATGCCACTTTGTGCGTAAACCTTAAAGATGAGGTGTGTTATGAGGGAACTCAAACCGGCATCGGCGACGTGCTGATCATGCTCAGCCACGGCGATACGCACCGCCGCTGCAACACCATCACCAATACCGGCGGGCAATTCCAGGGTATCGCCTACTCCCCGGCGGCCAGCGCCTATGTGATGAAGGTCGGGAGCAACCCCGACCCGGGCTACGATGACAATCCGGACGATTACATCGCCCCGTCCACCCGGGTAGTCCTCGAAAACAGTTACGCCACAGAAGACTGGCTGGAAGGGGTGAGCATCAAAGACGCCTTGCTGCTCCACCAATACCTGATGGGCAATTATCCATTGAACGGCTACAAGCAGATTGCGGCCGACCTGGACAATGACGGCAGCATTACCCTACAGGACAGCTGGCTGATGCTGAGCCTGCTCGCCGGAGACATCACCAAATTTCCCGGGCAACGGAGCCCCTGGCGCTTTGTCCCGGAGTACATTCCGGAACGCTATCCGGCCTCTTTCCATTCGGGCCCCTTCGACATGACCATAGGCGGCATCAGCTACAGCCAGTACGCTCCCTACCTGGAAGAGGGGTGGGTTTTTGAAATCGCCGACGGGATGAGCGGGAAGAACGGCTTTGACGGGATAAAACTGGGCGACCTGGATGGAAGCAACATTTCTGCCCCTGCCCCAGCCCAGTTTCGGGGATGCCCGGAAGGAAATCCAGCGTTTTTGTACGAACAACTGCCGCTGGCTGCCGGCCAGGCTATCGAACTGGATATACGGCCAGCCGGCTCCGAGGCATTGAGCGCTTTCCAGATAGGCTTCCGTATCGACACCCGGTTGGTCGAACTGGCGGGCATCCACCCGGCTGGCCTGCCTGGCTTTGCGGTGGAAAGAAACGTGGGCCGCACCGGAGAAGCAGGCCGGGAAATAAAGGTGGCCTGGGTTTCGGAGGACGCCCGCCCCCAGCAGTTGGACCAGGAAGAAGCCCTGTTCCGCCTGGTCCTGAAGGCAAAAAAAGCCCTGCCTGGCCTGCAGGGTGCCCTCCAACTGGACAGCACGCTGCTCCGGCCTGAATTCTTCACCGAAAGCGGCTGCAGCCTCCCGTTGAAGCTCCTGGTCGGCCCCGCCCGGGCTGCCGGCAAGCGGGAAGCCGCCGGCCGGCACCAGGAAGGGCGGCTATGGTGCTACCCGAACCCTGCCGGAGAGCAGATTTCCCTGGCCTTCCCTTCCGAAACCGGCGGCCCGGGCCTGATTTCGATTTACAATACCCTGGGCCACTTCGTCAAAGAACAGGAGGTCTCTTGCCAAGCAGGATGGAATGAAATCCAGCTGAGCCTGGACGGCCTGCCTTCCGGACTGTATTTCCTCTCTCTGGAAGGGCCGGGAGGCAGCTACGTTTCGAAGTTCTGCAAAGCCGATTGAAGCTATTCTTTGGCCGGTAGGTAAGCCTGCATCACCTCCTGGTAATTTTGCTCCCAGGTTGCCGTGTTTCGGGTGAGTTGCCGGGCCTGCCGGATGATATCCAGCCCGGAACCGAGAAGGGAGGATTCAAAATTGGCGATGGCAAGCTCGGTGTTCGTCCCATCGTACAAGCCTGCCGGGTCGCCGTTCACGCGGTGCCGGTTGGCAGCGATAAATTGCATATAGGAATCGGCGATCCGGACGTATTGCGCTTTGAGCTCGTCGAGCAAGGGGATATACTGTTTGAGGCTGGCGGCAGCGAATTCCCGGTGCCGGGCAGCGGTCTCTATCCGCAGCTTTTTCTCCAGCTCGGGGTCTTTCTGGCGGCCCGCTTCGCCGGCGATGATCTCGGGCAGGGCGTTGTATTTCCGGTTGAAATCAGCATCAATTTCGGCGTGGTTGCCGGGTTGGTTGTCTATAGCCTGGAGCCTCTCGCCGTATTTGTTCACCACGGCATACATTTCCTGGGACATTTCTGTCAGCTTTTGGTTAATCTCCATTGAGTTTGTCACGTTGTCCCTATGGGCCATCTGTTGCCTGGCCTGCTGTGCCCGCTCCGGCGTATTGGCCACTGCGGGGTCATTAGCCATGTATTTTTGCAGCTCCGCCATGCGTTCCTGCTCGCTCATTTTTTCGAAGCGACGGGCATAGGCCGGGTCGCTCATCATTTTCTGATACAGGGCCGTCATGCCGGGAGAGTTGATGCCGCTGGCGGCGAAGGGGTCCGCTATGTACTGGTTAGCGGCCTGGGTAGCGGCTTCTTCAGCTTGCTGCTGGCTCATGTCCTGGACGGCATCCACGCCGCCCATGCCTTTCACTATGGGGTTGCGGTTTATGTCCTGTTTCATGGCCTCCATGTCGGGGGCAGCGTTGCCATACTTTTCCCGGCAATAGTCTTCATAGCGCTGCTGCACCAGGCGGATTTTGTCTTCTGCGGGCTTGTAGAAATTGTCCATCGACTGGTGGTCGGGCTGCAGGTAATCGCCGCCATACGCCCGGTAGGCGGCTTCCTCCAGGGTAGCGGGCAGCATTGGCACCTCCTGGATGTAAGCGGGAATGTCGGTGGTTCCCAACAGAGAATTGGTTATGGATTGCTGGGCAAAAGCCGGCGAATTGGCCGTCGCGGCCAGGCAAACGGTGAAAATGACGATGTTGGATTTGCTGTTCCTTTTCATTTTGGCAAATTTATTTTTGAAGATCCTGCGCGGCCCGCAGGGAAATATTGCCGTTGGACAACAAAACGGCCCGGCAGGTCGCACTACAGTTTAAGATCGCGCAAAATTGCCGGGCAAATCGAGGGGCAAAAAATCTAGCAGACTGGCAGTTGGCAGAAAAAAAGGCCCCATTCGTCTATCCTCCCGGCATGATGGCAGAGTACCTGGCCAATACAGTTTTTTTGGCTATCTTTCTCTTTTTTAAAACCTAGCACAGAAAGGTGACTGGCGTGAAGGCAGAAACGCCCGAACTGAAGCTGACTGCGAACAAGCAATAACTTTTCTGAAACGAAACGGCCCGGGATTACGGGCCTAAAGAAACAAGTAAACACATGGGCTATATTGTCTACTATCTTTTTATCAAACCCTTATCTCTCGTCCCGTTGAGGGTGTCTTACCTGTTGTCGGACCTCGTATTCCTCGTGTTGTACTATCTGCTGCGGTACCGGCGGAAAGTCGTCTTCGCCAACCTGCGCAATGCATTTCCCGAAAAAGGGCCGAAGGAAACAGAGGCTATTGCCCGCAGGTTTTACCGGCACATGTGCGACATGTTCCTGGAGTTTGTCCGCATTTTCAGCATTTCAAAAGGAGAGTTGGTGCGGCGTTGCCGAATCCGCAACCCCGAGCTGGTAGAGCAGTTCTACCGGCAGGGTAAAAGCATCATCATTGCCGCCGGGCACTACAGCAACTGGGAACTGGCAGCGGTGGCCTTCGACGCGCAGGCATCCCACCAGGCGGTGGGCATCTACAAGCCGCTCGGCAATGCCTTTCTCGACCAGAAGCTACGGCAATCCCGTGCCCAATTTGGCCTGGAGCTGGTCCCCAAGGCAGAAACCAAGGCCTTCTTCGCCGAAAACACCCGCCGGCTGACCGCTCCCCTGCTGGCCACCGACCAGTCGCCCTCCAACAACATCAACGTATATTGGACCCGGTTTCTCAACCAGGACACCGCCGTGCTCTTCGGCACGGAGAAATACGCCCGGGAATACAACTACCCGGTTGTCTTCGGGCATGTCCACAAGATGCGCCGGGGTTATTACGAAATGGAATTCGAAGTCGTGGAGGCCAACCCGGCAACTGCCCCGCACGGCGCCATCACCGAGAAGCATACCCGCATCCTCGAAGGAGACATCCGGCGCGCCCCCCAATACTGGCTTTGGACCCACAAAAGGTGGAAGCGGAAGCGCCCGGCGGAGGCCCCGGCAACCAATAATCCTGTGATGTGACGGAGGATGTGGGAAAGAGGGATAATCGGTTATCTATCCAGGGTGGGTTTGTTGTTTGTTGTTTGTTGTTCGTTGTCGGGGAACCTGGAACCCTCCCGGCAAACAACTGCCAACTCCGGTTTCCGGCGTTCTCTCCATGCAAAAATCACATCTGGCAACAACCAGTACCCCCCTCCCCCTACCCTCCCGTCAACCTTTTTCCTTCGCTCCCGTTTAACTGTTTGGCATACAAACAATTTTCTTTCGTCCTGCACCCAACCAAAACCGGAAGTTATTTTTCATTTTCTGTAAGGAATAATATTTTTGCACTTCTTTGTTTAACCAAAACTTCTGATAAACCGTGAAACATTTAAACTATCTGACTACCGTCGTACTCCTTTCAGGATTCTCTCTGGCGCTCAGCGCACAGGAATCTGCCGCCAGCCTTTACAATACGGGGCTGGAGCAGATCAAGGCCAAGAATTATACCGAAGCGCTTCCCCTGATGGAGCAGGCTATCGAGGCAGCCGACCCGGAAGCGGACGCCGAGGTAGTCAAACTGGCCAAGCGCAACGGCGCCATTGCCGCCTATTACGTGGGCAACGACCAGCGCAAATCCGACGACTTCGAAACCGCCCTGGCTACCTACGATAAAGGTATTGCCTTTTCCCCTGGTTTCTACGCCAATTATATCGGCCGCGCTCAGGCGCTGGAAGGCCTGGGCAAAGTCACAGAATCGGTATCCGCCTACATCGATGCCGGAGATGTCTGCATTAAATCCAAGAAAGCGGATAAGGCGGAAAAAATGTACAGCAAAGCCGAAAACGTCGTTGCCGTAGCCTGGGGCGACAAGAAGTGGGACGCCACCTCTGAATACGCCATGGCCTACCTCGAAAAGCGGGAAAGCCCCGAGGTGCACTATTACCTGGCTTACGCCGAAAAAGAAAAGGGCAACGCCGAAAAAGCGGTGGAACACGCCGACAAGGCCATCGGGCTGGCCGGCGAGGGCGACGCCAGCAAGTACTACATGGCCAAGGCGGAAAGCCTGGAAGCCCTGGGCCAGGCCGAGGCGGCCGTAGAAGCCTATAAGATGGTCAAGGACGCGAAGTACAACGAGCGCGCCAAGTATAAGATCAATGAATTGAGCGGGGGGAAATAATTTAAGTGGGTTTCGATAGGTAGGTAGCCCCCGATTTTGGCGGACGGCGGACGGTGGACGGACAATAACAAATAATGGGTAGATGAAAAGTTGGGGGCTACCTATCGAACTTGGGTTAAGGTTACTCTTCTGGCGTCGGCTATAAAGCTCCTGTTATCTTTGCCCCATGGAAAAACGAAACTCCTTCTTCCGCTACCTCGGCCCAGGTTTTGTAGTGGCCGCTACCGGCGTAGGCGCCGGCGACCTGATTGCCGCTTCGGTTGCCGGGGCGCGTTACGGCGTTATCATCCTGTGGGCGGCCCTGCTGGGCGGGCTGCTCAAGTTTGTCCTCAATGAAGGCATCGCCCGGTGGCAGCTGGCCACTGAAACCACCCTGCTGGAGGGGTGGGTCCGGAAGCTGCCCCGGGCCGTTTCCCTTTATTTTTTCATCTATTTATTGCTGTGGTCCTTTGTGGTGGCCGGCGCTTTGATCTCCTTCTGCGGGCTGGCGGCCCATACCCTTTTTCCTCTTTTCCCGGAAGCGCGGCCTTCGGTGGCAGCCTGGGGCGCCATTCACAGCCTGATTGCTGCCGCCCTGGTGTTGCGGGGGCGCTATCAGGCCATCGAGAACCTGATGAAGTTCTTCATCGGGCTGATGTTCTGCGTGGTGGTAGCCAGCGCCGCCCAGGTGGGTGCCGACTGGGGGGAGGCAGCCCTTTCCCTGTTCCTGCCGAGGGTGCCGGCACAGGGCGAGGGAGTTTTGCTGGTGCTGGGCATCATCGGCGGCGTAGGGGGCAGCGTCACGTTGCTGTGTTATTCCTACTGGCTCCAGGAAAAAAAGTGGCGGGGAACGGCTTTCCTCCGCCATACGCGCATCGACCTGGGCGCCGCCTACCTGCTGACCAGCCTGTTCGGCGCAGCCATCATCATCATTGCCGCCGGAGTGCAGCCGGGACAGGTAGAAGGATACAACATGATCCTGAGCATCGCCGGCCGGCTCGCGGAAGGATCGGGCGAATTCGGCCGCTGGGCGTTCATGATCGGTTTCTGGGGCGCCGTCTTTTCCTCCATGCTGGGGGTATGGGACGGGGTGCCTTACCTGTTTGCCGATTTTGTGGAAACCTACCGCAACCACAGGGGTAAAACGCCCGGCAAGGCAGCGGTTGGCCCCCGTTCGACGCCTTATCGCCTGTTCCTCGCCTTCCTGGCTATCCCTCCCCTGCTGCTGGCCGTCTTTGGCCGGCCGGCCTGGGTAGGGATACTGTATGCCGTGACGGGGGCTTTCTTCATGCCTTTCCTCGCGGCCCTGCTGCTTTATATGAACAACCAGAAAAAGTGGTTGAAGGAGCTCAGGAACGGCTGGCTGGCCAATGCGCTGCTGGCCGCAACGCTGCTTTTGTTCCTGGTGCTGGCGCTGACGGAGTTGGGGTAAGTCGCCTGTCTCAAGTAGTTGGACACATTTATTGTAACTAATGCTGCTTCGAAAGCGTGGCTTGGCAGCTCTATTCCTGGGGCAATTGTTATATGGCTATATTGTTGTATTGTTACGCTAATTGTGTCCGCTTACTTAGAAGCTTTCTTACAACATAAAAAAGTACGCCCCAGCTGCCGCCATCAGGAAGTACGGCACGAGCACGGCGGCCCCGTTGTAATCCTTGGCCACCCGCTGCCCAAAAAACAGCTGGATGATGGACAGGCAGGCCACCAGCATCCCCAGCAGGCCAATACCCGTTTGCCCGGTAAAGAGCAAGGCCACCAGCCCGGCACCGGAGAGGAAACCCGCCGCCAGTTCCGAAATGGTGATGACCGGCATCAGGAAAGGTACCGTGCCGTCGAGGATGGTGTCTTTAAAGTGGCTTTTGTAGAAATCCCGCTCTCCCTGCCAGTTGAACACCTTGTCCAGCCCGGATTGAATGAACAGGATGCTGATCATCAGGGAAAAGAGGATTTGCATTATGCTGACGGGGCTGAAGCCCTGTTGCGAAAACCAGTTGACTACGGCGTTTTCCATATTGTTTTGATCCGTTTTATCTCTGAAACTTTGTAACTATTTAGCTGGGCTAAGAGGCTTTTGCCACAAAGACACCAAGACACCAAGATTGCACTAAGCCTTGGTGTAATCTTAGAGTTTTCGTGTCTTTGTGGCAATAAAACCGGGTTAGGTGGCAAGCCACCTAAATAGTTACGAAACTTTACTGAAAAATATTTTACTTGTCCATCCTGCCCACCAAAAGCAGCTTGCCCCCCAAATCCTGTTCACCCTGTGAAATACTCGGGTGTTTCTGCTGCGCTATTTCACAGGGTGAATCCTGTTCATCCTGTCTATACCACCGCAGCTCCCAAACCCTGCCCCTCCTGTTCATCCTGTCTACACCAACACACCACCCATCTATTTCATCAGGTCAAGCTTAAAAGTGGAACGTCCGGCCCTTCCTGCCCCCAAATCCTGTTCATCCTGTCTATACCACCGCAGCCCCCAAATCCTGCCCATCCTGTTCATCCTGTCTATACCAACGCAGCCCCCAAATCCTGTCCATCTTGTCTGCTTCAAAAATCCTGTCTGGTTTTACCAATTAGAAAAAACGAGCTACTTTAGCGACAGTATAAAAACTTTGTCTGTAAAATGGAAGCATTCCTGGATTTCTTCGCCCAAATGCCCAACTGGTACAAGCTGGCCTGGATCATGATCTGCCTGTCCATCAGCTGGATACTGGAAGGCGCCATCCCGCTTTCCCGATTTGACTACCGCAAGTGGAAGCACGCCGGGGTCAACCTCATCTTCCTCTCCACCTCTCTGGTCATCAACGTGCTCTTCGGGCTGGCCACCGTGGGGATTTTTCTGTGGACGCAGGAGCAGGAGTTTGGGTTTCTCTTCCTGACGGACCTCCCCATCTGGGCAGAGCTGTTGCTGGCTATCATGCTGCTCGACTTCGTGGCGCAGTATGTCGCCCACTACCTGCTGCACAAGGTCAGGTGGATGTGGAAATTCCACATGGTACACCATAGCGACACCAAGGTGGATGCTACTACCGGCACGCGCCACCATCCGGGAGATTACCTGCTGCGGGAGTGCTTCGCCCTGCAGGCCATCATCATCAGCGGCATGCCCTTTGCCTATTACCTGATCTACCGCATCACCAGCATCCTGTTCACCTACCTGACGCACGCCAATATCTCCGTGCCGGCATGGCTGGACAAGCCGTTGAGCCTCGTTTTCATCACGCCCAACATGCACAAGTTCCACCACCATTTTGAGCGCCCGTGGACGGACACCAACTTCGGCAACATCTTCTCGTTCTGGGACCGCATCTTCGGCACCATGGCCTACGACGACCCCCGCAAGATCCGCTATGGGCTGGATGTGCTGGAAGACCACACTGATGAGGACGTGCTCTACCAGTTTAAGATTCCTTTTGACAATTCTATAAAAACGGATTACTGAGCAGTCATTGTTTGATGTAGTGCGAGGTGCTTTCCGGACCCCGGAGTAAGTAATTCCCTTCCACCGTCCTGGCGACATCTTTGCTTTCGATTTTTTTGGGATAGACTGCGATATTCGAAGACTGAATGTAGCGTTCGTTCTCGCCGCCTTCCCGGCAGTTGCCTCTCCGGCCGTAGCGCATTTGACCTTTGAAGAAATCACCGTTAGGCAGGAATTGGAAAGAGCAGCTGTCCAGCTTTATCAGGCGGGTGGTATCGACGAATTCTCTCCGGGGAGATTCGAGTATCTTGTACATGCCGTCAAAGTATTCAAGCTTTTTGTACATGGCCTCTTCGGGCAACCCGATGACTTCGTACAAGTCGCAGAAAATCCGGACGTCTTTATCGTCGTTCTTATATAATTTGTAGACCCGCTGCCGGAAGGGGTTGCGTTCCTGTTCCAGGGCATACAGCGACTGTTCGATATACAGCCACCGGGCCGTTTTATCCCGTCTCCAGATGCGGCGAATGTGAAGCCGGATGTCATGGTATCCTGCCCGGTGGCGGCTGTTTTTTGGTTCTTCGCTGACGAAGTCGCCGGCCATATAAGCGGTTAGGCGGTCGATGTCCTTCTTTCCGCTTTTCCATCCGGCGCAGCCGGCCAGAAGGGTACCTGCTACTGCAATAAGCAGGCCCCATCGGTAGTTTTTCCGTACAGGCATCAGGTCAGTTTTGAAGTTTCCAGAGTTCTCTCACCTTATTTTTTTCCAACCGGAAGTAACCGACGCTTTCCCCGCATTCCACCCGGAGCAGGCCGTTATATTCTCCCCGCCAGTCCTTGTAGGCAATGATGCGGTCATATTCCGGCTCCAGGAGGAGGTTACCCTCCCGGTCGTACAAGCCGTAGAAGCGTTGCGGGTTGCAGCGGACGAACCCATTCTTATCAATTCTCAGGAAAGGGTATTTCGGGGGGACGATCACTACGCCCCGGCGGTTGATCGCCATTTTCTTGCCGTTGTTCCCGGTCAGTTCGGCCACCCCGAAGGCAAAGGGGTTGACTTCCTTAAAATCCTGGAAAAACGCGTTGTTGCCGTAGGCGTCGGCATAATATTCTTTATCGTCCTTCCCGACCATGCCAAAGAGGCCGTCGGAAAAGAATTTGAATGCCCCCGACTGATTGGGAATTTCCTCTCCTTGCCGGTTGATGACCTTGCGTTTCCTGCCTTCCCGCACCAAAGAGTACCCACCCCGAAACTGAGCTACCTCCTGATATTCCCCTCTCAGCATCTTACGCCGGCGCAGGTCGTAAATCTCCCAGCCTCCGAAACGAAGGTTCTCCCGCACAGCTACCATGCCCTCGGAAACCGTATCGACCGCTTCATATCCTGGCGGCAAGACCTCTTCGCCCTTCAGGTTGATCAGCCCCCACAACCGCTTCCCGGACATGACCCGGGCAAAGCCGTTGGGGAATTCCACATCCTTGATCTGTGCGTACCTGGCTTCCATTACCGGGTTGCCTGTCGTGTCGAGCAGCCCCCATTGCCCTTCCTTGTCCTGGTAATGAGCAAGCCCATTGGAATTGAACGGTCCGATGCGTTGATATAAGCCAGGCTGTACCAGGAAATTGCCCGCTGTATCGATCACCGCCGGCCCGGAAGCGTCGCGTTCTTTAACCTGGACACTCGCAGCGCCGTGAGAGAAAGGCGTACATTGAGTAAACCGGCAGGGAACGGCGTACGCTCCCCGGCTGTTTAAATACCCCCAGCGGGCCCCCTTCTTGACCGGGCAGAGGCCCTCGGAAAAGACACCCAGGTTACTCTGCCAGAATTTTTCCGGAATGGGGGACGAAAAAGCAATCTCGCCGTTTTTGCCTACAAATAAAACCTTCCCGAGCGTATCGACCACTTTAGCCAACCCGCCGGAGAAGATGCTGGCCTTTTTGAACTGCGGCCGGATCACTACCGTGCCGAGCGTGTCGATGTAGCCCCAGTATCCATTGCCGGGATCTCTAAAAAAAGACAAGCCCTCCGAAAACGGGCGGGGTTTAGTGCGGTTGACAAAAACCTGCCTTCCCTTATTATCGTAATAAAAAACAGGAATGGAGGCCCTGCTCACCACGAAATACTCATGGGTAAACCCAATGCTGGCATAGCGGGGCGGGATAATCTCCCGGCCTCGGTTGTCGAGCAGCCCGAAATAGACGTTATCCACAACGTTGATAGAATCTCTGGCCTTGAGTATGAAGGCGCAGCTGTCTGTTTCCAGATAATCCTGGACGTATTCGTACCGGGGCGGCACGACCTCCTCTCCCCGTTCATTGATAAACCCCCACCGGGGTTCGCTCATTCCATCGGCCATAGCGTAAATGCCCCAGGCCTCCGTATCGGAGAAGTTCTGATCGAGATTGGACGTGCCCCGCAGGTTGAAGTCTTTGGCGAAAGTCGACAGGCGGTGAATGCGGAACCTTCCGACCCAACCTGCATTTTGCCGCCAGACCAGCTTGCCGCCCTTACACACGCGGGCGTAGCCAGCGATGAACGGGCCAATATAAGTGTATCGCAGGGGAGAACCATCCCTTTTGGTGACCTCCTTTCCGTCCCGGCCGATCAGCCCCATCTGACCGGAAGGGCTGAGGAAAGCCGTAGCCGGGCAATCTTCCCCCATCAGGCGAAACCCGGCCATTGTGGGTGCAGGCAGGAAGCGGCCCTGAGAAGCATCGAAAAGAGATACGGAGGCAAGGGGCTTTTGAATAACAGCAGAAGTGAATGCATTATCTATCGGCACATCATGCCGGTATAGCGCGATTGCCGATTCGCCGAATTGCAGGATGTCGATATAGCGAACAGCATTACATTCCGCAGACCGGGTCTTTGCCCGGTAGTATCCGCCATCTTCCCGGCAGAGGGTCGAATCTGCCCGCAGTGCCCCCCGGGCATGAAAACCGGGCTTATGTTCAAAAGGAACGATGCGGTCGCCCTCCGCCTCTTTCCATCCTTTGAATCCGGACACCCGGTCTCTGACGACGTTCCGCAGGCCGTCCAGGCGGAAAAAAGTGCCGTCTTCCCCGATGGCGAAGATCAACCGGTCCCGGGTGCGGTAATTCAGCGCCACCACCCGGCCGGGCCCGATATACACGGTATCGAACTGGCAGTCGATGACATTTATTGTTTCATTCTTCCAGGACAGTGCGCCGTACCTCCTCCTGATGATGCCACCCGTCCGCTCTTGTTGGCGGCAGAGCGCAACCCCTTCTTCGTTAAAGGGGTAAATCTCGTCGTACAGGTAATCAACGGCCATTTTTTCCTTCTCCTGCGCCGATAGCAGGCCCCACCTTCCGTTGCCGTGCACCTTGAACAGGCCGGGTATTCCGGAAGGAAGGATCTCGTCGTATTTCCCGGGAGCAACCACCACTTCGAGAGCATTAGTCAGGACGGCTTTTTCGGAACGGGAGGAGAGGGGCCGGAAATTGATCGGACCGCCGGCTGTATCCCGGGAGGCATCCACCTTGTTTCGCAGAGCCAGAACATGTTCTTCATCAAAATAAGCATAAGTCCTGTAGGGTTCTTTGTACGGCAACTCCTCATCCAGAGCGACATCGTACAAAAAATCTGTTACGCCTCCTTTGCTTTCCTCCCTGACGACCAGAGCCAGGTCTTTGTTGATCGGTTTGATCTCTTTATAAGTTTGTTTCCAGTAAGGCGTTTTGAGGTAGTGCATAGCGGGCATAAAGCCTTCCAGGCGTTTTAGTTCCTTTTCCAGTTCATTGTAAAAGGCCTCGTCATCCCATTCCTTTTTAAATACGATCAACTCCCAGTAATCGGAGTTCCGTGGCTGGGCGGCAAAGGTGTTGTCATCCAGTACTAGTATTTCCTTGTACTTGTAATCCAGCAGCACGGAATCCTCGGGAGTGTTCAGGCCCCAGCCTTCATTGAGAAGCCTTTTTACCTTGAAATAGCCGGGGGCGTTGGTAGGT
Organism: Lewinellaceae bacterium; assembly: GCA_020636375.1. GTDB lineage: Bacteria > Bacteroidota > Bacteroidia > Chitinophagales > Saprospiraceae > JACJXW01. The sequence goes on along the minus strand of JACJXZ010000026.1, from coordinate 23,981 downwards.
TCGAGGCGGGCAAACTTCGGGCTGACGATGATCTCCCCATCCATCCGGCGGACTCCCCAATAATCGGATTGTTTAACCAGGAAATAGTCTTCGCCTTCCTTTCCGGCAGCCATCGCATAGTAGATATCGTTGTATCGCCGGCCCGGCCAGATGACCTCCAGGGAATCCGTTTGGCCTATCCTTCGGCCGAGGGTAAAAAGAGAATCGATTTCGACGGCAAAATATTCGGTCGTCAGTGGCCGGATGCGTTTATACTTATTGGCCACGATGATGTTGACCTGGTCATCGATCAGGCCGACCTTTCCATCGGCTTCAAACAAACGGTAGGGGCTTTGGCGTGTGGCGCCCAGCACATTCCAATCGGCGGGAAAGGCGGAGATGACATCAAACTTCGGCTCGATGTGCAACTGAAAGGAATCCATTAAAAAGGCATAATACCCCCATTTGTGGCCTTCTCGGACCGGGTAGACCGGGAAATAACCATCGGCGTATTCCCGTGCTAAGGTGTCGCCATTTTCCTGGGCCGGGAGCGGGGGGCAATACCCCAGCAATAAGAGGGCGACCAGTAGTGCCAGCCGCCGGTTCATGAATCCTCCTGTTTGTATTCTATGATTTGCTGGAGATCTTCGGCCGAGCGAATCTCCCCTTTCAGGATGTCCAGGTCAAAAACGTAAGGAGTGCCGTTTTCAGCGGCGCTCCGGATGTCGTTTAACGCCCGGTCGAAATGCTTCTGCCGGAAGACGCCGACCTCGCCATCGGGCAGCAGGACGACCAACTGGTTGTCGTCGCGGGGGCTGAAGCGGAAATCTTTCCAGGCATGAGGCGGGAATTTGATGACCGTCCGCTGGCCGCCGGTTATCAGGTATGCCATGACCTGGCCCCTTAGTTCTTCATCCAGCCCTTCCAGGCCGAATTCGGCAGCAACCACGACCATGTCTTCCCGCTTCCACAGGATGTCGAAGTTGTAAATGCCGAACCCTTCCACCTGTACGCTCCTGCGGAAGGCGTACTGTTGATCCAGCATTTCTTCTTTCCGCTGAAGCACCAGCCTCTTTTTCTTATTGATTTCCATCAGGCTGTCGTAAAGCGCAAAGGCCGCGTCGATTTCTGTGGATTTGGGCGGAGGAGTGACGTAAGTGGTGAAGGTGGTGTCGCCCATCCATTTGAACTCGTAGACCCTGCCGCCCGGCTCCATCCGTTTCAGGGTCCTGGAGAGCCAACGCCTTTTGCTGAGCCAGGGCTCGTGTTTTTCCCGCGCCAGGGCAGGTTCGTCCCCACCGTGGGTCAGGTAGATTTTGCCTGCAATCGGCCTTAGCTCCGGGCAGCAGCTGATATCAATATCGGCAACATCATATTCATAGACTTCATACTGTTTCGGTTTGGGCAGAGGTACGGACAATTCGCGTTTCAATTGTTCGATTTCCCGGCTTAGTTTATTTCCCGGCATTCGGCTTCTCGCCGGCACATTGCCCGCGGCTCTTTTCACCCAGTTGCCAATAGCGGGGTCAAATTCCCAGAAATCATAAGGGCCGTCGGCATCAGAGACCAGGTTCACCTCTATGGCTTTCCCCTCGGCCACCTTCAGCGGCTCGCCGTCGCGGAAAGCGCGGACCTCAAACATGCCGGCTGTCTGAAACCACTCTTCCTGCTTATGTTGGTTGTAATACCGCATGGGGATGCCGCTGGCGATGACCTCATGGGCCTTTCGGATTTCCCGCACGTGGACTTCCACCTCGCCGGAAAGCCTTTCGCCGGAAGGGCCGGCAATGGTGTGGGCAGGGATGACAACAAAGCTTCCGGACGGAAGGAACAGGGTGGTGTCTCGCCCCGGATCAATGCGGAAAACATGTGGGGCGAATTCCACCCCTCTGGCTGGCGTCACTTCGGATAGCTTGGCCAGCACAGCTCGTCCCGCCACCACCTCTTCGTTTCCAGCTTGTTCTGTTTCTGCGGGGGTAATCAGTACGCCCGCCGTATTTTCCAGTTCTCCCAGCGATTGCGCCCCATACCAAAGGCCGCCGATCAATGCTGCGGCGCCTGCCAGAGCGGCGATTTTTGAAAGCGTCGTACTCAGGAACCCGGCAGAGCCTCCGGCAGCCCCTGTCAGGACAGCTTCCGCAGCTTCTGTCCCCGGGCTGCCATCTGTCCCGCCTTCCAACCCGCCGACGGATGGGCCGCCCAGAGTGAAGATAAGCCCGGAATGCCGGAGTGACCAGCTAATTTCTTCCTCTTCGACGGGATGAGCGACCACTTCGATCTTTTCCTGCAGTACAATATCTTTTTTGATCTTCTCCCCTTCCTGCCAGGTGATGATAATGACCTTCAACCACAGTTCATGCACCCCTTCCTTCAAGGGTTTTACGAAGTAAATCCATTCCGTGAAGTCATCTTCTTCCACGATCTGTACCGGCGAGCTGATGGTGCGTACAGAAAATACCGGCTCCGCGCCGGGGTCAACCACCTCTACCTCCATCCGGGAGCCGATCCTTCGCAGCGCTCGGATGCTGACGTCCGTGCCGGGAAACATCTCATCTGCCAGATACGATTCGTCGAACGCCAGGCGGACTGTGCATTTCTGTTCCTCTTCGATCTCCATTTTATGAGGAATAGCATAGAGTACGCTGCCGGTTTTGCTCTTCCGGCCTTTCTGTCGCCCTTCTTTTTCCGGTGTAATCCCGGGATAAAGATCTTCCAGTGCAAGGTCGTCGATGAAATTGATCAGGTTATCCAGGAAGGCCGACTGCTTCCTGGACAGTGTATCGGCACTGTGCAGGCCTTTCTGCTGCTGCCCTTTGATCACCTTGAAATCCCGCTGGAAAAGGATCAGGGTGTTATACTTCGCATTATGGGCTGCCGGAATAAGCGCAGCCAGTTTTTGGAGCGTTGCCGTTATCTCGTTGTCGGCAAGCAACCGTTTCAGGGTTACTTTTAATTCCAGCAATTGATCGTGATCCATAGGCCTGGATTTTTATTTCACTCCCGACTGAATCCACTTCTCCACAATAAACGGGGTTAAAAAATATGCATGATCACACTGTCAACGACAAGGCGGAAAGCAGAGCGAAAAAGGTTGGCAATTGAATTCCCGTCAATAAATATATAAAAATTCTGCATCATCATAGAAAAAGCGGGGTTTTTGTTTTTTTGGCCCGGGATTTTATTACCTTTATGCGGCCTTCGAAACTGCACCCTGTATACTATCTTACCATCTCCTCATTTATACCATTGCTTAACATTACTGTGGTTGCTACGCACCGCCCGGGGCGTTGCTTGCCGGTGCCGCTCTGCCGTCCGGAAGCAGTACCCCCGAGCCAACCACCCCGTCAAAGTTTAATCTATGAACCGATTAAAATGCACACTCCTGGGCGCGTTCCTGTTCGCCTTCGCCGGCCAGCTGGCGGCTCAGCAAACTTTCAGCAAACAGTGGATTTACGAACAGGGCCGCTCCACCCTGGCGCGCAAAACGAAAGCGTCTTCCGAAGAACTCAGGGCCCTGCAACAGCAGTTGGCCTCCCATGCCGGTACTCAGAACGGCGCTTCCTTCCGAAACGAGGAGCGCAACGTCAGCGGCTCTGAAAAGCCGGAATCCGAGGTGCACGCCGCCATCAATCCCCGCGATTCGAACAATATCATCATCGCCGGCATGGTGCTGGACGCGGAAGCCCTCCTGGCGCCCTTGTCCTTCCCCATTTATTACACTAAGGATTTCGGGAATACCTGGGAACTCAGCGAATTCAACGGCGTCAACGACCTCGAACCCCTCACCTTCATTCTCGGCGGCGGCGACCCCGTACTGGCCTTCGACACGGACGGCACCGCCTACCTGTCCTGGCTGACCATCTCGGCCAACATCCTGCTGAACATCAGCATAGAGCTGCACTGGGCCACCTCTGCCGACGGCGGGGCGACCTGGCAGCGGCAGGCCCCGGTTATCGACGCCGGGCAGATCCTCAACCTCGACAACCCGGAATCCCGTTTTGTGGACAAGGAGTGGCTGGCCACCGACCTGTCCTCTTCTGCCTACCGCAACAACCTCTACGCTGCCTATGTCGAGATCAACCTGGCCGACACTACTTATAATATCCTGGTCAAAACCAAAACGGCTGACAGCGGCACATTCGGCGAAGCCGTTGACGTTACGCCGGAAGACATCGTCTTTTCCCAGTTCTCCAGCATCGACGTCGACGGACAGGGCAACGTACACGTGCTTTTTGCCGGCGCCACCGCCCAGGACTTCGTCCTGAGCCTTTACCATTGCGTCTCGGAAGACGGGGGCGCCACCTTCTCCAGCCCGGTGCGGATCTCTCCGTTGCACCTGCCCTGCTTCCCTCCCGGTGCCGGCGGCCCCTGCGACGTGGTCGGCATCGATTCGGCCCGCGTTTATCCCTGCCCCCACCTGCGGGTGGATAAATCGGGCGGCGAATACGACGGCAACCTCTACGCCGTATGGACCGCCGACGGATTTCAGGCGGAAGCCACCCCGGGGCTGGACGTCTACTACAGCTATTCCAAGGACGGAGGCCTGATCTGGTCGGACCCGATCGTCCTCAACAACGACGGCAACCCCGGCGCCGAGCAGTTTTTCCCCAGCCTGGCCGTCAACAAAAAAGGCACCCTGGCTGTGAGCTGGTACGACCGCCGGGAAGACCCCGACAACCTCCTGACCAAGTATTACATGACCTACTCCAGGGACGGAGGCCTCACGTTCGAAGACGACTTCCCGGTTTCCTCCCAGGGTGCTGATTTCTCCATGATCGGCGCAGCGAATGCCGACTTCGGAGTAGGCGAATACACACAAATCCTGGCTACCGACGGCTACGCCATCCCGGTTTGGGCCGACGGGCGCACGAACGACGGCAATATCGACCTCTACGTGGCCTTCATACCGCTGGATGAAGGAGCAGTGACCGCCATCCCAGAGATCAATACTGTTTCCGGCCAGTTTGCCCTGGGGCAACCCACCCCCAACCCTGCCGCCGGGCAAACCCGCGTGAGCCTGGCCCTGAAAGCCGGCTCGGCAGTCCAGGCTCAGCTGTTCGGCCAAAATGGCGCGTTGGTATGGCGAAAGGATTTCGGCACATTGCCGGAGGGCACCCACCAGCTGGATATTTCCACTCTGGAACTGCCATCCGGCCCGTACCTGCTGCGCATAGTTACCGACTTCGGCTTCCAGAGCAGGAAGGTCCAGGTGCAGCGGTGAAGGTAACGATATAGTTATTTCGCAAAGCAAAACGTTTAGCCCTTTTTGATTTTAATCACCTGAGGGGGGTGACATATGTCACTCCCCTTTTTTTTTCGCTGGCCTACCTTTACCCATCATTCCGGTGCCCGAAACCGGAAGACCGAAACCGGGTAACACTAAAACTATTCCCAGCAGCCCAGCCCCGACCATCACAACATCACATTACCAGGCGCATGGGGTTTGGCAATTTCCCGTTCCATGGTTTTGGGTATTGAACCAAAAAATGGCCATATTTATGTCCGTCGTTAGCCAACTAAAAGAACAACCGCTGGCCAATACTATGCCGGAAACTGCAACCAACTGTTATCACTGTGGCGAGCCCTGTGAAGAGAGCACCGTCCGCCTGGACGACAAGGCCTTCTGCTGCGAAGGCTGCAGGACGGTCTTTGAGATCCTGGATGACAACGGGCTCTGCCGGTACTACGAACTGGATGAAAATGCCGGCGTCAGCCTCCGGGGAAAAGCACGAGAAGAATATGCCTTCCTCGACGACCCGGACGTCAGGGAGAAAATCATCGATTTTTCAGATACTCACCGTACCCGGGTTACCTTTTTCATCCCGCAGATTCACTGTGCTTCCTGCATCTGGTTGCTGGAGAACCTGTACAAGCTCAGCCCCGGCGTGCTTGCTTCTACAGTCAACTTTGTAAAAAAGGAAGCCTACATCACGTTTTCCGAAGAAGAGGCCAGCCTGCGGAAAGTGGTGGAGCTGCTGGCCAGCATCGGTTATGCGCCGGCCATTAACCTCAGCAACCTGGACCGGGAGGACAAGCCCCTGGCCGACCGGGCTTTCTATTACAAACTGGGCGTCGCCGGCTTTGCCTTTGGCAACATCATGCTGCTCAGCTTCCCGGAATACCTCGGCCTGGACCCCGGCGCCGACGCCTACTTCTTCCGCGTATTCGGGTACCTGAACATCCTACTGGCCCTGCCGGTGGTGTTCTACAGCGGGCGCGACTACCTGCAATCGGCCTGGCTGGGCCTGCGACAAGGCATCCTCAACATTGACGTGCCCATCTCCATCGGCATCCTGGCCCTTTTCGGGCGTAGCGTCTTTGAGATCGTTACCCATACCGGAGCGGGCTACCTGGACAGCCTGGCCGGCCTGGTCTTTTTTCTGCTGATCGGCAAGTGGTTTCAGCAGCGCACCTACCACAACCTGTCGTTCGAAAGAGATTACAAATCTTATTTCCCCATTGCCGCCCACCGGAAAGCGGAAGGCGAGGTCCGGTCCGTCACCCTGGACAAGCTTGAGCCCGGAGATATTATCCTCGTCAAACACCGGGAGCTCATCCCTTCGGACAGCATCCTGCTCAGAGGGGAAGCGGAGATCGACTACAGCTTCGTCACCGGAGAATCGGAACCGGTGCGCAGGCAGGCCGGCGAAAAGATCTTTGCCGGCGGCCGGCAAATGGGCGGCCCCATCGAGCTGAGCCTTACCCGCCGGGTGTCCCAGAGTTACCTCACCCAGCTGTGGAACGACGAGGCATTCACCAAGCGGACGGAATCGCGCACCAGCGCGCTGGCCGATAAAGCAGGAAAGCGGTTTACGATTGCCATCCTTCTGGTGGCGTTCACCACGTTGGCCTACTGGCTGCCCCGCGACCCGTCGGTCGCCATCAATGCCTTCACCGCCGTGCTCATCATTGCCTGCCCCTGCGCGGTGGCGCTGGCCATACCATTCATCTTCGGCAATGCAGTGCGCATCCTGGGCCGGCATCATTTTTATCTGAAAAACACGGCCGTCATCGAGACGCTTACCAATATTCAAGCTGTAGTATTCGACAAAACAGGGACACTGACCCAAAGAGGGCGCGGGGACATTCAGTTCATCGGCGAGCCGCTCGACGCCCACGAGAAGCAGATGATCCGGGCCGTAGTGCAGCCCTCCGGCCACCCCATCAGCCAACAGCTGGCTGCTTTCCTGGAGGAGGGCGAGCCCGACCTGGATGAAACCATCTACCAGCCTGTCGATTGGGAAGAACAGGTGGGCAAAGGCGTACAGGGCATTGTCTGCCAACGCCGCATCAAAGTCGGCTCCCGCCAATTCGTCGACCATTTCCTGAATGAGCAATGCCCGGACGGGGAAGGCGTCTACGTGCAGGTCAACCATGAACTCCGCGGCTGTTTCAGGATCGACAACCACTTCCGGGAAGGCGCCTGGAATGTGGCCCGCTACTTCGGCGAAAAGGCCTCCCTTTTTCTTCTTTCCGGCGACAACAACCGGGAACGGCCTCTGCTGGCGCCCATTTTCGGAGACAATGGCAATATGCGGTTCCAACAAAGCCCGCAGGATAAACTTCAATTTGTCCGCAGCCTCCAGGATGAAAACCGCAAGGTCCTCATGCTGGGTGACGGCCTGAACGACGCCGGCGCCCTGAAGCAGAGCGACGCCGGCATTGTCGTCGCTGAAGACACCAACAACTTCACCCCTGCCTGCGACGCCATCCTCGACGCCCGGCAGTTCCACCTGCTGCCCAGCTTCCTGGATTTTGCCCGGCGCAGTATCAAGCTGGTCTACTTCGCTTATGCTTTTGCCCTCGTCTACAACGTCATCGGCCTGAGCTTTGCCGTGCAGGGTGCCCTCTCTCCTATCGTCGCCGCCATCCTGATGCCGCTGAGTTCCATCAGCATCGTGCTGTTCGGGATGCTGGCGAGCAATGGGGTGGCCAGGAGGATGGGGTTGTAAGGAAGGTGCCTAAGTCTGATACGGCTGTTTTTCCTTTTCAGGCGTTCAATATACATTTGAGCTCTTCAAACTACTCATTTGTAAATATCAAAAAACAGCCCATATGTTGACCCGCGCTTGCCTGTTCCTGTCTTTCGTTATACTATCCTTTACCCTTTCCGCCCAAAGCGGCCAACGCCTGCTGGAGCAGGAAAACTACGGTGCCGCCCGGGCAGCTTTCGAGCAAGAACTCCGCGAGGACGGAGAAGGCACGGAAGCCCTGCTCGGCCTTGCCCGGCTGTACGCTACAGAGGCTTACGCCCAGTACAATCCCGACACGGCCTATACCTACCTTCGGGAAGCCCAGCGGCACATCCGCAGGCTCTCCAAAGGGGAACGGAAAAAACTGGAGCGGGCCGGGCTGGACAGCCGGGGCATCCGCCTGCTCAAAAACGAAATCCGCGAAAAGGGGCTGGCCTTCGCCATTGAAAAGGGCGGCAGCGAAGCGCTTACGTTTTATATGGAACACTACAGCCGGCTCGACCACGACAATCAGGAGAAGGCCATGCAGGCTTTCCTGCAGGCCCGGATGGAAGAACTGCAAATGCAAGGAAGCTACGAAGCCCTTCGGGATTTTGCCCGCTCCCGAAAAGCAGACATCCGGGAATACCGCCCCGAAATGGAGGCGCAGCTTCAGGACGCCATCTTCCGGGCCTATTTCCAGGAGCGGGACAGCACCCACCTCGGCAGCCTTTTCAACCTGCTGGCCGATTATCCGGAAGCCGCCGCCCGCCTGGACGCCCCTTTGAGCCAAGCCCTCCGGGAAACCCCCTTCATCGCCCGGGCGGAAAGCTACCTGCGCAACGCGGACCACCGCCAGCTTCCCCGGACCATCCGGGTGGTCTATTACTACCACTACATCACCGGCGACTGGGGCGACCTGCTGGGCTTCCAGAACCGCTACCCCACTTATGCCGATTCTTTCAACATCCAGGCCGCCATCACCATTGCCCGCGCCGCGCCCGACCTCAAGCTGGGGTTCACCGACGACCGCCTCCCGGTTTTCCAGCACTACATCGAGCTGGCGGCGCCCGTCCACCAGGCGTTCGTCGCCCTGCAACAAGTCATCGCTCAGGACCTGCTGCGCAAAGACTGGGAAAAGGCCGCCGCTACCGTCCGCCGGTTCGCGCCTTATTTCGGCGAGGAAGACCCCCGGGTTGCCGGCCTGCTGGACCTGCTGGAACGGCCGGAAGAAGGCCTGGCGCCTATCCCTCTGGGCGAAACGGTCAACTCCGAGCTGGGGGAATACGCCCCGGTCATCTCCGCCGACGGGCAACTGCTGCTTTTCTGCCGCAACATGGGCAACAACGAGGACATCTATGCCGCCCGCCGGGAAGGCGAAACCTGGGGTGCCCCCTACCCCATCAGTGCTCTGAATACTGCCGTAGCCCACGAAGCGCCGCTGGCCATCAGCGCCGACAACACCACCCTGCTGATGTACGATGGCGGCATCGTTAAATACACGGACAAAGAAACCGGCGGATGGTCAGCGCCCCGCAATTTCTTCCCCGATGCCTACAAGCCGGAATGGCAGGGCAGCACCACCTTCGCCAGCAACCGCGAAGCCGTCCTCTTTGCCGCCCGCTCCATGGACCTTGTCGGCGTGCGCAACGACGACAACATCGACCTCTTCGTCTCCCTGCGCCGGCCCGACGGCGGCTGGGGGCCGCCCATCAACCTGGGCACCGTGCTCAATACGCCGTTCGAAGACCGGTCCCCTTTCCTGCACCCCGACATGCGCACCCTCTACTTCAGTTCGCGCGGCCACGGCGGGCTGGGAAGCCTCGACGTCTTCACCTCTACCCGCATCGGCGACGGATGGCTGGAATGGACCGAGCCGGAAAACCTCGGCAAGGAGATCAACCTGCCCGGCAGGGACTGGGGCTACAAGATCAGCACCGACGGCACGACGGCCTACTTCTCCGGGGATGCGCCCGGAAAGAAGGAAGAACTCTTCCAGGTGGCCGTCCCGGAGCGCTTCCGCCCCCAGCCGGTGTCTACCATCCGGGGCCGCATCCTCGGGCTGGACGGCAAGCCGGCCCGGGCAGAGCTGATCCTCGAAGACCTCAGCACCGGCGAGCCGGCCGGGCGCATCCAGCCCGACCCCGAAACCGGCGCTTTTTTCGTCACCCTGCCCTCCGGGCGCCTGTACAGCTACACCGTGGAAGGCCCCGGCCTCTACCCTGTTACCAACAACATCGACCTGCGGGATAATGAAACTGCGCTCGAAGTCGAAGAAAACATCGAAGTCCCCACCCTGGAGGAAATACAAAAAGGCGACATCACCCTTCCGCTGAAAAACCTCTTTTTCGACACGGACAAATACGACATCAAGCCAGAATCCTTCCCGGAGCTCAACCGCCTGGCCGAACTGGTCAGGGCCTACGGGCTGAAGGTGGAGATCGCCGGCCACACCGACTACGTCGGAGGCGCCGAATACAACCAGGCCCTCTCGCAGAACCGGGCGGAGGCGGTCCGGTCCTACCTCTTGTCCCGGGGCGTGGAAGACGGGCAGATCACCGCCAGGGGCTACGGCCTGGATCAGCCCCTGGCCACCAATGAAACCGAAGAGGGGCGGGCGCTGAACCGGCGGGTGGAGATCAGGTTTAAAAGGAATGAATGAAGGAATGATGGAATGAAGGAATGAAGGAATTTTACCCGGAAGAGCGATAGCGAAGACGGGGATGGAATGAAGTACACTTGACTATAGGGGCCGTTAAATTGTCGGATGAAAAAAGGCAGATAAGAGCATCAAACAGGGTCTTTTTGCGTAATACAGGGCATAAAATATCAAACCTATGCTCCAATTAAAGAAGGCTTTTGTTATAACGAGTATGATTATGGCGGCGGGGTGCGCCGAAGAACCGGCGATGGACGTCAGCGTCATGAGCCGGCAGGTATTGAAGGACGTCAAATCGGCGTCCGGGCTGGAGGTGATGGATAAGACCCTGTACGTCATTGGCGACAATTCGCCCTGGCTTTACAAGATCAACAATTTGTACAAGGTGGAAGGCAGGCAGCCGATCGCCCCGGTGGAAGGACTGGAGGACGGTGTCATTCCCAAGAGCAACAAACCGGATTTCGAGGCCATGGCCGTTGCCGAAAAGGCAAACGGAAAAGAGTTCTTCATCTTTGGCTCCGGCTCCAAGTCGCCACAGCGGGATAAGATGATCACTGTAAGCCTGGAGAACGGGGAAGTGAAGTCCTATTCCCTGGCGCCATTCTACAAAAAGCTCAAAGAGACGGCACACCTGACGGACGAGTCCTTAAACATAGAAGGCGCGATCGTAAAGGATGGGGAGCTATTCCTGTTCAACCGGGGCGAGAACCTGATCCTGAAATACAAACTGGAGGCGCTGGAAGGCTACCTGGCAGGAAAGCAGGACAGCCCCTCGCCCGAGGTATACCTCGTCAGGCTGCCGGAGATCAAGGGGATTAAAGCCGGTTTTTCCGGCGCCACCCTCGTGCCGGGGGAAGACAAGGCCCTTTTCACCGCTTCCGTGGAGGATACCGAAGACTGGATCAAGGATGGGGAAGTGTTGGGCAGCTTCGTCGGAATGATCCCCTTAAAGCGGCTGAAGAATGGCCTGCAGCCGGTTTGCGTCCGGCTGATCGACAACGGGAAGCCCCTGAATATCAAGGTGGAGTCTCTGGCCGTCTTCTACCCTACCCTCCACGACGACCTGCGCCTGCTTTTGGTGACCGACAGCGACGGGGGGGATTCCGAGCTGCTGGAAGCGAATCTGAGCTGGCGGTAGTTGGTTGTTCGTTGCTTGTTGTTTGTTGTTCGTTGCTTGTTGTTGGTTGTTTGTTCGCGGGAACCCTGGTTCGGCAACAGACAACAGACAACGAATAACGATCAACCGACAACCTAACTCCCCAAAAAACCCTCCACCAACCCACAAAAAACCTCCGGTTTCTCCATAAACGGCAGGTGCCCTGCGCCGGGGATGACCTCCAGCCGGGCGCCGGGGATCAGCTGCGCTGCCCGTTCGCCGTGGGAGACCGGGAAGAAGGCCTCGTCTTCGCCCCAGATCAGCAAGGTTGGCGTGGCCACCGCCTGCAATTCCTCGTCGGTGTAGGTGATGACCGCCCTGCCGCGCCCCTGGAAGAAAGCGCGGCGACCGCCTTTGCTCTTCAGCACGTCGATGGAATAATCATGCCAGGCCGGGTGGGCGTCGTCCGGGTTCTGCATCACGTTCCGGCCCAGCAGCTCGCCCCAGATTGGAGAAGGGAACAGTTTGTAGAGGGCCATTTTCAGGATGATGGCCTTGTTCCAGTTGTCGCCCAGCCCGGCGGAGCCGACCAGGACCAGTTTTTCCAGTTGTTCCGGATGGTTCAGTGAGTAATGGATGCCGGCGGAGCCGCCCTCCGAGTTGCCGACCAGGGAGAACCGCTGCAGGCCAAGGCGCTCTGTAGCATGGCGCAGCCAGTTGGTATTGAACGGTTTATCGTAGGGAGCGCTGGGTTTTTCCGATTCTCCGTAGCCTGGGCGGTCGAAAGCGATCACCCGGTGGTGGCGCGCCAGGGGGGCGATAACTTTATACCAGGTGACGGCACCGCCGCCGGCGCCGTGCAGCAGCACCAGCGCGGGCCCTGCCCCGGCTTCCAGAAAGGATGTGCGGATGCCCGCCGCCTCGATATAGTGATGGCGGACGCCGGCACCGATGATGCCCAGGAGTTGATGAAAGTTGGAGAGCTTGACCATGGAATCTTCTTTAATCACTAAGGCGCCGGAAAATTACGCAAACCCTCCAAGCTTACCAAAATTAAAGACGCCCGCTGACGATCCTGCGGTGTAAGGCTTCCGTTTCCGGAAAAGGCCCGGCGCCGAGTTTTTCCTTCAGGGCCTGGCAGCACCAGGCATACTGACGAAGAGCCTTGCTGCGTTGCTGCGTATGGCAATAAACCAGCATCAGTTGGCGGTGCGCCCCTTCTATGCAGTCGTCGATGTCGAGGATCTTCCGGCAGGTGTCTTCTGCTTCCTGATACAATGCCCGTTCCATTAAAAGCACAGCCATGCGGTCGAGGGCAGAAAGGTAGGCTTCTTTCAATTTGCTGCGGGTAGACTCCACCCATTCGATGTTCCGGGTTACGCTTTCCAGGAAGTCTCCCGAATATAGCTCACAGGCCCGGCGGTAAGCATTCAGCGCCTCGTCCATCCGCCCGGCGCGTTCCAGCGACCTGGCGCGTTCCCACAACCGGAGGAAGGTTTTTACATCGGTGTTCACCGGGCCTGGTGCCTGGAGGAAGTAGGCATTATCCCGGCAACTGATCTCCAGTTGGCCCGTTCCGTGCTCTTTCCAGTAGCGCCGGACGCTGCTGATGGCGACGTTGAGGCAATTGCGGGCAGCCTCCTCCGCACTGTCCGGCCAGAAGCCTTCGATGATCTTGTGGCGCAGGATGCGTTCCGGGCCGTTGCAGATCAGATAGGCCAGCATCGCGCGGTTGACCTCGCTGCGGATCGGCGGGAGTATGCGCCCACCGGCCCGGAGCTCGAAGGCGCCGAGCAGGCGGGCGTCCAGCCCCTGGGCGGCAGGCTGAGCCCCGGCGACCGGCAAAGGGGGCGGTGCCGGCGCGGCGGCCGGAGGGGAAAAAGAGCGGGCCATCGCCTGCCAGGCCAGCTGAAGGTGCCGGGCAAGGCCGAGGCGCCGCTTCTCCAGCTCCGGCAACAGCTCGTGGAGCCGCAGCAGGTCGCCAGGTAAAGCCAGCGAAGCGTTAAACCCCGGCGGGCATTCCCGGCCGCGGAAAGCCTCTTCTCCGGACCGGCAGAGCAATACCGGCACCTGTGGCTTGAGTTGTTTCAACTGGCGCAGTTGCTGCATCACCTCCTCCGCCGGGCCGCCGTTCTGATACAGGATGGCCGCAACGGGGTTGAACCAGCTCAGCTCCGGTTCTACTTTGTTGAAGAGAATGACCTGGTATTGTGCAGAGAGGGATCGTTTTATCGATTGTACGTTTTCGCCTCTATTGCCTATCAAAAGAACGATTTTAGGGGGTAACATGGGGGTTCTGTTTACATTCGGCAATAACTATGGTTCCCACCCGGATTAATACGGCGAGACCAGCGCGTGTTACCTGGCATCTGATTTTTTTGGAAGATCGTGGAAAGACAAAGGGGCTGCCGACGGCAGCCCCTTTGCTGTTTTACGCTATACCATATTGCCGGTTAGTCTTCGTACACCTGAAGCAGGCCGACCTCTTCAAAAGCGGAGATCGGGGTGGGGCCCAGCGGGCCGTGCAGCATCAGGGTGGCGACCACCTTATAGGCCCCCTGCGGCAGGGAATAGGCAGGCAGGGTGATGACGCCGTTGTAGGAAGCGGCGCCGGCCCGCTTGAAGGAAATGTTGACGGGGGCGGGATTGGCTACCTCGCCGGCGCCCATCTGCTCGAGGTAAACGCGGGCTTCCCAGCGGCAGCTGGAAGACAGCATTTTGCCGAGCCAGCCGGCCTGCTGCCATACGAAGTGGACGTAGACATTCTGGTCGCGCTGAACGATGTTGACCGGAGGAGCGGCGGGCAGGTCCTGGGTGGAAGCACTTTCGTGCAGGTGGACGTTGCCGTTGACCGCGAACAGGCTCTTGGAAATGACATTTTCTACTGTTAACATAAGAATTTGGTTTTCGGGCGCCATTGCCGGGAGTTCCTGGCGTAGGTTCCGGTATGGGCGCCGGGGTTAATGTGATTTTCTCATTGGTAAATTTGTTCTGGCCAGGAATCTGCGACAAAGGAAAGAGCTGCGGATTAATGGCGGCTAAAAGCCGGGTAAAGGATGGCTTAAGGGGGGTAAAATTTCGCTTAATGGTGGGTTAATGCGGAAAGAGATGCGCGAATTTGGCCTTTTGAAGGCCAAATTCGCGAAATACAAGCCTGCCGTGCGTCAGTATGATAGCAACAGAAAAGAAAAAGCTACCGCGCCCCTTCCAGCAACAACGCCTTGACATAGCCCACCCGTCCATTGTCGACGGCCTTCCACCAGTAGTAGCTCGTCTTTTCGATGACCTCTACCTGGTCGCCTGCGGCCAGCCGTTTCAGCACTTTGGCGGAAGAGCCGGGCCCTTCCCGGAAGCTGGTCGCCTGGGTGAGGCGGAAAAAGCCGAGGCTGGTTCCGGCGGCTGCCGTTTTGCTTTCAGGAGAGCCCGGATTGGAAGCCCGGCCGCCGGCAGTTCCTTTGCGGTTGACGGCCACGGCCTCGGGCGTATTCTTTTTCCGGCTGCCCTGCTCCGTTTCCATCTGGCGGATCCGCCGTTTCGCCTCCTCGCTGTCGGGGCGGAACTCCAGGGCTTTGCGCAGGTCTTCGACCGCCGCCTCGTGCAGGCCGGCGGCCTGCCGCCGTTCTCCTCTGGTGGCATACAGGAAGGCAAAGGAAGATTCAAGGGCCTGCAGCTGGGCGTCGCCGGCCGGCAGTTGGGCTTTCAGGATGTCGTAGGCTTTATGTTCGTAGGCCAGGGCGCTGTCCAGCCGGCTCAGGAAGTAAAAGGTGGAGGCCATTTCGTGATAGGAGGCGGCGATACCGGGGTGGCCGGCGGGCAGCGCCCGCTCCTGTATGGAGATCGTTTTCCGGCGAATCTGCAGTGCCTCCTGGTAGTCGCCTAGCTTCAGATAGGCCAGGGCCAGGCCGTCGTACGACCGGACGATGTCGGGATGGCCGGGCGCCAGGGCCCGCTCCAGGATGAAGATGGCCTGCAGCTGGGCCTCCAGCGCTTTCAGGTAGGCCCCTTCCTCCAGGAAGATGGCCGCCAGGCCTTCGTAGGAACGTGCGATGTCAGGATGGTTGGGGGGCAGCGCCTGCTCCTGAATGGACACCAGTTCCTGCTGGGCTTCCAGGGCCATTCCGTACTCGCCCATGCCCCGGTAGATGGCAGCCAGCCCGGCATGGGAAGCAGCGAAAGCAGGATGGCCGGGCGCCAGGCTTTGGCGTTGAATGGCCAGGGCCTTTTGTTGTGCTTCCAGGGCCAGCTGGTATTCTTCCAGGTTCCGGTAGGCTTCCGCCAGGAGGGACAATGCCGGCGCCATGGCAGCGCTGCCGCTTTCCAGCAGGCGTTCTTTGATCTTTACGTTCATCTGCTGGTAGTAGAGGGCATTGTTGTACTCCCCCGTGAGCAGGTAGCCCAGCGCTACGTCGCTGTAGGCTTCCGACAGGGCGAGTTGTTTTTCCTCTCCCGCCTTTTCGAGCAGGAAGGCCGCTTTGCGGTGGGCCTCCAGCGCTTCCTGGTACTCGAAGAGCAGCAGGCGGGCCAGCCCCTGGAGCCAGTAGTTGCCGGCAAATTGCTGCACGCTTTCCCGGGCCTCGAAGGCCTGTTTCGTTTTCCCCCGGCTGTCCAGTTCCTGCAGGGCGAGGCGCGCCATTTCGGCGCCTTTCTCCAGCCCGGGGCCGCCGAGGGCAGCGGCGGCCTCTTCCATTTCGCCGCGCAGGAAGTGCTCGTAGGCCCGCTGGAAGGGGGCGGATGCAAAATCGAGGTTTACCCTTGCCAGTTTTTCCGCCATTTCCGGCAGCCGCCATTTCAGTTCTTCCCGCTGTTGCCGCAGCGCCTGCTCCGCTTCGGCATAGCCCGCGAACTCCCGGTTGAACTGCTTTTCGAGCCCGGCCCGGGCGGCCAGCCCTTCTGCTCCGCCGCGGCGCAGGCCGGCGGCCAGGGTTTCGTACCGGCTATTGAGCGCCCGCTCGGCGGCGCGCAGCAGGTCCGCCCGCGCCTGTTCGATCTGGCTTTCTTCCGCCAGGAATATCTGCAGGGGCGCTTCCCGGCCGATGGCAATGCCTTGCAGGTCCAGGAGGTTGACGGCGGACAGCCCTGGCTTTTCAACGTTAACGGCAATGAAATTTCCGCCGTCGGCGCCGGCAAACTCCAGTTTGAAGCGGCCCTTCCGGTTGGTGGACTCCGTGGTGGTGAACGGGGCGCTCACCAGGGCGCCCTCGACGTATGACAGCTGGCCGGTGCGCTGCCGGCTGTTGTGCAGGAGAACCTCGCCCTCCAGCGCCGGCCGCTGGGCAAAGGCGGCAGCGCCGGCAAATAACAGGATCAACAGTGTGGGGATTGCGTGCTTACCTTTCATCTCTAACAATTTTTTAGTTTTTGGAATTACTATTTTTCGTATGGTTTTCTTTTGGTATATGGGTTTTACGGGGATCGTTGCCAGTTGTTTCCATTTTGGGGGGATTGTGGGGAGCCCGGGGGGGGACAGGGCGGAGGTTGCTGGCCTCCCCTGGTCTTGCCCGGGGTGTTGTTTGTTGTCCTGACGAATGCTGTGCATTGTCAGGATGCTGACCACAAGCGTCAGCATTTGTTGTTTGGAAACCCGGGCCGGTGCGCGGCCTACAGACCTGGCTGGACACAAAGATGCCGTCGGCTACTGCCCGCAGTGGGGTGGCTGCTTATAGCCTGTCAACGTATTTTTTACGTGGGGTTACCCGTTCAACAAGATCGTCCGTGTATCAGCGCCGGCAGCGGCGGCGGGGCAGTCAATGGGGGGAGCAAATGGGGGGAATAGGTTGCCGCCGGAAGGCCAGCTGCTCAGTTACCGAATATATAACGAATATATTTGAAAAAATTATGCGTGGGAGGGGAAAAGTGTTGAAGATGGCCGGGCTGCTCATTTAAATCGCCAGTCTCGGATATTCAATCAAAGGCCTGAACCGGCTCATAAGACAAAAATTGACCAAAAAACTTAAATCAACCAACATCTTGCCAAAAGATGTATATTTTGTTATTTTTTTTAATTTTGGACTAAAATTTATAGGATTAAATTTGCAAATAATAGCGTTATTCACTTATATTTGCCCCATACTTACAAAACAAGCTCAGATGCGCAAGTAAAAACCAAAAGCTGCAATCCGTCTTTGCAGCTTTCAAAAGTTGCCCTCCCCGCTCTGCCACCTTGGGGCCTGCACAACCGGACTTGTGCGGGAACGGAGCGTCGTATACCGGGCAGAGGGGGTGGGCTTTTTTAACGTAAAACCGACATCTATGATCTGAATTGATTCGCCCTCCCCTCCTAATACCATCCTTCCTAGCGGATACAGCAAGGGCTGTACAGGGTAATGTGTTTTTGTTTTTGTCTCACCGGTAGAGGGGAGGGTTTTTTGTTTTTTGGCGAGTCCACCTGCGGCTAAAATTAACGGCCAACCAGGATTTGCCGGACAGCTTGCCTGCTTCCATCGCTAATTCGAAGGAAGTAAAGGCCTTCCGGCCAGCCGCTCAGGTCAATGAAATGGTTTTTTTCTCCTTTCGGCATTGCCAGGACATACACAAGTTTCCCACCTGAATCGTAAATATTAACCCAGCCGTTTTGCAATAACCCCTGCTCCAGGGAAATATTCAACTGACCGCTGGCCGGATTGGGGAAAGCAAGGAAATTGATGGCTGGCTGGCCAGGCCCGGAGGTGCTGCTGAGCATTTCATAATAATAAAAAGTACGGGACCGGTTTACCCAGGCGGCCTCATCCCACACCTGATCCAGCTTAAAAACCAGATTATTGTTTTCATCGTATTCATAGGTAGTTTGGAGATCGTTTTCCCAAGCGGTACCATCCCAAAGCTGCCTTAACAGAAGAACCCACCTGTTGTTCTCATTATATTCGTAAGTGACTTGATTATAAGCCATCCAAGCGGTTCCGTCCCAAATTTCGAATAACAAATGAATCAGGTTGTTATTAGAATTGTATTCGAGTGTGTATTGAGCCGAATTCGTCCAGTCGGTTTCATCCCATTGCATGATTAATATAGAAATCCCATTACCGTCCCCGTCATATTCGTAAGTCCCTTGCGAAGCGTTCACCCAAGCGGCACCATCCCATAGCTGCGACAATACATAAACCAGCTTGTTGTTCGAATCAAACTCCCGAATGGACCGGGAGACATTTACCCAGGTATCGTCGTCCCAATTTTGGTTCAATAATAAGGTTTGGTTGTTATTTGCATCATACTCGAAGATAGTTTGAGATTGATTTTTCCAGTTTCCTCCGTCTATAACCTGTATCAAGTTCAAAATGACATTTCCATTTGCATCGTACTGATAAGCTTGCCTTCTGTAAGTAACCCAAAGAGGGAATTGCTTGAATATTATTTCCGACAACAAGCCGTTTTCATCGTAATAATACTCAGAAGAATCTGTTTCCATCCAGGCATCGAAACTCCAGAAGTCAAACCTTGTAGCCCTTAACCGGCTATCGGCATTCAAAAAGCCAACCGGAACATGGCCATCCCGCGCCACCGGGGATTCGATGGGAAGAAATGGGCCGGTTTCATTTTTTGGCAGCCAGTGGCCGTTGGCAGCCTGCGCAAAGGAAAGGACGGGAAAAAGCAGCCCCCCCAGGAGCAAAGCAATAGTAGTGGTTAAGCACTTCATACAACAGGGTTTTAAGTATTCAATTCATTTGCCGACATTCCGCTCCGGGCGCAACACAACGATCTTATCAAAACATTCACCAAAAAACTCACTCCATGTTGTGAAAAACATTCACCACGTCCTCATCCTCCTCCATCCGGTCGATGAGTTTGATGACGTCTTCCACTTCCTCGTCGGAGAGTTCTTTGGTGTGGCCGGGCAGGCGGACCAGTTCGGACTCCTTCACTTCCAGCCCGCGTTCTTCCAGGCCTTTCTGTAAGTTTCCGAAGTCTTCGAAGGCACATTGCAGGACGAGCAGGCCTTCTTCCAGGCTGAGTTCTTCCAGGCCGTGGTCGATCAGTTCGAGTTCCAGCTCTTCCCGGTCCTGGCCGGCGGCGTCGATCTTGAAGATGGCCTTGCGGCTGAACATGTAGTCTACCGAGCCGGAAGTGCCCAGGTTGCCGCCGTATTTGGAGAAGATATGGCGTACGTTGGCCACCGTTCGGGTGGGGTTGTTGGTGGCCGTTTCCACGATCAGGGCGACGCCGTGGGGGGCATAGCCCTCATAGACGATCTCCTGGTAATCTTCTGCGTCTTTGGATACCGCCTTTTTGATGGCGTTCTCGACGTTGGCCTTGGGCATGTTGGCCACCTTGGCGTTCTGCATGGCAAGGCGCAGGCGAGGGTTGTAATCGGGCTCCGGGCCGCCTTCTTTTACGGCAATGGAGATTTCCCGGCCGATGCGGGTAAAAGCCTTGGCCATGCTGGCCCAGCGCTTCATCTTTCTGGCTTTGCGGTATTCAAAAGCACGTCCCATGTATACAACGTTTTTTCTATTCTTAAAGCGCTGCAAATTTAGTCTTTCCCGCTATTGTTTGCACGGAAAAGACAGGTTTTTTATGCCTGTTCAGGCCTTTTTTTAAGCACATAGGCCACTTTTTGAAGTCGGAAGCCGGAAGTGCGAAGCCGGAAGTGCGAAGTCGGAATGAGGCTCTAAATGGGCGCACAACGCCTGCTTTTCCGCCTTCGCATCAGGGCCGTCCAAAGCCCAGTTTCACAATTTCACAAACGGCAGCGGCAACTCCTCCCCTACCCTTAGCCAGTACGTGCCGGCAGGCAGGTTTGTCAACGGCACGATTTCCCGGGAGGACCGCATGAGGCCGCGATACTGCATCCGGCCCAGCATGTCGGTAATGGCAACCGGTTGCGGTTCGGAAAAGCCGGCATGAGCCACGGTCAGGCGCTCTTTTGCCGGATTGGGGAAAATGCCGACCTTGACCTCTTCCCGGCTGCCGTAATAAGCAACGGCCATCCGGGACAGGCCGGTTTTCCCGTCATAATCCACCTGCTGCAGGCGGTAATAGTTCAGGCCGGCGAACGGCCAGGCGTCCCGGAATTCATAAATGGCGCCCGTGCCTCTCCCTTCAACGAAGCCCAGCGTTTCCCAGTCGATGCCGTCGCGGGAGCGCTGAACGTCAAACCCGGCGTTGTTCTCTTCGGCGCCGGTTTCCCAGTGCAGTGCAATCCCTTCTTTGCCCTCCCGGGCTTCGAAGGACACCCAGGTGACCGGCAGGGCGGAAAAATCGACGGGCCACCCCAGCCCTTCCAGCAGGTTGAGCGACAGGCCGGGGTCGTGGATCGCCTGGCCGTACCCAAGCTGCGGCTTCATCAGCTCGCTCCCAAAGGTGCTGAGGTCGAAATGGCTGTAGGTGGAGCCGGGTTTGTAGGTGGATGGAGTGTACAAACGAGCCGGGGCGCCGCCGTTGGCGGAAAGCAGGGAGGAGCCGCCCAGGAACAATTGCCCGTTGACCCCCTCCCCGGAGGTAAGCAGGTTAGCAATCGTCAAAGAAGGATTTCCGAGGTCAGTCAAAGGTATTCCGCCGTCATCTTCCACCTGCCGCGTGTAGATATCGGGATACCAGGTGCCGCTGACATCAGCACCGTAGCATCCCTGGCCGGCCAGCCCTTCGCATTCGGCGGCACCGCTGCCGTCGTCGATGGCATTGAACCCGGCAAATCCCAGGCCGTGCCCCAGCTCGTGCAGGGCGACGGTGACGAAGTCTACCTGGTTGGAGGGCACGGCGCCGTCGGTGCCGAAGTACCAGTCGCTGCGGCCGGCATTAAAAATGGCGCGGATTTCCGTACTGAACTCCATTGGGTCATTCAGCAGCGCCTCCGCCAGGGCCGCCGGATACCAGGAAGTTTCCATCGTTTGGTTATTGGTCAGGCGGATATAGCTGGCCGCTCCTGCTGCCCCCAGCACCCCACTGGCCATGCCCTGAGCCCAGCAGGCGTCGATGTTGATGTCGTAAGGCGAGCTGACCAGGCTGCCCCAGATGGTGGCGGCGTAGTTCATGGCCGCCTGGGCATCGGCGGGCCAGGCGGCGCAGGTATAACCAAACAGCATTTCCCCCGCCGCCAGGAAGTTGACGTTGACCGTGGACAGCTGCCGGGCCGACAGCTGGGCCGGCGCTACCGGCGGCGGAACGTAGAGGTAGCCTTCAAAGGGAGCAGGCGGCAGCTCGCAGGCAGGCGCGGGCGGCACGTATTCATCCAGTTGGGCGTGGAGGGGAGGGCACAGGGCGGCCAGCCCCGTGAACAGCAGTATAATCGGTTTCATAGAATAAAGTTTTGCGATCCTTGCTTTGCGGGGCTCAAAGCATAAAAGCGATGTACGAACACGGGGGGATTCGAGTGTACGATGTGCGGACACAGGAGAGCCCCTTGGGTGTACGATGAACGAGGCTGACCAACCTTAAGCCAGCGATTCTCGCTTTGGCGGGTAATGCTTTAAATCCTGCCACGAAAACTCAAAAACTCTAAACCCACACTAAATTTTTCGTGGGATTTCGTGCCTTTGTGCTTTAGTGGCATTCAAAACGAGAACAGCTGACCTTAAGCGGCAGCCACAAAAGTAATTTAAATATGTATTTTTTAAATAAGTAAATTACAGGCATAAACGGCACCGATGCGGGAAATGTTGGATCAAAGGGTTGGAATTTATCCCGGCCATCGTATTTTAGCCGAAAACAATGGAGTACCTCGTAATAGACCTGGAAATGTCGGGCGACGACCCGTCCTACCACGACATCATAGAAATAGGAGCAGTGCTGTACACCGAAGAATGGAAAGAGATGGGGCGGTATCAGTCGTACATCTATCCGGAGAACGAAGAGGCCTTTTCCAAGCCCTCCGCCGAGGTACACGGCCTGACGCTGGAGGAACTGCGGGACGCGCCGGTGCTCGACGACGTCCTGCCTGCTTTCGAGGAGTGGATCCTCGGCCGACGCAACCTGCGGCCTGACCCGTTCGACAACACGCGCCTGCTCAAACACACCATGATCGCCGGGCTGGGTATCGTCAACGACTTTGCCTTCCTGCGGTCGGCCTACGGCATCATCAACCGGCGCTGGCCGTTCAGCTACCGCATGTTCGACATGCAATCCCTCACGCACGCCCTTTTTCCCCTCTTCCGGGAGGCCGGCCTGGCCGTGCCCACCCGCCAGAGCCTGACGGCCATCGCCGGCTACTTCGGCCTGGAACGGGAAACGGAGGACCACAGCGCGCTGGAAGACGCGGTGCTCACCGGACGCTGTTTCAAGGAGTTGATGGGGCTGGTGGGGCGGCTGAGGCTGGAGGAGGGGTGAGGGGGCGTGGCGGGGCGTTGGGCAGTTATTAGTTGTTATTCCTCTGTTTGTTTTTCCAGATTCTCTCGAGATTCTCTCCTTAGCTTTGGGGCAAAAAAGCAGGAATGAAAGCCGGAGTTGCGGCTGAAATCTGCCGGAATCAAAAAACTTGCCTATGAAATTCATCACTGATTTGCTGGCACCAAAGCAAAAGTATGCAGACAAAGCGTTCGAAAAAAAATACCGGGCGGTTTACGCCTATGACCTTGCAGCCGGCAGTATGATCGAAGGCCCCGTGATACAAATATCTGTAGAAGAAGTGGCGAATTTCCTGCAACAGGAAACGCCGGTCGAATTGCCTTCCAAAAAGAAATCCGGCAAGGTAAAATTCAGGTTTCACATTTCGAGTATTGCCGTTCACCCCCGGAAAGAGCTGTATTATCTGCTCATCAGCTCAGAAAGGATTGTTCTGGCAGTAGACGGCAACGGCAGCCCCCTGGAAGCCATGCTCCTGGATGAGAACGTGCTGCCGAAGCCGGAGGGCATTGCCTTCCTAAGCGATAATGTAATCGCGGTCTCATCAGAAGGGGACGGGGGAACTCCGGCTATAGCCCTGTTCGACATCTCCTCCAAAACACCGCCGCCAGCGCCCCGTTCGCCGTCGCCACCTGCCCGGTGACCGGCGACAGCCCGGCCATGATGACATAGGCATATGCCATAAACAAAAAAAGGCGGAGCACTTGCTCCGCCTTTTGCAGCCCGTACGGGCCCGTCCTCGCAGCCCGCTGCGCTGGCTGCTCTGCCGGGTAAAAATCGAACCCGCGGCCCGTCATTCCTTTTCCAGCAACTTCTTCAGGCACCTGCGGCCCGCCGACGTCTTCAGGTATTTTTCCCGCGCCCGCGCCGCTTCGTGCGTCTCATAATCCTCCTGGTGCGCCAACACCCACGGGCAATACGGCCACGTCGACTTCGAGCGCCCGGCGTTGTGCTCCGATAGCCGGCGCGGCACGTCCCCGGCAATACCTACATAGCGCCGGCCGTCCTTCTGGCTCTCTATGAG
>JACJXZ010000025.1 GCA_020636375.1 Lewinellaceae bacterium | reverse complement strand
GCTATTCGCTGTTCGCTATTCGCTGTTCGCTATTCGCTGTTCGCATGGGGTCTGGGTGGTTGGGACCCCCAAATCCTGTTCATCCTGTTCATCCTGTCTACCTCAAGCATTTGGTTCCCCAAATCCCATCCTGTTCATCCTGTCACAATTTTCTGACCTTTATGCTCCGGAAGGCGACGCGGTTGCCGTGGTCCTGCAGGAGGATATGCCCTTTTTCCCAGAGGCCGAAATTTTCGAAATCCTTGTATTTGCTGATGGCCACCAGGTCCAGGAATTCAGGGGACCCTTTTACGTATTCCACCACTTTCTGGTGGTTGAGCCAGTGTTCCACCCGGTTGTCCGGATAGACGGCTATCCGGGCGTGGTTCCATTCGCCGGGAGGTTTGACAAACCGTTGATTTTTATTGGCGGCAATGAGGTCGTAGAGGGAGGCGAGGGTCCGGTTCCCGTCCCGGCCCATCTTGGCGTCGGGGTGCCTTTCGTCGTCGAGGATCTGGAATTCCAGGCCGATAGCAGAGCCCTGGCGGGGGCCGTAGCCTTCGGTGACGAAGTATTTGATGCCGCTGTTGGCGCCCTCAGTGAGCAAAAACTCCAACTGGAACTCGAAGGCGCCGTACTCTTTTTTCGTTACGATGTCGCCGCCATTACGGCTCTCTCCCCCTCCGGATTCCAGGACAGTCAGCTGGCCGTTTTCTATGGTCCAGCCGTTTTCCGGAAAATCCTTCCGGTGGGCGCCTCGCCAGCCATTGGTGGTTTTCCCATCCCAGGCCAGTTTCCAGCCCAGTTTTTTTTCCCGGGGGGCGAGCTGGTTGGGCAGCAGGTTGACGACAAACGGGAAGTCGTCTTTTCTGGTTTTCAGCCCTTCCGTCCGGATCAGGATATTGCGCCAGCGGACTTCTTTGCCGGCCAGTGTTTCGTCGTCTATGGAATGGACCTGGAGGGCGATGAACCCGCGGGCGGTTTTATCGTCCGCCATATAAGCGGCGGGCACGTCGTTCACCCAGGTTTTGATGGTATTTCCTATGCATTCGACGTAAACCTGGTTCCATTCGTTCTGGCGAAGCGCCTTCCTTGCCTCTTCGTTAACCGACAGGGGGTACAGCCAGCCGCGCCGCGCCTCGTCGTATATCCCGCCGGTGTAGGCCCGTTCGGAGGGGTCGATCTCCACCTGATAGCCATGCACCCTGCCGTCCTGGTAATCCGGAAAGCTGTTGCTCCGGATCTGGACGCCCGAATTGATGGAGGGGTCGACTTTGAATTCAAAGCGCAGGGCGAAGTCCGAATATTCCTGCTCTGTGGCCAGAAAAGTATTAGGCGTGTTGGGCTGGGTGATGCCGACGATTTCATCGCCCTCCACCCGGTATTCGGCATTGCCGTTCAGTTTTTTCCAGCCATCCAGGTTCTTTCCATTGAAGAGGGGCATCCAGCCATTTTGGGGCTGCGCTATGGCTGCCGTGCAGGCCAGGAGCAGGCAGTAAATGACAACAGGAATGATGCGTTTCACGTCAATGTCCGATTATTGGTTGTTAACAATATTGTACTCCGGTTTCCAGGTTTTGGCTTCTTCATCCAGCATAGCGTCGATGGCCATGCGGACGCAGAGGGCCGTAGCCCCTCCATTGTATACATTGGAGTAGGGTAGGGTATTATCCAGCAGGCTCTGATGGAAGGCTTCCAGCGCGTAGCCGGTATTGTTCATGCCTTCTTTTTCGCCTGGTACGGCAATGGGTACGCCCTGGCCTTCTTTGAGCAACCGGACGGTGGCGCCGCTGACGCCGTCAACCTCGCCCAATTCCCTGTCGGTCACCTTTTCGCTGTATATCCAGCCTTTTTCAATGTCCAGCTCGATAGTGCCTTTGCTGCCCTTGAACTTCATGATATAACCTTCTCTTGAGTTGGAAGTCAGCGCGATGCAGTTCACTTTCATGCCGGAGGGGTACTCGAAGATGGTGTTGACGTTATCGAAGGTTTCCCGGCCGTCTTTCCAGTAGTCTATCCCACCCATGCCGATCACCCTTTTTGGATAACTGTTGAAGACAAAGTTGATGAAGTCGATCTGGTGGGAATGCAGCTCTGCGGTCAGGCCGCCGGAATATTCCCGGTACATCCGCCAGTTGATGATGCGCTCGTATTGGGGTTCGGGCACTGGCCGGCGCCAGTCGCCATTGCGGTTCCATTGCACGTATACATTGATGACCTCGCCGATGTAGCCTTCCCGGATCATGTCCGCCACCCGATAGTACAGGGGCGTGCTGCGGTACTGATGGCCGACCTGGAAGGTGAGGTTCGAGCTTTTCACTTTTTCAATGAGCAGAAAGACTTCTTCTTCCCGGAAAACCATGGTTTTCTCACAATAGACGTGCTTGCCGGCATCAAGCGCCGCTGCAGCCATTTCGAAGTGCAGGGACAGAGGCGTGGCGATGATCACCGCCTCAACTCTTTTGTCTTCCAGCAAGCGGCGGTAATTGCTGTATCCCCGGCATTTTTTTCCGGCTGCATGGAGGGCTTGCTCCAGCCGGAAGGGCAGGATATCTGAACAGGCAACGACTTTGAACCGGGATAAAGCCTGCAGTTCTTTAATGAGGCCAAGGCCGCGGTCGCCTGTACCGATGACGCCGAGGTTCACCACGTCCGAGGCCGGCGCCTTCTGGCTCCAGGCCTGAAGCCCCAAAGCTGTGCCGGCAACAACAGCTCCTCCGCGTTTCAGGAAATTTCTTCGGCTTGACGGCATATCTGTAAGAGTTTTCTTTGCAAAGAGTAAGCTTAAAAAAACAAAAAAAGGCACTTATCGGGAAAAAAAACATCATTTTCATTGTCTAACCAGCAAAACCGCCATTGGAAGCCAGGTTCATGCATAGAAAACCAGATGTGGTAGAACGGGCCCGTCAGGGCGAACAGGCTGCTTTCCGCCAGTTGGTGGAGGAGAACGAGGGCCTGGTCCGTTCTACCGTGAAGGGGATGCTGGGCGACACGGCAGAGGCCGACGATGTGGCGCAGGAAGTCTTCATCCGCTTTTTCAGAGCCCTTGAGGACTATAGGGAAGAAGCGCAGGTGGGCACCTACCTCTGCCGGATCGCTATCAACCTGTCGGTCAACGAGCTCAAGCGGCGGCAGCGCAGGAACCGGTGGTTATCCGTTTTGCGAAAAGAGGACAGCCAGGCGATAGAAGACGACAGCATGAACCCCGGGCGGAAGGACATGCAGGATCTGTTGCGCAAAGCTTTGCAGCGGCTCGACCCTGCTTTCCGGTCGGTGGTAGTGCTTCGGCTTATCGACGGGTATTCTGTGAAAGAAACAGCAGAAATCCTGGGCTTGCCTTCGGGTACGGTGGCTTCCCGCCTGGCCCGCGGGCAGCAGAAGCTGCGCGAAATCCTCGAAAAATGGTTGTAGAGATATGAAAAAGGAAACCATAAACGAACTGTTGCTCCGGTCGTTCGACCAGGAGCTGTCCGGTGAAGAAAGGGCCCGGCTTGAGGCTGCTCTGGCCGGCTCCGAAGCGCTGCGCCGGGAGAAAGCGCAGCTGGAAGCGCTCCGGCAGATGCTGGGCGGCCTTCAGGCAGCGCCGGCGGCCGGTTTTGCCGATGGAGTGCTGGGCAAGCTTAGCGCTTCGCCGGTGGAGGCTACGCTGCTTTCCATGCTGCCCCGTGCTGCCGCCGCCTGCCTCATCGTCCTGCTGCTTACCCTGATCGGCATCTATCTGACGGAAGGGAGCCTTTCCACAGAAGCGATTATCGGAGTGAATGACCTGACGCCGGAGGATGCTTACACTTATTTGGAGTACTAACCATTGAGCCATGAGAAACTTGAAAATAATTGCAGCGGTGCTGTCGCTGGCAGGGATCGGGTTCGTAGCCGGGTTTTTCACCCATCGCTACGTAGCGGTCCGCCAGATCCACCGGGTGGCCGAGATGCGTTTCCCGCCCGGTTTCGAAGAGCACCTGTATCACATCATTGACGCCGATGCAGCGCAACAACGGCAACTGCATCCCATCGTTCACCGCTACGCCGGCCTGATCTCCGAGAACCACATCGAGTCGAGGGCCCGGCGCAAGGCCCTGGTCGACTCCATGCATCAGGAGATCAAGCCATTACTGACCGAAGAGCAGATCGAAAAGCTGGACGATTTTTCCCGCCGGTTCCGGGATCACATGAAAAAAAGGAGGCACCCCCGGGAAAAAAAACACCAACCCGATGGTCTAAGGAATGAGAAATAAAGAACTCCGATTAAACCTCCGTCCCGGGAAATTATCCAAGCAAAGGCAAACCGCCTTTAGTATTTGTAAGCATGAACCCAATTATTAAAAATTAAAATCGAATATACCATGAAAATGCATAAGCAATTGTTCTCCGCCCTCCTGACGGGCACCCTCTTACTGGCAGGCACTGCCCTGATGGCCCAGCCCGGCCACCACGGCCACCAAACGCCGCCCATGAAGCACCGGCCGATGTTTTCTATCGGCGACCTGATGGACAGGCAGGCGGAATTACAGCTGACGGAGGAACAAATGAACCAGCTCGGCGAACTGAAAACGGATTTTGAGCAAGAACTCCAGGAGCTGAAAAACCAGGATTTTGAATCCCGGGAAGATCATCACCAGGCCTTCCAGTCCCTGGCAACCAAATACAAAGGCGAGCTGGACAAGGTGCTCACCCAAGAACAACTGGACAAAATCGAGGCCATGAAAGCGGAGCGCTATGCCCGCCACAAGGAGCGCATGGAGAACGTCGACCGGGAAGGCCTGCACCAGGAGATGAAGGCCTACCGGGATAAAAATATTCAGCCGGTGATGCTTCAGCAGCGCGGCAAGCTTGAAGAAAAGATCAGTGCTGAAGACAAGGCTAAGATCGCGGAACTGCGCACCCAGTTCGAGGCCAACCACCAGGAGAAGAAACAGCTCCGGCAGAATCCGGAACACAGCCGGGAGGATTTCAAAGCCCTGCGCGAAAGCAATAAGGAGGAGCACGAAGCGCTGAAAGCTTTAGTGGAGAAGTACAGCGAAGACATTGAAGCCCTGATGGAAGAAGTAAAAGAAGAACGGGAACAATGGCACCAGGACATGCGCGCCATCCATGAGAAATACATCCCCGAACCGGAAGAGGGCCGGGAAATGAAAAAAGGCGGAAAAAAAGGCAAGGGCGATAAGCAGATGCGCCACCCCGGCCATCATCCCCACCCGGGCATACACCACCCTTACGGCAAGGGCATGAAGATGGGCCATTTCCTGCTGCTCGACCCCAACGCTCCTGCCGAATCGCCGGTAAAAGCCGAAGAAGCCGTTACGGCGAACGTCCGGGTGTATCCCAACCCGGCAGCCAACCGCATGACGCTGGAGTATACCCTGCTAAAAGCCGGCAACGTGCGCATCGAGTTGCGCGACAAGGAAGGCAACCTCGTCAGGGTAGTAGAAGAGGAGCAGAAAGAAGCCGGCGACTACAGCCTGCCGGTCGACGCCACGGCTCTGCGGGACGGCGTGTACTACCTGACCGTTGTCAGCCAGGGGCAGAAGTCGGCGCAGAAGGTGGTGGTGGCGAAGCAGTAGGCTTTTAGAAGCTGTTTGAATTTAACATTTCGGTTTTGTTATGGCCCTTTTTGAGCTACTTTTCGTTGCCAAAATCCTCATTTAGCTACGGCTAAACTCCGGTTTTGGCGCCTCAATTAGCACAAAAAGGGCCTATAACAAATTCCAAAAGCCAAATTCAAACAGCTTCTTACAGTTAACAATATTTTCCTGATAGCCGGACCTTCTTGAAGGTCCGGCTTATTGTTTTTGACAGGAACAGTTTGGTCAGTTGATCAGTGGCGGATCCGTCACATGTTCGACGCCGAGGTCCGGATTCTGATGCTTGAGCATCAAAAAGGCCAGTTCAAGAGCAAAGTTGACTCCATAGAGGTTATCTCCCACATTGATAAGCAGGCTGGCAAAATGAGCGCTTCTCTTCTCCTCTTCGATGGGGTGAATGTACTCCTTCCAGTAAGAGAAATAAGTATCAATTGTCGTCGGTTCTGTGTTCTCCATCTTCGAGGTGGATTAATTCGCTGTTAAGTTCCAAAATTTCTTCGATCAAAACAACTTTAAGCGTGTTTTTTGAAGACGGTTCGCATGTAGGAAGAGTGTTATGGCTTGGGGAATCTTTACAAAAATTGCACTCAATTGGGGGGTGCCGCTTAAGCCAGCTTTTTTGCCATGAAGACACAAAAACTCTAAGATTGCACAAAATCTTTGTGTAATCTTTGTGCCTTAGTGTCTTTGTGGCAAGGGAAAATGCGCCTTTGTGGGCTTTATCCCACTCCTCGTGAAAATAGTTATTAAAAATTTCAGTAAATTAGCGCTTCCATATAACCTGCGCGCAGAGAGTTAAACCAACCAATTATTTTTTTACTTTATCCATTTTGCAGTTTTGTTTTTTGCAATGGCTTCCTCCTTGTCATCAGATGGAGAAGCAGCGTTAGCCTATCCCCCTCTCTTCACCGCTCGCCGAAGCGTAGCGAAGGGGGTTAAGGAGAGGCTTTTACATACAACCACAGACCAATGCTCATCAAGACCTTTGCCGCCGCCGTTCACGGCGTAGACGCCCGAAAGATCACCGTTGAAGTCAATGCCGGAGGCTTCGTTGCCCAAACCAACCAATTCTACCACCTGGTCGGCCTGCCGGACAATGCCGTCAAGGAGGGCTTCCAACGCATCGAGGCCGCCATCCAGAACATCGGCTTCCGCATGCTGCGGGTGAAGACGGTGGTCAACCTCGCCCCGGCCGACATCCGCAAGGAAGGCTCCGCCTACGACCTGCCCATCGCCATGGCGGTGATGGCCGCCACCGACCAGATCGACGGCACGGACCTGGACAAATACATCATGATGGGCGAGCTGTCGCTCGACGGAAGCCTGCGCCCCATCAAGGGCGCCCTGCCCATCGCCATCATGGCCCGCAAGGAAGGCTACAAAGGTTTCATCCTGCCCAAACAGAACGCCCGCGAGGCGGCCATCGTCGACGGCCTGGACGTGTTCGGCGTCAGCAGCCTGCGGGAGGCGGTCGATTTTCTCAGCGGGGAGCTGAAGGTCGAGCCCAAGATGGTGCTGACCCGGGACGAGTTCTTCGAGCAGCAGAACGTCTACGACGTCGATTTTTCCGACGTGAAGGGCCAGCAGAACATCAAGCGGGCATTGGAGATCGCGGCAGCCGGCGGGCACAACGTCATCCTCATCGGCCCGCCCGGCGCGGGCAAGACCATGCTGGCCCGCCGCCTGCCCACCATCCTGCCGCCCCTCAACCTGCACGAGGCGCTGGAAACCACCAAGATCCATTCCGTTGCCGGCATGCTGCCGCCCGAGTCAGTACCTGATCGCCACCCGCCCCTTCCGGGCGCCCCCACACCACACCATCAGCGACGTGGCTCTGGTCGGCGGCGGCTCCAACCCCAACCCGGGGAGATCTCCCTGGTACAACGGCGTCCTCTTCCTCGACGAGCTGCCCGAGTTCAAGCGCTCCGCCCTGGAGGTGCTGCGCCAGCCCATGGAAGAACGGCGGGTGACCATCTCCCGCGCTAAAATTTCGGTGGATTATCCCGCCGGCTTTATGCTCATCGCCTCCATGAACCCCTGCCCCTGCGGCTACTACAACCACCCCGACAAGGACTGCGTCTGCGCGCCCGGGCAGATCAAGCACTACCTCAACAAGATCTCCGGGCCGCTGCTCGACCGCATCGACCTGCACGTAGAGGTCACCCCGGTCTCCTACGAGCGGCTGACCAACAACGAGCTGCCCTCCGAGGCCAGCGCCGACATTGCCGCCCGCGTCGCCCGCGCCCGCGAGATGCAGGAGGCCCGCTTTAAGGACAACCGCAACATCTACTATAATGCCCAGATGCCCAGCCGTTTGGTTCGGGAGTTGTGCCAGATTAACCAGGCAGGGTTGATGCTCGTGAAGAAGGCGATGGAGAAGCTGCAGCTGTCTGCCCGGGCGTATGATAGGATTTTGAAGGTGGCCAGGACGGCGGCGGATCTGGGGGGGAGTGAAAGTATTAGAATAGAAGATTTAGCGGAGGCGATTCACTTCAGGTCGTTGGATCGGGAGTCGTGGGCGGGGTAGGCGCGGGTCAGGAGGCCCGGCGCCAGCGGGTAGGCGCGGATCTGGAGATCCGGCGCCAGTGAGGTAAATCGAGATTGTTCAGAAATGTGTGTCCGCCTCCAAGTTTTGAACCGCCGCAGAGGAACACAGCATATTCGCTGTCAAGCGAATACTTTGTGACATTTCCCGCCTGCCTTAGTGTCTAAGTACGGCGGGCAGGTCCGCGTTTCTCTGCGTGCTACGGTTTAAACAAAAGACACAGCGTTCTGAACAGTCCTCTGCCCCATCACTCCCTCACCCCACCCAGGACCATTACAGCTCTTCCACAACCACATAAATATCCGAGCCGAGGTAGGAATCATCTATCCGGTTGTACCAGTGGCGCATGCGGGGCAGCTTCATGCCGGCTATTTCCACCAGGCCGTCCAGGCGGAGGATTTCGCCGGCACCCTCGGCGGCGTATCCGTAACCGAGTAATTGGTAATTGCCGGGAGCAAAATAGATGAACCACTCCTCGCCGATGACGGGGTTGGTGAAGCGGGCGGCTATGCGGAGCGCCTTCTGGCCGCGGATAGAATCCTCTACTACTTCCGGCAATAATTGCACTTCCGGCACGTACAGGCTCATGGGCATGCCGTTGAGCAGTTTGTAGAATGCCCGGTAGCCCTGGGTACGCTCACAGTCCAGGCGGTGCAGGCGGATGGTGGCCGTATCCGCCGGATTGACCAGGACGCTATCCACCAGGCTGTAACAGCTATCCCGGATGATGCCGCGGGTGACCAGCGTATTGCCGTAGCGGCGGTTGATGCTGAACGTATTTTCCGTATTGTTAAGAAAAACCTCGCTCAGGCGCTCCGGGTTCTCTATGCGGGGTTCGTCGATGACGAAGCGGAGGGCGGCGCCGGGCCATTTGTCCTGCGGGTCGTGGAATTGGATGCTGCGCTGCAGGACTTCGCCGGCGGAGAGCGCCGCCTGTTGCTCTTCGTTATCCGGTGCGCCTGTACAGGAAAAAAGGCCGGCAAAGGACAAAAGGACAAAAAACGGTCGGGTGAATTGTATCATAAATGGAAAACGGTCGGGTTGAACAATCCATTATTTCACATGCAAAATAATAGAAATAGCAGCTTATTCAAAGCTTTTTGCCGGTCAACATCCCCAATTCAACTCAATCTCAGGGTGCGGCAGCGAATATCGCTGGTCAACCGTCATGAGAATGATCCGGTCTCCCGGCTCGCATTTTTTCAGAATGTCCTCCAACTGAACTTCCTGGAGCGCTTTTTCCGAATACATCCAGATGGTATTGGTGCGGCCATTCTTAATGGCCACCTTAAATGGGATGTTTTTGGCTGGAGTAGTGCCTTCATCGGACGATTTTACCGTAGCAACGGACAGCACTCCTTTCCTGTTCTTTTCTTCCAGTTTGCATTTTCCCTTGGGAGAATATTCATCCACCAGCATATTTCCGTTGTACAGGATGGCTGCGCATTCGCTGTAATTGGGAGGCACAAGGGCATTTATAAAAAAATCCAGGGACTGGGCGGCGGAAGATAGCGAAATGGCAATAAAGAGCAGGGTGCATAAGAATGAATGTACGCGTTGCATAACCACAATTTTTGTCAGGTTCAAAAAAAAATGTCCCTGCAAAAATGAGCGGAATGCCTGGCAGAAGCCATAAATCTTTGTAAAACAATGTAAATGAAATGTAAAGCGGTTTTAGTTTTTTTGTTAATCAAGGTAAATTAGAGCCATGAAGCCAGTAATCTTCGCCATTTTCTGCCTGGGATTGTACGCCGGGTTAAGTTTCGTGAACTTCAACGCAACGACTTCCGAAACGGACGAGAGGTTCGCCGACAAGGCCAACCTCGCCCTGCGGCAGGCCGGGCACCAATTGCTCAAACTGGCAGGCGACACAACGTCGGCCATCCCTCCGGTTCAAATGGCCGGCCCCGGCGAGTTCATCCTGAAACTGGAATCCTCTTTTAACTACGATACTTTGCCACAGCTGCTCCACCAGGCCTTTCTGTCTTATAATATCCAACGGGATTATCAGGTGGCCATTAAACGTTGTAAGGATAATATTCCCATCCTGGGCTATAATCAGGCTGCTTTTGCAAAGGGCGAAGTCCCCTGCGTTGGCCGGGAGCAACAGCCTGAATGCAGCGACATTGTCCTCTCCTTCACGGCACCCTCCGAACCGTTAACCAGGATGCAGGGGGCGCCGCTTTTCTTTTTCCTTTTGTGCGTTCTGGCTGTGGTGATGACCGGCTTTTACTGGAAGAAAAACAAAAAAGCAGCGGGTGCCTCCTCCGTATCCGGTTCTGCCATATCACTGGGCAATTTTAGCTTTGATCCCCACAATCAAACCCTTCAACTGGGCGGGCAGCAACAACAGCTCACTTTCCGGGAGAGCAAGCTGCTCCATTTTTTTGTAATCAATGCTAACGAAGTGGTTACGCGGGATACGCTGGTCGCCGAGGTTTGGGGCGATGAAGGCGTCATTGTGGGCCGAAGCCTGGATGTGTTCATTTCCAGGCTGAGAAAATTGTTAAAAGGAGATGAAAGAGTGAAGATCAAAAATATCCACAGCGTCGGGTACCGCCTGGAGATAGCAGAGGTTTGACCGGGCACCTGCCGGGTTGCTGGTTGCCTGGTTCCGGAAACAATCAACAAACAACAGACAACAAACAACAGACAACAAACAACAGACAACGAACAACTTATCTCAAGTCCTCGTTCCCTGATTTGCCAGCCCCGAACTCAGGTTAACCCGATAACCACCACCTTCCTCAGTACTTCTCGCTCACCAGCACAAAAGCCGGCGGGACATTGAGCGCCACGAAGTTCACATCCACATTCCCGAAAACGGTCTCGTACAGATTCTTGGTGAGCAGGGAATAGTGTACCTGGATATAGAGCCCGCTTTTTTTAAGATACTGATGGCAGGTTCTGACGATCCGGTAGCCCAGTTCTTTGGGCAAGGCGACAAAGGGGATGGCCGAAATAAAGAAATCCACTTCTTCCGCACCGATCTGTGCCAGGTATTCGCCGAGTTTTTCCGCCGAGTCTTCGACGACGATCAGGCGTTTATCTTTGATCTTGCGCAGGCTTTCGCAGAACCTCGGATGGACTTCGAAGGCCAGCAGCCTGGCGTCCGGGTGCATGCTCCGGAGGATGTGTTTGGTGATCACGCCGTCGCCGGCACCCAGTTCCACGATCAGGCGGGCCTCCTGGAAGTTGACGTGCTTGATCATGCCCTTGCACAAATGCTTGGAACTGCGGGCAACGGTGCCAACCGTTTTCAGGTTCTTCAGCCCCTCGCGCAGGAATTCAATGTTTTTCATATAAAGTTAGTTAGTGTCGCTTTTATCGCCTCTGTCCGGACAGTGCATAGAAGTGAGAAATGGCCTGCAAGCTACTCAAACGAAAATTTGGGGTTGTATCGGGACTAAAAATACAAGCTTTTTGTCAGTTGGCGTAATGCTGAAGATCAGGAAAGTAAATTATGTGCCGCCGGGCCATCATTCGGTCGGCCCGCAGCCCATAGATATACGGCACCACAAAGGCGCTGGGGCGGCCGGCCCGGATCAGCTTCTGGCGGAAGGCCTCCGCATCGGCATACCGGGTGAAAGCGCCCAGGGTATAGCGGTAATAAGCCAGGTTGGGTTCTTTCTCGATCATGGCGTCGGGGTACTCTTCGAGCAGGCTGCCTTTGCATTCCCCACTCAGAGAATAGACCTGGACTTTATAGAGCAGGTTTTTGTTGAGCACGTGGCCTGGTATGGCGGAGGAAAGGCCGGCTTCGAGGTCCGGTACAACCAGGCTCTCCGGGGCGTTCTCTGGCTTTTTGAAAGAAAACTCCAGGCTGTAATGCCCGGAACGGAGCTGAAAGCCCCGGGCATCGCCACACCGCATGAATATCTGGTTGGCATTGACGCCCTGCTGCATGAGATAGCCGGCGGCAACCTCGGCTTGTTTAATGCCCTGAAACAGGCGCTGGGACAACGACATGCTGCCGGCATGGTAGGCGGTGATGACCAGTTGCAGGCCAGGGGTTTCTTTCATCAGGGCGGCAATTTTTTCAAGCCGCGCCTTCTGCTCACCATCCAGCACTTTGTAGGTAGCCTGGAAGTAAATGGGGGCAAAAGTGTTGGCGGAATTGCCTCCCTCCGCCGGCTGGCCGGCGGCGCGGTTCCGGGCATCCGGGAGGCCGGCGGCCAGGTCGCTGCGGGAGGGGGAAATGGTCTCCTGTATCCGGGCAACCGGTTCGTCATAAGCAGGAGGGGGCGGGGCCACAACTTCCATTTCCGGTAAAAAGTTATTGAAGTAGGCGACATACAGGTCGCGCTGGCCGTAGCTGTCTTTTCGGGAAGAAGAGAAGTAGGCCGTAAACCCGTCTTTGGCGATGCGCAGATAGGCATCGTCTCCGGCAGAGTTCACCGGGATGCCTATATTTTCCGGTTCCGTCCAACGTTGCGAACGGTTGTTGTATACTGATTTCAGCACGTCGAGCCCCCCCAGGCTGCGGCCGCTGTGGTTCGAACTAAAATAGAGCGTTTTGCCGTCGCGGGCCAGGAAAGGGGTCGTTTCATCGAACGGCGTATTGATCACCGGGCCCAGGTTCCGGGGTGCAGACCACCGCCCCTGGGAATACGTGGCGCTGTAAAGGTCGAGCCCACCGTAACCGCCGGGGCGGCGGCTTGAGAAATACAGCAGGGTGTCGTTGAAGAAAAAAGGTGTGCCGTCCCCCAGCGCCGGGTTGAGCGGCCCGAGGAAAGGGTCGGAGGTAAAAGTCCGGTTTTCCACCTTCCTGAAAGTATCCACCAGAATCTGGCCTCGTTCCGGGGACGCCCCCTTGAAGTAGTACAGGACGCTACCGTCCTGATTGAAATCCAGCAGTACTTCGTGTTGGGGGCTGTTGAGCAGATGGTGCATCGCTTTGGGCGCTCCCCACCTGTTTGCGCCTTCCATTTCTGTAGAGAACATATCGCTGAAGTACTGCCCGAGCCGGCTATCCAGCCCGCCCTGGGCGTTGCGCATTCCTCCGATGTTACCCGGCCGGATGGAGGAAAAGTACAGTTTGTTGCTGAAGTTCTGGCTAAGTATCGGCGCAAATTCATCGTATTCCGTGTTGACGTCCGGCCCCAAATTTTCCACGACGGCTTCAGATGGCCTGTACTGCCATTCCATGCCCTTCTTACAGCGGCGCACTTCTTCCCAGACGGACTGGCGGTTCGGGTGATTGGGTTTGAGTTGGCGAAGATAATCTTTATAGGATTCGGCTGCTTTGTCGAACTGGTGCATGGCGTGGTAAATCTTACCCTGGTATAGCCAGCATTCGGGGTATGGCGCTTTGTCGGATCGGATTTGTTCCTTGAAGGATTCCAGGGCCTGATCGAGCCGGTTGAGGTTGTACAGGCAGACGGCCTTCAAAAAGCGGGCTTCCTGGTCGGACCTGGCCAAATCCCGGGCGCTGTTGAGCACCGCGAGCGCATCAGCGTACCGCTGGTGAAAAAAGAATTCTTTGGCCTCCTGTTTTTTTTCAGCCTGTGCCAGGGCGGATGCCAGGCAAAAGAACGCCGCAAAAAAAAGTAAAAATTGTTTCATGGGCCCCTGCTTTGAAATAAAAGGCGTCCCCGATGCGAAGCCGCATCGGGGCAAAACAGCCTGTTTTATGTGGTTTTCTCCTGTGAAGCCCGAATGCCTGCCTTCCGGGCTGCCTAAAATTCCTGTTTATGGTCGAA
Source organism: Lewinellaceae bacterium (assembly GCA_020636375.1). Taxonomy (GTDB): domain Bacteria; phylum Bacteroidota; class Bacteroidia; order Chitinophagales; family Saprospiraceae; genus JACJXW01. The sequence continues at coordinate 79,658 of JACJXZ010000025.1, read as the reverse complement.
GCTTTCCAGATAGTCGCCGACGCGGCGCAGGAACGAGCCGCCGAGGAAGCCGTCCACTACGCGGTGGTCATAGGAAAGGGACAGGAACATCATGTGCCGGACGGCGATCAGGTCTCCGAATTCCGTTTCCACTACCGCCGGCTTTTTCCGGATGGCCCCTGCGGCCATGATAGCCGCCTGCGGCTGGTTGATGATGGGCGTGCCCATCACATTTCCGAAAGTGCCGACATTGGTCAGGGTGAACGTTCCGTCCTGTATCTCCTCGGGCTTGAGCTTGTTGTCCCGCGCCCGGCCTGCCAGGTCGTTTACCTTTTTAGTGAGGCCCAGCAGATTGAGGTGGTCGGCATTGCGGATCACCGGAACGATCAGGTTCCCGCTGGGCAGGGCGGCGGCCATGCCGATGTTGATGTCCTTCTTCCGGATGATCTTCGTGCCTTCAACGGAGACGTTGATCATCGGGAAATCCCGGATGGCTTTTGCGATGGCTTCGATAAAGATCGGCGTAAAGGTGATCTTCTCACCGTGCCGTTCCTGGAAAGATCGCTTAACCTTATTACGCCAGTTTACAATATTGGTTACATCAACCTCTACAAAAGAGGTGACATGGGGGGATGTCTTCTTCGAATGAACCATGTGCTCGGCGATCAGCTTGCGCATGCGGTCCATCTCGATGATCTCCGTATTGCCGCCGGCGCCGGCTGGGGCATCGGCCACCGGCTGGGGCTGGGGCCGGGGTTCGGGCTTTTCCGGGGCCTGAGTTCTGGTCTGGGGCTGCGCGACGGGCCGGGGCGCAGCCGGCCGCTCTTCTACATAGGCGAGAATGTCCTTCTTGGTTACCCGGCCGTGCAGGCCGGAGCCTTCGATGCGGGCCAGCTCTTCCATGCTGATGTTTTCCTTCTCGGCGATTGTGCGCACCAATGGCGAGTAGAAACGGCCGGCTGGGCCGCTGCGCTCTAGGTCGGCACCGGCGGGGACAGGTTCCGGTTCTTTGTGCCGGGGTTGGTCGACGCCGTTCTTCTGTCCGTTCCCGGATGCGGCAGTACTACTGGCAGTTGTTTCCCGGACGTCCGGCTTCGGTTCAGATGCAGCCTCTTCGCTTTCCGTGCCGATGATCGCGATGGGCTTGCCGATCTCGACGGTCTCATTCTCCTCGTAGAGCAGCTTCAGGATAGTGCCGCTGACCGGCGAAGGGACTTCGGAATCTACTTTGTCGGTAGCAATTTCCAGAATGGTTTCGTCCTCCTCCACGGTATCTCCGACTTTTTTTACCCATTTAAGGATGGTGGCTTCCATAATGCTCTCGCCCATCTTAGGCATGATCAGTTCTACTTGAGCCATAACTTTTTCTTTGATGGTTTAATTTGGTTCTTATCTGGCTGAACAGTTGGTGCAAAATTAGCCGAATTCCTCCGCTATTACAAATAACCCGCAGCATACTATTGTTCGATGATTGCGGGTTTCGGAACCAATTTTTCCGAAGTCGGGCAGTGCCAGTGGCCCGATTTGCGGCCCGGCATCATCCTGCATTAACTTCCTGCTCCTGAATGAGGAACTGCCGCACAAAATTCAGGGCATGGGAGGCACTGTATTCAATGTTCTTCAGGCGGTCTTTGCCGGCGTATATCCTCCGGGTGAGCACCTTTTCCCGGTCGCCCACGGCCATCCAGATGGTGCCTACCGGTTTTTCCGGGCTTCCGCCGCCCGGCCCGGCAATGCCGGATACGGCGACAGCCACATCGGCTTCGAGCAATTCCAGAGTGCCTTTCACCATCTCCGCCACCGTCTGTTCGCTAACGGCGCCGTAAGTTTCCAGTGTTTTCGGGTTCACCCGGAGTTGTTTCATCTTCACCTCATTGGAATAGGCGACGACGCTTCCTTTGAAATAACTGGAAGAACCGGGCACCGAGGTGATGAGGTGGGCCAGATAACCGCCGGTACAGCTTTCGGCAGTCACGAGCATCTTGCCCTGTTCCAGGAGCAGGCGGCCGACAGCCGCTTCCAGGCGGTCGGTTTCGAAACCGAAGACGAGAGCCCCCAGGCGTTCCTGCACCTTTTGGGCATAGGCGTCCAGTTCCCGCTCGAGGGCTTCCCCGTCTGGCTGCGACCCCGAAAGGCGCAGGCGGACCTGGCCCAGATTGGGGAGATAGGCCAGCTTGATGTGAGGTGGCAGTTCATCCTCCAGGCTTTCCAGGCGCTCGGCGATCTTGGATTCGCCTTCCCCGGCAGTGAGGATAGTCCGGTGGGCAATGGGAAACCCCGGGAAGAACCGCTTCAGCCGCGGGATGACCTCGTGCTCCATGAGGTATTCCATCTCATAGGGCACACCCGGCATGGAGACGACGATCTTACCGTCCTTTTCGAACCACATGCCAGGAGCCGTGCCCATCTTATTATGCAGCAGGGTGGCGCCAACAGGCATGAAGCACTGCCGCCGGTGGCCCTCCGTGGTGGTGCGCCCCAACCGCTCGAAGAAACGAAGGATCCGGTCGTAGGTGGGTTGGTGAAATTCCAGGGGCATCCCAAAAAAATGGGCAAGTGTCTTTTTAGTAATATCGTCTTTGGTCGGGCCCAGCCCACCGGTCATCAGCACAGCGTCGGCTTGCCGGAGGGCGTCTTCCAGGGCGTGTTCGATGCCGGCTTCGTCGTCGCTCACCGAACAGATGCCGGTAATGCGGGCGCCGGCCAGGTTGAGCTGCCGGGCCATCCAGGAAGAATTGGTGTCTACGATCTGTCCGATGAGGATCTCATCGCCGACGGTCATGAGGTGTACTTTCATGGAGTGTTTGATTGTTAGAATAGAAAAAGGCGGAAAGAGGAAAAGTTGCAGCCCGGTTCGATTTCTTTGACAATTTGGCTTACTTCAAAACCATCTTCACTTCCTTCAGGTGAAAAGCCTCCTCCTCCCCGTCGTGCCGGATGAGCAACTGCCCGGATTCATTGACGCCGCTGATCTCGCCGGCGAACCGCCCTCCCCCGGGCCGCTCGAATAACTTTTTTCGGCCCATTCCGTATAAATGCCGCCGGTATTCTTCCCCGAGGGCCTGCCGGTGGCCGTCCTTCAACTGCAGGTACCGCCGCTCCAGGGCCTGGCAGTATTCTTCAATGAGCGGAGGCAGGTCGAAGAAGCGCCCGGCAGCCAGGCTAAGGGATGTAGGGTTGGGGATCAGGGGAGAAAACTGCTGCTGATTGACGTTGACGCCCACTCCCACGACGCAATTCTGGAACCCTTTATGGCTGAGAGTGGTTTGAATGAGGATGCCGGCCGCTTTTCCGTCCTCGATGTAGATGTCGTTGGGCCACTTGACTTTAACGGGTTTTTCTGTGTACCTTGTGATGAAATCCCTGACAGAGAGGGCGACTGCCTGGGTGAGTGCAAATTGCCGCCGGGGCAGGAGAAAAGAAGGGTAAAGGATAACGCTCAGCGTGATGTTTTGCCCGTCCGCCGATTCCCAGGAACTGCCAATTTGTCCTCTTCCTGCAGTTTGGTGGACAGCGGATATGACAGTTCCTTCGCTTGGTTTGCTTTTTGATAGAAGCTCAAAAGCATAAAGGTTGGTAGACGGCAGCGAAGGGAACCGATGAAAAACCTTTCCGATAAAAAGGGTGTTTTCCTTACGCAAAAGAGATTTATTTGGTAATTTTATTTAGTAATCCTGAATACTTATTTCATTCATTGACAAAACTAATAAAATCTGAGTTTGAATTCACAAGCTAAAGTCAGGCAGCGCAAGCTCCATACCGAGGAATTGAACGAATTGATCATTGAAAGCATCCAGGACATCAAAGGCAAGAAGATCGTCAAGCTCGACCTGCGCCGCCTGGAAGATGCGCCCACTGATTTCTTCATCATTTGCGAGGGAGACTCCACCACCCAGGTAAAAGCCATTTCCGACAACATACAAAAACGGGTAAAAGAGGAAGGCAAAGAACTTCCTTCCCACGTGGAAGGGGAACGCAATGCCCTTTGGATTTGCCTGGACTTCTTCACCACGGCCGTCCACGTATTTTACCGGGAAACCCGCTCCTTCTATGACCTGGAGCAACTCTGGAGTGACGCTCGCTTCACAGAATATGAATCTTTATAGTTTTTGGCCAAGTCTTGGCCGATATTTGGCAACGAAATAGCGCTTGCTGCGTTAGTATGGATAACTTTTTGAAAAAATCATACTTGGTTAGAGTTTTGGGAAAGATAAACTTCACCATTTTTGGCCTGTTTGCTCTTCTACCAGGCTCTCCGCAAAATCTGGCCGTATCCCGAACGGTAACCAAGAAAGGGGCCGCCGCCAGGTAACGGACGGTAAAAAAGAGGAATTTTTAATGGAAAACACAAATAATAATAACGAGAATGGCAAGCCATCAGGGCCTAAGTTCAACTCGTATTGGATATACGGGATCATAGCTTTGTTCCTGCTGGCTTTGAACTTCTACAGCATGTCCGAGGGCACGCAGGATCAGGTCGAACGCAACCGGCTGGGTGACATGATCGTGCGGCAGGACGTAGAACGGCTGATCGTCGTCAATGAAAAACGAGCTTATATCTACATCAAGCCCAGCGCCCTGGATCAGCGTAAGGACTACTACTCCGACGCTTCCAAAAGCAGCTTCGGCGGCAACCGCTACCACTACTGGCGGGAGATCGGCTCGGTGGAGTCCTTCGAGAAATGGTTGCAGGACATACAGGACGAAGCCGGCATCGACCGCGACGAGCAGATCAGCCCGAAATACGAGACCAAACAAAACTGGCTCACTCCCCTGCTCGGATGGGTGCTGCCTATCGTCATCGTCGTCGTGATCTGGATCTTTATCATGCGCCGCGTCAGTGGCGGTGCGGGTGGTGCCGGTGCCCAGATTTTCAACATCGGCAAATCCAAGGCCACTTTGTTCGATCAGAACAGCAAGGTATCCGTCACTTTCGAAGATGTTGCCGGCCTGGACGAGGCGAAGGAAGAGGTTATGGAAGTCGTGGATTTTCTCAAAAATCCAAAAAAGTATACCGCCCTGGGCGGCAAAATCCCCAAAGGCGTGCTGCTGGTCGGCCCTCCGGGCACCGGCAAGACCCTGCTGGCCAAAGCAGTTGCCGGAGAGGCAGGCGTGCCCTTTTTCTCCATCTCGGGTTCTGACTTTGTGGAAATGTTCGTCGGCGTAGGAGCTTCCCGCGTCCGCGACCTCTTCAAGCAGGCGCGCGAAAAGGCACCTTGCATCGTCTTCATCGACGAGATCGACGCCATCGGCCGCGCCCGCGGACGCAATAGCTTTCAGGGAGGTAACGACGAGCGGGAGAATACGCTCAACCAGCTCCTGGTGGAAATGGACGGCTTCAGCACCGACAAGGGGGTCATCCTCATGGCTGCCACCAACCGCCCGGATGTGCTGGACACGGCACTGCTCCGCCCCGGCCGCTTCGACCGGCAGATCGGCATCGACCGGCCTGACCTCAAAGGCAGAAAGGCCATCTTCGCCGTTCACCTCAAAAACATCAAGACCGGCCCGGGGGTAAACCCCGAAGTCCTCTCTGAAATGACGCCGGGTTTTGCCGGCGCCGACATCGCCAACATCTGTAACGAAGCCGCCCTCGTCGCCGCCCGCCGCAATAAAAAAGCGGTGGACATGGACGACTTCAACTACGCGCTCGACCGCGTCATCGGCGGCCTGGAAAAGAAAAACAAACTGATCTCTCCCGAAGAGAAGGAGATCATCGCCTACCACGAAGCCGGTCACGCCATCTGCGGTTGGTACCTGGAGCATGCTTCTCCGCTGGTAAAGGTGACCATCGTTCCCCGGGGCGTAGGAACTCTGGGTTATGCCCAGTACCTGCCCAAAGAGGAATACATCACCCGAACCGAACAATTGCTGGACCGCATGTGCATGACTTTCGGAGGCCGGGCAGCGGAATCCATCGTCTTCGGAAAGATTTCTACCGGCGCACAGAACGACCTCGACCAGGTAACCAAGATGGCCTACAGCATGGTCACCATCTTCGGCATGAACGATAAGGTCGGCCAGGTGTCCTTTTACGCTATGTCGCAGGACCAGTTCCAGCGCCCCTATTCGGATGATACGGCTACCCTGATCGACGACGAGGTGCGCAAAATGGTCGAATCCCAGTATATCAGAGCGAAAAAACTGCTGGAAGAACGGAGGGACGACCTGGAGGTCCTCGCCCAGGCATTGCTGGAAAAAGAAGTCCTGCTCAAGTCCGATGTCGAACGCCTGATCGGCTCCCGCCCCAAAGGCGAGGACGGGGAAAGACGCAAAAACGGCCTCCCCCCGGTTCCGCAAGAACCGGAAGAGCTGCCCGAAGCGCCCCGGGAAAAGATATGAACAAAACGATTTCGCCCGGATCAGGATTAACAGGATATATATGCCATTGCGGCGAAAGCCGCTTACCATCCTGTTAATCCTGCTAATCCTGTCCACAAACCCACCACCCGAGGGCAGCACGCCCGAATCCTGTTCATCCTGTCTACAAACGCACCGCCTGAGGGCGGCACGCCCGAATCCTGTCCATCCTGTTCATCCTGTCTACAAACGCACCGCCTGAAGGCGGTACGTCCGAATCCTGTTTATCCTGTCTACAAACGCACCGCCTGAAGGCAGCACGCCCGAATCCTGTTCATCCTGTTCATCCTGTCTACAAACGCACCACCTGAAGGCAGCACGCCCGAATCCTGTTCATCCTGTCTACAAACGCACCACCTGAAGGCAGCACGCCCGAATCCTGTTCATCCTGTCTGCAAGCCGCTACCCGGGTATTGTTTTATCCTTGTCCAAATTTCCGCCGCACCAGAGGATAGCTGAAAACAGCGCCCAGGATCAGCACTACTCCCAGGTAGAACCCGGCAGAGAGCTCTTTGTGGTCTTTCAGGATGAACCAGGCCAGGACAATGCCGTAAACCGGTTCCAGGTTGATGGCGAGGTTGGAAGCGAATGCCGACAAATGGCGAAGAGAGCGCAGGGCCAACACATAGGCCAGCGTAGTGCAAAGCAGAGAGAGCACAATAAGGTACAGCCAGTCTGCCGGAGCCGGAAGGAGCGGCACCGGCCTTTCAGCGCGGAGCAAATAAACAGGCAGGATCAGGCTTAAAAAAAGCCAGGCGCTGCCCAATTCCAGAAAGGTGATGCTCATTTCATCCGACCGCCCGACGAGCTTTTTGTTCAGCGTGGCAAACAGCGCGGCCATCAGCGCAGCAGCCAGCCCCGCCAGTATGCCTGCATTCATAGAAGCGTCGGTGCTGCTGACAATGAGCGCCATGCCGGGAATGACCGCCAGGCCGAGCAGGATTTCGAACCAGCGTACCCGTTGCCGCATGATCAACGGCTCCAGGACTGACGTAAAAAAAGAGGCCGTCGCCATGCAGATCAGCGCAATAGAAGCGTTGGCGAGCTTGATCGACCCGTAAAAAGCAAGCCAGTGAATGGCCACCAGCATGCCAATGCCCATGAATTGGAGGATCGTTGGCCAGGGAATCTGCCGCAGCGCCTGCCCGCCCCGGATGAGAAAAAGCAGGCTCACACTGGTGATCAAAACCCGCCACCAGACAATTGCCAGGGCAGATAGCTGAATTAAATCGCCCAGAATAGCCGTAAACCCAAAAAGGAAAACAGCAATGTGAAGCTCCAGGTAAGCCCTCTTTTCGTTGTCCATATAAATTGGTTTGGGCTGCAAAGCAAAAAAAATCAACAGACTTTCCTTATCTTTATGAACCGGAAAAATTATTGGATAGGCTCAGAGAAGCTGTTTACCAAAAGTTTTCATAACCTGCGGAACCCGTTCCGGCAAACAACTAAAAAACAAAAAAGTATGTCCGTAAACGTAGGTGATAAAGCACCGTCTTTCTCGCTGTACTCCTCTGATAAGAAGGAGGTCTCCCTCAAAGATTACGAGGGGAAAAATGTCATTCTGCTGTTCTTCCCAATGGCCTTTACCAGTGTCTGCACGGAAGAACTCTGCTCCATGCGGGATAATATCGCCCTGTACAATGGATCAAACGCCGAGGTACTGGCCGTTTCTGTGGATTCTCCCTTTACGCTGAACAAGTTTAAAACCGAGCAGCAACTCAATTTCCCCCTGCTCTCCGATTTCAACAAGGAAGTATCCCGGGCCTACGGAGCATTGTACGAAGAGTTTGTCCTTGGGCTGCGTGGGGTCTCCAAGCGCTCCGCCTTTGTCATCGACAAGAACGGCGTCGTCCGCTATGCCGAAGTACTGGACAATGCCGGCAACCTCCCTGATTTCGAGGCAGTGAAGGAAACTTTAAGCAATTTGAATTAGTTTGTTGAATATGACACCTGGCCAACCCCTCGTGTGTAGTGCCCGGGTCATTAACTCAAAAGTCCGGAAATATGATGGAAGAGCTGTACAATCACGCGGTAGAAGAGCTGGAAGAAGTCGTCGTTGAAGACGAGGTTTCGGATATAGGCGAACAAGCGCAGCTGATCGTTTTTAACGATGACCACAATACCTTCGAATGGGTCATTCAATGCTTTCAGGAGGTGCTCCACCACACGCTGGAGCAGGCCGAACAGCTCTCCCTCATCATCCATTTCAAGGGCAAGGCCACCGTCAAGACAGCGCCCAAAAGCGTACTTAAACCCAAAAAAGACGCGCTGGTCGACCGGGGCTTGTCCGCTGTGATCGAAGAAAACTGATATACTCCTTTTGAGAATGCCCATCTTTTGGCTTTCTGAACAAAATCTCGTTTTCCCCAACCCCGAGCTTGCCGACCCCGAGGGCGTCCTTGCTATCGGTGGCGACCTTTCTCCCCAACGTTTATTGAAAGCATACACCATGGGGATTTTCCCATGGTTCGGCCCCGGCGAACCCATCCTCTGGTGGTCGCCCGACCCCCGTTTTGTGCTCTTCCCCGACGAATTGAAAGTGGCCCGGAGCATGCGCCCCTATTTTAACCAGCGCAAGTTCGAAACCACCTTTGACCAACAGTTCGAAACCGTCATCCGGCAATGCGCCGCCCAGTACCGGCCCGGGCAGGGCGGCACCTGGATTACCAAAGGGATGATCAAAGGTTATGCCCAACTGCATGAAATGGGATACGCCCACTCTGTTGAGGTGCTGCAGGATGGCCATCTGGTGGGCGGCCTGTACGGCATCGCCCTGGGCCGGATTTTTTTCGGAGAATCGATGTTCGCCAAAGTCAGCAACGCCTCAAAGTTTGGGTTCATCACGCTCGTGCGCCAGTTGCGCCGGCGAGGTTTCCGGCTGATCGACTGCCAGCAGAAAACCAGCCACCTGGCCAGCCTCGGCGCCCGAAGTATCCCCCGCAAAAAATTCCTCGCATACCTGAAGGAAAACGAACAGGAAAGAACGCTGAAGGGCAACTGGGGAGGGTGGGGGCAGGAGGATGAAGAGGGGCAGCCGGATTGGTGAATGGCTATAGGGCTATATTGTTATGTGGCAGCGCGGCTAAGTAGTTGGACACATTTATAATAACTCATGCTGCTTCGAAAACGTGGCTTGGCAGCTCTATTCCTGGGGCAATTGTTATATTGTCGCGCTAACTTGTATCCGCTTACTTACCTTTCTAAGGCTGGCCAGTTGCGGGTAATCGGTTGCCCGTCGCGCTGGGCAGCTATACTTTTTGGCCCCCAACAAACAACGAACAACAATACAACAATCCAGCAATATGGCCATATAACCAACATCCCATGCGCAGCACCCTGATCATATGCTCTGTCCTTCTTCTCCTTTCCTTTACCTTCCGGGAGGATGCGCCCTATCCGCAGGATTATTTTTCCGCACCAGCCAGAGGGCCACTGCGCCTGTCGGGCACCTTCGGCGAATTGCGGCCCGGCCACTTTCATTCGGGCGCCGACATCAAAGGCAATGTGGGGGATGTGCTCCTGGCGGCAGCGGCGGGTTACGTTTCGCGCATTTCGGTATCGCCGGGCGGTTACGGCAAGGCCGTTTATCTGTCGCACCCCAACGGCTACACTACTGTTTACGCCCACATGGACCGCTTCAGCCCGGAGCTGGAAGCTTTCGTGCGAAGCCATCAGTATTCGGAAGAGTCTTATGCCGTAGACCTGCACCCGGAACCCGGGTTGTTCCCCGTCGGGAAAGGAGCAGTGATCGGCTCTATGGGCCTGACCGGCCACTCTTTCGGCCCACACCTGCATTTTGAGGTTCGGGACAGCACCGGAACCCTCGCCGTCAACCCGCTGAATTTTGGCCTGCCGGTGGCCGACCACCGCCCCCCGGTTATGCAGTGCCTGCGGCTGTATGCCATCGATGAACGAGGTATTTCTTCTTTGGTCCAGGAACAGGCGTTTCGCAAGGCACGGGACGGTTCCTTTCACTTGGCGCAGGGCGACACCCTCCGAACTGCTTTCCCCCAGGTGGGCCTGGGGTTGGAGGTGTTCGACCAGCAGGATGGGGCCAACAACCGCAACGGGATTTTCGAACTGAAGTTGTTCTGCCAGGATTCTCTGGCCTACCACTTCAACATGGAGCATTTCCGCCGGGAAGAAACGCGCTACCTCGACGCTCACCTGGATTACGAAGCGTTGCGGGAAAACGGCAGGTATGTCAACCGGTTGTACCTCATGCCCGGCAACGCCTTATCCAACTACCTGAAGAAAGGGGGCATGATCACCCTGGATCCCGAAGAAGCGGTTGCAGTCCGCCTGGAAGCAGCCGATATAGCCGGAAATATCTCGACCCTGTCCTTCTGGCTGAAACGGATTCCCGGCAGAAAGCACCTTCAACGCCCCTTCTACAATTACTGGCTGCCCCGGGAAGAAGCCAGCGTCATCCAAACCCCTTCCCTTTTCCTCCGCTTTCCGGAAAACAGCTTATATGAGAGCCTGCATTTTTACTACGAACCCGTCCTGGAAGATTCGTATGGCGTCTACTCGTTGGTTCATCATGTTCACCATCCCGGAACGCCGCTCCATCAGGCATTCGACATAGCCATCCGCCCTACTTTACTGATTCCGGATCACCTACGGGAGAAGGCTTTTGTCGGTTACTGCACAGACGGCGGCGCCGTTGTAAACTGCGGCGGATCGTGGAAGGACGGTTTTCTGCATACCCGGGCAGCTTCTTTCGGCGCCTACTGCATACTGACAGACGACGAGCCTCCGGCCATTGAACCCCTCAGCTGGCAGGAAGGCCAGAGCCGGGCCGCCTCCGTCGCTTTTCGGATAACCGACAACTTCCGTACAGCCGGCGACGTGCCCGGCCTGCAATACCGGGGAACGGTCGACGGCCACTGGGTGTTATTTGAATATGATGCCAAACACGGGCGGCTGGAGTATTTTTTCGAGGACACCCTCGCCCGGGGCGAACACCAACTCAGGCTGGAAGTGAAGGATGCAATGGGCAATGTGGCGGTTTTTGAGAAAAGCTTCCGGCGATAAAAAGCGGTGCCTCCATTTTTTTATTTTCTAACCCAACACCAACCGCCTTTCCCTCGTCCTTCCTGAAAGAAAAAACCATAATTGTGATGAATAAAATAACCCCTTTGTTTTTGCTGGCTATTTCCTTCCTCTTTGTTCAATGCAATAACGAAGATGCGATTCAGGATCCCGCACCCTCGCCGGGCATCAACTGCGAGGATAATGCCGAAGCCTGCCTGGTGAGCGCCGCCAACACGGAATTCGGTTTCAACCTCTTCCGGCAGTTGCACCAGGATGCTCCCGACGACAACATATTCATCTCTCCCCTGAGCGTGGCCACCGCCCTTTCCATGGCCGTCAACGGCGCCGAAGGCCAAACCCGCGCCGACATGATGGCCACGCTGGAACAGAACGGCCTGAGCCTGGAGCAGGCGAATGAAGGCTTTAAACAATTGCTTGCCCTGCTGCCGGTCCTGGATCCGGAAGTACAGCTGCTGCTGGCCAACTCCATCTGGTACCGGCAGGGCTTCCCGGCCAAAGATGCCTTCCTGGCCGTCAACCGCGATTACTTCGGCAGCGAGGTGTCTGAGCTCGACTTCGCCGACCCGCAGGCCCGGGTAGCCATCAACAGCTGGGTGAAAGACAATACCAACAGCCTGATCGAGTCGATCGTCGACGGGCCCATCGCCTCCAACGTGGTGATGTACCTCATCAATGCTGTCTACTTCAAGGGGGCCTGGCGCCATCCCTTCGACCCGGATTTCACCCATCCGTCCGAATTCATGCTGAAAAACGAAACCGTAGCTGAGGTAGACATGATGAACTGGGGCCAGGGATTCCTGCCCTACTTCGAAACTGAAGTCTTCCAGGCGATCGACCTGGCCTACGCCGATTCCGCTTTCACCATGAGCGTTTTCTTGCCCAAGACTGGCTATACCGTCGATGACGTCATCAGCGAAATGAACAACGCAAACTGGGCATCCTGGACGCAGTCATTCACCTATCAGGAGCTGTTCTTCTTCTTTCCGAAATTCAAGATGCAATACGAAAAAAGCCTGGTCAAGGCATTGACGGATCTCGGCATGGGCATCGCCTTCGCTCCCGGCCTGGCGGATTTCACCGGCATCGCCGACGCCGCCCTGAATATCGACGAGGTCAAACACAAGGCAGTCATCGAGGTGAACGAAGAGGGCAGCGAAGCGGCAGCCGTCACTTCGGTGGTGATTGTCGAGACTTCCCTGCCGCAAATCCCGGCCATGAACGTCAACAAACCCTTCGTCTTCGCCATCCGCGATGCCCAAACCAACGGCATCCTCTTCCTGGGCAAGATGATGGATCCTAATGCAGACTAGTGCCTCCGGCCTTTGTAAAGACAGGATGAACAGGATTTACCGGAATGCAGGCCTGAAATTGCAAGTCCAGTCCTGTCAACCCGGTCAATCCTGTTAATCCTGTCAATCCTGTCTACCCCGTCAATCCTGTCTACCCAGCCCAACCCGGCCAATCCTGTCAGGGGTCAGAACCGGTACGCCACCTTCCCCCGGAGAAAGAACGGCACGCCCGGCGTAAAGTGTAGTTCCTCCACGCTTTCATCTTCTCCTTTAAGCCTCGACTCCGTAGCGAACTGCGCCTCATTCCATTCCGTATCCAGCAGGTTCTCCCCGATAATGCTGAACGTCAGATTTTTGATCGTATAATTGACGTTGCCGTCCACTACGAAATATCCCTCCGCCGTGATGCTGCCGTCCTCGTTAGCCGGCCGGTCCTTGATGTAACGATACCGGATTCCGCCGGAAAACCCGGAAGAAGGCTGGAATGACAACCCTCCGGTGGCCGTCAGGTCGGGTGCCAGGGGGATGTAATCCGCCCCTTCCGGCTCATCGATAGCCCGGGCGATGGTGTAGTTGACATCCGAATCAAAGAACAAGCTGTTGGTGACCTGATAGCGAATGCCAAAGTCCAGGCCGTAGCGGCGGGTTTTGCCGCTGGGTTCCACGATGCCCGCATCGCCTACGTAGACAAATTCCTGCTCCAGGAACAGATACCAGAGCGCCGTATTGAACCAAAGCCGGGGTAAGGGTTTCCACATGGCCCCCAGGTCGGCACCGTAAGCGGCGGGCAGGATTTCCCGGCCTTCCCGGGCTACCACGACCCGGCTGTCGTTGGAGTGAAACCCGATGCCGGATTTGAGGAAGAACTGCCACTGGCGGTTCGGGTTGTAGATAAAATTCAGTTTGGGGCTGACGAAAGCCTTGTCTTCTGACAACGTACTGTAGGCAGCGGCAAGCTTGTCGACGTAGTCAAACTTGAAGTAGTCCACCCGCAGGCCGGGGTTGATCAGCACCTTGCCGAGATCCAGCTCCGCGTCGGCGAAGCCGTATACGTTGGATTCGTTGATGTCGCCCAGAGCAATGGGTTCAAGTGTAGTCCTCCGGTTGAGCGTGCGGGAAAGCTCGTTGTCTTTGACCAGGTCGTAGCGCAGGCCGGCGCCGGCCCGCGCGCTCAGCCCCGCCCCGCCCAGGCGGTACTGCCGGTGGAGAACGCTTTCCAGCCCGAAGATATTCCGGTTCTCCCTTTGCCGGATCTGGTCGCCGTTCTCGGGATCGTCCAGGAAGAAGGTGAAGTTGGAAAACAGCTCAAAGTCGTACTGCGTGAAGTAGGCGCGGCTTTTTACGAAAGCATTGCCGGAAAGCATTTTGGTATGGTGGATGGCTACGTTGGTCCGGCTGGTGGCGCCGCCTTCCGTATCGTCGATGGCGCCGAAGCGGTTGATAAGGCCCGAATCCACGGCCCTTTGCGGGATTTGCCCGGAAGCGTCCCATTTGCTGGCGAAGTGAGACGCCATAAAGGATAGTTTGTCGTTGTTGGGCAGGTTGGCCGTATACTTTGCCAGCAGGTTCGCCCGGTTGAAGTTCTGGGACGACTCGAAAGGGCCGTCGCTCAGCATGTACTCGGCGGCCAGGTAGGCGCTCCTGCCGGGATCGCCGCTCAGGAGGTCAAACAAGCCCACTGTCCTCAGCGTGTTGAACTGCCCGTATTCCAGAGACATCAGGCTGGCGTCCAGCTTTTCTCTGGTCTGGAAACCTACATAACCGGCAGTGGTGAAGTTGCCCTGGCCCGCATAATACGGCCCTTTCCCGAAATCGATATTTTCAATCGTCTCCGGGATGAGGAAGTGCAGGTCGGCGTACCCCTGCCCGTGAGCGTGGGAAACCATGTTGACGGGCAGGCCGTCAACCGTGATATTGATGTCGGTGCCATGGTCGATGTCGAAGCCGCGCAGGAAAATCTGCTCGGCTTTGCCGCCGCCGGCATGCTGGGCGATGAACAGGCCCGGCACTTTGCGCAGGACTTCCTGGGAAGAGTTAACCGGGTTGGTTTCCAGGCCCACGGCAGAAATCTGGTTCAGGGTACTCATCTTGTTGGAGATGACGACCTGCTCCAGATTGATGGGCGCCTCTTTCATCACAATGGTAGCCACCTGTTCGAAGTCCTTTTCCTGAAGGATCAGCCGCCTGGTTTCGAACCCTACAAAACTGATGTTAACCGTATCGCCGGGCTGGGCGGCAGGGAGGCGGAAAATCCCCAGTTCGTTGGTATGGGTATGGTTGGTTTGTGATTGCCCGATGACGTAGGCGTCCTGGATCGGCCGTCCGGCACCGTCGGCGACCCGGCCTTCAAACGGCTGGCCGATCAAATCGGCGCAGCTCAGGAACAGGATGGCGATAATATAAATTGACCGTAACATAATTTTTATTTGAGGGAAAAACAGGCAGGCCCATATCCGCTCCGGGCGCGAAGCCGGCAATATCCGGGGCACTGGCTGTATTTCCCATTTGGTGTTAAAATGGGTGTAGTGCACACTACTCTGCTTTCTGATCTTTACTTAAAGGGGGCGTCAGGCGCGCCGGGGAGGAGGCGTGGGCACATGGATGAACAAAGCTGATGGCCAGAGGACGGGGCGCTCCGGCTTTTGTCCGGAAAAGCTCGCCGGGCAGGGCCCGCCGCGGATTATGACTGCGTGATCCGTCAGTTTTTTCTTTATCTTTTCAGCGTTGCCCTTTGCCGGGGCTGGTTCGCCAGCTATCTGGCCCATTACTTCGCCGGCAACAGTCAACAACTCATGCCCGTGTTCGGAAGAATCATTGGAATGGTTGTGAAAATGGTGGTGCTGATGGTGATGTCCATGATCCAGGAAATGAGCGAGCGTATGCAGCCCTTCCAGCAGGGGGGACTGGAAAGCCGCTGCAACGTAAAGAAGCAGGAAGCCGGCCGCCAGGGAAGGGTTATATTTTTTCAAAAGCATGAGCATACGCCGTGGTTAAATTAAAAAAGAACGGCCAATTCCGGAATATGCAGGGCGATAAACCGAAGCCTGCCCCTGCCCGGAAATGTACCCTTTTTCGTTTATATACGTCAAGAAATCACATCCCGGATTTTCCTTTCAGCAATATTTGTAAATTAGTAGTTGCTCAACAAATATTAACCAATATGAGAAAGCCTGCTTTTTTTCTGTACCTGAGAATATTGGCGCTGGGCCTGATCGCCCTCCACCTCCAATCCTGCGCCACCAACCCCGTGACCGGCAAGAGCCAGCTGATGCTCCTGAGCAAGGACCAGGAGATTGCCCTGGGAGAACAGTCGGACCCGGAGATCGTTGCCGCTTTTGGCCGGTATGACAATGAGGAAATACAAAACTTCATCAATGAGAAAGGGCAGCAAATGGCCCGCGTGTCGCACCGGCCGGAGCTGAAATACGAATTCAAAGTCCTGGACTCCCCCGTGGTCAACGCCTTTGCCCTGCCGGGCGGCTATGTGTATTTCACCCGGGGTATCCTGGCGCATTTTAACAACGAGGCGGAATTCGCCGGCGTACTGGGCCACGAGATCGGGCATATCACCGCCCGCCACTCCGCCCAGCAGTACAGCCGCCAGATCCTGGCGCAGGTAGGCCTGGTTGCCGGCATGGTCCTGTCGGAAGATTTCCGCCAGTACGCCGGCCTGGCCCAGCAGGGCATAGGCCTGCTCTTCCTGAAGTTCGGGCGGGACGACGAAAGCGAGTCCGACCGCCTCGGCGTCGAGTATTCCACCAGGATCGGCTACGACGCCCATCAGATGGCCGACTTTTTCGGCACCCTCAAGCGCCTCAGCGACCAGGGCGGCCAAAGCATCCCCACCTTCCTGTCGACCCACCCCGACCCGGCCGACCGCAACCGGAAGGTCGACCAGTTGGCGTCGCAGTGGCAGCAGAAAACGTCGGGAAGCCAGTACAATGTCAACCGCAATGAATACCTGCGGATGATCGACGGGCTGACCTACGGGGAGGACCCCCGACAAGGCTATGTGGAAAGCGGGGTCTTTTACCACCCGGAGCTGAAATTCCAGTACCCCATCCCTTCCGGCTGGCGGGTCAACAACATGCCTTCGCAGGTGCAGATGGCACCGGAAGATGGAAAAGCGCTGATGCTGCTGACCCTGGCTTCGGGCCAGGATCCCGCTCAGGCTGCCGACGCCATGCTGCAACAGTATCAGCTGACCCAGATCAGCCGCAGCAACGAAACAGTCAACGGCCTGCGCGCCGTATCGGTCCTCGCCGAACAAGCCAACGAGCAAACGCAGGAGGTGGTCAGCATCCTGGCCTATCTGATCGAGTACGAAGGGCGGGTCTACCAAATCCTGGGCATGTCTTACAAACAGGACTTCAATACCTATACCGCCCGGTTCCGGCAAACCATGGAGGGCTTCCGAAAACTGACGGACCCCTCCAAAATGAACGTGAAGCCGGAACGCATCCGCATCCACCGGGTCGACAAAGACACCAACCTGCGCGCAGCCCTGCAGGAGGCAGGCATGCCCGGCAACCGGCACGAAGAACTGGCTATCCTCAATGGCATGGAACTCAACCAACCGCTCACCCGCGGCATGCTGATCAAAGTGGTGGAGAAGTAAGGCCGAGCGTCAGGGCTTTTGGGTTATCAAAATTTCCGTTACCTTTCGGGAAAATGTAAACTCTATGAAAAGCATCCTTGGCAACAGCATTTTTCTGGCGCTGGCCTTTCTCTTGTTCACTGCGGGAAAGTGCAGCAAGAATAAATACGAATACACGGAAGGCTCGGTGATCGAAATGGTCAAAACGCCCTGTTTCGGTTCCTGCCCGGAATACAGCTTCAAGATCAGGGGCAACGGAGAGGCCGTGTACAATGGCAAACGCTTTGTAGAACTTGAAGGAGAGCACAAACGCACCTTCTCCGCCGATACGGTGAACTACCTGTTTAACACTTTTGTGGAGGCTGATCTATGGCAATACAAAAACGAGTATTTCGAACAGGTGACCGACCTGCCTACGACGTACCTTTCCTTTATCCATGAAGGGAAAACCAAGCGGATCAAAATGTACTACGGCTACCCGGAAGAACTGGAAAACCTGGCCAACATGCTGCAGGAGCTCGCCTTCAGCAAAGGGTGGCAGGGAGAGATGGAAGGGGAAAAGTAATTGGGCGTTGTGCGTTGATCGTTGCCGGTTCGCCGAACCGGCAACGATCAACGCACAACAAATAACCGGACGGACAGAAGCGGTCACAAAAAATGCCGCCGCCCTTTTTCCTGGTCAAACTTCTCTTTGTTGAAAGCCTCCGACTGTCCTTTGGGGATGCTGAGCGATCGCCACTCCCCGTCCCTGATCTGTTTGGCCAGGTATACCATCTGCCCGGCGTGGTAACTGTAGTGCCCCAACTGCCGGTTGATGGCTTCGAGGACGGTATGCCCTTCGTTGCGGATGTAAACGATGCGCGAAAGGTCGGCATCCGTCAGAGGGTCAATAGCACGGAACAGGCAGGCCCAGCCTTCTTCCCAGGCCGCCATGACCTGATCCCGGCTATCGAGGTTGTCTTCAAACTCGCCGTCGCGGTTCCGCCAGGGTTTCTCGCCGTCGGAGGTGAGAAAATCCGTCCAGCGGGAAAGCATATTGCCGTACAGGTGTTTGACAATGGTGGCCATATTATTGCTTTCAGGCGTCGGCCGGAACTTCAGTTCCTCTTCCGTCAGCTGGGCCATGGCCTTTTCGCCCAGGCCTTTGTAATAGTGGAACAAACGGCGAACGCTCTCCAGATAGTTGAGCCGGGACTCTCTTTCCATAGTTTTTGCCTCCAAGTTAAGCCTTATTGGAATGCCCGGCTATCGGAAAAGGGCCAAATGTTGCAGGATAAGGGGCAGATGCCCCGCCCGCTCACCGCAGCAGGGAGACCTCGCCGCTCTGCTCCAGGACCTTGCCGTCCGCCTGTTCAATGCGGACATGGTAAACGTACAGCCCCACCGGAACTTGCCTGCCCTTGCTCTTTCCGTCCCAGCCTACGTCGATGCTGTTGCTCTCGAAAAGTTTGCCGCCGTAGCGGTCGTAGATCGCCAGGGTGTAGGCCGACGGGGTACCGAACTGCAGGTAGGGGCGGAACTCGTCGTTGCGGCCGTCCTCGTTGGGAGAGAACGCGTTGGGGATATAGACGCGGGCCTCCTGTTCGGCGCAGGCCACATTGGAACGGGAAGTAACGGCAACTGCGGTAGAATCGCTGAACAATACCTCGGCGACGGCTTCAACAAAATAGCAGGACCGCACCTGATCCGGGTTGGACAGGTCGAGGTTGTTGTCGGCAGCTTCCAGGGCGTTCGGCCCAAACTCGCTCAGCAGTACAGGGCTGCCACTCTCCAGGCGATAGAGGCGATAGCCCTGCAGGGCGCCCAGCGGGTTGAGGTAGGGCGTCCAGCGGACAACATTGCTGCCGGCCCGGGCGCTGGCCCGAAGAAAAACGGTTCCGACGACATTGGAAGAGGCCATCACGCCACAGGCGTCTGTGGTTTGCACCTGATAGTACAGGACGCCGCCGGAAGGGCCGGGGGCGCTATCCAGGAAGGTATTGTCCGCCATCAGAGGCGCCGGGGGCGCGCCGCTCTCCACAGGGCTGAAGTCACTGCTGTTCGACGACCGGAGGATAGCGTAGTCGCTGATCTCCGCATTGGCGTTCCACACCCAGTCCAGCCGTACCTCATTATTTTCAGTGACAGTGGCATTGGTGATAGCCAGGCCCTTTACTGCCTGCACGACATCCAGGCTGAGGCAGGCCTCGTTCGATGCTGCCGCCACGCCGGTGGAGCGCTCCAGCGCCCGTACGGTGAAGCAATATTCTACCGCGTCGTCGGCATTCTGGAAGCGATAAGCGGTAGCGGTGCCGTCGAGGGTTGCTACTTTCTCTGGTTCCCCGCCGTCTTCGGACACCCATATTTCGTGGCTGCCGATGCCCTGCGGCCAGTTTTGGTACAGGTTCCAGCTCAGCCCGATGCTGCGTTCACAGGGATCGGACCCCTCGGTAGCCAGGAGGATGGTCGAATGGGGGTCGGCAATCAGGCTCTTGTTGCCGCAGGCATCGATGGCTTCGATGTAGTAGGTTTCTGAAAGTTCGCCGGGGGCAGCCTCCGTATCCAGGAAAAAGGCACCGTCAAAGACAGTATCCAGAACCATGGTTCCCTGCCCGGGGACGGTGCGCGAGATGATGTAGCCGACCACTTCCGGCGAAGGGCTGGGCACCCACGTTACCTCTACATTGGCACCGTTGACAGAAACGGCCTCCAGGCGGGCAGGCTGCGGGATGAGGTTGTCGAGCGTATCCGACTGCAGAACGGGCTGGCCGGGGCAGTCATAGTCACTTTCCAGGTAGTAATACCAGATGCCCATGCCGGCATTCTCATGGACAAACTGATCCTGCCCGGGGTCCGTAATAGTAGCCAGCGTCGAGTAGGGGCCGCTTTCGTTCTGGCTGGCGTAAATGATGTAGGCATTGAACGGCCCACAACTGTTGGCCGGCGTTTCCCATAATAGAGTATCGTTGCTGACACAGAGGAATGCCGGAGCGGCCACTTGCCCGAACAATGAATATCCGAGCGTGAAACTGAAAACGAGAGTTAGTGCAAGTTGCTTCATGCCTGTCGTTATTTTTTCTGAAAAAGCTTAAAAGCCGGTGCTTTTGCTGTCATCTGTTTGTTGTTGAATTCTCTTCCTGAATTTGGCCTCCAACCGGCTCATCGGATATCGTTGCTTCAGCAGGTAGGCCCACTCGAAATCGCCGGCTACTTTTTTCTCATAGTAGAAAAGCCCGATCCCCTCTGCAAAGACTTCCCGGCCGCTGTACTGATGTTCAAAAACGCCCTCTTTGTCGTACGATACCAACTCCCTGACGTCGAATATCACGGCGTCCCGCTCCTGTCCTTCGTACACCACGGCGGTGTCCTTCACATACCGGCGGTTCTTGATCAGGGTGATTGTAGCTTCCGGGTCTGAAAAGGGAGTCCAGCGGACTTTGTAAAGGAAGACACCCGAAGAATCCCGGACCTGAAAAGGAAAGGCGTTGCCGGAAAGCACTTCCACCGGCACTTTGTGTTGCTTTCCGGTAGAATCTTTTTCGTAAAGGGAAAGGCTGTGCAAAAGCATGCCGTTGCTCACTACCTCTTCCCGGGAAAGCTGCAGAGGGAGCAGCTCGTATTCGTAGTAGGTCCTGGTCAGGAATATACCTTCGTCGGTGAAAAAAGAACGATAGTACCAGTAGGCAGGCGTCAGGGAGTCGATATTCACCGGCTGGTACTCGTATACAAGGCCGTCCTTCAACTCCCGCAGGGGGAAGTAGTGGTTGCGAATGTCTCTGGTGCCGTCTCCCCGACAGGATGTCAGCGCGAGCAACAAAAAGAGGACATACAACGTATGGAATATGTTCCGGGATTTTGACATTTTTCCGTTTTTGGGCTTTGGATGACGAGGTTCCGAACCCTGTTTTTGAACCTGCCTCCGTAAAATGAAAACGTATGTATCAACTTGTAATTATTTCATCCTGTTTATTTTGTATGCCCGGGGCCCGAAATATTACAACAGCCGAAACTCCGGGGAGTTTCCCCGCGCCCTTCATGCCATTATGGCACGAATAATATCGTGGTATGAAATATGTACCGGCTTAAATCGCCCGCAAATATATTATCTTTGCGGAGCCTTACTTAGATAACATCGGAAATTTTTTTATATATGTTTAAAAGTATAACTGATTCGCTCAAAAAAGTCTTCGGCACTAAGCAGGATAAGGATATCAACCTGTACATGCCCTTTGTCGAAGAAGTAAATGCGGTTTTCGAACAACTGAAAACCCTGACCAATGACGAGCTGCGCAATAAAACCGGGGAGTTCAGGGCTCGCATTGCCGAGCACCTGGCGGGGATCGACAAAGATATAGAAGACATCCATAAGGAAGCCAATGAGCAGGAGAACCTCCACGAAAAGGAAGAGCTCTTCCGCGAGATGGATAAACTTAAGGAAGAAAGGGACAAGCACCTGGAGGATGTGTTGAAGGAAATCCTGCCGGAGGCATTCGCCGTGGTTAAGGAAACAGCGCGCCGGTTCATGGAAAATCCATCGCTGGAAGTCACAGCAACGGACCATGACCGCGACCTGGCGGCTACGCCCGGCAAGTCCTACATTACCATCCAGGGCAATAAGGCCACCTGGAAGAACCAGTGGGTAGCTGCCGGCGGAGATATTACCTGGGATATGGTTCACTACGACGTCCAGCTCATCGGCGGCATGGTGCTTCACGACGGCAAGATCGCCGAGATGGCCACTGGTGAAGGCAAGACCCTGGTGGCAACCCTCCCGGCCTACCTCAACGGCCTGTCCGGCCTGGGGGTACACATCGTTACCGTCAACGACTACCTGGCCCGCCGCGACCAGGAATGGGTCGGCCCCATCTTCGAATTCCTCCTGCTGACCGTCGATTGTATCGACAAGTACAAGCCTCACTCCAAAGAGCGCCGCCGTGCCTACAACTGTGATATCACCTACGGCACCAACAACGAATTCGGCTTCGACTACCTGCGGGACAATATGGTGCGCTCCACCGACGAACGTGTCCAGCACAAGTATCACTACGCCATGGTCGACGAGGTCGACTCCGTCCTGATCGACGACGCGCGCACGCCGCTGATCATCTCCGGGCCGGTGCCCCAGGGCAGCGAAGACCAGGAGTACCTCGAGCTGCGTCCTTTTGTCGAGAAGCTGATCGGCGTTCAGCGCAAGCTGGCCACCGAATACCTGGCTGATGCCCGGCGCCTGTTCAAAGAGGGCGAAACGGGCTACCAGGAGGGCCAGGCGGGCATGGCATTGCTGCGCGCCTACCGCGCTCTGCCCAAATACCGGCCGCTGATCAAATTCCTCAGCGAGGAAGGCGTGAAAGTTGAACTGCAGAAGGCCGAGAACTTCTACATGCAGGAGCAGAATAAAAACATGCACATTGCCGATGAGCCGCTCTACTTCATCATCGACGAGAAAAACCGCTCGGTGGAGCTGACCGAACGCGGTGCGGAATACCTTAGCCAGGGCGTCGCGGATGAAAACTTTTTCATCATGCCGGATATTGCCACCGAAATGGTGGAGATCCAGAACAATAAGGCGCTCAGCGAAAAAGAAAAGGAAGAAGCCAAGATCAAACTGTCCCAGGATTTCTCGGTCAAGTCCAAACGCCTGCATTCCATCAACCAACTCCTCAAAGCCTATACGCTTTTCGAAAGAGACGAAGAATACGTCGTCATCGAAGGCCAGGTGAAGATCGTTGATGAGCAGACCGGCCGCATGATGGAAGGCCGCCGTTACTCGGACGGGCTGCACCAGGCGCTGGAAGCCAAGGAGAACGTCAAGGTTGGAGACATTACCCAGACCTACGCAACGGTCACGCTGCAGAACTACTTCCGGATGTACCACAAGCTGGCCGGCATGACCGGTACGGCAGAGACGGAAGCCAGCGAACTGTGGGAGATTTACAAGCTGGACGTGGTAGTCATCCCCACCAACCGGCCGATTGTCCGGGACGACCGCGAGGACCTCGTCTTCAAAACTGCCCGGGAGAAGTTCAACGCCGTCATCGAAGAGATCGTGGAACTGACCGAGCGGGGGCGCCCCGTCCTGGTAGGTACCACTTCAGTAGACATCTCGGAGAAGCTGAGCCGCATGCTCCAGCTGCGCAATATCGACCACAACGTGCTCAACGCCAAGCAACACCAGCGCGAGGCGGAGATCGTGGCCGAAGCCGGCAAGCCCGGCAAGGTGACCATTGCCACCAACATGGCGGGGCGGGGTACCGACATCAAGATCGGCAAGGAAGTCAAAGCCGCCGGGGGCCTGGCCATCGTCGGCACCGAACGGCATGACTCCCGCCGGGTTGACCGCCAGCTGCGCGGCCGCGCCGGCCGCCAGGGCGACCCCGGCAGCTCGCAATTCTATGTCTCCCTCGAAGACAACCTCATGCGCCTCTTCCAGTCGGAGCGCATCGCCAAACTGATGGACCGCATGGGCCACGAAGACGGGGAGGTGATCCAGCACCCCATGGTCACCAAATCCATCGAGCGGGCCCAGAAGAAAGTCGAGGAAAACAACTTCGGCATCCGCAAGCGCCTTCTGGAGTACGACGACGTGATGAACATCCAGCGGGAAGCCATCTACAAAAAGCGGGATAACGCGCTGGCCGGCGAACGCCTTTCCGTCGACCTCAACAATATGTTCCAATCGTTGACGGCCAACCTTGTGGAAAACCACCGGGAAGGCGGCAACTTTGAGACCTTCCGCCGGGACTCCCTCAGCCTGCTTGGCCTCGACCCCCAGATCGACGCCATCGATTTCCAGGAAGGGCCTCTGGAAGAGATCATCAGCCGATACCAGCAGCAGTTCGAAGAGTACTACGGCCGAAAGATGACCCAGATCACCGATGTCCTGCTCCCCCATATCCGGGATGTACACGAAAACCAGGGCCAGCAGTACAAGCGCATTCTCATACCCTTCACCGACGGGCGCACCAACCCCATGGCCATCACCGCCGATATTGCCGAAGCGGTGCAGACCAACGGCAAATCCATCCGCCGGGATATAGAAAAGGCTGTCACCCTGTCTATCATCGACGAAAAGTGGAAAGAGCACCTGCGCTCTATGGACGAACTCAAGGACTCGGTGCAGGCCGCTTCCTTTGAACAGAAGGACCCGCTCGTGGTCTACAAAATGGAAGCCTATAACTTGTTCGAACAACTCATTTACGATGTCAATGAGGAGGTGACGGCTTACCTGTCCAAGGGCACCATCGTTTTTGCCGACGGCCGCACGCTGGAAGAAGCCCGCGAACAGCGTACAGACATGAGCAAGGTGCAGACCAACCGCACGGAGGAGGCCGCACGGGCCGCTGCTGAAGGCGTGAGCCGCCGCGCTAAACCGCAGACCTTCAAACGGGTGGAAAAGAAAGTGGGCCGCAACGACCCCTGCCCCTGTGGAAGCGGCAAGAAGTATAAGCATTGCCACGGCAGGGGGTAGCTAGTGCTCTGTAACATAAGTTTGATCGAAGAATTTCGAGTCTATTTTGGTGCTGGACAAGGCGCTCATGACGCGCATAGCCAGAGCTACGTAAGGAGTGAGCAACGACGGCCAGCGCCAAAAGAGGCCGAAATTGTCGATAGGAACTTCTGTTACAGAGCACTATCGGAAGGCCGGGCGCTTAATTTCCGAAACAGCGGGCGGCAATTACTTTTTTTGCCCTATATTGCAACTTCTCGCGCCGCCCCCCCTGGCGTTTCTGATCACCAAAAGACTAAACCCGGCCGAAAAAATGAACTTGGCTAATTATATTGACCATACGATCCTGCGGGCGGATTGCCGGCTTCAGGACGTCGAAACACTGTGCAAGGAAGCTGTATTTCACGGGTACGCCGCCGTGTGCGTCCCGCCCTTCTACGTAGCGCAGGCCGCTGCTCTTCTCGAAGGGGAGAAGGTAAAGGTCTCAACTGTCGCCGGCTTCCCGATGGGGTACAACTCCACCCCGGCGAAGGTCGAGGAGATCAAACGGGCGATCGACGATGGCGCGGATGAGATTGACGCTGTGATCAATTTCTGCGCGGTTAAGAACAACAACTGGAATTTTGTCAGTAATGACATCGACAGCATGATCACTGCTGCCCACCTTAAGGGCAAGGCCATCAAAGTGATTTTTGAGATGGGGCTGCTCACAGAGGAAGAGGCCGGCCGGTTGTGCAAGATCGCCCTCGACGCTCAGGCCGATTTCCTAAAGGCCTGCACCGGCTTCAACGGGCAGGAGGCCACCCTGGAAGCCGTGCAGCTGCTCAGAAGGCTGGCCGGGGAAAAGGCGCGGATCGCTACCTTCGGGGGCATTCACAGCAAAGAAGATGCCAAACGTTTTGTGGAAGCCGGCGTTCACCGGGTTGGTATCCTGGCAGGAATTGCGGTAGCCGGTTAGCCCATTAGGAATAACTTTCCCGAATGTCGTATATTTACACCACGCAGGCCCTTCGGAAAACCTGCCCTCGTTAACCATCAAAACAGCAATATGGCTCGCTTCTTATTTTTAGGGTGGTTCCTGGTATTTGGCCAAATCGCCGCCAAAGCCCAGAATAACGTTTTTTACGAAGAGGACCGGCCGATCGGAGAAATGATGGACCGCTTTATTGAGATCAATAAATCCAGGAATTACGTGAGTGGCTGGCGGGTACAGGTACTGGCAACCCCCGACCGGCAAAGGCTGGAAAGCGTCAAGCAATCTTTTCAATACCGCTACCCGTCTATTGCGGTAGATTGGGTGCATTCGGCGCCCTACTACAAGCTGCGCGCCGGCGCTTTTGCCACCAAGCTGGAAGCGCTGCGCCTCAAGTATATCCTGGAGCGGGACTACCCAGGTATCTATCTGGTCAGGGATGACGCCATACGCCCCCGTGAACTGATCGGCGGCAATTATTAGATAAAAAATTATCCGGGTCAGCAGACGACGGAACAGTAACAGATGGAGATGCGAAGAAGTCGGACAATGCGGCGGGAAGGAAACACCCCCATACTGGGCCATATCGACTACGTTACATTCAGCCTTTTCCTGGCGTTGACCGTCGTGGGATGGTTGATGGTCTTTTCTGTAGGGTTTGAAGAGTTCAGGAATATGGAGAGTGGAAGCTTCCTAAACACCTCTGCCGGAAAACAAGCGGTATGGATTGGGATTTGCAGCCTGATCTTCGCGTTCATCATGCTCTTCGACTGGAAATTCTGGCAAACATTCGCTTATCCCATTTATGCCGTATCCATCGGCTTGCTGGTTCTCGTACTTTTCGCCGGGACCAGCATCAAAGGTGCCACTTCCTGGTTTTCTTTCGGCGGATTCTCCTTCCAGCCTTCTGAAATAGCGAAGTTTGGCACCGCCCTGGCCCTTTCGGCCTTTCTCGGATCCTACAGTACCGACCTGAAAAAACCGCGTTCCCAGCTCATTTCCTTCGCCATCATCCTGGCGCCTATCCTGTTGATCCTGGCCCAGCCCGACGCCGGCTCCGCGCTGGTCTTCCTGTCCTTCCTGCTGGTGTTGTTCCGGGAAGGGCTCAACCCTGCGTACTATATCGTAGCCGGCATTTTAGGGGCCTTACTCCTGGCCGGGCTGGTATTTTCTCCTCTGAACATAACTCTTGCGCTTACGCTTCTGGCCTTGCTGATCATGGCCTTTAATCTCCGGACGAAAAAACGGGCCTACTGGCTGGCCGGCGTAGCGGCAATAGCCGGCGCAGCCTACTATCTTGCTCAACTGGAATACCTTCCCCAGGTGCTGGGTGCCTGCCTGCTTTTTGTTTTGGCACTGGGTTACGTCCTTTACCAACAACGCAACGGCCGCCTGTCCGCTACCCTGCTCTTCTTTTTGCTGTTTGGTTCCGGCCTGGCTTTTGCCGCCAATTATGGCTTCAACAATGTCCTGAAACCACACCAGCAAGACCGCATCAACGTCTGGCTGCAGCCTGATAAGTGCGATGAGCGGGGCTCGCTCTACAACCTGGTGCAATCCAAAACGGCCATCGGTTCCGGGGGGATGCAGGGAAAGGGCTTCCTCCACGGCACTATGACGAAGGGCAACTTCGTTCCGGAACAATCTACTGATTTCATCTTCTGTACCATAGGAGAAGAGCAGGGTTTCATCGGTGCTTTTGGCATCATCACCCTGTTCCTGCTGCTGCTCTTCCGGATTACCATTATCGCCGAGCGGCAGCGTTACAGCTTCTCCCGCCACTATGCCTATTGCGTAGCGGGCATCATTTTCCTCCACTTTTTCATCAACATCGGCATGACAATGGGCCTGATGCCGATCATTGGCATCCCGCTC
This sequence comes from Lewinellaceae bacterium, assembly GCA_020636375.1. GTDB lineage: Bacteria > Bacteroidota > Bacteroidia > Chitinophagales > Saprospiraceae > JACJXW01. The sequence continues at coordinate 52,101 of JACJXZ010000025.1, read as the reverse complement.
CCCTTCATCAGTAAGGGAGGGTCATCCCTCCTGGGCTTTACTATCATGATCGCCGTCATGCTGAAATTGGACAAACACCGCTTCCGGATTTAAAACTACTGGCGTTGCTACAATTTTCCATTACTCATAACGACCCCCATTCCTCCGCCCGGTGCGGGCAGATCACCACCGATCATGGACGGATAGAGACCCCCATTTTCATGCCGGTAGGCACCCTGGGCAGCGTAAAAGGCGTGCAGCAACGCGACCTGGAGGAAGAAGTGCGGGCGCAGATCATCCTCGGCAATACTTATCACCTCTACCTCCGGCCCGGGACCGACATACTGCAAAAAGCCGGCGGCCTGCACCGGTTCAACGGCTGGAACCGCCCCATACTGACCGATAGCGGAGGCTATCAGGTCTACTCCCTGAGCCACCGCCGGAAGATTAATGAGGATGGGGTAACTTTCCAGTCTCACATCGATGGGTCTGCTCATTTCTTCAGCCCGGAGATCGCCATTGATATCCAGCGTGCCATTGGCGCTGACATCATCATGGCCTTCGACGAGTGTACGCCCTACCCGTGCGATTACAACTATGCCAAATCATCGATGGAACTGACCCACCGCTGGCTGGAACGCTGCTGCCGGCACTTCGACAGCACCAGCCCCCTCTACGGCTACCACCAGGCGCTGTTTCCTATCGTCCAGGGCAGTACCTATAAAGACCTGCGCATCGCGTCGGCGGAGGCCGTTGCTGCATTCGGCCGGGAAGCCAACGCCATCGGCGGCCTGTCGGTGGGCGAGCCGGCAGAAGAAATGTATGAAATGACGGAGCTCACCTGTAGCATCCTGCCCAGGGAGAAGCCCCGATACCTCATGGGCGTCGGCACTCCTGAAAATATCCTGGAGTGTATAGCCCTGGGCATCGATATGTTCGACTGCGTGTTGCCCACCCGAAATGCCCGGCACGGCCTGTTGTATACAGCCCGGGGCACCATCAACATCAAAAATGCCAAATGGAAGGAAGATTTCAGCCCTATCGACGAAAATGGCCCCTGCCAGGCCAGCCGGTTTTACAGTAAAGCGTACCTTCGCCACCTCGTCCACAGTAAAGAGCTGCTGGGCGCGCAGATCGCCAGCCTGCACAACCTGAGCTTTTACCTCTGGCTGGTGGGCGAAGCCCGGCGGCATATCCGCGAAGGGGATTTCCTGAGCTGGAAAAACCAGATGGTCAAGGACTTGCAGGGAAGGTTGTGATTTTGTTAATTAGGCGCCGGCCCGCCACCATTTGGAAGCTCATAACGTTTATTATTCCATAGAAGCTGTTTAAATTTAACACTTCCGGCTGCAAAGGGGTATTTCGGGAACCTGCCGTCGCATTTTTCTCCAGCAATAGCGCTGCTATTCCTCTCCAAAAATGCTTAGGCAGAACCCCAAACTCCCCCTTTTCGCTGCGAAAAGCCAAATTTAAACAGCTTCTGACAGGAGGTCAATATTATGCTGAAAAAGCTCGATCAATATATTATCCGGAAATTCCTGAGTACATTCTTCTTCACGGTTCTCATCTTTTCGATGATCTCCGGGATCATCGATTTCAGCGAAAAGGTGGAAAAATTCATTGAAGAACCCATCACGAAGAAAGAAATATACATCGATTATTTCCCCAACTTCCTGCTCTACATCGACGGGCTGCTCTGGCCGCTCTTCACCCTGATCGCCGTGATATTCTTCACCTCCCGCATGGCGTACAACTCCGAGATCATCTCCATCTTCAATGCCGGCGTCAGCTTCCCGCGCCTGATGCGCCCGTACCTGGCCGCCGCCGCCTTCATCGCGGGGCTGCACCTGATCGGGAACCACTATTTCATTCCCAAGGGGAACAAGACCCGCCTGGATATCGTGCACACCTATATATGGCAGGACAACGACAAAGGCAAAACCCAGGATGTGCACATGTTCTTATCCCCGGATACCAAAGTATACATCAACTACTACCGGAAGCGGGACAGCACCGCCCGGAAGTTCCGCCTGGAAAAGTTCGAGAACAATGAGCTGGTCTCCCTGCTTAAGGCCAATTCCGCCGAATGGATCGGCCCGCCCAACAAGTGGAAGCTCCGAAACTATGAGATCAGGACCTTCAACGGCATGAAAGAAGAACTTATCGTCGGCAACGGCAAAGAGATCGACACCACGCTGGCCCTGACCCCCGCCGACTTTGTGGACTATAAGGAACAGCAGACCATGATGACCACGCCGGAATTGAAGGAATATATCCGGAACCAGAAAACGCGGGGCGTCGGCAATACCCAGAAATACGAGATAGAAGTCCATCGGCGAACCGCCGAACCTTTCACTATTTTTATACTGACCATCATCGGCATGTCTATCGCCGCCCGCAAGGTCCGGGGAGGGATCGGCCTCCACCTGGCCCTGGGCATCGGGGTCGGGGCGCTCTTCATTTTCTTTTCCCGGTTTGCCATTGTTTTTGCAACCGGCCAGGCCATTCCCATCTTGCTGGGGATTTGGCTTCCCAATATCATCTTCAGCGCCGTAGCTGCCTGGCTGGTGAAAAATGCGCAGAAATAGCCACCCTCCGTTCCGGTTCGAACCTTCGCTATACCTTTATCCGAAGAAAGCCCCGGGCTGTTTAACATTCTCTTGTTCAAAGTTGAACAAACGGCCTTCCGGGGCTCTTCCTGCCCCGCAGGAGACTCTTTTGATCACCAAAAGTATGAATTCGCGAATTCAAACTTCGACAAAATGTCCTTTTTTTCAATTTTTTTTGAAAGTACAAAAATTTAACACTTTGCCTAATTCCAGTTTAAATAATTGTTTTTCAGATGCTTATGATCGTTATGTAAAATAATAGCCATAATTTTTGAGTTCCGCCGCGCAAAAAGAGTGTAAAAAATTGCATTTTGTTTAACAATTACTTACCTTTGATTCAACAGAAGAGAAAAATTACTTCAAGTAAGTTAAACAGAAATAGCCATGTCCTCCACAGAATTCTATAGCCAATTCAATCAGATGTCCAACTTGCTCAATTCGTTCGCATACAGCCTGACGAAAAACACCGAGGAAGCAAAGGACCTTTTCCAGGAAACGGCCTACCGTGCCCTGACGAACAGAGACAAGTTTCGCCCGGGTACGAATTTCAAGGCCTGGCTCTTCACGATCATGAAGAACATCTTCATCAACAACTATCGCAAGAAGACGAAGGCGAACACGATCATCGATTCCACAGAGAATATGTTTTACATCAACTCCGGCAGCGTGGTGATTTCTAACAAGGCTGAATCCAATATCATGATGAAGGAACTGACCAAAATGATCGAAGGCCTGGACGACAGCATAAAGATACCTTTCCTCATGCACTACCACGGCTATAAGTACCAGGAGATTGCCGATCACCTGGATTTGCCCCTGGGTACGGTGAAGAGCCGTATTTTCTTTGCCCGTAAAGAGCTGAAGGATGTCATCAGTAAGCGTTATTCAAACATAAAGGAAGTCCGCGAGCGCGCCGGCGCTTAGCAAAGGAAAATTTTTTACGGTAAGCAAGCCCGGGGCGAAGCAATCGCGAGGATTGCGCTGCCTGGTTCGCTGATAGTCCATAATGAAAATTGAAGGCGGTTGCGGTTTTTTCCGTAATCGCCTTTTTTTATTTTTGCCTTCCTATGCAAAAGCGCGAGCAGTTATTTTTTCGGGAAAAACTAATGGCCTGGCTTGAACAAAGCCACCGGCCTCTGCCGTGGAAAGGCGAAAAAGACCCCTACCTCATATGGCTGTCCGAGGTCATTTTGCAACAAACCCGGGTGGAACAGGGCCTGCCCTATTTCGAGCGTTTCCGGGAGCGCTATCCCACAGTCCGGCATCTGGCAGAAGCACCGGAGGATGAGGTCATGAAATTGTGGGAAGGGCTGGGCTACTATTCCCGCGCCCGAAACCTGCACGCTGCGGCCCGCCATATCGCCCGGAAACTGGGCGGCCGCTTTCCGGACACCTACGAGGGCATTCGCCAACTGAAAGGGGTCGGCCCCTATACCGCCGCTGCCATCGCCTCCTTCGCTTTCGGCTTGCCATACGCAGTGGTTGACGGCAATGTTTTCCGGGTACTCTCCCGGTTTTTCGGCATAGATACCCCAGTGGACACTACCGCCGGCAAAAAGGAATTCACAAGCCTCGCGGAGGAATTGCTGGACCCCCGCCAGCCCGGCCGGTACAATCAGGCAATCATGGACTTCGGCGCCACGCATTGCACCCCCAAAAAACCGGCCTGCCCGGCTTGCCCATTGCGCCCGGCCTGCACCGCTCTCCGGGATGGGAAAACAGATGCCCTGCCCGTCAAAGCTAAAAAGCCGGAAAAACGGCACCGCTTTTTCCATTACCTCGTCATCACCCATGAGGGCAGGTATTTGCTCAACAAACGCACAGAAAAAGATATTTGGCAAAACCTCTATGAATTTCCCCTGCTGGAACTGCCCCATGCCTCCCGGGAGGAAGAGGAGATTCGGAGCAGCCTACTCTGGCAACAGCTCCTGGGCGGCCAGCCGGCCGTTGTCAGCCACATTTCCGGCGCCTACCAACAGCTGCTGACCCACCAGAAGATCATAGCGACCTTCTGGAAGGTGTCCCTCCCCCGCAACGCTTCCCTCAATCCCGGCCCCTTTTTAGCGGTAAGCCGGGAAAACTTGAGTAAATTTGCCTTCCCAAAGATCATCAACCGTTACCTGGGAGAGTCCCAGCTTACACTTTTTTTGTAAAAACTTTTTGGAGTTATCTGCCTCCCCTTTTGGGGCAAAGCTTATAATTCGCTATATTTAAAGTTTATCTGATTAATTCCTTCACAAGTCTTCTGAGAGATGGTAAACCGCGTAATATTGATTGGCAACCTGGGGCGCGACCCGGAAGTGCGCCGGCTGGAAAATGGGGCGGTAGTAGCAAAATTCCCCATTGCCACCAATGAAAATTATAAGGACAAAAACGGGACATGGCAGACCCAGACCGAATGGCATGACATCGTCGTTTGGCGCACCCTGGCAGAAAGGGCGGAGAGCACCCTCAAAAAAGGTATGGGCGTTTATATCGAAGGCAAACTGACGCACCGCAACTGGCAGGACCAGGATGGCAATACCCGTTATACTACTGAAGTGGTGGCCAGTTATTTTCGCATCGTCAGCGGCGGGCGGCGCGATGAGCATTCCGACAACTCCGGCGGATTTTCTGCAGCGCCGGAGGATGAAGTGAGTGCAGGTTCGTCAAAGCCCGCCGATGAGGAAGCCGACAGCTCCTTAGCCGAAGAGCCCGGCAATGCGGCGGATGATGACCTGCCTTTCTGACGGAATACCGCAGGAACGAATTTTGGTGTAACTAACCCCTTTGTTATTGGAACCAGAACCTGATAGTCCAGCTTACAGTTTTTTACCTGTTATCCTGCTTCTTCTTTCTCCTTCACTGGAGACTCTCCTGGGTATTCTGGGCATCATTTTCCTGTTGGCCTGTTCTGCCCTGATCTCAGGATCGGAAGTAGCTTTTTTTTCGCTGACGCCCAACGACTTCGAACGTCTCGAACAGGAAAACGGGAAAAACAGCCAACGTATCCTCGCACTCAAGGATAAACCGCGCCGCCTGCTGGCCACGATCCTGATCAGCAACAACTTTATCAATATTGCCATCGTCATCCTTTCGGAGTTCGTGCTGATGAGGATCATCCCTCCGGATACTTTTGAGCAGTGGGCGGCCCATATTACCAATCTGTGGGGGCAGCCCGAGCCCAGCCGGGTAGCTTACTGGTCCTGGCTGATCAGCTTTCTGATTACCATTGTGGGTGTCACATTCCTGCTCGTCCTGTTCGGAGAAGTGGCACCCAAAGTGTATGCCAAAATCAACAACCTGCGCCTGGCCAAGGTCATGGCCCGCCCCATCACCTTCCTCCTGAACCTGCTCGGCCCGCTCAACAACGCCCTGGTCAATACCACCCGCATCATTGAACGCAGGCTGGCCACAACGGCACCGGGAGGCAGCCTCGCCAGCCGCGAAGACATCGACGAGGCCATTGAATTGACAGTGAGCCAGGAAAAAGACGCCGCTCAGGATGTTGACATCCTCAAAAGCATAGTCAAATTCGGAGAGGTCACCGTCAAACAGATCATGAGCTCCCGGGTAGACGTGGTGGCCGTCGACTTCCGAATCGACTATCACGAACTGCTTAAAGTCGTCCAGGAATCGGGGTATTCCCGGATACCTGTTTATGAAAACGACTTCGACAACGTCACCGGCATACTTTACGTTAAAGACCTGCTCGGCCACCTCAACGAAGGCAACGATTTCGAATGGCAGCAACTGATCCATACTGATGTTTACTACGTCCCGGAAGCCAAGAAGATCAACGACCTGCTCAAAGAGTTTCAGAAGGAACACCTCCACCTGGCCATCGTGGTCGATGAGTATGGCGGCAGTTCAGGGATCGTGACGCTGGAGGACATCATGGAGGAGATCATCGGCGAGATCAAGGACGAATTCGACGACGAGCTGGAAGTGGTATTTAAAAAAATTGACGACTACAATTACCTTTTTGAAGGCAAAACCCTGCTCAATGATGTTTGCCGGATCGTCGGCATAGATACCAATACCTTCGACGAAGCCAAAGGCGAAGCCGATTCCATGGCAGGCCTCATCCTTGAACTCACCGGCGTCATCCCCAAGCCCGATACCGAAATCCCCTACAATCAATTCCGCTTCAAGATCGTTTCTGTAAGCAGGCGGCGCATCGAGCAAATCCTTTTTATGCTGCCAAAGCCATAGGGCCGGAGAATGAGGTTGCCGGCTGTTATTTGTTATTGGGGGCGCGATGCTAAATTGTGCCCCCTCCGGTGTTGGGAGGATTTAGGCATTAGGTTTTGGGCGTTAGGCATCTGTTGAGTGCCCGATTAGGCTGGGGTTGCCCCCCTAAAACCTACAGCCTAAGATTTACCCGGCCGGACGGACGGGCCTAAAACCGAGCAAGGGGTACAAAAAGGAATCGCGCCCGTTATTGGCAAAACCAGGGCACAGGCAGTTGTTTTGCAGTTACATTACCTCTGAACCAAAAATGACATGAAGATAAAATACTTCCCCATTCTGATGCTCTTCCTTCTCTTGTCGGCCTCTTGTGGCGAAGGGCCCTCTTACACACCCAAACCGCGGGCTTTCCCCAAAGTAGAATATCCGGAGCGAGGCTACCGCCAGTTCGATGCTGATTACTGCAGTTTCACTTTTGAATACCCGGCCTATGCCGAAATCCAGCAGGATACGCTCTTCTTCGACAAAAAACCTGCCCATCCCTGCTGGTTCGATGTTTTCATGCCGGCCTTCGACAGCCGCATTCATTGCAGCTATTACCCCATAACCGGGGAGAATTCTTTTGACAAGTTGAAAAACGACGCGTTCGAGCTGGTGGAATGGCACAACAAAAAAGCCAACTATATCCAGGAAATACCGATAAAAAAGGAGGGCAACGTAAGCGGGTTTGCTTTTGTCATCGAAGGGCCGGCCGCTTCGCCTTTTCAGTTCTACCTCACCGACAGCACCGACAACTTTCTCCGGGGCGCCCTGTATTTCAATACCCAGGCCCGCCCTGATTCCTTAGCGCCCATTTACGAATTCGTAGAGGAAGACATCCTGCATATGATCGAAACTTTCCGGTGGGAGCGAAAGCCGGAAGAGGCCGGGAGGGTGAGGTAGCTGCGTCGTTCCATGAATCCCGGTTGGATAAGTACCAATGCTCAAATAATATCGTGCTTCCGGGTAAAAACCCGTGCAACTTTCTTAACCGGCCTGCATATCGAAACTTAGGGCCCGGAGAAGAATAACTTCCCCATTTGATGCTGATCTTTCGCCGCTGCACTGCGTTGCTCCCCGACCCTGCGGGTACGGGGCAGGCTATCACTTGCGTAGCTAGGCTATGCGCGTTCTTCGCGCCTTGTTCAGCGACGAAATCTCTAGCCTGAAATGAGGAACTTATTTTTCTCCGGCCCCTTAGTACTCTGTTAATTAAATATCTTATGCTTCTGGCCGTGCCTTTTCGCCCTGCTCTTCCCCGACACTCCGTGTACGGGGTAAACTGTCGCGTCCTCGCCTTGATAGCTTTGGCTATCAGACTCCCTGCCGGCCGGTGGCACAGCAGGCGGGCGGGCGCTCCTCGATCAGAACGAAAATTCATCGCCCAGAAACGATAATTTACTTAATTATACTTAACGGCAATAGGTTTTGTGCATTTGCTCTCCCCGCCCCTTAATCCCCTAAAGGGGAAATCCTCCCATAAATGCACAAAACCTATTGCAGCCTATTGCAGCGGAGTATAACAGAGTACTTTAGGACTTCGCCTCTTCTTTTTCTCCTTTCCTGGCCTTGCCGTTATCCTTGCCTTCCTCTTTCAGCGGCAGGCCGAGGATTTTGGCTTTGATCTTCTTTTCGATCTCTAAGGCCACTTCCGGATTGTCCATCAGGAACTGCTTGGCGGCTTCGCGGCCCTGGGCGATCTTGGCATCTTCATAGCTGTACCAGGCGCCGCTTTTCTGGATGATGTCGTGGTCGACGCCCAGGTCGACAATTTCCCCGGTTTTGGAGATGCCCTCGCCGAACATAATATCGAACTCCGCTACGCGGAAGGGGGGCGCGAGTTTGTTTTTGACCACTTTGACCTTGACGTGGTTGCCGACCACATTACCCTCTTTATCTTTGATGGCGGAGCCGGAGCGGCGAATGTCGAGGCGCATGGAAGCGTAGAACTTCAGAGCGTTACCCCCTGTAGTCGTTTCCGGGTTGCCGAACATCACGCCGATCTTTTCCCTCAGCTGGTTGATGAAAATACAGCAGCAGCCCGTCCGGCCGATAGTGCCGGTCAGCTTACGCATCGCCTGTGACATGAGGCGGGCCTGAAGGCCCATCTTGGAATCGCCCATCTCGCCCTCGATCTCGGAGCGGGGTACCAGGGCGGCCACCGAGTCGATAACGATGATGTCGATGGCGCCGGAGCGGATCAGGTTTTCCGTGATTTCCAGGGCCTGCTCGCCGTTGTCGGGCTGGGATATGAGCAGGTTCTCCGTGTCGACCCCCAGGGATTTGGCATAGGCGCGGTCAAAGGCATGTTCTGCGTCGATGAAGGCGGCGATGCCGCCCTGTTTCTGGCATTCGGCGATGGCGTGGATGGCCAGGGTGGTCTTACCGGAAGATTCCGGCCCGTAGATTTCGACTACCCTCCCGCGGGGCAGGCCGTTGACGCCCAGGGCGATGTCGAGGCTCAGGGAGCCGGTAGGAATGGAATCCACTTCGACCACGCTGTCATCCCCCAGCCGCATGATGGTGCCTTTGCCGTAGGTTTTTTCGAGCCGGTCGACGGTCAGTTGAAGCGCTTTCAGTTTCGCTTCCCGGTCTTGTTTGTTGGTATCGGACATTTGAGGTGCTTTTGTTCAACTTTTTGTTTAACAGAGATACAAATTTAAATTAATTGTTTGATTAAAACAAGTTTCCAGCCACAATTTGTCAATCTCCGGAGTAAAATACGCAAAAAGAAAGCCCCTGGCAAAGCTTTTGCCAGGGGCTTTTCAAAAAGCACGGTTTAAATCAGGCGTGCTTCTCGAGGGCAGTTCTTTCGCTGTACTTCAGAATGTCCTGGATCGTGCGCGAAGAGGGCCGGAAGGCGACCCTGGGCAACTGCTGGTATGCCTGCTGGAGGCTCTTGTATTCCTCCCTGAGCCCCGGGCTTTCGCACAGCGCCTCGTCCATCGCCAGGCGTTCTGTAGCGCTTACCTCGTGGTAGAGGTATTGAATGAGATCGTTCGGTGTAAACTTTTGCTTCATACAGTGGATTTTGGTTAGCTAATTACCTTGAAAATTCACCTATAAAACTTTAAACGCGGGGGGCTTATTGCCCTGGCTTTTAAAAAAAATTCCCGGAATTCCAGCATGGGAAGGAGAAAAATTTCGCAGCTTTCGCCGTTTGGGCATAGTTGTGTAAAGGCGTAACGGCACCCCGCTGTTTCTGTATATTTCTATGGGTCTCCATCTGCACCCAGCTATTCACACCTTTACCCGGCTCTGTAGGGCGCGATTCCTTTTTGTACCCCTTGCCCGATTTTAGATCCCCATTCACTGCACCCGGTACCACGTCTGCGTCCGGTAGAGGCCCGTCCAGTGTTTGCCGCGGACTTTCAGCTCGTCGGCGTTGCCGTTTTCAAACCAGATGCTGCAGCCGTACTCGTTGCCGTTCTCCGGATCCATGATGGTTCCGCTTTTCCAGTAATCCTTATGCGGCTCCAGGCCCTCGATGACGTGCATGCCCATCAGGGGCTTGCCCTTCTTTTTGCCGGGGCATTCTTCACAGATCTTATCCGGCGCGGAGATCAACAGCCTGGCGATCTTGCCGTAGAGCTTGCCGCCCTTTTCATAAATCTCCACATGGGATTTGGCCTCTCCGGTTTCGTCGTCAATGGTTTTCCATACGCCAATGGGGGAGGGTTGGGCGAGGGTCGCCGTTGCAATGGCCATCATGGCCAGGAAAGGGACAAGGATTTTCATTTTCATCATAAAAGAGTTAGGTTATTTCAACTGGATGTCATTATTAGGCCTAAAATGGCTCAAAGTCCTCTCCCAGCTCTTCCGCCGGGTGCCAGAACAACTGGCCGAACTCCCGCACCCGGTTGTCCTCGATTGCTACCCCCTCCTGTTCCAGCAGTTCCTGCATCATCGTCGGCCGGGGCCAGTGGTTGCGGCCGCTGAGCTCGCCCTTCCGGTTGACGACCCGGTGGGCCGGCACGCCGTCATTGCTGAAGCTCTTGTTCAGCGCCCAGCCTACCATGCGGGCGGAGCCGAGCGCCAGGAAATCCGCTATTGCGCCGTAGGTGCTTACCCGGCCCCGGGGGATGTGCCGTACCACGGCATAAACCAGGTCATAATACGTGGGTTCCGGCATTTTATTGTTTAATTTTGCGCGGTTTATTCTGCTGATTATTGCCCGCTGCCTGTTTGTGCCATGCCTTTCAGGCAGGTGTGCCCGGCACACAAAATAGGACAATTCGATACAACATTTGGTTTATGCTGAAGACAAAAGTAAAAGCAAGCTCGGTGACCAACCTGACCGACGCCCGCTATTTTGCCGCCTGGGAAATCGAATGGCTCGGCTTCAATTTCGACGCCGGCTCCGGGGCCTATATCCAGCCCCAGGCGATGCAGGCTATTAAGGAATGGGTTGACGGCGTGAAGATCATCGGCGAGTTCGGGCTGCAGCCTCCGGAAGAGATTCTGTCGGCGGCCGACCTCCTGGAACTCGACGGGGTCCAGCTTGGGCAGTTCTCTGGCCTCGACACGCTGAAAGCCCTCCACGACAACGAGGCGCCCATCCTGCTCGAAGTCGTCGTCGAAGAAGCAGGCAGGCTGAAAGAGGCAACTGCCGGCTGGCCGGCAATGGCGCCCTACGTGGAAGCCTTCCTCCTCAACTTCGATAAAAACGGGATCGGCTGGGACAGCCTCACCGGCCCCCCGCTGGAATACCTGCAGGGCCTGTGCCGGGACTATCCCATCCTGATCAGCCTCGACTTCAATGCCGAAACCCTGGAAGAGGCCCTGGATATATTGCAACCCTACGGCATCAACGTACGGGGCGGCGCCGAGGAAAAAGTGGGCTTCAAATCTTTCGACGAGCTGGACGAGCTGTTCGAAGCTCTGGAAACATTCGATTGATCTGTCGTTCACTGTCCAAAGCTCGTTCCTCACACCATGTTTTGGCATTGTAAATGCCTTATTTTCGCTCAAAAAAACACTCCATGAAAAAACACTTATCCGGATTAGTAGCGCTTTTCTTTTTCAGCCTCGCCGCCAACACTTTCGCTCAGGATTTTCTCGACACTCCTGCCCGCCAACAAGGCGAACCCCTGAAAATCCAACACCTGGAAGCCGCCTTTGACAACTGGGCAGCACAACGTGACCTTTCGCAGGAAAAAGGATGGAAGTGGTACGCCCGATGGCTGCACGAACAAACCGTCCGGGCCAATGAAGACGGCAGCTTCGGCAACCAGGAGCCCCTCTTCCGGGCGGCCGCCGAAAAGGTGGCCCGCGAGCAGGCCGGCGTCGCCGGGCGCAGCCCGGGGTGGATGCCGGCCGGGCCGGAAGACTACGCCACCATCGTCACCGAATACATCATCCGCGGCATGGGCCGCATCAACTGCATCACCTTCCACCCCACCGACGCCAATACCTTTTGGGTGGGCGTGGCCCAGGGCGGTATCTGGAAAACTACGAACAGCGGCCAAAGCTGGATGCCGCTCGACAATGGCCTGCCGATCCTGCGCATCAGCGACATCGCCGTCAACCCCAATAACCCGGATGAGCTATACGTATCGGTTGGCGACTACGCCTACATCGGCGCCGGCCTCGACCTCGACGACCGCAAGCGCCACACCCATTACGGCATGGGCGTCTACAAAACCACCAACGGCGGCCAGAGCTGGCAGCCCACCGGCCTGACATTCGACCAAACCGGAAGGGACGGCTCCCTCACCCGACGGGTCTTTGTCCATCCCGAAGACGGCCGGCGCCTCGTCGCCGCCGGCCTGTTTGGCATCCGCACCTCCGAAGACGGGGGGGATACCTGGGCCAATATTTCCGGCGAAATGATCTGGGACATCGAACAAGACCCCTCCGACCCCGACGTATTGTACGCCTCCACGGCCTGGGTCCGCAACCTCGATGCCGGCACGGCCGGCATCTGGAAGTCCACCGACTTCGGCCAGAACTGGACGGAGCTGAACACCAATATACCTCCTACCAACCAGGTGCAACGCATTGAGCTGGCCATCTCCCCGTCCAACTCCAGCTACGTCTACGCCCTGGCCTGCAGCCGGAACCGCGATTTTTATGGCCTCTACCGCACTGCCGACGCCGGCGGCAGCTGGGAATTGCGCTCGACCGACCCTAATATCCTGCACTGGTATGGCGGCGGCGGCAACGGCGGCCAGGGAACCTATGACCTGACCATCCTCGTCCACCCCGAAGACCCCAACCGCATTTACACCGGCGGCATCAACATCTGGGGTTCGGAAGACGGCGGCCAGAGCTGGCGCATTGCCTCTTACTGGGTGGGCGGCGGCGGCCGGCAAAGCATCCACGCCGACCAGCACTTCCTCGCCTACAACCCGCTGGACGGCAAGTACTACGCCTGTAACGACGGCGGCGTCAGCCGGGCGGATGAGATCGTCCTCGGCACAGAAGATGCCGCACAGAATATAGACAACTATTTCTTCGAAACTCAATGGGAAGACATCGCCGGCGGCATGCAGATCACCTCCTTCTACCGCCTGGGCCTCAGCCGGGCCACCCCCGGCGACCTCATCGCCGGCACCCAGGACAATTCCACCTGGCTGAAAAAAAGCGGGAACTGGACGGGCATCATCGGCGGCGACGGCATGGAGGGCCTCATTCACCCGGAAAACCCGGACATCCTCTACGGATCCTCCCAATTCGGCAATATCGTCGGGTCCGATGACGGAGGGAACAGCTTTTTTTCGGTCAGTGGCAATATCCCTTCCGGCAACAACGAACGCGAAGCCTGGACGACGCCCTTCATGCTCGAGCCCGGCAACCCTGACGTACTCTATGTCGCCTATACCAATCTGTACAAATCCACAAATGGCGGCGGCTCTTTCCAGCGCATTTCCGACTTTCCCGTTCCGGCCCTGCCGTCCTCCAGCTTTGCCGTATCGCCGGCCGACAAGGACTACATCTACCTGGCGCACCGCCTGTACCAATCTCTGGGGCAACCCAGCTATATGTGGCGCACCCGCAACGGAGGAAACAGCTGGGACAATATAACCGAGGGGCTGCCCGACGAGCTCTTCTTTACCTATGTCACTGCCGACGACGACGATCCCAACCTGGTATGGGTATCGGTGGGCGGCTTCTCGGAGGGCAGGAAGGTTTATCGTTCGGACGACGGCGGCGACACCTGGCAAAACATATCCTACAACCTGCCCAACATTCCGGTTAACTGCATTGTGCAGGATCCCAACTCGCCGGTCAACAGTGTATATATCGGTACAGATATCGGGGTGTACTACCTCAACGGCGGAACGCAAGAATGGGAACTCTACAGCGAGGGGTTGCCCAATGTGATCGTCAGCGAGCTGGAAATCCTGCCCGGTGAGGACAAGATTTACGCCGCAACTTTCGGGCGTGGCATCTGGGAAGGCAATACGGCCGACGAGTTGGTCGCTGTGGGCGCGCCGGGCGTGGAATTGCTCGCCGCACGGGTATCTCCCAACCCGAATGAGGGCGCCTTTCAACTGGATGTCGACGGGCTGCCCGCCAATGGGGAGCTGGCGGTTGAGGTGGTTGACATCACCGGCCGACGGGTGCTTCAGCGCCGGGAAACGGCGAGTGGAAGCCGGCTGTCCCGCCAGTACGAACTTGAATTGCCCTATGGCCTGTACTTCCTCCGGGTGACGGCAGGCAGGCAGCGGAAAGTGGTGCGGTTCGTCGTCGAGTAAATAAAGGGCAGGCTTCCCGAAGGTTGTTCAGAAATGGGTGTCCGCCCCCAAGTTTTGAACCGCAGAGGAACACGGAGTATTCGCTTGACAGCGAATACTTTGTGGTATCTCCGGGCTACCCGTCTGAGTTTGGACACTCCAGGCCTCGACTCCGCTCGGCCTCGACTCCGCTCGGCTTTCCCCTTTCTGCTGTCCAGCGTTCGGCCGAGCTCACGCCGAGGCCCTTACACGGGTAGCCCATCTCCGCGTTTCTCTGCGTGCGGTTTGAGTAACCTGCCGGCCTGCGGCACAGCCTGCCTGCCATTACTGCCAGGCAGGCGGGAAGACACCGCGTTCTGAACAGTCCCATAGTAGTGATTAAAAAATAACTTCACTGTTTGAAGCCCTTAGTTGTAGCTCGTTCAGCAGCCTGACCCCGCTGGAACCCTGACTGGCTGCTTCACTTCACTACAACTAAGGGCCGTGAAGTTATTTTTTAAGGATTACTTAGGGAAAATAAATCACCTCACAGCCCGGAAAAAAATATATCCTCGCTTTGAGAAGCTGTTTGAATTTAGTTTTTAGAATTAAAACTAAAGGATTAAATTCAAACACAAACAGCTTCTGAGGCGATCCCAAGCTTTTGCATGCGGTACGATTTTGCCACACTAAGTACATGGACTGAATTAATGAATGAGTGAATGACTGAATATCCAGGGGCTTAGCCACGTTTTAATCTCTCAATATTTTTGTCCACGTACTTATACTTCCCGGAGTGGATAAATGGCCGTGCGATCAAGATGATCGCGGCACGAATCAGGCGTAATGCCCCGAAAATTTCAGGACCTTCGGCTGGGCCAGCCGCGCGAAATCCTTGTAGTCCATCCGGATCAGCTCTGTGTGCGTGCCGGCATTGAAGGCGATCTCCTCATCCTCCGTCAGGCTTTCGGCGACATACACGTCCATGCCGTAGAGGTTGCCGAAGGGCGGCATGGCCCCGACTTCGCACTGCGGGAAGAAATCCTTAAACTCTTCTTCGCTGGCAAGTTCCACCCTGCCGGCGCCGGCCGTTTTCCGCAGCTGATCGAAATCGACCTGATAGGAAGCGGGCAGGACGGCCATGGCCATCCTGCCGTCCACCTTCACCATGACCGTTTTGGCCAGTTCCTGGCCCGGGATGTGAGCAGAGGCGGCCACCTGCTGGGCGGTAAAGGCCTTGGAATGGCTGATGGTGACGTACCGGACGTGGTGGCTGTCTAAATACTCCTTTAATTTTTTCACTGGCATGATATTTCTATTTTGGTTAAAGATCGGATGTCGTTGATGTATGCACATAGCGTCAGGAACCCTCTTAAAACAGGACATCAGGGTGGCCAATCGGGCGGCAGGGACAGGACGAGCAGACTGAATTCAAAGGCCGGCTATATTCATGAGGCAGCTGAAGTTAAGTCAGCTCAACTTTCAAAGCCAGGTGCCGGAGGTTAGGACGGGTATCCAAATTCGACAGTTGAATATACGAAAATTCTGGTTCTGATGCCAGGCCGGAGGCAACTTGCAAATGGATTTTTCAAATGATGCAACTCACCCCTCCAGCACCTCCAGCACCCTTTCTGCCGTAAACGGCATATGCCGCAGCGGCTTGCCCGTCAGCTTCAGGAAGGCGTTGGCGATGGCACCGCCTATCAGGGGCAGGCTGGCCTCGCCGATGCCCTGCGGTGCTTCCAACGAGGGGATCGGCCGGATTTCGATGCGCTCCGGAGCGTCGGCCATCCGCAGGATGGGATAGTCGTGGAAATTGGACTGGCGGACCTTGCCGTTCCGGAAGGTGATGCTCTCGTGCAGGACGTTGCTGATGCCCTTGACGGCAATGGGTTTTTGGCATTAAGAGTTGACATCTCTTTTAAGGAGCGGGGGGCAATGCACAAAATCTATTGCTGTTGAATGTAAAAACACTCAATTAATATGTAAGGTGCCCAGGAAACACTGCGAGGCCTGCTGCGTAAAACCCTATTGCGATGAAGTATAGTCCTTTCGAAGGAGGTTTGTAACTATTGATTTCGCCAAATGGAAAAATACAATCAATTAAGAAACCTGATAAGGAATGGCAGCGATGATTCAATGATAGAGGCACTGCACGGATTGCAGGGCTTATTCGTTGAAAAAGGGCTTGATCCTGGCCCGGTTGATTTGTTGGAAAGCCGCTTTAGGAGAAACTCCAGGTTGAATTTGGAAGGGGTCATCAGTTTTCAGGATTATGGAATTGAAAACAACTGTATTACCAAATCTACTTTAGGTTTTGTAAACCAACTTGCGAAGGGCGATGATTTTACCGGCCTTAAGCCTCTGAAGATAGATGTCCTGACAAAAATCCAGGAAGGAAAGAAAATTGAAGTTAAACTGAGGGTGTTTGAGGAAGAGCATATAATTAAATTAAAAGTAAACTGGTTCTATTTTCTGGCCTTCCACGGCAAAGACAAAAGCCTGATTTATAAAAAACTTAATGTGTTTAATTACCACAGGGAAGCCCATGCTTTCAACATACCTGTAAAAAACAATGGCGTCCTGAAAACTGAATTTGCCACCTCTTACGATGTTTGGTCGGGAGTGTTCAGAAGCCCTGAATTAAAAATCGAAAACATTCAATTATTTCCAAATGAATAACACAGTAACGATAGGAGTATTACTGACTTGCCTGCTCCTTTCCGGATGCATGGTCAATTATCAGGTTACAAAAGATAAACAGATAAACAAGAATTCAACGGTTTATAATAATGCCCCTAAAGTAACGGAAGACCTCCTGGAACTAGTAGACAAAAAAGAAAACAAATTCTGTTTGACTCGCGAAACAAATTTATCCTCAAACATCACCGGATTTGACCCGGAAAATCAATATCTCAGTTTATCCGTTTGGAATAAAGCCAATGGAAACCTGGTATTTTTAGAATTGGGAGACTATGTAACCCGGGATAGTTTTGAAATCGAAGGATTTGTTACGAACCGGAACAAAAATGCACGAGTTTACATCTCAAAGAAGTTTTCATCCCAAAGCTTTAATAGTGTGTATCTTGATACATTAAATACAAAAAAAGGAAGATACAGGATTATTTTCAGGTTGGATTCATTGGGAAAAGAAGAAGCTGCCGGTTCTGAAGTGGTTGTCGAAGGGCTGTATTCCTACACCACGGCGAATGGAAATTTAAAAACTTACAGAGGAGAATATTCTGACAATGGAAATCAATCTGAATTCATTGCCCAAACCGACCCCGTGCCGGTCCTGATCATCCTGGCAGGAGTAGCCATGGCTTCTGCTGCTGCGACATATTTTTTTGTAAGCAACTCCTCAACGGAGTGTAACGGTGTGGTTAACTATGAAGAATGTCGGGATTGTATTAAGGGAGGCGGTAGAGCTAAGTTTGAACTGACTACCAGCAAGTTGTTTGGTCAAGATGGATATGGAGAAGAAAAAATATATATATCGTGCAAATGAATTCTAATCGTTGAGATATTTCAAACCTGCACCGTTTTCCACTTCCCCCTTTTAAAAAGCATCAGCGTAAATATGCCCACCGAGGTCTCTGAAATGAATACCCCCCAGAACACTCCGGAGTGCTGCCACCCGAATTGTACCGCCAGGAGGTACGACAAGGGAATCTGTATCATCCAGAAAAAGATGACGTTTATCCAGGTGGGGGTCCGGGTGTCGCCTGCGCCGTTGAAGGCCTGCACGGATACCATCCACCAGCCGTAGACGAAGTAGGAATAGGAGAGGATGCGAATCCACTCGGCGCCGATGGCAATCACCGTAGGATCATCGGTGAAGATCGTCATCAAAAACTCGTTGCAGAAAAAGTATACGGCAGATACGCAGACTAAAAAGAGCATATTGTAAAAGCCGATCGTCCATACCGACGATTCTGCCCGTTCGGGGTTGTTGGCGCCCAGGTTTTGGCCTACCAGCGTAGCGGCGGCATTGGACAGCCCCCACGCCGGCATCATGGTGAACATCATGATGCGGATGACCGTCGTTGAAGCGGCAACGGCTTCGCTGCCGATATCGGCCAGTATGCGCATCAGGAAAATCCAGGCGGTCATGGCTACGATCATTTGCCCTATGCCGCCCAGGGAGGTGCGCAGGATATGGAGCATCGTCTTTGTTTCCACATAAAGCTGCGAGAGGGCGATGCGGATGTGCTTGCCTACCCTGAACAGCGCCCATAGCTGTATCGCCACGCCGACGCCCCTGCCGATGTTGGTCGCAATGGCGGCACCCTCTACCCCAAAGGCAGGGAAGGGCCCCCACCCGAAGATAAGCACTGGATCGAGGACGATGTTGATGGCATTGGCAACCCACAGCACGCGCATGGCGATCGCTGCATCGCCCGCTCCCCGGAAGACCGCGTTTACGACGAACAGCATTACGATGACGGCGTTGCCGCCGAGCATCCACTGGGTGTAGCGATAGCCGTGTTCCAGGCTCCATGAGTCGGCACCCATCAGTGCCAGCAGCTCCCTGGCGAAGAAGATGCCCCCTACAGTGAAGGGAACAGAAGCCAGCAGGGCTAAAAATATGGCCTGGACGGCGGCGGTACCCGCATCCTCCTTCTTCTTCTCGCCTATCCGCCTGGCGATAATGGCTGTGATCGCCATAGAAAGCCCCATCGCGATGGAATACAGGAGGAACAGGTAGGTCTCCGTGAGCCCTACTGTGGCTACTGCCGACGGGCCCAGCTTTCCGACGAAGTAGATGTCCACCACCGCAAAAGTAGATTCCATGACCAGTTCCAGGATCATGGGCACGGCCAGCAGGAAGATGGCCTTTTTGAGGCTGATTTGCGTGTAGTCGGCCTCCGTGCCTTTGATGGCGTCCTTCAGTTCCAGCCAGATGGAACGCCGTGCCGTGGCCTCTGCGATGGGCAGTTCTTCAACCGCTTCCATCGCGGGTTTGCTTGTACTCGTCAACAGTTCGGGATTTGGTTTCTAACAAATTTCAAATTGCCAAAATGACAATCACGGCATGAAAGTTCCACAACCCAATGTTTATTTTCTGGCATGTAAGGAATTGGCATCCGTCAATACTGCTCATTCCTTCGGCGGCGGCGTGATCATAATATGCGCCCTGTGCGTGCCCGGGTCCATGATCCACGGCCCGCCGGGCACGATGGGCTGAAGCGGCAAGCCGGTAGACTCCGCCGTGGCCCAGGGGATGTAGACCACGTAGCGGTAGTAGGCACCGGTCACCTGCCCCGATTCCGGGTCGTATTTGCCGCCGGGGCCTTCCAGCAGGTGGAGGGTGGTGGGTTGCTCCGGCATCTTCAGCTTGCCGGCCTTGGCTTCGGCCTCCCGGATGTCGAAAATCTCGCCGCTGCTCTTGCCCTGGGCTTTCAGCTCGCGGCCGCGGGCCATGAAGGGCTCCAGGTCTTTGTGGTAACAGACGGCCTGGAAGCCTTCCCTGCCGGGGTCGTCGGCCAGGCAGATGAGGCTGTTGGTGCCTTGGCGGAGCAGGGTTAAATTTCCCTTGTTGGTATATCCGTACACGGTGGCGCCTGCCCTTACATCCTCGGGCGCTGCCATTACGGCGGCGCCGATCTGGGCTTCCGGGGCGGGCGTTTTTTCCTGAGCGCAGGACGGGAGGGAAAATAAGATGAGGGCGGATAGCAGGAGGCTGGCTTTTTTCATGGTTGGGACTTTTGATACCCCGCTAAAATAGGAAAAATAAAACTGGTTTTCCCGTTATTTCAGGTGCAGGATACATAGATGTATACTCCGCTGCAATAGGTTTTGTGCATTTGCCCTCCCCGCCCCTTAATCCCCTAAAGGGGAAAACCACCCGTAAATGCACAAACCCTATTGCCGTTCAGTATATTTACCTGTCCGGACATGCGGAAAAACCAGTTGCTGGCCAATAAGAAATCAAGGAACGGCGGAAACCGGCATCATCACAGGATTTGGCATCCGCCGGATGTCGAATTTACAGCTTTGCCGCTCTGTAATGGGGTTGATCGGCTCCTGAACATTGCTTGCCGGCATCCGCTGCCTTCGCCTTGCAGCAGCCGGGAAAACCGTTACAGCATCCGATTGGGCAGGGTTCGCAATCTTTGGGGCCGCAGGCCTTGGCCTGGGAAGCACCTTCTTCTTTTACTGCTTTTGCGGCGGCGTTGGCCTTTTGTTGCGAACAGCTGAACTTATGAGTATCTGCCGAAACATCGCCTCCGTCAGCGTCCAATTGAAGGGAAACGGCCGGGCTGTTTTTAGAAGGGGCATTACAGGAAGCCTGGCCAAAGCCGGCAACTGCCGCAAAAAGCAGGAAAAAAGGCAGCAGGTAGAAACAACGGTTGCAACAAATCATGGTTACAGGATTTTGCGCTCGCTCAGGTTCGCTGAGCTTACGGGTTAAACAATGGAACAAAGGTACCCGAAGCAGGCAGGCAAAGCTGTAGGCCAGTTGTTAGGCACTTGTTAATGAGCTGTTAAATACGGGCAAGGGCGCACTGCTTTTCTTTCCTTTGTACATTAATGAAATTTCCCGGCATCCGTCGGGAGAGGTTATTTTCAGGCTCTTATCCTGTGCGTATGAAAGTCGATAAAATCCCTCTTGTCATCGGCGCGTCCTGCCTGGCCCTGATCGCGCTGGTCCTTTTCCAGGTGCGCTGGATGCAGCACTCCCGGGTGTTGCTAGAAGAGCAGTTCAACAATAAGGTGGCGATGGCCCTTTGTTCGGCGGTGGAAAGCCTCATGGAGGATCCCGCCGGCCAGGAAGCCAGGCGGTCCTGCATACTGACGGGCACTCAGGCCGCCAGTTGTTGCCAGGAGTTGGAAGCCCTTGCCAGTTCTGAGAGCCTGCAAAAGGCCCTGGACGAGGCCTTTGGTTTCTACCAGGTTCCGCTCAACTATCAGGCAGGCATCCAGCCCCGGAGCAGCCTGCTGGAGGAGGTGCCGCCAAACAGTTGCAGCCTGGAGCCTCTGCTGGAATCCAGCCAGCACCTGCTCAGCGTCGAGTTCCCGGATAAGGAAGAATATATTCTGGAAAAGATGGGATTCATGCTGGGTGCTTCCATCCTGATCCTGATCTTCATCAGCCTGGTCTTCCTGCTGGCCAACTACACCCTGATTCGCCAGAAGCGGGCGCGGGAGCGCAATGCCGATTTTTTCAACCACATGGCGCACGAGTTCCGGACGCCCCTCACCAATATCGCGCTGGCGTCCCGGCTGCTCGGCAGAGAAAAACCAGGCCTGGAAGAAAGCCGCTTTTTCCAGGTCATCCAACGGGAGAACCGGCAGATGATGCAGCGGGTGGAACACGTGCTGCACCTGGCGGAGATGGAAGACGGCGCCTCGGCCATGGAACGGGAGGAGGTCAACCTGGAAAGCCTGCTCCGGCAATCCATACAGGATATGGAAGTTCGCATCCAGGCCAGCAACGCCCGGGTATCTTTGTCTTCAGAAGTGCCCACTCCCCTCATTTTGGGAGATTCTTTCCATCTTGCGAATGCCTTCCGCAACCTGATCGACAACGCGATAAAATATTCCCGGCTGGCCCCTGAAATCCAAATCTCCATATGCAGGCAAGGCGAAAACTTCCTGATTGGCTTTCAGGACAACGGCGTGGGCATCGGCCCGGAGGGAAGATCTTTTATCTTCGAAAAATTCCAGCGCCTTGCCTGCGATAACCTGAAAACAGAGAAGGGCTTCGGCCTGGGGCTTTCCTATGTCAAGCGGATCGTGGATATGCACAAAGGCGTGGTCCGGGTTGTGAGCGAACTCGGCAAAGGGAGCCGGTTTGTGCTGGCCCTGCCTGCGCTGGAGCCCGGGGAATAAAGTTCCTGGCCGCTGTTCGCTGTTCGCTTGGACGCTATCCACCGGCAAATCGAACACCGAATGCCAAACTGCCGAACCTGGGGCCTGCCTATCGAACCTGGGCTCTTTGTGCCGCCTTTGTGCCTTCATGTCCCGTTTCTCTGAGCCGGGCAAGCTTTGTGGCAGGGTGAAAGAGCTACGCATACAAATATCGCCGCCAACACCATGAAAGAACAAAAGAACATACTGATCGTAGAAGATGACCTCAGCCTTGGCTTCCTGCTCATGGAGTACCTGGAATCGGAAGGATACCCGGTAAAATGGTGCCGCGACGGGGACTCCGGCCTGCTCGCTTTCAAAAAACAGCGTTTCGGCCTGTGCATCCTGGATGTCATGATGCCGCATATGGACGGCTTCAGCCTGGCTTACCGCCTTAAAAAGGAAAATGCCGACACGCCTTTCCTGTTCCTGACGGCCCGTACCATGAAAAGGGACAGGCTCCGGGGCTATGCCGTTGGCGCAGAAGACTACATCACCAAGCCGTTCGACGAGGAGGAACTGCTCTGCAAAATTAAAGTCATCCTCCGCCGTACTGCTGAGCTTCCCCGGGAAACGGCGCCTACTCAATTCTCCATCGGCGAATATGCTTTCGACTACAACCTCCAGGAACTGCGCCTGGATGATGCCGTCCGCCGCCTGACCGAAAAGGAGAACGAAGTGCTCCGCCTCCTTTGCCTCCATCAAAACCAAATCCTGCGCCGGGAGGAGGCCGTGGAGAAAATATACGGACAGTACGATTACTTCCACGGGCGGAGTTTCGACGTATATATCTCCCGCCTGCGTAAATTTCTGTGCCAGGATCCCGATGTGGCTATTGAGAATGTTTTTAAGGTGGGGTTTATCCTGAAAGTGGAGGCAGGCTAAGAGGACTGGAGCGTTCTGTTTTGGTAATTTTTCCGGTTGAAAGGGAAAGCTGCCAGGTGGAAAGCGGGAGAAATATGATGTATTTGCAGGCGAGTTACAGGTATTCAGATCAGGAAGGGAAGCGTTGAGCAGCCCAATTCTCTCCCGCCATCCATCTTTCAAAAAACGCATACATCGCATACAACTCCAGCGCAAAAGGCAGGTAACCCAAATAGCCCAGCAGGGGCATCTCAAAGACGTACCAGAAGTCGACGTACGGCACCTGATAAAGCCACTTGGGGGAGGAGTAATAATTCCACAGCTCCCAGAAAAAGCCGCAGGTAAGCCCGCCCAGCCAGAGGGCGAAGACGAGGCGCCAGTCGCCCTCCGCTGTTCTTCGCAGGAGGGACGGCCTGCCCAGCCAGTAGTTGACGGGGTCCATGATGAAGAAGAGGGACATCCAGATGAAGGCCATGCCGTACTGCGGCCAGATGAGGGTAGCCGCCAGCATGGCCCAGCCCAGGAAGAAAAACAGCCATACCGTCGCCGGGCGCTTGCCTATGCGCCAGCCTGGCCGCAGGTTGCGGAGCCAGGAGAAGGTTTGAAACAGTTGGGTGGTGATCAGTATTGCCGGCAGGACCACGGAGAAGTTCAGGGTGCAATACAGGTAGTATTCCAGGTCGCTGAAGGACTCGATCGGAATGTAAACCCAGTACTGCGTCCGGGCGTTGAGCGCTTCGAAGATCCACCAGAAGGGGGCCGAAAGCAGGAAGAGCAGGGCGAACCCCTTCGGGTTTTGGGCAAACCAGGAACTGCCCCGGCGGCGGTAGACCAATGCGTCGGCGGTGAGGATATATCCCAGCCAAAGCGGGAAAAAAGCCCAGTGGGAGCGCAGGCCCGGCAGGTGCCAGTTGAGATACCAGAACAGGAGGACGAGGGCCACGCCTGCCCAGCCGTGGAGGGGCCAGGGAGGGGCGGAGGCGTTGGGTGTATTGTATGGGTCGCTTTCTTTGGCCATCATAACTTCCTTGTCATCCATATAGACACCAAGGTTTTCCTCGTTTTTTTTGACGCTCTGGCAATATATGCAATTTGCCGGTTGCAATCACAACAGTTACTTCCTTCCATGAGTTTGATCGTCAGAGCCGTTAGGGTCATCAGGGTCTACTGGAATACTACAATCCACGATGTATACTGTGGTCTCATCGTAAGCATTTTCGCATTCGCCTTTCCCAGATATGGTTAACGAAATCTGATTATGGCCTTCTTCTATCCTGATGCCTTCCCGTACTCCTTGGAGAATTGTTCTCCCTGAATCTTCCCAGTCCGATCTATCTCTTCCGCCAACACTGTTCCTATCTTGGAAAACTATTTGAGGGTGCCTCGTGCCTGGGCTGCACCGCTCTCCGTCGGCATGCCTGAATTCCACCCGATAAAATAAGGTGACCTCTCCACCGGGACTGCATACTTCAGTCGGCTCAGTGCGAAATTCCGTTATCTCCGGGCAGCAAGGATCGCATCCATTGCAGGTAGTGCCCAGCAGAATGCCCAGCAGCCCGAATGCAAAAAGCAACGGCAGGGTGAATAAAGCCCTGAAATAACTGATCTTTTCCTTTCTCATAGTTCTGGTTTTTGAGGTTTAGAAGTCACTTTCCAGTTTTTTCTTTATGCTTTGTACCCGTATAAAAAGTACCGCCACCAGGGCCAGGGCCAGTATGGACACTACAAGCCCGGCGTCTACCCTTTTGCCGGCTGGCGCCGCCATTTTGGAAGCCCAGGCCACATTGCCTGCCCGGATGCCGAGGGCTACATCTTCCAGCCGGGCATTGGCCGGCAGGTCTATCAGTTGGGTGTAAGTACCGTCGAGCTTGTCTTCAACTGCTCCCACCAATCTGCCCTCCGGGACGGTGAAAGAAATATTTCCCCAATAGCGAGGCCCCAGGTAGTTGCCCAGGACATCCCGGGGAGTGAGGATAATCTTATACCGCTTCCACCCATCCGCAATTTGGTCGGGCATTTCCACGATCTGGAGGCCAGAATTGGATGAAGATATCCTGACGTTCACGTACTTGGAAAACTGCAGATACCGGGTGAACAGGCTGCCGTCGGAGGCGGCGCCACTGGCGCGGAAACTGAACGCATACACCCCTTGTTTATCCAGGCCGGCAAAGCGGGCGGTATACAGGCCATCCTCCGCTTCCTGGTCTCCGTGCGTGCCGTCGTCATAAAGCTGGACGATAACCGGTTCGCTGCGGCCGGGATAGGGGATATTCAATTCTTCCACCATCAAGACCTCTTTCCGCTGGACGAAGCTGAGGCCCTCTCTTCCTTTTCTCGCCGGGATGGTTCGGATTTGCGGATAGGGTGCCTGGTTGGCCACATGCCAGTTGCCGATCCCTTCCAAAGGGGAGGTAATCTTGACGGTGACATCTCCCACGTTGCCAACCGGCCTTCCCCCTTCGCGGAGTTCAACCAGGAAAATGATGTCGTCTCCAACGAAATAAGCCGGTTTGTCCAAAGACACCTGCATGCGGAGGGCGGAAGCGCTGAGTACGCTGATCTGGTAATTCTCCTGCTGCCCCTGCGCCAGGCCGCCGCCGTCAACGGCAACTTCCCACTCTTCCGCTCCAACCTTGCCGGGCAGGCTCAGGAAGGACTCGTTTATAGTAACAATGGCATAGGTTAGGCCGGGATGGGCCTCGACGCCGGGATGCGTTTCCGGAACGGGTTCTCCATCGGAACTCCGGATCGTTAGCCCCAGCCTTTCCGCCCCTGGAGTGGCCCAGCTCAGGAAGAAGCTGAGCTTTTTGTCATAGGGGCTGATGCCGAGTTTGTGGATTTTTTGTTCTCCTGCCCCGACGACTCCGAGCGGATCCAGCGGCATCTCCAGCCCCAGCCCTTCGGCGAGGATAGTGGCGTAAGTCGCATCAAGGGCCGTCGCCGGATCCCAGGTCTCCGGGTCGAAACCGGGCTGGGTGACGTCGTAGAAATCGCCCCCGGTTTCAGATGCCAGCGCCTCCAGGAAGGGGTGGTCGACATCGGAGGGCCGCCCAAAGCCAATGGTATAGACCCGGGCCTCCTTAGCTGCCAGGTTGTCGATCAGGGCTGAAAACTCGGAGCCGTCCACGCCGGCCTCCCCCGGGCAATTGTGGTAGCCGTCGCTCAGCAGGACAATAGCCTTGTGGGTTTCCGCGCCGAACATGTTTGCCGCTGCGTCCACCCCTGCTATCAATGGCGTGTTGCCGTCGGGAAATAAACCCGCAACAACATCAACCGCTTCCTGGAAATGGCCGGGGCCGAGCCGGGCCATCGGCAGGCTGGCCTGTCCTACACATCCGTTTGCATTGTTCCACGGCAATAAAGGGAAATTGGCCACTCCCAGGCTCACCTCGTTCTCCAGGTGGTCGTTCAGCATATACAGGAAGGGGAAGGCCGCATTTTTGGCCAGAGTTAGTCTTTGCTGCTCTATAGGCACCCCTGTTTCTCCGTCGTGGTTCCAGGACATGCTGCCGGATACGTCGAAAAGCGCCACCACGCCCGGCGAGCCTTCCCAGCCAATGATGAAATCGTCGAGGTTGCTTTCAGAATAGTCGGTGAAGGCATCGATTTCCATAATGCCTTCCGGGTCTTCAAAGTCATACTGTTCCCAACCGCCCGGTAACTCGATCTGATTCGCCGGGATGTATCCATTCTGGTTTATCTGCCGATAGGCTTTTATTTGCAAATAAGGGTTCGATACCCCCGAGCAGACATGTTCATCATGAGAAGCTTTAATACTTGCCGAAGGGATTCTCTTGTACGTCCAACTGGAAGGATCGTTTTCATCAAAGCCCGAGGCAAGCATGTCGACGAAGTGAATTCTGAGCCTCCCCCGGTCGATCGGGTGATCCGGGTCGTAACAATCATCGGATGGGGAATCCGACTGACAAGTAAAAAAATAGACGTAATCAAACGATCCGCCCATATCTCCTCTTTTGCCCTGGCCGGTTATCGTGATCATCAAAACCATCGTCTCCACTTGCCCGTTGCCATCGATATCGATCTGGAAAGTATTGGTTTCTCCGCTACAGGCAATCGCGTCAGAATTGAATTGTTCGATGATGTCGCCGTTTGTGGCCCATATTACAGGGATGTCTCCAATGGCCAGGAGGATCATCCCGATAATCCATTTCCGGAATATTTCTTTCGTTTTCATTTGGATGTGGTTTTACTTTATGGATACTCCGTTTTCCGGATACAGGATACCCTGCGGAAAAGGAGCAATGGCCGAAAAGAAGATTAGAGAAGGATTTTAAGTCTTTATCAAAAGGGTGGGAAAGAGGCGGCCTTATTATCAGCTGAGACAGGAACCAAACACGCATTCAAGCTATAAAGGGCAACCTGCATTTTACCATTTCTCCCGGTAAAAAGCAAAGCAATAAGTCATCCAGGCAAATGACTTTAATCACTGCTTCAGGGTTGATACTTGAACAATTTTTTCTCCCGCCCCACATCGATGACGGTCATCTTCCCGGCGGAATACCTTACTCGTGGCGGACAAAGAGCCGGACTTTTTCTTGAACATGTAGCCCGTACAAAAGAAAAATCAGGATATTTACCCGAAAAAGGACGCAACATCATGACCAAGATCCGCGAAGTGGCTGCTTACCTGGAATCCATCGCTCCTCCCGTTTACCAGGAGAGCTACGACAACGCCGGCCTTATCGTCGGCGACCCCAACGCCGAGGTGCGGGGAGTTCTGTTCTGCCTGGATTCGACAGAAGCCATAATAGAAGAGGCCATCCGGAAGCAGTGCAACCTTGTCATCGCCCACCATCCCATCGTGTTCCGGGGGTTGAAGCGGCTTACCGGCCGGAATTATGTGGAGCGGGTGGTCATGCAGGCCATTCGCCACGGCATTGCCATTTACGCCATTCACACCAACCTCGACAATGTGTATTTCCAGGGCGTCAACAGCAAGATCGCCGGGCGCCTTGGCCTGCTGGACACCCGGCTGCTGGCGCCGAAGGCCAACCTGAAGAAGCTCAGCGTACTGGTGCCGCCCGCCGGCAGCGAACCGCTCCGGGAAGCGCTCTTTGCCGCCGGCGCCGAACGGGTGGAGGCCGCCGGGCAGCTCAGCTTCACGGACCAGTCAGGCAGCGGCCAGGCGAGGGTGAAACTGGAGGCGTTTTTCTCCTCCGGGAAGGAAGGCCGGATGCTGGCCGCCTTATCCGCCGCCGGGAACGGCCAACAACTGGCGTACGAACTTGTTTCTATAGAGAACGCTAATGCAGCCGTAGGGTCCGGTATGGTAGGCCGCCTGCCGGAACCCATGGAAGAAAAAGCCTTTTTGCAACACCTCAAACAGGCGATGAACGCCAGCTGCATCCGCCATACGCGCCTGCTCGGGCAAAAAGTGGAAACCGTAGCCCTCTGCGGAGGTGCCGGCGGCTTCCTGCTTGGCAACGCCAAAGCCGCCGGCGCCCAGTTTTTCGTGACGGCGGATTACAAATACCACGAGTTCTTCGACGCCGACGGACAGCTCGTCATCGCCGATATCGGCCATTATGAGAGCGAACAGTTCACAATAGAACTGCTCTATGATATTATTTGTCAGAAATTTAGTAATTTTGCGGCTCGTTGCACAGAGGCCGTTACCAACCCTGTTCACTACTATTATTAAAGGGAAAAAAAATATAACAATCAAGTATATATGGCAGGAGAACCCACTGTAGCTGAAAAGCTCAAAGAACTGTACGAACTCCAACAGATTGACTCCAAGATCGATGAAATCAAGGTGTTGAAGGGAGAACTCCCCATGGAGGTGAGCGACCTGGAAGACGACATCGCCGGGCTGGAAACCCGTATCGGGCGCCTGCGGAGCCAGATCGAGGAAATGGAGGAAGAGGCCAGCCGGCAGGAGGCCAAGATCAAGGAATCCGAGGCGCTGATCCTGCGCTACAAGTCGCAGCTCGACAATGTTAAAAACAACCGGGAATACGACGCCCTGATGAAGGAGCTGGAACTTCAGAACCTGGATATTCAACTGTCGGAAAAAAAGATTCGCGGCGCGAACAAGGACATCCAGAACAAACAGGATACCCTGACTGCCGCCGAAGAGCGCCTGGCCGCCAAGCAGAAGGACCTCGACGTGAAAAAGATAGAACTGGAGCAGATCATCCAGAAAACAGAAAAAGAGGAAGAGCGCCTGGCCAAGCAAACGGAAAAAGTGCGCAAAAATGTCGAAGAGCGCCTGCTTCGCGCCTATGACAAAATCCGCAACAACTACCGCAACGGCCTGGCCGTGGTGACAGTCGAACGGAATTCATGCGGCGGCTGCTTCAACATGATCCCCCCGCAGATGCAGCTCGAGATTTCCATGCGCAAAAAGATCATCGCCTGCGAACACTGCGGCCGCATCCTGGTCGACGACTACATCTTGAATGTGGGCCAGGAGGAAGCCGAGAAAGAGGAGGCGAACTGAGTTTGTTAAAATAACTTCCGCTCCGGCGGGCCCCTTCCGGGAAGTTATTTTAACCTTCCCCTTGCCTGCCGGAACGCCATGCCGCGGGAGCCTTGAAGGTCGGCGTAAATAACAATTGGAAAAGATAAACTTTTCTTCTGTTATACTTGCAAATACCTTCAAGGCTCTTTTTCTTTGTAGCCATTCGTATTGGTCCTGCTCCCGAAATCCCTTTGCTGTGCCGGCCGCCAACGGCCAACAGCAACACCTGCCTTACCCTAAAATCAGCGCCCATGCTTCGGCCATGTCTCACTTTTATATTGCTCTCTCTCCTTGCTTTGCCCCTGCGGGCGGCCAAGTACTTTGCGTTCACCCCGAACGCCCGGCAGGCCTATGAATACGCCACCAGCCTGCGTTTTGGCGAGGCCTACGGCCTGCTGGCGCAGATGAAGCTGGAGGACCCCAACAACCTCATCGTACACCACATCGAGAATTATATCGATTTTTTTACGCTGTACATTCAGGAAGACGAAGAAACCTACCGGCAGCTCAGGAAAAACCGGGATTACCGGCTGGACAAGGTCAGGGCCGGCGACCGCAGTTCGCCGTACTACCTGTTCGTGCAGGCCGACATCCGCCTGCAGTGGGCCCTCGTCCGCCTGCGCTTCGAAGATTACCTGGGCGCTTTTACGGAAGTGAGCAAGGCCTATAAGCTGTTGAAGGAAAACGAGGAGCTGTTCCCCGGTTTTATGCCGAACAAGAAAGACCTGGGCATCCTGCATGCCATGGTGGGCACCATTCCGGACGGATACAAGTGGGGCGTCAAGCTACTTGGGGGGCTGGACGGCACCATCGCCCAGGGGCGGCGCGAGGTGGAAGCCGTGCTGGCCTATGCCCGGAAAGACGATTTTATTTTCGAACAGGAGACCGTCGTGCTCTATGCCTACCTGCTGCTTCACCTGGACAACAAGGGAGAAGAGGCCTGGCAGGCCGTGTCGGGCAGTTCCCTGCAGCCGGCAGAAAACCCCATGCATTGTTTTATCATGGCCAATATCGCCATGCGCACCGGCCGCAACGGCCGGGCCATCCAGCTGCTGGAACAGCGCCGCCAGGGGGCGGCCTTCTTCCCTTTCCCCTACCTGGATTACATGCTGGGGCTGGCCAAGCTGCGCCGCCTGGACCGCGACGCCAACCCCTGCTTTCAGCGGTTTGTCCAACACTACCAGGGCAGCAACTTCATCAAGGAAGCCTACCAGAAGATGGCCTGGCAGGAACTGGTCAACGGCAACCCCGATGGGTACCGGCGTTACATCAAAGCCTGCCTGGTTAAAGGTTCCGCTATCGCCGGCGGCGACAAAAACGCCCTCCAGGAAGCGGAAGACGGTTTAGCCCCCGACCTCAGCCTGCTGAAAGCCCGCCTCCTCTTCGACGGCGGCTACTTTCAGAAAGGATACCAGACCCTCGCCGCCCGCCCGCCGGAAAGCTTTACCTTCCCCGATGGCCAGCTGGAGTACTTCTACCGGATGGGCCGCCTGCTCCACGGCCTCCGGCGCTACGGCGAAGCTCTCCAGTATTATCAGTCGGCCATCGACAGAGGCGCCGGTTCTCCGCACTTCTACGCCTGCAACGCCGCCCTGCAGATGGGCCTGATCCACGAATCGGAAGGCGAGCCGGCGGAAGCCCGCGCCGCCTTCGAGCGCTGCCTCAGCCTCAAACCGGATGAGTACCGCACCGAGCTGCACCAGAAAGCCAAAGCCGGGCTGGACCGCCTGGAGGAGGAGGGGGTGAGGTAAGGGGCCCTCCGGAACGGAGTTCAGGGCAGTTGTTTGTTGTTTGTTGTTGCCCAACTGCGGCTTCCAGGCCGCCGATCGTCGGCGAACAACAGACAACAGACAACAGACAACCCCTACCCCCCCTGCTCATTCAACCCCCAGTCATACTCCAGATACTCAACCTTCGCATCCGAATCTACCTGAACCGGCGCGTATTGATTGATGTATTCGATAACGGACTTCCCGCCCTTTTTGAAATCCATCCCGTACCAGGAAAATATTTTGGAAAGCTGAGCCTTATCTTTGGAGAGTATGTTTTTGCGCTCATCGCTCAGGAAATCCCGGGCGGCCCGGGTGAGTTGTTCGTCGAGCTTGTCGGCCGTGTATGCCCGGTTCCAGAGCCCGGGGCAGGAGATGGAAGCGCAGTTGAGGGCGAAGTGGATGCGCGGCTCGTTGAATTTGGCCCGGATGATGCCGTGTTCGATATTGTTGAGGTCGTAGTTGGCGCCTTCGATTTGGATGAACTTGATGTCCCAGACGCTATTGACAAAGGGGATGCCGTTTTTAATGTCCTTGATGCTGGCCACCGGGTAGTGATCGATGACCAGTTTAACGGTGAAGGCGTTGTAAGCATTGATCCAGTAGGCCAGCCGTTCGTCCCGGCCCCAGTATTTTTCGTTGGGGTGGTGGCGTTGCAGGAGGCGGAGGTAACTGTCCAGCCGGCTGCTGTCCCGGATAAAGCCGGGGTAGTCTACCCATCCTTCCGGCGAGACGTGTTCCCGGAGCAGGCTGTCCCAGGTTTCATGGGAAACGGGGCGGGAGCTGGAAGGGTAGTCTTTGACCTTGCAGGCGCTTAGGGTGAGGAGAATGAGCAGAGCCGATGCGGGCAGGGATACAGTGGTTTTCATCTTTTTTCATTTAAAACTATCGGCCTCCCTGTTTGTTAGCAAGCACCCGGGATTTCAACCCCAAGTGTCACAACAGGGACTTTCACAAAACAATGGAACCTTCCATTCTCCATACTGACTCCGGCGAGGTGGCCTACCGGAAATTTGGCTCCGGCAGGCGCCTGCTGATCGCTTTTCACGGCTTTTCGGAAGACGGGGCGGCCTTCCGGGCGTTGGGCGAACAACTGGAAGGCAGCTGTACGCTCTATGCCGTCGACCTGCCCTTTCACGGAAGCACCCGTTGGCTGGGTGACGGTTACCGGCCGGCGCAGCTGGCCGCCATCGTGGAAGCGATACTGGAACGGGAGAGCGCCCGCCGGTTCGAGGCGGTCGGGCACAGCCTGGGCGCCCGCCTGTGGCTGCACCTGCTGCCCGCTTTCCGCGACCGGATGGAACGCCTCTGCCTGCTGGCGCCCGACGGCCTGCAAACCCGCTGGCTGTATCTGGTGGAGTGGCTGCCGACGGGGTGGCGCCGCCTGGCGATCCGGTGGGCCCGTCGCCCGGGATGGATACTGGCCCTGGCCCGGCTCTCGTCCCGGTTTCGGCTGATCGGCCCTTTCCTGCTGCGCTATCTGGAGCATCACCTGGGCGAGGCCGCCCGCCGGCGCCGGCTGCTCTACACCTGGCTGGCGCTAAGCCATTTCCGGCTCAGCGGCAATAAGGGCCGGCACCTGATACAGCAAGCCAAAGTTCCCGTGCTGGTCCTGCTTGGCGATAAAGACCGGCTGGTCCGGCCGGAGGCCATTCGCCGGTGCCTCGCCGGAACTGCCGGCGTACAAATCTTTAAGGTAAACGCTACTCATCGGTCCATTTGCCAGAGGGCGGCGCCTTTTCTGAGGGTGGCACCGGGTGGGGAGTAAGTGTGGCCGGACGGCGTATATTTCATCCGGGTCCATTTGGGGAGCGCGGTGGTTACCCGGCGGGTAAGGAAGGGGTAGTGTTGGCTGTTGGCTGTTGGCTGTTGGCTGTTCGCTTGGGGGGACATATTGCCCACGGCGAATGGCAAACTGCGAACAGCTAACAGCGAATAGCGAATGGCAAACTGCGAACTGCGAACACCGCCCCCTACCCCGCCTCCGGCAACAGCCCCTGCATGATCTCCAGGATATCCCGCATAAAAGCCGCCTCGTCAAACCCTGTCGCCTACTTCATATCCCTTCATTTCACCTATTTACCTGCCTTCGCACAACCAAGGCCGGGAGTTGTCCGTTGTTGGTTGTAAGTTGCCCGTTTAACCGCCGGACAACCAACAACCAACAACCGACAACCGACAACCGACAACCAACAACCTGACATGCCACAAGACAACCCGCAACAACCCAAACGCACCGACGTCAACGAACTCGGCGAGTTCGGACTGATCGACCACCTCACGCAGCGCTTCCCCCTGCGCAACCCCTCCTCCATCAAGGGCGTAGGCGACGACGCTGCCGTGATCGACAATGGCAAATACCTGACCGTCGTCTCTACCGATATGCTGGTCGAAGGCATCCACTTCGACCTGATGTACACGCCCCTGAAGCACCTGGGCTATAAATCTGTCATCGTCAACCTGTCGGACATTTATGCCATGAATGCCCGGCCCCGGCAGGTTACCGTCTCCATCGCCCTGTCCAACCGCTTCTCCGTCGAAGCGCTGGACGAGCTCTACGACGGCATCCGCACGGCCTGTGATTTTTACAAAGTCGACCTGGTCGGCGGCGACACCACCTCCTCTCCCCGGGGCCTGGTTATCAGCGTGACGGCAATCGGGCAGGGCCAAAGGGAAAAACTCACCTACCGCTCCGGCGCCCGGGTGGGCGACCTGATCGGCATCACCGGCAACGTGGGCGCCGCCTACCTGGGCCTGCAACTCCTGGAGCGCGAGAAGCAGGTCTACCTGGAAAACCCCGGCGTACAACCCGACCTGGAAGGGCATGACTACCTCATCGGGCGGCAGCTCAAGCCGGAGGCCCGGCGCGATATGATCGACCGCTTCGAACAGAACGGGCTGGTGCCGACCGCCATGATCGACATCTCCGACGGGGTGGCCTCCGAGCTGTTTCACATCAGCAAACAATCCGGCGTGGGCGTTTTCCTCGAAGAAAGCGGCGTGCCCATCCACCCCGACGCCCAACTGCAGGCTCTGGAGTTCCAGCTCGACCCCATCACCTGCGCCCTGAGTGGGGGAGAGGACTACGAACTGCTCTTCACCATCGATCCCGGGGATGTGGATAAGGTTAAATACCTGCCGGATATTTATATTGCGGGCGAAATCGTGCCAAAGGAAGATGGCGTGAAACTGCACACCAAAGGCGGCAATATCCACGATATCAAAGCCCAGGGATGGCAGCATTTCGGCCCGTCGCACTAATGGCTTTATCCGAATACAAAAAGTGAATAACTCAGGATACATGCAAATGAAAAAAATCTTTATCCCCTCCGTCCTGGGCGTTTTGCTCCTGGCCGGCCTTTCCGGCTGCCAATCCGACGGCAGCGGGCAGAGCAGCGCCGAAGAAGCGCCGCCGAAGGAAAAGGTGCCCGTACCTAAATTCGAACGGGATTCCGCCTATCGTTTCGTGGAAAAGCAGGTCGCCTTCGGCCCGCGCGTACCCAATACCGACGCCCACCGGGCCTGCAAACAGTGGCTGGTGGGGCAGTTCAAAGGCTACGGCGCCAAGGTGATCGAGCAGGATTTCCAGGCGACGGCCTATACCGGCGACAAGCTGCAGGCGACCAACATCATCGCCCAGTTCAATCCGGAGGCCACCAAACGCATCGTGCTGGCCGCCCACTGGGACAGCCGCCCGTTCGCCGATTCGCCCATCAACGAAG
This sequence comes from Lewinellaceae bacterium, assembly GCA_020636375.1. Lineage (GTDB taxonomy): Bacteria > Bacteroidota > Bacteroidia > Chitinophagales > Saprospiraceae > JACJXW01. The sequence continues at coordinate 16,953 of JACJXZ010000025.1, read as the reverse complement.
AGCGCAAAGACGAGCCCATCCTTGGGGCGGACGATGGCGGCAGCGGCGTGGCCGTCCTGCTGGAAGTAGCCCGACAGTTGCAGGCCCACCCCGTTGGGATGGGCGTAGATATCGTACTCTTCGACGCCGAAGACTACGGGGAGAGCGGAGGCGAACGGGCGGAGTCCTACGCCCTGGGTTCCCAGTACTGGTCCCGCAACCTGCACGTCAGCGGCAAACAACGGCCCAAATACGGCATCCTCCTGGATATGGTCGGCGCGGAGGGTGCCCGGTTTCCGAAAGAATATTACTCTGTCCAGTTTGCGCCGCGCATCGTGAACAAAGTGTGGAAGCTGGCGCAGAACATGGGCTACAGCAACTACTTTGTCAACGAATCCGGCGGCGGCATCACCGACGACCACTACTTCGTCAATACCATCGCCAAAATCCCCATGATAGACATCATCAACCGGCAGCCGGGCACACAGACCGGCTTCGGCGAACACTGGCATACCCACAACGACAATATGGACGTCATCGACCGCCGGACCCTGCGCGCCGTAGGGCAGGTGCTGCTTGCTGTGGTGTACCGGGAGGCGAATGGGGATTTCTGATCCGCTCTCCGCACCCGCCAGAATTTGCAATATAGCCAGGCGGTCGGATGATTGGCTTTTTGACGTGGAAATCATTATCTTGTAGGAGTTTTATCAGTACTCATACATTAAATTCAGGCTATGGCATCAACAGCATCGGCAACGGGCCTGTCGCCCATACAAGAGATCGTGGAATTAGGAGGAGAAGTAATCGTGAAGGGCCTCAGCAAACAGCAATTCTGCAAGCTGGCCGAACATTATCCTGAACTTTTAATGGAGCGGGAAAAAAATGGGACCATTTACATTATGACACCTGTAAAAGGCGGCAGCGGCTTTAGGGAAAGCAAACTGTCCTACTATTTGACCGATTGGGCGGTGAAAGAAGGCCGGGGTATGGTTTTCAGCCCCAGCACCGGTTTTGACCTTCCGGATGGGGCTACCAAATCTCCGGATGTGGCCTGGGTCAGCAGTGAAAAAATGGCGCAGCTTCGCCCCGAGCAGGTTGAGGAGGAGTTCATTCCAGCCGTGCCGGATTTTGTCGCTGAGCTTCGCTCGAAGAGCGACAGGCTGAAGAAGCTCCAGAAAAAAATGAAGGAAACCTGGATAAAAAATGGCGTTCGCCTGGCCTGGCTGATTGACCCCTATGAAGAAAAAGCATACATATACAGGGCGGATGGCAGCCGGGAGGCCGTGGCCGGTTTTGACCGGCAGCTTTCGGGGGAAGAGGTGCTGCCCGGGTTTGTGCTCGCCCTTTCGGAGTTCAGGTTGTTGGGTAAGGTTTGAGTGAGCTTGCTGTGCGGCTCTCCAGCCAGTACTTCGCCGCCTGCCGTGCATCGGTACAAATGGGCGCAAAATAAAATGCGAAGGCTGCCTGGCGATCAGGTCTCCGCCTGCCAAAGCAGGCTGCTGCCGGCAGCGGCAGGATGATCGCAGCACAAAAAAAGCCGCCCCGGGAATGCTCCCAGGGCGGCTGTCCTATTCAGTACTTAACCAAATCTAATCAATCTCTCGGTACGCTGGTAAACTTACCGTTATTCAGTTCCCAAACGCGGCGGTCGTTGAAGTTCGTGTCGCCGTTCAGGTTGTAGTCGCCGATGCGGTACTTGGCGATGTCGCCGTTCTCGGCCTCCCAGTAGGTGCGGTCATCGAAGTTGATGTCCGTGTCGGATTCCGCAGACAGCGTCTGGTTGCCGTTGCCGCCGTGCATCGCCCAGACACCGGGCAGGATTTCCTTCTGGCCGACGTGGCCAAAGCCAAAGGGATCGTCGACGTAGCTCTGCTGTACGCGGAAGTCGTAGCTGATCACGCCACCGGTGATGGCGATCGGTGCATGCGACATCACGATCAGGTGGTTGCGGTGCTCGATCACCAGGTAATAGCTCTGGCCGAGGTCGACATCACAGCACTGGAATTCATCGACGAACTCAATGCTGCCGTCTTCGTGCAGCAGGGCTGCCGCCTGACAGATCGGGCCGCCGGTGCCGTTGGGGTTGTCCCGCAGGGATACCAGTACCCAGTCAACAACCGTCGAAGGATAACCGGCGTCGCCAAACAGCGGGTCGCCCATGGAGTCGAAGTTGTCGCCTTCAGTGCCGAAGTAGTTCCACGGAGCAATATCGTACGGTTGCCCGGCGGGCGTGTACTGTACGCCCAGGAACAGGTCCTCCAGCGTCTGGCCCGGCAGGAGGCGCAGGTCGTTCAGGTCGGTGCGCATCGGCAACGCGTAGTTCTCCGAACCATCGTTGAAGATGGCGGCACCTTCCAGGTATACCCAGGCTTCGATTGTCACGCAGGGCAGCTCGGTGATGGTCGGGTCGTTCGGATCTTGAGTATCCGGGTCGTCCGATTCATCCGTTACCGGCTGGCCGTTCGGATCGGTACCATTAGCCGTCGCCTGGTTGGAAACGATGCGGGATTCGAGGTCCGTCTGCGTCAGCTGGTAGAAACCGGTGCAAACCATGCTCTCGCCCGGCGCCAAAGTGGCCGGCGCAGCGGGGCTGCACAACAGGCCGGAAAGCATCGGGTCGCTGATCGTCACGTTTGTGATTGTGACATTGCCCGTATTCGTCACCGTGATCTGATAGTCAATTACGTCACCTATATCGGGCGTGCCGTTGGCACCGTAGTCCGGGAAGTCGACTTTCTCCGTCGTAAGCTCCGGATTCTGCGGCAGCGGCGTCACCGTCGGGTCGTTCGGCGTAGCTGTGTCCGGGTCGTCAGAGCCGTCCGTAATTGGCGTTCCGTTCGGGTCCTGGCCAGTGGCCGTCGCCGTGTTGCTGTAGGAGCCGGCGTCGAGGTCAGCCTGCGCCAGCACGATGAAGCCGGTGCAAACCATCTGCTCGCCCGGGGCCAGGGTGGCCGGCGCAGCCGGTACGCAGATCACGCCCTGCAGTTCCGGGTCGTTGACCGTCACGCCGCTGATCGTCACATTACCGGTATTGGTGACCGTGATCGAGTAGTCGATCACGTCACCGGCCTGCAGGCCGTCGCCGCCGTCGTCCAGGGCATCCACTTTCTCAACCGTCAGTTCGGGGTTCTGCGGCAGCGGCGTCACCGTCGGGTCGTTCGGCGCCGGGGTGTCCGGGTCGTCGGAATCATCGGAGACCTGATCGTTATTCGGATCCAGGCCAACGGCAAAGGCCGTATTGCTGAAGGAACCAGCATTGATATCCGCCTGCGTCAGCACGTAGGTGCCGGTGCAGTCCATACTTTCGCCCGGGGCCAGGGTAGCCGGCTCAGCCGGTGTACAGGACAGGTTCGGCAGATCTCCGTCAACAACTACAATGCCGCTGATGGTTACATTGCCGGTATTCGTTACTGTAATCGTATAGTCGATGACATCACCAGCTTGCAGGCCGTCGCCGCCATCGTTCAGCGCGTCAACTTTCTCAACGGTCAACTGCGGCGTTTGCGGCAGCGGGGTGACCGTCGGGTCGTTCGGCGCCGTCGTATTCGGGTCGTCGGAATCGTCGGATACCGGGTTGCCGTTCGGATCCTGGCCGTTGGCCGTTGCGGTGTTGCTGTAGAAACCAGCATCGATGTCTGCTTGCGTCAGTACGATGAAGCCACTACAGGTCATGCTTTCACCCGGAGCCAAAGTAGCCGGAGGGATAGGGAAGCAGGCCAGCCCCTGAAGTTCAGGATCGTTGACTCCTACGTTACTGATGGAGACGTTGCCGGTGTTGGTTACGGTAATGACGTAGTCGATGATATCGCCAGGTTGCAGGCCATCGCCGCCATCGTCGAGGAAGTCTTCTTTCTCTACAGTCAGCTCAGGAACTTGCTGTAGCGGCGTCACCGTCGGGTCATTCGGCGCCGGGGTGCCCGGGTCGTCGGAACCGTCGGTGACTGGCGTGCCATTCGGGTCCTGGCCAGTGGCTGTTGCCGTATTGCTGTAAGAGCCATTATCAATATCCGCTTGCTGGATCTGGTAGAAGCCGGTGCAAACCATGCTCTCACCCGGGGCCAAAGTGGCCGGCGCAGCGGGTACGCAGATCACGCCCTGCAGTTCCGGATCATTGACTGTCACGCCACTGACGGTGACGTTGCCGGTGTTGGTTACCGTGATCTGGTAGTCGATGACATCACCAGCCTGCAGGCCGTCGCCGCCATCGTCGAGGAAGTCCACTTTTTCAACCGTCAATTCAGGCGTCTGCGGCAGGTCGGTCACCGTCGGGTCGTTGGGCGTCGCCGTGTCCGGGTCGTCCGATCCGTCGGTGATTGGCGTACCATTCGGGTCCTGGCCGGTGGCCGTCGCCGTGTTGCTGTAGGAGCCGGCGTCGAGGTCAGCCTGCGTCAGCACGATGAAGCCGGTGCAAACCATGCTCTCGCCCGGGGCCAGGGTGGCCGGAGCGGCCGGTACGCAGATCACGCCCTGGAGTTCCTGGTCGTTGACCGTCACACCACTGATCGTGACGTTGCCGGTGTTGGTTACCGTGATCGAGTAGTCGATGACGTCGCCTGCCTGCAGGCCGTCGCCACCGTCATCCAGCGCATCTACTTTCTCAACCGTCAGCTGAGGCGTCTGCGGCAGGTCGGTCACCGTCGGGTCATTGGGTACCGGGGTGTCCGGGTCGTCAGAGCCATCGCTTATCAGCGTACCGTTCGGATCCAGGCCATCGGCCGAAGCCACGTTGATGTGGAAGCCGGCGTCGATGTCTGCCTGCGTTATGGTGTAAGTGCCCGTGCAGGTCATCATCTCACCCGGGGCCAGGTCGATCAAAGCGCCAGGGGAACAGACCATTACGATGAGGTCCGGTTCATTCACCACGACATCACGGATCGTAACATTGCCGGTGTTGGTTACCTTAATCGTGTATTCTATGACATCGCCGGCCTGTACGCCGTCACCGCCATCGTTCAGGACATCGGTTTTCTCCACCGTCAGCTCGGGTGCCTGTGGCAGGTCCGTTACCGTCGGGTCGTTGGGCGTCGCCGTATCCGGGTCGTCGGAGCCGTCGGTGACTGGCGTGCCGTTCGGGTCCTGGCCGGTAGCCGTAGCGGTGTTGCTGTAAGAACCGGCATCGATATCCGCCTGGGTCAGCTGGTAGAAGCCGGTGCAAACCATTTGCTCGCCCGGCGCCAGCGTAGCCGGAGCAGCGGGTACGCAGATCAGGCCCTGCAGTTCCGGGTCATTGACTGTCACGCCACTAATCGTAACGTTGCCGGTATTGACTACGGTGATGGAGTAGTCGATGAAGTCACCGGCCTGTACGCCATCGCCGCCGTCATTCAGGGCGTCCACTTTTTCAACCGTCAGCTCGGGCGTCTGCGGCAACTCGGTCACCGTCGGGTCGTTCGGCGTTGCCGTATCCGGGTCGTCGGAGCCGTCGGTGACTGGCGTGCCATTCGGATCCTGGCCGGTAGCCGTTGCCGTGTTGCTGTAGGAGCCAGCATCGATATCCACCTGCGTCAGTATGATGAAGCCCAGGCAGGTCATGCTTTCACCCGGCGCCAGGGAAGAACCGGCGGGCGGTACGCATTCCAAGCTCTGCAGCTCGGGGTCGCTGACCGTTACATTATCGACCGTTACATTCCCGGTATTGGTTACGGTGATCTCGTAACTGATGATGTCGCCGGCCTGCAGGCCGCCGCCGCCGTCGTTCAGCGCATCTACTTTCTCTACCGTCAGTTCGGGCGCCTGTGGCAATTCCGTCACCGTCGGGTCGTTCGGGGCCGGAGTATCCGGATCGTCGGAGCTATCGGTAACCGGAGCGCCGTTCGGATCCAGGCCATCAGCCGTTGCGGTATTGCTATAAGAACCATTATCAATATCCGCCTGCGTCAGGATGATGAAACCGGCACAAACCATGCTTTCGCCCGGCGCCAGTGTAGCTGGAGACGAAGGCGCACAGATCACGCCTTGCAACTCAGGGTCATCGAGGATTACGCCGCTAACGGTTACGTTACCGGTATTGGTTATCGTAATCGTGTACTCGATGAAGTCGCCGGCCTGTACGCCGTCGCCACCGTCCTCCAGGACGTCAGTTTTTTCAACCGTAAGCTGCGGGTTCTGCGGCAGTGGCGTCACAGTCGGATCGTTCGGCGCCGGGGTGTCCGGGTCATCGGAGCCATCCGTCACAGGAGTACCATTTGGATCCTGGCCGGTGGCCGTTGCGGTATTGCTAAAGGAACCGGCATCGATATCGGCCTGCGTCAGGGTGCGCTTGGCGGTGCAGGTCATGCTTTCGCCGGGTTCCAGGTCCGTCTGCGGGCAGCTGACCGAACCGGGATCGGCATTCGGGTCATCGACCGTCACGCCGGTGATCGTCACATTACCCGTATTGGTAACGGTAATATCGTACAGGATCATCGCACCGGGCGAAACTCCGGTCACCACCGGGCCGCCGGCCTGGAAGGGGCTCTGGGCCTGGGTGTTTCCAGCAAAGCCATCCAGTGCGCTGCCGGGCGCGCCCTGGAAGTCGATCCGGTAGGTAATGTCAAAGAAGCTGTCGACATTGAAATCGCCGCCCGGAGAGCCTAAGCGGGTCAGGGTGGTATGGCCGGGGCTCGGCAGGCCAAAGTTGGAGCCGGCCCGCACGCGGAGCAGATCAAAATCGGGGTCGCCGAAGATCACGCCGGTCAGGCTGATCAGCGCAGCGTCGAAGTCCTGAACGGCATCGCCGGGTGTGCGCGGAGCAAAGTCCATAATGCCGGATACCGGCAGGCTGATGAGCCGGCTGAAGCCGGCCAGGGTGCCCTGTCCACTCATATCCATAACCAGGGTGCCGGTGAAGTTCACCCGCTCTCCACCCAGGGATCCCCCTGCTACCGTGGAGGTAATGGCGAAGTTGTCCAGGTCGGCGCTGATGTCGATTTGCGTGCCGGCAGGCAGCCCGCTGATGATCGCCATGTCGCCCAGGTATGAACAGTCCGGTGGCAGCGAGGCGGTGCCGGTGCCGTTGTCGGGCACCACGCAATCGCCGATTGCCAGGTCTAGGACATCGGTTTTCAGTACTTCCAGTTCAGGAGTCTGTGGCAGTTGGGTTACGGTCGGGTCGTCTGGCGTTGCTGTATCGGGGTCGTCAGAACCATCAGATACCGGATCGCCATTCGGCGCCGTGCCATTGGCAGTAGCCAAATTGCTGTAAGAACCGGCATTGATATCGGCCTGCGTCAGCTGATAAGAACCGGTGCAGATCATCTGTTCACCCGGCGCCAGTGTGGCTGGAGCAGCGGGAACGCATACGACGCCCGTAAGTTCCGGGTCATTGACCGTCACGCCAGTGATCGTCACATTACCGGTATTGGTTACGGTAATGGTATAGTCGATGAAGTCACCGGCCTGTACGCCGTCGCCGCCGTCATTCAGGGCGTCGACTTTCTCTACCGTGAGTTCGGGGTTCACCACCAGGATGGTCACGGTCGGGTCGTCCGGCGTTGCCGTGTCGGGGTCGTCGGATCCGTCAGTGACGGGGCCGTTGTTCGGGTCCAGGCCGTTGGCCGTGGCCGTGTTGCTATAGGAACCGGCATTGATATCCGTCTGCGTGATCTGGTAAAATCCGGTGCAGACCATCTGTTCCCCTGGGGCCAGCGTGGCCGGAGCGGCGGGAACGCATACGACGCCCGTAAGTTCAGGGTCATTGACCGTTACGCCGCTGATGGTGACGTTACCGGTATTGGTTACCGTGATGGTATAGTCGATGAAGTCGCCGGGGTTCAGGCCATCGCCGCCGTCGTTCAGGACGTCGGTTTTCTCGACCGTCAGTTCGGGGGCCTGCGGTAGCGGTGTTTCCGTCGGGTCGTCCGGCGTTGGGGTGGTGGGGTCGTCGGAGGCGTTGTCGCTTACCGGGTTGTTGTTCGGGTCATCACCCGTTGCCGTTGCCTGGTTGCTGAAGCTGCCGTTGTCGATATCGGCCTGCGTCAGGGTATAGGTGGCGGTGAAGGTGCTGTTGTCGGAAGCGCCGGGTGCCAGGCTGGCCAGCGGGCCGCCGCTGACCGTAACGCCCGGGTTGGGGTCGCTGACGGAGATGTTTGTCAGCGTGACGTTACCCGTATTCGTTACATTGAAAGTATAGGTAATGGTTTCTCCTGCCTCCGCAATGCCGTCGCCGTCGTCATTCCAGGTTCCCGTTTTTTCCAGGCTGATGCCCGGAGACTGCGGCAGTTCCGTGACGGTCGGGTCATTGGGCGTTGCCGTGTCCGGGTCGTCAGAACCATCAGTGACGGGGGTGCCGTTCGGATCCAGGCCGCTGGCCGTGGCCGTATTGCTGAAGGAGCCATTGTCGATATCGGCCTGGGTGAGCTGGTAGAATCCTACGCAGGTCATTACTTCACCTGGCGCCAGGGTGGCCGGAGCAGCCGGAATGCAGACCATACCTGAAATATCGGGGTCATTCACGGTTACGCCGCTCACCGTTACGTTTCCGGTATTGGCAACCGTAATGGTATAGTCGATGAAATCGCCGGCTTGCAGGCCGTCGCCGCCATCGTCCAGCGCATCGGTTTTTTCAACCGTCAGCTCGGGCGTTTGCGGCAGGCCCGTCACCGTGGGGTCATTGGGTGCTGGTGTATCCGGGTCGTCGGAACCGTCGGTGACGGGGGTGCCGTTCGGATCCTGGCCGCCGGCTGTGGCGGTGTTGCTGTACGAACCAGCATCTACGTCGGCCTGCGTCAGCTGGTAAAAGCCGGTGCAAACCATACTCTCGCCCGGGGCAAGCGTGGCCGGGGCTGCTGGCACACATACCACGCCGGATAATTCAGGGTCGTTAATTGTTACGCCGCTGATCGTCACATTGCCGCTGTTGGATACCGTAATGGTATAGTCGATGAGGTCGCCGGCCTGCAAGCCGTCGCCGCCGTCATCCAGGGCGTCTACTTTCTCAACCGTCAGCTCGGGCACCTGGGGCAAGTCGGTTACCGTCGGGTCATCCGGCTCGGTATCGCCGTCCGTGTCTATGTTTGTCGGATCCGTCGGGTCGTCCGAATCATCGGTTATGGGCGGGCCGAGCGGCGGCAGGGCGGTGGCCACCGCCTGGTTGGTATAGCTGCCGGCGTCGACATCCGCCTGGGTCAGGGTATAAGTTCCGGTAAAGGTAACCTGATCCATCTGGCCGGGCGCCAGGCTGGGGATCGGGCCGCCCATGACGGCCACATTCAGGTCCGCTATCGTGATGTTGGTCAGGGTGACGTTACCGGTATTCGTTACTTTAAAGGTATAGGTGATCGTCTCTCCTACTTCGGCGATGCCGTCGCCGTCGTCATTCCAGGTGCCGGTTTTCTCCAGCTGCATATCTGGGATCTGTTGTAATCCCGTTACCGTCGGGTCATCCGGCTCACCGTCGCCATTGGCGTCATTATCGGTAGGATCACTGGGGTCATCGGAGGTATCGGTGACAGGGTTGCCAAATGGATCTTCACCATCGGCCGTCGCCTGGTTGGTAAAGCTGCCGGCGTCCAGGTCGGCCTGGGTGATGGTGTGGGCCGCCGAACAGGTAGTACTTTCGCCCACCAGCAGTGTGGTGGCTAGGCAGGTGATGGGGCCGTCGGCGCCGGGGTCGGTAACGCTGAGGTTGCTGATCGTCACATCCCCGGTATTGGTAACGGTGATGGTGTAGTTGATCACATCGCCGGCGTTGAGGATGTTGTCCGCCCCCAGGTCAATGGAAATATCTTCTTTGGTGACGCTGATGCTGCCGGAAACGGGCGTTATGATCACGCCGTCGCCATCGTCTTCGTCGCCAGTGACCGGGTCGTCATCGTTTTCTACGATCGTATTGCCGTTGGTATCTACTCCATTCCCGGGCTCAGAATCTACATCCGAACCATCGTGGCTGGTAACTTCCGCCAGCACAGTATAGGGCCCGCCACCCGGGACAGAAGCCGTGATCTGAAGGACAATAGTCGAGCCACTGGCCAGAGCAGGCACGGCCCAGGTTCCGGTACCTGGATTGTAACTGCCGCCGCCGTCATCACTCACCCAGGTGAAACCGGGGGGCAATGGCACATCCACAAGGATGTTTTCCGCGTCGTCGAAGCCGGCGGCATTATCGAGGGTAACGGTAAATACCACCTGATCTCCCGAGGCAGGCATGGCATTATCCACTTCAATGTCAATCGATACGTCCATACAACGGGTGGAAATACAAACATCTTCGGTGAGGAAGCCAAAGGGCGGCACCGTAGTCTGGCCGGGGTCAAAGTATTGCCAGTTGTACTGCTCCACATTCTCGGTGGTGGGCGAAGAGTCGAAGTTGGGGTCGGGGTTGACCACCGTGATGACCAAACCGTCGTCGCCGGCGGGGAAACCGCCGTTGGCGGGGTCAAATTCGAGGTCCCATACGATATTGGGGCAGAAATTGTCGAGGTCAGCCCCCGGGTCATCCACGCTGAAGCACACCTGGAACAGCTTGGTCCAACCGGTGGTCGACACGAAAATAGGCGTCGCCCCACTGTTGGTTTTGGAAACGGAGCCGTTTACAAAGGTGGCGGTGGGGTGGGTGAAATTAAACAGGACAGGGCCTGCGCCGGCCGCCAGGTTATTGGCGGGCGGCACATAGGGGTTGGCGCCGCCGGCGCCGGTATACCCTCCTTGAAAATCGCGGGTATTGATCAGCGTAAGCTGGCCCTGGTCATAGAAAAAACGAAGGTTAATCCCGAAGATCTCCTGTCCGGGCGTATCGGACTGGAACTCGACGTCCAGGCAGTATTCACCGTTATCGCAATTGTACTGCGGATTGGCAAAGCGGGCGGTGACCACCGGCTGGGCGGAAAGGTTCACTCCCATGAGGAGGAACAGCAACAGTGGAAAGAGGGCTAAACACCTGGCATTTATAACACTTCGGATAGAGTTCTTCCACTTATAGATGGGTAAGCACTGATCCATTTTTTCGTTCTTTTGAATTTGGAAAAGAGGTTCGTCTTATTATCGGTATTGCTACTGGTTCACCAGGGTCATCTTCCTCATCCCTGAGGTATGGTCGGTGGTTTTCAGCTGGTACAGGATCACATTGGATTGCCCCATCCATTCCTGGCGGTCCAGGTTTACGGCGTTCAGCCCTTTGGCGTAGTCGCCTTCGAGCACTTTGAGCAGTTTTCCGGTGACGTCGTAGAAAACCAGGTGAGCCTCCATGGCATCGGGCAGGACGAACTCGATCCGGGTGCCCTGAGCAAAGGGGTTGGGCTGGTTCTGGAACAGAGCGTAGCCTTTTTCATCAGCAATGACTGTGTTGCTGGAAGACACCAGCTGGCTCAATGGCGTACAGTTGTCGTCTTTGGGGTTTCCGTAGGGCATGGCTTCCACGGCGCCGTATGCCCAGTTGAAGGGCTCGCTCTTTACCAGGGTGGGCGCGGAAACCTGCCGGGAAGCCGGATCGCGGTCGAGCAGGGTGACCACCAACCCATCGGATCCGGCCAGGAAACTGCCGGCACCGGGGGTGGCTTTGAGGTCCCAAAGCACGCTGGGGCAGAAAGGCCGGTGATCGTCGACGGATTCGGGTATCCTGAAATTCAACCGGAACGCCTTCTTCCAGTGGGTGTTTTGCAACTTCATCGGAGTGCTTTCGTCCTGCAACTGGATAGCGCTGTTCACAAAGGAGGCTTCCGCGCTGAAGTCGAAGAGTTGCAACCCGCTTGTGGGAGTGCCCTTGCGGGCGCTGGGCGACGCGCCCAGGGTGCCGTACCCGGGATGGAAATCATCGAAGGATTGGAATTCAAGCTTCGTGGCATCGTAGAAGAACCGCACATTCATGCCAAAGAGGAACTGGTTTTCCTGATCCGACCGAAGCTCCACATCCAGCGTGTAGCCTCTTGTTTCCTGGTCGAACTGCGGATTGGCAAAACGTGCGTAAACGCGGTCCAGGCGCTGAGCGGAAACCTGAGCGGCGAACCCGAGGATCAGGCAAAAGGCAAGCAGCGTATGGAGCATTGATCTGATTTTCTGAATATTCATCGTCTGAGTTTTTTATGATTTTGCTAATTGGTATCCAAAGAATGCAACTGTGTAGGTGGCTACCCCGCCTTGCCACGAAGACTCGAAGACACGAAGACAACACGAAACCTTGGTACCCCCTTTGTGCCTTTGTGTCTTTGTGGCGAAAATCCGGTGCCCCCCCAATAGCTGCAAGAAATTAAGTTGCGAATTTGGATTTGGGCCACATTACTGTACGCAGGGGAACCAAACGCTTGTAGCCACAAAGACACTAAGCCGCGAAGATCCACAAAGGCTTAGTGCCGCCTTAGTGTTTTTGTGTCTTAGTGGCAAAAAAGCGCCGGGTACTGTAGTGTGGGGTGGGGAGCCGCTTCAGGCCCCCCACTTATAAAATCAAAGATTAATCTCTCGGTACACTGGTAAACTTGCCGTTGTTCAACTCCCACTGTATGCGGTCGTTGAAGTTCGTATCGCCGTTCAGGTTGTAGTCGCCAATGCGGTACTGGCCCAGTTCGCCGTTCTCGCCTTCCCAGTAGGTGCGGTCGTCGAAGTTGATGTCCGTATCGGATTGGCCAGACAGCGTCTGGTTGCCGTTGCCGGCGTGCATGGCCCACACTCCGGGCAGGATCTCCTTCTGGCCCACGAAGCCGAAGCCGAATGGATCCACGAGGTAGCTCTGCTGGGTGCGGAAGTCGTACGTGATCGTATTATTCACGATGTTGATCGGTTCGTGTGACATGACGATCAGGTGGTTGCGGTGCTCGATCACCAGATAGTAGCTCTGTTGCGGATCGAGGGTGCAGCAGCTGAACTCGTCGACAAACTCGATGCGGCCGTCGCTGTGCAGCAGGGCAGCAGCCTGGCAGATCGGGCCTCCGGTTCCGTTCGGGTTGTCGCGCAGCGACACCAGGACCCAGTCGGTTACCGTCGACGGATAACCGGCGTCGGCAAAGTTCGGGTCGTTCATGGAGTCGAAGTTGTCGCCTTCGGTTCCGAAGTAGTTCCAGGGCGCAATGCTGTAGGGCTGGCCCGCCGGCGTGTAGTTGTTGCCGAAGAACGGATCAACCAGTAACTGGCCAGGCAGCAGGCGCAGGTCGTTCAGGTCGGTGCGCATCGGCACCGTGTAGTTGACCAGGCCGCTCGGGTCGATGGCGGCGCCTTCCAGGTATACCCATGCTTCGATGGTTACACAAGGCAGGGTGGTCACCGTCGGGTCGTCGGGCTCGCCGTCCTGATCCGGGTCGGCATCCGTCGGGTCGTTCGGATCGTCGGAATCATCACTTACATCCGTTCCGTTCGGATCCTGGCCGGTAGCGGTAGCCGTATTGGTTACGCTTCCTGCGCTGATGTCGCCCGCCGTGATTGTATGGACAGCGTTGCACACCATGCTCTCACCCGGGAGCAGCGTGAAGGGGGCACAGTCGGTTCCGCCTCCGTCCGCGTTCGGGTCCGTGACCACAATATTGCTGATCGTTACATCACCGGTGTTCTCTACCGTGATCTGGTAGTTGATCACGTCGCCCACATCCAGGGTGTTGTTGGCGCCCAGGTCAACAGTGCCCACTTTCTCCACCTGCAGCTCGCGCTTCAGCACGCTGATGCTGATCACCGCCGGATCGCAGTCGCCGTTGCTGTCGCAGATCTCGTAGGTGAGCTGGTCGGGCCCGCTGTACCCTGCATCGGGCGTGTAGTCAATGGTATCGTCCGTCGGGTCGTTCGGCGTGCCGCCGTCGTTCACCGTTGCCGTACCGTTCGCCGGAGGCGTCACGATATTGATCGTACTGAAGCTCGGGCCGTCGCCGCCGAAGTCGTCGTTCGGCAACGGGTCAATGTTCGTCGGCGTATCCTGGATGGCATCCGCCACATCGTCCTCAGCCGTCGGCAGGTCGTTGACCGGATCAACCGTGATGTTGATCGTCGCCTGGTCACAGTCGCCATTGCTGTCACAGATCTCGTACACGATCTGGTCCGGGCCGTTGTAGTTGGCATCCGGCGTGTAGTCGATGGTGTCGTCCGTCGGGTCATTGGGCGTACCGCCGTCGTTGACCGTGGCCGTACCATTTGTCGGCGGAGTCACAATCGTGATCGGCGTCATGCTCGGGCCGTCGCCGCCGAAGTCGTCGTTCGTTAACGGATCGATGTTCAGCGGTGTGTCTTCCGTAGCTGTCACCGGATCATCCTGTGCATCCGGCAGGTCGTTCTCCGGCGTCACGTCGAAGGTGATCGTCGCCGGGCCGCAGTCGCCATCGGCATCGCAAATCTGGTAGACCAGTTGGTCCGGGCCGTTGTAGTTGGCATCCGGCGTATAGTCGATGGTGTCGTCCGTCGGGTCGAAGGGCGTACCATTGTTATCGACGGTAGCCGTACCGTTCATCGGAGGCGTCACGATCTGGATCGAACCCAGGATCGGGCCGTCGCCGCCAAAGTCGTCGTTCGGCAGCGGGTCGACATTCACCGTACCATCTTCCGGTACGGTAGCCATATCATCCTCAGCTATCGGGAAGTCATCCACCGGCGTGATGGTGAGGCTGATCGTCGCTTCGTCGCAGTCGCCGTTCGAGTCACAAATCTCGTACACGATCAGGTCGTTGCCATGGAAGTTCGCATCCGGCGTATAGTCAATGGTGTCGTCCGTCGGGTCGTTCGGCGTGCCGCCGTCATTCACCGTAGCCGTACCATTGAGCGGGTTGGCCGTGATGGTGATGGTTCCCGTGCTCGGGCCGTCCCCACCGAAGGTATCGTTGATCAGCGGGTCGATGTTCAGCGGCACGTCTTCCATCGTGCTGAGGCCAAGGTCGTTGACCGCATTCGGGAAGTCGTTGACCGGGTTCACCGTTATCGGAGCTACCGCCTGGTCGCAATCGCCGTTCGAGTCACAGATTTCGTAGGTGAACTGGTCCGGGCCGTTGTAGTTGGCATTCGGAACATAGTCTACCGAGTCATCTGTCGGGTCGTTCGGCGTGCCGCCGTCGTTGACCGTAGCCGTACCGTTGGCCGGCGGGGTCACGATGGTGATGGTTCCCGTGCCCGGGCCGTCGCCACCGAAAGTATCGTTGTTCAGCACATCGATGTTCACACCCGGCGAATCTTCGTTGAGCACCGTCACCGGATCATCCACTGCATCGGGCAGGTCGTTCTCCGGCGTCACGTCGATGTCGATGGTGGCCTGTACGCAGTCGCCGTTGGCGTCACAAATCTCGTACACGATCTGGTCCGGGCCGTTGTAGTTCGGATCGGGCGTGTAGTCGATGGTGTCGTCGGTCGGGTCGTTCGGCGTACCGCCGTTGTCGACCGTAGCCGTACCGTTGGCCGGCGGGGTGACGATGGTGATCGGGCCGGTGGCCGGGCCGTCGCCGCCAAAGTCGTCGTTCGGCAGCGGGTCGATGTTCACCGAACCGTCTTCCGGCACGCTGGCCAAATCGTCGTCCGCAGTCGGCAGGTCGTTCACCGGTGTGATGTCGATGGTGGCTACCGCCTGGTCGCAATCGCCGTCACTGTCGCATATCTCGTAGGTGAACTGGTCCGGGCCGTTGTAGTCGGCGTTCGGCGTGTAGTCCACCGTATCATCAGTAGGATCGTTGGGCGTACCCCCGTCGTTGACCGTCGCCGTACCGTTGGAGGGCGGAGTCACGATGGTGATGGTGCCGGTGCTCGGGCCGTCGCCGCCGAAGTCGTCGTTGGCCAGTACGTCGATGTTCACCGACATATCCTCCATCGTCGTCTCGTTCGGGTCATCGACGGCATCCGGGAATTCGTTGACCGGATCAACCGTGATATCGATGGTAGCCTGGTCGCAGTCGCCATTGCTGTCGCAGATTTCGTACACGATCTGGTCCGGGCCGTTGTAGTTCGGATCGGGCGTATAGTCGATCGTATCGTCCGTCGGGTCCGTCGGCGTGCCGCCGTCGTTCACCGTGGCCGTACCGTTGGCCGGAGGCGTCACGATGGTGATCGGGCTGGTGGCCGGGCCGTCGCCGCCAAAGTCGTCGTTCGGCAGCGGGTCGATGTTCAGCGGTATGTCTTCCGTAACCGTCACCAGATCGTCCATAGCGTCCGGCAGGTCGTTGACCGGGGTGATATCTATAGTAGCTATCGCCTGGTCGCAATCGCCGTTGCTATCGCAGATCTCGTAGGTGAACTGGTCCGGGCCGTTGTAGTCGGCGTTCGGAACGTAGTCCACCGTATCATCAGTAGGATCGTTGGGCGTACCGCCATTGTTCACCGTAGCTGTGCCATTGGTGGGCGGTACCGTGATGGTGATCGCTCCCATGCTCGGGCCGTCGCCGCCAAAGTCGTCATTGGCCAGTACGTCGATGTTCACCGACATATCCTCCATCGTCGTCTCGTTCGGATCATCGACGGCATCCGGGAATTCGTTGACCGGATCAACCGTGATGTCGATTGTGGCCTGATCACAGTCGCCATTGCTGTCACAGATCTCGTACACGATCTGGTCCGGGCCGTTGTAGTTCGGATCGGGCGTGTAGTCGATGGTGTCGTCCGTCGGGTCCGTCGGCGTGCCGCCGTCGTTGACCGTGGCCGTACCGTTGGTGGGCGGCGTCACGATGGTGATCGGCGTCATGCTCGGGCCGTCGCCGCCGAAGTCGTCGTTCGGCAGCGGGTCGATATTCAGCGGCGTATCTTCCGTAACGGCCACCGGATCGTCCATGGCATCGGGCAGGTCGTTGACCGGGTCGACGTCAATATCAATGGTGGCTTGTACGCAGTCGCCGTCAGCGTCACAAATCTCGTACACGATCTGGTCCGGGCCGTTGTAATCCGGATCGGGGGTGTAGTCGATGGTGTCGTCGGTCGGGTCGTTCGGCGTGCCGCCGTCGTTGACCGTTGCCGTACCGTTGCCCGGAGGCGTCACGATGGTGATCGGGCCAGTGGCCGGGCCGTCGCCGCCGAAGTTGTCGTTGGGCAGCGGGTCGATGTTCACCGAGCCGTCTTCCGGCACGTCGGCCATATCGTTGCCAGCCGTCGGGAAGTCATCTACCGACTGTATGTCGA
>JACJXZ010000024.1 GCA_020636375.1 Lewinellaceae bacterium | reverse complement strand
GTTACCCGCTGTGTTTCCCGCCTGCCTGCCTACCTGGCAGTAATGGCAGGCAGGCTGTGCCGCTGGTTTAAACCGCAGGGGGCGCTGAGATACGCAGTGCCAGACTTGACAAGCTGCGGCGAGCCCCCGGGGAAAAACTTGTCAAGCGTTGTCCTGACGGATGAAAGGGCCTTTACCTTGCTCATACATTCGCCTGATTTGCGATATACGATTTTTGACGTGCGATTTTTGATGTCCTTACGCTACGCCATCTCATCCGAACCTCAGGGCAGTGCCACAAATCATACATCCTAAATCACACATCCTAAATCATACATCGCCCCGTTTCCCTCACCTGCTTACCACCAGCTTCCCTCCCTTCACCACCTCCCCTTCCCGAAATACACTGTAAAAATACAAACCCGCAGGCATCCCCGAAAGCTCGATGCGAAACTCCCTGCTGCCTGCTTCCAGCACCTCTTCCAGCACCACCTGCCCCAGCCCATTGTACAACACCGCCCGCCCGGGCCGCCGCAGAGCCTGCTCAAACACTACCTTGACATAACCGGATGCGGGGTTGGGGGAAAGCCTGATCTGAGGCGAGAGGGAAAGCTCGGAGGCCTGGCTGGTAATACATTGAAAATCTGCTTCTGTGTAAACATCGATTGAACGCTGCATGAATCCGGTCTCCGGAGTCCAGCCTCCCGGTATGAATAGTTGATCGCATAAAACTGTTCCGTAAACTGCTGTTCTTGACGTTGCTCAATAATACCACTTCGGAATGCAGGCTTTCGCTTTCTCCGATTAACGAATAAACGAATGCCTGAAAACAAAGGTTTTAGCCCCAACCAGGGCTACCGGAACAAAAACAAATCCCCGAAATTTAAAGAGGCCTCCGAGCGTTCTTCTTCACGTATACTGAACGGCAATAGGTTTTCCCGACACTTTGTGTACGGGACAAGTAGTGCATTTATGGTTGGTTTTCCCCTTTAGGGGATTAAGGGGCGGGGAGGGCAAATGCACTACCTGTCCCGCCATGCGGGAAAACCTATTGCAGCGGAGTATATCTTTAACCAAAACACTTCACCTATGAGAAAAACCGCGCTTTTTATCGCCCTGCTGGCCACGACGGCCACCACCCTCACCGCCCAGTTGGCCATCGGCCCCCGCGCCGGCGCCCATTTTGCCCGGGCCAGTTTTGACCCCAAAGACGGCCGTTCGGTCAGCGACAAGGTGGGCCTGGTGGCCGGGGCCGTCCTGGAAATCGGGCTGGGAGACAACCTGGCCCTGCAGCCGGAAGCTTCCTACGTGCAGCGGGGCTACCAAACCGAGCAAACCCTGCTGGGCATCACCACCGAAACCGAGCTGGCTATGAACTACCTGGACTTCGGCGGCCTGCTGAAGCTGCGCTCGGGCAACGACGAAGGCATCAACTTCTACCTCGCCGGCGGCGCCTTCTACAGCATCGCTATGGACGGCGAGTTGACCAACCGCGCCGGCCCGGTGGAAACCGTCGTTGAGATCAAATTCGACGACGATTACGACCGCTCCGACATCAACCTGTCGGCCGGAGGCGGGTTTACCTTCGGCAGCGGCGCCATCAGCCTGTTCGTCGACGGGCGCTACCTCTTCGGGCTGAAAGACATCGAGCAGCGCGATAAGGATTTTACGATTAATAACCGGGGGGTGAGCGTTAGCGCGGGGTTGATGTTTCAGTTGTAAAAAATGCTGGCTCTATGACAATTGAGGGGAAGGATAGGATTTACGACGTGCGATGTGTGATTTTTGATGTGCGATTTACCCCGGAAGGCCCGCTGCCGCTGTACAGGCTGGATTGAGATATTTCAATCAAAATGGTAAAATAGGAAAATGAACTTCGACCTCAGTTCCGCCGAACGCCGGGAAACCTGGCGCGCCTTACTCCAAAACCTGGAGGATTACTACGCCAACACGGCAGCCCTGCCGGTAAGCCCAAATCTGGACCGCGACAGGATCATCGACCTGGTGGAGCGCTACGGCCTGGACGAGGGCATCCCCCCCGCCGACGCCATCGCCCATGTGGTGGAAGGGCTGACGAAGTACGCCGTCCACACCCCCCACCCCATGTACTACGGGCTGTTCAACCCGCGCGCCGCCTTTCCCGGCATCCTGGCAGACGCCATCACCGCCACCTTCAACCCCCAGATGGCCGCCTGGAGCCACAACCCTTTCGCCAATGAGGTGGAAAGCTTCCTGGTACGGGAACTGGGGCAGAAACTCGGTTTCCCGAAAGAAACGATCGACGGGGTGTTTGCCTCCGGCGGCGCGGAGGCCAACCTGACCGCCGTGCTGTGTGCCCTCAACCGCCACTTCCCGGAATATGCCAATAAGGGCCTGGCGGGCATCCCTGAAAAACCGGCCATGTACTGCTCGGCCGAGAGCCACCACTCGGTCGTCCGGGCGGCGCGGGTCTGCGGGCTGGGGCTGGACGCCGTCCGCCCCGTACCGGTGGACGGCAAACAGCGCCTGCGGCCGGACGCCCTGGCCGCCATGATCGAAGCGGACCGCGCCGGCGGCCTCCACCCCTTCCTGGCCGTCGCCACAGCCGGCGCTACCGGCACGGGCGCCATCGACCCCATCCCGGAGATTGCCGATATAACGGAAGCGCAGGGCCTGTGGCTGCACACCGACGCCGCTTACGGCGGCGCCCTCATCCTGGACGAAGGAAAAAAACATCTCCTGCGCGGCATAGAACGGAGCCACTCCATCACCTTCGACGCCCACAAATGGCTGTCCGTGCCCATGGGCGCCGGCCTGTTCCTCACCCGCGAGCCGGACATCCTCAGCCGCAGTTTTCGCATCACCGCCGAATATATGCCCAAAGAGGCGCAGGCCATGGCGGTGACGGACCCCTTCACCAACTCCATACAGTGGTCCCGGCGGTTTACCGGCCTGAAGTTGTACCTGTCGGTGCTGTTCTTCGGATGGGAGGGCTACGGGCAGGTGATCCGCCACCAGAACCGGATGGGCGATCTGCTGAAGGAAGGGCTGCGGAAAAGCGGATGGAAAATGTACAACGACACGGAACTGCCCATCGCCTGCTTTACGGATCCGGATTATGAGCAGGCACCCGGTTTTGCCCGGGCGGTTTGCGACCAGGTGCTGCGGTCGGGCAAGGCGTGGATATCGGTGTATCCGGTGGGAGGCGTGGAAACGCTTCGGGCTTGTATTACGAATTATGCTACGGGAGAGAAGGAGATAAGGGCGTTGGTGGAGTTGGTGGATGTTTGCCGGGGGGAGGTTGTGGAAAAGCTAACGCTTTAATTCAATCAGGGGCAGTTCCATTCCCGGCATCACCTCTTCCCCGGTCAGCACCCGCCCCTCGAACCCTCTGACTTCTTCCACTTCTTTGCCTTCCCTGTAAATCCAGGCTTTTTCAGCATAGGGGTCGATCAGCCAGCCCAGGCGGACGCCGTTTTTCATCCACACATTAACCATTTTTTTCTTCAGCTTAGCGATCCGGTCGGAGGAGGAACGCACTTCGACCAGGAAATCAGGAATTGCCCTGAGGAAATCTTCATCGGCATCCCCGGGAAGCTCAGCCAGGCGTTCATCGGACACCCAGGCGCAATCCGGGCTTTTAATGGCCCCATCCGGCAGTTCAATACCGGTCGAAGAACTATACACTTCTCCTTTCCGGTTTTGATAATACCAAAGGAACACAAAGAATATCACACCGGATTCTCTTCTCCCGGATCCTTTTTTTACGGGTGACATAACCGTGACTTTTCCATCCGCCTCGCGCTCCATGCGCAGCTCGGGGAACTGACCTGACAGAGCGACAAACTCCTCCCGGCTCAGTGGGTTTTGTAGCACCACCGGGCCGTAGTGAAGCAGGGCAGCTAATGGTGGTTCTTTTGTGGCGGAAGTTCCCATTCTAATTATTAATGATCAGGTTAGCTCACTAAATTAAGAAAAATCCCCGAGAAAAAACTGGTTATACCAACTCTTCTTCCTCTTCCTTCCTCCGGTTTTTCCACCAGATAAAGCCGATGGCGCCCACGACCAGGTAAGGCATGGACAGCATGAACAGGATGCCGTTGTTGAGGCCGCGCCCCTCGGTACCGCCGTTCTTGAGGTTGCTCTCGGCCGACATGCGGCACATGGGGCACTGGGCCTGTACAGGCGTGCTCGTCCCCAGGCTCAGGGTAAGGGCCAGGGCGAGGATGCTTAGGTATTTGGTGATGTGGATTTTCATATTATGTTATGTTTCGTTTAGCTGTTTGATATTGCCGGAGTGTTATATTGTTGTATTGTTATATTGTTATATTGTTATATTGTTATATTGTTATATTGTTATATTGTTATATTGTTATATTGTTACCTGTTGTACACAACGATGAAACAATTTGACAATTCAACCATCCACAGCCGTGCCGAGCCAACAATATAACAATTCAGCAATATAACAACTCCCTCCCACCTCCCTCATGCCGGCAATATACCGGTTCTACCGCTTCCTATCCTAAGTAATCCTTAAAAAATAACTTCACGATCCGTCGTTGTAGTGAAGTGAATCAGCCACGTAGGATTGTCGCGGGGTTAGGCTGATAAACGAGCTACAACGACGGATCTCAAACAGTGAAGTTGTTTTTTAATCACTACTAAGGATAATACGGCATCAGCATATAATACGCTATCGGCCCGGTAAGGGCCACGTACAGCCAGACGGGGAATACCCATCGGGCCATTTTGCGGTGGCGCTCCACCTGGCCGGTATATGCGCGTATAAAGGTAAAAAGAATAAAGGGCAGGATCAATGCCGCCAGGACGATATGGCTCAGCAATAGCACGAGATACCAGGTGCGGGCGCTGCCCACCGCCGCCAGCTCTTCCGGGCTCAGGCTGCCGTCGTGGTTGGCATCCCCGAAGATGGTCTCCGGAGTAGTGAAGTGATAGGCCACATACGACAGCAGGAAAAGCACGGACAGCCCCATCGCCACGTAGATGCTGCGCCGGTGCGCCTGGATATTTTTCTGCCTGATGAAATAGAAAGCCGCCAGCAACACGACGGCCGTCAGCGCGTTGAGGGTAGCGTGAAAAGGCGGCAGGAAGCTGAAGTCCCAGCCTTCCGGAATGGGAATTTTAACGCGCCGCATCAGGCCCACCAGCAAAAGGACGGCGCCGGTGACCACCCAGGCGGCAGTGTTCATCTGTTTGGCCAATTGAATGTTTCGCTCCATAAGTACGTTGCCGTGATTATTATAAAAATTTCTCCGGGGAGATGTCTATCCCCCCGAGGAGGGAATCAGCCGCGTCAGGCTGCGGAATCCTGTCAATCTTGTTAATCCTGTCTACCTCGTTAATCCTGTCTATCTTGTTAATCCTGTCTACCTCGTTAATCCTGTCTACCTCGTTAATCCTGTCTATCTTGTTAATCCTGTCTACCTCGTTAATCCTGTCAATCTTGTTAATCCTGTCTACCTCGTTAATCCTGTCAATCTTGTTAATCCTGTCTACCTCGTTAATCCTGTCTATCTCGTTAATCCTGTCTATTTTTCCACCTCGCGTTCGAACCGCAACTCCTTGTCTTTCTTAGGCGGTATATTCAGCGTAATGTGTTTCACCAGCCGCTTCAGGCTCTCTCCTTCCCGCATGTCGTAAAACCCGCGCACCATGAGGCTGTCGGCAAAGAAGAGCAGGCTGTTGTCGGAAAGGCTCATGCCCTTTTCTCCAAAAGGCAGAGCGCAACCTTCAGCCAGGCTTGCGATCTCTTCCGGAGTTCCCCGCAGGTAATAGTTTTGCTCCTCGTCCAGCAGGCCGTTGGCGGAAGCGAACTGCTCCAGGCGGTTCCGGGCAGCTTCGGAAGTATCGGCCGCAAAGGCGAGGAAGAAGATATCATCCCGCTCGTCGAACTGATCGTGCAGCCTGGCCAGCTCGCCGGCGTAGAGGTTTTCGTGGGGTTCGGAAAAGAAATAGCCCACCACCAGGCCTTCTGCGAAGCGTTCGGCGGTGACGAGGCTGTCGTTGTAGTTGGCCAGCGCAAAAGCCGGCATTTTGCCGTAGTCCTTCAGTTCCTGCATAGCCTGCAGGCGGTAATCCAGGCCGGTGCGCAGGTAGTACCACGACCCCAGCGGAAAGATGACGAGCAACAGGACCACTCCCGCCAACTGCAGGAGGCCCATCTGCCCGATGATCTTGGTTTTTGCCATTTTATCGTAACTGTTTAGGTCTTTTGTTTAACCACATAGGACACATAGCGTTTTCACAGTAGAGCACATAGGCGGCGGCTACTGTGGCCTATGTGAACTGCCTGATGTGACCTATGTGGTAAATAGTTACATTTTATCGTTCTTTCATTTGACTTTATTCGAAAAATTTCTGCAAGGGAAACGCGATTGTCCTCTCCATCCTGTCAACCAAAATGGAAACACACCGCCTGAGGGATTGTTGTCGGAAGAATGTCAGATAATTGCGCCTCCGGGTTTGGCGCCACGAAAACACAAAGAACAGCAAATCCCCAAAAGGTTTTTCCTCGTAAAAAAAACAGGAGCCCCCCGCACGCTCCGGGCTGGCTCCTGTTTTTTTTTATCAAAAAAGACGCGTTCAGATCACGTCTTCCAGTTTCAGGATATAGGTATCTTCCAGCAACATGCTCTCCTGCTTTTGCAGCTGCCCTTCCTCCACTTCTTCCATATTCTTTTCCTGGATTTGCTGGCGGCGGCTCTTCCAGGAGTTTCCTTCCTGGAAGAAGGCGATGACTGCCCAGATCAGGAGCACGGTGGGCAGCAGCACGCTCATAGCCAGGCCCTTCACCTCATAGCGCATGTGCATGAATTCGTAGATGATGAAGTAGGCCTTGTACAGAGAGAGGCCGATCAGCATCAGCCCGATGAGGTAGTGCAGCCAGGTGATGTATTTGAGTTCGTGTATGACGTGGCCCTTGGCCAGCAGGGAGAAGAATACTTCAACCAATGTGACTGCCGCCAGCAAAATGAGCCCTTTATAGACAACTTTCTTGGCTTCTTCGTAACTTAAATGTCCCATTTATTCAGCTGTTTTTCTTTGTTTCAGAATTGGATACTAGAGCAGGTAGAACACCAGGAATACGAATACCCACACCAGGTCTACGAAGTGCCAGTACAGGCCCATCTTTTCCACCATTTCGTGGCCGTTCCGCCTCCTCATGTACAGGCCGCTGGCAGCGTTGATCATGATGATGAAGAGGAACACCACGCCGGAAAATACGTGGAACCCGTGAAATCCGGTAATGAAGAAGAACAGGGCGCCAAAGGCTCTGGGGCCGAACTGCTCCATTTTGATCATGCCGGCGTCCGGGCCTTCCGTCACCTTGAATTTGCGGTGGATGAAGCCGCGCTCGTCCACGAAGTAACCAGGGTGGTCACCGGGGCTGTAATCCAGCTCGGCATGCTCCCCATCACCGTGCCCTTCCGCTCCTTCGTGGGCTTTGTGGATGAGGTAGCTCTCGCCGGACTCGAAGACCTCGTCTGACTCTTCGCCTTCCGGCGTGAGGTAGACTCCCCCCTCCGTATAGGTGCCGAAGGGGTTGGTGGTTACGGACATATGCTCCGAGCCGATCAGGTTCGTCCATTCCCAGGCCTGGCAGCTGAGGAAGCCGGCGCCGCCCAGGATGGTCATCAGCATCCAGAAGACCACGCCGTTCTTGTTTTCCTTATGGCCTTCCTGCACCGCGCGCACCATCGTCACCGAACTCACGATCAGGAGGAAGGACATGATGGTCACGAAGATCAGCGGGGCATGGTGGACGCCGAAAGGCGCCGTGGAGAATACAAAGTCCGGCACCGGCCAGGTGGGGCTGCTGAAGCGCAGCGCGCCGTAGGCGATCAGGAAACCGGCAAAGGTGAACGCATCCGACAGGAGAAAATACCACATCATCAGCTTGCCGTAGCTCGCCTTGAAAGCAGGTTTGCCACCAGACCAGTCGCTCTGGCTCTGCACATCTTGTTGTTCCAAAACAGTATCAGACGTCGCCATCAGTTATCTTTTGTTTGGTTATCAGTCGTTTATGTTTATCATTGAAGCGTAAAAAACAATAAAAGGTACACCCACAGGAAATCGACGAAATGCCAGTAGATGAGCGTCAGCTCAAACCGCAATTTCCGGGCGGGCGTCACGCGATGATGCAGCAGGAAAGCGTGCAGCATCGCCAGGATCAGGGCAGCGATGCCGCCCAGGACGTGTGCGGCGTGCACTCCCGAGATCACGTACACGAAAGACCCCGAAGGATTGGTGGTCAGTTCCACCCCGATGTCCGCCAGGGCCTGCCAGCCCTGATACTGCAACACCACAAATGCCAGCCCCAAAACGAGGGTAGCTGACAACAAAAGCCGGTACACGCGGGTATTGCCGCGCTTGAAGGCCAGGTAAGAAGAATGCAGGCTCAGGCTGCTCAGCAGGATCACGCCGGTGCTGAAGTAGAACAGGTCCGGCATCCGAAACTCCAGCCAGTTGCCCGCCGCCTGGCGGACGATGTAGGCGCTGGTGAAAGCGGCAAACATCATCATCATGCTGGCGCAGGCCACCAGGAGCGCAAACTTCTTGGGGTGTATCTTGCTTCTTCTGTAATCCGTTCTCGCCACTGTCGCGTTCATAAATATTTTGGTATTGCGGTTTTGTGGTGTTTCGGTTTTTTGGTGTTTCGGTATTGCGGTTAGCCGGATGCGGGGCCGCCGCCAGTCCCGGCAAACCCTCTGGCCATAATACCGAAAAACCATAACACCTAAATTTTATCTGCAAAAAAAGCCACCAGCGCAACCGGAATATAGGCAAACGAAAAGAACATCAGCTGCAACGCTGCCTTCCGGCTGCCGGCCTTGAAAAATTTCCAGCCAAACCAGGCGTATCCCAGGCCCAGGGCCCCGACTACCACTGCCGATATCCAGCCGCTCACGCCCAGGGTATAGGGAATGAGGCTCACCGGCACCAGAAAGATGGCGTACAGGAAAGCCTGCAGGCCGATCCGGCGGTCGCATGCTCCGCTGGAAGTGACCGGCATCAGCTTGTATCCGGCATGGGCATAATCCTCATGGCCTAGCCAGCCGATAGACCAGAAGTGGGGAAACTGCCAGAGGAACTGCAACGCAAAGAGGCTCAGCCCCAGAAACGTAATTTCCCCCTGCGCTGCCACACACCCGATGAGGGTCGGCAAAGCGCCCGGCACCGCCCCAACCGCCACCGCCGACGGGCTGATCCGCTTCATCGGCGTGTAGAGGAAGGCGTAGGCTACCAGCGCCAGGGTGCCCAGAAAGGCCGCCCATGGATTGAAAAGCGCCAGCAAGGTGATGCCGAAAAGGCTCATGAAGCCCGCCGCCATTACCGCCTCCGAAGTGCTCATCCGCCCGGCAGCCAGCGGCCGGCCTGCCGTGCGCTTCATCAGCTTGTCGTAGTCCCGCTCCAGCACCTGGTTCAGCGCGTTGGCCGCGCCGGTCACCAGAAAGCCACCGGAAGCCAGGATGAGGACCGCCAGCCAGTTGACCGGGCCGGACAGGGCGATCAGGAAAGCCATCACGGAGGAAAACACCACCGTCATCGTCAACCTGAACTTGACCAGCATTTTGTAATCCTGAACCTTCTGCCAGGCCAGGCTCGCCACTCCGCGTTCAATTACTTTCGTCTGCACTTTCCCTTTTGTCTGTTATTTTAATTCATTCACTCACTCATTCACTCATTCACTCATTCACTCATTCATTCCCTCTCAATGCCCCTCCTTCTCATCCTTGCCCAGCGGCTGGATTTGCGGGATGAACTCCTTGCCATCCTTGCCGTAGTCGTACGCCCAGCGCTGGACGGTCGGCAGTTTGCCCGGCCAGTTGCCGTGGCCGGGGTTGATCGGCGTGGTCCACTCCAGCGTAGTCGCGCCCCAGGGGTTGCGGGTAGTCATCTTCTTGCCTTTCCAGATGCTGTAGAAGAAGTTGATCACAAACAGGATCTGGAAGCCGAAGGTAACGATGGCGGCTATGGTGATGAACTGGTTCATCGCGTCGAACTGGCCGAAGGCGGCGAAGCTGTCGAAGCGGTAGTAGCGGCGCGGAACGCCGGCCATGCCCAGGTAGTGCATCGGCCAGAATACGGCGTAAGCGCCGATGATGGTGCCCCAGAAGTGGATTTTGCCCAGCGTCTCGTTCATAAACCGGCTGAACATCTTCGGATACCAGTTATAGATACCGGCGAACATGCCGAAGAAGGCGGCAACCCCCATCACGATGTGGAAGTGGGCCACGACGAAATAGGTGTCGTGCAGCTGTATGTCGATGGCGGAGTTGCCCAGGAAGATACCGGTCAGGCCGCCGGAAATAAACATGGAAACGAAGCCGATGGCAAAGAGGCTCGCCGCCGTAAACCGGATATTGCCTCCGTAGAGGGTGGCGATCCAGTTAAAGACTTTTACTGCCGAGGGCACAGCGATGATCAGGGTGAAGATCACGAAGAAGTTCGAAATGAAAGGATTCACCCCGGACATAAACATGTGGTGCGCCCATACGATGAAGGACAGAAAGCCGATGGCCAGGATGGAATACACCATCGCCTTGTAGCCGAAGATCGGCTTGCGGGAGTGTACGGAAAGCACCTCCGAGACCAGCCCCATCGCCGGCAGGATGATGATATAAACCTCCGGGTGGCCCAGGAACCAGAACAGGTGCTGGTATAGGACCGGACTGCCGCCCACGTGGTCGAGCGCCTGCCCGCCGATGAAAATTTCACTCAGGAAGAAGCTGGTGCCCAGCCCGCGGTCGAACATGACCAGCAGGAAGGCGGAAACCAGCACCGGAAAGGACAGCAGGCCGAGGATGGCCGTCACGAAAAACGCCCAGATCGTCAGCGGCATGCGCCACATGGTCATCCCTTTCGTACGCAGGTTGAGGACTGTCGTAATATAGTTGATCCCTCCGAGCAGGACGGAGACCACGAAGAACACGAGGCTCACCAGCCACATGGTCATCCCTGCCCCCGAGCCGCTCGATGCCTGCGGCAGGGCGCTAAGCGGGGGGTAGGCTGTCCATCCGCCGGCAAAAGGCCCGGTGTTGAGGAACAGCGACAGGAACATGATCGTACCGGACAGGAAGAAGAACCAGTAGGAGAGCATGTTCAGGAAGGGCGAGGCCATGTCCCGGGCACCGACCTGCAGGGGTATGAGCAGGTTGGAGAAGGTGCCGCTCAGGCCGGCGGTCAGTACAAAGAAAACGAGGATGGTGCCGTGCATCGTCACCAGCGCGTAATAGAACTCCGGTGCCAGCGAGCCGACGCCCGCCTCATTGACCGTGATCCACTTGCCGAGCAACGGCTTGATCCAGGCCATGTTCTCTTCCGGGAACCCCAACTGAAGGCGGAAGACCAGCGACATAGCAGCCCCGATGATCGCCCAGAACATGCCCGTGATCAGGAACTGCTTGGCAATCATCTTGTGGTCCTGGCTGAAAATATAGGTCGTGATGAAATTCGACTGATATTTGTCGCCATGATGGTGTTCGTGAAAATGATCGTCGTACCCGTATTCCTCAATTAAGAGGTCTTCTTCGTGTATTACCGGTTTGGTTTCTACATTAGCCATCTGCTGAAAAATTTATGTATTATCCGTAAAGATATATCGGTTTCTAAAAATGGACTGAATTAGTGAATATTCACTCCTTCATTCATTCACTCCTTCACTCATTCCTATTGAGCCGTAATCCGAAACTCCGTCCGGCGGTTCTGTTCACGCCCCTCTTCGGTACTGTTGTCCGCGACCGGCCGGGTGGCGCCGTAGCCAACTGCCGCCAGGCGGCTTTCTGCGACGCCTTTGCCCAGCAGGTAACTTTTGACCTTCTGAGCGCGTTGCTCGGAGAGCTGCTGGTTGTACTCCGGTTCGCCGGTGTTGTCGGTGTGCCCGCTGATCTCAATAGACATACTGGCGTATTTGTTCAAAGCGTCGGCCAGGTTGTCCAGTTGATAGGCGGACAATTTGGTCAGCTCCGCCGAATTGGTCTCGAAATTCACGTGGTTGAGCTCGATGGTCTTGGCTGCCGGGTCTTCGGCGGATATTGCCTTTTCCAGTTTGTCGTTGAACTCCTGGCGCCGCTCCCGGATTTCGGATTCGAAAAGCATGTCCTTGTTGGGGTCGTCCTCCGTGCCGCGGATCGTGCTCAGGTAATAAGACGGCTGCTTGCTCAGCCAGTCCTGGTATTCGCCTTCCGAAACGATCTTAACTACCCGGCGCATGGCATAGTGGCCCTTTCCGCACAGTTCCGCGCAGGCCAGCTCGAAGTCGAAGGCTTCATATTTCTTGGGGCTTTCGGGATCGTTGGGGTCTATCGGTTCGTGCCACTCCGGATACTTCGGCTCGCCGTTCAGGTTGAGTTCGCCCAGTTTCCGGCGGTACTCTTCGGTCGTCGTTTTGGGCGTGAACACGAAATACGTCGGCATGCCCGGCACGGCGTCCATCTTGACCCGGAAGTGCGGCAGGTAGAAGTTGTGCAGCACGTCGCGGGCCGTGATCCGCACGCGCACCTTTTTGCCGACCGGCAGGTAGATTTCGCTGGGGTGGAAATCGTCGACGTTCTTGGGGTCCGTCCAGTTCTGCCCCAGGGGGTTGGTGGCGGAGACCAGCTTGTAGTCCCTCGCGCCCAGTTTGCCGTCGGCGCCGGGATAGCGCAGGTGCCAGGCAAACTGGTAGCCTGTGCCTTCGATCTCGATGAACTCCTCGTTCGGGTCCACATCGGCCATCACTTCGTTCCAGGCGTCCAGGCCGCCAACGACGAGGAAGGTCATCACCACCGCCGGAATGACGGTCCAGACCACTTCAAGGCGGTTGTCGTGCGGCATGTACAGCGCCTTCCTGCCCCTTTGGCCCCGGTATTTCCAGGCAAAATAGAACAGCAGGATCTGAGTAATGATAAAGACGATGCCGGTGAAGAAAAGCGTGATGTTGAAGATGCTGTCGAGGCTGCTTCCGTGCTCGGAGGCCGACTCATGAGGGCCGTACCACAGCATGCTATCCTTGTAATACCAGGCGGAAATGACAGTAGCCACCAGGAAAACCACCATGAAAAGCATGGAGTAATTGCCATGGCGTTTGTTCGCCTGCTCTTCAACTTCCTCTTCTCCGCGTATCTTACTGGCCAGCTCGGTAACTTTCCCGATCTGCACCACGATGATCGCAATTAATATCAGACAGATTGTTGCCAGTAAAGCAGTCATTATTTCTGTGCTAGTTTATATGTTATTGAACATCGAGCTTTTCGCTCGTAAAAATACACCCTTATAACAGAGCATCTGCCGGCTTTGCTTTCTCCTTTTCCTTGTTTAGAATTCATCTAAACAAGGATGGCCCGGCATCAGTGCGCCCCTTCCTCGTGGATTTCGACATGATGCTGGAGGCTTTCCGCGAGATAGGGGTCTTTTTTGGGTACCAGCGAAGCTTTGGACATGCGGTCGAAAGCGACGTACATGAACAGGGCCAGGAACCCGAGCCCGGTGCCCAGCTCCAGCAAGCCGGGAATGGTAAAGCCCATAGCGAACGGCAACTGGGTGGACAGCATCTCCCCGTGGGCTGCCGCATCGTGGCCGTGTTCGCCGGCGTGATGGGCGAGGGCTTCCATAGCTGTCGCCCGCGCGCCCGGCTTGATCATCTGGAAGAAATCCCACCAATGACCGAAGAGGACGACGACGGAGGTGAATACCAGCGTGCCGTATTTGCGCTTGGTGTCGTTCCGCATCAGGATGAAAAACGGCGCCACGAAATTAAGGATCAGGTTGCCATAGAACAGGACCGGATAGTTTTCCCGGCGTTCCAGGAAGTAAACCGTCTCTTCCCCCACGTTGGCGTACCAGATGAGCATGAACTGCGAGAACCACAGGTAAGCCCAGAAGATGCTGAAAGCGAACATGTATTTCCCGATGTCGTGCAGGTGTTCGATGGTCACATGCTCCAGGTAGCCCCGGCTCTTCATGTAAATGACGGTCAGGATCGTCAGGGCCATGGCCGAGACGAACCAGCTGGCGCCGGTATACCAGGCGAAAAGCGTGCTGTACCAGTGGGCGTCTATCGACATGACCCACTGCCAGATGACGGCGGCGCTGGAAAAACCGGCCAGCGGCAGGAAGGCGGCCGACCAAATCCGGATCTTTTTGTGGTGTTCGAAATCCGGGGTGCCGTTTGCATCTTCGTCAACAGACAGCTGACGGAGCTTAAACGCGAAGAAGATCCAGAGCCCGACGATGATGAGGGTGCCGAAGGTGTACCACCCCGGGTTGAGGAAGGAGGACTTGCCCAGCAGCACCGGGTCGGCGGCGACCGCCTCGGCATCCGCCCAATGGTAGAGGTGGTGGAAATGGCCCCAGATGCCGACGATGACCAGCAGCATCAGCACCAGCCCGGGAACCAGGAAGAGCGAAAAGGCTTCCCAGACGCGCTTGACGAGGACAAACCAGCCCCCCCAGGCCGTGGTGAACGCTGCGATGGTGAACAAGGACATAAGCGCGATACCCGTGAAGAATACGGTATTATGCAGATAGTTGGTCCAGAACCGGGTGTGCAGGTCATCATCCACCGCGAAAGTGAGGCCGAGGCACACCAGGCCCAGAACCATGAACCCGATGAGGAAGGTCTTTAATCTGCTGTCGAAGGTAAATTGGTTCATTGTATACCTTTGTTTGAAGTTTTGTCGATTTCAGCTGTTCTCTTACTTCCTGCCGTGGCTGCTGTCGCCGCCGTGGCTTCCCTCTTCCGGAGTGCCGGTTCCTTCTCCTTCAGCCGGCGCGGCTTCCGGAGCGGCATCCTGGTCGGAGACGGTCTCCGCCAGCGTTGCCACCTGGCTGCCCGGAACCCCGAAGGCCGGGTTCAGGGTATTGGCCTGCTCGCTGTATTCCAGTTTCTTATCCTTCGCCTGCAGGGAGCGGATATAGTGGATCACCTGCCAGCGCTCCTCGTAGGAAATCTTGTCTTTGTAGGACCCCATCACGTTCCTTCCATACATGATGCTGTGGTAGTACCGCCCGTTGGACGATTCGACGAATGCGTCGAGCAGGAAGTTGGCCGGCGCCGCCGGGTACTTGACGTTGGGGTTGGCGTCGCTGACCAGGTATCCCAGGCCGTCGCCTTTCTCGCCGTGGCAGATGCCGCAGAAGATGGTGTACAGCTCTTTGCCCCGCTCCAGCCCGGCAGCGGTGATGGGGAACGGGTTGGCGATGATCTCGTTGGTCGCCCGGATGCGCTCCTCCTCGGTATCGGAGTAATAGTAGGGCACGTGGCCGTTGACCGGCACGGCGATGGTGTTGATGTCGCCCGCGCCGCGAAGCCGGCCGACTACATCCCGGGCGGCCTCGCCCTTGTCGGCGGCGAAGTATACCCCGGCATATCCGCGCGGGACGGTGCCCTCCACCGGCAGGCCCGGATAGGCCAGTTCCTTCAGCCGGATGGTGCTGGCGCTGTCCCAGGTGTTGTAATGATAGTAGTTAAAAGCATTGGCTTCCTGGGCAATGGAGTGCCCCATATCCGGCATGTATTCGCTGCCCGGGAAGTTCTTGTCCGCCGGGGAGCAGGAGTACAGAATAATGGCGGCAGCGATCGCCAGGAATATATGTTTCAAGTTTTTCATCCCTTTATGTTGAACTTGGTTTATTTAAAAAATAAGTTCGACGTCAATGCCTGGTGGCGGAGGCCAATGTCCCGGTGAGGCTATCGGCCTTCACCACCAGGCATTGACTCAAAATGCCGAATTTATTTTTCAATCACTACTAAATTGTCTTCATGTTCACCTCGGAAGCGCCGGAGGCAGTGAAGAAGCCCTTCAGCTTGTCTTTTTGCGCTTCTTCCGCACCGGTCACGTCGAACGCAATACAGAATTTGTCATCCGTGATGCGGTCGTCGAGCGTGGGGTTGGTTATGCCGGGCGCCATGCCGCAGATGGTGTAGAACGTCACCACCATCCCGACCGAGGCGAACAGTACCGTCAGCTCGAACGTGATGGGGATGAAGGCCGGCACCGACCAGTAGGGCTTGCCTCCGAAGATGATCGGCCAGTCGCGGGTGAACACCCAGGTCATGAACAGGAAAGCGGTCAGGGTGCCAAGGGCGCCGAAAACAAAGCCGGCAATGTGCAGGCGGCTCTCCTCCAGCCCCAGCTTGGGGTCCAGCCCGTGGACCGGAAATGGGGTGAAAACGTCCATGATTTCCAGATGGCCCGCGTTGGCCTTGTCGACGGCTTTCAGCAGCACTTGCTCGTCATCGTATAAGCCGTACAGCACATCTTTATTTTGGTTGCTCATTGTATAGCGAATTGAAGGATCGATAATTTTTTTGTTCTCTTAAGCCTGAGGTTCCAGTTCCTTTTTCACCACCTCGGCGGAATGCCTGGCGTTGGGCTCGAGATACTGGTCGCCGGAAGACTTCAGGATGGCCTTCACTTCCGCCACCGCCACAACCGGCGCCGTGCGGGCGAAGATCAGGTACAAGGTGAAGAACAGCCCCAGCGTGCCGATGAACAGGCCCACCTCTACCCAGGTCGGCGTGTAGTAGCTCCAGCTGGAAGGCAGGTAGTCGCGGGCCAGGGTGGTGGCAATGATCACGAAGCGCTCGAACCACATGCCGATATTTACAAAGATGGACATGACAAACGTCACGAAAATGCTGCGGCGCATCTTCTTCCACCAGAAAATCTGGGGCGACAACACGTTGCAGGACATCATTCCGATGTACGACCAGTAATACGGCCCCATCACCCGGTTGTAGAAAGCGTATTGCTCGTAGATATAACCGGAGTACCAGGCGATGAACAGCTCCGTCAGGTAGGCAACGCCCACGATCGTGCCGGTCACCAGGATGACCTTGTTCATGCTCTCGATATGGCCCAGGGTGATATACTGTTCCAGCTTCAGCACCTTACGCGTGATCACCATCAGGGTCTGCACCATGGCGAAGCCGGAGAAGATGGCCCCGGCGACGAAGTAGGGCGGGAAGATGGTCGTGTGCCAGCCCGGAATCACAGAGGTGGCGAAGTCGAAGGATACGATGGTGTGAACGGAAAGCACCAGGGGCGTAGCCAGGCCGGCGAGAACGAGCGAAAGGCTCTCGAAGCGCTGCCAGTGCTTGGCAGAGCCGGTCCAGCCGAAGGACAGGAAGTTGTAAATCTTCTTGCGGATCCCCTTGGCGCGGTCGCGGATGGTGGCGAAGTCCGGCACCAGGCCGGTGTACCAGAACAGGAGGGACACGGTGAAGTAGGTCGAGATAGCGAACACGTCCCACAGCAGCGGCGAGTTGAAGTTCACCCACAGCGGCCCCCGGGTGTTCGGGTAAGGGAAGATGAAGAAACCCAGCCAGAGGCGCCCCATGTGGATGAGGGGGAACTGGCCGGCGCACATGACGGCGAAGATGGTCATGGCCTCTGCGGCGCGGTTCACCCCGGTGCGCCATTTCTGGCGAAAGAGGAGCAGGATGGCGGAGATCAGCGTTCCGGCGTGGCCGATCCCGATCCACCAGACGAAGTTGGTGATGTCCCATCCCCAGCCTATGGTGCGGTTCAGGTTCCAGCTGCCGATGCCCACCCAGACGGTCCAGGCCACGCAGAAGACGTAGAAGGACAGGGCCGCCACGGATATAATAAAGGCGATTACCCAGGCGGCATTAGGGGCGCTTTCAGTCGGCGAACAAATATCCTCGGTGATCTGATGGTAGGTTTTTCCACCTTCGATCAGCGGTTCGCGTATCGGGGATACTACTGCACTCATTATAGTTGAAGCGTTATAAGTTTATTAATTGGGTGTCCGGGGCCGGCTTTACGGCCCAAATCCCGTATGTTCTGTTTATGCATCCAGCTCTTCGCTGCGGTTGTTCACTTTGGCCTGGTAGGTGACGGAAGACCGCACGTTGATCTCTTCCAGGGCCAGGTAGTTGAGGGGGTTGTCCATCTTTTTGGTCGCTGTACCCTCCTTGTTGTTGCTGTCGCCAAAGACGATGGCGCCGGTCGGGCAGGCCGTCTGGCAGGCCGTCTTGATGTCATTATCTGCCAGGCGGCGGCCTTCGCGCTTGGCGGTCAGTTTGCCTTCCTGAATGCGTTGCACGCAGAAGCTGCACTTTTCGATCACGCCGCGGGACCGCACCGTCACGTCCGGGTTGAGCACCATCCGGGTGAGGTTGTCGGCGCCGAAAGGCAGGGATTCGCCGTTCACCTCCACTTCGTTGGCGCCGAAGAGGTCGGCGGTGGTATAGTCCAGCCAGTTGAAGCGGCGCACCTTATAGGGGCAGTTGTTGGCGCAGTAGCGCGTACCGATACAGCGGTTGTAGGTCATCTGGTTGAGTCCTTCGGAGCTGTGGTTGGTGGCGGCCACCGGGCAGACGTTCTCGCAGGGGGCGTTGTCGCAGTGCTGGCACATCAGCGGCTGGTAGACCACGTTGGGGTTTTCGAAATCCCCGTAGAAATAGCGGTCGATGCGCAGCCAGGTCATCTCGTGGTGGCGGGACACTTCCCGCTTGCCGACGACCGGGACGTTGTTCTCGGCGATGCAGGCCACCTGGCAGGCGCCGCAGCCGATGCAGGCGCCGAGGTCGACGTGCATGACCCAGTGGTGGCCCTGGCTGTAGAATTCTTCTTTGTATTCTTCGTACGGATAAAGCGTCTTGGAGTTGAGGTTGCCGGCCTCGGCGCGGTGCTCTTCGATGTGGTGGACCAGTTCATCCAGTTCGTCCAGGCGGCCCTGGAAGATGATGGACCGGTTGGTGATGCCTCCCTGGTATCCTTCGCCCAGGGTCATGGCGGTCTTTTCGTCCACGTTGATCACTTCGCCGGATGCCGGGTCTTCGGCTTTCAGGCCCATGGCGTGGTGGTACTGCACGCAGGCGAACTCGTCGTCCACCCCAACCGGTTCGGAGACGCTTTCGACGGTGGCGTAGTACTGCACGTTGCCGTTATTGTCGAGCGACAGCCAGGGGTAGACGTTGGTCCCGACCTTATTGCCGAGGGCGCGGCCCATCATCCCGGTCTGTTCGCGGCCGTAGCCGATAGCCAGCGACAAGGTGCCCGGCATCTGGCCGAACTGGCGCACCACGGTGCAGGTGCTCTCCATGCCGCCGACGGTAACGTTGACCATGTCGGCTTTGCCCTTGATCTCGTTGGGGTTGAGGCCCATGAAGGCGACGTAGTCGTTGCCGCCCTCCCAGGAAACGGGGATACCCAGGTAGTTGCCCCAGGAGCAGCGGTTGACCGGGTCGGGCATTTCCATCAGCCAGGGGTTGTTGGCATAAACGCCGCTGCCCATATTGACGGTCTCGTAGAAGGAGACCTCCAGTGCCCCGGCGTTGCTGTTGGGCTGGCGGATGCGCTTGGCTGCGTCGTTCACGTCGGCGGAGAAGGCCACCTGGATAGCGGCCTGCGGCGCCTCAAAGACGCCGTCGTGCAGGGTGCTGTCCCAGAAATGCTGGAAGGTTGCAAAGTCCGACTGCTGCGGGAAGAACTTTTCTTCCCAGTGTTTGCGGAGGTATTCGTAATAGAAGTGGCCGGTATCTGCCACCGTTTTTTTCCAGATGGGGCTCTCGGCGGCGGGCGCAGCGGCAGCCGTATCCGGTGCCGGAGCGGCCGGGGCGTCCATGCCGGCGCCGGCCCAGCGCAGGAGGCTCTCTTCGGCCTGGCGGGTGCCGTGGCGGCCCACATTAGCGAAGATGGGCGCGATGGCCGGCTGGATCAGGCTGTAGTGCCCGCGTTTCGGCTCCACATCCCCCCAGCTTTCCAGAAAGTGGTGGGTGGGCGTGATGTAATCGCAGAGCAGGGCCGTTTCGTTGGGCACGCCGGCGAAGGAGACCTTCAGGGCCACCTTGGCGCAGCCCTCGCGGAACTGGGCGGCGTTGGGCACATCGTAGGCCGGGTTGGCGCCGTCCATGACGAACAGGGCGTCCACCCTGCCGGCATTCATATCTTTAATGAGGGTTTGGATATTCTTGTCCATGCCCTGGCGCTGCATCGACGCGCTGGCGAAGTCGATCGTGCTGCCGTAGTTGCCGAGCATGTCGTTGATCGCGTTGACGAGGATTTGCTCGCCCAGGTTGTTGGACCCGGAGACGACCAGGGATTCGCCGCGGTGGCGCCAGAGTTCATCGGCCACCTTCTGGATCTTGGCGGTTTTTTCCGCATCCAGCTGCGGGCCGGAGGCAGCGCCGCGGCCGGCCTTGCCTGCCAGGGCGTTGTGCAGCGCCAGGATGGCGGCGCCCTGCTCCGACGGCCTGGCCATGATCCGGTTGTCGGCATTGGAGCCGGTCAGGCTCACGTGGCTTTCCACCTGGATGTGGCGGGACATCTTCGGGTTCTTCACGTCGTCCAGCTTGCGCCCTTTGGCGTACTGGGCGGCGAATTCCACCGGAGAGACCCAGGTGCCCAGGAAGTCGGCGTCGAAGCTGACGATCACCTGGGCCTTGTCGAAGCGGTAGCCGGGCACGACCGGCTGGCCGAAGCTCTGCTGGTTGGCTTCCAGGATGGCGGAGCTGGAGACGGGGTCGTACATCAGGACTTCCGTGTTCGGGAACCTGGCACTGAAGTCTTCCAGCACCTTTTTCGTCGTCGGGCTCATAATGGTATTGGCCACGATGCGGATGCGGGCGCCGGCGCTGAGCTTGCCCGTGATCTCCTGGTCGATCTCTGCCCAGGAGGGCCCTTTCTTGTTGCGGTTGTCCGGCAGAGCGATCCGCCCTTCGGAGACGCGGTAGGGGCCATCGAGGCGGCTGGTGTCGTAGAGGCTCAGCACGCTGGCCTGCGCCCGGGCGCTGGTGCCGCCCCCGGTCACTTTCGACAAGCTGTTGCCTTCGATCTTGATGGGGCGCCCTTCGCGGGTCTTGACCAGGATGGCGCAGTAGTCGCCGCCCTGCACGAAGCTGGAGGCATAGTAAGCAGCGACGCCGGGGACGATCTCGTCGGGCTTGACCACGTAGGGGATGGCGCGCTTGACGGGTATGTCACAGCTGGCGGCCAGGGTGGCGGCGCCGATGCCGAAGCCCAGGTATTTCAGAAAATCGCGGCGGCTGCTGGCGCCCTGCTCGATGACCTCTTCGGTATTAATGAACTCCTGCCGGGTGGCTTTTTTGTACTCGGGGGTATTAGCAAGCTGGTCTACCCCGATCCAAACACCATTATTCTTATTTTTCATTTTTTCTTTAGGCTTTATTCTGAAAGTTTCCGTGAGGAAATACGCGTCCAGTCCATCCCGCCTTCCGACGGCGGATGGGGATACATCAATAGTGGCATTTCTGGCATTCGAGGCCGCCGATCTCCTCGACGGTCACCTTCTCGCGTTCTCCGTTGGCGATCTCCTCGTGGTAGTTCTCGTAAGCCTTATAGTACTCGTTGCCGGCAAACTGCACTTCGGTCTGGCGGTGGCAGTTGATACACCAGCCCATAGAGAGGGGGGAGTACTGCTGGACCACTGCCATTTCCTCGACCGGCCCGTGGCAGGTCTGGCATTCCACCTTGCCCACGGAAACGTGCTGGGCGTGGTTGAAGTAGGCGTGGTCGGGCAGGTTATGGATGCGGACCCATTCGATCGGGCCCTGGATTTTGTCCTTGGTTTCGTTGGTCAGCGAGGTGACGATGCCGTCCCACTGGTCTTCGATCATCTTTTCGCCGGCGGCATCCAGGCTGCCTTTTTCCTTGACGTAGGAATCGCCGATCCATTTTTTGAAGATTTGCTCGATGTCCGCCTGGCTCATCTCATCGTAGTTCTCGATGTAGGAGTCCGTGTTGGGGTTCCAGCCGATGGAGGCGTAGATCTTGCTCAGCTCGGCAGTTCCGTAGGTGGAGCCCACCTTGATCGCGGCATGGCAGTTCATGCAGGTATTGGCGGCGGGGATGACGGAATGCTTGGAGCGGCGGGCGCCGTCGTGGCAGTACTGGCAGTCGATCTTCTGGAGGCCGGCGTGGGTAGCGTGGGAGAACTTGATGGGCTGCTCCGGCGCGTACCCTTGCTGGCGGCCCAGCATGATGGCGTTGTCGACTGTTTTGTAACCGCCGAGCACCACTACGGCAAAGATGAGGAAAGCGATCAGCCCTTTGCTGGTCAGGATTTCCACCAGCGTCTTGCGGCGGGCCGGCGCATTGCCTTCGCGCACCTGAACCATGTAGTTGAGGTTGGCTACGATGCGGGCCAGCACGACGGAGAGGACGGCGAGGATGACGGCCAGGGCGATGAAGAGCGGGGTGTTGTTCGGCTTTTCCACGGCCTGCTGCGGCCCGGCTGCCGGCCCCTGCGCGACCTGGTCCTTGCCCGTGTACACATAATCCACGTAGGCGAGGATGTTGGCGATCTCCTGGTCGGTGAGGTTGAAGTTGTTCATCACCGTAGGCTTCCACTCGTTCCACAGTTCCACAGCACGGGGGTGGCCCTCGTTGATCATGGCCTGGGAGTTGCGGATCCATTTGTAGAGGTCTTCCTGCGGATAATCTGTCCAGCGTTCTTCCACGCCGCCGAGGGCGGGGCCGGTCAGGTTATCCTTCATGTTCTTATTGTGGCAGGTGGCACAGTAGTTCCGGAAAAGCGTCTTTCCCTCATCGATGTTGGCCTCTCCGGCGGGCGCCGGGGCCTCGGCAGCCGCCCCCTGCTGGCCATCCTGGGCGATGGCAGGGAAGGAGAACAGCGCCAGGACGAGAAGGAGCGAAAATCGGCTAATCAACTGCTTGAATGTCATCTCGTGGTGCTATTTTATATATAATTTCGTCAATACTTGAGTGTCATTTCTTTGTCAGCGCAAAGATAACTTTCGTGTTAATTTTTTAACAATAAAAGTCAAAATCCCGCAATTATTTAGATCGAGTCTAAACAACGGTCGGTTTTGTACAGGTATTGCCGGGTAAGGATCGTTCTTTCCTTTCCGCTTCTGCCCATGGATTATTCTATATAACAACCCATGAACAGATATAAATTTTACGATATTTTCAAATTCAGCCGCTGCTCTTGTGCTTTAATTTCAAATTGCGCTCCCCGCACGGGGTGAAATTTCAAAATCAAGGCCCTAAACCGCCACCTGTGCCCGTATGGGCGGGTGCGGGCCGTAGCCCTGCAGGTCAAAATCCTCGTATTTGAAGTCGAACAGGCCTTTCACTTCCGGATTGAGCTTCATCACCGGCAGGGGCCGGGGGGCGCGGCTCAGCTGGAGGCTGGCCTGGCTGAGGTGGTTGAGATAGAGGTGCACATCGCCAAAGGTGTGGATGAAATCGCCCGGCTGCAGGCCGCAGGACTGGGCCACCATCATGGTCAGCAGCGCGTAGGAAGCGATGTTGAAGGGCACGCCCAGGAATACGTCGGCCGACCGTTGGTACAACTGGCAGGACAAGCGCCCTTCCGCGACGTAGAACTGGAACAGCGTATGACAAGGGGGCAGGCCCGATTTGGCCATCACCGGTATGTCCCTCGGGTTCCAGGCCGAGACGATGTGGCGGCGCGAATCCGGGTTCCGCTTAATGGCTTCCACCACCTGCGCCATCTGGTCGATGCCCTCGAAGTCGCGCCACTGGCGGCCGTACACCGGCCCGAGCTCGCCCCACTGGCGGGCGAACGCCTCGTCGTCCTTCACCCTGTCGACAAATACTTTCATCTGTTCTTTCCAGGCGTCGCTGTATTTCGGATATTGCGCTTCCTGGCCGCTTTCCCGCAGCCAGTTCTGGTACGGCCATTCATTCCAGATGTTTACTCCGTTGCGGACGAGGTAGCGGATGTTGGTGTCTCCCCGCAGGATCCAGAGCAACTCGTGGATGACAGACCGGAGATATACTTTTTTGGTGGTCAGCAGAGGAAAGCCCTCCTGGAGGTTCATCCGCATCTGGTAACCGAACACGCTGAGGGTGCCCGTCCCGGTGCGGTCGCTCTTGCGGACGCCGTTGTCTTTGATGTGTTGCAGAAGGTCCAGGTATTGGCGCATGGAGTGAGTGAGTGAATGAATGAATGAGTGAATAAGTGAATGAGTGAATGAGTGAATGAGTGAATGCCGGGCGGATTTTTTTAGGCAACCTCAAAATTAGCAATGTCCCGGAACCAGGCTAACTTCCGGGCGTTAAATTAAGTAATTTCTCACAAAAATCTCATTATAATGAAAACAGGCTCAAGCCTTAACGCTTTGATTGTCATAACCTTACTGCTTTTCAGCAGCGCGTTGCCCGCTCAGTCCGGGCAGTGGAAGCTCAAGAAAGAGGCCGACGGGCTGAAAGTATATCTGCGCGACGCCGAAGATTCCAACATCAAGGAAGTCAAAATAGAGGCCACCTTCGACGCCTCCCTTTCGGCCATCATCGCCGTGCTGAAGGACGTGCCGGCCTACACTTCCTGGATTTACAAGTGCGCCAAAGCGGAACGCCTGGAACCCGCCGCCAACACCTCCAGCGTTTACTACTGCGAGATCGACTTTCCCTGGCCGCTTAGCGACCGCGACTTCATCGCCCGGAGCAAACTCCGCCAGGATCCCGTCAGCAAGCACGTTTTCATCGACGTGAAGAGCAGCCCCGCCTACCTGCCCGAAAAGGACGGCATCGTCCGCATCGAAACCATGAACATCCACTACGAATTCATCCCGGTGGAAGACAACAAGGTGAGGATGAACTACCGCCTCCACTCCGACCCCGGCGGCGCCCTGCCCGCCTGGCTGGTCAACATGGCCGTCGACAACGGGCCGGTCAACACCATCAAAGGCATCCGGGAAATGCTGAAAAAGGACAAGTACCGGGACGCAAAGCTGGCTTTTCTGGAGGAGTAAAGTAATTTTCAATCTTATCCGTCTACCTGAAAAAAGAAATGCCGGCTGAAAGCGTACTCCCGGCCACTCCCAGGCGCACGCTTTCTGCCGGAAAAAGATATGGCTGACCGCAACCAAACGCTGGGAGACATCATCAGGGGTTACCGCCAACGGCTGTACGGGTTCATCCGTGGCCGCACGGCCAGCGACGCCGATGCGGAGGACATCCTGCAGGAGGTCTGGTACCAGCTCAGCCGGCTGGTCGACCTGGAGGCCATCGGGAACATCAACGCCTGGCTCTTCCGCGTAGCCCGCAACAAGGTCACCGACCGCTACCGCAAACGGGAAGAGGAATCGCTGGACGGCATGGCCTTCGAGGACGAGGACGGAGACAGGGCTTTCCGGGAGATCCTGCTGGCCGACTTCAATACTCCGGAGACGGAACACCTGCGCCAGCTCTTCTGGGAGGAACTGTTCGCCGCCCTGGAGGAACTGCCGGAAGCCCAGCGCGACGTTTTTGTCCGCAACGAGCTGGATGGGGAAACCTTTCAGCAGATATCGGACAGCACCGGCGTCAACATCAAAACGCTGATCTCCCGGAAACGCTACGCCGTGATGCACCTGCGGGAACGGCTGGAGGAATTGTACGGGGAGTTGATGGGGTATTGAGATGTGGGGGAGATGGGGAGATGGGGGAGATGTGGGGGAGATGTGGGGGAGATACGGTGGAGATATGGGGGAGATACGGTGGAGATATGGGGGAGATACGGTGGAGATATGGGGGAGATACGGTGGAGATATGGGGGAGATACGGTGGAGATATGGGGGAGATACGGTGGAGATACGGTGGAGATACGGTGGAGATACGGTGGAGATACGGTGGAGACATGGGGGAGATACGGTAGAGACATGGGGGAGATACGGTAGAGATACGGTGGAGATATGGTGGAGATACGGTGGAGATATGGTGGAGATACGGTAGAGATACGGTAGAGATACGGTGGAGATATAGGTTGGAAATGTATTGGAAATACAGTTTTGGGGAGTGTTCAACAAACAGTGTCAACCCGCGTTCCCCTAACCACAGGGAGCGCAGAAATCCGCAGAGTAAGGTATTGGATCACAGCCGCTTGCGCTCTCTGTGGTTCTCTGCGTCCCCTGCGGTTCAAAACAAAACCTGCCGGCCTGCGGCACAGCCTGCCTGCCATTACTGCCAGGTAGGCAGGCAGGCGGGAAACACAGCATTTTGAACAGTCCCCAGTTTTGCGTAAAAATGCAACTATTTAGGTGGCCTGCCATCTAGACGGCTTTATTGCCACAAAGACTCCAAGGCACAAAGATTGCACCAAGGCTTTGTGCCATCTTTGAGTTTTTGTGTCCCTGCCTACCTGCCCAGCGTCAGATGGGCAGGCAGGTTTGTGGCAAAAGCCTATTGACCCAGCTAAATAGTTACGTAAAAATTTGAAAAACAGGCTACCATTTCAAAGGTGGAGGCAAAGTGAGGCTCCGTACATCGTACACCGTACACCGTCCTCGCAATCGCCGTACAAACCAAAGGAAGGGAGCCCCAAAATACAGGTTTATGCATAGCCATTCCAGAAAAACGGGATACCGGTACGGTTGGGGCCGGCGGGTTTTCATCTTTTTGTTCTTTGCGGCTGCCTTTCTGCTGCTGGGAGCGATCGTGATGCTGTTGTGGAACGCCATACTGCCGGAGGCGACCTCTGCCCGGCCCCTCTCCTACTGGCAGGCGGTGGGGTTGCTGGTACTCAGCCGCATCCTGTTCGGCAGCTTCCGGTTCGGCAGGCCGGGCGGGAAAACGGAATACTGGAACAAAAGGCGCGAATGGCGGGAGAAGTGGATCAATATGAGCGAGGAGGAAAGGGCGCGGTTCCGGGAGTCGTGGAAACGGCGGTGCGGGGGAAAGAGCCAGGGAGAGGAGGAGGTTTGATGCGTGATCCGGGAAGGGTTGGGAGCGCGGTTGGCGGTTTTTACAAAAACAAAAAAAAACGTTACCGCTTAAAGTATTTTCCTGCCTGCTTCGTCTTCCCTGTTGTAACTGATTTATCCATTCAAAAAAAACAATCAACCATGCGACCGTTTGCGTTCGCCCTGTCCGTCGCGGCAGGGGCTGTATTCTTTTTCCTGTTGGCCAAGGTGTTGTTCTTCGGCCTGCTGTTCATCGTCCCGCTGGCCCTGATGGCCGCCCTGGTGCTGGGCATCCGGCGGCGCTTCGCCTACGGAGGGTATTGCCACCACTACCGCCGCTTCGGGCACCGGGGCTGGGAGGCGCCGCCGGCCTGCCACGCCCGCCGCCGCCCGGAGCCGCTGGAGGACTACCGGACGATCATCGTAGAGTAATAGAGTTGATGCGTTGGGGCTATCATGGGTTAAAAATGGTAACTATTTAGGTGGGCCTGATGCCTTTGCCACGAAGACACCAGGACACTAAGAGCGCACCAAGGCTTTGTGCAATCTTAGTGTCTTGGTGTCTTCGTGGCTAAAAAGCAGAGGGCTGCTAAATAGTTACTAAAATGGCTCTTTTCTTCCCACACTATGCCTTTTTTCGGTCTATGCTCCCTCAAAAAGCCTGCGTGTGGTCGAAAATAGCTCATTTTTA
Source organism: Lewinellaceae bacterium (assembly GCA_020636375.1). Lineage (GTDB taxonomy): Bacteria > Bacteroidota > Bacteroidia > Chitinophagales > Saprospiraceae > JACJXW01. Next base: position 82,582 of record JACJXZ010000024.1, on the reverse strand, counting down.
CCACCACGCTGCCCCAACGCATCAACTCTAATCGCGTATTCAATTTAAAAAATTCATCCAACATGTGTAAGAGATCTCATTCCTGGGGCCGCCACCACTGGCGCGGCCACCATCACGACCACGGCCGCCGTTCCGGCGCCGCATTTTCCGCCGTTCCGGCCAACGTCCGCGAGCTGGACGACCGCTACGAACTGGAGCTGTTTGCGCCCCGCCTGAGCCGGGAGGATTTCCAGCTCGAACTCGTCGGCCGGACGCTCACCATTTCCATCGCCGCCGGGCCGGAAGAAGAAGTGGAACTGGGCAGCCGCATCCGGCAGGAATACCGCCCTCGCGGCACGGAGCGCAGCTTCAGCCTCAACGAGAAGATCGACCTGGACAACGTCAGGGCCGCCTACGCCGAAGGGGTGCTGACGGTCACCCTGCCCAAATACCCGGATCAGGTGACGCAGAGGAGAGGGGTGGACGTGGCCTAACTAGACTCGGAAGGCGGAAGGCGGAAATCGGAAATCGGAAGGCGGAAGGCGGAAGGCGGGAGGCGGGAGGCGGAAAAGCAGGGGTTTTGCGCCCATTTTGCGCCCCGTTCCGACCCCGACAAAAGATCGGGGCAGGCTTTCCGACTTCGCACTTCCGACTTAAATGGCTGTACGTCCAAAGTCTAGGTGGCCTAAGCGGAGGCCATGCCCTCAAGCAGGTTTTCGTGTCAACTATTTAGTACTACTTTGAATTTCTACTTTAAAATTTCTCGTGGCCGGAGGACATGGAGCGCGGACCTCATTGAGTTTCAAATATGAATAAGGGGATGTGATGTCGGCTGGCGACTAGAGTTCGCCTGTCGACTATCACGGCAAACCCCCTGTTTTATTTTTGAAAACCAATCAGGTCCGCGCAAACCTGCTTCAAGCAGGTTTTTAGTATGATATTACCCTCATGTCGGCTGCCCGAGGCAACCTTCGCGGACCTGGAGGTCCGCGCTCCCGTTAAGTTAACAAAGTAGAATTAGGTGGGCCTGATGCCTTTGCCACGAAGCTTGCCCGGCTCGCAGAGACGGGACACGAAGACACCAAGATCGCACCAAGGCTTTGTGCAATCTTAGTGTCTTGGTGTCTTCGTGGCTAAAAAGCGGAGGGCTGCTAAATAGTTACTTTTCGTGTCAACGAAGGCGGTTCCGCGAACGGGGCTGCCTTCGTTTTTACCGCACCATTACCTTAAAGGTGCGCGAGCCCCTGTCGCCGGCCAGTGCCGCCAGATAGATGCCGGGGCTCAGCCGCCCCACCGTTGCCGTTTCCAGGGCGGCGCCGCGCAGGGGCTGGTCCAGGAGGAGGCGGCCGTCGAGGCCGAAGAGCTGCAGGCGCCGGTAGCCGAAGGTGTTGCGGATGTGCAGGTCGCCGTCCGCCGGGTTGGGGAAGACGGAGGGTTCGGCCGCGGCGGCCTCCCGCCCGGAACCGACGGTGCGGTCGATGAGGTAGGTGCAGTAAGCGATGCAGTTGCGGGTGGTGCGGATGCCGAGGCTGACCTTGAACTTCATCTGCCCCGGCGGCATTTCCAGGACGGCCTGGGGGCTGCCGGTGGCGAAGGTTTCGTAGTCGTTTTGCCATTCCCAGGAGGCGACTTCGTCGTCCTCCGCCGTGGGCGACTGGTCCTGCAGCAGGAGCTGGTCCCCTTCGATGGTATAGGCGAAGTCCACCTCGCAGCCCAGGTCGATGCGGGGGCACTTCTGCGACCAGCAGCTCAGGGCACCCCGGACGAACGCCTCGCAGTCGTTGCCCGGGTCGGAGCCGTCGCAGCCACAAAGGGGGATGTATATGGCTGGGCAGGCGGCCTGGGGATAGTAGTGGACAGAATCGACGCAGATCACCTCCTGGGCGCGGGCGGGGAAAGCAGCAAAGGCCAGAAAGGCCAAAAGGGCGGGTAATTCGGAAAGTTTCATAGCTAAATCTTTTTCGGGTGGCAGAATGGCCCTAATTTCGGGCATTACCGAAAAGAAATCAATGCCAAAAGAACAAACCGCAATGAAAAAGACCAAGGCAATTTTCTTCGCATTTTTCCTCTTCTGCTCCATCGCCGCCACGAGCCAGGCGCCGGCAAAACCGATGGCTGACGGGAAGAGCCTGTACCGCAGCTACTGCCAGTCGTGCCACGGCGAGGCAGCCCGGGGGGACGGCCCGGTGGCACAGTATCTCGTGCTTCCCCCTGCCGACCTGACGCAGATCGCCGCCCGGCGCGGCGGTGTTTTTCCGGCAAAGGAAATCTACCGCATCATCGATGGCAGGAAGGAAGTGAGGGTCCATGGCACCAGCGACATGCCGGTCTGGGGAGATATCTTCCAGCGGGGTTGGCCGCCGAAAGAAACCAGAGAGAAAATACAAAACCTGGTAGCTTATCTCGAAACCTTGCAGGAGTGAGGGGCCCTACCCGTCGGCTACCTGTCTAACATTGGCCACTCCATGCCTTCCGCACACGCTCGGCCTCGACTCCGCTCGGCTTTCCCCTTTCTGCTGGCCAACATTAGACAGGTAGCCTACCCGTCGACCCGCGATACATTGATCGCCACCGGCCCTTTGGGCCCGGAGGCCACCTCGAAGGTCACTTTGTCGTTGTCGGTGATGTCATCCACGAGGCTGTCGGCGTGGACGAAGAAGTCCTCTTTGCTGTTTTGGTCGGCGATGAAGCCGTAGCCTTTCTCGGCGTTGAAGAACTTCACCACGCCCGTGCGGAGGAAGTTCGGCTGGTCGGATTTATCTTGTTTCGGCACGCTGACGTCGATATCCTCGGCTTTGATCTTCCTTCTTTTCGAGGGGTCCGGAGGCGTCGGGGTGAGGTGGCCGTTCTCGTCGAGGTACATGAATTCGGGGGTATCGCTGCCTTCCTGTTTGCGTTGTTCTTTCTTTTCGGCTTTGTCCTTGCGCCGCTTGCGCTTTTTCTTTTCCCGTTCTTTTTTATTGAAACTGTCCGCCATAAGTGTGTTTTGAGTGATGAATGTCCTGCGCTAAGATCAGAGTTAAGCGGATCGTTTGCTGCCAAAGTACCGGGTTAAGCCTGAAAATAACTTCTCGACGGCGAAGGTAAGGAAATAAATGCAGACCCTTACTGAATAATGATCGTCGAATTGTTTTCAAAGCCCTCCTTCCTGACGGGATTGCCCCCTATGCTGATCCGCAGGGAAGTTTCCCCTCTGTAGTTGAGGATCTCAGGGGCGATCTCCCTGATGTTGTTCGAATGAAAGTCCATACGGGAACACGACCGCAGATCCATCAGGGAAGCGGGGAGCACTTCAATGTTATTACCGGGCAGGCTCAGGTTTTTCAGGTTGCTGAGGTTTGAAAGGCCTTCCGGCAGGCGGGCCACCTGCGCATTTTCGATGGATAAGGACTCTAACCGGGTGGACTTCAGCAAAAAACCGGGTATTTCCTTCAATCCGGTTTTAATAAAACTAACCACCCTAAGGTTCGGGAAAGGCGGCAACCCATCGGGAAACCCCTTAAGCTGCCCGGAATCCTCAATGTAGAAGGACGCCAGGTTCTGCAGCCGGGAGAACCCGGCGGGAAAGGTTTCGTTCTTTATTTTTTCCAAAGACAGATAAGACACTCCGGTGTATTGGCCGACCGGGGAGATGTCCTCCACTTTTTCCACCTTCAGGGTATCCAGGTGGACCAGCTCCCCTTTGGGAACAGGCAGGGCCGGCATATAGCTGACGTCCATTCTCGCCAGATGCTCCAGTTCGCCCAGGGCGCGGGGAAAGGCGGCCAGCGCGTCCATCCCGAAAAGCTCCAGGCGCCTCAGTTGCTTCAGCCGGCGCACCTCCTCCGGGATCTCTTCCACCAGAGGCGTCCTCAGATACAGGTGTTCCAGGTTGGAAAGGCGGAAAATACTTTCGGGCAAGCTGCTGAGTTTGGCATTGGTAACCTTCAGCGTTTTCAAATGCTTCAGTTTGCCGATGTTCTCCGGCAGGGAAGTGAATTCGGCGGTTATGTCCAGTTCAGTCAGCCCCTCCAGTTCTCCGATCACCTCCGGGAAGGCGCCGTGAAAGGGCCTGAGGGTAATGCTTTCCAGGTTTTTCATTGCGTCGAGGCAGTCGAAGAAGGGGTCCTGATGAGGGGAAATCTCCTCCCCCACCCTGGTATTGCCATAACACTGGAACCAGACCTCCAGGCGCCTCAGCCGGGTGAAACGGCACAGGTTGGCCAACAACCGGCCCTCGTCGTACTCCGGCCGGTAAGTCGTCACCGTCAGGGAAACGACGTTGTTGATCGCCCAGAGGGCTTCATTATTCAGGACTTCCGGGCGGGGACGGTGCATATTCAGGTGGACCTCGTAGTCTACGTTCCTGTCCAAACCCTCGACTTTGAACAGGTCATCGGCATCGGACACGCTCAGGCGGATCTCCGGTTTTTCGATCTCTCCGGTTTCCAGGTTGATAAGCATGCTCATGGACGGCGGCCCGGGCGGAGCCTTTCCGCATTTTATCAGGTAAAGGACGCTGTTTTCATCCAGCTTTTCACTGGACGCCCTGAAGTCGCGCAGCTGAATGTCCCGGGCGGTGAGCCGGTACGGGTTGGCGTCAAAGGTGACCTCTATCTGCAGCAGCGGCACGTTCTCCTTAGCCCCCCTTTCGTAGTACAGGCGGTAGAATTTGTGTTCCTGCGCCGCGGCCGTTTCTTTGATCAGGGGGCAGAAAGAACCGCGCGGCTGATAATGGAGCGCCCGGAGCGCAGCATGGATATCCTCCAGCTTTCCCTGCACGCCCTCTTCCAGGAACGGCCGCACCATGGCTGGCTTGCCGGCCTCCAGCGCATTCAGGATCGAGCGGGCCACCTTGGCCTTGTCCTCTTCCAGGGCGACATGGGCCACATCGGCCCTACTGATCAGCGCATGGGCGGAATGGAAAGCAAAGAGCAGAAGGATGGCGGGCAGTATAATTCTCATGAGGGTTGGTTCCGTTTTGCGCGTTAATTCTACTTTGTTAACTTAAAGTTTCGAGCCATCTGGAGCGCGGGCCTCGACAAAAATCGGGGCAGGCTCTCCAGGCCCGCTGCCTTCTAAAAAAAAGGGTTTTATGAAATTTTAAATCTATTTTTTCATGCTCGCGGGCCTGGAGGCCCGCGCTCCTTTTAAGTTAACAAAGTAGAATTAAGTATATGGATAAAAATAGGGAAATGCGGTGGTAATACAGTGGTAATGCGGTGGAAATATGGGGAAATGCCTGCTACGCTTGGCCTTGGGGAGTATAACTGATTGCGCATCGGTCGGTATGGCGGATGATCTTGGTGTCTTCGTGGCTAAAAAGCGGAGGGCTGCTAAATAGTTACTAAAATTTTATCTTTGAAAGACAAAATCAAACCATGGAAGACCTGCTGGAACGCATCAAAAAGATCGAATCCCTGATCCTCGGCGCCAAAACGGAGGGGGAGAAACAGGCGGCTATTTTCGCAAAGGAGCGGATCCTGAAGAAATACCCCGAGCTGGAGATTCACAAAAACCCCAAGGAGTATGCCTTGTACACCCAGGACAACTGGCACAAAAAGCTGTTGCTGGCGATCTGCCGGAAGTATGGGGTCAAGCCTTACCGCTATTACCGGCAGAAGTACACCACCGTCATGGTCCGGATCAACGAGGACTTCCTGAACAAGGTGCTGTGGAAGGAATACCTGGAGTATTCGGAGCTGCTCGGAAAATTGGTGGAGGAGATCACCGATGACCTGATCAGTAAAATCCATAAGCATGAAGAGGAGGATATTATTCAAGGTAATCTGAAGTGAGTTTTCGGGCATAGAGGGGCGATGCGGTATACCAGGCAAGTCTCTGACTTGCGAATGCCGCTTATGTTGCTTGTTTACGCCAGTCGGAGACTGGCCCGTTGCCCCGCATCGCGTCACAGACGCTCGCGAACGAGGCAGGCAGCCAGCCTAAAGCTGCTCGCCGGAGGCAGAACGGGCAGCCATGTACGCCTGCAGCTGCTCCTTCACCCTCGCCCGCACCCGGGACCGGAACCAGCCCGTCCACCCCAGCAGCAGGCCGGGGATGCCGAAGGCCTGCCGCGCCCAGCGGTAAAAACCGAAGCGGTCGGTATGGCGGATGATCTTGCCGTCCCGGAACTGGAAGGAGGCCTCTCGTTCGCGAGAGGCTGTGCCTCGATGCGGTATACCAGGCAAGTCTCTGACTTGCGAATGCCGCTTATGTTGCTTGTTTACGCCAGTCGGAGACTGGCCCGTTGCCCCGCATCGCGTCATAGACGCTCGCGAACGAGGCAGGCAGCCAGCCTAAAGCTGCTCGCCGGAGGCAGAACGGGCCGCCATATACGCCTGCAGCTGCTCCTTCACCCCTGCCCGGACGCGGGCCCGGAACCAGCTCGTCCACCCCAGCAGCAGGCCGGGGATGCCGAAGGCCTGCCGCGCCCAGCGGTAAAAACCGAATCGGTCGGTATGGCGGATGATCTTGCCGTCCCGGAACTGGAAGGAGGCCTCTCGTTCGCGAGAGGCTGTGCCTCGATGCGGTATACCGGGCAAGTCTCTGACTTGCGAATGCCGCTTATGTTGCTTGTTTACGCCAGTCGGAGACTGGCCCGTTGCCCCGCATCGCGTCACAGACGCTCGCGAACGAGGCAGGCAGCCAGCCTAAAGCTGCTCGCCGGAGGCAGAACGGGCAGCCATATACGCCTGCAGCTGCCCCTTCACCCCTGCCCGGACGCGGGCCCGGAACCAGCCCGTCCACCCCAGCAGCAGGCCGGGGATGCCGAAGGCCTGCCGCGCCCAGCGGTAAAAACCGAAGCGGTCGGTATGGCGGATGATCTTGCCGTCCCGGAACTGGAAGGAGGCCTCTCGTTCGCGAGAGGCTGTGCCTCGATGCGGTATACCAGGCAAGTCTCTGACTTGCGAATGCCGCTTATGTTGCTTGTTTACGCCAGTCGGAGACTGGCCCGTTGCCCCGCATCGCGTCACAGACGCTCGCGAACGAGGCAGGCAGCCAGCCTAAAGCTGCTCGCCGGAGGCAGAACGGGCAGCCATATACGCCTGCAGCTGCCCGGACGCGGGCCCGGAACCAGCCCGTCCACCCCAACAGCAGGCCGGGGATTCCGAAGGCCTGCCGCGCCCAGCGGTAAAAACCGAAGCGGTCGGTATGGCGGATGATCTTGCCGTCCCGGAACTGGAAGGAGGCTTCTCGTTCGCGAGAGGCTGTGCCTCGATGCGGTATACCGGGCAAGTCTCTGACTTGCGAATGCCGCTTATGTTGCTTGTTTACGCCAGTCGGAGACTGGCCCGTTGCCCCGCATCGCGTCACAGACGCTCGCGAACGAGGCAGGCAGCCAGCCTAAAGCTGCTCGCCGGAGGCAGAACGGGCCGCCATGTACGCCTGCAGCTGCCCCTTCACCCCTGCCCGGACGCGGGCCCGGAACCAGCCCGTCCACCCCAACAGCAGGCCGGGGATTCCGAAGGCCTGCCGCGCCCAGCGGTAAAAACCGAAGCGGTCCGTATGGCGGATGATCTTGCCGTCCCGGAACTGGAAGGAGGCCTGAATGGTATTCACCACCTTTCTCTTCGCCTTCGAAAAGGAGTAGGTGGCCGTCCATACCGCCTGGCCGGAGGTGTCGCCGGCCTCCACTTCGGCGTATTCCAGCTTGAGGTCTCTGCCGTTTTTGATGAGCATTTCCCACATCATGCCCGCCTCGCGGGCGTTGAGGTTGCGGAAGACTTCGTCGTTGAACTCGGCCTCCGGGTGGTAGCAGGCTTTCATGGCGTCGTAGTCCTTGCGCTGGAAGGCCTGATAGAAGGCATGGAGGAGGGTTTCGTTGGGATGCATCATGCTATTATTGAATGAGCGGTGAGTAAATATACGCCTTGCTCCCAAAACTGCTCGTTCGCGAGAGGCTTTGCCTCGATGCGGCATACCAGGCAAGTCTCCGACTTGCGAATGCCGCTTATCCAAATTATACTGATAAACAGGCCCTCCGGCTTCATTTCAGATCCGCCAGCCCATTCTCCCCCCTCAGCACATCCTCCCGCAGTATGCGCTGCGCTTTTTCCGGTTCTTCAAAGATAGGGCTGTGGGCCGACTTTTCAAAGACATAAAACCCCTTCAGGGGTGCCTGCAACTGCCCGAAATATTCCTTCGCCAAAACAGTGGATACGGTGTAATCGTGAATGCCGCCGAAGAAGTAGGCGGGAATGTCGAGCGCAGGAACCTTTTGCATCAGGTCGGTGGCCAATATTTCCCCCCAGAGTGAACTGACCCCGGATTGGGCTTTCCCCCGCCACATATTCACCTTCTCCCGGAGGGTGTACGCCTGGCACGTCAGAGAGGGCAGAAAAATGCCGGCGACAACCGAATGCATGCCGCGCATGGTGCCGATGCCAAGCTCGTGCATGGCCTTGTCCCGCCATCTGAGATAGGCGGCAGGCGTGCCGTCGGCGACCGGGGCGGCTTCGAGCCGGGCCGCCATTTTCCGGTTTCCCTGTTCCCGGTACTGCTCCAGCATATATTCATAGGCCATCCGCTCCGAGCGGAGCTGGTCCGAGATCTGGCCGACGCCGATATAGGCGTGGTACAGTTCCGGCGCCCGGGCGGCCGCCTGTATGCCGATGAAGGAACCGCCCGAACGCCCCATGAGGTAGATCTTTTCCCGGCCGAAGCGGCGGCGCAGGTAGTTCGTCACCTCCAGGGCGTCCTGTATCATCTGCTCCAGAGTCATCGTTTCGGGGGGGATGTCGGGGCTGTAAGAGATGCCCGAGCCGCGCTGTTCCCACCAGGCGACGGTGAACAGATCCTCCAGCCCGGTGGGGTGCTTTGGGGTGAGGAAGTAGTCGGGGATGCCGCCGTGGAGGTAAAGCAGCACGGGCTGCGCCGTATCCCTGCTCCGGAGGAACAAGCCCTGCTTTATGCCGCCGATGTCTGTAAAAACTTTCTCCGAGAGGCTGCCGGCAAGGGGCTTTCCGGTTGGATCGGGGAAAGGTTGCGGCCGGCCGGGGCTGAGGGCCAGCAGTACGGCTGCGACGATGAGCCAACAAACCAGGAAAACCATTAGCGCTATCCCTGCCATCTTTTTAAGAGTATGTCGAAAAGAATGCAACATCATCTTCCGGCACGCACATAGGCCCTGCACACCGCGGCAGTTTTCTATTTATTTGTTGCCGCGTAAAAGTCATAAGCCGCCTTTGCGATATCCGCAATAATCTTCTCGTTTGCGTCAAAATTCTCCTTTGACTCAGATACAAATACGCTGATTATAAAATATTCGCCATTTGGCAAAAAGACAATCCCAATATCATTTAAAGCCGCTGTGATTCCTGTCTCTTTGTTTGTTCCTGACCAACCTGTTTTGTGCGCTACAATTGTTTCAGCAGGCAATTGCCCTCTGATCCGTTTTTTACCAGTTGTTGTTTCTTTATTCGTTTTCCAGAAAAAGTCATAACTGGCTTTTGAAAGTAAGTTGTTTTTATTCTCATAGAACGTTTTAAGCGTTTCACTTGCGGCTTTTGGCGTAGTCCAATTTTGAAACATATTTTCCCACTTTGCCTGCATTTCTTCTTCGTTGAAAGTAATTTGTATATCCTGAATGCCATTCTTTTTGATATATTCTTCAACTGTTTGAGGCGTTCCAACAAGCCGTATTAAAACATCGCAGGCGGTATTGTCACTATGAGAAACAGAATATTGAATTAACCTTTCAATAGCAAAACGGCCGCCATCAGGGTTTTCGTCTCTGAGCGGGCTCCAGAAACCCGAAGGCAAAAGGTCCTCTTTATCAATCACAATTTCCTGGTTTAACGAAAGCTTTCCTTTATCAACCTCTGACAAAACTGCAAGCGCAATGTGGAATTTAAATACGCTCTGCATAGGAAACCGCCTGTCGCCGTTTAAAGAAAGGGTGTCTTTACCGTTTTTCCCGATAATTGAAACCCCAACTACTGCGTTTTTGTCAGATACGATTTGCCCGATTTTACTCCGGAGCAAATCAGTCTTATTATTTGAAGTTTGGCAACTTGCCAGGAGCAGTAGAAATAAAGCCGCCAATTGAAGTAGTCTCGCCATATTTATTGGTGTAGGGTGTTTTTAAAAATTGCCAGAAAGTTCCGAATATAATACAGAATAGCTGAATTTGGAAAGGTTTAGAGCATTGACTTTGACCGAAAGTCAATTCAACATTTTCTCTATGCTTATTGGAAAGATGAATTTATAAAACGCCTGGTATTCTTCCCCCCCTGCTGCTGCGACTGCCTCATTCAAAATGGCAAGTGGATCGGCAATCTCCTTTTTCCGGCCTAATGCTGCCTCCAGATTGATCAATACGGTAAAGGCTTCCAGAAAAGAGGCAAAGCTGTCTGCGCAGTAATTTAAGAATTTCTCCTCTTCGGAGAACACCAGCACTTTCCCGGTTTTCTTCTCCACAACGTAAACATCGTTGTAGTTGGCGTTCCCGCCAAATGCGATGTACTCCGAATTTTGCTTGAACTCGTCAAAGAAGTATAAATGGCGGTGCGGGGTGTTGTCCGGAAAAGTGTGCTTGCTGAACCGGATTAACAGATCCTCCTGCTCATTTTCCAAATAAGCTACCTCTGGCAGGAACTCGGTCAGCCCGTACCGCTTCATTTTTTCATTTTGCACCTCTATGTAGGCGTTTACCGCATCGACAAATCGCTTGGCAACTTCTTTTTTACTCATGGTTTGGTAAGTCTATAATTTCATGGCGCCTGCCGGCGAACCTGATCCCAGTACCACGACCGGTTCCATTTTCTTCCGTCGACAACTCGGGTGGCCACCTCATTCCCATTTTTGGTGATGAATACATCCGGAGCTCGCGACATATCTACTCGCGTCGCCTCGTTGAGGTAACCTTCAGGAAATGGGGTATCGTCCTGGGCATGTGCAAAGGCGAAAAATATGATGGATAAAAAACAAACGAAAAGGCCAGGCTTGATATCGGTCATTGGGTTCATGCGGGCGTATTATTCTGTTGTATGTCTTGATTGCTGCTTTTGATTGCGCAGGACGACAGCTTCCATAGATCTTTGAGGGCCATTTCATTCAACACTTACCCCCACCATCTTCCAAAACACCGGCTCCGCCACGATCTTCAGAGCATGTTTGGAGGTGGTCATTTGGGCTGCAAATGTCCGCTTTTGGAACCTGATTTCAGCTATTTTCTCGCCCGTAGCGCTGCTATGGGCTCGAAAATGAGCCTCATCAGAACCCAAAATCAGCCATTTTCGCCTCCAAAGCACCACCTACAAACATGCTCTCACGCCCAGCGTTCTCGCCTTGCGGGCTTTGGAGGACTGCGTATGCGGGTCGGCCACCACCAGAAAATCCAGCTTTCCGCTGACGCCGCTTTTTATTTTCAGGCCTTTTTCCAGGGCAATTTCCTGGGCCCGGTCCCGGCCGATCTGTTCGCCGTTGATGGTGGAATTCAGCTGGCCGGTGAAGCAAACCGATTTTCCAACTATTTCTTCTTTTTTGCCGGTTGGGTCTCCAACGAATGACCTGAGGCTCGCTTTTTCCAACTCGATGATGAGCGCCAGTTTATCTTCAATACCCAGGATCTTCGCCACCTTTATCAGGTCGGCATATTCGCTCTCTGTAATGACCTGGTCCAGCAGATATACCCTGACCAGCCGCCGCAGGTATTCTTCGTGTATGTCGATGGCCTCTTCGTGGGAGATCTCATAGTCCTCCGACAGCACCAACAACTTTTCCGATTCTTCTTCGGTGACGATCCGGTCGGCAAGGATTTCATCCAGGATATTCAGGTATTCTTGGACGGGCAGGTTGGCAGACCGGCTCCGGTTGGGCAGCCGCAGCAGCATTTCTCTGAGGTGGTTATTCCTTTTCTCGGTTTTATTATGAGCATGTCTCCTTTTGTATTCCTTGCGAACCCTTTTAGCCTTTGGCAGGCTATGCCTGACCAGAAGGTTGTCAACAAGGTTCAGGCGGAAATTTTCATGTCCGTATTCGGCGATGTACCTTGTTTTCAACTCCCGGAATAACTCCTTGGTAGAAATGGAATCCCCGTAAGCGGAGTGAGCCCCCTTCATTTCGATATCAAAATATTCACAAAGCGTCTGCAGTTTATAGGAAGGCAACCCCGGAAAAAGGCCCTTTGACAGGACGAGCGTACAGATGCCATCCAGGGAACCGATCCCAGCCCCTACCCTTTCCATCTCATGGTTCAGAAACTTCAGGTCGAACCGCGCATTATGGGCAACGATGACGCTTTCATCAATCATCTCCAGAATATCTTCGTAAACCTCCTCAAACAGCGGGGCGTCGACAACCATTTCGGCCGAAATCCCGTGAACCCAGCACGCCCCCATGTCCCTTTGGGGATTGATCAGTGTTTCATAGGTGTCGGCCACATTGCCTTCAAAGTCAGTATTGACGATCGAGATCTCGATTATCCTGTCGCCTTGCCGGGGGGAAAAGCCTGTGGTTTCAATGTCGAGTATGGAAAATTTCATCGTTCCGGCGTTTTGGTTACTGGCCTTCCTGCAATTGCTGGATCTTTTTCTTCAGCCCAATGCTGGATGATCTTTCTACCGCCTTTTGATAACATTCCAGGGCTTTTTCCATATCGCCTACCTTCTCCTCGTAGCACTGCCCCGCCTTTTTGTACTCCTCAGCGGCCTTCTGATCGCTGCACCCTTCCGCAAATTTGACCCGGTGGGAAGCCTCGTTTTCGAAATCTCCTAACTGCGCGTACAGCCCGGCGATCCACTGATGGGGAATGTGCTGGTCTTCTGGCTGTAGATATTGGGAATATTGCTTGTAGGCATTAATGACTGCACTTCATTCTCGATTTTCTTTAATGTAAGACTCTAAGATGTTGACCACTTTTTTACCATGCTTCATCACAAAGTTGACCTCTTTCAGTATTTGGACTTTTATTTTCATTGATTTTGCAAATTCAACAGGTAAATGATTATCTATAGCTTTTTCGATATTAGAAAATCCGTCTCCATTTTTCCCATCCACAAGCAACTGTGCGAATCCTAAATTCAATAATAAATGTGGATGTCTTGGTGTCTTTTTGAGCATATTCTCAACTTTATCAATCATGATAGCTGCATTTATAAGCCCCTTTTCTACATTTCCTGATGCTATTTGTGCAATAGCTAGATTAATATACACCCAATGCTTAGTATTGCTTTCGGAAATAAGAAGTTGCCTATTTGCTTCTTTTAAGCATTGCTCAGCCTGTTTGTACTTTTTTAGAAACAAAAGTATAGTTCCATATTCATAAAGAGCCCTATCAAATTTTCCTTCTAAAGCAAGATTTTTTATTATTTCTTCGGCGACATCCAATTGATTATTTCTCCTGTATGCTTGTGCCAACCTATATTTGATCATTTTATTAGTCGGGTATTCTTTATTCAACCTTTCAAGCTCACTTATTGCTTCTTCAACTCGCCCCATCTGTGCAAGTATTCGATATAGGTTTCTTATTATTTTGGGATGAGTTGGTTCTATTTCTTTTGCTTTTTGAAAGGCTTTAAGAGCCTTATCGTAATTACCATGATAAAAATACCATTGCCCCTCAATCAATGGAAATAAAATGCTCAAAGATTTTTTCTTTTCAATTTCAAACTTATCTTTTAACTCTTTAATCTCCTGTGAATGCCTAACAATTTCTTTTTCAGCTTTTGAATATAGGCTTTCTAAATCCTTTTTTATTTCCCTTATTTTAGTAATCTGTACGCCGGTATATATACTAACAATAATTAAAATAACGGAAAATATTGTAAAAATGATCCCTGACCAAGAAATTATCGTACTTGCTATTCCTGCTAAATTATCATTTTCTTTTTCCAACCTATCAACTGAATAAGATAGTTCTTTTATTTCTCTTTTTATTTCATCGATTCCTTCATCAGTAAAGCCATTTTTTTCTTTCGAGAGAACTGAACTATCCATAGGTTGACCTACTAAATTCATGAAAGTAGTAAAAAGAAATGTAGCGGCAATAATAATTGATGGCGATTTTCTCATATCGATAACTACGTTTGATTTTTCAGAAATCCACTATTAATTAGGGCGTCCTCAAAAAGTCGGCGGTGTTTTTAGCCTGCGTTAAGGGCAGGCGAAGTTTTTGGCTGACCTCCCAAGCCATCCACCCCAAAAATTGAATCACATTCCGCCTGCCGGCCACTGCATCAATGAGCGGCACCAGTGTTCCGCTTGGTGTTCGGTTATGATTAACACCAATGGGGATAATTCATATACCTGGCGACATTCTATGGAATCAGCTTTTTGCCTGCGAAGGCTTTTTTGGCAATAGGCGCAAACCTCCACTCTGTGGAAATCTTTCTCGTCCGGGAACTCCGCCATCTTTAGGTTGGTTCCTCCACGGCCCTCTTTTGGCCCCTACCATGCGGCCAGTCTTCTTACGCTGGCTTTTGGGGGCAGGCGTGTCAAATTCATCCGAAGAAGGTGGCTTACTGCTATTCCTGCTGTTCTTGGAGATCTGATCTTCCAGTTCTTTGATCCTGGCTTCCAGTTTTTGGAGCTTCGAATCATAATGGTGCTCATAAAATGCTACAACGGCCTGTATTACCAGTTAGCTATCCGCTGGTAAGTTCTTGATGGCTTGTTGTAATGGTTTTGGAAGCATCCCAAAAAATAACAACTTTTTTCTAAATCGTCAGCCGTACTGAATAGTCACCAATATCTTTCAATTCTAAATAATTTGTCTGACTGTGATAATTTCAATATATAGTATGCTTCATTCCTTAATTCTGATGGCAACTTATCCTCCAGAATAGAGCAAACAAACTGAATGTTTTCCTTTTTAACAATCCCAGCAATATCAACAAGCTGATTTCCGTGCATCAACTCCTTTTTGTCATTAAGTATGAATGAAAGGTGTGGGATATTTTCATCTCTAGCGAAAAGGATATACGCAATCTCAAAGCAAGAAATTTCTCCTTGCTTTTTCCCTGAACTCATATTTGGGTTGTTTATATCAAAAGTTGAAAATTTATAGTATTTTTTACCTTCTCTATTTACTTCAATTTCATACGTTAAAGCATATTTTTCGCCGTACAACGCATCAGATATTGATGAGAAGTATTCATTAAATTTGTAGACTTGAGTTTTTACTTTTTCTTCAAATTCATCCGAAAACAATTGTTCATCAATAAACTTCAATCTATTCTGCAACTGACCTATTGATCCATCAACAGTTGTAAGTTGAGCTATGGTGTTTTCATACTCACCTTTCTTTTGATACTTATTATTAAGTTCTTTAATAATTTCTTCTAACTCTGCAAATGAGTCAGATTTAGCAATTAGGTTCGCTAATTCCTCTTCTTCGCTCAGAAGTCTTTTAAGCTCTGCATTCAACAATACCAAATCCGACTCTATCTTCGGCAACTCTTTAATTATAAAAGCTATTTTGTTGTTTATCATTTTATTGTGATAATCTACAAGGCTTTCAAACGTCTTTTGTATTCCACTTAAGTTACTAACTGCTTGCGAGTAAATATCTTTAAGTTGCTTACTATCAATATTAGACAAGTCTTGCTCAAGCTCAAGCCTTGCCTCTTCAATTATTTTTTTCCTTATTTCCAAATTAGAAATCTGTCCAGAAGTTTGCTGGATTTGATATTTTATCTGGTTTAAAGAAATTAAATCATTTTCGAAGTTCGGATTAATGTTAAGTCTTGATTTCTTTTCATCAAGAGCTTTTATCTCTCCAATAATGATATTCAATGCGACTTCATAACTATTTTTGGTTCGATGTTTTTCTAAGCGTTTTTTGAAATTCTCTTCTTGTTGTAAACTTGCTAAAACTTCTTGTCTCTCGTCGCCAACAGTTGTATCACAACCCAACATAAAGAGGTGCAAGGCTTCATAGTCCACAAGTTTTGCATACTTATGTATTGTCTTAAGAGTACTATTTAAGCTTTCATCATCATATCTGATATTGTGAGAGATGATTTGTCTGAATGTTGGTCTACTACCAGTGTAAGTAGGTAGAAGTATGTTCTTTAAAGCTTCTTCAAAAAGAATGTCATTTCCATAGTCAACTCCGTTGACCCTACGAATAGCGTTATTCCGAAGTAAAAAATTTCTTTCAATTAAAATTTGATCGTGATTATGCCCCTCAAATGATTCCGATAGATATAGTTGGATTAAAATCTCATTATTGACAAGAAATTCTTTAACTAGTTGATATTCGTTTTTTGGGTCATCTGGACTTACGTAAATGGAATTCCTACTTGCGCCAAGACAGAAATCAATTAGCTTAAGAGTAGTTGTCTTTCCTACATCATTGCCAGTGACTTCTCCAATACTAACATCAACGACTAGGTTGATGCCAAGCCTAAAGTCAAATCTCCGAATTATTTCGGCTCCCTTCAATATGTAAAGGCTCCTTAAGAACATAATTCTACATCACCTTTTTCATTTAAAATTGCTGCATCAATTAGGTACAGCCAATCTAGACACAGTACAAATACTCCAAGGGACATATCATGAACTTTTCTAACCTCTGTAAATAGCTCCAAAAAATCAATGCTCCTTTCTTGAAGAAGAATCTCAAGCACTATAGCGCCATTGTAGTAAATCGAATTTTTGGGCTGTACACTTTCAGGCAGAAGCATATGATTGTGTTGGATTTTCAAAAATTTTACAGCGGAGAAAAGCGTCAACCACGATAATTTCCGCTGTGGTCTGCAACAACTCAAAGCTTATTGGCATAAAGTTAGTACTATTCTTGGCTAACTTCACGATTTCATCGATGGTATTGAGAAATATGGTATCTGAACTACCTCCTTTCACTCTCTCATTCACATAGATTCTGGTTATTGTTCTTAAAACTGATAAACTCTTATTCACACCTTCCTTATCAAAAATCTCATATTTTTTGTCAACTTTTGGGGAGTAGATGCTGCATTCCTGGATAATCGACTTAGATGCAATCAAACTATTACAGCTAATTTTATCCTCAATTTCGAATGGATCAATATTGATGGAGGAATCACCAGTATGCAAGTCATCAGCAGATAAGATGTTAATTAAGTCCGCAATCGTAGACTCTAGTTTGGCTTTTTCTTCAGGTTGACCAAGTTCTTTCTCAATTAATTCATATATCTTTCGCTGTTCATCTATTCCGCAGTTAAAAACTCTTTTTAAAATTTTATTCTTGTCAATGATGTCGCTATTAGAATCAAATGAACAACCGTGAGGATTTTTATAGCTTTTCCCGAATAGTGAATCTGCGTCCTTTGCGATTGAAATAAATTTAAAATTATATCCCTTTTTGGACACAATTAAAGGTTTTTCAAGGCTTCTCTCAATTTTATCTTTTGTGGCTGTTGACGATACTTGTACAATCAATTTTTTTTCATCATCAATTAAATCAATTGCCTCCGTGTTTTGATTATCTTCATTAGCATTAGAAAGATTCCAACCGTATAATTCATTAACAAATCTCGCGTAAAAATTTTCTGAATGAATATTCAGGTTTAAAATATTGAGCTTTCCTCTAGAGATTATTCTAGTCGCTAAATGATTGATTTTATCTTCAATGTAGTCAAAATATGTTGACCTATTCATTTATTTTTGTTTTTCATTGCCACGTTGAGCCAAACGCAGGTGGCGAATTTAGCGACACTTGCCGTTTTGGCTGTTGTTTTGAGCAGTATCAGCATCTACATTATCTCGGTTTTCATCCATCAAGAAAATAATAAGACTATTTGCTTCATCAAAGACTTCAATTAATGAATCGAGGTTCAAAAGACCAATCAATTTTGGACCATCTTTTGTTTTCGAATAACTCTTTGGCTTCTTTTCAACTTTTCCCCTTCGGTTCTTCTCTATCGAAAAGTATTTTCTAAAAAGAGTATTCAATTTTCCAGATGGGTCAGATAATTCTTCCGGATGTGTATTCCGTATTAAGGGATCATTTCCAATTTCTTCATTTGTTCTTTTCCTTGTCAATCCTTCGTTTTCAGCATGTTCGTCGAGTTTTTCTGATTGCGACAATATCCACGATTCCATTTCTTGAATCATGAAAAACAATCTTGATGTATCAAGTGGCGAATAACTTTGCAATCTATCATTCTTTCGATTTTTGGGTCCGTCTAAATCAATAAGAATAACACCATCTATTTCGTCATCAATTAGCTTTTTTAGGTAATTTTTTGTTTGTGAAATAGGTCCAATCGGCTGCACTATTAAATCAAAGTCATCTTCCGCAAACTTCTGAGAAAAAAGTTTGTGAAATCCCTCGCGGAAAACACTACTATTGTCAATGGTTTTAGCTTCGGCACTTTCACTAGCATTGACTATTCCTCCCTCTACGTATATTGTCACACTTACCATCTCTTACCTCCAATTAGCCCTCTTAACCAAAGTTGACCTATAAGAAAGTCTTCATTCCAATTCTTAAAATCATTTTCAGATTTAATACTGACTATTGTTTGATTATTATCATCCTTTTCGAAAATAAGAATTTCATCTAATTCAAATGCATTCAATAAAAGAGGAGAATGTGTTGCAATGATCAACTGGGTATTATCGCGTGATGCAATTTTAAGCGCATCGGAAATAGAACTAATCATGTCAGGATGCAAACCAATTTCAGGTTCATCAATACACAAAAGATTTCCCCTGTCTGGGTTAAAAAGAATTGATAGCAGTAGTAAATATCGCAACGACCCATCAGAAACATGCTCTATTGAAACTGATTTGGAAAGATATTTTTCTCTCAAAACCAGAAAAAGTTTGGACCCTAAAAAATCAAAATTAATATCTTTAAAGTTTGGATTTATTTTTTGAATATACTTTTCAATCTTTTCATAATCTAGAGAATGGTGATTTTTAATCCTTAATAAAATTGACATTAGGTTCTGACCATTAAACATTAGCCTTTCCTCAGTATCATATGAGCCAGGTTGCCTTATAACACTTTTAAGAGTCGTGTCGAAATAATCATAAACAGCAAGCTTTTCTAAAGCTCTTTTAAGCGTAAACAATGGATAGAATCGATCGGGATCTGAAATTTGTCTTAAAACTAGTTCCGTTGATTTAAATGTAATTTGTCTCTTTTCCTGCGGGTATCTTTGGAATCCAACATTACCTTCTTCTCGAGTGGAAATTACTCCCTCAGTATTCTCCATATCCATGAAAATAAATGGAGATTGACCATCGTATACACTTTCAGAGCAAATTCTTTCCTTTATATAGTATGATGTAGTACCAGATCGAAAAATAGTTATCTCATATACTGGATTTTTCGCGAACCTGTAACCCTTATTGTCTACTGCTTTTTTTATGGCATCTCGATCGAACTCAAATTCAAGCTTTATGTAATCTTCTTGTTTTTTATTGAAATTACCAACAGCATTAAACCCACTCCAATCCTTTAAAAATGTTTTTTCAAATCCATCCCCTATAACACTATCATAAAGTAATTTGATAGCTTTAAGAAGATTAGATTTCCCGCTACCATTTATCCCTACAAGGATATTAATGTCAGGATTTAGTTCAATGGTGGTTGATCTGCCGAAACTAAAAAAGTTTTCTAAAGTTATTCGCGATATCATGTTTTTTCTCAAATTTAAGCATTTCTTTTTATTGCCCACAACTTGCGAATCTCAACTATATCTTTGCCTTTCCCGTCATCCCATCCCCCTTCCCTACTATTTCAAAATATCATTTCCATTCAATGAGGCACCCCCCATTTCTCCCATTCCGTCCTTATGTTGCTATTCGTCCGACAAGCCTCCGCGCACCCCCCAAATCTAACACTGTATTCCCCAAGTCACAAGAGAAGCCATCAATTTTTTTCCAAAGCGAGGTGTTTTGCGTCAGGCCGGTTGGTTGCCGGTTGTTCGTTGTCCTGACGAATGCTGCGCATTGTCAGGATGCTGACCGCAAGCGTCAGCATTTGTTGTTTGTTGTCCGTTCATCTTCGACGAGAATGTTTGTCCATGGGCGCAGTTGCGATTTGTCCCCGTATAAAAGCTCTAAAATGCTAGTTTCAGGTAGCGCCAAATAGCCGGCTCGGCCTGAAAGGCCAATATATTTTAGCACGGGGCATCGCCCCGTGTATAATGACGAAAGCCGCCTGCGGCCTGAAAGGCCATCATAATACCAGCTCGAATATGCTGCCCTTTCAGGGCGCTGCCTACGGTTGTGCGCCTTTACAGGGGGCGTTGCCCCCTGCTAAGATAGGCTGGCCTTTCAGGCCGTTCGTTTCATCAGCAGAGGGGGACAAATCGCAACTGCGCCCTTTGTCCATATTACTTCACTCCCCTCCCCCATCATACCCCTCCACCACACCCAGCAGCAACTCCGAATACTTATAAATATCCTCCAACCCTTCGATCGGCACCTTATGCCCGTTCTTATGCTCATCGAACAGCTCCAGGTAGCGGTTGCTCGTGTTGAAGTGCAGCCGGCAGATTGGCTTTCGGTTGTTGTCATCCAGCAGCACGCTGAGATGGAACGCGAATGACGCGGATTCGGCGCCTGCCTGCCAGCCCGATAGGTATCTGCTGCCGGGCAGGCAGGGATTTTCGCGGATCCCTCTACCCCTTCCTCTTCGCCCTCACCTTAATCGAATACGTGGTCACGATCCCCGCTGTAATGGTGGTGATCAGAAAATCCCCGAAGTTGAACCTCGTGACCACTTCACAGTCGCCGTCCGAAGGGGTGTTGACGTTGGTCCGCCCGGCGGGCAGCAGCCCCCAGAACAGCCATACTTGTTTTCCTTTGGCATAGGTATATTCTTCGCCTTGTATGGCCTGGAAGTTGCCTACCGTTTTGGTAGTCATGCAGGAGGCGGTGAAGAGAGCGAGGCAAGCCAGGAGGGCCAGTTTGGAAAGAGCGGTTGCCAGAGCTTGTTTGGAGGTGGCGCTTTTCAAGCGAACCTGCCTGCTCGCCAGCGCCCGCTGGCAGGCAGGAATGCCAGGTTTCAGGTTCTCAGGAAGGCATTTTTGAGGTTCATGACAGCGCTATGGATCGAAAAAATGGCGAAATGAGCCTGCCGGCCAGCGAGCCTGCCGGCCATGCTGGCACAGCAGGCGGGCTGGCGAACAGGCAGGGTTCCGAAAAATGGTATTTGCAGCCAAAATAGCTTGCCCCGTACACGTAGTGTCGGGGGCCACCGCCAAACAAGCTCTTAGGGCTTGCAAAACAATAAGCACTCCATTTAGACTCGTTCTTTTGCGCGCTAACCGCGTTGCCAAGCCTCGCCGTAGCTCCGGACCTCGGCGTGAGCTCGGTCGAACGCTATGCCTACGTTTGTCGCCCCTGCCTGCTCGGTCGCGTCCTCGCGGGCAGGCAGGTTGTTAGCGCACAAAATAACTTCGTCTATTCTGGACCACTTATTATTTTGCAAGCCCTTAAGCCGGCAGACAACTCGAAGTTGTCAGCTGACGTGCCCCCTTTGAACTGACAACTTCGAGTTGAGCTACCCCACCTACTCAAAAACCACATCATCCAGAAAGATCTCCTGCGAAAAGCCGTCGCTCGATGAGAAAAGTACCAAACCCGAACGGATGCAGCTCAGGTCCACCTTTTTGGTTTTGATGGCGTATTGCTTCCATTCCGTGGTTAATACCACGTCCACCGACTTCTTGCCGGAGTCCGGAAAGGGCTTGTCTTTGTCGATCAGGCCGAAGCCGACGGTGGCTTTTACGCCGTCCATGCTGGCCTTTGCCCGGAAGCGGAAGGTTTCGGCGCCCGTCAGGTCATACCCGCCGAGGATGTCGCCCCAGTCGTTGGCCGGGTCTACAAACGCGAGGCCGTACCAGTTGTTTCTGGCCTTGTAGCTGATCTTGATGCAGGTATTTTCGGAATCTACGCCTTCGGTGTGGTCCAGGCTTACTTCCATGGCTTCGTAATTCCCCATGTACCCGGAGGGGATGTAGGGCAGGTCGCCGTTGTCTTTGTAGACGTAGAAGGGAAGGGTGGCTTTGGGCACGAGGTATTGGTTTGCCCTGGCCTTTTCGTCGGCAACCACCATGGAGGCGGAGGCCATGCCTACGTTGTTGTAGGTGTCTTTGACGGCAACATAAATTTTGGCCGGGCCGTCTACCTGGGGCAACCGGACTTCAATGCCGTCCGTTGCGTTGCCCCGGTATTGCAGCGGGAGCACCTGGTCCCGCCGTTTCCGGCTCCCGGTCCGTTGGTTGTAGTAGAAGCGAATCTCCAGCGCTTCGTTTTCTGCGTCCGAAACTTTCAAATCCACCGGCGCCCAGGTTCCGCTTTCCATTTCCGTGCCCGGCAGCCCGAAAGTTTCGATCCGGGGCACGTCATTGGCCGGTTTCTGGCCGGTATAGGCTTCCCGGATGGCCCAGTACGGGGGCCGGAGCATGCCCTTGAAATGGGTGAAAAACCAGATGGAACCGAAATCGGCCCCGTTGGCATAATGAAAAAAATAAACGCCCAGGCAGGAGGGCTCGCTTTTGATCCATTGGGCGTAGCCCCGGGCGATGGCGTCGTATTTTTGCTGGTCGGTTGGCTCTGCTTTCACCCCGTTTTCATCCGCCGGCATATCCCATTCTCCCGTGGCGCCGAATTCGGTGATGATGTAGGGCTTATCGATCCCCCGCTTCTCCATCTCCGCCGCCAGGTAGGCCGCGCCGGCACCGTAGATGTTCAACCCGTAGATGTCTATGGATGGAACGTATTTTTG
This sequence comes from Lewinellaceae bacterium, assembly GCA_020636375.1. GTDB lineage: Bacteria > Bacteroidota > Bacteroidia > Chitinophagales > Saprospiraceae > JACJXW01. The sequence continues at coordinate 59,949 of JACJXZ010000024.1, read as the reverse complement.
CCACCAGTCCAACCCGAAGGTCCAGGCTTCTACCGAGGCGACCGGATGGTTGGGGTCCAGTTCTTTGATCCTGCGGCAGATCCTTTCCAGCAGCTTTGAATAGGCTTCCTTTTCGGCGTCGGTGGCCGTATTGAGGTAGACTTCGTTGCCGACGCCCCAGGCCAGCACGGCCGGGTGATCTTTGTAGGCCTCTACGGTACGGACGGCACTGGCGTACATCTCCTCCATGCCTTCGGTATCTTCCAGGTAGTCAAACCGGTCGTCGTCTTCCATGCCGGGGCGGCCGTGCCGCATCCAGATGCCCACCATTGCCTTGATGCCGTATTGGTGAGCCGCATCGAGCAGTTGCCCGGTATGCTCATCCGTCCCCCAGGTGCGGATGGTATTCACGCCGAGGGATTGCAGCTCCTGAAAATGAGCGCCGTAGTTGTCCACATCTTCACCGTACCCAAAGCACGCGCCTTTGACATCGAAGGGTTTCCCGTCGACCATCAAAGCCCACCCTGTATCGGTTTTTTTGACGGCCGTCTGGGCGTTCACAGCCAAACCGGCGGCGCTGAGGAGCAGTAGCAGGGGTATTAATTTTTTCATCTTTTCGGATTTTTTCTCATTATAACGTTTTGGTAGCTACTAGTGCTTGCTTACCGGTACAGCCCGAAGAGCCTGCTCCGGCGCATGCCGGAGGCTAATATATCTTAGCACGGGGCATCGCCCCGTGCGGTATAAGGAGGGCCGCCTACGGCCTGAAGGGCCAAAATAATTTGCCGGCAAGGCCAGGCTTTTAGGTTGCCCTTTCAGGGCGATTCCAAATGCTATGCTTATTGACACGGGGCGTTGCCCCGTGCTAAGGGATCACACAATAATAAGTTACCCAAAATAGAGGAAGTTATTTTGTGTGCTGGCAAGGCGCCAAACGTAGGCATAGCCCAGCTACGGCGAGGCTTGGCAACAGTCTACCCCGCACACGAAGTGTCGGGGCCGCCAGCGCGCAAAATAACGACTATAGATGGGTAAGTTATTGTTGCGCGACCCCTAAGTTAAGGTGGCCTTTCAGGCTGCTAGGAGCCTGTCGGAGAAGCACTTGATGGGCTGCGAACGGCAAGTATTGTTCTGCACTTCGTTGCTTTTCAGTCGCGTAGCACCACTATGCTCCTTCATCGCGCCTCGTTCAGAACAATATTTGCTCGTCCTCGCCTCACCAACACTTCTCCGACAGGCTCCTAGGAGCCTGTCGGCTATCACGGCAACCCCCCGTTTAATTTTTGAAAACCAATCAAGTGGGCCGTTTGTGCAAGGCCTGGCTCACGGCCCTACCCTTTTCAAAAGCATCTGCCCTATCTCCAGGGCGTTTTCCTTTCCTTGTTCTTCTGTGCTTTGCTCCTGTTCTATAGCATCCGGTTCGTCCATGTCGGGCAGTTCGAAAGGATAGGGGAATGCCAGCCATAAATAGAGGGCCAGAGCAATGGCTACAGGGCTGAGGATAGCCGCTTTCCACCCGGCGGGGATGCGCAGGATGGCGGTCAGCAGCCCCAGGCTGGAAGGCGCTCTTTCCACTTCCCACAACACTTCCAGCAGGGCCAGGTGAATCTTGTTCCGCGCCTGGTGGAATTCCCACTTGCGCATGATGCCCTGGCGGAGCAGCTTCCGGAGCCGGCTCAGCAGGATTTGGTATTTTTTCAATTCCCGGGTAATGCTCCGGCTGGGAGAAAGGAGCCGGATCTCCCGGATGGCCGCTTCGAGCTGGCCGGCGGCCAGCTGGCCTTTGATGTGGCTGAATACGATGTCTTTCGTGGTCATGCTTTCCAGTTTTTGGAGTTTTGAACTGACCCCACAAAGGTACGCGGCAACGAAAGGCAAAACATCCCCACAAAGTAGGGTATTTGAAATATCCCCAAAAAGGGGGATTAACTCACCAATCCGAACTCAAAAGCGGCTTTGACCAGCCCGGCGGTGTTTTTGGCATCGAGCTTGCGCAGCAGGCTTTTGCGGTGAGAGATGGCGGTGGCGGGGGAGATAAACAGCTTTTCGGCGATCTCCTCGGTGGTGTGCTCCTCGATGATGAGGTGCAACACCTCCTTTTCCCGGCGGGTGAGCTTCTGGATGTATCCGGCGGGTTGTGGCTGCCGGGGTTGCTGCATGCCGGCAATCAGGCTGTTGGCCACTTCCCGGCTGAAATATTGCTCCCCTGCGGCTACTTTTTTTATCGCAAGCATCAGTTCTTCCTTGCCGGTGTTCTTGAGGAGATACCCATCGACGCCGGCTTTGACCATCCGGGAAATGTAACCGCCGTTGCTGTGCATGGTCAGAGCGATCACTTTCCGCTCCGGATGGGAGGATTTCAGGCGGCGGCAGGCCTCAAAGCCGTCTATGCCGGGCAGGTTAATGTCCAGCAATACCAGGCCAATATCCTGGCTGGCCGCCATTTCCAGCGCCTCTTCTCCGCTGAGCGCTTCAAAAATGCCGGCAATACTGCTTTCTCCTTCCAATAGCGTCCGCAGGCCATCAATCACGATCTTGTGGTCGTCTACGATAAGTATGTTCATCATTTCTTTTTTTGTAACTATTTAGCTGGGCTAAGAGGCTTTTGCCACAAAGACACCAAGGCGCAAAGATTGCACGAAGCCTTGGTATGACCCCAACAATATAACCATCCCCTCCAACTCCCGTCCCGCCAACAATATGGCCATACAGCCATATAACCATATACCCATATACCCCTCTACCCTCCCCCACCCCCCAACGGAATCTCCACGCTAAACGTACTCCCCTGCTCCGGCGCAGTGTCGATATCCAGCCTGCCCCCCAGGTAAGCCACTCTCGACCGCATATTGGAAAGCCCGATCCCGCCGGTGAAGCCGTTGTGGAGTTCGAAGCCACGGCCGTCGTCTTCCACGATGAGGAGCAGCCATCCGTCTTCGACGGTAGCCTGGACGATCACGGAGCAGGCGCCGGCGTGCTGCGTGATGTTTTTCAGCAATTCCTGAGTGATGCGGTAAACGGCGATGCTGGCCGGTTCCGGGATCGGGGCTTCCAAACCGTAAGGGATGAAGTCGACCTCTATCCGGTGCGCTTTGGCCGTAGAATCGCACAGGTGTTGGAGGGCGAACTCCAGCCCGTGCTGTTCCAGGATGTCCGGCGTCAGGTTATGGGAGATTTCCCGGACGCTCCGGCAGGCCTCGTCGATCAGGTTTCCGGCTTTGGCATAGCTGTGCGAGAGCTGCACGGCAGGCACGTAGTCGGCCAGGGCGCTGATCTGCATCTTGGCCGTGGCCAGCACGGCGCCCAGGCCGTCGTGCAGCTCGCGGGCCAGGCGCTTGCGCTCTTTCTCTTCCCCTTCGATGGCAGCCTGCAGGCGGCGGGCTTCCTGTTCCTTGCGGATCAGCTGTAGCCGGTGGAGGTGCAGGCGCTTGTTGTAGCGAAAGAGAAAGAACAGGAGGCCGGCAACCAGGGAGGCCAGGGTAGATCCGACCGCCAGCAGGACGACCTGGTAATATTTCTTTTGAACCTCGGCCTCCAGCTGTTCTGCCCGCGCCTGCCTTTCGGCCAGGGCGCGGTCTTTCTTTTCCGCCTGGTATTTCACTTCCAGTTCCTGGATGAGCGTTATATTCTGCCGGGAAAGGATGCTGTCCTGCAGGATGCGGTGCTGCTCCTGGTAGCGGTAGGCATTCTGAAAATCACCGGTAGCGGCGCGGGTGCGGGCGAGCAGGCTATAGGCTTCCGCCCGGCTGTTTTGGCTATCCATATCTGAACTCCACCGCAGAGCCTCCTGCAGCAAGGCTTCGGCCCGGGCGTAGCGGCCCTGCCACAACTCCAGCCGCGCCAGCACCAACTGGGTATGGAGCATATTGGGCCGGTCATTGATCTTTTTCCGGACGGCCAGGGCCTCCCGGAGGATTCGTATTGCCTCCCCGGCATCCTGCCCGGCAGCCGGATATCCCTTTTCCTTCAGGTTCAACAGGCTGATCTGTACCTCGGCGGCCGATATGGGGTTGTTGAGTTGCAGGAACAGGCCCAGCGCCCGCCGGTAATCCGGAATAGCCGCTGCCGGCCTGCCGGTTTCCACCAGTATGTCCGCCTGGTTTTTGAGGTTGGCGGCCTCGATGCCCGGCATGTTCCGGCTGCGGGCAAACCTCGCTGCTTTTCGGGCGTAGGACAGCGCGCTGTCCCAGTCTCTCTGGGCTTTGAAGACCGCCCCAATATGCGTGTAGAGCCCCATCATGGAGAAGGTGTCCCGGACGGCCTCCGCCAGCTGCAAAGCCCGGATCAGGTGCTTCTGGGCCACAGTGTAGCGGCCGAGGCCCTCCTGATACCCGCCGTAGGCAGAATAGTCCCCAATGAGCTCGATGGTGTCGCCCTGTTCTTCCTTGATGCGGATAAAAGCCTGGAAGTACACCTCCGCCGAATCGTTCTGCCCGGCGTACCGGTACTGGTTGTACAACTCTTCACATACTGCCCCGGCCTTGTCGGGGTCTTTCAGCACCTCCGCCCAAACCAGCCCTTCCCGGAGATAACTTACAGCTCTTTCCTTGTCTGTGCTGTGCAGCAAAGCCTGATGGTATCGCAGGCTGTACAGCAGTTGAGGGATCACCAGCTTCCTGGCCAGTTGCTCAGCCTGATGGAAATAGCCGGCTGCATCCTGCGTTTCTCCGTACTGCAGAGCCAGGATACCCAGTTCGAGCAACGCCGCCGCCGCGCCCTCCTGGTCGCCGGCGTAGCGAAACCGCCTCAGCGCGCCTTCCAGCCGGCGCCGGCCCTCGGCCTGAAATCCTTCCTGCAGGCACGCCTGGGCCAGGTAGAACAGGGCCCGCCCTGCGTCCTGGGGCGAGGAAGCGCTCCGCTGCATCTGCTCGCCGGCTTTCCGGACCGCCTCGGTGTCGCCGTCCGCCAGCAGTTGTTCCATCCGCTGTTCAAAGGCCGACGGGCGGGGGAAATAGCGGGAAGGCGGCTGTGGCAGGACAAAGGCCGGAGTGAGGAGGAAGAGCAATATGTAGAGTGCCGTTTGATGCATTTGCTGGCCGTGTCTAAGAAGCTGTTTGACATGAAACGTTTGATGTATAATGCGTCCTGAACATGCGGACCTATTATCATGACAATCAATAAAAAGCCGTCACCATCAGCCGGAAGGCCTGCTGATGCCGGCTCCAGGCTTTATCTTCCACCTGCTGGACAGAACCGGTGGCCTGCACGAGCAGGAAAGAATTGACGCGGTAGCCGGCGGCGAGAGAGTGGCGGCGCAGGTTGTTGTCCCATTGCTCGCCCTCTCCCGGGATTTTGCCGAACCGCATTCCGCCGATGCGGTAGGCCAGGTACGCTCCGCCCAGGAAAGGCAGGCTGTACTTGATGTCGGCATAACCGGAGATGGCTTTCAGGTGTACCGCCCCGGGGACGAAATTGCCCTCTTCCGGCTGGTATCTCGGCACCCGGTAAGTGGCCGCGATGAGTTCTCCCGATAGTTCGAAGTACCCGAAACTGAACTGGCAATCCGTGCCGATCAGAGCCTGCCGGAAGGCATTCAGGCCCTCCAGGCCAGCATTGATCCCGGTTCGTTCCATAAAGGTGCCGTACGCCAGGGAGAGGCCCTGCTTCCACCAGAAATCGGGCTGGGCCGAGAGGCGGGAAGCGAAGCCCCACTTCAGAGGGCCGCCGGGGCGCGGGCCGGCGGTGGGCGCTCCGTTCACTACGGCGGCGTCCAGCCAGGCTTTACGGGGGCAGATCTCCCAATGGGCCTTCAAGCCGGCGGCATAGCCTCCGTAGTAGAGCAGGGTACTGCCCCACTGCGTTTCTCCGTCCGCCTTTATTTTGGCCTGGTCGCCCATCCCCGGGAAAAAACCGGCCTTTTCTGAGATATTGACGTAGTAGCTGTAGGCTAAAGGACGGGCGATAAATGTCCGTTCGGCGGGCAGTTGCCGGCCGTTGAAAGCGCCGAAGGGATAGAGGAAGCGGCCCAGGGTGAAGCGGACGGCGCTCTTCTTTGGCGCCCACTCCAGGTTGAACTGGGGGAGGCTCAGCTGTTCGGGCCTCTGCCCCTGATCCCTCTCCAGGAGCAGGCGCCCCTGCAGTTGCCAGCCGGAAGCCAGAGGCCAGCGCGCCATCAGGTTGGCCTGTGCCAGGCCGGCGCGCCAGCCGCGGTAGTCCTCGTGGATTTCGTTGTAATAATAATGCGATTTATCCCCTCCTCCGGACAGTTCGAAGCTGGCACTGGCGTTGAACTCCAGTTGGCCCGGCAGCGCGAGGGGCAGGGCTGCCAGCTTGAGCGTGGCCAGTAAGCGGGCTGTTCTCATGGCTTAGGGTTTGACATAATTAAAATCCAGCTGCTTGGCCTGTCCGCCGGAGAGTGTGGTTTCCAGTGTCCGCTTACCGGCGTCGAGGTGGTAAGCTTCGATCCGGTAGCGCCCGTCGGGCAATCCCCGGAGGCGATAGCGCCCGTCGGCGCCGGCCCGGGTGAAGTAAGGCGTCTCCAGGCTGAGCACCACGCCCCGCATGTGGGTATGGATGTCGCAGGTGAGCTGGATGACGCCCGGCTTGTCGATCTTCCGGGGATGCATCTCCCCGGGCGGCCGCCGGCCGATAGCGATGCTGCGCAGGGTCATGGAATAAATGCTGTGCACGAACTGGTCTTCGTTCATAAAATAGACCGTAGAGCCTACGGTTACGGGCAGCACGCAGGGCAGGAAGGTCTGTTCTTTCTGGGTGACGACCGCTTCCGGGGTTGGCGGCAGGGCAGGCGCGAAATCCAGCGGGTGCGCGCTGACGATGACGTTGCGGTTGGGGTCGGCCATGGGGTCGTCGGAATGCATCGCCGGGGCGCCGTCCTTGTTGTACCCTTTGCCACGAGCCATCCACCGGCCGGCATGGGGCAGGCCGATCGTGCCGTACAGTTCGTTGGCATTGCCGGGCCGTGGCGGCGGTTGCGGCGGCTGTTGCCGGGCAGCCATGGCAGGGGGAGCGGCAATATCGGGTTCGAAACTCAGTGCATTAATTTTGGAAGACACAGCACAGGCCAGCCCGCAGAGGCGCGGATGCGCAGATTCGCCAGGTGGTTGGGCCCCAATTTTTTGCGCCTTTTCGCCTCCGCGTGAAATTTCACCCCGCGTGGAGTGCGCAATTTGAAACCGGGACACCAGCAAGGACAGGCATGCCGTCAGGAGAAAGGCCGTTTTTAACATCGGGTGATTGTTTTTTGCGGGGAGAAAATACGGGAATTGAGGACGCTGCGCTACTGTTCCTGAGTGGTTGGCGGCTGTACCGGGATGGATGGTGGAAGTTGTTTAGTTTTACAAACCTAAAAACACAACCATGCCAACCACCAAGATCGCTCTCATCCAGGCCGCCTCTGTTCTCTTCAACCTGGAGGCCACCATCGAAAAAGCGGCCAGCCTTGCCCACGAAGCGGCAGAAAACGGCGCGCAACTCCTCCTTTTTCCCGAGGCATTCATCGGAGGCTACCCCCGGGGGCTGAGCTTCGGCACGGTAGTGGGCAGCCGCTCCGCCGAGGGGCGGGAGCAGTGGCTGGCCTATTTCCGGAATGCCCTGGTGATGGGCAGCCCGGCTGCAGAACGCCTGGGCGCTATCGCCCGCGACCATGGCGCCTACCTCGCCCTGGGCGCCGTGGAGCGCAGCCCACAGGGCAATACCCTGTACTGCAGCCTGCTCGTTTTTTCGCCGCAGGGCGAGCTGCTGCACCGCCACCGCAAGCTCAAACCTACCGCCGCCGAGCGCATCATCTGGGGGGAGGGCGATGGATCGGACCTCCAGGTAATGGACACTCCTCTTGGCCGGATGGGCGGCCTCATCTGCTGGGAGAACTACATGCCCCTGGCCCGGATGGTGCTCTACGAGCAGAATGTACAGCTCTACCTGGCACCCACGGCCGACCAGCGGGAGTCCTGGCAGGCGACCCTCCGCCATATTGCCTGCGAGGGGCGTTGTTATGTGCTGGGTTGCAACCAGTTCGTCACCCGGGAGATGTACCCGGAGCAGTACCAGGGGGAGTTGAAGGGCCTGCCGGAGGTGCTATGCCGGGGCGGCAGCGCAGTGTTCGGGCCGCTGGGGGAGGCCGTCGCCGGGCCGCTCTGGGATGAGGAAGGCATTCTCTACGCTGACATAAACCTGGATGAGGTGGCGAAAAGCAAGCTGGATTTTGACGTGGTGGGGCATTATGGGTGGAGGGGGGAGTGAATGAGCGAATGGGTGGGTGAGTGAATGGGTGAATGAGTGGAGGTTCTCATGGCCGCCGGATGGCATACACCAACTCATCCAGATACTCCCCATTCTTAAAGATCGTCTTTTCAAAACGAGCCTCCAGCACAAAACCTGCTTTCTCCAGCGCCCGTTGGGAGGCGATATTGGTCCCGAAGGGGCGGGCGAAGATGCGGTGGATGTCCCAGTGTTCGAAACCATAGCTCACCATCCGGGTGATCGCCCGGGTGATGATGCCCTGGCCCCAGTAGGGTTCGGCCAGCCAGTAGCCCAGCTCGGCGTTTTTGCGGTGGACGTCAGCCTGGGGATGGATGCCGATACCGCCGGCAGCCTGCCCTTCCACTTCGATGGCCAGGATGTTGGGCGGGTCGTTTTGGGTGGCGTATCCGATGAAGGCTCTGGCCTTTTCCGGCGTGTAGGGATGGGGAAACTGGTCCGTCATGTTTCTGGCAATATTGGGGTTGTTGCCGAACCGGGCGAGGCTGTCGGCGTCGGCGGGGGCCATGGGGCGGAGGAGGAAATCTGTCATAGCGCAGAAAAATTTTAATTCATGATTTTAGAAGCTGCTGGGATTGTTCAGGCGGATATGTTTTGCGCATAGATACGCTGCCTTTCTCTGCGTCGCTACCGCGCCCCATGTGTTTTTTAACCGCAGGGGACGCGGAGGGCCGCAGGGGGAAGGCGCCAAATGGGGCGCAGTTGCGATTTGTCCCCATGTAAAAGCTCTAAAATGTTGGTTTCAGGTAGCGCCACATAGCCGGCTCGGCCTGAAAAGCCTGCTCCGGCGAATGCCGGAGGCCAATATATTTTAGCACGGGGCATCGCCCCGTGTATAATGATGAAAGCCGCCTGCGGCCTGAAAGGCCATCATAATACCAGCTCGAATATGCTGCCCTTTCAGGGCGCTGGCTACGGTTGTGCGCCTTTACAGGGGGCGTTGCCCCCTGCTAAGATAGGCTGGCCTTTCAGGCCGTTCGTTTCATCAGCAGAGGGGGACAAATCGCAACTGCGCCCCGCCAAATGCGCTTCAAGGGCTCTGCGTTGTAGCGTACTGCCCAAAGAGCGGAGCGGTTGCCCCTCTCTGTGGCCCTCTGCGCTCCCTGCGGTTAAATTTTACAAAACATGAGCCCGCTGGGATAAAAAACTTAGAGCATGTTTGAAGGGCTTTAATTCTAAAGCCTTAAAATACATCAAATTTTCGGAAAACTCCTCCCCCGGATGGATTGTCAGCCTGATCCTGCGAGCCGGTCTGAGAACAATTGTATCCAGAACAAAGGCCTGGTAGTCGTACCAGTCGCCGGCACCCTGTACTTGCATCCTGCGCACCTTATTGAAGGAAGAGCCCTACCGGTGCGAGGGTTGCTCAGGGACAGGTTTTTGGGAGGAGGCCCTGCCGCCGAATCCGGCGCACACCCGCTATCACGCTTCGACGTGAGCGTAGCCGAACGGTATTGTGCAATGGCCGCCGCGGGCCGCCGGCCGGGCTAACGCACGCTCCATCCGGCACCCCAGCTTCCCTCAAAGCACGTTGAATGGGGGCTGGGCCAGTTATGCCTACCCGGAAATGCCAGGCAGGAAAATGAAGCCATTTGGCTTTGAGCGGTACGTTAAGTTTGACAGGGTAGGGAAAAAAGCATATTTTACAAGCTCATTATTCGGGAGGAAAGCAGGCGCGTTTCCACTAAGGGATTGCGCAAAAATAAGTTACCCAAAATAGAGGAAGTTATTTTGTGTGCTGGCAAGGCGCCAAACGTAGGCATAGCCCAGCTACGGCGAGGCTTGGCAACGCCGCCAGCGCGCAAAATAACGACTATAGATGGGTAAGTTATTGTTGCGCGATCCCTAAGGCAACTGGATAGCGGGGCAGGCTGGTTTTGTCCAACTGAAATGTCTGCGCGGGCCGGTGCGGGAAGCTTAAGGGCCCGGAGAAGAATAACTTCCCCATTTGATACGGCTCCCTGCCTGCTCGCCAGCTCGCTGGCAGGCAGGTTTTTCCACCAAGCTGCGTTGCTTCCCGCTTTTGATCCAAAAGCGGGATCAGGTAGCTCCGGCTATCTTCCCTCCCCGACACTTCGTATACGGGGCAGGCTCTCGCGCCCCTGCCTGCTCGCCAGCCCGCCTGCTGTGCCAGCATGGCCGGCAGGCTCGCTGGCAGGCAGGTTGCCTGGCGAAAAAACAGCTCGCCTGAAAGGAGGAACTTATTTTTCTCCGGCCCCTAAGGTTCGGGACGAGGGCGCAGACATTACTTTGAGTTATGTGCTATTTAATGAAAATGACACGACAGACATTAATATTAGTATTTGCTTTTCTGCTGACCGCTTCGTTTGACAGTCAACAAAAGGATGAGTTATATCTTAACTATGTCGCTGCGATTAATAGTGAAAGTTCTTTCCAGTATTTTTTAGTCGTCAAAGTAAAAAACCTAAACAATGGACTGACTAGAGAGTATTGCACAACAGGAAATTTCCTCAAAGGGGCATTGCATAGGGAATACAATCTTGGCTACGACAACAAAGGAATTGAAAAAGCGCATTCTCTGGCTTTGGACAGCAAGGACAGATATTTTGAGTTTAAAAATGACAGCGCTATTTGGAATATTGGCGGAGTTTGGGAATATACAATGGCCGAATTAGCCCAACTTGAGAAAAAAGTCAACTTCGACTCTCTCGCAATTCAGATAAAAAAGACAGGAAAATGGAAAAAGGAAATATTTGATGACAAAACAATGTCAATGTACGCTCATGCACTTTTTAACAAGGGCGTCCTGACAGGAGAGAATAATTGTTGGGGTGGAACATTACAATATGTTGACAGAAACAAAGAATAAAAAACAGCACATAATAATAAAGGCTGAAATGTATGGTATTGTAGCCGCTCACTTCGGAGTGGTACAGGGCGAAGCCGTCGTGGTGTTTGGCAGTGACGGCCAGGTATTTCATGCCGGCGTCCTGCGCCAGTTGCGCCCAGGCCTCGGCGTCGAAGCAGGCGGGGTTGAACTGCCGGGCGAGGCGGCGGTACTCTTCCCGCGAGATTTCCAGTTTTTGCATCGCCCATTCCGCGCTCTCGCCGACGGGCAACTGCCGGCCGTTCCACTCGCCTGCCAACTGCAAGTAGGTCCCCCAGTGGATGAATAGGCCGAATTTGGCGTCAAAAACAGGGCAAAACCGGCTGGATTTTCATAAATAAGGCGCGGTGCCGTTGTGACTGTGGAGGGGAATGGTTATTTTGGGGGCTGTTTGCCCCCTGCTGTAGCGTTTTCCTGTGCCGCACCCAGGCTCAGCCTTCCCCTGAGACCCGCCGGGACCAATCCTATTCTTTTCGCCTGGGTTACCGGATGGGAGGCCTGGAGGCTACCCAGAAAGCCTACGACTTGCTGCCGGCCGGCCAGGACAGGGACGGGGCGAAGAACTTGCTGCAACACGACCTGGAAATGGTTCAAAGCAGCAGCTTGCCTGAAGATTTGCTATTTTTGGCGGGATCGGGCAATCACTGCCCCGGCTATATCGCAAAACGAATGAAACAAAAGATCAACCAACTCATCGCCAACCCGAGGAACATCATCCTGCTCTACGCCCTGTTCGCGGTAGCCGCCAGCGTCCAGTCCGTCGCCGCCGGCAAAAAGACTTACCTCGAAGGTGGCCGGGAGTACAACCACTACAACAACTACACGATCTTCAAAGAGTCGTTTTTCCACCTGAAGAACGATCAGGACCTGTACATCCTGTACCCGGAAGAACACTGGGATTTGTACAAATACACCCCCACCTTCTCCGTTTTTTTCGGGCTGTTCGCCGTCACACCGGACTGGCTCGGCCTCAGCCTGTGGAACCTGCTCAACGCTTTGGTTTTGCTATTGGCCGTCTACTACCTGCCCAGGCTGGGCAACCGGGAAAAGGGGCTGATCCTCCTGATCGCCCTGATCGAACTGATGACCTCCATGCAGAATGCGCAATCGAACGCCCTGATCGCGGGGTTGCTGATCCTGGCCTTCGGGCTGCTCGAAAAGAGAAACTACTCCCTTGCCGCCCTGAGCATCGTGGGCACGGCATTCATCAAACTGTTCGGGATCGTGGGGTTCGCCCTGTTTATTTTTTACCCGCAGAAGTGGAAGCTGACCCTCTATACCGTTTTGTGGACAGCGGCGCTGTTCGTCGTCCCCCTGGCTGTTGTCGATTATGAGCAGTATATGGCGCTGCTGGACAGTTACCGGCGCATGCTGGCCGAAGACCATTCTCTGTCCTACGGGTATTCGGTCATGGGATGGCTGCACTCCTGGTTTTCGGTTTCCATAAGCAAGAATATGGTCGTCCTGGCGGGCGTGGCCTTGTTCCTGCTGCCGCTGGCCAACCTGAAAGCCTATAAGGAATTGGGCTTCCGGTATTTGCTGCTGGCGTCCGTCCTGATCTGGGTGGTGATCTTCAACCACAAGGCGGAGTCGCCGACCTTTGTCATCGCCATGGCGGGCGTCGCCCTGTGGTACGTAAACAGCGAAAAGAACGTGCTCAATACCGTATTGTTCATCGGCGCTTTCGTGCTGACTTCCCTGTCGCCAACTGATATTTTCCCCCGCCCGATACGGGAGGAATGGATCAAACCCTACGTGCTGAAAGCGGTCCCCTGTATCCTGATCTGGGCGAAGGTGCTCTACGATATGGCCACCTGGAGGGCGGGCGGGGAGAGAGGCAATGACCTGGGAACAGCGTTATAAGGCAGTTATTAAGCCACCCGGCGTTGGGCCGGGTTATTGGTTATTGCCGGCAGCCCGCAACCGGCAAAATAACCAAGAACTTCGCCAGCTCCACGCAAGGTTAACCCCTGCCCGGCAACAACCTTCCCGGAATTTTGTATTTTACCCCCCATAAAAAAGGGCCTATGAGACAACTTGCCGGAGCCATGATCCTGGCCGTGCTGCTGGCGGCCTGCGGCCAGGAAAAAGAGCTGAGTTCGCTGGACCCCGTCAACTGGGAAAAGCGCCGGATAACCCTGTCCCAGCCGGACAGCCTCTCCCATGGCAGCACCTACCTGTCCATCTACTCGGAAATCTACGACCGCAATGTGCAGATCACCCATCCGCTGACGGCCACGGTCAGCATGCGGAACAAGAGTTCCACCGACTCCGTGTACATCCACCGGGCGGATTACTACAGCACCGACGGGCGGCTGATCCGGACCTATTTCGACCATCCCATCTTTATCCGGCCCCTGGAGACGATTGAGATCGTCATCGACCAGAGCGATAAGGAGGGCGGCACCGGCGCGAACTTCATCTTTGAGTGGTCGGCTCAAAAAGGGGCCCTGGAGCCCTTCTTCGAGGCGGTAATGATCTCCACGACGGGCCAGCAGGGGATTTCCTTTACGACGCAAGGGGTGAAGCGGTAGCGGAGCTATAAGGAATCTTTTTTGTTTTTTGTTGCGGTTCGGCCGGTAGAAAGGGGAATACACTTTCCAAAATGGCCGTCCTTTAAAACTATTGTAAAATGATGAAAAAACTCCTGACACTGCTCTTTCTGGTTCCGTTTTTCGCATCCGGACAAACCTGCACCTGCGCCGACAACCTCGAATGGGTGATCGAAACCTTCACCGAAAATGACGCCGGCGCGCAGGCGGCCATTGAATCCAAAGGCGAGCAAGCCTTCCAGGAGCACAACGAGAAATTCAGGGAGAAGGTAAAAGAGATTGATGGCCTGAGAACATGCACTCCGGTCCTGTACGAATGGCTCCTCTTTTTCCGGAGCGGCCATCTGGGGATACAGCAAACAGCGAACAGCGAACAGCGAAATTCAACAATATGAAAAATCAACTCATCCTCTTTTTCCTCCTCCTCTCCGCCTGCCGCCTGCCCGCTCAGGGCGAAGCCATCCTCCAGAAGCTCGAAGCCATCGCCATCATCGACCAGAAGGTGATGATGCCCATGCGCGACGGCATCCGCCTGGCCACCGACATCTACCGGCCGAAGACAGACAAGCCCGTGCCCGTCATCTTCTCCAAAACGCCTTACAACTTCAATTCCTGGGTCGACGGCGAGCTGTCCGCCCGCACCTTCGAGCGCGCCTACGAGGCGGTCAGCCGCGGCTACGCCTACGTGGTGCAGAACGAACGCGGGCGCTACTTCTCCGAAGGAGACTGGGACATCCTGGGCGTACCCGTCACCGACGGCTATGACGCCTTCAGCTGGATGGCCGAACAGCCGTGGTGCAACGGAAAGGTTGGCACCCTGGGCTGCTCCTCTACCGCCGAGTGGCAGATGGCAGTGGCGGCCCTCGATCATCCCGCCCACGCCGCTATGGTCCCCCAAGGCTTCGGCGCCGGCGTGGGCCGGGTGGGTGGATACTACGAGCAGGGCAACTGGTACCGGGGCGGCGCCCAGCAGATGCTCTTCACCTCCTGGCTGTACGGAGTGCAGAACGGCCGCATACGGCCCACCTTCCCCAAAGACGCCACGCAGGAGGAGCTGATCCGCGCTTCCCGCTGGTTCGACCTGGCACCCGAGCGGCTGGAAGTCGACTGGTCCGAAGCCTTCCGGCACCTGCCGGTGCAGGACATTATCAAAAACGTGGACGGCCCCGTCGGCATCTACGAAAAGATGATCCGCCGCAAGCCCAACGACCCGGCCTGGTACCAGGGGGGGCTATACCACGACGACATGCCCTTCGGCGTGCCCAGCTTCTGGTTCGCCTCCTGGTACGATGTCTCGATCAGCCCCAACCTGGCCCTGTTCAACCATGTGCGCCAAAACGCCAAAGACCCGGAAGTGGCCGATAACCAGTTCCTGGTGATCGCTCCCGTTCTCCACTGCCGCTACACCCGCGCCACCGAAAACACCATCGTGGGCGAACGCAGCGTCGGCGATGCCCGCCTCGACTACGACGGCCTCATCTACGGCTGGTTCGACTACTGGCTGAAGGGCGAGGACAACGGCTTCCCGGAAAATACGCCCCGCGTACACTACTACACCATGGGCTCGAATAAGTGGCAGACGGCCGGCGCCTGGCCGCCGGAAGGGGCGGAAATGGTGGCGTATTACCTGTCCAGTGGCGGCAACGCCAACAGCCTGTACGGCGACGGCAAGCTCTCCACCCAAAAGCCCGGCCAGGAAGACAAGCCCGACGCCTTCACCTACGACCCCGCCAACCCCGTACCCTCCCTGGGCGGCAACGTCTGCTGCACCGGCAACGCCATTGAGGGCGGCGCTTTCGACCAGCGGAAGAACGAAGCCCGGCAGGACGTGCTCGTCTACACCACCGAACCTCTGGCCGAAGGCGTGGAGGTCAGCGGCTTCATCGAAACCACCCTATACGTTTCCTCCGACGCCAAAGACACCGACTTCACCCTCAAGCTCATCGACGTCTACCCCGACGGCCGGGCCTACAACCTGGACGAGACCATCCAGCGCGCCCGCTACCGGGAGGGGTACGACAAGGAGGTGTTCATGGAGGCGGGCAAAGTCTACAAGCTGGAACTGACGCCCCTGTCGACCAGCAACTACTTCGCCCCCGGCCACCGCATCCGCATCGAGGTGTCGGGCAGCAACTTCCCGCGCTTTGAGCGCAACCTGAATACGGGAGGAAACAATTACGATGAGGCGGAAGGGGTAGTAGCCCGGAATAAGGTCCATCATTCAGAGAAATATCCCTCGCAGGTGCGGCTGCCGGTGGTGAGGAGGTAGGGGGCATGCGCATCAGGTTTGGATGTTAAAATTTGGGCCAGGTCTCGGAACCCGGCCCGAAGAGCCTGCTCCGGCGCATGCCGGAGGCCAATATTTCCCAGCACGGGGCAACGCCCCGTGAAAAAAGCCCGGCATCAGGTTACAACATAAGCCCGGGAAGCCATCTGGAGGCAAAGCAGTCCGTGTTATGTTGGCCTTTCAGGCCGTAGGCAGATGTGGCAATTGTGCACGGGGCGTTGCCCCATGCTAAGTTATGTTAGCCCTTCGGGCTGTCCAGGCTAATAGGACCGCATACGTTAACATTTCAACCTGATGCGCATGGCGGTAGGGGGGAGATGGAGGCGTTGTTTCTTGTGTACATTGCGGTAAGCACTCACAGAGGCGGACGCCTGCGGGTGCAATGCTAAACCCGCCTCCGCCTTCGACGATTGGCACATTTTATGCGACAAATGTACTGTTTAGTTTAGTTTACAACCCAACCGCTTATGCCAAACCTTCAAACGCTCATTTTTCTAATATTCACCCTCACGCTCATGCCCAACCACGCCGACAGCCAATCCCGGAAGATCATCCTGGGTGCCAACGAACAGCTCATGGTAAAAGTGCTGACTCCGGAGGAGCTGGAGGCGATGAAAAAAAACAGCACCCTTTCCCAGGCCGGCACCCTGCCGGTCGGTGGCGCTACGAAGACATTTGAAACCGCCGCCGGAGAGGCCGTTGTGGAGTTTTACAACGGCGCGGCGATCGTGGCCCGTTCACGGGAGGACGCAGCGCAATTATCGCGGGTTTCCTTCCAGCGGGTGCTCTTCAGCAGCAAGCGAAACGAAGTATCGTACTGGGTGGACATTGACGAAGCCTCCTTCAGCCGCCTGAAGGGGCCGGAGAAAAATAAGTTCCTCATTTCAGGCGTGCTATTTTTTCGCCAGGCAAGGCGCGGGGAGGGCGCATAGCGGCGCTACGCAACCGATCCCGCAACGCAGCCTGGCGGAAAAAGAGCCGGATCAAATGGGGAAGTTATTCTTCTCCGGGCCCTAAGGAGGAGGCGAAGCAGTTCGACCCGGGCGAACACCCCGCCTTCTTCGGGAACGCCTTCTACCAGATGGATTCCGGCCACGTGCTGGTCGCATGGAGCGAGCGGTTCAGCCCCGGCAAATATGCCGTCCTGGAGAGCATCCGGACGCTGATCGGCTTCGACCCTGAACTGGCAGCGTTCCTGGAGAAGGAGCTGCCCGATCCGGTTGAATACGATATGCTGAGAAAAAGGCCGGAAGAACCCAACTACGGCTTTCACTTTGAAATAAGAGACGGCAGGCAGGCCAATCTGGAGGAGATAAAAGCCATCCTCTCTGTGGCTTTGAATATCGACAGGGACAGCCTCGACTTTTCCATGGAAAGTATAAATAAAGTGGGGGCGTCCTTCCTCTGGAATGCCGACAACCTGGCGCTGGAGGATTTGCACCTTCCCTGTGCCGCTTACCTGGGCGAAGCCCTCGCCCGCCAGCACCAGCTGGAATGGGAGCAACCGGTAGGGTATAATTACGGCATACTGAAAAGCAAAACGGGCAGGAGGATTGATATTGTCGAAAGGCTGACCGACGATTTTGTGGATAACGATTACTGGGGCGTAGTGGATTTGGAATGGGCAGTGGAGGGGGTGGCCAAAATGCTTAGTGCAAAGAAGTAGGGCGCTTTCTTTCTTTTCCCGCTGAAGCCCTTATTTTGATGGTGACGGCCTGCCCCTCCCTTTCAACCACTGCCCGCCTCTTCTTTAACCGCCCACCACTCCCACAGCTTCCGGAACCAGGGATATCGGCTGGCCAGCAGGAACAGGGGCAGCAATACCAGCCACATGGCCCTTGACTGGTAGCGGGCGAAAACGCCGGAGAGGGGGCCGCACACCACGGCGTTGGCAACCAGAGCAAGCAGGAAAAACCCGATCAGGAGCTTCTGCGGCATGGGCACGCGGGGGGAGAGCAACAGGAGGATGGAGATGAACAAAGCGCCCAGCAGGGCCACGCGCTGCATGTAGTTGAGCAGGCTGAAATCCAGCTTCCCGAAGCTCTGGCGGGAAAACCGGTACCGGCGCAGTTGCTCCGGCAGGCGCATCTTGATGGTCTCGAACGGGCTCGACCCGTCCAGGGCGGGAGCGGTGGTGTCGCCCACGTCGAAGCTGAAGAAGAGCTCCAGGCTTGTTTCGAAGCTGCGCGCCAGGATGATGCGGAGGTAGGTCCAGTCGGTCAGGACGTCCCCGAAGATCGCCTGGTATTCTTGCTTGTTCTCCAGCCAGCCGCCCGTTTTGTGGAGGGGGCTCTCCGGATCCCAGATGAAGTCCAGCGGGATGCTGTCTTTGTATGCGCAAAAGCGGTACCCTTTTTCGGGGCAAGCCTCCGCCAGGTATTCTTCGATGACTCCCCAGTGGACGAGGCGCTGCATCAGGAAGACGTGCCCGCCCTTCGACAGGCCGAACCCCTCCCCCATCGCCCAGTTGGTTGCCGGGATCAGCAGGCTGGACAGCAACACCACGCCCCAGCAGAGCAGCAACGCCCGGAGCCGGATGAGCCCCCGCTTCCGGTACAGCAGCCACAGCAGGCTGACCGCCCCCAGGATGAGGTAGGCCGTGAACAGGTGGGCGTAATGGACCGCCATGCTGTAAAAGAGAATGATGCCAATAACCGCCTGGTCGCGAACCTTCAGCCCCGGCACCAGCAGCAGCAGCCCCAGGCTCAGCATCATCATCGGGGCAAAAATGTCGGGCATCAGGGTGCTGACGTGGACGGACAGCCCGGTGAACAGGGTGCAGAAAAACGCGAACCCCAGATACAGGGCCGCCCGGTAGCGGGCCTCCACGAACTGGCGGAAGAAGTAGTACAGCAGCAGGGCCAGGATCAGGGCCTGAGCCAGGATGGCCAGCCAGAGGCTCTCCGCCAGGCTGGCGTGCCGCAGGAACCACCCGTAGAAGATGGGCCGGTCGATCGGTACATAATTGGCAAAACCGGAGCTGATATAGGTACCCGTATCCGGGAATACGATCGGGAAGTTGTTGTAGAAGCCTACAAAACAGGTAATGACGGCGGCGATAAGGATAAGGAGCAGGGTGCGCAGCTTCAATGTCGGTCGGTTTTGGAGCGAAAATAGAGTTTTTTTTTAGCATACTACTATTATCATGCCCCGGATCATTTCACCTCTTTAATCCATTTGAGGAGGTCAGCAACAAACCCTTTGTGCAGCTCCGCCTTATCGCTCTGGTACATGGCGTGACCAGTATCGTAAACGTGTATTTCGAAATTTCCTTTCTGCTTCTCCGCAAAAACGGACTGCAGGCGGTACACGCTCCGCCAAACCGGAACATTGTCATGTTCATCCCGGGCACCGTAGGCGATAAAGGCCGGCTGTTTCACCGCCGCCCAGTACTGTAGAGGGTCAAAATCAAAGTTAAGGCGGATCCAGCCCCAGACCCAACTGTCCTTATCCTGGGGAAAGGTCCTCGCATAATCAGCCCAGGCCGATGCCTTCAGTTCCTTGTACTGGGCCTCCAGGGGGCCCCAGTCGCCAGTTTTGACGAATTCCTTCATCAGGACATGCAGTTCCAGCACCTTCCTGACTTCCTCCGGCCCCAGGCCTTCTCTCAGGCTGGTATTGACCACTTCGTGAATGATCATATCTTCAAAAGGAACCGCAGAACCTACGATATCTATTACAAAGCCAACTCCGCTTTCCTGGGCAGCCGCCACAGGGACTATGACGCCACCCTGGCTGAGCCCCATAACACCTACCTTTTCCAGGCTGTATTCCGATTGAAGATAGCGGGCGGAAGCGGCGGCGTCGGCAGCCAGTTCTTCGAAGGAGGCAGTTTTCCAGTCTCCTTGCGACTTGCCTACTCCCCTTTTATCCGGCAACAGCACATAAATACCCTGCCCCGCCAACTGTTCGGCGAAAGAACGCGCCCAGGCGTTGTCCGTTCCGCTGGCCCCGGACCCCTGAATAACGGCGACGCCAATACTCTGGCCGGCGGAATTGACAGGAATGAACACCTCCGCATATAATTGCAGGGTGTCATTGAAAAAAGTGACGCCGACAGTATAATAAGACTGGGCAAAAAAATGGAGTGGAAAGGCGAAAACAAAACAAACCAGTGTATAGGATCGCTTCATAATGAGAGGAGATTGCTTTCCATGAATGACGAAACAGGCAGAAAAAAGTTACTGAAATTTTTTTTCAAAATATTATCCCCCGCAAATTTGACCATTCCTGAAATTTTATATAATTTTAGGATCAGCATCAATAATTGTTTAACCAGGCAAGTCCACCTGTTCTTTGAGCGCCGGCTTTTTCCCATCTCTGTTTTCATTCCGGGAAATTGCATCCAGTGTCCCTTCTAACCGTCTCAGGGTGATCCTGATCATCCGGAGGAATGGAAACGATCTCGCGGCCAACGCTGAAAGACACGACACGGGCCAGCCTACAAACAATCGCCTATGAGTCCACCGTACCATCTATTGGCGGAGGTTAATTTTCCTTCGCCACAAAAACCTAAACATTTAGTGGATCTCGCTCGTATTTAACCAAGGTGTTTTTCCGGTAACGTAATGGAAAATAACACAACAAGAAATTGAAATAAGAAATATCGAGAATTGCCCTCCAAACTCTTCGTGCGGCACAGGTAGATTCGCTAAATGAAGAAAAAAAAATAAAAAAGTCAGCCTTGAATGCAAGGCTGGCTTTTTTCTGTTTTATCTATCCTCTTATTCCTTTAATGCCCAAAACAAGCGCTTTCTAACTGCCCCTTCCCCGGTTTACAAACACATTGAACAGCTCTGGATTCGGCTAGTGCTTTCGGCATTAAGTAAAGGGTGATAAGAAACGCCGCTATTTTCCGCCGGGCCAAGGCGGCTTGAAGGGATCGTAGCCGTAGCTACGAAGCCCTTTGAGCCAACGAAGGCGCGGTGGAAAAGAGCAAGTTTATTGCCCCTTTATTTAGTGCCGAAAGCACTAGTGCCATAGCCCTTTCTATGGCCAAAGCATTTCATTAACCACAAATTGATCGCTCTTATGAAGAACCTGAAAAACTTTTCCGAATCTTTGAGGGCATGCCTGCTGTTACTTTTCGCTTTAGCGAACTTCCCGCTCGCCTTTGCCCAAAATGAGCCCTGCGGATAACCCTGAAGTTAACCATAATGACCCGGCCTCTGATGCTGGCCTGAAAAACCTGAGCCGGTGGCCAGTTGACAAATACCTGAATATTTGGATTGTCAGGTGCATATTACCTGACAGCGACTGCTCAAACAACCTGAGAACTAGTGGATACGCCTACCTGCCCCCCGCCCCCGCCGATGTTGATGGAATCGTTATTGACTACAGAGATATGGGAGATACAGAAGCCGCTTCGGGAAGCAATTTGAATACCCTAGCCCATGAGGCAGGGCATTATAATTTTTCCAGCACCATCGGCACTTTGAGCAAAACCCTGGGCCGGTTCAACAACGCCATCAGAAGAAACTTATACGGCAGCCTGGTTTATGGCAATGTCGCCAATGGCCAGAATGCCGATTTCACCAACCCGCCCAGAGGGCTTTACTATGAGTGCAACACCAATCTCGGCGTAACGGATTTTGACTTCCTGATCGCCGATACGCCTGCGCCAGTGGACAACATCAGAAGAATGCAGGGGCTCGAGAACCCTGAAGATGATCCGATAACATACGCTGCCGCCGGCAACCGCTTTTCCTATGCGCCGGGTTTTACCGGCAGCGACTTTACCAATGACGGCGGCTTCAACATTGAGTATTATTTCGACCCCATGGGGGCAAATGAGGAACCGATGGATATTAGCAGCGCCGTAACTCCAATTGACCAGGATTCGCTGTATGCCTGGATCGGCAACCTGGATCACTACGAGGCGGACTTGTGGCTCGCCGGGGAGTACCTGGCCAAAGGAGAAACGGCAAGGGCGTTCCTTGTCCTGGACAATGCGCCCTCCAGGTTCTCCCTGACAGAAGAAGAAACCGACGACCTGAACGACATCCGGGACATTTTCACCATCCTGGCGGAAGAGGCGGTTCACGAGCTAGAAGCCGATGCGATTGAAGATTTGGAAGCTATTGCCGAAACCGCCGGCATTTACGCTTTCTCCAAATAGATGAAAACACTTTTATTTTAGGCGCTGGAAAAAGCAGCAAGCGAAATAGTACAGCCCCGCTGGAAGAAGTATGGGGGAAAAGCAAGTTTTTTGCCATCGACAGTTTAGGAAATCTAAAATGGGAGTGGGAAGCTCCAACCATAAACGATGCCTTAGGCACGATAGGCCTGCACCACCTGGACAACGGTAGCTGGGTATATTCCAGCCGCACCTTCGAAATCGCCAACCCCAACGACCCGTTTGGTTCGATCAGCCGCGGCAGGATCATTAAACGGGACAGCAATTTCAACATCGTCTGGGAAAAAACCGTTGGGTTGCCCACCAGCTATCAGAATGCTTTTATCGAGCTGGCGCCTACGCCCGACGGCGGCTGGGTAGCTGTCGGGCAAATGGCGGAACCCATCATCGGCGAACACCCCAACCCGCTCTCCGCCTGGATGCACAAGGTGTCTGCGGAGGGCGAAACCGAGTGGGAACGGCTGGATACGGTACTTTGGCACCCGGTCAGCGGTTCGGTCAATTATACCGGAGGGGTGACGGTGCTGCCAAGCGGCACCATCGTTGCCTGCGGCTACAACAACCAATATCTGCCTGCCGCCAGGTCGTATGGCTGGCTGATAAAGGTGGATGCAAGGGGGTGCATTGAAGCGGGGTGCAACCCGGTGAGCACGGTTCAGGTACCGGCGGAGCCGACTGAATGGAAGATATACCCCAACCCGGCCTTCGATGTCCTGAATATTGAATTGGAAGGGGTGCAGCCTGCGGATGTCGAGATCATCGACAGCTTTGGAAAGGTGGTTCTGAAAAAGGCGGGGCTGTCCGGTTTGGCCACGCTGGATATTTCCGGCTTGCCTGCGGGCGGGTATTTCGTCCGGTTGATGAGCGAGGGGCGGGCGTGGGTAGGGAAGGTAGTGAAGGCGTTGAATTGATTTGGCACGAGCCACTTTAAAGTGGCCGTCCGAAGCACCCCGGCCGACAAGGTGCCGGTCCGGGGCGATGATTCGAATATCGGTAAACAGCATATTTCAGTTATCCGTTGATCGTTGTTTGTTGTTTGTTCAGCCACCAGCAAACAACGAACAACCTGCCTCCCGCCCGCTAATAACCAATAACCCATTCTGCCCATATCAGGAAAAATAACCAATAACGAGTTCCCTCCCCTCACTCCTCCTCCACCCTTACCCGGCTCGACTCATCCACCTGTTGCGCCAACTTCCCTACCCTGCCCAGATCCACCTTGCTGGCACCGGAGGCGTTGACGTCCGCCTCGCCCACCTCGGCCTTCTCCGCGTCCAGCCTGGCGTTTCCGGAAAGGGCAGCTTTGAGAAAGCCGTAGCTGCCGCGCAGGTCCACCTTGTTGCGCCCCTCCTGGAAGAGGATCAGAGAGTCGAGGGCGGCGTCAGCCTTGAACTCCTGGCTGCCGCTCAGGTTGATCTGCAGGGTTCCGCCGTTGAAGCCGCCGATGCGCACGTCGTCGGTCTCTTCCAGGTCCAGCTGCTTCAGCTCGGGCAGGATGACGTGCAGGCGGATGGGAGACGACGGCCGTTTCAGGCTGGTGGAAACCACCAGGCGGTCGCTAAGCTGCTCGGATTCTACCTTATTGACCAGATGGGAGCGGCCGGACAGGCGTACGGAGAACTCGTCTCCTTGTTCGATGCTGACCTTGATCGGGCCTTCGATGCTGACTTTGGTGAAACCTTCAAAGGACAGGCCCTGTTCGCCGTCGCCGGCGCAGCCGTTGCAGGCCAGGCCTTCCTCGGTCATCGTCCAGACCTGGTTGGGATTGTGGTAGAGCAGGACGTCTTCGTCCGCTTTGGCGATGCGGGTTACGTAGTCGTAGACATTGCCGTCGATGAATATAGACTTGCCGACGGGCACTTTCAGGTAGAGCTTTACCTCCTGCGCCCGCCACTTTTCGCCTTTGGGGATGGCGAAGTAGGCGGGCAGGGTGAGCTGGTTGCCTTGCTGTTCCGGCTGGTACCGGATGGCATTCGCCCGGCTTTCGGCTGCGTTGAAGGAGTCGCCGCGGGCTTTGTTTACTTCGGTCAGTTCGAATTGCGGGCCTTCCGCTTTTTCGATGAACAGGTTGATTTCATTGCTGATGAGCTGGTCGCGGACGAGCTTCATCTCGTCCAGCTGAAACCAGCTGTCGCCGTGGAAACTTTCCCCCATGCGCAGGTGAAGCGTATCGGTGGGCAAAGCTTCCAGGCTTAGCTGTCGGGTGATTTCTCCTTCCTGGGCGAACTGGCGGACGGACATGGGCAGCACGACGAACAAGCTGACGACGTTGAGTACCCAGAAGGCCGTCAGGCCGGCCCGCCAGGCCGGGCTCATGCGGGCGCCGTATAACAGTCGGGTAATCGTTAATACAAGAGCGAGCAACACCATCCCAATGATGATGAGCAGGTTGAAGGCGCCCAGCGTAGCCAGGAACGGAGGGTCGGGTGAAAAGAACTGAAAGAGCGGCCAGGCAAAGACGACGCTGCCGACGGTGGCGATCCAGGCGGCGGCGAAAGCGAGGATCAAAGCGCCGCCGACCAGGATCAGCAGGGGTTTCCAAAGCTTAAGCACTACCTCGATCACGGCCCGCAGCGCTTTGCCGATCAGGCTTACGCCCTGGCGGAGGGCCTCGCCGAGGGCGCCGGCCCCGCCGGATGCGCTAAACTCTTTTTTTTTACCGCCGAGTTCGCTGCCGAGTTCCGAAACTTTGTCAGAGATGTGCTGGAACTCCTCTTCGATGATGCGGCCGATGTTGGAGGCGTTGATCGGCTCCCCGCGCATGGCCAACCGGTCGCTGGCCGTCTCCGCCTTGGGCACGATGGCCCAGAGGATGAGGTAAGCCGGAATGCCGAAGCCGCCGGAAATGGTGATTACGATGAAGAGCAGGCGGATCCAGAGCGGGTCGGCGATGCCGAAGTAAGCGGCGATGCCGGAGCAGACGCCGCCGAGCACTTCGTCTTCCGGGTTGCGGAACAGGCGCTTGCCGGGGCGGTAGCCGCTGCCTGTCGTTTTGCGGGGTTCCGGCTCCTCGCCGAGGGGTTCGGCGCCAAAGTCCTCGGGCGTGCCCATAATGACAATGGCGTCCTTTACTTCTTTCACGGTGATGATGGAACCGCGCTCGCCCAGGCTTTCCTGGAAGAGTTCCGCCATGCGGGCCTCGATATCGTTGGTGATTTCTTCGTAGCCCTCAGAACCCCGGAAGTGGCGGTGGATGGTTTCCAGGTAATTGCTGAGGTGTTCAAAGGCGTCTTCGTCGATAGTAAATGGAAAACCGCCTAAGTTAATATGCTGTACCTTATTCATTAGTCGAAATGTTTTTTGTTGAGCGATTGACGGCTTCTACGAGCTTGTCCCAGGTGTCCATCAGGCTTTTGAGGAACTCCCGCCCGGTATCGGTTATCGAATAATACTTGCGGGGGGGGCCCATGGAGGACTCCTGCCAGTTGTACTGCAGCAGGCCCTGGTCTTTCAGGCGGCTGAGCAGCGGATAGAGCGTGCCTTCCACTACGATCAGCTCCGAAGCCTTCAATTCCTTGATGATGTCGGAAGGATAGGCCTCCTTCTCCGAAACGATGGACAGGATGCAGAGCTCCAAAACGCCCCGCCGCATCTGCCTGGCCATCTGTGTCCTGATCTTTTTCAATTCATTCGTTTTCATGTTTGCAAATGTAGGCATAAATAAAGTACTATGCAATACAAGGTACCTGAAAAAACAAGGTAACATCTATAAAAAGGTACCTGGCGTCTACGAATGAGACGCCGTCTTTCGATGAAAGGTTACAATTGCTCTATGAAACGGGAAAGCCGGGGGTAGTAGAAAGCGTAGACTTGACAAGTTTTTCAAGGAGCGAACCTCCGGTAAACTTGTCAAGTCTTATATAAGGTGAGCGGGACAAAAGGAGTTGATCAGAAATGGTCTGTTATTCGATAGTCGACAAGCGACCGACAAGACAGAGCATGCCGGAGTCGCCAGCCGACATCACTTCGCCTTGTCATACTCAACGGCTCGCCAACTGCTGCCGCAATTCCTCCAGCCCGGGGTGGCGGGAATTGGTACGGGTAGCTGCCTGCAGGTGCCGGGCGGCTTCGGCGGAATCGCCGCGCCGGTAGTAAATGGCGGCCATCACGCGGTTGACGTCAATGTTGTCCGGGCGTTTCTCATACTCTTTCCGGGCATATTCCAGGGCTTTGTCCTGGTCTTTTATCAGTTCGGAGTTCAGCTGAGCGTATTCCAGGTTCATGTTGTGGCCGCTGTCGGTATCGTCTTTCAGCATGGCCCACAATTCTTTCATGGTGTTCTCAAAAGCCTCCTGCCGGCCGGTTTCTTTATAAATATGTGCCAGCGACTCGTAGAAGCTGAATTCCGGAATGATGCCCGCAGCCTGCTTCAGCAGGCGTTCGGCCTCCGGATAGTCTTTTCTTTTGATGGCCATATCGGCCAGAGCCCCGATGGCAAAGGGGTAATCCGGCCGTTCGGCCAGGATCATTTGGTACTGCTGTTCCGCCTCATCCGGGCTGCCGTAATTCTCGTAGAGCCTGCCCAGAGTAAGGCGCGCCCAGGCTGTTTCTTCGTACGACGGAAAGCCGGCAGCCACCGCCAGCTTCATAGCCTCGATGGCACCGTCCACCTGCCCGTAAATCTCGCGCAGGTAGGATATGCGGGCATAGGAGCGCAGGTCGGGCCGGATAGACACCATCTTGTCGGCCATGGCCACGGCTTCATCGTAACGCCCCAGCTCCACATTGGCATCAACCAGGGCACCATAGATCTGAGCATTATAAGGATTGATCGCCACGGCCTGTTTCGCCGTTTCCAGGCCCGCCGCGAAATCGTGGAGCGACAGTTGGACCCCGGCCTTAGCCGCCAGTGCCCGGAAGCGGACGTCTTCGTCCGCCGCTTCCAGTTTGATGCCGTCCAGCACTTCGAGAGCCGCCAGATAGTAGTGGCCGTGCTCGCCGGTGACGCGCGCTTCGTTGATGAAGAGATGGGCCAGGGCCAGCCGGGCTTCGTTGTTCGAGGGATCGCGCTCCAGCTTTTGCCGGTTTTCCACGTAGTAGTTCTGCACTTTTTCCCATTCTTTTTCCTGCCGCAGGGCAGGGTGGCGGTCCAGCAGTTTGGGGACAACTATGGCTTGCTGTTTGCTGTCGCTGCTCTTTTGGCTGCCTGAATTGCAGGATAAGAGAGAGGAGGCCATGATAGATAAGATGAAGAAGGTATGAAGAATTTTCATTTTTTGACTTTTTTATTCTGGTTTTTGATTGCTGATTTGATTGCTAAAAAGTAGCGTATCTAAAATAGACAGGATGCATAGGATTGCCCGAATGGTGCCGGGCTGTGCGAAAAGCGTTGTTAGACAGGATGTACAGGATGGACAGTCTCCAGGCTTGATCGAGATTGTTCAGAAATGTGTGTCCGCCCGCAAGTTTTGAACCGCAGAGGCCGCTGTGAACCGCAGGCTACCCGTCTGAGGTTGGACAGCAGAAGAGGGAAAGCCGAGCGGAGTCGAGGCCAAGCGTGTGCAGGAGGTATGGGGTGTCCCGCCTCAGACGGGTAGCCGAACCGCAGAGTATTCGCTTGACAGCGAATACTTTGTGACCTCTCTACGTGTCTCCGCAGCGGTTTAAACAAAAGACACAGCGTTTTGAACAGTCCTTGGACAGCCCCCAAACACCGTGCCGGCAAAAATCCTGTCCATCCTGTTCATCCTGTCTATGATAAAGCCCAAAACCCCGTATCCTGTCCATCCTGTTAATCCTGTCTCCAAACACCCACTCGGCCAAGCTCCCAATCCCGTCCATCCTGTTAATCCTGTCTCCAAACACCCACTCGGCCAAGCTCCCAATCCTGTCCATCCTGTTAATCCTGTCTCCAAACACCCACTCGGCCAAGCTCCCAATCCCGTCCATCCTGTTAATCCTGTCTCCAAACACCCACTCGGCCAAGCTCCCAATCCCGTCCATCCTGTTAATCCTGTCTCCAAACACCCACTCGGCCAAGCTCCCAATTCCGTCCATCCTGTCTGCAAACAGCACAACTCCGAACAGAAGCCAGGCAACAAAATCCTTATCTGGCTTTTACCAGCTTCAGCACCTGCAGCAGCTGCCCGCCGGCGCCTTCAGCGCGGGCGAAGTATATACCTGCCGGATAATTCGCAGCGTCCCAGTCCACCTGGTATTCGCCGGCTTCCTGGAAGGAATTGGCCAGCACGTCCAGGCGGCGGCCGCTGATGTCATAGACCGATACGTTGACCGGGCCGGGCTGATCCACCTGGTAGCGGATCGTCGTCTGGTTTTCAAAGGGGTTCGGGTAGTTGCCCATCACCACTTTCTGTCCCACGGAGGGCGTACTCAGGCCCAGGGCCGAAACCCCGGGGCGGTTGCCGGAGGAGGAAGCCAGGGTGCCGCCGCATTCGCCGTCGCCCGCGAACGGATAGCTTACAAAGGGGAAGCCGTTGATGAATCCCTTGTCGTTTGCTTCCACGCCGGTGGAATAGGTAAGTACGTCGAGCAAATCCTGGGTTACCGGGTTGGGGCTGCCGGCAGTGTAGTCGTCATACCACAGGCCGATGGCCGCCAGCACGACGCCGGAGACGGCCTGCAGCTCGATGCGGGTGACGTCGTCCTCCAGGCGGCGCCCGTTGGGGAAGCCGTCCATGTTGGGGATAAACTGAAGGTCGCGGGAGGCATTGTATTCCGGGTCGGTCAGCCCCAGCACGGCAGCCTGAATCAGGCCCAGGGAGCTGAACTGCGGATGGTTGCGGGGCGTAGGCGGCACGGCCATGTTGAGGCGCAGCATGTCGCCCCCGTTGGGCAGGAAGTTGTTGATGAAGGGTTTGCCTTCCGCCAGGGGATTGCCGTTTTTGCCCGTCGCCAGCTGGTAAGGCGGGAAGTTGGGCACGCCGGTGTGGAAGGCCGGCCAAAGGTCGACGGAACGCGGCAGGCCGGGGCCAGGCAGCAGCAGTTCGCCGAAAATGGCGTCGTCGAGGGCGGTGCCGGCCACCGCCGGGCTTCCCTTCAGGACGTAGAGGCCGTCCTGGCCGTTGCCAAAGTCGAAGCTTTGCAGCGAATTGCGCTGTATGCGCAGGGGCGCCAGGGCGGGCACAGCGCCGCCAAACTGATCGTCGTCCATATAAAGGGCCAGCTCGGGGTTGTAGAAATACTGGTCGAGCACGGTATCGTTCAGCTCGTCGTAGGGGGTCAGGGAATTCCAGTAGTCCTTCATGCCGATGGGGATGACCGCTTCGTTGGTCAGGGGCATGCCCAGGCGGGACACCTGCACCCAGTCGCCGGAATAGGATTCGCCGGCGGGCTCCAGCGTGCGGATGCGGGGGCGGCTGGCCGATGCCCATACGCCGATCACGTAGTCGGAGTCGAGGATGTTCTCGGGCCGGCGGCCGGCGCCGTTCTTCAGCAGGTAGCGGATGGGGATTTCCAGAGCTATGGCGCTCACGTTCTGGCAGGCCAGTCCGTCGCGGGGGGCACCGTTCTGCCGGGGGGCGTCGCCCAGGTCGAAGATGCCGCCGAGGTCGACAAAGAAGGGGTCGTCCACGACGCCACAGAAGACGTTCTCGCCGGTATGGGCGCGGCGGTAGGCGCTGCGGAACAGGTCGCCGTAGGTGGTGTTGAGGCCGACCGGAGATTCGATCGAGCGCTCGCCGATCCGGGGCGGCGGCACGTTGCCGTTCACCAGGATGGGCAGCCAGGTGCGCCCGCCGTTGATGCTCTTCTCCAGGCGGTAGGTGGTCTTCAGGTTCTGCTTGCCCAGGCGGATGTTGAAGAACGTCGTAGGATCTTCGTTGCGCTGGGAAAAGGTGAAGCGGTAAATGATCTCGTCGCCCGGTTTGGAAGCGTCGTTGTCGATGTGGATTTCGTAGCGCACGTTTTCGCCGAAGCTGTAGTAATTGGGCCCGCCGTGGGGCAGCTGCATCGGCACGTAGTTGGCGATGA
Organism: Lewinellaceae bacterium; assembly: GCA_020636375.1. Lineage (GTDB taxonomy): Bacteria > Bacteroidota > Bacteroidia > Chitinophagales > Saprospiraceae > JACJXW01. The sequence goes on along the minus strand of JACJXZ010000024.1, from coordinate 30,001 downwards.
TCACGATGTTGCGCGGGTTGCGCGGGTTGCGGAACGCGTAGAGGTCCGTATTGTCGGCCAGCGGGTCGTTGGCAATCAGCGGCGCTTCCCGGTGGCTGGAGGCCATGAGGGTGCTGCCGAGCATCAGGGCGGCAAACAGCATCAGGCCGTATTTGGAAAGTTTATGGATAAACATGTTGAATGATTTATAGATTAATGAGATTTACTCCTCATCCGTTTCCGTGCCGCTCCAGGGAGCAGCCAGGTAGGGGAAGCTGTCTTTAAAAGCCTTGTCGTTTTTGGTCACTCCCGTGGTGTAGGTCAGCACGTCGAGCAGGTCCTGGGTCACCGGGTTGGGGCTGCCTGCCGTGTAGTCGTCGTACCACAATCCAATAGCGGCCAGGGCAGCGCCGGCGACGGCCTGCAGCTCGATCTGGGTTACGTCGTCCTCCAGGCGGCGGCCGTTGGGGAAGCCGTCCATGTTGGGGATGAATTCCAAATCTGCGGTGGCGTTATAGGCCGGGTCGGTCAGGCCCAGGACGGCTGCCTGGATCAGGCCCGCCGGGCTGAATGCCGGGTCGTTGCGGCCGGTGACGGGCACGGCCATATTGAGGCGCAGCATGTCGCCGCCGTTGGGCAGGAAGTTGTTGACAAATGGTTTGCCGGCAGCCAGGGGGTTGCCATTCTTGCCCGTTGCCAGCTGGTAAGGCGGGAAGTTGGGCACGCCGGTGTGGAAGATGGGCCAGAGATCGGCCGAGCGGGGCTGGCCGGGGCCGGGCAGCAGCAGAGTGCCGAAGATGGCGTCATCCAGGGCAGTGCCGGCAACAGCGGCGCTGCCTTTCAGGCCGTACAGGCCGTCCTGGCCGTTGCCGAAATCGAAGGATTGCAGGGAGTTGCGCTGGATGCGCAGGGCGGCAAAGGCGGGAACGGCGCCGCCGAACAGGTCGTCGTCCATGTAGAGTGCCAGCTCGGGGTTGTAGAAGTATTTGTCGAGCAGGGTGTCTGCCAGTTCCTCGTAGGGTGTCAGGGAATTCCAGTAGTCCTTCATGCCAATGGGGATGACCGCCTCGTTGGTCAGGGGCATGCCCAGGCGGGACACCTGAACCCATCCGCCGCTGTCGTCGGGCGCAGCACCGCCGTCGTTGAGGGTGCGCACAGCGCGGCGGCTGGCCGAGGCCCACACGCCGATCACGTAGTTGGGATCGAGGATGCTCTCCGGCTGTGCCGGGGCGCCGTCCTTCAGCAAAGTGCTGATGGGCACCTGGATGACAATGGAATGGACGTTGTATTCGCCAAGGCCGTCGCGGGGGTTGCCGTTCTGCCGGGGCGCGTTGCCCAGGTCGAAGATGCCGCCGAGGTCGACGAAGAAGGGGTCGTCGGCCGGGCCGCAGTAGACGCGCTCGCCGCCGCCGCTCATGGTGATGGCCTCTTCGATCAGGTCTTCATACACCGCTCCCAGCCCGGCGCCGCTTTCGATGGAACGCGGGCCGATATTGGGCGGGGGCACCATACCGTCGGCAATGAGGGTTTCGAAGCTCTCCCCGCCGTTCAGGCTGCGCTCCATGGTGTAGGTGGTTTTGAGGTTCTGCTGCCCCAGCCGAATGTTGAAAAAGGTGGTGGGGTCTTCATTCACCTTTTTGAAGGTGAAGCGGTAGATGATCTCGTCGCCGGGGATGGACGCGTCGTTGTCGATGTGGATTTCGTAGCGGATGTTTTCGCCGAACGTGTAGTAATTGGGGCCGCCGTGGGGCAGTTCCGCCGGGATGTAATTGGCGATGATCGTGATGGTGTTCGGGTCATCGGGGCTGCGGAAGGCGTACACGTCGGTGTTGTCCGCCAGCGGGTCGTTGGCGATGAGCGGCGCTTCCCGGTGGCTGGAGGCCAGCAAAACGCCGCTTGCCAGCAGGGCCAGCAGGAGGCTCAGTGCCGCTGATCTCAAGGGTCTGAATCGTTTCATTGGTGAAATTGATTTTAATTGAGTGAATATTTAGGCTTAATCTGTGGCATAGCAACGACAGGGAAAACTCTTGTCGAAAGAGCAACCCAGAGTGGCTTGTCACATTTCGCCACGGCTTGCCTGAATGGTGTTTTCAGGCCCGCCAACTTGTTGTTGTGAACACAGGATAACGTAGTAACTGACGTCAGTGGGCCTTTTCTAACTTACTTTCATAGGTAGTTACGTAGGCGGGGATACAAGTGGATTAAAGAAGAGGTATATTTTTTCGCTGCCTGGAATTCAATCGCTGCCGATATGCACCACTTTCTGGACAAAAAGGAGGTTTCCGCTGTCTGTTTCGCGGATGCCAACCCACAGCAACCCATCTGGCAGGCTCCCGTGCGGCAGATAAATATCCAATGCCTGGGGTCCGGTCAGGCGGCGGTTATAAACTTCTCTCCCCAGCACATCCAAAACCGATAGCCGGTACCGGCCGGCACCTAAAGGGGCATTAGATTGCAGGCGAAGGCCCTCCCGAAAAGGATTGGGGGAAATGCGAATATCCACCCCTGTCGTATTTAAATAAGCGGTTGGAGTCAATTCCTCCACAAGGGTGCTTTTCGTGGTATTGGTGACGATGGGAGCATTCGCATCAAAGTAAATCTCCGCTGTATTTTCAATAACGCTTCCGAAAGGAAGCCCTTCTTCAGGCTTTATTCGGAAACGAACGAACCCCTGGCTGGCGGCCCAGCAGCAGGTGCTGTCCGGCAGGTTGATGTTGGGAAACTCGAACCGCAGGGCGCCACCGGCTTCCAGATAAACCCGGTAGGCATGGCTGGCCGCTCTGGGTTCGAAAGTATTGTAGTCCAGCTTTGGATCGAGCTGGTCTTCAATGCGGACCAGGAAGGCGGTATCGTTACCCGTGTTTTGGAAGCGGACGGTATAATCCAGTTCTTCACCTTCCAGGATTTCGAAGCGAGGGCCGCCCCGGTTGGGTTCTACCAGCTTGTCGTTGGGGTCATAAGCACAGCGCACTATGATGGCAGCGTCACCGGGCTCACCAGGAATAACCGGCCCATCCGGTACATTAAACCAGGACTGGGTGCTGTAGCGCAGGGTGTCGCCGGTGCTCTGCTCATCAGGTATTTGCACCTCCACTTCCACCTGCCGGCTTTGCCCGGGAAGCAAGCCGGGAAGGGTCCAGTAATAAGCACCGCCCACTATGCTATCGGGTTGAGGGTTGGAACTCAGAAAATCCACCTGGGGGTCCAGCACCAGGCTGACAATACCGTTACCGGTAAAGCTGCCTTCGTTTTTGAGGCTGACCCATAGCGGAGAGGGGGTGGAACAGCGGCTGAATCCGGCTTGAATATTCGTTGTGATGATGCCGAAGGCGCTGCTCGGCACCAGGCCGATCTCCACAAAGGCGCCCTGCCCATCAGGAAACTCCAGGTCAAACACGGTAGGGCCGGTAGGCAACCAGTCCGGATTGTCAGGATAGGTAAGCTGATAGCCTCCCTCCGCGACGACGTACTGGAAGTAGCCATCATTATCCGTAAAAGTGACGCTCCCGGACGGGAGAAGCCGAAGGCGCTGATTGGGCAGCGCTGGTTCATCGGTATCGCGGGTACCGTTTTCGTTAAAATCAAAAAAGCAGCGGCCCCGCAGGCGGAATCCGTCACCGGTATTGTTGAGGTATCCCAGCCTGTCGTCCTCCTGGCCGGCGAAGAAGACCTCCGGCAGGCCGTCACCGTCTATATCGCCGGTATCGAGGCAGAAGATGTCCCGGGCGACATCGTTGGCCAGCAGTTGAGGCGGCCCAAAGCTGCCGGTGCTGTTCAGGTTCTCAAACCAGACGATCTCCAAATAGCCGCCGGCAAGAACGTCCTGGTCGCCATCGCCATCCACGTCGGCGGTGGCGACGCTTTGTGCCCTGTCCAGTTGGTTGGTAAGTACAACCGGTGAAAAAGCCTCGTCCGGCCCGTTGATATAGGCCACCACCTGGTTGAGGCTTTTGTAGGCGGCAACCAGGTCCGGGCGGGTGTCGTCATTCAGGAGTGCAGCCGTGAATTCCGTACCGGGAGCGCGGTTATCGATGTGGATGGGGTTGTCTGTATCAAAAGTACCCTGCCCGTCCAGGTTGGGCGCCCAGTCGAGGCCTGCCGAGGAGGTGACGGCTGCGTCTTCATCTCCATCCTGGTCTACGTCAACCCCCATTAGCGCCGTTACACCGGGTTCGTAGTAGAATGCCAGGTCATCCTGGAACAGATCTTCTCCATTCCTATTTTCGGACCAGCCGGTATTATTCTGAAAGGTTTCGTAGTGCAATACGTCGGGGAAGCCGTCCCCATTAAGGTCTGCTTTGCCGATAGCGGGAGGCCCCTGCACATCCGCGAACAGTTCCGTTATAGTAGTAAACCCACCCAGGCCATCCTCATTGAAAACGGCGCCAAGAGTGATGGCCACATCTCTGCCAAGTACAATGTCGAGGGCGCCATCCTGGTCGATATCAGCAAGAAAGGCGTCGGTGGGGCGCGCCCAGTCGTTCAGCCCATTTATTTCCAGGAAAGGGCGCGCCTCCCCCGAATGAAAGAACCAGTTGACCTCCGGGGCGCTGTTGCTCACCACCATCAGGTCTGGGCGCTGGTCGCCGTTCAGGTCGCCGAGTTCCATAGCTTTGATCGCCGTGGCCCTTGCCGTGAGCTGCCGGCTGGCGAACTGGGCGTTTCCTTCGTTGAGCAACAGGCGGGCGCCCTCGCTCCCGGAAGTCAGCAGGTCGGGCAGGCCGTCGCCGTCGAAATCGGTGGTGCTCACCGCCAGACTACTGGTGGTATGGGCATCCAGCAGGACGCCAGCCGAAAAATCCCCACTGCCCTCCTCATTGCGGTACCAGTAGGTATTGCCATTAGACCCGGAGCTGGCGACAATGTCCGGATAGCCATCTTGATCCATATCGACGGCTGCCAGGCCAGCAGCCCCTAAGAGGCCAGCAACAGTGGCGCGGGTGATTGTTTCTCCATTATCATTATTGGTATATAGATAAACCTTTTCTAAGGAGCCGTTGGCGCCAATGGAGGTAGCGCAGTAATCTTCGTCGCCATCGAGGTCGAAATCGAAACTCCGGATGTTCTTCGAACCTGAAGCGAAAGCAAGCTGCCGTTCCTCCCCAAAGCCACTACCCTGTCCCTGGTTAGGGAACCACCGGTAGTTTCTGTCGTAGTACACGACGGGGTCCGGAACACCATCTCCATTGGGGTCAAATGCAAAAGCGCCACTCGGCCGGTCCAGTTGATCAGCGATCAGGTTCAGGCTGCCGAAGTCCAGTGTACCGTCGATTCGTTCCCTCCAGCCCAAAGTACCTCCATCGTAGTTGGCGAGCAACAGGTCGCGGTTACCATCGCCGTCGAGGTCGGTAAAGCAAAAGCCGTAGGGGCTTTCCACATCGTCCAGCAGTATCTGGCGCCCACTGAACCGCCCGTCTTGGTTTTCATACCAGAAGAGGCTGTCTACAGCCACTCCCCCTACATCGATAAGGCTGAGGGCAATATCATCGTCCCCGTCCTCGTCCACATCCTCGAAGACAACGGTGGCATACGAGGAGACAACCTCAATGGTGTGGTATCTGAACCCGCCACTGACGGACTCTATCCACAACAAGTTCGGAACATCCCGGTAGGAGGCGCAGATGATGTCGAGGTCGCCATCTCTATCCACATCGGTGAAGGTAGTGGCGGAAGGGCTGCCCTGGCGCAGGCTGAGGTATTCGGGTGGGCCGAAATTTTGGGCGGAGAGTTCGCACAGGCTGAGAACGGCCAAAAGTAAAAGGTTGATTTTCAGAGCGTGGCGTTGAAGCATAAGCTTGGGTTTGAGCGCGAACAAGATGTAGCGACACGAGTAAAGGAGTAAATATAGGTGTTTTGTAACTATTTACCACCCGGCCGAAAATGCCTGATTTATATCGAAATGAAAAACGATGGAATGGATGCAATGGCCATCGTGCTTCCTTTCAACTCACTCAATCCCTTATCAACTGCAACTTCATCTTCCGAATCCGGTCCTCCAGTTTCTCGGAGCTTAATCTCTCGCGAAGGCGGTCCACCATAATCGGAAATGAAAAAGGCGTTGCCCGTTCCGGGCGGCTCAGCACCGTGCGCTGCCCCTGGATGCGCCGCAGGGCCGCCCGCAGGCGCGCCTCTTCGAGCTGGAAGCTCCGCACCTCGTCGTAGGCCTGGAGGAGGAGCAGGTTGTTGGGCTCGTAGTCGCTGAACACCTCGAAGAAGAGCTGGGAGGAGGACTGCAGGTGGCGGTCCTTCTTGTGCTTGCCGGGGTATCCTTTGAAGACCAGGCCGCTGATGCCGGCAATGTCCCGGAAGCGGCGGCGGGCCATCTCGGCGGCGTTGATGCTGGCGGGAATGTCTTTGCTCAGGCCTTCGGTGGCGAAAAGCCCCTGGCGGAGCGCTTCTTCGATGGGTATTTCGGAGTCGGAGAGCAGCTCAAAGCCATAGTCGTTCATGGCGATGGAGAAGCTGATCGGCTGCAGGCGGGAAATGCGGTAGGCGAAGAGGGCACCCATGCCTTCGTGCACGAAGCGGCCTTCGTAGGGATAAAACAACAAATGATAGCCCTCCCGGCTTTGAAAGTATTCGATGAGGAATTCCTCTTCGTTGGGCACGTGGGAGCGGCGGGCCTGCAGTTCGACGAGGGGTTCCAGTTTTTGTAACTCCAAATCGGTGAAGTCGCGGCGGCTTAGCTGCGCCATTTTGAAGCGCAGGGAGGAGGACAGCTGGGAAGAAAGGGGCATCCTGCCGCCCTGCCAGCTGGGAATCTTGCCGGTTTTCTTCTGGCTGCGCTTCACCTGCACCATCATATCCTTGATGCGCACCAGCTCCAGGCTGCGGCCGGCAAACCAGAAGACGTCGCCGGGGCGCAGCTGGGCGATGAACCACTCCTCGATGGTGCCGATGCGCTTGCCGCTCACGTACTTGACCGTCAGGTTGGCATCGCCGGCGATGGTGCCGATCTGCAGGCGGTGGCGCATGGCGGTGCGGCGGCTTACGACCTGGTACAGGCCATCCTCCACGACCACCTTTTTGTATTCATCATAGGCGTCCAGCGACTGGCCGCCGGTGGTGATGAAATCGAGGCACCAGGCCCATTCGTCCTCTGTAATGCTGCGGAAGGCGTACGTACCCTTCACCTCTTCGTAGATCTCCTCCGGGCGGAAGCCCCCGGAGACGGCGAGGGTCACCAGATATTGCAGCAGCACATCGAAGGAGCGGATGTAGGGGATTCGGCTTTCCAGCTCTCCCTGGTCGATGGCCCGCCGCAGGGCCGCCGCCTCGATCAGCTCCAGGGAGTGGGCCGGCACGAAATAGATTTTGCTCCGGGCGCCCGGCTGGTGGCCGCTGCGGCCCGCCCGCTGCATGAAGCGGGCCACGCCTTTGGGGCTGCCGATCTGTATGATGGACTCCACCGGGCGGAAGTCGACGCCGAGGTCGAGGCTGGAGGTGCAGACGACGACCTTGAGGATGCCCTGGTGCAGGGCGTCCTCCACCCAGTCGCGCAGCTCGCGGGCGATGGAACCGTGGTGCATGGCGAGGGCGCCGGCCAGTTCCGGGGCCACTTCCAGCAGTTTCTGGTACCATATTTCGCACTGGGCGCGGGTATTTGTAAAAATAAGCGTGCTTTTGCTGTTTTCCAGGACGGGCAGCACCTTTTCCAGCAGCTTGATGCCCAGGTGGCCTGCCCAGGGGAAGCGCTCGATGTCGTCGGGCAGGATGGATTCGATCTCGATCTGTTTGGGGATATTGGCGCGCACCACTTTGTAGTTGCCGGTTTCCAGGGTATTGCCCAGCAGCACCGCCAGGGCCTCGTCCATATTGCCGATGGTGGCGGAGATGCCCCATACCTTCAGGGCGGGCAGCATGCCCTTCAGGCGGGAAAGGGCCAGTTCCACCTGCACGCCGCGCTTGGACCCGACCAGCTCGTGCCACTCGTCGGCCACGACGGCTCTGAGGTTTTCAAAATAACGGGGATAACCTTTGGCGGCCAGCAGGAGGTGCAGGCTTTCGGGGGTGGTGATGAGTACCTGGGGCGGGTTTTTCTTCTGCCGGGCCCGTTCGCCGGATGTAGTGTCGCCGGTGCGGATGGCCACCCGCCAGCCGAGGCCCAGGTCGTCGGCGGCGCGCTGGATGGAGCTTTGGATTTCTTTGGCCAGCGCGCGGATGGGGGTGATCCAGATGGCGAGGAGCCCTGGCCCGGCCTCCGGCCCCCTACCAACCCCTTCCGAAGGAGAGGGAGCGGGTTCAGCAGGGGCTGCAACAGGACGCTTTTCTGAAAGGCTGTCAAAGGGTGTTCCCAGGCAGCCATCTCCAGGCACATCTCCTCCCCCCCCGGGAGAGGTTGGGAGGGGGCTTTTCCCTTCCAGCAGTATCCCCATCGCCAGGGCATACGTCTTGCCCGTGCCGGTCGGGGCGTTGACCAGGCCGCTGTAGCCTTCGAGGTAGCAGCGCCAGGCTTCGAGCTGGAAGGGGAAGGGCTGCCAGCCTTGTTGTTCGAACCAGTGTTTGGCGAGGTGGATGTTTTTCATGCTGGATATAAACAGACAAGCAGGGGGAAGGTTCTCGGCCAAAAACCCGCTTCGCCTCCCTTTTTTTCCCGTTCAGCCTGCTATTTACCAAAGTTTATCCGGAATCATTTCCGCCTGCCAGCTTCATTTTCTATTTTAGAGAGCAAAAAAAATTTCCAGGCCCTAACCAGACAAAAAAAATAAAGCCCGATGCGAATAATAGCCTTGCTGCTTCTACTCCTGGCAGGCACCTCTATACTTTGCGCTCAGCCCCCCTCGTACCAGGCGGCCGAAGGCATCCCCTTTTACCGGCAGGGGCGGGAACTGCCCTACGCCCTCGCCGGCGGGCTGGAAGCGCCTCAGTTTGCAGCAATGCACCTCAACAGCGACGGCCAGGCCGACCTGCTCGTCTTTGACCGCGTAGGCGCCAGGGCCCTGACCTTCATCGCCCGCGCCACTCCGCAAGGTATTCAGTATGACTATGCCCCTGCTTACGAAGCCGCCCTCCCTCCCCTCAGCCAGATGGCCAAAGTGCTGGACATCAACTGCGACGGCCGGGCCGACCTGCTGACCACCGAGGCGCTGGGCAGCGCTGCCGACGTGGCCGTAAAAGCCTACCTGCGCCAGCCGACGGCCGACGGCAGCCTGTCTTTTCAGGCGCAGCGCCTGCAGCTGTTCAACAGCCCGGACGACACGCTCGTCCGCATCCACGCTTTCGACCTGCCGGCCTTCTCGGATATCAACGGAGACGGGCTGCCCGACCTGCTGTACATCCCGCGAGGGGGGACTCATATCCATTACTACGAAAACATTTCCCTGCAGGCAGGCGGTTGCAACAGCCTCGCGTTTGAACTGCGCGACGACTGCTGGGGCCTGGCGGCCTATACGCTGGAAGGCGCCTTTGATTTATACGCCTGCGAACCCGGCCGTTCGCCTGGCCTTTCCGGTTGCGCCGGCTCGGCCATGCTCCTGCTCGACGACGATGGCGACGGAGACCAGGACCTGCTCTTCAGCGGCCTCTACGATTTTCACATCCAGTTTTTAACCAATGGTGGCAACGCCCAGGAGGCGGAACTGAGCAGTTCCTCCACCGACTGGCTCAACGGCGGGCAGGCGCTGCTGGAGTTCCCGGCGCCTTATTTGCTCGACCTCGAAGGAAACGGCGGCACCGACCTCATCGCAGCCACCAACCGCATCAACGGGGTGGGGTTCAGCCCCGATGGGGCCAACGTTTACCACTTCCGCAAAGACGCCGGGGACGGCAGCTGGAACCTCCGCTCCGAACAGTTCATGATCGGAGAAATGGCCGACCACGGCTTCCGCTCCAGCCCTGCCGCCTACGACGTCGACGAAGACGGCCTGCCCGACCTGCTCATCGCCTATAATGCAGCCCACCCCATCTACGGCTATACTTCCCGCATCGCTTTATATCTCAATACCGGCACTGCCGGCGAACCCACTTTCACCCTGGAGAATGAAGACTTCGGGATGCTGAGCATCCACAACCTCAAGGGCATCCATCCTGTCGTCGGCGACCTGACCGGCGACGGCATCCCGGAGCTGGTCCTCGGCCTGGAAGATGGCAGCCTGCGGGCATTTACCAACAGCCAGAGCGCTCTTTTCCAGTATTTTCCGATGGCCCCCGACCCGCTGGCAGACGTCCGGCTCTACGGTTACGCCCGCCCGCAGCTGATCGACGCCGATGACAACGGTACGCTGGACCTGCTGTGCGGCGCCCGCGACGGAACCATGGCCTGGATCGAAAATACCGGGACGCCCGCAGCGCCCCAGTTTGCGCTGCGGGAGGATACGCTGGGCGGCATACTGCAGGAAGGGTACTTCCAGGAATGCAGCCCCTTTTTCGCAAAACAGGAAAACGGCAGTTTTCTCGTATATTACGGCCAGCAAAACGGAAGGGTTAGCCTCTATCGGGGCCGGCTTGACGAAGAATTTGAATTGCTGGCACCCTTGCCCGGCATCGACGTTGGCGAAGGAGCAACGCTCACGCTTCACGACCTCAATGCCGACGGAGAACCGGAACTGATCATCGGCAATACGCGGGGAGGCATCGAGATTTTTGAAGCCAGCCCGCTAACCACAACGGCGGCGCCGGCCGGCGGGCAAATCCGGGCAAAGGTTTTTCCCAACCCTGCCCGTACAGAAGCCTGGGTTGAAACCCCTGGCCTTTCCGGCCCGGCATCCCTGTCGCTCTTCGACGCTATGGGCAGGTTGATCCGCCGCGAAGTGATACCGCCGGGCGGCTCGCCACACCGGTTAGACTTACAAAGCCTGAGAACAGGCATTTACTACTATAGCATCCACTCCGCCAGGCTGACAGGCAGCGGAAAATTGATCATCACTAAATAATGTCCTGATGGGAAAACTCTACAATAAGCTTTTCATCCTCTTTCTAAGCATCCTGGCCTTCCCTGCGGCCAGCCTGGCCTGCGACGGATCCGGTTATGTGATCAACAGCCTGATCGACAACAACGACGGCACCTTTACCATCAACATGACGATACATATTGCCGGCGCCAACTATCCCGGGGGCATCCTGGGCGGCACCCAGGGATTTTATTTCGGCACAGGCTCCCCCATCCTCAACGTATCGCCGGCAAGCCTGACCAGCCAGAACGGCACGACCTTCAACGCTATGGTTGCGGGCAATACCGTCACCTGGGGCACGCCCGGTGCCGGGCCCTTCTTCGTCCAGAGCTTCGAGCCGACCCAACTGTTCAATGTGACCGTGGTGGTCCAGGGTTTTCCCGGCGGCTGGAACGGCGGAGGCATGGAAAACAACGGCTGCCCCGGCGGGCCGGGTACCAGCAACCCCTCGCCGGGCTACTCCGGCACCTTCTGCCTGCCGCCAACGATCATGGTGGCCCCGTCCATCATCGACGCCTGCGCCGGCGACCAGGTCACGCTGACTGCCATCAACTCTCCGGGGACGAACGTCAACTGGTCCAACGGCATGTCCGGGCCTTCCATCACGTTTACCGTCAACAACTCCACGGTGGTGACGGGCACGGCGTCCAGCAGCTGCGGGTCCGCCTCGGAATCGGTGACGATCAACGTCACGCCGCAGCCCGCGATCAGCCCGATACCCAACTTCGATATCTGCGAGGGGGACCTGATCAATATCAGCGCCCTGGCGCAGAACGCCGATTTCATCGAGTGGTCTACCGGCAATGTGGGCAACAACATCGTCTATCAACCGCTGTTTAGCGAAACGGTGACTGTCACGGCATCTAATGTCTGCAGTTCGGTAAGCACCTCCTTCAACATCAACGTGACGCCCCTGCCCCTGCTGTTCGTCATCCAGGGCGACCAGACCATCTGCGAGGGCCAGATCGCCACCCTGGAGGTTTTATACGAAAACGCCACCAGCTTCAACTGGGACCCCGGCCCGCCGAACTTGTCCACCATACAGGTCAGCCCCACCCAGACACAGATTTATACCGCTACGGCCTCCAACCAATGCGCCACCCTGGAGGAAACCATCATCGTCGATGTGGCGTCCCTGCCCTCCATTGACATCATCCAGGGCGACCAGTCCATCTGCATCGGCGAATCCGTCACGATGGAGGTTTTTACCATCGACGCTACCTCCACGAGCTGGTCGATCGGCGGCACCGGAAGCACCCGCAGCTTTACGCCCACGGAAACGCAGACCGTGACCGTGACAGCTACCAACAACTGCGGCTCTGTGCAGGAAGAAATCCTCGTGGAGGTATCCGCCGGCCCGGCCCTCGAAGTCATCGACGGCGGCCAGGAAATCTGCCCCGGCGAAAGCGTCACCCTCACGGTTTCTCCGGAAGCAGCGGATAACATCCTCTGGTCGAACGGAAGCACCGACACCACCATCACCGTCAGCCCCGGCCAGACGGAAATTTATACCCTCAGCCTGACCAACATCTGCGGCACCACCGATACTGCGTTTGAAGTGAGCGTACTGGAAAACCCCGCCATTGAAGTGCTGCAGGGCGACCAGGACATCTGCATCGGCGACAGCGCTACCCTCGAAGTCGACGCCAGCCTGGCCACCTCCCTGGCATGGAGCACCGGATCGGCCGACACGACGGCCATTACCGTGATGCCCGGCCAGACGGAAACCTACGGCCTGACCGCTTCCAACCGCTGCGGGCAGACGGACACCAGCTTTACGGTTAACGTCCTGCTTTACCCCACAGTAGATATCGTCGATGGCGACCAGACCATCTGCCAGGGCGAGAGCGCCGCCATCTCCGTCGAAGCCGCCAATGAGGACGTCCTCTCCTGGGACACCGGCGCGACGGACAGCCTCATCACCGTCAATCCCGGCCAGACGCAAACCTATACCGCCACCGTTTCTAACTTCTGCGGAGAAGACAGCGAGCAGATCACCGTCACGGTGAACCCCGTTTATGATACGAACCTCGAACTGGAAGCCTGCTCCGGCACGACCACGACGTATAACGGCACCGAGCTGGACCCCGGCGAGAGCCAGGCCTTCACCCTGGCTACGGCCGACGGCTGCGATTCGGTCGTCAATGTAACAGTCATCGAGCTGCCGGTTTTCGAATCTAACCTGCAGCTGGAAGCCTGCACCGGAACCAGCGTCACTTATGAAAATACCGTCCTCAACCCGGGCGACAGCCAGAGCTTCACGCTGGCAGCCCAGAACGGATGCGACTCGGTGGTTAATGTGAATGTGATGGAACTGCTGCCGGTCGAGGAGGACCTGGAGCTGGAAGCCTGCCCCAACACCACCGTAACTTACGAAGGCACGACGCTGGCCCCCGGCGACAGCCAGGACTTCTTGTTCACCGCCCAGAACGGCTGCGACTCGACCGTCCACGTATCCGTCATCGAACTGCCATTTTTCGAATCGGACCTGGCACTGGAAGCCTGCACCGGAACCACAGTAGAATATGAAGGCACTGCCCTCGATCCCGGCGACGCCCAAAGCTTCACCCTCACCGCCGCCAACGGCTGCGATTCGGTGGTCAACGTCTCCGTGCTGGAACTGACCATCTTTGAGTTGGACCTGCAACTGGAAGCCTGCACCGGCAGCACCGCCACCTTCGACGGTACGGAGCTGCAGCCCGGCGCTTCCCAAAGCTTCACCTATACCGCCGCCAATGGCTGCGACTCCACCATCAACGTAAACGTGCTGGAGTTGCCCGTCTTCGAATCCGACCTGCAACTGCAGGCCTGCAGCGGCACGACGGTGGACTACAACGGCACCACCCTCGACGCCGGGCAAGCTCAGAGTTTTACCCTCACCGCTGCGAACGGCTGCGATTCCGTGGTCAATGTCAATGTCCTGGAACTGGCTGTATTCGAATCGGACCTGCAATTGGCCGCCTGCCCGGGCACGTCGGTCACCTACAACGGAACGGACCTCCTCGCAGGCACCGGCCAGAATTTCACCCTCACGGCAGCCAACGGATGTGATTCCGTGGTCAACGTGGAGGTCATGGCGCTGCCCGTATTCGAATCGGATTTGCAACTGTCCGCCTGCCCCGGCGCATCCGTCACCTACAATGGCGAATCCCTGGATGCGGGCGAGAGCCGAAGCTTTACGCTCACAGCAATAAACGGCTGCGATTCGGTGGTCAACGTGGAAGTGGCCATATTGCCGACCTTCGAAGCCGACGTGGCCCTGGAGGCCTGCGCCGGCAGCACCGCCACCTTCGACGGCACCGAACTGCAGCCGGGCGCCAGCCGGACGTTCACCTATACAGCAGTTAACGGCTGCGATTCCATCATAAACGTCAGTGTCATCGAACTGCCGGTTTACGACCAGGCCCTGCAGTTGGAGGCCTGCACCGGCACGACTGCTGCCTACAACGGCATGGACCTGCCTCCCGGCTTTTCGGATGCCTTCACCTTTGCCACCCAGGACGGCTGCGACTCGGTGGTCAACGTCACCGTCCTCGAACTGCAGGCCTTTGAAGCGGATGTACAACTGGAGGCTTGCACCGGCACGACCACTATGTTCGACGGCACGGTGCTGGACCCCGGCGCATCCGAGCGCTTCGTTTATACCGCCGCCAACGGCTGCGATTCTGCCATCAACGTCACCGTGCTGGAGCTGCCCGTTTTTGAATCCGACCTGGAACTCCAGGCCTGTACCGGCACGACGGCAGAGTACAACGGGGCCACCCTCGACCCCGGGGAGGCTCGGAGTTTCACCCTTACCGCGGTGAACGGCTGCGATTCGGTGGTCAATGTGTCCGTCCTGGAACTGGCGGTATTTGAATCGGATTTGCAGCTGGAGGCCTGCCCGGGGACGTTTGTCTCCTACAACGGGGCCGAGTTGCCGGCGGGCAGCACAGAGGTTTTCACCCTCACGGCAATGAACGGCTGCGATTCGGTGGTCAATGTAGAAGTGATGGAACTGCCGGTTTTCGAATCCAGCCTGGAACTGGAGGCCTGCCCCAATACAACGGTCACCTACGACGGCGAATCCCTGGATGCGGGCGAGAGCCGGGCATTTACGCTTACTGCCGTAAACGGCTGCGATTCGGTGGTCAACGTTACGGTCACTGTATTGCCGACCTTCGAAGACGACGTGGCGCTGGAGGCTTGCACCGGCAGCACTGCGATATTTGATGATACACCCCTGCAGCCCGGCGAAAGCAGGAGTTTCACCTACACTGCCGCCAACGGCTGCGATTCCACCATCAACGTCATGGTGATGGAACTGCCGGTGTACGAGCAGGACCTTCAATTGCAGGCCTGCACCGGCAATACCGTATTCTACAACGGCATGAACCTGCCTCCCGGCTTTGAGGACACTTTTGTCTATGCCACTCAGGATGGCTGCGACTCTACTGTCAACGTCTTTGTGGAAGAGGTGGACATCCTGGAGGAAAGCCTGGAGTTCTTCACCTGCCCGGAAACTACCGTCACTTATGAAGGGACGGCCCTGGCGCCGGGCGATGTTCAGGATTTCCAGTTCACCTCCCAGAACGGCTGCGACTCTATCGTGACGGTCAGCGTGCTGGCCCTGCCTACGTTCGAGACGGAGCTGCGGCTGGAAGCCTGTACCGGGACGAGCGTCACGTATAATGGCACTGTCCTCAACCCGGGCGACAGCCAGCCCTTCACCTTCATTGCCGACAACGGATGCGATTCAACGGTTTTCGTGAGCGTTGCCGAGCTGCAGGTGTTCGAAAGCGGCCTGGAGCTTCAGGCTTGTCCGGGCGAACAGGTCACTTATAACGGGACTATGCTGCCGGCGGGCGCCAGCCAGGATTTCGTGCTGAGCGCACAGAACGGCTGCGACTCCACTGTACACGTAGAAGTGCTGGAGCTGCCCACTTATGAGCAGAACCTGCCCCTGCAGGCCTGCCTGGGCACGACCATCACCTACAACGGCACGGTGCTGGCGCCGGGCGACAACCAGAGCTTCCTGCTGGCCAGCCAGTTTGGCTGCGACTCGGTGGTCAACGTCTCCGTAGAGGGCGTGGAGGTCTTTGAGACCAGCCTCGACCTGCAGGCCTGCTCGGGCAGCACGGCGGACTACAACGGGACCAGCCTGCAGGCCGGCGAAGTTCAGGACTTCACCTTTACCTCCCAGATCGGCTGCGACTCCATCGTGACGGTTTCGGTAATCGAGCTGCCGGTTTACGAGCAGGAGCTGCAACTGCAAACCTGCGAGGGGACGACTACTACCTATGACGGCACCACCCTGGCGCCGGGCGACCAGCAGGACTTCCTGTTCACTACGGCCGCCGGCTGCGATTCGCTCATCCACGTCACGGTTATGGGGGTTGACAATATCCTGACCGATGAAAGCCGGACGATCTGCTCGGGAGACTCTTCCCTCATCTTCGGCGCTTATGAGAGCCAGCCGGGCCCGTACAGCGCCATGTTCACCGCCGCCAACGGCTGCGATTCCACCCATACCGTGTTTTTGTCCACCACTCCCCTGCCCCAGCCCGTAGCGGAGGTACAGGCCAGCTGCCCGGACAAGGACAACGGCACGATCGACATTCAGGTGAGCGGGGGCATGGCCCCCTATACGTTCATCTGGTCCGACGGTGCCATCGCCGGCGAGCGGGAGGAACTGGCACCGGGAGCATATACCGTCACGGCCACGGACGCAAGAGGCTGCAGGCAGGCGCTCCCCGTTACCGTGCCGGAGCGCAGCCTGGAGGTGGAGATTCAGGCAAAAGACATCAGCTGCTTCGGGGAGGATGACGGCCTGATCTCATTGCAGGGCAACGGGACGGGCCTGACCTACCAGCTGAACGACGGCCCGCTGATGTCGAGCGGCTTCTTCACCGCTCTCAGGCCGGGGCGCTATGTGGCGCGGGCGGAAGACAGCTTCGGCTGCCGCTACGAGCTGGGGGCGCTGGTCATTGAGGAGCCGGAAGAATTGCAGGTCAGGTTGCCGAAGGACACCACGATACGGGTGGGCTATTCGATCCGCATCCAGGCGCAGGCCAGCCGGACCAGCGGACTGGCTTATAGCTGGAACCCCAGCGACGATCTCGACTGCGCGGACTGCGATGCGCCGGTGGCCAGCCCGCCGTTCACCGTCCGCTACGAGGTTACCGTCCGGGATTCGAGCGGCTGCGTTGCCGAGGACGACATCTTCATCTTCGTCGACCGCAGGCGGAACGTTTACATTCCCAACGTCTTCAGCCCCAACGAGGACGGCAGCAACGACAAGTTCCTCATCTTCGGGGACGAGACGGTGGTCAACATCCGTTCGCTGAAAATATTCAACCGCTGGGGCGAGTCAGTATACGAAGGAGGGGGCTTCCCGCCCAACAACCCGGCTTTTGGCTGGGACGGCGTTTTCCGCGGCCAGGTGATGAACTCGGCGGTTTTCGCATACGTGGCGGAAGTAGAGTTTTCGGACGGGGCGGTGGAGTTGTTTTACGGGGATGTGCTGTTGATGAGGTAGGGGGGTGTTATATTGTTATATTGTTATATTGTTATATTGTTAAGCGCTATGCCAAAACTATCGTGTTCATGGTATCCAGAGAAGAATTGTTGGGTTTGTTGAAAGACATGGAATCCGACCGGGTGGAGCGGACGACCTCTTTCCGGGAAGAGAAACTGGGCCAGGCCGTCTGCGCATTTTCCAACGACCTTCCTAACCACAAAAAACCGGGATATGTTTTGCTGGGTGTTGAGGACAGCGGCAACATTGCCGGAAAAAAAGTTGGAGATGAGGAGTTGCAAAAGCTAGGGGATGTGCGGTCAAACGGCAATGTGTTGCCGCAGCCTCATCTTGAAGTCAGCCCGGTATTTCATTTTCCGGAAGGAGACGTTGTCGTATTGGAAGTACACCCGTCTGAATTCCCGCCGGTCCGGTACAAAGGGCGCTGTTATATCAGGATAGGGCCGAGGAAGGGCGTAGCGAGCATTCAGGAAGAAAGGGTTTTGGCAGAGAAACGTGCTTCAACTGCCAGGACTTTTGACGAGCGGAGTTGTCCTGGCAGCTCCATTGAAAACCTCAGCCTGGATTTATTTCAGCTATATTATTTGCCGCAGGCTTTTGACGCGGAAACGCTGGAGGCAAACAGGCGCACAGCTAAGGAGCAATTGGCTTCTCTGGGATTCTATGATCCGGTCCGGGGTATGTGTACGAACGCGGGCGTCCTGATGTTTGGCAACAACCCGCTTTATTTTATCAAAGGCGCCTACCTCCAGTACGTCAAGTTTGGCGGGACGGAAATGACGGATACCGTGAGAGAGGAAAAAGAATTTTCGGGGCCGCTGGCCACCGTTTTGAAAAACCTGGACGATTTTGTCAAGACCAACATTATCAAACAGAAGCCGGTACGGCAGAATGGAGGTTTCCAGGAGCGGAAAGTCTTCAACTATCCGGTCTGGGCGCTGCGGGAATTGCTGATGAATGCCGTCATGCACCGGGACTACGAGTCAAACGCTCCGGTTTACATTTATGAATTCACGGACCGGATCGAGATGGTCAACCCGGGGGGCCTGTACGGCGATGTCCGCCCGGAAAATTTCCCGGACGCCAGCGATTACAGGAACCCGATTGTCGCTGCGGGGATGAAGGTGCTGGGTTATGTGAACCGGTTTAATTTCGGGGTCAAAAACGCACAGAAGCAACTGGAGCAAAACGGGAATCCTCCGGCGGCGTTCAACCTGGGCCTGAATACCAAGTTTGCGGTGACGGTAAGGGCGAATGGAGAGTGGGATGGGGCATAGAGCTTGTTTGGAGGCCGGGTTTGAAAGCGAAAAGAGTCATTTTTTGTAACTATTTAGCTGGGTCAATAGGCTTTTGCCACAAAGACACAAAAACTCAAAGATGGCACAAAGCCTTGGTGCAATCTTTGTGCCTTGGAGTCTTTGTGGCAATAAAGCCGTCTAGATGGCAGGCCACCTAAATAGTTACCATTTTTTTATTATATTCAACCGACATTCACTAACCGCGTAATCATTCGATCATTGGCTACGAAATCGCCGCTGTCGGACAAGTGGAAAACATTCAGGTCGTTCAAGACCCCGGCGGAGGGATCGGCGAAGAGGCTCGGTCGTCTTTTGAAGAGGTGACAACAGGAGTTTCCTATTCGCCGGGCATCCTGGACGGGGTGCCGGTGCGGGTGAAGAAAGAGCTGAAGTTTAGGTTTAGCTTGGAATAATGCCGCTTAAGCCCCTTCCACCCGCTCCACCGCCTGCGCCTCGCTGCCCACGAACACGATTGCGTAGGCCGCCAGCTTAGGCACCTGCCGCAAGTCATCCGTTTGCAGGTATTCCTGCAGCTGGGCGCGGGCCTCGGCGGCTTTTTCTTCCAGGCGGGCACCGTCTTTTTTCCGGAGGTATTTCAGCTCGAAGGCGAAGTTCCAGTGGACGGGCACGCCGGGCAGGCTGGTGCAGAGCAGGTCCACGAAGCGGCGCTCCATCTCCGTTTCGCTGCGGATGAGGTACACGTTGGAAGGGGTGAGCAAGGCGGCGAAGATGGCCTTGAGGTTGCTTTCGTTGAAGTTGCGGGCGTCGCGCACCGAGAGGCGGCCGATCACTTTTTCCACCAGTTGCAGGAACGGCGCCAGGTCGTTGTCCGCCGCCATGGACACCACGGCCCGGCTGATCTGCTCGTACATCCCCTCTTTCAGCTTTGCGCGTTGGCGCAGCGTTTCGGCGAAGTATTCGTAGTACAATTGCTTGATCACGGCGTTCGGTGCCCGGAAGGACCAGCCGCCGCCGACCAGCTTTTCATATACCGTGAGCATGCCCAGCCAGAAGAGCAGGCTGACGTAGTCGTCGCGCTCCCACTGCCGGTCGAAGCTGAACTGCGAAGTGAGCGTGGCCCGGGCCCCGCCGCCGGCCAGCACTTCCTCCAGTATCCCGAGGCTGTGCGATTCGCCGCCCACCCCCAGCAAACGGCGGATTTTGCCGTAATCGCTGGCGATGTTGTCGTCCAGCATTTTGTCGGGGTAAGTTTGGTACCGTTGATAATGATTCCCAAAGTAGATCAGCATGTTGGGGTTGTACAGCCGGTTGGGCGCGGCGGGATGAAACAAGTAGCCGTCGTACCAGTTTCGGATGTCTTCCAGCAAGGCCGGCATTTCATCTTCGGCAACGCCAGTGTGTAACAGCATCTTGATGGTTTCATCTTCGGTGAAGCCCATCATGTCGTGCAGGCCCAGGTCGAGAGAAATTTTTTCTCCAATATTGAACCCGCTCGTCAGGCTGTCCACTGTCACGGGGCTGACGCCGGTGACGAACATCCGGTCCACCAGGCCGGATTTAGTCTCCTCTTTGATAACTTCATAGAACTTGCGCACAGCCTGTCCCGATCTATCGGGAAAGCCGTTTCGGCCGACGATTTCCTGGAAATGGCTCCGGTGGAAGGCGATCAACTCGTTGGCAAAGTGGTCATACTCGTCGATGAGGAGATAAACCTGCTTGCCCGGCGCCCGCTTTTTAACCAAATTGAAGAAATCGGCTAACAGGATGTTGGGTGCTTCGGCGGCATCTGCCATCGTATAGTCCGAGTCCTGAAAATAGCCCGGATATGCCGTTATAAAGTTTTTCACTCCGCTGCGCACCTTGGCGGTGAAATGGCTGAGCACTTGCTCTTTGGTATCCGTCAGTATGCCGCTGAAGTCGAAATTGAGCACCAGGTAGCGGTTGGCCAGGGGCGTGGGGTTTTTGCCGATATAATACCTGCCGAACAGGCGGCTGAACTCGCCCTTCCATTCTTCGCCGTAGTAGTGCCCCAGCATGGAGACGAACAGGCTCTTGCCGAACTTGCGCGGCCGCAGGTAAAACAAAAAACGGCTGGCCAGGCCCTCCAGTTGTTCGATGTAGGGCGTGCGGTCGACGTAGTAAAACTCCGTGGCGACGTTCCGGAAATTGCTCTGCCCGTAGGGTAGTTTCATGGGGTAAAGATAGGGGTTTTGGGGCATAAAAGTTTGGCTTTTCCTGGTTGTGGGCGTAGTGATTCAGTATGGCAGGGTCAATTTTGGCCTTGATTGTTATATGAAGAAAAAGGTGAGATAAAATTTACCTTCAAATCTTTGCCTTCCTGTCGCCAATCGCTAAATTGTAGTGAAATGCAGGGCCAGCATGGGCACCATCCATCAACAAAACGGAACTAACCAATAAGGGCAGGAATGTGGACAGACGACGAGATTGAAAAAGGGATTCAGGCGGGGGGCGCAGCCCGGGAAAAAGCGCTGTATCACGTTTTCTTTCAGCAGGACTGGAAAGGGGCCGCTATTATATTTGTCCTGCAAAACGGCGGTTATGAGCCGGACGGGGACGACATTGCCCAAAAGGCGTTCGTACTGTTTGAGAATAACGTGCGCCTGGGCAAGTTCAAAGGCCAGAGTTCCCTGAAGACCTACTTCCTCGCTATTGCCCGCTACCAGTGGTACAAAGAGCTGAAGCGCCGGCGGCCGACGGAAGAGCTGCAGCCGGAACAATACGAAGAAGGCGGCGGCGATGTCGAGGAGAACTACATCAGCCAGGAGAAAAAGGAATTTCTGGGCAAGGCGCTGGCGAAACTGAGCGAGCGGTGCCAGGAAGTCCTGCGCCGGCAGCGGCTGGGAGAATCGCTGGAGGCGATCGCCCGGGCGGTGGGGCTCAGCAGCGCTGCGATGGCCAAAAAGGAAGCCTATCGCTGCCGGATGCGGCTCCGCAAATTCATCGACGAGCATCCCGGATGGCGGGATTTGATCCTGTAACTCAGGCGCATACTACTGTACATGGGTACCCGTCTAACGCTGGACAAAGGTGGCCGGGGCTGTGTACGGTGTACGAGTCCAGCGGCGGTCCGGGGTTGTGTACGGTGTACGATGCCCCACCGGGCTGTCCAACGTTAGAATGGTAGCCCTGTACATGGTGCTTTTTTTGCCACTAAGGGATCGCGCAATAATAAGTTACCCAAAATAGAGGAAGTTATTTTGTGTGCTGGCAAGGCGCCAAACGTAGGCATAGCCCAGCTACGGCGAGGCTTGGCAACGCCGCCAGCGCGCAAAATAACGACTATAGATGGGTAAGTTATTGTTGCGCGATCCCTAAGACACGAAAACCTGCCGGCCGCTGGCACAGCAGGCGGGCACTAAGGCGGCACAAAGTCTTTGTGGGGCTTTGTGGCTTGGTGTCTTTGTGGCTACAGGCAATTAGGCAACTCAGGCGGCGAAATTATTTTTAACGACTACTCAATCAATGAAATGGATGCCAACGAACGGCTTTTTTACAAAATAGAGGATTTCCTCGACGGGAAGCTCCCGCCGGGCGAGGCGGCCGCCTTTGAGCGAGAGGTAGCCGCCGACCCTTCCCTGGCGGAGCAGGTAAAGCTGCACCGCTTCGAAAGGGAGGGCATGGACTATCTAGTGGAAGAAGACCTGATCCGGAAGCTGAAAGCGTGGGAAACGCACCCTCCGGAGGAAAAGCCCCCAAAAAAGAACAACGGCCTGAAGTGGGGGCTGGGGTTGCTGGCAGCCATCGTTGCCGCGGCTTTTTTTTTCCTGTACCCGGGCCCTGATCCGGATAGTGGGGCACCTGCGGATACGGCCCCGCAGGAAGAGCAGCCCGGATCGCTGCCCTCCCAGGGCGAAGGCCCCGTCGCCGGCGCAGAAAACAGATTTTCGCTGCCCAGCCCCGGCCAACCCAAAACCGAGCTTCAGGCCCTGTCTCATTCCAGCTATGTTTTCCCGGACAACCTGGGCCAGGGGCTGAGGAGCGGCGGCGGCGAAAACGGCAGCCCGCTGGCGGCCGGCAGGAGAGCCCTGGCCAGCGGGCAGGCCGGGCAGGCCATCCTGGAATTCCGCGACATCGGGCCTGGCCAAAGCCCGGCAGAATACGAGCTCGCCGAGGAATACCTCGCCCACGCTTACTACCTGGATGGGCAGTATGATAATGCTGCCCGCATTTTCCGTTCCATCGCCGGCCAAAGCGCTCTGCTGACCCGGGAGCGGGCACAATGGTTCCTGTTGCTCAGCCTGGTTCCGGAGTACGGCCGGAACAAAGCGGAGGTGGATGCGTTGCTCGGCGAGATGATGGCGCCCGGCCACAATTTCTCTGCCGAGGCCCAAAAACTGAAAGGGCGGCTGGAGGAGTTGAGAGAGCAGGTTGACTGATTTCCGCTCAAAAACAAATTCCCAACAAGCACGGCTGCCATCTACCGGCAGGCAATCAGAAACAAACATGTCCACACCCGCCCTCCTCTTTACCCTCCTGTTGCTGGCCTTCCTTTTCTGGATGGCCTGGTACTGGTTTGTCCGCCACCGCCAGATTAGGCCGCTGTCGGCGGAGCAGCGGGCCTTGCTGGAAGAAAAGGTGCGCTTTTACCGGCAACTTTCCGAAAAAGAGAAGGAGCGCTTCGAGCAGAGCATCGCTCAATTCCTGGAAGACGTCGCCATTACCGGGGTAGAAACGGAGGTGACGGCCGCCGACCGCCTGCTGGTAGCCGCCAGTGCCGTGATCCCTCTGTTCGGCTTCCCCGGCTGGCGTTACCGCAACCTCAATGAGGTGCTGCTCTACCCGGACAAGTTCGACGAAGACTACCAGGTGCAGGCCGCCCGGCGCAACATCATTGGCATGGTAGGCAGCGGGGCGATGAACCGTATGATGATCCTCTCCCAGCCGGCCCTACGCGACAGCTTTGCTCACCCGAAGCAGCGGCAGAACGTTGGCATCCACGAATTCATCCACCTGTTGGATAAGGCCGACGGCACCACCGACGGCATCCCGGAGATGCTCATCCCCCATGAATACACAGCGCCCTGGCTGCGGATGATGCAGCACGAGATCGAAGAGATCAAAGACAGGGATTCGGACATCAACCCCTACGGCGCCACCAACGAGGCAGAGTTCCTCAGCGTGGCCGCCGAGTACTTCTTCTCCCAGCCTGAAAAGTTCGGGCACAAACACCCGGAGTTGTATGAGATGCTGAGCCGGATTTTCCGGCAGGCACCGTAGTGCTCTGTAACAACTTACGGTGTTTTCAACGCAGCGCCTCCATATCCCCTATCCCGATCAGGCCCGCCCAGAAAAAAGGATGCGCCGCCTCTCCCCTGCCGCGGTTTTTTTCCAGGAAATCCAGTTTGGCCTTCCGCAGGGCGGCGTCTTTGGCCTGCCCGTTTTTCAGGTTGCTGTAAAAGTCCACCATCAGGCTTTGGGTCCGGGCGTCGCTCACCGGCCAGAGGGTAGTGAAGACGCTCCGGGCGCCGGCGTAGGCGAAGGCGCGGGACAAGCTGATGATGCCCTCCCCTCTCTGCAGGGGGCCGATGCCGGTTTCGCAGGCGGACAGCACCACCATGTCGGCGTTCAGGGAAAAGTTGTATATCATCCGGGCGTAGAGCTTGTCGAAGGCTTCGGGCTGGCCGGGAACGGCGAATGCCAGGTAGGCATAATCGCCAAGGCGGTCATCGGCCTTGCCATGGGTTGACAGGTGGAGAACGCGGTAGCCGCCGGCCTCGCTGCGGAACTTCTCCAGGGAGGCCTCCATGCCATACCAGGCCTGGCCGTTCAGCAACTCCGCTACGGCGGCCACTTCCTCCCCGCTGGCGGGCAGAGGGCCGAGGGAATCGCGCAGGGCCAGCGGATCAGCGCCGTCAGCGCGCTCAACAGCCCCTTCGGCGAGCTGCTCCGAAAAGGGGGCAAGGGCCAGCAGCTGGGCGGCTGCCGGCTGCCGGCGTTGTTTTTGCTGCATCTCCCGCAGCAGGGTGGCGTTGAAGCCATAGCTCACCTGATGCCGGCGGAGCCAGAACGGATAATCCGAAAAGGCGCCGGGGTAGGCAGGCTCTTCAAAAAGCAATGCCTCGAAAGGCACGTAACCCAGCACGTCGTCGGGAATGATGATGATCTCTTCGGTCAGCCGGCTTTCCAGCGGGGCGAGCAGCTGTTCATAGAGCCAGTGCGCCGCTTGAGTATAGTTCCGGATGGTTTCGCTTTCCAGCCGACGGAACCGTTTGTCATCCGGCAGGGTATAGTAGCCGTAAATGCCCTCTTTGGTGAGTTTGTTCACCCAGTCCTTCAGGGCGGGGTCGCGGCGGGTTTCCAGGATTTCGAACTTGTCTTTTTGCACGAGGAAAATAAAAATGCTGCTGTCGCCCACCATGTATTCGAGCAGGGTTTGGTTGGGGCGGAGCAGCCTGGCCTGCACGTCGCCGAGGCGGATGGCAGCGTGGCCGAACCGGGCTTGGTAATATTCCGGGTATTCCGCTTCCAGGCGTTCTTTCAGGGCGTTGTATTGCTGGTTGAGGTCAAAGAGCCTGGAAGACAGTTCCAGGGCTTCCGAGCTGGTATTGGACGTTGCCTTCGACAGTTTCTCCTCATACTTTTGTTTGGCGGCCGCTATCGCAGCACGGAGCTCGTATTCCTCCTGGCGGATCGCCTCCGGGATGCCAGGGAGGTTTAAGGCAGCGGTTTCCTGGAGAGCTTCCTGGAGCAGTAGAGACCGGCAGCTTTCGGCAAAGCCGAAGGCCTGGGCGGCATACCCGGCATCGCCGGTTTGCTGGTACAGCCGGCGGGAAGCGGCGATGGCGGTTTCGAAGATAGCGTAGCCGAAATCGATCAGCCCCTGCTTGTCTGTTTTGCTTTTATAGGAGCCCCGGAGGAAGTTGATCGCTTCGATGGCTTGCCGGCAGGCTTCCAGGGCCGGGGCCAGTTGGTTCCGCCCTCCGCTTTTTTGGGCCATCGCCCACCGGAAGCGGACATTCTGGCCCAGCACTTTCAGGAGGTCATACGGCGCGCGGACATCCGCCATGCCTTCTCCGGGCCCTGGGCCGAGGATTTTCCGGGCCTGCCCGTTCCACTTTAATGCTTCACTTCCCTTGCCCTCCTCCATAGCGACGGCCGCCAGGTTGTAGAAATAAACGGCCGCCGTAGGGTGGTTTTCGGAAAAAAGCGCCACCTGCCGCTCGTAGCCCTTCCGAAAGTATTCTTTTGCCTTGTCAAACTGCTTTTCTGCCTGGTACGCCAGGCCAACGCCATTGTAGATGCGGCCGAGGTAGGGGTGGCCTTCTTTGGCTATATCCAATGCCTGGAAGTAGTATTCCTTTGCTTTTTCGATGTCTCCCCCGTCCTGATAAGCAGAGGCGATGTTAAACAGGGTGGTCGCCAGTTCGGGGCTATCGGGGGCGTAAAGTTCCTGCTCTGCTTCCAGCGTTTTCTCGAAGTAGTACCTGGCTTTTTGGTGGTCCTCCTTACTGCTGTATGCCAGGCCGAGGTTGTTGTACGCGGCCGGCAGATTTTGCGTAGCCTTCGCTTCCTCAAAAATATCCAGGGCTTTCAGGAAGTAGCCAGAGGAGCGGTCGAACTCGCCCCGATAGTTTTCGACCAGGCCGATATTCAGCAGGGTGGCGCCCACTTCGGGATGCCGGGGCCCCAGGGTTCTCATCCTGATCTCCAGGGCTTTTTTATAGCTTTCGGCTGCTTTGGCAAAATCCCCCTGTTCCATATACACCAGCCCCCGGTTGTTGTAGGGGATGGACACGTTGAAGTGCTTATCTCCGTGCCGCTGTTGCCAAAGCTCCAGCGCTTTCTGACACTGAACCAGCGCTTCCTCGTATCGCCCGGTATTCCAATAAACCACCCCGATATTGCTATAAGCCCGCGGCACGTTGGAATAGAAGGGGCCTTTCCCTTTCTGGTAAAATTCCAGAGCCTTGCCGTAGGCTTCCAGCGCCCCACCGAAGTCGCCCAGGAGATATGCGCAGTTGCCGAGGAAAAATTGCGCGTTAGCCCGGCTCACGGGCGAAGCCGGCGTTTCCACGGCCTGTATTTTATGATAATATTGCTCGGCCTGGGGATCTTGGTTTTTCAGCAGGCACAGGCCTATCACATAATAAACATCCGACATACTGGAGTCTTCCGGGCTGTAGTGCTCCAGGAACAGGGTTTCGGCCTCCCGCCCCAGGGCGAGGGCTTCGTCCACCCGGGCCGAATCCAGCGACACCAGGGCTTTTTCCAGTTTCCGGTTGGCTCTGGCCAGAGGGTCGGTGCAGGCTGCCAGTTGGAAGAGGCAGAAAGCCAGGAGGGCAGAAAAAGCAGGCATGGCTACCGTTCTGACGCTGAATCCCGCGTCAGCAGAGCACTTCGCTATCCTGTTAATCTTGTTCACCCTGTGGAATAGCCGGAGATGATCCTGTATTATTCCACAGGGTAAAATCCTGTCTACTTCAGGCCGCGTGTGCAACGCTATCCTGTCCAATCCCGGGCGGGTAGCCTCCGGCATCAGGCATGGGTCTGTTTTCCGTAGGTGCATTGTCATTTTTGAACAGCAATATCAAGAAGTTTTTCGGGCAATGCCAGGGATTGTAAAAATTATCCTGAAAAAAATCACCCCCTTCTGGGTACCTACCCCCTGTATGCCGGGTACTAAGAAGCACAATTAAAATCACCACTAATTCTAAACTGGAGAGATTATGAGAACCACATTCTTTTTATTCATTTCATGGCTCATCATTTCCGGAACCTTTGCTCAGGGCGATATCATTTTCTGCGATGATTTTGAAAGCCCTCAGTTTGACCCGAAATGGATGCCCCGCCCTGGCCTGGAAGGGTCAAACGGCCGGGTGGATATCGTTTTCGGCGCCGGGTTGAATTCCAATTATGGCGTCCACCTGGGCAAATATGCCGACGGAGGGTTTACCAGGAATGCGCTGGATTTACACCTGGATTTGGAAAACAAATCTCATGTCTTCCTTTCCGTTTCCATCCGGGATTTTTACGAGGAGAACAACGAGCAGGACGGACTGTTCTTCAGCAACGACGGCGGCGCCACCTTTCACCAGGTTTATACGTTCCGGGCACAGGACTGGTGTGACAACACCTGGGGTGCTTTCCCGCCGTTCAGCGTCGACGCCCTGGCCGAGTCTGTGGAGCTGAACTTTACCAGCGAATTCGTCATCCGCTTCCAGCAGTACGACGATGCGGATTTCAGCACCTCTGGAGATGAAGACGGGTTCGTCATCGATAATGTGTGCGTCGTCTCCCGCCCGCCGGTTTATGCCTCACTGCCCTTTAACGACAACTTCGACAACAGCGCCACCGGGCAGTTGGGCAGCAATTGGGCCTGGGCACATGCTGACCAGACCGTAGCCCCGCTGCAAGATATGGTCAAGCCCACAGCATTCGTATATCTGTCCCAAGGAGAGGGGACGAACAACAGCAAAGCGGTACTGATGGGCAAGAACTGTGACGACGGCCCCAGTGTCAACGCCCTGGACTTGTACCTCAACCTGGAGAACGAATCCGATGTTTTTCTATACTTCACCATCCGCGATTTTTACGAAGAAACCAACGCCCAGGACGGCCTGTTCTTCAGCAACGACGGCGGCGCCACCTTCCGCCAGGTTTATGCATTCCGGGCGCAGGACTGGTGCGACAACACCTGGGGGGCGTTCCCGCCGTTCAGCGTCGACGCTCTGGCCGCTTCGGTGGGCCTTGACCTCACCAGCCGGTTCGTCATCCGCTTTCAGCAGTTCGACGACGCGGATTTCAGCACCTCCGGGGATGAAGACGGGTTCGTTATTGATGACGTATCCGTCGTTTCCCGCCCGCCGGTTTACGCCACCCTGCCGTTTAACGACAATTTTGACAACAGCGCCACCGGGCAACTGGGCAGCAACTGGGCCTGGTCCCATGGCGACAGCACGGTAGCGCCGTTGCAGCATGTGGTCAAGCCTACGGCATTCGTTTACCTGGGTGAAGGGCAAGGAACGAACAACAGCAAGGCCGTATCGCTGGGCAAGCATTGCGACGATGGCCCCAGCGTCAATGTGCTGGACCTGTTCCTCAATCTGGAAGACGAATCCCATGTCTTCCTGTACTTCACCATCCGCGATTTTTATGAAGAAACCAACGCCCAGGACGGCCTGTTCTTCAGCAACGACGGCGGCGCCACTTTCCATCAGGTTTATGCATTCCGGGCGCAGGACTGGTGCGACAACACCTGGGGTGCATTTCCGCCGTTCAGCGTCGACGCCCTGGCCGCTTCGGTGGGCCTAAATCTCACCAGCCGGTTTGTCATCCGCTTCCAGCAGTACGACGATGCGGATTTCAGCACCTCCGGAGATGAAGACGGGTTCATCATCGATGACGTATCCGTCGTTTCCCGCCCGCCGGTTTACGCCTCCCCGCCGTTTTCCGACAACTTCGACAGCAGCGTCACCGGGCAATTGGGCAGCAGCTGGGCCTGGTCCCATGGCGACAGCACCGTGGTGCCGCTACAGTATGTGGTCAAGCCTACGGCATTCGTTTACCTGGGCGAAGGACAGGGTATAAACAACAGCAAGGCCGTATCGCTGGGCAAGCACTGCGACGACGGGTTCAGCGTCAACGCCCTGGATCTGCACCTCAACCTGGCGGGCGCCTCGGATATACTCCTCTCGTACAGCATCCGGGAGTTTTTCGAAGAAAATCACCCCCAGGATGGGATTTTTTTCAGCAACGACGGCGGTGCCAGCTTTAAGCAGATTTATACTTTCGACTTTAGCAGCCTTCCCGATAATCAGTTTGCCACACCACCTCCTTTAAACCTTGACGGCCTGACCGCTTCCCTTGGTTTGTCTTATTCCAGCCAGTGCATCATCCGCTTCCAGCAATACGACGATTCGGATTTCAGCACTTCTTCGGATGAAGACGGCTATATTTTGGACAACATCAATGTGGAAGGCATGGTCACGAGTACCAATGAGGAACCAGCTGCTGAAACCTTCTGCCGGATTTACCCCAACCCGGTATCGGATCAGCTGACGATTGCGTTCCATCCGGAGGCGAAAGTCAGGAGCGTAC
Organism: Lewinellaceae bacterium; assembly: GCA_020636375.1. GTDB lineage: Bacteria > Bacteroidota > Bacteroidia > Chitinophagales > Saprospiraceae > JACJXW01. The sequence goes on along the minus strand of JACJXZ010000024.1, from coordinate 299 downwards.
GCATCATCAATGCGCAGGGGCGAATGCTTTCTGCTGAGCGGATCGGCGATGATAAACAGGCAGTAGTGAATGTCTCGGATTTGCCCTCCGGATTCTACGTGGTGGAGGTGGAAACCGAAGTAGGAGGGAAGATGCTCCGAAAGTTTGTCAAGCGGTGAGTTTAAACCGGAGCCGTTTTAGTTTTTGAAATCCGCGAGATAAAAGCCGGCGGGCCGGCTGAAATATGGCCTCTGCCTGCGCCAAGGCTTTGGCAGACAGGTGCGGCCGCTCAGCAAGGCAGCAAGGTGACATCTAGGGTG
>JACJXZ010000023.1 GCA_020636375.1 Lewinellaceae bacterium | reverse complement strand
AACAATAATTCAGTATCACTCCGAACACCAATAATATATGAAAAGGGTCCTCTTCTTATTTTTTTCCATTTTTCTGTTTTCCGGCATCTCAGCCCAGAATACCTATCCCGCCGAAGCCTCCCGCGGGGAGTTCTTAGGCAAAAGCCGCCCTCTGCGGGATCTTTCCCTCCTTGCCCCCGGCAACGGCAAGGAAAAGCACAGGCAGCTGTTCCCGAAAGAGGTGCCGAACTTTACCTTCAACCAGCCCATGCCTACCCCGTTTGCCGACAGGGCGCTGCCCCGCGGCGTCGACCCGCTGGCAGGCCGGCAGGCCCGGAGGGGCCCTCTGTTCACCGTAGAGCCGGATACGGTATTAGAAGGCATTGGCGAGGATTTGGCCGTTGCCGTTCCCCCGGACCCGGTGGGCAGCGCCAGCCCCGATCATTTAATACAGATGACCAACACGCAGGGAGGCGCCTATCTGCGGGTTTACGATAAAAGCAATTCCATCCTTCTGGAAATGCCCAACCTCAACAGCCTGTGGGCGGAGTTCAACGTCCAGGGTTTCGGCGACCCCATCGTCTTGTGGGATCCGCTGGCGGAGCGCTGGCTGATCACGGAAGTCGCTTCTCTTTTTTCAAACAGCAACCTGGTCCTGGTTGCCGTCTCCGAAACGGGCGACCCGCTGGGCCGCTGGCTGGCCTACCGCTTCCAGGCGGCCGGGTTTCCGGATTATCCCAAGTACGGAATCTGGCATGATGCCTACGTGTTGACAACAAACGAAACCGGAGATGCCATAGCCGTTTACGCGCTGGAAAAGGAAGCCATGCTGGCCGGAGCAGAGGAAGTGAAGGTTTTTCGGCTCGGTATCCCCAAGTTCGGGCCGGCCAACGCTTTTCAGGTGGCTACCCCCGTCGGTTTTGACGGCCTCAGCCCGCCGCCGCCCGGCAGCCCGGGCTACCTGCTGCGGCTCTACGACGACGCCTGGGAAGGCGGGCAGGATAAAGTGGAGCTGTGGGAAATGCACATCGACTGGCTCGACGAAAATAATTCTTTCCTTTCCGGGCCGGCTGAAATTTCCGGCGCTCCTTTTGAGCTGACGCTCTGCGATGGCGCCCTGTTCAGCTGCCTGGCCCAGCCCAACGGCGTCCGGCTCGATGCCCTGCAGGATATTATCCTGCACCGGGCGCCTTACCTCAACTTCGGCAGCTTCGAGTCCATCCTGATGCTCTTCGCCGTCGATGCCGACGGCAACAACCGCGCGGGCCTGCGCTGGATGGAACTAAGGCGGGCCGGCGGTGCCTGGGAGCTCCATCAAGAGGGGACTTTCGCCCCCGACGACGGCCTGCACCGCTTCGCCGGCAGTATCGCCATGGACTACGGCGGGAATATTATGATGGCCTATACCGTGACGGGCCCGGATAAGGCACCCTCCCTGCGGTTTACCGGCCGCCGGGCGGCAGATTTACCGGGGATAATGACGGTGGAGGAGTACGAATTCGCCTCCGGCCTGAGTTCCCAAAGCAGCAACCGCTGGGGGGATTACGCCGCCATGTCCGTCGATCCGGGCAATGGCAAAGACTTCTGGTTTACCGGAGAGTACATGAAAGGCAACGACAACTGGGGCACCAGGATCATGAAGGCTCACCTGCGCCGGGACTCCACCGACGCCGGGCCCCGGGCGTTGCTCCGCCCGGAAGATTCCGCCTTCCTTACGGATGCTGAACCGGTGCAAGTCTCTATTCGCAATTACGGGCTCAAACCCGTCGCAGGCCTCGTGGCCGGGTATCGGGTGGACGGCGGGCCGGTGACGGCCGATACCATTACGGAAACGATACCCACGCAGGCGGAATACCTGCATACCTTTTCCTCCACGGCAAGCCTGCAGGATTTAGGCCCCCACAGCTTTCTTGTCTTTACCAGCCTGGAAGGAGACAGCGCCTGGTTCAACGACACGCTGCGCGCCGCCGTCATTCAGCTGCCCCGAAGGGATGTGTCGGTCACGGATATCAAAGGGCTGGACGGGACGATATGCGACTCCTTCCTGCTGGCCGGCATTTCCCTGGCCAATGCCGGAGCGGATTCCCTGTTCAGCGCGGAAATTTCCTACCGCCTCAACGACGGCCCGGCGCAGCAGGCCAGTTGGACGGGCAGCCTGGCGCCGGGGGAGCGGGAGTCCGTATCCGTTATGCTCGGCCCTTTAAACGACGGCCCCAACACCTTTTCCGCCACCGCCAGCCTGCCCAACGGGCTGGCCGATGAAAACCCCGCCAACAACAACCGGGAAGAAACCTTTACCGCTTTTCCCAACGGCGAAACCGCCGTACTGCAACTGCTGACGGACGATTACCCGGAAGAGACCTCCTGGGAACTGCGCGATGAATCCGGAGCGCTGCTCTTCTCCGGAGGCCCGTATGCCGAAGCCCTGGTGCTGGCCGAAGAGCGGGTTTGCCTGCCGCCCGCCTGTTATGTCCTCACCCTGTTTGACAGTTTCGGCGACGGCCTGGCGGGCATGTCGCTGGGCAGTTTTCAAATCCTGGACGACGAAGGCAGGGTGCTTGCCCGGCTCGAAAACATCAACTTCGGAAACGAGATCGATCTCGAGTTTTGCCTTCCTTTCCGGTGCTTCCTCCAGTTGTCCGCCGTTGTCGATAACGAAAGCGCGGCGGGTGCAGCCGACGGAAGCATTATCCTGGGCCTGGAAAACGGCCTTCCTCCGTTTTCCTACAGTATCGACGGGGGCAACACCTTTCAATCCGATCCGGTGTTCGAAGGCCTGGCCGCCGGCACGTATCCGGCAGTGGTGCGCGATGCCAACCAGTGCCAGGCGGATACCCTCCTGGAGGTGGGCAGTTGCAACCTGCTGGCCTCCGCCGAGGTAACCAATGTCGTCGAACCCGGGCAGGGAGAGGGCAAGATCGTGGTGGAAGTGACCGGCGGCCTGGGCCCGTATGCGTACAGCATCGACGGGCTGAACTTTCAGGATGGGAACGTCTTCAGCGGCCTGGAGGCCGGCGAATACGAAGTCACCATCCGGGATGGCGGCACGGGCTGTGAAACCGTGCTCCAGGTAGCCGTTGACCTGGCAGTGAATACGGCAGAGGTGCAGTTTTTCGGCCGGCAGGTGAAGGCCTTCCCCAACCCTACCGGGGGATACCTCCGGGTGGAAGTTCGCGGCGCGGGCAAGCGCCCCTTCCTGCCGCTCCGCATTCTGGATGGCAGGGGGCGGGTGGTGCGCCACGGGCGGCTGGCCACCTTTGGGGAAACGAGCCGGGGCGTGGTTTCGCTCTACGGCCTGCCGGCGGGGACGTATTACCTGCAATTCCTGGACGAGGCATTCGGGGGGCTGTACCCTTTACTTCTGCAGGATTGACCAGCCCCCCTCACTCGCTAAAGAGGGGAAGTGGCGACGGCAGGTCGGCACGACCTGTTCATCCTGTCTGCTTCCAGATAAGGTACACACGTGGCGAAAAGATGCCACGAAAACACTAAAACACCAAATCCGCACTAAATTTAGTGCGGATTTGGTGCCTTTGTGTCCGTCTCTTTGAGCCGGATAAATTTTTGTGGCGATACGTACATGCTCTACATGAGAAATTGCTGGTCTGCTTCCCTGCCGTCAGTTAATACTGTCGGGTTCAATCCGTTGCATAAAGAAGGACAGGGTCGCAAAGCCGCCTGCATCGAAGTGTTCGATCTCAAAGGTATGCCTTCCGGAGAGTTCCAGGACGGCCTCGTCGGTAGCGGGTTCGTGGATATCCCAGTGGCCGATGACCAGTTGTCCGTCGGCGTAAAAGCGCAGTCCGTCGTCGCTGGTGATGGCCACCTTATATTTGCCGGGAGTGATATCGAAAGAAGCAGATGCAAAGGTGGCGAACTGGTCGGCGTCGATCCCCGGAGCCGGTTTGTCCCACCAGGCGTAAGCCAGTTCCTTGACCTGCTCTTCGGCCTCGGGTTTTTTATCTTTCAGCTGGCGGAACGCCTCGTAGTTGCTCAGGGGGTGTGTGCTCTCGTTGTATTCGTAAAAGCGCACGTCCCAGTCCAGTTCTTTTTCGAAGCGGTAGAAGCTGAACGGAACGGTGGCGCCCCGTTTCCACTTTTCGCCGAATTGTCCGGTGCTTTCCTCCCCGATAAATTCGAGGGCCAGTTTCAGTTCCTCTCCGGCGGAGTCGCGCCGGGCCGTTATGGTTGCCGGGAAGGAGCCCGTTTTAGGGTTGACTTCGGCAAAGCCCTGGCCGCCGTTCAGGCGCCAGTTGCCCTGGGGGCCGAGCAGGAGGAAGGTGTACAGGCTGTCCTGAATATCGCGCAGCCAGATGGAAGGCCGACGGAAGTCATACGGCCCCCATTCGTCGACGAGGATGAAGCTGCGCCCGCGGGGGTGGCCCTCCGGCAGCATGGCGTCCATGCCTCCGGGAATGGGTTGAGGTTCAAAACCTTCCACCGGTGCCAGTTCCCGGGCCAGCTTTGGCCATTCCTTGAGTTCTTCGGGCAGGGGGGGCTCGCTGAGCCGGTTTTTGTTTTTAAAGGAAACGGCATCGCCCCAGTTGTCCGGCTGACAGACATCATTTTTCACCAGGTAGAACTGCCGGTTGGGTTTTTCGGCGATCAGAAGCCGCTCAAAATTGTAGAACTGGTTGTCGTCGTTAATGGCTACATTATCGGTGCCGGCGATCAGAAGCGGTATCTTCACGTCTACGAAATAATTGTGCTGGATCTCGTAGTTCCGGCTGTCGACGTTCTTCGCCCGGGAGAAGCCCCAGTCTTCCGGCTGCCGGCTGCGCTCCCACAGCTTTACGCCGATGCTGTCGCCGGCGAAATAATTGCGGACGATGGCGTTGTCCTGCCCGTGTTCAATGGCGATGCCGTACCGGTTCTCGCGGATTGTGTTGCCCGTGATGAGCGTGCCGAAGCTATAGCCGCCCCACACGCCGTAGTTGCAGTCTTCCAGGCGGTTGTTGGCCAGGATGTTGCGGCTGAAGGTCACTTCGATGCCGTTGGTGGGGGCGTGGGAGAAATCGTTGCCGAAGATGATGTTGTCGTTGCAGCCCCCCTCGCCGGTATCCATGGTGGACTGCCCGGCCCAGAGGAAAAACCCGTCGCCGGAATGGGTGGCGGAGTTGAAGGCGAAGGTGTTGTTGCTGCTTTGCTCGTAACAGAGGATGCCCGCCGAATCCTGCCCCCGGCTGTAGAAGCCATGGCTGTAGCCGCGCACGTTCCAGTCCAGGCGGTTGTGCATCACTTTATTTCCGGAAGATCGGTACAGGCCGATGCCGACGCCCGAGTTGAACTGTATGGTGTTGTTGTAAAACAGGCCGTTGTCGCACCCGGTGAGCATCAGCCCGTTCTGCCCGCCGGTGACGGTTAGGTGGCGGACGGTGGCATGGCTGCATCCTTTGAGGTATACGGCGGCGCCGTAGCGCAGCCACTCATCGGCCTCGTTGCCGTGGTAACTGAGCCAGTCGGCCGGGTCTTCCCGTTCGCGGGTGCTGTGCAGGCGCTGGCGGTAGTTGTAGCTGAAATCGCAGTGCTCAAGCAGGAGGCTGTCGACGTTTTCCGCCATCAGGGCCACCTTGTACCCGCTGGCCCGGAGATTGCGGATGGTCACCTTTTTGCTGTTGCGGACCAGTACGGCCAGGCCGGTAAAGCTGTTGGGCAGGCGCCCATCCGGCACCCCTCTCATTTCTGCGCCGTTGAAGTCGACGGTGATGCCGTCGCCTTCGATAGTGATGAGCGGGGGGGAGAGGCTGTCCTTCCCGGGTATTTCGTAAATGCCGGGAGTTATGGTTGCATTGGAATGGATAGCCAGGCCCGCCCGGAGGGAGAGGGCAGGCGGTTGATTTTGTTGTTTTTCACAGGAAACCAGTCCAATAGACCATCCCAAAAGGAAGGGGAGCAAAACGCTTCTGGGCATGCTGTAAAGTTTTGTTTTTCGTTCTGTTCCCCTAAAATTAATAAACCGGAGCCGGTTATGGAAACCTCTCCGGTTTATTAACTTTCCAACGTCACTTCAGAAACGAATACTGCTCCCCGTATTCGAGCATCTGCTTCGTGAAGTCGGCCGGGTATTCCACCTGCACATCGGTTATGGTTCCGCTTTCATCCATGACGGCTACCAGTTTCGGGTTGATGAAGCCGCCGTAGGGAGGGATGTCGAGCGCTTCGGCGCGCTGCAGCACTTCGGCATGGATCACGGGGTCGACCTGCACGCCGTAGGTTTCGATCAGGGTTTTGCCGGCTTCGTAATCCCCCTGCGACTTGATGCGCTGCACTTCGCGCAACAGCTGGCCGAAGAGTTCGCGCACCTTTTCGTAGTCTTTGATGTCGATGAAGGTCTTGCCGTCTCGTTTCAGCACCTCGACGGCGCCGTTTTCCAGCCCTTTCCCGATTACCCAGTGGGATACCATGGAGCGGTTGCGCATGTGGGCCTGCTCGATGGTTTTGCCGGGTTCGACGCGGCGCAGCTGCAGCATGTAGCCATTTTTGAGATAGGAGTCATATTCTGCTTTGCCTACCTCCAGGGAGGGGACGAGCCCCAGCTCGACTACCTTCGGGTCCATGATGTAGTAGAGGGCTACCAGGTCGGCGCGGGACTCTTCGAGCGGGGAGGCGAAGTTCTTCAGCGTTTCCTTAGGGGTGGCCACGCCTGCTTCCAGCTGCCCGGAAGCATGGCCGACGACCTCGTGCAGGGCGGTATGCATCTTGGAGGCCAGCCCGCCGTACTCTTCCGAGCGCCTGATCTCCTCTTCGTCGTGGCTGAACTCCTGCAGCAGCCCCGGCCCTTCGGCCTGGGCGTAGGCGTGGATGATGTTGCCGAGGCTGACCGATTTGGAGCCGTAATCCGCCCGGATCCAGTTGGCGTTGGGCAGGTTGACGCCGATGGGCGTGGCGGGGGAGGCATCGCCGGACTCGCCGGCTACGGTGACGACCTTGTAGGTGATCCCGGTGACGTTTTTCTTCTTATGGGTGTCCATGATGGGCGAGTTGTCTTCGAACCACTGCGCATTTTGGGACACCACCGCCATGCGCTCCGAGGCGTCGAAGTCGGTGATCTGGATGATATTCTCGTAGGATCCCTTGTAGCCGAGGGGATCGTTGTACACTTCGATGAAGGAGTTGATGTAGTCGATGTCTCCCTCGGTGGCCTGCACCCAGGCCACGTTGTATTCATCCCAGGTCGTCAGGTTGCCGGTGCGGTAATATTCGATCAGCAGCTTCAGGGCGTTGGCCTGGGCTTCGTTCTCGGCCACTTCGGCCGCTTTGTCCAGCCAGAAGACGATCTGTTCGATGGCGCTGCCGTACAGGCCGCCTACTTTCCAGACGGCCTCTTCCAGTTGGCCGGCGGCGTTGCGCACCACTTTGGAGTTCAGGCCCATGGATACCCTGTCGTCTTTCAGCCCCTTCTTCACTTTGGCGTAGAAAGCTTCCGCTTCGGCCTGGGTGATGTCCGGATCGTAAAAATTGACCGCCGAGTTGGCCAGCAGGTCGCTGCCGCTCTGGTCGATCTTGCGGGCGTCGAAGGCGGGGTCGAAAATGGCGCGCAGGGCTTCGGGCGGCAGGCTGGCGCCGACGGCGCTCATCAGGCCTTCGAAGTACTCCCGGGAGAAGCCAGGGGTGAACTTGTCGTTGGAGTAATGGTGGTGGATGCCGTTGGAGAACCACACCTGCTTGGCGTAAAGCATCAACTCCTGCCACTCCGCTGTTGTCCGGTCGCCTTCGTATCCGGCGGCGATCTTATCCAGGGCCCGGCGGATGGCCAGGTTGTGGCGGTAGTTCTGGTCGTAGATGATGTCCCGCCCGCTAAGCCCGGCCTGCACCAGGTAGTAGACCAGCTTTTTTTGCTGGAGCGTCAGCTTGTCGAAGCCTGGCGCCTGGTAGCGGAGGATCTTCTTGTCGGCAAAGCGCTCGGCATAATACTTAAAGGTGTCGGTTTCGGCTTCTGTTGTTTCGGCCGCTGTTTCGGTTTCCTGGCTGGCGGGCCCGCCGCAGGCAGCCGCCAGGAGGAGCAGCGCGAGGAAAAAGAAGATGTTTTTTATCATCGTTGGTTTATTTTGGTTAGTAATGATTTTTCGAAGGCGGAAGGCGGAAAACTTCGCATTTCGCTCTTCGCATTTCGCACTTTCTACAGCTCCCACTCCACCACCGTTCCCGCATAAGTCAGCCCGCCGCCGAAGCCGAGCAACAGCAGTTTGTCGCCCTTTTTGACCCGCCCGTCCCGCACGGCCTGGTCCAGGGCCAGCGGGATGGAGGCCGAGGAGGTGTTGCCGAAGCGGCTCAGGCTTTCCAGCGATTTCTCCACGGGGAAGCCCACCTGCCGGCAGATGGCTTCGATGATGCGCATATTGGCGCTGTGGGGGATGAACCAGTCGATGTCCTCTTTTGTCAGGCCGTTTTTTTCGACGACGGCATCGAACATTTCGGACATGCGGGTGACGGCCCAGCGGAAGACAGCCCGGCCGTTCTGGACGATCTTGTTGTTGGCCTGGATGGGAGTTCCGTTCACCTGGGTGGCCTGGGTGGACAGGTAGAGGTCCTGGCCGCCGCTGCCCTCGGCGCCGGCGATGCATTCGCCGATATTGCCTTTGTCCGCCGCTTCGATGAGCAGGGCGCCCGCCCCGTCGCCGAAGAGGATGCAGCTGGCGCGGTCTTCAAAATCCGTCACTTTGGTGAGGGTTTCCGCGCCGACGAGCAGGATTTTGCGGTACATGCCGGAGCGGATCAGGCTGCGGGCCAGGGTCAGCCCGTAGCCGAAGCCGGCGCAGGCGGCGGAGATGTCGAGCGCGGCGGCGTTGGGCATATTCAGCCGGTATTGCAGCTGGCAGGCCATGCTGGGCATGATCTGGTCGTGTGTGACGGTGGCGACGAGGATGAAATCCACGTCGGAAATCGTTTTGCCGTAGCGGGCGGCCATGTTCTTTACCGCGGCGATGGACAAGTCGCTGGTGTATTCGTTATCGGCGGAGTACCGTCGTTCGGTGATGCCGGTGCGGGTCCGGATCCATTCGTCGGAAGTGTCCAGGAAAGATTCGAAGTAGTGGTTGTCGATGACTTTTTCCGGAGCATACGTGCCGATTGCCGTGATCTTCGCTTCCATGTTTGTAGTTTGTGTAGATAGAATCAGGTTCGCGGAACAGGGTTTTGGGTAGGGCATTGCAAAGGTAAATGATTCTCCGACAAATCAGGCGCGCCGGGCCGGACAAGTTTTCCGGCTCATTTTTTTGGAATAGTTTGAACTATTCGCGTACCTTCGCTTGTTAAGTACGTGTAAGTTCTTTGAAAGCTGACTGCGTTTAGCTTTCCTACAAAATTCCGCCTTCGCCAAGGCTTAACGAGGGCCCGCCTTCGCCAAGGCTACGGCGGATAAAAGGGGACGTAATGGAATCGACAGGGAAGTAAACTGGTAAGTAAGCATGCCGGAGCATGATGGCTCACCTCCGTTAACAAATGGCTATTAACCAATTTTACATGGCAATACTCAGTATGCCATGGCAGCCTAAGACTAGGTCTTAGAATGCCTTTGTGCCGTACGTTTGACGCCTGATACACAGCGTGCCGCACATCATCAACCTTCAGGCTAGCATCAGGGCCTTCCCCGACCGTGGTGCGAAATTCAGGGGATAAGGGATGAACCGGGAGGGTTTCCAATCCTGCCTCATCCTCGAAAATTCAACTGGAAACTAAGCATGTAGAAAGCTTATGAGTGCTTTCGCTGGACGCGAGTTCGACTCAGAGGGTCGCCCATACGGTGACGTATGGTGCAAAATCGGGTGAATTCAGAGAAGCCTAAGCTTCGATCCCGATCCCGATAGCTATCGGGATGGTACGGAGTAGGGTAATTCTGAGCCAAGCCAAAGGGAAGACTTTGGAAGGTGCAGAGACTAGGGACACCAAGGTGAGCCCACAGCGCCCGACATCTCTACCGAGATGATGATATAGTCCGATACCCCGGGAAACCGGGGGCTGGTTTACGAAATCAGCGGGAGGCCACTCCTAACGTTATGCTCGCCGTCTCCACCAAAGATTTTGATGTGCAGCCCTGTGGCAAATTGCCACAGGGCTTTTTTTCATTTAATTCATTGCAAACCAGCTGCTTAAATTGCTAAAAATAGCAAACAAATAAAAAAAATCACTATATACTTGTAAACTTCAAAAAATATTTTTTACATTTGTAACCGATTCCTCAACATACCCCCTTCTTCTGGCATACTCCACAAAAGCAGCAGGACAGGCTATCTAATCTTTGAATGAATATTTAAAAAATAAATTCGACGCTGGCGAGCCAGCTCAAAATACCGAGTTTATTTTTTAATCCCTACGAAGGCATTTCAGTTTCGCGTAACGCGCATTTTATTCTGGCCATTCCGGTATCGCCCGCTATCCCCCCGGTGCCGGCAGCGTTTGTTCACCTTGCTTCCTCCCCGCGGTGAAAAACGAACGGACAGGCCTTTTGGCAGCACCGGTGTTCCGGCCCGGGAAAGCTGTAAAAAATGTGGTTATAAGCGGAAAAAAAATGTAACCTTTTCATCTCCCCCCCGTACAAACAAATATCAATCCCCCTTCGCTACCCTTGAATTCAATATTTTACTACCCCCCGTTCGGAGGATTTCCTCCGGTTTTCGATCCTTTATTTATCCCTTAACCGATTTGGAAAAGCCCTGGCGTTGTCGTGGAGGCGCTGTGTTGTAACAACAATTTCGCCCCGGCAGCCAGGCCGTAAAAATTCAGTTAGCCTCATTTTCGATTCGTCGAAAATGGGGGTGTCAAGCAAATCCAAAGAGCTACAAGAGGTTATCTCTGCCAAGACTTTAGAAGCATATTTTTTAAGGAATAACCTGGACGGTTCGGGGCGAAAAGCGCTGGTCGAACCATAGCTGTCTTTTGAATGGAAGCCCGGCCGTTGCAGGAAATTACTATGAACACTTTACAAACGGCGCATACTAATGAAGAAACGGGCGACAAACGAATTTCCCCTCCGCAGATCAGGCTACCCTATCGAAGATGAAGTTGAAGCCATTGCCGGCAGCCTTGCCGGCGACAGTGGTGCCCTCCTCGATCAGCATACCAAGAAACAATTACCGGCAAGACTAATGCACACCGTTTACGCGCTGCGTATGGCGGCGGATTCCGACCTGTTGCAGGACGCGGAGCGGCGCAAACGGTAGCGATACGAACCTGGCGGCGGCAGCCCCCTGCCCGCAAGAGATAAATGCCTTTTCTCCCCAAAGAGGCAAAGATTCGAGCAAATGATACTGAATGAGAACAAGAATGAAACACTTTTTTCTGGGTACAAACACAAAAAATTTAGCATTATGATCCCGAAGAATAGGCATTTAGCCATTAATCATGTCGCACTGGAGTTCCTGCTCCTTAATCTGTGCTTACTCGCTGTATTTCTGTTCAGGCTTGCCGGCCTGATGCAGGCCAACCCGCACGGGGCATTCAACGGAGATTTCCTGTGGCTGGCGGCCATTTTCAACCTCAGCTGGGGGCTGATCATCTTCCTGAACGGAGACCTGGACCTCTACCTGAATTTCGGCTTCCGCAAGCGGATGAAGTATGTCGTGCTGAACACCTTTATTTTTGTCGGCATCACTTATACCCTGGGGATGTTGTTCCACATCGAATTCATCCAGCAGACGAGCTTCCTCATCCCGATCTTCCTGTTCCTGTTTATCAACCTGTCCCTCTTTGAATTCTACGGCCGCAAGCGGCGCAACGTCACCCTGGCCCGCGCCCTGGTCGTCGGCAAAGGAGAAGAGTGGAGCGAGATCGCCGGTTTTGCCGGTAAAATCCGCCGCCGCGGCTACGACCTGGTCGGATTCCTCGACAACCAGAAACAGCAGGATAGCGATGCGCCGGTTTTGGGTAAGGTGGACGATCTGAGCAGCGTACTCGGCAATACCGAGATCGATGAGATATTCGTCACGGTGTCCTCTCTCAATGAAGAAGAAGTAAAGCGCACCATCGAAGCGGCCGACTACTACGGCATCCGCGTCAACCTGCTTCCGGGTACGCCCAACGTGCTGGTCGACGGCGTCCGCCCCAGCTACCTGGAAGGGCTGCCCGTCATCCGGGTGCGCCAGACCCCGCTGGATAAGCTGCACTGCTTCCTGCTCAAGAAAGTCTTTGACTTCGTCTTCGCCCTGGGCGTGCTCATCGCGCTGTCGCCCATATTCGCGGTCATTGCCGCGCTGATCTATATGGACAATAAGGGCCCGATCTTCTACAAGCCGGTCCGCAAAGGCGAAGCCGGAGGGTCATTCCAGTGCTACAAGTTCCGCACGATGTCCGTATGCGACGACCCGCTGAACGGCACCAAGTCCACCGTGAAGAACGACCCGCGCATCACCCGCGTCGGCAAGTACCTGCGCAAGTACGACCTGGACGAGCTGCCCCAGTTCATCAACGTCCTCAAAGGCGACATGAGCGTCGTCGGCCCGCGCCCGCACCGCGTATTCCTGGAGCAGGACTTCCGCAAGGTCGTCAACGATTACATGGTGCGCCACTACGTGAAGCCCGGCGTTACCGGCTGGGCGCAGGTCAACGGATGGCGGGGCCCGACCGTGACCAATGAGCAAAAGCGCCAGCGCATCAAGCACGACCTCTGGTACATCGAGAACTGGAGCTTCTGGATGGACATCAAGATCGTCTTCCTGACCGTTTTCAGCAAAAAGACCCGGAAGAACGCATTTTAAAACTCAAAAGCACCCTTATCGACAATAATCTACATTTTGCTTTCGTCATAATGCACAATTATTGAACAGTTAGTGTGGGGTTGGCCGGGAAGGCTCGGCCCCACACTAATTTTTTTTACTGATCCCCTGCCATTTTTTTCTTCCCTTCCTTTGCCCGCACTTGCCAAAAAAAGCTGAATTTGCGGTCGCCGACGCTTCGTGTTTTTTCTCGCCACGAAAACACAAAAACATGAAAATACTCATCACAGGAAATTTAGGTTACGTAGGGCCTGGTTTGGCAAAAGAATTCCGGGCGTTTCACCCCGGCGCGGAATTGGTCGGTTATGATATTGGATATTTTGCCAGGTACATCACCACCACATCTCTTAGCCCGGACGTTCACCTCGATCAGCAGTACTACGGAGACGTGCGTCAATTCCCGGAGCGCATCCTGGAAGGCGTCGATACGGTGGTCAGCCTGGCGGCCATTTCCAATGACCCCATCGGCAACAAATTTGAGGAGGCAACCCTGGATATCAACTACCGCGCCAACCTGGATATCGCCCGGATGGCCAGGCGGCAGGGCGTGCGCCGGTTTGTCTTCGCTTCCAGCTGCAGTGTTTATGGCACTGCCGAGGATGCTCCGCGCACCGAATCCTCTGCTCTCGACCCGCTGACGGCCTACGCCCGCTCGAAGGTGTACTCCGAAGAAGCGCTGGAAGCATTAGCCGGCGAAGATTTTCAGGTTACCTGCCTGCGCTTTGCCACGGCCTGCGGCATGAGCGAGCGCCTGCGGCTGGACCTGGTGCTGAACGATTTCGTGGCCGGCGCCCTCACAGCGGGCGAGATCACCATCCTCAGTGACGGGACGCCCTGGCGGCCCCTGATCAACGTCCGGGATATGGCGCGGGCCATTCGCTGGGCCTGTGAACGGGATGCAGAGACCGGCGGCGCTTTCCTCACCGTCAACACCGGAAGCGACGGTTGGAATTACCAGATCCGGGACCTGGCGCTGGCCACCCGGAAGCTGCTGCCCGGGGTAAAAGTTAAAGTCAACAAAAATGCGGCGCCGGATAAGCGTTCTTACCGGGTGGATTTCGGGCTGTTCCGCCGCCTCGCCCCCGGCCATCAGCCGGCCTATGGCCTGGAGGATACCGTCGGGGGGCTGATCGGGGGCCTGAAGGCCATTGGATTCAACGATCCTGACTACCGCCGCTCCGGCCTCGTCCGCCTCAATGTGATCGAAGATTTGCTGGCCCGGAATGAGATAGGCGCCGAACTAAGCCTCCGCCCATGATCTTCCACGCCACCAACCTCGAGGGCGCTTTTGTCATAGAACCGGAGCCTTCCCGCGACCGGCGGGGCCTGTTTGCCCGCACTTTCTGCCGGCGGGAATTCGCCGCGATCGGCCACGATAAGGAGTTCGTTCAGTTCAACCATTCTCTTAACCGGAAACCGGGAACCGTCAGAGGGCTGCACTACCAAAACCCGCCCCATGCCGAAATCAAGCTCATCCGGTGCGTCCGGGGCGCCGTTTTCGATGTGATCGTCGATATTCGGCGGGATTCCCGAACCTTTTTACAATATACTTCCGTAGAACTTACCGAACGGAACATGAAAATGATCTATGTTCCCGAGGGGTTCGCCCACGGCTTTCAAACGTTGGCGCCCGCTACCGAGCTCATTTACCACCATACGGCTTACTACGCTCCCGGGTCGGAAGGAGGCATCCGGTACGATGACCCGCTGCTCGGGATACCATGGCCGCTGCCGGTGGCGGAATTGTCGGAAAAAGACCAGGGCTATCCGCATCTGGATAGTGGTTTTTCGGGGGTTCGGGCTTTTTAGGCGGGAGGTATTACGGTGTTGCGGTGTTGTGGCGTTGCGGCCTTGTACAGGGCTACAAAACCAGGATATTTGCCCTGACGAACGGAAGGGCCATAACACCGAAATACCTCAACACCATAACACCGAAATACCTGCACCAATTATCCCCCCGGAATAATCATAATCTCTAAAACATATTCTTCCGATGTCTGGAAGCAGTACATCCCGAAATCCGGTGATTCCCTCTATGAGCAAATGCCGCTTTTGCTCCGCGCCTCTGGCACACAGTGTCGTCGACCTCGGCACGTCGCCCCTGTGCCAGAAGCACGTCCGGCCGGAAGACGCCCGCAAGCCGGAGCTGTTTTATCCCCTCCACGTGTATGTGTGCGGTGCCTGCTGGCTGGTGCAACTGGAGGAGTTTGCCGGCCCGGAGGAAATCTTTGCCGAAGATTATGCCTATTTTTCTTCTTATTCGGACAGCTGGCTGGGGCACGCCCGGGCGTATGCCGGCATGGCAGCCGGGCGCTTCGGCCTGGGGCCGGGCAGCCTGGTGGTGGAGGTGGCCAGCAACGACGGGTACCTGCTGCAGTATTTTGTGGAGCAGGGCATTCCGGTACTGGGGGTAGAGCCGGCGGCCAATGTGGCGCAGGCGGCCCGGGAGAAAGGCGTGCGGACGGAAGTGCAGTTCTTTGGCCGGGCAGCGGCCCGGCGGCTTTCCGCGCAGTATGGAAAAGCCAGCCTGCTGGTAGGCAACAACGTCCTGGCCCACGTTCCGGACCTGGACGATTTCGTAGGAGGGATCAAGGCCATGCTGGCGGAAGGCGGCGTCCTCACCATGGAATTCCCCCACCTGCAGCGCCTCATTGAGCAGAACCAGTTCGACACCATTTACCATGAGCATTTTTCCTACCTGTCCTTTGTGGTTGTTCACCGCATTTTTGCCCATCACGGCATCACCCTTTTCGATGTGGAGGAACTGCCCACCCACGGCGGCTCCCTGCGCATTTACGGGTGCCACGCCGAAGACGGTGGGAAACCGGTGAGCAACAGGGTAGGGGCCTTGCTGGAGCGGGAGCGCCGCCTGGGCATGGAAACCCTGGCGTATTATGCCGGTTTCGAGGAAAGGGTCAAAGCGGCCAAGCGAAAATTGCTGGAGTTTCTCATCGGTGCCCGGCGGGAGGGCAAAACCGTAGCAGGGTACGGGGCGCCCGGAAAGGGCAACACCCTGCTCAACTACTGCGGGATACGGACGGACCTGCTGGATTTTACGGTAGACCGAAGCCCGCACAAGCAGGGCAACTTCCTGCCGGGCACGCGCATCCCCATTTTTGCTCCGGACAAGATCCGGGACGCCCGCCCCGACTACGTGCTCATCCTGCCCTGGAACCTCCGGGAGGAGATCTGCCGGCAGTTGTCCTACGTCGAGGCATGGGGCGGGAAATTCGTCGTCCCCATTCCCGAAGTGCAGGTTCTGGAAAGGCCGGTGGCAGAGGAAGTGTTCAACCTAAATCCAAGCTCATGAAGGTAGTGCTTTTTTGCGGGGGCCAGGGAACGCGGCTGCGGGATTACTCGGAGACCATCCCCAAGCCCATGGTCCAGATCGGCTACCGGCCGATCCTGTGGAACATCATGAAATATTATGCGCACTTCGGGTTTAAGGATTTCATCCTCGCCCTGGGGTATAAAGCGGACATCATCAAAGATTACTTCGTCAACTACGATGAAACCATATCCAATGACTTTGTCTTCTCCCGGGGTGGAAAGGCAATCGAATTGCTGAGTTCCGACATTGACGACTGGCGCATCACCTTTGTCGACACCGGGATTCAATCCAACATCGGCATGCGGCTGATGCGGGTACAGGAGCACCTGGAGGGAGAGGCGTTGTTTCTGGCCAATTACGCCGACGGGCTGTCCGACCTCCCCCTGCCGGAAATGATCCGGCATTTTACGGCACAGCCGGACAAGGTGGCCAGCTTCATGTCCTATCAGCCGGCAGCCAGTTTTCACATGGTGCGCATGGCAGAAGATGGGGTAGTGACCAGCATCGCCCCTATTGCCAATTCCGACCTGTGGGTCAACACCGGATACTTCATTTTCCGGCAGGAGATATTTGACTACATCAACTACGGGGAAGAACTGGTGGCCGAGCCTTTTCAGCGGCTTATCCGGGAGCGGAAGCTGACCACCTACAAGCACGCGGGCTTCTGGCAGGCCATGGATACCTTCAAGGACAAGATGCTGCTCGACGATATGCAGGCCCGGGGAGAGACCCCCTGGGAGATATGGAATACCAACAGCCCACCCCGGAAAAAAAAGGCTTATGATCCCTCTTCAGTTCGAAACGGCCAGTAGGGGCGGCCTGGAAATATTGTGCCTCGGAGCGCACTGCGACGATATAGAGATCGGCTGCGGGGGCGCGTTGCTCCGGCTGATCGGCAGTTATCCGGTGCGCCGGGTGAAATGGGTGGTTTTCACCTCCGGCCCCGTCAGGAAGCAGGAAGCTCTGAACAGCGCCGGAGCTTTCCTGGAAGGCGTAGAAAACCGGGAAATAACAGTTCTGGACTATCCGGATGCCCTTCTACCCTTCCATGCCCGGGAAGTCAAAGCCTATTTCGAAGCGATCAAGGAGGCGTTCGACCCCAACCTGGTGTTTACCCATTACCGCGAGGACCGGCACCAGGACCACCGCCTGATCTCGGACCTGGCCTGGAATACGTTCCGGAACCATTTGATCCTGGAATATGAGATTCCTAAATACGATGGCGACCTGGGCGTTCCCAACTGCTTTGTGCCCCTTACCGAAGCGGAGGCCGGCCGCAAGGTGGAGCTTCTGCTGCGGCATTTTAGCAGCCAAAGCAAAAAACATTGGTTTGACAAAGAAACATTCCTTTCGCTTCTCCGTATCAGAGGTATGGAATCAGCCAGTCCTACCCGCTATGCGGAAGCCTTCCACCTTAGGAAGATGGTTCTCGGATAAATTCAGAGCTTTTAGAGAGTAGAAATCGTGAAATGGCCGCCGCTTTTTCACCGGGAAGCCTTTGGTTCAGCAGCCCGCCGAAAAGCCGCCATTCACCTCGTACGCCGTATTCCACTCCGGCGGCTCCTGCCCAACGTCAGGGCGGCTGCCGGGCAACAGTATAGGATATTCAATTTCAATAACCCAATAAACGGTAGGATGCTACCAATTTTTTAAATTCTCAATGCTATGAATCAAAATCAGACATTTGAGCAGTTTCTAGCTAATCAGGTTCCGGAAATTTCTCCCTGGAACTTCCTGATCAACCTGTTGCTGACCGCCCTGCTGGCGCACCTGCTGGGGCGGATTTACTCCCGGTTTGGCACTTCTCTTTCCAATAAGAAGATGTTTGCCGCCAACTTCGAGCTCATCGCTGTGACCACCATGATCATCATTACGATCGTGAAGTCTTCCCTGGCCCTGTCGCTGGGTTTGGTGGGCGCCCTGTCTATCGTCCGTTTCCGCGCCGCCATCAAGGAGCCGCAGGAACTGGCCTACATCTTCCTGACCATCGCCCTGGGCCTGGGCTTCGGCGCCGACCAGCGCATCGTCACCTCCATCGGCTTCTTTTTCGTGGTGGCTGTCATCTGGGGCAAGTATTACCTCAAGCCTTCCGAAGCGCAGCGCAGCCTCAACTTCACGGTCATGGCGGAGAATGCCATCGGCGTTACCCTCGACCGCATCGTGGAGACCATCATGCCGCACTGCAAGGAGCTGGAGATGAAGCGCCTGGACGAGAACAAGAATTACATGGAAGCAGCCTTTGTAGCAGAGTTCAACAACTTCAGCGACCTGAACAAGGCCCGCTCGGCCCTCCATGGCCTGGACGACTCTATTCAGATCAGCTTCCTGGACCAGAACGGTATCCTCTGATCCTGATGTGTTAACCAGTTACCTCCCCCTTTTTACCCCCTCGTGTTCAGATCTATTGCCCCCCACCAGTAGACAATGTCAAAGAACTATCGAATTGTCAAAGAAACTTTATTATGGTACAGAATAAGGAAAAAACATTGAGTAATGCGGCAGCCGAAGCATCGGCTAACGGAGCAGTCAAACCGGAAGCAGCCAAGGCGCCCAGCAAACAGGAAACCAAGGCTTCTGACTTCAGGAAGGAGCGCAAGTTTGTCGTCGAAGGGTTTGACATTGCTCAGGTGGAGGCCGTTGTGAAGTCCCATCCGGCTTTGTTTGCCGTGCCTTTTCCTCCGCGGTACATCAACAACATCTACTTCGATACCCGGGAATTCCGCAATTACCGGGATAATGTCGCCGGGTCGATGAACAGGGAGAAGTTCCGCATCCGCTGGTACGGCGAGCAGTTCGGACAGCTCAAAAAGCCGGTGATGGAGATCAAGATCAAGCGAGGGCTGGCGGGCACCAAAAAGTATGCGCCGCTGAAGCCCATCGTCCTGAAACGTGGATTCTCCGAGCAGGACATCCGGACGTGGCTGGAAGAGTCAGACCTCAGCCCCGAATACCGGGAAGCACTCCGGTATCTGGTGCCTACCCTGCACAACCGGTATCGCCGCAAGTACTTCCTTTCGGCAGATAAGCGGTTCCGCGTCACCCTCGACGACCAGCTCAGCTACATGAACATTCCCAAGAGGCCCGGCTTCTTTGTCCGGCAGGAAATGGAGCGCGCCAAGGTGGTCGTAGAACTCAAGTATGACACGGAACACGACGGAGACGCCAGCTGGCTGACCGACCACTTCCCGTTCCGCCTCAGCAAGAACTCGAAGTACGTCATCGGCGTCAAGAAGCTGGACACCTGGAACGAGCACGAGTGGTAGGAGCGTAACGGGGGGGATTGTTTGATTGTTGTCCGCCTTCGCATGAAGCTTCGGCGGATGAAAATGGCTGTTCCGTCTCTGCGGAGCCGGATAAAATAGCTATATTGTTATCTTGTCGGCGGATGCACTGGCCGGCCTCATGCCGAAACCCCCGAGAACAAATGGACGGCATCACTACCGTTGGAATAGACATGTACGCTTTGGCCGAACGCCTTTTCCCGATTTGCAGGAGCATCACGGGAGAAGGCGTTCGCCGGAGCCTGCGCATCCTCCGGGAATACCTTCCCCTGGAGGTACGCGAAGTGCCTTCCGGAACTCCTGTCTTTGACTGGGAAGTGCCCCGCGAGTGGAACGTCCGCCAGGCCTGGATAAAAGGCCCGGACGGCAAAAAGATCGTCGACTTTCAGGAGAACAACCTCCACCTGCTGGGCTACAGCCTGCCGGTGCGCCGGCGCCTGAGCCTTTCCGAACTGAAAGCCCACCTGTACAGCCTGCCCGAACAGCCGGAGGTGATCCCCTACCGCACTTCTTATTATCAGGAGAACTGGGGGTTCTGCCTTCCCCACCGTCAGCTGGAAAGCCTGCCCGAAGGGGAATACGAGGTGCTTGTCGATTCGAGCCTGGAAGCGGGGTCGCTGGCCTACGGCGAATACTACCTTCCCGGCGAAACCGAAGCGGAAGTCCTGTTCTCCGCCCACATCTGCCATCCCTCCCTGGCCAACGACAACCTTTCGGGCATCAGCCTGCTTACCTTCCTGGCACGGGAGCTGCAGAAGGCAGCCCGGCGCTATTCCTACCGTTTTTTATTTATACCCGGCACCATCGGCGCCATCTGCTGGCTGGCCCGGAACGAAGAAAAAACCCGTCTTATCCGGCACGGCCTGGTGGCCTCGCTGCTGGGCGACCCGGGCGGTTTTACCTACAAGCGCAGCCGGCAGGGCAACGCCTGGATCGACCGGGCTGCTGAGCATGTGCTGAAACACCAGGGGGTGCCCTGCCAGGTCATAGATTTCACGCCATATGGCTACGATGAACGGCAGTTCTGCTCCCCCGGGTTCAACCTTCCCGTTGGCAGCCTCACCCGCTCGCCCTACGGTTCCTTTCCGGAATACCATACTTCGGCCGATAACCTCAGCTTCATCCGGCCCGAATGTCTCGGCGAATCATTCGACGTCTACCGGAAAATAATCCAGGTGCTGGAAGGCAATGCCGTTTACCGCAACCTGAACCCCAGGTGCGAGCCGCAGCTGGGAAAGCGCGGCCTGTACGACGCCATCGGCGGCGCCAGCGACGCCAAGGCCCGGCAACTGGCCCTGCTCTGGGTGCTGAATTTATCGGATGGGAACCACAGCCTGCTCGATATTGCGGAGCGGTCCGGTTATCCGTTCGGGCTGATTCAGGAGGTGAGCGGGTTGCTGGTGGAGGCGGGGTTGCTGGTAAAGGTTGAGGATGTGTGATTGTAACTATTTAGCAGCCCTCCGCTTTTTAGCCACGAAGACACAAAAACCTGCTGATTGTAACAGATTGCGTAGCTGCCTTTGGTGATCCGCGGCCCGACATTGGAAGGCCATAATCCCGTAGGGATGTTAGTCCATTGCCAGGGCCGTGAGGCCCTGGTTGTCATAGAGGCGTTCCCAGAGCTCTGTAAGAGCGATAGCCCAAAAGGCGCCAGGGCATTGCGGCGATTGGCTGTCGTCCTTACCACATAGTGGCCCCTTTGGGGCAGGACTAGGGCGTACATGGCCATTAATCCAGGGCCTATCGGCCCTGGCAATGAGCCATCGTCCCTACGGGACTAAGGAGACACGGCCGCTACCCTTTGCCCCTTCCAGCTACGCAATCCGTTACAATCAGAAAACCTGCCGGCCGCTGGCACAGCAGGCGGGCACTAAGATTGCACAAAGCCTTGGTGCGATCTTGGTGTCTTGGTGTCTTCGTGGCAAAGGCATCAGGCCCACCTAAATAGTTACGTGTGATTGCCGCTTTACTTCTCTGCTGTGTGGGGGAGGCTATATGCCTTCAAATCTAAAACCCCAGCTTTCCTCCGTGTTCCTTCAGCCACTTCTCCTTTTCCTCATAATCCGGCATGGCTTCCTTGACCAGCCGCCAGAAGCGGGGCGAGTGGTTCAGCTCGACGAGGTGCGCCAGTTCGTGGATGATCACGTAGTCGATGACGTCGTCCGGGGCGAACAGCAGGCGGGTGGACAGGTTGATGTTCTTCCTGGCCGAGCAACTGCCCCAGTTGGTGAAGTTGTATTTGAGGCGTACGGCTCCGATCGGACGCTGAAAATGCTGGTCGTTCAGGTAATGGACACGGCGGGTGATATCGGGCAGGAAATCCTGGGCGACAATGCGGCTCAGCAGGTGCTGCACGTTGCGGTTCAGGCTGTCCCCCTGGTCGTGCCGGCTCAGCTTCAGGCTGATGGCCTTATCCTTGCCCAGCCGCCCGCTGTGGGTCTCCCGGTCCTCGTATCGGATATGCAGCCGGTACGAGCGGCTGCCGACCTGTAGCGTATCGCCGTCTTTATATGTTTTGGTATCGAAATGCGCGGCGACGTTCTCGTTGCGCTTCAGGGTCCTGGACAGCCACTGCCGGAACCAGTCCAGCCGCTCGCGCTGCTCGGCGGCGCTCATGTCGAGAGGCAGGCGCAGGATAGCCGCCTTCTTGCCGATGCTGGCGCGCACGTTGTAGCGGCGCTCCCGGTAAATCTTGACCGGCACCGGCTGCCCGTTGATTTCGAGGGTGCCCTTTTCCAGCGAGCCCGTTTTTTTCTTCTTTCGCATAAGGAATTATAGATTCTAAACTGCGCTGCGATAGGTTTTGTGGCTACCTGTCTAACATTGGCCACTCCATGCCTTCCGCACACGCTCGGCCTCGACTCCGCTCGGCCTCGACTCCGCTCGGCCTCGACTCCGCTCGGCCTCGACTCCGCTCGGCTTTCCCCTTTCTGCTGGCCAGCGTTCGGCCGAGCTCACGCCGAGGCCATTAGACAGGTAGCCGGTTTTGTGCAATGCGGGCGGACACAGTTTTTTGATCTGTCCATCCCGTCTCCCCCAAAGCGCCGCGCCCTCAAAACCTGTTCATCCTGTCTGCCTGAGCCGGGTGGCCGGGTGGCCGCCTGGCCGCTGTTCGCTATTCGCTGTTCGCTATTCGCTATTCGCTGTTCGCTGTTCGCTGTTCGCTGTTCGCTGTTCGCATGGGGTCTGGGGGTTGAGCCAAATCCCGTTCATCCTGTCGCAGGAAGATAGGCTAAGTAATCCTTAAAAAATAACTTCACGATCCGTCGTTGTAGTGAAGTGAATCAGCCACGTAGGATTGTCGCGGGGGTAGGCTGATAAACGAGCTACAACGACGGATTTCAAACAGTGAAGTTATTTTTTAATCACTACTAAAATGAGAAAAAGCCAAAATTTCACCAGAAGACCCAACCCTTTTCTTTCCCATATCTGTCTGGCTAATAAAGTTTCTAAGTAATCCTTAAAAAATAACTTCACGATCCGTCGTTGTAGTGAAGTGAATCAGCCACGTAGGATTGTCGCGGGTTAGGCTGATAAACGAGCTACAACGACGGATTTCAAACAGTGAAGTTATTTTTTAATCACTACTTAGGAGACGCATTTGGTTATAAAATGATGAATTGTTAATTATTCCATCCGAGACAGTATTTCGAAAAGGGCAGGAACCCGGTGAGGTTTTCCTGCCCTTTTGTTTTCGGACGGGCTACTTTTAAGTGGCCCATAACAAAAAGCGACGAGCCAGGGCCTACCCATACCTCTCCGCAAACCCTCTCATCACATCCACCAGCACCTGTACGCTTTTTATATCCAAAGCGTTGTACATCGATGCCCGGAAACCGCCCACCGAGCGGTGGCCCTTCACGCCCACGCAGCCGGCCTCTTTGCACATCTCCAGGAAGGTGGCCTGGAGTTGTTCCTTGCCGGGCGCCATGACGAAGGTGGCGTTCATTTGTGAGCGGTCTGCTTTGTTGGTTACCGTGCCGACGAACATAGGGTTGTCATCGATCTCCTTGTATAGGAGGTCGGCCTTGGCGGTATTCCGGGCAGCCATGGCCGGCAGGCCGCCGTTGGCCTTGATCCAGCGGAAGGTCAGCATAGCCACGTAGATGGCGAACACCGGCGGCGTGTTGAACGTCGATTTTTTGCTGACGTGGGTGCGGTAGTCCAGCATGGTGGGGATGGTGCGGCTCACCTTGCCCAGCATATCCGGGCGGACGATCACCAGGGTGAGGCCCGCCGGGCCGATGTTCTTCTGGGCGCCGGCGTAGATCAGGCCGAAGCGCTCCACGTCGATGGGGCGGCTGAAAATATCGGAAGACATATCCGCCACGAAGGGCACGTCCGTCTCCGGCCAGCTGTGATACTGGGTGCCGAAGATGGTGTTGTTGGTGGTCAGGTGGAAATATTTGGCATTAGCCGGCACCTCGTATCCCCTGGGGATGAAAGTATAATTCTGCTCTTTGGAGGAAGCGACGACCTCGACCTTGCCGAAGTTCCTGGCCTCCTTGATCGCCTTGGCCGACCAGCTGCCCGTGTCGGCGTAGGCCGCCATTTCGTTGCCGTCCAGCAGGTTCATGGCCGTCATGAAGAACTGGGAGCTGGCGCCCCCCTGCAGGAAGAGCACAGCGTAGTCGTTGCCGAGGCCGGCTATGTCCCGCACCAGGATCTCCGCTTCGTCGAGGACGGCGGTGAACTCCGGGCTGCGATGGGAGATTTCCAGTATGGAAAGCCCCATGCCGTTGAAGTCCAGGGCCGCCTGGGATGCTTGTTCCATAACGCTGGCCGGCAGTATGGCCGGGCCGGCGCTGAAGTTGTGTTTTTTCATGGCTCTTGTCTTATTTTCAATAGTGGGTTCATGGAGAAGCTGCAAAAATAGTCTTTTTCCAGTCTATCCGCCTGTTTGTATGGTAAACTTTGATGGGGTGGGTTTGTTTGCGGGGGTCAGGTATTATGGTGATGGGGTGATGTGGTGATGTGGTGATGTGGTCCGGTTGTCCGGCCGGACAAGCAACAGGCAGGAGCAATACCTGAATAGTTGCGATAAATGGTTTATTTTGCAGCTTTTGAATCTTGCTTCCGGCAGAGATTGAACACCAACTTACGACGAGACATGAAAAAACTCCACTTATTAGCCGCCCTTCTGGTTGCCGTTGGGCTCCACGCTCAGAAGCAGCCACTGACATACTACCTTCCCGACATCAAATACGACCCGGATATTCCTACGCCGGAGTCCTTCCTGGGTTATCAGATCGGGGAGTGGCACATCAGCCACGACCAGCAGCTGTTCTACCTGCGGGCGTTGGCGGCGGCCTCGCCCCGCGTGACGATCACGGAGTACGCCCGCACTTACGAGAACCGCCCGCTCGTATACCTCACCATCACCTCCGAGGCGAACCACGGCCGCCTGGAGCAGCTCCGGCAGGAACACCTGGCCCTTTCCCGGCCGGGCAAATCGCCGGATGAGGACATGGAAAAGATGCCGCTGGTGGTGTATCAGGGGTTCAGTATCCACGGCAACGAGCCGAGCGGAGGCAATGCTGCGCCCCTGGTGGCCTACTACCTTGCCGCCGGCCAGAGCGATGAGGTCCGCCGTACCCTGGAGGAGACGGTCATCCTGCTGGACCCCTGCTTCAACCCCGATGGGTTCCACCGCTTTTCCACCTGGGCCAATATGCATAAAAACCTCCACCTGACGGACGATTCCCAGGACCGCGAATACAACGAGGCCTGGCCGCGGGGCCGCACCAACCACTATTGGTTCGACCTCAACCGCGACTGGCTGCCGGCACAGCACCCCGAAAGCCGGGGCCGCCTACAGGTATTCCACGACTGGAAGCCCAACATCCTGACCGACCACCACGAGATGGGCACCAATGCCACCTTCTTTTTCATGCCGGGCGTTCCCGAACGCACCAACCCGATCACCCCCTGGGAAAACCAGGAGCTGACCGGCAGGATCGGCGCCTATCACGCTGCGGCGCTCGACGAGATCGGTTCCCTGTATTATTCGCAGGAAGGCTACGACGATTTCTACTACGGGAAAGGCTCGACCTACCCCGACGCCAACGGCTGTATCGGCATCTTATTCGAACAGGCCAGCTCCCGGGGGCACCTGCAGGCTACCATCAACGGCCCGCTGAGCTTTTCCTTTACCATCCGCAACCAGGTGGCCACCGCCCTGTCTACCCAAAAGGCGGCGGTAGGCCTGCGCACCGACCTGCTGGATTACCAGCGCCGCTTCTACCGCAGCGCCCTGGAGGAGGCCCGGAAGGACGAGCGAAAAGCCCTGGTGTTCGGCGGCGTCAGCGACCAGTCCCGGCTCTACGCCCTGGTGGAAATACTGCGCCGCCACCAGATAGAGGTGTTCCATCTGGGCAAGCCGCTGGACGCCGGCGGGCAGGCGTTCAGCCCCGGCTCGGCCTTTGTCGTCCCGATGGAGCAAACCCAGTACCGGTTGATCCGGGGTATTTTCGATACGACGACTACCTTTCAGGACAGCATTTTCTACGACGTGTCCAGCTGGGCTCTGCCCCTGGCCTTCAATGTCAATTATGCGGAACTGAAAGGCAAGGATTTCAACAAGGGCCTCCTGGGGGAAGCCGTAGCAGGCCTGGCGCCGGAGCGCCGGATCAGCCCGCCTTCCATGAGCCAGTATGCCTACATTCTGGAATGGGAGGACTACTACGCCCCCCGGGCGTTGAACTACCTGATGGCCAACGGGCTGCGGGCGAAAGTGGCCACCCGCGATTTCGAACTGGAAGGGCGTAAATACAGGAGGGGCGCCATCCTCATTCCGGTGCAGAACCAGCCGAGGGCCGCCGCTCAGGTGCATCAGCTGGTTTCCCGGGCGGCAGAAGACGCCAAAGCGCCCATCTATGCCGTTTCTACCGGCCTGACGCCGTCGGGGATCGACCTGGGCAGCAACGATTTTGAACCTGTAAAAATGCCGAAAGTCCTGCTGCTGGTTGGCGACGGCGTATCCAGCTACGGCGCGGGAGAGGTATGGCACCTGCTCGACCAGCGCTTTGGCATGGAAGTGGCCAAGCTGGAGCTGGGCCGCCTGCCCGAAAGCAACCTGGACAAGTACACCGCCATCATCATGCCCGACGGCAGCTTCGGCAGCCTGGCCAAGGAAGGGTGGGACAAGCTGCGGGATTGGGTGCGCGAGGGCGGCACGCTGGTCACCATCGAGGAGGCAGCCAAAGCAGCCCAGAAGCAGGGGTTGGCCAGCTTAAAAGATAAGGCGCCTCCCAGGGAAGAGGCCGACACGGCGGTGCGCCGCCCTTATGAACGGCTCGACGACGACCGCGGCTCAGAAGCCGTCGGCGGCGCCATTGTGCAGGCTGATGTGGACCTCAGCCACCCCTTGTTCTTTGGATGCCACCGGTCGCCCATGCCGTTTTTCCGAAGCAACCGCCTGGCCTTTGAGCTTTCTGCCAATGCCTACGCTACCCCGGCGGCCTACGGGGATGCTCCTCTGCTCAGTGGTTACATCAAAGACAAAAACCTGGAGTTGATCCGCAACTCGGCGGCCATCGTGGTCAGCGGGATCGGGCGGGGGCGGACGGTCTGCCTGATGGACAACCCCAACTTACGCGCCTTCTGGTACGGCCCCAACCGCATCTTTGCCAACAGCATTTTCTTCGGTTCGGCCATCAGCCGGCATGCCGTAGAAAAGGCGAGCGGGCAGGCACCGGGGGAGTAGGGGGGAGTGAGTGGTTGTTTGTTGTCGGTTGTCTGTTGTTTGTTGTTTGTTGTTTGTTGTTGGGGTCAGAGGGCCTGGGTCCCCGAACAAGCAACAAACAACTGACAACAAACAACAAACACCCTGGTTCCCGGCCTTTTCCCCCTCCCTCTGTTTCGCCGTCGTGGGTTCTATTCCACCTCCACCACCATCTCGACCTCCACGGCGATGCCCCGGGGCAGGGAGGCCATGCCCACCGCTGCCCGGGCGTGTTTGCCCTTTTCGCCGAACACCTCCACCATCAGGTCGGAAAAGCCGTTGACGACCTCCGGGTGGTTGGTGAAATCGGGGGTGGCGTTGACCATGCCCGTCACCTTGACGATGCGCTTCACCTTGTCCAGGCCGCCCAGTTCGGCCTTCAGCACGGCCAGCTGGCTGATGCCGGCGAGGCGGGCGGCGGCGTATCCTTCCTCTACGGTGAGGCTTTCCCCGAGTTTGCCGGTGACGTAACCGCCCTCCGGCTTGTTGGGGCCCTTGCCCGCCAGGAAGAGCAGGTTGCCGGCGCGCACGGCGTTGACGTAGTTGGCCACCGGGGTGGCGGCGTCGGGCAGCTCGATGCCCAGCTCCTGCAGGCGCGCTTCGATGTCGGTGCCGGTTGGTTCCGGGGCGGCCGCCGCCTCTTCAGCGGAGGGTGCCGGCTGGCTGCAGGAGAAAAGCAGGCATAGGGACAGCAACAGGAAATGAAGGCTTTTCATTTGTGATGTGCTTTAGTTTGAAAGCAAAATAGGGAATTAATGGATTTATCCCACGAACAAAATATTTTTACAACTTTGCAGTAACCCAGAGTTGATCATACTGCACTGCAACAGGTTTTCCTACCCTGCGGAACCCGCGGGAAAACCTGTTGCAGGATGTCGCCGGCCACGAAAGCTTATCTCGATATGCAGTATGACTCCACGACGCACCTCGGCCTGCACTGGGCGGCCTACGTCGAGGTGGACAGCGCCTATATGTGGGACCCGGCCACCTTTGTGGAAGGCGTTTCCCGGAAAGATATCCTGGGCATTGAATCTCCCCTCTGGTCGGAGACCCTCACCAACATGGATGAAATAGAGTACATTTCTTTCCCCCGCCTGCCGGGGCACGCCGAGATCGCCTGGGCGCCGTCAGGCGACAGGAACTGGGAGGAGTATAAGGTGCGGCTGGGCAACCACCAGGCTTGGTTCGAGGCGATGGGGATGGATTTTTATCCGTCCCGGCTGGTGCCTTGGGTGAGTGGAAAGGCATAGCCTTGCTGGAGGCGCGCTATTATAGAACGTATCGCTTCCTCCGGCGGTTTTCCTTTGAAATCGCCGAGTATTGCCAACACCACTGCTTCGGGGATTTGGCTGCTGAGCATTTGCCGGTAGTCCAGCCGTCCCAGGTCGATCAGTTCGAAGCCGGCAAACACTTCTTCCTTCTTCAGTCGAGCAGGGATATTCGGCTTGCGTTTGCCCAGGTAAACCTTGATGATCTTGTCGTACTTATTGCCTTCTTTTTTAGGTTTCATCCCGAAAGATAAGAATAAAACAAATAACTTCATTTGACTCAAATTATTTCAATGTATTTGCTATCTCTTCCGGCATCTTTTCCCGCGCCACCGAATCGTATAACCTCCCCCAGCATACTTTCAGGAAATCGATGCCTGCTTCGATCAGGCTGTCCACTATCGGCTTCACCCGGTCGGCACTGGTGATGAATACCGAGCCATCCCACATGGCGTCGGGACCGTCGAGCAGGGGGGCCGGCGGCGATGATCTCAGGGCCGGCCAGCGTACCGGCTTTGATCCGCCGGCGCCAGTCGTTCACCACCTCGAGGCTGCCCGCCATGTCGCGGGTGCCGGTGACGCCGTAGATTACGAACAGGGGCATCAGCAGGTCGCGGTGTTCCGGCACGGGGTTCATCCACCATACCTCGGGGTCGTCGGGGTGGGTGTGCATATCCCACAAGCCGGGGATGACGTATCGGCCGGCGGCGTCGAAGAAGGCGATATCCCCCACCGGCAGCGTTCCGGCGGGGGCAATTTGGGCGACGCGGCCGTTGAGGAGGAGCAGGTCTTTGACACCGGGCAGGAGTGGGATTTTGTGCTTTAGTGTTTTCGTGGCATTCTAAAGCGGAAATTACTAACCAATAGGGCGAGAGTTTGGTAAATGTATGATAATTAGACTTTTAGCGTTGATTCCTCGCTGGGTTTCTTGAAAGTAGCAGCGGACACAACCCGAAGAACTGTCCTGTTTTTTTTCATTTTTTTGCTGTAACTTTACCTTGGGTTTTTCTGGCACCCTCTGACTAGTGGCCAGGCGAACTTTAAGTCGCCTGGCCACTAGTCAGCCGCCTTTTCCAATTTTATGCCTACTTATCATCCCCCAACAGAAATTCGAGATAATTCTCCCGGTTTACGGCATAAAAACCAGCTTCAGGATAGGTTTCCAGCCAGGTCTTGGAAGCCTTAGTTGCTTTTTTTCTCCATTTAAATTCGTAGCCATTTAACCGGCCGCCGCTCTCTTCCACATAATCCAGCTTGGCTCCGGTATACGTCCTCCAAAAATAGCGGTTAGCAAATTGTAACTGGCAACCGTATCTTTGCTCATTTCCAACTGCCGGCCCAGTTCATTAAGCGACACGGTGGACCCTATCTGATAAGCTAAAAGCCGAAGCAGGTCGTATATGGCTTTGGGGTTCCTTATATTCGACAGTTCCAGAATGTCTTTGTAAAGGTAGGAACTGCTTAATTCCCTAAGATAAAGAATTTTGTCTTCCGTGCTGTTGAATGCAAATACTTCCGGATACATTCCAAATATCAGATAAGGGCATGCGGCGCCATGTAACCGGTAAAGAACCGCGCGACCTGGAACACTACGCCCCCTGGCCCAACGGCCGCACTAACCACTACTGGTTCGACCTCAACCGCGACTGGGTGTGGGGCGTACACCCCGAATCGAGGGGCCACACCCGGGAGTACCAGCGCTGGATGCCCCACCTGCACGCCGACTACCATGAGATGGGCTACAACAACAACTACTTCACCATGCCCGGCACCACGCCCCGCAACAAGCTGCTGCCCGACGCCTACGAACCACTCACCGACACCATCGGCCAGGCCAACGCCGCCGCCTTCGACCAGAACAAGATCTCCTACTTCACCCGCGAAGCTTTTGACTTTTTCTACCCCGGCTACGGCTCCAGCTATCCCAGCGTGATGGGTGCCATCGGCATGCTCACCGAGCAGGGAGGCATCGCCGGCGGCGTCGCCATCGAAACGGATGACAAGTACGTGCTGACCTTCCGCCAGCGCATCTTCGACCATTACATCACCTCCATGGCCACCATCCGCAAGGCGGCGGAAAGGAAGGAGCAGTTCATCCGCTACAGCTACGAGGCCCATCAGCCCGAAAAGAGCAAGAGCAGCACCAAAGCGTATATCCTGAAAAATAACGACAGCCCTTATCTGCCGGAGGTGCTGCGCATCCTGCGCCACCACGGCGTACAGGTGGGGCAGGCAGAGGCCGGCTTCACCATCTCCGCCTCCGGTTACCGCCAGGGGAAAACCGAAATCCGGACGTTCGACAAGGGCGACTACGTCATCTCCGCCAACCAGCCCCGCCACCTGCTGATCCACTCCGTCCTGGCCCGCAACCTGGCCATCGAAGACAGCGTGATGTACGACATGGCAACCTGGTCTGCCCCGCTGGCCTACAACCTGGAAGCCTACGCAACCGAACAGACCCTGCGGGTACAAACCAAGCCGGTGGAGGAAACCGGCACCGCTGAAGGAATCCTGGCCAATGCCGGCGCGCAGTACGCTTACGCCATAGAATGGAAACAGCGCTACGCCCCCAAAGCGCTGGCCAGGTTGTGGGAGAAGGGCTACCGCGTCCGCGCTGTCCGCAAGAAGTTTACCAATGGCGGCCATGCCTTCGGCCCCGGCTCCCTGGTCGTCCTGCTGGGCAGGAACCGGGAAAAGCAGGACAACGTGCAGGAAGACATGGAGGCCATCGCCAAATCCGCCGGCGTCACCATCATTGGGCTGGATTCCGGCCGCAGCCAGGAAGGCATCGACCTGGCCTCGCGCGACAGCCGCCCCCTGAAGCAGCCCCGGGTGGCCCTGCTGGTGGAGGAGCCTTTTTCGACCTACACCTGCGGGCAGATCTACTTCCTCTTCGACCAGGAGACGGAGCTGCCGGTGGAGCGGGTTCGGACGTCCATCCTGAAACAAACCGCCCTGCCCCGGTTCGGCAGCCGCTACGGCTACGCCGACCTCAACGACTACGACGTGCTCATCCTGGCCGGCGGCGGCAAGGACCTGGAGAAGCTCTTTCCGCCCGAGCAGCAGAAAACCCTCAGAGAATGGCTGGAGGCGGGCGGCACGCTGGTCGCCACCGAGTCCGCCGCCGAGTTTTTCACCAAAGAGAAGTCGAAGATCGCGGAGGTGGAGCTGGTGGAAGCGCCCAGGGATACGACCCGGGCAGGCGCCTTCGTCCGCTACGAAGACCGGGAGGATTACGAGGGCGAGCAGAATATCCCCGGCTCCGCCCTGCTGGCGCAGATCGACAATTCCAACCCGCTGGCTTTTGGAATGGAAGAGTACCTGTATACGCTGAAATTCGGCAAAAGCGCCCTGAAGGCCAACGCCAAGCTGGAAACCGTCGGCTACTACGCCCGGGACGCCGGGCAGCTGCTCGCCGCCGGCTACGCCTCGGAGGCCAACCTGAAGTTGCTGGCGGGCCATGTATTCGCCGCCGTGCAGCCGGTGGGCCAGGGGCGAATCGTTTATCTGCTGGACAATACCCAGTACCGCATGTTCTGGCGCGGGCCCAGCCGGATGATGCAGAATGCGGTGATGGTGTTGCCGGGGATGTAGGGGGACGGCAGACGGCGGACGGCGGATGGCAGACGGCAGACGGCGGAAGGAACATATTCCTGGACAAAAGAAAAATTTCGTAATTATTTACCACCCGGCCGAAAATGCCTGAATTTTGCCCGGCCGCATGGACGGGTTTCCCCGACCTCGAAGGGTGATCAGGCATTTTCTGCATTTGCTCCCTTCGCGCCGTCGCCGGAGCGGCTTTGGCGCATAGGCGACAGGGTTGGGGCAAACAAAGGGCGAAAATGCCGGGTGGAGATAGACCTAAATAGTTACAAAAATTCCTACTTTTATCATCGGAACTTAACTTATGCCCAATTAAACCAGCATCCCTATGTCCATCGGCGCAAACAAGAACTATGAACTCGGCGGCAGCCAGTACGGCGCCGCCGCCTCTTCCCGGAAACAGAGCGCTGTGCCCATCCCCCCGGTGCGGCGGCTGCGGGGGTACGCCTTCGACCCCAGCCTGTCCATCGTCCTGGAAACCTCCCTGATCAACGAGATCATCTTCGAGGTCGAATGGGAAGGCTTTGAAGGAGAGCCGTTGCGGCCGGGGCCCACCGGCGAATACCTGGAGGTGATCGATTACGACCCCGCTTCCCACTGTTTTTACGAACCCCTCGACCTGAACAACCCCTACATCCTGGCGCAGGACGGCCTGGCCCCCGCCGAGGGCAACCCCCAGTTTCACCAGCAAATGGTGTACGCTGTAGCCATGACGACCATCCAGAACTTCGAACGGGCCCTGGGGCGCCGCGCGATGTGGGCCCCGCTGGCCCGGGAAGGGGACGATCCTGTTTTCATCAAGCGGCTCCGCATCTATCCGCACGCCCTGAGGCAGTCGAATGCCTATTACAGCGCTACCAAGAAAGCCCTGCTGTTCGGTTATTTTCCGGCTTCTCCCCGGTCTTCCGGCATCCATATTCCGGGCGGCACGGTCTTTACCTGTTTGTCGCACGACATCATCGCCCACGAAACCACTCACGCCCTGCTGGACGGCATGCACCAGCGCTTCATCGAGCCGGTGCACCCCGACAACCTGGCTTTCCATGAGGCTTTTGCCGATATCGTCGCCCTCTTCCAGCACTTCACCTTCCAGGAAGTGCTGGAGAACCAGATCGCCAAGACCCGGGGCGACCTCAGCAGCCAGAGCCTGCTGGGGCAGCTCGCCCAGCAGTTCGGCCTGGCCATCGGCAACTATGGCGCTCTGCGCAACGCCATCGGCGAGGCCAATCCCGAGACCGGACAGTGGGAACTGATCAAACCGGACCCCAATGCCTATTTTAATACCGAAGAGCCGCACGACCGCGGCGCCATCCTGGTCGGGGCGGTATTCGACGCTTTCCTGTCGATCTACAACAAGCGGGTCGCCGATTACAAGCGCATTGCCTCCCAGGGGACGGGCATCCTGCAGGAGGGAGACCTGCACCCCGACCTGGTCCGGCGGCTGGCCAAAGAGGCCAGCAAGGCCGCCCAGCATATCCTGACCATGTGCATCCGGGCGCTCGATTACTGCCCGCCCAATGAGATTTCTTTCGGCGACTACCTGCGCGCCATCATCACGGCCGACTACGACCTCGTGCCCGTCGACAATATGGGGTACCGGGTGGCCTTTATCGAAGCGTTTAAACGCCGGGGCATCTACCCCCGGAACGTCCGCAGCATGTCGGTCGACAGCCTGCGCTGGAAAATGCCGAACGAACTGGCCTTCGCCGATACGGCCATCGCCACCCAGTCGGAAGATTTTCAGAAGGTCATCCGGGAATTGCAGAGCGACACCATTGAGGCGGCCCTCATCCAAAGCCGCGAGCAGGCCTTTGCTTTCGGCCTGCTTATTGCTAAAAAATTCAAAGAAAAAATATCCAGAGAAACCATCCGGAACAACCGCTGGTTCCGGGAAGTATCCGGGCTGGACCTCTCGAAGAAGGATCCTGAAAACAACACCTCCGGCCTGAAACTGGACAAAAACGGCTATCCGGAGTTCGAGGTCCACTCCGTCCGGCTGTCCGTGCGCACCGGGCCTTCGAGCAATACGCTGGACCAGCTCATCCTGACTGTTTCCCAGGAAAAAGAGAACCTGCTGCCGGGGAGCTACAAGTTCCGGGGCGGCGCCACCCTGGTCATCGACTGGAAAAACCTCATCCTCAAATACGCCATCAAACGGCGCATCGATGATGATAAACGGGTGGACGAACAGCGGGATTACCTGAAGAACCACATCGGCCTGTCTCTTCGGGAAACCTACTTTGGCCCGGCTTCCGACGAGCCCTTTATGGCGCTTCACGCGCACTGAAGCGGAGGCTTAACCGTTGTGTATGCGTGCATTCGTGTGAGCACCGGGACTGAAATAGTGAAATATGTGGAAATACGTAGAAATACCTGGAAATGCTCACCAAACCTGGACTTGCACTAGATTTCCTAATTTCCATGTATGTCAAAGTATTTCTGTCCAGGCACTAATTACAAACACATAGTTAAATGTCAGATACCAAGACCACTCCCAGCATAGACGTCCGCATGTACAATCACGGCCTGGGCGACTGCTTTCTGCTGACCATCCGGGGTAAAGGGAAGGAAAAAGCCCACATGCTGATCGATTGCGGCCTGCACGGGCTACAGGCCAACAAACGCGGATTATTTGAAAAGGTGCTGCAGGACATCCGGGAACATACCCGACAGGCAGATGGCACTTCCGTGCTGGACGTCGTTGTGGCCACTCACCGCCACTTCGACCACCTCTCCGGCTTTCAGATCGTGGGTGCCGGCGGCAAGGAATTCAACGACATTCAGATCAAAGAATTGTGGCTGGCCTGGACGGAGAACGAGGAGGATGCAGAAGCCAGGAACTTCCAGCTGGCCCAGAAGAAAAAAGAGCAGGCCATGAGGATGGCGCTCGGCAAGATCGAAAAAGCCGGCTTCGACGCGGCCTACACCGAGCAGTTCCGGTATTTGCTGGGTTTTGTCTACGACTTCGAACAACTGGAAGCGGCGGGAAACGGCGACGGGCTGGGCCTGGCGGGCGACATGCTGGGTGCCGACGGGATGGACAGCAATGAAGAAGCCCTGCACTTCCTGCAGAAAAAGGTAGGTAAGGACAACGTCCGGTACATGGAACCGCCGGTGGAGGGCATTCCCGGCAAAGAACCCGGAAATAAGCCCATAGACATCGGCATCGACGGGGTGCGCGTCTACGTGCTGGGGCCGCCCAAACAAAATGCCGAGGAATTTCTGGGGTCGATGGACCCCCGGCAGGGCGAGGGGTTCGGAGAGCACGAAGGCGAGGCCCACCTCTTCCCTGAAGAGGCTGCCTTTCTCCACGCGCTGGGAATGGACAGCAACAATACCAGGGGTGGCCTGGCCGGATCCGATAAGGATTATCCTTTTTCCAAAAATTACAAAGCCCTCCACAATCCCTTTACCAATCATTACCTGTTGTCGGAAAGGCTGCAGCTGGTGCTCAAGAACAACATGGGCCATCTGCTGCGGAAACTCCTCTGCCTGGAGGTGGAACGGCTGGGCAGAGCCCCCCTGGGCACCGCCTTGCTGGAAGCCCTGCAAAAAGAAGAGCCGGCGAAAACCCGCCGGGCTGAGTCCATCAACCGGGGGCTGGACCACCTCCTGCTGATGAAACTGAAGAACGCCCTGCGGAAGATCCTGAACAGAAAGCAGGAAGAAGGCCTGGTGAAAGGATATTATATGAAAGACTACGAACCGCAGATCCTGAAAACGCCCTACCTGGATGATGCCGCCCTCGACGAGATGTTCGAAAAGCAGCTGCAGAATTACCTCGCCGGGCTGGCCCCCTGGGCCGCCAATTTCAGGCCGCCGGAAGAGGAAGGCAGCTTAAGTTTCAGGGACATCCTGAGGTTGCTGCTGGAGGATTGGGTCAAGACGGCCATCAAAAAGCTCATCGGGGAGATCTTCCGGGAGTTTCAGGTCCAGCGGGAATCCTTCACCGACGCGCTGAAACACTATATCTTCCAGAACCTGGAGGAAGCGGAGAAGGCCGCCATGGAAGAGCTGTTCCCAACCGAGGAAGACAAGAGGGACTTTACCTCCCTGCTGGTCAATGAACGGATGTCTTTGTCGGCTATCATATCGAGCGACGAGGGCGAGCTGAACCAGATCATATTCCAGCCCGGCGCGGAGTACGTCTCCAGCATTCTGGTGCGGGAGCGTTTCCGGGAGGCCATCAGCGGGAAATACGTTGCCGCAGGCCGCGGCTTCAACCCCGAAGGCGTGGTCCGCCTGGACACAGAAAGCGATATTACCAATCTCATCCTGGACACCATCATTCAGGGGCTGGACCTGAAACTGGAGGAACTGCGGCAGGAACTGAAAGACCGGACGAGGGGCCGGGCCGCCCATATCCGGGAAGACCATTTCCTTTCCCATACCGACAGGAGCATCCTGGCCAAGTATCTGGGGGAGGGCCTCCCGGCCAACCTCCTGGATGGGTTATCCGCCCTGGACCGGATCGTCCTGGAATACGAGAGCACGCCCAATCAGTGGCGCAATATCGATAAGGACTGGCTGCGGTCAGCCGAGATCATGGCCCTGAAGCTGGACAGCGTCCGGAACAATACCAGCCTGGTGCTCGCCATCGAGCTGGCCGGGTCCGGAAAGGTGCTGCTCTTCCCCGGCGACGCCCAGGCCGGCAACTGGCGCTCCTGGGGAGAGGTGGAATATGAGGTGGCCGGCAAGAAGGTCAGGGGAACTGATCTGCTGGAAAGGACGGCATTCTACAAAGTAGGCCACCACGGCAGCCACAACGCCACCATCAGCAAAAACGGGCTTGACCTCATGAAAAAGGACAGCCTGGCCGCCATGATCCCCGTCGACCAGCACGTGGCCGACAAGGTGGGCTGGGAAATGCCCTTCGCGCCCCTGCTGGAGGCCCTGCTGGAGAAAACCAACGGAAAGGTCGCCATCGCCGACGCCAAAATGGACATCAGCCGCATGCTGGAGCAACTGCCCGAAGAACATCAGACCGAAAGCCTGCGCAAACACCTGGAGGAACTGAAGAAAAAGTGGGAAAGCGCCGCCAAAGCCTTCATGCCCAGCAAAAAGGAACTGGTTTTTTCCTATAAGGTAGAAAACAAAAAAGGGAAAAAGGAAACGGTGAAGGTGAAGCGGCCTTTGTATTTTGAGTATCGGGTGGAGTAGGGAAGGCGGACAATTTGCTGTTGCCTGTTGTTAGTTGGGTAGCATACTGCCGGACATTTTTTGGACACAGAGTACGCCAAGAAGGCACAAAGCCACGCAGAGGCTTGACTATCAACGGAAAAACTTTGCGTGCCTCTGTGTTGGACTCAGTGCGCGCCGTGTCCAACACCATTTTGTCCAATAGTATGGTTGGGTAGCCCTTACGAAAAAAAACATTGATTTTCAGCAAACAGCAAATCGCGAACAGCGAACAGCGAACCGGCACCCTAAATCCCAGCCACATTATACTCCACGCGCTCCAGGTTGAATTTCCCGTACACAAATTCCCCATCCGGGTAATGCCACACGGCATCTCCGGACGATAGGAGGCGGTAGCCATTGAATTCCCGGTAATCCCGGGCCGGGGTCGTAAACCGGTATTGTTTCATATCGGTGACGTCGTAGCGGTCGTCCGAAGCGAAATTGACGAGCTGGCCTTCGTCGTTGAAGTACAGGACGGCGGAGATGCTGACGCCCTGGTTGGTAAAGGTGACCCGGGCGGAAGCATCATCGATGGGCGTCCACGCTATCTGGTCGCTGATGAGCGTAGCCGGCGCCATCAGGCACATATCGTTGAAAACGGTGACCGTTTCCCCTTTGAACATCTCTGCCCCTGCGACGTCCACCACCGGGAAGAGAGAGAACACTTTTACCTTCATGCCTGCCTTGTCTCCTTTATAGGCGTGATAGCCGCTGGCGGGCAGCCCTTTGACGCTGGCCTTCATGAAAAACAGGCGGGCGGGTTCGTCGTAGAAGTTGTGCTGCTCGGCGGTGAAATCGAACCAGTCCTGCCCCTTGCCGCGCATCTGCCCGGTGAAGGTGATGCGCACGTTTTTTACTTTGGGCTTTCCTACCACGCCCACATACCGCAGGTACTTCTGCACCGGCGTCGGAAGGGGCTGCAGGTCAGCTTCGGTGAGCAGTTCGCTTTCCGTGGCGTTGGTGCGTTCCAGGGCGGCGCCCACGTCCTCCCGGTAGGTGTTCTCAAAACGCCAGCCGGCATAGGCGGGGATGGCCACCAGCAGGATGATGACGTTGGCTATGGTGCCGAATTTGGCGTCCTGCCAGGCCATGAAGAGGAGCGCCTGAGATAAAGCGATGGAGACAAAGGCCAGGATGGGCCATAGCTTGTCATTGCCGGCAAGGTAAAGCACCCCGGTGGAGAAGAACAGGAGGGTGGCTGCCAGCCACAGCAGCCCCACCGGCCGGGAGATATCCTGGGTGAGCTGGCTCACCTCGCTGAGCTGAAAAGCTTTTACAAACCCGAGGAGGTGGATCAGGCCGTGGATGAATACGATGAATACGAAGAGATAGCGCAGCATGGTTGTGAGTATTTTAAACTTCCCGAAAGCTTACGGATTCCCTCCCGAAAAGGCTATGATATTCCTCATTTCCGACGCTGATCCTCGTCATTACCCGGCTGTTTCCACGCGTTTCTATACATTTCCTCATTTCCCCTCTCCATTGATTTATACCGGAAACCGACTGATTTCTTACCTTGCTTCATGCAAAAAAAATCCCTTATTCCCAGGCTTATCGTCCACGGCGGCGCCTGGAACATCCCGGCCGCCTACCATGCCGCCCACCTGGCGGGGGTGCGGGCTGCCGTGGAACAAACCTACCCGCAACTGCTGGACGGGTGCAGCGCCCTGGATGCCGTGGAAACGGCCGTAAAGGTGCTGGAAGCCGACCCCACTTTCGACGCCGGCCGCGGCGCCTTCCTCAACGCCATCGGCGAGGTGGAGCTCGACGCCATCATCATGGACGGCCGCACGCTCGGCTTCGGGGCGGTGGCGGCCCTGCAGAACATCCTGCACCCCGTGAGCGTAGCCCGCCAGGTGATGGAACAAACGGAGCACAACCTGCTGGTGGGTACCGGGGCGCTCGATTTTGCCCGCCGGGCCGGCTTCACCGAGCTGCCGCCCGAGGATTTGCTGACGGAGCGGGAACTGGCGTTCTTCCGGCAGGTCCAAAACGACCCGGCCTTCCGCACCCACCACCCCTTCCGGGACGGACCCGGCGATACGGTCGGCGCGGTGGCGTTGGACCGGGACGGCAACCTGGCCGTGGCCACTTCCACCGGCGGTACCGCCCGCAAGCTGCCCGGCCGGGTAGGCGACTGCCCCATCGTGGGCGCCGGCGCCTATGCGGACAACGAACGGGGCGCGGTGTCGGCCACCGGATGGGGGGAGTCTATCATGAAGGTGCTGCTC
Source organism: Lewinellaceae bacterium (assembly GCA_020636375.1). GTDB lineage: Bacteria > Bacteroidota > Bacteroidia > Chitinophagales > Saprospiraceae > JACJXW01. The sequence goes on along the minus strand of JACJXZ010000023.1, from coordinate 81,216 downwards.
AGCAAAACGGTTTGTGATGCCTTCGCTGCGGAGGATGCCATGGCAGCGGCGCAACAGGGGATCGATATTCTCGCCCGCAAGGTGAAGGGGCTGGGCGGAGTGATCGGCATCAACGCTGAGGGGGAGTACGCCTGGGCGCACAATACGCCGTATATGGCGATGGCGTATGCAGAGGGGGAAGGTGCGGTTAACGCCAGCATCAGGCCCGACGCAAAATGATAAAAATCATTGCGGATTTCCTGGAAACGGCACAGTTTAGAAGGCGAACCAAAAAACCATTGAAATGATCGCAGTAAACAACAAGAGCCTGGTCCAGGAATACTGGAATGCGCTCAGCGGGAAGGAGAAGACTCCCGCCCTCATCCAAAAGTATGTTACTGACCCACATTTGAAAGAGCACGTCGCCCTTTTCGAGGCAGCCTTCCCCAGGTACGAAATGATCGCCGATGATTTTATCTGTGAAGGAGATAAAGTAGTGGTCCGCGCCCGGGCCAGAGGGGTGCACAAAGGGAATCTGATGGGGATGCCTCCCACGGGCAAAGCCATTGAGGTGCCGTTTATCGCCATTTATCAGGTGGCCGGCGGAAAGATCGTCAAAAACTGGCTGGTTACCGACCGGATGGAGATGATGGAGCAGTTGGGGGCAATGCCGGGCAGCAACTGAAAAAAAAACCGCATTTTACTTTTCGCCCAAAACACCTTGCTTGGGTGAAATGATCAGGTTGCATACCTGTATAGTGAGGCCGGCCTGCGTCTGCGGAGCCAACTTGTAGCCCACCCGCAGGTTCCAAAGATGGCAGGCAGGGATGAGGCGAGCGTTGCTGGCCGGATGCGGTATGTGTGCAAAAACCCAAGCCTTCTTTTTTAATCCATTAGCCAATTTGGCAAAAAAACACTAATTTTGATTAGTGTATAAATCATTTCTTGCAATTAAGTGGTTATTGTATAAATTAAAGCTGTTACAAAGCCCAAGAAAAGGCATAACGCTATTACAAAAACCGGAAAAAATATTTCTGGAAAACACCAATCTGCTGTATGCCTTTGCACCTACCGGGCTTGATATTGGAATGGTTAGAGAAACTTTCGCGCTCAATCAAATAAAAGTGGTTCACAAGGTTAACTACCCGGATAAGGCCGGAGATATCCTCGTGGATGAGCAATTCATTTTTGAGATTGGCGGCAAATCGAAAAAGCAGAGCCGATCGGCAGATTTGGAGAATTATTTCATCATTGCGGATGACTGGGACTTCAAAGTGGGCAACAAAATCCCGATTTGGCTCCTCGGGCTGCTGTATTAGGGTTTAATTCCACTTTTGCTCTTCCCTTAAGGATATGGGAATACCCGAGCCAGGCAGGCACCAGGCCATCTCTCCTCATCTCCTCATCTCCTCATCTCCTCATCTCCTCATCTCCCCATCTCCTCATCCCCCCATCTCCTCATCTCCCCATCTCCCCATCTCCCCATCCCCCCCCATCCCCCCATCTCCCCATCTCCCCATCTCCCCATCTCCCATCTCCCCATCTCCCCATCTCCCCATCTCCCATCCCCCATCTCCCCATCTCCCCATCTCCCCATCTCCCCATCCCCCCCCATCTCCCCATCTCCCCCATCTCCCCATCTCCCCCCCCATCTCCCCATCTCCCCATCTCCCCCCCATCTCCCCATCTCCCCATCTCCCCATCTCCCCCCCCATCTCCCCATCTCCCCATCTCCCCATCCCCCATCCCCCATCTCCCCATCTCCCCATCTCTTTCCCCGGGAACACCGCTTATCCTCACAATCCGAACCGTATGCCTCCCATCACCCACCTTCCCGGCATCTGCGCCCCAGGATGTCCTGGTAATCTTCATCGAACAGGTTGTGCGCCTGCACATTTAATCCAAACTGCGGCGTCAGGTTGTAGCCGGCGCGCAGGTTCCAGAGCTGGTAGTTGGGGCTGAGGCGGGCGTTGATGGCCGCCGCCTGTCGCGCCGGGCGCTCCTTGTACAGCCCGTTGAGGGCTGCTTCCAGCTTGCTTATCCAGGACGAGGTTGGTAGTGAGGAGGTGGCGGGCGTGGCTGGAGATGTACACCGAGATCACGTCTTCCTCATTGGTGGTGTTCAGCCAGGTGTAGCCGAGCGACCATTGCAGGCGGGCGTTTTGCCCCAGGGGCGCGCTCACCCAGGATTCCACTTCCAGTCCGTTGGTCTGCACGTCGGTGATGTTGGTAGCGTAGAAATATTCCGCTCCCTCCCGCAGGTTCTGGTTATTGGGGATGTCGGTACTCGTTGGTGGGCGCGTAGTCGATCAGGTTGGTAGACTGCCGGAAGAAGGCGGTGGTACGGAGCTGCCAGTGCTTCGTCAGGCGGTAGTCCAGGCCACTCTTCCGACCAGCTGCGCTCGGTATCCAGGAAGGGGGTTTGCCCAGGTTGCGGTAAGGGCGTCAGGTTCTCCAGGTTGTAGGACACGTAGCGCTCGGTGTAGTCGTACCGCGCGGATGCTCCTGCCGGCGGAGGCGCGGAGGGTGAGGTTGGAAAGGATGTAGGAGACGTTGAGCTGGGGAGTAAATTCCAGCCCGTAGTTCTCGTCGTAGTCCAGCCGCAGGCTGCCGGTCAGGTTGAGGTGTTTGCCGGGGCGAGAACGCCCATGGCGTAGGTGCCGAAGTGCAGGTCGTCGTGGTTGCCCCGGTCGGTGCTTTCGATGGAGCGGCGGTCCAACTGCCCGCCGAACTGGAGGGAGAGGTTGTCGCTGAGAACCTGCCGGTGGTTGGCGTTGAAGTTCCAGAACTGCGTAGTATGCTCGTTGGTGGAAGGGAAGTCCGGGCTGAAGACGAACTGGTCGGTGCCGTTGCGGTATACCAGGCGGAAGTCGGTGCTGCTGTTCCTGCCGGTCCTGGATACCTGCATCTGGTTCCACCAGTTGCGGGCAGTTTCCACCGACTTGTCCAGCGGGCTGCTGGTATAGAAGAAGCGGGCGCTGAAGTGGCGGTCGTCATAGGCGGTGCGGTATGGATGCGCCAGGTTTCGCTGAGGCGGTAGCCGAGGGACAGTCCGAAGGTTTTCAGGTTGAAGAAGTTGTTGTAGCCCTCCAGGGTGGTATTGTCCAGCACCTGCTCGGCGATGAACTCGCCATCCGACTGGTTCATCTGGAAGCCGCCGCCGGCGTACCACCACCTACTTGCGCACGGAAAAGCCCTGCTGGGCATTCACCAGGCGGTCTTCGCCGTAGTTCACCTGCCCGGAGACTTCGCTTTCTTCCTCCCGCTCGTCGCCAAACCCTTTGGTGATGATGTTGATGACGCCGCCGACGGCGTCTGCCCCGTACATGGCGGAGGCGGCGCCGCGCAGCACTTCGATCCGTTCGATCTCGGTAAGGCGTTACGGGAATGTAGCTGTTGAAGTGGGCGGTGAGCGGGTCGTTGAGCTTCATGCCGTCCACCAGCACCATCACCTGGGTGAAAGTGGCGCCCCGCATGCTGATGTCGCCCTGTGCGCCGAAGGCATTGCGGGATTGCACCTCGATGCCGGGGATGTACTGGAGCAGTTCGTCCAGAGAGGTGAAAACCATCTTCTGGAGGCTCTGCCCGCTGATAACGGAAATATTGCGGTACTGTTTCGGTACCGGGGTGAGCGGGATGCGGGTGGTCCGGATGAGGATGGTGTCCAGGCTGGCGAGGTTTTGCGCAGTGGTAAGCGCGGAAAGGCAAGGCCAGGAAGCATAAGCAGAGCCAGTAGGGTGTTTGTTTGCGAGCCATTTTCGTGTTGTGGTTTTGAAGGGGCAAAAATAAGACATTGATGGGAAGGGAGGGTTTTTGGGGGGGATTCTGCGGCAGGACGTGCCGACTTCTGGTTGGAGCTGATGGAAAAGCGCGACGTATTTCTGCAGCCAGGATGTACCTTGTGAAATGTCTGCTGGCAGCCATACTCTAAAGAGCAAACCTGAAAAGTACTCACTTTCCCATGCGCTCCTGAACAAATTCCACCAGTTCCTCCCCGTGCAGGTTTTTTCCTACCACCTTCCCTTCGCATCCAGCAAAAAGTTGGCGGGGATCGTCTGCAGGCGCAGGGCTTCCATCACCGGGGCGTCGTCGCCCCGCAGGTGGGAGGCGTGCAGCCAGCGGTGGGCGCCGTCCTTTTCGATGGCGCCTTTCCATGTCCTTTCGCTGCCGTCCAAAGCATATCCAATTACCTGAAAGCCTTTTTCGTGGTATTTATCCCACAGGGGTGCCAGCACGTCCTGGTTCTCGCGGCGGCAGGGGCGCACCAGGACGCCCAGAGGTCGAGCAGGGTGAGGCGCCCGCCCAGCAACTGGTACAGTGCCACTGTATCTCCCGAAAGCAGGGGTAAGGGGAAATCCGGAATCTTTTCTCCTTTCAGTACGGGCAGCTGCTCCCGGCTGGTTTTATCGCAAAGTTGCACCACCCACGGATGCTCGGGGTGTTGGTACCTGCCACTTCCGGCACTGGGCAACCAGAAACTCCGGCACGCGCTCATAGTCGTTTTCCGGGCTCACCCACCGGACGTACCACCAGCGCCGGCAGCAGGTAGGTAGCCGTATTCTGGGCGAAGTCCATCAATGCCTGCTGAAAGTTCAGCCGGGCTTTCTCCTCTTCCAGCAACTGCTCCGCGTCGTGGTATTTCCGCATCAGGGGGCTGTCAGGAATTGCCGGAAAGCCTCCAGCCGGATGTCTCTCAATTGGAGCAAAGCGGCGTTTTCCGGGAGGGGTTTCGGATGGAAAAGCTGCTTTGAAATTGACCCATGGCGGCGGTGACTTCCAGCCTGTCCCCGTTTTTCCAGATTACCGGGAAGTAATTGGTAGTGCATAAGGGTTATCATTACCAAGCCGGTTGGGGAAGCGTTCTCCTCTTTGCTGGACGGTAGTTCCAGCAAAATCGGTTGGGGGCATCGGGCAGTTTTTCAAAGGCGAAGCTGCCGTCTACTATGCGGCTGGCTGCCGAATCCAGCACCTGGTAAGGCATAACCGGCGGACACTTCCTCCAGGCTGTGGGGTTGGATGAGGTAAATCACTGGGGACCAACCGTTATCGGGCGGCAACTCCAGGGTTCCGGAGAGGGGGGGCTGTTCGGTGCAGCCCGTTAGCTGAGCAAGCAGCAAAAGAAACAAGAAGCAGTTCCGTTTCATTTCCAGGGATTGAGGCTCCAAAGATAATACTACTCACTCTTTGATCACCTTTTTAAAATACCGCCTGGCCTCGTCCTGGATCTCAATGAAGTACACCCCCGCCGGCAAACCAGGATCAACGGGGAAAGTAAACGCGTTCCTCCCGTTATTCAAGCTTCCGCGGTACAGTTCCTGCACCCGTTTTCCGGAAGGGTCAATGAGTTTGACGCTGGCATTGCGGCTATGGGTATTTGAAAACTCAAGCACTAACCTATCGCCCATCGGGTTGGGAAAGGCTTTGATGGCCTGAATGCCGGAATGCGGGTTTTGAACACTGGTGCTAACCAATGAAAAATCAAAATAGTTGATGTTAAAAGCATCGGACTGCGCCCGCGCCTCCATGGTGTACAACCCTGCTTCCAGATAGGCCGATGTGGTGAAGTCGCGCCAGTTTTGCCATCCGTTGGTGGAAGTGTAGTTGACTTCTGTTTGCAGCGCATCGTCAAACCTGAGCAGTAAGGTGCCTCCGGCAAAACCGGATATCCGGCTCGTCATTTCGTATACGCCCGACTGCGTAATCTGCACCCGGTACTTCATCCAGTCGCCGCCTTCTATGTAGCCTACATTCAGGTGCCCGCCCACATCCGAACAGGGTTCGGTCTGTATGCCGTTCATCTCGAAGAAATCTTCGGCTTCAATTCTTCCGGGGATGATGCGCATACCATACCCCCGCCGCTCACTGTATTGTATACATAAAAGTCGTCCAGGTTGTCCAGCGTCAAATTTGAGGATGCGATATTTCCTCCGGAATACGACAGGGTTACCGCCTCCTGCGGCTGGATCGGGGTGTTCAGCGACAAAAGGAGGATGCTCTCGTCAAAATCGGCGGTGCGGATGGAGTTGATGATACCGGGGCTGGTACGCCGTCGATCCTGATCTCAAAATCGCTGTTGGCGGCATCCATACTGTGTGATGTGATCGGAGAGCGCCAGCAGATGGTGGCGCCGTCCCGGCTGGTAGTAGCAGCATAGGGCAAGAGTTTCTCAGCAGCATTTTCGGCGGGAAAATCCTGCAAACCATGCCGGTAGGCAAACAAGGGAGAATAATCGTCATCCTCCGACATTGATGGGGATTTGCGCGCCATCTCCCGTACCAGGAATGCGTCAGTTGGTACCGGAAGGCTGATAGTCGCCAAAAAGCACCTCGGCGATGCCCCCGCCTTCCGTTCCCGGGTACCAGGCGGCGATCATGGCGTCGGTATAGGGCAGCATTTCGCCCAGGATCATCAGTACGGCCCGAGATCAGCACGGCAACGGTGGGGATGCCAGCTTCCTTGAGGCGCTTCATCAGGTTGATATCTGCTTCCTCCAGATTCAGGGTCGTCCTGTCGCCCTCTCCTTCGGCATAAAGTACTTTTTTCGCCGACCACGACAACACCACATCCACCGGTACTGCTGTAACTGCCATTGGGGAATAGATGACCTCACTATCGCCAACCGCATTTTCAATGCCGGCAAGGATATTCGTACCGGGAGTGATGTTGCCGGTGGCGCCCCCTGCCAGGTGATCGTCCACCCGCCGCATTGGGCGCCCAGGTCGGCAGCCAGCGTCCCTGCCACCAGGATGGTTTGGTCATCCTTCTGAAGGGGCAGCACATCGTTTTTGGCATTCAACAGGACCATGGATTCCCGGACGGTACCTGCCGGGCGACATCCCGGTGCGGCTGCGAGCCAACGGAAGCTACCAGTGAGGGATCGGCAAAGGGTTCCCCGAACAGGTTCAGCAGCAACTTCTGCTTCAGGATCCTTCTCACTGCGTCGTCTATCCTGTCCTCGCTTACTTCCCCATCTTCCACCAGGCTGATCAGATGGCTGATAAAGACCTCATAGCGGTCGGGCACCATGACCATATCAATGCCGGCGTTGATGCCCCTTTGATACTGCCCGGTAATTTTCATCGACCTGGTCCACCCCTTTCCAGTCGGAAATGATGAAGCCTTCAAACTCCAGTTCGCCTTTCAGCACATCGGTCAGCAAGTAATCGTGCCCGTGGAGTTTTACGCCATTCCAGCTGTTGAAGGATACCATGATCGTGCCTACGCCGGCGTCAATGGCATCGAGGTATCCCTCCATGTGGATGTCGCGCAGGACGGTATCTGTCACCTCCGTGTTGCCCTGGTCCCTCCGTCGGTTGTGCCGCCGTCCCCGACGAAGTGTTTGGCGCATACCAGGATGGTTTCGCTTAAGCACCCAGGTCCGTACCTTGTAGTCCAAGGACCGATTCCCGGCCATGATCTTTTGGAGCTCTACCGTTTCGCCGAACCCTTCGTAGGTTCGCCCCCCACCGCTCATCGCGGGGCACGGCGATGCAGGGGGCGAAGGTCCAGTCGATACCGGTGGTACCGCCACTTCCCGGGCGACAATCTGGTTTGCCGTCCTGACCAGAGCCGGGTTCCAGGTGCACCCCATTCCGATGTTGTGGGGAAAATGACTGCTCCGCGCACATTATTGTACGTATGCACGGCATCCACGCCATAGAGGAGGGGGATGCCCAGTCGGCTTTGTAAGGCGATGCTTTGAAAGTTGTCGTACATGCTGGCCCAGCTGCCTGCGGTGTTGGGGGTAGGGGAGGAGCCTCCACCGCTTAGTATCGACCCGATGCCATAGGTAGCGATGTCCTGGAGGTTATCAAATTCTCCTCTTTCTACCTGCGTCATCTGGCCAACTTTTTCTTCCAGGGTCATCAGGGCGAGGATGCTGTCCGCCATCTGGTCTATCGTCTGGGCGGTGGCGTTCAGGCTGATCAGAAAGGTGGTTAAAATAGCTAAAGTGTATCTCATCTATCAGAGTGTTTTATTTTAAGTAATTGGTGCTAAGATACGCACTGGGAGATAAAGTCAGATAATTTATCCGTCAGCCGGTTGTGGAGCTGGTATTTCCAGAACCAGTCGTTCAGGAACAAAGTGCGATAATGCCGCCAGATAGAGCAGGAGGAGGAGGGTATGCTTTCCTCTTTTCATATCATTCATAGCAATATCTTCTCAAAACACACACTATTTTCCACCCCAACATACTGCCCGTAGTTCGGTATCGGGGTATAACCGTTCTTCCTGTAAAGCCGGATGGCTTCCGGCTGCCTTTTCCCTGTCTCCAGGACGCACCGCTTGCAGGACCGCTCCGCCGCCCAGTTTTCCAGTTCCGTCAGAATTCGGCTGGCAATGCCCTGTCCCTGGCAGTTCCGGCAGGGTGTACATGCGCTTGACCTCCATAGCGCCCGGCTCGCACTCCTTTATGGCGCCGCATCCGATAGGGCTTTCGTTTTCGTAGGCGACAAGGGCGTATTTTATCCCGCCGATGGTATTGTACCGGGCGTAAAAGTAATGATCGGCCCCGTCCCGTTCCGCCAGTTCGGCGTCAAGGTGCCGGACGAGCTCGATGAAGTCCGGATGGGTGGCGTCAGTTCTGATTATTTTATTCATTGGGCTTTTTTCTGCTGGGAAAATCACTTAGGGCCTGCAGGTACATGCGCTCCAGTTGGCGGAAGTGGGCTTCGCTGATCATACTGATCTCGATTTAATCTTCGCTTACTGCGGGGTTCCTTCCGCGATTTCTGCCTAAGAATTGGTTCAGCGCTGTCAGCTTTGCTTTATTTTGTACCAGGGCGCTTCCCGTGGTTGTCGCCGTTTTTATCGCCCGCAGGTTGGGAAAGGTGAGCTTACCCCTGGACAGAGAATACATCCAGATCAGGTCCAGATAGTTGAGGAGCAGGTTAAATTTCTCCGACAGGTACCTGTTTCCACAACGTCAAAGCCCAGCCGCTTTGCGGTTTCCTTACTAAAGAAATAAGAACTTCCCCGAACCTCTACGGATTCAGGCAATTCTCCGTTTTCGATCTTGCTGATGGTACAGCATCAACCCCTCGAGGTAATAGCTCAGCATTTTATTCCGCCACTCGGGTCCCGGCTTCGTATTTCTCATTACCATCAGATAGTCGAAAGAGGTGCCGTTGTGCAGGTCGTACCTCTTTTTATTAGCACCATACACCAGCAGCATGGGAGAAAGATAGGTATATAACCCCACAAGCCGGAAAAAAGGGCGTTGCCAAAAACTGAAAAACCGGTACGAAGAATACTGCGAGAAAATATTCAATCGGATACTCAGAGGCTCTTGTCAACCATACACCCATTATGATCATCATGATCAGTAACATGGACAGGGCAATGTACCACTGGACAAGGAGGGGCAGTTGGTAAAACCTGTTCATTAAAAGTTATTTATTTGAACATCTGGATGACCACAGGTACTTTGCTTCCCTCTTCCTCCGCATACCGATGCGCCTCACCGCCTGTTCCATCGGGAAGCTTTTTGTCCACAAAACTTGATCTCTCCGGTATCGATCAGCTCCCCTGACCGCCTTCAGGTCCTCCACACTGCCCGGGGCGAACTTGCACACCACCTTCTTTCCGCCGGCAATGGACGTTATCAGCATCTCGCGGGAGCTGTTTCATTTTGAAGCTGACGTATTGCAGGCGGTACCGTTTTCCGATAAAACCCTTTTACAGCGGGAAAACGACACCCTGCCCAGCACGTCCAGCACAAAATCATAAGTTTCGTCGCCCTTCGTAAAATCCTTCTTTTTGTAATCGATGGACTTATCCGCGCCCAGTACTTTTACATAGTCCAGCCCCGCCGGCCGCCGCATACGGCGGTGACTTCCGCCCCGAAGTGCCTGGTACCTGCACCGCCGCCGAGCCGATGCTCCCCGACGCTCCGTTGATCAGCACTTTCTGCCCCTTATGGATGCCTGCTTCCCGAAGTAAATACAGGTACCATGATGTTCCCGTAGACGCTGGCGGCGGCTTCTTCGTGGGACATATTGGTAGGTTTCGTACCAGCACGCCGCTTTCCGGCACGCACACGTACTCGGCATAAGCGCCCATACTATGCCGGAGATAGCCGAAAACGGCTTCCCCGGCTTGAAGTGCCGGACATCCTTGCCGACGGATTCGACCACTCCGGAAAACTCGCTGCCCAGCCGGGTAACGTTGGGCTTATTGAAACCGAAGTACAGCTTCGCAAAAACCAGAAGAGCCCCGGCATATTGAATTGGCGGGGGTGATTACCTGAAGTTGTACCAGGAGGTCGCCGTAGTTGACAGTCGTGGCATGGACGCGGATGAGTACTTCCTTGTCCTTCGGAACGGGCTTGTCCACCTCTTTGAGCTGAAGGACTTCGGGCGGGTAAATTGGGAGCGTTCGATGGCTTTCATTTTTATGTCGTGTTTTTTAGTGGGTTTATTCAGGTTTTACCCCAATCGCCAATACATTAAGAAATTCGACGAATCGGTATTTAGGTTCGTCAGTATTTGGCTGGTACTTTGCTCCAAACTGGATGTAATAATCCCTTTCCCATCCATCATTCAAAAGGGGATGAATTCCGTTTCAAAGGGATAATGCCGTTATTGGATTTATAAAAATTGTGTTGCCGGGGAAAATATTTAATTTTGGATTTGTCCTCGCCTTCTCCAAAGGTAACGAAGTACTCATATCGGTTAGGTTCACGGTACCTGATCGAATCAATTTTGAACCATAGGTTAAGCCCGATAATCTTATAGGGCTGTTCAACATTAAACCAGGCTGTGCTATCGCTTTCATTCCGTTTGATATAGCCTTTACTGAATTTCAGGTCTACATACCTAAATGTCGCTTTTTTGTATCCCGATATTCCAATGATTGTCTATATCCTTCCTTGCGGATAAGTCTTTATTCATGGTTGTGCTCAATTGGTAAATTGTTGAGTTTTCCGGAACGCTGTCACTGGTTTTGTATATGGCGACAACGTCAAGGATTTCCTCATCACCGGGATTGCTGTTGATCGTATATGTTTCGTCCTTGTTTTTTTTCAGGAATACTAAAGCGGATTCAAGCGTTATCTCAGCTGCCGCCCCGCCATCCTTATCCATAAATTCTTTAACTCCAAAAATACCGCCAACACAAGAGAGAGTACCATATATAATTTTATCGTTTTCAATATGGATTCGTTGGGAGCATCTTTTTCCTGCTCTTTGGAAAGGCTGCGGTAAGAAAGTATAAACAGCGCCAGGCAAAGGTACCGATAGCGCCATACTCTAAATAATTTCCCATGATATTTTATTTACGCTACATCGTTTTCTTACTCTTTCAACCACACGAACCGCGTCTCCAACGCCCCGATCTTCAGCTCTTTATTCAGCTGCTGTATCTCCTCCCCAAACAAATTTACCTCTGAGACAGCTCTAAATATATTGCTTTTTAACAATTCCTCCACTTTTAGCGCCGCTTCCTTGCCTTCCGTCTCCCGGAACTGCAGCAGGACGCCCTTGCCTCCTTCCGCCGGGCAGGCGGCCACCAGCAGCACATTGGGCGCCGATACTTCCATCCAGCTGCGGCCCGAAGCAGCGGCTTCCTCTTCCCCCGCCGGGAACACCCGGGTGAGCAGCGGAACGCGCGAACCCCAGCCGAAGCGGGTGGCAAAAGTGCGGGAGGTGTCATCGGAAGAGGCCAGATAGTAGCTCCACTTCAACTCCCCTTCCTGGCTGGCCCGGAAGTTGGTGGTCCAGTAGTTGTTCAGCACCCAGGAGTAGAGATGGGTGGTTTCGGGCCGGTGCCGGTAGTAGAACCGGCCGGTGTTGATGGCGCCGAACTGCACCAGGGGCACGTCGTTGCTGCCGAATACCACCTGGGCGTTTTCATTCCTGGCAAAGGCAAAGTTCTGAATGGTGTTCCAGTCGGAAGCGGTGCCTTCCAGTTGGTTCTCGCCCGGATAGACAATGCCGCCCTGTGCCTCGAAGCCAAGCCTGCCGCCTTCCAGGCCGAAGGGGAAGGCCACGTACACGGCCTCCGGGGAGGTGACGGCCAGCTTGTGCATGCCGTAGTACAGCTCCAGCCGCTTTTCAGGGTGGTACAGCCGGACCTCCAGGCTCAGGCCGCGCGGGTCGGCGCCGGGGATGCTGCCCTCCAGGAAGAGGCTACTCCAGATGGGCCCTTCTTCGGCGCCGGCGATCCGCAGGCCGCGCAGGTAGTGCCGCTTGCCTTCCAGGGGCACGTAGACGGTGTCCATCTTGTTGTAGGTGAAACGCTCCATCTGATGGCGGTTGTCCAGCTCCTCGTAGATGAACTGCCCCATCAGCACGGTGTCGCCGGTGGCGAGCAGCTCCCGGTTCAGTTCCTTGTCGTACAGGCTGGTGATCCCGCCTTTTTCAGGGCCGATCCGCAGACGGTAGAAAGCATTTTCGAACACCGGTCCGCCGGGCGCGGCGCCGGGGGCCGCCCTGTCTTTACCGCTCACCTCTATGCGGTAGGACTTATAGCCCAGGGCGGGTACGCCCTCCACCCAGATGCCCCAGTAGGTGCCGTCGCTGCGGCTGCTGAGCATCTGGGCGGGAGCCTCGTTGCCCTGGCCGTCCACGATGCGGAACTGCTTGTTGTTGGGCAGGATCTCGTGGTCGATGAAGGCTGCCACCAGGCCGGAGCGCTCCCAGTTTAGGGTATTGAAAACGGCGATGGACGGTACATCCTGGCGTTCGACAAAGGGCTGGAGGAAGCCCATGGCCCGCTCCCGGAAGAGGCGCGATTGCTTGACGGCATCCCAGGCGTAGGCGGCTTTCTGATTCCACTGCACAACGGTATTCTCCGCCAGCGGGTCGCTGATGCTTTCGGCGGCGCCCAGGGTGTGCTCGTCGTAGAACAGGAGGGCGTCCTGAATTCTGCTGATCTCATGGTTGAGTTCGGCGGGCAGCTCCGCGCCCAGCGCCTGCGCCATGGCCAACAGGCCGGTATTGGCGGTCATCCCGGCCTGGGTGGAGCGGGCGGCCCTGGTTTCCAGCATGGCCGAGCCGAAGCCGTCCGCCCACCAGTCGGGCCAGGCTGCCTGCCGGACGGGCAGTTCGCCGGCGTGGTTTTCTTCGATGTACTGCATGAACTCGCTGGCAGTGGCCAGCCGCAACCGTGGCCATTCGTATTTTTCGTTCCACGCCTTCACCAGCTCGCAGGCGGTGGTGGAGGGCGGCGAATTGTCGGTGATGTATCCGGAAAACTGGAAGGCGGTGTGCGGGAAGGGGTAGCTCTTGTCTTCCAGGCTCTGCAGGTATTTGGAGAGGTTTTCCCGGAAGGCGGGCAGGTCTCCGGAGATCAGCCCCAGCGTGTTGCCGTGCATGTAGTGCTCGCTGCGGTAGGCCAGCATCCGCTTGCCGGAGGGCGACTCCCACCAGAAGGCCGTCGGCTTGCCAAAGGGGATGCGGGCGCGGTGGCCGTGCTGGCCCATCACCAGGTACTTCACCCCTGTGCCGTGGAAGTACTCCGCCAGGCACCAGCCGATGCCGTTGACGTCGTTCTGCATGGCGGCAGTGACGGGGATGCCGATATCCCGGAACGCCCGAACCGTCCGGGCCTGAGCGGCCAGGCCGGCCTCGTCGGCCACCTCGGAAAAGTTGAAGAGCATGCCGGTCACCTCGATCCGCCCTTCGGCAATGCGCTTCAGCAGCCTGTCAACCTGCTCCTGCGGGCGGCTTTTGAGGTACTCGCGCACGGCCCAGGAGGCCTCGCAGGTCCACCGGAATCGGGCGTCATCGGGATAGCCATCGGTCTGGTCGCAGTAGTCGAGGGCGTAGTCGAGGTAGCGCAGGTGTTCGGGCAGGATTTCCGTCTGCGGGCGGGTGTAGCCGATGTCGGTATGGGTGTGCTGCACGAGGTAGACGGTCCACGCTTTGACGGGCGACAGGGTGAAGGGCGCCTCGATTACCGGCCGCCCTTCGATCTTTACCCTGGCGGTATACGCTGTAGGCGCCTCCACTGCCGGGAGCTTTATTTCCAGGGTGTTGTGCCCGGGCTGGAGAGTGGTGTTCACCCTGGCCTCGCCCGCCTGCACTTCGCAGGCCGACTTTTCTCCCAGGTGGGTGATGCTCACCCTTGCGAGGTAGTACGGCTGGCCGCCCGCCTTCAGTACCACGTTCTCCTGTTCGGCCACCACCTGTTCGGAAATACCGGCTTTGAAAGTCATGTACCAGATGTCGCTGCCGGCGTCCTCCCCGTCCACTTTCAGGCGCACCGGCTGGCCGGGGGGCAGGGTGGCGGCGGGCAGCCTCAGCACGGCAAAGCCCATCTGGTCGCGGTATTTGTCGACCAGTGTGCCGTAGAAGGAGAGGCGGGCGCCGTCTTGTCCGTCCACGCTCCACTCCATGTCGTCGTTGCTCCGGGGGTTGGCGAAGGTGAGGGCCCTGGCGCCGTTCACATACAAATCAAAATGGTACCGTTTCACGTCGGTGTCCATGCCGTAGGCCCAGATGAAGTAGGCGAATTTTTCTTTGAAGTTTTCCGGTACCGGCGCCGTTTCCCACTCGATGGGGCGGAAGTTCTCGTTGGCCCGCACGATCAGGGCGCCGCTCACGCCGGGCAGGGGCGAATGGTAGCTGAAGGGGAAGCCGCGGAGGGCTTGCCGGTAGCCCTGGAAGTAGTTCTGCGAAGGGAGCTGGGCGTGGCTGAGGGGCAGCAGGCACAGGCACAGGAGGAGGAACGCGGCGAGATGTTTCATTCGCTTCCAGGGATTATTGCGATTAAGAGATGCTATATATTGTCCGTATTCTTCCTGCATGGCCGCTCACTTCCCCACAACCACCACCCGGCCTATCCGCCCCCCATCATGAACAACCGACAAATGGTAGGCCCCATTCGCCAGCTCACCCACCGGCACCGCCAGCTCTTTTTCCCCTGCCGGCAGCCATTCCCGGGCCGACCACACCACCTGCCCCTGCTGGTTGGCGAGTTGGAGCCGCACCTCCTGCGCTTGTCCTGCCCTGAAGCGCAGGTGTGCCACGCGCCCGGCCGGGTTGGGGTAGACGTGCAAAGACAAGCCTTGCCCTGGCGCAGGGTTTTCCGTCGCATCCAGGGCATCCAGCACCCGGAAGCGGAAATAGCCCTCCGGCGCCACCATCGGCCGCACCTGTTCCTTGCCGGATTGGGCGGCGGCGTGGATGTAATACTGCACTTCGGTATGTGCAGGCTGAGGAGGAATGGCCGCCGCCCAGCGGGAGGCAGCTTCGTCTTCGAGGGACATGGGCACGGCCGTGTAGGGCGCGTCCGGCCCGGCCCGGTAGAATAGGGTGGCCCCGCCGATGCCGCTGCGGTGCTGGATGATGGCTTCCACACGATAAGGCTCTTCGGTGTTTTCGGTATCCCGCAGGCGGGCGTGGGCGATGCGCAACGGCCCGGGCACTCCCACCAGCTTGGTGATGCAGTGGATGGCGCCGTACTCGTCGACGATGTTGTCGCAGTCGATGCCGGCGATGTTGTAGCCGGGCAGCTGTTCGCGGTAGATGCGCAGGGCGGTGGTGTCGTACCGCTCTTCGTAAATGGGCACCAGGATAGTTTTGTTGATGAAAATGCTGTTGGTATAGGTCCGGTAGAAGCCGCCTTCGTCGGGATACCGCCCCCAGGCATCGGGCGGCATGGGGATGCGGATGATGCGGTAGGGGTTGCCAAAAGCGGTGGGCAGCTGCCGGAGGAAGGCCACATTTTCCTCGACCTGGGGGCCGTCGGCCACCCCCTCCGGATACTGGCCTACGAGGATGGTTTCTTCATCCAGGAATCGCATGTGCATGTCGAGGTGGTGGATCGAATCGTAGGGCAGCATGGGCATGGTGAAGTAGCGGCCGGGCGCGACGCCCAGGTAGGCCCGGGCGATGGCCTCGATCTCCGCCATCGTCTTGCCGGGGTTGGTCTCCAGCACCAGCTCGGAAGAGAACAGCGAACCCATGCCGTCCTGAAGGTTGTTGCCGCCGGCATGCACCCAGTCGCAGGGCGGCTCGGTAGCCGAGTAGAGCGGCAGGCCGAAGTGGGCGGCGATGGGGCGGGGAAGCGTATCGTCCCGCCGGCGGGTAGTGTCGTCGTAGATCCAGTCGACGAGCATCAGGCTGTCCACGTCGTTGCGGTAAACCGTCCAGGGGCCGTAGTCCCGAATCCAGAAGTTGTCGAAGTCGGCGTGGATGAATTCCACGTTGTCCAGGGGTATGCCTTCGAAGAGCAGGCGCTGGGCGACCTCTTCCTCGTTGAACGCAATGATCAGTACGGTACATTCATTATGGCTGTGGCGGACGATCTCCGTCAGGAGGTTGGCAAAATCCCGCCTCCAGGTAATGACTACCGCCTGGATTTCTTCCCATTCGGCCATAGTGCGCACCGGCGGCGGCGGCGCCGTGGAGCAACCGGGGGCCAGGGCGGCCTTTGTATCCACCTTGCCTCCGGGGTGGCAGCCGCTTTCCGGCAGTGCCGGCTGTCCGGCAGCCGGCAAAAGGGGCCAGAGCAAAAACAGGAAGTACAGAAGATATTTCATAGCTTTTTATCTTGCGGGTGCAGGTCCTGCCCCGAAAGTAATAAATTCGTAGCTGAATTGTCAAAAAACCAGGTTCCGGTGTTGTGAGGAAGTCGTTTCCGGGTAGGAAGGATGGGGGTATTTACACGACAAAAACCATGGAATTTATTGAAAGCGGGTTGCACTTCCGGTTTGACGGGGAGTGGGCCGTCAAGAAATACGATGCGCATCGTTTCTACCAGGGGCTGAGCGGCAGCGGCCTGAAGGGGGTGGATTTCCTGGGCATCCGCGGCGAGGAGCTGTTCCTCTTCGAGATCAAGAATTTTCGCCGCCGCCGGGAATGGCAGGCAGAAAACCCGCTGGAGGCGATCCTGGCCCGGCCGGAGGAGTTTGTCGAAACTGTCGCTTACAAGGTAGAAGACACGCTGCTGGCCGTCGACGCCATCTGGCAGTACTACAACCGCAAATGGTTGTTCCGCCGCCTGCTGCCCGCTTTCCGCCTGCTGCCCGTCACCGGGAATGACTGGCGCTTCTGGGCGCGCGCCTACCGCCTGATGCAAAACCCGGAGCAGGTCAGCGTGGTGCTCTGGATCGAAACCGAACGGCCCCGCCCGGCCCTGGTCCAGGAGATAGAAACCAAGCTCCGGCGCCGGCTGAAAGGCAGGGCCTCTTCCGTCCGCCTCGCCCTCCGCCCGGACCATGCCTTCATCGAGGGCTTAGAGGTAGCCTCCGGAACGTAGTGCGCTCACCTCCTCACCACCACCTTCCCCACCGTCTTCCCCGACTGGAACAGCCGGATAGCGTCCCGGAGCTGCTCCAGCGGAAAGGTATGGCCGACGTGAGGCTTGCCGAGGTCCATCCCCTGGAGCTCGCCCAGCAGTTCGTGCATGAGATCGACTTTGTGGTAGAGCCAGATCAGGTTGAAACCCAGCACGCCCTTATTGGATTCGATCATCTTCTGAGGGTCGATCCGGGGGCGGGTGAGGTAATACCAGGCCAGCTTCAGGTAGTTGGGCCGGTTGCCGACGGAAGCGTAACGGGCAGAGCCATAGACGACCATCCGGCCCTGGGGGGCAAGCATTTCATAACCCACCTTCAGGACCGGCCCGCCGATGCATTCCATAATGAGGTGCAATTCCCTTCCGGACAGGGCTTCCCCCAGCTCCTCTTTAAAAGCGCGGCTGCGGACGATGCCCCTGTCGTACCCCTCTTCCCGCAGAAAATCCAGCTTCCCGGCGCTGCCCACCGTCCCGATCGTGAAGGCACCGTACTGCCTGGCTATGCGGTTGGCCCAGATGCCTACGCCGCCCGCAGCGCTGTGGATGAGTACGGTTTGCCCCTGCTGGATGTTGCCCAGTTCCTTCAGCGCGTAGTAGGCGGTGAGCACCTGAACCAGATAGGCCGCGCCTTCTTCAAAGCTCCAGCCTTCGGGCAAAGGCAGCAAGTAGCGGGCGTCGATGTTCAGGTGGGTGGCGTAAGCCCCGAAGCGGATAACGCCCATCACCTCATCGCCTTCCCGAAAGCCGTCGACGCCCTCGCCAACCCTGGCCACTACGCCGGAATATTCCAGCCCGGGCACGAATTCTCCCTCGGGCGTGGCGCTGTACAGGCCCCAGATGGCAAAAATGTCGGCAAAATTCAGGCCGATGGCCTTCACCTCTACTGTGACTTCCCCTGGCGCCGGATCGGGCAACTGCTCTTCGGCGAGCTTGAGATAAGACAGGCTTCCGGAATGCTGAAGGTAGGCGCGGCGTTGCATAGGTGTTGGTTTTGTTAGCTGTCTGACCGGCTTTGGATAAAAGTTTCGAAGTTTCCAGCCTCAACAATATAACAATATAACAATATAACAATATAACAATATAACAATATAACAACATAACTATCCCTCCCAATTACACCAACCCCAACTCCCGCGCCCGCGCCACCGCTTCGGTGCGCCTCCGGACCTCCAGCTTGTCGAAGATATTCCGGTTGTGGCCTTTGACCGTGCTGAGGGCCAGGAATAGGCGCTCGCTGATTTCCCGGTTGGAGAGCCCCTTGGTAATGAGCCGCAGAATCTCCAGCTCGCGTTCGCTCAGGGGTTCGGCGAGGGGCAGGGCAGCGGGCTTGGGGACAGCAATCGGTTGTTCCTGCGGTTCAGGGCCGAAAGCGGCCAGCAATGTCCGCGTATACTCCGGCATGATACCTTCGGCAACGGCTTCCGACAGCAGGCGGGCCATCGGTTTGCCCTCATCCACAAAAATGTAGCAGTAGCCCTCGGGGCGGGCAAGGGCCAGGGCGTGCTCCAGCGCGCGGAGGGCCAGGGAGGTATTGCGCCCGGCCCGGTGGGCAAGAGCCTGCAGTACCAGTATCCCGATGACGCTGCCGCTTCTTCCCCCTTCTTCTGCGGCGGCCAGCAGGCGTTCCAGGAATGCGAGCACGTGTTGAATGGCATGAGTTGCCCGTCCGTTTTCACATTCGGCGAGGCGCACCCGTGCCAGCGTCATGTGTTCGAACTCGCGCAGGAAGCTGAGGCTGTCGTCCATGGAGAGGCCCCGCTCCCGCTCCCAGGCGAGGGCTTCCGCCAGGCGCCCCTGTTTTATCCACAACTTTGCTTTTTGGGCTCCTATGGGCCGCCAGTTCGGCACAGGGCTTCGGAAGTAGAGGCGTTCGGCTTCGTCGAGCCGGGCCAGGGCGCCGTCCAGGTTGCCCCGGGCTTCCTCCAGCCGGGCCCGGGCGAGCTGCCGGCGGCTTGGCCAGTCCGGCAGGGCTGCCTTTTCCCCCAGCTCTTCGCTCTTCAGCAGATACCGGCCTGCTTCTTCCAGGTTGCCCCGCTCCCGGTGGAGGTCTCCTAAGCCGAGGTACAGGTCGGCCGTTCCCCGCAGTGCCGGTTCGCCTTGCCCCGCTACCAACTGCAGTGATTGTTCGTATACCCTCACCGCCTCGCGGAGGCGGCCCTGGGCGAGGCGGATGTCGGCCATGCCGTAGGTGCCGCTGATCGCGAACTGGAGATAGCCGGCTTTCCGGAAATCCTCCATGGCGCCGGCCAGGGTCCGGTAGGCTTCTTCCAATGCCCCGTTGGCCCAGTAAACCAGCCCCAGAAGGGCCGCAGATGGCCCGCGGCGGGGATCTCCTTCCGGCAGTAAGGCAAGGGCCTGGCGGGCGTGCTTCAGAGCACCGGGGCCATCTTCCTGCGTCAGCGTATGGTAGGCGCGGGCAGTGGCGATCGTCGCCGGCAAAAAACGGAACTGCTCTTCGTCGACGAATACCATGTTCTCTGCCGGGCCCTCCAGCAACTGCTCCGCCTCCCGCAGGTAGGGCTCGCCGGCTTCCAGCTCGCCGTCGTTCAAAAAGGACCAGGCGATGCCGATGAGCAGGACCGGGCGGGCGCGCACCAGCTCCTCCGGCAGTTCCTGCACCCAGCCCAGCCAGGTGGCAGACTGGAAGTTCTCGTCCATCTCCGGCCAGGCCCGCTCGATCAGGGCCGCCGCCCGCTCGTGATCTCCGGCGGCGAGCGCGTGGTAAATGGCATCGGCAGGGGCGCCGTGCTGCTCGTGCCACCCGCTCGCCCGCCGGTGCAGGACAGCCACCTCGCCGCCCTGCTCCTCCATCAGCCGCGCCCGGAGCACATCGGCGAAGAGGTGGTGGTAGCGATACCACCGGCGCTGGTTGTCCAGCGGCACGACGAACAGGTTGCCGCGCTCCAGGGCTTCCAGCGTGCTCCTGCCGCCTTCCTGGCCGGTGACGGCGTCGCACAGCGGGCCGCACAACCGCCCGAGGATGGAGGTTTGTGTCAGGAAGCGGCGCACCGGGCCGGGCTGCTGCTGCAGCACCTCTTCGGCCAGATAATCCAGCACAAAGCGGTGGCTGCCCGTGAAGGCCTCGATGAATCGGGCGGTATCGGTTCGCCCCTGTATGGAGAGCGCCGCCATCTGCAAGCCGGCGATCCAGCCTTCGGTGCGGTCCTCCAGAGCGGCGACATTTTCCGCCGAGAGGTTCAGCCCCATCATTTCGTTGAGAAAACCGGCGGCCTCGGCAGGAGTGAAGCGCAGGTCGGCAGCCCGCAGTTCCGTCAGCTGCCCTCTTACGCGCATCCGGGCGAGGGGCAGCTGCGGATCCTCCCGGGTAGTCATGGCCAGGTGCATCTGCGGCGGCAGGTGGCCGAGCAGGAAGGAAAGGGCCTGGTCAACGGCCTGGGATTCAATATGGTGGTAATCATCCAGGATTAAAACAAAATCGTGAGGGATGGCCATGACCTCATTGAGCAGGGCCGTCAGCAGCGACTCGGTGGGCGGCGGTTGCTGAGACTGGAGCAGGCTCAGCACGCCTTCGCCGACGTCGGCAGCGATCGTCTGCAGGGCGGCAGCCAGATAGGCCAGGAACCGCGAGAGGTTGCCATCTTCTTTTTCCAGCGACAGCCAGGCAACCGGCCATTCGCTGCCCGCCGCCCATTCGCAGGCCAGCGTCGTCTTGCCAAAACCCGCCGGGGCGGAAATGAGGGCCAGCTTGCCGCGCAGGCCGTCGTTCAACCGCTTCGTCAGGCGGGGGCGGCGGACAGCGTTGGGCCGCAACGGCGGAATGAAAAGCTTGGTAGCTAAAAATGGCGCGCCGCCTTGCCGAAACGCCGGCGGCTCTTGTCCCGCCCCCTCCGGCACCGGGCCAGCCTCCGTTTTGCCTTCGATATCTTCCGGGTTGGGGACAACCAAACCTTCGTTGGAAATGGCGTAGACCTCGATGGGCTTTTCGACGTTCTTCAACTTGAAGGCCTTCAACCGGGCCGCCCGGATGGATTCCTGGTTTTTAATTTCGTCGTAGACTTTCCCGGAAATGAATACACTACCCGCCACAGCCAGGGATTCAATGCGCGAGGCGACGTTTACGCTGTCTCCGACGATCTCTTCTTCGCTGAAAAAAATGTCGCCGGTATGGATGCCTATCCGGACCGGAATGGAAGGGGCCTCCCGGAATCCCAACTGCATCTCAATTCCGCAATGGACGGCGTCGATGGCGCTGTCGAAAATGCTCAGCGTACCGTCCCCGTAGTATTGCAGCACTTTGCCATTGTATTTTTCCATTGCCGAGTTGAAGATGCGCCGGTGCTTGCTTCGGGCCTGAAGGGCTTTTTGCTCATTTTGCTGCATCAGGGCAGTATACCCCTGGATGTCGGTAAACATGATGGCGGCTAACTGACGGGTACGTGACATGGAGGCAAGGTATGAAAATCTGTTCAAAGTCGGGGGGTATGCCGGGCTTTCGTATCCTGTTAATCCTGTTCATCCTGTCTATAAAAACATACCGGGCTACCCGTCTGATGTTGGACACTTCATGCCTCCTGCACACGCTCGGCCTCGACTCCGCTCGGCTTTCCCCTTTCCCCTTTCTGCTGTCCAGCGTTCGGCCGAGCTCACGCCGAGGCCCTCAGACGAGTAGCCACGCACTGCCCTTCTTTCCTTCCCGCCGGCAAGCACTCCAATTGCCTTCCTGTCAATCTGGTAACTGCCCCCGCAGTTGTCCGCGGATGGCCAGCGCCTGGCGGTTCTCCGGGTTGATCCTCAGCACCCTTTCGATCAGCCTTTTTGCGGTATCGGCATCTCTCCGCAGCAGGCGCACCGCCGCCTTGTTGAGCAGGGCTTGTTCGTAATCGGGGTCGAGGGCGATGGCCTGGTCGTACAGCCCCTCGGCTTTTTCGAACTGCCCCTGCAGCACGCAGGCATAGCCCAGGTTGGAAAGGGCCACCGGGCGTTTCGGATTCTCCCGCAGCACCCACTCCAGGGTTTCCACGGCCGGCGGCAGTTGCTGAAGTTGAATATAGGCGGTGCCGAGTTTTTCCTGAAAGTCCAGGTTGAAGGGCAGGAGCTGGGTGGCGCGCCGGTAGAAGGCCAGGGCGCGGGGATAGTCGCCCAATTTGTAGAACGCCTCCCCGCAGCGGTAGGCCGTCCAGCCGTCGGCCAGGCTTTCGGGAGGTCGGGCATCCGCCAGCCCGGCGATGGCGGGATAATCTTCCCGGGCAAAGTGGTAATGAAGCAAGGTGCTCAGCTTTTCCTCCGGAGGCAGGGCGGACCGGTCCAGGTAGGACCGGGCGGAGTCCAGCATGGCGGGAGAGGAGACATATTTATCATACATTGCAATATAGCCCTTCGCCATTTCCAGGGGCGTGGCCTTTTCTTTGGTCAGGATCTGCAGGCCCAGGAATCCGGGTTCGCCGGCGGGCACCTCTTCGCGGTCCCGGCCTTTGATGTTGTTTCGGCTGATGTAGTGGTCGGTGATGTTGACGTGAGGGATGTCGATGCTGCCCGAGCGGGGCATGTGGCAGCCGGAGCAGTCGTCCGCTTCGGCCAGGCGCCCGGCCATGGGGGCGGCGCAGGCTTTGTCGGGCGCGCCTCCGTGGCAGCCGAGGCAGGCGTCGTTGTAGCGGGCCTTGTTGGTAGCTTCCACGCTCTGGTGGGGATTGTGGCAGGTGATGCAGGTCATTTCCGATTCCCGGTAGCAGGGGCTGAGGCGCAGGCGGTCGGCCTGGGAAGCCATGATGAAACGCTCGTGGGAGTTGGTGTAGCGGGGCAGGAATACGTTGAACACCTCCTGCAGGCGCATGCCGGGCTTAAAGTCGAAAAAGTCTCTGCCTTCGTTCAGCACGGCGATGCCCTGGAGGTGGCAGCGCTGGCAGAGGTCCATCTGCAAATCACGCGGCAGGTCGCTGGGCGTAACGATGGTATAGTCGATGAACTTCGACGTGTCGACGATGTGGCCCGCCAGTTTCTCCCGGGCGTGTATTTCCCCGGGGCCATGGCAGCGCTCGCATTCGATGCCCGTCGGCATCCGGGTGTATTTATTGAGGGAGCCCTCCACGAATTCCGGCAGGTGGTTGTGGCAGGTAATGCACTCGGTAGTCAGGAAACGGTCAAAGCGGATGTTGTCGCCCCGGAAGCCGGGCGCCATGTCCCATCGTCCTTCCTGGGTGTAATAGGTGATGGGCGCCTGGTAGATATAGCCGTTGAAATCGACTATATGGGAATTGGTGTGCTGCCCGGAACCGACGATGTAATCGATGCGCTCCAGCCGCCGGTGTACGGTGTCGGCGCCATCCAGGCGATATTCCAGCACGTACATGGCGCTGTCGCGGAAGAAAGGTTTGTAGTACAGGTTGGAGGCCGTATCGTACACCAGGGCGTGATCGCCGAAATCAGCGTCTGTTTTCTCCAAAGTCGCCCGGCCGAAGGACTGCCCCATGCCGGTGTGGATGAAAGTGGCGTGCACGTTGGGGTGGCAGGACTTGCAGGTGTTCATGCCGACGTACTGTACGCCTTCGGCCAGGTTGAGGTACTGGCCTTCCGGGGCTTTGGGCAGCTCCCGGCTGCAGAAAAGGAGCAGCAGGGCGGAAGTGAGGAGCAAGAGGTATATGAGGTATCGCATGGATGTATTCGGGTTTCCGGGCTGAGGAGTTGGGGGTTGTTATATGGCTATATTATTATATGGCTATATGGCTATATGGCTATATGGCTATATGGCTATATTGTTATATGGCTATATTGTTCCTAAGCGGTAAAATTAATCTGGCGAGATGGAGATGCCAAGCGGACGGGTTGCTAATTTGGAAAGTAACAGACAATGAAAAGAAACCTTGCAGAGGGGCGGCATGTTTCGTAATTTGAGCAATTAAACCATCATCCATGAAGACCTCCATCGCGGAAAAAATACTGGCGCGGCCGGACGCCCGGCTGATCGTCGACGAAGTCAGCCAGGTTCTGGAGGCAGAGCGGCGCCTGCGCCGGCAATTCTATGAAACCGTCCGCGAAGACCAGAAGGCAGAATTTATAAACGGCGAGATAATCGTCCATTCACCCGTGAAAAAAAGGCATGATACCGCCAGCGGCAACTTGTTTATCCTGCTGAAAACCTTTGTAGCCAAACATCAACTGGGCCACGTCGGCCATGAGAAACTGATGATCAGCCTCACCCGGAACGACTACGAACCGGACGTTTGCTTCTTCAACAAAGAAAAAGCCGCCGCTTTCGATGAAGACCAAACCATCTTTCCTACTCCGGATTTGATTATAGAAGTACTCTCTCCCGGCACACGAGACCGGGATTACGGCGTCAAACTGGAAGACTACGAAGCACACGGCACTACGGAGTACTGGATTATCGATCCGAAAGCGCGCATCCTGGAACAAAGGGTGCTGGATGGCGAGCAATATCGGCTGAAAGCCACTATTGAAATAGACCACACTTTGGAAAGCGTAGTCGTCCCAGGCTTTTCTATCCCCCTCCGCGCTGTTTTTGAGGAAGAGGCTCATTTACGGGCATTGGCGGATATTTTGCGGTGAAGCTTTCCAAAGCGATGGTTATAATTATAATGATTGTAAAAGCAATTATTACTTTTGTAGCGGTTTTTTCAACAATCCATCATTCCCTCCAAAAAAACTCCTTTCCTTTCCCTCCAAAAAATTATTAACCCTAACTTGCGTTTCTTTTGGGAAAAGCGGCGGGGATGCTGCTGGTTGGTTGTTAGTTGTTTGTTGTTTGTTCGGCGGTCACGACGCCCCGGGGGCACCCCAACCAACAACAAACAATAGACAACAGAAAACAGACAACCCTCCCCCCGCCCAACGCAAAGCACTATCATGAAGCACATTTACACGACCGCCCTCCTGCTGATCCTCTCCTGTTTGGCGCTCAAAGCCCAGGAAAGCCCCCGCGCCGGCATTACCGGCCTGGTGACCGACGCGGTGAGCGGCCTGCCCATTGATCTGGCGACCGTGTACATCGAAGGCACCAGCCGGGCGGTAGAGACCAGCGCCAACGGCCGCTACAGCATCACCGTGCCTGCCGATCAGGATTTTACGCTCGTCTTCTCCCGCATCGGCTACCAGAAAGCCCGCGCCCAGGTGGCCTCCATGCCGGCGCGCAGCACCCGGCAGGTGGACGTGGCCCTGGCGCCCGCCAACTCTGAGATCGAAGTCATCGTCCGGGAAAGCAAGATCCTGGACGCCGGGATCATTCGGGAGGACGTGCAGCAGCTGAAACTGCTGCCCACCACCACCGGCAACCTGGAGAGCCTGCTGCCCCACATCGCCCTGGGCACCAGCAGCGGAACGGGCGGAGAGCTGAGCTCCCAGTACAACGTCCGGGGCGGCAACTACGACGAGAACCTCGTCTATGTCAACGACTTCGAGATTTACCGCCCGCAGCTCATCCGCGCCGGGCAGCAGGAAGGGCTTACCTTTCCCAACGTGGACCTCATCCGCGACCTGTCCTTCTCCTCCGGTGGGTTCGAGGCCAAGTACGGCGAAAAAATGTCGTCGGTGCTGGATATCCGCTACAAGCGGCCCGACAGCCTGCGCGCCTCCCTGGGCATGAGCTTCCTCGGCGGCTCCGCTCACGTCGAAGGCAGCTTCAACGCCGACAAGAGCGGCTACCGCAAACTGCGCTACCTGGCCGGCGCCCGCTACAAGACGACCCGCTACCTGCTCGGCACCCTGGACGTGCAGGGCGAATACGTGCCCAACTTCGCCGACATCCAGGCCTACGTCACCTACGACATCAGCCGCGACTGGCAGCTGGGCCTCATGGGCAATTACAACAGCAGCGTCTACCGCTTCCGCCCCACCCAGCGCAGCACCGCCCTCGGGCTGATCAACTTCGCCCTGGAGCTGTTCAGCGTCTTTGAAGGCCAGGAAGTCGACGATTTCACCACCGCCATGGGCGGCCTGTCGCTGACCTACCTGCCCGACCGGGACCGCAACCCCCTCTTCCTCAAGTTCCTGGCCTCTACCTTCCGCAGCGACGAGAACGAACGCATCGACATCATCGGCGACTACAGCCTGCGGCAGATCGAGACCGGCCTGGGCAGCGAAAACTTCGGCGAGGTGCTGGCCGAACTGGGCACCGGCACCCAGCACCAGTCGGTGCGCAACTTCCTGGACCTGCAGGTCACCAACTTCCAGCACAAAGGAGGCATCGAGTTCCAAATCGACCACGAGGACGACGAGGTGACCAGCAGCCACTTCCTCCACTGGAGCGCCAAAATGCAGAACGAACGCATCGACGACCTGCTCAACGAATGGGAACGGCTCGACTCGGCAGGCTACTCCCTGCCCTACGACACCACCGAGGTCCTGCTCTTCAACGTCCTGAAAACCCGCAACAATCTCAACTCCAACCGCTTTTCCGCCTACATCCAGGACACCTATACCTTCCGGCGGGAAAGCAAGGGCGAGCTCCGCGTCTCCGCCGGCCTGCGCGCTTCCTACTGGGACCTCAACGAAGAACTCCTCATTTCGCCCCGCGCCCAGCTGCTCTACAAACCCCTGGCCGGCAAGACGGACATCTCCTACCGCCTGGCGGGCGGCTACTACTTCCAGCCGCCCTTCTACCGGGAGCTGCGCCGCCCCGACGGGTCCATTAACGAAAGCCTGCTGGCCCAGAAGTCGGCCCACATCGTCGGCGGCTTCACCCTCGATTTTTACCTGGGCAAGAAAAACCCCAAGAAGTTCCGCTTCATCACCGAAGCCTACTATAAGAAATTGTGGGACCTGGTCTCCTACGAGATCGAGAACGTCCGCATCCGCTACTCCGGGGAGAACGACGCTACGGGCTATGTGACCGGCATCGACTTCCGCCTCAACGGCGAGTTCGTGCCCGGTGCCGAATCCTGGATCAACCTCTCCTTCCTGCGCGCCCGCGAGCGGCTGGACACCGTGCAGCACCTGGTGCGCGAGATCGGCCAGGAGTTCGGGCAACCCGTCGATGACGTGCCCCGCCCCACCGACCAGCTGATGACCTTGTCCATGTTCTTCCAGGATTACCTGCCCAAGAGCGAGAGCTTTCGCATGCACCTCAACTTCACCGTGGGCACCGGCCTGCCCTTCGGCCTGCAGGGCAACAACCGCGTGTACCGAAACACCTACCGGTTCTCCCCTTACCACCGGGTAGACATCGGCTTCTCCCTGCAGCTGTACGACCCGGCCAAAAAGGCGCAAAAGCCCAACCACTTCCTGCGCTTCACCCGCGGGACCTGGCTCAGCCTGGAGGTCTTCAACCTCATGCAGGTGCAAAACCAGGCGGGCAACACCTGGATCAAGACTATCTTTAACCAGCAGTATGCCATACCGAATTACCTGACCTCACGGCGGATTAACCTGAGGATGAGGATGGAGTTTTAAGGATGTGTAAATGTGTTTAAGTGTAAATGTGTAAATGAAGGCAATACAGGTACAGCGACTTGGTTACCCAGCCGCGCTGGCCTCTTTTACACCTTTACACGCTTACACTTTTACACCTTTCCCGAAATTCCCTAAATTTGCATCCTAAGGGCCCGGAGAAGAATAACTTCCCCATTTGATGCTGATCTTTCGCCGCTGCACTGCGTTGCTCCCCGACCCTGCGGGTACGGGGCAGGCTATCACTTGCGTAGCTAGGCTATGCGCGTTCTTCGCGCCTTGTTCAGCGACGAAATCTCTAGCCTGAAATGAGGAACTTATTTTTCTCCGGCCCCTAAGTAGTGATTAAAAAATAACTTCACTGTTTGAGGCCCTTAGTTGTAGCTCGTTCAGCAGCCTGACCTCGCTGGAACCCTGACTGGCTGCTTCACTTCACTACAACTAAGGGATTGCGCAATAATAAGTTACACAGAATAGACGAAGTTATTTTGTGTGCTGGCAAGGTGCCAAACGCAGGCATAGCAGAGCTACGGCGAGGCTTGGCAACGCCGCCAGCGCGCAAAAGAACGAGTATAAATGGGTAATTTATTGTTGCGCAATCCCTAAGGGCCGTGAAGTTATTTTTTAAGGATTACTAAAGAAAAGATCACTCACTGCCAATCCCATATTATGTCCGAACAAGAAAAGCCCAAACGCCGCCTGCTCTCCCGCTGGGACCGCATCTGGCTCGTCATCGTAGCTATCATCATGCTGTACATCATCCTCCGGCAGTTTGGGGTAAATATGGTGTACCGGACGGAGCAGGAGGAGTTGATCCAGCATCCGCACCGGGATTGAAATGCCGGGAAAACAGGTTGCACTGCAGTATTTAGTCCCGGCTTATACCGCCTTCTTCCACCGTAGCCCCGACGCGGCTATCGCCGGTGCGGGGCCTCCGCTGCGCTCCGGCATCAACAGAACCCCTCAATACCGCGCCACCCTCACCGTCCACCAGCCGTTCTCATTAAAAAACTGCAGCAGGTACAAGCCGGCCGGCAGCCCTCCCAGTTCCCACTGCCGGTCTTGTTGCGTTTCCCCGGAAGCTATTTCTTCGCCCTGCGGCCCCAGCAGCCGCCACTGCACCGGATACCATGCCGGATTTTCACACTGCAGCCGCAGCTGGCCGGCGGTTGGATTGGGGAAGACTTTGACCCCTTCCGGCAGCGGCTGCTCCGCTCCGGCGCTGGGTTCGATGAACACCGTCCGCCCCACGGCGCGGGTACATTCGCCCTGGTTGGAAGCGTTGAGGGTGACGTTGTAATTGCCGGGGCCGGGGAAAGTATGCACCGGGTCCTCTTCGTCGCTGGTGGTTCCGTCGCCGAAGTTCCAGTCGTATTCGGTGGCGTTGGCCGACAGGTTCGTGAAAGTGGCGGTCAGCCCGTCGAGGGTAAAGGTAAAGGCCGGCTCCGGGCGTTCCAGCACGGTGACCGCCTGGGGTTGCACCAGCGCCTCCTCTCCGTTTGCCCAGAAGAGGGTGAGTTGAACGTCGTATTGCCCCGGCGTGGCATACACCACCTCCGGGCCCGGTATGTTTGACGTGGCCGGCATCCCCCCCGGAAAACTCCACTCCAGGCTATCGTAATCGCCAAAGGACTGGTTGACGAAATAGACCGTATGCGGCGCGCAGCCGGCGGGCGTGTTCTCCGTAGAGAAAAGCGGCACCGGCTGTTGAACGATCGCAACCGCGATGACCAGCACGTCGCTCCCGCATTCGTTGGCCGCCGTGAGGCTGACCTCATATTCTCCGGAACTGCTGTAGGCATGGGTGGGATTGGCGGCGGTGGACGTGTTGCCGTCGCCGAAGTCCCAAAGGTAGCTGTCGGCGCCGGTGGACAGGTTGGTCAACGTAATGGACAAGTTGTCGGCGGACAGGCTGAAGTCGGCGGCCGGTGGCCCGCCGACCCGCACGGCTTCGCTGATCACCAGCGTGGAGGTGCCGGCGCTGTTGGAGGCGATGAGGGTGACGTCGTATACGCCGGGGGTGTTGTAGTTGACGATTGGCGCGCCGTCGGTTGAAGAGGCGGGGTCGCCACCGGTGAAAAACCACTGGTAGGTATTGCCCAGTCCGGTGCTGGTGTTGCTGAACACGACGGAGAGGGGCGCGCACCCGGCCGCCGGCATCGGCTCGAAGTTGGCCTCCGGGGCTTCCTGTAGGGTGACCTGGGCGGAGAAGGAGGCTTGCTGGCCACAGGCGTTGCTGGTTGCGGTGAGGGTGACGTCGTATATGCCCGGGCCGGGGAAAGTATGGATGGGCTCGAACTGGCCGCTGTTGGTTCCGTCGCCGAAATTCCAGCTGTAACTGTCGGCATTGGAAGACGTATTGTCAAAACTGACCTCCAGGCCGTCGATGGTGAAGGCAAAAGCTGCCAGCGGGCCGGGCGTTACGGAAAGAGTGAGCGGTTCGGTAAAAACCGTGCCGATACAATCGCCGCTGATCTGCAGGCGGTACTGGTTGCCGTCCATGGCGTTGGTAACCGTGTTGATGAGCAGGGCCGGCACATCGGCAGGCCCGTACTGCAGGCCGCTCTGGAGATTGGT
Organism: Lewinellaceae bacterium; assembly: GCA_020636375.1. GTDB lineage: Bacteria > Bacteroidota > Bacteroidia > Chitinophagales > Saprospiraceae > JACJXW01. The sequence goes on along the minus strand of JACJXZ010000023.1, from coordinate 51,057 downwards.
GAAGCCGCTGCCCTCATCCACCTGCCACTGGAAGCTCAGCCCGCTCCCCTGCACCTGTACCGGAAGGGTAAGGGGCTGCCCGGCGCAGCTGCTGGTGTCGCCGGTTTGGGCCAGCAACTGGAAGGGTGCGAATGCCTCCCCGCTTTCGGGCAAGCCTTCAAAGGTCAGGGCGGTGCCATCGTTTCCCGGGGCAGCGTTATTGGTTCCTTCCCCGCAGGCATTGGAGTTGAAGCTCAGGCCTGGATCTCCTCCCGGGGTATCGGCTACGGCCATTCCGGCGACGGCGGTGCGCAGGATCCGGCCGCCACTGCCGCCGCCGCCCGGGCCGAAGCACTGGTCCGCATTATTGTTGTTGGCGTTCCCGCCGTCGCCGCCCCGGGCCCGGAGGGCCAACATGTTGCCGCTCCCGGATTCCAGGTCCACGACAATAGTACCGCCGCCGCCGCCGCCGCCGGCGCCGTCACCCGCAGCGTTGGCCGCTGCTTCGCCGTTGGCGTCAATGACAAAGCCGTTGCTGATTATTTCGGTTGCGCGGATGATGACGATGCCGCCGCCGTTGCCGCCGTCAGACGCGACATTATTGTTGCCATGGCCGGCGCCGCCCCCGCCTCCCATGAAGATGCGCTCAGCGGGAATGCCATTGGTTGCCTTGCCCCCCTGCCCGGGGAAACGGCCGTCGCAACCGAAGAAGCTGGGGTTGTCGTTTTCGCCGCCCTGGCCGCCGGCGGTGACGTTGCCGCCGCCGCCGCCGCCCGAGTTGTGGTCGTTGCCGCCGCCGCCGCCGTTGGCCTGGGCACCGCGCCCGCGGGCCCGGTCGCTGGCTATGGCACTGATGCCTTCCCCTTTGCGCCCGCCCCGGATGCTGGCCTCCGGGTAAGCAAAACTGTTGTAATTATCGGTGAAAAAACAATCGCCGGTATAATCGAGCGCCGCATCGCCCCCGCGGAAGCCTTTGCCGCCGACGCTTATGTCCGACTGCATCTCCAGGACAGTGGTTTCGAAGGCCAGGACGCCGCCGGTGGCGCCGTCCCAGGCGCTGGCGGTCAGGATATCGGTGATGGTAACGCCGGACGGATAACCGGGCATGCTGACGATCTGCACGGCGCCATCCGTGTCGTATTCATAGAGCAGGGTATTTTCCAGGGTGATCTCCAACCCGTTGATGGAAGCTATCACCGCCCGTTCGTACAGGCCCGCTTGCCCCAGATCGGTGACCGTGCCGTAGGCCGTTGAGTTGCTGACGTCTATGGCGGCCCCCTGCATCTGGATGAGGATCAGGGCGCCGCCCTCGGCAAAACCGTCTGTGGTGGAAACCTGAAGCGCGTTGTTGCAATAATCAATCGACTGGACCGCCGCGTAGGCGTTGATGATGCCGGAGATGTCCTCCTGAGCTTTTAACAAAGGAAAGGAAAGGCCGGCGATCGCCAGCAGTATCGCTCTTTTCATAGCAAATAGTTTTTGGGTGGCTGTATACTTGACGGCAATAGGTTTTGTGCATTTGCCTGCCCCGCCCCTTAAATCCCCTAAAGGGGAAACCCTCCCATAAATGCACAAAACCTATTGCAGCACAGTATAAAGGTAGGAAATTATCGATTCATTGCTTCCTGTATCCTGTCTTCCGACACCTTGACATAATCGATCTGGTCTTTCTTGTGCAGCAGGACATCTTCATTTTTCTCGATGCCGATATACCTTCGGTTCTCTTTCGCCGCCGCCACCAGGAAGCTGCCGCTCCCGCAGGCATTGTCCAGGACGATATCCCCCTCATTGGTATACGTCCGGATGAGGTATCTCCCCAGCTCTACCGGCTTTTGGGTCGGGTGATAAACCGTACCCTCGCTTTCTGCCGTTTTGCAATAGACGAAATCATCGTGGCCGGCTTCTTCGTACGTTATGACATCGAGCGGGTATCTTTTTCCATTGCTTTTTACGCGGCGCGGCTTAAAATCGCCGTAACTTCCGGTAAACTGATCTTTTCTCACCCCCTTATCGTACGCTTCCCCCTCCGACATTTGCGGGTTGTAGGTAGGTTGCTTTCGGTAAAAGACACAAATATCCTCATGCTTCCGGAGGGGTTGTTTTTTGGCATTCAGGAAATTGGTCGGCTTTGATTTTATCCAGACCACTTTGTATTTGAACCATTGCTCATTGCTCAGGATCAGCTTAGCAGTAAAAACTCCCTGGGCCGTCAGTACAATAGCGCCGTTTTCCTTGATGATCCGTTTGTATTCTGCCCACAGCCGGTCCAAAGGGATCAGGGAATCCCACTTATTCTGAGTTGTGCCGTAGGGCAGGTCGCAGAGGATCATATCAATAGAATGATCCGGGATATCGGGCATTACCTCCAGGCAATCTCCATGAATTATCGTGTTGATCATCTTTTCCAAACCCATCGAAACAATTTGTGTTGTTTTTCCAAAGGTACAGTTTTTTTGGTTGTGTTGCCTGCTTGAGTTTGATGGGGGCGCAGTTGCGATTTGTCCCCATGTAAAAGCTCTAAAATGTTGGTTTCAGGTAGCGCCACATAGCCGGCTCGGCCTGAAAAGCCTGCTCCGGCGCATGCCGGAGGCCAATATATTTTAGCACGGGGCATCGCCCCGTGTATAATGATGAAAGCCGCCTGCGGCCTGAAAGGCCATCATAATACCAGCTCGAATATGCTGCCCTTTCAGGGCGCTGGCTACGGTTGTGCGCCTTTACAGGGGGCGTTGCCCCCTGCTAAGATAGGCTGGCCTTTCAGGCCGTTCGTTTCATCAGCAGAGGGGGACAAATCGCAACTGCGCCCGTTTGATGGTTTCTTTTAGGGTGTTGAGGTGTTGCGGTGTTGAGGTGTTGCGGTATTGAGGTTTTACGGTGTTGAGGTGTTGCGGTGTTGCCGGTGTTGAGGCCCGCCCATTTTGAACCGTATTCCCACTTCCCGCTTCCGCTTTCGGACTTTACACCTGGGTGCCTCCTTACCTCTCCCGCCGGTCCCGTTCGATCACCTCCGCGATCTGGTTCACCTTCAGGTTTTTGGCGATGATGGTGCGTTCGGGGTTGAGCACGTAGATTTCCGGCGTGATGTCCACGTAGTATTTGCCGTAGATGGCCTTGTTGGTGGCGTCGAAGACGTTGGGCCAGGCGTCCATGCCGGTCTTTTTGAGGTAGGCCTTCCAGTCTTCCGTATTGGTGTCGACGCCGATGCCGAAAACTTCAACGCCCTGATTTTTCCATTGGCGGTAGAATTGCACCAGCTGGGGGCTCTGCTCCTGGCAGTGCTCGCAATCGGGGTTGAACATATACACGATCACGTAGGGAGATTTGATGGCGGAGATGGCGTAGGTTTTCCCGTCGGGCCCCTGCGCCTGCACGTCGGGCGCTTTGTGGCCGACGAGGCTGCCGGCCATCTCGTTGGCGCGCAGCTGGATGGCGTAGATTTCGGCGCTGTCCGACCAGAAAGCGCGGTCGTAGGTGAAATAATTCTGGGCCATGTGGACGAAGACGGCCTCGGGGTCCATCAGGGTAGTCTTGGTGGGTTCGTACTGGAGGACGATCCAGTTGGCGAAGAACTTGAAGTACTCCGGGTAATCCAGCACCTTGTCGACCAGGAAGCTGGCGGCCTGGTTGATGGAATCCGGGTGCTGGGGCGTCAGGTCGTTCATATACCGCTTGAGCTTGTTGAAAATGACCGGCGTACTGAGCAGGCGCTCGTCGCTGAAGTCGACGTTGTCCCAGAATTCCGTGCGGTAGCGGTACACCTGGGCGGTGGTGTCCTCCGTGCCGTCGGGCTTGCGGATGTCGCGGACGTCGGGGTTCTGGCCTGCGGTTTTGAATTTGGTAAAAAATGCGTCGGGGTGGCTGTCGAAGATCTCCCGGAGGTGGGCCTTGCGCTGGGCGATCAGCTCGTCCTGTTCGGCCTTGGCCTGCAGGTAGGCGGGGCTGCCGACGGCTGCGCCCTGCATCTTTTGGGCAGCCGCCTGGAAGCGGGGCTGCATCATGGCCTCGTACTGCAGGTTTTTGTAGAGCAGCTCATTGTCGAGGCTGCCCGACACCTGCATGCTGCCCACCACGTCGTCGGCGTTGGCGGCCATGCTGAACGTCTGGTCGGCGTCGATCATGACCTGGAAGGCGCCGTTGTTGGAGTAGAAGGCGTAGTACAGGCCCGGCTTATAGGGCTCTTCCCGCTGGAAGCGGAAGGCGCCGGCAGCGTCGATCTGCGCCGAATCCGCCCGGTAGTTCTGGTCGGCGAAGCTGCCGATGAGGTAGGCCGTGCCGGCGGGCGCGCCCTGTATCTGGATCTGAATGTCCGGGGATTCCAGCTGCCGTTCTCCGGATCCGGCAGCGTCGGATTCGGGACTGTTCTGGCCGCAGGACAGAGCGAACAGGGCAAGCAGGGCTACGATTGCGTAAAGTTGCAGATGGTTTTCCCGACACTGTGTGTGCGGGACAGGTAGGGCATTGCCCGCGCTGCCTCTCCATCGCCTGAAGGGGAGGCCGATCCCTGAATGCCCAGGACCACCTGCCGCCGTGAATAAATAGTTCATAGGGTTCTTTTTGCCCGCAAAGTTAACAAGCTCACCCGCCAAAACCGATTTTTCCACCCGCAGAATCAGGTCAATTCAAATAAGGGGCGCCGCGCACCTGAAAAAAGTGACATTTTTTCGTGCAACTAAACCTATATTCGCAGAAAAATTGTAACTATTTAGGTGGGTCTGATGCCTTTGCCACGAAGACACGAAGACACCAAGACCGCACCAAGGCTTTGTGCAATCTTAGTGCCCGCCTGCTGTGCCAGCGGCCGGCAGGTTTTTGTGTCTTCGTGGCTAAAAAGCGGAGGGCTGCTAAATAGTTACGAAAAATTGCCGCCATGAGATACCCCAGCCTGATTATCGTTTGCTTGTTGCTGCTCGCCGCCTGCGGAGAAGGGCACCAGCAGCAGGGTACTCCCCTGCCTGCCGCCTGCGAAATGCTGACCCTGAAGCAGCTGAAAGACATCCTGCGGGAGCCGGTGGAAAATCCCGTGCCCACCAGCGCCAACGCCGGGGAGCAGTCGGCCTGCACCTTTACCCTGCCCGGCCGCGCCGTGGGCGACGACCTGGTGATCTACGTCCTGAAAAGCAACGCCGGCAAGGACGCCGGCCGGTTCAAAACCCTGGTTTCGGAATGGCAGGCCCGCAATATGGGCGCCGAATACGAGCTGGAGACCGTCTCCGGCTACCCGATGGCCTTCTTCCCGGGCGAGCGCAACGTATACCCCCCGACTTTCCTGATCTCCTTCAAACAGGTGGACCTGGCCGTGCAGGGGGCGGCGAAGGACGACGCCAAGTCCATCGTCTTCCGGGCCATGGTGCAGTATCAGTGGAAGTAGTGGGCCACCTTTACCATTACCGACTCCCGGTCGTTCGCTATTCTCAAAAAGTAAACAACAACGGGCAGCAACGCCTTGTCCTGCCCCTCAAAAGTACCGCTCCACCGTCAGCCGCCAGAGCCGGATAGGAAAACCATTGCCTTCTCTGCCCCTGCCGGTAAACTCCCGCCTTGCCCAGCTCATAGCAATCTGATAGCGCTCCCTGAAGAAGAACCCCATGCCGAAGTGGAAGCCCGCCTGCAAACGGCTTTCCGCCTTCCCGGATTCATAAATGGGCCCCACTGCGGAATTCGACCGGTAGGAAGCGTAGCTGCCTTTCACTTTGAGCGGCAGGGCGGCAATGGCACCGCCTTCCAGGAAAATTTCCCGCCCTCTGAACAGCCGAAAACGGGCGAAAAACGGGACTTCCAGCCAGGTCGATTGCTGGTCCAGGGTGTCGCGTTTGGTATAACTCGTAGAGCCGCCGTTCAGAAAGTTGGGGGCGTTGCCCACGGAAGAGCGAACGCCATACAGGCGGCTGTGCCCCAACCCTGCCCGCCCTTCCAGCTCAAAATGGGGAGTGAAGGCATAACCGGCGATGCCGTAGGCCTGAAAGCCGGCATGCCGGCCGGACTTCGCTTTCGCGTCGGTCTGCCCGCTGAGAAGGCCGGCCTGCGGCTTCGGGAACTGGCTGAGGCTGGGGCCCGCCGACAGGCCAAAGCGCAGGCCGGGCTGCCAGCCCGCCGCCGTATCCGTTTGCGCCCCCACGCACATGGGCAGGCAGAGCAGCAACAAAAGGACGTTCTTCATCGATCCTGGTTATATTCATTAGGATGTTTTTCCGCCGAAGGCAACCGGAAACAAACCTGAAGCCCCAGATAGTAAGGCGCTCCCAGGCCTAGCTCGCCGCCAAACCCGAGAAATTCCAGCGGGTAATGCCGGGCGCCGAACAGGATCAGCTGTGCGTTGAAGGGGTTGGTTTCGGGTTTGATCGTGGCGTGGTACCCCGGCAGCACATTGGTGGGCGGCAGGTCGTATTCGTAGTAACCGGAATGGGTGGACCGCCGGACGAAGGACACGCCTACCCGAACACCGGAGTAAAATTCCGTTTTTTCCCGGTTCAGGTAGTGAAAGAGGGCTCTTAGGCCCAGCACTGTCCTCCGCGCATCCACCTGCAGCCGTTCCGCGCCGGAACCGTTGCCAGGCTGTGTAACGCGGCGGTAGGCAGGGTCAACCACCAACGCGGCGCTGCTGGTAGCCAGCATGAAGCCCAGGCTGAAGGCCTTGCCCAGCCTGCCGTCCAGGGCAAAGCAGAGGGCAGGTTTAGGTGTTTTTCGGCCATAGCCGCCGTAGCCCTGGAAAAAACCACCGGTATTCAGGCCGGGGCCGAGGGAAACGACAGCGCCTTTTCGGAAGGCATCCTGGGCAGGTAAGGTGCCGGCCAGGCAGAACAGGAGCAGGAAGCAAAGCAGGTGTTTAAAGCGGTTTGTCATAGCGAAATTAGGCACTCGTTCCTAAAAATAGTTGCGCCTGGTAATGCGCTTTCCATTGTTGTAATGTGCCTTTTCGCCTTAACGTAACCGCCGAAGGCCATTTTTTTTTCATTCCCCGGTAAAAACAAACCCCGCCCAGTAGAACGGCAGGCCGTATTGGTCGCGCATCGCCCGCTGAGTAGCCTGGTAGGCTTCGAATTTGGACAAGCCCGAAAGCCAGTTCCGGTAGAAGGCGGCCATCCATTCGGCTGTAGCTTTGTCCTCTACATCCCACAGGGAGAGCAGGGCCGCTTTTGCCCCGGCAATGCGGAGCGCCCGTTGAAAGCCGTATGCCCCCTCCCCAGCCGCCAGCTCGCCCTGCCCGCTGCGGCAGGCGCTCAGCACGGCCAGCTCGGCGCCGTCCAGGGGCAGCCCCATCACTTCGTAGGCGGTGAGGATGCCATCTTCGCCTTCGAAACCGAAGCGGCGCCCCTGCCCGCCCGCCAGGAAGAGCATGCTCTGCAACATGGAAAGCGGCGGCACCTCCGTTTCCGGGGCCGGTCGCCTGTTCTCCTGAAAATGGCCATGGGTAGCGAGGTGCAACACCCCTACCGGCCCGGTGCGTTTGACGGCCTCTTCGGTCGCATCGCCCCCTGACAAGCTGCGCACCTCCCACCCCTCCTGTTCCAGCAACCGGCCGACCGCATTCATTTCCCGCTCAGCAAAGGGCAGGGGCGGGAGCGGCAGCCCATCCGGGGTGAAGCCGGGCGGCATATCGGCAGGAAAGGCGGGGTTGGCGAGCAGCAATGCTCTTTTCCATCGCGGGCGTTCGGTGCCGCCAGCCTGCGGGGCTGCCGCCGGATGGCGGAGGGCACGGATGTCGTAGTAGTCGAGCAAATAGGTGCCGTCGGGGCGGCGCAGGGCGTTGGGGTTGAGTTTGTGGAAAACGCCGTCGGGCGACCAGTAAACCGTCCGGATATTTTTCAGCAACGGTTCGAGCGGCGCCCAGAAAGCAGCGTACGGATCGGGAGATACTTCCAGCGTGGCGTTCCGGCTGGACACCTCCAGGAAGTACAGGCGGAAAAGGCGGCCTTCCAGGGCCTGCCCTTCCGGAAAAACCACTACTTCCGGTGCCGTGGCCTGTGGCCCGTTGAGGATGAAGGCCACGTAATAAAAAGGCGCCTGTTCCCTCCCGCCGGCCGGCAGCTTCAGGATGTCCACCAGGGCTTCGCCGGGCTGCAGGCCCTGCCGCAGCTGCTGCCAGCCGGCGGGGCGGGGTGCGGCCCGGCTTTCAAAGCCGGCGAGGTGGCGGCTCAGGTCTTTTTCCAGTACTTTCGCCTGCTGTTGCAGTTCCTCCACTTTATCGCTCTGCTGCGGATATTCGAGGCGGGAAAGCGTATTCCAGTGCGCCAGCCGTTCCCGGGTTTCCAGCCATTGCCGGTACACTTCGGCGACAGGGCCCTTGCCCTGCCTGCCCAACTGTTCTGCCCTGACCTGCGCCTGCTCCAGCAGGCTTTTGGAGAAGAGGCTCCATTCCAGCAGGGCCGGTGCCAGAGCGGCTCTCCATTCCGGATTTTGGTATAGGAGGGGCCCGAAATCGCTCAGCACCATCTGCCGGATGCCTTCCACGATCCGCTGCCGTTCAGCATCTGAAGCGATGGCGAAGGCCATGTCGATGCGCCACTGGGCGGCGTCCAGCATTTGCCGGAAGAAGGCCATCCCGCCGGCGGTGTCCTCCTCGCGAAAGGCCAGAAGGGCCAGGCGGCTCAGCAGGAATCCCTCCTTGTCAAAATGATCGCCGAAATGCCGCCGGTACAGGCCGAGCGCTTCGCGGCTGTACCGGCGGGCGTCCTCCCACTCTCCCGCCAGGAAGCAGGCGCGGCCCATCAGGTTCAAAACGGAGGCGTACGCCGGCCCTGCCGCCTCCCGAAGCGCCTCCGCCAGGGGGAGTAGCCGTTCTTTTGCCGCCCGGACGTCTTTTTTCCATCCGACATCCAGGAGGGTGAGCTGCCCGGTGGAATGGATACACAGCATATTGCCCGGTCCCAGGGTGTGGCAGAAATAGGCGTTGGCCTCATTCAGTTGGGGCTCCGCTGCCGCGTAGTTGCCGGATTGCAGGTAATAAATGCCCAGGTTGTAGCGGGCCTCTTCGGTCAGCGCCGGGTTGCCCTTGCCGAGGCTGTCCAGCTGGCGCAGGCTTTCCAGCAGGAGGCTCTCCGCCTCCGGCCAGCCCAGCTCCATATAGAGTTTGGCGTAGTCGCTAAGCAGCAGGTAGTAATTGACGTCTTCCTTGCCGTAGGCCTGCTCGCATACGGCCAGCGCCTCCCGGAAGTAAGCTTCCGCCTCCCCGTACAACCCCAGGTAGAGGCAGCAGGCCGCCAGGGCGCGGAGGGGTTTGGCGGCGAGGAGGTGATTGGGCCCGAAAGCCCGGCGGGCTTCGGCCAGGTTTTGTTGGAACAAAGGAAGCGCGTTGCGCCACAGGCCCTGATCATAAGCTGCCCGGGCCAGGTTGTACCGCACCTGCACCACCTCGTTGGGGTACCGATCCTCCTGCCCGTTTACCGACTGGAGAAAAGCCTGGCAAACCGACTCCAGCGCTTCGTATTCCCCACCTTCTATCAGGTAACTGCCCAGCCCGCGCACCAGGCGCCCCTCGTCTTCCGGGTTGGGGGCGGGCTGTTCCTTGAGGGCGTTGTAGGCATCCCGGAGCAGGGCCTTTCCTTGCCGGTATTTCTCCGGATTTCCCGAGTTGCGGTAGATGGTGGCCAGGTTGAAAGCTTCCTTGATGTATTTGCTGTGGCTCTTGCCCTGTAGCTGTTCACGCAGGGAGAGGGCTTCCAGCATCGCCTGTTCGGCCTGCGGCAGGTCGTGGAGCTGGTACCAGGCCCGGCCGCCCAGCACCAGCAGTTCTACGTAGTTGGTATCTTTCCCGTTGGCTGCTTCCAGGGCGGGCAGGCCTTCTTCGACGATCCGTGCTGCCAGGCCGAACTGCTTGCTGCGGTAGGCTCGTTCGGCATCGGCCAGCCAGGTGCCGGAGGGCTGGCTCAAAGCAGAGGGAAGGGCAGAAAGGAGAAGGAACAGAGCGGGCACCCAGGCACAATGCCCGGTTGGCCTGCCCCGGAAGGCAAGGAATAGTTTCATATAGTGGTTGATTGTTATCGCTGTTGCTTCAGCTGTTCGATCAGCTCCGCCGCTGCCGCCGCCCGCGGGTGCCCTGCCTGGCCGGCGATGGCTTCCAGTTGCTCTGCCGCCCAGGCTTCCTGGCCCGCCAGCAGCCAGCTCAGGGCCAGGCCCCATTGGGATTCTTCCGCAAAGGCCGTTCCTGGTTGCTCCAGGCGGGTGAAATAGCGGGCCGCCTCCAGCCCCTTCTCCTGCTTCAGCAGGCAGAACGCATGAAGGAACAGGAGGGTATCGCCTGCCGTCCCTTCCTGTTCCAGCAGCGCCTGTGCCTCCCGGTATCGGCCCTGCCGGACCAGGTCTGCTGCCGGTTGGAGGAGCGGGGGCGAGGCACCGGCCCCTGCCGGCAGCTGAAGTTGCCTCACGGCTGTGCGGCCCAGGGTCCGGGCCGGCGTTACTATAGCGCTCCGCAACCCATCAGAGGCGTTTGCCTCCGGTGTGGAAGTCTCGGTTTGCTGAGCGATGGGAGGTGGCTGCTCCTGTATTGCCGGCAGCTCTTCCGCCGGCAGCACCTCCTGGTTTTTCGGTTCAGGGTTGCGGGGCGGTTCCTGGGCCGGCCACGCTTCGGGCGATACGGCGCCAGGGCTACTGAGCAGCCACCCGGCAAGCAAGGCTGCCGCCAGGATGGCCAGAGCGGCCCAGATCCGCCACCGGGAGCGGGAAGCCGGCGGTTCCGCTTTCATGGCCGCCTCCACCTGTCGGCGCAGCATCTGCCGCTTCAGGCGCACCAGGAGTTCTTCCTCCTCCTCCAGTTGCGCTCTCAGCGCCGGGTCTGCCGCCAGGCGTTGCTCCAGCGCCCGGCGTTCCGGTTCCGGCAAATTGCCGTTGATATAATCTTCGAATTTAAAACCCTTCATGGCCTCTCACTATGCATCTACCGAAATAAGTGTTGGCGCTGCCTCGCCAGCTGCGACAATTTTTTCAGGCACCGGCAGCGCTTGTTCTTCAGGGAATCCACCGTGCTGTGTTTCGTCAGCCGCTGTTCTATAACCTGTTCATCCTTTACTTCCTCATAATATCGCAGGCGGATCAGCTGTCGGCAGTCTTCGCCCAGTTGATCCAGCAGGTCGCCGAGAAGTTGTTCTTTCTCCTTTTGTTCGAAATAATCCGCCAGCCCGCCGTCCGGCAGCGGGCCGGCGCCATCGAGGCTTACCGCAGGCAGGCGCTGTCGGCGCAGCCAGTTGTTCAGCAGGTTACGGGCCACCCCCATGGCGTAGGCGGCCGGGCCGGCGCCCTGGAATTCGAAGGCACCCTCTGCCAGCTTGCTCAGCACTACCACCAGGGTGTCGTTGACCAGCTCTTCCTTGTCCTGCCGGGATACCGCCGCCGCGCCCGGAAGGCGGGAAAACAGGCGGCTCACCTCCACACCTAACCGGCGGATAGCCCAGGGCTCCCGGTTTTTCAGCCCTTCGAACAAAACCTGGTTCTCTGGCCCGGAACGCTCTTCGTTGCTGATGTGTTCCTGCTCCAAGTAAATACCTGTTTAGTTGGTTGCTGTAAACATACTCTTTTTCACTCAAAATACGCCGCATACTCCGCCAGGTGTTCCTTCAGCTTTCGGACGGCCGCTTCGCTCGCATACCTATGGGGCCGCGCTCCTGTTGTCCCTGCTCGGCATAACCATCCTGTACTCCCTGACCAGCCTGGCGGGTTCTTTCATTTACAATTCGCTGCGGCTGAACGTCAGCCTTTTCGACCGGGCGATCCTGCCCTCCGTCTACGACTACCTGACCGGGATGGAGAACCTGAAGAACTTCCTGTTCTGGTTGCTGGTCGCCGTGACGACTACCCTCGCCCTTCAGGTCAACGACAAGTACGGGCCGGGGGTTTTCCGGGCGTTCCTCCTGGGTCGGTATTTCCACCCCAGAACCGAGGGCCGCACCTTCATGTTCCTGGACATCCGATCCTCCACGGCCATCGCCGAGCAGCTGGAAGAATTGCAGTATTTCGAATTTGTGAAGGACTTTTTCCAGGACGTCACCCCCGGCATCCTGCTCGCCAAGGGAGAAATTTACCAGTACGTGGGCGACGAGGTCGTGGTGAGCTGGCCCCAGGCCCGGGCGCTGAAGGACAACAACTGCGTACAGGCGTTCTTCGAGATCCAAAGGAGCCTGGCCGAACGAGCGCAGCACTATCAGGAAAAGTACGGGATCGTACCTTCCTTCAAGGCCGGCCTGCACTGCGGCACGGTCGTCAGCGGAGAGATCGGCGCTATCAAGCGGGATATTGCCTACTCCGGCGACGTGCTCAATACGGCGGCCCGCATACAGTCGAAGTGCAACGAGATGGGGGTGGACATCCTGCTGTCGGAAACCCTGCTGCAGCAGCTCGTCCTGCCGGCCTCCGGCCTCCGGGAAAAACCGGTGGGGGCAGTGGAGCTGCGGGGCAAGGCAGAGGCGATGCGGCTGTATACGGTGGAGGCCGATCCGGACGGGCCACCTTCAGGTGGCCTGTAATCATGTAAAAACGAGGGTACTTTAGCGCGCCGGGGCTCCCCGTCTAAGGTTGGACAGCAGAAAGGGGAAAGCCGAGCGGAGTCGAGGCCAAGCGTGTGCAGAAAGGATGGAGTGGCCAACCTTAGACGGGCAGCCCGCGCCGGGATGACGCTCCTGGCTGAAGTAAACCGCCAATATTGTTGCCGATCTGCCGCCAAGTGGCAAGGAAGCAGGAGCAGGAAAAAATTTCTCCGTATTTTTGAATGCCTTGCCTTACATCTCTTTTAAAGTTCAAGTTCAAGAGCCAGGTTCAAGTTCAATGCTGGCACCGCCCTGCTTTTGGCCTTGATACTTGAACTTGAACTTGCGCTAAAGGAAATTTCAAAAGAATATGAAACATACCCTAATCAGTCTGCTCCTCTCCGCCGTCCTCTTTGCCTGCCGGGAATCGCCCCCATCTTCCTCCACCTTCACCGCCGAGCTGGACGCCTTATTCCAATCCGCGCTGCCCCCGGGCGAACCCGGCGGCACCGTCCTAATCCTGAAAGGCGACAGCATCCTCTTCTCCAAAGGCTACGGCCTGGCGAATCTGGAAACCGGTGAAAAGATCACGCCCAATACCCTGTTCAATACCGGCTCCATCAGCAAGACCTTCGTGGCTTACGGCATCCTGAAGCTGCGGGATGCAGGCGCCTTGTCGCTGGAAGACAGCCTGAGCCGGTATTTCCCCGATTTCGACCATCCGGAGATTGCCGGGAAAGTGCGGATCAAACACCTGCTCACCCACACTTCCGGACTGCCTGACCTCCGCCGGGTGGATGAGGACAGCGTATTCTACCTAACGGCCAAAGACGAGGAGAACTGGAACCCCATCAAACGCGCCCGGGCGCTGAACTTCGAGCCCGGCGAAAAATTCCAGTATTCCAACCCCGCCTTCAACGGCCTGGCCCTCATCATTGAGCAGGTTTCGGGCAGGAAATGGCAGGATTACATCCGGGAGGAAATTTTCCTGCCCGCCGGCATGGCCAACAGCACCATCACCGACGGGCAGCACCCGCAGGCGGGTGTCGCCCATGCTTACGTGAAGGAAGGGGAAGCCTACCGGGAGTACGATTACGGCGAGTACCCCACCTTCGCCGCTGCCGGCAACGGCGGCGTCTGGAGTTCCGCTGCCGAGCTGGCGAAGTACGAGCTGGCCATCCGGCGGCATGCCTTCCTGCCCGCGTCCACGGTCGCCGAATCCCGGCAGGTATACCGGCCGGAAAACTGGGCGGATAGCCTGCCGCCTTTCCTGGGCTTCAGCTGGTTTATCCGCCCGCCCGCCCCGCCCCGCAATGTGCAGATCGTCGAACATACCGGCACCCAGGGCGGCTTCTACGCCTTCCACATGAGTATCCCGGAAAAAGGCATTCTTTATGCAGGCCTGTTCAACCAGCCGGTGGACAGGGATGCTTTTATGGAAAAGGGATTGGAGTTGATGGAAAAATATGGCTGGATCAGAAGCACTCCTGGATTTTAACACATCGCTGATCATGTTTTGCGCTCTGTTCAACTATTTTCTTTTTGAATGCTGGTAACAAAACTCCACATTTTTAAGGATTCAAAACAGCCCTAATTTAAGAGATTTTTCCGGGTTGGACAGCTTGCGAATAGTGGATGGGTTCTTGTATATTGAAAACAACAGCAGCATCCGTAATTTTGAGGGCCTGAACGGCCTCGCTTTCATTTGCGGCGATGTCAGGATAACAGAAAATGACAGCCTGCTCAATTTCACCGGCCTGGAAGAACTCCGGGCATATCGCGGGCAGTTTTTTTTGTACGGAAACAGCTCCTTGTACTCCCTTGAAGGTTTAAATTGTTCTTTTGAAGAAGGAGGGCATGTGGCTATATATGATAATCCTCAATTGGAAATATGCAACACAGAGCGCTTTTGCGAGCTCCAGGCATCGGATAGAAGTTATTCTATACACGACAATGGCGAAAATTGCTCAGTGGAAGGCATGGTGGCCTGCGATGATCCCATACCGGTTACGGTCGAACACACGCCGCTTCCTTTCAGTTGCGATTCTCTCCTCTCTCCATCCGAAAATCCCGAAGAAGTAGCGGATTGGGCCTTGAGCATCGCGCCCAACCCAGCCAGGGATAAAATATTTATTCTTTGCGAAAACGATCTGGCTTTGTTCAATGTTGCCATTTTTAATCAATTCGGGCAGGTTGTTCTAAAGCAGGAAAAAAGCAACGTTAAAGAACTGGACGTATCGCGCCTTGGGAGCGGAATGTACTGGATTGTTATCGAAGAACTGACGACCCGCGCCAGAGTAGCCGGAAAAATTATATTAAGGTAGATTTCCAGACTACTGGACATTTTTTGGACTGTACATTCGTGTATAAGAGATTATCCTCCAGACACATGCACGAATGCACCCATGCACATATACACGATGATCCCAAAATGTCCAGTAGTGTGGTAGATTTCCCTATCTTGCGGCTTCATTCAATCTGCCCTATGCCCTTCATTGACTTCACCGCCATCATCCGGGAAGCCTGGACGGCGTACGACAGCAGCCGGGAGATCGCCCGCATCACCGATATCAGCGCGCAGGTATCGACCAACCACGTGTACCGGATTGCGTTAAAGAACAGGAGCATCGTCATCGCCAAGCTGTCCTATTTCGGGAAGTACGAGCATTTTGTGGAAGACCACACCATCATCAACGCCCTGTCGAACAACCTGCCCGCCCCCTTCGAGCACTTCCTGGCCCGCTCCCTGATGAAGGGCAACACCCTCTTCGTCCACCGCCACCAGAGCGAGGTGATCGACGCCTGGGTCGTCTTCTACCGCCCGATCCGGATCAAAAACCGGCCGCCCCGGCGGTTCAGCGAAGAACAAATCGTCCGCCTGGCCGGGCAGTTCGCCCTGTTTCATAAGGCCTGCCACAACATCCGCCACACCGTGCCGCCCTCCTCCAAAACCCTGGAGGTGGATATCCGCCACCTGCTGGAGATCATGGACACGGAAGTGGGCCGCCACGAATACCGCCTGCACGAGGGGCTGATCCGGCAGCAGGCGCAGCTCTTCTTCGAGGATATGGAAAGGCTGGGCGCCAACCGGTTCGACAAAATCCCAGTGTTCGTCGACTGGAACATCGGCAATTTTTCCCTCACCCCGTCCTTCAAATTTTACTCCCGCTGGGATTACGACTGGTTCCGCATGAGCTCCCGCATGATGGACTTTTACTTCATCAGCCGGGTGGTGTCCGACATCGGCGACCGCACCGTGTTCACCTACAACATCGGCCCGCTGATGGAGGAACGGTTCATCCGCTTCCTGAAAACCTATCATGAGATTTTTCCTCTAGCTGCGGAAGAGATTCTGTTCCTGAAAGAGGTGTACCGTTTTTTCCTGCTCAACTACGTCATCAAGGACGGGCGCTACTTCTTCCACGAAATATTCGCCACCAAGCTCCAGAAGGAAGCCTACGAAATCCACCTGCCTTCCATCGAGCGGGAGTTTGACGGCGGCGTCCTTTTAAAAGCACTCAACCTGTAAAGGCTATGGACACACAACCATTCCTGCCCATCCTCGGGCAATTCAAAGCCGTCTTCCTGGACTCCTACGGCGTGCTCAAGAACCACCGGGGGCTGATCGAAGGCGTACAGCAGACCGTCGACTACATCCGGGAGCGGGGCATCGCCCTGCGCATCCTCACCAACGACGCCTCCCGCAGCCAGCACGAGCAGTTTGCCGCCTTTCGGCGGCTAGGCCTGCAGGGCATCGAGGAAGACGAGATCATCACCTCCGGCATGCTGGCCAAGCAGTACCTCCAGCACAAGGTCAAAAGCGGCAGGATCGCCTACCTGGGCACGGAAAACGCCGCCAGCTACATCCTCGAATCCGGCAACACCTCCATCCCCGCCGGCGACGTAGACCTGGAAAGGGCCGACGAGATCGATGCTTTCGTCTTCCTCGACGACGAAGGTTTCGACTGGAACCGCGACATCAACACCACGGTCAACCTGCTGCGCCGCAAGACCATGCCCGTCATCGTCGCCAATTCCGACAAGCTCTACCCGGTGTCCAGGAACGACGTGGCCCTGGCTACCGGCAGCGTGGCCCAACTGGTGGAGAGCATCCTCAACCGCTCCTTCATCCACTTCGGCAAGCCGGATTCCCAGATGTTCATGTACGCCTTCGACCACCTGAATAAAGAAGGAAGCGGGCAATACGACAAAGACGACATCCTGATGGTGGGCGACACCCTGCACACCGATATCCTGGGCGGCAACAAATTCGGGCTGAAGACCACCCTGGTGCTGTCGGGTAATACCAGTGCCCGCAACGCCGGCCTGCTGATCAGCGCGACGGGGATTATTCCGGATTATATTTGTGCGTCTATCGTGGGATAGGAGAGGCGAATTAAGAACTCTCTACAGGCTTTTCAGTTCTTCTTTGAGAAAATGATCCAAAGGACAAATTTTTATGCCGTCCGAACGGGAATAGGCTTCACCGGCAGGAGTGATAACAAAGCGGTAGTGCGGTTTCAGGTCTTCCAGGCTAACGAAAAAGCCTTTCGAGATGGAAGGCGACGTCGAATACTTAATTTCAAGGCAAGCCATTCTGCCAGCCGGCGATAGCAAAAGCAAATCTACTTCTGCCCCGCTTTTGGTTCGGTAAAAATAAAATTCGGTAAACTCCGGAGCCTCCCGGATAATTTGCTCAATGACGTAACCTTCCCACGATGCACCAATTGACGGGTGGCCTTTGAGCTGTTCAATGTCAGCAATACGGAGGAGGTGGTGTAGCATACCAGAGTCTCGCAAATAAATTTTTGGGGCCTTGACCAGCCTTTTGCGGAGATTAGTAAAGTAGGAAGGCAAACGCCAAACCAGAAAACTGCCTTCCAGTAACTCAAGATACTTGTTGACCGTTGGATGGGTTACCCCCAGCGACTTGCCCAGAGCACTGAGATTCAACAGGCTGCCATGAAGGTGGGCCACCATGGAAATCATGCGCCGGATGAGCGTTATGGGCACCTGGAAACCAAGTCTTGTTAGGTCTCTTTGCACAAAAGTCTCGATAAAATCATCTAACCATTTGCGGGCGATAAACTGCTCATTTGCCAGAAGAGACCCCGGAAAACCTCCTCTGAACCAGTGGTCTTCCATGGTGAAAAGGTGGTTGATTTCGGAATAAGAAAATGGCGCCAGTTCATGGTAGGCAATCCGCCCGGCCAGCGTTTCTGTTACCTGCTTGACCACATGTGGCGAAGCAGAACCCAATAATATGAATCTTGCAGGTTCCCGGCGCTGGTCGGTCAGCGCACGCAGCAAAGGGAACAATTCAGGACGTAATTGCACTTCATCAATGATTACACACTTTTCTTCATGGCCTGCAAGATAATGTTCAGCGTCATCAAGTTTCTGAAAATCAGATGCGAGTTCAAGATCGAGATACAAGGATGGCTTTTCAATAAGTGTTTGCAAATGCCGGACCAGGGTGGTTTTACCAGCCTGCCTTGGGCCCACCAAGCCCAAAATAGGCGACCACTGCAAATCTCGAAGCAGTATTTTCGTCAAACGTCTTTCTATCATTAACCAAAGATAGCATTTACCTTCCTAATTGTAAAACAAATTTACAATTAGGAAGATAAATAAGGCCGGTTACTATAAATTGTGCAGCTGTTCGGAATATACTCAACTGCATCTGGTTTTGTGCATTTATGGGCAGGACTCCCTTTCCGCGAGCGCTGAAGCTACTCAGCGGAGGCGCTAGGGGATTAAGGGGCGGGGAGGGCAAATGCACAAAACCAGGTGTAACGCCGTATATTCCCCAAAACTTGCCAGGCCTCCCATTCGTTTTAATAAAGGCCTCACAGTAATACGGTCATCATGCCAACCAAAATCCTTTTGGCCGGCGGTTACGGCAACGCCGGCTATCTCATCGCCGAATACCTTTTAAGAGAAAAGGTGAATGTTGAACTCGTCATTGCCGGCCGGCGCCTGGAAAAGGCAAGGGACGCTGCGGAGCAGTTGGCGGCGCAACATCCGGGGAGCCGGGTCTCCGCTCTGGAGCTGGACCTGAGCAACCGGCAGGCGCTGGACGAAGCATTGAAAGGCGCCCAACTCCTGCTCCTCGCCTCCAGCACCATTCCCTATACCGCCATGGTGGCCGAAGCCTGCCTCCGCAACGGCGCCGATTATTTCGACATCCAGCTGTCTTCCCCCCGCAAGCTGGACCCGCTGCGGCGCCTGCGGCCATCCATCGGGGCGGCGGGGCGGTGTTTCATCACCGACGGGGGCTTTCACCCCGGCATCCTGGCGGCGCTGGCCCGGTATGCGGCCCTGCGGTTCGATACGCTGCTCCAGGCCAACATCTTCGCCGCACTGAAAGTGGACTGGGGTGCCATGCAGGTAACCCAAAGTACCCGGGAGGAATTCGTGGAAGAGTTCCGGAATTATTCCGGCCGCATATTTCAGGGCGGCAAGTGGATCACCCCTTCTTTCTGGAAAACCTACTCCTTCGATTTTGGCGCCCCGCCCGGCAAACTGGCCTGTGCGCCCATGTATTTTGAGGAGATGGGGCTCCTGCCGGAGGAAATCCCCGGGCTTCGGGAGGCCGGCGTTTTCATTTCCGGCTTCAACCCGGTGACGGATTATCTGGTACTGCCCTTGTTGCTGGCCGGGTTCCGGATATTGCCTTCCCGGTGGCACAATGCCCTGGCGGGACTGTTCTGGTGGAGCCTGCAGTTCTGCAAGCCACCCTTTCTCGCCTGCCTGGTGCTGGAAGCGGAAGGTTCAACCCATGGTTTTCACAGAAACTTTCAACTCCGGTTGTCGCATGAGGACGGCTATGTGCTGACGGCCATCCCGGCGGTGGCGGCCCTGCTGCAATACCTGGACGGCACGGCGCGCCGGCCCGGGCTGTGGTTCCAGGGCGGCTTCGTGGAACCGGAGCGTTTTTTTAAAGATATAGAACGGATGGGTATACGCGTGGAGGAACGGGTAAATGCGGCCGCTAAGTTTCTTAGTAATCCTTAAAAAATAACTTCACGATCCGTCGTTGTAGTGAAGTGAATCAGCCACGTAGGATTGTCGCGGGGTTAGGCTGATAAACGAGCTACAACGACGGATCTCAAACAGTGAAGTTATTTTTTAATCACTACTTCGTTGCCTGGGTTCGGTTGACAACTCCGGGGCTTGTGGCGGCGGAACCTCGGCAATGGTCTTCGTGCCGTTCTTCGGCCGGCCGCACTACGTGCTGGCACAAACGACTTTTCGGGGCTTATCGCTCCCGGAAAACAGTAGTCCTCCAGGAGTAGAGCGTTCCTGTTTTTTTTTTGCTGGGAAAAAAATTTGGCGAAGAATTAAAATTTTTCATATCTTAGCAGCCGTAAAGAGCAAAGAAGCCTCCCCCCGCTATACTTCATTCCAAATTTTGTCTATATTAGGACGACCTCATCCAGTTAACCATGCTTTTCGCGTTGCTTTTGCGAAGCGCGCCCGCAAAGTTGGTTCAATCTTTTATGCCTTGCAGCGAAGCGTAAGTTCTTCGCTCTGAAGGTGCCGATTATATTCAATACAGGCCCGACTGCATCGAAAAAGGGAAAGTGGTGCTGCCACCAAATTCCAGGATCATAAATAAAAAATTCATGGCTGCCAGGGGACTCCTATGCCCTGCCGGGTAGTTCCAGCGTCTCCAAAACCGGCGCCATCACAGGTGTGTGTATCTTAATTTCGCAATAAAAAATTTTTAACTAAAACCAGAACAATGAACAAAGCTTACCTACTAACAAGACTGGCCCGATTCTGGGCCCTGCTTCTGGCTATGGGGCTGGCCAGTTCTTACCAGCTCAACGCAACGACCTGCGCCAACGCTACCGTGATCAGCTCCCTGCCTTTCAGCGGTGCTACCAACTGCAGTGGCGATGATATCACTTCCGCCAACGCCAGCGCCTGTGTGTCCACGCTGTACTACGGGGGCAACGAAGCCCTGTTCACTTACACGCCTGCCACCAGCGGGAGCGTACTGCTGACCTTCTCCGGCCAGGCCTGGTCGCAGATTTCCGTTTACGCCGGCTGCCCCACCAGCGGCGGCTCCTGCGTGACCGGCATTGCCAACTCTTCCACTGCCAAGAGCATTACGGCCAGCCTGACCGGCGGCACCCAGTACTACTTCCTGGTCGACACCTGGCCCTCTCCGCCGAGCCCCTGCCCAGGCACCTTCTCGGTTGAGGCGCTGGTGCCGACGGTCAACGATGAGTGCGTAAACGCCATCATGCTCAGCGTCGGCGATACGGACACCGGCAACACGCTGACTGCCGATGACGACAACCCGCCGACCTGCGGCGGTGCCGGCGACGGCTCCGGTGGCGGCGTATGGTACGTCGTAACGGGCACTGGCCTGGACATTACCGCCGCTACCTGCGGTTCCGGCTTTGATACCCAAATCGCAGTTTACGAAGGCAGCTGCGCCGCTCTGTCCTGCGTAGCCGGCAACGACGATGCCTGCGGCCTGCAGTCCTCCGTGACCTGGAACTCCCTGGCCGGCGTTCCCTACTACATCTATATCGATGGATTTGGCGCTGCAACGGGCGCCTATACCCTGGCCATCACCGGCCTGCTGCCTCCGCCGATCGATAACGACAACTGCGCTGATGCCAATACCATCACCTGCGGCGAAACGGTTCAGGGCTCCACCATCGGCGCCTTCCCGGATGCCGTCCGCTCCTGTGGCCCCGGCACTGCCGGCGGCGGCGTATGGTATACGTTCAACCCGAATGACGGCGGCTTCATCCAGAGCCTGAGCACCTGCGGCGCAGCCAACTTCGACACCAAGATCACCATCTACTACGGCGACTGCAACCGCCTGCGCTGCCTGGGTAGCCTCGACAACACCTCGGGCTGCGCCAACGGCACCACGGAAATGCTGTTCACGCCGTTCTTCGGCCGCACGCACTACGTCCTGGTTCAGCCGGTTAACCCGGCCCAGCCCGGCGTGTTCGACCTGACCTACGACTGCGACGCCAGCGCGGCCCGCACGCCGAACGCAACGGTATTTGCCGCCAACGTCGAGGAGAACTACGAGACCGTCAAGCTGTACCCCAACCCGGTACAGGACGAGCTCAATGTAGAACTCTCCGGCTTCCTGGGCGACCGCGTAATGATGCGCATCCACAACAGCCTCGGCCAGGTGGTCATGCAGCGCAGCCTCGGCCAGGCCGAAGAGCAGGTTCAGCGCTTCAACACCAGCCAGCTCCAGTCCGGCATGTACTACCTGACCGTTCAGGTGGAAGGCAAAGAAACCTTCACCGAGAAGTTCATGGTGGGCAGCGCCCGGCCGTAAGTTTGTTTGTTTAAAGTTTTTGACCGGCGGCTGTGTGGGAACCCATGCCGGTCAAAAACTTTAAACGGCACGGGCGGCGCAACAGTGCTTCCCGCGCCAGCACAAGGCGCCATCTCCGGGGAACCGGGGGTGGCGCCTTTTTTATTGTAGATGGATTTTCTTTCCTGTAGCAGTTCATGCATTTAGAATGCCACTAAAACACCAAAGCACCAAGTTTACCCGGCTGGCTAGACGGGATCGCACCAAGACTTTGTGCCATCTTAGTGCCTTCGTGTCTTAGTGGCAAAAAAAGCGCCGTGTACAGTTTTTGTTAAAGAAAACATAAACTCCTCGCCCACTGATTTTTATCATTGATCCCGGGCAACTATTTGGCTATAAATTGGGTAGTAAATGAAGGAATTTTACCCGGCCGAGGCACGAGGACGGGGAAGAAATGAAGGAATGAAGGAATGAATGCAGGGGAACCGTATGACAATATAACAACTCAGCAATATAACAATGCACCCACCCACCCAGAACACCCATCAGGCAAGCAATAAAATCACAACCAAATAGCTATGAAAAACCTGATGTCCTTTCTGAAATCATTCCTTCTCCTGGCCCTTTCCGGCGGAGCCTTACTGCTGTCGGCTCAGGGCGGCCAGTCGTTGCTGGCGCAGCTGGCCGAGGAAGAAAAAGACGCCGTCAACGCCCTGGCGATGTACCCGGAAGACACGCGGCTGGCCATTCTGGAAAGCAGCAAATATCCGGAAGCGCTGATCAAGATGCAGCGCCTGCAGACGCAGACCAGCGCGTCTTTTCAGGCCTTGCTGGCGGACTATCCCCAAAGCGTGCAGGAGGTGATCTGGGATGTCACCCGCTATCCGGGCCTGGTGGCGCGGCTGGTGGTTGAAGGTCAGGGGGCTCGGGCGGCCATCCTGGCCATTCTGGAGGATTACCCGGAAGCCGCCAAAGACAATGCCCTGAGCGCCGGCATGCAATACCTGCCGCTGCTGGAGGATATTCACGAACTGGACCAGTCGGCCGATGCGGCCTTCAGCGCGCTGCTGCGGGATTACCCGCCTGCTGTCCAGGACGCCCTGAATACCCTGCTGGGCCTGCCCGAAGTGCTGACCATCCTCACCGACAACATTGAGCTGACCCTGCTGGTGGGCGACCTGTACCGCCGCGATCCCGCCCTGGTGCTGCACACGGCCGACAGCCTGAGCCTGGAAGTGGCCCGCCAGAATGCCCGCGAACTGGAAGGCTGGAAGGCCGAACTGGACAACAACCCCGAGGCGGCCCGCGAACTGGCGGCTTCCGCCGAGGAGTTCGCCGCCGAGTACGGCTATGACGACGAGTACTACGATTATCCGGACGATGATGTATACTACGACGAAGGCGTGCGGACGGAAGTGGTGGAGCACCACTACTACTACCACTATCCCTACTGGTTCGGCTACCCGTACTGGTATACTTACCCCCGCTGGCGCCCCTACCCCTACTGGTATGACTGGGGGTTCTACTTCGGTCCGGGGCGGACGATCGTCGTCCTCCACCTGCCGTCCTACTACTTCACCAACTGGTATTTCTACTATCCGTATCACCACTACCGCTATGCGCACCTGTCGGCCCACTTTGTCCGGCACTACCACCGGTATCCGCGGTCGGGCGGCAGCATCACCACCAGCGTGACGGCCTGGCAGAGCCACAACCGGCAGGTCATCACCCGCAGCTGGATCAATGACGACAACCAGTTGGCGGACCGCTTCCGCGAGTACGGCCGCTTCGAATCTGAGCGGGTGGCCTATAACCGCGACAACCCCACGCGCGCCTTATCGCAGCAGGAATACCTGGAAAGGAACACCAACCGCTTCGCCGACCTGTCCCGAAGGGTAAAACAAGACCGCGCCATCTACGAGGAGCCGGCCTATGAACCCCGGGACCGGGCGCCGGCACCCGAGCCGGACATCCGCCAGCCCAACGTGCCCAGGCCGGAACCCCGAACCCGGACAGAACCTGAAGAACCCGTCCGGCAGCCTCCAACCCGGGTTGAACCAAAAGAACCCGAGCCAAAACCCAGAACCAGGATTGAGCCCAAAGAACGCGCCGAACCGGCCCCGGCACCAAAACAGGAACCCCAAAAGCGTGAGGGGGTGGACGTCCCGGGAAGACCGCCGGCACCTAAGGTAGAACCGCCCAGAACACGGAAAATCCCCGAAGTGGAACAGGGAAGGGATTACCACCGCAACCGGTGGGAAAAACCCCGGACGGAGCCGCAGCCGCAACCCCGCACGACGCCGGCACCCGCTCCCCGGCGGGAAACGGTAAGGCCAACCCCGCCGCCTCAGAAACGGGAGACGGCCAGGCCGCAGCCCGTACCGCAGAAGCGAGATGTGAAGAAGCCGAAGACGGGGACGAAGAAGGAAGGGGGGAATTGACAGGTGTTCGGGCTTCGGCGTCCACATTTGTAACTGCGGACTGCGGGTGAAATCGGAAGGCGGAAAGGCGAAGTTGGAACCGGGTCCAGAGATTGCGGGTATTGATACTACTTCAGGGCCTTAAAATTTAGCCGACCGGAGTATTGGAGCGCGGCCTCCAGGTCCGCTAAGGGGTTGTGCAAAAAGGCCGAAAATAGACAGGATTAACAGGATTTACAAGATGTAGTGGCTTGCGCCACAATGGCGTACACATCCTGATAATCGTGTCAATCCCGTCTGACTATTCTTTTTTCACTACCCTGGGGGTTAGGTCAAAATGGCCGGCAGTCCGGTTCCCCCGGGCGAGGAAGCCTGTAAAGGCCCCATTTTAACATATCAATACTACTTTGTTACTTAAAATCGAAGGTCGTAAATGGGGAGCTGAGCAACAACTGCTGGCAAGCAGTCGCCTGGTATTCTCAGCATCTGAAATTTAAACCGCGGGGAGCGCAGAGGGCCACAGAGAAAGGTTAGGACTCTGTGGTTCCCCGCGCCCTCATATGTTTGTAAAACCGCAGGACCTGTTCCGAACTCGTTTCGGAAGAGCGCGGAGGGCCGCAGAGAGGCGCACCGCAGCTCCGCTGCGCAAGCAGCAATCAACCGTACGGGGCTTTTCCTCTGCGGCTCCCAGCGGCCTCTGCGGACCCTGCGGTTAAAAAAGCACAGGAGGCGCGGAGCGCCGCAGAGAAAGCTGCCCGCTTGCTGTGCCGCAGGCAGGCAGGCAGCAGGGAAGACACAAAGCGGGCTGCCTGTCTGATGTTGGTCAGCAGAAGGAGGAAAGCTGAGCGGAGTCGAGGCCGAGGGCGAGGGCGTGGCAGGAAGCGTGGAGTGGCCAATGTTA
The DNA here is from genome assembly GCA_020636375.1 of Lewinellaceae bacterium. Classification (GTDB taxonomy): domain Bacteria; phylum Bacteroidota; class Bacteroidia; order Chitinophagales; family Saprospiraceae; genus JACJXW01. The sequence goes on along the minus strand of JACJXZ010000023.1, from coordinate 26,004 downwards.
GACAGGTAGCCCACAAAGCCACACAGAGGCTTGATTATCAATGAAAAAACTTCGCGCATCTCATATGTTTGTAAAACCGCAGGGAACGCAGGGAGCGCAGAGAAGAGTATCGTAGCTCCGTTGCGCAAGCAACATCCTGCCATGCGGTCTTTCCTCTGCGGACCTCTGCGGTTAATTTTTAAAGTTAACAAAGTAGTATTAAGCACGTGGACAGAAATATTGAGGCATGAAAACGTGGCTAAGCCCCCGGATATTCACTCATTCACTCATTCACTCATTCACTCATTCACTCATTCACTCATTCACTCATTCAGTCCATGCACTTAGCCTGGTGCGTATGCCCTATTCCCCCTCCTCCAGCCGCTCGATCAGCCTTCCGGAGATCCGCAGGAAGTCCATCTCGGTGATGATGCCGATCAGCTCGTCGCCCTGCACGACGGGCAGGCAGCCGATCCTGTTGTCCCGCATGGTAGACATGGCCTGGACGATGGTGGCTTTCGGGCCGATGGTGATGGGTTTTTTGACCATGATATCTTTCACGCAGGTGGCTTTCTGGCTGTTCAGTTTATTGTGCTGGGCGTAGTAGCGCAGCAAAAGGCGGGAGGTGACCAGGCCCACGAGGCGGCCTTTGGAATCCTCGACCGGCATATACCGGACCTTGCGCCAGTCCATCAGTTCGGCCACCAGCTCGATGAGGTCATCCTGCTGGACGGTGAACAGGTCGGTTTCCATAAATTCGTCGACCAACAGTTTGCCCGGGCGGTAGTCGGCCAGGTCGTTGGCCTCGGGCATCTTCCATTTGTGGACGGGCTGGTTTTTCTCCTGGTTTTCGACGATGGCGGCGGTCAGGACGCTGAGGGCCTCGTCGCGGGTCACTTCCTTGGTCAGTTTGGTGAAGGCGCGCAGTTGCCAGCGGGCACCGTTCATGTGTTTTTTGGCCCGCTCTTCGATGATGCCGAGGTAGTGGTCGATATCTTTGGGCGATATTTTCTGGCCTTCCAGCCCTTCGCGGGCGATGGGCAGCAATTCCTGCAGGATGAGGTCGCAGGGTGCCACTTTTTTGTCCTTAAACCAGTTGAAGGTAGAATCGATGCCGAACTTTGCGGCTTTGGAGAAATTGTCGCGCACATCTTCCCAGGACAACTGCTTTCGGATGTCTTTACAGTGTTTTTTCATGCCCATCATGGCGCCCAGCCAGAAAGCGGCGTTGGCCACCTCGTCGACGCCGGAAGGCCCGGAAGGCAGCACGCGGTTCTCGATGCGCAGGTGGGGCTTGCCCGACTCGCTGATGCCATAGCAGGGGCGGTTCCAGCGGTAAACGGTGGAGTTGTGCACCTGGAGGGCGCGCAGTTTGGGCACCAGGCCCTCTTCCACCATCCGGATGGAATCCTCGTCGACATCGGCGCTGAGCAGGACGCGGAAGCGGGCGATGTCCTCCTTGTATATTTCCATGATCGACTTGTCGAGCCAGCCGGTGCCGAAGCTCACCCGGGGGCTGCGTTCCCGCATGTGGTCGTGGGTGGTGCGGATGTCGAGGGCCTGCTGGAAGAGGGCGATCCGGCTTTCGTGCCAGAGGCGTTTGCCGAAGACGATAGGGGAATTGGCGGCGATGGCCATTACCGGCGCCGCCAGGGCCTGGGCGATGTTGTACATGCAGACAAAATCGGCGGGCGCCACCTGCAGGTGTACCTGGAAGCTGGTATTGCAGGCTTCCAGGAGGGGAGAGTCGTGTTTGACCAGCAGTTCGTCGATGCCGGAGAGCCGCAATTCGTAGGCGCTGCCGATGAGCTGGTTGTTGATGGCTTCCATCAGCGCGTAGTAGCGCTTCTTGGGGGTCAGGTTGTCCATCTCCAGGTCGTACTTGCGCAGGGTGGGCAGGATGCCGGTGAGGATGACCCTGGCGTCGAGCAGCTTCAGCTTTTCCCGGATCTTGTCCAGTTTCTTGTTGTTTTCCTCTTCCAGGTCCCGGAGGCAGCTCCCCTCGAAGAGGCGGGGGGTCAGGTTGGTTTCCAGGTTGAACCTGGCCAGTTCGGTCTCCACCCATTTGTACTCCTTCATAGTGTCGAGGGCTTCCATGGCGATGGTCGCCGGCTTGAAGGTTTTGGCGTTGACCAGGCACATTTCCTGTTCGGCGCCGATGCGCGCAATATCGCTCTCAAACCAGTCGTTTTCGAGCATGTATTCCAGCGCCTGCACGTCGCGCAGCAATTTTTTGACGAACTGCTGCATGGCGGTTTCGTCCTTGACGAGAGATACTTTTTGTTCGCCCATTCTCTATTATGTGGTAGTTTATTCAGAACGGCCTTTATTGGCCGGTAGAGTTAAATATAGGCGAATAATTTTAAATTTGGTTAAATACTGTTTATGAAAAAGATATGGATCGCCATACTGGCCGTTGCCCTGGGCGCCGCCTGCACCAAAGACAAGCGCGAGCCGCTGTTTGAGATGATCTATCCCAATTTCGAGTTGTTTATTCCTGCCGGGCAGAGTTTCACCCTTCCCTATCCGCTGGCCAGGCGCGGCATCAGCACCAACATCGGGTTTTACCTTCAGGAGAACAACATCGACACGGCGATGATCACCGAGATCGCGCCGATCTCCGCCCGCCTGACTTCGATAGACGGATACAATTACGATTTCCTGAACCGGGTCTCCATCCGCCTCTGTCCGGATACGGCAACGCCCTGCAGCGAGGCCGACGAGGTCTTCTACATCGACCGCCTGCAGATTGACCGCCCCGGCAGCCGGGTGGACCTGTTGCCCGGCCTGCGCAATGTCCGCCGCGACCTCATCCGGGAGAAATTCAGGCTGGAGGTGATCTTTTTCCTGGCTTTCAGCCCCAGCCTGGAGTATGATACGCGGCTGGACATGTCATTCCGGGCGTTGCAGTGAGTTCGGTTGCCCGTTGCCGGTTGAGGGACTGTTCAAAACGCTGTGTATTTTGTTTAAACCGCGCGGAAACACGCAGAGAGGTCACAAAGTATTCGCTTGACAGCGAATACTCTGCGGTTCTCAGCGGCCTCATATGTTTGTAAAACCGCAGTGAGCGCAGAGGACCGCAGAGAAGAGTATAGCAGCTCCGCTGCGCAAGCAGCATGCTGTATAGGCAACGCCCCCGGAGATGACACACGCCGCTTTTCCTCTGTGGCTCTCTATCGCCCTTCCGAAACGAGTTCGGAACAGGTCCTGCGGTTAAAAAAACACAGGGGCGGGGAGCGCCGCAGAGAAAGACTGCATACCTCTGCGGTTCAAAACTTGCGGGCGGACACACATTTCTGAACAATCTCCCGGTTGCCGGCAAACACGGAACCCCCTGTCAACCGGCAACGAACAACCGGCAACGAACAACCGGCAGCTATCCCTCACCGCCCCTTACGAACGCGCGTTTCCCCTCAAACGAACCGCTGCATGTGATAAGCCACCAGCGTGTGCAGGGTAGCCAGAGCCAGCCCCCTTGCCTGGTCTGCTTTATATCCCTTATTCATGAAGTAATCTTCGAGGCGGACCTGTGCCTGGAAGTAAGCCACTTTGAAGGCAGTCGACAGATTCCGGTGCAGGGGATCCTGTACGGCCCAGGCGTCGATGCCGCGCAGGAGGTTGTCATTCCAGGCTTCGACGGCTTTGGCTTCCGAGCTGTTGAGGGCTGCCGGCGCCGCGTAGAGGCGGGAGCGCTCGCCGGCGGCCTGCGACAGGCGCTGCTGGTTGAGCGGCTCTTCGGTATTCAGGCCGGAGGCGATGGCCACCAGCAGTTTGACTTCGGGCCAGTTTTCGAACTGGCCGCAGTTCTGGGCGCTGAGGTTGCCGTTGGGCACCCGGGCGCAGGCCTGGCTGGCCAGGGCGGATTCCTGGGGGTGGCGCTCGGCCAGCCAGCAGGGAGCGGACAGGCTGGTTCCGGAGCCGCAGTGCAGGTAATTGAGGTGCAGCACCAGCTGGCCGAGGTCCTGGTACGCATAAGTGGCATTGGGGTCGAACGGGAGGTTGGTCACCATCCGGCCGGAAAAGGCGGCGCGGATAGCCGAGTTCATCAGCTGGTTCACATTGGCGCTCGGGCCGTTGTTGGCCAGGAGCACATAAGCCCGGTACGCCAGGGCCATAGGATCATTGGATTTTTCCAGGCGGCTGAAAGCGGCGGCGTCGGACAGCAGGCCGTTGATGGCTTGCTGGAGCTCGCTGGCCACGCCAGGGTTCCCCGAAGCATCCACTGATTCGGCCAGGGCCTGGTACCGGCGCAGGGTGCGGTCTTTTTGCAGCATGGCCTGATAGGCGCTGGCCGTGCCGTTGCCGTAGTATCCGTCGATCGTAGCCGTGTAGGCGTTTTCTGCCTTCAACACCGTTTGCAGGCTCACTACGGAAGCCCGCTTGACATCCGCCCGGATATTAGGCAGGCTTGGCGCTGCCGGGCGTGCTGTCGCCGGCCCTGGTGTGTAGTTGTAGCTCGTGGCCGCCGGCGCCCCGTAGCTGTAATCGGTAACGTTGGCCTCCGGCGTCCGGGCGATCAGGACGTCGTAATCCTGAACCGTAGGTTCGGCAGGGGCAGTGGGGACACGCCCGCCGGATTGCTCGAAGGCGATGGGAATGAGGTCTTGTTTGACCCCCGTCTCGAATTCGGAGAGGGTATGCAGGTAGACGCTGTTGGTTGCCTTGGCAAAGGCGTCTTTGTACCCCATCTTGCGGATTCTTTTCTGGTCCTCCTTGGCGGCATCCAGGCTGTTGTACGGGCCGGTGACGATCTTGATGAGGTTCCCGCTCAGGATGCCGAACAGCTCTCCCGCTTTCATGAACTCTTCCCACTCGATCTCCTTATCCGTACGGCGGGTTGCTATCTGAACGACGTTCACCGCCTGCCCGGCAGAGAGGAGCCGCTCCTGCACGAAGGCATTGATGTAACCTTTTTCGCGGACTTTGGCTGCCGCCTTTTCCGCTTCATCCCGGCTGGGATAACCTCCGACGTAAACCTCCCGCAGGTTGTTGCCCAGGTCCCGGGCATGAACAAAAGCGATGGGCTGCAGCGCTTTGAAGTCCGCTGGCCGGGCATCGATAAACGTTCCTACCTGAATGACGTAGTATGCCTGGCTTTGGGCAAGGCTGGCTGTAGCGAAGAGCGCCAGAAGCGCCAGAAGCGCCAGAAGTGAGAATAATTGCTTCATGATTACATAGTGTTTTACAGTTCAAGCCGGCAGCCGGCTGGGAAAGCGGCGCCGCCTGTTTTGGTTTTCGGCAAACCCGGGGCAAAAAGCCTGAGTCCGGTTTCGAGAACCTAACGTTATTTAGATTCCACAAATTTTATCCTGGGTTGATAATGCTGGCGAGAAGCGGAGCGCGCCCGCTTGGCCAGCGTGGATCCCTACACCAAATTTCGCCAATTTTACGCTTTTTTTCACTTTTTTGTTTAAAAACGGAAACAGGAACGGCAAGATTTCTGCTCTCCGCCCGGTTTTCGCAGTGAACCAAGCCTTTTCTCAGGGGTTCTCAGGATTAAACACTTATTCCTTATGAGCGAGAAGAAAGACATTACGAAAGAATACTCCAACGGCGAGGTGACCATCGTGTGGAAGCCCGGCCTTTGCATGCACTCCGAATTGTGTTTTCACGGACTGCCCGAAGTGTTCGACCCCAAAGCCCGCCCCTGGATCAACGCCGGAGGGGCAGACACCGGGCGCATCACCGGGCAGGTGAAAAAGTGCCCGTCGGGGGCGCTGTCCTATTATTTCAATGAAAATGCCTCCTCCGGCGAAAAGGAACCCGCCGATACGGCCGGGCGCATCGTTGAGGCCCTTTCCAACGGCCCGCTCCTGGTCCACGGCGAGATCACCATCAAAACCGCGGACGGAAACACCACCCGAAAGGAAGGCCGCACGGCCTTCTGCCGCTGCGGCGCCTCCGGCAACAAACCTTTTTGCGACGGATCTCACCGGAAGGTGGGGTTTGAGGGGTAGGGGAGATGGGGTGATGGGGAGATAAGGGAGAGGGGGAGATGGGGAGATGGGGAGAGGGGAGAGGGGAGAGGGGAGAGATGAGGGGATAAAAAAAAACAAGGAGTCATGAAAAAAAGAACCGTAGCCAATATTACCAAAAGCGAACACCTGGACATGGGCGGGACGAAGGTCAAGCAACCCCTGCCCACCCGGAAAGTCGAACAGGTGGACCCCTTCCTCCTGCTGCACCATTTCGGGCCGACGACCGTTGCGCCGGGCACCGACCCCCTGGGCGTGGGGCCGCACCCTCACCGCGGTTTCGAGCCGGTCACTTTCCTCTACAGCGGCGGCATCCGCCACAAGGACAGCCGTGGCAACGAAGGCATCCTTGGGGGCGGAGACGTGCAGTGGATGACCGCCGGGCGCGGCATCATCCACAGCGAGCGGGCCTCCCGGGAATTCCTGGAGGCCGGCGGCACGATGGAGGGCATCCAATTATGGGTGAACCTGCCAAAAGAACACAAGATGGCCCAGCCGGCGTATCAGGATATTAAAGCGGCTCAAATACCGGAGATTGTGGAAGATGATGGCAAGGTACGCCTGCGCCTGGTTGCCGGCGGCTATAAAGGCAAGCGGGGGCCTGCATACACTTTTACGCCCATTCTGGCCCTGCAGGCCGCCTTTGCCGCCGGAGGCTACGCCGAGCTGGAAATACCGGAACACTTCAACGCCCTGCTCTACATCCTGCATGGAGAGGCCCAACTCAACGGCAACTTTTCCTACCAGGAGGAAACCATGCTTCATTTCAGGGACGACGGCGAGGGGATAACCCTGCGCGCTGCTGCCGATACTCAGGCGCTGCTCCTGGCCGGCATGCCCATCGGCGAGCCGGTCGCCCAATGGGGGCCCTACGTGATGAACACCCAGACGGAGATCATGGAAGCCATGCGGGATTATCAGATGGGGAAGATGGGGGTGTATGTTGAGTAAGTGGGAAATGGGAAATGGGAAATGTCGGGGACTGCGTCCAAACATGCTCTCAGGCAGCTTCTTAAGCTTCCCTTAACACCCGTCTCCAAAACATATTGGCGGCAAAAGTCATTGTATACGGTAGACCATGTAAACAGAGACACCTATGAAGAAGGTATTTATGGTAGAATTCGACCTGCCGGAAACGTTCACCGAAGAATTTCTGGCCCTCATACCGAGGCAGCGTTACGTAATCAACACCATGCTGGCCCAGGGTTCGATCAAATCCTATTCCCTGGCCATCGACCGGTCGAAGTTGTGGGCGGTGATGCTCGGCGATTCGGAGTTCGACGTGATGGAAAACATTGCGCAGATGCCGCTCAGCGGCTATATGACCCCGAACATTTCAGAACTTATGTTCCACAACGCCGCCGACGCCGTGATGCAGTTTTCCCTGAACTAGCAACAATTCGCCAATCGCTATTATATAGACTAAAGACTCATCTAACAGGCCGCTCCTGCCGGGCGGCCTGTTTTTTTTGCATCCCGTTAAACCATAGCGGCCGGGATGCGTTAATGGTTGCATACGCAACCGTATTGATGAACAAAGCCCAATTTAACCCGCTCGATTCGCTGGTATTCCTCACCAACCGGGTCGGCCGCCTGCTGGCCAACCGGATTCGCCTTCGCTCCAACATGGAAAGCCTGGGGCTGATGCCCCATCACATAGGCATCCTGGTGGAACTGTGGGCTAAGGACGGCCTGCGCCAGCAAGACCTCGCCATGTCCGTCATAAAAGACAAAGCCACGATCGCCAGAGCCCTCGACCACCTGGAGGAACAGGATATTGCCGTGCGGGTTCCGGATCCTGCCGATAAGCGCAATAAGCGCATTCACCTCACCCGCAAGGGCGCGGGCCTGCAGCAACAGATCCTGCCGCACGCCGAATCCGTGATGGAGGAAGTCCTGGAAGAGGTGAAACCCAAGGACCTGGAAACCTGCAAGAGGGTACTGGCGCACATTTATCACAAGCTAAGCCAATAACCGAATACGTCAACACACTACAACAGATACCGAAAATGAATACATCCGTTCGCCGGTTTATCTTTTTCTTTGCCGGGCTGGCCATTCTCCTGGGCGCCTTTGCCGCCAGCCGGTTTCTAAGCCAGCAGAAAGACCCGCCGGCGCGAAAACCCGCCGTCGCCCAGGTCCGCCAGGTGGACACCATGCACGTCCGCAACGCCACCATTCCCACTACCCTGGAAATCCAGGGAGAGCTGGTTGCTTTCGACAAAATCGACCTCTTCGCCGAAGTGTCGGGCGCGCTCGAATCGAGCTCCCGGCCGTTCAAGGTCGGCAGCTATTTCCCTAAGGGATCCGTGCTCATCCGGATCGATGACGAGGAAGCCCGCCTGTCTCTCCTTTCGCAGAAGAGCAGCCTGCTCAACGCCATCACCCAACTCATGCCCGACCTGAAGATCGACTACCCGGAAAGCTTCCGCCACTGGCGGGATTATCTGGGCGCCTTCAGCCCGGAGCAGCCCATCCAACCCTTCCCCGAGCCGGCTAACGAGCAGGAAAAATACTTTATCGCTTCCCGCAACCTCTACAGCCAGTACTACAGCATCAAAAGCGCCGAGGAAAGGCTTGGCAAGTACACGCTCTACGCCCCCTTCAGCGGCGTGATCACCCAGGCGGGCATCCATCCCGGCGCCGTGGTGCGGGCGGGCCAGAAACTGGGCGAACTGATGAATACCGGCAATTATGAGCTGGCGGCTACCGTCGCGCTGCGAGACCTGAAATACATCCAACCCGGAAGCGTGGTCAACCTCTGGTCCGAAGACATTCCCGGAAAATGGGCCGGCCGCATCAAACGGATCAACGATCAGGTGGACGCCGGCACCCAGACGGTTAAAGTTTTCGTCAGCCTGAGCGGCGAAGGGCTGCGGGAAAATATGTACATGCGGGGAGAAGTGCAGGCCAGCCATATCGACAAAGCCCTCAAAGTACCCCGCAACCTGCTGGTCGACCAGAAATCCCTGTACGTGGTGCAGGATTCCTTCCTGCAGCTGCAGGAGGTCCAGGTCGTGAAGATCACCGAAGAGGCAGCTATCGTCCGGGGCATAACCGACGGCACTCCTATCCTGAAAACCATGCCTCCTGGCGCCTTCGACGGCATGAAAGTGAAGCTGGCGGCCCGAAGGGAAGGCGATTCCGGTTCGAAGGGGGATGTGGAGGCGATCGGGAGTTTGGAATAAAGTGTGTAAGTGTTTAGGTGTGTAAGTGTTTAGGTGTTTAGGTGTTTAAGTGTTTAAGGGTGTTGTGTGCTGTATTTTTACACGCTCGCACTTTCACACCTTTACACAAAAGTTCAACCTAGGTCATCCAATGAAACAATTCATCAACTACTTCATAAAGAACCCGGTGGCGGCCAACCTGATCATGTTCGGCATCCTGATCATGGGCATAGTAGGGTTCGGCAGCATGAAATCCACCTTTTTCCCGGAGGTGGAGAGCCGCATCATCCTGATACAGATCGCCTATCCCGGCGCCTCGCCGGAGGAGATCGAAGAGGGGATCGTCAAAAAGATCGAGGAGAACCTCAAGGGGGTGACGGGCGTGGAGCGGTACACCTCGGTATCCCGGGAGAACAGCGGGGCGGTGACGGTGGAAGTGTTCAAAGGTTATGATACGGACATCATCCTCCAGGACGTCAAAAACGCGGTGGACCAGATCAGTTCTTTCCCCGTGGGCATGGAGCCGCCGGTGGTGTTCAAGCAGGAAAACCTGGGCTTTGCCATCAGCTTTGCCATCAGCGGAGACGTTAACCTCCGGACCCTCAAGCGGTACGGGCGGCAGGTAGAAGACGACCTGCTGGCCATGGACGGCATCTCCAAAGTCAGCCTCAGCGGCTTTCCGGAGGAGGAGATCGAGATTGCTTTTCGCGAGCGGGACCTGCGCGCCTACGGGCTCACCTTCGAGCAGGCCGCCCTGGCCGTCCGCAGGGCAAATATAGAACTGACCGGCGGCACCATCAAGGGCAAGGACGAAGAGCTGCTCGTCCGCGCCCGCAACAAGGAATACTATGCGGAAGGGTTCCGGGATATCGTAGTCAAAACCAATACCGACGGGAGCGTCGTCCGCCTGCATCAGGTGGCCGGGCTGGCCGACAAATGGGCGGACAACCCGAACCGCAGCTTCCTCAACGACAAGCCTTCGGTGGTCGTGACCGTACAGAACACTCTGGAGGAAGACATGCTTTCCATCACGGACCAGGTGCTGGCCTATATCGGCCGTTTCAACCAGGAGAACGAGGTGGTGCAGGCTACGGTCATCCGCGACGGGTCCATCATCCTCCGCCAGCGCATGGAGCTGCTGACGGAAAACGGCATCCTCGGTTTTGTCATCGTCGTTCTGCTGCTGGCCATGTTCCTGCACTGGCGGCTGGCCTTCTGGGTGGCTATCGCCATTCCCATCTCCTTTGCCGGCATGTTCATCCTGGCCAATGCCGTGGGCATTACCATCAACGTCATCTCCCTCTTCGGCATGATCCTGGTGATCGGGATCCTGGTGGACGACGGCATCGTCATCGGCGAGAATATTTACCAGCAGTATGAGGAGGGCGTTCCCCGCCTGAAAGCGGCCCTGGACGGCACCATGGAGGTGCTGCCCGCCGTTTTCGCCGCCATCGTCACGACCGTCATCGCCTTTTCTTCCTTCCTTTTCATCGACGGCCGGCTGGGCGATTTTTTCAGCGATATGGCGGTGGTGGTGATCTTCTCCCTCGTTTTTTCCCTGATCGAAGGCGCCGTCATACTGCCCACCCACGTGGCGCACAGCAAGGCCCTGAGCCCGGACCGCCGGCCCAACCGGGTGCAGGACGGCCTGGAGAAGGTGATGAACTGGATGCGCGGCAACCTCTACGGCCCGGTCCTGCGTTTCGCCATGCACAACAAATTCTTTACCATTGCCGTCATGATGGGCATTCTGGCCATGACGATGGGTTCCATCCGCGGGGGCATCATCCAGACGACTTTCTTTCCGGTTATCGAACGGGACGACATCCAGATCACCCTCCAGATGCCGGCCGGCACCCGCGAGCACATCACCCTGGACTGGATCGGCCACATCGAGCAGTCGGCCTGGGAGGCCAACGAACGGCTCAGCGAACGCTTCTTCGGCGGGGAAAAGCAGGCTATCCAGCGCATCGAAAAAAAGCTCGGCCCATCCACCTACGAAGCCAGCCTGAGCGTCAACCTCCTGGACGGAGAAAGCCGCGACAGCCTCCGGCTGCGCGACGTGATCAACGCCATCCGGGAGGAGGCCGGGCCGATACCGCTGGCGGAAGTGGTCTCCTACGGCGCACAGTCGACCTTCGGGAAACCGATCTCCATCGCGCTGGTGGGCGAAGACTACCGGCAACTCAAAGCCGCCACCGAAGAGGTAAAGAAAGAGATGCAATCGCTGGCCGAGCTGGCGGATGTGGTGGACAACAACCAGGAGGGCCTGCGGGAGGTCAACATTCAGCTCAAGGAAAAGGGGCGCTACCTGGGGCTCAACCTGCAGGATATCGTCGGGCAGGTCCGCAGCGGCTTCTTCGGCAGCGAAGTGCAGCGCCTGCAACGCGGCCGCGACGAGGTGCGCGTATGGGTACGCTACGACGAAACAGACCGCTCCGACATTACCCAACTGCAGGATATGCGGGTCCGTTTCGCCGACGGCCGGGAATTCCCGCTCTCGGAGATCGCCACGCTGGAGATCAAGCGGGGCGTCATCAATATCAACCACATCGACGGCAAGCGGGAGATCAAGATCGAGGCGGACGTCGCCAATGACGATGTCTCCGTCAGCGACCTGACCAGCAGCCTGAAGGAAGAGATCATCCCGGCCATACTATCGGATTACCCCGGCGTCTCGGCCTTATTCGAAGGACAGAACCGGGAGCAGCAAAAATCGGCAAAGTCAATACAACTTGTCGGAACGGTCGTCCTGGCCCTGATGTTCTTCGTCATCTCGTTGACCTTCCGGTCGGTCGGCCAAACGCTGACGGTCTTCCTGCTCATCCCCTTCGGCATTATCGGGGTGGGCTGGGGCCATTGGCTGATGGGGCTCCCGATCAGCCTGTTCTCCTTTCTGGGGATCATCGCCCTGATCGGCATCCTGGTCAACGACGCCCTGGTGCTGGTCACGACTTATAACAAGCTCATCGAATCGGGCAGGCCGCAGATGGACGCCATCTACGAGGCCGGGCTGTCCCGTTTCCGGCCCATCGTCCTCACTTCGGTGACCACCTTTGCCGGCCTGGCGCCCCTGCTGCTCGAAAAAAGCCTGCAGGCCCAGTTCCTGATCCCGATGGCCATCGCCGTTTCGTTCGGCCTGCTGGCCATCACGGTGGTCATCCTGGTGCTGCTGCCCGTATTCCTGATCGTGGCCAACCGGTTCAAAGTGTACGCCTCTTATGCCTGGAACGGCGTCAAACCCGATTACGAGGCCGTGGAGTCCGCCCTGCGGCGGGAGACGGGATATGAATTCCTGTGGTATGTCCTTTTTGCCTTTATTGCGATCGCCGGGGCGGTAGCGGCGTTGGGGTAGGGGATGATTTAAGTGTATGGGTGAGACCGCTCCGGAAAGTCCCCCAAATGAGTGGATAAGTGAGGGACTGAATGAGTGAATAAATATGAAATATGTATTGTTTTTAAAATCAAACTTTATTACACAGTTAATTCTATTCACTCATTCGCTAAGTCACTCCTTCACTCCTTTTCCGGGGTTTCCGGAGTGCCCTCACAAATGCACCAATACACGCACATGCAACGCATAGCCATCGACATGGACGAAGTGATCGCCGACGTAATGCCCAGGTTCCTGGAGCTTTACGAACAGCGGTTCGGCAAACGGCTGAAGCCGGAAGAATACTGGGGAAAGAAAGTCTACCAGATACCGGGGGCGGATTATATCCGCAAAGCGATCTACGAAAAGGGGTTTTTCAGAGGGCTGCCGGTGATGCCGGGCAGCCAGGAAGGCATCCGCGAACTGATGGAGCACTACGAGGTCTTCATCGTGACGGCAGCCATGGAGTTCCGCAATTCCTTTGAAGACAAATACGACTGGCTCCGGGAACACTTCCCGTTTATCCACTGGAGCAATATTGTTTTCTGCGGCGATAAAAGCATCGTGCAGGCTGATTATATGATCGACGACCACGCTTTCAACCTGGAACGGTTTTCCGGCAAGCCCCTGCTGTACACTTCTTCCCACAACGTCGGCGAAACGCGCTTCCGGCGCGTCGGCAACTGGGAAGAGGTGATGGCTTATTTCCGGGCGGAGAGGCGGTGATTCCCTTTTCGCAGTTCTTGCCCGCCGCTTCCGTAGGCCGAAGCCACTTTGGCAGGCGAAGGCCAGGCCGGGTGCAGTTCGCGAATAGCGAATAGCGAACTGCGAATAGCGAACCCCGAACCCCCGTCCGATTCCCCCAAACTTCTTACCTTCGGCCCAAATGGCTCGGAGCATGAAGCTAGACGGAGAAAAACTCAGGGGTTTGTTCCGCATGAAAGCGAAATTCGCGATGACCGGGGCGGTGGCGACGACGGTGGATTACGTCGTATACCTGGTTCTGGTCGCTCGTTTTTTTTCGCCGGTGGTGTCCAACATCATCTCGTATTCCTGCGGCATGGTGATCAACTTTTTGCTGCAAAAGCGCTTTGTGTTTGTCCTGCAGGGCTCGCCCTACCGGGCATTCGGCCTGTCGCTGGGGGTTTCGCTGGGCGGCATGGCGCTGAGCACAGGCATCATCTACGGCCTGACCCAGCTGGAGTTCTTCAGCGAACACCAGTACATTACCAAGCTGTGCGCGACCGGCATGGTGTTTTTTTACAATTTTTACCTGAAACGATATGTCTTTGAACGAAAGTTTATTTAATCACTACCGACTATTGACTATGAAGGCATTTTATTCCCTGGTTACTATTGCGGGGCTGAGCCGCGGTTCGCGGTTCGCGGTTCGCGGTTCGCAAGTTCCGGTTCGCAGTTCACGGTTTCCAAAGCGAACAGCGAACAGCGAACAGCGAACAGCAAATACCGTCCCCCAGGTCTGCGGCAGCCGCATAGCCTGTTCCTTGTTTATTTTCCTATTCTTTAGCATCTTCGGCATCAGCCAGCAGGATCTCAGCCTCTCCCAGGCCATCGAAACCGGCCTGCAGAACAACTATCAGATCCGGATCTCCGAGGCCCGGGCGGAAATAGCGGACAACAACAACGACTGGGCGGTCGCCGGGCGCTATCCCACCATCAACCTGACGCTGAACTCCAACAACAGCTACCGGGACCTCAGCAACCCCGGCTCGGTACTGCGCACCAGCAATACCGTCAATACGGGGCTGACGCCGGGCGTCGAGGCCAACTGGACCATCTTCAACGGCTACCGGGTGCGTTATTCCAAAGAACAGCTGGAAGTCCAGGAACAGGTCAGCGAAGGCGACATCAAAATCGCCGTGGAAAATTCCATACAGGGAATTATCCTGGCCTACTACAACGCCCTCGTGCAGCAGGATCAGCTCGGTGTCGTGCAGGAGGTGCTGGTGCTCTCCCGCGACCGCGTGGAGTACCAGGAATTGCGCAAGGAGTTCGGCCAGGCCAGCACCTTCGACATCCTCCAGACCCAGGACGCCTACCTCAACGACTCCACCAACTACGTCCTCCAGGAGAACACCTTCCGGACGGCCATCCGCAACCTCAACCTCGCTATGGGCGTCGACGACCTCAATACGCCCTACCGCCTGTCCGATACCCTGACCTATGACGTGGCCGACTACCAGCTGGGCGACCTGCAACAGCAAATGCAGGCCAGCAACAACCAGCTGCAGAACCAATACATCAACCGGGACCTGGCCGAGCTGAACACCCGCATCCAGGAGGCCGCCCTGTATCCTACCGTACAGTTGCGCTCAGGCCTGACCTACGACGTCGCCCTCTCCACCGGCGAGCAGCAGTTCAGCTTCGAGATGGAACCCCGAGAACTGCCCCGGGTGGCGGCCAAGACCTTCACCGGCTTCATCAACTTTTCGGCAGCCTACCCCATTTTCGACGCCGGCGTGCGCCGCAGGCGCATCGAGAACGCCAAAACCGAAGAGCTGATCGCCCAGTACAACATCAGCGACCTCAAACGCACGCTCAACAACCAGCTGGCCAACACCCTGGCCACCTACAATACCCAGAAGCGCCTGGTGGAAGTGACCACCGCCCTGGTCGACAACGCCCGCCGCAACCTGGAGATCGCCGAAGAGCGCTTCCGCGGCGGCCTGATCAACTCTTTCGACTACCGCACCATCCAGGTGAGCTACATCAACGCTTCCCAGCAGCGGCTGAACGCGCTGTTCAACCTGAAGAATACGGAGACGGATCTGGTGCGGCTGATTGGGGGGTTGGTAAGGTGATTTTTTGAGCTATCCGTCTAACAGAGGGTGCCGGAGCTATGTTCAGTGTCTGGGCATTGCGGGAACCTTTCTGTGTACGATATACAGGGCTGTCCAACGCCAGATTAGTAGCCGTTTTTAGGCTTGACAAGTTTTTGGGCTGGAGGGGAGCGGGAAACTTGTCAAGTTTAATGCCTAAAGGGTGACTTTCTCCCAAAAAATCCCGAATTTGGGAGAATAAATCAATTGAAAAATGAGTGAAGCAGATCTCAAACTTCGGATAATCCGGTTGATCGATAGCCAGGAAGGAGAAGTGTTGCGGGAATTGTACGACATGATCCTCGGCAGGCTCTACCAGGACAAGCATGTGGAAGAACCGGTTTCTGCTATTGAGGTGGGATACAAGGAAATGTCGGAAGATCAAGAACGGGAAGATGAGGCATTCGAGTGGATCGAAGGGACGCTCGATTCGAAGGAATTGTGAATTGGGAAATAAGTTTTATCAATGGCAAAAGATGTCTTTCATATCCATGTCAAGGAAGCTCTTGAGAAAGATGGTTGGGCGATTACCGATGATCCTTATGTTCTAAGAGCAGAGGAAATAGAATACGAAGTCGATCTGGGAGCAGAGAAACTCATTGCCGCAACTAAGGCTAACGAAAAGATTGCCGTTGAAGTAAAAAGCTTTTTGAGGCAATCCAAAGTTTATGAAATGCATAATGCTTTAGGACAATTCAACACCTATGCCTTCGCACTTAAATCACAGGAACCATCCCGCACATTATACCTGGCTGTCCCGGAAAACATTTATTTAGAGTTCTTTCAAAGGGCGCAGTTGCGATTTGTCCCCCTCTGCTGATGAAACGAACGGCCTGAAAGGCCAGCCTATCTTAGCAGGGGGCAACGCCCCCTGTAAAGGCGCACAACCGTAGCCAGCGCCCTGAAAGGGCAGCATATTCGAGCTGGTATTATGATGGCCTTTCAGGCCGCAGGCGGCTTTCATCATTATACACGGGGCGATGCCCCGTGCTAAAATATATTGGCCTCCGGCATGCGCCGGAGCAGGCTTTTCAGGCCGAGCCGGCTATGTGGCGCTACCTGAAACCAGCATTTTAGAGCTTTTACATGGGGACAAATCGCAACTGCGCCCTCTTTCAAACCAACTTCATAAAGTCGCTTGTTGAATATTATGCTATGAATTTAGTTATATTCGATCCAGATGAAAAAAATATCGTGAAATGGATAAAGTGATCAAATATCAAGAGGCTATTTTAGATTATCTCAATACTTACGCCAAAGAAATGTATGCCAGCGATCCATCCGGCATCGACACGCAAATCGTCGCCGACCGGGAAGGGCATCACTACGAGTTGGTAAGGGTTGGATGGAGCGGCAAAAAATATGTCCACTACTGCCCGCTTCATTTTGACATCAAAAACAGCAAAGTTTGGATACAGATCAATAATACGGAAGAAATGGTGGGCGACGAATTGGTAAAAAGGGGGGTTCCCAAGGAAGATATTGTCCTTGGTTTCCATCCGGAAGAAATGAGAAAGTATACCGGATTTGCCACTGCGTAGCTTTAGCCTTCCCTTTTTGCTGAAAAAAACCGTCCTTTGCCTTTTCGGCAACCAATAATTACATGAACCTCTCCCTCCGCATCGCCCGGCGCTACCTCTTTGCCAAAAAATCGACCAATGCCATCAACATCATCACCGGCATTGCGGTCTTCGGCATTGCGGTGGGTTCGGCGGCCCTGGTGCTGGTGTTGTCCGTCTTTAACGGCTTCGAAGACCTGATCACCACCATGTACAGCAATTTCAACCCGGACATCAAGGTGACGCCCGCCCGGGGCAAGACCTTCGGGGCGGACACCGTTATGCTGGAGAAACTGCTGGCGCTGGAGGGCGTGGAGCAGGTGTCGCGCACCCTGGAGGAGGTCGCCTTTTTCGAATACAAGGACAACCAGGATTTCGGCACGTTGAAGGGCGTAGACGAGAACTTCAACAAAGTGGTCGGCATCGACACCACGGTGAAAGAGGGCGAGTACCGCTTCGAAGAGAACGGCCGCCAGTTGGCCATCCTCGGCCTGGGCATGCGCAACAAGCTGGCCGCCAACGTCGGCGACCGCTTTGCCGAGATGGCTGTCTACATGCCCAAACGGGAGCAGAGCAGCGGCATTTTCGGCGCGCAGGTGCAGCCCTTCCGCCGCCGTTACATCTATCCGGGCGGCACCTTCGTCATCCAGCAGGAGTTCGACAACCAGTACGTGCTGGCCTCCCTGGAGTTCGCCCGCCAGCTGATCGGCACGGAAAACGAAGTGAGCGCCCTGGAGCTGCGGATGGCGCCGGGCGCCGAAACCGAAGAAGTCGTCGCCGCCGTGCAGGGCGTCATGGGCCCCGATTTCGAGGTGAAGAGCCGCTACGAGCAGGAAGCCTCCTTCCTCCGGCTGATGCAGGTGGAAAAGTGGCTCAGCTACGCCATCGCCAGCCTGATGCTGCTGCTGGTGGCCTTCAACATCGTCGGCGCCCTGTGGATGGTGGTGCTGGAAAAGCAGAAAGACATTTCCATCCTCAAATCCATGGGCGCCCTGAACACGACCGTCCGCAATATCTTCCTCAACGAGGGCCTGCTGCTCAGCCTGCTGGGCATCGGCATCGGCTTCGCGCTGGCCATTGTGCTGTACGTGTTGCAAAAGACGGTAGGCATCGTGTCCGTTCCCGGCAATTTTGTGGTGCAAGCCTATCCCATCAGCATGCGCTTCATTGATTTTGTCGTCGTGGCCCTCACCGTCACAGCTATCGGGGTGCTGGCTTCGGTGCCGCCGGCCCTGCGGGCCATGAAGGTGTCGGCATTGATCCGGGAGGAGTAGGGCGGGGTGGGGGCATGCGCATCAGGTTAAGTAGCTGGACACAATTATTGCAACTAATGCTGCTTCGAAAGCGTGGCTTGGCAGCTTTATTTCGGGGGCAATTGTTATATGGCTATATTGTTATATTGTTACGCTAATTGTGTCCGCTTCCTTACTTTGTGGCTCTAGGAAATTAACCGCGAGAGCCACACAGGAGCTTGATTATCAACGGAAAAACTTTGTGCATCTCTGTGTTGGACTCAGTGCGCTCTGTGTCCAAAACCATTTTGTCCAGTAGTGTGCATTAGGTGCCTGTTGAGTGCCCGATTAGGCCTGGGTTGACCCTAAAACCTACAGCCTAAAACCGAGCATGGGGTACAAAAAGGAATCGCGCCCATTCTATTCACTCCCCGTCTTCGCTGCGCTTCTCCGGGTAAAATTCGCTAAGGGATCGCGCAATTTTGTCCCATCTATAGTCGTTATTTTGCGCGCTGGCGGCCCCGACACTTCGTGTGCGGGGTAGACTGTTGCCAAGCCTCGCCGTAGCTGGGCTATGCCTACGTTTGGCGCCTTGCCAGCACACAAAATAACTTCCTCTATTTTGGGTAACTTATTATTGCACGATCCCTAAGTCACTCCTTCACTCCTTTTTCGGGGTTTCCGCAGTGCCCTCACACATAAACACATAAACACATAAACACATAAACCCATACCCAATCCTCCCCCTCCGCAATCAAACCGACAATACCTTCCTTTTTGGCGTATTTCTGCCGTGCCGTTGCTGTAATTTGCCGGCCGCCAAGCAAAAAAACGCTACCTTCGCGCCTGGTTTTTAAACAATCCAATTAGTATGAAAAAGCGGCTTCTACCTCTTCTCCTTCTTGTTTCAGCGATTGCATTGCAGGCTCAGCCCGGCATGAACTATTCCCGGGTAAAGGTCAGCCTGGCCAATACTTCCCTCTCCGACCTGGCGGCCCTCGGCCTGGAAACCGACCACGGCCAGGTGGCGCGGGGGCGTTTCCTCATCAACGACTTTTCCGAAGCGGAGATCGCTTTGCTGGCCCGGCACGGCTTCGACTACGAGGTGCTCATTCCCGACGTAACGGCCTGGTACCGGGAGCAACGGCAGCAGCCGGAACAAACGCCGCTCCTGCGCGGCAACGGATGTGAGGACGATACCGGCGGCCCTGCCTACGACTACCCCACCCCCGACAATTACGAATACGGATCGATGGGCGGCTACTACACCTACCAGGAAATGCTGGAGACTCTGGACAAGATGGTCGAGCTGTACCCCAACCTGATCAGCGCCCGCCAGCCCATCGGCGATATTCTGACGCACGAAGGGCGCCCCATCTACTGGCTGCGCGTGTCCGACAACCCCAACGAGGACGAAGAGGAGCCGGAAGCCCTCTACACCGCCCTGCACCACGCCCGCGAGCCCAACAGCCTCTCCCAGATGATCTTCTACCTCTGGCACCTGCTGGAAAATTACGAGTCGGACCCGGAAATACAGTATCTGGTCGACAATACGGAGATGTACTTCATCCCCTGCATCAACCCGGATGGATACATTTACAACGAAACCATCGAGCCTTTCGGCGGCGGCCTGTGGCGCAAGAACCGCTGGTCGAATGAGGACGGCATCCCCTACGGCGTCGACCTCAACCGCAACTACGGCTTCGAATGGGGCATCGACGACATCGGCTCCTCCTCCAACCCCGAGGGAGCGACCTTCCGCGGCACAGCTCCTTTCTCCGAGCCGGAAACCCAGGCCGTTAAATATTTCTGCGAGCAGCACCGGTTTCAGATCGCTTTCAACTACCACACCTTCGGCAACCTGCTGATCCATCCCTGGGGATACAACGACCAGCCGACCGAGGAGGACGAACTCTTCAAAGGCTTCGGCCGGCTGATGACCCGGGAAAACAACTTCACCATGGGCACCGGCACCGAGACGGTGGGCTATGTCACCAACGGAGGGAGCGACGACTGGATGTACGGCGAGGATGAAACCAAGCCCGCCATCTATTCCTATACGCCGGAGGTAGGGCCCGGCTCCTTCGGCTTCTGGCCGCCCGAGAGCATGATCGACGAACTCAACAAATCGTGCCTGCTGCAGAACCTGACCGCCGCCCACCTGCTGCTCAACTACCTGGAAGCGAAAGACAACAGCGAGGAAATCCTCACTACTGCCAATGGCACTGTAGGGCTGGCCCTGAAAAGATACGGCCTGATGGACGGGCCGGCGACGGTCTCCGTCAGCGCCGCCAGCCCCAATGTGGAGGTTACGGCCGCACCCCGGGAGTACAACCTGGCCCAACTGGAAGAGAGCAGCTATGATTTTGAGTATAACATCCTCCCGGATGCAGGCACGGAAGAAGAAGTACGCTTCGCCGTCCATATCGACAACGGCCTGTTCACCCGTACCGATACATTGCGCAAGACCTACCTCCGGGGCGCCCTGGAAACCATCTTTTTTGACGATTTATCCGCTGAGGACAACTGGACGTCCAACTTCCTGTGGGGATTGACTACAGAGAGCTTCGTCTCCGCCCCCACCAGTTATACCGACAGCCCCAACGGCAACTACCCGGACGGGTACGAGGCGGCCATCACCCTGCAGAACCCCGTCAGCCTGCTTGCCGGGCAGCGGGCCTTCCTCCGGTTCTGGGCCCGCTGGCAGATCGAAGCCGGGTGGGACTACGCCCAGGTGCTGATCTCCACCGACGGCGTAGGCTTTACGCCCCTGTGCGGCAAGTACACCAAGCCCGGCAACGGCAACTTCCAGCCCTTCGGCGAGCCGCTCTACGACGGCAGCCAGAGCGAGTGGGTCATGGAAGAGATCGACATTTCGGAGTACCTGGGCAACGGGGAAGTATACATCCGCTTCCGGATCGACACCGACGGCTTCGTCAACCAGGATGGCTTCTACTTCGACGACCCGGAAGTGCTGATCCTCACCGAGCCGCTGACCGACGTGGCCGCCGGCCCGGGCGAGCCGATGCCATACCTGCGGCTCTACCCCGCCCCGTTCCAGGATCAGCTGCGGGTGGATTTTTCCCTGCCGGAAGACAAAAGCTGCGTACAGGCCCGCCTGCTTACCCCCTACGGCCAGCTGGTGGCCGGGCGGGAGCTGCGGGAAGTGCCGGCCACCCAGCGCCACCGCTTCACTTTTGACGGAGCTGGCCTGCCGAACGGCGTATACCTGCTGCAGATCCTGGCGGATGGGGAGTTGGCCGGCGTGCGGAAGGTGGTGAAGGCCCAGTAAGTCCATTCGGGAAGAACGAAAGGCAAGAGAAACATGAAGGTTGTCAGCCATTTGGCCAGCCTGCCTCCCCGCAAGCTCTTTTTGATCGACGGCCTGGGGGCATTGCTGTCCGCATTTCTCCTCGGCGTTGTTCTGGTACAGATGGAGCATATTTTCGGCATGCCCCCGAAAGTACTCTACCCGCTGGCTGCCATCGCCGGCGTTTTTGCGATCTACTCCCTGAGCTGCTTTTTGTTCCTTACCCAAAACCGGGGAGCTTTTCTGAAAGGCATTGCGGTGGCCAACCTGCTGTACTGTTGCCTGACGCTGGGGCTGGTGGTTTACTGCTATCCGCAGCTGACGGCCCTGGGGGTGGCTTATTTTTTGGTGGAGATCGGGATTGTGCTTATTTTGGTGGGTGTTGAACTGCGTACAATACAACTATGAAAACATCCAACCTCATCATCGCCTGCGGCATAATTTTCCAGTCTCCGACTGGCGTAGATAAGCTATATTAGCGGCACTCGCAAGTCTGGAGACTTGCCCGTTATACCGCATCGAGGCTACAGCCTCTCGCGAACGAAACGTTATTAACATGAGCAAGTACAGCACTTTCCTCTTCTCCCTTTTATTGCTCTTCAGCAATTTTCAGTGCGACGACTGTAATGGCAAGCTTCATGATCGGTCGTCTTATACCGCAGCTATCGTTCCGCTTCAGGACAATTACACGATTGGAGACACCATCTTATTGGGAGCGAGCTTCAGCAGCCAGATCCCCCTGGAAAGAAGCAGGACAACCCACTACAATGCCGGCCAACTGGCCTGGTTTGCCGTTCAGGTTTTTGAGGTACGGCCCGACAATGAAACGATCGTGGATGGCATCGAAGATTTCGATATCTTCAGCACCACCGGAGAGATTTTCCCTCACCCCTATTACGACCGAAGGCTGGCGGTAGAAATAACGACCACCTGCGATAGCGACAGCTGTGCCTTCCAGATCGGGATCATTCCCCGGAAAGCCGGGATCTATGGCCTGAGCTTGCTGGACAGCAACTTCGGAGAAAATGAATGC
This sequence comes from Lewinellaceae bacterium, assembly GCA_020636375.1. Taxonomy (GTDB): domain Bacteria; phylum Bacteroidota; class Bacteroidia; order Chitinophagales; family Saprospiraceae; genus JACJXW01. The sequence goes on along the minus strand of JACJXZ010000023.1, from coordinate 3,536 downwards.
GAGTCCCTCCGCTTTATTGGTAACGATTTCGGGCTGGAGGATAATAACTTCGGTATTTGTCAGGAGATCAATACCACCCAGTTTCGGTTACTGGAGAGTGGAGAGGGTGGGGTTTTTTATGCGAACCCGGAGGAGGTGGAGCGTTTTTACTTTTTCAGGGTGGAGTGAGGGGGGCTGTGGTAGCCGTTATTGTTCGGCCACCCCAAAAGAGGCCATTGATGAAAGCAGGCATTCCGTACATGCAATTTTATGTTGATAATATTCAGGAAGAATTTGAACGACTGACAAAATCAGGTGTCGAATTCAGTATGGCCCCAACAGAAATGGGAACAGTAATGGTGGCCATATTCAATGATACCTGCGGAAATAATATACAGTTGGTGCAGGAGCAATAAATACTCTCAGAAAAAACAAACAAGTGAAAAAGACAAACTGGAGCAGATTAGGCTTTGAATTTTTGTCCATATTCATTGCCGTCATTTCGGCATTTGCGCTAAACAACTGGAATGAAAACCGAAGGGACGGTGAAGCCGCCGACAAGATACTGGCGGAGATCTCGAACGGATTGGAGAAGGATATTGAAGACCTCAGGATCAACAAAAGGGGGCATGAGGAGGGGATACTGGCCTGCGAGTTTTGGCGCAACGTACTTGAAGGGCGGCCAGTGGATCTGGATACGCTGGCCATGCACTATTTTAATTTGACGAGAGACTACATCTCGATACAAAACAGCTCTGGTTACGAAACTTTAAAGTCCAGAGGGTTGGAATTGATCAAAGATGATGCGCTACGGCTTGAGATCATTACGCTGTACGAATACGACTATAACATACTGAAAAAGTTTGAAGAGGAATACGATGAGATGCAGTACCATAAAAATTACTTTGCAGCCATAAACAACAAAATTGCTCCGCATTTCGAATTTGATGAAAGTGGAAATATAGCCGGCATGCAACTGCCGCTGAGGATTTCTGAGGCGGAAAAAAACATACTGCTGAGCTATCTATGGAAGATACAGATGAACAGGCGTTTCATCCTGAGCTTTTATGCGCAAACCGAAGAAAAGTTGATCCAGCTGCGGGAAAGGATCGAGAGGAATATCGAGCGATAGCGGGCAAATGGCAAAAAAACAGATTCCAAAGACAAAAAGGAGAACTCCAACGAGGCCTACCGGCTGTGGGCCCAAAGCCTGGGGCTGGAAGTGTTCGTATCCAACGACCGCACCATCCAGCAACTAAAAAATCATTACATCCTACGGCTACCCGTCTGATTGGACACTCCATGCCTTCTGCAAACGCTTGGCCTCGACTCCGCTCGGCTTTCCCCTTTCTGCTGTCCAACCTTAGACGGGTAGCCCATCCTACCATGATTTCAACATAATTCCAAGCATTTGCAACATAATTCCAAGACGGGATAGACCGGTGTTGACATCTTTGCAATGGCCGAAAATCATGGCTCGTACTTCATGCGGAAGCGGCGTGCCATCGATAACTGTCGGTTATTCAACAGCCGGCCCTGACACGTTGTGTACGGGGCCGGCGGTTGGAGAACCGCCTACCTTCCTATTTCATAACTGAAAAATGCGTCATGATGAAGCACCTGTACACCTCGATGCGGCATAATTAGCAAGTCTCCGACTTGCGTAATTCTTTAAACTTGGCAGCTTTTGCAAGTCGGAGACTTGCACGTTAAACCGCATCGTGTCGCAGACACTCGCGAACACTTCGATTTTGTTTATAAAATAATTTTGCTAAACTACTTAACAGATACAAAGTAACACCATGATCACATTAAGGCCGGCTACCATAAGCGATGTAGCATTGCTCCGGTACTGGGACACCAAACAACACGTCATCGACTGCGACCCGGATGGGGACTGGAACTGGGAAACGGAACTGGGCCGAAACCCGGAATGGAGAGAACAGTTGGTGGCTGAACTTAATGGAGCGCCCATAGGCTTTGTACAAATCATTGACCCTTTTTTGGAAGAGACGCACTATTGGGGAGATGTAGCGCCGAACAAAAGAGCTATAGATATCTGGATCGGAGAAGAAGTCAACCTCAATAAAGGGTACGGAACGATTATGATGGAGCTTGCCATTCAGGAGTGTTTTCAAGACCCGGCTGTTGATGGCATCCTGATCGACCCTCTTAAGAGCAATACCCAAGCACACCGGTTTTATGAGCGGCTTGGGTTTGAATTCCTTGAAGAAAGAATGTTTGACGCAGATGTTTGTTTTGTTTACGAATTAAAAAGAACGCGCTAAGTACCCCATACCCGATCGAAAAATAAGCAGCATAACCGGACAAAAACACCCAATAAGACGTCTAAAAATGTAAATTGGGACGCTCGAATGGGTAAATACCAGGATATTTGCAATGATTTCCAAACTACGAATGTACTTTCGACTGAAAAAATATAAAAACCATGAAAATCAACCTGTCTGCAATGGTCTTCCTACTCACTGTGCTATGCGCCCTGGAAAGCCCTGCTCAGGAGGCCATCACCACGTCGCCGGAAAAGTCCATAACACCTGAAGATCTGAAAAACCTGATCGGCGAATGGACGGGTACTTTGACCTATATGGATTACACCTCCAACAAACCTTATACCATGCCCGCAAACCTGATGGTTAAACAGGGTAAGAACGAGAAGCAACTTGTACTCTTCAATACCTACCCAAACGAACCAAAAGCAAATAGTAAAGGTAAAATAACCGTCTCCCGGGATGGCAAGCTCCTGAATAAAAAAGAGCTGAGGTCAAAAAAAAGGCTGCCAAACGGACAGCTCCAAATCACCACTGAATATGAAGGGAAGGACAACAAAAAGAAAGCTTCCATCAGGAATGTCTATATACTGGGAGAGCGCCAGTTTGTCATCAGAAAAGAAGTCCGGTTCGACCATACCAGCGAATGGATAAAGAGAAGTGAGTTTAGCTATACGAGGTAACGATCCAATTTTATACTTAATCTAATGCTGTCCGACTACTTATAATGTTCGTTTACGTAGTAGTGATTAAAAAACAACTTCACTGTTTGAGGCCCTTAGTTGTAGCTCGTTCAGCAGCCTGACCCCGCTGAAACCCTGACTGTCTGCTTCACTTCACTACAACTAAGGGCCGTGAAGTTATTTTTTAAGGATTACTTAACCGCATTACATTGAACAAAACGCCCATTTTCCCATCCGTACTTCTCAGCCTGCTAATAGCATGTTCCGCCTGCAACGGACAGGGCCGCACCGATACTGCCGCCACGCAACCGGACCAAAAGCCGGTTGGTAGGCCCGTCACCGAACTCGACCCCAAAGCCAACCTGATCTTTCAGGATCGGCAAAACAACTACTGGTTCGGCAGTAAGGACAAAGGCGTCTATAAATACGACGGAAAAAGCCTTCTCCTTTTCACTTCGGAAGACGGGCTTTGCGGCTACGCTGTTTTAAGCGCCCAGGAAGACAAACTGGGGAACCTCTATTTTGACACCTCGGAAGGCGTATGCCGGTTTGACGGGCGGCAGTTTTCAACATTAGAAGTGGTAGA
>JACJXZ010000022.1 GCA_020636375.1 Lewinellaceae bacterium | reverse complement strand
GATGTGGAAGGAAAGGTACTGCCGAAAGCGAAAATTATCACTGACACTGTCGATATCAGGTAGATTAATAAAAAGCCGGTAGGCCATGTAGATAGCGCCACCTCCGAGAAAAGTGGCTGCGATACGCTCCAGGCTACGGGTAAGGATCAGCATTTCAAAAGCTTCCATGGTGAACGGGTTTTAGGATATATACCCGTTGCCTGAAAACATCACCCGGATTCCCAGAAATTTTGGCGCTAACCGGACGCATCACTTTCAAGTGGTGCGTAACCCATCAAACCCATAACTAACCGGACCCCGGATTATTCCATAAGCACAAAAGCCGCACCCCACTGCGCAACTTTTAATCACTCCATCCAAACGGAAAGTGGCGCCCCGCCGCTTCAGCCTTGATCACCCGATCAAAACAAAAGCGGTGCCCTGCCGCCGAAGTTTTAGTTATTCGACCAAAACGAAAGCCGCCCAATAATAATGCTCCCCATACCGCTTCCGCATCTCCCCCTGCGCCGCCCGAAACGCTTCACTCAACTCCATCCCCTCCTCCAGCCAGTACCGGTAGAACAGCACCATCATCTCCTGCGTCTGCGCATCCGGCACATTCCACAGGCTCATGATGAGCTTGTCCGCCCCGGCGATCTTGAAAGCGCGCTGCAGGCCGTAGACGCCCTCATTGCCTTCGATATCCCCCAGCCCGGTCTCGCAGGCGGAGAGGACGACGAGCTCCGTGTTCCTGAGATCCACCTGGCTGACTTCGTAGGCGGTGAGAATGCCGTCTTCCAGGCCTTCGGGGACGGGCTTGCCGCGCCAGGCCTGGTTGCCGCCCGCCATTGCCAGGCCGGAGCGGATCATGGGGTGTTCGGAGATCTTAAACGGAACAGCCTCTCCCCTGCCCCCTCCGAAGGCGGGGGAGTTGGCAGCCTCATTGCTGCTGGGATCCGAATAGAAATACCCATGAGTGGCTATATGAAGAATGCGGGGAGAAGGGCCGTCCTGCCCCAACCGCTTGAAGGATTCTTCAGTGGCGTTGTATCCTTTAAGCGCTTCGGCCTCCCCTTTCTGTTTTTTTATTATCGCTGCGATCTCCTCCGCCTCCTTGACCGTGCCGGGGAGTTCTTCCCACAACCGGCCGCGTTCAGAGCGTTCCAGGGGGAAAAAGGGCAATTCGCCGCCAATAGAAGCAATAGGCGGCTCTCCCTGATTGGCCCGTGCGATGGCGGTGCTGTCCATCTCGTAGTGGATGCCGCCGTAGAGGGTGGCAGAGAGGGAGCCGGCGGACGGTGGACGGTGGACGGCGGACGGCTGGCCTACCACTTGATCCGGCGAACTGCGCCCGTCCTCGTGCCTTGGCCGGGTAAAAACTGCGAATTGCGAATTGCGCCGAATAGCTAACTGCCGGGTGCTGCCCATCAACACCAATTCATGTCGATCTCCCCAAACCTTCTTCCTGTTCACCATCACCGCCCTCAGGTTGATGCGGTGCAGGAGGCCGGAGGGGGAGGCGTAAACTGTCTCGGCACCTGCCAGCAGTTCTTCCAGGGGCTGCCAGATGAGCTGGTGGAGGCTGGAGGATGTTGCTTTTTTCTTCTTGTGGTTGTATAACTCATTGAGGAAGGCTTTTTTGTCGATAGGATTTTCCTGGAGCAGGGCTTGTAGTTCTTTTTCTTCGAAGAGGGGGATGAAGTGGGGGGCTTCGTCGCCGGGGCGGAGGACAAGTGCGGCGTACATGACGCTGTCTGTGGGGTCAGGGGTGTAGTAATTGTAGTGCACGAACTCGACGGCGGCTTCGCCCGGCTGCAGGGCATCGCGTACTTCCTGCCATTCCACCTGCCGGATGGCGTCACCGTAGCCCGCCACGGTACGGACGAGCTCTTTTTCGAGGGTGTTGGCTTTTTCTTCGAGCTCTTCGACGTTTTGACGTTCGGCGATAGGTTTGGCGTATTCGGCGGCGAGGCGGCGGTGATAAGATTTTAGGAGATTGTGCTTTTCAGCCCTGATGGAATCGCCAAGTACCAGTTTATTTGCTTGTTGAGTAGCATTCAGCAAAAAACCTTTATAAAAAAGAATGTTGTCAAGACTGACCCTGACAAGCCTGGGGCGAATTTGAGCATAGGAGGAAATATGGTTTAGATTAATGGTAAAAAGTTTGATATAACTTGATAATTCTTTATCGGAGAGATGGGAAATAGCCTTGGTTAAAAGTGATTTATCGATTTCATTTGCTTCCTGCCAATACATCTCAGCCTTATCATGTTGACCAATATACTGGTACAACTTTCCCATATCCCTTAAGCTTATTGCATAACTGGAATGTTCTTTGCCCAGTGCTTTTTCCCGGATATCTAAAGCTTTCAGGTAAAGCGGCTCGATTTTATCGTAATTGCCCATTTTCTGATACAGTCGCCCTAGATTGGCGAGGCTCAAAGCATAACGTGGATGTTCTTTGCCCAATACCTTTTCATAAATAGTTAGGGATTCAAGGTGCATGGATTCAGCCTTACCATATTCCCCCATATTGTAATATAACGTCCCTAGGTTATGAAGATTCAAAGCATAATCGGGATGTTCTTTGCCTACCGCTTTTTCTAATATTGTTAAGGCATCGAGGTAAACAGATTCCGCTTTATTATAATTACTTATATCATCGTACACCCCCCCTAAATTGATGAGGCCTCCTGCATAATCGGGGTGTTCTTTACCTATCGCTTTTTCCATGACGACCAGAGCTTCCAGGAGAAGTAGCTCCGCTCTGTCATAAATGCCCATTTCCTCGTACAAAATTCCCAAGCTCTCTAAGCTAATAGCATAAGATAGGTTTTCTTTCCCAAGTGATCTTTCCTTGAGGTTTAAAGCTTCCAACTGAGTAAGTTCCGCCATACTATAATTACCCATGCTCCGATATAAAGCCCCCAGATTCCCCAAGCTCATTGCATAATAGGGGTGTTCTTCACCCAGCACCTTTTTAAATAAGACTGAGGCGTCCATGTAGTGAGTCTCAGCCTTTTCATAATTGCCCATTTTGTAGTACAAAACACCCAGATTGAAAAGACTCGCTGCATAATCGACTTTACCTTTACCCTTTACTCCTTCTCTAATTGATTTCGATTCCAAATACCGCTCTTCTGCATTTTCATAATCCCCCTTGAAGTATAAAATTCGGCCATGATTAAAACATACTTTTCCATAAGATCCTGATTCTCTGCCCAGCTTTTCGAGGGTGAGTTGCTCAGCAATGGTATTGACTCGCAAAGCCTCTTCAAATTCATTTTTTCCTGTATGACCGCGGGAAAGCCGTATCAAGCTATCTACCTTTTTCTCGATTTTTACGGTATCCACCTGCCCAACAGCCAGAAAAGGAAGCAAAACAAAAAGAAGAATCGCGTTTTTCATGAATCAAAGGATTTCTAAAGTTTTATCAAAAAAGCTTCGGGCCTGGCTATTTCCAGCAGGAAATCCAACGGGGAAATGGCAAGGCTACCGGCAAAAAATTCTTATTTTTGATAAATGAACTACCCCGAGGCAGAGCCTCGGAGTATCAAGTGGCAAAACGTTATTTCTTTCCGATGCAAGCATCGGGGAATTAAACCACTTTAGATTAAAGAATACCTGGGAAATAACTATAAAACAGTATTCGAATCCAGGGCTAAAAAGCCCTGTCCCCAAGGGGTCAACATTCGATGCTCGGCATACCCTTATTCACTCCACCTCCAGCACATACCCATACCGCGCCACCTTTCCCAGCGTCTCCCAGTCCATTTCAAAAAAGCCCTGGTCGCCCCAATCTGGGCCGTAGCTGTTCATCAGGGTGAAGGTCTCCGCGTATTCGTTGTAGCCGGCCACCACCATGGCGTGCAATTCTTCGGCCGACCAGGCGCCCCTGACTTCAGGGATATTGTTTCGGAAATTGTAAGGGACTTTACAGGCGACTACGACCGGCCGATAGCTCCCTACCTCATCCAGGATGCTTTCGATCTTTTCATCCATACCGTAGACAGGCTGAACACTTTCCGGTATCCTTTTATCCGGTTGGCGCGGGCGCGGGCGTGGTGCCGGTTTTCCGGAATTGGAGCGCAATCCTGGGAGTAGGGCAGCAGGTGCCGGGCAGTCGCCCTTTGTTCGAGCAGTTCCAGGCAGTCCGGGAAAGTGGCGCCCGGTAGCAATCGCCAGCCTGATTGTAGATATACGCCACCGAGAACCGCATCTTTCAATTTCCCCGGGGTTGGTTTGTTCTTTTGCGAAAGCCTGTTGAATGGTCATCGCGTTGGTAAGCGACCAGGCGGCGCAGGACGGCATACCACCCTGGTCGCCCGGACAGGGGCAGTATGGGCGCAGGTCAACAGCGGTGGGTATCCTTCCCGGTCCGGGTCCTTTTCCACCAGAGGCGTTTGTTCATAAGCTTCGTCATCGAGGATCACGCCCTGGTACATACCGGAAAGTAAAAAAAGCAGAAGTGTGAATAAGAGGAAAAATCGCATTTGTATGGGTTTTTAAGATGTTCTTTTAATCACTCCTTCACTCCTCCCACCCGTAGCCTCCTTCAGGTATGCCTCCGGGTCGCGCCTTTTTCTAATTCATAAACCTTTCCGTCCAGGCCAAGGAAAACAGCATTGTCCTTTTCCAGCCATCGCAGAGGGGTGTCCCGAAAAGTCTCCGGGTTTTCCGCAAATACGATCAGCGTATCGCCGGCAAACACATAAGACAGCCCCGGTTCCGGCCACTGCCGCATTAAAACGGCCCGTTTTTCACCGGTGGGCTCAAAAGTACTGGCATCCGGAGAAAAAACGAGAACCTCTGCTTCTCTTGGAATAGTTGCTCCCGTCGAGCCCACCAGCTCCTTTTCCTCCGGTGTGGCTTCTTCGGCGATAGGTGTTTTCGGGTTGACGGGTGGCTGTTCCGTTGCAGTGCCCGTTCCCCAAGACCACCATCCTGCATATCCCAGAAGGGCTACGAGGGCCAATAAAAGGGCTACAAAGCCTAGCCGGCGGATCAAGGCTCCGGCGCGGTCATTTTTTTTTAGCCGCTTCAGGACCGTCTTTTCCTCATCGCCCGGCGAAGCCTGGTCCAACTCCCGCATCCAGGCCTTTTTCGGCCCGTCGACGGCCTCTTTGATGCCCTTGCCGGCGGCCCGGAAGAGCTTATTGTGCCGGGCGTATTGCTCGTCCGACCCGATCAGGCGCTCCACTTCCGCGGCGTCCGTCTGACTCAGTTCTTCCGAGTAGTACTCCCGTATTTTATCCAGAATTTTATAATCGATCTCCATTTCATAAGGCTTCCATGAGTAAAGAAAATTAGTAGCGGCAGTATTCAAGCCAGGATAGAAAAAATGAATCGCATTGAAATATGCCATTCACCGGCATTGCCTCTATTACCAGGCAGTTCTACGCATTTCAAAATCCCTGTCCTGCTTCCGGTTGTTTCCTCATGGTTTCTTAGGATTCATCAGCCGGTTTACAACGGCGTAATTCAGCCGTTCCATGCACCGACTTTTCTGTTCGGTCACGGAATGGGCGTTCGCATAGCCCAGTTGCTCCGCCAATTCGGCCATGCTTTTCCGTTCGAAATAGAAGCGCTCCAGTATTGTCCGGCACCGCTCTTCAAGCTCGTCCATGCCGGTTCTCATCAGGTCCATCAGCTGCCCCCGGTGATCGCTCTCCAGGTACTGCCCTATTCCCTTCAGAAGGCTGCCTACGCAATTGGACAACTGGGTATTCACTTCTTCCGTCTTTTTCCCTAGCCTCCCGGCGATGACCCTCGCCGAAAGGCCTTCCTTGAAGTAAAGGACGAGCACCTGCCGGCAATTTTCCCCCAGGGTTTGAAATTTGTCTTTCACCAGGGCGGAAAAAAAGTCCATAGCCAGCACTTCTTCAATTCGTTCCTCTGCTTCTCCCTTGTCCCGCCCGCGCCACCGCAGCTCTTTAAGCCACAGGTTCTTCACGATGCTCATCAAGTAGGCACACAGCTGCCCGCCGTAAGAACGAAGGCTTAGAGGCTTGAGCGTGAATTTCTCCTTTTTTACAGCTTCCAGCAACACGATGACAGCATCCTGGAAATGGTCCCGGGCATCCTCCGGCAGGCCACCCCGGTTGCGCAGGTAAAGTTCGATCTTAGGGTAACACTCCTGGTCCAGGTACCGGTACAGCAGCGCTTCCGCCCGGGCGTCGCCGGTGCCCACCCTGCCCACTACTTCTTTAAGCGTAGCCTGTGCCTCGTTCTCGTTCATGTATTCCTTTGGAAAGTGATTGTCACCCAAATTTAAGGAATAAAAATAAAAATATTTCACAGAGGTATGCTCAGGAAGGCGAAAACACCTTGACCCTCCCATCCAACGCCTTATCCAGAAAACCGATACCAAAGAGAATTATTTTTTTGCCACCGCCCAGGTAGGGTTCGTAGTACTGCTTTTTCTCGATCTGAGCGATGGCTTGCCGGGAGAGCGTCCTGACGTTTTTGACGCGCTTGCCTGAGCCGAATTTGAATTCGAGTATATAGGTTTTGTCAGGCAGTTCCAGAACGGCGTCGAGGCGGCCTTTATTTGTTTCTTTTTCCAAAAGCGGCTTCATGCCGACAAGCCGCAGCATCATGTACACCAGCGAATGGTAATAAGCTTCCTGAGAGATATGTAGACGCGACGGGATATCCGCCAGGAAGCTCTGCAAACGAAACACAAAATCGCCGGTGCGCTCCTCCCGCAGCGCATCCCGAAGTTCGATTGCCTCGGGTTGTATTTCAAATTCATCTTTCTCGACAAAGGCAGCAGCCAGGAAGGTCAGGAAAGAATGGCGCACCTCTTCGTTGGGATAATTAAGAATGAACCGCTGGCGGATGCCTTCCCGCTCAATGCGGCGTATGGTCAGGTAGCCGGTTTGGAAAAGTAGGGGGATCAATGGAAAGTTGATTAACCGGAGAGAGGAGCCGGCAAGGTCTTCCGTTTTCAGGTCCTCAAAAATTTCTGGCGGGAACTGTTGTTTTTTGACTATTTCTGTCAGGAACGTGGGGGTTCCGGTGGAAAACCAATAATTACCAAAATCTTGTTCTTTCAGGCTTTTCAATACGGAAAAGGGATTGTACAGCGTACTTTCCCCATCCCAGGAATAACCGTTATATTGAGTTCGGTAATGATCCAAAAGCTCCTCCCACGAAAAACCGAACTTTGCCTGCACCTGTTTCAGGTAAGGTTCGAAATTGGTTTCCAGTTCTTCCTGGGTGAAGCCCACGGCATTGGCAAAGGCACTATCCATGGATATATCCTCCAGGTTATTCAGGCCCGAAAAAACGCTCACCTTGGCGAAGCGGCTCACTCCGGTTAGAATAACGAAACGAAGATACTCATCTAATCCTTTCATTGCACTGTACAAACCACGCAGGACCTCTCTGTTTTCCTCGAACCGCTCCTCATCTGCGAGGGTGTCTACCATTGCTTTGTCGTATTCATCAACCAGTATGACAACTTTTCCATGTTGCCCGTACAAGGTCCTGACCAACTCCGTAAAAGCGTCTCCTAAAATAGTGTTTTCAAGCGTTAGCCCATAATCAGAAGCTATTTCGCTCAGGTGATTGAGCAACGACTGTTGAAAAACGGCTTTTCCATCTTTGTAGCTGACCTGCGAGTAATCAATACGCACTACCGGATACTTTTTCCACTCCTTCACCTTGCTGTGAAGATACAGCCCCCGAAACAAATCCTCCCGCCCTTCAAAAAATGCCTTCAGCGTACTCAGCAGCAGCGTTTTGCCAAAACGGCGGGGCCGGGAAAGGAAATAGTACTTCCCCTGCCGCACCAGTTCCCAAACAAACCGGGTCTTGTCCACGTAAAGCAAGTTCTCCTCAATAAACTCCGGGAATACCTGCCTGCTAATCGGCAATTCTTTCATGAAAGCAAATTTACTGAAATACGGGCAAATCTCGCCACTTTTATGCAGCGTTGGCCTTTTCTCCCTTACCTTTGCCGCTACAAAACCACCCTCTTTGGAAAAACACACCCTCTTCGAGCTCCACGAGCACATCCGCCGGGTGCTGGCCCTCAACCTGCCTGCTCCCGTATGGGTGAGCTGCGAGATCGCCCAGTCCAACGAGGCCCGCGGCCACTGCTTCCTCAGCCTGGTGCAGAAGGACAGCGGCAGCGACGCCATCACCGCCCAGGCAGAAGGGGTCATCTGGCAGTCCAGCCTGCGCAAGCTGCGCCGCAAGCTGGGCCGCACCCTCGACGGCCTGCTGCAGGACGGCATCGAGGCCCTGCTTCTGGTACAGGTGGATTTCCACGAGCGCTACGGCCTGAAGCTCATCGTCGAAGACATCGACCCGGCCTATACCCTGGGGCAGCTGGAACTGCGCCGCCGCCAGATCCTGGAACGGCTACAGAGCGAACAGCTCATCGGCAGGAACCGGCGCCACCCCCTGCCCGTAGCCATGCAGCGCATCGCCGTGATCAGCTCCGAAACGGCCGCCGGGCTACAGGATTTCCTCCAGCAGCTCCGGGAGAACGCCTATGGTTACCAGTTTGACTGCCACTTGTTCACGGCGGCCATGCAGGGCGGGCAAACGGAAGAAGAAGTCATCCGGCAACTGAGAAAGGTGGAACGCCGCCGCGCCCACTTCGACTGCGCCGCCATCCTCCGCGGCGGGGGCGCCAGGCTCGACCTGGCCGCCTTCGACAATTACCCGCTCTGTAAGGCGGTAGCGGAATCTACGCTGCCCGTCCTCACCGGCATAGGCCACGACGTGGACGAGGTGCTGCTCGACAAAGTGGCCCACACCGCCCTGAAGACGCCGACCGCCGTAGCTGATTTTATCATCCACCGCAATATGGAGTTCGAAGGGCGCCTCCACCAGTTGGGGCAGCAACTGCGCCTGCTGGCCAGCCACAAGGCCCGCGAGGAGACCCTCTTGCTGGAACGCTTTGAACAAGCGCTGCAATACTACCCCAGGCAACTGCTCAACCAGCAACGGGAAACCATCAACCGGACAGCTGCAGAAATCCCCCGCCTGGCCCGCCAACGCCTGCGCCAGGAAAGGCAACGGCTGGAACAGCTCGAACAGCTCAACCGCCTGCTCAGCCCCGAAGCGACGCTGAAACGGGGGTTCAGCATCACCCTTAAGGATGGGAAAACCGTGCGCTCGGCCCAGGAACTCCGGGACGGAAACCGGATTACCACGCGGTTCGAGGATGGAGAGGTGGATTCCGTGGTGGAGTGACCTGCCGTTTTTGACGTGCGTCACCTAACCGCCTGGAGGCTGCGGTGCCAAAACTGAAAAACCACGATGTGTTGAAATGCTTATTTTGGCTACCCGCCTAAGGTTGGACAGCAGAAAGGGGAAAGCCGAGCGGAGTCGAGGCCAAGCGTGTGCCGAAGGCATCGAGTGTCCAACCTTAGACGGGTAGCCCTTATTTTCAAACAGCAACCCAATTCTATGAAACTAACCTACGAAGAAGCCATGCAGGAACTCCAGCAGATCGTCGCCCAACTCCAGGAGGACGCCGTGAGCGTAGACGAGCTGTCGGACAAGGTGAAACGGGCAGCGGAACTGATCGCCTACTGCCGGGAAAAACTGCGCACGACGGAGGAGAGCCTGAAGGGGCTGCTGGAGTGAGGCAAAGGGTTTGTTGTTTGTTGCCGGTGGTTTGTCGCCTTACCGGGAACGCTGTAGCCGCGAACAAACAACAAACAACCGGCAACAAACAACTCCAGTATACCTGCGGGCTTCACCCCCCAACCCAGCAACAACAACCCCCTCTACCCGTCCACAAAGCCGTCCGGAGCCAGTTGGACAGCACCAGCTTCCGGTGGGCGGCAGGGCTGAAGGCACGGCTCAGGCTGCCGTGCAGAGGCACCTGAATGAAAAAGGTGGACGCCCAAAGCATCAGGATGCCTTACCAGGTTGGCCCGCAGCAAGACCCGAAACCGGATCGAAGTACAGCAGGCCGCGCCCGGTGGTACCAGCTCCAACAACATCGGCGGTGCCGTCACCCACGACGTCAGGCGGGTATAAAGCCCGCTCGTAGGCTACAAAAAACCTTCCCCTACCCTGCCCATCAATGGATAGTGGACTACCTGCACGAACCAGATCAGCCCCGTCATGTACAGCGTGAGAAAAAGATGAGCCTTAAAGAGAACAGGCATGAGGGTTGTTTAAAGAATAACTTATAACACTTGGCTGCTTCTTTTGGCGCTATGGCGGCTACGCCAACCGGCACCAAAAGAAGCAACCAACTATTCATAACTTATTACCAGCCACCCTAACGATCCCGCCTACGGCAACCGCAGCACCGCAGCAACGTCACATCCCCCGGAACGGCGAATCCGGGGTGGGCCTCGCCGTTACCAGGCTGACCGAGATCATATAAAAGTATACTTCCGAGGGTTGGGGATTGCCGTTGAAGGTGCCATCCCAGCCTAACCCGGGGTTTTCATTATCATAGATCAGCTGCCCCCAGCGGTTGAACACCTTGAATTCGGTAAGGGTGATAGCCCCTCGCCGCCTTCGGCGACGAAGTTGAAGAAGTCGTTCGTGCCGTCCCCGTTTGGGAGTAAAGGCATTGGGCACCGCCACGTCCGGCACTTCAACAGTGACCGGGGCGCTGGCGCTGTCCCGGCAACCATTATCCGTTTCGACTATCAATTTATAGATGATCTCTCCTTCCATCAGCAGGGTTTCGCTGATGAAATCGAAGTCCTACCGGAAACGACAAGGGGAGTCGTTCCGCGTCCAGGTAAAGTAAACCAGCTTACCGGGAAAGCCCTGGTCGTAATTTGCCGTCAGGACGACCTGGTCGCCAATGTACAGGACGCCGGCAGAATCCGGTTCGATGCTGATGCCTTCCAGCCCGATGTCGGCTTCCACATCAACAGTGACGGATTCCGTCAGGGTCTGGCAGCCGGCAGCATCCTGGTAGGTCAGGGTGTACTCGGTCAGCACCAGCGGGTTGACGGTGATGGGGTTGCCTTCAAAGGTGGCGCCGTCGCTGCCTTCCCAGAAGAAGCTGTCGTCAGCGGTCCCGCCGTCGGTTACTGCCGTCAGGGTGACCTCCTACCCGGGCAGATCACCTCATCGGAAGCATCGATGGACAGTGTCACCGTACCGATCACTTCGACGGTGATCTCCGCCACGATATCGGGGCAGGCACCCGTGGAGGCGGTCAGGGAATACGTCGCTGTTTGCTCCGGGCTGACTTCCGGTTCCGAATTCGAGAAATCCGTGAAGTTGGGGTCTGTCGACGTCCAGGTATAAATCGTAGTCAGCGTATCGGATTCCGTATTCAGGATAACGGATTGCCCCAGGCAAATGACGGTATCGGCAATGGGGCTGGCAACCGGCGTACCGTACTTCCACGCTCACCGTCTCGGTTAACGTCCCACAGCCGAAACTACTGATGTAGGTAACGGTGTAATCCGTGCTGGCGGTGGGGTAATCGTCAGTTGTTTACCGCTTCCTGCTTCCACGCCGTTGCCATCCACCCAGGTGAAGGTGTCGCCTTCCCTCGAGCCGGGCACGTCGGCAGTCAGCGTTACAGTTTCGCCCGCACAAACCACCTCGGGAGAGATTCCGGCGGACAGCACGGGGACAGGGATCACGTCGATGGTGATCTCCGCCGTGACATCCGGGCAAACGCCATTGGAAGTACCAGGGTATAGGTGGCTGTTTGTTCCGGGCTGACTTCCGGCTCCGGATTTGAAAGGTCTGTAAAGTTGGTCCGTCGACGTCCAGGTATAAGTCGTCGTCGCAGTGTCGGATTCGTTATTCAGGATGATGAAGTCGCCAAAGCAGATGGTAGTGTTCCCGATGGGATCGGCAACCGGGTCCGGCAGCACCGCCACGTCTACCGTGGTACTTCCACGGCGTCGCAGCCGATGGTGCTGACATACTTCACGGTGAAAGTTGTGCTGTTGTTGACCGAAACGGTGACGCTTGGTACTTCGCCTACGTTGTTGCCGTTGCTGTCCTCCCAGAAGAACTGGTCGCCGGGCTGGTAGTTCTCCACCTGGGCGGTGAGGGTCACCTGATCGCCGCGGCAGATGCTGTCTGCCGAAGCCTGGGCGCTCAGGATGGGCGCCGAGAGGACAGTGATCGTGATGTTTACCAGAACGGGTTCGCAAACCCCGTTGTCGGCAACGAGGAAATAGGTAGTCGTTTCATCGGGCGTTACAACCAGCTCCGCGCCAATTACTGTCCGAAATCCGGGTCGGTAGCTGTCCAGGTGTAGGTGGCGTTGGCGTCGAAAGCGAAGTTGAGCTGGATGCTTCCGCCTTCACAGATCGTGGTTTCTGTGTTCAGCAGGAAATTCGGCGGTACAGCACCTCCACCCGGGCGCTGGTATGTGCCGGGCAGTCCTCGACCTTGGCTTCCAGGGTATAAGTCGTGGTGCCTGCCGGGTTGGCCAGCGGATTGAGGCAATCATCGCAGCTCAGGGACTCCTGGCCGGAAATCCACTCAAACTCGGTGACTTCCTCGCTGACGGTGGCGTTGAGCTGCACCGGCCCGCCGCCGATGCAGATGCTGGTATCGCCGGGGATAATGGTTATCTCGGGAGTTGGGTTGACATTAAGGGTGAACGTGGCGGTATCCGAACAAACGCCGCTGCGGGCTACCCGCTGGTAGACATAGGTGCCTTCCGACTGGGCGGTAACCACCAGAAAAGCGAGGGTGTCGGGCGTATCCAGGTACCATCCGCCGGCGTCCACAGGAATTCGATCTCCGGGAAGTCCGACGGCTCGTACAAGGAAGCGGCAGAAGGCGGTATCAGCGTTACCGGCGCCCCCTCGCAGACAGTGGTATCCACCGGCACGAACGGCACATTATTCGCGGGCAACGAATCGACCAGCACGACTACCGAGTCGATCCGAAAGCAACCGTTGTCCAGGTACCGACCTCCGCGTAATAGGTAGCCACCGATTGGGGCTTACCGTAAGGCCTTTACCGCCAACAGGGTATCAAAACCCGGCTCTGTGGAGGTCCACAACGGGATGCTGTCCGCCGGCGTGATGCTTGAACTCAGCACCACTTGCTCTCCGCGGCAGATGCGCACCGTATCCGGCAGGGCGACCATATTGGTGTCCCGTATTTCTATGGCGATAGGAGTGACTTCCACTTCAAAAGACGCCGTCACTTCGCAGGCGCCGCGGTCGGTACCGTCAGCGTGTAGGTTCCGCTGGTTTGCGGCAGGACGGTACCGAGTTGGGGTCGGTGGGGTCGCCGATGGTAAGCGGCTACCCGGTACCAGGAATAAGTACGCCGGGTTCGATCAGGGTATTGCCCATGATGACCGAATCGCCCTGGCAGACGGACGTATCGCCCCGGATATTGAGAGTGGGCGGCAGGAAAACTTCCACCCGCACGCTGTCGAGCGAAGGAATGGGGCAGTTCGGCCGAGGACTTCCAGGTAGTACACCGTCGTCGCATCCGGAGATACCGACGGGTTGGATGCCGACATATCCATACCGGGGTCGGGCGGCACGGACGTCCAGGCGTAGGTATTGCCCATGACTTCATCTCCGCCGATGTCGACTGTTTCGCCGATGCAAATCTGCAGGTCGTCGCTGATGGTATAAACGGCGGCCTCCTCGGGGTCGGACGGTGAGGGTCATCTGGTCGCCCAGGGTGCAGCCGACGCCGGTCAGGGTTACGGAGATGACATACGGCCGGGCGCATCGGCGGTGACGATGGGGTCCGGGCAATCCGTGCAGCTGAGCGTCACGCCGGCGGGCGCTGTCCATTCAAACTCGGCGAACAGGAGATCGCTGCCGGCGTTGAGCTGTATGTCTTCGTTGAGGCAAATCGTCAGGTCCGGCCCGGCGTCCACCTCGTAAACCTGGACGGTGACCTGCACGGTATCGACGTAACAAACCGCATCGACGATAGCCGTGTAAACGGTCGTCTCCGTCGGCGTAGCAATGGGGTCGGAACAATTGACACAGGACAGGGTCGCCGTGTCGCTGATCCAGGTGACGTCTTCCGCCGGGGCGTCCACCATCAGCTGGACGGATTCGCCGGCGCAGATAGCCGTATCCATCTGGATAAGGGCGGTGGACAGCACGCCGATGACCGTGGTGTCGGAGGGCGACCAGTCCACCGACATGGCGCCGCTGGCGATGTTGTTTTGCCAGTCGTTGAGCAACACCACATAGATTTCCCCTTCCTGGCATGATGACGGAGGCGAAGTCGTCGCCGTTGGCGCCGGGCGCCGGATCACAATCATATTCGTCGGTAACCGGCGCTCCGTTGGCGTTAAAAAGGCCAGCCCGGTGGGCTGCGCCCCGTCGTCCCAGGAAGAGCGGATGGGTTGGTTGTTCTCGATGAAGTCTTTGACCGAGAGCGGGTCTTCGCAGGCTTGCTGGCGGGTGAAATACCCCCAGACGTTGAAGTCGATATCCGATACCTTTACCGGGTCGGTCGGCCTGCACGATGAAGCCGAACTACCTGCGTCTACCTGCGCTTCGATGGTAAACCAGTAGTAGTTGGGCTGGAACATACCGGTGCCGCCCCAGCAGCCGTTGTTAACGCCGAGGGTGAACTCGATATCTTCGAAGCCCTGGTTAAAGACGAAGGTGGAGGGCAGTCCGTTGGGGTTGACGCACCCGTTGAGCGGGTTGCAGAGGATCCCAGCAGGGAGGGGTTCAGGCTGCAGGACGCTTCGGTGATGGACAGGGCGAAATCAGTACAACCCTGACCGTTTACCACGATGATGTAGTAAGTTCCCGGATCCTGGAAATCGACGGAGTTCACGGTGCCGCTGGAACTGGGTACCAGGCACAAGGTACCCGGAGCGTTTGGTGGACCGTTCAGCACGGCAATGCCCGTGCCCGAGGAGGCGCCGGTACTGACACGTTGGCGCAGAAGCCGCTTACCGATTCGTAGGCGAAGACCACTTCCGTACCATTCAGGAAAGGGGCGTTGCTGCAGGGCGTCCCGGAGAAGTTGGTACCGCATCGTCGCAGGAGGAGAACCCGTCCTGGTTGAAGGGCAGGTACCGCTGATGGAGATAGGATTGTCGAAAGACGTCCCGTCGCAGGTACCAGTGGGCTGCGCAGGACCAGGCAAGCTCGAAGCTTACCGCCACGATGGAGAAGTCGGAAGTGAACTCCACCGTCACTGCCGAAGAGCTGGTACTGGATGACGAAGGGCTGTCCGTTGCTGGTCCCGGTCAGGCTGGCGATCAGGGGGGCGTTGGCATTGTACCGGCGTAGAAGTTGAGGTAATCAAAGGAATTTTCCAGTTGAAAGTCGGACACGGTGATCTCGATACACTGGTGCACGTCATCCGGTTCGATGACGAAGGTGAGGTTCTTACCGGAGGCGTAATCGCCATCCTACCCGCCGGTATCATACAGGGTGCCGAAGCAGGAGGCGGAGCCCGGCTGGTCGCCGATGTTGACGGTAAGCACATACTGCTCCACGCAGAGCGTAAAGTCGCCCGAATTGGGAGTGGCGGATACCGAATAGTCGTTTACGACCAGATAATAGGTGGTGTTCGGCGTCAGGCCGAGTATGTCAAGTCGCAGTTGGTTGTCTCCCTGGCTGGCAGAACTGCAATCGCCCAGGAAGGCCAGCCCGCCGCAATCGCCGCGGAAGATGGCGATCTGCGGGTTGGTGATCACCGTTGGGGTATATCCGTCCCCTGGAGGAGGATGGTGATGTCGACGAGTGTGTCGTTGGTGGAAAAAGTAAAGTACACATCCCGGTTGACGGTGTTCCCGTTGAAACAACCTGGCACGCCGCCCAATACAGCGAGGTTGCCGGGCTCCGCATTCACGTTGTTATAAATCTGTCCGGAACAGTCCATCGGCAGGACGCCGAGGTCGATCGCGCCCGGACAATCGTCATTCTGCGGGTACTTACCTGACAGGTGGGAAGCGAGGAACAGTAAAAACAGGGAAAGTAACGGTATTCTCATCTTTTGCCTTTTAGTGTTTTGTTTTATACGGCGGCTATTGATTCCGGGTTGCTTAACAAGAAGCCGACCAAAATTAATCAAATTTTGGAATTTACTTAATGAATATACCGATCTGGGCGGGGAACTGACAAAGTGGTGGGGGGTGTTGGTTGTTGGTTGTTGGTTCGCAGTTGGTCTAGTGCGCCGTAATCTTAAGAGGGCAAGGAACCCACACTACTGGACAAAATGGTTTTGGACACAGAGCGCACTGAGTCCAACACAGAGATACGCAAAGTTTTCCGTTGATAATCAAGCCTCTGTATGGCTCTAGTCTTCCCTGCCTGCCTGTCGGTATGCGGCACAGCCTGCCTGCCATTACTGCCAGGTAGGCAGGCAGGCGGGCAGGTCGGCGTACTCTGTGTCCAAAAATGTCCAGCAGTATGCAAGGAACCCGAAAAGTCAGGCCTGGATAGTTCAATTTTCTGTGCCTTTTAGGCTACCTGTCTAATATTGGTACTCCATGCCTTCCGCACACGCTCGGCCTCGACTCCGCTCGGCTTTCCCCTTTTTCTGCTTACCAACATCAGACAGGTAGCCGCCTTTTAAAAACCCTACTGGTTTTCAGTGACTTGCGAACGGCGAATTACGAATTGCGAAACTCCCCCTGGGTTCGCATAGCAATATACCACTCACACCCTCCCCTATAAACTCCGCCACCTTCCGCACCACATCCGGGTTTTCATCAGGCGGTAGTGGTAGCCGTAGCCGTCGCAGAGTACCAGCAGGCGGGCGTTGTCCCAGGCTTCGAAAGTCGCCAGGGCTTCGGAGAAAGGGACGACGGCGTCTTGTTTATCGCGCACGATGAGGCCTGTTTCACCCGGAAGCGCCCGGAAGCGGCGCTGACATTACCAGACGGACGGGAAATTTCACTTTTTTTTCGAGGTACCGGAAAAACTGGCGCGCTGCCGGGGTACGGGAGGTTGAGGGTGTGGGTCGCATCGTTGAGCACTTTACCCATGTGGCTGGGCGCTCCGATGAGCACCAGCTTTTCGACCTGGAGGCGGGTATCCAGGTTGGAGAGGGCAAAACGGTGGATGCCCCGCCGAAAGAATGGGTGATGACGCCGTAGGCGCCGCCGACCTGGTTGAAGACAGCGCGGACGGCGCCGCCGAAATGGAGCAGGTTGGTGCGCTTCCCCCCGGAATGGTAGTGGCCGGTACCGTCGAAGGTCAGTACGACCCGGAAGCCCCGTTCCAGCAAGGTACCGGCACGAAGGACCGCAGGGCGGTGCCTCTCGATTCCCAGCCGTGGACCAGCAGGACGGTGCGCGCGCCCGCTCTCCCCACTCGTAGCCTTTCAGGATTTGCTTCCCATAAAGGAATTCAAACAGGCGGGCGCTCTCCAGCACGGGGTCGGACGCCCGGTGCCGGGCGCGGACGCGCGGCGTGGAAAACAGGCGGTACGCTACCCGCCCTGCAAGTTTTGGGAAAACATAACCCAGCGACCCAAAAAGCAAGCGGACCAGCTTCAGCACCGGCGGGTAGGTGGCGGCGCCTCCGGGCTGTCTTCCCAGCCGGATTCCAGGTATTCAATCTTTTGGTTTTTTCCATCTTTTCTTTAATGAAATTTTGAAGGCAAGCCACAAACCCTCTCTCCCCATCTCCCCATCTCCCCATCTCCCTCTCTCCCCTCTCCCCATCTCCCCATCTCCCCATCTCCCTCTCTCCCTCTCCCCATCCCCTACCCTGCCCGCAGCCCTTCGATCATATCCAGCAACTGTTCAGCCATGGCGTCGAAGTAGCGCACGTCCTTGTAGAGCTACCAGCATGATACCGCCTTCCAGGGTGCCGATGAACCGGACGGCGAAGGCCCGGCTGTCGGCGGAGGGCAGCACTTCTCCCCGCTCCTTTCCCTTTTCCAGGGTGTAGACGATTCGTTGCTGCCAATCGTCCAGGGCGGCGATGACGCGGCTGCGCAGGCCGGGTTGCTGTCGTCGGCGTCGATCGCCGTATTCTGGATCGGGCAGCCCCTTCGATGGGCGGGTCCAGGATGCGCTCCTTATAGAAATACACCACCGCCCGTAGCTTGTCGAGGTATAGTACTGATGCCCCGGGTGCGTTGCCGCACTTCCGGGACACCCGCTGCACCGCATGCTCAAAGGCTGACAGCGCAATAGCCTCCTTGCTGCTGAAGTTGCCATATACGCCGCCCTTAGACAAGCCGGTCGCTTTGACGATGTCGTCCATCGAAGTGCCGGCAAAACCCTTTGAATTGAACAATGAAGCGGCTTTTTCGACAATATACTGCCTGGTTTTTTCTGCTTTTGCCATAGTTTCGCGGTCATTTGAAATCCAAAAATAAACCGACCGGTCGATTTTTGCAACTTTTATTAAACTAAAAGGAAGGCGGAACGTTCTTTCCCCGGCGAGCGCCGATTGTAGATATAAAGTTTAAATTATACCTTTGCGACGCGATGAAGGCGAATCAAGTTTATTTACATACCGGAACCAACCTGGGCAGCCGGGAGGCAAACCTGCGGCGTACCAATGAGTGGATCGGGCGGGAGATCAGGTAGATCGGGGAAGCCTCCAAGGTGTACCGCACCAAGGCTTGGGGCATTACTGACCAGCCGGACTTCCTGAACCAGGCCTGCGGGTAAGCACCCTTCTACCCCCTTTCCAGTTGCTGGAGCGCATACATACCATCGAGCGGCGCATGGGGCGGGTCCGGGAGGTCAAATGGGGCGAACGCATCATCGACATAGATATCCTGTTCTATAATAACGAGGTCATCGATACGGAAACCCTGACGATCCCTCATCCCTACCTCCACTACCGCAACTTCGTGCTGCTGCCGCTGATGGACATTGCTGCCGGGCTGGTGCACCCCTGTTTTCGGGCTCACCATCGCAGAGCTGTACGCCCGTTCGGAGGATACGCTGGCGGTGGAAGTGGTGAAGTAGATGAATGTGTAAAGGTGGAAAAGTGTAGATGTGGAAAAGTGGGGGAGTCACCGGTACTCGTTCCGCAAGGCGCAATCGGGGTACGTTTACACCTTTTAGTGCCTGGACAGAAATACTTTGACATACGCGGAAATAAGGAAATACATTACAGCCCAGGCACTTACACACACACGTTTACACACTATGGAGACTCCCTTCCCTACCATTTCATCGTCGTAGAAGGCAACATCGGCGCCGGAAAGACGACCCTGTGCCGAATGCTTTCAGAAGACTTCGACTACCGGCTCATCCTGGAGGAGTTTGCCGACAACCCCTTCCTGCCCCACTTTTACAAAAACCCCGAGCGTTATGCTTTCCCGGTCGAGCTTTTTTCATGACCGAGCGCCACAAGCAGCTGCAGGCAGAACTCTCCCAGCGCGACCTCTTTCAGCAGTCCATCGTTTCGGACTACCTCTTCGTCAAGACGCTGCTCTTTGCCCGCAACAACCTCATGGAAGAAGAATACCGCCTCTTCCAGCGCCTGTTCCACATCCTTAACGCCACCTTTCCCAGGTACGACCTGCTGGTCTACCTCCACCGCTCGGTCGACAACCTGATGGTACCAACATCCGCAAGCAGTACCGCAGCTATGAGCAGGAGATCGCCCCGGAGTACCTCCGGCAGATCCAAACCGCTTATTTCGATTTCTTCAAGTCCAACGACAGCCTGCCCATCCTGATCATCGACATTGAACAGATCGACTTTTTGCAAAACCGGGAGTACTACGGAAAAATCCTGGAGGCGCTGCGCAAGCCGTATCATCCGGGGGTGCACCGGGTGCGGGTATTTTAAAGGGGTTGGCTATGTCGCTTTTCCGGTGCCGCTTTTGATAACAATTTCAAAAAGGCCGCCGCCGGCACGTTTGGTTTATCCGCACGATTGGATTACATTTATCTTTGTAACGGACATAAACCTAAACCCTTTACCGATCGTGAAAAAGATACTTACCGCCTTCTTTTTTCTCTCCACGCCCTTTCTGGGAACAGCTCAAAACCTCGATTCCGCAGCCTTTGCTTCGACCAGGCGCTTTTCTACAAAGGTTTCCTGCTGAACACCTCCCGGCAAATCCGGCGGCTGGCGGCGGCCGATACCGCTTCCGCCGCCCGGTTCGACTTATTGAAATCTTATCACCGCCAGCTGGCCCAGTATGCCAAACCGCTGGGGAATAAATACCAACTCATCCGGCTCGGCTCTACCCGGCAACTGGTACTGCTCCGCATCCCGGTATGGCGGCGCTGTGCTGTTCGGCGGCGTCCGCTACGAGATGGATAGCACGGTACCATTTCCCGCGCCAATGCCCGGAAGCAGGATGAAACCACAGAACCGGTACTTGAGTTTTCAACAAACCAGCCGCAGCCTGCGGAGTAACGGCTGCCAAAATCTCCCTTCAGCCGGCGGGACAGCTCCCGGGCTGCCCGGGATACGCCCTCCCTGGTTACTTTGGCTTCCAGGTACCACAGCAGCCGGTAACCGGCGTGCTTGCGGGCGTTGGTCACGACGTTGCGGCGGTCGTCGTCGTTCAGCACCCCGACGATGAAGCCGTAAGCAGCGCTCGATTTCTCAAAGTAGTATACGCTTTGCAGGTAGCGGCTGAGTTACCGAGCACCTTCTTGAACTCGGCGCCGGGGGCTTCGATCTGCCGCTCACCGCCGTCTTTTTTTTGGCACGGTGAATACTTTGTAGGGGGGCTGCCGGGTACCAGCAGCAGCAGGCGGCGCTGGTCCGTCCTCAGCAGGCTGCACAGGGAGCGGATGCTGCGGATGCTGCAGAATACGGCTTTGTTGTGCTGGTGGCGCTGGCGCGCCTTCTTGTCCATGGCTGGTGGTGTTTGGATGGGAAGGAATCTTGTTACATCATGATAATGCAGCTGAAGGGGGAAACTTTTCATGCTGCGAGGAAATGATATTTGCACCCTATCCGAAAAAAGCTTAATTTCATATGTTTCAACTTTCAGGAATGAGCGCAAAGGATAACTAGACTTTGGACGTGCGGCGTTGGGGGAAATTTTTTCCATCCTTTCGCCGCCCGCCCTGTTAAAAAAAGAGCCGTTCAGGCTCGCTTTTTCTTTGCCTTTTTACCCTTCCACACGACTTTATGGCGTTCTCTCTTGTCCTGAATGTCTCCTTCTTTGCGCCCTCGGCTTTTTTATTTGCAGTTTTGGGAGGAAGGGCTCCTGCTCAAAACTCAAAATAATAGATTCCATTTGCCGCTGCACCTCGGAGGGAGATACTGGCGTTTCATATTCAACGCGCTTTTGCAACGCTTTGTCGTACTTCCGCCATTTGCGACTTTCGCCTGCGCTTCGTCTTTATTACCCAAAGTAGCCAGTATACCAGGCTTTCATATCTCCATCCAATTATCCAGAGCGCTTCACGTCCGGCGTCTGGAAGCTATCCATCAGCAAGTTTTGTTTGCCAAACCGGAGGAAGTCCGCCTATATCAAAGCGCTGGCGATATAAATGGCATATTTCTTCGAGGGTTAATTCTCCTACCGCTATCCCATATACGCCCAGCCACATGCGCCTCTTGAATATAGGCCCTTTGTCTGGCATCCATCAAAACGCACGCTTACCAGCCGAAAGGGCTTATCTTTCATATTCATACCTCGTTTGGTACGGATCATCATATTGTCCCAGGCTTGCACCTCAGTGGCCAGCACCCGCCGCCCATTAGACAAAGCCACCTAAAGGTGCCTCCTCATCCGGCGGCAATTCCCACTGCTCAGCCTTCTGAGAGCTTGTGCCTTTCTCCATACACTGCATTAGCTCCCTGCTGATCTGGAGTTGTTAGCCCCTTTTGCTCCTGCTGCCCTGATACTTGAGGGCTTCCATACCGCCCGGTTGTTGGTTAAGCGGATGGTGTTCACTTCAATGGGGCTGCTCATACAGCGGCCGATATATTCAAGAACGCTGTAGTAACGATCTGATGCATTGATCGGTGAATATAAAGCCAAAAGGCAATTCCTTATTGTCCACTAAATCTCTTTGACTTGCGGAGCAGCGAATGTATGCCCTTCGGCTGGCTGGTGCCTGCTGGCGGATGCTCAGCGAAGTTCCATGGCACCAGCCACCGATATATGGATTTTGCCATTGCTGCAGCCAACCACCGATATACATAGCCAATATCCACTTTTACCGGTTTCCCTTACCGGTTATTAGCCACATACACGTGAACGATCAGGAAGCGTTTACGAATGATACCGTATCAATGAACTGCTGGCCCAAGGAGGCAAACTTTCTAAAATGGTTTAGCCATATAACCGCGTTTTCAACGATAAGAGCTTTTGTCTAACTGCCGGGCACGCTGCTTTTCCTCGCTGCCCATGCAGGAAAAGTTTATTGCATCCGCATGCTACGGTGTATTGATAATGATAGCAGCGGCTTAGGCTCAACTGCCGTAACTGACTGGGCAGATTGCCTGGCTACTAGTAATACATCGCCAGGTCTGTTTCGGACAAAAGCTTCTTTGCTTTTTCCAACCTCCAGTTGTATTATTGAGCTGGCTGAACGAGGCTGGCGGGCTTCGGGCTCATTTCGCCGCACAATCCAAAGTTGCGCTTGTTGTTCTGTCTTTCAAAAATGCATGGTGAGCACGTCCAAAGTCTAGAAAGGTGAACAGGTACGGGAGAAAATAAGTTCCCGTAGCTTTTTGCAGGCGAGGTACTTTTTTCAATTTCAGGTAAGGCGCAGGGAGGGCGTCGGCAGCAGAGCTACGCAACCGATCCCGCAACGAAGCCTGGCGGAAACATGCCTGCTGTGCCAGCTCGCTGGCAGGCTAGGGAAGGAGCCGCTATCAAATGGGGAAGTGATCTTTTTGAAAATATTATAGGGTTCAAATATCGTGACGATAGCTGTGCGGGCGGCGCTAGTTGACGCGATGGATGGCTCATCACGGACGACCCCCAATTGAGGATAGAGGTTAGGAGACCGTATTTCTATAAAAATCGACCTGGGGGCAGAGCGCTTGATCGCTTCATGAGCGCTAGGGAAGAAAAGATCGCGGTGGAGATCAAGAGTTTCGTAGGCGTATCGCAGTCGCATGCCTCTTTTTTCAATATGGCGCTGGCCGGCAGTTTAGTTACCGCCCGGCGCTGGAGAAAACAGAGCGTCCTGAACATTTCTTTGCAGTGCCAGACGTCGCTTACAGTAAGCTCTTCAAGGAACCTATGATCGTAGAAGTCGCCCGCAGGCACAAAGTCCGGTTACAGGGTTTACGAAATCCTGGGACAAAAAATCATCTTATGGGAAAGATAGAAAATATAAAGCGATAGCCAGAGAGCTTATAGAAGAAATGGCGCAAGTAGGGGTAAAAGCCGGCTCTCCGGTCCAGACCCAGGTGATCAAAGACGAAGCATTCGGCGCCACTACCTTTTGTTTTCCAATGGTGGAGAGGGGGAAAGGGTCTACGGCTGCTACCTCCACATCGATGTCGCCAATGACGGCAAGGTTTGGGTGCAACACGACGGCACAGACGTGGCCATCGCGGAAAAACTCCTGGAAAAAGGGATCCCAAAAATTGACATCGTCCTTGGCTTCCATGCGCCTTTCGTCAGGGTGGATACTGAGGGGTTCGCTGTAGCTTGACAGCTCCTTTTGCAGCTATTTAGGCGGGCCTGATGCCTTTGCCGCGAAGACACCAAGATCACACCAAGGCTTTGTGCCATCTTAGTGCTTTAGTGTCCCGTCTATGCAGCCGGGTAAACTTGGCGAGAAAGCGGAGGTCTGCTAAATAGTTGCCTTTTTTAAAAAAAGCTGCCCGGAGGCAGCTTCGAATCCTCGTAATTAGGTGCCGTTGGCTTCGTTTCGGTATTTTCATCCTTTCAATTCTTCATCGAGTGTCCTTGATAAATTCCTATTCCACATTGTCCCGATCTCTTTGTGTTTTATATGATGCAGCAAGAGGCTGGATTTTTTCACAGGGCTGGATTTTTTTTTCGGGGCGCTGCCAGCCCCCCTCAATCCCATGCGCATCAGGTTCAAAAACTGTATAGCTCCCCAACCTGTCAATCTTGTCCATCCTGTCTGCCCAAAACGTATAGCCCTATAAAACCTGTTAATCTTGTTAATCCTGTCTACAGCCCCCCTCAATCCCCCCGAAGAGGGGAAGCGGCTCAAACAGGCCTGTTAATCCTGTCTACTCCGAGTATATCCCCCGCTCTTTCCCGCTATCCCCCGGAGTAAATCCTGTCAGGAATTAGCAGGCCGTGAAAAAATCCCGCCCCCTGCCGCGTCTTATTAGCAAAAGCACGGCAACGGCAAGTGCATCTCAAAAACCGGCCCTTTGATTTTACGTGCATTCGTCCAATTGTCTATTTGTGTATATGTTACCTGAAAGGGACTTGGCAGTCCGTAGCGCAACATGCCCCCCTACGAATGCACGCATACACATTTGAAAACACCCAGCCCAACAGCCTTATTGGTAGCTTTTCTTTTCATTCCCTTTTACGCAGCCCCGGCGGAGCCTCCCTGGTTCCGCCGGCTGCCGCCAGCAGCGCCCCAACAAACAACAAACAACAAGCAACCGACAACAAACCACAGCGAGAATGGACGGCTCAAACTGAAACCTTTAAATCGCTGTAATTATGGAAAACATCCCTTTTTTCCTGATCGCCCGCCTGCTGTTGGGCTTGGTTGCCGGCATCTGGCTGGCGCGCAAATTGCGGGGCTTCCTCCGCTGGTTGGTGCTCCGCCTCATGCCCCTGCGCTACCGCGTCTCGGAGCGGTCCTTCAACATACAATCCCGGGCCAGCGCCGTCCTGGCTTACGCCCTGGCCCTGGGCATAGCGCTGTCTGTCTACGCCGGCCTGGGCAAGGCCAGGGAGAAGGCGGCGGCCCTGCCCTGGGTTGCCAGGGAAGAAACTACCGAAATAAGCTCCCATTCGCTGGAGCCGCCATTGCCCCCTGCGTACTCCGCCCCGGCTTACAGCCCTCCGGAAAAAGCCCCTCCTCCGCAGGACAGCATGCCGCCAGCCGGCATTATCGCGCCGCCGCCGCCGGAGCCGCCGCCTGCCTATCCTTCTGTTTAGGGGCGACGAAACAAATAACCTACCCATCTGACTTGGTCTTTTTCCTTTATGCATCGTTGCATTTTCCTTGCGTAGCCCCACTATGCGCGTCAAATGCGCCTCGCCTAAAGAAAAAATACCTTCGTCATTTTGGGCAGTTTATTTATTTCCTCGCCCCCTTATGAAGAGCGCGGCCGGCACTTCGGCAGCCTCTACGCCTTCCCGGACAAAGCGAGCCCGGCATGTGAAGCCAGAAGCAGCCTGTTGGCAGGTCTCCGCCAGCCCGCCAGGTGGTCGGCGTGGCGCTTTGGCGAGGCTGTTTTTTCTTTAAAGTGCTGGTACCTTCGTTCCAAATGCAGGACGCCCGCCGGTTTTTTGCGGTCTGAACGCCTGGACGGCTTCCCCACAAGCGAGCAAAGGGACATCCGGTTGTATGAAGATTAGGGCGCCCTCATAGGCTTGAAATACTGGAGGGGCACTCCGGAAACCCTGGAAAAGGAATGAGTGACTGGAGGAATGAAGGAATGAATAGGGCGCAATGCCCATTTGTGCCCTATTCATTCCTTCATTCCTTCGTTCCTTCATTCCTCCGCAGGGTTTCCGGAACGCCTCAAGATCGAGCAGCCTGTTTCCATTCTCTCCGAGCAGCCTGCCAGAGCATGCTTTCCCGCTTTGGCGGCTGTTTTTTGCTGCCGGTTTCTTTTGCCACGAAGACACGAAGACACGAAACCCGCACCAAGCCATTTATTCATTCCTTCATTCCTTCATTCCTTCAATCATGCCCCACCTCATCTGCTACGACATCTCCTCCGACACCCTGCGCGCCAAAACAGGCCGCAAAATACTGGAGTTCGGTTTGGACCGTATCAATAAATCCGTATATTTAGGGACTATTACCGACAGTTCTTTGACACAGTTGGAGGCGCTATTGTCGGGCTTGATCCAGCAAAAAGGCGAGCCGCACGACAGCCTCATCATCATACCTGTGACTGCTCAACAGGTGCAGGAAATGCGCGTATATGGCGAAAACGGCCTGGACAAGGACGAGCTTACGGGCGACAAGAGCACGTTGATCGTGTAGGAAGGTGGCTTTGGGGGGCAGGTTTTGGGTTTTAGGCTATAGGTTTTGGGTTGCAGCCCTTAAGCTCTCCGGAGCATATGGCCCTGCCCCTAAAACCTAATCCCTACAGCCTAAAACCTAACGCTCACATCGAAATAGGAATATACAAAACCAGCGCGACAGTATCATATGTTCATACTTTTGTATAAGCTGGCTTAAAGCCTCTTATGGTTTAATGTTTTAACAGTTATGTCCGTTTTTCCCTTTACGCATATAGTTATTGCTATACCAAAGCCAAAATCGGCTGTTTTTTGACATTTTCTGTCAAACGCATTAACGTTTTAACAATTTCACGCATACCCTAAATAGGGTAGAAATCGTTATTATGTTAAATAGAAACTGTTAACAAACGGCGTAAAATATTGGCTTGCAACCACAAACATATTATGCCGGGAGGCACTTTCAAAAAAACGCGTAAATAGATATATTTATAATATGACATTTAAGCCAGTTTTCGCTTAAATCATTGATTTTCAAAAAGTAACGTGTTTTATGCCTTTGTTTTTTTGCCGCAAAAAGGTTA
The DNA here is from genome assembly GCA_020636375.1 of Lewinellaceae bacterium. Lineage (GTDB taxonomy): Bacteria > Bacteroidota > Bacteroidia > Chitinophagales > Saprospiraceae > JACJXW01. The sequence continues at coordinate 141,315 of JACJXZ010000022.1, read as the reverse complement.
TTTGTGACAGGGTCCGGAAGCAAAAACACGCATTAAAATTCCGATAATATGGGGTTTTCGGGGGGTGTCGGTGTTAAAGTGTTTATATGTTGTGTGTTGTCGCACAGCTCGTTCCGAACATATTAAAAGTTCTGAGGGTAGGAGAGCCATCCAGATTAAGGTAGGACTGCGACGTCATTCTAAAAACTGTACAGTAAAGTGTGGAGAGCCATCCAGATTAAGGCAGGAACGATTTGCGACAACCGGACATGTTAGGCGTAGGAGAGCCATCCAGATTAAGGTAGGACTGCGACGCTCTTCTTTCTTATCTAAGTTTACCTCCTGCTGAAGTAGGAGAGCCATCCAGATTAAGGTAGGACTGCGACGACAGCAAAAAACTCCTCTAAAATTGCCAATAGGAGAGCCATCCAGATTAAGGTAGGACTGCGAGCCTATATCCAAAATCTGCTTGTGGTGCTTCAGTACTGCAGGAGAGCCATACAGATTAAGGTTTGCGACCGTTACTGCAAGACCTTAGTTTGGGAAAGGTAGGAGAGCCATCCAGATTAAGGTAGGACTGCGACAACGGCTTTCGGACATCACCTCTTCAGAATCCTCCCACCGTAGGAGAGCCATCCAGATTAAGGTAGGACTGCGACTACTCGCTTGGATGCCCAAGGCTTATGGGAGAGTGCATCCCGGTAGGAGGAGAGCCATCCAGATTAAGGTAGGACTGCGACAACAGGTCGAGGTTACGGTCGCCAGTAGCAAAAGAGTTTTTTGAGAGAGCCAACCAGATTAAGGTAGCATCACGGGACAACACGGTTCTCCAGGAACCATCTCCGTGAATGCGTAGGCGGAGAGCCATCCAGATTAAGGTAGGACTGCGACAACAAACTTTTCAAGAATCCCATTTCATTATTTGTAGGAGAGCCATCCAGATTAAGGTAGGACTGCGACGGTCTCTCGAGAGATATCCGGATCTTTGTGAGTAGGAGAGCCATCCAGATTAAGGTAGGACTGCGATCCGTTCAAGAAGTAGTAAGGTTCTTCAGAGTTTCACCAACTACTTCTAAAGAACGGGACTGTCGCTATGCTCCAGCCATTTCAGGAAAGTATTGTAGTAGGTTGAGGCTTTGCCGAAATCCCGCTTTTCTAGTGAAGCAGCAGAACGCAGTGATGCGTTGCGTAACTAAAGCGGGAAGAGCCATCCAGATTAAGGTAGGTCCCGATGCTCACTCGCTTAAAAGCTCGTTCGATCGGGATGTCGCTGCGCTCCAACTGCTGAAATAGCCATCCAGCCTCGCCCTGATGAACAGAAGGGTGCCTGTTTATTTCTATTTTTTACGAGGCGGGTTGCCACGAGGCCTTTTACCATACTCCGCAACATAGTTTTGGATGTGTTCCTCTTCTATTTCGCCTGCCCTTTTGCGGCCTCCAATACCACGGGCTAGAATCCTGCCAATGAATCGGGCAAAACCAACAATCCGGTTAAACAGGCTCACTTGGTCCCTAATCCGCTTGGATAATTGATCTTTTTCATTGATAGGGTCCGAGGAGATTCCATATTTATAGACGTCATCCTCCGTTGTATCCCTAATTTCGTACAGGTGGAATTTTCGGCGGTTCTTTTTGTTGTTACCATGCATACCTATATCATAGCTTGATAGCCAACGACCCCCAGCCTTCTTCATTGAAGCCTGTTTCGTAATTGTAGGCAGGCAAGTAATCCCAGGACGTTTTGCCGGTGCGCAATCGCCAAGCCTGCTCAGGTAGGCGGAGCAAGGCTTCAAACTCTATATCCGAAGGCATTTGTTCGGGATGAGAAAGGATTTTGTAATAAGTTTCACGGCCATTGGCGACAACAGCGCAACGGGCGTAGAGAAAACCATCGGCAGATAAATAGTCCTCTTCAGCGGCATAGGCATCAGCATAACTTTTGCCGTCTAGTTGATACAGCAGCTTTGCCTGAATATCCGCAAAGGCACGGATGGCTGTTTCCGAAAAATGGCTCAAAGCGGTTGCCGCCGGCGCCAATACCGCATCATCATCCCCTTCCTGTTGCCAATCCAACTGCTCGATAATACTCCAAAAGCGGGCCTCATCCATTTCAGCCGGATAATCAGAGATGCGCTCGGCGATGAAATCAGCCAGTGCTTTGAGTTCTGCCGGTTCAAGTTTATCTATCGCAGCCTTTAGGTCTTGTACGCTCATAATAATAGTATCAGTTATAGCAAAAATAAGGGTTTTCCGGGGGTATGGCAAGAAAAATCCGGGTGTAATAGGCGGAGTATTTTTACCTTTACCCTACAGCGATTAGAGCAACCGTAAAACTACGTTGATAAAATCTGCCACTAAAAGCGGGAATTGCTGACAAAAGCAGAAGCCATCAGCAAAGATGCCTATGCTAATCGGATAAGTATTATTGAAATTATTCAGCCATGTACCTCGACGACATCACCCGCGAACAACTGATAAGCATATACCGGGGGCGCTACCCCGAGATTCCCTCCGGGTATCTGGACAAGCACAGGATACTGGAACAGTTGGCTACACAGGATAAAGAGCAGCTGCTGGCCTGGCTGGAAGCCGTCCTGATCGCCGTTGACAGCTTCCAGCTCGAAACCCTCTTTGGCGATTTTGCGCGTGAACACTTCGTTCGCCCCCTCTCACCCGGTCAAGTCCTCGAAGCGATACACCGGTTCCGGCAGGACTCCCTGGCGGGCAAGTACTACGCTCCCTTTGAGATGAATTCGAAAAACTACAATTATGTGCCGCCGCAGACGGAGGCCTGGTTCGACGAGCTCTCCACCTGGCTGGGCCGTGCCTGCGAGCTGGCAGAAGACGGGGAAAAGGAAGCGGCGCTGGAAGGGCTTTCTATATTGATCGAGTTGATCGAAACTATGCATGATAAAGAGATCGTTTTCGCCCATGACGCAAGCGAGTGGATGATCATTTCGAAGTACGACTACCGGGCGGTTTACGAGCAATTGCTGAAGGGGGGATGAACGTACTGGCGAAAGGCCCTCTCCCCTACTCTATTCCCCTGCCTGCCGGCTGCGCTTTGCCCGGCAGCCCTTCCGAAATGACTACAAAATTGAAAATTGCGCCTCATACCTTATCTTTATCAAAATTGCCAATATGCCACTCCTCTCCATCATGCGAGTAGATTTCGACGCCGAGATTTCCCCCGCTGAAGTGCCTGCCTTTCGCGGGGCGGTGATCGAAAAAGTGGGGATTGAGCAGGAGATATTCCACAACCACAACAATGAGGAAGGAGGCAACGGCTATCACTACCGTTATCCGCTGATCCAGTACAAAGCCCTGGAGGGCCGCCCGGCTATACTGTTCATCGGGGAAGCGGTTGCAGAAGCCCGCCACCTTTTCCGGCAGGCGGATTGGGAGCTGTCCTTTACGCGCCGGAAGCTCCGGGCCCGGCTGGCACGCTCCCAAACGCAGGAGTATGAGGTAGGCCTGGCGCCGGCGCCCCGCCCCTACCGGTTGCGCCGCTGGCTCGCCCTCAACCAGGAGAACCACCGCCGGTTTGAGGAAACCCGGGCCTGGCTGGTAGCCCGCGCCCACCTGCTGGAGCGGGTGCTGGCGGGGCATATCCTGGGCTTCGCCTCCGGCGTGGGCGTCCGCTTCGAGGAACGCTTCGAGTTGGCTATTGTGGAGATCGAACAACAGCTTATCCGCAGTTTTGAGGGGGTGAGGAGCCTGACTTTTGATGTCCGCTTCGAGGCAAACCTGCTGCTGCCGCCCAACATCGGCCTGGGGAAGGGGGTAACGCAGGGGTTTGGGGTGTTGGGGTAAGGCCAGGTTTAGCTTTGTTTGTACTTCAAATATGCCATCATCTCCTCCAGTCGGGCATGGATAGAAAAAACGGAGTTGGCGAAGTAGGCCTTTTCCGGATATTGCCACAACAGCGGTAGGTTTTGCCCGAAATACTCGTAAGCGGCGGCTTCGGCTTCCGTGGTGGTGTTGATCAAACCTACCACAGATTGGTGGATGACATTCAAGTCTGTAGCCAGGTCCTCCCGCTTGCCGGTACCCCGCCTGATCTGGGCTTCCAGTTTTTGCCAACGCTGCAGGGTAAGCGTCCGGTGAACTACATCTTGCAATCCTCAGCTTTTTCCAAAGATGCGGCAGAAGCTCCTCAATCCGGTTGACCGGGTGATCCGGCAACCGGATCATGACGTCCTCCAGCCATTCGACGGGATCGACGCCGTTGAGTTTGCAGCAGGCGAAGAAGCTGTAAAAGATGGCGGCGGTTTGCGCCCCTTTCCCGACACTTCGTGTACAGGGAATTTTCAGGCATAATTTATTATAGTTTCACTTAAAAACGAAATCTACTTTGAAATTGCATAACCAAGGGACTCTGGGGTCGATGCCGCTGCGGGCTAAGCGTTGAGGCAAACGGGTATAATGCTGGTGGAGCCCCAATTTTTCAGGCACGCCATAAAAGTAATGACAATGGTGTCGTCCTTGACTTTGAGGCTGCCATCGAAATCCAGGAAGACGCTTTTGGCCAAGTGTTGAGCCGTCCATTGGCTGAAAGGCTGAGGCAGCAATTGCTTGAGCTCGAAACAGGCGGCTTGGGCTAACAGGGCAGCCGTTTGTTTAGCCAGGCGGACATTGAGGTTCATAGTAGCGGCGCGGTTCCATCCCACAGCAGTACTTTCAAAATTAAAGAAGTCCTCAATAGCCCAGCGTTTGGGGTAGTGTTGGCTGACTTGCAAGAAAGCCTCTTGGCTGGAAGTGGAAACAAAAGGTTTATAGGAAAACTTGGTCAACCCGGTTCTTTGAACGATAAGCTGAAAGGTTTGCTCATGGCCCTTTGAATTGAAAAAAGGGCGCTTCGTAAGGGCATAGCCAGGCCAATGTTGTTTGAACTCCATGGTCGGGTAAAGCTGTCGGACGTGCTTGGCGTTAGGGGCAGGCACTATAATGTCGAAGCTGGGGTGCTCCAGGATAGTGCTTAGCAACTCTACGGTATAATGTTCCGTATCGGCCAAGAGCAAAGCCGAAGGCAGGCCAATTTGCTCTAAAAAAGAAAGCAGCTGAGTGCTTGCCCTGGTACAGGAACGCCCCGGCGAAGCAATGCCGAAGCCAAAAGGCTGCCCGGACAAGGCATCGTTGCAAAAGAAGGTTTGCATCATTTTAGCGGCTTTTTCCCTGGGCATTTTCTTCTTGCGCGGCATGATGCGGCCAGACTGGGTGACGATGCGGTGGGGGTCCAGGGCCAGGATGTTTGCTTCGTTGTAATGGCCTAATTGTTTCCTGCGCTGGGCCAGGGCCAATTGCAAAGCCTGGGATTGTTCGATGTTTTTTAGTAGCAGGACAGCTCATGGATTTGCTTGTCGGTTGGCAGGAAAGAAAGCCCGTTGGCGAGGGCAAAGCCTTGGTTGCACAGGGTATTCTTGGCTCTGATGCGGTTGGTGCAAATAGCCGCTTCATGAACCATCTGAGGTACCATGCGGCAAGCCAGGCTATCTCCTGTCCCCAAGTATTGCTGCGCAGCATGTACCAGGCGCCTAGCTTTAAATGGAAGGGAAGCAGGAGCATCAAGCCCGGTGAGTGCCGGAAACGCGCTACCTGGCTGCTGGCGCAAACGCCGCTCGTTAGACGAGGGGCTTATTTTTAGCCTGGCTTTGCGGCGCTTGCTTACCTGTTGCTCCACTACTGTTTTACCTGGTTGAGGCGGCGGGTGCTTAAACAATTTTTTTTCCAGCCCGTATTCGGCTAAAATGCGCCGTACGCTGCTGCGGCTGATTTTATACCTCTTGGCGAAGTTTTTTTTGACCGATCGCCTCAGTGCTTTGCTTTGCTGGATCCCAAAAACTTGTAGCGGATGACAAGGTTCTTCACTGGCTCGGTGCGCACTGGCTTCGTTTTAGGGCCAGGTTTTTTGTTAACCAAAGCCTGGGAGCCTTCGGCCTTAAAGGCCTTGAGCAATTGGTGGTAGCGCTGCTCGGAATAGCCGTATCTTTGTGCGGCTTCCTTCGGGCCTAAGCCAGAGGCGCCTTCGGCGAGCATGAGCAATTTTTTGCCCGCTAAGTCGTCTTCGCGAAGGTTTAAAGTTTTAGCAAGGGAGCTGTCAGGCAAATGGGAGGCAGGAGGCATAAGCAATAGGGTTGGAAAACTAATCGAATATGAACATATATAAAATATACATACTTAAACGCCAAACACCAAAATTGGCTAACTATTTGGCAATGAGGATTTGATGAAAAACAGCAATAATGTGAACGAAACACATATGTTCAAAATAAATTATTGTGCCGCTGTGCCGTAAATTTACGGATAATGGATGTAATTTGAAAAGGCTAAAACAAATTATGCCTGAAAATTTCCTGACACTTCGTGTACGGGACAGGCAGTGTGAGCCGGCAAAGAGATAATTGCGGCGGCCAACGGCGACGGGGCGGATCAGGTTTTCGGTGGAGTTGGTATCGATCAACAGCCTTCCATCGCTGAGGTAGTGCATCATCCGCTCCTTTCGCTTGAGCATATAGCCCATCGCTTTGGCGATGGGGCTGCTGGGAGGCAGCCCGGGAGATTGCTCTTCCATCCAGTCGAACAGCTCTTCCAATACTGGCCGGGCTTCTTGCGTTCGACTGTGCTCACGCCGAAGTCTGGCGCAAGGCATAGATGGCATCGGCATCCAGCCCCTGCTCACGGGCCTGGCGTTCTATGGCATACAACTGCTGGAATTGTTCCAAGGCATGACCGGCCCGTTGGGCGTCGTTGCCCAGGGCTTTTTCAAACTCCCGTCGGCTATGGCCCAGGCAGTGGTAATGGGTTAGCGCCGGATACAGCGTGCGGATCTGGTCATAGACATCATTTCTCCGGGGGCCGCCGGCATGGGGGCGTACTTGGGCCGCACAATCACTTTAACAAACAGTTCGGCTGGGGTGTAACACAGCATTTCGGTGCGTTCTTCGCCGATACGCACCATATTTGACAAGTCAACGCCCTGCGGCTCAATGGTGTGCTCTTCCCGCCTGAGGCGCTCGGGCAGCACCAGGCGGGCCGGTTTCCTTTTAGGCTTGCCTTTCTTGCGCTCATGAGCTGGCACGCTCACCTTTTCTTCCCCGGCTGGAGCTTTGGCGGCTACTTCGAAAAGGGACAGCTGTTCATCAGGCTTGTCGGGTATATAGCGCTCGCTCTTAGCGCCAAACACCATGCGTTTCAATTGCTCCAACTGAAATTTCAAGGATTCAAGCTGTTCGCTCAGCGCCTTGATGGTTGCCTGCGATTCGGCCTGTAAAGCATGGTATTTTTCTATCTCGATATACCCTTTCATCTGTCCTCAAAATACGAAAAACAAAGGAAGCGGCCTAGCTTTTTCACCCCGTTTTGCCGGCTTTTTTCGCCTGGGAGAACCGCTTGCGCTGCCGTACTGATTTTAGCTCTATGCCCTTCTATGATGAACATCAATTGCCGCCAGGAAATCACGATACTCCGCCCTGATCCATCTATATGGGGATATTCGAACCGGCCTCTTTCCAGCCGTTTGTAATACACCACAAAACCGCTTTCTTCCCACACCAATAGCTTCATGTGAGTGCGCCGCCGGTTGAGAAAAATGAACACGTCGCCCGACAGCGGGCCCATGCCCAGGCTGTTGCGGACCACCCCGCTCAGGCCGTCAAAGCCTTTGCGCATGTCGGTGGCCGAGCGGTACAGGAAATACCGGTTCCGTTCGTTGAGGGAAAACATCAGCTGCCGATAGCGATCAGGATTTGCAACACTTCTGCAGGCAGGCCAGCCGGCACGATGGCTCGGACGCCGTTGGGGTAGTGTAGCTCTATGCTGGGGGCAGAAGAGCCTGCGCCTACTTCCAAGGCGATAAAACCTGAAGGCTCCGCCTGCGAGCCATGAAATTTGCGCCGCCAGTAGTCCAGGATATGGGCTGCCAGGCCATGTTCCGCACAAAAAGCTTTTTTGCTGCCTGGGTATTGGGCATACGCCTCCACTATCGGCCGCATCGCTTCCGAGGTCTTTTGCTTCATCTCTTTTCGGTTTGATCCAGCCTAAAGGTCTGAAGGCTTTTTTGCTATACACCGCTCGGTCACCAGAGGTGAAAATGTCAAGCGGCTTCAAGGAGCTGGAATTTAAGGTTCATCAATTCGTCGATTTCATTTTCGTGCAGCCCTTCATTGACTTCGTCAATAAAGTTGTCAATGGCTTCAACGAAGGCCTCTTTAGTGGGGTAATGAAAGCCAGCCAAAACTTTCTTTTTGAGATATTTCCAAAACCGTTCGATCAGGTTCAGGTTAGGCGAATATGGGGGCAGGAATACCAGGTGAACCCGGTATTTCCTGGCGGCCTTGGCCACCAATTTGCACCTTTGATAGCGGGCGTTGTCCAAAACCAGGTGTATCCTCCTGCCCGGCAGCTCTTCGCGAAGGAAGCTAATGAGCTCGACAACTGTTGTTGCCTTGATATAATCTGTAGTGCTGATGCTGTACAATTCATGCGTGGCAGCATGCATAGCCCCCAGGATGTTCACTCGCTGCCGGCCGCTTGATGTCCTGACGCAGACGGGCTTCTCGCTCCATACGTGGCCGCTATGAAAGCCTTGTACGGGGTGTGCCGCATCGACAAAGAACACGTCAGCTACTCCCCGGGACGCCTTATCCAACAAGGGGTTCAGCGTCTGTCCAAGAAAAGCCGCCTGCTTGGCGGCTAAGGGATTGCGCAATAATAAGTTACACAGAATAGACGAAGTTATTTTGTGTGCTGGCAAGGCGCCAAACGCAGGCATAGCAGCGCTACGGCGAGGCTTGGCAACGCCGCCAGCGCGCAAAAGAACGAGTATAAATGGGTAATTTATTGTTGCGCAATCCCTAACTCTTCGATAGGCATCTTCCCTCCTGGCAGGGGGCGGAACTTACGGTAGCGAAACTTGAGCACGTGCTTGACAAATTTGCGCACTTGAGTCATTCCACGCTCTAAGCCGGTTAGCTGCTTGATCCGTTTGCGCGCCTCGCTGGCACAACGAGGCGGGTCCTTGTCAAAATCAGCCTTGATCTTGTCGGCATAGGTTACCAAATCGCTGGCAGGGCGATAGCACTCTACTGCCAGCAGCCCGGCCCGCCCTCGTTCCATATAAGCCTTTGTCCACCGGGTAACCGAGTTCGGGTGTACGTCTGCCGCCTCGGCACAAGCCCCGGGGCGTCCCGATAGCCATCGGGATAGCTCGAAGGCATAGTACATGCATGCGCTGCCGGATTAATGGTGAACAACCGTACTTTTTGTAGTACCTTGCATATTCATAGTCAGCTTCGCTGATTATCGGAGAGTACATATTTTGTGGGTTTGGTCACCAACAAAGATAGGTACTCTCCAACTTTTCACCTCTGGTGACCGCGCCTAGTATACCTCCAGGAGAAATTCTGCATAGGGGACCAGCGTCCCTATTTGCTCGTGTTCTTCCTCGGTTTTTTTATAATCTTTATGCGAGCCTTCCTGATCAAAGAATTCAGCCAAATGATTGATATACCGTCGCTGCTTTTGGTGCTCAAGCCGGTCACTGACCAGCCGGTAGCATTCGTTGGCATTTTGAAACAGGTCGGCGCCGGCTTCCACCCATGCCAGCAGCAGGTTCAGTTGCATGCCTATGTTTTTAAAGATACCCAGGTTGAGTTGCTTCTGCAGGCGGGCCAAATCGGTTCTTGTTTTGTCAGTATCCGGCAATAACAGGTTGAAATGGCCGCCCCCCACAAAAAGAATATTCGCCTGTTCCAGCTTCAGGTGTTCTATGAGGTACTCGGCTACAACCTGGCAAAAATACGCCACCAAAAAGGAACGCCCGCGCAGGCGCTTGGAGGCCTTTTTCGCATCATCGATCTGTTCGCCGCCAACATCATAGTAAATGAAGGGTTGAATGCCGGACACTGCGCCTTTGACGAGTAAAAACCTTGGGGCCTCCCCGTCGTTGTTTTTCCTCAGGCAATGTACCGTTGCCGCCAGGAGCCGATTGTGGTCAAATATACTGACATCGGTTTCATCCAACTGCACCCAGCTTGCCGGGCTTAATCCGTTTAGCAAAGCCTGAACATAAGCGTCATTTATAGTATCTGCCATATTCTGGATTGATATTTTAGTTTTTTATCCTTGCCTGGCATCTTTCGGTTCTCCTCCCCTCCCCACCCTCCCAAACCCCAAACTCACCCCCTTGCCCAGCCCCACACCCGGCGGCAGCAACAAGTCAGCCCGGAAAGAGAGGCCAAAAGTGCAGACGCGGACGCCCTTGTACATGGCAGAACCCGAATAATGCCAGTCGGTGAGCGCCAGTTCGAAACGCTCGGGCAGGCGGTGGCCCACGCCGGTGAAAAAACTGAGGAGCTGCCCAATAAGAACGCGCTCCAGAAAGGCCACCTTGGCGGCCAGCGTCTCTGTTTGCCGGTAGCTTTGGAAATTGTCCGTGTTGAGGGCCTGCCAGCGAAACAGGCGGTAGTGGTGGAACTCTCCGGGAGTAAGCCCGATATCGTATTGGCTGGCCTTGAGTTCGGTAACCGTGGTTTGGCATGGTCGGCCATTCATGGTAAGGTCCCAATCGGGCCGGGTAAAGAAGTGGCGGGCGTCTTCTATAGCCTCTTCCAGAAAGAGCAGGCGCGGCCGGCGGCGCATCAATTGATACTGCACTAAAGGATAACGGTAATGAATTGTTTCGGGCATGTTTGCAAAGAAGAAGCAAAGTAAGGTTTTTGGCTTAACTTTATAAATAAAATGCTGTTTTTTTGTGCGTGAACAAAATGTTCTAATAAATACCAGCAGCAACCCCGCCCCTCATATCCCCCAAATTACCGTATCACGATAAGTTATAACTTATTTTGCTGTAGCAAGGTTATTTCCCCGTCTGTATTTGAATACAACAAAGCCTCCCCCTTTTGCCACCACTTCACAAACACGCACACCGCACGTACTCCATCACTTCCGGAAAAAAAGCATTGAACTCCTCGTTCAGCTCCTCAAAATGCAGGACGAGGCTTTCCAGCACTCCGTCCAGGTATTCCGGGCGGCTCACCCGCGCCTTCATGCGGCGGAAGGCGATGGCCAGGCCGTTGTGGGTGCCGTAGGCGCGCAGCCAGTCGTCGGCGATCATCTGGGGCAGGTGTTGCCGGAGGCCGGGGGGCATGAGGTCCATGTTTTCTTCCAGCGTTCGGTATATATCCTGGGTGAATTCCGCCAGCGGTTTGTCTGAATACCGTTGCCAGTTGACCGACAGCAGGTAGTCGTAATACACATCTACGATCACCGGAGCGTATTTGCCGTGCGGCCCGTACAGGCGGCGGACGCCCTTCAACACCTCGGGGTGGTTGTCGGTATAGGTGTCGATGGCGCGGTGCAGGCGCACCCCCTCCTGTATGGGTTCGGGGTATTGCCTCAGCTGCTTGTTGTTGAGGTAATCGGCCAGGAAGTTGCCGATCAGCAACTCCTCGCGTTCGCAGGAAAGGAAAAAGTGGGCCAGGAAGTTCATATCAGGTGTTCGAAATTTTCTAAGAATACAAAAGTGGAGGGGGGATGGTTGAGCTTACAGGGTGCCTGGCGGCTCGACGGGGCGCTGGAAATAGAGGTTTGGCAGGTAGCATTTGCAGGGATGTAGGTTGTTTTTGTAGTGGTGAGAAAACTTTAACTGAGTAAAATTTATTTTCGAAAAATTAACTTGCCCTTAAAGTTCCAACCGTACGCGCAAGCGCAAGTACCAAGGCCCAACCTTGGGCTTGAACTTGGCTCTTGAACTTGAACTTTAAAAAATGTCAGGGAGCGAATTTCATCCTTATGTTCCTCTTCAGCTGAATTCTTTTATCTTTGCGCCTCGAAAAAAAGGACAGGATGAACGGGATTTTCAGGATTGGCAGGATGAGCGGGCTGGCAGATGCATTGTGTATGGGCTACCCGCTCTGGGTTGTGCACGTGGCCTAATGTAGACAGGATTGACACGATTAACAGGATTACGAAGCGCCACGCTGACGCGAGGTTAGTCAAACTATCCAGCGTTAGAAGGATAGCCTTCGCATGCAATTCTGCCCGATGCATCAACTTTGATTTACGAAAAAACATCAATAATATATGGGACTGAAGTGTGGCATCGTAGGCCTGCCGAACGTCGGGAAGTCTACCCTTTTCAATGCATTGACCTCCGCCAAAGCGCTGGCGGCCAACTACCCCTTTGCGACCAAAGACCCCAACATCGGGGTGATCACCGTGCCGGACAAACGGCTGGACAAGCTGGCGGAACTCGTGCAGCCCAGGAGCGTGGTGCCCACCACCATCGAAATCCTGGACATCGCCGGGCTGATCAAGGGCGCGAGCAAGGGCGAAGGGCTGGGCAACCAGTTCCTGGCCAACATCCGGGAGGTCGACGCCATCGTGCACGTCGTCCGCTGCTTCGAAGACCCCAACGTGGTGCATGTCGACGGGGAGGTGGACCCGGTGCGCGACCGGGAAGTGATCGACATGGAGCTGCTGTTCAAAGACCTGGAGACCGTAGAGAAACGCCTGGAGCGCCTCCGCAAGCAGGCCAAGAGCGCCAAAAAGGAAGACCAGAAAGCGGTGGCGGTGACCGAGCACATCAAAGAAAAACTGGAACAGGGTGTCCCGGCGCGATTGCTGGAACTGGACGAAGACGAGAAAGCCCTGGTCAAGGACATGTTCCTGCTGACCGCCAAGCCGGTGCTGTATGTCCTCAATGTCGACGAAGATTCCGTCCACGACGGCAACCAATTCACCCAGGCCTTCAGCCAGGCGGTGGCCGGCGAAAATGCCGAGATCATCTGGATCAGCGCCGGCATCGAAGCGGAGATCGCCCAGCTGGATACCCGGGAAGAACGGGAGGAATTCCTGGAAGCCATGGGGCTGGAAGAGCCGGGCGTCAACAAGCTCATCCACGCCAGCTACCACCTGCTGGACCTCATCACCTACTTCACCGCCGGCGAGAAGGAGGTACGGGCCTGGACGATACGCCGGGGCTGGAAAGCGCCTGCTGCCGCCGGGGTGATCCATACCGACTTCGAAAAGGGGTTCATCCGGGCAGAGGTGATCAAGTTCGACGACTATGTGAAGTATGGTTCCGAAAACGCTGTCAAGGAAGCCGGGAAGATGGGCGTGGAGGGCAAGGAGTATGTGGTGCAGGACGGGGATGTGATGCATTTTCGGTTTAATGTGTGATGGATGGGGAAATACGTGGAAATACATGGAAATACGGTGGAAATGGATGGAAATGTAAAGTGAAATGGAAAAGTATTTTATTGTATATAAGCCTTACGGGACGCTCAGCCAGTTTACCAAAGAGCATCCCAGCCACCATACGCTGGGGGAACTGTTCCAGTTTCCCAAGGACGTATACCCTGTCGGGCGGCTGGACCAGGACAGCGAGGGGCTGCTGATCATCACCAACGACAAGCGGCTGAACCACTTCCTGCTCGACCCGTCGTTCGCCCACAGCCGCACTTACCTGGTGCAGGTGGAGGGAGAGCCGCAGGCGGCAGATATGAAACAACTGCGGAAGGGCGTCAAAATACGCGTCGGGAAAAAGGAATATACAACCCTGCCCGCCCAGGCGCTCCTCCTGCCCGCGCCGCCGGCCGTTCCCGATCGCGACCCGCCGATCCGGGCGCGCAAGACCGTGCCGGATTCCTGGATCGAACTGGAGCTGAAGGAAGGCAAAAACCGGCAGGTGCGGCGCATGTGTGCCAAGGTGGGCTTTCCGGTCCTCCGCCTCATCCGGTCAAAAATCGAACGGCTGGAAATCCGGGACATGAAGGTGGGCGAGGTGCGGGAGATGGAGAAGAAGGAGATTTACCGGTTGTTGCGGTTGGGGTGAGGGGGGCGGTTCGCAATTCGCTATTCGCGGTTCGCGGTTCGCAATTCGCTATTCGCGGTTCGCAATTCGCAATTCGCTATTCGCGGTTTTCACCCGGAAGAGCATAGCGAAGACGGGCGCGGTTCGGCAAGTGCCTGCCCCTTCGTCTTTTCAGGAATACAGAAAATTGAACTTTCCCTCAATTAACCTACAAAACCATGCAACCATCCCCCTCCTCTCCCACCCTTCTCCTCGGCACGGCCATGTGGGGCTGGACGGTGCCCCGCTCCACCTGTTTTGGCCTGCTGGACCGCTTCTACCGGGCCGGCTTCCGGGAAGTGGACGGCGCCACCAACTATCCCATCAACAAAAACCCGGATGACTTCCGCAAAGCGGAAAACATCCTGCTGGAGTGGATAAAAGCCCATAAGGTACAAGACCTTAAGGTGATGATGAAGGTGGGCAGCGTCAACAACCTGCGGACGCCGGAGAACAACCTGTCCAAAAGCTTCCTGCTTATGCTGCTGGACGAATACCGCAGCGAATTCGGGCCCAACCTGGATACTTTCATGATCCACTGGGACAACCGGCAGGAAGAAAAGGGCATCCGGGAAAGCCTGGAGGCGCTGGCCATCGCCCGGGAGCAGGGCCTGCGCGCCGGCCTGTCCGGCATAAAACACCCCGGGATTTATGCCCGCCTCAACCAGGAATTCAGCCTGGATTTCCGCATACAGGCCAAGCACAACATCCTTCATTCCGACTACTCCCGCTACCAGGCTTTTCACGGGCGTGCCGGGTTCATTGCCTACGGCATCAACGCCGGCGGCGTCAAGCTCGACCCGGGCCAGTATCGTGCCGACAGCTCCCTCCGGGCCAGGGGCGGAAACGTAGAGGAAGAACACCCCCTGGCAAAAAAACTGCAGGCCATCCTGCAGGAGGTCAACCAGCAGGGCGGCCGGCCGCCGGTTTCCAGCTTCAACCACTGCGGCCTGGCCTTCGCCTATCACAGCCCGGATATGGAGGGCATCCTGCTGGGGGTTTCCAGGCCGGAACAGCTGGAAGACAGCCTGGCCTTTTTCAAAGCTCTCCAAACTTTTAGCTACCGGGATTTGTATCAAAGCTTAAAGAAGCTACCGGGATGAGCAGCGCGCGAGAAAAGTATGATTTCCTGATCGTCGGCGGCGGCATTTTCGGCATTTACGCGGCGCTCTACCTGTCGAAATACGGCCTGCGCACCTGCATTGTGGAGAAGGAAAAAGAATTGCTGAAAAAAGCCTCCATCGTCAACCAGGCCCGGCTGCACAGCGGGTACCACTACCCCCGCAGCGTGGCCACCGCTCTCATGTCGGACGACAATAAAGCGCGCTTCACCGCTGACCACCAGCAGTTTATCAACTTCGAATTCGAAAAGTACTACGCCATCGACCGGTTCGGGTCCTTTACGGACCACCTTCAGTTCGAGCGGTTTTGCGAATTCATCAAGATCAAATGCGAGCCGGTCCTTCGGCATCCGCTGTTCAACTACCACCGCCTGGAAGCCCTGTATTCTACTGTAGAATACACTTTCGACCCCATCCTCATCGCCGAGTACTACCGGCAGCAGCTGAAAGCGCACGCCGGCAGCATAGAGGTCCAACTGTACAGCCAGGTAGAACGGGCCGAAGCCAGAGGCGAGGCGTGGGCTATAGAACTGCGCAGCCTGGAAAACGGCCGGCGGCAGGAAGTAGAAGCCCGGCAGGTGATCAACGCCACCTACGCCGGCAGCAATGCCATCAACCGCCTGTTTGGCCTCCGGGACATCGACCTGATGCACGAAATATCCGAAATGGCCTTCGTGACTTCCCCGCAGGTAAAGAACATAGGCCTGACGGTGATGGACGGGCAATTCGGCTCGATCATGCCCTACGGCCTGTCGGACATGCTCTCCCTGTCCTCTGTGGCTTATACCCACCACAAAGTCTCCTATGACAACCTGCCCACGTTCGACTGCCAGGCCCTGAACCCGGAATGCCGGCCGGACTTCCCCTCCATCTGCAGCCCCTGCCCGGCACGGCCCCGTTCCAACTACCGCAAGATGATCGGCCAGATCAAGCATTATTTTGCGGATGAGGTGGAATTCCATTACTTCACCTCCATGTACACCATCAAATCCAAACTGAAGGCCAACTACATAGACGACGGGCGGCCTACAGAGATCTCCATTCTCAATGAAAATCCACGATTTTATTGCATCTTTGCCGGAAAGATCAACTCCATTTACGAAGTGGAAAAAGTAGTTACCGTTTAGCCCGAATAACAATCAGATATGGCCAATCAAGTACACGTTTCCTCCGAGATCGGGAAACTCCGGCGGGTTATTGTCCACCGCCCGGACGAAGGCATCGCCCGCATCTCCCCCAAAAGAGCAGAAGAATTGCTGTTCGACGACATCGTCTACCTGCCCCGGATGCAGGAAGAACACGACATTTTCACCAACGTGCTGCGCGCCTTCGTCGGCAACGAGAACGTCCTGGGCACCACCAACCTGCTGCGCGAAGCCCTGCGCCACGACGAGGAGAGCAAGCAGGAGATGCTGGGCAAGATCGTCGATTACGAAGAGCTGCCCACCACCTACCTGGACATGTTGCTCGAAATGCCGGACGAGCTGCTCGCCAAGGTCCTGGTCAACGGCTACTACCCGGAAGAAGACTATTTCCTGTTCGACCCCATCCCGAACTTCATTTTCACGCGGGACATCGCGGTGACGGTCAACGACCACGTCGTGATCACCAAGCCGGCCAAGGAGGCCCGCTTCCGGGAAAACTACCTGACCCGCTTCATCATCTGGGCGCACCCCATTTTCCGGGAACTGCGGGACAACGGGCGCATCATCAATATGAACCGGGTGGACGAGTTTCCGCCCTCGCGCCGGGGCGAGATGATCTCCATCGAAGGCGGCGACATGATGGTGCTCAACAAGGAGTACCTGCTCATCGGCTGCAGCGAGCGCACGACCGAATATGCCGTCCGGTCGCTAAAGGATGTATTGCTTCAAAAAGGCGTCATCAAACACGTCGTGCAGGTCAATATCCCCAACGACCGGAGCTTCATGCACATCGACACGGTATTCACCCAGGTCAACCGCAACCACATAGTCGCCTACAAGCCCATCGTGAAAGACGGGCTGGGTTCGTACGTGACGGTTTACGGGCAGGATGGCGTGGAGCGCCACTACCCTACCGTCAAGGACTTCATCGTGTCGGAGATCAATTCAAAAATGAAATTCATCTGGAGCGGCGACGGGGAATCCCCCTACCAGGAACGGGAGCAGTGGACGGACGGGTGCAACCTGGTGACCATCAAGCCCGGCGTAGCCCTCACCTACGACCGCAACCCCATGACGGAGCGGGCGTTCGAGAAAGCAGGGTACCGCACCGCCCACGCCCGGGAACTGCTGGCGGCTTTTAAGGACGGCATCATCAAGCCGGAAGAGATCAACGACACCATTATCCTGCTGCCCTCCAACGAACTGTCGCGGGCCCGGGGCGGCTCGCACTGTATGACCTGCCCGATCGAGCGGGAGGATTTGTAGGGGGGGGCTGCGGTTCGCGGTTCGCGATTCGCGGTTCGCTTGGTGAGCCGCCAGCTGCGAACAGCGAACAGCAAACAGCGAACAGCGAACAGCAAACAGCAAACAAACCATGTACACCCACGAGTTCCAAAAACGCGTGCGCTACGGGGAGACCGACCAGATGGGGTACCTCTACTACGGCAACTACGCCCAGTACTACGAAATCGGGCGGGTGGAGCTCATCCGGTCGCTGGGGCTTACCTATAAGGCGCTGGAGGCGGAGCACGGCATCATCATGCCGGTGATGAGCCTGAACGTGCGTTATGTCCGGCCCGCCCTGTACGACGAGCTCATCACCATCCGGACGACCCTGCGAGAACTACCCGGCCAGTATATTGTTTTCCATATGGAGTTATTCAACGAAGCGGGGAAGCTGGTAAACGGAGGGACGGTAAAATTGTGTTTTGTCAAAATCGATACCCAGCGCACCATCCCCGCCCCCGATTTTTTAGTGGAAAAACTGAAGCCGCATTTTGAAAAAGATTGACCTGAAAGCGATACAGGATTATTTTCTCAACCACCCCCTGGTGAAGAACACCATCCGGTGGACGAAAGAGCACTCCCTACCCGGCTTTTTCAAGGTGCCGATCTACGACGTGACGGTTTTTCTCTACCACGAATCCCAGCGTTACGACCTCTTTACCCGGGCCAATGCCATCGCCTTCAGTTTTTTCCTGTCGATTTTCCCTTCCCTGATCGGCTTTTTCACCCTTATCCCCATTTTCAAGTGGGCGCTGATCGACTACCTGCCGGAAGGAGAGAACTTTGATTTTTACCTGCGCAGCGAAATCCAGCGCATATTGCCCGGCGTAGCGGGGGAGCGGCTCTTCGCTTTTGTGGACGACATTACGAACAACCCCCGGTTCGGGCTGCTGTCCTTCGGCTTCATCCTTGCCATTTACTTCGCCTCCAATGGCATGCTGGCCCTGATGCAGGGTTTTGAGAAATCGTATAATAAGACCTTCAAGAAGCGGGGAGAGATCCGCAAGCGGCTCATCGCCACCGGCCTGACGTTGCTGCTGGGCGCCCTGCTCATGGGCGCGGTGATCCTGATCATCCTCGGAGAGTTCCTGCTGAGCCTGTTCTACGAACTGGTCCACTGGGACACCTTCACCGGCGTGATGATACAGGTCCTGCGCTGGATGGCCATCCTGCTGCTCTTCTACTTCGGCATCGCCGTCATCTACCGGTACGGCGCGTCTGCCATCCGGCGGTTCCAGATTTTTTCTCCCGGCGCCACCCTGGCCACGGTGCTCTGCATCATCACTTCCCTGGCCTTTTCGGCCTATGTCAACGAATTCAATACCTACAACGAACTCTACGGCTCCATCGGCGCCATCATCGCCCTGATGCTGTGGATACAGCTCAACTCCCTCATCCTGCTGGTGGGGTTCGAGCTGAACGCCAGCATTGCCATCAACCGGGATTTGAAGGCGGAGATCGAGGAGGAAGGGTTGTAGGGGCAGGAAAGGGCGTTGGTTGTCTGTTGTCTGTTGTTGGGCGTTGGTTGTCTGTTGTTGGTTTGGCTGCGAGCAAGGGACTGTTCAAAACGCTGTGTCTTTTGTTTAAACCGCAGAGGCCGCCGAGACACGTAGAGAGGTCACAAAGTATTCGCTGTCAAGCGAATACTCTGCGGTTCTCAGCGGCCTCTGCGGTTCAAAGCTTGCGGGCGGACACACATTGCTGAACAATCTCGCGAGCAACAAAATTTTCGGTTCCTGAGAACCACACCATAATAAGCGCAGGGCAGACAAAAATGCCCGTCATAGCTCACCCCTTACACTTAAAATGCTATACTTGCGTTATGATTGCTGAAGCAGGAAAGCAGGGCTTTCCTCCCGGCAATTAAAATCAGCACAAAGCATGAAGAGATCACTACGCTTCCTCATTTTGATATGGATAACAAGCTGGGCCGCCCTGCCCCTTTGGGCCCAAAAGTACAGCAACGAGTTCCTCTCCATCGGCGTAGGCGCGCGGGCGCAGGCGCTGGGCAACGCCGTCATTGCCAGCACGGAGGATGTCACCGCCGGCGTCTGGAACCCAGCGGGGCTGGCCAACCTGAGCGAGTCGGAAAGCCTCCAGGTGGGGGCTATGCATTCTGAGTGGTTCGCAGGCGTCGGGAAATTCGACTACCTGGGCATCACCCTGCCCCTGGCCAACAAGGACCGGCGGCTGGGGTTGTCCGTGATCCGTTTCGGCATCGACGAAATCCCCAACACCCTCAGCCTGTACGAGAGCGACGGCAGCATTAATTTCGACAATATCGTCGAGTTTTCCGCGGCGGATTACGCCCTGCTGCTCAGTTATGCCCAGCGCCTCAAAACGCAAAAGGGCCGCCTGCAACTGGGCGGCAACATCAAGGTCGTGCACCGGCGGATCGGCCCCTTTGCCACTTCCTGGGGGTTCGGGGTGGATGCCGGCCTGCAATACCGCAACAACGGATGGCAGTTCGGCCTGCTGGCAAAAGACATCACGACCACCTTCAATGCCTGGTCCTTCAGCTTTACGGAAGAAGAAAAAGAAGTGCTGGAACTCACCAACAACGAAGTGCCGATCAACAGCGTGGAGATCACCAAGCCGCAGCTCATCCTCGGCGCCGCCCGGCGGTTCGGGCTGGGCAACGTGGGGCTGTTGCCCGAACTGGACCTCATCGTCACCACCGACGGGCAGCGCAACACGCTGGTTTCCGCCAGCCCGTTCAGCATCGACCCCGCCTTTGGCCTGGAAGCGGATTACAAGCAGTTCATCTACCTGCGTGCCGGGCTGAACCAGTTCCAGCGCATCCGGGATTTCGACAATACCGAGAACCTGCGGATGCGGCCCAGCCTGGGCGTCGGCCTGGGCATTTCCAGCCTGAAAGTCGACTACGCCTTCACCGACCTGGGCAGCGAGGAAAATACTTTTTCCCACATCATCTCCCTGATGCTGGAGATCAAGCCTCGAAAAAAAGGTTAAGAACAGAAATTTTACAATTCAAAGTTGCCTTTTGACGGAAAACCTCATTAATTTGTAGGCACCGACAGCCTAATGGGCTGTCAGCCACCGTGCAAGTATCAAAAGTTTTGACTCTACATTTTCAACAAATTAGGGTTAGACTTGGCGTGACTAGGGCGGGCCTCAACCCCAGCCCCGATAACAATCGGGGGTCAGGGTTCTCCTCGGAGACAAGGGGATTACTGAACCACGCCGGCGGCCTTATACGTGTTTTTTTCGAGGGTCCAAAAACGTCCCTGATACTTGTGCGGTACTTTTTCCTGAAAAAAGAAAGCCGCCGCCTTTCCTTCGGGCAAAGGGGCGGCTTTTTCTATTCCCCCACCCTTTTTCTGCCCTGCCCTTTACTTCCTACTGCAGAATAAATATCTTTACAGTACAAATGAGCATTTTTTTGTTTAGCAAATGGCTCCACTCCAGCCGGGATTTGCTACTCATCAAAGTCTCAAATTACCACAATTTAAATTTTTAGTGATGAACATTTTCGTAGCAAAACTGAGTTTCGACACTCATGAAGACACTTTGAGGGAAACCTTTGAAGAGTACGGTGAAGTGAGCAGCGCCAAGATCATTATGGACAAATTTACAGGCAGGTCCAAAGGCTTTGGATTCGTTGAAATGCCAAACGATGACGAAGCGCAGGCGGCTATCAATGAATTAAACGACTCAGAGCTCGATGGCAGGACAATTGTCGTGAAAAAGGCTCGCCCGAAAGAAGACAATCCCCGGAGAGGCGGCGGCGGCGGCGGCTACGGCGGCGGTGGTGGCTACGGCGGCGGCCGAGACAGAAGATACTGATCGATCATACGTCTGAACGAACCTGTGCGGGGCCCGGCCGGAAACAGCCGGGCCTCTCGCGTTAATTAGTCATTGTCCTGGTTCTGATGCTCCACCAGCCCGATCTCCCTGCCTTTTTCCAGCATGAACCGGAAGGCGGCCTCATACTCATTGGGGATGTCCCCATCCAGGATAGCTTCTCTTATGGCATTTTTGATAATGCCCACTTCCCGCGAAGGAGGAATGTTGAAAGTATCCATGATCAGTTCGCCGGAAACCGGGGGCTGCCAGTTGCGGAGGTGGTCTTTTTCCTCCACCTCTTTGAGCCGTTCGCGCACCATCTCGTAATTTTCCAGGTAGCGAACCACCTTTTTCGGGTTTTTGGAAGTGATGTCCGCTTCGCAGAGCATCATGAGGTCGTCGATATCGTCGCCGGCCTCGAAGAGCAGGCGGCGGATAGCTGAATCTGTGATGTTTTCCTTGGTCAGGCTGATCGGCCGGAGGTGGAGGCGGACGAGCTTCTGCACGTACTTCATCTTGTGGTCCAGCGGCAGCCGGAGATTTTTGAAGATGCGCGGCACCATGGTTGCCCCCAGTGCTTCGTGGCCGTGGAAGGTCCACCCCTGTTCCGGGTGGAAGCGTTTGGTGGGCGGCTTGGCGATGTCGTGGAGGATAGCCGCCCAGCGCAGCCAGAGGTCGTGGGTATTCCGGCTCAGGTTATCCAGCACCTGGAGGGTGTGGTAGAAGTTGTCCTTGTGGGCGCGGCCATTGCGAACGTCCACGCCCTGCAGGGCGGCCATTTCGGGGAAGACGAGTTGCAGCAGGCCGGTATCGAAAAGCAGCTTAAAGCCGACGGAAGGCTCATCGGCCAGGATGATCTTATTGAGCTCGGTTGTGATGCGTTCTTTGGAAATGATGTTGATGCGGTTGCGAAATTTGCTGATGGCGCGCAGGGTCTCCGGGTCAATGGCAAACCCCAGTTGGGTGGCAAAGCGGATGGCGCGCATCATGCGCAGGGGGTCGTCGGAAAAGGTCTTTCCCGGTTCCAGGGGCGTCTTGATCAGCTTGGCCTCCAGGTGTTCCAGCCCGTCAAAAGGGTCGATAATAGACCCGTAATCCGACTCATTGAGGCTGACGGCCAGCGCGTTGATGGTAAAATCCCTGCGGTGCTGGTCGTCTTCGAGGCTTCCCTCCTCGACAGTAGGCTTGCGGCTGTCCGAGCGGTAGGATTCCTTTCGGGCGCCGACGAATTCGATCTCCAGGTCGCGGTGCTTCAGCATGGCGGTCCCGAAGCGCTTATAGACCGTCACCCGGGGGATGGGCCGCAGTTTGGCGGCCACGTTCTGGGCCAGGCGGATACCGCTGCCGACGCATACGATGTCCATATCCTTGGAGGGGCGCGCCAGCAGGCGGTCCCGGACATATCCGCCTACCACGTAGGCCGGGTAGCCCAGTTCATCAGCCGTCTGGCTGATAACTTCAAAAATCTTACGCTCGTGTGGCTCTATATTGAATACCAAAACAAATGCTTTTTATGGACGCAGTCCTTGCGTGCTCAGTGAACGACAAGCTCTGCATCGCTGAAGTGTTCCTCTATTTCGCTCAGGGTGGCAAACAGGGATGCCGGGTCTTCATCGGTGACCAGGCGCTTCCTGAATTCCTTAATGCCGGGAAACCCTCTGAAGTAGTTGGTGTAGTGGCGGCGCATTTCCAGGACGCCGAGCTTTTCCCCTTTCCACTCCAGGGAACGGCGGAGGTGCTCGCTGGCTGCTTCCACCCTCTCGCGGACCGAAGGCGGAGGCAGCAGTTCTCCCGTTTGGAAGAAATGCTTGATCTCGCGGAAGATCCAGGGATAACCGATGCTGGCGCGGCCAATCATAATGCCGTCAACGCCAAAACGCTGCCGGTATTCCAGGGCTTTTTGCGGGCTGTCAATATCGCCGTTGCCGAAAACCGGAATATGAATCCGCGGGTTTTCCTTAATTTTTCCGATGAGCGTCCAGTCCGCTTCGCCTTTATACATCTGCTTTCGGGTACGCCCGTGGATGGATAGCGCCTTAATGCCGACATCCTGGAGGCGTTCTGCCACCTCTTCGATGTATTTGGTGTTTTCATCCCAGCCCAGGCGGGTCTTTACCGTTACGGGCAGCTTTGTCGACCTCACCACCGCGTCCGTCAGTTCGACCATCTTATCGATATCCTGCAGGATGCCGGCGCCGGCCATTTTGCAAACGACCTTTTTGACCGGGCAGCCGTAGTTGATGTCCAGCACTTCCGGGCGGGCTTCCTCGACGATCGCGGCGGCCCGCATCATGGAGTCCATTTCCGCTCCGAATATCTGGATGCCTATCGGCCGCTCATAATCGTAAATATCCAGTTTCTGGACGCTTTTGTCCGCATCCCGGATCAGGCCTTCGACGGAGATGAACTCCGTATACATCATATCGCATCCGTGAGCTTTGCACAAGGCCCGGAACGGAGGGTCGCTGACATCCTCCATCGGGGCCAGCAACAAGGGGAATTCACCCACCTCGACATCACCGATCTTTACCATGCTGATTCGTTTTTCTATGAACATGCAAAATTAATGAAAAGCTGCATACCACTCCCCATTTTACAGAATTATCCTAAAAAGGTAGGCTCAGCAGGAAGAAAATTATAATTTTAGGGGCCGGAGAAAAATAGCTGTATCAAATGGGGAAGTTATTCTTCGCCGGCCCCTTAGGGCTACCTGGCGGCGTGAACCGCCCGAACGAAACCGTTAATACCAACAAGAACATCCAATGACCACTGCAGTAATCCTATGTTTCATCCTGGGCTATCTGACGATAGTCTTTGAGCACCCCCTGCGCCTCGACAAGACAGTTCCCGCCCTGATGATGGCGGCCCTATGCTGGGCCCTGCTGGCTATAGGCTTCAATTACGGCTGGCTTTCCGTCATCGACACTCATGAGGAAGTATTCAGCATGTTTGCCGTTGACGGCCACGGACATGAGGGCGGCGGGCACGGCGGCCCGGCCGACGGGTTCAACAACACGCTGCTCCACCACCTGGGCAAGACGGCCGAGATTCTCATCTTCCTGATCGGCGCCATGACCATCGTCGAGATCATCGACCTGCACCGGGGCTTCGAAGTCCTTAAAAGTTACGTGCGCACCAAAAGCAAAAAACGGCTGCTCTGGATCGTCGGCGCCCTTGGGTTCGTGCTGTCAGCGATCATCGACAACCTGACCGCCACCATCGTGCTGGTCACCCTGCTGCGCAAGCTCGTCACGGATAAAAACGAACGGATTTGGTTCGTCTCCATGATCGTCATTGCCGCCAATGCCGGCGGTGCCTGGTCGCCGATCGGCGACGTGACCACGACGATGCTCTGGATCGGCAACAAGGTTTCAGCCCAGGGGCTGATCACTTATCTGATCCTGCCCTCCATCGCTTGTTTTGCGATCCCTACTTTCATTGCCACGCTGCTGCCCCAATTCAAGGGGGAAATAACGCTGGACGAAGACGCCGGCGACCTGCAGGCGCAGAAACTGCTCAGCAGCACGGTGATGCTCTACCTTGGGCTGGGCGCCATTGTTTTTGTGCCGGTATTTAAAACGATCACCCACCTTCCGCCCTACATCGGCATGATGCTGAGCCTGGGGGTTGTCTGGCTGGTTTCTGAGTACATCCATCCTGAAGAGGATTTTTCCGAATCCCGGCGGCACATGTTCTCAGCCCACAAGGCCCTCTCCCGGATAGAGATGTCCAGCATCCTGTTCTTCCTGGGCATCCTCATGGCCGTCGCTGCCCTGGAAAGCCTCGTCTTCGGCTCGGTCATGCACGAGGGGCAGGAAATACAGGTCGGCACCCTGCGGTATGTGGCTGAATGGCTGGACAAGGTGATCCCCAACCAGGATATTGTCGTGATACTGCTCGGCTTCGCCTCGGCCATCATCGATAACGTGCCTCTGGTCGCCGCCTCCATGGGTATGTATGACCTTCCCATGGACTCCAAACTCTGGCATTTCATCGCCTATGCTGCGGGTACGGGCGGAAGCATGCTGATCATCGGCTCCGCCGCCGGCGTCGCCGCCATGGGCATGGAGCGCATCGACTTCATCTGGTACCTCCGCAAAGTGGCCTGGCTTGCATTTATCGGCTTCATCGGCGGGGCACTGGCATTCCTGGTTCTCGACCCGTTGTTATTCTAGTGCCAGAAACACCGGAACGTCCTATCCGGCAGGAAAACCGCAAAAGCCAGGGTGTGTTCACCCTGGCTTTTGTGGTCTGAATTTTAATGTTCTCTTAAATTTGCGGGGCCCTGCAACTGAAGCGCCGGGCAAATAATTCTTAAATAGACACAACAACTGAATCGCAAATGAACCATACTTTCAAACCGTTATTTTTCATCCTGCTGCTCCTGAGTGCCTGTTCTCCGGTGGATGAGCGCCTCATAGAAGGAAAATGGTCGGGCATTGCCGTGATCGAGGAGGGGGCGCCCATCAGCGTCGACCCCAGCGAGATAACGATGTCATTTGGTGAAAAGGGTTACGCCTACTCCAGCACGTTGAATTACAAAGAGGCCGGGGACTATTACATCGAAGCCAAATATCTGTATACCACCGACACCCTCAACCAGGCTTCGACGAAGAAGGCGGTGGAGATCGTAAAGCTGACTGCCGACTCTCTTGTCCTTAAAATGAACGAAAACGGCAAGGAACGCCTCCTGATGATGGAAAAAATGCGCTAATGGCCGTTTAATTGATCCCTTTTACATTAATGTTCAAGCGCCCGTTCAGGGCCAGGCTGATGATGATGGACTCCGGCGCCAGGTAAGCATTTTGGATGGCCAATTGCTCCAGTTCCCCCTTCAGGGTAATATCTTCGGTGATCTTGTATTCCTGTAGCTGTTCCTGAAACTGGCCCTGCATTTCCCGCAGGTTGTAGTCCATCAGAAAATTCATATTCTCTTCGATCTTATTCTTCATCGTGCTCTTCAGCAACCAGCCGGCGGATTTGAGCAGGAAGTTCCGGGTGCTCAGTTCGTAATCGAGTTTTTCGATCTCAATCGAGTTCTTGTTGAAATTGTAAACGGGCTGCCCGACGAGGTAAATACTCCCGTTATAGCTTCCCGAGAGGGCGGTATTCACGACAATCTTATTGCCCTGGCCATAAAGCTCGATATCTTCTACCCGGACCGAGCGCTTTCCCTGGGAGAACGTCTCTCCCACCAGTTGCCCTTTGGCGATGCGCTCGGCCTCCCCGTAAGAGATCTCGGTGTTCAGGTAGATGGTGAAATCGTCGCCCGCTTCCCGGCGCAGCTGGAGCGGAGGCAAGGGAAGCGGGCGGATTTTATCCGGCGCCCTGCCGATGAAAACCCGGGGCAGGCTCTCGACAAAAATAGTGCCGCGAATCCTGTCGCCTTTCATGTCCAGAGGTGTCATGCCGATAGCCTGCGGGTTGACGGCCAGCCAGGTGTTGTAGGTTTCAGAGACCAGTAAGGGCTCATACATTTTCCCCCAGGCTTCGCTGACCATTTCCCGGAGGGCAAACTGCTCCTGCACCAGCTTGTCGATATTCCGGGTAAGGGCCTTTTTGCTGTTTTCCAGGACCAGGTCGGCGATAAAGCCGATAGGCAGGTTGACGACCCCCATCCGCAGGCGGGGCTTTTTCAGCCAGTCGTGACGGACAACTTCCGTGACGGTAATGATATTCCAGTCTTCCGTGATGGCAAAAGCCGTTTTGAAATCAATGGACAACTCTCCGTCGGCCTCCACCTTGCTAATGCCCAGGTCGTACTGTATCCACAAGGACAGCGGCACCCTGTACTTGATGAGCTGGCTGTCGACTCCCAGGCGGATATCCTGCCGTTTTTCCGCCCGGATCCTCATATTGTCCCCATCGTTGAGGTTCTGGTCCTCATAGATCACGCCATTGAGTTGCCGGTTGAGCGAACGCTCGAGTTCCCGCAGATTCACGTCGACCGGGATGTTGATCACGGAAACCCGCTCCTCGAACAGGGCGCCGTATTCTTCAGCCGGGCGGATGGGTTGCCTGGTTTTACAGGCGGAAAGGGACAAAGCCAGCGCCAGGGCAAAAAGGATCAGGTTAATTTTCATTTTATTCAGTGTAGATGAAACAACAGCTTGCGAAGGTAACCACCGGCGGGCGTTGAATAAAGAAGAACGGCATTTTTTTCCTCCTCCCCGGAAGGTGCCCAGGCTTTGTAACCCGCCATACTCTCCGGAAGCAACCCTCCAAGGCAGACAGGTGTCTTTCGGGTTGAAGTCCTTAATGACAAAAAGTGTTACCGGCGGCGGCGAAATACCGCCTCCAGAAAAAAACGAAAGATGAAATACTTTACTATGCTCCTGGCAGGCCTGCTTTGGGCGAGCTGCCTGCCGGCCCAGGCAACAACACAAAAAGCCGCCTTTCTGGGCATTTACTCCGAGCAGCTTTCCGGGGAAAAAGCCCGCAAGCTGGGCTTCGATAATCTTTACGGCAGCTACGTTACCCGGGTTATCGAAAACAGCGCAGCAGAACGAGCGGCCGTACAGCCGTTCGACTATATTTACGGGATCGATGAATACCGGACCGGAAAAGAGCAGAGCCTGACGCAGATCATACACAAATACAAATCGGGCCAGAGCGCTACCCTCCATCTATACCGCAAAGATAAAAAACGCACCCTGCCCGCTACTTTTGGCACCCGCAGTGAGCGCAAAAGCCAGGAAAGGGATAAGTGCAAAGACCCTTTTCTGGGCATTTCCGCCACCAAAACAAGCGAAAACGAGCAGGAAGGCGTCACGGTTAAAATCATCGACAATTCAACGGCCAGGGCCATCGGCATGGAAGACGGGGACCACATCGTAGCCATCAATGGTTTTCGGATGCTGGACTGGCAGGATATCAGCGCTGCTATCCACGCCCTCAAACCAGGCGACCAGATCACCGTGGAGTTCCTCCGGGACGGCAGGAAGATGAAGGAGAGCGGCCCTATAAAATCCTATTGCGAAACCAAGCCCGAGGAGGCCGTCAAAATGGAGATCGAAGTGGCGCCCATGCCCGGCGAATGGTTTGACCGCTATTTTAAAAAGAGCGGCGAAGAAACCGCAATCACCGGCGAAACCAGAGTGACGGCGATTAAGGTGGAAGACATCGGCCCGGATGAAGCCGGCCAGGTGAACCGGGATAAGGGGATCAATTTGAAAGGTGCCGGCAACCTCTCCATCGAGGACTTCTCTCTGGAACTGGATGGAGAGGAATTCGAGCTGGAATTTACCCTGCCGAACAACGGAGCGACCAATATCCGCATCTACAACGAAGCCGGCCGCCTGATCTACCAGTACGACCTGGGGGAGTTTTCCGGAGAATTCAGGGACGAGGTCAATTTGCCCGCAAACAAGCCAGGCAGCTTTTACCTGGAGGTCGAACAGGGCGGCAAATCTGCGGCGAAAAAAATTGTGCTGTTTTCCAATTAGACGAAGCTTCTTTGCACCTGCCCTAGCTGTTGTGTAAAAGGCTGAAAACAGACAGGATTAACAGGATTTACAAGATGTAGCAGCTTACGCCACAGGGGTCTATATATCCTGATAATCTTGTTAATCCTGTCTATATATTCTTTTTGCACCCCACCGTCCGGTAAATCCTGTAACATTTCCTGCATCAAAAGCGGAAAAATTCCCATTCCTGTCTAACTTTCCGGGGCAAAGGTTCTCTGAAGAACAGAAGGAACCATGCCTCCGGGCCGGCTTTCTTCAAAACAGGACATCCAATGAAAAGAAAAACTGCTCTGCTCCTCCTGCTGTCTGCGGGCCTGATGGCTTATATGCCGGACGCAAAAGCACAACGCACCAGCCGCGAAGCGGCCTCCCCCAAAACAGAATACGACCAACGCCTGTACAATTCCATCCAATGGCGCAACATCGGCCCGTACCGGGGCGGGCGTTCCTGCGCCGTTACCGGCGTGCCCGGCCAGCCCAACCTCTTCTATTTCGGCTCTACCGGAGGTGGCGTCTGGCGCACGAAAGACGGCGGACAGACCTGGGAAAATATCTCCGACGGGTACTTCGGCGGCTCCATCGGCGCTGTGGCCGTCAGCGAATACGACCCCAATGTGATCTATGCCGGAGGCGGAGAAAAAACAGTGCGCGGGAATGTTTCCTTCGGTTACGGGATATGGCGCAGCGTGGATGCCGGCAAATCCTGGAAGCAGGTGGGCCTTCGGGCATCCCGCCATATTTCCCGCATCCGGATACACCCCAGAAACCCGGACCTGGCCTACGCCGCAGTAATGGGCGACCTCTACCGTTCCAGCGAGGAACGAGGCGTATACCGGACGACAGACGGTGGACAAACCTGGGAACGGATCCTCTTCGCCAACGCCGATGCCGGCGCCGTCGACCTCCTCCTCGACCCCAACAACCCGCGGATACTGTTTGCCTCCACCTGGCGGGTGCGCCGCACGCCGTACAGCCTGGAGAGCGGGGGCGAAGGCGCCACCCTCTGGCGAAGCGCCGACGGGGGCGACACCTGGGAAGACATTTCCTCCAAAGAAGGGTTTCCCGCCGGGCTCCGGGGGATCATCGGCGTAGCGATATCTCCTGTCAATTCCGACCGCGTCTGGGCCATAATCGAAGCCGAAGAAGGCGGGGTCTTCCGGTCCGACGACGGGGGCGACACCTGGTCCCGCATCAACAGCGAACGCGCCCTGCGGCAACGCGCCTGGTATTACAGCCGCATCTACGCCGACACCCGGGACGAAGAGGTGGTCTACGTCATGAATGTCCGCTATCACAAATCCACCGATGGCGGCAAGACCTTCAAGGCTCATAACGCTCCTCACGGCGACCACCACGACCTGTGGATCGCCCCTGAAGACAACCAGCGAATGATCATCGGCGATGACGGAGGCGCTCAGGTTTCTTTCGACGGAGGGGAAAACTGGAGCACGTATCACAACCAGCCAACGGCCCAGTTCTACCGCGTCACCACCGACAACCATTTCCCCTACCGCATTTACGCTGCCCAGCAGGACAATTCCACGGTCCGCATCCTGCACCGCACCGAGTCGAACACGATCTCCGAGCGGGACTGGGAGCCCACTGCCGGCGGGGAAAGCGCCCATATTGCCGTGGACCCCACCGATGACGACATCGTCTACGGCGGCAGCTACGGCGGTTATCTCATCCGAAAGAACCACCGCACCGGCGAGAGCCAGGCCATCAACGTATGGCCGGACAACCCCATGGGTTATGGCGCCGAAGGCATGAAGTACCGGTTTCAGTGGAACTTCCCCATCTTCTTTTCTCCCCATGAGCCCGACAAGCTCTATGCCGCCTCCAACCACTTGCATGTAAGCCGGAACGGCGGCCGGAGCTGGGAGCTGATCAGCCCGGACCTCACCCGCAACGATTCCACCAGGCTCGGCCCGTCCGGCGGGCCCATCACGAAAGACAATACCGGAGTAGAATACTACTGCACCATATTTGCCGCCGCCGAGTCTCCCTATGAAAAGGGATTGCTTTGGACGGGTTCCGACGACGGCCTTGTGCACCTCTCCCGCGACGGCGGCCGGAGTTGGGAAAACGTCACGCCCTCCGGCATGCCGGAATGGATGATGATCAACAGCATCGAGCCGGACCCCTTCAATAAAGGAGGGGCCTATATCGCGGGAACCCGGTACAAGCTGGGGGATTACCAGCCCTATTTGTACAAAACCGAAGACTACGGAAAAAGCTGGCGGCTCATCGTAGCGGGGATCGGCAAAGAGCATTTTACCCGCGTCGTGCGCGCCGACCCAAAGCGCCGGGGATTGTTGTACGCCGGCACCGAAACCGGCATGTACATCTCCTTCGACGACGGCGCCAACTGGTCGGAGTTCCAGCTCAACCTGCCGGCCGTCCCGGTTACCGACCTGGCCGTTAAGGGCAACAACCTCATCGCCGCCACCCAGGGGCGCGGGCTTTGGATCATCGACGATATCACGCCCTTGCACCAATTGAGTGAAGAAGTTGCCGCCGGCGATATTTTCCTTTATCAGCCGGCCGATGCCTACCGGATGGACGGGGCCCAGGACCTGAACGCCAAAAATGCCGGCACCAACCACCCGGGCGGCGTGATCGTGCAGTATTATGTCAAAAAGATGCCGGAGGATTCTGCCGCCCAGGCCGCGCTGTCTTTTTACGACGAAAACGGGCGTTTGATCAGAACATTCAGTAGTCAGGCGAAAGAAAAGGAGGACAAACTCGAGGCCAGGCAAGGCGCCAATTTGTTTGTATGGGATATGCATTACCCCAGGGCCAAGGATTTTGAAGGGATGGTGCTTTGGTGGGCTGGCCTGAAAGGCCCCAGGGCCGTCCCCGGAAAATACAGCGTCCGGCTGCAGGTGGACAGCCTGGAACAGGAACAGGCCTTCCACATCCTCCGCGACCCTCGCGCCGCCGGCACAAACGAAGACCTGGAAGCGCAGTTTGCCTTCATGCAGGAGGTCAACGAGAAAGTGTCCGAAGCCCATCAGGCCGTTACCGATATCCGGGAACTGCGCCGGCAGCTCGAACACTTCACCAGCCGCTGGAAGGGCGAAGAGGGCAAGGAAGAATTGCTGGCCAAAGCCCGGGCCATCGATTCCGTGATGACGAAAGTGGAAAACGAACTGTACCAGACCCGGAACCAGAGCAGCCAGGACCCGCTCAACTTTCCCATTAAGTTATCCAACAAGCTGGCGCATCTCAATGCCCTGGCCGGCATCGGCGATTTCCGGCCGACGGAGCAGGCTTACGCCGCCAAACGGGAGCTTACGGAAAGGATCGACGAAGAGCTGGCCGTCTTTTACAAGCTAAAAGACACGGAAATACCGGCATTTAATGCTATGGTCAAGGCCGCGGCGGTTGATGTGATCATCCTGAAAGGCGAAGAAAAGAGCCGGTAAAATATTTTTCAGGCGGCGGTCGGAGGCGCCCCCCGCCGCCTGAAAAAATATTATATAAAAATCCTCACAAAGGTGGAACTTCCCACCCCTCCCTTCCGTATTTAAGATATGTTATAATCTCTACAGCTTTCCCCGTAAAAAATTTCTCTGTTTTCCAAGAGCAGAGAACGCTCAAACGCAAATATCGTCAAGCCAACGGACACCCGTCTGTAACTTAACTATAATTTAATCGGGAATCGGGTATCTAAACCAAACCTTCTACGTCAAAGAATAGCAGCTAAAGATACAGGGCGGCCGGAGCCGGGTTTACCGGCTCCGGCGCAAACCGCCCGGCAAAGGCCCGTATAAGGTTTTCAAGCGTTGCCCAACCCTTCGCGGGGCAACGCTTGAAAGCTTAACCACATTTATCCCATGATCAAACAGACGTACAATGAAGGACAGATGGATCAATTTCAGGCGCCGATTTGCGGTTAACTGGTATAATTTCTGGATCGACTACCCGGCTGCGGGGTGGACGGTCAAGGGGGCCAAGTTCACCTTTTTCCTTGCCTTTTTAGCAGGGTCAGCCTTTGTCGCCAGCGTTGCCGCCGGAGCATTCGGCAAACTGCCCGACGAAGAAGACCTGGCAGGCGTAACCCACTATGTAGCTTCCGAAGTGTACGCTTCCGACAGCACCCTTCTGGGCCGTTACTATTTTGAGAACCGGAGCAACGTCCGGTACAAAGACATTTCTCCCCATTTCATCAACGCCCTGGTCGCCACCGAAGATGCCCGTTTTTTCGAGCACAATGGCGTTGACCTGCGGGCATGGGCGCGGGTCTTCTTCAAGACCCTTCTGCGCGGAGAACGTTCTTCCGGCGGGGGCAGCACCATCAGCCAGCAACTGGCCAAGAACATATATCCCCGCGAGGATTACGGCAAATACTCTCTGGTCATCAACAAGGTCAAGGAGGTATTCATCGCCATGCGCCTGGAAAAGTTGTACACCAAAGAGGCGCTGCTCGAACTGTATCTGAACACCGTGCCCTTCAGCGAGAATACCTTCGGCATCAAAGTCGCCGCACAGCGGTTTTTCAATACCAGCCCGGCCCGGCTCACGCCTTCCCAGTCGGCGGTGCTGGTCGCCATGCTGAAGGCCACCACCATGTATAACCCCGTTACCCAACCCCAGAATGCGCTGGCACGGCGCAATCTGGTGCTGGGCCAAATGGCCAGGTACGGATATCTGTCCCAACGCCTGGCCGACTCGCTGGTTAAGGAGCCCTTATCCCTTAACTATTTCCCCATTACCCACAACAAGGGCCCGGCGCCTTATTTCCGCGAGCACCTCCGCCTGGAACTCAAGGAGTTGCTCAAAGACAAGCGCAAGCCCAACGGCATGGCCTACAACATTTATACCGACGGATTGAAAATCTACACCAGCCTCAACGCCCGGATGCAGCACATTGCGGAGGAAGTGGTGGCCGGGCAAATGGAGGGCCTGCAGAAAGCGTTTACCCGGCACCTCAACGGGGCCGACCCCTGGGAAGCCCCGGGAGTATTCGAAGCGGCCATTCGGCAGTCGGCCCGCTACCAGAGCCTGCGGCTTGCCGGATTGGACAGCGTGGCGATCGACTCCGTCCTGCGCATCCCGGTTGAGATGGACGTCTTCAGCTGGAACGGCGGCAAGGAAAAGCGAAAGATGAGCCCCCTGGATTCTATCCGGTACTACCTGGGGCTACTCAATGCAGGATTCCTGGCCCTCGACCCGAAGACCGGGGAAGTGCTGGCCTGGGTAGGCGGCGTCAACCATGAATTTTTCAAATACGACCACGTGTTGTCCACCCGTTCTGTAGGGTCCACTTTCAAGCCCATTGTTTACGCTGCCGCCCTGCAAAAGGGCATCCCTCCCTGCTCTTATTATCCCAATCAGCTGCGGGCCTACCCGCAGTACGAGTACTGGATGCCGAAAAACGCGACGAACGATTATGGCGGATACTACTCCCTGGAGGGCGGCCTGATCAACAGCGTCAACACCGTAACGGTACAGCTGATGATGCAGGCACGCCCTTCGAACGTCGCCCGCCTGGCGCACGAGCTGGGCATCAGCACGGATATTCCCGCCGTGCCGGCCATTGCGCTGGGCGCAGCCGATGTTTCCCTCCGCGACATGGTCACCGTATACAGCACCTTCGCCATGCGGGGCGCCCGCCCGGAATTGCATTACATCCGCCGGGTGGAAAGCCCCGACGGCACGGTGCTGATCGATAACGAGTGGCAAAAGGACACCTGCAACTGGGACCATCCTCTGTGGGAAGAAGAAGCCGAAATCATGACCCAGATGCTGCAGGCCGTCGTCGACCGGGGTACCGGCCGAAGGATCCGCTACCGTTACAACATGAAATATCCACTTGCCGGAAAGACCGGCACCAGCCAGAACCACTCCGACGGCTGGTTCATCGGCTATACGCCCCGGATCGTTGCGGGCGCCTGGGTCGGCGCCGAATCGCCCGCCGTCCGCTTCCGGGACCTCAGCCTGGGGCAGGGTGCCAATACCGGCTTGCCGATCGTCGCCTTCTTCCTGCAAAAGCTACAGGACGAAGAATCCCTTAACGCTTACGTGAACGCCCCCTTCCCCCAACCCGGGCCGGAAGTAGAACAAATGATGAACTGCCCGAGCGTAGTGTGGCCAGGGAAAAAGGAGGAAACCCAGCAGGGCGGAGAAGGAGGAGATGCAGGGGCCCAAACGGTAAGCAATGAAAAGGCCGGGCCGCCTTCGGCAACCGCCGTCAAGCTGGTGCAGTAGGCAGGAATGCCCGGCAGTTTGCAAAAAACCTTATCATCATACTTAAAGGGTTGCAGGACAGAGGCTAAGGTTACCTCCGGCTCTGCAGCCCTTTTCATTTTCTGCAGCCGCCCTTCCGGTTTCATCATCCTGCTGTCAAAAATTCCGGAAGCATATCCCTAATTTCTTTGTATTTTTTGGAAAAAGGAGTAACTTTCTTTTGCTAATCTGAATGAGAGGATAGTTATCCTTTGATTTCCTAATTAAACTTTTTCAGCTATGAATATCACATTCGAGGAGCTGCGGGCGATCAAGCACAAACTGCCGACCGGCAGCGTCCGCAGAATTGCCGAAGAATTGAACATCAACGAACAAACCGTACGCAACTATTTTGGCGCCAACAAATTCTCCGACGGCGATATTGCCGATAAACACATCCAGCCAGGCCCGCACGGCG
The DNA here is from genome assembly GCA_020636375.1 of Lewinellaceae bacterium. GTDB lineage: Bacteria > Bacteroidota > Bacteroidia > Chitinophagales > Saprospiraceae > JACJXW01. The sequence continues at coordinate 106,009 of JACJXZ010000022.1, read as the reverse complement.
GCATCGTCCACCTGGAAGATACCAGCATCCTGGAAGCGGCCCGGAGAATATTAGCAGAATCGAAAAAATCCGAATTACAGGAAGAAGAGAGCTGAAAAATTAACGAAAAACGGGAAATGGTTCCATTCATTTCCCGTTTTTCGTTTATCCCCAATCTTTCCACCCTACATTTTGAGGTAAAAATCCCCGGCCAGGCGGACGTAGTCGCTGGTCCAGCTATTCTTTTTGTTGTGCTGGATGACCAGGCTGTCCTTTTCCGGCGCTTTTTCCTCCCGTTCGAATTGCATGAGCAGCCGCTCTACGGGCTTGTCCTTTGTAGGCATGACTTCCGTCACTTTCGTGCAAAACAAATGGTAAGTCCTGGCCAGCTCCTGAAACCGGAGTCCCTCGATATAGGGCAGGATCAGGCAGAATTTCCCCGTTGGCGCCAGGAGGCTCCGCGCTGCCGACAGCAGGTCGCCGTGAGGCAGCTTGATGGTATGCCGGACGCTGTTGCGGTCCTGGTTGAGCGAAAAGGTGCCGCCCGAAAAAAACGGAGGGTTGCTGACGACGAGATGGTAACGGGTGGGCGTAGACCGGGCGTAATCCTGTATGGCGGCAGGAAACACCTCCAGCCGGCTGTTCCAGGGACAGGCCCGGACGTTTTCCCGCGCCTGTTCGGCGGCTGACGGGTCGACTTCCACCGCGTGGATGCGGGCATTTTCGGCCCTTTGGGCCAGCATGATGGCAATCAGGCCACTGCCGGTGCCGATGTCCAGGATATGTTCAGCGCCTTGCGTATCCGCCCAGGCGCCGAGCAGCACCCCGTCCGTCCCCACTTTCATGCTGCACCGGTCCTGGCGGATGGTGAATTGCTTGAAGTGAAACGGTTTCGCTTTTTTCTCTGACATGGTCATAATCAAGAGCTGTAAATGTTAGAGGGAGTAATCCGAAGATTACTCCCTCTATAAAGTCTTGAAGCGTCAAATTGTTCTAATCCGGTTTACTGGCCAATATCCCCCAGGTTGCGGATGGAAACCTGGTGGTCATCGTATTGCGTCACAATTGCCGTAATCGTAACCGGGCCATCGGGTACCGAAGCGCCGGCAAAATTGGCGTCGTTCCGGGTAAAGTGAATGATTTCAGCCGTCCCGTCGTCCAGCGTTTTGGACCCCATATAGGTGCCGCCTTCGGGGAAAGTCACGTCAATGATCTTCACCAGGGTAGATTCCCAGGCTTCAAAGTTATCGTGAATCTCCTGGATGGTGGCTTGCCGCGGGGTAGGCATGGTGCCGGGGCCAAAGCTTAGAGCGTTTGTATTGGGTACCCGGTTAACCTGCAGCAGCCCGCGAAACTCGGATAATTCCAGCCCGGACACATCAATCTCCAGTTCTTCACCCAACGAAAAATTGTGATCGCTGGTGAACCGTATAATGATGCCGCCGCTTTCGTCCTGGAGAGCAAGGTTCAGGGGGTGAAGGTTCTGGTTATCAACATCCGAAATGACGACGCCGCGAACCTTTTTGGCAGCCGGCGCCACCCCGGTGCCTCCTTCGAACAGGCTACGCAGTTCAGCCAGGCTGATCAGCTGCGGGTCGCCTCCTCCCCCACCGCCGCCGCCGACGTCGTCGCGGTTTCGGAGGGACAGTTGCGGCCCTTCGAAATCGGAGACGATGGCCGTCAGGGTGACCGGGCCGGCCGGCAGAGGATCGCCTGAAAAACTGGCGTCAAGACGGGTAAACATGGGAATGGACCCGGTGTTGTCACTAACCGTCGTATTCCCGTTGAAAGTAGAAGAACCAGAGATGGTAGCGCTGCTGATCTGTACCAGGGTAGATTCCCAGGCATCCTGGTTGTTGAGTATTTCCTGGATGGTAGCGGCACGAGGCGTTGGCAAGGTGCCAGGGCCGTTTAATTTAGCCAGTTCGTTGGCCAGGTCATTCACCTGCAGCAGCCCGCGGTATTCGGACAGTTCCTGTCCGGAAACCACGATATCGACTTCCTGCCCGAGCGCATAATTGTGAGGGCTTTGGAATCGAACCACAATCCCCCCGCTGGCATCCTGGATGACCATGTTGCGGGAGTCGATATTTCCATTATCCTCATCAGAAATAACCACGCCCCGGATTTTCTTATCCGCCGGCCCCTCCGTTCCGCCGTTGTTGAAAATATCCCGCAATTCGGCAATCGTGACCAGCGTCTCCTGGCCGGTGCCGCCGCTGCAGCGCACGCCTTCCATCTGTATGTCCGCCCGCTCGCGGATGAACAATTGCTGGTCGTTGCGGAAAACGCTGTAAACGGCAACGATAGAACCATTGCCGGACGGAATGGTGTCGCCGGCAAAAGTCGCAAAGCCGCTGGTGCGCACGATGATGGTATTGCCGTCGCAATCCTGTATGGTGCGGTTCAGCGTCTGCTGGCCAACGACATCGGCGAAGGTGAGCCCCGTCTCGGAAAAGAGGAACTCCACATTCTCCAGTTTGACCAGGGTGCTGACATCCGCCGACCCCAGTTCATTGATGGTTTTGAGCGCCGGCTCCGGAGCGCCGATCAGCATGCCCCGGGAGATGCGCCGGTTGTAATCCACGATGTCCCCGAGCTGTTCGGAACCGTTCTCGATGTAGGTATAACCTCCGAGTTGAACGATGCCGTTGTATTCGCCCAGGTAGAGGCCCTGGCAGTCGATGGCCAGCTCGCGGCCGATGGGGAAGAAATTGTAATAATCCGTCAGGTTGATCAATACTTCGATGCCCGCCGATTCGTCCTGGAAGATGAAAGAGCGGTAAAAGTTGCCGGAGCGGTCGTCGGCCACCACTACCCCGCGGATGACGAGGTCGTCCTCGATCCTGGTCAGCTTGCCCGGGATGTACAGCGCCTTGAGTTCGGCGACGGTGGTATTGGCTTCCACGTTCAGCGGCGTACCCGTGGTCGGCGGCTCGTCAAACTCCAGGTCGACGCAGGAACTCAGGCCGGTAGCCAGGGCGAAGAAAAGAGACAGGTAAACGATGTTTTTAAAATCGAAGTTCATTATGGTAGTTTTTTATCTGCAAGGTTGATTTATAAGGCTTATCTTTTTGGTTTTGGCTGTGTTACCCTTTGCGCCGCCGGTCAAAACCGCAGGCTCAGGTTGATGAAGTAGTTCCGCCCGTACAGGTAATAGTAGCGGGGGATGAACACCGTATCGTCGCCGGAGCGCACGTCGAAGTCGAAGCGGAGCTGGTCGAAGCCGCCGGTGATGAAGTCCTGGTTGTTCAGGATATTGTTCACGCCTACGTTTAGATACAGGAAAACATCGCCAAATTTAAAGGACTTGCCGCCGAAGAAATCCACAGTGAACGCGTCGTCTCCCTGTTTTTGCTCGATGATCCGTTCGTACTCCAGCGAATTGGGCTCTACCCCCAGGACGGCCTCGCGGGTGCGGGACAAGGGGTTGTAGTCGATCCATACGCCTTCAAAATAGTTAAAGTTCAGGTAGGCGAACCAATAGCCCCGGGGGCGGTATTGGAGGCCCAGGGTATAGGCGTTCTGCGGCCGGCCGGGCAAGTATATGTTATTGGAATAGACCTCGAAGCCTTCTGCATCGGCATCGAAGGCTTCGGAATTGTCTTCGTACAGGTAGCCGGTGCCCCGGGAGTTATACAGGTATTGGCCGAGGGCGGCCACTGCGGTGGCGCTCAGGCTGGACGTCACCTTCACTTCGGCGGCCAGCTCGGCGCCCAGGTGGCGCTGGTTCAGGCCGGTTATCACAAAAGCGCCGAAGGAACGGCTGAGGTCGTTGTAGAACTGGATAAGGTCCACCCGGTTTTCGAACTGGGTGTAATAGGCGCTGGCTCTGGCCTTGACGTTCGGGGAGCGCAGCAGGTAGCCGGCCTCGCCGCTGTAGATCGTCTCGCTGTCCAGCCCCGGCGCCACCTGGTCGCGGGTCCGGGGGGAGACGAAGGCGTTGCGCACGAAGGGGGCGCGGGTCAGGAAGGCGGCGTTGGCGAAGAGGTAGTTCCTGCCGTCGATCTTATAGGTGGCGCCTCCTTTGATGCCGACGTTCGTGAATTTCTGTTTTTCCGACTCGCCGAAGGAGCTGTCGGGGAAGCGGCCGGTACGGTACTTTCCGGTGCGCCAGAACTGAGTATTGGAAACGCTGCCTGCCAGGAAGAGGTCTACCTTGGGCAAGGCCATCTCGCCCTGCATCCACAGTTCGCCCCGGCGCACGTCGATGTCGTAGTTATAACCGAACACATCCCCTTCCCGGACGATCTGGCTGGGGTTGTTCAGGTCGTTCTGCTGGATGTCGAAATCGTCCGAGAAATCGCGGACGGCGAAGGGGTCCACGTTGAGGAAGAAATCGCCCCCGAGCAAGTCCTCCACCGTTTTGAAGGTTTCGACGGTCTGGGATTGGTAAGACAATCCGCCGCTCAGGGTAAACTGGGTGGTGATGGCGTGCTGGTAATTGGAGTAGAAATTCATCTCCCGGGTATCGAAGCGCCGGTCTTCTAACATGTATTGCGACCATTTCCCGGTGTATTCCTGCCCGTCCAGCAGGTAGGAGAATTTCTGGTCGAGCTGGCTGTTTCGGTTGGCCTCGTAGAGTTCGTCCCACTGGACCTGCAGGCGGTCCGGATTGGCCAGCAGTTCGCTTTCGACGAGGGCGGCGGCATCGTCCCAACCGCTGAGGCGGAAGAAGCTGGGCATGTTCCGGTAGTAATCGGGGCGGGGATCCGGCGCGTCGAACCAGTTGAGGGCGGAGCTGCCGACGCGGCCGAACTGGTAGGAGGCGGCGGTGGTGAGGGTGGCGTTGGGGCTGATCGTCCAGTCGTGCCGGAGGATGACCACCGGCTGGTGGATATCGGAGACCCGGGAGTTGCGCACCTTGCCGTTTTGGTAGCCCCAGAAGGAGTTGTAGTAGTTGCTGCCGGCCAGGTCGTACAATTCCTGGGTGCTGGCCCCTGCCCTGCCCCGTTTGGTCGGCGAGCCGAAGACGTTGAGGTTCAGCAGGTGGTTGTCGCCCAGTTTACGGTCGACCGACAGGAAGTAGGCCCAGGAATCGTAAAAGGTGCCGGGCTGGTACCCTTCGTCGGCCCAGCGGTGGGAGCCGGAGAAGGAGACGGCCCAGCCGTTGTCCATCATGCCGGTAGAGAGGGTGGCCATGGCGCGGTTGCGGTATCCGCGGTTGGACAGGGAGTAGGTCAGGCGCACCTGCCGGCGCTGCAGGGAGGCCCGGGTGTCGATCGAGGTAGCGCCGCCCAGCCCGCCGAAGGAATAGGGAACGGGGTTGAGGCCCAGCTCCGTGTCGCGGTTGCGGATCACGTCGTTCAGCCCGCCCCAGGCGCTCCAGAACACCCTGCCGTTTTCCAGCTCGTTGAAGGGGATGCCGTTGATGTAAACGGCGGCCTCCTCCGAGTCGTAACCCCGAATGCGGAAACGGGCCGAGCCGAAGGTAAAGGCGGCGGTGGAGACAAAAACATCGCGGGAGGCCGAAAGCACGCCCGAGATATTCTGGTTGTCCGATTCCTGTTCCAGGTCTTCGTCCGACAGAGTGATGGTGGGGATGAAGTCCTCTCTGTTGACGATGCCGGACTCCTGTTGCTCGGGCGCCAGTTCGATGAGGCCGAGGTTGAAATCGGCGCCATCCCTGCTTTCTACCTGAACCTGGATAGACTGGCCGGCAAAGCCGTCCGCCTCGATGGTAAAGCTGTGGGGCCCTTCCATGACGCCAAAGAAGAGGAAAGCGCCCTGCTTGTCGGTCACAGCGGTGGCTTTGGTGCTGTCCAGCCTGACCAGCACCCCTTCTTTCGGCAGTTTAGCCGCTCCGTCGTGGATCGTCCCGCGGACGTTCACGGTTTGGGCGTGGGCAAAAAGCGCCAGGAGAAGGGAAAAAAAGGTGAGTAGTGTGCTTTTCAATTGCATAGTTATTTTTGATTTGAGGGATGGGCAGCAGATCGGCTCATGGGCAGGAGGCGTGGCCTTCCTCATAGGATGTTCGTCTCCATAGAGAGTGCAAAATTAGCAGAAATGCATAATTGTCGAACCTAACTTTCAAAAAAATTAACTGAAAGTTAATATCATTGCCTTGTGGCTGACGGATGGGCAGAGGGGGAACTTTTGTGTGTACGGTGTACGGGCAGAGGCCGCCCTGGGTTGTGTACGGTGTACGGGCAGAGAGGGCGCGATGCTAAATTGTGCCCCCTCCGGTGTTGGGAGGATTTAGGTGTTAGGTTTTGGGCGTTAGGTGCCTGGTGAGAGCCCGATTAGGCCTGGGTTGCCCCTAAAACCTACAGCCCAAGATTTACCCGGACGGACGGACGGGCCTAAAACCGAGCAAGGGGCACAAAAAGGAATCGCGCCCGGCAGAGATTGAACTCAAAAACATCTCCTGGTTTTCAGGGATTTACGAACAACGAACAGCGCCACTATTTCAATCTTCATAACAAAAAGCCAAACATACTATGCTTTACAGGCTGTCTATTCTTTTCTTTTCCCTGTTCCTCTCCCTTCAGGCTGTTGCCCAGCAGCAGTACAAGGTGGGCGTCATCGGCTTTTACAACTTTGAGAACCTGTTCGACACGCTGGACGCGCCAGATGTGCGGGACGAGGAATTCACGCCCTCCGGCAGCAACGCCTGGGACACGAAGAAGTACCTGGAGAAACTCCACAACCTGTCCAGGGTGGTGTCCGAACTGGGCACGCAGGTCACGCCCGACGGCGTTGCCGTGCTGGGCGTTTCGGAAGTGGAGAACCGGAAGGTGCTGGAGGACTTCGTCCAACAGCCGCTGATCAAGGACCGGAACTACCAGATCGTGCACCACGACTCGCCGGACGAGCGGGGCATCGACGTGGCGCTCCTGTACAACCCAAAGTATTTCAAGGTACTGGGCACCCGGGCAATGCCTTTGATGATCTACCGCGACAACGGAGAGCGGGACTTCACGCGCGACGTGCTGCTCGTCTCCGGCCTGTTCGACGGCGAACCCATCCACATCATGGTCAACCACTGGCCGAGCCGCAGCGGCGGGGAAGCCGCCAGCCAGCCTTTCCGCAACGCTGCCGCCATGATCTGCAAAGCCGCCGCCGACTCCCTGATGAAGGAAGACCCGTTCGCTAAAATCCTGATCATGGGCGACCTGAACGACGACCCGATCAGCCCCAGCGTCAGGAAAATCCTCAACGCCCAGCCGGAGAAGGAGTCGGTGCGGCGGGGCAGCCTGTACAACCCGATGTACAACCTGTTCAGGAAAGGGATCGGCACCCTGGCCTACCGCGACGCCTGGAGCCTGTTCGACCAAATCCTGCTCAGCTACGGCCTGGTGACCAAAAGGTCGGGGGGTTATAAATTCTATAAGGTGTTCATCCACAACGAGCCTTACCTGCTGCAATCGACCGGGCAATTTGCAGGTTATCCGTTCCGCACTTTCGGCGGCGGCGCTTACCTGGGCGGGTACAGCGACCACTTTGCGGTGTATGTGGCGCTGGTGAAGGCGGTGGAGCCATAGCCCCCCTCGGTCCCCCCGATAGTGCCGGAGTGCCGGAGGTTGAATTTTTATAAAAATCCTCTTTCTGGTATATCCCCTTTGAGCCTTCAATTTCTGGCTGCCATTTCCCGGCTTGGCCCAGGGGGTCAATATCTTTGCCGCATCCTATTAATTCCGGCTATCCTGTCATCCTGTCCCTTTCTTGACGAACCGCCGCACGGCCTGCCGCTCCCCCGCCCGCAGGAACAGGAAGTACACGCCCGGCGGCCAGGCGGAAACGTCTACCTGGTGTTGCTGAAGCTGGGGCGAAAGCTTGAGCTGCTCCCGATATTGCAGCCGGCCGGCGGCGCTGTGGACGGTGAGGGTGGCTTGTTGGGCCTGAAAGCTGCTGAACTGGAGGTGGAGGGTGTGGGTGGCGGGGTTTGGGAAGATGGAAATGGATGCCGGCCCTGTACTATCAGCAGTGCCATTGGTAGCGCCACAATTGGCGGTAAAATCCCCGCCTACCCATTTGGCTATGCCATTTACCAGCGTGCTGTCTATGTAACGAAACCCTCCGGCTACGAAAAGGGTGTCATTGAGGGATTCGATAGCCAATACGCGGCCGAGGTTGAAATCGCTGCCAAAACCACACCACTGTTGCCCATCCCATCGGGCAAAATTCTGTGCCGGGACATTATCCCCTACCCAGTCAAATATGCCTCCCACATAAAGCGCCCCATTGTGTATGGCCATGGCGTGAATATCGGCATTGGCGCCGATAATGCCGCCTCCCACCTCCTGCCAGCCTGAAGCGCCCAGCTTCATGATCTTATTGCCGGCATTGCCGGCCGATTTTCGGAAAAAACCAGCTACATACAGTTCTCCCTGAAATACGAGCATGGCATTGACATGGCCCAGCCCTCCTCTGATGCCTCCGTCTACCGCGTGCCACTTTTCGCCGTCAAACCGGGCGATATCATAGGTTTGCCCTTCTTCTGTCATAGCTGAAAAATTGCCGGCCGCATAAATGTCGTCGCCTAACCGGGATAAACAACAAATCCAGTTATCGGAACCTAAACCTGGGAAATAGAATGCTTCCCAGGTACTGCCGTCCCATTTGGCCAGCCCATCTGCGGGGATATTTCCAGCTCGGGTAAACAGGCCACCTATGAGCAAATCATCTTCAATTTCAAGCGCAGCGGAAAACTTTCCCGCAAAACCATCTGCCGATTTTATCCCTCCCTGCAAAGAATCCCAGCGTTCGCCGTTCCAGCGAGCAATGCCATAAATGGTGCCGCTGCCGGATGGCACATCCTGAAGATCGGCATATACTTCATCCCGGAAACGAGCTATGCCACGAATGGGCGGGCAAATGACCGTGCAGTTCCCTGCTGAATTGCCCTCGCCGAGCGCTACATATTTATTCCCATTCCAGGCGGTTATCCCATAAACGATAACAGTGTCTTCCTCCGAATTAAACGCATACTTGAAATTACCTCCGATGTATAACCTGTTGTCAACAGAATCGGCAAACATCGTAAATGCAGGGTATTCCAGGCCATGCCCGAGAGGGGCCCAGTTCTGGGCTATTCCGCAAATAGGCAGCATAAAGAGTAAGAGCAGGAAATAATATTTTATTTTTTTCATTACTGCAGATTTATACAATACTTCTTTTCCATGCAGAGGAGCACGAAAGAGAAGTACATGCCAGATGAAATAGCTAATGCTTAAGAATTTTAAACTCTCGAGAAAGGCCGGGACCTTCAAAGCGAAGGAAATACACCCCGGCCGCATACCTGTTGAGGTCAATGGCCAACAATCCATCTACAGTTCGGGAAATGCTCCTGGCAAGGAGCCTGCGGCCCAACCCATCATAAAGGGAAAATCTGAGGCGTTGGTTGGGTGGGGAAGTCCTGATGAATATTTTTCCCGCTGTGGGGTTTGGGTATACCAGAAGGTCTTGTTGAAAATCCGGCCTTTCGTGAGTATTGACCGTACAGCTAATAAATTCCGGCAGCGGCACCTGGCTGATAAAGGCATCGGTATTATTGTTTACGTCACCTTGAAAATAAGAATTCACTGATATGGTTCCCAGCGGTATTGTAGGGCCATCATTGGAGGCGCTGCTGCTTTCTCCGCCAAAGATGACATAATCTTCGCCCAACAACCTGAATCCCAGCGGCGTTTCGAACCTGCCGCCCCCCCAATAAGAAAGGTATTTTTGTTCAAGGCTGCCGTCTACAACCAGGATAAAAGCATCAGCTGACGTGTTATTGTCACTTTGGTTGATAGCTGCATAGTAGAATGGGAAGCCACTGACATTTTGCACACCCAAATCTTCGCTATTAGTCCTGCCGGTTACATATAAGTTGCCACAAACGTCTACGTCGATGCTTTCCCCCCCTATTCGAAGCCCAGTCACCGAATAACCTTCGTCAAATTGGGTTTCTTCTCCATCGCCACCAAAAAAAGTGTTCCACTCCATTTCTCCAACGCTCGAAAACTTAGCGACAAAAAGATCCTGGTTGCCATTTAAAGTATTGTCAAATATGCTTGAGCCCCCAACAGGCGCCAGGACTGGAAAAGATCCGTTGCCGCTTTGGGTGTTGCCCACTACATATACTTGCCCCAGCCCGTCGGCTTCAACTGAAATGCCGGCGTCATAACCGGTGCCGCCCAAATAGGTAGACCAGTACAGCTCCCGCTCGTCTGTAAATTTAGCGGCGAAAGCGTCGGAGCTGCCGCCTCCATAGCTGCTCTGAATGGTTACCCCTCCTGAGTTCTTTATTTCAAAAACCCCTGGGGCGTTTCCGGAAACGCTGCCTGTGACATAGAACTCACTGCCATCCGCCGCCATGTCAAATATCCGGTTTTCTTCGCCCGAAGAACTAAACAAGGTTGCCCAAACGACCTCCCCGGAGGGATTGAATTCCGCTACGAAATTTGAGCCCTCGGTTTCTGAATGAGCATTGCCGCTGGCTGTAGCCGGAAAAGTGGTGTATATGTCTACGGGGTCTATATAACCGCCAATTAGCACATTGCCATTTGGCGCAACGTCATGCCACAGGCCAAGGAATTTCCGGAAGCATCTACCGCAAAATTGTTGATGATATCCAGGAAAGAAGAACCTCCATAGTATGTACTCCATATTGCCGGGGCATTATTATTTGTATCTTCCTGCCGCCCCACCTCAATCACCAAGTGCTTCTCCTCGTCATACTCATCTATCCCTACAAAACGCACCAGCGAATCCCCCTCTATCTCGTACTCCGGTTGCCACTCTACCGCCATTCTTCCCCCTTCCACACTCACCTGGTAAGCCTTGGGAGGCGGCAGATCGAATGTGCCCACCGAAGTTTCTATTTCCACTCCTCCCGTTTCCGTTGCCGCTAAGCCGCTCTCCCCGTCAAACTTGAGCTGGATGTCTTCCGGGTCCCCTCCGGGCTTGACGACGAAGTAGTACTTCACCCCGGCATTGTTGGAATAGGCTACCAGGTCGATTTTGTTGTAAATGTCCGTTTGCACCACCCGCTCGTAGAGGCCTACCCGGGCCCGGCCCTCCGGGATGTGGCCCAGGTAGTAGTTGTGGTAGGCTTGGCGCCGGGACAAGCCGAATACCCGTGCGTCGTTCTTGCCGTTTTTGAACGTCATATCCACGCGGTGCAGGGTGTCCGGCGTTTCGGCGGAAGTGTCTATTGCAGTAGTGACGAAACTTATCCTGCCGTGCTGGAAATAGGTGGCTGGGAAGGCGGAGGTATTGTAAAAGCGCACATCTTCTACCGCTGTGCCGGAGCTGTCCGTGAGCTGCCCCCGGTTTTCGATGAAGGAAATGGCCGTGGAGGCCGCTTCCTCGTCCGGTGGGAACAGGATATTCTTTTTCACATACCGTACCGTAGTATAAGCCGTCACCTCCGGCTCGGCCGTCTGGTTCTTGCCCAATACGGTGATGTTGCCCAGGCCGTCCACTTGTACTTGGCTGGCCTCGTCGTCCTTATTGGCCAGGCCGTTAAAGGTGGCGTCCCAGGCGGCGCTGCCGTCGCTGGAGTTCAGGATGGCAGTGTAGTAATCCCGGCTGCCGTTTTGGGTAACGTAGCCGGCGGCAACGAGGTCGCCGTTTCCGTCTACAGCCACCGCCCTGGCCTCGTCGTCCTGCCTGGCCGCGCCGTCGAGCTGGGCTGCCCACTGTTTGGCGCCGCTGGAATTGTATTTTATTGCCAGGAAGTCCCTGCCGGCGGGCGTATTGGTGTAGCCTGCCACATAAACGTTGCCGCTGCCGTCGAAGGCGATGCCTTTGGGCACGTCGTCCCCGTGATCAGCGCCGTCGTAGGCCACCGCCCAATCCAGGCTGACAGAGGAGTCGGTTTCAAGCTTGAGGGTTACGAAATCTTTGCCGTTGCCGCCGGCGCTGCTGTAGCCTGCGGCGTAGATATTACCGCTCCCGTCCGCCGCCAGGGCGGTAACTTCTTCCAGGGCAACGGAATCCGTAGCGCTCAGGCTGGAAGACAAAGAGCCGGATGTCGCGTTGAGGTAGATGCTGCCCACCGCCCAGGCCGTAGTGCTTTTCTGCACTGCCCCCGCCAGGAGCAGCTCGCCGCTTTCCTGCGGCAGCAAAAGGCTCCCTACGTCGTAGAGGCCGAAGCCGTCTACGGTTTGCGCCCAGTTCTGGGCGCCCGAGCTGTTGTATTTGACGCACAACATGTCCATCAAGCTGGACAGGCTTGCCGTGCCGCCGGCGATGTAAACGTTGTCGCTGGCGTCGATGTAAATGTGGGCGCCGCCGTCGTAGAAGGAGCCGGCCCCGTCGTAGGTAGCATACCACTGCTCTATGCCGCTGGAATTAAATTTGACCGTGAGGGCGTCATAGTTGTTGGCCGGGCCGTTGTACACCGTGCCGGTGACGATGACATAACCCGAACCGCCGAGGGCGATGTCCCCGGCGATTACGTTGCCCGTGCTGTCGGGCACGTTAAACCTGGTGGACCAAATCTCGTTGCCGGTGTCGTCGTACTTCGTCAAAAGCAAGTCGTATTTCCCGTATTCGTTGAGCTGGCTGCCCGCCACGTAGAGGTTCGCCGCGTCGTCGGCAATGCTGACAAGCCTGTCAATAGCCCTCAGTACTGCTGGTAACGCAGTAGTAGCGTACCATTCTTCGAGGTAAAAGGTTTTTCCTGGGCGCGAAGCGGCGCGCCCAGCGCGTTAAGCCACAGCATGGCAAATATTATTGCGCGTAATCGGGGGGGTGAAATAAAATACTTTCATGGCGTCAGGATTATGATAAAAAATAGGGTTTCGATTTGTGACCTGCCGGAAGCCGGAGGGGTTGACAAATGGTTAGGCACGACGAAAGAATAAACTGTCCATTCTGGCTTGCCCTTTTTGCGCCATGCTGCGTTGCTCATCACTCGGGTAGCTTTGGCTATCCTCATTCTTCGCGCCTTGCCTGGCACAAAAATTACTGCCCCATAATTGAACACTTTATTCTTTCCTCGTGCCTTATTTTGCTGCACGTGGGCCGGCCGGGGTTGTTGGTTACTGAGTTCCCCGGGGCAATAACCCGACCTCCCCGGCGGTTGGTGGTTACAGCCGGGGTGCTATGTGCCACATTTACGGTAAGTGTTTGTTTGGTTTGTGCGCGTTTGGGAAAGGATAGAAAGACAATGGCTGTAATATACGCCTATTGGGCAACAATGTCAATAGCGATGGGGTATAAGAACTTAAAATTTCCGTAACTATTTAGCAGCCCTCCGCTTTTTAGCCACGAAGACACAAAAACACTAAGGGATCGCGCAACAATAACTTACCCATCTATAGTCGTTCTTTTGCGCGCTGGCGGCCCCGACACTCCCCCGACACTTTGTGTGCGGGGCAGGCAGTGTACGGGGTAGACTGTTGCCAAGCCTCGCCGTAGCTGGGCTATGCCTACGTTTGGCGCCTTGCCAGCACACAAAATAACTTCCTCTATTTTGGGTAACTTATTATTGCGTGATCCCTAAGATATGTCTAGACTTTGGACGTGCTAGGGGTAGATTTTGAAAAGACAGAACAACATCGGAACTTTGGATTGTGCGAAAAAACAAAGCCACCGAGTCGTTCTGCCACTCAATATTACAACTGGAGGTTGGAAAAAGCAAAGCTTTGGCCAACTTAGTGATGGGCCTAGCTAGCCAGCAATCTGCCCGGTCAGTTACGGCAGTTAGCCTAAGCCGCTGCTATCATTATCAATACAGTAGCATAGCGGATGCAATAAACTGCCTGCATGAAGGCGCCCATTATCCAGAAGAGGAAAAGCAGCGTGCCCATTTAGAGTTGGAGCAAAAGCTCTTATCGTTGAAAAGCGGTTATATGGCTAAACCGTTTGAAAAGTTTTACTTGCTCAACACAGACGGCAGTTCATTGATATGTTTACCTCATTCGCCAACGCTTCCTGATCGTTCCCACGTGTATGTGGCTAATAACCGGGTAAAGGGAAACCGGTACCAGTGGATATTGGCTATAGCATATCAGTGGTTGGCTTGGCAGCGCGGCGGTTTGTTATATATGGGGTAGCTGAGGCGCCATGGAACCTTCCGCTGAGTATCCGCTTACAGGGCATAGCCAGCCAAGGGCATACATTCGCTGCTCGGCAAGTCAAGGATTTAGTGGACAATAAGGAATTGCCTTTTGGCGCACACTTGACCGTCAATGCATCAGATCGTTACTACGGTTCGCCCGAATATATCGCCCCGCTGTATGAGCAGCCCCATTTAGTGAACACCATCCGCTTAACCAACAACCGGGCGGTATGGAAAGCCCTCAGTATCGGGGAGCAGGAGCAAAGAAGGGCTAACAACCCGATCAGCGGGGAGCTAATGCAGTGTATGGAGAAAAGTACAAGCTCTCAGAGGCTGAGCAGTGGGAATTGCCGCCGGATGAGGAGGGGCACCTTTGAGTGGCTTTGTCTAATGGGCGGCGGGTGCTGGTACAAGTGCAAGCCTGGGACAATATGATGATCCGTACCAAACGAGGTATGAATATGAAAGATAAGCCCTTTCGGCTGGTAAGCGTGCGTTTGATGGATGCCCAGACAAAGGAGCCTATATTCAAGAGGCGCATGTGGCTGGGCGTATGGGGCAGCAACAGGTAGGAGAATTAACCCTCGAAGAAATATACTGGTCTTTATCGCCAGCGCTTTGATATAGAAGCGCTTCCTCCGGTTTGGCAAACAAAACTTGCTGATGGATAGCTTCCAGACGCCGGACGTGGAGCGCTTGGATAATTGGATGGAGATAGTAAGCCTTTTATACTGGCTACTTTGGGTAGCCAAAGACGAAGCGCAGGCGAAACCTTCTTCGAACAAATGGCAGAAGTACGACAAGCGTTACAAAAAGCGCGTTGAATATGGCTTGCCAGTATCTCCCTCCGAGGTGCAGCGGCAAATGGAATCTATTATTTTGAGTTTTGAGCAGGAGCCCTTCCTCCCAAAACTGCAAATAAAAAGCCGAGGGCGCAAAGAAGGAGACATTCAGGACAAGAGAGAACGCCATAAAGTCGTGTGGAAGGGTAAAAAGGCAAAGAAAAAGCGAGCCTGAACGGCTCTTTTTTTAACAGGGCGGGCGGCGAAAGGATGGAAAAAAAATTTCCCCCAACGCCGCACGTCCAAAGTCTAGTAAGATATGTACAACTCGTAGCCCCGAAGGGGGGAGGTGGCTAAATGGGCTTCTGCTCTGCCTGCAGATCGGGGTTGTTCCGACAGATTGGCTACTGCCGCCCTGGCAGGCAACTCTGCCAAATATCCTGTTAATCTTGCTATCCTGTCCCTGTCTTGACGAACCGCCGCACTTCCTGTCGCCCGCCCGCCTGCAGGCGCAGGAAGTACACGCCCGGCGGCCAGGAGGAGATGTCTACCTGATGTGGCTGAAGTTGGGGGCTCAGCTCCAACTGCTCCCGGTTCTGTCACCTTGTCCTTACTACAAACTTCCGGGTGCTTACCTGCTCTCCGGAGCGAACTTCTGCCACATACATGCCCGGCGGCCAGCCGGCTACAGGAATCGCCAGCCTCCTGCCCGACCCGGCCCCATCCAGCGTACCGGAATAGGCCTTCCTGCCGAACATGTCGTAAATCTGCACGTCTGCCTGAGGGGCGAAACGGGCATCGAAGTGCACATACACTACCTCTGATACGGGGTTGGGAAAAATGCTTAGGATGCCATCTATAAAAGGAGGGGCAGCAGAGACCAGCATGGATTCGTCAATGTCGATCATCATGGCGCGGTGAGCAGTACTCATAAAGACAGAATCCTCCGGGTTGTTGTAGCCTCTTCGAAACTCTCTGACTTTGACGCAGACAGCATAGATGCCCGGCTCGACGGGCCGGTCCCATACCATTACATTTTCATCCATAAAAAAAGCATTGGTATGGGCAGGCGTGCTGTATCCTTCTGCCGGGAACGGGGCAATCTCTTCCCGGTAATCTTCAGCGCCGGAAAAGACTTCGGAATGGTAGGAGTAAATAACATTTATTAATCCGTTGTCAGATTGAATGTTATGCCCAAATGGATGCCCTGCAAAAGAAGGAGCTTCATTTCTGGCGAAAGGATGGCCTTCAGGAAATACATTTAAAGAGTCTTTCAGTTTAAGCACTTTATTCCCGGAGTCTTCAATATTTACGACATTCTCAACCAAAAAGCTGTCTATACAGCTCAATTCATAAAAGCCGGGCTCTTCATAAAGATGGTTAGCTAGATAAGTATCTCGCCTAAAACCGGAAGAATGCATTTGAGTGCCAGATAAACTTAGGACTTCCTCATTGCCATCGCCCCAATTGAATTTGATGCTCAATTTGGAGTCTCCTGCTCTGTATATCTTCACTTCGACCCTTACATTTTGGTCAACTACTTCTTTAAACATTTCAGCAGACCAGATGCGCTGAGCTTGAAAAGAAAAAGAAGAAAAAAAGAAAGCCATAAAAAGAAATAGGGGAAAAACATTTTTCATGATCATAATATTTTAAGGAATTGAAAGGGGCTTTCCTTCCTGGAAAGCCCCTCAATTCTCAGCAAAGAAATTCTATTGTTTTACAAAAGGTACGGATTCGTCAAGGATGGTCAAGAAATAAATGCCGGCAGGCCAGTGGGCTGTATGAACTGTAAATGCCTTTTGCCTTTTTGAAACCCCCTCATAGACGATGCTGCCTTTACTGTCGAATATCCGGAAAAGGACATCCTGAGCAAGGAACTTATCCGGCAAATTGACCTGGATGGCGTTGCCAGCCGGGTTAGGATATAAGGCAACTGAAGTATTCCCAATCACACTGTCTTCGGTATGGCTAATTACATCGCCAAGGCGCAACCTTGCAATGAAGCCGTCTTCAGAACCAAACAACACGGGTTGTTTGTATACTTCCGGGGGCGTAGAGGGGAACATCCAGGGAAAAGAAGCATCGCTGGAGGACCGCCCGACAAAATACAGCCTGTTGCTTCCGGCAACAAAACGGGCAGTCCTAACCACATCATTTCCATTTCCCCCGAAGTAAGTGGAGTAACCAAGGTTGCGGCCGCTGTCAAAAGCTGCGATGAAACCGTCTCCATTGCCTCGGTAGACAGGGCTAAAAAAGGCGCTGGAGCCGCCGGCAGGGGGGCATATCGGGAAAACGGAAGAAGCAGAGGAAGGCGGAGTACAAAAATCTGAGGATGATTGGGGGCCGCAATCCGTATGCCCTAAAATGAATAGGTTGCCCTTATTGTCGTAGGTACAGGCTTCTCCTACCCATGGAAAAGCAGAGGCAGAAGCAGTTAAACACCCATATCCAGACGCCCAAGATAAATTTCTATTATTGAAGGTTGCAATGAAAACACCTTCGTTTATGGATTGAGGGTATCCCCCTCCTGAAGCAGAAGGCAAAGTAGCAAAATCTTTGGTAGCGCCGATCAGTGAAATTTCTCCTGTCTCTTGATAATTTATCGCAATATTTGCGTTTCCGGAGAAGGAAATTTGATCATCGTCTTCTCCGCCAAAAAAGGTAGACCATACCAGCGCATTTTCATCGTCAAATTCCGCCAGGAAAACATCCGGAGCATCTAAAATTGGGCTCCCATTAGCAAATGCAAACCGGCTAGAACCAGAGGGCTGGCAGCTAGGGAACCACTTGTCGGCAGTTGGAGGGGCACAATCCACTGAAGAATAAAAGGAGGTATTGGTAATGCCAGCAATATAAAAATGGCCGTTGCTTTCGTCAATCACAATATCGTCAGCTATTTCCATATTCCTCCCGCCAAAGTAAGTAGACCAGGTTAGGTTTAACGTTGCGTCTTCTATCTGGAGGATTACGGCATCTCTGTCATCGCCTCCGGGAAGGTCTACACTTAGGTTTGAGCTTTGATTGTACGCACCGCCCAAGTTTTCAGTAGGAAAATCCGTGCTGCGGCTATTGCCAATTATTAATGTCTTGTCTGAGTGATAATCGATGCTTCTGAAAAAATCATCATTGGCGCCGCCAATAATAACAGCATCTGCCAATTCGCCGTCATCCGGGTTAAGAGATACGATGAACCCGTCAATTCCATTGGCGTCTCCGGAACCAGAAGTAACAGGAAAGTTGTTTGACCGGGTATCTCCTACAGCAATGGCCCTCTTGCCGGTAATGGTTATGTCCCTGGAAATCTCATCATTAGCGCCGCCAAAGAAAGTCAGGTATTGCAAGACCGCTGCGCTATTAAATTTTGCTATTAACCCATCCACAAAGCCCAGGTTTCCCGCAGTGACGATTAAACTTCCATCCACCAAAGGGAAATTTAAGTTCGATGTAAACCCTGTCACGTAGAGGTTTTCAGCTTCGTCGACATCCAGTGAATAGAGATCTTCCACAAAACCTTGGCCTCCTCCAAAATGGGTCACCCAATCATCCTCAGCATCGATAATTGGCTTCTCCGCCTTCCCCACCTCAATCACCAAATGCTCCTCCTCGTCATACTCGCCTATCTCTACAAAGCGCACCAGCGAATCCCCCTCAATTTCATATTCCGGCTCCCACTCCACTTCCACTCTTTCCCCTTCGGCGTTCACCTGATAGGCCCTTGGGGGCGGCAGCTCAAATGTCCCCGCCGAGGTTTCTACCTCTACCCCTCCAATTTCAGTGGCCGCCAGGCCGTTTTGCCCGTCGAACTTGAGCTGGATGTCTTCCGGGTCTCCGCCCGGCTTCACGACGAAGTAGTACTTCACCCCGGCATTGTTGGAATAGGCCACCAGGTCGATTTTGTTGTAAATGTCCGTTTGCACCACCCGCTCGTAGAGGCCTACCCGGGCCCGGCCTTCCGGGATGTGCCCCAGGTAGTAGTTGTGGTAGGCCTGCCGCCGGGACAAGCCGAATACCCGAGCGTCGTTCTTGCCGCTTTTGAACGTCAAATCTACCCGGTGCAAGGTGTCCGGCGTTTCGGCAGCGGTGTCTATGGCTGCGGCAACGAAGCTTATCCTGCCGTGCTGAAAATAGGTAGCTGGGAAAGCAGAGGCATTGTAAAAGCGCACTTCCTCCACAGCGGTTCCGGAGCTGTCTGTTAACTGCCCCCTGTTTTCGATAAAGGAAATGGCTGTGGAGGCGGCTTCCTCGTCGGGCGGCAGCAGGATATTTTTTTTCACATACCGCACCGCAGTATAAGTAGCCGCCTCCGGTTCTTCTGTTTGGTTCTTGCCTAATACGGTAATGTTGCCATTGCCGCCTACCTGCACCTGGCTGGCCTCGTCATCCTTGTTGGCCAGGCCGTTAAAGGTGGCGTCCCAGGCGGCGCTGCCGTCGCTGGAGTTCAGGATGGCAGTGTAGTAATCCCGGCTGCCGTTTTGGGTTACATAGCCGGCGGCAACAAGGTCGCCGTTTCCGTCCACAGCTACCGCCCGGGCCTCGTCGTCCTGCCTGGCCGCGCCGTCGAGCTGGGTTACCCACTGTTTTGTGCCGCTGGAGTTGTATTTTATTGCCAGGAGGTCCCTGCCGGCGGGCGTAGTGGTATAGCCTGCCACATAAACGTTGCCGCTGCCGTCGAAGGCGATGCCTTTGGGCACGTCGTCCCCGTGATCAGCGCCGTCGTAGGCCACCGCCCAATCCAGGCTGACAGAGGAGCTGGTCTCGAGTTTGAGGGTTACGAAGTCCTTGCCGTTGCCGCCGGCGCTGCTATAGCCGGCCGCGTAGATGTTGCCGCTGCCGTCTGCCGCCAGGGCGGCAACTTCTTCCAGGGCAACGGAATCCGCAGCGCTCAGGCTGGAAGACAAAGAGCCGGATGTCGCGTTGAGGTAGATGCTGCCCACCGCCCAGGCCGTAGTGCTTTTCTGCACTGCCCCCGCCAGGAGCAGCTCGCCGCTTTCCTGCGGCAGCAAAAGGCTCCCTACGTCGTAGAGGCCGAAGCCGTCTACGGTTTGCGCCCAGTTCTGGGCGCCCGAGCTGTTGTATTTGACGCACAACATGTCCATCAAGCTGGACACGCTTGCTGTGCCGCCGGCTATATAAACGTTGTCGCTGGCGTCGATGTAAATGTGGACGCCGCCGTCGTAGAAGGAGCCGGCGCCGTCGTAGGTGGCGTACCACTGCGCTGTGCCGCTGGAATTGAATTTGACCGTGAGGGCGTCATAGTTGTTGGCCGGGCCGTTGTACACCGCGCCTGTGACGATGACGTAGCCCGAGCCGCCAAGAGCTATGTCTCCGGCGATTACGTTGCCCGTGCTGTCGGGCACGTTAAACCTGGTGGACCAAATCTCGTTGCCGGTGTCGTCGTACTTCGTCAAAAGCAAGTCGTATTTTCCGTATTCGTTGAGCTGGCTGCCCGCCACGTAGAGGTTCGCCGCGTCGTCGGCAATGCTGACAAGCCTGTCAATAGCCTCGGCCTGCTGGCCGGCAGTAGCGTACCATTCTTCGAGGTAAAAGGTTTTTTCCTGGGCGCGAAGCGGCGCGCCCAGCGCGTTAAGCCACAGCATGGCAAATATTATTGCGCGTAATCGGGGGGGGTGAAATAAAATACTTTCATGGCGTCAGGATTATGATGAAAAAATAGGGTTTCGATTTGTGACCTGCCGGAAGCCGGAGGGGTTGACAAATGGTTAGGCACGACGAAAGAATAAACTGTCCATTCTGGCTTGCCCTTTTTGCGCCATGCTGCGTTGCTCATCACTCGGGTAGCTTTGGCTATCCTCATTCTTCGCGCCTTGCCTGGCACAAAAATTACTGCCCCATAATTGAACACTTTATTCTTTCCTCGTGCCTTATTTTGCTGCACGTGGGCCGGCCGGGGTTGTTGGTTACTGAGTTCCCCGGGGCAATAACCCGACCTCCCCGGCGGTTGGTGGTTACAGCCGGGGTGCTATGTGCCACATTTACGGTAAGTGTTTGTTTGGTTTGTGCGCGTTTGGGAAAGGATAGAAAGACAATGGCTGCAATATACGCCTATTGGGCAACAATGTCAATAGCGATGGGGTATAAGAACTTAAAATTTCCAGTAACTATTTAGGTCAGCGGCAGAAAATGCCCGGCTTTGCCCCGTCCGGGGTTAACCTGAATAGTTCCAATTTCCAGGTTTATGCCTCTGAAAAACCGCAGTACCCGCAGGCTCATAAAGTGTTTCCCCTGGCAAAATCCGTCTCTGACAAACCTGCCCGCCCGCCTGGCCGGGTGCCAATCGGCCTGGCAGGCAGGCGCTGCCGGGTTCGACAACATAGGAACTTACACGAAACCCGGCAGGTTGTAAGGCAATTTCCGTATTTTTACACCATGGCGATCGACAAAAAACCGCTGGAACTCAGCTCCGATTTCAAATACGCGCTCGACCGGATCGAAAAGGAAGGGTGCAACCTGTTCATCACCGGGCGGGCGGGTACCGGCAAGTCCACCCTGCTGCAGCTTTTCCGCAATACTACCCGGAAGAAGGCCGTAGTACTTGCCCCAACCGGCATTGCCGCCCTCAACGTGAAGGGGCAGACCATCCACTCTTTCTTCGGCTTCCCGCCCCGGCCGTTGGCCATGTCGGAGATCAAAAAGCGGCGCAACCGGCGGTTGTACCAGAACATGGAAGTGCTGGTCATCGACGAAGTTTCCATGGTGCGGGCCGACCTGCTGGACAACATCGACCGGTTCCTGCGCGTCAACCGGGACGTTCCGCTGCCCTTCGGCGGGCTGCAGGTGGTGTTCTTCGGCGACCTGTTCCAACTGCCGCCGGTGGTGGCCAGCGACCTGGAAGCCATGCGCTTCCAGTCGGAATACGGTTCGCCCTACTTCTTCTCCGCCCGCGTCATGCAGGAAGGCGGTTTTGATATGGAAAAGATGGAGCTGCGCAAGGTTTACCGGCAGGAGAACCGCCATTTCCTCCGCCTGCTGGAAGCCGTGCGCCTCAACCGCATCGACTACGACGACCTGGAAGACCTCAACCGCCGCTGCCTGCCCCATTTCGAGCCGGAGGATTTCTACATCACCCTCTCCGCCCGCAATGCCACGGTAGATGCCATCAATAATAAAGAACTTGGGCAGATTCCCTTGCCGGAAAGGATATACCGGGCGGACATCACCGGCGATTTCAACCCCAAGCTCTACCCTACCGACCCCGCCCTGCGGCTCAAGCTCGGCGCCCAGGTTATGTTCCTCAAGAACGACCCCGACAAGCAATTCGTCAACGGCACCATCGGCAAGGTGGCCGATATGAGCGATGAAACGATCAGCGTGACTATAGAAGAAGAAGGCGGACAGCCCCGCCGCATCGAAGTGGGCAAAATGGACTGGGAAATCCTGCGCTACCAGCCCAGCCTTACCGAGGCCGACAAGATTGAAACGGAAACCATCGGCACCTTCCGGCAATTCCCCGTGAAGCTGGCCTGGGCCATCACCATCCACAAATCTCAGGGCAAGACGTTCGACAAAGCCATCATCGACCTGGGGCGCGGCGCGTTCGAACACGGGCAGGCCTACGTGGCCCTGAGCCGCTGCCGCAGCCTGGAAGGCATCGTGCTGCGGCAGCCCGTGCGCATGGAGGACATCATTACCGACGAGAAAGTGGTGGAGTATTATGAGGCGCATTTTTAGGGCTTGAGGAAATGCCACAAAAACTCTAAAACACAAAATCCCACAAAAGCCTTAGTGCGGATTTCGTGTCTTTGTGTCCCGTCTCTGCTAGCCGGGCAAGCTTCGTGGCAAAAAATTTATCCTGCGCTGTATTTCGCAAGAACTCGCCCAAAAAAGAACCTTTCCGGGGGTTTTTACGTCAAATATAACAGGCAATATCAATTACATTTCAGAAAAGCAAATACATGGCACAAAGAGATTATCCTAACCCATCGGGATCGAGAAATACCATAAGGGCCTTCTTTTTGATCCTGGCCATCAGCCTGATCGGCATTATCCTGTACAAGAAGTTCGTCTCGCCTCCGGGCTATTCGAACGTGCCCAAAGAATTGCAGGTCAATTATGTGCCCTCGGATTTCAACATCAGCATCGACGAGGAGAACGCCCTGGCCATCCTGTCCAACCCGCACCGGTACCGGAAGGAATTCAACAGCCTGGTGTACGACATCAACATGTCCATCCTGTACCACGTTGCCAACCGCATGAACCTGAGCGACGAAGACAAAGGCATGCTGCAGCAGGAATACGAGAAGCACCACCCCTACCTGCGCAACCTCTACTTCCACGACTTCGTAGCCCTGAAAGATACCACCTCCAACCTTTACCAGACGTGGTACGACAACGAAGGCTCCAACGCCGTCGACGTGCTGCGCGAGGTGGCCTCCAAGTACACCTGCTTCCTCGTCACCCAGATCATCACCACCCTGGTGCCCACCAAGGGCGGCAGCATATACGCCAAGGGGCAGAGCGTAGACACCCCCTGCGGGGTGGCCATGCAGGAAGCCCTCACGCCCATGCTGAAACGCCTGGAGGAACGGGCCGCCATCCAGGATTTCAGCCGCTCCCGGGGGCTGTTGCAGGAAAAAGTCGAAAAGGCCATCGCCGAGCTGGCCACTATGGAAGTAAGGGATAAGAAAGGCCTCAACAAGCAGCTGCAAACCAGGGTGTTGGGGTTTGCCGTTTCTTCGTCGGATATCGAGGTCTCCGCCATCAGCATCCTCAAGGTCGGCTTCCGGCTCAACGAATACTTCGACATCAGCCTGAACCCCAAACAGGGCATCGTCACCATCACCCTGCCGGAACCCACCATCCTGTCCCACGAAGTGTACCCCAAGATCGACAAGCTGGACATCGGCTGGCTGCGGGAGGTTCAAAGCGTGGACCTCAACAAGAACTTCAACGCCCTGCGGGGCGAGTTCCGCCGCGAAGCGCTGGAGAGCGACGTGATGGACAAAGCCCGGGCGCAGGCCATCGAGCTGATGAACACCATGTTCACCCCCGCCATCAAGGGCCTGAACAACCGGTATAACATCAAAGTGCAGTTCCGGCAGTCAACGGAGCCGCAGGAGTTCAATCCCGGGAATTCCCCGGCGGCGTATGAATACGAAAACAGGAACTAAAGGAAGGCACTTATCTAAACTAAGTCTAAATTAATTTGTTGAAATGGCGCTATATCGCTAAATTCGCCAGGCAATTACTTCCAGGACCATGCGGCCAATCTCTGTCATTCTCGCTGATTCACAGTATCTTGTCCGGTTGGGGCTCAGGCACCTGCTCCGGGGCAGAGAGCAATTCCGGGTAGTTGCCGAGGCCACCAAAGAGCAACAACTGCTGGACCAGATCCGCGCACACTCCCCGCAGGTCGTCATTCTCGACTACAACCAGCCGGAAAATTTCAGCCATTCTACTGTAGAAACCATCAAGCGCACCGCTCCCCACACCAACATCCTGATCATTAGCGCCGACAACAACAAGAAGAACATTTACGACATCCTCGAGCTGGGCGTGAACAGCTTCCTGACCAAGGCCTGCGAGGAAAGCGAAATCATCGATGCCATCAGGGCCACGGCGCGGGGAGAAAAGTTCTACTGCACCAAGGTGCTGGATTTCCTGCTGGAAAAGACTTTCTCCAAAGGGGATGACGACGAATCCTGCAATGCTACCCCCCTCACCCCCCGGGAGGTCGAGATCGTACAGCTAATTGCTCAGGGGCTGATCGCCAAGGAGATCGCCGGACGGCTCAACCTCAGCACCCATACGGTGTACACCCACCGGAAAAACATCATGAAAAAGCTGAAATTCAACAGCGTCTCCGAGCTGGTTTTATACGCCGTCAATATGGGCCTGGTAGAAAACAACCGCCCCTCCCCCCAGTAGGCCATGCGCCCATGCAATCTTTTTTACGGATCATCCGTTTAACGAATGTGAATGAAACCAGGCGCATCTGTGTTTACTACTTGCATAAATTGCTGATTTCAATTACCTTACCAGGATTTGGAGCCTGCCCGTACAGGTATCCGGGAACCTTGTAAGCACGCTTTTAAATACAACTGTTATGAAAAAGATCATCCTGGCACTTTTTTTCGCGCTTCTTTTCAGTGCCGCAACCCGTGCCGCCAGCCTTTACATCCTCTATGAGCCGGCGTGCATGGACCGCCTGGAGTATGTTTCGCTCAACGGCGACGACAAAAGCGAATACATCATCTACCACGTCAACACCAGCCCCGGCGTAAAAGTCGTCCTGGAAGTAGGCAGGGAGAGCACCACTTCGCAGGATTTTCCGCCCGCCCAGGTCATCAAGTGCAATAATGCGGTATTCGACGAGAAGTTGGTCAACGCCATCAACAGCAACATTGAAAAGGTATTCATGGTGGTGAAAAAAGGAAATAACCGCTATTTCATTTCTCCCATCACTTTTGCTGCGCGCTACCTCCGGTCCGAAGACTTCATCCTCTACGATTCTCCCAAGTACCGGTTCCAGTTCGACACCAAGCTCGGAACTATTGGCGAGAACATCGCCTATAAGAACCCCAAGGCCGAGGTACACTTCGAGGGGATGCTGCAAAACGAATGTTCCGGCACCTTGCTCTTCCGGCAAAAAGCGGAATTTGCCGGCAACCCGCACACCGAAATGGAACTGATCCCGGAGGTCGGCATCGTCGAGGAGCGCAGCGGCATCAACGCCGCCGACGCCCGCAAAAATATCCTCCGGCTGGAAAAAGTCAACGGGAAAAAGCTGGACCGCTACCTGCGCCAAATCTGCCAGGGCATTGAAGAGCCGGAAGAGCCCCAGGCGGCTGCCGACGACTCCGTGCCTGCCGACGAATTCCTTGCCGTAGGGCCCCGGGTAGAAACGCTGGCACCCAAAGGAGAAGCCGCGCCGGCCAAACCGGCGCCGGCCGCTGCGCCGTCCGCAGCCAAATCCCATAAGGTGAAAAAGGGAGAAACCCTCTATCGGATTTCCAAGCAGTATAATGTCACCGTCGACCAGCTAAGGGCCTGGAACAACAAGGGTAACACCAATACCATCTACGTCGGCGAGAACCTCCAGATCGCTCCTCCGGCTGCCGCCGCCCTCCCCTCTGCTGCCGCTGCGTCCCGGGAAGGGCAGATCCAGCTCCTGGGCAGCCCCAAGGGATATGAACCGGCAGGTACGCCTGCGGCCCAGCCCGCCGCCGCTGGGCGGAGCCTTTCCGAAAAGGGCATCGAAGGCAAATACCATATCGTACAACCCGGAGAAACCGTCGCCCTGATCGCTATGCGCTACGGTTACACAGAAAAGCGCTTTCGGGAATTCAACAACCTGGGGCCCAACGAAGTAGCCAAAGCCGGCCAGGCGCTGCGGACGACCGAATGCGACTGCCCGCAGGCCCCGGCAGGGCCCGCCAGCCAGGGCAATACGGCGACAATTGCCCCGGATTACGGCCCCGGAAGCTATTCCAGTACGCAATCCAGGATTTATACATCCCGCACCGGCGCAGGAAGCGCTTCTCCGAACAGCTCCCAGCCGGCCGGCCCGGAAGAATCCTTTTATGAGGATGACCTCGGCGCCAGCCGCAACTATGCCCAGGAATACAACTACCGCAATACCCCCTTATTCCTGGACCGGACAAGCCCGCCGCCCCCGGCAGCACCCCGGCAACCTGCCCTGGTGCCTCCCGCTACGGCTCCTGCCACCACAACGGACAGGGAATACAGCCCGGACGGCAGCTTTTACAGCGTCACCGGCGGCAGGATCGACAGCAAGGGAACCAACGAAGCCACCACCAACACGCCCTATACCGGGATCATCTCCGGCACGTTTTCCAACCGGTCTCCTGTTGCCGGGAACAATACGGTCCGGGAATACAATAATACCAGCTACCAGGCAGACAACCGCGCCCGGACCGTCTATGTGGTCAAAGAGGGCGACACGCTCTTCCGCATTGCCCGCATGCACGGCCTGACGGTAGAACGCCTCCGGGCCCTCAACAACCTGGGCGCAAACGAGGTGATCATTCCTTACCAGAAGATTTACCTGAATTGAGTGAAGGAGTGAAGGAGTGAATAGTGGGAGCCATTCTGCCTTTAGCGGGTGGCTCCCGCTATTTTTTGCAATTTTTCCCGGCATGTTATCTCCAAACAAGGAACTTTCTTAATTTCGCAGGCAAACCAGCGACATGGGCTTGTTGATCTTCTTTTTTTTACTCTCCATCTGCTTTTCCTTTCTTTGTTCAATCTGGGAAGCGGTCCTCCTAAGCGTAACCCCGTCTTTTGTAGAGGTAGAATACAAAAAAGGCAGCCGGACCGGAAAGCTGCTCAAGCAGTTTAAAGAGGATATCGACCGCCCCCTATCCGCAATACTCACGCTGAACACCATTGCGCATACCCTGGGCGCTATCGGCGTCGGAGCCCAGGCCGGCAGAGCGTTCGGCGACGGGCACATGTACATTGCCGGCCTGGAAATGCCCTTTTCCATAGAAGCCTTCATCGGCGCGGCCATGACCCTGGCCATCCTCATTTTATCTGAAATTATCCCCAAAACCCTGGGCGCCAATTACTGGCAGCAGCTTTCCGGATTTTCCGCCGTTGCCATCAACCTGCTCATTTACGCTCTGTTGCCCCTGGTGTGGCTCAGCCAGTTCATCACCAGGAGGATGAAAAAAGACAAGTTAAAGAGCGTTCTGAGCCGGGCGGATTTTACTGCCATGGCGGAACTCGGCGAGAAGGAAGGCATTTTCAAGAGCAACGAATCCAGGATCATCCAGAACCTGCTGCGGTTGAACACCATCCGCGCCAAGGATATCATGACTCCCAGGACGGTCGTCAAAACAGCAGACCAGGAAAGAACGATCTCCAGCTTTTACGAGGCCAACCAGCAGCTTCCATTCTCCCGCATCCCCGTGTTCAAGGATAACAAGGACCACATCAACGGCTTCGTGCTCAAAGACGAAATCCTGAGCAACATGATCCATGCCAAAGGCGACAGGCCGCTCCGGGAGATCATGAGAGAGATCATGATCGTCAACGAGCAAATGGACCTGCCGGGCCTGTTCAACCGCCTGATCGAAAAACGGGAACACATTGCCCTGGTGGTGGACGAATTCGGGGGCATGGCCGGCATCATCACCATGGAGGACGTCATCGAAACCCTGCTGGGCCTGGAGATCGTCGATGAGCAGGACAACATCGAGGACATGCAGTCGCTGGCCCGGAAGAACTGGGAAAAACGGGCGCGAAGCCTGGGGTTGATTGATGACAAAGGCGAAAACAGAGGGTAGGAAAAGGCGGCCTCCGGGGTTTGCCGTATCCTGTTCTGCCCAAAATATTTCTATGAATTACATTTCCCCCCCCGGGCCTTCCAGCATGTCCTCCACCGGGGAACCTTTCAGAAGTCCGCATATACCTCTTCCTTAGGCACCCGCCTGGGGAGGGGCCCGAAGTTGGCCAGTTTCAGTTCAGCCATGCGGCGGCCTGCCTTTGCCCGGTTAAGGAGGGCCTCTCCGTCCAGCCAGGCAGTCAGGTATCCGGACCAGAAGGCGTCGCCGGCGCCGGTAGTGTCCTTCACATCCACTTTCCGGGAGGGCAGGAAATGGCGGGTTTCGGAATTGGCCACAAAGCAGCCCTCGCTGCCCAGCGTAATACAGGCTTCAGAAGCCCCCAGTTTCAGGAAGTGATCCGCGGCCTGCTCCGGGTCATCCAGTTTGGCGCCATAGAGCCGCGCCCAGTCCACCTCGCTCACTTTCACCAGCGCGCCGTAACTGCAATATTCGGAAACGAGCTGCCGGGCCTGGTGTTGGTCATTCCAGATTTTCTGGGCATAGTTGGCGTCGATGCTCAGCCGGCATCCGCTTTGGGCGGCTTTCCGGGCCGCCCGCATAATGCTCCCCTGGGCCGGCTCTCTGCTCAATGCAAAACAGGTAGTGTGGAAAAGCGTTACCTCATCGAATATGCCGGCAGGAAATTGCTCGTCGGCAATCTCGCAATCGGCGCCGCGGTATGCTTCGAAGTTGGAAACTTCCCGGGAGCGGGTCACCAGGATAAGGGTGGTGGGATTATCGACCCGGCGCACATCGCGGCAATCGACGCCGACGCTCTGCACGTACCGGAGCAGATAACTCCCCATGTCATCCTTTCCCAAAGAGGCCAGCAGCTTGGACCTGTTGCCCAGGCGCGCCATGTTCATGCACATATTGGCCGGGCTGCCCCCCTGTATCCTCCTGAAATCCTGGACATCATCCAGGCTATCGGCAAAATCGGTGGAGATCAGGTCAATCAGTAATTCACCAACTGCCAGAATATCGTATTTTCTGTTTCGCCTGCCTGACATTGCAAACAATTTTTATCCTGCGGTTTTATAATATAGGGCTATGTCGCCCGCCTTATTGTATTTTAAACACAAAGTCCGTATATTTTAGGCATGGTAAAATAGAGATTTTTTTCATTATCAAACTTCGCCCACATGAGCCTTCTTTCCTCGATCAACCGAAAAGAGATTATCGAAAACCTAAAAAGCACGACTTACGACCTGGTTGTGGTCGGCGGCGGCATTACCGGAGCAGGCATTGCGCTGGACGCCGCTTCGCGGGGCATGAGCGTCGCTTTGCTGGAAAAGAACGATTTCTCTTCGGGCACAAGCAGCAAATCCACCAAACTGATCCATGGAGGGCTCCGTTATCTCAAGCAGTTTGAAATCGGGCTGGTGCGCGAGGTCGGCCGCGAACGGGCCATCGTCCACAAACTGGCGCCCCATCTGGTCCTGGCCGAAAAAATGCTGCTCCCCCTGATCAAAGGAGGGACCTTTGGCCCCCTGGGCACTTCCATCGGCCTTTTCGTTTACGACTTTCTGGCGGGCGTAACCGGAGACGATAAGCGAAAAATGCTGAATAAAAAACAGACGCTGGAAAAAGAACCGCTGCTGGAAGGCCAGCGCGACGTCCTTAACGGCAGCGGCTATTACGCCGAATACCGCACGGATGACGCCCGCCTGACGATCGAGAACATCAAAACGGCGGGAAAATACGGCGCGCTCTGCATCAACTACGTCCAGGTAGACGATTTGAAATATGAAGACGGCCGGGTTGCCGGCGTCCGGTGCAGAAATATAGAAACCAATGAGGCATTTGACGTGAAAGCGGCTTATGTGGTCAGCGCTGCCGGCCCCTGGGTCGACACTTTGCGGAAAAAGGACAACTCCCTGAAGGGAAAGCGCCTTTTCTTATCCAAAGGGGTACATATCGTCGTCCCCCACGAACGGTTCCCCATTCAGCAGGCGTTGTACTTCGACGTTACGGACGGGAGGATGGTTTTTGCCATTCCGCGGCAACGGGTGACCTATATCGGCACTACCGACACTCCCTACGAGGGCGACCCCGACCGCATCCCCATCGGCCAGGAAGACGTCGATTATTTGCTGGATGCCGCCAACCAGATGTTCCCCGACGTAAACCTGGAGACGGAAGACGTGGAATCCAGCTGGGCAGGCGTGCGGCCCCTCATTTATGAAGAAAGCAAATCCGCCTCTGAAATGTCCCGCAAAGACGAAATCTTCGAATCCGGCTCCGGCCTGATATCCATTGCCGGCGGCAAACTCACCGGCTACCGCAAGATGGCGGAGCGGATCACGTCCCTGCTGGGCCAAAAGTTGGCGAAAGACCACAACCGGTCTCTAAAACCAAGCACTAGCGAGAAAATCCCTCTGACGGGAGGCCCGTTCCAAAATTCCGGCGAGGTAGAGGCCTACAGGAAAGGCATAGGCCGAAAGCTGGCTAAACTAGGGCTGGATCCCTTCTACGCAGACTATCTGGTATACAACTACGGGAAACAATCCGACGAAATCCTGAACAAATTAAATGCTTTCAACAATGAGCCGGAAACAGCCCTGGCGCGGGCGGAAGCCTGGTACGCCATTCATCACGAACTGGCCCTTCGCCCCATGGATTTCTTCAACCGCCGCACCGGCAGGCTTTATTTCAACCTTCCCAGCATCCGGCGCGTCATGGGGCCTGTGCTCGAAGATTTCCGGTCTTATTTCAACTGGAGCGACAGCCGGCTAAAGGAAGAAACAGCAGCCGTACAGGAGGAGATCGACTGGGTTTCCAAATTCGAATACTCGGCAAAAGCCGGCAAGGCCGTTTCCTCTTAATCAACTGCAAAGCGAAAAATCAACGCAACTGTTCCCTATTTCAGGCGAGCCGTACGCCAGGCAAGATCGACTGGAAGATTTCCAAATGACCGACGATAACGCAGCTGGCGGAAAAAGAGCCGTATCAAATGGGGAAGTTATTCTTTCCTCTTAATCAATCAACTGCAAAGCGAAAAATCAACGCAACTGTTTAGGTGGGCCTGATGCCTTTGCCACGAAGACACAAAAACTCCAAGATTACACCAAGGCTTCGTGCAATCTTTGTGTCTTGGAGTCTTTGTGGCAATAAAACCGGCTAGATGGCAGACCACCTAAATAGTTACAAATCAACTTTAAATAATCATGGCAGGACAAACCCACAAAGAGCATATTCCTCAACTCGTCAACGACGAGGAAACCGGGACCGGGGAGCGATATCCGGACATTTATCACGAGTACCGGCCCGGCAAGGCCGTCATGCAGTACCAGGAGAAAGACGATATTTTCGTCTATGAATCCGACAATGGGGTGGCACTGAAGGTCGAAGTGCTGTCCGGGCACATCCTGCGCTTCCGGTATGCGCCGGAAGGCCGTTTCGAACGGGATTTCTCCTATGCCACCGACCCTGCCGCCAGGCGGACGCTGCCCAGAGTGATGATCGGGGGGGATGAAACCCACTTTTTCATCCACACCCCAAATTTGCGTTGCCGAATCAGCAAGCAGGATCTTCGGGCCAGCATCTACGATGTCGGGGGCCAGCAACTGGTTTGCGAAGACGCGGAACCCTTTTACTGCCGCCGGACCATCATGAAGGGTACCGACCGGGTGAAAGTCGCCAAGAAAGCGCCAGCCGGCGAGGCTTTCTTCGGGTTGGGCGACAAAACCGGGCCGGCCAACCTGCGCGGCCAAAGGCTTCAAAACTGGAATACCGACTCTTTCTCCTTCAAAAAGGGGCAAGACCCCCTCTACCGCTCCATCCCTTTTTACTATGCGGTTGCCGGCGGCCGGGGATACGGCATCTTCCTCAACAACACCTACCGCACCCATTTCGATTTCGACAGCGAACAGCAAGGCACCGCCAGTTTCCGGGCGGATGGAGGAGAAATGGATTACTACTTCATTTACGGCCCCGCCCTTATGGACGTCGCCCGCCGTTATGCCTGGCTTACCGGGCGCCCCGAGCTTCCTCCCCTTTGGGCGCTGGGCTTCCACCAGTGCCGCTGGAGCTATTACCCGGAAAGCCGGGTCATGGAGCTGGCGCAGGAGTTTCGTTCCAGGCAAATCCCCTGCGATGCGATCTATCTCGACATCGATTACATGGACGGCTACCGCTGTTTTACCTGGAACAAGGGTCATTTCCCCGACCCGGCAGGAATGATCTCCAAACTCCGGGGCCAGGGGTTCCAGACGGTGGTGATGATCGACCCGGGCATCCGGGTTGACCCGGAATATAAAGTATATAAGGAAGGTTTGGAAAAAGACGCCTTCGCCTACCGCTCGACCGGCGAGCTCATGCGGGGGCCGGTATGGCCGCCGGACTGCGTATTTCCGGACTTTACCCGGCCGGATGTCCGCGAATGGTGGGGCGGCCTGTATGAAGGCCTTTACAGGAAGGACGGCGTCAGCGGCTTCTGGAATGACATGAACGAGCCGGCAGTCTTTAAGGTGGAAGGCGCCACCTGCCCGGACAATGTCCTCCACCATTATGACGGTGCCCCCAGCGACCACCGCAAAGCCCATAATATATACGGCCAGCAGATGTCCAGGGCTACCTATGAGGGCCTGAAGCGGCTGAAGCCAGACAAGCGGCCGTTCGTGCTGACCCGCGCCACCTTCAGCGGCGGGCAGCGCTTTGCCTCCGTCTGGACCGGCGACAACGCCGCCACCTGGGAACACCTGCGCCTGGCCAACCTGCAGTGCCAGCGCCTCAGCGCCTCTGGTTTTTCTTTTGTGGGCACCGACATCGGCGGCTTCGACAAACAACCCGACGGCGAGCTTTTCATCCGCTGGCTGCAGCTGGCCGTTTTCCATCCGCTATTCCGGGTCCATTCCATGGGCAACAACGTCGACGGCGCTGCCGAAGCGGAGGCAGAGTTCATACAGGCCGCCGAAAGGGAAAACCGGCTGGACCAGGAACCCTGGTCCTTTGGCGAAGAGAATACCGCCCTGGCCAGGAAGGCCATAGAATTGCGTTACCAGTTGCTTCCTTACATGTATACCGCCTTCCATCAAAACGTTCAAACCGGGGCGCCGGTCATCCGCAGCCTGTTCCTCTACAGCCAGGAAGATCCTGTTTCGCTGGAACGGGAAGAGGAATTCCTGTTTGGCGGCCACCTGCTCGTGTCGCCGGTGCTGGAGCCCGGCGTTGAAGCGGTCAAAGCCTATCTGCCTCCGGGCCGCTGGTATGACTACCACGAAGGCACCCTGTACGAGGGAAAGCAAATGGCCACTTTCCCGGCCCGGCCCGACGGCATCCCGGTTTTTGCCAGGTCCGGGGCTGTCATCCCCAATTACCCCATACAGCAGTACGTCGGGGAAAAACAATTTGAATCCATTGCGCTGCGCGTTTATCACGGGGAAGAGAAGAGCGAACTGTACGAAGATGCGGGGGATGGCTACGGGTATGTGCAGGGCCAGTACAAACACCGCATTTTTACTACAAAGGCGGGGCCAAACACTTTTTCCATGGTGCAGGAAACTACGGGAGCCTATCAGCCTTCTTACCGCTCTTTCCAGGTCATCCTCTTCGGGCTGCCCTTCCAGGCGGGCAGGTGCGTGGTTGATGGGAAGGAGGTTTTATTCAAGCAAAAGGACAGGCAGGTGAGGGTGGAAACTCCTGAAGGGTTTGGGGAAATTCAGTTCCAGGTTATTCAGTAGAAGTGATTTCTGCTGCTAACAAGATGAACGTTTATAACCCCAGAAACAAAATCCCCAGCAGCCCGATGATGATATGAGAAACCGATACGCCAACCAGGCTGCCCTGTTTGTAAAACAAATACCCCCAAAGCAGGCCGGGAATAAAAGTGACCACTGCAAAGAGCGGATTGAAATGCAGGTGGAAGCCAGAGAACAGGAGGTTGGTTAACAGGATGGCCTTTATTCCGGCATACCGTCCCTCAAACAGGCGTTGCAGGACGGATTGCAGGACGCCCCTGATGATCAGTTCCTGCACGGGCGCGAGGATGATGTAAAAAATGATCAGGGTGATGCCCAGGGGCAAATTATTCACAAAGAACTCATTGACTTTTAAAAACGGCCTACCCTGAAAAGCCGGAACGTAGGTAAACAACAGCCATTGTAAAGCGGCGGCAGCGGCCAGGAACAAGCCGGAAAGCAGCAGCGTGGGGCCGAGGTCTTTACGCCAGTTTTTGGTAGTAAGCCCGAAATCGCTGTACGGCCAGCCACTTTTTTTAATGAACCAGAAAGCGGCGAAGCCCATGATGACCATGGCCACAGGAGTGAAAATATTGATGAAGTTGTCCTGGTGCAGCATGCTGCGCCAGTTTAAAAGTATACCCAGGAAAAACTCATACACGACCAACAGGAAGACCAGGGAAACGAAGAACTGGAAGGTAAAAATCCGGCTTTTCGCTTCCTCCAGCTTGGCCTTCATTTCGGAAATGGCGCTGAAGTTCATCCTTCTCAGCTCCGCCTGCTGTGAGATGATATGCGATTCGAGAAGGGCATTGTACAGCTTCCGGTTGCCTTTTTGCGTAAGTTGCGAGTAGGGGATGCGAAGCAGGTGGACCTCGCCCACGGCGACGACATCCGCCGACCGGGAGCTTTGGTCAAACATAGGCATCAGGCCGAAGTAATCGCCCTCCTCCTTTTCGCCTATGATGAAGTTGCTCTTTCTGATCGTCACTTTCCCCTTTTCCAGGAGGAAAAAATCCCTGGCCTCTTCTCCTTCCCGGACGATAACAGCCTGGTTTTCGTAACTTTCGCGCTGGGAAGACTGCCCCAGTTGACTCAGTTGTTCTGTGTTTAAGCCTTTCAAGAGTTTGCTTTTATTTATGCGGACGTATTTCATAACGGAGCTTTATTTTATACTACAAAGGTATCGGCTTGCCGCCTTTCGCGCCCCCGTTATTGTTTCAAAATGGTGGATTATTGTTTCATCACATTAAGCGCTAATTTCCTATTAGCGCTTAATTTCATCAAAAGCCAATACCGGGCAAAGTTAGCCAGAAGAAAGTAAAAAACCAATGTCCCCAATATCAACCCGAAACCGCTTCTCTGATAACCTCCTCGCAGGCCTGGGCCAGCTCCTTGCGGCCGGCGCCCGGCAATTCATCGTGGAAGTGGACGACGACCTCTACGCTCCTGAAGCCGCAAAAGTTGATCAGGTGATTGTACCAGCTTGTCCGGTCATCATACCAGCACACTTCGTCGCGAATCCGCCCGGGATCGTGCCTGCCATTTACTTTTGTGTACCGGATACTGACCGGGACGACTTTCCTGCCGGCGTCGACGGCCGCCTGGAATAGGGCGGGCTTAAATTTTTTCAAAGTCCCGTTGGTTGTTTCTCCTTCCGGGAAGACTGCAACATTGATGTTTTTTTCCAGGGTCTGGGCGACTTGCCCTACGCCGTTGGCCAGCCTGGAGTCGTGGCGCCTGTTTTCCACCAGGATCACGCCGGCGCTTTTCAAAATGCCTGCTCTTGTAGGATCTCCCGCTACTTCGAAAGCAGATACATACTGCAATTCCAGGCAGGCGGAAAGCACGAAGATGTCCAGGTAGGTCTGGTGGTTGGCGGCGTACAGGCGGCTTTCTCCCCCAGCTTCTGCGGGCAGGCCAACACACTGTATATGGACGTCCAGCGCGCGCAGCCCCTTTCGGCAAAGCCGGCTCACCATTTTGGTTTTTGCCCGGATGGCTTTCTCCTCAACCCGGATGCGCCAATCGATGAGCAGGCACCGGGCAAAAAAATTCAGGCCGTAATAGAGGAACAGAGAAAATTTCAGATATTTATTCATGGTGATGAATTAAGGAATCCTTAAAAAATAACTTCACGGCCCTTAGTTGTAGTGAAGTGAAGCAGCCTGTCAGGGTTCCAGCGGGGTCAGGCTGCTGAACGAGCTACAACTAAGGGCCTCAAACAGTGAAGTTATTTTTTAATCACTACTAAGGAACGAAGGTGGCTATTATCCTTTGAATTATAAATGACCTAACATGATAATGCGCCTCACAAAATGGTTTAACGAATTCTACGGATTCCCTGTAAGACTGAACCACTTACTACGTTGCATCTCACCTTATTTAGAAGATGTTGAAAAAGTGTTGGACCTTGGCGCTTCGTCCGGCAGGCTAGCCAAAGAGCTGTCAAGAATACGTCCTCATGCTCACTTTTCATGCTTGGATGTCTATGTGCCGGAAAAGACGTTTATCCCTGTGCAAAGATACGATGGCAGACAAATTCCTTTTCCGGATAGCTTTTTCGATTGTGTCATGATTGTCGATGTATTGCACCATGATGAAGATCCAGAAGCCATTTTGCGAGAGGCAAAAAGAGTATCCAAAAAGTATATTTTGATCAAGGACCATTACTGGGAAACCCGGGCTGATTTTCTATTGTTATGCTATGCTGACTATATTGGCAATAAGCCTTATGGAATCCCACTGCCCTACAATTTTTTGAAATTGCCAGATTGGAACAACCTAATCGGGAAGACTCAGCTAACTGTATCCAAATCAGAACAGTTTAGGTATACCCCTATTGATATCTGCAAACACGTTATTTTTCTTTTGGAAAAACAAAAACCTAATTCCTGAGGCAATGGCTCATAAATTCCTGATTAGTCGTAAAACCAGGCTTCAAATAAGCTCTGGCCCATACTTTTCTAGTATAGACAAAAGCCGGCCAGTCGCCGCATTCCAAGTCAGTTTTTCAGCTTCCTGCCCTGACAAAGGCGTCGGCATCTCTTCAAATGTCTTCTGAATAACTTCCACAAAACTTTCCCTATCCCGGTACACCAGGCAGTTGGAAAACCCATAGAAAAATTCGTTAGAGGGGTGTTCCGGAATAACGAGCCACTTGCCCATAGCCAGGGCTTCCATGCTGGTGGTGCACAGGCCTTCACTGACAGAAGCATTGATAAAAGTTTTGTAGGGCGCCAATTTCACTTCCGGCGAAAGCGTAGGAGGTTGATGGTTGATCTGCAATCCGTTTTCTTTACAGGTATCGATGATCTCCTTCATTTGGCTGCCCCCGCCAAAACAATCGATAGGATATTTACTAATCTCCGGAGGTAGCGCCGTCCACAGCTCAGTTAGTTCTCCAAAACCTTTATACCACTCAAATTTGCCGATGTAATAAAAAGGAGTGGAAGGCTTTTCCGGCTTTTCGGAAACAGGGGCAAAAAACTTAGGCAGTACGCCGTCCACGTTAGACACCACACCATTCTCCGGCCCTTTCAGGGCGGACGATAAGCGGATGACGAGCGGCAGTTTTCGCTTGAGGAAGAGGTCATAAGCGTCATATAATGGAGTCAGTGCAAAGGATAGTTTTCCAAACAAATCCTCACAGTAATACGAATAGTTGGTGAGCACTATGCCACAGATTTTGGCTGCCTTTAATTTGCTCAAATTCCAGGGCTGGAAGAAAAAGAGGTGCTCTGGTTCTTCCAGGATCAAAAGATCTGTTTCGGGTAAAAATTTTGCCAGGTTTACCGATGGGTAGATGGAGCGAAAAACGGCGATATACTTTGCCGGATAAAAGGCCAGTTCAGCCCCGGCGTCCAGGTGTTTGTCTTCCAGCCACTTTTTTACGTACGCTCTCTGCTCTTCTGGTTGGGAAAAGGTGACGCCAGGTGGAAAAATGGCCGACTGCGCATTTTTTGACTCCACCCACGGCACATACAAACGGACGGAAAAGCCTCTTTGGACAAGCGCCGATGCTCTGGCCAGGGGTAAAATGGCCGTCCCGGTCAACCAGGGGATGGAAGCAGTGGTGACGATGCAGATGTCTTTCATTTTCTTTAATGGCTTGGTACTTGTTCTTTTGAATAAACCCTGTTGTATGCCGCCAGGTAGCGCTGGAAGAACTCCCGGTATCTCCACTTGTTTCTCAGGTCATTATACGGGAAGCGGGCCCAGCCCGATTTTCCGCCGATATAAACTGCAAAAAAAGCGATGAGGAATGTGATGGCGGGTATCCAGGCGTTCTGAAAATAAACAGCAGCGGTTAGCCCGCACAGATAAAGGATGTTGAGATAAGACTGGATATTGGAACCGTAAATGAACAGCAGCAAAAGGAGCGGGTTGGCCAACTGAAGCAGGCACAAAAGAACGATGAGGTATGCCGGTAGCGGCAAAAACAAAATCAGGGCCAGAGCCATCACGAACGTTAATAGCAGATTCAATATATGATGCTTTAACAGGCTAAATCCATTGTGCTGAGCCCAGATCTTTTCTGTCATTTCCTCAACTCCCTCTACTTTGTATGGCCCTTCCTGGCGGTACTTAAAAGCATTATTGGGAAAAAGGAAATACTGAAAAACTTCCTTAAAACTGCGACAATCTGAAAGCGTGGGAGCGATGCCCATCAATTGAGCTAAATCTTCTGTATAGAAACCAAAATACACAATGTGGTCGGTGGGCCAATGTGTTTCCGCTCCATAGTATGCAAGATTGTATTTTTCAATCTTTTCTTCCAGGTTCTCATACGTTTTCTCCCGAAAAAGGGATTCCGTAATCATCTTATGTACAAATAAACCCTGCATCTCAATGATATTGGCCAAGCCGCCTGTAAAGGGCCGGGTATATCCGATCATGTAGACATTGTGAAGTTCCGGAGGGACAATTCCCATGAAATTGTTCCTGTAATCATACTGATATGGAAGGCCACCGTCGGAGTGCCCGATCATAATGTCAGGCAGTGCCGGCCTCTCCCTGTCGCCTTCGATGAGATAATCGAATTCCAGTTCTTTCTCTCCCCAGCGGATGGCCCTTGCTTCATGATCAATGGTGGTTTCTTTTTTATGCCACAACTCCACCAGCCCTTCATCAATAAAAAAAGCGATGTCATTCAGCAAATAACCTTCTCTTATCTTTTCCTCCAGATGCCCTCTGTCAAATAAGCGCTGATAGGTGTCTATCGGCCAATATTTTAATACATGCATGCCATTCGGAAACGCGCTTTTTACTTTCCGCTCGTAAGCAGGTATTCTCGTTTTTTTGAGGCTAATCAGCGGAAATTTCAAATTTAAATCATGGCCAGAGAGTAATTTTACCAGCCTTTGAGGTAAAATAAACTCTATCAGAATATTTGCCAGGGAAAGCACTAAGAAGAAAAGCTTGGATATATACCTGACATTGTGCATTTCCAACTGGTCCACAGTATAAGTCTGGTTTTTATAAAAAACCATTTTATCCAGGGCTGCTATACCATTAGTAAGAACGACAATACGCGCTTTTCTGGGTATCAGTTTAGAGATCATAAGGTTGGCTGAATCCCCCGAGGCCGCAAGGACAACGGTCTTGCCCTGAGCGGCATCAAAATCAAAGGTGTTGATGGCCTGAGTGACTTTTCGCCGGAAACCGGTGGCTATTACCA
Organism: Lewinellaceae bacterium; assembly: GCA_020636375.1. Lineage (GTDB taxonomy): Bacteria > Bacteroidota > Bacteroidia > Chitinophagales > Saprospiraceae > JACJXW01. The sequence goes on along the minus strand of JACJXZ010000022.1, from coordinate 66,584 downwards.
GGTGCGCCGCCTGGTACACCTCACCGCTCCTGGTATGTACAATGGAATGGGTAGGATAATTTTCTATTTCCGTCACCCGGTCTTTGATGACATCCGCCCCGTACTGCTCTTTGTATTTGCGCTGAAATTCCATGAACTGCCTCGCAGTCAGGTATTCATCTTTGGTGTCCTGCTCAACCAGTTCAAATGAATAAAGGCTGGTGTGCTTGCTGCTCACCAGGTCAAAGTCCAGGCGCCCGTTTTCGTCCAGTTCTTCCCAGACGGATTTGCCGTCGGAAATGACGAGGTAGTCCCGGCCTTCTCTTTTGAGCTCCCTGATCAAAGGGATGACGGAAAAGCCATAACCGACGATTAAGGTTTCGGTCGTTGTCATATTGCAATTGTTTTTAATTTTACCGATTGTAAAAATACCTAAACAGTTCCCACTTGTTTCAGGGCTAAAGCACAGAACTCATCCAGCCCGTTTTGCAGTTCTATCCGGCTGATATTATCCAGCAGCTCGCGGTAGCCATCTCCTCTATCTTGCACCAACTGCACCGCCTTTTTGAAATCTGCTTCATCTGCTATGCTCAGGCCAATCTTCTTTTCAAGCACATAATCCCGCACTTCCCGTTCCTGCACCATTACGGGTTGGAGGCCATTGAGCAGGACGGGCGTATTGCCGGCGATGGCCTCCTGGATGATGCCCGGGCCCGGTTTGGTGAAAATGGCGTCAGCTATACAGAGGTATTGCTCCATTTCGCCTGTCCATAATACCGGGTGGATATTTGGGTGCCGGAGGCCGTTGAGGTAATTGAATACTTCCTTGTCGCCATAACACAGGGCGATGATATTCAACCCATCCGTCTCCAGCCCTTCCAGCAGGGCGGCCGTTTCGAGGCTGCCATAGGTGTTGAACAACAATACCGGGCCTGGCTTGCTTATGCCCAGCTGCTGCTTCATTTCCATGCGGTTGGCAGCGGCGGCCAAATGCGCTGCTGCTTCATTGAATATCGGGCTGCCCACCCGCACCTTATCCCTTTCGATAGGCGCATTTTCTATAAGGTAGGTGGCGTTTCGGGGGTGCGGGCTGTACAGCAGGTCCGCCCCATTATCGCCCCAGGCATGCCAGCAGCCGCCAAACCAGTCGGTGACGCAGGTGATGCAGGGCATTTCCGGGTTGATGGCTTTGAAAGCGGATAAGAAGTTGGAGGCATGGCCAATAACGGAAATAACCATATCGGGTTGCTCCGCCCGGTAGATCCTGCGGGCCATCTTTTCCCGGTAGGCTTGCAGGAGGACGTACTCTTCAGCATCCCGGTTGGTCTCCTCGTACCAGGCCTCATAAAAATCCAGGTTGTGGCGGGAAAGGTGGTTGTACATCCCGGCGATTCGGCGGGTGAAGCTGTCTATTTCTTCCAGTTTGACCACCTTGACTTCCAGCCCCGCCGCCTCCGGCAGTTGATTCAGGCGGGCTTCGATCCTGGCTGCTGCGCTGTTGTGCCCCCCTCCCATGCTGGCCGTGAGGATGACAACTTTTTTGGCGCCTTTAGCCGCCGTTTTCTCCACTGCTTCTTCCTCCGGTTCCAGCAGCGCCTCGGTGGCGTAGATGTTGTACAGCAATTTGAGTATGAGCCGCTCGTCGATGGCTTCATTGGCCAGGCCGTGCTGCCGAAGCAAGGCCGCCGTCTTTTTATTGTCAAAGCGGGGGCTTTGGCTGGCCTGTTCCATCCAGGTCTTGCCCACTGCCTGCAGGCGGTCTTCGAAGACGGGGAACAGCGCCGCCAGGTGTTCGTTATGCGTCCTGTGGGCCAGGTTGCGTGCCTGCTCCCGCCAGGTTTCGAAATCCAGCAGGGCCATTGGCTGGCCCAGTCCTTCCATCATCTGGCGCACCTCCTGCATGGTTTTGCTGTGCTCGTTGTTGAGGTGATGCAGTTGGTCCGGGCTGTTTGGCTGCAGCGACAGCTTCACGCAGGCTTCGGCGATAAAATCCACCGTCGAGAAATCGACATGCATGTCTGAAAAGTCCGGCATGGCGCCGAGCTCTATGCAACTGAACAGGAAGGTGTTGAACAGATCGGACAGCACCAGCTTCGAACTGCTGTCATCGGCCGGGGCGATGGCGCCGGGGCGATAAACCGATACGGGCATGCCCGCCTCCTGCGCCCGGCCCAACAGGCGCTCGGCCGCCCACTTGCTCTGGCTGTAGCCGCCTACTACGCCGGCTGAGGCATCCGCGTCGTTCAGCTTTCGTTCGCTTATTACCTGAGCGGGCGATATCTCGGGGGTATTGAACACCGCCAGTGTGGATAGGTAATGAATGGGGATCAGCCGGCGGCGGCTGGCAAAGCGCAGCACTTCCTGTGTTCCCGCCACATTGGCCGCCCTGAGGCGTTCGTAGGGGAAGATGAAGTTCACCTGCGCGGCATTGTGGTAAATGGCGCCTATCGTATCTGCGAGAGCATCGTATTGATCTGGCGCCAATCCCAGAAGCGGTTGGGAGATATCGCCCGCCAGCGCCTGTATCCTTCCGGCGTTCTCCTCCCGAAACATGCCATACTGTTCCAGGTTGGCTCTAATGCGCTCAAAGGCTTGCTGCTCATCTGCGGCGCGAACCAGGCAGTAGATCCGGGCCCGGGTTTGCTGCAACAACTCGCGCAGCAGGTAGGCGCCCAGGAAGCCGGTGGCGCCGGTCAGCAGCACCGCTTGGGGGTTGGCGTGATTAACAACCGGCTTGCCTTCGAAGGTAATATCCGCCGGCAGGGCTGACTCGGCCAATAAGTCAACCTCCGTAAAAGTATCTTCCAAAAAGCGGCCTGTACTCCTGTAGGCCTCCACCTGCCCGGCGATCCGGGCGATGGTGGGCTGCTCCAGGAAGAGCTCATTGGTCAGCGGCACATCAAAGGCTTGCCGAATGCTTGTGATCAGGCTGACGGCCTTAATGGAGCCGCCACCCAGTTCGAAGAAATCTGCCCTGCGGCTCACCTGCTCCAGGCGCAGGGCCTCGCCCCACAGTTGCTCCAGCCTTTGCTCTACCGGGCCGACAGGGGTCTGGTAAACACCATCTTCAGGAGCCTGCCTCGGGTTCTGGGCCGCTTTGATGTGGGCCTGGATTGCTTCTACCGGCCACAGTTCTTCATAAATCTCCCGGTAGGGGGGGCGGTATACGGGTAGTGTGCCGTTTTGGCGGCCACTTGCTTTTTCCCTCGCGCCGTTTTCCCTTTTGGGTTGCTGGCTACTGCGTCGAAGCTCACTTACTATTGTACCTGGGATATGATAAACCCACATTTCTCCTTCTTCCACCTGGTGTTCCTTTGCCACTGCTTCTACAAACTGCTGCGCCGGCTCATTTTTCGCTGTCGGCTTCAACCTTAGCCGGACTTCTTTGAGGCCCTGCCGCACCGCCTCCCCGCCAATGGCTCTGAGCATGGCCATTTCCACTCCCCGGCCCAACGCCCGGCAGCTCAGCAGGAAGGTATCCACCAGCAACGCGTTTTTTTCCTTCTTCAGGATAATAACGCCTACCAGGCCGTAATCCCCAAAGCGGTCTTTGACGCTTACCGATAAGATGGTGCTGTCAGCCGCCTCTGACAACTTATTGATTTGCGGCGCAGTGCGCCGGATGGTGGTGAAGTTGAACTGGTTGGTTTTTTGCGTCAGTTGGGCAATCCGCGCCAGTTCTTCCCGCCGGGCTTGGTGGATATCGATCTCCAGCTTAAGGCTTTCTATGAAGGCTTCCAGGCTGCTGTGTTCACTTTTAAAGGACGAACGCTGCAGGTTCTCGCGGTACTGCCGGGTCCTGGCGGCGTCTTCTGCCGTAGTGTGAAGCCGGTCAAAAACCCAGCTGTGATCGATCAGCCGCTTCATGCCTTCCACATCCGAGGGGGTTTGCAGCACCAGCACCTCCGGCGCGTTCTGTCTCACTTCCTCGCATTCGATGGGGTTGTCGTCGATGAATACAAAGCTGCCTGGCCCCAGGGCCAACTCCCGGGCCAGTTCCCGGATGTTTTTGGATTTGGCTTCCCAGTTGACTTTAAGGCTGACGATGTGTTCTTTTCGGAGCAACATATCCGGATGTTTTTCCAGGACATCCAGCACGTCCTGCTCCCGGTTTTTGCTGCACAGGGCAATGAGGGCGCCCGACTGTTGTTGCCGCAGGGCAAACTCCTGCAGCAGCCGGCTGGCCTCATCCACCTCGACTCCATCCACCCCATCTTCGCCCACTGTGCCTTTCCACAGCGTCTGGTCGCAATCCAGCGCCAATACTTTAGCGGGGGCTTGCTTCAGGTTGTGGTAGCGGCGCATCAGCAGGGTGCCGAGGGCGGTGTAGTACGCATCGGTATAAGGGACCTGCCCCAGTTCCAGCCCATCCTCGTTGTGATAGGCTTCGACCGGATAGAGCCGGGCCAGTTCTTCGGCGCCGGTAAAATGGATAGCCGGGTTTTGCGCTGCACATTGTTCCAGCAAATGCAGGCCTGCTTTTTTCGCTTCCTGCCATCTTTTGTTTTTTGCCAGAGCCGGCGATTCCGCACATTCTACGATAAGCATGGGGGTAGGCGCCGGGCTTTTTTCCAGCAGGCGCACCAGTTCGGAAATGTTCTCTGTCAGCGCTGCCTCTATCGTTTCCCAGCTTCGCCTTTTGTCCGACAACTCCCGCTGAGCCCAATCTTCCAGGCGCAGCAGCAGGACATTGGCACCCTCCTCATTGCGGTGCAGCAGGCTGGCTTCATCAATGAGCTGCTGGAATATCTGGTTGTAGGGCGCGTGAGCGATTTCCAGGCGGTGGGCCAGCTTTTCGCTCCAAAAGCGGAGCGCAGCATTCAGCGGGGCGGCAGTGAAGGTGGCGCTGATGGCCAGTTGGGCGTTGCGTTCGATATGGGAAAGCTCGAAGACATCTGACACCTTGAAATCCGCCGCTTCCAGTATCTTCCCGGCCAGCGTGATGAAAGATTGGGCCAACTGTTCGATAAATGGCTTCGGGAACAGCGCTTGCAAGTACTCTATAGTTAGATGGTCTCTGCCATTTTTTCTCACGATCAGCCACCAGAGCTCAAAGTCGATCTCGGGGCGGCCAAAATCAAGGGGTTCTACTTTCAGGTTGGGCAGCCGTACCTCTGGCAGGGTATTGTTGATATAATTGAACAGCACCTGCAGCCGCTTTTCATTTCCGGCGGCCTCATTTTTGAAAAGGATGAGGCTCAATTCGGACAGGGGAATTAAATGCTTTTGCATTTCCGCCAATTCCCGTTCCAGGGCTTTTGCCAATTCGGAGAAGCCCAAGCCTTCATCCAACTTGCTGATGACGGCCATAATCCAGGCATAGGCGCCAATGGTGTTTATTTCTTCGTTGCTCTCCCGGTTGAGAACCGGTACCGCAACCATCATATCGCTCTTCTGCGCCAGGCCATAAAGCAAAATTTCGAATACAGAAAAGTAAAAGATGAAAGGTGTGATACTTTGTTTCTTGCAATAATCAGTAACCTGGCGGCTCAGTGCTTCCGGCAAAGGCATGGAGAAGGCGGCAGCGCCCTTTTCCCCTGGCCGCGAAGCCATACAGGGGCTTAATGGCAGGTAATAAGAATTGCCGCCTACTTTGGCCTTCCAATAATCCAGCTGTTTTTTAAAAGTGGCGGCACCGAACAATTCTTTTTCCCGCCACACATAGGGGCTAAACGCCCGCACCAGGCGATCTTTAACCAATCCTTCTCCCGACAGTTCGTCGTATAATTCCAAAAGTTCCCGGATAAACAACAACATCGACCAGCCGTCGGCGATCAAATGGTGAAGCACCGCCACAAAAACGTGTTCGTATTCCGATAGTTTAAGCAGCGCACAGCGCAGCAGAGGTTCTCCTTTTTCGATGGAAAAAGGCTGAGCCTGGAGATGGTAATGGTAATTTTTAACGGCTTCTTCTCCATTGGCTTCCTCTTCCAATGAGAGGACATTCAATCTGGCCGTTGTTTGCTTTAGTATTTTTCGCTTAAAGCTACCGCTATCGTTTACAAACTGCGTACGCAGGCTCTCGTGCCGCTGCAAAAGGGCATCTAAAGCACTTTGAAGGATTTCAACACTCAGCAACCCTCTGATCTTTAGGGCAATTGGTACCGTCAGGCTCAGCGTATCGGGATGCAACTGCCAAAGGTTTAGCAGCCGTTGTTCTTCGAAACTCAGCGCCGTGTTTATTTCCTCGGGTTCGTTCCTCTGAGCGTCGGCGAGCGGCCGAAAGGCAGGCTCATGCGTCAAAGGAAGCAGCGATATTTTGTCTTTGCCGGAAGATAAAACTTTTTCTTCAGCAAGAGAGACAACCGGCTCTTGCGCCTTACCCTCCGTTCTATTATGGGTATCAATAATAGAAGGCTTCCCCTCCGTTACCATTTCCGCCTGCTGGTTTTCAAGCAAATAAGCCGCTAAAGAGTTGATCGTCGGATGATCGTACAAATCCGGAGCTTTGACAGATGTGTTAAAGGCCCGATTGATGGTTTTTATCCATTCCACGCCCAGGATGGAATCCAGCCCCAGTTCATTGAAGGCTTTATGCTCGTCCAGATCATTGGCTTCCAGGTATAAGAGTTCGCACAATTGTTCCGACAATGTAGCTGCTATTTCCTGTTGGCTCGGCAAGGAGGGTGATCCTGGTTCCTCAGCAGCGCCATCAGCTTGTTCTGCATTATTCATCGTCAGCTCTGCTTCAGCAGCCCCTATGTCAACCAATTCAATCAGAGCCGGCTGTTCTGTCAAAGTTGTGCTTTCCAAAGCTTGCTCGTCGAGAGGCAACAAGCCAGGCTGGTCAGAAAATGGCGCCAGGCTGACCGAGGGCTTTGTGATATGGCTTGGGGAAACAGGCTTCGTTTCCAAAGCCGGCTTTTCACTTTCAAACCAAAACCGCTTTCTGGCGAAGGGGTAAACAGGCAAGGTGATCTTCTGTGGTTTCTGATCAGTGTAAAGCAAATCCCAGTCTATAGATACTCCATTGGCCCAAAGCTGAGCCATAGATTCCAATTCCCGAGTTTGAATAGCTGTTTCTATATAGGATTTTCCCGCCTTGCCTTTTAAGAAGAAATCCGATTTGCTTTTTTCAATACTGCCGGTCAGAACCCTGCCTGTATTACCAGCCAGGTATTCCCTCAGTTTGGCTTGAAGCCCTTCCTTGTCTTTTGCTATAATAGCCAGGCGCTCTTCCATGGCGTCCCGGCCTGTTTGCAGGGTATAGGCGATATCGTAAAGGCTGAGGCCAGGATGAGACAGCAGGAAGTCATGCAGGTTTTCCGCCTGCTCTTTCAGGCGCGCCTCATTCTTTGCGGAAAGGAGGACAATGGCTGGCTCTTCACTCGCAAAAGGTGCTTGTTCCTTTGGCTGGTGCTCTTCGACGACTATATGCGCATTAGCTCCGCCAAAGCCAAAACTGCTCACGCCCGCCAGCCTGGGCTTATCCTCTTTGGTTACCCAGGGAGATGTTTCCTTTTGTAAGTAAAACGGGCTGCCTTCCAGGCGCAGGTGCTCATTGGGCGTTTTCAGCTGGGGGTTGCCCGGCAACATTTTATGCTTCAGCGATAGCAAAACCTTGGCCAGCCCGGCGATTCCCGCCGCTGATTCCAGGTGGCCGATATTTGCTTTAACACTGCCCAGGGCGCAGTGGGGCGTTGTCGCTGCCGGCAGGCCCCGCTCTTCGTACAACTGTTTGAAGGCCATCTTCAGCCCTTCCACTTCGATGGGGTCGCCCAGGCTGGTGCCGGTGCCATGGGCTTCGATATAGCTGACGGCTTCGGGGCTGGCCCCGGCAAGCTGGTAGGCTTTAACCAGCAGGGCCGCCTGCGCCTTTGGGTTGGGAGAGGTCAGGGTGTTGGCTTTGCCGCCGTGGTTTTCCGCCGTACCCCTAATGAGCCCATAAATGGGATCGCCATCGGCTTCGGCCTGGCTCAGGGGTTTTAAAATGACGATGCCCACACCTTCCCCACGGACATAACCATTGGCGCTTTGGTCGAAAGTTTTACACCGCCCGTCATCACTCAGCATACCGGCCTGGCTGAAAGACAGGCTTAATTCCGGTGCAAGCAAAGCATTGACGCCGCCGGCTATGGCCAGGCCACAGTGGCCCTGGCGAATATTCTCCACTGCCCGGTGGACGGCGACCAAAGAACTGGAGCAAGCGGTATCAATCGGTTCGCTCGGCCCGTGAATATCCAGCCAATAAGAGATGCGGTTCGGCAGCATAGAATGGGCAGCGCCTGTGGCATACTGCGCTTGTGCGCTCAGCCTTGTCTTCTGATGTAGCAATAGAGAATAATCTGAACCGGATATCCCTATGAAAACCCCTGTATTGCTTCCCTTCAGGCTATGGGGGGCAATGGCGGCATCCTCTAAGGCATGGTACACTGCCTCCAGGGCGATGCGTTGCTGTGGGTCCATCAGTTCTGCCTCCCGTGGTGAAATATTGAAAAATAAGGGGTCGAATTTATCAATATCCGCAATAAAACCGCCCCACTTGGCTTTTGTTTTGTGCTTATCTTCTTGGGGGTCGCCATAGTAGGCGCGCCAATCCCACCGGCTGGCGGGTACTTCCGTGATGAGGTCGTGATTATTTGCCAGGTTTTTCCAAAAAGCATTCAACTCCGGCGAGCCGGGAAAGCGGCCACTCATCCCGATGACGGCAACGGGCTCCGGGTGGCTGCTGGCCTCAGCCTTTGGGGCAGGATGGGCCAAAAACCGGGCTTTTCTTAAGTTTCTTTTATTACTGGAAGCCTCTTTAGCGGGCATTTTCATTTCCTGCTTCGAGCGCACCTCGGTATGAACGCTCGAAAGGGCCTCCCCGTACTCTTTGATCAAAAACGAAGCGAGTTGATCCAGAGTAGAATAGTTGAAAAATATAGTAGGCGCTAAATCTATGCCGTAGAAGCCATTCAGGGCATTGGCAAATTGCGTAAGTGTGATGGAGTCAAAACCATAATCGCCCAGGCCTTCATCCGCATCGAGATCTGATATATTGAGTTTCAGTATATCAGACGCCAGTTTCGAAACAGCCTGCATCGTTTTTTCTCTAAGGCTCGCTTCATCTACGGAAAGGGGTGTTTTCTTCCCGGCTGTTTTGGCCTCAGGCGCCAGTTTTTTAATGATCCGGCTTTCTTTTCCATAAGCAACCAACGTTTGCCCGGCCGTTTGGCCAAGCAGCGTTTCAAAAGCCTGAACCCCCTCAGTGGCGGACAAGGGCCGCATCCCCCATTGTTTCTCCAGCCACTGCTCCACCTCGGCATCCACCTGCATGCCTCCTTCGGCCCAGAGCGGCCAGTTGATGCTCAGCGTTTTTCCTTTGCGCTTGCCGGCAGCCACCAACTCATTGCGGTAAGCGGCAAAGTTGTCCAGGTAGGCATTGGCTGCCGCATAATCGGCCTGGCCTACATTGCCAAAGACACCAGCCAGAGAAGAGAAACAGGCTACAAAGTCCAGTGCTTCATCTTTGGTGGCCTGGTCCAGGTTTTTCACCCCGGCGATCTTGGGCGCCAGCACCTGGCGAATTTCTTCTTCCGTTTTTTTGAGGACGAAGCTGTCCCGGATCACCCCGGCGCTGTGGATGACGCCATTCAGCTGGCCGTAGCGCTGTTTGATAGCAGCCACCAGTTCGCCTACTTCCGCCTGCTGCGTAATGTCACATCGCCGGTATTCGGCGCCGGGAATATCAGCGATGCGCGCCTGGATGCCTTCCCCTGACTCGCTCCTCCCCGTAAGGATCAGCCGGGCGCCCGGCGCCGCCCTGCTGATGTGCCGGGCAAAGATCAGGCCCAACCCGCCGGCCCCGCCGGTGATGAGGTAGGTGCCGTTCTCTTTGACGGCAGACGGCGGACGGTAGACGGTGGACGGTTGCCTGGCGAGGGCAACCCTCTCTGAGCCTCGCGGCAGGCCGGGAAGAGGCCTAATAACTTTCACCTCCCTCTTCCCCTCCACATAACGTACTTCCACCTCCTCACTGGCCTGCTCCCGCTCGATGATCTCCGTTAGTTCTTCCAAATGTTTGACAGACAGGCTGTCTACGCCAATGACTTTTCCGCTGAGCTTTGGGTTCTCCAGGCGGGCCGTCTTCAGCAGGCCGGCCAGGAAGCCGTAATCCCGCCACTCGGCATGGCGGCATAGAATGGCAATATGGGCAGCCTGCCCGGCCTGCAACCTTTCTTTTACGAGCCGGAAGGCCTCGATGAACTGTCCTTCTTCAGAGCCCGGCGCCAGAACCCGTACTTCCGTTTCCAATGCTTCCCGGAGCTTATCCGCCAGGCTGGCCGAGCCGCCGGCCAGCAGCACCAACTGTTCTCCGCCGCTGCTTTCAGGCGCAGCACGCTCCTTCAGAGGGCTTTCCCGCCAGGACCGCTCGTATAGCTGCAAGGTAGCTTCTTCTTTCACCTCCCCGCCAGGTTTGTGCAGAGGCATGGTGGCCAAACCTCTGAAGCTTATCAGGGTTTTCCCGGAATCACTGATCAAGTCAATATCATAGCCTGCGGCGAGCGGAGCCGGCCCCGTGGTGAGCGGAGCCGAACCACGGGCATAGGCCCAGAGGTTCTCCTGCAGCTCCCCATATATATTCACTTCCCGGACGCTGAAGGGCAGTTGGAGGGAGATGCTGTCCTGCCCAAAGCCCAGGCCGATACAGGTTTGCAGGGCGCTGTCCAGCAGCCCCGGGCTGAGTACAAAACCGGCCGCCAGGGGCAGGCTGACCCTGGATAGTGCTTCTGTATCGCTATGGTATAATGCCTGTATGCCCTGGAAACTGGGCCCATAGGACAAACCGATGGATTGGAACAGCGCATAGCACTGCTCGCCGGGCTTTTCTTCCGGCAGGCGGGAGCGGATGGCTTCCAGGTTGAAAGCCGGCGCCTCCGGCAGTGGAGTGGTGAATAACCTGCCCTGGCTGTGCAGGGTTTCATCCTGGCCGTACACCTCAAAACCGATGCCTTCTCCCTCGGCAAACAGGCTGATGCCTGTTTCCACCGGCCCTTTATTTATCCGGATGGGGCTCAGCCAACTGACATCCCTGAGCCGGGTAACCGCCTGGCGCGCGCTTCTTTGCCCGGCCTCTCTGGCCATTTCCAGGCAGGCTGCGCCGGGCAGCACTTTTTCGCCCCTTACCCGGTGATCCTGCAGGAAGGGTTCATCGCCGGAAAAGAGGCTGCTGAATTTCTGCTCCTGCAAGTCCGATTCATTGCGGTGCAGCAGCGGGTGGAGAGGGCTGCTACCGGAGGTAATGCGTGCGCCGCCAGCCCCTTCCGGGAACCAGTATCTTTCCCGGGCAAAAGGATAGGTGGGCAGGCTGGCCTTTTGCGGGCGGTGGCCGCCATAAAGCAAATTCCAGTCAATGTCAATGCCGTTAACCCATAGCTGGGCCAGAGATGATAATTCCTTCGCTTCAACCGCTTCATATATATAAGCTTGCCCGGCTCTCCCTGTAAGCAGAAAACCAGCCTTTCCTTGCCTGGTATTTCCGCAAAAAAGGCCATTTTTCTTGCCTGCCAGGTAATCCTCCAACTGAGCCAGGAGACTTTTTTCATCCAGGGCAACAATGGCCAGCCGTTCCGCCATCGCTTCGCGGCCTATTTGCAACGTATATGCCACATCATGCAGGTTAAACGCTGAATGAGCAGCCAGATGGGACCGCAAGTTGGCAGCCTGTTCTTTCAGCCTGGCCTCATTTTTTGCCGATAACAGGACAATAGCCGGTTCATCACTTGCATAAGCCTGCTTTTCTGCCGGTTGATATTCTTCAATGATGAGATGTGCATTAGCCCCGCCGGCTCCAAAGCTGCTCACGCCCGCCAGCCTGGGCTTGCCATCTTTTGCCGGCCAGGCTTCCAGCACCCGCTGCACCTGGAAAGGGCTGTTGCCGAAATCAATATGAGGGTTGAGTTGGTTAGCATGCAGGGAGGGCGCCAATTGGCGGTGCTGCATCTGCAAAAGCACTTTGGTTAGCCCGGCGATGCCGGCTGCCGATTCGGCATGGCCGATGTTCGACTTCACCGAACCGATGCGGCAGTACTGCTTTTGATCCGTCTGGAATGCCCGCATCAGGCCTGCAATTTCTATGGGGTCGCCCAGGCTGGTGCCGGTGCCATGGGCCTCTATGTAACTAAACTCTTCCGCCCTTATCCCGGCCTTTCCCATGGCGCTTTTTATAGCCAACGCCTGTGCCTGCGGGTTGGGCACGGTATAGCCATTAGTTTTCCCCCCATGGTTCAGCGCGCTGCCCCTGACCACCCCATAAATGTGGTCTCCATCCACTTCGGCCCGGGAAAGGGGTTTGAGCAATACGGCGCCTACCCCCTCGCCCGGCACATAGCCGTCGCCTCCCTCGCCAAAGCTCTCGCAGCGCCCTTTGCTGGACAAAAAGTTCGACCCGCTCAGGAATAAGTATTTATTGGGGTGGACGCTTACATTTACTCCTCCGGCGATAGCTGCTGCACATTCGCCATTGCGGATGCTTTCACAGGCCAGGTGGATGGCCGTTAAAGAGGAGGAACACATGGTGTCCAGGGCGATGCTGGGCCCGTGGAGGTTGAAAAAGTAAGATACCCGGTTGGCAATGCTGCCGGGGCTGCCACCGAGCGCCATAGGGTTGCCCTTCAGCGTTTGTTCGGCGCCGAAGAGTTGATACTCTTCGTACATCACCCCTACAAATACCCCTACATTGGCGCCCATGCTGTTTTCGCCTGGCGCCATATTGGCCGGTTGGCGGAGCGATTCCCGCGTATAGCCTGAATCTTCCAGTACTTCCCAGGCCGTTTGCAGGAACAGCCGCTCCTGCGGGTCCATTTGTTCGGCTTCCCTGGGCGAGATATTGAAAAACAAAGGGTCAAATTTATCGACATCCTCGATGAAACCGCCCCACCGGCTGTAGCTCTTGCCCGCCCTGCCCTTCTCGGGGTCAAACAAAGCGCCGGCATCCCAGCGGCTTTCCGGTATTTCCGTGACGCTGTCCTTGCCGCCCTTCAGGTTTTCCCAAAATTCCGCAATGTTCCGGGCGCCCGGATAGCGGCCGCTTAGGCCTACAATGGCAATAGCTTCTCCATTGGCCATCCTTTCCGGGGGGTGCCGGAACCCTTCACTGGATAGGAAGCGGCGCCGGGGCTTGTCTGCGGGCGGGGTGGAAAAAGATATTTTTTGGGCGCCAGGGGTTACCACTGCCTGCTTGCCTGTCAGCTCCTGCATTTTAGCCCTGTGCTCGGCGACAAAATAACCGGCCAGCTCGCCTAAAGCCTTGTACTCAAAAAACAGCGTGCGCGGCAAACGCCCGAATACCTCTTCCAGTTTGTCTGTCAGGCGGTTAACCAGGATAGAGTCAATGCCGTATTTTTCAAATGGCGTATGTAACTCAAAGCGGCTTTCCGGCAATTTGAGTTCCCGGGCAAGCAGGCTTACAAAGTATTGCTCAGAGGCTTCCCGAAGCCCACTGTCCGGTTGTTCAGCCCCTGAAGCGGCGGAGAGAGTTGCCGTTTCTTCTTCAGGGCAGGCAGTAGCTAGGCGTTCTTTTTCAGCGCCTTTTTCGCCCTGCTGGTAGCCGCCGTTATCCATAGGCCGCACCGCCAGGCCTCTCAAGCTGAGCAAGGCCTTGCCGGAATCATCCACCAGGTCAATATCGTAGCTTGTGGTTCGGCTCCGCTCACCACGAGTGGTGAGCGGAGCCGAACCACGGGCATAAGCCCATACGCCCTCCTCCAACTTCCCATAAATATTCACTTCGCGGACGCTGAAGGGCAGTTGCAGGCAGACTTCCTCCTGGCCAAAGCTCAGGCCGATACAGGTTTGCAGGGCGCTATCCAGCAAGCCCGGGCTGAGCACAAAACCGGCCTCCAGGGGCAGGCTGATCCTGGATAGCGCTTCTGTATCGCTATGGTATAATGCCTGTATGCCCTGGAAACCGGGGCCATAGGACAAACCGATGGATTGGAACAGCGCATAGCACTGCTCGCCGGGTTTTTCTTCCGGCAGGCGGGAACGAATATCTTCCAGGCTGAAAACCGGCGCCTCCGGCAGTGACCCGCCTGACAATTTACCCTGGCAATGTGGGACCTCGCCCTGCCCATACACTCTAAAGCTGGCGCCATCTTTCCCGGCAAACAGGCTGATGCTTACCTCTACGGGCCCACTATTGAGCACGATGGGGCTCAGCCAGCTAACGTCCCTGAGCTGAGTGGCGGCCCGGCGCAAACTCCTGCTGCCGGCTTCTCTGGCCATTTCCAGGTAGGCTGCGGCAGGCAGCACTTTTTCGCCCCTTACCCGGTGATCCTGCAGGAAAGCCTCATCGCCGGAAAAGAGGCTGCTGAATTTCTGCTCCTGGAGGTCTGACACATTTTTGTGCAGCAGAGGGTGAAGGCGATCAATGCCAGAAACAATAGGCCGCCGGCCAGCCCCTTCCGGAACCCAGTATCTTTCCCGGGCAAAGGGATAGGTAGGCAGGCTGGCCTTTTGCGGGCGCTGTTCGCCATAAAGCAAATTCCAATCGATACCAACTCCTTTAACCCAGAGTTGGGCCAGAGATATCAGTTCTTTATCCCGAATAGCTGTTTCTATATATGACCTGCCGGCATTGCCCTCCAGCAAAAAGCCGGGTTTATCTTTTTTGATGTTTCCGGTTAACAAGCCGTTCGTTTTACCACTCAGATAATCCTCCAATTGCACCAAAAGTTGCTCCTTGTCCTGAACTATGACGGCGAAGCGTTCTTCCATGGCTTCCCGGCCTGTTTGCAGGGTATAAGCGACATCGTAAAGGTTAATGCCAGGATGAGATCTCAGGAAAGACTGCAAGTTGGCCGCCTGCTCCCTGAGGCGCTCCTCATTCTTTGCGGACAGGAGGACAATGGCCGGTTCACTGCTTACATAAGGGGCCTCTTTTTCGGGGCGGTACTCTTCGATGACCAGATGTGCATTCGTGCCGCTGTAACCAAAACTACTGATGGCGGCACGGCGAAGTTGGCCATTGTCCGTGGCCCATTCTTTTAATTCATTATTAATGTAAAAGGGGCTGCCCTCCAGGTTGATGTGCTCATTGAGCTTTTCAAAATTTATCGTCGGCGGCAGTAGCTTATGCTGAAGCGAAAGCAATACTTTTATAAAGCCCGATATACCTGCGGCCGCAAGTGTATGCCCGATATTGGTTTTCACGCTGCCCAAACCACAATACCCTTTCTTATCGGTATAGGCTTTGAATGCCTCTTTCAGCGCTTTGATTTCTATGGGGTCGCCCAGTTTAGTGCCGGTGCCGTGCGCTTCTACATAGGTAATGGTTTCCGGGTTGACTCCCGCTTTTTCATAAACCTCTTTTTCCAGCCGTGCCTGAGATTCATAACTTGGTGCTGTTATGCCGTTGGTTTTGCCATCCTGGTTGACACCGCTTCCCCGGATGATTCCGTAGATTCGGTCGCCGTCTCGTTCAGCTGCATCCAAAGATTTCAGGACTACTACTCCTACAGCCTCCCCGGGCGCCATGCCATTAGCTCTGTGATCGAAAGTATAACACCTGCCATTTTCACTCAGCATTCCCGCCTTGCTGGTCAGGAGGTGCATCTGTTCGGTAGTCATGATGTAAACGCCGCCGGCAATAGCCATATCTGATTCTCCTGCAAGAATACTCTGGCAGGCCTGGTGAATGGCGACTAAAGAAGAGGAGCAGGCCGTATCAGTAGATATTGCAGGGCCTTGCAAGTTCAGGAAATAAGAGATACGGGCAGCCAGGATAGAAGATGAAACGCCCGTAAACAGGTGGCCGTCCATTCCTTCAGCATCAAAATGGGTGGAGTAATCTCCCGGGCTGGCGCCTACAAAGACGCCGCAGCGGCTGCCGGATAAAGCGGCGCCCTGATAGCCGGCATCTTCCAGCGCTTTCCAGCTCTCTTCCAGGAACAGCCGTTGTTGCGGATCCATTCGCTCTGCCTCTAGGGGTGAAATGTTGAAAAATGAAGCATCGAATTTATCCTCATCGTCCAGGCAGCCCATCCACTTGCCGTATGTTTTTCCCAAAGCTTTGTTGTCCTTGCTATAATACCGGCCAATGTCCCATTTGTGCGGAGGCACTTCTTTTATGCTATCCTTGCCAGCCTTCAAGTTTTCCCAGAAAGCCTGCACATCTTTGGCGCCGGGGAAACGGCCGCTCATGCCGATGACGGCAATCGGTGTTTTCGCGGATTCATGGGTTCGTGGGGCCGTTATTTCCGGGCTTGCCTTCAAGCTTTCATCAGGCTGGCGCCCGTGGTTTGCAACCTGCGGAAGTTGGAGAGCAGGCGCCGAAAACGGTTCAGGCGCCTCTGCTATTTGTACACCTGCCGGTTCCGATTCCTGAGCGACCAAATCGCTCAACTTGTCCAGAGTATGATAATCGTACAACATAACAGCTTCCAGAGACAAGGAGAAGGCCTCGTTAACAGCTCTTATTATTTCCATTCCACTTATGGAATCCACCCCAATATCGATAAAGGTAGCTGATTCGTCCAGCTCATTTTTAGGGATATGAAGGATGTCTTCAAAGATCTCCTTCAACCGGTTCCGTACATAGCCGGGGCCAACTTTTCGGGCCTGGGCCGTTGCCATTGGGTATGATGCAAGCTGCACGTTTGTTATGGGAACCAGGCTTTCCAGGCTTATTTTGTCATCTGGGTTTGGGAGGCCGGCGCTTTGCGTTTTGCCGGTTGTCAGGGCATCCGGCGCCTGAAGCCTTATCCCCTCTTCTGTAGGGCGAGCTGCTTCCTCTGTTAAACCAGCCTTGGCCGAGGCTTCAGCAGAGGGCCTGTCAAAATGGCCTCTGATCCTGCCCTGCACCTCTTCGCCCTGGAACGTCAGGGTGTGCATCTCTTCTTCCCGCGCGATATGCTCGTAGAGTTCAGCCAGGATATCTTCCGATATTTTTTGCTTGAGCACTTCCAAAGCCCGGCGTGGTTTCTCACTCAACTCCCGGGCGGCCTGAAGCGCTTCTTTCAGTACGTTTTCCGTTATACGAACCGAGGCGCCTCTTCTTTTCAGTTCTTCCCCGCTGAACAGCCTGGCCGTATACATCATCTCATTGGCCAGGGGTTTGCCCAGTTTCTCGCCCAGTATGTAGGTAGCGCCCATACCCGGAGTGAAGCCGTATTTCATGAAATTGGCCGAGTAGGTGCTCTTTTCCGAAAGGATAACAATATCGGCATACAGGCCAAAGAGCAACCCGCCGCCGAGAGCATGCCCTTGTATAGCGCTGATCACGGGCACATCGAATTCCAGCAAGCCCCGGTACAGGAAGGGAGCATCGGTAAACTTGCTCTGCTTTGCCGCAATAGCCTGCAGTTGCTCCTCTGAACCACCCATGCAGAATACATTGTCATAACCGGTCAATACAACCGCCTTCAATTCCGGCCGCTCCCGGAGCGCCACAAAGGTTTTCTGCAAGCTGAGGATCAGTTCAGGGGTAAACATATTCCGGGATTGCCGCGAGTTCATCTGCACCAGGGCAATGCCGCCTTCCAGCATCTGCACTTTTAGTTCGCCCCCTATCTGATGCTGGTGCTCTTCCAGGCCTCGCGCAATGGTGCTCCAAAAAGCTTCCCTCCCGCTACTGCTCTTTTTGCCGGGTTCTTTTGACTCCATTGCCTTCGGGTAACTATCATACCAATACCTTTTCCGGGCAAAGGGATAGGTGGGCAGGCTGATCTTTTGCGGCCGCTGGCCGGGATAAAGCAGGTTCCAGTCTATGCTTACCCCTTCTACCCAGAGCTGGGCTAAGGTTTCGGCCTCTCCGGCAGCCATTGCCTCTTTTAGAAGCGCCTCGTCTGATTTCTCTCTCCGTGGAGCCCCTATCTCCTCTTTATTGATACTACCCCTCAGGAGCCGCTCTGTATTGCCGGCCAGGTATTCCCCCAGTTTGGCTTGAAGCCCTTCCTTGTCTTTTGCTACAATAGCCAGGCGTTCTTCCATGGCGTCCCGGCCTGTTTGCAGGGTGTAAGCGACATCATAGAGGTTAAGGCCAGGATGGGATTGTAGGAAGGCGCGCAGGTTTTCCGCCTGCTCCTTCAGGCGCTCCTCATTCTTTGCGGAAAGCAGGACAATAGCTGGCTCTTCACTCACAAAAGGTGCTTGTTCCTTTGGCTGGTACTCTTCGATGACTATATGCGCATAAGCCCCGCCAAAACCAAAGCTGCTCACGCCGGCTCTTAAGGGCAGGCCGTCTTTTCTCGGCCAGGCAATAGGTTCGCGGTTGATATAGAACGGTGAATTTTCTAATTCCATGTAGGGGTTGAGCTGCTCAAACATCGGCATGGCCGGCATAGCCTGATGCCGGATGGATAATAGCGCTTTGATCACGCCAATAATCCCGGCGGCGCCTTCCGTATGCCCGATATGGGCCTTGGCCGAGCCAATAGCGCTCAGGTTCGTTTCACCGGTGTATTTCTGGTAAGCTTTTTTCAGGGCATTCACCTCTACCGGATCGCCTAGTTTGGTGCCGGTGCCGTGGGCTTCGATGTAACCCAGCGTATCAGGCGTGACGCCGGCGTCTTCCCATGCTTTCAACAAAATCCCCATTTCGCCGTCAACACTGGGCGCAGTAATGGAGGGCGTATATCCCCCATGGCCCACAGCCCCACCTCGAATGATGCCGTAGATCCGGTCGCCATCCGCTTCGGCTTTCGACAGCGGTTTCAATAATACGGCGGCTACGGCCTCGCCGGGCACATAGCCGTCGGCTCGGCTGTCAAAGGTGTGGCAACGGCCCGTGGCGGACAGCGCCCCAATGCTGCAGAAGTAACGGTAATGCCTCGAACTGAGCAACAGGTTCACGCCGGCGGCAAAGGCCTGCTCACACTCGCCGTTCTGGAGCGCTTTACAAGCCGTATGCAAGGCAAACAAAGAACTCGAGCAGGCTGTATCAATGGCCATGCTCGGCCCACGCAGGTCGAAATAGAAGGAAGGCCGGTTGGCCAGCATGGTGGCGGCGTTGCCCGTGCCTTCATAAGGATTGGTTTTTCTGGCTTGGCCAATCAATTCCTGGGCGTAATCGTGAAAACACACTCCCACAAACAGCCCTGTATTACTACCTTTGATTTCTCGTATGCAAGCAGCATCTTCCGCTGTTCCATAAATTACCTGTAGCAAATAGCGGAGCTGGGGGTCCATCATCTCTGCTTCCCGCGGGGAGATATTGAAGAAAGGAGCATCGAATTTGTCTACATCATCAATAAAACTGCCCCATTTGCAATACATCTTGTCTTCCGCTTTGGGATCGGAGCCGTACCAGGGGCGAAAATCAAAATGGTCAGCCGGAATTTCCCGGATCAGATCGGCCTGGGTGTACAACTGGCGCCAGAAGCCTTTGGTATCCCGGGCCCCGGGGAAAATGCCGTGCATGCCGATGATGGCAATGGGTTCTTTGTCCTTTTCTGCCGGTGGGCGTAACATTTTTGAAGTGAACGGGAGTGGATTTATGCTTATTGAACTGGGCGAACCTACTTTCAAAGGCATAGCCGAGCCTGGCTGTTGGGTTGCCGCCGATGGCTCTGACAAGGCAACTGCAGTATGTTTTGCCGCAAACTTCTCCGGGTAGGTTTCCGCCAGGTAAGCGCTTAGGCTGGCAATGTTTTGATATTCGAAGAAAAGAGTAGGATACAACTCCAGGCCGAGTTCCTGCTCCAGCTGCTTAACCAAAGCGATCAATTGGCTGGAATCTACGCCCAGGTCCATAAAATTTCGATGGCCGGAAACCTCATCCACCTCGCCTTTATATACTTTGCGCAGTTGTTCCCTGATAAATGCTTCGGCGGCGGCCGTTACGGGGCCTTGCTCCATCACTGTTTGAGGTTCGGGCGCTTCCTGTCCACTCCGGCCGGTTGTTTCCACCTGAAAACGTTTACAGATAAAACCTTCAACATCTACCAGCCTGTCGCCATCCTGGTTGCAAAGGCTATAATTCAATTCAATAATTTCCCGGTTGGTTTTAACCACCTGGGCATAACTCACGCAGTTGGTTCCTACCGGAGCATATACCCGGACAGACTTAAGCATCAGCGGCAGGTAGGCGCCATCCAGGCCCTGCACTGCAGCCATGCCGGCCAGCAAGGCGCCATTCAGCAATGCCGGATGGGCGTAGGTATAATGGTGGCGGTTGAGTATCTGGGCGGAAAAGGATAGTTCTGCTACTGTTTCCCGTCCTTTCACATAAACCTGTTCCACTACCTGCAAGCCCGGCCCGTGTATAACGGCGCCCCCTTCTTCCCGGCTGTAAACAGCCGCTTTGTCCAGTATTTGCTCCGCTCCATCTCTGATGGACTGGATCTTGCCAGAAAGGGAAGACGGCCTTTCTCCGGGCAGGCCGGAGACTTTTCCTTTCGCTACTTCAATAGCCTGGGCTCCCGTTTTCCTGCTTTTCACGCTAAACCGGTTTCCCTCCCGTTCAATATGGACGGCCGCCTCTTGCCCGGCTTGTAAAACGACGGGGCCTTGAAACAGCAATTCCGACAATTGAATAGCCTCCCGCCCTTTCTTCAGGGCATCGACAGCCAGGCTGCAATAAGTGACGCCCAGGACGACCGCCTCGCCGTTGACCCGGTGCTCTTGCAAATAGGGCTCCTCGAAATGGTAAACCTCTTCCGCTGAAACGGCCATTTCTTTTTCTGGAATTGTCGAATGCACGGCAACCGGCCGGCCCAGCCAGTAATGTTTTGGCGAAGCGTATGAAATGGGAAGGGGGTGCCGCTGAACCTCTCCGGCCCGGCCTTCTTCGAGGATCAGATGGCAATTGGTGCCGCCAAAGCCAAAGCTGGAAATAGCGGCCATCTTTTTTTCCGCATCCCATTTTTTCAGTTCCGTAATCGGATAGAAAGGCGATTCTTCAAAGCGGAAGCGCGGGTGCGGCTGCTCACAGTGCAAAGTTGGCGCCAGTTGCCCGTGCTGCATCTGGAGCAGGATCTTGACCAGCCCGGTTATGCCGGCAGCCGTCATGGTGTGGCCCAGGTTGCTTTTTACAGAGCCGATGGCGCAGTACTGTTTGCGGCTGGTATATTTTGCATATACTTCCGTCGCCGCCCGCACTTCGATGGGGTCGCCCAGCAGGGTGCCCGTGCCGTGAGCTTCGTAATAGGAGATGGCCTCGGGCGAAACCTTCGCTTTCTGCAGCGCTTGTTCGATGACGGCTTTTTGCCCTTCCTGGTTGGGCACGGTCAGGCCCATAGTCCGTCCGTCGTTGTTCACCGCCGAACCCAGTATAACGCCAAAGATCTGGTCGCCGGCTCTTCGAGCCGCCTCGTATTCCTTGAGCAACACCAAAGCGCCGCCCTCGCCCAGGACAAAACCCTGGGCCCGCTCATCGAAAACATAACTTTTGCCGTCGCGCGATAAAACTCCGGCCTGGCTGAAACTGATATGAGCAAAGGGGTCGGCCATGATGTAAACACCTCCGGCAACAGCCATATCCATTTTCCCGGCAAGGATAGCTTCGCAAGCTTCATGGACAGCTACCAGCGCACTGGAGCAAGCTGTATCGATAACCTGGCTGGCGCCGTGCAGGTCATAAAAATCGGAGACGCGCGCAGCGATCATATTGCCAACGCTGTTCACAATGGTATGTTGGTAAGCACTTTCCGGGATGAGATGATAATTATCGCGTGTGTAGTTGTTGTCCTTAGCGCCTATATAAACGCCGGTATTGCTTCCGTTCAATTCTTCTTTCTGGTAACCAGCATGGGCGAATAAGTCTCGGGACATCTCCAGAACAAGGCGCTGTTGCGGGTCCATGGTAATGGCGTCTTCTTCTTTTACTTTAAAATAACGGGCGTCGAATAAGCCGGGATGGCTTATGAAACCACCCTTGTTGGTGTAAGTTTTATCTGGAGCGTTGTTTTCAGAATAATACAAAGCTGCATCCCACCTTTCCGGCGGCGCCTCGGTGGTCAGGTCTCTGCCTGAGCGCAAGTTCTCCCAGAAAGCAGCCAAATTATCCGATTGAGGCAAGCGGCAGGACATGCCGATGATGGCTATTTTGCCGCTTTGATGTTGGCCAGTTACTGCTTCGAAACGAACCCTTTTTTGGCGTCTCGCCTGGAAAGGAACGGAGGCTGGTTCTACACGAGGAACAGAGACATCACTGCTTGCTTCCAAAGTTATACTGTGTTCTCTGGCCAAATAAGCCGCCAGTTGTTCCACAGAAGGATAATTGACCAGGGCAGTAGGCTCCAGAACCACCTTCAGCTTGTCTTCCAGCTTGTTGAGCAGCTTCATCATCAAGATAGAATCGACGCCGTATTCGCTGAAATCAACATCTGCTTCGATGATGCTGGCGTCAAGCTTCAAGTGCCGGGCAAGCAGGCCGGTTATAGTTCCCTGGATTGCGTCCTGGCCGGCCGTTGCTGAAGCCGGCGCCTTTTTGCCCGCTGGTTCAGCCGGTGCTTTTCTGAGGAGCATCTTTTCGATTTTTCGGGCATTTCCATAAACTGCCAGTCCCTGATCCGCGGCATTTCCGATGAGGTGTTTAAAAGCACTGATCCCTTCGGTGATGGGCAAGGGACGTATCCCCCATTGTTTCTCCAGCCACTGCTCCACCTCGGCATCCACCTGCATGCCTCCTTCGGCCCAGAGCGGCCAGTTGATGCTCAGCGTTTTTCCTTTGCGCTTGCCGGCAGCCACCAACTCATTGCGGTAAGCGGCAAAGTTGTCCAGGTAGGCATTGGCCGCCGCATAATCGGCCTGGCCTACATTGCCCGTCACGCCGGCCAGGGAAGAGAAACAGGCTACAAAATCCAGTGCTTCATCTTTAGTGGCCTGGTCCAGGTTTTTCACCCCGGCGATCTTGGGCGCCAGCACCTGGCGGGCTTCTTCCTCGTCTTTTTGATAATGAAACTATCGCGGATCACCCCGGCGCTGTGGATGATACCGTCCAGTTGACCGTAGCGCTGTTTGATAGCAGCCACCAGTTCGTTTACTTCCGCCTGCTGCGTAATGTCGCAGCGCCGGTATTCGGCGCCGGGAATATCAGCGATGCGTGCCTGGATACCCTCCCCTAATTCGCTCCTCCCCGTAAGGATCAGCCGGGCGCCCGGCGCCGCACTGCTGATGTACCTGGCAAAGATCAGGCCCAGCCCGCCGGCCCCGCCGGTGATGAGGTAGATGCCTTTCTCTTTGACGGCAGACGGCGGACGGTAGACGGTGGACGGTTGCCTGGCGAGGGCAACCCTCTCTGAGCCTCGCGGCAGGCCGGGAAGAGGCCTAATAACTTTCACCTCCCTCTTCCCCTCCACATAACGTACTTCCACCTCCTCACTGGCCTGCTCCCGCTCGATGATCTCCGTTAGTTCTTCCAAATGTTTGATAGACAGGCTGTCAACACCAACTACTTTTCCGCTGAGCTTTGGGTTCTCCAGGTTGGTAGTCTTCAACAAGCTTACCAGGAAGCCGTAATCCCGCCACTCCGAATGGCGGCATAGAATGGTAATATGAGTAGCCGGCCCGGCCTGCAACATCTCTTTTACGAGCCGGAAGGTTTCGATGAACTGTCCTTCTTCAGCGCCCGGCTCCAGCACGCTCACTTCCACTTCCAGTACTTCCCGGAGCTTATCCGCCAGGCTGGCCGAGCCGCCGGCCAGCAGCACCAATTGGCCTCCACCGCTGCTTTCAGGCGCAGCACGCTCCTTCAGAGGGCTTTCCCGCCAGGACAGCTCGTATAGTTGCAAGGTAGCTTGTTCTTCCACCCCCTCGCCAGGCTTGTGCAAAGGCATGGTGGCCAAACCTCTGAAGCTTATCAGGGTTTTTCCGGAATCACTGATCAAGTCAATATCATAGCCTGCGGCGAGCCGAGCCGGCCCCGTGGTGAGCGGAGCCGAACCACGGGCATAGGCCCAGAGGTTTTCTTCCAGCTCACCATATATATTCACTTCCCGGACGCTGAAGGGCAGTTGGAGGGAGATACTATCCTGCCCAAAGCCCAGGCCGATACAGGTTTGCAGGGCGCTGTCCAGCAGCCCCGGGCTGAGTACAAAACCTACTGCCAGGGGCAGGCTGACCCTGGATAGGGCTTCTGTATCGCTATGGTATAATGCCTGTATGCCCTGGAAACTGGGTACATAGGACAAACCGATGGATTGGAACAGCGCATAGCACTGCTCGCCGGGCTTTTCTTCCGGCAGGCGGGAGCGGATGGCTTCCAGGTTGAAAGCCGGCGCCTCCGGCAGTGGGTGGTGAATAACCTGCCCTGGCTGTGCAGGGGGTTTCATCCTGGTAGTACACCTCAAAACCGATGCCTTCTCCCTCGGCAAACAGGCTGATGCCTGTTTCCACCCTAGCCTTTATTTATCCGGATGGGGCTCAGCCAACTGACATCCCTGAGCCGGGTAACCGCCTGGCGCGCGCTTCTTTGCCGGTACTCTCTGGCCATTTCCAGGCAGGCTGCGCCGGGCAGCACTTTTTTCGCCCCTTACCCGGTGATCCTGCAGGAAGGGTTCATCGCCGGAAAAGAGGCTGCTGAATTTCTGCTCCTGCAAGTCCGATTCATTGCGGTGCAGCAGGGGGTGGAGAAGGCCAATACCAGAAATAATAGGCCGCTGGCCAGCCTCTTCCGGGAACCAATATCTTTCCCGGGCAAAAGGATAAGCAGGCAGGCTGATCTTTTGCGGGCGCTGTTCGCCATAAAGCAAGTTCCAATCGATACTAACTCCTTTAACCCAGAGTTGGGCCAGAGATTTAATTTCTTTATCTCTGATTGCTATCTCAATATAGCCTCTGCCGGCATTGCCTTCCAGGATAAAACTGGACTCATCCTTTTGAGTATTCCCTGTTAGCAAGCCGTCCATATTACCCGCCAGATAAGCCTCCAGGCGAGTTAAAAGGGCTTCCTTGTTCTGAGCTATAACAGCCAGGCGCTCTTTCATATGTGTCCTGCCTTCCTGCAAAGTATAAGCAATATCATAGAGGTTGAGGTTCCGGTTGTTCTCCAGGTATTGCTTCAGGTTGCCAGCTTGCTCTTTAAGCCGGGTTTCATCCCTGGCGGACAGCAGTATGACGGCAGGCTCCCCGTCAGTGTAGGGCATGGTTTCTGTTTGGGAGTATTCTTCAACAACCAGGTGGGCGTTGGTGCCGCTGAACCCAAAACTACTGACAGCCGCCCGGCGGGCCTGGCCTTCTTCCGTTGTCCAGTCTTTGAATTCTGTGTTGACATAAAAGGGGCTATCCTTCAGATTAATGTGTTCATTCTCATGAGCATAGTGTATGCTGGGGGCAAGTTTGCCATGCTGTAATTGAAGCAGCACTTTGGACAGCCCCGCAACTCCGGCTGCGGCCGAAGTATGGCCAATATTGGTTTTTACACTCCCCATCGCGCAGAAACCTTTTTTGCTGGTTGATGCCCTGAAAGCTTTTGTCAAAGCCTCCGCCTCAATAGGGTCGCCCAATTTAGTGCCGGTGCCATGAGCTTCCACACAGGAAATTGTTTCCGGCTCGATGCCATAATCCGAATAGACTCCTTTCAGCAGGTCGATCTGGGAGTTTACGCTGGGAGCAGTGATGCCATTAGTCCTGCCATCCTGGTTGATGCCTGAACCTATGATCACACCCTTTATGGGGTCGCCATCTTCAATGGCTTCATTCAAGCGCTTGAGGATTACTACTCCGGCCCCTTCACCAGGCACAAATCCGTCGGCGCTATTATCAAAAGCCTTACACTTGCCATCTTTGCTCAGCATACCTGCCGCACACATCTGCTGAAAAGGCTCCACCCCCAAATAAAGGCTCACTCCGCCGGCAACCGCCAGGTTTATTTCCCCATTGCGCAAGGCCTGGCAGGCCAGGTGGATCGCTACCAATGAACTGGAACAGGCCGTGTCAACAGCAATGGCCGGCCCTTTCAGGTTCAGTAAATAAGCCAGGCGGGCGGCGAAGATCGCGCTGGAATTACCAGTCATGACCTGGGCTGCATTTTGCCCAAGGCCAGCTTTTTCAATAGCCCGGGCATATTCATTACCCATAATGCCGACATAAGTGCCGCATTTTTTGCCGCTTAGTTTCGCTTGGCTGCAACCGGCATCTTCAAGGGCTTTCCAGCACTCCTCCAGGAAAATGCGATGCTGGGGATCCATCAGCTCAGCTTCCGCCGGCGATATGCCGAAAAATAAGGGGTCAAATTGGTCAATGTTGGATAAGCTGCCCAGCCATTTGGAATAAACGGCTCCTGGGGCCTTACTGTCTGGCCGGGAATACCGGCCGGTATCCCAGCGGCTGGGCGGCACCTCTTCCACGCAATCTTCTCCATTGGCAAGCCGTATCCAAAATTCATCGAGGTTCTCCGCCTTGGGATAGCGGCCGCTAAGCCCGATGATGGCGATGGGGTTAGGTGGTGGACGGCGAGCGGTAGACGGTGAACGGTAGGGGGCCAATGAGGAACCGCCTTTCTCCTTTTTGGGAAGGGGCGAAGTGGCGGTTTTGGACAGTGGGTGGTGGACAGTTGCTGGATCGATTGCTTCAATTCCATGATGGCTGATGTCTTCCAATTTCAGGCGGGCAGTTGGAATTTGAGCAGCGGCGTCGTTTGAGCTTGGGTTCAAGCCAGGGAGCAGTGTAGCAATGTAATTGGATAAACTCTTGATTGACGGATAGTCGTAAAGCTTGGTGACTTCAAGTGACAGCCCAAAATGTTGGTTAATGCTTTTTATGAATGCTACACCCGTAATGGAATCTATGCCCAATTCAAGCAATGCTTTTTCCTCTTCTATTTCTCCTTCCAGATATAAGGTTTCTCTAAGGAGCTCCCCCAACTGTTTTTTTGTTGAGGCCATTTCAGCGGGTGGGATCATTTCCGCAGTCGCGTTAGTGGCAACTTCGTTTAGGCCGGGCAAGAGGACTTTGGGCATTTGAGTGGAGCCTGGAGGGGTATCCTGAGTCAGCCCACTGCTCAATTTCCTTTTTTCTGTGCCTGCCATTTGTGCGCTTTCCGGACTGAGGCCTGAAGCCTTGTACTTTTCCAGCTGCTCTCCTCTTTCCATGTTGCTGTCAAACCAGTACCTTTTGCGTTCGAAAGGATAGGTAGGCAAACTGATCTTTTGCGGCCGCTGGCCGGGATAAAGCAAATTCCAGTCTATACTTACCCCCTTGGCCCAAAGCTGAGCCAGGGAACTGATTTCTTTATCTCTGATTGCTATCTCAATATAGCCTCTGCCGGCATTGCCCTCCAGCAAAAAGCCAGCTTTATCTTTTTTAATATTCCCTGTTAACAAGCCCTCCGTTTTACCCTCCAGGTAAGCTTCCAACTGAACAGTGAGGCTTTGTTGATTCCGGGCTATGAGAGCCAGGCGTTCTTCCATGGCTTCTCTGCCTACCTGCAGGGTGTAAGCCAGGTTGTGCAAGTTGGTATTCGGTTTGGAGTGTAAGAAGGATTTCAAATTAACAGCCTGTTCCTTTAAGCGCTCTTGATTCTTTGCGGACATGAGGACAATAACCGGGCCACTGCTTACATAAGGAGTTTTTTCCGCCGGCCGGTACTCTTCGATAACCACATGGGCATTGGCGCCGCCAAAGCCAAAGCTGCTTACGCCCGCCAGCCTGAGGCGATTATCGGAGGTCCGCCAATCTTGTGTTTCCTTGAGTAAATAAAACGGGCTGCCCTCTAACTGTAAATATTCATTAGGCTTCTGCAACTGTGGGTTGCCGGGAAGAACGCCATGCTTTAAAGCCAGTATGGTTTTTATAACACCAGCGATGCCTGCCGCTGCTTCCAAATGGCCGATGTTAGCTTTTACACTACCAATGCCGCAATAGGGGGATTCAGGACTGGGAAGCCCCCTTTGTTTGTAGAGTTCCTGAAATGCCAGTTTTAAACCTTCCATTTCTATGGGGTCTCCTAAGGCAGTACCGGTGCCATGCGCTTCGATGTAGCTCACATCAGTAGGGCTGACGCCAGCTTGCCGGTAGGCTTTGAGGATCAGGCTTTTTTGCGCTTGTGGGTTAGGAGAAGTTAGGGTGTTGGCTTTACCTCCATGGTTTTCTGCACTGCCTCTTATGACGGCGTATATCTGATCTTCGTCTTCTAGCGCTTTGCTCAGGGATTTCAGAATGATGATGCCTACCCCTTCGCCTCGTACATAGCCGTTGGCGTTCTGGCTGAAAGCTTTGCATTGGCCATCCGGGCTGAGCATGCCGGCCTGGCTAAAAGATAGCGTAAGTTCAGGGCTGAGTATTATGTTAACCCCTCCGGCAATGGCCATTTCACAGTTTCCAGACCGGATATTTTCTGTTGCCCGATGTATGGCTACCAGGGAGGATGAGCAGGCCGTATCTATCGGTTCGCTTGGCCCATGTATATCCAGCAGGTAAGAGATGCGGTTGGCCAATATGGAATGAGCTGCGCCAGTAGCGAATTGAGCCTGGTTGTCCTGATTGGAATGTTTATGTATTAACGTAGCATAGTCTGAACCAGACACCCCGATAAACACTCCTGTATTACTCCCCCTCACCGCTGCCGGAGAAATAGCGGCATCTTCCAAAGCGTGATAGACGGCTTCCAGCGTAATGCGCTGCTGGGGATCCATCAATTTAGCTTCTCGTGGTGAGATATTAAAAAATAAGGGGTCGAATTTATCCATGTCTGCGATAAAGCCCCCCCATTTGGCTAATGTCTTGCCCTGCTCCTTGTGAGGGTCGCCATAGTAATGTTTCCAATCCCAGCGGCTAACAGGGATTTCAGTGATCAGGTTTTTGTTGGCGTTGAGGTTTTCCCAAAAGGCACCTGGGCCTGGCGAGCCCGGAAAACGGCAACTCATGCCGACAATAGCTATGGACTCGGTAAAGTATTGTCCTTTGGGCAGGCGAACCTCGCCGACAGCACTGCTGGAGAATAAAAACGGTTCTTTTTTTTCAAAACCGATGGCCGGCTGCCTTTCTTTTTGAGAGGTTGACGTTGGAATTGTGGAGTTTGATAAAGCTCCGTGGCGCTTTTGAATGGCGTCTTTATACGCTTCCTTCAGATGGATCGCCAGGCGTTCAATGGTTGGATAATTGTAGAATATCGTGGGAGGCAAGTCCAATCCATAGCTGTCATTTATTTCACTAGAAAGCTTAGCGAAAGAGATGGAATCAAAACCATAATCTCCGAACTCTTCCGTTTTATCCATTTCTTCTACTTTCAACTTGAGTAAGCTGGCGGCTAGGGTGAGAATCTCTTCTTCCACCAATGGTAAAAGGTGATGAATATCCAATGCTTCCGTTGAAGAGAAATGTGGCGGTTTGGGGGCTGTCCTCATTTTTTTCTCGATTATGTCTTCCCGGCCGTAAGCGGCGATACCCTGACAAGGCAGCTGTCGTAATAGCATTTCAAAAGCCCGCAACCCTTCCCGGGTGGGCAGCGCCTGAATCCCCCAGCGCTTTTCCAATGCTTTTCCGCTGTCCGCATCCACTGTCATACCCCCTTCTTTCCACAGCGGCCAGTTGATGCTCAGGGTATGGCCCTGCCGTTTGCCGGCGGCTACAAGTTCATTGCGGTAAGCAGCATGGTTGTCCAGGTAGTTGTTGGCGGCGGCATAATCGGCCTGGCCGATGTTGCCCATCAGTCCGGAGAAAGAGGAAAAGTAGACTACAAAATCCAGCGCTTCATCTTTCGTCGCGCGGTCCAGGTTTTTCACGCCTGCTATCTTGGGCGCCAGCACCTGCCGGATCTCTGCCTCTTCTTTTTTGATAATGAAACCATCCCGGATCACCCCTGCGCTGTGGATGACGCCATTCAGCTGGCCGTACTTCTCTCTGATGAACGTCATAAGGCTGGTCACCTCTTCCCACTTACTGACGTCACAGCACCGGTATTCCGCACCGGGAATGGCGGCTATTTCTGCTCGCCGCTCTTCCCCTAACTCGCTTCGCCCCGTAAGCACCACCCGTGCGCCCGGCGCCGCCCTGCTGATGTGCCGGGCAAAGATCAGCCCCAGCCCGCCGGCCCCGCCGGTGATGAGGTAGGAGCCCTTCTCTTTGACGGCAGACGGCAGACGGTAAACGGTGGACGGTTGCTCATTCTTAGCAGCCCCCGCCGAGCTTTCTCCCTCCCCCTCGGGAAGGACTGGAGTGGGGCCTTGGCCTTGCCCGGCGAGCGGCAGCCCGGAAAGAGCACTAACTACTTTCACCTCCCTCTTCCCCTCCACATAGCGTACTTCTACCTCCTCACTATCCCACTCCTGTTCAATAATTTCCGTCAACTCCTCTATATGCCCGACCGACAAGCTGTCGACACCAACTACTTTCCCACTGAATGTAGGGTTTTCCAGGTGGGCCGTTTTGAACAGGCCCGCCAGAAAGCCATAATCCCGCCACTCGGTATGGCGGCAGGCGATTATTACTTTAACGGGCCGGCCGGGCCGGGCTTTCAGTTTTTCTCTTACAATGCCGAATACCTCAAGGAAATACTCCTCTTCTGAGCCTGGCTCCAGCGACTGCACTTCTACTTCCAGCGTTTCCGTGAGTTTTTCGGCGAGCGAAGCCGAGCCGCCAGCCAGGAGCAGCAGATGCTCCGTGTTGATATTTTGGGAGGAAACGGCATTGAAGGGGGCTGTTTCCCAAGTGCTGGCGTACAGGTGCAGCCCCTGTTCAGGCTCGGCGAGTTTCCGGAACTTGCCAAGTCCCGGCTCTCCACTGTCCTCACTTTTCAATGGCAAGGCCACAAAATCCCGGAAGCTCAGCAGGAGCGTTCCCTGCTCGTTAAAGAGGCCGATATCATAATGAATGAGGGAGCGGTTGTCCGGATGGTTGGTATTTTTCCTGGCGTAGCACCACAGGCTTTCCTCCAGTTTCTGATAAATATTCACTTCTTTCACACTGTAGGGCACCATCAATGCGCCCTTGTTTTTTTCCAGGCTCAGCGCTATGCAGGTTTGCAAAGCACTGTCCAGAATGCCTGGCGCAAGCTCAAAACCTTCCCGGAGCGGCAGCCTGATCCTGGCCAGGGCCTCATCCTCATGGTAATACAGCTCTTTTATCCCCTGGAAAGCCGGGCCGTAGTTCAGCCCCATAGCATCAAATAAGGCATAACATTCCCGCCTGGCCCGGTACTCTCGCATATTCGCCCGAATCTCTTCCAGGCCCGGAAGCTGAGGAGGAACCTGAAGCTTCGTACTAAGTTTCCCCTTCCCATAGATCACCATCTTATCTCCTGTGCCGCCAAAGGCCTCATATCCCGCAGATTGTCCCTCCGGGAATAGCCGAAGGTGCATTTCCACAGGCTCCTCATCAACTTGAACCGGCTTTAGCCATAGCACATCTTTTAGTTGAGTTACTGGGCGTTCCAGGGAAACTTCCCCGGCGGCTCTGGCCAGTTCCAGGTAGGCTACGCCCGGAAGTATTCTCTTCCCTCTTATTTTGTGGTCTTCCAGGAAGTATTCTTTTCCGGTGTAGATGCTGGTGAACCGGGTCTCCTGCAATGTGGAGCTGTTGCGGTGTAAGAGCGGATGTAAAAGCCTGAACTCATTGCGAGGCGAGCTGGCGTCATCTGGCGATGGTATCCAATAGCGTTCCCGGGCAAAGGGGTAGGTGGGCAGGCTGATCTTTGGTGGCCGCTGATTGGGATAGAGCAATTTCCAGTCTATGTCTACACCGTTTACCCAGCGCTGAGCCAGGGATTCATAATCTACATTTTGGATGGCCATTCCTACCCGCTCCTCCTCTGCCCACCCTTCCGGAAGGGGGGGCGTTTTTTGTCTTTTGATGTTTCCTTTAAAAAGCCCATCCGTTCCGCCGCCCAGGTAATTATCCAGTTGAGCGAGGAGGGCTTTTTTGTCTTTTGCGATGATGGCCAGGCGTTCTTCCATGGGTTCCCGGCCTACCTGCAAGGTATAAGCCAGGCTGTGCAGGCCGGCTTCCGGCCGGGAGAGCAGAAAGGCCTTCAGGTTGGTTGCCTGCTCTTTGAGGCGGCTGTCGTTTCTGGCGGAAAGCAGGACGACGACAGGTTCGCCGCTGTTATAAGGCGCGGCTTCCCGATGGTATTCTTCGATGATGATATGAGCATTGGCGCCGCCGGCGCCGAAACTGCTCAACCCCGCCAGGCGTGGCCTGTTGTCTTTTCTTTCCCATGCTTCTAATTCCTGCTGCACCAGAAAAGGGCTGTTCTCAAAATCGATGCCAGGGTTAAGCCGGGTTGAGTGTATAGAGGGCGCCAATTGCCCGTGCTGCATTTGCAACAACACTTTGGCCAGCCCGGCTATGCCGGCCGCCGATTCCAAATGCCCGATATTTGACTTGACCGAACCGATGCGGCAGTATTGCTTCCGGCTCGTTTCGAAAGCTCTGGACAAACCTGCGATCTCGATAGGATCGCCCAGGCTGGTGCCGGTGCCATGCGCTTCTATATAGCTGAAGTCCGCTGCTTTGGCTCTGGCTTTCTCCATAGCAGCCCGTATTACGGATGCCTGCGCCTTAGGGTTGGGCACGGTGTAGCCATTGGTTCTGCCCCCGTGGTTCAGGGCGCTGCCTCTGATGATTCCATAGATGCGGTCGCCGTCCGCTTCTGCTCTGGACAGGGGCTTGAGCAGTACAGCCCCCACGCCTTCACCGGGCACATAGCCTTCGCCTCCTTCGCCAAAGCTCTCGCACCGGCCCTTGCCGGACAAGAAATTTAAGCGGCTCAGCATCAGGTATTTGTTGGGGTGAACGCTCACGTTGACTCCACCGGCAATGGCCATATCGGCTTCCCCTGAACGCAAGTCGTTACACGCCAGGTGAATGGCGGTCAGGGAAGAAGAACACATCGTATCCACCGCCATGCTCGGCCCGTGGAAGTTAAAAAAATAGGATACCCGGTTGGCTATGCCACTAGGGTTGGCCCAGAGCCCGACCGGATGGCCTTTGAGTGTCTGCTCGGCGCCGAATAACTGGTACTCTTCATACATCACGCCGACGTACACCCCAACGCGGCCGCCCAATCCGTCTCTGTCCGGGCCATGAGCCGCCTGTTGCAGTTGAGCTCTGGTGTAGCCTGCATCCTCAATAGTTTCCCAGGCCGTTTGCAGGAAGAGGCGTTCCTGCGGGTCCATCAATTCCGCCTCCCGGGGCGAGATCTTGAAGAATAGGGGGTCGAACTTATCAACATCTTCGATAAACCCACCCCATCTGCTGTAGCTTTTGCCGGCTGTTCTTTTTTCCTGCTCATAGAAAGCCTCGGCATTCCAGCGGCTTTTCGGAACTTCAGTGATGCAGTCTTTCCCCGCTTTCAGGTTCTCCCAAAATTCGAACATGTTATTTGCTCCGGGGTAGCGGCCGCTCAGGCCGATGATGGCAATCGGCTCTTCTGCTGCCTGGCGCTTTGGAGGTTCCGGCCTTTTTCCGGTGGCCGGAGCAGGCGGGGCAGGTAAAGCTTTGAAGCCAGTCAGCTCTTCTAATCTGGCGGCATGTTCTGCTGCAAAGTACCCGGCCAGTTCCTTAAGGCTTATGTATTCGAAGAAAAGAGTGCGGGGCAAACGGCCAAAAAGGCTTTCCAGCTTATCCGTCAGCTGATTGACCAGAACGGAATCAGCGCCGTATTCTTCGAATAAAGCTTCAGGCTTCAGCTTTTCGGCGGGAATTTTCAGCTCGCCGGAAATGAATTCCCTGAAATAATGAGTGGCGGCTTCGGATAAGGTTTCTTGTTCTTTAATACTTGTAAGGGCCGGCGCCGGGCCCTGTTGCCCAGGTTCGGCCCGCAGCTGGTCATTGTCTTTCCCTATGCTATTAGTTCTCAATGGAACCCAATAGGATTCAGGAGCGAATGGATAAGTTGGGAGGGATGTGATTACAGATGCTGGGGCGCTGTATAGGCCCGCCCAATCTACCGAAAGGCCATAACACCAATATTTGCCGATTTTGACCAGGTGTTTTTCTGCTATCCATTTGCGGCCGATGGATGGATCTTCCCGAAGCAGCTCTATTGCTTTTTCATCTTTCTGTATATTTCCATGAAAGAGGTTATCGGCAGCTTTGCTGGCGAGGAACTGCTCCAGGTTTGCCTTCAGCTCGGGCACGGTTTGGCAGATCAGCGCCAGGCGTTCTTCCATTTCCTCCCGGGCAGCCTGCATAGTAAACGCCAGGCTGGCCGGCTCCAGGCCCGGGTGGTGTTTCAAATGGTTGATAACTGCTTTAACATAGGCTTTCAGGCGCTCTTCATCCCTGGCGGACAGGACAAACAGAAAAGGCCCTTGATGGTGTTCTTCAGAGCTGGTTTCCGGAAAGGATTCCAGCACCACATGCCCATTGGCGCCGCCGATACCAAAGCTGCTCACCCCGGCGCGCAGGGGTTTATTTTCCTCCAGCGGTTTCCATTCCCGCTTTTCTGTCGCAATGTAAAACGGGCTGCCTGCCAGTTCAATTTCCGGATTCTGCTTTTGAAAGTTGAGGGTAGGAGGAATTTCCCGGTGCTCCATGGCCAGCAACACCTTGATCAGGCCGGCCATGCCCGCCGCTGCCTCCAGGTGGCCGATATTGGTTTTGATGGAGCCCAGGCCGCACCACGCCTCAGCCGCCTGGCCATCATCCTTCTGCAGGCTTTTGAAAGCAGCGGTTAAACCGGCGACCTCTATGGGGTCGCCCAGGCTGGTGCCGGTGCCGTGGGCTTCGATGTAGCCCACGGTGCGGATGTCCACTTTCGCCCGGCCATAGGCTTGCTCTAAGAGCTTTCGTTGCTTTTCCGGGTTGGGCACGGTCAGCCCGCCGGATTGCCCGCCGTGGTTGACGGCCGTCCCTTTGATGACGCCTTTGATGGCGTCTCCGTCGGCCAGCGCCTGTTTCAGTGGCTTGAGCAGAATTAGTGCAGCCCCTTCTCCGCGGACATAGCCATTGGCCCGCTCGTCAAAAGTGTAGCACTTCCCATCGACGCTCAGCATTCTGGATTGATGGTAGGCCAGGCTGCGCCCGGGGTGGCACATCAGGTGTACGGCGCCCACAACTGCCTGGCTGCAATCCCCCGCCCGAATGGCCTTCAACGCTTCGTGTATGGCTACCAGCGAGCTGGAGCAGGCCGTGTCGATTTGAATGCTGGGCCCTTCGAAATCGTAGAAATAAGAAAGGCGGTTGGCCAGGATGGCCAGGGAAGTGCCCGTTCCGGTTAGGGTATCCTTTTCCCCCTGCTCTTTGAGCAGCAACTCATAATCGCTGCCGCTGGCGCCGACGTAGACGCCGGTTTTGCTGCCTTTCAGCTCGGATGCTTTGTAGCCGGAACGCTCCAGCAGTTCCCAGCACAACTCCAGGAGCATTCTTTGCTGGGGGTCCATCAGTTCTGCCTCCCGGGGGGATATTCTAAAGAAAGAAGCGTCAAATTGATCGATGCCTTCGAGGTAGCCGCCCTGGTTGATGCCCTGGTAAGTAGTATGCACATCTACCCATTCCGGCCATTGCCAGCGGCTGGGCGGAGTTGGGCTTACGGCAGAACGGCCTTCCCGTAAAAGGGCCCACAGTTCTTCCGCCGTGGAAGCTCCCGGCAGGCGGAAGCTGTAGCCGATGATGGCGATGTCCTCTTCAGGCACGTCCTTGCCGGGCGTTACTTCCTGTTGCTGTTTTGACTGATAAAAAGCTTTGGGAATACTGGAGCCGGGCAATCCCTGTTGCGCACCGGCCACTGGCATTTCATCCAATTCCAATTGACGGGCCAGGGCTTCAACGACTGCTTCTGCGGTGTTGTGCTCAAAAAAGAAAGCACCTGGTACGATTATACGGTATGACTGTTTCAAAAACAGGCCCAGTTCCATCAGGTCGCCCGAGTCCAGTCCCATCTCCATGAGTGGATAAGTTGAAACGTAGGTTTTTTCTTTTTTCAGCAGCCGCCTGATCTGTTTTTCTATCTGTTTGGCTATCATTTCCCGGCTTAAAGCAGTCCTTGCCTCCTGTTTTGAGGGAGCCTTCCCTTCAAATAGCCGGCGCTCCTGCAAGTCATAATGGATCAGTACCCCATGGCCGAGATTCGGTTTATCTTTTGGACGGAAGTTTTTCACCACCCCGTCTATTCGTGCGCCGTGCACCTGATGAAAGCGCAGAATGGGATCCACACAATACCCCTGTTCGTCCTTTTGCTGAATATAATTTTCGTAAGCGGTTCGGGTTTTTCCTTTAAAATCCCGGCAGCGGCTTACGCCATAAGCTTGCTCGACGCCATTCATTAGCTTAGTGCGCTGTAGCATAAATTCCAGCAGTTCTCCTCCCAGGCCCCGGCTTTGGTGCTCTGGGAATACGTTGAGCGACAGCAACTGAACCTTTGGGCCTTCGGGGTGGTGCAAGCGCCCAAGATGATCAATGCCAGATTGGTATAAAACTTCGCTTTCTTTGATGCGCTGAGAATAAACTGCGCCGAGCACTTCTCCATTTTCCTCAAGCACGAACTGCCCCTCAGGATAGGTTTTCAGCCTTCTGGCAATTTCTTTTTTGGGCGTACGCAAGCCGGCTGGCCAGCAGGCGCTTTCCAGTTGCATGAGTACTTCCAGGTCGCTTTCCATAGCATATCGCACCCGGTAGGGCCGCCGGGAATAATGCCCTACGGTGATCCTGCTGAACGGCAGCGTCTGCGGATAAGTTCTGGGCGGAGCCACTAAAAACAAACCGGCGTGGGCGGCAGCTGTCACAAACTTTTCCGCCTCTACTAAATACTGGCTGGTGAACGAATGGATGGCGTCGAAATAGAGGGATTCCGTTTCTTGCAGGTACTGCCGGATGATGCCCGGTGGCAGGCTATGGCTTTCCAATAACAGTATCCCATGCCCATTAGACACTTCCGCCCAGGCTTGCAGATGGCGCTCCAGGTTCGTCATCATACTGGGCGCTGGGATAAGCTTGCCTGCTGCATCAAGGTGGATACTTTCCAGGCTGATGTGTTTGTAGTGAGCAAAAGGTTCTGCTTCTTCATAAATCCGATTGTGATCCAGAAAAGAACGGATATGCAACACCTGGCTTTTATCTATACCTTTTTCTGCAAATGCCGGCGCCAGGTCATAGGGGCGGCTGATATCTCCGGTAATCAGCAGGTGGGGAAAGCCTTCCAGGTTCTTGGCTGCCGCTTCTAAAGCAACCGGGTTATAATCGATGCCAACCAGGGTCAGCGGGTAGTTGTTCAGATGGCGGCCCCGAAGGGTTTTTTGAGCGATGAACTCGTAAATTTGCTTCAGGAAAGTTCCATCGCCACAGCCCATATCAGCCAGGTAATGAGGTTGACTGCTCAGGGTTTCTGTGTTGAAAAGGCTCTCAATGATAGATGCTGCCTGTTCAAAATAGCGGTTGTGTTGAAAGCCGCTGGCCAGCACATTGATGTGGCGATCGATATGGGCTTCATGGCCGGAATCATCCCGGGTGAAAACATTACGGACATCGCCGAAGAGCAATTCGCCCATTTTTGAGAACATAGGCCGGTAAGAGGCCGCTACGCCCATCACGTATACTTTGCTCAATAATTGCTGCCCCAGGCCGGTGAGCGATAAGCCGCCGCCTGTTTCCTCCAGCCACCCTCTGCCCAGCATAAAAGCGGATAGCGGTTGGTTGCTTTCTTCCTCCAAAAGGGAAATCAGCGAGCCTTCAGGCATCAATTTTAAAGCCATCAATAAAGGCAGCAACACAGCGCCTTCCCACATTTCTATATCAGGAGCAGTTGCTCTTCCCACTATGCTGTTCAGGTGAGCAAACAATCGGTTTTTATGATCGGGAAGCAGCAATGCCTCGAATGGCAGCTGGTAGAGGGAAATGATATCCTGGTAAGGGTAGACACCCTCCGGAGAAGCAAGCAGCGTAACCCGCTCTTCATTTATGCCGACGATTCCCAGGGAGGCTAATAGCTGCAGGGCGGTGCGCAGATGGCCCTCGTTAGCCTGAAGCTTCGCCGCGAGTTCTTCAAAGCTCACTTCATTTTGCTTCAGCGCGCTGAAGAAATCCCGTTTCAAAAGAGCGTCGACGACGGCTGCCGCTACATAACCGTGGCTCCAGGAATTTAATATTTTCAGCATAGCATCTTGTGTATTTGGTTCTTTTACAAATCCTCTGATTTGTCAAAGAAGGATGTATTTCAAAAGAGTTTATGCACATGAGTTTTTTATAGGCCCTGGATAAAGATTTTTTGTCAGGCCAAGAAGCGCCCGGAGCCTGGTAGCGTTCGACTGAGCTCTCGCCGAAGTCAGCGCTACCAAGGCGAGGACGCGACGCCGGGCTGGCGAAAAAGATTATTCAGGGGCATACAAAATTTATGTGCATAAACTCTAATTCCCAAACAAAGCTTCGATGCGCTCCGCCACCTCCGGCTGGTGAAAAGTGATCGCATGCATTTTGAGTTCCTCCTCGATTATTGCCGGCAACTTTGCTTTGATGCCGGCAGTCAGATGCGCCTTCAGGGTGGCCAGCGACAGCCTCGGCTTTTCGGCCAGCTGCTTGGCCAGCCCGATGGCTTCTTTCAGCACTTCCGCTTTGGGGACGACTTTCAGAGGGACGCCCCGTTCTTTCAATTCCCCGCCCCGGTAATTTTCCGCTGAAAACAGCATCTCGTTGCCGAGCGTTGCTCCCAGCCTCAGGGGCGCCATGAGGGTGCCGCCCATGCCTGGCGTGAATCCGTATTTCATAAAATTGGTGGTGTAAATATTCTCTCTGCCCAGGATGGTAAAATCGGCGTAGAGCCCGAAGATGAAGCCTCCGCCGATGCCGTGGCCCTGCATGGCCGAGATGACCGGAACCTCGCATTCCAGTGGAAGGCGGAAGAAGCCGAGGTCGTTAAAGCTTATTTCCCCCTTGTAGATCCTGAACAACTCCTCTTTTGTGCCGCCACAGCAAAAGTAGTTTTCGTATCCGGTGAGGATCACTACCTTGTAGGAAGGGGTATTTTTGATGTGGGCGAAAGCCGCCACTATTCCTTTTATCAAATCTTCCGAAAAGGTGTTGCGGGCGGCCCGGTCTTCCATGGTGACCTGCACCATGTCGTTTCCTAATTCCTGAAGGCGCACTACTTGTCCCATGGGAATTTTCCGTTTTGAATGAAGTTTTTAATATTGGTTTGCACACTTTCCGAGTTGACCAGGGAGGTGAGCTTGTCCACCGCCAGCTTCTGAGTCTGTTCGTCCATATACCACAGCTGCATCATGTATTCCTTCAGTTCCTTAATGGTGCTGGTTTCCAGCCTGGCCAGCCGCAGCAGGTTTCTTCGAACGGTGTCATTGACATTATCGCTTATTTCGTCCACCAGCCCTATTTCATAGGCGCGTTGGGCAGAGATGGGCTGGGTGAGCAGCGTCATCCACTGAGCCTTCTGAAAACCTACCCGGCGCACCAAAAAGGGCATTACACAGGCAGGTAACAGGCCGAACAGGGCCTCGGAAAGGCCGAAGGTGGCCTTCTCGTCCGCGATGACGATGTCGCTGGCGGCCACCAGGCCAATACCACCGGCATTGACTTTGCCTTCTACCTTTGAAATGATGGTTTTCGAACAACTCAGGAAGTGTTTGAGCATGTTATAGTAGCCGTTGGGGTCATCGCCAAACATTATATCGGCGCCGCTTTCGCTGACTGCCCTGAAATCCATGCCCGTACAAAAATGGCCGGCGTAGCCTTCCAGTACGACCACTTTTATAGCCGGGTCGGCTTCCAATTGCTTCAAAACCAGCAGAATCTCCTCAACCAGAAGGGCGTTGATGCTGTTGTTGGCTTCCGGCCGGTAGATCTGCAAAAACACAGCGCCCCTTTGCTCTTGCAACCGGATGGTGTTGTAATGATGTGCTGTGATGTCCATAGCCGATAAATTTCAAAATACGAATGTGCAAATGCCTGCGGTGACGGAGCCACAACCTTTGTGTATAAGTGCATTCGTGCATTTGTGTATATGTTGGGCGGGCCAGCCTGTAGCTCTTTTGTGCCCCCTTGCGAATGCACGAATGCACAAATACACGCTCCTACACCCACTCATACCTGCGGTGAAAATCTTTGATCTCGGAAAATACCAGCCTGTTTTTCCCTTGTACGTGTTGAAAGGCATCGGGGAACCAACTGTAATCCACCTTAAAATTCCGGGTTCCGAATTTCAATTGGCTGTTGACCTTAAAGGTGTTTTCGTACGTTTCCATATCCAGCATCCTGCGGTCGTTCAGGTGTTGGGCCAGGTTGAATGGCCGGAGTTTTTCCTGAGACTGCGCCGTCACCACACCACTGAAAAACTCCGAGCAGCAGCCCGAGCCGTAGGAAAAAACGCCGACGCGTTTGGGCGTCTCGAAATTGCCATTATCAATGGTGCTGGCCAGGGCCAGCAGTACCGTCCCTCCCATGATGTTGCCCACCCGCTGGCAGTATTCCAGGGAGGGGGCCACCCTCTTCTGAAAATCCGCCTCTATGTAGTCCGGTTTTGCCTTTTTGAATTTGCGCATATTCGTCCGGTGCGCTCCTTTGACCATGCCGCCGAAGGGCGTATGGAAAGCCAGGTAGTGGAAAGTCGACTCATAATCGACGTCGGCCACTCTTTTTTCGTACTCCCTGAAGGCATTCTCACAGCAGTCGAGGTAGGACAGCAAAGAGAGGTCGGCGTCGCCGGCTTCCGAGTCGGGAACCGGCCGGCAGGTATCCATTACTTCATAACCATAGTAGCCGTTGGCCCCCCTGTCCACCTGGAAAACAACGGGGTTGTCGCCGACCAACAGGGCCACTGCTCCTGAACCCGTGCTCGGTTCCGCAAAAGAATAATCCATCCCCCCTTCCACCACACTCGTGCGCATGACATCCGTACAGACGACCAGGGCCTTGCGGCCGGGAGCGGCCTGGGACAAGATGAAATTCACGGCCATCTGCAAGCCGGCAGTGCCGGAATAGCAGGCGTTCTTCAGCTCGAAGAGGCGGCAGTTGCGGTTCAAGCCCAGGTAATGATGAATGTAAGTGCTCATCGATTTCCCGAAGTCGATGCCCGATTCCGTACAGCTGATCACCATATCGATCCGGCTTCTTTCCTCTTCCGTAAGGCGGTCCAGTAAGGGTTTGGCGGCATTGACCCCGTTGGAGATGGGATCCTCAAAGGGCATGGGGACGGTTTTTTCCTTCATCAGAAGGTTTTGAAACCGGTCGTTGTCCAGGTTTCTGGCCTTAGCCAGCAGGTTGACGTCGAGGGCTGCCGACCCGCAATAGATATTCATGGCTTCGATTCCTGCCTGCATATTTGTTCACTGCTTTATAGCGTTTATGATTATCGACGTATTTAGCCCGCCAAAGGCAAAGCTGTTGCTGAGGGCGTAGGTTATTTCAGCTTTCTGCGCCTGGGGGCCGATCCAATTTATCTGATCATTTATTGGATGTTGGAGGTTGAGGTTAGGGTGCAGAAAACCTTCCTGCATCTGGATCAGGGTGGCTATGCATTCCACCAGCCCCGCCGCCGACAAGCCATGGCCGGTTAGCGACTTGGTGCTGTTGGCTTTAACTCCCTTCAAGCCGGCCATAAGTAATGCCTCTGCTTCAATTTGATCACCAGTAGGAGAAGCGGTTCCATGGGTGTTGACATACTGGATATCTTCAGGGCTTAGCCCGGCGGAGGCCATAGCCGCCGCCATGGCCTTTCGCTCTCCCGCTGCCGACGGGTTGGGGTTCCGGTTAGCATCCATGTTGACGCCATAACCGATGATGTGGCCGCAGCTTTCCTGTCCTCTCCTTGCCGCATGTTCTGCTGATTCGAGGATCAGGCATCCGGCGGACTGGCCGTGGACGAAACCCCGGTGGGCTTCGTCGAAGGGGCGGCAGATGGCATCGGGCAAGTCTCCCGCTCTTAGCTCCGCCATAGCCCCCAGAGAGGTGAAGCCCTGATATTCGAATATAGAAAGGTCCATCAAAGGCGCAACGACAAGCACCAGGCCATATTCTCCTGACTGGATGAGCCGGCAGCCCTGAATGATGGCCATATTGCCGCTGGCCGAGGCCGCTCCCAGGGAATGGCCTTCTCCCCTGACGCCCAGTATTTCGGATATCGCCCCCACGAGGTCGGTATCGAAAAAATTCAGGCCGTAGGTGGGGGGCATGAACTGAAGTTTTTCCCGGTATTTTTCCTGAATGGCCAGGAGGCCGGCCTGCTGGGTATTGCTGCCGGCGGAAACGATGGCCACCCGTTCCATATCCGGGCTCGCCTCTTCCAAACCGGCATCCGCCCAGGCTTCCAAAGCACAGAACAAGCCAAAGGAGGCGCTCTTCGACAGGTTTCTCATCCGCTGGCATTTAGCGGCCAGTTCCGGAGATATGCTCAGTCTGGATATCGCCTCCCGGAAGTTGAAGCCGTCCACCAGCCCGGCCGGATACTGAAAGCGCTGTCCTCCCTGCTCCAGGGCCAGGGCCCGAAAATTAGAGCGGCCGGCCTTCAGCGCGTCGCCGAACGGGCCTTTCCCAACCCCTGCCGGCGTGATCACGCCCATTCCGGTGACGGCAATATCTATGGGGGGTAAAAAGCTCACGCGCCGGCTTCTATTTTTTCCAGAAAGCGGCCCGCCAGGCTGTTGATATTCAGGTAGCCGACAAATTCCGTACGGGGTACGTTCAGGTTCAGGCCCTCCAGCGTGAGCATGATCAATTCCGCCCGGTCTATGGAATTGGCCCCCAGGTCCACCAGGCTTTCGTCATTGGAGAATGCTTCTCCTTCCAACTCCGGAATGATCTCCAGCAGATTTTCTCTGAGTAGGGTAATGATCTCTTCTTTGGTCATTTTTATAGGTGTTGCGGTTTCCATGGTATTGCGGTGTTACGGCTGTCCCGCTTTTAAATTGAAAAGCAATATAAATCCACAGGGCCATAAAACCTAAGTATTCATTCTTTGCCAATAGCTTTTAAAGTGTTTTCTAGTAAAAGCGCCGCTTCTTCCATGATCCTGGCGCCGACCTGGTCGGCATGGCGGTTTTGCCAGCGCTCCAGTTCGGTGCCCTTCACCCACTGGTTGAAGGCACCCAGGGCCGGGCCGGTGTGTACCTGAAAGTTGACCTTGTGTTCCATATCGCCGGCCAGGGCAGCCCGGCTGCTGTAGCCGAAGTACCAGCGGAAAACCAGCGCCATTTTGTGCCGGGGGTTTTGTTCGGCTTTTTCTATTTCTTCCGGCTCGCCCCGGTTCGTGAAATAGGCCCTGGTTTGCTCCCAGATATCCGCTATGGACTGCTTGAAATAGTTTTTTTCTATTTGGCGGATTGTTTTTTCCGGTATCTCTTCCAGGGAGCCGTATTGCTGGTAGAGGTTGTACAATTTATTGGCCCGGGCGGGAAACAAGACGCCTTTTCTCAATACCTGCACTTTGGCGCCGATCTCGAACATATCGCCGGCGGGAGCGTAGGCGGTATCCTGAACGTTGATGTCCTGCAGCATAGTTTTCACCTCATCGCTCATGCCCGCCTCCACCGTGCACTGGTTGATGGAACCGGTGAGGATAAAATCGGCGCCCATCACGAAGGCGCAAGCCGCCGACTGGGGCGTGCCTATGCCTCCTGCCAAACCCACCCGGATGGGTTGCGCATAGTTTTGTTGCACCTGAATGTCTTTTCTCAGGCGCTGAATGGACGGCAGCAGCACCAGGGCGACACCGCCGTCGGTATGGCCTCCCGAATCGGCCTCCACACAGATGTCGTGGCTCATGGGAACCTGCTTTGACAGTTCCGCCTGTTCCTGGCTGACCAGTTCTTTATCCAATAGCTTTTGGATGATCTTTTCCGGCGCCGGGCTCATGAAGGCCTGCGCTACTTCCGGGCGGGATACTTTGGCCAGGATTTTATTATCGCAAACAACTTCCCCTCCGGTGCCCCTGCGCAATCCCCGCAGGCGGTAATATACCAGGGATTCCGTCATCTGCATATAAGCCGCGGCTTCTATCCTTTGTATGCCGTATTTCAAATAAAGCTCCACCGTCTTCATCTCAAATACCGGGTCGGTGAGGTGGTGGAGCAGGTTCATGCCATAGGCCTCTCCCTGAGTCAACTGGCTCTGGATGTACTTGATGTTGTCTTCTATCTCATTCAGGGACATGCCTCCGGTTCCCAGGTAGCCGATCATCTTCGCCCTGCCCATCCGAACCACCAGTTCTTTGGAAGCAATGCCTCTGTACATGGCGCCGGCAATATAGGCGTATTTGACGCTGTGGCCCTCCCGGAATGCGGCGCTGCCCAGGCGGGTGGCCAGGGTGCCGTTTGGTTCGGCAACAGGCTTAGGCCGGGCTGCCGGCTCCCTCTCTTGCGAAGGGTATTT
This sequence comes from Lewinellaceae bacterium, assembly GCA_020636375.1. Lineage (GTDB taxonomy): Bacteria > Bacteroidota > Bacteroidia > Chitinophagales > Saprospiraceae > JACJXW01. The sequence goes on along the minus strand of JACJXZ010000022.1, from coordinate 22,496 downwards.
AATGCTGGCGGACGGAGGCTCAGCTTTGAGCGTTACCTTCGGCTTATGTTCAACAGGCGCCTGAAGCACTACTTTTTCTTCCATGATAGGTGTGCATTTCGCCCGTATGTCCTTTACCATCCGGCTCAGGATGGAGCCGCCGACTTCCTCGTAGTCCTCCACCCCCCGGCCCATCAGGAAGCGGATGCTGTCCACCCACCGCACGGAACTGGCGATCTGAGTACTGAGCAGTTCGACCAAAGCCTCCTCCTCATAAGGGCGGGCCGTGGCATTGGCGATGACCGGTATTCGCAGCGGGTTGAAGCTAAAATCCTTTAGAAAGCCGGCGAAGGCTTCTGCAGCCGGTTTCATATACCTCGAATGGAAAGGAGCGCTGACGGCCAGGGGCATGATGGTGATGTCTTTAGCCTTAAAGCCTTCCACTACCTTTTCTATCGATTCCTTCTTTCCGGCAATGACGATCTGGCCGGGAGCATTAAAATTGGCCAGGTCTATATCGTCGTATCCGCCTTCCCGGAGCAGGGATTGTAATTCCCCGGCGGAGAGGCCAATCACGGCCGCCATGCCCCCTCCGGAGGCGGCCGCCATCAACTCGCCTCTTTTTTGCACCAGCCGGAGGCCCGTCTCAAAGTCGAAGGCGCCGGCGGCCAACAGGGCGTTGTATTCGCCCAGGCTGTGGCCGGCCAGAAAACCGGGAGGAGCTCCGGCATACTGCTTTTGATAGTGGAAGGCATTGACTACATACAACGCAGGTTGGGTGAACTGGGTCTGCACCAGTTGCCGCCTGGGGTCCTGGGCACACAATTCTTCAATGTCATACCCCAGAATATCGGACGCCAGCCTGGTTTCAGCCGGGAAGGCGGGAAAAAGGCCTCTGCCCATACCTTTATACTGGGATCCTTGTCCAGGAAAAAGGATAGCTCTCATTCTGTGGATTTAGAAATACATGAAAAATAAACTCGGCGGCGAACTTACTTTTATTACACGGATAAAAAATGCTGAAAGATATATATTGTACCCTGCTGTAGCTTGTTGCAAAATGATATTGTAAAGGTATAAATTTTACCAGTCTTGATAAGTGTACTATTGTTCCAAGTTGGTGTAGTATTGTTCCAATTTGGCGAATCATTGCTTCAAAACAGGAGGGTTTGAGCCATATATTATATTCATGATGACTGACAAATTCAAAACAGTATTTGTCTTTTCTGGCCAGGGCAGCCAATACAGGGGTATGGGCCGCCAATTGTTCGAGTCCAATGCGGCCTTTCGGGAAGGCATCCTGCAGAGCGATGCTGTAGTGCGCCGTCACCTCGGCCGCTCATTGATCGAAGAATTATACCACAGCCCACAGTCCGAATTCGATGAACTGCTGATCACGCACCCGGCCATTATTGCTGTAGAGATGGGTATGCTCCGGCTCATGCAGAAAATGGGAATAAAGGCGGATTTCGCCGTCGGCAGCAGCCTGGGAGAATTCGCCGCCGCCGCCGCCGCCGGCATCTGGAGCCCGGAAGACGCTCTGGAAGCCGCCATCGAGCAGGCGAAAGCCATTGTGCGGAGCGGTGCCGAAGGCGGCATGCTGGCCGTCATCAGCGAAAGGGCCAGCCTGGAACAATCGTACAGCGAACACGGCCTCTTTCTGGCCTCCGAAAATTTTCCAGGCCATTTTACCCTCAGCGGGCCCTCCCAAAACCTGGGTACCTTCCAGGCGGAGCTGGATGGCCGAGCCGTTTCTTATATACGTCTTCCGGTGGCCCACCCTTTCCATTCTCCTTTGATCGAAGCAGGCAGAGGGGATTTTGCCCGCTTCATGAGCACCGCACCACTGCAGGCCGCTCACGCTTCAATGTTCATCTCCGGACTTGATGGCCGAGAGCGCCGGACAGTGCATCAGGATTACTTCTGGCGCGTCATCAGCCAGGCATCGAATTTTGCCCGCCTGGTTCAGTTCCTGGAGCTTCAGGGGCCCTGCCTGTATATCGACCTGGGCCCTTCCGGAACCAGCGCCACCTTTGTCAAATACAACCTGCCCTCCTCTTCCAGGTCTCGCTGCATTCAGATCATGACTCCTTTCAACAGGGAGACGGAGCAGTTGGATCTCCTCCGGGCCAGCCTCCGTATGCCACCATATGTGTAGCTTGGAAAATGTGAGGTTTAGTTTGCATGGTACGCGAAAACAGAATTTGTGGGTAATGCTTTAGAAATTTACAGAGGCGATGTTGCCCTTTTGCATTAAGGGGCCGGAGAAAAATAAGTTCCCGATTTCAGGCTAGAGATTTTGCCGCTAGACGAGGCGCGAAGAACGCGCATAGCCTAGCTACGCAAGTGATGAGCAACGAAGTATAGCGGCAAAAGATCAGCATTAAATGGGGAAGTTATTCTTCGCCGGGCCCTAAGCCCCCCCTACTCCACCTTAGGCTGCCATTTAATCTCCCGCGCCAGCTCATCCAGAAGCCGTTCAAAAGACAAAAGCCCCACCGGGGCCAGGTGGTTGTTGACGATGGTTTTCTCCTGCCTGCCGTCATTGAGGTAGGTAATGCTCTGAGGCAAATCAGCGATCGGTTTCCCGTTTTCCGGGTAGAAATCGCTCAGCCCGAAGAAATTAATGCTACGTGCTTTTTCCAGGATCTGGCTGACGGTGCTGTCCGGCACATAGGCGAGGTAGATCCCCTGAAGCGGGACGTTCATTTCTCCCAGATAGATAGCCTGCCCGTTGGAATAAAACTGGATTTCATAAACCGGGCAGCGGCCATAGCAGGCCGTTCGTTTCAGGCTGGCCAGCAGGCGCGGCTCCGTCCGGGGCAGCAGCAGGGAGTCCTGAGCGGTTAGAACGCCGGGCTTGGGAAGAGAAGAGTCTATCGCGACAGAATTTTCTCCAGGCGGATTTTCCCGGGCCGCTGCCGGCTTGCGGCTGCAGCCTGCCGCCAGGAGCCATAAAACCGGCAGTGACACCAGCAATAAATACAGGGGACGGAACGCGGTTAAGCGGCAATGCATTGTGTCCTCCAGCCTGGCGGCTGTTTCCGGCATATTTCCACGCATTTCCATGTATTTCTCCATTTCGCCTCAGCTTGTCCGGAGTGGCGCTACTTCCGTTTTTTGCGCTGTTGCTGCGCTTCCCGCTGCTCCTGAACCCGTTGCTGTTCCTTGAGGGCTGCTTCCAGGCGTTGCTGGAAGCCGCCTTTCTTTTTGGGTTTCTTCCGGTACGCTTCCAGTTCCTTTTCGATCTTTTCGTTGTCGATGATGTAATTTTTGGTGACGATCGTCTGGGCGATGTTGAACAGGTTGCTGAACAGCAGGTAGCAGGTCAGCCCCGAGGCGAAGGTATTGAAAAAGCCCAGGAACATGACCGGCATGATGTACTGCATGTATTTCATGGCCGGGTTGGCCGACATGTCCATATGGCGGGTATTATAATACGTGTAGATGAGGGTGGTCACCGCCCAGAGCAGGGTGAACAGGCTGATGTGGGCCCCCATGTTAAAGGGCAGTTCGAAGGGCAGGTTGACGAACACATCGTAGGAAGACAGGTCGTCGGCCCAGAGGAAGCCCGCCTGGCGGAATTCGATCGAAGCCGGAAAAAAGCGGTATAATGCAAACCAGATGGGCATTTGCAGGACCATAGGCATACAGCCTCCGAGGGGGTTGACCCCAAATTCCCGGTAGAGCTTCATGGTTTCCATCTGCTGCGCCTGGGGATCGTCCTTGAACTTATCTTTCATGCCTTCCAGCCTGGGTTTCAGGGCGCCCATTTTCGACTGAGAGTACAGCATCCGGTAGGTCAGCGGGTAGAGCAGGATTTTGACGATGAAGGTCAGGAAGAGAATGACGATGCCCTTGCTGCCGATGAAGCTGGACAGGAAGCTGAACAGAGGGCGGATCACCCACCGGTTGATCGTGCCGAAGATGCTCCAGCCGAAGGGAATGATATCCTGCAGGCTGTTGCCCATTGCGTAAAGCCGGTCGAACTCGTTCGGGCCGACAAAAAACTCCATGGCAAAAGTTTCGCTCGCACTGTGGTTGTAAGGGATGCTGATCTGGGAAACCAGCAATTTGAGGTCTTCCGCTTCTTCCGGGAGCATTTTGGTTTCCAGGATTGCCGAGTTGAAGGCGTCGTCGGCAATGAGGGTGCTGTTGAAGAACTGGTTGGCGTTGGAGACCCACTTCACGCGCTGGCCGGTAATCTCCTCCTTGTCATCCGAAGTACAGGAGCAGTAATCCGGATCCTCTTCCACCGGTTTGAAGTACACGGTGGAATACCGGCGTTCGTAGGTCGTGTTTTTCTCCAGTTTGCCAAGGTAATTGACCCAGTTGAGCCGGATCTCGTCCGCATTATTGCTGATCACCGAATTGAGGTTCTCCAACCGGATATCGTAATCGATATTGTATGTTCCCTCGGCGATGCGGTACGATTGTTCGAAGTAGCCGCCGTTGTCGGCAGCCGCCCGGAAGGTAACCGACTGTTGGTCTGATTTAACGACCTCGAAGTACAGGTCTCCGCTGCTGACGCCTCCAGTGGGTAAATTGGCGACCGGAAAGAAATACTCGAATTTGTTCTTTTCATTTTCCAGCAGGGAGAGCGGCGCCTTCACATCCTTTCCTTTCTCATTGCCCACCACCTTATCGTGATTTTTCAGCAAGGCTTCCCTGATCCGGCCCCCTTTGGTGCTGAACGTCACCCGGAAGAGGTCGTTTTCCAGGACGACGTCCCGGGCAGTGCCGGCAGCGGCGCCGGAGAAGGGGCCGTAGGCTGCCTGCCGGCGAAGGAGCCGGAGGGAATCCCCCTGGGTTTCAACCACCTCCAGGGCAGAGGTGGTATCCTCTTCAATTTCTTCGAGGCTGTCCTGCCGCTGCTGAACGGCTTCGATGGAATCCTGCCTTTGCTGTTGTTCCAGGATCTCTTCTTCCGTCGGTTGCATGACCTGTTGCCAGACCAGGAGCAAAATGAAAATAAGCGTCAGGCCAATTATCGTATTCCTATCCATTTATTCAGCTTTAGGAGCAACGGCTGTACCCGTTGTCCTTTGTCTTTTTATTTGAAAATCAATGCTTTAGGCTAAAGGCTGAGCTTTTTTTTGCCTGCCGTTTGCGCAAAGCACCGCAAAGGTACAATTTTGTGAGTTGATACCGTAACCCGAATAGACGATTATTGTTCAGCCTTCGACGAAGTACCCGAAGTACGGACAACCGGCCATAACCATTCAGCCATGCGCCGGCTTACCGGGCGCCGGCATTGGCGGACACCTTTTCCGCCCCCTGCAGCCGGCCCGGGTAGGCCTCCAGGCCGGCCTGAAGGCAATCCATAGCGGCGTGCAGGGCGTCGGTATGGAGCACATAAGCGATCCGCACCTCGTCTGTTCCCAATCCGGGAGTGGCATAGAACCCTTCTCCCGGGGACAGCATCACGGTGGCCCCATTGAGGTCGAAATCCTCCAGCATCCAGCGGCAGAACCGCTCTGCGCTGTCGATCGGGAATTTGGCAAAGCAGTAAAAAGCGCCGCCGGGGCGGTAGCTGGCCACCCCGTCCATCCGGCTGAGGCGCTGGTAGACCACGTCGCGGCGGCGGGCGTACTCTGCCGTAACCTCATGCATGTAGGTTTCCTCCATCTCCAGGGTTGCCTCGGCCAGGATTTGCCCCAGGCCGGGAGGGCTGAGCCGGAGCTTGGCGTACCGGGCAACTGCCTCCAGCACGGCTTTGTTGCGGGTAACGAGAGACCCCACCCGGGCGCCGCAGGCGCTGTACCGCTTGGATATCGAGTCCAGGACAATGACGTGCTCTTCGGCGCCTTTCAGGTTCAGGGCAGAAAAGAATTCCTGGCCATCGTAGCAGAATTCGCGGTATACTTCGTCCACAAACAGAAAAAGGCTGTATTTGCGGCACAATCCGGCCAGCTCTTCCAGCGATTCCCGGGAGTAGAAGCAGCCGGTGGGGTTGTTGGGGTTGGTGATAAAAATGCCCTTGGTGTCGGTCGTGACCATCTTTTCAAAGGCAGCCTTATCCGGCAAAGCAAAGCCGTCTTCGATGTGGCAGGTAATGGGGCGGATGCGCACGTCGGCGATCTGGGCAAAACCATTATAATTGGCGTAAAAAGGCTCCGGCACGATCACCTCTTCCTGCTGGTCGAGGCAGGCCAGGAAGGCAAACTGGATCGCCTCGGAAGCGCCGGTAGTGACGATGACCTCATCGGCGCTGATTTCAACGTGAAATTTGCGGTAGTATTCGGTCAGTTTTTTCCGGTAGGAAGACAGGCCCTCGGCGGGGCTGTATTCCAGCACTTTCATATCGGTGGCGCGGACCCGCTGGAGGGCGTAGGCCGGCGTCTCAATATCCGGCTGGCCGATATTCAGGTGGTACACGCGCTTCCCCGCTTCTTTGGCTTTGTCGGCAATGGGAATGAGCTTTCGGAATGGCGACATGGGCACAACTTCACCCCGCTTGGAAATCGATGGCATCACTCGTTCGTTTATAGTCCAAAAAAAATTAGCGGCAAAGATAGGTTAATTTCCAACGGCTGTAAAGGGATGTTTAGGGAAGATTTTGCCGTTCCCCGGAATCCAGGGAGCAAATCCGGAGTTTCATGTGGTTATTCCCCCACCGGGAGCAGCCAGCCTTTATTGGTTATTGCCTGATTCGGCGCAATAATACCACAGATGACAGAAGGAATTTGCAGCCTGTCGTTAATTTGGGTTAGCCAACATAAATTCCAGAGACGAAAAAGCACCCTCCGGCACATTTTCCAGGACCTTGATATCGGTCAGGGCGCGTTTTCCGCGATTACCGCTCAGCAGGATAGCCCCGTATTGCCGATAGTCGTCCCAGGGCGTAACGAAGGCGGGTTCTTCATCGCCGGCCCTGGGGAAATACGCCCATTGCCGCACCAGGTAGCTGCCGGTATCGACATAGACGTGGTATTTGTTCTCCGGCGTATCCCCCACTTCCTGAAAGGTGAGTTGAAGCACATAGGCGGGAGTTCCGGCCTGCGTCGTATCCTGCCCCAAATATTTCAGGGTAAGCCCGGAATCTTTTAGTTTGAAGGGCATCACCAGCCAGTAGGCGTCGTTGATCCAAATGCTGTTGGCGCGCTGGAGGCGGTTTTTTAAAGTGTCGGGGTTTTCGATTGCGGTGTTGCCTTCCCGCGCCGAACCAGATAAATCGCGGATATTCACAATATAAACCGCGCTGTCGGCCGGGATTTCGATGCGGACATCCCCCGTGGATTTGTCCCACAGCAGCGTCCGGCGGCCAAAGAATTCCCATTGCAGGAGGCGGGTATTGTCCCAGGCCCTGCGCCCCCCCATGGCCAGCATCACCGAGTCGGCAATGTTGATGGCCCGCATATCCGAGGCGGCGGCGTTGAAGCCCCGGGCCGGCGGGTTGGGGTCTGCCGTTTCGGCCGGCGTTTGCCCGTTGCCGGAACTTCCCGAAGGCGAAGGTTGACATGCCCAAAGCAAAGCAGCCAGGAGAAAAAGCGGCATTCCTGATATTCTCATGTTAATTGGTTTTATCCTTTCAATAACAAGGCGGCCAACCCGGGAGTTGGGCAAAAATAGGCAGAGCCGTTTTCCCATTGAAGAATGGAGAAAACGGCCCTGGCGCTAATTTATTGAACGGCAACAATACAGCCATATAACAATACAGCCATACAATTTTACTCCCGTCCTCCGGTAAGCTTATCCTGCAATTCCTTCAGCTCATCCCACTTGCCTTCGTTGGCCAGCCGGGCCTGTTGGGGCCAGGTATCGGGAACGGCAAGGCTGAACCGCGGGCCGGCATCGGACAGGATCTTGCTGAGCCGGTCGATGGAGGCGGCTGCCAGTTCCGCCCAGGTATGGATGCCGTCGGCGTTGAGCAGGCTTTCGATTTTCGGGCCGATGCCTTCGACGATCTTCAGGTCATCCTGTTTGATCTTGCCGAGCGGCGTAGCAAATACCATGCCGCCCAGGCCCTTGGATTTCGGCTTGTCTTCTTCCGGGGCTTTTCCCTGTCCTTCTTCGCCTTCGGTGCCGGCCTGTGCCTCCATTTCTGCTTTCAGGCGGTCGTATTTGCCCTGGATGACCGCTTTATCGGCCTCACAAATCCGCAGTTTGCGCTTCAGTTCTTCCGCATCCTTGGTCAGTTCTTCATGCTGGTATTTCAGGCTCATGAAGTCTTTTTCCATAGTAGTGAGGCTGGCCTTCAGCCGCGCGTTCTCTTCCTCCAGTTCGCGGAGGCGTTTGCGGTTGCTGAACAGCAGGGCGCCGAGCAGGAAGCCCAGGAGGAAGGACAGGAGCGAGAGGAGCAGCCACCACAGCCAGCAGGGTTCCAGGGCGGCGAGCAATAAGGTGTTATCCGTAGTCATTATTTCGTCAGTTTTTTGTTTTGCAATGGAAATGGATTATTGTTTTTTGATGAGGCGAACCTCCACCCGGCGGTTTTCGTGCCGCCCTTCATCCGAATCGTTGGAAGCGACGGGCTGTTTTTCGCCTTTGGAGATGGTTTCGACCTGATCGGAGGCCACGCCGTAGCCTACCAGGAGATTCTTGATAGCCCGGGCGCGCTGCATGGCCAGGCGGTCGTTCGCCTCGTCCTCGCCCACGTTGTCGGTATGGCCGGTGAGGGTGACCCTTTCTCCGGTTTGTTTTACCCGTTCCGCCAGTTTCTTCAGGTATTCGTCCACTTTCGGGTCATACTCTTTTTCGGTAGACCCGAAGGGGAAGCGCATGATGATGCGGTCGTCGAGTTCCTCGACGGTTTGGGCCACCTTTTCTTCCGGCTGTATCCATTCGAAGGCGGAAGCGGAGAATGGATTGTCGCGCGCACCCTCCCGCTCGTCCATTGTCCGGGCCCGGATGCGCACCCGGTCGGCGCCCAATGCGTCGCCAAAGAGGGCGCGAATCTGTTCGGCACGGGCAAAGCCCAGGTTGTCAAACCCCTGCGGGCTGGGCTCCTCTTCGAAATACATACCGGTGATCTCCAGGATGTTCTTGTCGCCCATGTCCGCAAGAATGGCCTGCCGGAGGCTGTCGAAGTTTTCGTTGGTGTACGCTTTGGGATCGGCCCACCTGAAGTAGACCGGATACCGGGGAATCGCTGCCGCGGCCGAATCCGGAGCCGGGCTCACCGCTTCGCTGGTGGCGCCGCCCTGTTCTCCGCAGGAGAAACAAAGCTCTTCCCTGCATCCCGTGTAAGTGAGTGCAAAAAAGATCAACCACACCACAAAAGCGATCAATAGTCTTAAGGGTAAGGACATATTTCGTTTTGTTTTGGTGAATAATTGGCTTGTCCTGAATTGCCGGGCAAATTTTGCCGGCACCCTATAAAATTAAGGATTTAATCAGGAATCGCAACAAAACGTTTTCCAATATTTGCCGGCCCCGGAAAAAATTAGGCGCAATTCATTTGCCGGAGCGCCAAACCTTTAGCCGCCTGGCCCATTTTATGAATATGTATAGGCTATGCCGGCCATTAAATTGAATACACTGCGTACTTTTTTTATTTTTGCAGGACTTTTGAAGCGCATAAATCGTAAAACATATGTTTGACAGCTTAAGCGAACGCCTTGAAGGCGCCTTCAAGACGTTGAAGGGAGAGAGCAAACTCACAGATATCAACATCGCCCAGTCGGTGAAAGAGATCCGCCGGGCGCTGGTAGGGGCGGACGTCAACTACAAGATCGCCAAAGAATTCACGGACAAGGTCAAGGACAAAGCCCTGGGCCAGGAGAACGTACTCCGCTCGGTCAAGCCCGGCCAGCTGATGATCAAGATCGTCAATGACGAACTGGTGGAGCTCATGGGCGGCACGGCCGCAGATATCAACCTCAAGGGCAAGCCTGCCGTCATCCTGGTGGCCGGCCTGCAGGGTTCCGGAAAGACGACATTCTCCGGCAAACTGGCGTATCACCTCCGGAACGAACGCAAGAAGAGCCCGCTGCTGGTCGCCTGCGACGTGTACCGCCCGGCCGCCATCGACCAGTTGACCGTCATCGGGGAACAGGTCAAGACGCCGGTTTACAAGGAACCCGAGAACAAAAATCCGGTGGAGATCGCCCTGAAAGGCATAGCGCACGCCCAGGCCCACAACCACGACGTGGTGATCGTAGACACCGCCGGCCGCCTTTCCATCGACGAGGAAATGATGCAGGAGATCGCCAACATCAAAGAAGCGATCCAGCCCAACGAGACCCTCTTCGTCGTGGATTCCATGACCGGGCAGGACGCCGTCAACACCGCCGAGGCCTTCAACGAACGCATCGACTACGATGGCGTGGTGCTGACCAAGCTCGACGGCGATACCCGCGGCGGCGCCGCCTTGTCCATCAAATACCAGGTCGGCAAGCCGATCAAGTTCGTCAGCATGGGGGAAAAGATGAATACCCTGGACGTATTCCACCCCGACCGCATGGCCAGCCGGATACTGGGCATGGGCGACATCGTCTCTTTCGTAGAAATGGCCGAACGGCAATTCGACGAAGAACAGGCCAAAAAGCTGGAGAAGAAGATCAAGAAAAACAAGTTCGACTTCAACGACTTCCTCGAACAGATCGGCCAGATCCGCAAAATGGGAGACATCAAGAGCCTGATGAACATGATACCGGGCATGAGCAAAATGACGAAAAACCTGGACATCGACAACAGCGCGTTCAACAAAGTGGAAGCCATCATCTTCTCGATGACGCCCCAGGAAAGATCCAACCCCGAACTGATGAACATGAGCCGCAAGCAACGCATCGCCGGCGGCTGCGGCCAGAGCATCCACGAGGTCAACGCCTTCCTCAAACAATTCGACCAGATGCGCAAGATGATGCATAAGATGAGCAAAATGCCGGGCATGGGCATGGGCGGCAATACGGGCGGGGGAAAGGCTTCCCGCCGGAAGAGCCGGAGGAGGCGGTAGAAATTATAGACTAAGTAATTGGACACATTGATTGTAACTAATGCTGCTTCGAAAGCGTGGCTTGGCAGTTCTGTTCCTGGGCAATTGTTATATGGATATATTGTTATATTGTTATATTGTTACGCCAATTGTGTCCACATGTGTTAATACCGGAACAGTTGTTTGCCCGCCGGGAGCGGAATCCCGTGGATATAAAGCGGCACCCCCATCCTGCAAACCAAATCGGGGCTATAGATGCCCAACTTCCGAAAAAAAATCAAGTAGCTGCTATGAGAATCTTCTCCGGGCTGTTCAGCCTTTTCCTTCCCTTTAGCCTTTTGGCTCAACCCTCCGGCCAGCCGATCCCTGTGGATCCCGGCGTCCGCATGGGCCAACTGGCCAACGGGATGCGCTATTACATCCAGCACAACGAAAAGCCCGAGAACCGGGCGGAGCTGCGCCTCGCCGTCCACGCCGGCTCGCTGCAGGAGAACGAGGACCAGCTGGGCATTGCCCATTTCGTAGAACACATGGCCTTCAACGGCACCGAGCATTTCGAAAAGAACGAACTGATCAACTACCTGGAGAAAACGGGCACCCGCTTCGGTGCCGACCTCAACGCCTACACCAGTTTCGAAGAGACGGTGTACCTGTTGCAAGCCCGGACCGACAGCCTGCACCTGCTGGAGCAGGGGCTCCTCATCATGGAAGACTGGGCCGGCGGCCTGAGCTTCGACCCGGAGGAGATCGACAAGGAGCGGGGCGTGGTCATCTCCGAATGGCGGACCCGCCTGAGCCCCGACCAGCGCCTCCAGCAGCAGTATTTTCCCGTACTGTACCAGGGCTCCCGTTATGCCAAACGCCTGCCCATCGGCGAACCGGAGATCATCGAAACCGCCAGTTACTCCACCATCCGGAGTTTCTATGAAGAATGGTACCGCCCGGAACTGATGGCCTTCGTTGCCGTCGGCGACTTCGACGCCGACTGGATGGAAAAGGAAATCATCCGCCGCTTCTCCGATCTCCAAAACCCGGAAGCCGCCCCGGCGCGGCAGGAATTCGAGGTTCCCGGCCACGCCGAAACCCTCCCGGTGATCGCCACCGACAAGGAAGCGGCATTCACCCGGGTGCAGGTGGTTTACAAACACGAAGAGGCACCGGTCAAAACGGTTGCCGATTACCGCCGGGAACTGGCGCACCGGCTGTACAACAAGATGCTCAACGCCCGGCTGGTGGAAGTGCAGATGCAGCCCGACCCGCCGTTCACCTTTGCTTATTCAGGATATGGAAGCGATGTTGGCAACCTCGGCACCTATACCGTCTATGCTTTTGTAAAGGGCGGCGGCGCCGTGAACGGGGCGGGCGCCGTGCTCCGCGAAACCCGGCGGGCCATGCTGCACGGTTTCACCGAAACCGAACTGGGACGGCATAAAGCCGACTTGCTGGAGGAGGTGGAAAACGATTATAAAGAAAGGGAAAAAACGCAGTCCGGAAGCCTGGCCGGCCGCTATGTGTACCACTACCTCGACAACCAACCCATCCCCAGCCCGGAGCAGCGCCTGCAGCTCTACCAGGAGCTGCTTCCCACCATTACCCTGGAAGACATCAACCCTCTGCCCCGCCGGTGGCTAACCGACAGCAACCGGGTGGTGATCGTCACCGGCCCGGAAAAAGAGGGCGTGCCGCTGCCGACCGAGAACGACATGCTGAGCCTGCTGGCGCACATGGATACGCTTAGCCTGGAACCCTACATTGACGTGGTGAACGACGCCCCCCTTGTCGGCAAGACCCTGGCGCCACAGCCTGTCCGCAAAAAAGAACAACTGGACAGCCTGGGCATCACTATCCTCGAACTGGCCAACGGCATAAAGGCCTACCTCAAGCCGACCGACTTCCAGAACGACGAAATCCTGATGACGGCCTTCAGCCCGGGCGGGCATTCTGTTTACAACTCTGACATCTATTACAGCGCCGCCGATGCCGCCGCTATCGTCGACCAGAGCGGCGTCGGAGCATTCTCCCTGCCGGAATTGCAGAAAAAACTGGCGGGTAAGACCGTCAGCGCCGGCCCCTACATCAACGAACTCTATGAAGGCATCGGCGGCAGCAGCAATGCCGAAGGGCTGGAAACGCTTTTGCAACTGACCTACCTTTATTTCACCGCGCCGCGCCGCGACAGCGCCGTATTTTCCTCCTATCTTTCCCGCCAGGCGTCCATCTTCGAGAACATGATGGCCAACCCGTATTATTATTACGCGGACATCAAAAACCAGATCAAATACCAGGGCCATCCCCGCCGGCAGATCACCGACCTGGCCAGCCTGCAAAAGATAAACCTGGATGAAGTGATGCGTACCTACCGCGACCGCTTCGCCGATGCCGGCGACTTCACCTTCGTCTTCGTCGGCAGTTTCGACCCGCAGGAACTGGAGCCGCTGCTGGCCACCTACCTGGGCAACCTGCCCGCCACCGGCCGGCAGGAGTCCTGGAAGGATGTCGGCGCCAACCTGGCGGAAGGCCGCATTGACACCACCATTGTGCGGGGCCAGGCGCCAAAAGCCCTGGTGGAGATGAACTACCACGGGCCTTTCGAGTACGAAAGCAGCCGGCGGTACCAGTTCTACTCCATGCTTTCCGCTCTGCGCATCCGCCTGCGGGAAGCCCTGCGCGAAGACAAGGGGGGCGTATACGGCGTCAGCGTCAGCGGCGTTGCCCTACCCTACCCCGACCCCAACTACCGCATCACCATTTCTTTCAACAGCGAACCGGCCCGCACCCAGGAGCTGATCGCCACCGCCAAACAGGTCATCGACACCTTGCAAAGCCAGGCCGTCGACGAAGAAATCCTTCAAAAGGTGAAAGAAACCCAGCGCCAGAACCGCATCAAGAACCTGAAAGAGAACGGCTTCTGGCTCGGCCAGATCAGCACGCGCCTGAAGTACGGCATCGGGCTGGAAGGGATACTGATGGAAAGGTATGAGCCGTATATTGAAGGGCTCGAAGCCGGGGATATACAGGAGGCGGCCCGGCAGTATCTGGAGGAGGATAATTTCATACAGGTGGTGTTGATGCCGGAGTGAGTATAGGGCCAGTACCTGGATTTAACCCTGCCCCAGCCCCAAAAACCACGCCCGCAGCCCCTCCCCGATCCCATGCGGGTTGTCCTCCTGCACATAGTGGATCCCTTTGCCGATGTCGATGGCCGTGAAGTTGGGCAGGTGCTCCCGGCACCATTCCACCGTTCTTTTGGTGATCAGCCCGCCAGGGTGGGCGTAGAAGAGAAGCTTGGGGATGTCCGATTCCCGGAGTTTCTGGTTGTAGGCCTCCACGGCAGCCGTCACGTCGGCGGGCTTGCCTTCGATGGGAATCTCGCAGGGCCACTTCCGCGCCGGCTTGCGGCTGCGGACCGTAGGATACGGCGCCCGGTAATGCGCCATTTCTTCATCCGTGAGCTTGCGCACCGTCGCCTTGGGCAGTATCTGTTCCACGAAGCCGTTCATGACGCTGACCATCAGCCAGCCGATGAAGGGGGTGCGCATCAGTTTGAAACCCATCCTGAAATCCGAAGGGAAATCCGCCCAGCGGGCAGTTTGGAGGATGGCTTCCATGAAGGCGATAGCGCGCACGTTTTCCGGATGTTGGGCAGTGTAGTGAAAGCCAATGCCGGAGCCCCAGTCATGTACCACCAGCGTGATGTTTTTCAGGCCGAGGGCTTCGATAAAGCCTTCAATATAGCTGTAATGATCGAAGAAGCGGTAGGAGATGTCCGGCTTGTCGGACCGCCCCATGCCGATCAGGTCCGGCGCGATGCAGCGGGCGTGGGGCGTGAGGTAAGGGATGATGTTGCGCCACAGGTAGGACGAAGTAGGGTTGCCGTGCAGGAAGAGGACGGGCTGGCCTTCGCCTTCGTCGATGTAATGGATTCCGGAACCTTTCACTTTCACGAAGTGGGATTCGAAATTAAAATCAGCGGAGATGGGGTGGTTGGTGGATGACATAGCAGTTCGTTGTTTATGGGTAAATCAGGCGGGATACCGCCAGCTCACTGCCCGCCTGTAAAACCGGACAAATGCTCCTCTTTAATCAAAAGCTTTTTAATAGAACCGTCGATCAACCGGCTTTCCAGCACCAGGGCCCGGAACTCGGGATCGACCCCTGAAGCGGCGTAGTAAAATATCATAGCCAGTTCGTACCGGGAAAAGAGCGACTTCAGGGTGTCCAGGAAAAACTGCTGTTCGATGTCGCTCGCCCGGGCATAGGCGATAAGGTGCCGGATATTTTTAAAGTATACTTCCAAAATACCTACTTCGTTTTCAAAATAATCCCTGAAGAATTCGAAGGCTTTCTCTTTTTTTTCCTCGCTGCGCAGGCTCCGGCGGACGGACTGGTACAGTTCGAATACCGCCTGCCGGCCGTGAACGGAATAATCGGGCACGTCGCCGCCGTAGGTGACGGAATAGGTGATGGCCTGGAGGTTTTGAAAATGGATGTCCAGCAGTTTGAAGAAGTTGGCGCGGCGAGTAGGCAGGGCCTGTACTTTGAGGCCGGAATCCACCTGTTGCTTTTTGAGGCTGGCCTCATCGATCCTGTCGATCATGTCCAGGAGCGTTTTCCGCAGGCGGTCCAGGCCCAGTTCGACCTGGTCATAAGGCATCGTATTGATGGAAGAGACGTACATCAGGTCGTTGTACTTGCTTTTCAGCAAAATGAAGTCGTTGAACAGCGCGGCGGATGGGTCCAGGATTTCCTCCATAGCTTCTATCCCGAAGTTGAGGCCTTTGGCGACTCTTGCTTTCAGTTCGGACTGGATAGCGGTTGGTTCCATAGGTTGGTGTTTAATTCCGTGCCCAATTTCCTATTTTGGCGGGAGAAATGCAGAAAAACGACCATGAACATTCAGGAAATATACGATCAGATGTGGGAAAATGCGCTGGAGAAGTTTAGCCGGAGCGAATTCGAATACGATCCCTGGCTGGATTCTAAAGAAGACAAACGCTACGGTATTACGCTGCTGGCGCGACCTGGCGGGGAGGCCAAAGAAAAAATACAAAACATCATAGAAGCTTTCCGCCAGGTTGCGCCTCATCAGTACTACTATCCTGCCCCGGACCTCCACCTCACCATCCTGTCCATTATTTCCTGCAGGGAGGGGTTCTCCCTTTCGGATAAAAAGATAAACGAATACATTCAGAAAGTCGAAGATGCTCTTGAGGGCAAGCGGCCGTTTTCAGTCCGGTACAAAGGCCTGGCCGCATCGCCGGGTTGCATTCTGGTTCGGGGGTTTCCGGAAAACAGAGAATTGGAACTTATTCGCGAGGACTTGCGGAGGGTTTTTAAAGCCAGCTCCCTCCCGCATTCTATCGACAGCCGGTACCGGTTGGAAACGGCGCACAGCACGATAGCGCGGTTCAGGAGGAGTATCTCCTCTCCTACCCTGTTTATCGGGAAACTTCAAGAACTCCGGGCCGTTCCCATTGGTACTATCAGCGTAAGCGAATTAGAACTGGTTTTTAACGATTGGTATCAGCGGAGTGGAAAAACCAGGGTTCTGGGGCGTTTCCTTTTGGGTTGAAGTTTGTTTTGATTTTCAGATAGAGAGAAAATTTTAACTGAGTAAAAAAAGACAAAGGAAAAGTTAACGTGAGGATTGACCTGGATGTGTTGCCATTCAGCGAACTGAGGCCAGTTGAGGCTGAGGTTAAGGTTGAGAACCTTGAAGGCTGGGAGTCTCAGGCAAGCCAGGCTTGCTGCTGCCATCTCATGCCCTCAGCCTTAACCTCAGACCTCACGTTATTTTAACACGCCCCACATGAATGTGGGACGTCCTGTCACAAAAAGCGGTGGTAGATGTAGGCGTCGACGTAGCCGGGGCCATCCTGCCAGAATCCTTCCGGGACGGTGCCGATCCGTTTAAAGCCAAAGGCTTCCCAGGCTTTAATGGCGGCGGTATTGGTTCTCACCACCAGGTTGAACTGCATGGCGCGGTATCCGGCGGCTTTGGCGGCCTCCAGGGAATGGGCGCACAGTTGCTTGCCGATGCCCTGGCCCCGAAAGGCAGTAGCCACCATATAGGCGGCGTTGGCCACGTGGCTGCCGTAGCCGGGCTGGTTGGGTTTGACGATGTAAGCCCCGGCGACCGTTCCGTTTACCTCTGCCACGCCGATCAGGTTGTCCAGGTTGATCCAGGCGGCTTCGATCTGCCCGCGGGAATAGCTTTCGTCGTACGGGTAATAGATTTTTTGGGCCATGATGTCTTTCCACATGAGCCAGATGGCACCGAGGTCCGAAGGAAGTGCCGGGCGGAGGGTTGCTATAGCGGTTGATCCCATATTTTGTCATTTAGTAGTGATTAAAAAACAACTTCACTGTTTGAGATCCGTGGCTACCCGTCTGATTGGACACTCCATGCCTCCTGCAAACGCTTGGCCTCGACTCCGCTCGGCTTTCCCCTTTCTGCTGTCCAACCTTAGGCGGGTAGCCAAATCATCCGTTCACCGCTGCCTCACCCCTCCGGCCGCCAACTCGCATATGCCATCGCCCCCACGATCAACGCGCCGCCGGCGACGACCCGCAACCCGGGAACCTCTCCCAGTAAAACCGCTGCGGCAATCACACCGTATACGGGCTCCAGGGTGGCGATGATGCTGGCCGTCCGCGCCGGCACTGCTTTCATGCCGCTGATGAAAAGGGCATGGGAAAGCGGTGAAAACCACTCCAAGGAGTGCCAAGAGCCACCAGTCCTGCGCCGAAGGCACCGGGAGCAGCATAAACCAGAACGGAAAAAGCAGCAGGAATACCACTCAGATCCTGATGTAAAAAGCGACCAAGAGGCTGGTATATAGGTGCGGACATACCTGCGGTTCAGAACGGAGAGCAACGCAGTGACAAGCCGGATAACACGCCCCAGAAAACGCCAGCGTGATGTTGTTGCCCAGTTTCCACTGGGAACAACCAGCGCAACCCCCAACAGTGCAACTATAGCTAAAACCAGCCCCCGCCGGAAAAGCGGCTCCCGGAAAAACAACGGCTCCAGAAAACGGTAAAAAAACGGAAAGGTAGAACAGGACACCAGGCAACAGCCACCGTCGATATACCTGCACCGACTCAAAGAAGGTTACCCAGTGGACGGCAAGCAGCAAGCCCAGCAGGCCCAGGTAAAGATAGTTGCCTCCGTTCAGGCGAAGGTTCTGCCTTTCCAGCAATACGCTGCCAGGCTTTAAGACGGCAAATACCACCCGCCCGGAGAACAATAATGACGGCAGGAAGAGCCACCCACTGCCGAAGAGGCTATCAAACCAAACAACAAAACGGCAAGATGGATTTCTCGAGGAGTGGCGGTTCATGGATCAGTTATGTATAGTAGGCACTGAACCTTGTTAAGGAATGATGGAACGAAGCGAATGATGGAATGAATAAACACAATCATGTTTTTATCAATGATTATCAATTTAAATACATTGTAATCTTATTCATTCCTTCATTCCTCCAGTCATTCATTCCTTGTTGGACTTTTCCTGAGTGCCCCTTCCAATGCACCTTTCACACCTGCCCAACACCCCTCAGCAACCTCCAGAACTTGCCCACCGAAGGGTACGCACCTGCTCATCCGGAGAATGGGGCAGATCGTGTACCGAAGGAGATCATATCCAGGCTGGGATAGTGTTCGCTGATGATGCCGCACTCCAGTCCGGCGTGGCAGGTAGGATGTGCGGCTTTTCGCCGAATAGCTCTTCGTATACCTTCCATCGTTTTCAGGATGTCAGACCCGGCATTGGGTGCCCAGCCGATAGCTGCCGGAATTTTTCTACCCTGGCGCTTCAAGGATCTGACCGCCTGCACGGCGTTACCACGTCCTCTTTGCCGGATTCGATGGAGCTGCGGCCGCAGGCTCTGGGTGACGAACTCGCCGTCTTTACGATGACGCGCGCCAGGCTGAAGAGGTTTCCACCAGCCCCGGAATGTCTGAGCCATGCGCCATACGCCAGTTGGGCACGGGCATAGATGGCGTTGGAGCATTTTTTCCTGGTCTTCTCGCCCGCATGACCTTCACCGGCGCATGCATTTCTTTCCAGTGTGATGGAGAGTACCAGGCTCGATGCTTTTAAACTTGTTGGATATTTACCTTCCGGCGGCTGAATTCGCAGGAAATCGTCCTTCTAGCCCCGTCTATACTTCACCAGGGCAACCGGACCCCGGGTATGGCGTTGTGCAGGCTGCCGCCGTCGATCGAGGAGACGCGCATGGAAGGTAGGTGGTTTGTACAACAGGCGGTTCATCAGCTTATTGGCATTGCCCGCCTAGGTGGATATCCAGCCCGGAGTGCCCGCCTTTCAACCCTTACATTTGATGAGGAAGCCTGTACCCCTGATCGGAAGTCACCTCCATGTAATTCATGTGCGCATTGGATGTCGACGTTAAGGCAGCTGATGGTCAGTTCGTCGTCTTCCTCCGAGTCCAGGTTGAGCAGGATTTTTGCCTTTAACAGGTTTTCTCATCTGGTACTTTGGCGCTGGTCATGCCGGTTTCTTCGTCGATAGTGAAAAAGGGGCTTCCAGGGCGGGTGGGCACATCCCTGGACCGCAAAACCGCCATGATACTGCCACTGATGCCGTTGTCGGCACTGGAGGGTAGTGCCTTCGGCTTTTACCCATTCTCCGTCCACAAAGGAGCGGATAGTTCGGACCTCGAAGTCAAAATCCGTGCTTTACGTTTTTCTGGTGGACCATATCCAGGTGGGCCTGGAGGATGACGGTGGGCCGGCCCTCCTTTCCGGGCGAGGCCGGTTTTTTGATCACCACGTTTCCGACATCATCCACGCTGGTGTCCAGGCCCAGTTTTTTGCCGAAGTTCTTCATAAATTCGATGACGCGCTCTTCGCGCTTGGAAGGGCGGGGCACTTCGTTGAGGGCCGCGAAGTTGGCCCACAGGGCCTTTGGTTCCAACTGGCGGATTCCGTTTGCTTTGTTCATATTTTCAAGTTATTCTATTTGTCACTTCAAAGCGAAGGCTGCTGATGCCGTCACCTTTACGCCCAAAAATTGAACCGCAGGGGGCGCTGAGAACCGCAGAGAAGGGGAACACGCTCCGCTCTCCGGATATGTGGAGAGCTTCGGAAAAGCCCCAAGCCACTACCATTCTAACGTTGGGCAGCCCGGGGTGCTTCGTACATCGTACACAGCCTCAAGCCCCTGCCAGGTCCGCACATCCCCGAATCGATTTCGGGACAGACTGTACACAACTCCAGGTCTCTCTGTCCAGCCTTAGACGGCCCCCACACCCCAAGCCAACTGCACTCTGTGGCCCTCTGCGTTCCCTGCGGTTAAAAAAACACAAGAACCTGCCCGGACTTCAGCGTGAGACTTCGGCGTGAGCTCAGCAGAACGCTCAGTCGAACGCTGACGAGACGGGGTGCGGGGCGCCGAAGAGAAAGGCAGCAAACCTTTGCGGTTTAAATTTTGCAGGCAGTTGCTAACCCGCATACCTGCCTTCCTGACGGCACGACAGGTATGGCCGGCAGGTCGGCCCGGCAGGCGGGCGCGTTTCAGGAAAGCTGCCCCCCCACTTTTTCCAGCAACTTCCTGGTAGCCACGATGCCTTCTTCCTCTGAGCGCTCGTTTCCTTCATATTCGATGCCGACATGACCGGTGTATCCGGCCTCCTTCACTATTGTCAGTATTTTCAGGAAATCGGTTTGCCTTTCATTGCCACCTATACACAAAGCTTGTGGCTCCGCTTCCACATCAGGCAATCACCTCCTTTTCTTCCAGTATGGTCAATACATCTTCGCTCATCAGGGTTGGCGCCAGGCCTTCCATTTTGGGCAGTTCGTACTTGAAGAAGAACCGCATGGCATGGATCTTGCTTTCGTAAAAGTCGGGCGTATAGGCCGTATTGCCGGAGACGAGCTCCCGCTTGGCCACCGCCGCCATGTCCAGCCACAACCAGCCGAGGACGAGCGTGCTGAAGAAATCCATGAATACGGTGGCGTCGGCAAGGAAGCGCTCGTATTCTCCCTTGGCGGCAAAGGAGAGGAGGAATTTCAGCACCTTCTGGCTGAGGCCCATCTTATCGGCCAGCTGGCGGGCGTAAGGCTTCAGCTCATCGAAGGTCGTCGCCTGTTCGATGGTGCGCTGCATCTCTTCCGCCAGCAGTTGCACGGCTTTGCCGTTGTCCATCGTAGCCTTGCGGCCGAGCAGGTCGAGCGACTGTATGCCGGTGGTTCCTTCGTAAATGGCCATAATGCGAATGTCCCGCAGGTACTGCTGCAACACAAAATCCGAACAGTAGCCATACCCTCCGAGCACCTGCAGGCCGTTATCCACCGCCTCTCTGCCTTTCTCTGTGGGATAGGTCTTGGCGATGGGCACCAGCAATTCCAGCAACAGCCTGTTCTTTTTTTTCTCCTCCCCTTCGGTAACCATCTCCAGGTCGTGGTATTTGGAAGCCAGCAGCAGCAAGCTCAGGGCGCCTTCATAGATCACTTTCTGCAGCAGCAACATGCGGCGCACGTCGGCGTGTTCGATGATGAGCACCGGCTCCTGGCGGGGATCCTTCTTGCCGCTGTCCATCATCCGGCGCCCCTGGGGGCGTTCCAGGGCATACTGGAGGGAAGCATGGTAGGCGGCCGAAGCGATCGACAGGCCTCCCCTGCCCACGGAGATGCGGGCGTCGTTCATCATCTGGAACATGTATTTCAGCCCCTGGTGGGGCTCTCCCACCAGCCAGGCGCGGCAGTCGTCCTGCTCTCCGAAGACGAGGTGGGTGGTACAGTATCCGCGCTGGCCCAGCTTCTGGAAATCGCCGGCGGTAATGACGTCGTTGGCCTCCAGGCCGCCGTCTTCGGCAATCCGCTTCTTGGGCACGACGAACAGGGAGATGCCTTTGGTGCCCGCCGGCGCCCCCTCGATGCGGGCGAGCAGCAGGTGGATGAAGTTCTCGTTGTATTCGTGGTCTCCGCCGGAGATAAAGATTTTCTGCCCTTTAACCTTGTAGTATCCTCCTTCAGAAGGGTAGGCAGTGGTGGTGATGTCGGACAGGGAGCTTCCTGCCTGTGGTTCAGTCAGGCACATGGTGCCCGCCCACTTGCCGGAGAGCATGTTGGGCACATAGGTGTCCCGCAGCCGCTCGTCGCCAAAAGTGGCGATCAGTTTGGCAGCGCCATCGGTCAACCCCGGATACCCCATGACGTGGTTATTGGCGGCTTCCATGATGAAGTAAGCTGCCAGCAGGGCCATTCCCGGCATCTGCAGGCCTCCGTCCTCATGGTCGAAAGTGGCGGCAATAACGCCCAGCTCGCCCATTTTTTCCATTGTCCTTCCCACCGCCGGGTGAGCGATGATCCTGCCGTCCTTATAATGAGCCGGCTTTTCGTCCATTTCCCGGAAAACCGGATACAGTTCCTGGTCGGAGAAATCCTTGACGGAATCCAGAAAGATATTGATGGAGTCCAGGTCATACTCCTGGTAGCGCGCATGTTGAAAAAGGCTTTCCAACTGGTGTACCTGCTCCAATTGAAAGCGCAGCGTATCCATATTCACGTATTCAGCCATGGCAGCGTCAGTTTTTAGACAGATATGAAATAAGAGAAAACACGATAGATGGAAAAGATCGGCATTGCCGAAGTAAAATTCAAACTTTTGAA
>JACJXZ010000021.1 GCA_020636375.1 Lewinellaceae bacterium | reverse complement strand
GCCCGGCGGAAAATTTTACCCGGCTGAATGGACGGGAGCGGCGTTTCTTATCACCCTTTACTTAATGCCGAAAGCA
This sequence comes from Lewinellaceae bacterium, assembly GCA_020636375.1. Taxonomy (GTDB): domain Bacteria; phylum Bacteroidota; class Bacteroidia; order Chitinophagales; family Saprospiraceae; genus JACJXW01. The sequence goes on along the minus strand of JACJXZ010000021.1, from coordinate 183,156 downwards.
CCAGGAAGAAACCGCGGGGAGGGCATATCCATATCCATTCTTTGCTACTCCTGAAGGCCGTTGAACGAAGCCCCTCCCCGCCTTTTGGCAAAATTGCTGCCCGGCTACGCAAGCAGGCAGGAATGATACCATGAAATTCCGTGCCCGGCAATCGATAGGCACTCCTGTTTTCCGCGGCTGCGGCGCCCAAAAGAGGGCGCTGCGGCCAAACAGGAGCGCATATTCTTTAGCGTTGTGGAATTGGACAGCTTCCGGGCTCGCGGCGCAACTTCATGCGGAGCATTATTTAGGCGTGTCAGAAAGCGGCCCGGAAGCCTTTTGAAAGTTTACCCGAACTTGTCTCTTGCCAGCCCCGGCCGAAAGTTTCCGGCTGGGGCTTTTTCTCATTCCTCACCAAACACAGCAGCCATGATCAACGTCAGCGACACCCTCGTCCTGGAAAAGATGCCACTCATCGGCGCCCGCGCTGCCGGCGTCCTGCTGGCCATCGCCAAGTTCATGAACGAGCACAACCAGGCCTGGCCCAGCCGCAAGACCCTGCGCGCCCTCACCGGCCTGGGCCGCGACGCCCTCGACAAGGACATCAAAACCCTGGAACAGCACCAGCTGGCCCGCAAGTCGCAGCGCCGCACCGAGGACGGCCGGCGGCTGTCCAGCAACCTCTACGCCATCCCCTTCAGCCTGGCCCGGAAATACACCCCGCCTCCGGTTACTGGTTTTCAGGATACTGAAACCCAGGATACTGGCGCTCCGGATGCAGAAACCCCGGGAATTACCCCTCAGCATACGGGTTTTCAGGATGCTGGCTTTCAGGGCCCTGATTTTCAGGATACTGATCCTCAGCACCCTGGCAACCCGCCAGGAAGTATTGAATACCCTTTTGAAGAATTGAAAAAACAAGAAGAATTGAATAAACAGGAAGAATTGAGAGCGCTCTACGCGCGCGCGTGCGAGGAAATTGAAAAATTGAAACGGGAAAATGAGGAACTGCGCCGGTTTCGGCTCCGCTCAACCGGCGGTGGCGCCGAGCCCGCCCCTCCCCCTGCTTGCGGCGCTCCCCCTCCCTACGAACCGGAGCCTGCCAAAGCGAGCGAGAGGGCGAGCCGCCGGGCAAGCTGCCGGGCGAACGAAGCCGAGCCCGAAGCCGAACCCGAAGCCGAAGCCCAACCTGCCAGGGCAAGCCGCCGGGTGAGCTGCCGGGCGAGCGAAGCCGAGCCCGAAGCCGAACCCGAGCCCCAGCCCCAGTTCGATACCCAAACAAAGAATCACACCCAAGCCGCCGAAACCTTCTGGGCCTGGGCCCAAAGCCGCGGCTACCTGCCCTGCCTCATCGCCAACGCCCGCTACCCCGGCACCCTGGAGCAAGCCCGCGATTGCTGTTCCGACTACTTCCGCAACCACCAGAAGAACGGCCGCTGGGTTTACATCTGGCGCGCGCCGACCAACAAGAACCTGGCCGGCTTCGAGAGCTGGCTCGCCCGGGACCCGCTCTTCTACCCAAAAAAGTACAGCAATGAAAAAACAACGCCCCCCGGCAAAAGCAAAAGCAGCGTCTGGGACCCTGTCACCGCTACCGAAGCCTTCCTTGAGCTCTGCGCTGAAGAAGGCATCAGCCTTAGCGGATACGGCGGGGTGCAGTAGCAGCCTGGCCCGGCTGGCCGTCGCCGGCGACCACAACCAGTTGCGGCACATGCACCCCGCCCGGCAAATCGACGAAATAGAAGCCCAGGTGAAAGCCATCTGCGAGAGCTACGGCGCCCGGTCCCAGGTGGAAAAAGCCCCCCTGAAGGAATCCGTGCGCATCGTCCGCGAAAGGTTCGCCTTCATCGCCCCGGAAGAGATCGCCGGCGCCTACCGCCTCTGGGGCTGCGGAGAAGTGAAAAGATAGTACAATAAAGAACTTTCCCTTTCTCCGAAATTACCTTGTTGTCCAGGAACCCAACACCACTCCTTCCTTGTTAAAAGCCCTGTATTCAGTATTTTCCAGCACCAATTCGCTCAACCTCTTTAAAACTATTTATATCTTTGGCGCAAAGAGCAAAGAAGCTGGAGGAATTGGCGATTTTCATCATATTTTTGATATAATCATTCAGTACTTTAACGCAAGTGTCTTTAAATCAACAAGTTACGAAAGACCCCGTAGTTCAAGGGATAGAATAGGAGTTTCCTAAACTCTAGATCCAGGTTCGAGTCCTGGCGGGGTCACTAACTTTTCCCTCCTCTGGCAGCGTTAACCCTTTGAAAACCCCTGATTTTCGGCTCACCGCGATAAACAGTAGCATATTAGGTGGTATAACAACTTAGGTGGTATAACAACGGATATAAAGGGGAGAACCGGAAACGCGGCCCAACACATAAACCCCTGAAAAACAAAGGCTTGATGGAAAAATTTCCACCAAGCCTAACCGTAAAAAGTACCCGGGACGGGGTAATAACCTACTGTGTAAGTATATTGATAATCAATACAGTAAACATATTTTTTGTTATTGGGTGGTATGGAGGGTGGTATGAAATGGCAGATTGCTAACAGTAGGGCAATAGCCGGCCCGACGGCCAACTTGTTAAAAGCTGCTCTCCCATTATTCGTTTACAACAAACTTCTCCGTTGACAAATAACCCCCAGCCACCAACTGTATAAAGTATACGCCGCCTTTCAAATGGCCAACCGGATACGTTAATTGTTGCGCATCAGCAACATCTACGGCCTTTATTCCTTCAATTAACCGCCCGGTTACATCAAAAATTTTCAATTCATAAGAATGTGCACTGGCGTTTAACTGGACCGTTATTTCACGGCTTGCGGGGTTGGGATAAATGGTAAACCCTGAAGCTTCTTCAACATCAGCGGTGTTCGTGATCATCCCTTGCAGTTGAACGACCCATACATCGTTCCCTCCTTTATTCTCTCCCACATCAAGGTCATCCGAACGGGAAAAGCCACAAACCAGCAGCTTTCCGGATTCGGAAAACTCAGCTGCATAAGCCCTGTCAACGTTTGACCCGCCAAAATTCTTTTCCCAGACCAAATTTCCAGAACTGCCGAGCTTGGCAATCCAGAAATCATCAAATCCATTGAAAGAACTTACGTCTCCACTTTGCCCGCCTGCCCATCCTACGGCAATGTAACTGCCATCATTTAATGCTTTGACTGCCCTCGATTCATCATTGGTGGCGCTGCCCAGGTTGGTTTCCCACTGGATCTCTCCGTTGCCGTTTAATTTTACGACCCAGTAATCTCTGAGCCCATTATTGGCAGACACATCCTGATTGTTTGACTCCGTTTGGCCTGTTATTATGAATCCATTGTCAAGCGTAACGTCTACTGAAAATCCCCAGTCGATCCGGGTTCCTCCTAAGGTCTTCTCCCACAGCAGGTTTCCTTCAGCATTTATCCGGATCAACCAGAAATCCGGAAAAAAGCCATTGCCGCCTGTAACGTCGCCATTTGTTGAACCGGTATAGCCAACAACCGCAAAACCGCCATCATTGGTTGGCGCTATTGATTGAGCAGTCTCGTTTCCACTTCCTCCGTAGGTTATTTCCCAGCTAATATTTCCTGTTTCATCCGTTTTAATGAGCCAAAAGTCTCTGCCTCCCTGGTTTTCTGAAACATCTCCATCACTGGATTCTGTGTCGCCTGCTATTAAATACCCTCCGTCTGTAGTTCTTACTACAGCAAACCCTCTGTCATTCTGACTTCCTCCATAGGTTCTGCTCCATCCTACTTCGCCCTCTTGGTTCAGCTTAATAAGAAAAACATCATATCCTCCTGCGTTTGCTCCAATTTCCCCGCCATCTGACTGGGAATAGCCGGTTAAAATGCAACCGCCGTCTGGTGTTGCCGCTATCGACAAGCCGATATCTTCGCTGCTGCCGCCAAGTACTTTTTGCCAGTCCAGGCTCCCGTTTTCATTCAATTTGACTATCCAAATATCCAGCTCGCCAAGATTTAAACCAACATCTCCATCGGATGAATCAGTGTATCCTGCCACAAAATATCCACCATCGGCAGCTTCCTCAATGGCCAGGGCTTCCTCCGAAGAAGACCCGCCGAGAACAACGCTCCAGTCAATACTGATATCCTGGGCTTTCACCTGAATAAAAAAAGCCAGAAAGGATGCTGTAAGAGTCAAAATAAGGGTATTAAAGGCCCTTCGAAACATGGATTGGTTCATATTAATGTTTTTTAATGAATTTATTTCAGATTCAAGGCTTCACTCCTTCAAAAACACCCCACCCGAACTATTCTCCCCATCATTCAGCCGCAACATATACGGCCCTGCTGGAAGCGGTTCTATGTTCAGCCATATGGTGCTAACAGAATGCGGAGCGGATACTTCCACCGTCCGCAGCAACAACCGCTTCCCGGCCGGGCTGAACAGTTCCACGACGACATACTCGGCTGTAGAATAAAAATCCACGGCCACTTCCCGGCGGGCAGGCACGGGGTAGATGCGCCGCAGGAACGTTCCTTCCCGGCGGGACAGCTCTTCCGTTCCGACCATGGTGCCGATATCAAAGGCTAACCCTACCTGACAACCGGATGTATCGGCAACCAGCAACTCGTATTGGCCGGCGGGAATGTTGTCAGCGACGGGGCCGCTCAGGTTGGGGTCGTGCGGCCAGGTAAAGGTAACTGGGCCGATGTTGCCTTCGACCGATACTTCCAGCACGCCGTCGGCATTGCCCTGGGTGGCGTCTTCCTGGTTGACGATCTCGACCTGCATGCAGGCGGGCTCGCCGCTGCTCTTTAGAGGCTCAGTGTTGCCGACGCAGTCCTCCGCGATCACGAAAAAACGGTAGGTGCTGTCCGGGTGGCCGGCAAAGGTGTACCGGGTGGCTTCCAGGGTAGCGACTTTGGGCAGGAAGGGGCCGCTGTTGGTGGAAACGTAGAGGGTGTACTGGATTAGGCCGACACCTTCGTCCGTGCCGCTCCACTCCAGCAGGTACGCGTTGCCACTCTCGCCGGCGGTAATGGTTTCTATCGCGCTTACGGGATGGTCCGCGTCGATGGTGTTGAAGGCGAGGTTGGTGTTGATGGGCGGATTGTCGTCAAAGGTGATGGTGGCCATGGCTTCGATTACTTCCCCGGTTTGGGAATCGCTCCAGGGCTTGACCGTGAAGTTAACAAATCCCTCCCCTGCCCGGCTGAGGGTGTCGTTGATGGGCAGAAAGCCAACGTCTGCGGGCAGTGTGCTCAACAGGCCAGTGGCCGGGTCTTTGGATTCGAAAATCCAGAAGGCCCGGTTGGTATTGACGTCTATGCCGGCTACGACGTCTACAACTACGCCCAGGGGGTCCGACAGGTCGATCTCGGTGTTGTAAAAGCTGACGCCTCTGGGTACCTGGAAGTAGTAATCGCCGAAGCCGAAATCACCAAGCTCAAAGGAGAAAGGATTAATGTTGTCGTCGAAATAGTGCTCGATCACTACCTGCTGAGCGGGAGCGGTGGCAAAGTCGGGGTCGTTCTCGAAAAGGATGGTATAGGGTAGCTCCGCCTCGGCTGATACCCACTTCTCAGGGCCGCAGCCTTCGGGGGCAAGGATTTCGTTGGGGTCGAAGGAGCGGAGGATGGGGATGGTGATTATACCATTTTCTTCCGTAAATTCCCCTTCACTTTGATTTCCGTCATTATCATCACAAAATTTTGATGGGTTGTCTATCAAAAACTTCAGCAATGCACTTGCTCCAAACCCAATTGAACCAAATGCCAGATCTCTTCGAATCCCTCTTCTTATTTGTTCTCTAAAAAAATCGTTATCAGGGTCAGGAACGCTAGTTCTGTAAATCTTCTTCAATTTGTTATTCAATTTATTCAAGGCATTTTTTATCCAGCTTAACCTTATACTTTTTAACCCTCCTTGCCTTAAGGATTGGTTGAGTGCGCCAGCAGTTCCTCGAAGTAATCTTGAAGCTGATAAAAAAGGTAAAGCACCAAGTAAGGCATTTATAACAACATCAGCTTGATCAATACAAAAGGCATTTCTCCCACTCGCAACATTTTTCACAATTTGCAATCCCAGATTTACAGCTCCAGCTATCGCCACTCCTTTTAAAGCAGTAAAGAGAAGTGGAGCTAAGAAAAAAGCCTCTCCAGTTGGGTCAACACGTATAATTGGGTTAGATTCTACGTAATTATACTTATTTAAACCCAAAGGCTGATCCATAACCCCCTCAAACCCATCCCTCGTCAAAAACCTCCCCACCTCCGCATCATAATACCGCGTCCGGTAATAATACAACCCAGTAGCGGCATCCCACTCCCGCCCAGTATAAGTATAGGGGTTCTCCACCGCTCCGGCTTGGGTTAAGATATTGCCGTAAGCATCGTATTCATACGCTGCCACAACTTCTCCGGAAGCACCCGTCAAAGCAGTAATGCTGCCCAGCCCATCAGTATGGTAATAATAGGCCTGCCCGCCGCGCTGCATACTGACCCAGGAATCAAGGCTGAGGCTGGAGGTGTAGCGGGCTATTGTATTACCCTGGGCGTCAAGTTCCAGAAGCACATTCTCCCCGTCGAGCAGGTAGTAGGTGGTGTTCTGCCCGTCCGACCGGCTGAAGCGGCTGCCCAATGGGTCATACTGGTAACTGACGGAAACGCCACCGGGCAGGCTGGCCTTCGTCAGCTTGTTTTCTCCGTCGTACTCGTATAGCACCGCCTCGCTTCCGCTTGCTTTGCGGATAAGGTTGCCCTTGTTGTCAAATTCGTAAGTTGTGGTGCCGGCGTTTTGTATGCGGTCGGCAGCATCGTAGTTATAAGTTGTGGCATTGCCGTCGCGGGTGAGCAGGGTTCGGTTGCCCACAGCATCAAAGGAATATTCTTCGATCATGCCGTTGGCATAGGAGACATAGGTGAGGCGGTTGTCGCCATCGTACTGGTAGTTGGCTGTCCCGCCGTTATTGTCCGTCATTGTCAGGCGGTTGCCGTTGTTGTCGTGGGTGTAGGCGTAGCTGGAAAGGATGCTGCCATCTGATGCCCGGTTCTCCAGGCTCAGCAGGCGGTCGGCTATGTCGTACTGGTATTGGGTGTAGGTGCCGTTGTGGTTGTCCTGGCGGGTGAGGCGCCCGCCGCCGTCGTAGGTAAAGGTAGTGACGGCGCCGTCGGGGTTCGTTATTCGGGTGAGGCGGTTGTTGGCGTCGTATTCGTAGCGAAACAAGCCGCCGTCCGGGTCGGTCATGGTTATGCGGTTGCCGGCGTTGTCGTATTCGTAAAAGATGTATTTGCCCCAATTGTCGAAGGATTTGGCCACCAGCCGGTTGAGGCCGTCGTAGGTGAAGCTGTAGCTGACATGATCGTTGGAGCAGGATATGAGGTTGCCGTTTTCGTCGTATTCGTAGTGGTCGGTATTGCCCCGGTAGCTCTTGCGGACGAGCCGGTTGAGGGCATCGTAGGCATAGGCCGTGACATCGCCGTTGGCATCCGTCTTGCTGATTAGGTTGCCGTTGCCGTCGTAGGAGTATGAGGTAATATTGCCCAAGGGGTCCCGCTCTTCCGTGAGCAGGTTCCGGGTGTCGTATTGAAAGGCAGTCCGGTGTTCGTTGGCGTCGGTTATGCTGGTTAGGTTGTCGGCGGCATCGTATCCGTAGCGGGTGGTTCCGGAAGGCGTAGTGACGCTCTCCAGGCGGTTGTGGCCATCATAGGCGAATTGCTTCTCGTTGTTGTTGGCATCTGTTTCTTTGGTGAGGTTGGAGGCTGGGTCGTACTCGTAGCGGACAGTATTGCCGAGATCGTCGCTTAGAGACTCAAGCCGGTCGAGCGCATCATAGCCGTAATAGGCAGCGTTGCCGTTGCCGTCAGTGCTTTTCAGCAGGTTGCCAACGTTGTCGTATTCAAATGTCTCTTCGCCAATGGGATACCGCAGGCGGATCAGGTCGTTGTTGGCGTTGTAATCCATAAATGTTTCTTCGCCGTTGCCGTCCGCCATGCTGGCGAGGTTGCCTTTTTCGTCATAGGAAAAGTTCAACTGCACGTTTTCGGGCTGGTTCATCTGCAGGAGGTTGCCGGAGGCATCGTATTCAAAGGTGGTTGTGTAACCCCTCTTGTCCGTCAGGCTGGTGAGCCGGTTGAGATCAGGGCTGAAAGCAAAGGACTGGCTGGCGCCGGCAGGGTCGGCCGTATACAGGGCGTTGCCGGCTTCGTCGTGGCTGGCGGCTATTGCGTTGCCATTGGCGTCGGTGAGCCGGCTGACGTTGTTGTCCGGGTCGTATTCGTAGTTGATATTGTATCCACAGCAGCTTCCCTTTTTTTGGATGAGCTTGCCGGCCTCGTCGTAAGCGTACACCGTTACCTGTTCGCCTCCTTGATTGGCTTGAGTTACATAGGTTTTCCCTTGCTCCGGGTTATACTTGAATTGTATGTCGGAAAAGCAGCTCGCCAGCCTGGCAACTGCGCCTGCGGAATTGTAGAATATCGCCAGCTCGTCGCCGTTCTCATTGGCCATGCTGCTCAGGCGGCCTGTTTCATTATATCGATAGACCACGGCGCCTCCCAGGGGGTTGATGGCTTTCGTCAACCGCCCGGCGGCATCGTACTCGTATAAGATCTGCCGGGGAGGGCTGCCATTATTGTCCGCAACCTCCCGCAGCAGGCCCGCCTCCCATTCCAGGGCGAGGGCCCGCCCGGAATGGCCCGTGATGCTTGACAGCTGGCTGCCGGCGTAGCTGAAGCCCAGGTAATTGCCGTTGGTGTCTTCTATCCTGGTGAGCTTCCGGTGGGCGGCGTCATCGAAGTAGTATTTCATGCCGTACTTGGTGGTAAGCGCGAATTTATCGGCATCGTATTCCTCAAACCGGCCGAAGATGCCAGCCGGGTTCTGATAACTGCCGCCGGCATGGTCGTAGAAATCGCGCCGCCCGTCGCCCCACTCCAGCACGATGCCGGTGGAGTCGGGGTAGTAATGCATGGCATAATCAAACGACCAGCCTTGGCCGTAGCCCAGGTTGACGGTATCGCGCCGGCTGTTGTAGGCGAAATCCAGGCTTAGAGATATTCCCTGGTTGGGAATGTGTAAATCGTTGCGGGATAGGTACAGGTTGCCGTTGTACGTGTTTACCTGAACGCCATAGGGGCCGTTGAAGTTGGAATGGGGGATATTCTGCCCCATTGAAGGAATGGCAAGAGCGATAAAGGTTATAAAAGCCAGAAAACGGTTCATATCATATTGGGTTTTGGCAGTCATGTCAATAGAGGTTAAAGCGCAGCTCCTGAAGGGCCTTGGTATATACGGTGCGGATTGCTACTCCGCCGGGGCGGAGTATATCGGGCGGCCCGCCTTCTTCCGGGAATTCCAGGTAGATTTCTTCCAGTTCTTCGCCAAAACCGCCGGGCGAGGGCGCCAGCGGGGCGCCGCCCAGGCTGGCAATGAAGCGCCGGGGAATAGGCACGTCCACGCTGCCTGTGTTTTCGTAGCGGAAGGTCAGGCTGATGACTTGTCCGGCGCGGGCGAAAGATGGATACTGGGCTTCAAATTCCAGCGGTTCCAGGGCGTTCAGCAGGATGCCGCCTCCGCCATTGGTCGAGCAGCTCAGGCTGAGCGGGTTGTTGCCGATGGTGCCTTCTACGACCTCGAACCCGCCGGACAGGACGGCTTCGTCCCCGCTGTCCTTTACCGCCCTTACATCGTAAATGCCCAGAGGGGCATCCTGCAGGTTGAACGTGGCGAACGCGGCACTGGAATTGATGTACAGGTAACTGGCGGCTGGAATTATGCCCAACTGTTCGCTTTCCAGAAAGACTTCCATTTGCTCTTCAAACCGGGCGCCGCGCAGGCGCACCGTCACGCTGCCTGTATTGCCACCTTGGCTGGCTTCCACGGTGCTGATGGAGAAGGGTATGATCTCCGCCAGCAGGTTGATGTCCTGAACGGCATCGGCATCTACGGCGTAGGCCATGAGGTAATACCTGCCCGCCCGCAGTCCCGGCACCAGGATGCGCTGGCTGGCGGAGAAGGGCGTGTCAAAACCGAAATCGTACACGGCCCGGGTGGGAACGGCTCCGAACCGCAGGTACAGCTCGTTGAATGCCTCCGGGTTTTCGCTGTCCAGGCTGAGCAACAGGGCTTCTCCTTCCAGCCCGGAGGGCACTTCGATGTGGTAGTATATGGGGCGCTGCGCTGCCAGCTGGGCAGGGGTCAGCGTGCCAATTGGCAATTCGGGGACAGATATTATGATGGGCAGGATGCTCGGGGCGGTATTGTTCTCCTCGTCGTCTTCTATGATGTTGTTTTCCAGGTCAGTACTGACCAGCACGTAGTAGCCCTGCATGGCCGCGCCTTCCAGCCGGACGTCGAGCTGATGGGTCTCCGCTTGCCCGGGGCTAAGGGCGAGGTAGCTTTCTAAGGTGCCCAGCAACACGTCATCCGCATCCTTAATGGTGTCTGTTGAAAGATAGACGCCTTCTTTCATAATGCCTGCGGCTGGGTTGTCGCCATCGTTGAACACGGTCCAGGAAACGGCAACTTCTGCCCCGATGTCGGCATCAGGCGGGGCAACAACGCCCCTCACCTGCAGGTCTGCGGGCGGCAACTGTATGGCCCGGAAATAGCTGCTGCCGGTATTGTTGGCTTCGGTTTCTTCCAGGAGGGCATTGCCGTAATCCGCCAGCGCCAGCAGGTAGTAGTTGCCGCTGGCCGTTGCCGGCAGGAACGCCTGCAGGGAGTCTGTATAGTTGCCCCCCGGCGCCAGGTTCCTGCTTTTGGATACCTGCCCCAGGAAGATGTCGCCCGGCTCCACCGTGGTATTGGTTGAAAGGAAAAGGCCGTCTTTCCAATAGCCGGCAGCAGGGCTTTCTCCTCTGTTGACAACGGTGTAGTGGATGGTAATGGGCTGGCCGGCTATTCCTTCGCCAGGGGAATCGGGGGCGCCGGCTTCCAGGTCAGGCGCCGGCGGGTAGTCAATGATGACGGGCTCGGTGGCCCCGCTTTGGGATAGTATGGCTATGTTATTGCTGTAATTGTCGTCGAGGGCCAGGCTGTCGGTGTCGGCCACCAGGATGAGATAGTAGCTGCCCGCCTGGTTGGCTGGAATGATAAAACTCTCCAGGCGCGTGTAGCTTTGGCCGGGGGATAATGGAGCGTTTCTCGGCCATTGCCTGATGAGCAGGTCTTCTTCCGGATTCCACTGATTGTTTGCTGAAAGGTAAATGGCGTCTGTCCAACTGGAAACGGGCGTGTTGGAATCTCCAATGTTGGTTACCGTCCAGCGGACCCGCGCCGGCTGCCCGATGCTGATGCTTTGCTCCAGCAATGGATCCTGAAGGCTTAGGTCGACGACCGGGTAACGTTCTATTTCGATGGCTTCGGAACGGATGATGTTGTCTCCTTCGTTGTCGTGCTCGTAGACGGTGTTTTGTGCGTCAGCGGCGAGGTACAGGTAATACGCTCCGGCTGGGAGGTAATGGGGCAAGGTGGCTTCCAGGGTTTTGGAATAACTCTGCCCGGCCGGAACGACCTGGGAACGTGGCACGGTTTTTAACAGCAGCGCATTGCCAAAACCGGGCCAGGCAGGGCTGCCGGATAGGTACACGCGGTCCTGCCAGGCGCCCACTGCCGCCGCCGGGCCTTCGTTGGCCACTTCAAAGGTGGCGCTCAGGTTGTCGCCGGCGTTAGCTTGCATAACGGCCGGGGTAATGGAAACCGCTCTCAGGTCGGGGTAATCGGCCAGGCTGATATCGACGGGCTGGCTCGAAACGAGCAGGTTGTCTCCGTTGCGGCCCGCCTCGTAGGCCTGGCCCAGGGCATTGGTTCGGACTGCCACGTAATAGGGGCCGCTTATCCCGTCCGGAATGGCAACCTGCTTCTGGCGGTTGATGGTGTCGCCGGAAAGGATGGTGGCCGCTCCTTCTCTTGTGCCTACCGGAATGAGGTCGTTGGCACCTGGGTTTGGCACCGGGCTGAGGTATACCTGGTCCCGGAAAACGGTATTGAACAGGGTGCCTTCGCCAGTGTTGCCTACCTGCCAGTTCACCGCCAGGTTCTGGCCGGAGGTGGCTGTTGGCGGCGTGTTGATCGTATGTACCACCAGGTTTGGGGAAAGGATCGTGATAGGCCTGGACTGGAAGTTGTTGTCTTCAGCCAGCTCGGATATGTCGTCAAAATAGTCAGTCACAACCAGCAGGTAGTGCTGGCCGGTGAAGCCGATTGGAATGGTTACCACCTGGCTGGCGTTGTAGATGGTGTCTGTAGGCAGCGGGCCAGGTTGGAACCGGCCGCCCAGGTATACGGCGCCCACGGTGCTGGGTTCGTCGTTGAGCAAGATGGCATCCTGTACTCCGGCATTTAGGCTGGCGCCGAGGTTCCTGCCCGGCCAGCTTACCAGGATGTTCTCGCCGTTACTAGCTGAATCGGCTGCGTCCAGGCTGCCTATCGCCAGGTCGGACCGGGGGGCGCCAATGACGTTGAACGGCTCGGACCGCTTTCGGTTATTGTTCTCAAAGAGGTGTTCGTACTCTGCGTTGCCGATATCCGTCAATACATGGATATAATGGATGCCTTCGATCCCCTGGGGTATGGTTATAGAGGCGGAAGCGCTGTAGGATTGGCTGGGTTCCAGGCCGCCGGCGTGGGGGACGGTAGCCAGCCGGGTGGCAGAAAGTGGGTTGAAGGTGCTGTCGGGCGAGATGAATACCCGGTCCTGCCATTGGCCGGAAAGGGTTGGCCCGAAGCCCTGGTTTTTGACTGTCCATTCTACTTCGTCCTGTGCGCCGGCAAAGATGGCGCCGCCGGCGCCAGGCGGCAATACTTCAAGCACCCTCAGGTCGGGCGGAGGAGTAAGCTGTACTTCAAGGCGGTTTTCCGACCGCCCTGCATTATTGAGTTCGTCGCTCTCCGCGAGATAGCCGTAGTGGTCGGCACGCACCAGGATGTAATATTCGCCTTCCAGGCCCTGGGGTAGGGTGAAATTGCGCATGTTGGCATAGCCCTGGCCGGCGATAAGGGCGCTGGGGTTGGCCTGCCCGCCCAGGAGCAGGTCGCCGGCGTCGATCAAGGTGTCTTCCGACAGGTAAACCACATCTATCCAGTTGGCATTGCCGGTATGGACTAACCCGATGTTGCGCACTTCCCATTCAATGGATATCTCTGTGCCGGAAAAGGCCGTTGCCTGCGGGCCGCGGGCATTCTCCACGACGAGGTCGGGTAGTTGGGAAACGGTAAAGGTTTGTACCGTGCTTGGCTCTCCTTCCTGGCAGGAATTGAGGGCTGTGACGTACCAGTTGTACGCCGTGGCGTACTGCAAACCGGAAAGGGCATAACTGATCCTGGGTATTACCGGGACGGTGGGGGTGGCCGGCTGTGTTTGGCCTTCCTGCCAAAGGTACAGGGCATAATGAGAGGCATTGGCGGCTGGCGCCCAGGAAAGGGTTACAGGTGGGCTTAGGCCCTGCGCTCCGTCCAGGGGAAGGAGATTGGTTGCCTGGCCTGGGGCTTCGTTCGGCAACACTTCTACCGTGAATTCGTCCATGGATGTGCAGCCGTAGCTGTCGGTGGCCGTTACGGAATACGTGGTCGTCGCCGCCGGGCTTACTTCGATAAAGGTGCTATTCTGCCCGGTGGACCACTGTAATGAAACAGCGCCGGGGACGGCAAGGGCTTCGCTGTCGCCCAGGCAAATGGTGCCTACGCCGGAGGGCTGGATAGACAGGGGCGGCGCTGCGGGTATGGATATGGTTTCCGAACGGGTAATGCAACCGCTGGGATCGTAGTAGGTAACGTAGTAGTTGCCGGGCTGGCTGACTTCCAGCTCGGAGCCAAAGGTGTTATTTGACCAAAGGATGTTGTCGGTTATGTCGGAAAGGAGGGTGATGCTTTCGCCTGGGCACAATACGTCTCCTCCAAGTACAGTAATGGTGGGCACAGGAGGCTCAATGACTTCTATGGCAACGGCCTGAACGTCTGTGCAGCCGATGTCATTTACGACAGTGACGGTATAGGTGGCGCTCTGGGCAGGGGCTACCGATATTGCGGGCCCGCTAAGGCCGTTGTTCCAGCTGTAACTGGCCCCGCCGAAGGCTTCCAGGATGATCCCGTCGCCCTTGCAAATGGATTGGCTTTCGGTTACTTCGGCTTCAAAGGGTTCATGGTTGCGGATGGTTTTTACCCGTTCGTCATTGGAAGGGTTTTCGTCATTTTCCAAGCTTACAAAGGCCCGGATTTGGTATTCGCCGATGGAGGAAAGATTTGCAGGCGCCATGAAGGTGTAGAGCAGTTCTTCATCTGGGGCGAGCGGCGTGTCTATCGTTTCTATTACAGCTGTCCCGCCATTGACGGAATAACCGGCTTCGAAAGGCCTGTCTACGGATAGGCCGGCCGCATTCCTGATCTTTATGGTTACTAATTCCTGGTTGCTGAGTTCGCAACTGCTTGCCGGCTTAACCAGTTGGGTAAGGGCGATATCTGCTGCTGCTGTTACGATAAAAGGGTAAGGGCTGTAAGCGGTTCCTTGTGGAGTCGCCACCGTAATGAGGCCAGTCGTTGCGCCGGCGGGCACGATAGCCAGGATGGTATTGGCGTCTACATAATCAAATGTTGCGGCTGTTCCATTAAATTGCACCTGGCTGGCACCTTCAAAATTCCTTCCTTTGACGGTAACTTCCTGGGTAGGCGGGCCGCTGGGTGGGGTGAAGTAGGTAATAACGGGTGCGCTGTCGACGGGTGCGCCTGTTATTGAAACGTCGTCAATGAAGAAGCCGTCTTCGTCGCCGGAATTGGCGTTGAAGTCTCCTGCGTCCGCTTGCTGAAACCGAATGACAAAATTGTTTGAAAAGCGAAGGGTATCCTCCAGGATGAGGGAATCGATTGGTATGATGTATTCCCGATATGTTAAATCCGGGTAGGAGGCTGGCGTGAGGCTATATGCTTTTTTGAAAGAAATTCCACCGTCGTCGCTGAAGTATATGCCATCTTCTTCCTGGTTGTCGTCGTAATAATCGGCCAACCAAAACCGCAGCTCCAAGTCCTGATATCCTGCTATGTTCACGTGCAGGTCCAGGGCGTTGACGGTGTACGGGCCGTCCGCCCGCCGGCCTATCTGCAGGCCGTTGACGCCTTCGTGCACTGCCGCCGGCCACTGGCTCACCGATACCAGCCCTCCGGGGCGCACCCACGCGCTGTCCGGCAAGCCCTGCGGGTAGGCCCACGACCAGGCGCTGCCCAGCTCGCCGCTCTCGAAGCCGTCGTAAAACGGCAGCGGGCTGTACGCTATGGACCGCTCGGCTATCAGGATGTTGTCCAGGAAGATGCCGTCCTCGTCCCCGGAGTTGGCGTTGAAGTCTCCGGAGTCGGCTTGCTGGAAGCGGACGACAAAACCGTCGGTCAGCTCCAGGCCTGCCCGCGCCGCCAGCCCGCTCAGGCTCAGCGGCGGCAGCTGCCCGTAACTTAGGTCGGACCACCCGGCGCAGTCGAAGGCATAGGCCTGCTTGAAGCTCTGCCCGCCGTCATTGCTTAAGAATATGCCGTCCTCCGGGTGGTTGTCTTCGTAGTAGTCCTTGATGTCGAAGCTCAGCGTGAGCTCCTTGCCCTGGTAGGCGGCCAGGGGCAGCGACAGGTCCAGGGCGTTGACGTTGAAGCCGCCCCCGTCCGAGCTCTTGCCCATGGCCAGCCCGTAAAAGCCCGACGAGGGCGCGCCCAGCGCCTGCGTTACTCCAATGTAGCCCTGCGGCGTGCTGCTGCCCGCTGCCCACATCGAGCGCAGCGCGCCGCTCTCGAAATCTTCGAAAAAGACAACCGCCCGGCCCGGGACGGTGAATACGCCCTGGCTCAGGGCCTGCCCCTGGGCCGTGCGCACCCCGATTTTGCCCGTCGTAGCCAGCGCCGGCACTATGGCCCGCAGCGTGTTGGTATTGACAAACTCTACCGATGCGGCCGCTATGTTGTTGAACTCCACTTCGGCGCCCGCCGTGAAATTTGTACCGCTGATGGTTACTTCCGTGCCCGCAGGGCCTTCCTGGGGCGTAAAGCCCGTGACGGACGGCGCGCCAGGCTCCATTTGCCCGGCCACCGCCACGCTGTCCAGGAAGAAGCCGTCTTCGTCCCCGGACGCGGCGTTGAAATCTCCCCCGCCCGCCTGCTGGAAGCGCACTACAAAATCGCGGCTCAGCGACAGGTTCGCCTCATAGGCCAGCTCGCTGAGTGGAAGCGTGTATTCCCGGAAGCTGTTGTCCGGGTAGCTCTGCGGGAACAGCTGATACACTTTCTTGAAGCTCTGCCCGCCGTCGTCGCTGAAAAATATGGCGTCCGGCGAATTGTCGTTGTCGTAATAGTCGCTCAGGCGGAAGCTCAGGCTTACTTCGCTGTACCCTTCCAGGTCCAGCAGCAGGTCCGCCGCGTTGACCGTGTAGTTGCCGTCCGCGCGCCGCCCCAGGGCCAGCCCGCGGCTGCCTTCGTAAGCCGCGCCCGGCCAATCCACTACTTCAACCAGCCCGCCCGGGCGGATGAAGCTCGCGTCCGCCGTGCCGGACGGCACGGCCCAACGCCAGCTGGCGCTTAGCTCGCCGCTTTCGAAGCCGTCCTCGAACGGCAACGCAGCATACTCTGGCGCCGACGCGTATACCGAAACATCGTCCAGGAACAGCCCGTCTTCGTCCCCCGAGTTGGCGTTGAAGTCCCCGTAGTCCGCCTGCTGGAAGCGCACTACGAACTCTCCGGTCAGCTCCAGGCCCACTCGCTCCGCCAGCTCATCCAGGCTCAGCGGGGGGAACTGCCCGTAGCTTAATGAAACCCACCCGGCTGCCTCGAAGCTGAACGCTTTGCGGAAGCTCTGGCCTCCGTCGGCGCTTAGCCATATGCCGTCTTCGGGGTGGTTGTCTTCGTAGTAGTGCGCTATCCAGAAACTCAGGTAGGCGTTCTCCTGGCCAGACAAGTCCAAATGCAGGTCCAGGCTATTGATGTTGAAACCTCCGGCATCAGACGTTTTGCCCATAGCAACACCATATTCCCCGTTATGCGCTGCCGTCACGCCCTGAACTGCCGTCACGCCCTGCACCAGGCCGTTGTTGGCACCGGGTGTCGCCACCCAGTATTCGGGGTTCAACGCTCCGGATTCAAAGCTGTCCGAAAACAGGGTGTCGGTAGCTTGGATATGCCTGGCCGGCTGCGGAAGCTTCCTGGAAAAGCCCTCTTTTTCAGGGGGGGTAACGGCCAGCAAACTGGTGAGCAATGCAAAGAAGAAATGAAAGTTGTAGGTGTTCAGCCTGTTTTTCATGAAAATGCCGGTTAATAGGTTTTAGAATTCAAATGCAATCTGCTGTTGTTCAGCCTCCAGACAAGGACAAAGTGCCTGAATGGCCAGAGAAAGGGCTTGTCTGGTTGAAGTGGTAGTTGCTTACCTGTAGCGGAAAAATGGGATTGAATGGCAATGCCTGGCGTTAAGTTAAAAAATATTTCTATTTTTCACATTGCAAAATAAAAAATTTACATTTTTTACAGTGTTGAAGCATTTGTACAGGGATGATATTCTTGCCTGATTCCCTGTTCAGGTTCGTTTGGAACGGAGATTTTTCAACAAGGATTCTGCCTCATCCAGAGAGGGGTGCCCGTGTGGAAAATTCAGCCTGAGAATTCTTGCCGCTTCTTCCAGGAAAGGTATTCCTTTTTCAATGTCACCTTGGGCGCTGTAAATCTTGCCCAGGAGAAACTGAATGTGTGCCAGCAACTCATGATTGGAATGGAAATCCCTTCAAGGAAACTCAATATAGTTTTTGACCGAAAGAATGGAAAGTATATCGATACTGTTTCAGGTGAAAAATACGAGGCTGTTTATAAAACAACACTGGTGCCAAAGCTGGGAGAAGAAAAATTAGGTTTTGTCCGGCTCTTTGAATCCCTTCCTACTGAGTACCTCAACCAGTCTATCGCCGATGCAAAGGAGGTCAGGATCATCCAAACGTATTTGACGGGAGTCGAAAATTTGAAGCTCAGCTTGGAAGCCGCGCTGAAGAAAGGGGCAAATGTAAAAATATTGCTGATGGAACCAGAACTGGAGTCAGCCAGGCTCAGGTCAAAGGGGCTCATCAACAAACAGGTGAACGTCCGGGCCAAAATTCTTGACAACCGGTCCGAGTTGGAAGAGCTCTATGATAAATACCCCGGCCTATTTCAACTAAAGTACTATAATGAGATCCCCGGGCTCAACTTGTTCGCTGTTGACGATAAGCTTCTGATCGGTTTTTACTGGTATAAGCAATATGCTATATATGGGACTTACCTGGAGATAAAGAATGACGACTATTATCCTCTGGCGAAAAATGTCAACACGCATTGGAACAAGTTGTGGGAAAGTTACTCGGGAGAAACCCAGCAGAACGGCCTTGCAAAAGTATGCTACCGGTGCTTTTTCATCCGGGAAGACGATCCGCAGTCCTTCGTCCTGGAGATCAACAACTTCACCAAAGAGGCTATTGTATGCGAGACGCCCAGCGGGGATGAGTACCGGGGAGACGTCATCAACCTTCTTGGGTTTTGCGGAATCCGCGCTGAAACCGTCAAAGCAGGAAATACGTATCGAAGCCGGTCTAAAAGGATTGCCAGTTTCCTGATCAACACTGGCAACGAAGAAAGCCTCGGCAGCCAGGAAATCGCTATTGCTGTGTATAGCAATATCTCGCCTCAGGGCCTGGCCTACGGCAATATCATGGTCCTGGCCAAAGTCGCTAACCGGACCGATACCGTGGACGAAGAGAAAAAATCCTTAATTAATGAATACCTGAAAAATTCCAAAATAAAAATCGCCAACAGCAACATCAGGCTACGGAAACCGGGTTGGCCAGTTATTTCTATGTCCTGCAGCCATGCAACAGCCTGATTTCCGAATTGTTCGGCTACTGTTCCGGGGTTTCGGTGATCAACCAACCTAAGGGTTCCGGCGCCTATTTCGCTAAGGAAGAAGGCGTTTATGGAAAGTCCGGGCTGGAACCGGTTTTCGTGGGTAGCGAAGGGTTCGAAGCTTTGCTGGAGGGCTATCCTAAAATGAGGGCTGTGTTTTCTGATGGTTAAAGTTTTGGTTTCTAAAGATTTTCAGTTTCTCCCACCCTGATATTATTTGCTTAAGACAACCTTCCCGCTCCTCATCTGCCCATCCACCGATATATTGATATAATAAACCCCATCTGGGAAGGGCGACAAGTCCAGTTTTAATACGGGGCCGGCCTGGCCTTCATATTCTGGCGAAAACACTTCCTGCCCTAGTACATTGAAAACCGACAATTTTATTGCCTTGGCATGTCCTGCCTTTGCCCGGATATGGACCAGGCCGGTGGTGGGATTGGGAATGATCTTGATGGTTTTCTCCTGGATGGTAGCGCCTGTTGCGACGAGGATTTCTACGGTTATTTCTTCCTGCAAGGCTATGCAGCCGTTTGTGTCGGTTACTTCTATAGTATAGGCACCGGCCGCCAGGCCCTGGGGGTCTTCATTGGTTGAAAAGGGTACGCCTTCGTAGTACCATTGGTACTGGTACGGGGGAACGCCGCCGGTTACCGTGATTTCTATGGCGCCGGTATTGCCTCCTGCGCTGGTGGATAGGATGGTGTCGGCCTGTATGGCTAAGGGTTGGGGCTGGCCGACTTCATACCCGCCGGTTAGAGTACAGTTGTTGCCGTCGGTTAGGGTGACCCCGTAGGTTCCGGACTGGAGGCTGAGCAGGGTACTGCCGGTTGTGCCGCTTTCCCATTCAAAGGTGTACGGAGGGGTGCCGCCGGCCACGTCGATGGTTATGGCGCCGTCGGAACCGCCGTGGCAGCTCACAGCTGTAATGTCAATCGTGGTAAAGGCCAAAGCTGGCGGTTCGGGCAGGGTGATGGTTGACGTGAAGGCGCAGTTGTTGCCGTCTGAAACGGTGACGGTGTAGGTGCCGGGGGCCAGGCCGGTTGCCAGCGGACCGCTGTGCCCTGACGTCCATTCGTATTGGTAAGGAGGGGCTCCTCCGATGGGAGAAGCTAAAATGGCCCCGTCGCTGCCGCCGTGGCAGCTTATTGGGGTTGGGGCCAGGTCCAGGGAAAGTGCGCAGTCGAAACCGGATATGGTAACGCTGGCTTGTGCCTCGCACCCGTTGCTGTCGGTTATGGTCACGGTGTATGCTCCCGGTGTCAGGCCGGCGAGCGTGGATGCATTGGTATTGTTGCTCCAGGCATATTGATAGGGCGGAGTGCCGCCGGTGGCTGATGCGGTGGCGGTTCCGTCATTGGCGCCAAAGGCGGTCTCGTCGGTCGAGGCCGCGACTGCTTCAAGCCGGGATGGCTCGGTGATGGCTACTTCCTGGATGGCCGTGCAGCCGTTCGCGTCAGCTACGGTTACGGGATATATGCCGGCGGACAGGTTGTCCTGGACGGGGCCTTCTATTCCCTGGGGCCAGGAATAGGCGTAGGGGAAAGTGCCTCCGGTTGCAGCTATGGATGCGGCGCCATTACTGTTGCCATAACAATCTACATTGGTTTGGCTGTTTATGGACAAAACCAGGGGGGCTGGTTCTGAAATGTTGAGTGCTATATGGTCGACGCAATCGTTGGCGTCTGTCAGGGTTACTTCATAATTGCCAGCCGGCAGGTTGTCAACCTGGCTTGCCGTGCCGCCGCCTGGCCAGGACCAGGCATATGGAGGGATTCCTCCGGTGGCTTCAAAGGAGGCGCCGCCGTCGGACGCTCCAAAGCAGCTGGCGTCGTGTTGTCCTGTCAGCAAGTTGGATAAGGGCTCCGGTTCGCTGATGGTGACCGATTTGGCTGCGGAGGTGCCGGTTGCGTCTGTGACGGTGACGGCGTAGGTGCCGGCACTAAGGCCTTCGGCTGTGGAGGATGTCCCTCCGTTCGTCCAAAGGAAATTGAAGGGGGGAGTGCCGCCCTGGACGGATACGGTGGCAGTGCCGTCGCTGCCTCCAAAGCATTGGACATTTTCTATGGAGGTTACCAGCAGAGCCAGGGGAGAAGCAAAAACAAGGTCGTCCACCCAAATAGTGCTCTGCCCAAGTGCCCATTCGAAGGCAAATTGCACCTGGGTGATATTGGCCAGGTTGATGCCGGGGAAATCTTCCAGTGGTATGTTTATGGCCGTCCAGCTTGTTTCTACTGTCCCGTAATTTTCAAGGCCAACCATCCTTTTTACCTCATTGGCACCCAGGCCGGATACGAGGTAAATGTTGGGCTTTTCCCCGCCTACGGCGCCTTTTATTTTAAAGGATAATGTACTGGCGCCGTTGATGTCGTTGCCTGGTGCGTTCCAGGCGGCAACGGCCCAGTCGCCCGGGTTGGATAAGTTGGCGTCGATCTTATAGGATGCGCCGTAGGGTCCGTAGGGGTTAGCGGGGTCGTAGGCAGTGTTCAGGGTAGCGCCGCCGCCGGTAAATTTCCAGATGGTTCCGCCAAGGCCGTTTAGGCCTTGCTGGTCGTTAAAGTTGTCGACGACCAGAGGGATGTAGGTCAGGGTTTCAAATTTGATGTCGTCAATGTAGATGGCCCCACTCCCGCTTTCGATGGCGTCCTCGAAGGTGATGACAAATTGTTCGATATGGGCAAAGTCCGTTGGGTTGCCAAAGGCGGCGAGGGGTATAAATACTCTTTGGAAGTCAGTGCTTACTCCTTCGGCGAGGTATTCGCCAATGATGATCTTGTTCTCGTAACCGGCGCTGTCCTTGATGCTTACCTTGGCTTTCTCGCTACCGGCATCTCCTTTGATTCGGAAAGTCAAAGCGGTATAGGGCTCCAGGTTGATCCCGCCTGTTTCTGAAAGGTAGCCGGCGTAGCTTCCTGCTGTGGATACGTCGAAGGCAAGCTCGACGGATTCTTTGTCGTAAATGGAAATGATGGAGCTGCCGGGGGACTCGAACAGCAGATTGTCCTGCCCGGGGTGGTTGTCAGGGTCGGTGTCGTTGAAAGCGTCCAACAGGTAGAAGGGCGTTTCGCTGACCTGGAAGCGGTGGGTGGTGTAGGGCACGTCTACTGGGTTGGTGGCGCGGTTGCCTGCTGCATCCTCTGCCTGGATGTAGTACAGGATTTCCGTATCGAGCGGCTGGCCTGGGATGGCAGCTTCGAAGCCGCCTACAGAGCCATTCATGGGAACTTGCTGAAAGGTTACGCCATTGTCTGTACTGTAATGAAGGGTGGCAGAAGCTACGCCGGCGTCATCTGCGATCCGGGCGTGTACGGCATAGGGGCCGGAAACATCACTGGTGTGGGGCAGCTGTGTGACTCCTTCGATGATGGTTGAATTGATGAAGGCTACCCGTTCGACGGACAGCGATATGGAATCGTGGGGGCCCCAGATGGAGGAAAAAACGATTGATTTGACACCTTCGCCGGTGAAGGGCAGGGTGTCGCTTTGTTGTTGCCGGAACTGGGTGTATGGTATGACGTATTGCTTCCAGTCGTTGGTGGTGGTAAACACCGCCTGGTGGAAGTCGCCGCCGCCGCCGTCGATGACGTCTTTGTTTTCCAGAAGTACCCGGTAGGACTTGCCGTCGCCTCGGGCAAAAAAAGACAGGGCGGCGTATTGGCCGATGTCAACCGGCAGGCCGTTGGGGTTCAGCGTCCGGCCTAAGACGACGAAGCCGCCTTTTTCGACAGCACCGGCCAGGCGGGCGCAGCCCGGCACCTGAAGGTCGCTGTCTGTTATATTCGCCGGGCTGGAACAGTTGGGAAGCTCCAGCTCTGCCGAAGAGAGGCCGCCACCGTCATCGGCGACAAACCAGAAGCCCCCGCCGACGTAGAGCTTGTCGGAAAACCCGTTGAAGCTGTAACGTATGGCGGCGTCGATCAGGTCGCCCAGGGGCAATTCCACGATGTTGAAGCCTGGCTCTATTGCCTTTTCGAATTCAAAATCGATATCGGCCGCCCAATCGGCAGCGGAGCGGTAGGTGCCGTGAAAGATGACGGCCTCGGGTTGGGCGGCCCAGCTCTGCACCGACATCCTGACGGTGCCTCCTACGACCTGCACGGCTTTTGCCAGTATGGTGGGCGGCGCCGGCTCGGCGGTATTGTGGAATTCGGTTTCCCAGCCGCCGAGGTTTTCGAGATTCTCAATGGCGCCCTTTACCAGCAGGATGGCGTCGGCGGCATTGGATGCCCAAACTTGGAAGTTGAATACGTAGTCGTATTCAAACCCGGCGGAGGAGGGGGGATACAGGTCCGACAACCAGCGGGAGTCGATGGTAAAGGTTTGCTCGCTTTCGTCGACAAACACGTTGAACACGATGGTTTCTTCTACCAACGAGTCTTTGGTGGTCGTGGCGTACCAGAACCAGGCCGGTTCTGTCATGCCGGGAGCCAGACCTTCTAATGGGATGGGAAGGGCGGCGTGCAGGACATAATCGTGAAAGCGGTTGCATACGGCGTATTCGTGGTTGTAAGGCACTTCCGCAGTGGTGATGCCTAGAATGGATGCCCGGTTTTCGTCGGTTACGGGGTCGCGGAAGTCATGCCCCAGCCTCTCGGTTACGTTGGCTATGCCTATCTGGACGTCCTGGGGGATGGTGGCGATCAGGCTGGTTCCCGCCGGCCCCTGCGTGGGCAGTATGGTGGCCAGGCTGATCGGCGGCGGGAACGCAGGATTGCTCCCTGGCTTTTCTTCTTCTTTTTCTGTAACCAAAAAAGTGCTCGCCGGTATTCCTATTTTGCCGGATTCGACGCCGCCGTCGCCGCTGTCGCCGACTTCCTGACAACCACAAGGAGGAGGGGTAGGTGAATAAAAGGGTTGGCTTTGATTGACGCCACTTTGAACTAAATTATAGCTAATATTTGCATTGCCAGCGGTAAGAATTCCTCCTGCTACTTGCCCATTTTGATTGTTAATTTGAGACGTTTGAGGATTAGTATTTGCATTTCCATTGGTATTTGCCAAAGCATTAGTTAGTATGTTTGCAGCCACTCCTGTCACACCTGCTGAAATATTGGCTGGAATTGGAACGCCTAAGGCATTCAAAGAAGAGATAGCAAAACTCTGAGCGGAACTCGCTGTTCCTAATGGTCCTGGCGCTAAACCTGTAGCAAATGATCCAAGCGATGAAGCTGCATTTGAAATCGTATTCGAGTTTGGATTTTGGAAAGCTTGGGTGGTATTATAAATAACTCCAGGTAAGGTTATAGCTGCTCCAATTGCCGTTGTTGCAGGAGCTATCGGAGGGGCAAACGCTCCAGCCAAAGCGATTCCGCTTCCTATAATATTTAAAGCATTAAAAAAAGATTGCGCAGAAATAAGTCCAGTAGGATCGCCAAGGTTTACCGGATTATTCTTCGTATATATATATGTGTTTATTCCAACTGCATAACCTAAGGGGTCATAGCGAGAGAACCTTCCTATGATAGGATCATAATATCTCGCCCTATAATAATAAAAACCACTCTCAACATCCAGCCTCCTCCCTGTATACAAATACGGATTCCCAACCCCCACATTCTGCTCCATCACATTCCCGTAAACATCAAAACGGTACCGGTTCTGAATAGCGCCCCCTGCTCCCGTCAGTTCCATGGTGCTCCCCAGCCCGTCTTTGTGATAAGTGTAATGGTTGCCCCCGGTTTCCATCATCAGCCAGGAGTCCAGGCTCAATCCGGAAGTAAACCGGGATAAGTTGTTGCCCTGCTCGTCGTATTCGTACAGGGTGTTGTCCTGGTCGTAGAAAAAGCGTTTGATGTTGTTCCCGGTGTCGGCGGCTTCTATCCGCCGTCCGGAAGGGGTGTATTTGAAGCGGTTGGTCAGCCCGTTGGGGAAAGTGATCTTGATAAGCCGGTTTTCCCCATCGTACTCGTAAGTGGTTTCCTGTCCGTTTTCGATCTTTTTTGACATGTTTCCATTCCGGTCGTATTCGTAGTTCACATCCCCTCGAGCCAGCAACTGGTCGGCTGGGTTATGGGCGTATATTTCCGGGGTCCCGTTCCGGACTACCTGCTGCCGGTTGCCCTGTGCGTCGAAGACGTAGTTTTCCGTTGTTCCGGTGGCATAGGTTACTCCTGTCAGTTGGTCGATGCTGTCGTATGTATAGGCGCTGAGGCCTCCGTTATTTTCAGCCATACTCAGGCGGTTGCCGTTGGCGTCATAGCTGTAGTCGAAGCTGGAAATGAAGTCGCCGGAAGGGCTGTGGTTTGCCACTTCCAGCAGTCGGCTGGCAGCGTCGTAAGAATAGGTTGTGTAGGTACCGTTGGCGTTGTCTTGCCGGGTGGCCCTGCCGGCAGCATCGTAAGTAAAGGCGGCCTGCAGGCCGGAAGGGTTTTGCAACGCAGTTAGCCGGTTGTTTCCGTCGTAGGTGTACTGAGTTTCTCCTCCGCTGGGATCCACCATTTTCGTCCGGTTGCCATTGTCGTCGTACTCGTATTCGATGGTTTTGTTCCAGTCCACCACTGTCTTGCTGGTTAACCTGGAAAGGGCATCGTAGGAATAAGCGATGAGGATATCGTCGTTCGAAGATGCCATCTTGTTGCCCAGGGGGTCATAGGTGAAGGACTCGCTGTTGCCGGCAAAGGATTTGGCGACCAGGCGGTTGAGGGCATCGTATTCATAGGTTGTCGGGTTGCCGTTGGCGTCAATGTGCTGGACGAGGTTGCCGGCGGGATCGTAGGCGTAGTAGGTGGAATGGCCGAGCGGGTTGATTTCCTGGATCAGCTGGTTCCGGTTGTTGTACAGAAATTGCGTAGCGTATCCATTGAGGTTGGTTAGGGCAGTGAGATTGCCGTGGGCATCGTAGGCGTAGCCAATAGTCCCCGCCGGGGTATGAGCTGCCGTGAGCCGGTTGAGGGCGTCAAAGACAAAGGTAGCAACATTGCCTTTGGGGTCTGTAACGGAAGTCCTGTTGCCGTTGGCGTCGTAAGTATATTGTATGGTGTTGCCCAGCGGATCCCGGATGCTCGCCAGTCGGTTGAGCAGGTCGTAGGTGAAGGTCGTGGTGTTTCCAACCGCATCGGTGGCAGAGAGGACGTTTCCGAGCAAGTCATACTCATATTCCTCGCTGCCGATGGGATAATTGGCCCGGCTTAAATTTCCGTGTTCGTCGTATGTATAGGATGTTTGGTTGCCGTTTCCATCTGTATAGGAGATAATATTTCCGAAGTCATCATAGCTGTAGGCTACGGAAATTCCGAGGGGGTAACCGACTGCTGTCAGGTTGCCGTTATCGTCATATCCATAGGTGGTGGTGTGGTTGTTTGCATTGGTATAGCTCGTTATCTTATTGAAATCCGGCTCGTATTCATAAGTAACCCGAAATCCCAGAGCGTCTGTAGCTTCCGTTACGTTGCCCCTGGCATCGTAGGCGTAAGTTGCCGTATTTCCATTTTCATCGGTAATGCCGGTCAGGTTGTCCTTCTCGTCCCAAACCCGCCTTACCTCATACCCCAGTGGGCCGGTAACGGTACTGATCCGGCCTTCTTCGTCGTAGGTATAAGTGGTTGCCTGCCCGCCGTAATCCACGGTACAAGCAGAAGCTTCCTCATCAAAGGCGAAATCCCAACTTACAATTGAGTTGCTTACGCTATTCACCCGGCCATCCGAATAAGCTATTGAACCGGTATTCCCTAGCGGACCAGTTGCCGCCGTCAAATAATGGCCGTCATAACCATATTGGACTGTATGCCCCATGGGGTTAGTAATGGATAGAAGGTTTCCCTCGTTACCGAAGGAAAACTCGAACGCCCTTCCCGCCGGGCCGGTAATTTTGGACAATTTGCCATCCTGGTATTCCAGGGATGTTTCCAGCCCCGACGTGCCGGTAATGGCAATCAGCAAGCCATCGGCATCATAATCAAAATGGACGGTATTGCCATTGGGCCCCACTATTCTGCTTACCATCTTTCCAATGGCTGAATCAAAATAATAACTGACTCCCGCTTTGGTCTGCAGGCGGAATTTTCCCGGCTGGTATTCTTCCAAAGCGTCGTAAACCGCCTTCGGAGGAGTATAGGAGCCATCAGCTATGTTGAATGCAAACCGGTCCGCCCTGCCGTTTCCCCTGGAGACCAGGATGTCTCCGTTGATTTCCCGGGTGTAGAAGATGTGATAGTTGGCATTCCAGCCATATCCATAGGGCGTTTCAAAACCTTGCCAGCTGCTGTTGTAGTTGAGCTGAAAGCGTACCGGCAGGCCCGGCCCGGGAATGGTAAATAGCGGCACGGAGTAAAATAAATTTCCGTTCCAGGTGTTCACCGCAATGCCATTGGAGGCCGTAACATTTATTTTCGTAGCGTCGTTTTGCGCGCCTAGTCCAGACACAAGAAAAAGGAAGAACAGTATAGCAAGAACGGAGACTGCAGGGCTATCCCGCCGGATGGTCAAGGAAACAGGGTTTTGCATGGTCGGTGGTTTTTCTGGCCAGGAAAAGATCAATTGTTATTTCAGAGCATCAGGCTAAAGGCTGCTCATTCCTTAAATATACAAAATGTATCTGGGATATTGCCCAACTCCAGGAACCGTAGCTGCCTGCCTCTTATGCTTTTCCGGGTTATGCAAGTGGACCTTGTCATTTAAGTTTGTCCCTGTTCCTCAGGGCTTCTGATGCATAGATTCTTCCCCTACTCTACTCTGAAGGAAAAGCTTCAGCAAGGAGTTCTGTTTTTCAAAACCTAGCATAGCTTAACATAAGATAAGTTATAGGAAAATGCTAACGCACTGCAAAACAAGCGATTAATACCATTTTAACATAAAATTATTATGTTAAATAGAAATCGCCCGTCCCTCCAAATCACTAACCACAAATGCTCAATCTCTAAGGCAGCGAACAGAGGATGAATTCCTTTTCGTAAAGGGAAAATGAAAGAATGTGATGTTGTCCCTTCGAAAACAATACACAATTGCGAAAATCTCATTCACATCAATGCCTGTCCAGTAAAAACCCTTCTCATGCAGATAAGTGGATATACTATCTTTATACATGGTGCCCCCTCCAAATGTCGCATTGAAACCACTTCTGCCTCCTTTGATCAACGCCCTATAAATCTTTCTGCTCTTATAATCGTTGATTTCAGAAGTGAGGATAGGAAAAATCTTGCTCATGAGAGCAGAAAAAAAGCCGCTTGTGTCAATATCAAGATAGTTGTTCGGGTTTTCACTGTCGTATAGTTCTTTAATTGCGAGTAAATCATCTCTATTCGGCAGCCTCCATCCCTCGCCTAAACACCCACACGCTTCTTCTGCGGCTTCCCATGTATATAAAAGGCCGTACTTTTCGCAGGCGTTGGGGTCATTATTATAACAGCTCGAACCCAGGACGGGACAGCGAAGGTTGTCAGCGAGCCATGTCTTACCTGCAAGAATAATTGTCTCGTACTGATTCCCGTTAGAGTCAGTTACCTTTTCTCCTGAAATTATTTTCCAGTTGTTCTCTCGCCGATCTTCCAATGGAAGAATTTCTTCCTGTATTTCTCTATTCTCAAATACAGAGACCTGTTTGTTTTCTGCTACATCTTCTTGCAATTCCCGAGTATTCCCGGCACGGTCATAAACGTCCACCATAACGCCCCACACGAAAGCTAGAATCATTACAATCAATGAAAGAATCGCGATTCTTTCGCCAGGAGAGAAGCGCTTGAAAAGCTTTAAAATATTGGCATTTCCTTCTTTTTCCATTTTGGCGGTTTTAGGATAAATTTATTTCCGAGCCTACATGCGCCAAACCTTGGCCTTGTCCAACGGATTCGCACTGGACCTTTTATGACCGGCACTTCACAGTCCCGTTGCTGCCAAACAAGCTCTGACACCACCCGTCGGCGCCGCCCGATTTGGACGCAGGACCTGCCTATGAAACTTTCCCAAAATGCCCGGTGCAACCAGGCTGTATCTAATCCGAACCGCTACCTGGTTGCCAAAACAAACAGCATGCTTTACAATGCGGACCACTGGAAGCTCTTGGCAAGAAAGGGAACTCCTTCTGTTCATCAGAGCAAGTTAGGGCTTCTTCGACGGAATCCCCGCCTACGCGTAAAGCTTCGGCGGGCGAAGACAGTGCCTCTCAACAGCACATAACCTGCCCCGATGAGCGCAGCGATATCGGGATCACTCCAACATTACCACGCCTACCACGGCGACCTGGAACATCTGTCGCAGTGCCTCTCGGCAGCACATATCACTCCTACGTAATGGCTGGTTTGGGAATAAATCTCCTTGAGGTCGCAGTGCCTCTCGGCAGCACATATCACTCCTACCCTCTGCACCTACTACGTACTGGAAGACGGAAGGTCGCAGTGCCTCTCGGCAGCACACATCACTTCCCGCTTAAGCTCCGTGACGGCCTTATAGGCCTACTTCTCTAAAAAGCGGGTCCGTCTGGCCAGCCGGATAAAATTTCGCTGCGCTCAACCTACTCAATATTCTTTCCGGAAAGCTGGGCGCAGCCCAGTCCCGCTCTCTAGCCGCACTTAGCGAGCCTTCGAGGCGAGCTTAGTAAGGCTTGAGCGGGATCGCAGTGCCTTTCGGCAGCACCCAACCTGTCCCGATGAGCGCAGCGATGTCGGGATCACATCCGCTAAGTTCCGTAACTACTTTTACCCTCACTAAAGCGGGTCCGTCTTAAGCCGGATAAAATTTCGCTGCGCTCAACCTACTCAATATTCTTTCCAAGCTGGGCGCAGCGCAGTCCCGCTCTCTAGCCGCACTTAGCGAGCCTTCGAGGCGAGCTTAGTAAGCTTGGCGGATCGTCCCGTCAAGTTCCATTACGGCTTACTACGTTTCGCCTATTGCACTAAGGACGGGTCCGTCTGGCAAGCCGGATAAAATTTCGCTGCGCTCAACCTACTCAATATTCTTTCGGAAGCTGGCGGAGTCCCGCTCTCAGCCGCACTTAGCGAGCCTTCGAGGCGAGCTTAGTAGCGAGCGGATCGCAGTGCCTCTCGGCAGCACATATCACTTCCTTAAGTTCCGTAACCACTTCAGTACTGCCACTAAAGCGGGATTTCGCTGCGCTCAACCTCTCAAATTCAACTTCAAAGTAAAGCTGGGCGCAGCCAGTCCGTCATCTAGACGTTCTTGGCGAGTTACGAGCCTTAGAACGTCTTTGACGGATCGCAGTGCCTCTCGGCAGCATATCACTCCAACCGCATTGCCCGCTTCCAGCTGCCCGCCGACAAGCAAAGTCGCAGTGCCTCTCGGCAGCACATATCACTCCAACACTGGTCGAGATTTTCCGCACCGCCGGTGCCGATCCGGTCGCAGTGCCTCTCGGCAGCACATATCACTCCAACTTGCTATGGGCGTGTGACGTTACAGAGAAAGAGCTGTCGCGTGCCTCTCGGCAGCACATATCACTCCAACTTGCAAAACAACCAAACTGAACCCGAAATGATCGTCTCGATGTCGCAGTGCCTCTCGGCAGCACATATCACTCCAACCCTTCTTGCGCTCATGGAACGGATGGAGGAACTTGTCGCAGTGCCTCTCGGCAGCACATATCACTCCAACCGGGCAGCTGGTACATGAAGGTGATAACCCTCGTCGCAGTGCCTCTCGGCAGCACATATCACTCCAACATCTTTTGCTGTCCAGCCTAATATTGTCGGACGTTATCTGTCGCGGTGCCTCTCGGCAGCACATATCACTCCAACAACAAGTAGAGTTCCGGCTGGTAGCTTGCGCCGGTCGCAGTGCCTCTCGGCAGCACATATCACTCCAACAAAATGACAGACGCACAACACACCGCCCACGGTCGCAGTGCCTCTCGGCAGCACATATCACTCCAACCCTCTGCCCCACCACGACCATTGAGGTGTACTTCGTCGCAGTGCCTCTCGGCAGCACATATCACTCCAACCCGCACTTCGGTTGCCGATATCATCCTGACCTTCGTCGCAGTGCCTCTCGGCAGCACATATCACTCCAACAAGCCAGATTGGTCTTGGCTCAATCCCCTGAGGTCGCAGTGCCTCTCGGCAGCACATATCACTCCAACACTGTAAACTGGGACTGACATGATCCTTTACAAGGTCGCAGTGCCTCTCGGCAGCACATATCACTCCAACCATCGTCCCGCCAAATGGAAACATCGCTTTTGTCGCAGTGCCTCTCGGCAGCACATATCACTCCAACCCTTGATTGTACGCAAAATGCTGAATATCAGCATTTTGAAGTGTAAATTCGGTAAATCTCCTAAAAACAGCATCTTTGGGTGTTTTTCCTATAAAAATCAGAGAATCAAGGTATGCATTTCTCCGGTAATTTCCTGCCACCTGGCGGGAGAAACTCCGAAAAATTGCACGTAATCTTCGCTGTATTGGTGTAGGGGGAGGATCATTACGGAATCCTGGGCGGACCATTGGTTCCCGGCGGCAAAACCTACCAATGCCTGTTCTATTTTTGCCAAAGCGGCATCTTTGACTTCCCCCATAAAAACGGAATACTGAATACGGTGCAAGCCATATTGGATGAGGGTTTTGGCAACCTTCACCCGCAGGGCGTCTTCCTGGATGTCATAGCTGATGAGGTGCATGCTTCGTGTTTTTTTACCCGGCTGAGGTACGAAGACGGGCGTGTTTCGTGCATTGGCGTATTCGTGGCTTCTGTCGAGCAAGGACCTAACATTACGGCCTTTTCATGGTTTCGTTAATCGTCCTCGCCAAATCCGCCGCAGCATGGTAGATTTGCGCTTCGCGGGTCAATTGGCGGGACAGCCAGCGGACTTGACGTTGCATCCAGCCATTAAATTGGGGGATCAGGAACCGCTTGCCGTTGTCGCTCAGGAAAACTCCGCCCTCCACCGGCTCGAAAAAGGAAGGCTCTATCTCCTTTTGCAGCACCTTTTCGACGATAAACCGGTCCACCCAGGGGCGGAAGGGCTCGATAAGGTCAAACGACAGAGTGGGGCGGTCGTACTGGTCGGTGTGCAGGATGCCCAGGTGGGGGTCCAGCCCGGCAGCAAAAAGGGCCTGCTCGACGACGGCGTACAGCATGCCGTAAAGGTAATTGACCATGGCGTTGAAAGGGTCTTTCGCAGGGCGGCGGCTCCTCCCTTCAAAAGTCCATCCTTCCGGCATGCAGGCGGCAACCATTTGCCAGTATAGTTTGGCCTGGTGGCCCTCCCATCCCATCAGCGAAGCGCTCCAGGCACTGGACGGGGCTTGGCTTTTCTTTTTCAGTTCGCTAAGCCGCTCCTCTAATTCAAGGGTGCAACTGTCAATGTCGCTGGCATGCCTTGATTTTCGGTCCTTGAGGTATTTTAAAACCTGCACCTGGTGCGCCGTCTTGTGCCGGAATTGTTCGACTACCCACTCTCCTCCGGCTTTTGAGTCGGAAAAATAGACCTGTTTCCGGCGCAGGGTGGCCAGGCTCTCGAAATAGGGGCTGCGCAGGCAGCTGCGGGCGTCGCCGACGCGGTCGAAAAAGTAAATGGGGATTTCTGCGTCGGCAGCCAGGGCGACGGCGGCGGAGCTCAGCATGCAGGGCGCCGTGACGGCAATGCTCGATACCTGCTCGGGGCTGATCGCCCGGCTTTCGTTGCCGGCGGTTACAAAGAATACTTTGTTTTTTACTTTTAGCACCAGGCCGTGGGTGTTGAGTACCAGTTGCATGAGCTTTCAGTTGTTTGTTGACTGTTGGCCGTTGTTTGTCCTGAGGGCCCTTGTCCTGGCATTGGCGCCACTTTCGGACAACAGGCAACAAACAACTGACAACCATTATCATTTAGGCAGCGCATAGCCAAAGTCCAGCCAGGCCATGGGGCCGTAGTAGTCGGGAGGCGTCAGGGCCTCGTCCAGTTGCACCACCAGGTCGAGGTACAGCAGGTCGCCCTCGCCCAGTATCTGGCGGGCGTACTCCAGCTTGCCCCTGATCTGTTGCTCCAACTCTTCCAGCCACGCCGTTTTTTGCCCGCGGCCGCTGGCCATGCTGTATTTGGCGTCGATGGCTTTGTCGAGGTGGTCGATGGCTTTCTCCAGTTGCTCCAGGTAGCCTTCGGGCAGGTCGATGCGGCTCTCCCGCACGAGCAGGCCGGTCACCTCCTTGTCTTCATCCTCCGGCCCGTAATGCTTTTTCTTTTCGGGGTTGAGCAGGAAGCCATGCGATCTGATGATGGCGCCTACTTCAGCGAAGTGGGCCTCGGTAATCTCTTCCTGAGCGGAAAACGTCATGTCGTCTGCATATCTGGTGTACTTCCAGTCGTACTTCCTGGCCAGCTCCATCAGCGCATGGTCCATGGGGACGCTGGCGAAGTTGCTGAGTATGGGGCTGGTAGGCGCGCCCATGGGCAGCCGCCCTTTGTAGCAGCAGAGGGAAGCGAGCAGCCCGGCGATGGGCTCTTCGAAGTGGAAGGGCCCGGACTGGAACACCTGTTTTACCCTTTCTTCGGAAACCATGTGAAAGAAATCTTTGGCGTCTACGTTCAACAGCCAGCGGCAGCCCATATGAACCCGGGCATTGGAAAGGATATGGCGGGGGGAAGGGTCGTCCACCGGGTTGGCGAGGAAGCCGTAGGCGGCATCGGTGCGCTGGAAATGGTACACCGCCTGCAGGTAATCATTGAGCTTGCGCTGCGCTTTCTTCAGTTCCGGCGTTGGGTCTTCGATGCGGCGCATCCCGCCGCTTTTCTTGGGTATCCGGAATTCATTGTAGCTGGGCTGCTCGGCCAGGGCCAGCAGCTTGAGGGATGCTTTGCCGAGGGAAAGGGCCAGCCCTTCCAGGGTGCCGGAAGAGAGGAACCGCTTGGCCCGGTTCCGCATGCCTTGGATGGTGATGGTGTCTGCCATGGTGGTGGGTTGAAAAGGCTTTTTAACAGTTTAGCTGCTTCCGGGAGAAAGGGTTGCCGAAAAAAAATAAAAAACCAGCCTGTCAAAGAACGTTTGCCCTGCTTGCCGCTACAATTCCAGCGCTGCTGATTTCGGAAACCTGCTCATGATGCTCTGATAAACCTCTGCCGGCATGGTTTCCCCATAGCCGAAGGCGGCGCTCCGCCCAATGCCTATGCCCATAGGGAGCGACAGGGCCGACCGTATCAGCGCATGAAACCGCACCAGGTGGGTGCCGTGCCAGGCCACTCTTTTTTGGTTGTCCACCTGCGCTATTTCGCCTTGTATCGGAGCAAGGGCCGTGAAACCCGCCGCCTTGGCCAACACCCGCAGCTGGCCGGTGAGCGCCCGTTCCAACACGGCTTTTCGCCCGCTGGGCTCGCCTGCCGCCTTCCATGCTGCGTAATTGGGAGGGTTGAGCGCGACCCAGCCAAACAGGCCGTATTCCTGAGGCGTTTCCAGCAGTTCCCAGCGGTGGCGCTGCTCGTTCATCTGCAGGCCCGTAAGCCAGTGGCTGCGCCCGGCAAACTGCAACTGCCCCGGCAGCTTAGGCACCAGCACTTGCTGGATGGCGTCGGCGCCGGCGCCCAGCCCGACAACGGCGGCCTGCCCCCGCCGCACGGCGTATTGCACCAGGGGGTAGCCCCAGTGGCGGCAGCCGGCGCCTTCAACGGCGTTGTCGTGGTTGTGGAAGATTTCGTGCTCCAGGCCGGCAATGCCTGCGATGCAGCTCCGGAAGGCCGGGATGTCGCCGGGGTGGAGGGGGATATCGAGGGTGAGGGTGAGTATGCGCATGGTTAATCGATTTTGTCGTTGGGTGAAGGAGGGTCAATGAATAGCTTTCGTTTTGCTCCTTTACCCTGAACTTGTTTGATCTTTAATTTATACTTGGCCCCAACTTCGAAAAGGTGGGATGCCCGGTAGGAGACGGAAACGGGTTCCTTGTAGCCAATTACATCCAGTTTAAAGGTTATTTTTCCGCCCTTGTTATCGGCCACTTCTCCCTGCACTTCTGCGCCGTGCCGTACTTTTTCCAGCTCGATGGGTTCAATGGCCTGCGGCGTAGGCTCTGGCTTGCCCACCGGGGGACGTTCGGCTTGTTGGCCGGCAGCAGGTTTTCTCGGAGGTTTTTTGGGTTTTTGCCCGGGCTTCTGCAGCCGCCCGTAGCCGACGTTGGTCTTTGCGCCGATGCCGAGGGTTAAGAGGATTTCTTCGAAGGCCGTTGCTATTTCTCTGGCTTCGAACGTATGATCCGCCAGTTGTACTTCCGGTATGCGGAAAGCAAAGGTGAACCCGGTTTTGGGCAGAACTTTCACAAACGCCAGGGGAATGGGGTTTCGCAAAGGGTTCTCCCCATGAGGCGTAAGGGCATCCGGGCCAAGGACTACTCTTTTTTCCGGTTTGCTTTCATCCTTTCGGCTGATGTGTGCATCGAAGTAAAGGGCCCACTTATTCTGAGGCAGGTATTTCGGCAGGCCATTTGCTTCCTGAGTTTCTTTGATGTTCATGCGTTCGAACAACACTAGCTCCAGTTGATGCACCAGGGCCCGGAGTTGTTTTCGGCTCTCGTTTTCCTGCTTGGGCCACTCCTTGCCCAACAGCTGGGCGATAAACTGGGCGCGCGCTTCCTGCTCTTCTTTTCCCGGCCCGGGAGTTAAGCCGGCTTTTTGCCGGTTGAACTCATAGCCAGGGAAAGCAGAACGCAGGGCGCCTTTCACGGAATGGCCCGGCAAAACGGGCAGCCCGGTAGTATGCCCAAAGTGGAACCCCAGTTTAAACTCGCCGACATTGCCTGTTTCATGAGCATAGCCGCTGCCTAAAAACAGGCCGGGATAGGTAGTTTCCAGTTTGCAGGATTGTATTTCCTCCCCCCATTGGGCCTTAAACGCAGGAAGAAAAGGGTGCTTCCCGATCTCCACCTCCCGGAAAAGGGATTCGTTTATTGATTTAAACCTGGGCTCGTTGCGTTTTTCGACAACCTCCTGGCTGTTTTTGTCTTCGAATTTCCGAAGGTCGATATCTTCATAATAAGCCCGGTAGAACTGGTGTTTCAGGTTCATGGCTGATTGCTTTTTGCCTGTGTGTCGTCTTGTTTGAAGTTGCGCAGCGCTAATTTCAGGGCGATAGCGGCATCTATTATTTGCTGCTGGAGCCCCGGCAGCTTCGAGGCGTCTATCCGGCCAAGCGCCTGCCTCGGCTGCTCGGCGCCGGGGCCGTATAGCTCCTTCATCGCGTGCATTAGCAGGGCGTTTTTTGCAACCCGCTCCTCCGAAGGTTGAAGGATATGCATTAAAGCCTGAGTGGTTTTATACCGCAGCACTTCCTTGGCTTGGTTCCTTGGGTTTGACTTGTGGATGTCTGTATAAAAAGCCAGGGTCGGGAGCAAACCGGAAGTAGTTACCGATGCCGTGAAAGAAGCCGCGTAGCCGTCGTATTCTTTTGAGACGGTATCTGGCCGCTCTTCCTCGGCCAGGTACTTCTCGACTGCCTTTATGGCGTGGGGGATGTTTTTATTGACGTTTGCATTCATGGCTTGGCGATTTTTTCGAATTGGCAATAACCGTACCCTACGGTAGCGTTGGCGCCCAGTTGGATGACCTTTCCGTCTACGTGCTCGTCGAACGTATCCCAATGGCCGCCGCTGCTGGAAAAAATGATGGCGCCAAAAACGCTCTGGTGCGGCAGGTATTGCTCATACCAGAGGTTTTCGCTGATGCCGTTGTTGAGGTAGTTGCGGGCCAGCACCGGTATGTCCTGGGTGGCGGCTTTGAATTTGCCGTCGTCCCAGCTGTCGCAGCCCAGCTTTTGTTTCAGGGTTTCCTTGTCTGCCTTGCACTGCAACGCCTTAGCTTTGTCGATGAAGCGCCCCAGCTGCCCATTGGACCCCTGCAAGTAAAACGCCTTGGGCGAAGCGGGGTCGATGTCCGGCACCGGGACGGCCAGCAGGTCGGCGCTGAGGAAGGTGAAAAGCCCTTGCTCCGGGTCCTTGCCTTTGTCTCGCTTTACCGGCGAGCCGAACACAGGCACGACGAAATTTTCTCCGTTGTCGGAGTGGCCGTCCTGGCCAGAAAAGTATTCCCGCAGGGCGCCTTTCAGGCTCTGGCCGAAGATGGTAGGGTGGCGGGTGGCGGGGTCCAACTGGATCATCTTGTCAACCGCCCCATAACCACTGTCGCCGCTCCCGGCGTGCAGGTTGGTAAGGGCCTTGATCAAATAAATATGGGCTATCATATTTTTGTGGTTTAGCGTATGATGAATTGGTTATAGCCGATGTTCCTGAAGTTCGCTGCTGCTTCAAGGGCATCTTTCAGCTTGCCGAGCTGCTCGCCGTTGTCTGCCGCATACAATACGGAGCCGCGCTGGAGCAGCTGGTATTTGCCGCTTTTATAGAGTTTGTATTTCTCTTCTTTTGGCTTGTCGGTAAGGGCAGCATGCTGCACTTCTTTCCCTTTGGGAGTATGGATGTTTTGAAAATCTATTGTTTGGGTAATAGCGCCTGCGCATTGTTGATAAATGCCCTTTTCAACAAAAGCATCTGACAATAAGATGAATTTATTGCCACCCGCCGGGCCAAAAGGGCCGGCATTAAATTCCTTTTCCAACTGGCGCCAGGGTTGTTCCTGTTCAGAAACATTGATCTTGAAAAGGGACCGCTCGCCACCAAATGGGGTAATGGCATCATTGAGTTCCATCGGGTCGAAAGTATTATTGAACTCAGCTATAAACCCAAAACTCCACCCGTTCTTTAGCTTGTAAACTTCTTGTTTGTAAAACCCCCGTTCTTTCTCCTTGTCATCCGGTTTCGGGCGGCTGCGGTGGCGTTTGGTGATGCCCACGCGGACGGTGGAGGAGAAAACATCTTTTCCCTTCGCCTTTTCTCCATTGCCATTGGCATACCTTTTTTCAATGAGGCTGGCCTTTGGGTCATAACCCGAAAAGACAGAAGCGTTTTGCCAGGAGGCCCCTTCCGCATCGGAAGTAAGAAAAAGGGCATTTGAAGAGAGGGAAAAAGCAAGCCGTTTGATGTTATTCTCGCCTTGCTCGTCCAGCTGAGCATCGAGAGGGTATACCCAGTACATATTATCCGGGCCAGGCTTGCCGCCTTCTTCCTTGCATAAAAATACAGCAGAAATGGACTGCAAAGGGCCGAAAGTTTGCCCGCTGGAGTTCCCCGCATCAAAGCTCTCGCCGATCTCCTGGCCCTTGCGGAGCATCTGGTGCCGCAGCAACCCTATAACGGATGTCTGTTGCGGGAAAAGGCGGCTTCGGACAAAGTAGTTGGCGTTGTCGCTCCCGAAGGTGCGGCGGCCTCCGAAGAAAAAATAATCAAGCGGCGTAAGGCGGATGAATACATTACTCATGGTCAGCAGCATTAAGAAATTGAGCAAAACGAAGCGCACTGTAGATCAACTCACTTTGTGGGCTGTGGCTTTCTTCTTCCGACAGTTGGGGCAAACCGCTCTCGTAGTCGGTGTACACCGCTTCTACGAACCCTTTGACTTTTTTCAAAAAACCGGGTAGTTCATCCCCTTGCTTCAGCTCGTTGAAGTGTTGGTCAAAAAAGGCGCCCAGGGTATTTCGGCGGACGGCGTCCTTCAACAGCGCATCCAGTTCACGCAAGCGGTAGATAAAGCCCGAAAGGAATCCGGGGTCTTGGATCAGAGACAACTGGCAGATGTCCGCGAATTCCTGATACGACTTTAACCCTTGGTGGAACGAGGCGCCAAAGCCTGTCCCGCTGTGGGTTTCCAGCAGAAAGGCCAGCGCATCTTTTTTATTTTCTGTTCCGGCTCTATCCTGGGTTTTCAGCTTCTTTGCCTGGTACATCAATTGGCTGTAGGCGGCATTCAACGCCTCTTCGAGCGGGTGCTTATAGTAGGTAACGGTTAGCCCGAATGAGAGGGAGACCTGGGGCACTCCGGAAAATGACTGTTCCTTGAATAGTGTCCGGAGTTGCTGTAACAGATGTAGTACCGTCTGTTTTTCTTCATTGACCACCGGGGCAACGAAAAGAAGGTCATCCCCTCCGATATAGATGGGGAAGGCGCCAAATTTGGCGACTTTTTCGGCGGCACCTCTCGCAAAAGCCATAAGCTGCCCGGAAAATTG
Organism: Lewinellaceae bacterium; assembly: GCA_020636375.1. Lineage (GTDB taxonomy): Bacteria > Bacteroidota > Bacteroidia > Chitinophagales > Saprospiraceae > JACJXW01. Next base: position 144,374 of record JACJXZ010000021.1, on the reverse strand, counting down.
CTGGATGCGGCTTGTGTCGTTCCCGATTTGGCTGATCAACTTGCCTACGCCGTCTCCGTCTGCTTGTACGATAGCGATGTATTTATGGCGTTGGCGGAACGTTTCCGGAAAGGTTGCCTTTAGCCGTTGCAGGATATATACCTGAAGTTCGTCCTGTTCGTTTTTCTTGCCTCTGAAATGCCGCACCTGTTTGGAAACCGGCAATTCTACCTCCTTGTAATAAGCTTCCGGATGCCTCCTGAATTCACGGGAAGCAATTTCCAGCAGAGACGGGATTCGAGGCCTTTTGCTGCCATCTTCCGCCTCATAATAGGTGAGGACGGAATTCTCGACAGCTTTAAAAAACCCCAATAAGTAAAGGTGTTCTTCTGGTTTTTCATCCAAAATTGAAGTAATGTTGTTTCTGCCTTTAGGGACAAAGCTCTCCGCCAGCTCGGCGTCATCGAGCAATTTATTGAGCTTGTAAATAACAGATTTCCTCCTCCGTTCCTTTTCCTGCTCTTCTTCGTTTTCCTTTTCCTCGGCTTTCAATTCTTCATCTGTATATGCAGCATAAATGGCGTAAACCCGAAAGTAATCCTGGAAAAGGGAAAGGTTGGCTTCGCCGCCCGAAACCAAACCTGCCAGCTCTTTTAAGGCATCCTCAATGAGCGTATTTATTGTGTCGGCGCCGGGCTTCCCTTCCAATTCCAGGTAACAGCGGTCGGGCCAGATGCCGGCGCCGTAAAATGTTTTTTCGCTGTCAACCAAGGCAGGGTCCGGTGAAAGGATGGTAGCCCCTTCCATTTTGCCGAGCCGCTGCAAAAGCGCCCGCATCAGGGTAGAAAAAATGAAACTCGCCGCCCATAGTTGCCGGGTGCTCCGGGCGTGCGACATGGTGCGGTATATGGGGCCTATGGTGAGGGCGAGGTAGTGGCGGTTTTGGTTTTGTTGTTCCATTTTAAAACGGGGTATATCCTGATACTGCCTCAGGGCTGTTTTGTAATGCGAATTGAAGGAACGACGCGATGCTAAATTGATGGGGGGTATCGAGCGAGAACATTGGGCGTTTGTGTCCGTCCCGAGTGCTCAGTTTGTTGTTTAGCTTCAGCTTAAGGTCAAAATCAAATGTTTTTCCTAAAATGGTCAAATCTGGTTCTTCTGTAAGCTCCTCGGCAAGCAAATAGATCGAATTGCCGTAAACTTTAAAGGTGATTGGAGACCTAAACCGTTCGATATTATTGCCCGACTTTATCTGGACGACGTACTTGTCAGGCCCTGGCTTGGTTGGGCTCCTGTCTGATTTTGTTTGAAACTCAAATTGTTCTGACAGGCCTAGTACTGCTCTTATGTATTGGTAATTAAATGCCTTAGCCCCGTCGTCCCAGGATTGATCGCCATTGCCGTTATAAATTGGCGCATTTCCCCTTTCTGACATTAGTTCAATCGTCCTGCCTCGGTTGTCAAAAGGCCTTGCGTTAATATCTTGCTTAATTTTTCGCTTTTCCCAGCGCACTGGGTTTTCCCGCTGTACGCCATAGAGGAATAACAAAGATTTTTCATATTCTCCTCCTTCTTTTTGGCTTTTGCCGGATTTGATCAACTTATAATCAGATTGGATTTCTTCGAGGATTTTCTGCAGGCGCTTGATTTGGTTGCGAGGCAAATCGTCAAAAGCTGACCAGTACCGGATAGGATAAACTGCTTTGACCAAATCATGAAAGGATAACGACGGCTGGGGGCTAATTACCGAAAAACAGCCGAAACCTTTGCTTTGGCGCGTGCCAAAATTTTCATATGCAAAAAAATACGGGGCTGATAATTCGATGGCCTTGATTATCGAAGCGTTCCAGGAGAAGAAATCTAGGTTTATAGGTTCGTCAGGCTGGTTCATTAGGCCCCACTTGGCAACCCCGCTTAAGTTCTCTTTTACAAGTTTATACTTTTTTGGCGCCCTTCCGCTGCCGGAGAAAGCCTCGTCTTCGCTAAATAGCTTGTTGATCTCGCTTTCCTGGGCGAAATACGGCATGTTATGTAAAAATGGGATGTTGTGTTCGTTTAATAGGTTCCTGTAACCTTTTTTCAAATAGGAGGCCACAAGTATTTTTTCCGCCTGATAGGGGTTAGATATGCGTAGTTTATAACTTGAATTCGCCCGGTTCTCCGGATTGAAAAGCTCCACGCTTTTGTGAAGCTCCTTTTCGCCTGGGAAAAGGAGCTTGAACCTGCTGTAAATAAACTTGTCTAACTTCGGCTTCACTTCCGTTGCCCGCAATGTCGCCCCGTCCTGATCGTGTTGGAAGTGGATCATAGGCGTGTGCTGCTGGAGAAAAACAGTCGTTTTGAACATCGTGTTTGGCTTGACGAGTTTTAGAATGATTCATAGCCTCCTGCGCCGGAGGTTCAGGAGCCAGATAACCAGGAAAACTAAAGCGATCAATATAAGGGATGCCACGATGGCACAAATCAAGTTCTGCGTAAAGTCATGCTTGGGCGGGTTGGAAAAGCCAAATACGCCTATCACCAGCGTCGGCGGCAGGAAAACAGTGGCTACCCGGGTCAGCAGCGCCGCCTCCTGGCTGCTCTTCTCTCCTTCCATCAGCAAGGCATAGTTGTGCAGTTCTTCGATCTCCTGCTGCAGCGCATGCAGGTCCGGATCGATTTCCATGATTTCCCGTGCCATGTCGTACAGCTCGATGCCTTGTTCCTGCGGCGTTATTTCCCTGAAATAAACCTTGTTGGTGAAATATAGATACCCTCGGTAGACTTCCCGGATGGCCCGCTTTTGCCTGGCAATGTCCTTGCCGGTTTTTATTTCCTCGGAAATGTTGGCGGCCTCGGCGGCAAAGCGGAGTATGGCCGCCCTTTGCGTCAATGCCAAGGCCATCGCCTGAAAGTACAGGTACCGGTGGTGGTTGATCAGGAATTTCTCGGTAAACGTGCTCCTGTCCACCAGCATCATGAAAGAATACCTTGATATGCCATATAATTGGATTTGGTATCTTTCACCTGGATCCTGGTACTCTATCCACCGGTCGTAAGTATGCCGCTTCAACAGTTTCTCCATCATTGGCCTGCTCCTGCAGCTGGGGTCCAACGAAGGGTCGACGAACAGGTAAGAATACCAAAAATCGCTGGCGGCATAAGAATAATTGCCTTTTTCCTGGTCAAACCTGCGGAGGGTGGCCGACAACTCTGGCGCGGCGAAGTAGTAGCAAAGGACGTACATCCGGTCGTCGATCAGGGGGCTGAGCAGTATGCTCGGCCTCGGCAGGGTTTGTTTGGTTTCCCGCGTAGCTACTGCAAATTTTGGCCCAAGCAGGTAGCTTATGTGTTCGGGGAGCCTGAACGGCTCGCCGTTCAGGCTGGCGGCAACCTTGTAATAGGAAAAGCTTTCCTTTATAGGTTCTTTGCTGATGCCCGTCAGCGAAATCGTGTCGGCTAAAAAGGATGCTTTGGGGGCATCGAGCGGGGAAACCTCCTCTGTTGTCCCTTCCTCCTCCTTGTTTTCGCCCTGCTCCTCTGGCTTCGGAGCGTATCCCAGGAATTGCGGGTAAATCCGCCTGCCGAAGTCGTTGATGCGGAGGATATCCTCTGGCGCTCCGGTTTCCCGGTTTTCCAGGAAAAAGGCCAGGAAGCCGACGCCGATGTCATAACAAGTCAGGAGGATATCCCGGATAATGAGCTTGTATTGTATTGGAGGGTTATCCTTGCCCTTGCCTATCGAAATTTCGTACGCCGGCTTTTCTTCTCCGCTTGGCAACAGGTACCGGAATCTCCGGGTGGTCTCCTGCTCGTTCAGGGTCAAGGCAAGGGCGTCCCTTACATAGCCGTGGAAATAATTGTATTCGTTGAAAGTATGGTACTGGTCAGCGTCGTCGAGTTGGATCTTGAACGGCGAAGGCTCCCAGGGCAGCCCTGCCAGGGCTGCCGTTACTTTTTTCATGGAAGCCCGTTCTGAGAAAGGTACTTCAAGCACGGTTTTCCCTGCGGGAAGGAAATCCCACTTGAACGGGAATATAAAAATGTGGTGGCTGAACAGGGCATTTCCGGTGTTATTCATTCTCTGACGGGGCTAAGCAAGTTGGTTATATTCTGTTGGAGGAGATAACCGCCGCCGATTGTTTTTTATTGCGCTACAATGTCAAATTTTTTCAATGTTCAAACTTCTTTTCCTCCACAGCCGCGAGGTTCCGGTACCCTTCCCGCAGCAGGAAAGCGTCGTACAGCGCGTTGTGCCTGGCGCCCTCGTGCCTGCCGGCCCATTCTTCCGCCAGGGATTCCCGCGGCGCGTCCGGGTCTCTCCCCTGCGCTTTTAAAAGAGTGGCAAAATCAAAGGGCATATAAAATATCTGCTTTGGCAAATGCAGCGCGCCGCCAAACAATTCGCAAAACAGCACCCAGTCGTAAGCCGGCACGTCAGCCCAAACCTCGGTCTTTTCAAACTGTGCCATCCAGCCGGCTAAAGCCTCCTTTACTTCCGCCCTGGTTCCCCGCGCTACAGTCCCGCCCTCTTTGGCGTAGCCCGGCCGTTTTCCCTGCTCCAGGAAAAGGTACGGCAACACGTGTTCTTTGTGCCAACCGGACAAAGCGGCAGCGTCGTAATCCGTGAATTCTGCATAAAACCACTCCCCATTCTCACTGACAAGCGCCAGGGAGATGAGCTCGGCCGATTGCCGCAGGCCGGTAAATTCGGTGTCTAAAAATAACGTCATGCCGTAAAATAAGAAATTATCCTGGTAGGTGCATATCCCGGCAGTGGGTCTTCTTTCTCTTTTTTGGCCCAAAGCCGCACTGCCCGCCGCCAAAAGCTGGCCCCGGTAATCCGACGAATCCGGGCACAGCTTGGCGGCGTGCCTTTTGGCAGCACATAAGCCTCGCCAATCCTTCACAATGCTCAAAGTGCATGCAGGACGGGGTTGAGGATTACTATCAGGTGTCGCAGTGCCTTTCGGCAGCACCCAACCTGTCCCGATGAGCGCAGCGATGTCGGGATCACATCCCGCTTAAGTTCCGTAACGGCCCTTTGGGCCTACTTCACTAAAAAGCGGGTCCGTCTGGCCAGCCGGATAAAATTTCGCTGCGCTCAACCTACTCAATATTCTTTCCAGAAAGCTGGGCGCAGCCCAGTCCCGCTCTCTAGCCGCACTTAGCGAGCCTTCGAGGCGAGCTTAGTAAGGCTTGAGCGGGATCGCAGTGCCTCTCGGCAGCACATATCACTCCAACGTCGTGCTTGAGCCTGGCAAGATTGTTGGCAAGTCGCAGTGCCTCTCGGCAGCACATATCACTCCAACATTGAGTAGTTTCTACACGATGTGGCCTGCACGTCGCAGTGCCTCTCGGCAGCACATATCACTCCAACACCCAGGGCGCTAAGAAAAGCGCTGTTAAAAAGGTCGCAGTGCCTCTCGGCAGCACATATCACTCCAACCTTCTTGACCCAAGTGGCCGACGCCTTTCAGAATTACCTGGAGTCGCAGTGCCTCTCGGCAGCACATATCACTCCAACATCAGTGCGAAAAGCCCTGCTTTCGGTGTGGAATAGTCGCAGTGCCTCTCGGCAGCACATATCACTCCAACGGTAATCACTGACCACCACGGCAAGCGTTCTGGTCGCAGTGCCTCTCGGCAGCACATATCACTCCAACATCAATATTGTAATCAACAACGTTGTGAACAAGTCGCAGTGCCTCTCGGCAGCACATATCACTCCAACCAGATCAATTCCGGCCTTCAGGACAGAGTCATGTCGCAGTGCCTCTCGGCAGCACATATCACTCCAACAATGAGGTGAATAACTACCCGCAGGGCCAGTGCAGGTCGCAGTGCCTCTCGGCAGCACATATCACTCCAACCCGGCTACTGGAAAGGTATGCAACGGGTGGCCGATTTGTCGCAGTGCCTCTCGGCAGCACATATCACTCCAACTCGATGGCAATACTTACACTTCTTCGGACACTAGTCGCAGTGCCTCTCGGCTGCACACATCACTCCAACCTACAACGCTAGCGCAAAGTGAACTCCCAACCTGTCGCAGTGCCTCTCGGCAGCACACATCACTCCAACAAATATCTGGTGATTGATAGTGTTTCCTATAAAAGTCGCAGTGCCTCTCGGCAGCACACATCACTCCAACCCTTCAACTCTAACAATCGCCTGACTGTCAGTTAATTGAATGGCAAAAACCTGTATAAATCTCCTTAAAAACCACATCTTTGGAGCGTTTTTCCTAAAAATTACGGCATTAAAATATGAAAAAAACGGCGACATTTTGCCCTTATGAATACCGCCCGGAAAAATATTTCAAAGAACAGATTGGAAGAAAAGCGAAGGGTTTCCTTTTGGGGAACGATGCAAAAGGCTGTTATAGTATGGTTTCGCCAGCTTTGCAACAGCTGCGCTCAAAGTAGCTGGCTGGGCAGGCCTCGTCTGCCGGGCGCAAAAGCCGAGCTCCTGCCGCCGTGCTGGGCGCAACACTGTGGCTGCTCTGCATTGTAGCTTCTGCCGGTAAGCCCTATAGCGAAAATGAGTTTCTGCTTCCGGAAAGCCGCTTGGCTAGGCAAATATTGCGATGAAAATGGCGCTTTACCCCCTTATCAAAAAGGGCCCTTCAAAATCGCTAAAAATTCCCCTTGAAAATCAGCGTGTTACAAATCCAAAAAGCGTTATCAAAAAGGAGTACCTTTATGATATGCAAAAACGTGCTGTCATTTACGCAAGGGTCTCCACTTTGGATAAGGGGCAGGACCCGGAAAATCAACTGATCCAGCTGAGGGACTATGCAAAACGGCGTGGCTTTCACCTGGTGGGAGAATTTGTCGACCATGCTTCCGGCGCTTCGGAGCAGAGAGAGGAATACCAGAAGATGATCAACCAGGTGCGGAAACGGAAGGTCGATGTGGTGCTGGCCTGGCGCTACGACCGTTTTGCCCGCTCTACTCAGGCGCTGGCCAGAGCGTGTTGGGAGGTGGTGCTTTGGTAGCGAAAATATCAGATTTCGGGTTCTCACAAAGCTTATTTTTGAGTGCATAGCCAAAGCTATGGACGAAAAAATAGCTGAAGTGAGGTTCCGAAAGATGGTATTTGCAGCCCAAACGACCACCTCCCAACACGCTCTCGATGCTCTGAAGGAGTTTCATTCGCTGGGGGTGGACTTCATTTCGTACCAGGAGAACGTCGATACGACCACGCCTCAAGGGGAATTGATCTTCAGCATCATGGCTTCCATCGCGCAGTTTGAGAGCGCCCTGATCAGCGAGCGAGTGAGGGCCGGCCCTGTGGAATAGCCTGAATGGAGCCTGCATTATTCCACAGGGCAGGTATGGCGAGAGCCAAGGCGCAGGGTAAGCGTACCTCGAGGCCGCCCATTGCAAATGGTGTCCAGGAGAAAATAACGAGGCTGTACCGGGACGGGAAATCGGTCAACCAGATCCGGAAGGAGCTGGGGATTTCCTACGGGACGGCTTGGAATTATGTGCAGAAGGTGAAGGGGTAATCGTCATGAAACCGGCATTTGTCGAAGGGCGTCTCCGAAATCCCGCCCGCCTTGCCAAGCTGTCCATGCAGCCTCCTCCTGCCTCGCCAAAGAGAGCTCACTGCCGGCAGGCATCGGCCGCCTGCCCAGCCCCGCGCGGGCAGTACCGGCAGGCTATGCCCAGACGGATCACCGGCGCCTGCCGGCACCGCCCGCCCAACCCAACCCGCGATGCTACCGGATAACCATATCAGCCAGCTTGGAGTATGCGGCGGCGGTTAGCACGGCGCAAACAGCCAGGAACACGGCCGTCCTCCACATGGACCCCGCCAGGCTGTACGTAAAGGTGCGGTACTGGCTGTAGCCGACATACAGCATGGAAAGGGCCAACGGGGCGAGGGCGAGGATGGCCATGCCGTGCCCAAACCAGGACATCGGCAGGGACACGGCCAGTACATGAAAACTTAAATAAATGGTTGCTTAGGCGCAGTTATTTTGGACTTAATCAAGGAAGAAAAAACGAGCATAGCCGGAGCTACGTGAGTTTTTTCTGACGAAGAGAAAGTTCAAAAGAACAAGCATAAGTGGGTATTTATTTAGGTATTCATGTACTAGGTTGATTACCACGGCCTGCGCGAGGAGGTAGGCGTTGACGGACAGGTGCTCGACGAAGTTCAGCTCGTCGGGGCGGAAGAGGACCCTCGAAACAAAGGCGGCGGTGGGCAGCGGGTATCTTTTTGAATGTACAAATAGAACTAAAAGTGGTATCTTGGCACTACTTTAAAGACTATAACCTGCTTTTATGAGGATTACTATAGAAACAACTAGCATAAGGGAAATTGAAGTGCTGCTGAAATTGTTGAGCCAACTGGACCTGGAGGGCATCAAAATCATTGAACAGCCTGATTTGCCGGCCAGCGGCCTTCCGGTTTCAAGAGGAGACAAAAGCATCGACCCTGGCGAGTTATTCGGGATATGGAAGGAAAACCCAAGGGACATCGATGAAATAAGAAGCAAATCCTGGGCCCGTAACTGGAGTTAGGCTATGATCCTTTGCGACACTAATATTTTTATCCACGCATTCAATGGCGATAAAAACACCATTGAAGAACTCAACAGGATAGGCCATGAAAATATAGCGCTCTCTGTCATTACCGTGATGGAATTGTATCAAGGCATGGGCAACAAAAAGGAGCTCGAAATAATGAAGAAAAGGATTAGGGATCGCGCAATAATAAGTTACCCAAAATAGAGGAAGTTATTTTGTGTGCTGGCAAGGCGCCAAACGTAGGCATAGCCCAGCTACGGCGAGGCTTGGCAACGCCGCCAGCGCGCAAAATAACGACTATAGATGGGTAAGTTATTGTTGCGCGATCCCTTAGGTACTACGATTTCATCGAGATAGGCATTCCTGTTTCAAAGCTGGCCTTGGAATTTATGGAGCAATTCAACCTGAGCCATGGGCTAAAAATCCCTGACGCCATAATCGCAGCAACAGCTGTAACCCACCAGATTGAACTGTATACTTACAACGTCAAGGATTTTCGGTTCGTCCCGGATATTAAACTGTATGGCTTGGAGTAGCCTGTTCAGAACCTCCCTTCCCTGCTCTAAATATGATAACCTGAACCAAAAAAAGCGCCGCTCGCTTCGGCAGCAAGTGGCGCTTGTGGAATGGAAGTTGAAGGTTTACCCCGTGGGGCAAGAAAACCCTTAACCTCATCTAGCTGGCGCTAATATCGGGGAATTTGGCGGCTTTAGCAAACTCCACTGCTCCTGCTTGCTGCCCAAGCCGCCCGGGATGCGCCTTAACTGGCTGGTTCCCTGATGCTTAGGTTAAAAATAATTGTTTCAATTTTTTTGTGTCTGGCGGAGCAGGCATCAAGCCCTGGGAGCCTGAACCGTCTTACTGGAAACTGGCTCCTGGCTCCTGGAGGCTGCCTGCCAGGACCCCGCACCTCCTTGCCGGAAGCTTCCCTCGCGGAACCAGCTGGCGGCAACTCGCCTGCCCGGGGCAACCTCCCCGCCGCTGCCCTGCTGCTTGCCCCCCCTGTTCCGCTCGCCGGATGCTTTCATGGACAGCCCTTCTACCTTGAGGAAAAAGGGGGAGGATAGGTTTTTGATGATGTACTTGTCGAGGCTCAGCCGCTCTTCCAGATAGTCGTCCGCCGGGCTGGGAAAGCCTGCCGGCACGGTGCCGCAGAAAGGCAGTTCGAGGGTGAGTTTTTCCAATGGGATGACGGGCACGACGGCAGCCCCTCCTTTCCCGGCGTTTTGAGCAGGATAGTCCATGGCGTCCATAGTATGTTTGAACGGGGAAAATAAAACAAATAAGTTTACAAATGACGGTTGGGCGAGAAAATTAAATTATTTTGTTTTAAAATATAGATGGTAATTTCCTATGCAGCAAAATCTTAATTCCGTCGAATCCGAGGGAATTGGGTGCAGTTTCAAAAAATGACCGTTTTGTAGAACTTTTAACCCAAGATGCCAAAACCTCTTCAAACCCTTTTCCGGTATGCTTTTCCGGAGTTTCAAAAAAGCCCAGCAACAGCGTTTTTTGAAACTTTTATAGAGCCTCTCCAAATGTAGCCTGACTGCCCACTTTTGGATATGAATTGTTTGTCCCAGTAAAATTGCCAAAAGGTGAATAACCGAATTTTTGCCGAGCCCCGCTAAATTAGCAGGATATACAATGGCGGCAGTAAAAAACGTTTTTTGAGTATCTTAAAACCTTCACAACAACCCAGACAATAATGAAAGGCCCAATTTTCCCTGCCCTCTTTACGCTTTCTTCTCATGCTACATTCCCAATATTGCAAAACATTAACCAATCAACCCAACCCAAATAACACTATAATGAAAAAACGAGCTTTAAAATATTTGCTTGCCATCACCCTGGCCCTCCTGTCCACCCTCCCTGCCGCCTCCGCACAAACCCTACGGATGTTTGCACCCAAGCTGGATCCCCGGATCAACCCGCCCCGGCTGGAAAGCCTGGCCCTGGAGGCGGACCGGCAGATGCTGATCCCACTGAACCTTTATTACGGCTCCGCCAACAGCCTGACGTTTGGCTTTGGAGACAGCGCGTACACCGATATCGATTCCCTGAAGCCGTATTTGCTGTCGAAGCTTAGGGATCGGGACGGCTTTCATCGTTTTCAGGTGGCTGTTGCTATCGTAGCAGATTCGGAAGTAAAAATGCGGGATGTCGCCCTGATCCAGGAGGAGTTGAAACGGTTTAGGTTGTTGAAGGTGTTTTTCGTCGGGCTGCCAAAGGAAGGCACCAATTTCCCTCCGGACTGGAACCGGGGGAGGTATTACAAACTGCCGCCCCGGGATGAAGAAAACATCGAACGGTTTTACCAGCTTAGGAATTTGGCGCCGCGACAACCAGAAAACCTGATCTCGATAACCAACCAGGAAGAGGAAGAACGGAGAAAAAAAGAAGACCCTGACTACGGGAAAGATTTTCCTCCGTCACCCCCGCCGCCGCCACCTCCGCCGCCGCCGCCACTACCCCGGAAGTACGACCCGGCTACTATGGCCAATATCCCCGGATTACAGGCAGTAGTCATCGATATCACCGACTCGGATGAATATATCCTCAACGGCCAGCCTGTTGAAGAAAGCGTATTGTTTACAGCCATAACCGGTTACCTGGGCGAAGGGGAGTGCATGTTTGCCCTTCGGCCGGAGGGCATGTCCACTTACGGGAAATACGTCCAGGTTATTGATGTTGTCAGTACGGAGCTGGAAAAGCTCCGCAGGGAGGAAGCTTTAAAGCAGTATGGCACAGCATACGATGAGTTAAGCTACTCAAACAGAAGGAAGGTCAATAACCAATTTCCGTTTATGATCATCGATGAGCCGGTCTACTATAGGGGGATTGAATAGATATGGAGCGCATGTTTACTGATTTTTGTACTCCAAGCCGGATTGGTCGCCTTTGCCAGGGCAATGGGTTAGAAAAGCCCGGCAAGCCGCCGCCCCTTTTCATACAATGTATAATGATCGAAGGCGTTGAGGTCTGCTTCAGAATGAAGCTTTACCACGTGAAGTGAATTTCCCAGATCTGCTGGGGAAGAAGGCAACCGAAGGTTTTCCCCCATAAACAGCACTTTAAACGGAAGGGCCTGGGCAGCCTCTGTACTGCCTTGGAGAACAACCTCTATCCGATCTGACTGAGGGTCCTTTTTTACAATCTGTATTCTTGCATCGTTAAGGATTTTCAGCTTCTTTCCTGATAGCTCCTGCTGCATAAAGGGCGCCAGCTGAAGGGCCGGCTCAGGATTGATGATCGTAACCTCCTCACTGAATTCCCGGGCGATTAGCGCCAGGTTGGCCGCCCAGTTGCCTTGCCCGTAGACGGCTATCTTTTCATCTTTAAAGAAAAAGGCATCGCGCCACGTCTACAACCCGCAAATTCCGGAGGCTACGGCCTGCTTTTTCTATCTGTATTTCAATGGGCTGGCCAGGAAATTCCGCCCGGCACCACCATCCGCTGTCCCAAAAAACGGCCGTTTTTTGACACGCGCTCCCCTGCCCTCCAATCCCCCCTTTACCCCGCTTTTCCTGTGCCAAAAACCCGTTTTGAAAATCAAAGTTTCATAAATTCGCCTCATCACCGTTTTATGAAACATTTTCTCTCGTGAAAATTGGCTACGCAAGGGCCAACACCAGCCCATAGGCCAAGATGTCTCGTTCAAATACGATGCCCCTGAACGAAAACAACAGAAATTTTCGTTATCTTTTCATTTAGCCTTAATCACCTAAGCCAATATCATGAAATACCTGGCAGCCGATCCAGCCCCTTGCCTGCAGCCTTTCATCCTCCGGTATTATCAGATAAACGGGTATACCTCCGAGCATCAGCCCTATCGGGAATTCACCTTCCCCAACGGTTTCACCAGCATGGTGCTCCACTTCGAAGAGCCGATCCAGGTGAGCAACGTAGGCTACGACGGCCGCCATATCCCCAGATCCTATATTTTTGGGAAGTATACTAAGCCGGTTTTCGTCAACCATGCTTTCGGGGCAGCCGATGTATTTGGGGTGATTTTCCACCCCGGGCGGTTTCATTTATTCCTCAGCCTTCCTCAACAGGAATTGACAAACCAGCTATTGGACGTAGCCGACGGGTTAGGCGAAGAAATGCCTGATGTCCTCGACAGGATGTATCACAACCCCTCTTTTCAGGCGCGGATCAATATACTGGAACGTTTTTTCGTGAAAAAGCTTCGCTATAAGGACTTCCGGCTGGATGTGGTGGATGCTGTCGTTAACCATATCGTCCAGGACGCTGGGAAGACAAAAGTTTATCAGTTGGCAAGGAAGTTCGGCCTCAGCAGGCAACATTTAAATCGCTTGTTCCTGCCAAGGCTGGGGCTGAACGTAAAGGAATATTCCCGGACTATCCGCTTCAATTTCGCGCTTCGCGCTATCCTCTCCGGTGGCTGCGCCGACCTGTTGCAGGCTGCGGTAGATTTTGGGTACCACGACGAGTCGCATTTGATCAAAGACTTCCATGATTTCACGAAGGGCCGGCCTTCCGAATTCCTGGGCGAGGATAATGAGCTCGCCCGTTTTTTGATGCCGGAGTAAAGAAATGTTCCATTTTTACAGGTAAGGAGGCGCCAGTTTAAGGTATCTTATAGCGGTAAAATATTTTTACTGTTGAAAACACCTTGACATGAAAAAATCAGCTGCTGTTTGCCTTTTTTCGCTGTGTGCCTTCTTATTGGCCTGCCCCCTTGTCGCTCAGGATATTGTTGGAACCTGGAACCTCGTAAACGGGACATACAACAACAGCGCCATTGCCGGCTTGTCTGCTACTCTAACCATTACAGACGTCAACGGCGAGGATAGCCTGAATTACTTAGCAAGTTTTGAAGACAACGCCTATTCCGGGATAGCCAGGGCCAGGTACTCCCTGGAAGGCAACAGGTTCGTCTCAAATTTGAATGAGGCTAGCTTTGCCCTGAATGGCTTTAGCTCCTCCTACACCATTGGGCCTAACGGCATAGAGTATGTATGGAGGACCTCGCTGAACATTTCCAGCCTTGCGTTTAATCAGTGGGGCGGCGCTGCCATTGGCTACGGGTCCCCCTCTTTTTCGGTGAGCGGCGACATCCTTACTTTGACCAGCCAAAACGGAAATGCCGTGCTTACTTATGAGCGCGTTATTTCAAAGGGCGAAAGCCAGTACCTCTCTCCGGAACAAGTGCGCTTGTTCCCGAACCCTTCGGATGGTAAGTTTGCCGTCGAGTTGATGGATGCCTCCGGCAAGTGGCAACTGGCCCTGTATAATAGCCAGGGGCAGGCGGTATGGGAATCGCTTAGCTGGCAACCAGCTCAAATGCCTCGCCTGCAATGCCAGTTGAGCCGCCTGGCAAAAGGAGTGTACTGGCTGGCCGGCACAAATGGAGTTTTGTCATTCCAGAAAAAATTGGTGCTGAAATAGTTTTCCTATGTCGGGCAGGTGATTGAATATTTTTTAAATAACCGCCAGGCAAAGACGCCAACCGGAATACACGGATTCCACCTCGGGCAGCCCGGTTGGGTATCGGGGGGCCCTGTTGGGATAGAGGGGCCTATCCTTGCTACTTTGATCTTTGTCGGGGCTATCGGCTGGATATTTTTTTCGATGAAACCGGCGCTGGTGAAGGCGGAAGAGGTGGAAGCAGCGGCGTGAAAAGTTCCCAAAGCCTTGATTGCCTTGATCCTGTCAACCTGGTTTTACGCCATTCCTCAAGCAATTCAAAACGCCTGCCCGCCTATCTCGAAACCGCTGGCTAAACACGGCAACAGCCCCTCTTCATATGTTGCTAAACGCTTTCTCCTAAGCCTTCCTCCCCGGTTGGCTAATCGCACAGCCAGCAGCCCCTGCAAGTTACTGCCTCGATCGGCGCTTGCCATGGTACTGTTCGTGGTGCAGCTCGCTCCCGCAGCCAGTAGTACCTGTTGAATGTGCAAATGCAAGTATTCCGCAGCAGGGCGGCCGCTTACCGCCCAGTTCTCCTCCCCCGGGCAGGCTGGCTGTGGCACCCGGCACCGCCGTCGCAGGGGAGGCTGTGGCAGGCGCAGGCTCCCGGCGGGGCGCTACCGGGGGCATTTCGTTGATGATAAGGTGTAGCAAACCTAGGAGCCTGTCGGAGAAGTGCTGATGAGACGAGAGCGAGCAAATATTATTCTGAACGAGGTGCGAGAAGGGAGCATAGTGGGGCTACGTGACCGACAGCCTGCCCCTGCACCCGAAGGGTCGGGGAGCAATGAAGTGCAGAACAATATTTGCCGCTCGCAGCCCATCAAGGGCATCTCCGACAGGCTCCTGGGCTGGATGGTAAAGTACCAAACATTTTAGGCTCTTATGTTTCCATAAAACCAAATATATGCCGATGGGTACCTGATATTTGCAGGGGGCTGGTGGTATCCAAACAAGCATCTCTAAGGCTTAACCCACTGCATATTCCGTATGCTTGCGATGGTAATCTGGGAAATATAGTAATACAATATCTTTCTTAGAAACGCCATGTTCGACAAGCATTTCGGCAATGCTGTATTCCATTTTGTCTTCCTGCACCCAAATCTTATCCCCGATAATATCCAGGTGGAACAAAAGGTTGAACACCCGCCGGTCACCCTCCCAGCCTGGTACCACAATTTGGAAATGATTTCCAGTTTCGTCAATAACCGGCTCGAAATGAATGCTTTGGTTGGCAGGTTGTCGGAGCTTTCGAAGGTATTCATCCAAAACCTCCCGGATTTTTGATTTAAAACCAGCTACTGTTTCCATGATTCGATGCTTCAGGCAAATTGCGCTTTTTTTGAAAGCCTTCTTCCATAAAGTTAACGGTTTTAGGCGTTAATTGTGTTCAATCTTTTGATAACATTTTTCAACTTGCTATCCTGTTGCGTAGGATGATATACTACACCGGGCACCGCCCAGGCGAAGCCCTTGAAGCAACTCCGGATGCATTGGGCTGCCAGGAGAAGGGGTTGCTGTCCGCACCCTCGAGCAGCTACCGGATAGGCTGCGGGCAACCGTTATAGCTTTATCACTTTACTCGCAACGAGCAGCTCCCCTCCTGCCAAACCGACAACCAGTACATCCCCGGCGGCAGGCTATCCAGGTTGAGGGGAAGGCGTTGCCGGCAGGCAGCCTTTCCGTATGCACAGCCTGCCCCAGGCATCGCTCACGGTTACATGGAGGTTGCTTGTTTTTTACCCAGCGCGATGACAATTTGTTCGCCGAAGGGGTTGGGGTATAATACCGCAGCGTTGGGGTACTGGGTTCCCTTTCCGCCATTGCCGGTTCCAGCTGGACATACCGGATGGCGTGGTTGTTGAAATCCACTACGTACAGGCGGCGGAGGCTGGTGTCCAGGGCGATCCCTCTTGGAAAATCGAACTGAGCGAGTGCGCCGGGAACGAAGTTGTTGATCAATAATTTGAGGCTGTTTTTTACCAGGCAACCTGCCAGCGAGCTGGCGAGCAGGCAGGGCGCGACGACCGCCCATAGCCGAAGCTACGGAAGGGAGGAGCAACGCAGCATGGGCGAAAAACAGCCCAAAGGATTGTTTAAGAATTTCGTTCCCGGCGCACTAAGGTGTCGGTACCGTCCCTGAAGCCGGCTTCTCCGGTGCCGGCGAAGGTGGTGACGTAACTGTCGGGCGCAATTTTCCGCACCCGGTTGTTGGAGCCGTCGCCGACGAAGACGTCGCCGCCGGGGGTGGCGTGGCAGGTGGTGGGTACGTTGAACCGGGCGGTGTCTCCGGTACTGTCCCGGAAGCCGCCGGCGTCGGTAAGTGGAACCGCCGCTGCCGGGCGAGAGTGGTGACGGACTGGCTGGCGTCGATCTTCCGGATGCGGTGGTTGTAGGCGTCGGCAACGTAGATGTTGCCTCCTTCGTCGATGGATAGCTCGGTGGGGGTGTAAAACCGGGCTTCGGCGCCGGCAGCGTCGACGTATCCGCCGACGCTCTGCACGCCCATTGCTGTGCCGCCGCCTTACCCAGGTGGATACCACCGCCGCCGGGCGTGATTTTCCGGATGCGGTGGTTCCAGCTGTCGCCGACGTAGAGAACGCTTAACGCTTCGTTGTCGATGCAGATCCCGCGGGGTAGCTGAATTACTGGAGGGCAGTACTTCCCCTGATGAGACTGCCGTCGTAACTCGCAGCCAAAGTAATTCATTGGCCGCCGGGCGTGATTTGCCGGATGCGCTTGTTTTGGAAATCACTACTAAATACACAGGTTGCCCTGATCGTCGATGCAAATCCCGCGGGGGTAGCTGAACCGCGCCTGGAGGGCGGGCCCGTCTTCGTAGCCGACAAAGCCGTCGCCGGCGATGGTGCTTACTTCGCCGGCGGGGGTGATTTTCCGGATGCGCTGGTTCTGGAAATCGGAGACGTACAGGTTGCCCTCCGTATCAAAACACAGGTTGATGGGGCTGTTGAACCGTGCGGAGCTGGCCGGGCCGTCGGCATGGCCGGCAATGCCGGCACCGGCGTAAGTGGACACCTCGCCTTCGGGGCTGATCTTCCGGATAACGTGCCGAGGGACAGGAACAGCAAAAACAGCCGGGCGGGATAAAGTTTCGATGTTTTTTTGGTGAGATGGTTGGCTTTTTGAAGTGCATACCCGGAGGTATGGATAAGAAATATAGCGAAATGGGCGGGAAAACTGGGGAAACATTTTTTTAGCGGGATTTTGGGGTGGCTGGATCAAACATGCTCTCAGCTAGGTAGAGGCTGCCGCCCGGGCCGAGGGCGATGCCGAAGGGGGTGTTGAAGCGGGCTTCGCTGGCGTCGCCGTCGACGTAGCCGGGGGTGCCGTCGCCGGCGTAGGTGTAGACGTAGTCCTGGCTGAAGCCGGGCAGAGTGCCCAGGGACAGGAACAGCAAGAACAGCCGGGCGGGGTAAAGTTTCGATGTTTTGCGGGTGGAGGATGGTTGGGGCATGGCATTACATTTTGGGTTAAGGAATTCGTGAATATAGCTAAATGGGCGGGAAAACTGGGGAAACATTTTTTGTTAGCGGGATTTTGGCAGGTGGCTGGAGTGCCCCGACCGAAGCCTACCGATTGTTTTGGCGGATGATAGATACACGTATTGCTGCTTGCTTGGTTTCCAGTTAAACTGGACATATACAAAATTTGGTCCAAAGGATCAATATCAAGCTATAAACTGTTATATTTACCATTGTCATTTGTCCTGGAGTCAAACCGTTATATTATTGCAGCGGTGCAGCCAATCAACAAGTCGAAATCGTCGATTAAACTCAACCCACAAGAGGAGGCGGGCTTACCGCCCTGACGACGCATAGAAGTCGATCGCTGGCGTGCAAGCTTTAATCGTATAAAACAAAGCGCGGGCACCCTCACGGTTTTTTCCGGCTGCTGGCTTAAAATTGCTCCGTATTTCAAAACATGCTGGGTTATTTCTGAAATGAAAGAGTTTTCTATGCCAACTGCATTCATCTTTTGCATCAATGCCATATTTGCCTGAAAAAATTACGATGTTCGTGTCTAATAATTAGCTCAATGAAAGATTCTATTTTGCGGTTAACCGCCTGGCTTTCCTGATCAGTTCGATCAAATCTTCCGCGCTTTCTCCATCATCAGCCCAGGCGCCATATAACTGCTTTTCCACGCTTTGTTTTCCTTGGCTCTTCTGTTTTCAAAGAATTAATGAGCCGGGAGGCAAGCTCCAGCCTGGATTCCGCGCTCGCGTGCCTGATCAACGCCCACCACTTTTCTACCACTTCATTACTGTTGCCTGCTATTTTCATGTGGCTTTCTTTGTAAAGATAAAGAAATATATTACTTACAATTGTCGTCAAAACAAATAGCCCCGACAAAAAGTGCCTGGGGCGTACAAGGTTTTTGAGCCAGCCCCCTCCGCTTTTTTGACATCAAAAGCAATGTCATTAGGACAAATCCTCCTATCCTCCCTATCTTCCCTCCCGGAAAACAGAAAGGGGTGTCAGTCCGCATTCTGAAACCTAATGCTAAAGCTATGAAAACTACCCTGCCCCTCCTCCTGCTTTGCCTGCTGGCCCTGGCCGGCTATGGGCAACGCCCCTTTCCTGCTGAAAAAAGCACTCCTGTCACGACCAACGTCCTCCGCCTCTTCGACGGCGCCCGCTGCCTGCAACGGGGCGAGGCGGCCGAATGGCTCGAAGCCTACAGCTTCCACCGCTTCCGCCAGCTGGCGGCTTTCTACGAGCCGATGGGCACGTACCCCTTCTGCATTTATTTCCGGGAAGGGGAAACGGGCCCGCTTTACTTGCTCTTCAAGGGCTTCTGCCGGGGGATGCACGTGACGGTGCCGGTGGCGTTCCGGGGAATCTACTACGTGGCTGTCTTCGACGTCCAGCGCCCTTCGCTGCTGGTGGCGGATGCGCGGCAGCGGGAGATGAAGGTGAGCTATGCGGCGGCTTGCGTGTTGCACGACTAACCGGCTACCCGTCTGCGGTATACCGAGGCTCAGCCGAACGCCGGACAGCAGAAAGCAGAAAGGCAGAAGGCAGACCGAGCGAGTAGCAGAGTCGAGCGAGAGCCGAGCGAGAGTCGAGTCGAGCCGAGCGGAGTCGAGGCCGAGCGTGTGCAGGAGGCATGGAGTGCCCAACATCAGACGGGTAGACTAATTCTTTAAGCGGTGGTGTATTAAATCCGTCAGAATTTTCGGTGCAAATGGAGAGCGGACCTCCAGGGCTGAATGGATCAACGGATTTAATACGCCACCATAAGCTTTAAGCTATGAAAACTGCTTGTTTTTCCCTGCTGCTGTTGGCGTTTGTTTCTTATTCCTGCGAGGAGGGGGCCGCCGCGTTGATGCAGCCAACTTCCCCGATAGGGCAGCCGGACACCGGTTGCCCGTATCCGGAATACAGCCCGCCGGATACGGTGCCGGGCACGGGTTGCGCCGACCCCTGCCAGTTTGTCTACGAGGGCTGGGTGGGGTTTGGGGAGGGGGCGCTGATGGCCAACTGCCGGCGGCTGCCCCTCTCCTCCCCTGCTTTGTCCTTCAGCGTCGACAGCGCCCTGGTCCGCGAAGCGGGCGTGGGCTACCAGAGGGTGCTGCGCGTCCGGGCGCCGGGTATCGGCCCATGGTGCCGAGGCAAGATGTTTTTCCTGGCGGAGGGCTGCCCGGCACCGGAGCGCCTGTTTTTCTATGTCGGCGGCGACGGCGTGAGCGAATGCCGCGTCGCCTGGCCACCAGGCTTCTGGGATTGCTTACAGGGCCGGCGGATCAATTTCCGGCTGGTGGCCCAAAACCCGCTGGCATTTGACAGCGGAGGTTGAGCCCACGAACAGCGAACAGCGAACAGCGAATGGCGAACAGCGCCCCTCCTCACGCCTCCCACAGGCCTCCAGTTCATTATGTCGCATCTGTATACCTGGGGCCGGCATTCCGGCCGGCTCCAGCTTTTCTGCGGCGCAATTGGCGAAAGCTCCCAAAAAAGTTTCGCCACCAAATCATTGACAAACTGTCTTGTTTTTGAATATATTACGAGCGCAACGGGTAGCTGTTTCCTGGAAATAGCTGCCCGTTTTTTTTAGAAGGCAATAGTAACTGTTTAGGTGTGGCAGTTTTATGGTGTTCTGGTATTGCGGTCAAGCCACCTCTGGGAGGCTTCGGTATGAACTTTGGACCTGTTTTGAGCCAGCCGTAAAACCAAAACACCGAAATACCATAAGACCTAAATAGTTACAGACAATAGCTGAATTCAGCTACCCTTTGTGAACCTTTTTTGCCGGCAGCCTCTCGGGGCTGCCTTTTTTGTTTCAAAACCTGTAATGCTATGAGAACAACAACCATCCTGGCCGCCTTCGCGCTGGCCGCCGCCCTCCCTGCCTGCAGCGAGGATCCTTTTTTTGAAATGGCGCCGCCGGAGGCGCCGGCCGCCTTCCGCCTGAAAGAACAGCTCCAGTCCGACGAGCTGGATTGCCCAGGTTGCCGCCCGAAACCGCCAATGGCCAACCCGCCTGCCCCGGAAAAAGAACAGCTCCAGGACCAGGACAACGACGAGCAGGACGGCTGCCCTGCCTGCGGCGCCCTGCCGCCAGGGCCGTGGGATTGGGTGCTCCCGCTGAAGGAACAACTGCAGGGCGGGGAGGATGATGATTTGGGGTGTTGTGGGCCTTGAGTGCAGGAAGGAAACTTTATTCTATTGGCGGCGGATGCTCGCCAGTTAACTTGACCAAAGCCCTCAGGGGTTACCTGATGTTGGACAGCAGAAGCGAGTGAAGCCGAGCGGAGCCGAGGCTTGGCGGTTCAGGTTAAGGGCTCGCACCGTCGCCCTTCTAATTGGCGTTACCCCGATAATTTGTAAGTAATCTGCATCCCACTCAAAATGGCTATGCCAATTGTCTTTCCGAGGGTGGTATAAATGTATTCCTTAGGCATGGATAACGGGAGGGGGCTTGATTCCTAAACGTTCCATTGCTTCATCAACTGTCGTTTGCCATAGCCGGGCTAATTCAACCAGGTACTTCATGCGTTCCGCCGTTTTGGCTTCGGCTTGCGGGACCAACCGCGTCAATTCCTCATGTTCAGCTTCTGTTATCGTTTCTTCGGCTTGTTTGGAAAGCAACTCGTTATACCTGTCTTGAACCTCCTCTGGAAGGCCTTCGTTGATCTTCAGCAGGAGTTCCGCTTCTTCTTTGCTCAGGGCAGGGGGCTTTCGAGAAACTTTCACTTCGTTTTCCGCTTCCTTGAGCAATTGCCTGACCCGCCCCAACAACTCTTCGTTTTGGATATCCGCTATTTGTTTGATTAACTCAAGCTTGGCCGACTGCATGTTCATTTCAACCGCTATTTTTTCCGAAAGATAAGAAAATCTTGATAGAATTGCTTGCAGCCGCAGGATGAATAGCTCCCTGGAAACACTCATCCCGGCTGCTGCCCTGCCCGTTGTGGCAATTGGCGGAGCAGCGCCGCATTCTCGTTTTGAAGCTTATCATTCTCCGCGGCTACCTCCTGTATCCTGCTGGTTATTTTGGCCAGTTGCGCCAAGGCGGCTTCTATCTGGGCTTGCAAACCTGCCAGGAGGCTTTCCTGTCCGGCTTGCAGGATGGCTTCAGGCTCCATCCTGTCTTGTTGGGCATACCAATCTCCTAACAGCTGCTTTTCCTCTTCGGTAAGCTCTTCGCCTCTGCTGGCTTTGTCGTGAAGCTCGGGCCATTTCTCGTTTGTTGCCATAGCCATCGCCTTTCTTTAATCAATGGTTCGTGGCAAAATCAGGCTCTGATTTTGCCACGAACCATTGTATTTCACAGGCGAAAAATATTTTGGCGGCGGGTTCAAATATCGAGAAGCCAAACTGGAATTTGATGCCAACAAGTCTTATACAACTGAAAAATATCCTATCTTAGGAAGCCTGTTTGTGCAAATGGCACTGGATGCTGTGCAATCCGGTTTAATGGATTAATACGGCACGCTCTTAATAATGCCACAAAAAAGAAGCCAGCTAAATAAAGATGGGATATTACAAAACTTACCAAATTTTTATTTGTTCATTATTTTTGTATGTTCACATTTTTGTGTTCAAATAAAAATGAGCATGGAAAATATCTTTGTAATGCAAGGCCTGCACAAACTCCAGGAGTTGAGCGGACTGGACTGGCGCTGGGCTGAAAGCAAGAATAAAATAGATGGCGTATTGGAGGTCAGTGGAGAAAAAAGCCATCAAAAGCACCAATTTCCGGTAATACTGAAATCTACGGTCGTCAAGACGCAGTTGGGTGAGTTATATAAGGCCTTGCAGGAAAACAAGCAACTGATGGTCATCGCCGGCAAGATCAGCCCTGGCATCCGCGAACAGCTCCGGAACTGGAATATGGGCTATCTGGACAGCGCCGGAAATGTATATGTGAATACAGGAGATTACTTCATTTTCATCGAAGGCCAGAAGGAGTATCCGGCGGCGGTGCAGGAAAAGCGAAGCCTGTTCACTAAAACGGGAATCAGAGTCGTATTCCATTTGCTGTTGGCGCCGGAAGCACAACAATACACCTACCGGGAATTAGCAGAGTCTCTGGATGTTTCGCTCGGCAGCATCACCAACGCCATGCAGCAGCTGAAACAGCAAGGTTTTTTGCTCAAAACCAGCCCTTCTGGGTGGCGCCTGCATGACAGGAAAGAACTACTGAAAAAATGGACCGCTGCCTTTGCTGAAAAGTTGAAGCCAGATTTGCTGATTGGCCGGTTCCGCTTTGCCTCCCGGGAGCAGAACTGGGAGAAGGTTGAGCTGCCTCCGGATACTCATTGGGGAGGCGAGCCTGCCGCCTGTATGCTCACTCGCTATCTGCGGCCGGCGGAATGGACGCTGTATTCCAGCCAGGATATCCGGGCGTTGATGAAAAACTTACGCCTGCTGCCGGATGATGGCGGTAAGGTATGGGTATACCATAAATTCTGGAGTGATGCATTGCTCCCTCAGCAAAACCATAAAACGGCGCCCAATTTGCTGGTTTACAGCGACCTGATCGCCAGCGGAGAGGAACGTAACCTGGAAACCGCCCAAAAACTGTACGATGAGTTCATTAAAGATCAACTTTGAAACCCTGCGCCAAGGCCCATTCAAACCCGTTTTTGAAGCGTTGGAAGCCGGTTTCCGGGAATTCGGCATCGACTATTACATCATCGGCGCTTTCGCCCGGGATCTTTGGCTGGAGGATAACAAGTATCTTCCGGATCGCAGGGCCACACTGGACCTCGACCTGGCCATTTACATTGCCGAGTGGAAACAATATGAATTGTTAAAACTATTTCTGCATGAAATCCATGGCTTCAAACCAGACAAAGAACCTTACCGGCTATTCAGCTCCGAAGGGCTGATCCTTGACCTTATCCCTTTTGGGGGAGTTGAAAAAGGCCATCTTTTCCCGGAAGGATATTCTGGAATTGTACGAAGCAGAGCCTAACGACCAGAAAGTTAAACGTTGGCGCCTGGTGTTGGCGGTTATGGATGGCATCAAAGAAATGTACTCAACATGAACAAAATTGAACATTCCCTCAAAAAAATATTCGAAAACCAGCGCATCGTCCTCTGGTATGCCGGAGAGGAGGAAGCGGAAATGCAGGGTTATTATCAGGAACTGGAACTGGATGGGGTCAGCAAGGCCAAAGTGGAGAATGACGAGTTTGCCGTAAAATATCGCGTGCTGAAGCAGGAGCCCCAGGAAAAGTTCTTGTTGTTTATTCCTTCCCCTCAGCCGCCGGACCGTGAGAACTGGCTGCTCGACCTCTGCCTGGCCAACCACGTATTTTCCACCGATGAATCAGCTATTTACCTGCAGGAACTGGGGCTTGATGTTGAGTTCAAACCCCTGATCTCTGAACATCTTGGCTTTTTTAAGAACAAAGAGCGGTTGGCAGCATTGAAACGCCTACTGAAACCGGATGAAGATTTTGCCCGGGAGATCCGCTTTTAGATGCTGGCGGTGGCCGGAAAAACAGAACCAACTGTAGAGGCCATAGCGATGAGTTTCATTGCCGAAGTTGCCGAAGGCAAAAACAACCGAATGGAGCAGGCCGAAAAGTTCAACCTGCTGGACTTCTTCTGGAAAGGGTTGGAACGCCAGTATGGTTATCTTTCCGATGCTCCTTCCATCGAGGATTTTGTCAAAGCCCTCTTTCAAACCCAATCGAGCACCTTCCTACCACGGGAAAAAGCGCGGCTTAACCGGGAAGCCATCGTTTTCGTCAAGCGCTGGAAGGACAGTGCCCGCTTCCAGCAACTTTTCGAGCACTTCTCCCGCCAACTGGCCGGCGAGTGGCAGGTGGAAAAGTGGCTGGAGACAATGAATGCCGATCCCTTGGCTGATCAAGACCTGTTTGAACTGATCGGCCAAAAGATCCTTTCCGAACTTAAAAAAGGGGTGCTTTCCGAAACCACCAGCCTCCAGGAGGCTCGCGCGCTGATCGAACAGTGGAAGCAGAAATACTGGTATCCTAAATAAGCGCGCTTTGACGCCGAAATAGAACCAATGGTAGCGGCAACGCCTACTTACACGCAACTGGGCATGGCGGCGCTGTTGCCTCATGAAAGGCTCGCTTTGACGGACAATATTACTGTACGAGCAGACGGTATTAGTACACAGGGAACCCCGAACCGGGACAAGATCCTGAAAGCCGCTACCGAAGGGAAAGCTATTGCCATACAGGCTGAAAACTTCCACAAGGAGGTTTCTCCACTGTACAAGGGGCGCCAGTGGGTAGCTCCATACCAGGTGGTCTACATTTATTCCAACGATCGATAAAGCCGGCGACGGGGAAGAAGAAAAAGTATTTCAACGTACCGAAGAGGAATTTGAACATATTGTCCAACTGCTCCGAAAAATTGCCGGTATCAAAGGCAATAATGTGATCATCACTTCCGATCATGGCTATTTGTACCAGCTTGACCCTGTGGCCGAAAGTGATTTTGCCAACTTCAAAGTTGCTGGGGAAATCCTGAAACAAACCAGGCGCTTTTTGCCAATATCCAGCTTTCCCAGGCGCGTGTTGTCGGCAACCTGTTTCGCAGTGGCTTCCCCCGGATTGCGGCCGGCAATGCCTCAGCGATATGGGAATTGCCAGCGGTACACCGCGGCGTCGAGATTGAGATCCTCCGGGCGGGCAACTACCGGCTGCCCCATGGTTTTCCGGTGGTTGATATATTGAAGAACGGAACGGCAACCAGCGTCAAATCCATCGACATAACACTACCCTCTTACCAGGGCAGCCGCCTGCTACACCGCCTTAAAGGATACGTCGACAAACTGATCGACTTCCGCGGCGGGCGGACGGTTGCCAGAAACGCCGACAAGGAACTGGAGGTCGTCATCCCGAAGGGCAGAGCCACGGAAGCCCAGCAAAAAATCTTCGAAGAGGTGGCCGATTATGGTAAATTGAATAATATTATCGTTAAATTTATTGAGCTATAATCCTTTGCCATGAAAAACATCAGCCTCTTCGCCAGCGACAAGATCCGGATGCACCCCAACGACACCACCGTCGACGGCCTGGGCATCGCCGCCGAGCCTTTCCTCATCTTCCCTCTCGATGCTTCGGATGAGGAACTGGAAAAGGCCATCCGGCAGTGTTTGGAATCTTCAAAATCCAATGTCCCCCACCGCCCCTGGCGGAAAGAGGAGACGGCGGCTTACTACAAGCATCTGGGGGTCCGTTCTCACAAGGATTTGGGCAAAGGGACTGATGTCACCCTGGAAAACGGCCGGTATACCGTGACGCCGGTGGATAAACGCGGGCTGTTCGGCGAACCGGTTGTGGTGGAGGAAGAGGAACTGTTGAAGACGGTACAGGAATGTTTGGGGCTGTTGCCGGTGCAATGAGGCGGCGCCCTCCCTTTCGTGTTTTGGTGTTTTCGTGGCGAGAAAACTGCCACAAGTACAATCCAAATAGTTACGAAAAAAACCACCTTCACTCCATGGAAAACATCCTCCAATTCAAAATAACCTTAAAGGAAATCCGCCCCCTCATCTGGCGCCGTATTCAGGTAACCGACGATTACCGGTTCGGCCGCTTTCACCAGGTAATCCAGATCGCGATGGGATGGTGGAATTACCACCTCCACGAGTTCCACATCAAGGGCTGGGAAATCGGCATGCCGGATGATGACCCTCTATCATCATCATGGTAACTTTTCTCCGGAAAATTTGTAATTTTATTTAAAACCCGCGGATGATAACAGACATTGAACAGCTCGACCTTTAATAAACGGTATACCTATGCTGATTACCTGACCTGGCAGTTCCGGGAGATGGTAGAGCTCATTAGAGGAAAAGTCGTGCAGATGTCTCCTGCCCCCGGAACAGCCCACCAAAGAATATCCGGCAATCTCCACCGGATCATTTCCACCTTTTTGCTCAGCAAACAATGCGAGGTATTTACCGCTCCCTTTGATGTCCGCCTTCCGCTTCCTCCTGAAAAACAAAGTGATGAAAAGATCGACACCGTAGTCCAACCTGACCTCAGCATCATCTGCGACCCGGCAAAAATTGATGAGCGTGGCTGCAACGGAGCCCCAAACTGGATCATTGAGATCCTCTCCCAAAGTACTTCCCAGGTAGACCGACCGATAAATATGATATTTATCAGCACGCCGGAGTACAGGAATACTGGATCGTCCACCCTCATGAGGGCACTGTGCTCGCCTATCGCCTGAATGAACAGGGGCAATATGAACTGCTCCGGATCACCCCCTTCGTCCGGGGAGAGGAACTGCCTGTTGGCATCTTCACCGGCTTTTCCATCAGCCTTTCTGAAGTCTTTCCAACTTGAGGTTTCAGAAGATGAGGTTGACAAATGCTCCAACGTCCCTGAAATTGACACAGCCGCTGGTATAATAAAGTGCCAGGCTACCATTCTAACGTTGGACAGCCGGCGGAGCTTCGTACACCGTACACAACCCCAAGCCCCTGCCGGGCCCGTACACCCCCGAATCGAGTTCGGGGCAGGCTGTACACAACCCCGGCCGATTCTGTCCAACCTTAGACGGGTCGCCAAGTGCCATTTTTTCAAGTAATTCCAGCTGTTTTTAATCTTGCTGAAGCCAAGGGGATCGAACCCTTACACCAGTTCTCCTTTCACTATCCCCTCAATAAAAACACTATACTCCTCCTTCATCGGCAGCTCCAGGTCAACCATGATCTTTCTTCTTACTGCCTTCGTCTTTTCCCCATTTTGAGGGTTTATTCCCTCCTTCTCATAGCTCGCCCAATACAGCCCGACACCTCTTTTTTGCCAGTTGGGCAAATCGTTGAAATTGATGCCTTGCCGGAAAAGCAGCTCGTTCTTGTCCGGGATAGATATCCCTTCCAATGCTTTCGTCGCTTTTTTGGCGGTGGCGCCATCCTTCCTGAGCGCCCAGTAGCAGTGCGCGTTCAGGGCATTCCGAAAGGCGTCTTCATTCCGCCACCGGAAATAATCGACGACATCTTTCTTCGTGGGCAGCTGAGAGATCCGGCAATCGAAAACGGCCATGCTGCCGAGCAGGGTGGAAAATTTAGCGCTGGCTTCTCCCGCCAGGATGGAATTGTATTTCCGGGTTTTCCGCCCGAAGGCCTGCTCGGTTAACGAAAACAGCAGGGATATCTCATCGCTTTCGGTGTAGCCGTAAATTACCTTGAAGCCGCAGTCCATCAGGTGCCGGGCGGTTTCCACCATATAATCCCGAAACCTCGTGTCGAACGGAGCTTCGAATTGGCGCACGTCCTTCGTCAGCCGGGTGAAGTTCCGGCCGTCTATCCTGGCCGCCATATATATGCCGGGCAGCACGCAGTGGTCGTGTGCGGTTTCGTAAACCCGCATCCGCTTGTCCAGTTCGTCAAATTTCATCCTGCCATTCGTTTATGATAAATTGTCCATTTTTGATCTCGACATAGTACAATTCGTCAAAACCTTCTTCCCGGCTGGGAAGTTCCAGTTTGCTGTAAGTCGAACGTATGCCCTTCTCCGGTATCTTCTGCTTCGCCGTCCTGTTCTGGTTGCGCCCTACAGCGTCTTCTATCTTCGATTGAAAATAATAGCCCACTATTTTGTATTTGTATTGCCGGAATTTTTCGATGTACTTTCTCCTGTCCCCAACGGTGGGGTTGGTGTTGTCAATCACCACCCGCTGCTGCAATTCCAGGCACTTCTCCAACAGTTGGTTTTCCTTGTTCCGAGTGTTCAACAGATCCAGGCTGATCCTCATATGGGAGTTGAAGAACCGCTCCTTGTAGAATGTGGATTTTCCGCTAGCCTGTATGCCTATGAATAGGACCCCTTCCATTTTTGAGCTTTTTAATGTTGCTTAATCCACTTTAGAAAATTAGCCGCTAAGGCCGCAGAGGAAAAACACCTAAGGCGTTTCCAGGAGCTCTGTGCATAATAGTATGCTGCTTGGGCAGCGAAGCTGCGGCCCCCTGCGCTCACTGCGGTTTAATTTACGGCCGAGGAGCGGCCCAGCCCATTATTTCAACCAACTCCTCGATAAAGCCTATCTGCCCGGCATTGATTTTTTGTAAAGCTTCCAAGGGCGGAAACCATCCCGCCCTGTCCACCTCCGGGAACCGTTGTTTCCGCCCTGATTTCGGCGGCCATTCCATCTCAAAATCATTGCTTTTCAGGCTTTGGGGTTCAAAATCCCCTTCAACCGCCCAGGCATGGATCATCTTTCTGCTTTTGAGCTTTTGAGGCGTGAGCTTTATAAAATTACCCTGGACGGCAGTCCCGGTTTCTTCCTGGAATTCTCTCTTCGCCACCTCGATTGGAACTTCTCCCTCCGTAAATTCCCCCTTGGGGATAGACCAGGCGCCCCTGTCTTTCTTCGCCCAATAAGGCCCGCCCGGGTGAACCAGCAGAAACTCGGGCACCTCGTTTCTTTTTCTGAAGAGCAATATGCCGGCGCTTTGTTTGCCCATATTTTCAACTCCTTTTTGATAACTATTTCCAGGCGTGGACACCCCGCCAACAGCCAACAGCGAACAGCGAACAGCCAACAGCAGCCCAATCACCCCTCTGACTCTCCTCCGGTTTCAACCACCTTATCCCGCTCAAACGTCCTATGCTCTCCCCACCCCACATACCCTAACTGGTTCGTCAACATCCTGGTCCCGTTGATCTCAAATTCCGGGATGTTGCGGTGGCTGTGCCCGTAAACCCAGGCGGCAACATCCGAGGCGGCGACAAACCAGGTTTTCTCCACGCAGAAGGCCGGGTTGAGCGCGCTGCCTTTGAACTGCTCGATGTTGCACTCGTTGCTGGGCAGGTGGTGGGTGAAAACCAGCTTCGCCCCTTCCTTCGCTGTTTCCTCTTCCAGGAACCGGAAGGCGGCTTCGTGAAGGGCATTGAAGTGGTTGACGGTAAGAGGCCCGCCCTGGTATTTTATCCTGTGGAAATCCGTCACCCCGTGCAGGATTTGCGGTATGTTTTCATGAATCAGCGACCACATGGTCGAAAAGATCAGCCGGGTGCCCTGCAGCTCGACGGAGGTATTGTTGACGAGAAAAATATTGCTCCTGATGGCCTCAAAAGTAACGCCCATAGCGGTAGCCGCATCGTACCCGCCGTAATACTCATGGTTGCCAGGCAGGATGTACACCGCCTCAAACTCATCGGCTACCCGCCGGATAAAATCGTACTTCCCGTAATCATCGCCCAAATAGAAGCAGTCGCCAGCAAGAAAGGCGTAGTAGGCCCAGGCGATGCGCCAGTTTTCAGCCACGGCAGGCTGCGTTTTGTCCAAATAAGGGGTTATGCTGGCATAAACTTTTCGGGCTTCTTCAAACTGCAATTGGTTCAGTTTAGAAATGAACAGGTACAGCATGAGCAACAACCAGTTGAGGTGTCCTTTCGGGACCTTTGCCATAGAGCTGGAAATAGCTTCATCGGCATCCTCATACCGGAGCAATTGCAAATAGGCGGAAACAGCGCCGATTTCAAAGGTAAAAATACAGCGTAAGGCTTGTTGCCGGGCAGCTTCTTCAGGTGGGCGGTTGCCTACCGCAGGATTCGACAACCTGATTCCAATCGGATGATGCCTGGTGGTAAGGACTTTTATTTTATAGTATAACTGAGATAATTTTACGTCATCCAGCGTAACCTTTAGGTTTACCTCGCCTAAGTATTTTTGTGCAGTTTCCCTTATTTCTTTCCCTCCTGCCCAACGGTTCTTAAAACAACTGGCGACTTCTGCATAGGCTAACCGAAGTTTGTCTTCAGCCGTATTCCGCTCTGAGTATAAATGGTATTTTTCTTTGTATTTCCTGAACTGAGCCTTGTTGGCCTCCATGGCGCCATAATGGGAAACCAATGCCCTTGACGCAAAACTGGCTATGCTGTAGGCGCCAAAGGATTCTGCTAAGCTTAGCGCTTCTTTCATCAGCTGGATGCCGGCCCTCCGCATATTCCGGCCTATCAGTTCTTCGGCAATACAGAAGATTTTATGGGCTTATTCCCCTTTTAGAGCATGCCGGTTTAGTCCCGCTCACCTGAGCGGTAGTAGTTTCAGCTTTCACCCGCCGTCCGCGTGTCGCTGAAGCTTTAGCGGAGGCGCAAGCTTTACGCGAAGGCGGGCACTCACCCACGTCGCCGGGTGAATCTCTGAATAAAAAATATCTGGTTGCAAGAAAAACGGATCGGGCTATTCTTCCTTTAATCAGGCGGCAACCGTGTCAAAAAGCCAGGCTTACACCTGAAATTACACCTAAAATTTTGAAACGGCCCTTTCCAATTTTTTCACAACTCCTTGATTATCAAGTCGGGGCAGCAGGATTCGAACCTGCGGCCTCCTGCTCCCAAAGCAGGCGCGCTAACCGGGCTGCGCTATGCCCCGAAAGCACAGAAGAGCCGGTAGGCTCTTCTGTGGCAGCGGTGACGGCGGGATTCGAACCCGCGATACCCCTTTCAGAGTATGCCGGTTTAGCAAACCGGTGGTTTCAGCCACTCACCCACGTCACCGGGTATGTTCCTGAATTGTTTCGGCCAGCGCTGTGCAGCGCTTTTCGAAGCGAATGCAAAGGTAAAAACCCAGGGGGGATTATGCAAGGCGCCAGGATTATTTTTTGGGCCTTTTTTACGGGCCTGCCCGGCACCGGGCGGGTGGGGCCCCTCCGGAATTATGAAGCTCAACCTGTTGCCCGGAAGGAAAGTTCCGTCGATACAGGTTCAATCCTGAAAACCGCGCAATTTTTTATCGTATTTTAGCGGTCCTATGAAAAAGATGAAACACGTACTGCTGTCCCTGCCGGTGGCACTTGGCCTCCTTTTTTTCCTGGGCCCCCGGCCCCATTATCCTGCTTTCGACGGGAAATTGCCGTCGGTCACCTGGCCGCTCGCGGAGCTGGATTCCATTATCGGCGCACGGGAGGCAGCCGTGCCGGGGCTCAAGCCGGACAACCAGGCGCGGGTCGTCTGGGCGGATTCCATCCGCAAAACGCCGTACAGCATCGTCTACCTGCACGGTTTTGGCGCCAGCCCGATGGAAGGAGCGCCGGCCCACCTGGATTTCGCCGGCCGCTACCATTGCAATCTCTATCTGCCGCGCCTGCCGCAGCATGGGATAGACGACCCGGAGTCTTTCCGCGCCGTCAGCCCCAAAGACTGGATCGACGCCGCCAAAGAAGCGCTGGCCATCGGCCGCCTGCTGGGAGAAAAAGTGATCCTCATGTCCTGCTCGACCGGCTGTACCCTATCCATCTACCTGGCGGCGGAAAGGCCGGAGCTGGTGGACGCGCTAATCCTGTACTCTCCGAATATCGCCCTGGCCGACCCGGCGGCGGAACTCCTCACCTACCCCTGGGGGCTACAGGCCGCCCGGATGATCGTCGGCGAATACCGGACAGTTCCCAGCTTCATCGGTTGGGAGGCCGAGAAATACTGGACCGTCACCTACCGCACCGAAGGGCTGGTGGCGCTCAAAACGCTGATGGAAGAGACTATGCAGCCGGAATACTTCCGGAAAATCCGCCAGCCGCTCTTCCTTGGTTATTATTATAAAAGCGAGGAAGAACAAGACGATGTAGTGTCTGTTGAGGCTATGAAACACTTTTTTGAGCAGGCCTCTACCCCACCCCACCTAAAACGAATGCAGGCCTTTCCGGGTGCCCAAACCCACATTATCCCTTCCGGGCTTTTCTCAAAGGATATTCCGGCGGTCCAGGAAGCTACCTGTCGCTTCGCTGAAGAAGTGCTGGGCCTCGTGCCGCGATCATCCTGGCACCGCAGGCAGTAGCCTGCTTGCCCCTACGCCAAAGGCTATGGCCGACGGCGTATGGCAGGCGAAGGCCTGATCGTACGCTTGGCGCCAGGTTTTTGCTTGGGTTTGTTTTTTGATTTTGCTTTATTTGTGAGAAAATTATAACTGAGTAAAAGCTATTTTTAAAAAAACAACCTCGCGCCAAGCCTGTCCTGGCTCACCTTACCGCCGCTGCCTTCCCCCTCCTGCTATGTTGCCGGCGGCGACAGCCGGGCAGACTGTGCTGAGGATCACCAAAAGCCGGCACCAAAACCTGTAAACTTGCCGACAGAACAAAAACCATCGGCATGAAAAATCTCGCAATAACGCTGCTCTTTGCCGGCCTGGCCTGGATCGGCAGCCTCTCCGCCCAGCAGGAATTTGGCCTGCACCTCCAGCCTTTCGCCATTAACGGTTTTACCGGGATTCAGTCTTTCGCCTCCGGGCAGGACGGCCCGTACATCCTGCTCCTCGGCGGCCGCACCGACGGCCTGCACCGGCGGCAGCCCTTTGCTTCCTTCGACCCGGCAGGCAACAACACCGCCATCCAGGTGATCAACCCCACGGCCCGGGAGCGCTGGGCAGCGCCGGTGGATGCCCTTCCCGCCCCTTTGCGCGAACAGCTTCAGTCTACCAATATGCAATTCTACCAGGACGGAGGAGTCCTTTACCTCACCGGCGGCTATGGCTACAGCCCATCGGCCGGCGACCATATCACCTACAACCACCTCACGGCTATTGCCGTAGCGCCTTTAATCGAGGCCATTCAGGAAGGCCGGGATATTGCTCCTTACTTCCGGCAGCTCACCGACGATTACTTTGCCGTCACCGGCGGTTATCTCGAAAAGATCGGCGACACGTATTACCTGGTGGGCGGGCAACGCTTTACCGGCCGGTACAATCCGCACAACGGCCCGTCCTTTGTGCAGGAGTACACCAACCAAATCCGCAAATTCAGGATCGCCGATGATGGGGTGACGCTAAGCGTGGCAGGCAAGGAGGCCATCCTCGACGAGGTCAACCTGCACCGCAGGGATTACAATGTACTGCCCCAAATCTTCCCCGACGGCTCCCCGGGCATCACCGCCTTCTCCGGCGTCTTTCAATACAGCCAGGACCTCCCCTTCCTGAATTCGGTGGACATCCGCCCCTCCGGTTATTCCGTCAACAATGATTTTCAGCAATACCTCAACCACTACCACTGCGGCACTGCCGCCCTCTATGACGCTGCCGGCAACAAAATGCACAGCATCTTTTTTGGCGGCATCAGCCAGTATTTCCTGGATGAGAACGGGGTATTGACCCAGGACGACGACGTCCCTTTCGTTTCAACCATCGGCAGGGTTACCCGTTCTGCCGACGGCGCTATGGCGGAGCAAAAGATCGGGGAACTGCCCAGCCTGCTGGGTGCCAGCTCTGAATTTATCCTCCATCCGGATATCCCCCAATATGCAGCCGGCATTATTGCCCTGAACGAACTGCCGGCGGATACCATACTGATCGGTTATCTCGTCGGCGGCATTGCCAGCACTCAGCCCAATATCTTTTTTATCAACGACGGCACCCAAAGCTGGGCCCAAACCACCCTCTTTGAGGTCTATTACGTGCCAGAAAGCATTTCTTCGTATCCTGCTGTCCGGTCCGCCGGCAACCTGTCCGCCCTGGCAGCCTATCCCAACCCGGCAAGCGGAACCGTGAACTTGTCTTTCACCCTGGAAGAACAATCGCTGCTGACCGTTACCGTACAGGACACTAACGGAAGGATTGCCCTGGAGCGCCGGTATCCGGCCCTGGCGGCCGGCCCGCAGGAGATAACGCTGGACCTCCCGGGCCTCGTTGCCGGGGTTTATATTATAAACCTTTCGGACGGGCGGCAGCAGCAGTCTGCCAGGGTGTTGTTAGAATAGGTGCCCAAAAGCCTTTCGCAGGACAGCAGGGACAAGATCCGTGCCCGGTCATTGCCCTATTGACAGGCTGTTTCTGGCAACATTCCCTATATTGCGGTAAAAACGCAAACCTATGTCCAGAACAGCCAACCGACAAACCCTTGCTCTTGAAGAACTGACCGAACCCGTCCGGATCATAAAGTTTTCTGAACTCCCCGACCGCAACCCCACCCATTTCCTCATAGAAAACACGGACCTCGTCATCATCCGGTATGACGAGTCCGTTTCTGTGCTGTATGGCCGTTGCCTGCACCGGGGCGCCATGCTGGCCGACGGGCACGTCGATGGCAGAGACAACCTCATCTGTGGCCTGCATGGCTGGGATTACCGCATCGACACCGGCGTCAGCGAATACAACAACAGCGAGTACCTCTACAAATTCAGGTCGGCCATTCACGAGGATGGTTTTCTGTACGTAGACCGGGCCGACGTGATCGCCTTTGAAGAAATACATCCCCAGCCCTTTAACCGAAAGGAATACCTGGGGGCTTATGCCGACACCCACCCGGAGGATACGGAACCACATACGGGGTACATCAAAGAGCTGGCGAAGAACGGGCTGAAAGACTATGGCCATCACGGCCCCACAGCGGCAATGGGCGTCGACCGCAATACTTTGCCGAAATGGGACGACCTGCAGTTCCTGCCGGCCCAGCTGTCCCGCCGGCCCTTAATGGACGACGAGGCGGTCAACACCAAAGTCGTCATCGGCCCAAAAGCAAAAAAGCCGCTGGAACTGGACATTCCCCTGTTCGTCTCTGATATGTCCTTCGGCGCGCTATCCCGGGAGGCCAAGATCGCCTTGTCCAAGGGTGCCGAAATGGCCGGCACGGGCATCTGCTCCGGCGAAGGGGGCATGCTGCCTGAAGAGCAGGCCAACAATTCCCGTTACTTCTACGAGCTGGCTTCCGCCAAATTCGGGTTCAGCTGGGAAAAGGTGGAAAAAGCCCAGGCTTTTCATTTTAAAGGAGGGCAAGGCGCCAAAACCGGCACCGGCGGCCACCTGCCCGGCAACAAGGTCAATGAAGAGATCGCCAGAGTACCATTACCGGCGGCCTGCGCATCGCTGAAGACTTCGCCAAAGCCCTGATGCTGGGCGCCGACGCCATAGCCGTTTCCAATGCCGCCATACAAGCCATCGGTTGCCTGGGCATGCGCGCCTGCAACACCAACAACTGCCCGGTGGGCATTGCCACCATGAAGGACCACCTGCGGGCCCGCCTGGAAATCGATAAATCCGCACAGCAGTTGTGCAATTTTTTTAACGCCACCACAGAGCTGATCCAGGTCATCGCCCGAGCTTGTGGTTACGATGATGTGAACAAATTCAATCCCGATGACCTGAGCACTTTCAACTACGACATGCACCGGCTGGCGGGGGTCAATTATGCCGGAGTAATGAAGTAAGGACGATTTCTTACCTTTGGATAAATATTATGGAAAAGTTAATCATAGCCGCCAAATCCGACAACGGCGTCATTGGCAAGAATGGAGAACTCCCCTGGCACATGCCTGCCGACCTCGATTTTTTCTCTCGCCAGATTGAGGGCGGTTATCTGCTCAGCGGGCGCCGGTCTTATGAGTCGGAGCAGGGGGAAACGATCTTTAAAGATAAACCATTTGTGGTCATAACCCGCCAGGAGGGTTATCAGCCCAAAGGCGGAAGAGCCGCCCATTCTCTGGAAGAAGGCATTGCCACCGCTGAAGCGGACGGCGCCCGGCGCCTCTGCATACTGGGAGGAGGGGAGATTTACCGGCAGGCCCTGCCGGTCGCCGACCGGCTCATCATCACCGAGGTCCATACCGTCGTCGAAGGCGGCGATGCTTTTTTCCCGGATATCAACCCGGAGCACTGGAAAGAGTACAAAAGAGAAAGCCATAAGAAAGACAGCCGCAATCCTTATGACTACTCCTTTGTTTTTTACACGCGGATCGGTTAGTTGATCTGGGGGCGGACCACAGTGAAGACCCTGGAAACATTGAACCCGAAGTGGATGCCGCCGTCCAGCCAGTTCTCGTTCGTCTCCGTCACGAATCCCTTCTCGATCATGGAGGTAGAGTTGGTAAAGTGGAGCTGAAAGACATGCCCGCCGGTTTCGATGTCAAACCCGATGGAAAAGGAGTTGCGGAAACCGGGCGCCAGCTGATCCGGCAAGACGTAGATATACTCGGCGTTGAGCGCCACCCGTTTGCTCAGTTTGATGCGGCCCGCTGTACCCAGTGCCAGCACGTCGTTGCGCTCTGCCGAGGTCTCTATCAGGTTGCGGTGCACGAGCGTCGGCGACAGCTGCAGGCTCAGCCCCTCGCTGAACTTCCGCCCCAGGATGAGCTGAAAGGTGTGATACATCCGGGAGCTGAAATAATTTTCGCGGTCGGGGTTCTGCCATTTCAGCGTCTGTACCGCAGTGCTGGCAAACAGCGCGGCGGTGACCGGCATGACGCGCTTGCCGGTGCTTTGCCGCAAAAACTTGTATTTCAGGAAACCGTCGTAGGTTTTCTGGAAGCTGCTGCGCCCCAGGCCAACCGTTAACCGGTCGGTGACGCCAAAATCAGCGCCGATGCGGATGGTGGCGTTGTCCAGCCCAAAGAGTTCGTAAGTTCCCCCGTTCAGCGTGCCGAACCGGTGGGAAATTTTGACGTCCAAAACTCCTGCCGCCGTGTTTTCGAGGGAATGCAGGTTGACTACCCGGTTGGTTTTAAAACTGGCCGTAGTGTAGTCGGTCGTCTCTTCTTCCTCTCCCAGCAAGGAAAGAAGGTCTCCTTCCTGAGCGTTCAATGCGATAGCGGCCAGCACAATCCCTGCCAGCAGTATTGTCTTTTTCATCAAACCGTTCGTTTTTTAATGGGAGGCCTGTTATGAACCTTTCTTCAGTTCCTGCAGGCCGGCTTCGATGTCGATGCGTACTTCTTTGGCAATATTGTCCCGGACGACTGCGGGAATCTGGATATCATAGTCTGCCACCTCGACTGTGAAGCTGGAAGATGCCGTGATGTTGCCATCTTTAACGATGAACTTTCCCGGTGATTCTATTTCGTTGGTAACCCCGTGGATGGTCAGGCTGCCCTTTACTTTGACAGGATATTCTCCGTCCTTTTCCAGGTTCACCTTGTCCAGGTTCAGGACTTCTCCTTTGAATAAGGCTTTGGGAAACTTATCGCTTTCCATGTAATTCTCATTGAAATGCTCCTGCATGAGCGCTTTTTCAAATTGAAAAGCCTTGATCAGCACGGCGAACTCCATATTGCCGGACCCGGCATCCAAAACGGCTGTCGCCTTGCTGTTATGGGCTTCGATTTTCTCCACCGGGGCGTCGGAATAGAAAGACACTTTGCCCTCCCGGGTGAAGTATTTCTGAGCGCTTAAGCTGGTGCCCAGTAAGATGGTTGCTACGATGAAAAACACTGCTTTCTTCTGCATGGTCAAATTATGTTTTTTAAGATCCGAACTGATAGATATCAGGATCAGCATTTATGAATGTCTTTTGATAGTAGTTCGTCCGAAGAGACAGGCTGCGGGCTAAACCAGTACGCACCGCACCAGTACCACATCCATCAACATACCGGTGCAGATACCTTTGAAGGTGACCTGTTCGCCCGGCTTGAAATCCGTTTTGTCGTGTTGGGTGAGGTTGTCCATCTGGCAAATGACGCCGAACATTTCGCTTCCGCTCTCCAGGGTAACGCTGACATTGCCCTCTTCATCGGTGCTGACCTCCTTGACCAGGCCGGAAACCTTCACGACCTTGTCCAGGTACTTCTGGTTGGCTTCGGTTTCGTTGGCCTCGAAGGCCGTGAATAATTCCCTGGCGTCCAGTACCACATCAGCCTTGGCATTTTCCATGTTCTGGTGTGGTTTGTTATACATGAAGTACCCGATCCCTCCGGCGATGAGGGCCAGTAAGAGCCCGATCCCTAATAATTTTTTCATGACAGCCTGATTTTAATCGATTTTGAAATGATCATCCACTTAAGTTCAATTGTTGGGCGCGCCGCTGTTAATCCAGGCTTCTATTTTGAGGATATCGCACTCGGGGAGCTGGGGTGCCCCCTGGGGCATGGCCGAAAATCCGGGCCGATGCTGGATGGCGCCGAGAAGCCGGCCGTTATCCACCTGGGGTTTGAGTTTGTCGTACCCCTCCAGCGTGATGCCTGCCGTATTGACGGCGGCGCTGTGGCAAACCAGGCAGTTTTCGGAAAGCAGGGGTTGAATGGTTCCCGAATAGGTAACCCCCTGGGTATCGCAGTCAATTTCCGGATAAAGTTCCTCTTCGACATCGTAGTAACAGCTGGAAAAACTCAGCAAAACAGCAAGGAGAGGCAAAAAAGTGATTTTTTTCATAAGACAGCAGGTATGCGTTTCTTCTTAACTGAAAATCCGGTTAGTTGTTCGGCGCGCCTGCGTCTACCCAAGCCTTGATCTTGTCGAGGTCGCATTCAGGCAGCGGTTCGCTGGCGCCGAGTGGCATCGGCACGAAGCCGGTTTGCCAGGAGACTGCGCCATACAGCCGCCCGTCGTCCACCCTGGCTGCCACATCGCTGTAAGTTTCCAGGGCAAACCCACCGACCGGGTTGGCGCCCCGGTGGCAGCCCAGGCAGTTGTTTTCGATGATCGGGCGTATGTCCTGGGAGTAACTCACGTTTTCGGTATCGCAACCGCCGGCGGACGGGTCGCAGCTCTCGTTTTTCGCGCCCTGCAGGATCCACGCCGAAATGAGGTTGATCTGTGCCGCCGTCAACCGGGGGTTAGGCGGCTGCGGCATGCGCTTGTCCGGGTCGTCTTCGGTGATCACCTCATACAGGTCGCTGCCGCTCAGGTTGAACGGGCGGACATCGGCCGTGGCCATCACCGATTCGTAAGAGGTGAGGATAACCCCGTCCTGGGCAGTGTTGTCGTCATGGCATCCGCTCTTGGCGCAATTGGACCGCAGGATCGGCAGCACGTCCAGCTCGAAGTAAATGACGTCCGGGTCGCAAGGCGTTCCGGCAGTCGTGGTGTCCGTCGGGTTGTTTCCGGTGGTATCGGGCGGGTTGTTGTTTCCGGTGGTGTCAACCGGATTATCGGCCTCTCCACCCTCTATGGTTATCGGCTCGTGCCGGCAAGAGAGAACGCTCAATGCCAGCCCCCAGCCAAAAACCATCAACGGCAACCAATAATTTTTCATCTCCATAAGGCTTTTCAATTATGGGAGCAAAGATAAGGCCCGATTCATCAAGTGGCAATCCGTAGTTGCTGAACGGGAATATTCGGCTGCTGAACGAGCAGCTTTCTGAGCAACACGGGAAGAAAAACCTCCGGGAGTGACTTTTGTCCTTGCTTTTTACCTGCATTAACAGGAAACTTTCACCCGGCAGAAATATATCGCCAATATCAAGCTCTAAACCAATGATACCAGAAAAAAAAATGGAAGCGCTCCGGAAAGCAGCGCTGCAATACCACGAAAGCGGCCGCCGCGGCAAGATCGAAGTCGTGTCTACCAAGCCGTGCATAACGCAGAATGACCTCTCCCTGGCCTATACCCCAGGAGTGGCCGAACCCTGCCGGGCCATCCAGGCCGACCCGGCCAAGGCGCGGCTCTATACTGCCAAAGGCAACCTCGTAGCCGTCATCTCCAACGGCACTGCCGTCCTGGGCCTGGGCAATATCGGCGCTCTGGCCGGCAAGCCGGTGATGGAAGGCAAAGGGATACTCTTCAAGCGCTTTGCCGATATCGATGTCTTCGATATCGAACTGGACACCGAAGACCCGGAAGAAGTCGTCAAGACCGTCCAGTACCTGGCACCTACCTTCGGCGGGATCAACCTCGAAGACATCAAGGCGCCGGAGTGCTTTTACATCGAAGAAGAGCTGAAAAAACGGCTGGACATCCCAGTTTTTCATGACGACCAGCACGGAACTGCCATCATTTCAGGCGCCGCTTTGATCAATGCGCTGGAACTGGCAGAAAAGGACATCGACAAAGTCAAGGTAGTATTTTCGGGGGCGGGCGCAGCGGGAATCGCCTGCGCTAATTTTTACGTCAAGCTCGGCGTCAACCCCGATAATATCCTGATGACGGACAGCAAGGGCGTCTTATGGGCCGGCAGGGGGGACGAAGGCCGGAACCCCTATAAGGACCAGTACTTCAGGAAGACTTCGGCCCGCACGCTGGCAGACGCCGTCCGTGGCGCCGATGTTTTCTGCGGCGTGTCGCTGGGAGGGTTGCTCACCCGGGAGATGGCGGCGAGCATGGCGGCGCGGCCCATCATCTTCGCGATGGCCAACCCCAACCCGGAGATCACCTACCCGGATGCCATCGAGGCCTGCCCGGACGCTGTCGTCGCCACCGGCCGCAGCGACTACCCGAACCAGGTGAACAACGTGCTCGGCTTCCCCTTCATCTTCCGGGGGGCGCTCGACGTAGAGGCCAGCGCAATCAACGAAGAGATGAAGCTGGCCGCCGCTTATTCCCTGGCCCGCCTGGCTAAAGAGGAGGTTCCCGAAGCGGTGAAACGAGCTTATGGAGATCCTAACCTGAAGTTTGGCCCCGAATACATCATCCCCAAACCTTTTGACACCAGAGTCCTGGTCTCTACTGCTTCGGCAGTGGCGGAGGCCGCCATTCGCACCGGAGTGGCCCGCCGCCCGGTAGATATGGAACAATACCGGGAAAACCTGCGCAACAAGATCGACTGGTCGAGGGATGTCATGCGCAAAATTTATATCCAGGCGCGGAAGGACCCCAAACGGATCGTTTTCCCCGAGGGCAACCACCCCAAGATCATATGGGCGGCCAGCGAGATCGTCCGGGAAGGCATCGCCCACCCCATCCTGCTGGCCAAGAGCCGGGAAGAAGTCCTGGCCCTGTTCGAAGAACTGAACCACGACCCGGAAGGGATAGAGATCATCGAACCCAAACGCTGGCCCTACCGGCAGCAGTATACAGACGCTTTCTACGCCCAGGCTCAGCGCCGGGAGTCACCCAATCCCGGGCGAGCCTCGCCCTGCGCGATTATTTCTACTTCGGCGCTATGATGGTCCACCAGGGCCATGCCGACGGGATGGTGGCCGGCGTAGATGTCAGCTATCCCGAAGTGCTGACGCCCGCCACCCAGGTGATCGGCCCGAGCGGAAGGCTCATCGCCGGACTGTACATGCTGGAGCACAACCACCGGCTGTACTTCTTTGCGGATTGCACCGTGAACGTCAACCCGAGCGCGGAAGAACTGGCGGAAATCGCCCTGATGGCCGCCAGCCAGTTGGAGCGCCTGCAGCTGGAACCCAGCATCGCCATGCTTTCGTTCTCCAATTTCGGCTCGGTGCCCGGGCCGGAATCCGACAAGGTGGCCCGGGCAGTGGAGATCGCCCGCTCCCAGAGGCCCAGCCTGATGATCGACGGGCCGATGCAGGCCGACGTGGCGCTCGACCTGGATTTCCTTAAAGAACACTTTCCCTTCGCCAACCTGACCAAACGGCCCAACCTGCTGGTCTTCCCGAACCTCGACGCCGGCAACACCAGCCTCAAGCTGGTCCGCAAACTGATCAAGGCCCACTACATCGGGCCGATCCTCATCGGGTTGAAGAAACCGATCCACCTGCTGGCCCGGGGTGCGGAAATTAACATGATCACCAACATTACGGCCATCGCCAGCGTTGATGCTCAACAGGTAGAAGAAGCAGTGAAAAAGGAAGCCGATGAACCAGTCGGGGCGCTTTGAGAAGAAGTGAAATGCGGGCCGCCCTGCTACCTCCTCAAATCGAGCAGGAGATGAGGGCGGCCGCAGCCCGCTTTAACCTCCTTTCTTTACGGGCCACCTAAAGGTAGCCCGTCCAAAAAAGGACGAAGGCCGGGGGCAAAGCTCCCGGCCTTCAAAGAAAACGCTTACCTACTAAGCGTATCTACCCTATCGTGATCATTACTTCTTTGTTTGGCTATAAGCCTTCTTTGTTTTCCCTATGAATAGTCATCATGCTTTTTTTCCCGGACAGTTGGGCTTCCGCGTCCAGCGCCAGAATACCGCTGACGACAATTTCCTCTCCCGGCGCCAGCCCTTCCCGGATGAGATAATATCCGTCGCCCTGCTCGCCGCCAAGGACGACTTCCCGGCAGCGGAATGCGGGGGTGTCATAAGCCGGGTCCCGGACGTAAACGGCTGAACGGCGGCCTGTCCATAAGACGGCTGTCCTGGGTACTCGTAGTGGCTTGTCTCCTTTCACAGCAGCATCAAGGCGGCCGTCCAGATGGGCTTCCACAAACATGTCCGGCTTCAAAAGGCCTTCCGCATTGTCCACGGCCAACCGAATCCCGACGGTCCTGGAAACCGGGTCAACAATGGGGGCGATGAAATCCACCTTCGATTGAAAGGCCCTGCCTGGCAGTGCTGTTGTGGTGAATTCTACCCGGCTGCCTGGTTTGATCCAGGGCAAATCGCTTTCGTAAGCCTCCAGGATCACCCAAACCTGGCTTAGGTCCGCCAGTTTATACAGGACAGTGGGCACCCCCATATGCGTATTGGCGAGAACGGCACCTTCTGCGACGTGCTTTTCCAGGACGGTCCCGCTAAAATCGGCATGGATGTCTATGGGTTGGCGATAATCCCCCCGGAGGTCAAAATTCCGGAGGACGGAAACATCGAGATTCCAGCTCGCCAGGTTGTTGCGGGCGGCGCGCAGGATGGATTCCGTATTCTGATTAAAAGCGAAAGCCTCGACCACTGAAATGAGGTCCTTTGAATAGACGGAAGCGATAGGTTGACCCTTTTGCACGTACATGCCAGGTTTGTCGGCGTACAATTTTTCGATGCGCCCGGGCAGATAGGATACTTGCTCGTAGACCCGGCTTTCATCCGGCGTTACCCGCCCGTTCAGGCTTAGCTGCTTAGTTGCTGCTCTGCCGCTCTTTACCTTTTCGGTGCGTACATTGGCCAGGATCAGTTCCCCTTCGGCCAGGCTCACCAGCTCGGGATTATGGTGCGGAAGGAGACGGGTTTCTACCAGGCGCATCCCACAGGCCGGGCAGGCCCCAGGCTGTCGCAGGCGTATCCGGCTATGCATGGCACAGGTAAAAACTTGCTCCGCTCCCTCCGCGCTACAGTTGGTAAAACTGACTAAAGGGGAATCTTTCTGGTCGTCGCCAGTGCCAAAAAACCGGGCACCGATAATCATTCCATTCACTGCCACGGCTACCAACGCCAAAATATACTTCGCATTCATGATACCAACTGATTTGATGTTTTCAAAACTAGACATTATTGAGGGTGTATGACAGTTTTTTGCGCCGAACGGGAAGAAACCCGGGCTGAACCGGGAGACGGGGTTACACGTACAAAAAAGCCGAAAACAGACAGGATTTACCCTGTAAAACAGCACAGTCGCTCCTCACTATATACGCGTACACAATTGGCGCAACAACATATCAACATAACCATATAACAATATAGCTATATAACCATTCACCTAGGAATAGAACTGCCAAGCCACGCTTCCGAAGCAGCATTAGTTACAATAAATGTGTCCAACTACTTACGCTGCTCACTGTACGACAACACTACCCGTGTACACCCGAAATGGCGAACGGAGTTCCAGGAAATACATACCTGTAGGTATAGGCCTGTCCAGCGGTATTTCCATCACCTTTCCGCCTTCGAGCCAGCCTTCGGCCACCCGCTCCCCGCGAAGCCCGCAGGCCACGAAATGAATGAGCCGGGTATAGTCAGAGGGGGCGATACCCTGTACCATCCACCGGCCGGCGCTTTGCCTGGCCGGGTTGGGAAAGATTCGTAAAGGCAGGCTTTCGGGCCTTTCTGCCGTACCGGTTACCCCGATTCCCAGATCCCTGCAGACAGCCTGGTTGCAGCCCAGTATGGTATCCTGTGCGAGCAGGCAGACGGTATAAATCCCTGGTTGGGCATAAGTATGGAAGGGGTTTTGAACATTTGAAGTGGCGCCGTCGCCAAACCCCCAAAGCCAGTGATGTACGTTGCCGGCGGTCTCGTCGGTGAACTGCGCCAGCAAGCTGTCCTGCATGTCAAACGTTACGCTGAATGCGGGAGTAAAACCCGCGCATGGTTCCAGGCAATTGGGCAATACCAGGCCGAAAGCCTGCGAACAGCCGGGCGTGCTGACGTCTTCGATCACCAGCTGATGGGGCATCCCATCGCCTTCCAGGCTGATGGGGATTACCGTAGTGCCGGCCGGTGCGTAGGCATACGGCCCGCCCGGATATAAGGCGCCGTCGATGAAAACCTGGAAGCCCTCGCTTCCTTCATTATGGCCGGAAACGGCGACCTCGAAAGGGACCTCCATATTTTCGTCGCAGGCGCCGCTTTGGGCTACAGTGGCCTGGAGCAAACAGGCTTCGGTACATAGCGGAACATCTACAGAAAATGTCCCGCCACATTCCGGATCGTCCAGGTCACGGATGGCGAGTTCGTGGTTTTGCCCGTCTCCCAGCAGCAACACGCCCTGGACATTCGCGCCGCCCGGCTGATAGACATACTGCCCGATCTCCGTTCCATCCAGCAGCAGGCTGTAGCCGCCTCCGCCGCCGAAGGAGCTGAAGGACAGGCTCGCCAGTACCGAATCGCCCTGGCAGGCCGGCAGGGCGGTAATCAACCCGGCCATGCCAATGCCGCCGGGCCCGCCGTGTGGAATACAGTAATAGGGATGCTGGCCTGATTCCTGGATGATGAGTTCGAAAGTTGCTCCCTGGCTCAGCAACCCGCTGTCCCAATTGTCTGTGCCGGTAGTAGCATCGGAGGTCGTCGTATGGGGGATGGCGCCCGTCCAGAAGAATTCAATGGTGTCCCCTGCCGTCACTGTGAGTTCCCGGGGAGCGAATTCGAAATCCCTGACTTCTACCTGATGGCGACC
This sequence comes from Lewinellaceae bacterium, assembly GCA_020636375.1. Taxonomy (GTDB): domain Bacteria; phylum Bacteroidota; class Bacteroidia; order Chitinophagales; family Saprospiraceae; genus JACJXW01. The sequence continues at coordinate 99,400 of JACJXZ010000021.1, read as the reverse complement.
CGGCTCGGGAAAGGAAACCGCGAATGCGCCGATGGCACATCCGGCAGAGCAGTTGGGTACCGTAATTTGAGCAGTGGCTGCACAAAATCCGGTTTCCTGGTCCTGCACGGTGACCAGATGCGCCAGCCCGTCTCCCGGCAACTGTATGAATTGCTGGTTGAAGCCTGCAGGGTCGTCATAAGGGTACGGATTTCCGGGAACGCCCTGCCCGTCTACAAAGATGTTGTATCCCAGGCTGCTTCCGCTGCTGATGCGGAAGGAAACGGCAGCATATATGGAATCGTTCCCGCAAACGGGAGCAGCCCGTATCGTGCCGGACATGCCGATGCCGCCCGGCCCGCCATGCGGAATGCAATAGTAGGGATGAACCCCCGGAGTAGAAATAACAACCTCATAGGAACTACCCTGCCCCAGTAATCCACTGTTCCAACTATCAGGCCCGCTTATGGCGTCGGAAGTCGTCGTGTGGGGAATCTGGCCTGCCCACAAAAAGCGTACCCGCTCTCCTACCCTGACATCCAGGTCCGCCGGCGTGAATTGGAAATCTTCCACATAAACGATATGGACGACATCATTTCCGATGGCCGCATTCAGATCCGTTATTTCACACAATACTGCACACTCCGGGGCCACAAACGTGGTGCTGGCTGCACAAAAAGAAACGTCCAGGTCCTGGACGGTCAGTATGTGCTGTGCGCTATCTCCGGGAACGCTAACGAGCGTAGAATTATATCCCGCCTCATTGGCATAAGTAACGGGCCCGGCCAGATATTCGCCGTCCAGCAAAAGGTTAAAGCCGGAGGTACCGCCTCCGACGGCATCAAAACTTACGCTTAAGGAGATGTTGCCGCCATCGCAGGGTGGAGATGCAACAATCATTCCCGACATGCCGACCCCGCCCGGGCCTCCGTGCGGGATGCAATAATAAGGATGCTCTCCCTGCGAAGTGATCGTCACTTCAAATACCTCTCCCTGCCCCAACAAGCCGCTGTCCCAGCTATCCGGGCCAATGGTGGCGTCGGAAGTTGAGGTGTGCGCAATTACGCCCGTCCATTCGAAACGAACGATATCTCCCACGCTGACTTCCAGTTGCGCCGGGACAAACTCAAAGTCTCTGACTTCCACAACGTGCGTGATCGGGTTGCCGGAGCCGGCGGTTACCAGCCCCAGCCCTGTTATCGCACAGCCTGAAGCGCAGTCTGTAGTCGTCAAAGCTGCCGTTGCCGTACAGGCCGCGTCGTCAATGTCGCGCACCTCAATGTCGTGAGGCTGCCCGTCGCCGGTTATGTTGACTGTTACAACTGTCGTGCCGGTGCCGCTGTAGGCGTAGCTGCCCGCTGCGGTGCCGTCCACCAGTACTTCGAAGCCCGAGGCGCCACCGCCCACGTCGCCCACCGTGAGCTGCACCGCCACCTCGTTGGCACCCGTGCAGCCGCCGGCCTCCTGCGTACTGAGGCTCAGCTGGCAGGCGGAGGCGTTGCAGTCCGGCGTGGTGATGGTGGTGGCCGCCTGGCAGTCAGGGTTGTCCACATCCCGGACCGCGATGGCGTGGGGCTGCCCGTCGCCCGGCAGGGAAACCGGCGCTGTATTGTCGCCGCCGGCTTCATAAGCAAACGTGCCGGCCAGGTTGCCGTCGACCAGGACTTCGTACCCGTTGAACCCGCCGCCTTGTTCCGCAAAACTCACCGCTGCCGACACCATGCCGTCGGTGCAGTTGGCCTGCACAGTGACCGTCCCGCTCATCCCCACCCCGCCCGGGGCGCCGTGCGGGACGCAGTAATAGGGGTGTATCCCGGCAGACAGTACCGGCGACTGGAAAGTGGCGCCCTGGCTGAGCAGGCCGCTGTCCCAGCTGTCCGGCCCGCTCGTGGCGTCCGAGGTGGCAGTGTGGGCTACGCTGCCCACCCATTCCCATTCGACGACGTCGCCGGCAGTGACCGTGATATGGGCCGGGTTGAAAGCGAAGTCTTCAACCCGGACTGTATGGATCGTATTACTTCCGGTAGCGACGTTCAGATTGGTGAGGGAGCAACCAATAGTGCAGTTTTGCGTAACCAGAGTGGTGGCGCTGTTACAGGCAGGGTCGTCAATATCCTGTACTTCAATGGTGTGGCTCAGGCCGTCGCCAGGCACGTTGATGATTGCCGACGCCGGGCCGGAGAGGTTATAATCGAATGGCCCATTGGGTGCGAGGTTGCCGTCGACATAAACGTTAAAACCGGAAGGGCCGCCGTTCACCGCACTGATGCTGATTTCCACCGGAACCTCATTGGCGGTGCTGCACCCGCCGGCCTGGCTGGCGGAGAGGGAGAGGCTACAGGCTGGCGCAGCACCGCAATCAGGCGCAGGAAAGGTTCGGGAAATGCTACAGGAAGAGTCGGCAACATCCTGAATTTCAACAGAATGCGAAGCCCCGTCTCCAGCGATACTTAAGGTATTGCTTTGCGGCCCGGTCCCGCTGTATGCAAAAGGCCCGCCCGGAACCGGAGTGCCGTCCAGGAGGATATCATATCCCGCCGGATCGGCGATGTCGGCATTGAAGGAAACCAGCAGGGAAAACTGCCCGGAGGGCGGGCAGTTGGCGACGATCATGCCTGACATGCCTTGTCCGTTGGGCCCTCCGTGAGGAATACAGTAATAGCGGTGTACCCCGGGGTTAGTAATGTTGACGGTATACACTGACCCAAAACCGATGACGCCGGAATTCCAGCTATCCGGGCCGGCAGTCGCGTCGGAGGTAGTGGAGTGGCCGTCGCCCACCCATTGGAATTCCACGACATCGCCGATCGTAATGGTGGCATTCTGGGGAGCAAAGAAATTGTCGCCAACCTGAATAACCTGGGTGTTCCCGCCGGCGATGCTGACGCTCAGGCCGGAGAGGAAGCAGTCGGAAGAGCAATCAGGCGTGGTAAAGGTATATGTAGAGTTGCACGTGCCGATATCTTCTGACTGCACCGAAATAGTATGGCTCAGGCCGTCGCCCGGAGCGTTGGCACTGAGGGTTACCGGTTGATTAACATCGATACTGAAGGGGCTGCCGGGCAGAAGCTGCCCATCCAGGGAAATATTGATGTCTTTAGCGTTGTCGAAAAGGTCGTTGACGGTGATGGTTGCCGGAATTTCGCCGTTGGCGCTACAGGCGCCGACAGCGACGGAAACGTCCAGGATACAGGTCTCGATGCGGACACAAAGCTGGCTGGAGCAGCCGCTTTGCGTGGTGACCGTCAGGCAAACATCGTATTTGTCCGGTTCGGGAAAAGCATGGGTTGGGTTTTGCAGGGTACTGGTGGTTCCATCATCAAAATCCCAAAGCCAGGAGGCAATGGGGTCTCCTGCCGCTGAAGTGGATTCGTCGGTGAATTCGATTGTCAGCCCGGTTTCTCCGAAGGAAAAAGCAGCCTGGCAGGTTTGGGCGCTGAGGTTCGTAGAAACGAACAGCAAAAGAAGGGTAAAAGGGATCAGTACGGGTGTCCTCATTTTTTACAGCCAGTTTTACCAAAGAAAGTTGAATCATTCCGGTTTAAAAATAGAGAAGCCGAAGAGCTGCAGGAAGCAGAATTGGCCGAACGGGAAAAAAACGCTGCTGAACAGGAAAGCAGATATTCCCCAATTTTTCCCATATTTGTCGATCGCGCAAAAACAGTATTTGTACTTCAAAAAGGAAAACCAGAACCATGATCAAGCTGTCAGAAATACCAACTACTCCTCCACCGGATGCCGATGAAGATAAGATCAAGGACGAAACCGACAAACTGGCCGAGCGCCTGGGCGAGCTGCAGAAAGTGATGTTTGCCGAACAGAAACATTCCGCGCTTATCATTTTTCAAGGCATGGACGCCTCGGGCAAGGATGGGGCAGTAAAACATGTCTTCAAAGAATGCCACGCTCAGGGCATACAGGTGTACAGTTTCAAAAAGCCCACCGATGAAGAATTCGCCCATGATTTCCTTTGGCGGGTACACCAGCAGGTTCCCCGCCGCGGCATGATTCAAATTTTCAACCGGTCTCATTATGAAGATATCCTCATCCAGCGGGTTCACGGCTGGATCGACGACGAAAGGGCGGCAAAACGCATGAAGGCCATCAATGCCTTTGAAGAACTGCTGGCCTTCGACAACCATACCGTCATTTTCAAGTTCTACCTCCACATTTCCTACGATCAGCAGGAGAAAGAACTCAAAGAGAGGATCAAGGAGCGGGACAAAAACTGGAAGCACAACCCCAATGACTGGAAAGAACGGGAACAATGGGATAAATACATGCGTTACTACGAATACGCCATCAACAACAGCGGCATCCCCTGGACGATCGTCCCGGTTGACGAGCGATGGTACCGGAACTACATCGTGGCAAAAACCATAGTAACCGAACTGGAAAAACTGAATATGGAATATCCGCCGCTGCCGGGGGAGTAGGGATGGGGAGATAGGGAGATAGGGAGATAGGGAGATGGGGAGATGGGGAGATGGGGAGATGGGGAGATGGGGAGACGGGGAGATGGGGGGAGATGGGGGATGGGGAGACGGGGAGATGGGGGAGATGGGGAGATGGGGGATGGGAGGGGGAAAAAAGCTATATGAGCAATTTAGACAAAGTAAGAGTAGACAAATGGCTATGGAGCGTCCGGATTTTCAAATCGAGGACGATTGCTACGGACGCCTGCAAGTCCGGGAAGGTCAAGATGGACGGGAACACGGTCAAGGCTTCCCAAACGATCCAGCGCGGGGACATGCTGGAAGTCCGAAAAATGGATTCAACTTCCAGTACAAAGTCGTGGACCTTATCGAGAAGCGGGTGGGCGCGCCCATTGCGCAAACCTGTTATGAAGACCTCACCCCGAAGAGGAGCTGAATAAATACCAGGAATGGTATATTGGCAAAGCTGGGGTAGAAAAGCGCGAAAAGGGCGCCTTACTTTACCCACCAAACGCGAGCGCCGGGACATTGAGCGTTTCAAAAAAGATCGATTTTAAGCTTTATATTGAAAAAACGGGCTTTCTTTCCTGCAGCTTTCAACGGCCGTTTTTTCAATAGCCTGCCTGATTATCTGCCGTGGTTGAAGGAAACAGAATTTATCCCCACGCTGCCGACTACCAAAAACAAAGCATCGATTACACCCGCAGCCCATGCCAATCTTTTGACCTCAGGTACCACAGCGTCAGTACCAGCATCACTATCCAGTAGAAAATCTTACCGCCCAGTACCAGGGCAGCCCGCCGTTCGTGAAATTTACTTCCACATAAATGTAGTACCAGGTAACCCAGGGCGCACCAGGATCTGTATTTTCAACCCGTAGTAGGTAGCCCCGGTGCCTGCCAGTACTGTTGAAGAAAACGCTGCCGATGGAGAACAGCGTGAGTATTCCCACCAGCACATACAGGATAGGCTGGGAATCTGTGATCAGGGACATGTCCTCCGAACCCAGCAGAGGATAGAGGATTTTTTGAGGAAAAAGCGACGACCGGGATCGTGATCAGCATAGTAGTAAACCAGGCGATCTTGGCTGTTTTCCAGATGATGGGCACCACTGCCTGCCGTTTCTGCTGGTACCAATAAAATGGCTGACCAGCGTATTGACCCCGGAGGCAAACCCCAGGTCGGGATCGAGGCGACCAGATAGACCATCCTCACCAGGTTGGTGATGATACCACAGTTCGCTTTCTCCCAGGTTTTCGACGATCCCGAAAAACACGAACCAACTGCCCAGCCCGACAAACGCCTGGGCTACGATCGGAAGGGAGAGGCTGTACTGCTGGCGGATGAGCTTAAGGTCGATCTTTGGCAGCCGGAACAAGTGATAAGAACGGGCGGTGCGGTCGGAAAGGATATATAGGAAAAATACGACAAAGGCGACGATCTCGGCAATGGTGCTGCTTACCAGCCCCGCCCCGGCAATGCCCATGGTGGCAACCCCCAGTGGTAGAAGATCAGCCCGTAATCCAGCGCGATATTGACTACTCCCAGTATGACCGTATCGACGATGATAAAAGAAGTGCGAACCACCCCGGTATACAACGCAATGATCGCCACCCCGGTATAGCTGAAGAAAACGCCCCAGGACCGGGTCTCCAGGTACTCCAGGCTCTTGTAGAAAACGACGTCGGAATCGACGATCAGGCTGAAAAAAAATAATAACAGCCATACTCCATGAAAAGGAACATCACCACAGCCAGCCCGAACTCGAAATAAACCATGGAGTAGAACGTGCGGTACTACTTCCCCGCAGGTTCTCCTCCCCTGCCCGGCGGGCGATCATGATCTACCGCCCCGGGAAAACCCGTATCCAATGGCGGCGACCACCGGGTAAAAAACGCCGACAAAACCGATGCTGGCAAAGTCCTCCTGACTGAGGTGGTACAGGAAAACACTGTCACTCAGCGCGATGACGTTCTGCGCAGCACTGCCCAACATGATGGGGGCAGAAATGGAAAGAATTTGCCGGTATGAGGTTCGAAGGCGCATGGCAGCGCAAATGTAGCACTTTCGTTTGAGCTAATGACATTAATACTGGCGAAAGAATACGGGTTTTCTTCTCCGGCAAACCGCCGATGGCAGCACATCCTGCCCCGGTACTGGGTTTTGCCGCGGCAAATCAGCCAGGCAAGTGTTCTTAAACCTCAAAAATGGCAACTGTTTAGCAGCCCTCCGCTTTTTAGCCACGAAGACTCCAAGACACCAAGATCGCACCAAGGCTTTGTGCAATCTTGGTGTCTTGGAGTCTTCGTGGCAAAGGCATCAGGCTCACCTAAATAGTTACAAAAATGACTAAATTCGCCCTCCGAACCAATTAGATGCTGGTTTGGAGGATATTAAAAACTACCAAAAGATGCAAAACCACCCAGGACTGGAAGCTCCCCGCGCAGCTAAAAACCCAAAGCGCTCACCAAACACGGCGATACGCGCATCGACGATTACTACTGGCTTAACGAAAGGGAAAACGAGGAGGTGATCCGGTATCTCCATGCGGAAAACGAATACACCGGAAAGATGATACCCACCTGAAACCGTTTCAGGAAAAGCTCTACCAGGAAATCATCGCCCGCCTCAAGCCGGACGAGGAGTCCGTCCCCTATAAGGACAACGGCTATTTTTACATCGCACGATACGAAAAAGGCAAAGAACACCCCATTTACTCCCGCAAAAAAAAGGCAGCCTGGAAGCGGATGAAGAGATCATCCTCGATGAAAACGAGTTACCAAACCCCACAGCTATTACCACATCGGGGGCGAAGCGTCAGCCCGGATAACAAACTGCTGGTGTTTGGCGAAGACACCGTAAGCCGCCGGATTTACACGCTGCGCTTCAAAAACCTGGAAACCGGCGAAATGCTGGAAGACACCATTCCCGGCACCTCCGGCGCCGCTTATTGGGCAAACGACAACAAAACCATCTTTTACGCCGTGAAAGACCCCGTCACGCTTCGTTCTTATAAGGTTTTCCGGCACGTGTTGGGCACCCCGGCAGAGGAAGACGTGGAGGTATTTCACGAAGAGGACTCCACCTACCGGGCTTTAGTGTACAAGTCAAAATCCAAAAAGTACATCATCCTCGGCTCTTACTCCACGCTGAGCCAGGAGTACCGGGTCCTCAACGCCGATACGCCCGAGGGGAGTTCCGCGTGATCCAGCCCCGCGAACGGTACCTGGAGTACAGCATCGCCCACCACCACGACAAATTCTACATCCGCACCAACCTCAACGCCCGCAACTTCCGCTTGATGGTGGCGGATGAAAATAACGCCGCCAAAGAAAACTGGAAAGAACTCATCCCCACCGGGAAGACGTGCTGCTGGAAGACATGGACCTGTTTGAGGACTTCCTCGTGCTTTCCGAACGCCGCAACGGCATCACCCAACTTCGGATCCGCCAGTGGAAAGGAGATTACCATTATATCGATTTCGGCGAAGAGGCATACATGGTATACGTCTCCATCAACCCCGATTTCGACACCGACTGGTTGCGCATCGGATACATGTCGCTCACTACGCCCAATACGACCTACGACTACAACATGAAAACCAGGGAGCTGAAAATGCTCAAACAGCAGGAGGTGGTCGGCGATTTCAAACCGGAAAACTATCATTCGGAACGGCTCTACGCTACGGTACGGGACGGCGTCCGGGTCCCCATCTCGCTGGTCTACCGAAAGGGCTTTGCAAAGGACGGCAGCCAGCCCCTGCTCTTGTACGGCTACGGTTCCTACAACCACAGCATGGAGCCTTACTTCAGCTCGGTGCGCCTCAGCCTGCTCGACCGGGGCTTCGCCTTCGCCATCGCCCATATCCGCGGCGGAGAGGAAATGGGGCGATACTGGTATGAGGACGGCAAACTGCTGAAGAAAAAAAAGAACACCTTCACCGATTTTATCGATTGCGCCGAACACCTAGTCGCCAACCGGTACACCAGCCCGGAAAAACTCTTCGCCATGGGCGGCAGCGCCGGCAGTATACCTGCTGATGGGCGCCATCGCGAACATGCGCCCGGTACTTGTGGCGGGGAATCGTAGCTGCTGTGCCGTTCGTCGACGTGGTGACCACCATGCTCGACGACAGCATCCCCTCACTACCGGCGAATACGACGAGTGGGGCAACCCCAATGACAAAACACACTACGATTACATCAAATCCTACTCCCCTACGACAACGTCGAAGCCAAAGACTACCCCCATGCTGGTCACCACCGGTACCTGCACGATTCCCAGGTGCAATACTGGGAACCCGCCAAATGGGTGGTAAGCTCCGGGTTATGAAAACGGACAGCAACCCCCTGCTGCTACACACCAATATGGAGGCGGTACTGGCAGCGGCGCCTCCGGGCGCTACCGGCAGTATAAGGAGACTGCCCTGCAGTACGCGTTTTTGCTGGATTTGGCGGGGAGGGTGGAGGAACAATAGATCACCGCACCAGCACCTTTTTCCCAACCACCTCGCCTCCCACAGATACCCTCGCAAAATAAAGCCCTGCCGGCAGCCTGCTGACATCCAGCCTGGGTACCTGCCCCGATCCACTCCTGCCGTACCACCAACTGCCCCGAAGCGTTGAACAGCCACAGTTGCTTGTCGCCTTCTGCATCTACATGGACATCCAGCCACTCCTTCGCCGGGTTGGGGAACAGGCTCACTACCCGCTCCAGGCTGGCCTCCCGGGCAGGCGACGTGCTGTCCAGGCGCAGGGGCGTCTGAAAACCCGACATACCGCCGCGCTCGTTGCCGACGATCATCTCCAGGATAGTATCGTCGTCGATGTCGGCAATGGCGGGTAAGGTGCGGCGCCCTACCTGGATGCCCCCATGGTTTCGGTGACCACGTTGAACGCCCCGCTAACATTTCCTTCGATGCCGTTGTAAAACTCTATCCTGCCGATCTCCGTGCCGGTGACCAGTACGTAGGTTCCCTGCTGGTCGAGCACCAGCGGCGCGCTGTAGCCGGTGATATAACCCGGGACGGTACCGTATTGATGTTGCCCAGGGCGAAGATGTTGGGCGCGACGTCTGTGCTGGGGTTGAACATGGGGCTGGAGGCAGTGCCGATGTTCTGGAAGTAGTTGATGTTGCCGGTGCGTTCTCCGACGATGAGGTCCTGCGGTACCGTCCCGGTTGAGGTCGGCAATCCAGGGAATGCTCAGCTGGTAGATGTTGATGCCCATGTATCCGTACTGCCAGTAGTGAAAGCCAGGGGGTTGCCCGTAGGTGGCTGTATTCTCAGCGTAGAAGAGCTGGTGAAAATCTCTCCCACCAGGATGTCCAGGTCGCCGTCGTTATCGAGGTCGCCAAAGGCGGGGGCGAAGGAGTAGTTGTCGCTGAAAAGCCTTAGGTTCAGGTAGTTGGCGTCCACCAGTTCGTAGGTACCGGGTTGTCGGGCGTGCCGATATTCTCGTAGAGGAACAGGCGGGCGTCCCGCCTGCCGCCGGGTTGCCAGAAGCCGGTATTGCCGACGACGAGGTCCAGCAGGTACTGTCTGCGTTATAGTCGACGAAAGCCGGGAAGGCACCGCTGCCGAGGTCGACCATGTCTTCCACCATGAAATCCTGTTGCCGGTATTCGAAAACCGGATTTTCGGTGGTGTTGGTATTCTCGTAGAACCAGGACATATAATAGTTTTCGGACAGGTTGATGGCGTTGGGGGATGCCAGAAGGTCCTTTTTCCCATCATTGTTTACATCTAAAAAAATGCTGCGGGAAAGATGGGGATATTCGCTGTCACGTTTTCGGAAGGGTAGTTGATATCCTGTTCCACGATCCAGGCTTGCTGGCAGTTGCCGCCGTTGACGAGGTGGTTGAGCGTACTGAACGTGATGTCGCCCAGCACGAGGTCTTTATCGCCGTCGTCGTCGCTGTCGAAAGTCAGCAGGGTGGAGCCGGGGGGTGCAGCGCGGGCCCGGCGCTTCGCTGCCGGCGAGTTCGAAACAATCGCCCGGGGCATCGGAAAACCCGACGGTACCTGTTCGATGCTGCTTTCGAAGATGCCGCCCCAGCAGTCATCAGTCAGTTCGAAGATCAGGCTGTCCAGTCCGAATCCTCTTTCTACCGACTGGTTTTCGTACAACTCGATATAGCCTCCGGCGGGATTGAAGGTGAGGATGTCCAGGTCGCCGTCACAGTCGAGGTCGTCGATGGAGGGATAGTCGACATTGCTGACAAATACCTGGGTCTCTGTCCCGTTGAACAGGGTGAAATTGATCAGGCTGTATTCGTTATCAAACCCGAGGCGCTCAAAAGCGATGTGGTGTTCTCGTAATATCCGTAAAAACGATGATGCCCTGAAAGGCGCCCGCCCCTGCGCCTGGGTAAAGATATCCATGGCGCCGTCCTGGTTGAAATCCCGCAGCAGGACCCAATCGTTCAGAGGCTGAGGAAAATACGGCACATATTCAGGCGCGTAGCGGTAGCTGGACTCGCCGGGCGTCCCTTCATTGATAAACGCGAGCTGGACATTACCGGTCCGGTCAAAGACATACAGGTCCATCACCTGGTCGTTGTTGAGGTCCACGGCATTGAACTGTGGGTTGTTCAGCCCGCCGGCGAGCGGGAACCTGAGGTCCCTGCCATTCACCCGGAAAGGGGTGTCCATCGGTGGGTAGGGTTGGGAGAAAACAGAGAGGGCAACTGCCAGCAACAGTCCGGCGACACATACGGCTCTTTTCATAACATGATTTTGGTGAATTATTGAAATCTTCGTTTCTTGGGGCTTGCTCCGGGGCTAAGAGCTTGTTTAGAAGCAGTCATTTGGGCTGTCAATGGCGGCAATTTTCGCCTCCAAAGCGCTATTTCCAAACAAGCTCTAAATTTATAAAAAGCGAAAATGAAAAACCTGTACTGGCTTACTTTTTCTCTCTTTTTGTTGTTTGCTTACCAATTCCTACTCCCAGGCGGACTCCTCGGCTGTTCTTCTTCTCCTCCTTCAGCTCCGGTACTGGTACCTCTGAAGAACTACGCGCTCGGGGTAGAGAACGGAACACTGGTGTTCTCCACCGGGGAACGGGGACGCGCAACTACCAGTATTTCCATTAACGGGAAGAGCAACGGCTGGTACTTTCAGGACGGCAAAGTACCAGCAGCAATGGTGCCGCCGATACCGATGCTTTGGGCAAGCTGCTGCTCATCAAACCGGCAAAAAGCACTACCGCCTGTACCACCTCTCTCAAAACACGGACCGCAGCTTCCGCCTGCGGAAAATCCCGATGTGGCTATCCGTCATTCCCCGCTGGTAGCCATTTTTCTGGCGCTGATCTTCCGGGAAGTGATCATCTCGCTCTTTGTCGGCGTATACTTTGGCGCTTTCATCGCCGGCGGCATGCGGATCGACTCCTTTTATTATTTCATACTCAGTTTCCTGGAAGTGGTGCAGCGCTACGTCATTAATGCTTTGAACGACAGCGCCCACCTCGCCATCCTGGTCTTTTCCCTGCTCATCGGCGGCATGGTGGCGATTATTTCCAGAAACGGCGGCATGGTAAGGGTAGTTCAGGTTTTTTCGCGTTATGCACAATCGCCGAAAAGCGCCCAGTTCATCACCTGGCTGCTCGGCGTGGTATCTTTTCGACGATTACGCCAACACCCTGATCGTCGGCAATACCATGCGCAAAGTGACGGACCAATTTAAAGTGTCCCGGGAGAAACTGGTATATATTGTAGACAGCACGGCGGCGCCGGTGGCGGCCGTGGCGTTCATCACCACCTGGATCGGAGCAGAACTCAGTTATATCGACGACGGCATCGCCGGGCTGAAAGGGTTCGAAGCGGATATGACCGCCTACGCGATCTTTATCGCCTCTTTGAAATATTCCTACTACCCGGTCCTGACGCTGTCCTTCATCCTGATGCTCATTTTCCTCCGGCGGGATTATTATGGTGATGTACAAAGCCGAAATCCGTACCAGAAAGACCGGGGAGGTGTCCCGGAAGATGTCCGCAACAGAAGAATCCGACCTGGAGGACCTCGACCCGGTGCAGGGCGCGCCCCTGAAGTGGTACAACGCGGTGATCCCCGTCTCTCTGGTGATCCTGATGACCCTATTCGGTATGCTCGATACAGGGAATTACCGCCACCTACCGGGAACTGCTGGCGGTAATATCGATGTCGCTTCCCAGAGCTGGGGAGACATCTGGCGCGGCACCACCTACCAACTGCTGGGGGCGGACAGCGGTTTTTTCATGAAGATCGGCAAGCTGATCGGCAATTCGGATTCCTATACAGCCCTGCTTTGGGCGTCTTTATCGGGCGTTGCGGTAGCCGTCGCCCTCACCATCGGCGCCAGGATCATGAAGCTGGCGGAAACCATTTCCACGATGATCACCGGCTTGCTACCATGCTGCCCGCCCTGCTCATCCTGACCATGGTACCTGGTCGCTGGCGGCTACCACCGAGGAGTTGCATACTACCACCTTCCTGACATTCGCCCGCAGGACAGCGTCAACCCCTTCGTCATGCCCATGATCATCTTCGTCCTGGCGGTACCTGATCTCCTTCTCCACCGGCTCCAGTTGGGCGACTATGGTATCCTCTACCCCATCGCCATCCCCACCACCTGGGTACCATCTGCTGGGTACCCAGGGGATAGCGCCCAGCCTCAGCATGGAGGTCCTGCTGAACGTTATATCCGTCACCCTCGCCGCGTCGGTGCTGGGCGACCACTGTTCTCCGATATCCGATACGACGATCCTGAGTTCCCTGGCTTCCGACTGCAACCACATCGACCACGTCCGCACCCAGCTTCCTTATGCCCTGACAGTAGGCGGAGTAAGCCTACCGCCGCCGGGCTGTCTACCTACCTGGGGGGAGGATGGGGCATTTGCGGCATCCTGCTGCTCGGCAGCCTGGCTGTACTGTTCCTGATCGTCTGGCGTTTCGGCAAACAAGTGGATGCTTAGTTTTGTAGCCACAAAGACACAAAGGCACTAAGATACACGAAGCCTTAGTGCCATCTTAGCGTCTTTTGTGTCTTTTTGTGGCACAAAAAGGGCTATACATTCTTAACCAAAAAACAGCCAAAAAATGACAAAAAAACTCTTTCTGATCCTCCTGGTACTGTCAAACTGCCGGCTTGCCCTGGTACCACCGAAGGCATGTGGCTGCCCTTGCTGCTCCAGCAACTCAACGAGGCGGAAATGCAAAGCATGGGCATGAAAATGACAGCGGAGGACATCTACAGTGTCAACCGGGGCAGCCTCAAGGACGCCATTGTGCATTTTGGAGGCTTCTGCACGGTGAAGTGATCTCCACCCAGGGGCTGCTGCTGACCAACCACCACTGCGGCGACGAATTCATCCAATCGCATTCTACACTGGAAAAAAATTATTACGAGAACGGCTTCTGGGCGGCTTCCAAAAGCGAAGAACTGCCAAACCCAGGTATGTTCGCCACCTTCATCATCCGCATCGAGGACGTAACGAAGCAGGTCCTCGAAAACGTCACCGAAGAGATGCACCCCAAAGAGCGGCAGGCATGGGTTACCAGAAATACGGAACGGGTGAAGAGCGAGGCTCAGCGGGAGGATTACCAGGACGTCATGGTCCGCCCGTTTTCGAAGGCAACCAGTATTTCCTGTTTGTGACGGAAACCTACCGCGATGTGCGCCTGGTCGGCGCCCGCCCGCTTCTATTGGCAAGTTCGGCGCCGATACCGACAACTGGGTATACCCGCCACACCGGCGACTTTTCGGTTTTCCGGATTTACGCCTTACCGGCAACCTACCCGCCGAGTACAGCCCGGAAAACCAACCCTACCAGCCCCGGCACGCCCTGCCGGTTTCCCTCGACGGCGTCGATGCCGACGACTTCACCCTGGTCTTCGGCTTTCCGTACCGGACGGAAGAGTACCTCCCCTCCCCGCCATCGAACAGCGGGTGAACATCCTCAACCCTATCCGCATCGGGATTCGCGACCGCACCCTCGAAGTAATGAACGAAGCGATGCGCAAAGACCCCATGGTGTGCGCCTGCAGTATGTTTCGAAGCAGTCCCGAATCGCCAATTCCTGGAAAAAGTGGATCGGAGAAAGCCAGGGCATCCGCCGGACGAATGCCATCGCCCAGCGGCATAGTACCTATGAAAAAGAATTCCAGAAGCGGGTAGATACCAATCCCGAATGGAAGGAGAAATACGGAAGTATCCTGCCCCGGTTCCGGCAGTTGTACGCCGAACAGGAACCCTACGCCAAAGCCCGCGAATACCTGGGCGAGATCGCCGGGCGCAATGTCGAGCTTTTCCGGTACGCCAACACCCTGCACCGCCTGGTGAAGTCCTACGACGCCAGCGGGGCGCCCTACCTGGAACCGCGAATGGGCCCAGGCGCAGGACTACATCGAAGGATTCTTCAAGGACTACCAGCCGGATGTGGACCGCCAGGTCTTCGCCTCCCTGATGGAAGTCTACTTCAACGAGCTTAACCCCGCGTACCAGTCAAAATTTGCCATTGAACAATTCGTCAATGCGGATAAAGACTATCAAACGCTTACCAGCCTGATCTACGGCAAGAGCCAGATCATCCGCCGGACGTAATGCGGCATACCATAGCCGCTTACCCGGAAGGGCTGGTGACTGTCATCCGGGAGGATTATGCTTATCAGTTCGTCCGGAATATTTCGGAAGTGAACGAAGGGGACGCGCTAAAGGAATACAAGCGCATCCAGGAAGATATCGACCTGCTTCAACAGGGAATACATGAATACCCAAATGGAAGTATTCGCCGAAAAGCGCTTTTATCCGGATGCCAACAGCACCCTGCGCTTCACTTACGGGCAGGTCGACGGCTATTCGCCGCGCGACGCCGTGCGCTATGAGCCTCAGACGTACCTCGATGGCGTGATGGAGAAATACGTACCCGAGGATTACGAATTCGACGTGCCGGAAAAGCTGCAGCAGCTGTATGCCAAAAAAGACTACGGCCCTTACGGAGAAAACGGCAGGATGCCGGTCTGTTTCATCGGCACCAACCACACTACCGGCGGCAACTCCGGCAGCCCGGCTATCGACGCCCACGGCAACCTGATCGGCCTCAATTTCGACCGCGCCTGGGAAGGCACGATGAGCGACATCAATTACGACCCCTCCATCTGCCGGAATATCATGGTGGACATCCGCTATGTGCTTTTCATCATCGACAAGCTGGGCGGAGCGGGGCATTTGATCGAAGAGATGGAGTTGGTGCACCCGAAGGGGTAGGTAGTCCCGGAACGCAGAGATACTCGTGCGATAATATCGCCGCGCCATAGCGAAGGGAACATTCTCGCGATTTACGGATATTTGCTGCGCAAGCCATCGGTTTGCGTTGGCGTTGCGTCTGTGTTACAGCTCATCAGCATTTTGGGCTACCCGTCTGACGTTGGATCCCGCTTTTCAGTATTAAAAGCGGAATCCAACGTTAGAATGGTAGCCGCATTTTGAGTTCAGGATCATCCGGTCTCCGGCATTCATCAGTCAAAAATACGCCGAAAAGCGTATTGGCGTTTGTTGGTCCTTGGTGTAAATTTGTCTCAGGAAAACCTATATCGGGTGTGAAGCGTGGCTCCGCCGCATACTCATGGTGCCCCGTATCTTCAAAAAGATTGAATTCACTAACACCAATTTCAAAGGGACAGTCTCCTAAAAATACGGGTAATCTTTATTAGAAAAACTTCCGTCTCTGTTCCATCAGGTTGTTCTGATGGGGTTACACCTTTATGCCATTGCTGTATGAATCGTAATTGTCTGTGCGCTTGCACAGCAAGGCGGTTTATGCAGTCAACCTGAAAAGCCTAAATCAACTGTTGGGTAGCTGCTTAATGACACCTTAAATATCATTGAAATGGAAAGACTATCCTTTATCTCGTTCTTGCTCTCATTATCACTAACGGCAGGTATTGCCCGGTAAGCAGCTGCCGAATCTGGCATTGCGCTTCCTGAAGTGCTGGACGAAAATAGTAAAATTTCGAACCTGCAATACCGGAGTGGCACCGTAGATTTTACGGGTTTTTATCCTGTCATTGATGATTGCGAGTACTGGTGTTTCTAAATGCCCCGCCTGCGCCGGGCTGGAATGCGCTGGGGAGTGGTTTGAATTTAACTGTATTTGCCATCGCTATTTCCGGCAGTGATGTTTATGTTGGGGGCAGCTTTACCAGTGCGGGAGGTAATCCAAATGCCAATTATGTTGCCCGCTGGGACGGCAACGCCTGGAATGCCCTTGGCAGTGGATTAAATGCGACTGTTTATGCCCTTGCTGTTTCCGGAAGCGATGTGTATGTAGGTGGGGACTTTGATAATGCCGGGAGCAATCCCGGCGCAGACCGGATTGCCCGATGGGACGGCAGTGCCTGGCATGCTCTCGGTAGCGGAGTGGTTACCAGGTTTTAGATATCGCCGTCTCCGGAAGCAATGTTTATGTGGGAGGGTCATTTCAAAACGCCGGAGGCAATTCCAATGCGGACTATATTGCCCGCTGGGACGGCGGCACATGGAACGCACTTGGCAGCGGGTTGAATGCCGATGTTTATGCTATTGCCGTATCTGGTACTAACGTGTATGCCGGAGGAGATTTCATCAATGCGGGGGCAATTCCAGCGCCGACCAAATTGCCAGGTGGGATGGGCAGCAATTGGAATCCTATGAGTGGTGGAGTTAATGGCAGGGTTTGGGACATTGTCGTTTCCGGCAGCGACTTATATATTGGCGGTCAATTTTCTGATGCTGGAGGCGATCCCAACGCAGACTACATTGTCCGGTGGAATGGCAGCGCCTGGAATGCTTTAGGTAGTACCTAAATGCGGCAGTCTGGGCTATTTCTATCTCCGGCAACGACGTTTACGCCGGGGAGCTTTCAACGATGCGGGGGCAATTCAAACGCAGACTTCATCGCCCGATGGGACGGTACCGCATGGAACGCTTTGGGTACCGGTGTAGATAACGGCGTATGTACCAACGCAGTCTCCGGCAATAACGTTTTTGTTGGAGGGCTCTTTACGAATGCCGGGGCAACCCAAATGCAGACTACATTGCCCGCTGGGAAGGAGCGACTCTGCAATCCCCTTCATCACAACGTGGAATACGGAAAACGCAGGTATTTCTGCAAATGACCAAATCACCATACCCGGCACTGGCAACAACTACAGCATTGCCTGGGAGGAGGTAGGGAACCCCGACAACAACGGCATTACCACCGGCAACAATGAAACTACGGTCACCTTCCCTTCTCCGGGTATTTATCAGGTTAGCATCAGCGGAAATTTTAGCCGCATAGAGTTCAACAGTAGCGGAGATATTGAAAAATCCTCACCATCGAACAGTGGGGAGACATCGCCTGGACCAGTATGGCTAATGCGTTCAGCGGTTGCTTTTACCTTGCCTCCAATGCTACAGATGTACCCAACCTGGCGGCAGTGACGGATCTATCCTACATGTTTGCTGGTTGTGGCTCTTTTGACAGCCCCATTGACAACTGGAACACCGCCAGCGTGACCAATATGGAAGGCATGTTTTCCTATGCCAGTGCGTTCAACCAGCCAATTGGAAACTGGAACACCGCCAGCGTGACTAATATGGAAGGCATGTTTTCCTATGCCAGTTCTTTCAACCAGCCTATCGGCAACTGGAATATAGTAAGCGTGACCAATATGAATAGCATGTTCTACGGTGCCAGTTCTTTCAACCAGCCTATCGGCAACTGGAATACTGCCAGCGTACTAATATGAATAACATGTTCAGTTATACCAGTGCTTTCAACCAGCCCATCGGCAACTGGAATACTGCCAGTGTAACCAGTATGAATAGTATGTTCAACTATGCCAGTTCTTTCAACCAGCCTATCGGCAACTGGAATACTGCCAGTGTGACCGATATGAATAGCATGTTCTACGGTGCCGGTGCTTTCAACCAGCCCATCGGCAACTGGAATACTTCAAGCGTGACCAGTATGAGTGGGATGTTCAGCTTTGCCAGTTCCTTCAATCAACCTATCGGCGACTGGAATACTGCAAGTGTGTACCAGTATGGGCGCTATGTTTCAAAACGCTACTGCTTTCAACCAGCCCATCGGCAACTGGAATACTGCCAATGTAACCTTGATGTTCGGCATGTTCAGCGGTGCTTCAGCCTTCAATCAATCTATTGGTGCCTGGACGCTAAATAGTAATGTCACCTTATTCAATATGCTGAATAATTGCGGGATGGACGGCGATGCCTACGACAATACCCTGATTGGCTGGAGCAACAACCCCAGCACCCCAAACAACCGGTCTATTGGAGTTGCCTTACCGAAATTACTGCAACGGCACGGCTGCACGCAACAACCTCACAGGAACTAAAGGCTGGAGCTTTGCCGGAGACACAAAAAATTGCGCGGGCGTCGATTATGCAAGTTATGCAAGCGGTTCCTGGACTGACCCCAATACCTAAAATTTCGTTGACGTCCCTCCCACCACTACTGGTGTAATACTTCAGGGCGGAGGCACAGTCACATTGAATAGTCCGGTGACCGTCAACGGTTTGACAATAGAACCGGTACCTCCGTACTGTCCATCGAAAACGACGCCACGCTCACGCTCGGCGCACCCGCCACCAACAACGGCACTGTGCAAGGGATTGGCACAATAAGCGGAAATATATTTACCAACACGTCGTATGGCACGCTTGCGCCCGGATCGTCCCCAGGATGCCTGAACTTCACCGATGGGCTTACCAATGATGGCGCCATAACCATAGAAGTAAACGGAACAACTTCCTGCTCCGGCTACGACCGGATCACAGTCACCGGTACTACCAACCTGGGCGGCACTCTCGCTGCGGGCATCAACTACACGCCCACCATCGGGGATGTGATAACCTTTATTGACGCCGGCAGTATTTCGGGAACTTTTGCCGCTGTCCCCCCCTTCCCTCGGGTTGGTCATTAGCATACAACACCCTGGTACCGGGAATGTATCGCTGCTTTATTCCGCCCCATTGCCTGTGGAACTGATCCGTTTCGAAGCAAGGAAGCAAAGCGCCAATACCGTTTATCTTACCTGGCGTACCGCCTCCGAGGACAATAACAAAGGCTTCTATATCGAACGCAGCACCAATGGAAAGAACTGGCAATCCATTGGTTTCATGCCTGGTCACGGCAATGCCCAGGTGGAACACGCTTATTCTTTTACCGATAAACACCCCTGCCCGGCACCAACTACTACCGCCTTCAGCAAATAGACTTCGACGGGCAATACGAATACAGCGAATTGCGCTCTGTCTATATACCTGGCAATGAAAACGGGTTCTCGCTGTTCCCGAATCCCGCTTCGGGAGCGGTTTTCCTGCAATGGCGCCAGGCATCGGAGGAAGAAGTTTCTCTCAGGCTGTACAATTCGCTGGGAATACCTGTGCTGCAACAAACTTTTATCTCAAACCCCAATGAAAACAGCCCAGTCAATCTAAGGAATCTGCCCGCAGGAATTTATCTTACCGTTGTGGAGCAAGGCGGAAAGCTGCAATGACAGAGCGGCTGATCATCCGGTAAAGCACAAGGGCATCAATAAGCAAAGGCCCGGTTCAGTTTTTCCGAACCGTACTTTATCATTTCACGTACGGGCTGGCGAGGAAGTTAATTGCCAGGCACAGTCAAGTCCTGTTAATCCTGTCCATTCCTGCCATCCTGTCTACTTCTTGTTGTCCTCGTCGACCTCTTCGAATTCGACATCGGTCACATCTTCAGCGCCGGAGGCACCGCCGGCTGCTTCTCCCTCGGAACCAGTACCGGCGCTGCCCTGCTCGTACTGCGCCTGCTGGGTAGCCTGGTAGAGGTCCTGGCTGGCGGTATGCCATGCCTGGTTGAGGGCTTCGGTGGCTTTGTCGATCTTGTCGAGGTCTTCGCTCTTATGGGCCTCCCGGAGATCTTTCAGGGCGGATTCGATCGCGCCTTTTTGTCTGCCGGGATTTTCTCGCCGTATTCCTTCAGCTGCTTCTCGGTCTGGAATACCAACGTATCGGCGGCGTTGAGCTTTTCGACGCGTTCGCGAGCCTGCTTGTCCGCTTCGGCATTTACCTGGGCTTCCGCCTTCATGCGTTCGACTCTTCTTTTGAGAGATACCAGTCGAGGCTTCGATGCGGATGGATTGCTCCTTGCCGGTGCCTTTATCCTTGGCGTGGACGTGCAGTATGCCGTTGGCGTCGATGTCAAAAGACACTTCGATCTGCGGGACGCCGCGCGCGCCTGGCGGGATACCGTCGAGGATGAACCTACCGACGGTGCGGTTGTCTCTACCATAGGGCGTTCGCCCTGCGCAGGACGTGAATCTCCACCGAGGGCTGGTTGTCGGCAGCCGTGGAGTACACTTTGGACTTTTGGTCGGAATGGTGGAGTTGGCTTCGATGATCACGTCGTAAACCCCGCCCATGGTCTCAATGCCGAGGGACAGCGGAGTGACGTCGAGCAACAGCACATCCTGCACGTCGCCGCTCAGCACGCCGCCCTGGATGGCGGCGCCGATTACCACCACTTCATCCGGGTTGACCCCTTTGTTGGGCTTTTTGCCGAAGAATTCTTCGACCGCCTGCTGGATGCGCGGAATCCGGGTGGAGCCGCCAACGAGGATCACCTCGTCGATGTCGTCATTAGTCATATTGGCATCCTTCAGGGCCTTTGCGGCAAGGCTCGAGCGTACGGTACACCAGGTTGTCGGTACCAGTTGTTCGAATTTGGCGCGGGACAGTTTGAGGACCAGGTGTTTGGGTACGCCATCCACTGCGGTGATATACGGCAGGTTGATCTCTGTCTCGGAAGAGGCGGACAGTTCGATCTTGGCCTTCTCGGCGGCATCTTTGAGGCGCTGGAGGTATGGGGTCCCTGCGCAGGTCGATGCCTTCCTGCTGCTTGAAGTTTTCACCAGGTGGTCGATGATCACGCGGTCGAAGTCGTCGCCGCCAGGTGCGTGTCCCCGTTGGTGGATTTCACTTCGAAAACGCCTTCGCCCAGTTCGAGGATGGAGATATCGAAGGTGCCGCCGCCGAGGTCGTACACGGCGATGGTCATATCCTTATTGCGCTTGTCCAGGCCGTAAGCCAGGGCGGCAGCCGTCGGTTCGTTGATGATCCGGCGGATTTTTTCAGGCCGGCGATCTCGCCGGCTTCCTTGGTTGCCTGGCGCTGCGAGTCGTTAAAATAAGCAGGCACGGTGACTACCGCTTCCGGGATATCGGCGCCGAGAAAGTCCTCTGCCACTTTTTTCATCTTCTGCAAAACCATAGCAGAGATTTCCTGCGGCGTGTAGGTGCGCCCGTCGATATCGACGCGAATGGTGTCGTTATCCCCTTGACCACTTTGAAAGAGGACCGTTCCACTTCGGTTTTATTTCGCTGAAACGCTACCCATAAAGCGCTTGATCGAAGAGATCGTGCGTTGCGGGTTCGTAATGGTACCTGGCGTTTTGCCGGGTCCCCGATCTTTCGCTCTCCGTTGTCCATAAAGGCAACGACGGAAGGCGTCGTTCTGCGTCCTTCATCATTCGGGATAACCACGGGTTCGTTACCCTCCATTACGGCTACACAGGAGTTTGTTGTACCTAAGTCAATCCCAATAATTTTACCCATGTTATGTGATTTTAGATTTTGTTCCAATTAATTCCACCCTTTACCCTATCAATGGGTATGCCAAGCCTGAACGCAGGCCTTTGATTATGACAAAACTGCCCGGAAAAGGCAGGATTGGCTGACAGCAGGTGGCAGGAAGGGCAGCGTACGCCGAGGCGAGGTGACAAAACGGCAGAGACTGTCAGGTATTATTTATTCAAACCCCAGGTTTTTGGTATAAATCCCGGTCCGGAGCGAGTCCAGTGCTTCCCGGTCGAGCGACGATGCCTTGCCGCACGGTAGTATACCGGGAGGTTGCGATGCCCAGCCCCCTTCCACATTAGAGTAAGTGGGCGCGCTCTGAGCGCTGGTGATCCCGATGTTGGCACGGCTGACCCGGACAAACTGGTAGAGCGCTTCGCCGGCGCCGGTGATAGCCAGGTCCATGCTTTCAAAAACGCGTTCTGCGCCTTCCACAGCGGAGATTTGCGTGGCGAGAGCCTGGTAAAAGCTTTCCCAACCTGCTTCATAAGTGAGGGTACTGTTATTGCCGTCCGGAATGGTAACGCTTCGGTTGATGACCCAAACGGCGGACTTCGGCGAAAAGCCGGCTTCACCGGGAAGCCTTTCCAGGTAATTGAAAACGAAACGGAGGTCGAAAATCCGGGCGCGCTCGTCGGGTGTCCAGGCGATCTGCACTGGGCTGCCGAAACGGGTGGTGGTAATCCGGGCGGGAGGGCTGAAGCGGCTGGCTTCTATTTCGCCAACGACAGCCAGCTCAGCGGTCGCCGGTTCTACCTCGTCTCCCCGGTACAGAACCAGGCGGATGCTGTCTCCTTCTCCGAAGGGGACCTGGCTGGCGCGCAATTTATAGAAAGACGTTCGGCTCATTGGCAAATATGCCTTCTTCTTTAGGATAGCCTTCGCCACTTCCATCAACCCGCTCCATGACGAAGGTTTGGTTGGTGGTGAGGTTCTCCAGTTCTACGGTGAGGTTCTGGTAGTAAATGGAGTCCGTAACTTTGGCAATTTCCAGCGCATTGCCGCCGGGTTCCAGGAAAGCCTTTTCTACCCGCACGTAGTGGGCGGTATCCTGGACGGATAGGAAGCTGTAAACGATGGGGATGTCTTTCCATTCGGCTTCCAGCTCGAAATCGGTGGAACAGGCACTGAAGATAAAAATTGTGGACAGCAGGGTGAAAATGAGGTTCTTGTTCATTATTGTCTTTTTAGCGCCCCAAAGGTAAAATTTTTGCCTTAATAAATCCAACTTCATGCTTTGAGGCAGTGACGTTTGAGAGACCAAAGGCCCAGTTTAGCCGGAGTAATAAAAATAATTATCTTGCAGCCACAAAATCCGAGGCTCATGTCTGTTAACAAAGATATCAAACGGGTAACCACCCACGTTCTGCAGGAGATGAAATCCAGGGGCGAGAAGATCACGATGCTGACCGCCTACGATTTTTCCATGGCGCGCATCCTCGACGAGGCGGGCGTCGATATATTGCTGGTGGGCGATTCGGCGTCCAATGTCATGGTTTACCACGAAACGACGCTGCCGATTACCCTGGACCAGATGATCTACCACGGCGCTTCCGTTGTCCGCGCCGTCAGGCGGGCGCTTATCGTCGTCGACCTGCCCTTCGGCTCCTATCAGGGCAACTCGCGGACGGCTCTTGACTCCACCATCCGCATCATGAAAGAAGCCGGCGCCCATGCGATTAAGCTGGAAGGCGGCGCTGAGGTGCAGGAATCCATCAAACGCATACTCTCTGCCGGCGTGCCGGTAATACCACCGTACACTGGTATCACGCCCCAATCCATTTACAAATTCGGCACCTATACGGTGCGGTAAGGTAAAGAAGAGCCGATACCGAAAAATTGCTGGAAGACGCCGAACTACTGCAGGAACTGGGCTGTTTTGCTCTTGTGCTGGAAAAATCCCTGCCAAACTGGCGAAAAAGGTGGCGGAAAAGCTTTGGATACCGGTCATCGGCATTGGCGCCGGGGCGGCGTCGACGGGCAGGTGCTGGTCACCCACGACATGCTGGGCATCACCAAGGATTTCGCCGAGGTTCCTGCGCCGATACCTGGACCTGTTCGACGCCATAAAAGGAGCCGTCAACCAGTATATCGAGGATGTGCGCTCGCGGGACTTCCCGAACAAAAAGGAGCAGTATTGAAGGTGCATGGGTGCGTTGGTGCATTGGTGAGCGCACTCCACAAAGCCCATGAGCAGAAATACATCGAAATAAGAAATACATGGAAACACTTTGGGCAGAATAATATTTCAAAGTATTTCGAAATATTTCTATCGTATTTCCCCAAGTGTTTTCTTCCTGTCCATATATCATATTTCTTTACGGATGCGTTAGGACAATAAACGAATCACAGCAATCCGCGTCATGAGTATGAGAGCCATTCACGTCATAAGCGGGGTATCCGCCCTGGTTTTGCTGATAATCGGTACCATTATTTATTTCAAATTTGTAAAATTTCGGCAGTGCCGCACGGGTTGAAGGACTACTACGTTCAGGTCCCGACCAATTCTTCCTATGAGGAGGTCCTGGATATTCTGGAAGCGAAGGGCATACTAAAGGACCGCCAGGCATTCACTTTGCTGGCGGAGCGCATGAAATACAAACGCAACCCCATGCGGGCGGGGCGATACGAACTACAACCGGGCTGGAGCCTCATCCAGCTGATCCGCCACCTGCGGGGCGGTAAACCGCAGGCGCCGGTCGACGTGGTGCTGACCAACGAGCGGCTGCCGGAGAACGTGGCTGCCAAAGCCGCCCGGTTCATCGAGCCTGATTCGACGGATATCCAGGCTCTTTTTCAGGATGAGGATTACCTGGTATCCATCGGTTACACGCCCGAAACCCTGATGAGCATGTTCATCCCCAACACCTACGAGTTTTTCTGGAATACCAGCCCCCGGGGGTTTGTCGAACGCATGGTAAAGAACACGACGCCTTCTGGGAAAAGGATAACCGCCTCCAAAAAGCCGAGGCCTTGGATTAAAGCCCCAGGAAGTCTACACCTGGCGTCTATCGTCGAAAAGGAGACCCTCGTCAACAAGGAAAAGCCGCGCATGGCGGGCGTCTACCTCAACCGCCTGCGCACCGGCATGCGCCTGCGGTACCGACCCCACTGCCGTTTTTGCCCGCCGCGACTTCGATACGCCCCGGGTGACCCACTATCATACCAAGTTCGACTCTCCTTACAATACCTACCTCTACGCCAGCCTGCCGCCGTACCCCATCAGCATGGCTTCCATCTCCAGCATCGACGCGGTGCTGAATGCCGAGGAACACGACTATATCTTCTTCTGCGCTAAGGGGACGGCTCGGGGTTTGCACGCCTTTGCCAAGACGCTGGGGGGGCATAATGATAATGTGGCGGAGTATAAAAGGAATTTGACGAAAAGGGGGCTGAGGTAGGGACAGGGTGAACAGGATTTTCAGGATGGACAGGATTGCCGGTGCAGAGCCTTTTGTCACCGGCAGGCAAGTCCTGTTCATCCCCGCAATCCTCTTATCCTGTCACTGCTCCGGGCCTCCGCCCAACTTCGCTAAAGCTCGCTTTAGGCTCGCCTTGCTCCGTTGGGCCTCGCCCCGTCGCTTGCTCACGGGACTGCGGATCGACAATCCAACTTTACCCCGTGGAATATTGCTCGGCTATCGCCTCGCTATTTTACCCTGTGAAATATTGCTCCGCTAAAGCTCCGCTTTATTTCACAGGGTGAACTGAAGGGGAAACCCACACCAAGCGAAAGCCGAGATCGTAGCTGCGGCTCCGCGGTAGCCAGCTGCTGCGGTACGCGCAGCGGCAGCCACCGGCGCTGAAGTTCCAGCCGCCGCCCCGGGACACCCGGTAAGCACCCTGCTCCTTATCCACCCAGGCCGAGCCGTCGCCCGGCGCGCCTTTGTAATTATCGTGCCACTGGTCCTCGCACCACTCCCACACGTTACCGCTCATGTCGCAGAGGCCCAGTTCGTTGGGCAGCTTCAGGCCCACCGGCTTGGTTTCGCGGTGGCTGTTGTCGTCGTACCAGCCCACTTCGTCCAGCTTGTCGCCGCTTAAGCGTAGGCGTAGCGGGGGGGCCTTCGGGACTAAATTGCCGCGGGCGGCGTACTCCCATTCGGCTTCGGTGGGCAGGCGGTAGCCGGGGAGGATTTTGATTTTTGATTTGGGATTTGCGATGTTTGATGTACGGGGGCTTGTTGGGCTGGCGGTGGGCGGGGAGATTTGTGAAGTTCGATTTTGATGTGCGATTTTTTTGATGTACGGTACCCTCGTTTGGCAGGGTGTAGCCGGAAGCTGTCTTTCCATAGGGCTTTTGGAAGGCCTCGTCGCTGAAGTAGCAAGGCTCGTAGCCGCACTGCTCGTTCAGGGCGTTGCAGAAGACGGCGGCGTCGTACCAGCTGACGCGCTCTACCGGGCGGTTGTTGCCTTTGAAGTTCGAGGGGTTGCTACCCGCGCCCATTACGGCTTCCCAGAGGGATTGGGTGACGGGGTGTTGGCCGATCCAGAAAGGCTTGAGTTCTACCCGATGTACCGGTTTTTTCCCAACTGAACGCGCGTTCTTCTTCGCTCCCCATCAGGAAGGCGCCGCCCTCCACGAAGATCATTTCAAAAGCGGCGCCGTTGGGCAGGGGTTGAGTAAAGTTTTCCCGGCGATCAGCATTCATTAGCAATCAGCTTAATCTCGTTCGTAGATCATTTTTTCTTTGACGGAATAATTTCCATCCCTCAGCAAGGCCAATACTTTCAGGCTGCCAAAAAATTCAGGGAGCGTTCTGCCTGAGAGGCGGGCAGGGGCGTGCCGAATTGCTGCGAGTAGGCATCCAGGAGATCAGGAAGCGCAAAGGTATCTTTGTTGAGCCGGTAGATAGCCAAAAGAATTCTGGCGTCCGTTTCATTGAATTTGTATACCAACCTGGAATGGAATTCATTTAACAGGTTGAGCAAGGACAGAATGACCTGTGCTTTGGTATCGTCGGAATACAAGATAGCCAGCTCGGTCAGCAGGAAGTTGCGCAGGTCATAAAAGAGACCTTCATCAGGTTGTACCACTTGATGGATTTGGCGGTCAGCTTGCCGTCCGTTCCTTCATGGATGGAGACGTGGCGGGTTTCGTTTTCTTCCTTGGGTTCGCCTTCCTCCAGTTTAGTGGCTGCGACGACGGCAGCGATGGCTTTTTCGTCTGCTTCCAGGTAAGCTTCGTTCAGCTTTGCCGCGAGGAAGGCCCGCAGAGCGGCTTCTTCTTGTCTCATGAATGATGGTTTTAAATGGGTATGCGGTTTCCGTTGTAAAACAGGTGGATCAAATGTTTTATATCCTCTTCTTTCTCCATAAGGACCTGCCGGAGCCCATGCCGGATCGACTTTTCCACATCCCTGGTCAAAGCGTATTGAAAATAAAACCCTTCGGCAAAAGGAATAGCATTGGTGGAATGGATTTCATCAGCTGTACCCAAGGCATAAATCTTGTTCCTGCTTAT
This sequence comes from Lewinellaceae bacterium, assembly GCA_020636375.1. Classification (GTDB taxonomy): domain Bacteria; phylum Bacteroidota; class Bacteroidia; order Chitinophagales; family Saprospiraceae; genus JACJXW01. The sequence continues at coordinate 71,886 of JACJXZ010000021.1, read as the reverse complement.
GGCTTTTGCAGCTTGTTCTGTATAACAGGCATTGAGGAAAACGACATTCAACTGGGGAAAATCCTGTTTTATGCTTTCGAAGGCTTTAGCCAGCGTCTCTATGTCCAGCAGTAAGTACCTGTCCTTTTATAGCTGTCATGCAATTCGATGCCATCCTGATCCGCATGTCCGCAGAAGTGCAGCACGTGGGGATGCCAGAGGCTGATGGCATTGTTCATTTCTACTGCGCTACCGAGAACACGTCTTCCACTTCGCATTTGTTTCGGGCTGCCCTGACGATACAGGAATGCTCCTTTGCCTGGCTTCCCATTTTTTCGGAGGTATGTGGATTGGCAGCGACGAACAGGATCACCGTTTTTTCATCGTATTCCTGCTTAACGTCCGGCAATCGCTCCGGCAGGGATTTGCTTTCCTTCCCCATTTCGGCGGCTTCTTCCTGGCGCAGCGTTTTTTCTTTTGTTGCTGCTGCCAGGCCTCCAGGCTGAACGGTTGGTAGTCCTGCCCGTCGGCAGAAATTTCCCAGGCATTGCCCTCCTGCTTTACTTTGAGTTCTTCCAGGATGGCGGTGAGCCATTTGCCCATCGCTTTTTGTTCGATGTAGAGCAATATCGCCTTTTGGCGGTAGTCCAGTTCTACTTTGAACCAGCCCTCGGGAGTAGATACGTGAATGCCGTTGCGCCAGATGTTGTCGGTTTCGGTTTTGCGGTATAAAGCTGCAATGAAAGACTGGATCAGGAAGTAGTTGAGCCAGCGCAGGCGATAGCGAAAAACATGCACGTCCTGCGCTTTGCCCGCCCAGTCGTTTTCTACTGGTTTTGGCTTGTCGGGTGGCAGGAATTCCGGAAAAACGTATACATCGCTTACCGTGCGCCCTTCTGCCGACGGTTTGTTGTTCAGCTGAAAACACATACCGCAGCTTTCCATAAACGAGAGGAAAAGCCATTTTTCCTTATCTGTATACCCCCCTCTTGCGCTTGGGTTTTCATTGAATACCTGAAACAGCTTAGCGCACCCGAATCTTGCCTTTCCAGTCCTCTTTGAATTCTTTGTAGTGTTCTTTCCCGCGGTTCAGCGGCTGATAAATAGCATCCAGCGCCCAGCGTTGGTCAGCAATGATGTTCTCGCCCAGGTTTTTATGGTAATACAAGAACCCGCTATGGTGCAGGTACCTGAACAACATGTCTTTGGTGTTTGCCCTGACCTTGTTTTCTTCGCACAACTTACCAAACCTCTGTTTAGTGATCAGCTTCCGGGTTTCTTCCGGCGCCTTAAGCATATTATCCAGGAAATATTGGCGCACATTCAGCCAGGATTCCGGCATCAGCATACCGTAATCGGGCAACTCTTTTGCATGTTTATTCAGGTAATAGTCCAGGTCGTCCACATCAGGCCCCGGTCCTGGCACTCAGATGTAAAAACCGGGTACGGTCCTTGCTGTACTGATGTACCCTGCTGTCTTTTTCTCCGAAGCGGTCTTTTTTATTTTGAACGATGAGGTACTGGCTGTCGGGGCTTATTTCCTTCGCCGTTTCATACCAGTACTCAATGGAATGATTATGGGTTTTCTCATCCAGTATCCTGTCTTTTACCGGGACATATTTCCGGGCTTCTTCTTCGGTTTCCGGGTCAAATAAAATAACCTGTATGGTATCGAAGCAATGAAAAGGCGGTGCGTGCCGTGATATACTTCCCTACCGCCAAAATCCCAGGCGTTAAAGGTTACAGCGGCCTTTCCAGCGCTTCTATTTCAATCCCGTGCGTGGATTTGTGGACGTGTTCGCACTTGCCATACTTTAAGGCGCACAACAGGCTGGTTTTGCTTAAGATTGCCGTTGCCGGTAAGCATGAGCTTGACCGTTTTGTTGGGCTCGGCAGGGTTGTCTTGTAAATCCTGGAACCAAATCCGGGTTTCTTCGAGGCAATTATTGCTGGCGTAACCTCCGGAGCTTCCCAAAAACACCTTGGGGATGTCCTTGGGCGCATTGCTTAAGCACAGTACAAGGCTTCCAGCCAACCTACCAGGATAACCTCCTGCGGCAAATTCCGAAGCCGGTTGTTGCGCAAGTGCAGGATTTCCAGTTTCTCCTGATCCGGTACCCAGAACCGCTTTTTCAAGCTGGTTATCCCCAGGTATAGATACTTCAAGGCGCTAAAGCCCTCCGGCAAAGAAAATGTTTTCAACTGGTTTTGGCTGGCGTCCAGCAGTTCCAAAGCCGGACAAGCACCCTCAAAATTCAATTCTTACCAGTTCGTTCTCCTGCAGGTATAGCTGACGTAAAACAACCAGGCTTTCGGGCAGGGCCTAAAGCGCCAAGCGCGCAACGGCTCAGATTCAGGTGGGTACCAGCTTGGGCAGGCGATGTTCTATAGTTACCTCTTTTAACGCCTTATTTCCACCAGATACAAGTACTCCAGCGCCGCCGCCTGTTCGTCCAGCGCCAGGCGCTCCAGCGGGCTGTTGGAGAGGCTAAGCGCAATAATGTTTCCCTCTTCAGAGAGCGCGTAGCTGTTGTTTTTCCGCCGGACGGCGTCTACGCTGTCCAGTTTTTCCAGGTTGGTTGTCAGTTGGTCCAGGGTTTTGGGCATATTGTACAATGGTTCGTTTGCAATCAATAAGGGCGGCAGAACGTTCGCCTGGTACCCGGTTACTAATACTGCCGCCCGGGCGGTTTACCCGCATTTTTGTCCCGGCAGGGCCAGGAGCCGGACAATTGCCTGTTCAGTGGTTGTCATCCGACAATCCCGTGAGCTGAAGGGGAAACCCACACCAAGCGAAAGCCGAGATTGTTGTTGCGGTTCTGCGGTTTGCCAGTTGTTGCGGTACGCGCAGCGGCAGTTATCGGCGTTGTTGTTCCAGCTGCCGCCCCGGTACACCCGGTTAGCACCCTGCGGCAATTGCCCTTATCCGCTAAATTAATCAGAATTATCAAAAATACTTTTTTTCTGAATGCTTTGGCGTTGGCGTGTTGGGGTAAAAGGCCAGGAGGGGCAGCGCCCGCCGCTGGCAAGTGGCTTCATCCCACTCCCCGGATTGAAATCTTTCTTCAAGTACCCGGAGCTTTTGAACAAACCGCCGCTTAGCTGCGCAAGGAGAGGCGAAGGTTGTAAGGCAATACCACATACCCCAGGAACGGCATACCGCAGGATGTGGAATTCAGAAGAAGTAAGCTTCAGCTGGCATTGCAGCTCGTTTTCAACATATTTTTTATTGCCCGCCACGCCTGTTTCAACACATCCTTGTCATTGTGCCATAACACCATATCGTCCATATATCGCACATAAGCTTTGATGCGCAATTTCTCTTTAATGAAATGATCCAAACCGGAAAGATAGTGGTTGGCAAAGTATTGGCTGGTGAGGTTGCCGATGGGCACGCCCCTGTCAGGATGGGCTTCGTAGCTGTCTATGATCTGATAAAATATATCCAGCACGTCCTGATCTCTGAAAAGCCGCGCCAGCTGGGTTTTGGCGACATTGTGATGGATGGTGTCGAAAAATTTTTTGACATCCAGTTTTAAAAAATAACGGTATCGGCGCGTATAATTTTTGCCCGTTCCAGAGCGGCATAGGTACCTTTTTCCCTTCCGGCAGGCATAACTGTCAAACACCTGTACTTTTTCCAGCCGGGAATGGCAGATATTCATCAGGGCATGGTGCAGGACCTGTTCGCCAAAGGATGGCGCACAAATCTGCCGCTCCTTTGGATCATAAATCTTGAAAAAATGGTAACGCCCCACCTGAACCTCGCCGGACAGTATCTGCTCCCGAAGCAGCATCAGGTTAGCGTCCAAATCGGCCCGATAGGCCCGGACGGGCTTCGACCAGGATTTCCCCTTGCGCGCTTTCCAGAACGCCAGGCGGAGGTTATCCGGGTCGGCAATGGTAAGCAGCAGGTTATTCTTTCTTTTCATCTTCTTTCTTTGTGATGAAATGTTGCCCGTATTCTCTATTTTCTTCTCCCCTACCCCTTAATTTCCTTCATCGCTGCTGCTGTGAGGCGCTCCACTTTAGCCATAGCCGCCAGTTCTTTGTCAGAAAAGATGGCGTAGGCAGGCATTCCTTCCTCCTGCGCCAGGCGCTTCCGGGTTTCCCGCATCCGGGCGAAGCGCTGGAAACTGGTACTCGTCCAGGACTTCCCTGTAATCTACTTTGTCCGGTTGCAGGACAACGCCGCCCTCGATGTAGGTAATGCAAAAACTCCAGAAGGCATTCTGCCCCTGGCTTACCAGTTGTTTGTCAACTTCCAGGATTTTCTTTGAACTCAGAAAAGCATTCATTTCCTGCGCCAGCCGCTCGCCGCCGACTACCGGGATGGAAAAAATTTTTATTCGCATGTGTTTTGTTTTTTCTTATTATTTATGCCTTGCCGTTTTCCAGGAGCGCGGTACTCCATACTACGCGAGAACCTGTTTCACACAGGTTTTAACAAGTATCAGCTTTTTTATACTTGGTTGCAATAGGTTTTGTGCATTGCCTCCCCTGCCCCTCAAATCCCCTAAAGGGGAAGTCCACCCAAAATGCACTACCTGTCCCGTACACAAAGTGTCGGGAAAACCTATTGCCGTTGAGTATAAATGGCTGCCCAGGGCAACCTTTCGTAAGCCTCCAGAGCCTGCCCCTGTACCCAAAGGGTCGGTACCGCGCTTCCTCACAACCGCTCGGCCTCCTCCCAACTTCGCTTAGCTTCGCTCGCGCTCGCCTCGCTCCGTTGGGCATCAGGTACCGTCGCTCGCTCACGGGCGTGCCGGAAAACAAACCGACTTTACCCTGTGGAATATTGCTCGGCTATCGCCTCGCTATTCCACAGGGTGAACTGAAGGGGAAACCCACACCAAGCGAAAGCCGAGAGTGAGGTTGCGGACCTGCGGATGCCAGTAGTTGCGGGACGCGCAGCGGCAGTAAACGGCGTCGTCGTACCAGCTGCCGCCCGGGACACCCGGTTAGCACCCTGCTCCTTATCCACCCAGGTACCTGAGCCGTCGTCCGGCGCGCCTTTGTAATTATCGTGCCACTGGTCCTCGCACCACTCCCCACACGTTGCCGCTCATGTCGTAGATGCCCAGTTCGTTGGGCAGCTTCATACCCCACGGGCTTAGTTTCGCCGTGGCTGTTGTCGTCGTACCAGCCCACTTCGTCCAGCTTGTCGGCGCTTTAAGCGTAGGCGTAGCGGGGGCGGCCTTTGGGGTGGGGGCCGCCACGGGCGGCGTATTCCCATTCGGCTTCGGTGGGCAGGCGGTAGCCGGGGAGGATATTTGATGTTTGATTTGCGATTTGTGATGTTTGATGTACGGGGGGCTTGTTGGGCTGGTGGTGGGCGGGGGAGATTTGCGATGTGCGATTTTTGAAGTGCGATTTTTGATGTACCGGACCCTCGTTGGGCAGGGTGTAGCCGGAAGCTGTCTTTCCATAGGGCTTTTGGAAGGCCTCGTCGCTGAAGTAGCAAGGCTCGTAGCCGCACAGCTCGTTCAGGGCGTTGCAGAACACGGCGGCGGCGTACCAACTGACGCGCTCTACCGGGCGGTGGCCGCCTTTGAAATACGACGGATTGCTGCCTGCGCCCATCACCGCTTCCCAAAGGGATTGGGTGACGGGGTGTTTACCGATCCAGAAGGTGCGGAGGTTTACGGTGTGGATGGGTTGTTCGTCTTCGTATTCGCCGCCCATGGAAAAGGCGCCGCCTTCGGCTTTGATCATGGCAAAGGGGGCGGATTCGGGGAAACGGTAGGGAGGCGCGGACGGTTGGCTGGAAGCAGGCATGGTTTTTTTTTGTTAAAAATAGCAACTATTTGGGTGGCTTTGCCACCTAACCCGGTTTTCGTGTCTTTGTGGCAAAAACCTCTTGACCCAGCTAAATAGTTACACTAAGAAGTTATCTTTTTCAAACATTAACACATTCACAAAAACTATAACCATATTACACCCCGCCTTTCACACCTTCAACCTAAAACACTAACAAACAATTATTTAAATCAAAAACAAAATAAAACCCTCCGGTTTTGCTCCTGGCAGGAGGTTATAAAATTTTCTTTTTTTTAAGATAAAGTTACATAACTTAGCGGCGGAGAGGCGTTTTTTAACTTTCATCAGCCAAAAACTATGACATGGATGCAATTGTCGTTGCCGAACCAAAAAAAACAGCCTCTTTCAGGCTTGCCCTCCGGGCAGTATTGCCGCCTTTACCTCCCTTCCAGTTCTTACTCATTTTTATACTCTCCATCCTTCTTCTCCTCATTGCAAAGCGCGAGGTTCAAATTACCGGAAAGTACGTTGAAGGCACGGAAGGTTATGTATATTTGGATGAAGATGGGAACCCGCAGGTAATTCCCGAAGTCTACGAACGTCTGGAAAAGCAGAAAAAGAAAAGGGAGGAGTGCGTTCAGTATGTTGCCGTGGCGTCAGGAGATGGTTACCGGGCATGTTACACTTGCCCGGATTACCAAAAATCCATATTTTTAAAATCAGGAGAAGTTTGGAAATATGGCGAGACCTGTGAATTCGAATCCAGGCAAAATGCTCTTGAATACAAAATCAACCGGGTGATATTACCGCACAAAACTATGGGACAAAAAGATTATTGTTACAAGGTTCAGTTAGACAGTATTTATCTATACAAGATACACTATCAAAACCTGATGAGGCTCAAAAACACAGGCATCTGGCTGAAACTACCGCCCGGAAACAAAATTTACCGATAATGGAAGCACCTGATTTTTTCATATTACTGGTATTAGACCCTGCCCTGGTAAAAAAAGGCAGTATAGCTCGCATATCAGACCACATCGACGAGAAGATCGACCTTTCAAAATACGGCGATGCAGTAAAAGGCATTACCTACAGCCCCACCATCAGCGAAAAAATGCCGGAACGGCACAGGACCAACAAAAACAAGTATCTGAGAAAACGAAAAGAGTGGTTCCTGACCATAGACCTGGATTTTGCTAAAGCCATCCGGATGGTACCGACATGGAATACGACCAGTACGTACTGTCGGCCTGCTCGAATGCCTGGAGCGGTACGGGGGAGGTGAAGGGCTTCGACAAAGCGGCTTTTAAGAAGGATATCGAGGAAATAAAATCGTTTTTGCGCCAAACTGCCTGAAAGGGCGGCTTTCAGGGTTGTGGCCGTCCCGGGCGGCGTGTTCCCATTCGGCTTCGGTGGGCAGGCAGTAACCAGGGGAGATTTGGGATGTTTGATGTGCGATGTGCGCCCGTCTTCGCTGAAGCTCGTCCGGGTAAAATGTTTGATGTACGGCAGGTTGGTACCTGTGGAAAAGCCGCCTGCCCGGAGAAGGGCTATCGGGCGAATTAATTCCACAGGTTTGAGCCTTTTCTAAAATCAATGGGCTGCCATTTCAGGGATTTCGGCGTGAGTTCAGTCGAACTGCTGGACAGCCGGAGGCCTGGGTATGTTTGATTTCGCACAGCGCACACAGCCTATGCTGCCGCTACGTCCGTACATCGTACACTTCCCAGGCAATTCCTGTCCAACGTTAGAAGAGTAGCCAATCAATGCCCCTCCGGATGAATGACGATCCGGTCATCCAGCAGGTCCACCTTCATGCGGTTGGCATTGGAGAGCCAGTCGAGGAAGTAGGCGCCGAGCATTTCCTGGCGCCAGCCGCTTACCAGCAGTTCCAGGGCGTCGTCTTCGTCGGCGCGGATCTTTTTGATTTCGCCGCGGGCACCACCATATTGATGGAGATGTCCTCCTCCAGGCATTTGTACTTGATCACCTGGTAGAGCATTTCCATGATGATCTGTTCCTTGGGGTCGTCGTCGAGGTCGGAAGGAATGCGTTTCAGGATTTCCTTTTCCTCATCGGTGACCGGTAGGTTGTAGAGTTCTTCGAAGATGGCGCCGTAACGTTCCGCCGTTTTGGAGGGGATGCGCCGGTTGTGCTTCAGGTACTCTCTGCCGGAAGATATGCTGCGTACGATCTGGCTGATGTACTTAGTAAGCAGCACCATCTCTTTGGAGTGGTCGCGCTTCTCCGCCAGCTCACGGCGCCAGGCAAACAGGCGGATCAGGAATGCCCGCTCCCGGTTCTTGAGCGACCGCATCAGGTTGCTCTTGATGGCTTCGTCATGAGGGTCTCTGTAATAGTATTCAGCTTTTTCCCAAAGCCCCAGCTCTTCGTCAGCCCAGTGGGTGCGGTTCTGTTGCCGGAGCTTCTCCTGGAGGCTCTGCCAGAGGTCCGGCAAAAAGAGGACGTCGTTCAGGGCGTACCGCAACTGCTTCGACTGGAACGGGCGGCTCTCCCAGTCACCACCGCGTAGCCTTTCTTGAGGTGGACGTTCAGCTCACTTTCTACCAGCTTGCGGAAGGAAACCGGGTAATTATAGCCCACAAAGCTTACCGCGACCTGCGTATCAAACACATTGACGGGCACGATGCCGAAAAGGTTGTTCAATAAGCGATAGTCATTGTCGCCCGCATGAGTGATCTTGGTGATGCCCGGGTCGGCGACCAGGTCCAGGAAAGGATCCAGGTTTTTCAGCCGGATGGGATCGATCAGGAAGAGCCCTTTTCCGACTTCACCTGTATCAGGCAGAGCAGCGTGTGGAAACGCTTCTCCCCACAAATTCGGTATCAGCTACCATCCAGGAAAGCTTTCGGTGTTCCTGGAAGAAGGCATCGAGGCCCGGGGCTGCTCGATGAGGTCATACTGAAGGGCGCGGTCTGGCATCTTTTGTTGCGTTTAGGGGCTTGAGTGGTTGTGCATTTGTGTTTCGTGAGGCATTCTGTGCATTCGTGAAGGGGACAGCGATGAGTGAATAGCAGCTATGTAATAAGGTTTAATTTTAAAAACAATACATATTTTATATTTATTCACTCATTCAGTCCCTCACTTCTCATCCGCCGAAGTCTGGCGAAGGCCTATCCACATTTGGGGAATGCAACCTCACGAATGCACGAATGCACATATACACGAATGCACGAATATACGTTTTCTGTCACAGCGGAATGTTCCCATGTTTTTTCTTGGGCAGTTTTTTCGCCTTATTTTCCAGCATGGCGAAAGCCTTGATCAGCTTACGCCGGGTATCTTTAGGGTCGATCACCTCATCGATGAAGCCCGGTAAGCAGTACCTGGTAGGGATGAGCGAATTTTTCCTGGTACTCCTTCTCTTTCTCGGCAAGCATGGTATCCGGGTCGCCGGCTTCCCTGATCTCCCGGCGGAAGATAATCTCGGAAGCCCCTTTGGCGCCCATCACGGCGATCTCCGCCGAGGCCAGGCGAAGTTCATGTCCGCGCCGATGTGCTTGGAGTTCATCACGTCATATACCCGCCGGTACCTTCCGGGTAATCAGCGTTACCTGGGGACAGTCGCCTCGCTGAAGGCGTAGAGCAGTTTCGCTCCGTTGACGATGATGCCGTTCCATTCCTGGTCGGTACCCGGCAGGAAGCCCGGGACATCCACGAGGACGAGCAGCGGGATATTAAAACAATCACAGAAGCGGACAAAACGAGCGCCTTTCTTGGAGCTGTCCACGTCGAGCACGCCCGCCAGGTTGATGGGCTGATTGCCAACAATGCCGATGCTGCGCCCTCCGATCCGGGCAAACCCCACGATCAGGTTTTCGGCATAGTTGGCGTGGATCTCCATAAAGGAATCTTTATCGACAATGCCTTCCACCACATCCCTCATGTCATAGGGCTGGTTGGCGGTATCCGGAACGATGTCGCGCAATTGCATCCTGATCTCATCCCCGAGTTTGGAAGGCAATTTGGCGGGCTGGTACTCGCAGTTTTGGGGCATGTAGCTCAGCAAGCGCCGGACCTTTACCAGGCAATCGAGGTCGTTATCTGCGGTGAGGTGGGTCACCCCCGATTTGGTGGAGTGAGCGCTACCCCGCCCAGCTCTTCTACCGTCACTTCTTCATTGGTCACCGTTTTGACCACATTCTACCCGGTGACGAACATATAAGAGGTATGCTCCACCATGATGGTGAAGTCAGTCATGGTGGAGAATACACCGCACCGCCTGCGCAGGGGCCCATAATGGCGGAGATCTGCGGGATGACGCCGGATACCATGACATTGCGATAAAAGATGTCGGCATATCCTCCCAGGGAGCTGACCCCTTCCTGGATGCGGGCCCTCCTGAGTCGTTGAGCCCGATCAGGGGAGCGCCGTTTTCCATGGCGAGGTCCATCACCTTGCAAATCTTTTCGGCGTGGGTCTCCGAAAGGGATCCGCCGAAGACGGTGAAATCCTGCGCGAAGACATAGACCAGCCGCCCGTCGATCGTCCCGTAACCGGTCACTACGCCATCGCCGGGGATGCGCTGGTTTTCCATCCCGAAATCGCTGCTGCGGTGGGTGACCAGCATGCCGATTTCTTCAAAAGAGCCGCTATCGAGCAGGAAGTGGACGCGTTCCCGGGCGGTGAGCTTTCCCTTTTCGTGCTGCTTCTCGATCTTATCGGTACCCCGCCTCCCATCATGGCGGCGGCGGCTTTATCCTGTAGTTTTTGCAATTTTTCTTTCATAAGAAAGCCGGTTTATCTGTTTTTCTGGACAATGAAGCCTTTTCCGACGGAGCTTGAGGCACGGCTGAAAGCGCATCATCCACCTTGATGATCCAATCAGTGAATACGGTCAGGAAAGGTACGCTTTGTTGGATGGTATGGAGTACCAGTTTCTTTTCTTTCCGATCGGACAGGTTGGTCGCGTTGGTTTTAAAATGCTTTGGATGATCCCCGTCCAGTACATCTCCAGCAGCCCGACGAGGTAACCACTCAGGTTCCGCTCCTGAACTACCCGGAAATGGTTCTTTTCCGCCCAGGTACCGGAAGTCCTTTTTGGAAACCAGGTAATCGTGACCGAAGGCGTAAGCGCCCTGGGAAATCTTCTTATCGGTAAAGTAACTGAGTAGCCGGTTGATGGGGTCGTAGGTGAAGGGAAATCCAGGAGGGAAAGTAATAAGCGCCATACCGTCCGGTTTCAGCACGCGTTGGATTTCCTCGACCATCCGTTCGGTAAGTTTACGACGCGCTCGATCACTTCCACGGAGATGACCAGGTCAAAAGTATTGTCCTCAAAGCTCAGGTTGAGCGCATCCTCCACCCGGTATTCCAGGTTGGGCACCTTCGCATTGAGCGCCCGGGCGTAGTCGACGTCCTGCTCATTGATGTCGCAGGATACCAGTTACCGCAATACCCGGCGATCATGCTGTCGTAGTCGCCTTCGCCGGCGCCCAGGTTCAGTACCCGCCCGAAGGGACGCTCGCGGGCGAGCCGCCCGAGGTTTCGCTGGATGAAGAGGTAGCGGTTGCGATAAGTAGGGAACAGCAGTTTATAGTTCATTGATCTGTCTCTGATATTGGACCACAAACTTAAAGCTTTTGCGCGGCTTCCCGGTAACGGGCGGCATTTTGATTGTCGCCCAATGCCTGTAAAACCCGGGCAGCCAGTTCATAAGCCTGTTTAAATGCCGGGTTGGTATCGATGGCCTTTTGGGCGTTATCGAAGGCGGTACCGGTAGTTCTGGGTGGATTCATAGACCAGCCCGATATAGTAATAAGCGGCGTAGTATTCTTCATTCACCCGGACGAGGCGTTCGAAGGAGCCCAGAGCCCGTTGCGGCTGGTACCCAGGTTGAGATATAGCCAGCCCCTCGTAGAGCAGGGCGTTTTCCACATCCGGCGCTGCCGCCAGGGCTTGCTGAGCCGCTTCCAGGGCCTGTTGATACTGCCCCAGGTTGATGTACAGGCTGGACAGCGCGCCCATACCACCTCGTTGTCCGGATGGGCCTGCACCTCTGCTCGCAGCTGGGCGATACCTCCTGCGGGTTGCCTGCCGCCATAGCCTGTTGCCCCGGTAGGCATATTTATTTTCATCCTTCTCGATAGCCAGCAGAGGCACTCCACGTACCCTGACGGCATGTATGGTTTTGCTGTTGGGTACCAGTTGCCGGATCGCAGGTGCGCCCCGCGGATATAGCGGGAAGGGAAGATCCCGTAATCCCAGGGCTCGCTGTAACGGGTATTAAAGCGGACGTATTTCACCTTCACCTTGCCGTTGAACCGGTTGCGGGTGAGGCGGCTGGTGTTGTAGAAAAGGTGGTGCCCAGGGTCACTGTATCCTGCATCTGCGGGCTGAGGATGCCTTCCTTTTCCATCCAGTCTATAGCCTGCCGGACGGAAACGCCCCAGTAGTCCGTTTCGTAATAGCCATAGGCGCCCTTTATGCCGCCTCCGATCGGGTTGAAATAAACGTAAGGGTACTGGGGGTTCCGGACGATAAAAAGCACGGCGTCCGCAGCCAGCAATCCTATTACGCCCCACAATACATAGCGCCCTGTTTTGTTGTTCTGGAAAAAGCTCTCCAGCACCACCCAGAAAACAGCTGCGATCACCACCATACTCGGGTAGATGAACATCAGGTGCCTCCAGCCGTCGTGCAGGATGGAATCCTTGTAAATGATATAAGCTACCGGAAAAAGGGTAGCGAAATACGCCAGTAGCACGGCTGTCGTATTATAGCGCTTTAAGATCGTGGGCAGGACAAAAATGCTGCCGATGAAGCTTACCAGCGTAAACAGCGGCACGGTTTTGACGACCCAAAGTACGGAATAATACCAGGCGGTATCATCCGACAGCAGGTTTTCTCCGGAAAACAATACGCGGATCTTTACCCCGAGCTTGGAGAATTCCGTCAGCGCTGCCAGGGGGGTGGTTGATAGGTTTACCAGCGCCGCTTACCAGGTGAGGATACCAGCACGTAACCCGCGGCAGCAATGCCCAGCCCGTAAGCAAGATAAGTACCAGCAAAACCTGGCTTTCCCGGGCAATGCCCTTCAAGTATATTTCAGCAAAAAGTCAACGGCGGCAAAAAGCCCGAGGTAGCCAAACAACAGCAGCCCGCCGGCGCGGGTACCAGCGCCAGAGCTATGCCCAGGGCGGCGCCCAGAGCCGTCTTCCATCCCGGTTTCGGCATATTTTTAAACAACAACACCATATAGTAAGTAGCTATGGCAAAACCGGCGGCAAAAGGAATGTCCTTGGGGTTCATCAGCGAATGCCCCAGGAAACGGGGCGAAAGGAAGATGAACCACAGGGCGAGGATGCCGGCGCGCCAGCCGGCGATCTCTTTACCAGCAAACCGACAAAAAGCATAGCCAGCACTCCGATGATGGCATTGAAAACGTGGCGGACGTGGTGATAGCCCATATCTACGCTCTCGAAACCCAGCGCCCGGTTTGGTAAAGGCTGGTAACCAGGTCGAAAAAGCCCCCGTAGTAATGCATATTGCCCTTTTCGATATAGAGCGCTGCCGTATCGGCGCCGAAGGACAGGTAGTAATCTACCAGTTTTTCAGAGTAGTCATTCTGGAATTCATCATCGCCATTGATCCCGCTGAACAGAGACAAAACAACGGTGATGAGCAATATCCCCAAAGCCGAGAACTTAAAAACTTTTTGTATTGTGCCAGTTGTTCAGGGCTGGCAGTTTCCATTTTCGGAATTGCTTTTGTGGGGCGCTCCGCCGCTGTCTCCTTCCGCCGGCTTTTGCCTGCCGGGGCTTTTCTCTTTTGCTCATGAATCACTTAGTTTTCGGCGTCGAATATAGAAAAATTTGGTTACTGAATACAGATGGTTGGCAAAAAGCCTACTTTTGCAGGCACAGATTTTTCACCAAACAAGAAGAGGACATGCCTACGGTTAGCATTCAACACCTTTCGCAGCGGATACAGCAGATGGAAGAATCTGCTACCATCAAGATACCCAGATGGTACGCGACCATAGTGCCCAGGGCAACGACGTGATCAGCCTCAGCCTGGGAGAACCCGATTTCGACACCCCTGCCCATATCAAGGAGGCTGCCAAGAAAGCATTAGACGAAGGTTACACCAAATACACCCGGTGCCTTACCTGGTAGAACTGCGCCAGGCGATACAAACCAAGTTCAAGCGGGACAACACCTGGATTTCGGGCTAAACCAGATCGTCGTCTCCAACGGCGCCAAACAATCCATCGCCAACATTTGCCTTTCCCTGCTCGACGAAGGCGATGAAGTGATCATCCTGGCGCCCTACTGGGTCTCCTACTCGGAAATCGTGAAGCTGGCGGGAGGGGTCCCCGTGCTGGTCAGCGCCGACATCGATCGCGACTACAAAGGCCTCCGCCGGGCAAGTTGCAGCAGCCATAACCCCCGGACCAGGATGCTGCTCTTCTCTTCTCCCTGCAACCCGACCGGCTCGGTCTACCTGTACGAAGAGCTGAATACCATCGCGGAGGTCATCGCCGCCCACGAAGGCATTTATATTGTCTCCGACGAAATTTATGAGTACATCAATTTCACCGGTACCAACACGCCAGCATCGGTGCTTTCGAAGAGGTAAAGGAACGGACGGTTACCGTCAACGGCTTCTCCAAAGGGTTTGCCATGACCGGCTGGCGCCTCGGCTATATTGGTGCCCCTACCTGGATTGCCGATGCCTGCGCCAAAGTCCAGGGGCAGTTCACCTCCGGCGCCACTTCCTTCTTCGGGCAGAAGTACCGCTGCCCATGCCTTGCTGTCGGACATGACGCCCACGCACGAAATGCGGGAAGCTTTCCGCCAGCGCCGGGATATGGTAACCGGTACCTGCTGAACGAAATCCCGGGCATGAAGGTTAACCTACCACAGGGCGCCTTTTATATTTTTCCGGATATCAGCAGTTATTTCGGGAAGCAGTCCGGCAGTACGGCGATCAACAATGCCGATGATTTCTGCGAATACATCCTGCACAGCGCCCACGTCGCCGTAGTGACAGGTTCCGCATTTGGCGCCGACAACTGCTTCCGCATTTCCTACGCCGCATCGGAGAGAGAGCTGCGGGATACCATCCGGCGGATCGGGGAGGTACCGTAGGAAAGCTGGAAGGTTAACCTGCCGGGGCGCTCATCAGCATATTTTAGCCGCCATTCTTGAGTTAGTGTAAATTTTACACTACCTTTGGTGTCAATCCATCACCCAATTAAATCATGATTGTAATTGTCGACAGCGGGTCAACCAAAGCGGACTGGAAGATGGTCAACAGCACCGGGACGCGAACCATCAGCACCATGGGTTTCAACCCGGTATTCCATTCAGAGAACAAAATCTACCAGGAGCTTCAGGAAGTTTTGGCGACGATGTGACCCCAATAAGGCGGTCAAAGGTATACTATTATGGTGCCGGCTGTTGGGACGAGAAGCTCAAAGGGGTTGTCAGCAATGCCCTGACGAGGATTTTCTACAATGCCGACATCGAAGTCGAACACGACCTGCTGGGCGCTGCTCACCACCTGCGGCAGGAAGCCCGGCATTGCCTGCATACTCGGAACGGGTTCGAATTCCTGCCTTTACAACGGTGCCAGAGTGACAGATAATGTTACCAACCTGGGTTACCTGCTGGGCGACGAGGGCAGCGGCACCCACCTGGGCAAGAGCCTCATACGGCCTACTTTTACCGGGAATTGCCCCGGAGCCTGCGGAGCGAGATGGACAAAGCCATTCCGGGAGGGAAGGAAGAAATCCTGAAACACATTTATGGAAAAGAAACCCCGAATGTATATCTGGCGTCATTTACAAAATTCATGAGCGAACATCTACCATCCTTTCATCCAAAGGTTGCTGTACAACTCTTTTGCCGAGTTTATCGACCGCCACGTGAGGAAATACGACAACCACTTGTCATTGCCGATCCATTTCATTGGTTCCGTTGCCTATTATTTTCAGGATGTCATCCGGATCGTGCTGGAGGAACGCGCGATGACGCCGGGCAACTTCATTCAAAAGCCAATAGACAACCTGGTGTCTTTCCATACCCACAACTGATACTATTATGGCAGACAGCCGCCGGGAAAACCGAAATTACTGATGACCAAGGAAATCAAACGCATAGCAGTCTTCACTTCCGGAGGAGACGCTCCGGGCATGAACGCCGCCCTGCGGGCAGTAGTCAGGAACGCTTCTTTCCACGACCTGCACGTTTACGGGATATTCCGCGGATATGAGGGCATGATCGACGGGGACCTGGAACGCCTCGAGCGCGGCGATGTAGGCAACATCATCCACCGGGGCGGCACCATCCTGAAAACTACCCGCAGCGAGCGGTTCCGTACGGAAGAGGGCGCAATACCGCTTACGAATCCCCTGCTTGCCTTCGACATCGACGCCTGTGTCGCTATCGGCGGCAACGGCACCTTCACCGGCGCCGATATTTTTGCCGAAGAATATGATATCCCGTTCATCGGCATCCCGGGCACCATCGACAACGACCTGTTTGGCACCGACTTCACCATCGGCTTTGATACAGCGGTCAACACCGCCATCGATGCGGTCGACAAGATCAGGGATACGGCAGACTCCCACAACCGCCTCTTCTTTGTCGAGGTCATGTACCGGCATTCCGGCTATATCGCCCTGAATACGAGCATTGGCAGCGGCGCCGGAAGCGTGATCATCCCGGAATCCAGCACCCCGATCGACGCCCTGGTCGACACCCTGAAAAAAGGCGCGCGCCGCAAGAAGCTGTTCAGCGTCATCATCGTGGCGGAGGGGAATGAGACCGGCAGCGCCCAGGATATCGCCAGGATGGTCAAAGAGCAATTCGATTTTTACGACACCAAGGTAGCCATCATCTACCACCTTCAGCGGGGCGGCTCCCCAACAGCCATGGACCGGGTGCTGGTACCAGCCGGCTTGGCTTCCACGCCGTAGAAGTACCTGCTGGAAGGCAGGGAGAACGTCATGGTCGGGTTGGTCAACAACAAAGTGAAGTTCACCCCGCTGAAAGAAGCCATCGTCAAACCCAAAAAGCCGGATAAGGAACTGATCCGGATGGCGGAAATCCTGGCGCTGTAACCGGCGGTGTCCGTCCGGATACAACCCTGTAGCCCAGAGCACCAGAGCTGAAAAGCCGCCGCCGCCACCCACCTTCTCCATGCCTTGGGAACTGCCTAACCTGACCCTTCAAGGTACCGTCTCAATGCACCAATGCACCAATCTTGGGAACTGCCCAATCTGGTACTTCTTCAAGTACCGCCTCCCCTGCCGTCCTGCCCTTGCAGGGGTATGTAAAAACTGCAAATTGTCCGTCCTTCATCTTTGCCTTACCTAATTTTGAGACCATCTAGAACTGCACTGTAACAACACTAAGCGTACCGAAGTATGTTCCAACCGGTGTTGCATAACTCAGGACAATAACTTTCAACACAACATTCAAGCCCGTTTGCCCGGTGCCTTCATTTGCTTAAATGTCGGTTACCGGCAGGTCCTTGACTGCCTTTCAGGCTTTACCCCCTTTCTATCCCCACTCCCGGGGCAAATTCCGGGACGGGTACCTCAATTCTATTATTCATTCTTTAACACTCTGTTTTTTAAACAACTACGAGTGGCGGGCATCCTATTGCCCTGCCCAAACAAATACACAAAGCTCATGAAACAGAAGAACATACTCACCATGTCCTTTTGGGCTACCTTTATTTTTCATTGCCGGGATAAGGGCAAACGCACAAACCAGGTGGCGCCCGAGGGCGAATGCCTGACGGATACCACCGCATCCATTTACCGCCAGTTCCTGGACGACATCCCCGGCTGCGGGCCTTTTCCGCCGGAGCGGCGTACGGGCGGGGCGCTGAGCATACCGTGCCCGTTTACTTCACCGTGTTTCGGGACGATGACGGGAGTTTTGCCTTACCGGGAGGTCGACGAATCCCTGATCAGCGAGTACTTTTACCAGGCTGGACTCTTTGTTTGCGCCCATCAACCTCCATTTCGTCCAATGCGGAGAAGTGAATTACATCGACCACTCCGGGTTGGCGGAATTCAATGCCCACCGCCACCTGATGGAGTTGTCATATATAAGTACTGCCCTCAATGTTTATACCCGGAGCGGCACGGGTTCGTTCGCAATTCCCCGGCAATGTCAATCCCAACAGCAATACCCCCACCTCGGCGGTCGACTCCAGGAACAACCTCTTGTCACTGTCCAGCAGCAGCTATCTCGACCCCACTTTTGCGCATGAGGCAGGGCATAGTTTCGGTATGGTCCATACCTTCGAAGGTAGTAGGGTCTACAACAACCCCAGCAACCCGACTCCCGGTTATCACAGTGGTTTCCAGGACCATCCCTACGGAGCTTACAACGACAACAGCTGGCGCCGGGAACTGGTGCTGCGCACTCCCGACAGCACCTTGTCATTCGCTTGGTAACGCAACGGCCTTTCCGGCGATTTCGTTGAAGACACGCCAGCTTTTTGCAAGCTCAGCAACACCTACTTCCCCAACTGGGCGGCGGCGGACTGCCAGGACTACCCCTTCAGCGGAAGCAGCTGTACGGGTTGTATCGTCAGGAATTGCAACTACGAGGGCGATTACATCGATTACAATGGTATGAGCTTCAGGATACAGAGGCGAGCATCCGAAACATCATGTCTTATACCGGTTCCTGTCGCCGGGAATTCACCCCAGTAAAGTACGAACGCATGGTATATTACAATGCCACTGTGAGAAGCCGGCAGTACGATGCCACTTTGTGCGTAAACCTTAAAGATGAGGTGTGTTATGAGGGAACTCAAACCGGCATCGGCGACGTGCTGATCATGCTCAGCCACGGCGATACGCACCGCCGCTGCAACACCATCACCAATACCGGCGGGCAATTCCAGGGTATCGCCTACTCCCCCATACCAGCGCCTATGTGATGAAGGTCGGGAGCAACCCCGACCCGGGCTACGATGACAATCCGGACGATTACATCGCCCCGTCCACCCGGGTAGTCCTCGAAAACAGTTACGCCACAGAAGACTGGCTGGAAGGGGTGAGCATCAAAGACGCCTTGCTGCTCCACCAATACCTGATGGGCAATTATCCATTGAACGGCTACAAGCAGATTGCGGTACGACCTGGACAATGACGGCAGCATTACCCTACAGGACAGCTGGCTGATGCTGAGCCTGCTCGCCGGAGACATCACCAAATTTCCCGGGCAACGGAGCCCTGGCGCTTTGTCCCGGAGTACATTCCGGAACGCTATCCTACCTCTTTCCATTCAAAGGTACCTTCGACATGACCATAGGCGGCATCAGCTACAGCCAGTACGCTCCCTACCTGGAAGAGGGGTGGGTTTTGAAATCGCCGACGGGATGAGCGGGAAGAACGGCTTTGACGGGATAAAACTGGGCGACCTGGATGGAAGCAACATTTCTGCCCCTGCCCCAGCCCAGTTTCGGGGATGCCCGGAAGGAAATCCAGCGTTTTTGTACGAACAACTGCCGCTGGCTGCTTACCAGGCTATCGAACTGGATATACGGTACCAGCCGGCTCCGAGGCATTGAGCGCTTTCCAGATAGGCTTCCGTATCGACACCCGGTTGGTCGAACTGGCGGGCATCCACCCGGCTGGTATGCCTGGCTTTGCGGTGGAAAGAAACGTATTGCACCGGAGAAGCATACCGGGAAATAAAGGTGGTATGGGTTTCGGAGGACGCCCGCCCCAGCAGTTGGACCAGGAAGAAGCCCTGTTCCGCCTGGTCCTGAAGGCAAAAAAGCCCTGCCTGGTATGCAGGGTGCCCTCCAACTGGACAGCACGCTGCTCCGGTACCTGAATTCTTCACCGAAAGCGGCTGCAGCCTCCCGTTGAAGCTCCTGGTCGGTACGCCGCCCTGGCTGCCGGCAAGCGGGAAGCCGCCCTTACCGGCACCAGGAAGGGCGGCTATGGTGCTACCCGAACCCTGCCGGAGAGCAGATTTCCCTACTTTCCTTCCGAAACCGGCGGTACGGTACTGATTTCGATTTACAATACGCCTGGGTCACTTCGTCAAAGAACAGGAGGTCTCTTGCCAAGCAGGATGGAATGAAATCCAGCTGAGCCTGGACGGTACCTGCCTTCCGGACTGTATTTCCTCTCTCTGGAAGTAGGGAGGCAGCTACGTTTCAAAGTTCTGCAAAGCTGATTGAAGCTATTCTTTGGTAGGTAGGTAAGCCTGCATCACCTCCTGGTAATTTTGCTCCCAGGTTGCCGTGTTTCGGGTGAGTTGCCGGGTATGCCGGATGATATCCAGCCCGGAACCGAGAAGGGAGGATTCAAAATTGGCGATGGCAAGCTCGGTGTTCGTCCCATCGTACAAGCCTGCCGGGTCGCCGTTCACGCGGTGCCGGTTGGCAGCGATAAATTGCATATAGGAATCGGCGATCCGGACGTATTGCGCTTTGGCTCGTCGAGCAAGGGGATATACTGTTTGAGGCTGGCGGCAGCGAATTCCCGGTGCCGGGCAGCGGTCTCTATCCGCAGCTTTTTCTCCAGCTCGGGGTCTTTCTGGCGGGCCGCTTCGCCGGCGATGATCTCGGCAGGGCGTTGTATTTCCGGTTGAAATCAGCATCAATTTCGGCGTGGTTGCCGGGTTGGTTGTCTATAGCTTGCAGCCTCTCGCCAAAAACATTTGTTACAGCGTAAATCTCCTGGGTCATTTCGGTGACCTTCTGGTTGATTTCCATAACGTTCGTCACGTTGTTCCTATGGTCCATCTGCTGTTTAGCCTGCTGTGCCCGCTCCGGCGTATTGGCCACTGCGGGGTCATTAGCCATGTATTTTTGCAGCTCCGCCATGCGTTCCTGCTCGCTCATTTTTTCGAAGCGACGGGCATAGGCCGGGTCGCTCATCATTTTCTGATACAGGGCCGTCATGCCGGGAGAGTTGATGCCGCTGGCGGCGAAGGGGTCCGCTATGTACTGGTTAGCGGCCTGGGTAGCGGCTTCTTCAGCTTGCTGCTGGCTCATGTCCTGGACGGCATCCACGCCGCCCATGCCTTTCACTATGGGGTTGCGGTTTATGTCCTGTTTCATGGTATCCATGTCGGGGGCAGCGTTGCCATACTTTTCCCGGCAATAGTCTTCATAGCGCTGCTGCACCAGGCGGATTTTGTCTTCTGCGGGCTTGTAGAAATTGTCCATCGACTGGTGGTCGGGCTGCAGGTAATCGCCGCCATACGCCCGGTAGGCGGCTTCCTCCAGGGTAGCGGGCAGCATTGGCACCTCCTGGATGTAAGCGGGAATGTCGGTGGTTCCCAACAGAGAATTGGTTATGGATTGCTGGGCAAAAGCCGGCGAATTACCGTCGCACCAGGCAAACGGTGAAAATGACGATGTTGGATTTGCTGTTCCTTTTCATTTTGGCAAATTTATTTTTGAAGATCTGCTGCGCGGTACGCAGGGAAATATTGCCGTTGGACAACAAAACGGGCCCGGCAGGTCGCACTACAGTTTAAGATCGCGCAAAATTGCCGGGCAAATCGAGGGGCAAAAATCTAGCAGACTGGCAGTTGGCAGAAAAAAAGCCCCATTCGTCTATCCTCCCGGCATGATGGCAGAGTAGTACCACCAATACAGTTTTTTGGCTATCTTTCTCTTTTTAAAACCTAGCACAGAAAGGTGACTGGCGTGAAGGCAGAAACGCCCGAACTGAAGCTGACTGCGAACAAGCAATAACTTTTCTGAAACGAAACGGTACCGGGATTACAGGTACCTAAAGAAACAAGTAAACACATGGGCTATATTGTCTACTATCTTTTTATCAAACCCTTATCTCTCGTCCCGTTGAGGGTGTCTTACCTGTTGTCGGACCTCGTATTCCTCGTGTTGTACTATCTGCTGCGGTACCGGCGGAAAGTCGTCTTCGCCAACCTGCGCAATGCATTTCCCGAAAAAAGTACTGAAGGAAACAGAGGCTATTGCCCGCAGGTTTTACCGGCACATGTGCGACATGTTCCTGGAGTTTGTCCGCATTTTCAGCATTTCAAAGGAGAGCTGGTGCGGCGTTGCCGAATCCGCAACCCCGAGCTGGTAGAGCAGTTCTACCGGCAGGGTAAAAGCATCATCATTGCCGCCGGGCACTACAGCAACTGGGAACTGGCAGCGGTGGTATTCGACGCGCAGGCATCCCACCAGGCGGTGGGCATCTACAAGCCGCTCGGCAATGCCTTTCTCGACCAGAAGCTGCGGCAATCCCGTGCCCAATTTGGCCTGGAGCTGGTCCCCAAGGCAGAAACCAAGGCCTTCTTCGCCGAAAACACCCACCGGCTGACCGCTCCCCCTGCTTACCACCGACCAGTCGCCCTCCAACAACATCAACGTATATTGGACCCGGTTTCTCAACCAGGACACCGCCGCGCTCTTCGGCACGGAGAAATACGCCCGGGAATACAACTACCCGGTTGTCTTCGGGCATGTCCACAAGATGCGCCGGGGTTATTACGAAATGGAATTCGAAGTCGTGGATACCAACCCGGCAACTGCCCCGCACGGCGCCATCACCGAGAAGCATACCCGCATCCTCGAAGGAGACATCCGGCGCGCCCCCAATACTGGCTTTGGACCCCAAAAGGTGGAAGCGGAAGCGCCCGGCGGATACCCCGGCAACCAATAATCCTGTGATGTGACGGAGGATGTGGGAAAGAGGGATAATCGGTTATCTATCCAGGGTGGGTTTGTTGTTTGTTGTTTGTTGTTCGTTGTCGGGGAACCTGGAACCCTCCCGGCAAACAACTGCCAACTCCGGTTTCCGGCGTTCTCTCCATGCAAAAATCACATCTGGCAACAACCAGTACCCCCCTCCCCTACCCTCCCGTCAACCTTTTTCCTTCGCTCCCGTTTAACTGTTTGGCATACAAACAATTTTCTTTCGTCCTGCACCCAACCAAAACCGGAAGTTATTTTTCATTTTCTGTAAGGAATAATATTTTTGCACTTCTTTGTTTAACCAAAACTTCTGATAAACCGTGAAACATTTAAACTATCTGACTACCGTCGTACTCCTTTCAGGATTCTCTCTGGCGCTCAGCGCACAGGAATCTGCCGCCAGCCTTTACAATACGGGGCTGGAGCAGATCAAAGTAAGAATTATACCGAAGCGCTTCCCCTGATGGAGCAGGCTATCGAGGCAGCCGACCCGGAAGCGGACGCCGAGGTAGTCAAACTGGTTAAGCGCAACGGCGCCATTGCCGCCTATTACGTGGGCAACGACCAGCGCAAATCCGACGACTTCGAAACCGCCCTGGCTACCTACGATAAAGGTATTGCCTTTTCCCCTGGTTTTCTACGCCAATTATATCAGTACCGCGCTCAGGCGCTGGAAGAAGCCTGGGCAAAGTCACAGAATCGGTATCCGCCTACATCGATGCCGGAGATGTCTGCATTAAATCCAAGAAAGCGGATAAGGCGGAAAAAATGTACAGCAAAGCCGAAAACGTCGTTGCCGTAGCCTGGGGCGACAAGAAGTGGGACGCCACCTCTGAATACGCCATACTTACCTCGAAAAGCGGGAAAGCCCCGAGGTGCGCTATTACCTGGCTTACGCCGAAAAAGAAAAGGGCAACGCCGAAAAAGCGGTGGAACACGCCGACAAAGGTATCGGGCTGGTTCGGCGAGGGCGACGCCAGCAAGTACTACATGGTAAGGCGGAAAGCCTGGAAGCCCTGTAGTAGGCTGAGGCGGTACCGTAGAAGCCTATAAGATGGTCAAGGACGCGAAGTACAACGAGCGCGCCAAGTATAAGATCAATGAATTGAGCGGGGGAAATAATTTAAGTGGGTTTCGATAGGTAGGTAGCCCCGATTTTGGCGGGTAGCCGGCCGATTTTGGACGGACGGCGGACGGTGGACGGACAATAACAAATAATGGGTAGATGAAAAGTTGGGGGCTACCTATCGAACTTGGGTTAAGGTTACTCTTCTGGCGTCGGCTATAAAGCTCCTGTTATCTTTGCCCCATGGAAAAACGAAACTCCTTCTTCCGCTACCTCTACCAGGTTTTGTAGTGGCATTGCTACCGGCGTAGGCGCCGGCGACCTGATTGCCGCTTCGGTTGCCGGGGCGCGTTACGGCGTTATCATCCTGTGGGCGGCCTGCTGGGCGGGCTGCTCAAGTTTGTCCTCAATGAAGGCATCGCCCGGTGGCAGCTGGTACTGAAACCACCCTGCTGGAGGGGTGGGTCCGGAAGCTGCCCTGGTACCGTTTCCCTTTATTTTTCATCTATTTATTGCTGTGGTCCTTTGTGGTGGTGGCGCTTTGATCTCCTTCTGCGGGCTATACCCCATACCCTTTTTTCCTCTTTTCCCGGAAGCGCTTTCGGTGGCAGCCTGGGGCGCCATTCACAGCCTGATTGCTGCCGCCCTGGTGTTGCGGGGGGCGCTATGGTAGTATCGAGAACCTGATGAAGTTCTTCATCGGGCTGATGTTCTGCGTGGTGGTAGCCAGCGCCGCCCGGTGGGTGCCGACTGGGGGGAGGCAGCCCTTTCCCTGTTCCTGCCGAGGGTGCCGGCACAGGGCGAGGGAGTTTTGCTGGTGCTGGGCATCATCGGCGGCGTAGGGGGCAGCGTCACGTTGCTGTGTTATTCCTACTGGCTCCAGGAAAAAAAGTGGCGGGGAACGGCTTTCCTCCGCCATACGCGCATCGACTGGGCGCCGCCTACCTGCTGACCAGCCTGTTCGGCGCAGCCATCATCATCATTGCCGCCGGAGTGCAGCCGGGACAGGTAGAAGGATACAACATGATCCTGAGCATCGCCAGTACCGGCTCGCGGAAGGATCGGGCGAATTTACCGCTGGGCGTTCATGATCGGTTTCTGGGCGCCGTCTTTTCCTCCATGCTGGGGGTATGGGACGGGGTGCCTTACCTGTTTGCCGATTTTGTGGAAACCTACCGCAACCACAGGGTAAAACGCCCGGCAAGGCAGCGGTTTACCCCCGTTCGACGCCTTATCGCCTGTTCCTCGCCTTCCTGGCTATCCCTCCCCTGCTGCTGGTAGTCTTTTAAGTACTACCTGGGTAGGGATACTGTATGCCGTGACGGGGCTTTCTTCATGCCTTTCCTCGCGGTACCTGCTGCTTTATATGAACAACCAGAAAAAGTGGTTGAAGGAGTTCAGGAACGGCTGGCTGGCTGGTAATGCGCTGCTGGTACGCAACGCTGCTTTTGTTCCTGGTGCTGGCGCTGACGGAGTTGGGGTAAGTCGCCTGTCTCAAGTAGTTGGACACATTTATTGTAACTAATGCTGCTTCGAAAGCGTGGCTTGGCAGCTCTATTCCTGGGGCAATTGTTATATGGCTATATTGTTGTATTGTTACGCTAATTGTGTCCGCTTACTTAGAAGCTTTCTTACAACATAAAAGTACGCCCCAGCTGCCGCCATCAGGAAGTACGGCACGAGCGACGGCAGTACCCGTTGTAATCCTTACCACCCGCTGCCCAAAAACAGCTGGATGATGGACAGGGCATACCACCAGCATCCCCAGCATAGTAATACCCGTTTGCCCGGTAAAGAGCAATACCACCAGCCCGGCACCGGAGAGGAAACCCGCCGCCAGTTCCGAAATGGTGATGACCGGCATCAGGAAAGGTACCGTGCCGTCGAGGATGGTGTCTTTAAAGTGGCTTTTGTAGAAATCCCGCTCTCCTGCCAGTTGAACACCTTGTCCAGCCCGGATTGAATGAACAGGATGCTGATCATCAGGGAAAAGAGGATTTGCATTATGCTGACGGGGCTGAAGCCCTGTTGCGAAAACCAGTTGACTACGGCGTTTTCCATATTGTTTTGATCCGTTTTATCTCTGAAACTTTGTAACTATTTAGCTGGGCTAAGAGGCTTTTGCCACAAAGACACCAAGACACAAAGATTGCACTAAGCCTTGGTGTAATCTTAGAGTTTTCGTGTCTTTGTGGCAATAAAACCGGGTTAGGTGGCAAGCCACCTAAATAGTTACGAAACTTTACTGAAAAATATTTTACTTGTCCATCCTGCCCACCAAAAGCAGCTTGCCCCCAAATCCTGTTCACCCTGTGAAATACTCGGGTGTTTCTGCTGCGCTATTTCACAGGGTGAATCCTGTTCATCCTGTCTATACCACCGCAGCCCCCAAATCCTGTTCATCTTGTTCATCCTGTCTATACCACCGCAGCCCCCAAACCCACCCATCTATTCATCATCATCCTGTCACCGCAGCCCCAAAAGTTCATCTTGTTCATCCTATACCACCGCAGCTCCCCTGCCCCCACCGCAGCCCCCAAACCCTGCCCATCCTGTTCATCCTGTCTATACCACCGCAGCCCCCAAACCCTGCCCATCCTGTTCATCCTGTCTATACCAACGCAGCCCCCAAATCCTGTCCATCTTGTCTGCTTCAAAAATCCTGTCTGGTTTTACCAATTAGAAAAAACGAGCTACTTTAGCGACAGTATAAAAACTTTGTCTGTAAAATGGAAGCATTCCTGGATTTCTTCGCCCAAATGCCCAACTGGTACAAGCTGGTACCTGGATCATGATCTGCCTGTCCATCAGCTGGATACTGGAAGGCGCCATTCCGCTTTCCCGATTTGACTACCGCAAGTGGAAGCACGCCGGGGTCAACCTCATCTTCCTCTCCACCTCTCTGGTCATCAACGCGCTTTCTTCGGGCTACCACCGTGGGGATTTTTCTGTGGACGCAGGAGCAGGAGTTTGGGTTTCTCTTCCTGACGGACCTCCCCATCTGGGCAGAGCTGTTGCTGGCTATCATGCTGCTCGACTTCGTGGCGCAGTATGTCGCCCACTACCTGCTGCACAAGGTCAGGTGGATGTGGAAATTCCACATGGTACACCATAGCGACACCAAGGTGGATGCTACTACCGGCACGCGCCACCATCCGGGAGATTACCTGCTGCGGGAGTGCTTCGCCCTGTATACCATCATCATCAGCGGCATGCCCTTTGCCTATTACCTGATCTACCGCATCACCAGCATCCTGTTCACCTACCTGACGCACGCCAATATCTCCGTGCCGGCATGGCTGGACAAGCCGTTGAGCCTCGTTTTCATCACGCCCAACATGCACAAGTTCCACCACCATTTTGAGCGCCCGTGGACGGACACCAACTTCGGCAACATCTTCTCGTTCTGGGACCGCATCTTCGGCACCATACTTACGACGACCCCGCAAGATCCGCTATGGGCTGGATGTGCTGGAAGACCACACTGATGAGGACGTCTTTCTACCAGTTTAAGATTCCTTTTGACAATTCTATAAAACGGATTACTGAGCAGTCATTGTTTGATGTAGTGCGAGGTGCTTTCCGGACCCCGGAGTAAGTAATTCCCTTCCACCGTCCTGGCGACATCTTTGCTTTCGATTTTTTTGGGATAGACTGCGATATTCGAAGACTGAATGTAGCGTTCGTTCTCGCCGCCTTCCCGGCAGTTGCCTCTCCTACCGTAGCGCATTTGACCTTTGAAGAAATCACCGTTAGGCAGGAATTGGAAAGAGCAGCTGTCCAGCTTTATCAGGCGGGTGGTATCGACGAATTCTCTCCGGGGAGATTCGAGTATCTTGTACATGCCGTCAAAGTATTCAAGCTTTTTGTACATGGTGCTCTTCGGGCAACCCGATGACTTCGTACAAGTCGCAGAAAATCCGGACGTCTTTATCGTCGTTCTTATATAATTTGTAGACCCGCTGCCGGAAGGGGTTGCGTTCCTGTTCCAGGGCATACAGCGACTGTTCGATATACAGCCACCGGTACCGTTTTATCCCGTCTCCAGATGCGGCGAATGTGAAGCCGGATGTCATGGTATCCTGCCCGGTGGTGGCGGCTGTTTTTTGGTTCTTCGCTGACGAAGTCGCTTACCATATAAGCGGTTAGGCGGTCGATGTCCTTCTTTCCGCTTTTCCATCCGGCGCAGTTTACCAGAAGGGTACCTGCTACTGCAATAAGTATACCCCATCGGTAGTTTTTCCGTACAGGCATCAGGTCAGTTTTGAAGTTTCCAGAGTTCTCTCACCTTATTTTTTTCCAACCGGAAGTAACCGACGCTTTCCCCGCATTCCACCCGGAGTAGGCTGTTATATTCTCCCCGCCAGTCCTTGTAGGCAATGATGCGGTCATATTCCGGCTCCAGGAGGAGGTTACCCTCCCGGTCGTACAAGCCGTAGAAGCGTTGCGGGTTGCAGCGGACGAACCCATTCTTATCAATTCTCAGGAAAGGGTATTTCGGGGGACGATCACTACGCCCCGGCGGTTGATCGCCATTTTCTTGCCGTTGTTCCCGGTCAGTTCAGTACCCCGAAGGCAAAGGGGTTGACTTCCTTAAAATCCTGGAAAAAACGCGTTGTTGCCGTAGGCGTCGGCATAATATTCTTTATCGTCCTTCCCGACCATGCCAAAGAGGCCGTCGGAAAAGAATTTGAATGCCCCCGACTGATTGGGAATTTCCTCTCCTTGCCGGTTGATGACCTTGCGTTTCCTGCCTTCCCGCACCAAAGAGTACCCACCCCGAAACTGAGCTACCTCCTGATATTCCCCTCTCAGCATCTTACGCCGGCGCAGGTCGTAAATCTCCCAGCCTCCGAAACGAAGGTTCTCCCGCACAGCTACCATGCCCTCGGAAACCGTATCGACCGCTTCATATCCTGGCGGCAAGACCTCTTCGCCCTTCAGGTTGATCAGCCCCCACAACCGCTTCCCGGACATGACCCGGGCAAAGCCGTTGGGGAATTCCACATCCTTGATCTGTGCGTACCTGGCTTCCATTACCGGGTTGCCTGTCGTGTCGAGCAGCCCCCATTGCCCTTCCTTGTCCTGGTAATGAGCAAGCCCATTGGAATTGAACGGTCCGATGCGTTGATATAAGCCAGGCTGTACCAGGAAATTGCCCGCTGTATCGATCACCGCTTACCGGAAGCGTCGCGTTCTTTAACCTGGACACTCGCAGCGCCGTGAGAGAAAGGCGTACATTGAGTAAACCGGCAGGGAACGGCGTACGCTCCCCGGCTGTTTAAATACCCCCAGCGGGTACCTTCTTGACCGGGCAGATACTCGGAAAAAGACACCCAGGTTACTCTGCCAGAATTTTTCCGGAATGGGGGACGAAAAAGCAATCTCGCCGTTTTTGCCTACAAATAAAACCTTCCCGAGCGTATCGACCACTTTAGCCAACCCGCCGGAGAAGATGCTGGTATTTTTGAACTGCGGTACCGGATCACTACCGTGCCGAGCGTGTCGATGTAGCCCCAGTATCCATTGCCGGGATCTCTAAAAAAGACAAGCCCTCCGAAAACGGGCGGGGTTTAGTGCGGTTGACAAAAACCTGCCTTCCCTTATTATCGTAATAAAAACAGGAATGGAGTACCTGCTCACCACGAAATACTCATGGGTAAACCCAATGCTGGCATAGCGGGGCGGGATAATCTCCCTACTCGGTTGTCGAGCAGCCCGAAATAGACGTTATCCACAACGTTGATAGAATCTCTACTTTGAGTATGAAGGCGCAGCTGTCTGTTTCCAGATAATCCTGGACGTATTCGTACCGGGGCGGCACGACCTCCTCTCCCCGTTCATTGATAAACCCCACCGGGGTTCGCTCATTCCATCAGTACCATAGCGTAAATGCCCCTATACTCCGTATCGGAGAAGTTCTGATCGAGATTGGACGTGCCCCGCAGGTTGAAGTCTTTGGCGAAAGTCGACAGGCGGTGAATGCGGAACCTTCCGACCCAACCTGCATTTTGCCGCCAGACCAGCTTGCCGCCCTTACACACGCGGGCGTAGCCAGCGATGAACGGGCCAATATAAGTGTATCGCAGGGGAGAACCATCCCTTTTGGTGACCTCCTTTCCGTCCTTACCGATCAGCCCCATCTGACCGGAAGGGCTGAGGAAAGCCGTAGCCGGGCAATCTTCCCCATCAGGCGAAACCTTACCATTGTGGGTGCAGGCAGGAAGAAAGTACTGAGAAGCATCGAAAAGAGATACGGAGGCAAGGGGCTTTTGAATAACAGCAGAAGTGAATGCATTATCTATCGGCACATCATGCCGGTATAGCGCGATTGCCGATTCGCCGAATTGCAGGATGTCGATATAGCGAACAGCATTACATTCCGCAGACCGGGTCTTTGCCCGGTAGTATCCGCCATCTTCCCGGCAGAGGGTCGAATCTGCCCGCAGTGCCCCCGGGCATGAAAACCGGGCTTATGTTCAAAAGGAACGATGCGGTCGCCCTCCGCCTCTTTCCATCCTTTGAATCCGGACACCCGGTCTCTGACGACGTTCCGCAGGTACCGTCCAGGCGGAAAAAGTGCCGTCTTCCCCGATGGCGAAGATCAACCGGTCCCGGGTGCGGTAATTCAGCGCCACCACCCGGTAGGGCCCGATATACACGGTATCGAACTGGCAGTCGATGACATTTATTGTTTCATTCTTCCAGGACAGTGCGCCGTACCTCCTCCTGATGATGCCACCCGTCCGCTCTTGTTGGCGGCAGAGCGCAACCCCTTCTTCGTTAAAGGGTAAATCTCGTCGTACAGGTAATCAACTACCATTTTTTCCTTCTCCTGCGCCGATATATACCCCACCTTCCGTTGCCGTGCACCTTGAACATACCGGGTATTCCGGAAGGAAGGATCTCGTCGTATTTCCCGGGAGCAACCACCACTTCGAGAGCATTAGTCAGGACGGCTTTTTCGGAACGGGAGGAGAGGGGCCGGAAATTGATCGGACCGCCGGCTGTATCCCGGGAGGCATCCACCTTGTTTCGCAGAGCCAGAACATGTTCTTCATCAAAATAAGCATAAGTCCTGTAGGGTTCTTTGTGTACGGCAACTCCTCATCCAGAGCGACATCGTACAAAAAATCTGTTACGCCTCCTTTGCTTTCCTCCCTGACGACCAGAGCCAGGTCTTTGTTGATCGGTTTGATCTCTTTATAAGTTTGTTTCCAGTAAGGCGTTTTGAGGTAGTGCATAGCGGGCATAAAGCCTTCCAGGCGTTTTAGTTCCTTTTCCAGTTCATTGTAAAAGTACTCGTCATCCCATTCCTTTTTAAATACGATCAACTCCCAGTAATCGGAGTTCCGTGGCTGGGCGGCAAAGGTGTTGTCATCCAGTACTAGTATTTCCTTGTACTTGTAATCCAGCAGCACGGAATCCTCGGGAGTGTTCAGGTACCCCAGCCTTCATTGAGAAGCCTTTTTACCTTGAAATAGCCGGGGGCGTTGGTAGGTTCGAGGCGGGCAAACTTCGGGCTGACGATGATCTCCCCATCCATCCGGCGGACTCCCCAATAATCGGATTGTTTAACCAGGAAATAGTCTTCGCCTTCCTTTCCGGCAGCCATCGCATAGTAGATATCGTTGTATCGCTTACCTTACCAGATGACCTCCAGGGAATCCGTTTTACCTATCCTTCGGTGAGGGTAAAAGAGAATCGATTTCGACGGCAAAATATTCGGTCGTCAGTACCGGATGCGTTTATACTTATTTACCACGATGATGTTGACCTGGTCATCGATCAGGTACTGACCTTTCCATCGGCTTCAAACAAACGGTAGGGGCTTTGGCGTGTGGCGCCCAGCACATTCCAATCGGCGGGAAAGGCGGAGATGACATCAAACTTCGGCTCGATGTGCAACTGAAAGGAATCCATTAAAAGGCATAATACCCCCATTTGTGGTACTTTCTCGGACCGGGTAGACCGGGAAATAACCATCGGCGTATTCCCGTGCTAAGGTGTCGCCATTTTCCTGGTGCTGGACGGGAGCGGGGGCAATACCCCAGCAATAAGAGGGCGACCAGTAGTGCCAGCCGCCGGTTCATGAATCTCCTGTTTGTATTCTATGATTTGCCGGATATCTCTTTACCGAGCGAATCTCCCTTTCAGGATGTCCAGGTCAAAAACGTAAGGAGTGCCGTTTTCAGCGGCGCTCCGGATGTCGTTTAACGCCCGGTCGAAATGCTTCTGCCGGAAGACGCCGACCTCGCCATCGGGCAGCAGGACGACCAACTGGTTGTCGTCGCGGGGCTGAAGCGGAAATCTTTCCAGGCATGAGGCGGGAATTTGATGACCGTCCGCTTACCGCCGGTTATCAGGTATGCCATGACCTGGTACTTAGTTCTTCATCCAGCCCTTCCATACCGAATTCGGCAGCAACCACGACCATGTCTTCCCGCTTCCACAGGATGTCGAAGTTGTAAATGCCGAACCCTTCCACCTGTACGCTCCTGCGGAAGGCGTACTGTTGATCCAGCATTTCTTCTTTCCGCTGAAGCACCAGCCTCTTTTTTCTTATTGATTTCCATCAGGCTGTCGTAAAGCGCAAAGTACCGCGTCGATTTCTGTGGATTTGGGCGGAGGAGTGACGTAAGTGGTGAAGGTGGTGTCGCCCATCCATTTGAACTCGTAGACCCTGCCGCCCGGCTCCATCCGTTTCAGGGTCCTGGAGAGCCAACGCCTTTTGCTGAGCCAGGAACTCGTGTTTTTCCCGCGCCAGGGCAGGTTCGTCCCCACCGTGGGTCAGGTAGATTTGCCTGCCTGCGGTCACTTTAGCTCCGGGCAGCAGCTGATATCAATATCGGCAACATCATATTCATAGACTTCATACTGTTTCGGTTTGGGCAGAGGTACGGACAATTCGCGTTTCAATTGTTCGATTTCCCGGCTTAGTTTATTTCCCGACATTCGGCTTTTCGTCGGCACATTGCCCGAGGCTCTTTTCACCCAGTTGCCAATAGCGGGGTCAAATTCCCAGAAATCATAAGGTCCGTCGGCATCAGAGACCAGGTTCACCTCTATGGCTTTCCCCTCTACCACCTTCAGCGGCTCGCCGTCGCGGAAAGCGCGGACCTCAAACATGCCGGCTGTCTGAAACCACTCTTCCTGCTTGTGTTGGTTGTAATACCGCATAGGGATGCCGCTGGCGATGACCTCATGGGCCTTGCGAATCTCCCGCACGTGGACTTCGACCTCGCCGGAAAGCCTTTCGCCGGAAGGTAAGCAATGGTATGGGCAGGGATGACAACAAAGCTTCCGGACGGAAGGAACAGGGTGGTATCCGCCCCGGATCAATGCGGAAAACATGTGGGGCGAATTCCACCCCTCTGGCTGGCGTCACTTCGGATAGCTTTACCAGCACAGCTCGTCCCGCCGCCACCTCTTCGTTTCCAGCTTGTTCTGTTTCTGCGGGGGTGATCAGTACGCCCGCCGTATTTTCCAGTTCTCCCAGCGATTGCGCCCCATACCAAGCTACCGCCGATCAATGCTGCGGCGCCTGCCAGAGCGGCGATTTTTGAAAGCGTCGTACTCAGGAACCCGGCAGAGCCTCCGGCAGCCCCTGTCAGGACAGCTTCCGCAGCTTCTGTCCCCGGGCTGCCATCTGTCCCGCCTTCCAACCCGCCGACGGATGTACCGCCCAGAGTGAAGATAAGCCCGGAATGCCGGAGTGACCAGCTAATTTCTTCCTCTTCGACGGGATGAGCGACCACTTCGATCTTTTCCCCGCAGTACAATATCTTTTTGATCTTCTCCCTTCCTGCCAGGTGATGATAATGACCTTCAACCACAGTTCATGCACCCCTTCCTTCAAGGGTTTTACGAAGTAAATCCATTCCGTGAAGTCATCTTCTTCCACGATCTGTACCGGCGAGCTGATGGTGCGTACAGAAAATACCGGCTCCGCGCCGGGGTCAACCACCTCTACCTCCATCCGGGAGCCGATCCTTCGCAGCGCTCGGATGCTGACGTCCGTGCCGGGAAACATCTCATCTGCCAGATACGATTCGTCGAACGCCAGGCGGACTGTGCATTTCTGTTCCTCTTCGATCTCCATTTTATGAGGAATAGCATAGAGTACGCTGCCGGTTTTGCTCTTCCGGCCTTTCTGTCGCCCTTCTTTTTTCCGGTGTAATCCGGGATAAAGATCTTCCAGTGCAAGGTCGTCGATGAAATTGATCAGGTTATCCAGGAAGGCCGACTGCTTCCTGGACAGTGTATCGGCACTGTGCAGGCCTTTCTGCTGCTGCCCTTTGATCACCTTGAAATCCCGCTGAAAAGGATCAGGGTGTTATACTTCGCATTATGGGCTGCCGGAATAAGCGCAGCCAGTTTTTGGAGCGTTGCCGTTATCTCGTTGTCGGCAAGCAACCGTTTCAGGGTTACTTTTAATTCCAGCAATTGATCGTGATCCATAGGCCTGGATTTTTATTTCACTCCCGACTGAATCCACTTCTCCACAATAAACGGGGTTAAAAAATATGCATGATCACACTGTCAACGACAAGGCGGAAAGCAGAGCGAAAAAGGTTGGCAATTGAATTCCCGTCAATAAATATATAAAAATTCTGCATCATCATAGAAAAAGCGGGGTTTTTGTTTTTTTACCCGGGATTTTATTACCTTTATGCGGTTTCGAAACTGCACCCTGTATACTATCTTACCATCTCCTCATTTATACCATTGCTTAACATTACTGTGGTTGCTACGCACCGCCGGGGCGTTGCTTGCCGGTGCCGCTCTGCCGTCCGGAAGCAGTACCCCTGAGCCAACCACCCCGTCAAAGTTTAATCTATGAACCGATTAAAATGCACACTCCTGGGCGCGTTCCTGTTCGCCTTCGCCACCAGCTGGCGGCTCAGCAAACTTTCAGCAAACAGTGGATTTACGAACAGTACTGCTCCACCCTGGCGCGCAAAACGAAAGCGTCTTCCGAAGAACTCAGGTACCTGCAGCAGCAGTTGGCCTCCCATGCCGGTACTCAGAACGGCGTTTCCTTCCGAAACGAGGAGCGCAACGTCAGCGGCTCTGAAAAGCCGGAATCCGAGCATGCACGCCGCCATCAATCCCCGCGATTCGAACAACATCATCATCGCCGGCATGGTGCTGGACGCGGAAGCCCTCCTGGCGCCCTTGTCCTTCCCCATTTATTACACTAAGGATTTCGGGAATACCTGGGAACTCAGCGAATTCAACGGCGTCAACGACCTCGAACCCCTCACCTTCATTCTCGGCGGCGGCGACCCGTACTGGCTTTCGACACGGACGGCACCGCCTACCTGTCCTGGCTGACCATCTCTTACCAACATCCTGCTGAACATCAGCATAGAGCTGCACTGTACCACCTCTGCCGACGGCGGGGCGACCTGGCAGCGGCATACCCGGTTATCGACGCCGGGCAGATCCTCAACCTCGACAACCGGAATCCCGTTTTGTGGACAAGGAGTGGCTACCACCGACCTGTCCTCTTCTGCCTACCGCAACAACCTCTACGCTGCCTATGTCGAGATCAACCTACTGACACTACTTATAATATCCTGGTCAAACCAAAACGGCTGACAGCGGCACATTCGGCGAAGCCGTTGACGTTACGCCGGAAGACATCGTCTTTTCCCAGTTCTCCAGCATCGACGTCGACGGACAGGGCAACGTACACGTGCTTTTTGCCGGCGCCACCGCCCAGGACTTCGTCCTGAGCCTTTACCATTGCGTCTCGGAAGACGGGGGCGCCACCTTCTCCAGCCCGGTGCGGATCTCTCCGTTGCACCTGCCCTGCTTCCCTCCCGGTGCCGGCGGTACCTGCGACGTGGTCGGCATCGATTCACCGCGTTTATCCCTGCCCCCACCTGCGGGTGGATAAATCGGGCGGCGAATACGACGGCAACCTCTACGCCGTATGGACCGCCGACGGATTTCAGGCGGAAGCCACCCCGGGGCTGGACGTCTACTACAGCTATTCCAAGGACGGAGGGTACCTGATCTGGTCGGACCCGATCGTCCTCAACAACGACGGCAACCCCGGCGCCGAGCAGTTTTTCCCCAGCCTACCGTCAACAAAAAGGCACCCTGGCTGTGAGCTGGTACGACCGCCGGGAAGACCCCGACAACCTCCTGACCAAGTATTACATGACCTACTCCAGGGACGGATACTCACGTTCGAAGACGACTTCCCGGTTTCCTCCCAGGGTGCTGATTTCTCCATGATCGGCGCAGCGAATGCCGACTTCGGAGTAGGCGAATACACACAAATCCTGGCTACCGACGGCTACGCCATCCCGGTTTGGTGGTGACGGGCGCACGAACGACGGCAATATCGACCTCTACGTACCTTCATACCGCTGGATGAAGGAGCAGTGACCGCCATCCCAGAGATCAATACTGTTTTTACCAGTTTGCCCTGGGGCAACCCACCCCCAACCCTGCCGCCGGGCAAACCCGCGTGAGCCTGGTACCTGAAAGCCGGCTCGGCAGTCCAGGCTCAGCTGTTCTACCAAAATGGCGCGTTGGTATGGCGAAAGGATTTCGGCACATTGCCGGAGGGCACCCACCAGCTGGATATTTCCACTCTGGAACTGCCATCCTACCCGTACCTGCTGCGCATAGTTACCGACTTCGGCTTCCAGAGCAGGAAGGTCCAGGTGCAGCGGTGAAGGTAACGATATAGTTATTTCGCAAAGCAAAACGTTTAGCCCTTTTTGATTTTAATCACCTGAGGGGGGTGACATATGTCACCCCTTTTTTTTTCGCTGTACTACCTTTACCCATCATTCCGGTGCCCGAAACCGGAAGACCGAAACCGGGTAACACTAAAACTATTCCCAGCAGCCCAGCCCCGACCATCACAACATCACATTACCAGGCGCATGGGGTTTGGCAATTTCCCGTTCCATGGTTTTGGGTATTGAAACAAAAAATACCATATTTATGTCCGTCGTTAGCCAACTAAAAGAACAACCGCTACCAATACTATGCCGGAAACTGCAACCAACTGTTATCACTGTGGCGAGCCCTGTGAAGAGAGAGCACCGTCCGCCTGGACGACAAGGCCTTCTGCTGCGAAGGCTGCGGGACGGTCTTTGAGATCCTGGATGACAACGGGCTCTGCCGGTACTACGAACTGGATGAAAATGCCGGCGTCAGCCTCCGGGGAAAAGCACGAGAAGAATATGCCTTCCTCGACGACCCGGACGTCAGGGAGAAAATCATCGATTTTTCAGATACTCACCGTACCCGGGTTACCTTTTTCATCCCGCAGATTCACTGTGCTTCCTGCATCTGGTTGCTGGAGAACCTGTACAAGCTCAGCCCCGGCGTGCTTGCTTCTACAGTCAACTTTGTAAAAAAGGAAGCCTACATCACGTTTTCCGAAGAAGATACCAGCCTGCGGAAAGTGGTGGAGCTGCTTACCAGCATCGGTTATGCGCGTACCATTAACCTCAGCAACCTGGACCGGGAGGACAAGCCCCTGGTGACCGGGCTTTCTATTACAAACTGGGCGTCGCCGGCTTTGCCTTTGGCAACATCATGCTGCTCAGCTTCCCGGAATACCTCGGTACCTGGACCCCGGCGCCGACGCCTACTTCTTCCGCGTATTCGGGTACCTGAACATCCTACTGGTACCTGCCGGTGGTGTTCTACAGCGGGCGCGACTACCTGCAATCGGTACCTGGCTGGGTATGCGACAAGGCATCCTCAACATTGACGTGCCCATCTCCATCGGCATCCTGGTACTTTTCGGGCGTAGCGTCTTTGAGATCGTTACCCATACCGGAGCGGGCTACCTGGACAGCCCTGTACTTTACCTGGTCTTTTTTTTCTGCTGATCGGCAAGTGGTTTCAGCAGCGCACCTACCACAACCTGTCGTTCGAAAGAGATTACAAATCTTATTTCCCCATTGCCGCCCACCGGAAAGCGGAAGGCGAGGTCCGGTCCGTCACCCTGGACAAGCTTGAGCCCGGAGATATTATCCTCGTCAAACACCGGGGCTCATCCCTTCGGACAGCATCCTGCTCAGAGGGGAAGCGGAGATCGACTACAGCTTCGTCACCGGAGAATCGGAACCGGTGCGCAGGCAGTACTTTGGCGAAAAGATCTTTTGCCGGCGGTTGGCAAATGGGCAGCCCCATCGAGCTGAGCCTTACCCGCCGGGTGTCCCAGAGTTACCTCACCCAGCTGTGGAACGACGAGGCATTCACCAAGCGGACGGAATCGCGCACCAGCGCGCGGTACCGATAAAGCAGGAAAGCGGTTTACGATTGCCATCCTTCTGGTGGCGTTCACCACGTTGGTATACTGGCTGCCCCGCGACCCGTCGGTCGCCATCAATGCCTTCACCGCCGCCGCTTCATCATTGCCTGCCCTGCGCGTGGCGCGCTGGTATACCATTCATCTTCGGCAATGCAGTGCGCATCCTGGTGGCATCATTTTTATCTGAAAAACACGGTACCGTCATCGAGACGCTTACCAATATTCAAGCTGTAGTATTCGACAAAACAGGGACACTGACCCAAAGAGGGCGCGGGGACATTCAGTTCATCGGCGAGCCGCTCGACGCCCACGAGAAGCAGATGATCCGGCTGTAGTGCAGCCCTCCTACCACCCCATCAGCCAACAGCTGGCTGCTTTCCTGGAGGAGGGCGAGCCCGACCTGGATGAAACCATCTACCAGCCTGTCGATTGGGAAGAACAGGTGGGCAAAGGCGTACAGGGCATTGTCTGCCAACGCCGCATCAAAGTCGGCTCCCGCCAATTCGTCGACCATTTCCTGAATGAGCAATGCCCGGACGGGGAAGGCGTCTACGTGCAGGTCAACCATGAACTCCGCGGCTGTTTCAGGATCGACAACCACTTCCGGGAAGGCGCCTGGAATGTAGCCCGCTACTTCGGCGAAAAAGTATCTCCTTTTTCTTCTTTCCGGCGACAACAACCGGGAACGGCTTCTGCTGGCGCCCATTTTCGGAGACAATGGCAATATGCGGTTCCAACAAAGCCCGCAGGATAAACTTCAATTTGTCCGCAGCCTCCAGGATGAAAACCGCAAGGTCCTCATGCTGGGTGACGGTACCTGAACGACGCCGGCGCCCTGAAGCAGAGCGACGCCGGCATTGTCGTCGCTGAAGACACCAACAACTTCACCCCTGCCTGCGACGCCATCCTCGACGCCCGGCAGTTCCACCTGCTGCCCAGCTTCCTGGATTTTGCCCTGCGCAGTATCAAGCTGGTCTACTTCGCTTATGCTTTTGCCCTCGTCTACAACGTCATCTTCTACCTGAGCTTTGCCGTGCAGGGTGCCCTCTCTCCTATCGTCGCCGCCATCCTGATGCCGCTGAGTTCCATCAGCATCGTGCTGTTCGGGATGCTGGCGAGCAATGGGGTACACAGGAGGATGGGGTTGTAAGGAAGGTGCCTAAGTCTGATACGGCTGTTTTTCCTTTTCAGGCGTTCAATATACATTTGAGTTCTTCAAACTACTCATTTGTAAATATCAAAAAACAGCCCATATGTTGACCCGCGCTTGCCTGTTCCTGTCTTTCGTTATACTATCCTTTTACCCTTTCCGCCCAAAAGTACCAACGCCTGCTGGAGCAGGAAAACTACGGTGCCGCCCGGGCAGCTTTCGAGCAAGAACTCCGCGAGGACGGAGAAGGCACGGAAGCCCTGCTCACCTTGCCCGGCTGTACGCTACAGAGGCTTACGCCCAGTACAATCCCGACACGGTACTTATACCTACCTTCGGGAAGCCCAGCGGCACATCCGCAGGCTCTCCAAAGGGGAACGGAAAAAACTGGAGCGGCCGGGCTGGACAGCCGGGGCATCCGCCTGCTCAAAAACGAAATCCGCGAAAAGGGCTGGTACCTTCGCCATTGAAAAGGGCGGCAGCGAAGCGCTTACGTTTTATATGGAACACTACAGCCGGCTGGACCACGACAATCAGGAGAAAAGGCCATGCAGGCTTTCCTTATACCGGATGGAAGAACTGCAAATGCAAGGAAGCTACGAAGCCCTTCGGGATTTTGCCCGCTCCCGAAAAGCAGACATCCGGGAATACCGCCCCGAAATGGAGGCGCAGCTTCAGGACGCCATCTTCCGTATTTATTTCCAGGAGCGGGACAGCACCCACCTCGGCAGCCTTTTCAACCTGCTGGTGATTATCCGGAAGCCGCCGCCCGCCTGGACGCCCCTTTGAGCCAAGCCCTCCGGGAAACCCCTTCATCGCCCGGGCGGAAAGCTACCTGCGCAACGCGGACCACCGCCAGCTTCCCCGGACCATCCGGGTGGTCTATTACTACCACTACATCACCGGCGACTGGGGCGACCTGCTGGGCTTCCAGAACCGCTACCCCACTTATGCCGATTCTTTCAACATCCATACCGCCATCACCATTGCCCGCGCCGCCCCCGACCTCAAGCTGGGGTTCACCGACGACCGCCTCCCGGTTTTCCAGCACTATATCGAGCTGGCGGCGCCCGTCCACCAGGCATTCGTCGCCCTGCAACAAGTCATCGCCCAGGACCTGCTGCGCAAAGACTGGGAAAAGTACCGCCGCTACCGTCCGCCGGTTCGCGCCCTATTTCGGCGAGGAAGACCCCGGGTTGCCTTACCTGCTGGACCTGCTGGAACTACCGGAAGAAGGCCTGGCGCCTATCCCTCTGGGCGAAACGGTCAACTCCGAGCTGGGGAATACGCCCCGGTCATCTCCGCCGACGGGCAACTGCTGCTTTTCTGCCGCAACATGGGCAACAACGAGGACATCTATGCCGCCCGCCGGGAAGGCGAAACCTGGGGTGCCCCTACCCCATCAGTCGCCTGAATACTGCCGTAGCCCACGAAGCGCCGCTTACCATCAGCGCCGACAACACCACCCTGCTGATGTACGATGGCGGCATCGTTAAATACACGGACAAAGAAACCGGCGGATGGTCAGCGCCCCGCAATTTCTTCCCCGATGCCTACAAGCCGGAATGGCAGGGCAGCACCACCTTCGCCAGCAACCGCGAAGCCGTCCTCTTTGCCGCCCGCTCCATGGACCTTGTCGGCGTGCGCAACGACGACAACATCGACCTCTTCGTCTCCCTGCGCTTACCCGACGGCGGCGGCAAAAAGCCGCCCATCAACCTGGGCACCGCGCTCAATACGCCGTTCGAAGACCGGTCCCCTTTCCTGCACCCCGACATGCGCACCCTCTACTTCAGTTCGCGCTACCACGGCGGGCTGGGAAGCCTCGACGTCTTCACCTCTACCCGCATCGGCGACGGATGGCTGGAATGGACCGAGCCGGAAAACCTCGGCAAGGAGATCAACCTGCCCGGCAGGGACTGGGGCTACAAGATCAGCACCGACGGCACGATTACCTACTTCTCCGGGGATGCGCCCGGAAAGAAGGAAGAACTCTTCCAGGTGGTTGTCCCGGAGCGCTTCCGCCCCCAGCCGGTGTCTACCATCCGTACTGCATCCTCGGGCTGGACGGCAAGTTTACCCGGGCAGAGCTGATCCTCGAAGACCTCAGCACCGGCGAGCTTACCGGGCGCATCCAGCCCGACCCCGAAACCGGCGCTTTTTTCGTCACCCTGCCCTCCGGGCGCCTGTACAGCTACACCGTGGAAGGTACCTACTCTCCCCCTGTTACCAACAACATCGACCTGCGGGATAATGAAACTGCGCTCGAAGTCGAAGAAAACATCGAAGTCCCCACCCTGGAGGAAATACAAAAAGGCGACATCACCCTTCCGCTGAAAAACCTCTTTTTCGACACGGACAAATACGACATCAAGCCAGAATCCTTCCCGGAGGCTCAACCGCCTACTGAACTGGTCAGTATACGGGCTGAAGGTGGAGATCGTTTACCACACCGACTACGTCGGAGGCGCCGAATACAACCAGGCCTCTCTCGCAGAACCGGGCGGAGGCGGTCCGGTCCTACCTCTTGTCCCGGGGCGTGGAAGACGGGCAGATCACCGCCAGGGGCTACTACCTGGATCAGCCCCTACCACCAATGAAACCGAAGAGGGCGGGCGCTGAACCGGCGGGTGGAGATCAGGTTTAAAAGGAATGAAATGAATGGAATGATGGAATGAAGGAATGAAGGAATTTTACCCGGAAGAGCGATAGCGAAGACGGGGATGGAATGAAGTACACTTGACTATAGTACCGTTAAATTGTCGGATGAAAAAAGGCAGATAAGAGCATCAAACAGGGTCTTTTTGCGTAATACAGGGCATAAAATATCAAACCTATGCTCCAATTAAAGAAGGCTTTTGTTATAACGAGTATGATTATGGCGGCGGGTGCGCCGAAGAACCGGCGATGGACGTCAGCGTCATGAGCCGGCAGGTATTGAAGGACGTCAAATCGGCGTCCGGGCTGGAGGTGATGGATAAGACCCTGTACGTCATTGGCGACAATTCGCCCTGGCTTTACAAGATCAACAATTTGTACAAGGTGGAAGGCAGGCAGCCGATCGCCCCGGTGGAAGGACTGGAGGACGGTGTCATTCCCAAGAGCAACAAACCGGATTTCGAGTATGGTACTGTTGCCGAAAAGGCAAACGGAAAAGAGTTCTTCATCTTTGGCTCCGGCTCCAAGTCGCCACAGCGGGATAAGATGATCACTGTAAGCCTGGAGAACGGGGAAGTGAAGTCCTATTCCCTGGCGCCATTCTACAAAAAGCTCAAAGAGACGGCACACCTGACGGACGAGTCCTTAAACATAGAAGGCGCGATCGTAAAGGATGGGGAGCTATTCCTGTTCAACCGGGGCGAGAACCTGATCCTGAAATACAAACTGGAGGCGCTGGAAGGCTACCTGGCAGGAAAGCAGGACAGCCCCTCGCCCGAGGTATACCTCGTCAGGCTGCCGGAGATCAAGGGGATTAAAGCCGGTTTTTCCGGCGCCACCCTCGTGCCGGGGAAGACAAAGTACTTTTCACCGCTTCCGTGGAGGATACCGAAGACTGGATCAAGGATGGGGAAGTGTTGGGCAGCTTCGTCGGAATGATCCCTTAAAGCGGCTGAAGAATGGTACCGCAGCCGGTTTGCGTCCGGCTGATCGACAACGGAAGCCCCTGAATATCAAGGTGGAGTCTCTACCGTCTTCTACCCTACCCTCCACGACGACCTGCGCCTGCTTTTGGTGACCGACAGCGACGGGGGATTCCGAGCTGCTGGAAGCGAATCTGAGCTGGCGGTAGTTGGTTGTTCGTTGCTTGTTGTTTGTTGTTCGTTGCTTGTTGTTGGTTGTTTGTTCGCGGGAACCCTGGTTCGGCAACAGACAACAGACAACGAATAACGATCAACCGACAACCTAACTCCCCAAAAACCCTCCACCAACCCACAAAAACCTCCGGTTTCTCCATAAACGGCAGGTGCCCTGCGCCGGGGATGACCTCCAGCCGGGCGCCGGGGATCAGCTGCGCTGCCCGTTCGCCGTGGGAGACCGGGAAGAAGGCCTCGTCTTCGCCCCAGATCAGCAAGGTTGGCGTGGTACCGCCTGCAATTCCTCGTCGGTGTAGGTGATGACCGCCCTGCCGCGCCCCTGGAAGAAAGCGCGGCGACCGCCTTTGCTTTTCAGCACGTCGATGGAATAATCATGCCAGGTACCGGGTGGGCGTCGTCCGGGTTCTGCATTACGTTCCACCAGCAGCTCGCCCCAGATTGGAGAAGGGAACAGTTTGTAGAGGCCATTTTCAGGATGATACTTTGTTCCAGTTGTCGCCCAGCCCGGCGGAGCCGACCAGGACCAGTTTTTCCAGTTGTTCCGGATGGTTCAGTGAGTAATGGATGCGGCGGAGCCGCCCTCCGAGTTGCCGACCAGGGAGAACCGCTGCGGTAAGGCGCTCTGTAGCATGGCGCAGCCAGTTGGTATTGAACGGTTTATCGTAGGGAGCGCTGGGTTTTTCCGATTCTCCGTAGCCTGG
Source organism: Lewinellaceae bacterium (assembly GCA_020636375.1). GTDB lineage: Bacteria > Bacteroidota > Bacteroidia > Chitinophagales > Saprospiraceae > JACJXW01. Next base: position 28,439 of record JACJXZ010000021.1, on the reverse strand, counting down.
GCGGTCGAAAGCGATCACCCGGTGGTGGCGCGCCAGGGGGCGATAACTTTATACCGGTGACGGCACCGCCGCCGGCGCCGTGCAGCAGCACCAGCGCAGTACCTGCCCCGGCTTCCAGAAAGGAGGTGCGGATGCCCGCCGCCTCGATATAGTGATGGCGGACGCCGGCACCGATGATGCCCAGGAGTTGATGAAAGTTGGAGAGCTTGACCATGGAATCTTCTTTAATCACTAAGGCGCCGGAAAATTACGCAAACCCTCCAAGCTTACCAAAATTAAAGACGCCCGCTGACGATCCTGCGGTGTAAGGCTTCCGTTTCCGGAAAAGGCCGGCGCCGAGTTTTTCCTTCAGAGTACCTGGCAGCACCAGGCATACTGACGAAGAGCCTTGCTGCGTTGCTGCGTATGGCAATAAACCAGCATCAGTTGGCGGTGCGCCCCTTCTATGCAGTCGTCGATGTCGAGGATCTTCCGGCAGGTGTCTTCTGCTTCCTGATACAATGCCCGTTCCATTAAAAGCACAGCCATGCGGTCGAGGGCAGAAAGGTAGGCTTCTTTCAATTTGCTGCGGGTAGACTCCACCCATTCGATGTTCCGGGTTACGCTTTCCAGGAAGTCTCCCGAATATAGCTCACAGCCCGGCGGTAAGCATTCAGCGCCTCGTCCATCCGCCCGGCGCGTTCCAGCGACCTGGCGCGTTCCCACAACCGGAGGAAGGTTTTTACATCGGTGTTCACCGGTACCTGGTGCCTGGAGGAAGTAGGCATTATCCCGGCAACTGATCTCCAGTTTACCCGTTCCGTCGCTTCTTTCCAGTAGCGCCGGACGCTGCTGATGGCGACGTTGAGGCAATTGCGGGCAGCCTCCTCCGCGCTGTCGGTACCAGAAGCCTTCGATGATCTTGTGGCGCAGGATGCGTTCCGTACCGTTGCAGATCAGATATACCAGCATCGCGCGGTTGACCTCGCTGCGGATCGGCGGGAGTATGCGCCCACCGGTACCGGAGCTCGAAGGCGCCGAGCAGGCGGGCGTCCAGCCCCTGGGCGGCAGGCTGAGCCCCGGCGACCGGCAAAGGGGGCGGTGCGGCGCGCGCGGCCGGAGGGGAAAAAGAGCGGCCCCTCGCCTGCCAGGTACCAGCTGAAGGTGCCGGGCAAGTGAGGCGCCGCTTCTCCAGCTCCGGCAACAGCTCGTGGAGCCGCAGCAGGTCGCCAGGTAAAGCCAGCGAAGCGTTAAACCCCGGCGGGCATTCCTTACCGCGGAAAGCCTCTTCTCCGGACCGGCAGAGCAATACCGGCACCTGTGGCTTGAGTTGTTTCAACTGGCGCAGTTGCTGCATCACCTCCTCCGCCGCCCGCCGTTCTGATACAGGATACCGCAACGGGGTTGAACCAGCTCAGCTCCGGTTCTACTTTGTTGAAGAGAATGACCTGGTATTGTGCAGAGAGGGATCGTTTTATCGATTGTACGTTTTCGCCTCTATTGCCTATCAAAAGAACGATTTTAGGGGTAACATGGGGGTTCTGTTTACATTCGGCAATAACTATGGTTCCCACCCGGATTAATACGGCGAGACCAGCGCGTGTTACCTGGCATCTGATTTTTTGGAAGATCGTGGAAAGACAAAGGGGCTGCCGACGGCAGCCCCTTTGCTGTTTTACGCTATACCATATTGCCGGTTAGTCTTCGTACACCTGAAGTATACTGACCTCTTCAAAAGCGGAGATCGGGGTGGGGTACAGCAGCGTACGTGCAGCATCAGGGTGGCGACCACCTTATAGGTACCTGCGGCAGGGGAATAGGCAGGCAGGGTGATGACGCCGTTGTAGGAAGCGGCGCTACCCGCTTGAAGGAAATGTTGACGGGGCGGGATTGGCTACCTCGCCGGCGCCCATCTGCTCGAGGTAAACGCGGGCTTCCCAGCGGCAGCTGGAAGACAGCATTTTGCCGAGCCAGCCACCTGCTGCCATACGAAGTGGACGTAGACGTTCTGGTCGCGCTGAACGATGTTGACCGGAGGAGCGGCGGGCAGGTCCTGGGTGGAAGCACTTTCGTGCAGGTGGACGTTGCCGTTGACCGCGAACAGGCTCTTGGAAATGACATTTTCTACTGTTAACATAAGAATTTGGTTTTCGGGCGCCATTGCCGGGAGTTCCTGGCGTAGGTTCCGGTATGGGCGCCGGGGTTAATGTGATTTTCTCATTGGTAAATTTGTTCTTACCAGGAATCTGCGACAAAGGAAAGAGCTGCGGATTAATGGCGGCTAAAAGCCGGGTAAAGGATGGCTTAAGGGGGTAAAATTTCGCTTAATGGTGGGTTAATGCGGAAAGAGATGCGCGAATTTGGCCTTTTGAATACCAAATTCGCGAAATACAAGCCTGCCGTGCGTCAGTATGATAGCAACAGAAAAGAAAAAGCTACCGCGCCCCTTCCAGCAACAACGCCTTGACATAGCCCACCCGTCCATTGTCGACGGCCTTCCACCAGTAGTAGCTCGTCTTTTCGATGACCTCTACCGGTCGCCTGCGTACCCAGCCGTTTCAGCACTTTGGCGGAAGAGCCGTACTACTTCCCGGAAGCTGGTCGCCTGGGTGAGGCGGAAAAAGCCGAGGCTGGTTCCGGCGGCTGCCGTTTTGCTTTCAGGAGAGCCCGGATTGGAAGCCCCACCGCCGGCAGTTCCTTTGCGGTTGATTACCACTACTCGGGCGTATTCTTTTTCCGGCTGCCCTGCTCCGTTTCCATCTGGCGGATCCGCCGTTTCGCCTCCTCGCTGTCGGGGCGGAACTCCAGGGCTTTGCGCAGGTCTTCGACCGCCGCCTCGTGCAGGTAAGCGGCGTACCTGCCGCCGTTCTCCTCTGGTGGCATACAGGAAGGCAAAGGAAGATTCTGGGTACCGCGAGCTGGGCGTCGTTAGTAAGCAGTTGGGCTTTCAGGATGTCGTAGGCTTTATGTTCGTATACCAGGGCGCTGTCCAGCCGGCTCAGGAAGTAAAAGGTGGATACCATTTCGTGATAGGAGGCGGCGATACCGGGGTGGTTGGCGGGCAGCGCCCGCTCCTGTATGGAGATCGTTTTCCGGCGAATCTGCAGTGCCTCCTGGTAGTCGCCTAGCTTGATATATAGGTAGTACTAGGTACCGTCGTACGACCGGACGATGTCGGGATGGTAAGGCGCCAGTACCGCTCCAGGATGAAGATGGTATGCCGCTGGTACCTCCAGCGCTTTCAGGTGGTATACCTTCCTCCAGGAAGATGGTATGGTACTTCGTAGGAACGTGCGATGTCAGGATGGTTGGGGGCAGCGCCTGCTCCTGAATGGACACCAGTTCCTGCTGGGCTTCCAGGTACCATTCCGTACTCGCCCATGCCCCGGTAGATGGCAGCCAGCCCGGCATGGGAAGCAGCGAAAGCAGGATTGGTGGGCGCCAGGCTTTGGCGTTGAATTACCAGTATTTTTTGTTGTGCTTCCAGTACCAGCTGGTATTCTTCCAGGTTCCGGTAGGCTTCCGCCAGGAGGGACAATGCCGGCGCCATGGCAGCGCTGCCGCTTTCCAGCAGGCGTTCTTTGATCTTTACGTTCATCTGCTGGTAGTAGAGGGCATTGTTGTACTCCCGTGAGCAGGTAGCCCAGCGCTACGTCGCTGTAGGCTTCCGACAGGGCGAGTTGTTTTTCCTCTCCCGCCTTTTCGAGCAGGAAGTACTGCTTTGCGGTGGTATCCAGCGCTTCCTGGTACTCGAAGAGCAGCAGGCGTACCAGCCCTGGAGCCAGTAGTTGCCGGCAAATTGCTGCACGCTTTCCCCGGCCTCGATACCTGTTTCGTTTTCCCCGGCTGTCCAGTTCCTGCAGGGCGAGGCGCGCCATTTCGGCGCCTTTCTCCAGCCCTGTACTGCCGAGGGCAGCGGCGGTTTCTTCCATTTCGCCGCGCAGGAAGCGCTCGTATACCGCTGGAAGGGGCGGATGCAAAATCGAGGTTTACCCTTGCCAGTTTTTCCGCCATTTCCGGCAGCCGCCATTTCAGTTCTTCCCGCTGTTGCCGCAGCGCCTGCTCCGCTTCGGCATAGCCCGCGAACTCCCGGTTGAACTGCTTTTCGAGCCAGTACGGGCGGTACACCAGTCCTTCTGCTCCGCCGCGGTGCGGTACCGGCTACCAGGGTTTCGTACCGGCTATTGAGCGCCCGCTCGGCGGCGCGCAGCAGGTCCGCCCGCGCCTGTTCGATCTGGCTTTCTTCCGCCAGGAATATCTGCAGGGGCGCTTCCGGTACCGATGGCAATGCCTTGCAGGTCCAGGAGGTTGACGGCGGACAGCCCTGGCTTTTCAACGTTAACGGCAATGAAATTTCCGCCGTCGGCGCCGGCAAACTCCAGTTTGAAGTACTTCCGGTTGGTGGACTCCGTGGTGGTGAACGGGGCGCTCACCAGGGCGCCCTCGACGTATGACAGCTGGTACCGGTGTGCGCTGCCGGCTGTTGTGCAGGAGAACCTCGCCCTCCAGCGCTTACTGCTGGGCAAAAGGCGGCAGCGCCGGCAAATAACAGGATCAACAGTGTGGGGATTGCGTGCTTACCTTTCATCTCTAACAATTTTTAGTTTTTGGAATTACTATTTTTCGTATGGTTTTCTTTTGGTATATGGGTTTTACGGGGATCGTTGCCAGTTGTTTCCATTTTGGGGGATTGTGGGAGCCGGGGGGGGACAGGGCGGAGGTTGCTGGCCTCCCCTGGTCTTGCCTGGGTGTTGTTTGTTGTCCTGACGAATGCTGTGCATTGTCAGGATGCTGACCACAAGCGTCAGCATTTGTTGTTTGAAACCCGTACCGGTGCGCTGCATACAGACCTGGCTGGACACAAAGATGCCGTCGGCTGCTGCCCGCAGTGGGGTGGCTGCTTATAGCCTGTCAACGTATTTTTTACGTGGGGTTACCCGTTCAACAAGATCGTCCGTGTATCAGCGCCGGCAGCGGCGGCGGCGGGGCAGTCAATGGGGGAGCAAATGGGGGGGAATAGGTTGCCGCCGGAAGAACCAGCTGCTCAGTTACCGAATATATAACGAATATATTTGAAAAAATTATGCGTGGAGGGGAAAAGTGTTGAAGATGGTAAGGGCTGCTCATTTAAATCGCCAGTCTCGGATATTCAATCAAAGTACCTGAACCGGCTCATAAGACAAAACTTGGTCAAAAAACTTAAATCAAGCAACATCTTGCCAAAAGATGTATATTTTGTTATTTTTTTTAATTTTGGACTAAAATTTATAGGATTAAATTTGCAAATAATAGCGTTATTCACTTATATTTGTCCCATACTTACAAAACAAGCTCAGATGCGCAAGTAAAACCAAAAGCTGCAATCCGTCTTTGCAGCTTTCAAAAGTTGCCCTCCCCGCTCTGCCACCTTGGGTTCTGCACAACCGGACTTGTGCGGGAACGGAGCGTCGTATACCGGGCAGAGGGGTGGGCTTTTTTAACGTAAAACCGACATCTATGATCTGAATTGATTCGCCCTCCCCTCCTAATACCATCCTTCCTAGCGGATACAGCAAGGGCTGTACAGGGTAATGTGTTTTTGTTTTTGTCTCACCGGTAGAGGGGAGGGTTTTTGTTTTTGGCGAGTCCACCTGCGGCTAAAATTAACGGTACCAACCAGGATTTGCCGGACAGCTTGCCTGCTTCCATCGCTAATTCGAAGGAAGTAAAAATAGGCCTTCCTACCAGCCGCTCAGGTCAATGAAATGGTTTTTTCTCCTTTCGGCATTGCCAGGACATACACAAGTTTCCCACCTGAATCGTAAATATTAACCCAGCCGTTTTGCAATAACCCCTGCTCCAGGGAAATATTCAACTGACCGCTACCGGATTGGGGAAAGCAAGGAAATTGATGGCTGGCTGGTACTATACTGGAGGTGCTGCTGAGCATTTCATAATAATAAAAAGTACGGGACCGGTTTACCCAGCAGTATCATCCCACACCTGATCCAGCTTAAAAACCAGATTATTGTTTTCATCGTATTCATAGGTAGTTTGGAGATCGTTTTCCCAAGCGGTACCATCCCAAAGCTGCCTTAACAGAAGAACCCACCTGTTGTTCTCATTATATTCGTAAGTGACTTGATTATAAGCCATCCAAGCGGTTCCGTCCCAAATTTCGAATAACAAATGAATCAGGTTGTTATTAGAATTGTATTCGAGTGTGTATTGAGCCGAATTCGTCCAGTCGGTTTCATCCCATTGCATGATTAATATAGAAATCCCATTACCGTCCCCGTCATATTCGTAAGTCCCTTGCGAAGCGTTCACCCAAGCGGCACCATCCCATAGCTGCGACAATACATAAACCAGCTTGTTGTTCGAATCAAACTCCCGAATGGACCGGGAGACATTTACCCAGGTATCGTCGTCCCAATTTTGGTTCAATAATAAGGTTTGGTTGTTATTTGCATCATACTCGAAGATAGTTTGAGATTGATTTTTCCAGTTTCCTCCGTCTATAACCTGTATCAAGTTCAAAATGACATTTCCATTTGCATCGTACTGATAAGCTTGCCTTCTGTAAGTAACCCAAAGAGGGAATTGCTTGAATATTATTTCCGACAACAAGCCGTTTCATCATCGTAATAATACTCAGAAGAATCTGTTTCCATCCAGGCATCGAAACTCCAGAAGTCAAACCTTGTAGCCCTTAACCGGCTATCGGCATTCAAAAAGCCAACCGGAACATACCATCCCGCGCCACCGGGGATTCGATGGGAAGAAATGGGCTGGTTTCATTTTTTGGCAGCCAGTACTGTTGGCAGCCTGCGCAAAGGAAAGGACGGGAAAAAGCAGCCCCCAGGAGCAAAGCAATAGTAGTGGTTAAGCACTTCATACAACAGGGTTTTAAGTATTCAATTCATTTGCCGACATTCCGCTCCGGGCGCAACACAACGATCTTATCAAAACATTCACCAAAAACTCACTCCATGTTGTGAAAAACATTCACCACGTCCTCATCCTCCTCCATCCGGTCGATGAGTTTGATGACGTCTTCCACTTCCTCGTCGGAGAGTTCTTTGGTGTGTACGGGCAGGCGGACCAGTTCGGACTCCTTCACTTCCAGCCCGCGTTCTTCCAGGTACTTTCTGTAAGTTTCCGAAGTCTTCGAAGGCACATTGCAGGACGAGCAGGCCTTCTTCCAGGCTGAGTTCTTCCAGGTACCGTGGTCGATCAGTTCGAGTTCCAGCTCTTCCCGGGTCTTACCGGCGGCGTCGATCTTGAAGATGGTACTTTGCGGCTGAACATGTAGTCTACCGAGCCGGAAGTGCCCCAGGTTGCCGCCGTATTTGGAGAAGATATGGCGTACGTTTACCACCGTTCGGGTGGGGTTGTTGGTGGTGTTTCCACGATCAGGGCGACGCCGTGGGGGCATAGCCCTCATAGACGATCTCCTGGTAATCTTCTGCGTCTTTGGATACCGCCTTTTTGATGGCGTTCTCGACGTTGGTACTTTGGGCATGTTACCACCTTGGCGTTCTGCATGGCAAGGCGCAGGCGAGGGTTGTAATCGGGCTCCGGTACCGCCTTCTTTACGGCAATGGAGATTTCCAGTACCGATGCGGGTAAAAGCCTTTACCATGCTACCAGCGCTTCATCTTTCTGGCTTTGCGGTATTCAAAAGCACGTCCCATGTATACAACGTTTTTTCTATTCTTAAAGCGCTGCAAATTTAGTCTTTCCCGCTATTGTTTGCACGGAAAAGACAGGTTTTTATGCCTGTTCAGGTACTTTTTTTAAGCACATATACCACTTTTTGAAGTCGGAAGCCGGAAGTGCGAAGCCGGAAGTGCGAAGTCGGAATGAGGCTCTAAATGGGCGCACAACGCCTGCTTTTCCGCCTTCGCATCAGGTACCGTCCAAAGCCCAGTTTCACAATTTCACAAACGGCAGCGGCGGCTCCTCCCCTACCCTTAGCCAGTACGTGCCGGCAGGCAGGTTTGTCAACGGCACGATTTCCCGGGAGGACCGCATGAGGCCGCGATACTGCATCCGGTACCCAGCATGTCGGTAATGGCAACCGGTTGCGGTTCGGAAAAGCCGGCATGAGCCACGGTCAGGCGCTCTTTTGCCGGATTGGGGAAAATGCCGACCTTGACCTCTTCCCGGCTGCCGTAATAAGCAACTACCATCCGGGACATACCGGTTTTCCCGTCATAATCCACCTGCTCGCAGGCGGTAATAGTTCAGGCCGGCGAACTACCAGGCGTCCCGGAATTCATAAATGGCGCCCGTGCCTCTCCCTTCAACGAAGCCCAGCGTTTCCCAGTCGATGCCGTCGCGGGAGCGCTGAACGTCAAACCCGGCGTTGTTCTCTTCGGCGCCGGTTTCCCAGTGCAGTGCAATCCCTTCTTTGCCCTCCCGGGCTTCGAAGGACACCCAGGTGACCGGCAGGGCGGAAAAATCGACGTAGTACCCCAGCCCTTCCAGCAGGTTGAGCGACAAGTACCGGGGTCGTGGATCGCCTTACCGTACCCAAGCTGCGGCTTCATCAGCTCGCTCCCAAAGGTGCTGAGGTCGAAATGGCTGTAGGTGGAGCCGGGTTTGTAGGTGGATGGAGTGTACAAACGAGCCGGGGCGCCGCCGTTGGCGGAAAGCAGGGAGGAGCCGCCCAGGAACAATTGCCCGTTGACCCCCCCTCCCCGGAGGTAAGCAGGTTAGCAATCGTCAAAGAAGGATTTCCGAGGTCAGTCAAAGGTATTCCGCCGTCATCTTCCACCTGCCGCGTGTAGATATCGGGATACCAGGTGCCGCTGACATCAGCACCGTAGCATCCCTGGTTACCAGCCCTTCGCATTCGGCGGCACCGCTGCCGTCGTCGATGGCATTGAACCCGGCAAATCCGGTACCGTGCCCCAGCTCGTGCAGGGCGACGGTGACGAAGTCTACACTGGTTGGAGGGCACGGCGCCGTCGGTGCCGAAGTACCAGTCGCTGCGGTGGCATTAAAAATGGCGCGGATTTCCGTACTGAACTCCATTGGGTCATTCAGCAGCGCCTCCGCCAGTACTGCCGGATACCAGGAAGTTTCCATCGTTTGGTTATTGGTCAGGCGGATATAGCTTACCGCTCCTGCTGCTGCCCCCAGCACCCCACTGGTACCATGCCCTGAGCCCAGCAGGCGTCGATGTTGATGTCGTAAGGCGAGCTGACCAGGCTGCCCCAGATGGTGGCGGCGTAGTTCATGGTGCCTGGGCATCGGCGGTACCAGGCGGCGCAGGTATAACCAAACAGCATTTCCCCGCCGCCAGGAAGTTGACGTTGACCGTGGACAGCTGTTACCGACAGCTGGTAAGCGCTACCGGCGGCGGAACGTAGAGGTAGCCTTCAAAGGGAGCAGGCGGCAGCTCGCAGGCAGGCGCGGGCGGCACGTATTCATCCAGTTGGGCGTGGAGGGGAGGGCACAGGGCGGTACCAGCCCCGTGAACAGCAGTATAATCGGTTTCATAGAATAAAGTTTTGCGATCCTTGCTTTGCGGGGCTCAAAGCATAAAAGCGATGTACGAACACGGGGGATTCGAGTGTACGATGTGCGGACACAGGAGAGCCCCTTGGGTGTACGATGAACGAGGCTGACCAACCTTAAGCCAGCGATTCTCGCTTTGGCGGGTAATGCTTTAAATCCTGCCACGAAAACTCAAAAACTCTAAACCCACACTAAATTTTTCGTGGGATTTCGTGCCTTTTTGTGCTTTAGTGGCATTCAAAACGAGAACAGCTGACCTTAAGCGGCAGCCACAAAAGTAATTTAAATATGTATTTTTTAAATAAGTAAATTACAGGCATAAACGGCACCGATGCGGGAAATGTTGGATCAAAGGGTTGGAATTTATCCAGTACCATCGTATTTTAGCCGAAAACAATGGAGTACCTCGTAATAGACCTGGAAATGTCGGGCGACGACCCGTCCTACCACGACATCATAGAAATAGGAGCAGTGCTGTACACCGAAGAATGGAAAGAGATGGGGCGGTATCAGTCGTACATCTATCCGGAGAACGAAGAGGCCTTTTCCAAGCCCTCCGCCGAGGTACACTACCTGACGCTGGAGGAACTGCGGGACGCGCCGGCGCTCGACGACGTCCTGCCTGCTTTCGAGGAGTGGATTCTCTACCGACGCAACCTGCGGTACCTGACCCGTTCGACAACACGCGCCTGCTCAAACACACCATGATCGCCGGGCTGGGTATCGTCAACGACTTTGCCTTCCTGCGGTCGGTACTTACGGCATCATCAACCGGCGCTGGTAGTTCAGCTACCGCATGTTCGACATGCAATCCCTCACGCACGCCCTTTTCCCCTCTTCCGGGAGGTAAGTACTTTACCGTGCCCACCCGCCAGAGCCTGATTTTACCATCGCCGGCTACTTCTTAGCCTGGAACGGGAAACGGAGGACCACAGCGCGCTGGAAGACGCGGCGCCACCGGACGCTGTTTCAAGGAGTTGATGGGGCTGGTGGGGCGGGCTGAGGCTGGAGGAGGGGTGAGGGGGGCATACGCATCAGGTTGATGTGTTAAAATCCGAGGTAAAGCCAGCCTTTGGAGACGCTCTGGCAGCGGCTGCCCTGTAGGTAGGCCTGCCGGGTGAACTCCCCCATCTGAAGGGAAGCCAGGCGCCCCCTCTCTTACGCTGCCGGCGAGCAAAAGGGAAGAGAGGGGGCAGGGCGACATGCCCTGAAGCCTGCATTAGCCAGCTGCAAAGTGGCATTACCCCCTCTCTTCCCCTGTCCCCGAGGTGATAAAGAGAGAACTGATCTCGGATCAGTAAGGGGTGAGTTCTTTGCCGGCTGCCGGGTGAACTCACCCCGCCCTCAGCGGAAGCCAGGCGCCCCCTCTCTTGAGCTGCCGGCGAGCAAAAAGGAAAGAGAGGGGGGCAGGGCAACATACGCCGGGAGCCTGCATTGGTAGCTGCTGGGGCTGGCATTACCCCCTCTTCCCCTGTCCCCGAGGTGATAAAAGGGGGGTAAATCTCGGATCGGTATTGGGGTGAGTTCTTTGCCGGCTGCCGGGTGAACTCACCCCCATCTGAAGGGAAGCCAGGCGCCCCCTCTCTTACGCTGCCGGCGAGCAAAAGGGAAGAGAGGGGGCAGGGCGACATGCCCTGGAAGCCTGCATTAGCCAGCTGCGGGGCCGGCATTACCCCCTCTCTTCCCCCTGTCCCCGAGGTGATAAAGAGAGGGGGTGGCCGATCTCGGATCGGCCGGGGGTGAGTTCTTTGCCGGCTGCCGGGTGAACTCACCCCCATCTGAAGGGAAGCCAGGCGCCCCCTCTCTTACGCTGCCGGCGAGCAAAAGGGAAGAGAGGGGGCAGGGCGACATGCCCTGGAAGCCTGCATTAGCCAGCTGCGGGGCCGGCATTACCCCCTCTCTTCCCCCTGCCCCCGCGGTGATAAAGAGAGGGGGGGGCCGATCTCGGATCGGCCGGGGGTGAGTTCTTTGCCGGCTGCCGGGTTCCCCCGGCGAGGAAGCCTGTAAAGGCCCCATTTTAACATATTAGCCTGATGCGCATGGGGGTGAGGGGTTGTTGGCGATTGTGGCGCGACGTGTTTTCCTGCCACTTCGAATAGAAGGCGCGCCATTCTTCCCTGTCAATTTAAAATACGGCCACGTCGACTTCGAGCGCCCGGCGTTGTGCTCCCATAGCCGGCGCGGCACGTCCCCGGCAATACCTACATAGGGCGTCCTCAAAAAAGATACTAAACTCGGCAAAGTGTTGATAAATAATGAGTTGCATGTGGAAAACTAATTTCTCCAGGCAATCTAAATGCAAGGAAAATGGCTAACTTTAGAAAAAATCCTTGCACTTCGATGATCAAGTACACGCCTGCCAGTGAACGGAGCTTATCGCTATTCCGCACCCCTTTCGAGCAAGAATTGGACCCCAACAACCGCTGGGTGAATATGGCTGCGGTAGTGCCCTGGGATGAGATGGCTAAAGTCTTCTTTTCCAGCATGAGCGCCGATCAGGGCCGCGAGAGCATTGACTTACGTATCGTCCTGGGAGCTTTGTTGGTTAAGCATGTAGAAGGCATCTCAGATGAAGATACCATTCAGTATATACAGGAAAACATCTACACGCAGTATTTTGTGGGGCTGCCGAGTTTCCAAACCAGGCCGGTGTTTGTTCCCACGCTGTTTGTGGAGATCCGCAAACGCCTGGGCAAGAAAGGGGCCCAGGAACTTAATGACATGGTATTGAAGCAGGCCCGGCGCCTGCGGGCGATAAAACACCGAGCTAAGCCCCGGAAGAAGGGCCCAAAACAAGAGGGCAATGACGAGCAACCCGGACAAGAGCAAGAGAGCAAAGCTGCAGCCGAGGCTCCAGCAGAAGAAAGCAAACCAGTTGTTGCCAAAGAACAAGCCGAAAAGGAAGTACGCAACAAAGGGACACTGAAGATGGATGCCACGGTAGCACCACAACACATTGGTTATCCGACAGATACGCGCCTGTTGAGTGAAGCGCGGGTGTATAGCGAGGAGTTGATCGACAAACTCTACCAAGGCAGTTCCTTGTGGAAGAAGAAGCCCAGGACATACCGGCGCAATGCCCATGACGAATACCTCGCCTTTGCTAAAAAGCGCAAGCCTGGCAAGCAAGACATCAAACGCACTCGGGGTAAACAGCTTCGTTACCTGCGGCGCAACCTTAAACACATTAACTGTATGCTGGATAAACTGGAGCAAGCTGGACATGCTGCCCACTGGAAATTCCCGGATTGGCAACGCCTCTGGGTGATTCAGGAATTGTACCGGCAGCAAGATATTATGCATAGAGATGGGCGCAAACGAATCGATGACAGGATCGTAAATATTGCTCAGCCCTATGTCCGGCCCATCATACGGGGCAAGGCCGGTAGCCACACCGAGTTTGGAGCAAAATTGAACGTTTCAGAAACCGAAGGCTTCGTTAGGATGGACCAGGTTGATTTTGACAACTTCAATGAGGGTATCCTACTCCAAGAGCAAGTAGAGGGCTACAAAGCCCTGTATGGCTATTATCCGGAGTTGGTACTTGTTGATCAAATATACCTGAACCGGGAAAACCGCAATTACCTCAAAGACAAAGGGATAAGGCACGCTGGCAAACCATTGGGCCGGCCGCCGGAAATGTCGCGCCAAGAGAAACAAAAACGCAAGAAAGAACAAAACAAACGCTCAGAGATAGAAGGTAAATTTGGGCAAGGAAAATCAAAATATGGGCTGGATGACATACAGACGCGGCGAGAAGATACTTCCTATGCCTGCATCGGCCTTATTCTGCTGGCGCTCAACGTAATAAAGTTGGGCGGGGCATTTTTAGTATTAATTTTTAGCCGCTGTCGCCGCTTGTGCAAACAGGTTGCCGGGCGTGAAGCCAATATTAATTCTATTTTTGGAGTAGATGGCTCGGTGGGCCAAGTAAACCTCAGCCCGGCCTTCGCAATGAGGCAAAATTGCCGCTGACTTTTTGAGGACGCCCTACATAGCGCCGGCCGTCCTTCTGGCTCTCTATGACATAAACATACACCATAAACAAAAAAGGCGGAGTATAAAACTCCGCCTCGCAGCAGCCCGTACGGGAATCGAACCCGTGTTTCAGGAATGAAAATCCTGCGTCCTAACCCCTAGACGAACGGGCCAAATTTAACGCTATCGGAATCTTTATCCCTCAAAGCGGATGCAAATATAAGTTCTTTCTAAAAAAAGCAAAATATTATCGCAAAACTTTTTTCTACCTTTGTGGTCCCGTAAAGCAGAAACTTAAGAGCAGTAACCCCTGGCGGGAATAAATGGTTCAAAAAAAAAAATAAAAAGGGGGGAGCGGGAAAACGAACACCTGCCGATTATTGTTACTTTTACACTAAGTTTGCGGAAGACAAGAAATAGCCGAAATAGCCAAACACCTGATGCCCATCGCGAGCGAACACCACACTAACGAGAACATTTTCAGAAAACAAAATCACATAAAACCATGTCCAAAAAAATTGCTATCAATGGCTTTGGCCGGATTGGAAGGCTCACTTTCCGCAACCTGCTCAACATGAAAGGCGTGGAAGTCGTAGCCGTCAATGACCTGACCGACAACCACACCCTGGCGCACCTCCTGAAGTACGACTCCGTGCAGGGAAAATTCAACGGCACGGTGACCTCCGACGACAACAACCTCTACGTCAACGGCAAAACCATTGCCGCCATGGCGGAAAGAGACCCCAAGAAATTGCCCTGGAAAGAAATGGGCGTCGACCTGGTGCTGGAATGTACCGGCTTGTTCACCAACGCTGAAAAAGCAGGCTGGCACCTGGAAGCCGGCGCCAGGAAGGTCGTCATCTCCGCCCCGGCCAAAGGGGGCAACATCCCGACGATCGTACTGGGCGTGAACGACGAGAAGATCAACGCCGACGCCAATATCTTCTCCAACGCCTCCTGCACCACCAACTGCCTGGCACCGATGGTTAAAGTGCTGGATGACCTCTGCACCATCGAGCGTGGGTTCATGACTACCATCCACGCTTACACCGGCGACCAGAACATCCTGGACGCACCGCACCGCGACCTGCGCCGCGCCCGTGCCGCCGCCATTTCCGTGGTGCCCACTTCGACCGGCGCCGCCAAGGCTGTGGGCGAAGTGCTGCCCCACCTCAAGGGCAAGCTGAACGGCAACGCCATGCGCGTGCCGGTGCCCACCGGTTCAGTTACCGATTTTACCGTCATAGTCAAAAACCCGGTGGACGCCGCCGCCGTCAACGCCGCTTTTAAAAAAGCTTCCGAGGGCGCGCTCAAAGGCATCCTCGAATATAATGAAGACCCGATCGTATCCGCCGACATCGTCGGCAACGAACACTCCTGCATCTTCGACAGCGAACTGACGATGGTCATCGACAACCTGGTCAAGGTTGTGGGCTGGTACGACAACGAAGCCGGTTATTCCGCCCGCCTGGCCGACCTGGCGGTAAGGATCCTGAAGTAATGGCCGGCTGTTTGCATGAAGCTGGGCTGTGACTTAGGGGTTTGTACGGTATACGGCTTTCCGCCACCAGTCTGCCCGGCTCAGAATGATAGCTTAACTGCCGGAAACGGGCCGGCCGAAGCCAAATCATGAACGAAGGGAATGGATGGCTGACTCCCTTAGCCATTCATTCCTCCCCCGTCCTCTTGCCTCGGCCGGGTAAAATTCCTTCATTCCTTCACTCCCCACAATACTTAGCCATGAAAATCAACTATCAAGGCAAAAAAGCCATTGTCCGGGTGGATTTCAACGTCCCGCTCGACAGCAATTACAATATAACAGACGATACGCGCATCCGGGGCGCACTGCCCACCATCAGGCACATCATCGATCATGGCGGTTCCGCCATCCTGATGTCTCACCTGGGGCGGCCGGAGAAGAAGCTGCTTCCGGACGGCAGTATCGATAAAGAGAAATTCACGCTGCGCCATCTCGTCGGCCACCTTTCCAGCCTGCTAGGCGTGGAGGTGAAGTTCTGCGATGAACTGGTCGGGGAAAAGGCCACGAAAATGGCACGCGCCCTGCAACCGGGCGAAGTGCTGCTGCTGGAAAACACCCGCTTCGAGCCCGGCGAATCCAAAGGCAACGAGGCGCTGGCCAAACAATTGGCGGAACTGGCCGATGTCTATGTCAACGACGCGTTCGGCACCGCCCACCGGGCTCATGCATCGACCACTACCATTGCTCAGTTCTTCGACCAGGGCGCCAAGGAATTTGGCTTCCTGATGGACGCGGAGGTCAGCAATGCCGAGAAGGTGATGAGCAACCCGCAGCGGCCGCTCACCGCCATCATCGGCGGCGCCAAGGTGTCGGACAAAATCCTGCTCCTGGAACGCCTGATCGACTTTGTCGACAACCTGCTGATCGGCGGCGGCATGGCTTACACCTTCCTGAAGGCGCAGGGCGGCCAGGTTGGCAACTCCCTGGTCGAAGAAGACAAACTGGGCCTCGCGCTGAAACTGCTGGAAAAGGCCAAAAACAAAGGCGTGACACTGCTGCTGCCTGAAGACTCCATCATCGCCGACAAGTTCGATGCCGCCGCTCAGTCGGCCTCGGCCAACAGCCTGGCCATCCCCGACGGGTGGATGGGGCTGGACATAGGCGAGAAGGCCCGCAAGGCTTACGCCGATGTGATCCGCCGCTCCAGGACCCTGCTCTGGAACGGCCCTATGGGCGTTTTTGAGATGGAAAAGTTCGCCAACGGCACCAAAGCCATTGCCGAAGCAACAGCCGAAGCCACCAAAAATGGCGCTTTCTCGCTGGTCGGCGGCGGAGACAGCGTAGCGGCAGTCAACCAGATGGGGCTGGCCGGCGAGATCAGCCACGTCTCCACCGGCGGCGGCGCCATGCTGGAATTCCTGGAAGGCAAGGAACTGCCGGGGATAAAGGCGGTGAAGGGGTAGTCAGGATACGGGCCACTTAAAAGTGGCCCGTCCGAAAAGAGAATGGCCCTGACGATCACTGTCAGGGCCATTCTTCGGAGGATACCGTACATCCTGCCGTTTGGGAATTATGATTGGCAGAAGTTAGGGTGGCTCGGAATTGAGGGTCAAAAATGTGGATTCCTGCCACATTGGGCTGCCAAGTGTTGGTTTCATGTTCATGGAACTAAACTTTACGGGATTATAATAAAAACATGTTCGGCTTAAAGATACACATATTTGGCAGCCAAAAAAATGTTCACGGGATTATTTTATGCTTCCGGGTTAAAAAACTAAAGAATTTTAGTTTTGCCGGAAGCGTAAACTAAAAATGGATTGTATGTGATCTCAAGTCAAAGAACTACAATTTTCAGATAACAAAAGGGCTCTATCTACTCAACGGGGTTGTTTTTTTCAGTAAAGGGCGGCCTGCGTTAGGGAACGGGAGATTGGCCCCTTTTCCGGAGGAACGACTCCCTGCCTGGCCGGAGGAATAAAGGCCATTTTGACAAGCGGAGGAAAACAAGAGGAATGGCAGGGGCACACCGGGCAAGCCAGGTTCCGTTTGGAAAACCGGCACCGGGCGGGGCTCAGCAAGCCGGCTTTCCAAACGCAACATTACAGGTCGATCTGGAAACTCAGGACGGGGACGATGCCCGACTGGAAGCCGAACACCCATTTTCCCAGATCGGGGTCGTAGTTGTAATCCAGCGCGTCGTCGTTGTTGCGGCTGATCACATTCTGGACATCGAGGGCGATGTACCAGGCATTGGCCGGGTTGTCCCGCCGGTAGGCCACGCGCAGGTCAGGCCGGAAGTAATCGCCGACCTGCAGGGAAAACGGGCGGGATTCGTCGAGCAGGGGATCAGCTGGCGAAAAGGGGTCGCGCGCCGGGGAAAGGATGGGCGTGATGCGCTGGCCGCCGCTGTACAGCAGCCGCAAGCCCGTCTGAAGCGTACCCCGATCTCCGGCCGGCCATTCTTTGCCGCCCATGAAAGAGCCGAGCAACTGGCTGTTGTACCGGGTGTCATAAGTTTCCCCGTTGAGCGGTTCGTAGGTAGAATTGAAGACGGAAGCGGCGGCGATAAAGAAGGCCCCGTTGGTGAAAAATTGTTCGTAGGTGATGTCCAGCCCAATATTTGTGCCCGTCCCTTCATTCACCAGTTCCCGGGTAGCGTATCCTTCGATCTGGTTGATCAGGGAAAATGTGCTCTGCGGGTCAACGCTTACCGGCACGTTGAACAGGCGCTGGTAGTAAGCTTCCAGGCGGAGCCGCTGGCTTTTGCCCAGCAGTTGGTCATATCCCAGGACGAAGTGGTGGGCTTTTATCAACCCCAGTTCTTCATTGGGTTGGGATACCTCTCCTGCGCCGGCTTCCACGAGGGTAAAATAGGCGCCGATGGGCAGGATGCGGCTGTGCAGGCCGTAGGCAAAACTAAAGGAGGCGGCTTCTGTGGCCTGAAAGCGCACCCCTAGCCTGGGTTCCAGGCTGGCGCTTCCGTTCAGGGTGAAGTACATGGCATGCAGGCCCAGGTTGGCCGTCCAGCGGGCGTGAGGCATCAGTCGAAGGTTGGCGTAAGGCTGCAGGAGGAAAGTGCCGCCCTGTTCGTCGAGATAGGTGCGGTAGGCTGTGCCTAGCAGATACCGGAAAAAGAGGTCGTACGACAAGCGGCTCGCGATGAAGCCGCCTTTGAAGGCCGCCCGGGAAGAGAGCTTGCGGTTGTAATAGGAAGCCAGCACCAGCCGGCTGTTTTTGTACAGTTCATCGTTGACGATGGCAGGTTCCAGCTCCCGGGTCAGGGTATCATTCCGGAACAGCACCTTCTGCCCCATTACCGCCAGGCTGGTGCGCAGGTAGGACTTGCCGTCGATGAGGTAGCTGTGGTTGACGCCCACCGCGCCCATATCGGTATCGAAATCGCGGGTTTGGTAATCGGTGTAGGTTTCCCAGTTATCCACCCCTTTTACCGCCTCGAAGAATTCATCGCTCAGTCCGCCGATGCCCCATACAGAAGTGATGTGTTTGCCGTTCTCGCTGTTGAAATGGAGTTTGAAGGAGAGGTCCTGAAAGCGGTTGCTTTCGCGTTCGTCGACCAGGCGGATGTCCATGGCGTCCAGGATGCCGAGGGTGGAGTACCGGTAATTGACCAGGTAGGCGCTTTTGCCCCGGCGGATAGGCCCTTCGGTAGAAAAGTCCAGCCCGAGCATGCCGGCGCGGAAGGTGTACTCCCGGTGTTCCGTATTGCCGTTTCGGAATTTGATGTCGAACACCCCGGAGAAGGCGTTGCCGTATTCGGCCGGGAAGGCGCCGGTGGAGAAATCCGAGTTGCTGAGCATGCTCACGCTGAAGATGGTGATGCCGCCGCCGGACGAGCCTTTGCGGGCGAAGTGGTTGGGGTTGGGGATGTCGATCCCTTCGAGGCGCCACAGCAGGCCGATGCCCGAGTTGCCGCGGATGACGATGTCGCTGCGGGCGTCCCGGTTGGCCTGCACCCCGGGGAAGCCGACGGCCATGCGGCTGGGGTCGTTGGCGCTGGCGGCGTAGCGCTGGGTCTCTTCCACCGAGAAGGACCGGGTGCTGACCATGGCCAGTTCATTGAGGGGCTCGTTGCCGTGGGCGCGGGCGGTGATGACCACTTCTTCGGTGACGACGGCCCGTTCGACCAGTTGAACGTCCAGGACGAGTTCCCGGGCGGAATTGAGGATGGCGTCGCCGATGACGTACGGCTCGTATCCCAGGTACTGGAACTCGATGCGGTGGCGGCCGACCGGCACAGCCGGCAGTTCGAAGCGCCCGTCGTAATCGGTGACTGTCCCCGGCTGCCCTTCGGCGGTGGCGACAATGACGGTAGCGCCGATCAGGGGCTGGCGGGTGTCTTTGTCCACTATGGTTCCTTTGATGGATTGGGTGGGGTTCTGGGCAGAAACGGATAGAAAAGCCATTGCCAAAAACCCGGGTAGGAGATAAGCAGATAGCGGCTTCATGGTTTATTCGGTTTGGTTAGAGGCAAGTTAGGGAAAAGGCGCCTGCTTTTATGCCCAATATGCAAAAACCTACTTTGAGTATAATTGATCAGAACGAAGGCGGCTACCCACAAATGCAAAAAAATGGCAACTATTTAGGCCAGCGGCAGAAAGGGCGTACCTTACGGGCCACTTAAAAGTAGCCCGCCCGAAAAGGAAAGCGGCCTCCCTGGATGGGAAGCCGCTTTCTGCATCTATGATCAATTAGGGTTAGACAGGGCTGGGGCTGTTCCGGCTCTGCGAGCCGGAGTGGTTATTGGTTATTGGCGAAGCCCGAGGGCAGCCTGATAATACCGTTAATAACCAATACCCCCCTTAAGCCCCCCAAAAGAAAATAACCATTAAATAACCTCATTCCCTCTGCGCCAGCCCTCTCCCAGACGCTTCCAGGGCTTCCAGCCGCGCCAGCACCTGATCGTTGGCGGCTTTCAGGCCGGCGATCTCGGCTTGTTGTTGCCCGATGATCTCCTGTTGCTCCTTGATAGCTTCTACGAGGATGGGGCCAAATTTGGCGTAGTCAACCGATTTATAGCCTTCTTCATCCGTCTGGACCAGTTCCGGGAATATTTGCTCGACATTCTGTGCAATGACGCCGATCTGCCGGGCGTCGGAAAAATCCCTTTCCGGGAATTCTTCTTTTTTGAAGTGGTAGTAAACTCCTTCCAGTAGCCCGACTTTATCAAGGACGGACTCCAGGGGCTGGAAGTCTTTCTTAAACCGTCGGTCGGATGAGGTCAACCAGGCGTTGGCCCGGGCTGTGCCAGACACTTCAAACCGATGGGTGCCAAGACCTGAAAACCTGGCAAGCTCTGTCGATACGTCAACATCCGGGTTGTCACTGTCCTGGGTAGAATGCCCGATGGTAAGCACGTCGAAGGAATTGTGCAGAAAATAGTGCCGCGTATTGAATCGGGAGAAAACCACGCCCGATTTTCCGGCTGGGCTTCCGCCCATCCTGAACCTTAGGAAGGAGTCCTTATTGGTGCCGCCGCTAATCAAAATATTGTTCATCCCATTTTGCCAGTCGTGCTTGTAGATGCTGTTAACGCCAATCAGCCCGTCGACATCCAGGTCAAAGACAGGAGAAGAGGTTTTGACGCCGACTTTTCCCGTGTAATGAATGTTGCCTCCACTCTTCGCCCACGGAGAAATACCCGACAGATTGACCTGTCCGCCATCAGGGGATAATTCCAGGATGCCGTTACCGGGAGAAAAAGACAGGACTTGGATTTCATTGCCGGGGTCGGCATCCGCGTCGTCCTTGTCCGTCACTGTCTCTGCGTGCATGGCAAAAGGTACGGAGAGCAGCGGGCTTTCGGCAGACACTGTATTTCCGTTGTGATCGACCTTCACTTCCATTGCAAAGGCGCCGGTTTTCCAGTCGACCGAAGACAATGGGTTGTTCGGCGAGCATAGTGTGCCTTCTCCAATCTTCAGGGTTACCAGCCCTTTGTCGTTGGTAGAAGCATTCTGAGTTTCGCAGTAGACAAAGGTGACGCCGTCTTTCAATATCTTCACTTCTACGCCTACATCTTGTGCAATCAAAGGATCGCCCGCGGCATCCCGCACGACTGCCTGGTAATTGAAGCTGGGAGGCGACTGCGCCAGGCCGGCGGCGGTAAAAACAGAGAACATTACGAATAGAAAGGTTAGTTTTTTCATGGTTTCAAGGTTGAAAAGTTTAGAAATTGGATTTGAGGATTTTGAAGGTTTTCAGCAGTAAACCATCCCGGTTGACGGCCCGCAGCAGGTACAGGGCGTCGGGCAGGGCGCTGATGTCCATCTGAGCGCCATAGCCTGACATCGGCTGCGACCGCACGGTTTTGCCGTCGAGGCTGATCAGCTCAAAAGTCAGCGGTTCCGGACTGTCGGTACCCAAAAACAGCCGCTGGCCGGCCGGGTTGGGGAAGGCCTGGATGTCGAAGTCCAGTTCGGGCGCTTCGTAAACGGATACAAAAACGGCCAGATAGCCTTGGTGAAAGCCCTCTCCCAGTTGGAGGCTGGAGGAAGCGTAGGCATCAGTCCTGGTTTCGCCTGCCGTCCAATCGAGTTTCAAGCTACCGGACTCGGCCGAGCCGCCCGCGCTGGCCAGCACGGTAGGCGTGAGTTGGAGTTGCGCCTGAACCTGTGCGAAAAGGAGACACAGGCAGGACAACAGAAAATACATTCTTCTCATAATCTTTGAGGTTTTATGATTGAAAAAACTTGCGTAGGCTTCCAATGAAGAATTCTTAGGGGCCGGAGAAAAATAAGTTCCTCATTTCAGGCGAGCTATTTTTTCGCCAGGCAAGGCGCGGGGAGGGCGCATAGCGGCGCTACGCAACCGATCCCGCAACGCGGCCTGGCGGGAAAAGAGCCGTATCAAATGGGGAAGTTATTCTTCTCCGGCCCTTAGGTCTTTTTTCTGCCTCATTAAATTCACGATGGTTATGCGTCCAGAAAATACCCTTGCGCTGCATCTCGCGGACATAAGCGTTCTGGCGGCTCACTTTTTTTCCCTGCTGCAGAATAGGCTTGGATTCCGTTCCGCCAAATGCAGGGTAATCCGTGTGAGGATAACGTCTCTCCGAAGGCCAATTGGCAAGTTCTTACTTAAAACGAAGTATGAATTATCTCACCGTCGCTATTTCTGAGGATAACATCACTCCCACTCCGGATTATTGAGGCATCATTGTAGTTGCTGTGCCAAAAGCTCGTCCCCCCTTCTTTGCCATAGGTACCGGAAGCATCCTTTTTGATATAATCACTTCCGCCGGACTGGGAATAGCGGTAGGAGTTATTGGAATACCTCTGTTGGTAACTGTTTTGAGCCTGCTGGCGGGCATTGATCACCTGAACCAGATTGAAAGAGGGATAAAACCCAACTACGCCGAAATTGCCATAGGCATCAATGTAGTAGGCTCCGGGTACTAAAACACCTGTATACTGCTGTAATGCAGTCAGTGTTTCGAGCGTAAGTTCCTGATTATTCACATACACCCGGGTCCGATATTGCGCTTCTGCGGCATTAGCCATCAGCATCAATCCGGCAAACAAGCAAAACATTTTGATCCAATTTTTCATGACATAAAGTTTTGTAATGAATGAAATGTATTTACACCCTCCTATACCCCAACTTTGAGGTTATCACCCACTTTTGAGATTTTTTTTCAGAAAAACATATCTTTATCATAAAAAGGATGGACATTTCCTCCATTAAACACCTGATTGCTCAAGGAGAATTAAAAGAAGCATTTACTGTAGGCGAGGCAAAAAGGCTACCAGGCTCCGGGGGCTTCTTGATCTGAGCCAAAATCCGCTAACACCTTACCCGACATTTATACCTTGACAGACTACTAGCATTAATATTGATACAGCAACCATTCTCCCCCCCCGGAGTTGTAACTTTTGCCACGTACGTTATAGCCCCAGGTTCCGGATAGCTTTTTCCCTTCATTGCTAAGATGAAGCACGCCACTGCCGAAGGCGCCACCCCACTGCCAGTTGAAGTAAAGCGCATTGCCTTTTCTCCAGCCGTTGGTGATCAGCCCGTCTCCGAGGCCAAAATTGAACTGCCCGGTTATTATCCCTCCACGCGGCTGCAAGTGTACCACGACCGGTAGCGGCGGTTCTTTTCTGCCGTGTATGTCATACTTAATAAAACTTCCTTGATAATAACCGCTGAACATACCCTCCGATGCTTTGGGCATTGCTTGTAATCCACCATTTCTCCGGGGTTTCAGGGTGGAAGGATCGCGATCGCGGGCGGCAATCAATGTACTTTGCTGGAGTTCTTTGTCGGAGAGCAATGCAGCCAGCGATTTAAACCCTTTTGCCAGGCTATGCACCTTCGCTTTTTCAACACTGGAAACATTTCGGGTATCCAGATCCCGGGCGTAACTGCTTGCGTTGGTCATCAGATAATCTCCCATTTTCATCAGGCGATTAGCATTGAGCGGGTGGGTGGAGGTGGTTTCTTCTCTATCCCAATCCCAATGGGAATAAAGCTGAAAATACAGCAAAGCTCCCATGGGCAAGACAGGAATTTCCTTCAATAGGGACAAGGCAAAGCGGTCGGCATTCGCTTCATTATAGCGGGACTCCGTTTTGGAAACTCCAAGGTTTCCGGGATGCTGGTAATAAATGTGCCCCAATTCGTGGCATAAGATAAACACCTGCCCTGACAGGAACAGAGCAAGCGCCAAGTCTCTGGTTGCCGGGTCGCGCTTTGCACCGGCAGGAATGCCGAGAGCGTCCAGAAGTATGGGGTATCGCCCTCCGGAAAATTCATTTGGTTCCTTGTAACGGATCATCGCAACGTAATCCGTCACGGTTTCAATACTGTAGTTATTATTCGATAGCCACGCAAAAGCCAGGCACAGGTCTTCCAGAAACTTCAGCGACTGTATCGATATGGTAATAGAACGGCTGCTGGCGTAAGCATAATAACAAAAGGGGTCTGCATTCGAGCCATTTCCCGCAAAGGAAAATCAACCTGCACATTAGAAAGTTTGCTTTGCTGCTCCGACGTAAGATAGCGGGGAAGTTTGTTTTTCATAAACTTCTTCAGGGTAGTAGAATATTCTCCTTCAGGCTTTGCAGGGTGCTGTAATCGTACATATTCCCAATGGATTGGGCATCCACTAACCGGGGAAGCATCAGGCAAAAACAGCACAAATACGTTATTTGGGTGATCACTTTCATGATATTAGTTTTTCTGGTTGAAAAAATGGACAGCATCCACATTGACTGCGGAGGAGGTGGCAGGTGTTCTCCGTCAAAGACCCAATTTTAAAGGCTACCGGGTCGCCCCAAAGCGATTCATTCCAGACCGCCAGCATGAGGTTGAGTTTCACTCTCGACAGAGATAGGGCTACCCTCTGTTCCGTCTTTCCGGCAAATCCGCTTTCAGGTCATCCGGCAATGTATTCAGCACCATAAAATAGTCGGCAAAAGGATTCTGGCTCCAACAGGCTCGCCTCTGCTTACTGGCTGGAGAAGCATTGCCAAAACCAGAGTAAGCCATTTCATTATTGATATGCTGAAGAGTAGGGGCTTTAAAAAAGAGAAAAGAATGATCAAGGCGCCAAACATCATGAACACCGCCCCAATTCCAATTTTGATGATGTGGAAGGAAAGGTACTGCCGAAAGCGAAAATTATCACTGACACTGTCGATATCAGGTAGATTAATAAAAAGCCGGTATACTATGTAGATAGCGCCACCTCCGAGGAAAGTGGCTGCGATACGCTCCAGGCTACGGGTAAGGATCAGCATTTCAAAAGCTTCCATGGTGAACGGGTTTTAGGATATATACCCGTTGCCTGAAAACATCACCCGGATTCCCAGAAATTTTGGCGCTAACCGGACGCATCACTTTCAAGTGGTGCGTAACCCATCAAACCCATAACTAACCGGACCCCGGATTATTCCATAAGCACAAAAGCCGCACCCCACTGCGCAACTTTTAATCACTCCATCCAAACGGAAAGTGGCGCCCCGCCGCTTCAGCCTTGATCACTTGATCAAAACAAAAGCGGTGCCCTGCCGCCGAAGTTTTAGTTATTCGACCAAAACGAAAGCCGCCCAATAATAATGCTCCCCATACCGCTTCCGCATCTCCCCTGCGCCGCCCGAAACGCTTCACTCAACTCCATCCCCTCCTCCAGCCAGTACCGGTAGAACAGCACCATCATCTCCTGCGTCTGCGCATCCGGCACATTCCACAGGCTCATGATGAGCTTGTCCGCCCCGGCGATCTTGAAAGCGCGCTGCAGGCCGTAGACGCCCTCATTGCCTTCGATATCCCCAGCCCGGTCTCGCAGGCGGAGAGGACGACGAGCTCTCCGTGTTCCTGGAGATCCACCTGGCTGACTTCGTAGGCGGTGAGAATGCCGTCTTCCAGGTACCTTCGGGGACGGGCTTGCGCGCGCCAAGCCTGGTTGCCGCCCGCCATTGCCAGGCCGGAGCGGATCATCGGGTGTTCCGAAATTTTGAACGCCGGCGCTGATACACTGCTCCCTGCCAACGGCTCTCTACTCCCTGTTTCCTCCGGGTCCGGATAAAAATAGCCATGAGTGGCGATATGGAAGGATGCGAGGAGAAGGCCGTCCTGCCCTAATCTTTTAAAGGACTCTTCGGTAGCGTGATAGCCTTTGAGTGTTTCGGCTTCCCCCTGCTGCTTTTCTATAATAGCTGCTATCTCCTCGGCCTCTTTTGCCGTGGCAGGGAGTGTATCCCACGAAAGGCCCCGCTCAGAGCGTTCCAAGGGGAAAAAGGGTAATTCGCCGCCAATAGAAGCAATAGGCGGCTCCCCCTGATTGGCCCGGGCGATGGCAGTACTGTCCATGTCGTAGTGGATGCCGCCGTAGAGGGTGGCAGAGAGGGAGCCGGCGGGCGGCGGAGAGCTATCGGCAGACATCCGGTTGGAAGCATTAAGCACAAACCCTTTAATAAAGAGGCTGTTATTGTAAGCCCAAAATCCCTTCTTTGGGGCAGGACGTCCATTCAAGGGTAAGGAGGAGAGAAAGGAATTCCTATTGTGAGAAAAACGTTTTAAATACAATTCCAATTCTTTTTCAGATAAATGGAAAGTGGCTTTGGAAATAAACTCTTTTCTCAGTTCATTGGATTCGACCAATGTTGAAAGCCTCCTTTTTTGCTTTTAAATACCAGTCACTGGATTCTTCATACATTCTTTTTGAAAAATAAAACTGCCCAATTTTTTGGCATATATCCCCATATAGCTCCGAATCTCGCCCGAACTTTTTTATGGTCAAGTTTTCTGTAGAATCAATCAAGCGATGTACTTCTTCCATTTCCATTGTGTTTTCTTCCATCATCCGGCCAGCTAATGAAATCAAACTATCCACCTGCGCCTCCACCGCCGCCGTATCCACCTGCCCAACCACAAAAAAAGGAAGCAAAACAAAAAGAAGGGTTGCATTTTTCATGAGTCATAGGGTTTTAGTTTCTATAAGCATGGCAGGAGAGTCGAGATAATTGCTGAGCTTATCGAGGCCCTTTTGGAGCCAGTAAGATTCACCTATACTTTTTTCTAACTTCTTCTCTAATCAACTTTTTTACGGATTCCCACCTGATTTTCTCTTCAAGTAGAATGACTTCTTCATCTTCATCCGCATCTTCGAAATAGACGAGGCTCCTGGCAACCATAAGTTCTGAACCATCATCAAATTTTCTCAGATAAAGGCTCATGAGGGCCGGTGTCCGAAAAAATCCAGATCGACAGAAACCCGGTGCCCGATCTGAAGCGCAAGAGAAGTGCCGCCGGCCAGGCAGAAACCGGACAAAGCGGGCTTCTTCATAATTGCTCTCAGTAGTTCCAGTGTGGCGGGCTGGACTGCCGTTCTGTGTAGCATCGGAATTCTTCTTTAGGCAAGTCAAAAATACAGCTTAAAAAGCTTTTCATTACCGTACACTTTTAGTTACGGCAAAAGTTCTTTGAAAATTTGGAAAGAAACGACAACTTTTTTAACGGCAGCCAACCGCCCGGGTTAGAACCCAATCGAGGCTGAGAAAGCCCAGCCTGAGGGAGGCGGTTGCCAGGTTTTTTTGCCAGTGCGCTAAAGCCCAAAACACCTGAGTACGGGGCTGTCCCAGCCATGTTGCGCTCCCTTTTTTCCAGTTTGTCCAGCCTCAAAACACCTGAGTACGGGGCTGTTCCCAGCCCGAAGGGCTAGCATAACATAGCACGGGGCAGCGCCCCGTGTACGATAAGGCCCAATAGCCTGCGGCCTGAAAGGCCAACATAAAGGCGAGCTTGAAAAAGAGCCTCCCTGGGCCGCATAAGCAGTGCCTGGCAAGATCACTAGCCAAAAAAATAGGGTTTTCCCAGATTTTACAATCTTTACAGAAAACCCTACAATTAGATGATCTGCAAAGATGTAAAAAATGGTTGATAAAACATCAACCTTCAGCGCCACAAGGCAACGCCCTACGCCGGCTGGACACCCTGGCCAGCATGGCTGGAGCCTTAATCAAAGGCGGGCAAGCTTCCCTGCAAAGCATCGGCAAGCACATGGATGACGACATTGACTTGGAAAGCCGGGTCAAAAAAGCCAAGCGCTGGCTGAAAAACAAGTGGACGGATTCGGCCGTGCATTTCATCCCCTACCTGTCGCCCATGCTGCGTTCAGTAAGCAATAGCGGAGAGCTGGTTTTGGCCATTGACGGTTCCAGCATCGGCAAAGGCTGCATGGCCCTGATGGTTAGCCTCATCTGGCGCAGGCGGGCTATCCCCATTTGCTGGATAGTGCGCCAAGCACCTAAAGGGCATTTTCCCCAGCAAATGCATTTGGATATTGTCAACCAAGTAGCCATGCTGCTGGACACCATTATAGAATGCCCTTGCCAGGTTATCCTGCTGGGCGATGCAGAATTTGACGGCAATGAGTTGCAGCAAGCTTGCTTGTCCCACGGTTGGGATTATGTGCTCAAAACCGGCAAGGATGCCTTGCTGGCAGATAACCCACAAATGCTGGACGCTTGCCCTTTTTGCCACATCGCCCCTGCGGACGGCAAAAACAGCTTGTTCCTGCCTCAGATGTACGTCACCAAACAAGCTTTTGGCCCGGTTAATGTGCTTTATTGGCATGACAAAACCCGATATGAAAGGCCCCTGTATTTATTGACCAGCCTCGAATATGGCCCGCAGGCCGAAGCCTATTACCGCAAAAGGTATCACATCGAAACCTTTTTTGGCGACATCAAATCCCGAGGCTTCCATATTGAGGATACTCGGATTAGCCAGCCGGATATGCTGTCCAACTTGCTGATCGTGGCCAGCCTGGCTTTTATCGCCTGCATCCTGTTTGAGTTCGATGCCCGGCGCTCGCCCCATTTAGGCAAGTTTTGCCGCAAAGATAGGGCTGCTGATTTGTCCGTCTTCCAGATTGGCCTGCGTGCCATCAGGTACTATATCAGAAAAGGATTAGCCATTTCTTTCCAATTTTCAAAGAACTTCCCCTGATTTAAAAGTGTACGGTAATGAA